>NZ_BAAHJH010000001.1:0-4800000 GCF_054655275.1 Nocardia sp. IFM 10818
GTGGACGACGAGCAGAACGTGTTGACCAGCGTATGGCCCGAGGTGGTGGCCGAACTCGCCGGCGGTTCCGCCGACGGTGAGATCCAGCCGGTCAGCAAGGCACACATGGCCTGGCTGCGGATGATCGAGCCGATCACCCTCGCCCAGGGATTCGCCCTGCTCTCGGTGTCCGGGACGATGGCCCAGGGCGTGGTCGAACGCGATCTGCGCGAACCCATCCTGCGCGCGCTGACCCGCCGCGGATTGCAGGTGGAGGGGCTGGGCGTGCGGATCTCGGCCCAGCAGAACACGCCCGCCGACCGGGCCCCCAAGCCGCGGCACGCCCGCATGACCTCGCGGCCGGAGCGCCCGCGCGAGCCCGAGCCGGGTCCGGTGGGCTATCCGCCGGCAGCCGCGCCGCCGCCCGCGCCGGAACGCCAGCTGCCGCACTACCAGGCCCCGCCGGAGTACCGGCAGCCGCGCTATCTGCCTCCACAGGAGTACCCGGGGGAGTATCCGGACCAGGATGGTTATCCCCCTGTGGAATTCGGGCAGCCGCCGATGGCCGAAGAGTTGCCGGCGCCCGCGCCCGAGCCGCAGATAGCGCCCCGGCGCCGCGAGGAACGCCGCGCCGCGCCCCGGTCGCCCGGGCAGGAATCGCTGTTCTCCCCGGAGCCCGAGGACGAGCCCGCGCCCATGCCGGCCGCGCGCCGCCCGGTGGACGAGGACCATCACGACGACGAGCCGGTGGTCAATGTCCGCAATACCTGGCCGACCTACTTCAACAAGTCGCCCGAGCGGGAGACCGCACCGGCGTCGGGCACCAACAGCCTGAACGCGAAGTACACCTTCGAGACCTTCGTCATCGGCGCCTCCAATCGGTTCGCGCACGCCGCGGCGGTGGCCATCGCGGAGGCGCCCGCACGCGCCTACAACCCGCTGTTCGTCTGGGGCGCTTCGGGTTTGGGCAAGACGCATCTGCTGCACGCGGCCGGGCACTACGCCCAGCGGCTGTTCCCGGGCATGCGGGTGAAGTACGTCTCCACCGAGGAGTTCACCAACGACTTCATCAACTCGCTGCGCGACGACCGCAAGGTGGCGTTCAAGCGCCGCTACCGGGAGACCGACATCCTGCTGGTGGACGACATCCAGTTCATCGAGGGCAAGGAAGGCATCCAGGAGGAGTTCTTCCACACCTTCAATACGCTGCACAACGCCAATAAGCAGATCGTCGTCTCCTCCGACCGGCCGCCCAAGCAGCTGGCCACCCTGGAGGAGCGGCTGCGCACCCGCTTCGAATGGGGCCTCATCACCGATGTGCAGCCGCCGGAGCTGGAGACCCGCATCGCCATCCTGCGCAAGAAGGCGCGCATGGACCGCCTGGACGTGCCGCACGATGTGCTGGAACTCATCGCCAGCCGGGTGGAGCGCAATATCCGCGAACTCGAGGGCGCGCTCATCCGCGTGACGGCGTTCGCCTCGCTCAACGGGCAGCCGCTGGATCTGTCGCTGGCCGAGGTGGTGCTGCGCGATCTCATGCCCGATACCGCGACGCTGGAGATCACGGCGGCCACGATCATGGCCGTGACCGCGGAGTACTTCAACACCACCCTGGAAGAGCTGACCGGGCCGGGCAAGGCGCGGCCGCTGGCGCAGGCCCGGCAGATCGCCATGTACCTGTGCCGTGAACTCACCGACCTATCACTACCCAAGATCGGTCAGGCCTTCGGCCGCGACCACACGACGGTCATGTACGCCGAGAAGAAGGTGCGCAAGGAGATGACCGAGCGGCGCCGGGTGTACGACCAGGTTCAAGAACTCACAGCCAGGATCAAGCAACGCTCCCGCTGATCCACAGCTAACAGACCCCCACGTCGCTTGACGTGGGGGTCTTCTGTTTTCGGGGTTGTGGATTCCTCGAGGAGTCCTCGAGGAAAGCCTGGGGATTCCTCGAGGAATCCCACTGTTGTCCACCGGTTTGCTCCCAGGGGTCTACTCACAGTGGTGCACAGGGGTTGATGCACAGTTCCCACAGGAGGATTCATCCTCGAGGGCTGACCTGCGCGAAGTCCGGTTCATCCCTGTGGATTCCTCGAGGAGTCCTTGTTCAGTCCTCGAGGAATCCTCGAGTTGTCCCCGGTTTCGCTCAGATGTGGGCAGAACCGCAGGAAATCGGGGAGCAACTCGAGGATGGCTCGAGGATGACTGTGCAGAACGCCGTCCGCTCCACAGCCATCCGACGTTCATCCTCGAGACACTCTCGAGACATCCCCACGCCGCCACACCCTCCGACCAGGGGGAACGGGCGGAGTCCACAGAACTAACAGGCCCTACTACTACTTCAGTTCTTCTTCTAGAAAAGGTTCTTCTAAAACAGGGTGTGTGGAAACTCGGGTTGGGAGAGCAACGGTTCGCTCGCAACCCCTCCCCACCCGAACGGAAGCAAGGAGCAGCGGTGGAATCGAAGGTGACAACTGGTCTCGTAAGGTCCGGGTAACTCATCGGGTATGACCAGCTGTGATCGGGGTCTCAATGCAGAGGCCCCGGTCATTGGCCGGTTTTCCGGCGTGACCTGCCAGGATGCCACTCGGCACCCTTCCAAAACTCCTTCGCTGAGTTTCGCTCATTTGTGCGGTTTTTGCCCTCAATGTGGTCAGTAAACCGGTCAGTAAAACCAGAGGCCCCGACCCCCTTCCACGGGGCCGGGGCTCTGTTCGTTCGGGTGGGCCGCCACCGGGTGTCCAAGTTCAGCCGTACCCGCCCCGAAGCTCTAGACGGCGCGCCGCAGGTTGATCAATGCGCCCGGTTTCCAACCGCCCGGACCGGCGGCCACCTCCGGCGGACCGACACACCAGTACTTCACCACCGGGTCCTTGTCGCCGAGCGGCCCGCCGGGGACCTTCGGCAACCAGATCGCGGTGAAGTCGTTGTTGTTCGCACCCACCCATTCGAAGTTCTCCAGGAACGCGGGCGGCACGTACAGCTCCAGGTCGATCACGGTCTCGGCGAACGAGGACGCGGCGGCCTTGCTGGCATCCGGAGCGGCCCACCCGATCACGGGTCGGATGTCGTCGGTGTGGTCACGCTTCTGGATCACCCGCACCTTGTACGGCGTCGGGTAGGCCATGCGGATGCCGGTCGGGAATCGAATGCTCATCCGATCGCCCGCTTCCGATACCGGTTCAACACGAAGATCTCCGCCAACTCCCAGCCTCGAAAACCGTTGACGCGGCCGGTGAACGGCCCCATCTGCTGGTACTGCTCGAGCTGGCTGGGGTTGGAAGCGAACCGCGCCGAGGCGGTGGTGATGACGGCGGCGAGTTCCTCGTTCGGGTACCCGATCGGGTTGAACCCGTTGCCGCGCACATACGCCCGCACCATCGGCGTGATCACGTCGAGGGCCTGCTGTGCGAGCCGGTGAATCGGGTACGCCTCCGGATCGGCCTTGGTGTGCTCCTCATCGAGCCACAGCGGCCACCCGAGCAGCGCCGCCACCTTCTGCGCTTCCTCGGTGAACGTCGGGACCTCCGGATCGGGGTCCGGATCGGGGCCGGGTTCGTCCGGGCACTCGTCCTTGACCTCGTAGTTCACCTGCTCGAGCAGCCCCCCGCAGATGCGATCCTGCGATTCGAGGTCCTGAGACGGCCACGAATCCAGCTGCTGGAACGTGATCCGCTTCTTGTAGTCCTCGGGGTGCAACTGGGCTTCGAGCTTCGTCAAGCCCTTGGCGGTGATGACGACGAGTCCCTTTGCGGTGCGCGTGTTCCCGTCGTCGTCGGTGTAGGTGTAGGACTCCCGCAGCGCGTACCAGCGACGGAATGTCGTCATGCTGGGCAGGGAGCCGTCCCAGAACTCGGGGGTGCCCTTCTTCTTGCTGGCGCATCCCATCGCTGACCGCCCCCTACTTCGCTGCGGCCTTGGTCGTACCCTTCAGCACCACCACGGCCTCCGGGTGCAGCAGACCGAGGTCATAGCGGGTGACGACACGGATGCCGGTCATGTCGAACTCGGCCCACCGCTCGGGCAGGACGGTGACGGCCGGGGCGATGTCGCGGGCGATGGCGACCATGTTCATGTCCACCAAAGCTGCTGTGCCGGTGAGCAACTTGTTCGTGACGGTGACCGGGATGCCGAACAGGCGGTAGGTGGCGTCCTTGGTGATGTCGGACTCGAGCAGGTAGCGGCCTTCCTTGTCCTTCAGCTTGCGGATCGCGATGAAGTCCTGACCGGACACGAACCAGCGGTTCGGCTTCACTTCCTTGCCTTGAGCCATGGCGATCGCGTCGAGCAGGCTATCGGCGTCGGTGACGTCGAGCTTGCCCTGCTGCACGTCGGGCTGGTTCAGGATGCCGGTGATCGTGTTGTCGGTGCCGTCGCCCTGCAACAGCGCCGAGTCCAGCGCCGAGGAAACATCAGTCACCAGGCGAGTCTTCAGGGTGGCGTCCAGGCCGATAACCGACTGTCGCACAACCTCATTGGTGAACTTGGTGATGATCTTCAGCGACTTGCGATCCGACGGCATCAGCTTGATCTCGTCGAAATCGATGTCATCGGTCTTGATTTCCTGACCCTCGCCGGTGAACTGGACCAGAGCGTGGGTGGCGACCCGCGGAATGCGCAGCGGCGCAGCGGTATCGAAGATGCGCGGCCCGGAAGACAGGACCACGGAGGCAGCCTCGAGGGGCTGGACGAGCAGCTGGGCGACCTGTTCCGGGATGAGGGACTTCGCGGTGGTCGTGTTGGTTACGGCGTCAGCCATTGAAAACTCCTAGGGGAGAAGTGAATTGGATTCACTCCTCGCCGCCAGGACGAGAGAGCCTCGAAGGGGCGACCGCCGGGGCCGCCCCTTACCAGCTACTTTACCGCTAGCGCTCGTGCATCATGCGTTCCAGTTCGGTGGACGACCACCGTTCTTCGCCGCCGATGAGGCGGGGCACCAGTTCGGTTTCGGTGAGCTTGAACGCCGCATCGAGGCCGTAGTGGTCGATCGCCTCTTGGCTGGTCAGCCACAGTTCGCTCATCGCACCGACTCCCGCAGCAGGGCCGCCAGATCGACCGGAGACGGCGCGGAAGGCTTGGCCCCCTGCCCGATATCCCCGACGGCCCGCCGGGACGCCAGGTGCGGTTTTCGGGCCACCAGATCATCGATGGCCGCGGTGAGCGCCTCGGCGTCGTCCAGGTGATCTTCCGAGTACGGCAGGTCGGTGGGGTCGGCGAGGCGGCCGGTAGCCCGGACCAACTCGGTGTGCAGCCGCTCGGCGTAGGCGTCGGTCTTCTGCGCGCGCTGGCGGTAGCGGGCGTTCTCGTCGCGCAGCTTCGCCACCACCGACCGCGGGAAGCTGTCCGGCTCAGAACCTTCACCGTGAAGGTCTTCCTGGTCAGGCTGCGATTCCTCGGACTGCAACAGGTTCACGTCCGCTTTTTCTGCGGAACTGGTGTCCTCCACGTCACCTTCGGCGCCAGGAGTGACGGGGATCTCGCCGGCCGGATCGGTACGGTGTTCGGTCACGCAGCATCTCCAATCTGGTTGGTGTCGGCGACGATCGCCGCGGCGCGCATGTCGAGGATTTCGGCATCGGTGTACCCGAGCCGGGACAGGGCGGTTTCCCGCGGCAAAAGCCCAGCCGCGTACAGCTTCACGATCGCGTCGGCTTCCTGGGAGACCGAACGGGTGGACGGGTCGGCCCACTTCACGCGCGGGTTCACCCGGTCCGGGTCGGTCTGGTCACGGACCGCGACCATGAGGCGGGCGACGTCTTCCCACGCCTGCCCGAACATGCCTTGCTTGTTCTCCGCCCGCGCCGTCAGGCTGGCCTCACTCGCCCGCAAAGCGTCAGCGCTGGTGGGGTTCTCGGAGAAGATGCCGAGGTAATGCGGCGGCAGGGTCGAGATCGCGGTGATGTGGCCGAGTAGCAGCCGCGCGGCACCCTCGTAGCCGTCCAGGGTCGCGCCCGACAGCTGCCCGAACTTGCTGTTCTCGTTCTCCGAGATCATCATCCGGTCGTTCTCACCGATCGGGGACACCTCGTTACCCTCGGCGTCCTCGGTCAACTCGATGCCGGTGGCGTAACGCCGCGGGCGGCCGTTGAACTCGGAGGTCGTCAGCATGTCCACCCCCACCTTGTTCAGGGCGTCCACCAGGCAGGCCAGATCATCGATCTCGGACAGCCCGTAGGTGGTGACCGGGTTCGAATTCGGCGGGTTGTCGCCGAAGTTCAGCAACGCGTCACCGTTGATGAACGGCACCACCGGCACCCGGCCCAGCGGGTTCGGGATACGGGCGATCACGTCGTACCCGACCGTGGTAGCACCGGTCTGGTTGGCCCGCAGGCGCACGATCTCATCAGGCTTGTACAGAAACGCCTCGGTGGTGGTGTTCGTCTGCCAGCGCTTGACCCCCGCGAACACCTGCCGGGAACCCGGATCGGTGAGAACCGCGACCTGAGTAGCCGACTCGGGGGAGGCGACCGGACGCCCGTAGCGGTCGGCCCACACGATCACGTGGCTGTTGCCCAGCCGCAACGCCTCCCGATGCACCACACCGGAGGTCTGATCCAGGTTGTTGCGTAGCCAGTCGTCCCAGATGTCCACGTTCTCGAAACCGGTCACCCGCAGGCGCTCGGCCAGCGAGTTCACGGCCAGGCGGGGGATGTTGACCGCGTACCGGCCGAACCGATTCCCCAGCGCCACCTTCGCCTCCGGGGAGAGGAACGCCAACGGCTGTTCCCCACGGTAGTAGCGATCCAGCGCCGCATACCGGGCCACCGGGGCCTCGAGACGCTGCATCAGCTCAGTGATCAGATCCTGTTCGTCGCTCACTTGAAACTCCTTGTCTTCTTACCCTTTCCGCCGTGCCAGGCGGCACGGTCGAACGCCACAATCGACGCCACCGCGGCGTCGATCTTGCGCGGCGAATTCTTCTTATCCTTGTGCACCAGATCCCCCAGCGGCGTCTTCTTGGCGACGCAGTGGGCGACGTGCGCGGCCAGACGCCAATCCCCGTCGTGGGTAACGGCTTCGGTCACGACCGCCTGATACAGACGGTCGGTCGCCGGGGCCATCCGCGCTGTATGGGCTGTATTCCATTCCAGCACTTTCCGTTCCCCGTGGCGCTTCGCCCACGCTTCGATCTCGCTGCGCCACCCCCACGGGTCGCACGCCAGCTCGAGCACCTTGTACTTGGCGAACGCCATATCGACCGCGGCGTCTACCTCGGCCCGCGGCACCCGCCAATCCGGGTCATCCCCGGGGCTCTCCCACAGCCCGAGCACGAACAGGTGGCCGTCCAGGGTGCAGCCGACCAGCGCCGTCGAGTCGCCCGACGCGGACCCGTCGAACGCGAGCACAACCCGTTCCCGTTGCGTCACTTGACGATTCGAGTTGCTGCACGCCGCCCACGCACCCCACGGCAGCCACGAATCGATACCCGTCACCCACTGCCCGAGGCGCAGCTGACGAAACACCGGTTCACGGATCGTCTTCCGCACCGCCTCGATACCGTCCTCGGCGAGGAACGGGCGCTCATCGGCCAGGGCCGGGTTAGCGATCTTCCACGCCGCCCGGTCCGCGGTGTCGCACCCCTCCGGGGCCGCCCACTCCCGGAAGTAGAACGCCGGATCGGTGGCAGCGCGGCCATGCTCCACCAGCCGCCACATGATGCTGTCCGGGCTCGAAGCCGGGGTGGAAATCGCCAGAGTGAGGGACTGGGGCCGCTTACCGCCCACCGACGTCACCGCCTCCCACACCTGCTCGGTCACCACGTGCAGCTCGTCCACGATCAGCAGCGTCGGGTCATGACCATGCAGGGCGGACGGCTCCGCGGGCAGCGGTAACAGGGTGGCGTCGTTCTCCGGGACGTACAGGTGATCGCGGTACACCTGCACCCGCTCCGCCAGCTCCGGAGACAGCTCCACCATGCGCCGGGCCAGCTTCATCACAATGCCCGCCTGACGCAGATCCGACGCCACCACCAGCACCTCGGCCGACGGCGGGCCGGTGAACAGCTCCGCCAGCGCCAACGCCGCAGCCAGCGCCGATTTACCGTTCGCGCGCGGAATCGACACCAGCGCCGTGCGCACCTTCGGAGCGAACGCACCCCGGATGATCTCCCGCTGGAACTCGCGCAGCGTGAACCGCTCACCCGCACCGTGACCGCGGGGAATCGTCAGAAACTCCTCGATGAACCGGGCACGCCGATGAGCACGAGCCTTCGGATAACCCTTGAACGACAAGGGTTTTGCGTCGATATTGCCCTTCGCACCAGCTTTGATGGTGAATCACCTCCCAAAATAGTTGTTGGACAAGCAATTACAGCAATTACAGCGATCTGTAACTCGTTCTAGGGCTGGTCATACACCGCGTTTTTAGGCCGGTGGGGGATCACCTCCCCTGGGGCGGGAGTCGTTGGATGCCAAGGGGTTTCGAGTCGCCCCGAGCGGTGGGGCTAATGTACTGGGGGACGGCTTCGCCAATCCCCTTGGCGCTGTTGCATTTACGGCACAGCACTTGCAGGTTGCCGAGGTCGAACGCGAGATCTGGCCGCAGGTTGAGCGGTTGGATGTGGTCTACGGTCAGGTTGGTGGTTGCTCCGCATGCGGTGCACCACGGTTGGAGCTTGCGGAGCTTGGCTGATAGTCGCTCCCACCGTCTGCGGTCGGGTCCGCGATGGTTGGTGCCGCTGTCGGTGTGGTGCACCACGGGCTTGTGCTGCTCGCACCACCTCGAGGCGGAGGGTTCTCCGCATTCGAGGCAGCACGTCAGCGTCATGGTTAGCGCAGGGTCCGGTTCATGCGGCGCAGTTCCTCGCGGATCTCGAGCAGCACGGCGACGAGGGTCTCGTGGTGGCCGTAGCTCTGCACGGTGTCGGCGGCGTGGTCGAGGGCCTCGGGCTCGATGGGGCGGTGGCTGGCGGTCATGCTGCGGCTCCGTTCTGGGGGGTGGGCATGATGAGGTAGTTCTTGGTCATGGACCCGTCGTCGTGGTGCTCGGTGATGACGGCGGTCTGCTCGTCGATGTCTTCCCAGTCGGCCCCGTGCGCGTCGGCGATGGCTCGGAAGATGGCGCGCTGATCCATGGTTAGGGTGTCCTTTCTTTTGGGCGTTTTCCCGTGGTGGTGAATGGTCCAGCTGGCCCTGGTCCAGGTGGAGAAAATAGCCCTCTGACCTGGTGATTGTTCGGACTGTACCTAGGGCCAGCTGGACCCTGCCTAATCACCGATCCAGAGGTAGTAGGTCGCGGTCTGGTGGTTGCCTCCGATCTCCTCGCGGATCTTGATCAGGCCCTCATCGGACAGCTCGACGGCGGCCGGTCCGATGCTCTTGCGGATGTCGGCCTTGGCGGCCTCCACCATCGCGGTATGCCGCTGCTCGCCCTGTCCGCGTAGGCGACGCTCGAGGTGTGCTCGGGCTCGGGCGTGACGGCGGTCGGCGATGATCTGCTCGGCCTCGTCGGTGGCGATGGCGCGGGCGGCGGCGCGCTTGCGGGCGGCCTCGTCGGTGGCGGCAACTACCCCGGCGCGGACACGATCACTGTGGTTCTGGACGCGGCGGGCGAGTTTCCAATCGTCGTCGGTGATCTTCTGCCGGGATTCCAGGATGGCCAGGGCGGCGGCGATCTTCAGCCGCAGCAGCAACCGGTGTCCGTCGAGCGGATCGATGCCGGCGTCTTCGCGGAGCACGCCGAGGCGGTGTGCGTCGACTTCGGCGCGGGCAGCCGAGGGCACCTCGAGGTGTCCGGGCTCCCAGTCGGGGATGGCCACGGACATCGGTTCCGGTTGGTCAGGGGCGATGTCGGGTGCCCAGGGGTCGGTGACCGAGGCCCACCAGAACCGTTGCGGCGTACCACCATCCGCGCCGTCGAGCAGTACCGCGGCCCGCAGGGGTTGAACTCCGACTATCAGGCCCATGCGGTAGGTGTGGGCGGGCACGTTGGTAGTGGTCGCCTTCTGCGCGTTGGTGAATCCGAGCTGTTCGCCCATGAACCCTGAGCGCACGACTCCGCCGAGGGTCGCGCCTTGTCGACCGAGAAGTGCTGCGAGGGTGTCGACTTCGGGGGCGATGAAGATGGCCGTTTCCTTGACGGTCGGGTCTTCGTCTTCCTCGGGGGTGAAGGCGCGGGCGATGCCTTCGCCGGTGCCGATGGGCAGGGTGCGCACCTGGTGAGGGGCCGACATGTTGTCGTCGATGAGGATGCCGTGGAACGTGATGGCTTCGGCGGCAACACCTTCGGCTCCGCCTTTCCCTGCGCCGGGCGGTCCGACGAGCGCGGCGAACAGGTTCAGCGATGCTTCGCTGCCGACGAGCGCGGGCAGCTTCACGCACGGCGGCACGGTGGCGAGGGCGCGCACGCAGGCGGCGGCGAGGACGGCGGCGGGCGCGACGCGGCGGGCGCGGGCGTAGTCGCGCAGGTGGCGCAGGGTGGGGCGGGCGTCGAACAGGTCATCTTCGGGCGGCGGCGCGGCGGGGGTGCGGGCGGCGTGGGCGAGGATTTCGGCGATGGTCAGCCCGGCCGGGATCTCGGGGCCTTCCCGGCGCGGTGCCTGCTCGAAGTCGCCAGGGCCTTCGGGCGTCGTGTCGGGCTCGAGATCGTCAGCGTCGGCCGGTAGGCTCACTGCTACTCCTTTCTGTGTTTTGGGCACTAGTTCGGTTGCGGCCCCGGGTTTCGTCGGCCCGGGGCCGTTTCATGTCTTCAGGCGGCGGTGTCGGGGCCAATGAGGCTGCTCTCTTCCCACTTGGCGACGTCGGACCAGCGGTAGCGAATGGTGCGCCCGTACCGGATGAACGGCACCCCGGTTTTCTTGTGCCGGTCTTGCGCTAGCCGGTTCTTGGTGACGCCGAGGTACTCGGCAAGTTCGGTGTCCTTGGCGAGGCCGGTCCGCTCTGCGGCGGGTAGCCATGTCGACGCCATACGTTGTGCCTCCCGTTCCCTTGTTTGCCCTGGTTGCTCCGGGGTTGCTTGCAATAGTGCAGAGCAAAGTGCATAGTTACAACTATGCAGACAGGTACGGATCGGGAAGACGACGAAACGGGCTATTCCGAGTGCGCCGTCCCCGACGCGGGGCTCATCATGCGGAGGTCGAACACCTACACCCGGGCCGCTGAAAGGTTGCTGCCGGACTGGTTCGAGATCGAGAAAGCTGGCTACGACGGCCCGGATACGTTCGCGCGGATCGAGATTCGCGACGGCGCGCCGCAGCTGACGGACCTCCGCCTGAGATCAGGTCGCCGACAGCGGGACGTGAAGCCAAAGGACCTTCGAGCCATCGATATCCAGTACTTCTACGACGTGTACGCGGCGCTCGTGATCCGCGCCGATCTCCAGGTGGAGGGCGACCCGGTGGCCGAACATCGGGGAGCGGTGAAGGTTGTCGAGCGTCAGCGCCGCGCGCCGGGGCATCGGGAGATCACGCCGGAAGTGCTCGCGCAGGTCGCCCAGATCTACCGCGACAACATCGAGCGAGCCCCGACAGCCGCAGTCGGCAGAGCGTTCGGCCTGAAACCTCGAATGGCCTCCACCTACGTACAAAAGGCCCGCGAGCACGGATACCTACCACCCACCAAGCAGGGCAAGAAACAAGCCTGAGACCGCAAGGAAGCAACGACAGAGATGGCGAAAGAGGCTCTACCACAAGGGCATTGGGGGAAGATCACCTATACGGTGCTGGCGACCGACGCCAAGGGCAAGGCAATCAAGGTCGAGTCGCGCGGCAACTACGGCGACGTGGACGGCCAGACCCGGCGACTCGGCGCGTACGGGTCGAGCCCGACCGCAGCCGACAAAGCCCGCCAAGCCAAAGCCAAGGACCCGCGTCGGCGCGCGAAAGTGCTGGGCCGCAACCCGATCAGCGGATGGTCACGTGACATGACGGTCGGCGAGGTGCTCACCACCAAGTGGCTACCGCACCACGCGCGCACCCCGCACGACCGCACCAATCGACCACCGACATTGCAGACCATGCGCCAATACCGCACGGCCGTACAGGGTTCCGACAACCCGGGCAAGAACACCGTGTTCCTGCTGCGGACCCGGTTGGCGCGGCGCAAGATCGGCGACCCGATCGACCCGGTACGCCCGAGCGAGATCGACGACGCGCTAGCCGAGTTCACCTCGGCGACCATGCGCCGGTACGCGAAGACGGCGTTAGATGGTGCGTTCGCGCTGGCGGTGAAAAACGATGCGGCCGACTACAACCCGGTGCGCGATGCTGCCCGGATCGAACGGGCCGGGGACGCGGGCGACGACGGCCCCCGCGTGCTCGAAGATGACGAGTTCACTACCTATCTGCGGCTCGAGGCCGAGTACTTCGAGGCTCATCCTCGGGCGGACCGCGACAACGTGTACCGGGATGCGGTGCTGCTGCACTACAACCTTGCGACCCGGATCGGGCAGACCCTCGGCGTCCGCATCGAAGATCTCGCGTTCGACGAGGACGGCGTGGTGATCACGGTCGCGGGGACTCTGGTCGACGGCCCGATAGTCGACGGCGGCCCGGATGTGCTGCATTGGCAGGCGCATGAGGACGGGTCGACGAAGGACGGCCGTAAGTCGGTGCGCATCACCGATCGCGGCGTGGTGGCGATGTTGAAGCGCCGGAAGATGGCGGCGGCACCCGGTCAGGTGTTGCTGTTCGTCGGGTCGGGTCGGCGCGAAGGTAAACCGGTCGACCCGGAGTCGCTGCGGATCACGCTGCGCGCCATCGTGGCCGGGTCCGAGATTTCGTGGGTGGCGGGTGAGTTCCACGCGTTCCGCAAGGCGGCGGCGAACCGGGTCTATGACGCCCTGATCGGGCAGGGCTGTAGCGATCTCGAGGCCCTGGACGCGGTTCAGCATCTGCTCGGGCATGTGGAGGGCTCGAAGGTGACCAGGGCTCACTACCTGCGCAAGCGGGTTCGCGGGGTGGCCGATTACGGGGCGCTGCTGACCGCTGCGCCGGTGAAACGGTCAGTAAGTGGTCAGTAGCCCGACCAGGGTTTTTACCGCCTCCGGTAAAAAGCCCGGTCAGGCTACGGATCGGGTTCGACCTTCGGGCATACTCACCGGGTACGTCCAAGATCGGGTTGGCTCCCAACCGGCGCCACGGGTGCTCGACTCGGACGGCTCTCAGCCGTCCGCTGAGTACGCGGAGAGGCGGTACAGCGGGTCGGCGTAGGCAAGAGCGGGGTGCGCGGGTACGGTTTGGTGTCGGTCGCCTGTGCCAGACTGCGCAGGGGTGGCTGATTCCACAGCTTTCCGACATGAGCCGACGCGTAGGAGAGGACAGACCGGGCGATGGAGCTTGCAAGCATGAAGTTTCGGGTCGCCCGCGAGGACTTCGCCGAATCCGTAGCCTGGGTGGCCCGCAGCCTGCCGTCGCGGCCTCCGGTGCCCGTGCTCGGCGGTGTGCTCCTCGTGGCCGACGAGGATGGCCTCACGGTCTCCGGCTTCGACTACGAGGTCTCCGCGCAGATGCGCGTGGCCGCCGAGGTCGCCGGGCCGGGCCAGGTGCTGGTGTCGGGCCGCCTGCTGGCCGACATCACCAAGGCGCTGTCCAATAAGCCGGTGGACGTGTCGGTGGACGGCACCCGGGTGCTGATCGCCTGCGGCAGTGCGAAGTTCTCGCTGCCCACCATGCCCGTCGAGGACTATCCCCAGCTTCCCGAACTTCCTCCCCAGACCGGTGAACTCGGCGTGGACGTCTTCGCCGAGGCCGTCGGCCAGGTGGCCGTGGCCGCCGGGCGCGATGACACGCTGCCCATGCTCACCGGCATCCGGGTGGAGATCGAGGGCCCCAAGGTCGTGCTCGCGGCCACCGACCGCTTCCGCCTCGCCGTGCGCGAGCTGGAATGGCAGCCGGGGCGCGCCGATGTGGAGACCGCGGTCCTGGTCCCGGCCCGCACCCTGTCCGAGGCCGCGAAAACCCTCGGCGCCTCCGATCAGCCGGTGCAGCTGGCCTTCGGCACCGGCACCGACGGCCTGCTCGGCATCGTGAACGGCGGCCGCCGCACCACCACCCGCCTGCTCGACGCCGAATTCCCCAAGTTCCGCCAGTTGCTCCCCAAGGAGCACACCTCCATCGCCACACTGTCGGTGAGCTCGCTGACCGAGGCCATCAAGCGTGTGGCCCTGGTGGCCGAGCGCGGCGCCCAGGTGCGGCTGGAATTCTCCGATGAGGGCCTGCTGCTCTCGGCCGGCGGCGACGATGCGGGCCGCGCCGAGGAATGGCTGACCGCCGATTTCCGCGGTGAGCCGCTGACCATCGCCTTCAACCCGGGCTACCTGGTGGACGGCCTGTCCGCGCTGCGCACCGATCGGGTCACCTTCGGCTTCACCACCCCCAGCCGTCCGGCGGTGCTGCTGCCGGCGCCGGAGGAGGATCCGGAGCCGCTGGATTCGGGCGCCTTCGCGGCCCTGGCCAGCCCGTACATCTACCTGCTCATGCCTGTGCGGTTGCCCGGCTGATCGGCCGGACAGCTGTGCACAGTGTTGACAAACCTGTGAAAAACTCGGTGTGGGTAGGGGTTTCGCGGTACCCGGAATCCGGCGTGGTGAACTAGCCGGATGTACGTGCGGACGCTGTCACTGCGCGATTTCCGGTCCTGGGAAGCCGCCGAGCTGGAATTGCCGCCCGGCCGCACCGTTTTCCTGGGCTCCAACGGCAATGGCAAGACCAACCTGATCGAGGCCGTCGGCTACTTGTCCACACTCGGTTCACACCGGGTGGCAGCCGACGCCCCGCTCATCCGCATCGGCGCTCCGCGCGCCCGCATCGGCGCCACCGTGGTCAATGCCGGGCGGGAGCTGCGGGTGGATATGGAGCTCAATCAGGGCACCGCCAACAAGGCGCAGATCAACCGCTCGCCGGTACGGCGGCCCCGGGAAATCCTGGGGATTCTGCAGACCGTGCTGTTCGCGCCCGAGGATCTGTCGCTGGTGCGCGGTGATCCGTCCGAGCGCCGCCGCTTCCTGGACGAGCTGGCGACGGCCCGATTGCCGCGGCTGGCCGGGGTGCGGGCGGACTACGACAAGGTGCTGCGGCAGCGCTCGGCCCTGTTGAAAACCGCTGGGCGCAATGCCCGTTCGGGCAATCGCGGCGCGGAGCTGAGCACTCTCGACGTGTGGGACGGCCATCTCGCCGCACACGGATCCGTGCTGCTGGCGCAGCGGCTGCGGCTGGTGCACGAACTTTATCCACATCTTGCACAGGCTTATTCAGGTATCGCTCCCGAATCCCGGCCCGCCGCAATCGGTTACCGCAGTTCGAGCCTGCCGCCGGAGTTCCTGGACCCGGCCCGGCCGCCACGTGACGACGATGCGGAGGTGCTGGAGGCAATCCTGTTGCGCGAGTTGTCCACAGCCCGTCCCAAGGAACTCGAACGCGGGGTCTGCCTGGTCGGCCCGCACCGCGACGATCTGGAGCTCATGCTGGGCAGCGCGCCCGCCAAGGGTTTCGCCAGCCACGGCGAATCCTGGTCCTTCGCACTGGCTTTGCGGCTCGGCGCGTTCGAACTGCTGCGCACGGCCGGCACCGATCCGGTGCTCATCCTCGACGATGTGTTCGCCGAACTGGATCGCCGCCGCCGCACCGCCCTGGCCGCCGTGGCCGCCACCGCCGAACAGGTGCTCATCACCGCCGCCGTGCCCGAGGACGTCCCCGAAGAACTCGAGGCCAACCCGCTGCGGGTGGAGACCACGGGCGAAGCCGACCGCCGCATCTCGCGAATCGCCGCATGACACGCGGTGCGCATGGCGTGACTGCGACAACCCCGCATGGGCCCGGCGAGCCTGTCGGCCCGATGCGGCAGAATCTCCCAGACTGACTGGCACGGACGAAAGGGAAGTGAGTGGCCGAACAGCCGGGATTTCACGAACCCGCGCCCGGCGCCACCGGCCCGGAGGGCGAACTCCGCGGCGTGGATCTGGCTCGCCGGGCACTCGAGGAAGCGCGTGCCGCCGCCCGCGCCGCCGGTAAATCGGTCGGCCAGGGCCGCGCCTCACCCCGCAAGGGCGGTGTCCGCGCGCTGCGCCGCCGTCGCACCGGCTGGTCCGGAGCCCATCCCGACGATCGCGATCCGCAGACCCTGTCATCGTTGGCCATGCAATTGGCGAAGGGCCGCGGCTGGTCCGGCAAGGTCGCCGAGGGCACGGTCTTCGGCCGCTGGTCCAGCGTGGTGGGGGAGGACATCGCCGCGCACGCCCAGCCGGTCTCCCTGGAGAACGGCGTGCTGAGCATTCAGGCCGAGTCCACGGCCTGGGCCACCCAGCTGCGCATGTTCCAATCCCAGATCCTGGCCAAGATCGCGGCCGCGGTCGGGAACGGCGTCGTCACCTCGGTGCGCATCAACGGCCCGACCGCTCCCAGCTGGCGCCACGGCGAACGGCACATCAAGGGCCGCGGCCCTCGCGATACCTACGGATAGCCCGCGTCGTACGGCCCGGCGGTTTCCCGGAAAGGGGTTCGGGGGCGAAGCCCCCGAGAGCCTCCTGAGAGTTGGGGCGTTTCACGTGGAACGAGGCTGTTTTTGTCGGTGCCGCCGACTAGGGTGGGAAGTGATCGGTCGCTTTCTCTCGCCGCGTCTACCGCGCCGCGCGACCTAGATCGCGGTGGAAACCTGTCGCAAACTTTCCGGCCCGGTTTCCGCCACGCCATGCCCGCCCGCGCGATCGCCCGCTGAGGCTCTCGGAACCCCCGCCGCCCATGACCGGACATATTGTTGGTCGATTTCACGCGCGCACGGCCCACTCAGGGGTGTCATAGGTGCATTCTGTGTCGGGTGTACCAGTAGGATGGGGGAGTAACTAGCGGCGATACCTCCCGGCGCGTTCGGCGACACTTCGCGCGTGAACCCGTAACTCTCGAGCAGACAGGCTTCGGGCCCCACGTGTGCACGCTCGCCAGTGCCCGGAGGATCAGCAAGTAAGGAGAGCTACCGACCAGTGGCTGCCATGGACTCCAACGCATCCGGCTCGACCTCGGGCAAGCAGAACTACGGTGCCGACTCCATCACCGTCCTCGAAGGCCTCGAAGCGGTTCGCAAACGCCCCGGTATGTACATCGGTTCCACCGGTGAGCGCGGCCTGCACCACCTGATCTGGGAAGTCGTCGACAACTCCGTCGACGAGGCGATGGCCGGATACGCCACGCGCGTCGATGTGAAACTGCTGGCCGACGGCGGTGTCGAGGTCATCGACGACGGCCGCGGCATCCCCACCGGCATGCACGCGCAGGGTGTGCCCACCATCGAGGTGGTCATGACCCAGCTGCACGCCGGCGGCAAGTTCGACGGCGAATCCTATGCGGTGTCGGGCGGTCTGCACGGCGTCGGCATCTCGGTGGTGAACGCGCTGTCCACCCGGCTCGAGGCCGAGGTGGACCACGACGGTTACCACTGGACCCAGGAGTACAAGGATTCCAAGCCGGGCAAGCTGTTCCAGGGACAGCCGACCAAGCGCACCGGTACCACCATCCGGTTCTGGCCGGATCCGGAGATCTTCGAGACCACCACCTTCAGCTTCGAGACGGTGGCGCGGCGCCTGCAGGAGATGGCCTTCCTGAACAAGGGACTCACCATCACCCTGACCGATGAGCGGGTGGCGGAGAACGACATCACCGACGAGGTGGTCAGCGATACCGCCGAGGCGCCCAAGCACGCCGAGGAGGGCGCCGAGGCCGCCGCGCCGAAGGTGAAGACCCGCACCTACCACTACCCGGGCGGGCTCGAGGACTTCGTCAAGCACATCAACCGCACCAAGACGCCGATCCACAACTCGATCGTGTCGTTCAACGGCAAGGGCACCGGGCACGAGCTCGAGGTGGCCATGCAGTGGAACTCGGGCTACTCCGAATCCGTGCACACCTTCGCCAACACCATCAACACCCACGAGGGCGGCACGCACGAGGAAGGCTTCCGCGCGGCGCTCACCACGGTGGTGAACAAGTACGCCAAGGACAAGAAGCTCCTCAAGGAGAAGGACGGCAACCTCACCGGCGATGACATCCGCGAGGGCCTCGCCGCCATCGTGAGCGTCAAGATCGCCGATCCGCAGTTCGAGGGCCAGACCAAGACCAAGCTCGGCAATACCGATGTGAAGGGTTTCGTGCAGCGCACCTGCAACGAGCACCTGACGCACTGGTTCGAGGCCAATCCGGCCGATGCGAAGACCATTGTGACCAAGGCGGTTTCCTCCGCCCAGGCGCGCGTGGCCGCGCGCAAGGCGCGCGAGCTGGTGCGCCGCAAGTCCGCCACCGATCTGGGCGGTCTGCCCGGCAAGCTGGCCGACTGCCGGTCCAAGGATCCGAGCAAGTCCGAGATCTACATCGTGGAGGGTGACTCCGCCGGCGGCTCGGCCAAGTCCGGTCGCGACTCGATGTACCAGGCGATCCTGCCGCTGCGCGGCAAGATCATCAACGTCGAGAAGGCGCGCATCGACAAGGTGCTCAAGAACAACGAGGTCCAGGCCATCATCACGGCCTTCGGCACCGGCATCCACGACGAGTTCGATATCGCCAAGCTGCGCTATCACAAGATCGTGCTGATGGCCGACGCCGACGTGGACGGCCAGCACATCTCGACGCTGCTGCTCACCCTGCTGTTCCGGTTCATGCGCCCGCTGGTCGAGCACGGGCACGTGTACCTGGCCATGCCGCCGCTGTACAAGCTCAAGTGGCAGCGCAGCGAGCCGGAGTTCGCCTACTCCGACCGCGAGCGCGACGGCCTGCTGGAGCGCGGCCTGGCGGCGGGCAAGAAGATCAACAAGGACGACGGCATCCAGCGCTACAAGGGTCTGGGCGAGATGAACCCGAAGGAGCTGTGGGAGACCACCATGGATCCGAGTGTTCGCGTGCTGCGCCTGGTGACCCTCGACGACGCGGCCGCCGCCGACGAGCTGTTCTCCATCCTCATGGGTGAGGACGTGGAGGCGCGGCGCAGCTTCATCACCCGCAATGCCAAGGACGTGCGGTTCCTCGACGTCTAGTCCGCGCGAGCGGGGGCCGCTGATCCCCCCGCCTGCGCGCCGCGAGGAATCCCCGAACCCCCTTCTTACGGAGACCAATTCATGACTGAGACCTCTCTGCCGCCGTCGGGTGGCGACCGCATCGAACCGGTCGACATTCAGCAGGAGATGCAGAACTCCTACATCGACTACGCCATGAGCGTGATCGTGGGCCGCGCGCTGCCCGAGGTGCGCGACGGCCTCAAGCCGGTGCACCGGCGCATCCTGTACGCGATGTACGACAACGGGTACCGGCCCGACCGCAGCTACGTGAAGTCGGCCCGCCCGGTCGCCGACACCATGGGCAACTATCACCCGCACGGTGACACGGCCATCTACGACACCCTGGTGCGCATGTCGCAGTGGTGGTCGCTGCGCTACCCGCTGGTGGACGGTCAGGGCAACTTCGGTTCCCGCGGCAACGACGGCGCGGCCGCCATGCGTTACACCGAGTGCCGCCTGACGCCGCTGGCCATGGAGATGCTGCGCGAAATCGACCACGAGACGGTCGATTTCGTCCCGAACTACGACGGCAAGACGCAGGAACCGGTCGTGCTGCCGTCCCGCGTCCCGGCGCTGCTGATGAACGGCTCCAATGGCATTGCCGTCGGTATGGCCACGAATATCCCGCCGCACAATCTGACCGAGCTGGCCGAGGCCATCTACTGGGCGCTGGACAATCACGAGGCGGACGAGGAGTCCACCCTCGCGGCCTGCATGGAACGCGTGAAGGGCCCGGACTTCCCGACCTCGGGCCTGATCGTGGGCACCCAGGGCATCCACGACGCCTACACCACCGGCCGCGGTTCCATCCGCATGCGCGGTGTGGTGGAGATCGAGGAGGACACCCGCGGCCGCACCACCATCGTCATCACCGAGCTGCCGTTCCAGGTCAATACCGACAACTTCATCAATGCCATTGCCGAGCAGGTGAAGGACGGCAAGATCGCGGGCGTCTCCGACATCCACGACGAGTCTTCCGACCGCGTCGGCATGCGCATCGTGATCACGGTCAAGCGTGACGCGGTGGCCAAGGTGGTGCTGAACAACCTCTACAAGCACACCCAGCTGCAGACCTCCTTCGGCGCCAATATGCTCTCGATCGTCGACGGGGTGCCGCGCACGCTGCGTCTGGATCAGATGATCCGGCTGTACGTGACGCACCAGTTGGAAGTGATCGTCCGGCGCACCAAGTACCTGCTGCGCAAGGCCGAGGAACGCGCCCACATCCTGCGCGGCCTGGTGAAGGCGCTCGATCAGCTGGACGCGGTGATCGCCCTGATCCGCCGCTCGGCCGATACCGAGACCGCCCGCACCGGCCTCATGCAGCTGCTGGAGATCGACGAGGTCCAGGCGACCGCCATCCTCGATATGCAGCTGCGCCGCCTGTCCGCCCTGGAACGCCAGAAGATCCTGGACGAATTGGCCAAGATCGAGCTGGAGATCGCGGACCTGCTCGACATTCTCGCCAAGCCGGAGCGGCAGCGCGCCATCGTGCGCGACGAGCTGCAGGAGATCGTCGACAAGCACGGCGACGACCGCCGGACGAAGATCATCTCCGCCGACGGCGACGTGGCCGACGAGGATCTCATCGCCGTCGAGGACGTGGTCGTCACCATCACCGAGACCGGTTACGCCAAGCGCACCAAGACCGATCTGTACCGCTCGCAGAAGCGCGGCGGCAAGGGCGTGCAGGGCGCGGGGCTGAAGCAGGACGATATCGTCCGGCACTTCTTCATCAGCTCCACCCACGATTGGCTGCTGTTCTTCACCAATAAGGGCCGGGTGTACCGCGCCAAGGCTTACGAGCTGCCCGAGGCCAACCGCACCGCGCGCGGTCAGCACGTGGCGAACCTGCTGGCCTTCCAGCCGGACGAGAAGATCGCCCAGGTCATTCAGCTCAAGACCTATGAGGATCAGCCCTACCTGGTGCTCGCGACCCGCAATGGTCTGGTCAAGAAGTCCCGTCTGACCGATTTCGACTCGAATCGTTCCGGCGGCATTGTCGCGGTCAATCTTCGCGATGGGGACGAATTGGTCGGTGCGGCACTGTGTTCGGCCGAGGACGACCTGCTGCTGGTGTCGGCGCACGGTCAGTCCATCCGCTTCTCCGCCAATGACGAGGTGCTGCGCCCGATGGGCCGCGCCACCTCCGGCGTGCAGGGCATGCGGTTCAACGCCAGCGATGAACTGTTGTCGCTCAACGTCGTTCGCGAAGGCGATCAGACCTATCTGCTTGTCGCGACCGCCGGCGGGTACTCCAAGCGCACGGCGATCGACGAGTACACCGCACAGGGCCGCGGCGGAAAGGGCGTATTGACCATTCAATACGACGAGAAACGTGGCAGTCTGGTCGGTGCGCTCATCGTCAACGACGACGACGAGCTCTATGCCATCACTTCGGGCGGCGGCGTAATCCGCACCGCGGCGAATCAAGTTCGCAAAGCAGGACGTCAAACCAAGGGCGTGCGATTGATGAACTTGGGCGAGGGCGATACGTTGCTTGCGATCGCGCGTAACGCGGATGAGCCCGACCAGGTTGCCGAAGATGACACCAGCGGTTCGGCGAAGCAGTAGTTTCTCCACAGCAGCGGCGGCACCAAGAATCGAAGGATTCACCATTGACCACGAATCAGCCGAATGACCAGCGCGGTCACGCCAACGGTGTGACCGAGAGAATCGCCCCCTCTCCGATTCCGCCGCGGCCCATTCCGCGCCCGGGTGCGAGCGAGGGCGGTGCGCCGCAAGCGCAGTCTCAATCGCACGAAATGCCGGACAACTCCGGTGATTTCGCGCCGGAGGTCACGGGGAGAATGAGTGATCCGACCGAGGTGACCGCACCCGAGTCGGTGGACGAACCGCAGCAGCAGCCGGCCGGTTCCCCGTATCAGGACGGCGGCTGGTCGCAGCTGCCGCAGCGGGAGCCGCAGTCCAACCTGTACCGGCCCGGCCAGGCGCCGGTACAGGGGCGGCCCAGCGGCGGACTGTCGGGCGGTCTCAATGCCGGCGTCTCCAATGCCCGCACCACCGCCGATCTGGCGGCCAAGGCGGCGCGCAAGGAGGCCGCCATGGTGAAGTCCGTCGGCATCGACGGGCCCACCCGCAGCATCGCCCGGCCGGAGCTGGTGAAGGATCTGCCGGATCTGTCGGAAATGCGGCACCCGCTCCCGCCGCCGGAGCCCATTGCCCCGGCCGGTCCGGTCTCGCCGTCCGCCCCCGCGGCGGTGGCGCAGGCCGCGGCCACCGGGGAGCCGCTGCGCGCGACCGTGCAGCTGCGCCATATCGACCCGTGGTCCACGCTCAAGGTCTCGCTGGTCATCAGCGTCGCCATGTTCTTCGTGT
Source organism: Nocardia sp. IFM 10818 (assembly GCF_054655275.1). Taxonomy (NCBI): domain Bacteria; kingdom Bacillati; phylum Actinomycetota; class Actinomycetes; order Mycobacteriales; family Nocardiaceae; genus Nocardia; species Nocardia sp. IFM 10818. The sequence goes on from NZ_BAAHJH010000001.1 coordinate 22,291, forward strand.
GGATGCTCGCGGTCGGCCTGCTCTACCTGGTGCTCGAGGGCATGGGCGTGTGGGAGCGCCTGAATTCCACGTTCACGGACATGGTTTCGGACAGCTCCTCCACCGCGCTCATCGACGCGGGCACCGTCTTCGGCTACGCCGGCGTTATCGGCCTGATCAATGTGGTGCTGCTGACCGCGCTGTCCACGGTCGGCGTCTTCGTCTACAACCAGTGCACCGATCTGGTGGGCGGCATTCAGGTGACGCTCGCGGACCCCGACTGACGCGCCTTCGGGGCGAAGGACAGAGAGGGGTTCGGGGGCTTCCCCCGAACCCCCCTTTCATGTTGGGGGTTCGGGGGCGAAGTCCCCGAGAGTTCGAGAGTTGCAGCTGCCTTGCAGGGCTGTGACCGGCCGTTTTGGTTATCTACAGCCGATCCGGTAACCTTTTGCCTCGGCTCGGGTAACACACCCGGAGCCGAAACTAGGGCCTATAGCTCAGGCGGTTAGAGCGCTTCGCTGATAACGAAGAGGTCGGAGGTTCAAGTCCTCCTAGGCCCACTCCCGAGAATCACAGTAGGGTGGGATTCATGAAATTTCTCCTCACGATCGGTATTGTCGCCGCGGTGATCTTCGGAATCAGCAAACTGCGTCAGCGCAATGACGCGGACCTCTGGCACGAGGTAACCACCCGCTGATCGAAACTTCGGGGTTCCCACCCCGTCCGGGGCCTTAGCTCAATTGGCAGAGCACTGCCTTTGCAAGGCAGGGGTTAGGGGTTCGATTCCCCTAGGCTCCACACTCACGAAAGCCGTAGGCCTCGCGCCTGCGGCTTTTTCACGTATTCGGCCCGGTTGCCCTGTGACACGGGACATCACGCGCTTTTCCGGCCTGATCCGGACGTAAGGTGGCGAGATGGCGTCCACTGAGATCTCCAAGCTCGTCCAGTCTGTGGTGGACCCGTATCTGCTGAACGGGACCCGCAAGTACAACCGGCGCGAGGTGGCCCGCAAGACCAAGGTGCCGACCTCGCTGACGCGACGGCTGTGGGTGTCGCTGGGATTCCCGGCCGATCCCGACGACAATGCGCTCGAGTACAGCGACGCCGATATCGAGGCGGCCAAGACCTTCGGGCGGCTGAATGTGCTGGCGTCGGCCGATATTCACCGCCAGACCACCGCGGCGCGGACGCTGGGCCGGTCCATGGCGCGACTGGCGGAGTGGCAGGTGGATCTGGTCACCGAGGAGATCCTGGAGCGGATCGCCAAGCGCACCGCCGAGGATCCGCAGGCCGATCCGGAGGCGGTGGCGCTGGTCGCCACCCAGGAGGTGATCGCCGACTTCGAGTCGCTCATGTCCTATGCCTGGCGCCGGCATCTGGACGCGGCGCTGGCGCGGTCGCTGGACGAGGGCGCGGTCGCCGGCGACACCATGCGGGTGCTGGCGGTGGGATTCGCCGATATGGTCGGCTACACCCGCCTGACCCGGCATCTGGAGCCGGACGAGCTGTCGGCGCTGCTGGAGGCGTTCGAGACGGCCACCAGCAATGCGATCATCGCCAATGGCGGCTGGGTCATCAAGAACGTGGGCGATGAAGTCATGTTCGCCGCCAACAGCGCCAAGGACGGCGCGCGCATCGCGCTCGCCATTCAGGAGGCGGCCACGGCCTCGCACGGCGTCACCCAGGAATTGCGGGTCGGGCTCGCGTACGGCGATGTGCTGCAACGGTTCGGCGATCTGTACGGCTCGGTGGTGAATGTGGCGGCGCGGCTCACCGGTGTGGCGCGGCCGGGCACCGTGCTGATCGACGAGGGCGCGGCCAAAGCGGTCACCGGGGATCCGCAGTTCGAATTGCGTAATCTGCGTACCGTGCGGGTGAAGGGCATCAACCGGTTGCACGGATATGTGCTGCGCCGGAACGAGATTCGCCCGCTGGTCTGAGATCGCCGGGAAATTGGTCCGGGAATAGGGGCGGGCCTCGGCGAAGGGGGGGAGTTAGCCGAGGCCCGCGTAAGGTCGGCCCGGGGGGGAGGGGCCGACGGAAACGATCCTACGCGACACCGGGCGATTGTGTGGCCATCGGGGCATCGCGTTCAAAGATTTTTTCGCGGAAAAGATGTCGTACCCCGGTGCGAGGATGGCGTCGTGACCGCGAGACCGGTTCCGAGCCTGCCGAATCGAGTAGTGCGCTACTCGCGTTTCCGCCCGCCGACCGGGCGGATCATCGAATCGGCCGCATCCCGTCCCGGCACCCCCGAGCACCGCCGGACCCCCACGGGATGCGGCCACTGCTGTATTACGGCTTTTTCACATCCGGTAATTCGGATGACTTCCCACTTGGCCAAGAGTGATACTTGCTCGGAATGTCCGGTCTTGTTCGGCAGCATCGATGCAGCTCAGGGCACCTGCCACGACGAAATCACGAGACATCAGGAGAATCATGCCCGACGCCATAGTCGCCGAGGGTCTGGTCAAGAGATACGGCAAGGTAGCCGCTCTCGACGGACTCGACCTATCGGTACCCGAAGGAACCGTCACCGCCCTGCTGGGCCCGAACGGCGCAGGTAAGACGACCGCGGTCCGGGTGCTCACGACCCTGTTGATCCCGGATGCCGGGCGCGCCACCGTCGCCAATGTCGATGTGCTGAAGGATCCGCAGCTGCTGCGTTCGCGGATCGGCACCTCCGGCCAGTACGCGGCCGTCGACGAATACCTCACCGGCTTCGAGAATCTGGAAATGGTCGGCCGGCTTTATCACATGGGCGTGCAGCGCAGTAAGGAGCGCGCTCGCGAACTCCTGGAACGCTTCCGGCTCAGCGATGCCGGCGACCGGCCCGTGAAGGGCTACTCCGGCGGTATGCGCCGCCGCCTCGACCTGGCCGGCGCCCTGGTCGCGAATCCGCCGGTGCTGTTCCTCGACGAACCCACCACGGGCCTGGATCCCCGTGCGCGCCTGGATCTCTGGGATGTCATCGAGGAATTGGTGGCGGGCGGCACCACGCTGCTGCTGACCACCCAGTACCTGGAGGAGGCCGACCGGCTGGCCGATTCCATCGCGGTCATCGACCACGGTCACGTCATCGCCGAGGGCACCTCCGACGAATTGAAGGCCATGGTCGGCGGCGACCGCATCGAGCTGATCGTCGACCATGTGGACAATCTGGCCGTCGCGCAGCGCGCGCTACAGGGCCTGGCGGGCGGCGAGATCCGGCTCGAGCCCGGCTTGCGCCGGATTATCGTGCCGGTGAACGACGGGTCGCAGGCGCTGGTGGACGCCATCGGCCAGCTCACCAAACACGAAGTGGCGATTCATGATGTCGGCCTGCGCCGGCCCTCGCTCGACGATGTGTTCCTGACCCTCACCGGGCACGAGGCCGAGGAACTGGTCAATGGCGGCAATGGCGGCAAGGGCGCCAAGGGCGCGGAGGATCTGGCCACGAACGGAGGAGCCCGATGAGCGTCACCCTGATCACCGCGGAGAAGCCCGCACTGGTCCAGCGGGCCGCCATGCTGGTCAGCGACAGCCTGACCATTACCAAGCGCAATGTCATCAAGATCAAGCGCGTGCCCGACGTCCTGATCTTCACGACGCTGTCGCCGATCATGTTCGTGCTGCTGTTCGCGTACGTGTTCGGCACCGCCATCAAGGTGCCCGGCCTGGAGGGCGGCTACCGAGAATTCCTCATTGCCGGCATCTTCGCCCAGACCGTGGTCTTCGGCGGCACCTTCACCGGCCTGAGTTTGGCCGAGGATATGCAGAAGGGCATTATCGACCGATTCCGGTCGCTGCCCATGGAACCGGCGGCCGTGCTCATCGGGCGCACCGGCGCCGATGTCGTCATCAATGTGGTGAGCCTGGTGGTGATGTCACTGGCCGGCCTGGTGGTCGGCTGGCGCATCCGCGGGTCGTTCCTGGATGCCGTGCTCGCTTATGTGCTGCTCTTGCTGTTCGCGTACGCGGTCTCGTGGATCATGGCCGTCATCGGCCTGATAGTGCGCGCGCCCGAAGTGTTCAACAACGCGGTGTTCATGGTGATCTTCCCGCTCACCTTCCTGGCCAACACCTTCGTGCCGCTGAACGATCTGCCCGGACCGCTGAAGGTGTTCGCGGAATGGAATCCGGTGTCGGCGTTGACCGAAGCGACCCGCGTGCTGTTCGGCAACACCAGTTCCGCCTTCCCGCCGCCGGACACCTGGTCCATGCGGCATCCGGTGGCGACGACCCTGCTCTGGGTCGTGGTGATCCTGGTGATCTTCGTGCCGCTGGCGGTGCGCCAGTACAAGCGGTCAGTGAGCCGCTGAGTAATCCGGGGACGGAGCGGAGCCGTTGCGCGAATAACCCAGGCGCGGCGGTTCCGCGGCGGGCGCCGGAGGCTGCGGGCGGCGGCTCACGAAGAACGCCACGACCCCGCCGGTGACGGCGAGCAGCGCGGCCAGAATCAATCGAGTGCGAGAACTACCCAGGCCCATGCGACCACTGTGACACAGCAAGGGAATTCGCGCACCAACGGGTGCGCGACCTCGACGGGTCGATGGAGGTCTTGGGGGCAAGCCCCCAAACCCCCAAAGAAGGAAGGGGGCGGGGGCTAAGCCCCCGAACCCCCTTAGGGCTGCGCCCCCTGAACCCCCTTAGGGCTGCGCCCCCTGAATCGTTAGGGCTGCGCCCCCTGAACCCCGTTAGGGCTGCGCCCCCTGAACCCCGGTTAGGGCTGCGCCCCCTGAACCCCGTTAGGGCTGCGCCCCCCGAGCCCCGTTAGGGCTGCGCCACTGAGGCTCGGGGGTGTGGGGGCGTAGCCCCCGCCCTCTTTCCTATTCGACAGTCACGCTCTTGGCGAGATTGCGGGGCTTGTCCACGTCGCGGCCCAGGGCGAGGGCGGTGTGGTAGGCCAGTAGCTGTAGGGGGATGGTGAGGATGATGGGGTCGAGTTCCGGGCAGACCGCGGGGACGCGGATGATGTCGTCGGCCACGCCGTCCGGGAGGGGGGCGTTGGTGACGGCGATGACCGGGCCGCCGCGGGCCTTGATCTGTTCGATGGTGGTGAGGTTCTTGGCGAGCAGTTCGTCGTCGGGGACCAGGACGATGCTGGGCATGTCCGGGTCGATGAGGGCCAAGGGGCCGTGTTTGAGTTCGGAGCCCTGGTAGGCCTCGGCGTGAATGTAGGAGATCTCCTTGAGTTTCTGGGCGCCCTCGCGCGCCACCGGCCAGGCGCGCACGCGGCCGACGAAGAACATGCTGCGGGCCTTGGCGTAGCGGGCGGCGACCTCGGCGATGGCGGCATCGCCGGCCAGCACCGCGTCGATGGCGTCGGGCAGGGCGCGCAGACCGGTGACGACGCGCTCGCCGGCCGCCGCGGACAGGTCGCGGACGCGGCCGAGCAGCAGGGCGAGCATGGCGAAGGAGACGGTCATATTGGTCAGCGCCTTGGTGGAGGCCACCGAGACCTCGGGACCGGCGTGCAGGAAGACGCCGGCGCCGCACTCCCGGGCGATGGCGCTGCCCACCACGTTCACCGCGCCGATGACGCGGCCGCCCTTGCGCTGCAATTCCTGAACGGCGGCAAGGGTATCCAGGGTCTCCCCGGACTGGCTGATGGCGATGTAGAGGGCATCCGGGTCGACCACCGGATTGCGGTAGCGGAATTCGGAGGCGGGCTCGGCCACCGCGGGAATGCGGGCCAGCTCCTCCACCAGCTGTGCGCCCAATTGGCCCGCGTAATAGGCGGATCCGCAGCCCAGGAAGACGACCTTGCGGATACCGCGCAGCTCCCGCGCGTCCATATTGAGCCCGCCCAGGACCGCGGTGGCGAAGCGCTCGTCGAGCCGGCCGCGCAGGGCGCGGCGCACGGCGTCGGGCTGCTCGGCCATCTCCTTGCGCATGAAGTCCGGGTAGCCGCCCAGCGCGTAGTCCTCGGCCGCCATATCGATGGTGGTCGGCGTCTTGTCGGTGCGCCGGGCCTCGAGTCCCAGTGTGCTGGTGCGGAATTCGCCCGCCCGCACGGTGGCCAGCTCGCCGTCGTCCAGGAACACCACCCGCTGGGTGTGGTGCACCAGCGCGGCCACATCGGAGGCCACGAACATCTCGCCGTCGCCCACGCCGAGCACGATGGGGCTGCCATTGCGGGCCACCACCAGTTCGTCGGCGCGGCGCGGGTCCAGTACGAGCAGGCCGTAGGTGCCCTCCACCCGGCGCAGCGCCGTGCGGACCGCGTCCTCCAGGGAGTCCGCCTCGTCGAGCGCGGCCGCGATGAGGTGCGCGATGGCCTCGGTATCGGTGTCGGAGACGAATTCCACGCCGGCGGCGGTCAATTCGGCCCGCAGCTCCTCGGCGTTCTCCACGATCCCGTTGTGCACCACGGCGATCCGGCCCGCGCCGTCGGTGTGCGGATGCGCGTTGGCGTCACTGGGCTCGCCGTGGGTGGCCCAGCGGGTGTGCGCGATGCCGGTATTGCCGCGCAGCCGCGCACCCTCGGCGTCCACCCGGTCGCGCAGATCCTGCACCCGGCCCTGGGTTTTGGTGATCCGCAGCCGGCCGCGGTGCGGCACCGCCAGGCCGGCGGAGTCGTAGCCGCGGTATTCGAGCCGGTGCAGGCCCTCCAGCAGGACCGGTACCGCATCCCGATGGCCGATGTATCCGACGATTCCACACATTGCGCGTTGGTCTCCTAGTTACCCGTAGACGAGGCGTCGCAGCTGTCGTTCGGTGAATGCGGGGGCGGCGACGCGGCGCTGCGCCAGCTCGGCCGCGATGCGCTGCCAGATCTCGGCATTGCGCACCTGCCGGCGCTGGAGTTCGGCATGCCGGCGGCGCACGAACTGTTCCGCGGTCTCGTCGAAATACCCGACCACATCGGCCACAACCCGGGCGGCCACCGCAGCCGGCAGGCCGGTGGAGGCCGCCACATGGCGGACCAGATCCTCGGGAACCCCGTCAGTCACCCGGACGAGCCTGCCTCATGATCGCCATTTCGCCAACATCCCTGCCCGAATTCGGGCAGAGAACACAGTCGATCGTTGGGGAGGTGACAACTGATTTCGTGCCGCCAGGGGTACCTCGTCGGGTACGCCCAAAATCGGGTTGGCACCTGACCGCACCACGCGTGCGTGACCGACCACGGCACCCAGGGGTGCGCTGAAGTTGCGGGGAGGCGGAATAAGCTGGGCGGCGTGACCTCACCGAATCAGACCGCCGTGGCGACAATCCACACCAATCACGGCGATATCAAGATCTCGCTCTTCGGTAACCACGCTCCCCGCACGGTGGCGAACTTCCTCGGCCTGGCCGACGGTTCCGCCCCGTACACCACCAAGAACGCCTCCGGCACCGACTCCGGCCCGTTCTACGACGGCGCCATCTTCCACCGGGTCATGGACGGTTTCATGATCCAGGGCGGCGATCCCACCGGCACCGGCCGCGGCGGCCCGGGCTACGAGTTCAAGGACGAGTTCCATCCGGAACTGCGATTCGATCGCGCCTACCTGCTGGCCATGGCGAATGCCGGCCCGGCCACCAATGGCTCCCAGTTCTTCATCACGCTGGGCCCGCAGCCGCATCTGAACCGCAAGCACACCATCTTCGGCGAGGTCCTGGACCCGGATTCGCGCAAGGTGGTCGACACGATCGGGGCGGTGGCGACCGACCGCAACGATCGGCCCAAGGACGAGGTCGTGATCTCCGGAATCACCATCTCCTGAATCCGGCCGAACCCGAAGAGAAGTCGATATGAATCCGTATCAGCCCGCACCGACCTGCTTCCGCCATCCCGACCGCACCACCGGGCTGGGCTGCACCCGGTGCGGGCGTCCGGCCTGCCCGGAATGCCTCACCCCGGCCGCGGTCGGCCAGCACTGTGTGGAATGCGTGCGCCAGGGCCGCCAGGAGGTGCGGCCGGTGCGCAATCAGGCCGGGGCGGCGGTGTCGCGCTTCTCGCAGCCGTTCGTCACCTGGGCGCTGATCGCGATCAATGTCCTCGTCTTCGGTATCACCGCGGTCCAGGCGCGCAGCGTCATGGAGAACCGCTACTCCGACCTGTTCATGGACTGGGTGCTGGCGCCCGCGCTGATCGGTGACGGTCAGTGGTGGCGGGTGGTCGGGTCCGGATTCCTGCACTACGGGCTGATCCACCTGCTGGTGAACATGCTCGCGCTGTACATGCTCGGCCCCTACTGCGAGGCGGCGCTGGGCCGGACGCGGTATCTCGCGGTGTACCTGGTGTCGCTGCTGGGCGGTTCGGCGGCGGTGACCGTGCTGTCCGATCCGCTGACCGCCTCCGCGGGCGCGTCGGGAGCCATCTTCGGCCTGTTCGGCGCGGTCGCGATCATCATGCTGCGGACCAGGCAGAATCTCACCCAGATCCTGGTGCTGCTGGTGATCAACCTGGTCATCACGTTCTCGGTGCCGGGCATCTCGATCTGGGCGCATCTGGGCGGACTGCTGGCCGGCACGATCGCCACCGCCGGAATCCTGTATCTGCCGCGCTGGCTGCGGGCCCGCACCCAGGGCGCGGCCTCGGCCATCGGCTGGGCGGTGCTGGCGACGGTCGCGGTGGCCGCGGTCGTGATCACCGTACTCGGCGCGCCGACGCTGGTCTTCTAGTTATTTGGCGGTGAGATACGCGCGCAGCGTGTCGAGGACTTCCTCGGGCCGCGTGCCCAGATCCCAGCGGCCGAAGATGAGCAGTTTCTCCGCGCCGTCGTGGTCCACATCCATTTCCAGCATGGGCAGGCGGCGGCCGAGCCGCCGGTAGTGCACCACGCGGGCGCGCATGACCTGATCCGCGGTGTAGCGCTGCGGGCCGGTCAGGCCGCGCACCACCAGATGGGCCGGTTCACCCGGCTCGATGGCCAGGCGCGGGCGCTGCCGCCAGCCCATGAAGGCCAGGAACAGCACGCCCGCCGCGGCGAGCCCGATGAGCAGTTTGGCCGGGGGGTCGTTCGAGACGACGGCGGCCACCGTGAGCGCGAGGCCGCCGATACCGCAGGCGACGATCGCCGCGGTGGGGGTGGACCAGGAGAGCCGGGAGCCGGTCGGCGTGGTCACTGTCCGCACTCCATCCTCGAGTTGTCCACAAGGTCATCCACAGGTGTGTATGAATAACAATGATGTAAGGCACTCATCGCCAGCGCATGGTCATGATCAGACCCACGACCATGAGGCCGAAGCCGACCAGGAAGTTCCACGCGCCCAGATCGTTCATCCAGCTGATCTGCTCGGCCGCCAGGTAGTAGACGAGCAGCCACACCAGGCCCGCGAGCATGAAGCCCAGCATGATGGTGACGTACCAGACCGGTGACGGGCCGGCCTTCACCTTGACCGGAGTCCGGCTGGCCGGGTTGATCGTGTAATCGGTCTTCTTCCGGACCTTCGACTTGGGCATGACGTCCTCTTTTTTGGCGTGCGGTCTGGTTACAGGTTATCCCGGACACCCTGGGGAAAGGCGACTTGGGGAGCCGTTCGGCGGTATTGCGTGCGACGTTCGCGGCCGCGACAACTACTCTCGACATATGCGTGTTCTGGTCGTCGACAACTACGACAGCTTCGTCTTCAACTTGGTCCAGTATCTCGGACAGCTGGGTGTGGACGCGGTGGTCTGGCGCAATGACGACCCGCAGCTCGCGGATCTGGACGCCGTGGTGCAGCAGTTCGACGGGGTGCTGATCAGTCCCGGACCGGGCACTCCCGAGCGCGCCGGGGTGAGCATGGATCTGGTGCATGCCTGCGCACGGCACGAAACGCCGCTGCTGGGCGTGTGTCTCGGGCATCAGGCCATCGGCGCGGCGTTCGGGGCGACGGTGACCCGCGCACCCGAACTGCTGCACGGCAAGACCAGCGATGTTTTCCACATCGGGGCGGGCGTGTTGGCCGGTCTGCCCGATCCCTTCACCGCCACCCGCTACCACTCGCTGACCGTGCTGGAAGAGACCATGCCGCCCGAACTGGAAGTGCTGGGCCGCACCGAATCCGGCATCGTCATGGCCATGCGGCATCGCACGCTGCCCATTCACGGCGTGCAGTTCCATCCCGAATCGGTGCTCACCCAGGGCGGGCACCGCATGCTGGCCAACTGGCTCGGCGTGTGCGGCGAGCGGCCCGCCGAGGGTCTGGTGCAGACCCTGGAGGCGGAGGTCGCGGCACTGGTGTGAACGGCCTGACGAGACCGCATGTGCTGCTGTCGGTGGCGGTGAGCATCGACGGCTGTATCGACGATGCGGGACCGGACCGGCTGCTGCTGTCTAATGCCGCCGATTTCGACCGCGTCGACGAACTGCGGGCCGGGTCCGACGCCATTCTCATCGGCGCGGAGACCCTGCGCCGGGACAATCCCCGGCTGCTGGTCAATGACGAGGAACGCCGCCTGCGGCGGATCGCCGCCGGCAAGCCGGAGTATCCGCTGCGCGTGATCGTCACCGCGCGCGGTGATCTCGATCCGGAGCTGCGTTTCTGGGGCGCGGGCGGTGAGCGCCTGGTCTACACGACCGATTCCGGCGCGGCCCGCCTCGACGAATCGATCTTCGGCGCGAGCGATGTCGTATCCCTGGGCGAGACCATCGATTTCGCGGCCCTGCTGGACGATCTCGGCGCCCGCAAGATCTCCCGCCTCATGGTCGAGGGCGGCGGTTCCATCCACACCGCCTTCCTGTCCGCCGGCCTCGCCGACGAAATCCGCATGGCCGTCGCCCCGATCGCGGTCGGCGATCCGGCCGCCCCGCGCTTTCTCGGCCCGGGCGCGTTTCCGGGCGGCGCGCAGCATCGCATGCGGCTGGCCGATGTCGGCCGGGTCGGCGATATGGCGCTGCTGACCTACCTGCCGAAGGAGGAGTCGAATGTCGTCGGATGAGACCCGGCTGGATCGCGGCTGGATGCGGCACGCCATCGGCCTGGCGCGCCTGTGCCCGCGCAGCGAGACCGCCTTCTCGGTGGGCGCGGTCATCGTCGGCGCGGACGGCGTCGAGATCACCCACGGCTGGTCCCGGGAGACGGACGACAAGGTGCACGCCGAGGAATCGGCCCTGAACAAACTGGAACCCGATGATCCGCGCCTCCCGCACGCGACCATCTACAGCACCTTGGAGCCGTGTTCCCTGCGCGCCAGCAAAGACCGCACACCGTGCACGGATCGCATTCTGGCGGCCGGTATCCGGCGCGTGGTTATCGCCTGGCGCGAGCCCGGCACATTCGTGGACAACTGCATCGGCGTCGAGCGGCTGCGCGAGCACGGGGTGGAAGTCGTCGAATTGCCCGATCTGGCCGATGAAGCCATGTCGATGAACCGCCACCTGCGTCTGTGAAGGTTTCACGTAAAACAAAGTGCCCCCTGGTGATCACCAGGGGGCACTGTCGTTTCGGTTGTTCCGGCTCACGGCGGGCCGAGGGACAGCACGCCGGTCGTGATGGTCACCGTCTGGGTCTTGCCCAGTGAGGAGCCCGCGCTGGGCTGCTGGGCGATGATGCGGCCGACCTCGCCGGTGTTCAGCGTGCTCTGGGTGGTCTGGGTGATCTGGCCGGCCCAGCCGCGCTGGCGGAGCAGGTCGGCGGCCTGGGCCGGGGTGAGGCCGCGCAGGTCCGGCATGGAGATCTGGTCGCCGGTGGAGACCTGCACGGTGACGGTGGAGCCCTTGTCGGCCATGGTGCCCGCGGCCGGGTCGGTGCCGATCACCGTGCCCTTGGGCTGCGAGTTCGGCACTTCCTCGATGACGACCTTGAAGCCCGCGCTGTCGGCGAGATTGGGTTTGGCCACATCGATGGATTGGCCCACCACGTCCGGGACGCGCACCTTCTCCGGGCCGGAGCCGAGGGTGATGGTGACCTGGCCGCCGGCGTCGATCTTCTGGGCCTCGCCGGGCACCTGGCTGGTGACCTTGTCCTTCTCCTCGGCGCTGGAGGGTTCCCGCTTGATGTCCGGATTGAGTTGCAGCCCTTGGGCCTTGAGCTGCTGCTCGGCCTGCTGCTGGGTCAGGCCGGCCAGGCGCGGGACCGAGACCTGGGCGGGGCCGGTGGAGACCTGCAGGGTGATGGTGGAGCCCTTGTCGACGCGGGAGCCGCCCAGCGGCTGGGTCGCGATGACATTGCCCTGCGCGATCTTGGAGTCGGCCTTGTCCTGCACGGCCACGCTGAAGCCGAGCCGTTCCAGATCCCGTTGCGCCAGTTGCGCGTTCTTGTTGGCCAGATCCGGCACCGCCACCTGATCGGGGCGCGCGCCCGGGCCGACCAGCATCCACAGCAGGGCGCCGATCAGGATCACCGCGACCGCGCCGAGCCCGGCGACCAGCATGGTGCGGCGCGGCGGCGAACCGGGTTCGACGATCTCCTGTTCGGTGGTGTCGTCGCGGCGTTCCACCGTGCGGTAGGTGCGCGGCGGCGGCAGCTCGTCGTCGAGGAAGCCTGCGCTCTCCTCCTCGGTCATGACCATGGGGGCGGTGGGCTTCTGCCCGCCCAGCACCCGGATCAGGTCGGCGCGCATCTCGGCGGCCGTCTGGTACCGGTTGGCCGGGTTCTTGCTCATGGCCTTGAGAATCACCGAGTCCAGCTCGCGCGGGACGCCCGGATGCACGTGCGAGGGCAGCCGCGGATTCTCCCGCACATGCTGATAGGCCACCGCGACCGGCGAATCACCGGTGAAAGGCGGTTCGCCGGTGAGGATCTCGTAGAGCACGCAGCCCACCGAGTACACGTCCGAGCGCGCGTCCACCTGCTCGCCGCGGGCCTGCTCGGGCGAGAGGTACTGGGCGGTGCCGATGACGGCCGCGGTCTGGGTCATGGGATTGGAGCTGTCGGCGATGGCGCGCGCGATGCCGAAGTCCATCACCTTCACCGCGCCCGCGCGGTTGATCATGATGTTGGCGGGCTTCATATCGCGGTGCACGATGCCGTTGCGATGCGAGAAGTCCAGCGCCGCACACACATCGGCGATGATCTCCATGGCGCGCCGGGGCGGCAGCGGGCCCTTGCCGCGCACGATGTCGCGCAGCGTGTCGCCGTCGACGTACTCCATCACGATGTAGGGCAGCGGCCCGCCGTCGATCTCGGCCTCGCCGGTGTCGTAGACCGCCACGATGGCCGGATGGTTCAGCGCGGCCGCGTTCTGGGCTTCCCGCTTGAAGCGCAGATAGAACGTGGGGTCACGGGCGAGATCCGCGCGCAGCACCTTGATCGCCACATCGCGGCCGAGCCGCAGATCGCGGGCCTTGTGCACTTCGGACATGCCGCCGAACCCGATGATCTCGCCCAGCTCGTAGCGAGACGAGAGGTTCTTCGGGGTCGTCATGGCAGTCCTCGAGGGCTGGAGGGAGCGATGTTGTCCGGCGATGAAGCGGGTTCACGGCCACCGTTTCCGATGCCCCCCGGAAATGTTAGTGAGGGGAAGCTCGGCAGCGGGAAGCGATCGGTGGTCGTCTTCTGCGGCGCGGTGGTCTTGTCGGCCGTCGTCGTCGGCGGGGCGGTCGTGGTCTTCTGCGGCGTGGTCGTCGGCGGCGTGGTGGTGACCGGCGGCGGCGTGGTGGTGACCGGCGGTTCCTCGGTCGTCGGCGGCGGCTCGTAGGTGGGCTGCACCGGCTGCGGCCGGGTGGTCGGCGGCGCCGTGGTGGTGGTGCTCGGCGGCACCTGCGGCGGCGCCACCACGACACTGGTCTTGGTGGTCGGCGTCGACTCCGGCGGATTGCCGCTGAGCAGCACGAAAGCCGCCGCGGCGCCGAGGATCAGCGCGCCCACGCCGAGACCGGCGAGGGCCTTCTGGCTATTGGTGAAGCGTCCGCCGGACTCGCCCGCGCCGCCGAACTTGGCCGGCGGGGGCGGCCCGGCGGGCGTGTTGGGGCCCGACATCATGACGGTCGCGCCGGTGGGCGGCGCGGGCTGCGGCTGCCGCATGGGCTGCGGCGGCGTCGGATAGCGCGTGGTGGCCTGGTCGGCATTATTGGCGCCGGGAATCACCATGGTCGGCCCGGGCGGCAGGATGCGGGTGGCACCGGTGGCAGTGCCGGTCGGGATGCCGCCGGTGGCGGGCGGGCGGCGGCCGGAGCGCACGGCCGCCACCGCGTCGGCGAATTCGCCGCCGCTGGTGTACCGCAGCTGCGGATCCTTGGCCATGGTGATCTCGATGAGCTCGCGCACGTTCGGCGGCAGATCCGCCGGCAGCGGCGGCGGCGCGTCGCGCACATGCTTCATGGCGACGGTGAGGGCGCCGTCACCGGTGAACGGCCGCGTCCCGGCCAGCGCCTCGTACCCGACCACGCCGAGGGAGTACACATCGGAGGCGGAGGTGGCCTCCTCGCCGGTGGCCTGTTCCGGCGCGATGTACTGGGCGGTGCCCATGACCATGCCGGTCTTGGTGACCGGGGAGGCGTCCACGGCCTTGGCGATGCCGAAGTCGGTGATCTTCACCAGGCCGGTCGGGGTGACGAGGATATTGCCCGGCTTCACATCCCGGTGCACCACGCCCGCCGCGTGCGCGACCTGCAGTGCCCGGCCGGTCTGCTCCAGCATGTCCAGGCCCTGGGCGACCGAGAGCCGCCCCATCCGGTTGAGCACCGCATTGAGCGGTTCGCCCTGCACGAGTTCCATGACCAGGTAGGCGGTTTCGCCGCCGGAGGGGTCCATGGTCTCGCCGTAGTCGTAGATGCCGGCGATGCCGGGGTGGTTCAGCTGCGCGGTGGTCCGCGCCTCGGTGCGGAAGCGGTGCCGGAAGGTGGGGTCGGCGGAGAATTCCGCCTTGAGCACCTTCACCGCGACCCGGCGATCCAGCCGGGTGTCGAGCGCTTCCCAGACCTGGCCCATTCCACCGGTGGCGATCAAGCGTTGCAGCCGGTACCGGTCCGCGATCATCGCACCGTTGTTCAGCATTCGAGACCCTGTCTACCTTGCATGTTCATATCGTTCAGCCCCCCTGCAGTCCGGCGTCGAGCACCGCGCGCGCAATGGGCGCGGCGACCGATCCGCCGGTGGCGGCCAAGGCCCGGTCGCCACCGTTCTCGACGATCACCGCAATGGCGATCTTCGGGTTCTGCGCCGGCGCGAAGGCGATGTACCAGGCGTGCGGCGGGGTGTTGCGGGGATCGCTGCCGTGCTCGGCGGTGCCGGTCTTGGAGGCGATCTGGTAGCCGCGCTGCTGGTTGCCGCCCTGGGTGTTCTTCTCCGATTCGATCATCAGGGTGGTCAGCTGGGAGGCCACCGGCTGGCTGATGGCCTGGCCGACCGACATGGGTTTGACGGTCTCCAGGGTGGACAGGTCGGGGCCCTGCAGCTGGTCCACCAGATGCGGCTGCATCCGGACTCCGCCATTGGCGACGGTGGCCGCGATGACCGCATTGTCCAGCGGGGTGAGCGCCACATCGCGCTGCCCGATGCTGCTCTGGCCGAGCGCCGCGTTGTCGGGAATGGTCCCGACCGTGCTGTCCGCCCAGGGAATCGGAATATTCGGATGCGTGCCGATGCCGAAGGCGGCTGCCTCGTCCTTGAGCTTCGCGGCCCCCACCTTGATACCGAGCTCCACGAAAGCCGTGTTACACGAGTACTTGAAGGCCTCGGTGAGCGACGCGGTCGCCGAATCGCCGGGACCGCAGTGGCTGCCGTTGTAATTCTCCAGCGTGGTCGTGGTGTCCGGCAACGTGATCCGCGGCGCCGCGGTGAACTGGTCGTCGGGCTTGGCGATACCGCTGGACAGCGCCGCCGCGGTGGTGATCACCTTGAAGGTGGAACCCGGCGGATAGGTCTGCGACACCGCGCGATTCAGCATGGGCTGGCGCGGATCGGTCTGCAGCGTCTTCCACGCCTCGCCCGCGGCCGCGCCGTCATGGGTGGACAGCAGGTTCGGATCGTAGGACGGCGTGGACACCATGGTCAGGATGCGGCCGGTGCTCGGCTCGATGGCCACCACCGAACCGGTGTAGCCCTTGGCCGAGAGCTGCTCGTAGGCCACCTTCTGCATGACCGGGTTGAGCGTGGTGATCACATTGCCGCCGCGCGGATCCCGGCCGGAGACCATATCGATGAGCCGCCGCCCGAACAGCTGGTTGTCCGAACCGTTGAGCACCGAATCCTCGGCGTGCTCGAGACCGGTGCTGCCGTACTGCATGGAGTAGAAACCGGTCGCCGGCGCATAGGCCAGCGGATCGGTCGGGTAGGTGCGCAGATACTTGTAGCGGTCGTCGGTGGCGACCGAGCTGGCCAGCACGGTGCCCTCGGCGGAGATCTGGCCGCGCTGGCGGGCGTACTCGTCGAGCAACACGCGCACATTGCGGGGATCGCTGCGCAGGCTGTCGGCCTTGATGACCTGGACGTAGGTGGCGTTGGCGAGCAGCGCGACGATCATGACCATGACGGCCATGGCCACCCGGCGCAGGGGTGTGTTCACGCGGCGCCCCCCTTCGGCGGCCGCTTCACCAGTTCGGTGGGCGCGTCCGCGATCGGCTGGTCCGGCAGCCGCTTGCGCGCCGGGGCGGGCGCGCGGGCGGCGTCGGACACCTTGATCAACAGAGCCAGCAGGGCGTAGTTGGCCAGCAGCGAGGAACCGCCGTAGGAGACGAACGGCGTGGTGAGACCGGTCAGCGGAATCAGTTTGGTGACACCGCCGACCACCACGAACAACTGGATGGCGATGGTGAACGCCAGCCCCGCGGCGAGCAGCTTGCCGAAGCTGTCGCGGACCGCCAGCGCGGTGCGCAGGCCGCGGATCACGAAGACGCAGAACAGCATCAGGATGGCGGCCAAGCCGATCAGGCCCAGCTCCTCGCCGATGGTGGTGATGATGAAGTCGGTCTTGGCGAAGGGCACCTGCGAGGGCCGGCCGCTGCCGAGCCCGGTGCCGGCCAGGCCGCCGGTGGCGAGCCCGAACAGCGACTGCGAGATCTGGTAGCCGGTGTTGTTGTAGTCGTCGAAGGGGTGCAGCCAGGTTTCGACGCGCACCTGCACGTGCCCGAAGGCGTTGTAGGCGAAGACGAATCCGAGGGCCAGCAGCCCGAGGCCGATGATGACCCAGCCCACCCGCTCGGTGGCGATGTAGAGCATCACCAGCACGGTGCAGAAGATGAGCAGCGAGGTGCCCAGGTCCTTCTCCAGTACCAGCACGCCGAGGCAGACCACCCAGACCACCAGGATCGGGCCCAGGTCGCGGGCGCGCGGCAGCTCCATGCCGAATACGTGCTTGCCCGCCGCGGTGAACAGATCGCGCTTGGCGACCAGTACGCCCGCGAAGAAGATGATCAGCAGGATCTTGGCGAACTCACCGGGCTGCATGCTGAAGCCGGGCAGGCGAATCCAGATCTTGGCGCCGTTCACCTCGGAGAACCGGCTCGGCAGCAGCGCCGGGATGGCCAGTGCGATGAGGCCGATCAGGCCGAGGGTGTAGGCGTAGCGGGCCAGCGTGCGGTAGTCGCGCAGCACGATCAGCAGTCCCATGAAGACCACCATCCCCAGCCCCGTCCACAGCACCTGCTGATTGGCGTCGGGGGAGGGGATGGGCTGGGAAGTGAAAGCGGCGTCCTGTTTCTCGGCTAGGTCGAGCCGGTGGATCAGGACCAGCCCGAGCCCGTTGAGCAGCGCCACGATCGGTAGCAGCAGCGGGTCCGCGAAGGCCGCGAAGCGCCGCACCGCCAGATGCGCCACTCCGAACAGGGCCAGATAGGACGCGCCCAGTTTGGCGATGTCCCAGGTGATGGACTGTTCCTGACTGGCCTCCACCAGCACCAGCGACACCGTCACGATCACCGCCGCGAGCCCGAGCAGCAACAGCTCGGCATTGCGCCGGGTGGACGGCGGCGGCGCGGGTGCGAATCCGCCCGGCGGACTGGGAAAGGCCCCAGCGGACGGTGGTGCCGGTGCGGACATCAGTCCGTCACCCTGCAGTTCTGACCCGGCGTCTGCGGCACGGTCGTGGTGGTGGTGACCGGCGGCGTCGGCTGCTCGCTGACGCCCGGGGAACGCGGTTCCAGCGGACGGCCCTCACCGGTCTGCTCACCGGCGCCCGGCTGCGGCGCGCCCGGCGTGGTGGTGGTCGGCGCGGCGGGTGTGGTGGCGGTGGTGGTCTGGCCCGGATCGGTGGCCGGGGTGGTCGGCTGCCCCTGGGCGGCCTTCTCGCACGGCGGCAGCAGTTCGCTCTGCGCCAGCGCCTGCATCTGCTTGACGGCATCGTCGCGGGAGCCGGGCGGCAGGCCCTTGTCGACCGAATCGCGGCCGGTGGGCTTGAGGTCGGTGAGCTTCAGTTCCCGGCAGCCGGCCGGGAAACCGGCGCCGGGGGCGGTCAGCTGGAGTTCCCCGGTGCGGGTGACGCAGCCGACCTGATCGACATCGCGAATGGAGTAGCCGAGCACCGAACCGGGTAGCCCGCGCAGCACCACGACCCGGCCGTCGTCCGCGCCCACGTAGTAGTTGCCGCGAATCATGTTGTAGCCCACGGTGAGTCCCGCGCCCACGGCCACCAGCAGCGCCAGCGACAGGGCCAGCCAGCGCAGTTTGTGGCTCTTTTTCGGCGGTTCCGGCTCCGGCGCGGAGACCGCGCGGCGCGGGACCGCGCGCGGCGGTCTCATGGCGGCGGCGCGCCCGGCGGCGGTATTCGGCGGGGGCGTGTCCTCGTCCTCACCGGAGGCCGCGCCCGCCACGATCGGATGGGACTGGCCGTAATCCAGATCGATGACATCGGCGACCACGACGGTCACATTGTCGGGACCGCCACTGCGCAAAGCCAATTCGATGAGCCGGTCGGCGGCCTCGTCGGTGCTGCCCTCGCGCAGGGTGTTGGCGATGGTCTCATCGCTCACCACATCGGACAGGCCGTCCGAGCACAGCAGGTACCGGTCCCCGGCGCGCGCCTCGCGCACCACCAGGGTGGGCTCGATCTCGTTGCCGGTGAGCGCCCGCATGATCAGCGAGCGCTGCGGATGGGTGTGCGCCTGTTCGGGGGTGATGCGGCCCTCGTCGACCAGCGACTGCACGAAGGTGTCGTCGCGGGTGATCTGGGCGAGCTCACCGCCGCGCAGCATGTAGGCGCGGGAGTCGCCGATATGGGCGAGGCCGAGTTTGGAGCCGGCGAACAGGATGGCGGTGAGCGTGGTGCCCATACCGTCGAGCTCGGGCTCCTCCTCGACCTGATCGGCGATGGAGGCATTGCCCTCGCGCACCGCGCGATCCAGTTTGCCCAGCAGATCCGGGCCGGGCTCGTCGTCGTCGAGATGGGCCAGCGCCGCGATCATCAGCTGGGAGGCGACTTCACCGGCGGCGTGACCGCCCATGCCGTCCGCGAGCGCGAGCAGCCGCGCTCCCGCATAGACGGAGTCCTCGTTATTGGCTCGGACGAGACCGCGGTCGCTGCGCGCTGCGTAGCGGAGAACAAGTGTCACGATCGCAGCTCGATCACTGTCTTACCGACACGGACGGGGGTGCCGAGCGGAACTCGCACCGGGGTGGTGACCTTCGACCGGTCGAGGTAGGTCCCGTTGGTGGAACCGAGATCCTCGACGTACCAGTCCTCCCCGCGCGGCGACAGGCGCGCATGCCGGGTGGAGGCGTAGTCGTCGGTGAGGACCAGCGTGGAGTCGTCCGCGCGCCCGATCAGCACCGGCTGTGTGCCGAGTGAGATGCGGGTGCCGGCGAGTGAACCCTGAGTCACCACGAGATATTTGGCGCCCTTCTGGCCCCGGCGCAAGGACGGGAGCACCGCGGAACCGCCTGCGGCGCGCGGTGCGACCCGGATACCGGAGGCCGCGTAGATATCGCTGCGTAGGGTCCGCAGCACCGCCCAGACGAACAGCCAGAGCAACAGCAGGAACCCCGCACGGGTCAGTTGCAGGATCAATCCCTGCACGGTGCTCCACCTCCTGTTCGACCGTGTCGTAGGTACGGGCAGTCAGTACGGAAAAAAGCTCCGTGACCCCCAACCGGTGCGCTTCGGCATGCCGCCGCGAGTGTTGGCAGCATCATAGGGCCGACGACCGGTTGCGATCACGATACGACCGAGGAATCTCGAGCCATATCGTGACCTGCACCGCGAGCTTACGGGATCAGACGATCCGGATCAGGATCTCGGAATGCCCGGCGCGGATGACATCCCCGTCGGCGAGCTGCCAGTCCTGCACCGGCGAGCCGTTGACCAGCGTTCCATTGGTCGAACCGAGGTCGGAGAGCATGGCCGTCTGGCCGTCCCAGCGCACCTCGATATGCCGTCGCGAGACCCCGGTGTCGGGCAACCGGAAATGGGCGTCCTGGCCGCGGCCGATGATGTTGCTGCCCTCGCGCAACTGGTAGGTGCGGCCGGAGCCGTCGTCCAGTTGCAGCGTGGCCGAGTAGCCGGAGCCGCCGGCCGGGGCCGCGTACCCGCCCTGCTGGCCGTAGCCGCCCTGCTGCTGACCGTAGGCCTGATCGTCGGCGTAGCCGCCCTGATCGGGGTACTGGTCGTAGCCCTGCTGGCCGTAACCCTGCTGCCCGTAGCCGCCCTGGTCGTATCCGGGCTGCTGCGCGTAGCCCTGCTGCTGACCGTAACCCTGGTCGGCGTACCCGCCCTGCTGGCCGTAACCCTGGTCGGCATAGCCCTGCTGGCCGTAGCCCGGATCGGCGTAGCCCTGGTCGTAGCCGCCCTGCTGGCCGTAGCCCTGGTCGGCATAGCCCTGCTGGCCGTACGCCTGGTCGCCGTACCCGCCCTGCTGGCCGTACGCCTGATCGCCGTAACCACCCTGCTGGCCGCCGCCGTAGCCGCCCTGCTGCTGGTAGTCGTAGCCGTTCTGGTACTCGCCGTAGCCCTGCTGATCGGGCGCGTAGCCGCCCTGATCGGGGTACTGCTGACCGCCTTGGGGCGGATAGTCGCCGTAGCCCTGCGGGCCGGGCCGGCCCGCAGGCGGGGGCGCGTACCCGCGGTTACGTGGATCGGACTCCGCGGGCTCACGGCTGGGGTCGTAGCCTGAGTTCTGCGTCATGGGGCCAGCTCCTGGTTGCGGGTTGGGTCGTGGTCTGCGTTCAGGGTTCCGCGCCGGGCCCGCCCGGCGGTCGGCGGCTGGTGTGCCGCCGACGGCGTCCGGGTCCACCCGGCCGCGTGTCCTGAACTGTCCGGTGTGCAGCGTAGGGGATGCCTCGAACTCCACGTGCACTTCGCCGTACGTCTGCCATCCTTGCTCGCGGATGTAGTCCTGCAGGTGCTTGGCGAATGCTCGCACGGTGAGGTCGTGGTCGGCCTGTCCCTCGCCCTGGACGAGCTGCCCCAGGTCCGACTCGTTGATGGTGATGACATAGCTGTTGGGTGCCAGCAGGTGGCCACCGCCGACGTCCTGGACGTGGTCGGCGGCCTCGCGCTGCAGCGCCGCCTCGACTTCCTGCGGGACGACGCTACCGCCGAACACCCGGGCGAACACATCACCGACAGCCCCTTGGAGGCGCCGTTCGAATCGCGAAACGATCCCCATCGCCCCTCCTCTCGGGTCAGGACGCTCCCTCGAGTGAAGCGTGCTTCGTGTCGTGCGTGTGCGACGCCGTGGCCCTGCCCATCAGGCAAGGTGAACGCGGTGCATCCCCGATACAGCGACACGCGAACATGGCGTGTCGCCGCAGGGACACGGTGATTGCATGATATCCACGATCGTCCACACCTGTAACTCTTGGAAACGGCCCAAGGTTCCCTAGGTGGGAGTAACCATGCCCACCGGCGATAACCAGGCGATTTCGTTTTGGCGCATACCCCGTGATACGTTTCTTCCCGTCGCTCGGGCGAGTGGCGGAATGGCAGACGCGCTGGCTTCAGGTGCCAGTGTCCGTAAGGACGTGGGGGTTCAAGTCCCCCCTCGCCCACTTGAATAGGCATTAGGCCCGATCTGGAATCCGGATCGGGCCTAATGTCTTTTTCCGTGATCTCTGTGCGTGCGAAACGGTCGGCATCCTTCCTGGCGGCGGCGCTGGCGGTAATGGGCTGGGCGGCAATGGGTTCCGCCGGTGCGGCGTGGGGCCCGCTGGCCGAGCCGAATCCGTATCTGGGGCCGGTGGGCACCTCGACCATGCACGGTGACGCCGGATCCTCCGATGCCGTGCCGTATCCCGGACCGGGCGCCGATGCGCAGATGAAGTCGGCGTATCCGCTGGCCTCGGCCTGCCCGACGCTCCTGCGGGGTTCCGACGGCCTGGTGGTGGCGCTGTGCACGGCCATCGTGAATCGCGCGCCAGTGGTGCATCTCATAGATCCGGGCGCCGCGGGACCCGTGGCGGGATCGCTCGCTTCGCTGGAACTTTCGCGCGGCGGACTGCTCGGCGGCGTGTATGCCTACCTGGACAACGGCGATCGTCTGGTGGTGGTCGACGGGGAGCGGCGACTGCTGCGGATCGGGCACGCGCGGAGCGGCGGCGGCTGGAAGCTCTCGATCGAGGAATCGGTGGATCTGTCGGCCGCCATTCCGGACGGCGACAGCGTGACGGGCCTGGTCCCGGATTGGTCCGGCGCCGTCTGGTTCGCCACGGCGAAAGGGATCGTCGGCACGGTGGGTGCGGGCGGCGCGGTCGCGACCCTCGCGTTGCCGGCGGGGGAGCAGGTGGCCAACAGCATCTCCGCCGCGCCCAGCGGGCGGGTGACCGTCGCGACGACGCACGCGCTCTACGAATTCACCGCGGATGCCGCGGGCCGCCCGCACCAGCTGTGGCGCGCGGTCTACGACCGGGGTTCGGCGCGCAAGCCCGGGCAGCTGTCCTGGGGCACCGGATCCACGCCCACCTATTTCGGTCCGCGCACCGGCGCGGACTACCTGACCATCGTGGACAACGCCGACGGGCAGGTGCACGTGCTCGTATACCGGTCCGGCAGCGGTGAACTCGTGTGCGAGCAGCCGGTGCTGACGCGCGGCGGGGCGGGCAGTGAGAATTCGCCGATCGGGGTGGGCCGCTCGGTCTTCGTGGCCTCCACCTACGGCTATCCGTATCCGGCGGTGCCGGAGGGTGCGGGCCCGGCGGTGCCGGCTTCGGCGCCGTTCACCGGCGGGATGACCCGGGTGGACATCGACGACGCGGGCGGCTGCCGGACGGTCTGGGAGAACACGGTGCGCAGTGCGGCGGTGCCGCATCTCTCGGCCGGTGACGGGCTGCTGTACACGGTGACGCGGGTGGGCCTGCCGGTCACCACCCCGGCGGACGGTTACGCGTTCACGGTGCTGGATCCGGAGACCGGGTCGGTGCTGTCGGATCGGGCGTTGCCGGGCACGGTCGTCTCCGATCCATTGCAGACCTCGCCGCTGCTCATGCCGAGCCAGGGCGTACTGCAGGGGACGACCACCGGGATCGTGCGTGTGGACCGCTGAGTGGGAGGGGAAATTCCCAGGTCGCGCGCGGTGTGACGAAGATCGCAGCGCCGTGTGGGAACCCCCCGGCCGGGGCGTTGCCGGAGGGCTTTTCCGGGGTCGCGCGCGGGTGAAAAACGATTGCCGGAAGGTATCGGCTCGGGTATGCGCCCGATTTTCTCCGCCCATTGCCTGACGCTGGTTTAGTCAAAACTCGCTTAAACAAACTTCTAGTTTGTTTCAGTTTGGGCGACTGCTCCGCAAAGCGCCTGAGCTGGGGCGAAACGCCAGCTTAACGCGGGTTGAACCGCGAGCGACCGGCAAAAGCGCGAGTTTTCCGCAAACCGTGCGAAGGGTGTCGCGCCGGTTCGTGCGCAAGAGGTCGAAACGGGCGCGCGAACGGTACCGCACGGAAGGATTCGGAGGTGTCCGCAGACCGCCCGCAAAGCGGAAGCTGGAAATTTGCGATCTTGTCGGGTTGTCTTCCGCCAACGGGTGTTTCGCCTGGTCACTTATACGCTCGCCGCGCAAGTTGGAGGTTGCGTAGCCATAACGATTGTGTAGAGTCATCGGCAACGCTGGCCGCAGCTGAGCCGGACTCGCTGCGGCCAGTGGAAATCAATTTCCGGTACGAACGAGCGAGGGTGAACCCGCCCCTCCCGCAACCGGTTCCACGCCTCTCATCGTCGAGTAGCTCGACAGGTGCTCTTCGGCGGCCGCCGCGTCCTGATCGAGCGCCACCCGCCGGCCCAGCCCGAAGACGTAGCACAGGAAGCCCAGTTCGGCCAGCGCCCCGATGCCGATCCGCAGTGCGGCGGGCAGTCCGCTCGGTGTCACGAAACCCTCGAGCAGACCCGAGATGAACAGCACCACCACCAGACCGAGCGCGATCGTGGCCGTCTGCCGGCCCTGCCGCGCCAGCGCCGCCGCCCGGCTGGACCGGCCCGGGTCGATGAGCGTCCAGCCGAGCTGCAGCCCGGCCCCACCCGCCACGAAAATGGCCGTCAGCTCCAGCATTCCGTGCGGCAGGATGTAGCCGAACAGCGCGTCCAGCCGCCCGGCGTCGGCCATCAGCCCGGCGCTCACGCCCAGATTGAGCGCGTTCATGGCCAGCACATACACCGCCGGCAGGATGAGCACCCCGGTGAAGAGCGCGACCGCGGCCACCGAGGCATTGTTGGTCCACACCTTGGCCGCGAACGCGTCATTGGGATGTTCGAAGTAGTAGGTCTCGAAGGCCCCGCCCGGCTTGGTCAGGAGATCGGTGTCGGTGTCCAGCCCCAAATGCCGCCGCGCCGATTCGGATTCGGCCACCCAGGCGCCCAGCGCCGTCGAGCCGGCCAGGAACAGCGCCGCCACGGTCACCCACCACGGCCACGCCCGGTACACCGCGGCCGGGAAGCGGTGCGAGAAGAACAGGCCGATCTCGCGCAGGGTATCGGTCTGCGCGCCCAGCACCCGCCCGCGCGCCCGGGTCAGCACCGCGGAGAGACCGGCGATCATTTCCGGATCGGCCGAGCGCGCCTGCAGGCGCGCCAGCTGCTGCGAGGCCAGCCGGTACAGCCGCACCAATTCGTCGGCCTCCGCAACGCTGAGCCGCTTCCCGCGGGTGGCCAGGTGATCGAGGCGGTCCCAGGACGGCTTGTGCACGAAGGTGTAAACGTCGAGATCCATGGTTGCCTCCCCGTGCCGTCGCTCGGAAGAATGCTAGTCGCCCCCCAGTAGGAGTGACATGGCACTTTTCACCACCGGCGAGGCCGTCGCCGTCGAGCTGCCGATCGCGCGCATCGCCACCCGCGCCGCGGCCTTCCTGCTCGACCTGACCCTGCAGGTGGCCCTCGGGCTCGTGCTGGTCTTCGGGGTCGAGGCGATCCTGGTGGCCTGGCACGCGGATTCGGCGTGGCGCGATGCCGCCGCGGTCATCGCCATCGCGTCGATCCTGGTCGGATATCCGGCGACCGTCGAAACCCTCACCCGGGGACGGTCGGTCGGCAAGATCGCCCTGGGGCTGCGGGTGGTGCGCGCCGACGGCGGGCCGATCGACTTCCGGCACGCGATCACCCGGGCGCTCTCGGGATTGGTGGACTTCTGGATTCTGGGCACGGGGCTGGTCGCGGTGGTGACCTCGCTGTGCTCGCCGCAGGGCCGCCGGATCGGGGATGCGCTGGCGGGCACGGTGGTGGTGCACGATCGCAGCCGGTTGCCGTGGGCGCCGCTGGCGGTGTCGCCGCCGTGGCTGGCGGGCTGGGCGCGGCAGCTGGATCTGTCCGGGCTGCCGGAGGAGCTGGCGCTGGCCGCCCGCAACTATCTGATGCGCTCGCGCACGCTCACGCCGGCGATCCTGGATCAGCTGGGCCGCCGGCTGGTCATCGAGGTGTGCACCGCGGTGCGGACGCCGCCGCCGAATGGCTATCCGCCCGTGCACATTCTGGGCGCGGTGCTCGCCGAGCGGCAGCGCCGGGCCTTGCAGCGGTCGCCGCGACAGGCGCCCATGCGCCCGGTCGCCGCCTAATGGGCGCTGTCGGCGTAGCCGTCGTCAGCCGCGCATGGCCGGAGCGAAGGCGGAGGTTCCGCCTAGACCGGACTACAGCGCGCCGGTCTGCTTGAGTTCCAGGTACTCGTCCGCGAGGGCCTCGGGCAGCCGGTCGGGCGTGGCGGCGATGACGCGAACCCCGGCGCGGCGCAAGGTTTCCCGGGCGATCGAGTATTCGGCGACGACATTCTCGGCGGCGGCCGCGGTGTAGAGGTCGCCGAGGCCGGAGCGCCGGGTGGTGGCGGCCGCGACCTGCGGATCGGTGACCGAGACGATGAGCACGCGATGACGCCGGGTGAGGGTGGGCAGGACCGGCAGAATGCCCTCCTGCACGGTGGCGGCGTCGAGATGGGTGAACCAGACGACCAGGCTGCGGCGGCGGGCGCGGCGCAGGGTGGTGCGCAGCAGGCCCTGATAGTCGGTGTCGACGAGCTGCGGGCCGACTCCGGCGAGCGCGTGCATGAGCTTGAGCTGCAGGCGTTTTCCGCCGATCCCGCTCACCTCGGCGCGCAGTTCGCGGTCGTAGGCCAGCAGGTCCACCGAATCGCCGCCGGCGGCGGCCAGCCCGCCCAGCAGCAGGGCGGCCTCGATGGTGGCGTCCAGGCGGGTGCCGTCGCCGACGCGGCCCGCGCTGACCCGGCCGGTGTCGAGCAGCATGACCACGTGCCGATTGCGCTCCGGCCGCCAGGTGCGGACCAGGACGTCCTGGGCGCGGGCGGTGGCGCGCCAGTCGATGGTGCGCACATCGTCGCCGGCCACATATTCGCGGAAGGAGTCGAATTCGGTGCCCTGACCGCGAATCGGCGAGGTGTTGCGACCCTCGAGCTGCTGCAGCTGCCGGACCTTGGCGGCCAGCAGGCGTTCGCTGCGGAACGGCGGCAGTGCGCGCACCCGGGCCGGAATCCGGTGCCGCACCTGCCGTCCGGCAAGGCCGAGCGGTCCGAGCAGCCGCACCGTGACCGGTCCGGCCGCGCGGTCGCCGCGGTATTCGGGGGTGAGCTCGGTGTGCAGCCGGACCCTGGTGTTGGGCGGCAGTTCCAGGGTGTGGCCGCGGTTCTCGGGATGGGTGCTGGCGGGCCAGTCGTCCCACAGGATGCCGCGCAGGGTGCGGGCGCCGGTATTGAGCGCGACCACCTCGACCTCGACGGTGCGGCCGGTGCGCACGGTGGTGAGCGGCTCCCGGGAGATCTCCAGGGCGCCGGTGGATCCCAGCAGCGCCAGATCGGCGCCGATGAGCGCCGCCAGGACCGCGGTGGCCAGCGCCACGCCGAGCCAGGACGGCATGACCAGGGTGACGAACAGGGCCGCGAGCGCCGCCGCGACGGCCGCGCGGCCGGTGACGACCACGACTAGACCGGGACGGGTACGGACATGAGCAGCGAGTTCATCACGCCCTCGGCGGTGACGCCCTCCACCTCGTGTTCGGGTCGCAGCTGCAACCGGTGCCGGAGCACCGCCACCGCAACGGCTTTCACGTCGTCGGGGGTGGTGTAGCCGCGGCCGTGCAGCCAGGCGAAGGCGCGCGAGGCCGCCATGAGCGCGGTGGCGCCGCGGGTGGAGGCGCCGTGCGCGACGGCGGGGGAGGTGCGGGTGGCCCGGCACAGGTCGACGGTGTACGCGAGCACCTCCGGGCTGACGGCCACCTTGGCCACCGCCTGGCGGGCGGCCGCCAGATGCGCGGGCCCGGCCACCGGTCGCAGCCCGGCCGCGACCAGATCACGCGGATCGAATCCGGCGGCATGCCGTTGCAGAATGCGGAATTCGTCGTCACGCCCGGGGAATTGCACGTCGACCTTGAACAGGAACCGGTCCAGCTGCGCCTCCGGCAGCGGATAGGTGCCCTCCTGCTCGATGGGGTTCTGGGTGGCGATCACCACGAAGGGATCGGGCAGCGGCTGCGGTACGCCGTCCACCGAAACCTGCCGCTCCTCCATGGATTCCAGCAGCGCGGACTGCGTTTTCGGTGGGGTGCGGTTGATTTCGTCGGCGAGCAGCAGATTGGTGAACACCGGTCCGCGCCGGAAGGTGAACTCCGCCGAATGCGGGTCGTAGATCTGCGATCCGGTGACATCGCCGGGCATCAGGTCGGGGGTGAACTGAATGCGCGCGTGCTCCAGATCCAGCGCGGTGGCCAGCGCCCGCACCAGCAGCGTCTTGGCCACGCCCGGAACGCCTTCCAGCAGGACGTGGCCGCGGCACAGCAGGGCCAGCACCAGATACATGACCGCATGGTCGTTGCCGACCACCGCCTTGCCGATCTCGGTGCGCAGCGCGAGCAGCGCCTGCTGGGCCTGTTCGGCGGTGGGGGCGTGATCGGTGTCCACGAGTGCCTTGTCCACGAGTTCCTTTGCGTCAGATCGGGTCACAGGACCTCCGCTTCGATCCATTCGAGTTGTGCGGCCACGAGTTCCAGGGTCGCCCGGTCCGGGACGGGGTCGTACAGGGCGGCGCGGACCGTGGCCGGGTCGGCGCCGGTGCGCACCGCGAGGGCGGTGACCACCACCTCGGGGGCGGTGTCGGCGGTGAGGTCGAGGGCGGGCCGCAGCCGGCGCAGCGCCGCCGCACGCAGTTTGGCCGCCACATGATCGTGGTCGCGGGATTTCCGGTACAGCCCGGCCTGTCCGGTGAGCAGTTCGGTGGCGGGCGCCTCCACGGGCCGGGCCTCGCCCACGACCGCGCCGCGGCGGCGGCCGCGCCAGGCGATGACCACGGCCCAGGCGATGAGGAACTGGACGCCGCCGAAGGCGGCCCAGGCGGGCATGCGCTCGAAGATCGAGTCCCGGCCCTCGCCGAAGTCCGGCGCGTCGACATCGGGCCGCCGCGGCGGTTCGTCCGGGAGATCGATCGGCGGCGGGCTGTCCGGCAGATCCGGCTTATTCGGCGGCGACGGGGGCGGGCCGATATGGGTCAGCAGATAGACGAGGGCGATGCCGAGGATCGCGCCGCCCAGCGCCGCCCAGAATCGCCAATCGCGCAGTAGCGCGGGCAGTTCCAGCGGTTCGCGATCACGCTTCGCTTTCGTCTTCTTGGCGCTCTTCTTGCGACGGCGTTCGCCGATCTCGGCCGGTTCGGCCTTGGGCGGCGGTGCGACGGAGAACAGGTCGGCCTGTTCCAGCAGCCGGTACTCTGCCTCCTGCGCGGGCCGCCCGCCGTAGACAATCTCGTCGAAACTGTGTGCCGCCGCGGGTAATCCGGCCGAGTCGGCGGGCAGGGCGGTGGCGGCGGCGTGCGCGGTCTCGCGGGCGGTGCGGGCGCGCCGCACCTCGAGGATGCCGCGCTGTTCCAGGCCGCGGGTGACGGCGCGATAGCGTTCGCGCACGGCGGTGCCGAAATCCGCACGCAGGGCGGCCTCTTCGGCGGCGGCGCGGTGCAGGGCGGCCGGGCCGAGGGCGGGTTCCGGTGGCGCGGCCGGCGGGGACCGATGCGGTTCGGTCATCGGCGTGCCTGTTCGGACCAGCGGATATCCCAGGCTTCGCGGCGGCAGCGGCGGTCCACATAGGACACCACCTGCGCCGCGGACTCCACCATTTCGGCGAAGGCCACCAGGAACAGCCCGAGGACGATGAGCATGACGGTCACCGTCCAGCGCTTGGTGCCGGCGATATCGGAGAACAGCCCGGGCACCACCAGGAACGGCACCAGCAGCACCAGCACCAGGCCGCGCAGATACATCAGCACCCCGACCAGCCGCCATTCCGCGCCGGACACCAGTAGTTTCGAGCGGGCCGCCGCGATCCGGTAGGTGGCGGACTCGTCGAAAATGGCGGGCACCGTGGCGAATTGCCGCGCCCGCAGCCAGAGCAGCCACAGCAGGGCCAGTGGCGCGGTGATGAGCAGCGGTGCGCCGAGCGCCAGCACGCCGACGCCGATCAGGGTGTACATCACCTGATACCCCAGCAGCGGACCGGCTTCCGAGGCCAGCTGCTGCACGGCCCACCGCCAGGTGATGGGCTGGTCGTGCACCGCGGCCAGGCCGACCGGGACGGTGATGCCGCGCACGAACATGCGCAGCGCCCAGGCGCAGACCAGGGTGGTGAGCAGCGCGGCCCAGAAGACCCCGGCATCGGAATCGCCGGTGGCCAGCGAGACCAGCACGGTCGAGATGACCGCCAGCGCGGACGCGACCGCGATGCCGCTTCCGAAGAGCGCCGCCAGCATGGTGATCCGGGTCTGGATGAGCGCGAACGGGAGATCGATCAGCTCCCGGAACTGGAGGGGGCGGACAGGCACCGGCTCGGTGGCCGGTTCCCCCACCGAGCCGGCCGGACCGAACGAATCGGCAGCGGCAGGCAACACGAGCCCGAGTCTATAGTGACCAGCCTCCCCCGCCTCCCCGAATATTCAGCGCCCGGCTGAGAGCCGTGAACCGGCAGGCACGCGTGCCGCCGGTCGGGAGCCAACCCGATTTTGGGCGTACCCGGTGAGTTACCCGGACCTCACGAAATCAGCCGTCGCCTTATCGAATCACCGGTCGGTGCCGAGCAACCTGGCAACGACCTTGCGGTAGAGCTCCGGTTCGACGGGTGGCATGCCGAGCAGGGCGCGCAGGTAGACGCCGTCGCCGACCAGTTGCACGATCTCGGCCCGGACCGGGTCCTCGATCTCCTTGTCGAGTCCGGCCTTCCAGGTGGCCATCACTTCGGTGAGGGCGCGGTCGACCTCGTCCTCGTCGG
The DNA here is from genome assembly GCF_054655275.1 of Nocardia sp. IFM 10818. Taxonomy (NCBI): domain Bacteria; kingdom Bacillati; phylum Actinomycetota; class Actinomycetes; order Mycobacteriales; family Nocardiaceae; genus Nocardia; species Nocardia sp. IFM 10818. The sequence goes on from NZ_BAAHJH010000001.1 coordinate 52,701, forward strand.
TGTCGTGCGGCCCGTCGACGGTGCGCATGGCGGCCAGCATGGAGCGGTAGAGCGCGATCTCGAGGGCATCGGTCTCATTGTCGGGATGCGGCGCCTGCAGGTACCACTCGGTCACCGATTTGCCTTGGTCGACGGCGCTTTTCAGCTGCTGGTCGGCGCGTTCGCCGAGGCGGCGCACCAGCCCGGCGAGCAGTGCGTCCTTGGATTTGAAGTGGTAGAGCAGCCCGCCCTTGGACACCCCGGCGGCCTTGGCGACGCTCTCCAGCGTCACCTGGGACATGCCCTTGTCGAGCAGCAGGGTTTCCAGGGCGTCGAGGATCCGGTCGCGGGTGCCGGACGCATCGCGGGTGTTGGTCACGGAATCACTGTACCGTCCGGACGGTTGAATCTGTTACTGTACCGTCTGGACGGTTCAACTCCGAAAGAGAAGGCAATGACCACCCACACCACACCTCCCGGTCCGGCCGCCACCGCGGCGACCGGTGCGAGCACCGGCACAGCGACGGCCCGCACCTGGGCCGGCCTCGGTGTGCTCGCCCTCGCGCTCCTGCTCATCTCGGTCGACGCCACCGTGCTCGACCTCGCGATCCCGGCCATTACCGGCGATCTCGCACCCACCACGCCGCAGCTGCTGTGGATCATCGACGTCTATTCGTTCGTGCTGGCCGGCCTGCTGATCACCATGGGCACCCTCGGCGACCGCATCGGCCGCCGCCGGCTGCTGCTGATCGGCGCGGCGGGCTTCGGCGTCGCCTCGGCCCTGGCCGCCTGGGCGGTGAGCCCGGAAATGCTGATCGCCGCGCGCGTGCTCCAGGGCGTCGCCGGCGCCACCCTGATGCCCGCCACCCTGGGCCTGATCCGCGCCATGTTCACCGATGCCCGCCAACGCACCCTGGCCATCTCGGTCTGGGGCGCCATGGCGAGCAGCGGCGCGGCCTTCGGCCCGCTGCTGGGCGGCTGGCTGCTCGAGCACTACTGGTGGGGTTCGGTCTTCCTGATCAACCTGCCGGTCATGGCGGTGCTCATTGTCGTGGCCCCGTTCCTGGTGCCGGAGTCGCGCGACCCGAATCCGGGCCGCTTCGACCTGGTGAGCGCCGGGCTGTCGATGCTGGCGCTGATCCCGGTCGTGTACGCGGTCAAGGAATTCGCCGCGCACGGCCCGAGCGTGCAGCTGCTGGTGCCGGCCCTGATCGGCGCGGCCGCGGGCGTGTTGTTCGTGCGCAGGCAGCGGGCCCTGGCCAACCCCTTGATCGACCTGGACCTGTTCCGCCTGCCGCCGTTCCGCTCGGCCGTGTTCGCGAACCTGCTGGCGGTGTTCGCGCTGGCCGGCGTGCTGTTCTTCGGTTCGCAGTATCTGCAGCTGGTGCTCGGCAAGTCGCCGCTGCAGGCGGGTCTGCTGTTGATTCCGGGCACCATCGGCAGCATGGCGGGCGCGCTGGCCGCCGCGTACGCGGTGCGCCTGTGGCGGCCGGTGACGGTGCTGGCCGGTTCGCTGGTGACGGCCGCCGCGGGTGCGGTGCTGTTCTGGCTGCTGGTGGCCGACCCGGCGGGCTCGGTGCTGCCGTTCATCGGCGGCTTCCTGCTGATCGGCGTCGGTGTCGGTGTGGCCCTGACGGTTTCGTCGGACATGATCGTGAGCACCGCCCCCGCCGAGCGCGCGGGCAATGCCGCCGCCATCTCCGAGACCGCCATGGAGGCCGGTATCGCCCTGGGCGTCGCCGTGCTCGGCAGCGTGGTCATGGCGGCCTTCCGCCACGGCCTGGACCTGTCCACGGTCCCGGCCGCGCACGCGGGCGCCGCCCGCGAATCCCTGGGCGGCGCCATCGAAACCGCCCGCGCCCTGCCGCAGCCCGCGGCCACCACGCTGATGGAGTCGGCGCAGTCCGCCTTCGTCTCCGGCGTCCATCTGGCCGCCACGGCCACCACGGCGATCCTGCTGGTGACCGCCCTGGTCGCCTACCGCGCCGCGACTCCGCGCCGCCGGCGATGAAAACGACTGTGGCCCGGAATGTTTCACGTTGAACACGGAAACATCCGGGCCACAGCCCTTTTCGGATATTACTCGTCGCCGTTGCCCGGGGGCAGCTCGCGCGGGCCGCGGTGCTCGAGCTCCGGGTTGTGCCGGGCGTCGAGCGAGGTCTGCCGCGGGGCGGCGGGCAGCGGTCGGCCGGGTTCGACGACCTGACCGGCGGGCAGGGCGCCGTAGTTCGGGTACTGGTGGTAGGGCTGATCCACCACGGCGGCCATGCGCTGGGCGTAGGCCTGCTGCGGGGAGCCGGGCGGAAGCTGGTAGCCGTACTGCTGCGGCGGCGCGAACTGCTGGTGCGGCTGAGCGGAATCCGCGGAGTCGACGGTGACCTTGCGGGTGCGCTTGAGGGTGAAGGTGATCTCCTCGGCCTCCTCGAAGGCCTGGCGCACGGTGCGCAGCGGGTGGGTGGCGGTATCGATGGCATTGGCCACGAACGACGGCACCAGGGGCCGGATCCAGCGAGCCGCGGTGTCGGTGAACGGCACCGTGCCGATGATCGGGAGCTCCAGCCCGCCACCCCTATTGGCCGCCGCGGGCTGTTGCCCCGGGCCGGCCGGTGCGAGCGCGCCGCCCGGCTGCACCGGCGCCACCGTGCCCGGCATGAGCTGTGCGGGCAGATTCGACGGTGCCACGATCCCCTCCTGAGACACGGGACTGTCCTTTCCCTCTCCGGCCGCAGTCCCGGCCGGGAGTTCATGCTGTGCGGCGCGGTCGAATTCGTCGATGGCGCGCTGCTGTGGTTCGGTGATGCCGATCTGGAAGTTCCCGATGGCGGCGATGATGCGCGTGCGCTGCCGCTCCCGGTCGATGGCGGTATCGGCGTGCGCGGCCAATCTGGCCGCGGTGAGCTGTTGTTCGGCGCGCAGGCTCTCGGTCTCGACCCGCACCTCGGCCTGTTTGACGGCAATGGCGGCGGCTGCGGCCTGATCGACGCGACCGGTCGCGGTGCGCAGCGCGACCTCCCGATCGAAGGAGGTCTCACCGCGCCACCGGCGCAGCAGCAGCGGCAGCAGGGCCAGCACGATGAGCAGTGCCCAGGTGGCCAGGCGCAGGGCGAGTGCGCCGAAATGATCGGTGGTGTAGTCGTTCATGGCCACCCAGCGCGCCCCGAGCCCGCGATCACCGGCGGTATAAGCGGTATCCCGCGCGGCGGCGAGGGCGGCGTCCTTCTCGGTGATCCGGGCGTCGAAACCCTCGATCTTGGCGCGGGCGGTGTTCAGCTGGGTCCGCGCGTCCTCGAGCATCTGATTGGCGGTGCGTTCCTCGGGCCCGCGGCCCGGCACGCCGGTGATCCGGGTCTGCGGGCATTCCGGGGTCGGATTGAATTCACAGCGCGCCGTCACCAGCGCGGTGTCGATATCGCTCTGCGCCTTGGCGATCTGCTGGTCGAGGCCGGTCCGGTCGGCGCGCGCGGCGTCCAGTTCCGCCCGCGCGGTGACCACGGCCGGCGCGGATTCCACATTCCGGGTGGCGGTTTCGTCGAGCAGCCGGTTCACGGTGCCGCCGAACAGGACGGTGCACGCCAATTCGGCGATCAGCACGCCCGCGACCACGGCGACGCCGATCCGTCCCGCGAATTCGGCTCGGGCGCGGCGGTTTTCTTTTCTATCGGGCACAGCATCCCGCGCCGGGGTCGCGCCGGTGGCCAATGCCCGGGACACGGCTCCCACCAGCAGCGTCGCGATCAAGGCCACCACGATGACGGCGAGCACCGGCCACCCCGCGGCCCCCGTCGCGACCGCGGTCACCACTCCGGCCGTGACCGCGAACGCGGCCACAATGGCTCCGGTCACCGCATAACCGCCGCGTTCGTGCCCATCGGTCAGCCGGGCGTGCGCGCCGCCGAGCCAGGTGAGCAATCCGGCAGCGCCCGCGGCAGCCGCGGTCGTGGCCTTCGCCGATGCGGCTGCGGCCTTGGTCGATGTGGATGCGCCCCCCGGAGCAGCGGATTCGTCCGGTTCAGGGACGTGGTGAACGGTCATGGGAGCTCACATCCTCTAAGTCCCAGGCTGATTCGGCCTTGCGAAACCGTCGCTGATTCGTTGTCTCAGCGTCACATGCCCACGCGGATTCCATCGAGCCTGGCGGCTGGGATGTGGCCAGGCTCACAATGGCGTGTTTCGAGCGTGTGACGTGGTGTTGCTCACGTCCCGAACTGCCGGTATATCGAGAGAAATGGTGACCCGGCGCACAGTCGGCGTTAGCCAGTGGTGTGCTGAACTCCACACCCGCGAAAGATTCCGTACGGTCGGCAGGTTGCCGGAGCACGTCGCCAGGACCGCCGTGCGGCGCGTGCGCGGTGTCCGGAAAGTTAGCCGCCTTACAGCCGGTTTGCCGGGATCCTTTGCGGGGAAATCTGTTCCATTGCAGGTGAGGGGCTGTTCCGGGGCTGCGCCGGGATGGCCGGACGTTTCCCTCGCGCGCGCGGAATTCAGTGGGCAACTCAACTGAAAAGCCGGTGCACGCCTGCTTTACACTGGAGAACGCGCAAGTTGTGGAGGACCGATGAAGAAGCCCAGCTAGACACTGTTATTAGTGCAACCTAAGTTGGTTGGGCTGTTGTCCTGACTTATCGTTTGCTCTTACGTCGAACTAGACAAGTTCGGCATATCTCCCCATACGGACCAGAGGCCCGATCGGCGCTCAGCCTAGCGGGGACGAACGGCGCGGTAGGTAGCGAGCACGTAAGCGTTCGGTTACCACCGAGCACCCGACTACATCACCGAGCGGGTGAAACAACTGGAGAGTTGACTGCACGGGATGACCATCAGCGCCGCTGGTCTCCGAAACGTCCGGGAGCAGTCTGACCGGAGGCTTTGGACGAACGCCGCATTCTTGCTGCGGTACGAACCGAAGGCCTGTTTTTTGTGAAGGCAGAGGCATGACGCAACTTCCTGGCCACAGGTCCCCTGGACCCCGCGGGCTCTATGACCCGGCGAACGAACACGACGCCTGTGGTGTCGCCTTCGTCGTCGACATGCACGGCCGCCGCAGCCGCGACATCGTCGACAAGGCTATTACGGCATTGCTGAACCTGGAGCACCGAGGCGCAGCCGGCGCCGAGCCCAATTCGGGTGACGGCGCGGGCATTCTGATCCAGCTCCCGGACAAGTTCTTCCGTGCGGTGGTCGACTTCGACCTGCCGGCCGAGGGCGCCTACGCCACCGGTATCGCCTTCCTGCCGCAGGCCCGCCGCGAGGCCGCCCGCGCCGGATACGGCGTGGAGAAGATCGTCCGCGAGGAGGGCTTGGAGGTTCTCGGCTGGCGCGAGGTCCCCATCGACGAGTCGTCGCTGGGCGCCCTGTCGCGCGATGCCATGCCGACCTTCCGGCAGATCTTCATCGCCTCGCCCAAGGACTCGGCCGAGCAGCTCACCGGCATGGACCTGGAGCGTCGCGCCTACGTCATCCGCAAGCGCGTGGAGCACGAACTCGGCAAGGCGGGCGCCGGTGAGGGACCCGTCGGCAAGGAGTCGGTGTACTTCCCGAGCCTGTCCGGTCAGACCTTCGTCTACAAGGGCATGTTCACCACGCCGCAGCTGCGCGCCTTCTACCTGGACCTGCAGGACGACCGCGTCGAGTCGGCGCTGGGCATCGTGCACTCCCGCTTCTCCACCAACACCTTCCCGTCGTGGCCGCTGGCGCATCCGTTCCGCCGCGTCGCCCACAACGGTGAGATCAACACCGTCTCCGGCAACGAGAACTGGATGCGGGCCCGCGAGGCGCTGCTGAAGTCGGATGTCTTCGGCACCGATCACGAGGGCAACAACCGCCTGGAGAAGATCTTCCCGGTCTGTACCCCCGGGGCTTCGGACACCGCGCGTTTCGACGAGGTTCTGGAGCTCCTGCACCTGGGCGGCCGCAGCCTGCCGCACGCGGTGCTCATGATGATCCCCGAGGCGTGGGAACGGCATGAGTCCATGGACCCGGCCCAGCGCGCCTTCTACCGCTACCACTCCTTCCTCATGGAGCCGTGGGACGGCCCGGCCTCGGTGTGCTTCACCGACGGCACCGTGGTCGGCGCGGTGCTCGACCGCAACGGCCTGCGCCCCGGCCGCGTCTGGGTGACCGAGGACGGTCTGGTCGTGCTGGCCTCCGAAGTCGGTGTGCTGGACATCGATCCGTCCACGGTCGTGCAGAAGACCCGGCTGCAGCCGGGCCGCATGTTCCTGGTGGACACCTCGCAGGGCCGCATCATCTCCGATGACGAGGTCAAGTCCGCGCTCGCCGCGGAGGCCCCGTACCAGGAGTGGCTGGACCGGGGCCCGACCAAGCTGTCGGACCTCAAGGACCGCCCGCACGTGCACATGTCGCACGATCGCGTGCTGATCCGCCAGCAGATCTTCGGATACACCACCGAGGAGCTGAACCTGCTGATCTCGCCGATGGCGCAGACCGGCGGCGAGGCGCTCGGCTCCATGGGCACCGACACCCCGATCGCGGTGCTGTCGGCCCGGCCGCGGCTGCTGTTCGACTACTTCTCGCAGCTGTTCGCGCAGGTCACCAACCCGCCGCTGGACGCCATCCGCGAAGAGGTGGTCACCTCGCTGCGCAGCATGATCGGCCCGGAGGCCGACCTGCTGAACCCGGGACCGGAGTCCTGCGGTCAGATCACCCTGACCCAGCCCATCCTGGACAACGACGAGCTGGCCAAGCTGGTGCACATCAACGACGACGGGTCCCGGCCCGATCTGCGTTCGGTGGTCGTGCACGGCCTGTACCCGGTCAAGAAGGGCGGCAAGGGACTTCGCAAGGCCATCGAGGCCGTGCAGAAGCAGGTGTCGGCGGCCATCGACGGTGGCGCGCGGATCATCATCCTGTCCGACCGCGAGTCCAATGAGAAGCTGGCGCCGATCCCGTCGCTGCTGCTCACCGCCGCCGTGCACCACCACCTGGTGCGCGAGCGCACCCGCACCAAGGTCGGCCTGGTGGTGGAGGCCGGTGACGCCCGCGAGGTGCACCACATGGCCCTGCTGGTCGGCTTCGGCGCGGCCGCCATCAACCCGTACATGGCCTTCGAGTCCATCGAGGACATGCTCGAGCGCGGCGCGCTGCAGATGCCGGGCAGCACCGGCGATCTGGCCGCCGACTACAAGAAGGCCGTCGCCAACTACAACAAGGCCGCCGGCAAGGGCGTGCTGAAGGTGATGTCCAAGATGGGCATCTCCACCATCGCCTCCTACCGGGGCGCGCAGCTGTTCCAGGTCGTCGGCCTGGCGCAGAGCCTGGTGGACGAGTACTTCACCGGCCTGCGTTCGCCGCTGGAGGGCATCGGCCTCGACGACATCGCCGGCGAGGTCGCGCAGCGGCACAAGGTCGCGTTCCTGGAGAACCGCAATGAGCGCGCGCACCGCGAGCTCGAGGTCGGCGGTGAATACCAGTGGCGCCGTGAGGGCGAGTACCACCTGTTCAACCCGGACACGGTGTTCAAGCTGCAGCACGCCACCCGCTCGGGGCAGTACTCCATCTTCAAGGAGTACACCAAGATGGTGGACGACCAGTCCGAGCGGCTGGCCTCGCTGCGCGGCCTGTTCAAGTTCAAGTCCAAGGGCCGCAACCCGATTCCGATCGAGGAAGTCGAGCCCGCCAGCGAGATCGTGAAGCGCTTCTCGACCGGTGCGATGAGCTACGGCTCCATCTCCGCCGAGGCGCACGAGACCCTCGCGGTGGCCATGAATCGCCTCGGCGGCCGCTCCAACTCCGGTGAGGGCGGCGAGCATCCGGCCCGCTTCGAGCCGGAGGAGAACGGCGACTGGCGGCGCAGTGCCATCAAGCAGGTGGCGTCCGGCCGTTTCGGCGTGACCGCGCACTACCTGACCAACTGCACCGACATCCAGATCAAGATGGCGCAGGGCGCCAAGCCCGGTGAGGGCGGTCAGCTGCCGGCGCACAAGGTGTACCCGTGGGTCGCCGAGGTCCGGCACTCCACCCCGGGCGTGGGCCTGATCTCTCCGCCGCCGCACCACGACATCTACTCCATCGAGGATCTGGCGCAGCTGATCCACGACCTGAAGAACGCGAACCCGCAGGCGCGGATTCACGTGAAACTGGTCGCGGAGCCGGGCGTCGGCACCGTCGCCGCGGGTGTGTCCAAGGCGCACGCGGATGTCGTGCTCATCTCCGGCCACGACGGCGGCACCGGTGCGTCCCCGCTGACCTCGCTCAAGCACGCGGGCGGTCCCTGGGAGCTCGGCCTGGCCGAGACCCAGCAGACGCTGCTGCTCAACGGTCTGCGCGACCGCATCGTGGTGCAGGTGGACGGTCAGATGAAGACCGGCCGCGACGTCATGATCGCCGCACTGCTGGGCGCCGAGGAGTACGGTTTCGCGACCGCTCCGCTGGTGGTCTCGGGCTGCATCATGATGCGCGTGTGCCACCTCGACACCTGCCCGGTCGGCGTCGCCACCCAGAACCCGGTGCTGCGCGAGCGTTTCACCGGCAAGCCGGAGTTCGTCGAGAACTTCATGCTGTTCATCGCCGAAGAGGTGCGTGAGCTGCTGGCGTCACTGGGTCTGCGGACCCTGGACGAGGCCATCGGCCGGGTCGATCTGCTCGACACCACCAAGGCCAAGGAGCACTGGAAGGCGGCCAAGCTGGACCTGTCGCCGATCCTCGACGATGTCGAGACGGCGTTCATGTTCCAGGATCGCCGCCGCACCAAGGATCAGGACCACGGCCTGGACAAGGCGCTGGACAACCAGCTCATCGCGCAGGCCGCGGATGCGCTGGAGCGCGGCAAGCCGGTCAAGTTCGACACCAAGATCACCAACGTGAACCGGACCGTCGGCACCATGCTCGGCCACGAGGTGACCAAGCTGTACGGCGGCGTCGGCCTGCCCGACGACACCATCGACATCACGTTCACCGGTTCCGCCGGTAACTCCTTCGGTGCGTTCGTCCCGGCCGGTATCACGCTGCGCGTGCTCGGCGACGCCAACGACTATGTGGGCAAGGGCCTTTCGGGCGGCCGCATCATCGTGCGCCCGTCGGCCGACGCCCCGTCGGCGTTCGTGGCGGAGCAGAACATCATCGCGGGCAACGTGATCCTGTTCGGCGCCACCAGCGGCCAGGCCTTCATCCGCGGCACCGTGGGCGAGCGCTTCGCGGTCCGCAACTCGGGCGCCACCGCGGTGGTCGAGGGCGTGGGCGACCACGGCTGCGAGTACATGACCGGTGGCCGCGTGGTCATCCTCGGCGAGACCGGCCGCAACTTCGGCGCCGGCATGTCGGGCGGTATCGCGTTCGTCTACAACCCGAACGGCAGCTTCGAGGCCAACCTGAACACCGAACTGGTGGATATGGAACAGCTTTCGGGCGACGATGCCGCGTGGCTGCAGAACGTCATCACGCAGCATCGCGACGAGACCGGTTCGGCCGTGGCCGAGCGCCTGCTCAGCGACTGGTCGCAGCAGGCGAGCAAGTTCGTCAAGGTCATGCCGCGCGATTACAAGAAGGTTCTGCTCGCTATCTCGGAGGCCGAGAAGGCCGGCCGGAACGTGGACGAAGCCATCATGGAGGCCGCTCGTGGGTAGCCATGCAGCCGCGTTGACGTGGACGAAGCGCTGTGACCATTCAAGGCCGCGCGTGGCTGACATGACCTTCGCCGAGAACTTTGCTAGCACGACTGGAGTTGTAAATGGGTGACGCACAAGGCTTCCTGAAGCACACTTCCCGGGAACTGCCGAAGCGCCGTCCGGTTCCGCTGCGCCTCATGGACTGGAAAGAGGTCTACGAGGAGAACTTCTCCAAGGACACGCTCCGGACCCAGGCCAGCCGCTGCATGGACTGCGGCATTCCCTTCTGCCACAATGGCTGCCCGCTCGGGAACCTGATTCCCGAGTGGAACGACCTGGTGTACAAGGGCGCCTGGAAGGAGTCGTTCGACCGGCTGCACGCCACGAACAACTTCCCGGAGTTCACCGGCCGGCTGTGCCCGGCGCCGTGTGAGGCGTCCTGCGTGCTCGGGATCAACCAGGATCCGGTGACCATCAAGCAGGTCGAGGTCGAGATCATCGAGAACGGTTTCGACGAGGGCTGGGTGACCCCGGTCTACCCGACCCGCCTGACCGGCAAGCGGATTGCCGTCGTCGGTTCCGGCCCCGCCGGTCTGGCCGCCGCCCAGCAGCTGACCCGCGCCGGCCACACCGTGACCGTGTTCGAGCGCGACGACCGCATCGGCGGCCTGCTGCGCTACGGCATTCCGGAATTCAAGATGGAGAAGCGCTTCATCGACCGCCGCATCGCGCAGATGGAGGCCGAGGGCACCATCTTCAAGACCGGCGTGAACGTGGGCGTGGACATCACCGCCGAGGCGTTGCGCGAGCAGTTCGACGCGATCGTGCTCGCCGGTGGCGCCACCATCGCTCGCGACCTGCCGGTGCCGGGACGCGATCTGGACGGCATCCACCAGGCCATGGAGTTCCTGCCGCTGGCCAACCGCGTCCAGCTCGGCGACGACATCACCGATGCCGACGGCCTGCCGCCCATCCACGCGCGCGGCAAGAAGGTCGTCATCATCGGCGGCGGCGACACCGGCGCGGACTGCCTGGGCACCTCGCACCGCCAGGGTGCGGAGTCGGTGCACCAGTTCGAGATCATGCCGCGTCCGCCGGAGGAGCGCGCCTCCTCCACCCCGTGGCCGACCTACCCGCTCATGTACCGCGTCTCCTCGGCCCACGAGGAGGGCGGCGAGCGCGTGTTCTCCGTCAACACCGAGCGTTTCGTCGGCGAGAACGGCAAGGTCACCGGGCTGCAGGCGCACGAGGTGACGATGGTCAACGGCCGCTTCGAGAAGGTCGAGGGCACCGACTTCACCCTCGAGGCCGATCTGGTGCTGCTGGCCATGGGCTTCGTGGGCCCGCAGAAGAACGGCCTGCTCGAGGGCCTGGGCGTCGGCTACGACCAGCGTGGCAACGTCAAGCGGGACAATGACTGGGCCACCACGGTTCCCGGCGTCTTCGTCGCCGGCGATATGGGCCGCGGCCAGTCGCTGATCGTGTGGGCCATTGCCGAGGGCCGCGCCTGCGCCTCGGCGGTGGACAAGTTCCTCGAGGGCGAGACCGCGCTCCCGTCCCCGATCACCCCCACCATGGTCGCCCAGCGGTAACCCGCTCCCGGCGCCGAAACCCGAAGCGCCCGTGGACCCCAGGGTCCGCGGGCGCTTTCGCGTGTCCGGGAGCCGGGCGCGAATGCTGTGGTGTACGAGGAATTCGGACAGATTGCGGCAGTTGGTTGGCGCAGTGCGAAAGGCCCCTTTATTGTTATGCGCGGTGTGTCGCTGATCTCTGTCACGCGGTCTGCTTCGCGCATCTCATACGGGGCGGTTACTTCGGTTAACCCTCAGTGCACCGGATGGACATCCGGCGACTTCACCATGATCGGGAATCGGGACGGTCACAGCGGTCCCGGGCAAATGGCGTGAACTGGAGCAGTATGCGGTTGAAGAAGGTTGTCGCCGCTGCGGGGGCAGCAGCGAGCGTGCTCATGTCGGGAATCGTGCTCGGCAGCGGCCCCGTTACGGCAGACCCGGGATGCCCGGTCATGTATACGGTGGCGATTCCGGGAACCTGGGAGACCGGCCGGGACAAGGCGCCCGAACCGGGAATGCTGTCGGATGTGACCGACGGGCTACCGGGTCAGGTCGACTATGTGGTCTACGCGGCCACCGCCTTCCCGTGGGAGGGCGACGTCTACGGCGCATCCAAGAAGGACGCCATCGACAAGGCGCGAGGCATGGTGGCGGCCATGGGAACCCGCTGCCCCGGCACCACCATCTCCATCACCGGCTACAGCCAGGGCGCGGACGCCGCGGGCGATCTGGCCGCCGAGATCGGCACCGGACTCGGCGTGGTGCCCCCGGATCGGATCGGCGCGGTCGCGCTCATCTCGGATCCGCGGCGCTCGCCCACCGATATCCAGATCGGTCCGGCCGCGCCGGGCATGGGTGCGGGCGGGCCGCGCGTCGGCGGCTTCGGCTGGATCGCGGACAAGGTGCGCACCGTCTGCGCCCTCGGCGATCTGTACTGCTCCACCGAGGAGAGCGACTTCGTCAGCCGCTTCGCCGGCTTCCTGGCGCAGACCTCGAATCCGAACCCGGTGAATCTGTGGCGGTACCAGCTCGAGTTCGGCGCGATCATGAACGATCTGATGGCGCAGGGCGGCATCCCGACGCTGCAGTCGCAGCTCAGCGAGGGCGCCAATGAGGAACGCGCCAAGCAGTTCGAGCAGTTCTTCCGCACCGGCAAGCACACCAGCTACGGGTACTACCCGGTCGGCGGCGGGCAGACCGCGCTGACCTGGATGCACAACTGGCTGGCGGGCGCCGCCTAAGGGGTGTGGGGGCCTGGCCCCCACACCTTCCCATCACTGGGGCAGGTTGCGGGGCAATAGATCCCAGACGTGCCCGTTTTCGTTGATGGTGGCAGCGGTTCGTCCGCCGGTGCGCGAGTACAGGATTCGCGTGATCGAGCAGTAGTCGATCGGGAAGGTCAGCGGCCGCTCCAGGCGCAGAACATCCTGGAGCAGGACGTTGATCACGCCACCGTGCGCGAAGACGACGACCGTCTCGGCGTGGTCCGCTGCCGCCACGATGCCCGAAATCCCGTCCAGCACACGGCTGATGAAGGCCGGGCCATCGATCTGCTCGGGCAGGTGGCCCGCCTTGATGCGCGCATAGGCGCCGGCGAAATCGCGCTTGGCATCCTCGATGGGGATATAGGCGGGCAGGTCGCGATCGTATTCGGCGAGGCCGTCCATGATGTCGGCGGCCAACCCCAGCTTTTCGGCTGTGGGACGGGCGGTTTCCCGCGCCCGCAGCTGCGGGCTGCTCACCACCCGGGCAATCCGGTGATGGGCCAGGGCGGCGGGCACGCGCGCGGCTTGTTCGAGGCCGATCTCGGTGAGATCCGGGTCGGCCGGGCCGGACAGCTCGGTGACGCGTTGCGGCTGAGCGTGGCGGACGAGGATCAACTGCACGCCATCACTCTGCCGCACCGTACCGTCACATTGCCCGGCGGGGCGGCGCTACTGCTGCTTCTTGCGCTTGGTCATGAGGTAGACGATGCCCAGGACGAGCGCGATGACGCCGATGCAGCAGACCGCGGCGAAGATCCAGAAACCGCCGCCGCGCTTGCTCTTCTTCTTGGCGGCCTCGTATTCGATGGCCGAGGTCCAGGTGTTCGGATCGGTCCATACGGTGTGATCCAGCAGGTTCGCCTGGGTCATCATATCGAGGTAGTACATCGGAAGCCCCTCTCGAATCGGAACGGCCCTCCTCCCGGGGCCCAACTCAGATTAGCTGGTGCGCGGTTTCACCAATGGGAATGGCAAGGTTTCCCTAATACTGCGACCGGTGAGCAGCATGACCACCCGATCCACGCCGACGCCGAGCCCGCCGGTGGGCGGCATGGCGTGCTCGAGGGCCTGCAGGAAGTCCTCATCGAGCTCCATGGCCTCCGGATCGCCGCCCGCGGCCAGCATGGACTGCTCGGTGAGCCGGCGGCGCTGTTCCACCGGATCGGTCAATTCGCTGTAGGCCGTGCCCAGTTCGACGCCCCAGGCCACCAGGTCCCAGCGTTCGGTGACGCCCGCGATGTGCCGGTGCCGGCGGGTGAGCGGTGAGACCGAGGTGGGGAAGTCGATGTAGAAGGTGGGTTCCTCGGTCTGCGATTCCACCAGGTGCTCGTACATCTCGAGCACGATCTGCCCGGTGTCCCAGCCCATTTGATGCGGTACGCCGGCCTTGTCGCAGAGCAGCCGCAGGCGTTCCTCATCGGTGTCGGGCGTAATGGTTTCGCCGAGTTTCTCCGAGACCGCGCCGTGCACGGTCTGCACCGGCCATTCGCCGGAGATGTCCACTTCGTCGAAGGTGCCGTCCGGTTTCGGCCGCAGCGCCACCATCTTCCCGTTGGCCGCCACCGCGGCCTCCTGGATGAGCTGACGGCAGGTGTGCATCATGCGTTCGTAATCGCTGTGCGCCTCATAGGCTTCCAGCACCGTGAACTCGGGATTGTGCGAGAAGTCCGCCCCCTCGTTGCGGAAGACCCGGCCCAGTTCGAAGACCTTCTCCATACCGCCCACGCACAGCCGCTTGAGATACAGCTCGGGCGCGATGCGCAGATACAGGTCCAGATCGTAGGCATTGATGTGGGTGGTGAACGGGGTGGCATTGGCGCCGCCGTGCACCCGCTGCAGGACCGGCGTCTCGACCTCCAGGAATCCCCAGCCGTGCAAGGTGTCCCGCAGCGAGCGCACCACCGCGCTGCGCTTGGCCATGAGCTCGCGGATATCGGTATTGATGGCCATGTCGACGTAGCGCTGCCGCACGCGCGCCTCGGGATCGGCCAGGCCCTTCCACTTGTCGGGCAGCGGGTGCAGGCATTTGCCGAGCATCCGCCAGTCGGCGGCCAGTAAAGACAGCTCGCCGCGCCGGCTGCGCCCGATCTGGCCGCTCACCTCGATGAGGTCGCCGAGATCGAAGTACTCGTCGAATTCGGCGGCGTGCTCCGCGCCGACCCGGCCGCGATCGATGACCAGCTGGATCTCCCCGGACCAGTCGCGCACCAGGGCGAAGATGACGCCGCCGTAGTCGCGAATCCGCAAGAGCCGCCCGCAGACTCGCACCGTGGTGCCCTGCGGGGAGCGGCGTGCGGCGGCCACCGTATGGGTGGGCGGATAGGCGACGGGGTAGGCGTCGATGCCCGCGGCCTCGAGCTTGTTCAGCTTGTCCATGCGCACCCGCACCTGTTCGGGGCGGCGCGGTCCGGCTTCCTCGAGCTCCTCGGGCGTCGGCTCGGGCGGGCTGCCGTCGGCGTGCAGCCCGGTAATGGTGGCGGGCACCGAGGAGCGCACGCCGGTGTGCGCGGAGGCGTCGTGATCCTTGCCGATGCGCGGCAGGAAGCCCTCGGCGAGCGCGCTGGCGATGGCGACCCGCGGTAGGTGCCGGCGTTCCTCGAACATCGAGAAGCGCGGCACCCAATCCGGTTGGTATTTCACATTCGAGCGGTACAGCGCCTCCAGCTGATACCAGCGGGAGAAGAACATGAGAATGCTGCGCCACAGTCGCAGCACGGGGCCCGCGCCGATGCGCCCGCCCTCTTCGAAGACGGCGCGGAAGACGGCGAAGTTCAGCGAGATGCGGGTGATGCCGTACTGCTCGGAGGTGAGCGCCAGCCGGGAGATCATCAATTCCATGACGCCGTTGGGGCTTTGGCGGTCGCGGCGCATGAGGTCCAGGGAGACGCCGGTGCGGCCCCACGGGACCAGCGAGAGCATGCCCAGTACGCGGTCGCCGGATTCGGGCGAGTCGGCCGAAGGCCGTCCGTTGCGGGTGGCGGTGGGCTGGCGGGCGGGCTCGACCGCTTCCACCAGCAGGCACTCGCCGTCGAGGGGATCGCCGAGGCGGTCGAGCGCCATCGAGAAGCCGCGTTCGGTCTCGGTATCGCGCCAGGCCTCCGCGCGGCGCATGACCTCCCGCATCTCCTCGGCCGGAATCTCCTTGTGCCGCCGCACCCGCACGGTGACGCCCTGTTTGGAGAGCCGGTTGACGGCCTGGCGGACCTGTTTCATATCCGGCCCGGCCAGGGAGAAGCTGCGGGTCTCCAGAATGGCCTCGTCGCCCAGGCGCAGCGCGGACAGCCCGGCCCGGCCGTAGGCGGTCGCGCCCAGCTCGCTGGCGCCCATGACGGCCGGGGCCCAGCCGTACTGGTCGGCCAGCCGCAGCCAGGCGTCGATGGCGTGCGGCCACGCCTCCTTCATGCCGATGGGATCACCGGAAGCCAGGCACACCCCGAGTTCCACGCGGTAGGTGACGGCCGCCTTCCCGCTGGGCGCGAACACCACCGCCTTGTCGCGCCGGGTGGCGAAGTAGCCGAGCGAGTCCTCCACATCGGAGCGCTCCAGCAGCCCGCGCAGCGCGGACTCGTCGATTCCGGTGAGCGCGTTGGCCGCTCGCTGCGACCGGAACAGCACCGCCACCGCGGCCAGCAGGGCGATGGCGCCGAACAGGCCGAGCAGCAGGTTCACCAGATGCGGCGGGTGCCCGTCGAAGTTCTCATTGCTGACCAGGATGGCCGCCGTCACCCGCGAGATCGACCACAGCGGCCGCTGCACGCCGCCCGCCAGGGTGCCGGGGAAGAGTTCGATCAGTCCCCAGCCGATGAGCGAGCCCAGCGCGAGCCCGCCGGCCAGCCAGCCCAGCGCCCGCCACACCGCGCCGCGCTGCACCTGGGTGTAGAACTCCGACCAGGACGCGATCAGGACGCCGATGACCACGAGGTGGACGAGCAGCGCCACCAGGGCGTTGAAGTCCTTCTCGGCGGCGAATTCCAATGCGTTGGCCAGGGCGTACACCGCCATGTAGCCGGTCAGTAACCACCAGGCGATGCGCTTGCGGCTGGCGGTGGCGCCGGCGAGCAAGCCGACCACCACGGCCCACACCAGTGAGGTGTCGGGCGCGTCGAAGTAGTAGTCGTCGACGTAGTGCCGCAGCGGCGCGGTCAGATACCGCAGGGCCGGCGAGATGCTCCACAGCGCGCAGACGGCCGCGAAGACGCCCAGGATCAGGCCCGCGACGTGCGGGACCTCACGGAACCGGCCGTGCCCGCGGTGCGGGACCTCCGGTGCGCGCGCGTCCGGTCTGTGATCGCTGTCCTGGTGTTGCCGGTCCTGCGTCGAAGTCACCGCACCAGTGTGTACGGTGCGCTTGCCCGCGCGCACTCAGAACCGCGTTCGTGTCGGCCACGCACCACTTACCGGCCGGTTGCGGGGGCCGGTATTTGGACTCTCGCGGCGCGCGGGTAAGGATGTACCCCATGACGGATCCAGTCGATGTTCCGATCGCGGACGAGGTCATTCGACTCGGCCAGTTCCTGAAACTGGCGAATCTCATCGATTCCGGCTCGGAGGCCAAGACCGTGATCGCCGAGGGCCTGGTGCGGGTCAACGACGAGGTGGAATTGCGCCGCGGCCGGCAGCTACACGCGGGCGACGTGGTGACGCTGGCCGGGCACCGCGCCCGGGTCGCCTCTGCCTGACGGGGAGATACGGGGGCTGTTGCCCCCGGAACCCCTTACTCGGCCCTGACCACCACGCCGTCGTGGTCGCTGTAGAGCATGTCGCCCGGCACGAAGGTGACGCCGCCGAACTCGACGGGCACGTCCTTGTCACCGGATCCGGTCTGGGTGCTCTTGCGCGGGTTGGTGCCCAGCGCCTTGATGCCGATGGGCAGCGTGCGCAGGATCGCGGAGTCGCGGACCGCGCCGTTGACGATCACCCCGGCCCAGCCGTTGTCCACGCCGCGGCCGGCGATGATGTCGCCGACCAGGGCGGTGTGCACGCTGGCGCCGCCGTCGACCACCAGCACGCGACCTTCGCCGGGTTCGCCGAGGGTCTGCTTGACCAGCAGGTTGTCCTGGAAGCAGCGAATGGTCACGATGCGGCCGGCGAACGCCTCGCGCCCGCCGAACTGAATGAACTGGGTGTCGCAGCTGCGGATCTCGGGGCCGATCTCATCGGCCAGATCCGCGGTGGCCACTGCGTTTGCTGATTCGGTCACGGGCCTATCTTGTCAGGGCGAAAATTCGCAGATCACGCGTGGTGCGGTTCTTGTAGGCGGTGTACGCCTCGGTGGTCTCCTCGAACCTGGCGAAGATCTCCTGCTTGCGACCCTCGTCCTCGACCAGCGTCGCCGTCACGGGGATGCGCTGTCCGGCGATGGTGACCTCGGCGGCCGGGGTGGCCAGCAGGTTTCCGGTCCACGCCGGGTGCTTGGCCTGCCCGAAATTACTGCCGATCACATACAGCACGTCCCCGCCGTGCACATAGAGCAGCGGGCTGGTGCGCGGCTGCCCGGACTTGCGGCCGATGGTGGTGAGCAGGATGACCGGGGCGCCGATCGGCCCGAGCACGGTGTATTTGCCATTCGTACGCTCCAGCACCCGGCGATCCAGCGGGGTCAACTTCCGGATCACCAGCGAGCCGAAGGTCGTCGCGGCGAACGGACTGGCAAGGCGCGACAGCAGATTGGTGCGTGATCCCCAGATCCGGTCGGGAAACTGCTCACTCATGCCCCGGAGCGTAGTTGGTGAAGCAATCCGGGTGCGATCAACGATTGAACAGCTGAGAATTGATCCGCACGTACACGCCGGTTGCAGGGGAGGGCATGAATGTGGAGCCGGCCATAGATTCCGACGCTGTCGATGAAACCCGCTCGCTGCTGACCGCGCTCACCGCCCGGTTCACCGCGGCGTGGGAGGCCGCGGGCGCGCCGCCGGAGCTGGCCGGATTCCTGCCGGATGCACCGGAGTTGCGCCGGTTGTGCCTGATCGAGCTGATCAAGATCGATCTCGAGTATCGGTGGATTCGCTACGACTTCCCGAAACGGCTGGCCGAATACCGCCTGGAATACGACGAACTGCGCTCCGGGCCGCTGCCGCCGGATCTGGCCTACGAGGAATTCCACGCCCTGCGCCGCTCCGGTCGCGGCCTGGACCACAGCGGCTTCCCGACCGAGGCCGCCTCCACCGAGATCGAATGGGATCAGCGCGACTACCGCAGCACCCTCATCGCCCGGCCGCAGGCCCGCGCCGCCCTCGACGTCATCGAGGTCGGCGACCGGGTGGACGATTTCGACCTGCTCGTCGAATTGGGCAGCGGCGCCTTCGCCCGCGTCTTCCTGGCCCGGCAGCGATCCATGCAGCGGCTGGTGGCGGTGAAGATCTCGCAGAATCACGGCACCGAATCCGAGACCCTCGCCCAGCTCGACCACGAGAACATCGTGCGCGTCTTCGATCAGCGGCTGATGGCCGAGCACGAACTCAAGCTCATGTACATGCAGTATCTGCCCGGCGGGACGCTGTCGCGGCTGCTGAGCCTGGTGCGCGAACGCCCGCCCGAGCAGCGCTCGGGCGCACTGCTGCTGGAGGCCGTCGACCGCGCCATGCGGGACAAGGGCGGGCTGGTGCCGAGCGAATCCGCCGCCCGCGCCGGCGTCGCCGCGCGCAGCTGGCCGGAAACCGTTGCCTGGCTGGGCAGCCGGCTCGCCCGCGCACTCGACTACGCCGCCGCGAACGGCGTGCTGCACCGGGATATCAAGCCCGCCAACGTGCTGCTCACCGCCGACGGGGTGCCCAAGCTCGCCGACTTCAATATCAGCTTCAGCCTGCACGTGGCCGGGACCAGCCCGCTGGCCTACTTCGGCGGATCCCTCGCCTACATGTCGCCCGAGCAGCTCGCGGCCTGCCATCCGCACCTGCCCGCCAGCGCCGAGGATCTGGACGGCCGCAGCGATATCTACGCCCTCGGTGTGGTGCTGTGGGAGCTGCTCACCGGCCGGCGTCCCTTCGACGACGAGTCCCGGGCGGGCGATTCGGAGTCCTCGCTCGAGCGCATGCTGGAATTGCGGCGGCGCGAACTGGATCGGGCGCAGCAGTCGCTGCTGCCGCCGGACTGCCCGCCCACGCTGCGGCGCGTGCTGCTGAAGTGCCTGGCCCCGAATCGGGAGGACCGCTGGGCCACCGGCGCGGAACTGGCCCGGCAGCTGGATCTATGTCTGGATCAGCGTGCCCGGGATCTGGTGGATCCGCCCGCGGGCAGCTGGCGCGCCAAGGCCGGACCGTGGTCATTGCTGGGCATCATCACTCTGGCGAGCGCGACCGGCGGCATTCTCGGGGTGCTGTACAGCAATCTGCACAGCAGCCCGCTGTTCGACGCCTGGATACCGCACGACGAGCAGCTGCGATTACAGAACATCAGCGGACTGTTCGGGCTGTTCACCACCGTACTGGTGCTGATCGTCACGAACTTCATGTGCCGCAAGGCTTTTCTGGTGTGGCGCGGCCTGCAGCGCGGTAGGCGCTACGATCCGGCCGAACTGGCCGCGGCCCGCCGCGACACGCTGGTGGACGGGGACCGGGTGGCGTGGGCCGCCTTCGCGGGCTGGTTGCAGCATGCGGTGCTGACGCCGTTCATCCTGCTGGCCTATACCGATCTGTCGCTGCCGCAGGTGCTGCACTTCGCCGCGACCCTGCTGGTCGCGGGCACGGTGGCGGTGGCCTACCCGTTCTTCCTGATCACCTTCTTCATCGTCCGCTGCATTTATCCGGCCCTGCTCATCCACGGTGAGACCACCGCCGACGACCGTGATCTGCGGGCCCTGAGCCGGCGCTGCACCCGCTATCTCGCGGTGGCGGCCTCGATTCCGCTCATTGCCGTGGTCACCGGATTCATGGCGCTGCGGCCGGACGAGGTGTCGCTGGTCATCGAGCCCATGAAGTGGCTGTGCCTGGCGGGCGTGCTCGGATTCCTCGGCGACTATTGGCTTTTCCGGCAATTGGAGGCGGATCTGCGCGCGTTCGAGCGCACCGTGGCGGAGCGTCCGGACCTCGGGTGAGTCAGAGGAAGAACCACATCCCGTACACCAGCATCCACGCCGCGCCGAGCGCCACACCGCCGATGGCCAGACCCTTGTCCTCCCGCTGCGAATCCAGCGCCAGCGCCACCGATCCGAGCGCGATGGCCGGCAGCGCGGTGATGCCGCAGGCGATCCCGAACATGCCGAGGATGAAGGCGGCGATCCCCATGCCGTTGGACCTGCGCGGCGGCCCGGGCGGCTGCGGGCCGTAGAGCATCGGCGTATTCGGATAGATGGCCGGTCCGAGCCGGACCGCCGGCAATCCGGTCATGACGTGTTCCAGATCGCCGTAGGTCTTGGCATTGAGCGCCAACCCGATTCGATCGGACAATTCGTCGGCGTCGATCCGTCCCTCGGTGAAGCACTGTTTCAGCGCTTCGACCACCCGATCCCGATCGTCGTCCCCCGCGCGGAAATGTGCGGCGGCCCAGTGAGGTTCCATCTGGCTCTCCCACGAACCCGAAGCAACAAATGTCTTCCCACCGAGCGTATGCCGCGAACGGGCGCGCCGCCGCAACCGAGAGCGGAACCACAGAGAGCGTTCAGGCTCCGCGCGGAATCAGGCGCGGCCGTGCCGCCGTTCATAGGCAATGCGGTCGGCGGCCTCGCGGGTGCGCCGATCGATATCGGCGAGTGCGGGATCCAGGCCGTGCTTGATGAGCCGATGCCGGCGGTAGACGTACATGAGCGCCGCGGTGAAATAGATGAGCGGAATATAGAGCAGCGCCATCATGGCCAGCCCCATCCACGTCGGCCCGGGCAGCAGCAGGAACAGGCAGAGAACGGGAATGATCGGAACGAGAATCCGCAGCAGATAGCGGCGGGTGGCGCCGGGTCCGGTCAGATCCTCGAGTACCCAGTCCCGCATGCTCGGCGGGAGGGTGCGGCCCCAGACGTAGCCGATCCGTTCGAGCGGATTCGGCGCGGCGCGTTCGGGCATGTGCCCAGGATCCCCGGTGCTGCGGCGGGGGACAACTCGGGGGGTCGGCGCCATTGACGACCCCGTGGCTCAGGCGCTGGCGCGGGCGGCGTGGAAGGCGGCGACCTGGGTGACCAGGTTCTTGGTGGAGCCCTTCACGGCCAGTTTCACGAACGGCTCGATGGTCTTGCCGAGCACCTTGCCCGCGATGCCGCCCGGGACCTTGTAGTCCACGATGGCGTCGATGGTGCAGGATTCCTCGCCCTTGTCGTGGAAGAGGAAGGTGGATTCGATCTCGAAGCCCTTGATGGACTTGACCCCGATGGCCACGCCCGGCTCATGCCGCACGATCTTGATGGTCGAATGCAGGGTGACGGGTCCCAGTGCGATGGTGCCGTCGAAGGTGGCGTCCACGCCCTCGGTCTGCTCGGTGAGCGGGGTGAAGGCGCTGATCTCATTGATGAATTTCGGCAGGTGCCGGTAGTCGTTGACATAGGCGAAGGCGGATTCGGCCGAGGCGGCGCAGTCCGCGACGATCTTGACTTCGGTCATGCGCAAAACTGTAACGTGTTCTAATTCTGTCTGCCTCTCACAGGAGGCGGGGAGAGGCGCAGATCACGCGGTGACGGCCAGCGTGGCGGCCAAGCCGAACACTACCGCCATTGCCAGCACTTCGGAAATCGCACGGCGCAACGAGGATTCGGCGGTCATGCGATGATCGGCCGCCAGCGGCACCCAGCGGGTGCGCCACCACCAGCCCAGCGCCAGCAGCGCGACCAGCAGCAGCGTCTTCGCCAGCAGGATGCGGCCGTAGCCGGTGGTCGCCAGGGCGGTGAGACCGCCCACCCGGATCAGCCCGTTCACCACGCCGGTCAGCGCCACCGCCGCGGCCAGCGGCAACGCCCACGCCGAATACCGGGGCAGCAGCACCGCCCACTCGCCCCGGGTGCGGACCGTCAGCGCCAGCGCCAGCAGCAGCCCGAACCAGGCCGAGGCCGCGAGCGCGTGCACGGCCGCCAGCACCGAACCGAACATCTGCTGCGACATGTGCCCGGTAATCGGCCGCAGCGCCACCGTCACCGCGGCGAACACCAGCACCAGATCGACGGTGGCGCGGTCGGGACTGCGAAACGCGAACGCGCTGTAGACCGCCACCGCACCGCAGCCGATCAGAATGGCGATGCCGATCTGCCCGCCGCTCACCGTGGTCAGATACTCGCCGAACTGTCCCGCGCTCATGCGCCGCAGCGGAATCCCCTGCACCTCGGCGGCTTCCAGCGCCAGCATGGTGAATTCCAGTGCCGCCCAGAGCCCGGCCAGGATGGTGAGCCGGCGCCAGGCCGGACTCACCCGCTCGTGCAGGCGCGGCAGCGCGGCCAGGCCGAGCACGGTCGCGCCCGCGCAATCGGCGAGCACCCGGGCGGGCGCCTCCGGCTGTACGGGATCGTTCGCGGCCAGCAGCCAGGCCAGGCCCGCACCGGCCAGGCCGAGCGGGACGACCAGCAACAGCCGGCGTACGGTGTTGCCGGTCGTCCCGGGTTCCCGGCGGCGATCGGTGCGGTCGGACCGATTCACTTGCGCCGCTTGCCCTTACCGCCGAGCAGGGCGAAGGCCAGGCCGCCGCCGAACAGCACCACCGCGCCCGCGATGAACACCCACAGCGGTACGCCGCCGCCGTCGGAACCGCCGGCCTTGGCCGAGGAGTCGGCCTTGGGTCCCGGAGTTCCATTGCCCGCCTTGGTGAGTTCGAACTTGCGGGTGCCGCTGACCGGATGGCCGTCGGCGGAGGTGACGCGGTAGGCGATGGTGTACTCGCCCACCGGGCCCAGTTCCCCGACCTCGATGCTCACCGAGGGACCCTCGACCAGCGGCTGCCCCTTGGACCACAGATTGCCGTCCGGGCCGGTGACCGTCATGGACGGATAGCTGGCCTGCAGATCCTCGTTGAAAGTGACGCTGACCCGCGCCGGGGCGGCGTCGATCTTGGCCCCGTTCTCCGGGGTGGAGGCGATGGCGGCCGAATGCGCATTGGCCACACCGCCGCCCAGGAGTGCGAAACCGGTGACCAGCAGGCCGGTGATCAGACCGGCGAATACCTTGCGCGTCATGCCTTCTTGCTCCGGATCACGGCGCCCAGACCGAGCGCGGCGCCCAGCGCGCCGAGCGCCAGGCCGATCCCGCCCAGCCAGCGAGCGGTGGTGTCCTCCGACTTCTGCTCCGCGGCCGCGGTGTCGCCGACGCTGTGGTCGTCACCGCCATTGCTCGAGGCCAGCGTGAGCGACGGGGCCGGATGCTCCGGTTCGGTGCCGTCGGCATTCTCCTGCTGATCCCAGTTCACGACCTTGCCGTCGCTGTAGGTCTGGACGGCGGCGAAGCTCAGGGTCTCCTGCTCGGGCAGCGGGCCCAGCGAGAGCACGAAGCGCTGGAACTGGCCCGGGCCGACACCCGGATTGCCCGGGTCCGCGGTCCACGTGACCGCGGTGGCCTGGCCCTTGTCGTTCCGCTCGACCTTGGCCGACCAGCCCGGCAGCGGTTCGGTGCGCGCCGACTTCAGATTCGGCACCGTGACGGTGAGTTTCGTGGTGGACGCGGTATCGGATTCGGTCGGCACCTTGAAGGTGACGACGGAGTACCCGCCCTGTTTGGCGCCGGGCGCCTCCACGGTGACATGGGCGGCGGCCGTACCGGCGCCCAGCAGCGTCAGGCCCACGGTCGCACCGACCGCGACGAGCCCACGCGAAAGAGAGGTGTGCATGGATGGATTGCCTTTTCTGACAAAGGGTTACGGGTGAAGGGGAGTCACACCGCAACCGGTGGCGCCCGCGGCCCGAACCCGCCGCGCACCAGCCGCCCGCGCAGCACGGGCGCGGCGTGCGCCCAGCGCGCCGACCCGGCCCGCACCGGCCCTGCGGCGGGCCGCGTCGACACCACCCGAAGCGCCTGCGAGACAACCGTATACAGCCGCTCGGCAATCAGGATGAGGAAGGCGAAGGCGATCGCGGCGATGGCGTGCGCCACCGTCATCGCGCCGTCCACGACGAAATCCGCTGCCCCCGAACCGTGCCCGCCGTGCGCGAGGCCGCTCAACGCGACGTGCCCGGCGGGCTGGCCGAGGGCCATCAGCGCGGGCACCGCGGCGGGGGAGTGCCGCACCGGTAGCAGGGCCACCAGCGCCCCGACGGCCGCGGCCGCCAGCAGTAGCAAGGTCAGCCCGGCAGATCCCGGATACCCGCCCCCGGCCCAGCCGTGCGCCGCCACCGCCAGCGCCGCCATGACGGCGCCCGCGAGACAGCCACGCACAGCATTGGATTCGGCTCTGCCGCGCTCCCCGTCTCTCCGGCGTGCGCTCGGCCGGAATGCGCCGCCGCGCCGTGTGCCGACCGTGCCGGGGGTTGCCCCCCGGCCGTCGGCTGCATCGCGGCGGCGCATCGCTTTCGGCTCAGTTCACGCCGAGGCGTGCGAGCACATCGGCCTCGATACCGGAGAGCTCATTGGAGATGGAGGCGTGCACGGCGCGGCGGCGCTGCACCGGCATCTGGGCGGCGGTGCGGACCGCGGCGGCGAGGCTGTCCAGGCGGTCACGCGTGGTGGCGGCGAACTTCTTGACGTCCGTGTCGTTCGGATTCTTGCGCTCCACCTCGGCGAGGGTGCCTTCCACATTCGCCAGCCGGGCCTGGAGTTTCGCGCCGGGACCGGAGAATTCGCCGAGCTGATTCACGCCGATGCCCAGCTGCTGCGCCCGCCGGATGTCGAGCTGGCCGCGCACCAGGGTGGCGGCCCGGTAGGCCAGTGGCGCCAGCACCGGCAGCAGGATCCGGGCCACGCCCAGATACTTCTTCACCTGTGCCGGGCTGAACGGATCCCGCTCGGCCTTGGCGGCCAGCTTGAGCGCGGCCTTCTCCTCGGCCTGCAGCTTCGCGATCTCGGCCTTGGCGACCTTCTCCTGGGTGCGCGCTTCGCTGCGATGACGCTTGCGCTCGTTGCGCGCCCCGAGCTTGGCCTCCATCGCGGCCTTGTGCTTGAGGGCTTTCGCCTCGGCTCGGCGGCTGACCCGCTTCTTGCGCTTGGTGAACAACCCCATAAATGGCCTCCGTCATGCTGGTTCGCCATGGCAGCACAGGGCCGGGGGATATGCCTGTCCGCCCATGTAACACAGTTTGCCCCACCCTATCGGGTCGGAAAGCCGGGTTCCGGTCCGGAGGCCCGAATTAGGCGCGCCGGGGCAACGCCGGGGCGGGCGGGGATCGATGTCGGGGGTTACCGCCATACTGGCGGGTGTGTATTCGGGCATCGGTGACCATGGCGAGAGGGCTGCGTTCCTTGACGCGCGCTCGCTGATCGGGTGCCGGCACCGGCTGTTTCTGGACGCTTCGCATCCGGGAGTGCTGACCGGGGTCGCGGAGGACGCGGGGGTGCAGCAGCGGCGGGAAGCCGCGGCGGCGCATCGATCGAATGTGCGGGACACGCTGGTCGCGGCCGATCCGGACCGCTGGCTGGTGATCGATCCGGCCCTGTCCGCGGGCCAGCGGGCCGCGGCGACCATGGCGGCCATGGCGGCCGGGATCGAGCGGATCTGGGGCGGGCTGCTGCCACAGGAATCCGATACCGGCCGCCGCGGCGGCTGCGAAATCCTGTGGCGCGACGGCGATCGCGGCGGCTACATCCCGGTGATCGTGGTGAACCACAAGGTGACCGATCCCCGCCAGCCCGATCCGGCGGACTACCACCCGACGACGAGCGGTCTCCACCACTGGGATCCGCAGCCGGACCGGCACGTGCGCACCCGCCCGCAGCCGCGCGACACCCAGCGGCTCGCGCATCTGTATCGCATGCTGCAGCGGCACGGCTATGCCAGCCCGGCCCTGGTGGGCGGCGCCATCGGCTATCACTTCGACCGCATCCTGGTGCACGATCTCGCCGCCGTCCTCGACGACTACGACGTGCGCTACGCCGACCGCATCGCGGTGGTGCGCGGCGAACTGCCCACGGTCCCGTCCAAGGTGCCCGAATGCCGGCAGTGCCCATGGTGGACCCGCACCCCGGAGGAGGGCAGGC
The DNA here is from genome assembly GCF_054655275.1 of Nocardia sp. IFM 10818. Lineage (NCBI taxonomy): Bacteria > Bacillati > Actinomycetota > Actinomycetes > Mycobacteriales > Nocardiaceae > Nocardia > Nocardia sp. IFM 10818. The sequence continues at coordinate 79,112 of NZ_BAAHJH010000001.1, forward strand.
CCAGCTGCTCGCAGTGGCTGTCCGAGCACCGCGATGTGAGCCTGGTGGCCCCCGGCTCGCGCGCCGAGGTGCTGCGCCGGCACGGCGTGGAGACCATCGACGATCTGGCCGCCTGGACCGGTGACGATCCCGACGACTGGCAGTACGAGCCGTTCACCGAAACCGTTGTGACCGCCCGGGCCTGGGCCACCGGCGCACCCCTGGTGCGGCGGGTGGAGCAGGTGCGGGTGCAGCGCGCCGACGTCGAGGTGGACGTGGATCTGGAGAGCTTCCAGGAGCACGGCGCCTATCTGTGGGGCACCCTGCTGGACGGCGTCTACCGCCCCTTCGTCACCTGGGATCCGCTGCCCACCATCGACGAGGGCCGCTCCTTCGCCGAGTTCTGGACGTGGCTCATGGGCGTTCGCGCCGAGGCCGCCGCGAACGGCAAAACCTTTGCCGCCTACTGCTATTCCCGCACCGCCGAGGACAAGTGGCTCTACGAGTCGGCCCGCCGTTTCGCCGGTATGCCGGGCGTCCCGACCGAGAAGCAGGTGCAGCAGTTCGTGGACGGTCCGCAGTGGGTGGACATGTTCCAGGCCGTCTCCGAGCAGTTCATCTGCCCGAACGGCAAGGGGCTCAAGAAGATCGCGCCCGTCGCCGGCTTCGCCTGGCGCGACGCCGAGGCCGGGGGAGAGGCGTCCATGGCCTGGTATCGCCTGGCGGTCGCCTATGACGGCGGTGAACCGGACATGTCGCAGCGCACCCGCATCCTGGAATACAACGAGGACGATGTGCTCGCCACGAAGGCCTTGCGGGAGTGGATGACCCAACGGGCCGATGCCGAGGTTCCGGCCATCGCCGATTTCGCGCGTCGTAGTATCGCCTCGTGACCGAACACGTCGAACACCTGGAGTTTCAGGCCGAGACCCATCAGCTGCTGGAGTTGATGATCCACTCGGTCTACTCGAACAAGGACACCTTCCTGCGGGAACTGATCTCGAACGCGTCCGACGCGCTGGACAAGCTGCGGCTCGAGTCGTTCCGCGACAAGGATCTGAACGTAGACACCTCCGACCTGCACATCGAGCTGGAGGTCGACAAGGACGCCCGGGTTCTCACCGTCCGCGACAATGGCATCGGCATGTCCCGCGCCGAAGTGGTGGATCTGATCGGCACCCTGGCCAAGTCCGGCACCGCGGAACTGCGCAAGCAGCTGCTGGAGGCCAAGAAGTCGCAGACCGAGGCCGAGGAGCTCATCGGCCAGTTCGGCATCGGCTTCTACTCGACCTTCATGGTGGCGGACAAGGTCACGCTCACCACTCGCAAGGCGGGCGAAACCGGGGGCACTCGCTGGGAATCCAGCGCGGGCAGCTCGACCTACACCATCGAAGAGCTCGACGAGGCTCCGCAGGGCACCGCGGTGTCGCTGCACCTGAAGCCCGCCGACGAGGAGGATCACCTCTTCGACTACACGCTGGAGTGGAAGCTCCGCGAGATCGTGAAGCGGTACTCGGATTTCATCGCCTGGCCCATCCGCATGGATGTCAAGCGCACCGTCATGGAGGGCGAGGGCGAGGAGAAGACCGAGAAGGAGATCACCGAGACCCAGACGCTGAACTCCCAGAAGGCCCTGTGGACCCGCCCCAAGAGCGAGGTCTCCGAGGAGGAGTACAAGGAGTTCTACAAGCACGTCTCGCACGCCTGGGACGATCCGCTCGAGATCATCCCCATGAAGGCCGAGGGCACCTTCGAATACCAAGCGCTGCTGTTCGTTCCGAGCCACGCGCCCTTCGACCTGTTCATGCGCGAGCACAAGCGCGGCGTGCAGTTGTACGTGCGGCGGGTGTTCATCATGGACAACTGCGAAGAGCTGATGCCGGAGTATCTGCGCTTCGTCAAGGGCGTGGTGGACGCACAGGACCTGTCGCTCAATGTGTCCCGCGAGATCCTGCAGCAGGACCGGCAGATCCGGGCCATTCGCAAGCGCCTGGTCAAGAAGGTGCTGTCCACGGTCAAGGACATGCGCGGCGCCGAGGATCAGGAGAAGTACCAGACCTTCTGGAAGGAATTCGGCCGGGTCCTCAAGGAGGGCCTGCTCTCCGATACCGACAATCGCGAAACCATCCTGCAGGTCTCGTCGTTCGCCTCCACGCATTCCGAAGCCGAGCTCACCAGCCTGGCCGAGTACGTCGAACGCATGCGGGAGGGCCAGCAGGCCATCTACTACATGACCGGCGAGTCCCGGCAGCAGATCGAGAACTCCCCGCACATGGAAGCCTTCAAGGCCAAGGGCCTGGAGGTGCTCGTGCTGACCGATCCGGTCGACGAGATGTGGGTGGGCTCGGTGCCGGAGTTCGACGGCAAGCCGTTCCAGTCCATTGCCAAGGGCGAGGTCGATCTGGAGACCGAGGAGGAGAAGAAGTCCTCCGAGGCGCTGCGCGAGCAGCAGGAGAAGGACTTCGCCGAGCTGCTCGGCTGGATGCGGGAAGCCCTCGAGGCCAGTGTGAAGGAGGTCCGCCTCACCTCCCGCCTGACCACCTCCCCGGCCTGCGTCGTCGGCGATGTGTTCGATTTCACACCGATGCTCGAGCGCATGTACCGGGCCTCCGGCCAGGAACTCCCGGAAACCAAGCGCATCCTCGAGCTCAACCCGGCGCACCCCCTGGTCACCGGCCTGCGCGATGCCTTCGCGAAGGTCAAGGACGAGGATGTCAAGCCCGCCGAACTCACCGAGACCGCCGAGTTGCTCTACGGCACAGCCGTTCTCGCCGAGGGCGGGGAACTGAAGGACCCGGCGCACTTCGCCCGGATCCTCGCCGATCGCCTCGCGCGCACGCTCTGACTCGGCGAGGCGACATCCTCTGATCTGGATGTTCATGCGGCCCCCGCGGTTTGGACGCGGGGGCCGCTACCGCCTCCGGGGTGTGGCCGCGGGCGCGCGGATTTCGGTCATGCTCGAGATGGCGCAAATGTGACGCTTGTTATCCCCCGTCGATTTCGGGAACTCTCTCGAGACGCGTACGTTGTACGTCTTGGTCGTAAGTTTTTCGTGTTCGTGTTTTACATGCTCGCGCGGAACATTGTGCGGGCGTCGCTTCCTCTTGCAAGCAAGGAGTAAGCCGCCTTCTGATCGACCGGACCACCGCGACCGCGGTGGTTGAAATGCCTCGTCAGGAGAAGGTAATGGTTCAGGGCACCGTCAAGTGGTTCAACGCGGAGAAGGGCTACGGCTTCATCGCCCGCGAAGACGGCCCCGACGTGTTCGTTCACTACTCGGAAATCGAAGGCAACGGCTACCGCCAGCTCGAAGAGGGCCAGGCCGTGAGCTTCGAGATCACCGAGGGCAAGAAGGGTCCGCAGGCCGCGGCCGTCCGCCCTCACTGAAACCCAGCGCGGTGACCTAGGGCGCAAGCCCCAACCCGCCTGAAAAACAAGGCCCACACCGGATTCGGTGCGGGCCTTGTCTGCGTTTCGGGGCTCGGGCGGTTGCCCGCCCTACCGTTCATCGCGTACGGGGGCCTGGCCCGCCCTGCCCTTCAGCGGGGGGTACGGGGCCTGGCCCGCCCTGCCCTTCAGCGGGGGTACGGGGCCTGGCCCGCCCTGCCCTTCAGCGGGGGTAGGGGGCGTGGCCCGCCCTGTCTTTCAAAGGGGGTGCGGGGGGCCTGGCCCCCGGTTCCCCTCTCTTCGGGGGTTTGGGGGCGAAGCCCCCGAGACCCAGCGTCAGCGCGGCGCCATGCGGAGAGCGCCGTCCATGCGGATGGTCTCGCCGTTCAGGTAGTCGTGCTCGGTGATGTACTGCGCCAGCTGCGCGTACTCGTCCGGCCGGCCCAGGCGCGACGGGAACGGCACACCGGCCTCGAGGCCCTTGCGGTACTCCTCGGTGACACCGGCCAGCATCGGGGTGTCGATGATGCCGGGCGCGATGGTGTTCACGCGAATGCCGAACTGCGCCAGGTCACGCGCGGCCGGAATGGTCATGCCGGCGACGCCGCCCTTGGACGCGGAGTAGGCGATCTGCCCGATCTGGCCCTCGAACGCCGCCACGGAGGCGGTGTTGATGATGACGCCGCGCGAGCCGTACTCGTCGACCGGATCGGTCTTGGCGATGGCGTCGGCGGCCAGGCGCATGACATTGAAGGAACCGAGCAGGTTCACGGTGATCACCGTGCGGAACAGCTCCAGATCGTGCGGGCCGTTCTTGGACAGGATGCGTCCCGCCCAGCCCACACCGGCGCAGTTGACGACGATGCGCAGCGGCACACCGGATTCGACGACCTTGGCGACCGCGGCGGCCACCTCGTCGGCGCTGGTGACGTCGGTCGGAATCAGGGTGACACCGGCGGGGACGCTGTCGCCGGCGCGCTCGATGGACTGCGCGAGGTCGAGTCCGAACACGGTGGCGCCCGCGTCGGCGAATCGCTTGGCGGTGGCGGCGCCCAGGCCGGACGCACCTCCGGTGACGATGGCGGCGGAGCCCGAAATCTCCACGGTGATTGGTCCTCTCTGACGTGGACGGCCCTCTCACTGGCCCTCCGTCAATAGGCACCCTAACGGGGGGCTCGCGGGGGGTCATTCGGGGCCGGGGTATCCGCGCGCGAAAGACGACCGTGAAGTTTGCGAACAGAAGTGTTCGTCAGTGGTACTGTCGTCCGCATGAACGCCAGCACGGCCCGACGTTCGCGCCGTGGTCTCCTACGCCCGTCCCCGCTGGTCGCCGGAAAACGCATCCTGATCACCGGGGCCGCACGCGGATTGGGGGCGAGCCTGGCCCGCCAGCTGCACGCGCACGGCGCCCGGGTCGCCTTGCTCGGCATCGAGGAGGCCCTGCTGGCCGATGTCGCCGCCGACTGCGGTGACGCGCCGTGGCGCTATTGCGACATCGGGGATCCGGCGCAGGTCGAGCGCGTCATCAATTCACTCGCCGAGGAGCTCGGCGGTCTCGACGCGGTGGTCGCCAATGCCGGTATCGCCAAACAGCTTCCCCTGCTCGGCGGCGACCCGCTGGTGCTGGAGGAAACCCTCGCCGTCAATGTGCTCGGCGCGTACTACACGCTGCGCGCCGCCGGCCCGCACATCGCGCACCCGGGCGGCTACATCCTGCTAGTGTCCTCGCTGGCCGCCGCCGTCCACCTACCCCTGGCGGGCGCCTACAGCGCGTCCAAGGCGGCCGTGGACGCCCTCGGCCAGACCCTGCGCATCGAATTGCGCCACACCGGCGCCAAGGTCGGCGTCGCCTACTTCGCCGAACTCGACACCGAGATGACCAGCCGCGGCTTCGACACCGAGGCCGCCCGCAGCATTCTGGGCCGCAGCACGGTCTCCGGCATCGCCCCGCTCGGCCCGGCCATCGACGCCATGGAACGCGCCCTGGCCCGCCGCTCCCGCCGCGTGGTCTCCCCGTTCTGGGTGGGCATGGTGCTGAATTTCCGCGCGATCAGTCAGCGCATGATCGAATACTCCTTGCGCAACGGCGTCGCCCCCGGCCTGGATATCGCCCGGACCGAGCGGACGGCCTTCACGACGGAGCAGCCGGCCCGGCAGCGCAGAATGAGGAAGCTCGCCTAACCGTCCCCGCCCCACGGAGCCCCATGACCGATTCGGCTGTCACCGCCCGCCAGCTGCCCCGCGGCCGCCACGGTCTGCCCCGGGAGACCGTGGTCGCGGCCCAGCGCGACCGCATCCTGCTCGCCATGGCCGAGGCCATGGCCGAGAACGGTTATGTCGGAACGCCGGTGGCGGCGGTCATCAAGCGGGCGGGCGTCTCCCGGGAGACCTTCTACGAGCAATTCCGTTCCAAGGAGCACTGTTTCGAGGCCGCCTTCGAACGCACCGTGGAACTGCTGCTGGCCGGTGTGCTCGCCGCCAGCACCGAGGGGCCCGAGGGCGAGACCCAGATCCAGCGCATCGAGCGCCTGCTCACCGCCTACCTGGATGCCCTTGCGGCACAACCGGCCTACGCCCGCCTGTTCCTGGTCGAGGTGTACGCGGTCGGCGCCGAGGCCATTGCCCGCCGCACCCAATTGCAGGAAACCTTCGTGGCCATGGTCGCCGACACCCTGGGCGCGGAATCCGAGGAACAGCGTTTCGCCTGCCAGACCCTGGTGGCCGCGCTGAGCGCCATGGTCACCGCGCGCATCGCGGTGGGCGATATCGACGGCCTGCGCTCGCTACGTGAGCCGCTGCTCGACCTGGTCCGGCGCAGCGGGGAACTCTTCGGCAGCGCGCCGCTGGGCGAGTGAGGCCCGGCGGCGCAGCAGCGCCAGCGCCAGCCCGGCCAGCACCGGCAATACCGCCGCCAGCGTGAGCACCGCGGGCGTGCCGAGGCCGTCGGCGAAGGCGTCCAGCAGCGTCATGCCGCCGAAGTAGAGGAACAGCAGCCCCGAGGCGATGGCAATGAGCCGTTCGGGCAGATGCTTGCCCACGGTGACGCCGATCAGGATGGCCAGCCCGCCCGCCGCGACCATGCCGGCCACCGAACCGATCCACACCGCCAGCCAGCCGTTCTTGGTGGCCAGGGCCATGGTCGCGAACATGGTGCGGTCGCCGAGTTCGGCCAGCAGGAAGGCCGACAGCACCACGAAGAAGGCGGATCGCGACGTCGATTGCGGCGCCGCGGCAGCCGTCCCGTCCTCGGACTCGCGACCGGGCAGGGTTTCGCGCAGGGTCCACAGGCCGACGCCGATCAGTGTGGCGGCCGCGAAGGCGGCGATGACAGTGGTCGGCAGCGCGGCGCCGAGGAAATGGCCGACGCCCACCGCGATGAGGTTCACCAGCACGCTCGCCGCGGTGATGGCGCTGAGCACGACCCACCAGCGATAGCGCAGCGCGAAGGTCAGGGCCATCAGCTGCGACTTGTCGCCCAGTTCGGCGAGGAACAGCGCGCCGAAACTCAGCAAAATCGTGGCGATCATTTCTTCTCAGCTCCAAGGTCTCCGGCCTGCCGGCTGAGAATGCGGGGGCGCTTCAGCCGACACCCGCACCGGTAAATCGGTTTGGTTGTCATCGGCCGAAGGTCTCGCCCACCGGATGACTCCGGTTCACGCAGCCGGATCCGCGATGGACCAGTATGTCGACTGCGTGATTGGGGGCTACTCCCCTTCGCTGTCCGCCACTCTATCGGGCAAATCCGGCGCCTGCAAACGCGCGTAACCGAAATCGCAATGCGCACAATAAGTTTGGAGACACTGCCGGGATTCTTCGGGAACCCTTACGCGGGCGTTCCCGCCACCCTCACGCCGCCAGCAGCATGGCCAGAACCGCGGTGTCGGGATCGCTGATCGGGTCCACCCCCACCCGGCTCACCATGGAGGTCACCGCCCCGTCGGAGTCGGTCTCCACCCACGCCGCCCGATGCTCCAACCCCAGATGCGGCAGCCCCGGAAGCAGCAGGCACCCGGAAGCGGCACCCGTGCACTCCGGCAGCGTAGGCCGCGTCTCCCGCGGCGGATGCAACATGATCAGGGCCGGTGGCACATGTTCGGCAAACTTCCCGGGCGCCAGCGCCTCCTCCCCGAGCACCGTCCCCTCCGCGATCACCAGCCCCACCATCCCCGGCTGCGGCTCGTCGGGCAGCTCCTCCCGCGCCCCGAACACCGTTGTGGTCGGCAACAACCCCGGCAAACTGGCCACCCGCACCGCCAGCACCAGCACCTGCGCCCACTCCTTCGTCGAATCCGGCCACCGCCCGGAGATCACGAACCCGCGCAACGACCCGCGCGCCTGAAACGGCATCACACCGATCTGGTCGCTCATTGTGTGCCTCCCGAGCGATCCGGGGGCGGCTCTGCCCAACCAACCCTTGACCACCAGGTTGTACCCACAACGAACTGGCACACAAGTACCAGTGAGTGCTAGCAACCGCACCGGGGGCAGAAACAGCAACGGCCCGCGAACCAGTAGGTTCGCGGGCCGTGCGGGTCCGGGAGCGGGGCTTGCCCCCCACGAAGCCCGGCTGAGCTGCTCAGCCGAAGATGAGACCCTTGCCCTGGTTCACGGCGCGGGCGAAGCGGTCCTGCACCTCGGCCCAGTTGACGACGTTCCAGAACGCCTTCACGTAGTCGGCCTTCACGTTCTTGTACTGCAGGTAGAAGGCGTGCTCCCACATATCCAGGCCGAGCAGCGGGATGATGCCGAGCGGCACGTTGCCCTGCTGGTCGGTGAGCTGGAAGGTGAGCAGCTTGCCGGCCAGGGTGTCGTAACCCAGCCAGGCCCAGCCGGAGCCCTGCAGGCCGTTGGCGGCCGCGGAGAACTGCGCGACGAACTTGTCGAAGGACCCGAACTGGTCGTCGATGGCGGCGCCCAGGTCGCCGACCGGCTTGTCGCCGCCGTCCTTGGACAGGGTCTTCCACCAGATGGAGTGGTTGACGTGCCCGCCCAGGTGGAAGGCCAGGTTCTTCTCGTTCAGGAAGATGGCGGCGTGGTCGCCGGACTCCCGGGCGGCCTCCAGCTTCTCCAGCGCGGCATTGGCGCCGGCCACGTAAGCGGCATGGTGCTTCGAATGGTGCAGCTCGTTGATCTGCCCGGAGATGAACGGCTCCAGGGCGCTGTAGTCGTAATCCAGATCTGGCAGCGTGTAAACAGCCACGATGTCCCTTCCTCAGTGTCGGGGCTTAGTGTGCCCTGCCGGCGATTGCCGTGGCGCACCCAACCTTCATTCGTACACCCGCTCCGGTGCAACCGGGCTTTCTCCCCCTACATTCCGGTCCGCCCGGAGCTTTCTCAATCTTTGGAATCGGCCGTGATTGCCATGGCGGGCACGGCGAAGGGCCGTCCCGCGCGAGCGGAACGGCCCTGGCGCTTTCGCGACACCGGCGTGATCAGGCCACGAAATTACAGCGGCGGCACGATATTCGGCTTCTGGGTGCGGGGGTCGTTGGCGTCGTGGGCCTTCCACCACCGCACGCCGCCGGCGATGAACTCGTCGACGGGAATGTCATTGCCCTGCTTGTCCTGCACGGTGATGCCCTCGAACCAGACCCGCACATCCAGTTCGCGCGGATCGATGCCCTCCTCCTGGGAGAACTCGAGCATGTGCGCGGCCGGCCGGTCACCGAGGGTGGTGTCGAAGCTGAGCAGTTTGCGCCACTGCGTCCAGGCCTTGTCGTCGAGATCCAGGAATTCCCAGCCGTGCAATGCGCCGCCGCCGAAGCTGCTGACCGCGTCGTGCAGGCCGTCCACGGTGAGCGGCAGGATGACCGGTTCCAGGTCGTCCCAGCGCTGCATGCGGAACGAGGCCGCGATCCGGCTGACGCCGGTGAGGGTCAGATATACATCGCAGCCGTCCGGCGGCGGGCCGTCGACGGGCAGGGTCAGGACGTCGAGTTCCAGCCGGAGCGTGCCGGCCGCCGCGTCGACATCCACACCGAGGCAGGTCGCCTCGGAGAGTGCGGTGTTGAGTCCGGTGATATCCAGTCCGTCGAGTAGCCCCCTGTGCGCGGTCATAGCGCCAGGCTACCGATTCGCCCTGGCAGGTCCAGGGATTTCCGGTTTTCGCGCGCCGACCGGCGCGCCTACCCTCGAAGCACCCGGCATACAAGGACAATCAGGACAGGTCTGAAGCTGTGGATCAGGTTGTGGATTATGTGGATAACTCCCGGCCGGACTGCCGCGTACCCGGATAGAACTGCACAGCTCCGCGACGCCCGTGGCAGGATCGAAAGTGTGACCAGTCCCCATGTCCCCTCGGTTCCGATCGACGCCGTGCCTGCGGAATTCGATGCCGCCGAGTCCGGCCTGGGCACCGCACTGCTGCTGGATGTCCGTGAGGACGACGAATGGCGGCTCGGGCACGCGCCCGGCGCCATCCACATTCCCATGGTCGACGTGCCCGCCCGCATCGACGAATTGGACTACGACGCCGAGATCTACGTCATCTGCCGGCAAGGTGGCCGTTCCCTGGAAGTGGTGCGCTACCTGAATCACGTCGGCTTCGAGGCGGTGCAGGTCACCGGCGGCATGGTGGCCTGGCAGCAGACCGGGCGCCCGCTCGCTGGCGACGGCGACGAGCCGAAGATCTACTAGTGAACGGGGGACACGTGGCCGACTCGCGCTCGCCGGTCGTACAGCCCTGCGCCCGGTGCGGCGCCCGCTGGGCCGTGCAGGGCAAGCCGCTGCACTGGTGCCCGCGCTGCCACGGCGTCCTGCTCTCACCGGCGCCGGTGGACGCGCCGCCGGAACGCCGCAACTACCGCTGGGTGGCGCGCCCGCCGGGCCGCAGGGCCCATCCTGATCGGACTCCGCCGCGGCGCGCGATGAGCCCGGAAACGCCGCGCTACACCGAGATTCCGCGCTGGGGACTGCAGGACCGGCCGCCGCAGCAGGCTGTCGCACCGCAGCGCCGGCTCGACCGCCTGGCAGCGCGAATTCCCCGGCTGCTCACGCTCACCGCCGTGGTCTTCGGCCTGGCGGCGCTGGCCGAACTGCTGCGCTACGGCATCCTGCTGCGCAATCGCACCCGGCTGATCCATCCCTGGGTGGTGTGGGGATCCGATGCGGCCGTGCTCGTTTCGGGGGTGCTGGCGCTGGTGTTCGCGCTGGTGAGCGCGGTGGCGCTGGTCGCCTGGCTGACCCGGACCCGGCGGGCGGCGTATACCGCTGCCGGTGAACAGGATCCGCGCTCGCCGCGCTCGCTCGCCCTGGGCTGCCTGGTGCCCGGCGTGAACCTGATCTTCCCCGGCGTCTTCCTGACCGAGGCCGCGCGGGTGCGCTCCGAGGCCGGCGGCCTGCTGCGCGTGGTGCGGATCTGGTGGGGCGCTTGGGTTCTCAATGGCGCTCTCGTCGTGATCGCGCTGCTGTACAAGTTCGCCGGGTCGCTCCAGGTCGAGGCGGACGGCGTGCTGTTCACCGTATGGACGAATCTGGTCGCCGCCGGGGTGGCGGTGCTCACGCTGTGGGTGGTGCGCGCCTTCGCCGGAGAGGATCTGCGCGGTCGCGAACTGACCGTGAAGCGCTGGTTGATCGCCCCCGCCGGGCCGGAACCGGTCATCGAACCCGTGCAGCCGGGCGCGGGCGCGGTTTCCACCGGACGCGCGCCCGCCGCCGCCGTCGGGAATGATGAGGCCACCGCATCGAATCCGGATTCCGCGCCCGCGAATTCCGGCGTTGCGCCGGAACGCGAGCAAGAGGAGGTATTGGCGAAGTGAGCTCGGCCAATCGCGCACCGTTCGTGGTCGCGCACCGGGGAGCGTCGGCGGCGCGTCCCGAACACACCCTCGCCGCTTACGAACTCGCGTTGCGGGAAGGCGCCGACGGCGTCGAATGCGATGTCCGGCTCACCAAGGACGGCCATCTGGTGTGCGTGCACGACCGCACCGTGGACCGCACCTCCTCGGGCACCGGCGCGGTCAGCGAGATGACCCTCGACGAGCTCGAGGCCCTCGACTTCGGCGCCGCGGGCGAGCCCGCCGCCATCCTCACCCTGGCGCAGCTCATCGAACTCGTCCTGGACTGGAAGAGCCGCCCCACCAAGCTGTTCATCGAGACCAAGCACCCGGTCCGCTACGGCGCCCTGGTCGAGACAACCCTCCTGAACGAACTGCAGCGCTACGGCATCGCCACCCCCGCCTCCGCCGACCACTCCCGCGCGGTGGTCATGTCCTTCGCCGCGACCGCGGTCTGGCGCATCCGCCGCGCCGCCCCGCTGCTACCCACCGTCCTGCTCGGCGAGTCCTCGCTGTATCTCGCGGGCGGCGCCGCAACCACCGTGGGCGCCACCGCAATCGGCCCCTCGGTCCGTTCCCTGCGCGAGCACCCGGACCTGGTGGACCGCGCCGCCGCGGCGGGCCGCGCCACCTACTGCTGGACCGTCGACGATCCGGACGACGTCAAGCTGTGCGCCGACCTCGGCGTCAGCTGGGTCGCCACGAATCACCCGGGCCGCACCAAGACCCTGCTCACCGCCGCGTAGTTCAGCCTGTAGCTTTGCCTGCTATGGGTAAGAGCAAGCGGAATAGTCCCAAGCCGGACAGCAACCGGGCGCAGAAGCTGGCCGCACGCCGCGCCGCGCAGGAGCAGGCCGCGCAGACCGTCACGCGCCCGTTCGAGGGCTTGGCCGCGGAATGCGATCTCGTCGCGCTACGGGAGTTCGTGCCGTCCGCGACCGCGACGCTGAAGCTGTCGCCGAATGTCGCCGCCGAGCGTGCGGTCACCCTCGCCACCGTGCTGCCCGGTGCGGTGGCCGCGCTGGTGCGGGCCGGGGACGAGGCCACCGGTTTCGTCGGCACGCAGGTGCAGTTCCAATCCGGTGATCCCGCCGCCGATCTGGCGAACGCGATCCTCTGGACCCAGTCCGCGGAGCCGGGCGAATCGCTGGCCGCCGCGAGTACCGATGGGGTGCCGGGTCTTTCGGAGGTGCTCGACGCCGGCGCCGCCCTGGATCTCACCGTGCACCAGGACTTCAACTGGTGGGTGCCCGAGGGCGTCACCCCCGACCCGCAGGTGGCCGCCACCATCGAACAGGCCAATCAGGCCATCATGCCCTCGGCCCGGCTGAATCTGGGCGCGGACGGCATCGGCGCGGCCTGGTGGGTGGACGCCGGAGAGAAGGCGCATCTGCGCTGGGTGCGGCCCGAGGACGAGGATGCGCTCATGCTGGCGCTGGCGCGCCTGCACGCGGCCGGCGGTCTGCACCTGGGCGAGGGCTCCCGTTTCGCGGGTTCCTTCCGCACGCACGGTCTGCTGGTTCCGGTATTCGATCTTGATCCGGAAAAGCACGCCACCGAATGGGAGGCTCCCGCACGCGAATTCGGCGCTCGTCTCGCCGACGCGCTGAAGAACGACGCGCCGCTGACCTCGGATGAGCGTCGCTCGCGCGATGGCCTGCGCTCGCGCCAGGTGACCCTGCGCTGACGCTCTGAGCTGTGCTTTCCGGGCCGCTCGCCGGTGGGTTCCGTTCCTGGCGAGTGGCCCGGAGTTTTTGCCGGGGAATTTTTTGAAAAACGCCCTTTTCGCAACCTGTTCTAGGTTACGTTCTCATCACCCCAGAAGGTCGGGGGCCGGTAGGGGAAACCACACCGGGCAGTGATGAGGAGAAAACAATGGATGCCATTCTCGAGCTGATCAAGGGTCTCGTTAGCACTCTTTCCAGCAGCCTCTCCAAGGAATGATCGACCTTCCCCGGTAGATCAGCGACAGCCCCGGTCCAGCGCAAGGGACCGGGGCTGTCGTGATAAGAAAAACTACAGTGCGCCGCCGGCGGCGTGCGGAGCGCCGGAAGCATCGCTCGGGGAACTCATTTCGCGCGAGACGTAATTCTCCAGATCGAACAGGTTCGCACTGGCCCGTTCGGCGACGGTGAGCAGGGTGCGCATGGTCGACACTTCCTCGACCTGCTCCTTGAGGAACCACTGCATGAACTGCTCACCCTGGTAGTCGCCCTCTTCGCGGGCGGTCTTGGCGAGCTGGATGATCTGCTCGGTGACCGTCTGCTCCTGGGAGAGCGCCAGGGCGATGGGCTCCTTGGCATTCGCGAATTCGGACTTCGCGGCATCGGTGTTCGCCACCTCGACGCTGATATCCAGGTCGAGCAGGTAGCGGGCGATCATCATCGCGTGATTGCGTTCCTCGACGGCCTGCTTGTAGAAATACTTCGCCAGGATCGGCAGATCGGCATTGTCGAACCACAGTGCAATGGCGATGTACTGGTGCTCGGCATTGAATTCGTTGCGGATCTGATCCTGCAGCAGGGAGTGGAACTTGCTGCGCTTGGTTTGGGTGCGGGTCGACATGGGGACGACATTAGCCCTGGTCACACCGCGTGTCATCCAAGTGCAACCTTATTGAGCACAGCCTTATTGAGGCAAGTATTACCTAAAACGAGTGCCCCGAATGCCCTAATTTCCGACCGTGGTGATGAGGTCCGCCGGGATCGGCTCATCGGTTTCCAGCGCCTCGAAGAACCTGCTCGCACGGTCTTTGTCCCAGAGCAGCACATTGCCCACATCCGTATCGGTGAACCCGCCGATCGGGACCGTGGTTGCCACCGGATCGCCGCTGAGCGCCTTGCCCAAAAGGGCCAGATGCCAGACGTGATCTCCGTCATCCACTTTCAAAGCCTTCGTCAAGCCCTGTATCAGCGGCCAGGCCCGGAACGGGTTGGCCAGGGTGGCCGGGCTCGACGCCTTCTTCAGCAGGGCGCTCAAGAACTTTCGCTGATTGAGCATGCGATCCAGGTCGGCGCTGGCGGTGGCGCGGGAGCGCACGAATCCGAGCGCGTTGGCGCCATTGAGTTCCTGGCAGCCCGCCGGCAGGTCGATTCCGGCCAGCGGATCATTGATGGGCTGGTCCAGGCACATGTCGATGCCGCCGACCGCGTCGACCACATCGGCGAAACCGCTGAAACCGATCTGCGCGTAATGGTCGATGTGCAGTCCGGTCGCGCCCTCCACCGTCTGCACCAGCAGCTGCGGGCCGCCGAAGGAGAAGGCGGAATTGAGCTTGTCCTTGCCGAAGCCCGGAATGCTCACATACGAGTCGCGCGGCAGGCTGACCAGCGTCGGCTGCCCGGACTCCGGAATGTGCACCAGCAGAATGGTGTCGGTCCGCTCGGACCCGACCTCACCGCCGGTCGCCAATTCCTGTTCCTGCTCCGGCGTGAGCCCGGAGCGGCTGTCGGAACCCACCAAAAGCCAATTCGTCCCGGGCGTGTCGCCGGGCCGGCCCTCGTACTTGGTGAGCACGTCGATGCGCTGCAGATTCCGGTCCACGTAGATCGCGGCGCCGATGGGCAGGAACAGCAGCACCACCAGCAGCATGAGAATGATCCGCCCCCAGCGGAAGCGGTACCGGCGCTTGCGCGGCTCCCGCGGCGGACGGCCGCCCCGCTCGCGCCTGCCCGGCGGAACCGGGGGCGGCGGGGGACTCGCCTCCCGATAGGGGACCGGTTGCTGGGTGGGGGCGTGCGTCACGGGCGCGCCCTCGCGGTCGGGATAGCGGGGCGGCTGCTGCCGCGTGCGCGGCTGCGGCTGCGGCGGCCGCGGCGGTTGATTGCGCGGCGGTTGACTGCGCGGAGCGCGCACCGGAGGCGTCTGCGAATAGGCCAGCGCCGGACCGGCTTCCTCGCGCGGCAGTCGCTTGGTCGGACCGAGCGGATCGGGCCGCGGCCCGCGCGCCGCATGCGGTGGCGGGCCCGGATTCGGCCGGGGCGGCCGGCCCGCCCAGCCCGGCGGCGGCTCCCGGCGCAACCGTGCATTGTGCTGGGGTTCGTCGCCGTTCATCACCGATGATGCTACTGATCAGGGCGCTCGGGGTGTTCATTCCAATCGCATTACGGCAGCCAGGAGACGTGCCCGCGCAGGGCGGCATAGCCGAGATAGGCGACGGTGTCGATGAGCGCGTGCGCCAGCAGCAATGGCCATAAACGGTTGGTGCGCTGCCAGTATCGGCCGAAGAGCAGGCCCATCACGAGGTTGCCGAGCCCGCCGCCCAGACCTTGATAAAGGTGATAGCTGCCACGCAGCAGAGCGGATGCGAGCAGTGAGCGGTTCTCCGACCAGCCGAGCGCGCGCAATCGGGTGATCAGGTACGCGACGACGAGGACTTCCTCGGCGGCCGAATTGGCCCAGGCGGTGAGCACCAGCATGGGCAGGCGCCACCAGTATTCGAGGGATCCGGGGACGATGGTGACGCTCACGCCCAGGGCGTGCGCGGTGAGATACAGGCCCAGCCCGGGTATTCCGATGACCGCCGCCAGCACGAGTCCGGGCAGCACGTCGGCCCGCCACCGCAGCCGGCGGGCCAGGCCGATCGCCTGCGGTCCGATTCCGCTGCGCCACAACAGGTACAGCCCCAGCGCCGCCCAGCCGAGCAGCCGCGCCACGCTCAGGAACTGAAACAGCAGATCGATCGTCGACTGCGTGGCGCGCGAGGGGTTGAGCGCAATGGTCTGCCCGCCCACGCCGCCCGGGGACAGCGCGCTCTCCAGCAGCGACAGCGCCGCATTGGCCCCGCTCAGCCCGAAAGTGACCACCAGCACCACCGCGATCTCGAGCCGGATGGCCCGCCGCTGCCGGTCGGTCGATGCGGGCTCGGGCCACGTGGGTGCGGGCTCAGCTGCCGAAGACATGGCAGTCAATCTAGGTGCCGCCGGGCGCGGCGGCAGGTTGCGGTGCGGCGTCAGATGCGGTGCAGGCCGCGGCGGAACGGGTCGACGGCGAGGGCTTGCACGGCGCGGCTGAGGGATTCGACATCGTCGGCGGGCGCCGGGAAGGGCAGCCGGATGTCGTGATCGGCCTCGGCCGATTCGACGCGCAGGGTGACGCCGTAGCGGTCGATGGCCAGCGGGTGCACCAGCGCGCCGCGGCGGATATCGGAGGGCAGGTGATGGGCCAGCCGATCGATGACATCGGCGTGATCGGCGTGCAGGTGCTGCAGCCAGGCCGCTTCCATGGCGCAGAACGGGTCCGGCCGGGCGGCCCGGAGCTGGTCGCGGTCGACGGCGTCCGCGCCGGCGGTGTCGGCGACCACGGCCGAGTCCACGACCAGGCGCAGCAGAGTGGCGGTGTGGCCGATATCGAGCAACGCCGGATTCGGATGGTCCTCGGCGACGGCCGCGGCCAGGGCGCGCTGGGCGTGCGCGGGCACCGCGTGCACCCAGCCGCGCAGCCAGACCAGGGCGCGCACGGGTTCGCGCAGCGGCAGCGGGGCATGGTCGGTGAGTTCCAGGACCGCGGGCGAGCCGGTGGTGCCGGTGCCGCCGACCAGCAGGTTGGCGGTGGAGGTGGACGGCACCGCGACCACGATGTCGCCGCACTGCCGCAGCAGATGGACCGAGGTGGGTACCGGATCGAGGCCGGGCAGGGCCAGCACCGCGCTCTCGGCGTGGGCACAGGCGCTGTGCACGCGTTCGGCGGTATTGGGAGCGACGGCCGGTGCCGCGTGGGGCATACACACCTCCGAGAAGAAATTAGGTAAACCTAAGCTAAGTGACGGTGTGATCTTGCGCAACCCATCCGCTCGCATACGGTGAAACTCGTGCCGCACGATTCCGCCCCCGCCCCCGAACCGGTCCTCATGCAACTGACCGTGCCCGGCAAGACCGGCGCGCAGACGCTGCTCGACGGACTGGTCCGCCCGATCGGTGCCGCGCCCGCCGGCGCGGAGGTCCTGGAGCCGGATGCGGACGATGAGGCCGTTTCGGAATTCCTGGTCCGAATCGCGCACGGCGACACGGGTTTCGTCGCCCGCACCGACTCCGGCGAACGCGCGCTCGCACTCGTCGCCGCCACGGTCGCCGCGCTCTGCGGCGAGGACATCCGGACCGCGCTGACCACCCCGGACATCGAATTCATCAAGGGCCTGAAGCCGCCCGCCGTCGAAGCGCTGCGGACCGTCCTGCTCGCCGTCGAGACCGCCGATCCGGAGGCCGTGCACAGCGCGCTCGCCGTTCTCGGATGAGTTGTTACCGAGGAGTCGGCCAAAGCGCGGGAGGACTCCGGATCCGCAAGTAATGTCGTAGCCGTGCCGCGTATCGCCTACTTCGGGCCGTCGGGAACCTTTACGGAGATGGCCCTCGCAAAACTCGAGTCCACCGGAGTGTTCGGCGGGCCTGTCGAGCGTGTCCCGGCGGCCAGCCAGGGCGCCGCGATCGAACTGGTGCGGGCCGCGGGCGTCGAGGGCGCGGTGGTGCCGATCGAGAGTTCGGTGGAGGGCTCGATCGCGCCCACCCTCGATGCGCTGGCCGTCGGTCCCCGGTTGCAGATCATCGCCGAGACCGAATTGGATGTGGCGTTCACGATTCTGGGCAGGCCCGGCACCGAGCTGGCCGATGTGCGGCGCGTCGCCGCCTACCCGGTGGCCGCCGCCCAGGTTCGCATGTGGCTGGCGCATCGACTACCCGGAGCCGAGCTGTACACCTCGGCCTCGAATGCCGCGGCCGCCGAGGATGTGGCCGCCGGGCACGCCGACGCCGCCGTCTCGACCGCGCTGGCCGGACAGCGCCTGGGCCTGTCGGTGCTGGCCTCCGGCGTCGCCGATCACGATCAGGCCGTGACCCGGTTCGTACTGGTCGCGCCGCCGCAGCCGGCGCCGCCGCGCACCGGCGTCGATCGCACGTCGATCGTGCTGGAACTGGCCAACGAGCCCGGTTCGCTCATGCGCGCGTTCGCGGAATTCGCCACGCGCGGTATCGATCTCACTCGTATCGAGTCGCGTCCCACCCGCACCGGTATGGGCACCTACCGTTTCTATCTGGACTGTGTCGGGCATATCGACGACGCGGCGGTCGCGGAGGCGCTGAAGGCGTTGCACCGCACGGCCGCCCGGATCCGCTACCTCGGATCCTGGCCGGCCACCGCGCCGACCGGCACCCCGCCGCCCGCCGACGAACCGGCGGCGGCTTGGCTGGCCGACCTGAAGAAGGGGGTGGCGGACCTGTGACGGCCAAACTCATCCTGGTGCGGCACGGTGAAACCGAGGGCAATGTCGCCAAGATCCTGGACACCCGGCTGCCCGGCCTGCCGCTCACCGAACGCGGTGTGGCACAGGCGAAAACCTTCGGCTCCAACCTGGCCGCGCCGCCCCTGCGGCTGTTCTCCTCACAAGCTCTGCGCGCCCGCCAGACCGGCAGCTATATCGAGGCCGCCACCGGCGTCCCGCTCGAGGTCCTCGAGGACCTGCACGAGGTCCAACTGGGCGATCTCGAAGGCCTCAACACCCGCGAGGCCCACGAAACCTTCCAGGACATCTACCACTCCTGGCATTTCGGCGATCTCGACACCCGGGTTCCCGGCGGCGAATCCGGCCGCGATGTCCTGAACCGCTACATCCCGGCCCTGGAACGCCTCCGCGACGAATACCTCACCGACTCCGAAGCCGGCGACATCATCCTGGTCAGCCACGGCGCTGCCATGCGCCTGGTCTCCCGCGAACTCACCGGCGTCCCACGCCTGTTCGCCGCCAACAACCACCTCGACAACACCGAAACCATCGAACTCCTACCGTTCTCCGACGGCCTCTGGGAATGCACCCGCTGGGGCCGCTACCCCGCCCCGTTCGGCGACAACATCGAACCCACCGGCGACGACCCGATGGGCTGACACCCTCCAGAACTGAAACGACGTCGACCGGGAACTGGTGGCGGCAAACCCCGAGAAGGCCCCGCCACCAGTTCCCGGTCGGTGATATTTCAAATCGGGATGTGCCTCACAACGCACGGAGGTGCCAGTTGCGCGCCAGTCTGTGGGCACCAGCAATGATGGTGATCATGACTGGTGAACCCCTGCTTGTGCCCCTTGCTGAGCTGCGCAGGTCGTTCGAAGTGCTTCTCGACCATGTCGAAGCCGTTGCAGGGACGGGGGTGGTCTCCCTGGACAAGGACTACTTCTGGTCGGTCCCCGCCGAACAGCTGTATGACATCAACAGCGAACCGTCCGACCTGACTATCGGCCAACTATCCGAGTCCTGGCAGCACATGCGGGATCTACTTACGAATCAGGACCGAGCCCTCTCGTACCATCTTGTATGGCTCGCAGATGTCTTACGAGCTATTGGCCAAGACATCGTTCGCTGAAGGAGCTGAACTACGCGGCGGTGAGCAGGGTCTTGGTGCGGCCCGGGTGATTCGTCCCCTCAGCTACTTCCCGATGGGTTGCAGACCATTCACGAATGAAGAGAACACCGCTCGCTGCTCCTCGGTCATCAACTCTTTCGGGACGGTGACCGCTTGAAGCTTGCCGAACATGATGTACCAGACCTCGGGTGTCTCGATGACACGACCTAGACCAGCCCATCGAAACCGTGACTCGACAAGAGGGTAGATCATCGTCACCCACTCGTCGTCGAGCGTCATATGAGATCCATCCCTGATGGCGCTGGCCTGCATTCGCATCGACCATGCCACCGTGAGCGGTCCCACCGCGAACGCGAACAGTAGTCCGAGCGCGACGAAGAAGTAGCCGATCGGATTCGTGGGCTCCAACGTCAGCATGAAAAGGCCGAGTAGGACAATGAATCCGCCCATGACGCGGTAGAAGTTGAACTGTCCACGCATGACGAACCGTAGAGTGCGGCGGAGCCGCTGTTCCTCGTATGGAACCCACATCGAGATTTGCACCGCCGCATCCTAAGTCGGTAGGCATCGACCGGCTCGTCGAAGAAGACCAATCAGTACCTTGTCGCTTCAGCTGAGGACTGCGGCGACAACCAGACAGGGCAAAGCGTGTCGGGATGACGAGTGACGAGTTCAGCTCAGGTGTGTTCGGCCGGGAAGTCCGGTCGCAGCGGAAGCGACGTAATGAGATCTTGTAGTGCGGTGCGCAGGCGGGCAGGGGTGCCGCTCGCCAGCGAGGTCCACTTCGTGCCGTCGTCGGCGCGGCTGGTTGTCGCCAGGAGGCGGCCGTGCCGGGTGTTGAAGACGGCGATGTGGTTGTCGGTCACGTCGCGGGTGCCGTCGCCGTAGACGACGCCGACAATCTCGGCGTGGGAGTCGACCTGAACCAGGGCGGAGGCAAGGGTTTTCGCGTCACGGGGCGGATTGCCCACCTTGGCCAGGCGGTTGGTTGTCGTCGTTACGTCGCCGGCGTCGTCGAAGATCGGGGCCAATTCCTCGGTGGGTGCGTTCATTCCGGTGAGTTCCAGGGGTTCGGCCGGGCCGAGGGCCGCCATGAAGGTGCCCGGAAGGTCGTGTCCCGCTTCGTCGATGACGTAGGAGTTGGGGCCGCGCAGGGCGACCACTTCGAAATCGTCGCCCTTGGCCAGGCAGAAGCGGTTGATCTGGCCGTTCACGTACCAGCGCAGGGCGAGCACCCAGTGCGGCCGGTACAGTACGCGCAGGCGTTCGGCCAGCTCCGGATGCACCTGGTCGCCGTCGAGAAGTTCGCGCTCGGTGAGGGTTTCGGCGGCGGCGCTCATGGCGGTGTCGTGGTCGGTTGCATTGTCGTAGCGGCCCATGGCATTCAGCACCACGGGCAGCTCGTCGATCGTCAATGTTTCTTGGAGGTACTGCAATTCGTCGGGGGTCAGGGTGACCGCTCGCAGCAGGGACGGGCCGCGGCCGGCGCCGAGGACGGTCATCGGGCGTCGTTCGGGTCGCCGCCGATGACGGCGGGTGCGATGACCCGGCCGTCGGCGAAGTGCTCCACCGAGCGCCCGTAGTCCTTGCCGTCGTGGGTTTCGTCCTCGTCTCCGGAGTGGTTGCTGCCGAGTAGCGGGCTCGTGCTAGCGGAGCGGACGGGGGCGGTCGCGGCGGTATTCGGGGAGGCGGCAACGGGTTCGGTCAGCACCGGTGCGGCCGGGGTTGCGCCGCTGCCGATTCCGGCGCCCGCGCCCCAGCCCTCGGGGAGTTTCAGTGTGCCGCCGCCGTTTCCGATGCTCACGCCCGCGCCGCCACCGGTGAAGGACACCGCGCGGGTGCTCACCCCGGCCGCACCGGCGCCCGCCGTGGCCACACCCATGCCGGCCAGCATGGGCAGTTGGGCGCCCGCGGCTGCGGTCTGCGACAAGCCGTTGGCGACCGCGGTCACGGCGGTGCCCGCGACCTGCCCGGCGGTGCTGACACCGCTGGTCACCACGGTTCCGGCGACCTGCGCGGCCTGGGCGACGGCGCTGATCACGGCCGGATTATTGGCCAGCCCGGCCGCCGTGGCCAGGGCCGCCTGCACAGGATCGCCGGACATATTGGCGGCCGCGCCCGCATCGGCGGAACCCGCGCCCATGGCGATGGGCGGCGGCATGAGGAATTGGCCGGGTGTGGTGACAATGGCGGTGGTCGCGGCCTCGTAGGTCTCCATGACCAGCGCGGCGCGAATGTCGAGGGCCAGTTTGGCGGCCTCAGCGGCCTCGGCGGTGCCATTGAGCGCGCCGCCGGTGGAGTACGCGGCCACCCGGGCGGCCTCGACGACGGCGATCTCCGGCAGGCTCGGCATGGCGATCGAGGCCACGGTGTAGGCGGTGGCATTGGCGGCGGTCTTGGCGGCCATGGCGGCGGCCATGACGCCCTGCTGTTCGGCCCAGACGGTGAAGCCGGACAGGCGGGCCAGCACATTGAGGCCGTTCACGCCCTGCAGGCCCACGCCGACCTCGGCCATGACCCGGGCGACGGTGGCGGTGGCGTCCACCCACGCGCCGGTGAGTACGCCCCAGGAGGTGCTGGCGGCGGCAATCGGAATGGCGTGCGCGCCCGCGTTCAAGGTGACGGAATTGAGTTCCGCCATGCGGGGCAGCCAGAACACCCCGGTGATTCCCAGCGTCATTGTTCCCCCTAGACCTGAATGGCCGCGATGCCGGCGGCGCGCACCGCGTCCTGGATCAGATACTGCGCGAGCTGGCTGCGCAGCGTGGCGGCGGCGTGGTGCAGTTCGAGAATGCCCTGGGCGACGGCCCGGTCATGGCTGAAGGCGGCGTGATTGAAATGCCCGGCGGCCAGGAACGAGACCTCCTCGGTGCCGGAGGGCAGGACGTGGGTGGCCGGGCCGGCCGCCGCCGAGGCCGCGGACAGGCGCTCGGCGAGTAGGTCGAGTTCCAGGGCTGCCGCGAGGACGACCTCCGGCTGCACGAGGACGTGGCCAACCATGATCGATCTCCCTTCGGGATTCCCCCGGGTACGCAGTCGCGTCCCGATATGAAGCTTGGACGCGACGGGGATTCGATCGGTTCCCGGTTTGCCGCGAGTTAGCCCCATCCCAGCTGATGAAGGCGGTCGTCGTCAATCCCGAAGTAGTGCGCTATCTCGTGAATCACTGTGATTGCCACCTCTTCGACCACTTCTTCTTCGCTGTGACACATCTCCAGGATGGCCTCGCGGTAGATGGTGACGGTGTCCGGCAGCGCGCCGCCGTAGTGGCTGAAGTCCCGGTCGGTGAGGGCGATGCCGTGATAGAGCCCGAGCAGCTGCGGCTCTTCCTCATTGCGCGGTTCGATGAGCACCACGACGTTGTCGATGGCCTTCGACAATTCCGGCGGAATGAGATCGAGCGCGTCCCCGACGAGTTCCTCGAAACGATCGTCGGACATGGAGACCGGCACGGCTACCTCGGCGCGGGGATGACCGGCGGCGCGGCGCCGGGCAGCGGCTGCGGGGTGGAGCGGCCGTTGTTCGGCGGCGGCACCGGGGCCTGCCCGTCGACCAGGATGTCGCCGCGCGCCGATCCGGTGATGGCGGCGAAGCCCTCCTGATCCGCGCCCTTGCCGATCATGCAGTTGAGGCTCTTGCTGCCGGCCAGCCAGCTGCGGCTGTCGAGGTAATCCCAGAACAGCGTGAGGGTCTTGTTGCGCAGCGCGTCCTCGGATCCGAGATAGTCGGTGGAGTCCTTGGCGCACTGTTCTTCCATGAACCGGTCCTGCTCGTCCTTGGACGGCGGGCCGCCGTTGAAGTGACTGCTCAGATCCACGGTCGAGACGATCTCGAAGGCGTGCGGCTGTGCGCAGTCCACCGGATCGGTGGGCAGATTGCGGGCGATGCCGATGCAGGTGCCGACGTCGTAGATCTTGGACTGGTTGGAGTTCTGCACGCTGCCGCTGACGGTATGGGTGGCGGTGCCGGAACTGCCCGCGACCTGCAACCCGCAGCGCAGCGTGCGCTCGCCCGCCTTCCAGCCGGCCTCGCCCGGATTGATCAGGCCGACCACGAATTTGCCGCGCGGATCGAACTTTCCGCCGAGGTAGGACTGGGCGGCGCTGACGCAGTGCTCGTCGCGCAGTTCGGAGAAGCGCAGCGAATCCGGGAACCGCGATCCGGGACCGAATTCGACGCCCGGGTACTTGCTCAGGTCGATATCGGCGGTGACCTCGAACAGATGCTTGTCGCCGCAGTCCACCTTCACCAGATCGCTGGCATTGGATTTGGACCAGGCCAGGCAGTCGCCCTGTTTGGCGGTGCCGAAGGCCTCGCCCGCGACCGCGCCGGTGGGCGAGGCCGAGCCCGGATTGTGCGCCTCCACCCGCCCGGCGTGGAAGCCGGAGACGGCGACGGTGATGAGCGCGGCCACCAGGGCGCCGACGGCGACCGCGAGCAGACCCCAGCGCAGGGTCGGCGCGGACAGCGGGCCCTTGTCGAGCTTGGCGCGCAGGCCTTCCAGGGCGCCGGGCAACGACCGGCCCGCGGACCCGCCGGTGGGGCTACCGGCCGGCCCACCCGTGGGCTTACCGGCCCGGCGGCGACCGGGCGTGGGCTGCTGTGGCGGAGGCGACTGTTCGGACATCGCGCTCCATCATTGCAGCGCCGCCGCACCCCCGCCATGTCCTCTTGGGTCAGGACCTGTCGGTTTCGGTCAGGCGTTGATCAGGTCGGCCGCCTTTTCACCGATCAGCACCGCCGGGGCGTGGGTATGGCCGCGGGTGATGATCGGCATGACCGAGGTGTCGGCGATGCGCAGGCCGGCCACGCCGCGCACGCGCAGTTCGGGATCCACGACTCCGGTCTCGCCGGTGCTCATGCGGCAGGTGCCGACCGGGTGGTAGAGGGTGTGCGAGTGGTCCTCGAGGCAGCGCCGCAGCACGTCCTCCATGGGCGTGTCGGAGGGCAAGGCGGGTTGCATGAGCTCGCCGATATGTTCCTTGAGCGCGGGCTGATTCGCGATCTCGACGCAGGTGCGCAGGCCATTGAGCAGGGCGGTGCGGTCGGTGAATTCGGCGCAGTAGCGGGGATCGATGCGGGGTGCGGTGAACGGGTCGGCGGAGGCGAGGGTGATCTCGCCGGTGGATGTGGGTTTGAGCAGGATGGCCGCGAAGGTGAGCGCGTGGCCGTCCGGATCGCCGAGGCCCTCGCCGATGTACGGGGCGGGGCCGAAGATCAACTCGAGGTCCGGCAGCCCGACATCGGGATGGCTGCGCACGAAGCCGTACGCCTCGCCGACATTGGAGGTGAGCTGGCCGCGGCGGCGTAGCAGGTAGTTGGCGAGTTCCGGAATGCTCTTGTCCGCGCCGAAGAGACTGCCCGCGCGGGTGCGGTAGACAATGGGGGCGGCCAGGTGGTCGCGCAGATTGCGGCCCACCTCCGGCGAGTGGTGCAGCACCGGAATCCCCAGTGCCCGAAGCTGGTTCGAATCGCCGATACCGGACAGCATGAGCAACTGCGGGGTATTGATGGCGCCGCCGGACAGGATCACCTCGCGCTTGGCCTTGAGCTGTTTGAGCTCCCCGCCGAGCTGATACTCGACGCCGATGGCCCGGGTGCCCTCGAACAGCACCCGCGTGACGTGCGCGTCGGTGACGATGGTGAGATCGCGATGCGCCTGCAGGGCGGGCCGCAGATAGGCGTCGGCCGTGCTCCACCGCGCGCCCCGCTTCTGCGTCACCATGGTCTGCGTGAACCCTTGCGGTTCATCCAGATTCGCGCGCTCGACCTTGTACCCGGCCTCCACCGCCGCCTGCAGATAGTTCAGCGTGTGCGGCCGCGGGCTGCGCTGGCGGGAGATGTGCAGCGGCCCGTTCACGCCCTCGCCGGGTTCGCTGGCGTCCTCGACCGCCTCCATGCGCTGGAAGTAGGGGAGCACCTGCTGGAACGACCACCCGGGTCCGGCGTGCTCGGCCCATTCGTCGTAATCGGCGGCGAAGCCGCGCACCCACATCATGGCGTTCATGGAGGATGATCCGCCGAGCATCTTGCCGCGCGGCCAGTACACCCGCCGGTCGCGCAGTTCGGGCTGCGGCTCGGTGCGGTAGTTCCAGTCGTTGGGTCCCTGGAACAGCTGCGCGAACCCGGCCGGAATACGGATGAATTTGTCGCGGTCGGCGCTGCCCGCCTCCACGAGGGCGACGCTGGTGCCGATGCGCTCGCTCAGCCGCGCGGCCACCGCCGCGCCGGCCGATCCGGCGCCCACCACGATGAAATCGACTGTGTCCGGGGTGTATTGCATGGGAACTCCTCGGAATTGACTGCGCCGACCGGCCGGCTCGACAACCGTGGCACGGAAGGGATGGGTCCGCTACCGGAGGCCATGGCCCCCACTATGGCGGGGCCTGCTGGGCAGCGGCCGAAAACGCGGGAAAAACCGCGGGAAACTGTGAGCTCGGCGGCGGGACAAGCGGTCTCGCCCGGGCCCCGACCTGGGCGAAAATCAGTGGAGGCCGCCCACTAGGCTTATTGCCTATGATCGACCTTCGATTCCTGCGGGAGAACCCGGACGTGGTCCGTGCGTCGCAGCGTGCGCGCGGTGAGGACCCGGCCCTGGTGGACGCCCTGCTCGAGGCGGATGCGGCCCGGCGCGCGGCAGTGGCGACCGCCGACAATCTGCGCGCCGAGCAGAAGGCCCTCGGCAAGAAGGTCGGCAAGGCGTCCCCGGACGAGCGCCCGGCGCTGCTGGCCCAGGGGCAGGAGCTGTCGGCGAAGGTGAAGGAGGCCGAGGCGGCCGAGAATGCCGCCGACGCCGATCTCGACACCGCCATGCGCGCCCTGTCGAATGTCGTGCAGGACGGCGCGCCCGCCGGCGGCGAGGACGACTACATCGTGCTGGAGACCGTCGGCACGCCGCGCGAGTTCGACTTCGAGCCCAAGGATCACCTGGAGCTGGGTGAGTCGCTGGGCCTGATCGATATGGAGCGCGGCGCCAAGGTCTCGGGCGCGCGCTTCTACTTCCTCACCGGCTACGGCGCGCTGCTGCAACTGGGCCTGCTGCAGCTGGCCGCGCAGAAGGCCACCGCCAATGGCTTCACCATGATGATCCCGCCGGTGCTGGTGCGCCCGGAGATCATGGCGGGCACCGGATTCCTGGGCCAGCACGCGGCCGAGGTCTACCACCTCGAGGAGGACGACCTGTACCTGGTCGGCACCTCGGAGGTGCCCCTGGCCGGCTATCACTCGGGCGAGATCATCGACCTGAGCGAGGGTCCCAAGCGCTACGCCGGCTGGTCGTCGTGCTTCCGCCGGGAGGCCGGCAGCTACGGCAAGGACACCCGCGGCATCATCCGCGTGCACCAGTTCGACAAGGTGGAGATGTTCGTCTACGCCAAGCCCGAGGACGCCGATGCCGAGCATCAGCGCCTGCTGGCCTGGGAGCGCGAAATGCTCGCCGCCGTCGAGGTGCCCTATCGCGTGATCGATGTGGCGGCCGGTGATCTCGGATCCTCGGCGGCCCGCAAGTTCGACTGCGAAGGCTGGGTGCCCACCCAGCAGACCTACCGCGAACTCACCTCGACCTCGAACTGCACCACCTTCCAGGGCCGCCGCCTGAATGTGCGCTACCGCGACGAGAACAACAAGCCGCAGACCGCGGCGACGCTGAACGGCACGCTCGCCACCACGCGCTGGATCGTCGCCATCCTGGAGAACCATCAGCAAGCCGACGGGTCGGTCTGCGTGCCCGCCGCGCTGGTGCCGTTCGTCGGAACCGAAGTGCTGAAGCCGATTCGCTGAAATCCCTCCCGAAGGGGAATGGTTTTCGGGAGCCGCGAACCCAGCAGTAGCGAAGCGCAGGCAAAATTCGGCGGACCGTTTAGGCTAGGCAGCGTGCGAGGAATCGGGTCTCGCGGCGATACCCGAACCCGGGTGCGGGCGGCGTCGGCGCTGGCGACGGCAATGGTCATGGCTCGGACCACCGGGGCGTTCTACGTCATGGGTGGGGTGCTGGGTCTGATCATCACGGCGGTCGCTCCGGGTGATGAGGGCAATCGGCCGCTGGTGGGTACGGCGGCGCTGGTCGCGCTGCTGCTCGGCATCAGTCTGCTGATCTGGGGTCCGCGGATGCCGCATTCGGTGCATCACGTGTACGTCGGCATGGCGACGGTGCTGGTCACCATTGCGGTGCACTGGTTCCCGAATACCGTGGGCGCCATCAGCCTCGCCGCGTTCTATGTGTTCGTGGCCTGCGATGCGGCCATCTTCTTCGCGTGGCGCTGGCTGGGCGTGCATCTGGCCTTCGCCATCGCCTGCTGCCTGTGGGTGGTACCCTCGCGCGGTCTGCCGTGGTGGTCCGGTCTGATTCCGGCGGGCATCACCTTCGGAATCGGCATCGTGGTCGGCATTTTGACCCGCATGGCGTCCGACGCCGATATCGACGTGCTGACCGGTCTGCTCAACCGCCGCGGGTTCGATCGGGCGCTGAGCAACGCCATCGCGCACGCCACCCGCACCGGTCAGGGGCTGGCGCTGGTGCTGGTGGACCTGGACCGCTTCCAGAAGATCAACGACCATCTCGGCCACCGCGCCGGCGACGCCGTACTGCAGCGGGTGGGCGACACCTGGTCGAAACTGCTTGCGCCGGACCAGCGTCTGGCCCGCTACGGCGGGGACGCCTTCGCCCTGCTGCTGCCCGGCACCACCGAACAGGCCGCCATCCTGCTGACCGAGCAGCTGCGCGCCGCGGTGACCACCGGCTGTTCCGCGGGCGTGACCTCCTGGCAGCCGGGCGAATCCGGCTCGCTGCTGGTGAGCCGCGCCGATGTCGGCCTGTACCGGGCCAAGCAGGCGGGCCGCAATCGCACCGTGCTGGAATCCTCGCGGCAGCTGCCGCTGGCGGTGGAGCTGCGCGAGGCCATCGATCGCGGCACCCTCGACGTGCAGTACCAGCCCATTGTCAGCCTCTCCGACGGCGCCACCCGCGCGGTCGGGGTGGAGGCGCTGCTGCGCTGGTCCTCGCACGCGCAGCCGGATGTCACCACCGAGGGGCTCATCCGGGTCGCCGAGGAATACGACCTCATCTCCGATCTGGACGAACTGGTCCTACGCCGGGCCTGCGCCGACGCCGCCCGCCTGCAGGAGACCTTCGCGCAGCTGGACCTGACCCTCAATGTGAATGTGAGCGGTCTGGAATTGGCCGAAACCGAATACGCCGACCGGGTTTCCGGCATTCTCGCCGATACCGGCTGGCCCGCCGATCAGCTGGTCCTCGAGGTCACCGAGAGCGAACTGGCCGCCGAATCCGAGACCGCCATCGCGAATCTGCACACCCTGCGCGAGCGCGGGGTGCGGATCGCCATCGACGATTTCGGCACCGGCTATTCGTCCCTGAGCCGCCTGGCCACCCTGCCCAGCGACATCCTGAAGGTCGACCAGTCCTTCGTCGCCGCCATCCGCTCCGATTCCCCGGCCCCGCCGCTGCTGGGAGTCATTGCGGCGCTGAGCAAATCCCTCGACCTCCAGGTCATCGCCGAAGGCGTGGAGACCGAATACCAGGCCGCGGTCCTCACCGAACTGGGCTTCGCCCTCGCCCAGGGCTACCACTACAGCGATTCGCATCCGGTCTCCGAACTCATCAGCGACCTCAATGAGCGCCACGGCCTGGTCGGGGCCGCCGTCGCCGACCACGAGGTCAACACCAATGGCTGGATCCCCATCGACAATCCCCTTGACGGCGGTCCCGGCGGCGCGCCAAGCTGACCACATGCGCATGCTCATCTACGGCTGTTGATCTCTCCGCGCTCTCAGCGGTAGCAACCGCGACCTGCGCCCGGCCTCGGTGCGCGGTCTCACCGTGCGTGCGGTCCTGTTCTCCCTCACGGCGGACCTGATCCCGTATTACGCCCTCTACGCCCTGCTCTTCGCCGACCACGGCCTGAACACGGCGCAGATCTCCACGCTGCTGGCGATCTGGTCCACCACATCCTTCCTACTGGAAGTGCCGTCCGGCGCCTGGGCGGACACCGTCTCCCGGCGCGCCCTGCTGATCCTGTCCGGATTCCTGCTGGTCGCCGGTTTCGCGTCCTGGACGCTGTGGCCGACCTATGCCGGATTCGCCCTGGGTTTCATCCTGTGGGGTACTTCCGGCGCGCTGCGGTCAGGCACCTTCGAGGCGCTGATCTACGACGATCTCGCGGCGTACCCGTCGATGGATGGACGCGGGCGCGGGGCCACATCCGAATACCCCCGAATCATGGGTTATGTCCGCGGCGCCGCTGAATCCGCCGCGCTGATCGGCATTCTGGCGGCCGCGCCGCTGTACGCCTGGGGCGGCTACGCCCTGGTGGGCTGGTCCAGCGTGGCGATCGCCGCGGTGCACACGCTCGCGGCCTGCGCGTTGCCGGGCGCGCCCAAGGCGGTCTCGGCCGGTGCGGTCGAGGAGCTGGAGGATCCGGAGCCGGCCGAGACGCCCGAAACCGCCGCGACCACGGCGGTTTCGCCTCGAGCCGGCTCGGCGGCTGTCGCCCGCTACCTGCATATGCTCCGATCGGGCCTTCGGGAGGCGCTGCGGGTCACGGTGATTCGCCGGGGCGTGCTGCTCGCCGCCCTGCTGGACGGCGTCACGGCCTATGACGAGTACTTCGCCCTGCTGGCGGGCGATGCCGGCGTATCGCCCTGGGTGGCGGCGATCCTGGTCGGCGTCACGGTCGCGGGCGCCCTGATCGGCGCGGTCACCGCCGGCCGCACCGAAGCCATCGCGCCCCGCACCATGTCCATCGCCCTGGCGGTCGGCGGCCTGCTGTTCCTCGGCGGCGCACTGCTGGCCGGACTCGCCCTCGCCTACCCGAACGCCGTCTACGTCCTGACCGCTCTCGGCTTCACGGCGATCGGCGCGGCCTACGGCATCAACTACAACGCGAACGTCATTGCCGACGCCCGCCTCCAGGACGCCATCGAAGGCCCCGCCCGAGCCACCGTCACCTCGGTCTCCGGCCTGGTCACCGAGGTCTTCGCGGTGGCCGTGTTCGCCTTCGTCGGAGTGGCCTCGCTGTGGCTGTCGATACCGACCGTGGTCGCGCTGCTCGGTGTTCCGCTCCTCGCGACAGCGGCTTTGGTACCGGCGTGGCTGCCACCCCGCACGACCGGTTCGGTCCCCGAAGTGCCGCGTCGCACCACCGGTGACTGAGCACCCGATCGGGAGGTCCGCGCCCGCGCCACCTGGTCCGGGTCGTCGCGCGGCCGTCATTCCGGCAGGTGTTCGGCCGGAATCCACCGGTTTCGTTGCAGTGCCTCAGGGGCCGGAACCACGCCGGTCGGACGGGATGGTGGTGCGGCGTCGCCAGAGGATCACGCGTCGACCGATCGGGTGGGACGAACAAGTGAAACATCGCCGACCGGGAACTGGTGGCGGGGGCTTCTCGCGATTTGCCGCCACCAGTTCCCGGTCGGCGTCGTTTCAGAACGGGGTGCGGGGGAAGATCGAGGGGTGGCGATGCGGCGGCGGGTTGGGTTGGTGTTCGGGGGGTGTATCGGGGCGGCTGTGGCGGGGCAGGCTCGGATCAATGGGGCCTTGGGGGAGCGGTTGCAGGATGGGGTGGCGGCGGCCGTGATCAGCTTCGGGGCGGGGTTGGTGCTGTTGTTGATCGCGTTCGGGGCCAGTGGCCGACTACGGGCGGGGCTGGGACGGGTCTGGGTGGCGCTGCGGGCGGGCGGGTTGCGGTGGTGGCAGTTGCTCGGGGGGTTGTGTGGGGCGTTTTTCGTTGCGTGCCAGGGGCTTACGGTGGGGGCGATCGGGGTCACGGCGTTCACCGTGGCGGTGGTGGCGGGGCAGTTGGTGAGCAGTCTGGTGGTGGATCGGTTCGGGCTGGGGCCGGGCGGGCGGACGCCGGTGACCGGATTGCGGGCCGGGGGCGCGGGGCTGGCGCTGGTGGCGGTGGCGCTCGCGGCGCTCGGGCGGGCCGACAGCGGGGGCGGGCTGGCGGTGCCGGAGGCCTTGCGCGGCGGACCGCAGGTGTTGCTGATCGGGTTGCCGCTGCTGGCGGGTTTGGGGGTGGCGTGGCAGCAGGCGGTGAACGGGCGGGTCGGGGCGGTCGGCGGGCCGCTGTCGGCGACGCTGGCGAATTTCACGACGGGCCTGGCCGGATTGCTGATCGTGGAAACCGCGGTGGTCACCAGGACCGGGTGGCCCACCGCCTTTCCCCGCGAGCCGTGGCTCTATCTCGGTGGCGTCGTGGGCGTCGCGTTCATTGCGCTGGCGGTGGTGACGGTGCGCTGGATCGGGGTACTGCTGCTCGGGCTGACCACGGTGGCCGGGCAGCTGCTGATGTCGCTGGTACTCGATGTGCTCACGCCCAGCGGGCCGGGGTTGTCGGCCACGGCGGTGGTGGGTTGCGCGCTGACCTTCGCCGCCGTGGCGCTCGCCGCGCGCACACCCGCCCGAGCCGCGTAGGCCGCCGCTCCGCGGAGGTGCTGCCCGGATCGCTCGGCACTGTGGCCCGAGATCCGATCGGCGATCGAATCGCGTTCTCCCGATTATCGTTTCGAGTTCGCCCGGGTGTGTCATGGTGCGGGCATGACCATCGAATACGGCGTGTGGGGACTGCGGCTGGCGCTGGGTGTGGTGTTCGGATTGTCGGCGGCGGGGAAATTCGCGGATCTGGCGGGGACGCGGAAGGCGGTGGGGGAGTTCGGCATCCACCTGCGCTGGGCGCCCGCGGTGGCCTGGGCGCTGCCGGGTTTCGAGGCGCTGATCGCGGCGGCGGTGCTGCCGTCGTGGACTGCGGCGGGGGCGGCGCTGGTGGCGGTCGGGCTGCTCGGTGTGTTCACCGGGGCGGTCTTGCGCCTGCTCCGGCAGGGGCGGCATCCGGCGTGTTCGTGTTTCGGGGCGGGCAGCGCCGCGCCGATAGGGGTGCGGACGGTGGTGCGCAATGCCATTCTGATGCTGCTCGCGCTGGCGGTGGCGGTGGGTGCGATCGGATATCCGGAGGTGCCGGGGGCGCTGCCGCTGGATCATGCGGTGGGCATGGCGGTGGCGGCGGGCTTCGTCGCGATATTCGTGTGGCTGGGGGGTGAGATACGGGTGCTGCGGCGGCGATTGGACGAGCAGGTGCTCTCGACGCTCGGTGCGGAGGGCCTGCCGCCGGGTGCGGTCGCGCCGGAGTTCGAATTGCTGAAGACGGCGGGGGGCGGGCGGGCGAATCTGGACTCGCTGCTCACACCGGGGCGGTCGCTGCTGCTGGTGTTCGTGCATCCCGGTTGTGAGATGTGCGCGGCGCTGGCGCGGGAACTGCCGCGCTGGCAGGTGCGGGCGGCGCGGTCGCTGACCATTGCGGTGGTGGGCAACGGTGATGTGGCCGAGCATGCGGCGTGGGGGCGCGAGCAGGGGCTGGGGGAGATCCCGGTGCTGGTGCAGCAGGGTAATGAGGCGGCGCTGCGGTATCGGGTGCGGGGGACGCCGTCGGGCGTGCTGATCGATGCGGACGGCCGGGTCGCCGCGCCGGTGGCGCGCGGCGCGATGGCCATTCGAGACTTGATAATTCAAGCGAAACGGACTGGGTTGCAGTCGATTACGCACGGGAACGGGCAGTCGGTTCCCGATCGCGGTTAGTCGATCTCCGCGCCGCCGTTTGCCCGGAATCAAACGGGTCGGTCCCGCAAAATGCATTGCCACACAATTGATTTCAGCAATTTGCGTGCTTCGTGAGGCTTACCATCGAATGGCAGGACCCTCCCCATTCACCCAACGCATCGAGCGAGGGATCATCATGGCGGACTTCGCATTCACCGATTATTCCGGCAAAGAATTCGTTATTCGGCTGACCAACGAACAGCGCATTCAGGAGGCTCGCCGGATTCTCTCCGGCGAGGAACAAATGTCGGTCCACGTCATGGGCCGGATCAGGAAGCAGACGGCGGAATACAACCCGGGCTGGAGCTTCCATCTGGATCCGGACACGATCACGTTCTTCACCATGGCCATCGAGGTCTGCGATGCGAGCATCACCTATGTCGAAGACCATCTCGACGAGGCCTGCGGCGCCTTCCTGCCCGGCTGCTTCTGGTGCCCGTGGTCCTCGCGCCTGACCCGTGAACTGACCTGACCGCCCGCAGAGCGGCGACACTCTCCGGCCGACGTGGCGAACGCCGGCCGGAGTCGTGTGATCAGAGTTTGCGCGAGCGCAGTTCGTGGCCCTTGGAGGTCTTGCACCGCCCGGATTCCAGATCCCACTGCCAGCCGTGCAGATTGCAGGTGAGGGTATTGCCCTCCACCACACCGAATTTCGACAGGTCCGCCTTCAGGTGCGGGCAGCGGCGCTGCACTTCCCAGCCGGCCAGTTCGGTGGAGGCGGAATCGTCGTGCGCCTCGGCGAACCAGCCGTCGGCGTAGGCGATGCGCTCATCGGTGAGGCATTTGAAGAAGGTGTAGAGGAATTCGTTGTAGCCGCCGATCCGCCAGGTGGTGAAGCGGGTCGACAGGAAGATGGTGTTCACCCAGTCGGGTTCGTTGTCGCGCAGTACGGTGCGCACCAATTGCGGATCGATGCGGAATCCGTAGCGCTGCTTGCCTTCCCCCTCGATGGGTTCGCGCACCACGCGCTTGGGGAAGTCGAGGACCACGGTCTCCTCGCCCATGACCAGGGCGACCGGATAGCCGATGCCGTCGCAGATGAGGTCGCTCTGCGCCATGATCGGCTCGAAGAGCTCCTTGAGCTGCGGCAGCAGGGGAGTGCCGTCATCGACTGCCCAGGAAGCCTTTTCGGCCGCCAGCACGGGGGCCATGCGCTGGGCCATGTCCTCGATGTAGGCGGCCTTGTCGTCGTACACGGTGGCCGGATCGACGAGGTGGGTGAGCCCGAGCAGTTCCTTGCCGCGCAGCTCCGCGGTGGAGCCCGGGATCATCAGCAGCCCGCCCTCGTTTCCGTGGATCTTCATCTGCTCGAGGAAGACCATCTGGTCGGGGAAGATATTGCCCTCGTCGCCGCGATCGTCATTGAGGTAGCGCAGTTCGTCGTCGAGGAAGACCGGCGGCCCGGCGGACGGGACTATCCAGGTGGCGCCGACCTGTTCGATGTAGGAGCGGGCGCGGTCCATGCCGCGCTGGCGCTTCTGCTTGCCGAAGTTGGCCTTGGTCTTGGTGGGGATGTCGTAGACCATCGGGTACCAGATGGCGCCGGAGTACTGCAGCAGGTGGATGTCCACGTGCCCGAAGGCGTCGTGCAGCACGTCCATGTCGACCGGCCGGGCGTCGTTCATGTTGAAACAGACGGTCTCGCCGTCGGAGACGACCAGGCCGGAGTCGCCGATGGGCCCGTCGGCGGGCGCGCGCAGCGCGATGATCATGATGTCCAGATCGCCGCCCGGACCGGTGACGGTGTGCTTGACCGAGTCCTCGGTCTCCACGAACTTGTGGAAACCGAGCTTCTCGAGTTCCCGTTTCAGGTCCGGCACCGGGTAGTCGGGCAGCAGGACGACGGCGTCCTTGTTGACCTTGTCGGCCAGGTGCTTGGCGTCCCAGTGATCCCGGTGCAGATGCGAGACGTAGAGGAAGTCGCAGTTGCCGAGCTCGTCCCAATCCAGCTGGGTATTGTCCGGGAACGGGAACCACGATCCGAAGTAGGCCGGATTGACCCATGGATCGCACAGGATCGTCCCCGCTGCGGTACGGATGTGGAATCCGGCGTGTCCGACGCTGGTGATCTGCACGAGCTATCTTCCTCCCTGACCGTTACCAGCCACCCAGGGTACTTGCTACCCCGAGACGTCGCCGATGCAGTAACCCTCGTCGCCCGACTTCAGGGTGAAGATCTGTTTCTTCTGCACGCCGGCGGCGGTGGTGACCGGGACCGATACGGTGATGTACGCGCCGCGCGGCCACTCGGATTTGATGGATCGGTCCACGAAACCCCGGATGCCCGCGAGCGCGCCCGGATTTCCGGCCAGCGGCGGCTTGCCCGATTTACCCGTTCGATGGGGGTCCCAATCGCCCGAATCGGCGGCGCAGACCAGGGGATGGGCCTGCTCGTCGTCCTCGGGATGCACCGGTTCGCCGATCAGCCGCGAGAGATAGCGCCGCACGGTGTGCCGGGCGTCGGCATCGTTGAATCCGATCTCCGCCTCGTCCGTATAGACATATGGACAGGCGTACCCGCCGGTCACGGCCGCATCCGGCACCACGACGGTGACGCCGCCGTCCTTCCACACCGTGGTCGATCCGGTGTGCGCGCCCGGCCGCTCCAGCGCGGCGAGCACGGGCTCCGGATCGGCGTACATGGTCCGCACGTTGAGCGGAGCCATGGTCCAGCACGTGGTCTCCAACTGGTCGAGGTCGCCGCCGCGCAGATCGGCCGCGAAGGCGCGCACGGCCGCCGCGGCCTGCGCCGACTGGTCCGGCGCGGGGGCGGCGGTGACCGCCATGACGGTGCGGGGATCCCCGGACGAGACGATTCCATCGCCCGGAATCCCGACCGCGGAATCACATCCGGCGCTCAGCAGCGCCGCGCCGAGCGCCGCGAGACTCCGTCTGCCGAGCAGTCCCCTGCGGTCGCGTGAACGCAGTGCTGTCGGGGCGGTTTCCACGCGTGCGAACCTCTTTCGTATTCGTCGGAACAGGTGTTGCCTGAGTCACAGGTTCTGGGCTGAGCAGCGACTACGCTAGCGGACTTGTGGAACCCGTCTACTTCCCGATCATCGGGCTGGCCCGCACCGTGTTCGCGCTGCAGGGCCTGAAGTTCACCGTCAAAGGCGACGAAAACATCCCGGCCACGGGTGGAGCGGTCATCGCCATCAATCACACCGGCTATATGGACTTCACGTACGCGGGTCTGCCCGCGCGGACGACGAAGCGCTATATCCGGTTCATGGCGAAGAAGGAGGTCTTCGACAATCCGATCGCCGGTCCGATCATGCGGGCGCTCAAGCATATTCCGGTCGATCGCACCGCGGGCGCGGACTCCTACCACGAGGCCGTGAACCGGCTGCGCGCCGGCGAATTGGTGGGCGTCTACCCGGAGGCCACCATCAGCCGCAGTTTCGAATTGAAGGAATTCAAGTCGGGCGCGGCGCGCATGGCCATCGAGGCGAATGTCCCGATCATCCCGATCGTCATCTGGGGCGCCCAGCGCGTCTGGACCAAGGGCCACCCCAAGCGCCTGGGCCGCACCAACACCCCCATCTCCATGGAGGTCGGCGCGCCCATCCAGCCGTTCGAGCCCGCCTCGGCCCTCACCGAGAAGCTGCATTCCACAATGCAATCCATGCTGCTGGACCTGCAGAAGGACTACACCCACGAGCCCGGCGCCTACTGGGTCCCGGCCCGGCTGGGCGGCAGCGCGCCGACGCTGGAAGAGGCGAACGCCCTCGACGCCGCCGAGGTGGCCGAGCGCGCCGCCCGCCGGGAATCGCGCCCGCAGGAGTGATCAGCTGGGGTCGGAGCCCCGAATGGCGGCCAGCCAGGTGACGGTGGCCGCGGCGACGATCGTGGCCGCCGCGAATGCGGTGATCCCGCCGCCCGCCACATAGACCCACAGCAGGCCGACGAACGGTGCGACGACGGCGGATTGGGCGTCGAGCAGGAGGCGTCGCCCGATCCGCGCGGCCCGCGCGGCGGTGGCCGGGCCGTCCGGGGCCGGTCGCGCCGGATTGTCGACGAGCCGGCCGACCGGCTCGGTGCGCCGCAGCCGGCCGGAGGGGTACACGCGCAGCCCGTCGATATGGATTGCGCGCGGGGATACTTCGATGCTGGTCGGCGTGAGCGTGGTGAGGGCCGGATCGAAATACACCGGCAGCCACACGGTCCGGTACCGGGCGTCGAGTTCCAGCCAGGTGCGGCTGGTGAGCCGGTGCTGCTGCCGCACCCGCCGCGCGATCACGCCGCGCTCGCCCGCTCGCGGCTCGCCGGGAGCGGCCTGCGCCGTGAACGCGGCCGTGCCCGCCGTGGTGCGAGTGGCTATGAGGAGCCGGAAACCGCTGTAGCCCAGCACGATCAGGCCCACGGTTCCCAGCAGCCCGAGCAGCTCCGGATCGGCGAACGGCGCCCCGGCGAGACATATCGCCAGGACGCCGATCGTCACGAGCACCGGGTAGGCCAGCGGCTGGCCCGTCCGGGGATTCACTTCAGGAAGCCGACCTTCGTGTAGTCGGGCGAGGACAGGCCGAACGCGCCCCAGTTGGCGAGGTCGATACGGGCGGCGTAGGTGCCCGCCGCCTGCTGGAGTGGCAGCGAGTAGATCTCCTCGAAGATCATCTTGTCGCACTGGTTGGCCAGCTCGATGGCCTTCTCGGGATCGAGCTCGGAGATGGTGCGATCGATGAGCGCATTGAGCTCGGGCGAGCCGATGCGGGCCTTGTTGCCCTGCAGGTTCTCCGGGTCGTAGGCGTAGATCTGCGGGAGCGCGCCGATGGGCAGCGTCGAGCCGACCCAGCTGAACTGGGCCAGTTCGAAATTGCCGGGATCGATGACCTGCGGGAACAGGCCGGTGCCCGGGACGGTCTGGATATTCATCTTCACGCCGACCCGCTGCAGGTTCTGCTGCACGATCTTGGCGGTGTCCACCCAGCGGTCCTGCTGGTACATCACATTGCGCAGCTCGAGCTTGCGGCCGTCCTTCTCACGCACATCGCTGCCCGGCGGCAGGATCCAGCCGAGTTCGTCGAGCATGCGGGCGGCAGCATCCGGATCGAAGGCGATGGGGGCCGAATTGTCCTGGTAGCCCTTCTGTCCCGCCATGAAGATGTGATTGTTGAGCGGCTTCGGATTGTCGACGATGCCGTACTGGCTGTTCTCCACAATGGCCTGCCGGTCGATGGCCTTGGCAATGGCCTGCCGCAGCTTCACATCCTCGAGCAGCGAGCCGGGCGCGCCATTGAAGGTGATGTGCGACCAGGACGGTTCGGCCGCGCGCCGGATCTCCACCCCCGCACTGTTCCTGGCGCCGGTCACGTTCTCCAGGCCGGACATGTACGCGTAGTCGATCTCATTGTTCTGAATGGCCGGGAGCAGGGCCTCATTGGCGAGGACGCTGAAGGTGATGTTCTCCAGTTTCGGGGTGTCGCCCCACCATTTCGGGTTGCGGCTCAGCGTGATCCGGTTGGCGGTGCGATCGATATTGGTGATCATGAAGGGGCCCGCGCTGAGCGGGGCTTCATTGCGCGCGGCATTCTCGAAGGCTTCCGGTGTCCCGGTGATCTGCTTCGGGTACAGGATGCCGTAGAGCTGCTTCCATTCCGAGTACGGCTTGTCGAAGGTGACGATGGCCTGCCGGTCGTCGACACCGCGCTCCACCTTGGCGACGCGGTCGAAGCCGGAGGAGTAGTTGATCAGGTAGCCGGGATTCGATCCGTTCAGCGCCTGCCACTGCGAGCGCAGATCCTCCCAGGTGATGGGCGATCCGTCCGACCACACCGCCTTGGGATTGAGCGTGAAGGTGACCTGCTGCGGGCTGGTGCTGGTCAGTTCGATATTGGTGTAGAAGTTGTGATCGACGGTCAGCTCACCGGCGGCATTGCTGGTGAAGTTGCCCGGCATGGTCGGGCTGATGATCGCGCTGGTATCGGAATCGCCGCCGTCGATGTGCAGGTAGTTGAAGGTCGCGGGGAAGGAGCTGACCTCCAGCCGCAGATTCCCGCCGTCCTTCAGATCCTCCACCGGATGCGGATTGATGTCGTTGGTCGTCCCGACTTCCGCGGTCCCGCCGACCCCTTCGTCGGCGCTGCACCCCGAGACCAGCAGTCCGAGGGCGACCGCCGGGATGGCGAATCGTATTACAGCCGAACGTATCCGCATCGGGATCGCTCCTTTCTCCGGGACGGTTCCCCTCACTTCAAGAAACCGATCGTGGTGTAGTCGTACGACGCCAGCCCGGGCGCACCGTAGTTCGCCAGGTCCGCCCGCACGCCGTAGTTGCCCTCCCCCTGGATCAACGGCAGCGAATGCCCCTCCTCGAAGACCTTGCGGTCCACTTGGTTCGCCAACTCGATGGCCTTGGCCGGATCGAGTTCCGACAGGGTCTTCTCGATCAGCTCATTGAGCTCGGGCGATCCGATGCGCCCGAAGTTGTTCTGCACGTCATCGGGGTAGAACCCGTAGGTCTGCGGAATGCTGCTGAACGCGAACACGTCGCCGACGAAGGTGAACTGGCAGACGTCGAAATCGCCGGGCTGGATGACATCCGGGAAATACCGTGCGCCCGCGCGGGTGTCGATGGTGAGCTCGACGCCGATCTTGGCCAGATCCTGCTGAATGAGCTTGGCGATCTGCACCCAGGTCGGATCGTTGTACATGACATCGCGAATGCTCAGCCTGCGCCCGTCCTTGACCCGCACATCGCCCTCGCGCACCCAGCCGAGCGCGTCGAGCTCCCGGGCGGCCGCCTCCGGATCGAAGGCGAAAGCATTGTCCTGATAACCGGTCTGCCCGCGCAGGAAGACGTGATTGTTCAATGGCTCCGGCTTCGCGACCAGGCCGTTCTGAATGACATCGGCGATCTGCTGCCGGTCGATGGCCTTCATGATCGCCACCCGCACCGCGGGATCGGCCACGATGGATCCGGGCGCGCCATTGAAGGTGAAGTGCCGCCAGCGATTGCCGGGCGCGGTGCGGATCTCCATTCCGGGCGTGGCCCGCACCGTGGCCAGATCGTCGATGGTGGACAGGATGGCCGCGTCGAGTTCCTTGTTCTGCAATGCCTGCGGCCAGGCCATCCGGTCGAGCACGCTGATGGTGATGGTGTCCAGCTTGGGCTTCTCACCCCACCATTTCGGATTGTGGCCCAGCACGATCCGGCCCTGGGTGCGGTCGGTGGACTGCACCAGGAACGGTCCGGCGGTGAGGCCGATGGCCTCGACCTGGGAGTTGTTGAACGCCTCCGGCGTCGCGGTCACCGATTTCGGGTACAGCATGGCATTGCCGGAGAACTGGCCGCGCCAGTCGGCGTAGGGGCGCTCGAAGGTGAACACGGCCTGCCGGTCGTCCACTCCGCGTTCCACCGTCGCCACCCTGTCGAAGCCATTGGTCTGGGCGATGAGGAAGGTCTTGTCCGATCCGTTCAGCGCCAGCCACTGCGAGCGCATGTCCTCCCAGGTGATGGGGCTGCCATCGGACCACACCGCCTTCGGGTTGATGGTGTAGGTGACCTGCTGCGGATCGGTGCCGGTCAGCTGCACATCGGTGAAGTAGTCGTGGTCGACGCTCAGATTGCCCGCCGCGTCGGTGGCGTACGCGCGCGGCATCATGGGCCAGACGATCTCCGCGATCTCATTGTTGTTGCCGTCGATCTGGAGGGTGTTCCAGTTCTCCGGGTACGCGGTGGTGGCCAGCCGCAGATTGCCGCCGTCCTTGATGTCCTCGCGCGGATGCGGATTGATGGCGCTGCCGCTGCCGATCTCCGCGGTGCCGGTCGCGCCGTCCTCGGGCGCGCTGCACCCGGCCAGCGCCAGCCCCGCCGCCAGCAGCACCGCGCCGCCGCAGCGGCCCAGCCGGGATCCCTTCTCCAGTCGGCGAATCCGCATCGCAGTCTCCTCTCGGGTCGCTACCGGACGGGCTATCGGGATGCCACCGGGGTGGGCACCGCATCGATCAGCGCCCGCGTGTACGCATCCTGCGGGTCGGCGAAAACCTGTTCCGCCGGACCGTATTCGACGATCTGCCCGCGATACATGACCGCGATGTCGTGCGCCAGATTACGCACCACCGACAGATCGTGAGAGACGAACAGATACGACAGCCCGCGCTGGGTCTGCAGGTCGCGCAGCAGGTTGAGCACGCCGGCCTGAATGGAGACGTCCAGCGAGGACACCGGTTCGTCGAGCACCAGGATCTCCGGATCCAGGGCCAGGGCGCGGGCGATATTGATGCGCTGCTTCTGCCCGCCGGAGAAGTCGGCCGGATAGCGGTCGGCGTGTTCGGGGCGCAACCCGACCTGGCGCAGCAGTTCCGGGACCCGGCGGGCGATCTCGTCCCTGGGCCGTCCGGCAATGCGCAGCGGTTCGGCGATGGCGTCGGAGATGGGCAGGCGCGGGTCCAGGGACGAGGACGGGTCCTGGAAGACGATCTGCATCTTGCGCCGGATCTCGTGGCGCTGCGGTTTGGTCAGCATCGCGACGTCGTAGCCGAGGATTTCGATGCGGCCGGACTCCGGGCGCACCAGTTCCATGATCTGGGTCAGGGTGGTGGATTTGCCGGAGCCGGATTCGCCGACCAGGGCCAGAGTGCGGCCGCGGCGCACCGCGAAGCTGATGCCGTCGACGGCCTTGACTTCGCCGGTGCGGCGGCGGAACACCACGCCGGAGGTGATCGGGAAGGTCTTGCGCAGGTCCTCGACCCGCAGCACGGTGTCGTCCGCCGCCGGTTTCTCCAGCGTCGTGGCGGTCGCGCGGACCTGGGTGCGGTAGGCCTGGAACAGCCCGTCGGTGCCCACCTCGGCGGTGCGGATGCAGGCGGCGCGATGTCCGGGATCGGTGTCCTGCAGCGGCGGTTCGGCGGCATGGCAGTCATCGATGGCGATCGGGCAGCGCGGCGCGAACGAGCAGCCCGGCGGCAGCGCGTGCATGGCCGG
This sequence comes from Nocardia sp. IFM 10818, assembly GCF_054655275.1. Lineage (NCBI taxonomy): Bacteria > Bacillati > Actinomycetota > Actinomycetes > Mycobacteriales > Nocardiaceae > Nocardia > Nocardia sp. IFM 10818. Next base: position 121,130 of record NZ_BAAHJH010000001.1, read on the forward strand.
CGGCGCGCCCTCGATGGGAATGAGCGGTGCGCGGGCCGGACCGTCCATGCGCGGGATGGAGCCGAGCAGCCCGACCGTGTACGGCATCCGGGGTGCGGTGAAAAGCTCTGCGGCAGAAGCAGTTTCCACGATGCGCCCGGCGTACATGACGGCCACGCGGTCGGCGACGGTGGCGGCGATGCCCATATCGTGGGTGATCATGATGACGCCCGCGCCGGTGATATCGCGGGCCTTGCGCAGCAGGCCGAGGATCTGCTTCTGCACGGTGACGTCGAGTGCGGTGGTCGGCTCGTCGCAGATGATGAGCTCGGGATCATTGGCGATGGCCATGGCGATGACCACGCGCTGGCGCATACCGCCGGAGAACTCGTGCGGAAACGCCTTGGCGCGCAGGGCCGCATCCGGGATGCCGACCAGGTCGAGCAGTTCGACGGCCTTGTCGGCGGCCTGCTGTTTGTCGAACTTGCGGTGTGCGAGCAGGGCTTCCGCGATCTGATCGCCGACCCGGTAGACCGGGGTCAGGGCCGAGAGCGGGTCCTGGAACACCATCGATACCCGGGAGCCGCGCAGCGTGGACAGCTGTTTGTCGCCGAGCCCGATCAACTCGCGGCCGCGCAGGCGAATCGAGCCGCGCACCCGGGCCTGTTCGGGCAGCAGGCCCATCACGGCGAGGGACGACACCGACTTCCCGGATCCGGATTCGCCCACGATGGCGAGCACCTCGCCGTCGCCGACCCGGAAGTCCACCCCGCGCACCGCGTCGACGCGGCCCTCCTCGCTGGGGAACGACACCCGCAGATCCGACACCTCCAGCAGCGGCGCCGTGGTCGCCTTCAGCCGGTCGGCCGAATTCTCGCTCACTGCTCGACCTTCCGCCGTGCCTGCTTGGACCGGGCCTTCTTGGCGCTGGGATCGAAGGCGTCGCGCAGGCCGTCGCCCATGAGGTTGGCGCACAGCACGATGAGCACCAGGAATCCGGCGGAGAACATGAACGTCCACGGATAGGTCAGCGCCGATTTCGAATACGTGCCGATGAGCGAGCCGAGCGACACATCCGGCGGCTGCACGCCGAAACCGAAGAAGCTCAAACCGCTTTCGGCCATGACGGCGGAGCCGACCGCCAGGGTGGTGTCGATGATCAGGATGGAGGCGATGTTCGGCAGGATGTGGGTGGTGATCACCGTCCGGGTGCTCGCGCCCATATACCGTGCGGCGCGCACGAATTCGCGTTCGCGCATGCTCATGGTGAGGCCGCGCACGATGCGCGCGGTGATCATCCAGCCGAAGACGGCGATGAGGAAGGTGAGCAGCAGGATCGACCCGTTGCCCTGCACCTTCGGGGTGAACAGCGCGATCATGATGAAGGACGGGATGACCAGCAGCAGGTCCACCACCCACATGATGGCGGTGTCCGCGACCCCGCCCAGCAGACCCGCCACCGATCCGGCGACGGTGGCGATGGTGGCCGCGATGAGCGCCGCGCCGAAACCGATCACCAGCGATTTCTGCAGGCCGCGCAGGGTCTGCGCGAGCACGTCCTCACCGAGGGCGGTGGTGCCGAACCAGTGTTTTCCACTGGGCGGCTTGAGTTTCGACGTCGGATCCAGCTCGGTGTAGGTGTAGGGCAGGAAGTGCGGCAGCACGTAGGCGGCCAGGAACAGCAGAATCAGCACGACGCCGCAGGTCACCGCGACCCGATTGCGCAGGAACCGCCGCCACACCAGCTTGCGCCGTCCGACCGGCGGCGGCGCGCCCTGGACGATGATTTCGACGTCTGTCATCCGACACGCACCCTGGGGTCGAGAATGGCGTAGAAGATATCGGACAGCAGCCCGGCCACCAGGACCAGCGCGCCCGAGAAAACGGTGACCGCGAGAACGATATTGATGTCCTGGGCATTGATGGCATCGACCAGCCATTCGCCCACACCGTGCCAGCCGAAGATCTTCTCGGTGAAGGTGGCGCCGGTGAACAGGCCGGCAATGGAATACGCGAACAGCGTAGCCATGGGGATGAGCGCGGTGCGCAGGCCGTGTTTGTAGAGGGCGCGCGAACGGGTCAGACCCTTGGCGCGGGCGGTGCGGATGAAATCGCTTTCCAGCACGTCCAACATGGCATTGCGCTGATAGCGGCTGTAGCCGGCCATCGCGCCGAGCGCCAGGCCGGTGGTGGGGACGATCAGATGCTGGATGCGGTCCACGATCTGATTCCAGAGTCCGCTCACCGGGGTCGCCGAGGTCTCGCCGGTATAAAGGAAGATCTGTTTCCCGGTCGTCAGGTTGATCTCCAGCGCACCGTATTTCAGCAAAGTGGCGAGCACGAATACCGGGGTGGACAACAGCAGCAACGAGAGCACCGTCGTCGCGTAATCACTGAATTTGTATTGCCGGATGGCGCTGGCCGCGCCGATCAGCACGCCCAGCACCGTGCCCACGATGGCGCCGATGGCCAGCAGCCGCAGGCTCACCCCGATGCGGCGCGGCAATTCCTCGCTCACCGGCTGCCCGGCGATGGTCTTGCCGAAGTCGCCCTGGACCACGCCCGCCACCCAGTTCGCGTACCGGATCGGAATCGGATCGTCGAGATGCAGCTCCGCCCGCTTGGCGTCGATGACGGCCTGCGGCGGCCGCGGATTGCGCTCCTCGAGGTAGGCGAGCGGCTCGAACGTCCACGCCGACACCGAGAATGCGAGAAACGACGACAGCAGTAGCAGCACGACGTAGTTCAGCGCGCGTCGCAGCAGAAATCCGGCCATCAGTCCCTCTCGGGTCGAGTCTTAGGCACAGATCATAGGGACCGGCATGGGCAACCGGGCGGTAGCGCGGGCACAACGATTCAGCCAATGCGGAGCAATTCACCCCTCGTTACCATTCGATGTCCGTATTTCAGGCAGGATGGACTAGGTGACTCTCTTTCACCTGCCTAAACCCAAGATGGTCGCCACGGATGTCGACGGCACGCTCATCGACCACAGTGAGCAGGTGAGCCCGCGCACGAAAGCCGCGATCGACGCCCTCATCGCGGACGGCGTGCCGTTCGTGCTCGCCACCGGCCGCCCGCCCCGCTGGATCGACCCGGTCGTCGACGGGCTCGGCTACGCGCCGCTGTGCGTGTGCGGGAACGGCGCGGTCATCTACGACAGCGCCGGCGATCGCATCCTGTCGACCTCGACGCTCGATACCGACACCCTGGCCTGGATCGCCGATCTCGCCGAAAGCCTGCTGCCCGGCTGCGGTCTGGCCGCCGAACGCGTCGGCGTCAGCGCCCACGACGCGGCGACGCCGCAATTCGTGAGCTCGCCCGAGTACGAGCACGCCTGGCTCAATCCGGACGACACCGAGGTCTCGCGCGCCGAGGTCATCGCGGCCGCCGCGATCAAGATGCTGATCCGCCTACCCGGTGCGTCCAGCGGCGATATGCGCGCCATCCTCGAGCCCCACCTCGCGGGCCGCGCCGACCTCACCTATTCGACCGACAACGGCCTCATCGAACTGTCCGCCCCCGGCGTCACCAAGGCGACCGGACTCGCCACCGTCGCCCAGCGCCTGGGCGTCCAGCACGCGACGCTCATCGCCTTCGGCGATATGCCCAACGACGTCCCGATGCTCCGCATGGCGGGGCACGGCGTGGCCATGGCCAATGCGCACGTGGAGGCGATCGCCGCCGCCGACGAAGTGACCGCCGCCAACCATGAGGACGGCGTCGCGCGCATTCTCGAACGCTGGTGGATGTAACTCCCGTCGCCGTGCGGCGCTAGGGCCCCGCGGGCGTTTCCAGCGGTTGGCCGGGAGCCTGTTCCGGCAGTCGCGCCGGACCCTGGTCGCCCGGCGCCGGAACCTGGTCACCCTGCGCCGGCGGCGTCCCGAGTACCTCCGGGATGACCGAGGCGGCCGGATCCTGTACGGCGCCGAAGTTCTTCAGCACGGTGGTGACGATGCCGGTGAGCCGGTTGAAGATGAGTGAGCCGTTCTGGAAGTCGGCGCGCACGCCGTCGTCGACCGGGTACTCGTTGCTCAGCGGCAGGCCGAGAATGCCGGTGCCGGCGCCCAATTGCAGGAAGCGCTCCAGGATCTTGCCGACCACGGCGAAGACGCGGCCGTCCGGGGTGGCGTAGACGTAGCCGTTGACGAACCTGGCGTACTGGCCGCCGTCCGCGGTGGGCTGCGGTTCCGAAGCCGGTTGCCCCAGTGCGCTGTTCGGGCCGCCCTGCTCGTTCCAGTACCGCGCCACCGGGCTGCGGTCGAGCAGGCCCAGCAGTTTGGTGGTCAGTTCGGCCAGGGTCGCCAGATCGGCGTCGGTGTTCGGCGTGGTCGGGCGCTGCGGATACCCGTTGCCGGGGTACTGGTTCCCGGCATTCTGCTCGGGGCGTAGTCGCGAATTGTCCGGCGACGTGGTGATCACCGGTCCCGGGCCCGCGAAGGATTTCGCGATATCGCGGATGCGGTCCATGACCTCGTAGGCGGCGTCTCCCGGGCAGGTGGTGTTGCCGACATCGCGGTGCGCGAACACATTCGGCAGTTTCACCGCTTGTCCCAAGGCGTACCGGGTGAATTCGCTGCCCTCCGAATACATGGTGGAGGACCCTTCCGGATCGAATCCCGCGACCTTGGCGCGCCAGCCGATGAATTCGCCCATCGATTCGACGGCGGCGTCGCTGGGCTCCTCGGATTCGTGATTGCCCATGAAGGCGACGCCGGCGGTATTGATATTGAAGCCGCCCGCGTGCGCGCCCTCGACCGGGCGATCGAGTCCGCCGAAGCGGCCCTCGAAGATCTGCCCGTACTTGTCGACCAGCGCGTTGTAGCCGATATCGCACCAGCCCAGGGTCTTGGCGTGATAGGCGAAGATGGCGCGCACGATGCCCGCGGATTCGGCGCGGCTGTAATCGTTGCGGCCCGCGGTGTGGTGCACCGTGATCGCCGACAGCCCGTCGTCATAGGTGGGTTCATCGCAGCGGATGGATTCGTCGGCGCCCCATTGCGAGCGCGTGATCACCTTCGGCCCGCCGCCCGGCAGCGCGGCCGCCACCTGGTGCAGGTTCTCGTCGGCGGCGCCGCGGCCCGGATCGATGAGGATGGCGGCGAGCTTTTCCAGGTTGACCTGCGCGGGGTCGCCCGCGGTGTCATTGCGCGGAATGGGGGCGGTCGCGGGGACCTCGCCGGGCACGGAACCCGTCGTCGGCGCGGCGGCCGGGGCCGCGCCGGTGTCCTTGCGGGTCACCAGGATCTGCACGGCCTTGGTATTGCCGACATAGATCGGCTCGGTGCCGGTGCGCGTCGCGCCGGGCCGTCCCGGTGAGTCCACGGGTTCGGCGGAGAACCACGGCCCCCAGCTGCCATCGGGCCGCTTCGCGCGGATGAGCGCCGTCGTTCCGGCCATATCCTGCGCGGTGAGCGCGACCATGCTGAAGGGGGTGTCGCGAGTGAGTTCCTTGACCTGCGGGCCGACCTTGCTCGCCAGTTCGTGGGGTACCGCACCGGGCGCCAGGGCCGGGGTACGCGGATCGCCGGTGATTTCCGGGACGGCGGGTTGTGTTGTGCCCGACGGGGTTTCGTCGATCGGTTCGGGATCGGCAATGAATCCCGGAGCGTTCTGGGAGGGTCCGTAAGGGCTGGTTGCGCCGGGCTGACCCGGCTGGCTTAGTCGCGGTAGCGGAATCTCGTCCGGTAGCTCCATGCCGAGCGGCGCCTCCAAGGCATCCGGCACCCGGATCGACGCGGGCAAAGGTAGTTTTCGCAGGTCGGACAGCCGCAGATCGGGCAGATCCAAGCCGGTCAGCTCGCGGAGCGGCAAGACGATGTCCGGTGCCGAGGCCAATCCCACCTCGGCCAGAGTCGCAGGTATTGCTGCCAGATTGCTCTCATCCATGGCCCGAATATCCGGGGAGTCGCTCAGCCCCAGGACCGCAAACGGCGCGGTCAGGGCCAGGATGGTGACAACCGGGAGCGCATAGGACTGTTTCGCTCTGCGGTACGGCACGTGCATCTCCCATTCCAGGTAAAACCGTTGAACCTCGCCCGAATGCCACAGTTGCTTCCTGACGAATCAACGATCACACTAGTCCCAACTGTCACAAGCCCTGAATGTTTGGTTGAGGATTAGCTTCGGGTAACTCGAATGTAGCTTCGCCTCACGAAAGAATGGGTATGACATGCCGAAGGGTCACCTACACAGGCGCCGCCGAAGGCGCCGCCTGCTCACCCTGTCCCTAGCCGCCCTCACCCTCGCCACCAGCACCGGAGTTCTCCTCTACGCCTGGCCCGGCGGCATAAAATTCTCCGCCGCCACCGGCCCCGGCCACGGCCGCGGCCTCAGCCAGAACGGCGCCTACTCCCGAGCCCAGGACGGCTCCACCGCCGAATCCATCCTGGCCCACTACTACCCCGGCGCCACCCTCACCGAAATCGCTCCCGTCCCCGTGCGAGTCCGCCTCATGGCCCAGGACGACAGCACCCTCGACGTCGAATCCGACGCCGGCCTCCTGGTAGCCGGCCGCCGCGTAATCCCCGGCCAGGCCGCCCACCTCACCCCCACCCCCACCGGCGCCGACGTCGTCATCACCACCGGCTGCGACGGCGAAGTCCTCTGGGAAGGCTCCACCGACGACCCCTGGGTCTACCCCATCTACGAAGGCACCGCCCGCCCCGCCGAAGAACACCTCCGCCTCTGCGGCGGCAGCGAATACCGCGGCACCCTGGGCGTAGCCCTGGAGAATGGCGCCTACCGAACCATCAACTACGTGGACATAGAGGACTACCTCCAAGGCGTAGTCCCCGCCGAAATGGTCCCCAACTGGGCCGACCAAGGCGGCACCGAAGCCCTGCGCGCCCAAGCCATAGCCGCCCGCTCCTACGCCCTGGCCGAATCCCGCTACCCCTACGCCGAAACCTGCGACACCACCGACTGCCAGGCCTATCCGGGCACCGATAAAGAAGACCCCCGCACCACCGAAGCCGTCCACTCCACCCTCGGCCGAATCCTCTCCCTCGACGGCTGCGTCCTCCGCGCCGAATACTCCGCCGGCGACTCGGGCTCTCCCACCACCGACAACCTGGAACTGGGCCCCGCCGTCAGCGAATTCCCCTCCCCCCAACCACAATTCGCAAACCCCACCGCCCCGGTCTACACCGACCCCACCCTCCCGTCGGAGTCCGCCCCCACCGATCTCGACCCGCCCTCCCCCTCCCTCCCCAATGAAATCCCCTGGGAGCCACTGGACCTCGGCGACCAATCCCCCCAGCCGGTCACAGAATCCATCGATCTGATCTCGAACTCGCACGAGTACATCCACCCCTCCCCTCCCGCATCCTCCATCAAGCCGGCGGTCCCCAGCGGCACCAACGCCCCTAGCACCGCCGCCACTCCCGCACCACCCCTGACCCCCTTGCCCCTGCATACCCAACCTTCGGTCACCGTGACGTCCGCGAATCCGCGCTGACCGCCACGGCGTTCGATGTCACAGACCGATGACCGATTCGCCGACCGATACGGTGCTCGCTGATGCACGGCTCACCCGGGGCTGTCGAGTGGCTCCGGAGGATCGTCCAGAAATGCAGCGGTGCAGTCGCATTCGGGGCCGAGCATTCGGACCGCCGCGGGCGGCGGGACGCCTTCGACCGCGCCGTTAGCCCAGGAAACGGGTTGTTAGAGTGGATTCATGACCTTCGATTTCGACCCGCTGACACCCGAGGAGTCCGACGGTGGTCTCACCCCGGAATCGGGCACGAAGCAGTTCGATCTCGACAGCAATGCCGCCGAGGAGCGGAGCGCAATCCCCAAGTTCGGCTATCTTTCGGACCTGAGTCGGCACGATGTGGGTTTGATCGACCACTTCTTGGCCGCACAGGGATAGTTGCCGCGGCCATTCGGTGGCGTCGGGGCACGCCGGATTGCAGTGCAGCACAACGAATTCCGATGATATGAAAGACTATCGAACGAGGTGTCGGCATCATGCCCCGCCGCAAGGCCGCTAGTGGGTACGATGCCCGCACCCACGCCGCAAAACTCGATATCCGCATCGATGCACTCCCCTTTCAGGCATCGATAGTCATTTGGGAACCCACGTACCGGGCAATAATGCTGTCGGCCGAGCTGCCCGCGGTGGATCGCCGCGAAGCGCTGGCGCACGCGCTGGCGCACGCGCAGCTGGAACATTCGGAGGTCGTCCGCAGAGCGCGCATGCGGCGTGAATCACGGCTGGCGGCCGAACTCGGCGTCTACGACTTGGCCTGCCGCAATCTGATTCCGATCGGTGACCTCGGGGAAGCGCTCGCGCGCTATACCCGAATCGAGGATATAGCCGACCACCTGCGGGTCAATCCGGATACCGTTCGCCACCGGCTACGGCGGCTGTCCCGCGCCGAACGGCGCACCTTGCCCGCCGAGGCCGTCGATCGTCTCGACTGGACCGAGGCCGGAGGCTATCCCCTTCCGGTCAGCTGTATCTGGACGGACGCGAAACCCCTTCCGGTACGTCGGAAGGTGTCGGAGGCGCTGCGATCCGCGATTGCCGACGTCATCGCGTACCGCTGAGGCAGCCTAGCAAGTTGCATGCAATATGTCTATCCCCGGTAAGTGGCCCTGGATTGTGGAACATCACTGGGTAGGGAGCCTGAATGACCCCGGATCGAGAGAATTTTCGCTGTTCGGAGCGGTGAGAAGGGTGAGCGCCGCGACGTGCGGGACGCGCACAATGCCGATGTGCGGGTGTAGGTCGCAGTGTATATTCTTTGCATGAGCAGTCGTCAGAGCGCGCTGGTACCGAGAGAGGTCAGTGAGGCGATCCGGGACGCCCGGCAGGCCAAGGGCTTGTCTCGCGACGCCGCGGCGCGTGCGGCTGGGATCAGCGTCAGTCTGTGGACTCAGGTCGAACTCGGTGCACAGTACAAGGATGACGGGAAGGTCGCGACCCGAACCACCGCTCGCACACTGGAAGCCATGGCCGAGGCGGTCGGAATGGATCCGCTTCCGCTCCTGCGCAGAGCCGGACTGCACGCGCCGGCCCGCGGTGCGGCCCCGCGTCGTCGCACCGAGCCCGTCGTCGATCTCTCGGGCTTGTCGGACGATGATCTGAGCAAGGTTGCCGCGTTCGTCGCCGGCCTGCGTGCGCGCTGACCAGCCATTACCTCAACTATTGTATGCAATTTGCAATGGTTGTTGTAGCCTGACGCCGTGGAGAGATCAACCGCCCTGCCGTGGGCGTTGCGAGTTCTGGCAACCCAGGGCCGCAGTGTGCGTACATACTGCCGACCATCCTTGCGGCCCACGGCCAATGCGTTTCCCGACGGCCATACGACACCCCTCCGGCTGGTGCGCCTGCGCCGCTGATCGTGAGTGCCGGCACTAGACAATGATCGAGTCGCTGACCGAGTGACCGTGGGGCGGGGTTCATTGCGGCTTCGGGCCGCCCGGGGGAATCTCAAATGATGTGGAGGGGTTACCGCTGTGTCTGCGAATGCGCTCACAATGTGGTTCGCTCGGATTTTCGACACCGCCGCCATCGAGGTCGTGGCCGCGCGAGCGGGCGCCGAGGTGGCGGAGCGAGTGATGTGGGGCCGGGCGACGATCGCAGATCTGTTCGTGGCGTCGAAGGTGCTGGACTGGAACCTGGCGGAGCTGCTACCGCTGACCCTCGACGAGCTGGACGGCTTGCCGCATGAACTCGACCGGCGAAATGCCGAGCGCCTCGCACAGGGCGAAGAGCTGATGCATATCGGGTGAGCGCTCCCCGTTTTCGAAGCGCTGGATCGTACTGACCGCCAAGCCGGACGCGGCCGCCAGCTGTGGCCTGGTCATCCTGCGCCGACCGCGGGCGGCAAGGAGCTCCTCGCCCACGGCGCGATTGATTCCGTCGTGGAGGTTCTGGAATTCCATACGGACCATTCTGAGGTCCGAACGGAATTCACGCAACCACCTGCGGTAATGCCGACCTGCTCTGGAGGGGCTCCAGATAATCAGCCAGTAAGAGGTCCGTTTGGACTTGAATGAAGTCCAAACGGACCTTACTGTGAGCCGTATGGACTTGTTTGTGAGTCGGAGCCTCGGCCGGATCGCCCGGTTCCCCGCCGCTGACCTGCCTTCGGATGAGCTGGGTGCTGACTCTCGCCGCCACTCTGTCGCATGTGGGCCACGCCCCCGGCGTGATCGGAGCGTGGCACCGTGATCGACGTTCTGATCGTTGGCGGCACCTGGGCGCCCCACGGCGAGCCCGTGACCGATACGTTTGCCCGCACCCTCGACCACGGCCGCTTCGCCCCGCGCATGGTCCCCTACCCCGCGGACTACGGCCGCGAGGTCCCCTACGCCGAGAGCAGCGCGGCGGGGAAGGCCGCGCTGCTCGAAGCAATCGCGGAATCGCCCAATCGTGTTGTGGTAGCGGGCTATTCCCAAGGCGCGGCCATCGCTGGCGATGTGGCCGCCGACATCGGCCGCGGCCTGTGGCCGGAGCTGGAGGTAGCCGCCTGCGCCTTGATCGCCGACCCGCTACGTCCGGCCGGTCAATGCGTCGGCCCCGACCCGGGCGGCTACGGCATAGCCGGCCAACGCTGGATCGCCGATATCCCTGCCTTCTGGTCCGCCGCCCCCGGTGACCCCATTACCGCCCTCCCTGCCGGCAACGCCCTCCGCCTGGTAGCCGACCTCTCCCGCTACTTCTGCCTCTCCGACCCCGAAGCGTCCCTCCGCTGGGGCCAGAACATGCTCGACACCGTCCTGCACCGCCGCATGCAGCGCTGGTGGGCCCCCAAGAACTGGTCCGCCTGGTCCGGCGCCCTCGCCTACGCCCGCGGCTACCTCACCGACGGCCGCCACACCACCGACTACGTCCGCCACGGCCACGCCGCCCGCCTCGCCGAAACGATCAACCGAGAGGTCGCCTGATGTCGCATGACGAGCCCCACCTGTTCCTGACCCACGACGAAATCCGCGACCTCTCCGCCCTGCTCCGCGAAATCCCGTCACTCGCCGAAGATCTCGAGGACTCGGTAGCCGGCCACGCCCGCCTGAGCGACCCCAACTTCCGCCTCAACACCCGAACCAGCGACCAGCCCCTCCCCTTCAGTCCGGGCGCCGCCAAGGTCCGCGACCACCTCCACGCCATCCTGGTCGGCTGGGTTCGCCTGATCTGCGAACAACGCGCCACCACCTACCCCGGCCACCCCTCCACCGGCACCCTGGCCCGCTGGCTCGAGCAAAACCTGATCGCCTTCGCCATGACCGAAGGCGTCGAATCCGCCCCCGCCGAAATCCGCGCCGCATTCGAAGCCGCCGAAGCCATCGTCTGCCCCCAACCCGAGCGGATCACCATCAACCCGAACGCAGTGGCCGCCGCCCGCCGCGCCCGCCTGAACGCCTCCGGAATCGCCACTCTCGCCAAACAATTGGGCGAGCCCTTCCGCACCCTCACGGTCCGCCGCATCCAAACCCTGCGCGATGCGGGCAAGGTCCACCCCATCCCCGGCCCCTGGGCAATGGATTGGCCCGAGCAGTTCGCGGTGGGCGAAGTACTGGACGCGCACCTCGCCCATCCTGTCCGCACCCGAAGGACCTCGCCGGCCCAGCGCGGCAGTCATCCGTCACGTGTCCGAAAGGCGGTGAACCCAGATGACTTTCACGCTCTCGCAACTCATCGAAATGTCGTCCCACGAGGCTCCGGACACATCGCCCACACCCAGTGAGGCACACGAGATCATGCGCCTCCACCGCGAGTGCCCCGCCAACCTCTGCCCGCGGAAGGCGGCAGCCTTCGAGTCGTTGATCGACAACGGCTGCATTGTTCCCGACCCTGGCCGCAGGTGAGGAGCTGATCGAGCTGGACGCCGTGACCATCCGGCATCTCGGACTCGACAAGGGAATACGAGACAACAGGTCCCGGCCCGCGATTCGCGGGCCGGGACTTTCCCGTTTCTACGACCCTCGCACCAGACTGTTCGGGTAGCAGGGTCAGCAGCGAGGCAGCCCGGGCCCGCCGCAGTGGTATTCGAAGATATTGGGCTCATCCGATGCGGGGAGGGACGCGCCGATGGCCCCACCGATTCCGGCGCCGATGAGCCCGCCGGCGATCATGCCGACCGGAATCGTGATGATGGCGAGCACGCCCATGCCGATCAGTCCGAACAGTCCCAGAAAGCTTCCGAGGACGAAGCCGATGGTGCCGCCGATGCCGGCCCCGATCTCGGCGTTGAGCTGCCGTTGCGAGAGCCACCGGTCGATCGGCTTGGCGGTGAGTTCGGTCCCGGACTGATCGACTGTGGCAGAGAGGGCGACGGTGCCGTTGGGTGTGGTGACGCTGAATGGGATCTCGCCGATCCGCGCACCGTTCCTGTCGGCCACGGCGATGCCGGTGTCGGTTGCCGTGAATCGCCCGCCGTCCAGGACCACCGTGATGTCCTGAAGATCCGGGGACTGCGAAATCGTGAAGGCGACACCGTGATCGGTGCCTTGCAGGGATATCGGCGCCATCTCCGGTGCCTGCGGTGTGGCACTTGCAGTGCCGCTGGCGATCCCTGTCACAGCCGCGGTGAGCACCGCCGCCACCGTGAACCTCTTGAGCTGCATACGTTTTGCTTCTTTCCCGCCGCAAAGGGCTTGCGGCGCTTCGCAAAGCTAACAGCACGTGGCGACATCGGTGCCTCCGACGCTTCGACCTGCATCTTTCATGAATCTTCAGGATGGGTGTTGACATTCCGCTTCGCTTAAGTGAAGCTATCTGCAGCGCCACAGTTGCGCCTTCATCCCGAAATAGCGGGAAACAATCACTCCGGCATCGGGTTTCAGCCTCGTTTGCCAACCCGAATCGTGTTTACCAGAACCCTCGATCCGCGCACGGATCGGGGGTTCTGCCGTTTCAGCACACGTGCCTCTCGAATCAGGAGGACCAGCAATGGTTTTCGGTCTCACAGTCGACCAGTTGATCCACATCGGTGGTCTCGTCATCCAGCTTCTGGCAACTCTGGCCCCGCTGGTCCTGTAATTCACCCGCGGTCTCTGCTTCCAGAGCGGCAATCGGGGACCGCGGCGTTGTCGGAAGGAAACATCATGCGTATCAACAGGGTTCCCGAGCCCGCTCTGGTGAGATCCGTTCTCGTCGCCATTACCGGAGTCATCGCATTCGCCGTCGGTCACCAAGTGAACACCGATTGGATCGACATAGCGCTCACCATCTACGGACTCATCACTCCGCTGATCGCTGGCGCACTCATCAGACCGGCGGTGACTCCGGTCCAGCCCGCGGACGGTGAGGCCTGAATGCATTCATGGCTCAACCCGGATCTCGTGCAAGCCATGGGAGTCGCAGTCGCAACCGTAATCGGCGCCGTAACCGCCTGGCAGGCACGTGAAGTAACCAAACTCCGCGAACGCGTCGCCGCCCTCGAAGATCAAGCCGCCGACGACCAGCGCCGCTTCCGCGACGCCATCCGCCTGATCCGCGCCCTGCAACGCCATATCGATGAACTGCTCGGCTTCCTCAGGCTGCACGTCCCCGGTCAAGAACCTCCGCAGGCGAGTTACAAGATCCCCGCCACCCTCGAAGAAGAAATCTAACGGCCCACCGCCGTTTCGCAGCCCATGTGGCCGGCCCCCGAAACCTCTCACTAGGTACAACGCGGGTTCAGAGCCAGCCACATGCCCGCCCCTCGCGCGCCCGTCTCCCGCAGGTGGTCCGCGGTCGCAGACACGGTCGCAGCGCTAGGGGCGCAACGGTCCCGCCCCCGATCCTCCCCTCTCCGGGGGCGGGACCCCCAAACCCCGGCGAAATTCACGAAGGAGAATCAAATGACGAGAATGGTTCGAATCACCGTCGCGCCCTTGAGCGAATGGAGCACGATTGAAGTGCCGGTCGGCGCGACATTCGTTTGGGCGCTACCCACCAGCCGTGGTGGTATCGGGGTTCCGCCGCGCAAGGACGCTATCGGAATGTATTGGAGCGTCAAGAACAGCGTGACCGGCGAAGAGGAGCCTGCCGCGGGCACGGAGCCTTGGCTGATCCGGGTGGGCAATGAACCGGACTCGGGTTTTCCGGGCAACCCGAACCCCTATCCGTTTCCGACCAGCGTTTCAGGTCTGCCCAACGCGGTTCCGTTCGTTAGTGACGACCTTTTCATCTGGGTGAAGAAGAAGGGCCTGTTCGACCCCGACTTCCCGGTGAACAAATTCCCGGATCGCAATCCGTCGTAATCTCTTGAACGGAAGTTGATCTCGGCATGTCTTGGACTGGAGATCCGTTCTGGCTAGCGGATGTATTGCGTGAAGCCGGATTGCGGGTCATCGAACATGACGGCTGGCGCGACCGCGGACACGGCGATTTCGCCGATATCCGCGGCGTGCTCTGCCACCACACCGCCGGCGGCGGCGCCAATGACTGGCGCATAGTCCAGTACGGCCGCCCCGACCTGGAAGGACCACTGGCGCAGCTGGTCCTGGAACGTGACGGCACCTACCGCGTCATCGCCGCCGGCGTGTGCTGGCATGCCGGCCGCGGTTCCTGGCCCGGCTGGCCGACCAATAACGCCAACTATCACGTCATCGGAATCGAAGCCGTCTCCCGCGGCGACGGAACCGATTGGACCCCAGCACAACTGGATGCCTACAAGCGTGGCTGCGCTGCCATCTTGGCCCGTCTGGGCCGCACCGCCGCGGATTGCGTGGCGCATCGCGAGTACAGCAGCGAAGGCAAGATCGACCCTGCCGGTATCGATATGGACGAGTTCCGTCGTGACGTTCAGGGTTTCATCGATGGAAAGGATGCGCCCATGAGCGCAGCGGAAGTCCGGCAGATCACCGATTTCATCGCTGATTTCTGCGGACCGATCGGCGGCGATGTCAAAGACATCCGCGAACAACTGTGCGGCCTGGGCCAACGCGATACCGGGGAGTACGGCGGCTGGCCGCAGCTGGACGACCGGACGGTCGTCGACGCGCTCGCCGAGGTGATCGCGCGGCTGGACAAGCTTGAAAGCCGCTGACAGAGAACGTATTCCAGTGCCTTGTAAACCCGGATTGGCCTTCCGGCATACAAATTCGGGCTACGTGGGGCGCCCGCTCCCGTCTCGAAATCGAAAGGATGAACATGACTGTCCAGGAAAAGATCAACTCCATCGGCGATCAGATCGCCTACGTGCGTGATCTGGTGGTGAAGATCCGCGCCGAAATCCAGTGGCTCAAGACGAACCCGCAGGCGGAGTACTTGGACTTCAAGCGGGTTGATGCTCTGTTGGAGAATCTGAAGGCGCACGCCGAGGCGACCGACACCGAGATTCCTGATCTGCCGAAGTAGGCATCGATGCCGGGAGTCCTCTATGGACTGCCCGGCACTCTACGAGCGAACTGGTGGCAGCGGACCGGTCTCCGGAGGACCGCATGTACGCGGCACAAAAATAAGATCTGAAAGGTATTGTCACACATGACAATCCGTACGTCTGTCCTGCTTATTAGTCCATTCTGGGGCAAGCCGCTTCACATTCCGGGATTCGTGCGCATCGAGAAGATCGAGCCGCTGGAGGATCCCACCTGGTACGGCCTGTCGAAGGTGTACGTCCAATACGACACTGACCACGCCGCCACTGTGTCGACCGTCGAATTCGTCGCCCAAGTGGAGCCGATCGTGCCGGTCCTGACCGTGCCCTCCCCGACCGATACGGTGATCCCCCTCGGCCGATTGGCGCTCATTGGTGGCTCCGACCGCTACGTCGGTTATCGGGTGGAAGGCACTGCCGCGCAGCAGCCCAAGCGCACTCTCGTAGTCACCGGATCACTTTTCGGCGAGGTCGACTTCTATGTGCCGGGCTTGGTGTCGATCGACGAGATCCGTGTCGTCGGTGACTTCTTCGATTCCGAGATCTATGTCACCTACAACCCGGTCGCCGGCGCAACGGTAGAGCACGTGCGCGTTATGTCGGGTGATCTCGATCCTATCGATCTTTCCGGTGTCAACGGTGTCCCACTGGGCCGTATCCACGATGCGAAGGCGGGTTGGCGGCACATCCATTACACCCACGAACCAGTCACCGCCACCACCGCGGAGAACGTCTGAAAGGGCGACCAGAGCGCTCCTATTCGGCGGCTACTACCCCGTCCCAAACCCACTCGGGGACGGGTGCCGTTCGTACCGAAAATCTCATCCAACCCCATGGAGCAGATCTTGACCGCACACGACGATGGCGACGCCGAGATCGACCGCATTGCCAATTCCGGCACGTTGAGCGTCGACGTCCAGGTGACATCATGACCGCCCCCTATCCGACACCGGGCGAATTCCCGGACTTCGAGCACTTCATGATCGACCTGTTCACGCCGATCTCCACCGTGCTGGCGGTACTGCCGTCCACCGGCGACCAAATCCAGTCAGCACTGCCATTCCTATGGGTTCGCACGATGAGTGGCGGTACGGACGTCAACGCGATCACCTACACCGCGAAGGTTCGTGTCGTGGCAGTCGGCCAAAATCGCGACGCCGCCCAGCAACTGGCCGCCCGGGCCCGGGAAGCGCTGCTTTCCGCGCCCGGAAAACCGGTGAACGGAGTGCTCATCGACTGGGCCGAGGAATCCCAGGTCACCGAGGTGAAGTACTTCCCGCCCACCCTGCAGCGCAGCCAGGGCACGGCGGATCTGCCGAATCTGGACCCGACCCATCAGCTGGTCGAACTCGGGTTCACGCTGCACGCCCGTCGCCAGTGAACCACTGGCACAACACTATTCAACGAATGGAGATTCCATGCCTGCCACCAGTCTGATGGCACTCAAGGACGCACAGCGCGAACTGCTGCTGAAGCCGCTCGATGCGGCGGTGTTCCTGGCGCCCTGGTACACGGCCGTCCCGGCAGCGTTCACCGACGCTGCGGGTGCCCTGCAGACCCTGCCTGCGGCCTACAAGTCGGTTGGCCTGATCGACAAGAAGGCCGGTATCGCGTTCGCTCGCAATGTGACTGCCGCTCCGATCGAGTCCTACGGTGAGCTGGAGCCGGTGCGCAACGACATCACCAGCGATACCACCACCATCGAGTTCGAGCCGCAGCAGATCACCGCCACCACCCTGGCGTTGACCACCAACGCGAACCTCGAGCAGGTCAAGGCCGATGCCGCTTCCGGTGAGGTGCGTTTCGCGCAGCCGTCCTCGGAGCAGATCACCTATTACTCGGCCATCGTCATCGCCAAGGATGGCAACGACGCCGCCCCGATCTACGTCTTCAAGGTCATGCCGAAGGTCGCCGTCACCAAGTATGCCGGTGAGCAGTGGATGGCCACGAACATCATGTCTCAGAAGCTGACCCTGACCGCGTTCAAGGACGACACCGCCGGCTACTCCGTCGCCCACGGTTTCGGCGGCGCGGGCTGGAAGAAGCTGCTGGCCAAGACCGGCATCGCCACCGCCTCGGCCTGATCCGAGCGCCCCTGACGTGGGTGCGCGCCGTGCGTCTCCGGTCACGGCCCGCACCCACACTTTCGTGAACCTGCACCGGAGAGAAGAGACAGGTCATCATGTCCGTAATTCCCACCGAATTCCCCGTCACCATGACCGACGGTGAGAACGAGTACCTGGTCCATGACGCCACCGCGTACGTCAACGCGGTGTTCGCTCACGGCCATCGCCAGGTCGTCCCCGTCGCCGCCAAGTCGAAGCAGAAGTAGCCCGACGCAGCGGATCGTCGACGTCCCTGTGCCGGATCAATACTGGCGCAGGGATATTCGGCAGGACCATCTCGGTCCGTTCGCGCCCCCTCGAAGTCGCAGGTCTGTCATCGCGACGGGCCTCACATGAACCAACCGGAGATCCCAATGGCAACGCCCCGCAAGGCAACCCAGTCCGCAGCTCCCGCGATCAGCGATGAGGGCCGCTTCTACGAGATCCAGCAGGAACTCTCGCGCAAACGCCGCGGCCCCTACTTCCTCACCAGCGATATCGCCATCCAGCCCATGACCCGCCGTCAGGCGAAGGCGCTGCGCGAAACCCAGGACGAGGAAGCGCAACTCGCCATCATTCTCGGCGACCAGCACGAAGCTGTCGAAGCCCTCTTCGACGATCGCCCCATCGACGAGTGGATCGCCTTCCAGGAAGATCTCTACGCCCACTTCTTCGGCGAGGGTTCTGCGGCGCTGCCGGGGGGATCCGAGGGCTCGTAGAGTTCTGGGACCGTTTCGGTGCCGCACTCGACTACGACCTACTGGAACGCGGCATCGACGTCCGAGAATGCTTCGGGCCCACCGAACTACGCACCCGCGACTGGCGCACGATCTGGCGGTTCAAGGATCGCCTGCCGCGTGGGTCGCAGTACAAGACGTCGTTGGCGATGGACATGGAGCTAGCCGAACAACTGCTGGCTCTCGAAGGCGACGATGTACCCGCTGAAGCCGACGCCCCGACTCCCGATGGCTATACCCTCGATACGTACCTACTGCTAACTATCATCGACGGTCTCCAGGGCGTGCAGGCTGCGGTGATCGCGGCGGCCGGAGCGGACCCGCCGCAGGCAAGGCCAATGCCTCGACCTGTGACCGCACTGGACTTGGTGCGGGAGGGACAGCGAATGAAGTCCATGCAGAAACTCATCGATACGTTCTCGATATTGCCTCCCGACGATGGCTCGGATGACAAATCAACCGAAGTAAGCTCTGGAGAAGGACGCGGTGATGATACACATTCGCAATAGCGTATCTTTTGCTTGGTAGCCCAATTTCGCAAGGAGGTAAAGGTGAGTGATCGAGGGCGCGAGTACTACGTTAAGACGGGTAGCCTGGGGGTCGCAGGCGATATCATAGCTCCCTATTCTGTTGACCGTCCGGCTGCTATGTGGCGTTGCACGGGCGGCCAATGGGAATATTATTCACTGGTCGACTGGCAATGGCACGATTCACCTTTCGCCGGTGATCCCGAGCGCCATGGTCTGGTTTGGATCGATGGCGAAGAGGCGGAACGTCGAGCAGCGAACCGCCAGTATTGGGTACGATACTGGGCCTACTATGCGAGTGAATGGGAGTACGACGAGGGCGGGGGGCCGGAATCTGTTGTTCGTCGCCGATCCAGTCCGGAAGGCGTTCTCGACGAGTACTTTGGGCGTGATAATAAATGGTGGCGTAGCGGTGAGATAGAACGATTCATATTTCCATACGACACCCAGCCTCCTCTTCTTGTCGAAATCACCCGAGAACGAGCCAACGACATTATCGAGGAAGTCTACGGCGTGAAGGATGCAACTAGTATGGGAATAGAACGCGATCGGTAGAACTTCTAGAGCTCTATCTCATCTGTTTTTTAGCGCGCCATGACGGCATTGCCGTCATGGCGCCTTGTGCTTCTGGGAGACGCTGCAATCCCCCCTTCTTGATCGACTTTATCGTACAGGATCCGTAACTCCTCTCTTTCGGATTCAATTATTGATTGGTTATTCGAATGGCCGATAAGCCTAGTATTGGTGCGTGGCGAGGTGACCCTGCCAAGAATGAACACAACCTGTCTCTCAGTGCCGCCGATAATCAGTTGACTTCTGACCGTTGGAAGCGGGCTGCTGAACAACGCGGACAGCTTGATGCGACGATGGTTGGCGTCCAGTCGGGGCTAGCTGCGTATGGAGCGCAGCTCGAAGGGCTTGACAAATCGCTGAAGGATCTGGACTCTCTTCGAAGGAAGGTAGCCTCTGCTGCGCAGGATGGTATCGATCCGCAGCGGTTCCTGAAGCGCGTTGAAGATCTCAATCGCTATACATTTACATTTCCTGAGGATCAATACTCGGCGGGTACTAAGTCGGCGAAAGCTGAATTAAAGGAACGCGGTTTCAAGCAGGACGGGGAAAGTAACCTGTGGGCCGATCCGGCCTACAAGGGCTACCACTCGTGGTGGAAGAATCCCGAAACTGGCGACAAGTTCGAAGTGCAGTTTCATACACCGGAGAGCTTCCAAGCCAAGTCGGAAAACCATCCGCTGTACAGGCTGAACCGCTCAGGTGCATTGGACGAATTCGACACCCCGGAGCAACCCGATGGCTCGGCACCTTACAAAGATGCAGTCAAACATCTTCAAGCAGAGCGTACAAAGCAAGTATCGGTGCCACCTGGGGTTGAGGAGATCTCGAAGCGACCTCCTAAGAGCAGAACCGAACTTCCCGACTCGGTGGATCCGGAGGCACTGAATTGGGTGCAGCAACGGGCCTTGGAGTCGCCTGCAGAGGCACCTTCCCCACCGTCTCGACAGAGTCCGGGGTTCGGTCCTGGAACCCCCCATCGAAGCCAAGTGAAGAAGCCGAATCGCCTGGGGAATATCGCCGACAAAGCGAAAGCCGGAGTAATCGGTGGCGCTAGGAATATTGCCGGCAAGGCCGGGCGAATGGCCGGTGGCGCGGGCGCGCTGCTGGGCGGCGTCGGGACGATGGCAGGAATGGTGCCCCAGTTCGCCGCAGCGATGGGCAGCCCGGGGGCCGTCGCACAGGAGATGCTGGATCAGGCGCCGGATCTGGCGGCAGGCATGCTTGAGACTACCGGTGGTGGTCCTGCGGGTGATGCGCCGGTCGGCGGTGCTTCGGCCGTAGCCGCGAACAGGCAAGGACCCCAAGCCAAACCCAGCCAGCCACCAGCGGGCTCTCCGGGTGCCGGCAAGCCGGGTCAGCAGTCACCCGCTGCTGCGGCAAACGCTTCCGCTGAAGCGATGAGGAAGTCGTCGGAAGCTGCCAATGCGTCGACGGCGGCTATGAAGAAGTCGACCGAAGCAGTCAAGGGTTCCTCGGATGGATTCAAGAAGTTCTCCGGTGAGCTCTCCAAATCTGCTGGCGCGCAGAAGAATGCGGCCACCGCGACCAAGAGCATGACCGGGGCTCAGAAGAATCTGAACTCGGCCATGAAGCAGAACCCACTGGGCATGATCGTCACCACGATCGGCCTGGCGATCAGCGCCATCACGCTGCTCGTGCAGAACTGGGACAAGGTCAAGGTGGCCTTCGACTGGGTGTACAAGAACGTCCTGACTCCGGTCGGCAAGTGGTTCTCCGATATCTGGAGCGGCACTGTCGTCCCGATGTTCAAGACCAGCGTCGAGAGCGTCACGGGGTTCTTCTCCGGTATGGGTACCGCCGTGGGCGGTGTTTGGGACGGCATCGTCGACAAGATCAGAGGTGTCGTCGGCATCATCGCGAACCTGGTAGGCAAGCTGCCCGACATCAGTTTCATGGGCTTCAGCACCAAGGACATCGCTGCGAGTCTGCAGTCCTTCGCCTCACCGGACAAAAAGGCAGACGGCGGCATCCTTCAGGGGCCCGGCGGCCCACGCGATGACGTGATCCCGGTGCTGGCCTCCAATGGCGAGTACATTGTGAACGCTGCCGCGACGTCGAAGAACATGCCACTGCTGGAGTCGATCAATTCCGGTGCGGTACCGAAATTTGCCGATGGCGGCGTTGTCCATTCCCAGTGGTCTTCGCTGGTAGGTGATCTCGGGCAAACCGCAGTCGGCCAGTTCTTCTTCGGCTCGAGCGGGAAGGCGCCAGAGGACGACGGTGACGAAATCCAGGACATGGACTGGATCACGAATACCGCCAAGACCGGACTTGCCAGCGCTGCAGGCAATTTCCTGTCCGGCATGCTCGGCGATGCGCTGGGAGTCTTCGGGGTCGACAGGGTTCCGTACCTCTTCCAGGCAGTCGCGCAAGGCAAGAACCTGGTAGACGAGAAGTTCCAGAACGCTTCGAAACCCAAGTCCACCGAGGCGGGAAACCCGGATGGCGACACCGGCGGTGAGGAGCCCGGCGCTACCGGTGCCGAGGAGACGCAGCCGACGACCTCCGGCGGCTTGTCGGAGAAGGCACAGCAGCTGATCGAATTCGCCAAAGGCGTCGAAGGTGCCAAATACTCCTGGGGCGGAGTCAATTGGGGCGATTGCTCAGGGGCGATATCAGCATTGGCCAACTATGTTGCCGGCTGGCCTCCGTTCGGCTCTCGCTTCTCCACAGCCAATGAGGAAGCAGCCCTCCGTGCCCGAGGCGCCAAGATAGGTCGTGGACCATCCGGAAGTCTGAGCATCGGCTGGTACCACCGCACCGACCAAGACGCACATACCGCTGCCACCCTGCCCAACGGCGTCAACTTCGAGATGGGCGGAGCCCGCGGCAACGGCCAGTACGGTGGATCGGCGGCGGGCGCGAACAGCTCCCAGTTCACGCAATTCGCCTACTTCCCACCCGAAATGTTCCTCGCCGCAGGCGGTTCGGTATCCGGTGCCGGTTCGTCCATCAGCGATTCGATCCCGGCCTGGCTCTCCGACGGCGAGTTCGTCGTCAACGCCAAGTCCGCAGACGCCAACCGCTCGCTATTGGATGCCATCAACCAGGACGCCGGCGCCCTGATCAACTCGGTCGCACCGTTCTTCATGCCGAACAGGGCTTTGCCCGGTACCGGCTCCAGCGGCGGCACCGTCGACCAGTCGACAACCATTCACATGTCTACGCCGGATGTGGATACCGCCTACCAGAAGGCGAAAACCTGGGAAGCCCAGCGAGCCCTCACCTACGTGAGTCGTTGGCGCTGACTCAGGTCCGAGCGACATTGTCACAACCGTTGCTGATAACGGACTCACAGGTCACAGGAAGTAGGATCCGTCACATGCAAGCCGACATCGAGGGTGCCGTTCGGATCGCCAGTCTGGTGGCGGGTTTTGACTGGACCTGGTCAATCGATGACGTCCATCGCTTCTGTGCCGTGGCGGGCTGGAGTTATGTCGAGTCTTCGGGGGAACGCGGCGCGGCCATTCGGACGGGGCTTGACGTCGCGGAGCCGCTAGCACGAGCGACATACCGCCGTAGATGGTTCGAGCGAAATCTCAAGCCTGATCAACAGGTATCGCAACTGGTGCTGTGTGTTACGGATTATGTTGATGGAACCCTGCCCGAGAACCATCGGTCGCTGACGGATGCCTTTGCTGAACTCGCTGATCGGCTCACCACAGCCTTGGGCGAGCCGGAGGTACCTTCCCCCGGTCCTGAACCGGAGATTCGTTGGTCTCTCCCGTGGAGTTCGACGTCACGATGGCGGAATACTGGCGCATCCTTCGCCCCTGCGGCATCAGTGCTCTTCCTCCGTATGGATGGTCAGGCGGTGGAAATGAGAATAGTCAATCCAACTTATCAGAAATGGTGGGACGAGTATCTGTCCCGAGACAATGACGAAGAAGCGGATGGCGAGTACGAGGACGATGAGGACATGGGCGACTTGCCGGATCGGCCGCGGACATGGCCGGAGTTCTCGGCGGCTTTGACATTGACTCTGACCAGCCTTCCCTTGGAAGGAATACTGGTAATCCGCAAGGACGACCGGGCCGTCGCACATATCGAGCCGACCTGGTTCGGGCTCACCTGCCGAATGTTGGCCGGTAGTGTTCCTTCCGCACAACGGTCCTCGGGGACCGAGCGAACGGCAATGACCGACAGCGGTTGGTCGATAGTGGAAGAAGATCGGGTCCCCGAGGGCTGGGTGCGCTCGTTGCGATGGCCTGCTTCCTACCGGGAATTCGAGGCCATGGCCGACGCTGTGGTTACGGCTCTGCGTGATGTATACCGCGTGGCCGATCCTGCAGACTTGGTCGTGGATGCGTGGGACAACTCATCTGAAAACTACCCCGCCATCACTGCATTCGGCGTGCGTAGTTAGGTTGCATCTGGTATGCAAGCCGATATCGAATATGCCATCGGATCGTCCCCTTGCGTCAAGGTTTCGATTGACAATGGATGAGTAGCAATGCCAAACATTTATGTGATCTACGTTAGCAGCTGAGTGTGGGGTGTCCGGAGAACATCATCGCGCAAGTGCCTTAGCCGACTGACGATTCGCACGCCGAAGGAAGTAGGATCCAAGCATGCAAGCCGACATCGCAGGTGCCGTCCGCGTAGTCGAGGTCGCCAAGGCCTTCAACTGGACTTGGAAAGACGAGGACGTCGCTCGCTTTTGTAGCGCGGCGGGATGGCGCATGCGAGATCCGCGGACGCGCGACGCGACGCTTGTAACGGACCTGCAGCTCGATGATCCGATCGCGTTTGTGGAGAAGGACCGTAGTTTTCTTCAACAGCACGGCGGAGCGAAAGAATCCGTTCTGCATATTCAACTAATATTCACCGATATCGGCCCTCTTGATGCCGGATCGAGGCGTGCCATTCTTGGGCAACTGAATGAGCGATTGACGACTATAGTTGGTACTCCGTCGTGGTCGGATGAAGACGGCCAGGCTGCATGGTATCTCCCCCGCTTGGTGATACTCGCGGAGTCTCGCGACGAGTGGCTCCAAATCGATATTGTAAATCCCCGTTATCAAAAATGGCAGGAAGAGTCGGATGCCTTCTTTGATGACTTCGAGGATGAGGATTGAAATCGGATCGCCGTCGATGCGAGGGTGAACCCTTTGAGTCACCGGCCATCGTAGATGTTCGCCGACCACTTGCGGTGTAGCGAATTTGCTGTATTCACCGGTTAGAGTCGCCTGCCGAGTCGTCGATTGAAATTGCGACAGATTCGCTTATCTAGTTTTTCTAGATGAGAGCTCCAGCACCACATCGCAGGCTATCGCCCTGGACTGTATGCGCGTGGAACAGATCTCTTCGCTATCGGTGAGGTTTGAGGAATCGGGCGAGCGCGGATGTGATAGTCCTGCATATTTTCTGCATCCTTTGGCGGCAGTCAAGTGTTCTGTTTGTAATTCTGGCATGGCCAGACCTATCGGTCGAGATATCGATTGGGCGATTTTGTTATGGTGGTGCAAAATGACATTTTCTGTACTAGGAAACGCGCCCGTATCGGGAATTGAGATCGGCCGCACTTCCGTGGATGAGCATGCTGTTTCTCCAATTCAAGCGAGGTCTCTGATCCTGAGTGACAGAGGTCTTCAGGATCGTATGGCTGAACTGTTGCGGAAGCGCGCGTCGGCTATGTACACCAGACTAGTGCTCAATCGGCGCTACTCCAAGGAGATCAAACTCGCCACTCGGCTCGTAGGTCTGAATTCGACGAAGCTAAAAGAAAATTACAAGGCTGAGCTCGACCGACTTCGGATATTGAATAGGAACGATCCAGCGAAGCTGGAGCTAGTTAAACACTTTTCTGCAGTAGTCCGGAAATCGCGGGACGCTCGTCAAGCGCCTAACAATTTCAGTGAAGAGATCGGACTAGCTGCGGCGCGCTATGAGGTCCAGCGAATGATTGCGGATGCTGGTGGCGACGGCGTAATTCTCGTGGATGGTCGACGTGGTAACGACACCTTAGACATAGTCGCGGTAATCAAAGGCCAGCTGGTAGTTGTGGAAGCGAAGGGAGGCGTATCAAAGCACCCTACGCTCGGGACGAGGATAGTCCAAGACGATGCGGGAGACTGGCATGTTGTCAGGCAAGGGTCGCGCCTCTATCTTCGAACCCTGATTTCCAAGGACAAGGGCCTGAGAAGAAGGCTAATAGCCAAGGGTTATAAATATATACTCGATGAGTTCGAGAAAGATACCGGAAACATACCGGTCGACTATCACCTTGTTCACGCGAGGATCAAGCACGGCGCTGTCGTCCCTGGCAGTAATCCGCGACGACGGAAGCCGGATTCTATTCAATACGTTGAAATGCGCACCTTCAACGTCACAGGCGGGGACATCAACACAATCAGTCCGCCCTACAAGCCGCGACTCTCAAAAGCGGATATCGACAGGGAACGAGCCAGGGTTAAGAAGCTCCCGGTCGCTTGGGGTATCGCAGTGGTCGGAGCGTCAGCAGGCCTGTTGGCAGTCCTGAATGCGTTAGCTGCGCCCAATGCTTCCGCTGAGGTTATGGCATCGGAGGCGCAATTATCGACTGCGGTAGGCGATTTCTCGGTTGCATCTGCTGCATTCACTGCGATAGCGGGAGTTGTTTCCGGGCTTTCGGCGAAGTTTGCATCCTTGATGGGGGAAGTGTCAGGCGCGCATCGAGAAATCGTTGAGGCATGGCGGAGCGATGATGTGCAGAAGCTGGTATCGGTGGTTCAACGGATATCCGGACTGTTTGCTGCTGCAGCTATTGCTATTCAGCTTTGGGCTATTGGCCAGCAGATACTGAATATGGTGATGCGGGCAAATCCGCTAGGGGCGATTGTTGGTGCTATAGGGTTGGCCATTGCGGGGATCGTTCTGGTTGTTGAGAACTGGGACACTATCAAGGCGGCGGTTGAAAGCCTGTATCAGAATGTTCTGGTGCCGCTGGGGCAGTGGTTTGGGGAGATTTGGCGGGACACTATCGTGCCGATGTTCCAGTCCTGTGTGAATGGAGTTGCTGGGTTCTTCTCTGGGATTGTGGATTCTTTGCATGGTGTTTGGGATGGGATTCTTGAAGGAGTTAAGGGTCTATTTCGGAAGGCGGCGGATTTTGCGGAGGAATGGATTCCGTTTTTCGGGGATGATGCTGCTCGGCTGATTCGGAGTTTTACGGACCCGGAGAAGAAGGCCGATGGTGGGTTGTTGGTGGGGCCCGGCGGGCCACGGGATGATGTGATTCCTGTGATGGCTTCGCAGGGGGAGTTCATCGTCAATGCGGCTGCTACCGCGCGGAATTTGCCGTTGTTGGAGGCGGTGAATTCGGGGGCGGCGTTGCGATTTGCGGATGGTGGGGTTGTGGAGGTGCCTGCGGGAGAGTTGTTTTCCTGGGGCGGTACCGATCAACCCGCCGGTGCAGCGGGTTCTGGTGGCGAAGTTGCTGATTCTGCGGGCAAGAACCCCGGTGGGCGCGGGGGCGGGTCGAGTCGTTCGCGTTCGAGAAGGAGTGGTTACGCCGGGATCGGGTCCAGTGCCGAGGCTTCCGCTGGGGCGTTGGCCGATTATGTGCTGGATGCCTCTACTGCGAGGGTGTTCCTCGACCGAATTGTATCCGGTGCCGCGTTCGATGGGTTGGAGTCCATTGGTGCGGAAGCTATTTCGAACTTGAAGCGTGACGGTGGGCATGTCGGTCCAACTGTGGTCGAGGCCGCCGCGGTGCCCGGGTTGCCTGCTGAACGGTTCCTAGCTGCGGGCGGGTTCGCCGGCGGCGCGGGCGGTTCCGGGGGCGGGTTCGTCGACTCGAGTCTGTCGTTGTTGCAGCTCATCAGCCAGGACGCCGGTGTGGTGTCCAACTTGAACGGGCGGCAGATGGTGCCCACGGCTGCTTTTCCCGGAGCGGGGCGGCGGCGGGTGCGCAATACGGATCGCTCCTTGGCGATCAATATTTCCGCGCCGAGCGTGGATGCCCAATTCCTGCAGGACAAGGGCGATGCGGGGCAGCGGGCGCTGTCTTACGCGGGGCGCTGGTCCTGACATCTATCTCTAGAACTGAGGTGAACCTGCTATGGCACAAGCCGCGACCATCGAAGTCGAGGGTGTCGACGGCTCGCAGTGGACGCTGTCCGGTCCCGGTCAGGGGCGGGAGGGTGTCGAGCTGGGGACGACTCCGACCGGGTTGTACGACGCGCCGGTCACTACCATTTGGAATTCGACGGCGTTTCAGATCGGCGCTACCTATGGCGGCGCGAACTGGCAGAAGCGGGATGTCGTTTTCGGGGTCAATATCTTCGAGACTCCAGGCGCCAGTTGGGAATCGGTGGATTCCGCCTGGCGGAAGGCGTGGGCATACGACCGTGACTGCAAACTGGTGGTCACCACCGAATATGGTTCGCGCACACTGCATCTGAGGATGTCGCAACAGCCGGAATTCAAGCCGTTGCGAGATCCGCATCTGAAGCGGTGGGGGCAGGTCACCATGACCTGCACGGCAGGTGTGCCGTGGTGGGTCGAAGAGGATGTGACCGCCGCGGCGGAGTCCACGACCGACACTCGGGAAGAGGGGAAGTCGGAGACGCTGTGGCTGCCGGTGTCGAATCCGACCGATCAGCCGCTGTGGCTGCGGTGGGTCGCTACCGCGCCGGGTGTCTGGACGCTGCCCGACTTTTCCTGGAAGGACGACGAGTACAAGAACCGGGTTATTACTCTGCCGTCGCTGGTGGCGGGTCAGGACATCACCGTCGACACCGATCCGATGGAAGAGATGATCGTCGCAGCCGATCACACCTCGGTGTGGGCGCGTATGAACGGCAAGATGTTCATGCACTCGGTGCCCGCGTGGACACCCGAGACGACGGTGCCGGTGACGGTGCGCGGAGCCGCACCGGGGGCCCGCATTCAGGTGCGCTGCCCGCGGAATTGGTCGCGGCCGTGGGGGTTGCAGTGAGCGACTTCGGGCAGGTGCTGGCCGCGGATCGGCTGGAGGCGATCTACGACAACGCGATCGCAGTCAGACAGAAGCGCAAGGATCTGAGAATCGAGCCACCGTTGATTCGGTTGTGGGACGGCGATTGGAATCTGCGTGGTATTTGCCGCGCGGAGATCTCCGCCGACTTCAAGTGGCTGCTCAACGAATCCGGTACGGGGCAGTTGGTGCTGCCGGCCGAGCACTATCTGGCCAAGTGGATCATGAACGCTTCGGCGCGGACCACACAGAACGTGCACGTCACCGTGGACAAGGACGGTGCGCGGTGGGGCGGCCGCATGAAGTCCGCCACCTTGAGCAAATCCGACACCGGCGTGAAAACCGTTGTCGTGCAGTTCATGCACGACTACGAGGAGCTGAAGTGGATTCAGGCGTGGAGCAATCCATTCCTGCCGGCTGCCTTCCAGTTCCCGCGTGTGTTCATGCTCGCCGGGCCGTCGATCTGGTGCCTGAAACTCTCACTGTTCCTGAACATCCTCCGTAAGGAGGCGAGCCTGTGGGCGCTGCCGGATGACCCGCTCGATCCGTCCAAGTGGTTCAACCTGGATCAGACGACCTGGTCCATGGTGGTCGCGCCGAACGACTTCTTCTCCGACACCTCCATCTGGACGGTGCTCTCGTCGCGCTGGAAGACCTGGCACGACATGGCTTCCACCACCTTGGAAGACGCGCAGTTGATGGTCACCACCCGCCGCTACCTGGAGGGCGACCCGCCACCGTGGCCGGGTGCGAAGCTGCGCCACGGGTGCCTGGTATTCGACATCGTCGACAAGTCCGGCTACTACAGCGGTACTTCCGGTGGCGGTTCGGTGCTCGACGGTCTGGTGCACACCGTGCAGCGGTTCGTGAACGACTTCCGCGAGCAGGAAGCAGACACCCTGCCCGATCCGAACGCGCCGGAGGAATACCACCGGCCCGACTGGCTGGGTACGCGGCCGTCGAATCCCTGGGTGGTGTACCGGGAATCGGAGTACACGGGCATTCAAACCTCGGAGTTCACCATCACACCGGCCACAGCCGTACAGATCAACTGCGGCGGTCACAGCATGCCGGGCGTGAACGAGACCATCTCAGCCATTGTGCAGATGATCGGAAACCTGACGGCGACGGTATCCATCGGCGCCGGTGCGAACATCAGTCTGCCCGCCATGGGCGGGCCACTGGACGCCTTCCTCAAACCGCTGTACGAGGACACCATCCTCGCCTGGATGTCGTTCAAATCGCCACTGCGAGCACCCAAAATGGGCTGGTCGCACTACTTCGAGTACTTCCAATCCGGCGCGGACAAGGGCTACACCCTGTCTTCCCTGGTCGCTATTCGCGCCGGGCTGTGGGCTACCCGTGGATTCACCTCGCACAAGCTCACGGTCGCGGATGGCAAACCGTATCTGATCGGTGAGAACGGGCGCGGGCACTACTTCCTCGGTGACCGCATCGGCGCCACCGTCGAAGGCATGCCCCGCGGTCAGATCTACGTCGACCAGGTGACAGCGCTGGAACTGACCTGGTCGCGCGGGGTAACCCCGGCCTGGCGCATCACCATCGGCGATGACAAGGCCCGCGAGGACCCGGTCGCCAAGGCGCTGCGCCACGTTTCCTCGATCATGGGCGACCTTCAGCAGCTCGGCGTCATGTAGCCGAGAACCTTTCGAGCACCACCGGAGAGCACAATGCCACTTCCCCTTCAGCACGAATGCAACCAGGACGACCCGGAAGAGGCCTACCTCTGGGCACTCGTCAGCCTCCCAGGTCCGCGCAACGGACCACTGCTGGTACCGCAGCAGGTACTCGGCAAGTGGTCGGAACGGTTGTGGGACCTCGGGTTCCGTCACCACCCCGAACTGCAGACCTTGGAATACCACCCGTCCGCGACCGACGGCGAACACTGGCTCGCCCAGGCGGGCGCGTGGGTTCCGATCGGCACTCCCCGCCCGCCCGAGGTCTCGATGCCTTCAGTCACGGACCTGTCCGTAGAAGAGCGACGCAACCTGATTCACCAGCTTCAAGCATCGGGTGAACTCGCCCACCTCATCGATGCTCGGGAGTTGCAGCCTGATGTGGCGCAAGACGGAACCTTCGAAGGGGATGCGCCATGACCAGCCCCGATCACCGCGTTCCGGAGAATTCGTTCACCGGACCCGGCGGCCTCAAGCCCATCAGGGGCGTCTCGCAGCTGACACAGAACGCCGCCAAGGCGAATATGGCGGGCGGCATTGTCAAGTCCTACGGCAATGTCGGCATCAACCTCGGCGGCGTCGTGGACTCCGGCGTGAAGCAATTCGCAGCCGATCTGTGCGATGCGATCACCGGTGCGACCGGCGGTCTGATCAACTTGAGCGGCTGGGCGCGGCAGTTGCGGGCGGATGCCGATCAGGCACTGCGGGATTCGGTGAAGGCCACGCAGACCGCGTCCGGTGCGCAGTCGGCTGCCGACAACCAGACGGTCATCATCGAGGCCACCAACTCGAAGATGCAGGTCGTGATCGATGGTCTTCCGGTCAAACCGTACTGGGAGACCATGAATCTCACCGAAGAGGCGTCATTTCCGCGTACCGAGCTGCATCGCGCGGTCTGGAGTCTGGCGACGTCCGGCGACACGGTGAGCGTGAACTTCGTGCCGACGTTCGTCCCGCCCGCGAATATGGTCGAGGGCGCGTTCATCCGCTGCCTCTACAGCGGCCCCCGTAAGGTCGTCAGCTACATCCCGGACGCCGTATCCGCACCGTGCGAGTTGTACGTGATCGTCGGACGGATGCTGCCGAATGGCGACATCAAGATCGAATGGGTGTCGCCCAACCAGACGCCCGAGATCACGGGCAGCCGGGTGGAGCGCACCGTTGAACTGCCCGAAGCGCTCGTCTTCGAGCAGGGTGAGACCGCGTTCATCGGAATTCACCAGCGCGGCGGCGGGAATCGGCGGCCGCTGCTCGGCATCGAGGCGGCCGACATTCCGCGTCCGCCGAGCGTGTGGCCACCACAGCTCAATGCCGAGTTCCCGACATCGTCCCTGCTGACGGCGGGGTCCGTGCTCGCGGCAGGCCATTTGTCATTCGCCTCCCGAAGGATTCCATATCTCTCCTTCGGTAAGGCGTCCGTAGCCGGTGAACCGATCAGACTGATGTTCTACGAGAACTTCGACTCCAATGTCATGCCGACGTCCATGGTTCGGCTGTCGGCGCGGTATGCCTACATCAGCGGCGATGGCGTCTTCCGGGTCCACGGCATGGACGACGGGTTACGCCGCTACCTGTACGGGCAGAAGCTCAACTACGACGACATGATGGTGACCGGGCGCATTCGCGACCCCAACGACCGGGGCGCGCGACTGTTCATCCGGTCCGACGCGGGCAACAACTCGTACGTGTCACTGACCGTTACCAGTGCCGCCGTGCACATCACACGATGGACCGCCGCAGAGACCGCCACCGTGCTTGCCTCGATCGCAACGCCTGTCGTCAACAACGACGAGCTGCGGATCAGGGCCGTCGGAAACGTCTACACAGTCGAGAAGAACATCGCCGGCACCTGGACGTCGATCCTCACCCACACCGATACCGCGAACGCACTGCCCAAAGGTTCCAGCTACCGCTACACCGGGCTGGGCAACGAGCGTTCTTCGTGGGTCGACGGCGGCGGCTGGACCGAATGGAAGGCCGAAGACCTGTGAGCCCGGATCGATCGCACCGCAGCCGATTCGATCGGGAGGTTGCGCCATGACCAGTCCGAAGCCGGTGATTCCGGATGGGGCCTACAGCGCCGCACCCGGTGCTCAGAGTCCAAGGCGCTTGGCGGCACTCACAAAGACGTCCGCGCAAGCCGCTATGCGCACGCCGATCGTGCGGGCGTATGCCGCTGTGCCGGTCAACCTGGCGACTGTGGTGCGGGTCGGGCTGCACGAATTCGCCGCCGCGTTCTGCGATGCGGTCACCGGATTCACCGGTGGCCTGATCGACCTGCGTGGCTGGGCGCAGGAGTTGCGGCGGCAGGCGGCGAAGGCTCGCGCGGACGCGGGGGACGCCGAGACCACGGCGGCCATCGTCGACAAGATCGTCGCCGAGACCGGAGAATCGGTGCAGTCCACCAACTCCCGGGTCCAGGTGGTGCTCGACGGTCTGCCCATCAAGCCGTACTGGGAGACCATGAACCTCACCGAGGAATCCTCGGTGCCGCGCAGCATGCTGGCCACGCGTGCGTGGAACTACTCGGATACCCCTAAGTCGGGATACAACCAGTACGTCTACCGGTACATCTGGTACTACACACAGCAGGGCCT
The DNA here is from genome assembly GCF_054655275.1 of Nocardia sp. IFM 10818. Classification (NCBI taxonomy): domain Bacteria; kingdom Bacillati; phylum Actinomycetota; class Actinomycetes; order Mycobacteriales; family Nocardiaceae; genus Nocardia; species Nocardia sp. IFM 10818. The sequence continues at coordinate 153,618 of NZ_BAAHJH010000001.1, forward strand.
CCCCGTCTACAACGACCGCATCTTCTACATACAGCACGCGCCTGCCTTCCAGCCGCTGCCCAATGCGATGGAGGGCGCGTTCATCCGATGTCGTTACAGCGGCGGGCGCAAGATCGTCACTTACATTCCGGAGTCGGTCAGCGGGACGCCCTGCGAGTTGTACGTCGTGGTCGGGCGTGTGCTGGAGGGCGGTGACATCCGCATCGAATGGGTGTCGGAGAACCAGACCCCGCTGATCACCGTCGCCCGCGCCGAGCAAGCGCTGGAACTTCCCGAGGAGATCGTCTTCGATGTGGGGGAAACCGCTTTCGTCGGGATCCACCAGTGCGGCGGCGGTTCGGTGCGCCAACTGCTGGGCCCTACCACCACGGACCTGCCGCGCCTGGCCACCGCCTGGCCGCCCCGGCCCAACTTTCGCTTCCCCACCTCGGCGAAGCTGGCGGTTGGTGCCAGTCTCGCCGCCGGGGCGCTTGACTTCGCGTCGAGCGGAGTGCCGTATGTGGCGTTGAGTAAGAAGCTCATCGGCAACACCGCGCCCAAACTGGTCTTCTACGAGGACTTCGACACCGGCATCCTGCCGGCGGCATTCGCGCAGATGTCGAGCCTGCCCGCCACGGTGGCGGGCGGTGTGTTCGTGGTGGCCGGCGGCACCGACGGCGTGCGCCGCTACCTGCACGCCCAGCGGCTCAACTACGACAACCACATGGTCTCCGGGCGCGTCATCAATCCGACCGCGCGCAATGCGTGGCTCGCCGTTCGGTCCACACCGGATCATCGGAAGTTCGTGGCGCTCACCGTCATCCAGTCGGGACTGGGGCTCTACCAGTACAACGACGGCACCTGGACGGGGCTGGCCTTCGGTGAAACCCCCGTCGCGAGCGGAGATGTCGTGCGGCTCAAAGCGGTCGGCAACATCTACACCGCACAACGCCGGACCGGCAGCGGCTGGACCGACGTATTCGCCTACACCGACACCGCCGGCGCGCTGCCGTCCGGGCCGGGACACCGATACACGGGCCTCGGCAACGAGCGCATGTCCTGGGTCAACGGCGGCGGCTGGGACTACTGGAAAGCAGAGGATCTATGACCACCACCGTCACCGTCGGTGACCGGGAATTCGCGCTCGCGCTCGAAGGCGACATGCTCGTCGTCGCACTTGTGGCCGAGGGCGTCTCGGCCCGGCGCGGCAGCATCTTCATCGGCCGGCTGGAGCCGATCCCCGACCCCGTTTACATCGAACCCGATCCGGTTGCGCCGCAGCCGGATCCGAGCTGAGGAAGCCATGCCACAGCAACTCGGGTACGACCCGACCAATCTCACCCTGGTCTTGTCCAAGGGCGCCGACTTCATGCACACCTTCGCGCTGGCGCCGGGCTCCGAATTCCCCACCGGCACCCAGGTGCGCATCCAGATGCTGAATGCGACGGACGCCGTGCTCGCCACGTGGAACGCGAAGGTGACCGCCACCGAAGCCGCCTTCGCCATCCAGTCCGACCTGGCCGACGCCATACCGACCGGCGCGAAATACCGCCTGTACGTGTCGTATCCGACGACGCCGACCACCGAATACCTGTGGTTCTTCGGCGTCGTCCGTCGCAAGCAGTAGCGCGTCTCGTCGCACTGCATTCCAACCCTCTCGACAGGAGAAACATCATGGCCATTGCTGTTGCCACCACCCGCCAGGCGCTCGCAGACGCGTACAAGAATGTCGCTGGGACGGCTGCCGCCTACGTCAGCGTGCATATCGCAGACCCTGCCACCACCGGTACCAACGAGGCGAGCGGCGGTTCGCCCGCCTACGCCCGCAAGGAGACCGTCTGGACCTCCGGTACCGGCGGGGTGATCACCGGTTCGCAAGTCACCATCGACCTTCCGGCCGGCACCTACACCCACATCGGCCTGTGGAAGACGGCCAACGGCGGACCGGCCGACTTCATCGACAAGGTCGCCATCAGCTCCACCACCCTTGGTGCGCAGGGCAAGCTGCTCATCACGCCGACCTTCACTCAGTCGTAGACAGGGGACGCCGTATGGCAACGCAAAAACTGCTCCGGCAGGCTGTGCCTCCGGCGTCGCCCGTCACCACCGTCGATCCACCGACCGCGCCGATCGGCGCGGCGGCGGCGCCCACTCCGGCCAGCACGATCATCACCGCCGAAGTGCCGGTCATCGAGCCATATCTGGTCGCCGGATTCACCGGTGCCGGAAACCTCGATGGGAGGATCGATTCCGCCCGCATGGTCGCTGTCTCGGATGCGATCGGCAGCGGCGGGCTGAGCGCGTTGCAGCGGTGGTTTGCATCGGCGCCCGCGGGCGGAAGTGGCAATGGTTCGATGGGCGCTCGCGTGGCCGTCAAATCGGGTAACGCTGTGCTACAAGGCAATCTTTCGGGCGAGGGCTGCGCAGCTGCGTCCACCAATGCCGGGTATACCAATATTTCCGCCACTTCCGTGGGTTCGATATCGACATCCTTGCACGTTCGGGCGACAACGGAAGCCTTGTTCGGCGGCGAAGGCGGGTACGCCGGGTTGGTTCCCGAGTCTGCCCACGGCGCCGCGCACGGAATGCTCACCGCGTCGGTCGGTGCGGCCGGAGCCGTTGCGGTGGCGGTCGCACTCACCGGCAACGGAGACACGGCGGCCAGATCAGGTTCGGTCGCGGATTCTGTGGGCGTAGGAACTCTGGCGGCGCTGACCGGCAGCCCCGCCGACGGTATGGGCTCAGGAATGCTGAGTCACACCAATACCCCGCTGTCGAACGCACCTGCCGACCTTGTCGGTAACGGCGTGCTTTCAGTGGTCGCGAAGACCAGCTTTCAACCATCCGCTATGAAGAAGGATGGTGTCGCCTGGTCCGGGATGGACAAGAGTTGGAAGACCATTACCGGCTGGACCGTCGATCCGGCGTATCCGGGCTCCACGGTGTCCGGCAACGGACTGGTCGTTCAAAGCGGCAAGGCCGGTGCAACCCTGGAAGCCTCGGTGCCCTTCACCGCTGGCATGTTCTCCGGGGCGGACGTCACGCTGCGGTTGACGGTCAACGGCACACCGGAGGGTGTGACCGGAAGCCTGCAGAACGTCGCCTCGAACTCCGTGACGACCGTGACGGTGTCCGGTCAGTTCACCGTTGTGACAGGCGATGTGATCACCCTGCAGGTGAAGAGCGAGTCGGCTGTCGCCGCCTACAACCCGACCATCGCTGCGGGCGCTGTCGCGCACGTGCGAGTCACCTGACCATCCACCACTTTCCACAAAGAGGAACAGCCACGCACGTCCTTCCTGGTAGCCGAATTCGAACCGGCTACCAGGAAAGGAATGTGCACTACCTGGACGGTTGTTTGGTTCGGGTGCTTCAGTAGCATCCTGCCGTGAGTGTTGATGCCGCAGTGGCGGTTCCGGTTTCGCCGGGTGAACGAGTGGTGCGCGGCCGGGGCGGGCGGTTCGAGTTTCTCGATGCGCTTCGGGGGTTGGCGGCCTTGGCGGTTGTGGTTCAACACTCGGCGGAGCGGCTTTGGCCGGAGTATTTGCGATTCTCGCAAGCGCATTTCGGGTTGGGGCAGTTCGGGGTCTTCGTCTTCTTTCTCGTCAGTGGGTTCATCATTCCTGCATCACTGGAGCGAGGGCGGTCGCTGGGCGCGTTCTGGGTGGGACGGTTTTTCCGGCTGTATCCGTTGTACTGGGTTTGCCTGATTGCGGCGATGATCCTGTACTCGGTGCAGCGTTACAACCTGCCGGCGGATTTTCTCGAGCACCCCGTGCGTAACTTCATAACGAACCTCACTATGGTGCAGTTCTTCATCGGCGGTGCGAATATCCAGGTAATCGGCGCCTCTTGGTCGCTGTCCTATGAACTGGCGTTCTATCTGTTTCTGTCGCTGTTGCTGATTGCCGGGCTCAGTCGTCGGTCGGCGCCCCTGGCGGTTCTCGCGGTCGCTTCGATTCTTCCCGGGGCGTTCCTGCCACCCTCGATGATCACCGGCTCGCAGGCTGGCGTTGTGACGCTTTCGGTGGTGGTGGTCGCGACAGTCCTGATCGCTGTGGTGTTCGCCTTCTGGGCCGGCGACCGGCGCTCGGCCCTGGCCGCGATCCTGCTTGTATTCATCACCGTCCCTTTGGTTCTCAATCAGCCGGGGGCGTCGGTGTTGACCTTCGGCTATTTCGCCACCATGTTCGTCGGAACGACGCTCTACCGGATTACTTCGGGTGAGATCACCGCGCGACGCGGGTGGGCGGTGTTCGGGTTCGCGGTGTGTGTCATTTTCGGGATCAGCCTCTTCGTGGAACCCACCCTGGACCCGATCACCGGCGTCTGGATCACCTGGGTGAAGCAGCCCGCCACCATCATTCCCGCCTACTTGCTATTCGCGGCGGCGTTGTTGCTGCGGCGCTATTCCTTCCCGCGCCCATTGCTGTTCCTGGGACGGATCAGCTACTCGCTCTACCTCGTTCACGCCCTCGTGCTCGACGCCCTGCCCCGCTGGACCGCGCCCGTCGCCGGCATTCCCGCGGCCTGGCTCACCTTGGGCGCGTGGGTGATCGGTGCGGTGGTGATCGCGGCCGCGACCTACCGCACGATCGAGAAACCGTTCCACAACCTAGGCCACCGCTTGATCACCAAATAGCCGTACGAAATCGGCCTGGGGAGCCTGCGCACCCTCCGGCGTCTGCGCCTTGTGATCGCAGCGGGCGGCGCTACTTCCCAATTCCCCTTTTCTGGAGGCAGTTATGCCATTCATCTTCACGTCGCGAAAGCTGGCCGCGGCGATCGTCAGCGTGGCAGTAGTCGCTGGATCGGTCGTGGCGATAACCGCGATCGGGACGGCCGCGACGGGGTGTATCGCGTCGGGTACGGATGCGGACATCAATGCGGCGCTGACCGGCAGCGGCGCCAAGGCGGTGCTGTGCCCCAACGCCGTGTTCAATCTTGCCGGTCCGGTCACGTTCACCGCGCCCGGCCAGGAGGTATCGACACAGGGCTATCCGACAGATCAGACGCGAGCCGTGCTACTTGTCACCGGCAGCGATCAGACAACGGCGGTCAACGGTCTCGGACAGACCGGTGCCGTGCTGCGCAACGTGCAGGTCGACGGAAACCGCCCGGCCCTCGGCCATTTGAAGGGTGAGGCGCTCATCCTGATGGGTGGAGCCGGCACGGACCAGACCGTGCGCGACATCGTCGCCCGCGAACCCCGAAGCTGGTCGGCCATGCACTTCTTCGAAGGCGCCGTCACCGACAACGTGCCCCAGTGTCAGCGGGCGACCGTCGTCGGCAACCAGATCGGACCGGCGGGCCAGGCCGACGGAACTTGGGCGGACGGTATCTCGTTGGCCTGCGGATCGAGCCTGGTCCAGGGCAATACCGTGACCGACGCCACCGACGGTGCCATCGTCATTTTCGGCGCCCCGGGCTCCACGATCCAGAACAACACCATCGTCGCCGTCTCCCGCCAGCTGCTGGGTGGCATCAATATGGTCGACTTCGCTCCGGTGGGCGGCAACTACACCGGGACCGTCGTCGAGAACAACGTGATCGACGGCAGGAGCCACTTCATCAAGGTCGGGATCGCGATGGGCCCCGCGATCTGGAACTGCGCGACCGGCACCAACTACGGCGCCACCGTCACCGGTAATACGCTGCAGGGCTTGAACATCGGTTACGGCTACGCCGTCAACGGCGTCACGAATTGGACCGTCACCGACAACCTCGATCACGCGCGCCATGTCGGCGCTCCCGGCTTCGGTTGCAGCGGTGTGCAATCGGCGCCGTCCGGCTTCCAGGTTCAGGCGGCGACCTCGGCCACGCTCCAGCCGGAGTTCCAGAACGCGCAGCTTCAGTCCGTGCTCGGTATCTCCGAGCCGCCGATCCTGCGCGTCCCCATCACGCCGCCTACCGGTTGCGGGGTCATGCGGGCAGACGAAGGCTTCTACCCCGGCCAGTCGCTCTCCTCGTGCGACGGCCGTTTCACACTCACTCTGCAGAATGACGGCAACCTGGTGCTCGCGCAGTCCGGCGCCCCCATCTGGGCTTCCGCGACCGTCGGCGGTGGCAGCGTGGTGGCCATCATGCAGCAGGACGGCAACTTCGTCCTCTATGACTCTGCCGGCCGAGTTCTCTGGTCGACCCGGACCAACCCCAGGGGCACGGTCCTGGCGGTTCAGGATGACGGCAACGTTGTCGTCTACACGGCGGACGCCCAACCGCTGTGGTCGACGAACACGGCGCGCTAGTGCCGTGGGACCCGATGTGACCCGGGCCGGGGAATGAGCCGGCACATCCACCACGGGCGGTTGGGGAATTCGGGCGAGTAGATGCGCACGCTCAGTTCCTCGGTCCGATGGCTGCCGGGGGAGCGGACGAGGATGTGGATATTCTCGCTGGTCTGGTGTGGTGGCGGGCTGTTCCACAGTTCGTCCCACTCGGGTGCTTCCTGGCATCTGCGCACGGCGGCCGCGACTTGCGCATCGGTGGCGATGTTCGGAGTGAGCATGCGCACGCTGTGGAGCAGGCGCTGGGCTTCCTGGCGCCAGCCGACGATTACCGTGCGGGCGGCGGGGTTCAGGAACATCCATTCGACGAAGTTGGTGCCGGGACTGCTGCCGGGAAACACGCGTTGGTGGGCGGTATTGGCGGCGACGATCGTAAAGGTCGGCAGGACATAGAGACTCGCCGGATGCGGGAGGCTGTTCAAGTCGGACAGATCATCCTCCGTTGGTACCAAATGGTCGGTATTGGATAAGCCGAATACTCCGGGCAGACTCAGTCCGAGGATGTATTTGCGGTACATCGGCGGCACATCCAGCTGGTCGAAGAGGACTTGCAGGGTGGGCAGGGTCGTCGGCCGGGTGCCGAGTTCGATCTTTTCGATCAGGGAGACCGAGACGCTGGCTCGTTTGGCGAGTTCGGCGCGGGTGAGGTGAGCATCCTCGCGGCGACGACGGATGTATTCGCCGAATCGGTTGTCGGCCAACGCGGCTCACCTCTTTCCTATTGACAACTCACGGATTCTGTATGCCGGGTTTCCCACGGATTGTGTGAGCGGAGATCGTTGATCTCCGAACCTTGCCACCCGGATAATAGAACACATGTTCGAATGATAGCTGGAATGGTGCCACGACCTGCGATGGTGCGGGTCGTGTCGCTGTCGCGCTTGGGGTGGAAGGCGGTCTTGTGGACTGGGTGGACAGATGCGTCGGCGGGAGGGTTGCGCGGGCGATGGGTGATGCGGGGATCGGGGTGGTGGAGCTGGCTCGGGGGATGGGGATCGATGAGAGGATTCTCGTTGATCGGCTTGCTGCGCCGGCTACATTCACGGCCTGCGAGTTGATCGTGGCGGCAGGGGTTTTGGGGTGTGATGCTGTCGGGTTGCTTCCGGATGCGCGGTGCCGGGAGTGTGTGGAGAGTGCGCGGGGTGGGTCGACGCGGTTGTCCGAGAGATATTTTCGGTGTGCTCGGTGAGGAATTGAATGAATGAGGGCGGCGCTCCCGTGGTGGGAGCGCCGCCCTCATTCTTGCGTTGCGGATCAGGCGATGGATGTATCACCAAGGGCCACGGAGAGACTGCGGAGCAGGGGGATCAAGTTGGCTCGGTCGGTGGCGGGGAAGGCTTGCAGGACGCGTTCCTGGTTGGCGGCGTGCAGGGGGAGGATGGTGTCGACCAGGTCGCGGCCGGCGTCGGTGAGCTGGACGCGGACGGCGCGGCGGTCGGTGGGGTCGGGGACGCGTTCGACGAGGTTTTTGGCGGCCAGGCGGTCGATGCGGTTGGTGATGGCGCCGGAGGTGACCATGAGGGCCTTGTTGAGGGCGCCGGCGGTCAGGCCGGTGTCGCCGCCGTTGCGGCGGAGGGTGGAGAGGACGTCGAACTCCCAGAACTCCATGTTGTGGGCGCGGAAGAAGTCGGTGAGTTCGCGGTCCAGGATGCGGGCGATGCGGGTGAGGCGGCCGGTCAGTTCTACGTAGGAAACGTCCAGGTCGGGGTGGATTCGGCCCCAGGCGGCCCGGATCTCGTCGACTGCGTCGGCCATGGTGGCTCCTCTCGGGGTTGAAAATCTCAACATCAAGATACTTGACACTGAGAGATATGGATGGTGTTATTTCAACGTTGAGATTATCAATGAGGAGCTAACGATGAACAGCATGACGCGCGGCGGGGCGGCCACAGTGGTGGGGACTCTGGCGGTCACCGGGCTGGCGCCGCTGGTGTGGGGATCCACCTACGCGGTGACCACGGAGTTCCTGCCCGATGACCGGCCCATGTTCACGGCGCTCATGCGGGCGCTGCCCGCGGGGCTGCTGCTGCTCGCCATTACGCGGAAGCTGCCGCACGGCGAATGGGTGTGGAAGGCAGGCGCTCTCGGCGTGCTGAACATCGGAGCGTTCTTCCCGCTGCTGTTCCTCGCGGCCTACCGGCTGCCGGGCGGTATCGCGGGAGTGCTGGGGGCCGCGGCGCCGCTGATCGCGCTCGGATTCGCCGCCGTGGCCTTGAACGAGAAGGTCACCACGCGCAAGCTGGTCGCGGGCATTATCGGAATGTTCGGCGTCGCGCTCGTCGTGCTGCGCGCCTCCGCCGCGCTCGACACCGTCGGAGTGATCGCGGGCCTGCTCGGTGCCGCCTCGATGGCCGCGGGAACCGTGCTGACCAAGCGCTGGGGACGGCCGGAAGGCGTCGGGCCGCTCGCCCTCACGGGCTGGCAGCTCACGGCGGGCGGACTCATGCTGCTGCCGCTGGCGCTGCTCATCGAGGGTGCGCCGCCGGCGCTGGATGCCACCGCCATCGGCGGCTACCTCTACCTCGGACTGATCGGAACCGCTGCGGCGTACGCGATCTGGTTCCGCGGACTGGCCAAGGCCAATGCCACCTCGGTCGCCTTCCTCGGACTGCTGAGCCCGCTGTCGGCCGCCGTCATCGGCTGGATCGCACTCGGTCAGGCGCTCACCCCGCTGCAGATGCTCGGCATGGCCATCGCACTCGGCGGCACCCTGCTCGGCCAGACCGGCGCGGCGCCCAAGCCCGCGGCGCAGACCGCCGCGCAGCCCAAGGCCGAGGTGCACGAGGTCCGGCTCATGGCCGCCGCCACCCGCACCGCCGCCTGATCACCTCGCACGAACCGAAGTAAGCCCTCCCACCAGCCGGTACGCGCTCCGCGGCGCGTACCGGAGCCATGTCACGAAGGAGTTCCCCCATGCACATCACGGTTTTCGGAGCCTCGGGCGGAGTCGGCAGCCGGACGGTGATCGAGGCGGTGCGCCGCGGCCACCAGGTCCGGGCGGTCTCGCGGGACGCCGCGAAGCTGACGGATCTGCCGGACGGCGTCGAGGTCTGGTCCGGCGACGTGTCCGACGCGGCGCAGGTGGCGGCCGTGAGCGCCGGCACCGACCTGGTGATCAGCGCGACCCGCCCCGTGCCCGGCCACGAACACGAGCTGGCCGAGGTCGCCGCGGCACTACTGGAAGGGCTGGGCCGGAAAGAAATTCGACTGCTGGTGGTCGGCGGCGCGGGCAGCCTCACCGTCGCGGGCACCGGCAAGACCGTGGTCGAACAGCCCGGCTTCCCCGACTTCCTGAAGCCGATCGCCAACGCCTGCGGCGACCAGCTGGCAGTCTTCCAGCGAGCGGCGCAACAGCCCGGCGGCGGCGCGGTGGACTGGGCCTACCTGAGCCCGGCCGCCCTGCTCGAGCCCGGCGAGCGCACCGGAACCTACCGGCTCGGCGCGGACGAGCTCATCGCCGATGACGAAGGGAACTCCGCCATTTCGATGGAGGACCTCGCCGTCGCCCTGCTCGACGAGGCCGAGCAGCCCAAGCACCACCGCGTCCGATTCACCGTCGGGTACTAGGAGACCAGTTCGGCGCTGTCGATCAGATAGCTGTCGCCGGTCGAGATAAGCGTGGCCACCCGCTTCTCGACGGCGACTTTGCCGTCTCTGTACACGAAATGCAGCGTGTAGGTGACCGTGCGATCGGCCGGATTCGCCGTGACCGCCGAGGTGGAGACCTGGGACACGGTGCGCCAGAAGGAATCGTAGGCATTGAAGCCGCCGATGTAATTCTGGTAGCGAGTCGTCAAACGGGCCCAAGCCGCGGCGGTATCCCCGGGCAACAGGGAGTAGTGCGTGCTCACGAAGATGGTCATCTGAGCTGCCGCCGCGGGGGCCGTGGTGGGCTGGGTGGTGACGGGGGTCGTCGCGGTGGTGGTCGGTGCCGTCGTCGTGATCGACCTGCCGCTGGCCGTCGTCGGGCCGATCGCCGCCGAAGTCGTTCCCTGCCCAGTGGGCGGGCTGTCCTCACCGGTGAGCCGCACCGCCAGGACCGCACCCACTACCAGCAACACCACAAGCACTGCCGCCGAGATGATTCCACGCCGCGAGATCGTCGGCGACCCCGATGCGTGCGCAGGCTCGGGCGTCCCCGGCGCACTCGCGCCGTGGGGCGGGGTGGCGGGATAGGTATGCGGGAAGAGTCCCGGCGCGGTGGAAGCCGCGTGCGCCGTCGGTGCATCGGGCAGCGTAGAGCCATGCGCACTCAGCGGCTCGCGTGGCTCTGACCGGCCTTGTGCGTCGACGGGACTTAGCGGATTCGGTGGGGCGTGCCCAGCTTCGGGGCCGTGTGAAGTCGGCACGCCATGCGCGGTCGGGACCCCGTGCGAATTCGGCGCGTCTTGTGAGGCCGGAGTGTTGTGCGGCGCACCAGGGTAAGAGGCTTGCCCCGGACTGACTCGGGTCGGAGCACCTGCCGTCCACCCGGTCTGCACGGGCATCCCGGGCAGCGGGTTGATCTGCGTCGGCGCGGTCCGGAAAGTCGTTGGCGCACCGCTGTTCTCCCGATGCAGCGCGGCTCGTGCCGCGGCTGCCAGCGCCCCGGCGGCCGGGAAGCGCTCGTCCGGATCCTTCGCCATACCTTGTGCGATGACCTCGTCGAACGCGCCGGGTACGTTCGCGGCCTCCGACGGCCGCGGCGGTGGTTGGGTGAGATGGGCCGCGATCTGCCGGCCGAGGCTGTCGACGGGGTACGGCTTTGCGCCCGTGAGGCATTCGTGCAGGACGCAGGCCAGCGAATACACGTCCGCCCGCGAGTCGTAGCGTTCGTGCGCGAGTCGTTCCGGAGCCATGTAGGCGAAGGTGCCGATGGCCGCGCCGACCGTGGTCAGGCTGGTGTCGGCGTCGCCGCGGGCGATGCCGAAGTCGATGAGATAGGCGAAATCGCCTGGTGTGATGAGGATATTGGACGGTTTCACGTCCCGGTGCACCAGCCCTTGCCGGTGCGCCGCGTCCAGGGCCGCCGCGACCTGTTCGAGGATCCCGACCGCGCGCGCCGGGGGCAGCGGCCCGCCGTGCACCAGCACCGCCGCCAGATCGGTCCCCTCGACCAAGCGCATGTCCAGGAACAGCTGGCCGTCGATCTCCCCGTACCCGTGAATGGGAATGATGTGCGGTTCGCTCAGCCGCGCCGCCGCCTGCGCCTCCCGGCGGAATCGCTCCCGGTACCCCTGATCATGGGCGAAGTCCTCGGGCAGCACCTTCAGCGCGACGACCCGATCCGTCTCGGTGTCGTAGGCGCGATACACCCGCCCCATGCCGCCCTCACCGAGCAGTCCGAGCAGCCGGTACCGGCCGAACGGTGTTCCGTCCACGGTGTTCCCCTATCGCGTGTGCGCCCCGAGTATCCGAAAATACTCGAGCACGGAGCGAACAGGACAATACCTTTCGAGCCCCGGCGAGCACTCGGAAGCGGGTTTGCCCTGCGGAAATGCGAAGAGGGCGGCAACCCCCAGACCGGGAGCGCCGCCCTCGCTGCGTATTTCGGCCGGGGCTCAGAAGACCCGGAAGCCCGCGCCCACGCCGCCCTTGCGGTTGATATCGGCGAGCACCATATCCATGGTGGTGGACAGGTCCGGCTGGTAGATCAGATCGCCCGCGCCCTTGCAGGACGGCAGTTCGACGCTCACCGGGCCGACGTCGATGCTGGTGCCGGCGACGATCATGCCGACCAGGCGGTCGCCGAGCAGCACCGGCGCACCGGAGTCGCCGTGGTCGGCGCAGACCTGGCTGCGGAACCAGGCCGGGTTCACGTCCCACACCACGCCGCAGGTGTAGCCGGTGGTGCGGCCGTTCTTGCAGGCCATATCGCCGAGCTTGGGCGCGCCGCCGACGCCGTTGATGACCGACTGCGCGACCTGCCGGGTCGGGATGACCCGCTCGGCGTCGAAATGAATGACGGCCCAGTCGTTTCCGTCGTACTTGTTGGCGATGACGCCGATGCCGCCGCTGGGGGTGTACTCGGCGGCGATGCGCGCGCCGATCTCACCGCAGTGGCCGGCGGTCAGGCCGACGAGCCGGTTCTCGTTGTCGTAGCCGATGGCGGTGAGCGTGCACTCGGCCACCATGCCCTCGTCGTCGAGCTGTTCGACGTAGATGCCGGAGCCGCCGCCGAGCGTGACCGGCGGCGCGGCCTGGGCGCTCGCGGGCACCAGCAGAGCGGAGCTGAGCGCGGTCGCGGCGATGGCCGCCCAGCGCAGGACTCGGGCGCGGCCCGCAGACAACATTGGTTTTTCCCATCCCCGGGACGCGCGTGTGCGTCCCCCGGCTGAACGAATCGACGAACGCGTTTGAAAAATGAGCTTTCCAGCGCGCTCGCGGATCTTGTCACGCCGCTCACCGGGGGCGCAAGTACCTGCCGGTCGGTGACTGATTCGGCGACTTATGCGCCATTCCCGCACCCGCCTCGGGAAGACGCATACTGAATAGGTCTTGACCTTGACGCTACGTCAACTTGCATCCTGAGTTGGTCGAGGTGAACGAGAGGAGAAAGGACGTATCAGTGGCTACCGAATGGTCCATCCAGGATCTGGCCAAGGCGGCCGGCACCACCAGCCGCACCCTGCGGCACTACGGTCAGCTCGGCCTGCTGCCGCCCAGCCGGATCGGATCCAACGGCTACCGCTATTACGGCCAGGACTCCCTCGTGCGATTGCAGCGGATCCTGTTGCTGCGCGAACTCGGGCTCGGTCTGCCGACCATTGCCGAAGTTCTCGAGGGCGAACAGGACACCGCCGCCGCATTGCGCACGCATCTGGAATTGCTGCAACAGGAGCAGGACCGGATCGCGCGCCAAATCGCCTCGGTGCACACCACATTGCGCAAAACGGAAGCAGGTGAGCCACTCATGGCGAACGAAGTGTTCGACGGATTCGACCACACGCAGTACAAGGACGAGGTCATCGAGAAGTGGGGCAAGGACGCCTACGAATCGGGTGACCGCTGGTGGCGGGGGCTGAGCGAGGCCGAGAAGAAGGCGTTCATGCAGACCCACGTCGATATCGCGAACGACTACGGCCGCGCCCACCGCGCCGGAGTCCCGGTCGGCAGCGACGAGGTGCAGGCCATCGTGCAGCGGCACTACGACTGGCTGGGCGTGAGCTACCAGGGCAAGCCCCCGGTCAAGCAGCACTTCCTCGGTCTCGGCGAAATGTATGTCGCCGACCCGCGTTTCGCGGTCAACTACGACGGCCCCGGCGGTCCCGGCACCGCGGCCTACGTCCGCGACGCGATGAAGGTCTACGCGGAGGCCAACCTCTGAGGCGAGACCGAATAGCGGGGTGAATACCCCGGCATCGAGAACGGCCCGGCGAGAACACTCGCCCGGGCCGTTTTGCATTCGCCCCCTTGGAGAAGGGGTTTCAGGGGGAACCCCTGAGAGTTACGAGAGTTGTCTAAGCGGCACACATGGACTGCATGACGCCCTTGAGAATCGGCGCACCATAGGTGGTCGGCGCGAACGCCAGGGTCTGCGCGACCGACAGCGGGGTGAGAATTGTCGACGCCACACCGGTCCAGCCGGCGATCATATTGCCGAGCGTCATCAGCAGACTGGTGGTGTCCAGCGCCAAAGTGACCAGATCGAAGGCGTTCTCGACGGTCACATCGGCGAGCGCGACGGTATTGAACACCTTGCCCTCGTAGATGTCGAAGCCGAGATTGGCCAGGAAGGTCATCGGGCCGTAATCCATGGCGTTCACCAGTGGGCCGAGCTGCTCGGTGCGGCGCAGGGTGACGATCTCGGCGACCCGGTTGTGCTCCAGGAAGCCTTGCAGCGCCGCGGCATTGGCATCGACCGCGGCCGGGTCGACCGGCAGCCCGGCGGTGCTGGTGAGGAAGCTGCGCGTCCGCTCCACCAGATCGGAGGTCTTCAGTTCGGCCAGCGGCGTGCAGGCCCCGTCCGCGAGGGTGAGCTGGTTGGCGAGATCGAGTAGCGGCTGCGGGACGGCGACCTGCTCATCGGGCAGCTCCAGCTGGAGCTTCTGGTACGCGCCGGAAGTGTTGCAGCCCAGCGAGAGCTGGTCCTGTACGGCCCGCGCCAGGGATTTCACGCCATTGAAGAGGGCGCCCACGATCGGCTTGAGCACGAAGCCGGCGGTCGGCACCAGGCTCGCGCCCAGCTGCGCCGGGATCTTCACGATGCGAGTGGCCAGGATGAAGGTCTCGATCACGTCGTTCACCGTGAGGTGGGTGATCGGGACGACCTTGTTGATCCGCCCGGTGCGAATGGCGTCCAGATTGTTCACCAGATGGGTGACGATCGGATCGTCGAGGAATTCCAGCCGCCCGCCGAATTCGGCCGAATCGATGGGCAGCGTGGACCGGTGCACGCGAATGGTCGCGATGGAGTACCGGAAGTCGTTCACCTGCCGGTCGTAGTCGGCCAGCTGATGCGCCGGCACCACGGTACGGATCGCGGTCGCCGCATTGGTGATGATGTCGTCGAAGGTTGCCGAGCCCTTGCCGCAGAGTCCGTCACCGTCGGCGACCGGTGCGGCGGCGAGGGTGTCCGCGGCGGCGTGGGCGGGCGCCGCCGCGGGGATGAGAACTGCCGTGCCGAGGACGGCGGACAGCGTGAGCGCACCCGCGAGGGGTGCGAGTCGGGGGAACCGCATGTGTGAAGGTCTTCCGGGTCTAGCGGGGTCACGGCCGTGTAGTTAGCGCACGGCAACAAACTGGACGGACGTTCAGCTTGGTTCGGTATGTAATACAGTCCGTGTGACGCGCCTGTCCGGGCTTTGGTGAACATTGCGCAAAACCTCGACGATTTCTCCCACTCATCGGGATGGCCCGGACCACCTCCGCAAACCCTCCCCGCCGGAGCCCACGCGCGCTCTCATCACCTTCCGATACGCTGGGCTCCCGTGACCGCCGCATCGCCCTTCGATCTCATTGTCGTCGGCTCCGGTTTCTTCGGGCTGACCGTCGCAGAACGCACCGCCAACCTGCTGGGAAAGCGGGTATTGGTGGTCGAACGCCGCTACCACCTGGGCGGCAACGCGTACTCGGAGGCGGACCCGGAAACGGGCATCGAAATCCACAAGTACGGCGCCCACCTCTTCCACACCTCCAACAAGCGGGTGTGGGATTACGTGAACCAGTTCACCGAGTTCACCGGATACCAGCATCGCGTCTTCGCCATGCACAAGGGCCAGGCCTACCAATTCCCCATGGGACTGGGCCTGCTGTCGCAGTTCTTCGGCCGGTATTTCACCCCGGAGGAGGCCCGCAAGCTCATTGCCGAGCAGTCCGCGGAGATCGACACCAAGGACGCGGCGAACCTCGAGGAGAAGGCCATCTCGCTGATCGGCCGCCCGCTCTACGAGGCGTTCATCCGCGACTACACCGCCAAGCAGTGGCAGACCGACCCCAAGGAACTGCCCGCCGGCAATATCACCCGCCTGCCGGTCCGCTACACCTTCGACAACCGGTACTTCAACGACACCTACGAGGGCCTGCCCAAGAACGGCTACACCGCCTGGCTGGCCAAGATGGCCGAGCACGAGCTCATCGAGGTGCGCCTGGACACCGACTGGTTCGAGGTGCGCGACGAGATCCGCGCCCAGAACCCGGACGCCCCGGTCGTCTACACCGGCCCGCTGGACCGCTACTTCGACTACTCCGAGGGCGAACTCGGCTGGCGCACCATCGATTTCGAGACCGAGGTCTTGGAAACCGGTGACTACCAGGGCACTTCGGTCATGAACTACAACGATGCGGACGTGCCCTTCACCCGCATCATCGAGCCGCGCCACTTCCACCCCGAGCGCGACTACCCGACCGACAAGACGGTCATCATGCGCGAGTTCTCGCGCTTCGCCCAGACCGGCGACGAACCGTACTACCCGATCAACACCCCGGACGACCGCGCCAAACTGCTGGCCTACCGCGAGCGCGCCAAGACCGAGACCGCGGAGAACAAGGTGGTCTTCGGCGGCCGCCTGGGCACCTACCAGTACCTCGACATGCACATGGCCATCGGCGCCGCGCTGAGCATGTTCGACAATGTGCTGCGCCCGCACCTGGAGTCCGGCGCGCCCCTGGTGGACGCCGCCGAATGACCGCCCAGGCCACTCTCGAAGAGATGATCACCGACACCCGCGCCAAGTCGCTGCTGCAGCGCATCATCCTGCCGCGGCCGGGCGAACCCCTCGACGTGCGCAAGCTGTACCTCGAGGAATCCGAGACCAATGCCCGTCGCGCGCATGCCATTACGCGCACCGCGCTGGCCATCGGCGCGGAATCCGAGGTGTCGTTCTGCACCTACTTCAATGCGGTCCCGGCCAGCTACTGGCGGCGCTGGAGCGTGCTGAAGTCCGTGGTGCTGCGGCTGGAACTGTCCGGCCACGGCCGGGTGGACGTGTACCGGTCCAAGGCCGACGGCTCGCGCATCCACGTGCAGGGCGACGAGTTCAGCACGCCGGGCGACGGCGCCGCGGCCGCCGCCTTCGTGGAATTCGAAGTGGATCTGGGCCCGTTCGAGGACGGCGGCTGGATCTGGTTCGACATCACCACCGACAGCCATGTGGAAATGCGCAGCGGCGGCTGGTACGCGCCGATCGAGGCGCCGGGCGAGGGCAGCATCGCCGTCGGCATGCCGACCTTCAACCGGCCGACCGATGCGGTGAAGACCATTGCGGCCCTGGGCTCCGACCCGCTGGTGCTGAACAAGATCAAGGCCGTCATCATCCCCGACCAGGGCACTCGCAAGGTCGTGGACGAGCCCGGATTCGCCGAGGCGGCCGCGCCGCTGGGCGACCGCCTGGCAATCCACAACCAGCCCAATCTCGGCGGCTCCGGCGGCTACAGCCGCGTCATGTACGAGGCGCTCAAGACCACCGACGCCGAGTACATCGTCTACATGGACGACGACATCGAGATCGAGCCCGACTGCATCCTGCGCGCGCTGGCCTTCTCGCGATTCGCCAAGTCGCCCATCCTGACCGGCGGCCAGATGCTCAACCTGCAGGAGCGCTCGCACCTGCACACCATGGGCGAGGTCGTGGATCGCGGCATCTTCATGTGGACCGCGGCTCCCAACGTCGAATACGACCACGATTTCTCGAAGTACCCGCTGCGCGACCGCGACAATTCGAAGCTGCTGCACCGCCGCATCGACGTCGATTTCAACGGCTGGTGGACCTGTGTGATCCCGCGTCAGGTCGCCGAGGAGATCGGGCAGCCGCTGCCGCTGTTCCTGAAGTGGGACGACGTCGAATATGGTTTGCGCGCACGCGAACACGGCTATCCGACCGTCACGCTGCCGGGTGCGGCGGTGTGGCACATGGCGTGGAGCGACAAGGACGACGCCATCGATTGGCAGGCGTACTTCCATCTCCGCAACCGCCTGGTCGTCGCCTCGTTGCATCTGCCGAACGACGGCCGTCCGATGGTCATCAACACCGTCAAGGCGACCCTGAAGCACCTGCTGTGCCTCGAGTACTCGACGGTGGCCATCCAGAATCAGGCCATCCGCGACTACCTCGCCGGCCCGGACAAGCTGTTCGAGTTGCTCCCCACCGCGCTCGGCAAGGTGCACGCCATGCGCAAGGAGTACCCGGACGCGGTCATCGTGCCGTCCTCCACCGAACTGCCCATGGCCTCGCGCGCCGATGTGGGCGCGGTCGGCGAGCCGGGCAATCCCATCGCCAAGGTCGCCCGCCTCGGCAAGGGCGTGCTGCACAACTTCCGCAAGGCCAAGCCGCAGCATCACGAGACCCCGCAGCTGAACGTGCCCACCCTGGACGCGCGCTGGTTCCTGCTCTCGCAGGTCGACGGCGTGACCGTAACGACCGCCGACGGCCGCGGCGTCGTCTACCGTAAGCGCGATCCCCGCAAGGCCGCGGAGCTGTTCAAGGAAGCCATGCGCCTGCGCAAGGAACTGGCCGAACGGTTCCCGGAGGTGCGAGAGCAGTATCGTGCCGCGCACGCGCACCTCAGCAGCAAGGCCGCGTGGGAGAACGTTTTCGGCATCACAGGAAATGAGACCAAATGAGCGCACCCCAGTCGGCGTCCGATTCCGATCGCGGTCTGCGAGTGGTCCCGGATACGCCGGCGGCCCCCGCGCCCGCCGAGGTCAAGATCATCAACGCGGTGCAGGCCACCATCGGCCAGAACCCGGCGGTGGTCAAGGCCGCCCGCGGCATGTCCCACTTCGGTGAGCATTCGCTCGGCTGGATCGGCATCGCCGCCGTCGGCGCGCTGGTCGACAAGCCGCGCCGCCGCCAGTGGGCGGGTGCGGCCGTCGGCGCGTTCGGCGCGCACGCCGCCTCCGTGGTGATCAAGCGGATCGTCCGCCGCCCCCGGCCGAACGATCCATCCGTGCAGGTCAACGTGTCGACGCCGAGCAAGCTGAGCTTCCCGTCCTCACACGCCACCTCCACAACGGCGGCGGCTGTGTTGCTGGGCAGGCTCACCGGGCTACCCTTGCCTGCGGTGCTCGTCCCGCCGATGCTGCTCTCCCGGGTCGTCCTCGGAGTGCACTACCCCTCCGACGTGCTCGCCGGTTCAGCGCTGGGCGCCGCATCAGCCGCCGTAGTGCTTGCCGCCGAAAAGAGACTCGCCAAGTGACCGCATCACAGGAAAGAGCGCTTGTTGACATGAGCGAAGAGCCGACCAGCACCGAGCTAGACGAGGCGGTCGTCAAGGGACCGCCGAAGACGCTGGCCGGCGGCCTCGTGAAGGCCATGCGCCCGCGTCAGTGGGTCAAGAACGTCCTGGTGCTGGCCGCTCCGCTGGCCGCGGGCAAGACCGCGGCCGGCGATCTGGTCATCGGCGACTGGCAGGTGCTCGGCAACCTCGGCATCGCCTTCGCGGTGTTCTGCATGGCGGCGTCGGGCATCTACCTGGTCAACGACGCGCTCGACGTGGATGCCGACCGGGCGCACCCGACCAAGCGGTACCGGCCCATCGCCGCCGGCGTCGTGCCGGTCAACCTGGCCTACGCGCTGTCGGTCGTGCTGCTGGCGGCCTCGATCCTGCTGTCGTTCATCGCCTCCTGGAACCTGGCCGTGGTCATGGCCGTCTACATCGGCATCCAGCTGGCCTACTGCTTCGGCCTCAAGCATCAGGCCGTGCTCGATATCTGCATCGTCTCCTCCGGCTTCCTGCTGCGCGCGGTCGCCGGCGGTGCGGCGACCGGTATCGCGCTGTCCCAGTGGTTCCTGCTCATCATGGCGTTCGGCTCGCTGTTCATGGCGGCCGGCAAGCGCTATGCCGAGCTGAAGATCGCGCTCGACACCGGCGCCAAGATCCGCAAGTCCCTGGAGTACTACACGCCGACCTACCTGCGCTTCGTCTGGACCGTGGCGGCCACCGCCCTGGTGGTGTTCTACGGTCTGTGGGCGTTCGAACAGGGTCGGGCCAAGGACACCGAGATGTACGCCATCTCGATGGTCCCCTTCACCATCGCCGTCCTGCGCTATGCCGTGGACGTCGACGGCGGTGAAGCCGGTGAACCCGAAGAGATCGCCCTGGGGGACCGGGTCCTCCAGTTCCTCGCAATCGCCTGGATCGGAGCGGTAGGTGTCGCTGTCTATCTCACCTGACGTGGTAGAGGGAGAAGAGCGAGAGGAGGGCGCGCCGACGGCACAGTTGCCGGTCGGACGCGCCCGCCGGCGTGCGGTCGATTCCGCGCGCGGCTTCACGCGACTATCCCGAACCGTATTCGTCGGTGGGATCCTGCTGACCGCGACCTTGTTCGCGGCCGGCGGCTGGCAGCGGCGCTGGATCGCCGATGACGGCCTGATCGTGCTGCGTACGGTGCGCAACCTGCTCGCGGGCAATGGTCCCGTGTTCAATATGGACGAGCGCGTCGAGGCGAACACCAGCACGGCCTGGACCTACATCGTCTGGTTCTTCAGCTGGCTCACCCAGATCCGGCTCGAGTACGTGGTGCTCGGCATCGCGCTCACGCTCTCGGTGCTGGCCGTCGTCTTCGCCATGCTCGGCGCGGCCCGGCTGTGGGGCGGAACGGGTTCCGTGCTGCTGCCGGCGGGCGTGCTGGTCTACATCGCGCTGCCGCCGGCGCGGGACTACGCCACCTCCGGGCTGGAGTCCAGCCTGGTCATCTTCTGGCTGGCCGTGCTGTGGTGGTGGCTGATTCGCTGGAGCCAGACCGAGAAGCCGCGCCTGGCGAACTTTTTCGGGCTGGTGTTCTTCGCGGGCCTGGCCCCGCTGATCCGGCCGGAGATGACGCTGGTCGGCGCGCTGGCCCTGCTCATGATCTTCTGCGCGCCGCTGCCGGCAACCCGGCTGCGGCCCATGGTGTTCCGCGCGCTCATCGTGGCGGTCGCGGGCCTGGTGCCGGTCGGCTACCAGATCTGGCGCATGGGCTACTACGGCCTGCCCTACCCGAACACCGCCGTCGCCAAGGACGCGGGCGGGGCCAAGTGGGGTCAGGGCTTCGTCTACCTGTGGAACTTCATCGGCCCGTACTGGCTCATCGTGCCGCTGGTGGTGCTGGCGGTAGCCGGTATCGCCGCCGGGCGGGCGTACCGCGCCGACCACACGGGCGGCCGCCATACCGCGGATTCCGATGCGGCCCAGGACAAGAGCCTGCGCCACCGGATCCATCGCCTCAGCCGGTGGCTGCACTCACCGGCCGCGGTGGTCGCGCTCATGCTGGGCAGCGGTGCGCTGCTGACCGTGTACGAGATTCGCGTCGGCGGCGACTTCATGCACGGCCGCATGCTGCTGCCGCAGCTGTTCTGCCTGATCCTGCCGGTGGCGGTATTGCCGCTGCGGGTACCGGCGGGCTGGTTCGGGGTGCCCGGAACGCGCCGACTGGACTGGGCTTTCGCCATTGTGCTGCTGGCCTTCGCGGGCACCATCGGCTGGGCGCTGTTCGCGGCCAACACCACGGCCATCAAGACCGGCACCAAGATCAGCTCGACCGGTATCGTGGACGAGCGGATCTACTACGTGCTCAATACCGGTCACGATCATCCGATCCGGGCCGAGGACTATCTGGACTACCCGCGCATGCGGGCCATGGTGCAGGACATCGCCAACAATCCCAATGGCGGTCTGCTGCTGAACTCGCCGTCGTTCATGGCGTGGTACATCGCGCCGCCGCCGCTGCCCATCCCCGAGGGCGGCGCCGGGCATACCGTGTTCTTCCTGAATCTCGGCATGACCAGCATGAACGTGCCCTTGAACGTGCGGGTCATCGATCAGATGGGTCTGGCGTATCCGCTTGCGGCGCATACCGAGCGGCTCACCGACGGGCGCATCGGACACGACAAGAACCTCTACCCGGACTGGGTCGTGGTGGACACCGGCATGGTGGACAAGCACCCGTGGACGCCCTGGTATCTCGACGAGCGGTGGATGACGCAGGCGCGAGCCGCGTTGAAGTGCCCGGAGACCGAGGCGCTGCTGGTCTCGACCCGGGACCCGATGACCTTCGAGCGCTGGCGGCACAACTTCAAGAACGCGCTCGACTTCGCCAAGTACCGCATCGACCGGGTGCCGAAGTACGAACTGCAGCGGTGCAATATCCCGGATCCGACCGCACCGGTGCCGCCGAAGTAATTCGAAGACGAGCAACCCCCGCGCCCAAAACGGGCGCGGGGGTTTTATTTTGGGGCTTTTGGGCGGGTTTCGTGTTTGGGGGGTTAGGGGGCGAAGCCCCTGAGAACCCCGAGAGTTGTCTTCCGTCTCGATTTGGTAACGCCAAGACCTCGGTTCCGCGATACGCTCTCTGACAACGGCTGGTGCGGCTGATCTTGTATGGGCCGCAACGGCTGTCGCAGTAAACGGATGAAAGGCCGGACGGGTATGCGGGGCGTCACGAGACGAGAAGTGCTGCGGAAATCGGCGCTGGGGGTGGGACTGGCGGCATTGCTACCGTTCGGGGCGACGATGGCGGGAGCGCCCGCGGCGCGTGCGGCCTTCGACCCCAGCGGTTTC
This sequence comes from Nocardia sp. IFM 10818, assembly GCF_054655275.1. Classification (NCBI taxonomy): domain Bacteria; kingdom Bacillati; phylum Actinomycetota; class Actinomycetes; order Mycobacteriales; family Nocardiaceae; genus Nocardia; species Nocardia sp. IFM 10818. Next base: position 175,841 of record NZ_BAAHJH010000001.1, read on the forward strand.
GACTTCTGGGTCGAATCGTCCATGGGGCCGATCAAGTCGCGGATCTTCCGTGCGGCGGACGGCAATACGAACCGCGTCGTGTACGCGCTCGACGGTATGCGCGCCCGCGACGATCTCAACGGCTGGGAGATCGACACCAATGTCTCCCGGGCGCTCACCGCCGCCAATATCAATGTGGTGATGCCCGTGGGCGGCCGGGCCAGCTTCTATGCCGACTGGAACGAGCCGAGCACCTTCGCCGACACTCCCGCCGGCACCGACGGCGGCACCGCGGACAACGGCTGGACGCAGATGAACGCGGGCGGCCCGGGCAAGACCTACACCTACAAGTGGGAAACCTTCCTCACCCAGGACCTGCGCAACGCGCTCCGGGATCGCCTGAGCTTCAACGCCACTCGCAACGGCGTGTTCGGGCTGTCCATGAGCGGCAGCTCCGCGCTGCAGCTGGCCGCGTTCCACGCCGACCAGTTCTCCTTCGCCGGTTCGTTCTCCGGTGTGCTGGATATGTCCATGGCCGTTATCCGGCAAGCCATCCGGGTCGCCATGATCGATGCCGGCGGCTACAACATCGACTCGATGGCCGGGCCCAAGGACAAGAAGTGGGGGCGCATCGACCCGGTGCAGTTCGCGTCGAGGTTGAAATCCTCCAATACCCGGCTGTGGATCTCGTGCGGCAGCACGCTGCCCGCGGAGGAGGGCGCCGTGAACGACTCCCAGGTCAACGCAATCGGTTTGGAGGCCGTGGCGCTGCTCGGCACCCGGTCCTTCGAAGCCAAGTTCAACAGCATCGGCGGGCGCAACGCGAGTTTCAACTACCCCGCCGTCGGCGTCCACGACTGGGCCAACTGGGAGGCCCGGCTCACCGAAATGCTCCCCGATCTGTCCGCGAACATTGGCTAAGTCATTCTCGATTCCGCTCCATCCCGCTGGCGGCTTCAGCGCCGAAGCCGCTGGTCAGCCCGGTCGGGGCCACAAAATCGCCGCACAGTGGCCCGGGTCACAAATGTCTCAGTCTGATAACGCCCGGTTAGCCCAGCCACGATAGGGTCTCGGGACGCCCGCCGTGGTCACAAGCACGCGGTGGAACGAACGCGATACGAAAGGCCGAACGGAATATGCGAGGCGCGCACGAAGGACGTCGGAGATCTAGCGGCGGTTGGTTGAAGAAGTCGGTGCTCGGCGTGGCGGTGGCCATGCTGCTACCGCTCGGGGCGTCGGTGGCAGCGGCTCCCGCCGCGAACGCGGCCTTCAACCCGGCAGGGTTCGACTTCTGGGTCGACTCGGCAGAGATGGGGCCGGTCAAGACGCGCATCTTCCGCGCGGCCGACGGCAACACCAACCGCGTGGTCTACGCGCTCGACGGCATGCGCGCCCGCCAGGACCTCAATGGCTGGGAGATCGACACCAATGTCGCGCAGGCGCTGACCGACGCGAACATCAATGTCGTCATGCCGATCGGCGGCCAGTCCAGCTTCTACGCGGACTGGAACGCGCCGTCGAGCCTGCTCGGCATCGAGGGCGGCACCGGTTCGGCCTCGGGTTCGGGCACGCTGTCCTCCTCCGGGTCCTCCTCGGGCTCGGGCGGCCTGCAGATCCTGTCCGGTGGTCCGGGCAAGAGCTACCGCTACACCTGGGAGACCTTCCTGACCCAGGACCTGCGCAATGCGCTGCGTGACCGGCTCGGCTTCAAGTCGACCAACAATGGCGTCTTCGGTCTGTCCATGGGCGGTTCCGCCGCCCTGACGCTGGCCGCCTACCACCCGGATCAGTTCGGCTACGCGGGCGCGTTCTCCGGCTACCTGAACATCTCCGCGCCGGGTATGCGCGAGGCCATGCGCCTGGCCTTCATCGACGCCGGCGGCTACAACGTCGACTCCATGGCGCCGCCGTGGGGCCCGCAGTGGCTGCGCATGGACCCGTTCGTGTTCGCGCCGCGCCTGGTCGCCAATAACACCCGCCTGTGGATCTCCGCCGCCAGCGCCATCCCGGCCGCGGGTGACGTCACCGGTGTCATGTCGGTCATCCAGGGCATGCCCCTGGAGGCGCTCGCCCTCGCCAACACCCGCGCCTTCCAGGTGCGCATGGCCACCCTGGGCGGCGGCAACGCGACCTACGACTTCCCGGCCAGCGGCGTCCACAATTGGCGCAACTGGGAGGCCGAGGTCTACCGCATGCTCCCGGACCTGTCCGCCCACCTCGGATAGGACCAACTCTCGGGACTCTCAGGGGCAAGCCCCTGAAACCCCAAGCTGAAGACGCCCCCGCCCTATCGGGCGGGGGCGTCTTGCGTATGGATTGAGGCGGGAACAAGCGCCAGCCCGCAGTGGTGCCGGGGCTGGCCCGCAGTGGTGCCGGGGCTGGCCCGCAGTGGTGCCGGGGCTGGCCCGCCGTGGTGCCGGGGCTGGCCCGCTGTGGTGCCGGGGCCAGGCCCGCTGTGGTGCCGGGGCCAGGCCCGCTGTGGTGCCGGGGCCAGGCCCGCTGTGGTGCCGGGGCCAGGCCCGCTGTGGTGCCGGGGTCAGCCCGCTGTGGTGCCGGGGTCAGCCCGCTGTGGTGCCGGGGCTAGGCCCGCAGTGGTGCCGGGGCTAGGCCCGCAGTGATGCCGGATTTTGGGGTTGAGCCTCCGCATTGTCGGGGGTTTGGGGGCGGAGCCCCCCGATGTGGTGGAGGGGTTTCAGGGGCTTGCCCCTGAGGGCTCACCGGGAGTGGGTGTTGATCTCGTTCTGGACAAGGCGCGCCTGACACGCCTAACACGCCGAGTTGGACGTCCGATACTCGATCCGTAACGAAGATCAGTACTGCAGGTCGGTTGTGCTCCTTGACGAGAGGGCTAGGTCGATGCGGGTCCGAGGCTTCAAACAGACGGTTCTGGGCGTGGCGGCCGCGGTGCTGTTGCCACTGGGGGTCTCGGTGGTGAGTCCCCCGACAGCATCGGCGGCCTTCGATCCATCCGGATTCGACTTCTGGGTCGACTCGCCCGTCATGGGGCCGATCAAGTCGCGGATCTTCCGGGCGGCGGACGGCAATACCAATCGGGTGGTGTACGCGCTCGACGGGATGCGCGCCACCGAGAACATCAGCGGCTGGGAGAACGACACCAATATCGCGCAGGTGCTGACCAGCTGGAACATCAATGTGGTCATGCCGGTCGGCGGCCCGTCCAGCTTCTATGCGGACTGGGCTGCGCCGAGCTCCTTCTTCGGGATTCCGGCAGGTGCGGGTTCGTCGGCCAATACCGGTTCGGGCGCCACCGAAGTCCTCGGCGCCGGGCCGGGCAAGAGCTACCGCTACGACTGGGAATCCTTCCTCACCAATCAGCTGCGCTGGGCGCTGCGGGATCGGCTGGGGTTCAACCCGTATCGCAATGGCGCTTTCGGCCTCTCCATGGGCGGCAGCGCGGCCCTGACGCTCGCCGCCTACCACCCGGACCAATTCAGCTTCGCCGGATCGTTCTCGGGCTATCTGAACATCTCCGCGCCCGGCATGCGCGAGCTCATCCGCACCGCCATGATCGACGCCGGCGGCTACAACGTCGACTCCATGGCGCCCCCGTGGGGCCCGCAGTGGCTGCGCATGGACCCGTTCGTCTTCGCGCCCACCCTGGTCGCCAACAACACCCGCTTGTGGATCGCCGCGGGCAGCGGCTTGCCGATGGAGGCGGATCTGCAGGTGCCGTTCGGGGTCGCGGCCGATCGCCTGCTGCGCGGTTCGCCGCTGGAGGCGCTGGCCCTGGCGAACACCCGGGCCTTCCAGGTGCGCATGGACACCCTCGGCGCGCGCAATGTGGTCTATTCGTTCCCGAATGCGGGCCTGCACGCCTGGACGAACTGGCAGGACGAGGCCTATCGCATGGTTCCGGACCTGTCGGCGAATATCGGATAGCCGCCGAACTCTCGCTCCATCCGATGCCGCCCGCCCTGACAGGCGGGCGGCATTGTCTTTTATGCCCGCAGTATCACGATTCGGTATCCGGAGGTGTTTCGCTGATCATTGGCTCCGAATAAGAGCCTATAGAGAACTCCAGAGCGGCAACAGCTTCTGCATTTCGGATGTGGTCAACGGTGACCACGCTCGTGAAAGGCGAGTCGATGCGGGTTGTGCGGGTACGCGGCACGAATGTGGTTCGGTACGGGCGCACGCTGTTGCGCCGCTCGCTGGCGGGCGCGGCGCTGGCGCTGACCTTGCCCTTGACGGCGGCGCTGGGTGGTGGGGGAGCCACGGCGCAGGCGGGTTTCAATCCCGCTGGGCACGATTTCTGGGTCGATTCGAGCATGGGCCCGATCAAGACGCGCATCTTCCGCGCACTGGACGGCAATACCCAGCGCGTGGTCTATGCCCTCGACGGCCTGCGGGCGCGCGATGACCTGTCCGGCTGGGAGATCGACACCGAGATCTCCCGGGTGCTGCCCATGTGGAACATCAATGTGGTGATGCCGGTGGGCGGCCGGTCCAGCTTCTATTCCGATTGGCTGGAAACCAGCAATACCAATGGGCAGACCGTGCGCTACGAGTGGGAGACCTTCCTGACCCGGGATCTGCGCAATGCGCTCTCGGCCCGGCTGGGTTTCAATCCGCGGGGCAATGGCGTGCTCGGGCTGTCCATGGGCGGCAGCGCCGCATTGGTGCTGGCCGCCTATCATCCGGAGCAGTTCCGTTATGCCGCATCTTATTCCGGTTATTTGAATGTCTCCGCACCTGGTATGCGGGAGGCGCTGCGGATGGCGATGCTGGATGCCGGCGGCTACAACATCGACGCCATGTGGGGCCCGCCGTGGAGCGAATTGTGGTTGCGCAACGATCCTTTCGTCTTCGCGGAACGCCTGCGCGCCAATGGAACCCGGCTCTGGATCTCCAGCGGCAACGGCCAGCCGGGCCCGCGAGATCAGGTGCGTTCCCCGCTGGATGTGTACAACCTGACGAATGCGGCGGGCCTGGAGACCGTCGCGCTGGCCAATACCCGGGCCTTCCAGGCCCGCATGGAGTCCTTGGGTCCCTGCAATGCGGTGTTCGACTACACGCCCGACGGTGTTCACTCCTGGCACTACTGGCAGGATCAGGTCTTCAAGATGCTGCCGGACATGAGTGCGAACATCGGCTGACTCGGCACGGGGCCCGGAGTCGAAAGGGGCGTAAGGGATTTTCCCGTTGCCGCGACATCACTGGCGTTTCGCGATAAGGTCACCGCACGATTACGGTCGTGCGGGATGGTGGAAATCGGCCACTCATTAGCACCACCTTGCCAATCGCTCGGAAGGTCGAATACCCTCCAGCGAGCGCAAGTGTGATCCAGACCGTGGTAGCGCTTCGCTCACTTCGAAGTGTCGGGATTCGGAGTGAGCGCATCGAGTATGCATGCTGCGGCTCTGCCCTGCGTGCTGCAGCGATGACAACTGAAGACTATTGCAGTAAGAGAAGGAGCAGTATCCATGCGTTTCGGCAGGTCCGCCATGCCGGAGGGAGTCCAGCCCGGACGCCGTAGTGCTCATCGTGGTTGGGGCGCACGACTTCTGGCAGCCGGCGCCGCGGCGCTGGCCATCCCGACCGCCGCTGCGGTAGCAGCCCCGACCATCGCCTTCGCGGCGCCGGTGTACACGCCGATGCATCGCACTCCGGCGGGTGGTTTCGAAGAGCTGATGGTGCCGTCCTCCATGGGCCCGATCAAGGTCCAGGTGCAGTGGGCGCGCAATGGCGGTGGCTCCGCCCTGTATCTGCTCGACGGCCTGCGCGCTCGTGACGACCGCAATGCCTGGTCGTTCGAGACCAATGCGATGGAGCAGTTCGCCAATGACGACGTCACCCTGGTGATGCCGGTGGGCGGTCAGTCCAGCTGGTACGCCGACTGGGTGTCGCCGTCCAACACCAATGGCCAGAAGTACACCTACAAGTGGGAGACCTTCCTGACCAAGGAGCTCCCGGATTTCCTTGCGGGCTACGGTGTCTCGCGCACCAACAATGCCGTGGTGGGCCTGTCCATGAGCGGCCCGGCCGCACTGCGGCTGGCGGCCTTCAACCGCGGTCAGTTCAAGCACGCCTCGTCGTTCTCGGGCCCGCTGAACTGGAACGCCCCGGGTATGCGTGAGGCCATCCGCATCATGATGCTGGATGCCGGCCGCTTCAATGTGGACTCGCTCGCCGCTCCGTGGAGCCCGGCGTGGCTGCGCATGGACCCGGCGGTGTTCGCGCCGCAGCTGAAGGGTCTGCCGATGTACATTTCGGCGGCCTCCGGTCTGCCGGGCCAGCACGATGCGCCGAACTCGGCGGTCGGCGTGTTCAACACCGCGAATGCCATGGGCATCGAGGCCATTTCGATGGTGACCACCCGCCTGTTCCAGGCTCGCCTGAACTCGCTGGGCATCAATTCGGCCATCTACGACTTCCCGGCCGCGGGTACGCACTCCTGGAAGTACTGGCAGGACGAGCTGTGGAAGGCGCGGCCGCACATTCTGGCCGCCCTGGGGCAGTAAGAACCGAATAAGCACGAGAGACCGGCCGTCCTACGGGGCGGCCGGTTTCTTTGTGGCTCCCCATGTTTCGCCCGGAGCCTGTAGAAAACTAATGTGACACCTGTGGTGTGTGATGGATGGGGGAGACGCGGGTGCAGAACTCTGCTGGCGCTCGCGGCGATCACGACAGTACTGGCGACCGCCCCCGCGGCGGTCGCGGAACCGGGGGCGGCGACGGCAGCGGCGCCCGCGATCCGAAATGTGGTTTGGCTGACCGAGAGACGCGTGGCCCTGTGGATCGACTCGCCGGCCATGGGCACGCGGATACAGGTCCAGCTGCTGCTGCCGCGGGACTGGTACAGCCAACCGGATATGCGGTTCCCGACCCTGCTCATGCTCGACGGCCTGCGCGCCGGGGACGATCAGAGCGGCTGGACCAAAGACGCTGGGGCGGAAGCGTTCTACGCGGATAAGAACATCACTGTTGTATTGCCCGTCGGCGGCATGTCCAGCTGGTACACCGACTGGCGCAGACCCGACAATGGCAAGACCTACAAATGGGAAACGTTCCTCACCAAGGAATTACCGCCGCTGCTGGACCAGGGCTGGCGCACCACCAATGTGCGCGGCGTGACCGGATTGTCCATGGGCGGCAGCGCGGCCATGACGCTGGCGGCCCGGAATCAAGGTTTCGTCCGCTATGCCGCCTCGTTCTCCGGCACGCTCACCACCACGACCCTCGGCATGCCCCAGGCCATCGCCTATTCCATGCGCGATGCCGGCGGATACGACGCCGACGCCATGTGGGGCCCGCCCGGCGATGCGGAATGGGCCGCCCACGACCCCTACTCGCTGGCCGAAAAGCTCAGGGGCACCAGCCTCTACGTCTCCAGCGGCAGCGGGCTGGCCGGAGCCTATGACATTCCCAGTGGAATTCCGGGCGTGAGCACCAACTGGGCGGGCATGGCCCTGGAGGTCATCTCGCGTTTCTCCTCGCAGTCCTTCGTCGCCAAACTCAACAAACTCAGCATTCCGGTCTCGGTGAATTACCGTCCCTCCGGGACGCATTCGTGGCCGTACTGGGATTTCGAAATGCGCCAGGCCTGGCCGCAGGCGGCGGCCGCGCTCGGCGTGGAAGCGGCCAAACCGGACTGTGCGGCCGCCGGTGAGATATTGCCGGTGGCGCTGGCCAAGCCCTGGCTGGGGGAGTGCCTGACCAGCGAGTTCGCGGTGGCCGGCGGCGCGGCTCAGGATTTCCGGGGCGGCCGGGTGCTCTGGTCGCAGGCCACCGGCGCGCATGCGGTGGGCGGTATGATCGGCGGCGCGTACGAGGGCGCGGCGGGACCCGCTGGGCGGCTGGGCTTTCCAACTTCGGACGAATCGCCCATTCCTGGCGGGGCGGAGCAGAATTTCCAGCACGGCCGCATTGTGTTCCGGGATGGTAAGGCCGAAATTCAGCTCGGCTGACTGTAAAGTGCTGCGAGGTCCGTGACGCCGATCACTCCATGGTGTCTTTTCCCTGCGGTTCAGGAGTCATTCTCATGGCAGCACAGGGCGAGTCGTGCCCAGGTTCGGTTCGAATAGCGGCAACACAGCATGGCTGGCGGCGCATGGTGGCGACCGTCGTCGCGGTGATCGCCCTGCCGGGATTGGCGGTGCCGGCGCTCGCCGACCCGCCGGCCGACCCCGCGCCGGTGGCCGAGCCCGCGCCGGCGCCGATCGCGGAGCCCGCACCCGAACCGCGCAGGCCCGCAGGCGGATTCGAGGAGCTGATGGTGCCCTCGAGCATGGGCCCGATCAAGGTGCAGGTGCAGTGGGCGCGCGACGGCGGTGACGGCGCGCTGTACCTGCTCGACGGGCTGCGCGCCCGCGACGACTTCAATGCCTGGTCCTTCGAGACCGATGCCCTGCGCATGTTCGCCGAGGACAACATCACCCTGGTCATGCCGGTCGGCGGGCAATCCAGTTTCTATTCCGATTGGCGCGCGCCCTCCAGCACCAATGGCCAGAAGTTCACCTATCGGTGGGAGACCTTCCTGACCGAGGAGCTGCCCGCCTTCCTCGAGGGCTACGGGGTGTCGCGCACCAAGAACGCGGTGGCGGGCTTGTCCATGGGCGGTTCGGCGGCGCTGGCGCTGGCGGCCTATCACCGCGATCAGTTCAAGCACGCCTCCTCGTTCTCGGGCTATCTGAACATCTCCGCGCCCGGTATGCGCGAGGCCATTCGCCTCGCCATGCTCGATGCCGGCCGCTTCAATGTGGACTCCATGGCCTGGCCGTGGAGCCCGGCCTGGCTGCGCATGGATCCCTTCGTCTTCGCGCCGCAGCTGCGCGGCCTGCCCCTGTACATCTCGGCGGCCTGGGGCGTGCCCGGCGGCTACGAGGATCCGAGTTCGCCGGTCGGGGCCTTCAATACGGTGAATGCCGTTGCGCTGGAGGTGTTGTCGATGCTGAACACCCGCGCGTTCAAGACCCGTCTGGAATCGCTGGGCATCGATGCGCGCTACGACCTGCCGGTGCGGGGCACGCACGCGTGGGGCTACTGGCAGGAGCAACTGGCCAATGCGCGCCCGGATATCCTCGCGGCGCTCGCGTCCTGAGGAAAACCGGTCGTTTGCTGAGTGTCTCGGATTCCCGCGCGTCCTACCGGGGGAATCGCCCGATCAGGGGTACAAACATTGTGTGGCTGGAGTTGTTCGTGGGACCGGGCGGGCGCGCAGACGCTGGACGGCGTGCGCCGCGGCAGTCGTGTTTCCGCTCGCCGCGGGCACTTTCGCGGGCGCGGGACCGGCGGCCGCCGCACCCGAGGCGCCGCAGGCGGTACAGGTCCCGGCCACCCTGCAGAAGGCGGTGTGGCTGGGAGATCGCCGGGTGGCGCTGTGGGTGAACTCGCCCGCCATGCAGACCCCGATTCAGGTGCAGCTGTTGCTGCCCCGCGACTGGCGCGCCAAACCGGACGCCAAATTCCCGGTCATGTTCATGCTCGACGGCCTGCGCGCCACCGATGACGAGAACGGCTGGACCAAGGAGGCCGGCGCGGCCGGCTTCTACGCCGATAAGAACGTCCTGGTGGTGCTGCCGGTGGGCGGCCAGTCCAGCTTCTACACCGACTGGCTGGAACCCTTCAACGGCCACAACTACAAGTGGGAAACCTTCCTCACCAAGGAGCTGCCGCCGCTGCTGGAAAGCCAGTGGCGGGCCACCGATGTGCGTGGCGTGGCGGGACTTTCGATGGGCGGCACCGCGGCCATGATGCTGGCCGCGCGCAATCCCGGCTGGGTGCGCCACGCCGCCTCCTACTCCGGCTTCCTCACGCTCACCACGCTCGGCATGCCGCAGATGGTCAACTTCGCCATGCACGATGCGGGCGGGTTCGACTCCACCGCCATGTTCGGGCCGCCGACCAGCCCGGCGTGGAAGGAGCACGACCCCTACGAGCTGGCCGACAAGCTGAAGGGCGTCAACCTGTACGTGTCCAGCGGCAGCGGCACCGCGGGCGCGACCGATCCGCCCGCCGACATTCCGGGCCTCACCACCAATTACGCCGGTATGGGCCTGGAGGTGCTGTCGCGGCTGAGTTCGCAGAACTTCGTGGCCAAACTGCAGAAGCTGAGCATTCCGGTGCAGGTGAACTATCGCCCCTCCGGCACGCACACCTGGCCGTACTGGGATTTCGAGATGCGCCAGTCCTGGCCGCAGACCGCGACCGCGCTGGGCGTGGACAACACCGCGAGCGACTGCAAGCTGGGCGGGGCCATCGGCGGTGTGGCACAGGGCAATACCTGGCTCGGCGACTGCCTGACCGCCGAATACCAGATCGCCAACGGCGTGGCGCAGGACTTCCGCAACGGCATGGTGGTGTTCTCGCCGGCGACGGGCGCGCATCCGGTCGGCGGCGCTATCGCGGGCGCGTACTCCGGTCTGGACGGCGCGGCCAGCGGCCTGGGCTTCCCCACCGGCGACGAGCGCGCGCTGCCGGACAATCGCGGCCGCTGGCAGACCTTCCAGAACGGCTCCATCTACTGGACGCCGCAGACCGGGGCCAATGCCGTGCGCGGCGCCATTCTGGACGCCTGGGGCGCACAGGGATTCGAGCGCGGCCCGGCCGGTTATCCCACCGGGCCCGAACAGCGCACCCCGAACAAGGACGGCGTGGTGCAGGGCTTCGAGAACGGGCCCATGTACTTCAGCCCCAAGACCGGCGCCCATTTGCTGCAGGGCCTGATCCTGGGCAAGTACGCGCAGCTCGGCTTCGAGAACAGCCCGTTCGGCTTCCCCGCGTCCGGGGAGCAGGCGGTCAAGGATCTCGGCCGGTTCGTGAAATTCGAGGGCGGCAATATCTATTGGAGCCCGCTGTCGGGATCCTGGGGCGTGCGCACCGGCCCGATCATGGATGCCTGGGGTGTGCTGGGCTTCGAGAACGGCGTGCTCGGCTTCCCGATCGGCGACGAGGTGCCGGTCGCGGGCGGCACCCAGCAGGCCTTCCAGGGCGGTTCCATCCTGGTGCGCGACGGGAAGGCCCAGGTGCTCGGCCTGACCGGGCAGCCCATCTCACTGCCCAGCCTGTCCCCCTTGACCCCGCAGCCGGTGACCCAGCCCGCCGCGCCCGTGCCGTCCGCCGCGCCGCAGGCTGTGCCCTCCGCGGCGCCACCGGCGGTGCTGCCCGCGCCCCAGCCCGCCGAGCAGCCGGCCGCCCCGCCCGCCGAGGGCATGCCGCTGCCCATCCCGGCGCTCGGTCCCGAGGTGCGTCCCAACTGAGCCGTGCGGCCCGTCCGATCACTGAGAAAGGTATGAGGTTCGGTTGCGAGGGGGTCACGGATGGATGGGTTGCCGCTAGCCTGGTGGCCGAAACTGTGCCCGCAGACAGAGCAAGGAAGCGAATAGATGCATCGGACCCGTGGAAAGGTTCTCGGCGTGGTCGTGGCCTTCGCTGCTACCGGACTGCTCGCCGCGTGTGGCGACAACGATTCGACCGCGACGAGCACGCCCACGCTGGCCCCGACCACGACCAAGGCCAGCACCGCGGCGACCACGCCCGGCGGTGAGACCTCGGCGTCGGAACAGCCCGCGCCCCAGGCCACCGAGACGCCCACCACCGAGGCGGAGCGCCCGCAGCCGGTGCCCACCGAATTCCTCACCACCCCCAGTGACGCCGCGCCGCTGAGCGATCGGGACAAGACGTTCCTGGAGGCGCTGAAGGCCAAGGGCATAACCCCGGCCGCCTCCGATATCGCGCTCACCGCCGCGAATCTGGTGTGCCAGGGCAAGTCCGAGGGCGCCTCCGACGACCAGATCCTCACCTACGTGACCGCCATCGCCGGATCCGATCCGGGCTTCGACGAGTCCAAGATGACGGTCGAGCAGGCCGGCAAGATCTACGTCGAAACCGCGACCGCGAGCTACTGCAACCGGTGATGAGCCGACGCCGATCCGGGGGCCGGAAAGCCAGGGGGTGCCTGCTGGCCGTCGCGCTGATCGTGATCGCGATCATCGTGGTGGTGCTGCTGTGGTACCTGCTGGCGGGCCGCCTGCGGGTGCCGGGGCCGGAGAAACCCGGCCCGGAGAAGCCGACCTCGCAGCCCGCGTCCTGCCCGGATGTGCTGCTGCTGTCCGTGCCCGGCACGTGGGAGTCGTCGAGCACCGACGACCCCTACAACCCGACCGCGAATCCGGCGTCGCTCATGCTGCACATCACCAATCCGATCCGGGCGGCGTTCCCCAATGAGCGGCTCGAGGTCTACACCGTGCCGTACGTGGCCCAGTTCTCCAATCCCATCGCGATTCCGCCGGACGGGCAGCAGTCCTACAACAACAGCCGCTCCGAAGGGATCCGGCGCGCCACCGACAAGCTGGCCGAGACCTATCGGGTCTGCCCGCTGACCACCTATGTGCTGGCCGGGTTCTCGCAGGGCGCGGTCATCGCGGGCGATGTCGCCGCGAGCATCGGCGACGGCAAGGGCCCGGTGCCGGCGGATCAGGTGCTCGGCGTGGCGCTGCTCGCCGACGGCCGCCGCGACAGCGGTCCGGGGCAGGCCATCCAGATCGGCACCAATAATCCGACCGGCGTCGGCGCGGAGGTCGCCCTGCGCGGCCTGAACGTCCCGGGCATCACCATGACCGGCGCCCGGCCCGGTTTCGGCAGTCTGGCCGACCGCACCTACTCCATGTGCGCCGCGGGCGATCTCATCTGCGACTCCCCGCGCCAGGCGCTCAATCCGGCCAACATCATGAGCAGCATCGGCATTCTGGTGCGGGCCGCGGGCAATCCGGTGCACAGCCTCTACAACAGCTCCACGGTGGACGGCAACGGCACCACCGCGACCGGATGGACGGTGGGCTGGGCGACCGGTCTCATCGAGAACGCCCCGCATCCGGCCCACTCCTGAATTCGACCGACCCCCTAGTTTCGGGGTCACGCTGTAGAGTGCTCCGAGATCACGGCCACACCCGGCCGAATCGCCGGACCCCTCCGCCGGGTGCGGCAACTCACACCGATGTCCTACTCGGGGGTAATGACCGACCAAATAGCGACGTTCGCCCCGGTGATCCCACTGGGGCCGAGCCAGTGAGCTGGGATATGTTTGGCCGCTCCGGAGCATGGCCGGACCGCCGCTCTGTAACATGTCTCTGGTTTGAGGACATCTAGCCAATAGACGGTCACCGCGCAGACCGCAATACAAATCTGCAGGTTGGCTCTCGCAAGACGAGCTCCCCCGCGGGCGAAGAGAGTCGGGGCCTCACAGGTAAGGGCGCAGCGCGCCCTCCTGATGCGTGCGCCTCGGAGGAGAAGAAGGAATGGACGAGACTTTCGACGATTACCTCGACGAAACGGGGAACATCACGATTCCCGAGGGCCGCACCCTCGTCGACTACGTCGAGAAGCACACCCACGGTAATGACGCCGATGATCTGGCCTACCGGTACATCGACTACTCACGTGAGCGCGACGGCGTGTACCAGGACCTCACCTGGAGTCAGTTCGGGACTCGGCTGCGCGCGGTGGCCGCCCGACTGCAGCAGGTGACCAAGCGGGGCGATCGCGTCGCGATCCTGGCTCCGCAAGGGCTGGATTACGTCATCTCCTTCTTCGCCGCCATCTATGCGGGCACCATCTCGGTGCCGTTGTTCGATCCGGACGAGCCGGGCCACACCGATCGCCTGCACGCGGTGCTCGGTGACTGCACTCCTTCGGCGATCCTGACGGCCAGCTCCTCCGCCGCCGGGGTCCGCCAGTTCTTCCGTGCGCTCCCCGCGGCCCAGCGCCCCCGCATCATTGCCGTCGACGCGATTCCGGACTCCGTCGGCGAGTCCTGGATCCGCCCCGACATCGCGGTCGACGATATCGCGTACCTGCAGTACACCTCGGGTTCGACACGCGTGCCCGCCGGTGTGGAGATCACCCACCGCGCCGTCGGCACCAATGTGCTGCAGATGGTGAACGCGCTGGACCTGAACTGGAATTCGCGCGGCGTCACCTGGCTGCCGCTCTACCACGACATGGGCCTGCTGACGGTGATCCTGCCCGCCGTGGGCGGCAAGTACATCACCATCATGTCGCCGAGCGCCTTCGTGCGCCGCCCGGCGCGCTGGATCCACGAACTGGCCGCGGTCTCCGACGGCGCCGGAACCTTCGCCGCCGCACCGAACTTCGCCTTCGAACACGCCGCCGCGCGCGCCGTGCCGAAGAACGGCGAGGCCCTGGACCTGTCGAACGTCATCGGCCTGATCAACGGCTCCGAGCCGGTGACCACCTCCTCGATGAAGAAGTTCAACGAGGCGTTCGCCCCCTACGGCCTGCCCAAGACCGCCATCAAGCCCTGCTACGGCATGGCCGAGGCGACCCTGTTCGTCTCCGCCACCCGGCACGAGGACGAGGCCAAGGTCATCTACGTCGACCGCACCGAGCTCAATGCCGGTCGCATCGTGAAGGTCGAACAGGGCGCGCCGAACTCCATCGCCCAGGTCTCCTGCGGCTATGTGGCGCTGTCGCAGTGGGCGGCCATCGTGGACGCCGATTCCATCGACTCCCCCGAGGGCGCGCGCGAACTGCCCGAGGGTCGGGTCGGCGAGATCTGGCTGCACGGCAACAATGTCGGCATCGGCTACTGGGGCCGCGCCGAGGAAACCCAGAAGACCTTCCGCAACAAGCTGGCCAACCGCGTCGAGGGCAGCGTCCACACCGAGGGCGTTCCGCTGGACGGCAACTGGCTGCGCACCGGCGACTACGGCGTGTACGTGGACGGCGAGCTCTACATCACCGGCCGTGTCAAGGACCTGGTCATCGTGGACGGCCGCAACCACTACCCGCAGGATCTGGAGTACTCCGCGCAGGAGGCCTCCAAGGCGCTGCGGCCCGGCTTCGTGGCCGCCTTCTCGGTGCCCGCCAACCAGCTGCCCGCCGAAGTCTTTGCCTCCGACAGCCATTCGGGCATCAAGTACGACGCCGACGACGCCTCCGAACAGCTGGTCATCGTGGGCGAGCGCGGCCCGGGCGCCGGCAAGGCCGACCCGCAGCCCATTGCCGACGCGGTGCGCGCGGCCATCTCCACCCGCCACGGCGTCACCGCCCGGGACATCCTGCTCGTCCCGGCCGGCTCGATTCCGCGCACCTCCAGCGGCAAGATCGCGCGTCGCGCCTGCAAGGCGGCGTACCTGGAAGGCACACTGCGTGGTGGTTACACGCAGCAGGCTTTCCCCGATGCTCCCGACGAGGAGTGAGAGGCGAATGCCTCGATGCGAATGGCGCGGGCCGACTCGGCTCGCGCCATTCACTGCTTGAATCACTGCCGAATCATTGCCGCGCACCGTACACCGACAGGTAGCTTGAGGAACTGATGGCTGAGAACGAGGGCATGACCCCCAACCAGACGACCGAGAACGCTCCAGCGGTGTCCGGCGACGCCGACGCCAAGCCCGCAGGCACCGATATGACGGTGACCGAACTGCGCGAGTGGCTGCGCAAGTGGGTCGCGGACGCGACCGGCCAGCCCCTGGAGAACATCACCGTGGACCGGCCGATGGAGGAGTTCGGCCTGGCCTCGCGGGATGCGCTGGCGCTCGGCGGTGATATCGAGGAGCTGACCGGGGTCGTGCTGAACGCGACCATCGTGTACCAGCACCCGACCATCGGTTCGCTGGCGGAGCGAATCATCAACGGGGAGCCCGACGTTCCGGCCGAGGCCGCCGACGACTCGTTCTACACCGCGGGATTCACGCCGGACGAAGCGCATGATGTCGCGATTGTCGGGTTGTCCACGCGTTTGCCGGGAGCCGGGGACACGCCCGAGTCCACCTGGGAATTCCTGATCAACCGCGGCGACGCCATTCGCGAACTGCCCGAAGGCCGCTGGGACGAGTTCACCGGCGACCCGCAGATCGCCGCCGCCGTCGAGAAGGCCAATACCAAGGGCGGCTACCTCGATCAGGACGTGATCAAGGGCTTCGACGCCGAGTTCTTCGCGCATTCGCCTGTCGAGGTCGAGCGGATGGACCCGCAGCAGCGCCTGATGATGGAGCTGACCTGGGAGGCGTTGGAGCACGCCCGGATTCCCGCGAACACGCTCAAAGGCGAGCCGGTCGGTATCTTCATTGGCACCTCGACCAACGACTTCGGTTTCATCGCCGCGAACAGCCTGGCGGCGCCGCGCGATCCGAACGTGCCGCTCTCTGCCGAGGCGTACGCGCTGATGGGCTCGTCGTCGGCCATCATTCCCAACCGCGTCTCCTACTTCTACGACTTCCGCGGCCCGTCGGTGGCGGTCGACACCGCGTGCTCGTCCACGATCGTGGCCGTGCACGAGGCGGTCCGCTCGCTGCGCAGCGGTGATGCCGATCTGGCCCTGGCCGGCGGCGTGAACTTGATCCTCGCGCCCATGGCGACGCTCGGCTTCGAGGCCAATGGCGCCATCGCCAAGGACGGCCACCTCAAGGCGTTCTCCTCGGATGCGGACGGTTTCGTCCGTTCGGAGGGTGCGGGCCTGGTGGTCCTCAAGCGTCTCGCCGACGCCGAGCGCGACGGCGACAAGATCTACGCGGTGATCAAGGGTTCCGCCGTCAACAATGACGGCCGCTCCAATGGCCTGCTGGCACCGAACCCGGACGCACAGGCAGATGTGCTGCGCCGGGCTTACCGGGATGCCGGAATCGCGCCGTCCACAGTCGATTACATCGAGGCGCACGGCACCGGCACCTTGATCGGCGATCCGATCGAGGCGGACGCCCTGGGGCGTGTCGTCGGTCGTGGACGTGATGCCGACAAGCCGGCGCTACTCGGTTCGGCCAAGTCCAACTTCGGCCACCTGGAGTCGGGTGCGGGTGCGGCCTCGCTGGCCAAGGTGATCATGGCGTTGCAGAACAACGTCATTCCGCCGAGCGTCAACTATGCCGGTCCGAACCCCTACATCCCGTGGGAGCAGGTGCGCCTGCAGGTCGTCGCCGAGCCCACCGAATTCCCGCGCTACAGCGGCAAGGCCACCATCGGCGTCTCCGGCTTCGGTTTCGGCGGCACCAATGCGCACGTGGTCATCCAGGAGTACGTGCCCACCGCGCCCGCTCCGGAAGCCGCCACCGAATCCGATTCCGTCGCCGAGGCCACCGGACTCGACGCCGAGACCACCGATGTGGTCGCCGAGGCCGAGCGCATCGTCGATGCCGCCGCCCCGGAACCGGAGTGGGGCCACCGCGACGAGCCGCTGCCGCTGATCCTGCCGGTGTCGGCCTACCTGCCGTCCCGTCGCAAGCGCGCCGCCGCCGACCTGGCCGATTGGCTGGAAAGCGAAGCGGGACAGGCGACTCCGCTGGAGAATGTCGCCCGCTCGCTGGCCAAGCGCAATCACGGCCGCTCGCGCGGCGTGGTCATCGCCAAGAACCATGACGAGGCCATTGCGGGCCTGCGCGCCATTGCCGAGGGCAAGCCGGGCACTGGCGTGTTCACCGCCGACGCTCCCGCCGCCAAGGGCGCGATGTGGGTGATGGCCGGTTTCGGTGCGCAGCACCGGAAGATGGGCAAGCAGCTCTACACCGAGAACTCGATCTTCCGGAAGACCGTCGACCAGGTCGACGAGCTCGTCATGGACGAGGCCGGATATTCGGTCAAGGAGCTCATGCTCGATGACGCCCAGGACTGGGATCTGGGCACCTCGCAGGTCGGCACCTTCACCATTCAGGTCGGCCTGGCCGCCATTCTGCGCGCGCACGGCGCGGAGCCGGAGGGCGTGGTCGGCCACTCGCAGGGTGAGGTTGCGGGCGCGTACATTTCGGGCGGTCTGAGCCTGGAAGAGGCCGTGCGCGTCATCTGCGCCCGCTCGCGGCTGATGGCCGAGGGCGAGGCCATGATCACCGATGATCAGGTCCGCAATATGGCCCTGGTCGAGTACAGCGCCGAGGCCATTCAGGAAGCGCTGGCCGACTATCCGGATATCGAGGTCGCGGTGTACGCCGCGCCCACCAACACCGTCATCGGCGGTCCGCCGGATCAGGTGGCCGCCATCGTGGCGCGTGCCGAGGCCGAGGGCAAGTTCGCGCGCGTGCTGCAGACCCGCGGCGCCGGCCACACCTCGCAGATGGATGTGCTGCTGGGCGAGCTGGCCGCCGAGCTGGCGGGCATCGAGCCCACCAAGCTCAAGCGCGATCTGTACTCGACCGTGCACAAGGACACCGTGTACCGCGCGGGCCACGCCCCCGTGCACGATGTCGACTACTGGGTCACCAACATGCGCGGCTCGGTGTACTTCACCAATGCCATCCGGCAGGCCGTGGACACCGGCATCACCACCTACCTGGAGCTGGCCCCGAACTCGGTGGCGCTCATGCAGGTGCTGGGCACCACCTATGCGGCGGGCGTGCACAATGCCGCGCTGATCCCGACGCTCAAGCGCAAGGAAGACGAGTCCGCGGGCGTCATCTCCGCGCTGGCGCAGCTGTATGTGCAGGGCCACAAGGTGGATCTGTTCTCGCTGCTGCCCGCCGGTGAGTACGCGGACGTGCCGCGGACGGCGTTCCTGCGCAAGGAGTACTGGCCCAAGGTCGCCGGTTTCGGCGGCGGCTCCGGGAACACCCGGGTGCCGGGCGCGTCGGTGGCGCTGCCCGACGGCCGCCACGTCTGGGAGGTGCAGGCCTCCGCCGTCACCGACCTGGCCGCGCTGGTGCATGCCGCTGCCGCGCAGGTGCTCTCCGAGGTGACCGTCGGCGCTTCCGTCGCGCACGGCGCGATTCCGGCGACCGGCACCCTGACCACCACGCTCACCCCGCATCCGGGCGGCGCGTCGGTATCGGTGCACGCCAAGGAGGGCAATGCCTTCCGGCCGCTGTTCGACGCGGTCGTCACTGCGTCTCTCCCCGCCCACGCACCCCTGGGTGCTCCGCTGCCGGAATCGGCTGCCCCGCAGCCGGTCGCGGCCGCCGCGGTCGAGGTCGCCGAGACCCCCGGTGAGCGCTGGGATCCCAATGGCAAGCAGACCATCGAGGAGCGCCTGGCGATCATTGTCGCCGAGTCCATGGGTTACGCCGTCGAGGATCTGCCCATGGAGATCCCGCTCATGGAGCTGGGTCTCGATTCGCTGATGGCCATGCGCATCAAGAACCGCGTCGAGTACGAATTCGACATCCCGCAGCTGCAGCTGCAGGCCGTGCGCGATGCCAGCCTGCTCGAGGTCGGCAAGGTGCTGCGCTACGCCATCGAGCACCGCGAGGAGCTGGAGGCCGTGGCCGCGCGCCAGGCCGCCGGTGAGGACATCACCGTCGACGCCGACTTCGTCTCCGCCGCGCGGGCCGCCATGGCCGCGGGCGCCGATCCGCTGGCGGCGCTGCCGCAGGCGGCCAAGGACAAGCTGGCGCAAGGCTCCGGAGATGCGGTGCCGACCGTGGCGGATCGCCTGGATGTGGTGACCGATGACGTGGTCGCCGAGGCCACCGAGATCACCGAGGAAGCCGTCGAGGCCGAAACCGCCACCACCGAAGCCGATTTCGAGGCCGCGCCGCCGGTCACCGAGACCGACAAGGACAATGTCCCGCCGCGCAATGCTCCCGAGCGACTGGTGTTCGCGACCTGGGCGCTGGTGACGGGCAAGTCGGCGGGCGGCATTTTCAATCCGCTGCCGAAGCTCGACGACGAGCAGTTCGACAAGCTCGTCGCACGGCTGTCGGAACGCGCCAAGGCGCAGATCGATCCTGAAGAGATCCGGGCCGCGGAAACCATCGAGCGACTGGCCGAGGTGGTGGCGAGCTACCAGGAGCACGGCGACGATGTCGAAGGCTTCGTGCGCACGCTGCGCGCGAAGGAATCCGGCTCGGATGCCACGCCGGTCTTCGTGTTCCACCCGTCGGGCGGCAACACCCTGGTGTACGAGCCGCTGCTCAAGCGCCTCCCGGCCGGCACGCCGATGTACGGCTTCGAGCGTGTCGAGGGCAGCATCGAAGAGCGTGCGCGCCAGTACATTCCGGAGATCCGCAAGCGCCAGCCGGAAGGCCCGTACGTCTTCTACGGCTGGTCGCTGGGAGCCGTGTTCTCGCTGACCGTCGCCCAGATCATGCGCGCCGAGGGCGCGGATGTGCGCCTGGTGGGTCTGATCGATCTGGCGATTCCGGTAGAGCCGGAGATCAATACGCCGGAGGAGCGAATGGAGCGGATGCGCCGCTACCAGGCGTTCGCTCAGAAGACCTACGGGTTCCAGGGCGAACTCGATGACGAGCAGTTGGAAGAGCTGGCCGCGGCGTCCGATGAGGAGCAGATCCAGATCATCACCGAGCTGGTCAAGTTCGCCGGCGTGAACATCCCCGGCGGTGTGCTCGAGCATCAGCGCACGTCGTTCATCGAGAACCGCGAACTGCAGAAGCTGGAGCTGTCCGACTACGACGGACCGGTCGTGCTCTACCTGGCGGACCGCTACCACGACGGTCTGATCGAACTCGAACCCAGGTTCGGCGATCGCCGCCCCAATGGTGGCTGGGACGAGCACATCTCGGATCTGGAGATCATCCACATCCCGGGTGACCACCTGCAGATCATCGATGAGCCGCGCATCGCGACCATCGGCGCCGATCTCACCAAGAAACTGAACGTGATCAACACGGCCGCGAAATAGCGCCATAGCGAAACGGGTTCTGCGAAAGTAGGTTTTGCCGAAAGGAGTCCAGTTGAGCACCACTGCCGAGAAACTCGCCGACCTGCGCCAGAAGTTGGACATCGCGAGGGAGCCGGCAGGTGAAGCGGGAGTCGCGAAGCGGGCCAGGAAGGGTATTCCCTCGGCCCGCGACCGGATCAATATGCTCCTCGATCCGGGGACCTTCGTGGAAATCGGTGCGCTGGTCCGGAACCCGGGTGACAAGACCGCGCTGTACAGCGATGGCGTGGTCACCGGCCACGGTCTGGTGGAGGGCCGCCCGGTGGCGGTCTTCTCCCACGACCAGACCGTCTACGGCGGTTCGGTCGGCGAGATGTTCGGCCGGAAGGTCGCGGGCATCATGGAATTCGCGGCCAAGGTGGGCTGCCCGGTGGTGGGCATCAACGACTCCGGCGGCGCGCGCGTGCAGGAGGCGGTGACCTCCCTGGCCTGGTATGCCGAACTGGGCCGCCGCCAGGAACCGTTGTCCGGCTTGGTGCCCCAGATCTCCATGATCCTGGGCAGCTGCGCCGGCGGCGCGGTGTACGCGCCCATCAATACCGATGTGGTGGTGGCCACCGAAGAGGCCTATATGTTCGTCACCGGCCCCAAGGTGATCCGCGAGGTGACCGGTGAGGATGTCAGCCTCGAGGAGCTGGGCGGGGCGCGCAGCCAGGCGGAGTACGGCAATATCCACCATGTGGCCAAGGACGAGGCCGCGGCCTTCCAATGGGTGCGCGACTATCTCGGCTATCTGCCGTCGAGCTGCCAGGAATTGCCGCCCATCGTGAATCCCGGTCTGGAGCCGGAGATCACGGAGTCGGACCTGGAACTGCGCGGCATCGTGCCGGATGCCGACAATGCCGGCTACGACATGCACGACGTCCTCATCCGCATCTTCGACGACGGCGACTTCCACGAGTTCGGGGAGTCCGCGGGCCGCAATGTCATCTGCGGCTTCGCCCGCGTGGACGGGCGCAGCGTGGGCGTGGTGGCCAATCAGCCCATGGTCTACGCCGGGGCCCTGGACGCCCGCGCCTCCGACAAGGCGGCGCACTTCGTGCGGCTCTGCGACGCCTTCGAGATCCCGCTGGTCTTCGTGGTGGACACGCCCGGCTTCCTACCCGGCGTGGAACAGGAGAAGATCGGCGTGATCAAGCGCGGCGGGCGCTTCATCTTCTCCTTCGTGGAGGCCACCGTCCCCAAGGTGACCGTCGTGATCCGCAAGTCCTACGGCGGCGGCTACGCGGTCATGGGTTCCAAACAGCTGGGCGCCGATGTGAACCTGGCCTGGCCCACCGCCCGCATCGCGGTCATGGGCGCCGAGAGCGCCGTGACGCTGATCGGCGCGAAGACACTGGAGTCCGCGCCCGAGGAGCAGCGGGCCGCCATGCGGCAGCAGATGATCGACTTCTACAACGCCACCGTGGCCACCCCGTGGGTGGCGGCCGAGCGCGGCTATATCGACGCCGTCATCGACCCGGCCACGACCCGCCTGGAGATCCGCAAGGCCCTGCATGTGCTGCGCGACAAGAAACTCCCGCGCAATCCCCGCAAGCACCACCTGCTGCCGCTGTAGGCGCGCTCGCACCCGCTGCGGCTCGCCGATTGTGGCGAATCGATCGGGTGCATTGGGTGGGTATGAGAGTCTTCAGCTATGAGTAGCTCACCGAAGGCATTGCTCGAAGGCGGGCCGGACGGCCTGAAGCAGCGGATCGTGCCGATTACGCCGCCCGGGATCGAACTGCGGGTGGCGCACGGGGGCGGGTACGAGCGGTTCAAGGTGACGCCCAGGTGGCAGGAGACGCCCGAGGGAAGCCTGCCGGTGTACGAGTGGGTTGCGCACGTCGACGCCTGAGGGCGCCGGCGGATCAGGAGCGTGCGGCGCGGCGGATGGGCTGGCGCGTCGGAATGGGGTCGCCGGCGAGGAAGTCGGCGACCACGGTGTAGACCTCGGCCGGTTTCTCCATGATCAACAGGTGTGAGGTGCCGGGGATGACGGACAGTTCGGAGTCGGGAATGGCGCGGTACATCGCGAGGGTGTGCTCCAGCGATACCGCGTCATCGTCTCCGGACATGACCAGCGTGCGGGCCGTGACGGCCCCGAGGTCGGCGGGGGTGAAGGCGGGCTGGGTGCGGCCCATCTCCAGCAGTTTGGCGGCGACCACCGGGAAGTGGTCCTCGCCGTCGGGGGAGACCTCGGCGTAGCGGCTGCCCAGGAAGCGGATGGTGTCCGCGTCGCCGAAGTCGTCCAGCACGCCGGGCAGCACGCCGTCGTGATGGAAGTTGCCGCTGATCAGGACCAGTCTGCGGACCAGGTCCGGGCGGCGCAGGGCCACGATCAGCGCGACATTCGCGCCATCGCTGTGGCCGACCAAGTGGGCGGGTTCGCCGACCACCTTCTCCAGGAACGCGATGGTGTCCGCGGCCATCTGCTCATAGGAGAAGGGACCCTCGACATCGGGGGTGTGGCCGTGCCCGCGGCGGTCGGTCTTGTAGACGCGGAAGCGGCCGACCAGGCTGGGCATGGCGGGGGCGAACATGCGGGAGTCGACGAAAGCGCTGTGCAGCAACACCACCGGCGCGCCGTCGCCGTGGACGTCGTACCAGGTTGCCACTTCGCCGAGCTGAATGTTCGCCATGGGGAACATCCTGCCGGTAGGGGGCGCGCCACTCACAACGGGGACCGGTGTGGTGTGAGCCTCACCCCGGCGGCGGGTGGAAAGCGCAGCGGCCGCCCGCGCATGGCGGACGGCCGCTGTACCGGTCGGCCCGGGCTCAGACGCGCATCTTGCCGGGGGACCACAGACCCGAGCGGGTCTCGGTGCCGGTCTCGATCTGCGCGGGCTTGGCCGGGTAGTACTGGTCGTACTGCTCCAGCGAGCCCCAGTCCCGGTCCCAGTTGTCGTTCAGATAGGTCGGAATGGTCTTGGAGGCCGCCAGCATCTGCGCGAAGCCGAGCGGGCCGCCGAACTCCTCCGCCTGCCAGGTATTGGTGGAGCTGACCGCGAGCGGCCGGTCCGGCAGGATGCGGTAGTTCGGCGCCTCGGCCACGCCGTAGCGGTGGTCGAAGGGCCGCTGGCACGGGAACTGCAGGCCCACCGCCCAGTCCAGCAGGATCGGCTGGGTGCGGCCGAGGTAGCTGTCGATGGTCTGCAGCTTCGGCACCCGCGGCGGGGTGAAGGCCAGCCACTGATCACCGATCAGGATCTGGTCGCTGGCGTGGATGCGCACCGTGTCCGCCTCGGCGGGCAGCGCGTCCAGCGGCACCCGCAGATTGCGCCACGACGGCGCGGGGCCGATGTCGTAGGGCCGGTATTCGCCCAGCTTGGTGACGCTCCCGTCGGCTTCCTTGTGCCCGTACTCGACCAGCAGCTGCTGGCCGTAGGTCATATTGCCGGTGTCGTCGAAGGACATGATGCGCCCGGCCGCCGAGATCACCACCAGCGGGGAATCCACTGCGCGCGGGGGCAATTCGTACCAGCTGGAGTACATCTCGGCGGGCTGCTGCACGCCGTCCTGCCAGCTGCCCATGACCGGGGTGGTGGCCGGATCCAGGCCGAAGGGCAGGGCCACGGTGGAGCCGTTCACGCCCTCGGCGCCCTTGCCGCCGCCGGTGCCCGCGTTCTCGCCGTCGGCGAAGGCGGGGCCCACGGTCTGGGTGGAGGTATTGCCGGTGCCCGGCTTCACCTCGACGCTGTCGGCGTCCAGTTTCTCGGGAACGCCATTGGGGGAGAAGCCGATCGGGTTCGCCCCGGCCAGCGGGTCGCCGTCCTTGGGCGGGTTGGCCGGATCGATGATCGGGGTCAGATTGCCGCCGTTGGGATCGGCTTCGACCAGCACGTCATTGGCCAGGCCACACGAATTGCCGCCGAGGGCATCGAAATTCGATCGCGCCAGCGAGTAGGCCGGATACTGCGAGGCCGCGCCCTTCACCAGCGACAGCACCTCGAACGCCACCATGAGCGCGGCGACCACGGTCAGCGGAATGGCCGCGAACTTGCGAATCCGCCGCCCGCGCTTGGTCTTCCCGTTCTCCAGCGGTTTGGCGTAGCCCTCGCGCAGCGACTGCCACGCGACCACCGCCAGCGCCAGCCCGAACAGCATGAGCATGAGGGTGTTGGACTGGTAGCCGTGCAGCGAGACCCGCTTGTCGAACCACGGCACGCCGAAGCTGGACACGTACCAGTAGCCATTGATGCCCGAGAAGGAGACGGCGAGGGTGAACAGCAGGCCCGCCAGGAAGACCGATCGATTCTTCCTGGACCGCAAGGCCGTTGCCGACACCGCGACCGCGGTCACCGCCGCCAGCGAGCCCGCGATGCCCGCGTACGCGCCGAAGTGGTGCGTCCACTTGGTCGGGTTGAACATCATGAAGAAGATGGTTCCGAACACCACGCCCATGAGCCGCCAGGTCGGCGCGCTGGCAATGCCCGGCACCTGCCGCCGGCGCAGCAGCACCAGCATGGTGGTGATGAGGCAGAGGATCATCACCAGGAAGGCGAACCGCCGCGACAGCGAGCCGTCCACCGTCTCCACGAACAGGTAGTAGTACCGCAGATAGTCCTCGTACCAGGCCAGATTCGGCCCGGTCGCCTGCCGCACCCGGTTGGCCTCCATGATCCCGGCGAAGGTCTGATCGCCGAAGACGACCACCAGCACCAGGAATCCGGCCGCGGCGATGGGCGCCAGCAGGGCGGTGGTGCCGAATTCCTTGTGGCGGCGCACCACGATGCGAACCAGTGGACGGATACCGGCCAGCAGGGCGGCCACACACATGAGGCCGGTCGGCGCGGCGGCCAGTGTGAAGGCCGCGACCAGCACCGCCACGGCGGCGGGCAGCAGGCGCGCGGTGGCAATGGCCCGCTCGATGGACACCCAGGTCAGCAGCGCGCCGAGCGCCACGATCGGCTCCGAGCGCAGGCCGTTGTCATAGGGCAGCCAGAACGCCAGGAACACCAGGCCGCCGGTCCACAGCGCCACCTTCGAGGTGGCGACCCCGCGACCGAGCCGCGGCACCACCTCGCGGCTGATGACCAGCCAGCACAGGATTCCGCACAGCAGCGCGGGAATGCGCACCCAGGGGCTCGCGGTGGAGATCTCGGCGAAGGCCTGGATGACGTAGTAGTACCAGCCGAACGGCGCCTCCGGCACGCCGAACCAGCGGAAGTAGTTGGCCATGTACCCGGCGTGCGGCGCCACCCGCACCATACTCAGGATGTAGCCGTCGTCGGAGGTGTTGGCGCCCACGAAATGCCACAGCACGAGCGTGCCGATAATGCCGCCGTCCGCCCAGGTCGGCTTCAGCCAGTGCCGCGGGAAGATGCGCCGGTGCCCGCGCCCGTCACTGGTGTCGAGCACCGCCAGCGCGCCCATGGCCAGCAGGGTCAGCAGCACCGCCGCCACAATGGCGCTCAGCTTCAGTGCGGTCGGCGTGGAGGAGAATCGCGAGTCCACGTCCATGTGGAACGAAAGGCCCTC
This sequence comes from Nocardia sp. IFM 10818, assembly GCF_054655275.1. NCBI lineage: Bacteria > Bacillati > Actinomycetota > Actinomycetes > Mycobacteriales > Nocardiaceae > Nocardia > Nocardia sp. IFM 10818. The sequence goes on from NZ_BAAHJH010000001.1 coordinate 201,861, forward strand.
GGGGACAGCGCCCTTCAGGTCGGTGAAGACGCCCACCACCTGCGGCCGCAGATCGCCGAGCAGCTGCCCCTCGACCGGCACGGTGACGAGCTCGCGCCCGCCGTCCGCGGTCGGCTGCTCCACGGTGCGGGTCAGGCCCTCGAACCGCGCGTAGGTCCGCTTGTTGTCGGAGGTGATGGTGATGGCCGAGCAGTTCGCCATCTCCGCGCGCGGGGCCGTCGCCACCACGGCATTGCGATCCAGCACGTCGACGGTGTCGCCCGACACCCGCACGAACATGGCCTGCAGATCGGCTTCCTTACCCTGCGGCGGCGCGGTCGAGAGCAGAATGCCGCCGCGCGGATCCAGCTGGTCCACCGCCGAACACGGGATGGTGATCGCCAGCTCGGTCGGCACCTGCGACATGAGCGGCGCCTGAATACTGTCCAGCGTCCCGCCCTGCGGCCAGTTCACCACCGCGGTGGTCTGCTGCACCGGCAGGAAGGGCGCGGCAATGGCGAAGACCGCCCCCAGCACACCCGCGACGATCGCGATGAGCTTCGCGATTCTGTAGTCGCGCGGCGTCGCCGGTTCAGCGGCTGCCGGGGGATTCGGCTTGGTCAAGACAGCGGAGGCGTCGGGCACGGTTGCTGATCGTAGCCCCTCCGCCTCTCCGTGACTTTGCGCACAGCTGGGAGCCGTCGCCCGTTTCGCACGCGTGGCGGCGGTCGGGTGGGGCACCGATTTCGGGGGTACCCCTGAAGTTACCCGGACCTTGCGAAATCAGTTGTTACGTCCCGTACAAAGCCATTGCTCACTTGGCCCGGATCGGGTCGTCCTTGGCCAGTCCGGAGCGGGTTTCGACCGTCACCGACAGCTTCGCCGGATCGGCGTCGGGAACGTACGGCGTGAACTTCTCCAGCGAGCCCCAGTCCCGGCCCCAGTCGTCATTGAGATACGACGGAATGGTCTGGGACTTCAGCAGCAGACCGGTCCAGCCGAGCGGGCCGCCGCCGATATCGTCCTGCCAGGCATTGGAGGCGTCCGCGCCGACGCGGTCGGGCAGGATGCGCCATTCGGGCACCTCGGCCACGCCGTCGTGGTGGTCGAAGGGCCGCTGGCAGGGGAAGGCCAGGCCGACGTGCCAGTCCTCCAGCACCGGAGCGGTGTGGCCGACAACGGAATCCAGGGTGGCCAGGCGGGGCAGGCGCGGCGGGGTGACGGCCAGCCACTGCTTGGGGGTGATGTCCGGGTCATTGGCGACCAGGCGAATGGCATTGGCGCCCACCGGGATCTGGTCCAGCGGGACCCGCAGGTTGCGCCAGGACGGGGCCGGGCCGATATCGATGGGGCGAACCTTGCCGACATCGCTCACGGTGCCGTCGGCGGCGCGGGTGCCGTATTCGACGAACAGGTCCTGGCCGTAGGTTTCGACGCCGTCCTTGTCGATGGAGCGAATGCGGCCGGCCGCGGTCACCACCAGCACTTTGTAGGCCGGATCGGCGCGCATGCCGTCGGTCAGGTCGAGGCGGTACCACTCGGTGGTGAGCTCGGCGGTGGCCTGCTCGCCCTCGGTGTAGCTGCCCATGACCGGCGTGCGCGCCGGGTCCAGGCCGAAGGGCAGGGCCACGGTGGAGCCGTTCACGCCGGCCTGGGCGGTGGTGCCGCCGCCGGTCCCGGCGCCGGTGGTGTTGGTGGTCTTGTTGTCGGAGTCCTTGTCGACGGAGTTGGCGCCGCCGGTCACGGTCTCCTCGGCGTCGGCGGTCAGGTCGGAGGCCACGCCATTGGGGGTGAATCCGGTGTTCTCCGCGGCCAATCCGTCGGCCACCGAACCGGTCCAGGGTTGCAGGAGCGAATCGGCGGTATCGGTCTCGACCAGCACCTCATTGGCGAGGGCGCACGAATTGCCGGTCAGCGCACGCAGATTGGATTCGGCAATGGAGTAGGCCGGGTACTGGGTGACGGCCGCCTTGGCCAGCGAGGCCACCTCGAACAGCACGAGCACGGCGGCCGCGATGGTCAGCGGCATGGTGGCGAACTTGTCGAAACCGCGCACCGGCTTGGGCCGCGTGTACGGCTCGCGGTAGTGCTGCCAGGCCGCGAAGAGCAGGCACAGCACCGCCAGGCCGAGGAACAGCGTGGAGAAGCCCTTGCCCGCGATCAGCGGCGCCTTGTCGAACCACGGCACGCCGTAGGACGACACGTACCACCAGCCATTGGGGCCGGTGAAGGTGATGGCGAGCAGGAAGAACACGGCCGCGGTGAACAGCGTCCGATTGCGCGGCGAGCGAATCCCGTTGACCCCCACCGCGACCGCCGCCAGCGCGGCCACCGAGCCGGCCAGCCCGGCGTACACGCCGAAGTGGTGGGTCCACTTGGTGGGCGTGAACATCATCAGGAACAGCGACATGAAGATGATGCCGAGAATCCGCACCGCCGGGCCGCGCGAGGTGCCCGGGATGCGCCCGTTCTTGCGCAGCATCACCATGACGCACACGAACAGGCACAGGAGCATGGCGAGAATGCCGAAGCGGCGGGCCAGCGAGCCGTCGGGGGAGAGCATGAGCAGCGAATCCCAGCGCGTGCGTTCGTCGAACCACGCCACATTGGGTCCGATGAGGGTGCGCACCCGCGTCGCCTCCATGATCGAGGCAATGGTCTGGTCCGCGAAAACGACCACCAGCACCAGGCTTCCGGCCGCGACCCCCGGCGCGAGCAGCGCGGCGTAACGCAGCAGCGCCGACCCCTGCCCCTTGGCGCGCTTGATGACGACCTGCAGGACCGGCCGGGATCCGGCCACCAGCGCGGCGATGCAGATGAGCCCGGTCGGCCCGGCCGCCAGCGAGAAGGCCGCGATGAGCACCGCCACCGCCGCGGGCAGCAGCCGCCCGGTGGCAATGGCGCGTTCGATGGAGCACCAGGTCAGCAGTGCGCCCGCCGCGATGAGCGGTTCCGGGCGCAGGCCGTTGTCGTAGGGCAGCCAGACGGCCAGGAACACCAGCGCGCCGGTCCAGATGGCGACCTGATCCCGGCGCACCCGGGCGCCCAAGCGGGGCAGCACTTCCCGGCTGATCACCAGCCAGCAGACGATGCCGGCCAGCAGCGACGGCAGCCGCATCCACGGGCTGGCGTCGCTGATCCGCGTCATCCACGCCAGCAGTTCGTACGGCCAGCCGAAGGGCGCCTCGGCCACCCCGAACCAGCGGTAGTAGTTGGCCATGTACCCGGAAGCCTTGGAGGCGCGGGCCATATTGAGGATGTAGCCGTCATCGGAGGTGTTGGCGCCGATGAAATGCCACACCACCAGCGTGCCGAGCACCGTCACATCGGCCAGGCGGAAGCGCCACCAGTGCGCGGGCAGGAAGCGGCGGGCGCGGCGGCCGTCGGCGGTGTCGAGCAGGTGCAGGGCGATGAGCGCGATGATGGTGAACACCACCGCGCCGAGGATCGCGGCTCGCTTGAGCCAGCTCGGGCTGGAGGTGAAGCGCGCGTCGATCTGGGCGGAAGCCGTTGCGGTCCCGAGCTGTTCGCGGGTCAGATCGGTGAACATGCCGACCAGCTGGGGCCGGTTGTCGCCGCTCACCCGACCGGTGAACGGGGTGCCGTCCTGCCGGGTGACCCCGGTGAACTCGACCCTGGTCTGGTGCGCGTCCGAGTGCAGCGTGAGCGCCGTGCAGTCCTGGACCTCCGCCAGCGGGGCGGACAGCAGCGGGATGAGCCGGTCGATCACCGAGACCGTGCGCCCGGTCCCGGCCCGATCCTCGATCTTGATGACCACGCCCTTGTCGGCCGCCTGCCCCGAGGCCGCCGGGATGGTGGAGAACAGCGTCCCGTCCGGCGCGTCCCGCAGCACCTGGCAGGGCAGGTGCACATCCAGGCTCAGCGGCACGTACGACACCAGCGGGGCGTCGATATTCGCCGTTCGGCCCTGCGGCCAGTCCAGTGTGGGCCGATCCTGCCGCACCGGCAGGATCGGGGTCAGCACCGCCAGCAGGAATCCCAGCAGTCCGGAAACAATGGCCACCAGCCGGATGCGATGAAACCCTCGAGTGTCTGCGCGCACGGGTCCCGACTCTATCGACCGGATCCGATACACCGGTCCACGACTCGGCGTCCGGGCCGCCGACACCTCGTAGGATGGGTGTATCCGAACTGGGCGAGGGGCCGGGCCGGGAGAACGTACGAGGAATCAATGACCGAGCTGCGACCGGGCGAAGTACTCGCCGGGTATGTCATCGCGCGGCGAATCGGGTCCGGGGGGTCGGGCGTTGTCTATGCGGCGCGGCATCCGCGCCTGCCCAGGCTGACCGCTCTCAAAGTGCTCGAGCGCGATGAGGCTCGCGGTGACGACGAGGTATGGCGGCGCTTCGAGCGCGAGGCCGATATCGCCGCGCACTTCGATCACCCGAATATCGTGCAGGTCTACGACCGCGGCGTGGCCGAGGGCCGGTTCTGGATCTCCATGCAGTACATCGACGGCTCGGATGCCGGTGAGCTGCACGGTATCTCGCCGGACCGGGCGCTGCGCATCGCCGCGGAGATCGGCGCGGCGCTCGACTACGCGCACGGCAAGGGCGTGCTGCACCGGGATGTGAAGCCCTCCAATATCCTCATTGCCGATCCCGACAGCGGCCGCCCGGAACGGGCGCTGCTCACCGATTTCGGCATTGCCCGGCTGCGCGACGAGACCACCCGGCTCACCCACACCGGAAACATCTCCGCCACGTTCGCTTTCGCGTCCCCCGAGCAGGTGTCGAGCCAGCCGGTCGGGCCGCGCTCGGACCAATACTCGCTGGCCTGCACGCTTTTCGTGCTGCTGACCGACCGCCGCCCGTTCACCGCCGATACGCCCATCGGCTGGGTGCACGCGCACACCCAGGAGCCGCCGCTGCGGATCAGCGCGGTGCGCCCGGATCTGCCCGAGGCGCTCGACTCCGTGCTGGAACGCGCCCTGGCCAAGGATCCGGAGGACCGGTTCCCCAGCTGCGCCGAGTTCGTGACGGCCGCTACCCAGGCCTACTACGCGGACCCGGCGATGGCGGTGACGGCGCCCGCCCGGCCGATCCCGGCGCCGCCGCCCACCGACAAGCGGCGAAAGCGGCTGGGGCAGCGCCTGTTCCGCAGGCAGCTCCTCGTTCCGGCGATGGTCGCGGCCCTGGTCGGCGCGGGTGTGGGATTCGCACTCTCCCGGCACGATTCGACCCCGCCACCGGAGAGCCTGGTGCCGGGCGAATTCCTCGGCACCTGGCTGGCCACCGAAGGCCAGACCAACTATCGCCTGGAGCTGGATCAGGGCCGGCCCGGCGATCATGTGCTGTCCAGCATCGTGGACGGGGTGCTGCCCAATGGTTCCGCCTTCCACTGCGAGTTCTCCGCGCCACTGGTCGCGGTGCCTTCGGAAGGCGACCGGCTGCTCATCGGGCCCTCCGAAATCATTGCCGGCGATCCGGCCAATGCCTGCCGCGCTAACCGGCCCACCACCCTCAGCTTGCTCGACGACGGGCGGGTGAGCCGGAAAACCGATGTGAGCGGGCTGATTACATATACGAACGCGGACGAGCTGGCGAGTTCCTGGGGTGCGGGGCACGCCGCCATCGCCCAGGCCTTCCCGAGCCTGGTGGGGCAGCTGGCCTCCAATGGCCGCTCGGTGGGCTGGCAGGGGGCGGGTTGTCAGAAGCGCGATCCGGGGCCCGGCGATGCCGAAACCGCGCAGGGCGCGCGGCGCATCCTGTGCAATGCCCAGGACGACACCGGGCAGGTGCGCTTCGACTTCTTCGACTTCGGCACGCGCCCACCGCAATCCGCCGGCGTGCTGTTCTTCGGCGGCACCGCCGACGCCTCCACGGTCACGCATCAGGATGTGGCGGGCGCGCTGACCGTCACCACCGACAGCGGCGTCGATGCCGATCAGCCCGATACCGAGGCGCGCCGGATCCTGACCGCCGTCACGTTTCCCGATGGCGATCCGAGATCTCGTTTCGTCCTGGTGGTGCGCTGGCCGGAGCACACTGTAAATGCGGTACTGAGCGAATGGCTTTCGCGTGCGCCGTTGAAGTAGGAGTGCGGACCATGGCCGACCTGGCACCGGGTGCGGAGATCGCCGGATACGTCATCGTGCGCCGGGTCGGGTCCGGTGGTTCGGGCACGGTGTACGTGGCGCAGCATCCGCGCCTGCCGCGGCTGGCGGCCATCAAGGTGCTCGATCCCAGTGGGGTGACCATCGATCGGGAGGCGTGGCGCAGGTTCGAGCGGGAGGCCGATCTCACCGCGCGCTTCGACCATCCGAATATCGTGTCGGTCTACGACCGGGGCGTGGACGCGGGGCGACTGTGGATCGCCATGCAGTTCGTGGAGGGCGCGGATGCCGAAACTCTCAGGGGCATACCGCCGGACCGGTCCTTGCGGATCGCCAGCGGGATCGCGTCGGCGCTGGACTACGCGCACGGCAAGGGCGTACTGCATCGCGATGTGAAACCGTCCAATATTCTGCTCTCCCCGGCCGAGGACGGCCGCGCCGAGCGAGCCTTGCTGACGGACTTCGGGATCGCGCGGCTGCGTGACGAGTCCACCCATCTGACCCGGACCGGGAATATCGCGGCCACCTTCGCTTTCGCCTCGCCGGAGCAGATCCAGGGCTTGCCGCTCGATCCGCGCACCGACCAGTATTCGCTGGCCTGCACGCTGTTCGTGCTGCTCACCGATCAGAAACCGTTCGTGGCCAATGACCTGTTCAGCTGGATCCACATGCACACGCAGGTGCCGCCGCGGCGCATTACCGAGGTGCGGCCGGAGCTGCCCGCGAGTTTCGACGCGATCTTCGAGCGGGCGCTGGCCAAGAGTCCCGAACAGCGATTCGGGGGCTGCACCGAGTTCGTGAACACCGTGTGGCAGGCGTGGGATGCCGAATTCGGCCGGGCCACCACGGGTCCGGTGCATTTCACCGCCGGACCGGGGACGCGAGCGCCGACGACGGTTCCGGCCCGGCCGCCGAACGAGGCCTTCCGGTCGCCGCGGGATGTCCGTCCGGCGCATCGGGCGCCGCCGCCCGCGCGCGATCGCGGCGGCGGGCGGATGGTGGCGGGGATCCTGTTCGGGGCCGCCGCGATATTGCTGGCCGGGGCCGCCTTCCTGATCACCGTGAAACTGGAAAGCGGTGGGAAGCCCAGTGGCGCACCGATGACCGGTGCGGTCACCAGTGTGGTGGAGACGGGATTCCCGCAGACCGGCAGCACCACGGTCCCGGCGGCCGGCCCGGTCGTCACCGCCCCGCCGGCGGGGCAGGTTCCGGCGGGCTATATCGGCACCTGGTCCGGCACGAGCAGCAGCAACAATGACGATTACCGGCTCATCATCTGGCAGGGGAATCTGAACGAGGTGATCATGACCTCGACAATCTTCCGGGGCGGAAGCGTGCTGTGCACCATTGACTACCGGCTGCTGGACGTGTCCGCCTCGGGTGCCGTCACCGTCGGCGACGGCGTTCTCCAGGCGGGAGTCTCGGGGTGCGTCGTGCAGGGGACGCAGACCCTGCGGCTGACCGATGGCACCATCGTGCGCGATCTGTCCGTCAGCGGCCGGGTGACCTATTTCCGGGTGGGCTGAGCCGCGCTCAGATCAGGGCACGCACATCCCACAGCCACACGCCGTCCACCTGCTGGGCGGGGAAGCCGAGCAGCTGATCCATGGTGAGGCGCAGCGCCGTGCTGTTGTCGGTCGGCGGGAGCACCACCACATCGGCCTGCCAGTACCGCAGATCGGCGAAGGCCTGATCGCGCATGGCCTGGTCGACGATCGGAACCCGGTTGGCGCGCTGCGCTTTCGCCAGCAGGCTCGCCGTCGGGCGGTCGTCGGGACCGTAGCGGCCCTTCTTGTCGGCGCCGGTCGGTCCGACGAAATAGCCGCCCGCGAGCGGGAAGTCGAAGCCGGAGTCGATCTGCCAGCGCAGGGCGCGGGCATCCGGCGGCGTGGGCGGCGGCACGATCACCACCGAGCCGTCGTTGACGTACCGGTTCACGGTGCCGTCGGTGAAGAACTGCGGGGTGGGCGCGCGCTGCACCACCGGCAGGATGGTCGGCGCGAGCGGCAGCAGCGCGCAGGCCAGGGCGGCGAACCAGGCGAGCGGCCGCCAGTCGGTGGCGGATTCGCGCCAATAGTCCAGGGCGCGCTGGGTGGCCACGGCCAGGATGAGCGCGATGGCCGGGATGGCGGCCATGGTGAAGCGCGACTCCAGCACCGTATTCAGCAGCGGCACCGACTCCAGCCACCGCCACGGCAGCGCGATTCCCGTGTCGTCCTTGCCGATCATGAGCGTCGAGCCCAGCGACAGGAATGTGAACAGCGCGATCACCACCGCGGCGGCCCGCACCGCGCGTTCCCGCCGCAGCAGAGCGGTGGTCACGGTGACGAGCAGCAGCAGCGGCCAGCCGAAGTAGGAATTCTCCTCGGTCGGATTGATGGCGACATTCTGGCCGTGCATGAGCATGCCGCCCAGCGATTCCGACGGGAACTGGAACAGCGCCTCGAGGTCATTGCCCATGGGGCCGTGGTCGATCATGCGATAGGACTGCGGCCCGAAGAACTGCCACCACAGCGGAATCTCGGTGAGCGCCACCGTGATCAGGGCCGCCAGTAGCACGGTCGGGGTGACGGCGCGCAGGGCGCACAGCCCGGTGCGCGGGCTGTGCAGGTGGTAGACGAGGGCGAAAACGCCGAAGGACAGCGCGAAGATGAGCAGCGGTTCCTCGCCGAGCGCGATCTGCATGGCCACCAGCAGTCCGAGCACGAAGGCGTCGCGCAGCCGTCGCGCCTTGCGGACCTCCAGGGTGTTGTTCGCCCGCTTGGCCATTCGGATGATCTGCAGGGCGATCAGCGGAAGCAGCGCCAGCACCACGAAATTCGGGTGCGCGTTGGCATGCGAGATCATGGCGGGCGCGAACCCGCAGAACAGACCGCCCACCGCGGCGGCGAACCGGGAGGACACCAGTTCTCGTGAGAACAGCCAGTACCAGGCGAAGGCGGTACCGAACAGGCCGAGAGTGAGGACCAGGACGAAGGTGACGGTCGGCCCGAACAGCAGCGTGACCGGCGTGAGCGGCACGCCGACGCCGAACATGGCGGTATTGGCCATCATGTTCACGCCGTCGGGATAGTTCTGCAGCAGCGTGCCGAGCGGGTTCTCCAGACTCGCGACCTTGTGCGCGGTCACCGCGAAGAACCATTCCCACATGGTCTGGTCCTGACCGCTCTTGATCAGGTACCCGTTCGCCGGATGCCGCCACTGTCCCGAGAGCACCAGCACCGCGAGCGACAGATATCCCGTCGCCGCCACCAGGTCCGCCCGCGCGAGCCGGATGCGCCGGGCGATCCGCTGCGGCCGGAATAGCTTGGGGGAAGCCGTTTCCGGTGCGATTCGATCCGGAACCGCCACTTGCCCCTGTGCCACGCGATAACTCTCCTCTTGCCCGATAAATCAGCGGCCCACGCTACCGGGCACGACTGAGATTGCGCTGGCAAGCAGATGAGTTATCCACAGAAATCCGCATCCATCCACAGATTCCGCCCCGGTTCTGTGGATAAGTGATGCAGATCTCGCTCAGCGCTTCACCGCCGGACGACCAGCGTGAACGGACCGATATCGGTGATCACGAACTGTGGATCGGTGAACAGATCCCGTGGTAGCGCAACTGTGTACCGCTTCACATTCGGGTCATTGGGATAGACGTCCTTCGACAGCCGCAACGTGTACTCATCCCCCGACCGTCGGAACAAGAACGCGTCCGGCGCCCGCCACGGGCAATGGTTCAAGGCGTCCACGAACTCCGCCGAGGTCTTCATCGTGCTCCACCGCTCGATCTCGGCCGACCGCGCCGCGAAGTCGGCCAGCGGATTCGCGTAATGCGAAGTGAGCGCCTGGAATCCGAAGTACGGATAGATCGCCAGGAAGCTCGTATCGGCCGTCAGCACCACACTGCCGTCCGCCGGCCGCCCCGTCTGCTCCCGCAGCTTCGCGTCGATCTCCCTGTAATACGACACCGCTGAAGCCGGTCGCTTGTCCGCCCGCACCCCATCCCCATCGGTATCGGTGTACGCGGTCGTGATCTCCGCATCGAGCACATGCGGAATCTCCTGACTGAACGCGACCGCTCCCACCAGCGCCAACACGGCGACGACGGGCTTGAACCGCGCCGGCTCGTGCAGCACCTGATAGACCGCCCGCGCGCCCTCGACGAAACCGAACGACCCGGCGGCGGCCAGCAATGCCAGCAGAATCGGCTCCAGCCGGAAGGACAGCAGCGTGGTCCCTGCGGCGGTGGCCGTCATGGACAGCAAGCACCACAGATAGACGGCCACCACACCGATGCCGAGCGCCTGCGCCCGCCGAGACGACCCGATTCGCAGCACCAGCCAGATGATCCCCAACAGGCAGAACGCCCCGCGCAGCGAGAACTCCATCATCGGCAGCGGCAGTTCCGACCCGGGCTCCGGCAGGTAATGCAGCGCCGTACCCGAACTTGCCGTCCCTCCGCTGGCCGCTTTCAAAAGGTATGGGGCCCAGACGGTCAGCGTCAGCACGCCCGAGATCGCACCGATCACGATCAGTCGCACTGCGATCGGCCACATCATCCGCCATGGTCCGGCCACTTCTTCCGGCGCGGCCTGGCCCGAATGCGCCGCGATCGAATGATGCCGCCGCGCACGCAGCGCCATGCGCCGATCGCGCAGGACGAGTCCCGCCGCCACCAATGCCATGAGGCAGACCGCGAAGACGGCAACCAAGAAGTACAGCGTGTACACGGTGCCGCTCAGACCCAGCAGCAGTCCGGTCCCGACGACCGCACCCCACCCACCGGCCGTCGCGGCGGCGGGTTCGGCCGGTCGATACAGCGCTCCCCACGCCAGCACCAGCATCGGTCCGAACAACAGCACCAGCACCGCGCTATAAGCCTCCGGCGCACCATAAGCCAAGGTCATCGCCGTGGTAGCCGCAGCCACGGCGATCGCCCAATCGGCCCGAATCAGTTTGGACCACAACACGAGTGCGACAGCGGCGGTCACCGCCAGCCCGATGATCGCGTACGGTTTGAACGCCTCCCACCCGGCCATTCCCACCAGGTTCGCGAACCGCCCGCCGAACCAGAACCACCCCGCCGGGTAGTACGGCGGCAACTCCGCATAATTCATATCCCGCAGCGCCGCACTGTCGGTCAGCCGCGTCAGATACTGCGTTCGAAACTCCTGATCCACCGAAAGCCCGAACAGATACAGCTTCGTGGCAGCCAGCGGCATCCCCAACGTCACCGTCACGAAGGTCGAAATCCCGCCCCACGACAGCAATTTCGCCAGCCACGGCCACCGCCGCACCCGCACCAGCACAATCGCCGCCACCAGCATGGCCAGCGCCACCACCTGCCCCACGGTGGTCAGCGCCCGGGTCACATTGGACGAATTGAACGCAGGCCAGTCCACCATCGAGAACGCCACCAGCCCGATCCCGGCCACGACGGCGGCGACCACGGCCGCCGAGACCGCCTCCCCGACCGCGCCCCCGGCCTGTCGCGCCACCAGCGCCCCCCGGCCACTCGCCTGTTCGCTCATTCGCACTCCGCCTCCGGATTCGTATCCTGGACCGCCCAGCAGCCTAGCCACTCCGCGCCGCCACGAATTGTCACCGCCACCACCGCAGCGCGCCGTTCCAGTCACGCGAACCGAACACACGCTGGTCCCACCGCATCCTCGAGTGTCGACGGACCTCTCCGGCACGGCCGGTGGGGTTCGGGTCCTGTCGCCGCCATCGGCGGGTCGCAGGTCCGGCTTCCACTCCGTTGGGGTTTCAGGGGCTCGCCCCTGAGAGTTGTTCTTCCATACGCGACGAGCGGCGGCCGGGGGCCACCGCTCGTCGGTGTCGAGAGTTGGTTTCCCGCGCTCTCCGCGTTGGGGTTTCAGGGGCTTGCCCCTGAGAGTCCCGAGAGTTGGTTAGATCGGCAGGCGCCGGAAGACCGCGCGCGGCACGTGCCGCAGGATCATCATGACGAAGCGGAAAGCGCCCGGGGCCCAGACGATTTCCTTGCCCTTCTCCGAGGCCGCGACGGCCAAGGCCGCGACGTCTTCCTTGTCGACGGTGAGGGGGGCCTCGTCGACGTGGGCGGACATGCGGGTGCGGACCTGGCCGGGGCGGATGACCGTGACGCGGGGGCCGTGCGGGCGCAGCGCTTCGCCGAGGCCGAGGTAGAAGCCGTCCAGGCCGGCCTTGGTGGAGCCGTAGACGAAGTTGGAGCGGCGGACGCGCTCACCGGCCACCGAGGACATGGCGATGATGCGGCCGTAACCCTGGGCCTTGAACTTCTCGCCGAGCAGGACGCCGACGGAGACCGCCGCGGTGTAGTTCAGCTCGGCGGCGATGACGGCCTTGCGCTGGTCCTGCCACAGTTCTTCGGCATCGCCGAGCATGCCGAAGGCCACGATGGCGACGTCCACGTCACCGTGCGCCCAGGCCTGGTCGATGACCTTGGGGTGGGAGTCCATCTCCAGGGCGTCGAAGTCGATGACCTCGACCTCGGACGCGCCGGCCGCCTTCATCTGGGCGACGGCGTCCTCGCGCAGCGGGTCGCCGGGCAGCGCCGCCAGGATGATGCGGGCGGGGCCCTTCTTCAAGTACTCGGCGCAGATCGCGAGACCGATCTCCGAGGTGCCGCCGAGCAGCAGAATGGACTGCGGATTTCCTACCGCGTTGATCACTGAAGCTCCAGCCTTCGCGCCATATCGGACATGAAAACGCCTGTGGGATCGACACTTCGGCGGATCTTGATCCACTCGTCGATCCGGGGGTACATCTGGTGGAAGGTTTCCGCGGTGGTGCGGGAATCCTTCGCGGTGTAGAGACGGCCGCCGAACTCGAGGACACGCTTGTCGAGATCGGTCACCAGCTCGTTGAGACCCGGCTTGATCGGGAAGTCGACGCAGATGTTCCAGCCGGGCATGGGGAAGCTCAACGGAGCCTGGTTACCCGGGCCGAACAGTTTGAAAACGTTCAGCGCCGAGTAGTGCCCGGAGGCCTGGATGTCGATGATGATGTTCTTGAATTCCTCGACGGCCTCGGTCGGCACCACGAATTGGTACTGCAGGAAGCCGTTCGAACCGTAGCCGCGGTTCCACTCCGAGATCATGTCCAGCGGGTGGTAGAACTGCGTCAGGTTCTGCACCTTGCCGGTGTAGTTCCCGCCCATGGCGTAGTACGCCTCGCCGATCGCGGACAGCGTCAGCTTGTTCATGGTGAAGTTCGGGAAGATGTCCGGCACCGTCATCAGATGCGGCGCGTCGAACTTCAGTGGCTTCTTCTGCAGCCGTTTGGGCAGCTCGTCCACCTTCGCCAGCCGGCCACGAGTAATGGTGGCGCGCCCCAACTTCGGCAGCGGGCTGATCACGTCGAACCATGCGCTCGAGTACGTGTAGTTGGCCTCGCTGCCGTCGCTGTGCGCCGCGATGGTCTCGTCCAGCGTGTGGGTCTTCACGCCGTCATTGATGAAGTAGGCCGTCTCCGTCGGCGCCATCTCTATGGTGGCGCGCAGGATGATGCCGGTCAGGCCATTGCCGCCCACGGTCGCCCAGAACAGCTTGGCGTTCTTGCGCGGCCCGATGTGCTGCACGGTGCCGTCGGCGGTGAGCAGGTCGATGGACCGCACATGGTTGCCGAACGAGCCCTCGGAGTGGTGGTTCTTGCCGTGAATATCGGAGGCGATGGCGCCGCCGATGGTCACCTGCCGCGTGCCCGGTAGCACCGGCACCCACAGTCCGAACGGCAGCGCCGCCTTCATGAGCTGGTCCAGGCTGACGCCGCCGTCCACGTCGACCAGGCGGGAATCGCGGTCGATGCGGTGGATGCGGTTGAGCGCCGGCATGTCGATGACCAGGCCGCCCGAGTTCTGCGCGTGATCGCCGTAGGAGCGGCCCAGGCCGCGTGCGATGACGCCGCGGCGCAGGTGCGCGGGCTTGGAGTCGTTGTCCTCCGCGACCATGGCGACCGCTTTGGCGATCAGCTCCGGGTCACTGGTGGAGAGCACTTCGGAGGTGGTGGGTGCGGTGCGACCCCATCCGGTCAACGTGCGAGTCCGCGTCGGCAGTTCGTGAGAAGAGCCGGTCGACGCTGTGTCCGCACCTTCGCTCGCCGAGCTGTCGGCGGCTTCCGTGGTGGTCTGAGCTTTCGTGGACATCGGCATAGAGACTACAGACATAACCGGACAGCGGGCTTGTGTCGCTCATCGCGGGGGCTACTCTTTCGCGTTGTGACCGCGGAACCGCATCTGCCCCTCCCGCCCGAGCTCCCCCTGGTAGACGAACCGGGTGGTACGGACGTTGACCTCAAAACGCAGATCATCCGCTTCGGCCTCACCGGCGGGTTCTCCGCCATTGTCGACTTCGGCCTCTACACCCTGCTGTTCCAGCTGCTCGGTGTGCCCTTGGCCATAGCGAAGTCGATCAGTTTCATCGCGGGAACCACCACCGCCTACCTGATCAACCGCCGCTGGACCTTCAAGGCCGAGCCCAGCCGCAAGCGCTTCGTGGCGGTGGTGATTCTCTACGCGCTGACCTTCGCCCTCCAGGTCGGCATCAACCAGGTCTGCTACTACGCGCTGCCCGATGCGTGGTGGCGCATCTGGCTCGCCTTCGGCATCGCCCAGGGCACCGCCACGGTGATCAACTTCATCGTGCAGCGCGCGGTGATCTTCAAGATCCACTAGTACTCGACGAGCGCGGCGCGCGCCTCTTCCTTGGCGTGGAAGTAGTCGCCGCCCTTGGCGCGAATATTGTCGGTGCCCCATTGGCGGGCCTCGCGGCGGGCGGGGACCAGATGGGGGATGTGTTTACGGCAGTGGATGTAGGCCTCTTCGATATCGACCACCACCCAGCGCTCGGGGACGCGGCCGCGCTCGTTCGGGGGGAGGCCGGGGACGCAGCGGCGCATGAGGGGGTCGTCGACTATGCGGGCGGTGCCATTGATGTGCAGGCCGATGAGATCCTGCACGAAGTCGATCATGAGAATGCCGACGTGCGGGTTCTCCAGGATATTGCCCAGGCTGGCCATGACGCCGTTGCCGCGGTATTCGGGATAGGCGACGGTGCGGTCGTCGACGACGTGCAGGAAGCCGGGCTGCCCGGCGCGGAAGCTGCAATCGCATTCGCCGTGTTTATCGGAGGTCGCGATGAAGGCCATGTCCATCCGGCGGATGAAATCGATCATGTGGGTATTCAATCGATTTCGGACTTGATCGGAGTAGAAGCGGTCCGCGCGGTCTTGTGTACCGTAGCGCTCCTGTAGTTCCCGTTCGCCGTCGCTGCCGTTTCTGATACCGGGCATCGTGCGCCCCCTTTGGTAGCTGAACACCGGATGGAAGAGGCTCGGCCGCGAACATCGGCCATCCGAAATGCTATACGGTTTAACAATTTTAATGTGGCGAATGCGTGAACCGGCATATCCGCCCTGATGGGGCGGGGTCGACTGGCGCCGGACAAACCTTCCCGAGGGAGGATCCTCCCGGATGAAAGGGTCCGCAAGAGCCCAAAGTCGTTTAGCTGTAGGTGAGCTGACCTTGATTACGGGGCGCCGGTCGCCGAGATCCCCAGTGGGGGTTTCGGTTTCGCAATCCTGATTTATCCCTTTTGCATAGTTTGTCCGTATTTCGCACGACGACATCCCCCTTGCATGCGCCGATCATGATGCGCCCGAGGGAAATTAAAGACCGACCACTCGGAATTTAACGCGCCTTCTTCTCCAAACGGGCGCGATCGATCACCGTCACCGCACCCCGCCCCAGCCGCACCACGCCCTGATCCTCCAACTCGCGCAGCACCTTGTTTGCCGTGGCGCGGGTGGTGCCCGCCATGGACGCCAGATCCTCTTGCGTCAACCGGATGAGCGCGGGTTTGCCGCGCTCGTCCCCGTACACGGTGGCCAGGTGCGCCAGCCGCCGCAGCACCCGCGTCTCCACCGGCAGGTACAGCGCCTCCAGCACCGCCGCCGACAGGCGCCGCACCTGCGCGGCCAGGGATGTCGTCAGGAAGCGCTCCACTTGCGGATACTCCGCGCGCAGCTTTTCCAGCTGCGCCCGGTTCAAGGTCAGCGTCTGGGCGTCGGTGACCGCCACGATGGTCGCGGTCCGCCGCGCGTCCGGACTCAGCAGCGCCTGCTCGCCGAACATCTCGCCCGGCCCCAGGATGGTCAGCGTCGCGGTGTGCCCGAGCGGCGTGGTGACCCGCACGATGAGCCGCCCGGCCGCGATCAGGTGCAGGCTGTCGCCGGGATCGCCCTCGTGGCAGACGATATCGCGGCGCCGGAACTTGCGCGGCGTGCACGCGGCGATGAACTCCCGCCGCTCCTCCGGCGAAAGCCCCTCCAGCAGTTCGAATCTCATCGCAGCGCCACCAATTCGTAGACGGCGACCGGCTGGCTCTTGCCCTTGATGTCGAAGTCGCCCAGATCCTTCACCTCGGCCCGCGTCCCGAGCCGCTCCCGGGTCACCGGCCCCACCACCACCGAGCCCGGATCCGCCAGCGCCTCCAGTCGCGCCGCCAGATTGGTGGTGTCGCCGATGGCGGTGAAATTCCGCATCTCCCGCGCACCCACGTTCCCGACAATGGCCGGTCCGGTGTTCACCCCGACCCGGAACATGGGCCACGACATCTCCTCCGAGCCGCCCACCCGTCTCCCACCGCCGCCCTCAACGGGCAGCCCAGGGGCCGGCTCACCCTGCTGCCGTTCCCGCACGGCCGCCGTGGCCCGTTGCAGCGCGAGCCCGGCCCGCGCCGCTCGCAGTGCGTGATCCCGTTGCCGGACAGGCGCATTGAAGATCGCCATCACCGCATCGCCCACGAACTGCACCACGGTCCCGCCCTCGGCCAGGATCTCCGGCACGATGGCCCCGTAGTAGGTGTTCAGCATTCGCATGACCGCCGCCGGTCCGGCCTGCTCCGCGAACGGCGTGTAGCCGCGCAGGTCCGCCATCAGCACGCTGACCTCGTGCACCTCCCCGCCCAGCCCGGCCTGCGACGGGTCGGCCAGCAGCGTCGTCGCCACCTGCGGCGACATGTACGACCGGAACAGCCCGTCCAATTGCTGATAGAGCCGCGCGTTCTCCAGCACCACCGAGGCTTGGGCCGCGAAGGACCGCGCCACCGCGTGCTCGGCCGGTCCGAGTCCCGGATTCGGCTCCCCATAACTGGTCTGCGCACCGTAGATCGCATCGATCGGCGTCTGCTGCGGCGCGGGCCGCCACCCGAAACCCTGCCGCGGCGCACCCGGCCGGCCCACCGCGATCAGCGCCGGGACCGAGGCGCCCGCGCGGGCCAGCTCCAGCACGCCCGCCTGTATTCCCTTGACTGTCAAGGGAAAAGCGAATGCGGTGGGATTGGGCGGCCCGCCGTCGCCGAAGACCAGCCGGCCGCGCTGCACGATCCCGATGCGGACGGCATCGCGTTCGAAGGCGTACCCGGCCAGCTGCTGAATCTCGGTGAGCAGCTCGTGTTCCCCGCGAATCACATTGGCCCGCTCGCCGACCGCCACCAGCGCGCCCAGCCGCCGCACCTGCTCGCGCTCGTCGCCCACCGCGCGCGCACTCTGCTGCAGCACCGCCACCTGCCGTTCGGTGAGCCCGAACCGCCGCGCCAGCTGCTGCCCGACCGCGCCGAGCGGTTCGGCCGCGGACACCCCGCCGCTGGCCCGCTGATCGAGGGCCGCGACCATCTCCTCCAGCGCTCGCGCGTAATCGCGCTGAATGGCGGCGACCGTACTGCGCTGGGTGACGCTGTCGAACAGCCCGCGCACCGACCCTTCCCGCCGGAAGTTGCGGTGCACGCTCACGGCAATGAGCGCGAACGCCACCCCCAGCAGCACATGCCACTCCCACCAGGAGACCCGCCAGCTGCGCCCGAAGCCGACCGCGAACATGGCCTCGGCCAGCAGCACGAAGGCGGTGAGCACACTGAGCAGCACCGTGCTGCGATTGCGCAGATACCGCACGGCATACGCGCCCGCCGCGATCAGATAGCCCGCGCCGCCGACGAACGCGGCCGCCACCAGCGGCCCCTGCGCCTCGGACGGATCCGGCACGATATCGAAGGGCGGCACCCGGGTCAGCGACAGCAGCGCCCACACGCCCATGAGCGTGAGCGGCAGCACCGCGAGCACCTCGGTGAAGCCGTGCGCCCGCCCGGTGGGCCCGTAATCCACCACCGAGGCCAGTGCCGCCACACTGCCCAGGATCATGCCGACCGGCACGGCCACGGTGAAGCCGACATTCGCCGTGTCCACGATGATTCCGGGCGTGGCCAGCGCGTGCAGGCCCAGGAAGCCCGAATTCAATTGGAACACCAGCGAAACCAGGATCAATCGCATATCCCGGTGCGCGCGGGCGGCGCGCAGCATGAGCACGCCCAGCGCCAGCGACAGCAGGGCCGCGCCGAGAATCAGCCAGAAATGCACACCGCGATGCTGGAATTCGTGATCCAGGTGCGGTCGCGCCACCAGCAGCGCCAAGCCCGCGGCGGGCAGCGCGACGTGCACCGCCCACAGCAGTACCCGCAGGAAGGACATGCCCCCGCTCCCTGGATCAGGCGGGACTGAGCGTCACCGGCACACCGTTGAACACGGCATTGCCGGAGGGCACGTCCACGAGCGAATCATCGGTCAGCGCATTGGCGTTCACCCCGGCGTGCGCTCGCGCCACCCGCTGGCCGGAGTCGCCGTGGCCCCAGCCGTGCGGCAGGCTCACCACCCCGGGCATGAGGTCCTCGGTCGGCTCGACATCCACGGTGAGCGTTCCGGCCGCCGATTTCACGACGGCCCGCCCGTTCAGCCCGAGCCGCAGCGCATCATCGGGATGAATCTGCAGCGTGCACCGATTGGACCCGCCGACCAGCGGCGCCACATTGTGCGACCAGCTGTTGTTGGAGCGCAGCTGCCGCCGCCCGACCAGCACCATCTCCGGTTGTTCCGCGGCCAGTCGGCCGCGCAGCCGCTCCACGTCCGCGAGCAGCTGCGGCGGCGCCAGCTCCACCTGTTTGGACGCGGTCCGCAGCACCCCCGGTAGCCGCGGTTGCAGTGGCCCCAGATCGATCCCGTGCGGATTGTCCAGCAGCACTTGCAGAGTCAGCTCCCCGCCGTTCCACGCGCCATAGGGTCCGAGCCGCAGCATCATGTCGATGCGCTGTTCGGTGGTGTTCGCGCCGAGCAGTTCCTCGCGCCGGTCCGCCATCCCCGCCTTGTGCAGCGCCCCGGCGATGACGATCTCGTCCACCACCGTCAGCGGGTCCAGGCCGGGTTGCGGCTCCTGCCCGCTCACCGCCAGCGCCAGCCGCGCCAGCACCGCCGCCTCGGACGGCCGGTCGCCGAGCGGCACCAGCGGCCGCGAGTACCGCGCGTAATTGCGCACCGCGAACTGCAGCAGCGCGAAGTCGTAGTGCGGGGACTGCACGATGCGCGGCGGCGGCAGGATGACATCGGCGTGCCGGGTGGTCTCGTTGAGATACCGATCCACGCTCACCATGAATTCCAGCCCGGCGAAGGCGGCGTCCAGTCGCGCACCGCTGGGCGCGGACAGCACCGGATTCCCGGCCACCGTCACCATGGCCCGGATCTGCCCCTCGCCGGGGGTGAGGATCTCATCGGCGAGCGTGGCGACCGGCAGTTCGCCGAGGGCCTCCGGCAGCCCGCGCACCCGGCTGGCCCAGCGCCCGGGCCGGAACGGGCGGCTGCGCACGATGCCCAGCGCCGCGCCATGGGGGAACATGGCGCCGCCGGGCGAGTCCAGATTGCCGGTCAGCACATTGACGACATCCACCAGCCACTGCGTGAGGGTGCCGAATTCCGCTGTACAGGTGCCGATTCGCGCGTAGACGGCGGCGGTCGGCGCGGCGGCCAGCTCGCGCGCCAGCCGCACGATGGTGGCTGCGTCGACGCCGGTGCGGGCCGCGACCGCCTCCGGCGGGAAAGCCGCTGCGGCAGTGCGCACTTCCTCGAGTCCCTGCGCGTCCACGCGAATATCGGTGAGCCCCTCCGCGAACAGCGTGTGCACGATGCCGAAGAGCAGATACGCGTCACTGCCCGGCCGGATGAACAGGTGCTCGTCGGCCAGCTTCGCGGTCCGCGTCCGCCGCGGATCCACCACCACGAACTTCCCGCCCCGCTGTCGCAGCGCCTTCAACCGTCCCGGGAAATCCGGTGCGGTGCACAGCGACCCATTGGATTCGAGTGGATTCGCCCCCAGCATGAGCAGATAGTCGGTCCGATCCAGATCCGGTACCGGCACCGCGAGCGGATCGCCGAACATGAGCCCGCTCGACACCTGCTTGGGCATCTGGTCGGCGGTGCTGGCGGAGAACAGGTTCCGCGTCCCCAGCGCCCGGACGAGCACCGGCACGTACAGCGCCCCGGCCACGGTGTGCGCATTGGGATTGCCCAGATACAGTCCGACGGACTGGTTTCCGTGCGCGGCGGTGATCTGTGGCAGGCGCTCCCGGATGACCCCGAAGGCCTCCTCCCAGCTAGCGGCCCGCCACCGCCCGGTGGCGCGATCGCGAATCATGGGTTCGGTGAGGCGATCCGGGTCCTCGTCGAGATGCCCGAGCGTGGCCCCCTTGGGGCAGATGAAACCGCGACTGAACGGATCGGCCTGGTCGCCCCGTATGGACGTGATGTGATTGTCGGTGTCCAGGGTGAGCTCGAGCCCGCACACGGCCTCGCAGAGCGGGCAGGTGCGCAGCAGTTTCCGGGTGCTTTCCGTGGCGGCGGTCATAATCAATGATCGCGCGTCGGCCGGAAAGACGTATCACTTCCGCACCAACCGCGCCGCTGCTGACCTGATCTCGCCACGTCGCCGTGCGGATAGCGCAGTTGTGTCAGCGTGTTGACACTCGGCAGGTGTGCGCGCGGACAGACCCGCCGCGCTCCCGCGACGAGGCTGGCCCCATGCGATTCCTGGACCGGACCCAAGCACTGGATGCCCTGAACATCGCCCGGGAGGATGTGGCGGCGGGCACCGCCACGGTGGTCGCGGTGACCATCGGCGGCGCGCCCGGCCTCTTCGTCCGCGCCCCGGAGCCCGCCTCGCCCGATGCGGCCGCGGCCGCGAGCCTGCCGAAGCTCACCTCGCGGCAGCGCGATGTGCTGGATCTGCTCTGCGCGGGCCTGACCAATGCCGAGATCGCCGAATACCTGGTGCTGTCCATCCGCACCGTGGACCATCACGTGTCGGCGATTCTGCGCAAGCTGAACGTGCGCACCCGGCGGGATGCGCGCGCCCTGGTGCTGAATCAGGCGCTGCCGCGCCGTCCGGGCCATCCGGTGCGCCCCAGAACGGCACTCCTGCATCAGAATTCACACCCGTCGCGCATCATTCGCCGCAGCGCGTGATCTGTGTCCGAAGGACGCTCTCACCTCGCTGCATATCGAATATCGATCACAACGCAACGTTTCATCCCATGTACGCGAAAACCGCGGGTGCCGGGGAGCACCCGCGGTTTTCGCGGTTCAACGCCTGCTGCTACGAAGCGATACGGGACACCTGCGGCATGACGCCCTTGGCGGCGGCGCGCACGGCCGCTGCGATGGCCACCACCGGCGGCACCCAGCGCGCCTCGTGCGGAGCAACTTCCCAGCTGGTGGAGCCGGCCGACAGCTGGGTCGGCGGCAGCGGGATGCCCGCACCGTCGGTGTAGATGACCGCACCGCTCGCGCGCAGCGCCTCGAGGGCCATGGCGGCCTTGCCGACCCCGGTGACCAGGTGGATCTCGCGGCGCTCGGCGCCCGGGATTTCGATGATCGGGCCGGTCATGTCATTGGCCCGCAGGAAGCGGCGGACGAAAGCGGCCGTCTCGCCGGTGACCTCGATGCCCGCCACCTGGTCGTCGGTGATCAGGCAGATGCCGTTGGCCGTTTCGGCGACCGTCCAGCCACGCTGGATGCAATCCTGCGCAGATGCGGCCACCGCGGCCGCCGTGACGGAAGACGAAAACGTCGTGCGCACTGGTTTCTCCATTCCCCGGTAGAACTTCTGTGATGCTCTGTGCGGGGTATCGGAACGGGGTGTTCACGGCGTTACACGTTCTTTTTCCTACGGGTTCGCTTGTCGCCCTTATCGAGACCTCTCATAGGTTCCGAGACTCGAAAGTGACTCTGTCACATCCATGACAGAAGGCTGATGCACCGCCACTGCCTGCGATAACGCCGTCAAGCCCGGTTTCGCGACGATTCGCGGCCGCGTATCGCCCGTCCGAGACAGTGTTGTAGAACACATCTCGCACCTGGTGCGCCGCGCCTGCGATACCGGTGACACTTCGCATGGCCGAATCAGCCTGTGCGAGAGGAGATCGACGGCATGACCGACCAATCGGGCGGGAGCGCAGCGGAGCTCGAGGATTTCGAGGAGCCCGTCGAACCCTTCGCCAGTCCGGGCGCCTTCGGTTCCTGGAGCATCGAGGCCGCGCGCGCCCTGCTGGACCTGCAATTTCATCGCGCCGCCACGCGCACGCTGCTGCCGCTGGCCTACATGCTGGGACTCCTGGGCGCCTTCGCCGTCCCGATTACCTGCACGGTGCTGCTGTGGCGGGTGTCGATGCTGCTCGGCCTGGCCTTCGGGCTGGTGGTCGCACTGCCGCTGGGCCTGGTCATCGCCGCCGTGGTGCGGCTGCTGCTGGAGTTCGTGCTCAATGCGTCCCGGCTGGCCGCGCGGGTGGAGCACATCTCCGAACTGGCCGACGATCTGTTCCAGGCACTTTCGGATGTGGCCGAACCGGTCAATCAGCTGTCGGAAGACGTTCGAGCGGTGCAGTTCTGGCGCTTCCGGGGCCGTTCGTCACGGAAATAGCAGGCCGCGCGGGGGGATCGGGATGATCTCGTTGGGCGGCCGGTCCGTGGATCGGTGAGTTTTCCTGTGCAACAATGCGATCGCATAACTCGTAAGGGGGAGGGATGGCATTACCTCAGGGGATCACCGGATCCACCATGCCGCGGCGGCAGCTCGGCCGTCATCTGCGCGATCTGCGCAATCGCGCGCGCATGACGACCAGGGTGGCGGCCCAGCGGCTGGAATGGTCGGAAGCCAAGATCTGGCGCATAGAAACCGGGCAGACCTCGCTGCGCAGCCTGGATGTCGAGGCCATGTGCCGCATCTACGGCGCGCCCGAGGACGCCATCGAACCGCTCACCGCCCTGGCTCGGGAAACCAAGGCGCGCGGCTGGTGGACCGAATACAGCGATGTCATCGATGAGGGGTACGAGGTCTACATCGGTCTCGAGGAGGCCGCGGCCCGGCTCACCACCTATGAGAACGAGCTGGTGCCAGGGCTTTTGCAGACCGAGGCGTACTATCGGGCGGTGCTCGCGGGCGCGTACCCGGGCATCTCGGCCGATCAGGTGGACCGCCGCGTGCGGGTCCGGCTGGCCCGCCAGGCCCTGCTCACCCGGCCCGAATCCCCGCTCCAGCTGGATGTGGTGATCTCCGAGGCGGTGCTCTGGCACCGCATCGGCGGCGAGGAGGTGGCCCGCGGCCAGCTCGACCGCCTGCGCAAACTGGGCGAACTCCCGAACGTGCGGCTACGCCTGGTGCCCGCCGACTGCGGGTACCACCACGGCATGGACGCCGGCCGCTTCGTGCTGCTCGAGTTCCCGGGCAGCCCGGATCGCACCGCAGAACCGCCGGTCGTGTACGTCGAATCGCTGACGGGCGCGTCCTACCTGGACAAAGACCACGATGTGGAGCGCTACCGCGAAGCGTTCGCGGCCGCAACGGGTCTCGCCGTGGACGCCCTGCCCATGATCGAGACCACGCTCGATTCGCTCTGACTGCAGAGTGGGGGGGTTTGGGGGCGGTCCCCCAAACCCCCAAAGGATTCAGGGGCTCCCGAACCCAAACGGTTTCAGGGGTGGGCTCCCGAACCCAAACGGTTTCAGGGGCGGGCTCCCGAACCCAAAGTGTTTCAGGGGCGGGGTTCCCACCCCCCAAAGTGTTTCAGGGGCGGGGTTCCCACCCCCCCATGGGGTTTCAGGGGCGAAGCCCCTGAGAGTCTCCGAGAGTTGGGTTAACTCAACTCTTGTTCCAGCACAGCCCGGTGCGTGGGCAGCGCATCGCTGTGCACCGCGCGCCCCTTGTCGGTGAGACAGACGAAGATCGCTCGCCGGTCGAACTCGCACATGCTGCGCGAGACCAGTCCCTCGCGCTCCAACCTCGCCACCGCGCGTGACAGCGCGCTCTGACTCAGGTGGATATCGCTGGCGAGATCACTCATCTTGTAACTCTCGGCCCCCGCGTCCACGAGGCGGTCGAGGGTTTCGAATTCGCTGAGCCCGATGTGGTGGCGGCCTTGCAGCTCCTTTTCGAGGGCGCACGAGGTCGTCGCGTGCCGGGCCAGCAGATCGCGCCATTCGGCGACCAACCCGCTGGTGGCGGGCCGTTCGACAGGCGCTGTCGACTTCGGCATGACCAGATCCTAGTCGTTCCGGTCGAAACATGCAACCGCATTTAATGCTTGTGCAATTGATGCGTGTGCATGTACTGTCCGATCTTGTGACTTTGACCGAGACCCGCGCCGCAGTGAGCAACGCGGCCGCAGATTCCACACAGTGGCCGATTCGCCTCTGGGGCATGCTCATCACCCTGTGCATCGTGCTGTTCCTGGACGGCCTGGACGTGTCGATGATCGGCGTCGCCCTGCCGTCCATCGGCGCCGAACTCGACCTCTCCCACTCGACCCTGCAGTGGCTGGTCAGCGGCTATGTGCTCGGCTACGGCGGCCTGCTGCTGCTGGGCGGGCGCACCGCGGACCTGCTCGGGCGCCGCAAGGTGTTCCTGATCGCCCTGGCGGTCTTCGCCCTCGCCTCCCTGGCGGGCGCCCTGGTCAGCTCCGGCCCGCTGCTGATCCTGACCCGATTCATCAAGGGCCTGGCCGCCGCGTTCACCGCGCCGACCGGTCTGTCCATCATCACCACCAACTTCGCCGAGGGGCCGGCGCGCAACAAGGCGCTGTCCATCTACACCGTGTTCGGTGCGGGCGGCTACTCCATGGGCCTGCTCTTCGGCGGCCTCATGACCGGCCTCGGCTGGCGCTGGACCTTCCTGCTGCCGGTGCCCGTCGCACTCGCCGCCCTGGTCGCCGCGATCTACCTGGTGCCCAAGGACAAGCCCGCCGAAGAAGGCGGACACGATCTCTTCGGCGCGCTGCTGTCCACCGCGGCCATGCTGCTGCTGGTCTACACCGTGGTCACCGCGCCCGAGGTGGGCTGGGCCTCGGCCCGCACCATCGTCTCCTTCGTGGTGGCGGCCGCCCTGTTCGCCGGCTTCGTCGCGGTCGAGAAGCGGGTGCGGTACCCGCTGATCCGCCTCGGCATCCTGAAGAAGAGCACCCTGGTGCGCGCCAGCCTCGCCATCATCGCGGTGGGCGGCTCCTACTTCAGCTGGCAGTTCATCACCACGCTGTACCTGCAGGAGACCCTGGGCTGGTCGCCGCTGAAGCTGGCCCTCGCCCTGCTGCCGGTCGGCCTGCTGGTGGTGGCCTCGGCCTTCGTCTCCGACAAGCTGGTCGATCGCTTCGGCACCGGGCCGATCATCGGCATCACCATGGCGATCATGGCCGTCGGCTACCTGCTGTACCTGCGGCTGGACACCGATCCGAACTACCTGACCATGCTGCTGCCCGCCGTGCTGCTGATCGGCATCGGCTGGGTCGGCTTCCCGGCCATCAATATTCAGGCCACCAGTGGTATCGACGATGACGAGCAGGGCTTGGCGGCCGGCGTGCTGCAGACCGCCATGCAGGTCGGCGCGGCCATCGTGCTCGCGGTGACCACCGCCATCATCACCTCCGGTTCGATCACCGACGCCACCCCCGCCGAGGTGCTCGACGTCTACCGCCCGGGCCTGGAATTCGCCGCCGGCGTCTCGATCGTCGGTGCGCTGATCGCGCTGTCGGTCTACCTGCCCAAGCGGCGGGCTCGCCAGGAAGCGCAGCAGCGGGAGCTGGAGGTCGAACTGGTCGGCTGACATTCCTACCGGCCGGTCGGGCGCAGCTCACACGACCGACCGGCCTGACCGAAAGGATTGGGGCGCATCGCTAACGCGATGCGCCCCAATGCTGTGGGGGGAAGCGGGGGCTAAGCCCCCGAACCCCCTTAGGGCTGCGCCCGCGGACCTAGGGCTGCGCCCGCGGACCTAGGGCTGCGCCCCGGATGCTCAGGGCTGCGCCCCGGACGCTCAGGGCTGCGCCCCGGACCCCTATAACGCTGCGGCCTGGACCTCTGGGTTGCGGACCTGAACCTCTGGGTTGCGCCACCTGGACCTCTGGGTTGCGCCGCTGGGCCCTTGGGTTGCGCTGCTGGGCCCTTGGGTTGCGCTGCTGGGCCCTTGGGTTGCGCTGCTGGGCCCTTGGGTTGCGCTGCTGGGCCCTTGGGCTGCGCCCCGGGCTTTAGGTTGCGCCGCCGGACCCTTGGTCGGGGCTGCGCCTACAAATCCGCCAAACGTGGTGCGGCTGCGTCTTTTGCCGAGCGGATGAAGGTGAGTGGCTCACCGTCGCGGCCTACCGTCGGCCATTCGATGGCCAGGTCCGGATCGAAAGCGTCCAGGTCGCGGTCGAATTCGGGGGTGTATTCGAGGGAGCACAGGTAGTTGACGGTGGAGTCGTTCTCGAGGGCGAGGAGGGCGTGGCCGAGGCCTTCGGAGAGGAAGACCGAGCGGCGGTCGACGTCGTCGAGGAGCACGCTGTCCCAGCGGCCGTAGGTGGGGGAGCCGGGGCGCAGATCCACGACCACGTCGAGGAAGGCGCCGCGCAGGCAGGTCACGTATTTGGCCTGGCCGGGGGGATCCTCGGTGTAGTGGATGCCGCGCAGCACGCCGGCCGCGGAGGTGGAGGTGTTGACCTGCAGCAGGTCGAAGGGGCGGCCGACCGCCTTCTCGAATTCCGAGGCCTTGAAGGTCTCGACGAAGATTCCGCGCTCATCGCCACGCAGTACCGGCGTGAACTCCCAGGCCCCCGGCACCGCCAGTTCGCGAATCCGCATTTACTCGCCCCGTCCCTGTTCCAGCAGGCCCAGCAGATAGGAACCGTACCCGGAGCGCACCAGCGGTTCGGCCAGTTCGCGCAGCTCGTCGTCGTCGATGTATCCCATACGCCAGGCCACCTCCTCCGGGACTCCGATCTTGAGACCCTGCCGCTCCTCGATGGTGCGCACGTAGTTGGCGGCATCGAGCAGCGAATCGAAGGTGCCGGTATCGAGCCAGGCGGTGCCCAGCCGCAGCACGTCCACCTGCAGCCGGCCCTGTTCGAGATAGGTGCGGTTGATATCGGTGATCTCGTATTCGCCGCGCGCGGACGGTTTCAAACCCCGGGCGATCTCGATGACGTCGTTGTCGTAGAAGTACAGCCCCGGGATGGCGTAGTTGGACCGCGGCGCCTTGGGCTTCTCCTCGATGGAAATGGCCTTGCCGTCGGCGAATTCGACCACGCCGTAGGCGGTCGGGTCCGATACCCGGTAGGCGAAGACCGCACCGCCGTCCAGCTTTTCGAACCGCGCCAGGCTGGTGCCCAGGCCCGGCCCGTGGAAGATGTTGTCGCCCAGCACGAGTGCCGCGGTATCGGCGCCGATGTGGTCGGCGCCCAGCACGAACGCGCGGGCCAGCCCGTCGGGTTCGGGCTGCACGACATAGCGCAGGGAGAGCCCGAACTGGCTGCCGTCGCCGAGCAGGCGGGTGAAGGCCGGGGCGTCCTCGGGGGTGGTGATCACCAGGATGTCCCGGATCCCGGCCAGCATGAGGGTGGACAGGGGGTAGTACACCATCGGCTTGTCGTAGACCGGCACCAGCTGTTTGCTCACCCCGCGCGTGATCGGGTGCAAACGCGACCCGGTGCCGCCGGCCAGGATGATTCCGCGCATGTCACAGCAGTCTGCCAGTTCGGTCCCGGACAGGTGCGGGGAGGTTCCGAGTGGACGGCGAATCGATCACAGCCGTTTACCCGCATACCGATCGGGCGATTAGTGTTGCGTAGGTCACGTTCCCCGTGGTGTTCTGAAACGGCACTATGTGAGATCTCAGCGCCGAGACCTCCGCGCCGGGCGCCGGGCTGTTGCCGGTTCCCCTCGTCGATGGCCCGGCGCGTCAGCGGAGGGTAGGTGCGCCATGGCAGCCACCGGCAATGACGGCGTCGTGAATCCGGATGGGGGCAGCCGCTATTCGCAGGCCCTGGCACTGGGCTGCCGAGCCTTGATGATCAAGCCGCTGGGCGAGACGGTGCCCGTCACCGCCGCCACCATGCCCATGGTCGCGGGAGTCATCAACGGCCTGGCCAGACTTCGGCCCACCCCGCGCGGCGTGGAACGGGAACAGGTGCGGCTCAACGGCTTCCGCATGGAGATCGTCCGCCCGGCCGGCGCGCGGCGCTCGCTGCGCGACGGGGCGGTCATGTATCTGCACGGCGGCGGGTTCTTCCTGTGCGGCCTGGACACCCACCGGCCCGTCGTGGCCGCGCTGGCCCGCCGCACCGGACTGCCCGTGGTGAGCGTGGAATACCGGCAGCTGCCGGAAACCGATTTCGCCGGGGCGATCGGTGATTGCCTCACCGCCTACCGCTGGCTGCTCGGTCATGGCGCCGACCCCTCGCGCATCGTCTTCGCGGGCGATTCCGCGGGCGGCTACCTGACCTTCGCGACCGCCTTGCGGGCCCGCGACGCCGGGCTGCCGGTGCCGGCGGGCCTGGTCGGACTGTGCCCCGCACTGGATCTGGACTGCACCGAGAAGCGCGCGCACCCGAATCTGCGCCGGGACGCGCTGATTCCGCTGTCCGCGCTGGAATCGGTGGTCAAGCTCGGTGCCGAGGTGAACGGCCGGCTGGATCCGGAGCTGTCGCCGGTCAATGCCAGCCTCGCCGGCCTGCCGCCCGCCCTGCTCATTGTCGCCGAGGACGAGGTGCTGCGGCGCGACAGCGAGATCATGGCGCAGCGGCTGGCGCGGGCGGGAGTGCCTGCCACGCTGGAGATCTGGCGCGGACAGGTGCACGCCTTCATGGCCATCTTCCCGAATATGCCGGAGAGCCGGGCCGCCCTGGCCCATGTCGCGCAGTTCGTGCGCGCCCGCATCGGCGCCGAAACCGTCGCGCGCACCGCCTGATCCACTGGGAAGCCGGGAGAAGAGCGAAGCCCCGCCTGGGTGGTCCAGGCGGGGCTTCGCCGCGCAATACCTGCCGGAATTACTTGGCCGGCGGGGTGAACGGCTGGTTGATGGTGGTGAAGTACTGCACGGCGGCCAGGATGGCGACCGGGGCGGTCACGAAGATCTGGCCGGCCAGGGTGCCCAGGAAGCCGACGAGGCTGGCGCCGACGAGGCAGCCGCCCAGCGGACCGGCGCCGAACATGAGCAGCAGCGGGGTGGTGGCCGCGAAGGCGACACCGGCGCCGATGACGCAACCCAGGGCCGCGCCGCCGATGCCGCCGGCCAGGGTGCCGATGGTGGCGCCCATGGCGATGGTGTCCTTCAGGCGGTTGAAGGCCGCGACCTCACGGTCGTACTCGGTCTTCCAGGGGGCCTGGTTCTCGTAGGGCAGCGCGACCGGCTTGTAGACGGCCTTGTCGACCTCGAACTGCGGGGTCAGGGTGGCGGTGCGGTCGGAGATCTCGGCCGCGATCGGGAACTCGAAGTCGTCCACGCGGAACTTCAACTCGGTGCCCGCGACGGTGGTGCCATTGGCGGCCTTGATCTTGAAGACGCCGTCCTCGACGACCATGGAGCCCGCATCGGTCCGGATGATGGTGGAGGTCTCGGTATTGGTGGCGGCGTAGTTGATCACGCCGTTCTCGGCCTCGGCAGCGGGCGCGGCGTTGACGGTGCCTGCGGTGACGCCCAGGGCAGCGATCAGCAGCGCCGACGTCGCGGCGAATTTCCTCATCAGCATTTGGTGAAAACCTCATCGAAGAGCTCGGGGGGACAGGGGAATCGAAATCCAGGGCAGCTAACGTGCGGTGAACCGGCTGTGACCATTCGTTCAAAATCCGTTCACCGCGCGGACTTTCCGTTTGGTGGGATTCCGGAAATATGCAGCGTGCGTAAGGTTTTGACGCACCGCAGCCAACCCAGCGTAGGTAACCTGATGGTCTGTTTGTGACGAAGGTCACAGCAATAGGTGATGAATTGCAATGGATTTCGGTGCGAAAGTCGCGGGCCTGCCACGAAATTGCGACATTTGGGATCGAGGGCGTGTTTCCGGGCCGCGGAATTTGTTTCCTTTTGATGTCCGATTGCGCATAACCGGGACCCGGCGGCAGTGTGCGGAACGCAACGTTCCCGGGCCGGTGCCGTGGCCCACCGCGCGCGCGACGTAGGGTTTCTTCTTGTGCGACTGCTCGTAACCGGCGGCGCCGGCTTCATCGGCGCGAACTTCGTCCACCAGACCGTGACTCGGCGTCCCGGCGTCCAGGTCACCGTGCTGGACAAACTCACCTATGCGGGCAATCGGGCCTCGCTCGACCCGATCGCCGATCGCATCGAGTTCGTGCACGGCGACGTCGCCGACACCGCGCTGGTGGATCGCCTCGTCGGCGGCGTCGACGCGGTGGTGCATTTCGCCGCCGAATCGCACAACGACAATTCGCTCGCCGATCCGTGGCCGTTCGTCCAGACCAATATCGTGGGCACCTATTCACTGCTGCAGGCGGTGCGCAAGCATGGGGTGCGCTATCACCACATTTCCACCGATGAGGTCTACGGCGATCTGGAACTCGACTCGCCGAAGCGATTCACCGAAGACACTCCGTACAACCCGTCGAGCCCGTATTCGGCCGCCAAGGCCTCCAGCGACATGCTGGTGCGCGCCTGGGTGCGGTCCTTCGGCGTACAGGCCACACTGTCGAACTGCTCCAACAACTATGGGCCGTATCAGCATGTGGAGAAATTCATCCCACGTCAGATAACCAATCTCATCGACGGTGTGCGGCCGCGCCTCTACGGCGCCGGACACCAGGTGCGCGACTGGATCCACGTGGACGACCACAACACCGCGGTGTGGGAAATTCTGCAGCGCGGGCGGATCGGGCAGACCTATCTCATCGGCGCCGACGGCGAACGCGACAACAAATCCGTGGTGCGCATGATCCTGGAGGCGTTCGGCCGCGATCCCGACGACTTCGACCATGTCACCGATCGGCCGGGACACGATCTGCGCTATGCCATCGATGCCGGGCTGCTGCGCACCGAACTCGGCTGGGAACCGGAATACCGGGACTTCCGCAAGGGCCTCGAGCAGACCATCGGCTGGTACCGCGACAACGAATCCTGGTGGCGGCCGATGAAAGCCGCCACCGAGAACGCGTATACCGCGGCCGGCGAGCAGGTCCTGTAGCCAGGACCGGCGTCAGCCCCAGACGATGCTGCAGTACTTGGCGATGGCGGCGATCAAGGCGACCGCGGTCGCCGCGGTCACCGCGATGGCCGGGCCGCGCGAAGGCGTGCGGCCCTGGGCATCGGTGAGCCGCAAGGGCATCCAGCGCAGGATCACCGCGAAACCGAGCAGCGCCAGCGGCACGAAATAGCGGCCCTGCACACCGTCGATGATGTAGTAGCCGACCGGCGTGAACGACATGTAGAGCGTCACGTAGATCATGGCCACGCTGGCCAGAATGGTCAGCGCGATCAGCCAGGTCCGCACGGAATTCGCGCTCGCGGCGCTCATTCGGTCGGAGATGCCGAAGCTCACCGCGAAGGCCAGCAGGCAGGCCAGAATGGTGAGCGCCGGGACGTCGATATAGGCGAAGCCGAGCTCACCGAAGAACTGGGTGAACCAGCGCTGATCGCGCAGCGCGATGCTGTCGCCGAAGACGCTGAGGAAGTGCAGCGGATCGCCGAGGATGTCCTTCAGCTGATCGCCGGGACGCACCGTGCCCCACTGGTGTTCGGGCCGCATCAGGCTCATGCCGTCGCCGGTCGGGGCGGCGATCCTCATCCACGCCGCGAAGGCCGCGCCGCCGATGGCCGCGCACAGCCACGGCAGCGCCCGCTGCCACAGGGCCGGACGCTCGCCGTCGCCGAAACCGAAGCGGCGCGCGGGAATCAGCACGGTGAGCATGGCCAGCAGCACGTAAGTCGGCTTGCACACCGGTAGCAGCACGGTCGCGGCGCAGGCGGCGACGGTCTCCGGGCGGCTCAGCCGCTCACCCAGGAACAGGCCCTTCACAATGAGCGCCGACACCAGCAGCGCCAGCGCGTTGGTCACCGTGTCCGCGGTGACCGTGCCGGCCTGGAACAGCGCGATGGGCAGCACCGCCACCGTCAGCGCCAGCCACTGGATGCGATGCCCGCGCAGGATCCGGATGGCGAAGCCGACGATCACCACATAGGCGAGCAGGCCCGCCCAGCGGGTCGCCATGATCATGCCGCCGACGCTCAGATCGAGCGCCTCGGCAATGCGGATGCCCGCGGCCGGGGGCAGATACGGAATCGGCGAGTAGGCGGCGGTATTGGTGAACCAGACCTCGGAGGTCTTGGCCGATACCGGCGCGGCGCCGAGCCGGTCGTAGGCGCCCGCGTCCGCCACCATCGGATCCGGCTCCTCCGGATTCTGCTGGTAGTCGTGGAAGGCGTAGCTCATGAGGGCGTCGATGCTCACCGGCACCTGACCGCCCCAGGCGGGCCCGCGCGTGTCGTGGATCTGCTGCGGGGTGATCCCGCCGTGCGCCACCTGATAGGCGCGGCCGAACTGGGTGATCTCGTCATGACCCCAGAACGGCGGGGTGACCACGGAGAACACCGCGCCGAACACACCGGCCAGCAGGACGAAAACCAGGGTCGCCGCACCGAATCGCCGCTCGATCCCGGCCAGCGCCCGTCGCAGCCCCGTCGCCTCGGTCCGTTCCGATGCCCCGGCCTTCGTTCCGGCGGGCGGGATCTGCGCGGGCGGCGCGACGATCGTCTCGGTCTTGTCGAGCGTGCCGGAGCCGTTGCTCGTCACGTCGGTATCCGGGTCGCCCGGAGCAGCCGTGCCGGTTTCGTCCGTTGTTTCCACAACGTCTGATTCTGCAGTGTCGGCGGGCAATCGCGGCTCCTCCCCGGGCAGTGTGGCGTCCGGCTCGGTCCGGACCGTCATCGCCGGGTACCGCCCGGGCGTTCGGTAGCGGGTTCTTCGGCCCCGACGGCGGAATAGCGCAGGTAGACCAGGCGCGCCGCCTCGTGCCGGGAACGGCGGATACCGTCCAGCACCAGGCCCGCGGTCCAGGCCAGCGAGCCCAGCAGCAGCAGGGTGAAGCCCAGGAACAGCGTCGGGAAGCGCGGCACCTCGTGAATCCGGTAGAACTCGATCACGATCGGGGTGATGAGCACGACCGACAGGATCCAGGCCAGGGTGCCGAACAGACCGTAGAAGGCGACCGGCCGCTCGTGCCGGGCCAGGCCGATGATCAGGTTCAGGATCTTGAAGCCGTCGTGATAGGTGCGCAGCTTGGATTCGCTGCCCGCCGGGCGGTCCTTGAAGCCGACCGGCACCGAGGTCTGCGGCACGCGCAGGTGCAGCGAGTGCACCGTCAGCTCGGTCTCGATCTCGAATTCCTTCGATACCGCCGGGAAGCTCTTCACGAAGCGCCGGGAGAACACCCGGTAGCCGCTCAGCATGTCCTCGACGTTCTCGCCGAACACCTGCGCGACCACGCCGTTGAGCACCCTGTTGCCGGTGGCGTGGCCCGGGCGGTACGCGGACTCGCCGGCCTGTTCGCGGCGCACGCCCAGCACATGGTCGTACGGCCCGGACAGCAGCGCCTCGATCATCTTCGGGGCGGCGAAGGCGTCATAGGTGTCGTCGCCGTCGATCATCAAATAGATATCGGCCTCGATATCGGCGAACGCGCGCCGCACCACATTGCCCTTGCCCTTGCGGTATTCGCTGCGCACGATCGCGCCCGCCTCGGCCGCGCGCACCGCGGTGGCATCGGTGCTGCGGTTGTCGTAGACGTAGACGACGATTCCGGGAACGGCGGCCTTCAGGTCGGTGACAACCTTCGCCACCGCTGCCTCTTCGTTGTGGCACGGCACTATGGCGGCAATGCGAAGCTCGGTGGAGTCCACCCGGTCAATCCTCTGATCGGAAGGCGAATACGAACACGGGGAGGGTACCCGACCCGTTGGGATATATGGGTGGGGCGGGGCTGCGGTAGCGTCGGGCCGGTGTCCAGCAGTGAGTCGACCGCGGTGAGCGAGCAAGACCCCGAAACCCTCGTCACCAAGGTCAAGGCGTTTCTACGGCAGAGCGGCGCCTTCCTCGTCGTCGGCGCGATCGGCTTCCTCGTGGACGCCGGCACCTACAACCTGCTGGTGTTCGTCGGTCCGGGCGGCGAAGGGCTGATGTTCGAGCAGCCGCTGCCCGCCAAGATCATCGCCATCGGTGTGGCCACGGTCGTCACCTATTTCGGCAATAAATTCTGGACCTTCTCCCACAAAGAAGGCGGAAGTCCGGCGCGGGAATACCTCCTCTACGCGCTGTTCAATGTCGTCGCCATCGGCCTGCAACTGGGCTGCCTGGGCTTCTCCCGCTATGTGCTGGACCTGTCGAGTCCGTTGGCGGACAACGTCTCCGGAACACTTATCGGCCAGATCGTCGCCGTGGTGTTCCGTTACTGGGCCTATGACAAATTCGTCTTCACCGGGACGCGGGAGAACGATCGTTAGCGCGGGTTCGCACTGCTGCTGGGCGAGTCGGTTGGTATTCTCGCCCCGCCGTGCGTGACAGTGGAGGTGCGTTCCACGCGTCGGGTGTGCCGGTGTCTGTTGTGATCGAGGGATGTCGAGGGATTCATGGATGCGTCGGCTGGACAAGCCGTGACCGAAATCAATGACCGGCAGACCGCCGGAGCCCCTGCGACGCTGCGCGCCGACCATGCGGCGCCCGAGCGGCTGGTGCTACAGCGCGGTCTGTTCCACGGTCCCGCCCCGCGGATCAGCGAGGAGCTGTACGCGGTGGTGAAGGGCGGCAAGGCGCACCGGGAACGGTTCAGCCTGCGCCTGGACAAGGGCGCCAGCGCGCACACCAATACCTATTTCGGCCGGTTCGCCGCCGCGTACTGGCAGCGCTGGACCACCGTCACCGCCGTCGAGGTCGGCATGACCCTCGAGGTGACCGGCAAGACCAAGGTGCGGCTGGCGGCCTCCGATATCGCCGGGCACCGGCGGGTGGTGGCCACCGCGGAGACCCGGGAGACCGGGCGCATCGTGCTGAGCACGAACCTCGACATGTACCTCGACGGCGGCGCCATCTGGGTGGAGGTCGACGCCATCGGCGGCGAGGTCACCATTACCGATCTGGAGTGGACCGCGGTCGCGCCCGATCACGTGCGGCCGGTCGCCATTGCCATCTGCACCTTCAACCGGGCGCCGGACTGCGCGCAGACGGTGGCCGCGCTGGCCTCGGATCCGACCGTGCTGGCGGCCATCGACGCCGTGTACGTGGTCGATCAGGGCACCGATCTGGTGCAGGATCAGCCGCTGTTCGCCGAGACCGAACCCAAGTTCGGCGACAAGCTGCGCTATATCCGGCAGCCGAATCTCGGTGGCGCGGGCGGTTTCACGCGCGGGCTCTACGAGGTGTCCGCCGCCAATGAGCACGCCGATGTCATCCTCATGGACGACGACATCCTGTGCGAGCCGGAAACCGTATTGCGGCTCAATGCCTTCGCCAATATGACCGTGGAGCCGACGCTGGTCGGCGCGCAGATGCTGTTCCTCTACAACCCCGACTACCTGAATGTCGGTGCGGAGGAGACGAATCTGGGCAAGCTGCGGCACGGCCAGAAGGTGTCCAAGGCGCTGCGCAATACCAGCATGCTCAAGAAGAATCAGGAACGCCGCGTCGACGCCGGCTACAACGCCTGGTGGACCTGCCTCATCCCCGCCGAGGTGGTGGCCCGCATCGGCCTGCCGGTGCCGATCTTCTTCCAGTGGGACGACGTCGAATACGGCCTGCGCGCCCGGGAGAACGGTTTCGTCACCGTCACCCTGCCGAACGCGGCGGTGTGGCACGCCGACTTCTACTGGAAGGATTTCGACGACTGGGCGCGCTACTTCTCCTCGCGCAACTCGCTCATCGTCTCCTCCCTGCACGCCGATCTGGATCCGAAAGCCATTACCCGCCAGCTCTTCCGGGAGATCGGCGAATACCTGGTCGGCATGCAGTACGGCCTGGCGCACACCACCCTGCAGGGCATCGAGGACTACCTGAAGGGCCCGGAAGCCCTGCGCGACGGCGGTATCGCCGCCCTGGCCGCCGCCCGCGCCTCCCGCGCGGACTACCCGGAGACCATCAAGCATCCGGCCGCCACCGCCCCGGTCCCCAACGCGCACATTCATTTGCGCCGCGCCGGCGGTGAACCCAGCCGCCCGCTGCTGATCCTGTTCAAGCGCGCACTCAACCAGTGGACCGGCCGCACCCAGCACGGCCTGGTCGGCATCACCCGCGAAGACGCCCACTGGTGGCACGTCTCCCTGTTCGACCACGTGGTCGTCACCGACGCCTCCCAATCCGGCGTCCGAATCCGCAAGCGCGACAAGGCAACCGCCCGCCGCCTCCTGCTCCGCGCCTACAAACTCCTCAAACAACTCCGCAAGGACCTCCCCGCCCTCCAAACCCGCTGGCGCGCCGCCATGCCCGAACTCACCAGCCGCGAAAACTGGGAACGCCTCTACGGCATCAACGAAAAGCCGTAGCGGCGCAGGCGCGGCCGGTGCGGGTGTTTGCGCGCCGCGTCGTGCCGTGGGTGCGGGTGGTGCCGTGGGTTCGAGCGTCGTGCCGTGGGTGCGGGTGGTGCCGTGGGTTCGAGCGTCGTGCCGTGGGTGCGGGTGGTGCCGTGGGTTCGAGCGTCGTGCCGTGGGTGCGGGTGGTGCCGTGGGTTCGAGCGTCGTGCCGTGGGTGCGGGTGGTGCCATGGGCTCGAGCGACGCGGCGCAGGCGCGGGCGGTGTCGGGGCTCGAGCGTCGCGCCGCAGGCTGGGGGACTGTGGGCTCAGCCCCGCTCTCTCAGCGCCGCAGGCTAAGGGGGTTTGGGGGCTTAGCCCCCCACCCCCCTTCCCTTTTCAGGGCCGCGCGGTGAGCAGTGTGCGGGTGGCGGCCGCAATATCCGCATCGAGCCAGTCCGGCATCGCCTCGGCGTGCGCGTGGCGGCGCAGGGTGGCGTAGGGCAGGTCGACGATCGCCCTCGACACGGCGTCGATCTCGCGTGGCCCGGTGGAACCGTAGACGCCGAGGGTGACGCGGTGCAGTTCCTCGATGAGGGGGGCGTTCATGGTGGCCAGGCGTTCGCGGAACTCGGTATCGGGGGCGCCGTCGAGCAGGTCGCTCACCCGCAGGTTGAGCAGGAGCTTCGCGTCCTCTCGGCATTCGCGTCCGAAGGTGATGGACGCGGCGCTCATGGCCACGCCGGCCTCGAGTGGATCCTCGTTGTCGGCCGCGGCGGCGAGCACCCGGGATTGGAAGCGTTCCAGTGCGCGGATCCACGCGGCGGTGAGCACGCCATTGCGATTGCCGAAGCGGTGGTAGAGCGTGCCGACCGGTGCGCCGCTGGCCTCGGCGATGGCGGCGACACTGGCCGCGCGCGGACCGTCGCGCAGCACCAGGGTGCGCGCTGCGTCGAGGATCACGTCGGTGTCGTGCTTCCGGGGAGGTGCCATGAACTAGTACAGTCCTTCTATATGGAGCGTTTGCCCTATATCGATTCGCATTCCAGGATAGTAACCGCAAATCCTGCGCAGACATGGGCCGCATTGCTACGCACGACCTGCAAGAACCCAGACGATCTCAACACACTGCCCTCCGGTTTCACGCTGGACGAGGCCGATCCGCCCCACCGATTGGCGGCGAAAGGGCAGCATCCGTTCTCCCGCTACCAGCTCACCTTCCTGCTCGAGGAGGTGGAACCCGGCCGCACCCGCCTCACCGCCGAGAGCCGCGCGGCCTTCCCGGGAATCCTCGGCCGCATCTACAAGGCCCTGGTGATCGGTAGCGGCGGTCACGCCCTGCTGGTCCGGAACATGCTGCGGCGCACGGCCGACGAAGCGAGGAACTCGAAATGATCATCCCCGGACAGCGATGGGGCGCGACCCCCGCCGAACTCGCCCTGGATCTGCCGTGCGACGACGAGGTCTCCGGCAGCGTCGTGGTCTGCGACCGCGCCATCTCGATCGACGCGCCGCCGCCGGTGGTCTTCGCCTGGCTCTGCCAGCTGCGGGCCGCGCCCTACAGCTACGACCTGCTGGACAACTGGGGCCGCCGCAGCCCCCGCCGCCGCGATCCGAAGCTGACGGAACTGGCTGTGGGACAACGGTTCATGAGCGTCTTCGAGCTGGACAACTTCACCCCGGATGCGCAGATCACGCTCCGCACCGGGGGCGTGGCCGTCACCTACGCGGTGCGCCCGGCCGACACGGGCAGCCGACTGCATGCCCGCGTCCTCTTCCGCGGCCCGTCCTGGCTGCTCCCGCCGGTGATCTTCGGCGACTTCCTCATGATGCGCAAACAGCTGCTCACCCTGAAAGAGCTTGCCGAGCAGGAGAATCGGGCCGCGGTGTAAACCGTGCGCAGCGCGGTCCGGACCGCGGCCCGGCGCCCTCGTCAGCCGGCGGAACCGGTGTTCGGCCGCGGCCTGTTGTCGACCACCGCCCGCACGTGCTCGATGGTCCACACGTGCCGGAACACGGTGTCGCCCGGCTTGCGGACCGGCGGATCCTGCTTCCAGCTGCCCGGCTGCTGGCGGCCCGGCTCCCAGCTGCCGTCCGGGTTCTGGCGGCCCGGCTCCCAGTCGCCCGGCTCCCAGCGCGGCGGCGGGTTTTCCATGGTGTCCGGCTCGGTGTAGGACGGGCACGCCGCCGAGATGTCCCGCTTGCCGCGGGCGGTCACATAGGTCGTCTCCTCGACGACGACCGTCGGCGCGCCGATTCCGGTGCAGGTCACCTCGTGGGTGATGCGATACGTGTCATCCGTATCGTTCCAGCAGGTGACCTGGTCGCAGGAGACGCCCGGTGCCAGCTCCACCTTCGCGGCGGCCGCCTGCGGCGCCGCCAGGCCCACGGCGGCCGCGAACAGGCCGGTGGCAATGCCGAATCCGGCGGCAAATCGTTTCTGTCGCAATGAACTCTCCTCGATTCGTTATCGCCCCCGAAAAGCGCGGGGAGACCGCGTCTCCCGGGGGGATATCGGCGATCGAATCGAACTCGCTACAGAATTGCGTTCTCGCAGAAAGCCTTTCGCATCACAGGAACAAATCGATGGTGAGCGGACCGTCGCCGGGCGTCACCCGGTACTTGTCCAGATCGGTGATCCCGTGCGCGGCGAGCACCTCGTCGTCGATGAAGAAATTCCCGGTGGTGTCCTTACCGGGCGAGGTGAGCACCAGATACGCGGCGTCGGCGTAGATATCCGGCGTGCGGGAGGTGGAGATCATCTCCTCCCCGCCGAGCAGATTCTTCACCGCGGCCGTGGCAATGGTGGTGCGCGGCCACAGCGAGTTCACGCCGATCCCGTAGGTGCGCAGTTCCTCCGCCAAACCCAGTGTGGTCAGCGACATTCCGTACTTGGCAATGGTGTAGCCGAGCGCCATGCCCGCCCACTTCGGATCCAGGTTCAATGGCGGCGAGAGCGTGAGAATATGCGGATTCCGCCCCGCCTGCGCGGAGTCCTTCAGGGCCGGGATGCACAGCTTCGACAGCAGGAAACTGCCGCGGCAGTTGATGTCCTGCATGAGGTCGTATTTCTTCATGGACAGGATCTCGGTGGGCGAGATGTCGATGGCGGAGGCATTGTTCACCACCATGTCGATGCCGCCGAAATTCGCGATGGTCATCTGCACGGCCTGCTGCACCGCCGCGTCGTCGCGCACATCGCCGACGAACTTCAGCACCGTGCCGCCGACCGCCTCCAGCTCCGCCGCCGCGGTGTGAATGGTCCCCGGCAGTTTGGGATGCGGCTGATCGGTCTTGGCGATGAGCGTGATGTTGGCCCCATCGGCCGCCGCCCGCTTGGCGATCTCCAGCCCGATTCCGCGACTCCCGCCGGACATGATCATGGTCCGGCCCGCCAGCGGCTTGGATGCTTCCGTCATGGTCAGCTCCTGTTCCTTGCATTCGCCCCGGTTCCGATGATCCGCGCATCCATGGCGGCGTGAGGCGAAACCCGCTTCCGACAGTAGGCGCGGAATCGGACCTATGCAACGAGTTGCACAACTCCGGTAGTGCAGGCGCTACCCCGCGGGTTCGGTTTCCGATACCCGAAACTCGGGCGTGCGCGCTATCGGCATCGAGAGATCGTCTTCCTAGGCTCGAAAGGGCCGGGCACACCCGGCCCGAACAGGAGGAATGCACCGATATGCGCATATCCCGGCGGTCCCGTGCCGCCTTGGCTGGTCTCGGCATCGTCGCCGTCCTCACCGCCTCGGCCTGCGGGGCCGACAGCTCGGACACCGCGTCCGGCGGTGCGCCGAGCAGCACCGCCCCCGCTGCCGCGGACACCGCGCTCACCCGGGCGCTGGATGCCGTGGTGCGCAATGGTTTCCCGGGGGTGCAAGTGGTCTTCGACGGGCCCGGCGGCCACCGGGTCGTGACCAAGGGCGCAGGCGATCTCGCCACCGGCGCGCCCATCGCCGATGATGCGCGCGTCCGAATCGGCAGCAATACCAAGACTTTCGTCGCCACCGTGGTGCTGCAGCTCGTCGCGGAAGGCAAGGTCGAACTGGACGCGCCGGTCGAGCGGTATCTGCCCGGCGTGGTGCGGGGCAATGGCAACGACGGCACTCGCATCACCGTGCGCCAGCTGCTGCAGCACACCAGCGGCCTGCCGGAATACCTCGCCGGGGGCAGCCCGGAACTCGCGGCCGCGCCGAATACGCCGCAGCTGGAGGTGCTCACGGATGCGGTGCGCTGGCGGACCTACACACCCGAGGAGCTGGTGCGCGTGGCCATGTCCATGCCGCCGCAGTACGAGCCGGGCGCGAAATCGGTCTACACCAATACCAACTACATTCTGCTCGGCATGCTGATCGAGCAGGTCACGGGCCGGTCCACCGCCGACGAGATCAGCACCCGCATCCTCGAGCCGCTCGGCCTGCGCGACACCTACACTCCGGCGCGCGGCGAAACCGGCATTCGCGGACCGCACCCCGTCGGCTATCAGGACATCGACGGCACGCGAGTCGATTTCACCGAGGAGGATCCGTCCTGGGGCGGGACCGCCGGTGACATGATCTCCACCGGTGCCGACCTGAACCGCTTCTTCACCGCCCTGCTGACCGGGAAACTGCTCCCCGCCGCACAACTCGAGCAGATGAAGCGGACCGTCCCCTTCGACCGGGAGCCCGGCAACTCGTACGGCTTGGGCCTGATCAAGCACAACGTCTCGTGCGGCAAGGAGGTGTGGGGCCACGGCGGCAGCATTCCGGGCTTCGGCACCCATACCGGCGTCGCCGCCGACGGCACGGCCGTCGCGTTGACCGTGAACCAGCTCCCGACCAGCGAAGCCACCGCCGAGGTCGTGTCCCGGGCATTCGACGCCGCGTTCTGCGGCTGAAGGAGAAGACGATGCGCATCGGAAAACTCGCCTGCTCGCGCCGGGTCGTGACGGCGGCCGCGGCGGCCGCCCTGGTCGGTCTCACCGGTGCGGCATGTTCGCCCGCCGCCGACGGCGAAACCCCCTCGGACCGGTTCACCGGCCAGCAGGTGAGCTGGCGGGGATGCGATGACGAGCGCCTGGACAAGGCGGGCGCCCAGTGCGCCGACATCACCGTTCCACTGGATTACGCTGCCCCGCAGGGCGAGACGATGACCGTGGCCATCTCCCGCATATCGGCCACCGATCCGGCGCGGCGGCGCGGCATCATGCTCTCGAATTCGGGCGGGCCGGGTGGCCACGGTCTGGATTTCATGATCGATATCTCCGCCGCCATGACTCCCGACGTCCGCGCCCGCTACGACTTGATCGGCATGGATCCGCGCGGGGTCGGCCGCTCGACTCCGGTGAACTGTGACTGGCCGCGCGGCTTCGGCTTGCAATCGGCCGGTCCCGATGCCGCCAGCTATGCGGAAACGGTTGCCACACAGGCGGATCTGGCTGCTCGCTGCGCCGTCACCGAAGGTGATCGCCTGCGGCACATCACCACTCGCAATACCGCCCGCGATATGGATCTCATCCGCACCCTGCTCGGCGAGGAGCGGACCAGCTACTTCGGCACCTCCTACGGCACCTACCTGGGTGCGGTCTACCTCCAGATGTTCCCGGAGCGCGCCGATCGCTTCGTGCTGGACAGCGCGGTCGATCCCGCCCGCTACGGTGCGGTGCAGATGCTGCAGGACATGGGCCCGGCCAATGAGGCCGCCACCGACTCCTGGGCCGACTGGACTGCGGCCCACGACGGCGAGTACCACCTGGGCGCCACCCGGGAAGCGGTGCGCGCCACCGTATCCGAGCTGGTGCGCCGCGCCGGCGAGCGCCCGATCCGGTTCGGCGAGTTCGATCTCACCGAGCACGAGGTGCCGCTGCTGCTGTTCACCACGCTCGATGATCCGCGCAACTACGCCACGGCCGCCCGGCAGATCCGGCTGCTGGCCGATGCCGCCGCGGGCCGGGCCGTCGAACTCGAACCGGAGCTGTCGAAGAGCCTCGCGTTCCTGCTGCGCGCCGAGCCGCAGGACAATTCGGCACAGATGGCCATTATGTGCGGCGACGTCGCCGCCAACCGCGATCCCGCCTGGTACTGGCGCAATATCGAAGCGGCCCGCGCGACCCAGCCGCTGTACGCCGATTTCGCCAACAGCATCACCCCCTGCGCCTTCTGGCCCGACCCCGCGGAGCCGGCCACCGTGGTGGACAACGCGGTCCCGGCCCTGATCGTGCAATCCACCGGCGACACCCGCACCACCTACGCCAATGCCCAGGGCATGCGCCGCGCGCTCACCGGTTCCCGCATGGTGACCCTGGAGAACGTCGCCATCCACCACATCTTCGGCCGCTACCCCAACGCCTGCGTCTACAACGCGGTGAACGCCTACCTCCGCGACGGCACTCTCCCCGAATCGGACTACAGCTGCCGAGAGGACAGCTGAGCCGCAACGGAATTCGAGCGCCGTCTGCCGACGCCCCTTGACTCGAAGTTGTCGGCACGATGCCGCGTCGTCATCCCGGCGTGTTGGTGGCCGGGATCCACTCCGCGGTGGGAGCAGAGGACAGGTCGCCCCACCGTCGAGTTCACCTGGACAGATGTTCACCGGGAACTGGTGGCGGCATTCGCCGAGAGGCCACCGCCACCAGTTCCCGGTCGGTGGTGTTTCAGACGTCGGCGCGGAACGCGGGCCGGTGTGCGCGGGGCACCGGGGGAAGGATCGCTT
This sequence comes from Nocardia sp. IFM 10818, assembly GCF_054655275.1. Lineage (NCBI taxonomy): Bacteria > Bacillati > Actinomycetota > Actinomycetes > Mycobacteriales > Nocardiaceae > Nocardia > Nocardia sp. IFM 10818. Next base: position 245,205 of record NZ_BAAHJH010000001.1, read on the forward strand.
AGGAATGCTGTGGATAGGTTGGTGGGATGAGCTGGGATGATGTGGCCGGTGCGACTGGGAGGCGGCGGCCGTGACGGCGTGGGTCGGCAGGCAGTTGCGCGGGCTGCCCGCTGCGCTCGGTTATCTGCTGGGCGGCGTGGTCACCGGTCTGGTGGCAATGTTCGCCATGATCGGATTCGGCTTCGTGCTGGGGTTGAGCGTGATCGGGGTGGGGATTCCGGCGGTTCCGGAGGCCATCCGGCTGCTGCGGCCGCTGGCCCGGCTGGAGCGGCGGCGGGCGGCGGGCTACCTGGGCGAACCGATCGAGGTGGTCTATCAGCCGATGGACGGTGATCTCATCCAGCGCCTGCGCACCATGTTCCGGGATCCGGCCAATCGGCGCGATATCGGATATCTCTGCCTGCACGCGGTGTTCGGGACGCCGCTGGCGCTCATTGCGGTGGCGCTGCCGCTGAGCGCGCTGAATCAGCTTGTGATTCCGGCGTATTGGAAGCTGTTGCCGCCCGGCTCGGTCGACAATTACGGGATCGCGGTCGATTCCTGGGCGACGGCGGGCCTGAGCGTCCTGCTCGCCGTGCCGATCGGGGCGCTGGCCCTGCAGGTGCCGCGGTTCGCCCGGTGGCTGGCGCTGGCGGCGCGGGCGCTGCTCGGACCCGCCGAGGGCACGGTGCTGGCGCACCGGGTCGCCGAGCTGACCGAGACCCGGGCGGCGGCGCTGGACGCGCACGGTGCGGAACTGCGCCGCATCGAACGCGACCTGCACGATGGAGCGCAGGCCCGGATCGCCGCGGTGATCATGCAGCTCGGGCTGGCGGAGCAATTGCGCGAGCGGGATCGTGAGGCGTCCGACGACATGGTGCGGAAAGCGCAGGACACCGCCGTCGCGGCCTTGGCCGAGCTGCGCGATGTGGTGCGCACCGTTTACCCGCCGGTGCTCGCGGATCGCGGCCTGGCGAGTGCGGTGTCGGCGCTCGCCGCGCGGAGCCCGATTCCGTGTGTTCTGGATGTCGGCCGATCCGTCGCGCCGGACGGTCCGGGCTCCGTGCTGGCGGACAGCGAGGCGCGCCCTGCCCGGCGGCGGCCGGCGGCGGTGGAGGCGGCGGCCTATTTCGTCATCGCCGAGGCGCTCACGAATGCCACCAAGCATTCCGGGGCGCAACAGCTTTCGGTGCGGCTCGGCGGCCCGCCGGAACTGCTCGTGGTCGAGGTGTCCGATGACGGGGTGGGTGCGGCGCGGGAGATCGAAGGCGGCGGGCTCGCGGGTATCCGGCGTCGCGCCGAGGCCCTGGACGGGCGCATGCTGCTCAGCAGTCCGCCGGGCGGGCCTACTGTGGTGCGAGTGGAGCTGCCATGCGGGTCGTGATCGCCGAAGATGACGCTCTCCTGCGGGAGGGCCTGGCCCTGCTGCTGAAAACCGCCGGCATCGAGGTGGTCGCGGCGGTCGACAATGCCGACGACCTGCTGGCCGTGGTGACCGCGGACCGCCCCGACGCCCTGGTGGTGGATGTCCGCATGCCGCCCACCTTCACTGATGACGGGCTGCGAGCGGCCGTGCGCGCCAGGCGGATTCATCCGGGACTGCCCGTGCTCGTGCTGTCCGCCTGGGTCGAGGACAGCTATGCCGGTGAACTGCTCGGTGACGGCGCGGGCGGGGTGGGCTATCTGCTCAAGGAGCGGGTCGGCAATGTGGAGCGCTTTCTCGATTCGCTGCACCGGGTCGCGGCGGGCGGCACCGCCATGGATCCCGAGGTGATCGCCCAGCTGCTCGTCCGCCGTCGCGCCGACGATCCGCTCGCCGCGCTCACTCCGCGTGAGCGGGAGGTGCTGGCCCTGATGGCGGAGGGACTCGGCAATGCCACCATTGCCGAGCGGCTGGTCGTCACCGAAGCCGCTGTGCACAAACACATCCGGAGCATTTTCGCCAAGCTCGGCCTGGCCGCGGACGATGCGGGGCACCGCCGGGTCCTGGCGGTGCTCGCCTACTTGAACGCCTGATGGGCGGTGTCGGCGTAGCCGCCCTGGGCCGCGCATGGCCGGAGCGTATGCGGCGGTGACGCTGGGGCGGGGTTGCTGGTGGCGGCGATTACCCGTGAAAGCCGCCACCAGACCCCGTGGTCAGCCGTTCCGATCAACGGCGGCGACCACGCTCCTTGTACATCTGGCGCTGGGCCTTGCTGATGCTCCGCCACGCCTTGTCGCGTTCGGCGCGCAGCCGGTTGTCGGTGCGCGCCGCCATCCACTCGTTCTCGCGGCTCAGCTTGCGGTAGCTGTCGAGCCGGCGCTGCGGGAGCTCGCCGGATTCGATGGCCGCCCGGACCGCGCAGCCCGGCTCCGTCGCATGTGCGCAGTCGGCGAAACGGCATGCGGCGGCAAGGGATTCGACATCGCTGAAGGTGCGGCCCAAGCCCTCGGCGGCATCCCAGAGACCGACCGAGCGCAGGCCGGGGGTGTCGATGAGGGTGCCGCCGGTGGGCAGCGGCCGCAGTTCCCGGTGCACCGTGGTGTGGCGACCGCGTTTGTCTCCTGCCCGAACTTCGTTGGTGGCGAAGACATCCGCTTCCAGCAGGGCATTGGCGAGCGTGGATTTGCCCGCGCCGGACGCGCCGAGCAGGGCGACGGTGCCGTCGAGCATGGCGGTCAGCACCTCCATGCCGTAACCGGTGGACGCGCTCACCGCGAGCACGGTCGCGCCGGGCGCCACGGCGCGCACCTCGTCGACCGAAAGATCCGGGGCCAGATCGGCTTTCGTCAGGACGACGACCGGCTGAGCGCCGGATTCCCAGGCCAGGGCGAGCATGCGCTCGATGCGCCCGAGATCCACGTCGTCGCCGGCGGCGCAGATCAGCACCGTGTCCACATTGGCGGCCAGCACCTGATGCGCGGAGCGGGCCTTGGCATCGGAATGGCCGGATACCGCGGCGCGGACGATGGCGGTCCGGCGCGGCAGCAGCTGCCGCACCATGCGGTGGGCGTCGATGGCCACCCAGTCGCCGGTGCACAGCCCGCTGATCTCGGAATTCGAGGGCGGGCACTGGGCGCGCACGATGGCCGCGCGCAGGCGGCTGGCGTAATCGGAGGTGGGCAGCGGCGCCGCCACATCGCATTCACTGCGATCCATGCGGAGCACGCGGGCCGGAATCAGCGAATCACCGAGCAGCGGAAGGTATTCGGCGGCGATGGCCGGGGTCCAGCCGTAGGGAGCGAGCAGGTCGAAATCGACCAGAGACATGATGGGGGAGTCCTTTGTCGGGCACTGAGCCCGTCCCGGGACTCAGCGCTGGGAAATCGAGATGGATACGCGTGCGGCGAAAACTCGCCGGGGCACGACAATCCGCACCGTCGTCTTCACGTAAATCCACCTCCTCGACTCCCTCGAGCAGCCGCTAACGGCCGCGCACCGAACAGAACGGCATCACCTTCTCAGGTCCGCCGAATCCCCGCAACCTATTTTTCGGGGCTGTGTTTGATTTGTGGGGGGGCACCCCCACGCCCCCGGCGGGGGACACCCCCGCACCCCCACAGGGGCTAGCCCCCGTACCCCCCAAGGGGATTCGCCCCTTGACCCAGTTAGGGGGTTGTGGGCTTCGTGGGGGCTTCGGCCTGCGGTTTTCCGAACTGTTCGCGGCGGCCCAGGCGTTGTAGGCGCAGCCATTCCACGAAGCCTGCGGGATCTTTCTGCTGGAGCAGGAAGAACCAGCCGAAGCGGGCCAGCTCTTGCGGCAGCAGTTTGCGCATGCCCGGTTGTGCCATGAGGTATCCGCGGTTGCGGTAGGTGAAGTACCGCTTGACCGGATCGTCCGGGTACTGGGTGTGCATGCGCCCGCCGAGGATCGGCTTGAACTCCTCTGAACCATTGGGGTGCAGGTAAGCGGTCTGCAGGCAGGTGCCGAACGGCAGTCCGGAGCGCACCAGCCGGCGGTGCACCTCCACCTCGTCACCGCGCACGAACAGGCGTAGGTCGGGCACGCCGATCACGTCCACGGCCTCCGCGGAGATGAGCGCGCCATTGAACAGCGAGGCGATGCCGGGCAGGAAATCCTCGTCGCCGAGTTCGGAGCGCAGCCGCCGCCACACCACGCCGCGGCGCAGCGGGAAGGCCAGCCGGTCCGGATCGTCGATATCGGCGACCACCGGCGACACCTCGACCAGTTGATGCCGCCGCGCGCAATCGAACAGTGTGGCAAGCACTTCCGGGCCCTCGGGCCGGCCGTCGTCATCGGCCAGCCACACCCAGTCGGCGCCCTTGGTGAGCGCGTGCAACATGCCGAGCGCGAAGCCGCCCGCGCCGCCGAGATTGTGTTCCGAACCCAGATAGGTGGTTTCGATCGGCTGCTGGTTCACCAGCTCGGCGACCTCGGGTTCATTGGCGTTGTCCACCACGATCAAATGGTCGATGGCTCGGGTCTGGGCGCAGAGCACCTTCAGCGATTCGGCCAGCAGTTCACGGCGTCTGTGCGTCACCACGATGGCGACGACGCGGGCGTCGTCGCCGAAATGCGGCGTGGTGGGTTCAGTCATGCGGGATTCCGTTCGGGTTCACGTTCGCGTTCCATATCCCGCAGCACCGCTGCCACGTGATCGCCCGCCTCCGGGCCTTCGTAGGCGCGCACCACTTCCTCGATGCCGCCGTGCATGCGCACCTGGCCGTGATCGATCCACAGCGCGGAATCGCAGAGCTGGGCCAGGAATTCGTTGGAGTGGCTGGCGAAGACCAGAATGCCGGAGCGCGAGACCAGTTGCTGCAGCCGGATGCGCGCCTTCTTCATGAATTCCGCGTCGACCGCGCCGATGCCCTCGTCGAGCAGCAGGATCTCCGGATCGATGGAGGTCACCACGCCCATGGCGAGGCGCACCCGCATACCGGTGGAGTAGGTCCGCAGGGGCATCTCGAGATAATCGCCCAGTTCGGTGAATTCGGCGATCTCATCGATTTTGGCCAGCATTTGCTTGCGTGTCTGCCCGAGGAACAGGCCGCGAATAATGATGTTGTCGTAGCCGGAGATCTCCGGATCCATGCCGACGCCGAGATCGAATACCGGGGCCACCCGCCCGCGAATCCGCGCACTGCCGCGGGTCGGCTCGTAGATGCCCGAAAGCAGCCGCAGCAGTGTGGATTTGCCCGCGCCATTGTGGCCGACCAGGCCGATCCGATCGCCTTCCTTCAGCGACAGATTGATATCGCGCAGCGCCTCCACGACCACCACATCGGACTGATTGCGCCCGATGGCGCCGCCCGCCTTGCCGAGGAACGCCTTCTTCAGCGACCGCGATTTGGCGTCGAAGATCGGGAACTCCACCCACGCGTTCTGGGTCTCGATACTCACATGGTCAGTCATTGAGCCTTCACACCCAGTAGGGGACGCGGGAACGGAATTGCTTCATGGCCAGTATGGCGACAATCCAGCCGACGACCGTGAAGGCCAGCACCACCACCCAGCTGCGCAGCACGATGGGATCGCCGAGCAGCGGCGCGCGCACGATCTCCAGATAGTGATAGGTCGGCACCAGTTCCACCAGCTTGGCGCGCTCGCTCACCGCGCCGCCCTGATCGTGCAGCGCCTTGGTGCTCCACATCACGGGGGTGAGCACGAACAGCATGAGCGTGGTGCTGCTCAGGATCGGCGCGAGATCGCGGTACCGGGTGCTGAAGATGCCGAAGGCGATGGAGACCCACATGGCATTGGCGAACAGCAGCAGGATGCCGGGAATGGCGAGCACCAGGGTCCAGTCCAGGTTCTTCCACACCCCGAAGGCCGCCAGCATCACCACATAGATGGCCATGTTGTGGACGAAGAAGAGGAACTGCCGCCACACCAGGCGATAGACGTGCACGCTCAGCGCCGAGGGCAGCTGTTTGATCAGCCCTTCGTTGGCGATGAACACGTCCGAGCCCTCGAGGATGCTGGCGGAGATCACACCCCAGACGATCAGGCCGACCGTCACATAGGGCAGATACTCCCGCAGCGGCTGGTCGAGCAGCGTGGAGTACAGGATGCCCATGGCCGCCGCCTGCAATCCGGTGGCGATGGTGATCCAGAACGGCCCCAGCACCGACCGGCGATAACGCTGCTTGATGTCCTGCCAGCCGAGCGAAAGCCACAGCTCACGCTGCGAAAACCCGTCGCGGAAGTCCTTGAACGCGCGACGGAAGGATTGCGAGTCCGACACTAGCGGCACCGGAGCATTGTCCGTTGTCGCTTCGGCCGTGGCCGAGTCGGGAGGGGCAGCAGCAGGCACAGCACCCGACCTTATCTAATAGCCGTCACGTTGCGACGGGAACCTGCCGCCGATCCGAGCCTCCGGGTGTCAGAGGTATTGCCCGCTGCCGCTGGAACCGCTCTGGTGGCGGGGGTCGGCCTGGCTCGCGCCCGGGGGGAGGGCTTGGCGCATTTGTTCCAGCTGTGCGCGAGCCGCCATCTGCTGAGCGAACAGGGCGGTCTGGATGCCGTGGAAGAGGCCTTCCAGCCAGCCGACCAGCTGGGCCTGGGCAATGCGCAGCTCGGCGTCGGAGGGGATCTGGTCGTCGGTGAAGGGCAGCGCCAGCCGCTCCAGCTCCTCGCGCAGCTCGGGGGCGAGACCCTGCTCCAGCTCGCGGATGGAGGTCTTGTGGATCTCGCGCAGCCGGGTGCGGCTGGCGTCGTCGAGGGGTGCGTGGCGGACCTCTTCGAGCAGCTGCTTGATCATGGTGCCGATGCGCATGACCTTCGCGGGCTGTTCGACCATATCGGCGAGGGACTCCTCCCGTTCGCCGGATTCGCCGGAATTCTCCTCGCCGACAACCTGTCCGGTGAACTCCTGCGGTTCCCCGCCGATCTGCGCCGCGGGCGGGATGATCAGCGGTTTACCCTCGGGCCCGACTACGACAATGGATTCGGGTGTGCCATCCGATTGCGTCATGCACCCCATCATTCCGTGCCACCTGCGATCGCGCTAAGTACCCTCGCCCGGCGAAGCCAGCAAACCGTCCCTACCGTTACCGCGGGTTGCCCCTTCCCTTTAGAGTGGCCAGCATGACTTACGACGTCGCAAGGGTGCGGGGCCTCATACCGTCCCTGGGCGACGGCTGGATCCATCTCGACCCGCAAGCGGGCATGCTGGTCCCGGATTCGGTATCACGGGCCGTCTCAACAGGTTTCCGGACCTCCGCCAATACGCACACCAACCGGCACGGCGCAGCCAAGCGCAGCGCCGCCATCCTGGAGGCCGCTCGCGAGGCGGTCGCGGATCTGGTGGGCGGCGATCCGGCCGGTGTGGTGCTGGGTCCCGACCGGGCGGTCCTGCTGGCCTGGCTCGCCGAGTCGCTGAGCTCGCGGCTGGGTCTGGGCACCGGGATCGTGCTGTCGCGCCTGGATGACGAGGCCAATGTCGCGCCGTGGTTGCGCATCGCGAATCGCTATGGCGCGCACGTGCGCTGGGCCGAGGTGGAGATCGAGACCTGTGAAATGCCGGCCTGGCAGTTCGAGGAGCTCATCGGCCCCACCGCCCGTTTGGTCGCTTTGACCGCCGCCTCCCCGATCGTCGGCTCCGCACCCGCCGTGCGGGTGGCCGCCGACCGCGTGCACGAGGTCGGCGGTTTACTGGTCGCGGACTGCTTCGGCGCCGCGCCGTACGCGCTCATCGACATCGACGAACTCAATGCCGATGTGATCGCGCTGAGCGCACCCGCCTGGGGTGGGCCGCAGATCGGCGCGCTGGTCTTCCGCGATCCCGCGTTTCTGGACCGCATTCCGTCCATGTCGCTCAATCCCTATGCCAAGGGGGCCGAGCGCCTGGAGGTCGGCGGGCACCAGTACGCGCTGCTGGCGGGCTTGACGACCTCCATCGACTACCTGGCCGGACTCGACGAGCGCGCCACCGGCACGCGGCGGGAGCGGCTGGAAATGTCGATCACCTCGCTGCAGGACTATCACGATCAGCTGTTCGAGCATCTGATGTCGGTGCTCGACACCATCCCGAACCTGACCGTGATCGGCCGCGCCTCCACCCGCATCCCAACGGTCAGCTTCACCATTTCGGGCATGCAGGCGGAGAAGGTCTCGGCCAAACTGGCCGACGCCCGCATCGGCACGCTGAGCGGGTCGCACGGCGGCAGCCGGCTGCTCGACGCGCTGGGCGTGAACGACGAGGGCGGGGCCGTCACCATCGGTCTCGCGCCGTACACAACGAAATTCGAGATCGATCAGCTCGGCCGCGCCCTCGCGGCCCTGGACAGCTGACCGCTAGGGTTCGCGGATCCGCAGGATCACCTTGCCGACGGTGTCGGCGGAGTCCAGCAGCGGATGCGCCCGCGCCACCTCGGCGACGGGTACCTCCGCGGCGACCACCGGCGCCACGGTCCCGTCGGAGACCAGCGGCCACAGATGGCGGCGCAGTTCGGCAATGATCTCCGCCTTGCTCCCGCGTCCGGACTCCGGGCGGCGGCGCAGATTGGTGGCGTGAATACTGCCGCGTTTGCCCAGCAGCGCAGCCAGATTCAGCTCGGCCGTGACCCCGCCCTGCATGCCGATGATCACCAGTCGCCCGTCGTCGGCGAGCGCGTCGACATTGCGCGCCAGGTAGGCCGCGCCCATATTGTCGAGAATGATGTCCGCGCCGTTGTTCTCGGCCTTCAGCACCGAGACGAAATCCTCGTCCCGGTAATTGATCAAGATGCTCGCGCCCAATTCCGCGCAGCGCTCCAGCTTGGCCTGCGATCCGGCCGTCACCGCCACCCGCGCGCCCAGATGGGCCGCCACCTGAATGGCGTGCGTGCCGATGCCGCTGCCGCCGCCGTGAATCAGCAGCAACTGCCCGCTGTGCAGCCCGGCCGTCATCACCAGATTCGACCAGACGGTGGCCGCCACCTCCGGAAGCGCCGCCGCGGCGGCGATATCCAGATCCTCCGGCACCGGCAGCACCTGGGTGGCCGGAACCAGCACCCGCTCGGCGTAGCCGCCGCCGGACAGCAGCGCGCACACCCGATCGCCTGCCCGCCAATCCCGCACGCCCGGACCGACTTCCGCGATCACGCCGGAACATTCCAGCCCGAGAATCTCGCTCGCGCCCGGCGGCGGCGGATAGAAACCCTGCCGTTGCAGCAGGTCGGCGCGGTTCACCCCGGCCGCCACCACATCGATCAGCACCTCACCCGGCCCGGGCGCGGGCAGGTCGGGCGCCTGCGCCCAGGACATGACTTCCGGTCCACCGAATCCGTCGAGCGTCACCGCATACATGAAAGCGAGCGTACGACGGGCACTCACCGATTACTGTCAGGTCGTCCTGGGCGGGAGCACAGCATCCTGTCAGCTTCGCCGGGCATTGTGAGATCCGAAAGGAGTTCCATGATCACCTTCCTGACCATTCTCGCCGCCATGATCCTGCTGACCGCCATGGCCATTTCCGGATTCGTCGCCGACGAGTCCCCGCGCGCCCTGGTGCGCGTGCGCAGCCGTCATCGCTGAAAGTTCCGGCGTCGTATCGCTGAAAAACAGCGCCGAAAAGAACTTCCGACCCCGCCCGTGCCGAGCGGGAAAGCACTAGCGTCTCCGGCATGAGCAGTTTCGCCGACTACCAGCACGAGATCTATTTCTCCGGCCTCGCGGGCAACCTCCCCTCGCTACCGATCACGGCGGCGGGACTGGAAGAGCGGGCCCGGGAAGTCCTGGCGCCGGCGGCCTTCAACTACGTGGCGGGCAGCGCCTCGGCCGAGCGCACCGCCGCCGCCAATACCTCGGCCTTCGAGAAGTACCGGCTGCTGCCCCGCATGCTGCGCGGCGCCAGCGGTCCCGGCGCCCGCGACCTGTCGGTCGAGGTGCTCGGAACCCGGCTCGCCGCACCGGTTCTCACCGCACCCATCGGGGTGCTCGGCCTGCTGCACGAGCGCGGCGAGACCGTGGTCGCCGAGGTGACCCGGGAACTGGGCATCGGCATGGTGCTGTCCACCGCCGCCTCCTCCACCATCGAGGAGGCCGGGGCCCTCGCCGGCGACTGGTGGTATCAGCTGTATTGGCCCAATGACGTGGAATTGGCGCGCTCCTTCGTCGAACGCGCCGAAAAGTCCGGCGCCAAAGCGATTGTCGTCACCGTCGACACCCCGAGCCTGGGCTGGCGCCCGCGCGATCTGGAGCTGGCGCACCTGCCGTTCCTGCACGGCAACGGCATTGCCAACTACCTGTCCGATCCGGTCTTTCGCGCCAAGCTCAGCGCCCCGCCCGAGGAGAGCGAGGACGCGCTGCGCATGGCCATCCTCACCTGGGCCGGCCTGTTCGGCAATCATTCGCTGCGCCCCGCCGATATCGCCCGGCTGCGCGACTGGACCGAACTGCCCATCGCGGTGAAGGGCGTGCTGCACCCCGACGACGCCCGCCAGTGCGTGGACGCGGGCGCGGACGCGGTCGTGGTCAGCAATCACGGCGGCCGCCAGGTGGACGGCGCGGTCGCGGCCCTCGACGCCCTGCCCACCATTGTCGCCACCGTCGGCGACCGGGCCGATGTGCTCTTCGATTCCGGTATCCGCACCGGCTCCGATGTCATGATCGCGCTGTCCCTCGGCGCCAAGGCCGTGCTCTACGGCCGCCCCTGGGCCTACGGTCTGGGTCTCGCGGGCCGCGACGGCGTCCGGCACGCGCTGCGCTGCCTGCTCGCGGATTTCGATGCGGCCATGGGGCTTTCGGGCTGCACCTCGCTGTCGGACCTGAGCCGCACCATGATCTCCTCGTTCCGCTGACCGTTTTCGCCGCTCGTCCGGGTTCGCGGCTACCGGCCGGTTAGAATGTGGTTCGTGGCTGTCGAATCCGGCGGCCGTTTTGCGGCCGAACCGAGGTGGCTCACCCCGGAACAGCAACGCGCGTGGCGGGCCTACATGGATGGCAGCCAGCGCCTCATGGCCGACCTCAATCGCCAGTTGCAACGCGACAGCGATCTCTCCTTCGCCGACTACCGCATCCTCGTGAAACTCTCCGAGGCCCCCGGTCGCTCGCTGCGCATGAGCGACCTCGCCGACGGCGTGCTGTCCTCCCGCAGCCGCCTCACCCACCAGATCCGCCGCCTGGAAGCCCAGCGGATGGTGCGCCGCACCGCCTGCGAGGACGACGGCCGCGGCGTGCTGGCCCAGCTCACCGAGGAGGGCATGCGCCGCCTGCGCGCCGCCGCCCCCGGCCACGTGGCCGCCGTCCGCCGCTATTTCATCGACCTGCTCACCCCCCAGCAGCTCGCCGCCGTCGCCGCGGCCCTGGACCTGGTGAACCTGGCCTCGGACCACCGCGCCGGGACCTGAGCCCGGACCTGAGCCGGATCGGGCACTGCTACCATCAGACGCCTGGAAGCGTGGCAGAGCGGCCGAATGCACTCGCCTTGAAAGCGAGCGTCGCGAGAGCGACCGGGGGTTCAAATCCCTCCGCTTCCGCCAAATCTTCACGGTGAGGGTGTGTTTCGTGCGCAGTTGGGTCGGTATGGGAATTGCCGTTCTGGCGCTGCACGTCTTGGGCTGGGGGACCCTGCTGCTGTTCGTGGTGCCCGGCCAGTACGAGGTGCAGGGCGCGGTCTTCGGCGTGGGCCTCGGCGTCACCGCCTACACCCTCGGCATGCGGCACGCCTTCGACGCCGATCACATCGCCGCCATCGACAACACCACCCGCAAACTGGTGGCCGAGAACGGGCGCGACAAGACCCACACCGTCGGGTTCTGGTTCGCGCTCGGGCATTCCACCATCGTCTTCGTCATGGTCGCGCTGCTGGCCTTCGGCGTGCGCGCGCTGGCCGGTTCGCTGGAGGACGAGAGTTCGCCGCTGCACACCTGGACCGGGCTGTGGGGCACCAGTGTCTCCGGCACCTTCCTCATCGCCATCGGCCTGCTGAACCTGGTGTCGCTCCTCGGCATCTGGAAGGTGTTCCGCCGCATGCGCGGTGGCGATCTGGACGAGGCGGAGCTGGAGAAGCAGCTCGACGAGCGCGGCCTGCTGAACCGGATCCTCGGCCCGGTGGTGCGGCTGGTCCGCAAACCCTGGCAGATGTACCCGGTCGGCGTGCTCTTCGGCCTCGGCTTCGACACCGTCACCGAGGTCGGCCTGCTCGTGATCGCCGGCGGCGCGGCCGCGACCGGCCTGCCCTGGTACTCGATTCTCGTGCTGCCCGTGCTGTTTTCGGCCGGTATGGCGCTATTCGATTCGCTCGACGGCTCTTTCATGAGCTACGCCTACGACTGGGCCTTCGCGCGACCGGTCCGCAAGATCTACTACAACCTCATCATCACCGGCCTCTCCGTGGCCGTCGCGCTCCTCATCGGCGTCCAGGAGATCATCTCCATCTTCGTCGAAAGACTCGACATCACTTCGGGTTTCATCGCCTGGATCGGCAACCTCGACCTCGGCGACCTCGGCTTCATCATCGTCGGCCTGTTCGTGCTCACCTGGGCGGTGGCCGTGGCCGTCTGGCGCCTCACGGACATGGAGGCGCGCTGGGAACGCGACCTGGCCGCCGACTGACCTCCGGCACCGGATCAAGCCATACGTCGACCGGGAACCGGTGGCGGCGTTTCACGAGAAGCCACCGCCACCAGTTCCCGGTCGAAGGCGTTTCAGAGGGTGGGGGTCAGCTCAGGAAGCGGGCGATTGTGGCCGGGGCCGTGGCGAAGGCGAGGAATTGGTCGTTTTCGTGGGGGTCGCCGGCGGTGATGCGGACGCCGTCGGTGCCGTAGGGGCGGACCAGGACCCCGGCTTCGGCGCTGGCTTCGCCGTATTCGAGGCTGCGGTCGCCGAGGGGGAGCCAGATGAAGTTGGTTTGGCTCGGGGGGACGGTGTAGCCGGCTTCGAGGAGGGCGGTGCGCATGCGGTCGCGTTCGGCGATTACGGCGTCGGTGCGTTCCAGGAGTTCGTGGCGGGCCTCGAGGGAGGCGATGGCGGCGGCCTGGGCGACCTTGTTGACGCTGAAGGGGATGTGGACCTTCATGAGGGCGGTGATGACGTCGGGGGCGCCCACGGCGTAGCCGACGCGCAGGCCCGCCAGGCCGTAGGCCTTCGAGAAGGTGCGCAGGACAACGACATTGGGGCGGTTGCGGCCGATTTCGATGCCGTTGGGGTGCTCACCGGCGGGGAGGCGGAGGTATTCGTAGTAGGCCTCGTCCAGGACCACGAGAACGTCGGCGGGGACCGCGTCGAGGAAGCGGGTGATCTCGGCTTCGGTGCGGGCGGTGCCGGTGGGGTTGTTCGGGTTGCAGACGAAGACTAGGCGGGTGTTCGGGGTGATGGCGGCCGCGAGAGCGTCCAGGTCGTGGGTGAATTCGCTGTCCAGCGGGACGGTGACGGCCTGGGCGCCGCCGACCCGGGTGACGATCGGGTAGGCCTCGAAGGAGCGCCAGGCGAACAGCACCTCGTCGGCGGGTGCGAGACAGGTGATCTGGACCAGTTCCTGGCACAGCGCCACGCTGCCGCAGCCGACGGCCACGTTCTCCAGCCCCACGCCATTGAAATCCGCTAGCGCCGTGCGCAATTCGATCGCGGCATTGTCGGGATACCGATTGACCGTCTCCGCGGCCTCCGCGATCGCCTTGGCCACCGACGGCAGCGGCGGGAAGGTGGTCTCGTTGCTGGCCAGCTTGACCGCGCCGGGGTGGCTGCGGCCGGCCACGTACGCGGGGATGGCATCCAGGTCCGGTCGAATGTGCGCACTCACCCCTCCACCCTAGGTGGAACCGGGCAGTTGGATGCTGGGTGGTGTCACCGGGTTTGCCGAAAGTGGACGCGACATCGGAAAGTTTCCGGGGACGGCCGGAAAATCTCCGGAACGAGATCACCTCCGAAAAGATTTATCCCGACTTTACCTAGCGCAACTAGTCTGGCTCTATGTCGGGCGTTTACCGCGATCTAGCACCCGTGCACGACACCACCAGGGTCCCCCTCACCGTGATCGAACCCGACGGTCACACCCGCGGCGGCATCGTGGTCCTGCACGAATCACGTGAATTCACCGAGCCATTGCTGGAACTCATGCGCTCGCTGTCGGAGGACGGATGGACCGTGCTGGCCCCCGACCTCTTCCATCGCTCCAATGGCATCGCACCCGACAAGGTGTTCGGCGCCGAGCTGTTCGCCGATTTCGACGCCTGCTTCGACTGGCTCACCGGGCGCGGCGTCTTCCGCGACTGCATCGGCGTGCTCGGCTTCGATTCGGCCGGCACCGCCGCCGCCCTCGTCGCGACCAACAGCCGCATCGGCGCCGCGGTCAGCGTCGCCTGCCCCGGCATCGAATCCGCGCTCACCCCGCAGGCCATCGATCTGGTGACCGCCGTCCCGGATCTGAAGGCCCCTTGGCTGGGCCTGTTCGGCGCCGACGATCCGCGCACCCCGGCCGAGCAGGTCGACCGCCTCCGCGAGGCCGCCGCCCGCGCGGATGTGGCCACCCTGGTCGTCACCTACCCGGGCCTGCACCACCGCCCCGACCATCCGGGCTTCGATCCGGCCGCCCTCGACGACGTCTGCGTCGTCGACGCCCAGACCCGCATCTTCGATTGGTTCGACAGTCACCTGCGCTGACCAGCCGTTTTGCCTATTGGTCGGCTGCTGTGTAATCTTTCGTCCCGGCGGTTCGAAAGGACCGGTGCCCTCGGAAGAGAAGGCTCCAGGAGGCGTGCCAGAGCGGCCGAATGGGACTCACTGCTAATGAGTTGTCCCTTCACGGGGACCGGAGGTTCAAATCCTCTCGCCTCCGCCAAGCCCGGTACGCCGGGTGCCATACAAGTTAATAGCCATGCGCCCGTAGCTCAACGGATAGAGCATCTGACTACGGATCAGAAGGTTGGGAGTTCGAGTCTCTCCGGGCGCGCAGCAAGAAGCCCCGCACCAGTGGTGCGGGGCTTCTTTTTCATATCAAGCGCATTTTTGAATTTCATTTGTCGAATCGAATTGTTCTTTTCCGATTCTCTCCTCAGCAAAGACCACAGCGACTTCACAGGATTGATTGCTTTTCTCTATTGTCATGAGCAATATTTCCTGCAAATCCAAATATCGGATCACCGCCGCGGCGCTCGCGGCCGCGACGATCATGGGTCCCGCCGCCGCGGTGGTCGCGGCCGCACCGGCGCAGGCCGCACCGCTGAGCACGGACGAGGGCACCGGCGTCGGCCGCTTCGACAAGGACGGCTACGACCGCAACGGGTTCGATCGCAACGGCTACGACAAGCGGGGCTACGACCGCAACGGCTACGACCGCAACGGATTCAACAGCGCCGGCCACGACCGGAACGGATTCGACCGCAACGGCTACGACAAGCGCGGCTACGACAAGAAGGGCTTCGACCGATTCGGAAGGGACCGTGACGGTTACGACAGGAGCGGTTTCAACTTGTCCGGATACAACCGCGACGGATATGACCGGAGTGGTTACAACCGGGCCGGCTACGACAAATGGGGATACGACCGCAAGGGCTTCAATAAGCGCGGCTTCGACCGTTACGGCTATGACCGTGCGGGTTACGACCGCTTCGGGTTCGACCGGAAGGGCTTCGACCGCAACGGCAATCCGCGACCGGCGCTCGCCCCGGCCCCGCCCGCACCGCCGCTGCCCGAACCGGTCGAGCAGTTCCTGCGCACGCTGCCCCAGCCCATCGAGCAGGTCGTACGCCCGCCCGTGGAAGCGGTCTTCGCCCTCCTCCCGCGCTGACGCGGGGCCGCATGTGCCCTATCTCACTTCCAGGCGGCGAGATCCGGAAGATCTCCGGTGAGATCCGCGCCCGGATTGCGTCCGATGAGCCAGGCGGCGAGCGCGTGCGCCGGGCCGCTGACGGTGGTGGCCGGGTCGCCGAGGGTTTCGGTGTAGCCGGTGTCGGTCGCGGTGACGGTGAAGCCGGTGGCGCCCTTGGCGGCCTGATCGGCCACCGACTGCGGGAGCAGGCGGGCCACGAAGTCGGCGGGCCAGTCCTGGGTCGTGTAGCCGAAACCCAGGTCGACGTGATGGATCTCGACCTCCAGCAGGCGCATCCACACGACGCGGGTGGCCGGGATCTCGCCGCCCTGCCGATTGCGGACGGTGGTCTCCCAGCGGTCCTCCGGCATGACCCGGGCCAGCGCCAGCCAGCGCTCCGCGGAGGCGGTGAGGTCCTCGAGCTGTTCGCGCAGCGGGCGGGGAGCGCCGGCCTCGATATCGGCCTCGCGCAGGAAAGCGCTTGCGTACTGCGGGGTCTCGATCCCGGTGCGGGCCCACAGCAGCAGGTTGACGAGGCTGTCGGCATTGCGGGACAGATGCGCGAGCACGTGCCCGCGGGTCCAGCCGGGCAGTAGCGACGGTTCGACCAGATCGGCGTCGGAGAGCTTGGTGACGGTATCGAGCAGGCGATCGGTCGCGGCGGCGACAGTGTCGAGCTGGCGGGGGATGGTGAATTCCGTTGCGTCGCTGGTCACATTCCGACCCTACGTTCGGCCACGACGATTTGCACCGCCAGCGCCAGCAACCACAGGGACATGGCGCCCACCTGGATGCGCTGGGCGATGCCGAGACCGTAATTGCCGGACAGATTGTCCGCGATCAGCATCCACGCGGTCACGATCGAGCCGAAGATCAGGATCCACAGGCCGGTGTGCCGCAGGATCGGCCAGCGGTCGTAGGTGAACGCGGCCACGGTGAAGGCGACCATGGCGATGAAGATCGAGAACACCGCCAGCGAACTGGTGAGCGCGTGCACCTGGTGCAGTTGCGGGAACAGGCCGCTGCCACCGGAATCCGCACCGGGTTTCAACGGCCACTGCGCGTCGGCGATGGTGGCCGCGCCGAAGCAGGCCAGCGCGGCCCAGGCGATGGTGGAATACCGCCGGCGCGCGAACAGCAGCAGGCCGCCGATGCCGGCGATCAGCAGCAGGGCGCCGGTCACGGTGTCGCCGGTGGTGAAGAGCCGGCGGTACGGTGCGCCGTCTTCGGCGAGCTGGCTGAGGAAGGTGTTGGTGGGATCGCTGTCGATCGGCAGCACGAATTCCAGGACCCAGGAGGAGTAGCAGATGCCGGCCAGGCCGATGAGCAGGGCGACGCCGTAGCGCAGCAGCCGACGGCGTGATGCGGGTGGCGTACTCGGTGCTGTCTGCTCGGTTGGCGTCATTGCTCGTGCTCGCTTTCGCTGGCCTCGCTGCCCTGCCCATTGTCGCCCATGCGCCCGCCCGGCCGTCACACCTCGCTGGTCAGCGCGTTCAAAACCTGGTCGGCGGCCGTATCGGCGGTTTCGTGCTCCCACACCCGCACCACGGTCCAGCCCGCCGCCCGCAGCCGCGCATCGGTGTCCCGATCGCGCGTCACATTCCCGGCCAGCTTCTCCGCCCACCATTCGGCATTGTTCTTCGGGAAGGTGGCGTGCTCCGGGCAGCTGTGCCAGAAACAGCCGTCCACGTACACCGCGATCTTGCGGCGCGGGAACACGATGTCGGCCCGCCGCCGCAATCCGGGCAGCGGCGCACGATCCACGAAGAACCGCGCCCCGCGCCGATGCAGCTCCTTGCGCAGCGCGATCTCCGGCTCGGTGCCGACACGCCGCTGCCGCGACATGCGCGCACTGGTCGCCGCATCGGTCGGCGGTCGCCGAGCGCTCACCGCACCCCTCCTCCGATCAGGCGGCCTCGCGCGGAAATCCTCCCATTCGATCGAGGTGGTTCTCCACATCGTCGAGGAATCCGGGCGGAAAGCGCAGCGTGCCCATGCGGGTGCGGCGCAGGAATCCCGCGGTGGCGCGGGCGGACAGCAGCCGCACATCGTCGAGGAACCAGCGCAGATCCTCGTACGGCGCGTGAACGGGCCAGGTGGACACCGGAACTCGATGCACCACGCCATCGCGGCCCCACGCGGCCGTCGGCCAGCTGCGGCGGCTGTGCGGTTCGCCCTCCGGGAACGGATCCGCGGCCGGCTCGGCGAGGCGGCCGCCGATCCAGGTCGCCATGCGCACGCTCACCGCATTGCCGACCAGTTTCCAGCGATGCCCGGCGCGCACGCCCGGGACGCCGAGCGCCGGGGCGGTCCACTCGCGGTCGAAACCCTGCAGCCGCTCGGCGTCGGTGATGCCGGGCGTGACGATCTCCCCCGACGGCAGGCGTACTGCCGGCGGGCTCGCAATGCCCAGGCCCGAACCGCCTTTCAGCGTCGGCACCGCGTTCACCGCCCAGCCCAGCCCGCGCGTCCCCTCGGTCCAGTAGAACCCGCACGGATCGTGCGCCGGATCGCCGACCTCCCGCGGCCCGGCATCCGCGCCGAACAGGATCGGCCGCGGATCCTCGGTGCGCGACGCCAGCATGAGCACCCGCTCCCGCCGCTGCGGCAATCCGAAGGCGCGCGCATCGACCACCCGGTAGGCCCACAGGTACCCGAGCTCCTCGAGCGCGGCGGTGATGTGCCGCATGGCCGCTCCGCCGCCCAGCTGCAGCATGAACGGCACATTCTCGATCAACAGCCAGCGCGGCCCCCGCTTGCGCTTGACCAGCCGGAACACCTCGTCCACCAATCCCGAACGCGCCCCGGTGATTCCGGCCGTCCGCCCCGCCTGCGACAGGTCCTGGCACGGGAATCCCGCCGCGACGAGCTCGGTTCCGGCGGGCAGCGACCGCAGCCGCGTCACATCCGAATGCAGTGCCACGCCCGGGAAATGCGCTCCCAGCACCGCCTGCGCGCCCGCGTCGATCTCGCACAGCAATTCGCTGCGGAATCCGTGCGCGGACAGCCCGAGCTCCAGCCCGCCGATCCCGGCGAACAAGCCGACCATCCGCGCGCCCGTCACCACACGTCCCTTCCACCACGGAGTTCCCCTGCCGGCAAGCACGTTACTCGAGTCCCCCGCGCCCAATCGAGATCAACACCGTTCCACACCCCGCCGAGCGGGCATCGGCGCAGGCGAATGCCGGGAACACGCCTGCACCATGACATGCTGGGCAAAGGTCGCGGGGGTGCTGGACGTACGGTTATGGGTGTGACGGAGAGCGGGAGCGAGGATTCGACGACGCCGGCGCCGCGGTGGCCGGCGATTCTGACCTGGCGGGCGCACAATGCGTCGCGGATGGAGTCCGTCCGGGTGGTGCTCAGCGGCAATCGGATTCGCGCGGCGGGACGCATCATCGCCGGCGAATGCGAGGATCATCCGGCCTTCAGCGCCTCCTACGACCTCGTCACCGATGAGAACGGCGTGACGCGGCGGCTGTCGCTGCGCAGCACCCTCGCCACCGGGGAGCGGCACGCGTCGATCGCCCGGGACGAGGAGAACTACTGGCTCATCGACGCCGGTGGCACCCATGTGCGGTCCACCTTCGGCGGGGCCCTCGACGTGGACGTGGTGCTGAGCCCGTTCTTCAACACCCTGCCGATTCGCCGGTACGGGCTGGCGCACGCCAGCGAGGACGTGCAGGTCCCGGTCGTGTACGTGCGCCTGCCCGATCTGCTCGTCGGCGAAGCGAGCCTCACCTACAGCAGCGGCGTGGACGGGATCCACGTGCTGTCGCCGGTGTCCAGCGCCACCGTCACCGTCGACGCCGATGGGTTCCTGCTCGACTATCCGGGGCTCGCCGAACGGATCTGAGTTCAGCCGAGCGAGGTGAGGACGCCGCCATTGCGTCCGGCCGCGGCCAGGCGGGTCAGCCAATCGTGGTCGCCGGGCGCGATACCGGTGATCCGCTCGCGCACCGCGTCCTCGTAGTCGGTGCGGGCGTCATGCCCGGCCGTGGTGAGCTCGGCGAGGGAATCGGTATCACGCAACGCGTCACGGGCCGCCGTGAGCAGGCGCAGCGTGTCGTCCAGGACGTCCACCAGGGCGGTGGCATTCGGTTCGCAGATGGCGCGGACCAGCTCGGGTGCGGTCGCGGCGACGCGGGTGCCGTCGCGGAAGGATCCGGCGGCCAGGCCCAGGGCCAGCGGTCCGCCATTGGCGCCCTGCACGGCCAGGGCCTCGGCCAGCACATGCGGCAGGTGCGAGATGCGGGCGACCGCACTGTCGTGTTCCTCCGACAGCACCGGCACCACGACCGACCCGCAGTCCAGGGCCAGTTCGGCGACTCGACGCCACGGATCCGCGTGCACCTCCGGGTCCACGCTCACCGCCCAGGACGCGCCCTTGAACAGGTCGGGAGTGGATGCGGCCCAGCCGGATTCACTGGTGCCCGCCATGGGGTGCCCGCCCACGAAGCGCGCGGACAGCTCGTGCCGGTGCACCGATTCCCGGACCGGGCCCTTCACGCTGATCACATCGGTGAGCGCGCAGTCCGGGGCGAACAGCTTCACATCCGAGAGCATCGCGTCCAGGGCGGGCATGGGCACGCCGATGACGATCAGCGCGTCGCGCTCCGCGGCCCGCCGCAGCACCGCCTCCGCATCGCTGCCCACCTCGAATCCGTCGGCGCGCGCGGCCGCCGCACCCGGCTCCGACCGGTTGTATCCCCATGCTTCGTACCCGGCCGCGGCCGCGGCGCGCAGCACCGATCCGCCGATCAAACCGGTGCCGAGGACACAGACAGCTGCTTTCGGATCGCCCGTCATGCGATCAGATTCGCATACGACTTCAACATTTCCCCCGAAGCGGACTACCGTTGCGGCCATGGCAGCACAACGCTCGAGCACGAACAGGGCGGCGTCGGACGATTACGACGACGTGGAAGGGTTCGCAGTGGCGGTTGTCCGCGAAGAAACAACGTGGAAATGCACGCCGCTGTCCGCGGCGGCATTGAACAGTCTGTCCGCGGCCGAGCAGGAGCTGCGCGACCTGAGAAGTTCCGGCGCCACCTTCGGCCTGCTCGACGTCGACGACGAATTCTTCATCATCCTGCGTCCCGGCCCCACGGGCAGCCGCATCCTGCTGTCCGACGCCACCGCCGCGATCGATTACGACATCGCGGCCGATGTGCTCGAAGAGCTGAATATCGAAATTCCGGATATCGACCCGGACGATATCGACGACATCGAGCCCTGGGAGGAAGGCGACCTCGCCGTCCTGGCCGATCTCGGCCTCCCCGAACCCGTCCTGTCGGTCATCCTCGCCGAGACCGATCTCTATCCCGACGAACAACTCGGCATGATCGCCCAGCGCCTGGGCTTCGCCAATGAGTTCGCCGCCGTCCTGGACAAACTCCCGCGCTGAGCGCATGACCACCGACACCCCCCGCGGCACCGCCCCGGCCCCCCGGCCCGGCGGTGCCGCCCTGCTATCCGACGAAGCCATGGTCCGCGTCGCCCTCGCCGCCGCGGCCGCCGCCGACGGCCGTGACGTCCCCGTGGGCGCGGTCGTCTTCGACTCCGAGGGCCGCGAACTGGCCCGCGCCGCGAACGCCCGCGAGGCCCTCGGCGACCCGACCGCCCACGCCGAGGTGCTGGCCCTGCGCGCGGCGGCCCGTGTCATGGGCGACGGCTGGCGCCTGGACGGCGCGACCCTGGCCGTCACCCTGGAACCGTGCACCATGTGCGCGGGCGCGATCACCCTCGCCCGCGTGGGCAAACTCGTCTTCGGCGCCTGGGAACCCAAGACCGGCGCCGTCGGCTCCCTCTGGGACGTGGTCCGTGACCGACGTCTCAACCACCGCCCCCAGGTCCGCGGTGGCGTCCTCGAATCCGAATGCGCTGCTCTCCTGGATGATTTCTTCAAATCCCAGCGCCCCTAGCAACCTGTTCAGCCGATTTCGGTATTCACCGGGTCATCCGGTAAAGTCACCGGCGGTGGCGTGTCCGAGCGGCCTAAGGAGCACGCCTCGAAAGCGTGTGAGGGGTAACCCCCCTCCGAGGGTTCAAATCCCTCCGCCACCGCCACGAGCCCCTCATCTGCCTCAGATGAGGGGCTCTTCCATTGCAGGGATGGGGCAAACCTCAGGCCCGATAGGTGTCGTGAAACGCCTCGCGGACGATCGTGGCGTCGGGGGCGTCACGGCCCGCTATTTCCTCGACCACCTCGGCCACGCGCCAGAAGCTGGACGGGACCAGTCGCCCGGACGTCACGGCTGTGAGCGCGACATGTGCCGCCTCGTCCGGTTTGTCGGCTGCCACAAGGGCAAGTCCCAGATCCAGATTCGCCGTTGCGATGCGGCGAGGCCGGATCGCAACGGCGTCAGCGAGTTCGGAGAGAACGTGGCGCGCGTAGGTTTCCGCGGCCGGATCACCCAGCCAGGCCAGGGTTGTCGCGATGTAGGAATCCGACTTCGCCGGGGCGTATCGGAAGTGATGCTCAGGCCGATCGGGAATCTGAATGCCGGATACCAGCCGGGTCACTAGATGCAACGCGGCGTACGTTCCTTTGCTGTCGCCGAGGCGAGCCAGCGCTCGGCCTTCCTGCGCTGTCGCCTGAACGAATGCCGAACCACCTTGTGGGGCAATGGCTTGCGCCGCCCGCGACAGCTGAGCCGCCGCAAGGAAGTCACCGGCGGTCAACTGCTGCCATGCCCGCGTTTCGAGGCACCATGCGGCGATTTCCGGATGCGCTGCCTCCGTGGCTATCTCCCGAGCCAAGCGCAAGCGCGCCGCCGCCGCGCCAAGCTGGCCGAGATCGATATGGCACGTACCCGCCAAGAGTGACAGCCAGCCGACCGCGACGATCAGGCGTCGGTGATCGCCCAGGGACTTCCTGCCGTCCATGAGATGCGATCCATAACGACGGAGCATAGAGCTCAACGAGTCAACCCAGTTCTGCGGCGGTGGTTCCGAAACGACCTCGACCGGGAACTGGTGGCGGTGGCTTCTCGCGAAATGCCGCCACCATCTCCCGGTCGGCGGTGTTTCGGATCGCGGCTGTTCGTTCAGTTGTCGTAACGGAAGCGGCACGCGAGGATCTCGACCACTTCGTCCGTGCATCGATACACCATTCGATGTTCGTCGGTGACGCGCCGCGACCACCACCCGGACAGGTTGTTGCGCAACGGCTCCGGCTTACCGATGCCGTCCGCGTTGCCATTGCGGGCGGTGTCGTCGATCAGCCGATTCAGCTTCCGTAACACCGCTCGATCATTGACCTGCCACCACTGATAGTCATCCCACGCATTCGGGTCGAACAGGATCTTGCGGCTCACGCATCGGCCTCGCCATCATCGACCTGAATCAGTTCGTGGTGTTCGAGTTCGCCGCGTTCGGCGCGGTCGATCGCTTCCATGAGACGGCGGGCGTTGGCGCGGCTGGACAGCAAATAGCTGGTTTCTTTCAGCGCCGACCATTCCCGCAGGCTGATCACGACGGCCGCTTCTTTGCCTCCGCTGCGGGTGATGATCACCTCGTCGTTGTCTTCGGTAGCGGCGTCCAGGACGGCCGCGAAGTTGGCCCGTGCCTCTGTGGCGTGCATGGCTCGCATGGTGCTGCTCCCTCAGTCGATGACGCCAGTGTACGGGATCGCGTACTGAATCAGATACACATAATGCGCAAGGGGTCAGCGCATGGTGATCCGTTAGAGGAACTGGGCGAGGGTGCCGGTGCTCGGGTCTATCGGGAGGGGGAAGCCGTTGGCTATGCAGGAGCTGCCGGCGTTGAGGCCTACTCGGTGGACTTCTATGTCTAGGCGGCGGCCTGTTTCTTCGGGGGCGCCGGGTGGGGAGTAGATGACGTCGAGGGTGTGCCAGCCCAGGCGGGTGGGGGTCCAGGAGGCGTAGCCGCCGTTGGGGCCGCCTTCGGGGGAGGGGTCGGGGAGGACCGGGTAGGGGGCGCCGTCTATCCAGATGGTTGCCGAGGCCACGTCTCGGTTGGGGATGCTGACGCCGACCTTGTGGGCGCAGCCCATGACGGGGCCTTGGTTGCCGGTGTACAGGACGATGGGGCCGCCCACGTAGGCCGAGGCGGTGCCCGGTGCCAGGGAGAGGAGTAGGGCGGCGGCTGCGGTGGTCAGGGTCAGCCGGGTGGGGGAGAGCTTCATGGTGGTGGCTCCTCGGGGGTCGGATGGTCCGATCACGTGCCAACAGCCGAGCTCAGGAGATCGTACGCGCCGCGAATGACGATCGTGCCCGCGCGCCGCCAAGAGACGATCGCCCCCAACCCGGACCGGGTTGGGGGCGATCGTCATTGATGCACGGTCAGCTGACGCCGACCGGTTCCCTCTTGGACATGTCGACGGGGGCCGAGGCTGCTTGGAGTTCGCGCAGCTTGGTGCCTTCCACATCGATGTCGGGGAGGATGCGGTCCAGCCACTTGGGCATCCACCAGGACCAGGGACCCATCAGGACGAGCAGGGATGGGATGAGGACCATGCGGACGAGGAAGGCGTCGAGCAGGACGCCGGCCGCGAGCGCGAAGCCGAAGGACTTGGCGGTGGCGTCGGATTCCAGCAGGAAGGATCCGAAGACGGAGATCATGATGATGGCCGCGGAGGTCACGACGCGGGCGCCGTGGTGGTAGCCGCTCATCATGGCGTGCTTGGCGGACTTGCCGCGCACGAACTCCTCGCGCATGCGGGTCACCAGGAACACCTGGTAATCCATGGCCAGGCCGAAGACCAAGCCGATCAACATGATCGGCAGGAAGCTGACCAGCGGGCGCGGATCGTCGATCAGGCCGAAGGTGCCCTTCTGGAAGATCAGCACCGTCGCGCCGAAGGTGGCCGCCATGGAGAGCAGGAAGCCCAGGGCGGCGGTCAACGGCACCAGGATCGACCGGAACACCAGGATGAGCAGGATGAACGCGGCGCCGGCGACGATGGCCAGATAGGGCACGATCTTGCTCAGCAGGGCGTGGTCGACATCCGCGTAAATGGCTGTGGTGCCGGTGATTCCGTACTCGATGCCGTACTCGGCCTGCAGCTTGCCCTCGGCGTCGCGGGCGTCGCGCACCAGATCCTTGGTGGCCTGGTTGTTCGGCCCGGACTCGGGCACGGCATTGAGCATGGCGCCCTGGCCGTCCTCGCTGAACACCGGCGCGGTCACGTAATCCATGCCCGGATAGGAGGCGAGCTCCTCGCGCAGCGCGTTGGCCGCTTCCTCGCGCCGGTCCGCGGCGACGCCGCTCAGATCGGTGGCGACCATGAGCACACCATTGCTGCCCTCGCCGAAGCCCGCGGTGCGCAGCTCGTACGCCTTGCGGACGGTGGACGTCTTGGGCATGGCGTCCTCGCCGGGCAGGCCCAGCTCCAGACCGGCGGCGGGCGCGGCGAGCGCGCCGAGCACCAGCACGCTCAGCAGCAGGGTCACCGCGGGCGCCTTGCCGATGAGGCGGGCGAAACGCTCGCCATTGGTGACCGAGGTGTCGTCCTCGGGGTCGTGCTTGGCGACCAGCGGCAGCTTCGGCTTGAACAGGAACCGGCCGAGCGCGCCCATCAGCGCCGGCATCAGCGTGATGGCGGTGAGCACCGCGAACGCGGCCGCGATGGCGCCGCCCAGACCCAGGAAGGTCAGGAATTCCACGCCGACGATGCTCAGCCCGACCAGCGCGATGATCACGGTCAGACCGGCGAAAACCACCGCCGAGCCCGCGGTGCCGAGCGCGACGCCGGCCGCTTCCTCGGGCGAATCCTGAACGGACAGTTCGGATTTGTACCGCGACACGATGAACAGCGCGTAGTCGATGGACAGCGCGATGCCGATCATGGAGGCCAGGAAGGTGGTGAAGCTGGGCACCTCGATGACGGAGGTGCCGAGGAAGATCACCGAGGTGGCCGCGCCGAGGCCCACGATGGCGGTGACGATCGGAACGAAGGCCGCGACGATGGCGCCGAAGGCCACCATCATGACGACCAGCGCCACCGCCATGCCGATCAGCTCGGCCTTACCGCTGGGCTGCTCCTGCTCGGTGGCGATGGAGCCGCTCATCTCCACGGTCAGCCCGGCGTCGCGGGCCACATCGGCGATGTCGTAGGCCGCCTTGCGATCGTCGGCCTTGATATCGGTGAAGTTGGGAATGGTGAACGGCACATTGAGCACCGCGACCGAGTCGGGATCGGTCTTGCCCAGCACGTTCAGCGGCGCCTCGGAGCATTTCGAGACATCGCGATCGGCGCCGAGGCAGCCCATCTTCTCGGCGATGTCGACCGGATTGACCAGCGGCTTGCTGTGGTCGACGATGCCGAGTTCACCGAGCTTGACGATGAGGGCGTCGATGGCCTTCTTGTTCTTCTCATCGG
This sequence comes from Nocardia sp. IFM 10818, assembly GCF_054655275.1. Lineage (NCBI taxonomy): Bacteria > Bacillati > Actinomycetota > Actinomycetes > Mycobacteriales > Nocardiaceae > Nocardia > Nocardia sp. IFM 10818. Next base: position 271,204 of record NZ_BAAHJH010000001.1, read on the forward strand.
TCAGCTTCCCGCCCTCGGGGGCGGCGATGACGTAGGTGCCGGTGACGGCCTCGAACTTGAAGGCTTCCGACGCGCCGGGGAAGTGCTTGTCGAGAATCTCGTTGGCCCGCGCGGACGGCAGCTCGGGCATGCTGAAGTCATTGCTCATGGGCTCCTTGAGCTGCGCGCCCAGGCCGCCGAGCAGCATGAACAGCAGGAGCCAGACTGGTAAGACGATCCATTTGCGGCGGAAGGCGAATTTGCCCCACCGGTAGAGATATACGGACACGAGGGGTCTCCTGGCGTTATTTCTCGAGGCTTTGCTTTGGGCGCGTAGGCAGCAATTGCCGCGGGAGCCCCTGCCCGGCTCTGTCCGCCTCCACGTGATAAATCTGCCTACCGTGCGGTAGGTAGACTACCGACCCGGAAAGTGGAGGAACAACCTCAATTTTTCCGGCGTTACTCGCACCGCGACGCGAGGTGAAAGGATGGGATCATGGGTGGACATGCCGTCTCGGAGACCGTTGTCGCAGGTAGAAGCACCAAGGACGCGATTCGTGACGCCGCCATCCGGTTATTTACCAGCAAAGGTTTCGAGCAGAGCAGCCTCCGCGAGGTCGCCGATGCGGTGGGAATCACAAAGGCTTCGCTCTACTATCACTACGCTTCCAAGGTCGATCTGCTGGTCGCCATCATCGAGCCGATCTTCGACGGCATGCGCGCGACGGTGGAAAGCCTGGAGGGCAAGCCCCATTCACCGGAAGCCGTGCGCGCGGTATTGCACGATCACCTGCACGATATGCTCGGCCACCGCACCGCCGGCGTGCTGTGCATGCGCGATACCGTCGCCATCGTCAATGCCCTCGGCAATCGCTATCCGGACATGATCGATTTGCACCACCGCATGGTCGAATGGCTGGCCGGCCCGGACGCCGGCGATGAGGCGATCATGCGCGCCGCGGCGGCGATGCAGGTGCTCAGCGTGGCTTTCATGTCGCAGGAAGCGGTGCCGGAGGCCTCCGAGGAGCTCATCGAAAGCGTGTTGCTGGAATCCGCGCTCGGCGTGCTGAATCCGAGGGGATAAAGTTTCGCTTCGCCGACCACGAGATCAGGAGTAACCGTGCACATCACCGCGAAAGTCGATTACGCGGTGCGCACCTTGGTCGAAATCGCTAAGGCGCAGCAGGATTCGGTGAAGGCCGATGCCATTGTGCTCGCGCAGGACATTCCGCCGAAGGTGCTGGAATCGGTGGCGGCGGATCTGCGCAAGGGCGGATTGGTGACCAGCCGCCGCGGCCCGGACGGCGGGTACCGGCTGGCCCGGCCCGCCGGGCAGATCAGCATCGCGGATGTCATTCGCACCGTGGAGGGCCCGCTCGCCTCGGTGCGCGGGCAGCGCCCGGAGGATGTCGCTTATACGGGCGCGGCCGAGCCGTTGCAGCGGGTGTGGATCGGTCTGCGGGTGAACATCCGCGCGGTGCTCGAGCGGGTGAGCATCGCCGATATCGCCAATGACCTGCTGCCGCCCTTCCTGGACGAGCTGCTGCACGATCCGGATGCCTGGACCCGCCGCGCCCGCCCGGTGAACGGTCCGGCCGAGGTGTACGAGAGCAATCCCGCCACCGAATGGCGAGATCTGGATCAATCAGACATCTAGCACAAGCCGGACATGTGAATCGAAAACGTTCCGGCGGCCCCATGGGCCAGGCGGTAGCCTGCCAACATCATGTTGATCAGACTTCTCCGCACCTTCTTGGCGCCCTACCGCACCCAGCTGGCCGGGGTCGTAGTGCTTCAGCTGATCGCGGTCATCGCCATGCTCTACCTGCCCAGCCTGAATGCCGACATCATCGACGACGGCATCACCAAGGGCGATATCGGCTACATCTGGACCACCGGCGGATGGATGCTCGCCATCACCGCCGTGCAGATCCTGGCCCAGTCCGCCTCGGTGTACCTGGGCGCGCAGGCGGCCATGGGCGCCGGCCGCGATATGCGGGCCGCGCTGCTGCACCGGGTGAGCACCTTCTCCGCGCGCGAGGTCGGCATGTTCGGCGCGCCGTCGCTCATCACGCGCAATACCAATGACGTGCAACAGGTGCAGCTGCTCATCCTCATGAGCGCGACCATCCTGGTGATGGCCCCGATCATGTGCGTCGGCGGCATCATCATGGCGCTGCGCGAGGATCTCGGCCTGTCCTGGCTGCTGCTCATCGCGGTGCCGGCGCTGGGGCTGTCGATGGCCTTCATCATCACCCGCATGGTGCCCGGCTTCCGGAAAATGCAGGAGCGCATCGACAGCGTGAACCGCGTACTGCGCGAACAGATCACGGGTATCCGCGTGGTCCGCGCCTTCGTGCGCGAGCGGCAGGAGACCTGGCGCTTCGGCGTGGCCAACAAGGAGCTGACCGAGACCTCGCTGTACGTAGGCCGCTATATGGCGCTGATGTTCCCGCTGGTCATGCTGATCTCCAATGTGACCGCGGTCGGCGTGATCTGGTTCGGCGGGCACCTGGTCGACGACGGAACCATGCAGGTGGGCTCGCTCACCGCCATGCTGTCCTACATCCTGCAGATCCTGACGGCGGTCATGATGGCCTCGTTCCTGGCCATGATGGCCCCGCGCGCAGCGGTGTCGGGCGAGCGGATCGGCGCGGTGCTGGACACCGAGACCTCGGTGGAGCCGCCGCGCCTGCCGCGGGAGTTCACCGGCGATCCGGCCTCGGTGGATTTCGCCTTCGCCGAATTCAAGTTCCCGGGCGCGGAAAAGCCGGTGCTGCGGGGGATCCGGTTCCGGGTGGAGCCGGGCACCACCACCGCCGTCGTGGGTTCCACCGGTTCGGGCAAGACCACGCTGATCAACCTGATCCCGCGGCTCGTCGATGTGACCGACGGCGCGGTCTCGGTGGGCGGCACCGATGTGCGGCACCTGGATCTGGAACTGCTGCGCAATCGGATCGGCCTGGTGCCGCAGAGGGCCTACCTGTTCTCCGGCACCATCGCCTCGAACCTGCGCTACGGCAAGCCGGACGCGACCGATGAAGAACTCTGGGCGGCCCTGGAGATCGCCCAGGCCGCGGACTTCGTGCGCGAGATGCCGCAGGGCCTGGAAACCCCTGTCGCGCAAGGCGGTACGACCGTCTCGGGCGGTCAGCGCCAGCGCCTGGCCATTGCCCGCGCCCTGGTGCGCAAACCGCGGGTCTACCTGTTCGACGACTGCTTCTCCGCCCTGGACGTCGCCACCGACGTCCGGGTCCGCGAGGCCCTGGCTCCGGAGACCGCCGATGCCGCGGTCATCATTGTCGCGCAACGCATCTCGACCATCCGCGACGCGGACCAGATCGTGGTGCTGGAGGACGGCGCGATGGCCGGGATCGGCACCCATGACCAACTGCTGCGGGACTGCCCCGAATACCGGGAGATCGTGGAGTCGCAGTTCAGCGCGGAGGAGGTTCGATGAGGCCCGGAGCACCGAATCCCGGCGCGCCGGATGCGAAGGCCAAGTCCTTCGGTCCGTCGTTGCAGCGCTTGCTACGCCGGCTGGCGCCCGAACGCCTGTTCCTGACCATTGTTTTCGCACTGGCCGTCGTCTCGGTGGTGCTCAACACCCTGGGCCCGCAGCTGCTCGGTGACGCCACCAATCTCATCTTCAACGGCGTGGTCGGCAAGGAGATCGGCCAGTCGCTGCCGCCGGGCACCACCAAGGAGGACGCCGTCGCGGCCCTGCGCGCCGCCGGCGACGGCACCTTCGCCGACATGCTCGCCAGCATGGACGTGATTCCCGGTGTCGGCGTGGACTTCTCGGCCGTCGGCCGGGTGCTGGCCCTGGTGCTCGCGCTCTATGTCGCCGCCTCGGTCTTCGGCTGGCTCGGGTCCTACCTGCTCAACATCATCATCAACCGCACCGTCATGCGGCTGCGCAATGAGATCGAAGCCAAGATCCATCGGCTTCCCTTGAGCTACTTCGACTCCCAGGCGCGCGGCGATGTGCTCTCCCGCGTCACCAATGACGTCGACAATATGGCGCAGTCGCTGAACCAGACGCTGAGCCAGCTGCTCATCTCGGTGCTGACGGTCTTCGGCACGCTGGGCATGATGTTCTGGATCTCGCCCATGCTGGCGCTGATCGCCCTGCTCACGGTGCCTTTGGCGATCGTGGTCACCGCGCAGATCGCCAAGCGGTCCAAACCGCATTTCGTGGATCAGTGGAAGACCACCGGCGAGGTCAACGCCCAGGTCGAGGAGGCCTTCACCGGGCACGAGGTGGTGACCGCCTTCGGCCGCGGCCGCGAGGTCGGCGAGCGCTTCGACGAGACCAACGAGCGGCTGTATCAGGCCTCGTTCAAATCGCAGTTCATCTCCGGCCTGATCATGCCCGCCATCATGTTCCTGGGGAACCTGAACTATGTGCTGATCGCCGTGGTCGGCGGCCTGCGGGTGGCCTCGGGACAGCTGTCGCTGGGTGAGGTGCAGGCGTTCATCCAGTACTCGCGCGGGTTCACCCAGCCGCTCACCCAGATCGGCTCCGTGATCAACCTGCTGCAATCCGGAGTCGCCTCGGCGGAACGGATTTTCGAGATCCTGGATGCCGATGAGCAGATTCCCGATCCGGAGGTCGAGGACTCCCGTCCCGTGGATCGCGGCCGCGTCGCCTTCGAGCGGGTGTCGTTCCGCTACGAGCCCGACACCCCGATCATCGAGGAGCTCTCGCTGGTCGCCGAACCCGGTCACGTGGTCGCCATCGTCGGCCCGACCGGTGCGGGCAAGACCACCCTGGTCAACCTGCTCATGCGCTTCTACGAGGTGGACGCGGGCGCGATCACCATCGACGACGTCGACGTCACCCGCATCGCCCGCGATCGGCTGCGCGCCCGGATGGGCATGGTGCTGCAGGACACCTGGCTGTTCGGCGGCACCATTCGCGAGAACATCGCCTACGGCAATCCGAACGCCTCCGAGGAGGAGATCCTCGAGGCGGCCCGCGCCGCCTACGTGGACCGGTTCGTGCACGCGCTGCCGCACGGCTACGACACCGTCATCGACGAGGAGGGCTCCGGCGTCAGCGCCGGTGAGAAGCAGCTCATCACCATTGCCCGCGCCTTCCTGGCCAAGCCGTCCATCCTGATCCTGGACGAGGCCACCAGCTCGGTCGACACCCGCACCGAACTCCTGGTGCAGCACGCCATGGCCGCGCTGCGCCGGGATCGCACGAGTTTCGTCATCGCGCACCGGCTCTCGACGATCCGCGATGCCGACACCATCGTGGTCATGGAGAAGGGGCGGATCGTCGAGCAGGGCACCCACGCGCAGCTGCTTGCCGCCCACGGCCCGTACTACCGCCTCTACCAGGCCCAGTTCGCTGCCGCCCTGGATACCGACGACGAGGATCCCGACGAGGTGCTGCTCACCAAGTCCGGCAGCCAATAACACTGAGTCGCAAGCGAATCCCGGGACCGGCCGGTCCCGGGATTCGGTGCTTCAGGACCCGAGGATCGCGCAGGTGGTGGTGCCGTGCGCGTAGAGCTTGCCGTCCGCGCCGATGATCCGGCCCTCGGCGGTACCGGTGGTGCGGCCGACGTGAACGGCGGTCGCCTCGCACCGCAGCGTCGGCGTGTGCGCGAAGACTGGGCGCAGCAGATTCACATTGAGCTGCATGGTCGTATACGCCCGCCCGGCCGGCAGCGCGGACATGACGGCGCTGCCCAGCGCCGAATCCAGCAGGGTGGCAAGGAATCCGCCGTGCACCGAACCCATCGGGTTGTACAGGTGCTCACCCGGCTCGCCCTCGAACACGGCCCGGCCGGCGTCGACCTCCACCAGCCGGAAGCCGAGCGTGCCGCAGATCGGGGCCTCGGCCACCGCGCCCGACAGGCTCAGCCGGAGCAGTTCCAGCCCCGAGCGCCCGGCGGCGTCGGCATAGGAGGCGGGGAGGTCCCAGGTGTGCGTGCGGGAGCGCAGCGTGGCGGTTTCGGTCATGCCTTCAAACCTAGGATCGCCGATCCGCCGCCGACAGTGGCGGAAGCGACACGTTTGATACCGTTTCCGTCATGAAGGTGGCCGTGCTGGTCTACGACGGGGTCTTCGACACCGGGCTCGCGGCAATCCTGGATGTGCTCTCCACCGCCAATGCCATGCGCGAGATGCTGCCGCAGCCGCCGCCGGAATGGGACGTGACCACCGTGGCATTCGGCGATGGAATCCGCACGGGCGCAGGCCATCTCGTATCGACCGCGCCCGCGCTGGAGGCCGGGAACGCCGAGTTGCTGATCGTGCCCGCCCTCGCCGAACGCCGCCCGGCGGCGCTGCTCGAGCACGTGTCGGGCGAGAACTCGGCCCGGGTGCGGCAGCTGGTGGCCGAGACCCGGGAGCGCGAGATCCCGATCGCCTCGGCCTGCACCGGCACCTTCCTGCTGGCCGAGTCCGGCGTGCTGAACGGCTGCCGGGCCACCACCAGCTGGTGGCTGGCCCCGGTCTTCCGCAACCGGTACCCGGCCGTCGCCCTCGAGCAGACCAGCATGGTGACCGTCAGCGATGGCGTCACCACCGCGGGCGCGGCCTTCGGCCATATCGACCTGGCCCTCGCCATCGTCCGCGCGACCAGCCCGGCCCTGGCCGATCTCATCGCCCGCTACCTGGTCGTCGACGCCCGTCCCGCGCAATCGGCCTACGTTATCCCCAGCGCCCTGGCGCAGAGCGATCCCCTCGTCGCCGACTTCGAACGCTGGGTGCGCGCCCATATGGACCGGCCCATCACCATTGCTGACGCCGCCCGCGACCTGGGCGTCGGCGAGCGCACCCTGCAACGCACCGTGCAGCGCACCCTCGGCACCTCGCCCGTGCGGTTCGTCCAGGACCTGCGCATCGAACAGGCCACCCACCTCATCCGCACCACCGATCAGCCGCTCGACGCCATCGCCCGCCAGGTCGGCTATGAACACGCCAATACCCTGCGCGTGCTGCTGCGCCGCCGGACCGGCCGCACCCCCGCGGCCCTGCGCGGGTCGTAGGGTTTCGAGGGCGCCGCCCCTGCGAGTTCCGGGAGTTGGATGACCTGGGAGGATGGAGGTCGTGTCTGCTGAGTTCTCCTTCAAGGTCGGTACCAGGCTCGACAACGGCCGGCACGGCCGCTCCGGTCTGATCAGCACCCCGCACGGTGATATCGCCACCCCGGCGTTCATCCCGGTGGGGACCAAGGCGACCGTGAAAGCGGTGCTGCCGGAGACCATGAAGGAACTGGGTTCACAGGCGCTGCTGGCCAATGCCTACCACCTGTACCTGCAGCCGGGTCCCGACATCGTGGACGAGGCGGGCGGCCTGTCCACGTTCATGAACTGGCCCGGCCCGACCTTCACCGACAGCGGCGGCTTCCAGGTCATGTCGCTGGGCGTCGGCTTCAAGAAGGTCCTGGCCATGGAGGCCGTCGGCGTGCAGAACGACGATGTGATCGCCAAGGGCAAGGAGCGGCTCGCCCATGTGGACGAGGACGGCGTCACCTTCCGCTCGCATCTGGACGGTTCCAAGCATCGCTTCACGCCCGAGGTGTCCATGGGCATCCAGCATCAGCTGGGCGCGGACATCATGTTCGCCTTCGACGAGCTCACCACGCTGCTGAACACCCGCGGCTACCAAGAGGAATCGCTCGAGCGCACGCGCCGCTGGGCGCAGCGCTGCCTCGACGAGCACGAGCGGCTCACCGACGCCCGCTCGCATCGCCCGTACCAGGCGCTGTTCGGCGTGATCCAGGGCGCGCAGTACGAAGACCTGCGCCGCAAGGCCTGTCGTGATCTGGAAGCGCTGCGCGGCGCCGCCGGAACGGAATTCGACGGCTACGGCATCGGCGGCGCGCTGGAGAAGCACAATCTCGGCACCATCGTCGGCTGGTGCTGCGATGAGCTGCCCGAGCACAAGCCGCGGCACATGCTCGGCATCAGCGAACCGGAGGATGTCTTCGTCGCCGTCGAGAACGGCGCCGACACCTTCGACTGCGTGAATCCCTCGCGGGTGGCGCGCAATGCCGCTATCTACGTCGACGCCGGCCGTTTCAATATCGATCAGGCCCGGTTCAAGCGCGATTTCACGCCCATCGACGAGAACTGCGACTGCTACACCTGTCAGCACTACACCCGCGCCTACCTGCATCACCTGTTCAAGGCGAAGGAGATGCTGGCGTCGACCCTGTGCACGATTCACAACGAGCGCTTCACCGTGCGCCTGGTCGACCGCATTCGCGAGAGCATCGACGGCGGGTACTTCGACGACTACAAGACCGAGTTCCTCGGGCAGTGGAAGGGCCGGATCAAGGCTCCCGGCCTCTGAGGCCGGCGGCCACGGGTGTGAGGACCCTGTGGACAGGGCCCCCACACCCGAGCGATCAGCTCTGCAGCGCGGGCACCTCGACCGGCGCGTAGCTGGGTTCGCGCTTCTTCAAGAACGCGATGACCCGGTAGGTGATGGGCAGCACCAGCACCTCGGCCAGCGTCTTCCAGACGAAGCCGACGACCACGTAGTTGACGAATGCTCCCCACGAGTTGATGCCGATGGCCGTCGCCGCGATGGAGCAGAAGATCAGCGTGTCGCCGAATTCGCCGACCACCGTGGACCCGATGAGCCGCGCCCACAGGTGCTTCTCCTTGGTCCGCTCCTTGATGGCGACCAGCGTGGCCGAGTTGAGCATCTCGCCGACGAAATAGCCCGCCAGGCCCGCGAGCACCAATTGCCAGGTGGTGCCGAGCACATCGCGGAAGGCCTGCTGGTTCGGATAGAACGAGGCCGCCGGCAGCTGGATGGCGATGTAGAAGCAGCCCAGCATCAGCACCAGCATGGCGAAGCCGGTGTAGATGGCCCGGCGAGCGGCCTTGAAGCCGTAGATCTCGCTGAGCACGTCGCCGATGATGTAGGCCAGCGGGAACAGGAAGAACGCGCCGTCGAGGGTCAATGGCAGGACCTCGACCGGCCCGATTTTCAGTGATTGATCGGTGAAGAATTGAACGCCCTTGGTGGCGCAGATATTCGAAATGATCAGTACTGCCGTGAACAGGGCCACGACCGGTGTGTAGTAGCCCCCCGCCGCCTTCGCGAATGCCGCGTGTTCGGTGGCGGGGCGTCCAGATTCGGCGGTATCCGCCTTAGATAGTGCATCACTCACGAAGAGAACAGGATACCCGTGTCGTCGTCCGGTGGAATAGGCTGGTCCAATGACGAATCCCGGGGACTCCGACGAGTGGTGGAAGCAGTACGGCGGTGAAGGCGTCTCGCCGGATTCCCCGTCCTCCGGATCGAATCCGATCCAGCCGACCCCGCCGCCGGCGGGTTATTCCTCCGCGCCGGATCTGCACAAGCAGCAATCCTATACTCCGCCGCCGCAGCAGTACCCGAATTATCCGCCGTCGCAACCGAATCCGGTGCAGCAGAATCCAGCGGGCGGATATCCGCCGCCCGCACCCGCGCCCGCGTACGGCCAGAACTCCGGCGGATACCAAACCCCGGGTTATCCGCAGCCGGGCGCGTACCCGCAGCCGAGCGGGTATCAGCCCTACGGCTATGGGCAGCAGCCCATGGGCACCAATGGCATGGCCATCGCCTCGCTGATCGTGTCGATCCTGGGCTTGAGCACCATGCTGTTCTGCTTCCTGCCGATCGGCTCGCTGATCGGCCTGATTCTCGGCGTGGTGGCGCTGAATCAGGTGAAGCAGTCCGGCCAGGACGGCAAGGGCCTGGCCCTGGGCGGTATCTGGGTGGGTGCGGCCGGTCTGGCGATCGGCGTGTTGCTATGGGTGTTCGTCGGCGCGGCCCTCATCAGCGGCAGCTAGTCGCGGCACCGGTGAGACGACAGCGGGGCACATCCGAAAAGTATGTGCCCCGCTTCGGTTTTCGTTATCGAACCCGGACGGCTCAGCCCTTGATGACCTGGGTGCCGCCGGCCAGCTTGTCGTGCCAGCCCTGCTTGTTCGGGTCCTGCTCGATGGTGACGGCGATGTAGATCATCATGCCGAGGCTCACCAGGTTGCCGATGCAGTAGACCATGCCGATCGGGACGAACAGGTTCCGCATGATCGACTGCTTCGGGTCCAGCTTGGCCGCGCCGCCCGGCGCCACGATGCGCAGGCCGAGCAGCTTCTTGCCGAGGGTGGTGCCCTGCGAGGTCTCCATCGCCACGAAGTAGGCGGTGATGATGCCGTAGGTGAGGACGGCGCCGATGATGCTGCCGACGATGCCCCCGATCGCCGACTGGACGAACCAGCTGATGATGCTGGCCGGAATGCCGGCGATCAGGAAGTCGATGACGCGGGCGCCGAAGCGGGTCCACAGATCACCGGGCTGCGCACCGCCGCCGAAGCCGGGCGCACCGTAGCCGCCGGGCTGGTTGGGGAAGGGCTGGTAGGGCTGCTGGCCGTACGGCTGCTGCTGACCGTAGCCCGGCTGCTGACCGAACTGCGGCTGCTGCTGGGCGTAGGGGTCGGGCTGGCCGTAGGGCTGCTGTCCGTACGGCTGCTGTGGCTGCTGCCCGTACGGATCGGACTGCTGGCCGTAGGGCTGCTGGCCGTACGGCTGGCCGGGCTGGCCACCCTGCGGGTACGGCTGCTGCCCGTACGGCTGGCCGCCCTGCGGATACTGGTTGGGGTCGTACCCACCGCTTGTCATGGTGTCGCCGTCCTCGTTCGGAAGTGGTTCGTATCGGGATCTGGTCGAGTGCGTACGTTACGGATACGAGCTGGGTTGCAACAAGCCGTTGGGATCGAGTGTCCACGGTTCGCGCGGCAGATTTTCCGGCCGGAATCGCGCGAGCAACTCCGCCGGGGTCGTCGCGGCGGGATAGCCCAGCGAATCCGCCAGCAGCGCGAACACCTGCGCGGGCGTCTCGCCCAGGGCGATCCGATCGCGCAGGGTGACCGCGCCGTCGCGCTTGGCCAGCCGCTGCCCGGCGGTATTGAGCGCCAGCGGCACATGTGCGTAGTGCGGGACCGGCAGGCCGAGCAGCGTGGCGAGATAGGCCTGACGCGGGGTGGAGGGCAGCAGATCGTCGCCGCGCACCACCTGGTCGATGCCCTGGGCGGCGTCGTCCACCACGACCGCGAGGTTGTAGGCGGGCATGCCGTCGCCGCGGCGCAGCACCAGATCGTCGACCGCGCCGTGATAGCTGCCGTGCAGCTCGTCGGTGATGGCGAAGTCGGTGACCGCGGCCCGCAATCGGAGCGCGGCCGGTCGTCCTGCGGCGCGTCGTTCGGCGCGTTCGGATTCGGTGAGATCGCGGCAGGTACCCGGATACGCGCCCATGGGCCCGTGCGGCGCGGTGGCGGCCTGCTGGATTTCCCGCCGGGTGCAGAAGCATTCGTAGGTGAGCCCGGCGGCGGTCAGCTGCCCGATGGCCGCCTCGTATCGGTCGAGACGCTCGGATTGCCGCACCACCCGCGGGTCCCAGTCCAGCCCGATGGCGGCGAGATCCGCCAATTGCCGCTCGGCCGCACCGGCTTTGACGCGGTCCAGATCCTCGATGCGCATCAGGAACCCGCGTCCGGTCGACCGCGCGAACAGCCAGGCCAGCAGCGCCGTCCGCAGATTCCCGAGGTGCAGGTCGCCGGACGGGCTGGGTGCGAAACGCCCGTATCCACTCACGTCCGCCCATGCTAGGCGGCGGCTGCGGTCCCGCAGCTATTGCTCCGGACCCACAGCCGATGCGTGGGACGTTCGCACGCTTCGCACCGCCGCAGTTCCTTCGCAATCTTGCGGGCTCACACAAAAGGTGTGAAGTAACAGCGTGTCTGTGAGTTCAGCGAATGCGCAGGTGGGGGCGCAGATCAATCTCCGGAATGGGGTCATCCCCGGCCAGAGCGGCCAGGATGCGGCGGGCATGGGCCGTCAAACCGGGGGAGTCGATGTCGTACGGCGCCGGCCCGAAGGCTTCGAGCCGGTGCACCGCGCGCTCGAGTAGGGTCCTTGCACCCTTCGGATTACCCCGTTGAATGTGGGTCAGGCCAACGGCGTATTGCGCGAGGCCCTGCCATAGCATCCTTTCGGCGAACGGCCCGTTCTTCCACGCTGCCTCCAATACCTCGTGTGCGAAGAAAGCCAGGCCGTCATCGAGCAGGCGCTGAGCGTACTCGAGCGTCTGTTCGGGTGACAGATTCAAATCGTCCGGTATGCGAGCAACGCCCGGACTGCCGAAGGGGAGAGGTCGCCCAAAACGGTCACGGGGTCGGGCATTCCGGGCACGCCCGGTCTCATCGCGATCCCGCTCGATATCGTCCGGCATATCCTCGGTCATGGCTCCATGATCCCGGATGGCAGCCCGGACCGGCCGGTCGGAGTTTGCCAGAAGGTCAGCTAATCGGCCGACAACAATTCTGCGACTTTCACATTCCGTGCGCATCGAATTGCGGCTATTTTTGTGCAAATAATTAGCTGGCTAACCTTGCCGCATGTTTGCTGATTGAAAACGAAAGAATGCGATCTCCTTATGACGAACCCTGCTAGTGTTTAGCGCGGGAACGGCCATCGGGGGTGCATTCCCACCGTGAAGTGCAGAGAGTGGGTTGTACGGGGAGGTTGCGTGCAGCCCGAGGCGTACGACGGATCCGCGAATCTCCATGGATCCCAACCCCTTCAAGATCGATGCCAGCAAGATCTCGTGCTTGACGCAAGAAAGGAGCTAGTACTGTGAACGTTGATTACACAGGCGCGGTTTGGCGTAAGAGCAAATACAGCGGCCCGAACGGTAACTGCGTAGAGGTCGCGTTTCTCAAAGGCGGCAATGTCGCGGTCCGTGACAGCAAGGACCACGGCGCCGGGCCGATCTTGGCGTTCACCCCTGGCGAGTGGGATGCGTTCGTATCGGGCGTATCCGATGGGGAGTTCAAGCGAGCCTGAGCAAGACGAGCCTGAACTGTAAACAGGGGCCCCGAGTCGACGTGGACTCGGGGCTTTTCGCTGGAGAGGGCACGGGCCCTACTTGTGGCCGTTGCCCGCCACGCGGCCGTTCTCCTGCGCGCGGCGCAGCACCGCCAGCTGCTGGTGCTCCGCCTCCTGTTCGACCACCCGGTTCTGCTCCCGCTCGGCGGGCGGGTCGGCGATGAAGAAGCTGCCGGTTCCCGGGCGGCCGGCAATACCGAGTTCGTTCATCTTCTTGGGCACGCGAGCCCCTTGATATTCCAGCGGAACGGGGTGCCCGTGCTCGTCCACCGGCCCGAGCGGCTGATGCAGCTCGATGTACTCGCCGTGCGGAAGCCGCCGCACCACACCGGTTTCGATGCCGTGCTCGAGCACGGCGCGGTCGCTGCGCTGCAGGCCCAGGCAGAGCCGGTAGGCGGCGAAGTAGGCCAGCGGCGGTCCGAGCAGCAGGGCGATGCGGAAGAACCAGGTGGTGGCATTGAGCGAGATGTCGAACTGCAAGGCGATGATGTCGTTGACGCAGGCCAGGGTGAGGATGACATAGAAGGCCAGCGACATGGCCCCGATGGCGGTGCGCACCGGCACGTCCCGCGGGCGTTGCAGCAGATTGTGGTGGGCGCGATCGCCGGTGAGGCGTTTCTCGATCCACGGATACACGATGAGCAGCACGAAGATCAGCGGCATGAGGATGCCGACCGCGAATGCGCCCGGCACGGTGTGCCCGAAGATGTAGAGCTCCCAGGCCGGGAAGAGCCGCAGGAAGCCGTCGGTCCACATGAGGTAGAAGTCCGGCTGGGTGCCGGCGGAGACCTGAGAGGGGTTGTAAGGCCCCAGATTCCAGATCGGATTGATCTGCAGCAGCCCGCCCATGAGGGCCAGGACGCCGAGGGTGAAGGCGAAGAACGCGCCCTGATCCAGCGAGAACACCGGCACGATGCGGGCGCCGATCACATTGCGCTCGGTGCGGCCGGGGCCCGGGTACTGGGTGTGCTTCTGATACCAGACCAGCGCGATGTGCACGGCGATGAGCGCCAGCATGATGCCCGGGAACAGCAGCACGTGCGCGATGTAGAGGCGCGGCAGGATGATGGTGCCCGGGAAGTCGCCGCCGAACATGAGCCAGTGCAGCCAGGTTCCCATGACCGGCGCGCCCATGGTGATGCCGGCGAAGGCGGCCCGCAGCCCAGTGCCGGAGAGCAGATCGTCGGGCAGCGAATAGCCGAAGAAGCCCTCGAACATGGCGATGATCAGCAGGATCGAGCCGATCACCCAGTTGGCCTCGCGGGGCCGGCGGAAGGCGCCGGTGAAGAACACCCGGCACAGGTGCACGATCATGGCGGCGGTGAACAGCAGTGCGGCCCAATGGTGTACCTGCCGCACGAACAGTCCGCCGCGGACGTCGAAGGAGATTTCCAGGGCGGTCTCGTAGGAGCGGGACATGGTGACCCCGCGCAGCGGCTGATAGGACCCGTTGTAGATCACCTCGGTCATGGAGGGATCGAAGAACAGGGTCAGATATACGCCGGAGAGCAGCAGAATGATGAAGCTGTAGAGCGCGATTTCACCGAGCAGAAACGACCAATGGGTCGGAAAGATCTTGTTTATCGATCTTTTGACGAAGTTCGCGGCCTGATACCGCTCATCCGCCGAATCGGCTTGTTCGGCCAGTCGACTTCTGGTTGCCATCGCGGTCACCCGCTCCCGCAGAGAGTGGTAAGGCTTCTACTACAAACGGTAGCACCCAACCGGTCTGCGCCGTACGGTCTTTGGATAAGGTCATTGCGTGAATTCCCTGGCGCCACGGGACGCCACCATGTACTGGCTGTCCGCCCGGACCCGCAACGATCTGTTCCTGCTCTACTGCTTCGCCGATACCGGCGCCACCGCCGGCGAGCTGCGTGCGGCCATCGCCGCGCGGGCGGCGGGCATTCCGGATTTGCTGGTACACGTGCTGGACACTCCTGCAAACATTGCGTATCCGATTTGGGCGCCTTGCGAATTCATGGCGGACCAATTCACCGAACCTCCACTGCCAGACGCCACCTGGGCGAATGTGACCGAGGCCCTGGGTGCGCTACTGGGGACGGGAGTGCGCGCGCAATATCGCCCCTGGCGGGTGCACGTCTTCCGGGGAATCAGCGGCGCACCAGGTTTCGAACCCGGTGAACGCGCCCTCGTCGCGGTCCTGCAACTGTCACACGCGCTCGCCGACGGCCGCCGCGCCAGCGTGATCGCCCGCGCGCTGTTCGGCGAGCCCGCCGCCGAGCCCACGCCCGAGCCGGGCAAGAATCTCTCGACGCCGCTGAACCGCGTGTTCGCCGCCGGACAGCGGCGGCTGCCCGCCGCGGTGGCGCGCATCGTCCCCGCCCCGTGGCTCGCCGCGGCGGCCGCCCTCCCCGCGATACCGATCGGCGTGGCCCGCACGGTTTTTCGCGGCGTGGCCGCCTATCGCGCCGAACAACAGCTTGCCGAACTCACCGCGGCCGAGGAGATTCCGCCGCCCACGCCCGGTGCCGCACCCAACTCACTGAACGGTGCGGGCCGCGCCCCCGCCGGGCATGCGGTCCGCATGATCGTCCGGGACGCGGACAGCGTGCGCGTTCCCGGCCACACCGTGACCGTCGTGGTGCTGACCGCGGTGTCCCTGGCGCTGCAGCGCCACCTCGACCGGCACGGCGTACCCGGTGACGAGCTGCTGGCCCAAGTTCCGATGTCGATAACCGGAGCGGACCGCACCCGCAACAGCTATCGCGATCTCTCGGTGGATCTGGCTGCGCGCGAGCCGGTGCTGCCCCTGCGCGCGGCCCGCATCGCGGCCGAGCTCGCGTCCCGCCGCGAACGCGCACTGCACCCGTTGCAGGAAGTCCGCGCCCGCGCCAACGACGAGCTTCCCGCCGCCCTGCTCCACCGTGATGTGACTCACTATCCGATCGAGGCTCTCCCGGAACGAGTTTCGGGTCACACCGTCGTCTCCAGCGTGCACCGCGGCCCCGCCGATCTGTCCTTCGGCGGCGGCCGGGCCCGTTTCACCGCTGGCTTCCCGGCCCTCGGCTCGGTCATGCACCTGACCCACGGCGTGCACGGCCTCGGCGACAACGTCACCATCTCGGTGCACGCCGACCCCGCGGTCGTGCCGGATCTCGACGCCTACGCCGGTTTGCTGGATTCCGCTCTGTCGGAGGTGGCTTCCGCACTGCGAACCACCCCGGAACGAGCGAAGACCCCGGCGGATCGAGTCCGGCCGGGGCCTTCGTGAGCGGAGGATAGGGGATTTGAACCCCTGAGGGCTGTTAACCCAACCCGCGTTCCAGGCGAGCGCCATAGGCCACTAGGCGAATCCTCCGTCGAGCAATATACCGGCTGCCCCCCGGGTTCGACCAAATCGGGTAGTCGGGGCCTACTTCTTGCGCAGTCCGTCCAGGGCTTTCTGGACCTGAGCCTTGGCGACCTGAGCGACTTCTTCCTTGCTCACGGTCTCGCCCTCGCCGCGGTCGACGCTGATCTCCACCTTGACCGAGACATTGCTGTCGCGGACGGCCACGGTGTAGTCGAGCACGGTGAACGAGGAGTAGTCGCGGACCTCGGCGTGCCAGTAGCCCTCCTCGCCGATGCCGGTGACATCGCCGGAGGACAGGCCGCTGCCGGTGGTGCCGGTGTCGTACTGCTTCCAGTTCTTGTAGGACGGATCACCGTAGGCGCTGTTGAACGCCACTTCGAGGGTGATGTCGGCCTCGTTCGTGTGGTATTTGTTCGTGGTCGACTGGCTCTCGT
Organism: Nocardia sp. IFM 10818; assembly: GCF_054655275.1. Taxonomy (NCBI): domain Bacteria; kingdom Bacillati; phylum Actinomycetota; class Actinomycetes; order Mycobacteriales; family Nocardiaceae; genus Nocardia; species Nocardia sp. IFM 10818. Next base: position 287,839 of record NZ_BAAHJH010000001.1, read on the forward strand.
AGCCGGCCTGGCAGTTGAGGCTGCCGCCGCTGTAGTCGGTGGGCTGGGTCTCGGAATGCTCCGGGGTGCCCGAGGAGGTGGAGGCCCACTTGGTGAGCACCGACGGATCGATCAGGCTGCACGCATTGGTGACCTTCTCCATGGAGTAGTTGCCGTCCATGGCCTCTTTGTCGCCGCCCAGCCCGGCGGTGATCGACGGCGAGTCCTCCTGGGTCAGCGCGATGGCGCCGATGCCGATGCCGACCAGCACCACCAGGCCGATCACGCCGCCGATGATCCAGCCGGCCTTGCCGCCGCCACCGGACGGGGGCGGCGGGGCCGGATAGTTGTAGCCGCCGGCGGGCGCGTACTGCGGCTCGGGCGCGTACTGCTGATTGGGGTAGGCCTGCTGGCCGGTATAGGCCGGCTGCGCCTGCGGCATGGGCGGGTAGGTCTGCTGCGGCGGCAGCTGCTGGGCCGGCGGCGTGTACGGCGGCACCGCTCCGGCGTTGTAGTTCAGCATGGTCGGATCGGCGACCGGTTGGCTCGAGTCGGTCCCGGCGGGCGGCGTGGACCACCACTGCGCGGTTTCCTGGTGCTCGGCCGGATCCTGCGGTCCGCCCGAACCTGGATTGGAGCTAGTCACTACTGGATTCCCCTCCGGTACTGAGCGGGTCGCCCCGCCATGTCGGGAGCATCGTAACGACCCGGGGCGGCGCGGGTCTCGGTGAGCCGCTACACTGGCCGACGGATCCAGCGCGGCGCGCATCCTGTGAACTCCCCCAGGGCCGGAAGGCAGCAAGGGTCAACGGGCTCTGCCGGGTGCGCTGGGTCCCCTTTCATTTATGGGGTCCTTCCGGGGCGAATTCCGAGGCATATATAGCTCCCATCCAGCCCGCGCCGCCGAGTAACGTGGGCGCTTGGGTCCGCGCGGACCCGGACAAATAACTCCTAGCCCCTGGAAAGGCTGCCTGATGCCTCGGCAAACGCAGATCGGTTTGATGAGCCATGCGGAACTCGTCACGGAACACGAGACGCAGAACGCGAACTACGCGAAGCTCAAGACCGAGAAGCTGACGCTGGACATCACCCGCGGCAAGCCCGCGCCCGAGCAGCTGGACCTGTCTCTGGATCTGCTGTCGCTGCCGGGCAATGACGACTACCGCGACGGCAACGGCACCGATGTCCGCAATTACGGCGGTCTGCACGGCCTCCCGGAACTGCGCGCCATCTTCGGTGAGCTGCTCGGCATCCCGGTGTCGAATCTGCTGGCCGGCAACAATGCCAGCCTGCAGCTCATGCACGACGTGATCGTGTTCTCCATGCTGCACGGCAATGCCGACTCCCCGCGCCGCTGGGTGGACGAGCCGGTGCTCAAGTTCCTGTGTCCCGCACCGGGTTACGACCGGCACTTCGCCATCACCCAGTCGCTCGGCTTCGAGATGATCCCGATCCCGATGGGCCACGACGGGCCGGATGTGCACGCCATCGCCGAACTGGTGGCCGCCGATCCCAGCATCAAGGGCCTGTGGGCGGTGCCGAACTACTCCAACCCCACCGGTGTCACCTTCTCCGAAGCCGTGACGCGCGAACTGGTTTCGATGCCTGCCGCCGCGCCGGACTTCCGCCTTTTCTGGGACAACGCCTACGCGGTGCACCCGCTCACCGATACCGCCGATCCGGTCCTGGATGTGCTCGGCATGGCGGAGGCGGCCGGAAACCCCAACCGCCCCTACGTCTTCGCCTCCACCTCGAAGATCACCTTCGCGGGTTCGGGCGTCAGCTTCTTCGGCTCCTCCACCGCCAACCTGGAGTGGTACCTCAAGCACGCGGGCAAGCAGAGCATCGGCCCGGACAAGGTCAACCAGCTGCGGCACCTGCGCTTCTTCGAGGACGCCGAGGGCGTGCGCGCGCACATGCAGAAGCACCGCGCCATTCTGGAGCCGAAATTCAAACTGGTGCTGAAGGTCCTGGAGGATCGCCTGGGCGCCTCCAAGGTGGCGTCCTGGACCGAGCCCAAGGGCGGCTACTTCATCAGCCTGGATGTGCTGGAGGGCACCGCGAGCCGGGTGGTGGCGCTGGCCAAGGACGCGGGTATCGCGCTGACCCCGGCGGGTTCGTCGTTCCCGTACGGAAACGACCCGGAGGACAAGAACATTCGCCTCGCGCCGAGCTTCCCGTCGCTGGCGGAGCTGGAGAAGGCCATGGACGGCGTCGCGACCTGTGTGCTGCTCGCCGCCACCGAGAAACTGTTGAACCAGTAGGACGGCGAAAGGGGCGCGCACCGGCCGGTGCGCGCCCCTTCTCATGTCGCGTCAGGCGGGCTTGTGGGCCAGCACTGCGAAGATGGTCACCGACAGGTGGATGTCCCCGCTGCGCGCACCGGCCTCGAGATCGGCCAGCAGTTGGTCCCGCTGCTTCTCGGTAATGGCGTGCCGGGCCACCGCCCGGTCGGCGATGCGCGCTACCAGTGCGCCCGCGCCGACGCTGCCGTCCTGGACGAGGGCGTGCGAGCCGATATCGTCCACGACCAGCCCGGCCGCGGTGAGCTGCCCGGCCAGCTTCCGGCCCGCGAACGGGTTGGTGGTGCCCGCGATCATGGTCTCGATGACCTCGTGCACCACGCTCCGGTCGCCCGGATGCACGATGGCGGTGCCCCAGTCGCTGTCCATGAGGACCACCCGGCCGCCCGGCTTCAGCACCCGCGCGATCTCGCCGACGGCGCGGGCCGGGGCGGTCAGGTGCTGGAAGACGCGTTCGCAGAGGGCGGCGTCGAAGCTGTCGCTGCCGAACGGCAGCCCGTAGGCGTCGCCGGTCACGAATTTGGCGGTCGAGCCGGCCTGTGCGGCGCGGCGCTCGGCGGCCGCCAGCAGGTGCGGATCGGGTTCCACGCCCATGGCCGTGCCGGTGGGCCCGACCAGTTCGGCGAAGGCCATCACCTCCGAGCCGGAGCCGGATCCGATATCCACGGCGCTCTCGCCGGGCTGTAGCGCGAGCGCTTCGTGAGCCCAGTTCCGCAGCCGCTTGATTCCGGGTAGCGCGGCTTGCAGATCCTGGACGTCGACCAGTTGATCCTGGCCGTCGCGGTCGAAACGGTCCGGTCGCAGTCCGGACCCTGCGCCGGGGTGCGGCGCGGTTCCCACTGAAGAAATAGCCATGGTGTCGGGCATGGCGCCGAGCCTAGTCGTGACCCGCGTCACCGCAACCGCGGATGGATGCGATGATTCATGGCATGGTGAGTCGCAAGCTGATGATTGCTCAGGAACCCGCCGCCGACGAACTTCTCTCGACGGATGATTTCGCCCTTTTGGTGGGAATGACCCTCGATCAGCAGTACCCCATGGAGCACGCCTTCCGCGGTCCGCAGAAAATCGCCGACCGGATGGGCGGGTTCGATATCCACACAATCGCCGCCGCCGATCCGGCCGAATTCGAGGAACTGGCCGCCACCCCGCCGGCCATCCACCGCTACGGGCGTTCCATGGCCCGGCGGGTCCAGGAGCTGGCCCGATACATCATCGACAACTACGGCGGCGAAACCTCCGGCCTGTGGACCGACGGTAATCCGGATGGCAAGGAAGTACTGCGGCGGCTGAAAGCGCTGCCGGGTTTCGGGGACCAAAAGGCCCGAATCTTCCTGGCTCTGCTGGGTAAACAGGGCGGCCTCACCGCCAAGGGCTGGCGCGAAGCGGCCGGGGCGTACGGCGAGGACGGTTCCCGCCGTTCGGTCGCGGATGTCACCGATGCCGAATCCCTCACTCAGGTACGGGAATTCAAGAAGCAGGCGAAGGCCGCCGCGAAGGCGAAGTAGCCGGTATCGAATCAGGGTGGTTTTTACCCTCCCCGGCGATTCTCCGATCCTCTTATATGTGACACAGTCCGCTGGTCAGCAATCAGCGGGCAAAGTTCACTGTTCGGGCACCTTGGCGACATCTTGCGTTTGTCGCGCCCGGTTTCGATCTTCTCGTCCCGGCAGGGGCGTCCGAAACACCTGATGAGAGAACCGAAGAAATGCTGATGAGGAAATTCGCCGCTACGTCGGCGCTGCTGATCGCTGCCCTGGGCGTCACCGCAGGCACCGTCAACGCGGCGCCCGCTGCCGAGGCCGAGGCGATCAACTACGCGACCACCGTCACCGACACGCAGACGATCATCCGGACCGATGCCGGTTCCATGGTCGTCGAGGACGGTGTCTTCAAGGTCAAGGCCGCCAATGGCACCACGGTTGCCGGTACCGAGCTGAAGTTCCGCGTGGACGATTTCGAGTTCCCGATCGCCGCCGAGATCTCCGACCGCACCGCGACGCTGACCCCCGAGTTCACCCTCGAGAAGGCTGTCTACAAGCCGGTCGCGCTGCCCTACGAGAACCAGGCGCCCTGGAAGAGCGAGTACGACCGTGAGGTCGCCGCGTGGTCCCGCCTGACCAGCACCATCTCCATGGGCGCCACCATCGGCACCCTGGGCGGTGGCATCGCCGGCGCGGCGATCGGCTGCGCCCTCGGCGCCCTCACGCTGGCCGCCGTGACCGCCCCGCTGGCGACCATGTTCGGCGCCGGTCCGCTCGCCGGATGCCTCATGGGCGCCGCTGCGGTCGGCTTCCTGGGCACCCTGCTGGGCCAGGTCTTCGTGACCGCTCCGGTCGCGATTCTGGCCGCCGCCCAGTACTTCACCACGATCAACCAGCCGTTCACCCCGCCGGCCAAGTAATTCCGGCTCCAATGGAGTGAACCTCGCGGGCGGACACCGCAAAACAACGAACCCGCTCGGTCGCAGCGACCGAGCGGGTTCGTTTGTTCCTTCTCAATGTATATCGCACCCGGGGGCTTGCGGCAAGGCCCCGGCTATGCCGCAGAATCACTGCCCTAAGCCAGAACCTGCGGAATTGGAGTTGCCTGAATGCGTGTACTGAACACCGACGTCGTCATCGTGGGTGCGGGTCCGACCGGGCTGATGCTGGCGGCCGAACTGCGGCTGGCCGGGGTGCAACCGCTGGTGCTGGAGCGGCGGCTGCATCAGCACAACGTGCCGAAGGCCAGTGGGCTCGGTGGGCAGATCGTGGATCTGCTGCGCTACCGCGGTGCGCTGGAGCCGATCCTGACGGCCAGCGGGGGCTTCCACCCGGCGGCCCGATTCCCGTTCGGCGGTGTGCATCTGGACTTCACCCAGCTGCTGGATCCGCCGATGCGGGCGATGCCGCTCGCGCAGGCGCGACTCGAGGAGCTGCTCGCCGAGCGGGCCGGGGCGCTCGGCGCCGAGATCCAGCGCGGGCACGAGGTGGTCGCGGTCGGCCAGGACGAGGAGTCGGTGACCGCCGAGGTGCGCGGGCCGGACGGCGAGTACCGGGTGACCGCCCGCTACCTGGTGGCCTGTGACGGTGGGCGCAGCCGGGTCCGGGAGCTGGCCGGAATCTCCTTCGACGGCACCACCTATCCGGAGATCAACCGATTCGCCACGGTCACCGTGGGGGATTCGGTGACCGTGCTCGGCAACGGCGACCTCGAGGTGCCCGGATTGGGCACGCTCCATGCGGGTTTCACCCGGACCGAGCGCGGCCTGTTCGCCTTCGGCACGGCCATTCCCGGTGAACCGATCAGCGTCTTCACCACCGAGGACGAATCCGCCGCCGACGAATACAACACCGACGAGCCGATGACTCTGGACGAGATCCGGGACAGCATCCGCCGTGTGCTCGGGGTGGAGCTGCCGGTGCAGAACCCGACCCGGCTGTCGCGCTTCATCTTCCAGGCCCGGCAGGCGGATCGCTACCGCGCGGGCCGGGTGCTGGTGGCCGGCGATGCGGCCCATCAGTTCCCCGCCACCGGCGTGGCGCTCAACGCGGGCATGCTCGACACGGTCAACCTGGCCTGGAAGCTGGGCGCCGAAATCCAGGGCTGGGCGCCGGCCGGGCTGCTGGACACCTATCACGAGGAACGCCATTACGCCGGGGCTCGCACACTGGTGCACACCCAGGCGCAGGTGGCGCTGCGGCGCGGGCAGGACGCGGCGGCCGACGCGCTGCGCACGGTCTTCCAGGAAATGGTCGCCGACGAGCCGGCCGCCCGCCGCATCGGCTCCTGGATCGCGGGCAGCAATATCCGCTACGCGCTGCCCAATCCGAATGAGCACGCCCTGACCGGCGCCTTCGCACCCGATCTGGCGCTGCACACCGATGCGGGCACGACCAGCGTCGCCGAGCTCATGCACGCCGCCCGGCCGATCCTGCTCGACCTCGCCGACAGCGCGGAGCTGCGCGAGGCCGCCCGGGAGTGGCTGCCGCGCATCGAGATCGTCACCGCCAAGACCGATGATCGGCCGGCGGACGCGCTGCTGATCCGCCCGGACGCTCATATCGCCTGGGCCGCGACGATCGATCAGCCCGCCGTTGCCGCCGTGCCCGAGCTGCGCGCCGCGCTCGCACACTGGTTCGGCGCACCCTTGTGATCCCGGTGAGCGCAATCCTGTCGCACCGCTGACCGCGCTGCTGGACTGGATGGGCCGGGTGAGCGATCGTGTCGCCCGGTCCAAGCTAGTTCGGAAAGTGGGAAACCGGTCATGTCAGAGGAAACCGCCGGAGAGCAGGTCGCGGCGGCGACCGGGAAATGGTCCTGGGTGACCGAGGATTGGCTGGCGGTCATCGCCGGGCTGACCCTGATCGCACTCGTGCTCACCGGCGTCGTGCCGGACAAGTGGGTGCCGTGATGAGCGAGAGCACCGCGAAGGCCGTTGTGCGGGAGGATGTGTCGGGGGCCGCGCAATCGGAGCCCGTGCCGGAGCGGGCGGCCGCTCCGCGGGGTGGCAATCCGGTGGCTCTGGCCGTCGCCGGTATCGCCGCGGTGATCGTGCTCGGTTCGATCACCCGGTACCTGGACGTGAATGTGCCCAAGTGGGCGGCGGGGACGTCGTTCGCGAAGGTGGCCAAGACCATCGAGTTCCCCATCTATGCCATCGTCCTCGGGTTGCTGGGCAATGTGGCGCTGTGGAAGCTCGGTCTGCGGGAGCGGATTTCGGCGGGATTCCGGACCGAGTTCTTCATCAAGACCGGTGTGGTGCTGCTGGGCGCCTCGATCAATCTGAAGATTCTGGCCACCGCCGCCGGGCCCGCCATCATCCAGGCGCTGCTGCTGATCACCGCGGTGTTCGGGTTCACCTGGTGGTTCGGCGGATTCCTGGGTATCGACGATCGGCTGCGGGCGCTGCTGGCGTCGGCCGTGTCCATCTGTGGCGTGAGTGCCGCCATCGCGGCGGCGGGTGCGGTGCAGGCCAAGAAGGAGCAACTGGCCTACGCCGCATCGATGGTGATCGTGTTCGCCCTGCCGTCGATCTTCATCCTGCCCTGGGCCGCAGAGCTTTTCGGGCTGTCCGATGCGGTGGCCGGTGCGTGGATCGGCGGCAATATCGACACCACCGCGGCGGTCGCGGCCTCCGGCGCCCTGGCCGGTGAGGACGCCCTGCAGATCGCGACCATTGTGAAGACCACGCAGAACGCGCTGATCGGCCTGGTCGCCATCGCGCTCACCGCGTACTTCGCGCTGAAGGTGGATCGCACCGGGACCGCGCAGCGCCCGACCATCGGCGAATTCTGGGCCAGGTTCCCGAAGTTCGTGCTCGGCTTCGTCGCTGCCTCGGTGCTCGGCACGCTGTACGTGCAGTACGCCGACAATGGCAAGGCGGCCATCGCCACGGTCAACGACCTGCGCACCTGGTTCCTCATCTTCGCCTTCGTCTCCATCGGCCTCGGGTTCTCCGCCAAGGGAATCCGGGAGGCCGGTCCCCGGCCGATCGTGGTGTTCGGTGCGGCCACGGTGGTGAACCTGCTGGTGGGTCTCGGGCTGTCGGTGCTGTTGTTCCACAGCTTCCAGCCCTGATACCCACCCCGTGCCCGGTCGGTGCCGGACGGCTGGGGAGTAGCGGCGAGCCCGCTCGGTCCGCGCGACCGGGCGGGCTCGCTGTGTTTCTGCAGGTAGCAAAACCCTTGCAGGGCAATTGAATTCACTATGATCGTGACCGGCGACAAGCGTCCGGCCGCTCCATAAATTCGTCCTATGAGCATCCTCGCCGCGCCTCCGGGAAAACCGGAAGCGGTTGCCGCCGACGACGGGGAATTGACCGTCGCCCCCACCCGCCATCCGTGGCGCTGGGTGACCGGGGGCATCGCGCTGGTGCTGGTCGCGCAATTCGTGCACGGCCTGGCCACCAATCCGGGCTGGGACTGGCCGGCCTTCGCCGACTACGTGACGGCCTCCTCGGTACTGGCCGCTCTGAAGGTCACGCTCGAGCTGACGCTGTGGGGCACCCTGCTGGGCTTCTTCCTCGGCATCTGGCTGGCCATCGGCCGGTTGTCGAAGAATCCGGTGCTGCAGGTGATCTCGTGGACCTACGTGTGGGCGTTCCGGTCCATTCCGCTGATCGTGCAGCTGCTGTTCTGGTTCAACCTGGCGTATCTGTACAAGCAGGTGTCGCTGGGCATCCCCTTCGGCCCCGAGTTCGTCCGCTTCGACACCAACAATGTGATCAGCGGATTCACCGCCGCCGTCATCGGTCTGGCGCTGCATCAGGCGGCCTATTCGGCGGAGATCATTCGCGCCGGCATCATCTCGGTGGATCAGGGCCAGTGGGAGGCCGCCAAGGCGCTGGGCCTGCCCTGGCGCCGCCAGTTCTTCACGGTCATCGCGCCGCAGGCCATGCGCGGCATTCTGCCCAATGCCGCGAACGAGGTGATCAGCCTGTTCAAGGGCACCTCGATCGTCTCCACCATGGCCATCGCCGAACTCTTCTACCAGGTGCAGGTGATCTTCGGCCGCAATGGCCGGGTGGTGCCGCTGCTCATGGTGGCGACGGTCTGGTACATCGTGCTCACCTCCGTCCTCAATGTCGTGCAGTACTACATCGAGCGGCACTACGCGCAGGGCAGCGTCCGGGAGCTCCCGCCCACGCCGTGGCAGCGGGTGCGCGCCGCCTACACCGATATTCGAGCGAAGGCGGCGGCGCGATGAGCGAGTACGCGGTCGAATTGCGCGGCGTCCGCAAGTCTTTCGGCGCGCACGAGGTGCTGGCCGGAGTCGATCTGGCGGTGCGCCCGGGTGAGGTCACCGTGGTGCTGGGCCCGAGCGGCTCCGGGAAGTCCACGCTGCTGCGCACCATCAACCATCTGGAACAGGTGGACGCGGGCACGGTCCGGGTCGGCGGCGAGCTGGTCGGCTACCGGCGCAAGGGCAACCGGCTGCACGAGCGGCCCGAGCGCGAGATCCTGCGGCAGCGCTCGCGGATCGGGTTCGTCTTCCAGAACTTCAACCTCTTCCCGCATCTGACCGCGCTGGAGAACGTGGCCCTGGCGCCCGTCGCCGCGCAGGGGCGGCCGAAGGCCGAGGCGCGCGCCGAGGCCGCGGAGCTGCTGGCCCGCGTCGGCCTGGCCGAGAAGGCCGATCAGTACCCGCGCCGCCTCTCCGGCGGCCAGCAGCAGCGCGTCGCCATTGCCCGCGCGCTGGCCCTGCGGCCCGAGGTGGTGCTGTTCGACGAGCCGACCTCGGCCCTCGACCCGGAACTGGTGGGCGAGGTCCTCGATGTCATTCGCGATCTGGCGCGCGGCGGGGCGACTCTCGTCATCGTCACCCACGAACTGGGGTTCGCCCGCGAGGTGGCCGACACGGTGGTGCTCATGGACGCCGGGCGGATCGTCGAACAGGGCCCACCGGAACAGGTCCTCGACAGCCCCTCCCATCCCCGCACCAAAGCCTTTCTCTCGCACGCGCTCTGACGTGCACCCCGAATGAATGAAGGAACCACCCATGTCCCTGTCGTCCCGTCGCAGACGGATCACCGCAGTCGCCGCCCTCGCCGTGCTGAGCCTGTTCGCGAGCGCCTGCGGCAATGGCGACGCCGCCGACACCGTCCAGGCCGTGAACGGCCAGAACTACGACCTGTCCCCGGAACAGCCGGGCCGGGTGCGCGCGGCCAAGGTGGATTCCATTGCCGCCCAGGTGCCCGCCGCCATTCGCGACCGCGGCACGCTGATCGTCACCGGATCCTCCGGCACCGGCCCGCCGCTGCGCGCCTACGCCACCGATGACCGCACCCTGGTCGGCTCCGAGGTCGACTTCGCCTATCTGGTGGCCGACATTCTCGGCCTGAAGGTGGAGATCCGCGCCGCCGACTGGGCGCAGAACTTCGTGAAGGTGGATTCCGGCGAGGTGGACGCCTTCATCTCCAATGTGACCGTCACCGAGGAGCGCAAGGAGAAGTACGACTTCGCCACCTACCGCCTGGATAATCTCGCCCTCGAGGTCCCCAAGGACTCGACGTGGACGTACACGGACCGGAAGTCCTTTGCGGGCAAGCGGATCGGCGTCGGCTCCGGCACCAACCAGGAGCAGCTGCTGGTGAAGTGGAACGAGGAGAACGTCGCCGAGGGCCTGCCCGCGATCGACCTCGCCTACTTCCAGACCACGACCGACTACTACCTGGCGCTGTCCTCCCACCGCCTCGACGGCTTCCTCGGCCCGAACCCGGCCGCCCAGTACCACGCCGCGGTCGCGAACCAGACCAAGGTGATCGCCACCTTCTCCGGTGCGGGCGACGCCCTGCAGGCCGAGATCGCCGTGCTCACCCGCAAGGACAACGGCCTCATCGGCCCGGTGCACCAGGCCCTGCAGCACGCCATCGCCCATGGCGACTACCAGAAGGTCATCGACCGCTGGGGCCTGGCCAGCGAGGTCGTCAAGGAATCCCGGATCAATCCGCCCGGGCTGCCCAAGAAGAAGGGATGAGCGTGACGCGCACCGTATTCCACGTCGGACAGCACGACCCCCTGGCCGCTCCGCTGCTGGCGGAGCTGGCCATCGAATACAGCGGCCGCTACGGCGGGACGCCCGGTGAGGTGCACGCCGACCTGGTCGGCTATCCGGCGAGCCGGTTCGCGCCGCCGGACGGCGATCTGCTGGTGGTGGTCGAGAGCGGAGAACCGGTGGCCGGCGGTGCGTTCCAGCGCTACGACGCGGAAACCGCGGAGCTGAAGCGGATCTGGACCGCGAGCGCACACCGCCGCAAGGGCCTGGGCCGGTTGGTGCTGGAGGAATTGGAGGCCGAGATCGCCCGGCGCGGTTACCGCCGCATCTATCTCACCACCGGCCCGCGTCAGCCCGAGGCCGTCGCGCTCTACACGGCCGCCGGGTACACCCCGCTGCCCCGCGATATCGAATCCCCGGTCGGCACGCTGCACCCGTTCGAAAAGTCCGTGGCCGCAGCCGAATCCGCACACCGGTCCGAGGAGTCCGAGGCGGTCCCGGCATGAAATTCCTGCAGATCACGCTCATCACCCACACACCCGACCCGGTGACCGGCGCGACCGAGACCGCGCAGCAGCGGCTGCGCCGGGTGGTCGAGAGCGCGAAACTCGCCGAGGAACTGGGTTTCGACGGCTTCGCCGTGGGGGAGCGGCACGAGGACCCGTTCCTTTCCTCCGCCCCGCCCGTGGTGCTCAGCCATATCGCCGCCGTCACCTCGCGCATCGCCCTGTTCACCGGCGTGACCACGCTGAGCCTGCTGGACCCGGTGCGCGCCTTCGAGGACTACTCCACCCTGGACAACCTCTCCGGCGGTCGCCTCGAACTCATTATCGGCAAGGGCAACGGCGCGGCGCAGGCCAAGCTGTTCCACGTCACCACCGACGACCAGTGGGATCGCAATCGCGAAGGCTACGAACTGTTCCGGCGGCTGTGGGACAGCGACAATGTCACCTGGCTCGGCCAATTCCGGCCCTCGCTGACCGAGGCCAAGGCCCTGCCCCGCCCGCTGCAGCCGCGCCTGCGCATCTGGCACGGCAGCGCCACCAGCCGCGAATCCGCGGATTACGCCGCGCGGCACGGTGATCCGCTGTTCTCCGCGAATGTCACCAACCCGGTCGAACCCTACGCGGATCTGGTGGCGCACTACCGCGAGCGCTGGGCCGCCTACGGCCACGATCCGGCCGACGCCCTCGTCGGCGCGGGCACCGCGGGCTTCCTGGTCACTCGGGACTCCCAGCAGGCCCTCGACAGCTACCGACCCATTTTCGAAGCCCGCCAGGCCGTGGCCCGGAAATTCGGCGTGCCCGTCGTCTTCGACTCCATCGAGGATTTCGCCGCCCGCTCCTCGGCGCTGATCGGCAGCCCGCAGCAGGTCCTCGACAAACTGCACCGCTACCACGAGCAGTTGGGGCACGAGGTGGTCCACCTCAGCGCCGACGGCGACGGCCTCACCGACAAGCAGCACCGCGAAAGCCTCGAACTGTTCCAGGCGGAGGTGGCCCCCGAACTGCGCCGCCGCATTCCGAGCCGCCCGCTCGGAGCCGACCGCTATCCCTCCGGAGATCCCCGATGAAACGTCCCCTGGCCCTGGCGGGCGCGCTCGCCGCCACCCTCTCGCTCGCGGCGTGCGGCGGCGACACCGGTGCGAGCGACACCTCCGGCCCGCCGCGTCCGGGCGGGACCCTGCGCTACGGCCTGTCGGTCGCGCCGACCTGCTCCGATCCGGTGCAGTCCATGACGAATCAGACCATCTACGTGACCCGGCAGATCGTGGACTCGCTGGTCGATCAGGATCCGGAGACCGGACAGCTGAAGCCGTGGCTGGCCGACAGCTGGTTCGTCAGCGCCGACGCCAAGCAGTTCGTCTTCCATCTGAAGCCCGGCATCACCTTCAGTGACGGCACCCCGCTCGATGCGGAGGCGGTGCGCAGGAACTTCGACGCCATCGTCGCGGTGGGCGGCGCCAAGGCGCCGCTCGCGGCCAGCTATCTGGCGGGCTACGCGGGCACCACGGTGGTGGATCCGCAGACGGTGCGCGTGGAATTCGGCACGCCCAACGCCCAATTCCTGCAAGCCGCCTCCACCGTGCAGCTCGGCATCCAATCCGTGGCCACCATTGCGAAACCGGCCGACGAGCGGTGCCTCGGGAACAATATCGGCAGCGGGCCCTTCACCTACGCCGACTGGAAGCAGGGCGCCGCGGCCACCCTGGCCAAGCGCACCGGATACGCCTGGGGCTCGGCGGTTTTCGCGCATCAGGGCGAGGCGTACCTCGACCGGATCGACTTCACCGTGGTCCCGGAGTCCGGGGTGCGCACCGGCAGCCTCGGCTCCGGCCAGCTCGACGCCATCAGTGACGCGCTGCCGCAGGATGTTCCGCAGATCGAGAGCGCCGGCGGGCGCGTGCAGTTCACCTCGAATCCGGGGGTGCCCTTCGGCCTGCAGCCCAATGTGACCCGCGGCGCCCTGCGCGATCCGGCGGTGCGGGCCGCGTTCCTGACCGCCCTCGACCGCCAGCAGCTGGTGGATACCGTGCTCGGCCCGGAATTCAAGACCGCCACCAGCGTGCTCGCCTCCCGCACCCCCGGTTACGTGGATCTGTCGGCCCGGGTGAAGTTCGATCCCGGGGCCGCGAAAAGGATTTTGGATCAAGCGGGTTGGGTGTCCGGTGCGGACGGCATCCGCGCCAAGGACGGTCAGCGCCTCACGGTGGGGGTGCTCTTCGCCCCGGTCTTCGCGGGCAATCAGGCCATTCTCGAACTCGCCCAGCAGCAGTTGCGCGCCGTCGGCATCGAACTGAAGCTCGACCCGGTCTCGGTGGCGGAGTGGACGACCCGGCAGAACGCCAAGGACTTCGACCTCAACTACTACAACACCACCCGCGCCGACGGCGATATCCTGCGCACCACCTTCGGCGTCGACCAGCGCAACCTCAATGACCGCGGCCCCAGCGAGAAGCTGGACGCGCTGCTCACCGCCCAGCTGTCCGCCACCGATGCCGCCGCCCGGGCGCGCATCCTCGGCGAGGCACAGGGCGCGGTGCTGGACGAGGGCCTGTGGATCCCCACGGTGGAGCTGTCGCAGGCCATCGGCGTGGCCGACAGCGTGGCCGACGTGAAGTTCGAGGCGTCCGCGCGCCTGCAATTCCACGACACCTGGCTGCGGCGGTAATTCCATGCGCCGGTACGTGATCGAACGGATCCTGCAAGCGGCGGGCGTGCTGTGGGCGGCCTTCACGCTGTCGTTCGCCGTGCTGTACCTGCTGCCCGCCGACCCGGTGGAATTGGCCGTGAACCGCAGCGAAGGCGCGCCCGTCGATGCCGCGGCCATTGCCGAGATGAAGGCCAGATACGGGCTGGATCAACCGATCTGGGAGCAGTACTGGACCGCGCTCTCGCATGCGGTGCGCGGCGATCTGGGCCGCTCCATCGGTACCGGACAGCCGGTGACCGAGGCGCTCGCCGAGGCCCTGCCCTCCACCTTGGCGCTGGCCTCGCTGTCCCTGCTGCTGGCGGTGGCGGGCGGCGGCGCGCTGGCCGTCGCCGCCGCCTATACCCAGCGCCCCCGGCTGCGCGCCCTTCTCACCGCGTTGCCGCCGATCGGCGCGTCCATGCCGACCTTCTGGGTGGGACTGCTGCTCCTGCAGGTGTTCTCGTTCCGATTGCGGCTCACCCCGGCCTTCGGCGGCGGCGGATTCAGCGGCGTCATCCTGCCCGCCGTCACCCTGGCCCTCCCGGTGGGCGCGGTCATCTCGCAGGTTCTCTACTCCAGCCTGATCACCACCTGGCGGCAGCCGTTCGTGGAGGTCGCCTTCGCCAAGGGCGCCTCGCGCTGGTGGGTGCAGCTGCGCCATGTGCTGCGTCCCGCCTCCGGGGCCGCGCTCACGGTGACGGGCCTGTGGGTGGGCACCGTCCTGGCCGGGTCCGTCGTTGTGGAAACCGTGTTCGCCCGCAATGGGATCGGCCGCCTCACCCACGAATCCGTGCTCACCCAGGACATCCCGGTTGTCCAAGGCATTGTCACCTTCGCCGCCCTGGTCTTCGTCTCCGTGAACCTGCTCATCGACCTCGTCCTCCCCCTGCTGGATCCCCGAGTCGCCCACAGCCGCCCGAACAAGGAGCGTGCCCATGCCTGAAACCACCATGACCCCCTCGACGGCGGCTGAGTCCCGCTCTCGGCATGCTGTCGCCCCCGGTACGACTGCGGTAGAACACACGGCGCTCGTCGCGGCCCCGTCGCGACTCCGCCGCGTCCTCGGGCGCGCACGGCACGCGGTGGAACGCACGGCGCATTCGGCCGCCGTCAACTCGGGCCGGGCGGAACCGCCCGTGACCGCCGCGGCGGACACCGGATTCCGCTCGCGGCGGCGCCTGCTGGTGTTCTCGCACGCGCTGGTCGATCCGGGCCTGGCCTATGTGTTCGACCAGGAAGGTGCGGCCGATGACTAGAGACGGGAGCCTCGCGCGCCCGCGGCATCCCTGGAACGGCATTCAGGTCCGACCGGGAGCCCGCCGATGACCGGAGCACAAGCGCCACTTGCCCGTTCGGTGGCGGGGCCGACCGCATCCGCGTCCACCACGCCCGGTCTCGCGGCGCCCGATGCGCCTGATTCGGCGGTGCCCGATGCGCCTGATTCGGCGGTGTTCGAGGCGTCCGATCCGGCGCTGCCTGACGCATCCGTGGCGGTTCCCGACGCGTCCGAGGCCGCGGTGTCCGAGGTGGCGGCACGGCGTGCGGGTGCGGCCCGCCGGGCTGTAACGGCGCGTCGCGCGGCCGGGTGGGTGCGGGGCAATCTCGGACTGGTTGTCGCGGGCCTCATTGTCGTGCTGGTGCTCGGCTGGGCGGCCGTGCCATCGCTGTTCGCCAGTGGCGATCCGCTGGCGGGCGTGCCCGCGCAGAAGTTCCAGGGCCCGAGTACCGAACACTGGTTCGGCACCGACCGGTTGGGCCGTGATCTGTATACCCGCGTGGTGCACGCTGCCGGGCTCTCGCTGAGCGCAACCGTTTTCGCGGTGTTGCTCGGATTGGTCGTGGGCGCGCTGATCGGCCTCGTCGCGGGCACCGCGGGGGGCGTCGTGGACACCGTCCTGTCCCGCGTCGTCGATGTGCTGCTGTCGATTCCGGAGCTGCTGGTCTCGCTGGCGCTGGTGACCGTCCTGGGCGTCGGCACCCGGAATGTGGCCATTGCCGTGGGCGTCGCACTGATCGCGCGCTTCGCCCGCGTCATGCGCGCCGAGGTGCTGCGGGTGCGCAATGCGCCGTATGTCGAGGCGGCCCTCGCCTCCGGCGTCCGGTGGCACACCGTGCTGTTCCGCCATGTGCTGCGCAATGCCTACGGACCGGTCGCGGCGCTGGCCGCCATCGAGTTCGGCGTCGCGGTACTGGCCGTGGCCGCGCTCAGCTTCCTCGGTTACGGCGCGGTCCCGCCGACGCCGGAATGGGGTTCGCTCATTGCCGAGGGCCGCAACTACCTGGCCACGGCCTGGTGGCTCACCACCCTGCCCGGTCTGGTGATCATCGCGCTGGTGCTCGCGACACAGCGCATCGCCCGCGCCATTCACAAGGACAATGCCCGATGAGCGATCCGCTGCTGACCATCGAGAATCTCCGGGTCGAGTACCGGGGCAGCACCGGCACGACGACCGCCGTCGCGGGGGCGTCGCTGCACATCGAACGTGGCGAGACCGTCGCGCTGGTCGGCGAATCCGGTTCGGGGAAGTCCACTCTCGCGCACGCGGTGATCGGACTGCTGAATGGCGGGACCGTCACCGGGGGCGAGATCACCTTCGCGGGCGAACGCCTCGATCGAGCCGGAGAGCGTGCGCTGCAACGTATTCGCGGTGCGCGCATCGGCCTGGTCCCGCAGGATCCGGGCACCGCGCTCAATCCGGTGCTGCGCATCGGCGACCAGGTGGCCGAGGTGCTGCGCATTCACGGCCGGGCCGACCGGCGCACCGCGCGCGCCGAGGCCATCGGGATTCTCGAGGCCGCCGGACTGGACCGGCCCGAGGTGCGGGCCCGCCAGTTCCCGCAGGATCTTTCGGGCGGCCAGCGGCAGCGCGTGCTCATCGGCATCGCCCTGGCCTGCACGCCGGAGCTGGTCATCGCCGATGAACCGACCAGCGCCCTCGATGTGACGGTGCAGCGCCGCATCCTGGACCACCTGGCCGAGCGCACCCGGGAGTCGGGCACCTCGGTCCTGCTCATCACCCATGATCTGGCCGTGGCCGCCGAACGCGCGGATCGCATCGTGGTGATGCGCGGTGGCGGGATCGTCGAAACCGGCACGGCCGCCGATGTTCTCGGCAATCCGCAGCACGAGTACACCCAGCGCCTGCTGGCCGCCGCGCCCGGTCTCGATCACGACTGGCGGCCCCGGCCCGCAGCGGCTCGCGACGGCGAGCCGTTGCTGTCCGCGCACGGCCTGCACAAGACCTTCCGCATCGCGCGCGGGGTGTCGCTCACCGCCGTGGACGATGTCTCGCTCACCATCGCACGCGGCGAAACCCTGGCGGTGGTCGGCGAATCCGGCTCCGGCAAGTCCACGACCGCCCGCATCGTCGCTCGCTTGGCCCCCGCGGATACGGGCACCGTCACCTTCGACGGCCGAGATATCGCACGCCTGCGCGGTGCGCAGCTGCGCGAACTCCGCCGCCGCATCCAGGTCGTCTATCAGAACCCCTACGTGTCACTGAATCCGAAACTCACCATCGCGCAGATCGTCTCGGAACCCTTGCAGGCGTTCGGCATCAGCGAGCGCCGTACGCGCCGCGACACCGTCGCCGAACTCCTGGACCAGGTCGCCCTGCCGAGCGACTACCTCGATCGCCGCCCGGCCGAGCTGTCCGGCGGCCAGCGCCAGCGCGTGGCCATTGCCCGCGCCCTGGCCCTGCGCCCGGAACTGCTGGTCCTCGACGAACCCGTCTCCGCCCTGGACGTCTCGGTGCAGGCCCAGATCCTGGAACTCCTGGAACGCCTGCAAGCCGAACTGCACCTGGCCTATCTGTTCATCTCCCACGATCTGGCCGTGGTCCGCCGCCTGGCCGACCGGGTCGCCGTCATGCGACAGGGCGTGATCGTCGAAACAGCGCCCACCGCGGACATTTTCGATTCTCCGCAGCACGCCTACACGCGTGAGCTGCTCGCCGCCGTACCCGCCTTCGAAAGGACCGCCTGATGCCGCACCCCACACCGCTGCTCCTCGGCCTGGAACTGTCCGGCACCGGCGCGCACCCCGCCTCCTGGCGCCGCCCGGATTCGCGCGCCGAACAGCTGTTCACCGCCGCCTACTGGCTCGACGCCCTGCGCGGCGCCGAGGAGGCGGGGATCGACTTCGCCTTCCTGCCGGACTCTTTCGCGCTCCAGGAGGAAGGGGCCAAGGGCCGCCTGGACGCGATCGCCGTGGCCGCGCGGGCCGCCGCGGCCACCCATCGCATCGGCCTCATCCCGCAGGCCGCGGTCACCCACACCGAGCCGTTCCATATTTCGAAGGCCATCGCCAGCCTCGACTTCGCCACCGTCGGCCGCGCCGGCTGGGAGGTGACCGTATCGGCGGGACAGGCGGCGCTGTTCGGCCGCAAAGCCGAACAGGATGAGCGATCGCGCTGGCACGAGGCCGACGAGGCCGTCGAGGTGGTCACCCGGCTGTGGGACAGCTGGGAGGACGACGCCGAGATCCGCGATCGGGCCACCGGCCGGTTCATCGACCGGGACAAGCTGCACTACATCGATTTCGAGGGCGACAACTTCTCGGTCAAGGGCCCGTCCATCACGCCCCGCCCGCCACAGGGGCAGCCGCTGGTGGCCGTGCGCGCCGCCGATCCGCACAGCACCCGGGTCGCAGTGCACCGCGCCGACCTCATCCGCATCACCGCCCCCGATCTCGCGACGGCCGCGGCCACTCGCGCCGAGCTGCGTGCCGCCGTCACCGCGGCGGGGCGGGAGGCCGACCGGGTGCGCATCCTGCTCGACGTGGACATTCATCTCGCGGCCACCCCCGACCGGGCGGCCGCCGAGGTCGCCCAGCTGGAGGACTGGGCCGCCAGCGCCGCACCCGGCACCGTCTTCCATATCGGCACCCCCGCCGAACTGCGGGACCTCTTGCGGCAGATCGGAACCGAGGCCGCCGCGGACGGCGTGGTGCTGCGCCCGCTGGCCCTGCCCGCCGTCCTCCCGCAGCTGTCCGCGCTCACCCCCACCCTGCGCGAGCGCCTCGGCCTGCCCCGTCCCGCCAACCGCTACGCCCACGCCTGAGGAGAACCATGCCGGACCATCCGATACGCAAGCGGATTCACCTCGCCGCCCACTTCCCGGGCGTCAACCACCACACCGTGTGGACCGATCCGGACTCGGGCAGCCAGATCGACTTCGACTCCTTCGTGCACCTGGCGCGCACCGCCGAACGCGGGCTGTTCGACTTCTTCTTCCTGGCCGAGGGTTTGCGGCTGCGCGAACACCGGGGCCGCATCCACGACCTGGACGTGGTCGGCCGCCCCGACACCCTGGCCGTGCTCAATGCCCTGGCCGGGGTCACCACCCATCTCGGCCTGGCGGGCACCATCAACACCACCTTCAACGAACCCTTCGAGCTGGCAAAGCAATTCGCCTCCCTCGACCACCTCTCCGGCGGGCGCGCCGCCTGGAACGCCGTCACCTCCTCGGACGCCTTCACCGGTGAGAACTTCCGTCGCGGCGGCTATCTCGACCACGCCAAGCGCTACACCCGCGCCGCCGAGGTCGTGGACGCCACCCGCGCGCTGTGGGACAGCTGGCCCGCGGACGCCCTGCTCGTCGACCGGCAGCGCGGCGTCTTCGCCCGGCCCGCACCGGCCGTCCGATTCACCAGCGACCAGTTCGACATCGACGGCGAGTTCGTGCTGCCGCGCAGCCCGCAGGGCTATCCGGTGCAGATCCAGGCCGGCGATTCCGATGAGGGCCGCGAGTTCGCCGCCGCCAAGGCCGATGTCATCTTCAGCGCGCACGGCGAGCTGGAGGACGGGCGGCAGTTCTATCGCGACGTCAAGGACCGGCTCGCCAAATACGGCCGCCGCCGCGACGATCTGAAGATCCTGCCCGCCGCCGGTTTCGTGCTCGGCGATACGCCCGCCGAGGCCGAGGAGAACGCCCGCCGCATCCGCCGCCAGCAGGTGACGCCGCAGACGGCCATCGCTTTCCTGGAGCAGGTGTGGGGACGCGATCTCTCGGCCTACGACCCGGACGGGCCGCTGCCCGATATCGATCCGGTCGACAATGCGAACATCACCCGCGGCCGCGTCCGCCACGCCAAGGATCCACTCGCCGTGGCGAATGCGTGGCGCGCCAAGGCCGAGGCCGGGAATCTCAGCATTCGCGATCTGATCATCGAGACCACCGCCCGCCAGCAGTTCGTCGGCACCCCGCGCCAGGTCGCCGCCGATATCGACCACTACGTGCAGAGCGATGCCGCCGACGGTTTCGTTCTCGTCCCGCACCTCACCCCCACCGGGCTCGACGAATTCGTCGACAAGGTGATCCCCGAACTGCAAGCGCTCGGCAGCTTCCGCACCGAGTACACCGGCCCGACCCTGCGTGATCACCTGGGTCTGCGGCATCCCCATCACGGCACCGAAGGAGTACGCGCATCATGACCGCAACCGTCACCGAATTCGAGCAGCAGTGGGCCGAGTGGCGCAGTGAGCGGGACCGCTGGGCGCGGCAGCCCTTGGGCTGGCTCAGCCTGACCGGGCTGCACTGGCTCGGCGAGGCCGGGGAAATCTTCGACGGCTTACCCGGCACGTGGCGGGCCGATGGTGAAAACGTCCATGTCACGGTCGAATCCGAGCCGCGGCCGGGCGGGGACGAACTGTGGTTCGACGGCCGGGTGCTGTCGGGCACGACCACGCTGACGCCGGGCGAGGGACAGCCCGGACTCGAGGTGACGACCGGGCAGCGGGTCATCGAAGTGATCCGCCGCAGCGGGCAATTCGCGCTCCGCATTCACGACCCGGTGGCGCCCGCCCTGGCGGCGTTCACGGAAATCCCGGCGTACCAGGCGGATCCGCGCTGGGTCGTCACCGGCCGCTTCGAGGGGTACGAGGTCGCCCGGGTCGTCACCACCGGCGCGGTGGTCGACGGCCTGGTGCACCACCATCCGGCCACCGGCGCCGTCACCTTCCGGCTCGGCGAGGCCGAACACCGGCTCATCGTCTTCGGCAGCCACACCACGGGACTGCACGTCCTGTTCACCGATGCCACCAGCGGCGTCACCACCTACGGCGGAGCCCGTCGCCTCGACCTGCCCCGTCCCGGCGCGGACGGCGCGGTGGTGCTCGACTTCAACCGGGCCGCCAACCTGCCCTGCGCCTTCACCGACTACGCCACCTGCCCGGTCGCCCCCGCCGAGAACCGCCTCCCGCTGGCCGTCGAAGCGGGCGAACGGGATCCGCGCAAGGAGTACACCGCATGACCATCCCGCTCTCGGTCCTGGACCTGTCCCCGATCAGCGCCGGCTCCAGCGTCCGGCAGGCCCTGCGCAACACCATCGACCTGGCCCGGCACGCCGAACGCCTGGGCTACCAGCGCTTCTGGATCGCCGAACACCATTTCGCCGCGGTGGCCAGCGCCGCCCCGACCACGCTCATCGGGCTCATCGCCGCCGCCACCGAATCCATTCGCGTCGGCACCGCCGCCGTGCAGCTGGGCCATCACACCTCTGCATCGGTGGTGGAGGCCTTCGGCACGGTCGATGCGCTGTACCCGGGCCGCCTGGATCTGGGCCTGGGCCGCTCCGGCCACCGCGGCGACAAGGTGCGCTCGGCCGATGTGCCCCCGGCGCCCGCCCCCGACCAGCCCGCCGAGGTCCGCGACGGTGTGGTCATCCCGCCGCCGTTCGCTCCCGGCCGGGTGCTCGACACCACTCGGCTCGCCGCGAGCCTGGAGAGCCTGTATCTGCCCGGCGCGCAGCCGCTGCCCTACACCCGGCAGGTGCAGCAGATCCGCGCCCTGCTCGACGGCACCTACACCTCCGCCGAGGGGGTGTCGCTGCGCGCGATTCCCGGGGAGGGCGCGGACGTGCAGCTCTGGCTGTTCGGCAGCAGCGGCGGCGAAAGCGCCCAGCTGGCAGGGCAATTGGGGCTGCCGTTCGCGGCGAACTACCACGTTTCCCCGGGCACCATCGTGGAGACCGTGGAGTCCTACCGCTCGGCCTTCCGGCCCTCGGCCCGCTATCCCCGCCCCTACCTGGTGGTCTCGGCGGATGTGGTCGTCGCCGAGGACGATGCGACCGCACGCCATCTGGCCTCCACCTACGGCCACTGGGTCTACAGCATTCGCAGCGGCGCCGGCGCGGCCGAATACCTGGACCCGGACACCGCACCGCCGCTCTCCGAGGAGCAGCGCAGCCTGGTCGAAGATCGCCTGACCACCCAGTTCGTCGGCGCACCCGCGACGGTCGCCGAACGCCTCACCGCGCTCCAGCGGCTCACCGGCGCGGACGAACTCCTCATCACCAGCGTCACGCACGATCACGAGGACCGCCTGAACTCCCACCGCCTGCTGGCGCGGGAATGGGGCCTGACCCACGTGCGCGCCGCCTGAGACGCTCCGCCGCTCGTCAGGGAAGGGGACTCCGGAAACGAGCGGCGGAGCACCGCACCGGGCGCTGGGCCGAGCGCGGTGCGGTTCCAGGGCCGGGTCCGGACAGTGGACCGTCCGGGCCCGGCTCGCGGACATCCTCGCGAATGGCCGGAGCGCCCATCACGGCACAGCGTCACGACAGTGGGAATCCCCGCCGGACCTGTTGTCCGGCGGGGATTCCCGTGTGCTCAGCGCGCGGTGCGGGTCGCCCGCCGCATGGCCGAGAGCGGGTCGGCGTAGAACACGCTCAGCGAGGTCACCGCGGCCGCGAACTCCTGCACCCGGCCACCGAAGCGGCTGATGCGCAGATCCGCGGCCGGCAGCGTGGTGCTCTCCGCGAACGCCTGCGCCACCCGCTCCATGCCGGGCCGGTAGCCGGTGAACGCCTGACCGCCCAGGACCACCCGCTCCGGATTGAACATATCGCGCACCAGAGCCGCTGCGCGGCCGAGGATTTCGGCCCGTTCCAGCAGCAGGTCCCGGGCCGGGGCGTTACCGCCGTCGGCGGCCCGGTACAGGTCGGTCACGAGCGGCCGGCGCGGCGCCTCCGGCCGGGGCAGAATGCCCTTGCGCACCGCGCGTTCCAGCAGCGCCCGCTCCCCGACGGTGGCCTCCAAGCAGCCGCGACGGCCGCAGGTGCACTCCACGTCCGAGCCGGTCGGCAAGTGCGCGATCGAGCCGGGTCCATTGGCGGGCGTGTGCACCCGATCGTGCAGAGTGACCGCCACACCGGCGGTTTCGCGAGCGTAGATGTACAGGCTGCTGCCCGGACGAGGCTCCTCGCCCGAATCCCGCCCCGCGAGCAGCAGTTCGGCGGCCGCCATGGCCTCCACATGCGTGGACACCGACACCGGCAGATCCAGCACACTGCTGAACACCGCCGCCACCGGCGCGGCCTGCCAGCCCAGCCGCGGATGATCGACCTGCCCGGCGGTGGGCTCCACCCGCCCGGCCAGGGCGACGCCGGTCCACAGCGGCTTGCGCCGCGGCAGCCGATCCAGGAAGGCCTTGGCGCTGCGCGCCACAATGGTCAGCGCCGCGTCCTGACCCGTTTGCGGAGTGGCGATTTCGAGCCCGCCGAGAATCCGCCCGGACAGATCGGCGGCCACGATGCGCGTGACCGTGGAGCCGATGTGCACGCCCAGGGTCACATACGAATCGGTGTCGACCTCGAACGGCACCCGCGGCCGGCCGACCGCGCCGGACGCGGTGAGATCGGCCCGCTCGCGCAGCAGTCCCGCCGAAAGCAGCGCCGACACTTGGCGATTCACGGTGGCGATGCTCAGCCCGGTGGTCTGGGCGGCGATATCGCGGAAGAGCGGTCCGCGAGTGGCGGCGCGCAGCACGGCGGCCGCCGGATTGTCGGTGATCCGCAGTTCCGGCGGCACCGCGGGCCGGGCCGGGGCCAGGCGCGCCGTGGTGACGGCGGCGGCCTTCGGACCGGCGATTTTCTGAGTTCGGTCGAGCGTGGGGGAAGACAAATTCGAATCCTTGCTGCGGTCCCACTGCGACGACAGGGAGACGGATGCCTACAGGAGCGATCAGCTGTGCAGCGAGGAACCCGGATACGGGTGATCCGGAATCAGTACTCGGCTGCGCGACGGCAGGAACAACACAGTTCCCGCTGACGCGGCAGCCGCACACCCAGCGCGACGGTCACATAGGTGACCCGCGCGGCCTTGGGGCGACTGGAAGACATGGGATCAAAGTTAACATCCGGCTCAGCCCAATAGGAAGCCGTGTGCGTTCCGCGCACGCCTTCCGGGACCCAGAACACTCGGGAAATGCCTGGTGCACACGCATTCCGATCACCGTGATTCGAAGCTGTGACCCGGCCCGCACGGGTGGCGCAATACCCCGATCCGGCGGCATTCCGGCAGGCCGCGCGCTCGGGCGGGCGGCGTAGAAGCTCACCGCCCCCGCGGCGGCCGCCGTGCGTTCGGGTAGGGCGGCCCGCACCGCCATTACTCTCTGAAACCGCAGGTCAACGGCGGAAAGGAGATGAGGATGCCGCCGGAACCGATACCGCTGCGCGCTCCGGTCCGCCGGGCCGACCGCGCCCGCCAGGTGGCCGACATCCTGCGCCAGCAGGTGCACGCCGGCGCATTCGACCGCGCGCTGCCCAGCGAGGCGGAGCTGGCCGCCGAATTCGCGGTCTCCCGCAATACCGTGCGCGACGCCCTCGCACTGCTCAAGGACGAGGGACTCATCGAACGCGCCCCCAAAATCGGCACCCATGTCGCGCGCCGCAAATACGACCACGGCCTCGACGCCCTGCTCGGGCTGAAGGAAACCCTGCGCGGCCACGGCGAGGTCCGCAATGAGGTGCGCGCCGCGACCCGCGTCACACCGCCGGCCGTCGTTGCCCGGCGGTTGCGGCTCGAGCCCGGGCAGCCCGCCATCTATATCGAGCGGCTGCGCTGGTTCGGCGATCTGCCGCTCAGCCTGGACCTCACCTATCTGGTCCCGGATATCGGCGACGAGGTGATCACCCGGGATCTGGAGACGAACGACCTGTTCGCTCTGATCGAGCAGATCAGCGGCGGACCGCTCGGCTCGGCCGAACTGGCCCTGGAGGCCATCACCGCCGACGCCCACTCCGCCGCCACCCTGCAACTTCCCGAGGGCGGCGCGCTGCTGTTGCTGGAGCGGCTCACCAAGCTCGAGGACGGCCGCCCGGTCGATCTCGAATACATCCGGATGCGCGGCGACCGGATCACCATGCGCGGCAGCCTCACCCGGCCGCCCGAACGCACCGATTGGAGGCTGACCTGACATGGCCCTGGTCAATCAGCGCACCGATGTTCCCGTGACCATCGACGAATCCCTGTGTATCCAGGGCTGCACGCTGTGCGTGGAGATCTGCCCGCTCGACTCGCTGGCCATCGACCCGGACAACGGCAAGGCGTACATGCACGTCGACGAGTGCTGGTACTGCGGCCCCTGCGCGGCGCGCTGTCCCACCGGCGCCGTGACCGTGAACATGCCCTACCTGCTTCGCTGAATACCTAGGAACACCCATGAAGTACCGCCCCGCCCGCCTGACCGCAGTCGCCATGGCCGCGGCCCTCGCGCTCACCGCCGCCGCCTGCTCCCTGGAGAGCACCGGCACCGGCGACACCGTCAAACTGGTCATCGGCTACCAGTCCAAGACCATCAACACCGTCACGGCGGGAACCCTGCTGAAGGCCAAGGGCTTTCTGGAACAGCGGCTCGGGAAGCTGACCGAGGCGGGCGGGCCCGAGTATCAGGTGGAGTGGCAGGACTACGACACCGGCGCGCCCATTACCGCGCAGATGGTGGCGGAGAAGATCGATATCGGCTCCATGGGCGATTACCCGTTGCTCATCAACGGTTCTCGCACCCAGGACAACGAGCGCGCCAAGACGGCGCTGGTGTCCATCACCGGCTACAACCCCAAGGGTGCGCTCAATATGGTTGTGGTGCCGCCCAATTCCACGGCGCGGACCTTGAATGATCTGGCGGGACAGAAGGTTTCGGCCAGCGTCGGCTCCGCCGGGCACGGGACCCTGGTGCAGGCGCTCACCCGCGCGGGCATCGACCCCAAGACCGGCGTCGAGGTGCTGAACCAGCAGCCGCAGATCGGCGCGTCCGCCCTGGAATCCGGTCAGGTAGCCGGACTTTCGCAATTCGTGGCGTGGCCCGGACTGCTGGTCTTCCAGAACAAGGCGAAACTCCTCTATGACGGCGCCGAACTGAACGTTCCCACTTTCCACGGCGTGGTGGCGCGCCGCGATTACACGAATCAGCACCCGGAAGTACTGAACGCATTCCTGCAGGCGCAGCTGGACGCGACCGAATTCCTCAACGAGCAGCCCCTGGAGGCGGCGAAGATCGTCGCCGACAGCTCCGGGCTGGCCCAAGAAGTCGTGTACCTGTACAACGGGCCGGGCGGAACCTCCTTCGACACCACGCCGAAGGCGAAGCTCATCGCCGCGCTCCAGGATGATGTGCGCTACCTGAAGTCCATCGGCGACTTCGCCGACCTGGACATCGACAAGTTCGTCGACCCCACCGCATTGCGGAAGGCGTTCGCCGAGCGCGGCCTGGACTACGCGGCCGAGCTGGCGAAGACGGCCAACCCGTCCCTCATCTCCGGCACCGACCCGGTGAGCGGCAAGCCCGCCGACAACCCGGCGCTGGCCGGCGAGATCTGGTTGCAGGGCCGGGACGAGACCCAGGCCGCCGCCGATCCGACCAGCCTGCTGCGCGCCGTGAAACAGGCTCGCGTCGAAGGCAGGACCGTGCGCGCCGCCTACGTCCCGGATGCCGAGCTCGGCACTCGCTGGTTCGCCGACAAGGCCGTGTGGGTGCGCGACGGCGACACCTACCTGCCCTTCACCACCGCGGCGGCGGCCCAGCGCCATCTCGCCGCCCACCCGGCCGGTGCGATCGTCACCTACGAGCAGGCCGTGAGCGAGGTACGGCCGTGAGCGGCCATCCCGCCGGGCCGCCGCCCCGCCGCGCACCGCTGAACGGCGAGGTGCTCGGATGAGTACGGTGACCGCTGTTCAGCCGGATAGCGCTGTGGCCCGGGCGGTCT
The DNA here is from genome assembly GCF_054655275.1 of Nocardia sp. IFM 10818. NCBI lineage: Bacteria > Bacillati > Actinomycetota > Actinomycetes > Mycobacteriales > Nocardiaceae > Nocardia > Nocardia sp. IFM 10818. Next base: position 314,776 of record NZ_BAAHJH010000001.1, read on the forward strand.
CGGCGCCGGCGGTCGCGCGGCTCCGGGCGGGCCGGGCGGTGTGGCGCTCGCGGGTGGTCCGGTTCGCGTCGGTGCTGGCGGCCATTGGCCTGTGGCAGGTGCTGACCAGCGGCGACGTCCGGCTGTGGGTACGGTTCGACACGCTGCCGAGCGTCACCGAGATCGTGCGGGCATTCCGGCATCAGCTGGGGACCGAGGTCTACTACCTGGATCTGGGGCAGTCGCTCATCCGGATCCTGTCCGGATTCGGGCTGGCGGCGGCGCTGGGCGTGAGCGCCGGTGTGGCGCTGGGGCGTTCGCGGTGGTTCGCCGACACGGTCGGACCGCTGACCGAGCTGGCGCGGCCGATCCCGGCCATTGCCATTGTGCCGGTGGCGATTCTGCTCTTCCCGGACGATGAGGCCGGAATCGTGTTCATCACCTTCCTGGCGGCCTTCTTCCCGGTCATGGTGTCCACTCGGCATGCGGTGCGGGCGCTCCCCACGATCTGGGAGGATTCGGTGCGCACCCTGGGCGGCGGTCGCCGGGACGTGCTGCTGCGAGTCGTCTTGCCGGGCAGCCTGCCCGGAGTGTTCGGCGGGCTGTCGGTGGGAATCGGGGTCGCCTGGATCTGTGTGGTGTCCGCCGAAATGATCTCGGGGCGGCTCGGGGTCGGGTATCGGACCTGGCAGGCGTACACGATCGTCGACTATCCGGGGGTGTTCGTCGGAATCATCACCATCGGCGCACTGGGGTACGGCACCTCCGCGGCGGTGGAGCTGCTCGGCCGGCGAGTGACGCACTGGCTCCCGCGCGTGCCGGAGGTGGCCAAGTGAGCGGTATCGGAATGAGCCTGCGGCTGGACCGGATTCGCCTGTCCTATACGGGGTCCCCGGTCATCGCGGAGCTGTCGCTGGAGGTGCGGCCGGGTGAGATCCTGATCCTCACCGGACCCTCCGGCTGCGGGAAATCCACGGTCCTGCGTGCGCTCGCGGGGCTGCTGCGACCCGACTCCGGCCGGGTGCTGGCCGATGGCGTCGCGGTCACCGGCACCTCCCGCGACCGGGCCGTTGTCTTCCAGGACAATGCGCTGCTGCCCTGGCGCACCGTGCGATCCAATATCGAGCTCGCCCTGAAACTGCGCGGCGAGCCCCGCGCCGGGCGCAAGGACCGGGCCGAGCGCTGGATCGAGGAGATCGGCCTCACCGGTTTCGCGGACTTCCTGCCCAAGAGCCTGTCCGGCGGGATGCGGCAGCGGGTGCAGCTGGCGCGCGGGCTGGCGGGTGCGCCGCGCGCGGCGCTCATGGACGAGCCCTTCGGGGCGCTCGACTCGCAGACCCGCGCCACCATGCAGCGGCTGCTCGTCGACACCTGGCGGACCCATCCGACCACCGTCGTCTTCGTCACCCACGATGTGGACGAGGCGCTGCTGCTCGGCGACCGGGTGGCGGTGCTCGGCCGCGCGGGCGAGCCGCTGCGCGCACTGCTGGAGGTGCCGCGGCCGCGTGAGCTCGGCGTCGACCGTTCCGGCCTGCGCGCCGAAATCATTACCGCGCTGGATCATTCGGGCGATCTCGCCGCGCTCTGAAAATTCTCGCTTCCTTCGATCGAATGCTGGTGTGCTCATGGAGATTCCCGATCTGGCGGATACCGTCCGACTCGACTGCGACGTGCTGGTGATCGGCGGCGGCACCGCGGGCACCATGGCCGCGCTCACCGCCGCCGAAGCGGGCGCGAACGTACTGCTGCTGGAGAAGGCGCACGTCCGGCACTCGGGTGCGCTCGCCATGGGCATGGACGGCGTGAACAATGCCGTCATCCCCGGCAAGGCCGAACCCGAGGACTACGTCGCCGAGATCACCCGCGCCAATGACGGAATCGTCAACCAGCGCACCATCTATCAGACCGCCACCCGCGGCTTCGCCATGGTGCAGCGGCTGGAGCGCTACGGCGTGAAGTTCGAGAAGGACGCCTACGGCGAGTACGCGGTGCGCCGAGTACACCGGTCCGGGTCGTACGTACTGCCCATGCCGGAGGGCAAGGACGTCAAGAAGGCGCTGTATCGCGTGCTGCGGCAGCGGAAGATGCGCGAGCGGATCCGCATCGAGAACCGGCTCATGCCGGTGCGGGTGCTCACCGCGAACGGCCGGGCCGTCGGTGCGGCCGCATTGCACACGCGCACCGGGGAATTCGTGGCCGTGGCGGCCAAGGCCGTCATTCTGGCGACGGGGCCGTGCGGGCGGCTCGGGCTACCCGCATCGGGTTACCTCTACGGCACCTATGAGAACCCCACCAATGCCGGTGACGGCTACGCCATGGCCTATCACGCGGGCGCGGAGCTCTCGGGTATCGAATGCTTCCAGATCAACCCGCTCATCAAGGACTACAACGGCCCGGCCTGCGCGTACGTCGCCAACCCGTTCGGCGGCTACCAGGTCAACGCGCTCGGCGAACGCTTCGTCGACTCCGACTACTGGTCCGGGCAGATGATGTCGGAGGTGAAGCGGGAGATCGAATCCGCGCGCGGGCCCATCTATCTGAAGGTCTCGCACCTGCCGGAGGAAACCCTCGACGCGCTCGAAGGCATTCTGCACACCACCGAGCGCCCCACCCGCGGCACCTTCCACGCCAATCGCGGCCACGACTACCGCACCCACGACATCGAGATGCACATCTCCGAAATCGGCTTGTGCAGCGGGCATTCCGCCTCCGGCGTCTGGGTTGACGAACACGCCCGCACCACCGTCCCCGGCCTCTACGCCGCCGGCGACCTGGCCTGCGTGCCGCACAACTACATGATCGGCGCCTTCGTCTACGGCGATCTCGCTGGCGCGCACGCCGCCGCCACCCTCGCCGCCACCCCGGCCCCCGGGGAACTGCCCGCCGATCAGCTCGCCGCCGCCCACGAACTCGTCTACCGTCCGCTCCGCAATCCGGAGGGCCCGCCGCAGCAGCAGGTGGAGTACAAACTCCGCCGCTTCGTCAACGACTATGTGGCGCCGCCCAAGACGGCCACCAAGCTCTCCCTCGCCATCGAGACCTTCGACCGCATGCTCGGCGATCTCGCGAGTATGGGCGCGCGGACCCCGCACGAGCTCATGCGCTGCGCCGAAGTCAGCTTCATCCGCGACTGCGCCGAGATGGCCGCGCGCTCCTCGCTCACCCGCACCGAATCCCGCTGGGGCCTCTACCACGAACGCGCCGATCTGCCCGAACGCGATGACGTCGAATGGCGGTACCACCTCAACCTGCGCAAGAACGCCGACGGGGAGATAGAATTCCTGAAGCGCCCGGTCGCACCGTATTTCGTGCCGGTGCCCGGCCTGGACGAACTGCCGTCGGACGAGACGGCCGTCCTCCCCGTGGCACAGCCCCCGCTCATCGGCAGCCCGCCCAATCTGGGCGAGGAGGCCCGGATACACCCCACGCTGGTGGCGGCCGACGCGCAACGACAGACCCTCGCGCCGCGAATCGCCCTGCTGCTGGGCTTGGACGCACCCGATGTCGCCGAACTCGCCCCGTTCCTCGACGATCCGGACCCGCAGGTGCGCGCTACCGCGCTGGCGGTGCTCACCGAGGGCGCCCCGGATGGTTTCGGCGACCGCCTCATCGCAGCCCTGGGCGATCCGGACGCCCAGGTCCGCGCCGCGGCCGTGGCCGGACTGCGCGAGCTGGTGGAAATCCTGCCCGCCGCCTCCGGACTCGCGGTGCACACCGAATCGCCCGATCCGCTGGTCCGCGCCGCCGTGGTGGATCTGCTGCGGGTGCTGCGCTGTGGCACACCCGAGCTGTTCGCCAAGGCCGCCGTCGATCCGGACCACCGGGTACGCATCGAAGCCGTCAACGGCCTGGTCTCCCTGGACGATTGGTCCGCCCTGACCGGCGCCGCCCACGACGACAGCAGGGAAGTCCGCATTGCCGCCGCCCGCGGGCTGGCGACCATCGGGGCCGGTGGCCTGGACACCGTGCGCCTCCTGGTGGACGACCGCGATCCGCTGGTCCGCGCCGCCGCCCTCACCGCCCTGTCCCGGCTCGGCACCGCCGACGACGCGCCCACCCTGGCCACCGCGCTGCGGGACTCCGCCTGGCAGGTTCGCGAAGGCGCCGCCCGCGGACTACCTTCGGCCGGACCCGAACTGGCCACCGAACCACTGCGCGCCGCCCTCGCCGACGTCCACCCGGACGTCCGCAAGGCCGCTGTCCTCACCCTCACCACCTGGCCGGAGAACGACTCCGCCCGAACCGCTTTGGAAACCGCCCTCACCGACACCGACGCGGACGTCCGGGCGTACGCGCGACGAGCCCTCGCAGTGCACTCAAACGCATGATTCTGGGCCGCTGGGCCGCTGGGCCGCAGGAATGTGGGGTTCGCGTGGTTGCGGGTGTGGGGTTTCAGGGGCGACAGCCCCTGAGAGCCCCCCGAGAGTGGGGGCATACCTAACCCTATTCGGCGAACAAGCTCTCCACGGCCGTAATGAAATACGGGAAGTGGCTCGCGAAGCGGTGCAGGTTCTGATCGCCGTCGAAACCGCCGAACCAGTACAGGCCGGGTACGCCGTCGTCACTGGGATTCAGGTCCCGCCATACGCGCACCCAGTGATCGCCGCGCCGCCCGGCCACCATGAACGGCAGGCCGCGGGAGAACATGAGCTCCCGGTACGGCTCGGGAACACGGTGCGGGACAGTCCCGTCCAGGGCGCGCACCATGCCTTGCACCCGGGTCGCCATATCCCGGCCGAGCGCGGTGCGTGACGGCAGATAGCGGGGGAGCAGCAGAGCCGCCACGCCGCCGAGGGCGATGGCCACACCCACCAGGGCGTGGCCCGGGCCGAGCGCCAGCACCACGGTCGCGATCGCACCGGCCGCGATGAGGCCGACGCCGAGCCAGAATTCGAAACCGCGCCGGGAGCGGTCGATGAAGGCGCCGCGCTCGGTGGCATCGTCGATGAGCGCCTTGCGCACCTGCGCCACCGGGATTTTCCCGCGCAGCTCCGACAGCAGCACCGCATCGGCGCCCTCCGGCAGCAGCGCCGCGTAGACGGCGCGCTCGTATCCGGTCAGCTGCTCGTCCGGCGGGTTCATGCGGGCGAAGCGCCAGTCCGATTCACCGGCCACCGCCACCCAGATGTAGCTGCGCACAGCCAGATCCACGATGGTGGCGGCCATATCCCAAGAGTCCACATAACCGTCCACCAGCAGTCCGGCCATGCCCGGCGTCACACCGTCCGGGGAGGCGAACTGCGCCCGATCACCGTCGCGCTGCAGCGGATCCAGCACATCGTCGTCGCCGGGCTCGGCCCGCCGCGCCCACACCACATACCCGGCGGCGGCAGCCAGACCGGCCAGCAGCACGCCGAACGCCGCCAGCACGGGACCGGTCACCGAGAACGGGCCGGGCGCATTGTCATCCTGGATATCGGCATTGGCCTCGACCGTGCCCGGCGGGAGCTGCAGCGTCACATCGAGCACGTCGCCCTTGCGCAGATCGGTCTTCTCCAGATGCGCGACCCCGTCCGGTTCGACGCGAATATCCGCGCAGTCCTGCGGATTTCCCGGCGGCCCGATGGTGCACTTCGTCACGCCCATCCGGAAGTCGGGACCGGTCACCGTCGCGCTGATCGACGCCACATCGGTGTTCAGCACCCCGGTCCAGTGGAAAACCTGTGCGCCCGAGGCATTGCTGACCGTCTTGTGCACCGTGTACTTGACGGTCACCGATCCGGGCCGCGCCACAATGGTGAACCGGTCGTCGCCGAGGGTCGCCTCGCCATCGCCGGAGGCCTGCACATCGGTGACCTCGAAGCGGCGCTGCACTCCCTCGGCGATCTGCACGCGCAATGGCAGCACCTGCCGGAATTCGCCGCCCTCGGGCACTTCCACGGTTTCGGTGACACGCAACAGCCCGTCGTCACCGAGATCGACCTCGGCGACGATCCGCACCCCGTCCGCCTGCGCCCAGGCGGCCGGCGCGGCCACCCCCAGCAATGTCAGCACCAGTGCGACGAGGGCAGCCCCCCGAAAAATCCGCATGGAAGGCTACTTTAGACAGCTTGCTATCCTTCCGAAGCGGCTGTCGGTTGTCTCTGAGAACGAGGGGGTGCGGGGGGATGACTCGCCCACCGTCCGGACAAGGACCGAACTCAGCCGGTGGACGGCCACCGCAACCGGGCCCCTGGCCCGCGCCGCCGCAGCAATCACCCCGCCGAGCACAGGGCCCGGGATATCCCCAGGTTCCGGGTCAACCGCATCGCCCCTGGCCGCCGCAGGGGCCGGGGCAACCTCCGCAGCCGCGACCGCCCCAGGGCCCGGGATATCCGCAGCAGCCCAGACAATCACCCGCGCAAGGCTTTCCGCAGGTGCCGGGATATCCCCAGCCGCAGGGCTACCCGCCGCCCGGCTACCGCGCCCCCGCCGGCTACGGCGCACCGGGCCACGCGCAACCGCGGCAACCCGGTTACCGCCCGCCCATGCCGCCGCCCGCCGCCGCCACTCCGGTCGGCGCGGCCACGCACACCCCGCCCGCGCCGCCGCGCCGCCGGCGCTGGGGCACCCTGCTGCTCATTCTCGTCATCCTGGTGACCAGCGTGGTGCTGCGCGCCGCGTTCAAGAACGGACTGGACGCACTCGGTTCGGGCGATTCCGTCCAGACCACTTACGATCCGGAGCCGGGCGGCGCCACCCTCGGCGTGGCCGATACCGCGAACAATCCCTTGGTCACCGATACCGACCTCACCCTGCTGCCCGCGCGCTGCGCCTACTCCGCCTGGGGCACCGACGTGAGCACCGCGCGCACCTTCTTCGAAACCGCCGCAGGGTGTTTGGAGAACGCGTGGAAGGCCGCCTTCGCGGAGGCCGGGCTGGCCTTCGAACCGCCCAAGCTCATGGTCTCCGCCGACACCGGCGGCATCACCACCCTGTGCACCGGCAACAGCAGCAACTTCGCCGCCTTCTACTGCTCGGCCGACAAGACCATCTACATGCCGATCAGCCAGCTGCAGACCGACCTGTTCGGCAACAACTGGGTGGTCTACCTGTCGGTCTTCGCCCACGAGTACGGCCATCACGTCCAGGCCCAATCCGGCATCCTCGGCAAGGTGCACAGCGAACGCCGGCAAGCCGGCGCGCGCAGCGACCTCGGCCTGGAACTGTCCCGCCGCACCGAACTGCAGGCCAACTGCTTCGACGGCATGTACCTGTCCTCCTCCTCGCACGGCGGTTCGCTGACCTCGGCGCAGATCAGCGTCGCGCGCAATGACGCCTACGGCCGCGGCGACGCCCCCGGGGACATGCGCGACCACGGCACCTCGGAGAACGGCGGGGCCTGGTTCGAAATCGGCTACGACAAGAACCTCACCTTCGAGTGCAATACCTTCAACGCCCCGGCGGCCAAGGTGAAGTGATCCGAAAGCGGAAGGGCGGCAGGTCTCGCGACCTGCCGCCCTGCTTCCACCACTCGGACTCGGCGCACGATGCGCTCGCGCTCAGTGCCCGAACGGCCCCTCACCGAGCTTGCGCGGCCCATGGCCGTGCCCGCTCACACCTTCCGCGTACGCGGTCTCCGCGTGCAGCGCGAAGTCGATACCGGAGATCTCCTCCTCCTTGCCGACCCGGAAGCCGATCACCAGATCGATGACCTTGCCCAGCGCATACGACACGCCGAATGCGAAGGCCGCCACCGCGACAACGCCCACCGCCTGCTTGCCGAGCTGGCTCAGCCCGCCGCCGTAGAGCAGGCCCTCCGCGCCGCCCGCACCCGTCATGGCCTGATTGGCGAGCAGCCCGATCAGCAGCGTGCCGACCACGCCGCCCATGAAGTGCACGCCCACCACATCGAGCGAATCGTCGTAGTTGCCCTTGAACTTCCAGCCCACCGCGAACGAGCACACCACGCCCGCGACCAGGCCCACGAGCAGCGCGCCGAGGGTGTTCACGTACCCGCAGGACGGGGTGATGGCCACCAGGCCCGCCACCGCGCCGGAGGCCGCGCCGAAGGTGGTCGGCCGGCCGTCGCGCACCTGCTCCACCACCAGCCAGCCCAGCATGCCGAGGCAGCCCGCGACGAGCGTGTTCAGGAATACCGCCGCGGCGGTCCCATTGGCGGACAGGGCCGAACCGGCATTGAACCCGAACCAGCCGAACCACAGCAGGCCCGCGCCCAGCAGCACGAACGGCAGATTGTGCGGGCGCATGGCATCGGTCTTGAACCCGATGCGCGGCCCCAGCACCAGCGCCAGCGCGAGCGCCGAAGCGCCGGAAGCGATCTCGACGACCAGGCCGCCCGCGTAATCCAGCGCGCCGAACTTGGTCAGCCAGCCGTCCGGGGTCCACACCCAGTGCGCGATGGGCGCGTACACGACCAGCGCCCACACCGGCACGAAGACCATCCACGCCGAGAACTTGGCGCGATCGGCGATGGCGCCGCTCACCAGGGCGATGGTCAGAATGGCGAAGGTCAGCTGGAAGGTGACGTACAGCAGCTCCGGGATGGCCGTGTTCTCCCGCACCGTGGACGGGTCGATGCCCGACAGCCCGAAGAACTCGAAATTGCCGATGAGCCCGCCGCCGGCGTCCTCGCCGAAGGCGAAGCTGTACCCGGCCAGCAGCCAGACCACCGTCACCAGCGGAATGGAGATGAAGCTCATCATCAGCATGTTGAGCACACCGCTGGACCGCACCATGCCGCCGTAGAAGATCGCCAGTCCCGGCGTCATGAGCAGCACCATGGCCGTGGCCGCGAGCAGCCAGGCCGTCGCCGCCGGATCGATGGTCGAGGTCATGTTGGGGTAACTCCTTCCGCGCGTGATCGCGTTGCACGGAAGTTACCTTTTCCTCACGTTTCGGCGCTGTTACGAAAATGAGGACTTGGATACGTGTCTGTAACAGGTCTAGCTGCGACGATCCCGGCTCTTGCGGCCCAGCGCGCGCAATCCGCGAGGTCCGGGCACGGGCAGGCCGTCGTCGAGGGCCATCCATTCGGCGGTGGTGAGCCACTGCTGCTGCGAGCGCGCGTCGGCAGTGTCGTTGAACACGCGGCGGCCGCGATCATCGCGCAGTTCGTAGGCCAGCACCGACCAGCGCGGCGGGCGGCCGTGCTCGGCCACTTGATCTCGCAGGTACGCCGCGACCAGGGTGCCGATGGTATTCACCGGGCGTAGCGAAACCCGATTTCCATAACGCGCGGCGTGGAAACGCCTTCCGGCGCACAGGGATCGGGGAGCGGCGTTATAGGCGATCCAGCCGGCGCGCTGGGCGCGCTCGATCAACCACAAATGTTTGACGGCGGTCGGCGGAATGTTGCCGACACGATCGCGAATGAGGTTGAAAACCGGTTCGGAAAGCAGAATGTCGCGACGGGTGGGACCGGTTCCGTGCGCGGTCCAATATTCGTCGGTCAACTTGGCGAGCACCCGGCCGAAATCGTCGATGCTGCGCTGGGCGCGGCGGCCCAGGCGTTCGATGCGCTCGGCCTCGGCGCGCATGTCGTTCTGCACGATGAGGGTATTGATGGCCGCCATGGTCGGCACCTGGCCGCGTTCCAGCAGCTCCAGAATGGCATTGGCGGTGGCCGGATCGGCGGCGGCGGAGACCGGTAGCGAATCACGCTTGAGGTCGTAGTCCTGCGGGGCGATGGCTCGGCTGAGCAGATCGACGGCGGCGGTATTACCCGCGAAGTCGGTGCTGGAGAGCCAGGCTGCGGCGATGACGTCGTGCTGCGGCACCAGGGCGATTCCTCCGGGAGATTTGGTTGTGCCCCGGTCGGGATGAGGGACCGGCCGGGGCCACCAACCTGATGAAGGTTTGGCTACCGAAGTTGCCGATGTCCACGGTAGCCAAACGATTGCGATCTTGCTGCATCGGGTAATGGGATCGTTATGTCGGCTCTGCGGAGTTGAAACCGAACGCGCATCAGTAAATGGTGATCTTGGGTGGAAGCCACGTCCGGCTATACCTTTTCTGAAATCGCGCTGAGAATTTGCTCGGCATGATCACAAACTTTGCGGTCGGTCTCGAGTGTTTTGAACGGGCGACCGGAATGCATGTGATTTGAATCACAGGTTTGGATGTCCAGACTGGATGAACCCAGCAATCCGGACAACCGGCGAGCCGATCGGATGCCGCGCGGGCAGCGAATCGCTCGATGTCGCCCCTACTCGGTACCCTCGGGCCGTGGCTCTGTACCGGAAGTACCGACCGGCAACGTTCGCTGAAGTGGTGGGGCAGGAGCACGTCACCGATCCCCTGAGCACCGCGCTCGACACCGGCCGGATCAGTCATGCCTATTTGTTCTCGGGTCCGCGCGGTTGCGGCAAGACCTCCTCCGCGCGCATCCTCGCGCGCTCGCTGAACTGCGTCGAAGGCCCGACCTCCACCCCGTGCGGGGTCTGCCCCTCGTGCGTGGCGCTGGGCCCGGGCGGCTCCGGCAATCTCGACGTGATCGAACTCGACGCCGCGAGCCACGGCGGCGTGGACGACACCCGTGAACTGCGCGACCGCGCCTTCTACGCCCCCGCCGAATCCCGCTACCGCGTCTTCATCGTGGACGAGGCGCACATGGTCACCACCGCGGGCTTCAACGCGCTGCTCAAAATCGTCGAAGAGCCGCCCGCCCACCTCATCTTCGTCTTCGCCACCACGGAACCGGACAAGGTCCTGCCGACCATCCGCTCCCGCACCCATCACTACCCCTTCCGCCTGCTCCCGCCCGCCACCATGCGCGGCCTGCTCGGCAGGATCTGCGATCAGGAGAACGTCCAGGTCGAGGAGTCGGTCTACCCCTTGGTCATCCGCGCCGGCGGCGGCTCCCCCCGCGACAGCCTCAGCGTCCTCGACCAGCTTCTCGCGGGCGCGGGCCCCGAGGGCGTCACCTACCCCCGCGCGGTCGCCCTGCTCGGCGTCACCGACGTGGCCCTGATCGACAATGCCGTCGAGGCCCTCGCGGCGTCCGACGGCGCGGCCCTCTTCTCCGCCATCGACCACGTCGTGGAGGCGGGCCACGACCCCCGCCGCTTCGCCACCGACCTGCTCGAACGCCTCCGCGACCTCATCCTCCTGCGCGCCGTCCCCGATGCCGCCGACCGCAATCTCGTCACCGGCCCGGGCGACGTCCTCGACCGCATGCGCGACCAGGCCACCCGCATCGGCCCGGCCACCCTCGCCCGCTACGCCGAACTCCTGCACGAGGGCCTCGGCGATATGCGCGGCGCCACCGCCCCCCGCCTCCTGCTCGAGGTCATCGCCGCCCGCATGCTCCTCCCCGCCGTCTCCGACGCTGAAACGGCAACACTGCAACGCCTGGAAATCCTGGAACGTCGGGTAGCGAGCGGCCCGATTCCGGCCGCTGCCTCTTCCTCCGCGCCCGCCGCCGCACCCGCCGCACCGGCGGCCCCGCAGGCGCCCACCTCCGGCGAACCCCGCCGCCGTGGCGCGGAAGCGCTTGCCGCTCTTCGGGAAAGCCGCTCCGGGGGAAAGGTCGCCGCGCCGAACACATCGGCCCCGGTTCAACCGTCGCAGTCTGTGCCCGGCCCGGCTGCCGCAGCCGGAAATCCGGACCGGTCCGGGCAGGCCCCCACGCCGCAGGCTTCGGCACCCGCTCAGCAGCCGCAGACGTCCGCCGCCACCGGTGGATCTGCTCACTCGACGGCCGAGGCCACAGCGGCGATGGCGCAAGGAGATTCGCCGGAGCCCAGCCGCCCGGCCACGGTCCGGCCGCCCGAGATGAATGCGGTGGGCGCCGTCCCCGCCGAAGCCGCACCGGTGCCGTCTGCCCGCGCGGGTGAAGACGCCGCGCCCCATCGCGCCGCCGCACCCGCGCCGAGCGCTGCCGCCCCCTCCACGGCAGCGGCCGGCGCGCAGATCGGTACCACGTCTGCCGAAGGGGCGTCGGCCGTGTCGCCCAATGCCCCGGCTCCGGCAAATGAAGGCACTGAGCCGCAACAGGTCTCCCAATCCGCGTCGGGTTCGCTGCCCTCGCAGCCCGGTGGCGCGGCGAACACTCCTGCTCACGAGGCGGCGTCTGCGCCGACGCCCGCAGCGGCTGCCCCTGCCGCCGAGGCGCGGTCCGCGGGCGGACAGTCCGCGTCGGAGAGCGCGGCGGTGGCCCCGGACCGGATGGCCTTCTCGGCGCAGGCGGGCGCGACGCCCGCCCACGCGGGCAATGCGGCCGGGAGCGCGCCTGCGGCCGGAACCACATCGCCTGCGTCGGAGCCTTCCGTTGCGGGCGCTGCGGAGCGGCAGTCAGCGGTGGCTCCCGGCACGACCGCTTCCACCGCCGGGGCGGGTGCGCCCGCGACATCCGCGCAGGAGCATGCCGAAGTGGCGCCCGAACCTGCCGTGCAGGAGGCGCCGACCAGTGCGGGCGATGCCGAAGGCTCGGGTGGTGCGTCCGCCGATGCGGTGACTTCCGCGGAAATGGCGGAGCTGTCCGGGGCGGACGTGCTGCGGGAGATCGAGGGGGCCTGGGCGGATATCCGGGCCAAGGTGCGGGAGTTCGGGTCGGCGGCGGTGCAGGCCCTGCTGTCGGGCGGAACGGTGCTGCGGGTCGAAGGCGAGACCATCGTCTTCGGGCATCAGCATGCGCCGTTGGCGCAGCGGTTGTCGCAGCCGGCGAACCTCGATGCGGTGCGGTCGGCGGTGCGGGTCGTGCTCGGGCGCGAGCACGACATCAAGTGGGAGGTCGGGGGTTCCGGGCCCGCCGCCGCGGGGCGCGGGGCGGGGACCGGGCCGGGGGCCGGTAAGGGTGCGCCCAAGAAGGAGGCTCCGCGGTTCTCGCGGCCGAGTCAGGCGAAGGCGGCGGCGGGTGCGGCCGGTGCGGCTGCCGCGCCCGCGAAGGCGGGTGGCTGGGGAACCCCTACTGCCGGGGGTGTGGACAGCGATTCGGCGGGGGCCGGGCGGGGTGCGGCGGGGGCCGCGGCGGCGCCGCCGGAGGACGATATTCCGCTGCCTGACGGGCCGGACCTTCCGGACGATCCGGGGCCGGGGGACTACTCGTCGGTAGGTTATGACGGCGTCCCACCTGCTACTACGGAGGAAGAGGAGCGGGAGCTGCTGGCGGACGCGGCGCGGCCGGTGCCGGCCGAGGAACGCCGCGACCCGGATGAGGTGGCCTTGGAACTGTTGCGGTCGGAATTGGGGGCTACGCCGCTGGAGGGTTGACAGTTCCCCTGTGAGGCACATTAAGTTAACCGGAGTTCGCACTCGGCGGTACTATGATCGGGTGGCCGTGAGTATCGGTTCGGCGAGGTTCTAAGGTATGCCCAGGCGTACGGGCTGCCTGAGCGCACGTCGGCCGGTTCATGAGGCTGTTTGTACAGCGTCAGGACGGTCGGTCGTGAGGCCGACTGGGCAGGGTTACCCGCGGCCGCCCGCACAACGCGGTGTCGGCGCACCTTGAGGAAGGAAAACTCCGATATGACCACAGAGGCCTACATTTACGAGGCCATCCGCACCCCGCGCGGCCGCAACAAGAAGGGGTCGCTGCATTCGGTCAAGCCGATCGATCTGACCACCGGTCTGGTCGAGGAGCTGCGGAACCGTTACCCGAACCTGGACGAGGATCGGATTTCGGACATCATCCTGGGTGTCGTCTCCCCCGTGGCCGACCAGGGCGCCGATATCGCCCGCACCACCGTGCTGGCCGCCGGCCTGCCCGACACCGTCGGCGGCGTGCAGATCAACCGCTTCTGCGCCTCCGGCCTGGAGGCCGTGAACCTGGCCGCCCAGAAGGTGCGCTCCGGCTTCGAGGACCTGGTCATCGCCGGCGGCGTGGAGTCCATGTCCCGCGTGCCGATGGGCTCCGACGGCGGCGCCATGTTCATGGACCCGGCCACCGCCTACCCGAACTACATTGTCCCGCAGGGTATCTCGGCCGACCTCATTGCCACCATCGAGGGCTTCACCCGCGATGACGTGGACGCCTACGCCGTGCGCTCGCAGGACCTGGCCGCCAATGCCTGGAAGAACGGCTACTTCAAGAACTCCGTCGTCCCGGTCAAGGACATCAACGGCCTGACCGTGCTGGACAACGACGAGCACATGCGCCCCGGCACCACCGCCGAGGATCTGGCCAAGCTGAACCCGGCCTTCGCCGGCATCGGCGACATGGGCGGCTTCGACGCCGTCGCCATGCAGCGCTACACCTACGTCGAGAAGATCGACCACGTGCACCACGGCGGCAACAGCTCGGGCATCGTCGACGGCGCCGCGCTGGTGCTGGTCGGCTCCGAGGAGGCCGGCGCCGCTTCGGGTCTGACCCCGCGCGCCCGCATCGTGTCCACCGGCATCTCCGGCGCGGACGCCACCATCATGCTGACCGGCCCGACCCCGGCCGCGCACAAGGCGCTGGCCAAGGCCGGCCTGACCACCGCCGATATCGATCTCTTCGAGATCAACGAGGCCTTCGCCTCCGTCGTGCTGAAGTTCCAGAAGGATCTGCAGATCCCGGACGAGAAGCTGAACGTCAATGGTGGCGCCATCGCCATGGGTCACCCGCTGGGCGCCACCGGCGCCATGATCACCGGCACCGTGGTCGACGAGCTGCACCGCCGCAACGCCCGCTACGGCCTGATCACCCTGTGCATCGGCGGCGGCATGGGCGTCGCCACCATCATCGAGCGCGTCTGACGCCCAGCCACCACGACTTTCGGGAGAACGAAACACGATGACTGAGAACATGATCAGCTGGGAGAAGGACGCCGACGGCATCGTCGTGCTGACCATGGACGACCCCAATCAGGGCGCCAACACCATGAACCAGCTCTACAAGGACTCCATGCGGGCCACCGTGGACCGCCTGGTCGCCGAGAAGGACGACATCACCGGTGTCGTGCTGACCTCCGCGAAGAAGACCTTCTTCGCCGGCGGCGACCTGAAGAACATGATGCAGACCGGCCCGGACGACGCCGCCGCCATCATGGAGGAGCTCACCTTCATCAAGAGCGACCTGCGTCGCCTCGAGCAGCTGGGCAAGCCGGTCGTCTCGGCGATCAACGGCGCCGCCCTGGGCGGCGGCCTGGAGATCACCCTGGCCACCCACTACCGCATCGCGGCCGATGTGAAGGGCCTGAAGATCGGCCTGCCCGAGGTGAAGCTGGGCCTGCTGCCCGCCGGCGGCGGTGTCACCCGCATCACCCGCATGCTGGGCATCGCCAACGGCCTGATGGGCGTGCTGCTGCAGGGCAACGAGTTCAACGCGCAGAAGGCCAAGGCCACCGGCCTGGTCAACGAGGTCGTGGGCTCGGTCGAGGAGCTGATCCCGGCCGCCAAGGCGTGGATCAAGGCCAACCCGGACAAGGGCGTGCAGCCGTGGGACGTCAAGGGATTCAAGATCCCGGGCGGCACCCCGACCACCCCGTCGCTGGCCGCCAACCTGCCGGCCTTCCCGGCCAACCTGCGCAAGCAGCTCAAGGGCCAGAACATGCCGGCCCCGCAGGCCATCATGGCCGCCGCGGTCGAGGGCGCCCAGGTCGATTTCGACAATGCCTCGCTCATCGAGTCCCGCTACTTCGTCTCGCTGCTGACCGGCCCGGTCGCGAAGAACATGATCCAGGCGTTCTTCTTCGACCTGCAGTCGATCAACAACGGCGGTTCGCGTCCCAAGGACGTGCCCAAGCGTGAGATCAAGAAGGTCGGCGTCATCGGCGCGGGCATGATGGGCGCGGGCATCGCCTACGTCACCGCCAAGGCCGGCATCGACGTCGTCCTCAAGGACGTCACCATCGAGGCCGCCAACAAGGGCAAGAACTACTCCGAGAAGCTCGAGGAGAAGGCCCTCTCGCGTGGCAAGACCACCGAGGAGAAGTCGAAGGCGCTGCTGGATCGCATCAAGCCGACCGCCGACGCCGCCGACTTCGCGGGCGTGGACTTCGTCATCGAGGCCGTGTTCGAGAACCCGGAGCTCAAGGCCAAGGTCTTCGGCGAGATCGAGGACATCGTGGACGCCGACGCGCTGCTCGGCTCCAACACCTCGACCCTGCCGATCACCCTGCTGGCCAATGGCGTGAAGCGGGCCGAGGACTTCATCGGCATCCACTTCTTCTCGCCGGTCGACAAGATGCCGCTGGTCGAGATCATCAAGGGCGAGAAGACCTCCGACGAGGCGCTGGCCCGGGTGTACGACTACACCCTCGCCATCCGCAAGACCCCGATCGTGGTCAACGACTCGCGCGGCTTCTACACCTCGCGCGTCATCGGCAAGTTCATCAACGAGGCCATCAAGATGCTGGCCGAGGGCGTGGACCCGCAGACCATCGAGCAGGCCGGTCTGCAGGCGGGCTACCCGGCGGCGCCGCTGAAGCTGTCGGACGAGCTGAACTTCACCACCATGCAGAAGATCTACAAGGAGACCGCAGAGGCCATCGTGGCCGCCGGTGGCGAGATCGATGCCGCGTCGGCCGCGACCGCCGCCATCCTCGACAAGCTGGTGGGCGAGTTCGATCGCAAGGGCAAGGCCGGCGGCGCGGGCTTCTACGACTACGTGGACGGCAAGGCCACGGGTCTGTGGGCCGAGCTGCGCACGCTGTTCAACACCTCGCGTGAGCTGCCCGAGGGCGTCACCTTCGAGGACCTGAAGGACCGCATGCTCTTCGCCGAGGCCATCGAGACCCAGAAGTGCTTCGACGAGGGTGTGCTGACCACCACCGCCGACGCCAATATCGGCTCGATCTTCGGCATCGGCTACCCGGCCTGGACCGGTGGCACCCACCAGTTCATCGTCGGCTACCCGGGTGGACAGGAAGGCTTCGTCGCGCGCGCCGACGAGCTGGCCGCCAAGTTCGGCGACCGCTTCCAGGTGCCCGCCTCGCTGCGCCAGTAATACGGCGCTGCGGCGCTGAAACCCCCGGCCCGGGTCGCGATCATCGCGGCCCGGGCCGGGCCGTTTCCAGGGGAGGACCGGTGACCGGGCCTGACATGCGGAGGTGCGCCGAATCCTCTACGCACATGTGCGTGTCGCGCTACGTTTGGATGAGTGCGGGTGACGCCGACACCACCCGTAGGTTCGGTACGCGCACTTCCAGGTTCGAGGTGGCCAGATGAATCCACAGGCGCGCCCGGGGGGCTCCGGGGGCGACTCGACGCGAGCCGAGTCCGCCACCCAGGGGTTCGTGCCCATGAGCATCACCGACGAACTCGAGGCCATGGGGCTGGGCGAGGCCGAGGAGATCGGGCGGGGCGGATTCGGGATCGTATTCCGTTGTGCGCAAAAGGCGCTGGACCGGATAGTGGCGGTGAAGGTGCTGTCCTCGGAGATCGACGAGGAGAGCCGGGAACGGTTCCTGCGCGAGGAACAGGCCATGGGGCGGCTGTCCGGGCATCCGAATATCGTCGACATCCTGCAGGTGGACGTGACCCCGACGGGGCGGCCGTTCATTGTCATGCAGTACGCCACGCACGGGTCGCTGGAACGGCTGGTTCGCGAGAACGGGCCGCTGACCTGGTCGGATTCCCTGCGGGTCGGGGTGAAGCTGGCGGGGGCCATCGAGACCGCGCACCGCGTGCAGGTGCTGCACCGGGATGTGAAACCGGCGAACGTGCTGTTGAGCCGGTACGGGGAGCCGCAGCTCACCGACTTCGGAATCGCCCGCATCCCAGGGGGTTTCCGCACCTCCACCAGCATGATCACCGGATCGCCGGCGTTCACCGCCCCGGAAGTGCTCAAGGGCGAGGAACCGACCGTCCGCTCGGATGTATACGGTCTCGGATCCACATTGTTCGCATTGCTGACCGGTCACGCCGCCTATGAACGGCAGGCGGGGGAGAAGGTCGTCGCGCAGTTCCTGCGCATCACCAGTCAACCGCTGCCGGATCTGCGGGAGCTGGAAATACCGGCCGACGTGGCCGCGGCCATCGAGGCCGCCATGTCCCCGGATCCGGAGAAGCGGCCCGGATCGGCGGCGGAGTTCGGGGACATGCTGCGCGCCATCCAATCCGAGCACGGCCAGGTGCCCGATGAGATGGCCCTGCTGGACGGCGACGGGAGCGCCGGGGACAGTACGGATCCCGCTGCGACCCAGCACTATTCGCGCCAGCGCACCGGCACCGTGGTGACCGCGCCGCGCAATCGCTCGCTGAGCCTCACACCGCCGAGCCCCGCGGCGAGCGGAGTCTTCCCGGCGATGGGCGGTACCGGGACCACGCTGCCGCCCACGGCCATGACGAAATTCCGGCCGCCCCGACCGGCGCGGGAACCGGTGCTGCGCCCGCGGCTGCTGGAGCCGCTGCGCGCCGGGGGGCGGCGGCGACTCGCGGTCATCCACGGTCCGGCGGGATTCGGCAAGAGCACCCTGGCCGCGCAGTGGTGCGCCGAGCTCACCGATCGCGGTATCCCGGTGGCCTGGATCGGCATCGACCGCGGCGACGACAACGAGGTGTGGCTGCTCGCGCACATCATCGCCGCCATCCGCAAGGTCCGCCCGGAGCTCGGGGCCGGACTGGAGCAGGTGCTCGAGGAGCGGCCCGCCGAGGCGGTGTCGTACGCGGTGACCGCGCTCATCGACGAGGTGCACGCCAGTGGTTCGGCCGTCGTGGTGATGGTGGACGACTGGCATCGCATCACCGACGCCGGGGCGCACCGGGTGCTGGAGTCGCTGCTCGACAGCGGCTGCCACCATTTGCGTTTCGTGATCACCAGCCGGGAGCGCGCCGGACTGCCGCTGAACCGCATGCAGGTGGCCGACGAACTGGTCGAGATCGGGTCCGGGCAATTGCGTCTCACCGCGGAGGAGACGCGGCAGATCCTGGTGGACCGCACCGGGATCGAGCTCACCGACCGGCAGGTCGAGCAGATCCACACCGCCACCGACGGCTGGCCGGCGGCCATTCAGTTCGCGAGCCTGTCGCTGCGCGCCGCGGACCAGGATCCGGATCAGTTCATCGCCCGATTGTCCGGGGACAACAAGGCCATTCGCGACTATCTCGCCGAGAACGTGCTCGATTCCCTCGAACCGCGCATGCTCGAATTCCTCACCGCCCTCGCGGTACCGGAGCGGGTGAGCGCGTCCCTCGCCGAGGCGCTCACCGGTGCAGCCGATGCCGCCGAACTGCTGGAGCAGGCCGAACAGCGGGAGTTGTTCGTGCACCGGATCGCCGAGGACTCCGGCGTGTACCGGATGCAGCCCATGGTGGCCGAGCAGCTGCGCGCCCGCCTGGAGCGCGCCCAGCCCGGTCAGGTGAAGGCATTGCACCGCAAGGCTTCCCGTTGGTACGCCGAACATCAGATGCTGCGCCAGTCGGTGGATCACGCCCTGGCCGCCACCGATTTCAAGTTCGCCCTGGACCTGGTCGAGAGCGGCGGCATGGACCTGATCGACCGTTCCCGGCTGGCGACGCTGTTCGCGACGGTGTCGAAACTGCCCGTGCAGCAGGTGGCCTCGCGTTCGAAGCTGCTCATGGCGCTGGCCCGGGCCAATGTGACCCTGCAGCAGTCGGGCGCGGCCCGCACCGCGCTGGGCCGGTTGTCGAACATGCTGGCCCGCAGCGCACCGAACGATGCGGAGGCGGTGCAGCAGCGCTGTCAGGCCGCCGTACTCGCCGCCGCCGATCAGGTGGCCCGCGATCGCACCGAGGGCGTCATGGAGCGCCTCACCGACTGTCTGGCCCTGGCCGACGACCTGCCCGCCTGGACCGTGTCCACGGCCGCGAATCTCGCGTCCTTCGTGCGCCTGTGCGAATTCGACTTCGAGGGCGCGCGCACCATGCAGGAGTGGGCCGCCCCGTATCACGCCCGCTCCGCCGATCCGCTCGGCGTGGTGTTCGGCCTCTGCGGCCAGGGCGACGCCGCCTATGAGCAGCTCGATATCACCACCGCCACACGGTTTTTCGAACAGGCCTGGCAGACCGCCCGGGATCGGTCCGGGCCGCGCTCGCATGCGGTGCGGGTGGCGGGGGCGCTGCTGGGCGAGGTGGCCTACCGCCGCGGGGATCTGGATGGCGCGCAGCGCCTGCTCGACCAGTCCCATGAACTCGTCCCGCGCGTCGGTCCCGTCGACTTCCTGATCACCATCTTCGCCACCGGAGCGCGCGTCAAGGCCGTGCTGGGGGATATGGAGACCGCCACCGCCCGGCTCGACGAGGGTGCGCGAATCGCGGTGGACCGCAAGCTGCCTCGCCTGGCCGCGCATATTCGCGCCGAGCGTTTCCGGCTCGGCCTGCCCGCCGATCAGCTCACCGCGGGCCTGGTCACCGATCCGCCGATCCGTCCCGTCCGCCATCTCACCGGCGCCGCCGTCCTCACCGCCGAGGCCGAGGAGATCGCCACCATTCGCGCGCTGCTGGCCCGCCACTACCGTGGCGACGACCGCTCGCTCACCGATGAGCTGGCCCCGCTCGGCACCGACGACACGGTGGTCAAACGGGCTCGCGCCCTGCACGGCCGCACCCGTGAGAAACGCCGTCCCCGAGCGGAACTGGACTCGGCCCTGCTGCTGGCCGAATGCCTCTCCGCCGCCGGCTGGATGGGCGAGGCCATTGCCGTGCTCAGCCCGGTGGTGATCCGGTGCGCCGAACTGGGCTGGCCGCGGCCGCTCGTGGACGCGGGCCCGGGCGTACAGGGCATCCTGCGCACGCTGCGCACGGACATGCCCCTGGTCACCGGCAATGCCGAGGGCCAGGAGCTACCGCGGGCCTTCCTGGATTCGCTGTTGTGAGCCGGTCAGGCGTTCCACCACGGGCGCAGCGGAACGGTCCACGCCTGGTCCTCGCCGAGCTTGACGCCCAGCACCTGGTGTAGCTGAACCACATTGGTCTCGAAGCCGAGCTGGCAGCCGGCCATGTACAGGCCCCACACCTTGGCGGTGCCCTCGCCCACCTCGGCGACGGCGGCGTCCCAGTTCCGGACCAGGTTCTCGCACCATTCGGCGAGGGTGAGCGCGTAGTGCCGGCGCAGGTCCTCTTCGTGCAGGACTTCCAGGCCCACGTTCTGGATCTCGGAGATGATGCGGCCGGAGCCGGCCAGTTCGCCGTCGGGGAAGACGTAGCGGTCGATGAAATCCCCGGCCTTGGTGGTGTGCTTGTTGTCCGGGCGGGTGATCGAGTGGTTGAGGAACAGGCCGCCGTCGCGCAGCTTGGACTTCATGAACTCGAAGTAGGCCGGGTAGTTGTGCACCCCGATGTGCTCGGTGAGGCCGATGGAGGAGACGGCGTCGAAACCGCTCTCCTGGACATCGCGGTAGTCGGAGTGGCGGACCTCGGCCAGCTCGGACAGGCCCTCCTCGGCAATCTTGGCCTGCGCCCATTCGGCCTGCTCGGCGGATAGTGTCGCGCCGATGACCCGGACGCCGCGCTTGGCGGCGTAGCGCACCATGCCGCCCCAGCCGCAGCCGATATCGAGCAGCCGGTCGCCGGCCTTCAGGTTCAGCTTCTCGAAGACCAGCCGGTACTTGTTCTCCTGCGCCTGTTCGAGGGTCCAGCTCTCGTCCCCGTACACCGCGCAGGTGTAGGTCATGGACGGGCCCAGCACGTACTCGTAGAAGGTGTTGGAGACGTCGTAGTGGTGGTGGATGGCCTCGGCGTCGCGAGTCTTGGAGTGGCGCAGGCCTTCCAGCGCGATCCGGCGCCAGCGCGGCAGCGTCTCCTGCGGCGGCGGGGCGATCGGCTTGAGCAGCTCCCAGCCCAGCGAACGCGCGATGACGACCAGCTGCAGGGCGGTGGGGCGGTGGAACTTCAGCTTGCCCAGGGCCTTCAGCAGCTCGTACGGGTCGCCCGGGTGCACGCCGTGCGCCTTCATATCGCCGGCGATATAGGCGCGGGCCATGCCCAGATCACCGGGCGCGGTGGCGATGTAGTTGACGCCGCGCGGATTGATGATCTCCAGGCCGAATTCCGAGTCGTCCGGGCCGGTGGTGCTGCCGTCGTACGCGGTGAAGCGAATCGGCATCGGCCCGTCTATGAGGGTCTCGAAGATCTCGGCAATGCTGAGCTTGCTCCCGAGCTCGGCGAAAACGTCGGAACGGTCCTTGAACGTGGTCACTTGCGTTGCACCGCCTTCGAATACAGATCCAGTAAACGATGATCCGGGTCGTAGTGCTGCTTGAGCTTGGCATAGGTGTCGCCGCCGTAATACAGCGCGGCGAACTCGTCTTTGTCGTAGTAGGAATCCGAGTACAGCGATTTGTGCCCGTCGAGGGCGGACACTTCGCTTTCGATGGCGCGATTGGCCGCGCCCTCGAGCTGCCCGGCCACGGTCGGCACCGCCGACCAGAAGCCGACGTTCACGTAGGTGCGATCCGGCTCCAGGGGGTACAGCGGCCACGGCCGCTCGCCATCGCCGGTGTCGCGCAATCGCAATGGGCACAACCAGATCGGCTCGATCGGGATCTCCCGCAGGAACCAGTGCAGGAAGTCGGCGGTGCGCTCGATGGGCACCTCGATGTCCTGCACCACCCGCTCGCGGGGCGGATTGCCCTGGCGGGCCTCCAGTTTGTCGCCGATGTGGAACTTGTGATCGAGGGCGATGAGCTTCCAATAGAAGCTGCTGCGCCGGTACCGCTTGGGCCAGAACCGGCGGATACGCGGATTCTGCGCGCCGAAGGCCCGCGAGCACCAGAACCAGTCGGTATCCCATCGCCACAGGTAGTCGCTGATGGTCAGCCGGTCGCGCTTCGGTTCCGCGCCGTCGTGCTGGATCGACCGGTAGAAGATGTCCATGCCGGTGTAGTCGCTGACCGGCCCGGGTTCCTCGGTCTGGCGGCCGAGCACCAGGTAGCTCTCGTCGGCGGTGAACACCACGCCGTCGAGATAGTCGACCTGCTCGCCGGCATACGAGCGGTCCGCGATGATCTGCGCCATGGTCGTCTCCAGGTCCCGCAGATCATGAAACCGCAAGTGCCGCAGCGCCACGAACGGTTTCACCGTTTCCAGTTCGATCTTCAGGCGGGTGGAGTAGCCGAGCGTTCCGTAGGAGTTCGGGAAACCCCGGAACAGATCGGCGTGCGGGCCGTCCGGGGTGGCGGTGATGATCTCGCCGGACCCGGTCAGCACGTCGATCTCCAGCACGGATTCGTGCGGCAGGCCATTGCGGAACGAGGTCGACTCGATGCCGAGCCCGGTCACCGCGCCGCCCAGGGTGATGGTCTTGAGCTGCGGCACCACCAGCGGCGCCAGCCCGTAGGCCAGGGTGGTGGCGACCAGATCCTCGTAGGTGGTCATGCCCGCCACCTCGGCGGTGCGCGTCTGCGGATCCACCGCGATGACCTTGTCCAGACCGGAGACGTCCAGGCCGGGGGCGGTGTTCTTGGCGCGGGCCCGGAACAGATTGGAGGTTTTCTTGGCCAGCCGGACATTCGCGTCCGGCGGGATCGCACGGTAGGACGCCAGCAGTCTTTCGACCCCGGCGCGGTGCGCGGCAAAACCTGATTCCTGTGCGGCCGGTGCGCGGCCGGCCTTCCCCAACAGACTCACTGCCACCCTCGGAACGCTAGCGTGCACCGCCGGGTGCGGCCAGTAGGAAGACACCGGCGGGGCGGTTTTTCACGCACAGTTTGCATGTGCGCCTACGGAACTACCTGCCATATCCGAGGCTATTCCCGCCGCCGCGGTGATCATTCTTACTTCGGCTAACAATTTGGGTACGAAGTGCCGCCCGCCGTATCCGAGGGGCGAAAGCCCCTCGGGCTATCGGATTTCGCTCAGTACCGTTGCTGGGGTGGATGGCTCGGCTGGGCATAACCGGGCGGGGGACCGTACTGCGGCTGCGCGCCATAACCTTGCGGTGCACCGTAATTCGGGGCGTACCCGTACTGCGGGCCGGGTTGCGGGGACGGTTGTGGATAAGGCTGCGGATATGGCTGCGGATATGGCTGGTTCGGCGGGAACGGCGGCGGCGTGCCGGGCCCGGCGCCATTGCCGCCGTCGGAGGACCGTGTGAACTCGCCGACCAGCATGACCGCGCCGCCCACCGCCAGCAGCGCGCCGATGCCCAGCAGGATCCACGGCGTCCAGCCGTTGCTCTCCTTCTGCTCGTCGTAGCTGCGCTCGGTGGTCTTCCCCTTGCGGGTGGTGGTGCAGGTGTCGCCGGGATGCATCTCCCGGTTGCCGCACATGACCTTCCCGTCGCCGGAGTCGCCGAGCGTGACGACACCGCCGATCAATAGGGCGCATCCGATGACGATGGCAGCGAGATACGACACCACGTTCTTGACGCGGCGCACGGTGTGCATGCTGGAACGATTCCCCTCGATGAAAACCGGGTACCGAAAGCCCGGGTACAACAGACGAAAACCAGTCGCGCTGGGTTGCGGCGTAGCATAACCGGGCGGCACCAGGGCCGGGGAATCAATAAGGAGCACATGGTGGGACAGGTCAGCGCCTCCAGTTCGATCGTCGTGACGGCAGATCCGAAGCGGACCCTCGACGCGATCGCGGACTACGAGTCGGTGCGCCCGCGCATCCTCTCGCCGCACTACCGTGACTACAAGGTGGTCGAGGGCGGCGTGGGCGCCGGCACCGTCGCCGAGTGGACGCTGCAGGCCACCGAGAAGCGCGTCCGCAATGTGCGCGCCGCGGTGTCCGTCTCGGATTCCATGGTGACGGAACGGGATTCGAACTCCTCCATGGTCACCACCTGGACCGTGACCCCGTCCGGTACCGGCGCACTGGTGACCATCCGCACCAGCTGGAAGGGTGCCGGTGGCATCGGTGGCATCTTCGAAGGCATCTTCGCCCCCCTCGGCCTGAAGAAAATCCAGGCCGAGGTACTCGAGAACTTGAAGAAGGAACTGGCCTAGAAATTCCGGTGTGTGGCGGCCGGACCTAGGCCGCCGCGATATCGAACAGATTGCCCTCCGGATCGGCCAGGGTCGTCCACTGCATGCCGTATTCGTCGAAATCGGCGATGCGCTTGGCGCCGAGCGCGATCGCGCGGTCGATCCGGGCGGGCAGATCGTCGGCGGTCAGGTCGAGGTGCACGACGTTCTTCCCGGGCGTCTTGTCCGGGACGCGGGTGAACATGAGCAGCGGCGCCGCACCCGCGCTCCGGCCGACGGTGGCGAACTCGGCATTCGCCTCCGGATCGACCGGAAGCTCCAGCAGTCGCGCCCAGAATTCGGCGAGCTCGGCGGCGTTCTCACAGTCGAAGGTGATGTTGGCGATGGTGACGGCCATGGTGCTGTCCTTTCAGAGCCGGCCGATGGGCCAGCAGATCTCGGTGACGAATTCGGCGGGCTCGACCTCACCGGGCCCGGCCAGATAGCGCTCGCGAATGGGTTCGGCGAGCGCGGTGTCGTGTTCGGCCACATGGCTGCCCAGGGCCCCGTAGGTGCGGTCGAAATCGATGAACGGACCGTGGTGCACGGCGATGGCGAAGCGCCGGGCGGGCAGTTCGAGCACCGTGCCGTGCGCGGCGGCGCGGCGGGTGTCGGCCGGTGCGAGCGGCACGAAGGCCACCACCTCGCCTTTGTCCTGCTCGAAGAACTCGAGCGCGTAGGTGGCGCCGCCGGGGCCGTCGGGCTGGATGCCCGCGGTCTCCAGGGCCTGATACAGCGTGCCGAAGGCGCTGTCGCACCAGGCGTCGATCGCCTCCCGCGCCACCACCTCGGCAATCGCGAGCGCGGGATGGCTCGGGATGGAACGGTATTCGACCTGAACCCGGACCGGGCTGGGCGGCAGCAGCAGCGTGCGCAGCGAGGCCACCACATCGCGGGTGCGCATGAGCTCGGCCTCCATGCGATCCAGATGGGCGCGCAGGGCGGCGTCGCGCGTCTCCCGATCCGGCGCGGCCAGCACCTCCCGGATCTCGGGCACCGGCATGTTCAGATCGCGCAACCGGCGGATGAGGTGCGCCTGCTCCACCTGATCGGTCGAATAGAACCGGTAGCCCGAATGGGCATCGATTTCCGCCGGCTCCAGCAGATCGATCTCGTGGTAGTAGCGCAGCGCCTTCACACTGAGGTGGCTGAGCCGGGAGAACTCACCGATCGGAACGGTTGCTGTCATGCCCCTCAGCGAACACTCTCCCACCGGGGGAGAGTCAAGTGGGCCAAGGGGGTTTGGGGGCCTGGCCCCCAATCCCCTTCCTCCCGCCGGGGGAGAGTCGCCTTCCGCGTGGGCGCGACTAGGCTGGGGACGAATCAGTTCCCCGCAGAGAGGACACCCCGTGCAGCCCGGTGGAGAGTTCGACATCCAGCAGTTGATGGCCCAGGCGCAGCAGATGCAGCAGGCCGTGATGGCCGCGCAGCAGGAGATCGCGGAGTCCGAGGTGGAGGGCGAGGCGGGCGGCGGGCTGGTGCGCGCCAAGATTCGCGCCACCGGCGAGGTGCTGTCGCTGACCATCGACCCGAAGATCGTCGATCCCGAGGATGTCGACACCCTGCAGGATCTGGTCATCGGCGCGCTCAACGACGCCATGAACAATGCGCAGAACCTGGCCGCGGAACGCCTGGGCCCGCTGGCCGGCGGCTTCGGCGGCGCCGGCGGCGCGCTGCCCGGCTTCTGATCGGGGCCGGCGCAGGTGTACGAGGGTCCCGTTCAGGATCTCATCGACGAGCTGGGCAAACTGCCCGGCGTCGGCCCGAAGAGCGCGCAGCGCATCGCCTTTCATCTGCTCGGCGTCGAACCGCCGGAGATCGACCGCCTGCAGGCGGCCCTGCAGAAGGTGCGCGACGGCGTGCGCTTCTGCGCCGTCTGCGGCACGGTCTCCGATGGTGAGCTCTGCCGCATCTGCGCCGATCCGCGCCGCGACCGCACCATGATCTGCGTGGTCGAGGAACCCAAGGACGTGCAGGCCATCGAGCGCACCCGCGAATTCCGCGGCCGCTACCACGTACTCGGCGGCGCCCTCGACCCGCTCTCCGGCATCGGCCCCGACCAGCTCCGCATCCGCGAACTGCTGACCCGCATCGGCAACCAGGACGACGGAGTGGACGTCACCGAGGTCATCATCGCCACCGACCCGAACACCGAGGGCGAGGCGACGGCCACCTACCTGGTCCGCATGCTGCGCGATTTCCCCGGCCTGTCGGTGACGCGACTGGCATCCGGTCTGCCCATGGGCGGCGACCTGGAATTCGCCGACGAGCTGACCCTTGGTCGCGCATTGTCCGGACGCCGCGCGCTCTGACGGTGTTTCGCCGGGCCATGGGGGTTTCCCGGGCCGTTGGGGTTTCAGGGGGAACCCCCGAGAGTCCTACGAGAGTTGTTCTAAGTCCAGTAGGGCGGGGCCGGCATGGCCGCGGGCTGCGGGCACGGAATGTGCTGGCTGTTTCGGGGAATGTCGGCCCCGGCCCCGGTGGCGTGCAGGGCGACCGCCACGGCGAGGGTGGCCGCGACCCCGGCGAGGATCGCCAGGCTTTTTCGCACTCGCGGGGTACCGATCTTCGGGCGGAGCTTCATCGGTGCACTCCTCGCTCGCAGGGAGTTACGAGAACAAGCCGTGTTGCGCCGTGCGGAATAACCGAAAGGCTAGCGTTCCTGCACCCGCGCAGCCTTTATCCCGAGGGCGCTCGAGCCCGAATCGAAATGCGGCTGTTATGTCCCCGCCGCGCGAATTCAGAAGGTGAGCCGCTGCCAGGGCAGCGTGTCGAAGCGTGACCGATCGCCGGTGGTCCATTCCCAGATGAGATCCGCGACCAGCGCCGGATCATTCAGAGTGACGGTGAAATGCCGGTCCGCCGATCCGTCCCGGTATTCCAGGTCGTAATGGCCGTCTTCGTGCCGGTAGGTCTGGATGTAGACCTCGTCGCCGCGATCCACGATCAGATACGGCCCCGGCTGCGCCAGTTCCGGAATCCAGCGGTGCACGAGTTCCTGTGTGAGATAGGGGAATTCGCCCGCGCCGCCGTGCGATACCGCGACCGGCACGTGCCCGGCCGGATCGATCAGCCAGGCCAGCTGCGGGTCGTACACCGCGTATCCGCGCGGCGTCGCCAGCTCGAACAGCAGATTCCGCACGAACCCCACGGCGTCGATCGGGCTGGATACGAACAGCGCCGCGCCGACCGCGCTCTCGGCGGCGGCGCTCTCGAGGAAGTTGTCCTCCTCGGGCAGTTCGCCATTGCGCTCGTCGAGCTCGGCGGCCATGTCCGCCACCGCCGGCGTCGCCGGTTTCCCGTCCTGTGTCGCCAGATATGCGTCGACCGCGGCGGAGGTGGCGGCGGCGCCGGAGGGCAGCAGGACGTGGTCGTAGCTCACCCGGCCAGGCTAGTGGCAGGCGAGCCGGGTGTTGCCGCCAGCCCGCCGGGCGGGGCTAACCGGCCAGGCTCTGCGGCCCCGCGTCCATGACGACCTCGGTTTCCAGGCATTCGCAGCCGCCGGCCACTTCGGAGCAGTCGGCCACGAATACGTGGCGTATCCGGTCGAGATCCTCGCAGTGCCAGTCGGTGCATTCGGCAGCGCCGTCGGCGTGCGCGATCAACGTCCCGTGGCAGTGATCGAGGGCCGATTCACAGAGCGAGCAGGTGCTCATGAAGCTCCTCCAATCGTCTCTACGAGTTCCTATCACTCGGGTGCGACAACTGTGGGAGGTCACCGCGTGTCGTCCGAACTGTCGGGAATCCGCCCGCGTGTCCGGGGTCTGGCGTGGTGAACTTAAGAATGGGCGTCAAAGTGTCCCTGGAACATCGCACGACCTACACCTTCGACCGCCCGGTGCGGATCCATCCCCATGTGGTGCGACTGCGACCGGCGCCGCACACCCGCACCGCCATCGAGGCGTACTCGCTGCGGGTGACGCCCGCCGCGCACTGGGTGAACTGGCAACAGGACGCCTTCGGGAATTTCCTTGCGCGCCTTGTCTTCAACGAACCGGCGCGGGAGATGTCGGTGCTGGTCGGGCTGATCGCGGATATGGACGTGATCAACCCCTTCGATTTCTTCGTCGAGGAGTACGCCGAACATTTCCCGTTCGACTATCCGCCGCAGCTGTCGGCCGATCTGGAACCGTATCTGCGGCCCGTGGACGAAGGTGAACCAGGTTCCGGCCCAGGGAAATCCGTGCTCGACTGGGTGCGCGCGCACCCGCCGCGGCCGGGTGCGCACATCTTCGACTTCCTGGTATCGGTGAACCAGGCCCTGCACCGCGATGTCGGCTACACCATCCGGATGGAACCCGGCGTGCAGACACCCGGCCACACGCTGCGCACCGCCCTGGGCTCCTGCCGGGATTCGGCCTGGCTGCTGGTCGCCATCCTGCGTGCGTACGGCCTGGCCGCGCGCTTCGTCTCCGGCTACCTCATCCAGCTGGCCCAGGATGTGCCCTCCCTCGACGGACCGTCCGGCCCGCCCGCCGATTTCACCGATCTGCACGCCTGGACCGAGGTCTACATTCCCGGTGCGGGCTGGATGGGCCTGGACCCCACCTCCGGCCTGTTCGCCGGGGAGGGCCACATCCCGCTCGCCGCCACCCCGCATCCGGTGTCCTCCGCCCCCATTACCGGCGCCACCGACCCGGTCCGGGCGACCCTGGACTTCTCCAATACCGTCCGCCGCATCCACGAGGATCCCCGAGTCACCCGCCCCTACACCGAAACCCAATGGGACCGCATCACCGCCGTCGGCGCGGCGGTGGACACCCGCACCGAAGCCGCCGACATCGGCCTGACCGTAGGCGGCGAACCCACCTTCGTCGCCATCGACAACCAGACCGCCCCGGAATGGACCACCGCCGCCGACGGCCCGCACAAACGCGAACGCGCCGCCGACCTGGCCCAGCGCCTGCGCCGCATCTACGCCCCCCACGGCCTGATCCAATACCGCCAGGGCAAGTGGTATCCGGGAGAACCCTTGCCCCGCTGGGACATCGCCCTGCTCTGGCGCACCGACAACCAGCCCCTGTGGCACCACCCCGACCTCCTCATCGACCCGTGGCTCCCGCCGCCGCATCCGGAACAGGCGCACAGGGAGGCGTCCACCGCCCCACGGCGGATCTCTGATTCGGAGCTGGGAACCGCGCTCGATCCCGGCGGCGTCGTGAGTGCGGAGCGGGTTCGCGCCGAGTCCGAATCGGAGTCGAACCCAGCTGTGCACCGGGAAGCGGACGAGCGCGGTGCGGGTGATCCGCTGCCACACTCGGATGCCGGTGCCGCGGTCGCGGTGGCAGGTGCGGACCCGCAACAGCTTTCGCGGCCGACCGGTCCGTTGCCCGGTCGGGCCGGGCAGGGCGGAGTGCTGGTCGACGATCATGGCGCCGAACGCGCGGTCCGCTCGCCCGCCGTGCCGGACGGCGGCGCGGCGGTGACGCCGGACGATGAGGAGTGGGGCGCAGACCCGCAGCGGCGGTTACGGGCGGGCGGATCCGAATTCGATGACGGCCGGGAAAGTGGGCGGCAGGAGCCGATACGGCGCGGTGGTCGGCCGGTCCGGCGTATCGCCGACTCCGCACAGAGTGCGGAGCGGACTGATTCGCCGCTGCCGTGGCGCGCCGAGGCGGCGGCCGCGCGGGCGGTCATCGCGCATGTCGCGGCCGGTCTCGGGCTGCCCGGCACGCAGGTGCGGGCGGCGTATGAGGATCCGTTGTTGCGTATGGCCGCGAAAGCCCATGCGCCCGAAGGGGAACCGGTGGAATCCCCGGACGATCTCGTGCCGGAGGAGGATTCGGCGCAGGCGCGCAAGGACCTGCTGGCGCGGTGGGATGCGGCGGTGACCGAGCCCGCCGCCTATGTGCTGTCGCTGTATCGGCGGTCGGACGAATCCGGGTGGGCCAGCGCCGATTGGCGGTTGCGGCGGGGCCGGATCATGTTGACGGAAGGGGATTCTCCCGCGGGTCTGCGATTGCCGCTGGGTGCGATCTCCTGGCAGTCGCCGCCGCCGCGGCCGGAGGTCGATCCCTTCGCGCCGCCGCGGCCGATGCGGGCCGATGAACCGGTCGCGGTGGTGGAGACCGCGGATCGCGCGCCGACCACCGCGCTGGTGGCCGAGGTGCGGGACGGGCGGCTGTTCGTGTTCCTGCCACCGGTGGAGGAGCCGAACGCGTTCTTCGATCTGGTGCGGCGGGTGGAGGCGGCGGTGGCGGCGGTCGGGCAGCCGGTGGTGCTGGAAGGGTATGCGCCGCCGGTGGATTCGCGGCTGCGGACCTTGTCGATCACGCCGGATCCGGGGGTGATCGAGGTGAACGTGCAGCCGACCGGGTCGTTCGCGGAGCAGGCCGGGTTGCTGGAGAACCTGTACGAGCAGGCGCGGTTGGCGCGGTTGAGTACGGAATCGTTCGATGTGGACGGGACGCACAGCGGGACCGGGGGCGGGAATCACATCACGCTGGGCGGGCGGACCCCGGCGCGGTCTCCATTGCTGCGGCGGCCGGATCTGCTGGTGTCGATGCTGAGGTATTGGCAACGGCATCCGGCACTGTCGTATCTGTTCTCCGGGCGGTTCATCGGGCCCACCTCGCAGGCGCCGCGGGTGGACGAGGGCCGCGACGAGGCGCTCTACGAGCTGGAGATCGCGTTCGCCGAGATCGCGCGGCTCAGCGCTGACGGCGGCGGCGTCGCGCCGTGGCTGGTGGATCGGGCGCTGCGGCATCTGCTCACCGATCTCACCGGCAATACCCATCGCGCCGAGTTCTGCATCGACAAGCTGTTCAGCCCGGAATCCGCGCGCGGGCGACTGGGGCTGGTGGAGTTGCGTGGATTCGAGATGCCGCCGCATCACCGCATGGCCATGGTGCAGTCCCTGCTGGTGCGGGCGCTGGTGCTGCGGTTCTGGGAGCGCCCCTGCACCGCGCCGCTCATCCGGCACGGTGCGAATCTGCACGGGCGATATCTGCTGCCGCATTTCCTGCTGGCCGATATCGCCGAGGTCGCGGCCGATCTGCGCGCGCACCGTATCGAATTCGATATCAGCTGGCTCGATCCGTTCGCCGAGTTCCGTTTTCCGCGGGTGGGCACGGTGGTACTAGGTGATATGGAAGTCGAATTGCGCGGGGCCATCGAGCCCTGGAACACCCTCGGCGAGCAGACCACCGCGTCGGGGACCGCGCGCTATGTGGATTCCTCGGTGGAGCGCCTGCAGGTGCGGGTGGTGGGCGCCGATCGCGGCCGGTATGCGCTGACCTGCAATGGTTTCCCGATTCCGCTGCTGTCCGCCGGGAAGGCGGATGTGCAGGTGGCGGGTGTGCGCTATCGGGCCTGGCAGCCGCCGAACGCGCTGCACCCGTCGCTGACGGTGGACGCCCCTTTGGTTTTCGATGTGATCGACATGGAGACCGGTCTGTCGCGTGGCGGCTGTACTTACCACGTCTCGCATCCGGGCGGCCGCTACTACGAGGGGCCGCCGGTGAATGCCGTCGAGGCGCAATCCCGGCGCAATCGTCGATTCGAACCTTTCGGACATACCGCTGGTCCCGTCGACACCGCCGCCCTGCGTGCCAAAATGGCCGTACAGGCCACCGATATCGGCGCACCCGGAATCCTCGACCTCCGCCGGGCGCGAACCGTGTGGGGCGTGGCCGGCGACCGGTAGGCATCCCGTGGGAAGTGGTAGCGGTGACACTGCTCGATGCGACGCCACCGGGTGACCCCATGGCCGAAGAACCGGACCGGTGGACCGACCCGGCCGCCCGGCCGGGCGTCGCCGCGGATTTCGCCGCGTATCGCGCCGCCGCGGCCGAGACCGGCGGTATCGACGCGTGCGGTCTGCCCACCGGCGGCTACTACGACGAACTCGCCGACGGCGCCGGGCGATTGCGGCCCATGTGGACCGATCTCTCCGCCGACTTCCTGGAACAGGGTCGCGCCGGCCTGCACCGGATCGACGGCCGGGTGCGGCGGCTCATCGAGGACGACGGGATCACCTATACCGAACTGAAGCCCGCCCCGGAGGAAACCGCCGCACCCGCCCCGTGGCGGCTCGATCCGATCCCACTGCTGGTCTCCGCCGAGGATTGGGCCACGCTGGAAGCCGGTGTGGTGCAACGCTCCCGCCTGCTCGACGCCCTGCTCGCCGACCTCTACGGCCCGCGCCGCACCCTCACCGCCGGACTGCTGCCGCCCGCGGTCGTCTTCGCACACAGCGGTTATGTCCGTGCCGCGCACGGTATTTCGCTGCCCGGCCGCCATCAGCTGTTCCTGCACGCCTGCGATATCAGCCGCTGGAGCGACGGCGGCTTCCGCGTGCTCGCCGACTGGGCGCAGGCGCCCTCCGGCATCGGCTATGCCGTCGCGGACCGGCGGGTGGTGTCGGCCGCCATTCCGGAGGCTTTCGAACTGGCCAGCCCGCTGCCGCTCACCCCGTTCGTGCGCGCCATGCGGCTCATGCTGGTGGAGGCCGCGCCGCATGCGGCCGCCGAGGAGCCGGTGGTCGTGGTGCTCAGTCCCGGCGTGCATTCCGAAACCGCCTTCGATCAGGCGTATCTGGCGTCCATCCTGGGATTTCCGCTGGTGGAGAGCGCGGATCTGGTGGTGCGTGACGGCCGCCTGTGGATGCGCTCGCTGGGCACGCTCAAACAGGTCGATGTGGTGCTGCGCCGCGTGGACGCCGAATTCTCCGATCCCCTGGACCTGCGCCCGGATTCGCGCCTGGGCGTGGTGGGGCTGGTGGAGGTGCTGCGCCGGGGCGCGGTCACCGTGGTCAATACGCTCGGCAGCGGACTGCTCGAGAGCCCCGCCGTGGCAGCCTTCCTGCCGCGCCTCTCTCGCCTGCTGCTGGACGAGGAACTGAAGCTGGCGGGCATCGAATCCTATTGGGGCGGAGATGATTCCGAACGTGCCGCACTGACCGCCAACCTGCACCGGCTGATCCTGCGCTCCGCCATCGACAACACCACCGTCTTCGGTCCCATCCTCACGAAATCCCAACGCGCCGAATGGCGTTCCCGCATCGACTCCGAAGGCTGGAAGTGGGTGGGCCAGGAACCCGCCCGCTTCTCCGTCGCCCCCGCCGTCGCCGCGGCGGGCGGCCTCGCCGCCGCACCGGTCGCCCTGCGGCTGTTCTCCCTCGCCGGGCGGGTCGGCTACCGCGTCATGGCGGGCGGCCTCGGCCAGCTCCATCAACGCGGCGGCCCGGACGGCATGATCGGCGAGGCGGCCGCCAAGGATGTCTGGGTCCACGCCGCCCCCACCCCGGTCCCCGCGGTCGAGGTCGTCGAGGAACGCGAACGCCGCGCCCCGGCGGTCCCGGGCCTGGCCACCGTCAGCTCTCCCCGCGTCCTCGACGACCTGTTCTGGATGGGCCGCTACGGCGAGCGCGCCGAGGCGACCGTCCGCCTGCTCGCCGCCATCCACGACCGGCACCAGGACTACCGCTACCGTCCCTGGATGGAGGGTGCGGAGGCCATGCCCATTCTCATGCGCGCACTGGGCCATATGACCGGCGCCGGCCCGCCCGCTTCCAAACACCCGGGGGGCCAACGGGAGTCGGCTCCAGAAGAGCTGGAACAGCAGCAGGGCCCGACCGAGCCGCGCACCGAGGCGGGGGAACAACGGCGGGGTCCCCGCGGACAGCAACAGCGCGGCCGCGGCGGCGAACAGCGCCAAGGCTCCGGCGAACAGCGGCAGGACGGCGGCAGCGACGAGAGGCGGCGGCTCGCCGACGAACTGCGGGCGGCGCGGCGGCGCGAATACTCCGATGAGCCGACCATGCCGATCGCGCTGCCGGGTGCGTCCCATCGCGACCACGACTATCTGGTGTCGCTGACCGTCGACCGGGAGCTGCGGGGGTCGCTGGCCTTCGCGGTGGATCGGTACGGGAAGGCGGCGCGGGCGGTGCGCGATCAGCTGTCGCCGGATACCTGGATGATCCTCGGTTCGGCCGATCGCGCGCTATCGGAATACCGTGCGGCGCACGGTGATCGCGGTGCGGCGCTGTCGGCGGTGCATGCGCGGGCGCTGACGGCGCTGCTGTCGCTCTCGGGTATCGACGCGGAATCCATGGTGCGCGATACGGGCTGGCATGTGCAGGACATCGGTCGCCGCATCGAACGCGGGCTGACATTGTCCGCATTGCTGCGCGCCGCGCTGACCGAGACCTGTCCGCAGGAAGTGACGCGAGTGGTGATCGACGCGGTGCTGCAGGCGACCGTCTCCTCGGTGAGTTACCGGCGACGGCACCGGGATTCCATGCGGATCGCCGCGCTGGCCGGGCTGCTGCTGTTCGATGCGAGCAATCCGCGCTCCCTGGCCTACCAGCTCGAACGGCTGGAGTCCGACTTCCTGGCGCTGCCCGCGGCGAGCGGATCTTCCCGGCCGCAACGGCTGCTCACCGATGCCCAGCGCATGCTGCGCCGCATCGATCCGGCCGATCTGGAGGCGGCCGACGCCGATGGCCACCGAGCCGAACTCGCCGAATTGCTCGACGGCGTGCACCTGCGGCTGCGCAAGATCTCCGAATCCTTCGAGGCGACCCGGCTTTCGGTGCCGCGGGAGATCCAGCCGCTGTGGGGCTCCACCCGGGTGGTCGGATGAACACGCGGCGCTATCGAATCCTGCACAGCACCACCTACGTGTACTCCGACGCCGTCACCAGTTCCTACGGCCGCGCCTATCTGACGCCGCGTGAATTTCCGGGACAGCGATTGCGCGAGCACGAGATTCGCATCGATCCGGTGCCCTCGGATCTATCGGTCGGCGCGGATGTGTACGGCAACACCACGCTCTACTTCCATGTCACCGCCGAACACCATCGCCTGGAAGTGACGGGGGAGTCCGTGGTGGAGGTCGTTCGCCCGGCGCGCGCGGGCGTCTCCGAGCCCTGGGAGAAGGCTCGCCCGACGGCCGAGAACGGCCCGCTCGCAGTGGAATTCACCCTCGATCTCATACCGCCCGAGCTCACCCCCGAGATCGCCGCCTATGCCGCGGAGTCCTTCGCTCCGGGCCGCCCCCTGCTCGCTGCCGTGGCCGAGCTGACCACCCGCATCCACACCGACTTCACCTACGAATCCGGGTCCACCACGGTGAGCACCAGCGTCGCCGATGTCTTCGCCGCCCGCACCGGCGTCTGCCAGGATTTCGCCCGCCTCGGCCTGGCCTGCCTGCGCTCGCAGGGCCTGGCCGCGCGATACGTGTCCGGCTATCTGGCCACCGAACCGCCGCCGGGCAAGGAACGCGTGGTGGGCGCGGATGCCACGCACGCCTGGGGGGCGGTGTGGCTGCCGGGCGAATCCGGCGGCCACTGGGTCGGTTTCGATCCCACCAATGATCAATTCGCCGACGAACGCTATGTCACCCTCGCCTGGGGCCGCGACTACGCGGATGTGCCGCCGCTGCGGGGCATCATCTACACCGACGCCAAGGAGAGCACCATCACCGTATCGGTCGACGTCGCCCCGCTGGAGGTGGCGCCGGATGCGTGATTTCGCCTGCCCGGAATGCGGTCAGCGGCTGGCCTTCGAGAACTCGCTGTGCCTGGGCTGCGGCCGTCCGCTCGGTTTCAGCCTCGCCGAGCGAGCGCTGGTCATCGTGGACAGCGGATTCCGGCTCTGCGACAACCAGCAGGTGGCGGAATGCAATTGGCTGGTGCACAGCGATGGCGGCCCGGCCCTGTGCGAATCCTGCCGGCTCACCCGCACCCGCCCGGCCGATTCGGACGCCGAGGGCATGCCCGCCTTCGCCGAGGCCGAGGCCGCCAAGCGCCGGCTGGTGCTGGAGCTCGCCGAACTCGGCCTGCCGTTGGTCGGCCGCGACAGCGATCCGGAGCACGGCCTCGCCTTCGACCTGCTCTCCAGCGCCGACCGCACGGTCACCACCGGGCACGAGAACGGCGTCATCACACTCGATCTCGCCGAAGGCGACGATCTGCACCGCGAACAGCTCCGCGTCGAGATGGACGAGCCCTACCGGACCCTGCTCGGTCACTTCCGCCACGAGATCGGCCACTACTACTTCCCGGTCCTGGTCACCGCCGACGCCGGCCTGAACCGTTTCCGTGAACTCTTCGGCGATCCCTTCGCCGACTATCAGCAGGCATTGCGGCGGCACTATGCCGAAGGCGCGCCGCCCAATTGGGAGTCCGATTACGTCTCGTCCTACGCCACCATGCATCCGGCCGAGGACTGGGCCGAGACCTTCGCTCACTACCTGCACATTCGCGACACCCTCGACACCGCGGCCGCTTTCGGCTTCGCCCCCGCGGGCGCGACCCTGGATCGGCCGCAGTCCGGCCCGGCCGCCTTCGGCCGCATCATCGACCTCTGGCTCCCGCTGGCCTGGGCGCTGAACATGGTGAACCGCTCCATGGGCCACCACGATCTCTACCCGTTCGTGCTCGCCGATCCGGTGCTCGACAAGATGCGCTTCATCCACGACCTCTGTGCCGCGGAGGAGCGCTGACTATGTGGTCAGCAGCCGGACGACGGCGATCAGGCCGACCGCCACGATGACCCCGCGCAGCACGGCCGGGGGCATCCGCCGGCCCACACGGGCTCCGATCTGACCGCCCGCGATCGAGCCGATGGCGATCAGAGCCGCCGCTTCCCAGGCGATATCGGCGATCGCGATGAAGATGGCCGCGGACAGCGCGTTCACCAGCAGTGCGAGGAAATTCTTCACGCCATTGAGCCGCTGCAGCTCGTCGTGCACGAAGATGCCCAGCAGGCCGATCAGCAGAACGCCCTGGGCCGCACCGAAATAGCCGCCGTAGACGCCGGTCCCGAAGACCGCCGCGAACAGCAGCGGCCCGCCGTGCTCGGGCATGGCGCCGGCCTGCCGCCGCTTCACCCACGCCGAGACGCGCGGCTGCACCACCACGAGCGCCAGGGCGATGATGATCAGCACCGGCACGATCGCCTTGAACGCGCCCGCGGGCAGGGTCAGCAGCAGGACCGCGCCGAGTGCGCCGCCCAGCAGCGAGGCCGTGCCGAGCCGGAGCAGCCGCGCCTTCTGCCCGGCCAGTTCGCGGCGGTAGCCGTACACGCCGCTGAGCCCGCCCGGCACCAGTCCGACGGTATTGGAGACATTCGCGGTCACCGGCGGATAGCCGAAGGCCAGCAGCACCGGAAAGGTGATGAGCGTGCCCGAGCCCACGATCGTATTGATGCATCCGGCGGCGACGCCCGCGCCGAGCACCGCCACCGCTTCGATCCAAGTCATTGCAGAAATCCTTCGACGTCCCGTCGGACAGCGTCCGTACAAGCGTGCTTTGCTGCGGACGCTATAGGTAGGACGAATTCGTGTGGCGCCCGCCTCCCCCCGTTCCGGGGCGGTATTGCCGCCCTGTAAACTCCGATCATCATGCAGCGGGCACTTCTTCTCCTCGGCCGCCGCGACGGGTTCTGATACGGACTGGCTCCCGTCGCGGGTGTTAGTCGTGCCGGTCTACCCCAACCTTGGGATCCAGCCACACTCTCGGAGATAAATCGCCATGTCACCCGCAGACGCCTTCGTATCCGGCCGCTCCATCACCGCGCCCGCCAAGCCGGCGCCGGCCGATCAGCCCGCCTGGAACAAGCAGAAGAACTCCTCCATGCCGGTGTTCCGGTACCGGCCGTTCGCCGAGGAGGTCGAGCCGATCACGCTGCCCGACCGGACCTGGCCGGACAAGATCATCGACCGCGCCCCGTCCTGGTGCGCCGTGGATCTGCGCGATGGCAATCAGGCGCTCATCGATCCCATGAGCCCGGCCCGCAAGCGCCGCATGTTCGATCTGCTGGTGCGGATGGGCTACAAGGAGATCGAGGTCGGCTTCCCGTCCGCCTCGCAGACCGATTTCGACTTCGTGCGCGAGATCATCGAGGACGGCGCGATTCCGGCCGACGTCACCATCCAGGTGCTGACGCAGTGCCGCCCGGAACTGATCGAGCGCACCTTCGAGGCGTGCAACGGCGCGCCCAATGTGATCGTGCACTTCTACAACTCCACCTCGATCCTGCAGCGGCGCGTGGTGTTCCGCGCGGACCGCGACGCGGTCAAGAAGATCGCCACGGATGCGGCCGAGCTGTGCCTGGAGGTCGAGAAGCGCTACCCGGACACCAGCTGGCGCTACGAGTACAGCCCCGAGTCCTACACCGGCACCGAACTGGACTACGCCCGTGAGGTGTGCGACGCGGTCTCCGAGATCATCGCGCCCACCCCGGACAAGCCGCTGATCATCAACCTGCCCGCGACCGTGGAGATGGCGACCCCCAACGTCTACGCCGACTCCATCGAGTGGATGAGCCGCAATCTGGCCCGCCGCGACTCCATCGTGCTGTCGCTGCACCCGCACAATGACCGCGGCACCGCCGTGGCCGCCGCCGAACTGGGCTACCAGGCCGGCGCGGACCGCATCGAGGGCTGCCTGTTCGGCAATGGTGAGCGCACCGGCAATGTCTGCCTGGTCACGCTGGGCATGAACATGTTCTCCCGCGGCATCGACCCGCAGATCGACTTCTCGAATATCGACGAGATCCGCCGCACGGTCGAGT
This sequence comes from Nocardia sp. IFM 10818, assembly GCF_054655275.1. Lineage (NCBI taxonomy): Bacteria > Bacillati > Actinomycetota > Actinomycetes > Mycobacteriales > Nocardiaceae > Nocardia > Nocardia sp. IFM 10818. Next base: position 354,008 of record NZ_BAAHJH010000001.1, read on the forward strand.
ACTGCAACCAGCTGCCCGTGCACGAGCGCCACCCCTACGGCGGCGACCTGGTCTACACCGCCTTCTCCGGCAGCCACCAGGACGCCATCAACAAGGGCCTGGACGCCATGAAGGCCACCGCGGACGCCGCGGGCGCCGATGTCGACGACATCACCTGGGAGGTTCCGTACCTGCCCATCGACCCGAAGGACGTCGGCCGCACCTACGAGGCCGTCATCCGGGTGAACTCGCAGTCCGGCAAGGGCGGCGTCGCCTACATCATGAAGACCGATCACGGCCTGGTGCTGCCGCGCCGCCTGCAGATCGAGTTCTCCCAGGCGATCCAGCGGATCACCGACGGCGAGGGCGGCGAGGTCACCCCGAAGGAGATGTGGGACGTCTTCGCCGACGAGTACCTGACCCCCATCCGCCCGCTGGAGCGCATCCGCCAGAAGGTCTCCGCCTCCGAAACAGACGGCGGCGTCGACCACATCGAGGCCGTGGTCAAGGTCGACGGCGTCGAACAGGAAATCTCCGGCGAAGGCAACGGCCCCCTGGCCGCCTTCGTGGACGCGCTCTCCGCCATCGGCTACGACATCCGCATCCTGGACTACTCCGAGCACGCCATGTCGGCGGGCGACGACGCCCAGGCCGCCTCCTATGTCGAATGCCAGGTCGGCGACAAGGTGACCTGGGGCGTCGGCATCGCCACCTCCATTACGACGGCGTCGCTGCGCGCCGTGGTCTCGGCCGTCAACCGGGCGGCCCGCACCCGCTGAAACCGAAGCCGATCAACAGCATTCGAGGGGCCCGCTCCGGCATCGCCGGGGCGGGCCCCTTCGCATCCGGCCGTGAACCGGCGGTTGCGGCCGAGTTGCCGAGGGGTGCGAAGACTGACCAGACCAGGATGTGAGTGGGCACGTGATGCTAGCGTTGTTTCGCATTAGCGCCGAGCTCTCTGTTCGAGCCGTCGAACAGATGGGGGACACGTGACCACTAAAGACCAGAATCCGACCTCGCAGCCCGAGTTGGGGCCGCCGGTGGACGCCGACGACATCGAACCGGACGAGCGCGCCTCGGGCGCGCTGGAACGGGACGAGGACGCCGCGGCGGAAGAGGCCAAGGACGAGGCGGAGCAGGGGTCCGGGTTCTTTCCGCCGGTTCCGGATTCGATCGACCAGACCACGGTGTTCTCGCCGGAGGGTCCCGGGCCGGGTGGATTCCCGCCGCCCGGGCCGGGTGAGGGGCCGAATCCGTTCGCGCCGGGGCCGTACGGGCCGGGCAGTGGTCCGAACCCGTTCGCCGGCGGGCCGGAAGGCGCGCCGTCGTTCCCGGCCGGGCCGTACGGCGGGCCCGGTTTCCAAGGCGGTCCGAACGGGGCCGCCGAGGGGCACGGACCGTTCTCCGGTTCCGGGCCGCAGGGGTTCGCGCCCAGCGGTGGTTTCCCGGTGCCGGATGCGGGGCAGTTCGCGCCGCCGCCGAATCCCGGTGCGCCGGGCGGGTTTCCGCCGCCGGGCGGATTGTACGGCGAGGTGCGGGACGAGACGCCGTACGGCGAGATCCGGCAGGAGATCGGGCCGGATGGCATGGTGCGCCGGGTTTTCCCGGATAAGCCGCAGTCCGAGCAACAGCAGCCGGAACCGGGCCAGTTCGGCGGGCCGTCGCAGGGGCAGTTCGCCCCCGGGAACGATCAGCCGGGCGGACCCATCTACAGCTGGTCGCCGCCGCCCGCGCCGCCGCAGCCACAGCCGCCGGTCGAGCAGTCGCAGCCGGGCTTCGCGCAGCAGCCTGGTTATCAGCAGCAGCCGCCGGGCTGGAATCAGCAGCCGCCGCAGGGTTTTCCGCAGCCGCAGCAGTCCTTCGGCCAGCAGCATCCGCAGCCGGGGCAGTCGGTCAATGATCTGAACCTGCTCAAGCGGGCCCGCAAGGCGCCGCGCAGCGGCTGGCGCCGCGCCGTGCACAAGGCGTCCGGCGGCATGATCAATCCGGGCGAATCCTCGGCGGATGTGGTCTACCGGCAGCTGGTGGACCGGGTGAACCAGCCGGTGCGCGGCGACTACCGGATCGCCATCCTGTCGCTGAAGGGCGGCGTCGGAAAGACCACCACCACGGTCGGTCTCGGCTCCACCTTCTCCTCGCTGCGCGGTGACCGCGTCATCGCCATCGACGCCAACCCGGACCTGGGCACGCTCGCCCACCGGGTGCCCCGGCAGACCCGCTCCACGGTGCGGAACCTGCTGGAGGACAGCCACATCACCCGCTACTCCGATGTGCGGGCGCACACCTCCCAGGCCCCCAGCCGGCTGGAAGTGCTCGCGTCCGAACAGGATCCGGCGGTGTCGGAGGCGTTCAGCGAGGCCGATTACCGCAAGGCCATCGGCATCCTGCAGCAGTTCTACAACATCATCCTGACCGACTGCGGTACCGGGCTCATGCACTCGGCCATGTCCGGCGTCCTGGATATGGCCAGCTCCCTGGTGCTGGTCACCTCCCCGGCCATCGACGGCGCGCGCAGCGCCTCGGCCACCCTGGACTGGCTCGACCACCACGGCTACCACAAGCTGGTGGAGCGAACCGTGGTGGTGGTCAACGCTTCTCGCAAGGGTTCCTCCACGGTCGACCTGGACCAGCTGCGCAAGCTGTTCCTGGACCGCACCCGCGCCGTGCAGGTCGTGCCCTTCGACGACCACCTGGCCGAGGGCGCGGAGATCGACCTGGAACTGGTCAGCAAGCCCACCCGGCGTGCGCTGCTGGAACTGGCCGCCATGGTCGCCGACGACTTCGGCTACCACGCCGCCCAGCAGAGCTACCCGCACCACCGGTAGCGCCGAACCTCGGACGAGAGCGCCCCGCAGCACCGTGCTGCGGGGCGCTCTCGTATCCGGGCGCGTCGCGGTCGGGTAGAGCCGCCGCGGTTCCGGCGCGTTCACCCGGGCTGGGTGGAACCCGTTCGCCCGGTGGCTTTCTGCGCGGCGGTCCGGAAGGCGGCGAGGACCGTGGCCACGGCCGGGCGCTTCTCCGCGTGCGGGCGCGTCGCCAGATCGTAGAGGCGGGCGGCGCGCACCCCGGCCAGCCGCAACAGCACCAGATCCGGATCGCGGCTGGCGTAGCGGGGCATGAGGGCCACGCCGTAGCCGGAGGCGACCAGCGCCTCGATGACGGTGAAGTCGTTGAGCCGCTGGGCGATCCGCGGCTGTACGCCGGTCACCGTGGCGATCGAGCGCAGCACATCGTCCACCGGGAACCCGCCCCGCACGCTCAGCCAGGTCTCGTCGGCCAGCTCGGCGGGCACCACGGCCCCCTTGCGTGCCAGCCGATGCTCCGGCGCCACCAGCACATCGATCGGCTCCCGCATGAGCACCCGCGAATTCACCCGCGGCCCACCGGGAGACGGCCCGCGCTCGTCCCGATGCGTCAGCACCACGTCGTAATCCGCCAGCAGCCGCGGCACCTCGATGGGCGGCACATCCTCGTCCCGCGCCAGCATCTCCACCCCGCTGTCGCGCAACTCCGCCAGCACATGCGGCAGCAGCAGCGCCGCCCCGGACGGGAACAGCGCCACCCGCACCTGCCCCCGCGGCGACCCGCGATACGACGCCATCTCGGCGGCGGCCCGCTCCATGGCCGCCAGCACCTCATCGGCCCGCACCACCAGCGCCCGGCCGGCATCGGTGAGCCGCACCCGCCGCCCATCGGGCTCCAGCAGCGCGACTCCCGCCTCCCGCGCCAGCACCTTCAACTGCTGCGACACCGCCGACGGCGTCATCGAAAGCGCCTGCGCCACCGCCGCGACCGTCCCCCGATCCGCCAATTCCCGCAATACCCGCAGCCGTTCGACCGACATGCCGGTCCCGCCGATCTGCGCGGCGGCGGGACCGGCCGCCGCGGCCCGCTCCGAAAGTCCGGCCTCCTCGTGCGTCGTAGCGGCCGCGCTACCCGTGACTCGGCGCGGCGTCTTCGGAACAGGCCGAGGCTCGGCGCCCGTCCCCGGGGCGGGCTGCCGATAGCCCTGGCCGGAGGTGAGGTCCTGGCGTCCCGCTGCGGTGACCCCGGCACTCGTCACGATCTTGCGCGGTGCCTTCCGGGTCTGCGGCCGCTCGGTGCTCGCGGGTCGCGAGGTCGATCGTCGGCTCGCTTCGCCCGCCGTGTTCGTCGGCTCGGCCGTTCGGCTACCGGTCGCGACGGCCTCGTCCGGCGGAGCTGCCGACTCGGTGGCCGGGTTGTCCGTGGATCCAGGCCCCTGACCGGTTTGCCCGGTGGGGCCGGGGATGCGTCGTGGGGGTGGGACGGTGCGCGGAGGGTGCGGGTCCGCTGGGCGGGGTGGATCGGGCTGCGGCATGGTTAAGTTCTACTACAGCATTGGTGCAGAATTATTCGATTGTTCTTACCTATCGGTGCCCGCAGAATTTTCTGCATGACCAATCGCGATCGCCTGCTCGGGCTCACTGTGGTGGTGCTGTGGGGGCTGAACTTCCTCGCCATCCGGGTGGGCCTGGACCACTTCCCGCCATTCTTCTTCGCGGGGCTGCGATTCGCGGTCATCGCGGTGCCGGTGCTGTTCTTCATTCCGCGGCCGAATGTGCCGTGGCGGTGGCTGCTGTTGTACGGCACCGGATTCGGGATCCTGCAGTTCGCGTTCCTGTTCACCGCCATGCGCGCCGGGATGCCGACGGGGTTGTCGTCGCTGGTGTTGCAGTCCTCGGCGCCGTTCACGGTCATGCTGGGCGCGCTGCTGCTGAAGGAGCGGCTGCGCGGAATCCAGCTGCTGGGCATCGCGGTCGCCATGGCCGGAATGGCCGTCATCGGCTGGGATCGCGCGCAGCACGCGGCACTGCTGCCGCTGCTACTGACGCTGGCGGCCGGATTGGGCTGGGCCTTCGGCAATATCGGATCGCGGCTGGCGGTCGCCGGTGCGGATGCGTCGCCCGACCACCCGGTCAACCCACTGCACCTCACACTGTGGATGGCCGTGGTGCCGCCTATTCCGATGTTCGCGCTGTCGGCGCTGACCGAGGGTCCCGCCACCGGCTGGCATGCGCTGGCGGCCTCCTTCTCGCCGAGCGGCTGGCCCGCCTTCGCGGCGCTCGCCTACATCGTGCTGCTCGGCACCATTGCCGGGTCGGGGCTGTGGACGTATCTGATGAGCCGCTACCCGGCCGGCACGGTCGCCCCGCTCTCCCTGCTGGTCCCGGTGGTGGGCATCGGCGCCTCCTGGGCGTTCCTGCACGAGACGCCCTCGGCGCTGTCTCTGCTGGGCGCTCTCATCGTGATCGTCGGTGCGTTCACCGCCACCTCGGCGGGCAGCCGGACAGCTATCCCGGCCCGCTGGAAGATCTTCGGTCCGAAAAAGATCACCCCTACGGACCCGGTGCCCGTTCCCGCTGCCTAGGATTCCTCCCAGCGTGGGAGGTAGCAGGGATGGCAGGACAGCGGAGGTCCGTCACGCGGCGGACGGTGCTGCGGGGCGCGGTCGCGGCGGGGGCTGTCGCGGGGGCGGCGAGCGCGGGCGCACTGCGCGCCACCTCGGCGACCGCGGCGCCGGGACGCCGGGTGGCGGTGCTGGGCGGCGGCGTGGCGGGCCTGACCGCGGCGCACGAGCTCGCCGAGCGCGGGTTCGCGGTGACCGTGTACGAGCGGCGGGCGCTGGGCGGTAAGGCGCGCAGCATCCGGGTGCCGGGCAGCGGGCGCGACGGACGGCCGGAGCTGTGGGGGGAACACGGTTTCCGCTTCTTTCCCGGCTTCTACCGGCACCTCCCGGACACCATGCGGCGAATCCCCTTCGCGGGCAATGCCAATGGGGTGTGGGACAACCTGGTCGCCGCGCCGGAGGCCCGCTTCTCCCGCCGCGACGCCGATGATGTCATCCTGCCGCTGGGCAAGGCGTTCAAGTCCTGGGCGACTCCGGATCAGTTCCGGGAGACCGTCGGCTCGGCCATCTCCACCTCGGCCAAGATGCCGACCGCGGACGCGCTGTTCTTCGCCAATCGCCTGCTGGTCTTCAATTCCAGCTGCGATGCCCGCCGCGACGGCCAGTGGGACGGCATCTCCTGGAAGGAGTACGTCGGCGCGGGCCAGCGGTCCAGGGAATTCCGCATGCTGCTCTCCCGCACGCTGACCACCCTGTTGGTGGCCGCCAAGGACGATCTGGCCAGCACCCGCACCATCGGCAATATGGGGGAGCAGTTCCTGGGCAATCCGCTCGAGATCGCCAACGACGGCCCGCTGGACCGATTGCTGAACGGCGCCACCACCGAATCGTGGATCGACCCGTGGACGGCCCTGCTGCGCGAGCTGGGCGTGGAATTCGTGCAGGCGGAGGTGCGCGGCCTGGAAGTGGAAGGCGGCCGCATCTCGGCCGCCCGCACCGCCGGCGGCTCTCGCATCGAGGCCGACCATTTCATCGCCGCCATGCCGGTCGAGGTGGCGCGAACCCTGTGGACGCCCGAGATCCTGGCGCTGCGACCGGAATTGGCGGGCATGAGCCAGCTGGTCGTGGACTGGATGACCGGTATCCAGTTCTTTCTGAAGAACCCCACCAATATCGTGCGCGGCCACGCGGCCTATGTGGATTCCCCGTGGTCGCTGACTTCCATTGCGCAGAACCAGTTCTGGAATCGCACCCCGATGACCGACTTCGGCGACGGCACCGTGCGGGACTGCCTGTCGGTGGACATCTCCGACTGGAACACCCCCGGCATCCTCTACGGCAAGCCCGCCAAGGAATGCACCCACCAGGAGATCGCCCGTGAGGTCTGGGCCCAGCTGCAGGCCCATCTCAATGACCGCGAGGACCTGCTGCGCGACGACGATCTGCATTCCTGGTTCCTGGACACCGGCATCACCTGGGATGCGGCCAACCGCCGCAATGTGAATGCCGACCCGCTGCTGATCAATACCGCCGGTTCCTGGGCGCTGCGCCCCGAATCGCATCGGCCGGCCATTGAAAACCTGTTCCTGGCGGGCGATTACGTGCGCACCGGCGTGGATCTGGCCACCATGGAGGGCGCGTCGGAGTCGGCGCGGACCGCGGTCAACAAGATCCTCGAGGTGACCGGTTCGGACGCGCCGCGCTGCAAGCTGTTCTCGCTGTACCGCGCGGCCGAGCTCGAACCCTTCCGGCAGCTCGACGTCGCCCGGTACGCGGCCGGGCAGCCCAACCTCTTCGACGTTCCGATCTAGCGAGCCCCACACCCCTTAACCACTGGCGCTCCAGCGCGGTTCACAGTTGAATCGAGTGATGAGTGAGATCACCGACCCCGCCGAATTACGTGAACTCCTCGGCACGCCCGCCGAGCGCACCGTCAAGAAGGAACGCGCCCTCCTGCATCCCCGCGATCGGGAGTGGATCGCGGCCTCCCCGTTCCTGGTGCTGGCCACCAGTGACGCCGCGGGCAATTGCGATGCCTCCCCGAAGGGCGATCCCGCCGGCTTCGTGCGGGTGCTCGATGACAAGACCATCGCGATTCCGGAGCGTCCGGGCAATCGCCGCGCCGACGGCTATCTCAATATCCTGAGCAACCCGCATGTGGGCATGATCTTCCTGATCCCCGGCCGCGGTGAGACGTTGCGCGTCAACGGCCGCGCCCGCCTGGTCCGCGATGCCCCGTATTTCGACGACATGGTGGTGCGCGGCCATCGCCCGATCATGGCCATCGAGGTCGATATCGACACCATCTTCCATCACTGCGCCAAGGCTTTCCTGCGCAGCAATCTGTGGCGGCCCGAGAAGTGGGCCGAGGTCACCCTGCCCAGCCAGGCGCAGCTGGTGAAGGAGGTGCAGCCGCAGATCTCCGAATCGGTGGAGGAGCTGGAGCGGCACTACGGCGAGCACTACGAGAAGCTGCTGTACAACACCTGATCGCACGTCACACCCGCCATCCCCATAAACTCGCGTCGTGGCAGACATCTCGATGCGGGGACGATTGGCGTTGCGGGCGGCGACGGCGGCGTCGTGGGCCTCGCAGGCGGCCGGGCGCGGCAAGGGCTCCATGATCGGCGGCCTGATCGCGCTGAAGATCGATCCGACGATCATGACCCAGCTGGGCCGCGGCCGGCGCACGGTGCTGATCACCGGCACCAATGGCAAGTCGACCACCACGCGCATGACCACCGCGGCGCTACAGACGCTGGGTCCGGTCGCCACCCAGGCCGACGGCGCGAACATGGACGCCGGAATCGTGGCCGCGCTCACCGCGAATCGCACCGCCGGGCTGGCCGCCATCGAGGTCGACGAGCTGCATCTGCCGCATGTCGCCGATGCGCTGAACCCGTCCGCGGTGGTGCTGCTCAACCTGTCCCGCGATCAGCTGGACCGGGTCGGCGAGATCAATATGATCGAGCGCCGCCTGCGCGCCGGCATGGCGAAGCACCCGGACGCGGTGCTGATCGCCAATTGCGACGACGTGCTGGTCACCTCCATCGCCTACGACCACCCCAAGGTGGTGTGGGTGTCGGCGGGCAGCGGCTGGGCGGTGGACGCCACCAGCTGCCCGCGCAGCGGCGAGCCCATCGTGTGGGAGGGCGAGCACTGGTACAGCACGGGCGCCGATTTCAAACGCCCCGAACCGCAGTGGCGCGTCGACGAGCACACCCTGTACGGCCCCAACGGCGTGGAAATCCCGCTCTCCCTTGCCCTTCCGGGCCGAGCCAATCGCGGCAACGCCGCGCAGGCGGTCGCGGCGGCGGTGGCCATGGGCGCGGATCCGGCGCGAGCCACCGCGGCGGCGGCCACCGTCCGCGAGATCGCGGGCCGCTATCGCACCGTCCAGATCAACGGCCACAGCGCCCGCCTGCTGCTGGCCAAGAATCCGGCGGGCTGGCAGGAGGCGCTGTCCATGATCGACCCGGCCGCAACGGGTCTGGTCATCGCGGTCAACGGCCAGGTGCCCGACGGCGAGGATCTGTCCTGGCTGTGGGATGTCCGCTTCGAACATTTCGAAGGCACCCAGGTGGTCGCCGCCGGTGAGCGCGCCACCGACCTCGCCGTGCGCCTCACCTACGCCGGCGTAGAGCACACCACCATCGCGGATCCCTTGCGCGCCATCGCCTCCTGCCCGCCGGGCCGGGTCGAGGTGCTCGCCAACTACACCGCGTTCCGCGATCTGAACCGCGACCTCGAGGAGAAGGCGGCCGTCTCCGCATGAACGGTCAAGCGCGGAGGCGGCAGCGGAGCGTAACCACGGAGGGCTCCGATCATGCGGCGAAAGGACACAGCATGACCGAATCAACGCTTCGAATCGGCCTCGTCCTGCCCGATGTCATGGGCACCTACGGCGACGGCGGCAATGCGGTGGTGCTGCGCCAGCGCGCCCGCATGCGCGGCCACGATGCCGAGATCGTCGAAATCTCGCTGAGCGACCCGGTTCCCGACTCGCTCGACATCTACACCCTCGGCGGCGCGGAGGATTCCGCGCAGCGCCTGGCCACGCGTCATCTGCAGCGGTATCCGGGCCTGCAGCAGGCCGCGGGCCGCGGGGCCCCGGTGCTGGCGATCTGCGCGGCCATCCAGGTGCTCGGCCACTGGTACGAGACCTCCTCCGGCGAGCGCGTCGACGGCGTCGGCCTCATCGACGTCACCACCTCCCCGCAGGACAAGCGCGCCATCGGCGAGGTGGCCACCGCGCCGCTGATCCCCGGCCTCTCCCAGCCGCTCACCGGCTTCGAGAACCACCGGGGCGGGACCAAACTCGGCGGCGAGGCCACCGGCCTGGCCCGGGTCACCCGCGGCGTCGGCAATGGCGTGGGCGACGGCCTCGAGGGCGTGGTCCAGGGTTCGGTCATCGGCACCTACATGCACGGTCCGGCGCTGGCCCGCAATCCCGAGCTCGCCGATCTGCTGCTGGCCCGCGCGCTCGGTGTGGATGCCCTGCCGCCGCTGGATCTTCCGGAGGTCGAACAGCTGCGCCGGGAACGCTTGCGCGCCTGAGGATATGAGCTCCGCACTCGGCGAGCCATAGCCGATCGGCATTAATTCCGGCCGGTTCTTTTCGAACGTGTTGAGCCGGTGCCCTCCTCCCGGTAGTGTCGCGCGCGGCCATATGTGATGAGGGAGGTGGCCGGTTGCGCAGGCGCGCCGTGTTGAAGGCTGCCGGGGTGGCGGCTCTGCTGGCGGGTGTGGGAACAGGTACCGCCGCGCGCGGTGCGGGTACCGCGTCCGCGAATCCGGTGTGGAACGCGCTCTTCGCGGAGTGGGTGCCGGAAATCTTTGCGCCCCTTCCGAATCCGCCGGAGCACTCGGAGGCCATCGTCATCGGCTCCGGATTCGGCGCGGCCGTCACGGCGCTGCGGCTGGCCGAGGCCGGCGTGCAGAACACGGTGCTGGAGCGCGGCTCGCGCTGGCCCAATGATCCGTGGCGGGAGATCTTCACCGGCGACGATCTGCCCGACGGCCGCGGCTTCTGGCATCGGACCAGCTTCACCGGCGTCACCAAGGTGCCCATGTCCTTCGCCGATTTCGGCGGCGTGCTCGATGTCACCGAATATCCCGGCATCGACGTGTGGCGGGCCGCGGCGGTCGGCGGCGGCTCGGTCATCTTCACCGGCGCCATGGTGGCCCCGCCCAAGCATCTGTTCGACGCCGTCTTCGGCGGCGTCGTCGACTACGACGAGCTGGACCGGGTCTACTACCCGCGGGTGCGGCAGATGCTGCGGCTGAGCCCCATGCCCGCGGATGTGTACAACTCCGCGCCCTTCGCCCATTCCCGCATCTGGGACCAGCAGGTGCGGGCCGCGGGTTATCAACCGCAGGCCAATGATTCGATATTCAACTGGGATGTCATCCGGGCCGAGCTGGCGGGCGCCTCGCGCGCGTCGGCCACCGCCTCGCGCAGCAATCTCGGCAATTCCAATGGCGCCAAGTTCGATCTGAACCAGAACTACCTGCGCTACGCCGAGGCCACCGGCAAATCGGCGATATACCCCGGGCACCGGGTCGATGCCATCGGCCAGGACGCCAATGGCAAGTACGTCGTCAAGGTGACGAAGCTGGCCCCCACCGGTCAGGTGCAGGCCACCCGCACGCTCACCTGTGACCGCCTGTTCCTCGGCGCGGGCTCGGTCGGCACCTCGGAGCTGCTGGTGCGCGCCCAGGCCACCGGCGCGCTGCCGCAGCTCAACGAGCACATCGGCGACGGCTGGGGCACCAATGGCGATGTGGTGCTGGCGCGCAGCTTCAGCACGCCCACCGGGACCGGAGGCGGCGTGCCGAGCGCGAGCCGCATCCTGGACGAGTCGGGCGTACCGCTGACCCTCGAAAACTGGTATGTCCCGGGCATTCCCGTGGAGACCGGCGCCATCGCCTCGCTGGGCATGGTGCTGGATCCGACGCGCGCCCGCTTCGGCTACAACCGGGGCAGCGATTCGGTCGGGCTGTCGTGGTCGCGGGCCACCCAGGATCAGGTGCTCGCGGCCTGCCGCACCGTGGACGATCGCATTGCCGCCAAGGGTGGGTCCTCGGTCGACTACACCCCGATCGGCTACGACGCCAATGCCTTCTTCACCGCCCATCCGCTCGGCGGCGCGGTGCTCGGGCGGGCGACGGATGCGCACGGCCGCGTGCACGGGCACCCGGGTCTGTACGTCATGGACGGCGCGGCCCTGCCGGGCAGCACGGCCACGGTGAACCCGTCGCTGACCATCACGGCGGTGGCGGAACGGAATATCGAGGCGATCATTCGCGCAGGTCGGTAGCCCTTTCCCGGCCCGGCCGGGTTGTACCCCTGCGGATTTCTGCTGAGCGGAAAGTCTGGGTAGCGGGAAAATTGCCCTGCGGACTTTTCGCGTTTCATGATCGGCTCGGCGCGGCCGATTACGCTGGCTCGGGACCGTTCGATGTGGAAGGGGTCGGCGTGATCGAGGCCAGTGCACCGGATCCGGAGTTCCCGCGCAAACCGCCGGCCCTGTGGACGGATTGGTTCATGCTCGCCCTGGCCGTGGCGTCGGTCGTGCTGGTCGTCTGGGTGACCTTCTTCCCGGTCTCCGGCGATACCTACCGCACCATCCAGATCCTCGACTACGCCATCTGCGCGATCTTCGCGGCCGAATTCCTCTGGCGCTGGCGGCGGGAGGGCTGGAGCTGGACATTCCCGTTCGTCTACTGGTACGAGGTGCTGGGCATGATCCCGGTGACCAGCCCCTTCTTCCGCGCCTTCCGGCTGCTGCGCATCGTGGTGATCGTGGTCCGGCTGGCCCGGATGGCCGACCGCGCCTTCGGCGACCGGGTCACCGCCGCCATCGTGAACCGTTCGGTGGGCACCATTGTCGAGACCATCAAGCGCCCGGTCACCATGGCCGTGCTGGACGAGGTGGCGCATGTGCTGCGCACCGGTCACTACACCCGCAATATCGCCAATGCGCTGGAGGAGAATCGCGGTGAGATCGACGAGATGATCGTCGAACTCATTCGCAAGGACCCGCAATTGGGCCGCGTCCGCTATCTCCCCTTCCACGAGGACATCATTCGCGGCATCGCCGACGCCAGCTTCCGCATCGTCTTCCAGGTGCTGGCCGATCCGCGTACCGACGAACTGATCGCCGATGTGTTGCGGGAGAACGTGAATCAGATGCGCGACGCCGTCCGCGAGGGGGTGCGGGTGCCGGAGTCGATCAACCACCGGCTGCCCGCGCGGTAGCGCCGCCCGGCGCCGCTAGAGCGCGTGCCGGATCTCCTCGCGGGGATCCCGGTAGCGCACGGTCTCCCAGCCGATCAGCGCCGCCAGCACCGCGCACAGCATGCCCAGCGCCGCCAGCGCGGGCAGCACGTTCGCCAGCGGGATCAGCGCGAGCAGCAGCAGCGCCGCCACCAGCCGGTGCACGCCCAGTTGCCCGGTCGCGTAATGCTTGAACCCGACCAGCGCGAGCAGGTACACCACCACGCCGCCGTACAGCGCGAACAGCGGAATTCCGTGCAGGGCGTCGCTGAGCGTGTGGTCGGTCTCGTCGCCGACGTAGTTCAACACCTTCTTCAGCCCCAGCGACAGCGCGATGACGCCGACGATCATCGGGAAATGCCAGTAGGTGTAGCAGTTTCGCGCGATCTGAATGCGCCGCGCCCCGGTGGCGTGGTGCATGGCGTGCTCCACCGTCAGCGCCGCCACATCGAAGTAGGCCCACCACAGCAGCCCGGAAACGGCCAGTCCCAGCATGGATCCCACGATGATGGGCCAGTCGATGGGCAGCCCGGCCACCCCGATGCCGATGGACACGATGGATTCGCCCAGCGCGATGATGATGATCAGCCCGTAGCGCTCGGCGAAGTGCTTGACGGAGTTGAGCCGCCAATCGGTGCCCGCGAACTGGGTCCACAGCATGTCGCCCGCGAGCGCCACGAACCACAGCCCGATCTGCCAGCCGCCGTCGGTGAAGGCGCCGATGAGCAGGAAAGTGCCCGCGACACTGAGTGATCCGGCCGCCCAGCGCACCACCTGGCCGCGCAGCTGCGCATCATTGGCGCTGGCCAGCAGGAACACCGCCAGGTGCACCAGGCGCACCACGAGGTAGGCGATGACGAATACCAGCGGCCCGTAGAAGCCGCCCGTCAGATCGTGGAAGGCCTCGGGGATGGTCAGCGCGATGACGAAGACCGCGCCCATGGCCACGAACATGGCCACCCGCACGATGCCCTCATCGGCCTTGACCACATTGCCGAGCCAGGAGTAGGCGATCCAGGCCCACCACAGCAGCGTGAGAATCAACAGCGCTCGCAGCATATTGACCGCGGTGGTCTCGTGGGCGGCGAGGTCGGTGACCATGGTGAAGGCGAAGACGATCACCAGGTCGAAGAAGAGTTCCAGCTGGGTGACGGAGGCGTTTTCCTCGACCTTCGTCATACGGGAGCGTTGCGCACCGGGCATAGGGGACATCTTGCAATGTGCAAGCCCCCGAAACAGCCCCCAAATATGGCGTGTTCGCTGTGGGCGTCAGGCGGTGCCGAAACCGGGTTCGAACTTGCCGCCGTGATGCAGCCACGGATTGTTGGTCGCTGGTTCGTAGCCCACGGAATCGACGTAGGGCATTTCCTCGAGATCGGCCGGTCCGTCGGCCAGGCCCTCGACGCCGGTGAGCGCCTCGACGAAGGCGACGAAGTTGGCGATGGTCGCCTCGCCCTCGCGCCGCGCGCCGCGCTTGAGCAGCATGCCGGGCGCGGGAATCGGCAGGTAGACCTCGGTGTGGTACCAGACCTCGGTGCTGCCGTCCTCGAGTTCGGCGAGCTCGAAGAAGCCCTGCCCGCCGGCGCCGGCGCTGCTCTCGGTGACCTTCCAGGCGACTCGGTTCTCGGTGCAGGTGTATTCGACGACCTGCCGGTCCGGGCGGCCCATGATGCTGGCGGAGACGTAGACCCGCTTGGGGCGGCCCAGCTTGTCGCGGGTGGCGACGCGCACGTCCTGGTGGGAAGGCGACCAGTCGGGCAGTTGCTCGACCAGGAGCAACGCCTCCATCACCTGATCGGGATCGATGTCGATGACGAACCGGTGATCGTTCTTAGTACGCATTCCAAACCCTCCAGCTTTGAGGCCCGATTGTGACCAGCGTCGCTTCGAGAGTCAACTGCGTCGACCGCCCCACGGGACCCCTGCGGCCGGGTTGAGCTGTGAATACTGCTGGCAGCCAAGGGAATCGGAATAAACCGTACAAAAACATAAAAATCGGTCGGCTAGCCGCCGTCCGGCGGCAGCACCTCCGCGTCCGGGCCCGGGAAGACGAGGCTCTCATGCCCGTCCGGGAACCGCACGACATACGGCGGCGCGCCGTCGTCGCCACGCACTTCGATGATCTCCGCGGTGTGATTGGGCAGGCCCACATTGCGTCCGTGAACGACAAGCTGGTCGCCGATGTTCGCTCGCATGACTGAAATTTTCTCCGCTCGTGACGCGCGTCACAAGGTTCCGGCCACATTTGCCCGTTGACACCACTCCAGCCGTAGTACTACATTCTTAATCACTACGAACGAAGTGCAACAAACGAGGCGGTTCAAATGCGAAAGCTTGTCTACTACGTCGCGGTCTCGCTCGACGGCTACATCGCTGGTCCGCAAGGTGAGTACGACTTCTATCCGCTCGATCAGGACATGGCGGCCTGGATCTGCCGGCGGTATCCGGAATCGGTGGCGGCGATGTTCCGCTCGCAGGCCGGCGTGGACGGCGTGCCCAACGAGCACTGGGACACCGTGCTCATGGGCCGCGCCACCTACGAGGCGGGCGGTCAGGCGAATCCGTACTCCCACTTGAAGCAGTACGTCTGGACGAACTCGCGCACTCTCGACGAACCCGGAATCGAGCAGGTCACCGGCGATCCGGTGGAGTTCGTGCGGGAGCTGAAGAAGCAAGAGGGCAAGGACATCTGGCTATGCGGCGGCGCGCAGCTGGCCGGCGCGCTCATGGACGAGATCGACCAGCTGATCATCAAGCACTATCCGGTGATCGCCGGTGCGGGCATCCCGATGTTCTCGGCCGGGTTCCGGCCCACGCAGTTCACGGTCACGCAGCGAGAGGAGTTCGGCAATGGCGCGACGGTCACCTGGCTCGACCGAGCCTGATCACTTCGACCCGATCATCCCGATTCTCAACGGACAAGGCGGTATTCCCATGCGAAAGCAGACCAGCACCTACCCGGCCGCGATCCAGCGGCGCTTCCAGGACCCGGGCAAGTCGAAGATCCGGGCCGACCGCGGCCGGCAGGCCAAGCAGCTCAGGCGCGTTCGCGCAGTAGTCCGGTGACCCGCACCGAGGTCTCGTGCAACCGGTTGAACACCTCGAGCAGCCATTCCAGCTGCTCGACGGTGTAACCGGCGGATATCTTCCCGAATTCTCTTGCCAGCACCTCGTAGTGGGGTGCTATCTCGTCGATGCGCTCGGCGACCGCGGTGATGATGATCCGCCGCCGATCCTGCGCATCGTTGTCCCGCCGCACGAACCCGGCCTTCAGCAGCCGGTCGATCATGCGGGTGATGGCCCCCGTGGTGAGCCCCGTGCGCTGGGCGAGTTCCCCGGCCGTGGCCGGGCCCTCCAGGCGCAGCATGTTCAGGCAGCGCAGATCCGTCACGTGCAGGCCCAGCCGATCGGCCATGGCCTGATGCAGCATCACGGCGTCGGTGGCGGTGCGCTGGGCGGCGAGGGTGAGCGCGGCCCCGAGTTCTTCCTGCTTCTTCGTCATTGCTTGACAGCTTAGTCTTACGCGGGCAGTATCTTACTCATTCAACTATTGATCTATTCAGTTAATGAACAGATCAAGCAATAAGGAGCTGCCATGACCACGCACGTCACCGACGAAACCGCCGTCCGCGCCGTCTTCGACCGGCTGAACCAGGCCTGGGCCGCGGCCGATGCCCGCGCCTATGCCGCCGAGTTCACCGAGGACGCCGACTACGTCACCTTCTTCGGCCCGCGCTACCGGGGCCGAGCGGATATAGAGGCCATGCATCAGCCGGTCTTCGAGAAATGGCAGCGGGGCACCCGGCTCGACGGCGAGGTCACCTCGGTCCGATTCCTGACGCCGGACGTGGCGCTGGTGCACGGCAAGGGCGCGGTGGTGAAGGGCAAGCGCCGGCGCAACCGCTTCAACACCAAGGTCAATCTGTTCGTCATGATTCGCGAGGACGACCGGTGGCGGGTCGCGGCATTCCACAACACCAAGCAGAATTGGTTGCTGACAATGCTTTCCACCCGGCACGACCCCCGGCCCGCGGCATAACGTGGATCACAGCCGGGAGGTAGCGCAAATCCGCTGGACCCGGCTCGGTAGTCTTGGGGATCGGTAGCAGCAGTTTGTCGATCTTGGAGGATTCCCACCGTGGCTCTCGTCGTCCAGAAGTACGGAGGATCCTCGGTCGCCACCGCCGAGCGCATCCGCAGGGTCGCCGAGCGGATCGTCGAGACCAAGAAGCAGGGCCACGATGTCGTCGTCGTGTGCTCGGCCATGGGTGACACCACCGACGAGCTCCTCGACCTGGCCCAGCAGGTGGCCCCCGCGGCCCCGGCCCGCGAAATGGACATGCTGCTCACCTCGGGTGAGCGCATCTCGAACGCGCTGGTGGCCATGGCCATTCATTCCCTCGGCGCGGAGGCCCGGTCCTTCACCGGTTCCCAGGCCGGCGTGATCACCACCGGCACGCACGGCAACGCCAAGATCATCGACGTCACCCCGGGCCGCGTCCAGGACGCGCTGGCCGAGGGCACCATCGTGCTGGTCGCGGGCTTCCAGGGCGTATCCCAGGATTCGAAGGACGTCACGACGCTGGGCCGCGGCGGCTCCGACACCACCGCCGTCGCGCTGGCCGCCGCGCTCAATGCGGACGTGTGCGAGATCTACACCGATGTGGAGGGCGTCTTCTCCGCCGACCCGCGCATCGTCTCCGACGCCCAGAAACTCGACACCGTCTCCTTCGAGGAGATGCTGGAGCTCGCCGCCTGCGGCGCGAAAGTTCTCATGCTGCGCTGCGTCGAGTACGCGCGCCGCTACAACGTGCCGGTCCACGTGCGCTCGTCGTACTCGGATAAAGAAGGCACCCTGATTACCGGATCGATGGAGGACATCCCCTTGGAGCAAGCAATCCTCACGGGCGTCGCGCACGACCGCAGCGAGGCCAAGGTGACCGTGGTCGGCATTCCGGACGAGCCGGGCTACGCCGCCAAGGTGTTCCGGGCCGTCGCCGATGCCGAGATCAATATCGACATGGTGCTGCAGAACATCTCGAAGGTGGAGACGGGCAAGACCGACATCACCTTCACCCTGCCCAAGCTGGACGGCCCGCGCGCGGTCGAGCTGCTCACCAAGCGGCAGGGCGAGATCGGCTTCTCGCAGGTGGTCTACGACGACCACGTCGGCAAGGTGTCCCTCGTCGGCGCGGGCATGAAGTCGCATCCGGGCGTGACCGCCACCTTCTGCGAATCCCTCGCCGAGGCCGGCATCAATATCGACCTCATCTCCACGTCGGAGATCCGGATCTCGGTGCTGGTCAAGGACACCGACCTGGACGAGGCCGTGAAGGTGCTGCACCAGGCGTTCGACCTGGGCGGCGACGAAGTGGCGGTCGTGCACGCCGGAACGGGACGGTAGAGCCATGGGAGTACGCGTAGGCGTCGTCGGCGCGACCGGTCAGGTCGGCGCCGTCATGCGGAAGCTGCTGGAGGAGCGCGACTTCCCGGCCGATGAGGTGCGGTTCTTCGCCTCCTCGCGCTCGGCGGGCACCAAGCTGCCCTTCCGCGGCCAGGAGATCATCGTCGAGGACACCGAGACCGCCGATCCGTCCGGCCTGGATATCGCGCTGTTCTCGGCCGGGGCCACCATGTCCCGCGTGCAGGCCCCGCGCTTCGCCGCCGCCGGTGTCACCGTCATCGACAACTCCTCGGCCTGGCGCAAGGATCCCGAGGTGCCGCTGGTCGTCTCCGAGGTCAATCCGGAGCAGACCCGCAACCTGGTCAAGGGCATCATCGCCAATCCGAACTGCACCACCATGGCCGCCATGCCGGTGCTCAAGGTGCTGCACGACGAGGCGAACCTGCGCCGGCTGATCGTGTCCAGCTACCAGGCCGTCTCGGGCTCCGGCCTGGCCGGCGTGGAGGAGCTGGCCTCCCAGGTGCGCGCCGTCATCGGCGATGCCGAGAAGCTGGTGCACGACGGATCGGCCGTGCGGTTCCCGGCCCCGAACAAGTACGTCGCGCCCATCGCCTTCGACGTGATCCCGCTGGCGGGCTCGCTGGTCGACGACGATTCCGGCGAGACCGACGAGGACCAGAAGCTGCGCAATGAATCGCGCAAGATCCTGGGCATCCCGGATCTCGCGGTGAGCGGCACCTGCGTCCGCGTGCCGGTCTTCACCGGTCACTCGCTGTCCATCAATGCCGAGTTCGCCGAGCCGCTCTCGGTGGCGCGTGCTCAGGAGTTGCTGGCCACCGCCCCCGGCGTCAAGCTGACCGACGTCCCGACCCCGCTGGCCGCCGCCGGTATCGACGAATCGCTCGTCGGCCGCATCCGCCAGGATCCGGGCGTTCCGGACGGCCGCGGCCTGGCCCTGTTCATCTCGGGCGACAACCTGCGAAAGGGCGCCGCCCTCAACACCATTCAGATCGCCGAGGTACTGCTCGCCGATCGCTGATCCGGCCGTAACGGAAAACGGGCCGTCCGATCCCCTGGGATCGGACGGCCCGTTTCGTATCTCCCGCCAAATATCCGAAATATCGGTAAGTTTGATTAGGGATCAATCGGTCCAAAGTTCGGCACAGGGGAGGGGCGGCAGTTGATCTATCGCCATCCCGTCGATCGTCACTTCAATGCAGTGCGGTCGCAGGTGTCTTGCGAGGCGTTCGGCAATTGCGCGTTCGGTGCGGTAGTCGAGCACCATGCCACCGGGAAAGCGTAGGCGCACATGAACTTCGCGTGTTCCGGGTGCCACGCTCATGACCACCTCTTGTCGTCCGTTCGGTTCGACGGGTCCTCTTCAAACGGTAAACACAGAAAAATTGCGGTGCAATAAGAAAAATACATGTTCCATACTGTGCGCCGTAAGCTCGCCGGTTCTGGAATCCTTGTCGGCAGATCCCATCGGGAAGGAGAAGGGCATGAAGGACATCGGCGAAACCAGCGGGCGGTGACGGCCGGGAAAGCCGATCAGGCAGAAGGAGTTTGACCCGGTGGCCGAAAGTACCCTTGGGGCACGGGTAGCGGAGTTACGCCGGCGGCGGGGACTATCGCAGAAAGAGCTGGGCGCGGCGATCAGGCGCTCGGAAAGCTGGGTGTCGCAGGTCGAACGGGATGTACTTCCCGTCGAGCGATTGTCGGTGCTGCAACGACTGGCCGATGTGCTCGGCGTGGCGGTGCGGGATCTGCGGCCGGAGGCGGCCGAACCCATGGCCGCCGACCGCGGGGACGGCCGGCGCGCCGGATCCGTCGTCTTCGAGCAATTGCGGTTGCTGCTCACCGGGCATCCCGCCCTGGAGCAACTCTTCGGTGACGAGGCCGATCGCGAGTCGGCCGAGAAGTTGCCGGGGCTGCAACAGCGCGTCGACATCGCCTGGCAGCTGGCGCACGAATCGCGGCTGGTGGAAGTCGGCGGCGCACTGCTGGAACTGATTCCGGAGCTCGAGCACGCCGCCCGGACCACCAGCGACAAGCGGCCGGAGGTGCTGACGCTGCTGTCGCGCGCCTACCAGGTGGCCGCGACCGCGTTCACCCGGCAGGAAGAGGTCGACGCCGCGTGGGTGGCCGCCGATCGGGCGCTCACCGCGGCCGAGGAATCCGGTGACGCGCTCAGCGTGGTGGCGGGAACCTACCGCATGGCACAGGCATTCCTGCGCTTGCAGCGACTCGAGCAAGCCGAACAGGCGGCCCGGGTCTCGGTGACGGCACTCGCGCCGCAGATCGGCGACGAGACGCTGTGCCGGCCGGAGGTGCTGTCGCTCTACGGTTCTCTGCAGCTCATGCTGGCGGTGATCGCGGCGACGGACGGGAATCGGACGGCGGCGCGCACGGGCCTGGCCGCGGCGCGCACCGCCGCGGAGCGACTCGGCGAGGGCCGCAACGACTTCGACACCGAATTCGGTCCGACCAGCGTGGCCGTGCACGCGGTGGCGGTGGCGGTCGAATTGGGCGATGCCGGTGAGGCTCTCGATACCGCCCGCACCGTGGACGCCACGGTCCTGTCCCCGGAGCGGCAGGCCCGCTTCCTGGTGGACGTGGCCCGGGCGCACGCGCAGCGGCGGCAGGCGCAGGAAGCCTTGGCGGCCTTGCTCACTGCCGAACGGCTGACCCCGGAACTGGTGCGCACCGATCATCGGGCGCGCGAGGTCGTCCGCGATCTGCTGCAGTTCGCGGGCCGCCGGCCCGCCGACGAACTGCGCGAGCTCGCGGGCCGTGCGGCGGTGACACCCTAGCGCCTACTCGCGAATGCCGGGCGTGCGCGGATCCGGGCCGACGCATGCCAGCAGCAGGCAGCCCGGCGGTGCGTCGGTGAACGGCGCCGAAAGGGGGATGTTCAAGCAGGCGTGCACATCACAGCCCGGATAGGCGTACCGGCCGAGACCGAAGACGGCGAGCGCGATCTCGGTGTCGAAGAACTTGCTGTAGTCGACCTGCAGCGGCGGCTCGACGAATTGCCCGGGGTCGGGGACGGGACGGTCGTGGAAGGCGGCGAACAGCTGCCGGAAGAACTCGTACGCGGGTTCCTCGGTGTACTGCACGATTCCGCTCACGCCGCGGGTGGTGTGCACGCCGAAGACGCCGGTCCACACCACCAGCAGATCCAGGCTGGGAATGACGTAGACGTGCTGCAGCCCCAGCCCGGACATGGAATAGGCGTCCTCGGGCAGGAAGGCGGGGTTCTCCGCGCAGTCCGCGCCGAGCCAGAACAGGTAGCCGTAGCAGCGGTAGGTGTCCGACGGTGTGACGGCGCGCGTCAGATAGTCGCCGGAGACGATCCGGCGGCCGTGCCAATCGCCGCCGTTGGCGACGAGCAGGCCGAGCCGGGACAGGTCGTCGGGCGGGATCATCAGATGCGCGTAGCCGTAGGTGTGCCCCGAGCGGTCCCGGGCCCAGTAGTAGTCCTCGCGCGCAATCCCGATGGGCCCGAACAGTTCCCGCTGGGCGAACTCCTGCAAGGGTTCGCCGACGGCCAGTTCGATGACGTAGGCGAGCAGGTCCACATTGCGCTGGCTGTAGGTGAACTCGGTGCCCGGCGGATCGTCGAACGGCAGCGCCAGCGCCTGGACGGCGCTGAACGGATCGACGGGTATGACGCCGGTGATGCCCTCGGTGACCACGCCGATCCGCAGCCCGGAGGTCTCGGTGAGCAGATTCTCCACCGTGATGGCCCGATGCGCCGCATCGCCCAGTCCCGGCGGCAGATACGCGTCGATCGGCGCGTCGATATCGAGTCTGCCCTGATCCCAGGCGATTCCGGCGAGCAGCGACACGATGCTCTTGGTGACGCTCCAGACATTCCAGGCCACTCGCCCGGTCAGCTCATTGGCGGGACCCTCGCCGATGAGGCAGCCGTAGCGAAACACCTGCACGTTCAGCCGGTTTCGGCCGGCGGCGAACTGGAGTGCGTCGTTCAACCGCTGTGCGTCCAGCCCGGCGGCTTCCGGGGTCGCCCGCTCGAATTCCCGCCCTACCGGTTCCGCGCAGCGCAATTCACCCGTATCCGCGTATGCGAATCCGCCGCCGAAGATCACGCTGCCCGCTGTCAGAACCGCCGCCACCGCGCCGGCCAACCCCCTGCGCATGCGCACCATGGGCTTCAGGCTATCGCCCGGTCCGCCGTCCTCCCTGCTGAAACGTTCACCGCGTGGCGAATTTCCGCGCCCAATAGGCGCTCGCCCCGACCGCCAGCACCGCCGCGCCCGCTAGCACCGAACTCATCGGCAGCGACAGCGCGACGACACCGCACCCCAGCGCGCCGATTATCGGAACAGCCCGCGCCGGACGGTTTTCCGAAACGCTCAGCGTCCCCGCCGAAATATTCGCGATCAGGTAATAGACCAGCACCGCGAACGACGAGAATCCGATTGCCGCGCGAATATCGAAACTCGCCGCCACCACCGCCACGATCAATCCCACCGCGAGCTCGGCCCGATGCGGCACCTGGTATTTCGGATGCACCGCCGCGAGCGCCCGCGGCAGATGCCCGTCCCGCGCCATGGCCAGGGTCGTCCGCGACACCCCCAGGATCAAGGCCAGCAGCGACCCGGCCGCCGCCAGCACCGCGCCGATCCGGACCACCGGCGCGAGTCCGTCCACCCCGGCCGCGGTGACGGCGCGCGCCAGCGGATCGGCCCCGGCCGCCAGTCCCGCCGACCCGAGCACCAGCAGCACCGCGACCGCCACCACCGCGTATACGGCCAGCGCGATACCCAGCGCCAGCGCAATGGCCCGGGGAATCGTCCGCCCCGGATCCCGCACCTCCTCACCGAGCGTCGCGATCCGCGCGTACCCGGCGAAGGCGAAGAACAACAGGCCCGCCGCCTCCAGCACGCCGCGCACGCCGATTCGATCCGGCAGCGCCGCCGCCCCGCCGTGGTCTCCGGCGAAGCACACCGCCGCTACCACCGCGAGCACCACCAGCACCGCGGCGACAATGATCCGGGTCGCCAGCGCCGACTTCTGCACTCCCGCATAGTTGATCGCGGTGATCACCACGACCGCCCCCACCGCCACCGCCCGCGCCTGCTCCGGCCAGGCATAACTCCCGACGGTCAGGGCCATGGCCGCACACGAGGCCGTCTTCCCGACCACGAACCCCCACCCCGCCAGATACCCCCAGAACTCCCCGAGCCGCTCCCGCCCGTACACATACGTCCCGCCGGACACCGGATACACCGCCGCCAGCCGCGCCGACGAGGTCGCATTGCAATACGCCACCACCGCCGCGATCCCCAGCGCGAGCAACAGCCACGATCCGGCCGCCGCGGCCGCCGGCGCCAGCGCCGCGAAGATCCCCGCCCCCACCATGGACCCGAGCCCGATCACCACGGAATCGTTCAGTCCGAGGCGCCGGCGCAGCTCGGGTTCATCGCTCATGCGCCCAATCATCGGGGAACCGGCCGCGATCCGCGCGCTACGACTCCCGGATACGCGAAACGCCGCCAGGCGGGGGGTCCTGGCGGCGCGCGCTCGCGGCGGCATCCCGCGAAGTGAAAGCCGACGTCCGACAAGCGCCTCTCGGCGAGTGGTCGCTCGTAGCGACAAAGGGTGCGGCCCGGGGCTGTCCAGGACGCCGACAGTGGGGTTCAACCGCCTTGTCCCGGTATCTATTCCGGGTACCCGCCTGTGATCCGCGCAACGCATTTCGATGGTGCGCTGTCACCCCTTCCGGATAACATTCCGCCCGTACGACAGGTGTTTTCGCGGGGGTGCGGGGGATGAACGACACGATCGACGAGACCGACAACGGTCAGGTGTGGCGCGAACGGGCGCTGGCGGAACTCGAACTGGCCCGGGAGGTCGACCGGGATGCCGCGGACCGGGACGAACACCGCTTGAACGCGGTGGTCGCGGCTCGCCGAGCCGTCGAACTGGAACCCGGGAATGCCGAGAACTACTACGTCCGGGCCCGGACCCTGCGGCAGTTGGGTCCCGCCGATGCCCTGCGCGCCCTGGAGCGAGCGCAGGCCCTCGATCCGCACGACACGCGAATCCCGCAGTTGCGGAAGACGATCGAGCACTTCATCATCACCTCGAACCCCAGGCCGGTGCGCCGGCCGGCTCCGGTCCCCGCTCCGCCCGCGCGCGACCCGGACGACGAGACGGATTGGAAGCTCATCGGCAAGATCGTCTTCGGCGTGGGCGCATTCGTGGTGGGCCTCCTGATCGACGTCGCCATGTCGGACTCGCAGAACAATCAGGACCGCCAGCGATCGGAGATCCCCTCCGCTGTGTACAACCCCTGGGCAACCACCTATCGGCCGGTCACCATCCCGCCCACCTACCTGCGCCCGCCGCTGACCACACGGCCCCAGCTGCCGGGTGTGACCGTGGCTCCCGGTGCGGTGAGGTGACGCTTCTCAGCGATATTTAAGCCTGCTACCAGCCAAAACTTTCTTTTCTTGACTTATTCCAGAAAAGGGAGCAGGGTGTAGATCATGCACACCGGATACGACGCGCGGGAGCAGTTGCGTGCGGTCGGCCTGCGGGTCACCGCCCCGCGGGTCGCGGTTCTGGATGTTCTGGCCAACTCTCCGCATACCGATGCGGAGGGGGTGACCGCCAAGGTGCGGGAGAAGCTGGGGTCGGTGTCCACGCAGGCTGTGTACGACGTACTCAGGGCGTGTGTGGGGGCCGGGTTGTTGCGGCGCATCGAGCCCGCCGGGTCGGCGGCGCTGTACGAGGCGCGTACCGGCGACAACCATCACCATCTGGTGTGCAGGAAGTGCGGCACGGTCGTGGATGTCGACTGTGTCGTCGGCGCAGCACCCTGTCTGGAACCCGATCAGTCCCACGGTTTCGTGATCGACGAGGCCGAAGTCGTGTTCTGGGGCCTGTGCCCGGCATGTAATTCCTGATCACCCGAAGGAGGTTTCGCATGACCAAGGCGACCACCACCAATACCGGCACACCGGTTCAGAGCGATAACGAGTCGCTCACCGCGGGCACCCAGGGCCCGATCCTGCTGCACGACCATTACCTGATCGAGAAGCTCGCCCAGTTCAACCGGGAGCGGGTCCCGGAGCGCATCGTGCACGCCAAGGGCGCCGGCGCCTTCGGCGAACTGGTGGTCACCGGCGATGTCAGCCGCTACACCAAGGCCGCGCTGTTCCAGCCGGGCACCCGCACCGAATCGCTGGTGCGGTTCTCCACGGTCGCCGGTGAGCAGGGCTCGCCCGACACCTGGCGCGATCCGCGCGGTTTCGCGGTGAAGTTCTACACCACCGAGGGCAACTACGACATCGTCGGCAACAACACGCCGATCTTCTTCATCAAGGATCCGATCAAGTTCCCGGACTTCATCCGCTCGCAGAAGCGCTTGCCGGGCAACGGACTTCGCGACAACAACATGCAGTGGGACTTCTGGACCCTGCGCCCGGAGACCGCGCACCAGGTGACCTGGCTGATGGGCGACCGCGGCATCCCGAAGACCTACCGCCACATGGACGGTTTCGGTTCGCACACCTACCAGTGGGTCAATGCCCAGGGCGAGCGCTTCTGGGTGAAGTACCACTTCAAGACCGATCAGGGCATCGAGTTCCTGACCCAGGCGCAGGCCGACGAGCTCGCCGGCAAGGACGGCGACTACCACCGCCGCGACCTGTGGGAGTCTATCGAGCGTGGCGAGTTCCCGAGCTGGACCCTGAAGGTCCAGGTCATGCCGGTGCACGAGGCGGAGGGTTACCGCTTCAACCCGTTCGACCTGACCAAGGTGTGGTCGCAGCGGGACTACCCGCTGATCGAGGTCGGCAAGTGGACCCTGAACCGCAATCCGCAGAACTACTTCGTCGAGATCGAGCAGGCCGCCTTCGCGCCGTCGAATGTCGTTCCGGGCATCGGTTTCTCGCCGGACAAGATGCTGCTGGGCCGCGTCTTCGCCTACGCCGACGCGCACCGCTACCGCATCGGCGCCAACCACGCGCAGCTGCCGCCGAACCGCGCCAAGGCCGCCGAGGTGAACTCCTACTCCAAGGAGGGCCCGATGCGCTACGACTTCAATGCGCCGGATGTGCCTGTCTACGCGCCGAATTCGTTCGGCGGCCCGCACGCCGATCCGGAGAAGGCCGGCGATGACGGCCTGTGGAACTTCGGCACCGAGGCGGTCCGCGCCGGCTACGTGCAGCACCGCGAGGACGGCGACTTCACCCAGGCGGGCACCCTGGTCCGCGAAGTCCTCGACGACGGCGAGCGGGATCGCCTGGTGGCCAATGTGGTCGGCCACATTCTCGGCGGCGTGCAGGAGCCGGTGCTGAGCCGCGTCTTCGAGTACTGGAAGAGCGTCGACACCGAGCTCGGCAAGCGCATCGAGGAAGGGGTCCGCTCCCAGCTCTGAGCGCGACCCACCCGTTTCCGGGTCAGCCCCTCGGAAACCGCGAGCCCGCATCCCTTTTCGGGATGCGGGCTCGTCGCGTTCTACGGCGAGGCCGGGGCCGTCATCCCGGCTGCGGCGGTTGGACCCCGTCGAGCAGGCGCGCTATGTGTTTGGCGAAGCCTTCGTCGCGGACGGTGTCCATATCGGCGGTGAGGCCATCGGTCCGCGCGTCGAAGCTGGTGTAGCGGCGGTGCAGGCGCGGATAACCGCGGGTCGCGGCCTCCGCCGCGGGCCACATCTTCTGAAACCATTCGGAGTCGCTGAGGCCGCTGCGGCGGATGGTCTGCCGGGAGGCGGCCTCGCTGATGGCCATGCCGAGAACGAACGAGAAGAGCAGTGTGACAACGTTATCGGCCTCCTCGTCGTCGAAGCCGTTCTCCTCGAGCAGGGTGAGCAGGGCCTCGTTGAGCCGCATGACATTCGGGCCCAGGTAGAGCAGGCCGATCTCGCCCAGCATGATGGACAGCCAGGGATGGCGCAGGATCATGGCGCGCAGATCGTTGGCGAGGCCGGTCAGGGCCGAACGCCAGTCGGCGCCGGCGGCGGGCGGGGGCACCTCGCCGAAGGTGGCGTCGGCGACGAGCTCCATGAGTTCGTCCTTATTGGCGACGTAGGTGTAGAGGGAGGTCGCTCCCGCGCCCAGGCGCGCGCCGAGTTTGCGCATGCTCAGGGCCTCGGGACCCTCCTCGTCCAGTAGGTTCAACGCCTCGGCGACTATCTGGTCGCGGCTGAGCGCGGGTTGTTCGCGCCGCCGCCGTGGCTGTTCCCGCGTCCATACCGAGCCGATGCCCTGTTCCTTGGTCGCCATCGCGAGTCCTCCTTCGTCTACTCATGAGCATAACCGCTGCTAGAACGCTGTTCGTATGTTCGCACATCGTTCCCACTTGCGAACAGTGTACGTCAGACCGTACAGTGTTCGATAACACCGCACGATGTGCGGAGAAGGCATCCGAAGGGGATCGACATGAGTAAGACCGAAAACGCCGCGGTGGTGAATGCGACCGCGGCCGAACGCAATCCGAAGCGCTGGCTGATTCTGGTGGTGCTCTGCCTGAGCTCGCTGGTGCTGGTGATCGACAATATGGTGCTGAATGTCGCCATTCCGCAGATCTCCACCGAGCTCGGCGCGACCTCGCAGGACATTCAGTGGATCATCGACTCCTACATCCTGGTCTTCGCCGGCCTGCTGCTCACCTCGGGCAGCCTGTCCGACCGGTTCGGGCGGCGGCTGGTCATGGTGGTGGGCCTGGTGCTCTTCGGCGCGGCCTCGGTGCTCGCGGCCTATGCCACCAGCCCGGAACTGCTGATCGCCGGTCGCGTGGTGATGGGCATCGGCGGCGCGCTCATCATGCCGAGCACGCTGTCCATCCTGATCACGGTGTTCGACGAGGAGGAGCGCCCGAAGGCCATCGCGTCCTGGAGTGCCGTGGCCATGATCGGCATGGTCGGCGGGCCCATTGTGGGCGGCGTGCTGCTCAATCACTTCTGGTGGGGTTCGGTGTTCGTGCTGAACGTCCCGGTCGTGGTGGTGGCCATCATCGCGGCGATGGCGCTCATGCCGGAGTCGAAGGGGCCGTGGGCCAAGCCGGACGTGTCCGGCATGGTGTTGTCGATCATCGGCACCACCGCGCTGGTGTGGACCATCATCGAATGGCCGACCAAGGGCATCGAGGGCACCTGGGGCTCGCTGCTCATCGCCGTTGCGGGTATGACCGCCTTCATCGTTCGTGAGATGAAGGCCGAGCACCCGATGGTTCCGCTGCAGCTGTTCCGCAACCGCGTCTTCACCGGTTCCAGCTTCTCGCTGGTGCTGGTCACCTTCGCCAATGGCGGTCTGCTGCTGGTGCTGACCCAGTACCTGCAGTTCGTGCTCGGCTACTCGCCGATCCGCACCGCGCTGGCCTTCACGCCCTTCGCCCTGACCGCCCTGATCTTCAACGGCATCGGCGCGGGCCTGGTGCAGAAGTTCGGCGTCCGCCCGGTGACCCTGATCGGCATGACCATCCTGGCCGGCGGTTTCGGCGTGCTGTCCATCCTCACCACGGAGTCCGGCTTCTGGACGCCCGCCGCGGCCATGGCACTGGTCGGCGCCGGCGCGGGTCTGGCCATGCCGGCCGCCATCGGCGCCCTGATGGGCGCGATTCCGCCCGAGCAGGCCGGTGTCGGCTCGGCTCTGAACGACACCATTCAGCAGACCGGCGGCGCCCTGGGCGTGGCGGTGCTCGGCGCGGTGCTGGCCGGGACCTACACCGACGCCATGCCTGCCGACGCCCCCGAAGCGGCCCGCGAGTCCATTGCCCCGGCCCTGCTCAGTGGTGACAGCGCCCTCATCTCCGCGGCCCGCGAGGCGTTCACCGACGCCATGTCCGCGACGTTCATCGGCGGCGGCATCAGCGTGGTGGCCGCGACCGTGATCGCCTTCTTCCTTATGCGCGGCGCCCAGGCGGCGGGACACGAGGGCGCGCCGGTCGAGTCGGCCGGCGAGGAAATGGCCGAGGCCAAGTAAGTCCAACCCGCACAACGAAATCCGCCCCCGGCTCCACTGCCGGGGGCGGATTTCTTACATCCTTGTCAAAGTTAACCGGCGAGCATAACCTTGACATGTTGTAAGAATTCAATCATGGGAGATGTGCATGCGTACTCGCCTTGTTCACGCGCTGGCCCTGCTCAGCACCGGATTGCTCGCCGGCGCTTTCGGTTACGGCGCAGCCAATCTCGCGCCCACCTTCCGGCGGGTCCCCTTGCAGATGCGGCTCGAGTTCCACACCGAGCTCATGAAGAACAACAGCGTCAGCATGCAGCTCACCATGGCCATCGCGGCGGTGAGCTGCCTCGCCTTCGCGGTGCTGACCCGGGGGCGGGCCCGGCTGCTGGCCGGGCTGGCGACCGGTTTCGTGGTGGCATCCTTCGTCATCACCCGCTTCGGCAATGTGCCGATCAACTATCGGATCAATGACTGGGTGACCGAGGGCGCGCCCGTCGACTATGCCGAAATCCTGTCGCGGTGGGATATGTTCCACTATCTCCGGACGGGCACGGGACTGGCGGCCTTCGGACTGATGATCGTTCTCGCACTGGGTGTTTCACACCAGCAGCTGCGCAATGCGAGCGGTGCAGAAGCCGGTGATGTTCATATCCGGCGGCAGCCGGACCTGATTGGACATGCGGAGTAGCGGAACCGAGAGCAGCACCGCCGCCAGGATCTCGTTGTAGCGGAGGTTGCGGACCGGCAGGCCGGTGCGCTGCTCGTAGTAGGCGATGGTCTGCGCGCGGGTGGGCGTGCCCGGCAGGCGCTCGTGGCCCTCGAAATCACTGCAGGCCCAGTCCAGGAACAGCATCCAGGCCAGATCCAGCTCGGCGTCGCCGAGATTGGCCATCTCCCAGTCCAGTACGCCGGTGACGCGAAAATCGCTGTCGTACAGAATGTTCGACATACGGGCGTCACCCCAGCACAGTGTCACCCGCTCCGGCTCGTACAGATTCTCCCGCAGGAAGGCGATGGCCCGCCGGTAGATCTCCGGCTGATTCCCGTCGCAGGCCCAGGTCAGCGCCGTGTCCAGATAGTTCACGGCTTGGGTGACCGGCCCCGCGCCGTGCCGGGGGAAGGCCAGGAACCCCAGGCGCAGCGCCCGCCAATCCACCTCGTGCACGGCCACCATGGTGTCCACGCACTCCCACCACATGCGCGCCCGCTGCTCCGGTGTGGCCTCGAAGTAGTTGCCCGCCACGTGATACGACGGGAAATCACTCGGGGCCTCGCCCGGCAGCCGGGTCATGACGACATAGGGTCCGCCGAGCTCGCCGCCCTCGCGGTCGATCCACAGCGGGGTCGGCACCGGCAATCCGGTCGCGGACAGGCGCTGCATGACCAGTACCTGACGCAGCAGGTCGTAATCCGGGAACAGCGGCGATTCCGGCGGCCGCCGGAACACCAGCGGCAGATTCCCGCTCTCGTCGTGGAGCTCGAAAACGTATGTCTCGGTGGAGAAGCCGCGATCGGTGCGGGTGAAGTTCCGGATCCGCGCCTGATCGGAGACCGGAAAGTGCTTGCGCACCAGCGGTTCCAGGGCCGCCGCCAGCTGGTCGGCCGGCAGTCTGTCGGCACACATGATCAGTGGCCCTGGTAGCCGTAGCGCGCATTGCGCCCGAAGAACACCATTTCGACCAGCCCGTAGCCGACCTTGCCCTCGGATTCGATGCGGCACAGGGTTCCCGACAGCATGCTGACCTGCTGCAGGTCCTCGGTATCGGTGAGATCGGCGACGAAGCCGTCGCTCCAGGATTCGCCCTTCCAGACCCCGGAGGCGTAGCCGCGGTAGTCGTCGTACCCCGCGATGCCCGGCCAATAGTTGGTGACCGGGGTGACGGCGAATTCGCGCCGGGCGCGATCGGCCCCGATCACGGTGAACGTGCCGCCGCTGATAATGCGGAAGTCGTCGCGGAAGGTCAGCTCGTGCTCGACATCGATGATCGGCAGCACCGGCGCGCCGGAATCGATGCGCGGCAGGATGTGTCCCTCGAAATGCCAGCGCTGCCCGTCCGCCGTCTCGCGCTGTGCGAAATGCACCAGCTCATCGTCGAATTCGAAGATGCCCATGTAATAGAGCACGCCGTCCGGCACCTCGGCCGGCTGCAGGCCGGTCCCCTCCGGCAGGCTGCCGCCGCCACCGCCGTGCCGGGTGCCCCAGGAGTGGTCGCGGCCGAACCACCACTTGGCGGGATCGATATCGATACGCTCGCCGTGGATTTCGATCCAGCCCGAGACCACCCCGTTCTGGTAGAACCGCCGCGCGTCCTCCCGCACCCGGCCCCGGCTCCGGAAGAACGCGGGTTCCTGTTCGTAGGCTTCGAATTCGCCGTCGAAGTCCAGGTGCATCCGGATTCCGTGCTCGTTGTCGTCGAGCGTGCCGCGCACCTTGCGCAGCGGTTCCACGATCTCGTAGGTGAACGGCCCGACCTTCCAGGAGGTGAGGCTGTCGGAGCCGGAATCCAGCTGCCGGGAGAATCGCGCCACATGGGCCTGTTTGTTGTCGATGGTGACCATGACGTAGGCGTCCGCGACATTCCGGTTGGGGTAGCGCGCCATGCCGGTCATGATGTTGACCTTGCCGCTGGTGTCGAACCCGTACAGCACGATTCGCTCGGTCCAGCGCAGATCGCTCTGTGCGACATGGTCGAAGGTGGTGGGCAGCTGATGGCAGAGCAGCTCGTCCTGGGGAGTCAGCATCGACGGATACCTCTCATGCATACGGCCTGGCCGTAATTCGAATACGGGCCGTAGCGTATTTGAAACAGGTTCTAGCTGTAGCCTGAATCGCGGAATTCGCTTCGACCCGAGGGAGATGCCCGTGAGCGCACCCGCAGGGACCCGACCCGGCCCGGGGCGCCCGCGTGACCCGCAGCTGGACGCCCAGTTGCTGGCCGCCACGCAGGAACTGCTGGTCAGCGAGGGTTATCAGGCCACGACCATTGCCGCCGTGGCGCGCCGGGCCGGAGTGGTCACCACCTCGATCTACCGGCGCTGGCCCAGTAAGCGGGCGCTGGTCGAGGACGCCATCTTCGCCCTGGACGGCGGCGTCTTCCCCGAGCCGACCGGCGATCTGCGCGCCGACCTGCTGGCGTGGATACGGCTGTTCCTGGAATCGGCCTCGCATCCCGCCGCGCGGTCGGCGCTGCCCGGGCTGATGTCGGAGTATCACGACGATCGCGACAGCTACCGCCGGCTGCTCGATCGCGGCGAGCTTCCGACGCGAGAAGCCTTGCGGGAGTTGATAGCCGGAGCCGCGGCCGCAGGCCAGGCGGACGCCGATTGCGATGTCGACGCCCTCTTCGAGCTACTGCGCGGGGCCACCCTGATCCGGGCGCTGACGCACGGCACCGACGACTCCGGTGAGTTCTGCGAGCAGATCGCCGATGCTCTGCTCGCCGTCGCCTCGGCTCAGCGTAAGAGGCCGAACCAGTAGATCAACGTTGCCAGCAAGAAGACGACCACGGTTTCCATCGTCTGTTCCAATCTCTGTGGCGACCTTATTTCCATGATGCAGTGCGCGGCGCCCGTTCTGCCACGAAAAAGAACCCACCGGACCTGACACCCCTCGTGGACAGGTCCGGCGGGCCGATTGGTTTGCCGGGGCACGAACCGACACCCCTCGTAGACGGGTCGTGCCCCGGCGCTCCACCCCCCGATCGGGTGGTCTCGCACCGGTTGTTCCGGTGCTGACACAAACGATGCGGGTTGGCGCTTGGCACGGCCTTAACAAGATCTTGTATCCGGCATTCGTCCCATTTGTCCGCCCGAAAATCCCTGCAAAACACCTAAATTCGGCCATTCCGGCGTGCCGCGCGGGCGCCGGGCGAGGACCCTTCAACGATGTCGCTGTCAATCAGCACAACTCCCCGATAAGCACGACTCCTAGGAGGAGCATGTGAAGTTGTGGCGATCCCGCTGGTGCCGGGCGGCGGTGCTGCCCACACTGGTGGGTGCGACCGCGGTGGCCGGTCCGGCGGCCCGCGCCGATATCGGCGCCGAGATTCCGCGGATCATCGATGTCAGCACCCTGCCCGGCGAGCGGTGCGACAGCCCGCTGCGCGGCACCACCTCGGTCTTCCTCCCGCCGGGCGGGCCGGCCGGGACCGAGGTGGAGTGGCGCATCCTGGCCGGGCAGCAGCCCCTGCGCTCCGGCATCGCACCGGTCAATGCGGAGGTGATGACGGTCGGTTTCGATATCGCCCAGGACGAGCTACCCCCCGACGGCCTGCTACGCATGGACGCCCGCACCCGCACGCCCGGCGGCGCGGTCGGCGAGTACGGCAAGCCGTGGAATTTCCGGGTGAGCCGGGAATGCCATCCGCTGCACGTGGTTTCGGTCGGCGATTCGGTGCTGTGGGGTCAGGGCCTGGATCTGGAACGCAAATTCGCCCACCTCACCGCGGAGGCGCTGGGCGTGCAGACCGGCCGTGGCGCCGAACTACACGACTACTCGCGCTCCGGCGCCGTACTGGACTCCCCGGAGCTGCCCGCCGGCAATGACGACAGACTGTGCCGGGCCGAATCCGGCGCGGAGGCCATTGCCGGCGGCTTCACCGAATCGGGCATGAATCGCCTGCCCGATGTCTTCTGCCAGCTGGAACAGGCCGCCGCGGCGGCCAGGAACCAGGGCTACACGGTCGATCTGGTGCTGCTGGACGGCTGCATCAATGATCTGGACCCCTTCTTCGGCATTCCCGTCGGCGTCACCCCCGGCACCCAGGATCTGACCGCCGCCATCCACCGCGAATGCGGCGGCGCCGGAGCCGAACCGGTGAATCCGGCCGCCAATGTCCCCTATTTCAGCAGCGCCGCAACGGGTTACGGCGGACGCGGCATGCAGGAGGCCATCGAGCTCGCGCATGCCCTGCCCGGACGCCCGAAAGTCTTGGTGGCCAATTACCTCCACGGATACGACACCGAGAGCGTCCCGGATGCGCTGCGGCAGCGCTGGTCGGAATTCGTCCGCGTCTCGGCCGAAGTCTTCCGGATGGCGGCCAAACAGGCCAATGCCGTCGCGGGCGAGAACTTCGCCGTATCCGCCGACGGCCTCTACGCTCGTCCCACGGGGCGCTCCGGTGATGATCGCCGGCCCGCCATGAATCCCCTGGGCGACGAAGGGATTTCACTGCGCCTGCTGGCCTGCCCGCAGCTGGGTGAACTGCCGCCGCAGTGCCTCGGGGCCGTGGGACCGCCGGATCCCGAGGGCGCCCGCCGGTATGCCGAGGCGTTCCTGCTGAACCCGCGCATCCGCGAATGGTTCGGCGGCGGCGGTCCGGCCGGGGAGGGCTTCACCGTCGACGGCACCCCCGGCGCCGACGGTGTGACGGTCGATTTCGACGCGACCCCGGCGGGCGGCGCTATCCGCCAGTACGAGTGGCATTTCGGCGACGGCACCCACCTGGTCACCACCGAACCGGTGATCTCGCACCACTACACCGACAGCGGCCCGTATCTGCCGCGGCTGGTCGTCACCGATATGACCGGCAATCGCAGCCTCTACGAACACGGGAAGGCCCTCGTCGTCGACTGAGCCCGGGACAGTGAGCGGGGCGCCGGTGGTCGTCATCCGGCGCCCCGCGAGCGGTTCGGGAGAGCAAGGGAAGTAACAGCACTCACGATCCGCCGTCTGTGACGGCTACACTTCGATGAACTCGGCGCACTTCTCGCCGATCAGGTAGCTGGGCGCATTGGTATTGCCGCCGGTGATGGACGGCATGATGGAGGCGTCCGCCACCCGCAGGCCCTCGATTCCGCGCACCTTCAGCGTCGGATCCACCACGGCCCGCTCGTCGGCGCCCATGCGGCAGGTGCCGACCGGATGGTAGATGGAGTGCACCCGGTTGGGCAGTTCCGCCCGCAGCGCGGACTCGTCGGCCCACTCGTCGCCGGGGAAGAAGTTCTCCACCACGTCGCCCGCGATCTCCTTGTGCGACATGACGTCCCGGATCATCTTGATGCCCTCCACCAGGAATTCGGTATCCCATGGATCGGTCAGATAGCCCGGGTCGATGAGCGGTGAGGCGAATGGATCGGCCGAGGCCAGCCGCACCTCGCCGCGGCTCTTCGGGTAGATGAGGCTGGGCATGACGGTGAGCGCCGCGCGCCGGTCCACCATGTGCAGCTTGTCCTCGTCCTGGTTGGGCGTCGGGTAGGACCACGGCAGGGTGTGGATCTGCATATCCGGGTGGTCGCCCTCGGCGAACTTGGTCTTGACGAAGCCCGCGGCCTCGAAGACCGTGCGCCCCATCCAGGAGCTGCCCGGATTGCGCAGCTCACGCAGGATGCCGCGCGCGAAGTAGGTCGGAATACCGCGGTGCAGCGCCTTTTTCGAGACGAAGGTCATGGGCACGAACAGGTGATCGTGCAGGTTCTGCCCGACCGGCAGATCGGCGTGCACCGGCAGCCCGAGCTCCCGCAGGTGCGCGGCGGGGCCGATGCCCGAGAGCATGAGGATCTGCGGCGAACCCACCACGCCGCCGGAGACGATGACCTCCTTGGCGGCGCGCACAATCCGGCGCGCGCCCTTCTTGTCGGCGATCTCGACGCCGGTGGCCCGGCCGTTCTCGATCACCACTCGGGTCACGTGCGCGTGCGTGAGCACGGTCAGGTTCGCGTTCGGCCGATCGGTGATGAAGGCGCGAGAAGAGCTGTAGCGCAATCCATTGCGCACGCTCTGCTGGAAGATCGAGATGCCTTCCTGCGATTCGCCGTTGTAGTCGTCGATGATCGGCGCGCCCAGCGTCTCCGAGGCGGCGACCATGAATTCCTGGGTGATGGGGGTGATATCGCGCTGCCGGGTGACCTCGACCGGTCCGCCCGCGCCGCGCACCTCGCTGGCCCCGCCCTCCCAGTTCTCCAGGCGCTTGTAGGCGGGCAGCACGTCCTCGTAGCTCCAGCCCTTGCAGCCCTCGGCGGCCCAGGAGTCGAAGTTGGCCCGGTTGCCGCGCACGAAGAGCATGCCGTTGACCGAGCTGGATCCGCCCAGCACCCTGCCGCGGGTCATGGGGATGAGGCGATCGTTGGCGTGCTTCTGCGGGGTGGAGAACTGCTTCCAGGTCACGCGCTTCTTCAGCTGCGGCACCGTGTGCACCATGGTGATCATGCCGGGGGAGGTGACCAGGCGGGTGTCGTCCTTGCGCCCGGCCTCCAGCAGGATCACGCTGGCGCCGCGCTCGGCGAGCCGGCCCGCCACGACGGCGCCGGCGCTGCCCGCGCCTACGACGACGTAATCGGCCTCGGTTGCGGCGTCCGCGGAGCGCGGCGAAGCGGTCATGTCAGTACCTCATCCTCGAGTGTGCCTGCGATCACTGTAGAACAAGTTCTAGTCTGCGCACACGGTGGACACAATGTCCAGTCACAAGATCAAAGTTCAGCACCCCTGTGGGCGCAATTGTGCCACAGGGAGCTTATTGTCGAACGTGTTCTAGAGAAGTGCTGCGGGATAGCTGGCGCGGCGAAGGTGTGATCGGGTGGATTCGGCGACCGAAAGCCCTGTCTGGACACGTGTCGATGTGGTTGAATCGGCATGAAACACGTTCCAATTCCGTGATCATAGCGGGAGCATGCCCGAGGAGGAACAGTGTCTGTTCCGTCATTGCCCGCCGGATTCGATTTCACTGATCCGGCCTTGTGGGCCGACCACAGTCCCGCCGCGGAGTTCGCCGCGCTGCGCCGGACGGCGCCGGTCTGGTGGAATGCGCAGACACCCGAACAGGCGGCCCCGTTCACCGACGGCGGCTACTGGGCGATCACCCGGCACGAGGACATCAAGGAGATATCCCGGCGCCCGGATCTGTGGTCCTCGCATCGCACCGGGGCGATCATCCGGATGCCGGCCGATGCGACCGCCGAGCAAATGGAATTGTCGCGGAATGCGTTGCTGGTGAATATGGATCCGCCGAAGCACACCAAGATCCGGCGGATCGTCTCCAAGGGATTCACCCCGCGCGCGGTGGAGGGTCTGCGCCGGGCGCTCACCGATCGCGCGGCCGCCATTGTGGCCGAGGCGAAGGCCGCCGGCGGCGGCGATTTCGTCCAGCAGGTCGCCTGCGAACTCCCGCTGCAGGCCATCGCCGAACTGCTCGGGGTACCGCAGGACGATCGGCACAAGCTGTTCACCTGGTCCAATCAGCTGCTCAACTACGACGATCCGGAATTCGCCGGCGAGAACATGACCGCCAATGCCGAGCTGCTCGGATACGCCTACACCATGGCCGAACAGCGCCGCGCCCACCCGGTCGACGATATTGTCAGCCAGCTGGTGAACGCCGATATCGACGGTGAGGCCCTGGGTTCCGACGAATTCGGATTCTTCGTCATCCTGCTTTCGGTGGCGGGCAATGAAACCACCCGCAACGCCATCACCCACGGCATGAAAGCCTTTGTGGACAACCCGGATCAGTGGGAGCTGTACAAGGCGCGGCGCCCGCGCACCGCGCCGGACGAGATCGTGCGCTGGGCGACCCCGGTCACCGCATTCCAGCGCACCGCCATGCAGGACACCGAACTCGGCGGGCAGAAGATTCGCGAGGGCGATCGGGTGGGCCTGTTCTACAGCTCCGCGAATTTCGACGAGGACGCCTTCGAGAATCCGTTCCGGTTCGATGTGCTGCGCGATCCGAATCCGCATGTCGGTTTCGGCGGCACCGGCACCCACTTCTGTGTGGGCGCGAATCTGGCCCGCCTGGAGATCGACCTCATGTTCAATGCGATCGCCGATGCGATGCCGGAGATCACCGAGGTCGCGCCGCCGGAGCGATTGCGCTCGGGGTGGATCAACGGCGTGAAGCGCTGGGAGGTCAGCTACGGGTGACGCGGTGCCGGTCACGAACTCGTTCTAGTATTCGATCGTGACCTCACTTCGCGAAATTCCGCTGCGCACCCTCTCCGATGAGCCCACCACGCTGGCCGAACTGGCCGGTGAGAAGGTGGTGCTCCTGGTCAATGTCGCCAGCAAGTGTGGCCTGACCCCGCAGTACACCGGCCTGGTGGAACTGCAGCAGAACTACGGCCCGCGCGGGTTCACCGTGATCGGCGTGCCGTGCAATCAGTTCATGGGCCAGGAGCCCGGCACCGCCGAGGAGATCGCCGAATTCTGCTCGGCCACCTACGGCGTGGACTTCCCGCTGCTGGAGAAGACCGAGGTCAACGGGGAGAACCGGCACCCGCTCTACCGGGAGCTGACCCAGGTCGCCGATGCCGGCGGCGAGGCGGGCGATATCCAGTGGAACTTCGAGAAGTTCCTCATCGGCCGCGACGGCGCGGTGACCCGCTTCCGCCCGCGCACCGAGCCCAAGGACGCCGCGATCACCGAGGCCATCGAGGCCGCGCTGTAAACACCCGCTATCGGCGGCGGCGCCGGTACCGCACCGCGCACGGCTGCTCCAGCTGCACCACCATCTTGGAGTGGTCGTTGCGATAGCTCTCCGATGGCTGGGCCAGTTCGAATT
Source organism: Nocardia sp. IFM 10818 (assembly GCF_054655275.1). Taxonomy (NCBI): domain Bacteria; kingdom Bacillati; phylum Actinomycetota; class Actinomycetes; order Mycobacteriales; family Nocardiaceae; genus Nocardia; species Nocardia sp. IFM 10818. Next base: position 392,469 of record NZ_BAAHJH010000001.1, read on the forward strand.
CCCAGTCGCGCAACAGGATCGAGAAGATCGCCTTCAACTGCATGAGCGCGAAGGCGGCGCCCACGCAGCGATGCCGCCCGGCGCCGAAGGGAATCCAGGTCCAGCGGTTGGCGAGATCCTCCTGCTTGGGGTCGAGGTAGCGGCCCGGATCGAAGCGATCCGGGTCCGGGAAGTCCGCGGCGATCCGATTGGACACCGCGGGCGTGGCGGCGACCAGGTCCCCGGGATCGATGCGATGCCCGCAGACCTCGAACTCCGCCCGCGCCACCCGCATCAGGACGATGAGCGGCGGATGCAGCCGCAGCACCTCCTTGAGCACCGCCTCCAGCTGCGGAATCTGTCGCAGCGCATGGAAACTCACGTCCGCGCCGTCGGCGTAGAGCGCCTCCAGCTCGGCCACCACCCCGGCCAGCGCCTCGGGGTGCCGCAGTAATTCGATGATCGTCCACGCCGCCGTGCCCGAGGTGGTGTGGTGGCCGGCGAACATCATGGAGATGAAGATTCCGGTGACCTCGCTGGCGCTGAAGCGCGGATTGCCCTGTTCGTCGCGCACCGACACCAGCACGTCGAGCATGTCCCGATCCGCCTTGCCCTGCGGCGGATTCGCCATGCGCCCGGCCATGATGTGCCGCACCAGCTTCACCAGCTGCCAGCGCGCCTCGTCCCGGCGCCGGAAGCTCTCGATCGGTGCGTAGGGGTCCACGTAGCAGTAGGCGTCGGTCCCGCGCTCCAGTTCGTGATAGAGGTGCGCGAACCGCCCGTCCAGCTCCTCGCGGAACTTGGCGCCGATGAGGCAGGCCGAGGATGTGTAAATGGTGAGTTCGGCGAAGAATTCGAGCAGATCGATCTCGCCCGCATCGCCCCACCGCGCCACCATGCGCTCCACCTCGCGCGCGATGGTGGCGGCGTGCCCGCGCATCTGCTCGGCCCGCAGCGCCGAATTGTGCAGCATCTCCTTGCGCCGTTCCGGCGGCGCGTCGAACACCACGCCCTCGCCGAAGATCGGCTTCATGAACGGATAGGCGGCGGCCTGGTCGAGCTCGTCATCGCCGGCCCGGAAGAAGAACTCGTTGGCCTGTGCGCCGGACAGCATGATCACATCGCGGTCCGCGAGCCGGAATGCGCCGATATCACCGCATTCGGCGCGGACCCGTGTCATGAGCGCGATGGGATCGGTCCGGAACTCCTCCAGATGGCCGTGTTCGTGCTCGCCGCCCGATACCTGCCGGGGCTTGACCAGGGTCATGGGAATCCTCCCGCGTCATGGACACCTGTCTGGACGGTACTACGGGAGTCGTTGCGCGGCAAGATATTCCACGACAATCGGGAGATTTTCGCGAAGGCGGGAAATTGGGGGTGAAAACTCAGTCGCGCAGTGCGCGCACGGCCGATTTCTCCAAGAGGTCGGCAATTTCCGCATAGGAGGCATAACCCATGCCCGCGCGCACCAGTGCGCCCGCATATAGCAATTCCAAGGTCTCCACGATTTCCGGATCGGCCGGTTCGCCGAGCGCGTCGACCAGTCGCTGCCGAATCTCGCGCCCGATGCGCAAGCGCAGATGCGCCACGTCCGGATCGGTGCCCAGCAGCGCCGCGGTCACCGCGCCCGCCAATTGCGGATCATCGGCCACCAGCATGGCGATCTGCCGCAATACCGCCACCACTCGGGCGGTCGGGTCCGGCTCCTCGGTCGCGGGCGGTTCGGTGGCCGCCAGTCGGCGCCAGAACATCTCCGCGACCAGGTGTTCCTTGGAGGAGAAGTAGGTGTAGGCGGTGGCCGTTCCCACGCCCGCGGCGGCCGCGACCATGCGCACGGTGAGCCCCGCGAAACCCTCGCGCGAGAGCACCTCCATCGCCGCCCGGGTGAGCCGGTCGACGGTGTCGGCCTGCTTCTCGGTGAGGCGGCGGCGGGTGGCCTCCATGTTCACCACCGAGCGGGAAAGGGAATCAGACACGTGTCCGGATGCTACTATGGGTCGGCTCTCCGAGCAACTCGCTCCATGCCTGACCGGCATGAATGCGATGGCTCCAGAAAGGTTTTCGGATGACGCAGGCCGAGATTTCCGACCGCACCGGCGAATTGTTCGCACTCGCCGAACAAGTCCCCGGATTCATGCCGCCGGAAGAAGGCCGTGCCCTGTACGAGGCCGCGCGCGACTACGCCGGTGACGGGGTGATCCTGGAAATCGGCACCTACTGCGGCAAGTCCGCGATCTACCTCGGCGCGGCCGCCCGCGAAACCGGCGCCACCGTCTACACCGTCGACCATCACGGCGGCTCGGAGGAACACCAGCCCGGCTGGGAGTACCACGACCCCACCCTGGTCGATCCCGAGACCGGCGTCTTCGACACCGTGACCGCCTTCCGCCGCAGCATGATTCGCGCCGGGCTCACCGATACCGTGGTCGGCGTCCTCGGCTCCTCCGGCGCCGTCGCACGGCATTGGCGCACCCCGTTGCGCCTGCTCTTCATCGACGGCGGGCACACCGAGGAGGCCGCCCAGCGCGATTACGACAACTGGGCGCACTGGGTGGCCGGCGGTGGACTGCTCGCCATTCACGATGTCTTCCCGGATCCGGCCGAGGGCGGGCAGGCGCCGTTCCACATCTACCGGCGCGCTCTGGACAGCGGAAAGTTCCGGGAGCTGTCGGTGACCGGCTCGCTGCGCATCCTCCAGCGCACCGCGGCCTGCAATTAGCGAGCCAGTTTGGGCCGGACCGTCGTTCACGCCGCCCACCGCGTGAGCATATAGCCGTGCGGAGATCGGGCGGCTCAGCAGCCGGAGTCCCGGAAGATTCCATGGGCGGGGGTGGTCCGGGTCAGCGCGTCGGCCGCCAGCAGCATGGCCGCGGCGGTCCAGGTGGTGCGTTCCTCGGGCCAGCGTTTGCCATCGGTGAAGACCAGACCCGTCCAATAGGATCCGTCGGTCTCGCGCAGATGCTGCATATTCGTGAACAGCCGCAGCGCGCGGTCGTCGTCGCCCAGGGCATTCAGGGCCAGCACCAGTTCGCAGGTTTCCGCGCCGGTCACCCAGGGCTGATCGGAGACGCAGCGGATGCCCAGCTCGGGCACCACGAACTCGGACCAGTGGGCGTCGATGCGGGCGCGGCCCGCCGCGCCGCGGATCGCGCCGCCCAGGACCGGGTAGTACCAATCCATGGAGTAGCGGCTCTTGTCGAGGAAGGCCTCCGGATGGTCGCGCAGGGCACGGCCCAGGCGCTGTGCCGCCGCCGCCCATCCCGGCTGTGGATCACCTACGCGTTCGGCCAGCCGCACCGCGCAGTTCAGGCTGTGGAAGATGCTGGAGGAACCGGTGAGCAGGGCTTCGCCGGTACTGCCGTCCGGGCCGCAGGACCAATGGATTTCGCCGCGGTCGCCCTGGAAGCGCAGCACGAAGTCGATGGCCGAGCGCACCACCGGCCACATCTCGGCGGCGAAGTCCGCATCGCCGGTGCCGGTGAGAAAGTGCAGGACCCCGGTCGCGATATAGGCGCAGAAGTTGGTGTCCGCGTCATGGTTCTCGATCCGGCCCTGGCGGAACTGCATGGGCCAGGAGCCATCCGAGCGCTGGGTCTTGGCCGACCAGATGTAGGCGGCGCGGGCCTCGTCCAGCAGCCCGGCGGTGGTCAGGGCCATGGCGTTCTCGACGTGATCCCACGGATCGGTGTGGCCGCCGGTGAACCAGGGAATGGCGCCGTCGGGTTCCTGGGCGGCGGCAATGGATTCGGCCGTCCGCAGACAGTCGCGGGCGCTCAGGACACCGGGGACGACGGGTAGTTCAGAGACCGGCACGGCGGCTCACAGGGTTCGGTTTGCCGAAGTACAGGGCCACGCTCTTACCGATGAACGGGTCCAGCAGGCGCTCCGCGACGCGGGTCAGCGGCGGAGCGGACATCATGTCCCACACCAGCATTCGGTGATACGCCGACACCAGCGGGTGCTCGCTCTCGGATACCCCCACAGCGCATTTCAACCACCAGTACGGCGCATGCAGGGCGTGCGCGTGCGAGGTGTGGGTATGGCGCAGGCCGTGCGCGGTGACCTTGTCGCGGAGCTGATCGGCCCGGTAGATGCGGACATGGCCGCCCTCATTGGCGTGGTATTCGTCCGACAGCGCCCAGCAGATGCGCTCGGGCAGCCAGCGCGGCACCGTGATCGCCAGTGCGCCGCCGGGCCGCAGCACCCGCACCAGTTCCGAGATGGCCTGCATATCGTGCGGGATGTGCTCGAGGATCTCCGAGGCGATGACCACGTCGAATTCGCCGTCGCCGTAGGGCAGATCGAGGGCGTCGCCGCGCACCGTCTCCGCCTTGGCGTAGTCGGGGGCCTCACCGGCCGCGGCCATGGCCTCGAACATGGTCGCCACGCCCGCCAGATCCTCGGCGTTCTGGTCGAAGGCCACGATGTCCGCGCCGCGGCGGTAGGCCTCGAAGGAATGCCGTCCGGCGCCGCAGCCCACGTCGATGACGCGGACGCCGGGTTCGATGCCGAGGCGGTCGAAGTCGACGGTCAGCATGGGTGTTCCTCCTGCCAGGGGTTGTGGATGATCACCGGGGCGCGCCCAGCGGTCCGATGGCCGGGCGGATCAGATGCCGGGCGATGGCCTGCTCGTACACCGTGACCGTCCGGGCGGCGACGGCCTCCCAGCTGAAGACCTCGAGCGCGCGCCGGCGGCCCGCGGTGCCCATGCGGCGCAGCCGATCCGGGGAGTCCAGCAATTCGCCGAGCACCCGGGTCAGCTCGTCCACATTGCCGGGCTCGACCAGTTCGGCGCAGTCGCCCACCACCTCCGGCAGCGCGCCCGCGCGACTGGCGACCAGCGGCGTGCCGCTCGCCATGGCTTCCACCGCGGGCAGTGAGAAGCCTTCGTACATGGAGGGAATGCAGGCGATCTCCGCCGAGCCGAGCAGGTCCGCGAGCTGCTCGTCGCTCAGCCCGCTCGCGGCGGTGACGATATCGGAGATGCCGAGTTCGGCAATGAGCTTCTCGGTGGGGCCATTGGGCTCCAGCCTGGCGACCAGCCGCAGTTCCAGATCGTGGGTATGACGCAGCCGGGCAATGGCATTCAGCAGATGCGCGATGCCCTTGAGCGGTTTGTCCGCACTGGCCACCGCGACGATGCGCCCGCGCACCCGCCCGGTGTCGCGCGGGCGGAACAGCTGGGTGTCCACACCCAGCGGCACCGTCCGCAGCTGCTGCGGCGCGACCCCGAAATCGGCCGCGATATCGGCCGCCGAGGACGCGGAGACCGTGATCAGATCCGGAATCCGGCGCGCCACCCGCCGCTGCATCCCGAGGAACCCGTACCACCTGCGCACGAACGGTTTCCGCCGCCACGGCGCGGCCGCCAGATCCACCGCCCGGTCCCGGGTGATCGGATGGTGGATGGTGGCCACCAGCGGCAGATGCGCCGCGATATCCAGCAGCCCGTAGCCGAGGCACTGATTGTCGTGCACCACATCGAAATCCGCGGCTCGCTCGCGCAGCAGCCGCGCCGCCCGCAGGCTGAACGTGCGCGGCTCCGGGAACCCGGCGGTCCACATGGTCGCCACTTCCAGCAGGTCGATCCGATCGCGGATCTCGCTCGGGCGCGGCGTCCGGAACGGATCGGGTTCCCGGTACAGGTCCAGGCTCGGCACCTCGGTCAGCCGCACCCGGGGGTCGAGCAGTTCGGGATACGGCTGCCCCGAGAACACCTCGACCTGGTGCCCGAGCTCGGCCAGTCCCTGGCTGAGGTATCGGACGTACACCCCCTGACCCCCGCAGTGGGTTTTGCTGCGATAGGACAGCAGGGCGATACGCAGCACGTCACAGCCTTTCTTCGGGCATGGCGAAAATCCCGGAAGGGAAATGGATTTCAGAAGCGGCGCGGGCTCAGCGGGTCAGGCCGAGCGGTTCGAGCTTGGCGGCCAGCCGGTCCAGGTACGCCAGGACGTCGGCCTCGGGCTTGTCCGGAAGTCCGTACAGCACATCGGTGACTCCGGCCTCGGCCCAGCGCGCCAGCCGATCCGGATCCGGTTTGAAGTCCAGGGCGACCACCCGCGGTGCGCCGTCGCGCCCGGCGTCCTGCCAGCACTTCAGCAGCAGCGCCGTGGCGGCCGACACATCGGATTCCTGCGGCGTGGTGATCCAGCCGTCGGCCGAGCGGGCGATCCACCTGAAGGTCTTCTCGGTGCCGCCCGCGCCGATCAGTAGCGGCACATGCGATTGCACCGGCTTCGGCCAGGCCCAGCTGGGGCCGAAGGACACGAACTCACCGGAGTAGCCGGCCTCCTCCTGCGTCCACAGCGCCCGCATGGCCTCCATGTACTCGCGCAGCACGGTGCGCCGCTTATTGCCGGGCACGCCGTGATCGGCGAGTTCATCGGTGTTCCAGCCGAATCCGGCGCCCACGGTGACCCGGCCGCCGGACAGGTGGTCCAGGGTCGCGATGGTCTTCGCGAGGGTGATGGGATCGCTCTCGGTGGGCAGCGCGACCGCCGTCGACAGCTCGATGCGCGAGGTCACCGCCGCCGCCGTGCCCAGCGACACCCACGGATCCAGCGTGCGGGTGTACCGGTCGTCGGGCAGCGCCGCCGTGCCCGTACCCGGGTGCGCCGCTTCCCGTTTCACCGGGATATGCGTGTGCTCGGGCACGAAGAAGGAGTGGAAGCCCCGCTCCTCGGCGGCCTTCGCGGCGGCCGCGGGCGTAATGCCCCGGTCGCTGGTGAACAGGACGATGCCGAAACGCATGCGCTGCAATCCCTCTCAGTTGCCCTTGGCGGCGGACACGCCCGCGCGCCGGCCGTAGAAGCTGCCGTCGCCCAGCGAGCAGCCGCTGGCGTAGCCGCCGGTGCAGATGCCCGAGGTGACCCGGCCCGCCGCGTACAGTCCGGGAATCGGTTCCCCGTCCACGTGCAGCACCCGCGAATCCAGATCGGTGCGCAGCCCGCCGAGGGTGAATCCGCCGGTGTAGCCGCGCAGGTCGTAGGCGCCCAGCGGGGCGCCGATGGGCTTCACCCATTCGGACTTCTTGTGCAGGAAGGGATCCTCGCCCTTGGCGGCGTGATGGTTGTACAGATCGAGGGTGGCCTGCAGGGTGTTCTCCGGCAGCCCCATCTCGCTCTCCAGCTCCGCCACCGTCTCGGCCACCCAGGTCGGCGCGATGCGCAGGAAGGACATGGAGGACTGCGTTTCGAACGCCTCCTCCAGTGCGGTCTCGTCGATGATCAGGTACGCCTGGTTGTCCTGATCCTGCAGCACCGCCTGGCCCATACGGCCCGGATAGGTGTCCTCGGTGATGAAGCGCTGACCGCGGCCGTTCACCAGAATGCCGCGCACCACCACCTGCGGATCGGCCACCAGCGCGACCTCGGTGGCGTCCATGTGCGCCAGGTCCGCGCCGAGCGCCTGGGCGACCCGGATGCCGATGCCGTCGTGCTCCTCCACCGTGGCGGCCGGGCGGCCGTGGATCTTGGGCGCGAACCGCTCCACCATCTCGTGCTGGTAGGCGAAGCTGCCGGTGGCCAGCACCACGCCGCGCTCGGCGCGCACGTGCACCGGCTTGCCGTACCGGGTGGCGGCCACGCCGACCACCCGGCCGGCCTCGTCGACGATGAGCCGCCGCAGCCGGGTGTCGTATTCGTGTCGCACGCCGAGTTTTTCGGCGGTCTGGGCGAGCGGTTCCATGAGCATGTAGCCCCCGCCCTTCTCGCCCAGCTTCTTGTCCTTGGTCCAGGCCAGATGCCCGCGCGGGGCGGGATCGGCAATGGCGTTGAACGGGGCGGCGTTCTCGCCGCCGGAGTACATCAGGCCCTGATCGGCCGGGGGCTCGTAACCGGGTTCGCCCCAGAACTCCTCCTTGAACGGAACGCCCTGCGCGACAAGCCAGTCGAAGTGCTCGACACTGCCCTGGCAGTAGTCGTGGATCTTGGCCTTGTCCACGCCCGGACCGAGGGCCGCGGTCAGGAACTTCTCCATGTTCTCGGGAGTGTCCTCGAAGCCGAGCTTCTTCTGGAGCGCGGTGCCGCCGCCCAGATAGATGAACCCGCCGGACATCGCGGCCGCGCCGCCCCAGCCGCCGGTGCGCTCCAGGACCAGGGTGTCGGCGCCCGCGCGGGCGGCCTCGATGGCGGCGCAGGCCCCGGCGACGCCGAAGCCGACGACCACCACATCGGCCTGGAGGTCCCAGGTGCTCACCTCACTGGACCGGAGCGGTCGCACGGTTGCGGTTTCGGCCATGGTTACTGAATTCCTAACTGGTGAACGGGAATACTGCGGAGAACCTATTGCTTGCGTGACTTCTTGTCCTGGGCGATGACCTTGCCGATGACGCCGTCGAGCTTGGTGCCTGCGGGCCAGCCCGCGTAATGGCAGAGAAACAGCGCGATCTCGCGCAGCTGCTCCTCGTCGAGTTCGTCATTGCGCAGTGCCGCGCCGATCTGGATCTCGGCGATATCGAACAGGCCCTGCGCGGTGAGCGCGCCCAGCAGCAGCAGGCGGCGGTCGCGTATGGACAGGCCGGGGCGGGACCAGATATCGGCGAAGAGGTGATCGGCGGTGACCGCGAAATGGGCGCCCGGCCCGTCCTGGAACTCCCACCCGTAGACCTCGGTCATCTTCTTCAAGCCGCGCTGCCTGCGCTCGTCGGTCATGACTGTTCCTTCGCGATATCGCCGGGACCGACGCCGAGACCGTCGCCCAGATTGTGCAGGGACTGCTGCGCCAGCGGAAGATCCACACCCAGCCGCCGCCCCAGCTCGAGAGCCAGGGACAGGTCCTTCTCGCCGAGATTGCGGACATGGCTGAGGATGGGGAACCAGAAGTCGTCCGCGGCCACCGGCGCGGTGGTGTTGCGCAGCATGATCGAGCCCGGCCCGCCGGTGTGCGCATCGGAATGCCGGACCACCTTGCCGAGTTCGGTGATGTCCAGGCCCGCCGATTCGGCCAGGCGTTGCGCCTCCGAGGCCGCGGTGAAGGCGACGAAGTGCATGAGATTGCGCGCCAGTTTCATGCGCGTGCCCGCGCCGACCGGCCCGGCGTGCACGAGCAGGGAGCCGAAGCGGGAGAACGGTTCTCGTACGGTGGCGAAGGCCGTCTCGCTGCCGCCGACCATGACCGCGAGCGCGCCGTGCTGTGCGGCCGGAGCGCCGCCGCTGATGGGCGCGTCCACGAATTCCACACCGGCCTCGGCGCACTCGGCGGCCAGCTGCACCGCCGTGGCATCGGCGATGGTGGAGTGGACCGCGATGACGGTGCCGGGCTCGGCCGTCTGCAGGAGTCCGTTCGGACCCGAGACGACCGCGCGTACCTGGGCGTCGTCGAGCACGACCACCGACACCACGCCGCAGCGCTCCGCGACATTGGCGGCCGAATCGGCCTGTACCGCACCGTCTTCGGCAAAAGGCCGCACCGCCTCGGCCCGCATGTCGCACACCACCAGCCCGCCGGGCCAGTCGAGCAGCCGCCGGGCCATGGGCGCGCCCATATTGCCCAGGCCGATGAAACCGACTGTGATTTCGCGTGTTTCGCTCATGGCCGGAAGACTTGCCCGCCGTCGACGGTGAGCACCTGTCCCGTCACCCACTTGGCGTCGTCGGAGAGCAGATACAGGCACGCGCCCACCAGGTCCTCCGGCGTCCCGAGCCGTTTGATGGCCATCTGCTGCACCATGAGATCGACAATGCTGCCGGGCACCTTGGTGCGGGTGGCCTCGGTATCGGTGGGTCCCGGTGCGATGGCATTGATGCGGATGTTCGACCCGCCCAGCTCGTGCGCCAATTGCTGGGTGAGGCTGTTGATTCCGGCCTTGGCCACGCCGTAGAACCCGGAGTACAGCCAGGCGGCATTGGAGGACTGGTTCACGATGGACCCGCCGCCCCGGGCCGACATGTGCTGCCAGACCGCGCGGGTCATATTCAGCGCGCCGTCGAGATTCACGCCCATGAACGTCTTGTAGTAGTCCCAGGGCACGGTGAGCAGCAGGTCGAGTTTCATGGAGCCGTAGATGGCGGCATTGTTGACCAGATGGTCGATGCCGCCGAACTCGTTCACCGTGAATTCCGCGACGGCCGCGGCGGATTCGGGATCGGCGACATCCGCGGTGTGGAAGACGGCTGTGCCGCCGTCCGCGGTGATCTGCTTGGCGACTTCCGCGCCGCGCTCGCCGTCGATATCGGCCACCACGACTCGCGCCCCTGCGGCGGCCAGGGCCTGCGCGTACACCGCCCCGATGCCCTGGGCGGCTCCGGTGACTATTACGGACTTATCGGTGAATCGGGCCATGTCCTGCACTCCTTCAGACGCCGGTCGCGATGAGCTTGGTCTCGGTGTATTCCTCGAATCCGGCGACGCCCATCTCCCGTCCGATGCCGGACTGCTTGTAGCCGCCGAACGGGGCGTCGGCGGAATACCAGATGCCGCCGTTCACGCTGAGGGTCCCGGTGCGCACGCCCTCCACGACGGTGCGGACGCGATTCGGATCGGCGCCCCACACCGAGCCGGACAGACCGTAGGGGGAGTCGTTGGCGAGGCGGACGGCATCGGCGTCGCCGTCGTGCGGAATGATCACCAGGACCGGGCCGAAGATCTCCTCCTGCGCGGGGGCCGCCGAATTCGGCAGTCCGGCAATGAGAGCCGGCTCGAGGAAATAGCCGTCCCGATCCGGTCGCGCACCCCCGGTGACGATGGCGCCGCCCGCGGCGCGCGCGAGGTCCAGATAGCGTTCGACGCGTTCGCGCTGGCGCTCGGAAATCAATGGACCGCAGACCGTCCCGCTCTTGTTCGGGTCGCCCGGCTTGATAGTGCCGAGCGTGCGCGTCGCGATCTCGACGGCCTCGTCGTAGCGCTCCCGCGGCACCAGCAGCCTGGTGTTGATCGCGCAGCCCTGACCCGCGTGCACGCAGACGCCGAAGGCCGCGTAGCTGACCGCCGCGTTCAGATCCGCGTCGTCGAGCACGATGAAGGCCGACTTGCCGCCCAGTTCGAGGAAGACCTTCTTCAAAGACGCCGCCGCCGCGGCCATGACGGCCCGCCCGGTCTGCGTGGACCCGGTGAAGGTGATCATGTCCACCCGCGGATCGGTGACCAGCTGCGCGCCCAGCGCATGGTCGTCGCCGGTGACGATATTGACCACGCCCGCCGGAATATCGGTCTCCTCGGCGATGATCCGGCCCACGACCGCCGCGCACCAGGGTGTGTCGGGTGCGGGCTTGAGCACCACCGTGGTGCCCGCCGCCAGCGCCGGGCCCAGCTTCGCGAAGTTGATCTGATGCGGGAAGTTCCAGGGGGTGATGGCCCCGACCACGCCGACGGGTTCGCGCCGCAGCCGCCGGCTGCTCTTGATGCCCATGGGCGCGGCGATGCCGAGATCGGTTTCCCAGCTGTAGTTCTCGGCCAGATCCGCGAAGTAGCCGAGATCGTTGACCGGCCCTTCGAGCTGTGGACCGCTGGTGAGCATGCGGGGTGCGCCGGCCTCGGCGATGGTGATCTCGCGCAGCGCCTCGATATTGTTCCGCAGCGCATCGCGCAATTGCCGCAGACAGCGCGCCCGGAAGGCGTGCTCGCGGCTCCAGTCCGTGGCGTCGAAGGCGGTGCGCGCGGCGGTGATGGCGGCGTCCATATCGGTGGCGTCGGCATTGGCCGCATGGCCGAGCACGGCGCCGTCGGCGGGGTTGACCGTGGGAAACAGCCCGCCCCGGCCGGGCACGAGTTTGCCGCCGATCAGCAGCGCGGAGTTGCCGTCGGGAACGAGACTGCTCGAGCTCATCGGTAGCTCCCATGCTGTCCGGACACGTGTACGGACTATAGGTTCGGCACTTCCTGGCGCGCAAGAACATGTTTCAGAAATGGCGGTTTTCGGCGACTGCCCGATCCGGCCAAATTCCGGATTCCATTGTCATGTACCAGCCGCGCTAGTACCGTACAGACACGTGTCCAGCTACGTGTCCCCGTAGCCGCCGGGCGTTCCGCGCTGCCGCTGAACGCGTTATCGAATACGAGGTGCAGAGACGATGACCGCAGCCTCCCTCGAGCCGCTGCTCTTCGACCCTTACGACTACCGCATCCATGACGACCCGTACCCGGTCTACCAGCGGATGCGCGCCGAAGCGCCGCTGTACCACAATCCGGAACTGGACTTCTGGGCCTTGTCGCGGCATGCCGACGTGACCGCCGGATTCCGCGACGATAGGCGGCTGTCCAGCGCCAATGGGGTCTCGCTGGATCCGGCCGCCTGGGGGCCGCACGCGCATCGCACCATGTCGTTCCTGGCCATGGACGATCCGGCGCACCTGCGCCTGCGCAAGCTGGTATACCAGGGGTTCACGCCGCGGCGGGTGAACGAGATGAGCGATCGGATCCGGGAGATCACGCTGCGGCATCTCGAACCCGCGCTGGCGGCAGGCGGTTTCGACTGGATCGACGAGGTGGCGGGCAAGCTGCCGATGGACGTGGTGTCCGAACTGCTCGGGGTGCCCGAGGCCGATCGGGCCGAATTGCGCAGGCTCGCCGACATTCTGGTGCATCGTGAGGAGGGTGTGCTCGATGTGCCCGTCGCGGCCATGGAGGCTTCGCTGCGCCTGATCGGCTATTACGCCGAGATGGTGGCGCGGCGGCGCACGCGGCCCACCGCGGATCTCACCTCCGCGTTGGTGGCGGCCGAGGTCGATGGGGACCGGCTCACCGAGGACGAGATCATCGGGTTCATGTTCCTCATGGTGGTCGCGGGGAACGAGACGACCACGAAACTGCTGGGGAACGCGCTGTATTGGGCCGGACGCAATCCGGAGCAGTACGGCAAGGTCGTGGCGCATCCGGAACTGGTCGAGGACTGGGTGGACGAGACGCTGCGCTACGACGCGTCCACGCAGATCCTGGCGCGCACGGCGGCGGCGGATCTGGAGTACTACGGGCGGACCATTCCGGCGGGGTCGAAGGTCCTGCTGCTGATCGGATCCGCGAACCGGGACGACGCCGTCTTCCACGCTCCGGATCGATACGACATCGAACGGCCGGACAAGGGCGGGTTGATCAGCTTCGGGCGGGGCGTGCACTTCTGCCTGGGCGCGCACCTGGCGCGGCTGGAATCGGCGATCGTATTGCGGGAGTTCGCGACCCGGGTGCGCGGGTACGAGGTCGCGGAATCCGGGGCCGAGCGGGTGCATTCGGTCAATGTGCGCGGTTTCGCCAAGCTGCCGGTCACGGTGGAGGTGCGGTAATGCCTCGCTTCGCACCACACCCGCGGCGGCGGCCGGCGCTCATTGCGGGCGCGTCCTCCGGGATCGGGGCCGCCACCGCCGTCGCCCTCGCCGAACTCGGGCATCCGGTCGCGCTGGGGGCCCGCCGCGTCGAAGTCTGCGAGACCCTCGCCGAGAAGATCCGCGCCGACGGGGGCGAGGCGTTCGCGCACCGGCTCGACGTCGCCGACGGCGCATCGGTGGACGAGTTCGTGACGGCTGCCGAAAAGGCGCTCGGCCCCATGGAAATCGTCGTCTCCGGCGCCGGTGATCTGGAATTCTCGCACGGCTGGACCATGGATCCCGAGGTTTTCCGATCACAGATCCTCGTCCACCTGGTCGGCGCGCAACGGCTCGCGCATCGCCTCATGCCCGGCATGGTCGAGCGGCAGCGCGGCGATTTCGTCGTCATCGGCTCGGATTGCGCCGATCACGCCCGGCCCGGCGTCGGGGCGTACAACGCGGCCAAGAGCGGTGTCGAAGCCTTCGCCCGGCAATTGCGCATGGAACTCGAGGGCACCGGCGTGCGCGCCTCGATCGTGCGGCCCGGCCCCACCCAGACCGGGATGGGCATGACGGCCACGCCCGAGGTGGTGGGGCCGCTGCTGGAGGACTGGGTGAAGTGGGGATTCGCCCGGCACCCCTACTTCCTGCGGGCCTCCGATATCGCCGCGGCCGTGACGGCCGTGGTGTCCACACCCCGCGGCGCACATCTCGTACTGGTCGAGGTGCAGCCGGAAGCGCCGCTGCGCGAACCGGATTCGGGAGGCATGTGATGCGGCTGGTCGTCGATCTCGACCTGTGCCAGGGGCACGCCGTCTGCCAGGACGAGGCCCCGGACCTGTTCGAGGTGCCCAAACAGGGACAGGTGCGGATCCTGCGCGCCGATCCCGGAACCGATCTGGAGGCGGCGCGGCTGGCCGTCCGCTACTGCCCGACGCAGGCGCTGTCCCTGCTCGACGATTGAAAGAGGCCGCCATGAGCTGGGAACGCTCCGAACTCGACGATATGATCGCCCGCTGGATCGAGGAGAACAAACGCTGCGAGGCGCTCGGCGACTGGAAACCCCTCGCCGACTTCTACACCGAGGACGCCACCTACGGCTGGAACTACGGGCCCGCACAGGAATTCATGGCCGTCGGCCGGGACGAGATCCGCGACCTCGCACTCGATCAGGAGATGTTCGGGCTGGAGGGCTGGACCTATCCGTACCAGGAATTCGTGGTCGACGAGCGCAGCGGCAATGTCATCGGCTTCTGGAAACAGGTCAACGAGAAGCAGCGGCCGGACGGACGGCCCTACAGCCCCGAAGGCATCGGCGGCAGCTGGTTCCGCTACGGCGGCAACGGGCAGTGGAGCTGGCAGCGTGACTTCTTCGACTTCGGCAATGTGACAGCGCTTTTCGTCGAGATGATGTCGGACAACGCGCTCTCGCCCGGCATGCAGAAGCGCATCGAACGGTCCATGACCGGCGAGCGGCTGCGCGGCTGGTATCGGGTGGGTGAGGGGCCGGTCCCGCTGTGGTGAGCAGTCGCTACGAAACGCTGTCGCGGTCCGAGCTGGCGGCGCTGGCGCCGGAACTGCTGCTGTGCGGGCACCTGATCGACCGGTCCGGCATGGCGCACGCCATCGGCGCCTTCGGGCGGGAGGGCATGACCGCGATCGCGGTCGAGGAATGGCGGCTCGCCAGTCCGGTGTACACGCGGCGGCTGCGAAAAGCGCTGGGAATCACCGGTGATGGCGTGGACGCCATCTTCAAGTGCTTCCAGTTCGATATCGGCGCGCCCCCGCAGTTCATGGACTTCCGGTTCCGGGTGCACGACCACGATCACGGGGAATTCCACCTCGATCACTGCGGCGCGCTGGCCGATGTGGAGCCGATGGGGGAGGAGTACGTGGTGGCCATGTGCCATCACATCGAGGATCCGACCTTCGACGCGACCGCGCTGGCGACGAATCCGCATGCGCGGGTGCGGCCGGTGCACCGGCCGCCGCGGGTGCCGGCGGATCGGACACCGGTGTGCGCGTGGACGGTGACGATCGACCCTGCGGCCGAACCGGTCCCGAATCCGGAGTCGGCGCTCACGGATACGCATGCGGCGCGCGTGGAACTCGGTGCGATCGATCCCGGCGACCCTGGGCTGGCGGACTATGCGGGACCGTTGCTCAGCGATGTGCCGTGGGGCGAGTTCTCCCGGTCGGCGCTCGTCCGGATCGCGGATGAGATTGCCCTGCAACATCATCTGCTGACTCTCGGCTTCCGCGCCGGGGTGGACGCGCGGGCGGAAGCCGGGGTGGCGGCGGATATCGTTCGGAAGCAGTTCGCGGGCATCGCCGGGCTCACCTCGGAACGGATTCGTACCGCGCTCGGACTCGGCGACGACGCGGCCGCGCTGGCCAAGGTGCTGCGGGTGCACCCGGCGTTGAATCCGGCGGCCTATGTGCACGCCGAGGTTTCGAGCGAAGTGCGCGACCGGGATCGGGTCGTGGAACTGCGGCTGGCCCGCGACTGCGGGGCGGTCGCGGACGGTGGCTGGGCCGCCCTGCTGGACGTCGGGCACCTCGATCCGCTGAACGCCCTGGTGCGCGGCGTGAACCCGCACTTCGAGGCGCGCGTCCGAGCCGCCGACGCGCAAGCGTTGACCATCGAAATCGCTTCCGCGGCCACGCCTTTCCCGGAAGCGCCCGAGGTCGCCATCACCCGCTTCAGCTCCGGGGCCGCCTTCACCTTCACCGATCGAGGCGCACCCCTGCCACTCACTGTCCTTTAGGAGTCAGGAGCAGTCATGGCCCGCAACTTCGCCGACCTCTTCGAACACGCCGCCGACGCGGTCCCCGACCGGACCGCGGTGGTGCAGGCGGGGCGGCGGCTCACCTTCGCCGAACTGGACCGCCGCGCCAACCGGCTGGCCCACCACCTCGCCGCCGCCGGGGCGAAGCCGGGCACCCATATCGGATTCCACATGCACAACAGCATCGAGACCCTCGAAACGCTGCTGGGCTGCTTCAAGATTCGCGCGGTGCCGATCAATATCAACTACCGGTACCGGGCCGAGGAACTGCGCTACGTCTACGACAACGCGGACCTGGAAATGGTGGTCCACCACCGCTGTTACGCACCCCTCATCGAAGAAGTGCGGCCGCAACTGCCCACGCTGCGGCATGCGCTGGTGGTCGAGGACGATCAGGGCGGGGACGGTGTGCCGTCCCGCTCGGTGGCGTACGAGCGGGCGCTCGAAAGCGGTTCTCCAGACCGAGATTTCGGTGAGCGCAGTTCCGATGACCTGTTCATCATGTACACCGGCGGCACCACCGGTCTCCCCAAGGGCGTCATGTGGCGGCAGGAGGACATGTGGCGAGTCCTCGGCGGCGGCATCGACTTCTATACCGGTGAACCGGTCGCCGACGAATACCAGCAGTCCCGCAACGGATCACAAGCCCAGCCCATGCGCTGGTTCGTGCTGCCGCCCCTCATCCACGCCGCCGCCATGATGCCGACCTTCACCGCCCTGTGGTCGGGCAATACGGTCATCTTCGAACCCCGCTTCGATCCGGCCCGAGTCTGGCGAGTGCTGGCGGCCGAACAAGCCAACATTCTCGTCATCACCGGCGACGCCATTGCCCGCCCCCTCATCGACGCCTACCGCGCCACGCCCGTGGACACATCCTCCCTGTGGTCCATCGGCTCCGGAGCCGCCCAGCTGACCCAGCCGGTGAAAAACGAGCTACTGGAGCTGTTCCCCTCCACCCTGATCACCGAATCCATCGGCTCCTCCGAAACCGGTTTCGGCGGAATAGGATTCGCACAGAAGGACGATGACCCGGCCCGCGGCCCGCGCGTCAACGTCAGCCGTGGCGCGACAGTCGTCGACGACGCCGGGCACCCCGTGCCGCCCGGCGGCGAAGGCTGGGTCGCCAAAACCGGCAATGTACCCATCGGCTACTACAAGGACCCCGCCAAGACCGGCAAGCTCTTCCGCACCGTGGAGGGCGTCCGCATGGTCGTCACCGACGATCGAGCCCGAGTCGAGGAAGACGGCTCGGTCACTCTCATCGGCCGCGGCAACATGGTCATCAACACCGGCGGTGAGAAGGTCTTCCCGGAAGAAGTCGAAGCCGTCGTCAAGGCCCACCCCAGCGTCTACGACGCGGTCGTCATCGGCGTCCCGCACGAACGCTGGGGCCAGCAGGTGGTCGCCATCGTCTCTGTCGCCGGTGAGCCGGACGTCCCCGACCTCGAAGGCCATGTGCGCGACCACCTCGCCGGGTACAAGGTGCCACGCCGCATCTGGGTGGCCGACACGGTGGGCCGCACCCCGAGCGGTAAACCCGACTACCGCTGGGCCAAGGCATACGCCGCCGCCCGCCCGGCCGATCACGAAGTGCGATAACCGGTTATGGAATCGAAGCCCATCTCCGGGCCCGTTCAATGGGATAACCCGGCAGAACCTGTGGCGGATACCACAGGAACCTGTTCTAATTCGAGCATGGCGGAGGCACATTCCATCCAGGGTGAACACGTGCGAATGCCGGTGCGGATCCGCCAGGCGGACGCGTGCTCGGCCTTGTTCGCGGCCGATCCGGCCGCCGCGCGGGTAATACTCGCGGCGACCGGGCTCGAGCCCGTCACCGTGTTCGGGCGGGCCGTGGTGTCGCTGGCCTTCGTGCGCTACGTCGACGGGGACCTCGGGCCGTACCACGAATTCGCCTTCTCGCTCATGGCTCGGCAGCCGGGGCGCAAAGGCAGCACCGGGGCCTATATTCACTGGCTGCCGGTGAATCAGAGCTTCACCTGTGAAGCCGGGCAATCGATTTGGGGGTTTCCCAAGTTGATGGCCGATATCGACATCACGCCGGTGCGGGGCGGCAAGCGCTGCGAGGTGCGGGTGGACGGGCAACTCGTGGTCGCCTTGCGCATCGCCGCGGGCCTGCCCATGCCCGGCGGGGCCGGTGGGGCGTCCATCGACGCCTACACCTATCGCGACGGCCTGCTGCGCCGCACGCCGTGGGTGATGAATCCGGCGCGGGTGCGGGGGCGGCCCGGCGGAGCGCGGGTCGAACTCGGCGACCACCCTGTCGCCGAACGGCTCCGCGCACTCGGCCTGCCCCGGAAGGCGCTCTTCTCCAGCGCAATCGGCGCACTCCGCATGACTTTCGACGACGCCACCACGGTGTTGCAGACCCGGGAGGGACGATGACCCAGACAGCACTCGTAACCGGCGCGGCCAGCGGCATGGGCCGCATAGTCGCGCAGCGGCTGGCCGCGGCGGGCTGGCGGGTGGCCGCCGTCGACTTGAATCCGGACGGTCTGGCCGAGACCGCCCAGCGGTCGCCGAACATGCACACCTACACCTGCGACGTCTCCGATACCGAGCAGGTCTTCGCGGTCGTGGAGAAGGTGCGCGCCGAACTCGGCGCCATCGACCGGCTGGTGCACGCGGCGGGCATGTGCCACGTGCACGCCCACGCGCTGGATCACAATGTGGCGCAGATCAAGAAGATGATCGACGTCAACTACATCGGCACCGTCAACCTGTGCCAGGCCGTCATTCCCGCCATGCAGCAGGCGGGCGCGGGCACCGTGGTGCTGTTCGCCTCGGTGGCGGGCTGGCTGCCGTCGCCGGGCATGGCCGGATACTCGGCCTCGAAGTTCGCGGTCATCGGATTCGTCGACAGCCTCTCCTACGAGCTGGCCGGCTCGGGCGTGCGACTGCTCGCGCTGTGCCCGCCCATGGTCGAGACGCCGTTCCTGGACGCGGTCCGCAAGGAGAACGAATCCGTCCTCGGCGGCGCCGCCGGCGTCACCCCGGAATCGGTGGTGGACACGCTGGAGAAGGCGCTCGCCAAGCCGAAGAACCCGCTGTTCGTCTTCCCCGGCCCGGCCAAACCCCAGTACTACATGCGGCGATTCGCACCCGGCCTGGCGCGCCGGATACTGGCCCGCATGGTCAAGCCGACGGACTAGCTCCGTCGTGCGGACGCCGGCACGTGCTCCGATCGGCATCCGCAACCGGCGCTGGGCAATCGGGGCTCTGCGATTGCCCAGCGCTGTCCACCCGCTGGTCCCTTTCGAGATTCCGGGCGGTTTCAGCCCTGGGAGTCCTGCTCGCCCGTTTCCGGATTCCTGGGGTTCCGGCCCTGGGGAGCCCCGCTCGTCTCGGTCCCGGGGTTCCAGGGGTGGCAACCCGTGGGAGTCCCGAGAGTGGGTCCAGCTAGCCCTCAGCGAATATTCGCTGGCCTGCGACCGCCCGGGCGCGAGACCATAGCTCACCTGCATCGCTCGTCATTTCGAGTCGAGAGGGGAAGCATGAGTTCACGCGCAACGGCGGTCAAGCTGGTGCTGCGTTTCTACGGCCGGGAGATGGCCTCCCGCAAGGCCATTGCGATTCCGGCGCTGCTGGCGCCGGCACTCGGCAATATCTGCAACCTGTACGTGGCGCCGCTGCTGGTCGCCATGATGGTCGGCAGGGTGGCGGTCACCGGGGATGCGAGTTTTGGGGCGCTGGCGCCCTACATTCTCGCCTTCGCCGGTTCGCTGCTGCTCGCGGAGGTGTTGTGGCGCATCGGAATACACTGCCTCAACCGGGTCGACGCCTACGGTATCGAGGCGTTGTACGTGCGCGCCATGGACGAGCTGCTCGCCAAGGACGCCGCGTTCTTCCACAATAACTTCGCCGGTTCGCTGACGAAGCGGTCGCTCAGCTTCGCGTCCCGGTTCGAGCAGTTCGTGGACACCCTCGCCTTCGAGATCTTCGCGGCCCTGGTGCCGCTGCTCTTCGCCTCGGTGGTGCTGTGGCGCTACGACCCCATGCTGGTCGTGGTCCTGCTGGGGATGATCGTGGTGACCGCGCTGGTCATCATGCCGCTGATCCAGCGCCGCCAGAAGCTGGTGGACGACCGCGAGGCCGCCATCGCGCGAGTGTCGGGGCACGTGGCCGACAGTCTGGCCAATATGCAGGTGGTGCGCGCCTTCGCCGCCGAACCGCAGGAGGCCGCCGAACATCAGCGCCGGGTCGCCTGGTCGCGGCGAAAGGCGTTGCGCTCCTGGGATTACGCCAACCTGCGCATCGATACGCTGGTGGCGCCGATTGTGGTGCTCACCAATGTGATCGGCCTGCTGATCGCACTGGGGCTCGCCGACGGGAAGCTGGGTGTGGAGGCCATCGTGGTGGCCTTCACCTACTACTTCAACGCCACCGGGATCATGTTCCGGTTCAACCAGATCTACCGGCGGCTGGAGAGCGTGCTCACCGAGGCGGCGCAGTTCACCGAACTGCTGGCCGACAAGCCCACGGTGCTGGATGCGCCGGATCCGGAACCGCTGCGGCCCCAAGGATTCGGTGTGCGGTTCGAGCAGGTGCACTTCACCCACGCGGGTGCGCGCCAGCTGTTCGACGGCTTGAACCTGGATGTGCCCAACGGCGCCAAGGTGGGCCTGGTCGGGCGGTCCGGCGGCGGCAAGACCACCATCACCCAGCTGCTGCTGCGGTTGATGGACATCCAATCCGGCGCCATCCGCATCGGCGGGCAGGACATCGCCCGGTTGCGGCAGGCCGATCTGCGCAGCCTGATCGCCTACGTGCCGCAGGATCCGGCCATGTTCCACCGCACCCTGCGCGAGAACATCCGCTTCGCCCGCCCCGACGCCACCGACGAGGAGATCCTGCGCGCCGCCAAGGCCGCCCATGTCACCGAATTCGCCGAAGACCTGCCCCAGGGCATGGACACCCTCATCGGCGAGCGCGGCGTGAAACTCTCCGGCGGTCAGCGCCAGCGTGTGGCCCTGGCCCGCGCCATTCTCCGCGACGCCCCCATCCTGCTCCTGGACGAGGCCACCAGCGCCCTCGACTCCGAGAGCGAACTGCTTGTCCAGCAAGCACTCTGGGAGCTGATGGAAGGGCGTACGGCGCTGGTGGTCGCGCACCGGCTGAGCACCGTGGCCGGCATGGACCGGCTGGTGGTACTCGACCACGGGCGAATCGTCGAGGAGGGCACCCACGAGCAGCTGCTCCGCGCGGAAGGAACATACGCGCAGCTGTGGCGGCACCAATCGGGTGGATTCCTCGGCGAAGAAGTAGTCGCCCGCTGATCAGGGGCGCGGCCCGACGAGGGCGTCGGGCCGCGCCGAAATCGGGGTGTTGGGCGGAGCCCGGGATCGGGGTGTTGGGCGGAGTCCAGGATCGGGGTGTTGGGCGGAGCCCGGGATCGGGGTGTTGGGCGGAGTCCAGGATCGGGGTGTTGGGCGGAGCCCGGGATCGGGGTGTTGGGCGGAGCCCGGGATCGGGGTGTTGGGCGGAGCCCGGGATCGGGGGTGTTGGGCGGAGCCCAGGATCGGGGGTGTTGGGCGGAGCCCGGGATCAGGGTGTTGGGGCGGAGCCCCAACTGGGGGTGTGGGGGTAACCCCCACCTCTCTCCCCCGGGGGGTGTGGGGGCGGAGCCCCCACACCACTTCCCTTACTTCCCTTGGAAGTTCGGCTTCCGCTTCTCGGCGAAGGCGCGAGGGCCCTCCTTCGCATCTTCGCTGCGGAAGACCGGCAAACCCACCTTGGCGTCGATCTTGAAGGCTTCCTCTTCGTGCATGCCTTCGGTATCGCGCATGACCTTGAGGATCGCCTGAACGGCAAGCGGTCCGTTGTTGTTGATCAACTCGGCGATTTCGAGCGCCTTGTCGAGCGCGCTCCCATCCGGCACCACATGCCCGATGAGCCCGAACTGCAACGCCTCCGCCGCGGTGATGTGCCGCCCGGTGAGCAGCAGCTCCGCCGCCACGGTGTACGGAATCTGCCGCGGCAGCCGCACCGCCGACCCGCCCATCGGGAACAGACTCCACTTCGCCTCGGACACACCGAATTTGGCGCTCTCGCCCGCGATCCGGATATCGGTGCCCTGCAGGATCTCGGTGCCGCCCGCGATGGCCGGGCCCTCCACGGCCGCGATGAGCGGCTTGGACAGCCGATATCCCTTGAGCAGCCCCGGCATCCGCGTCGGATCGAACGAACTCCCGCTGGTCATATTGTCGCCCGGGTTGGACTTCGCCATGTTCTTCAGATCCGCGCCCGCGCAGAACGCCCCGCCGGCCCCGGTGAGGATGCAGCTCCGGATCTCCGGATCGCTGTCCACCCGCTCCCACGCCTCGGTCATGATCGCCAGCATCTCGCCGGTGAGCGCGTTCTTGGCAGTGGGCCGGTTCATGGTGACGATGAGTGTTCCGCCCCGCTTCTCCACCAGCGCGTGCGGCTCGGTGTTGCTACTCGTTTCAGCAGTGGCTGTGGTCATCGCCGACCTTTCTTTCCGCAGGATCAAACCGTCGATTCCGGGATGAAACTACCCCGCGCCGTTGTACTGAACAATAACGTGTTCTAGTTTGGATCATGGTGACCGCCGTCACGGGCGGCAAGTAATGGAGAGAGCACCATGAGCACAACGCAGAGCGGCTCGCGGGCGAAGCTGCCCCCGCGCATCACGGAATCCCTCGTCAACCGGCTCACCGCCATGGTTGCCGCCGGCCAGGCGGGCGAGACCCGCGAACCCTACGACATGATCGAGGTCTATACCGGCGATATCGTCGGCCAGTTGCCGCAATCCTCCCCCGAGGACGTGCGGGCCGCGGTCGCCACCTCGCGCGCCGCGCAGAAGGACTGGGCGAGCCGCCCGCTGGAGCAGCGGCTCGCGGTGTTCGAGCGGGCGCACGAGCTGATTCTCTCCGAGATCGAGACCATTGCCGATCTCATTCAGATCGGCTGCGGCAAGACCCGGCGCATGGCCATCGAGGAAGCCTGCGACACCCCCATGGTGATCGCCCACTACCTCAAGACGGCCAAGAAGACGCTCAAGCCCAAGAAGCGCAGCGGCCCCATGCCGATCATCACCACCTCCACCGAGGAGCACCGGCCCAAGGGCGTGGTCGCGGTCATCGCACCCTGGAACTTCCCGTTCGCCATCTCCATGTCCGACTCCGCCCCCGCGCTCATCGCGGGCAATGGCGTTGTCATGAAGCCGGACAACAAGACCGCGCTGTGCACCCTCTACGGCATCGAACTGCTGCACAAGGCGGGCCTGCCGCGCGGCCTGATCCAGGTCGTCTGCGGCGGCGGCCCGGATGTGGGCCCGGCGCTCATCGACAGCGTCGACTTCGTCATGTTCACCGGCTCCACCGCGACCGGCCGGGTGATCGGCGAACAGGCCGGCCGCAATCTCATCGGCTGCTCCCTGGAGCTCGGCGGCAAGAACCCCATGGTCGTCCTGGACGACGCCAATCTCGACGAGGCCATCCCGTCGGCCATCTTCGCCGTCTACGGCAATACCGGCCAGGCCTGCATGCACATCGAGCGCATCTACGTGCAGGACCGCCTCTACGACGAGTTCGTCCGCCGATTCGTCGCCGCCGCAGAGGAATTGGGCGCCAAGGCCGGCGCCTCCTACACCTTCGACCCGGAGTTCGGCTCACTGGTCTCGGTGGATCACATGCAGCGCGTCGCCGCCCACGTGGACGAGGCCCGTGACAAGGGCGCGAAGGTCCTGACCGGCGGCAAGCCCCGCCCCGACCTCGGCCCCGCCTTCTACGAGCCCACCGTCCTGACCGACGTCACCCCCGATATGGCCCACGCCACCATGGAAACTTTCGGCCCCGTGGTCACCATCTACAAGTTCGCCACCGAGGAAGAAGCCATCCGCCTGGCCAACGCCACCACCTACGGCCTCAACGCCAGCGTCTGGTCCGGAAACCTCGACCGCGCCGCCCGCATCGCCGCCAAGCTCGAGGCCGGCAGCGTCAACGTCAACGACGGTTTCGTAACCACCTACGCCGCCAAGGGAACCCCCTCCGGCGGCATCAAACAATCCGGCGTCGGCACCCGCCACGGCGCCGCCGGCCTCCTCAAATACACCGACACCATCAACATCGGCGTCCAGAAGAAACAAATCATGGCCGCCCGCGCCAACATGCCCTACGAAAAACAACTCAAATCCACCCTGGTGACCCTGCGCCTGATGAAGCGCCTGCACCTCGGCTGATCCCCGCCACGAACGGCCCCGACCGATCCCGGCCGGGGCCGTCGCGCACGTTTGGCCCCGCCGATCCGGGTATATCCGAAAGGGTATGAGCGAATCCACCCTGCTGAAGGAACTGCTCGAACTGGAACACGCCGGCTGGAACTCGTTGTGCGACAACACCGGAGCCGACTTCTACAACGCCCTCATGACCGCCGACGCCCTCATGATCCTGGCCAGCGGCGCCATCATGGACCGCACCACCGTCACCGCCTCCCTGCGCGAAGCCCCACCCTGGCTCACCTACGAGATCACCGACCCGCGTGTGGTCCACGCAGGCCCCAACACCGCCGTCCTCGTCTACACCGCAACCGCTCACCGCGCCGACCACGAGCCGGCCTTCCGCGCTCTCATGTCAAGCATCTATGTCCGAGAGAACAATCGCTGGGCACTGGCGCTCTACCAACAGACACCGATCCCGGATTGATGCCGTTGCGCCGGGATCCGGTCGTTCCCGCTGCCCCAAAACTGAACTTGGGCAGTGGGTTTGAAGCGTGCCGGGGGCATTGGTTCGAATTTCACCGCGTGTCGGCGCAACATGCGGGCCGGAAGTCGCGATTGGCGACTTGTGCAGGGGAATTCGATAGCTGGTGCAGATGCCGGGTTGGGATCGTTCACGGTCGTGGATGTGGAGACCTCGGGGTTGAGTTCGGGAACGGATCGGGTGCTGTCGGTCGCAGCCGTGGCGTTGGGAGTGGACGGGCGGGTGGAGCGCGAGTTCCACGCGAACAATCCCTGATGGTGGACCTCGAAGCCTTACCCCCACACTGTCGCCGCATTGTCTGTGCCGCGGCTTTGGCCGGCGATGCGGCCACTTTCGGTGATCTCGGTCCCATCGAACTCCAAGCAAACCCGGGCACCGAAGGCGGTGCCATGGCTACGTCCACGCTAGACGCCGCTACCCGAGAGCGGACCTTACTGCTGGCCGAGCTGTACCTCCGCAACGATGCCTGGCGACTCCGCCCGGTCGGCCAGGGCTACACGACCGGTCTGGCCGCACTGGCCCAAAACTATGGAGTCGACATCGAGGACTGACCCAGCCCGTCATGTGAAACGATGCCGACCGGGAACTGGTGGCGGTAAACGTCGAGAAGCCTCCTCCACCAGTTCCCGGTCGATGATGTTTCACATCATTGGTGGGTAGTGGAGTGCTGCCGGAAAACGAGGAAGGCCCTGACCGAATGGTCAGGGCCTTCTACTGTGTCTCAACCAACACGTCGGGGTGACAGGATTTGAACCTGCGACCTCTTCGTCCCGAACGAAGCGCGCTACCAAGCTGCGCCACACCCCGTGAAGCGAACCTGGAGTAGCTTAGCGCATGGCTGGTCCGGACGTTAAATCTGCTGGTCAGGTGGCTAAATCAGGCGGAATGTGGCCAGTAGGGTGCGGGCGAGATCGCGCGTTATGGCGCGGTCTATGCCGGTGTCGGCGGCGATGGTGAGGACCAGGGCGCCGGATTCGCCGCCGACTGCGAAGGTGTAGATGGTGAAGGTGGAGGCGCAGGAGGGGGCGGGCGGGGTGAAGGCGCCGCTGGCTTCGGCGTAGACGCCGTGCAGGTCGTGGTCGCTGGAGTCGAAGGGTTCGGGGGTGGAGGCGTTGACGGAGGTGGGGGTCCAGCCGAGGCGGGCCATGCGGGCGCCGACGTCGAGGGCGGCGGCGGAGGGGTCGGCTTGATCGGCGGTGGTGAGGAACATGCTGCTGCGGACGTAGTCGGGGCAGTAGTTGACGCCCTCTTGCGCCAGGCCGGCCACCGGGACCGTGTCTGCGCCGGAACCGAATTCGGTGATGGACTGGTCTATCTGCCAGTCGGCGGGGACATCCCAGGCGGCGGTGACGCCGGAGGGGACCACCACCTGGTAGCCGGGGATCAGCGGAGCCGGGGTGGTCGGTGCGGGGGTGGTGGTCGTGGTGCGCGGGCGCGTCGTGGTCGAGGACGGCGTGGTGGAGATCGGGGGATCGGAGATGATCTCCGGTTCACGGTTCACCAGGACGATGGCGACGACGGTGACCAGGGCTACGACGAGGGCGGCAATGCCGATGTAGAGCCAGATTCGCCCTTTGCCGGGCCCGGGTGGGTAGCCATACGCCGGCGGGGTGCTCTGGTGCGGATACTGGCCCGACGCATAGGGGTTCGGGCCGATCCGCGGATCAGGGCCGGACACATAGGGGTTCGCGCCGGACGCATAGAGGTTCGCGCCGGACGCATAGGGATTCTTGCCGGACGCATAGGGATTCGGGCCGGACGAGTACGGATTCTGGCCGCGGAGTTGGGGATTCGGCCCGGAGGATTGCGGACTCGAGGATGGTCGGGGCGGTTGCGGTGGTGGCGGCCGCCTGGACGCGCCCGTATCTGGCGCGGCCTGCTGCCACCAGTTCGCGGTCGGATCCCGCCCGTCCGGATCGTCGTTCCGGTCGTCGAAACCGTTTGTCATCGTCGGACCCCCTGTCGGACGAATCGTGCCGCCCCGCCGGGCGCCCGCCTACTCGTACGGGCGGATGGTGGCGAGGATCTTCTTCGCCAGCGTCTTGTCCACGGCCTGATCCACCCCGGTGTCCGCGGCGATCGTGAAGACGAAAGCCCCACTGTCACCGGGGAATGCGAAGGTGTAGATGGAGTAGGTGGAGGCGCATCCGGTCGACGGCGCGGGCGCATTGCCGGTGATCTCCATGAAGATCCCCTCCAATTGCCCGTCCGAGGACTTGAACGGCTCGGCCATGCCGGGCGTCGTATCGGTCGAGGTGGACCAGCCGATGCGGCCCAGGCGCACACCGATATCCGTCGCCGCCTTGGTCGGGTCGGTCTCGGTGGACTGGCTCAGAAAGACATTGGTGCGCACATAATTCGGGCAGTAGCCGACGCCGTCCTGGGCGAGACCGGCGATCGGGATGGAATCGCCGCCGGAGCCGAAGGTGCTCTGACCGGTGCGGTCGACCTTCCACTCCTTCGGAATGTCATAGGCCGCGCCATTGTCCGGAATCGTGACGACCTGATAGCCGGGCACCACCGCGGCCGGGCCGGTGGTCTTGGGCGTGGTGGTCGATTTGGTCGTCGGCGCCGTGGAACTGCCGGTGGGGGTGAGCGCGCTGATCAGCGAGGGCGTCGCATTCGACTGCGCGGACTGCTCGCTCGAATCCCGGTTCACCAGCGCGACCGTCACCGCGCCGATAATGGCCAGCACCAGCACGCCGATGCCGGCGAACAACCAGATCTTGCCGCTGCCGCCACCCGGCGGCTGCTGCGGCGGGTACGGCTGCTGCGGATATCCGGGCTGTCCGTACTGCGGCTGCACCGGATACGGCTGTGACCCCGACTGATACGGCTGCGGTCCCGATTGATACGGTTGCTGCCCCGACGGAAACGGTTGCGGCCCCGACTGGTACGGCTGCTGCCCCGGATAGGGCTGCGGCCCGGTATAGGGCTGACCGGGCTGACTCTGATACGGATCCTGCGGATACTGCCCGCCCGTGATCGGCGTGGTGGGCTGCGGCGGTGTGTAACCCCCCACCCAGGTCGGATCGGACTGCTGCCCACCGTAATTCGGATCCTGCGCCGGGGCGCCCTGCTGCCACCAGTCCGGATCCGGGCCGCGCTGCCCCGGATCGTCTTTATCGTTACCACTGGTCACGGTTGTCCCCTGACTGACGACTACATACCGCGTTGTATATCGCGGCCAACGCTCAACGCGCGACAGTCTCCGATACGGTTCGTCCGCGACCGGACTCCGAGAACGGCTTCTTGGGCGGTGCGCCGACCAGAGTCAGCAGCGTCGCCTCCGGACGGCAGCAGAAGCGGTACGGCGCCCACGGCGAGGTGCCGACGCCGGCCGAGACGTGCAGCCGGGTGTGCGCGCCCCACTTCGACGCGCCCTTGACCCGCGCCCGGTCGATCCCGCAATTGGTGACCAGCGCGCCGTAGAACGGCAGGCACAGCTGCCCGCCGTGCGTGTGCCCGGCCATCACCAGGTCGTAGCCGTCCTCGGCGAAGCGATCCAGCACTCGCGGCTCCGGCGAATGGGTGAGCCCGATGCTCAAGTCCGCCAGCGGGTTCGGCGCGCCCGCGACGGTGTCGTAGCGGTCCCGCCGCAGGTGCGGATCGTCCACGCCCGCGGTCGAGATCCGCACCCCGGAGACCTCGATATCGCGGCGCACATGGGTGAGATCCAGCCAGCCCCGCTCGGTGAACGCGGCGCGCAGATCCTGCCACGGCAGCGGGTCGCCGAAAACGCGCTTGTGATCCTTCTTGAAGTACTTCAGCGGATTCTTCGGCACCGGCGCGAAATAGTCATTGGAGCCGAAGACGAAAATGCCCGGCCGCGCCAGCAGCCCGCCCATCGACTGCACCACGGAGGGCACCGCCTTCATATGCGACAGATTGTCGCCGGTATTCACCACCAGATCCGGTTCCAGCCGATCCAGCTCCCGCAGCCAGGCCTGCTTCAACTGCTGACCGGGCATCATGTGCAGGTCGGAGATGTGCAACACCCGTAGCGAAGGTTTACCCGGTTCCAGCACCGGTAGCGTCGCCTCGCGCAGCGTGAACGCATTGCGCTCGATCAGCGAGGCGTAACCGATTCCGGCGACCGCGGCCCCGGCGGCTCCCAGTGCGGCACGGCTGAGGGCGGAGGTCGAGATAACGGGCATTTGCCCAGAATAGGCGACCGGCGGCGGAAACACCGCTTTAAATGAGGTGGGCCACCACACCGGCAGGCGCTACCGTGGCCGCATGTCGGAACTCAAAGAGAAGCTGCGTGCGGACATGACCGCTGCGATGAAGGCGAAGGACGCGCTGCGCCTCGGCACGCTGCGCATGCTGCTGGCCGCGATCCAGAACGCCGAGGTCGCCGGAGCCCAGGCGCGTGAACTCACCGACGCCGATGTCATCGCCGTGCTGTCCAAGGAAGCGAAGAAGCGCAACGAGGCCGCCGTGGTGTACGAGCAGGCCGGGCGTGGCGAACTCGCCGCCAACGAGCGCGCGGAAGAGGCCGTCATCGAGGAGTACCTGCCGACCCCGCTGACCGAGGCCGAGGTCGCCGATATCGCCGACACCGCCATCGCGGATGTCGCCGAGCAGATCGGCGAGCGCCCGGGCATGAAGCAGATGGGGCAGGTCATGAAGATCGCCACCGCGCTGGCGGCCGGGCGCGCGGACGGCTCGCGCATCTCGGCCGCCGTGAAGGCCCGGCTCTGACCAGAACGTGAACAAGGCCCCTCGTCCGCTGGACGAGGGGCCTTGCCTGTTGGCGCGAAGCTCGGCACTGAGCCGAGGTCCTTGGGCACGAGCCGTGGGTTCCGGGGGGATGGCGAGGCCCGTGGTCCCCGGGGGTCTCAGGGGCGAAGCCCCTGAGAGTCCCGAGAGTTGGTGCTACCGGGGGATCGGGATGGGGATGGGGATCGGCGGGAGCTGGATCCCGGGCAGGCCGGGGAGGGTCGGCGCCGGGGCGGCCGGTTGCGGCGGCGGGATCTGGGTGCCGTCGCTGACGTAGACGGTGATCACCGAGCCGGGAATGGCCGAGCCGTCGGGGGAGATGCTGAGCACGGTTCCCTTGGCGGCGCCGGGGGCGGAGGCGATCGAGACCTGGAAGCCCGCGCCGATGAGCGTGGAGGTGGCCTCGGCCTGCGTCATGCCGATGACGTCGGGGATCTGTGAGTTGTTCGCGCCCCGCACGTACTTGTCGTCCAGTGGCGGCAGGCCCGCGGGCGGGAAGCGATCCAGCACGTTCTTCATGGCGCCCAGCCAGGTGCGCGCCGGTTCGTTACCGCCGAACAGGTTGCCGCTGCCGCAGTTCCGCAGCGGGAACGAGCAGATCTCGCCCGGGGTGGGGCTGTCACCGTAGATGTAGGCCGCGCCCGCGAAGGAGTTGGTGAAGGCCAGGAAGGCCGAGGAGCGGTGGCTCTCGGTGGTTCCCGTCTTGGCGGACAGCGGCGCGTTCCAGCCCACCGCGCGGGCGGCGCCGGCCGCGGTGCCGCTCACATCGTCCTTGCCGAGGGCGTTGGCCAGGGTATTGGCCAGCCCGGGCTCCACGACCTGCTCACAGGCCTGCTGGGTGAGCGGCACCGACTTGCCGCTGCGATCCACCACTTCCCGGATCGGGGTGGGCGGGCACCATTTGCCGCCGGAGGCGATGGTGGCGGCCACATTCGACAGCTCGAGCGGATTCACCGCGACCGGTCCCAGGGTGAACGAACCCAGGTTCTGGTCCTTGATCATGTCGGCCAGGCTCTGGTTGCCGTGCCCGGAGGTGCCGGGCTGGGTGTAGGACCGCATGCCCAGGCGCACCGCCATATCCACCGTCGGGGTGACGCCCACCGACTGGATCAGCTTGACGAACGCGGTGTTCGGCGAGGTCGCCAGCGCCTCGGTCACCGACATGGGCGACTTGTAGGCGCCGGCGTTCTTGACGCAGTAGGTCTCGGCGGGGCAGCCGGGCGTGCCCGAGTTGCCCATGCCCTTGGCGGCGAAGGAACCGGGCACGTCCAGTTGCGCGCTGATGCCGAGCCCCTTCTCCATGGCCGCGGCCGTGGTGAAGATCTTGAACACCGATCCGGCGCCGTCGCCGACCATCGAATACGGCTGCGGCTGCACGGTTTCGTTGGCGTCGCCATTGAGACCGTAGGTGCGGCTGGAGGCCATGGCCAGCACCGGATGCGAATCCTGGCCCGGCGCCACGATATTCATGACCTGGGCGATATCCGGCAGATTCGGGTCGGCGTTCTGCACCACCGAGGCCTTCACCGCGTCCTGCACCGCCGGATCGAGGGTGGTGCGGATCAGGTACCCGCCCTTGTCGATCTGATCGCGGCTGATGCCGGCGTTGGCCAGGTACTGCAGCGCGTAATCGCAGAAGAACCCGCGGTCCTGGGCGGCGATGCAGCCGCGCGGCAGCCCCTTGGGCTCCGGCAGCACGCCCAGCGGTTCGGCCTTGGCCTTGCGGAATTCGTCGGCCCGGCTGGGGATGTTCTGGATGAGCGTGTCCAGCACCGTGTTCCGCCGCTCCAGCACGCCCTGCGGGTTGGTGTAGGGGTTCAGCTTGGAGCTGGACTGCACCATGCCGGCCAGCATGGCCGACTGCACGATGTTCAGATCCTTGGCGTCGATGCCGAAGTAGGTCTGCGCGGCGTCCTGGATGCCGTAGGAGGAGTTGCCGAAGGGCACCAGGTTCAGATACCGGGTGAGGATCTCGTCCTTGGTGAGCTCCTTCTCCAGCGTCAGCGCCATCCGGATCTCGCGGATCTTGCGGGCGGGCGTGGTCTCGATGGCGGCGCGGCGTTCGGCGTCGGTCTTGGCGACCACCAGCAGCAGGTAGTTCTTCACATACTGCTGGTCGATGGTCGAACCGCCCTGCTGCACTTCGCCACCGGTGGTGTTGGTGAGGAAGGCGCGGAAGGTGCCCTGCCAGTCGACGCCGCCGTGCTCGGCGAAGCGCCGGTCCTCGACGGAGACGATGGCCAGCTTCATATCGTTGGAGATCTTCTCACTGGGCACTTCGAAGCGGCGCTGCTCGTACAGCCAGGCGAACGGCGTGCCGTTCACATCGACCATGGTCGATACCGCCGGCACCGTGCCCTCCACCAGTTCGGCGGAGACATTGTCGACGGCGTCGGCGGCGCGGTTCGACATATAGCCGAAGCCGCCGGCGAGTGGGAACAGCAGCCCGGCGAGGAGAACGGCGGCCAGGACGCAGCTGCCGGCCAGTCTCGCGAGCGTTCGTGTGATCGGCACGTGTCTAGCCTAATTGGCCTTCCGGGCAGTCGGCGCCCGCGTCGCTCGGTGTCAGTTCGTCTCAAAGGTGCCGACTGCCCGGTTTTAGGTGACGAATGCATGGACGGACGTACCAGAAAATCTCGGGACGGTCTTGCGCAAGCCGCACACTCTTACCTAGATTGAGAACCCAGTGTGATAGAGCTAACACTCAAAGTGGAATGTGGTACAGGACGCAGTGGGGTTGGGTAGCTGCGCGCTGTACTCGCGATTCTGGAGCGCCGTGACCCGGTGTTCGGACTGCAAAGGGGCACACCAAATGCACATGACTACCCCGATCGCTCGATTGGACGTGGAGCAGGCCGAAGCGAGAATCGCCTGGGTTTCCCAGGCCCGATGCAAGGAAGTGGATCCCGACCAGCTGTTCGTGCGTGGCGCAGCACAGCGCAAGGCAGCGACCATCTGCCGGCACTGCCCGGTGCTGATGGAGTGCGGGGCGGACGCCCTGGACAATCGAGTCGAGTTCGGTGTGTGGGGCGGCATGACCGAGCGGCAGCGCCGCGCGCTGCTCAAGCAACATCCGGAGGTGACATCCTGGGCCGACTTCTTCCGGGTCCAGCGGTCACAGAAAGTAGCGATGTAACCAGTATCCCCATAAGCAGAACGGACCGAGCCCGCTTTCGCGGGCTCGGTCCGTTTCTGGGGACAGATCGGGCAAATCACGCAGATCCGCCGCGTGTCACGCGGATCGCGCGGCGCCCGCCTCGGCCAGCTGATCGCCCACCGCGCGCAGCGCTTCCAGGTCCGCGACCTCGAAGGGCAGCGCGGTGACCGCGGCGATCGGCACGCTGGGGTGCGCGCCCGTGAACCGGTGCAGCAGGTGCGTTTCGCGCTTGGCGGTCGCCGCCCGGTGCGCGTGAATGCGCAGCACGGCCGCCGCCAGCGCCGCCGGCGTCTCGGCTTCGCCGTCGACCGCTGTCTCCGGGGCTAGACGATCCGCCGCGACCTGAGCCTGCTCGGCGGACAGCGAGTTCAGCAGCACCGGATGGGTGCGGTTGAGCACCAGACCCGCGAGCGGCATCTTGTCGTGCGAGAGCCGGTCCACGAAGAACGACGCCTCGCGCAGCGCGTCCGGCTCGGCCGCCGCCACCACGATGAAATGGGTGCCCGGCCGCGACAGCATGGCGTAGGTGCGGTCGGCGCGATCCTGGAAGCCGCCGAACATGGATTCCAGCGACTGCAGGAACACCGAGGCGTCCTTGAGCAGCTGCCCGCCCACAATGGTGGAGACGCCGCGCAGCGCCAGGCTCATGGCGCCGGCCACGAACTTCCCGACGCCCCTGCCCGGGGCCATGATGACCCGGATCATCTTGCCGTTCAGGAAGTTGCCCAGGCGCTTGGGCGCGTCCAGGAAGTCCAGGGCGTTCCGCGACGGGGGAGTGTCGACCACGATCAGGTCCCACTCGCGCTTGGACGCCAGCTGGCCCAGCTTCTCCATCGCCATGTACTCCTGGGTGCCGCCGAAGGAGGACGCGACGGTCTGATAGATCGGGTTGGCGAAGATCTGTTCCGCCTTGTCCGGGCTGGTGTGCTCGAGCACCATCTCGTCGAAGGTGCGGCGCATGTTCAGCATCATGGCGAACAGCTCGCCCTTGGCCCCGGGCCCGAGTTCCACCTTCTGCGGCACATTCCCGAGATCGCTGACGCCCAGGGACTGGGCCAGCCGGCGGGCCGGGTCGATGGTGAGCACCACGACCTTGCGACCCATTTCGGCGGCCCGCAACGCGATGGCGGCGGCGGTGGTGGTCTTGCCGACGCCGCCGGAGCCGCAGCACACCACGATGCGCGCGGACGGATCGGCGACGATCCGCGAGATGTCCAGCGGGACAGTGCTAGCCGGGACGATCATGGTCAGCGGACCCCCTGTGCGCTCAGAACTTCGGCCAGCTCGTAGAGCCCGCCCAGATCCATGCCATCGGCCAGCGACGGCAGGTACAGCCGCGAGATGTCGACCCGGGCCAGCTCCTCGGCGCTCTCGTCCTGCGCCTGCAGCCGGGTGGAATGCTCGACGGTTTCGGCGACCAGGCCCTGGAAGTCCGCGTCGGACAGGGTGATTCCGGCCTCGGCCAGGCCCGCGCGCAGCGCGTCGGTATCCAGATCGCCCTCGGCGGCCTTGGCGCGCAGCGACTTCGGCAGATAGCCCTCGCCGGCCCGGTTCACGATGACCGTGCCGATATTCAGGTCGTTGGCGGTCAGCTCGGCAATGGCGTCCGCGGTCTCCTGCACCGGCAGCGCCTCCAGCAGCGTCACCAGGTGGATCATGGTCTGCGGCGAATGCAGCAGCTTGGACACGCCCTCGGCTTGCGAGGCGATCGGCCCGCCCCCGGCGATCTCGGCCATGGCCTGGGTGACGTCCAGGAAGCTGGCGATGCGGCCGGTGGGCGGCGCGTCGATCACGATTTCGTCGTAGACGGGTTTACCCGACTTGTCGACGCGCACCGCGCATTCCTTGATCTTGCCGGTGAGAATGACATCCCGCAGACCCGGCGCGATGGTGGTGACGAACTCGATGGCCCCCACCCGCCGCATGGCCCGCCCGGCGAAGCCCAGGTTGTAGAACATGTCGAGGTATTCCAGGAAAGCGTGCTCGACATCCAGGGCCAGCGCGATGACCTCGCCGCCGCCGTCCGCGGTCGCGATCTTGGTTTCGGTGGGCGGCAGCGGCGGCAGATCGAACAGCTGGGCAATGGACTGCCTGCCCTCGACCTCGACCAGCAGCACCTTCCGGCCGCCGGCCGCCAGGGCCAGCGCCAATGCGGCCGCGACCGTGGACTTTCCGGTGCCCCCCTTCCCGGAAACGTAATGCAGGCGGGCCTTGTCCGCCCGCTCCGGCCAACCTGCTTCGACCCCCGGCTCAACCGAAACGGGCACTGCTATCGGTACTCCCACGCTCGCGAGCCTATAACTCGTTCCTGATTCCTGCCCAGCACCGAAACGCGACTGTCTGATACACCACTCGTACTTGCGGCCGCTCATCCGCATGTGCGAAGCGCAGGGCAGAATGTCACAGCATGAGTGATGTGACCGTGTGGGAATACGCGACGGTGCCGCTGCTGACGCACGCGACCAAGGCGATCCTGGATCAGTGGGGCGCCGACGGCTGGGAGTTGGTGACGGTGCTGCCCGGCCCGACCGGCGAACAGCATGTCGCCTACCTGAAGCGAGCCAAGAACTGATGGCCGCCGCAACGCAGTGGGCCGCGAACCTGGAGAAGCTGGGACTCGAACTCCCCGCCGTCGCAGCCCCGGTGGCCTCCTACATCCCGGCCGTGCGCACCGGCAATCTCGTCTACACCTCCGGCCAGATCCCGGTCGTGAACGGCGAGTTGCCGTTCGTCGGCAAGGTCGGGGCCGAGGTGAGCACCGAACGGGCGCAGGAAGCCGCGCAGGTGTGCGCCCTCAATGCGCTGGCCGCCGTGCACGCCCTGGTCGGGCTGGACAATGTGGTGCGCATCGTGAAGGTCGTCGGATTCGTCGCCTCCGCACCGGGATACAACGATCAGCCGGTCGTGATCAACGGCGCCTCCAACCTGCTGGGCGAGGTCTTCGGTGACGCCGGCGTGCACGCCCGCTCCGCCGTGGGCGTCTCGGAACTGCCGAAGAACGTCGCCGTCGAGGTCGAACTCATCGCCGAAGTGCGCTAGCGCGTTCCTACCGGAAGGGTTTGGGGGCCAACCCCAAACCCCCGGGAATTACCTTGGGGGCCAAGCCCCCAAACCCCCAGAGGACAAGAGCATGACCCTCACCCACCCCGCGTACGAGCAGTTGCGGCCGGTCACGCCGTCGGCTTCGGTCCTGCTGGCCGACAATCCCAGCGGAATGACGTTGGAGGGCACCAATACCTGGATCCTGCGCGCGCCGGGGAGCCCGCACTGCGTGGTGGTGGATCCGGGGCCCAAGGATCGCAAGCACACCGAGGCGATCGTGCGCGAGACCGGCGGCGCCATCGCCCTGACCCTCGTCACGCACCATCACCACGACCACACCGGCGGGATCGCGCGACTGGTCAAGGAGACCGGGACCGTGGTGCGGGCCCAGGATCCGGAATTTCTGCACGGCTCGAATGAGCCACTGGCCGACGGCGAGTCGATCGACGCGGCCGGGCTGCGCATCACCGTCCTCGCGACGCCGGGCCATACGACGGACTCGGTGAGCTTCCTCGTGGACGGTCCCGACGGCGAGCGGGCGCTGCTCACCGGCGACACCGTACTCGGCAGCGGGACCACCGTCCTCGAGTCCCGGGACGGCGCGCTGGCGGACTATCTGGACTCGCTGCACAAACTGGTCGAGGCGGGCGCGGGACGGACGCTGCTGCCCGCACACGGGCCCGAACACCCCGATGCGGAACCGGTCCTGCGGTACTACCTCTCGCACCGCGAGGAGCGGCTGAACCAGGTGCGCGCGGCCCTCGCGGAGCTGGGCCCCAACGCCAAAGCGCTCCAGATCGTCGCCAAGGTCTACGCCGACGTGGACAAGCGGTTGTGGCCCGCGGCCCACAGCTCGGTCAAAGCTCAGCTGGCCTATCTGCGTTCGCACGGCTGAGCCGCGTCCGCGGGGCGGAGAAGTCCACCGGGCTGAGCACACGTCGAGACCGGGCCATCACTCCCCGTGAGGCCCGGTCTCGTGCGTCCGTATCAGCCCGGAGTCAGCGCGCGCGCCGTGCGAGCCGCTCGGAATCCGAGATCAGCACGCTCTTGCCCTCCAGCCGCAGCCAGCCGCGGTGCGCGAAGTCGGCCAGGGCCTTGTTCACGGTCTCGCGGGAGGCGCCGACCAGCTGGGCGATCTCCTCCTGGGTCAGGTCGTGGGTCACGCGCAGCGCGCCCGCTTCCTGAGTGCCGAAGCGCTGAGCCAGCTGCAGCAGCGCCTTGGCGACACGACCCGGAACATCGGTGAAGATCAGGTCGGCCAGGTTGTTGTTGGTGCGGCGCAGGCGGCGGGCGAGCACCCGCAGCAGCTGCTCGGCGATCTCGGGCCGCTGATCGATCCACGCCTTGAGGGCGTCCCGGTCCATGGTGACCGCGCGGACCTCGGTGACGGTGGTGGCCGTCGAGGTGCGCGGACCCGGATCGAAGATCGACAGCTCGCCGAACATGTCCGACGGGCCCATGATCGTCAGCAGGTTCTCACGGCCGTCGGGCGAACGGCGGCCGATCTTCACCTTGCCGGAGGTGATGATGTACAGCCGGTCACCGGGCTCACCTTCATTGAAGATGACGTGGCCGCGCGGAAAATCCACAGGCTGAAGTTGTTTGGCGAGAGCCGCCACCGCGGTGGGCTCTACGCCTTGGAAGATGCCTGCTCTGGCGAGGGCCTCGTCCACGAATGTGCTCCTTATGGGAAATGGCTCTGTCCTGGACCGAAGCGATTCGGCCGACAGTGCAGTCTACTTTGCAATACCGCCGGGTAGTGATAGACACCACGCGGCGAGATCATTCTCCGGCACGCTGTGCTGGTTTTCGACATGCAAAGCCCGATTACGCGACACGCATGTCGACACGCCGCCGACAACCATAAGGAAGATCAGGAACCGTGCCAAAGAGCATTGTCCCGGTCGCCGCCGGGACGGTGTGAAGCAGACCGCAAAAGGTCAACTGGCCTGGGCGACATCCATGCCCTTGGCGGCCGGCCGGGCGCGGCGCGGACGTGCGGCCGCGGCGGGCAGACCCAGTTTCGTGAGGTCGCTGACCTCGGCATTCGTGGCTCGATCGAGGTACTGCTGAACCTCCGGGTCCGGCTCGAGCAGCTTCCGGAGCTTGTTCTCGACCCGTTCCATCACCAATGCGAACAGCATCAGCGCTATCGGAAACAGCACCACAGCGAGTCCTTGCATAGGCAGCAGTAAACACGGCGAAGGTCTCAGATGGAACACGGGAGGTGCTCAGCCCGGTTGTCGGGACAGGCAGGTTCCGTAAGGTGGACGCGTGCGTGTCGACAAATCCACCGTGGCCGCGAACGGGTCCGAACCCGGCGGCGCCGCCGTGCCCACCAGCGGCAAAGCAGCCAAGGCGAAGTCACGCGCCAAGGAGACCAGGCTCGGATTGGTGCGCCGCGCCCGCCGGATGGACCGCACGCTGGCGCAGGCATTCCCGGACGCGCACTGTGAGCTGGATTTCACCACCCCCCTCGAATTGGCGGTCGCCACAATTCTTTCCGCGCAGTGCACCGACGTGCGGGTCAACATGACCACGCCCGCGTTGTTCGCGCGCTATCGCAGCGCCCGCGATTACGCCGAGGCCAACCGCGCCGAGCTGGAGGAATTCATCCGGCCGACGGGTTTCTATCGCAACAAGACCAGCTCGCTGATCGGGCTGGGGCAGGCGCTGGTGGAGAAGTACGACGGCGTCCTGCCGCACAAGCTCGAACAACTCGTGGAGCTACCGGGAATCGGGCGCAAGACCGCCAATGTCATTCTCGGCAATGCCTTCGGCGTTCCCGGCATCACCGTCGACACCCATTTCGGCCGGCTGGTGCGGCGCTGGGGCTGGACCGACGAAGAGGATCCGGTGAAGGTCGAGAAGATCGTCGGCGAACTCATCGAGCGCAAGGACTGGACCATGCTCTCGCACCGGGTGATCTTCCACGGCCGCCGCGTCTGCCATGCCCGCAAGCCCGCGTGCGGCGCCTGCGTGCTGGCCAAGGACTGCCCGTCCTTCGGGACCGGCCCGGCCGATCCGGTGACCGCCGCGAAACTGATCAAGGGGCCCGAGACCGAGCATCTGCTCGAACTGGTGGGCCTGTGAGGGCAGCGAACACCTGGTGGCGCTGGGCGCTGGCGGGTGTGGTCGTCGCCGTCGCCGTGGCCATCGTGGTGGCCGGTGTGGTCGCCAGCGATGACAACGACCGCGTACTGGACGCCGCGCCCACGGCCGAAACGGTCGCCCCGGCCGATCGCGCGGCGGCGGCCCTCGCCGCCTGCCCGCAACCCACCGGAGCGCCCGTCGGCGACAGCCCGCTGCGCGGGCTCACCCTGGACTGCCTGGCCGACGGCATCCCCGTCGACCTGGCCGCCGCCTTGGCCGGAAAGCCCGCACTGCTCAATCTGTGGGCGTACTGGTGCGGGCCGTGCGCGGAGGAACTGCCTATGCTGCAACAGTTCTCGCAGCAGGCGGGAGACGCGATCACCGTGCTCACGGTGCACAGCGATCCGGGCATCGCGAAAGGACTGTCTCGGTTGACCGGTCTCGGCATTCACCTACCCGGTGTTGCGGACCCGAATGCGCAGGTACGCAAGGCCGTCGGCGCGCCCGCGGTGCTGCCGGTCTCGGTGCTGCTGCGTGCGGACGGCACCGTGGCCAAGGTCGAGGTGCGCGCGTTCGCCAGCGTGGACGATATCGCCGGCACCGTCGCCGCCGAGCTGGGAGTGCGGGCGTGAGCGCGGAACCGGCGGAATTCGTGCCGGCCCACCCGATTCCGGAATGGCTGCGCGGTATCGCCGAGCACGATCCGGCCGATCCGACCGGGGTGAATCCGGTGCTGCGGCGAACGGCCATGCGGCGCTTCGCCGCCGCGGCCGCGCGGCCGCGGCAGGCCTCGGTGCTGGTGCTGTTCGGCGGTGCGCCGGAAGCCGATCCGGAGGCCCTGGGCGGGCTGCCCGCGGACGCGGACGTGCTGCTGACCCAGCGGGCCGCCACCCTGCGCCAGCACAGCGGCCAGGTCGCCTTCCCCGGCGGCGGGGTGGAGCCCGGCGACGACGGGCCGATCGACACCGCGCTGCGCGAAGCCTGGGAGGAGACCGGGCTCGATCGCGCCGGGGTGGAGCCGTTCGCGGTGCTGCCCAAGATCTTCGTGCCGCCCTCGCGCTTCGATGTGACGCCGGTGGTCGCCTACTGGCGTACGCCCGGCGAGGTCGGCGTGGTGAGCGAGACCGAGGCGGCGCGCGTGGTGCGGGTGCCGATCAAGGATCTGATCGATCCGGCCAACCGTTTCGTGGTGCGGCATCCGCTCGGCTACATGGGCCCGGCCTTCGCGGTCGAGGGCATGCTGGTCTGGGGCTTCACCGCGGGCGTGCTGGCCGGCCTGCTGGCCGTCTCCGGCTGGGAACACGAATGGGACCATCACGATGTGCGTGATCTGCAGGCCTCACTGGCCGCGGTTGGGATGACGTTATGACTGCCTCGGGCTGGCTCGATATCGCGATCGTGATCCTCGCGCTGCTGGCCGCCACCTCCGGGTGGCGGCAGGGCGCGGTGGCCTCGGCGCTGGCCTTCCTAGGCGTGGTTCTCGGTGCCGTGGCGGGCATTCTCATCGCACCGCACATCCTCATCCACCTGAGCGAGGGCCGCTCCCGGGTACTGGTCGGCGTGCTGCTGATCGTGGCCCTGGTGATCGTCGGCGAGGTCGCGGGCATGGTGCTGGGGCGGGCGGCCCGCAGCGGTATGCGCGATCCGTTCACCCGCAGCGTGGACAGCGTGGTCGGCGCGGGCCTGCAGGCGGTCGCGGTGCTGGCCACCGCCTGGCTGCTGGCGCTGCCGCTGACCAACTCCTCGCAGCCGGGAATCGCGGCCGCGGTCAAGAACTCCCAGGTCCTCATCAATGTCGACCATGTGGCCCCGGACTGGCTGCGCAAGGTCCCCAACGAGTTCTCCAACCTGCTCAACACCTCCGGCCTGCCGGATGTCATCGGGCCGTTCGGCCGGGTGCCCATCGCCGCGGTGGAGCCGCCGGATCCGAGCGTGCTGCAACTGCCGGTCGCCCAGTCCCTGCAGGGCAGCGTGCTGCGCATCCGCGGTATCGCGCCCAGCTGCCAACGGCAGCTGGAGGGTACGGGTTTCGTGGTCGCGCCGGAGCGCATCATGACCAATGCGCACGTGGTCGCGGGCACCAACAGCGTGAGCGTGGACACCCCGCGCGGTTCCCTCGAGGCCACCGTGGTGCTGTTCGATCCGTTCAAGGATGTCGCGGTGCTCGCGGTGCCCGGGCTGACCGCGGACGTGATTCCGCTGGCCGCCAAGCCCGCCCAGTCGGGGGAGAGCGCCATCGTGCTCGGCTATCCGGGCGGCGGCCGCTACACGGCGAGCGCGGCGCGCGTACGCGAGACGCTGGACCTCAAGGGGCCGAATATCTATCGCGACGACAATGTGCAGCGCGAGGTCTACACCGTGCGCGGTTCGGTGCGGGCGGGCAACTCCGGCGGACCGCTGGTGGACACCGACGGCAATGTGCTGGGCGTGGTCTTCGGCGCGGCGGTCACCGACGAGGACACCGGCTATGTGCTGACCCTCGACGAGGTGCGCCCGGAAATCGATGCCGCGCCGGGAGCTTCGGCGCCGGTCGGCACCGGCAGCTGTGTGCTGAGCTAGCCGGAGGGGCTCAGCCGGCCAGCAGTCCGGCGAGCTCGGCGGTGACCGCCTCCGGGCTCTCCTGGTGGGCGTAGTGCCCGGCGCCGGGAATCGGGACCACCCGGCGCTGCGGCGCGAGATCCGCGCCGCGGCGGATGGTCGAGTACAGGATGTAGTGGTCGTGGGCGCCGTAGAGCGACAGCACCGGAATGCGCACGGGTTCGCGCATGGTCGACATGAAGCGCGCGCCGTCGGGACGCCACTGGCTGCGGAAGGCCCAGCGCTGATACTCCAGGGCGCAGTGCGCGGCGCCCGGAATGCGGATGGCGGTGCGCATGCGCGCCGCGGTGTCGGCGAATTCCGCGGTGGCCGACCAGCGTTCGCCGGCGCGGCGGCGCAGCAGGCGCTCCAGCTCCGCGCCGTCGTCCGCGGTGAGCAGGTGCTCCGGATAGCGCGGCGCCTGATAGCGCAGGAAGTTGGGCAGCCAGGCCCGGCGCTGCCTGCGATCGCGCAGCACGGCGCGTTTGAGAGCCACCGGATGCGGTGAGGAGATGAGCCCGATGGAGCGGGCTACCCGCGGATGCAGTACCGCCGTCGCCCAGCACACCAGGCCGCCTTCGGCATGGCCGACCAGGGTGGCCTCGGTGTGCCCGAGGGCGCGGATCAGGCCCGCCACATCACCGGCGAGGGTCCAGCCGTCATAGCCGCGCGGCGGTTTGTCGGTGTCGCCGTAGCCGCGCAGATCCACCGCCACCGTGCGATAGCCGCGTTCGGCCAGACCGGTCAGCTGATGCCGCCACGACCACCAGAAATCGCCGAAACCGTGCAGCAGCACCACCAATGGGCGGTCCGGATCGGCGGCGGCCGCTCCGGAGGGGACGGCCTCGACCACATGGAAGCGAATGCCGTTGGCATGCACGTCCCGATGGGTCCACGGTCCGTCGTAGCGGACGGCGGACGGATCCGGCAGCGAATTCGACGACACGCCGGTGAAGCGTAGTCGAGGACCTACCGCCGGGACTTGCCGAGTTCCACCGACACGTCCGCGCCGTGGTCGGCGGAGCCGCCGAAACCGCTGGGCAGCACGGTCTTCGCCTCCTTCAGCGATTCGATGGTCTTCTCCGGGGCGCGCAGCTTGCGCACCTTGAGATAGCCGAAGAAGCCCAGCGCGGCCGTGGTCACGATCATCGACAGGAAGACGATGAGGAACGCCAGCCAGCGGTACACCCACACGTCCAGCAGCTCGGCGAGGAAGAAGAAAAAGAAGAACGAGCTGAACAGCAGGACCGTCAGCGCCGCGATGAAGAAGATGCTGCCCTGCAGGCCCTTGCGGATCTCGCCGGTCACCTCCGCCTTGGCGAGTTCCACCTCGGCGCGCACCAGCGTCGACATCTGCTCGGTCGCATCGCGCACCAGGGTTCCGATGGTCGCCGAGCCATGGGCGTCGACATCGGACAACGGAATCGAGGTGATGGTGCGGGTGCGGCCGAAGTCCTGTCCGTTACCGCCCTGTGTGAAGCTCAATTGCTCGACCCTTCTCCATGTCCCGGTACTGCCCGTGAACTCACTCTTGTTCTAGCAGTGCCCGCTCGTCACGTAGTGCCTGGTGGGCACGGCCCCGACGCAACAGTAGCGCCGAACCGGCCAGGGAAGCCGCCAATGACGTCAGCAACACTGCCGCTTTTGCGAGTTCCGCCGCGGAGCCGTCGCCGACGTCCTCCAGTGCGAGTTCTGCCACCAAGAGGCTAACGGTGAAGCCGATCGCCCCGAGTACCGACAGGGCGAACATGTCCCGATAACCGAGATCACCCGGCTTCTCGGCGATACCCAGTCGCACCGCGATCCAACTGAATCCGAAGATGCCCAGCGTCTTGCCGACCAGCAGGCCCACGATGATGGCCAGCGACAGGCGGTTGGTGAACAGCTGCGAGAACACTTCCGAATCCAGCGGCACGCCGGAGGCGAACAGCGCGAACAGCGGTACGCAGACCGCGGCGGAGATGGGCTGGAAGAAGTGCTCGAGATTGGCGGCGGGCACGCAGTGCTCGTCCTCGTCCGGATCGGGCCGCACCCGGGTGAGCAAGCCGAGGATGACGCCGGCCAGCGTGGGGTGAATTCCGGCCTCGTGCAAGGCGTACCAGGCCACCAGGGCCAGCGGCACATAGAGGAAGGGGCTGCTCCACCGCTTGGACTGCCCGAAGGACCAGGCCGCGAAGGCGGCCGCCGCGACCAGCAACCAGAGGAAGGCCACGGTGGTGGTGAACAGCACCGCGATCAGGATGATGGCCATCAGATCGTCGACCACCGCCAGGCTCAGCAGGAACACGCGCGCGCTGGCCGGGATCCGGGAGCCGGTGAGCGCCAGCACGGCCAGCGCGAAGGCGATATCGGTGGCGACCGGAATGGCCCAGCCCCGGTCCATGCCGTCCACGCCCCAGCCCACCCCCAGCGCGATCAGCGCCGGCATGAGCACCCCGCCCACGGCCGCGATGATCGGCAGCGCGGCGCGTTTGCGGTCGGCCAGCTCGCCGACCACCAGCTCGCGCTTGAGTTCCAGGCCCGCGACGAAGAAGAAGATGGCGAGCAGGCCGTCCTTGGTCCAGTCGGCCAGGGTGAGGTCCAGATGCAGCGCCGGAATCGCCAGCCGGGTCTCGACCATGGTGGTGTATCCGGCTCCCCACGGCGAGTTCACCCACAGCACGGCGATCGCGGCCGCGATGAGGAGCAGTGCGCCACCGAAGGTTTCGGTTCGCAGATAACGAGTGAGCTCGGAGCGGACGTGGGAGAACACGGGGCGCACCTTTCGGCCGGACGTTCGACAAGACCAGCGGCATGCGAATCCACCAAGTTTCCGGCCGATGCACTACCGCATGCCGACCAGACTTCCCGGCACACCTTTTGTATTCCTACGTAATCTTAACGGGGCGTCCGGTTCGCCCTGACCGCGGACATGCGAAAACCCCCTCACGACTCGGTCGTGAGGGGGTTTTCCGATGGCTGCGCCGAATCGCGCCCGCGGCCGGCCCGGTTACGCCTTGCTGGCCCGGATGGCCTCGAAGACGTTCGGATCCACCAGCGTGGAGGTGTCGCCGAGCTCGCGGCCCTCGGCCACATCCCGCAGCAGGCGGCGCATGATCTTGCCGGAGCGGGTCTTGGGCAGCTCGGGCACCACGTGGATCTCGCGCGGCTTGGCGATCGGGCTGATCTCCCGGGAGACCTCGGCCTTGAGCTCGTTGATCAGATCCGCGCCGGTGTCCTTGGCCTCGGCGGTCAGGATCACGAAGGCCACGATGCCCTGACCGGTGGTGTCGTCGGAGGCGCCGACCACCGCGGCCTCGGCCACCCCGGAGTGGCCGACCAGCGCCGATTCCACCTCGGCGGTGGAGATGCGGTGGCCCGACACG
Source organism: Nocardia sp. IFM 10818 (assembly GCF_054655275.1). NCBI lineage: Bacteria > Bacillati > Actinomycetota > Actinomycetes > Mycobacteriales > Nocardiaceae > Nocardia > Nocardia sp. IFM 10818. Next base: position 437,172 of record NZ_BAAHJH010000001.1, read on the forward strand.
TTCATGACATCGTCGACGCGGCCGAGCACCCACAGATCCCCGTCGGTGTCGAGCTTGGCGCCGTCGCCGGCGAAGTACCAGCCCTGCTCGCCGTAGCGCTCCCAGTACGTCGACTTGTAGCGCTCCGGATCACCCCAGATGCCACGCAGCATGGACGGCCACGGCTGATCGAGCACCAGGTAGCCATTGGCCTCGGTCTCGCCGAGCTCGACCGGCTTGCCCTCCTCGTCCACGACCTTCGCGGAGATGCCGGGCAGCGGGGTCATGGCGGCGCCGGGCTTGGCGGCGGTGACGCCGGGCAGCGGGGAGATCATGATGGCGCCGGTCTCGGTCTGCCACCAGGTGTCCACGATGGGGGTCTTGTTGCCGCCCACCACATCCCGGTACCAGCGCCAGGCCTCCGGATTGATCGGCTCGCCCACCGAGCCCAGCAGGCGCAGGCTGGACAGGTTGTGGGCCCCGGGAATCTCCTTGCCCCACTTCATGAATGTGCGCACCAGCGTCGGGGCGGTGTAATAGATGCTGACACCGTACTTTTCGACGATCTGCCAGTGCCGGTGCTCATCGGGGAAGTTGGGGGTGCCCTCGTAGACCACTTCGGTGGCGCGGTTGGCCAGCGGGCCGTAGACGATGTAGGAGTGCCCGGTCACCCAGCCGATATCGGCGGTGCACCAGTAGACATCCTGCCCCGGCTTGTGGTCGAAGACGTAGTGATGGGTGTAGGCGGCCTGGGTCAGATAGCCGCCGGTGGTGTGCAGGATGCCCTTGGGCTTACCCGTGGTGCCGGAGGTGTAGAGGATGAACAGCGGGTGCTCGGCGTCGAAGGCCCGGGCCTCGTGCTGGTCCGGGGCATTGGCGACGGTGTCGTGCCACCACAGGTCGCGGCCCTCGGTCATCGGGGTGTCGATGCCGGTGCGGCGCACCACCAGCACGTGCTCGACGGTCGAATCGCCGTCGGCGGCAAGGGCTTCGTCGACCGCGGCCTTGAGCGGGGCGGGCTTGCCGCGCCGCCACTGGCCGTCGGTGGTGATGACCAGCCGCGCCTCGGCGTCATCGACGCGCTGGCGCAGGGCGCTGGGGGAGAAGCCCGCGAACACGACGGAATGCGTCAGGCCCAGTCGCGCGCAGGCGAGCATGGACACGATGGCCTCGGGGACCATCGGCATGTAGATGGCGACCCGGTCGCCGGCGTTCAGGCCCAGCTCGGTCAGGTAGTTGGCGGCTTTCGACACCTCGGCCAGCAGATCGCGGTAGGTGAGGGCGCGGGAATCGCCCGGCTCGCCCTCCCAGTGGATGGCCACCTGGTCGCCGTGCCCGTCGAGGACGTGGCGGTCCACGCAGTTGTAGGCCACATTGAGCTTGCCGTCGCCGAACCAGCGGGCTACGGGGGCATCGGACCAGTCCAGCACCTCGGTGAAGGGCTGATGCCAGTGCAGCCGTCGGGCCTGTTCGGCCCAGAACGCATTCCGATCCGCGGCGGCCCGATCGTAGAGAGACGCATCGGCATTGGCGGAGGCGGCGAACTCAGCGCTCGGTGGATAGGCATCCAGGTGATCGGCGGTTTCGGTCATCTCTCGTCTCTTCTTTCGCATGCGCTTCGGCCGGGGTGGTGACCACGGCCACGTTTCGACCCTAACGGACTGTGACCTGTGCCGCGTTCGGGTCCCGGCAGGTGGATCCGGGGTTCGGTCACTGAGCCTGAACGGTCATTCATGATCGAATCGTGAACGTTGCGCGAAGTGTGCAGAGTGTCACCCAAGCAGGGAGTTTTGGGTCGTGCGTGTTGCTGTCTTGCTAACAAGCTGAACAAACCCGACGCGATCTGCTGCGAACCGCTGGCCGGATGGCTACTGTCCGATTCACCTAAGACGACCTTTCGGTGCGGACTGGCGGACCCCCGTGCGCACCGACGGGCCCGTCCTTCCTGAAATCGGGAGAATGCGTTGAGAGCAAAGATGATTGCCGCCTTGGCCGCGGCAGCCCTGGCCACGAGCCTGTCATTGACGGCCTGCTCCTCCGACAGCGGCGGCAGTTCCGACATTGTCACCGTGAACGGCGGCGAGCCCCAGAACCCGCTGGTGCCGACCAATGTGAACGAGAATATGGGCGGTCGCGTGGTCGACCGGTTGTGGGCCGGCCTGAAGTACTACGACGCAGAGGGCAAGGCCTACAACGAGGTCGCGCAGTCCATCGAGACCACCGACCGGCAGCATTACAAGATCACCCTGGAGCCGGACTGGAAGTTCACCGACGGCACCCCGGTGACCGCCAAGTCGTTCGTCGACGCCTGGAACTACGGCGCGCTGGGCACCAACGGCCAGAAGCAGAACTGGGCCTTCGCCTCCATCGCCGGCTATGACGAGGTCTCGGCGGATCCGCCCACCGCCAAGACCATGTCGGGCCTGAAGGTGATCGACGACAAGACCTTCACCGTCGACCTGAAGTCGCCCTCCATCGACTTCGAGCTGCAACTGGGCTTCGCGCCGTTCTACCCGCTGCCCGAATCGGCCTACAAGGACATGGACGCCTACGGCAACAACCCGATCGGCAACGGTCCCTACAAGTTTGCCGGACCCGACGCCTGGCAGCACAACGTGCAGATCGACCTGGTGCCGAACCCGGATTACAAGGGCGGCCGCCCGGCCAAGAACAAGGGCCTGCGGTTCGTGATGTACCAGTCCTACGACACCGCGTACGCGGATCTGCTGGCCGGCAACCTCGACGCCCTCGACGTCATCCCCGAGACCGCGCTGACCTCCTACAAGCAGGACCTCGGCGACCGCGCCATCACCAAGCCGATCGCCTACAGCCAGCACATCGGCGTCCAGCCCACCACACCGCACTTCGCGGGCGAGGAGGGCGTGCTGCGGCGCAAGGCCATCTCCATGGCCATCAACCGGGAACAGATCGCGCAGAACATCTTCCAGGGCACCCGCGTGCCCGCCCAGGACTTCACCGCCTTCACCCTGGACGGCTTCCGGGAGAACCTGCCCGGCTCCGAGGTGCTGAAGTTCAATCCGGACGAGGCGAAGAAGCTGTGGGCGCAGGCCAATGCCATTTCGCCGTGGTCGGGCAAGTACGAGATCGCCTACAACTCCGACGGCGGTCACCAGGGCTGGGTCGAAGCGGTCGCCAACAGCGTCAAGAACGTGCTCGGCATCGAGGCCGTCGGCGTGCCGTACCCGACGTTCAAGAACATTCGCGACGAGATCAGCAACAACACCATCGGCAAGGCGTTCCGGTACGGCTGGCAGGGTGACTACCCGTCCATGTTCGAATTCCTGACCGCGTTGTACCTGACCGGTTCCGGCACCAACAACACGCACTACTCCAGCCCGGAATTCGACCGGCTGCTCGCCGCGGCGCAGGCCGCGCCGACCACCGACGCCGCCTACGATCTGGTCGCCCAGGCCCAGCAGGTGCTGTTCAAGGACATGGCCGATATCCCGATCTTCGACTACAACGTCGCGGCCGGGCGCTCGGACAAGGTCAGCAAGGCCGAGGTCACCTGGTCCGGCCTGTTCGATTTCGAGAACATCGAGAAATAGCCGCTCGCGGGGGTCGTGCCCACACCCTTCCGGTGTGCGGCACGGCCCCCGCCTGGCATCGGAGTGAAATATGGTTTGGTACGTCATTCGGCGGCTGCTCCAGATGATTCCGGTATTTCTCGGAGCGACGCTGCTGCTCTACACCCTGGTGTTCTTCCTGCCCGGCGATCCCATTCAGGCGCTGGCCGGTGAACGGCAGATGACCCCGGCGGTCGAGGCCGCCCTACGGGCTCGATATCACCTGGATCAGCCCTTCTTCATTCAGTATTGGGAATATCTGAAGGGCATTGTGACCTTCGATTTCGGCACGTCGTTCTCCGGTCGCCCGGTGCGCGACGAGCTGGCGCGGGCCTTCCCGATCACCATCAAACTGGCCCTCATGGCCGTCGTCATCGAGACGGTGTTCGGCGTGGGCTTCGGCCTGATCGCCGGTCTGCGCAAGGGCAAGTGGTTCGACTCGACCCTGCTGGTGGTCAGCCTGGTCATCATTGCCGTCCCCATCTTCGTGGTCGGCTTCCTCGCCCAGTTCCTGCTGGGCGTCAAGTGGGGGATCGCGCCGGTGACCGTCGGCGGCAAGGCCGGCTTCACCGATCTGCTGGTGCCCGCGTTCGTGCTCGGCTCACTGTCGTTCGCCTATGTGCTGCGGCTGACCCGGAACTCGGTGGCGGAGAACATGAGTGCGGATTACGTCCGCACCGCCACCGCCAAGGGACTGAGCCGGCGCCGCGTCATCGTGGTGCACATCCTGCGCAATTCGATGATCCCGGTGGTCACCTTCGTCGGCGCCGACCTCGGCTACCTCATGGGCGGCGCGGTCGTCACCGAGGGCATCTTCAATATCCCCGGCGTCGGCGGGACGCTGTACCAGGCGATCACCCGCGGCGAACCGCCCACGGTGGTCGCGTTCGTGACGGTGATCATCGTGATCCTGCTGATCTCGAACGTCATCGTCGATCTGCTGTACGCCGCACTCGACCCGAGGATCCGCTATGCCTGAACCGACGGCGATATCCATTCAGAAGAATCCGGACCAGGACCAGGAGCGGGACCCGCGACCCGGACAGGAACACTTCGTGGCCCCGCCGGACGAGGTGGAGGTGCTGGCCACCGACCGGCTGGACGAGACCGCCCCGCCCACCAGCGTCTGGCGCGAGGCGTGGAAACAGTTGCGGCGCAACCCGATCTTCATCGCCGCCGCGCTGCTCATCGCGCTGGTGCTGCTGATCGTCGCCTGGCCGAGCCTGTTCACCGGTCAGGATCCGCGGTTCTGCAGCGGCGATTTCAGCATGGATCCACCCGGCGGGGGACACCCGTTCGGGTACGACAAGCAGGGCTGCGACATCTACGCGCGCACCATCTACGGCGCGCGGGCCTCGGTCATCTGCGGTGTCGGCGCGACCATTCTGTTCGTGCTGATCGGCGGCACCCTCGGTGCGGTCGCCGGGTACGTCGGCGGTCTGCTGGACTCGCTGATGTCCCGGCTCGCGGAGATCGTCTACGCGCTGCCGCTCATGCTCATCGCCATCGCGCTCATGACGGTGCTGGAGACCCGCACCATCTGGACGGTCATGATCATCCTCGCCTCGTTCAGCTGGCCGCAGGCCCAGCGCATCGCGCGCGGTTCGGTGATCCAGGCCAAGAACAGCGAATACGTCACGGCGGCAAAGGCGCTGGGCGTCTCCAGTTTCCGGACCCTGGTGCGGCACGTGCTGCCCAATGCGGCGGGGCCGCTGATCGTGGTGAGCACCATCTCGCTCGGGGTGTTCATCGTCACCGAGGCCACGCTGTCCTACCTCGGCGTCGGCCTGTCCCGCGACGTCGTGTCCTGGGGCGCGGATATCGCGGCCAACCAGAAGGAGATTCGCACCTCCGCCATCCTGTTCTATCCCGCCACGGCATTGGCGCTGACCGTGCTCAGCTTCATCATGCTGGGCGACGCCATGCGCGACGCCCTGGATCCCAAGGCCCGGAAGAGGTGACGGCCATGGATCGGCCACTGCTCGAAGTCCGTGATCTCAACGTGTGTTTCACCTCCGAGGGCAAGCAGACCCCGGCGGTGCGCGGCGTGGATCTGACGGTGTACCCCGGCCAGACCGTGGCCATCGTCGGCGAATCCGGCTCCGGCAAATCGACCACGGCGCACGCCGTCGTCGACCTGCTGCCCGGCACCGGGAAGATCACCTCAGGCTCCATCTGTTTCGACGGCAAGGATCTGGCCAAGGCCTCCAAGCACGAGATCGTCGCGGTGCGCGGGCGCGGCATCGGCTTCGTGCCACAGGACCCCATGTCGAACCTGAACCCGGTGTGGAAGGTCGGGTTCCAGATTCGGGAAACCTTGGAGGCCAATGGGATCGCCAAAGGTCAAGCGGCCAGGAAGCGCACCATCGAACTGCTCGAAGAGGCGGGCATGTCCGATGCGGCGCGGCGGGTGAACCAGTATCCGCACGAGTTCTCCGGCGGTATGCGCCAGCGCGCGCTCATCGCCATGGGCCTGTCCTGCCGGCCGAAACTGCTCATTGCCGACGAGCCCACCTCGGCGCTCGACGTCACCGTGCAGCGGCAGATCCTGGACCATCTGCAAGGGCTCACCCGGGAACTCGGCACCGCGGTCCTGCTCATCACCCACGATCTGGGTCTGGCGGCCGAACGCGCCGAGCACCTGGTGGTGATGTACCGCGGCAAGGTCGTGGAATCCGGTCCGGCACTGCGGATTCTGCGCGACCCGCAGCATCTGTACACCAAGAAGCTGGTGAACTCCGCGCCCTCGCTGGCCTCCCAGCGGCTGTCCTCGGTCCGCAAGCGCGCCGAGGTGCGCGAGCAGGCCGAGCGCATGGCCGGGCAGCTCATCGAGGCCGATACCGGATTCACCGAGACGCCCGACGATGTGGTGATCGCCGACAAGCTCACCCGGGTGTTCCAGGTGCGCGGCAGCACCCCGTGGAAGTCCACCCCGCTCAAAGCCGTGGACGAAGTGTCCTTCCGGGTGCGGCGCGGCACCACCACCGCCATCGTGGGCGAATCCGGCTCGGGCAAATCCACTGTGGCGCAAATGGTCCTGGGCCTGCTGGAGCCGACCTCCGGCCGGGTGAACTTCGACGGCCAAGAGGTGGCGAAGCTGAAGGGCAAGGCCGCCTTGGCCTTCCGGCGGCGAGTGCAACCGGTGTTCCAGGATCCCTACGGCTCCCTGGATCCCATGTACTCGATCTACCGCACCATCGAGGAGCCGCTGCGCACCCACGGCATCGGCACCACCAAGGAACGCGAGGCCACCGTCCGGGATCTGCTGGACAAGGTGTCGCTGCCCGCCTCGATCATGCGCCGCTACCCCAACGAGCTGTCCGGCGGCCAGCGCCAGCGCGTCGCCATCGCGCGGGCCCTGGCCCTGCAGCCCGAGGTGGTGGTGTGCGACGAGGCGGTCTCCGCCCTCGACGTGCTGGTGCAGGCCCAGATCCTCACCCTGCTCAACGAGCTGCAAGCCGAGCTGGGCCTGTCCTACCTGTTCATCACCCACGATCTGGCCGTGGTCCGCCAGATCGCCGACAATGTCGTGGTCATGCAACAGGGCAAGGTCGTCGAAGCCGCGGCCACCACCGAGGTCTTCGACAACCCGCAGCAGGACTACACCCGCAAACTGCTCGACGCCATCCCCGGTCGCGACCTGCTCGCCTCCTGAGGACTGCCACCCGCCGCGCCGGATCTCTCACACCGCGCGCGGCGGGCGGTGGTCGGCTCGTGCGGTGGGCCGGTGGTCGGCCGCGTGCGGCGGGTGACAACCACACTGCATGGCGGGCGGCGGCTGTCCCCACCCCCCCGGCTCGGTAGCCTCCTATTTCGTGACCGACCCGCTACAGCCCCTCGTCGACCTGCCCGGCGTCCGCGAAGCCGCCGACAAGGCCCGCGACGCCCTCGCCGAAGTGCACCGGCACAAGACGAACCGCCGCGGCTGGCCGACCACCGCCGCCGAGGCCGCCGTCCGCGCGGCCCGCTCCTCCGCGGCCATCGAGGGCGGCACCATCGACATCCCCGCCGACGGCGTGGTCGAAGACCCCATCCTCGCCGGCGCCCTCCGCGTCGGCCAGGCCCTCGACGGCGAAGCCCTCACCAACCTCGTCACCGTCTGGCAGCGCGCCCCCCTCCAGGCGCTGGCCCGCCTCCACCTCCTCGCCGCCGCCGACCTCGTCGACGACGAACAACAACTGGGCCGCCCCCGCAACGTCCCCGGCGTAGCCGAACGCCTCGACCTGCTGGCCCAAACGGTCGTCACCACCAAGGCCCCCGCCCCCGTAATCGCCGCCGTAGTCCACGGCGAACTCCTCGCCCTACGCCCCTTCGGCACCGCCGACGGCATAGTCGCCCGCGCCGCCTCCCGCCTGGTCTCCGTATCCAGCGGCCTGGATCCCCACAGCCTCGGCGTCCCCGAAGTCTTCTGGCTCCGCCGCCGCCAGCCCTACCTCGATGCCGCCGCCGCCTTCGGCATGGGCACCCCGGAAGGCGTCGGCGGCTGGGTGATCTTCACCTGCGGCGCTTTGGAAGACGGCGCCCGCGAAGCCAAGTCGATCGCCGACGCGGCGGTTGGGTAAATACCCCTGAACTACTCGAAACCCTGTGCACCGGTTCGAGGCGCGCAGTCGCCATATCAACCGGGGGGTCGGCACCCCTTGACGGTGGGCGAGTTCGGGCGGGTCGTCGAGAGTCGGCGGGGCTCGCGTAGGGCCGGCGAGAGTCCGCGGGGGTTTGGGGGCGGAGCTCCCAAGGGAGTCGTTGGGGGTTCGGGGGCGAAGCCCCTGAGAGTTACGAGAGTTGTTCTCATCAAAGCGGGCGGCGTTGCCGCATATGCGACCTCACCGCCCGCTAGCACGGACTACCCGGTTACCAAGCGTGCTTATCGGGTTGTGTCTACGGCCTCGGCGAGCTCTCCACGTTCCGCCGGTTCATCCCCGCGATCTACGCGAGGCCCTTGCCGTCGAATCCGCGGATAACGCAGGCCCACAACACTCATGCCCTTGTCGCGGCGTGCTCCGCGTGGGTGCCTGGTGTCCGTGCTGGGAAGGGTGGGTCGGGAGATGGGATCTTCTCTTCCGATCCGATCTTGGCCTTCCGTCCTTCCGTGAATCCATTGTTACTCTGTGACCGCCCCCACATCAAGAGCTGGGGAAACTTTCCAATATCCGGCGTGTTCGCGTGATTTTGCATCCGCGCGTTTCGCCGGTGAGAGCCGCGGCGCATCACCGCTTGCGGCGTAGCAGGCGGTAGCTCAACGCCCCCGCCGCCACCGCCCCCAGCCCCACCGCCACGCTCGCCGCGACCGTCGTGGTCGAGGGCTGCGGCAATCGCGCCCACAGCGACACCGGGTTGGAGAAGGTGAGAATCGGCCACCCGCGCGCCACCGCCTCCCGGCGCAGCGCCCGGTCCGGATTCACCGCCGTGGGATGCCCGACCGCGCTCAGCATGGGCAGATCGGTGACCGAGTCCGAATACGCGTAGCAGCGCGCGAGCTCGTATCCCTCGCGCGCGGCGAGCTTTTGGATCGCCTCGACCTTGCCCTCGCCGTAGCAGTAGAACTCGACTTCGCCTGCGTACTTGTTGTTTTCGATGACCATGCGGGTGGCGGCGAAGTGATCGGCGCCCAGCGCGGCCGCGATCGGCGCCACCACCTCCTCGCCCGAGGCCGACACGATGACCACGTCGTGGCCCCGAATCCGGTGGTCCGCAATGAGATCCGCGGCTTCGGCGTAGATGAGCGGGTCCACGATGTCGTGCAGCGTCTCGTTCACCACCGAGCGCACCTGGTCCACATCCCAGCCCGCGCACATCTTGGTGAGGTGCTCGCGCATGCGATCCATCTGGTCGTGGTCGGCACCGGAGAGCAGGAACAGGAAGTGCGCGTAACTGCTTTCGAGCACCGCGCGCCGGCTCAGCAGGCCCTGGTCCATCAACGGCTTGCTGAACACGAAGGCGCTGGACCTCGCGATCACCGTCTTGTCGAGATCGAAGAAGGCGGCGACTCGTCCGCGTTCGGCCGTCATGGGCTCCAGAATATGTTTCGCCGGCCGGGGAGGTGTGTCATGGGGCAATTGCCCGAGTTAGCCAGCCGGAAACCGGGTCGGATAGGCGGGAAAAAGACTCGCCCGGCGGACTTGCAAACGTGCCAGGGCTTGGGTGTAGTATCGCAGATACCTGGACATGGTCCAGGCGCGTTCAGCCCGACCCCCCGGGGCTGAACCCGACGGCCCCAGCCTCCTCCCCCCCCGGCTGGGGCCGTCCTCTATTTCCGGACAGTTCCGGCACACCCCACTCGCCGCTTTTTTATCCACAGGTCGCGTGTTGTCCACACTCGCCGCGGAGCCGCTGTCGCCGGTCTGCGCGGAGGGCGACGCTGACCTGTATGAATTCCGATGCCACCGGCCCGGCCCGGGCCCTCGCCCTGCTCTCCGACCCCCGGTTGCGCGATGAGGTGCGCCGCATCGCGGCGGCCGCCGACCGTCCCCTCGACGAGGGCGTCCCACCCCCGGGCCGGCATGCCTGGACCACCGCCGCGGCGGTCATCCTGGACACCCCCGCGGCACTGGCCTGTGCGAATGCCGATCACCCGCGCCGTGCCGGAATTCTCCTGGTGACCGAGGGTGAACCGGGTTTGCTCGACTGGCAGGCGGCCACCGCGGCCGGCGCCGAGCAGGTGCTCGCCCTGCCCGCCGCGGCCGACGCCCTGATCGCCGCGTTCGCCGCCTGTGACCAGCGCGGACGCGGTGACGGCGCGGTGGTCGCGGTGGCCGGCGCCTGCGGCCGCTCGGGCGCGTCCACCCTGGCCTCGGCCGTAGCCCTCACGGCCGCTGGGCATTTCCGCGAACGCACCCTGCTGGTGGATGCGGCCCCGTTCGGCGGTGGGCTCGAGCTGCTGCTGGGGATGGAGAACACGCCGGGCCTGCGCTGGCCCGACCTCGTGATCGAGGACGGGCGGATCGCCGCGTCCGCCCTGCACGAGGCGCTGCCCGCATCCGGCGGGGTATCCCTGCTCTCCTGCGGAAGGGGCGCCCGCGCAACGGAACTCGTGCCCGCCGCGGTGCGGGCCGTGGTCGAGGCGGGCCGATCCGCCGGGGATCTCGTGGTCTGTGATCTGTCCAGCGAACGCGGCCCGCACGCCGATCAGATCCTGGATGCGGCCGATGCCGTCATCCTGGTGGTCCCCGCCCGCTTCCGCGCGGTGGCGGCCGCCGAATCCGTGGCAGCGCACACGGTCGCTCGAAATCCCAATGTGCACTTGATTGTTCGCGGCCCCGCCCCCGGCGGCCTGCGCGGTGACGAGGTGGCCCAGGTGCTGGGTCTCCCGCTGCTCGCCTCGGTCCCGCCTCAGCCGCGCCTGTCCGAGCGCCTGGAACACACCGGCCTCACCGTCCGCCGCCGCGGCCCGCTCCGTCTCGCCGCGGAAGCCGTCCTCGCCGCACTGAGCGCGGCCGGCGAGCCGCGCTCGCGCGTACCCGCCGCGGCGGCAAGGCGATGAGCGGCCTGGTGACAGCCGAGCTCCTGGAGCGGGTGCGGGAACGGCTGGCCGAATGCGCGCAGGATCCGGAGCCCGCACAGGTGGCCGCCGCCATCCGCGCCGAAGCCGGTGGCGTACTGGGCGATACCGATCTGCTGCGCGCGCTGCGCTTGTTGCAGACCGAGATGACCGGCGCCGGTGCGCTGGAACCGCTCCTGCACGATCCGGAGGTCGCCGATGTCCTCGTCACCGCCCCCGATGCGGTCTGGGTGGACCGCGGCCGTGGCCTGCGCCGCACCTCGGTGCGCTTTCCCGACGAGGCCGCCGTTCGCCGCCTGGCGCAGCGCCTGGCCCTGTCCGCGGGTCGCCGCCTCGACGACGCGCAACCGTGGGTCGACGGCCGCCTCTCCGGAACCGAAGCAGCCCTGGGTAATTCGTTCGGCGTCCGCCTGCACGCCGTGCTCGCGCCCATCGCGCACGGCGGCACCTGCCTGTCGTTGCGGGTCCTGCGCCCCGCCTCCCAGGGCCTGGATGCCTTGGCTGCCGCCGGTGCGGTCACCGTCGAGGCGAAAGCCTTGCTGGAGCGCATAATTCGCGCCCGCCTGGCCTTCCTGGTGGTGGGCGGCACCGGCGCGGGAAAGACAACCCTCTTGTCTGGACTCCTCGCCAAAGTGGATGCGGCCGAACGCATTATCTGTGTCGAAGATGCCGCCGAACTCGCCCCGCCCCATCCCCATGTGGTGCGCCTGGTCGCCCGCCCCGCGAACGTCGAGGGCGCCGGCGCGGTAACGGTCCGCGATCTCGTCCGCCAAGCCCTTCGTATGCGCCCCGACCGCATTGTCGTGGGGGAGGTGCGCGGCGCCGAGGTGGTCGACCTGCTGACGGCCCTGAACACGGGCCACGACGGTGGCGCCGGGACCGTACACGCGAACTCACCTCGAGAGGTTCCCGCCCGCCTGGAAGCCCTTGCGTCCCTGGGCGGAATGAGCCGCGCGGCCCTCCACAGCCAACTAGCCGCGGCCATCCAGGTAGTCCTCCACGTCCACCGCCACCCCGACGGCGCCCGCACCCTCCGCGAAATCGGCCTGGTAACTCGCGCCGCCACCGAAGTCCGCATCACCCCCGCTTGGACCGCCGACGGCCGCCCAGCCCCCGCATCCGGCCTCCTCGCCACCCTCCTCGACGAAAGGACGCACCAATGAAGCCCCCACTCCGCCCGGACGACCCACACCAGATCCCCTGCTGCCCACCCGAAGCCGCCTGCCGCCCTTCCGCCCAACTCTGCACCAGCCTCTTCGGCTGGCGTCACCCCAACTCCTCATCACCCCGCCCCGGTTGGCGAAACATCTGCGCAGGCCCCGCCCCCGAGCCGACAAATTCCGCCAATCGGACACCAGATTCGTCAAGTGACGTAAGTCACCCCATGTTCATACAACTGCAATCTCATCCACGCAAAACCGAATTTCACCCCAACTCTCGGGTCTCCTTGGCCAAACCGGCCGACGAAGCCAGGCCGTCCGGTCCGCCCGTCCGCCAAGCATCCAGCACGCCAGCCGGTTTCGATGGCCGGCACGACCAGGAAAGCAAGCTTCGCCCCGGCTGCACTGAATTGCCGGTTGGTCATGTGCCCTGTGCGGCAGATGAACTCGAAAGGTGCCGGACTCGTCGAGCGGCCGGGCCGGCGCAGGGGGCCGGGCCGAGTCCGTGTTGGACGCTGGTATGCGGGGGTGAGCTGGCTCGTGAGAGCGAAGCGCGTGCCCCGGAGGCGGGTCGGAGGCAATGACATCGGTGCTGGGGCATTCGGAAACGATTCTGGGCTGTCTGGCTCTTGCCCTGTTGGTGGCGCCGGACCCGGCCGCCCGGCGGCGTTTCACTCGGGTGTTCGGGCCGGCTCGGCGTAGCCGAAAGCCTTGGACGTCCTGGTCGATTCGGTCGGGTGCGGTGGTCTTACCGCTCGTCCTCCTGCTGGTCGGCATCGGCCCGCTGATCGCGGCGGCGCTCGTTGCGGGGACGGCTGGACTGCGGTGGCGGCGGCGGACGCTCGAGCGGCGCCGGTCAGTGGAGATCTCGCGACTAGTGGAGGGATTGGAGGCGGTAATCGGGGAGTTGCGGGTCGGTGCGCATCCGAGCGCCGCGGCCGCGGCCGCGGCGCGGGAGACGGGTGGTGAGGTGGCTTGCGCCTTCGCGGTGAGCGCCGCGCGCAGCCGGCTCGGCGGTTCCGGGGCCGAGGGGCTGCGCAGACCGGGAGCGGTTGTCTCGCAGGAGCTGTCACGAATCGCGGACGCTTGGCTGGTGGCCGAACGGCACGGCCTGGCCCTGGCGGAACTGTTGTCGGCGGCGCGGGTGGACTTGGTGGGACGCCGGCGATTTCGCGACCGCACGCAAGCCGGGCTGGCCGGCGCTCGGGCCACGGCTACGGTTCTGGCTGTGCTCCCCGCGCTCGGCATCGGACTGGGGCAGCTGATGGGCGCGGCTCCGCTGCATGTGTTGTTCGCCTCGCCGGTGGGCACATGGCTCCTGCCCTTGGGTGTGGCCCTGGCCTGCACGGGTCTGCTGTGGACCGACGCGATCACCGAGAAGGTCCTGCGATGACCAGAAGGTCCTGCGAGGAGCCGTTTTCAGGTCGCTGGGCGAGTCATGTGGCGAGTCGGCTGTGCCGGGGCGATAAGGCCGGTGTGTGGAAGCGGTTCGGAAGGAGTTGCGGTGAATGGATTCTCGGGGGCCGTGGCTTTGGTCGCGCTGGCGCTGCTGCTCTGGCCGGGGCGCGTGGCCGGTCGGCGGCGGCTGCGGTTGCTTGCGGCGCCCGCCGGTGCCACGCGGGCTCGGTGCGGCGCGGCCGTCGATCCGCTCGGTGCGGCGGGGACGCTCGATCTCTTCGCGGCTTGTCTGCGGGCGGGTCTGCCGACTGCTGCCGCGGCGGGTGCGGTGGCCGCGGGTGCGCCGGAACCATTGCGGTCCGTATTGCGGCGGACGGCGGATCTGCTTGCGCTGGGGGCGGATCCGGTGACGGCGTGGGAGCAGGCGGGGGCGGGGTGTGCGGATGAGGGGGCGGGGGCGCTGGTGCGGATGGCGCGGCGGTCGGCTCGGTCGGGGGCCGGATTGGCCGGGGCGGTGGCGGAATTGGCGGAGCAGCGCCGGGGTGCGGTGGAGGATGCGGCGGCGGCGCGGGCCGAGCGGGCCGGTGTGCTGATTGGGGGACCGCTTGGTTTGTGTTTTCTGCCCGCTTTCGTGTGCCTGGGGATCGTGCCGGTGGTGATCGGCTTGGCCGGGCGGGTGCTCGGCGGGGGGTTGATGTGAATACGACTGTGCCGGTGCGGAACCGCCGCATCGGATTCGAGGAAGGGGAGTCTCGTGGGATCGACGGTGCGAAATCTCGGCTGGGGACTGCGGCGGCGGCTGCTGAGCGCGGCGGTGGGCGAGGACGGGATGAGTACGGCGGAGTACGCGATCGGGACGATTGCCGCGGCGGCCTTCGGGGCCGTGCTGTACGCGGTGGTCACCGGCGACAGCATTGTGAATGCCTTGACCAAGATCATCGACAAGGCCTTGAAGACCCAGGTCGGCTGAGCGCCCGGAGCGAGTGCGGCATGGCGACCGTCGAGGCCGCGCTCGCGCTGGCGGCACTGGTCGCGGTGCTCGTGCTGTGTGCGGGCGCGCTCCTGGCGGCGGCCGCGCAGGTGCGCTGCGTCGACGCCGCCCGGGAGGCCGCGCGGCTGGCCGCGCGGGGCGATGACGCGAGAGCCGTGTCCACGGCCGCGCGGGTGGCCCCGCCGCAGGCCGAGATCACGGTGCGCGCCGATGGTGACCTGGTGGTGGCGGTGGTGAGCGCCCGCTCGCCGCTGCTGCCGCTGACCCTGCGCGCCGAGGCCGTCGCCGCCCGGGAACCCGAGGCGGAGCGATGAGAATCCACGGCGGATCGGAGAATCGGTGGAGGCCGATGAGCCGCCGCCGGCCCGGGGCCTCGCGCGGTCGCGGGGAGGCCGGGGGTGTGACGGTGGCCGCATGCCTGGCCGTCCTCGCGGTGCTGGCGGTGACGCTGCTGGTGGCGCAGGTCGGGGTGGCGGTGGCGGGCCGTCACCGGGCGCAGGCCGCGGCGGATCTGGCGGCGCTGGCGGCGGCGCACGACTTGGTGGGCGGTACGGCGGCGGCCTGTGCGCGGGCCGAGGAGATCGCCGGTCGCATGGCCATGCGGGTGGTCGGCTGCGTCGCGGCGGACTGGGATGTGACGGTCACCGTTGAGGCGCGATTGGCGCTCGGTCCGCTCGGCACTCGAGTCGTGCGCACCATGGCGCGGGCCGGACCGATCGACGATGCGGAGTAGTAGAGGGGAGTAGTCGTTGGCGTAATGGCAATGACGGCCACTATCTCGTACCGAGCGGTTGGTTAGAAATTGGATGGCGCGGGCCACATCAACGGTCGATCGATACCTGAAATGGATGAAAGTCCCGGCCGAAAGGATTGGGTACCGATCACTTTCCAATTCGTTCCGGAAGTCGCATTCGAATGAATTCGCAGGTAAATGCGTAATCGACATTATCGAACGGAGCAACTCTCCAGTTAACAGGATCACATCCCTTTTTATTCGGCTATGCGCTACGCCCTGAGGGGCTCGCAACGAGCCCCTCGAGAACGCCCCCGATACCGTTCAGCTGCCGAGTGCCGACCGCCCGGTCGGATAGAGCTTCGGCCTCGCTCCGGCGACGGCGCGGTCACGGTTCGGCGTGATCGCCGTCACCATCGCCGAGCTCGGCCAGCACCGCCCGCAGCAGGCGCGCCGCCCCCGCCTTGTCCAGCGGACTATTGCCGTTCCCGCACTTCGGGGACTGTACGCAGGAGGGGCAGCCGACCGCGCAGGCGCAGGATTCGATGGCCGCGCGGGTGGCCGCCAGCCAGTGCCGCAGCCGCGCGAACCCGCGCTCGGCGAAGCCCGCCCCGCCCGGGTGCCCGTCGTAGACGAAGACGGTGGGCAGCCCGGTATCCGGGTGCTCGGCCGTCGACACGCCGCCGATATCCCAGCGATCGCAGGTGGCGACCAGCGGCAGCAGGCCGATGGCCGCGTGTTCGGCGGCATGCAGCGCCCCCGCCGCCTGCCGCGCGTCGATTCCCGCGCGCGCCAACAACTCCGGCGTGACGGTGTACAGCACGGCCCGGGTCGGCAGCGTCTGCTCCGGCATGTCGAGGGGCACCATATCGAGCACCTCGCCGCTGGGCAGCCGCCGCAGATACCCCACGACCTGCCGTGTGACCAGCACATTCGCCAGGGCCGCGGTGACCGGTCCGTGCTCGCGCTCGGCGGTGGTGGCCTCGATCTCGATGGAGGTGAGCGCCCGCGCGCTGGTCGTCCAGCCGGGCGTCTCGGCGTGCACCAGCGCCACGCCTTCCTCCAGGTCCAGCTCGTCGACCACATAGCTCTCGCCCTGGTGCAGGTGCACCGCCCCCGGATGCAGGGTGGCCGGGGCGCGCCCGGCGTCGGTGGTGCCCAGCATGCGCCCGGTCTCCACATCGACCACCGCGATGGCGCTGCCGATGCCGCCGCGCACGTCCACCGCATCGTGCGGATGCGCGTCCGCGGTGACGAACCAGCGCGCCGACCCATCGCGGGCGGCGCCGGCCCGCCGCCGGATCACACCCTGTCGCGCCAGGTCGGACAGCAGTTCCCAGGCCCGGAATTCGAGCACTTCGGCATCGGTGAGCGGCTGTTCCATGGCCGCGCACAGCAGGTGCGGGCCGAGCACGTACGGGTTGTGCGGATCGGTGATGCTGGCTTCCAGCGGCCGCCCGAGCAGCGCCTCCGGATGGTGCACCAAGTAGGTGTCCAGCGGGTCGTCACGGGCGATGAGCAGTACCAGCGACCCCTGGGTGCGCCGCCCGGCCCGCCCGGCCTGCTGCCAGAAGGAGGCCACCGTCCCCGGATAGCCCACCACCACGACGGCATCCAGCCCGGCGATGTCCACGCCGAGTTCGAGCGCGTTGGTGGTGGCCGCGCCCAGCAAAGACCCCTCCGACAGCGCGTTCTCCAGTGCGCGCCGGTCCTCGGCGAGGTATCCGGCCCGGTAGGCCGCCACCCGCTCGGGCAGCGCCGGGTCGACCTCGGCCAGCATGCGCCGCGTGTCCATGGCGATGAGCTCCGCGCCGCGCCGGGACCGCACGAAGGTGAGCGTGCGCGCGCCCTCCGCCACCAGCTCGGCCATTACCTGGGCCGCCTCGGCCCCGGCGGTCCGGCGCAGTGGCGCACCGTTTTCCCCGGTCAGGCCCGCGCCGATGAGCGGCGGCTCCCACAGTGCCACCGTCCGCGCCCCCTGCGGCGAGCCGTCCTCGGTGACCGCGGTGCACGGCGCGCCGATGAGCCGGGAAGCGGTGTCGGCGGGTTCGGCGGTGGTCGCCGAGCACAGCACGAATACCGGATCCGCCCCGTACCGCGCGGCGATTCGCCGCAGCCGGCGCAGGACCAGCGCCACATGCGATCCGAAAACCCCACGGTAGGTATGGCATTCATCGACCACGACGTATTTCAATTGCCGCAGCAGCCGTCCCCACCGTTCGTGGCCGCGCAACATGCCCAGATGCAGCATGTCCGGATTGGTGAAAACCCACCGTGCGTTCGATCGCACCCATTGCCTGATCTCGGCGGGCGTATCGCCGTCATAGGGGGCCGGATGAATGCTGCGCAGCGCATCCGCCCCGGTCAGCTCGGTTGCCACGCGCAATTGATCGGCCCCGAGCGCCTTGGTCGGGGAAAGGTACAGCGCGGTGGCCCGCGGATCCGCCTGTAATGCGGTGAGCACGGGCAGTTGATAGGCGAGCGATTTCCCGGATGCGGTGCCGGTCGAGATCACCACGTGCTGCCCGGAAAAGGCCAGGTCGGCGGCGCGGCTCTGATGAATCCAGGGCGCCTCCACCCCGGTGGCGTGCACCGCAGCTATCACGTCCGCGGATATCCATTCGGGCCATTTCGTGACCTGAGCAGCACGTGACGGTAGCTCCGTGACATGGGTGAGGCGGGGGTCACCGGCATCACCCCCGGTTAGGACACGATTCAGCAACGATCTACCGTAGGAGTGGTGGCTTTCCGCGCCCGCGCGGCTCATGGAGTCGGCTGCTTTCATCGGTGCGGCGCCGCGACACGCGCAGGGGGTGCGAAACGTGTGTATGTCCGGTCCTCTACCTGCCATTTCACTACAGAGTAGCGGCCTGGCTCACACCCGGTTTGCCAGATGCTCGCTCTGTTATCTGGAAGCAAACCAACTTCAAGTACGGATTTGGGCATTATGCCCCTCACCTGCGCATTCGCAAGATCAACTTTTTTGCAAATTGTGGGTAACTCAGCTGTTGAATTGCGCGAAGACATGGTTCACTGGTTCCTGGTCGCAAGCTTCTGTGTTCGAGGGAACGGATCCAAAGTCCAAACCATCAGCAGGATCGATGTTGCGAACGGTGTACTAGAGGCTTTCCTGCAGGGGGAACAGAGTACAGCGCTCGGAACGGACCCGGTGGACGAACCTACTTGTCCGCCGTTCCGGTATGGAAAGAGAAGGAACAGAATGGCACAGGGAACTGTGAAGTGGTTCAACGCGGAGAAGGGGTTCGGCTTCATCGCGCCCGAGGACGGCTCCGCTGACGTCTTCGTCCACTACTCCGAGATCCAGGGGACGGGCTTCCGCACCCTCGAGGAGAACCAGAAGGTCGAGTTCGAGGTCGGCCAGGGCACCAAGGGCCCGCAGGCCACCGGTGTTCGCGCGCTCAGCTGAGCGGGCCTACCCACAGGGTTCCGTCCCCCATCGCCTCCGGCGGTGGGGGACGACCCATATCTGGACCCATTACACTCGATCACGACCCGGGGCCATATCGTCGCTGCAACACGAGTGCGGCCAATGCAGACGGTATAAACGTTCCTGGCAGCGATATCTAGTCGCCGCCGCATGCCCCAGCCGCGTTTCGCGCGCACACCAGCGCCGCGCGGATCGACAGGAAAGGTGTGTTCGCCGGTGGCAACACGAGACCGCGGTGCAGCGCCGAACTCCCAGGCAGCGCCCGACCAGGGCCGTTCCCTGCGTCGTCTCGTCATCGTCGAGTCGCCGACCAAGGCCAAGAAGATCGCCCCCTACCTGGGACGCGGTTATGTGGTCGAGGCGTCTGTCGGGCATATCCGGGACCTGCCGCGCGGCGCGGCGGATGTGCCGGCCAAATACAAAGGACAGCAGTGGGCGCGGCTCGGCGTCGACGTCGACAATGATTTCGAGCCCATCTATGTGGTGAGCCCGGATAAGAAGGCGAAGGTCAGCGAGCTCAAGAGCCTGCTCGCCGATGCCGACGAGCTCTATCTCGCCACCGACCCCGACCGCGAGGGTGAGGCCATCGCCTGGCATCTGCTGGAGACGCTGAAGCCGAAGGTGCCGGTCCGGCGCATGGTGTTCCACGAGATCACCGAATCGGCCATCCGGGCCGCGGCCGCCGATACCCGCGAGCTGGATCAGGATCTGGTGGACGCGCAGGAGACCCGGCGCATCCTGGACCGGCTCTACGGCTATGAAGTGTCGCCGGTGCTGTGGAAGAAGGTCATGCCGCGACTGTCGGCCGGCCGGGTGCAGTCGGTGGCGACGCGCGTGATCGTGCAGCGCGAGCGGGAGCGCATGGCGTTCCGGTCCGCGGAGTACTGGGATATCGCGGCCAAGCTGGATGCCGGCGATCAGGGCGAGGGGAATCCGCGGGTCTTCGGGGCGCGGTTGGTGACCGTCGACGGGTCGCGGGTGGCGCAGGGCCGGGATTTCGGTTCCGACGGGCAGTTGAAGTCCGCGGGCGTGACCGTGCTGGACGAGGCGTACGCGCGGCGGCTGGCGGAATCGCTGCACGGGGTGGACCTGGCGGTCTCCTCGGTGGAGTCCAAGCCGTACACCCGCAAGCCGTACGCGCCGTTCATGACGTCGACCCTGCAGCAGGAGGCGGCACGCAAGCTGCGCTTCACCTCCGAGCGCACCATGCGGGTGGCGCAGCGGCTGTACGAGAACGGCTACATCACCTATATGCGTACCGACTCGACCACGCTGTCGGAGTCGGCCATCGCGGCGGCGCGGGCGCAGGCCACGCAGCTCTATGGCGCGGAGTACGTGAGCCCGACCCCGCGGCAGTACACCCGCAAGGTCAAGAACGCGCAGGAGGCGCACGAGGCGATCCGTCCCTCGGGCGACACCTTCCAGACGCCGGGCCAGCTGCACGCGCGGCTGGACAATGACGAATTCCGTTTGTACGAGCTGATCTGGCAGCGCACGGTGGCCTCGCAGATGGCCGATGCGCGCGGCACCACCATGACGGTGCGGATCACCGGTGTGGCGAATACCGGTGAGGAGTGCGTGTTCTCGGCGTCCGGCCGGACCATCACCTTCGCGGGCTTCCTGAAGGCCTATGTCGAGAGCGTGGACGAGGAGGCGGGCGGCCAGTCCGACGATGCCGAATCGCGGCTGCCGGCGCTGTCGGAAGGGCAGGGCGTCACCGCGGTCGAGCTGCTGCCGGATGGGCACACCACCAATCCGCCGGCGCGCTTCACCGAAGCCTCGCTGATCAAGACCCTGGAAGAGCTCGGCATCGGGCGTCCGTCCACCTACTCCTCGATCATCAAGACGATTCTGGATCGCGGGTACGTGTACAAGCGCGGTAGCGCGCTGGTGCCGTCCTGGGTGGCGTTCGCGGTGGTCGGGCTGCTGGAGGCGCACTTCGGGCGGCTGGTGGACTTCGACTTCACCGCGGCCATGGAAGACGATCTGGACGCCATTGCCGGTGGGCGCGAGCAGCGCGGTAACTGGTTGTCCTCCTTCTATTTCGGCGGTGATCACGGTGCCGAGGGTTCGGTCGCGCGCTCGGGCGGCCTGAAAAGGATGGTGGGCGAGCGGCTCGACGGCATCGATGCGCGAGAAGTCAACTCCATCAAGCTTTTCAGCGATGACGAGGGTCGCGATGTGGTGGTGCGGGTCGGCAAGTTCGGGCCGTATCTGGAGCGCATGGTCGTCAATCCCGATGACCCGGACGGTGATCCGGTCTCGCAGCGCGCCAATCTGCCCGATGATCTGCCGCCGGACGAGCTGACCCCGGAGGTCGCGGAGAAGCTGTTCGCGACGCCGCAGGAGGGCCGCTCGCTGGGCGTGGATCCCGAGAGCGGCAATGAAATCGTCGCCAAGGAAGGGCGTTTCGGGCCGTACGTCACCGAGGTGCTGCCCGCGCCGCCGGAGGAGGACGGGGCCAAGAAGGGTGCGAAGAAGGCGGATGCGCCCAAGCCGCGCACCGGCTCGCTGTTCAAATCCATGAGCCTGGACAGCATTACGCTCGACGACGCGCTCAAGCTGCTGTCGCTGCCGCGCGTGGTGGGCGTGGATCCGGAGTCCAATGCCGAGATCACCGCGCAGAACGGCCGGTACGGGCCGTATCTGAAGAAGGGCACCGATTCGCGGTCGCTGACCAGTGAGGATCAGATCTTCACGGTCACGCTGGAGGAGGCGCTCAAGATCTACGCCGAGCCCAAGCGGCGCGGCGGGCAGGCGGCCAGTGCGCCGCCGCTGCGCGAGCTGGGCGTGGATCCGGTGTCGGAGAAGCCGATGGTGATCAAGGACGGCCGGTTCGGGCCGTACGTCACCGACGGTGAGACCAATGCCAGCCTGCGCAAGGGTGATGAGGTGGAGTCCATCACCGATGCGCGCGCCTCGGAGCTGCTGGCGGATCGGCGGGCCCGCGGTCCGGTGAAGAAGGCGGCCAAGAAGACCGCCGCCAAGAAGGCGCCGGCGAAGAAGGCGGCCGCCAAGAAGGCCGCGGCCAAGACCACCACCAAGGTGGTCAAGAAGGCGGCGGCGAAGAAGGCGGCGGCCAAGACGGCCGATGGCGTCACCACCAAGAAGGCTGCGGCCGCCAAGAAGACAGCGGCCTCGCAGTCCTGATCAACGGCTATTTCCTGTCGGTGTCCTGCCGTAGCGTGTGTGCCGTAACACGCACCAGCGGAAGGACATTCGATGGCCGTCGCCCAGGATCGTCAGGACCTGATCGCCATACTCGCCGAACAGCGTGACATCTTCAAGATCACGCTGCGTGGGCTCGAGGACGCCGATGCGCGCCAGCGCACCACGGTCAGTGAACTGACACTCGGCGGGTTGCTGCATCACCTCATCGCGACCGAACGGCATTGGACCACCGTCATCGTCGAACGCGACGAGCAGGCGGAATTCGATCTGTCCGAGATGGATTCGCAGTATCGGATGGGCCCGGACGAAACCCTCGCGGGGCTGCTGGCCGAATGGGATGCGGTGGGCGAGCGAACCGCCGCGCTCATTCGCGAGCTGGAGAGCCTGGACGAGTCCATTCCGATTCCGACCGCCCCGTGGCAGCCGGAGCTGACCTGGCAGACGGCCCGGCACATCCTCCTGCACATCCTGCGGGAGATCTCGCACCATTCCGGGCACGCCGACATCATTCGCGAAGCCCTGGACGGCGCGAACACCACCTTCCAGCGCGCCTAGCGGTTCCTGCGCTGTCGGCCCCGGCCGCTAGGGTGTACGGCGTGGCGGGTGTCTTCGATCGGCTGGTCGGCCAGGATGCGGTCGAGTCCGAACTGACCGCTGCCGCGGTGGCGGCGCGGGGCGGCGCCGAGGCCTCGTCCTCGGCCATGACGCATTCCTGGTTGTTCACCGGACCGCCCGGATCGGGCCGTTCGGTCGCCGCGCTGTGCTTCGCGGCGGCCCTGCAGTGCACCGATCCGGAGCGCCCGGGCTGCGGGCGCTGTCACGCCTGCACCACCACCATGGCCGGCACGCACGGCGATGTGCGCCGCGTGGTGCCCGAGGGCCTGAGCATCGGCACCAAGGAGATGCGCGAGATCGTCCAGGTCGCCTCCCGCCGCCCGAGCACCGGCCGCTGGCAGGTCGTGGTGGTCGAGGACGCGGACCGCCTGACCGAGGCCGCCGGCAATGTCCTGCTCAAGGTGGTCGAGGAACCGCCCGCCCGCACCGTTTTCCTGCTCTGCGCCCCCTCCGTCGATCCGGAGGACATCTCCATCACCCTGCGATCCCGTTGCCGCCACGTGCATTTGGCCACCCCCTCGGTCGATTCCATCGCCCGGGTCCTGCGCGAACGCGACCGGCTCGACGCCGACACCGCCGCCTGGGCGGCTTCGGTGAGCGGCGGCCACGTCGGCCGCGCCCGCCGCCTGGCCACCGACGACTCCGCCCGCGCCCGCCGCAAACGCGCTCTTGCCCTGGTGGCCGCCACCGCCCGTCCGGCCGCCGCCTACGCCGCCGCCGACGAGCTGGTGAAGTCCGCCGACGACGAGGCCAAACAGGTCAGCGCCGAACGCGACGAAAAGGAACGCGACGAACTCGCCACCGCCCTGGGCGCGGGCGGCACCGGCAAAGGCGCGGCGTCGGCGACCCGCGGTTCGGCCGGTGCCCTCAAGGAACTGGAAAAGCGCCAGAAGTCCCGCGCCACCCGCACCGGCCGCGACGCCCTGGACCGCGCCTTGATCGATGTCGCCGGCCTGTACCGCGATGCCCTCGCGGTCCGCTTCGGCGCGGCCACGGCCGATTCCCGCTCCGGCGTCACCCTCACCCACCCCGATATGGCCGATCAGATCCGCGAACTGGCCACCGACATCCGCCCCGAGGGCCTGCTCCGCTCCATCCAAGCCGTCCTCGACTGCCGCGAAGCCCTCGAAACAAACGTCAAGCCCCGCTTCGCCGTCGCCGCCATGGTCGCCACTCTCATGGCCGCCCGCTCCGCCTGACCGCACCCGCCGTGACCGCGACCACGCGTTTTCGCGATCCGGGCAGCGAGACGATAGACTGCGACCGCCGAAAGGCACGCCGCCTTAGCTCAGTCGGTAGAGCGCTTCACTCGTAATGAAAAGGTCGGGGGTTCGATTCCCCCAGGCGGCTCCAGGCTTTAGCCTGATGAGAGCACGAGTTCGTGATCTTGTCGGGCTCGCGTCCACAGTCCGTGTCCACACGGGCTGTGGAACACAAGCGGTCCACCGTGAATTTGAGGGAATCGCGCGCAGACCCCTATGAGGTTTCGCCATGTCGACGGCGGTCCGTTCCCGCACCCCCAAGAAGAAGCCCACCACGCCCCGCCCCCGTGTCCGCAAGGACGGCGGGATCACCTACCAAGTCAGGTATCGGATCGACCGCGGGACCGGGAAGCCGGTCCAGTCGTCGCAGCCGTTCGCCGACCTCGAATCCGCGACCAAGTTCGCGCGGCTGCTCGACACGGTCGGCGCCGTCGAGGCCGAGCGCATTCTCGCCGCCCAGCAGGCCGCCGTGAGCGGTTCGAATGTCGTGACGTTCGTCGGCTGGTTGCGGCACTACATTGATCGGCTCACGGGCGTCGAGCCCGAGACCAAGAAGAAGTACCACCGATTCGTGGATCTGGACATCGTGCCGTTCTACGGCGAGGCGCTGCCGCTCGAGGCCGTGACGCAAGACATGGACGCGGCATGGGTGGTCTTCCTCGAGGAAGATCGCGGCAACGGTCCGAAAACCATTGCGAACAAACACGGTTTCGTCTCGGCCGCCATGTCGGCCGCGGTCCGGCAGCGGCCCGAGCCGCTGATCAAGTACAACCCGTGTGCCGACACCCGTTTGCCCACAACGTATGTCAGCGAGTTCGACATCTTCACCGCCGAAGAGTTCGAGTTCTTCGAGGCGCTGCTCGGGCCGCGCTGGCGGGCGATGTTCGAGTTCGCCGTCATGTCCATGACGCGCCCGGCCGAGTACACCGCGCTCACGAAGGGCGACATCAACCCGAAAACCGGTGCGGTGCGGGTGAATAAGGCGTGGAAGTGGGCGGGTGCGAAACGCAAACTGGGCAAACCGAAGTCGTCGCGCGGCGTCCGCACCACCTATGTTCCGCTGGAGACGATCGCGCGTCTCGACCTCACCGGCGACCCTGACGATCTGCTGTTCCCGAACGAGAACGGCGAGCCCCTCATGGTCTCGCGCATCCACCAGGCGTGGCAGCCTGCCATTCGACGTCTGGAAGCCCTCGCCACCGGTGACTACAGCGTGTTCCACGGCCGTGGTCGGGGCGCATGGCTGGGTGACTCTCCCGAGGTGCTGCTTGCCCGATACGGCCATCTGATCGACGGCCTGCGGGCCAAACGCATCACGCCCTACATCACGCGCCACACGGGCATCTCCTGGCGTTTGCAGGATGGTGTGCCGATCTGGGTCGTTTCGCGCGATGCCGGGCACGAGAGCGTGCAGACCACCGACAAGCGGTATGGGCACATCGATGCGACCGCGTCGCTTGCCGCGGCGCAGAAGGCCGCGGGGCGGTTGTCCGGCCTGCGCCGGAACGTCGTCGACCTCGAACTCGCACGGCGCCGCCGCCTCGCGCGGACCGGGGACCTCGGCGAGATCTACAAGAGCACCGAAGGCTATGAGGCCGTGTGGATGTCGGCCGAGGGCATCGTGCAGTCGCAGGTTTTCGGCACCTACGAGGCCGCCGTCGAGCACGTTGCGCTCAACGAGGCCGGCGACGACGAACTCGCCGCCGCGTGACCACCGCCCTCGGCGCCGGGTTCCGGCGCCGAGGGCATTTTCATTTCATTACCTGCTGCGACCTGAAACGAAATCAAAATGTCCGCTGGTACATGTGCTTTTCCGGTCGGCGTTGGCGAGTGCGGCGTGCCGGTCACCCCGCGCCCCGGCCCCGGCCGCCCCCGAACCTACTGCGACAACCCCAAACACAACGCGGTCGCGCGGCACCGCTACGTGCAGCGGCTCGCGAAGGCCCGCGCCGCGGCCGAGCAGCCCGCGCCCGTGGCAGAACGTGTCTCGGCGCTCGTCGACGCCGTGCAGCGTATCGAGCGGCTCAAGGGGCAGCTCGTCGCTGAGATCGCCGACGCCGAGCAGCTTGCCGCCGATCTCGCCGATGTGGACGTGCTCGCGGTCGAGCTGGAATCGGTGCAGGCGCTCGCGGTGGCCCGCGTGCGGCAAGCCGAGGCCGACCGCGATGCCGCCCTCGTGCTGCGCGATCTCGCGCGCCAGGACTCGGCCAGGGTCCGCCACGAAGCCGCCGACACGGTCACCCGGATGCGCGAGGACTGCGACCGCCAGATAGCCGCGGTGGCGGCGGTCGCCGACGCCGAGATCGAGCGGGCGATCACCGCGCACACCCTGGGTGCTGAGCGGCCGCGCTGCCGGATCGCGGCGGGCTAGCGGTCAGGCGAGTCGTTCCTGAGCGGCGCGGAGCAGCCCGGCCGCGCCGCTCAGCGACAGCAGCAGCAGTCCGGGGATCGCCCACACGCCCATGACGGTGTCCGCGTGCTCGTGCAGCAGGTGGGTACCGCCGGCGGCGACCACGGCGGCGGCGGTGACCGTGTAGCCGATGCCGCACAGGCCGACGCCCACCATCACCCACAGCGCCGGACGCGGTGCCTCGGGCGCGCGCAGGTGGCTGGCGGAGGCCGTGACGACGAGGACCCCACCCAGGAACGCCCAGGCCCCGTACATGAAGCCGAGCGTTCGCGTGCCGGTGTCGTGCAGCTCGAGCATGTCGCCGACCTCGATATCGGGCAGAGCGCTGAGCGCGAACACGACGACCACCGCGGTGGCGGTGACAATGTTGGCGAGGGTCCACAACCATTGCGCCGCACCGGAGCTGCGGCCGCCGCTCACCGCCCGCGCGAGGGTGCGTGCCCGGGGATAGCGTGCCAGGACCTGGCGGAGCCATTCATCCAGCGGGGATTCGCGTTGGAGGACACGCAGGCTGAGGATGCCCAGCACCCACCACGCGACCAGGGTGAGCAGGATATGCCCGAGGTCGCTCGTATTGGCCCAGCCGAGGCGATCGGCGAGCCACGGGTCGACGGCGGTGTCGACGACCGGAAGGTAGAGCACGAACGCGGTGGCAATCGCGCACAGCCCGCCGGTCAGCCAGCGGCGAGCGGCACGGCGCCGCGGATGTTCGTCGTGCAACCACTGTGTGCGGAGAAACGCGAGACGCGCGACGCAGATCGTGAGCAGAAGCGCCAGAAAACCGACGAGCACGGGCAGCATGGCCGAATCGTACGAGGGCGCGCCGACATGCGAAACCGAAAACGGACAGCGACATCACAGACCGAGAATGTCGCGCCATTCGTCGACCCCGGTCGGATTCGGGTAGTCACCCTCCGTCCATCGCTTCCGGGCCGCTGCGAAAAACGTTGTGGGAGAGATGTTTAGAAGTTCGGCAACATCGAAGATATCAGCTGGCGACATGTCCCTGTCACCGGCCTCGGTCCGCTTGTACGTGCCACGACGCCATCCCAGCGCCGCCCACATCTGATCAACGGTGAGACCGGCTTCCTGTCGGCGAACACGTAGCTCGTGCCCGAAGGCCCTGTTCAGACTTCCCCGATCCATGGGCCAAACGTTATCCCAATGTTTTCATTGCCAGGTCAAAAATTTGACCGTAAGGTTTGCGTTGTTGACCCGATTGTGAAGGTTGGCACATTTAGGTTTCGGCGGCTTGTCCAAGGGTTAGGGGGTACTGGCCGCCACGTGATTTCTGGGTGCGGAGGAACAGTGAATCAAGCGGTGCCGGTACACATTTCTAAGCATGAGCAGCTGAACCAGCCGCGTCCGTTGGGGCGAGGTGTGTTCCGGAGTTCTCCGCAGATCACGGCCCGTCGACCGCGTCGAAAGCTCAATGTCGAGCAGGTGATTGCGTCCTCAATCGCTCTTGACGTCTCGGCGAGCGATCTGCTGAAGATAGTTCCGTTTTGCCGCGTCGACGAGCTCCCCGGCGTCGAAATCTAGTGCGTCAGCGAACGCGTACAGCACCTCCACTTCGAGTGGGCGTTCTCCGTTCAGAAGTCGATTGATCGTCACGCGATGCATGTTTACGCGTTCGCCGAGTGCCCCCTGTGAGATGTCTGCACGAGCCAGGGCGGCACGCAGTTCTGCCGCGATCGCGGCGCGCAACGTGGGTCGGTCTACGTCGTGGCTAGGCATACGGAACAGATTACAGCCGTACGGTTACAAAAGGTAGCCGTACGGCTGTAGTTGTTGTACGTACGGCTACAGCGCTTTGACGCTTGACCTGTAGCCGATTGGTTACTACGGTCTACCGTATGGTTACAAAACGGTCGGTCTTGGGCGTTGCCGAACGGGTGAGTTCGGCGCTTTCCGCCGCAGTACCATCCCGCCAGTCTGCCGCTGCACGGATTGGCGTTTCCGCTGCCACGCTGCACCGACGATTGACAGGCCGTCGCGCGCTGCTCGTCGAGGATGTGATCGCGACCAGCCTCGTTGCTGACGTTGAACCGTCCACGCTCCTCACCGGCGAGGCCCGGCAATGAGCGCCCCGGCCGTCCATGCCGAGTACGAGACGTTCTCGCTCGAAAAGGTGTGCGAGCTGACCGGCGCGCTCTCGCCCGACTGGCTCTATCGCCGCATCGTCCGCCGCGAGCTGACCGCCGTACACAACGGCAAGAGCTGGCGCATGACGCGGGCCGACATGGCGGCCGTCGTCGCCTACATGCGTGCTCTCGCCGAGCGGGAAGTCGCCAAGCGCCGCCCGGAAACCGCGCCCGCCGCCGAGGCATCGAGCGTGCCGCTCCCCCTTACCGGCCTGACACCGCGCGGCGCCAACCGGCTGCGCCGCCGCGGCGGCACCCCGTGATCTTCCCCGGTGCGGCGCGCGCCGATGCCGCACCAGGGATCGCGCGACCGAACGGAGGGACCGCCGGGCGCCTCCCTCACGCCCTGCTCCGCTCGGTCGCGCACTGCACCAAACCGAAACCGATTGGAGGACAACGCATTGATCACTGTGCTTGCCGTAGCCGCGCTGTGGTCACTCGCATCCGTAGCTGTCCTGCCGCTGATCGTGCTGGCCATGTTCCGGCCGGCACCCGACGCGGCCCGGACTCTGCGCAGCATGGCCGCCGTCTCGAATGCCCTGCTCGCCGTCGTCGTCCTGGCGCTCGGCGCGCTCTGGGTGGTGTGGCCATGACCGCGGGAACTGCGACGCCCGGCGCGTGTCAGATCGCGCCGGGCGTCATCCAAACCGTCACCCCTGTTCCGCGCGCCGAGTTGCCCCTCGTCGCGCACGAAGCAACGAAGGAGATCATACCCATGACCAGCGAACTCGCTGACGGACTGGCGGCCGAGGTGGAGGACGCCGCCGTGATCCGGCTGCGCGAATCCTCCAAAGCCGCACTCTGGCACGGCAAATTCGATGTCGCCGAGACCCTCGACCGCCTCGCCGACGATCTTGAGAACACGACGGACCGGATCGGCGGTGCGCAATGAGCGCCACCATCGAGCGCGAGAACCACGCCGAGGAGATCGCCCGACAGCGCGCCGAGCTGGAGATCGCGCTCGCGAAGTTCGGGGCGGCAGTCCTGGATTTCGCCGATGAGATGGCCGCCGCCGACGGCTCCGAGTTCTCGCCCCCGGTCGCTGCCGGTCGCCTCCGCAACCTGGTGAGGGGGCGGTGGTGACCCCGTCCGGAATCGTCCTGATCGGCGCCAGCCTCGTAATCCTGGCTGTAACTGTCGCCGCGCTGGTCGACCTGCTGCGGAATGTGCCTATGCCCGTCTGGGTTTCGTGCCCGGACTGCGACGGCCTCGGCATCGTGGACCGCGATACCAGCGACCCGCGCACCTGCGGTACCTGCCAAGGCTGGGGCCGCGTCGAGGACACCGACCAGGCCGAGGACACCGCCCGACTGATCCCCATGAGGCTGCGCCGCATTCGTCTCGCGCGCCGATCCCGCGCGGCTTCGCGCACCCAGAGAGGTATCCAATGATGTTCGATCCCGCAGCTACAGCCGACTTCGACCAGGCACACGCCACCGTCCGCGACGCCGTCGATGGCCTCATCGAGAGCTTGATGTGCGGCGCCCGCCGCTGCCCATGTGGCGAGCCGATCGACTCCCAGCGCCACACGCTCGTACTCGTTGGCCTCATCCGTGAGCAGTATCGGCCGGAAATGCTATCGATGCTTTTCGCCGAGGCCGTGACCCGTCTCGCGATTGCTCGGGGTGCGAAATGAGTTCACCTAACCCCGAGGGCCTGATTCGTGACGGGGAGGAGTGCGAGCGGTGCCGCGGTACCGGAGCGATTTCCCGCGAGGGGCGCACTTGCCCGGACTGCGACGGCCAGGGCGTCATCTGGGATGACCCGTGGGCCGAGGATGCCGACGATCCGGACGGCGACGCCTGGGACCGCGGTCATGACCGTTGGGCTGCGGACGAAATGGGGGCGCTGTGACCTGGGAGCTACGCGCATCCTGCAACGGATCCGGGGCGTCGCCGGCACTGTGGTTCGCCGACAAGGGCCCCGATCGTGAGATGGCCAAGCAGATCTGCGCCCAAGAATGCCCGGTCCGGACGGAGTGCGGCGTCGCTGCGCGAAAGACCGGCGACCGCGAGGGCGTCCGCGCAGGGTTCTACCTCGGCACGCTGAGGGGGCGAAACGCCTTGCGTGACTGGCTCGATGGGACTCCGGCGGCGCCCACCGTGGCCGCGGCTGTCCGGTCGGGCCCGGAGCGGCCGGCGGTGCGCACCTGCGAGTGCGGTCGGCAGTTCACCCCGCCGTTCGCCAACACGATGCGCTGCGCGGCCTGTCTTCAGGGGCTCGTCGAGGTTGGCCCGACGCGGGTGCATCTGCAGCGGTTGCGGGCCGTGATGTCGCTGCACGAGGTCGCCCGCCGCGCAAACCTGGCGTGGAGCACCGTCCGCAGCATCGGCTCCAAAGATGAACGTCAGTTCGTCGACGCCGAAATCGCCGAGGCGATCCTCGCCGTCGAGCCTGTCGCCGAGGCGGTGCCCGCGTGAACGACATTTGCGACATCACTGATCTCGACCGGGAGATCTGTTGGCACTGTGGCAAGGGCCTCGCCGCTGCGCCGCCGCGTGAGCCGGGCCTGTATCCGGATCTGCCCGAGGGCGTCTACCACGCCGATACCGCCTCGCTGTCGTCAACGGGTGCGCGGAAGTTGTTGGAAGACGTTCCGGCGCAGTGGCTCTACGACCGCGATCACCCGGCTGCGGTCGAGCCGAACGAAGTGATGGAGTTCGGCACTGCGGTGCACACCCTGACCCTGGGTGTCGGCGCGGACGTGGTTGAGGTCAAGGCCGAGAACTGGAAGCGCAAGGCCGAGCAGGAGCGGCGCAAGGAGTTGCGGGCGGCGGGGGCGATCCCGTTGCTCACTCACCAGCTCCAGGCGGCGAAGGCGATGGCGCACAACGTGCGCAGTCACCCGAAGCTCGCCCGTGCGCTGCACTACGGCACGCCGGAGATGTCCGGGTATTGGCGCGACTCCGAGACCGGTGTGCTGCTGCGGCTGCGCACCGACTGCCTGTACACCGCGCCGTCGGGGGTGTCGATCGTGCTCGACGTGAAGACCGCCGACACCGCCGATCCCAAGAGGTTCGAGAAGTCGATCGAGAAGTTCGGCTACGACCAGCAAGACGACTGGTACTCCACCGGTCTGGCCGAGCTGCTCGACGACCGGCCCGCGTTCGTGTTCGGCGTCGTGGCGAAGAAGCCGCCGCATTTCGTGTCCGTGATCGAGCTCCGGCCGGAGTGGCTCGCCCGTGGCCGTCGGCGCAACCGCGAAGCGATCGATATCTACGCCCGCTGCCTCGAGTCGGGGCACTGGCCCGACTGGGGCGAGGACATCCATCAGGCCGACATGCCCGCATATCTGCTCAAGCAGGAGGAAAACCGTTGACTACCACTGAGATTGCCGTGCGTGGCGCGGCCCGTTCGGCGCTCGCCATCACGGCCGATCAGACCGACTGGACGCCGCAACAGTTCGCCGCGCTGCGGCAGCTCGGCATCGAGGACGCCCCCGAAGGCGACCTGCTCGTGTTCCGGCACGTCTGCCAGACGACCGGCCTGGATCCGTTCCGCAAGCAGATCTACATGATCGGCCGCAAAACCAAGGTCAGCTATTGGGACGAGCAGCAGCGCCGCAAGGTCGAGGACTGGGTCATGAAGTGGACCATCCAGACCGGCATTGACGGATTCCGCCGCAACGGCCGCGAGGCCGCGAAAAAGGACGGCTCGAAAGTCCAGACAGACGGCCCGTACTGGCAAGGCCACGACGGCGGCGGTTGGCAAGACGTCTGGCTGTCGGACAAGCCGCCCGCCGCCGCGAAGTTCACCATCTTCCGCGACGGCGAGGCACATGTCGGTATCGCGATGTATCGCGAGTTCGTGCAGACCGCGCCGGGCAGCGACGCACCAAACAGCATGTGGCGGAAGATGCCCGCCAACCAGCTCGCGAAATGCGCGGAGGCGCAAGCGTGGCGACGGGCCTACCCCGATGACTTCTCCGGTGTGCAGCTCGAGGACGCCGTGCAGATCATCGACCCGAACGGCAGCCCGGTCCGCGCGTCGTCCGAGCGCGTATCCGCCGCGGCGATCCTCGCCGAACCTGCCTCCGATTCAGGTGAGAAACCGGGCACCGCGCAGGTCCAGGATCCGCCCGAGCCCGAAGCCGCAGCCACTCGGGCGCAACAGGAACGGTTGCGCGAGCTACTGAATGCCTCCGGCCGGACCACGCACGCCGACAAACGCGCGTACCTGTCCGACCAACTCGGCCGCAAGATCACCAGCGCCAGTCAGCTCACCGAGGTCGAGGCCGCCGAGCAGATCGCCGAACTTGAGCGGCCGGTCGAACCCGATAGCGTCGCCGAGGCCGTCGAGGACTGGGCGACCGCACAGGCCGATCTCGAATCCACCGAGCAGAACCAGGCCGAAGGCGGCGAGCAGTGAGCGTCGACCTGCACCGCCGCAACGCCGGACGCGCGCTCGGCCGTATCCCGGGCGCTGAAACCGGAGTCGACTCGCTCGCGTTCACCAGCGAGGCCACCGCTCACGCACTGCTCGCCCTCGTCGAGCACGTCGGTGCGCTCGTCGCCGAGCTGCGCACAGCGAATCTGATCGCCGCCTACGGTGCCGACGCGCTCGATGGCCGAGTCAACTACGCAGCCTTGGAGAACGCCATTCACGCGCGCCTCGATGACATCGCACGCATACCTGAACCCGTGAGCGACAACGAAGGAACCGACCAATGACCACGATCACGGGCGGCACCGCCGATCTGTTCCAGGCTCTCACCGCGGTTCGTGTCCACGCCGCCGTCGACAAGGATCTCGCCGAATACCAGCGCGTACGTCTGGTATTCGGCCCCGAGAACCTCGCCGTGATGGCAACGGACCGATTCACCGCGGGCCTCGCGATCGTGTCCGTGTGGGAGCACAGCGCCCGGGAGCCGCTCGTCGTCGAGCTGCTGCCCGACGACGTCGCGAAGATCTTGAACATTTTCAAGATCAGCGGCAGGGACGCCGGCGAAACCCCCTCGTTCACACTGCGGTTCGACATCGACGCCGACCATCTCACCGTGACCGACTGCTCGGGCATGATCGACGGCCGCGCGCTGCGCGTCCCGCGGCTGCCCACCGACGACACCCTCGATATCGTGCCCGGCCTGATCCACCAGACGAACACCGGACAGCAAGCCCTACTCGTCGATATGACCGTGAGCGGCGACAGCCTCGCACGGTTCAAGGTCGCCGCCAAGTCCTACGGCGAGTCGGTCGTGATCGAGGCACGCGGCAACGGGCGCCGGCTGCTCATCCGCATCGGCGAGAGCTTCCTCGGCCTCATGTCGCCGCGCCGCCTCACCGAGGACGACGTCATCAAGGCCAAGGAATGGGCCGACGCATGGGATCGCCGACTGTCCGAAATCGCGACCGTGACAGTGGAATCCGGCCGCGAATGAAATCCCTCGAGGAACACGAGACGGCGGCACATGACGTGCCGCCGTTCTCGAACGGTACCGAGTGGGAGATCTGGCAGTACGGCATGTGCATGGGCGGCGGCACCCAGGCCCGACGCTGCGTCAACGACGACAACGACGACTGCCCGCTCATCGCGCTCGCCGTCACCGGCCGCACGCCCGCTGAATGGACAGGGCCGCACGGCCGCTACCAGTGCGGCGAAAAGACCACGCCCGCGCAGGCCCGGACCGCCGCCGCCCAGGCCCGCCGCGAGGCCGACACCGAGTTACAACGCCGGATCGACGAGAGCCACTACCCGATGTTCGACCTCGGCGAACAGCGCTGACAAACGAGAGGAGGACGGCCAGATGGCACGCATCCGGACTATCAAGCCCGAGTTCTGGGACTCGCCCGGCATCGAGACCATGCACCCGTTCTCACGGCTGCTGTTCGTCGCTATGTGGAACTGGGCCGACGACACCGGCCGCGGCAAGGCCGAGGCCCGCGAACTCATGGGTTTCGCCTTCCCGCGTGACGAAGACATGACCCTCGCGGAGTTTCGGCGGTACCTCGGCGAAGTCCGCCGAGTATTCGGCGTGCATTTCTACAAGGTCGCCGGACGCTCGTACTACGCCATCCCGTCATGGGACAACCACCAGAAAATTGACAAGCGCTCGGGCGCACGGTGGCCCGCCCCCGAGGACGGCGAAGAGTTCGACCCTGCCACCAATCGCCCGATCGGCATTGAATCCGCACAGGTAGAAGCCGATTCGGAGGACCTCGCCGAGTCCTCGGCGAAACCCGCCGAGACTTCGCCGAGTCCTCGGCGGATGCCGGGCGCTGGAACAGAGGAACAGGGGAACAGGGGAACAGATATACGTCCCCCCGTTTTCGACGAAACTCACGACCGCGCGCCCGTGCGAAACGACGGCGGGGGAGTGGTCGCGCTACGAGCACCACGCGGCGGGCAACAGCTCGCGCAGCGCCTCAACGCAACCGCGCGCAGCGCGCCAGCGCACCAAATCGCGGTCGCGTTCTCCGAGTCTCTGCCGACACCGCTCGAGGGCGACTTGCTCGCCAAGGTCGGCGTCGCGATCGACAAATGCCTCGGGGCCGGAATCCCACCGCCCGCCATCGCCGAGGGCCTCAAGGCATGGACCGAGTCGGACTCGTGGAGCCCCACGCAGATACCGGCATTCGTCCACAAGGCCAACAGCCGCGGAGCCCGCCGGCGTGGCCGATCCAAACCCACTCAGCGCGCGGTCGACGCCATGGCCGCCGCCGAGGAACTACTCAAGGAGGTGAGAACCCTTGGAGATCGCAGCCAGTGAACGCGCCGTCCGCGCCGCCGCCGCGGCCTGGTCCCGAGCCCGCATCTACGACGACAAGCTCGGCGACGCCGACAAGGCCCGACTCGCCGCATGGGCGGAATCCATCGAACGCTGGGACCTCGACACCCCCGACCTCGTCGAGGCCGTCATGCGGTACTACGAGGCCGAGATCGAGGGCCGCACGATCGGCATAGGCGACTTGCTGCACCACGCCCGCGAATTCCGGCGCCAGCGCGCCGAACGTGAGAAGGCCGCCGA
Source organism: Nocardia sp. IFM 10818 (assembly GCF_054655275.1). NCBI lineage: Bacteria > Bacillati > Actinomycetota > Actinomycetes > Mycobacteriales > Nocardiaceae > Nocardia > Nocardia sp. IFM 10818. The sequence continues at coordinate 472,532 of NZ_BAAHJH010000001.1, forward strand.
GGTACGCCAGTCCGCCACCCTGCCCGCCGGTGCCGGGTACAACGGTCTACCGATCAATGCGCGAGGCCGTGCCGTCCCGGCCGCCTACGAGATCAACGGCGCGATCACCCGCGGCTGTCCGGACTGTGGTGCCGCCGTGGGTGATTCATGCTTCCCGAACGGATTCGAGCAGCACATACCGTGTTTGGCCCGCATGACCGGCCGCGCCGCGGCGGTCCGCCACGTTGGGCACCGCGCATGAGCGACAACGGAACTCACGCCGCCGAGGCGTATCTCGCGGGCTACCTCGACGCAACAATCGGCCACGTTCTCAGCGTCCTACTGCCCGGCAAGCTCGACCTCGACCCCGTCACGCAGGCCACCGCCGGAACTGCCGCCATGGCGCGCGCCGACGAGACACTGATCACCGGCGCACGGAACCGCCTGCGAAACCTCGGGCTCTGCCCGATCTGCCTCGGCTGGAATTGCATTCTCGGCTGGTGCCCGGACTGCGCCGTGAGGGGAACCGACGCATGAGCCGCGCCATCCTCGAACTGCCGTGGACGGCCCCGCCGCTCACGCTCAACCAGCGGCGCGCCAGCAGGGGCGCGATGTTCGCGCACGCCCGCAAGGTCGCCGAGGTCCGCGCGAAGGTGCTCCAACTCGCCGAATCCGCCGAGCTGCCGCGCGGACTCGAACACGTCACGGTGCAGATGCACTACCGGCCGCGCGACAACCGCCGCCGCGATACCGACAACTTGATCGCCACGCTCAAACCGGCGTGCGACGCGCTCACAGTCGGCCGCCCGGCTGGCATCTCACGCAAGGGCAAACCGATCCCGGAGTTGCTCGGCTACGGCCTGGTACCCGACGACATCCCCGCGCACATGGCGAAGCCGGAGCCGATCATCCACCCGGCCGAGCGCGGCAAGGGCGGCGCGCTGTGGCTCGAAATCACCTGGGAGGCATGACCATGGCCGCCGCCGACATCACCTGTGCTAGGTGCGAGCGCCCCGTAAAGGATGGGCTCACGCTGTGCGTGTCCTGCGGAAACGACCTGTGCTCAGCTCTGCTCGCAGTGCCCGAGTTGTTGCTCGAAATCGCAATCACCCGAGCCGGCCTCGGCCGCACCACTTCCGAGCGCACCATCGGTCGACCGGCCGAGCCGCCCCTACCGGTGCAATCGGTGGCCCAGCTGCGAAAGGAGGGCGAGCCCGAGCACGAGGTTGGTGCTGAACTGCTCGGCGACCGGGCCCTCGCCGCCCTCGGTCACGCCGTGATCACATGGGCGCGCGCCGTCGCCGAAGACCTTGGCGTGAGCCCGCATGTCAACGGCGCGTGGCTCGTTCACATCACCGAACAACACCGCGGCTCACCGCCCCGCGACGGCGCGACACTGCCTCTCGTCCGTCTCGGCGCCGTAGAGCAAGCCGCGGTATGGCTTGCCCAGCACCGAGAAATATTGCGCGCCCATGAGGCCGGCCTCGACATGCTGTACGACATCACCGAGGCTCTCGACCGCCTACGCGCCGCGATCGACCGGCGACCCGAGAAGCGGTACCTCGGCCCTTGCCCGAATTGCAGGACCGAACTACGCGCCGAGCCCGGCGAATCGTGGGTTCGGTGCCGGGCCTGCCGCGAGCAGTACGAGATAGCGCGTATCGAGGCCGATGCCCGCGCGGTGGCCGAGGACAGGCTCTATACGCTCGCCGAGCTGGTGCCCGTTCTCGATGCGCTCGGCGCGCCGGTGCCGAAACGCACCCTGTATTGGTGGGCGAGCGAGCGCAAGATCGAGCCGCGCGGATGGATGAACCGGGATGGACGGATTACCGACCACCGGCGCAACGACGCCGACAAGGCGGTTTACCGCACCCGCGACGCGTTGCGCCTGGCGGGGAAGCAAACCGAAAGAGGAGGATCGGCAGCATGAGCGGCGGCAAGTACGACTACATTCACAGCGCGAACCTGATCGAGTTCGGCGCGATGGATACGCTTGAGACCGTCAGGGATCGCCTGAATGGGCTCGTCGACGCGGGTGACGCGGCGCAGGAAGTACAGCACATTCTCGACGCGTTGAACGCGGCTGTGGAGCGACGCGACGCCCTCGCCGAGGTACTGCGGGCGCTCGAATGGTGGGATTCTGGAGACTACGACGAGGGCCAGTTCCGCGAGGCGCTCGCGAAGTTTCGGGCACGTGCCGGGAGAGGATCGGACGCATGAGCTGGAAATCGCAGCCGATATGCGCGGCCTGCTGGCATCGCGCCTATCCCGACCGTCGTACACCAGACGGCGAACACGGGCCACGTGAGCGCTGCGCTATGTGCGGCACCGAAACCCGCTCGGGGCTGTACGAGCGACTCGACAGCGCGAGCGTGCCGTTCCCGAAGGGCGACGCGCATCGCCCTGGTTGCTAGCAAACCGCCTGGTCGCTAGGCTTGCACTACAAACCGCGACTGACGACCCGACCCCGGAATCGTTTCAGCCGCGGTTTTTTCGTGCCCGCGCCAGCGCCGGGCCGTCCGATCTTGCAGCGCGTCAAACCCCGAGCCTCCACTGTGCACCTCGGGCAAGCGCACCCAACGAGCCTGCGCTCCAACAAGCCTGAGCACCCGAAACTCTCGGGCGGTGTTGCTGCGCGCTGCAAGCTCGTCAACCGCGACACCTCGAGGAGAACGCCAATGCTGTCCACCCTTTCCGCCATCGCTCAGGCCGTCGACTGGGGCACCGTCGCCGACGCCGTGCTCAAGCTGGTCGGTGCCATCATCAAGGCCGCGCTGTGAGCGAGCTGCTCGCCCTGCTCGACTGCCTGCGGCATCACCCGATCCGAACTCTCGAGCTGCCCCTCTACACGGCACCGCTCGCCGAGTGGCGCTGGTAGACATGCCCAACTGGCTCGACGCTCTGCTCATCAAGCTCGGGCAGCGTCTCGCCCGCCTCGTCCGGCTGTACCCGTGACCAGGCGCCGCACCACCACACAGAAGGGGCTCGGCTGGAAACACCAGCAGCAACGAGCCCGGCTACTCGCCCAGCTCCGCGACGGCGACGCGTGCTGGTGGTGCGGCCTCCCCATGTACCGCGTGCAAGCCCTCGCCGCCGACCATGAGCAGGCCCGTGCACACGGCGGCACCGAAGCCGGGCGGCTGCTCCACGAGCTATGCAACAAGCAGCGTGGTGACGGCTCCCGCGACCACCTGCGGCCGGCACTCATCCGGAGCACTGGTGGGCACGCCGCAAACGTCCTTGAGTGGGGCTGAGCCGATGGCGCTGTACGTCGTGATCGGCCCGCCTGCCGCAGGCAAGAGCACCTGGTGCCGAGCACACGCCACCCCCCGCGACGTCATCATCGACTACGACCGACTCGCCTCCGCGCTCACTGCTGCCGACGAGACCGGGCACGACCACACACCCGCCGTCAAGGCCGTGACCAAGGCGGCCCGCAAAGCAGCCATCGACACCGCCCTACGGCACACGCGCGAGATCGACGTGTACCTCATCCACTCGACGCCTTCGCCGACATTGCTCGCCACCTACCGGGCGCACGGGGCGCGGATCGTCACCATCGACCCCGGCCGCGAGATCGTCATGGAGCGGGCCAAACGCGAGCGGCCCTGGTGGATGCAGCCGGTCATCAAACGGTGGTACGAGCAGAACCCGGCCGGCGGACAGCCCGCGCCACCAGCGCCGATGGTAGCAACGCAGCCGCAAACAACGCTCGCGATTCAGCAACCCGGAGGCAATGCGCTGGACTGGGGCACCCCTTCTAAACATCGGCCCCCCGGCCCCTGACTCGGTCGCGGCAAGTCAGCGATTTCTCTCTCCCCCGGACGTGGCCGAGGGGCTGACCTGGGAGGGGGCGAGGCAGCCATGAGCGACTCACCGCCCGATCTCCGGCCCGAAAATCTCGGCGACCGAGGAGCGGCGCTCTGGGCGGCGCTGATGGCACCCAGCGGGCAGGATGCAGCCCGCGCGGTGCTCGCAGGTGAGGCCGCCCGGCTCGCAGACCGCCTCGACCATTTCGACCGGTTACTTTCCGGCGATCCGGAGTGCTGGATGCGGTTACGCACCCGCGACACCGACACCGCCGCAGTCCTGGTCGTCGACTCGGCCGCCGGTGAGGCGAGGCAGACCGCGAACACGCTGCGGCAACTGATCGCGCAGTTGACCGACGCGAGTGCCCCGACTGCGGCGGGAGGATCGCTTGAGGACGAGTTGGCCCGCCGCCGGGTTGGTCGGGACACAGGTACCTAGAGTCGCGTCCTACCCCGGTACCGCGGTCGACTACACCGCGGCCGAGGACGCGATCGACATCGCCGACATCGCGGGCCGCCGATTGCCTCCATGGCAATCGACTGTGGTCCGCGAAGGCATGGCGCGCCGCGCCGATGGCAAGTGGGCCGCATACGAGGTCTGCGTGCTCTGTAGCAGGCAGAACGGCAAGAACGGCAGCCTCGAGACGGTCATTCTCGGATGGATGCTCAAAGAGCCCGGCGTGCAGATCCTCTACACCGCACACGAATTCGCGACCGCGCTCAAGACCATGGAGAAGCTCGCCGCGCTGTTCCGGTCGTGCGGCCTGCTCGCCGCCAAGCTGCTGCCCCGACAGCCGCGCCAGGGCAACGGCCGCGAGTCCATCACGCTCGTGAACGGCAGCGCGATCTACTTCCGGACCAGGACCAAGCAGGGCGGCCGTGGTGGCTCGTTCGACCGGCTCATCGTCGACGAGGCGATGATCTGCTCGCCCGAGGCGCTGGCCGCACTGACACCGCTGCTCACCACCGCGGCTAACCCGCAAATCTGGTATCTCGGGTCGGCCGCCGACTCGGACAGCCAAGACCACTGCGGACAGTGGGCGTCGCTGCGTGGTCGGGCGTTGGCCGGCGGCGAAACGTCGTTGTTGTGGCTGGAATGGTCGGCGCCCGAACTCCCCGAGGGTGCGACGGCGGCCGAGCGTGCGGCGTGGCGTATCGACCGCGCGAACTGGGCGGCGGCGAACCCGAGCCTCGGCTACCTGTTCGACGAGGAATACATCGCGAACGAGATGAAGACCTTTGCCGCGCAGATCGAGAAATGGGAAGTCGAGCGGCTCTCGTCCGGCCGGTGGCCGCGCCCACCCGAAGATCGTGAGCCGGTTGTCCCGCTGTCGGTGTGGGAGGGCATGGCCGAGGTGGACGTACAAGTACACGGGCCGATTGCCCTGGCCCTGGACATGACACCGGATCTCAAGGTGTGTGCCCTCGGCGCAGCCACTCGCACCCTTGAGGGCCGGGTGCGCATTGAACTGGGTTACCACGGCCCTGCGCGCGACATTGTCGACCGGATCGCCGAACTCGTCGCCCGGTGGGATCCCTGCGTCCTGGTCATCAATTCGAGCAGCCCTGCGGCGTCGCTGGCTGTGAAGCTGCGCGCGCTCGGCATCGAGCCCGAGCTGACCACCGCAACCCAAGCCGCCGATGCGGCAGTCGGTTTCGTCGACGACGCGCTCGCCGGGCTGCTCTCGCACGGCGGTGACCCGCGGCTCACCGACGCACTCGGCGCGGTCGAGACCAAGCTACTCGGTGGCGGCCGATTCGGATGGGACTACACCGCCGGCGAAGTCACCCGCGTGCAAGTAATCAGCCTCGCCCGCTGGGGATTGCTGACCTTCGGCGTCGAGCCCGACACGCCGCCTCAAACACCGACGCAGGCCGAGGACACCGACGTGAACGACGACGAACTCATGGTGATGGGTTTCTAGGGGGTGAACATGAGCGCACCAACGGGCGAGATCGGTTATGCCACCGAGGGATTCAGCAGTGACGGCATTGGATTCTGGCAGGCAGCCGAGGAGACGCCGGAACTGATCTGGCCGCACTGCACGCGCGTCTACCGGCGCATGGCCCGTCAGGACGCGCAGGTGACCTCGGTCATGCGCGCAGTCACTTTGCCTGTGCGACGCACGAATTGGCGCATCGACCCGAACGGGGCGCGCCCCGAGGTGGTCGCCCACATCGCGAACGATCTCGGCCTCCCCGTGGTCGGCGGCCCGCCGGTCACAGGACGCCGACGCGGCCGGTTCTCGTGGGGCGAGCACCTCGCGGCGGCGCTGCTATGCCTGCGCTACGGACACGCGTTTTTCGAGCAGTGCTACACCGTCGACGAACGCACGGGGCTTTACCACCTGCGCAAGCTCGGCCAGCGGCTCGCCGAAACGCTCTCCGATATCGAGGTCGCACCGGACGGCGGTCTGATCGCGATCGAGCAATACGGGTGGGGCGCCGCCGGTGCCGTGCGGATCCCGGTCGAGAAGCTGGTCGCCTACGTCGTCGACCGCGAAGGCGGCGACTGGACCGGACAGAGCTTGCTGCGCCCGGCGTACAAGCATTGGCTCATCCGTGACCGATTGCTGCGCGTGCAGGCCCAAACGATCGAGCGCAACGGAATGGGCGTGCCGGTTTACGAGGCAGGCCCGGCCGACGACCAGGCGCAGCTCGATGCGGGCAAGAAGATCGCCCAGTCCTACAAGGCGGGCAGCGCCTCGGGCGCGGCGACGCCGCACGGCGCGAAACTGCGGCTGGCCGGTGTCGAGGGCAACCTCCCCGATGCCCAGCCCGCGATCAACTATCACGATGCGCAGATCGGGCGCTCGGTGCTTGCCCACTTCCTGAACCTCGGAAACCAAACGGGCAGCTGGGCATTGGGCACCACGTTCGCCGACTTCTTCGTGATGTCGCTACAGACGGTTGCCGAGATGATCCGCGACACCGCCCAAGCCCACGTGATCGAGGACCTCGTCGACGCTAACTGGGGGCCGGACGAGGCCGCGCCGCGGTTGGTGTTCGACGAGATCGGCTCGCGCAAGGACGCAACCGCGGCGGCGCTCGAGATTCTCGTGCGCGCCGGAATCATCTCGCCCGACGAAGCGATCGAGCGCGCCGCCCGCCAGGACTACGGGCTACCCGCCAAGGAAGAACTCGACGACCAACCGCCGGCCGCGGCGCCCGTGCTCGCCCCGGCGGCGCGACGCACCCGTGTCCGCATCGACTCGGACGGAGCGCTGACGCTGTGGTGAACAACTCGACCCCGCTCGGAAACCGGCGAGGCGACCGGCCCGAACCCTGGTACCAGATCAAGAACCTCGACAGCACCGCGGCCGAGGTGCTGATCTATGACGAGATCGATCCGTGGTGGGGCGTGTCCGCGGCGACGTTCGCGAAGGACCTCGCCCAGCTCAGCGCCGACACGATCACCGTGCGCATCAACTCACCCGGCGGCGACGTGTACGAGGCCATTGCGCTGCTGAACACGCTGCGCGGGCACCGCGCCCGCATCGTGACCGTGGTCGACGGCATCGCCGCCTCGGCCGCCTCGTTCGTCGCCATGGCCGGTGACGAGGTAGTCGTCTGCCGCAACGCGGAATTGATGATCCACGATGCCTGGGTCTACGCCAGCGGCAACGCCGAGGAGATGCGCCGCCACGCCGACAACCTCGACCGCATCAGCGACAACATCGCTTCCATCTACGCCGACCGGGCGGGCGGCACCGTCGAGGAGTGGCGCGCTGTCATGCAGGCAGAGACGTGGTTCTCAGCATCCGAGGCCGTCGCCGCCGGTCTGGCCGATCGGGTCGAACTCGTCGAGGCGACCGCGCTCGCGCCGGTGGCTCGATTCGACCTGTCGGCATTCAACTACGCGGGTCGTCGTGCGGCGCCCGCGCCCCGTACCCCCTCAGCCACCGAGGCCGAGGCCAACCAGAAGGGAACGCGCATGACTGCTCTGGCCGCCATCGCGAAGCGCCTCGGCGTCGCCGAGGACGCGGACACCGCCACCATCACCGCAGCGCTCGACGCCGCCCTCGCCGCGCCCCCGCGGGCAGCGATCATGCCGGTGGAGCTGCCATTCAACGACAACGACATCAATTTCCTGCGCGCGCTCGTCGCGTCCGGCCCCGAGCTGCTCGCCGCCGCGACCGCCGCGACCACCGAAGGCGTCTCGGCCGACGTCGCCGCCATCGCGCAGCCGATCGCCGACAGCTTCGAGGAAGCGATCGCCACCGCGCAGGAAGCCCTCAGCATGTGGGGACAGGAGGGCGACCCGGCCCCGGCCGCGCCCGCCGCCCCGGCCGCGTCCGCGTCTCGGCTGCCCGCCGGTGTCGTCGCGATCGACGCCGGCACCCTCGGCGAACTCCAGGCCGCCGCCCGCCGCGGCGACCAGGCCCGCGCCGAGCAGGAACGCGCCGAGCGCGCCGCCGCGGTCGATGCCGCGGTCCGGGCGGGGCGCATCGCGCCCTCTCAGCGCGCCGCGTGGGTCGCCCGGCTCGACGCCGACCCGGCCGAGCTGGCGGTGCTCAACACCCTCGCCCCGGTGTATCCGGTCGGGCTGGAAATCGGCCACGCCGGAACGATCCACAACGACGACGAGGGCGAGGCCGTGTACTCCGCCCTGTTCGGAAAGGAAGCCTGAAATGCCCGAGTACGCCCCGATTCACAAGCCCGGCGAAGCATTCAGCCGCACCACCTCGGCGGCCGTGACCGCCGGGCAGGTGCTCATCGTGTCGGGCAACGACACTGTCGCCCCCAGCTCGGCCGCCTCGGCGGCATGGCTCGGCGTCGCTGCGTTCGACGCCGCGAACGGCGACCTCGTGACCGTGCTCTCGGGCGGTGTACATGAGCTCGCCGCGTCCGGCGCCATCGCCGCCGGTGCCCGCGTGATCACCGCGGCGGCCGGTGCCGTGGCGGATATCGCCGCCGGCACCGACTACTCGCAGATCGTCGGCGTAGCCCTCGCGGCAGCGTCCGGCGGCAAGGTTCGCGTCAAGCTCGCCCGCTGATTCCTGGAAGGACAACACGATGCCGTACACCTACCCGCCCGCGGCACCCTCGATCTCGGGCGACAACATCACCATTTCGCGGTTCCTCAAGGATCCGACGTTGATCGCGCGCCGTCTGCGCACCCTCGCCGAACAGCGGTTCATCGCCGATGTGCTGCTGTCCGGCCGGTTCGACGCGGTCGGCGGCTCGATTGCCTACGAGCAGAACGAGAGCCTCTACAGCGACCGGGCACCCGAGCCCGTCGCGCCTGGCGCTGAATACCCGCTGACCTCGATCAGCGAGGGAACCGCGCAGCTCGCGAAAGCGGTCAACTGGGGCCGCGATTCCGAGATCACCGACGTGTCCATTGCGCGCCGCAAGATGGACCCGGTCAACCGCGCGTTGATCAAGCAGGTGAACCAGATGGTCAAGACCGTCGACTCGGTCGCGCTCGCCGCGATCGCGTCGCAGGTGACCCAGACCTCGGCCGCCGCCGCGGCGTGGTCGGCCGCCTCGCCGACCATCTTGCGTGACGTGCTCAAGGCGGTCGCGAACATTCGCGCCCTCAACGAAGGGTTCGAACCCGACACGATCGTTGTCGACGACATCACCTGGGCCAACGCGATGTCCGATCCGAACATCGCGAATCTGCTCAAGCGCGAGGACGGGCTCGCCCCGATCTACACGGGCAACTTCCCCGAAATCGCCGGGTTGCGTTTCCTGCCTACCCCGAACCTGCCCGTCGCCGGTACCGCGTTCGTCGTGGACTCGACGCAGCTCGGCGGCATGGCCGACGAGAAGCTCGGCGGCCCGGGCTACGTCTCGGCCGGTGGCGGTATCCCCGGTGTCGAAGTCAAGACCATCCGCGACGACCTCAAGGACTTGTATCGATTGAGGTCGCGTCGCGTCACGGTCCCGATCGTCGTCGAGCCCCGGGCGGCATGGAAGATCACGGGAGTCTGACCATGACCGTTCGTGTAACCGCGCCGCTCGTCGTCGCCCCGGACGCGGCCGGCCTGCTGCGCTACCGATACCGCGGTGCCGTGCTCGGCGTCGACGATATCGACGCCGAGGCCGCCGCTCGTCTGATCGACGACGGCATGGTCGAGCGTGTCCCCTTCGTCGTATTCAACCCCGGTGACGAGGACACAGGCGACAGCCAAGGGCAGCCCGGGGCGTCCGGCGACGGCGGCCAGGCGGGCGGCGACAACGAGGGCCAGGCCGCCAGCGCGCCGCCCGCTGCCACTGTTGCGGAGCGTCCGAAGAAGACCGCACCGGCGGCCGAGTGGGAGGCGTACGCCGTCGCCCGTGGCATGTCACCTGAGGACGCCGCCGCGCTGACGCGGGCCGAACTCATCGCGAAGTTCGCCGAGGCGTAGAGCAATGCCACTCGCCACCGCGGACGATATAGCGCTCGGCTGGCTCCCGCTCGACACCGAGGAGCGGGCCCGAGCCGAGGTGCTCATCGCCGCGGCCGAGGCGTGGATTCGCCACCCGCTACGGCGACCCGACATCCTCGACAACGACGCGATCGGCAAGAACGTCGTCGTCGAGGTGGTCCGGGCCGCCATGGCACCGCCCGCCGAATTCACTGGCCATATCGCCTATTCCGACACCATGGGACCGTGGGCGCGGTCAGGCACGCTCGCCACCCCCGCGGGCACACTGCAATTCCTCGCGGTGCACGAGAGGATGCTCGGCATTTCGTCGGCGCCGCAACCGGCCGCCGGATTCGGCGACCCGGCAGGGTACCGATACCCGCCAGCGGGGGCGGTGCTCCCGTGAGCGTCACCGTGATCCGCCACCGCGGCGGCGGATACGACCCCGACGGCAACCCGATCCCATGGACCGACACCCCACTCGTCGCCGAGGCGGTGGCGCCCGGTGCCAATCCCGACTACCTCGACCGTGGCCGCAACGGTCAGCGCGTCGAATGCTCGGTGTACTTCCGGCCCGCCGTCGACCTCATCAGCACCGACGAACTCACCGTCGACGGCCGCCGCTATCAGATCGAAGTGCAGCAGTGGAAGCCACGCAGACCGGGCCGACCGCATCGCACCGGAACACTCGCCCTGTGCAGCAGCGGAGAGGGGTGATCGCATGGCGGGCAGTCGAGTTCGGCTCAATCACGCGAATATCGCGAAGCTGCTAACGACGCAGTTCGCGGACATGGTCAACGACGCCGCGCACAAGATCGCCGCCGACGCCGGACCCGACGTCCTCGTCGAGCCCTACACCAGCGACCGCAACGCCGCCGCGGTCCTGGTGCCCGCCGAGCAGCAGGCCATCGACGGCACCCTCACCCGGGCCGCCGCCGCCAATGGCATAGAGGTGCGAGCCAAGCCGTGAAACCTGCACGGTTACCGGCAGATCCGGCCAAAGCGATCAAGAACTATCTCGCCGCGACCGTTCCGCCGCTCGTTGCTGCGCCCGCACCGACATTCGGCATGGTGCTGCCCGCGAACTGGACGACGCAGACGGCGCCGGCGGTAGTCGTGTTCGACGACTCCGGCCCAACCCGGTGGCCGGTGACGACTCGGCCGCTGATCCGGATCACGGTGTGGGCCAACGGCCGCGACCGATCTCTCGCCATCGCGGGCGCGGCACTGAGTGTGGTCATGGCGCACCGCATCCCGGGTGTCGCCACTATCTCCGAGCCCTCGGCTCTGCTCGAGGCGCGCGACTCCACCAACAGCGGGATCCTCGCCTCGTTCACCGTCCGGGCCCAGGCCCGCACGCTCCCAGCCTGATCCGGGCTGGATCCACTCCCTTCCCTCATCAGGAGGTCTTTGTCATGGCCCGTAACCCCGATAATGCCAAGCTGTACGTCGACGCCCACATCTACGTGTCCGCCGAACTCGCCCGGCCCGCGCTGCCCGCGACGATCAACGATCCGTTCGCCGCCGCGTGGGAAGAGGTCGGAATCCTCAACGGTGACGACGGCATCACCGACGAGCGCAGCCTCGCGGAAAACAAGTTCTACGGCTGGAACCTCGGCCTGATCAAGGTGTCGGCCAAGGACTTCGAGCTGCTGCGCAAATTCAGTCTGCTCGAGGACAACCCGACTACCCAGGGCATCGTCAATCCGGGCAGCACCGCGACCAAGGTGGCGCAGGCCAAGCCGGTCTATCGCTGGATCGCCTTCGAGACCGATTCCGATCTCGGTGTGAAAGAGCGCCTGTTCTCGATCCGCCGGGCGCGGTTGTGGGTGCCCGCCGACGCTCGCAAGGAAAGCGACATCACCAAGTGGGAAGTCAGCGCCAACCTCTTCGCTGACTCGAGCGGCAACGTCTTCGACCGCCAGGCCGCTGCCTAATCGCTGGCGGCCGGTACTTCCGTGCGGGTTCCGCCGCGCCGCCAGCACCTTCCATGCAACCCGCACGATCGGAAGAAGGAACCCGCATGAGCAACAACCGTCGCCGCCGTCCGCGTCCTGCCGGTGCGCCTGCCCCGCAGGACTTCAAGGAGCCGAAGAAGACCGCCGCGCAGCGCGAAGCAGAAGGAATCGAGACGGTCGTCCTCGAGTATCGCGGCGTCGAGTTCGAAGTGCCCGCCACGATGGACGATTGGCCTACCAGGGCGGTTCAGGCCGCGGCCCACAATCTCCACATCGACGCCATCGAGCATGTGCTCGGCCCGAAGCAGTGGGCGATCTTCAACGCACGATTCCCGCGCCAGCGCGATTTCGCCGAGTTCGCCGAAATGCTCGGCGAGGAAATGGGATTCGGTACAGCGGGAAACTAGTTGAGCTGCTGCGAATCATCCGCGACCACGAGGACGCCCTCGAAGCGGACCTGTCGCAGCACCATCATCTCCGCTACACCGATCGCTGGCGGCGCGACGAGCGGGGCGTCCCGCTGCTGACGCTGCGCGAAATCTGGGTGCGCATTACACAACTGCCGCCGACTGCCGCCCTGGTGATGCTCCAGAACGACGGCCGCCCCCGCTGGACCGACGCCGACTATCTGCTGTCCGACATCGCCAGCATCCTTGCCGGCCGCCAGCACCCGGCCCGCCCCCAGCCACGCAGTACGCCCGCCGAGCGCGAGAACCCGCGCCGCGCCGCGCTGCGCCAACGCCGGATCAAGGCAAAACGCGAGCGCGAAGCACAACGCACACAGGAGGGAGGCGAACACCATGGCTGAGCCGATCATCGGATACGCCGCCCTTCAGATCATCCCGTCACTGCAAGGCATCGGCAGCGGGCTGGACCAGCAGCTGACCGGGCCACTCGTCGCTGCTGGACGCAGCGCCGGGCAGGCCGCCGGCCAAGCGGTAGCGACGGGGCTCGAGCAGGCACGCGCCGCCGTCGAACGCGCGTCCGCGCAGCTCGCCGCCGCCCGCGACAAAGAGGCCGACGCCGTCGGCAAGGTCCGAGTGGCCGAGGCGAAGCTCGAGGAGCTGCGCCGCAAAGGCAACGCCAGCGCGAGCCAGCTCGCCCGCGCGGAGGAGGCGCTGGCCACCGCGCAACGCAACGCCGCCCGCACCGCACAAGCAACACGGACCGCGGTCGACAACCTCGCTCGGGCCCGCGCGGACCTGGCCAACACCACCGACGACGCGGCCGAATCCGAGGGACGTTTCTCCCGGGCACTGTCGGCGATCGGCGATCGGCTCGGCCCGGCCGGTAAGCAGATGGCCACCTTCGCCGCCGCGACGCTCGGTGCCGGCACCGCCATGGCCACCGTCGCCGAGGCGATATCGCGCGAATCGTCGGTCGACCTGCTCGCCGCCCAGCTCGGTGCAACCCCCGATCTGGCCGCCGAATACGGGCGCATCGCAGGCGAACTGTACAAGCAGGGCCTCGGCGAATCCTTCGCCGATGTGACGCAGGCAGTCGGCGCGGTGCAAAGCGCCTTCACCACCCTCGGCACCGAGGGCGAGGCCAGTATCGACAAGGTCACCGAGCGGGCTCTGAACTTCAGCGCCATTTTCGGCCAGGAAGTACCAGAAGTCGTCCAGACCACAAGCCAGCTCATCGCCCGCGGGCTCGCCCAAGACTCGACCGAAGCGTTCGATCTCCTGACGACGGCGATGCAACGCACCACGGTGGCGATGCGCGACGAAATCCCGGAGCTGATCAACGAATACGGCACATTCTTCGCCTCGCTCGGGTTCAACGGACAGGAAGCTTTCGGGCTGCTGGTGAGCGCGTCCGATCAGGGCAAGGTCGCCATGGACAAGGTCGGCGACGCCCTGAAGGAAACCGGCATCCGCGCGACCGACATCGGCGATACGGGCGCGGTCGACGCGCTCAAGGCGATCGGCCTCGAAGGCGCCAACATTCAGAACCGGCTGCTCGCGGGCGGGGAGAGCGCGAAAACCGCATTCGCCGAAATGATCCAAGGACTGCTGTCGATCAAGGACCCCGGCGAGCAGGCCGCCGCCGCAATCGCCCTCATCGGCACGCCGATGGAGGACCTCAACAAGACCGAGCTACCCGCCTTCCTCGAGGCGATGTCACACGCTGGCGAGTCGATGGTCGGTTTCGAGGGGACCGCCGACCTGACCGGGCAGACACTCAACGACAACACCGACAACGCGCTCAAGCGCGTCACACGCACCATTCAGGACGAACTCGTCAACGCGCTCACCGGCGCGGCCGGGTGGATCGAACAGAACCGCGGCGTCGCGGTCGGTCTCGGTATCGCGCGGAACCCTCGGCGCGGCGCTCATCGCGGCGAAGGCCGCCGCCATGGGATACGCGGTCGCGCAAGGCATCATGGCCGCCGCGACCGGCGCTGGCACTGCGAGCATCGCCGCGAACTCACTCGCCCTCGGCGCGTACACCATCGCGACCGGCGTAATCCGCGCTGCCACCACAGCATGGACCGCGGTGCAGTGGCTGCTCAATGCGGCGATGACGGCAAACCCGATCGGCATCGTGGTCGTCGCAATCGCGGCGCTGGTCGCCGGATTCGTGCTGGCCTACCAGAAATCCGAGACATTCCGAAACATCGTGCAAGCTGCGATGGAAGGTATCAAGGTCGCCGTTCTGTTCCTCTGGGACAACATCCTCAAGCCCTACTTCACGTTCTGGATCGACATCTTCAAGCAGGCCGGTGAGATCGCAGTATGGTTGTGGCGCAACGGGATTGAACCAGCCATGTCCGGTATCGGCTCGCTCGTGTCGGGACTCTGGACGAACTTCGTCCAGCCCGCGATAACCGGAATCGTCGGCGGCTTTCAAGCCGTCGGCGACAAGGCCGACGAGATCAAGACGTGGGTCGTATCCAAGTTCACCGAACTGATCACCTTCGTCGTCGAGCTGCCGGGCAAGATCTCGTCGGCAGCGTCGGGCATGTGGGATGGCATCTGGAACGCGTTCAAATCCGTGATCAACCTGATCATCCGCGGCTGGAACTCCCTCGAATTCAAGATCCCCGGTTTCAAGGTCGGCCCGGTCGGCTACGACGGATTCACACTCGGGCTGCCGAAGATCCCCGAACTTGCGGGCGGCGGCCTCGCGGGCGTCGACGGGTCGGGCCGCATCTTCGGACCGGGCACCGGCACCTCGGACTCGATTCTCGCTATCGGATCCAATGGCGTGCCAACGGCTTTCGTATCCGCCGGTGAGGGGGTGGTGCGCAAGTCGGCAATGGACAACGGCGGCGCCGAGCTCGTGGCCGCGCTCAACGCGGGGTGGATGCCACCTGTCGAGCTGCTGCGCGCCATGCTGCCCGGCCTGGCGGGCGGCGGACTGGTCGATGTCCAGAACTGGGCCCGCAGCCAGAACGGCAAGCCCTACCAGTATGGGGGCGTCGGACCCGACGCCTGGGACTGCTCGGGGTTCATGAGCGGCATATACGCGAGCATCACCGGAAAAGACCCGTACACACGGTATTTCAGCACTGAGTCCGACTTCGCGGCGCTCGGGTTCAAATCCGGTCTGGGCGGGGCAACCGATTTCAGTATCGGCGTCCGGCGCGGTGGTGGCGGCACGCTGTCACACATGGCCGGCACCCTCGGCGATCTCAACATCGAAAGCGGCGCTGACGGCGTCGAAGTCGGTACCGGCGCGATGGGCGCGGCCGATTTCCCTCTGCAATGGCACTTTCCGGTCCTCGGCGACGCCGGTGGCACGTTCGGCGGCGGAGCAGGCACCGGCGGCGGTGGCACCGGTGGTGGCGGCCTCGGCGGCGGTGGCACCGGTGGTGGCGGCGGTGGCGGTGCGAGCGGCGGCGGCAGTGGTGCGGCGACTCGTCCGGCCGGTGAGGCCGTCCCGGTGTGGGTGGACAACTGGCCGTCAGGTTTCGGCACCGGCACGCAGAACACGAATGTCGGCGGTACCGGCGTGGGCGACGTCTACAACCAGCCCGCCGCCACCGAAGACACCACGGGCGGCACGGAGTACCAGGCCCGCCAGCACCCTTTGCAGGGCGCGACCGGTAGCGGCGAGTTGTTCAACGGTGACGCGCCGTGGTGGTGGAACGTGTCCGGCCCACAGGAAGCCCTGACCAACTTGCAGGGCCAGGCGCAGAAACAGTGGTCCAAGACTCAGGACGATTTCACGTCCTGGGCTCAGGATTCGTGGAAAGAGATGCTCGGGACCGGTCTGGCCGTGCTCGGTATGGGCGCGGCGAGCGGTGGCGGCGACACGATCAACATCAACGTCACCAACGCCGACCCGATGACCGCGGGGGCCAGTGTGGAGCGTGTGCTGCGCCGGAAGACGATGGCGCGGCAGCGGTTCGGGGGTATGGGCCGATGACACACCCACTGCTCGCGGTCGAGGACACGAAGATCGTCTACTGGGGGTGCCGCAGCCACACTGCCTGGCCGTTGGCCGGTGTGAACGCCGGTGCCCGCGGTGTGACGTTGGGCGGCGACCCGAAGGGCTACATGTTCGCGCCTGTCTCGCTGCTGGTGTCCGAGGGCGCACGCCAGGACGGCGCCACTTTCCTGCGGTCGGTGCGCAGCAAGAAGGAGATCGACTGGGTCGTTCACGTCGGCGGCGATCGCTTGCCGAGCCCGTTCGCCTCGGCGCGCCATTTCCACGCGGTCAATGACGCATGGTGGCGGGACTGGTCGACCGATACCCCGGGCACACTCGGATTCTTCACCCGTCACCAGGGCTGGCGGTTCCAGCGCGTACGCCTGGACTCGGCCCCTGAACCGACGACCGGCTCGGATCCGGTGCTGAACCTTCACGAGGCCTACACCATGGGCCTGGTCGCGCTCGACCCGCTCGCCGCCCATCTCGACGAATGGGACGTGTGGCTCAACACCGACGGTCTGAACGAGGGCGTTGTGCGGGCGCGCAACGCCGCCGACCAGCCCGCCTGGCCGCGCTACACCATGCCCGGTCCGGGCCGGTATTCCATCGAGGACCCGACCGGGCAGTCGTTGCGCATCGTCGAGACCCCGAAAATCCTTGCGGGCGAGACGCTGCGCATCGACACTCACCCCCGGCACCGCACCGCCCGAGTCACCAGCGAGGCCAATCCGGCTGGCCGCAACGTGTGGGGCGCGCTGGGCGGTCGTCGCTGGCTCGCGTCGCTACCGCCGTGGAGTGCCACCGATCTCGTTGTCCGCTGCTCCGATGGTGCGACCACCGCGGCCGGTGTGCGCGTCGACGTCACGCCCCGAGCGTCGAGGCCCTGGTAATGACCGAATGGGATTCGGCCGCGGCCGCGCGGCAAATGGACGCCCTCGAACGCGCTGATCAGGAGTACCGCGCCGATCAGACCGTCGTCATCCGCTACTGGGACGGCGACATGGTCGAGGTGGGTGAGGAGCACAACTACAGCCACTTGCAGTTCAGCTACCCCCGCAACGCTGCCGGTGGCCTGAAACTGGTTGTGCCGTTCGAGGATTTCCTCTACTACGACCACTTTTTCGCCAACAAGAACGGCGAAGACGCGACGATCCCGATCACGGTGAACACGCGCGCGTTCCGGTGGGACGGCTACGTCACGAAAGCCTCGATCATCCGCGACGAGAACGGCCTGAAAACCGTTGATATCGAGGCCATTCACGCCTGGAACCACATTGCCGCGATCTGCTGTTGGGCCTCGCCGTTCGCGCCGATCATCGCCCAATGGCCGCGCCATCACTACGTGATCGCCCCGGCCCGGACTTTCGCCCTGTCCTACATCGTCCCCAACCTGATCCGGCTGCAAAGCCAATACGGGTCGTTGGATCCGTCGGGCGCGATGTGGCCGATCACCGTTGTTCCGGTCGACCTGTGGACCGACGACAGCAAGCTTGCGTTCGGCATCGCACGATTCGATATGGCGGACGCGGTCGTCGTGCCCGCCCTCGATACCGCGGGCTGTGTCATCACCGCACGGTTCTTCATCCCCGGTGAGGACGAGCAGCCCGCACCGGATTACTACACTCTCGACCGGCCGACGGTCGTGCTGGAAACCGAGAACCTGTCGAACATCACCGGCCCCACGGGCACGCTGCTCGACGGCCTGTTGTTGTTCTTCGAGGACTTCCTACCCGACGGCGTCACACCGGTCCGATACCCGGTACTCGACGCCCAGAGCGAATACGAGTCCGTCTACAGCAATTCCGGCCCACTCGGCACCGTCCGAGGCCTGCCGTGGGTGTGGTATCGCGAGGGTGAATACTCCGGTCTAGGGCCGAGTGAAACCGCGCTGCACAAACCGACCTCGATCGATGTCATCGTCGGCGGCCGCTCGCCCGGCTGGGTAAACGCGGGTATCGAGATCGCGATCAAGAATCTGCTCTCCTGGCTCGGGCTGTTGATCGGCGTGCCCGGTCTGGACAGCTTGTATCAAGGTCAGCTCGACGACGTGTTTCTCGCTTTCATGGTGTATCGCGACGTCGACAGGGCAAAGCGCGCAGGGCCTTTCGCATTCCGGGAGCTGTATGTCACCGGCTCGGACAAAGCCTTCACGTTGGATGGTGTGGTGGCGGGCCGCAATGGTCTGTACCTGACGCGCGGCTATACCTCCAACAAGGTCACCGTCGGCGACGGCTCGCCCTACACCCTGGGCCCGCGGGGCGATTTGTGGGTCGGGCAGGGTGCGGGTTTCGAGGTGGGCGATCAGATTTTTGTCGACCACGTCACCGAGGCGACTTTCACCGACGGCCGCGGCACCGCGGCGCGCTGGGAGCTCACGATCGGCGATGGCGCGGACGAAGAGGATTCGGTCGTCAAGGCGTGGACACGTCTCGGCGCCATGGCGCAGATCGTGAAAACGCTCGCGACCGACGTCGGCGCGGACCTCGATCTTGTCATTTTCTGACGAAAACCCTGGATAGGAGGTGTATTTCGCGTGTCCGACGTGACGTTTCCGGCGCGGATCACAGTCGATTCCGCACCAGACCTCGACGGAATGCCGATCCTGTCGGCGGTCATCACCCCCGCGGCCGCGGCCGCCGGGCGGGACCTACCCGCGGGACCCGCCGGGCCGCCAGGCGTGGTGGGAGTGCCGCGCACCACATTCCGGAAGGTCGGCGAGATCGCCGATCAGGCTGCGCGGCCGACCGGTCTCGGCCCGGAGGACCGCGGCAAATGGTGGCATCGCCTCGACACAGGCGGCATGGACGTGTGGACCGGTGCCGACTGGAAGCATTCACCCGGCGCGGTCGGCGCACAAGGGCTGACCGCGCCCGCAACGACTGTGGCGACGGCGACCACGCACGGCGAAGGCTTCACCATCCCGACGGTCAAGGTCACCGCCACCGGCGCGGCCCTCGAAATCGCTGCCACCGCCCCCGCCGGACTCCAAGGGCCGCCCGGACCGACCGGAAGTAGCGGATCCATCAGCGACGCCACCGATTTCGACGACACTGTCGCCGCCAGCCAGCGCGCCATGTTCGTCTACAACCCCGCCGGTAAGCGGTGGCGGGTCGGGCCGCCGCCCGGCGGTTTCGGGTGGTGGGCTTGGTATCAGGACGATTTCGCCGCGACCGTCACCAGCGCGACCGCGCCGGTCGTCGCGGGCACCTTCACCCTGCCGATTCTCCCGTTTCGGTGGCGGCCGATGGTGTGGATGTCCGGCGGTATCCGAGCCGTCTCCGCCACGACCACCACGCCCCTG
Organism: Nocardia sp. IFM 10818; assembly: GCF_054655275.1. Taxonomy (NCBI): domain Bacteria; kingdom Bacillati; phylum Actinomycetota; class Actinomycetes; order Mycobacteriales; family Nocardiaceae; genus Nocardia; species Nocardia sp. IFM 10818. The sequence goes on from NZ_BAAHJH010000001.1 coordinate 492,315, forward strand.
CTCACCGCGCGACTGAACACCGTGACCGGTGTCAAAGTCGCTGAAGCCGCAGGCATTCGGGCATCCGAGCAGCTGTACCACGTCACCGGATTCCCCACGTTCGGCGACGAAGGGCCGAAACCGCTATCGCCGGCCAGCGAGTACGCCACGATCCCCGCTGGTGTGCAGGCATCGCTGATCGTGCTCGTCGAAAAGATCGGCGGCGCGGACACAAACATCGTCTGGGACCGCACCAACGCGAGCTTGGTTCTCTGGGCGCTACCGGTAGGAGGCTGATCGTGCCGACCATCGGCGAATACTTCCAGGGCGTACGGGTCCGCGGCATCGACGAAGGTATCGGCGCCCCCGGCGTCGTCCAAAGCTTTCAGGCCACCCCCGCCGACAGTTCCCTCGAGCTTCCGACCGGCCCCACCGGTCCCGCCGGCGCGCAAGGCCCGGCGGCCGCCGCCTTCCGATGGGAGGGCGATATCGCCGATCAGGCCGCGCTCAACGCCCTCGTTGCCCGGCTCGGTCCCGCCCATGCCGGAAAAGCCTGGCGTGTCGAGGAAACCAACGCGCTGGCGGTGTGGACCGGGACATTGCTGGAAACCTACCCCGACGCGTTCGGCGCGCACGGCCCGACCGGGCAGGCCAACCAGCTCACGCTCGGGACCGTGACGACCGGCGCTGTCGGCTCCGATCTCGGCGCCACGATCACCGGCAGCCCACCGAACCAGGTCCTCAATCTGTCTGTCCCGCGCGGCGTCACCGGCCGCAAGGGACCGGACGGGCCGCCCGGACCGATCACCGGCGCCAGTGATTTCGACGGCACCGTCGCCCGCGTGAGCGGCATGGTGCCGCTGTGGAGCGCGGCAACCGGGAAATGGACGCCGACGATCGATCCGTCGTGGCGTGGCCCATGGACGGTCACCGAAGATCAGCGGTGGGACGGGGGTGCAGGATTCGCCGCCGACGCCGCCAATGTGAGCACCATCCCGTATCAGATTGCGGCGCTGCCGATTCCGGCCCAAGACGTCGCCTGGCGGCCGCACGTGACCGGGGGAGCGATGGTGCGGTGCACCGGCAACCGGCCCGCCGAACGCATGGTGCTGCACGCTGTGATCTCCGGCCCCGGAACGGTCGTCGGCTACGGCGACGGCCTCGGCTGGAACTTCTACCGGCATTGCACCCTCGTCCCGCAGCTGCGCACCAACGCGGTCACGCCCGCCAGCGCGGCCGGTGTCATCGCCGCCGGGGTCGCGGCCACGATCCTGCTGCAAATCAACGGCACCAGCGGGGCGCCGCCGTTCGACTACACCCGCCAGTTCGCGCACCTCGCGGTCTGGGCCGTTCCCGTGACAGGAGCCCCAGCGTGAGTGTCTACGACGCCGATATCTCGGTCACCATGCGTACGGTCGACGACCCAGCAGGCCTGCCACACACGGTCAATCCCGTCGAGCTCGTCGACCGAGTCGCGCTCGTCGAGATCCGGCAAGGCCCGATCGGACCGGAAGGCCCGCAAGGCGCTCCGGCGTGGCCATGGACCTGGCACGGCGACATCGCCACGTTCACCGCGCTGCAAGCCCTCGGACTCGGCACCGCCGACGCCCGCAAAGCCTGGCGTGTGGTCGCCGAGAACGCCGTCTACTACTGGACCGGAAGGGAATTCATCCGCTTCGCCGACGCGTTCCAAGCGCCCGGACACCAGGCCGCGCCGACCACCCTGGTCGGGTCTGCCGTCGCGGGCCCGACCGGCTCGGCCGCGGCCGCCGCGCTCACCGGCACCGCCCCGAATCAGGCCCTCGAGATCACCTTTCCGCGCGGTGTGACCGGCCCGGTCGGCGACCCCGGACAGCCCGGCCCGATCTCCGCGGCCGAGGACGTCGACGACCTGTCCGGCGCGCGAACCGATTCCGTACTCGCGTGGGACGCGAGCACGAACTCGTGGAAGCCGCGGCCGGCCCCGCGCCTCGGCGGCCCCTGGGCCATCGCAGGGTCGCAGTTCACCGGCGGCGGCTCCAACCTCAGCGCGAGCCCGAGAACCCTTGCCACGATGAACATTCCGGCCCAGCCCTACCCGTGGCGGCCGATCGTGCTCGCGGGAAACATCGGCATCCAGAACCACGTCCAGGCCGACGGCGGCCGCGTCAACGTCGAGATCCGGCTCGGCGCGATCGACGGGCCGATGATCGGCTACGGCGCGTCGACCGCCCTCCAGAACAACGCCATGACCCAGCTGTATCCGCGCTGGGAATATCCCATCTCGCCCGGCAGCACCCTCGGCATCGTCCCGGCGCAGACCACGGCCGCGATCTACGTCGTTGCCAAGCGTGTCAGCGGATCCGGCCCCTACAGCATCCAAACCGCCGCCGCGCAGCTGCTCATCATGGCGCAGCCGATCACCTGAAACGAGACACCGTGACCGACCAACCCGCACCCGAGATCGTCGAACAGATCACCACCGCCGCCGGCCACGAGCAGCAGGCCACCGCGCCACCACCACAACCGGACGTGACGGCCTCGCCACACTTCCGGGCCTTCGTCGAGGCCCTGCTGAACGGGAAACTGCCCGCACTTCCCGAGCTCCCACCGATGGACCCGCAGGTCCTCGCCATCGCGAAGGAACTGACGATCATCCATCTTCCCGAGTGGCGCAACGCGTCCGGGCGTCTGATCGCCGAGCCCGCGACATTCGAGCTCAAATCCGCGGTGCGCATCGCCGCCTACCTGTATCAGCGAGGCATGCGGCTGCTGCCCGAACACGAGCAAATCCGCTGGATCCCGACCCCGGGTGGGCCGCCGCCCGCGCACGACGACGGAATGCACATCACTCCCGACGAACACGGCAACTGGCCCGCTCCCGACCCCGAGCGGTTCTACGACATCGCAGAAATCACCGTCGGCCGCAACGACGACGGCACCTGGACGGCAATCCATCCGCGCGGAATCCAATTCACCGGCGCGGCAACAAAATCCGAAGCGTACGCGGGCATCGTCACGCGGCTACGCGCCAAGATCGAGGAGGCTAACAATGCCGCCACTGGCGACTGACCTGGTCCCGTACCGCGAACAGATGGGTGCACAGCTCTGGAACGCGGCCGACAACACCCGGCAGCTCATCGTGCAGCACACCACCGAGAGCGAGGGCGGAAACACCTCGGTAATCGGCTATCTCGAGCGCAACCGGTCCGGCTCGTATCAGACCATGGTCGATTTCGACGGCGAGGAAGTCCGGATGGTTCCGGACGACCGGCAGGCGTGGGGCGCGATGAACGAAGGAAACCGGCGCGGACTGCACGTGTGCGCGATGGGCCGCGCCGCCTGGGATCGAAACCGTTGGCTCAGCGAACCGAAATTGCTGGAGCGCACGGCCATGCGGTACGCGGAATGGTCTCGCCGGTACGGGATTCCGCTGCACAAGATCAGCGCCGCGCAGGCTCGCGCCGGCGAGCGCGGCATCGTCGGCCATATCGACATCAGCGAGGCATGGCGCGAGTCCGACCACTGGGACCCCGGCCGAAACTTCCCGTACGACGTCGTGATCGCACGGGCCATCGAAATCAACGGCGGCGCCCCCGCCACACCACCGCAGGAGGACGACATGCCCAGTGCCGCCGAGATCGCGAAAGCACTGCTCGAAACCCGCATTCAGCGCCCCGACGGCCGCCCCGGCGAGACCGTCGGCAACGTGCTGGCCTGGATCGACCAGCATGCCGCACAGCTCGTCGTCGAGGCGCTCGGTCCCGGATCCGAAGCCATCCGCGGCCCCGTCGTCGACCCGAAGCGGTGGCCCGAGCTCGGCGACCGGACACAGGTCGAAGCCCTGGCCGCGCTACTCACCGCGGCCGGTGTCGCACCTCGGGGGCAGTGATGGGACGCTACAACGCGCCCGAGGACGCCAGCCAGGTCCGCTACCCGTGGCGGGCCGTGGCCCGAACGATCTTTCAACTCGTCGTCGGCCTGGCCGCCGTGCTGCCGATGATCGTCGCGTCGAGCGGCCTACCGACCACCGCCGCCGGTATCGGTGCCGCACTCGCGATCTCGGCGGCAATCACGCGCCTGATGTCCGTCCCGGCCGTCAACGCTGCCCTACAGCTGTGGGTGCCCTGGCTGGCGGCCGAACTGCGAGCAGGAGCCGACCTATGACACCGGAGATCATCAGCGCCGCATCCGCGGGCGTGGTCGCCATCCTCGGCGCGATCCTCGGATACCTGGCCAACAAGCAAACCAAGAAGGTCGCCGACCTCGAGGCCCGCGTCGGCAGGCTCGAGGAGGAACTCGCGCATTCGAAATCGCTGTTCCGCATGGCCATCCGATTCATTCGCGAACTACTCGGCCACATCGTCGAGCTCACCGTCGCCCACCGCCTCGGCCACGACGCACCGCCCACCCCCGAAGTTCCCGAGCTCCTACGAGAGGAGGTCTGATCGGTCATGGCTGATCTGCCCCCGCTGAAATTCGGAAAGGTCGTCGGCTGGTATCTGGCCAACATCGCCGACGGCCCCGACATCAACGACAGCCCGGAATTCGTGCCCCTCGCCGGCACCGTCACTTTCACCGCCGAGGCCTCCAAGATCCTCGTCGCCGGCGGCCAGCCCGACCCCGCCACGTATGTGCAGCTGCCGAAGCACTACGAGTGTCCGCTCGACGAATTCGGATACATCACCTGGCGCGGACAGCGCGGCGTGCGCCTGGTCGCGCCCGGCGCCGAGACCAACCCCAACGCATGGACCTGGCGAGTGTCGTTCGCCCTGACCTACGACGGCGAGCGGGTGCCCCTCGAACCATTCAGCTTCGCAGTGCCCGAATACATTCCGGGCCCGGACCCCGAGCACCCCGACATCGGATCCACGGGCCTGGTCGATCTGACACTCGTAGCGCCGGTGCCATCGAGCCCCGGCAACGCGGTGGTAGTCGGGCCGCGCGGTGAAGGGATCCAAATCGACGGCGTCGTCGCCACCTATGCAGCGTTACCCGCCAGCCCGGCCGATGGCGTGCAATACGTCGTGCAGGCCGACGGACTGCTCTACGTCTACCACGCCGCTCAGGGCGGCTGGCTGCCCAACGGACAGGGTATCGTCATCCGCGGGCCCCAGGGACTTACCGGCGCTACCGGCCCGGCTGGACCTCCGAACGTCCTCAGCATCGGCACCGTCACCACCGGCCCAGCAGGGAGCAGCGCCTCGGCCACCATCGGCGGCACCTCTCCTGCGCAGACACTCTCGCTGACCATTCCGCGCGGCGACACCGGCACCGCCCCGGATGCCACCTCCACCACCAAGGGCCTGGTGCGGCTCAACGGGATTTTGGCCGGTACTGCGGATGCGCCGGACTTCAGCTCGTTTGCATTCGGCACGACGGCTACCACCGCGTGCCGCGGCAACGATCCCCGCCTCACCGACTCGCGCACCCCCACCACCGCCGGGCAGATCTACGATTTCGCCTTCGTCGCTCAGACCGGCGTCCGCGCCACGGGGGCAGGGAATGTTGTTCCGCAAGGGGTCAAGCTGCAACGCAGCATCCGCATCTCGAAGGTCACCTACCGCTGCCAAACCGCCGACGCCAGCGGCAATCTCGTCGTGGAACTCCGGCAGAACGGGACACCGGTCTCGGGGACCTCGGCGAGCATCCCGGCGGCCAGCCAGCTCGGGGGCGGCAGCGTCACCGGCACCTGGGACCTCGAAGAGGGCGACGTGCTCTCGGTGCACATCACCGGCGTCGGAACGACACCCGGCACGCACCTGTCCGCCGATATCAAAGCGGTGGTGCGGTAATGCCACTGTTGTTCACCGGCGGCGGTCTCGCCTTCGTCCCGAGCGGCATGACCAAGAACGCCAGCACTGCACCGTGGACGCAGACCGCAACGACGATCCCCGGATGGGTCGTCGATCCCACCTATCCGGGGTCGGCGCTCGTTGGCGACAAACTGGCCGTGCAGGGCACCAAGACCAATGCCACCATCAGCGCCACGGTGCAGTTCTCAGGGTCAAACGCCTTCACCGAGCACAGAATCCAATTGGTCGACCAGAACAACAACCCCATCGGTGCAGCCGGGCAGCCGATTACCGCCGGTTCCGGTACCTGCACCGTCTCAGCGACCGGGGTCAACCTGACCGGAATCACCTCGGTCGGCGTGCAAACCATCGCCAACGGCCCCAACGGCGGAACAGTGACCGCCAGCACGCCCGCTCTATCGATCACCTGATTGACATACCTCGCACACCGAAGCGCCCCGGCTCACAGCCGGGGCGCCTTCGTCATTCTTGGGCTCAGCTACCGACAACCTCCCAGTGAGCATTTTCGGCGTCGGTCGACGGCTTACCGTTCCAGAGGTGCAAATCGTAGTTGGGATCCTTGAGTTTCGCCTCGGTCGAATAGTCAGCGCTCATGTCGGCGACGTACAGCGCGAATGTTCGCTGCCCGAGGCTCGTCGGTTTCAGCGCAGCGGCGATCGACGTCGCGATCGGGCGCAGCGCATCAGCGCTGTTGCTGTCCGGAATGCACAGATCGAGAGCAACACCGACCTGGTCGGGCTTGTTGCTCTGCTTGCTGACGCGCCCAGTGATTACCTGTACGCCGGTCGGCAACTCTAGGCCGGCCGCGAAGGCAGCAAGCTCCGGATCGTCGATTGCCCGCGCCGGGTAGCACCCGGCATCCTGCGCAGGCGCGGCGGCCGACGTCGCGCTTGCTGGGCTCGTTCGCTCGGCCGTGGTGGCTTCCTGACTGGAACTACAGCCAGCGGCCACAACAGCGGCAACGGCCGTAATGGAAAGAGCAACAGCGGTTCTCATGAATTCCCCTCCGGGTAGGTGGCCGAGACGCTACCGCGCACATGATCACCCGTCCATGGGTCGCGGCAGACGTGCACGAATTGTCAGTGCCATCGAACGAACGAGGCCCCCGACCGAGATCGAGGGCCTCGCACGTAATCGTTGTTATGGCTGGTAGTCGCCGTACCGGCGGATGCCGGATGCGGCGGCGAGCTCGGTGGCTGCCCGCCCCAGCGAGACCGCCGCCGGGTGCTCGGCACCGAGCATGGTGGCCACCTCTTCGTAGAGCGGTTGAATCCTGTCCCGCAGTTCGCGGGACGTGCTTGCGTCCAGATCAGGCAAAGGGGTTTCTGTCATCGGTAGAACCTCATCCGGCTCGTTCGATCATGGCTATGAATTCCTCGGCGTGTGGCCCGCTGATCTCGTAGGCGACGGAAGCCGGAGACTCCGAGCCGATACTCTTCGGCGTCGGTCCGGGCACTGCTGCGCGTACCCGGTCCCGGAATTCGTCGTACGACACGGGCATCGGCTCACCGAGTTCGGCATCCAACCCAGGAATGGGCAGTGCTGCCGGGCGGGCTTCTCCATCGGCCCCGTGGTGCATGATCTGGCCGCCGTCGCTTAGGCTGTACCGCGGCTTACCGTCGCGGGGCCACCACCGCGGGGCCTGCTCGCCCTCGTGCTCGATCAGCGCCGCCAGAATGTCGGCGGTGCAAATCCAGGTCCGCTCGTTGTCGGCGGCAATGCGTTCTGCGGTCCGGAGCACGGCGACCACCGCGGGGGCTACCCCGTCGACCGTTACCCGGCACTCGTCGCGGTTGCTTCCCATAACGTGAGCCTAGACTTCCAGGCCGACGCAGGTAATCGGATAGATAGCGTTTCCAACGGTATGGATGTGCGGCCCGAACACCTGCAAGCCGTCGTAGAATCCGCCGCCCTTGCAGGTGCATATGCCCTTGGTGATGTCGGTCGGGTCCAACCGGACATCCACCCATCCCTTTCCATCGGATTCGCAATCCGCCGCGCTGACCGCGGAGGCACTCCCGGTCACGAACCACAGTGAGGCCAGAGCGGCGACCGTGACGCATCCGATACGAGCGATGAACGGGCGAACGAAAACCATTGCTGTACTGCGAGATAACATTGTGAAGTTTCCTTGTGAAGTTGGGAACGACTCGCCGCCCCAGTCGATGCCAGCGAATCTGGGGCGGCGGGGAATATCGGGGCGCGTTCAACCGGGGGCGATCTCGCCCGCAGGTTGGTGGTCACTGGCGGGCGGCGTGCTCGGAGATCCGCCGTAGCACGGTGTCGAGATCGAGGTTGATCGTTTGCAGGCCCTTGATGGGCAGGTCTTCGGGGTGGCTCAGCATCGCGAGAAGCAAATGCTCGACCCCGGTCAGCCTTGCCCCGCCAGCCTCGGCGATCCGGTCCGCGTAGTGGATCAACCGCTTGAGTTCCGGATTGAGATGCTCGGCGAAGATCATCGACCTCCCTCCCCTTCGTGGGCAACGTTCGGAGCCTGGCGGGGGAAGATGTTCGCTGGGGACACAGAGACCACCGCGGCGACCTCGAGCAGCTCAGCGGGCACTTTGCGCTCGTCGAAGTGCACGGCACTCGGCACGATCACGGCGTCAACGCCCAACCGGTCGATAACCACACGCAACCGATGCACCGGATTGTCGGTGTTCGCGCTGAAAACGATGATCTTGCGCAGGTCGTACCCAGTCCGCTTGGCGGCCTGCCGAATTCGGAGTTCGTCGTGTGGCTGTGCGATCCGCGAAATATCGCTCCGCAGGTATCCCACAGCCGAGGGCAGCAGACCCACCGTCACCACCGCCGAGCCACGGGAGCGTAGCGGCGCGGTGGTTCCGCGGCGAGTCTGGCCTGAATGTCTGCCACGGTGAGTTTGGGTACCGCATCACGCGTCGAATCGACCGCGTGCCCAACAACAATGGCGGCGGTCAGCAGTAGCGCGACAAGCGTGATCACGAGGATGATTTCCATGTCGGGTGCCTCCACATCCCTGGAACGGTTTTGGAGTGCACCCGACGCCGGCGATCAATGAGGGAGCAGTCGAACCGGCGTCGGGGCTGACTAGCACGGTGGCACTGTTCACACCGCGTTCTGTCCCACAGCGGGACACATCGATAGCATGGGCGCAAGTGACGCCGTCAAAGGGCAGGGCCATGGGCGAATTTCAGGTAGACGAAGACCGATTCATCGGTCGAAAAGTGCAGATGATTCGCAGGCGCCGCGGCCTGACACAGCAGATCCTTGCTGACCGGACAGGGCTGAGCCGAGGCGCGATCGCGAAGTACGAAAACGGTGAGCGGCCTATCGATTCCCGCCGCACGCTGCTGGCCCTGGCGCAGGCGCTCGGTGTGAGTCTGGGAGACCTGACCGGCCACGAACACGATCGGCTGGACCCGTCCGCGGCCGGATTTCACATGGCGGTGCCCGATATCGAAACAGTGCTGTGGACGCGAGGCAACCTCACCCACACCGCACCGCCGCGTAGCCTGAACGAGCTGACCGCGGCGGCGAAACAAGCTGCCGGGCTGCGCATCGCGTGTGATTACGCCGCGCTAGGGCCGATGCTCGCGCCGCTGCTGACCGACTGTTTCCGGCATATCCGGGACGGAGGCGGCATCGACCGTGACCGGGCATGGGATGTGCTGAGCATGGTCGCGCACACCACGGCCGCAGCCTTGAAGTCGCGAGGGTATGGTGCGCTGTCCTGGACCGCGGCGCAGGAGGCCGAGAACGCGGCCCGCGAGATCGGCGGGACGGCTGCGCTGGCCGCAACGAACTTCGCTCGGAGCCAGGTACTCTTGTCCCGGCCCGGTTCGCTGCCCGCCGCGCTGGAACACGCAGAGGGAACAGCCGCCACCATCGCACCCGATGTGCACACGGTCGGCGAGATCGAGGGCCTCGGAATGCTGCACCTGCAAGCATCCCTTGTCACGGCCGCTCTGGGCGGTGACCCAGAATCACACCTCACCGAGGCAGCGGACCAGGCGACCAGGCTCGCCGATGCCCCGCAAGGCCGCTCGATTCTGCGCAACCCGACATTCGGCCCCGCGAATGTCGCGCTCTGGCGCATGTCGGCCGCAATGGAGCGCCGCGAACCTGGGCAGGTGCTCGCGCTCGCGCCCAAACTGTCGCCGAACGACCTGCCCGCAGAGGGCCGGCGGGCACAGTACTTCGTCGAGATCGGGCGAGCGCACGCCATGCAGCGGAACTACCAAGGTTCATTGCACGCATTGCTGCGCGCCGAACACACAGCACCGCAACATGTTCGGAACATGGTGCACGTCCGTGAGATCGTCGGCCACATGATGCGCAAGGCACGCAAGGACATGACTACCGGCGAGCTGGGCAAGCTCGCGCAGCGCGTCGGCGTAGTGCCAGACTAGACGCGGTCGTCCAGGCCGCCGAGCTGCTCGTCGTCGTAGTCGTCCTCGTCGTCCGTGTTGATCGTGACCCCGTGAGCAGCTGCCCACAGCACTGCTTCCAGTCAGAGCGCGCAACTCGTATTCTTCAGGGGCGGAGACGATTTCAGCAGATTGGACAACCATGGGGGGCGCACAAGGATCCGCACCACGTCGCGGGGTGGCCGGTCGAGGCCGCTCGCTAAGACGGCCGACGCCCCCACCTCCCGATCCCCCACCGCCGCCGGATCCTGCCCCGCCACCCGATCCGACGCCTCCACCGCCGTCCCGATGGCAACGCACGCGCCGTGCCTTCCACACGGCGATGGTGTGGCCCGGGTGGGCGAGTCTCACTGCGATCGTCACCACCTTCGCCGCCGTCGGCGCGCTCTGGTTCACCGGCCAGACGTTGCGGGCCTCCAATGACCAGGCCAAAGCGGCGCTGGAGCAGGTGAAGGCAGCGCGAGATCAGCTGGAGGTGGCGCAGGACGTGGCCATGACCGATCGGTTCCAGAAAGCTGCCGAGCTGCTTGATAAGGAGGACGAGAACACGCAGATGGCAGGCATCTTCCTGCTGGAGCGACTCGCAAAGGACTCGCCCGACAAGGACCCGGAAATCTACCTCGTGCTCGCGTCCTTCGTCCGCACGCACGCGCCAATCCAGCAGTGTGCCCCGGTACCAGATGACCGTCAGCCACCGCTGACACCGCCTCATATTCAGGCCGCACTCACTGCGCTCAGACGTCAGCCTGTCCACGACGATGAAACCCGATTCGTCGACCTCCGCGACACATGTTTGGTCAACGCAGAATTGGAGGACGCATCGCTGGTAGGCGCAGTTTTCTCGGGCGCGGACCTCACCGACGCATGGATCCCGAACGCGAACCTCACCCGTGCTTGGCTTTCGGGCACGAACCTCACCGTCGCATACCTCCAGAGTACGAACCTCACCAGCGCATGGGCCATGGGCGCGAACTTCAGTTGGGCATTGCTCGAAGACGTGAACTTCAGCCACGCATTGCTCCAGGGCGCGAACTTCACCGTTGCAGCGTGCGCGCGTGCGAACTTCGCTGGCGCGGTTCTCTCGGGTGCGATCCTTACTGACGCAATCTTGGAAGACGCCAACCTCACCGACGCCTACCTCGACGACGTGAACCTCACCGGGGCAGACCTCACCGGCGCGAATCTCACCAATATCTACTACAACGAAGCCACAGTCTGGCCAGAAGGATTCACGCCACCACCAAGCCGACCTGAGCGGTAGAACTATCCTCGCCAGTCGCCGCCCTGCTGGTGCGCGCGGCGTTGGCGAGATGGCCGCTGCGCCACAAACTCCCGGTGTGCCTGAGCTTCCTCAAGATCACGCGCCTCGGCTTCATAGAGCGAAGATCACAGGTCGGCAATGAGCAATTCCAGATCTGGCTCCATGTCGAAATGGACGCGTCCGCGGCGCGTTTGGTTCCACAGATGTGGATGCAGCCTGTGGACGGCGTCCACAAAAGGGGGTTACGCTGGCCCGGTCCAATCCAGTTGTGATTCGATCAGATTCGACTTGCCGCAGGTCGCGGGCCGATCCCCGAGGGTTGTCCCTGGCCTAAGCCCTGCCCCGTGGGGGTTCGATTCCCCCAGGCGGCTCCGAGATCAGGCCCCCGATGTGGATTCCACATCGGGGGTTTCGTCGTTTCAGGGCCTGTGTGCAAAGAAGTATTTGCAGAGATCTCTTTGCAAAGAGTACTTTGTACGTATGGCTGATGAGGTACCTGCGCCCAGGGAGATCACCGATCCGGCAGCGTTGCGGGCGTTGGCGCATCCGTTGCGGCAGCGGATTCTGCGGGAGCTGGCGGAGAAGGGGCCCGCTACGGCTACGGCGTTGGGGGCGGTGCTGGGGGAGAGCAGTGGGGCTACGAGTTATCACCTGCGGCAGTTGGCCGAGTTCGGGTTCATCGACGAGGTGCCGGAGTTGGCCAAGGGGAAGGAGCGGTGGTGGCGATCCAAGCCGCAGGACTTGCGGTATCGGGTGGATCGGAATCCGTCGCCGGAATTGCGGGAGGTGATGGAGGGGCTGCTCGCGGTGCATATCGCTGACGATGTGGAGAGCTTTCAGCGGTATCAGGCGGAGCGGGGGCAGTTGGGGGAGTGGGCGGATATGTTGCCGTTTTCGCGGGGGGCCATCTATGCGACGCGGGAGGAGCTGGAGGGGTTCTTCGAGGAGTATCTCGCGCTGCTCAAACGGTTTCAGGCCACGCATGCCGAGGGGCGGCCCGGTGCGCGCCGGGTGTTGACGCGGTTCCTCGCGTTTCCGGCGCCGGGGATGGACTACAGCGAGTAAGGATTCATCATGTTGCCGATCGTGCAGCGAATTGTCTTGTTGGTCAGCATGGTTACCGCCGTCGTGGCGGGGGCGCCGGTGGCGGGCGCGACCGAGGTCGTCGCGGTCGATATCACCTTCACCCGGTCCGACGGGACTACGACGGGCGGCACGGTGCACGCGCCCGCGGGGGCGACCGGGCTGCCGGGGGTGGTGCTCGTGCACGGGTCGGGGAATGGGCGCGGCGAGCAATACGCCCAGGTGGCCGAGGCGCTCGCGCGTGCGGGAATTGTCGCGCTGCGCTACGACAAGCGCACCGAGGACTACACGCCCTCGCATCGGGATTACTCGCTGCTCGCCGATGACGCGGTGGCCGGGCTTGCCGCGCTGCGGAATCGGCCCGAGGTGGATCCGCGGCGGGTCGGCATGTGGGGCCTCTCCGAAGGCGGATGGGTTGCGCCGCTGGCGGTTTCGCGATCGAGTGAGGCCGCGTTCCTGATTACGATCGGAGCCAACTCGCTGCCTCCGGCCGTGCAGCAGAACTGGGCGAACGAGACCAGGCTCATGGCGGGCGGAGTGCATGGGTCGATGGTCGATCGGCTGGCGCCCACCGCGATCCGGCAACTGGTGGGCGCGGGGCAGTTCGCGCAGGCGGATTACGACGGGGTGCCGGTGCTGCAGCGGATCCCGCAGCCGGTGCTCGCGATCTGGGGTGAGCTGGATCGGCTCACTCCGCCGGGGGACAGCCTGCGGGGTTTCCGGGCGGCGTTCGACGCGGTGGGTAAGACGAACTACACGCTGCGCACTGTGCCGAACGCCCAGCACGGCGGGTTCTCCACGACGGACGGATTCGACAAGCTGCCGGAGCTGGCTCCGGGATACGTTCAGCTCATGGCCGATTGGGTGCACGGGCTGCCCGGTAGCGCCGCGACCCAGGTGGATCCTGCTGCGGCACAGTCGCATTCGGCACAGCCGCTGCGGCCGCTGGCTTGGTGGGAGTCCACCGCGGTGCAGCTGATGCTGTTGTCCGGCATCGTGTTCGCTTTCGGCGGTTACGCATTGACCGGCCTGGTTCGGGCCTGGCGGCTGCCGAATGCCCGCCCCGCGCGAATCCTGGCGTCCGCGGCCGCGATCGCCACCGCCGGCGTCATCGTCCAGCTCGGATTCCTGATGCTGTCGCGCGCGACCTCGTTCGGCCCGCTCGTGTTCGGCCGCACCCTGCCGTGGCTGGCCCTGCAGCTGAGCGCGGTGTGCGCGGTGGTCGCCCTCGGCGTCGTCGTGGCGCGGGGCCGGGGCACGCTCTCCGGTGCGGGCGCGGGCGCCCGCACCAGATGGACGCTCTTGGTCTGCGGCGGCACGGCATTCACGCTCTGGGCGCTCTACTGGGGCCTACTGGTGCCCTGAGGAAACGAGGCTGCCGGCGAGCACCGGGTAGTCGGTGTAGCCGGTGGCGTCGCCGCCGTAGAAGTAGGCGTCGCGGAACGGGTTGACGGGTGCGCCGATGCGCAGGCGCTCGACCAGGTCCGGGTTGGCCAGGAACGGGCGGCCGAGGGAGATGAGATCGGCGCCCGCGGCCAGCAGGCGTTCGGCCTGCTGCTTGCCGCCGTCGGCGGGCAGCGGTTCGCCCCAGCCGAGGTAGGGGTTGGCGATGAGGGCGCCCCGCCAGTCGCGCCGGATGTCCTGGAAGACAGGGGAATCCGGGTCGGCGAAGACCACGTGCAGGTAGGCGAGGTCCTTGCCGGACAGGGCATCGATCAGTGCCGGGTACAACTCGGCGGTATCAGTCTCGGCGATGGCATTGGCGGTGACGCCGGGTGCGATGCGCACGCCGACGCGTTCCGGGCCGATGGCCGCGGCGACGGCCTCGACCACCTCCACGGTGAGGCGGATCCGGTTGCGGATCGAACCGCCGTAGGAGTCGGTGCGCTGATTGGTGTTGTCGGACAGGAACTGGTGCAGCAGGTAACCATTGGCACTGTGTACTTCCACGCCGTCGAAACCGGCCGCGATGGCATTGCGGGCCGCGGCGGCGAAATCCGCGATGGTGGTGTGGATATCGTCGATGGTCATTTCCCGCGGGACGGGAGCGGGCCGGGATCCGGCGGCGGTGTGGATGGTGTCGGGCAGCGCGATCGGCGAGGGCGCGATCGGGGTCAGGCCGCTGTTGTCCGGATGGCCGATGCGTCCGCCGTGCTGGATTTGCAGGAACATCCGGCCGCCTTCGGCGTGCACCGCATCGGTGACCTGTCGCCATCCGGCGATATGGGCCTCGGTGTGGATGGCCGGGATACCGGCGTAGGTCTTGCCGATCCGGTTGGGGGTGGCGGCCTCGGCGATGATGAGCCCGGCGCTCGCGCGCTGGGTGTAGTAGGCGGCCATGAGCTCGGTCGGGGTGCCGTCGGCGGCGGCGCGATTGCGGGACATGGGGGCCATGACCAGGCGGTTGGGCAGGTCGAGGGCGCCGAGAGCGGCGGAGTCGAAGAGGCTGTTGCGCGGTGCGGTGTTCGTCATGCGGGTACGGTAAAATCTGACATTGATGTGAGAATCAAGTCCGGAGACGGAAGGCCAGGTGGCGCATGCGAATCGGGGAGCTGGCGGCGCGCACCGGGGTCAGTGAGCGGTCCCTGCGCTACTACGAGGAGCAGGGCCTGCTGGTGTCGGCGCGCACCCCGGGCGGCCATCGCGACTATCCGGAGCCGGCGGTGGACCGGGTCATCCACATCCAGGAGTTGTACGCGGCGGGCCTGTGCAGCAAGAAGATCGCGCAGATCCTGCCGTGCATGCGCGATGCCGACGGGCGGGCCAATGAGTTCGCCACCCCGGAGCTGGTCGACGAGCTGAAAGTCGAACGGGAGCGCATCGATCGCCAGATCCGCGATCTGCTGCGCTCCCGCGATGTGCTCGACGATGTGATCGGCCGGGCCGCCGTCTAGGGCGACACCACCCCGCGGCCGGTGGTGAGCGGCAGATCGGTGGCGGTGAGCAGGCCGGGACGGGCCTGGATCACGGCGGGGATCGCGCTGACCAGCCGGGCGGCGGTGCCGACCACGCCCGCCTCGGCGTGATCGCCGTTGCTGTAGAGCTGCAGGTCGAGCTGATAGTCGGGTTCGCCCTTGATTTCCACTCGGTAGCAACCCTTTCCGGCCGGTTGCGGCCAGTCGGGCGCGAGTGCGGGATGCAGGCGGGTGACGTGTTCGAGGGTCAGCACCTCGCGGCCGTGGCGCAGGCCGTGGATCTGGAAGCGGAGCGCCGCCGCGGTGCCCGGCGCGATGGCATGCGCGCCGATCTCGATCTTCTCGGTAGCCGGAAGCCGTTCGAAATGCTGTGTGACATCGTCGAGTTCGACATCCAGCGCGGCGGCGAGCTGGCGGATCACGCTGCCCCACGCCAGGGTGAGGACCCCGGGTTGCAGTAGCAGCGGGAGGTCGTCGAGCGGACGCCCGAAGCCCATGATGTCGAACAGCACCTTGGGATTGTCATAGGTGGAGTAGTCCATGATCTCCGAGCAGACAATGGCGTCGATGCGCTCGGAGCCGCTGGACAGCAGCAGCGGCAGCCAGTCGTTGGCCCAGCCCGGATCGATGCCGTTGACCCACAGCGACACTCCGCCCGCGGTGGCGGCGTCGACGATGGGGGTGATGGCGTCGTCGGGCAGGGTGCCGTAGGGGAATTGCAGGAAGACGGGACTGCTGGAGACGACATTGATCCCGGCGCGCAGGAAGGATTTCAGATCCTCCACCGCCTCCAGCAGGCGGTCGTCGGCCATGGCGGTGTGGACGATGCAATCGGGTTTCAGGTCGATGAGCGCCTGGGCGTCCGTGGTGGCCAGGACGCCGGTGTCGCGGTCGAGACCGGCGAGTTCACCGGCGTCCTTACCGGCCTTGGCCGCACTGGAGACCCAGACGCCGACCAGCTCGAGTTCGGGGCGGGCGAGGATGGAACGCAGGGTGCGGCGGCCGACATTGCCGGTGCTCCACTGGACTACGCGGTATTTCATGGCAGAACTCCTGGCGGGCAGACGATCACAGGTCGGGAATGGGGAGCTCCAGGTTGGGGCTGATGAGTCCGCCGTCCACTTCCAGGACCTTGCCGGTGAGGTAGCCGCCGGCGGGGGAGGAGAGGTAGACGATGGCGGCGGCGATCTCCCACGGCTCGCCGAGGCGCTGCAGCGGGGTGGCGTCCTCCATCTGCTTCTTCATTTCCGGTTGCTGCGCAACGACATCCAGGGCGGAGGTGAGAGTCGAGCCGACCGCGATGGCATTGACCCGGATGCGCGGGGACAGGTCGGTGGCGGCGAGACGGGTCCAGTGCGCCAGCGCGGCCTTGGCCGTGCCGTAGGCGAGGTAGCCGCGACCGGGCACCCGGCCGAGGGTGGAGGTGATGTTGACGACCGAGCCGCCGCCGGCGGCCAGCAGGTGCGGGGTGGCGGCCCGGGTCAGGGCGTGCGCGGTCGTGACATTGAAATGAAAAGCCTGATCGAGGAATTCGGCGCTGGTGGTCAGGAAGGTATTGGGCATGGTGCCGCCCACATTGTTGACGACGATGTCGAGGCGGCCGAGATTCGCGGCCGCGGCCTCCGCGAAGTCCTTCAGCGTTCCGGTGTGCGAGAGATCGCCGGGGAAGGTGAAGGCGCGACGGCCGAGGGCGCGCACCTTGCCCGCCACCTCATCGAGCTGGGACTCCGTGCGCGCGGCGATGGCGACATCGGCGCGCGCCTCGGCGAGGGCCAGGGCGGCGGCCGCGCCGATGCCGCGGCCCGCGCCGGTAATGACGGCCACGCGGCCGTCCAGGCGGAATTTGTCCAGGATCATCGAGCGGTCCTTCCGATATGACGACGGTCACAGGTAGCTTTAAGAATTAGTTCTTAACTGTCAAGGAGAAGTTCTTCAACCGCTGCTGGGCAGGCTAGTCTGCACGCATGGCAGTCACCGAAGCGCGAGAGCGGATCATCGAGGCCGCCGAGCGGCTGATCGCCGAACGCGGGCAGGCGGTGCCGCTGCGCGATATCGCGGCGGCCGCCGGGCAGCGGAACAATTCGGCCATCCAATACCACTTCGGTTCGCGCGACGGCTTGATCGAAGCCGTGGTGGAGCACCGGCTGGCCACCCTCGAAGTGCGGCGGCTGGAACTGCTTGCGGAACAGACGGGTTCGGCGGCCTCCGTGCACGGACTGCTGGAAGCGCTGGTGCTGCCCATGTTCGAGCTGAACGAGCGGTACGGGATCAATCACTACGCGCGATTCCTGGAGCAGATCCACACCCACCCGGCGGTGACCGATGCCGCGAACCTGGCCAGCGAGGCGCGCACCTCGGTCCGGGTGATCATGCAGCGGCTCGGCGATGAGCTGACGGAATTGCCGCCGGGCGTGCGCATCCGGCGGTTGCGCACCCTGCCCACAGTGCTTTTCGCGCTGCTCGCCGATCACGAACGCGCTGTCGAGGCGGGCCGGATCGAGGCCGCGGATATGCGAGCGCGCATGGAGATCATCGATATGCTCGCGGGCGTGCTGCTCGCACCCGTCGGCGATCTGGCAGCGCGCCGCGGGCCCGGCTACCGTTGATGTTCGTGGACACCAGGTCAGCGCCCGTGAACGACAATCCGACCCGGCCCCGCTGGGTCGGCGTGGGCATGCCATTGCTCGCGGGCGCGGCGGTGGCGGGCGGACTGGCGCTGCTGCATTTCCGGGATCCGCACGCGGAAGGGTCGTACGGGTTCTGCCCGTTCTACGAGCTGACCGGGCTGTGGTGCCCGGGCTGCGGGGGACTGCGAGGGCTGCACAATCTCACCGACGGGCGGATTCTCGATGCCGTCCACAGCAATATCCTGATCGTGCCGTTGCTGCTGGGCTTCGCCGTGTGGTGGGGATCGTGGCTGGTGCGCGGGTGGCGCGGGGGAACGATTCCGCGACTACCTCAGGTGCTGCCGAAGAAGGCCATGTGGATCACGCTGGCGCTGCTCCTTATATATACGGTCGTCCGGAATACGCCGTGGGGGAGCTGGCTCGCGCCGGTTTGATGGCATGCTCGGGTTATGGCCGACACGTTGAAAGAGCGCGTGCGCGCGAAATTGATCCGGCAGCTGGAAGAGGACGGTCCCGCCGATCCGGAACAGGATGATCCGCGCGAGATCTCGGTGCGCGACGACCTGGATCTGCTGAACGCGGTGGCGGACGACGATCCCTTCGTCGAGGAACTCGCCGCCCGCTATCTGGTGCCATAACCCGACTCTCGGGACTCTCAGGGGGCTTCGCCCCCTGGCCCGTCAGAACCCGCAGGGCGCTGCTCCCGCATCGGTATTCGCGAAAGGGCGGGTCTCGGGGACGGGGTTCCAATGGCCTTCGGTGCGGGCGTAATTCCAGCTCGGGCCGTTCTCCACCAGGGTGGCGACGGCGTCGATCAACCGGTCCACGTCGGCGGCGGTGGTGCCCAGGCCGATGCTGGCGCGCAGGGCCGCGTCCACGCCGAGGCGGGACAGCAGCGGGTGGGCGCAGAAGCGGCCGTCGCGCACGCCGATGCCGTGTTCGGCCGAGAGATAGGCGGCGACCTGTCCGGGTTCGAAGCCGTCGATGGTGAAGGCGACAATGCCGACGGCGTCGGTGCTGTCCCGGAAGATGCGCAGGAACCGCACGCCCGGAACGGTTTTCAGGCCATAGCGCAGGCGGTGGGTGAGGTACCGCTCGTGCTCGAGCACGGTCGCCTCGTCCAGTCCGGCGAGGGTGTCGCAGGCCGCGGCCAGGGCGGCCACGCCGAGCACATTGGGGGATCCGGCCTCGTGGCGCTGCGGGGCGGGGGCCCAGTCGGCGCCGTCGGCGGTCACCGAGCGCACCGCGCCGCCGCCGGCCAGGTACGGCTCGGCGGCATCGAGCCAGTCGCGGCGGCCGACCAGCACGCCCGCGCCGAAGGGGGCGTAGGCCTTGTGGCCGGAGAAGGCGAGGTAGTCGATGCCGGTGGTGCGCAGGTCGATGCGGCGGTGCGGGGCCAGCTGGGCGGCGTCGACCAGGATGCGGGTGCCGCACTGGTGCGCGATCCAGGCCAGGCGCTCCAGCGGGAGCAGTTCACCGGTCACATTCGAGGCGCCCGTGATCGCCAGCAGCGCGGCGGGCTTGCTGCACAGCTCGGCGACAATGCGCTGGATGGTCTCCTCGATGGTGTCGGCAATGGGCACCACGCGGCGGCCGTGGCGGGTCCACGGCAGGAAGTTGGCGTGGTGTTCCACATCCAGGACCACGGTGTCGCCGGGCACGCAGGAGGCGAGCAGGTTCAGCGAATCGGTGGTGTTGCGGGTGAAGACCACGACCTGATCGTCGGCGGCGTTCAGGAAGCGGGCGACCGAACCGCGGGCGGATTCGTAGCAGTCGGTGGAGATGCGCGAGGCGTAGCCGGCGCCGCGGTGCACGCTGGCGTAGGTCGGCAGCAGTTCGGCGATCCGGTCGGTGACCTGCTGCAAGGCGGGGGCGCTCGCCGCGTAGTCGAAGTTGGCGTAGCGAATGGCGCCGCCCTGCACGAGGGGCACCTGGAGGTCGCAGCCGGAGACGGTGGCGAGAGCGGCACAGGTCTGGTCGGCGAAAGCAGTCATCACGAAATCCCATCGGGCCAGGGACACGCGATCGAAATGATCGAGAGTCCGCGCTTGCCGCGCCCGGTTTTGGGCTGCGGCCTGGTCGTCACCCGGAGCACCCCACCGCGGAGGAGGGTTGCCGACCAGCTAGCCGGGGCTTTGCGCTGGTACTCATGACCTGGTTTGAGAGGTTGGCAGACGGCTGGGAGCCTTGTCAACCCCGTCCGGAAAATCATCCGAAAGTTGGATCGCCGGGACCGCAAAGTTCGAATCGCGAGATCGTTGCTGACGCGTACCCTCGAAGGAGAAGTTAGGGTAGCCATACTTCGGCGCCCCGGAGTTGATGACGAGAGGTTGCGAGCACCATGTCGATGCAGGCCGACAGCACGGACACCGGCACCCCGTTCTCGACCCTCATCCGCACCGCGACCGAGCGGCAGCACGAAGAGGCCGAACACTCCACCTTCATGCGCGACCTGCTCGGCGGCGCACTCGGAGTCGAGGCCTTCTACCGCTACACCGCGCAGCTGTGGTTCGTCTACGCCGCCCTGGAGAAGCATTCCGCCGAGCTCGCCGAGAACCCGGTCGCGGGGCCGTTCATCCGGCCGGAGCTGGCCCGCCTGCAATCCCTGGAGGCCGATCTGGCCCACCTGGGCGGGGCCGGCTGGCGCGACGAGCTGACCGCGCTGCCGGCCACCGCCGCCTATGCCGCCCGCATCGAGGAGTGCGCGCGCAGCTTCCCGGCCGGGTACGTGGCCCACCACTACACCCGCTACCTGGGCGATCTCTCCGGCGGACAGGTCATTCGCGGAACCGCCGAGAAGCTGTGGGACCTGCCCAAGAAGGGCGACGGCGTGCGGTTCTACGTCTTCGACGGCATTTCGAATCCCGCTGCGTTCAAACGCGAATACCGCGAGCAGCTCGATCAGCTGCCGGTCGGCGGTCCCGAGGTCGAGCAGGTGCTCGACGAGGCGCGGCTGGCGTTCACGTTGAACACCGAGGTGTTCCGTGAACTGGGCGCGGAGTTCGCCGCCTAATTCCCTTGCCCTCGCGGCGGCGGTGCGCTGCCATGGAGGGGTGAGCCTTCCGCTGCTGCTGAGCTTTATCGGGCTGTGCCTGGTGCTGTCGCTGACGCCCGGGCCGGATTCGTTTCTGGTGCTGCGGTTTTCGATTATCGGGCGACGACCGGCGGTGGCCGCGGCGATCGGGTCGGCGCTGGGCGGGATCGTCTGGGCGGTGGTGGTCGCCGCCGGGGTGGCGGCGCTGCTGGAGCAGTCGGCCACGGCCTATCGGGTGCTGAAGGTGGTCGGCGGAATCTACCTGGTGTACTTGGGGATTCGCGCCTTCCTGGAATATCGCCGCAATCGGGCCGCCCGGGAGGCGGAGGTCGCCATCGACGCGCCGCGGGACGATGTCACCGTTCGCTCGGCATTCGCTGCGGGATTGCTGTCGTGCATTTTCAATCCGAAGGTCGGATTGTTCTACCTCGCGGTGCTGCCGCAGTTCCTGACCGAGGTGACCTTCGCGAACACCCTCGCGCTGGGCGCCATCGAAGCCGCGATCGCCGCGGTCGAAATGGTGCTGCTGGCGGTGGCGGCCTCGCGGGCGGTGGCGCTGCTGCGCAGCCCGCGCGTGCGGGACCGGCTCGAACAGCTCAGTGCCGGAATCCTGGCGGCGCTGGGCATCGGAACCGCGTCCTCGGCGGCCTGATCAGCGGGCGGATTCAGTCGGAGATCTCGGCGCGGTGGTAGGCGCCGTTGTAGTAGACCAGCGGTCCGGCCGACGGCGCGTCCTCGGTATTGTCGTGCACCCGGGTGACCAGACCGACCACCAGGGTGTGGTCGCCGATGGGAATGAGCTGATGGACCGTGGCGCGCACCCAGATCGGGGTGCCGTGCAGCACCGGTTCGCCGGTGTCCAGGGTGGTCCACAGCGACCGATCGCTGAACCGCTCCTCCGCGGCCCGGCTGAACCGCTGGGCCAGATGCTTCTGATGCTCGCCCAGGAAGTGCACGACCAGCGATTCGGCCCGCAGCATGGCGGCGATGCTCGACGAGGTCTCGGCGATATTGAACGAGATGAACGGCGGTTCCGCCGAGAGCGAGGCGAACGAGGTGGCGGTGAAGCCGATCGGCCCGTCCGCGGAGTTCAGCGTGACGATGGTGACGCCCGCCGGATAGTGCCGCATCGCGGCCCGATATTGCTGCGCGGTGATACCACTCAGATCGTCGGGCACATGTAGCTCGGCGCCGGGCGTCGCAGAATCGCTCATGGGTGCACCTCGCTGGCGCTCGGCACACCCATGCGCGATGCGCGCTGTGTCAATGGTTCGCTCGCAAGCTCGCTCACGTTTCGAACCTACGTGTCCGGGCGCCGGGTTTATTCCCCACTGTGCGAAATCGCTCAATCCATATCGATGGCCAGGCCCGCGGTGATCCGGACCAATTCGCCGAAAGTCGTGCGGAAGAGCGTGTTCGGATGCCCGCCCGCCGCCCACAGCTCGGTATGCCGCGACAGCGCGGTGTCGATGTAGGTGGGCAGGTTGACCGGATGCCCGACCGGGGCGACGCCGCCGATGGGCTGGCCGGTCAGCTCGCGCACCATGGCGGCGGTGGCGCGGGTGAGCCTGCCCTCCAGCCGCCGGCCGGTGTGTTCCAGGTGCACCTGGTGGGCGCCGGAGACGAGCAGCAGTACCGGATCCTCGTCGAGCAGGAAGACCAGGGATTTGGTGATCGCGCCGACGGGCACGTTCAGGGCCCGGGCGGCCTCGGCCGCGGTGTGGGTGGGCTGCGGTTGGGTGATGATCACCCCGTGATGGCCGCGCGCGATGAGCGTGTCCGAAACCTTGGCGGCGACGGGTGGCAGGGACCTGCGCATGGCACCAGGGTAGAGCGATTGCGGTGGATGTGCGGGTTATCAGTATTCGGGATAGCCCTCCTCCGGGCCGAGCATGCGCGCCAGGCGCGCGCGGGTGATGCGTTTCAGCTCGGCGCCGGTGCGCCCCGAAATGAACTCGCGGGCACAGGAATCGAAGACATTGTCCAGATCGGCGGCGGAGAGGGCGTCGAGTTCGGCGGCCGCGGCGGTGTGTAGTGCGGCGTAGCCGGGATAGGGACGGCCGTCGGCGATCTTGGCCGCCCAGGTGACACTGCAGCAGCATTCGTAGAGGGCGTGGATCGCGCGGCGGCGGGGCAGGGTGTTGAAGCGGTCGAGGCCGATTCCGTGATGCATCAACATCGGGACCTCCACACACGGGGAGTGCATTTGCGGACGGGTTTCATGGTGCGTCCGCGAGGTAGCCGGAAACCAGTGCGGCGCATCAGATTTAGCACAGGATTTACACCCCCCGGCCGGGCCGCCCGCACCCCCGATACGCTGGACCGATGACCGATTGGAAGGCTTTCGAGGTCGAAAGCAAGGACCACATCGCCCAGGTGACGCTGACCGGTCCCGGCAAAGGCAATGCCATGGGCCCGGACTTCTGGCGTGAGCTGCCGCTCATCTTCCGGGAGCTCGACGCCGATCCCGAGGTCCGCGCCATCGTGCTCACCGGTGCGGGCAAGCACTTCTCCTACGGCCTGGACCTGCCGGCCATGAGCCCGATGTTCGGGCCGCTGCTGGGCGGGCCCGCGCTCGCCGGGCCGCGCACCGACTTCCTGCGGCATGTGCGGGAGATGCAGGACTCGGTCACCGCGGTGGCGGACTGCCGCAAGCCGGTGATCGCGGCGGTGTCCGGCTGGTGCATCGGCGGCGGGCTGGATCTCATCGCGGCCGCCGATATCCGGCTGGCCAGTGCCGACGCCCAGTTCAGCCTGCGCGAGGCCAAGGTGGCCATCGTCGCCGATATCGGTTCGCTGCACCGGTTGCCCGGGATTATCGGCGAGGGGCATCTGCGCGAGCTGGCCTACACCGGCAAGGACATCGACGCCGCGCGGGCCGAGAAGATCGGGTTGATCAACGACGTCTACGCGGATCGGGAAGCGGTGCTGGACGCGGCGCACGCCCTGGCGCGGGAGATCGCGGAGAACCCGCCGCTGGTGGTGCAGGGCATCAAGGATGTGCTGGATCAGCCGAAGGCGGGCAAGGTGGCGGACGGTCTGCGGTACGTGTCGGCCTGGAATGCGGCGTTCCTGCCCTCCGAGGACATCACCGAGGCGATCCAGGCGGTCTTCGAGAAGCGCAAGCCCGACTTCAAGGGGAAGTAAGAAGCCCAACTCTCGGGAACTCTCAGGGGCTCCGCCCCTGAAACCCCGGCCCGCAAAAGGGGCATGCACCTCCGGTTCCCGGCCTATCGTGAGGCTGGGGGCTGGAGGTCCGCTATGGCTACATCCGAGATTCGTGAGTCCGCTTCGGGCGAAGGGGGTTTCACGCATCGGCAGATCATGGTGGTCCTGAGCGGGCTGCTGCTCGGGATTCTGCTGGCGGCGCTGGATCAGACCATTGTGTCGACGGCCATCCGGACCATTGCCGATGATCTCGACGGGTACGCGCTGCAAGCCTGGGCGACGACCGCGTACCTGATCACGGCCACGCTGGCGACGCCGCTGTACGGGAAACTCTCGGATATGTACGGGCGCAAGCCCTTCTATCTGGCGGCCATTTCGATATTCCTGCTCGGGTCGCTGCTGTGCACGTTCTCGCAGTCGATGTACGAGCTGGCGGCCTTCCGGGCGGTGCAGGGGCTGGGCGCGGGCGGGCTCATGTCGCTGGCGCTCACCATCATCGGGGATATTGTCAGCCCGCGCGAAAGGGCGCGGTATCAGGGTTATTTCCTGGCCGTCTTCGGAACTTCCAGTGTGGTCGGGCCGGTGCTGGGCGGATTGTTCGCGGGGCAGCAGAGCATTCTGGGCATTGCCGGGTGGCGGTGGGTGTTCCTGGTCAATGTCCCGATCGGGCTGTTCACGCTGCTGGTGGTGACGCGGGTGCTGCGGCTGCCGGCGCGGGAGCGATCACGCGATCGCGTCGATTACTGGGGCGCGCTGGTTCTGATCGTCGGTCTCACCCCGTTGCTGATCGTCGCCGAGCAGGGGCGTGAATGGGGTTGGGGCAGTACGAAATCAGTGATCTGCTACGTGATCGGCGCGGTCGGTGTGGCCGGATTCGTGGCGGTGGAGGCGGCATTGGGGGAGGCCGCGCTGATTCCCTTGCGAATCTTCGCCAATCGTACTTTCGCGCTGGGTGTGGTTATTTCGTTCGTGGTGGGCGCGGGCATGTTCGGCGGAATCCTGCTGCTGCCACAGTATTTGCAGGTGGTGCGGGGCTCCAGCCCGATGCTGGGCGGCCTGCAGATGATTCCGATGGTGTTCGGCATCATGATCGGCTCGGTGTTCTCGGGCCAATTGATCTCGCGCACCGGGCATTACCGGATCTTCACGATTCTGGGTGCGGCGCTGGTGACGTTGGGACTGTTCCTGCTGCACTATCTGCGCTTCGACACCGAGTTCTGGATCGTGGCGCTGTTCATGATGTGTGTCGGCTTCGGGCTGGGAAATCTCATGCAGCCCCTGATTCTGGCCCTGCAGAATGCGTTGCCGCCCAAGGATATGGGCGTCTCGACGGCCGCCGCGACCTTCTTCCGGCAGATCGGCGGGACGCTGGGGGCGGCGGTGTTCCTGTCGATCCTGTTCGCGCGGCTGGTTCCGGATATCCGCGACGAGCTGGCCGCGACGGGCCGGGACGCCTCCGGCGTCGAGCGGGTGCTCAGCGACAGTTCGATTGTGCAGCAATTGGATCCGGCGCTGGCGCGGCCGTTCCAGGTGGGGTTCGCGGAATCGCTGTCGACGGTGTTCCTGACCACGTCGGCGGTCACCTTGGTCGCGCTGGTGCTGGTGCTGTTCTGGCGAGAAGTCCCGCTGCGCACCACCGCCGGATTGTCGGCCCCCGAATGACGACGGTGGGGGCGCGGTAATCCGCGCCCCGACCATGCCTGCGGGACCGCCTCAGTGGCCGCCCTGCTCCTTCAGCCGGGCGTAGGCCTCGGTGACCAGGCTCTCGGCCTTCTCGCGGCCCTCCCAGCCCTCGACCTTGACCCACTTGCCGGGCTCCAGGTCCTTGTACCGCTCGAAGAAGTGCGCGATCTCCTTGCGCTGGAACTCCGGGATGTCCTCGACGTCCTGGATGTGGTTCCAGCGCTTGTCGCCGGCGGGCACCGCCACCAGCTTCTCGTCGGTGCCGGCCTCATCGCTCATGATGAGCACGCCGACCGGACGGGCCTCGACCAGCACACCCGGGAACACGGGCTCGGGCAGCAGCACCATGCAATCGAGAGGATCGCCGTCGCCGCCCAGGGTGTCCTCGATGTAGCCGTAGTCGGCCGGGTACATCATCGGCGTGTACAGGTAGCGGTCCAGCCGCACGCGTCCGGTCTTGTGATCTACCTCGTACTTGTTGCGCTGACCCCGGGGGATCTCGATGGTGACGTCGAACTCCACGTCATCTCCTTCTTCGGTGGGCGGTATGGCTGCCGACTCGCCAGCTCGTTCGGGGGAACGACTGCGCAACGAGGATAGTGTGGTCGGGGGTCGTGTGGGTGCGGCAGGGACTTCTCGGGCAATACCGAACCACGGGTATCAGGGAGTAGCGGCAGGTGGCAGGTCGGAACAAACAGAACATCGGTGGGCTGGAGGCCAAGCGTCGTCGCAGAACCTGGATCGTGGTGTCATCGGCGCTGGTCGTGGTGTTGGTGGCGGCCGCGGCCGTGGTGTTGACGGTGAAACCGTGGACGGAGGAATTCCGCCACGGCGGCTTGACCATTGCCGCCCCGCCATCGCCGGTGCGGGTATTGCCGCAGGTCGCGCCCGCGCCGACGAATGGGCCCGCGCCCACGGCCGCCGGGCTGACCGCGGCGCTCGCGGCGGTGGTCGCCAATCCGGATCTGGGCGTGTTCGCCGCGCAGGTGTCCGATGCCGATACCGGTGAGGTGCTGTGGGGCCACGACGCGGACAAGCCGATGATCCCGGCCTCGACCGCCAAGATCCTCACCACCGCCGCCGCCCTGCTGGCGCTGCCCGCCGATCACCGGGTGACCACCAAGGTGGTGACAGGCGCCGCGGCGAACGAGCTGGTCCTGGTGGGCGGCGGCGATCCCACGCTGACCGCGCAGCCGGACGGCAAGGGCTATTACCCGGACGGGCCGAAACTTTCGGACGTGGTGGCGCAGATCAAGGCCTCCGGGCGGAGCGCCGACACCATTGTGGTGGACGTCTCCGCGTACACCGGGCCGACCATGGCGCAGGGCTGGCTGACCGAGGACATCGCCGGCGGCTCCATCGCGCCCATCGAACCGGTCATGATCGACGGCGGGCGGCTGGATCCGCTGGTGGAGTACTCCCCGCGCACCCCCACCCCGGCGCTGGACGCGGGTAAGGCCCTGGCCACCGCGCTGGGGCTGGACCCGAATCGGGTGCGGCTGGGCGCCGCACCGGCCGGCGCCACCCAGGTCGCGGCCGTGCGCTCGGCGCCGCTGCGAGACCGCTTGCGGGACATGATGGTCCATTCCGACGATGTGCTGGCCGAGACCATCGGCCGCGAAATCGCCGCCGCCGCAGGCGCGGAGCAGTCCTTCGCCGGGACGGTCACCGGTATGACCACGACGCTGCAGGCCGCCGGTTTCGATCTGACCGGAACCACGCTGCACGACGCGGGCGGGCTCTCGGTGGACGACAAGATCACGCCAAGCCTGCTGGACAGGGTCGTCACCGTCGCGGCGCTGCCGACTTCGCCCTTCAATCAGAGCAATCCGACCGGGGACGGTGCGGCCGAGGCCGCACCCGCACCGCTGGCGGCGCTGCTCGACTATCTGCCCGTGGCCGGCGCCACCGGCTCCCTGTCCGACCGCTACACGGTGCGCGATCGCGCCGCCGCGGGCTGGGTTCGGGCCAAGACCGGAACTCTGGACGTGGCAAGCTCGTTGGTGGGGTATGTGCTGGACCGCGATGGGCGCGTACTCACTTTCGCGTTGATGTCGAACGATCGCCTGCCCGGCCTGAGCCGCCCGGCATTGGACGCCATCGCCGCCACACTGCGTACTTGCGGATGCTCCTGACGGGTGGATGATTATGACCGGACCCGAACACCATTCGGCCGACGCCGACCGCACGGGAAACGGCGTCGCTCAGACCGGTGAGGTGCTGCTGGCCGGCGAGCCGGCGCCCAAGCACCGTTCCGGGCTGGCCGGTTCCGTGGACTGGGCCCTGGCCGCCCGCACCGGCGCCGCGCTGGTGCCGGCCGGGCCGCGCACCACCAGACAGTCCGCCGAACAGGCCGTATCGGAACTCGCCGCCGCCTCGGTGCGGGCGGAGGGGCCGGTGCGGGAGGTGAGCGGGCTGATCGACGGCTCCGTGGTGCCCGATGCGCGAATCGTGGACCGGCCCGGCTGGATTCGCGCCGCCGCCGACTCCATGGCGCAGCTCACCGGCACCGGCGTCGACGCCGGTGCGAAGGGCAAGCTGGTGGGCAAGCCCGCCGGGGTGCAGGCGGGGGCCATGCTGGCCTTCCTGTCCACGGCCATCCTCGGCCAGTACGACCCGTTCAGCGGGCCGGACGGCACGCTGCTGCTGGTCGCGCCCAACATCATGGCGGTGGAACGCGCACTCGGCGTGCCGCCCAGCGATTTCCGGCTCTGGGTCTGCCTGCACGAGGTGACCCACCGGGTGCAGTTCTCCTCCGCGCCCTGGCTGGCCGAGTACATGCGGGAGAACGTCGAGGTGCTCGGCGCGGCCGGGGACGAACCGATCGCCGATATGCTCGAGCGACTGCTGGAGGCGGTGCGCGAGCGCCGCCGCGGGGTGGAGGATCCGGCGGGCGGGGTCATCGGGCTGCTGCGCGCCACCCAGGCCGAACCGCAGCGGCAGGCGCTGGACAATCTGCTCATGCTCGGCACCCTGCTGGAGGGCCACGCCGACCATGTGATGGATGCCGTGGGCCCGGCCGTGGTGCCCTCGGTCGCGCGCATTCGCGCGGCCTTCGATCAGCGGCGCAAGCGGCCCGGCAATCCGCTGCAACGCCTACTACGCGCGCTGCTGGGCATGGATGCCAAGGTGCAGCAGTACGTGCGCGGCAAGGCCTTCGTCGACGAGGCGGTCAATACCGTCGGCATGGAACGTTTCAATGCGGTGTGGACCAATCCGGAAACCCTGCCCCGCACCGACGAGATCAGCGATCCGCAGCGCTGGGTGACCCGCGTTCTGGGCTGAGCCGGGGGCGCGTGCAACGATCGGGGCGTGAACGACCGGCCCCGGCTGCCCGAGACGCGCGCCGCCCTGGAAATGCGGCACGCCCTGCGCGAGTGGCTGGCCGCCTACGCGCCCGGTGACGAGGTCGCGGTCGCGCTGTCCGGCGGCGCGGACTCGCTGGCCCTGACGGCCGCCGCCGTCGTGGAGGCCGGTGCGGTGGACGCCCTGGTGGTGGATCACGGATTGCAGGAGGGCTCGGCCGCGGTGGCGGCGGAGGCGGCCGCGACGGCCATCGCATTGGGCTGCCGGTCGGCCCGGGTGCTGCCGGTCGAGGTCGGGCGCGCGGGCGGGCCGGAGGCCGCGGCGCGGCGGGCCCGGTACGCGGCGCTGGACGCGGCTCGCGACGGCCTGCCCGTCCTGCTCGGGCACACCCTCGACGATCAGGCCGAGACCGTGCTGCTCGGTTTGGCGCGGGGATCGGGCGGGCGCTCGATCCAGGGGATGCCCGAATACTCCGAACCGTGGGGGCGGCCGCTGCTGGGCGTGCGGCGGCCGGTGACGCGGGCCCTGTGCGCCGATCTCGGGGTGACGCCGCACGAGGATCCGCACAACAGCGCACCGGAGTTCACCCGGGTGCGGCTGCGCACCGAGGCGCTGCCGTTGCTGGAAGATGTCCTGGGCGGTGGCGTCGCCGCCGCGCTGGCGCGCACGGCCGCCCACCTGCAAGAGGACGGTGCGGTGCTGGACACGCTCGCCGCGGAGTTGCTGGCCGCGGCGCTGGACGGTGAAACGCTGTCGCTCGAGATGCTCGCCACTGCGCCGCCCGCACTCCGCCGCCGCGTCGTTCGCGCCTGGTTGCTGGAACGTGGCGCAAAATCATTGACGGACAATAATTTACGGGCCGTCGATGCGCTGATCACGAATTGGCGGGGTCAGGGCGGGGTGGCCGTGGGTGGTTTGCCCGATGGGACCAGGTTGGTTGCCGCGCGTGAACATGGCAGGCTCATACTGGGCTCGGACCAGAGCGAATCCGATTCGGATAGACATCATCACTGAAGGGAAACCAGCGGACGTGTACGGGGACGACATCGCGTCGGTGCTGATCAGCGAGGACGAAATCGCGGAAAAGATCGACGAGATCGCGGACCTCGTCGCCAAGCGGTATCCCGCTGACGCCCCCGAAGGCGACCTGCTGCTGGTGGGTGTGCTCAAGGGCGCCATCTTCTTCATGACCGATCTGGCCAAGCGGCTCACCATCCCCACGCAGATGGAGTTCATGGCGGTCTCCTCCTACGGGTCCTCCACCTCGTCCTCGGGCGTGGTGCGCATCATGAAGGACCTGGACAAGGACATCGCCGGCCGCAATGTGCTGATCGTCGAGGACATCATCGACTCCGGGCTCACGCTGTCGTGGCTGCTGCGCAATCTGAAGAGCCGCAATCCCGCCTCGCTCGAGGTCGTGACGCTGCTGCGCAAGCCCGATGCGCTGCGCACGCACGTGGACGTCATGCACGTGGGCTTCGACATCCCGAACGAGTTCGTGGTCGGCTACGGGCTGGACTACGCCGAGCGCTACCGCGATCTGCCCTACATCGGCACCCTGGACCCGAAGGTCTACGGCGGCAAATAAGCCTCGGGGAGCCGCGCGCGGACCCAATCGCGAGCGGTTTTAAGCCTCATGTGACGAAACTCACCTCACCGGGTTTACGGCGACGTCGTGAGCCCGGGCCGGTTGTTGCTGGACGGCCGCGGGCCGTCCGGACCGCTTTTCGGGCGGGGTGGCGTGGTGGAGGTAACTGCTGGTCACCTGTCCGCATAGCTTGCCGGGCATTGATCTTCGTCGAATGGCCAGGAATTCGCGGGTCCGGTTAACAGCATGTTTCGCGGGCGGATTATGCTGTCTGTAACAAACCTGACGGCTGTTTTCTGATCTGATCGCAAACTTTTGGGTCGGATACGGCTGGAAAATCAAGACCGATTCTGATAGCAAGGGGCTATGGACCCGCATTTGCGCGACCTGCGGTATTTCGTCGCCGTCGCTGAGGAACTGCACTTCACCAACGCCGCCCAGCGGCTGCACATCGCACAACCCACCCTGTCGCGGCAGATTCGTCAGCTGGAACGCCAGCTCGACGTGGTCCTGTTCGACCGTAACCAGCGCAGCGTCGCCCTCACCGTCGCCGGTAAGGAACTGCTCGAAGGCGCCCGCAAGATCCTGGAACTGTGGGAGGTGACCAATGTCGCCCTGCAGGAGGCCGGCGAGGTGCTGCGCGTCGGCATCCAGTCCTCCATCGGGCGCGGCCTGATCACCGACCTGGAGAGCGCCAGCGGCCATCGGCTCGCCCTGCACTCCGCGTCCTGGACCGATCCCTCCAGCGGGCTGGCCGGCCGGCAGGCCGACCTCGCCCTCATGTGGCTGCCGGTGCCCGACACCAGCCGCTACCGGTGGCAGGTGCTGCGCACCGAGCCGCGCTGGGTGCTGCTGCCGGAGAACCACGCGCTCGCCGGGCAGGAGACCATCGACTTCGCCGATCTCGCCGATGAGCCGTTCATCGCCATGCCCGCCGAAGCCGGTGCGGCACGCGACTTCTGGCTCGGCGCGGATGCCCGGGGCGGCCGTCAGGCCCGCATCGGCGCGGAAGCGGCCACCGCCGAGGAGCGTCTCGAGGCCGTCAGCCTCGGCCTGGGCGTATGCCTGCTCGCCGAGAACAATGTGCCCATGTACCGCTGGCCCGGCCTGACCGCCCGCCCGGTCACCGGCCTGCCCCCGTGCGAGCTCGCGGTGGCCTGGCGCGCCGACGACGATCGCCCGACCATCATCGAGTTCGCCGCACGCGTACTCGAGGGCGGCTTCGCAGAGGCCGCCTCTCCGGAACTTCTGCGCCCGGCCTAGCGTCGTCGCCGGTCCCGTTCGCGTGCCGGCGGTCAGGTGCGACACCGATTCCGGGGGTACCCGATGAGTTACCCCGACCGGAACGAAATCAGTTGCCGCCCTGGCAAACGGCGGCGGTGGCAGTGGGTCGGAGGTACTGCCACCCTCGGGTAGCCGATTCGCGCGAGACTGGGTCGTCACTGATGTGACGACCCAGTTTCGTGTCTCAGGGGGCGGTTCGCTTCCAGGGCTGCGCGGTCTCCATTTGCGCGGCCAGGCGCAGCAGGGTGGATTCGCTGCCGGGGGGACCCGCCAGTTGCGCGGCGACCGGCATGCCGGTGCGCGGGTGGATGCCCATGGGGACGGAGATGGCGGGCCAGCCGACCAGATTCCACAGCGGGGTGAAGGGGGAGAAGCGCACGTTCGCAATGACATTGGCGAGCCAGGGGCGGGTGTGCCAATTGCGGGCGCGGGGCGGGGCGGCGGCCAGGGTGGGGGTGATGACCACGTCGTAGCGTTCGAAGTAGTCGAGCAGGCGGGCCTCGATGCGATCGACCTGGCCGGAACGGACCAGCCCGGTCCTGAGGACCACCCGGCCCAGCGCCGCGTGGGTGCGGGTGCGGGGTTGCAGGCGCTCGGGGTGCGGGACGGTCGCGGCCTCGCGGGCGGCATTGGCCAGCCAGCGCAGGGCCAGCGCGAAAGTGGCGCCCTGATAGGGGAGTTCGGCCACGGCCACGGCGTGGCCGGCGCCCGCGGCGAGGGAGGCGGCCTTGCGGGCCGCGGCGGTCCAGGCGCGGTCGACGCGGGCGAGAGGGACCGGTGCGGCGGTGGCCAGGCCGATGCGCAGGGCGGGCGGGGTTTCCAGTTCGGCCAGGGCGGGGCGGTCGGCCAGGACCGACAGCACCAGGGCGGCATCGGCGACAGTCGTTGCCAGAACGCCGTTTTCGGTCATGCCGCCCCAGGAGTCGACGCCGACCTCGGCGGGCACCAGGCCCCGGCCGGGCTTGATGCCGACCACGCCGCAGCAGGCGGCCGGAATGCGGACCGAGCCGAGGCCGTCATTGCCGTGCGCGACCGGCACCAGGCCCGCGCCGACGGCGGCGCCGGAGCCGCCGGAGGAGCCGCCGGAGCCGAAACGGGGATTCCAGGGGCTGCGGGTAATGCGCTCCGGGGAGTCGGTGGCGCCCCACAGGCCGAATTCGGGAACAGCGGTGAGGCCGACGACGATCGCGCCGGCCGAGCGTAGTCGGCGCACCACCGGATGGTCGGTCGCGGCGGGCTGATTCGAGCCCGCCAGCGAACCGCCGCGGGTGACCTCGCCGGCGACGTCGATATTGTTCTTCACCGCGATCGGCACGCCCGCCAGCGGCAGCATGTCCAGATCCGCGCGCTCGGCCACCGCGCGCGCCTCGGCGCGGGCGGCGTCGACGCGAAGCAGGCTGAACGCGTTGACTTTCCGGTCCCGCGACCGGATCCGTTCGATGGCGCCCTCCACCAGATCGCCCGGTGTGCGCAGGCCCTCGCGCACGGCGGCGGCGATACCGGCCGCGGTGCTCTCGTCCACCCGGGGGCCGGGGTCGACCGGCCGATCGGCGCTCGCCGTGTCGGGTACCGCCGGGTTCGCCGTCTCGGTGGGATTGCTTGCCGTGTCGTCT
The DNA here is from genome assembly GCF_054655275.1 of Nocardia sp. IFM 10818. NCBI lineage: Bacteria > Bacillati > Actinomycetota > Actinomycetes > Mycobacteriales > Nocardiaceae > Nocardia > Nocardia sp. IFM 10818. The sequence continues at coordinate 526,060 of NZ_BAAHJH010000001.1, forward strand.
GTGCTCACCACTACCTCGTTCACCGCCGCGGTGCCGTCCGCCAGTGCGGTGCCCTCGTCGTACATGCTGGTCTTCCCCCGTCGCCTCGTGTCGAAATCGGGTGATCCGCTGTTGAGCCGCAAGTTATCATTCCCGCAATTGCTCGGGGATGATGGTGTCGGGTGTGGCGGATTTTATCCGCGACATCCATCGACAGTACGGATTCGACGGTATCCGTGCCGAGCCACGATGGGTGCGGACATGGCTTCTGGTGCCGACCACCGCTCCGGCCGATATTCGGCTGGAACGGAATTCACTGTGGTTGCCGCGTTCACGGCGGCCTGGGATACCGGCTCCGCGCCGCCGCAGATCGCCGATTTCCTGCCCGATGCCGCCGCGCTGCGGCGCGGTGCGCTGGTGGAACTCATTCGCGTCGATATGCGGCACCGCTGGCTGGGCGGGTCCGGATTGCCGCCGGGCCGGGCGCAGGCGCGCAAGCGTCTGACCGAATACTGTTCCGAATTCCCCGAACTCACCATCGGTGACCTGCCCCCGGGACTGGTCTACGAGGAGTTCGTCATCCGCCGCCACAGCGGGGAGCGGGTGGATCCGCGCGACTATGTGCGCGAGTTCCCGGATCAGGCCACCGAGCTGCGGGAGCTGCTCAATGCCGATGACGAGGACCAGAGCACCCGGCGGTCGGTGCTGGAGGATTCCACGCGGCCCGGATTCGGGGAGTCCACCCGCGCCGGATCGCCGCTCGACGAGCCCACGCGTGCGGCCTTCGCGCCGAATGGTCTGACCCAACCGGATTTCACACTCGACGATTCCACCCGGGCCGGCGCCCCGCCGGAGGAATCGACCCGGCCCGGAATCGACCTCGACAGCGACAGCACCCGCGTCCCCGATCCGGGTGAGCTGACCCAGGCCGACCTCGGCGAACTCACCGGCGCCGCCCCGGACGCGGCCCGCGCCACCAGCGGGATCAGCGCCCCGGAGACCACCGAACTGCTCGATCGCATCGAAATCGGCCAGCGCATCGACGATTTCGATCTGCTCACCAGCCTCGGCAGCGGTGCCTTCGCGCGGGTGTTCCTGGCCCGGCAGCGGTCGCTGCAGCGCCTGGTGGCGGTGAAGATCTCCGCCGATCACGGCACCGAGCCGCAGACGCTGGCCCAGCTGGACCACGACTACATCGTGCGCGTCTTCGACCAGCGGCTGATGTCGGGTGTGCGCACCGAGACCGGGCGGCGGCTGCGCCTGCTGTACATGCAGTTCCTGCCCGGCGGCACCCTGCTGGGGGTGCTGCGCTGGGTGCGCGCCACGCCGGCGTCCGAACGCAGCGGGCAGCTGCTGCTGGACGCGGTGGACGCGGCCATGGAGGAGAAGGGCGAGATCCGGCCCACCGATTCCAGTGTGCGCGCCGAGCTGGCCGGGCTGAGCTGGCCGGAAACCGTTGCGTGGCTGGGCCGCCGGCTGGCCGAGGCGCTCGACTACGCCGACGGCCACGGGGTGCTGCACCGCGATGTGAAACCGGCGAATGTGCTGCTCACCGCGGAGGCCGTGCCGAAGCTGGCGGACTTCAATATCAGTTTCAGCCGCAATCTGGACGGCGCGAGCCCGGTCTCCTACTTCGGCGGCTCGCTGTCCTACATGTCGCCGGAGCAGCTGGAGGCCTGCCATCCCGGCAGCGCCACCACCGCCGGTGATCTCGACACCCGCGCCGACATCTTCTCCCTGGGCGTGGTGCTGTGGGAATTGCTCACCGGCGCAAAGCCGTTCGACGACACCACGGCCGGTCCGGGCGGGCACGGCGACCGCACCACCCTGGAGGCCATGTTGCACCGCCGCCGCAGCGGCGTGGACGCCGGTGCGCTGGAGCGGGTGCCGCCCGACTGCCCGGCCGCGCTGCGCCGGGTGCTGCTCACCTGCCTGGCCCCCGCGCGCGATCAGCGCTGGAGCAGCGGGTCGGTGCTGGCCAAGCAATTCGAGCTGTGCCTGGACGAGCGGGCCCGCGATCTGGTCGACCCGCCGCCGCACAGTCCGCGGATGCGGTTGCGGCGCTGGATGATTCCGCTGGTGACGCTGTTCGTCACGGTACCGAACGTGATCGCCTCGATCTACAACATCATGCACAACGACACGCTGATCGTGAGCCGGCTCTCCGAGCAGGCCATGCGGACCTTCACGCTCACCACGGCCACGGTGAACGGGTTGTTCTATCCGATCGGGCTGGCGGTGATCATCTATCTGTGCCGGTATGTGATCACGGTGCCGCGCGGTCTGCGCAAGGGCCGCGAATTCGATGCGCGGACCTTGGCGCGCGCCCGCCGCGATGTGCTGCTGTGCGGGGAGCGCATTTCGTTCGTGGTGATCTCGGCGTGGGTGCTGGCGGGCATCACCTTCCCGCTGTCGCTGCACCTGGCCACCGGCGATATCGCCCCGCGCGGCGCGGTGCACTTCCTGGTCTCGCTGTGGGTGTGCGGCGCCATCGCCACCGCGTATCCGTTCTTCCTGGTCACCTTCTATCTGGTGCGGTGCGTCTATCCGATGTTCCTGCGGCACGGCGACATCAGCGCCGACGATGCCGCCTGGCTGCACCGGCTGGGCAACCGCTGCACCGGCTATCTGGCCATCGCGGCCTCGGTGCCGCTGCTGGCGGTGGCGGGCGTGACCTTCCTGCCGCCCGATGACATTCCGCTGGTGATCGTGGCGGTGCGGGTGCTCAGCGTGGGTGGCATCGTGGCGTTCGTGGCGGTGTACATCATGTTCCGGGCGCTCGAGGCGGATCTGCGGGCCCTGGAGCGCGTGGTCGCGCCCGGCCGTTCCGCCCATGCGGACGATGAGCGGTCGGGTATCCGATTGTGAGCGGCGATCCGATGCACGCGGTCGCCCGTTTCGCCGCCGACTGGGAATCCACGCTGCGCGGCGATCGCCCGGATCCGCCGCCGCTGGATCACTATGTGCCCGACGGGCGGGACGCGCGCCTGGCGGTGCTGACCGATCTGGTGCGCGTGGATATGCGGCAGCGGTGGCGGCGCGCCGGAATGGAGAAGCGGATCGCGGAGTACCGCACCGAATTTCCCGAAGTCGCGACCAGTCCGGACTTCGTGGACCTGGTGTGCGAGGAGTACCTGGTCCGCAGCCGCTACCGGGTGATCGATGTCGACGCCTTCGCCGTCGAGTATCCGGAGGTGGCCGGTGAGCTGCGCGCCCGCTTCGCCGAGGCGGACAGCGCGCGCCGCACCCCGCCGCCGAGCCTGCCCGAGGGCATCGGAACCGGCCGCCGCCTCGATGATTTCGATCTGCTCACCGAGCTCGGCGGCGGCGCGCACAGCCGCATGTTCCTGGCCCGGCAGCGCTCCATGCAGCGCTTGGTGGCGGTGCGCGTGGAAGCCGGGGCCGACAGCGACGCGCCGACCGTCGCGCAGTTGGATCATCAGTACATCGTGCGGGTGTTCGACCAGCGTTCGATCGTCGACGGCGGCACCGGAAAACCCTTGCGGCTGTTGTACATGCAGTATCTGCCGGGCGGCACCGCCGCGGAGGTGCTGGCCCAGCGGCGCGCCCAGCCCGGCCCGGCGTCGATCGCCGTGCTCGGCGGCCGCCTGCTGCTGCGCGCGGTGGACGCGGCCATGGAGGCCCGGGGCGAGATCCGGCCGGCGGATTCCCGGGTGCGGGCCGAGATCGCGGAGCTGAGCTGGCCGGAGACCGTGGCCTGGGTGGGGCGGCGGCTGGCGGAGGCGCTGGAATACGCCGAACGGCACGGCGTGCTGCATCACGATATCCGGCCCGGGAATGTGGTTTTCACCGCCGAGGGTGTGCCGAAGCTGGCGGATTTCGCGCTCGGGCCGCTGTCCCGGGCGGGCGCCTGGCCCGAGGATCCGCAGGCGCTGCGCTACCGCTCACCGGAAGCCCTGGCGGTCATGCTCGATCCCGCCGCGCCGCTGCCCGGCGCCCGCGGCGATCTCTACTCCCTGGGCGTGCTGCTGTGGGAGATGCTCACCGGCACAGTGCCGTTCGAGGATCCAGCCCGCGGTTCCGGCTCCGCGACGGTGGCCGATATGCTGGCCCGCCGTCGCGCCGGGGTGCCGGCGGCCGCACTGGCCGCCCTGCCCGCCGAGACCCCGGCCGCGCTGCGCCGGGTGCTGCTGGAATGCCTGCATCCCGATCCGGACCGCCGCTGGCAGCGGGGTGCGGAACTGGCCGGGCAGCTGGATCTGTGCCTGGACCCGCGCGCCCGCGATCTGGTGGATCCGCCGCGAAAGAGCCTGCGCGCCAGGATGCGCGGCTGGCCGGTGCCCATCGCGGTGGTGTGCGTCGGGCTGCCCAACGCGCTGGCCAGCTTGTACAACATCCGGCTGAATCAGAGCCTCATCGTCGATCGGCTCGCGGCCGCGGACCAGGAGCGGTTCGCGACGGTCGCGCTGGTGAACAATGCCATCGCCTTCCCCCTGGCGGCGGCGCTGCTGCTCTGGCTGGCGCGGCGGCCGCTCGCCGTCTCCTACCGGCTGGCCCACGGCCGTCACTACACCGCCGCCGAACTCGCCCGCGCCCGCGCCGACACGCTGTTGATGGGGGAACGCGCGGTGTGGATCCCTTTCGCCATGTGGCTGCTCGCCGGGCTGGCCTGGCCGGTGGCCCTGTCCCGCTCCGGGGCGGCCTTGCCGCCCAATGCCTTCGGCCACTTCTTCACCGCCCAGGTGGTGTGCGCGGCCATCGCCCTGGCCTATCCGTTCTTCCTGGTCACGGTGTACGCCCTGCGCTCGCTGTATCCGCAGCTGCTGGCTCGCGGCGCGGTCGGGCCGGACGATCGGCGCCAGCTGCTGGCGCTGGGCCGCCGCAGCAATTTCTATCTCGCGGCCGCCGCGTCGGTGCCGCTGCTGGGCGTGGCCACCGCGACCTTCGTGGCGCCGGCCGACCTGGAGCTGGTGATCGGCACGGTGCGCTGGCTCAGCGTCGGCGGCGTGCTCGCCTTCGCGCTCACCTACCAGATGTTCCGCCTCATGGAGGCCGATCTGCGCGCCCTGGTGCGCGCCATCCCGCAGAGCACTCTCGCCTGATCCGATCAGGCGGGTGCGGAAAACCGCGCCGTATCGGCGAGCACCGTATCGATCGGTGTGGCGGACAGGCCGAAAGTGCTTTCGGTGAGCGCGGAATCGAGGATGGCGGGGTGCTCGAGCGAGTAGTACATCTCGACGACCTCGGCCGCGATCGAATCACCCGCACCGGCCCAGGCCAGCTCCACCGGCGACAGTGCCGACAGCCGCGGTTCCGGCGCGTTCACCACCTTGGCCAGGCGAAGGGTCAGCTCCCGCAGTGACATATGGGTGGACGGCACATGCCAGGCGCGGCCCCAGGAGCGGTCGTCGCGGGCGACGGTGGCCAGGGTGCGCGCCACATCGTCGAGGTACGACCAGCTCTTGAGCACGTCCGGATCGCCGGGATAGGCGGCCGGTTCCCCGGCGACCACCTTCGGCGTCACCAGCAGGTTGTAGAGCGATACGGCATCGCGGCCGAGGAAGTCCGCGGCCCGCACCTCGGTGACGCGGGCCCGGCCGGCCTCGTGCGCGGCCAGCGCGTCCAGCCACATGCGGGCCCGCACAGCGCCTTTCACGGCGCGCGGGGTCATGGGCAGATCCTCGGTCAGGGGCCCGTCGACCAGGCCGTAGCCGTACACATTGGACAGCGAGACGTAATTCGCGCCGGTGCGTTCGGCGGTGGTGAGCAGGCTCGCCGCCATGGGCGGGAACTCGGTGCGCCAGCGATCGTAGGGCGGTGCGCTGCAATTGATCAGAGTTCGTGCGCCCGCGGTCAGTTCGGTGAGCCGGTCGGCGTCGGCGATATCCCCGGCGACCCGCTCGATGAGCGGATGCTCCGGGCCCAGCCCGCGCCGGCTGATCAGCCGTACTCGCTCCCCGGCGGCGGCCAGCAGCCGCGCCGTCCGGGCGCCGGTACTGCCCGCACCGGTGATGACGTGCAAGGACATCTGATTCCTCCTGGATTCGGGGGCCGCTCGCGGCGACCCGGAAACCACTGTGCCCGTGCGGATCGCGCTACAGTAGTGGCCGGAATGCCAGATATCCCAAGGTTCAGGCCATGCACAGAATCGTCGTTCTCGCGGTACCTCCGGTCACCACCTTCGATCTCGCCATCCCGGAATTGGTGTTCCCGGCGGCGCGGGTGGGCGGGCAGCCGGTGTACGAGGTGGTGGTGTGCACCCCGGACCCCGGGATCGTGCCCGGCTACAACGGCCGGGCCGTGCTGGTGGAACACGGACTGGAGCAGGTGGCCACGGCCGATACGGTCATGGTGACCGGAACCGGCGCGCGGGCCGAGGGCGATGCACGGGTCCTGCGGGTGCTGCGCGAAGCCGCCGCGGCTGGCAAGCGCATCGCCTCCATCTGCACGGGCGCCTTCGTGCTGGCGCAGGCCGGGTTGCTCGACGGGCGGCCCGCGACCACGTACTGGCTGTTCTCCGGGGAGATGCGGGAGCGCTTCCCGCGGGTGGATCTGCAGCCGGATGTGCTGTTCGTGGACGACGGGCAGGTGCTCACCGCGGCCGGGCTGGCCGCCGGGCTCGACCTGTGCGTGCACCTGGTGCGCCGCGATCACGGTGCGGCCGTGGCGAATGCGGTCGCGCGGCTGGCGGTGGTCGCGCCCATCCGGCCGGGCGGGCAGGCGCAGTTCATCGAGACGCCGCTGCCGCCGGAGACCGGGACCTCCCTGGCCGGCACCCGCGCCTGGGCGGTCGCCCGCCTCGACCGGCCGCTCACCCTCCAGGATCTGGCCGCCCACGCGCACGTCAGCACGCGCACCCTCACCCGCCGCTTCCGCGCCGAAACCGGTTCCAGCCCACTGCAATGGCTGCTGCACCAGCGCATCGACCGGGCCCGGGAGCTGCTCGAGATCACCGGGCTGCCCATGGACGAGGTCGCGCGGCGCTCCGGACTCGGCACCGCGGAATCGCTGCGCCAGCATCTGACCCGCCGCGTCGGATTGACCCCCAGCGCCTACCGCACCGCCTTCAATCGACGATGACATCGGCCGCGCCCGCACCGAAACAGGAGGTGAATTCCGTAGGGTAGGGCCGTGACCCGCGGCAGCGTCGAGATATCCCTGGCGGAATTGGCGGCGCGTGTACGCAAGCGCGCCGCGGGGCACAGCGGGCGCTTCGTGCTCGGGATCGCCGGTCCGCCCGGGGCCGGGAAGTCGACGCTGGCCCGCGGCGTGCGGGACGAGCTGAATCTGGCGGCCGGAACCGGCATTGCCGAAGTCGCGCCCATGGACGGGTTTCATCTCACCAGCGCCCAGTTGCGGGCGGCCGGGAAGCTGGCGCGGAAAGGGGAGCCCGATACCTTCGATGCGGGCGGGTACGTCGCACTGCTGCGTACCTTGCGTGCGACCGCGCCCGGCGTGCAGGTCCCGTGGCCGACCTATGACCGGGACATCCACGAACCCGTCCCGGGCGGTGTCGTTTTCGATCGGCAGGCGATCGTGGTCACCGAGGGCAATTACCTGCTCCTCGACGACGGCGATACGACCGGCTGGTCCGCGGTGCGGCCCCTGCTCGACGAAACCTGGTACCTCGACGTCCCGCGCCCGATCATCGAACAGCGCCTGGTTCGCCGTCACATGCGCGGCGGCCGCACCATGGAAGCCGCCAGAACCAAAGTGGCCCGATCCGATCTCCCCAACGCCAGCCTCGTCGAACGCACCCGCACCACCGCCGACCTGGTCCTGCGCAAATCCGGCCGCCACTACCGCATCTGCTGACCGCCGGCCCTCCCGTCCTGCGACCTCCCCGGTCGCGGGGCCGAACGCGTCGCGAGGATCTGCCCATGCCGGGCTGCCGACGACATCGACTGCAGCCGAACGGGTTCGCCCCGGCTCAGTGCCGCATCCACTCTCGCGTGCCGATATACCGGCACGAGGCGGCGGCGACTTCGGCGGCGTGGCGCAGAGCGTCGGGGAACGTTTCGCCCGAGGTATGGAAATGGCAGAACGCACCGTGCAGGATGTCGCCCGCGCCGAGGGTGTCCACAGCTTCGGTGGCCGGTACCGCCACTTCTCCCCGGGCATCGGGCATGGAGAAGCAAATCGGCCGGCCGCCACGGGTGACGGCCGCCAAGCGTGGTCCGTGCGCGTGCAGATAGTCCAAGACCGCATCGGGCGAATCGGATTGCGCGCCCGGCGGTGTGAACGCCTCGGAGCAGATGGCGATATCGATGTGCGCCAACAGGTCGGCGTGTACGCTGCGCCAGCGTCCGGCGTCGAGCACCACCGGTACGCCTGCGGCCTTGGCGGCGGCCGCGATGCGCAGGGCGGGCTCTGGGTAGTGACCATCCACCAGCACGATTGCGGCGCTGCCGAGGTCTGCCCGCACCGAATCTCCGGAGGTCGCGTCGATGCGAGATCCGTCCAGCGACACGATGGTTCGCGTGGCCGCTGCCGTGGCGACGATGATGGAAGACACCGGCGGCTGCTGATCGCCGCCGGGCGTCAGATCGACAATGGCCACGCTGTGCTGTCCCAGGTCGGACCGGATCGGTTCGGCCAGTATGTTTTTGCCGAGTGCCGTGATCAGCGCCGGGGTGCGTCCGGACAGGAAGGCGTAGGTGACAGCCGCATTGGCGGCCGGTCCGCCCGCGCCCAAGAACAGCTCGGCGGCCTGGGTTTTGGTGTCCTCGACCGGATACCGGTCGACGGCATAGGCGAGGTCGAGGGTCGACAGGCCGACGAAAACCGCAGCGGTGTCATCCATGCTTGCGACCATAGGCAATCGCGGGGATCAGGGCGGCAAGGCGCGGCGCACTCCCGCACCGGCCGGGAGAGCGTGGGGCCGGTGCGGGAGTGCCCGTGGCGCGAACTAGTCGCGCACGCGGTGTTCGTAGGCCTTGCGGGCGTCGCTGTCCACATCGTCCAGGAAGGCGGTCTGGGAACCCAGCGCCCGGCCGAGCGCATCGGCGACGGATTCCGGCAGCAGGCCGAAGACCTGTGCGATCGCACCCGCCACCGCGGTGACCCGGACCTTGGACCGGGGTTGCGCGATGAGCTTGGCGACGGCGTCCGCGATCTCCTCCGGTTCGGCCGGGCGCAGCAGCTTGGGCGGCGTGACCCCGGATCCCAGTTCGGTTTTGGTCAGCGTCGGCAGCACCGAGGAGAAGTGCAGACCGGTGCCGCGGTACTCCTCGCGCAGGGTGTCGGTGAAGCCCAGCACCGCGTGCTTGCTGGCGTTGTAGGTGGCCAGGCCCGGAATATGGCTCTCGCCGGCCAGCGAGGCGATATTGATGATGTGGCCGCGGCCGCGCGGAAGCATCCGCGCCAGGGCGAGTTTGGAACCCAGGATCACGCCGTACACATTGATGTCCAGAATGCGGCGGGTGATCTGATCCGGCTCGTCGACGACCCGTCCGGTCGGCATGATCCCGGCATTGTTGATCAGCACATCGATCGGGCCGAGCCGCTGCTCCACCTCGTCCAGGAAATCCGCGAACGACTGGTGATCGGTGACGTCGAGACGGCCGTACACCTCGAATCCCCGTGCGGCGCCGGATTCCTTGACGGTCGCCTCGTCGATATCCCCGATGGCCACCCGGGCCCCGAGCGCCTGCAGCGCCGTACCGGTGGCCAGGCCGATGCCGCGGGCGCCGCCGGTGATCACGACCACCTTGCCGGAGATGGAACTGGAGTCGGTCATCGCTTGGTCCCCTTCACGGTTTCGAATACCGACTGCACCGAGAGCCGCCGCAGTCCGCGCGCACCCGCGGCGCGCATGGCCGTCAGGGCGAAGGCCAGTTTGTTGGTGTTGTACGGGAACCAGAGCAGTTCCTTGGTCTGGGTGGGCAGCAGCGGTTTGGTGATGGCCTGCTGGCGGCAGTATTTGCGCACCCCGTTCGGGCCGCCCCAGCGCGCGCCCACCCCGGACAGTCCCCAGCCGCCCATGGGCAGCGCGTAGCTGAACATATTGCTGAACACGTCATTGATGTTCACCGCGCCCGCATTCAATTGGCGCGCAACGCGTTCGGCGCGATCCTTGTCGCCGCTCCACACCGAGGCGGACAGCCCGTAGATCGAATCATTGGCCAGCCGCACGGCTTCCGCCTCATCGGCCACCTTCATGACCGGCAGGGTGGGCCCGAAGGTCTCCTCGGTCATACAGGTCATGGTGTGGTCCACATCGGCCAGCACGGTCGGCTCGAAGAGCGTGCCCACACCGGTGCGCTTACCGCCGGTGAGCACCCGCGCCCCCGCGTCGACGGCCTGCTCGACGTGCTTCTGCACGATCTGCGCCTGGTTCTCGTTGGCCAGCGCGCCCATGTCGAACTTGGGTTCCCGGCCGTCCACACCCTGGCGCACCTCCTTGACCGCGGCGGTGAGCTTGGTCAGGAACTGTTCGTAGACCGGCGCTTCCACGTACACGCGCTCGATGGAGATGCACACCTGCCCGGCATTGAACAGGCCGCCGAAGGCGATGCCGTGCGCGGCCCGGTCCAGATCGGCGTCGGCGAGCACGATGGCCGGATCCTTGCCGCCCAGTTCGAGGGAGAACGGCACCATGCGCTCGGTGCAGGCCGCGGCGATCTTGCGGCCGGTGGCGGTGGAACCGGTGAACTGCACGTAATCGACATTCGCGACGACGGCCGCGCCGGTCTCGCCCGCGCCGGTGACCACCTCGAAGACCGGCGGCGCGCCGATCTCACGCCAGCCGCGCGCCAGTTCGACGGCCGAGAGCGGGGTCACCTCGGAGGGTTTCAGGATGACGGCCGCGCCCGCCGCCAGCGCCGGGACGACATCGATGACCGGCATGGCGAGCGGGAAGTTCCAGGGCGTGATGACGCCGACCACCGGATAGGGGCGGAACACGGTGGTGAGCGTCTTCACCCGAGCCAGCGGGCTGTGCGGCGAAGGATGTTCGTCGGCAAGGAATTTCGCGGCGCGCCGGGCGTAGTAGCCGGTGAGGTCGATGGAGAAGGCCGGATCGATGAGCGAGTCGATGCGCGCCTTGCCGGTCTCCGACTGCAGCACATCGGCCAGCCGGTCGGTGTTGTCGACCAGCCAGTCCTGCAGTTTCAGCAGCCACTCCTTGCGGCCGTCCGGGCCGATGGCCTCCCATTCGGCCTGATGCGCGCGCAGGCCGCGGACCTTCTCGGCGACGGTCTCGGCGGACACGATGGGCACCGTGCCCGCGAGGTCACCGGTCGCGGGATTGCGGACCTCGAGCTCGGTGGGGGCGGCGGCCGGTGTCGCGGCGGCTTTCGCGGTGGTGGTCCCGGCGGCCTTGCGGGCCGTGGTTTTCCGGGTCGTGGTTTTGCGGGGGGTGCCCGCGGCGGGTTCGGTATTGGTCACGATGTGCTCTCCCACGTGCGCTTCGTTGCGAACCGGACTGCTGCGCGAACTGTGTGTCAGCTCACTGAACTATGATCGTGACACAATTCCGGCGGCACATTCTTGGCTCATATGCTCAAGTGTTCCGGTCGGTTTTGTGCTCGGAATACAAATTCGGAGGTCGCCCATGGCCATTACCGCCACCAGCCCGGTGATCCGGCAGTGGATCGCCGACTTCGTCGCCGAAACCCTGCGCACCGAGACCCTCGAACAGGTGGTCACCCGGCTCGACAATGCGATCATCGCCCGCGTCCCGGAACTGCGCGACCGCGATATGCGCCGCGATCTCGCCGCCAGCACCCGCGCGCACGCCCTGGAAGTGCTCAGCGGGCTCACCCAGGACCGTTTCGAATATCCGGTGCCCGAGCAGGCGCACGCCTTCGCCCGCACCATCGCCCGCCGCGGCCACGACGTGCGCCTGCTGCTGCGGATCTACCACATCGGGCAGGACGCCGTCGTGGACTACATGGCCGAGGTCATCGACCAGCGGCAGCTCCCGCAGGACATCGAAAGAGCGGTGCTGCTGCGGCTTTTCGAGCGCACCACGCGCTGGGTCAGCGCCTCGGTGGAGACGCTCACCGACACCTATATGGAGGAGCGCGAGCGCGGGCTGCGCGCCGCGCTGAACCAGCGCACCGAGCTGGTGCGGGCGCTACTGGACGGCGCCGACCTCGATATCGAGCAGGCCTCGGCGCGGCTCGGCTACCGGCTCGCGCAGCGGCACCTCGCGCTGGTGCTGTGGACCGACGAGGACGCCGCGCCGGCGCGGCCCGACGGTGTGGACGAGGCGGCGGGGCTGCTGGACCGAGTGGTCGGGCGTTGCGCGGCCGCGCTCGGCAATGGCAGCGTGCTCACCGTGCCGTCCGGGGCGTCGGCGCTGTGGGCGTGGATCGGGGTGGACGACGGCGTCGATCCCGCCGCCGTCGCCGTGCCGGTGGAAGCGCCCGTGCGGGTCGCGGCCGGGATGCCCGCGGCGCACGCCGCCGGATTCCGCGGCAGTCATCGCGAGGCGGTGGCGGCCCGGCAGGTGGCCGAACGGGCGCGCCCGCAGACCGCGCGGCTGCTGCACTATCCGGAGGTCGAGGTGGCCTATCTGGCCGGGGCCGACGAGACCGCCATGCGGGCGCTCGTCGAGCGGGAACTGGGCGCGCTGACCGCCTCCGACGCGCAGACCGCCCGCCTGCGGGAGACGCTGCATGCGTATCTGCGCGCCCGGCGCAGTCCGGACGCGGCCGCGAAAATGCTGGGCGTACACAAGAACACCGTGCGCTATCGGATTCAGCGCATAGAGGAACTGCTCGGGCACTCCATCGACCAGCGCGGGCCGCGATTGGATATCGCGCTCGACTGCGTGGCCGTCTACGGCGTGTGAGGCTCGGCGCGCGCCGCCGTGGCGATCAGCTCGCGTCCTTGGCCGGCGCGGCGCCGCGCAGCGCCGATTCGGCCGGCGCCGCGCCGCGGCGTTCGGGCAGTTCCGCCAGCAGCGCCGTGGTGGCCGCCGCAATGGCCGCGACCGCTTTGTCCACAGCCGGTTTGGTATCCGTGGTCAAACCCGATACGCCGCCGACTTTGCGCACGTATTCCTGTGCGGCCGCGTAGATTTCCTGCTCCGTGGCCGGTGGCTCCAGACCACGCAGGAGGGTGATGTTCCTACTCATGGCCCAGAGACTAGCGTCCGATTTCATTGTGTGACAGGCCAAGAATCAGGTCTTAACTTTCCCGGCGGAACCCGGTCGCGGGTGTGTGCCGCCACACGCGATCGGCGAATTCTCGGCCACTCCAAGATCGATGAGACAGAATCGAGGTATGCCAGCCCGCGATGTGCCCACGCTGACGACCTTCCCGTACCCGGAGCTCGACCAGCGCGAGGACGACCACTGGTCCGGTGCGCAGGTCTCCGACGACGAATTGCGCGCCCTGTCGCTGGGCGGTTTCTATTCGGCGCGCTGGGACGCCTTCCACGATGCGCTGCTGCTCGGCCCGGAACGCGAGCATCCGCTCGGCGACCGGCGCGAACTCGCCATCGACACGCTGACCGGGGCGTGGGGGATCACCGACGGCACCGAGGCCATGGCATCCATGGAGCAACTCCTCGACGGTATGCACTCACCGCTCTACGCGCTGGTGCACCCGCTGGTGCAGGCCGCCATCAATTCCCCGGAACGGGACCGTTTCGGCGAACGCGCCGATCGGCACCGGGCCTTCCTGCGGCAGGTGGGTTCCTTCCGCGGGATGGAGAATCCGGAAGCGCTGGTGCGCGATTACGATATTTGGTCGCAAGCCATCAAACTCGGCCTGACCGATCACCTGGTCCGCCCGCTCCCCACCGATATTCAGGCCTGGGATCTGGCGCGCGTGGTGGCGGTCGCGCGAATGGCCTACACCGCCGGCTATATGGAAGCCGAGACCGCGTGGGATTACCTCATGCGCGCATTACCGCTGGCGCAGCGCAAATACCGCAATTGGCGGCAATTCGGCGACGCCTATCTCGCCGGCTGGACCTACTGGCAGGCCTGTGAGGACCTGGCCGAACTGAAATCGGGCGGGGTGGACCGCCGCATGGAACTGCTCCGCTTGTGGATGCGACCGACCAGCCCGTGGCGCCGCATCACCCTGCAACCCGAGGACGAGTAACGGGTTCAGTCCGGCAGCGACCGCAGAATCCCGCGCCCGTAGCGCTGGAACTGCGCGTCGTCCACCATGCCGAGCGAATGCCGCTCCACCAGCAGTTCCCATTCCGAATAGAGCTTGTGCACACCCGGATCGGCGGGCCCGGCGGCCCCATCGGCGGATTCCCGCTGAATGGCGAAATTCAAAGCGCCCGAAACGCGTTCGGTGTCGGCGCGGTCCGCGCCGATGAAATGCCAGGACTGATTGCCGTCATTGACCTCGACGCCGTATTCGCCCGGCGCCACGCCGGCCGCGGCCTCATCGGTGGTGCGCGCCCAGAGCAGGGCGGCAATGGGTAGCTCGTGCGCGAAACGCTTGTGCGCGCCGAGGGAGACGAAGATCAGCCGCGTGGTGGTGACCGCCAGCAGTCCGGTCCCCTTGGCATGCGGGGGCGCCGCGGTGGCGATGGCGGCTTCCAGCACGTACTCGTCCGGGGTGACATAGCGGTGCAGGGCCGAAATGGCCGGTTTGGCATCGCGTTTGGGGGCCATCCGCCGCACCGCGCGATCCACATCGGCGCGGGTGGGGCCGTTGCGCCCCCAGGACGGGGTGGGCGGGGTCAGATCGGGGGCCGCCACGTCCAGGCGCTGGGTGGCCAGGATCTGGGAGTTGATCCGCTCGACGATGACCGTCGCGGCGGGCACATCGTGTTCGGCGATGAGCACCGGTAGGGGAGTCCGGTCGGCCGGGACACCGGTGAGCACCGGCGTGGGGTACCGCAGATAGATCTCGATGACGACGGCGTCATCGGCGCGCCGGTTCAGCCTGACCTTGAGAAGGTCGGAAACCGGCACGTCGAGCACGCGCTCGCCGTCCGTTCCGGGTCGCAGCACCGTCAACCGCCCGTTGCCATGACGCACGATCGCTGTGGGTGTCCGTAGCTCGACTATGTCCATACCCCCTGCGCTCTGTTGTGTCGTCACTCACGATAGGACGACCATGCCATGATTGTGACCACTCGGTCCGACACCTCGGCGATGTCGTTCCGACGTGTTGCCGCAGATGGTTGGGGAACCACCCGCGTTCTTCAGCCGTTTACCTGTTGAACTGCACTAGCTGCCGAACTGCGCGATGTATCGACTAGACCGTACGCGGTAACGTGGCATGTCCGCATCCGTTCACCGGAACCGGACACGCCACGAGGCATCTCGGGCATGACCGGATACACCCCCCGGAAAGGACTGGCCGCCGGCCGACGCTCTATGAACCGCAAGACTGTGTTCCGCAACCTGGCCATAGTCGCGGGCTTCCTGCTCGTGATCTACCTGGTCAGCTACTTCAGCAACGACACGCGCGGCTGGAAGAGCGTCGACACGTCCGTGGCGCTCACCCAGCTCCAGGACAAGGGGAATGTCGACTCCGTTCAGATCGACGACAAAGAACAGCAGCTGCGCATCACGCTGAAGAACGGCAATGATGCGACCGACGGTCAAACCAAGATCATCGCGAAATATCCGGGCGGCAGCGATATTTCCGCCGAGATCCTGAAGGACGTGCAGGAGTCCGGCGCGAAGTACAACACCTCGGTCAAACAGGACAGCTGGCTGAGCCAGATCCTGCTCTTCATGCTGCCCATGATCATTCTGCTGGGCCTGTTCATCTTCGTGATGGCCCGCATGCAGGGCGGCGGCCGCGGCGGCATGATGGGCTTCGGCAAGTCCAAGGCCAAGATGCTGTCCAAGGACATGCCCAAGACCACCTTCGCCGATGTGGCGGGCGCGGACGAGGCCATCGAAGAGCTCTACGAGATCAAGGACTTCCTGCAGAACCCGGCCCGCTATCAGGCCCTCGGCGCGAAGATCCCCAAGGGCGTGCTGCTCTACGGCCCGCCCGGCACCGGTAAGACGCTGCTGGCCCGCGCCGTGGCGGGCGAGGCCGGGGTGCCGTTCTTCACCATCTCCGGTTCGGACTTCGTCGAGATGTTCGTCGGCGTCGGCGCTTCCCGCGTCCGCGATCTGTTCGATCAGGCCAAGCAGAACAGCCCCTGCATCATCTTCGTCGACGAGATCGACGCCGTCGGCCGCCAGCGCGGCGCCGGCCTGGGCGGCGGTCACGACGAGCGCGAGCAGACGCTGAACCAGCTGCTGGTCGAGATGGACGGCTTCGGCGAGCGCACCGGCGTCATCATCATCGCGGCCACCAACCGCCCCGACATCCTGGATCCGGCGCTGCTGCGCCCGGGCCGCTTCGATCGCCAGATCCCGGTCAGCAACCCGGATCTCGCGGGCCGGCGCGCCATCCTGCGGGTGCACTCGCAGGGCAAGCCGATCGCGCCCGACGCCGATCTGGACGGTCTGGCCAAGCGCACCGTCGGTATGTCCGGCGCGGACCTGGCCAATGTCATCAACGAGGCCGCGCTGCTCACCGCGCGCGAGAACGGCAATGTCATCACCGGCGCCTCGCTGGAGGAATCGGTCGACCGCGTGATCGGCGGCCCGCGGCGCAAGTCCCGCATCATCAGCGAGGAAGAGAAGAAGATCACCGCCTACCACGAGGCGGGCCACACCCTCGCCGCGTGGGCGATGCCGGATATCGAGCCGGTCTACAAGGTCACCATCCTGGCCCGCGGCCGCACCGGCGGTCACGCCATGACGGTGCCCGAGGACGACAAGGGCCTGATGACCCGCTCGGAGATGATCGCCCGGCTGGTCATGGCCATGGGCGGCCGCGCGGCCGAGGAACTGGTGTTCCACGAGCCGACCACCGGCGCCTCCTCCGATATCGACCAGGCCACCAAGATCGCTCGCGCCATGGTC
Source organism: Nocardia sp. IFM 10818 (assembly GCF_054655275.1). Classification (NCBI taxonomy): domain Bacteria; kingdom Bacillati; phylum Actinomycetota; class Actinomycetes; order Mycobacteriales; family Nocardiaceae; genus Nocardia; species Nocardia sp. IFM 10818. Next base: position 542,853 of record NZ_BAAHJH010000001.1, read on the forward strand.
ACCGAATACGGCATGAGCGCGCGCCTGGGCGCGGTGCGCTACGGACAGGAGCAGGGCGATCCGTTCCTGGGCCGGTCCATGGGCATGAGTTCGGACTACTCGCACGAGGTGGCCCGCGAGATCGACGAGGAGGTGCGCAATCTCATCGAGGCCGCGCACACCGAGGCGTGGGCCGTGCTCAACGAATACCGCGACGAACTCGATTCGCTGGCGACCGCGCTGCTGGAACGCGAGACCCTGCATCGCAAGGATCTCGAGACCGTGCTCTCCACGGTCGAAAAGCGGCCGCGCATCACGGCTTTCAATGATTTCGGCGGACGCACCCCGTCGGACCGTCCGCCGGTGAAGACCCCGCGCGAGCTGGCCGCCGAACGCGGCGAGCCGTGGCCGGAGGAGCCGGTCCGCCCGGTTCCGGCCGGGCAGCCCGCCAATGGCGGGTACGCGCCCGAACCCGCCTACGGTGCGCAACCGCAGCCGCCGTACGGCTATCCCGCGCCCGCCCCGGCCGGGTATCCGGCGCCGCAGCCCGCCTACCCGCGGCACAGCGGCGGCACCCACGGTTCGCGTCCGGACTACGGCGCTCCGGCCGGGTGGTCGGCGCCGGGCTGGCCGCCGCAGGAGGACGACCCGCAGGCCCGCGGCGCACAGCCGCCGGCGCGCGGCGAGTACGGCGGCTGGGCCCCGGCCGGCGGGCAGCGGTACACCCCGCAGCAGCGACCGGATTACGGGCAGCAGCCCCCGGCCGCCGGGCGGGACGACGACGAGAACGGCGACTGGGACGGACCGAACGGTCGCCGCTGATCGCGGCCCGGATACGCTCGATATGTTCGCGGTCCGGCTCGGGCCAGGTTGGCCGAGCCGGGGGCGCGGAGTGAGACACAGTTCGCGACCCGGCTCGGGTCGACTCGGAATGCCGGGTCGACCCGGGCCGTTGGCAGTCGCGAACGCGCCGCCCTTCGCAGGCGCGGCATTTTCAACACAGGAGGTGTCGATTGTCGGCCAACAACCGTGTCGTCTCCGGCCCGATCGCGCTCGACACCGGTCGGCCGTTCGACCAGGAGCGCGCCGAGAACGCCGTGCGCGAGCTGCTGCTCGCGGTCGGGGAGAATCCGGATCGCCCCGGTCTCGCCGAAACCCCGGCCCGGGTGGCCCGGGCCTATCGGGAAATGTTCGCCGGCCTCTACACCGAACCGGACGCGGTGCTCAACACCACTTTCGACGAGGGGCATCAGGAGCTGGTGCTGGTGCGCGACATCCCCATGTACTCGACCTGTGAGCACCACCTGGTGGCCTTCCACGGCGTCGCGCACGTCGGCTACATCCCAGGCCCGCACGGCCGGGTGACCGGGCTGTCCAAGCTGGCCCGGCTGGTCGATCTCTACGCCAAGCGCCCGCAGGTGCAAGAGCGGCTCACCAGCCAGATCGCCGACGCGGTCATGCGCAAGCTGGATCCGCGCGGTGCCATCGTGGTGGTGGAGGCCGAGCATCTGTGCATGGCCATGCGCGGCATCCGCAAGCCCGGCGCCAGCACCACCACCTCGGCGGTGCGCGGCCTGCTGCAGACCAGTTCGGCCTCGCGCGCCGAGGCCCTGGACCTCATTCTGCGAAAGTGAGCGCACCGACGATGACCTCGAGCGGTTCCCGGGGGGCTGAACTGGTAGTTCCTCGCGGGGGCCGCTCCTGCGTCGTGATGGGCGTCGTGAACGTCACCAGCGATTCGTTCTCCGATGGCGGTCGCTACCTGGACCCGGGCCTGGCGGTCGCGCACGGCCTGGAGCTGTACGAGCTGGGTGCGGACATCGTCGACGTGGGCGGTGAGTCGACTCGTCCCGGTGCGGTGCGAATCGATCCGGAAACCGAAGCGGCGCGGGTGGTTCCGGTGATTCGCGCACTGGTCGCCGCGGGTGTGCCGACCAGTGTGGACACCATGCGGGCGAGTGTGGCCGAGGCCGCCGTGGAGGCGGGCGTCTCGGTGGTGAACGACGTCTCCGGCGGGCGCGCGGACGCCGATATGGCCAAGGTCGTCGCGGCGGCGGGGGTGCCGTGGATCCTCATGCACTGGCGCGCGGGGGCGGACTACCGCCACACCGGGCCGGCCGATCACTACGACGACGTGGTCGGCGAGGTGCTCGGAGAACTGCGCACCCAGATCGAACTGGCGGTGGCCGCCGGTGTGGACCCCGGCAAGCTGCTGCTGGATCCCGGCCTGGGCTTCGCCAAGAATGCCGAGCACAACTGGGAATTGCTCGGCGCGCTGGACGAATTCGTCGGCACCGGGCTGCCGATCCTGATCGGGGCCTCGCGCAAGCGATTCCTGGGCGCGCTGCTCGCCGATGCCGGGGGGCCGCGGCCGCCGGACGGCCGCGAGGTGGCCACCGCCACCATTTCCGCGCTGGCCGCCGAGCACGGCGCGTGGGGTGTGCGGGTGCACGATGTGCGCGCCTCGCTGGACGCCATCGCCGTGACCGATGCCTGGCGGCGGGCCGCCGTCGAGTCCGAGCGGCGGGCCGCTCGCCGTCGTGAACCGGGAGAACGGATTTGAGCACCGATCGCATCGAGCTGCGCGGCCTGCGGGTCTACGGCCATCACGGGGTCTTCGATTTCGAGAAGCGCGACGGCCAGGAGTTCGTGGTCGATCTGACCGTGTGGACGGACTTCTCGGCGGCGGCGAAATCCGACGATCTGGCCGAGACCATCCACTACGGCGAGCTGGCCGATCAGGTGGCGGCCATTGTCGGCGGCGAACCGCGCGATCTGGTGGAGACGGTGGTCTCCGAGATCGCCGATCAGGTGATCGCCGCGCATCCGCGCATCGCGGCCGTGGAAGTGGTGCTGCACAAGCCTTCCGCGCCGATTCCGCATACCTTCGAAGACGTCCGGGTGGTCACGTCCCGCCGTCGCGACGCGGAGGAGTAGCGGGTGAGTCGGGTAGTCCTGTCGATCGGTTCGAATCTCGGCGATCGGCTCGCACATCTGCGCAGTGTGGTGGCGGCGCTGCGGCCGCGGCTGCTGGCGGTGTCGTCGGTGTACTCCACGCCGCCCTGGGGCGGGGTGCCCCAGCAGGACTACCTCAATGCCGTTCTGGTGGCCGAGGATCCGGACCTGGAGCCCAGCGACTGGCTGCGGCTCGGGCAAGAACTGGAGCAGGCCGCCGAGCGGGTGCGTGCGGTCCGCTGGGGCGCGCGCACCCTGGATGTGGACGTGGTGTGGGCCGGGCAGCGCCGCCGCGACGGCGAGCTGGCGGTCCGCAGCAGCGATCCCACGCTGACGCTGCCGCATCCGCAGGCGCACAACCGCGCCTTCGTGCTGGTGCCGTGGCTGGAGCTGGAGCCGGACGCGGAACTGGAGGCCGCTGGCGCGCGGCGGCCGTTGCGGGATTGGCTGGCCGCCTTGGACACCGCCGAGGTGGCCGGGGTGCGCCGCACCGAACTGACGCTCGGATGGCCGTCGTGAAGCCCACGCGCGTACTGGATCTGGGCGCGAATGTGGCGCTGGCGGCGGTGGTCGCCTGGATCGCCACCAATGTCGCGTACTCCAGCTTCCCGCCCATCTCGGTGTTCTCCGGGGCCTCGCTCATTCCGGTGGCGGTGCTGGAGGTGGTGCTGGCCTTCGTGATTCGGCAGCGGGTGGAGAACCGCGGCATCGGCACCGACGAGCGGCAGCTGCATCCCATCACCGCGGCGCGGGCGGTGGCGCTGGCGAAGGCGTCGGCGCAGGTGGGTTCCCTGGTGGCCGGCATCTGGCTGGGCTTCCTGATCTGGCTGCTGCCGGAGCGGTCGGAACTGCGCGCGGCGGCGGCGGACACCCCGGGTGCGGTGGTGGGGCTGCTGGCCGGAATCGCCTTGGTGGCCGCGGCTTTGTGGCTGGAATATTGCTGTCGCGCGCCGATCGATCCGCCCGATGAAGCAGCTACTTTCTAGCTAACAGATTGGCGATGATCGTGCCCGAGGCGGGAGCCAGGGCCCGAAGATCAAGCTACGCTGGCTGACATGGTTTCACCCTCCCGTACCAGTGCCACCCGTCGTCGGCGGGAGGACGCGGGAAAACTTTTCACCGGCGTACTCATCCTTCTGGGTCTGGTAGCCAGCGTTTTCCTGGTCTTCAGCGACAGCGTGCAAATGGTGCGCGTCGGGCTCGTCGCGGCGCTCTGGGCGGCCGCCATCGGAGCCCTCGCCGCGACCCGTTATCGCAGGGAATCGGCGGTCGACAAGGCCAAAATCGGTGACCTGCAGAAGGTCTACCACCTGCAGCTGGAGCGCGAGGTTGCTGCGCGCCGCGAATACGAGCTCGGCGTGGAGCAGCGGGTGCGCCAGGAGGTCGGCGCGGACGCCGAGCAGATGGCCGCGCTGCGCGCCGAACTCACGGTGCTGCGCGAGAGCCTGCAGCGGCTCTTCGAAGGTCAACTGCCGCACGAGCGCCCGGCCCTGCACGCGGACGCCTTCCGGGTGCAGGAACTGCCGAGCCGGCAGCCCCGGGCGAACAATACTGCCGCGAACGGTAACTGGGGCGACACCGGCGACCACTGGGACCCGTGGTCCGCGCCCATCGACGACGACGTGCCGGATCCGCGCAGCCGCGTGACGCCGGTCTTCGAACCCGATCATCCGGAGCCGCCGGCCTTCGCCAGCCCGTACGACGATCCGGTGACCGCGGAGACCATGGTCGTCACCGATCAGGAATTCGATATGCGCGCGGCCAAATTCGCCGAGCCCGAATCCGAATCCGGTGCGGAGCCCGTCGCGGACACCGCGACCAAGCGGACCGAACCGATCACCGGTGTGGAGCGCGAACCGCTGACCCAGGTGCCCTGGTTCGAAACCGATCTGCCGCCCGCGGGCAATGCGGAGGCGCCGTCCGCGGGCAGTGCCGATGTGCCGTTCACGGGCAGTGCCGATCCGGCCCCCGCACCGCCCGCGCCCCGGCTGGCCCCCGAGCCGACCCCCGCGCCCATGGGCACCGCCAGCGCCCGGCGGCGCCGCCGGGCCGAGGAGGACGACACCGACTCGGCCCCCCGCCTGTCGGTCGCCGAGATCATGGCCAACCTGCGGTCGGAGGGCAAATAGCCCGCCTGAACCGGACCCGCTGTAAGACATCCCACAGTCGATGGCCCCGGCGAATCGGGGCCGATATTCTCGGTCGGTAACGTCCGGTACCCGCCCAGCGGGACTGGAACGACTTTCGAGAGGACAAGGGTGACCTCGGACAAGGATGTCTGCGGAACCGATCCTGCGCCCGCACGGTTGACGGTGGGAATCGTCTCGGCGGGACGCGTCGGATCCGCACTCGGTGCGGCACTGGAGCGTGCCGGTCATGTCGTATTCGGCGTCTCCGCGATTTCGGATGCGTCGCTGCGGCGTGCCGCCACGCGGCTGCCGGATTCGCAGGTCCTGCCCGCCGCCGAGGTCGCCGCGCGCAGCGAGTTGCTCATCCTGGCGGTGCCGGACAGCGAACTGGCCGGGCTGATCTCCGGATTGGCGGCGGCCGGGGCCGTGCGGCCGGGCACCATCGTCATGCACACCTCCGGCGCCAATGGCATCGGCATTCTCGCACCGCTCACCGAGCTGGGCGCGCTGCCCATCGCGATTCATCCGGCCATGACCTTCACCGGCCACGACGAGGACGTCGCCCGGCTGGGCAATGCCTGCTTCGGCATCACCGCCGCCGACGAGATCGGTTACGCCATCGCGCAGTCGCTGGTCATCGAGATGGGCGGTGAACCGGTCAAGGTGGCCGAGGAGAATCGCACGCTTTATCACGCCGCCCTCGCGCACGGTAGCAATCACCTGGTCACGCTGATCGTGGATGCCGTCGAGGCGCTGCGGGCCGCGCTGTCCGGTCCGGGACTGCTCGGCCAGCAGGTGGTCGACGATCAGCCGGGCGGGCTCGCCGAGCGCATGCTCGCCCCGTTGGTGTCGGCGGCTCTGGACAATGCGCTGCGCCGCGGCCGGGCCGCGCTGACCGGCCCGGTGGCTCGCGGTGACGTGGCCGCGGTGGCCGCGCATCTGGAGGCGCTCGAAGAGCTGGATCCCAAACTGGCCGCGGGGTATCGCGCGCTGTCGCTGCGGTCGGCCGAGCGCGCGCGGACCAACCCCGCCTTGATCGATCTGCTGGAAGGACCCCGCCTGGACGGTCAGGCCCGGAGGCGGCAGCGGAGCGTCACCACGGAGGGCCCTGACCAGGCGGAGAAAGGACACTGATGGACCCGAAACTGCGTGGCGCGTACAAGCGCGGTGAGCTCACCGTGCTGCACGATCCGGCGGTGGTGCAGTCGGTTGCCAAGGCTTTGCGTTCCGTCGGCCGCAAGGTTGCCCTGGTGCCGACCATGGGCGCGCTGCACGAGGGCCATCTGGAGCTGGTGCGTCTGGCCAAGCGGACCAATCAGGTCGTCATCGTGTCGATCTTCGTGAACCCCTTGCAGTTCAACGAGGCCGCCGATCTGGACAAGTACCCGCGCACCCTCGACGCCGATGTGGAACTGCTGCGCGCCGAGGGCGTGGAGCTGGTGTTCGCGCCCAGCCCGGCCGACATGTACCCGGACGGTCCGCGCACCACCGTGCACGCCGGCCCGCTCGGCGACGAGCTCGAAGGCGCGCACCGACCGGGGCATTTCGCGGGCGTGCTGACCGTGGTGGCCAAGCTGTTCCAGATCTGCCTGCCGCACGAGGCGTTCTTCGGCGAGAAGGATTACCAGCAGCTGACGCTGATCCGGCAGATGGTGCGCGACCTCAATTTCGATCTGAAGATCGTCCCGGTGGTGACCGTGCGCGAGGCGGACGGCCTGGCGCTGTCCTCGCGCAACCGGTTCCTCGATCCGGAGCAGCGCGAGCTGGCGACCACGCTCTCGGCGGCGCTCGCGGCCGGCCGCCATGCCGCCGCCTTCGGCCCCGAAGCGGTGCTGAGGACCGCGCACGAGGTGCTCGCCACCGCGCCCGCTATCGAGCTCGAATACATCGAGCTGCGCGGCTCGGATCTGGGCCCGGTGCAGGCCAGCGGCAATGCCCGCCTGCTCATCGCGGCCCGCGTCGGCAGCACCCGGCTGATCGACAACATCCCCGTCACCGTCGGCGCCCCGATCGACGGCCACCCGACCACCCCCGACCAGCCCACCCAGGCCGTATCGGATCCCGCCCTACTCCCACCCGCGTTTTAAGGAGGCGACGACGATGTTGCGCACCATGATGAAGTCCAAGATCCACCGCGCCACGGTGACGCACGCCGACCTGCACTACGTCGGCTCGGTCACCGTCGACCAGGATCTCCTCGATGCCGCCGATCTGCTGGAAGGCGAGCAGGTCTGCATTGTCGACATCACCAACGGCGCCCGGCTGGAGACCTACGTCATCGCCGGCGAGCGCGGTTCCGGCGTCATCGGAATCAACGGCGCCGCAGCGCATCTGGTGAATCCGGGCGATCTCGTCATCCTCATCGCCTACGCCATGATGGACGAGGCCGAGCTGCGGGAGTACGCCCCGCGCGTGGTGTTCGTGGACGAGGCCAACCGCCAGGTGGAGCTGGGCTCGGATCCGGCGCACGCGCCCGAGGGCTCGGACCTGATCTCGCCGCGCTCGCTGTCCTACGCGCACTGAGCGCCGGGCTCATGCTGCTGACCATCGATGTCCGCAATACCAGCATCGAGCTGGGGCTGTTCTCCGGCAGCGGGAACCACGCGAAGCTGGTGAAACAGTGGCGGATGCATACCAATCCGCTGCTCACCGCCGATGAATTCGCCCTACAGGTGCGCGGCCTGATCGGCGCCGACGCCGATCAGGTGGTGGGCGTCGCGGCGCTGTCCACGGTGCCGCCGGTGCTGCGCGAATTGCGCGAAATGCTGAACCGCTACTGGGGTCATGTCCCGCACGTGGTGGTGGAACCCGGTGTGCGCACCGGAATTCCGTTGCTGGTCGACAATCCCAAGGAAGTCGGCGCGGATCGCATCGTGAACTGCCTGGCGGCCTATCATCGCTTCCAATCCCCGGCCATCGTGGTGGATTTCGGCACCGCCATCTGTGTGGATCTGGTGTCGGCCAAGGGGGAATTCCTGGGCGGCATCATCGCCCCCGGTGTGGAGATCTCCACCGAGGCGCTGGTGGAGCGCAGTGCGCTGCGCCGCGCGGAACTGGCGCGCCCGCGCTCGGTGGTGGGCAAGAACTCCATGGAGTGCATGCAGTCCGGTGCGATTTTCGGTTTCGCCGGATTGGTGGACGGATTGATCGATCGCATTCGCGACGAATTCGACACTTTCGCCGGCGATGACGTCGCGGTGGTGGCGACGGGCGCGAGCGCGCCGCTGATCGTGCCCGAATCCGAGACCATCGAGCACTATGAGCCGCATCTCACACTGGATGGTCTCCGGCTCGTTTACGAGCGCAACCAGCAGCGGAGGGCTCGCTGATTCGCAGAGGGGGGCTGAGCCCCCAAACCCCCTTACGCCGCCGGGGCTATTGACCGGCAGCGATCCGCTGTTAGACTCTGGCCCGTGTCCTACCGCGTGAGCATCCAGGAGTGTTGTCGAGGCTAACCCGCCTCGGCCGTTGTCGAGGCTTCGTACAGCCCTCGTCAACCACACGACTCCTTGGAGATTTCGCTCGTGCGATCTTCTGTTCTTTCCCTACCTGTCGCCGGTACCTCGCGCCTGCTGCCCGAGGTGACCGAACGCGCCACCGCCTCCGCCCTGCCCACCCGGCTGCGCCCGGCCGACCTGCTGCGCCTGACCGACGAGGGCGCCGAGGACGTGCTGGCCGGCCGCTACGATCACCTGCTGCCCGAGGGCGGCCTGTGGCCCACCGAAAAGCGCTGGGCCACCAGGCTCATCGCCGATGACGAGGTGGATCTGTGGCTGATCAGCTGGGTGGCCGACAAACACACCGAACTGCACGATCACGCCGGTTCGCTGGGCGCGCTCACGGTGCTCTCCGGCGCCCTCTCGGAATACCGGTGGAATGGCCGCGATCTGCGCCGGCGCACGCTGACCGCCGGTGATCAGGCCTCTTTCCCGCTCGGCTGGGTGCACGACGTGGTGCGCGCCCCCGAGGCCGAGGCCGGAATTTCCGGTCCGCTCGATCCGACGCTGAGCGTGCACGCCTATTCCCCGCCGCTGACCGCCATGTCCTATTACGAGGTCACCGGTCACGGCACGCTTCGCCGCACCCGTTCCGTTCTCACCGATCAGCCCGAAGGTGAACTCGAATGACGCACTTGACCATCGACGGCATGCTCGCCCAGGCGCGCGAGCGGCTGCGCCGGCTGTATCCGGTGGAATTGCCGCAGGCCATCGCCCGCGGCGCCATTCTGGTGGATATTCGCCCGCAGGCGCAGCGGCTGCGCGAAGGCACGTTGCCGGGCGCGCTCGTCATCGAGCGAAATGTCCTGGAATGGCGTTTGGATCCGTCGAGTGACGCGCGTCTGGCGCTGGCCGCCGACCATGACGTGGAATGGGTCATCGTCTGCTCGGAGGGCTACACCTCGAGCCTGGCAGCCTCCTCGCTGCAGCAGCTGGGCCTGCGCCGGGCCACCGATCTGGTGGGCGGCTACCAGGCCCTCAAAGCCGCCGGACTGCTCATGGTGGCCGCCACCGCTCCGCACTTCGAACGCGAGGTCGCGACTCTCGCCTGGGTCTGATTTCGTTTGCCCGGGCGGCGGGAAAATGGGTTTCCGGGGCACGATAGGCTAAAGCCCCGTGAGCACCTCCAACCCCTCTTCTTCCGCTGATACCACGGCTCCCGCTGGGAAAACCCGTGCCGCGGCCGCTGCGGCCGAGCCCGATGTTCCCGAGCAGATGCGGATTCGCCGGGAGAAGCGGGAGCGGTTGCTGGAGCAGGGCCGCGAGGCCTATCCGGTGGTGATCAACCGCACGCACACCCTCGCCGAAATCCGTGCCGCCTACCCGGATCTGGAAGCCGATGTGCAGACCGGTCTGCGGGTCGGGATTGCCGGGCGCGTCATTTTCGTGCGCAATACCGGCAAACTCTGCTTCGCGACCCTGCAGGAGGGCGACGGCACCAAGCTGCAGGCGATGATCAGCCTCAATGGGGTGGGCGAGGACGCGCTGGCGGCCTGGAAGGCCGATGTGGACCTCGGCGACTTCGTGTACGTGCACGGCGAGGTGATCACTTCCCGCACCGGCGAATTGAGCGTCATGGCCGATGCCTGGGAGATGGCGGCCAAGTCGCTGCGCCCGCTGCCGGTGGCGCACAAGGAGATGAACGAGGAGTCGCGGGTCCGGCAGCGCTATGTCGACCTGATCGTGCGCCCGGAGGCCCGGGAGATGGCCCGCACCCGCGTGGCCGCGGTGCGCGCGCTGCGGAATGCGCTGGAGCGCAGGGGTTTCCTGGAGGTCGAGACCCCGATGCTGCAGACCATCCACGGCGGTGCGGCGGCGCGTCCGTTCGTCACCCACTCCAATGCCCTGGATATGGAGCTCTACCTGCGTATCGCACCGGAGTTGTTCCTCAAGCGGTGCGTTGTGGGTGGGCTGGAGAAGGTCTTCGAGATCAACCGGAACTTCCGCAACGAGGGTGCGGACTCCACCCATTCGCCGGAGTTCGCAATGCTGGAAACCTACGAGGCGTACGGCACCTACGACGATTCCGCGAAGATGATGCGGGAATTGATCCAGGAAGTCGCGCAGGAGGTCTACGGCACGCAGGTCGTCACCCTGGCGGACGGTACCGAATACGATCTGTCCGGTGAGTGGGCGACGGTGGAGATGTACCCGTCGCTGTCCGAGCAGATCGGTGTGGAGGTGACGCCCGAAACTTCCGTCGAGGAATTGCTGGCACTCGCCGATCGGGTGGGTCTGGAAATTCCGCAGGACAAGGGCTACGGTCACGGCAAACTGGTCGAGGAACTGTGGGAGCACGTGTACGGCGACAAGCTGTACGCGCCGACTTTCGTTCGCGACTTCCCCGTGGAGACCTCTCCGCTGACGCGCCAGCATCGCAGCAAGCCCGGGGTTACCGAGAAGTGGGACCTCTATGTCCGCGGGTTCGAACTCGCAACCGGCTATTCCGAACTCGTGGATCCGGTCATCCAGCGCGAACGGTTCATGGACCAAGCGCGTTTGGCCGCAGCGGGCGACGACGAGGCAATGCGTCTGGACGAGGACTTCCTGGCCGCGATGGAGCACGGTATGCCGCCTACGACCGGAACCGGTATGGGTATCGATCGTTTGCTGATGGCCCTGACTGGCTTGGGAATCCGGGAAACGATACTCTTTCCAATTGTGCGTCCATCGGCTCGTTGAGTTCGCTGGATTGCATTGTCGATGCCCGTTCTGGGACTATCGGAATTAGCGGTATTCTGGCGTCGGGTAATCGGCCTAACTATGCGGGTCGCACGATTTCGAGAGGACGTTCATCTCATGGCAAAGAAGGTCACCGTTAGCCTGATCGACGATGTCGACGGTGAGTCCATCGCGGACGAGACCATCGAGTTCGCTATCGATGGCGTCTCGTACGAGATCGACCTGTCGACGGCAAATGCGGCCAAGCTGCGGGACGGTCTGGAGGTTTGGGTTTCCAACGCTCGTCGCGTGAGCGGCCGCCGTCGTACCAAGGCCGCTGCTGCGGCGACCGCGGGCCCGAAGAGCCGGGTCTCGATCGATCGCGAACAAAGTGCCGCGATTCGTGAATGGGCTCGCCGTAATGGACACAAGGTTTCGGCGCGCGGACGTATCTCCGCGGACATCACCGAGGCGTACAACAAGGCTGCGGCGAAGAACTAGTGCTCTTTGCGACTGCCGCTCGGGTGTTTCGTGCGAACCCGGGCGGCAGTGGTTTGTTCATACGCTTTGCGTATAACTCGTTTGGGTAGTGCCTGCCCATCTCCGAGCCACGATCTTGCTCGTGCCCCTGCGGCACGGCACCATTGAAACTGTGCGAACGATGTCACTGGCTGGATGTAGAGAAGAGGTATCGGCGCAGTGACCGCATTTCCGGGTTCATTCCTGCGAGTCAAGGATCACGAGGGCCAGCAGCACGAGCTGATGCTGACTCCTGATCAGCCGCGCATCACCATCGGCCGCTCGCCCCAGGCCGATCTGTCGCTGTTCTGGGATGCCGAGGTGTCGCGGCTGCACGCGACCGCGGAATATCTGGGTGCGCACTGGACCATCGTCGATGACGGGCTCTCGCGCAATGGCACGTTCGTTAATGGAGACCGACTGGTTGGTAGGCATCGGCTCCAGCCCGGTGACGTCATCCGCATGGGCACCTCCCGGGTCACCTTCCACGATTTCAGCGGCGCCGCAGGCGATATCACGCAGACCTCCACCGGCGGCCTGCCCACGCTGCGCTCGCTCACCGAAACCCAGCGCTCGGTCCTGATCGCGCTGTGCCGCCCGCTGCGCGGCAATGACGGTTTCGCCTCGCCGGCCTCCAATCAGCAGATCGCCGCCGAGCTGTTCCTCAGCGTGGACGCCATCAAGACCCATCTGCGCGCGCTGTTCGCCAAGTTCGGCGTGGAAGACCTGCCGCAGAACGCCAAGCGGGTGCGCCTGGCCAATCTGGCGCTGCAATCCGGAGTCATCTCCGAACGGGATTTGTAGCCCCCGGAATTGGGGGCGCGGTGGTGTTGTGGACGCCCGCTCATGTGTGCGAGCTTCTCGGCCATGGAGACCCGCTCCCGGTCCCGGTTGACTGGAAGTCGTTGATCGCCCGGGAATTCCGCGGGTGGCAGATCCAGTCAGGAGAGTTTCATGTTCGCACTTCGCATCGCCGCACTGGTGGCGGCCACGCTGTCGACCGGGCTGATCGCCGGAGTGTTCTACGCGTACGCCAACTCGGTCATGCTGGCGCTTCGGCAGTCCGACGATCGCACCATGATCGACGTGATGCAGAAGATCAATGTGGTGATCCTCAATCCGTGGTTCATGATCGGCTTCCTGGGCACCGTCGGATTCTCGGTGCTGGCGGTGGCCCTGCACCTCGGCAAAGATGTTCGCACCACGCTGATCTGGCTGGTGGTGGCTTTGGTGCTCAATATCATTGCGTTCGCGGTGACCGCGGGGCTGAACGTGCCGCTGAACAACCAGCTGGAGGCGGCGGGCGATCCCGGGCAGATCGCCGATCTGGCGGCGGTGCGCGCCCAGTTCGAGTCCGCCTGGATCCGCTGGAACATCCTGCGCGCGGTGCTGCACACCCTGGCCTTCCTGGTGCTGTGCGGTGCGCTGTTCGTGGCGGGCATGCAGCACGGCAAGTCCGAGTCGGCGGCGCAGCCGGCGGGCGTGGCGGCGGGTTACGCGCCGGGCCGGTAATAACCGGTACTGACAGCAACAGGTTTCATAAATTACCCGTCGGTAAGGCTCTTGCCTGGAACGCGTTCCGGTTACGTTACCGGAACGCGTTCTATTTTTTGGAGGGGCTCATGCGACGTGCGCTGCTGCGCCGTTCGCCGGGATCGATGCTGGTCATGGCTGTTCTGGCGATGTTATGGGTGGGGGCGAGCGGCACCGCTCGCGCGGAATATCCGGTCGACTACAACTTCTTCGCGGGCATCCCGTACGAGCTGGCGAATCCCGGTGGCTCCCTGCCGGGTTCCAATGACTGGTCGTGCAGACCGACCGCCGCGCATCCGAATCCGGTGGTGCTGCTGCACGGCACCGCGGGCGGCGCGCAGACCAACTGGGGCGCCTACGCTCCGCTGCTGGCCAATGAGGGCTACTGCGTGTACGCGCTCACCTACGGCAGCCTGGATCTGCCGTTCCCGCTGAACGCGCTGGGCGGGCTGCGACCGGTGCCCGAAAGCGCCGCGCAGGTCTCGGCTTTCGTGGATCGCGTGCTGGCCGCCACGGGCGCGGCGCGCGTGGATTTCGTCAGCCACTCGCAGGGCAGCATTGTCGGCCAGTACATGGTGAAACGCCTCGGCGGCGCGGCGAAGGTGGAGCGGTTCGTCTCCATCGCCGGCCCGTGGATCGGCGGCGCGGGCGATCAGATGGACATGGTGCGCACCATGGGACGGCAGCTCGGCATCGAGCCCGACACCGTGGACAACATGATCGTGGGCAGCGTCTGCTACGTCTGCTCGCAAATGCTGGGCGGCTCCGGCTTCATGACCGCGCTCAATGCCGACGGCGTCTACGCCCCGCAGGTCACCTACACCAATATCGCGACCAGATACGACGAGATCGCCTTCCCCTATACGGCCGGTCTGATCGAAGCGCCCAATGCGGTGAACATCGTGGTGCAGGATGGCTGCGCGACCGACTTCTCCGAGCACATGGCCATCGCCGGCAGTCCCCGCACCGCGGGCTTCATGCTCAATGCCCTCGATCCGGCGCATCCGCGGCCGGTCGTCTGCGAGTTCATCCCGCCCTTCACGGGGTAATCCGCCCGTGTTCGCTGTGGGCGTAGCCGGGGTGGAAACGTTCCCGGCTACAGCCCCGTTATGAGGGAATGAGTCGTACTGTCGCCGGTTCGCAATAGGGTGGACGGACGACGGGCGTGACCCCTGCCAACTAGAGTGGGAGGTGGGGGATGCAACCCCAGGGCTTCATGGCAGGCTGGCGACCAGAAGGGCAGCACAGGGTCTGAAGCGCCGGATGCCGTAGACGGCGGAGCAGGAGAGTGAGGGAGCGATGTTCGAGAGGTTCACCGACCGCGCGCGGCGGGTCGTTGTCCTGGCCCAAGAAGAGGCCCGGATGCTCAACCACAACTACATCGGCACCGAGCACATCCTGCTTGGCCTGATTCACGAGGGTGAGGGTGTCGCGGCGAAGTCCCTGGAGTCCCTGGGCATTTCGCTGGAGGGTGTGCGGTCGCAGGTCGAGGAGATCATCGGGCAGGGCCAGCAGGCGCCGTCCGGTCACATTCCCTTCACCCCGCGTGCCAAGAAGGTGCTGGAGCTGTCGCTGCGCGAAGCGCTGCAGCTCGGCCACAACTACATCGGCACCGAGCACATCCTGCTCGGCCTGATCCGCGAGGGTGAGGGCGTCGCGGCGCAGGTGCTGGTCAAGCTGGGCGCGGACCTCAACCGCGTGCGCCAGCAGGTCATCCAGCTGCTGTCCGGCTACCAGGGCGGCAAGGAGGCCGTGGAGTCCGGCACCCGCGGTGAGGCGGGCACCCCGTCCACCTCGCTGGTGCTCGACCAGTTCGGCCGCAACCTGACCCAGGCCGCCCTCGAGGGCAAGCTGGATCCGGTCATCGGGCGCTCGAAGGAGATCGAGCGCGTCATGCAGGTGCTGAGCCGCCGCACCAAGAACAACCCGGTCCTCATCGGCGAGCCCGGTGTGGGTAAGACCGCCGTGGTCGAGGGCCTGGCGCAGGCCATCGTGAACGGCGAGGTCCCGGAGACGCTGAAGGACAAGCAGCTCTACACCCTCGACCTGGGTTCCCTGGTCGCGGGCAGCCGCTACCGCGGTGATTTCGAGGAGCGCCTGAAGAAGGTGCTCAAGGAGATCAACACCCGCGGCGACATCATCTTGTTCATCGACGAGCTGCACACCCTGGTGGGTGCGGGCGCGGCCGAGGGCGCCATCGACGCGGCCTCCATCCTCAAGCCCAAGCTGGCTCGCGGTGAGCTGCAGACCATCGGCGCCACCACGCTCGACGAGTACCGCAAGTACATCGAGAAGGATGCCGCGCTGGAGCGCCGCTTCCAGCCGGTGCAGGTGGGCGAGCCGACCGTCGAGCACACCATCAATATCCTCAAGGGTCTGCGCGACCGTTACGAGGCGCACCACCGGGTGTCCATCACCGATGGCGCGCTGGTCGCGGCCGCCACGCTGGCCGACCGCTACATCAACGACCGCTTCCTGCCGGACAAGGCCATCGACCTCATCGACGAGGCGGGCGCGCGCATGCGCATCCGCCGGATGACCGCGCCGCCGGACCTGCGCGAATTCGACGACAAGATCGCCGAGGCGCGCCGGGAGAAGGAGTCCGCGATCGACGCGCAGGACTTCGAGAAGGCCGCGCGGCTGCGCGACAAGGAGAAGCAGCTCGTCGCCAAGCGGGCCGAGCGCGAGAAGCAGTGGCGCTCCGGCGATCTGGATGTCGTGGCCGAGGTCGACGACGAGCAGATCGCGGAGGTCCTCGCGAACTGGACCGGTATCCCGGTGTTCAAGCTCACCGAGGAGGAGACCACCCGTCTGCTCCGTATGGAGGACGAGCTGCACAAGCGGATCATCGGCCAGGAGGATGCGGTCAAGGCCGTGTCCAAGGCCATCCGCCGCACCCGCGCCGGTCTGAAGGACCCCAAGCGTCCCTCGGGCTCGTTCATCTTCGCCGGTCCCTCCGGCGTCGGTAAGACCGAGCTGTCCAAGGCGCTGGCGAACTTCCTGTTCGGCGATGACGACGCGCTCATCCAGATCGACATGGGCGAGTTCCACGACCGCTTCACCGCGTCGCGGCTCTTCGGCGCCCCTCCGGGCTACGTGGGCTACGAAGAGGGCGGCCAGCTCACCGAGAAGGTGCGCCGCAAGCCGTTCTCGGTGGTGCTGTTCGACGAGATCGAGAAGGCCCACCAGGAGATCTACAACACCCTGTTGCAGGTCCTCGAGGACGGCCGCCTCACCGACGGCCAGGGTCGCACGGTCGACTTCAAGAACACGGTGCTGATCTTCACCTCGAACCTCGGCACGCAGGACATCTCGAAGGCGGTCGGCCTCGGCTTCGCGCAGTCGAACGTGGAGGGCTCGAACTACGAGCGGATGAAGCTCAAGGTCAACGACGAGCTGAAGAAGCACTTCCGCCCCGAATTCCTCAACCGCATCGACGATGTCATCGTCTTCCACCAGCTGACCACGGATCAGATCGTGCAGATGGTGGACCTGATGATCGGCCGCGTCGCCAAGCAGCTGAAGAACAAGGACATGGAGATCGAGCTGTCCCCGCAGGCCAAGTCCCTGCTGGCCAAGCGCGGCTTCGATCCCGTGCTCGGCGCCCGCCCGCTGCGCCGCACCATCCAGCGCGAGATCGAGGATCAGCTCTCGGAGAAGATCCTCTTCGGCGAGCTGGGCGCCGGCCAGACCGTGGTCGTGGACGTCGAGGGCTGGGACGGCGAAGGCCAGGGCGAGAACGCCAAGTTCACCTTCACCGGCAAGGCCAAGCTGACCAAGAAGGACTCCGGCGAGGAGAAGCCGGTCGTCGCCCTCGCGGGTGATGCCCCGGCTGCTGCCGCCTCCGGCGAGTAACGGTCCGTTCGAAAGCCCCTCTCACTACTGGTGAGAGGGGCTTTCTCCGTTCCGGTCAGGAAATTCGATGGCGTCTCGGTGATGGTTTCGGCCATCCTCGATCGGGGGCGGGCGACGAAAGGACCGTATTGCTCACCGAAGATCAGATTGCCGCATTCATTGCCGACGGATTCGTGAAAGTGGAGGCGGCGTTCGCGCCCGAGGTGGCCGCGGCCGGTCGGGCGATCCTCTGGAAGGCGAGCGGATGCGATCCGGACGATCCGGCTACCTGGACCCAGCCGGTGATCCGGCTCGGCGAGCAGACCGAAGCGCCGTTCGCGCAGGCCGCCACCGCACCCGCACTCCGCGAGGCATTCGACCAACTTGTTGGACCGGGACGTTGGCTACCTCGAAACAGTCTGGGCACCTTTCCCATCCGCTTCCCGAGCCGGAAATCCCCGGGTGACGATGGCTGGCATATCGATGTCAGCTTTCCCGGCGACGAGCCGCTGGACTACATGCAGTGGCGGGTCAATGTGCAGTCGAAGGGTCGCGCATTGCTCATGCTCTTCCTGTTCTCCGATATCGAGGACGAGGACGCGCCGACCCGCATTCGTGTCGGCTCGCACTTGCGCCTGCCGAAACTGTTGCAGCCCTTCGGCGAAGCAGGCGCGATGTTGGGGCAGCTGACCATGGATCGGTCGACCGCCGATCTACGCCAGGTTCTCGCCACCGGCCGCGCGGGTGATGTGTACCTCTGCCATCCGTTTCTCGTGCATGCCGCACAACCCCACCATGGTCGAAACCCCCGCTTCTTGGCACAGCCGCCGTTGTTGCTGCGCGAACCGTGCGTCCTGGATAGGGCGGACGGCGCGTATTCGCCGGTTGAGCAGGCGATTCGGCAGGGTTTGGCCGCTTAGCGGCAGCGCGCGAGAATCGGGGCGAACGGCTCGGCGAGCTCAGCGGGAACGAGGAGTTCGTCGATGCCATACTTCTCGCGGCGGTATTCCAGGAGCTCGGCCGCCTCGGCCGGATCGGCGGGGATGAGGGCCGCGGCCCCGGAGTCGCGCAGCTGGTCGCTGGTTAGCCCCATGCGGGCGGACAGGTAGTAGGGGAGCTGGATGCCGACTCCGACGGCCTGGAGGGTGAAGGCGATGGGGCGGTCGGTGTGGTCGCGGACGGTGGCGACGATTTCGGCGATGTCGTTCTCGGTGGCGGAGGGGTCCACGGCGAGGTGGATGCGGTCGGCGAGTTCGGCGGCGGTGGCCAGCATGCGGGGGCCGCTGGCGGCGATGACGATGGCGGGGGTGGGTTGGACGCCGGCGCGGACCGCTTCGATGGTGGTGACGAGGTGGCGGCGGCGGTCGCCGCCGGAACCCCAAGGTACGCCGAACTTCTCGGCCTCGGCTTGGGCGTCGGGTCGCCCGGCGCCGATTCCCAGTTCGAAGCGGCCGTCGGAAAGCATTTGCAGGGCCGCGGTTTCGCGGACGGTGGCGGCGGCCGAGCGCATGGGGGCGGCCAGCACAGTAGGGCGCAGCCGGATGGTGGAGGTGACGGCGGCCGCGGCGGCCAGGGCGGGGAAGGGGGACGGGGTGTAGAGGGTATCGGGGAGTTGGATGGAGCCGTAGCCCTGCTGCTCCGCATTCCGAACGGTACGAACCCAGTCGCTGCCGGAGCGGGGGACGGTGACGAGGCCGAAGTTCATGCTCATGGGTCGAGCATGCGCGCGGCCGATTGTCGGCGAATCGGTTTCCAGGCGGCACCTCGACTACGTCCGCTGACGTATTCGCACCTTCGCCCCACACCGAAACCGCCGGTACCGCAAGGTTTTGCCACGGTCGATCGTAAGCGGGCGAGCGTAGCGTCGATGGGGTTGGTAACAAGCCGCTCAGGGGTCGACCATGACGAATCCGGATCTCACACTCATAGCCGTACTGCTGGACCGCTCCGGCTCCATGCAGTCCATCAAGTCCGATACCGAAGGCGGATTCAACGCCTATATGGAGCAGCAGCGCGAGGTGCCCAAACAGATCGAGGTGACCCTCGCCCAGTTCGATACCGAATACGAGGTGGTGTACAAGAATCGCCCGCTCGCCGAGGTCCCGCCCCTGAAGCTGGAGCCGCGCGGCATGACCGCCCTCTACGACGCGGTAGGCAAGCTCACCACCGAGGTCGGCGCGGAGCTGGCGGCCCGCCCCGACCACCGGCGCCCGGGCACGGTCATCATCGTCGTGCTCACCGACGGCCACGAGAACTCGAGCCGGGAGTGGTCGCACTCCGCCGTGAAATCCCTGATCACCCAGCAGCAGGACGTCTACAAATGGAACTTCCTGTTCCTCGGCGCGAATATGGACGCGGTGGCCATCGGCACCGAGATGGGCTTCTCGCCCCGCCAATCCATTACCTACGCCGCCGCTCCGCAGGGCGTCTCCGGTGTCTTCCGTGCCGCCGCCTCCTACACCGGCCGCATCCAATCGGCCGCGCCCGGCGAGGCTTTCGCCGATGACGGCTTCACGGATGCCGAGCGCGACCAGTCGAATCCGGGACGCTGACCGTCACGCGCCGGTCAGGGCGAGTATGTCGCGATAGCTCGGGATGGTGGGGGTGACCGGCCGGTCGTCGAGGATGGTGCGGGCGAGGTCGGCGACCGTGCCCAGGGCGGCCCGGTACAGGAGGGAACCGGTGCTGATACGCGCGACGCCCAGTTCGGTGAGGGTGGTGAGGGAGGGGCCGGTCGCCGAGTAGAGGAGGTTGAGTGGGAGGGGTACCGCGGCGACGAACTTTTCGATGCTGTCCGGGGCGGTGAGGCCGGGGACGAAGATGCCGTCGGCTCCGGCCTGTTCGTAGCGGTGGGCTCGATCGATCGTCGAATCCTCGTCGCGCTGCTGCCAGTACGTGTCCGTGCGGGCGTTGACGAAGATGCCGGGGGTGCGGGCCTTGACGGTGGCGATGAGGGCGGCGTGGTCCTCGGGTGCGGCGAGCGCGGTATTGGCGCGGGCGTCTTCGAGGTTGACCCCGGCTATGCCCAGTTCGGCGAGTTCGGCGACGAATTCGGCCACCTCGCCTGGATTCTCGCTGAAACCGGCTTCGATGTCGACGGTCACGGGGATCGGCAGGCGGGCGAGCCTGGTTGCCAGGGCGAGGGTTTCGGCGCGGGTCGCGCCTTCGCCGTCGGCGAGACCGGCCGCGACCGCCACACCCAGGCTGGTGGTGGCGACAGCCGGGAATCCGGCGGCGGCGAGCATGGCGGCGGAGCCGAAATCCCAGGCGTTGGGGAGGATCAGCGGGCCGGGGCCGTGGTGCAGGGCGTGGAAGATGTCCGTGTTGGTCATTGCTGGGCTCCTTCGAGAAGGCCGGCGGCGAGGGCGATGGCGTGCTCCCGGCCGGGACAGGCGTGCGGGCCGGCGCCGAAACCCAGTCCCGGATGGCGCATATCGAGCTCGACGAGTTCGCCGTCGATGACGCGGCGGGTGGAACGCAGGGGCGGGTTCTCGTGCATGGTGCGGGCGATGCGTTCGTCGGGGGTGCCGGTGGTTTCGGTTTCGCGGACGTTCGCCAGCAGGGCGTCGGTGGCGGCGCAGGCCTGGACCAGGACGCAGATCTTGGCGGCGGTCACCTCGTCGGCGGTGCCGCCGCAGGCCGCGACCAGTTCGACGACGGCGGCATCGGCGGCGGAACTGCCCGGCTCGTGCGGATGATAGTGGGCGGCAACGATTTTCACGGCGTCGACCGAAGCGCCGGGTAGGGCGAGGGCCTCGATCAACACCTCGACGTGGGCGAGCGGCCGGTCGGCGGCCGCGCGGGCGCGGGCGCGGAGGTCGGCGGGGGACAGTCGGTCGAGTTCGGCGATCACGAGGGCGCGGCGGCGGACGTGGTCCGGGCCGTCGCTGAAGCGCGGGACGTGGGCGCGCAGCCAGGCCAGGCCGATCGGGTCGCGAACCGGCGGGACGTGGGGGACGGGCGCCTGGGTCAGGGCGGTGCGCACCTGGTCGGGATCGGTCAGGAAGGGGCAGGTCCGGGGCATGGTCAGACGGTATGCCCGGAATATTTCGGTGGCCGCCGAAGTGATTGCGGACGATCATGGCGTCATGCGATCCGGAGGAGCCGAACTGGCGGCGCTGGCCACCCTGCTGGCCGACCGCACGCGGGCCGATATCTGCCTGGCCCTGCTGGACGGCCGGGCGTGGACGGCGGGTGAGCTCGCCCGGCACACCGGGGTGGCGGCCTCCACCGCGACCGAGCATCTGAACCGGCTGCTGGCGGGCGGGCTGCTCGCGGAGCGGCGGCAGGGGCGGCATCGGTATGTGCAGCTGGCGGATTCGCGGGTGGCGGAACTGCTGGAGGCCATGGTCGCCTATGCCGGACCGCCGCGCACCGAGGCGACGGGGCTGAAGGCGGTCACCGTCGCGGCCACCCTGGCGCGCGGGCGGACCTGCTACGACCATCTCGCGGGCCGGCTCGGCGTCGCCATCACCGATGCGCTCACCGCGCGCGAATTCCTCGATCCCGATGCGGGTTTCGCCCTCACCGGCAGCGGTCTGGCCCTGCTGACCGGACCGCTCGGCATCGATCCGGCGGCCCTGCGCAAGACGCGCCGCCCGGTGGCCAAGCCCTGCCTGGACTGGACCGAGCGGCGCACCCATCTCGGCGGCGCCGCCGGGGCGCAGGTGTGCCGCCGCTTGCAGGAACTCGAGTGGGTCAAGCGGATCGGCTCCGGCCGCGCCATGGCGGTCACCGCGAAAGGCGAAGCGGGACTGCGTGATCTGCTCGGCATCGAACCGGCCGCGCTGGCCTAGCTATTGCCACCCGGGGCGGACCAGCCCGGATTCGTAGGCCATGACCACCAGCTGCGTGCGGTCGCGCGCATTGAGCTTCAACAGGATCCGGCTGACGTGCGTGCGGGCGGTGGCGGGGCTCATGAACAGCCGCTCGGCGATCTCGGCATTGGTGAGCCCCTCGGCGACCAGCGTCATGACCTCGCGTTCCCGGTCGGTGAGCTCGGAGAAACTGCCCTCGGGCGCGGGTTTGGCGTGGGTGGCGAATTCGGCCACCAGGCGTTTGGTGACGCTGGGCGAGAGCAGCGCCTCGCCGCCGGACACCACGCGCACCGCCTTCACCAGATCGGCGGGCTCGGTGTGCTTGACCAGGAATCCGGTGGCCCCGGACCGCATGGCCTCGAAAACGTATTCGTCCAATTCGAAGGTGGTCAGCACGACCACCTTCACCTCGGCCAGCTCGGGTGCGGCGGCAATGGCGCGGGTGGCGGCCAGCCCGTCGAGCACCGGCATGCGGATATCCATGAGCACCACATCGGGGACGAGCTCGCGGGCCAGCGCCACGGCCTGCTCGCCAGTGTCGGCCTCGCCGACCACCTCGATATCGTCCTGCGCGTTCAGCAGTGCGACGAACCCGCCGCGCACCAGCGCTTGATCATCCGCGATCAGTACTCGAATGCTCACGAAACCTCCCGTATCGCCGGCACGTCGAACCTAGGCGGCCGGTTCCGGATGTGCCAGGTGGATGGGCAGGCGCGCCTCCACGCGGAAGCCGCCGTCGGGTTTGGGCTCGGCCAGCAGGCGGCCGCCCAGGGCGTGCGCGCGCTCGGTCATGCCGGTGATGCCGTGCCCGCCGCTGGGGGTGGCGAGCGGCGGCCGGTCGGGGCGGGTGTTGTCAATGGCCAGGTGCAGCCGATCGGCCGAATATCGCACGGTGACAAGGACACTCGCGCCGGGCGCGTGCCGTACCACATTGGTGAGCGATTCCTGCACGATGCGCGCCGCCGTCACGTCCACCACCGACGGCAGCCGTTTGGGCGACCCGGTCACGATGGTGCGCACCAGCACGCCCGCGGTCCGCGCGGACTCGGTGAGCCCGTCGAGATCGCCGATGCCGATGGCCGGGGTGGTGGGCGCGGTGGTGGTGCCCGCACTGGAGCGAATGGACCGCAGCAGCGCGTGCACCTCGCCGAGCGCGTCCTTGCTGGCGGTCTTGATGGCGGCCAGGGCGGTGGCGGCCTGCTCGGGCTTGCGATCGATCAATTCCAGGGCGACCGAGGACTGCACATTGATCAGCGAAAGGCTGTGCGCCAGCACATCGTGCAGATCGCGGGCGATGGCGAGCCGTTCCGCACTGGCCCGCTGCTCGCGTTCGGCCAGCTCCCGGGCGCGCTGCGCCTGCTCATTGCGCCGGGCCTCCTCCTCCCGCTGCCGCCGCGCCAGCACGGCCGCGCGGCGCTGCCGGATGCCCTCGGCAATGGCGACGAGCACCACGAGCCAGGCCAGCAGCCCGAACTCCCGCCAGCCATTGCTCTCGTAGCCGCGCCATCCGGGCACCGGCCACACCATGAGCAGATAGCCGAGCGGCACGACAGCGTATGTGTACCAACGGGATCCGATGACGGCGGCGGTGAGGAAGGCGATGATGAGCGAGAGGAAGATCGGGCCGTAGCCGTAGCCGATGAGCACATAGGCGGCGTTGGCGGCCAGCACCCCGTAGAACACCGGATACGGGTACACCTGCCGCACGATCAGCAGCAGCGGTCCCGCCACCAGCAGTGCGTAGCCGAGCACGTCCAGGGCGCGCATATCCGGTTGGTGCTGATTCGCGAAGGTCCCCGCGATCACCGTGATCGCGGCGACCGCCGCGGCCAGCGGTACGTCCCACCGCCCGATTCGTCCCCCACTCGTCTCCATAGCTGAACCGTAGCGCCGTACGCGGCCCGGCGGCACCGCTCCGGACCAGAAATACGTCCGGATACGTATGCCGGATCGGGCTCCGCGGCGGATGTTCCGCCGCAGGTCGGAGCGGATCGTTGAACCCATGAACGAAGCAGAATCCGATAGCGGCCGTCGCGAGCCCTCCGTGGCTACGCAGGCTGCCTCCTCCGGGCTCGACGCGACGGCCGCGGTCGTCAATACCGACCGGTTGACCAAACGCTACGGCTCCCACACCGCGGTGGACGCCGTGAGTATGAGTGTCCGGCGCGGTGAGATCTACGGATTCCTCGGCCCGAACGGCGCCGGCAAGACCACGACCCTGCGCATGCTGGTGGGCCTCATCTGGCCCACCGACGGCGCCGCGACCGTGCTCGGCCGATCGCCGGGCCATCCGGAAACGTTGTGCCGCATCGGTGTTCTCATCGAGGGCCCGGGCTTCTACCCGTATATGTCCGGCCGCGACAACCTGCGGGTGCTGGCCCGCTATCGGGGCGCCGGCCGTGGCGAGGTGGACCAGGCCCTGGCGCGGGTGGGCCTCACCGCCCGCGGCGGCGACAAGTTCCGCACCTACTCCCTCGGCATGAAGCAGCGGCTCGGCGTGGCCGCGGCCCTGCTCGGCCATCCCGACCTGCTGATTCTCGATGAACCCACCAATGGTCTCGATCCGGCCGGCATGGCCGAGATGCGGGAGCTCATCACCGGACTAGCCGCCGACGGGCACACCGTCGTGCTGTCCAGTCACCTGCTCAGCGAAGTGCAGGAGATCTGCGATCGCGTCGGCGTCATCTCCGGCGGGCGGCTGCGCACCGAGTCCACGGTGCGGGAATTGCGCGGCGCGGCATCGCTGTTCGTCCGCGCCGAACCCCTCGAGCTGGCCTTCCCGGCGGTGCGCCGGGCGGTCGGCGACCGGTCCGCGCTGCTCACCGCCACCGGCATCAGAGTCGATGCCGGTGTGGCACAGGCGCCCGCGGTGGCGCGCGCGGTCATCGAGGCGGGCGCGGACCTGCTGGAACTGCGCAGCGATGAGAAGTCCCTGGAAGAAGTCTTTTTCGAGATGACGGAGAGCGTGAAATGACCGACCTACTCGCGTCCACCCGGGCCGAACTGCTGCGCCTGCGCACCTGGCCCGCCTTCTGGATCGTGCTCGGGACGTGGATACTGCTGAATCTCACCTTCGCCTACCTGTTCAACTATCTGGCCTACACCTCCGGAGACAGCGGCCGGATGTCCAATGGCCAGCCGCGAGATGTGCTGTTGCAGTTGATGCTTCCGGCCGCCGTGCCGGAGGTGTTCACCCAGGGCATGGCCCTGTTCGGCGGGGCGCTCATGCTGGTGCTGGGCGCGCTGGTCATCGGCAGCGGCTACGGCTGGGGCAGCTGGAAAACCGTTCTCACCCAAGGCCCGTCGCGGGTCGCGGCCGTCGGTGGAGTGGTGATCGGCCTGGCGGTGACGGTGGTCGCGCTGGTGATCGCCGCCTTCGTGATCGACACCGGGGTGGCGGCGCTCATCGCCGCGACCGAGGGGCAGTCCCTGGCGCTGCCCGCACCCCGGCAGGCCGCGCTCGGAATCGGCGTCGGCTCGGCCATTCTGGGCATGTGGACCCTGGCGGGTGCGCTCATCGGCGCGATCGCCCGCGGCCCGGCCCTGGCCGTCGGCCTGGGCCTGGTGTGGGTGCTGGTGGTGGAGAACCTGCTGCGCGGCGTCGCGGGCATCTTCGAGCCGATCGAGATCCTGACCGACCACTTGCCGGGTACGGCCGCCGGATCGCTCGCGGGCTCCATGCGCACGGTGGGCGGCGGCGGCCCGGCCACCCCGGGCGTACTGGATGTGCTCGGCCGCACCGAGTCCCTGGTTGTGCTGACCGCCTACCTCGCGATCTTCGTGGCGGGCACGGTGTGGCTGATCCGCCGACGCGACATGATCTGAGCGGCAATCGAATACCGCTGGCAAGCGACCGTCCGTACACCGCGGGCGGTCGCTTCGTCGTGCCGAAGTCCTATGCGGCCGTGCCGATCACGCCGTGCGCCAGCCGCGTGAGCGCGGCGCTGATCTGCTTCGAGCTCAGTCCACGCTCGCGCTGGTGCTGATAGACCTCCGCGGCCAGCGGTGCCAGCAGCGCGTCGACCAGCGGATCCGGTTCCGCCACACCGGCTTCCACGAGCAGCGACCGCACGTGCACGGCCCAGAACTGATAGGCGCCCGTCCGGAACCGGGCGCCGCCGGCCTCCGCGCCGAGCACCAGATTCGCGTGCGTCTCGAGCAGCTCCACCATGGCGGCATAGAACGCGGCCAGCCGTTCGGCGGGCGGTGCGCCGGGCCCCAGCGGCGGCTCCCCGCGCAGCAGCTGCTCCTGGATCGCGCGCTCGTGTTCGTCCAGCAGGGCGGTGGCAATGGAGACGACATCCGGATACCGGCGATACAGCGTCCCGCGCCCGATCCGAGCCGCCTTCGCGATGTCGTCCATGGTCACCCCGCGCGGATCGCGGGCGGCGAACAGCTCCGCCGCGGCGCTGAGGACCTTGGCGCGATTGCGCGCCGCATCGGCCCGTTCGGTCCGTGCGGCCGAGCCCGATTCCGTGACGAGGGGCAAGTCCACCATGCCGACCACTGTATCCGAATCCCGGAATAAGTGGACAGAATGTCCGGTTGAGGTCATTATCGACACGGAAACGGACACAAAGTCCACTTATTGGAGGTTCGAAATGCCCGCCCTGCTGCACCTCGACGCCAGCGCCCGCCGCAACTCCCTCAGCCGCGAGCTGAGCTCCGTCTTCGCCGATGCCTGGCGCGCGGAACATCCCGGCGGCGACTACGTCCACCGCGATCTGGCCGCCGAGCCGATCCCGTTCATCGGCGAGGGCTGGACCGAACTCTGCGATGCCGTTCTTGCGCAAGGAAATACGGATCTGGATCGGCTCGCGGAGCTCGCGGTCTCACCCGCCCAGCGCGCGGCCTGGGCCATTGTCGAACCCCTGCTCGCCCAAGTGCGCGCCGCGGACGTGATCCTCATCGGCACGCCCATGTACAACTACTCGATCCCGGCGAGCCTCAAGGCCTGGCTGGATCAGATCACCTTCCCGCGAATGTCCCTCGCCCCCAGGCGTTTCGTAGTCGCCACCGCCCGCGGCGGGGCCTACTCGCCGGGTGCCCCGAAGGCCGTCTACGACTACCAGGAGCGCTACCTGCGCGACTTCTTCGCGGGCCATTTCGCCGTGCACGACACGGTTTTCATCAATGCGGAGCTGGTGAACTCGCGCCACGACCCGGCGCTGGCGCACCTGCGCGACAAGCACGACGCCTCCTACGCCGCCGCGCTCGAGACCGCCCGCCGACTCGGCAAGGAGTACTGAAATGAACTGGCTGATACTGGGTTTGGCCGGATTGGTGGAGATCGCGTGGTCGCAGTCCATCAAGCCGACGGAGAACTTCACCAGGCCGCTGGCCACCCTGGTCTGCTTCGTGCTCGGAGCCGCGGCGGTGTACCTGCTGTCGGTATCCATGCGGACCCTGCCCGTCGGCACCGCCTACGCGGTCTTCACCGGCATCGGGGCGGTGGGCGCCATCGGGCTGGGCGTGCTGGTGCAGAAGGATCCCATGAGCCTGGGCCGGATGCTGGCGCTGGCCATGATCGTCGGCGGCATCGTGCTGGCTCGGGTGACCAATCCCGAATGATCGGCCCGGCGAGCGGTATCTTCTCGCCCATGGACGTTGCGCCGATACGGCCGCCCGACCTCTCCGCGCGGCCCTTCTTCCTGGTCGCCGAACGAATCATGGCGGCCTCGCCCGAAGAGCTGTACCGCATGATCACCCAGCAGCTGAGCCTCTGGTTCGCCGATCCCGGTTCGGTGCTCAGCCGTCCCGCGGTGAACGAGCCGTTCTTCTTCACCGCGGGCGGCGGCCATCCGCACTACGGCCGCTTCCTGCGCCTGATCCCCGATCAACTGGTGGAACTCACCTGGGTGACCGGCGCCGGCGGCACCGAGGGCGCGGAAACCGTTCTCACCGTGGAACTCACGCCGCACGGCGCGGGCACCGCGCTGCTGCTCACCCACGCCGGATTCCCGCACGCGGCGGCCCGTGACCGGCACGAGAAATCCTGGCCGCTGGTCCTGGAACAGTTGGACCAGCGGGCCACCGCACCGGTCTGACGGGGAGTACGTTCGAACGCGGACGGCTTCCCTCAATCGAAAGGACAGTGATGCCAGTACGTACCGCACGCACCGCTTGGACCGGCGGGCTGCAGGACGGCTCCGGCCAGGTCGAACTCGTCAGCTCGGGCGTCGGCAAGTACGACGTTTCCTTCCCGAAGCGCTCGGCCGACAATGCCGACGGCACCACCAGCCCCGAGGAGCTGGTCGCCGCCGCGCACTCCTCCTGCTACTCCATGGCGCTGTCCGCGCAGATCGCCGCGGCCGGCGGCACGCCGCAGAGCCTGGATGTCACCGCCGATGTGACGCTGGGCCCGGATCCGGCGGGCGGGTTCCGCATCTCGAACATCAAGCTCACCGTGGTCGGCCGGGCCGCGGGCATCGACGAGGCGGGCTTCCTCGCCGCCGCCGCGGCCGCCAAGGCCGGCTGCCCGATCTCCAAGGCGCTGGCGGGCGTCGACACCATCGAGCTGGACGCCACTTTCGAGGCGTGAGTTCCCGATTCCGGCCCGGGGGTAATCGAAAGAGCTACGCCCGGGCCGGAGTCGTTTCCCATGGTCGGCTGTGGAACTAACTCTTTCGTCTATTTCTCGCCTTGAATCGGACATCGGGCTCGTAATGGGCCATTGCTCGTAATTAGCCTGGCGATCATGTCGTCGTCGAAAACCGTAGATGCACAGCAGCGATCGGACCCCGCCCCCTCATTGCCCCGGGTTCTGGCACTCGACGCCGCGCGCGGTATCGCCGTCCTGGGCATGTTCGCGGTCCACGTCGGACCGCAGCCGGCCGTGCCCGGTGGCGATTCCTGGCTGACCATCTTCCAAGGGCGGTCGGCGGCACTGTTCGCCGTGCTGGCCGGCGTCTCGCTGGCCCTGATGTCCGGCGGACAGCGGCCCTACACCGGGAAAGCCGCACAGCGCGGCATGGTCCGCATCGCCGCCCGCGCGGTGATCGTGGCGCTGCTCGGATTGGCCCTCGCGCTGCTGCACTCCGGTATCGGCATCATGCTCATCCTGACCTACTATGGTCTCTACTTCCTGCTGGCGTTGCCGTTCCTGCGCGCGAGCGCGCGCACACTGGCCCTGCTCGCGGCGGTGTGGGCGATTGCCGGTCCCGTCGTCTCGTTCCTGATCCGAAGCCGTATGGAGCAGAACAGCTTCGGCGGCAGCCCCACTCCGGAGATGCTGACCTCGCTGTCGGGGCTGCGGGAGATGGCGGAGATGCTGCTGTTGACCGGTGCGTATCCGGCGCTGTCGTGGATGCCGTTCGTGCTGGCCGGAATGGCGTTGGGACGGCTGGGAATTCGTGCGCTGCGCCCGGTGTCGGTCATGCTGGCCGGTGCGGGTCTCGCGGTCCTCGGCTACGGCGGATCGTGGCTGGCGCAGCATCCCTTCGGCGGGCGCGCGCATCTCGCCGACCTGATCACGCAGAGTCTGGGCGCGGCCGGGGTGGCGGATGTCGATCCCGGCGCGATCATCGACGCGGGCAATTTCGGGACGGTCGCCACGTCGAGCTGGTGGTGGCTGACCGTCGCCACCCCGCACAGCGGCACGCCGTTCGAGGTGATCGGCGCGACCGGCGCGGCCTTCCTGGTCATCGGCGCACTGCTGGCCGTCACGCCGCGCGCCGGGATCGCCTTGCGGCCCTTGATCGCCGCCGGTTCGTGCGCGCTGTCGCTCTACATCGTGCAGGCCGTCGCCGTGAGCGTGCTGGTTCCGATCCCGGACGCCGACGCCCAGGCGCTCCCCGGCGGCCTCCACGGTCCGGGGTGGCCGCTGCTGACGCTGCTCGTGCTCGGCTCCCTGGCGCTGGCGACCCTGTGGCGCAGTGCATTCCGCCGCGGCCCGGCGGAATGGGCGCTGCACGAGATCAGCTGGCGCACAGCGAAACGGGCGGTGCCCGTCGGATGACCGGCACCGCCCGTTCGGATCGTCGGTAGACTACGCCGCGGCCGAATCCTTTTCGCGCACCCCGCGAGACGCGAATTCGGTCAGCGCCGCGAAGGCCAGGCCCAGTGACAGCCACAGCGTGGCGGTCTCGGCCAGCGAGGCCACCCGGAACTCCCACAGCAGCGAAGCCGGGAAGTCGGACTTCACCTCGTCGACGCCCGGCAGCAGGATGTAGCCCACGGCCGTGATGAGCACGAAAGCCGCTACCGCACCGATCAATCGAAGGGTCGGCAGGCTGCCGCGCAGCAGCTTGAACACGTACACCCCGACCCCCACGGCCGCGAAACCGAGCAGCACCACCGCGACCCACAGCCAGGTGCGGTCATTGATGGTCTCCGGATCGCCCACGGCGGGCGGATTGGCCGGGTACTTGAAGAACGGCACCGCGACAATGGCCAGCCAGCCACCGGCCGCGAGCCCCAGCGACAGCCGCGCGCCCGGCAGGGTGGTGTAGCGGCGGGCCACATTGGCCACGGTGGCGAAAATGGCTCCGATGGCCAGGCCGTAGATGCCCAGCGCCAGGAACTGACCGGCCTTCTGGCCGGTCCGGCTCACCAGGGGTTCTTCCTCGTCGCCATGGGAATGCCCGCCCGCCTGGGCCTCCTCTATGGCAATCGCCGCTTCCACCTTGGGTTCCCCGAGGAAGTACCCCACGGTGCCCGCCAGCAGGCCCGCGATGAGGCCGGCCAGCAGGCCGCGCAGCAGCAGCGTCTTGAGCGAACCCGTCAACTGCTGGGATTCGCTCAGTGACACGGGACGCCCAGCAGGTGCCGTCCATCGTGCATGAGCTCGTGCATGAACATGCCGCTGCGCGAGATCGCGCCCTGATCGAAGCCGACCAGGTACAGCGTGAGCAAAGCGAAAAGAACGACAGCCGCGGACACGAGCAGCGGGGTGAGCGCGTCGCCGGTCCGGCCGGGGGAGTGGACGATGGCCATTCGAGTCCTCCTTGGGGATTTCGCGTCCCCATCGAGTTGGGTGCGACGGTGCCGGTGTCTGGCTCTCCCGGCACCTCACCAGACTCGGCTCGAGTGCTTGGAACTACAGTGGCGCGACCGCCCCGGAATCACACCGGGTTACTCGCCACCGTCGCGTACTTCATCTCGAACTGTGACAGCTCACCTGGCCATACGTCAATCAGGCGCGCTTGCCCGCCACGTCCAGGACCACCTCGAACTCCAGCAGCGAGGCGCCGGTGGCGACGGGCTTGCGGGCCTCGCCGGCATGCGCCTCGCGCGCCGGGCCGTCCCGCCAGGCGGCGAAGGACTCTTCCGAATCCCACTGCGTGACAACGAAGTACCGGTTGTCACCGGCGACCGGGCGGAGCAGCTGGAAACCCAGGAAGCCGGGGGAGTTCTCCACGGCGTGCGCGCGATGGGCGAAGCGCTTCTCCAGTTCGGGGCCCGCGCCCTCGGGAACCTCGATTGCGTTGATCTTGACGACTGCCATGGAGTGGAGGGTACTCCCGGCGCCCGGGAATGCCGCGGGCACGGAACGAGGGCGGGAGCGGCGTCGTATCGTCAGCATGGTGTTGTACGACGAAGGCGGCGCGGGCGCGCCGATTCTGCTGCTGCACGGGCTGATGGGCAGTGCCCGCACCTGGCGCGGTCAGCTGGACTGGTTGCGCGAATTCGGGCATGTGTACACGTTCGACGCCGCCGGGCACGGCCGCCCCGCACCGGACGAGCTCACCACCGAAGCCTTCGTGGCCGATCTGGCGGCGGCCACCGCGCGCATTACCGAACCCATGGTGGTGATCGGGCATTCGATGGGCGCCCTGCACGGCTGGGTGTTCACCGCGGCGCATCCGGCGCGGGTGCGGGCGCTGGTGGTCGAGGACATCGCGCCCGATTTCCGCGGCCGCACCGCCGCGCACTGGGCGGCCATGATCGAGGCGTGGCCGCAGCCGTTCGCCGACGCCGCCGCCCTGGTCGAGTTCTTCGGCCCGGTCGCCGGTCGCTACTTCCTCGACTCCTTCGAGGAGGGTCCCGACGGGTACCGGCTGCACGGCGAGGTCGCCACGTTCCGGGACATCTCCGAGGAGTGGGGCGCCCGCGATTTCTGGGCCGAGTGGAAGTCCGTCACGGTCCCGGCGCTGCTGATCGAGGGCGAGCACACCATCACCCCGCCCGGGCAGATGCGCGAGATGGCCGCGGTGCACCCCGATGCCCGGCATGTCGTGGTCCCGGGCGCCGGGCATCTGATCCACGATGAGGAACCCGCGCTCTACCGGGCCGAAGTCGAGGCGTTCCTGCGCCGGATCAGAATTTGATGGCGGGTGCCTTCAGTCAGTGGGGGGTGGCGTCGTATGCTCGGCTCGCAGTCAAACCGGAACGAATGGGTGACCAATGATCGACTTCTCGATTCCCGCCGAGCTCGCCGCCGAACGTGATCGGGTCCGGCAGTTCGTCATCGACAAAATCGTCCCCTTCGAGCGTGATCCGCGGCTGACCGCGCACGGCCCGAACGACGATCTGCGCCAGGAACTGGTCGAGCTCGCCCGCGCCGAGAAGCTGCTGACCATTCAGGCCCCTGTCGAACTGGGCGGTCGCGGGCTGACCCATGTGGAGCAGGCCGTGCTGTACGAGGCCGCCGGCTGGTCCACCCTCGGCCCGGTCGCCATGAACTGCGCCGCCCCCGACGAGGGCAATATGTTCCTGCTCTCCAAGATCGCCAACCCGGAGCAGACCGCCAAGTACCTGCAGCCGGTCATCGACGGTCATCAGCGTTCCGTCTTCGCCATGACCGAGCCCGGCGGCGCGGGCTCCGACCCGAACCAGCTGGCCACCGAGGCCGTCTTCGACGGCGAGAACTTCACCGTCAACGGCCGCAAATGGCTGATCACCGGCGCCGACGGCGCCAAGACCTGGATCATCATGGCGCGCTTGGCCGCCAACCCGCACCTGCCCGAGGGCCCGACGCTGTTCGTCACCGCCGGCGACACCCCGGGCATCGTCATCGAGCGGGTCATGAACACCATGGACCGCAACTACGTCGGCGGCCACGCGGTGGTCAACTTCGAGAATCTGGTGCTGCCGCGCGAATCCGTGCTCGGCGAGACCGGCCAGGCGCTGCGCTACGCCCAGCTGCGGCTGGCCCCCGCCCGCCTCACGCACTGCATGCGCTGGCTGGGCGCGGCCGAGCGGGCGCAGTCCATCGCCGTCGACTACGCCAAGACCCGCACCGCCTTCGGCAAGCCCATCGGCGAGCATCAGGGCGTGTCGTTCATGCTGGCGGACAACGAGATCGCGCTGCACCAGTGCCGCCTCACCATCTGGCACGCCTGCTGGCTGATGGATCAGGGCGAGAAGGCCCGGCACGAGAGCTCCATCGCCAAGTCGTATGTCTCCGAGGAACTGTTCAAGGTCACCGACCGCTGCGTGCAGGTGCTCGGCGGCATCGGCATCAGCGATGAGACGGTGGTGGAGATGATCTTCCGCGATATGCGCGCCTTCCGCCTCTACGACGGCCCCACCGAGGTGCACAAGTACGCCATCGGCCGCAAAATACTGCGTTGAATTTGCCTACGCTTCGCTCCGGCTGTTCGCGGCCCTCGCGACCCCGATCTTCCCTCCTCCGCTCCTCCGCTTCGCTCCCGCTTCCGCTCCAAGCGCGGGGAGGCGGAGCGCAGTCCAGATCGGGGCGGGCCGCGAACTCGGGGGTGGTCGACCCCGGGCGTGGCGGACCAGCATTGCACTAGGATTTGCGCGTATGAGTTCGGAACTGCACGTCGACGTCTCCGGCGGCGTCGCCGTCCTCACTCTGAATCGTCCCGCCCAGCAGAATGCGCTGACTCCCGCCATGGCCGCCGAACTCGGTGCGGCGCTACGGCGCTGCGATATCGAGGACGCTATCGGCGCGGTGGTCATTACCGGCACCGCGCCCGCGTTCTGCGCGGGCGCGGATCTGTCGCTGCAGGTCGGCGAGGTCAACGGCCTCATCGATCCGCCGCCGTTCCGGATCCGCAAGCCCGTCATCGCCGCGGTGAACGGGCATGCCGTCGGCATCGGGCTGGAGATCGCGCTGCAGTGCGATCTGCGCTACGTGGCCCGCGATGCGGTGTACGGCCTCAACCAGGTTCGCCGCGGCGCGCTCGCCGACGGGTACGCGCACTGGACCCTGCCCCGGCTCATCGGCAGCGCCAACGCCGCAGATCTGCTGCTCACCGGCCGCACCTTCGACGGTGACGAGGCGCGGGCCATGGGCCTGGCCAATTCGGTCCTGCCCGCCAGCGAGGTGCTGCCCACCGCCCTGGCCGTGGCGCACGATATCGCGCACGGGTCCGCCCCGCTCCCGGTCGCCCTGTCCAAGCGCCTGCTGTGGGAAGCGCCGACCATGACCCCGGAGACCGTGGGCCGCTTGGAAACCGAGCTCAACGACTACGTCGCCAAGAGCGCCGACGGCGGGGAGGGCGTGGCCGCGCTCAAGGATCGCCGCCAGCCCAAGTGGAGCGGCAGCGTGAGCACCGAATGGCCGGCCTGGGACGCCGTCACCGGCGGCGAGGCGCGCCCCGGGCTGGACTGAGCCTCAGGCGTTTCCGCCGAGGGCCATGAGCAGGAACAAGGTGCCCATGATGATCATGAAAATGGTGCCGACAATGCCGAGCACATAGCCGACCACCACCTGCACCCGGCCGCCGTACTCACCGCCGGACGCCTCGATCTCATTGAGCGCCCGCCGCCCCAAGACCCAGGCCACCGGCCCGAGGATGCCGCAGCAGAAGACGCTGAGCACCCCGAGTAGCAGCACCGTCGTCGCATACTCGTGCTCGACGGTTGGGCCGATGGGCTTCTCGGGGATGACCACCGCCCGATTTTACGGTCGCAGCCCCGTTGCGAACAGGGTGACGCGCGGGATTCGGTTGCGCCACTTCGCTCATCGCGACGGTGGCGCCACCCGAACCGGCGAGAATCAGGCGCGGCGCTGGCGCGCGACCTCGGCGAGCACCACACCCGCCGCCACGGACGCATTGAGCGACTCGACCGGACCGGCCATCGGAATCGACAGGATCGAATCGCAGGTCTCGCGCACCAGGCGCGACAGGCCCTTGCCTTCGGAGCCGACCACGATGACCGTCGGTGCACTGCCGTCGAATTCGTCCAGGGTGGTGTCGCCGCCGGCGTCCAGGCCCACGATCTGGAAGCCCTGATTCGCCCAATCCTTCAGCGTGCGAGTGAGATTGGTGGCGCGCGCGACGGGCAGGCGGGCGGCCGCGCCGGCGCTGGTGCGCCAGGCGACGGCGGTGACGCTGGCGCTGCGGCGCTGCGGAATGACCACGCCCTGGCCGCCGAAGGCCGCCACCGAGCGGATGACCGCGCCCAGGTTGCGCGGATCGGAGATATTGTCCAGCGCGACCAGCAGCGCGGGCTCACCCGAGGCGCGGACCTTGTCGACCAGATCGTCGGGGTGGGCGTACCGGTACGGCGGCACCTGCAGGGCCAGGCCCTGGTGCATGCCGTTG
The DNA here is from genome assembly GCF_054655275.1 of Nocardia sp. IFM 10818. Classification (NCBI taxonomy): domain Bacteria; kingdom Bacillati; phylum Actinomycetota; class Actinomycetes; order Mycobacteriales; family Nocardiaceae; genus Nocardia; species Nocardia sp. IFM 10818. The sequence goes on from NZ_BAAHJH010000001.1 coordinate 578,234, forward strand.
TGGCTCATCTTGTCCAGGTCGGTGCGCGGCACCTCGAGAATGGAGATGCCGGTATCCGCGGCGATCTTCACCGATTCGGTGAGCCGGTCGTCGTTCTCGGTGCCCACGGCCACGAACAGCGCGGTGGCCGGAACACCGGCGCGCAGGCACTCCACCACCGGATTGCGGCCCAGCACCAGCTCCGGGCCCTCATTGTCCTTGCGGCCCGGAATCGGGCGGTTGGCATCGCGGGTGCGCGCCTTGGCGGCGCCGGCCTCCGCCTTGGCCTTGGCCTTGGCGCGCTTGGCCGCGGGATGATAGACGCGATCCTCGGCCTTGGGGGTGGCGCCCTTGGGCGCGAGGGCGCGGCGGCGCTGCCCGCCGGACCCGACGGTCTGCCCCTTCTTGCTGCCCGACTTGCGCACCGCACCGCGTCGCTGAGAATTCCCTGCCATCACTTCGCCTTCCGTATCACGCGGGCATCCCGCATCGAGCCGGCCGCGGGCGCACCCGCTCACGGTCGATCATGCGGGATACCTGCATCCGGACGACGCAGCGAACGGCTGCGCCACTGTAAAACTTGTGCCGCCGAATGGCGGTGCTGGTTACCCATTCTCCTTGGTCAGGGTCCACTCCGGACCCCGCGGGGTGTCGGTGACCTCCACGCCGGCGGCTTTGAGCCGGTCGCGCACCGCATCGGCGGTGGCCCAGTCCTTGTCCGCGCGGGCCTGTTGGCGGCGCTGCAACTCCGCGCCGATGAGTACATCAAGGGCGCCGATGGCGGCGGAATTGTCGGCGGGCGCGGCCCAGTGCGCGTCCAGCGGATCCACGCCGAGAATGCCCAGCATGGCCCGCACCTGACCGGCCAGCAGGCGCGCACCCGACAGATCGCCGGCCTCGAGGGCCCGGTTGCCGTCGTTCACCACGCGATGGATCTCGGCCAGCGCCCGGGGCACCGCGAGGTCGTCGTCCAGCGCGTCGGCGAAACTCTCGGTCCAGGCGCCGACCGCGACCTCGCCCGCGCGCTCGACGACCCGCTGCACGAAGGCCTCGATCCGCTGATACGCGGTCGCGGCCTCGGTGAGCGCGTGGTCGGAGTACTCCAGCATGGACCCATAGTGCGCGCTGCCCAGGTAGAACCGCAGCTCCACCGGCCGCACGCCGACGCGTTCGAGCACATTGGGGATCGACAGCACATTGCCCAGCGATTTGGACATCTTCTCGCCGCTCATGGTCACCCAGCCGTTGTGCAGCCAGTAGCGGGCGAACCCGTCCCCGGCCGCGCGCGACTGCGCGATCTCGTTCTCATGATGCGGGAAGACCAGATCCATTCCACCGCAATGGATATCGAATTCCGGTCCGAGATAGAACTCGGCCATGGCAGAGCATTCCAGATGCCAGCCCGGCCGGCCCGGACCCCACGGCGACGGCCAGCTCGGCTCACCCGGCTTGGCGGCCTTCCACAGTGTGAAGTCGCGCTGATCCTTCTTGCCCTGCCCGGCGCTCTCGCCCTGGTGCACATCGTCGAGCTTGTGTCCCGACAGCTGCCCGTACTCCGGATAGCTCAGCACGTCGAAGTAGACATTGCCCTCCGACGGATAGGCGTGCCCGCGCGCGATGAGCCGCTCCATCATGTCGATCATCTGGGTGATGTGCCCGGTGGCGCGCGGCTCCGCGGACGGCGGCAGCACACCGAGAGTCTCGTAGGCGCGGTCGAAGGCGCGCTCGTGGGTGGCGGCCCATTCCCACCACGGCCGGCCGTGCTCGGCGGCCTTGTTCAGGATCTTGTCGTCGATATCGGTGACATTGCGAATGAAGGCGACATCGAAACCATTGGCGCTCAGCCACCGTCGCAGCACGTCGAACGCGACGCCGCTGCGCACATGCCCGATGTGCGGTTCACCCTGCACGGTCGCGCCACACAGGTACACCGAGGCGTGGCCGGGGACCAGCGGCGTGAATTCACGCAGGGTCCGCGTCTCGGTGTCGTTAAGGCGCAGAGTCACGACAGAGCATCCTAGCTTCTGGGATAGGGCGGAATTCGGGCGGATACGGCTGTAGTTCGCCGTGCAAGGAAATCGCGTTAACGCCGGTCCGGATTCAGGACCGACAACAGAGCAGGGCATTGGCGATGGCCGCCACGCCCTCACCGCGGCCGGTCAGACCCAGGCCGTCGGTGGTGGTGCCCGAAACCGATACGGGGGCACCGAGAATCTCGCCCAGAACCTGCTGCGCCTCGGCGCGGCGCGGCCCCATCTTGGGGCGATTGCCGATCACCTGCACCGCGGCATTGACGATGGTGAAGCCCGCCTCGTCCAGCAGCCGCCGGACTTCCTTCAGCATGGCCGCGCCGGAAACGCCTTCCCATTCCGGGCGTCCGGTACCGAAAACCGCGCCGACATCGCCGAGACCGGCGGCCGACAACAGCGCGTCGCACAGCGCGTGCGCCGCGACATCGCCATCGGAATGACCGGCGCAGCCGCTGTCGCCGTCGAAGAGCAGGCCCGCCATCCAGCAGGGCCGCCCGGGCTCGATGGGATGCACATCGCTGCCGATACCGGTGCGCAGAGAGGTGGGATCGATCATGGGGCCGCCACCACCTCTCGGGAATCGTTCTGGGCCACCAGTGTATTCGCCAATACCAAATCGAGGGGCGTGGTGATCTTGAAAGCCAGGGGATCGCCGGGCACGGTCCGCACCGTGGCCCCCAGCAATTCGACCAGACCCGCGTCATCGGTCGCTCGAGTTCCGGTCGAATAGGCCGCGCGCAGCAATTCGGCCTCGAACCCCTGCGGGGTTTGAATGGCGCGCAAGCCGGATCGATCGGGCGTTCCGGTCACCGCGCCCGCCGCGTCCACGGCCTTGATGGTGTCGGTCACCGGCAGGGCGGGCACCACCGCCCGGGCGCCGGCCCGCAGCTCGGCCACCACGCGCGCGATGAGCGACGGCGGCGTGAGGGCACGGGCCGCATCGTGCACGAGCACATGGGTGGCATCGGGTGCGGCGGCCAGGCCGGCGCGCACCGAATCGGTGCGCTCGGCGCCGCCGGGCACCACGTGCACCGGCGTGTCGGTCACCGGGAGCAGGGCTCGGGTCTCGTCGACGAGTTCGGCGGGCACCATAACCACAACCTCGTCGACGGAACCGGAGGAGATCAAGCCATTGACCGCCAGTGTGAGCATGGGACTGCCGCCGACCGGTACGAACGCCTTCGGTGCATTCGCACCCAGGCGCACGCCCATGCCGGCGGCAGGAACCAACGCTACGACACGGCGGTGTTGCTCGGTGAGCAGAGCAGAACCGTGCGTTTCGTTCACGGTCAGGAGGCCGCGGCGAGGACCTCGTCGAGCAGGGTCTCGGCCTTGACGTCGTCGGTGCCCTCGGCGAGCGCGAGCTCCCCGACGAGGATCTGGCGAGCCTTGGCCAGCATCCGCTTCTCACCGGCGGACAGGCCGCGGTCCTGCTCCCGGCGCCACAGATCGCGAACGACCTCGGCCACCTTGTTCACATCGCCGGAGGCGAGCTTCTCGAGGTTGGCCTTGTAGCGGCGGGACCAGTTGGTCGGCTCCTCGGTATGCGGAGCGCGCAGTACCTGGAAGACCCGATCCAGGCCCTCCTGGCCGACGACGTCGCGGACGCCGACATACTCCGCGTTCTCAGCGGGAACCCGAACGGTCAGATCGCCTTGCGCGACCTTCAGGACCAGATACTCCTTTTGCACACCCTTGATGGTGCGGGTTTCGATAGCTTCGATCAGCGCCGCTCCGTGGTGGGGGTAAACGACGGTGTCTCCGACCTTAAAAATCATGTGTCCCGTGCCCCTTTCGATGTTCACAGTTTAACATGCGACTCGGTAACGGCGCGATCAACGGCGCAGGTCAGGGCCACAACGAGCCAGCGGCGGGGGTTGACAGAACGCGATGAGTGTGCATCTTGTTGTGCCATAACGGGATACCGCTCAGTTCCGTCAGAACGCATATGCCGATGCCTTCTCCGCATACGCACTGCGCACCCTCACATAAACGACAATGCATCTATTGTGACGCATGACCGGGTGTGTCCTATTCCGGGACGCGTCGGATGCGACCGCCCGCGTGCGAGGCGTGGCGGGACACGCATTACTCTCTTTGACTACTACTCTCCATAGTGGAGTGAGCCGGTCGACATGGAGGACAACCCGTGACTGCCCTGAAAGCCACCTCAGCGTCGAAGATGCGACGGCGTGCCGTGACAGTTGCAGCATTCGCCGCCGGTGCGGTGCTCGCGCTGTCGGGCTGCAGTGCCGGCCAGATCTCGCAGACCGCGACCCAGGTCGCGGCCGTCAACGGTAACGAAGCCAATGTCGGCCAGGTGGCGCTGCGCGACGTGCGCATCCTGCTGCCGCAGTCCGAGCAGTACAACAATGCCAAGGGCGGCAGCGCCGTGCTGGCCTTCTCCGCCATCAACCTGGGCGAGTTCAAGAGCGACGAGCTGGTCAGCATCACCAGCGAGCTGGGCCCGGTGAAGATCGGCGGCAAGATCGAGCTGGGCGCCCAGCAGACCGTCGTGGCCAACCTGCCGGACAAGACGGGCGCGGCCGCGGCGGCCGAGAGCCACGGCGATTCGCACGGCGCGCCGGCCACCCCGGCGGCTGACCAGGGCGATCCGGACGCCACCCCGGTGCTGGTCGAGATCACCGGCCTGACCAAGGACATCACCCCCGGCCTGACCTACCCGGTCACCTTCAACTTCAAGGAGAACGGCACCGTCGTGGTGAACGTTCCGGTCGACGCCGGGCACGAGCTCGAGCGCGCCGTGAGCGAGAAGTCCGGCGGCGAGAGCGAGCCGAAGCCGGCCGGCGGCGGCCACTGAGATACGGAACGGTTACGACAGAGCCCGCTTCGGATCACCGAAGCGGGTTTTGTTGTTTCGGGGGGTTGACGATGTGCGCATCTCACAGTGATGACGAGCCGGTGACCGGAAAGAATCATGAAGGTCCCCGGATGCACGGAACTGTCGGGGCCGCTGGCTAGGCTGCCGGGCGTGGCCAAGGTGAAATCGCTGTACCGGTGCGCGGATTGCGCGCACGAGGTCGCCAAGTGGGTGGGCCGCTGTCCCGGGTGCGGGGGGTGGGGAACCATCGAGGAGATGGCCACCTCGTCCGCCGCGGTGGCGGTGGGGCGGCGCGCCATGCTGCCGAGCACCGCGGCGACGCCGATCTCGAGCATCGACTCGACGCACACGCAGGCGCGCGGGACCGGGGTGTCGGAGTTGGACCGGGTGCTGGGCGGGGGCATCGTGCCCGGCTCGGTGGTGCTGCTGTCGGGCGAGCCGGGGGTCGGGAAGTCGACGCTGCTGCTCGAGGTCGCGCACCGGTGGGCGCGAGCGCGCGGCGAGATCGCGCTGTACGTGACCGCGGAGGAATCGGCGGGCCAGGTGCGCCTGCGGGCGGACCGGACCGGCGCGGTGCACGAGAAGGTCTATCTGGCGGCCGAATCCGATCTGGCCACCATTCTCGGGCATGTCGAGCAGGTGCGGCCGACCCTGCTGGTGGTGGACTCGGTGCAGACCATGCTGGCCGCCGACGCGGACGGCGTGATCGGCGGCGTCACCCAGGTGCGGTCGGTGACCGCGGCGCTGACCTCGCTGGCGAAGGCGAGCGGTATCGCGGTGCTGCTGGTCGGGCACGTCACCAAGGACGGTGCGGTGGCCGGGCCGCGCACGCTCGAGCATCTGGTGGACGTGGTGCTGCAGTTCGAGGGGGACAAGCATTCGACGCTGCGCATGGTGCGCGGCATCAAGAACCGCTTCGGCAGCACCGACGAGGTCGGCTGTTTCGAGATGCGGGAGGCCGGCATCGCGTGCGTGGACGACCCCTCCGGGCTGTTCCTGCACCACCGCGAGACCTCGGTGGCGGGCACGGCGGTCACCGTGGCCATGGACGGCAAGCGGCCCATGCTGGGCGAGGTGCAGGGGCTGACCGTGGACACCCAGGCGCCTGCGCCGCGGCGCGCGGTCAGCGGGCTGGACTACAACCGGGTGGCCATGGTGCTGGCGGTATTGCAGAGCCGCTGCGGGGTTTTCATCGCCAAGAGCGATGTGTACGCGGCGACGGTGGGCGGTATGCGGCTGGTGGAACCGGCCGCGGATCTGGCGGTGGCCATGGCGGTCGCCAGCGCGGCGACGGATCGGGCGCTGCCCAAGGGCATGGTGGTGCTCGGCGAGGTCGGCCTGGCCGGTGAGGTGCGGCAGGTGACCGGGCTCAGCCGTCGGCTGGCCGAGGCCGAGCGGCTCGGGTTCACCGAGGCGCTCGTGCCCACCGGGGTGGAGCGCACGGGCCGCAAGATGACCATTCGCGAGGTCCCGGACCTGGGCGCGGCGCTGGCGATCGTCGGGCTGCGGCAGCGGCGCGGCGGGCGGCCGCGCACCGATGCCGCGGAAATGGCCGAATAATGGCCGGGCGGTGGATGAGCGGGCTGCTGGGCCGCACGGGGATCACTCCGGATGAGCCCGCGGCGGATTCGCGCGGCGGGCACGAGAATTCGGCGGACGCGGTACGGGATGTGATCGCGCGACTGGTGCCCGGAACGCAATTGCGGGACGGGATAGATCGAATTCTGCGGGCGAACACCGGCGGTCTGGTGGTGCTCGGATATGACGAGCGGGTGGAGCGGATCTGCGACGGCGGATTCGAATTGGATGTGGAATTCGCGCCGACCCGGTTGCGGGAATTATCGAAAATGGATGGCGCGGTGGTGCTTTCCACCGACGGCGCCCGGATAGTGCGCGCCAATGTGCATCTGGTGCCCGATCCGGCGCTGCCCACGGTGGAATCCGGGACCCGGCACAAGGCGGCCGAGCGCACCGCGGCGCACACCGGCCACCCGGTGGTCTCGGTGAGCCGCTCCACCGGGCTGGTGACCGTGTACGTGCACGGGGCCCGGCATCTGGTGCAGACCACCCCGGCCATCCTGACCCGGGCCAATCAGGCCATGGCCACCCTGCAGCGCTACCGGATCCGGCTGGACGAGGTGACGCGGCGGCTGTCGGGGCTGGAGATCGAGGATTTCACGACGCTGCGCGATGTGCTCACGGTGCTGCACTGCCTGGAGCTCATGCGGCGCACCGCCGGCGAGATCGACCAGGACGTCCTGGAACTCGGGGTGGACGGGCGGCAGCTGGCCCTGCAACTGAGCGAGCTGGTCGCCGACACCGAGAACCTGCGCCGGCTGCTGGTGCGCGACTACGTGGTGGCGGAGGCGGCGGGGGAGGCGCAGGTGGATCGCGCGCTCACCCGGCTGGACGGGCTGGTCGAGCCGGATCTGCTGGAGCTGTCGAATCTGGCTCCGTCGCTGGGCTATCCGGCCACCCTCGAGGCCCTCGACACCGCCGTCGGCCCGCGCGGCTACCGTTTGCTCGCCCAGATCCCGCGGGTGCCCTTCCGCAGGGTCGAACCCCTGGTGGGCGTCTTCGGCACGCTACGGGCGCTGCTGGAGGCCTCGCAGGCCGATCTGGAAGCGGTCGAGGGCGTGAATGCCCCACTGGCGCGCCGCATTCGCGAGGGCATCGCACGCCTCGGCGAACACGGCTACGCCTAGCCGGGACGAGTACGGCCACGCCCGGCCGGAATCAGGCGATATTGAACGGCTCCGGGGCGCTGCGCACCGAACCGAGCTGCGCCACAACGGTGTAGGGACCCGGCGGCACCGGGACGCGCTCGCCCGCGCAGCTGGGCTGCGAGGTGGAGCCGGTCCAGGTGACCGTGAAGGCGGCCTGCTGGCCGGGATTGAGGGTGCGCACATCCGGTGTGCCGTCCGGATAGCAGTCGGTGCTGGCCCACAGCCGGCGCGCGCCGTCGAGCGACTGCACCGACACCAGCTGCAGGCCCGAACCCATATCGCGTTCACAGGCGGCGCTGGAGATATTGGTGATGACGATGCCGAACACCGGCTGCTCACCGGACTTGTAGGTGGGCTGGCCGACATTCACCTTCACGGCGAGGGACTGATCGGGGCACTGGCCCTGCGCGACCGGGGCCGCGCTGCCGCTGGTCGTGCTGCCGGAGGGTTTGCCCGACTCGGCCGGGGCGGAGGAGCTGCCGGCGGCCTTGTTGGTGGCCTCGGCGGAGGTGGTGGTCTTGCCGTCGGCCTGCTTGTCCTCGCCGCCGCCACCGCGCAGCAGCGCGAACGCCACCCAGATCACCAGCGCGGTGGCGACCACCAGCGCGCCGATCGCCACCAGGCGACGGCGCCAGTAGATTTCCGGCGGCAGTGGTCCATTCGGTTCCAGCACGGTGACAACGGTAAGGGCACGGTCGGGTGCAGCAGCCGCAGGGTCTCGGCGTGTCGGAGGTGAAACAGCCTACGCGCCGGGTAAATTCCGCGGACCCCTGACACTTCCCTTCTACAACCCCGCCCCACTGCGTCAGCAGTGGGGCAGGGGAGACCCTGAGGGGCGCGGTTACACCACCTCGCCGATATTGCCGATCACGCGGTGCAGCTTGATCTGGCCCTCGGCCAGGTTGTAGGTGATGCACGCGATGGCGCACTCGCCGGTGGCGACGCGCTGCGAGATGATCATCGACCGCTGCATGAGCAGCCGCGCCGTCTCCTCGACGTGCCTGGCCTCGAGCTCGTCGACGGTCTCCAGGCCCTCGCGGCGGCCGATGAGGATCGACGGAGTCACCCGTTCGACCACGCTGCGGATGAATCCGCCCGGCACATTGCCGTGATCGAGGGCGTCGATGGTGGCGCGCACCGCGCCGCAGCTGTCGTGGCCGAGCACCACGATGAGCGGCACGTGCAGCACCTGCACGCCGTATTCGATGGAGCCCAGCACCGAGGAGTCCACCACGTGGCCGGCGGTGCGGACCACGAACATATCGCCGAGGCCCTGGTCGAAGATGATTTCGGCGGCCACGCGGGAGTCGCCGCAGCCGAACAGGATCGCCGAGGGCTGTTGTCCACTGACGAGCTTGGCCCGGTCGGCGGCACCCTGGCTAGGATGCTGCAACGTGCCATTGACGAAGCGCTCGTTGCCCTCGCGCAGGGCCTTCCAGGCACTGATCGGGTTGGTATGCGGCATGCGTCCCATTCTCCATAGCGCATCGGTTACCGGCGAGTCCGTGACGTTACGGTCCCGCAACTACCCGCTGGCAGGTATCCCGCGAACATGGTGAGCTGGTGGCAATGGACAGCGACGCGCTGATCGACTGGTACGGGGCCACGGCCCGCGATCTCCCGTGGCGGCGGCCGGGCGTGAGCGCCTGGCAGATCCTCATGAGCGAGATCATGCTGCAGCAGACGCCGGTGGTGCGGGTCGAGCCCATCTGGCGGGAATGGGTGGCGCGCTGGCCGGTGCCCTCGGCCATGGCCGCCGCGCCGCAGGGCGAGGTGCTGCGCGCCTGGGGCAAGCTCGGCTATCCGCGGCGCGCCCTCCGGTTGCACGAGTGCGCCCGGGTGCTGGCGCGCGACCACGGCGATGTGGTGCCGGCCGATGTGGACACGCTGCTGAGCCTGCCCGGCATCGGCGCGTACACCGCCCGCGCCGTGGCCTGCTTCGCCTACGGGCAGCGAGTTCCCGTGGTGGACACCAATGTCCGTCGCGTGGTGGCGCGCGCCGTGCACGGCAGGGCCGAGGCGGGCAATCCCGCCGCCCGCGATCTCGGCGAGACCGAGGCCCTGCTGCCCGCGCGCGTCGACCGCGCCGCCACCATGTCCGCGGCCCTCATGGAGCTGGGCGCGCTGGTGTGCACGGCACGCAATCCCGATTGCGCCCGTTGCCCGCTGCCGAGCTGTGCGTGGGTGGCGGCGGGCCGCCCGGCCTCCGATGTGGTGCGCCGCGTGCAGAAGTACGAGGGCACCGACCGGCAGGCCCGCGGCCGCCTGCTCGACGTCCTGCGCGACGCCTCCGGCCCGGTGGAACGAATCCGCCTGGACCTGGCCTGGACTCGTGATCCGGGACAGCGCGACCGCGCCCTGGACTCCCTGCTCGTGGACGGTTTGATCGAGCAGACCTCCGATGGGCTGTTCGCCTTGGCGGGCGAGGGCGGCGCCGCCCGCTAGCGCGGTCCCGGAAGGGCTTGTGCGCGCACCCCTTCCAGGCGTGAACGAGGGGGCGTCACGCGGAAGGGGTGCGGCGGGCGCGATCTGCCGCCCCTCATGCGGTAGATCGCGAGTACGGGGCGATCAGGCGGGCACGAGGGCGCGGCGGCGATTGCGGGTCCGCGACCCGACCACGCGGCACACCAGATAGATCGTGAACGAGATGGTGGTGACGAAGGTGGATACCGGGACGCCGGGGGCCAGGGAGAGCAGAATGCCTCCGACGGCGGCGGTTTCGGCGAAGACGATGGCGAGGACGGTGGCCTTCACCGGATCCGCGGTGAGCTGACCGGCCGCGGCGGCGGGGGTGATCAGCAGGGCCAGCACCAGCAGGGCGCCGACGATCTGGACGCCGAAGGCGGCGGTGATGCCGAGCAGTACGGCGAAGACGATGGACAGCGCGCGCACCGGAACGCCGCGGGCGATGGCCACTTCCGGATCGGAGCTGGCGAACAGCAGCGGGCGGTAGATGGCGGCCAGCACGATGAGCACGCCCGCGGTGCAGGTGGCCAGCAGGCCGAGACCGCTGTAGCCGACGCTGACGACCTGACCGGTGAGCAGCGAGAACTTGGAGCCCGCGCGCTCGGGGCCGAGCCAGAGGAACAGCACCGACAGGCCGAGGCCGAAGGACAGCACCACGGCGATCACCGAATCGCGTTCGCGGGCACGCGAACCCAGGACGCCGAAGAGCACGGCCGCCACCACGGATCCGAAGATCGCGCCCAGTCCCACGCCGACTCCGGCGAGCAGCGCCGCGGCCGCGCCGGTCAGCGAGAGCTCGCTGGTGCCGTGCACGGCGAAGGACATCTGGCGGCTGATGATGAGCGGGCCGATGGCCCCGGCCAGCAGGCCCAGCAGGGCCGCGGCCAGCACCGCCTGCTGGACGAAGTCGTAGGACAGCAGGTGCGCGGTGGTGGAGAAGTCGAACATCGTGGTGAAGACGCCGGAGAGCTTGTCGATCACGGCCGCGCCTCCGGGGTCTCGCCGTGGCAGTGCTGGGCGCCCGCCTCGCCGAGCGCGTCCATGGTGTCGCCGGTGCCGACGACCACCAGCCGGCCGCGCACCCGCAGCACGTCCACCTCGGTGCGGTACAGCTCGGAGAGCACCTCGGAGGTCATGACCTCATCGGGGGTGCCGATCCGGAACTTGCCGTCCACCAGGTACAGCACCCGATCCACCAGCGGCAGAATCGGATTGATCTCGTGCGTCACGAAGAGCACGGCGGTGTCGTGGGTGTGCCGCCGCTTGTCGATGAGTTCGGAGACCAGGCGCTGATTGGCCAGGTCGAGCGACAGCAGCGGTTCATCGCAGAGCAGTACCCGGGGATCGCCGACCAGTGCCTGGGCCACGCGCAGCCGCTGCTGTTCGCCGCCGGAGAGCGCGTCCAGCGGGGCGTAGGCGAAATGCTCCGCGCCGACCGCCGCAATGGCCTGCGCCACCTTGCGCTGTCGCTCCTTGCGCCCGCGCAGGCCCAGGCCCCAGCGGTGCCCGTCCACGCCGAGCCCGACCAGATCCACGCCGCGCAGCTGAGTGCCGGCCTCGATGGTCTTCTGCTGCGGAATGTAGCCGATATCGGGATTGCCGGTGCGCGTGGGCGATCCCGCGATCTCGGCCGCGCCCTCCGACAGCGCCAGCTGCCCGAGCAGCATGCGCAGCAGCGAGGTCTTGCCCGATCCATTGGGTCCGAGCACCGCGATGAACTCGCCCGGCGCGACGTCCAGATCGAGGCCCTGCCACAGGGTTCGCTCGCCGAAGGACAGCCGGGCGTTCGACAGCCGCACCGCCGGAACCGCGACCGTTGCCGAATCGGGACCCGGAATTTCCTTCTCCGCAACGTTTTTCGGCAGGGGTGCGGGCTCGTTCGCCGAGCCGGTGGATGAATTATCCACAGCTGTGGATGGTTTCGTGTTCATGATGGTGCTCCCGGTGTGGGCAGCGAGGGTGGCGGGCACGAGGATGCCGGACTACGCGAGGGCCTGGGCGAGCGCCTGGGCGTTGCGGGTCATCCACTGAATGTAATCCAGCCCCTCCGGCAGGGTTTCGGTCACCTCGACGACCTTCACGCCATTGGCCTCGGCCAGGGCGCGCAGGTCCTTGGTGGTCTTGTCCTCGGTCTGGATGTTGTAGACCAGGGCGCGAACCTGCTTGCCGGTCAGCAGGTCCCGAACGGCGGCGACATCGGCGGGGGCCGGATCGGTGCCCTGCTCGACGGCTTCCTGGAATTCGTGCGGCGTGCGGTCGTCCACCTTCGAATCGACCAGCAGGTAGTAGGCCAGCGGCTCGGTCTGCAGCACCGGCTGGTTCGGATGCTCGGCGGCGGTCTTCGCGGTGATGGCGGAAATGCCGTTCAGCTGACCGGTGAAGGCGGCGGCGCGATCGGTGTAGGCCTGCTTGTGGTCGGGATCGAGCTCGCCGAGGCTCTCGGCAATGTGCTCGGCGACCTCTCGCACGCCGGCCACGTCGTACCAGACGTGCTCGTTGGCGTGCTCGTCGCCGTGTCCGGCTGCCGCGGCGCCGCCGTGGCCGTGCGCGTCGCCGGTCTCGCCGGTGACGACCCGGTAGGCGTTGACGGCCTTCTTGTTCTTGCCGTCGATGGCCTTGTCGATGAATTTGTCGTAGCCGCCGCCGTTGTAGACGACCAGGTCGGCGTCGGTGATCTTGGCCGCCTCGACGGCGGTGACCTCGTAGGAGTGCGGATCGGCGGACGGGTCCGAGATCAGCGACTCGACCTTCACATCCGGGCCGGCAATGGCCTTGGTGATATCGCCCCAGACATTGGTGGAGGCGACGATGGATAGTTCTCCGGAATCGTTCTTCGCGCTTCCGCAGGCGGTCAGGGTCGCCACTGTGGCGAGACCCGCGGCGAGCAACGCAAATCCTCGGGCAGAGCTTCTAGTCACGCGGGGGTACTCCTGAAACACTTAAGTAAAACGAAAACGATTGCCATTAAAATGTAGCGCATTTGTCCAGCGGGTTCCGCATCGCCTCCAGCGTCTGTGGTGCTCAACACCGTGGGCTGCGCCCCGCATCCCCGGACGAGAGAGGGGATGGGGGGCTAGGCCCCCGGGCCCCCATAGGGCTGCGCCCGGCTGACCGAGCCGGGCCTCCGCATGGCTGTGCCCGCTGACCGAGCCGGGCCTCCGCCTGGCCGTGCCCGCTGACCGAGCCGGGCCTCCGCCTGGCCGTGCCCGCTGACCGAGCCGGGCCTCCGCCTGGCTGCGCCCGCTCACCAATACGGATCGGCCCCCGCGAACTCTTGTTCGCGGGGGCCGAAATTCTCTTCGTGCCGAGCGGCTTACGTCAGTGCGGCCACCGGCTGGCTCAGGAGCTGGGCGCAGCGGAGCAGACCCAGGTGGCTGTAGGCCTGCGGGTGGTTGCCCAGTGAGCGTTCGGCGACCGGGTCGTACTCCTCGGAGAGGAGTCCGGTGGGGCCGGCCACGTCGACGAGCTGGGCGAAGAGGGCTTCGGCGTCCTCACGCTTGCCGATGAGCAGGTAGGCCTCGACCAGCCAGGCGGCGCACAGGTGGAAGCCGCCTTCCCCGCCGGGCAGGCCGTCGTCGTGGTGGTAGCGGTAGACGGTGGAACCGCTGCGCAGTTCCGCCTCGGTCGCCACGACGGTGGCCGCGAAGCGCGGATCGGAGGGGTCGATGAGCCCGCTGAGCCCGATGTGCAGGGTGGCGGCGTCGAGATCGGTGCCCTCGTAGGCGGCGGTGTAGGACTGGACCTCCTCGTTCCAGCCTTCCACCTTCACCTCGTCGGCAATGGTGTCGCGCAGCTTCTGCCATTCCGGATCGCCGGGCCGGTCGAACTGGCGGGCCAGGGTGAGCGCCCGGTCCACCGTGAGCCAGCCCATGACCTTGGAGTACACGTGGTGGCGCGGATTGCCGCGAATCTCCCAGATGCCGTGGTCGGGTTCGCGCCAGCGCCGCTGCACCGCCGAGACCATGGCGTGCACCAGCTCCCAATCCGCGTCCGGCAGCGCCTTTTTCGGATCGGTGATGCCCTTCTTCTCGCGGGCGTGCGCGAGCTGGGAGATGAGGTCCACGATGGGACCGAACACGTCCAGCTGCACCTGCATGTTCGCCGCGTTGCCGACGCGCACCGGCCGCGATCCGGCATAGCCGGGCAACTGGTCGATGACGGCCTCGGGCGGCAGGGTCTCGCCGTAGAGGGTGTAGAGCGGGTGCAGGCGCTCGGGTCCGGGCAGGGTTTCCAGCACCCGGTGCACCCAGTCCAGCAGATCCTCGGCCTCGGTCAGCGAGCCCAGCGACACCAGCGCGGAGGCGGTGAGCGAGGCATCGCGCAGCCAGCAGTACCGGTAGTCCCAGTTGCGCACGCCGCCGATGTCCTCGGGCAGCGAGGTGGTGGCCGCGGCCAGGATGGATCCGGACGGCGCATGCACCAGGCCGCGCAGGGTGAGCGCGGACCGCTTCATGAGATCCGGTTTGAGCGGCGGCAGTTCGAGCGTGCCGGCCCAATCCGACCAGTACCGTTCGGCTTCCCGCCGCCGGTCCGGTTCGGGCGTCATGGCGGGCGCCAGATCGGAGGTGCCGCAGCGCAACTCCAGCATGATCGGCCCCTGCCGCGGATCCACCACGGCGCGGGCGGTGTGGTGATTGCCCTCGTCGATGATCTCCCACTCGACGCCGGGGGAGCGCAGCACCATGGGGTCGTTGGTGCCCTGCACCACGAGCCCGCCGGCCGCGCGCACCAGCCGCACCGGCACCTGGCCGAATTCCGGCCGCGGCGCGAAGGTCACGACCGCCTTGGCGTCACCGGTGATGATGCGGGTGAGGTCGGTGCGCTCGGGAACGACATCGTGCGGCAGGTAGTCGACGACCTGCAGACTGGCCCAGCGGGTTTCGACGGTCATGGTGCCGTCCTTGTAGCGCTGCGACAGCGGCAGGCCCGCGCGTTCGGGCTGAATGGTGAAGTGGCCCGCGCCCGGCCCGCCGAGCAGGTGCGCGAACACCGCCGCCGAATCCGGTTCCGGATGGCACAGCCAGGTAATGGTGCCGTCCGGGGTGACCAGGGCCTTGGTGCGCGGGCTGGCCAGCATGGTCAGCCGCTCGATTCGGGGGGCGCTGGCCCCGGCCAGCCAGGTACGGCGTTCCTCCAGCAGGTAGGCGAGGGCTTTGGACACCTCCTCCGTGCTGGCGACCCGGAATTCGGCGAGGCTCTCGCCGTCGCCGACCTTGATGCCCACATCGGGGCCGGACAGCCGTTTGAAAGCCTTCTCGTCGGTGACGTCGTCGCCGATGAACACCGCCGCCGAGGCGCCCTGCTGGTGCCGGACGATATCGAGCGCCGCGCCCTTGTCGGTTTCCACGACGGCGAGCTCGATGACCTCCTTGCCCTCGGTGGTCTGGACGCCGACCCAGCTGGCCGGGCCCTGCCGCACCTGAACCAGTGCGCGGCGGCCGATTTCGGGGCTGGCATTGCGGACGTGCAGGGCCACGCTGGCGGGTTTGATCTCGACGGTCGCGCCCGGATTGTCGGTCGCGATCTGCGTGAGCGTCGCCTGCACTTCCTGCAGTAGCTGTTTGGCGTCATTGTCGATGGCATGGACGAAGCCGACATCGAATTCCGAACCGTGGCTTCCGATCAGCTGCACCTCGACGGGCAGCCGGGACAGGGCCGCGAGATCACGCAGGGCGCGCCCGGAGATCACGGCGGCAGTGGTTCCGGTGAGGCCGGCGAGCGCGCGCAGCGCACTCACGGACTCCCGGTGGGGATAAGCCTTCGCCGGGTCCGAAACGATGGGCGCGATGGTCCCGTCGTAGTCCGAGGCGACCAGCAGCCGCGGCACGCGGGCGACGGCCGACAACGCACGGCGAAGTTCCAGTGGCAAATCCTGTGCGCTCACGCATCCAACCTAATGATCGGAGGAGTTTTTTCAGGGCGCGAGTGATGGTACTGGGTATTGATTGCCCACTCGTTCTGGTGGTGATACATAGCGTTTACAGGACACTTGCATGTCGTTCACCGAATGTCCGAATTCCGCGAATCGTTCCCGGGCTCTGTGCCTCTGACCAGTGACGTTCCAGCAACGGCAAAGGAGGCCTGTCCGCTCTCCGGGGGCGGGCAGACCTCCTTTGTTACCCGTGCGTATGCACGGGTGGCGTTCGCTAAATGTGATTTGAGCCGCAGGCTCTCCGTTGAGGGTGGTGGTGGGCGACGGGTGGGCGGGAGTCGCTCACTCCTTGCCGCCGATGAGCAGATCGACGGTGAGTTCCAGGCGCTCGGTCACGTCGGTCGCGGAGGCGCGGCGGGTCAGCCAGGCAACCAGATTCGACAGCCACACATCGCTGATGACGCGGGCGATGGCGAGCTGGCGATCGGTGGGGTTGTCGTCGGCCAGGGCGCGGGCGAAGAAGCGGTCCATCACCTTGCCCACCCGATCCACCTCGGCCGCGGCGGAGGCGTCGGCGAACATGAAGGCGCGCGTCATGGCCTCGGTGAGCAGCGGGTCGCGCTGCATGGCCCGGGTGACCTGGGTCAGCAGCAGGTGCATGCGCTCCTGCGGGGTGGCCCCGGCCAGCGGCTTGCGGCGTCCCTCGAACTGCTCGAATTCCCGGGCCAGCGCGGACACCAGCAGGTGCACCTTGGACGGGAAGTAGCGGTAGAGCGTGCCGACGGCGACATCCGCGCGCTCGGCGACCGCCCGCATCTGGACCGCGTCGTAACCGCCCTTGGAGGCCAGCGCGAGGGTGGCGTCGAGGATGCGCTTGCGGCGGTCGCGTTGCGCGGCCGAACTCAGATCCTCCTCGCTGAGGGTGGTGACTGGCGCGGTGCGCGCAGCCGTCGCCCCATCGGCTGCCTGCGATCGGGAGGGACTGGC
Source organism: Nocardia sp. IFM 10818 (assembly GCF_054655275.1). Classification (NCBI taxonomy): domain Bacteria; kingdom Bacillati; phylum Actinomycetota; class Actinomycetes; order Mycobacteriales; family Nocardiaceae; genus Nocardia; species Nocardia sp. IFM 10818. Next base: position 595,136 of record NZ_BAAHJH010000001.1, read on the forward strand.
CATCGGTTGAAAGTCCTTTCCTGCACGAATCATCGGGTCTCTCACCCAGCGTCGGCTGGCTACGAGTTCGTACCGCGACCGGGCGGCGCTTGACTTACGCCCGGCTCGAACATTAGAACATGTTCTAGGAGTGGAAGTCACGCCGGAAAGGCGGTATGGAGTGTGACCATAGCCACCACTGACGAGCATAAAGCCGTTCAGGAATCGATGCGCGGATGGGCCGCCGCGGTGCGCCCAATTGCAACACTGCGTTCAGGTGCACCGGATTATTGGCGCGAATACTGGTCGCGCCTGGCCGATCTCGGGATATTCCGGGTCGCGGTTCCGGAAGAGGCCGGCGGTGCGGGTGGGACCATTGGTGATCTCGCTGTTCTGGTGGAGCAGGCAGCGCATGATCTCGTCGGCGGACCCGTGCTCTCGACGGCGCTGGCGGGACTCGTTGCCGGCGAGATGCTCGACGAGAATACGCCGTGCGGCATCGCCCTCGGGGGTGAAATCGCAATATCGGCGGGTGAATCCGGTCTCAGCCTTTCCGGCGCCTGGGACTCGGTGCTCGGCGCCGCCCCGGGCGCCGCGGTGCTGGTCCCGGTGCGCGACGGCGTCCGGCGGCTGTGGTGCCTGGTCGACGCGGACGCCGCGGGCCTGCGGATCGAACCGCTGGACGTGATCGACCGCAGCACGCCGCTCGCCAATGTCACGTGCGCGAATGTTGCTGTAACTCCGGATCGCATCTTCGAACCGGCGCAGGACGTTCTCGATCTGGCCGCCGTTCTGATTGCCGCCGAGGCCGCGGGCATTGCGGGCTGGTGCCTGGAAACCGCCACCGAATACGCCAAGGTGCGCGAACAATTCGGGCGCAAGATCGGCGAATTCCAAGCGGTGAAACACATTTGCGCGTGGATGCTGTGCCGGGCCGAACAGATTCGCGCGGTGGCCGCCGATGCCGCGCATGCCGCCGACACCGGCAGTGCGGAACTGCGGCTGGCCGCGGGCGTCGCACTGGCCATCGCACTCGATGCCGCGGTGGAGACCGCCAAGGACTGTATTCAGGTACTGGGTGGAATCGGTTTCACCTGGGAGCACGACGCGCACCTGTATTTGCGCCGGGCCACCGCGGTGCGGCAGTTGCTGGGCGGTTCCGCGCGCTGGCGGGCCCGGGTCGCCGAGCTGACCCAGGCGGGCGTGCGCCGCACCGTCGGCGTGGACCTGGGCTCCTCCCCGGCCGGGGACGCCGAACCCGATTGGGATGCGGTCGGTGTGGACGCGGCCGAGGCCGCGGTGCTGGCCGCCGAGCTGACCAAGATCGCCGCCATCCCGGCGCCGGAACAGCGCGCCGCGCTGGCCGCGTCCGGGCTGCTGGCCGCGCACTGGCCGGCGCCCTACGGCCGCGGCGCGGGCCCGATCCAGCGCACCTGGATCGAGGACCAGATCCGCCGGGCCGGAATCGACCTGCCGGATCTGGCCATTGCCAACTGGGCGATTCCCACCCTGCTGCAGTGGGGCACGCCCGAGCAGATCGAACGCTACGCGCTGCCGACGCTGACCGGCGAGGTGATCTGGTGCCAGCTGTTCTCCGAGCCGGAGGCCGGTTCGGATCTGGCGGCGCTGCGCACCACGGCCGAACGCGTCGAGGGCGGCTGGAAGCTGCGCGGCCAGAAGGTCTGGACCTCGCTGGCCGATCGGGCCACCTGGGGTATCTGCCTGGCGCGCACCGATACCGGAGCGCCCAAGCACAAGGGCATCAGCTATTTCCTGGTCGATATGAAAAGCGCGGGCATCGATATCCGGCCCTTGGTGGAGATCACCGGCGAGGCGCGCTTCAACGAGGTCTTCCTCGACGATGTCTTCGTTCCGGACGAATGCTTGGTCGGGGAATTGGGCAATGGCTGGAAGATCGCCCGCTCCACCCTGTCGGCCGAGCGGGTCGCCATGGGCGGCAAGGGAATCGGCCAGGAGCTGGAGGCCCTGATCGCCGCCGCGCCGACCTCGGGTCCGGGTGCGGAATTGGTGGCCGACCGACTCGGAGGCCTGATCTCCGAATCAATTGCCGGAACTTTGCTAGATGCTCGTGCCGCACAAAAACTGCTTGCCGGCGGTGATCCCGGCCCGCAAAGCAGCGTGCGCAAATTGGTCGGTGTGCGACACCGGCAGGCGGTGGCCGAATTCGCCGTCGAATTGTCTGGTGTGGCGGGCGCCCTGGAAACCGACCTGGTGAAAGAATTCCTGCTCACACGCTGTTTGTCGATTGCCGGCGGGACCGAGCAGATTCTGTTGACCGTTGCCGGAGAACGGATCCTCGGTCTGCCCCGCGAATCGCACGGCTAATCCACACCACAACCGGGAGCATGGAATTGGACTTCACCAGGGACGAGAGCCAGGACGCTGTCGCCGAGGTTGTCGTAAGTTTGCTGGAACGCGAAAGCGCGCGCGATATCGCGCTGTGGCCGGTCATTGCCGACAGCGGCCTGCTAGCGGTGCCGCTACCGGAACGCTTCGGTGGGGACGAGATGGGCCTGCTCGAGGTCTGCGCCATGCTCACCGAACTGGCGACCGATGCCGTGCAGACCCCGGCGCTGAGTACGCTCGGGTTCGGCGTGCTGCCGCTGCTCGCCATCGGCGTCCCGGATGCGCTGGCGGAGAAGGTGTTCCCGGCCGTGGCCACCGGTGCGGTGCTCACGGCGGCGCTGCACGAGGCGGGCGCGCCGTTCACCGTGAAGCCGGAGACCACCGCCGTGGCCGACGGCGCCACGGTGCGGATCAGCGGGCAGAAGGTGGCGGTGCCCTATGCCGACACCGCGCGCTGGATCCTGGTGCCGACCGACGCCGGTATTGCCGTCGTCGACGGTGACGCGCCGGGCATCACCCGCACCGCCTCGCCGACTTCCGATGGGGTGCCGGAGTTCTCGCTGCGCTTCGATGCCGTGCAGATTCCGGCCGAGCACCTGCTGCCCGGCGGTCTCACCGAACTGCACCGCCTGGCTCTGGCCTGTCTGGGCTCGGTCGCCGACGGACTGCTCAAGGGCGTGCTGGCGCTGACCGCCGAACATGTGCGCACCCGCGAGCAGTTCGGCAAGCCGCTCGCCGAATTCCAGGCGGTGGCCCAGCAGATCGCCGATGTGTACGTGGTCTCGCGCACCCTGCACGCGGCCGCCGCCTCGGCCACCTGGGCGCTGGCGCAGGACGACGACAGCGCCGCGCACCGCGAGCGCACCGACGACGACCTGGACGTGCTGGCCTACACGGTCGCCTCGGAACTGCCCGCGGCCCTGCAGAAATGCCATCACCTGCACGGCGGCATCGGCGTCGACGTGACCCATCCGCTGCACCGCTACTACTCACAGGCCAAGGACATCGCGCGCTGGCTGGGCGGCGAATCGTTCCGGCTGGATCGTTTGGGAGCCAGATGTTCATCGAACTGACCGCTGAACAGCGGCAGCTGCGCGACGAATTGCGTTCGTACTTCGCCGGTCTCGTCACTCCCGAAGAGGAGGCCGAGATGCTGGTGAATCGGCACGGTGACGCCTACCGGGCCGTGGTGAAACGGATGGGCGCCGACGGCCGGCTCGGAGTGGGCTGGCCGAAGGAGTACGGCGGGCAGGGCTTCGGCCCGCTGGAACAGCAGATCTTCTACAACGAGGCCGTGCGCGCGGACGTGCCGGTGCCGCTGGTCACGCTGCTGACCGTCGGCCCGGCCCTGCAATCCTTCGGGACCGAGGCGCAGAAGCGGAAGTTCCTGCCCGGAATCCTCACCGGCGACATTCATTTCGGCATCGGCTACTCCGAGCCCGAGGCGGGCACCGATCTCGCCGCGCTGCGCACCTCCGCGGTGCGCGACGCCAATGGCGACTGGATCGTCAACGGGCAGAAGATCTTCACCACCGGCGCGCACGAGGCCGATTACATCTGGCTGGCCGTGCGCACCGGCACGGTGGAATCGCGGCACAAGGGCATCACGATCCTCATCGTGGACACCAAGGATCCGGGCTACTCGTGGACGCCCATCATCACCGCCGACGGCGCCCACCACACCAATGCCACCTATTTCGACAATGTCCGGGTGCCCGCCGACATGATCGTCGGCGAGGAGAACGGCGGCTGGAAGCTCATCACCACCCAGCTCAATCACGAGCGGGTGAGCCTGGGGCCGTCCGGCAAGATCGAGCAGCTCTACGAGCGGGTGCGCGAATGGGCGCAGCGGCAGGGCGTGCTGGGTGAGCCCGACGTGCGGCGCTCGCTGGGCCGCCTGCACGCCATGGTCCGGCTCAATGAGCTGCTGAACTGGCAGGTCGCCTCCAATATGGAACGGCCCGACACCGCTCCGGCGGAACTCATCGCCGATGCCTCCGCGACCAAGGTGTACTCCACCGAGGCGGTGCAGGAGGCCGGCCGGCTGGCCGAGGAGATCGTCGGGCGCTTCGGCGATCCCGCCGATCCCAAGACCGCCGAACTGCTGACCTGGCTGGACCGGCGCACCAAGCAGAACCTGGTGATCACCTTCGGCGGCGGCGTCAACGAGATCATGCGCGAGCTCATCGCCCAAATGGGCCTGCGGTTGCCGCGCGTCCCCCGATAGGAGCTGCCGACCGTGACGAGAGTTCCGATGCGTCGACGAGATCATGCGCGGCTGTGCCCGATGGCCCAAATGGGCCTGCGGTTGCCGCGCGTCCCCCGATAGGAGCTGCCGACCGTGACGAGAGTTCCGATGCGTCGACGAGATCATGCGCGGCTGTGCCCGATGGCCCAAATGGGCCTGCGGTTGCCGCGCGTCCCCCGATAGGAGCTGCCGACCGTGACGAGAGTTCCGATGCGTCGACGAGATCATGCGCGGCTGTGCCCGATGGCCCAAATGGGCCTGCGGTTGCCGCGCGTCCCCCGATAGGAGTCACAGTGACGCAGAGCAGCACCGCCGACGAGATCCGCGCGGCGGTCGAGAAGATCAAGGCGGCGGGGGAGTCCGCGCCCCGGGTGGGCCGGGATCCGGTCAATCAGCCCATGATCAACAACTGGGTCGAGGCGCTCGGCGACGCCAACCCCATCTACGTGGACGAGGCCGCCGCCCGCGCGGCCGGGCATCCGGGCATTGTCGCGCCGCCCGCCATGGCGCAGGTGTGGACCATGCTGGGGCTCAACGGGAAACGCGCGGACGACGATCCGATGGAGCAGACCAACAAGCTCTTCGACGCCGCCGGGTACACCTCGGTGGTCGCCACCAACTGCGAGCAGATCTACCACCGCTATCTGCAGATCGGCGAGCGGGTGACCGTGCGCTCCGGGATCGAGGAACTGGTGGGGCCCAAGCGAACCGGGCTCGGCGAGGGCTGGTTCACCACCTACCGCACCAATTGGTACGTGGGCGAGGAACTGGTCACCGAAATGCTTTTCCGCATGCTGAAGTTCGCGCCCGGGACGGCGGCTCCCAAGACCGCCGAGCCCGCCGGGGACGCGCCCAGCGCGGAGGATCTCGCCGAGCGGGTGCGGCCCACGGTGTCCAAGGACACCGAATTCTTCTGGGACGGAACGAAGCTCGGTGAGCTGCGCATCCAGCAGATGCCGGACGGCACGCTCCGGCATCCGCCGGTGCCCGCGCTGTGGAAGGACAAGTCGGAGCAGACCGACTATGTCGTGGCGTCGGGGCGCGGCACCGTCTTCAGTTTCGTCGTGCATCACGCGCCCAGGGTGCCCGGGCGGCAACTGCCGTACGTGATCGCACTGGTCGAGCTGGAGGAGGGCGTGCGCATGCTGGGCGAGCTGCGCGGCATCGATCCGGCCGCGGTCGAGGTCGGGCTGGCCGTCGAGGCCGGGTTCGAGAAGCTCGACGAGGACAACACCGTGCCCTACTGGAAGGCAATTCGATGACAGCATCGCGAAGCGATTCCGTGAGGGGCGGTGGTCGGGCCACGGGTGGGCTGACAGCGACCATCGAGCCCGCCGCTGCGCGGGTCGGAACCGTCTTGCCGGAGTTGGTGATTCACGCCGATCCGACCTTCGTGATCAGCACGGCGCTGGCCACCCGCGATTTCCAGGACGTGCACCACGACCGCGACAAGGCGGTCGAGCGCGGCTCCAAGGACATCTTCGTCAATATCCTCACCGACACCGGCCTGGTGCAGCGCTTCGTCACCGACTGGGCGGGGCCGCGCGCGATTGTGAAATCCCTGTCGCTGCGCCTGGGCGTGCCCCTGTACGCGGGCGACACCCTCACGCTGTCCGGCACGGTGATCGCCGTCGACGGCGGTGACATCACCATCGAGGTCATCGGCAAGGACAGTCTCGGCGACCATATTTCGGCGAAAGCCGTCATCTCCCTGCAGGAGGCACACCAGTGACGGCCCTGAGCCGCCGCGCCGCCATCGCCGGCATCGGCGCCACCGATTTCTCCAAGGACTCCGGCCGCAGCGAACTGCGCCTGGCCGCCGAGGCCGTCACCGCCGCGCTCGCGGACGCCGGGTTGACGCCGGCCGACGTGGACGGCCTGACCACCTTCACCATGGACACCAACACCCAGGCCGCGGTGGCCCGGGCGGCGGGCATCCCGAGCCTGAAGTTCTTCTCCAACATCCCCTTCGGCGGCGGCGCGGCCGCGGCCACCGTGCAGCACGCCGCCATGGCGGTGGCCACCGGCATCGCCGATGTGGTGGTGGCCTATCGGGCCTTCAACGAACGCTCCGGAAATCGCTTCGGCCAGTTCGCCACCCACCTGGCCACCGGCAACCCCACCTCCTCGGGCGTCGACAACGCCTTCTCCTACACCCACGGCCTGGGCACCCCCGCCGCCCAGGTGGCCATGGTGGCCCGCCGCTACATGCACGTATACGGCGCCACCAGTGCGGATTTCGGCCGCGTGGCCGTCGCCGACCGCAAGCACGCCGCGGTGAACCCGGCCGCCCACTTCTACGGCAAGCCGATCACCCTGGAGGAGCATCAGGCCTCCCGCTGGATCGCCGAACCCCTGCACCTGCTCGACTGCTGCCAGGAGACCGACGGCGGCGTCGCCATCGTGGTCACCAGCGCCGAACGCGCCAAGGACCTTCCGCACCAGCCCGCCCTCATCGCGGGCGCGGCCCAGGGCTCCGGCGCCGACCAGTACGTCATGACCTCCTACTACCGCGACGCCATGACCGGCCTGCCCGAAATGGGCCTGGTAGGCGACCAGCTCTGGGCCCAGAGCGGTTTGCGCCCGGCCGATATGCAGGCCGCCATCCTCTACGACCACTTCACCCCCTTCGTCCTGATGCAACTCGAGGAACTGGGCTTCTGCGCCCGCGGCGAAGCCAAGGACTTCATCCAGGACGGAGCCCTCGAAGTAGGCGGCCGCCTCCCCCTCAACACCCACGGCGGCCAACTCGGCGAGGCTTACATCCACGGCATGAACGGCATCGCCGAAGGCGTCCGCCAGATCCGCGGCACCTCGGTCAACCAGGTCGACGGCCTCGAGCACATCGTCGTCACCGCCGGCACCGGCGTCCCCACTTCGGGCCTGGTTCTCACCGCCAACTGAAATCCGCATCCGTTCGGGCGGGCGGGATGTCACACCCGCGGGACCTGTGTCGTCCTCCAGGCGTACACGGTTCAATTCCGCTCGGAAGGACACGGATTTCAATGAACACCGCCTACCACATCGTCGGAGTCGTCGCGGCCCTCTGGATCGGCTTCTCGGCGTATTCGATCCTCGCCAAGCAGGCGTTCGTCGTGGATCCGCTGCGGGACTACGGGGTTCCGGAGAGCTGGTGGAATCTGCTCGGGCTGGCCAAGGCCGCCGGGGCGCTCGGGCTGGTGGTGGGGTTCTTCGTTCCGGCGATCGGGATCGCCGCCGCCATCGGGCTGATCCTGTACTTCAGCGGGGCCGTGATCACGATCCTGCGGGCGCGGTCGTACAAGACGCTGCCGTTCCCGCTGCTCTACATGGGCCCGGCGATTGCCACCCTGGCGCTGCAACTCGCGGCGTAAGTTGGTTGGGAGACAGTCGAACACACCGAGGGGGACGTCGTGAACCTGCGTGAGGTAATGGACGAGAAGGCGCTGGGTGGTGCGCTCGTTTACGGGGAGCCGTATCAGACGCCCGAGGGGGCCACGGTTATTACGGTGTCGGCCGTCGGGTACACCGGGGCGCGGCCGGTTGGGGTGTTCGTGGTGCACGGGAGTGAGGTGAAGTGGGAGGCGGCCGAGGATCGGATCGGGTTGATCCAGGCGCGGACCGGGTTGATCGCGGCCACCGTGGGGACGATTACGGGGTTGCTGGCCGCTGCTTTCGTGACCGGGGCGCTGCTGCGGCGGCCGCCGTGGCCGGATATCCGGATGACGCAAGACTGCTGAGGGCGATGGTGAGGACCGCGGTCAGCTGGGCGATGCTCTCCGCGGTGTTCGGGGCGAGAGGGGTTCTGGCTCCGGCGAATCGGTCGAAGACCAGGCCCTCGATGATCGCGATGAAATCCGCCGCCGCGGCGTCGGGGGCGGTGGCGTGCAGGGCAGCGAACAGCTCTGTGGCGTGGCGGTGGGAGAACAGGCTCGTGGTGAGTTTCGCGTGGAGAGCCGCGTCGCCGAGTTGATCGATGATGAGGGCGTGCCGGGCGATCAGATGGTTACGGCGTTGTGCCAGTAGCTGATCCAGCCAGACCGCGATGCCGTGGGCTATGGCGTCGGGGTCGGTGACCGGCGGTCCGGCGGTGTCGCGGGTTGCGGCGAAGTCGGTGCGGGAGCGCAACGCGATGCGGTCCACGATGGCCTCGATGAGGGCGCGCTTGGTGCGGAAGTAATAGGACGTCGAGCCCGCGGGCAGTTCCAGGGCGGTGTCCAGCGCGCGGTGGGTGAGGGCTCGAAGGCCTTGGGTGGCAATGAGATCTATGGCGCTGTCCACGATGAGCGTGCGCCGATCCGATGTGGAAGTGGTCACCTTCGGTCCTCCTCGGCCGCGTAGTCCTCTACAACTATAGAGGGTGCTCTACGGATGTAGAGGACGGAGGAGGTTGTTGTGGACACGCGGGCCATCGTTCTGGACCACGACCAGCGGATCGCGGCGGACCGGCTGGCGGACATCGCCGCCCGGGTCGGCAAGCGCTGGGGCCGCAGGCCGCGCGGGCTGTACCTGCACGGCGGGCCGGGGCGCGGGAAGACCATGCTGATGGACCGGTTCTACGCGCAGGTGGAGTCGAAGCGTAAGCGGCGGTTCCACTTTCACGGCTTCTTCGCACAGCTGAACGCGGACATCCACGCGTATGGGACGGTCGACGCGGCGGCGGACGCGCTGCTCGGCGGGGTCGATCTGGTCTGCTTCGACGAATTCCACGTGCACGACTCCGGTGACGCGACGCTGGTCGCCAGGCTGCTGGAGACGCTGTTCGCCCGGCGCATCACGCTGGTGGTGACCTCGAACTACGCGCCGGAGCAGCTGCTGCCGAACCCGTTGTTCCATCACCTCTTCGAGCCGGCCATCGCGCGGATTCTCGAGCACCTGGACGTGCTGGCGGTGGACGGCCCGGTCGACTATCGCCGCCTCGGCGGGCGGCACACCGGATTCGCGGCCGGGCGGTACCTGGTCGGCGAGTGCGCCGTCGCCGGGCTCGCCGAGGTGCCGATCGCCCACCGCCGCATGCGCACCCGCAGCGCCGACGCGGACACCCTGATCGTCGATTTCGCCGAGATCTGCGGAATCCCGGTCTCGGCGTCCGACTTCCTGGAACTCGCCCGGCGATTCCGGCACTGGACCCTGTGCGGCGTACCCGCTCCGCACACCGTCCCGGCCGATTGGGTCATGCGTTTCGTGAACCTGGTGGACGTTCTCTACGACGCCGATCTCGATCTCACCGTGTACGCCGAGGTCCCGCTCACCGCACTCGCCGAGCAGGTCCCGCGCGTGCCCGACCTGTACCGCACCGTCAGCCGGCTGAGCGAATTGACCGTTCCGCAAGCCGCAGTCCTTCCATAGAACGCCTCGCGGACATGCGCGCGACCGTCCGGCGACACCTCGGTGAACATGCCTCCTTGATCGACAGGCACGGTTCACGTCCCGTCCACGCGCAGGGGGTCTTACGTTGCGAGCCACTTCCTACCTTGCTGAGAGGAGGCAGCACCGAACCGGAGGGGAACGATGCGAATCCGTGAGCAGGCTGGAGGTTCCGCGCCGCGGAACCCGAGCATCCCGAGCACCCGGCTGCGGGTGCTGGTCGTCGCCGAGTCCTTTCTTCCCCAGGTCAACGGTGTCACCAACTCCGTACGCCGGGTGCTCGACCACCTGTCCGCCAAGGGCCACGAAGCGGTGCTGCTGGCGCCCACCGGGCCCGCGAAGTACGCCGGATTCCGGGTGCACGTGGTGCGCGGGGCCCGGCTGCCCTTCTATCGCGACTTCCGCATCGGCCTGGAGACGCGCCGGCGCCTGCGTCGCATCATCCGGGAATTCGAGCCCGACGTCGTGCACATCGCCTCCCCGGCCACGCTCGGCTATCAGGCGGCCCGGGTGGCGGGCGAACTGGATGTGCCGACCGTGGCCGTCTACCAGACGGACCTGGTCGGCTTCGCCGAGCGCTACGACCTGCCCGGCGGCGTCCGGACCATGGCGGCGCTCACCCGGCGCATCCACTTGCAGGTGGACCGCACCCTCGCGCCGTCCACGGCGAGCCTGCGCCAGCTGGAGCTGATGGGCATCCCCGGGCTGGCACGCTGGCCGCGCGGGGTGGATCTCCAGCAGTTCGGGCCGTTCCGCCGGTCGGAGGAGCTGCGAAAGCAACTGGCCCCCAATGGCGAAGCCCTCGTCGGCTATATCGGCCGCCTGGCCCCGGAGAAGGAGCTGGAGCTGCTCGCGCACCTGCGCGAGGTGGACGGCGTGCGCCTGGTCGTGGTCGGCGGCGGCCCGGAGGAGAAGCGGTTGCGCAAGCTCCTCCCGGAGGCGGCCTTCCTGGGCGTGCTGCACGGTGACGAGCTGGGCGCGGCCTACGCCTCGCTGGATGTCTTCGTGCACACCGGCCGCCACGAAACCTATTGCCAGGCGGCGCAGGAAGCGCTCGCCTCCGGCGTGCCGGTGGTCGCTCCCAAAGCCGGCGGGCCGATCGACGTGGTCGCGCCCGGCGCCGGATTCCTTTATCCCCCGGGCGATGCCGAGGCCATGGTGAATCTGGTCCGCCGCCTGGTGGCGGACCGGCGGCTGCGCGAGCAGACCGCGGCCGCCGCGCACCGCAGCGTGCAGGACCGTTCCTGGTCGGCCGTCAACGATCTGCTGATCCGCCACTACCGCGAGGTCATCGCCGAACGCCGCACGCGTTCGCTTCCCGACTGCGGACCGCTCTCCAAGGAGGCCTCGTGATGCTCCGCATCTCCGTCATCGGCACCGGTTATCTCGGCGCCACCCATGCCGCGGGCATGGCCGAACTCGGCTTCGACGTGCTCGGTGTGGACAGCAATCCGGCCAAGGCGGCCGCGCTGTCGGCGGGCACCGTGCCCTTCCACGAGCCCGGCCTGCCCGAACTGCTGTCCGGTCACGTCGAGACCGGCCGGCTGCGGTTCGGCACCTCGCTGCGGGAAGCGGCGCACTTCGCCGATATCCATTTCCTGTGTGTGGGAACGCCGCCCAGCGCGACCGGGGCCGCCGATCTGTCCCAGCTGTATACGGTCCTGGACGGCCTGGTGCCGCATCTGACCCGCAACTGCCTGATCGTCGGCAAGTCCACGGTGCCGGTGGGTACGGCAGCGGCCTTGACGGCCCGCATCGCCGAGCTCGCGCCCGCGGGCATCTCCGTGGATCTGGCCTGGAATCCGGAATTCCTGCGCGAGGGCCACGCCGTCCATGACACCCTGCACCCCAACCGCCTGGTCTTCGGCGTCACCACCCCGGACGCGGAATGGGCGCTGCGCCAAGTGTATTCGATGCCGATCGCCGCGGGCTCCCCGGTGGTCGTCACCAATCTCCCCACCGCCGAGCTGATCAAGGTCTCCGCCAATGCCTTTCTGGCGACGAAGATCTCGTTCATCAACGCCATGGCCGAACTCTGTGAGATCACCGGCGCGGACGTGACCCTGCTGGCCGACGCGCTCGGCCACGACGACCGCATCGGCCGCAAATTCCTCGGCGCCGGACTGGGATACGGCGGCGGCTGCCTGCCCAAGGACGTGCGCGCCCTGATCGCCCGCGCGGGCGAACTCGGCGCGGGGGAGTCCGTCGACTTCCTGCGCGATGTGGATGCCATCAACCTGCGCCGCCGCGAACGCGTGGTGGCGGAAACCCTGGCGCTGCTGCGCGGTCCGGGCGCGCGTCCGGTGGGCCGCGTCGGTGTGCTGGGCGCCGCGTTCAAACCGCTCTCCGATGACGTGCGCGATTCCCCCGCCCTCGATGTGGCCGTGCGGCTGCGGGCCGCGGGCGCGGAGGTGACCGTATTCGATCCGGCCGCAACGGGTCCGGCCCGCGCCATCGCGCCGCAGCTGGTCTACGCCGCCACCGCCGCCGCGGCCCTGCACGAGGCCGATGTCGTGCTGCACCTCACCGAATGGCACGAATTCCGGGAGCTGGACCCGGTTTTCCTGCGCTCGGTGGTCCGGGGCGGCGTCATCATCGATGCGCGCAACACCCTCGATCCGACCCCGTGGCTGGCCGCCGGGTGGGACTTCCGCGCGCTCGGGCGGCTCGTCGAATCCCTGCCGGGGACGAGCAAAGTCACGCCGCTGCGGAATCCGGCCCAGCCGGTGCCGGAAGCGGCCGGTCGGGATCGCGAACGGTCGCCGCGCGTCCTGGCCGATTCCACGGCGTTCACGCGCTTGCGAGCCCGGGTGCGCCGCACCGCGTGAACGTGATGTGTATGTAACCGGTGTTCGCCATTTCCGTCCTCGCGGACCGATCGGCATGTAACTATGTGCCTGATTTGTGCGGAACTCTGGTTGGGAGCGCTCGTGACTGGGGTGGGGACGGTGGCAACGCGCGCGATCGGGCTGATCGCGCTGCTCGTGCTGGCCGTCGTCGCACTGCGCGGGCATATTCCCGGCACCGGCGGGCCGTCCGCGCCGCACACCCCCTCCGCGGTGGCGCTCGCGCTCATGCCGGTGCTGCTGCTGGTCTCGGCGGTGATCCTGGTGGCCGGGGTGATCAACAGCCAGCACCACCTGCCGCTGGCCCTGCCCGAACCGCAGCGCCGCCCGGATCGGCGGGCGTGGCGGCTCGGCGGGATCGCGTTGATCGCCCTGATCGGCCTGGCGGCGATCGTGCTGGTGGCCGCCGCGGCCATCTCGGTGTACCTGGTCGGTCCGGGCCAGGAACAGGCCACCATCGCTCCGCAGGCCCCGGCCTCCACGACGTTGGAGTCGGCGCCGCCCCCGCCGCCGGGTGAGCCGCCGATATCCGCACCGCCGCTGGGCGGTACCGCGCTGCTGCTGGTGGCCATCGGCGCGGCCGTGCTGGTACTGGTCGCTCTGATCGGCCTGGTGGTGGTCGCGGTGACCGCCGCACGCCGTCCGACGCCCGTGGCCGGACAGTTCGGTCCGGCCGAACCCACCGAGGCGGTATCCCTCGCGAAGGTGGCGGCCATGGGCCTGGCGGCCATGACCGCGCCGGGCCAGGATCCGCGCACGGCCATCATCGCCTGCTACGTCGCCATGGAACACGGCCTGTCGACCGCGCGGGAGGTGGCGCCGCTGGCCTCCGACACGCCTTCCGAGGTGCTGGCCCGCGCCTTCGATCGCGGCTTCCTGCACGATGCCTCGGCGCGCGAGCTGGTGGCGTTGTTCGAGGAGGCGCGCTTCAGCCCGCACTCGATGCTGGAGTGGCAGCGGATGCGGGCCGAGCAGCTGCTGCGTATCGTATTGGCTGATCTGCAGGGGCAGGCGGCATGAGAAGCATTGGCGCCGTGGCTGTCCGGCCGCGGTTTCGGGGGTACCGGCAATGAATCGGATCGCGATCGTGATAGGCGGGCTGGTCCTGGTCGTGGTGTTCGAGCTGCTGGCCTTCGGCAATGATCGCGCCACCCTGCTGCCGGCGGCCGGCATTCCGGTGGCCGGGGCGCTGGCGCTGCTGCTGTGGTCGCTGGTGGAACGCAATCGCCGGCTCCGCGAGGACGGGCCCGCGGATCACGAAATCGACAATGGCCCAGCCGAAATGCTGCACCGCTGGCAGGCTCGCGCCCAGATGCTGGCCGATCGGGCCGAGGGCTCGCGCGCCGACTGGGATCGGCATCTGAGGCCGCTGCTGGCCAAGGAATTCGAGCTGACCAGCGGACACCGCATGGCCAAGAACCGGCGCGCGCACGAGGCGGCCGGAATGCTGCAGTTCGGACCGGAACTGTGGCGCTGGGTGGATCCCGCGAATTCGGCGCTGCGCGATCAGGTCGGCCGGGCCCCGGGCCGACCGGCCCTGGACGAGATCCTGCGCCGCCTCCAGAACATGTGAACGAGATGCGAGATACGACATGACCTCACCGATGGACGTGACCATCAAGCGGACCGATGCCGTGCTGCGCGAGATGTCGCGGGTGGTGGTCGGCAAGCGGGACGAGCTGCAGCTGATCATGATCGCGGTGCTGTCCGGCGGCCACATCCTCATCGAGGATCTGCCCGGGCTGGGCAAGACCCTCATTGCCAGGTCCTTCGCCGCCGCCCTCGGCCTGAACTTCACCCGCGTGCAGTTCACCCCGGACCTGCTGCCCGCCGATCTCATCGGCTCCACCATCTACGACATGCAGTCCGGCCGTTTCAGTTTCCGCCGCGGGCCGGTCTTCGCCAATATGCTGCTGGCCGACGAGGTCAACCGCACCCCGCCCAAGACCCAGGCCGCGCTGCTCGAGGCCATGGCCGAGGGGCAGGTGTCCATCGACGGCGAAACCTTCCCGCTGCCGCAGCCTTTCATCGTCATGGCCACCGACAACCCCATCGAGTACGAGGGCACCTATCCGCTGCCCGAGGCCCAGCTGGACCGCTTCGCCATGCAGCTGCGCCTCGGGTATCTCTCCGAATCCGATGAGATGCAGATGATCCGGCGCCGCCTGGAACGCGGTGCGCAACCGGCGCAGATCGGCCAGGTGGTGGATGTCGACGGCCTGATGGAGATGCGGCAGTCCGTCGAATACGTCACCGTCCACCCCGATGTCGTCGGTTACGTGGTCTCGCTGGCCGCCGCTACCCGCAGCCACCCCCAGGTCGAAGTGGGCGCCAGCCCCCGCGCCGAACTCGATCTGGTCCAGATGGCCCGCGCCCGGGCCCTGCTCAACAATCGCGACTACGTGGTCCCCGAAGACGTGAAGGCCCTGGCCGTTCCGGCCATGGCGCACCGCATCACGCTGCGCCCGGAGATGTGGGTCCGCCGCATCCGCGGCGAGGATGTGATCGGCGAACTGCTGCGCCGCCTGCCGGTCCCGCGCGCCACGACGGCGTGAGAAGCCTACGGGCACAGGATGAGACGCGTATGAGACTCGGGCACACTCAGCCACGACCGGCCCCGGGCCGGTCCGGTGCTGGGTGCCGCAACCGCGCGCCGGGCGTTCCTGCGCTGTCTACCAGTGAGGCAGCGGTTATCGTCCTGGCCGAGCCTCCGGGGCCTGCCGAGATCGGCCGGCCCGCCATGCTCACGCGATCCGGGTTCCGGCGACCGGAACCCGCGCTCCGGCGCCATCGCTGTGCATCGCGCGGCGAGCGAGATGCGGGGTGCGCATGAGGCATCGCGACATGTCCACCGCAATCGAGGCGGAGTTGCGCTGGCGGCCGGCGCCGCTGGTGTTCATGCTCGCGGCGGTGTCGGCGCCCGCCCTCGTCCTGGCGGTGGTCATCGGGCAGTGGCAGCTGGTGGTGTTCGCCGCGCCCATGCTCGGGGTGCTGGCGACCGCGCCATTGCAGCAGTCGCGCACGCGGATTCAGGTCGATGGCGCCGGGATTCTGCGCTGCTTCGAGACCGAGGAGGTGGCGCTGACCGCCGCCGCGTTCGTGGAGAGCGGGCACGCGCTGCTGCGGTTGCATCCCGGGGGCGTGCCCGGGATGGAGTCGCGGGTGGAGGAGGCGGTGGATTCCGGTCCGGCCCCGGCCGGATTGCGGGTGGCGCTGTCGGCGCCGCGGTGGGGGCGGTATCCGGTGCCGGTGCGGGTGACGGCGCTGAGCCCGGCGGGGCTGGCGGTGGCGTCGGTGTGGCTGCCCGCCGGTGAGGTGTACGTGTACCCGATCACCGATCCGCAGCGAATGCGCTTGCCGCGCACCGAGCTTCCCGAGCGCATCGGCTCGCATCTGACGCGCCGGCACGGGCCCGGCGTGGAGTTCGCGGATGTGCGCGCGTACGCGCCCGGCGATCAGCTGCGCACCGTGAACTGGCGGGTGAGCGCACGGCGCGGGCGGCTCTTCGTGACCGAGCGATTCACCAATCGGGCGGCGGATGTGGTTGTGCTGGTGGACACCTCGCTGCAGGCGCCGGGCCCGGCGAGTGATTCGCTGGAGTTGTCCGTGCGGGGCGCGGCGCAGGTCGCGCAGTCGGCCCTGCAGGCCGGGGATCGCACCGCCGTGGTCTGCCTGGGCCGTGCGCCGCGCTGGCTGCGGCCCGATATCGGACGCCGCCAGTTCTATCGCATCGTCGACACCGTGCTCGATGTCGGCGATGAGCACATCAGCACCTCCGGCACGCTCGCCCCGCACGCGGCCGTGCCCATCGGCGCGGTGGTGATCGCCTTCTCCACACTGCTGGACACCCAATTCGCCTTGGCGCTCATCGATCTGCGCAAGCGCGGGCACGTGGTCGTGGTGGTGGACGTGCTGCGCGGCCCGCCGTTCCGCGACGGGCTGGACTCCACCCTCGCGCGCATGTGGCAGCTGGAGCGCACCTCCATGTACCGCGATATGGGCACCGTGGGCGTGGATATCGTGCCGTGGCCGGAGGACGCGCGCCTCGATCAGGTCATGCGGCTGCTGCCCGAACACCGCCGCACCGTGCGGGTGCGGCGATGACCCGATTCCTCGCCGTCCTGTCCGGCCTGCTGCTCGCCCTCGGCGTCGCACTGGTGCAGCCCTGGGCGGCCGTACCGGTGCTGCTGCTCGCGGTGGCGGGCTGGCGGTGGCGGGCCGCCGCGGTCGGCGCGGCCCTGGCGGCGCTGGCCGTGCTCGCCATCGCCGATACCGGTGCGCTGGTGGCGGGCGCCATCGGTCTGGTCGCGACCACGTATCTGCTGAATACGGCCACTGTGTCGGCTCCGGTGGGCGTGGTGCCGACCACGGGGCCCTCGGTGGCGGGCGCGCTCGTCTTCACCGCGGCCGCCGGCGCCGCGACACTGCTGCCCGCCGGTCTCGCCTGGATACCCATCGCGGCCCCGATCGCGGTAATCCTGCTCTACGCCTGGATAATCCGGGGCCTCGCCGATGACCGGCCCGCCGCGCCGCAGCCGGTCGCGGACCCACCGGTCGCGGGATAATTCGTTTCGAATCCGCCCGCCGCCCTGGTTGACTCTGCGCATGAACGACGCACAGCTGGTCAAGACCTCCAAGCGGCTGGCGTACCACCTGCGGCACGCACCGGGCGAGATCGGGCTCGAGCCCGATGCCGCGGGCTGGGTCGAGGTCGCCGAGCTGCTGGCGGCCCTGACGCGGGGCGGCCGCGTCCTCACGCGTCCCGAACTGGACGAAGTGGTCGTGAGGAACGATAAGCGCCGCTTCGAATTCGACCCCACCGGCACCCGCATCCGCGCCAGCCAGGGCCACAGCATCGACGTGGAACTCGACTACGCGGTGAGCGCGCCGCCGGACCTGCTCTATCACGGCACGGTCGCCGCTGCCCTGCCCGGCATTCGGGCCGAGGGGCTGAAACCCATGCGCCGGCACGCGGTCCACCTCTCCGCAGCCCTGGAGACCGCGGTGAAGGTGGGCGCGCGGCGCGGGAAGCCGGTGGTGCTCATGGTCGATGCCGCCGCCATGGCGCGCGACGGTCACGAATTCCGGGTCAGCACCAATGGGGTCTGGCTGGTGGCGGCGGTACCGCCCGGCTATCTCTCCGGATTGTGATTCGGCATCGTGCGTTCGAGGGTTTGCGCGAATCGGATCCGGGTCGCCGGACGGGTAAATCCCCGGTCCGGCATGGTAACCCGAGACAACGAGGATTGAGTGGCAGCAGACTGCGGGCGAACGGTAAGCGCAGATGCACGTGCACCGGCAACCTTGTAGCGAATCGGGAAACCGCCCCGCCCCACCGGAGGGCGACCGGCGGGGCGGGGCGGCCCGTCCAACCGCACTGCAGGTCAGACGGGTAGTTCCGGTTACTGGAGGGCGGGTGGCATGCGGGTCGGTTTGATCCGGCCGGCGTCGATGAGCGCCCGGAACGCGGCGGCCTTGCGGGCGCATTCGGTGACCGGGCACCGGCGGTGCTGTTGCATGGTGCGATGGGCCTCGCTCACCCCGAAGGGCTCCTCGGGAGCCAGGTGCGACCATGCGTTGGAGATGGGTTCGGGATCGGGAGATATATTGCGCTCGTTGCTGATTCGTTCGCGAATCCGGTCCACGGAGAGCCGGTCCGGATCGCGGGTGGGATGGTGCAGGCTCATGACGGTGATCGCCATTATCGCGAGCATCGCAAGGGTGGCCGTGAACACTTGCCAGGCGGCCATTTGCTCACCTTCTCCAGTCAATCGGTTTCAATTGGATGTAGTTCGCTAGATATTCACCGTATGGCTCGAGACGTTACTTCGGCCAGCGCGTCATGGGTCAGAAACAGGCGAATTTCGGCCTCCGCCAGCAACTTAGCCAGCCGTTTCGGGTCCGCATACGCCGAAAGTTTGCGACGATTGACAAGGTGACCGACGGGCAGGCACAACTGCGCTCCATTACCAGCGCGGCGCTGCTGGTCGACTTCGCCACCGGCCGGGGGCTGGAAACGGCTGTGGTGCTGCGTGACACGGGCATTCGGGAAGCCGATCTGGTGGATTCCACCGCCGAGATCACCCTCGGGCAGGAATTGGCCCTGATGCGCAATGTCGTGGCCGGAGTGGGCGATGAACCCGGCGTCGGCCTGATGGCCGGGCTGCTCTGCCACCCGCCCAGCCTGGGCGTTCTCGGCTTCGCCCTGATGAGCTGCAGTACCGTGCGCGACGCCGTGGAGATGGCGCTGCGCTATGCCGACCTGTCCTTCACCGTCGCCCGCCACACCCTGGTCATGAACGATCAGGAGGTCTCCATCATTCGCGACGACAGTCAGGTTCCGCCTGAATTGCGCCGTTTCGCGGTGGAGCGGGATGTGGCCGCCATCTGGACCATTCAGCAGGACGTCATGCCCATGCGCCCGCCCCTGACCAGGGTGGCCGTGGCTTTCCCGCCGCACCCGGTCTACGAGATGTTCGGCGCCATGCTCGGAGTCGAGGAGGTCGTCTTCAACGCGCCCCGCTCGGTGGTCACCGGTCCGGCCAGCATTCAGAATCTGCAACTGCCGCAAGCGAATGCGGCCACCGCCCGCTACTACGAGAAGCAGTGCGCCGACCTCATGCAGCGCCGCAAGCGCCGCCAGGGCGTCAGCGGCCGCGTGCGCCAGCTGCTCATCAGCCGCGGCGGCGTCGCCGATCAGGCCCGCATTGCCGCCGAGCTCGATATCAGCGTCCGCACCCTGCGCCGCCGCCTGGCCGATGAGGGCACCACCTTCCGCGAACTCACCACCGAGACGGTCGGCCTGCTCGCCGAGGAATTGCTCATTACCGGAATGACCGTGGAGCAGGCCGCCGTGCGCCTGGGCTATGCCAGCGTTTCCGCCTTCACCTCGGCCTTCCGGGCCTGGAAGGGGCAGTCGCCGGGCCAGTTCGCGCGCGCGAATCGTGGCCGGGTATCGGTCAAGGTCTAGATCAGGGCGGGCCGAATGGCTCGAAAATGGCCCAAATCAGACAAAACAAACCGAGCCGCGACCTAAATTCGGCCACGGCCCTGCTGTTTTGACCTGAATCAGGCCGAAAAGCTGAGGGTGACGTCGGCGAGCACCGGCGCGTCCTCGCGCTCCACGACCGTGGCGGCAATGCCGAGCTCGCCGTCCCCGCGCCAGATCCGGCTGCGAATGGTCTCACCCGGGTAGAGCACACCGGCGAAACGGGCGCGGAAACCGGTGACCCGGGCGGCATCCGAGTCCAGTGCGGTGTCCGTGGCGGTCTTCAGCACCAGCCCGTAGGTGCACAGGCCGTGCAGGATCGGATTGGGGAACCCGGCATTACGGGCGAATTCCGGGTCCGAATGCAGCGGATTGCGGTCACCGCACATGCGGTAGAGCAGAGCCTGCTGCGGCAGCGTCGGGGTGAGCACATCGTAATCCGGTGCGCGGTCGGGGAATTCCACCTTGGCCGAGGCGCCGCGCGCGCCGCCGAACCCGCCCTCGCCCTTGGCGAAGATGGACGAGCGCGCGGTCCACAGCGGTTCGCCGTCCGAGCCGACCACGGTGTCCTCGCGCCACACGACCGCCGCGGACCCCTTGTCCCAGATATCGGTGATGCGGCCGGTGGTGGTGGCCTTGCCGGAGGCCGGAATCGGGCGGTGCACCACGATCTCCTGGCTGCCGTGCACGACCTTCGCCAGGTCGATATCGATGCCCGGGAACCGCACCCGCGGCGGCTCGGTCTCGTGGAAGGACGGCGCGACGGTCGCGAACGACGGCAGCACTTGCGGATTCCGGTCGTCCAGATAGCGGAGTTCGGCCGGATCGGTCCAGCGCGCACCGCCGCCCAGCGCCAGGTTGTAGGTCTGCACATCGCTGGGAGTCCAGCTGAACTCCCGCGACGGAAGTGCCGCGCCGAGCGCGATATTCAGGTCGATGGGCATGAAGTTCTCCTCGGTGGGATCGGTGGACGGCACCCGCGATGCGAACTCACTCGGTTCGATCGTGCGGCGCTCGCGCGCGTCTCCGCAAGCCGCGGTCCGCTCGCCGGGACGCCTCGGGCGCGGCGCGCTGTTCGATTGGCTGAGAGGGTTGGGCGCGGGTCCCACGTGACCTGGACTCGCGCCCAACCCATTCCTGAACCGGGTTGGGTCGGTCCAGGAGGCTTTCACGGCGGCGGGCCGCCGGTTCTACACCGTGGCGGGCCGCCGGTTCTACACCGCGGCGGGCCGGCTGCTCTCCACCTTGGCGGCGATATCGAGGGCGGCCAGGTAGCCGAAGGTGATGGCCGGGCCGATGGTGGCGCCGGGCCCGGCATAGGTGTGGCCCATGACGGGGGCGGAGGTATTGCCCGCGGCGTAGAGGCCCTCGATCACCGAGCCGTCCTCGCGCAGCACGCGCGCGGTGGTGTCGGTGACCAGGCCGCCCTTGGTGCCGAGATCGCCGGGCACCATCTTGACCGCGTAGTACGGGCCGACCTCGAGCTTGTTCAGGCACGGGTTCGGCTTGATGGTCGGATCGCCGTAGTACCGGTCGTAGGCGCTGTCGCCGCGGCCGTAGTCCTCGTCCTTGCCGGTCTCGGCGAAGCCGTTGAAGCGGTTCACGGTGGCGGCCAGGTTATCGGCGGGCACTCCGATCTTCTCGGCCAGCTCGGCCAGGGTGGGCGCGATGACGATCAGGTCGTTTTCCATCCAGCGGGACGGAATCCGCTGGCCAGGCTGCAACCCGGCGAAGATGTAGCGACTCCGGTAGCGCTGATCGAAGACCAGCCAGCACGGCACGTTCTCGCCCGGACCCTCACCCTGCCCGTATTCGCCGCCGTACATGGTGTGCACGGCCTCGACGTAAGGAGCGGACTCATTACCGAAGCGCCGCCCCTGTTCGTTGATCATGATGCTGCCCGGCAGATTCCGCTCGGCCAGGCAGAACCAGGTCCGGCCCGGGCCCTGGAACGTGGTCGGACCCCACCAGGCGTCCTCCATGAAATCCAGTGCCGCGCCCGCGTCGTGGCCCGCGCGAATGCCGTCGCCGGTATTGGCGAGCGCACCGGTGGTCCAGTCGGCGGTAATGGGTTCGCGCTGATACTTGTGCCGCATATCGGCATTGCGCTCGAAGCCGCCGCTGGCCAGGATGACGCCGTGCTTGGCGGTGAAGCGGACGGTCTCGCCGTTCTGCTCGGCCTCGACTCCGGTGACCACGCCGTTCTCGATGATCAGCCCGGTCAGCGGAGTATTCAGCAGCACAGGCACATTCGCGTCCTGCAGGCCCTTGCGCATACCGGCGATAATGGCCCGGCCCATGCCGACCAGCTCCTTGCCGGACACCTTGCCCCAGGCCCAGCGCGCGCCGACCCGCAGGACGGTCGCGAACCCGATCGGGTGCCGCCGCATGAGATTCAGCTTGCGGTAGTCGGCCTGCATGACCACCACGTTCAGCGGCGCCTTGCTGTACGGCGGTTCCAGATTGCGCCGCTCCTCGCCGAGGATCTTGAGATCGAACGGCTTGGGCTCGCAGCTGCGGCCCTCCGAGCGGCCGCCCGGCGCCTCCGGGTAGTAGTCGGAATAGCCCGGCACCCACTTCATCTTCAGCGGGGTGTTGTCCAGGACGAAGTCGAAAGCCTCTGCGCCGCGGTCGATATAGGTATCGATCTTCTCCTTCGGCACCACATCGCCGATGATGTTGTACAGGTAGGTGCGCGCGTCCTCGCGGTCGTCGGGACGGCCCGAGGCCAGCAGCGCCTTGTTGCCCGGAATCCAGACGCCACCACCGGAGCGAGCGGTCGAGCCACCGTAGTGCGCGGCCTTTTCGATGAGCACCGTGCGCAGACCGCGGTGCGCGGCAGTGAGGGCGGCGGTCATACCGGCGGCACCGCTGCCGACCACCACCACGTCATAATCCCGATCAGTCATGTAGAACACGTTATAGAATCAATCCTGGTTTGGTCTATGTTGGTCTGGCAGATAGGACCGCTGACGCGATGTTCTTCACAAAAACTCGTTTCAGTTTCTAGTGGAAGGAAGACAGCGTGCTGAGCGACGCGCTCCGGAGTGAACTGGCAGATGAGCTCGCCGTGGCCGAGCGCGATCGGGTGCCGCTGGACCCGCTGGTCGCGCGGCATCCCGAGATCGACGTGGTCGACGCCTATGAGATCCAGCTGGTGAACATGCGCCGGAGGATCGCGAACGGCGCCGTTGTCATCGGGCACAAGGTGGGCCTGTCGTCGAAGGCCATGCAGCAGATGATGGGCGTGGACGAGCCGGACTACGGGCATCTGCTCGCCGAGATGGAAGTCTTCGAAAACGTTCCGGTCGATACGTCGAAATACCTCTACCCCCGGGTCGAGGTCGAGGTCGGATTCGTGCTCGGTGCGGATCTGCCCGGCGCGGACTGCACCGAAGAGGACGTCCTGAAGGCCACCGTCGCCTACGCGCCCGCCATCGAACTGATCGACACCCGCATCAAGGACTGGAAGATCGGGCTGTGCGACACCATCGCCGATAACGCCTCCTCCGCCGGCTGGGTGCTCGGCCCGGCGCGCGTCGCGCCGGATCAGCTGGATATCAAGAAGATCGACGCCGTCCTGACCCGCAATGGCGAGGTGGTCGCCGAGGGCCGCAGCGATGCCGTGCTCGGCGATCCGACCATTGCCGTCGCCTGGCTGGCCCGCAAGGTCGCCTCGTTCGGGGTGCGCCTGAAGAAGGGCGACATCGTGCTGCCCGGTTCCTGCACCCGCGCCATCGACGCCCGCGCGGGCGACGACTTCACCGCCGAGTTCGCCGGACTCGGTTCCGTCCGGCTGTCCTTCAGCTGACACTGACATCACCGCACAAGGGAGAAAGCCGTGACTGCAAGCAAAGTCACCGCCGCGATCGTCGGGTCCGGCAATATCAGCACCGATCTGCTGTACAAGCTGCTGCGCTCGGAGAAGATCGAGCCGCGCTGGATGATCGGCATCGATCCGGATTCCGAGGGCCTGAAGCGGGCTCGCGGGCTCGGGCTGGAAACCTCCGCGGAGGGCGCGGATTGGCTGCTGGCGCTGCCGGAGAAGCCGGATCTGCTGTTCGAGGCCACCTCGGCGTACGTGCATCGCGCGTACGCGCCCAAGTACGAGGCCGCGGGCATTCGCGCGGTCGACCTCACCCCCGCCGCGGTGGGCCCGGCCGTGATTCCGCCGGTCAACCTCGATTCGCTGCGGGATGCGCCGAACGTCAACATGATCACCTGCGGTGGGCAGGCGACGATTCCGATGGTGGCAGCGGTATCGCGGGTGGTTCCGGTGGCCTACGCGGAGATCGTGGCGTCGGTGTCCTCGGTGTCGGCCGGTCCCGGAACCCGCGCCAATATCGACGAATTCACCAAGACCACCTCCAAGGGCGTCGAGACCATCGGCGGTGCGCAGCGCGGCAAGGCCATCATCATCCTGAACCCGGCGGAACCGCCGATGATCATGCGCGACACCATCTTCTGCGCCATTCCCGAGGATGCCGACCGCGAGGCCATCACCGCGTCCATTCACGAGATGGAGAAGTCCATCCAGGAGTACGTGCCCGGCTACCGGCTGCTCAACGAGCCGCAGTACGACGATCCATCGGTGATTTCCGGTGGCATGGCGAAGGTTTCGATCTTCGTCGAGGTGGAGGGGGCGGGCGACTTCCTGCCGCCCTACGCCGGCAACCTGGACATCATGACCGCCGCCGCCACCAAGGTGGGCGATGTGCTGGCGGATCAGATCATCTCGGCTCGGGTGTAAGGAGATTCGACCCATGAGCACTGTGCTGAAGCCCTTCTCGGGCGAACTCGATGTGCGCGTCACCGACACCTCGCTGCGGGACGGTTCGCATCACAAGCGCCACCAGTTCACCGTCACCGAGGTGCGCGATATCGTCGCGGCCCTGGATACGTCCGGCGTGCCGGTCATCGAGGTGACCCACGGTGACGGCCTCGGCGGTTCCTCGTTCAACTACGGCTTCTCCAAAACCCCTGAGCAGGAACTGATCAAGGCCGCCGCGGAGACCGCCACGCAGGCCAAGATCGCGGTTCTCATGCTGCCGGGCGTCGGCGTCAAGGAAGACATCAAGATCTCCCAGGACAATGGCGCGAGCATTGTCCGCATTGCCACGCACTGCACCGAGGCGGATGTCTCCATCCAGCATTTCGGCCTCGCCAGGGAACTGGGCCTGGAGACCGTCGGCTTCCTCATGATGGCGCACTCCACCACCCCGGAGCTGCTGGCCAAGCAGGCCCGCATCATGGCCGACGCCGGCTGCCAGTGCGTGTACGTCGTGGACTCCGCCGGAGCCCTTGTGCTGGACCAGGTTACGGATCGCGTGGCCGCGCTGGTCGCCGAACTCGGCGATGACGCGCAGGTCGGCTTCCACGGCCACGAGAACCTGGGCCTGGCCGTCGCCAACTCCGTCTACGCGGTGCGCGCGGGCGCCACTCAGATCGACGGCTCCGCCCGCCGCTTCGGCGCCGGCGCCGGAAACCTCCCCGTGGAGGCCTTCATCGGCGTCTGCGACAAGCTCGGCATCAAGACCGGCGTCGACTTCTTCGCCGTCACCGACGCCGCCGAAGACGTGGTCCGCCCGGCCATGCCCTCGGAATGCCTACTGGACCGCCAGGCCCTCATGATGGGCTACGCTGGCGTCTACTCGTCGTTCCTGCGCCACGCGGAGCGTCAGGCCGAACGCTACGGCGTGTCCGCCGCGGAAATGCTCGTCCGCGCGGGCAAGCGCAAGCTGGTCGGCGGTCAGGAAGACCAGCTGATCGATATCGCCCTGGAACTCCAGCGGGAACAGCAGACCGTCACCGCCTGAGCTCGGAGGGACAACCAGCAACGGGGGTGACACGCTGGGCCGCGACCGAATCGGTCGCGGCCCAGCCCTGTTTCAAGCCGCCCGGAACGGCATGACGGTCACAGCCGCAGCGTATTCGAGCGCCGCATGCAGATCACCGGCCTCCAACCCCGGATTGTCCGACAGGATCTCGACCGCGGGCACACCCGCCGCGAGCAGGTCGAGCAACAGCTCGACGGGATAACTCGAGCCCCGGATCACCGGCCGCCCTTTGCAGACGGCCGGGTCGGAGGTGATGCGCGCCAGATCGGACATGCCCCTCACGCTACGGACAGACCGTAACCGCTCCTTGTGGGTAACTTGACCGGACTCTGTGAGCCTCGAAGCGGGATATCAACAGTGATATCCTTGATTCAGTATCAGATATCAACATGGGGTGGCGACAATGGCACGGACCGTGATCGATCTCGATGATCAGCTCGTTTCCGATGTGTCGAAGGCGCTGGGAACCAGTACCAAGAAGGACACTGTGAATGCGGCGCTGCGTGAAGTCCTCGAGACCAGGCGGCG
Organism: Nocardia sp. IFM 10818; assembly: GCF_054655275.1. Classification (NCBI taxonomy): domain Bacteria; kingdom Bacillati; phylum Actinomycetota; class Actinomycetes; order Mycobacteriales; family Nocardiaceae; genus Nocardia; species Nocardia sp. IFM 10818. The sequence goes on from NZ_BAAHJH010000001.1 coordinate 621,275, forward strand.
TGCGCTCGCTCTGACTCGCCTACAGGATGCCGCCGCCGATGGCGCATTCGATCTGGAGTTGCTCGAGGACAAGCGGAACTACCGCCGTTGAGCGCCGCGCAATTCCTCATCGACACGAGCGCGCTGGTCCGACTGATGCGAAGGACTCCGGACTCGTTGTCCTGGCAGCATGCTGCCGCGGCCGGCTTGATCGCGATATGCCCGATCACCGAACTGGAGTTCTTCTACTCCGCGCGATCGATGGCCGATCGGACGAAAGCGATCGAGGACATACAGGCATTGTTCTGCTGGGAACCGGTCGATGACCATGCATATGACCGGGCTTGGGAGGTGCAGGGGCAGCTGACCCAGCGGGGGCAGCTTCGCAGTGCGGGGCCGGTCGACCTGATCCTCGCTGCTACGGCCGAATTGCGGGGATTGACCCTGCTGCATCGGGACCACGACTTCGACTGCATTGCCGCGATCACCGGCCAGCCACACCAATGGTTCGGCTCTTAGGCGAGGCTAGAGTCGGACGTTATGGACGAGATCGTGCTGTACGGAGCGGACTGGTGTGGTGACTGCCGGCGCGCGAAGGTCTGGTTGAAGGAACGCGGGGTGGCGTTCACGGAGATCGATGTGGAGCAGGACGAGGTGGCGCGGGAGCGGGCCGTCGAGTTGGCGGGTGGGCGGAAGAATATTCCGGTGATCGTGGTGCCGGGCGGTGCGGTGCTGGTGGAGCCGACCAATGCCCAGCTTGCCGAGGCGCTCGGGCTCTGAGGCGTGGAGCGAAACGGTCGCTGTTGATGGTCAGACGGCGATCACTGCGGGCTTGTCTTCGGCGCGGCGGTATTGGCCTGGGGCCGAGCCGTATTCGCGTTTGAAGGCTTTGGCGAAGGCGAATTCGGATTGGTAGCCGACCTTGTGGGCTACGGCGGCCAGCGGGGTGTCGGTTTCGCGGAGCAGGCGGGCCGCGGTGAGCATGCGCCAGCGGGTGAGGTAGGACAGCGGTGGCTCGCCGACCGTGGCGGTGAAGCGGCGTGCCAGGGTGGCTCGGGAGACACCTGCCAGGTCGCTCAGTTCGGGGACCGTCCAAGCGCGTTCCGGCGCAGTGTGAATGGCGCGCAGGGTGGTGGCGACGGCAGGGTCGGTGAAGGCGCCCGCCCAGCCGGTGGCGCGGGCGGCGGCTTGTTCGTCGAACCAGGCGCGCAGGATGAACAGCAGTAGCGAGTCGAGCAGTGCGGGGATGGCGGCGTCGCTGCCGGGGCGTGGCTCGGTGATCTCACCGGCCAGCAGGTCGACGGCGGCTCGCAGTGCGGGATGGCGGCCGGGGCGCGCCGGGAGATGGATGAACTCGGGTAGATCGTCGACCAGGGGATGGCTGCGACGGCGGCCGAGTTCGTAAGCGCCGCAGAGCAATGCGGTGCGGGTGCCCGGACCGGGGATCTCGCGGGGTTCGCCGGGGCGCGCCATTTCGGTGACCGGGCTGCGCGGATCGTCCATCAGGTCGTGGTCGGCGCCGCGCGGCATGAGCAGGACGTCGCCGGGGCCCATTGCCATCGGTTCACCCGCGGGTGGGATCACCCAGCAGGAACCTTGCAGCACCACATGGAATCCCACGCCCGGCACCACCGGGTAGCGGCGACCCCACGGTGCGTGCCGGATGAACAGGCCGGAGGCCGGGTTGCCGGTACGCAGGGCCGCGATGGTCTCGCTGAGGATGTCCACGGCTCCACCATACCGCTCGCGATATGAGCGTTTCAGGCATAGCAATGAGCAATTCAGCCATTCATATGCTCATAGAAGAGCAATAACTTCTAAGCCATGACGAACAACGATCAGGCCCCGACCATCGCCGTCTACGGAGCCAACGGCCACACCGCCGGCCACCTGCTCACCGAACTGCGCCGCCGCGGCATCACCCCGATCCTGGTGGGCCGCAATGCCGAACGGCTGCGCAAGGCCGCCCTGGCCGCCGATCTCCCCGACGCCGAAATCCGGCTCGCCGATCTCGACGACCACCCCGCCCTGGTGGCCGCCTTCACCGGAGCGGACGTGGTGATCAGCGCACTGTCCGCCTTCGCTGTCCGCGGCGCCCCGGTGATCGAGGCGGCCATCGCGGCGGGCGCGCACTACACCGACACCTCCGGCGAGCAGCTCTGGGTGCAGCGCGTATTCGAGGAGTACGGCGACCGCGCCGCGGCCGCGGGCGTGACCGTGATTCCGGGCATCACCGACAACAACCTGCCCGGCGATCTGCTCGGCCACCTCACCACCCGCCGGGTGCCCGGCCCGGCCGCGCTGGTGGTCAGCCACCTCAGCCGCAGCAAGGGCAACGGCTCCAAGGGCAGCGCCACAACCGTTCTGGCCAGCCTGGATTGGTTCACCTCCGGCGGCTACCACTACGAGGACGGCGAACTGCGCACCGGCCCGCTCACCCGCTTCACCGAGGTGACCATGCCGGGCGACACCACCCCGACCCCCGTATCGAAGTTCCCGCAGTCCCCGGTCATCACCATCCCCCGCCACTCCGACGTCGCCTACGTCGCGGGCATCCTGGACAGCGAGATCCTCTCCCACCTCGGCGAATTCACCCCCGAGGCCCTCGAATCCATCCCGGACACACCGAGTTCCGACCTGCGCTACCACGTCATCGTGGACACCGTCGGCGCGGACGGCACACAGGTGCGCGGCCTGGTCAGCGGCGTCGACTCCTACCGCGACTCCGCCCTCATGGCCGCCGAGGTCGCCACCCGCCTCGCCACCGGCGCCGCCCGCCCGGGCGCGCTGGCCCCCGCCGAAGCCTTCGACGCGGCGGACATGCTGGACTCCTTCGCCCCGCACGGCATCACCTGGACCATCGAGTCCCGCTGAGGTTGGTCCCGCAAGTCGCGTGCAGGCATGTGAAACGACGTCGACCGGGAACTGGTGGCGGCAAAGCCCGAGAAGGGTCCGCCACCAGTTCCCGGTCGATGATGTTTCAGATGAAGACGCGGCCCTGGGGAGCGCCTACCCTGGCACCATGAGCGACGACCGGCCGAAGCTGGCTGCCGAACTGGACCTGCTGCCGCATCCCGAGGGCGGCTGGTATCGCGAAACCTGGCGCAGTGGAGTCGAATTCGAGCCCGCGGGCTATGACGGCAAGCGCGCCAGCGCGACCGCCATCTACTTCCTGCTGCTGCCGGGTGAGAAGTCCGCGCCGCATACGGTGGCCTCCGACGAACTGTGGTTGTGGCATCGGGGCGGGCCCCTGCTGCTGAACATCGGGGGCGAGGAGATCGTCCTCGGACCCGATGTCGAGCAGGGGCAGCGGCCCCAGGCGGTGGTCCCCGGCGGGATCAGCCAGGCCGCCCGGCCGGCGGGCGACGACTACGTGCTCGTGAGCTGTGTCGTCGCGCCGGGATTCGACTTCGCGGACTTCCGTCTCGACTAGTCGTCTATCTCGAGCAGCCCCTCCGCGATGGCATGCTCGATGGTCTTCTCCAGGTTGGGGCAGGAGTCCGGTTTACCGAAAACCGGTCCGGCCTCGGCCATTTTGCGGAACACCGGGCAATGGTCGGCCGGATTGACCGTCCACTGCACGGTTTTCTGGTGGGCGCTGTGCTTGCGCACCAGCACCTCGGTTCCGCAGGACCGGCACGCAATGGGTGTCAGCCCGGACTCCATGTAGTGCTCTTTGTCGAGGACCGTCTGGGCGCGCACCAAGGCCTGCTGGTCGGGACGATCCGCGAAGTCGGGTGCTTTCGCCCAGCTGGTCATCAGACTCCCGCCTCCTGCGATTCCGCCGCGGCGGCAGCGGCTTCGGCGGCCTCCTTGGCTTCCTGGCGCTTGCGCAGGTTCTCGGCCACCTCCTTCTCCCAGGCCTCATTGGCCTTGGAGGTGTCGACCTCGAATTCGAAGCGCTGCGTCATCTTCGGGTCGATATCGGCGACGTCCACGTAGAACTGCTCGTACCAGCGGCGCAGCTGGTAGACCGGCCCGTCTTCCTCGGTGAGGAGCGGATTGTCGATCTTGGACTTGTGCTTCCAGATCTCGACATCCTGCAGGAAGCCCTCGGAGATGCCCTCGGTCATCTTGTCGGCGAAGCTCTGGGCCTGCTCGTCGGGCAGTCCCTTCGGCTTCTCCAGCGTCACGCCCCACTGCAGCACGAAGGAGTCCTGCGTGACCGGGTAGTGGCAGTTGATGAGCACCGTCTTGACCTGGAACCCGCTGTAGATATTGAGCAGCGGATTGATCATGTACGACGGCCCGAAGTACGAGGCCTCGGACTCCAGGGTCACGTCGATGCCCGCCTCGGCCGCGGAGCCGATATCGGGACGGCCCTTGGTCTTGAGGTACTGCGTCGCGACATGCCCTTCCAGGACGTTCTTGAAGTATGTCGGGAAGGCGTAGTGGATATAGAAGAAGTGCGCCATATCCACGACGTTGTCGATGATCTCGCGGCAGTTGGAGCCCTCGATCAGCATGGAGTGCCAGGTCCAGGGCGTCCAGCCGTCGTTGAGCGTCTCGGCGGGGCTGCCGTCGGCATTGGTGAACGGCCCGTCGATGTACGGGATGGTCACCTCGTCGGTGGGCTGGGACCCCTCGTGGTCGTGCCAGACGAACAGCTGGCCGTTGCGCTCCAGCGTGGTCCAGGCCCGGGTGCGGGCCAGCGGCGGCACTCGCCGGGCGTAGGGGATCTCGGTGCATTTGCCGTCGCCGCCCCAGCGCCAGTCGTGGAACGGGCATGCGATGGAGTCGCCCTTGACCTCGCCCATGGACAGGTCGCCGCCGAGGTGGCGGCAGTAGCTGTCCAGTACCTTCAGCTCACCTTTGCTGTTCATGAAAACGACCAGCTTGGTGCCGAAAGCATTGACCGCGTGCGGTTTCCCGTCACGGAACGTGCTGGCCAGTCCCAGGCAGTGCCAGCCCCGGGCGTAGCGGGTGGGCATGGAGCCCACGTCGATCTCGCGGACCTTCCCGCGGGGCCCTTGGGGGGTTGTCGCCATCGTTTTCCTCCTTGGAAGTACTAGAACACGTTACAAAATTGATCGAAAGTTGGCCAGTAGAACGTCCAACTACCTGGCTGGGGCTGGTTCGGGCCGCGTTTGAACGCCGTTCTCGACAGGAATAGGAACGTGTTCTACTCTCAGGGGCACAGAGGAACCGCTTCCCGATACCTATTCACCAGGCAGGAGCAACTGGCGAGATGACGCAAGAAGTAGTTGAGCGGGTCGAGGCGCTGCTGCCCACGCTGCGCGAACGCGCGCAGGAGGCAGAGGATCTGCGCCAGATTCCCGAGGAATCCATCAAGGATCTTCAGAGCGCCGGGTTCTTCAAGTTGCTGCAGCCGCGTCAGTGGGGCGGCTACGCCGCGGACCCGGTCGTCTTCTACGACACCGTCCGCAAGATCGCCAGCGCCTGCGGCTCCACCGGCTGGGTGGCGGGCATCATCGGCGTGCACAACTGGCACCTGGCGCTGTTCGATCAGCGTGCGCAGGAAGAGGTCTGGGGCGAGAACACCGATGTCCGGATCTCCTCGTCCTATGCGCCCATGGGCGCGGGCCTGGTCACCGAGGACGGCAGCGGCTACACCGTCAACGGCTCCTGGGCGTGGTCGTCCGGCTCCGGGCACGCGGACTGGGTGGTCGTGGGCGGCCCGGTGATCAAGAACGGCAAGCCGGTCGACTTCGGCAGCTTCCTGATTCCCCGCACCGAGTACACCATCAACGACGTGTGGCACGTGGTCGGCCTGCGCGGCACCGGCTCGAACACCATCGTGGTCGAGAATGTGTACGTACCCAAGCACCGTTTCCTCAGCTTCCGCGCCATGAGCGAGCTGAAATCGCCTGGCCTCGAGCAGAATACCGACCCGGTTTACAAGATGCCGTGGGGAACCATTCACCCCACCACCATCTCGACCCCCATCGTGGGCATGGCCTACGGCGCCTACGAAGCGCACGTCGAGCATCAGGGCAAGCGCGTGCGCGCCGCCTACGCCGGCGAGCAGGCCAAGGACGATCCGTTCGGCAAGGTGCGCATCGCCGAGGCCGCCAGCGATATCGACGCCGCCTGGCGGCAGCTGTCGGGCAATGTGGCCGAGGAGTACGCGCATCTCGTTGCGGGCGAGGAAATCCCGTTCGACCTGCGCGCTCGTGCGCGCCGCGATCAGGTGCGGGCCACGGGGCGGGCCATTCAGTCCATCGACAAGCTCTTCGAGGCCTCGGGTGCGACCGCGCTCGCCAATGGCACTCCGCTGCAGCGGTTCTGGCGGGATGCGCACGCCGGTCGGGTGCACGCGGCCAATGACGCCGAGCGCGCCTATGTCATGTACGGAACGCACGCCTTCGGGCTGCCCGTCGGCGACACGATGGTGTAGCCCGATGACTTCAGTGGGAGAAATCACCTTCGAATCCACCTCGCGCTACGCGCAGGTGCGGCCGGATCTGAAGCTGCACTATCACGAGGCGGGGGTCGGCAACGGCCCCACCATCGTGCTGCTGCACGGCGGCGGGCCGGGCGCGACCTCGTGGTCGAACTTCTCGAAGAATATTCCGGTGCTGGCCAAGGACTTTCACGTCCTCGCGGTGGACCAGCCCGGCTTCGGGCTCTCGGACAAGCCGACCGAGCACCCGCAGTACTTCGTGCACAGCTCGTCGGCGCTGAAGGATCTGCTGGACACCCTCGGCATCACCGATCGCGTTCACCTGCTGGGTAATTCGCTCGGCGGCGGCGCGGCGACCCGGTTCGCGCTCGACTATCCCGATCGCGCCGGGAAGCTGGTGCTCATGGGTCCCGGCGGATTGTCCACCAACCTGTTCGCGCCGGATCCGACCGAGGGCGTGAAGCTGCTGGCCAAGTTCAATTACGAACCGACGCGCGAGAATCTGGAAGCCTTCCTGCGCATCATGGTCTTCGACCAGTCGCTGATCACCCCCGAGCTGATCGAGGAGCGGTTCGCCTCCGCGAGCAAGCCGGAGTCGCTCGCGGCCACCCGCGCCATGGGCAAGTCCTTCGCCGGACCGGATTTCGCCAAGGGCATGATCTGGCGCGACGCCTTCAAGCTGCGCCAGCCCGTGCTCATGATCTGGGGCCGCGAAGATCGCGTGAACCCGATCGACGGCGCTCTCGTAGCCTTGAAGATGGTGCCGCGGGTACAACTGCATGTGTTCGGCGGGTGCGGACACTGGGCGCAGCTCGAGAAGTTCGACGAATTCAACCGCCTGGCAACCGACTTCCTGCTCGGCGTCAAGGAGAAGTAAGCATGGGGATCAAGGCACTGGGGTACATGCGCATCGAGGCCACCGATATGGCGGCCTGGCGCGAGTACGGCCTGAAGGTGCTCGGCATGATGGAGGGCGACGGCCCCGATCCGGACGCGCTCTACCTGCGCATGGACGAGTTCGCCGCGCGCCTGGTGATCGTGCCCGGCGAGCAGGACCGGCTGCTGGTCTCGGGCTGGGAAGTCACCGACGCGCCTGCGCTGCAACGGCTTCGGGAGACCCTGTCCAAGGCCGGCGTGGCCTACGTCGAGGGCACCAAGGAGGAGCTGGCCGAGCGCCGCGTCGAGGGCATGATCCGATTCCAGGACCCCTCCGACAACACCCTGGAGGCGTTCCACGGCGCGCAGTACGTCGGCCGCCGGTTCGTGAGCCCCTACGGCCACAAGTTCGTGACCGCCGAGCAGGGCCTCGGGCACGTGGTGCTCACCTGCACCGATGATGCTGCCGCACAGGCGTTCTACCAGGATGTGCTGGGCTTCCGGCTGCGTGACTCCATGCGGCTGCCCCCGCAGCTGGTGGGACGCCCCGCCGACGGCGATCCGGCGTGGCTGCGGTTCTACGGCTGCAATCCGCGCCATCACGCGCTGGCCTTCCTGCCGCTGCCCAATCCGACCGGCATCGTGCACCTCATGGTCGAGGTGGAGAACTCCGACGACGTCGGCCTCTGCCTGGATCGCGCGCTGCGCAAGAAGGTGAAGATGTCGGCCACTCTGGGCCGGCACATCAACGACAAGATGCTGTCGTTCTACATGAAGACCCCCGGCGGCTTCGATATCGAATTCGGTTGCGAGGGCCTGGAAGTCGAAGACGAGTCGTGGATCGCCCGGGAGTCCACCGCGGTGAGCCTGTGGGGCCACGACTTCTCGATCGGGTTCAAGTAGCGATGACGGACGGGGCGGAGAACATGACAACGACAGACGCGCAACCGGTCATCGACCCGCGGGCGTTCCGGAATGTGCTGGGCCAGTTCTGCACCGGCATCACCGTCATCACCACCTTCGGCGAGGACGGCGCCCCGATCGGCTTCGCCTGCCAGTCCTTCGCCGCCCTGTCCCTCGAACCGCCGCTGGTCCTGTTCTGCCCCACCAAAGGCTCCCGCTCCTGGGCGGCCATCGAGCGCAGCGGCACCTTCTGCGTCAATATCCTCGCCGAGGAACAACAGCCCGTCTGCGCCCGCTTCGGCTCCCGCGAACCCGATAAGTTCGCCGGAATCTCCTGGCGCACATCGGACCTGGAGCTCCCGCTCCTGGACGACGCCCTCGCCACGATCCAGTGCACTGTGGACCAGGTCGTCGACGGCGGCGATCACTACATCGTGATCGGCCGAGTGCAGGCCCTGTCGGAGTCCACCGACTCCGGCAGGCCGCTGCTCTTCTACCGGGGCCAATACACCGCCATCGAACCGGAGAAGACCACCCCCGCGCCCTGGCGCGCGGACCTCGAGCACTTCCTCACCACGACCACGCTGGACACCTGGCTGTGAGGTAGCTTCCCCTCGAATCGACGATGGCCCCCGCGTAATCCGCGGGGGCCATCGCTGTTGCGGGTGGTCCGGTCGTGACGCCCTGAGTGAAATGCTCTGGCTCGCCGTGACCGGACGGGACTACCCTCGGGCGAGTGACGGACTGGCGCACTCGCAAGGGCCCGATCGGCGTACTGACCGGTGCGGGGATTTCGACGGATTCCGGGATTCCGGATTTCCGTGGGCCGCGCGGGGTGTGGACCAAGGATCCGATTGCGGAGTTGCTGTCCACGTATCAGAACTATGTGGCGGATCCGGAGTTGCGGGTGCGGGCGTGGCTGGCGCGGCGGGACAATCCGGCGTGGCAGGCGCGGCCGAATGCGGCACACGAGGCGTTGGTGCGGCTGGCGGGTGAGCGTGAGGTCGGGATCATTACGCAGAACATCGACCGGCTGCATCAGCGGGCCGGGTCGGCGACCGTGGTGGAGATCCACGGGAATATGTTCGAGGTCGTCTGTATCGACTGCGATTTCACCGTGTCCATGGCGGCGACGCTGGAGCGGGTGGCGGCGGGGGAACCGGATCCGGACTGCCCGGATTGCGGCGGCATTCTGAAGGCGGGGGTGGTCATGTTCGGCCAGCAACTGGATTCGGACGCCATCCGCGCGGCGGTGGAGATCGCCGAGCGCAGCGCCATCTTCCTGGCCGTGGGCACTTCGCTGCAGGTCGAACCGGCCGCGTCCATGTGCGCGGTGGCGGTGGATGCGGGCGCCGACCTGGTCATCGTGAATGCCGAGCCGACGCCCTATGACCCGTACGCCGCCGAGGTGGTGCGCGACCCGATCGGGGTCGCGCTACCGCGGCTGGTCTCGGAAATCCTGGGGGAGTAGCGGATTCAGCTGAACGGGCTCTGCGGCCGGGCCTGCAGTTCGCCGTCCACCCAGATGTCGACCTTCTCGTTGTAGAAGCAGGCCAGGCCCGCGATCTTCTGGCTCTCCGGCAGCGGGGTGCGGTAGATCCACACCAGATCCGGGTACTCGTTCTCGCCGATCCGGATATTCCAGTATTCGGCGGTGCCCTTGTACGGGCATTGGGACGTGGTGTCCGAAGGCCGCAGCAGATCCATGCGGACATCGGTGAGCGGCAGGTAGTAGCGCGGCGGCAGCCCGGTCTCGAACAGGATGCGCGGCGCGTGCGAATCGGCGACCGTCTGCCCGTCGATCTCCACGCGGATGTGCCGGGAGCTGCCGAGGATGTCGACGCGGCTGTAGGGATCGCGGGGGTGGACGTAGATGGGCTCGTCCTCCTCGAACCACTCGTCCATGGCGTCGAACTTCAGCCGGACCAGATCGCGCAATGCCTCGATGGGGGAGTCCGGATAGCGCACGGCCGCGCCCGCCGCGACGGCCCCGTCGGCCACCACGTCGAATTCGAGGCCTTCGCCGCGCTCCGCGGAGGTGCGGCTCGCGCCCGTCGGTTCGAGCTTGGCACGCAGATCGGCGGCCGGCAGGTAGTAGGTCGGATAGTAGGGGTGCTCCCACACCAGCCGGGGGCTGCTGGAATCGGCGACCAGCTGGCCGCCCAGGTAGACGCGCACTCGCTTGGCGCACGGTTCGACGCGTACCTGCCCCGTCTTCGGCTCGGTCATGGGTTCGACGGTACTCCCGTTCGGAAGCGGCAGGCGGGGAACAGAATTCGGGCATTACAGGGGTATCGGAAGGCTACCGGGCGCACCTGCGATTTTTATAGCCTGACCAGCCCCGATATGGTGTTCGGGCAACACTCGAGCAACATGAAGGTGGCGGTCAGATGTCGGAACCGAGCAGCACCGAGCAGCAAGGGCTGCGGACCGGACTGCGCCGTCGCCATATGACCATGCTGGCCATCGGCGGCGCCATCGGCGCCGGCCTGTTCGTCGGCAGCGGCTCGGTGATCGGCACCGCCGGTCCCGCCGCCATCCTGTCCTACGCCGCCGCCGGACTGCTGGTGCTGTGCGTCATGCGCGCCCTCGGCGAGATGGTGGTGGCCCGGCCGGTGGCCGGCTCGCTGGCCGAATACTCGCGCATGGCCCTCGGCCCGTTCGCCGGGTTCACCATCGGCTGGCTGTACTGGTACCTCTACGTCATCCTGGTCGGCGCGGAAGCGGTCGCCGGGGCGGCCATCCTGGCGAGCTGGATCGATCTGCCGCAGTGGGTGCTCTCGGCCGGGCTGCTCATCGTCATGACAACGGTCAACCTGGTGTCGGTGAAGTCCTTCGGCGAATTCGAGTTCTGGTTCGCCTCCATCAAGGTCGTCGCCATCGTGCTGTTCCTGGTGATCGGCGCCGCCTGGGTCTTCGGCCTGTGGCCCGACGCCGAGGCCGGTTTCGGCAACCTCACCGCCTTCGGCGGCTTCGCCCCCAATGGCGTCACCGGCATCTTCTCCGCCATCGTCATCGTCATGTTCGCCTTCGGCGGCACCGAGATCGTGACCGTCGCCGCGGCCGAATCGCGGGAGCCGGGCCAGGCCGTGGCCCGCGCCACCAACAATGTGCTCTGGCGCGTGGGCCTGTTCTACGTGGCCTCGATCTTCCTGGTCGTGACCATCCTGCCGTGGAACGACGCCCAGGTCCTGAAGAGCCCGTTCGTCAGCGCTCTGGACCGCATGGGCGTCCCGGCCGCCGGCACCATCATGGAGGTCGTCATCCTGACGGCCGTTCTCTCGGTGCTGAACTCGGCCATCTACGTCTCCTCCCGCATGCTCTACGTGCTCACCCGCGACGGCGACGCCCCCGCTTCCCTGGTCAAGGTCAACAAGCGCGGCGTCCCGGCCCGCGCCGTCCTGCTCGGCACGGTCGCCGCCTGGGGCGCGGTCATCGCCTCCTACGTCTCCCCGGACAAGGTCTTCAACTTCCTGGTCAGCTCCATCGGCGTGGTCCTGGCCTTCGTCTACCTGGCCATCATGTTCTCCCAGTTGCGCCTGCGCGCCCGCCTCCGCCGCGAGGACCCCTCGGCCCTCACCTACCGCATGTGGGGCTACCCGTACATCAGCTGGGCGGTCATCATCGCCATCTTCGCCGTCTTCGTCGCCATGGCCACCAAGGACGACCAGCGCTACCAGCTGATCGCGGCCACGGTCAGCCTGCTGATCGTCGCCGCCGTCTACCCCTTGCGCGCCAAGTTCGGTCGCAAGGCCCCGGTCCGCGAGGTCGAGGTCCTGCAACACTGACGTGAACACCGATTGGCCCGCAAGGGATTGCGGGCCAACGGAATTCGGGTCATGCGCGGTTCCACGCCCCTTGGCTAGTTTGTGCTCATGATCACGACAGCTCGCACCCTCATCACCGGCGCCCTGCTGGCGGCCGCCGCCGTCGTATCGATGGCGACCGCATCCGCCGAACCGCTCGAACTCGAGCCGCAGCAACAGGATCGGGCGGCGACGCCGATCAACTGCGACCCGAACAACTGGAACCAGTGGGCGTGCCTGTTGAGCGGCTCGTCCTCGCTCTCCGCCAAGTAGTACCCGGGTATCGCCCGGCTAGGCCGGGCGCGCGAGCGGGCGTGCGGGTGCGCCGAACAACCGGGCGTCCCCGTGCGCGCGCTTGAAGAACAGGTGCGCGTCGTGCTCCCAGGTGATGGCGATACCGCCGTGCATCTGCACCGTTTCGGAGACAACGGCATTCAGCGCGGTGGTGGCGTGCAGGCGGGCGGCGGCGATATCGATCGCTTCCGCGGTGCCCTCGGCCAGGCCCGAAATCGCGAGATAGGCCAGCGAGCGCGCGGATTCCACCTGGACGTACATATCGGCCATGCGGTGCTTGAGGGCTTGGAAACTGCCGATGGGACGGCCGAACTGCACGCGGGACTTGCTGTACTCGACCGTCATCTCGAGGCAGCGATCCGCCGCGCCGACCTGTTCGGCGGTGACGGCGGCCCAGGCGATGTCCCGCAGCCGTGAGATATCGACGGAGCCGAGCGCGGTGGCGGGCGCCGACTCGAAGGTAATGGTGGTGAGCCGCCGCGTCGGGTCCATGGTGGGAACCGCCGTCCGGGTCACGCCTGCGGCACCGCCGTCCACCTCGAACAGACCGTCCGCGGTGAGCACCAGCAGGGTGTCCGCGTAAGTGCCGTCGAGCACGTAATGTGCGGTGCCGGACAGCTTTCCGCTCTCAGCGCGCACGCCGAACGCATCCCAGCCCCGCGCCCCGGCCCAGCACACCGCGAGGGTGCGGGCGCCTTCCGCGACCTCGGGCAGCAGCCGCTCGTTCGCCTCGGCGTTTCCGGCCAGCAGCAACGCCTGTACGCCCAGGACGGCCGACCCCAGCATGGGCGGAGCAGACAGTGTACGGCCGAGTTCCTCAATCACCAGCAGTGATTCGACCAGACCCGCGCCAACGCCGCCGAACTCCTCCGGAATGGCAAGCGCCGCAACGCCGACCTGCTCGCACAGCAGCGCCCACAACTGCTCGTCATAACCGCGCTCGCCTTCCAGACCTCGACGCATGGCGGCGCTGTCGCCGTGCTTGGCCAGCACCGCGCGCACGGTCGTCGCGAGTTCCTGCTGCTCACCCGTGATGCTCATGCTTCCGATCCCATCGACTCGTGCTGGTTCACACCCGAAGTTGCTGGTTCACACCCTGTTCGGGCGGTCGGCAGGAAATCGCCGACCCGATGGGGCGTGGCCGACCAGGGGGCGTGGGTGGGCACGCGGCGGCTGCCGTGGCCCCGGGCCTGCTTGCGCGGCAGCGGCCGGTGCATCGCATCCGTGGCATACGGGCCTGCGGAATTCGTTGTGAGCCCCGAGGTCATGCGGCCGCTCCAGGGGAGGGCGCGCGGAGTGCGGTGGCGATCCGCGCACGATGGAAGGCCGGTGTGCCCCAGGCCGAGCGGATTGCGGTGACCTTGGTCAGCCAGAGGGACAGGTCGCATTCGGCGGTGTAGCCGATGGCGCCGTGCACCTGCAGGGCGGTGCGGGCCGCTTGATAGGCCGCTTCGCCGCAGGCCAGCTTGGCTGCCGAGACGTCGCGGGCGCGGAGCTGCGCATCGGCGTCGTCCTGGAGGGTCAGGGCGGCGCGGTAGAGCAGGGGCTGGGCCATGTCGAGGCCGATGAGGACATTGGCCAGGTGGTGCTTGATGGCCTGATATTGACCGATCGGCTTGCCGAACTGGTGACGCTGCTTGACGTAGTCGACGCTGGTGTCGAGCAGGGCGCGGCTCGCGCCGAGCAGTTGTGCCGCCGCAGCGAGAGCGCCTGTGTCGAAAGCTTTTTCGACGGCCTCGGCCACGCCTTCGCCTTCGGCGAGGACTTCGCCGGCGCTCACGGAGAACAGGCGGCGGGCCGCATCGATGGACTTCGCCCGCTCGCCGGTGACCGCGAGGGCGACGCGGTCCTCCTCGGCGATCAGGACCAGGTCGGCGACATCGGCGTCGAGAGCCACGAGTTCACCCGAGGCGGCGCGTGCACTGACTCCCCGCACCGCGCTCACTCCCGCCGTGGCTCCACCGGTGGCCATGCGCGCATCCGTGGTGAGACCGGCCTTCGGGGAAACGGCGAGGGTGCCGAGCTTCGCGCCCTCGGCGAATTGGGGGAGCCATTCGGCGGCTGCCGCACCATACGGAAGGGCTTGCAGCAGTGCGGGAAGCGCCGCGGCGGTTTCCACCAGGGGGCCGGGTGCGGCGGAGCGGCCGATTTCGGTGAAGGCCACGATCATGTCGACGGGGCCGGCGCCGAAGCCGCCGTTGTCCTCGGAAATGGTCAGGCCCATGGCTCCGGCCTCGGCGAGCTGGTTGATCAGGGCTCGTCCGGCGGCGTGATCGCCTGCGCCCCAGGAGCGTACGACGCCCGGCGTCTTGGCGGCCTCGCTCATTTTGCGCAGGCTGGCGGCGAAATCGATTTGTTCTGCGGTCAATGCGAATCGCATGTCGTCCTCCGGGGGTCTCAGCGCGGCAGGCCGAGCAGGCGTTCGGCGATGATATTGCGCTGGATCTCGTTGGTGCCCGCGTAGATCGGGCCGGCCAGCGAGAACAGGTAGCCGTCGGTCCAGGGGGATTCCTGTTCGCCGGCGGCGCCGTGGATTTCCAGGGCGGTTTCGTGCATGGCGATGTCCAGGTCGGACCAGAACACCTTGTTCACCGAGGATTCCGCGCCCAACTGGCCGCCTGCGGCGAGCCGGGTGACGGTGGCCCAGGTGTTCAGGCGATACGCCTCGGCGCCGACCCAGGCGTCGACGACGCGGTCGCGGACGGCGGTGTCGGACTCGGAAGCCATTGTGCGCCACAGGTCGATGAGCTTGGCGGCGGTGGCATTGAAGCGGCCCGGACTGCGCAGCGACAGGCCGCGCTCATTGCTGGAGGTGGCCATGGCGACCTTCCAGCCGTTGTTCGGCTCGCCGATCACGTCCTGATCGGGGACGAACACATTGTCCAGGAAGATCTCCGCGAATCCGGGCTCGCCGTCCAGCTGTGGGATGGGGCGCACGGTGATGCCCTCGGCCGTCAGCGGGAACATGAGATAGGTGAGGCCGCGGTGCCGTTCGGCCTCAGGATCGCTGCGGAACAGGCCGAAGCCCCAATCCGCGTAGGAGGCCCGGGAACTCCAGGTCTTCTGGCCATTGAGGAGCCATCCGCCCTCGGTGCGCCGCGCGGTGGACCGGATCCCGGCCAGATCGCTGCCCGCCTCCGGCTCGGACCAGGCCTGCGCCCAGATGTCCTCGGCGCGCGCCATTCTCGGCAGGATACGGGCCAGCTGCTCAGGGGAGCCGTGCTCGAACAGGGTGGGCGCGAGCAGGAAGATCCCGTTCTGCGAGACCCGCCCCGGCGCTCCGGAGGCGTAGTACTCCTCTTCGAACACCACCCATTCCGTCAGCGACGCATCGCGCCCGCCGTACTCCGCGGGCCAGGCGACGCAGGACAGCCGGGCCTCGGCCAGCGTGGCCTCCCATCGCCGGTGCGCCTCGAAACCCTCGGCGGTGTCCATGGACGGCAGGGGAGTGGCGGGCACATTGGCCGCCAGGAACTCGCGCACCTCGCGGCGGAATTCCTCGGTCGCGGCATCGAATTCGAGATCCACTTACTTCGCCCCGTTCTGCTCGGTGCCGGAGGTGCGGCCCGCCGTGGCATCCGCGGCGGCCTTCATGGACTTGGCGTTCATGCCGCCGAGAGAGTCGGCGCCGACCTCGGCATTGTGGGCGTGCGCGAAGTGGTGCAGCCCGAACACCGAATCCATGCCGGCGCGCATCCCCATCAGGTCCTCGCACTGGTTGACGGCCTTCTTGGTCAGCGCCAGCCCGAATTGCGGCATCTCCACGATCTTCTCGGCCAGCGCGAAGGTCTGGGCCTCCAGTTCGGCGCGCGGCACGACGCGGTTGACCATGCCCCATTCGTAGGCCTGCGCCGCGGTGAAGCGCTCACCGGTGAACAGGATCTCCTTGGCCCGCCGCGGCCCCAGCACCCACGGGTGCGCGAAGTACTCGACGCCCGGAATGCCCATGCGCACCACCGGATCGGAGAAGAAGGCGTCCTCGGCGGCCACGATCATGTCGCAGGACCAGGCCAGCATGAGCGCGCCCGCGATGCAGGCGCCCTGCACCATGGCGATGGTCGGCTTGGGAATCTCCCGCCACCGCCGGCACATGCCCAGGTAGACCTCGGTCTCCCGGGCGAACCGCTGGTCGCCGCCGGGCCGGTCGGTGTGGTCCCACCACAGCGCGGCCTTGTTCTCGTACGCGACGTGATGGTCGCGCCCCGGGGTGCCGATGTCGTGCCCGGCGCTGAAATGCTTTCCGGCCCCGGCCAAGACGATCACCTTCACCTCGGCGTCCTCGACGGCCCGCACGAAGGCGGCGTCGAGCGCGTAGGTCATGACCGAGTTCTGCGCATTGCGGTAGTCCGGCCGGTTCAGCGTGACGACCGCGATCGGCCCGCGCTTCTCGTAGCGAACAACCTCACCCTCATCGGGAACGGACCCCGGATTGCTCACGCCTTCTCCTCACGTAGTTGCCGCTTGAGCACCTTCCCGGCGGCGCTGTAGGGCAGTTGGTCGCGGAACTCCACGAACCGCGGCACCTTGAAGTTGGCCAGCAGCGTCTTGGCGTGCGCCACCACGTCTTCCGTGGTCAGCGTGGCGCCGGGCCTGCGCACCACGAACGCCTTGCCGACCTCGCCCATGCGCTCGTCCGGCACCCCGATGACCGCGGTCTCGGCGACGCCGTCCAGCCGCGCCAGCGCCTGCTCCACCTCGGCGGGGTACACATTGAACCCGCCGGAGATGTACATGTCCTTGAGCCGGTCGGTGATCTTGAGATAGCCGCGCTCGTCGATGACGGCCACATCGCCGGTGTGCAGCCAGCCGTCCCGGTCGATGGTGTCGGCGGTGGCCTGCGGATCGTCGAGGTAGCCGAGCATCACCTGCGATCCGCGGATGAGCAGCTCGCCATTGTCGGCCAGCTTGATCTCGAAGTCCCCGATGGCGCGGCCACAGGTATTGGCGATGGTCTCGGCCGAATCCTCGGGCCGGCACATGGTGCCGAAACCGCCGGACTCCGACAGCCCGTAGGCGGTGAGTACCACATCGAATTGCAGTTCGGTGCGCATTCTTTCGATGAGCACCACCGGCACCGTCGCCGCACCGGTGACGGCGACCCGCAGCGTGGACAGATCGGCCTCGTGCCGCGCGGGATGCTCGAGAATGGTCTGGTAGATGGTCGGCGGCCCGGTGAGCACGGTAATGCGCTCGTCGTGCACCAGCCGCATGGTCTCCGGCACGTCGAAGGTGGCCTGCGGGACGATGGCCGCGCCGGTCACCAGGCACGCGAGAATGCCCGCCTTGTAACCGAAGTTGTGGAAGAACGGCGGCACCACCAGATAGCGGTCCGCGCTGTTCAGGGTCGCGCACTCCGACCACGCGCGGGCGCCGCCGAGCGCCTGCCGGTGCGCGATCAAGGTGCCCTTGCTGCGCCCGGTGGTCCCGGAGGTGAACAGGATGTCGGAAAGATCGTCCGGCGCTACCGATTCCGCGCGCGCGACGGCGTCCTCGACGCTGACGGCCTCGGCCAGCTTGCCCAATTCGGACCAGGCGATGGCGTTCTCGACCGGCTCCTCCCGCTCCACGGGCATGACGATCACGGTGTCGATGGCCAATTCCGGTGCGGCCGCCCGCAGTTCGCCCAGCCGATCGCGGCCCAGGAAGGTTCCCGCGATGAACAGCGCCTTGGCATTCACCCGCGCCAGCACGTCCGCCGCCTCGTCGGCCACGTACCGGGTGTTCAGCGGCACGATCACCGCCCCCGCGTAATGGGTGGCCAGTACGGCCGTCACCCAGTGGTGGGTATTGGGCGCCCAGATGCCGATCCGATCGCCGCGCCGCACCCCCCGCGCCAGCAGCGCGCGCGCCGTCTCACGGACCGAGTCGAGCAATTGCGTCCAGGTCAGCCGCACGGCACCGTCGCAGACGGCGGGGGCCGAGCCGAAGGTGGCGGCCGCATCGTGCAGCGCGAGCGGGGTGGTCTGCGGTGGGGATGTCACGGGGTCTCCGAGCGTCCGGGAACGGATCTAACAAAGCAAGTGCTTGGTAGGTTACTCTACGGGGGTGAGCATGATCCAGACCCCCGAACCGGACAGCGGGACGACCAGCCCCGCGGTGGCCGCAGCGAGCTGCGACATGGATGCCGTGCAGCTCGCCGCGGATGAGGCGAACTTTCGCTCCGAAGTGCGGGAATGGCTGGCCGAGAACCTGAATGGGCAGTTCCGCGAACTCCGCGGACTGGGTGGTCCGGGCCGCGAGCACGAGGCCTTCGACGAGCGCCTGGAATGGGATCGGGCGCTGGCCGCCGCGGGCCTCACCTGCCTGGGCTGGCCCCGGGAATGGGGCGGCCGCGACGCCACCCTGCGGCAGCAGGTCATCTTCCACGAGGAGTACGCCAAGGCCGATGCGCCCAGCCGCGTCTCGCATCTGGGCGAGGAACTGCTCGGCCCGACCGTGCTGGCCTTCGGCACCGAGGAGCAGAAGCGCCGCTTCCTGCCCGGCATTCGCAATGTCACCGAGCTGTGGTGCCAGGGCTACTCCGAGCCCGGCGCCGGCTCGGATCTGGCGGCCGTCAGCACCTCGGCGTACCTGGACGGCGACGAATGGTCGATCACCGGCCAGAAGATCTGGACCTCGCTGGCGCACCTGGCCGACTGGTGCTTCGTGGTGGCCCGCACCGAGAAGGGTTCGCAGCGTCACCACGGCCTGTCCTACCTGCTGGTGCCCATGAAGCAGCCCGGGATCGAGGTGCGCCCGATCATCCAGCTCACCGGGACAGCGGAATTCAACGAGGTCTTCTTCGACAATGCCCGCACCGCAGCCGATCTCGTCGTCGGGCAGCCCGGCGACGGGTGGAAGGTCGCCATGGGCACGCTCACCTTCGAGCGCGGCATCTCCACCGTCGGGCAGCAGATCCGCTATGCGCGCGAGCTCGCCGATCTGGAAGCGGTGGCGCGCAAGAACGGCGCATTCGAGAATCCGGTGCTCGCCGAGCGCTTCGACACCGCCTGGGTCGGCCTGCGCGTGCTGCGCGCACATGTGCTGCGCACCCTCGAATCCGGTCACGACGGCGCGTCCGTCGATGCCCGCACCGCCGCCGGTCAGGCGTCGGTCACCAAACTGCTGTGGGCCAACTGGCATCGCGGCCTGGGTGAGCTGGCCATGGACGTGCTGGGCGCGCCCGGCCTCATCGCCGACGCCCCGGGCGCGGATCTCAATGCCTGGCAGCGGCTTTTCCTCTTCACCCGTTCCGACACCATCTACGGCGGCTCGAACGAGGTGCAGCGCAACATCATCTCCGAGCGTGTGCTCGGTCTACCCCGGGAGGCTCGTCCGTGACGGATCTGTCCATCGCTCCTGAAATCACCGGCGGGCACAACCTGCTGGCCGGCAAGACCGCGGTCGTCACCGCGGCGGCCGGCACCGGCATCGGTTCGGCCACCGCGCGCCGCCTGCTCGCCGAGGGCGCCGATGTGGTGATCTCCGACTGGCACGAGCGCCGGCTGAAGGAGACCGAGGAGGCGCTGACGGCCGAATTCCCCGACCGCCGAATCGCTTCCGTGCCGTGCGATGTGAGCAGCACCGAACAGGTGGACGCGCTCGTCGCCGCGGCCGCGCAGGCGCTGGGCCGCATCGACATCATGGTCAACAATGCCGGTCTCGGCGGTGAGACGCCGGTGATCGACATGACCGACGAGCAGTGGGACAAGGTTCTCGACATCACCCTCAACGGGACCTTTCGATGCACCCGCGCGGTGCTGAAGTATTTCCGCGACGCCGGTCACGGCGGCGTGATCGTCAACAATGCCAGCGTCCTGGGCTGGCGCGCCCAGCACGGGCAGGCCCACTACGCCGCCGCCAAGGCCGGGGTCATGGCGCTGACCCGGTGCAGCGCGGTGGAGGCCGCCGAATACGGCGTGCGCGTCAATGCCGTGGCGCCGAGCATCGCCCGGCACGCCTTCCTCGACAAGGTCACCTCCGGCGATCTGCTGGACCGGCTCGCCGCCGGTGAGGCCTTCGGCCGCGCCGCCGAACCGTGGGAGGTGGCCGCGACCATCGCCATGCTCGCCAGCGACTACACCACCTACCTCACCGGTGAAGTGGTTTCCATTTCCAGTCAGCGGGCCTGATTTCGCGATTTCGGATTTGCGTCGTTGATTTCGCTTCGGCGCAACCGAATTCCTGCGTTCGGGGTGATGTGGAAAGCCGTGTCACCGAGTAGCAGATTTCCTCACTGCCGCGTTCCGAGGGGGCGCGGCAGTGTGTATTTCGGCCGAGGCGGAAAATGGCTGGCGCGCGGGTGGTGCCATTGTGCAATCCTGGTTTAGGCCGGTTCCGCTAGTCGAAGGGCGCGACCCATGGGTCCGGATCGCCGAACACAAGCAGCCCACGAACCCCACGAAGAACTGGAACTCGAACTCGAGCTCGTGCGCGAGGTCGTTTTGGCGCGCCGAAGACTCGACAATGTCGTGCTGGCGGCATTGACCCTGGGTGCGGAATTGCTCGATCACGATTCCGAGCGCGCGACAGCCATGCGCGCCGCGCAGATCCTGGAACAACACGCGGTCGACGAGGGCGAGGTCTCCCGCGACCCCAAGGCCGCGCTACGCCGCGACATGGTCCGCGACCGCGAACGCGCCCGTCGCATCGGCCTGGCCCGGGAATCCCTGCAAGGCCTGTCCGAGACCGAGAAGCGCCGCCGCAAACAGACGGCCCTGCTCTGCGAGGTACGCGCCGACCTCCTGGAAGTGGTTCGCCAATGCCGCCGCCTCCGCTTCGACCACACCGCCTTCGCCGACGGCATAGCCCAGGGATTGTGCGCCGCCACGGACAAATTGGTGGTTGGAGCAGATATGGAGACATATCGGGCATGGCAGCGCGGCATGGTCCTCAAGATCAGCGAAATCCCCACCCAGGACGGCGGCCTCCCCCGCGCCATGGCAACCGTCGACGCCGGGCCGGGCCGCGAACCCCTCACCGTCGAATGGGACAGCCCGGAACGCCGCCTCGCCCTGGTGGCCCGCATGGCCAGAGCCGGAATCTCCCCCGTGGTCATCTGTGACCGCCTACTCGCAGACCTGTCGATGTCCTCGCCCCTGCGCTACTCGATCCGCTGATCTTGCGCGACGCTCGTGGGCCCGAGCGACCGTGGGCCAGGGCCGGAGCCCCGGAGGTGGTTGGGGCCAGGGTCGGAGCCTCGAGTGTGGTTGGGGCCAGGGTCGGAGCCTCGAGTGCAGTGGGGGCCAGGGTCGGAGCCTCGAGTGTGGTTGGGGCCAGGGCCGGAGCCTCGAGTGCAGTGGGGGCCAGGGCCGGAGTCCCGAGTGCAGTTGGGGTCAGGGGCGGAGCCCCGAGGGTAGTTGGGGGTTCGGGGGCGAAGCCCCTGAGAGTCCCGAGAGTTGAGCCAGGCTCGACCAAGCAAATGCTTGGTTGTATATTGGGGCGGTGACCCCACCAGAAAAGCGCGACCCCGGCTCGGCTCGCCGTAGCGAGCTGCTCGGCTTGGCCGCCACTCTGTTCGCCGAGCGCGGACTGCGCGCCACCACGGTTCGCGATATCGCCGATGCGGCGGGGATTCTATCGGGGAGTCTCTACCACCACTTCGATTCCAAGGAAGCCATGGTGGACGAAATCCTCCGCGGCTTCCTCGACGACCTCTTCGGACGCTACCGCGAGATCGTCGCCGCCGGGCTCAGCGCCCGCGACACGCTCGAAGCACTGGTGACCGCGTCCTACGAATCCTTCGATCACTGGCATGCGGCCGTGGCCATCTACCAGGCCGAGGCCAAACGCCTCAGCGGCACACCGCGGTTCGGCTACATCGACGACTACAACAAGGAGTTCCGGGAGCTGTGGCACCGGGTGCTCACCCAGGGCGTCGCCGACGGCAGCTTCCGCCCCGAGATGGACATCGAACTGGCCTACCGATTCCTGCGCGACACCGTGTGGGTCTCGGTGCGCTGGTATCAGCCCGGCGGCCGCATCACCGTCGACAGCCTGGCCAAGCAATACCTCACCATCGTGCTCGACGGGCTCACCAACCCGTCGAGCAGATGACAACTCTCGTGACCCTCGGGGGCTTCGCCCCTGAAACCCCAAGCAGTAGGAGCTTCCCATGTCCGCACCGTCCCGCCGCCAGTATTCGCCGATGCGGGAGGCGTACGTGATCGACGCCGTGCGCACTCCGGTCGGCAAGCGCGGCGGCTCGCTCGCCGATGTGCATCCGGCCGATCTGGGCGCGGCGGCGCTGCGCGGACTGCTGGGCCGCAACAAGATCGACCCCACCGCCGTCGACGATGTGGTGTTCGGCTGCTGTGACACCATCGGCCCGCAGGCCGGCAATATCGCCCGCACCGCGTGGCTGGCGGCCGGCTATCCGGAGTCGGTGCCGGGCGTGACCGTGGACCGGCAGTGCGGTTCCTCGCAGCAGGCCATCACCTTCGGCGCGCAGGCCATCATGTCCGGCACCGCCGAGGTGATCGTGGCCGGCGGCGTGCAGAACATGAGCGCCATCCCGATCTCGGCGGCCATGCTGGCGGGCCGGCAGTACGGTTTCGACGCGCCGTTCGTCGGCGCCGACGGCTGGGATCACCGCTACGGCACCGGTGAAGTGTCGCAGTTCAATTCGGCCCACATGATCGCCGAGAAGTGGGATATCAGCCGCGTCGACATGGAGCAGTGGGCGCTGCGCAGCAATGAGCGCGCCCGCAAGGCCATTGTCGAGGGCAAGTTCGAGAACGAGATCGTGCCGGTGCGCGACTTCTGGATCGACGAGACGCCGCGCGAGACCAGCATGGAGAAGATGGCGGGACTCGAGCCGCTCGCGAAGGGCAGTCGGATCACGGCCGCGGTGGCCAGCCAGATCTCCGACGGTTCCGCCGCCACGCTGCTCGCCTCGGAGTGGGCGGTCCAGGAGTACGGGCTGACTCCGCGGGCGCGCATCCATCACGTGAGCGCGCGCGGCGCGGATCCGATCCTCATGCTCACCGCGCCGATTCCGGCCACCAAGTGGGCGCTCGAGAAGACCGGTCTCACCATCGGCGATATGGACGTCATCGAGATCAACGAGGCATTCGCCTCGGTGGTGCTGGCCTGGATCAAGGACACCGGCGCGGATCCGGAGCGGGTGAACGTCAATGGCGGCGCCATCGCGCTGGGCCATCCGCTGGGCGCGACCGGCGCCAAGCTGTTCGCCTCGCTGCTGCACGAGCTGGAACGGGTCAACGGCCGCTACGGTCTGCTCACCATCTGTGAGGGCGGCGGCACCGCCAATGTCACGATTATCGAGCGGCTCGGCTGAAATCGTCTGAGCCACAGCTGATATGCGGTCCGCGCACCGATTTCCGGTGCGCGGCCGCCATCATTTTGTGTCCGTAATGCCGTTTTAGCCCCATCCGATAGACCAGTTGAATAACGAAAAAGCGCTGCCCCGGATGCCGTGAGTATTCAGGGGAGAGAATCAACTGATCATGAACGCGAACCTGCCCAGACGGGGGTTCCTCCTGGGGGCTCTCGGAATTCTCGGGCTCGGCGTCACCGCCACCGCGGGGGCCGATCCCGTTCCCCTGCCGCCCCCGCCGATTCCGATCCCGCCGCTGCCGCCGCCGCCCCTCACCCCGCTGAACTATCACTCCCCGCCGCTGCAGCCGTTCGTCGATGCCCTGCCCATCCCCGAAACCATCCCGGCCGCCGGGGAATTGGCCGCCACCGCCGATATTCACCGCTACCACCGGGACCTGCCGGAAATCCGCAGCTGGGGATTCTCCCGCCCGGTGCTCGGCCCGAATCTGGAGGCCAGGAGAGATCGGGTGGCGCGCATCGCCTTTCCGCAACGGCTCGGCGAGCATGTGCTGCCCTCGCACGTCGACGTGACCATGCACGGCGTGACCGACCTCGACCGCACCGATCCCCGCTTCACCGTGCACCTGCACGGCGGCGCGAACGCGCCCGACGCCGACGGGCATCCGCTCATCGGCTGGCGCAACGGCGGCCGACCGAGTTTCACGTACACCAATCGGCAAGAGGCGGCGACGCTCTGGTACCACGACCACGCCATGGGCATCACCCGGCTCAATATTCAGGCCGGGCTGGCCGGAATGTACTACGTGCGCGATGAATTCGACACCGGCGCCGCGGACAACCCGCTCGGCCTGCCCAGCGGCGAGTTCGAGATCCCGCTCATCGTCCAGGACCGCACCTTCAATGCCGACGGCAGCATCCAGCCCATGGTCGGGGTCTATATTCCGGAGGGCTACAACCAATCCGGCCAGCTGGGCGACGTGGCCTGCGTCAATGGCATGGTCTGGCCGTGGCTCGGCGTCCGCCGCACCCTGTACCGGTTCCGGCTGCTGAACGGGTCCAACTCCCGGCCCTACATTTTCGAGTTCTCCAATGGCATGCCCTTCTTCGCCATCGGCGGCGATCTGGGCCTGCTCGACGCCCCCGTGCCCACGACCTCGATTCGCGTGAGTCCCGGTGAACGCGTGGACCTGCTGGTGGATTTCAGCGGGCTGCCCGACGGCACGGCGGTCGAGCTGATCAATACCGCGCTCAATGACCTCGGCAATACCATCTTCATGGTCCCCGAACTCCGGAACATCATGCGCTTCACCGTCTCCGGGACCGGACCGCCGGCCGTCGTGCCGCCGGTGCTGCGCGGCCGCGACGGGCTGCCGGAGGCGCTCGAACCGATCTACTCGCCGGAATCCGTCCGCGTCATGACCCTCATGGGCCTCAATGACGATTCCCGTTCGGCGGCGGTCTTCCCGACCATGATGTCGCTCAACAACCTGCCGTTCCTCAGCTCCGATATCGATATGGCCCGGGCGGGCACCACCGAACGCTGGGACATCGTCAACTGCACGCCCTTCGATCACCCCATCCACATCCACCTGGCCCGGATGCGGGTGATCAGCCGCCAGCCCATCCTCACCTTCGCCTACTGGCTGGCCAACTACCCGCCGGCCTTCGGCATCCGCTGGGCGCCGCCCGCCGACGCCCACGCCCTGGGGCCCGAACAACTGCCTCCGCCTTGGGAACTCGGCTGGAAGGACACCGTCGAATGCCCGACCGACACCATTACCCGCGTCCTGGTGCGCTGGCCGTCGGTGGAGGAACTCGGCTTCGATCCGGACGCCGCCATTCCCGTGCCCGCCGGGGCCGAGGCCATCGCGCCGTCGGGAACCCATGGCGCGGACCATCTCTCGGGGCACGAGCAGATCCGCGGCTATGTCTGGCACTGCCACAACCTCGACCACGCCGACCACGACATGATGCAGCAGGTGCGGATCACGACGGAGTGAGCGGATGCCGGGAATCCGGCCGTGAGAAGCGCGACGCCGGACTATCAATGGGCTATGCCGGTGCGGGGACGGTTCGAGGAGATCGGGCGCAAGGCCCGGCGGGTGCAGGAGGCCGTCGATCGGGTGCGGGGCGGCGCGCGCGTGGGCGGGGTGCGGATCGAGGTGGCGGCCGACGGGCGGATCACCGAGCTGGAATTGCCGGACCCGGCTGTGGCGCAGGCGATTCTGTTCGCGCACGAGAAGGCGCTGCGGCAGGCGCGCGAACGCGCGGGGGAGTTACGACGGGAATTAACGGATGATCCCGCCGTGGCGGAGGCGATGCGGCGGTTCCTCGCGGCCGAGGGCACCACTGGCGATCGGACCGGGGCCGCTGGCGATCGGGCCGGGGCCGCCATCGGCGATCGGGCCGGGTCGCAGGACCGCGCCGGGAGCGTGGCGGCGCGGCCGGTGACCGATCCCGATGATGATCCCGGCTACGAGAATCCGTACGCGCTGCCGCCGGAGGTGCGGCGGCGACTGGGGATGTAGGCGGATCGTCGAATCGAGCACAGCGCGCCGCGCCCTCGGTGCGGTGATAAACCGAACGGTTGCTCGCCTACGATGTCGGGGATTATCCGACCTGGTAGAAAGCGACGACACTATGGACCTCGGCGTGCGCTGGACTCTGCACGGCGACGGGCGAACTCCCGCGCCGGGCGCGGTGGTGAAGCCCGATGAGCGGCTGTCCTGGCCGCGCACCTTCGGGCTGGGCGCCCAGCATGTGGTGGCCATGTTCGGGGCCAGCTTCGTGGCGCCGGTCCTCATGGGTCTGGATCCCAATCTGGCGATCATGATGTCCGGTGTCGCCACGGCGGTATTCCTGCTGGCCACCAAGGGCCGGGTGCCGAGCTACCTGGGCTGCTCGCTGTCGTTCGTCGGCGTGGCGGCGGTGATCCGCGCCCAGGGCGGCGGCAGCGCCGCGGTCACCGGCGCCTGCCTGGTGGTCGGGCTGGCGCTGTTCCTGGTCGGCCTGGCCGTGCAGCGGTTCGGAGCGCGCATCATTCACGCCGCCATGCCGCCGGTGGTGACCGGTGCGGTGGTCATGCTGATCGGCTTCAATCTGGCCCCGGTGACCGCCTCCACCTACTGGCCGCAGGACCAGTGGACGGCGCTGTTCGTCATGCTGTTCACCGGTCTGGCGGTGGTCGCGCTGCGCGGATTCTTCTCGCGCATCGCGATCTTCCTCGGCCTGGTCTTCGGTTACGGCCTGTCCTGGGTACTGGACCGGGTCTTCGGCAAGATCCACTCGGCCGACGGCAGCGGCGCGGTGAGCGACCACTGGCGGCTCGACCTCTCCGGTGTGTCCCAGGCGAATTGGATCGGGCTGCCCGATTTCCACGCCCCGGCCTTCGAATGGTCGGCCATCCTGGTGGCGCTGCCCGTGGTGATCGCGCTGGTCGCCGAGAACGCCGGCCATGTCAAGGCGGTCGGCGAGATGACCGGCCGCAATCTCGACGACAAGCTCGGCACCGCCATCGCGGCCGACGGCGCCGCCTCCATGCTCTCCACCGCGGTGGGCGGCCCGCCCAACACCACCTACTCCGAGAACATCGGCGTCATGGCGGCCACCCGCGTCTACTCCACCGCCGCCTATTGGGCCGCGGCCCTGTTCGCGCTGCTGTTCGGCCTGTGCCCGAAGTTCGGCGCGGTGGTGGCGGCCATTCCCGGCGGCGTGCTGGGCGGCATCACCGTCATCCTCTACGGCATGATCGGCCTGCTCGGCGCGCAGATCTGGACCAATGCCAAGGTCGATCTGCGCAATCCGCTGAATCTGGTCCCGGCCGCGGCCGGCCTGATCATCGGCATCGGCAATGTGAGCATCGAGTTCACCGAGAACTTCACCCTCAGCGGTATCGCGCTGGGCACGCTGGTGGTCATTACCGGCTACCACGTGCTGCGGCTGTTCGCCCCGGCGCACTTCAAGGTGGAGGAGCCGCTGCTGGACGAGGGCACCTCGTCCTACGACGAACCGTCCGAGCCCAAGTCCGACCGCTGAACCGTCAGCCGCGGGATTCGGCGTAACCGGTCGCGGTGTGCGAGGGGCCGTGGGACTGCTCGCAGTGCGAGGAGGTCTCGCGGCCCAGTGCCAGCACGCCGGGCGTGGCGTGATCGACCTGCAGGGTGGCGTGGTCGATGTGGAAGTCGTGGGCGAGGAAGTGCGCCAGGTCTTCCCGGACCGCGTGGCAGTCGCTGCCGGGCTCGACCAGGACGTGCGCCGACAGCGCGGGGGAGCCGGAGGTGATCTCCCAGATGTGCAGATCGTGCACCTCCACCACGTGCTCGCGGGCGGCCATGGCCGTGCCGATGGCGACCGGATCCAGGCCCTCGGGCGCGGCCTCCAGGAAGATCCGGGTGGAGGCGCGGACCAGGTCGACGCCGGCCTTCACCATGAGGGCCACCACGATCATGGTGGCGATGACGTCCGCCTGCACGAAGCCGGTGAGCATGATGACCGCACCGGCGACCGCGGTGGCGATGAAGCCGTAGAGGTCATTGAGAATGTGCTGGTAGGCGCCCTCCACATTGAGGCTGGTGCGGTTGGCGCGATTGATCATGAGGGTGGCGATGAGATTGACCACCACGCCGATCAGGGCGGTGACCAGCACCAGGCCGCCGGTGACCTCGGGCGGCTCGAATAGTCGGCGGACGGCCTCGTAGGTGAGCCAGGCGGCCAGCAGCAACAGGGTCGCGCCATTGGCGAAGGCGGAGAGGATCTCCACCCGCTTCCAGCCGAAGGTCATGCGGCCCGCGGCCGGGCGGGCGGCCAGGCGGATGGCCCACAGCGCCAGCACGATGGAGGCCGCGTCGGTGAGCATGTGCGCGGCGTCGGAGAGCAGGGCCAGGGAGCCGGAGATGACGCCGACGACCACCTCGCCCGCCATGAAGACGACGATCAGCGCGAGGGCTCCGGCCAGCCAGCGCTTATCGCTGTCGGCCGTGGCGCCGTGCGTATGGCCGTGGCCGTGCGAATGCCCGTGATCGTGACCGTGCGCGTGTCCTGCACCCACCGTGTTCTCCCTTCGTGCAACCGCAGGCGATCATATGCACACATCACTATGTATGCAAGGTCAGTGGACATCCGCCCAGCGTGCACGGTGTGAGCCGGCGCTCACCCGGCGCGGGATTCCGCCAATTCCGTGGTGGCACAAGGAAGTTGCAGCACCGTCCAGGACTGCTCGGCCCGATAGCCCGGATGGCTGGAGGCGTCCGGATCCGCGCCCAGGCCCTCCACTCGCGTCCACCGCCCATCCCCGCAGGCAATGGTCTCGGTATAGCGGAAATGCAGGTGACCGTGGAAGTGCAGGCTCGGCTGCAGCGTCTCGACCACCAGCTGGATCCGATCCTGGTTCGGGAAGCATTCCGGCCGGTCCTTGCGGTTGAACTTCGGCTCGGTGGCCCGCGGCTTGTCGTGGGTGAGCAGCACGTCGACCGGGGCACTGTCCGCGATCAGCAGCGCGTCCAGCTCCGCATCGGTCATCTCCTCCTCCGGAAACCACAGCGTCCCCGCCGTCATCGGCCGCCGCGAGGACCCGTACCCCCGCCGCCGCGCGGCCTGCTCCTCCTTGCGCGCCTCCCGCGCCAGCCGCCACCCCTTGTCCGTCGACCGCGCCCCGCCGAAAGCCGCGAACCGCGTCCCCTCCCAGGTCCACCGATGCCCCCGCGGCGCGTACCGCACGAACTTCCGGCACACCAGAAACCCCTCCCCATCCCGCCGCTCGTCGTACATCTCGTGCAGCAGCGAGGACTTGTCGTGATTCCCGTCCAGGAAGTACACCGTCACCCCGGCCTTCTTGGCCGCCCGATTCACCACGTCGAAGTACCGCCGCCCCGACGGCATGTGCTCCCACGCCCCGAAATCTCCCACCGAGAACATGCGCGCACAGTTCTCCCGCACCGCGACCTGCACCATCGCCAGCGCATGACTGGTGTTCCCGTGGAAATCCCCGACAATCAGCACATTCCCCATCGACCCATGGTGGCAGCCGCCCGGCTCCGGGGCACTCCGATTTCGCCGTGCCCGAAGACGCGAAGACCGTCCCCGGGCGAGAGGTACCGGGGACGGTCCGTGCGCGACCGAACGGCTGTTGCCGCGCAAAGGATCCGGTGTCATCCGGATCCGAAGTGCGCGGCCGATTGTGTCGGCCGCGCAGTATGGGGGTGATTCAGGCGGTGGCGGCGTCGGAGACGCGGTATGTCGACAGGCTGTCGATTCGCGCCACCGCGTCGGTCATGATGCGGTCGACGAGTTCCTGGACCGTGGGGAGGTCCTCGATGATGCCCGTGACCTGCCCGGCGGCGAGCACGCCCGCCTGGGTGTTCCCTTCCACCAGGCCGGCTTTGAGCAGCATCGGCGTATTGGCCGCCATGATCACCTGCGACCAGGTGAGATCCTTGTGCTTGCGCATGGCGAGGCCGTCCTTGACGATGGTCGACCACTTCATGCCGGTCATGCCCTTGAACCTCATGGCGTTACCGGCCGCCGCGAGGAATCCGCGCGCCTTGCCCGAGTGTTCCAGCTTCTGCACCAGCTCGGTGTTGAGCACCCGGTGCGGCATCCCGTCGACCTTGGTGGAGACCACGGTGTCCTGCAGGCCGCGCCGCAGATACTCCTGTTTGACCGAGTCCGGCACACTGCTTTCCCGAGTGAGCAGGAAGCGAGTGCCCATTGCCACGCCCGCCGCGCCGTAGGACAGCGCCGCGGCCAGACCGCGCCCGTCGAAGAAGCCGCCACCGGCGACGACCGGGATGTCGACCGCATCGAGGACCGAGGGCAGCAGCAGCGTGGTGGCGACCGGACCGGTGTGGCCGCCGCCTTCACCGCCCTGCACGATGACCGCGTCCGCGCCCCAGGACGCCACCTTGACCGCGTGCTTGGCCGCGCCGATGGATGGAATCACCACGACGCCCGCGTCTTTCAGCCGGGCGATGAGCTCCCGCTTCGGCGCCAGCGCGAACGAGGCGACCTTCACCCCTTCTCGGATGAGCAGTTCGATCCGCTCCGGCGCATCGGTGGCGTCGGCGCGGATGTTCACGCCGAACGGTTTGCCGGTCTGCGATCTGGTTTTCGCGATCGCGGCTTCCAGCTCGGCGAAGGTCATGGTCGCCGAGGCGAGAATGCCGAGCCCGCCGGCATTCGCCGTGGCCGATACCAGGCTCGGACCGGCGACCCAGCCCATGCCGGTCTGCACGATGGGATGCTCGATGCCGACCAGCTCGGTCAGCGGGGTCTTCAGCCGCGGTGTCATGCCGTCACCTCCTTCTCCCGGAAGCCCTTGGGGTCCAGCACGGTTCGAATGATCCGCAGCTCTTCCTCGGTGGGCAGCCGGGTCTCGCCCGCCGCGGCGAGCCCGGCGATCTCGAAGGAGGTGTTCTCGGCGACCTCGTCCGCGGTCACGCCGGGATGCAGCGACAGCGCGCGCAGGGTGTGCTCCGGCCCGCCGAAGTCGAAGACGCCCAGGTTCGAGACCACCCGGTGCAGGTGGTGGAAGCGGAACGCGGGATTCTCCGGATCGACCTTGTCGTAACCGATTCCGGAGACGATGTCGACGTTCTCGCAGAACACCCGCTTGGTGTGCTTGGGCACGAAGTAACTGGTGGCGTGGTTGATGGTATTGCCGGGCGCGCCGCGCACGCCGAACATCTGCCGGGTCGGCCGCTGCAGCGGGCCGAAGGCCGAGAGGTTCTGATTGCCATAGCGGTCCAGCTGATTCGCGCCCATGACGACATGCCGGCGGCCGGAGGCGACCACGTCGAACACCTTGGAGAACGGAATCCAGCCCTCGATCGGCGCCTTGCCGCCGATGGCCGGAACCTCGGCGAAGAACAGCGCTTCGCCATCGGACAGCAGCAGGTCCGGCTCGAAGGTCAGGCGCGCCAGTCGCGCTCCGATGGTGGTGATGGTGGACATGGGGCTGGCCATGATCTCGCCCGCGCCCCGGAAGATCTCGGCGGCCGCGACGACGCAGATCTCGGCCCTGGTAATGGTCTGGGTGTCGCTCATTGCTGCTGCTCCTCGGCGAAAGCGCGGACGGCGGCCTGGTATTCGTCCTCGGGCACGTCCAGATAACGGGCCTTGAACTCCGCCCACGATTCGGGCGTCTCGGCGGCCGCCACATAGTGGCGCTGGAACCTCTCGTCCCGGCCGTAGCTGCCGGAGAAGGTGAAGTGCGCGCCGCCCGGCGCCTCGACCACGCCGTCGACCATCATGCGATTGAGGATGATCGCCTGCTGTGGAACGGCTTTCACCAGCTCGTCGGTCTCGACCAGTCGATCCACCGACAGGTACCGCCGCTCGGCGGCGAGCGCGTACAGATCGTCGAAGTACGGATCCACGCCGGTGTAGGCGGCATTGCCGTGCTTGTCACCCAGATCC
Source organism: Nocardia sp. IFM 10818 (assembly GCF_054655275.1). Classification (NCBI taxonomy): domain Bacteria; kingdom Bacillati; phylum Actinomycetota; class Actinomycetes; order Mycobacteriales; family Nocardiaceae; genus Nocardia; species Nocardia sp. IFM 10818. The sequence goes on from NZ_BAAHJH010000001.1 coordinate 653,189, forward strand.
AGGTGCACGAAGGCGGCATCCAGATTCAGCGCGGGCATGGCGATGAGGGTCTCGCCGCGCCCGTCGGCATCCTGGTACGGGGACTGCACGGTTTTCAGCTCGCCCTCCCAGAAATCCACGACGGCCGAACCCAATCCGGCGCGAATGGGCAGGAACGGCAGTCGCGCGGCGGCCGCTTGCAGGCCGCACTTCACCATGCCCTCGTCCATCTCGCGCACGGTGATCTCGCCGCCGGTGCGCGCCTTGGCGAACCAGGGATCGTAGAACGGCGCGGAATCCAGGGATACGAAGCCGTAGTACGCCTTTCGCACCTTGCCCGCCGAGCACAACAGGCCCAGATCGGGTCCGCCGTAGGTGACGACCGTCAGATCCCTGATATCGGACTTGAGAATCGCCCGCACGAAGGCCAGCGGTTTGCGTCGCGAACCCCATCCGCCGATGCCGATGGTCATTCCGCTGCGCAGCTCGCCGACGACCTCGTCGAGCGTCATTCGCTTGTCGCGCATGGCTTTCTACTTCCCCTTCTTCTGCGCGGCCAGATCGTCGTCGAAGCGCGCCCGGATCTCGTCCGCCACGCCCGCCAGGTTGAGCTCCATGGTGAAGCCCTGCTCGAACCGGTAGGAGCGGTGCACGTCCTGCACGTCGATGCCGTTGAGCGCCTTCTTGGCGGCGCGGATGACCCGGCCGTCCTTGTTGGCGATGTTCTTGGCGACTTCCATTGCGGCGGCGTCGAGTTCGGCCCGCGGCACCACCTTGTACACCGACCCGTAGTGGTGCAGCTGCTGCGCGGTGAGGGTGCCCGCGGTGTAGAACATGGTCCGCATCAGATGCTGGGGCACCAGCCGCGCGAGGTGGGTGGCCGCGCCGAGCGCGCCGCGATCCACCTCGGGCAGTCCGAAGGTGGCGTCGTCGGAGGCCACGATGACATCGGAATTGCCGACCAGCCCGATGCCGCCGCCCAGGCAGAAGCCGTTGACGGCGGTGACGACCGGAACCTGGCAGTCGTAGACGGCGGCGAAGGCCTCGAAGCAGCCGTGATTGGCGCGGATGAGCGCGGTGTGCCCGGTATCCCGGTTCATCTCCTTGATGTCGACACCGGCATTGAATCCCCGCCCCTCCGCACGCAGCACCACGACCCGGGTCTCCGGGTTACGGCCGGCCTCCCGGATGGCGTCGGCCAGGGCGAACCAGCCGTCCGAGGGCAGGGCGTTGACCGGCGGGTAGTCGACGGTGACGACGTCGACGCCCTCGGTTTCGGTGTGACGGTTGATCCCCATCGCGTGTCCTTGGAGTTGTAGGAGCCATCATTGGCAAAACAAGCAAGTGCTTGGTAGGTTAGCACGGTGGCAATCGAAGTGAACCTCTCCGGCTCGGTCGTCCTGGTCACCGGCGGCGTGCGCGGGGTCGGTGCCGGTATCAGCCGGGTCTTCCTGGACGCCGGCGCGACCGTGGTGGCCTGCGCCCGGCGGCCCGCGGACGTGCCCGTGCGGAGCGGCGTACGGGGTATCGACTTCCTGCCGTGCGATGTGCGCGACCCGGATTCGGTGCGCGAGCTGATCGGCGCCGTGGTGGCGAAGTACGGGCGGATCGACACCGTGGTCAACAATGCGGGCGGCGCGCCGTTCGCCCTGGCCGCCGACGCCAGCGCCAACTTCCATGCCAAGATCGTGCAGCTGAACCTGCTTGCCCCGCTGCTGGTTTCACAGGTCGCCAACGAGGCGATGCAGCAGCAGGAGACCGGCGGGTCGATCGTGATGATCTCCTCGGTCTCCGGGCACCGGCCCTCGCCGGGCACCGCCGCCTACGGCGCCGCGAAAGCCGGTGTGGACAGCCTGGTTTCGTCCCTGGCCGTGGAATGGGCCCCGAAGGTGCGGGTCAACTCGGTCATCGTCGGCCTGGTCGACACCGAGTCCTCGCACCTGCACTACGGCGACGAGGAGGGCATCGCCGCCGTCGCGCGCACCGTGCCGATGCAGCGCATGGCCGTGCCCGAGGATATCGGCCACACCGCCGCCTTCCTGGCCTCGCCGCTGGCCTCCTACATCAGCGGCAGCGCGCTGCTGGTGCACGGCGGCGGCGAGAAGCCGGCCTTCCTCGAAGCATCCACCGCCGACGTCCCCGCCGGCCACTAGACGCTCCTCCCTTCCGGAGGTGCCGACGTTCCAGCTGGCCGCAGGGCCCTTCTCCCTCCCGGGGGGCGTTGGGGGCGTAGTCCCCAACTTCCCTTCTTTCACTCCAGCGAGGTAATCGATATGACCGACAACAAGATCTGCGAAGGCCGCGTGGTCATCGTGACCGGCGCCGGTCGCGGTATCGGCCGCGCGCACGCGCTCGCCTTCGCCGCCGCGGGCGCCAAGGTCGTGGTGAACGATCTGGGCGCCGAGTTGGATGGCGCGCCCAGCCCGGAGTCCCCGGCCGCCCAGGTGGCCGAGGAGATTCGCGCCGCCGGCGGCGAGGCCGTCGTGAACGGCGACGACGTCTCCGACTGGGAGGGCGCCCGCCGCATGATCGCCACCGCCGTCGAGACTTTCGGCCGGCTCGACATCCTGGTGAACAATGCGGGAATCGTTCGTGACCGGATGCTGGTCAATCTCGGCGAGGACGAGTGGGACGCCGTCATCAAGGTGCACCTGAAGGGTCACTTCGCCCCCATGCGGCACGCCGCGGAGTACTGGCGCAATGAATCCAAGGCCGGCCGGCAGCCCGAGGCCCGGATCATCAACACCAGTTCCGGTGCGGGCCTGCTGGGTTCGGTGGGCCAGGGCAACTACTCGGCCGCCAAGGCGGGCATCGCGGGCCTGACCATCACGGCGGCAGCGGAATTCGCGCGCTACGGCATCACCGTCAATGCCATCGCCCCGGCCGCGCGCACCCGCATGACCGAGACCGTCTTCGCCGACACCATGGCCGCCCCGGAGCAGGGCTTCGACGCCATGGCTCCGGAGAATGTGTCCCCGCTGGTGGTGTGGCTGGGCAGCGCCGATTCCGCCGGCGTCACCGGCCGCATGTTCGAGGTGGAGGGCGGCAAGGTGACCGTGGCCGACGGCTGGCGGCACGGCGTCTCCATCGATCGCGGTGCGCGCTGGGAGCCGGCCGAGCTCGGTCCGGTGGTGCGCGATCTGCTCGCCAAGGCCACCGTGCCGGAGCCGGTGTACGGCGCCTGATTTCCCAGCCGCGCCACGAGCTTTCGTCGCCGGCGTCCCGGAGTGGGACGCCGGCGATTTTTCTTGCCCGCGACGTGGCCTGTTTTCGGCCACGGCTATCGGTTTTGGGTCGCCGCCGGTGTGCCGGTGCGCCGGAATCGGCGGGCAGCAAGCGTCTGGAGACGCTTGTGAAGCCTGTGATGCTGGCCACTTTCGGAGTGGGATGTGATTCCTGTCGGCAGGTATCGGGTTGTCCGTTTCATCCGAATTGACCGAACGAGCATGGGGCACTTGCGGCAAAACACGTGACAGATGGGGCTGGTGTAGGGGTCTGAGGTTGCGAAGGCGGCCAATTGGCCTGTGCCGCTTGTTGATATTGGGCATGTCGGGGAGGGCGCAGGCGTACGGTTTGTGAGCCCCCCTAATGCCGCCAGAACTTGTGTGGGGTCACATGGTGACCGGTACGATGACCGCGTTCCGCAAAGTTCCGGCAATCGGGGCGACCGGGCATTGTGTGAAACTGTCTCACCCCGCCTGATGCGGGTTGGGATTCCCGTATCGATCGGGGAGCTCTTCCCTACCCGCTGCGGGAGCAAAAGCCGACTGCGCAGTATCGATGAGGGGATGGCTGGCGCATGATCGTTGGTCGCGCATTGCGCCTGGTGGCAGTGATCGCAGCTGTCACCGGCTCGGCCCTGCTCGGGCCAGGGAGCGCCGGTGCGCAGCCGGGCCTCCCGCTCGAGCCCGCGCCGGACGATCCGGGCACCAGCCTGCCCCAGCAGCAAGAGGTCGGCGCGCCGGTCCCGGTGAATCCCGTTGCCGGGCCCGAGGATCTGGTGGCCGCCATCCTGGGTGTCGGCACCGGTTCGGCCGCGGTGGGTTCCGCGGGCGTCGGCTCGGCGGGCGTGGGGTCCGCCGGTCTGGGCACCATCCTCGGCGGTACCGGCTCCGGCGTGCTGGGCACCGGTTCGGCCGCCGTCGGGTCCGCGGGCGCGGGCCTGGGTTCGGCGGCCGTCGGCACCGGCTCGGCCGGTCTGGCCACGGGCTCCGCGGCGCTCGGAACCGGTTCGGCGGCAGTGGGTTCGGCCGGCCTCGGCGCCGGCTCCGCCCTCGGTCTCGGTTCGCTCGGCGTGGGTTCGGCCGGTGTCGGCACCGGTTCGGCGCTGCTGGGCCTGCTGTTCGGAACCGGATCCGCGGCAACGGGTTCGGCCGCGGTCGGCTCGGCCGCCGTGGGCTCCGCCGGAATCGCCGCCTTCTGCACCGGCTCGGCCGCCGTCGGCTCCGCCGGAATCGGTTCCGCCGCCGTGGGTTCCGCCGGTGGTTCGGCGGGCGCCGGTTCGGCGGGCGGCTCGTCCGGAGTCGGTTCGGCCGCGACCGGTTCGACCGGTGTCGGTTCGGCCGCGGTCGGCTCCGCCGGAGCCGGTTCGGCCGCAACGGGTTCCGCGCTGACCGGTTCGGCCGCGACGGGTTCGGCCGCGGTCGGTTCCGCGGCCACCGGGTCCGCCGCGCTCTGCGCCTCCCCGCTGCTGCTCCTGCTGATCCCGCTGCCGAGCCCGCCCGCGCCGGCGCCGCCGCCGATCCCGCTGGAGATCCCGCAGCCCCCGAGCGCACCCGCTCCCGCCGTCGTCGCCCCGGTGGTCGCGCCGGCCCCGCCCGCGCCGGAACCGGCGCCCGCGCCGCCACCGCCGCCCGCTCCGGCGCCGGCTCCCGTTCTCGCGCAACCGGATCCGGACGTGACGCCGACCTCGGCCAAGAGTCCGCTGCCGCCGCTGAAACTGCTGTCGGTGGTGGGCGGCCTGATCGCGCTCACTCTGGCCGGCACCGGTTCGGGCGCGGTGAGCTTCCAGAGCGCGTCGGCGGCGCAGGGCCGGATCGATGCCGCCCGGGCCGCGTTCTTCGGACCGAGGCTGTGAGGGGACCGCGATGACGGAGAGCAAGGCGCATAGCATCGGGTCCTACCGCAGGGTGGCGGCCGCGGTGGACGCCGTGTGCGCGGTGGCCGCCGATTTCGACGCCACCACCCTGGACGAGGTCGTCGCCGCCATCTCGGCGGAGCGGCGCCGGCCCATCGAAATCGCCAGTGCGCAACTGGGTCCGGGCGTGTGCGGTCAGCGCCGCAGCTACCCGGACAAGGATGTGATCGTGCTGGCCCAGGCCCTGCCCAGCCGCGACCACACCCTCGCGCACGAGCTCGGGCACATCGTCTTCGACCATCCGGGCGAGGCGGCGACCGAGGTGGTGCTGGAGGCCAGCGACGATCTCATCGCCTACATGCTCAGCCAGCGCGCCCATCAGAAGATCGTCGATCTGGGCGAGGACGAGCAGTGCGAGTGGGAGGCGGAGACCTTCGCCAGCATGCTCATGACCCGGTTGCGCGTGTTCAACACCCGGGGCGCAGGCGTCTCGGTCCTTCGATTCGATGAGGCACTCGGATGACCTTCTGGTTGACGGCCATGCTGGTCTGGATGGCAGCCGGCGCCCGGGTGGGCCGGGTGCTGGTGAAGCCGGCCACCACCGCGCGCGTGGCCATTGTCGTCGCGGTGGCCGCGGTCGCCCTCACGGTCACCGTCGCCGTGCCGGATATCGGTGTGGCGGTGGACCATATCCTGCCGGCCGGCTTACGCGGCATGTGGCTGTCCGACCGGGCCACCACCGCCGCCTGGATCCTCTTCGCGACCGCCACGGCCGTGGTCGCGGCCGCCGCCTGGCCGGTGGTGTCGCGCCGCAATCTGCGTCAGATCGCCTGGATGATGTATGCGGGCGGTCTCATCGCCATGGTGCTCACGCTCATGTGGTCGGTCACCTTCGGCTGGATGATCGTGCTGCTGGAGTGCGTGTTCATCGTGATCACCGGCGTGCGCAATCTGGACTGGACCACGCTGGGGCGCGGTATCGCCCTGTACACCACCGGAACTCTGCTGGTCGGCGTGCTGGCGGGCCTGTCGGTGCGGCGCAATTTCCAGAATCAGCCCATGGCCGAGCCGGGCGACGGCGATTGGTTCTGGCCTGCCTGGCAGGCGGCGAGCCTGCTCATCGCCATTGGCGCGGTGTGGATCGTGATCGAGCTGTGGGTGCGAGCGCGCAGGCTGCTCAAGGACATTCGGCCGCTGCACCGGGTGCTGATCGGGCGCTTCCCGGAGGTGGTGGCCAAGGATCAGACCGGGTCCACCACCCAGTTGAAGGCCTCCGATCAGGTCGCCCAGATCATGGACGCGCTCTATCTGCAGTCCGGCGGCGGCGTGGAGCTGGCTGCGGCGGGCGCGCCGCCCGAGGCGATAGCCGAGCGCGCGGCGCGGGTCGCGGAGTGGGCGCGGAATCCGTTCGGGGACGTATTGATCGACGGTCGCTGGATTGCTCCGCCGCCGGGCGTCGGGCCGCGCCGCTGGGTGCATGCCATTGCGCGCGCATTCACGGCGAGTAGCGAGAGTCGCACTCCCAGCGGTAGCCGCTGAATCGAACGTTCTATCCACTGAAACGAACCCCTGTGCACAGCACAGGGGTTCGTTTGTCGTACTTCGTGCATTGGGGGCGAAACACTCACAACGCGCAATTCGACATACTGCACAAAACAACTGGTCGGATAACTCGGTATGACCCGAGCGTGTTTATGCCAGGATTGTGCATAATGCACCAGGCGCAGCGTTCTACGCCACATGGCCTCAGTGTCCTGAGACCGGTACAACAGTCTTCGGCCGATCCGAATGGCTCAGCGGAGGAGCGACGCCGCCCTGCAAGCAGCGTCCCTCCGTCCGATCGCCACCGCCACTACGGCGGGAGCAGTCCTGTTACAAACCAACACAGTGCGGCCTCCGAGCCAGCCGCACTGTGTTGCCTTGAGACGGGGCCTATTCCGTGCCGTCCGGAGGAATTTCGGGCAGCCCTTCGGAGGCCCGCAACTTCTCCGCCATGGAGGTGAGGAGGTTCTGAGATTCTTCGGAGAGGTCGAACGCCCTACTCGACAGCCGACGCAGTCCGTAGCCCTGCAGCTGGGACAGCAGCTCTAGATCGTGATCGATCTTGGCAGCGTAGATGTCGTTGAAGAAGTAGTCCGGTTTTACCTTGAAGAACTTTGCCAGCGCGGCCACCGTCTCATCAGACGGGTTGGTCCGCTGTCCCGACCGCAACTGCGACAGATACGGTTTCGAGATCGGATGGCCGGACGCCGTCAAGGCAGCCGCCACCTCTGCGTTCGTGTGCGGCTTACGCCCCGGGGGATGCACGGTTTCGAACAGCTTGTTCAGCCGCGCCGCGAAATCAGCCATTGTGAGCCGCCCAATTCCCTTCGCTGTACTAACAGTCGTTATCTCGGATACGTATCATTGATATTAGCGGCTCAGTAACTGAAAACCTACGCCTGATTCGCGATTTCCTTGAAGCTTCTAGGCGGTGATCCGGGGAACCGGCCGTGGCTTGGGTGTTTGCGGGCCAACCCCACGGTTCTTGCGAGCCGCTTAAGAGCCCCGGTTCTGGCCCGTCGCGAGGGTCTTCTCCGACGGGCCACCGGTAGCCCTAAGATAGCTGACGTCTCATCTTCTTGTCTGTACCGGAGTTTGTGTGGCGTACGCCACGTTTCGTGGCACGTGGGATGAACGTTCAACCATGGCCCAAATTGATTGGTATTGACTAGATCCGCTCGATGATGGTGCCTGTCGCAAGTGCGCCACCGCAGCACATCAGGATCATCGCGGTGCTCTTTCCGGACCGTTCCAACTCGTGCAGCGCCGTGGTGATGAGCCGAGATCCGGTGCTGCCCACCGGATGACCGAGCGCAATTGCACCGCCGTTCACATTCACGCGATCGAAGTCCGGCTTGTGCACCGAGGCCCAGGACAGCACCACCGAGGCGAAGGCCTCGTTGATCTCGAACAAATCGATGTCGGACATGCTCATGCCGCTGCGATCGAGCAGCCGCTGGCAGGCCTGCACCGGGCCGTCCAGGTGGAATTCCGGCTCCGAGCCCACCAGGCACTGCGAGACGATGCGCGCCCGCGGCCGCAAACCCGCACGCTCGGCGGCCTTTTCGTCCATCAGCAGCACCGCGGCCGCGCCGTCGGAGACCTGCGAGGAGGTGCCGGCGGTGTGGATGCCGCCCTCGAGCACCGGCTTCAGTTTGGCCAGGCCCTCTTTGGTGGTCTCGCGCAGGCCCTGGTCCTCGGCGACGTCCAGGGTCTCGCCGGTGAGATTGCCTTCCTTGTCCACCTGCGGTGCGTCCTTCAGGACCAGTACCTCGCGATCGAAACGGCCCTCGGCCCACGCCTGTGCCGCCAGTCGCTGCGAGCGCACGCCCAATTCCTCGACATCGTCGCGAGAAATGCCGCGCCGCTTGGCAATTCGCTCCGCGGCCTCGAATTGGTTGGGCATGTCGATATTCCACGAGGCGGGCCGCCTCGGCCCGGCGTGCGTTCCGACGTTGGCGCCCAACGGAACATGGGACATGGACTCGATGCCGCACGCGAGGCCGATGTCGATGGCGCCGGTGGCGATGAGGCCGGCCACCATGCCCGCGGCCTGCTGCGCGGAACCGCACTGATTGTCGATGGTGACCGCACCGGTCTGCCAGGGCAGCCCGGCATGCAGCCACGCGGTGCGGGTGACATTGTTGGACTGCTCGCCCACCTGCATGACGCAGCCGCCGACCACCTGCTCGACCAGCGCCGGGTCCAGGTGCGCGCGCTCGAGCACACCCTTCTGCGCGGCGCCGAGGATCTCCGCGGCGTGCAGCCCGGCCAGCCAGCCATTGCGCTTTCCGATGGGGGTGCGCGCGGCCTCGACGATGACGGGTGTACCCATTTCTTTCCTTCCGGTGCAGAACTGCAACAGGTTCTCTGCGGGTGGTCAACGTTAGTTAACAGCGTTTTCCATTACCCCTTCTTTTGGTTTACCACCCATGCTTCAATAACGGTAGAACAGGTTTCAGTTAGTCAAAGGAGACAGCTGGTGGTGGAGACGCACACACGCCCGAACGTGCCGGACGGCTTCGATCTCACCGACCCGGAGATGTGGGCGCAGCGCGTGCCCGTCGAGGAACTCGCCGAACTGCGCAAGGCCGCCCCCGTCTGGTGGAACCCCAAGTCCCCGGAGACCGGCGGTTTCCACGACGACGGTTTCTGGGTGGTCAGCAAGCATGCCGACGTCAAGACGGTCTCGCGGCGCGATGATGTGTTCTCCACCTACGAGAACACCGCCATCCCCCGCTTCAACGACGACATCACCCGCGAGCAGATCGAACTGCAGCGCTTCGTCCTGCTGAACAAGGACGCGCCCGAGCACACCAAACTGCGGAAGATCATCTCCAAGGGCTTCACCCCGCGCGTCATCAATGGCCTGCGCGCCGAGCTGACCGCGCGCGCCGAGGCCATCGTGCAAGCGGCGGCGGCCGCCGGGACCGGGGACTTCGTGGAGCAGGTGGCGGCCGAACTGCCGCTGCAGGCCATCGCCGAACTGATCGGCGTGCCCCAGGAGGACCGGTTCAAGCTCTTCAAATGGTCGAATGAGATGACCAGCTACGACGATCCGGACAGCGACGCCGATCCGGTGGTCGCCTCCACCGAGATCCTGGGCTACTCCTACCAGATGGCCGAGGCGCGCCGGGCCTGCCCGGCCGACGATATCGTCACCGAGCTCATCAACGCCGATATGGACGGCGAGGCGCTGCTGCCCGAGGAATTCGGCTTCTTCGTCATGATGCTGGCCGTGGCCGGCAATGAGACCACCCGCAATGCCACCACCCACGGCATGGCCGCCTTCCTCGAAAACCCGGACCAGTGGGAGCTTTTCAAGGCTCAGCGCCCCAGGACCGCCGCCGACGAGATCATCCGCTGGGCCACCCCGGTCAGCACCTTCCAGCGCACCGCGCTCGAGGATGTCGAACTCGGCGGCGCGAATATCAAGAAGGGCCAGCGCGTCCTGCTCTCCTACCGCTCCGCCAACTTCGACGAAGACGTCTTCGACGACCCCTTCACCTTCGATATCCTGCGCGACCCCAACCCCCACCTCTCCTTCGGCGGCACCGGCGCCCACTACTGCATCGGCGCCAACCTGGCCCGCCTGGAAATCGAGATCATCTTCAACGCCATCGCCGACCACATGCCCGACATCACCAAACTCGGCGACCCGAAACGCCTGCGCTCCGGTTGGCTGAACGGCGTCAAGGAATTCCAGGTCGACTACAAGACCGGTGGCGGCGGCTGCCCGGTCGCGCACTGACGCTCAGGGCGCAGCACACCACGCCACGGGGCGCGGCGCACCACGCCACGGGTCTGACCGCACCACGCCACGGGTCTGACCGCACCACGCCACGGGTGTGAGCGCACCACGCCACGGGTGTGAGCGCACTACGCCACGGGTGTGAGCGCACCACGCCACGGGTGTGAGCGCACTACGCCACGGGTGTGAGCGCACCACGCCACGGGGTGTGGGCGCAGCCCACTAAGGGGGTCTGGGGGCTTAGCCCCCCACCCCCTTCCCTCATCCGGAATGAGAAACGGCCCACGGGTTTTCACCCGTGGGCCGTTCGCGCATGTCGCCGGACTGCACCGGACCACCCCGGCGCTCCACCGTGCCCGGCGACAAGGTCCCTTTAGTTCTCCCGGTACTCCATCGGAAGACCGAAGAGCGGGAAGAGCTTATCGGTATCGAGGAAGAAGTTGAGACCCGCGACCCGATCGCCGTCGATCTCGAGCATGGTGATCGACCACGGCACCCAGACGCCGGGCTGATCCGCGCTCGGCTTGTAGTGCGCGAAGGCGGGCATACCGTTGGCGCCGACCGGCACCATCCGCGAATTGCGGCAGGCATGGCCGGTGCCGAGCATGAACGCGGCCACGTTCTGCGGGCCGGAGACCCAGAGCGGGATGGGCGGCATGGACAGCGCCACATCGGCTTTGAGCAGCTCGGTCAGGGCTTCCATATCGTAGGACTCGAACGCCTTGACGAAATCGTCGATGAGCTTGCGCTGCTGCTCATTGGATTCGTCGAAGACATCCGAGGGCGTGGCCACCTCGTTCACCTTGGACATGGTGGCGCGGGCGCGCTGCAGGGCGCTGTTCACCGAGGCGGGCGAGACATTGAGCATGTCCGCGGTCTCGCTGGCCGAGAAGCGCAGCACCTCGCGCATGATCAGGATCGCGCGCTGGGTGGCGGGCAGATGCTGGACCGCGGCCACGAAGGCCAGCCGCAGCGTGTCCTTGGCGCTGGCGGCCTCGGCCGGGTCCGCGCCGAAGGCCAGGGCATTCGGAATCGGTTCCACCCAGACGTAATCCGGCTCCGGCATGGGGAGCGGCGAATCGGGGGTGGAGGGACCGGAGAGGTCCATGGGCCGGGCGCGGCGCTGCGGACCGTCGAGCATGTCCAGGCAGACATTGGTGGTGATCTTGTAGAGCCAGGAGCGCAGACTGGAGCGGCCTTCGAACGCGTCATAGGACTTCCACGCCCGGGTGAAGGCCTCCTGCACCGCGTCCTCGGCTTCGAAGGATGAGCCGAGCATGCGGTACGCGTATGCGCACAGCTCGCGCCGGTGCCCCTCGAACGATTGCAATACCTCGTCCGTGATGGTGCCGGACGGCCCTGCTGGCTTGCTCATGACTGACACTCTTGCACAGGGCACCGACAAGAAACACCGCTCGATTGCGCCATTCTCGCCACTCCTGAAACAGCTGTGCGCACCTGCCTCACCACGGCTTCCCGATCAGCATCGTGCCCGCCTGCATCCGCGGGCGGGCACGGGCCGCATCGGTACGCCGCGGACCTATTTGGTCGTCGGCGCCTGCGCGTGGTGGTCGGCCTCGCGCGCCTCGGTCTGCGCCTTGGCCCACTTGTAGTCGGGCTTGCCGGCGGGGGACCGCTTGATCTCGTCCACGTACCAGAGGCTGCGCGGCATCTTGTAGGAGGAGATCTCCTGAGTCAGCGTGGGGCGCAGCTCTTCCAGGGTGGGCCGCTTGTCGCCGCGGCAGTGCACGACCGCGACCACGCGCTGTCCCCAGCGCTCGTCGGGCACGCCGACCACGAGGGCGTCGAAGACATCGGGATGCGCCTTGAGCGCGCCCTCGACCTCCTCGGGGTAGATCTTCTCGCCGCCGGAGTTGATGGACACCGATCCGCGGCCGAGCATGGTGACGGTGCCGTCCTCCTCCACGCGGGCGTAGTCGCCGGGAATGGAGTAGCGAATCCCGTTGAACTCCTTGAACGTTTCCGCGGACTTGACCGGGTCGTTGTAGTAGCCGAGCGGGATGTTGCCGGTGCGGGCGAGCAGGCCGACCTGTCCGGAGCCGGGCACCACCTCATTGCCGTTCTCGTCGAGCACCTTGGTGGAGCCGTCGATCTTGACGCGCGGTCCGCCGGTGTGGGTGGCGCCCTTGGTCGCCACGGCCAGCCCGCCGAAGCCGGTCTCCGAGGAGCCGATGGAATCGGTGATGAGCGCGTTCGGGAACTTCTCGATGAACTCGTCCTTCAGCGCCGGCGAGAACAGCGCCGCACTGCTGGCCAGCACCCACAGGCTCGAATGCTGGTACGGCGCACCGGTTTCCGGATTGCCCTCGCGCAGCGCGTCGAGCATGGGCCGGGCCATGGCATCGCCGGTAATGAAGATCATGTTCACGCCGTGCCGCTCGATGGCCTGCCACACGCCGTGGCCGCTGAACTCCGGCAGCATGACGGCCTTGCCGCCGTCGAACAGGCTGTGCAGGGTCGCGGTGAACGAGCCGCCGTGGATCAGCGGCGGGATCGGGTAGCGCACCATGGCCGTGGTGCCGCTGGCGCCGCCCTTGGACTGCTCCCACTCGTCCTGGATGAATTCGCCGGTGTAGAAGTTGATGCCGCCGCCGAGGACGCGCCACCAGTCCTCCTGCCGCCACATCACGCCCTTGGGCAGGCCGGTGGTGCCGCCGGTGTAGATCATCATGATGTCGTCGGAGGAGCGCTCCTCGAAATCCCGTTCGCCGTGCGAGCCGGCAAGCGCGGCTTCGTATTCCACCGCATTCGGGGGCAGCGCGAGATCGGTGCCGTCCTCGACGGTGATGACCGATCCGATGGCGGCCACATTGGGCAGCACATTGGCCACCTTGTCGCTGTAGCGGCGCTCGTGGATGAGCGCGACCATATCCGAGTTCGTGAAGATGTATTGCAACTCGTTCTCGACGTACCGGTAGTTCACGTTGATCATGACTGCCCGGGCCTTGAAGATGGCCACCATGGCTTCCACGGCCTCGATGGTGTTGCGCGAGTAGACGCCGACCTTGTCGCCCGGCCGCACCCCCTGTTCCTGCAGGTAGTGTGCGAGCCGATTGGCTCGGTCCTCCAACTCGGCGTAGGTCACCGAACGAGTGTCATCGGCCAGCGCGACACGTTCCGGCATGAGGTCGATGGTGTGCTCGACGAGGTCCGCTATGTTGTAGCTCACAGGATGAAAATAGAACGTGTTCTTGCTCGCCGCAAGGTTGGATTTCGAGACCGGATTCCGCACCGATCGAGCGGGCGATGTGTCCCCCGTCACAGACTATGCGGTCAGATGACCAATCGCCAGCCCGAATGCGGATTTGAAACGCGTTCTATGGCTGAACGAGCGGCTGCAACCGTTCCATTTGGGCGAGATCCCGGACGCCGACGAGCAGCATTGTCACGCCGGCCTTTTCCCATACCCGCAACTGCTGACGCACATGCGCCTCGTCGCCGATGATCATCGTGTCCAGAATCAGCTCATCGGGCACCGCGGCCGCCGCCTCGTCCTTCTTGCCCGCGCGGAAGAGCCGGGTGATCTCGTCGACCTGCTCGCCGTAGCCCATGCGGCGGTAGACCTGCGCGTGGAAGTTGAGCTCCTCCGCGCCCATGCCGCCGATGTACAGGGCCATGATCGGACGCAGGCGATCGATTTCCGCCTGGGGGTCGTCGGTGAGGATGACCTGTGCGGTGGCGGCGATTTCGAAGTCGGCGCGGGAGCGGCGCGCACCCGGGCGCGCGAAACCCTCGTCCAGCCAAGCGTTGTACATGTCCGCCAGCCGCGGCGTGTAGTAGATGGCCAGCCAGCCGTCGGCGATCTCGGCGGTCAGCGCCACGTTCTTCGGGCCCTCCGCGCCCAGCCAGATGGGCAGGTCCGCGCGCAGCGGATGGGTGATGGGCTTGAGCGGCTTGCCCAGCCCGCTGGCGTCGGATCGGTTGTAGGGCAGCGGATAATGCGGCCCCGCGCTGGTCACCTTGCCCTCGCGGGCCAGCACCTGCCGGATGATGTCGACGTACTCGCGGGTGCGAGCCAGCGGCTTGGCGAAGGGCTGGCCGTACCAGCCCTCCACCACCTGCGGGCCCGAGACGCCGAGGCCGAGGATGGCCCGGCCGCCGCTGAGGTGGTCGAGGCTGAGTGCGGCCATGGCGGTGGCGGTGGGCGTGCGCGCCGAGAGTTGCACCACGGAGGTGCCCAGGCGCACCCGGTCGGTGCGCGCGCCCCACCAGGCCAGCGGGGTGAAGGCGTCCGAACCCCAGGACTCGGCGGTGAACACCGCGTCGAATCCGGCATTCTCGGCGGCGATCACCAATTCCTGTGCATTGGCGGGCGGCTGCGCGCCCCAATATCCGAGTTGCAACCCAAAGCGCATGTTCGGTTCCCTTCCCACTTGGGCTCTTGCGACCGTTGTTAGAACCTGTTCTACTCGATCTCGTGACTCTGGGGAACACCGAAGTACTCGCCGCACCGCTGCGGATGACATTCGATTACACCCGCTCCACCGGCCCGACCATCGGACGCTTCCTGACCGGGCTGCGTGCCGGGCGGATCGTCGGGGTGCGGGGTTCCGATGGGCGCGTGATCGTGCCGCCCGCGGAATTCGATCCGATCACGGCGGAACCGCTGACCGAATTCGTCGACGTGGCCGATGTGGGCACCGTGCGCAGCTGGAGCTGGGTGGCCGAACCGCTGCCGGGCCAGCCCTTCGACCGGCCCTTCGCCTACGCCCTCATCGACCTGGACGGGGCCGACACCGCACTGCTGCACGCCGTGGACGTCGCCGCGCCCGAGGAGATGAGCACCGGCATGCGGGTGCGGGCGCGCTGGGCCGGCGAGCGCGGCGGCTCCATTCACGACATCGCCTGCTTCGAGCCGGGCGAGACCGCGGTCCCCGCAAGCCCTTCCGCGACCGAGCCGGAGGGCGAGCCCATCACCGGCATCGTCACCCCGATCGACCTGAGCTTCAAGCACACCGCCGCCCCGCAGGAGACCGAATTCCTGAAGGCCCTGGTCGAGGGCCGCCTGCTCGGTGCGCGCGCGGGCAATGACGGCAAGGTGTACTTCCCGCCGCGCGGCGCCGATCCGCGCACGGGCGCGCCCACCGAGGATTACGTGGAGCTGCCCGACACCGGCATCGTCACCACCTTCTGCATCGTGAACGTGCCGTTCCAGGGCCAGCGCATCAAGCCGCCGTATGTGGCCGCCTACATCCTGCTGGACGGGGCCGATATTCCGTTCCTGCACCTGGTGCTGGGCCTGGAGGCCAGCGACGTGCGCATGGGCATGCGGGTCAAGGCGGTGTGGAAGCCGCGCGAGGAATGGGATTACGGGCTGGACAACATCCTGCACTTCGAACCCACCGGCGAACCCGACGCCGCGTACGAGTCCTTCGCGCACCACCTGTAGAGAGGCGCTGAAACACCTTGAGCAACACAGCAAGTGACATCGCGGTGGTGGGGTTCGCCCACGCCCCGCATGTGCCGGAGACCTTCGGCACCACCAATGGCGTGGAAATGCTGCAGCCCTGCTTCACGGAGCTGTACGCGAAGCTCGGCATCGAGACCGCCGATATCGATTTCTGGTGCTCCGGCTCCTCGGATTACCTTGCCGGGCGCGCCTTCTCGTTCATCTCCGCCATCGACTCCATCGGCGCGGTGCCGCCCATCAACGAATCCCACGTGGAGATGGACGCGGCCTGGGCGCTGTACGAGGCGTGGGTGAAACTGCGTTCCGGACAAGCGAAGACGGCGCTGGTGTACGGCTTCGGCAAGGCTTCGGCGGGTACGCTGCGGCAGATTCTCACCCTGCAGACCGATCCGTACCTGGTCGCGCCGCTGGGGCCGGACGCGGTGTCCATGGCCGGATTGCAGGCCCGAGCGGGCCTGTCCGCAGGGCGCTGGACCGAGCGGGACATGGCCGCGGTCGCCGCGAACGCCGCCGCCAATGGGGCGGGCGCCGCCACCGCGCGCACCGAGACCGATATCGACAAGCTGCTGGCCGCACCGTATGTGGCCGATCCGTTCCGCGCCCATGACATCGCGCCCATTACCGATGGCGCGGCCGCCATCGTGCTCGCGGTGGGCGATCGGGCGCGCGAGCTGTGCGAGCGGCCCGCGTGGCTGACCGGGATGGCGCACTACATCGACACCCCGATGCTGGGCGCGCGCGATCTGACCGTGTCGGCGTCCACCGCCAAGGCGGCGCGCGCCGTCCTCGGCGGCGATGCGGGCGGATTCGATGTCGCCGAGCTGAATGCCCAGTTCAGCCATGAGGAGATCATTCTCAAGGAGGCGATCGGGCTGAACGGCTCGACCCGCATCAACCCCTCCGGCGGACCGCTGGCGGGCAATCCCATGTTCGCGGCGGGCCTGGAGCGCATCGGCTTCGCCGCCACCGAAATCATCAATGGCACCGCGAATCGCGCACTGGCCCATGCCAGTAGCGGTCCGGCGTTGCAGCAGAACCTGGTCGCCACCCTGGAGGCACGATGACTCACCCCGCAGCTGTCCTCGGCACCGGCCAGACCCACCATGTGACCAAGCGGTCGGACGTGTCCATGCCGGGCATGTGCCGCGAGGCCATCGATCGCGCGCTCGCCGACGCCGAGCTCACCATGGCCGATATCGACGCCGTCGTGGTCGGCAAGGCACCCGACTTCTTCGAGGGCGCCATGATGCCGGAGCTGTTCATGGCCGACGCCCTGGGCGCGACCGGTAAACCGCTGCTGCGCGTGCACACCGCCGGTTCGGTCGGCGGCTCCACCGGCATCGTGGCCGCCAACCATGTGCAGGCCGGCGTGTACGGCAAGGTGCTGGCCGTCGCCTGGGAGAAGCAGTCGGAATCCAATGCCATGTGGGCGCTGTCGAATCCGGTGCCCTTCACCAAACCGGTCGGCGCGGGCGCGGGCGGCTACTTCGCCCCGCACGTGCGCGCCTACATCCGCCGCGCCAATGCCCCGCTGCACATCGGCGCCATGGTGGCGGTGAAGGATCGCCGCAATGGCGCGCGGAATCCGCTCGCGCATCTCAAGCAGGCCGACATCACCATGGAATCGGTGATGGCCTCGCAAATGCTGTGGGACCCCATTCGTTTCGACGAGACCTGCCCGTCCTCGGACGGCGCCTGCGCCATGGTCATCGGCGACGAGGCCTCGGCCAAGGCGTTGGAGGCCCGGGGGCGCAAGGTGGCGTGGGTGCACGGCACCGCCATGCGCACCGAACCGCTCGCCTACTCCGGGCGCGATCAGGTGAATCCCCTGGCGGGACAGGAGGCCGCCCGCGCGCTGTGGCGGCAGGCCGGGATCACCAATCCGCTCGAGGAGATCGACGCGGCCGAGATCTATGTGCCCTTCTCGTGGTTCGAGCCCATGTGGCTGGAGAACTTGGGCTTCATGCCCGAGGGCGAGGGCTGGAAGCTCACCGACTCCGGTGACACCGCCCTCGGCGGCAAGCTGCCGGTCAATCCCTCCGGCGGCGTGCTGTCCTCCAATCCGATCGGCGCGTCGGGCCTGATCCGGTTCGCCGAATCCGCCAAGCAGGTCATGGACCGGGCCGGCGACTATCAGGTCGCGGGTGCGCGCAAGGCCTTCGGCCACGCGTACGGCGGTGGGTCGCAGTACTTCTCGATGTGGGTCGTAGGAAGCGAGCAGCCATGACAACCGAGACCGGGACGACGACCGGAACCGATCATCCGGCGCGGGTGGCCGCCTTCGCCTCGCAGTCCGCGGTGCGCGCGCGGGACAAGGACACCTGGGTGTCGCTGTTCGCGGCGGACGGCATTGTCGAGGATCCGGTGGGCCCGTCCTTCTTCGATCCGGACGGCAAGGGGCATCGCGGGACCGCGGCCATCGCGGCGTTCTGGGACAAGGCGATCGCCATGACGGACTCGATCGAGTTCCTCTTCGACGATTCCTTCGCCTGTGGTGCGGAGGTCGCCTTCACCGGCCGCATTCGCTCCACCGTCGGCGGGAATGTCATCGACGCCGAGGGCGTGTTCACCTACAAGGTCGACGCGGACGGGAAGATCCTCGCGCTGCGCGCCTTCTGGGAGACCGAGCGCGCCATGGCGACCGCCAAACCCGCGTAAGAGGCCGAAAAGCAGGGCGGGCGACCGGATTCCGGTCGCCCGCCCTTGCGGCTTTCGGGTCAGTTCGCGCCCGGGTAGTCCATGTAGAACGGCTCCCACTGGTGCCCGTCCGGATCGATGAAGGTGCGGCCGTGCATGCCCGCCTGGGCTTCCTGGGCCCGCTTGTCGTCGTTCACCTCTTCGGTCGCGCCGGAGGCGAGCGCGGCCTCGGTGAGGGCGTCGACTTCCTGGGCGCTGCCCAGCGACAGGGCGTAGGCGGCGTGGATGGCGGACTTGGTGTCGGCGATCGGGCGCTTCGAGAAGGTCGGGAAGAAGTCCTTGGTCAGCAGCATGAGGCAGATGTTGTCGTCGATGACGATGCATGCGGCATTGCCGTCGGTGAAGTCCTGGTTCACCTTCCAGCCCAGCGCCTCGTAGAAGCCCTTCGACCGGTCCAGATCGGCCACGGGGAGGTTGATGAAGATCATTTTGCTGGCCATGTCGGCTCGTCCTTTCATCCGCATGTCGAGTGCGCTTCGTTGATGTCGTGGATAGGGACGAACCGGGCGGTAAAAACTCATCGGTGCCGCGCGATCTGCCCGACCGTGACAGAGTGGCGGACAGGAGGTGCCCGATGACGTACAGCTACCTGGTCGCGCTGACCGGAAGCGGGGGGACGGTACCGGCGGAACTCGGGGTGGTGCGCAGGCTCGTGCGACGCGGGCACGAGGTCACGGTGCTGGCCGAGGAATCCCTGGCAGCGGAGGTGACGGCCGCGGGGGCGCGCATGCGGTCCCGGGCGGGCGCCGGCTTCGCGCGCGATACCGCCGCCGAGATCGACAGTGCGCGACCGGATCTGGTGCTGGCCTCGTATTTCGCGTTCGGCGCCATGGTGGCGGCGCAAGCGCGCGGGGTGCCGTTCTCGGTGCTGATCCCCGGCATCTATCCGCTGCCGGTGGAAGGCGGCCCGCCGCCCGGATCCGGTTTCGGCCCGGCCCGCGGCCCCCTCGGACGCTGGCGGGACCGGATCATCGGGACGCTCGTGCAGCGCCGCTGGGACCAGGAACTGCTATCGCAGTTGAACGCGCTGCGCGCCGAATTCGATCTGGAGCGCCTGGCCCACTATCAGGATCAGGTCCAACTCGCCCATCGCCAGCTCGTATTGTCCAGCGAGGCATTCGATTTCCCGGCGCAGCACCCCGATGGAGTGCGCTGGGCAGGCCCCATCCTCGACGATCCGTCCTGGACGAGCGAGACCCCCTGGACCGTCCCCGACGGCGGCGACCCGCTCATCCTGATCTCCCTCTCCACCACCTTCCAGCGCCAAACCGATTGCCTGCAGCGCATTGCCACCGCCCTCGCCGATCTCCCGGTGCGCGGCATCATGACCACCGGCCCGGCCATCGATCCGGCCGTGATCACCGCCCCGCCGAATGTGACCGTCCTGCGCACGGCCCCCCACCACGAGATCATGCGTCACGCCAGCCTGGTCATCACCCACGGCGGCCACGGCACCGTCCTCAAGGCCCTCGCCGCCGATCTCCCCGTGCTGGTCCTCCCGCACGGCCGCGACCACGCCGACAATGCCGCGCGCCTGCGCGCCCACCGCGCCGGAATCACCCTGCCCCGCACCGCCACCCCACCCCGCATAGCCCGCACCGTCCGCCGCCTCCTCCGCAGCCCCACCCACTACCGCGCCGCCGCCGAACTCGGCCGGGTCATCCGCCGCGACGCCCTGGGCGCGGTGCTGCTACGCGAACTGGAGCCCGCCTCCGATAACCCTGACGCGATCCGGCCAAACGATTTTCCGGTCCGCGAGATGGAATCGTAACCCTGAACAGGCCATATGCCTTGCACTTATAAGTGCAATTGGGTAGCTTAGGTGTGCCATGCTCAGCGGGGAAGGGGAGTAGTCATGGACGGCGCGTTGATTCGCAACGACAAAGCAATCCTCTCGATCACCTCGGGTGAGGTCGAGCAAGCGCGCACATTCTCGGCTCGGCTCGGCAAGGTATTGAGCGGATCTTGGGACGCGGGTGTCGTGGTAGGTCTTCGTACAGGGGACACGGTCGAGATGCCGGCCGAGCTGTCGGCGCTGGTCAATCAGGTCCTCGAGCTGGTGGGCAGGGGGTGCACGGTAACTGTCGCAAGCATTCCCAGCGAGCTGACCACGACGACGGCCGCGAAAATCCTTGGTGTCTCACGTCCTACGTTGATGAAGCTGATCGGTGAGGGTGAGTTGCCATCACACAAGGTTCGGTCGCATACACGACTACTGAGCAAGGATGTACTTGCTTATCGGGACCGCCTGCGTGATCGGCAGCGACAAGCCTTCGGTCAGTTGCGTGACCTGGAAGATGAACTGGGCATAAGCGACTGACCAATTTCCTTGTGTATCTGAAAGATTCAGCTCCTTCGTACCCCGCCTCGGTAGCATGTTCGCATGTTCAACGGGCGGGGGACGAAGGTTCTGGTTGATGCGAACGTCTTGTATTCGCGTACGCTGCGGGACTGGCTCGCCCTGAGGCCGTGTTCGAGTCCGGCAGGGTTAGCGGTTACAGCGTAGATCCGGCGGGGAGCTACTCCGATGTCGGCGATGCGCATGTCCACTGTGCAGCGTTGCACGCCAAGGTCGACATCCTGCTGACGGACAACGCCAAGCATTTTCGCAACATGGACGAAGTTCCGTACGAGATCTACACGGCGGATGAGTTTTTCGAGCTGGTCGATGACAGTGCCCCGCATGCGGTACTCGCGGTCACGAAGCAGCAGCTCGTCTACCACCTCGGGAAGAGTAGTGACGGAGGTGTGTCCCTGCCGGAGCTGTTGAAGAAGGCCGGGGCTCCACTCTTTGCAGAGCGTGTCCGAGTTCATCTGCAGTCGGTGGACATGTCTGCGCTGGTACGCATGGCGAAGAATCACTGAGGCGTTGCGTGACCGTTTCGCCGGGTGCCGGAGCGCGATCGGCTTTACGGTATCGGCATGGATTACATGGCCATTCTCCGCCAGCGGCTCACGGCGTTCGGTGAGCTCATCACACCGGATCTGCCGCTGAGCGCGCCGGTGCCCGGGTGTGGTGATTGGACCTTCTATGAGCTGGCCGATCATCTCGGGCAGGGCAATATGTGGGTCGTGACCGCGGTCGCGGAGGGGCGGGGGGACTATCAGGGCGAGCCCGCGCCGAAGGATCCGGCGCGGTTGCGGGACTGGTTCGACCGGACCTCGGCGGCGATCATGGCGTCGCTGTCGGTGGATCCGGACGCCCCGGCGTGGACGTTCACCAGTCAGATGCCGCGGACCGTCGGGTTCTGGCAGCGGCGGCGGATGCACGAGACCGCCATGCATCTGTGGGATGGGCAGGATGCGCTGGGGACCGCCGCGCCGTTCGAGCTCGAGCTGGCCGTGGACGGGATCAATGAGGTGTTCGAATTGTTCGCGCCGCGCATGATTCTGCGCGGGCTGGCCACCGAACCCGATGTGGCGCTGCGGGTCCGGGCCACCGACACCGGGCCGCAGTGGACCTACGGGCCGGGGGAGCCGGTGGCCGAGATCTCCGGCGCCGCATCGGATCTGCTGCTGGCGCTGTGGCAGCGCAAGCCGGCCACCGGCCCGGCCTTCGCCTGGGAGGGTGACCGGCTGGCCGGCGAGCGGGTGCTCGCCGGACCGCTGGTGCCGTAACCGGCCGGCGCCTATCCGGCCAGCAGGCCGGCCGGTGCCTAACCGGCGAGCAAACCGCCGAGGGCGCGCAGGTGATCGGTGGCGCCGCCGAGGACGAACTCATTGTGCTTGGCGGCGGTGAAGTACTGGTTCACGATGTGGTCGCGGTCGATGCCGACGCCGCCGTGCACGTGGATCACGGTGTGGGCGACGCGGTGACCGGCCTCGGCGGCCCAGAACTTGGCGGTATGGATCTCGGCATCGGCGGACAGGCCCTCCGCCAGCCGCCAGGCGGCCTGCTGGACGGCCAGTCGCACCGCCTGCACATCGATGTAGGCGTCGGCCAGGCGCTGGGCGACGGCCTGGAAGCTGCCGATCTTGCGATTGAACTGCTCGCGCTCCCGGGCGTAGTCGGCGACCAGTTCCAGGCCCTTCTCCAGGGTGCCGAGCTGCTGGGCGGCCAGACCCAGCCAGGCCCGGTGCAGCAGCCGTTCCAGGATCTCCGGCCCTTGCTCCAGGGTGCCGACCAATTCGGCGGGCGCGCCCTCGAATTCGAGCTGCGCCTCGGGGGAGCGGTCGGTGACGATCTGATCGGCCAGGTGCACGGTCGCATCGGACGGGTCCACCAGGAAGAGCGCGGCCTGCCCGGAGACGGTGGCGGGCACCAGGATTCGGGTGGCCTGCCGCGCGAACGGCACCGTGGTCTTGAGACCGGTGATGCGCCAGGCGCCGTTCTCGTCGGCGGTGGTGACGGGCTTGGCGGGTTCCCAGTTGCGCTCCTCGGCCAGCGCCACGGTGAGGATGGCCTCGCCGGCGGCGGCCCGTGCGGCCAGCTCTCGCTGGGACTCGGAGCCGAACCGCGCCAGCGCGCCCGCGCCGAGCACGATCGACCACAGATACGGCACGGCGGCCACGGCCTTGCCCAGTTCCCGCAGGATCGACGTCTGCTCCAGCACTCCGAAATCGCTGCCGCCCACGGTTTCCGGGAGCGCGGCGGCCAGTACGCCGGTCTCGGCCAGTGAGGTCCACAGCGCCCGGTCGAAGCGCACGGTGCGCGCGCCGGAGGCGTCGGTGTTCTTGTCGAGTTCGCGCAGCTTGTCGGCGGTGACGAGCTTGCCGGTCACCTCGGCGGTGAGCCGGGCCAGGTCCTGCTGCGCTTCGGTGAGCGTGAAATCCATGTCTGATACCTAGCTTTCGATCAACGCGCGGCCGGGGGCTGCTCGAGGGCGGTCATGGCGATGATGTCGCGCTGCACCTCATTGGTGCCGCCGCCGAAGGTGAGGATCAAGCAGGCGCGGTGCATGCGCTCGAGGCGCCCGCGCAGCTGCGCGCCCGGGGAATCCTGGCGCAGATAGGCCTGCGGGCCGAGGACCTCCATGAGCGTGCGGTAGGCCTCGGTGGCCAGCTCGGTGCCGTACACCTTGCAGGTGGAGGCGTCCCACGGGCGCGGCGCGGCATCCCCGCCGGCATCGGCGCGCGAGGCGATCTCCCAGTTCAGCAGCTTGAGGTACTCCACCTTGGCGTGCACGCGGGCCAGCGCGATCTGCACCCATTCCTCGTCGATGACACGGGAACCATTGCTGTTCTTGGTATTGCGCGCCCATTCGGTGGTCTGCGCGACGGCCAGGGCCAGCGGCGCGGAGGAGGTCAGCGCCACGCGTTCGTGGTTGAGCTGATTGGTGACCAGCGACCAGCCGCCGTTCTCCGGGCCGACCATATCGGTGTGCTTGACCCGCACGTCCTGGTAGTAGGTGGCACTGGTGTCCGGGCCCGCCATGGTGTGCACCGGGGTCCAGGAGAAGCCCTCGGCCGAGGTCGGCACGATGAACATGGAGATGCCCTTGTGCTTCTTGGCCTCCGGATCGGTGCGCGCCGCCAGCCAGATGTAATCGGCGTAGGCGATGAGCGAGGTCCACATCTTCTGGCCGTTGATGATCCACTCGTCGCCGTCGCGCACCGCGGCGGTGCGCAGCGAGGCCAGGTCGGTGCCCGCGCCCGGCTCGGAATATCCGATGGCGAAGTGCAGCTCGCCCGCCGCGATCTTGGGCAGGAAGAACTTCTTCTGCTCCTCGGTGCCGTAGTGCATGATGGTCGGCGCCACCGAGTTGATGGTCAGGAACGGCACCGGGGCGCCGGCAATGGCGGCCTCATCGGTGAAGATCAGCTGATCCATGGTGGAACGGTCTTGCCCGCCATACTCTTTCGGCCAGCTCAGGGTGAGCCAGCCGGCGCGGCCCATCTCGGCCACCACCTCGCGGTAGACATTGCCCGAGCCGTACTCTCCGGTCTGGGCCGAAAGCGCTTCCCGCCGTTCGGGAGTGATGAGACGGGCAAAGTAATCACGCAGCTCAGCGCGCAGCTGTTCCTGTTGCGGCGTGTATGCGATCCGCATAGCAGTACCGTGTCCTTTCTGCCGCGCCTGCGGCGCGGCGGGTTCGCGGCCCTGGAGGTCTCGTTCTTCCCTCCCTCCGCTCCTCCGCTTCGCTCCCCCCGCTCCACTCAGTCCAGAACGAGACGGGCCGCGAACCTTTGGGTTGGTCCGATCATTGCATAGCTACTGGAACATGTTCCAGTATGAGGGTCTCTTGGGCCGGTTTCAGCTATCCGGGCGCTGGCGTGCTTGTTACGCTCGGGCCATATCCGTGGTGAAGGAGTCAGCTATGAAGCTCACTGTCGATCTCGACCAGTGCGAAGCGAACGGGATCTGCGTCGGAATCGCCCCCGACGTCTTCGATCTCGATGACGACGATGTGCTGCACATCGTCGAGTCCGAGGTCACCGAGGCCAATAGGGCCGATATCGAGACGGCCGTGGCGCAGTGCCCCAAGGCGGCGCTGAAGCTGGGCTGAATTCGCTATTGCCCGGCAAGTGGAACACGTTCTAGAGTCGGCCCGGTGAGCGATTCTGATGTGAGTCTTGCCGGCCGGGTTGCCGTGGTGACCGGAGCCGGCGCCGGGCTGGGCCGGGCCGAGGCCCTCGAGCTGGCCCGCGCCGGTGCGTCGGTCATTGTGAACGACCTTGCCGAAAACGACGCGGTCAGCGCAACCCTCGCCGACATCCGGGCGCTCGGGGCCAAGGCGGAGTTCGTGGCCGGCTCGATTGCCGAGCGGTCCACCGCCGACGCGCTGATCGGCGCCGCGGAGGAGGCCTTCGGCGGGCTGGACATCGTGGTCAACAATGCCGGGATCACCCGGGACAAAATGCTGTTCAACATGTCCGACGAGGACTTCGACGCGGTCGTCGCGGTGCATCTGCGCGGGCACTTCCTGTTGACCCGCAATGCCGGGGCCTACTGGCGGGCCAAGTCCAAGGGGGCGGGCGCGCCGGTGTACGGGCGCATCGTCAACACCTCCTCGGAGGCGGGTCTGCTCGGTCCGGCCGGGCAGGCGAATTACGGTGCGGCCAAGGCCGGTATCACCGCGCTGACGCTGTCGGCCTCGCGCGCGCTGGCCAATTTCGGCGTGACCGCCAATGCCATCGCGCCGCGGGCGCGCACCGCCATGACCGAGAAGGTCTTCTCCGCGGCCCCCGAGCAGGGTCCGGATCCGCTGTCTCCCGATCATGTGGCGCGCTTGGTGGCCTATCTGGCCTCGCCCGCCGCCGCGGCCGTCACCGGCCAATTGTTCGTCGTCTACGGCCCGATGGTGGCGCTCATGGCCGCTCCCGTGGTGGAGCGGCGCTTCGATGCCGAAGGTGAGTGGACCACAGCGGGTCTTGCAGAAACCCTGGGCGGATATTTCGCCGATCGTCCCGCGGGCGCGAGTTTTTCCGCGTCGTCGCTGATGGATCTTGGTTAGTCGACCCTCACTTCAGTTGGCGGGGGGTTTCGGCCCCCTGATCAGCGGTTGATCATGCGATCAAACGTTGGTAGGAATGGGGACTAACTATGTGTGACGCCTCACAAAGGCGTCACGCTCGTGACGGTGGGCGTGAGGTGAACGTGTTCTCAAAACTGGACACCAGTTCAGAAAGAAGCCCTGTTCAAAACCGTGGAAATCTTCCCGAACGGCACAAGAACGTGTTCTAATCTTCGAGTAGGGCCGGGGTCACAAATCAATCTCGGCTGCTATAAGCCAGGCAGGGGCAGGAGGAATCGCGGGAATGAATGATGTCCTCGCCGTACCGTTGCGGGCGGTCGGAGGGTTCTTCGAACTCGCCGGCGCCGTCGCCCGCGCATCGGTGCGGCCACCATTCCAGCGACGTGAATTCGTTGATCAATCCTGGTTCGTCGCAAGGGTTTCCATTTTTCCGACCCTGTTCGTGGCGATTCCGTTCACCGTCTTGGTGAGCTTCACACTCAACATCCTGCTCCGCGAGATCGGCGCCGCCGACCTCTCCGGCGCGGGCGCGGCCTTCGGTGCGGTCACCCAGATCGGGCCCATGGTCACGGTGCTCATCGTGGCCGGTGCGGGCGCGACCGCCATCTGCGCGGACCTGGGCGCGCGCACCATCCGCGAGGAGATCGACGCCATGCGGGTGCTGGGCATCGATCCGGTGCAGCGCCTGGTGGTGCCCCGCGTGCTCGCCTCCATGTTCGTGGCGGCGCTGCTCAACGGACTCGTCTGCACCATCGGCATTCTCGGCGGCTTCCTGTTCTCGGTCTTTCTCCAGGACGTCAATCCGGGCGCGTTCGTCAACGGCATCACGCTGCTCACCCACCTTCCGGAACTCGTCATTTCGGAAGTCAAGGCAACCTTGTTCGGACTCGTCGCCGGACTGGTCGCCTGCTATCTGGGCCTGAACGTGAAGGGCGGCCCGAAGAGCGTGGGCGATGCGGTGAACCAGACCGTCGTCTTCGCCTTCATGGCCCTCTTCGTCATCAACGTGGTGGTCACCGCCGTTGGCATCAAGTTCACGGCGCGGTGATGACATGGCTTTCGTGATCAACTCTCGTTTCCCGCGGGTCATGCGCCGGGTGCGGCGGACGTCCGACAGTGTGGATTCCGTCGGCAAGCATGCGGTCTTCTATGCGCAGTCGATTGCCTCGGTGCCCAAGGCGCTCGTGCACTACCGCACCGAGACCATCCGGCTGATCGCCGAGATCTCCATGGGGACGGGCGCTCTCGCGGTCATCGGCGGCACCGTCATCATCGTCGGCTTCTTGACCCTGGCCGCCGGTGGCGTCATCGCGGTGCAGGGCTACAGCTCGCTCGGCAATATCGGTGTCGAGGCGCTGACCGGCTTCTTCGCGGCGTTCATCAACGTTCGCATTGCGGCGCCGGTGATTTCGGGTATCGGCCTGGCGGCCACCCTCGGCGCGGGCACTACCGCGCAACTGGGCGCCATGCGCGTCTCCGAGGAGATCGACGCACTCGAGGTCATGGCCATCCGGCCGGTGCCGTTCCTCGTCGGCACGCGCCTGCTGGCCGGCATGCTCGCCATCATCCCGCTGTACTCACTGGCCATCATCGCCTCGTTCATGGCCAGTCGTTTTGCGACCGTGGTGATCTACGGACAGTCGGCCGGCGTCTACGACCACTACTTCGACACGTTCCTGATACCCAGCGACATCCTCTGGTCGTTCGCGCAGGCGATCGTCATGGCCGTCACGGTCATGCTGATCCACACCTACTACGGCTTCCATGCCTCCGGCGGACCCGTCGGCGTCGGCGTCGCGGTCGGCAATGCGGTGCGCGCCTCGCTGGTCGCCGTCGTCATGGTGACGCTGCTGATCTCACTTGCCATCTATGGCACCTCCGGCAATTTCCATCTCTCCGGGTAGGGCGGGACATGGTGACAGAACGTGACAGGGTGGTGCGCCCGAGCGGCGCGCCGTTCGTCCAAAAACCAAGGCCCAAACGGACTCTCGAACAACGCTGGGTCATCAGGCTGGCGGGCCTCGGCATGGTGCTCGGCCTCGTCGTGGTGGTGGTGTTCTGCCTGGTCAGCTTTGCGGGCGGGTTCACCTCGACCGCGAAGGTCACCGTCGCTTCGCCACGCAGCGGTCTGGTGTTGGATCCCGACGCCAAGGTGAAGCTTCGCGGTGTGGAAATCGGCCGGGTGGCGGGTATTACGCAGACCTCCGACGGCGCGCGCATCGAATTAGCGGTAGACCCGGACAAATTGAAGATGGTGCCCGCCAATGCGCTCGTGGATATTCGATCCACGACCGTATTCGGCGCGAAGTACATCAACTTCGAGAGCCCGGCCGATCCTTCGAGCGATTCCCTGAAGCCGGGCGCGATCGTGCAGGCGAACAAGGTGACCGTCGAATTCAATACGCTTTTCCAGCATCTCAACGATGTGCTCGCCAAGGTGGAGCCGGAGAAGCTGAACGCCACGCTGTCCGCGCTCGGTTCGGCCCTGGAGGGACGCGGCGAGAAGCTCGGCCAACTGCTGGTCGACAGCGACGCCTTCCTGCGCGAGATCAACCCCGCCCTGCCCACGCTGCAGGAGGACCTGCGCAAGACCACCCAGGTGACCGGGCTGTACGCCGATACGGTGCCGGATCTGCTGCGCACCACCGACAATGCCGTGGTCACCAGCGGCACCGTAGTGGACTCCGAACAGAAGATCGACGCGGTGCTCACCAATCTCATCGGTTTGGCCGATACGGCCACCCCGATCCTCAATGAGACCGAATCACCTCTCGTGGAAGCACTCCGGCTGCTGCGCCCGACCACCGAGACGCTCTACGAGTACCGGGACTCGCTGTACTGCACCATTGTCGGCCTCGGCTCGAATATGCCGATCGTGGGCGATATCTTCGGCGGCCGCTACGCGGCGGTCACCATGAACGCCAGCCTCATGCCGGCCGGCGAGCCGTACAAGTATCCGGAGGACCTCCCGAAGGTCAATGCCACCGGCGGCCCGCACTGCGAGGGAATTCTCGACCACGTGCCCGGCACGGAGGCCAACTACCTGGTCACCGATACCGCGGAGGGCCATGTCTTCGTGCCCTCCACCACGCCGCGCGCCAGTCAGGGCACCGTCTTCCAGCTGCTGTTCGCCGGACTGCCGGGGGTGAAGTAAGTGAAGTTCAAGCCACGCGCGGTCACCGTCAAGCTGGGCCTGTTCACCCTCGTCATGGTGCTGGTGCTGGGCATGCTCGGCATTGTCTTCAGCCAGATGCGGTTCTCCGCGGAGAACGGCTACAACGCCGTCTTCACGAGCTCCTCGGGCATCCTGCCGGGGGCGAAGGTGCGCATCGCCGGCGTCCCGGTGGGCTCGGTGAACAGTGTGAAGGTCGGCAAGGACAATCTCGCCCACATCGAATTCGACGTGGACAGCAAGTACAAGCTCTACAGCAGCACCACCGCCGCCATTCGCTACGAGAACCTCGTCGGCGACCGGTACCTGGAACTGCTGGAAGGGCCGGGCGCCGGTCAGGTGCTGCGCGAGGGGGCGACCATGGGCACCGATCGCACCAAGCCCGCCCTGGATCTGGACATGCTGCTCGGCGGCATCAAGCCGCTGCTGCGCGGCCTGGATCCGGCGCAGGTCAACGATCTCACCGAGGCGCTGCTGCAGATCTTCCAGGGGCAGGGCGGGACGTTGGTCTCGCTGCTCAACAGCTCCGGATCCTTCGGCAAGACGCTCTCCGAGCGGGATGCCTTGATCGGCAGCGTGATCGACAACCTGAAGACCGTGCTCGCCACCATCGACGACCGCGATCAGCAGTTCGCCACCACCCTCGACGAACTCCAGCGACTGGTCAGCGGCCTGGCCGAGGACAAGGATCCGATCGCCGACGCCATTCCCCGACTGTCCGGCGCCACCGGCGATCTCACCGAGTTGCTCACCCAGGCCCGGCCGGATCTCAAGGAGACCATCACCCAGCTGGGCCGCACCGCCGAGAACCTGGACAACGAGGCCGGCGAGGTGGAGTGGATCATCCAGAACCTGCCGGAGTCCTACAAAAAGCTGGTCCGCATCGGCTCCTACGGTTCCTTCCTCAATATCTACGCCTGTGCGACCAACCTCCTGGTCGATGGCCCGGACGGTAAGCCGATGCTGATCCAGATGCCCGGCGGGCAGACCACGGGACGGTGTGCCAAATGAGCGAACAGCGTTCGTCCGCAATCGATGTGGGCATTATCGGCATCGTCCTGGCGGTGACCGTCTCCCTGGCCTCGCTGCAGTTCGACCGGTTGCCGTTCCTGGCCTCCGGGACCCAGTACACCGCCTACTTCGGTGATGCGGGCGGGCTGGTTCCCGGTGACAACGTCCAGGTCGCCGGGGTCAAATCCGGCCGGGTGGAAGAGGTTTCGCTGGACGGGGCGAAGGTGCTGGTGCGGTTCTCCCTCGACGAGGGAATCCGGCTGGGCGACAAGACCGGCGCGGCGATCAAGACCAATACGGTGCTCGGGCGCAAATCGCTCGAGCTGAGCCCGAGCGGGGACGGCCGGCTGCGCGCGGACGATCCGATCCCGCTGGAGCGCACCACCTCTCCGTACTCGCTCAACGACGCGCTGGGCGATCTGGCCAGCACCGTGGGCGGACTGGACATGGAGCAGGTGAACACCACCCTGGACGCGCTGTCGGAGACTTTCGCCGACACCCCCGCCCCGCTGCGTTCGGCGCTGGACGGCATCACCGCTCTGTCGCGCAGTATCAACACCCGCGATCAGGCGCTGACCGAACTGCTGAGCAAGGCCCAGGGCGTCACCCAGGTGCTCTCCGATCGCGCCGCCAAGATCAGCGCCCTGCTGGTGGACGGCAATTCGCTGCTCGGCGAACTGGATGCCCGGCGCACCGCGCTGGGGCAGCTCATCGTGTACGTGAACGGCCTGGCACAGCAGCTCACCGGATTCGTGAACGACAACGAGGCGCAGCTCAAACCCACGCTGGAGCGGTTGAATTCGGTGCTGGACATCCTGCAGCGCAATAAGCAGGACCTCTCCGACGCGCTCGACGCCCTCGGCCCGTACGCGGGCGCGCTGGGTGAGCAGGTCGGCAGCGGTCCCTACTTCCAGGCCTACATCTCCAACGCCACCAGTAAGGGCATCCAGGCGCTCGTCGATGCCATGGTCTGGCCCGAGCACCTGCCCGCGGACCTGTGGTCCTACCTCGACACCGGCGGCCCGCCGGTGGGCCTCTACCCCGGACTGACGGAGCCCGGCAAATGAACGCACTGAAAAAGGCCGCCGCCCTGCCCCGCTGGGCCCGCATCGCCGCCCTGGTGGCGCTGATCGCCGTCGTCGTCGCGCTCGCCTATCCGGCGCTGAGCCGGATCGGCAAGACACAGATCACCGCGTACTTCCCGTCCACCAGCGGTCTGTACACCGGTGACGAGGTGCGGGTGCTCGGCGTCAAGGTCGGCACCATCGACTCGGTGGATCCCGGCAAGGACCGGGTCACGGTGCGGATGACCGTGGACCGCGGCATCGACCTGCCGGCCGACGCCAAGGCCGTGATCGTCTCGCCCTCACTGGTATCCGCGCGGTTCATCCAGCTGGCCCCCGCCTACACCGGCGGCGCCAAGCTGGAGAACGGCGGCACCATTCCCATCGAGCGCACCGCCATCCCGGTGGAATGGGATGACATCAAGGCCGAACTGTCCAAGCTGGCAACCACTCTCGGTCCGGTCGGCAATGACGAGCAGGGCTCCTTCGGCCGGTTCGTCGACACCGCGGCGGACAATCTCGACGGCAACGGCCAGGCGTTCCGAGATACGCTGCGCGAGCTGTCCAGCGCGCTGAACACGCTGTCCGACGGTCGCACCGACCTGTTCGCCACCATCCGCAATCTGCAATTGTTCGTGGACGTGCTGTCCAAGAGCAATGATCAGATCGTGCAGTTCGGCGGCCGCCTGGCCTCCGTCTCCTCGGTACTGGCGGGCGTCTCCGCCGATCTCGGTGCGGGCCTGGACAATCTGGATATCGCGGTCGAGGATGTGCGGCGATTCATCGAATCCCGGGGCGGCGCGCTGACCGAAGGGCTGCAGCGCATGGCCGATGTCACCCAGTTGCTGGTGGACAAGCGGCCCGAACTGGAGACCGTGCTGCACTCCGGCCCGACCGCGCTGGTCAACTTCTACCAACTCTACAAGCCCGCCCAGGGCACCCTGACCGGCTATCCGGTGCTCACCAACTTCGCCGATCCGCTCAGCTTCATCTGCGGCTCCATCGAGGCGCTGAAGACCAACGATTCCGACCGCACCGCGGATCTGTGCGCGCAGAATCTCGGCCCCGCCCTGCAGAGCCTGGTCATGAATTACCCGCCGATCATGCTCAGTACGCCCACCAATGCCACCGCCTATCCGGAGCAGCTGGTCTACAGCACACCGGAACTCGCGGCGCAGGCCGGAGCCCAGGTCTCCGTGCCCGGCAGCCTCGCCGATCTGGCTCTTCCGGGAGGCAACTGATGAAAACCCCGCGCAGACGCCGCCGGGCGGCGGGCCTGGCCTTCGGCCTCGCAATCGCCTTGGGCGCCACCGGATGTCAGTTCGACGGCCTGAACTCGCTGCCCATGCCCGGCGCCGAGGGCACCGGCGAGGGATCCTGGCAGATCGCCATCCAGATGCCGAAT
This sequence comes from Nocardia sp. IFM 10818, assembly GCF_054655275.1. Classification (NCBI taxonomy): domain Bacteria; kingdom Bacillati; phylum Actinomycetota; class Actinomycetes; order Mycobacteriales; family Nocardiaceae; genus Nocardia; species Nocardia sp. IFM 10818. The sequence continues at coordinate 685,733 of NZ_BAAHJH010000001.1, forward strand.
GTCACGACGCTGACCCGTAATTCGCCGGTTCGCGTGCACGACGTCACCGTCGGCACGGTCACCGGCATCGAGGTGGAGGGCTGGCACGCACTGGTCACCGTCAGCCTCGAGAAGGGCGTGCAGCTGCCGGCCAACGCGACCGCCAAGATCGGCCAGACCAGCCTGCTGGGCAGCAATCACCTGGAACTGGCCGCACCGGAAAATGGTGCGGCACAGGGTGAGCTGAAGCCCGGTGATGTCATTCCGCTGGAGCGGGCCGGGGCCTACCCGACCACCGAGCAGACGCTGTCCTCGCTGTCGGTGGTGCTCAATGGCGGCGGCATCTCGCAACTGGAGAACATCACCTCCGAGCTGAACAAGGCGCTGGTCGGCAATACCGACGCCATCCGGGATCTGCTGCCGCAGCTGAACACCCTCATCGGGACGCTGGACACCCAGACCCAGGACATCATCGCCGCCATGAGCGGGCTGGACCGGTTCTCCGGAATCCTGGCCCAGCAGAAGGATCAGCTGGCTTCGGCCATCGAGAACATCCATCCGGCGCTGACCGTGCTCGCCGATCGACGGGCCAGCATCACCGGTGCTCTGACCGCGCTCGGCGGGCTCAGCGATGTGGTGTCCCGCATCGTCGACGAAGGCGGCGACAACCTGACCGCGGACCTGGCCAATCTGTGGCCCGCGCTGGAACAGCTGGCCAATACCGGCACCAATCTGACCTCGGCGCTGAGCATGCTGCTCACCTTCCCGTTCCCCATGCACTACATGGACGGCGCGGTGCGCGGCGACTATCTGAACGTCAAGATCACCTTCGATCTCACCGCGGCCCGCCTGGCCAAGAACTTCCTCACCGGCACCCCGCTCGGCCCGCGCTACGCCGGCGTCGAGGGCGCGCTCGGTCAGATGGGCGGCACCGCGGGCGAACCGGTCGATCCCAAAACCGCGCCGCTGCAACCGCAGCCGGAATCTCAGCAGCCGACCCTGCCGGGCGTGGGCCCGATTCCGGGGCTGCCCGCGATTCCGGGCATTACCGTGCCGCAAGGGAGTGGACAGTGAAACTCACCCGCTTCGTCAAGATTCAGCTCGCCATCTTCGCGGTCCTGACCGTCATCGGCATCACGGCGATGAGCGGTGCGTACGTGGGTGTTCCGGCCATGGTCGGCATCGGGCGCTATGACGTGACCGTGCAATTGGAGGCCACCGGCGGGCTCTACGAGAACGCCAATGTGGCCTATCGCGGCACCAATGTCGGCAAGGTGCAGGCGGTCCGGCTCACCCCGGCGGGTGTGAACGCCGAACTGTCCATCGACAGCGACTACAAGATTCCCTCCGATGTGGACGCCTGGGTGCGCAGCGTCTCGGCCGTCGGTGAACAGTACGTGGATCTGGTTCCCGCCGCGGATCCCCAGGGCGGCAACCTGTCCGACGGTTCGGTCATCAAGGTCGACCGCACCAAGCTGCCACAGGATGTCGGCACGTTGCTCGATCAGACCGACCGGCTGCTCAACAGCGTTGCCGATACCAAGCTGCGGCAGGTCATCGATGACGCCTTCCAGGCATTCGACGGGGCGGGACCGGATCTGCAGCGGTTCATCGACTCCGCGGCGCTACTGGTGCAGGAGGCCAAGGACAACTCCGCGGCCACCAAGGATCTGATCGAGAAGATCGGACCGCTACTGGACACCCAGGTGGAATCGGATGCGGCCATCCGGTCCTGGACCCAGGACCTGGCCACGCTCACCGATCAACTGCGCGAACATGATCCGTCGTTGCGCAATGTTCTCGCCAAGACGCCCGGTACGGCCACCCGTGCCACCCAGCTCTTTCAGGATCTCAAGCCCACCCTGCCGCTGCTGGCGCGCAATCTGGTCAGCGTCGGCCAGGTCACCTACACCTACGACGCCGGCCTGGAGCAGTTGCTGGTGGTTTTCCCGCCCCTGATCGCCGGTCTGCTGACCGCGGCGACCAACGGGCCGCTCGAATACGGCGCCATGGTGGACTTCATGGTCAGCCTCAATGATCCGCAGGGTTGCACCACCGGCTTCCTGCCCGGTGACGAGCGGCGCTCGGCCGCCTTGCTCGATGCGCCGGACACCCCGGCCGGCCTGTATTGCAAGGTGCCGCAGGATGCGCCCTACGCGGTGCGCGGTATCCGTAATATGCCCTGTATGGAAGTCCCGGGCAAGCGCGCGCCGACCCCGGAACTATGCCGCGACCCGCAGGGATACATCCCACTGGGCGACAACCCGCCGTTCGGCAATCCCAATCCGGTGACCCCGGACGGGCAGCCCGCCGGTGCGGCCAACGGGACTCAACCGGCTTCGGTCGAGACCCGGCCGTACGATCCGCTTACCGGAACATTCATGGGTGACGACGGTCGTAACTACCGCATCACCAATATCGGGGCCGACGGCTCCGGAGTGGTTCCGGCCAGCCTGACAGCGATGGTCCAGGAGCAGTTGCGATGAGTGAACCGAGTGTGGGGAAGAAGCGGGCACGGCGGCGGGCCGTGCGATCGGAGGGGCCGCCGCCGGAAGAGCAGACCACCACACCGGTGAGTGAGATTGTGGTTCCGGTGAGTAGGGCCGCCGCCCCGGAACCGGAGGCGGAGCGAATTCCGCAGCCGCCTGCCGAGGACGAAGCGCCGGCCGCACCGGTCGAACTCGCGAAGCCGGTCGAACTCGCGAAGGACGAGTCCACCCCGGTCGTCTCCGCCGACGAGCCCACAGCCGACGAGCCCACAGCCGAAGAGCCCGCAGCCGCTTCGGATGACGAGTCGAGCCGATGGACCTGGTTCGTCTCGGCGGCCGCGCTCGTGCTGGCCGTCGCGGTGGCCGCGGCGACGGTGTTCCTGGCTGTCCAGCGCAACAAGCTCAGCGATGCCGAAGCACTGCGCGCGGACTACGTCCAGGCCGCCAAGCAGGCCATGCTGAACATCACCAATATCAACGCCGATACCGCGCAGGACGACATCAACCGGGTCCTCGCGGTGACCTCCGGTGATCTCAACACCGAATACTCCCAGCGCAAGGATGATTACGCGGCCATCGTGCAGAAAGCCGAGGTGCGCGCCAAGGGGGAGGTCATCGAGGCCGCTCTGCAGACCAGTGACGACCATTCGGCCATTGTGCTGGTGGCCGTGAAGCAGACCCTCACCAATGCGGGGGCGGAGGGGCCGCAGCAGCGGCAGTTCCGATTCAAGGTGACCATCGCCCGCGGCGAGAACGGTTTCACCGCGACCTCGATGGAGATGGTGGTATGACCGCGAAACTGCGTGATCTGCTGATCCTGGCCGGTGCGGCGGCACTGCTGGTCATCAGCGTCGGGGCCGGGACATGGATCGGCTACGGGTGGTGGCAGGACGATCAAGTCGCTTCCGCGCGTGAGGATTCCGCCGTCGTGGCCCGGCGTGCGGTGCAGGGCATGTTCGGCTACAACTTCCGCACCATCGATGCCCAGATGCCGAAAGTCATGGAGGACATGACCTCTGACTTCCAGGCGGACTGGAAGCAGGTCACCGAGACCGTACTGGCGCCCGGCGCCAAGGAGAAGGAACTGGTCGTCGAGGCCACCGTGGTGGAATCCGGGGTCATCTCGGCGACCGACGATCACGCCGAGGTCATGATCTTCCTGAATCAGAAGAGCACCGGCAAGGATCCGGCCAAGGGCACCTACGACGCCAGCCGATTGCGTGTGAAGCTCGACAAGGAAGACGGCCGCTGGCTGGTGGCCGACGTCGACCCGATCTAGGCTCCTGAGGTCCATCTAGGGGGCCTCAGGTGTCAGGAAGATCGAGTTGGGTGACAAGAAGACGCCGTGGACCGCGGCCGACATACCGAATCTGCAGGGCCGCACCGCGATCGTGACCGGTGCGAGCGCGGGGCTCGGGCTGGAAACGGCTCGAATGCTCGCCGAGCACGGCGCTCACGTGGTGCTGGCCTGCCGCAATATCGAAAAGGCCGCCGGGGTGGCCGAACTGATTCGCAAAACCGCTCCGGCGGCCGAATTGGCCATCGTGCCACTGGATCTGGCATCCCAGGAATCGGTGCGCACCGCCGCGGCCAAGGTGCGCGCCGAGTTCGATCGGATCGATCTGCTGATCAACAATGCGGGCATGATCAGCCAGCAGCGCTCGGTCACCGAGGACGGGTTCGAAACCGCCTTTGCCGTCAATCATCTCGGGCCGTTCGCCTTCACCGGGCTGGTCCTGGATCTGCTGCGCGCCACGCCCGGTGCGCGAGTGGTGACCGTCAGCAGCGGCGGTTCCAAGGATTTCAAGCCCACCCTCGACCTGGACGATCTCTGCTACGAGCGGCGCAAGTACCGGCCGCTGCAGGCGTACGCGGCGTCGAAGCTGGCGAATCTGTTGTTCACCTTCGAATTACAGCGCCGGCTCAATGGCACCGATGCCGAATTGGAGTCGCTGGCCGCGCATCCGGGGGTGGCGCGCTCGGACTTCGCGGACAATATGGGCCCGGTCATCCGCTTCCTGCACCGGCCGTCGATCAGATGGACGACGGATTGGCTACTGCAACCGGCGGAGATGGGCGCGCTGCCGACGCTGCGCGCCGCAGTGGACCCCAAGGCCCGCGGCGGCGAATTCTACGGTCCCTCGGGCAAATTCCGCGGCTACCCGGAACTCGACCGGGCCGGGCAGGCGGCGCACGATCCGGAGCTGGCCGCTGCCCTGTGGGCCGAATCGGAGCGCCTGACCGGGGTGTCCTACACCTTCGACTGAGGGGTTGTGGCGCTGAGTCGCTCAGCGCCACAACCGTTGTCAGCGGCGCACGCCGGGATCGACGTCGTCGTCGGTGAGCAGTGCGCTGCCCGCCACCCGGTCCTGGGCCAGTGCGTCCAGGAAGGCGCGGGCCCAGCGGTCCACATCGTGGGTGAGCACCTGGCGGCGCAGCGAGCGCATACGACGGCGGCGGGTGTCGCGGTCGTCTTCGATGGCAGCCGCGATGGCCTCCTTGACGCTGTCCAGGTCATGCGGATTGCACAGGTAGGCCTGCCGCAATTCCGCTGCCGCGCCGGTGAACTCGCTCAGCACCAGCGCGCCGGACAGTCCGCCCTGGGCGGCCACGTACTCCTTGGCCACCAGGTTCATGCCATCGCGCAGCGGCGTCACCACCATGACGTCGGCGGCCACGAAGAACGAGATGAGCTCCTCGCGCGGGATGGGGCGGTGCAGGTAGTGCACCACCGGATAGCCCACGCGGGCGTACTCGCCGTTGATCCGGCCCACCTGGCGTTCGATATCCCCGCGCATCTGGATATAGGACTCGACCCGCTCGCGGCTCGGAGTGGCCAGCTGGACCATCACCGTGTCCGCGGGATCGACGCGGCCCTCGGCCAGCAATTCCTCCAGCGCGGCCAGGCGGATATCGATGCCCTTGGTGTAGTCCAGGCGATCCACACCCAGCAGGATGGTCTTCGGATTGCCCAGTTCCGCACGGATTTTCGCGGCCCGCTCGCGCACGCCGCGCCGCCGCGAGTACTCGTCCAGCTCGGTGGAGGCAATGGAGATGGGGAACGCGCCCACCCGCACGGTGCGGAAACCCACCTGCACCACACCGAGTTTGGAGCGCACGCCCACATTGCCGCGCGAAGTCGGCTGTCCGGCCAGCCTTCTGGCCAGGTACAGGAAGTTCTGCGCGCCGCCGGGCAGATGGAAGCCGATCAGGTCGGCGCCGAGCAGGCCCTCGACGATCTCGGTGCGCCACGGCATCTGCATGAACAGTTCCACCGGCGGGAACGGAATGTGCAGGAAGAAGCCGATGGTCAGATCCGGCCGCAGCATGCGCAGCATCTTGGGCACCAGTTGCAGCTGATAGTCCTGCACCCAGACGGTGGCGCCCTCGGCGGCCACCTTGGCGGTGTGCTCGGCGAAGCGCCGGTTCACCTGCACATAGGCCTGCCACCAGGTGCGGTCGTAGACCGGCCGCACGATCACATCGTGATACAGCGGCCACAGCGTGGCATTGGAGAAGCCCTCGTAGTAGTCGGCGACCTCGCCGGAGGACAGCGGCACCGGATGCAGTTCCAGACCGTCCTCGACGATCGGGTCGATATCCACATCCGGAACGCCGGCCCAGCCGACCCAGGCGCCCTTGTTATTGCGCAGCACCGGCTCCAGTGCGGTCACCAGGCCGCCGGGACTGCGCTTCCAGCGGGTGGTGCCATCGGGTAGTCGTTCCAGGTCGACCGGTAGCCGGTTGGCGACGACGACGAAACCCGAGCCGGAGCTATCCGGGTTCACGGGTCATTCGCCTCGCGCGTTCGGACCGATGCCCAGCATCGACAGCAGCATGCGGCACTCGTCGGCGTCGGTGGCGTAGGCGGCCACCACGCGCTGAGCCTGACGGGCGGTCTCATCGGCGAGCGGTTCCAGATCGTCGTCCGCGATGTCGTTGGCGCTGCTCTTCGCGGCCATCATCATGTCCTCTCGGGGAGTTTGCCTCGGTTACGAGAGTTCCATCGTATCTGCCACCGTATCGGGAACCGTCCGCTCGGTGCAGAGCGAGCTCGAACTGTGTCTGGACCGGGGCGTTCGCCGCCGGGCCGAAACGGACCGGGCGGGGAACCGATACGGTGGGCGGAAGCAGCAGTCGCACGTCCTGATGAAGGGGTCACAGCAATGCCGTTGGCAACGGTGAACGGAATCTCGCTGAACTACCAGGTCAAGGGGGACCGAGCCAAGGGCACCGACGTCAAGGGCGGCGGGCCGCTGGTCGTCATGATCATGGGCACCGGCAGCCCGGGCCGGGTGTGGGAACTGCACCAGGTGCCCGCGCTGGTCGCGGCCGGATACCGGGTCTGCACCTTCGACAATCGCGGTATCGCACCCTCTTTCGAGGCCGCGCAGGGCATGACCATCGACGAGCTGGTGCGCGACACCGCCGCGCTCATCGAATTCCTGGACGAGGGACCGGCGCTGGTCGTCGGCCAGTCCATGGGTTCGCGCGTGGCCCAGGAACTCGCCCTGGCCCGTCCGGAGCTGGTGCGCAAGGCCGTCTTCCTGGCCGGGCACGCCCGCCTCGACCAGTTCCAGAAGACGCTCTCGCTGGGCGAGCACGAATTCGACGCCTCCGGGGTGCGGCTGCCCGCCAAGTACGAGGCCGCCATCACCGCGCTCATGAACCTGTCCCCGGCCACCATGGCCGACACCAATGCCGCGCGGGACTGGCTGGATCTGTTCGAGTTCACCGGCGGCCCGGTGTCGCCGGGCGTGCGCGCGCAGCGGCGGATGGACCATGATTTCGACCGCACGGCGGCGTATCGGGGTATCACCGTGCCGTGCCTATCGGTCGGTTTTGCCGATGACCGGATGATCCCGCCGTACCTGTCGCGCGAGGTCGCCGAGGTCATTCCGGGCGCCCGCTATCAGGAAGTCCCCGATGCCGGCCACTTCGGCTATCTGGAACGCCCGGAGACGGTGAACAAGATCCTGCTGGATTTCTTCGCTGGGTGAAGGTAACCGCCCTGGCGTAACGCCCGCCTTGCTAGGGTCGAATCCAACGTCGGGGGTTCGCTCCTGTGCTGTGGGCCAAACCAGCACCGGAATCGATCCTTCAGCGTTCCCGTACACAGCGCCAGTATCCAGTGAGGTGAAATGAGCACCAATCCTTTCGACGACGAAGACGGCCGGTTCTTCGTCCTGGTCAACGACGAGGAACAGCACTCCCTGTGGCCGGCCTTCGCCGAGGTTCCGGCGGGTTGGCGAGTCGTATTCGGCGAGGACTCCCGTGCCGCGTGCGTGGAGTACGTCGAGAAGAACTGGACGGATATGCGTCCGAAGAGCCTGCGTGACGCCATGGCCGCCGATGATGCGGCACGTCAGGCGGCTCAATCCTAGACAGCTGCGGTTAGCCCGATACTGCGCAGAACGGCTTCCGAATACGGCCGCGCGGTGCCACAAGCCCCGCGCGGCCGTACTTCGGCCCCGCCCGCTGAGGTATCGGCCCCACCGGGCACCCCGGCTTTTTCCGCGGAGCCGGTCCGCCTGGTTATGATGGGCACCGCTTCCGCCTCCCTAGCTCAGTGGTAGAGCACCGCTCTTGTAAAGCGAAGGTCGTCGGTTCAATCCCGACGGGGGGCTCGATGGGCCGCTGCCGCGATACGCGGCAGCGGCCCTGTTCTTTCCACGCGTAAGCCGGCTTTACAAGGCAACCGTCGTTCCCAGGAAACTCCCAGCGAAGCTACAGGGAGTTCGCGGCGGGCCATCGCAGGATGAGTGCATGACAGGCCTGCCCGCGGCGCGCGAACCCGAAGCCAGAATCCTGGTCGTCGACGACGAGCCGATGATCGTCGAGCTGCTCGCGGTCAGTCTGCGGTTTCAGGGCTTCGAGGTGGCCACGGCGGGGACCGGGACCGAGGGGCTGGATCGGGCGAGGACCTTCCGGCCGGACGCGCTGATCGTGGACGTGATGATGCCGGGCATGGACGGGTTCGGGCTGCTGCGGCGGTTGCGGGCCGACGGGATCGAAGCGCCGGTGTTGTTCCTGACGGCGCGGGACGAGGTGGACGACAAGATCACCGGGCTCACGCTGGGGGCCGACGACTATGTGACCAAGCCGTTCAGCCTGGAGGAGGTGGTGGCGCGGCTGCGGGTCATCCTGCGGCGTGCGGGACCGGCCGCGCCGGAGGAGAAGTCGTCGCGCCTGCGGTTCGCCGATATCGAGCTGGACGACGACACCCACGAGGTGTGGAAGGCGGGGGAGCCGGTCGCCCTGTCGCCCACCGAGTTCACGCTGCTGCGGTATTTCCTGGTCAATGCGGGAACGGTGCTGAGCAAGCCGCGGATTCTGGATCACGTGTGGCGCTACGACTTCGGCGGCGAGGTCGGGGTGGTGGAGACCTATGTGTCCTACCTGCGGAAGAAGGTGGACACCGGGCCGGAACGGTTGATTCACACGCTGCGCGGGGTGGGATACGTCATGCGGGAACCCCGGCCGGTGCCGAAGTGAGCGCAGCCGCTGCCGGAATGACCGTGCGGGAGCGGGTTTCGCGGCGGCTGGCGGCGGTGCCGCTGCGCACCACGCTGGTGGTGGCGCTGGTCGCGCTGGTGGGCGTCGGGCTGCTGGTCTCCGGGTTCGTGGTGACCACCCTGATGCGGAACGTGCTCCTGGATCGCCTCGATCAGCAGCTGTACGAGGCGGCCACCACCTGGGCCTCGCCGCGCGCGAAACCGCCGGAACCCCTCCCCGAACCGCCGGACCACAAGGAGCGGCCGCCCAACCTTTTCTATGTGCGCGTGCAGGATTCGGCGGGACAGGTGACGCTGCTGCTCGATATCGGCAATCGGCAGCCGGATGTCCCCGCCGATCTCGGACCACGACCGGTCACGGTCGGCTCGGTGGGCGACGCGAGCGAGAAATGGCGAGTGCTGCAGGTGCGCAACGACAATGGCGCCAGCACGGTAGCGCTGCGACTGGACGGCACGCAATCCATCCTGGAGCGATTGGTGCTGCTGCAGGCGGTGATCGGGGCGCTGGTGCTGGCCGTGCTGGCGGTCCTGGCGCGCCTGGTGATCCGGCGCAGCCTGCGGCCGCTGCGACAGGTCGAGCAGACGGCCGCGGCCATTGCGGGCGGCGATCTGAACCGGCGAGTTCCGGTGCGCGGCACCGATACCGAGGTCGATCACCTCTCGCAATCGCTGAACACCATGCTCACCCAGATTCAGCAGGCCTTCGCGACCACCGCGGCCTCGGAGGAGGCGGCGCGGGCCTCGGAGGCGAAGATGCGCCGGTTCGTCGCCGACGCCAGCCATGAACTGCGCACGCCGCTGACCACCATCAGAGGCTTCTCGGAGCTGTATCGGCAAGGCGCGCTGACCGATTCCGGCGCGCTCATGGATCGCATCGAACACGAATCCCACCGGATGGGACTACTGGTCGAGGACCTGCTCATGCTGGCGCGGCTCGACGCGCACCGGCCGGTGGAGCGGAAGCCGGTGGATCTGCTGGCGCTGGCCAGCGATGCCGTGCACAGCGCCCGCGCGGTCGCGGCGGTGCGGCATCCGGAGGAGCCGCGGCGGCGGATCGGATTGGAGATCGGTTCCGGTGCGGGCACCTTGGAGGTGCTCGGCGATGCGCCGAGGCTGCGGCAGGTGCTGGCGAATCTGATCGACAACGCGCTGGTGCACACCCCGGTGAGCGCCGCGGTCACCGTCCGGCTCACGCCCGCCGCGGACGAGGTGCTGCTGGAGGTGAGCGATACCGGGCCCGGCCTGGAACCCGAGCAGGCCGAGCGGGTCTTCGAACGCTTCTATCGCACCGACGCCTCCCGCAGCCGGGAGCGCGGCGGCACCGGCCTGGGGCTGTCGATCGTGCAGGCGCTGGCCACCGCGCACGGCGGTACGGTCGCGGTGACCAGCGTCCCCGGCGAAGGCGCGACCTTCACCGTGCGGCTGCCCAGGGCTCAGGCCGGCACATTGGCCCCGTAGCCGAGATCGCGCAGCGCCTGCTTGATCTTGGCCTGGGCCTCGTCGAGGGATTCCTTGCTCGGATCCGGATCCGCGCCGGTGATATCGAAATCACCGAGCTCGAAGGCCGGGAAGACGTGCACGTGCAGATGCGGTACCTCCAGCCCCGCGATCAGCAGGCCCGCGCGCGGCGCGTCCCACGCCGCCCGCACCGCCTGGCCGATCTTCTGGGCGAGGGCGGTCATCCGCGCGAAGGTCTCCGGATCGACGTCCTGCCACTGGTCGATCTCCTTGCGCGGCACCACCAGCGTGTGACCCTGCGTCACCGGGGCGATGGTCAGGAAGGCGACGAATTCGTCGTCCTCCCAGACGAAGCGGCCCGGCAGCTGGCCGTTGATGATTGCGGAGAAAACAGAAGCCATGCCCGGAGATTACGCGGAAACCCGCGCGGGCGGCTCCACCTACACCGCCACGAAATGCGACAGGATGCCCTGCACCTCATAGATGTCGACCTGGCGGTTGAACCGCTTCTGCAGCGGCTCGCCGGTGCCCGCGATCCAGATCATCAGCTCGGCGTCCAGGTCGAAGGTGCCCGCGGTCTCCACCGAGAAGTGCGTGATGGCCCGGTAGGGAACGCTGTGATAGCTCACCTTGCGGCCGGTCAGACCCTGTTTGTCGACCAGGATGAGGCGGCGATTGGTGAACAGCATGGCATCGCGCACCAGCAGGTACGCCGCATAGATCTGTTCGCCCTGACCGAGTAACTTGCCGTACTCCTGTTGTGCGCCCGCGGGATCGATGCGTCCCGCATTGCCCATGATTCCGTCGATCAAGCCCATAGCAGGCACATCCTCTGATCGCTCGCGGTGACGGTCGCCACCGTCCATCATCCCCGGCGCGGTCCGCTCGCGCATACCGGCTCGACCTCCCCGGGTATTGTTCGCGGGCTCCTGACCGTGAGATATCGCGTTCACGCACCAGCTCGGTGCGAGCCTGCGTAACCGCCATGATCAGTGTCTGAGGCACCCTCTAAGCTTTCGGTCGTGCGCGTACTCGTCATCGGCTCCGGAGCCCGTGAACATGCCCTCGTCCTCGCCCTGCGCAAAGACCCGGCGGTGAGCGCCGTGTACGCGGCGCCCGGCAATGCGGGCATCGCCCAGCACGCCGAGGTGCGGCCGGTGGACGCCTCCTCCGGTGCGGAGGTGGTGGAGCTGGCGCGGGAGCTCGCGGCCGATCTCGTGGTGGTCGGGCCGGAGGTGCCGCTGGTGCTCGGCGTCGCGGATGCGGTGCGCGAGGCCGGAATCGCCTGCTTCGGGCCGTCGGCCGCCGCCGCGCGCATCGAGGGCTCCAAGGCGTTCGCCAAGGATGTGATGAACGCGGCCGGTGTGCGCACCGCGCACAGTGAGATCGTCGATCATCCCGGTGAGCTGGACGCGGCGCTGGACCGGTTCGGGCCCACCTGGGTCGTGAAGGACGACGGGCTCGCCGCCGGTAAGGGCGTCGTGGTGACGGCCGACCGGTCGGTGGCCCGCGAGCACGGCGCCGAACTGCTCGAGCAGGGCCATCCGGTGCTGCTGGAGTCCTTCCTCGACGGTCCCGAGGTATCGCTGTTCTGCCTGGTCGACGGTGAGACCGTGGTGCCGCTGCTGCCCGCGCAGGACCACAAGCGGGTCGGCGACGGGGACACCGGGCCGAACACCGGCGGTATGGGGGCCTACACGCCGCTGCCGTGGCTGCCGGAGGAGACCCTCACCGCCATTGTCGATGATGTGGTGAAACCCGTTGCGGCGGAAATGGTTCGTCGGGGCGTGCCGTTCAGCGGCCTGCTGTACGCGGGCCTGGCCATCGGCCAGGCCGGACCGGCCGTGGTCGAATTCAACTGCCGCTTCGGAGATCCCGAGACTCAGGCCGTGCTGGCCATGCTCGACAGCCCGCTCGGCGAACTGCTGAACGCCACCGCCACCGGCACCCTCGACCGGGTCGCCGCGCCGCGCTGGAAGGACGGCTCCGCGGTCACCGTCGTGCTGGCCGCCGAGAACTACCCGGCCCGCCCGCGCACCGGAGATGTCATCACCGGCGCCGAATCCTCCGGCACCGGAACCGAGTCCGAGGTCCTGCACGCGGGCACCGCACAGCGGGCCGACGGCGCGCTGGTCTCCGCCGGCGGCCGCGTGCTCGCCATTGTCGGCCAGGGCGCCGATCTCGAGGAGGCGCGCAAGAACGCCTACGACCGGCTCGCCACCATCAAGCTGCCCGGCGGGCACTTCCGCACCGACATCGCGCTGGCCGCCACCGAGGGCCGCATCAGCGTTCCCGAACCCGCGGTCTGAGCCTTCCCGCCTCTCGATGTCCCGCCCCTCGCGTGTTCGCGAGGGGCGGCGTCGTTTCCGCGTCAGCCGAGGCGCAGGCCGTGCAATGCCAGCCAGGCCTGCGGATCCACTCGCTGCCCGTTTTGGATGATCTCGAAATGTAGATGCGGGCCGGTGGAATCACCGCGGTTTCCGATGCGGGCGATCTGCATGCCCGCCGGGACGCGCTCGCCGACCGAGACGAAGAAGTCGTACATGTGCCCGTAGACCGAGATCGTCCCGTCGTCGTGCCGGATCTGGACCCACAGCCCGAACCCCTGCGCCGGTCCGGCCGCGACGACCGTGCCCGCCGCCACCGCGTAGATCGGTGACCCGAGCGGCGCGGCGATATCGATGCCCGCGTGGAAGGTGCCCCACCGCGGCCCGAATCCGGAGGTGAACGCGCCTCGGGCGGGCAGCGTGAACGCACCCACCCCCGGCAGTACGAAGGTGGGGTCGGTGCCCGCCGTCATCCACGGCTGATACTCCCCGGCCACCGCCGCGGCCGCCTCCGCCTTGGCGCGCTCCAGCGTATTGCGCGCCGCGGCCGCCACCACCGCCTGCTCACGAATCCGCTCGCCATTGGCGATGGCATCCAGATACCGCTTGGTCGTCGAGGCGGGCATCTGCACCTGCAAGGGATACGCCGTCGGAACCCGCAGCGCCACACCGGGTTCCACCGCCGCATCAATGGGAATCCGCCCGAGGGTGCTGTCCGCCCCCGCGAAGACGAGCACCGCCGTGACCCCGGCGATCAGCGCCCGATGCCGCAACGCCCACTCCCGCGCCACCGGCGCCTGCCGCCGCACCTCGTCCCGGCCTCGCCCGACGAGTTCCGTCACCTCCGCGCGAGACCTGGGCCGCCGCGCCCACAGCGCCACGCCCTGATCCCGCGCCCGCGGTGCGCGCGCACGTGCCCACGCCACCCCGTTCGCGGCTGCCCGCGCCATCCGTGCGCTCTGCTCCCGCGGCCCGTGACCGCGCGGTCCCGTCAGTTCCGAGCGCACCCCCGGGACGTAGCTGCCCTCGCCGACCCGAAACCCGTGGTCCCGGTCGGCAGCGTCCGCATCCGAGCTTCGATCGCTCGTAGCGGCCCCGTCGTCCGCGTCGTCCGACTCGGCGACGGCGAGCTCGCGTGATGCGGCCGGGTCCACGTCATCCGGCGGCACCCGGGCGGCGCGCTCGGCTCCGTTCCCGTGCGCGGCCGGCGCGGCGGGCGGGGTTCCTTGTGCGGCGGGCTTGCTCCCGTTGGCGGGCGGAGCCGTCGCGGACGGGGCGGCAGCAGATGGTCGCTTTCCATTGGTCTCGGGCCCGGCGGGCGCGGATCGGCGCGCCGCCGAGGTCTCCTCGGTGGTCTTTCCCCCCGGCACGAATCCCTCCTCAGCCATTCCAGGGGCCATTAGGGGACAGGCGGGGGAGCGGGTGCTCTACCGTCTGTCTCGTGCGTATCGAATCTCGCCGGTCGACCATTCCACCTTTCTACGTGATGGACGTCTGGAAAGCAGCAGCTGAACGGGCCCGGACACACGGGGATGTGCTGGTGCTGGCCGCGGGGCAGCCGTCCACGCCGGCGCCGCGCGCGGTGCTGCGGGCGACCCGGCAGGCAATGGACAGCGAATTGCTGGGATACACCGAGACTTTCGGAATCCTGGAGCTGCGACAGGCCATTGCCGAGCATCATCGGTCCACCTACGGGGTGGCGGTGGACGCCGAGGACGTGGTGGTGACGACCGGGTCGTCGGGCGCGTTCACGCTCATCTTCCTGGCGGCGTTCGATCCGGGGGACACCGTGGTGGTGGCCCGGCCGGGCTATCCGGCGTACCGGAATACGCTCACCGCGCTGGGCTGCGCGGTGGTGGAGCTGGACTGCGGGCCCGAGACCCGGTTCCAGCCGACGGTGGCCATGCTGGAGGCGCTGCCGGAGCCGCCCGCGGGCCTGATCGTGGCGAGCCCGGCCAATCCGACCGGCACCATGATCGCCCCGGAGGAGCTGGCGGCGCTGGCCCGCTGGTGCGATGAGCACGGCACGCTGCTCATCTCCGACGAGATCTATCACGGCATCGTCTACGACGACACGGGTGGGAGCAGGGAGGGATCGGACACAGCGCCGACCGCCTCGGCGTGGGAGACCTCCCGCGAATCCGTGGTGATCGGTTCGGTCTCCAAATACTTCTCCATGACCGGCTGGCGGCTGGGCTGGATGCTGGTGCCCGCCGCGCTGCGCCCGGCCCTGCAGCGGCTGGCCTCGAATATGACCGTGTGCCCGCCGGCCATCTCGCAGTACGCGGCCGTGCACGCCTTCGGCGCGGAGGCCAAGGAGGAGCTCGACGGGCATGTGCGCCGCTACGCCGCCAACCGTCAGCTGCTGCTGTCGGGACTGCCGAAACTGGGTATCACCGATCTCGCTCCGGCCGACGGCGCGTTCTACGCGTATGCGGATATCGCTCACCTGACCGATGATTCGATGCGCTGGTGCACCGAGGTGCTCGACCACACCGGGGTGGCGCTGGCGCCCGGCATCGACTTCGACACCGTCAACGGCCTGCACACGGTTCGCTTCTCGTTCGCCGGGGCCAGCGCCGATATCGAGGAAGCGCTGGACCGGTTGGAACGCTATATGGCCTGATCTGCCAAGACTTTCCGGTCTCGCCCCCGAGCCCGCACAGATGCGGTACAACAGCAGTATCGCGTTTCCGCACGGCTCGTCCGATCGCCCACGAACCTGGGAATCCCCACAGATCGCACAGATTTGGCACAGATGAACCGATGATGACTGGCACGATTGCACCGTGACCACTGCGACGACTCCGAAAGGCGAACGGCGTCGCCAAGCGCTGGTTTGTGCTGCCGCCGAGCTGTTGCTCGAGGGCGGCTTCGAAGCGGTCCGGCACCGCTCGGTGGCGACCCGGGCGGAGCTGCCGCTGGCATCCACCACCTACTACTTCGACTCGCTCGAGGATTTGATCGCCCGCGCGGTGGAGTTCTCCGGCAATGCCGAATTGGAGGCCATGCGCCGGCGCGTGGGGGAGGTGACCCATCGCCGCCGCGGCGCCGAGGCCACCGTGGATCTGATCCTGGATCTGCTCGTCGGCCCGGAGAATCCGGACGAGGACGCCCGCGGCCAGCTCATTGCCCGCTACGAACGCTCGGTCGCCTCCGCCCGCCATCCCGAACTACGCGAGGTGCAGCTCCGACTACGGGCCCAGCTCGACGAGTTGCTGGGCGACGTGCTGCGCCGGTCCGATCGGGTGGTTCGGGCCGAGCAGACGCGCAGGCTGGTGGCGGTGGTGGACGGGGCGGTGGTGACCGCCCTCGGCGAGGCGGATCCGCAACCGCGGCGGATGGCGCGCGGGGCGCTGCTGGAGATCATCGACATTGTCGCTCCGCCCGCGTAAGCGAGCCGAATCGCCGCCGGTAAACTGGCCAAACGTGAGTCTTGTGCCGAACGTCCTCGCCACCCGTTACGCCAGCCCCGAGTTGGTGCGCCTGTGGTCGCCGGAGAACAAGATTGTTCTCGAGCGGCGGCTGTGGCTGGAGGTGCTGCGCGCCCAGTCCGAACTGGGAGTGGACGTTCCGGCCGGTGTGGTCGAGGACTACGAGCGCGTCATCGATCGGGTCGATCTGGCCGCCATCGCCGAGCGCGAGCGCGTCACCCGCCACGATGTGAAGGCCCGCATCGAGGAGTTCAACGCCCTGGCCGGGCACGAGCACGTGCACAAGGGCATGACCTCCCGCGACCTCACCGAGAATGTCGAGCAACTGCAGATCCGCCTGTCGCTCGAGCACGTCCACGACCACGGCATCGCCATCGCCGCCCGCCTCACCGAGCGCGCCGCCGAATATCAGTCCCTGGTCATGGCCGGGCGCTCGCACAATGTCGCCGCCCAGGCCACCACGCTGGGCAAGCGCTTCGCCTCGGCCGCGGACGAGCTGCTCATCGCCCTCACCCGCCTGCGCGAACTCATCGACCGCTACCCGCTGCGCGGCATCAAGGGCCCCATGGGCACCGCCCAGGACATGCTCGACCTGCTCGGCGGCGATGCCGCCAAGCTCGCCCAGCTGGAGCAGAAGGTCGCCCACCACCTCGGCTTCAAGAACGTCCTGACCAGCGTCGGCCAGGTCTACCCCCGCTCGCTCGACCACGACGTGCTCGCCACGCTGGTCCAGATCGGCGCGGGCCCCTCGTCCTTCGCGCACACCATCCGCCTGATGGCCGGGCACGAACTCGTCACCGAGGGTTTCCAGCCCGGCCAGGTCGGCTCCTCGGCCATGCCGCACAAGATGAACACCCGCTCCGCCGAGCGCGTCAACGGCCTGCAGGTGGTGCTGCGCGGCTACGGCTCCATGGCCGCCGAACTGGCCGGTGCGCAGTGGAACGAGGGTGACGTGTTCTGCTCGGTGGTCCGCCGCGTGGCGCTGCCGGACGCCTTCTTCGCCGTCGACGGCATGATGGAGACCTTCCTGACCATTCTCGCGGAGTTCGGCGCCTACCCGGCCGTCATCGACCGCGAACTCAATCGCTACCTGCCGTTCCTGGCCACCACCCGCATCCTCATGGCCGCGGTGCGCGCCGGCGTCGGCCGCGAGACCGCCCACGAGGTCATCAAGGAGCACGCGGTGGCCGTGGCCCTGGCCATGCGCGAGCAGGGCCGCGAACCCGATCTGCTGGACCGCCTGGCCGCCGACGAGCGCATGCCGCTGGATCGCGCCGCGCTCGACGCGGCGCTCGCGGACCGTTCCGCGTTCATCGGCGCCGCCGAAGCGCAGACCGCGGCGGTCATCGCCCAGGTGCAGAAGCTGGTCGAGGCCAATCCGGAGGCGGCCCGCTACACCCCGTCGCCAATCCTCTAGGGGCGTCCGGATTCTCCGGCCCTAGGCTGCCGGACATGAATCCGTACACGATCTTCTCCGACATCGTCGCCGGTCGTGCACCCGCCAGCCGGGTGTACGAGGACGAGGATGTGCTGGCGTTCATGGATATTCGGCCGCTGACGCCCGGACATGTCCTGGTGGTTCCCAAGATTCCCGCGCGGAGTCTGGCCGAACTCGATCCGGCGTTGGGCGGCAAGCTGTTTCAGGTGGGGCAGCGGGTGGCGGCGGCGCTGCGGGACTCCGAGGTCGGCTGTGACGGGGTGAACTTCTTCCTGGCGGACGGGGTGACCGCGGGCCAGGAGGTGTTCCATGTGCATCTGCATGTGATTCCACGCACTCCAGGTGATGGGTTCGGATTGCGGGCGCGGCCCACCTCGCCGGCGCGGGCGGACCTGGATTACCTCGCCGGATCCATTCGGGGCGCGTTGGGAAGAACCGCTGGCAAGTAATAGCCGAAGTGCATTACCATATCCGAACCGACTGGTTTGCCAAGGACACGCCAAAACCTGAATCTTCCTCGGGGCGACCGTCTCTCGAGTTACGTTGAACGGCGTTCTTGGTGGGCTGATGGAGGTGGGGACATGCGCAGAAGAGTCGTTGCCGCAGCGATTTTCACGATCGCCGCAAGTTTGCTGAGTCCGGCGCTGGCGTCCCCGCCAACCGCGAGCGCGGCCCAGGTGCTCCGCGTCGACGACCTCAGCCCCACCCGCTCCACTCTGTTCATCGATTCCACCGCCATGGGCCGCACCATCCAGGTCCAGGTGCTGCATCCGGCCGGAGGCGGCGCCCGGCCCAGCTACTACCTGCTCGACGGGCTGGACCCCGGCGCGGGGCAGAGCACCTGGACCAATGCCACCGATGCCGAACCCTTCTTCGGCGGCAAGAACGTGAACGTGGTGCTGCCCATGGGCGGGCAGGCCAGCTACTACACCGACTGGATCGCCGATGATCCGCGCTTCGGCCGGTACAAGTGGGAAACCTTTCTGACACAGGAACTTCCGCCCATTATCGACAGCTATTTCGCCGGCAATGGCGTGAACGCCATCGGCGGGCTGTCCATGGGCGGCACCGCGGCATTCGTACTGGCCGTACGGCATCCGAACCTGTACCGCGCCGTCGCCGGGTACAGTGCCTGCCCCGATCTCGCCATCGCGCAGGGCGGCATGCTCTTCTCCATCGCGAATCGCGGTGGCAATCCGTTCAATATGTGGGGCGGCCCCGCGGATCCGGCCTGGGCCGCGCACAATCCGGCGGTTCTCGCGGATCGGCTGCGCGGCAAGACCCTCTACCTCTCCACCGGCACCGGCCTGCCGGGCCCGCACGAGCTGGAGATCAAACCGCAGCTGCCGGAGAACATCTTCTTCGGTGGGCCCATCGAATTCGGTGTGAACGCCTGCGTCACCGCTTTCGAACAGCGGTTGCGCGAGTTGAGCATTCCGGCGCGCATCGACCACAGCCCGGTGGGCACGCACTCATGGTCGTACTGGCAGGACACGCTGCACGCATCCTGGCCGACCATCGGCGGTGCGATCGGCGCGTAGGCTCCGGCCCCCGCGCACAGCGCTACGGCGCGATGATCTCGACGCTCGCCATCCGGGCTGCCGGATGTCGTGCCCACCGGCGCGCGCACCGAGACCGGTGCGCCGCCGATGGCCGCGACGTGAATCCGATCAGCTTGCGGGACGGTTGAATTCGCCGTCCTTGGCGCCGGCCACGAAGGCCTTCCACTCGCCCGGTGTGAAGATCAGCACCGGCCCCTCCGGATTGCGGGAATCCCGCAATCCGACATTTCCACTGGCCAGAAAGGCGATTTCGACGCCATCGGCCTGGTCGTCACTGCGCCGCCAGACGGCATCGGGCTCGATCTCGCGGTTCTTCGCTTCCACTTCCGGACACTCCCTGTGCGATCGCTGCGAAGTACTGGACGGTGATGTAGATCGCACTCATCATGCCAGTGTTTGCGAGCGGCACGGATCGGATATTCCATTCTGTGTCAGCGGAAGGAGGTATGTGGTGCGCACGCCATGGTCCCCGCAGCGAGCCGCTCCCATCTCCGATAGCTGTGATGTCGTACCCGCGCGGTTCACGGTGGAGATGGCGCACAGCATTCTGCGGATTCATAGAAGTTGTCCGACCGACCAGTGTGCTCGACGCAAAGCGGCGGTCTTCTTCCTCTACGATCAGCGGCAGCATTCGGCGAACGGGCGTTCGCACCGCCGATAGCCTTCTGATCATCGGCTCGCTCCTCGAGCGCTCGCCATCGGCCGGGCGCTCGGATCATTTCACCGGCCTTTCGCAGCTGGACGCGGGTCCGGCGGGCTGCTGTCGCGGGGCACCACTAACGTGGACGCATGGCTTTGGACAGTGGTAGCGCGACCTCACAATCCGGCGCGATCGTGACGGCGCCGATCGCCAAACGGGTGCCGACCGAGCGCGTGCACCACGGTGACGTCTTCATCGACCAGTACGAGTGGCTGCGGGACAAGGAGAACCCGGAGGTCATCGCGTATCTGGAGGCGGAGAACGCCTATACCGACGCGCAGACCGCGAAGCTGCGGCCGCTGCGGGAGAAGATCTTCGAGGAGATCAAGGGCCGCACCCAGGAAACCGACCTGTCGGTGCCTACCCGCATGGGTGACTACTGGTACTACTCGCGCAGCTTCGAGGGCAAGCAATACGGCGTGCACTGCCGCTGCCCGATTGCCGACAAGAACGACTGGACCCCGCCACAGCTCGAGGTCGGGACCGAGGTGCCCGGCGAGCAGGTGCTGCTGGATTCCAACGAACTGGCCGAGGGCCACGACTTCTTCGCGCTCGGCGCCTTCTCCATCAGCCACGCCGGCGATCTGCTGGCCTTCTCCGTCGACACCGTCGGCGATGAGCGCTATGTGCTGCGCTTCAAGAATCTGGAGACCGGTGAACTGCTGGCCGACGAGATTCCCGGCACCGCACCCGGCGCGACCTGGTCGCTCGACGGCACGCACGTCTTCTATCAGACCGTCGACGAGTCGTGGCGGCCCGACACCGTGTGGCGGCATCGGCTGGGCGCCGCCCAGGACGCCGACGTCAAGGTCTTCCACGAGCCGGACGAGCGCTACTGGGTGAGCATCGGCGCGACCCGCTCGGAGAAGTACCTGGTGGTGTGGGTCGGCTCCAAGATCACCAGCGAGGGCTGGATCCTGGAGTCCGACAATCCCGAAGGCGAGTTCCGGGTCCTGCTGCCGCGCCGCGAGGGCGTCGAGTACTCGGCCGAGCACGCGGTGGTCGGCGGCGAGGACCGCCTGCTCATCCTGCACAACGATGTCGTCGACGGGGTGAAGGCGGAGAACTTCGTGCTCGCCGAGGCGCCGGTCTCGGATCCGGCGAACCAGACCATTCTCATCCCGCACCGCGACGATGTGCGCCTGGAGGACGTCGACGCCTTCTCCGACAAGCTGGTGCTCAGCTACCGCCGCGAGGCGTTGCCGCGGGTGGCGGTCTGGCCGCTGACGCCCGAGGGCTACGGCGAGCCGAAGGAGATCGACTTCGAGCTCGAGCTCTTCGCCGCCGGTCTGGGCTCCAATCCGGAATGGGAGCAGCCCACCCTGCGGGTGGGCCTGACCTCGTTCATCACCCCGATGCAGGTCTTCGACTACGTGCCCGAGACCGGCGAGCTGCTGCTCCGCAAGGAGCAGCCGGTGCTCGGCGGGTACGACGCCGGAGACTATGAACAGCATCGGGATTGGGCGGTCGCCGCGGACGGCACCCGCATCCCGATCTCCATCGTGGTGCGCAAGGACGCCCCGGCCGGTCCGAAGCCGTTGCTGCTCTACGGATACGGCTCCTACGAGGCCAGCATCGACCCGGGCTTCTCGGTGGCGCGCCTGTCCATGCTGGACCGCGGCATGGTGTTCGCGGTCGCCCACGTGCGCGGCGGCGGCGAGATGGGCCGGCTCTGGTACGAGAACGGCAAGACCCTCACCAAGAAGAACACCTTCACCGACTTCGTCTCCTGCGCAAGGCATCTCATCGACACCGGCGTCACCGCCCCCGATCGCATGATCGCCGACGGCGGCAGCGCCGGCGGCCTGCTCGTCGGCGCGGTGGCCAACCTGGCGCCGGAGCTGTTCACCGGCATCCTGGCGAATGTGCCGTTCGTGGACCCGCTGACCTCCATCCTGGATCCCTCCCTCCCGCTCACCGTCATCGAGTGGGACGAGTGGGGTAATCCCTTGGCGGACAAGGACGTCTACGACTACATGAAGTCCTACTCGCCGTACGAGAACGTCGAGGCCAAGGACTACCCGGCCATCCTCGCCATCACCAGCCTCAACGACACCCGGGTCCTGTACGTCGAACCGGCCAAGTGGGTGGCCGCCCTGCGCGCCACCAAGACCGGCCACTCCCAGCTGCTGCTGAAGACCGAGATGTCCGCCGGCCACGGCGGCGTCAGCGGCCGCTACGAGAAGTGGAAGGAAGTGGCCTTCGAATTCGCCTGGGTCCTCGACACCGTCGGCCTCGCCGACCGCTAGGCGCCGGGGCCGAGCGCTCTGGCCTTCACATCCTCCGGCGCGGCCCAGCCGGGTTTGCGGAGGCGTTCGACGACCATCGGGACCAGGCAGAAGAAGACGGTGCCGCCGGCGACCAGGGCAACATAGGTCGCCGGATTGCCGATGGGGAGTTGCGAGGGCGGGACGAAGGCCGTCACCAGGGCGAACGCCATTGCGGCGAAGCCGGTTCCGGCGCAGGCCCAGATGCCGGCCTTACCACCGGGGACCTTGAAGGGGCGTTCCAGGTCGGGCCGGGTGTAGCGGAGCCGGATGGCCGCGGCGTACATGAAGAGATAGATGATGATGTAGATGCCCACGGCCATGGCGGTGATGAGGAAGAAGGCGCTGCTCACATCCGTCATGAAGAAGTAGGGGGCGCACAGGACGGTGACCATGACGCCCTGGACGATCAGAATATTGGATTGCACCCCACGGGAATTCACCTTCTGCAGGATCGGCGGGAGCATGCCGTCGTGGGCGGTGGCCAGGACGCCGCGGCTGGGGCCGGTGATCCAGGCCAGGGTGCCGGCGAGGGCGCCGTAGGCGATCAGGGCCGCCAGGACGAGAACCGGCCAGCCGATATTCATCAGGGTGCCGAAACCGGAAGTGAGGGCGTCGAATACGCCGGAGTTCAGGTTGATCCTGTCGTAGGGGAGAATGCCCGCGACCGCCAGCGCGCCGAGGGTGAAGATGGCGGCCGAGGCGACGGCGGCGATCATGATGACCACGGGGTACTGGCGGCCCGGATTGCGCAGCTCGGTGGCGTGCACCGCCTGCGACTCGATACCGGTGAAGTTCTCCAGGATATTGCCGAGGAACGCCAGGGCGGACAGGCCCGCGATGTAGGGCATGAAGCGGGGCGCGTCGTGGCCGTCGCGCTCGACGGTGACCGCCGGATCGGTGGTGTGCTCCCAGCCGATGGTGTGCCCGCCGAGCACCCACCAGAGGAACAGGCCCAGCAGGATGAGACCGGGAATCGCAGTGCCGAGCAGGAACCCGGCCTGAGTCACCTTGGCCGCCAGCTGATTTCCGGCCAGTGCGACCAGGGTGCAGGCCCAGTAGGCGATGACCGAGAAAACGCCGACGTAAATGTGGTCCTGCGCCATCTCGGGTCTGTCGATGGCGAAAGCGACACCGGCGGCGGCGAAGCTCAGTCCGGTGGGGAAGAAGACCATGGCCTGCAGCCAGGACAGGAAGATCACCCAGAAGCCCACCTTCTTGCCGAAGGCCCCGCTGATCCAGGCGTAGAGACCACCGGCCTTGCGGCCGAACGCACTGCCGAGTTCGGCCGACACCAGGCCGGCCGGAATCAGGAAGAGCACCACGGAAAAGCCGATGTAGAAGAACATGGTCAGTTCTTCCTTGGCCATCGCGGGCAGGCCGCGCAGGCTGGTGACAATGGCCGCGGCGGTGGTGAAGCCGAGGGCGACCGTGCTCAGGTATCTGGTGCTCGACGGCGCACCGGCGCCGGGCGCCGCCACACTCCGGCCCGCCGCACCGGCGCGATGCGCGCCGCTCACGACTTCGCCTTACCCGCAGAGGATTTCGCCCTCTTGCCGCCGCCCTTGCCGCCGGATCCGTTGGTTTTCGCCTTGGTCGCAGCGGTTGTGGACTTGCCGGATCCTGCTGTCGTCCGTGCCGGCGGCGCTTTCGGTGTCGGCACGGCCGCGGTCGCGCTGTGCGTGAACCCGCCCGCGTCCTCACGGGTGAGCGAGGTTCGCAAGGGATGCGCGTGCAGCTGCTTCATGCCGCGCTGCACATCCGCGAGCAGCAGGTCGGCCATGTCGTAGGTGAACCCGTGTCGCAGCACCGCCCGCATGATGGTCTCGTTCTCGCGATCGGCGGGCAGCGGATAGGCGGCGATGAGCCAGCCGCGGGTGCGCAGCCGGTCGGACAGGTCGTAGAGGTTGAAATTCTCCTTACCGGACAACCGCCAGGACACCGCCGTGATCCCGCGCCGCGGATCGGCATCGTGGATCAGCTCGAAGGGCCCGACCTCGGTCAATCCCTTGGCCAGATGCTGACCGGCGGCGTAGATGGCGGACTGCACGCGCCGATATCCGGTGCGCCCCAAGCGAATGAAGTCGTAGTACTGGGTGATGGCCTGTCCGCCCGGGCGGGAGAAGTTGAGATTGAAGGTGGCCATGGAGCCGCCGAGATAGTCGACATTGAAGATCAGGTCCCGCGGCAGATCCGCGGCCGTGCGCCAGACGGCCCAGCCCGCGCCCAGCGGCGCCAGCCCGGTCTTGTGCCCGGAGGCATTGATGGATTTCACCCGCGGCAGCCGGAAATCCCACACGATCTCCGGAGCGCAGAACGGCGCCAGGAAGCCGCCGCTGGCCGCGTCCACATGGATCGGGATGTCCAGCCCGGTCCGGGCCTGCAGGTCGTCGAGGGCCTTGCTGACGCCCTCGACGTCCTCGAACAGCCCGGTGAAGGTCTGCCCGAAGGTCGGCACCACCATGATGGTGTTCTCGTCGCAGTAGGCGGCCACATCGTCGGGATGCATGGTGTACCGCGCGCCGCGCAGCGGGACCTGCCGGATCTCCACATCGAGGTAGCGGGCGAACTTCTCCCAGCACACCTGGACCGGACCGCACACGAAGTTCGGCATGCCCGTGCCGCCCCGCGCGCGCCAGCGGAACTTCGCCGCGAGCCCGCCCAGCATGGCCGCCTCGCTGGAACCGGTGGTGGAGGTGCCCAGGGTGCGCTCGGCATCGGGCGAATGCCACAGATCGGCCAGCATGCGCACGCCGCGCCGTTCGAGTTCGGCGGTCTGCGGGTATTCGTCCTTGTCGACGATGTTCTTGTCGAGGCATTCGTTCATGAGCCGCCGCGCCTGGTCGTCGACCCAGGTGGTGCAGAAGGTGGCCAGGTTCATCCGGGAGACGCCGTCGAGCAGCAGCTCGTCGTGCACGATCTGGTAGGCGACCTGGGGATAGATCTCCTGCTCCGGAAATCCGTGACGCGGCGCCGGGCGTTTGATGCCGGGCATCGCGTAGAGGTCGTCGGGGTCCAGATTGCCGGTCATCGGGGCCTCCACAGTGTTCGCGACTGCTGTTTGCCGAGAAGAACGCGCCAGTTCCCGATCCATCGAAACTGGTTGAGCAAGCTACCGTTTCGTAATCCAGAGATAGTTGCTGAACAGTTACTATTCAGCACTATGGACTATCGGCATGTCATCGAGCAGGTGATGTCCGCCACGGCGCCGCATATCGGGGAGGGTGCGGTCGCCGACTACATTCCGGGTCTTGCCGAGGTTGATCCCAAACAGTTCGGATTCGCTGTCGCCACCGTCGAGGGAAAGCTCTATACCGGCGGTGACGTGGATGTTCCCTTTGCGATCGAGAGTATTTCCAAGGCCTTCGCACTCGCGCTGGTGCTCGCCCGCCAGGACGGCGGCATCTGGAAGCGGGTGCGGCGCGAGCCTTCCGGGATGGCCTTCAATGACCTGATCGAACTCCAGTTGGAGAACGGCATTCCGCGCAATCCCTATATCAACCCCGGCGCCATTGTGGTCGCTGATCAGTTGCTGGCAGATACCGGCGATGCCGTGGCCGCACTGCGCGACCTCCTGCGGGCCGAGACCGGCAATCCGGCGCTGGACGTGGACAGCGTCATCGCCGAATCCGAACTGTGCACCGGGGATCGCAATCGGGCCATCGCCTACCTCATGGCGAGCTTCGGGAATATGCGCAACAGCGTGGAACTCGCCCTGGACCACTACTTCCGGCAGTGCTCGTTCAATATCACCTGCGCGGAACTGGCCAAGGCCGGGCTGCTCATCGCCCGGCACGGCCTGCGCGCCGACGGCAGCCGCCTGCTCAGCCGCGACGACGCCCGGCACATCACCGCGCTCATGACCATGTGCGGCACCTACGACGGCGCGGGCGAATACGCCTACCGCATCGGCCTTCCGGTCAAGAGCGGGGTGGGCGGCGGACTGCTCGCCGTGGTACCGGGCCAGTGCTCGGTCGCCGCCTGGGGGCCCGGACTCGACGCCAAGGGCAACTCGGTCGCGGGCGCGGTGGCGCTGGAGACCTTCGCGCGCGTCGGCCAATTCTCGGTGTTCTGAATCTCGTTCCAGCTCTGCGTTTTCCGCGTTCGATCGTACGGTTTCGGAAAGGATCGGCGATGACTGGCACGGCGAGCAAGCCGGCGACGGCCACCAACTACATCTCCTGGGTGACCCTGGCCCTCATGACCACGAGTTCGGTGGCCAGCCTGCGGGCCTCGCCGACCATGGCCGTCTACGGATTGGCCTGTGTATTCCTGTATCTGGTGCCCGCGCTGCTGTTCCTGCTGCCGACCGCCTTCGTGGCGGCCGAACTGGCGTCGGGCTGGGCGGGCGGAGTCTACAAATGGGTGGGGGAGGGCCTGTCCCAGCCCATGGGCTTCCTGGCGGTGTGGTGCCAGTTCGCCATGACCATCTTCTACTACCCGAGCCTGTTGGCCTATGTGGCAAGCACTTTCGCCTACATCATCAACCCCTCGCTCGCGGCCAACGGCGTATACGTGGCGATCGTCATCATCACCATCTACTGGGCGGCAGTCTTCGTATCCTCGCAGGGCACCAAAACCGTTGCGGGACTATCGAGTATGGGACTGATCATCGGCACGCTGGTGCCCGGTGCGCTGCTGGTGATCCTAGGCTTCGTCTTCCTCGCCCAGGGCAATGAGCCCGCCGCGCCGATGGACGCCGCGCATCTGTTCCCGGCCTGGACCGGGCTGGCCAGCCTGGTGCTGATCGTGAACAACTTCCTGTCCTACGCAGGCATGGAGATGAACGCGGTGCACGTGTCCTCGCTGCGCGATCCCGGCAAGGAGTACCCGAAGGCCATGGCCATGGCGGTCGGCCTGGTGCTGATCATCTTCATCGTCCCGGCCGTGGTGATCAGCTGGGTGGTGCCCGCGCAGAACCTGTCCCTCACCGCCGGCGTCATGCAGGCCTTCGACGGGTTCTTCAACCACTTCGGCATCGGCTTCCTGACGCCGGTGCTCGGCGTCATGCTGGTGGCCGCGGCATTGGGCGGCATGCTCACCTGGCTGGCCGGGCCGTCGAAGGGGCTGCTGCTCATCGGGCGCAAGGAGGGGTATCTGCCGCCCGTGCTGACGCGGGTGAACAAGCATGGCGTACAACAGAACATGCTGGTGGCCCAGGGCATCGTGACCACGCTGCTGGCCCTGCTGTACGCCTTCATCCCCGATGTCTCCAGCGCCTACTGGATCCTGTCGGTGATCACCACCCAGGTCTATCTGATCATGTACGTGCTCATGTTCGCGGCCGCGATTCGCCTGCGCCGCAACCAGCCAGACCATCCGCGCGGCTACCGGGCCCCGGCCCTGATCGCGCTGTGCGGGCTGGGCACCGTCTCCTCGGTCGCGGCCTTCCTCATCGGATTCGTGCCGCCCTCGCAGTACGGCAGCGGCAGCGCGCTCGGCTACGTGCTCGTCATCGGTCTCGGTATGGGCATAGTCGGGCTGCTGATTCCGTTCCTGTTCTTGAAGTTCCGCAGACCCGGCTGGAAGACCGATGTCCCCGAGGAGGCCCTGGCATGACCGACACCGGCGGCGCGCCCGAAAGCGTGCGGCGGACAACGTATCTCATGGTCGCGGTGATCCTGGTGGCGGTCGCGGTCATCGGGGTGATCATCTTCCGGCAGGAGCGCGGTTCCGATGCCGCGCTGCGCAAGGCGGAGGTGCTGCGGTCCCGGCTCACCGAGGCCGGGCTCGCGGCCCCGGAACCGCGCGTGATCGCCGATTCCCTCGGCGCCGACGGCGGGCTGGTGTGCCAGGATCCGGAGTCGCCGCTGATCAAGGCGCGCTATCAGGCGGCCATCAGCAATGGCGCCAGCGGTCCGGGCAGCCGGCCGGTCATCGCGGATGGCGACATCTTCACCGCCACCGCCCTGGCCATCGAAACCTACTGTCCGGACAAGCTGGCGTCGTACCTGCAGGAAACCGGCACTCTGCGAACGAGTGACACGGTGAAATCGGAGACGGACAACTGAAACAGGAGACGTGAATGACCGAGAAAGAGCTCCGCGCCGCCGTGCAGGGCCTCATGCCGCGCGCGAAACAGGATCTCGCCGAACTGGTTTCGTACAAGTCGGTGTACGACGCGCGGCAGTTCCCGATCGAGGAATGCGAGAAGGCCGCGCGGTGGGTGGCCGACGCCTTCGCCGCCGAAGGGCTCACCGATGTGGGGCTGCACGAGACCTCCGACGGCAGCAAGGCCGTGGTGGCGCGGCGTCCCGGCCCGCCCGGAGCGCCGCACGTGCTGCTCTACTGTCACTACGACGTGCAGCCGCCGCTGGACGAAAAGGCTTGGCGCACACCGGTATGGCAGCTCACCGAAAAGGACGGCCGCTGGTACGGCCGGGGCGCGGCCGACTGCAAGGGCAATATCATCATGCATCTGACCGCCCTGCGCGCGCTGCGGCAGATCGGCGGTGACGACTACCCGGTGGGAATCACCCTCGTCGCCGAGGGTTCCGAGGAGCAGGGCGCCGGCGGGCTGGAGGACTTCGTCCCCGGGCACGCCGACCTGCTGCGCGCCGACACCATTCTGGTCTGCGACTGCGGCAATTTCGCCGTCGGCGTGCCGACCTTCACCGAAACCCTGCGCGGCAATGTGAATGTCGTGGTCACCATCGAAACCCTCGCCGGGGAAATGCATTCCGGCATGTTCGGCGGCGCGGCCCCCGACGCCCTCGCGGCCCTCATCCACGTGCTGGCCACCCTGCGCGACAAGGACGGCAACACCACCGTTTCCGGTCTGAGCAATGACCAGAAGTGGGACGGCGTCCAGTACCCGGAGGATCAATTCCGCGCCGATGCGGGCGTTCTCGACGGCGTCGATCTGGTCGGCTCCGGCACTGTCGCCGATATGCTCTGGGCCCGACCGGCTTTGACCGTCCTCGGCATCGACGCGCCCGGGGTGGTCGGCTCCGCGGCCGCCATTCAGCCCCGCGCGGCGGCGCGCATCAACCTGCGCATCCCACCCGGCATCGATCCGCAGCAGGCGCTGAAAGCCCTGACCGCCCACCTCGAATCGAACACACCCTGGAACGCCAAGGTCACCGTCGAGAAGGAGGCCACCGGCGCACCCTTCCGCTCCGCCACCGGCGGTCCGGCCCGCACCGCCATGGAGGCCGCCTTCGAGGCCTCCTACGGCCGCCCCGCCACCACCCAGGGCCAGGGCGGATCCATCCCGCTCTGCAATGTCTTCGCCGACACCTACCCGGACGCGGAGATCATGTTGATGGGTGTGGAAGAACCGAAGTGCCTCATCCATGCCCCGAACGAGAGTGTCGATCCGACCGAGATCGAGCACATGGCCCTGGCCGAGGCGCTGTTCCTGGCTTCTTACCGCCGGACGACTTGATACGGTGGCTATCAAGTAGCAAACTCACGTAACGAGTGCACGACTGACCGAAAGCGCTATCCGGCGACCGCTAGGAGATGCTCGTGTCCGTCTATCTGTACCGGTGGGGCAGGTTCGCGTATCGACGCAAGTGGATCGTGCTGCCGATCTGGCTATTGCTCTTCATGCTGCTCGGCGGCCTCGGCGCCGCCCTGCAGAAGCCGATGAGCAATGACTTCGACATCCCGAACCTGCCATCGGAACGCGCCACCGAGATTCTGGACAAGCACTTCCCGGGCATGTCGCAGGCGTACAAGTTCGACGCGGTCACCGGTGTTTACGTGATCGGCGCGCCGACAGGGACCAAGCTCACCGACGACGCCAACCAGCAGGCGATCAAGGGGCTCATCCAGCAGCTGGAGGGGCTGGGGATCGTCGATCACAGCAAACCGATCACCGATCCCATTGCCGCCGCCCAGGAAATGGGGTGCCTGGACGGTGATCGCAACTCCAGCGAGTTCGTCTCCAAGTGCTCCAACGCACCGCTGAACGTGCTCAATAGGGAGAATCCGGATTCCGTTGCCATTCTGAGTGTTCCGTTCACCCTCGAGAACTTCGCCGATGTCACCGCCGATGATCGCAAGGCCGCCTACGACGTTGCCGACGGTGCGCGGGGGGCCGGGCTGACGGTCGAACTGTCCGGCACCATCGCCATGGAACAGCAGCAGCCCAGCGGTAAGTCCGAGATGATCGGCATGGGCTTCGCCTTCATAGTCATGATCATCTGCTTCGGCGCCATCGTGGCGGCCTTCGTGCCCATCATCACCGCCATCGTGGGCCTGGGCGCGGCGACCTCGCTGATCTTCCTGGGCACCTCGGTGCTGTCGGTGCCGAGCTTCACCACCTTCCTGGCCTCCATGATCGGCATCGCGCTGTCCATCGACTACGCGCTGTTCATCGTGTCCCGTTACAAACACGAACTGTCCGTGCAGGATTCACCTGAGGAAGCCGCGGGCGTGGCGCTCGGCACGGCCGGGTCGGCGGTGGTGTTCGCCGGTCTGACCGTGATCATCGCGCTGGTCGGCCTGAGCATCGTGGGCGTGCGCTTTCTGACCTTCATGGGTCTGGGCGGCGCGGTCGCGGCCGGATTCGCGGTGCTGGTCGCGCTCACGCTCATGCCCGCGCTGCTCGGCGCGTTCGGGCGGTTCCTGTTCAAACCCCAGCTGCCGCTCATCGCCAAGTACGACCCGGAGGACGACACCCACGTCACCAATGGCATGCGGGTCGGGCAGCTGATCGGCAAGCTGCCGTGGGTCGCGCTGGTGCTCAGCGTGGTGGTGCTCGGCCTGCTGGCCGTGCCCGCCGCCAAGATGAATCTCGGTCTGCCGGGCGAGGATTCGATGCCCAAGACCTCCACCATCCGCAAGGCCTACGAATTGCGCACGCAGGGCTTCG
Source organism: Nocardia sp. IFM 10818 (assembly GCF_054655275.1). Lineage (NCBI taxonomy): Bacteria > Bacillati > Actinomycetota > Actinomycetes > Mycobacteriales > Nocardiaceae > Nocardia > Nocardia sp. IFM 10818. The sequence continues at coordinate 716,723 of NZ_BAAHJH010000001.1, forward strand.
GCGAGGGCAGCAACGGCGTGCTGCAGATCGCGGTGGATCTGTCCGGCACCCCGGCCGAGCAGCGGCAGACGGCGGTGACGGCGCTGCGCGACAGGCTCGCCTCTTATCCGGATATGAACTACGTGACCGAGCCGACCTGGAGCGAGGACGGTCAGGGCGCGCAGTTCGAGGGCGTGCCCAAGACCGGGCCCAACAACCAGGAGACCAAGGACCTGGTGCGCGAGGCCCGCGACGCCGAGGCGCAATTCAGATCCGATTACGGCATGCAGTACGGAATCACCGGCACCACGGCCATTTACGCCGATATCGACCACGTGCTGCTCGGCAAGATCGTGCCCTACCTGGCCATTGTCGCCGGTGCGGCCTTCCTGCTGCTGATCGCCGTATTCCGTTCGGTGCTGGTGCCTTTGACGGCGGCGCTGGGCTTCCTGCTGTCCATGGCCGCCACCTTCGGCGCCACTGTCTTGATCTTCCAGGAGGGCAAGTTCGGCCTCATCGAGGAACCGCGCCCGATCATCAGCTTCATGCCGATCATGTTGATCGGCTTGGTATTCGGCCTCGCCATGGACTACCAGGTCTTCCTGGTGACCCGCATGCGCGAGGAATACGTGCACGGCGAGGAGCCCACCGAGGCCATGATCAAGGGTTACCACCACGGCGCCCGCGTGGTCACCTCGGCCGCCATCATCATGATCTTCGTCTTCGGCTCCTTCATCATGGAACCCGACGCCAGCGCCAAATCCATGGGCTTCGCCCTCGCCGCCGGCGTCCTGCTCGACGCCTTCATCGTCCGCATGATCCTCATCCCCGCCCTGCTGGTGCTCATGGGCAAGGCCGCCTGGTGGATGCCGAACTGGCTGAGCCGGATCGTCCCCGATATCGACGTCGAGGGCGCGCGCCTGCGCGAACTCCAGCAGCGCGAGGCCGGCGCTCGCGCCCGGGAATCCGTCGCCCCGCATTGATCGGAATATCGGAAGGATATGCGGGACGGTGGTTTTCGATCAGAACTCGGTGTGGTCCTCGGCCTCGATCACCTTGAAATCGGTACCGGCCGGAGCCATTTCGTTCAAACGACCGAAATAGATGCCCTGCGCTTCCGGAGCGATGATGCCGAAATGAATGGGAAAAGCGGTGCGGGGGTTCACCGCGCGCAGGTAATCCACCGCTTCACTGATCCGCATCCACGGGGCGGCGGCGGGAATGGCCAGCACGCCGACATCGACCGGCGGAACCCACAGGGAATCGCCGGGATGGACGAATTGGGCCGGATCCTCCGGGGTGCCGAGCTGGAACACGGTGTTGTCGATGACCGGGATTTCCGGATGGATGACCGCGTGCCGGCCGCCGCCTCCGGTGATCTGAACGTTTCCGACTTTCAGGACGTTGCCCGCGTGCACCCCCTGCCAGGGCTCCTCCCGTGATGCCGCGGTCTGCGGGTCCGCGAGCAGCTGAGCCTGCGGATTGGCCTCGATCAGGGCGCCGATGCGGTTCGGGTCGATGTGATCGGGATGCTGGTGGGTGACGGCAATGGCGTCCAGCCCGGTAATGCCCTCGAAGCCGTGCGAGAAAGTGCCCGGATCGAAAAGGATCTTCGCGCCGTTCAACTCCACGAGAATGCATGAGTGTCCGAAATGGGCTATGCGCATGTTCGCAACGGTAGTCGCCGGGCGGTGTGTCGCACACCACGACCGGCGTGACCCGGCGGCGCGCGCGCAACCATCGCCAACTACCCTGATCAGCGGAACCCCCGCTCGGCCAGTCGTAGGCCCGGGCGCCGCCCCACCAGCTGAGGAGCAACGCGTGGCACGTGTCGTTGTCGAGGTGATGCCGAAGGCCGAAATCCTGGATCCGCAGGGTCAGGCCATTGTCGGCGCACTGGGGCGCCTGGGGCACCCCGGAATCTCGGATGTGCGGCAGGGCAAGCGATTCGAACTCGACGTTGCCGATGACGTGAGCGACGCCGAACTCGAGCAGATCGCCGAATCGCTGCTGGCCAATACCGTCATCGAGGACTGGAAGGTCGTCCGGCTGTGAGCGCACGCATCGGAGTCATCACCTTCCCGGGCACGCTCGACGATGTCGACGCCGCCCGCGCGGCCCGGCTCGCCGGCGCCGAGGCGGTCGCCCTGTGGCACGCCGACGCCGATCTGAAGGGCGTCGACGCGGTCATCGTGCCCGGCGGCTTCTCCTACGGCGACTACCTGCGCACCGGGGCCATCGCCAAGTTCGCGCCGGTCATGGGCGAGGTCGTGCAGGCGGCCGGCCAGGGCATGCCGGTGCTGGGCATCTGCAACGGTTTCCAGATCCTCTGCGAGGCGGGTCTGCTGCCGGGTGCGCTCACCCGCAACGAGGGCCTGCACTTCATCTGCCGCGACCAGTGGCTGACCGTCGAATCCGCGGATTCCGCGTGGACCTCGCGGTACGAGCCGGGTGCGCAGATCCTGGTGCCGCTCAAGTCCGGTGAGGGTCGCTATCAGGCCTCCGCGGCCGTGCTCGACGAGCTCGAGGGCGAAGGGCGGGTCGTGTTCCGCTACGCGGGCGACAACCCGAACGGTTCGCAGCGCGGCATCGCCGGTGTGTCCTCGGCCAATGGTCGCGTGGTCGGCCTGATGCCGCATCCGGAGCACGCCACCGAGCCGCTGACCGGACCCAGCGACGATGGGCTGGGGATGTTCCTGTCCGTGCTGGACGCGCTCGTCTCCGCCTGAGGGAGAAGGGGGTGGGGGTTAAACCCCCATACCCCCTTAGTGGGGGAGTCCCCCACACCCCCTTAGCCGGGAGTCCCCGCACCCCTGAGTGGGGAGTCCTCACGCCCTCTTAGCCGGGAGTCCCCGCACCCCTGAGTGGGGAGTCCTCACTCCCCTAGCAAATCCTGTCGAGGATATCGAACTCGACTCCCTCGGCGCGGGCGATATAGGTCGGCCGCACCACTTGGTTGCCGTCGAAACCAATTCCGCCCGAGGGAGTTTCCAGGGTTGTTCCCTCGTTCACCGCGGCATGTACCTGCGGTACTTCCAACGATCCGGCGGCCTTGGCCAGTGCATGGAGCGTGTGCACGGCCTCGTACTCGGTATTGCTGAAGTTGGTGAGCGCCGGGGCGAACGCGCCGTGCAGCCGCCGGTAGCGCTCGGCGCGCTCGCGCCCCTCGGGCCCGTTGACGAAGAAGCTCGACGGCACATACAGATTCCGGTTCGCCCCGCGACCGGCGCCGAGCAGCACATTGTCGTCCACCGCGGGGCTCACCCGCAGCTGCCGCTCATCGCGCCCGAAATGGTGGAACTGCTTGTTGAACCGCGCCACATCCGCGCCCACCAGCAGCACGATCACCCCATCCACCAGATCCACCCGGGGATCGGCGAGGAAATCGGTGAAATCCTCGGTGCCCAGTGGTACGAACCGCTCCAGCGGCAGCGACGGCGCCGACTCCCCGTAGCGGTCGGTCAATTCGGCGCGCACCACTTCCGCGGTGCGCCGCGGCCACACGTAATCGTTGCCGATGATCGCCCACCGCCGCGCGCCCAGCTCGTGCCGCAGCCAGCGCAGGGCGGGCAGGATCTGCCGTCCCGGATCCGATCCGACCAGGAAAAGGCCTGGTGGCGGCCGGTCCACGCCCTCGTGATCGGTGGCGAACAGATACGGCACCCGCCCGGCATTGGCCCGGCTGACGGCCCGGCGCACGGCCGAGGTGTGCCAGCCGGTGATGGCGTGCACCATGCCCGTCGCCAGCAGGGCCGAGACCTCCCGCGCCACCTCCTCGGGTGCGCGGCCGCCGTCGAGGTGGGTGACCCGCAATTCCCGTCCGAGAATTCCGCTCCCGCCGTTGATTTCTTCCACCGCGAGAGAAATGGCGGCCTCGCAGGAGGGCGCGAAGATACCGCCCGGTCCTTGCTGCGGAACTATGTTGAGGACCTCGATACTGTTTTCGGGATTCCCGCCGAACGGGGTCATCGGTTACTCTTCCCCTCGTTCGAGCTGTGATTTGACGGGCGGGAAATATGGCGACAATTCTAGGTGGCATTTCCACCCTGCATCGGGCGCTGCGTGCCGCCGAGCGCAGTTGGCTTCGTCACCTTGACGCGGCCCTGTGTGCCAGGCGGCTGACGGCCGATCAATGGTGCATGCTGACCAATCTGTCCCCGGAAACCGGTATCACCATGAGTGAGCTGGCCGCGCGGGCCCAGCTGCCGCCCTCCTCCGCCACCCGGCACGCCGATCACCTGGCCGAACGCGGTCTCATCTTCCGGGTCGCCGCCGCCGACGATCGCCGCCGCATTCTCATCGGCCTGAGCCGGCGCGGGGTGGAGCTGGTCGAGGAGGTGCGCGCCGAAGAGGTGCGAGCCGAGGCCGATCTGCGCCGCCGCCTCGGCGCGCAGGACTATCTGGAGCTGGTGCGCCTGCTCGAACAGGTCGCCGAGGCCGTTCCGGTACCGGCCCGCGGCGCCTGAGCGCGCCCACACTCCGAATACTGGTTATTACCAGTCTGCGAAATGCGGTAATTCCCAGACGCTTCCGAAGGACCCGCCGGGCGCGCCGCCGATTGGGCAACCGGATAGGAAGAAACTGAACTGGGAATGCTTAGGATTGCGGCATGCCAGTTGCCGAGACCACCGCTACCGCCGCCGGACTGTGTGAATTCATCGATGCCTCCCCGTCGCCGTTCCACGTGTGCCGCACCGTCGCCGCGGAACTCGACGACCACGGCTTCACCAGACTCTCGGAGTCCGCGCCCTGGCCCTCCAGCAGCGCGGGCCGCTACTACGTGGTGCGCGGCGGCTCGCTGGTCGCCTGGGCCGACGGCGGCCCGGGCGCGCCCACCGGTTTCCGCACCGGGCAGGCGACCCCCTTCCGCGTGGTCGGCGCGCACACCGACAGCCCCAACCTGCGGGTGAAACAGCATCCCGACACCGCGGTGGCGGGCTGGCAGATGGTCGGGCTGGAACCCTATGGCGGGGCCTGGCTCAACTCCTGGCTCGACCGCGACCTCGGCATTTCCGGACGGCTCTCGGTGCGGGACGGAAATGTGGTGCGGGAACGGTTGATTCGCATAGACGAACCCATTCTGCGGGTGCCGCAGCTGGCCATCCACCTGTCCGAGGACCGGCGCGGGGTCACCCTCGACCCGCAGCGGCACGTGAACGCGGTGTGGGGGATCGGCGGGGAACCGCGCTCGTTCATGGCGTTCATCGCCGAGCGTTCCGGGATCGAACCGGGCGCGGTGCTCGGCTGGGAGCTCATGACCCATGATCTGGTGCCGTCCAAGCTGATCGGCCGCGATCTGGATCTGGTGAGCGCGCCCCGCCTGGACAATCAGGGCACCTGCTACGCCGGGCTGCGCGCCTTCCTCGCGGCCATCGACGAGCCCGGGGTGGCGGTGCCGGTGCTGGCCATGTTCGATCACGAGGAGGTCGGCAGCCAGTCCGATCGCGGCGCCCAATCCGGGCTGCTGCCCACGGTGCTGGAGCGCATCGTGCTGACCCGCGGCGGCGGGCGCGCCGAATACCTGGCCGCACTGGCCGGATCCGTCTGCGCCTCCGGGGATATGGCGCACGCGACGCATCCGAACTACCCGGACCGGCACGAGCCCTCGCATCGCATCGAGGTCAATGGCGGGCCGGTGCTGAAGGTCAACCAGAACTTGCGCTACGCCACCGACGCGACCGGCGCGGGCGCATTCGCGCTGGCCTGCGCGCAGGCCGATGTGCCGTTGCAGCGCTACGTCCACCGCGCCGACCTGCCCTGCGGATCGACCATCGGACCCATGACGGCCGCCCGCACCGGCATGCCGACCGTCGACGTGGGCGCGGCGCAGCTGGCCATGCACTCCGCGCGCGAAATGATGGGCGCGGCAGACGTTCCCGCCTACGCGGCGGCGCTGGCGGCGTTCCTCACCCCGGATGCTCCGAGGTAGGGGAGATCATGTGGGGGCTAAGCCCCCACACCCCCTTGGGCCGCGGGCCCTTTGGCTGCCGGGTGGTAGGTCAGCACGGCGGCGACGAAGATCGCCAATGTGAACAGCACATAGCTGCTCCCGATGATCTGCTGCCACCAGGACCAGTCGAGTTCGCGATCGGTGTTGTGCGGTAGCACCCACTGCGGCCCGATGGCGAACATGACCAGCGCCAGGCCGACCGTGCCGAGATACAACCGGCTGCGGCGGCCGTTGGCGATGGCGTCGGCGGCCACGATGAGCGCCGGGGCGATCCACACCCAGTGGTGCGACCAGGACACCGGGGAAACCAGCAGCACCGCAGCGGCATTCACCATGAGCGCGGCGGTGTCGGCCCCATTGTCGAACAGCCGCTTCATCCAGACGGCCGCCAAGGCGACCGCCAGCAGCGAGAGCGCCACCCAGATGAGCGTGGCCGCCGAATCGGAGACCCCGAGCCGGAAGGCGAAGCCCTTCAGCGACTGATTGCCCGCGAAGTACGGCGGGCCGATGCGGCCGGTATCGGTCAGGGTATGGAACCAGTACTGCACCGAATCCTTCGGGAAGACCGCGAATCCCACGCCCACCGCGGCGACCGCCGACAGCACCAGCGTGACCGCGCCCCGCCAGTCCTTGCGCAGCACGAAGTACAGCAGATATCCGGCGGGGGTCAGCTTCACCGACACCGCGATGCCGATGAGCATGCCGCGCGGCCAGAACGGCTTGCGCACCAGGCAATCCAGCGTGATGGCCGCCATCAGCACCAGATTGATCTGACCGAACCCGTAGGTCTGGCGAATCGGCTCCAGCAGTTGCAGCAGCGCCACCGCGCCGATCACGATGGCCAGCCGCGTGATCCGGTCCATGCTCGGCCGCAGCCGATCCAGCACCACCCACAGCGTGAGCCCGAGCGAGGCGATGGAGGTCGCCAGCACCGCCCAGGAGGCGACCGGTAGCGACATGATCGCCAGCGGTGCGAAGAACAGCGCCGCCAGCGGCGGATAGGTGAACGGCAGCCCGATGCCGAACACCTGCGGCATGGGCCCGTACAGGTCCTTGTCGTCCAGCCAGGCGCGAGCGCCGTTGCGGTACACCTGTAGGTCGATGTAGCCGTGCCAGAACTTGGCGAAATAGCTGACGAGTGCGGACACCACGAACAGCGCCACCGCGATCAGCAGCAACTTCGTCTGCTTCGGCGTCAGCCCTGCATTCCCCTTTTGCGCGGTCACGGGCTTCTCGGCCGGATCCGCTAGCCCGGATCGATCGCTCACGGGTGAAGCGTAGCTGCCCGTCCCCACCGGGGGTTAAACGCACGGCGGTGTGCTGCCGGTGTGCTGCCGGACACAGTCGCGGGTGGGCGAAGGCACTGATTAGGAGGCAATTAGACTCACCGCTGTATCTCGCCGACTTCCTAGCAACGCCGGCACTCGGTTCCGCCTGCCCGGCCGAAAGGACTCTGGTATTCCCGTGAGCAGCCACGTCGATACCGTCAGCAACGCCGCGGCCAACCCGGACAGCCCGCAGCCCTATAAGGAACTCGGCCTCAAGGACGACGAATACGCCCGCATCAAGGAGATTCTGGGCCGCCGGCCCACGGATGCCGAGCTGGCGATGTACTCGGTGATGTGGTCCGAGCACTGCTCGTACAAGTCCTCGAAGGTGCACCTGCGCTACTTCGGGGAGACCACCACCGAGGAAATGCGCTCCTCCATGCTCGCCGGTATCGGCGAGAACGCGGGCGTGGTGGATATCGGCGACGGCTGGGCGGTCACCTTCAAGGTGGAATCGCACAACCATCCCTCCTATGTGGAGCCGTATCAGGGCGCGGCCACCGGCGTCGGCGGCATCGTCCGCGACATCATGGCCATGGGCGCGCGGCCCATCGCGGTCATGGACCAGCTGCGCTTCGGCGCCGCCGATCACCCGGACACCCGGCGCGTGGTGGACGGCGTGGTGCGCGGCATCGGCGGCTACGGCAACTCCCTCGGCCTGCCGAATGTGGGCGGCGAGACCGTCTTCGACGCCTCCTACCAGGGCAATCCGCTCGTCAACGCGCTGTGCGCGGGCGTCATGCGGGTCGAGGACCTGAAGCTGGCCTTCGCCTCCGGCAAGGGCAACAAGGTCATTCTGTTCGGCGCGCGCACCGGCCTGGACGGCATCGGCGGCGTGTCCGTGCTGGCCTCGGACACCTTCTCCGGCGACGAATCCGGTTCCGGCCGTAAGAAGCTGCCGAGCGTGCAGGTGGGCGATCCGTTCACCGAGAAGGTGCTCATCGAGTGCTGTCTGGAGCTGTACCACTCCGGTGTGGTCGTGGGCATCCAGGACCTCGGCGGCGCCGGGCTGTCGTGCGCCACCTCCGAACTGGCGGCCGCCGGCGACGGCGGTATGCACATCGAGCTGGACCGGGTGCCGCTGCGCGCGGCCAATATGACTCCGGCCGAGATCCTTTCCAGCGAATCCCAGGAACGCATGTGCGCGGTCGTCGCGCCCGCGAACGTGGATCGCTTCATGGAGATCTGCCAGAAGTGGGATGTCACCGCCACCGTCATCGGCGAGGTCACCGACGGCGAGCACCTGCAGATCACCTGGCACGGCGAGACCGTCGTGGATGTGCCGCCGCGCACCGTCGCCCACCACGGCCCGGTCTACGAGCGGCCCGTGCAGCGCCCGGCCGACCAGGACGCGCTGAACGCCGACACCGCCGCCGGGCTGAACCGGCCCGAGACCGGTGACGAGCTGCGCGCCACGCTGCTGAAGATGATCGCCAGCCCGCAGCTGTGCTCGCGCAAGTGGATCACCGAGCAGTACGACCGCTACGTGCGCGGCAATACCGTGCTCGCCGAGCACGCCGACGCCGGCGTCATCCGCATCGACGAGGAGTCCGGCCGCGGCATCGCGCTGGCCACCGACGCCTCCGGCCGCTACACCAAGCTGGATCCCTACACCGGCGCGCAGCTGGCGCTGGCCGAGGCCTTCCGCAATGTCGCCACCACCGGCGCCACCCCGAAGGCCGTCACCAACTGCCTGAACTTCGGCTCGCCGGAGGATCCGGGCGTCATGTGGCAGTTCCAGCAGGCCGTGCGCGGTCTCGCGGACGGCTGTGCGGCCCTGGGCATTCCGGTCACCGGCGGCAATGTGTCCTTCTACAACCAGACCGGGCAGACCGCCATTCTGCCGACCCCCGTGGTGGGCGTGCTGGGCGTGATCGACGATGTGCACCGCCGCATCCCGACCGGGCTGGGCACCGAGCCCGGCGAGACGCTCATCCTGCTGGGCGAGACCCGCGACGAGTTCGACGGCTCCATCTGGGCGCAGGTCGAGCACGATCACCTGGGTGGCGTGCCGCCCAAGGTGGACCTGGCCCGGGAGCAGCTGCTCGCCGAGATCCTCACCGCCGGATCCCGCGACGGCATGATCTCCGCCGCGCACGACCTGTCCGAGGGCGGGCTCGCGCAGGCCGTGGTGGAGGCCGCGCTGGCCGGTGAAACCGCTTGCCGCATCATCATTCCCGAGGGCGCGGACCCGTTCGTGACGCTGTTCTCCGAATCCGCCGGGCGCGTGCTGGTCGCGGTGCCGCGGTCGGAGGAGACCCGCTTCACCAAGATGTGCGATGCCCGCGAACTGCCGTGGGTGCGCATCGGCGTGGTCGACCAGGGTTCCGACTCCGTCGAGGTGCAGGGCCAGTTCTCGGTGACCCTGAACGAACTGCGCTCCACCTTCGAAGCGACGCTGCCCGCGCTCTTCGGGGCCTTCGAGCACTGACCAACTCTCGTAACTCTCAGGGGCAAGCCCCTGAAACCCCGGATGGTGGTGGGGTGCTCAGGAGCGAGCCCCTGAAACCCCCGATCGTGGTGGGGTGCTCAGGGGTGAGCCCTGAAACCCCGGATGGTGGTGGGGTGCTCAGGGGCGAGCCCTGAAACCCCCGATGGTGGTGGGATGCTCAGGGGCGAGCCCTGAAACCCCCGATGGTGGTGGGATGCTCAGGGGCGAGCCCTGAAACCCCCGATGGCGGTGGGGTGCTCGAGGACGAGCCCTGAACCCTATGAGGGTCGGTGCCCCTCGAGACCCTCGAACCTGCACGCATGACTCACCCCGCCGGGTTCGGACCCCTCGTGATCACCGGACTCGGCGGGGTGAGTCGTTTTCAGGGGACTTTGAACGGATCGTGTTCGGCCATCAGCTTTTCCAGGCGGGCTTCGTCTATGCGGCTGTGCACCTTCGAGGATTCGTGTTGGTCGCGGATGACCTTGGCGAGGGTGAAGCAGCTGCTCACCAGGAAAAGGGTGGACATCAGCAGGAATCCGCGCTGCCAGAAGTCCAGGGGGAGGTTGACGATGCCGATGACGATGGCGGAGAAGCTGATTCCGAACGCGATCATGGCCTGGGCCAGAAAAGCCGTGGTGCTCTTGGTCTGTGCGCTGGGCGTGCTCATGGTTTCCGAGTCTGGCGAGCCGGGGCGCCGGCGGACCCCGTACAACTACTCGAGTGCCATGGGTAGATGCCGTGCGACCGGGGCGGCGATACCGGCGCACCGGTGATCATGCGGGTTGTCACAGGCCGGGGTCCCCGGATTCCAGCGGTGGACGGCCATACTTGACGGGTGCTCGACACCGCTGACGCCCTCACGCGGCTGCGCACTCGCGGCGCCGCGGTGTTCCGGCACGGCTGGGGGCGGCGGATCGCGCGGGTCGCACGCCGCGTCGAGGCGATCATCGACCTCAATCACGTCGGCCTGGTGGTGGCGACGGTGTTCTTCGCCTGGTCGGTCACGCCCTCGCTGCTCCCGCGCGACTGGCTGTTCCAGGGCCTGATCAGCGGTGTGAACGCCGCCCTCGGCTACGGCGTCGGCTGCGTGCTGGAGTGGTTGTTCCGCACCTGGATTCGCCCCCGGCTGAAGATCGGCACCCCGCCGGAGTGGGTGCGCTACAGCGTGAAGGTGGCCGTGGTGCTCACCTGCGCGCTGGCCGCCGCCTACATGCTGGTGCTCTCCGCCGACTGGCAGCGCGAGATCTACCACCTCATGGGCATGGACGAGACCAGTTCCCGCGCCGCCTACCTGCGCACCGGCGGGCTCAGCTTCGTGGTGGGCGCGCTGGTGGTGGCGGTGTACCGCACACTGCGGGAACTGGTGCGCTTCATTGCCCGCCAGCTCAGCCGCTGGGTGCGGGTGCCGCCCGCGCTGGCGCCGGCCACCGGGGCGCTGCTGCTCACGGTGCTGCTGGTCACGCTGTTCAACGGCGTTGCGACCACCGCTTTCTGGTCGGTGGCCAACTCCGCGTTCAGCGTGCGGAATGACGAGATGACCGACTACGCGGTGCAGCCGACGGAGCCGGAACGCTCCGGCAGCCCGCAGTCGCTGGCGAAATGGGAGACCCTCGGCTCGGAGGGCCGCTGGTTCGTCTCGCACGGCCCCGACCCGCTGCTCATCGGCGCGGTCACCGGCAAGCCCGCGCGCGAACCCATCCGCGTCTATGTCGGTCTCGAATCAGCGGGTGCGAACACCACCCAGGAAGATCTCGCGGTCGCCGAACTGGAACGGACGGGGGCCTTCGACCGGAAGGTTCTCGCCATTGTCACCACCACCGGCACCGGCTGGGTCAATTCCATGAGCGCCGCCGCACTGGAGTACATGTACGGCGGCGACACCGCCATCCTCGCCTCGCAGTACTCGTATCTGCCGAGTGTGCTGTCCTTCCTGGCGGACCGGCAGAAGGTGGCCGTGGCCGGTAAGAAGATGTTCGACGCCGTGTACGCGCGCTGGTCGGCCCGCCCGCCCGAAGCCCGGCCGAAACTGCTGGTGTACGGCGAGAGCCTGGGCTCGCAGGGCTCGGAATCCGCCTTCTCCGGTCTGGCGGACCTGCGCTCGAAGGTGGACGGCGCGCTGTGGGTGGGCCCGCCCAATTCCAATGTCCTGTGGGAGCAATTCGTCTCCCGCCGCGATCCCGGCACCCGCGAGGTCGACCCCATCTACGCCGATGGCCTGGTGGTCCGTTTCGCCGCCCAGGCAACGGATCTCGCCAAGCCGTCACCGGATTGGCGCCGCCCCCGCATCGCCTACCTCATGCACCCCTCCGACCCCATTGTCTGGTGGTCCTCGGATCTGCTGTTCTCCCAGCCGGATTGGCTCTCCGAGCCGCGCGGCTCGGACGTGTCCTCACAGATGCGCTGGTGGCCGGTGGTCACCTTCTGGCAGGTGGCGGCCGACCTCACCAATGCCCAGGGCGTCAGCGACGGCCACGGCCACCGCTACGGCTCCCTGGTGCTCGACGGCTGGAGCGCCATAGCCGAACCCCCCGACTGGAATCCGGAACTGCAGGAGAAGATCCGCACCCAGATCGAACTGGCCGAGGACTACGAGCGAACGGTCAAATAGCGTGCGCACCCGCCTGGAAACCCTTGCGGCCATGGCTCTCCCGCTGGCATGGAACAACCACCTCCTCCCCGCCATGCGCCTGAACCTCCGCGGCCGCACCGCCGCGAACGCCGCCTTCGGCACCGCCTACGCCCTCGCCTTCCACGGCAACCCGAACTGGCGCTCGGCCCGCGGCCTGCGGGTCGGCCTGGCGGCAGCCGCGGTCGTCACCGCCGGTTACGGTGTGGCCCTGCTCATTCCGTCCACCCGCCGCCACCTGGCCGAACTGGCCGATCGCGGACCGGAGGTGCCGACGCCCGAATGGGTGGCGATACACATCCCCCTCGGCACCGTCTACACCGAGGAAATGGTCTACCGCGCCACCCTCACCCCCCTCCTCACGGAGGCGCACGGACGCCCTGGAAGGTGGCTCGGCGCAGCGATCTTCGGCCTGTCCCACATCCAACCCGCCCGCGCCGCAGGCGATCCCATACCCGGGACAGTGCTCCTCACCGGTCTCGGCGGCCTCCTGCTGGACTTTTTGCAGGACCGCACCGGCAGCGTCACGGCCCCCGCCCTGCTCCATTTCGCCGTGAACTGCGGCGGCGCCCTGGCCCCCCGATCAGCCCGCCGCCACGAGAAGCGAATCACCCGCAAAGCCGAACGCCTCGCCGAACTCCGCCGCCAGCGCCGAGCAGCCCTGCGCCCCAACAGCTCAACATCCTGAAACCGAAAATCACACCCCCCGCCCGCCCCAATCCGAGCCGGTCCGCCGAAGGCGAACCCCAAATGCCATGACCAGGTTGCCCTATCCGATCCTGTCCGCCGCAGGCGAACTGTCAATAACGACAGAGATATCAGTTGGTCCGCTCACGGTGTGGGTCCGGAGCCGTCAACCAGCGCTCCCAAGTACGCCCCGCCCACTCGCCAACGGGTGTGGTCGTGAGCCGGTGTGATCAGGAGCCCGTCGAGCCACCAGCCACCGTCCGGTCAGCAGCCGGTGCGGTTGCCAGCCGGTGCGGTTGCCAGCCGGTCCGGTTGTCGGCCGGTCCGGGTCACCAGCCCGTCGGGTCCCCAGCTTGTGTGCTTGTGTGTTTGTCCGCCGCAGGCGAACTGTCAATGAACGGTAGGGATGACAGTTGGTGCACTCGCTGTGTGGGTTCGGGGCCGTCTCGATTTTGGACTGAGTGGAGCGTGCGTCGGAGCGGGGGAGCGAAGCGGAGGAGCTCCGGCGTGCGCGGAGGGAGGGAAAAATCGAGACCTCCAGGCCCCGAACCCCGCCGGAGCGAAGCGGAGGCAAATTAAACACAGCCACGAGCGTTTCTGGTCGGATTGCCCGTCTTCCCTCTCGACAGCCGAGCGCAACGCGTCGGCCGACCCCGGTAACCTCACGCTGTGGCACGAGCAGCAGTGACCCCAGAGCAGTTGAAAGCAGCCCTGGCAGCAGTGACCAACTGGCTGCATGACGAAACAGCCCCACCCCCCACCCGCCCAGAACTAGCCGCCGCCGTCCGCACCACAGCACGCACCCTCGCCGCAGACGCACCAGGTTCGTCCGTAGAACTGCGGGTCCCTCCCTTCGTAGCGGTGCAATGCATCGAGGGCCCGCGCCACACCCGTGGCACCCCGCCAAATGTCGTCGAAACCGATCCACGCACCTGGCTGTTGCTCGCCACCGGCCTGCTGACCTTCGAGGCCGCGCTGGAATCCGGCGCACTGACCGCCTCCGGCAGCCGCGCGCCCGAGGTGGCGCGCTGGCTACCCGTCGCGCAGCTATGACGCGGGATTGGCGTTGACCGGCTTGCGCTCCAAGCCCTTCCGGTCATAGAAGCGGGTGATCCCGAGACCGAACACAACGCCGATCGCCAGACCCAGCGCCGCCATCCAGAACCCGCGGCTCAGCCCCGCGATACCGCTGCCATTGAAGTACAGAATGGCGCGGGTCCCCAGGAACACCTGGTGCATCGGCTCGAATTTGGCCAGCCACCCGAAGTACTTCGGCGTCGCCTCGATCGGCACCGTGCCGCCGGAGGACGGCAGGCCCAGGATGATGAAGATGATCAGGTTGATGATCAGACCCGCAGTCCCGACGGCGGCCAGGATCGACGAGCAGGTGAACCCGACCGCGATGATCACGAACGCGCCGTAGAGGAACAGCAGCAGCGGCTTGTCGATCGGCATCCCGAGCCACTTGCCGATCCCCATGAGCGCCCCCGACACCAGGCACGCCATGACCGCGATCGCCGACCATTTGATCAGCAGCGTGGTCACCCGCGAGACCGGCGCGCGCGGGAAATGCAGATACCAGGGCCCCCATTCGGTCGGCAGGAAGCCCAGCGCGGAATCGATCAGCTGATGAATGATCATGGCGCCGACCATGCCGATCAGCAGCAACAGCAGGCTGTAGAAGAACGCGGTCAACCCCTCGCCGGAACCGCCCGGCAGCGGCCGGTATTGCTCGATCACGATATTGAGCGGCTTCTCCAGCGCGATCCGCGTGGCGCCGGTGAGCTCGGGCGCGGGCCCGCCGTCCGGCGGCGTCAGCTGCGCCTTGACCGTCTCGGTGAGCTGCTGCCCGACCTGCGTCTGCACCTGCGACAGCGCCTCCGCACCGAACTTCTGCACGATGGCGGTGGCGAACGCGCCGGTGCGCGGATTGGTCTGCAAGGTCAGCACCGGCTGCGAGATGTCCCCCGGAATCACGCTGCCCACACCGAGAATCCCGAGCCGCTTGGAGAAGTCGCTCGGAATGATGATGGTCCCGTAGACCTGTGCCTGCTGCATCTGCAGCTGCGCCTCGTTGATGCCGAGCACGCGCAGATCGATTTTGTCCGACGGCACCGCCTTCTCGAGGCCCTCCTGGACCTGATCGCCGAAGTTGACGTGCTTGGTCTGCCCCGGCGCGCCGATATCGTCGCCGACATCCTGATTGACCAGCGCGATCGGGAAGTTGTGCAGGTTCTTCTCCGGATCGACGACGTAGTCGAGGTACATCACGCCGAGCAGCGAGGCCAGCAGCGTGACGACGACAATCGGGAAGGCCCACTTGATCGGGGTCAGATGGCGGCGCCCGGCGCCGTCCGCGGTCTCGGTGTCCGTCACTCTCGAAAGCTAACAGCAAACCTCCCGCCACCGGGGTCAACCCAGCGGTGGGTTGCGCGCGGATTACCCGTAGAATGACCGGTGCCCCCCGCCCGCCTAACAGGGAGCAAACGGTGACCCTGCCCCCCGCCGCCACCACCCCCGATCAGGTCGAGAACGAACCGCGCGAAGAGTGCGGCGTCTTCGGAGTCTGGGCGCCGGGTGAGGATGTGGCCAAGCTCACGTACTACGGCCTCTACGCACTACAGCATCGTGGGCAGGAGGCGGCCGGCATCGCCGTCGCCGACGGCTCGCAGGTCCTGGTCTTCAAGGATCTCGGCCTGGTGAGCCAGGTCTTCGACGAGCAGACCCTGGCGGCCATGCCCGGCCATGTGGCCGTGGGCCATTGCCGCTACTCCACCACCGGCTCCACCACCTGGGAGAACGCCCAGCCGATCTTCCGCACCACCGCGGTCGGCACCGGACTGGCCCTGGGGCACAACGGAAATCTGGTCAATACCGCCGAATTGAGCGCCCGCGCACGCGAACTCGGCCTGATCAGCGGCCGGCTGGCCGGGAACATGGCCGCCACCTCCGACTCCGACGTGATGACCGCGCTGCTGGCGCACGCGGCCGCCGACAAGAGCATCGAGCAGGCCGCCATGGAGCTGCTGCCGACGCTGCGCGGCGCGTTCTGCCTGACCTTCATGGACGAGCACACGCTGTATGCCGCGCGGGATCCGCACGGTGTGCGCCCGCTGTGCCTGGGCCGGTTGGATCGTGGCTGGGTGGTCGCCAGCGAAACCGCGGCACTCGATATCGTGGGCGCCTCCTTCGTGCGTGAGATCGAGCCCGGCGAACTGCTGGCGATCGACGCGGACGGGGTGCGCTCCTCGCGTTTCGCCAATCCGACGCCCAAGGGCTGCGTCTTCGAGTACGTGTATCTGGCCCGGCCGGACTCCACCATCTCCGGTCGCTCCGTGCACGCCACCCGGGTGGACATCGGCCGCCGCTTGGCCGACGAGCATCCCATCGACGCCGATCTGGTCATCCCGGTGCCGGAATCCGGCACCCCGGCCGCGGTCGGCTACGCGCAGGGCTCCGGCGTGCCCTACGGCCAGGGCCTGATGAAGAACGCCTACGTGGGCCGCACCTTCATCCAGCCCAGCCAGACCATTCGCCAGCTCGGCATCCGGCTCAAGCTCAATCCGCTGCGCGAGGTCATTCGCGGCAAGCGGCTCATCGTGGTGGACGACTCCATCGTGCGCGGCAATACCCAGCGCGCCCTGATCCGGATGCTGCGCGAGGCGGGCGCGTTGGAGATCCACGTGCGGATCGCCTCCCCACCGGTCAAGTGGCCTTGCTTCTATGGCATCGACTTCGCCTCGCGCGCGGAGTTGATCGCCAATGGTGCGGGCCCCGACGGCATCGAGGGCACCAGCCTGGACGAGATGGTCGAGGGCGTGCGGCGTTCCATCGGCGCCGACAGCCTCGGCTACATCTCCCTCGAGGGCATGATCGCCGCCACCGAGCAGCCGCGCTCGCGGCTGTGCTGCGCCTGCTTCGACGGCGAGTACCCGATCGCCCTGCCGACCGAGGCGGCCATCGGCAAGAACCTGCTCGAGGGCATGCTCAGCGGAACGAGCGAGTCGGAGCTGCTGGCCGACAATGCCAATGTGGACGCCCTGAGCCGTCCGTAGCCGGACTCTCGATCTCATGCCCGCCCGCGGATACCGCGGGCGGGCATGGCTGTTTTACGGGCGGCGCCCGGTCTTCCGGGGGTTTTCGGGGGTTTGGGGGCCTGGCCCCCAAATTTTTTCAGTTCGAGATTCAGGGCGGAGCCCCGGCGCAGTTGCGCCAACGACCCTGTCGCGACCGCGACAAAAAATCTGTCAGTTTGTTCGTAAACGCAACATATAAGCAACGACGCGCCGATACTGTGCCCAGCCAGACGAAGTCCATCGTGGTGCTCGACTGTCCGTGATCCGGACTCCCGCACCACGTTTCGAGAGCAGGACAGGCATGCGAGCAAGAAGCGTTGCAGCAGTAGGTGTAGTCGGATTGATGACGCTGGCGCTAGCCGGCTGTGGTTCGGGGCGGACGGGGGATGGCGGGGGAGGTGCGGGACTCGTCATCGGCACCACCGACCGGATCTTCGCGCTGGATCCCGCCGCCGCCTACGACAATGGTTCGCTGGCCGTGGAAACCCAGGTCTACCAGTATCTGCTGAACTTCGGCCCGGGCGACACCAAGCCGAAGCCGGATGCGGCCGAGAAGTGCGAGTTCACCACGCCGACCGTGTACCAGTGCAAGCTGAAATCGGGTCTGAAGTTCGTCAACGGGAACCCGTTGACCGCCAACAGCGTCAAGTTCTCCTTCGACCGGATGCTCGGGATCAACGACCCGAACGGCCCGGCGGTGCTGCTGAACAACCTCGACAAGACCGAGGTGGTCGACGAGCTGACGGTCAACTTCACGCTGAAGGTCGCCAATGACCAGACCTTCCCGTCGGTGCTGCCCACCCAGGCCGGGGTGCTGGTCGACGAGAAGTCCTTCCCCAAGGACCGGGTGCTCCCGGACGAGGAAGTGGTGAAGGCCCACCCGTTCTCCGGCCCGTTCGACATCACCAGCTACGACAAGAACAAGCTGGTCGAGTACAAGGCCAACAAGGACTACAACGGCCTGCTCGGCGCACCCAAGACCGAGACCGTCTCCGCGAAATACTATGAGTCGCCGGAGAATATGAAGCTCGACATCCAGAACGGCGATATCGACGTCGCCTACCGCTCGCTCTCGCCGACCGATATCGCGGCGCTGCGCAACGACTCCAATGTGAAGGTGCACGACGGGCCCGGCGGCGAGCTGCGCTACATCGTGTTCAACCTGAACACCATGCCCGGCAACGATCCGGCCCAGAAACTGGCCGTGCGCAAGGCGATCGCCTCCACCGTCGACCGCGACGCGCTGAGCCAGAACGTCTACAAGGGCACCTATCAGCCCGCGTATTCCTCTGTCCCGCAGGGCGTCACCGGCGCGACCGAGCCCTACAAGGAGATCTACGGCGCCAAGCCGAACAAGGACGCGGCCGCCAAGTTCCTCGCCGACGCCGGCGTGACCACCCCCGTCACGCTGAACCTGCAGTACAACCCGGATCACTACGGCGGCTCCAGCTCCGAGGAGTACGCGGCCATCAAGTCGCAGCTGGAGGCCAGCGGACTGTTCAAGGTCAACCTGCAGTCCACCGAATGGGTGACCTACCAGGACGAGCGGGTGCAGGACACCTACCCGCTGTACCAGCTGGGCTGGTTCCCGGACTTCCCGGATCCGGACAACTACCTGACCCCGTTCTTCGCGCCGAACAACTTCCTGGAGAACCACTTCGAGGATCCGGCCATCACCGCCCAGCTGACCGCCGAGACCGTCGAGGCCGATCCGGCCAAGCGGGCCACCCTGCTCGCGCAGGTGCAGCGTGATCTGGCGGCCAACCACATCTCGATGCTGCCGCTGCTGTCCGGCAAGTCCATCGCGGTGTCCAAGCCGGAGGTCCAGGGTGTCGGCAGCACCCTGGACGCGTCGTTCAAGTTCCGGTACGGCGTCCTGAGCAAGTGACCGCGTCGCTGAAGAGCGGGCCGGAGGCCCCGGCCCGCTCGTCTCGAGTCAAACTGCCCCTCAGGCGAATCAAGATTCCGGGCGCCGATTCCCGCTACGGTGCGCTGTTGCGCTACCTGGCGGTGCGGCTGGCTCTCATCCCGGTCACCACCTGGATCCTGGTGACCACCGTCTTCGTGCTCATGCGCGTGGTCGGCGATCCGATCAGCGCCGCCCTGGGCGGCCGGCTCCCCGCCGATCAGATCGAGGCCCGCAAGGAGGCGGCCGGGCTGAATCGCCCACTGCACGTGCAGTATTGGGAGTACATCACCGATCTGGTGCGCGGCGATTTCGGCTACACCCAGGACAAGCGGCCGGTCAGCGACGTCATCGTCACCTATGGCGCGGCCACCCTGGAATTGGTGTTCTGGGCGCTGCTGGTGGCCTTCGCCGTCGGCGTCCCGCTGGGCCGGTACGCGGCCACGCACCGCGATCGGCCCGTCGATGTGGGGCTGCGGCTGTTCGGCACGCTGGCCTACGCCGCGCCGGTGTTCTTCGTCGGCCTGCTGCTCAAGCTCATCTTCGCGGTGAACCTGGGCTGGCTGCCGGCCAACGGGCGGGCCAGCACCAATGTCGAACTGGCGCTGCAGCACGTCTCGCCGAAGACCAATATCCTGGTTATCGACGCGATCCTGTACGGGGACACCGAGTACCTGATCGATGTTCTCGAACACGCTGTGCTGCCGGCGGTTTCGCTCGGCCTGCTCACCGCGGGCGTGTTCCTGCGGCTGGTGCGGATCAATCTGATCCAGACCCTGCGCAGCGATTACGTGGACGCGGCCCGGGCGCGCGGGCTGTCCCGGCGGGTGGTCATCGGGCGACACGCCTTCCGCAACGCGCTCATTCCGGTGGTGACCGTGATGGGCCTGTACATCGCCACCATGCTGGGCGGCGCGGTGCTCACCGAGCGCACCTTCGAATGGAAGGGCCTGGGCAATCAGCTGGCCGTGTACCTGACCCAGCGCGACTTCATGGCGGTGCAGGGCATCGTCGTGTTCATCGCGCTGGTGGTCGCGGTGATGAGTTTCGTGGTCGACGTCATCGTCGCCATGATCGACCCGAGGGTGAGGTTCTGATGGTCGCACCGGAAGTGGTCACCGAACCCGTTGTGCTGCCCGCCGTTCCGAAGCGGCGCGGCATACCGGGCCTGCGCGTCATCACCATGACCTCGGGCCTGCAGCGGGCCACCCTGGTCCTCGGGCTCGTCATCGTCGGCCTGTTCGCGTTCGTCGCCGTGTTCGCGCCGCTGCTGGCGCCCTACGGGCTCGCGCAGCGGGCGGTGGACGGCGTCGAATTCCCGCAGCACGCCGAACCGTTCGGGGATCATCTGCTGGGCACCTCGGTGCGCAGTGAGGACGTGCTGTCCCGGGTGATCTACGGCGCGCGCACCGCGCTCATGGTGATCGCGCTGTCGCTGGTGCTGTCGCTGTTCGTGGGCGTACCGCTGGGACTGATCTCCGGGTACATCGGCCGTCGCCTGGACAAGGTGCTGGTGCTGGTCATGGACGCCATGTACGCGTTCCCGTCGCTGCTGCTGGCCATCGTGGTGTCGATCGTGGTGGCGGGCGGTGAATCCAGCGCCTTCGGCGGTGTGTTCTCCGCGGCCGTGGCGATCACGGTGATCTTCGTACCGCAGTACTTCCGGGTGGTGCGCAATGCGACGGTCGCCATCAAGCACGAACCGTATGTGGACGCCGCCCGGGTGAGCGGGGCGTCCACGGCGCGAATCCTGGTGCGGCACATCTTCGCCAATGTCACGCAGTCGCTGCCGGTGATCATCACGCTCAATGGCGCGGAGGCGATCCTGACCCTGGCGGGCCTCGGCTTCCTCGGCTTCGGCATCGAGCCCACCCAGGCCGCCGAATGGGGTTACGACCTCAACAAGGCGCTCGGCGATGTGGGCAATGGGATCTGGTGGACCGGCGTCTTCCCGGGCATCGCCATCGTGACCGCGGTGCTCGGCATGACCCTGGTCGGCGAGGGCCTCAACGAGGTGCTCAATCCACTGCTGCGCTCGCGCCGCAGTGTGCACAACGGCAATGGCGGCAATGGCGAGGACGGCGCGGGATCGGAGGGCGACGATGACTGACAAGACCCGCACGGCGCTCGAAAAGGCCCGTCCCGCACTGTCTGTCGAATCCCTGTCGGTCACCTTCGCCACCGACGCCGGGCCCGTCTACGCGGTCAGCAAGGTGTCCTACGAGGTGTTCCCGGGCGAGGTGCTGGCCGTGGTCGGAGAATCCGGCTCCGGGAAGTCGGTGAGCTCGCGCACCGCCATGGGCCTGCTGCCGGGCACCGCGAGCGTGCGCGGCACCGTCACCCTCGGCAGCGACAAGATCACCGCCATGACCGAGAAGGAGCTGACCGCGCTGCGCGGCGGGGCGGTCTCCATGGTGTTCCAGGAGCCCGGCAGCGCGCTGGACGCGCTCTACACCGTCGGGTTCCAGATCATGGAAGCCCTGCGCGCGCACAGCGATATGAATCGCAAGGCGGCCCGGGCGCGCGCCGTCGAACTGCTGCGCATGGTCGGGCTGCCCGATCCCGAGCACCGGGTGGACTACTACCCGCATCAGCTCTCGGGCGGGCAGAAGCAGCGCGTCATGATCGCCATCGCCATCGCGTGCGAGCCCAAGGTGATCATCGCCGACGAGCCGACCACCGCCCTGGACGTCACGGTGCAGGCCGAGATCCTGGAACTGCTCCGGGATCTCAAGGATCGGCTGGGCAGCGCCATCGTGCTCATCACCCACAATATGGGCGTGGTCGCCGACCTCGCCGATCGGGTGGTGGTCATGCGCGAGGGCAAGGTGGTCGAAACCGCGCCCGTGGAACAGCTTTTCGCCGATCCGCAGCACGAGTACACCAAGGCGCTGCTCGCGGCGGTCCCGCACCTGGGCGCCTCGCGCATCCGGGACACGGTCGCCGCGGAGGGGTCCGGCGACGCCGCGGCGGAACCCGCCGCGGGCGGACCGGCGGCGGTCGCCTCCGTGCTGGTGAAAAGCTCTCCCATCGAACTCGCGACCCCCGCACCGGAACTGGCCGTCTCGGCCGGTACGCCGGTGCTGGACGTCGCGAATCTGGTGGTGGAGTTCCCCGGCGGGCTCGGCCGGGCGTCCTTCCGGGCGGTCGACGACGTGACGCTGTCCATCGCCCGGGGCGAAACCCTGGGCCTGGTCGGCGAATCCGGGTCCGGCAAGTCCACCATCGGACGCTGCGCGGCCGGATTGCAGCGGGCGACAAGCGGATCCGTGCGGGTGCTCGGCACCGATATCGCGCGGCTGAGCGAGAAGAAGCTGCGGCCCATCCGGCAGCGGCTGGGCTTCGTCTTCCAGGATCCGGCGACCTCGCTGAATCCGCGTCTGACCGTGGGCGATTGCGTCGCCGAACCGCTGATCGTGCACCGCGCCGCCAATGGCACGGCGGTCCGCGACCGGGTCCAGCAGATGCTCGACGACGTTCAGCTGCCCGCTGATACCGCCAAACGGTACCCGCACGAACTGTCCGGCGGGCAGCGGCAGCGGGTGAGCCTGGCGCGGGCGCTGGTGCTCAATCCCGATCTGCTCATCGCCGACGAGCCGACCAGCGCCCTGGACGTCTCGGTGCAGGCCAGGGTGCTGGAGCTCTTCGCGCAGCTGCAACGCGAATGCGGCTGGGCCTGCCTGTTCATCAGTCACGATCTGGCCGTGGTGGATCAGCTCGCCGATCGCATCGCGGTGCTGTGCCGGGGCGCGGTGGTGGAGCAGGGCACCCGCGACGAGATCCTGCGGCACCCGGCACAGGAGTACACCCGGCGGTTGGTGGCGGCGGTGCCGGTGCCGGATCCGGTGGAACAGCGGCGGCGGCGCGCGGAGTCGGCGGCGTTGTTTGCACAAGACCGCTCGGCCTGATTCAGCGCATTCGACACGAGGCTGCGCCCGGAAAACCGGGCGCAGCCTTTGTTAATACGCGGTTACTACCAATTGGATAGGCTTCACCTCTTGAAAAGCGCAGGCTGTACGGCGATCGGCGGAATCTAGAGCATTACTGCGCCCTTTCGCAAGCATTGCTGAGAATTATGACTAAATGATCGTTTGAAACACAGAGGAAACACTTCATCTGGTTAACTTCGCGCAAAGATAGCTAGTCGCCGGACGGGCCGGAAGGTGAACCCTGCCGCCCGTCCGGCGCTTGTTCGAGAGTTGGGTTATCCATGAGTTCAACGACGAGCCGGACCACGAAGATCGCCGCGGCCGGTATCGCCACCCTCGCTGTCGCCGCCCTCGCCGGCTGTGGCGCGGGCCGCACCGGAGACGCCGGCGCCGGCGCGGGGATCGTCCTCGGCACCACCGACAAGATCTTCGCCCTGGACCCCGCCGCCAGCTACGACAACGGTTCCAAGCAGGTCCAGGCCCAGGTCTTCCAGACCCTGCTCGACTTCCCCGCCGGCGGCAGCACCCCGCAGCCGGACGCCGCGGAGAAGTGCGAGTTCACCGCGCCCACCGTGTTCACCTGCACGCTGCGCCCCGGCCTGAAGTTCGCCAACGGGAACCCGTTGACCGCCAACAGCGTCAAGTTCTCCTTCGACCGCATGTTGAAGATCAACGACCCCAATGGTCCCGCCTCGCTGCTGGGCAACCTGGACAAGACCGACGTGGTGGACGAGCGCACCGTCGCCTTCACCCTCAAGGTCCCCAACGACCAGACCTTCGCCTCGGGCGGACTGTCGGCCAATGCGGGCTACATCGTCGACGAGAAGAGCTTCCCGGCCGACAAGACCCTCTCCGACGAGGACGTGGTCAAGGCCAACCCGTTCTCCGGCGTGTACACCATCGGCAGCTACGAGAAGAACAAGCTCGTCGAGTACAAGGCCAACCCGGGCTACAACGGCCTGCAGGACAAGCCCAAGTCCGACATCGTGTCGGTCAAATACTACGCCTCCAGCGACAACCTCAAGCTGGACGTGCAGAACGGCGCCATCGATGTCGCCTACCGCTCGCTGACCCCCACCGATATCGACTCCCTGCGCGGCAACGACAAGCTCGCCGTGCACGAGGGCCCGGGCGGCGAACTGCGCTACATGGTCTTCAACCTGAACACCATGCCCGGCAACGATCCGGCCCAGAAGCTGGCCGTGCGCAAGGCCCTGGCCTCCTCCATCGACCGCGCCGCGCTCGCCACCGGCATCTACAAGAACCTCTACACCCCGGCGTATTCGTCGGTGCCGCAGGTCTTCCCGGGCGCCACCGAGCCCTACAAGGAGATCTACGGCGAGAAGCCGAACAAGGACGCGGCCGCCAAGTACCTGCGCGACGCCGGGCTGACCGTGCCGGTCCAGGTGAACCTGCAGTACAACCCGGACCACTACGGCACCTCCTCCTCCGAGGAGTACGCCGCCATCAAGAGCCAGCTCGAGGGCACCGGGCTGTTCCAGGTGAACCTGCAGGCCACCGAATGGGTCACCTACCAGAAGGAACGCGCCCGGGACGCCTACCCGGTGTTCCAGTTCGGCTGGTTCCCGGACTTCCCGGACGCCGACAACTACCTGACCCCGTTCTTCGCCCCGAACAACATGCTGCAGTCGCACTTCGAGGATCCCAAGATCACCGCGCTGCTCACCGCGCAGCTGACCGAGGCGGATCCGGCCAAGCGCAAGGCGCTGCTGGCCCAGGCGCAGACCGAGTTGGCGCAGAACCACATCCCGATCCTGCCGCTGCTGACCGGTAAGCAGATCGCGGTGGCGGGCAAGAACGTCCAGGGCGTCGACGAGACCCTCGATATGGCCTCCAAGCTGCGCTACGGCATGTTGAGCAGGTGATATGACGACCACGATGTCGAGCGGGCCGGACACCCCGGCCCGCTCGGGCACCGACGTGCCCGCAAGCAAGCCGGAAACATCGGCCGGGCGACGGAAGTCGCCGCGCGGCAGCGGATCTCGCCACAGCGTGCTGCTGCGCTATCTGGGAATCAGGGCCCTGCTCATCGTGCCCACCACCTGGATTCTCGTCACCATCGTCTTCTTCCTCATGCGGGTGGTCGGTGATCCCATCACCGCCGCCATGGGCGGGCGGCTGCCCGCCGACCAGATCGAGGCGCGCAAGGAGGCGGCCGGGCTGAACCGGCCCATCCTCACCCAGTACCTGGACTACCTGACCGGGCTGCTGCGCGGCGATTTCGGCCGCACCCAGGACAACCGGGCCGTCGGCGAGATCATCGCCACCTATGGCGCGGCCACCCTCGAATTGGTGTTCTGGGCGCTGCTGGTGGCCTTCGCCATCGGCATCCCGCTGGGCAGATTCGCCGCCACGCACCGGGATACGGCTCCCGACGTGGGGATGCGGCTGTTCGCCATCCTGGCCTACGCGGCGCCGGTGTTCTTCGTCGGCATGCTGCTGAAGCTGGTGTTCGCGGTGCAGCTGGGCTGGCTACCGGTCGCCGGGCGCGCCAGCACCAATGTCGAACTGGCACTGAACAATGTCTCGCCCAAGACCAACATCATGATCGTGGACGCCATCCTCTACGGCGATCCCGGCTATCTGGTGGACGTGCTGCAGCACGCCGTGCTGCCCGCCGTGGCGCTGGGCCTGCTCACCGCGGGCGTGTTCCTGCGCCTGGTGCGCGTCAACCTGCTGCAGACCCTGCGCGCCGGATACGTCGACGCCGCCCGGGCGCGCGGGCTGTCCCAGCGAGTCGTGGTGGGGCGGCACGCCTTCCGCAATTCGCTCATCCCCGTCGTCACCGTCATGGGCATGTACATCGCCACCATGCTGGGCGGCGCGGTGCTCACCGAGACCACCTTCGAATGGAAGGGGCTCGGCTACCAGCTCGCGCAGTACCTGCAGGCCCGTGACTTCATGGCGGTGCAGGGCATCGTCGCGTTCATCGCGCTCGTCGTGGCGGTCATGAGCTTCGTGATCGACCTCGTCGTGGCCATGATCGACCCGAGGGTGAGGTTCTGATGACCACCACCGCACCGGCCCCCGCGCCGGCCCCCGGCGCACCGGCCGCCCCGGCGGCGAAACTGCCCGGCACGCCCGGGAAGTCGCCGCTGTCGTGGCGAAAGCTGCCCGGCGCCAACCTGATCGGCCTGACCTCCGGCCTGCAGCGGGCCACCCTGCTGTTCGGTCTCGGCCTCGTCGGCCTGTTCGTGCTCATCGCGGTCTTCGCACCGCTCATCGCCCCGTACGGGTTCGCCCAGATCTCCGCCGACGGCGTGGATTTCGTGCGCCAGCAGGCGCCCTCGGCCGAGCACTGGTTCGGCACCTCCGTGCGCGGTGAGGACGTGTTCTCCCGCGTGGTCTTCGGCGCGCGCACCGCGCTGCTGGTCATCGCCATCTCCCTGGTGCTCTCGCTGATCGTCGGCGTGCCGCTGGGATTGGTGTCCGGCTATGTCGGGCGCTGGCTGGACCGGATTCTGGTGCTGTTCATGGACGCCATGTACGCCTTCCCCTCGCTGCTGCTGGCCATCGTGGTCTCCATCGTGGTCGCGGGCGGGCAGTCCAGCAGTTTCGGCGGCATGATGTCGGCGGCCATCGCCATCACGGTGATCTTCGTACCGCAGTACTTCCGGGTGGTGCGCAATGCGACGGTCGCGGTGAAACAGGAGCCATACGTGGACGCCGCGCGCGTCACCGGCGCCTCCACCACGCGAATCCTGTTCCGCCACATCCTCGCCAATGTGACCCAGTCGCTGCCGGTGCTCATCACCCTCAATGGCGCGGAGGCCATCCTGACCCTGGCGGGCCTCGGCTTCCTCGGCTTCGGCATCGAGCCCACCCAGGCCGCCGAATGGGGTTACGACCTCAACAAGGCGCTCGGCGATATCGGCAACGGCGTCTGGTGGACCTCGATCTTCCCGGGCCTGGCCATCGTGGCCATCGTGCTCGGCATGACGCTGGTCGGCGAAAGCCTCAACGAGGCGCTCAACCCCCTGCTGCGCACCCGCCGCGCCGATGCGAAAACAACCTCGGAGGGCACCGATGACTGAACCGGCCCTGTCCATCGAATCCCTGTCGGTCACCTTCGCCACCGACGCCGGAGCCGTGCGCGCCGTGCGGGACGTCTCCTACGAGGTGTTCCCGGGCGAGGTGCTCGCCATCGTCGGCGAATCCGGCTCCGGCAAATCGGTGAGCTCCCGCACCGCGCTCGGCCTGCTGCCGCAGACCGCGCGGGTCAGCGGCACGGTCAGCCTCGGGACCCAGCGCATCACGTCCATGAGCGAGAAGGAACTGACCGCGCTGCGCGGCGGGGCCATCTCCATGGTGTTCCAGGAACCCGGTTCCGCCCTGGACCCGTTGTTCACCGTCGGCTTCCAGATCGCCGAGGCGCTGCGCGCGCACTCCGAGATGGACAAGAAGGCGGCGCGGGCCCGGGCCATCGAACTGCTGCGCATGGTCGGGCTGCCCGATCCCGAGCAGCGCGTCGACTTCTATCCGCATCAGCTCTCGGGTGGGCAGAAGCAGCGCGTGGTCATCGCCATCGCCATCGCGTGCGAGCCCAAGGTGATCGTCGCCGACGAGCCGACCACGGCCCTGGACGTGACGGTGCAGGCCGAAATCCTGGAACTGCTGCGGGATCTGCGCGATCGCATCGGCAGCGCCATCGTGCTGATCACCCACAATATGGGCGTGGTCGCCGACCTCGCCGATCGCGTGGTCGTCATGCGCAATGGCGAGGTCGTCGAAACCGCGCCCGTGGACAAGCTTTTCGCCGAACCGAGCCACGAGTACACCAAGGCGCTGCTGGCCGCGGTGCCGCGTCTGGGCACGGTCACCGGTGAAACGGCCGAATCCCGTTCCGCCGCGGCCAAGGTCGAGGTCGTCTCCGAACCGGCCGACACCGTGCTCGAGGTCTCGAACCTGACCGTCGAATTCCCGGGTCTGCTCGGCCGCCCGGCCTTCCGGGCCGTCGACGATGTGAGCTTCACCATCGCCCGCGGCGAAACCCTCGGCGTG
The DNA here is from genome assembly GCF_054655275.1 of Nocardia sp. IFM 10818. NCBI lineage: Bacteria > Bacillati > Actinomycetota > Actinomycetes > Mycobacteriales > Nocardiaceae > Nocardia > Nocardia sp. IFM 10818. The sequence continues at coordinate 744,660 of NZ_BAAHJH010000001.1, forward strand.
GTGGGCGAATCCGGCTCCGGTAAGTCCACCATCGGCCGGTGCATCGCCGCCCTGCAGCGACCCACCTCCGGCACCGTCAAGGTCCTCGGCACCGATATCGGCGGACTCTCCGAGCGCAAGCTGCGGCCCATCCGCCGCCGCTTCGGCTTCGTCTTCCAGGATCCGGCCACCTCGCTCAACCCGCGCCTCACCATCGGCGAATGCGTGGCCGAGCCGCTGGTGGTGCACAAGGAGGCCAAGGGCGAGGCGTTTCGCGCCCGGGTCCGCCACATCCTCGACGACGTCCAGCTGCCGGCCGGAACCGAAGGCCGCTACCCGCACGAATTGTCCGGCGGTCAGCGGCAGCGCGCGAGCCTGGCGCGGGCGCTGGTGCTCGGACCGGACCTGCTGCTGGCCGACGAACCGACCAGCGCCCTCGATGTCTCGGTCCAGGCGAAGGTCCTCGACCTCTTCGCCGACCTCCAGCGCGAATGCGGCTGGGCCTGTGTGTTCATCACCCATGACCTGGCGGTTGTCGATCAACTCGCCGATCGGATCCTGGTGATGCGCAATGGCGCGGTGGTCGAACAGGGCGATCGGGACGCCATCCTGCGGCACCCGGTGCAGGAGTACACGCGTCGCCTGGTGGCCGCCGTGCCCGTCCCCGACCCGGTCGAACAGCGGCGTCGGCGGGCCGAATCACTGGCGCCGGTCGGCTCCCGTTAACAGGTATTGACAGCTATACGGGTGCAGGCTCGTTATTCGGCTCAGGTAGCGTGAGCAGGCATCTATCCGGACGATTCGGCTTGGAGTTCTCCCCGACAATGACTGAACAGACACCCAGTGGCGCCGGTGCCTCGTACGCGGCTGCCGGTGTGGATATCGAGGCCGGCGACCGGGCAGTCGAGCTGTTCGCGCCACTGGCCAAGAAGGCCAGCCGGCCCGAGGTGCAGGGTGGACTGGGCGGCTTCGCCGGATTGTTCGCGCTGAAGGGCGGATACAAGGAGCCGCTGCTCGCCGCCTCCACCGACGGCGTCGGCACCAAGATCGCCGTCGCGCAGGCCATGGACAAGCACGACACGGTCGGCCTCGACCTGGTCGCCATGGTCGTCGACGATCTGGTGGTCTGCGGCGCCGAACCGCTGTTCCTGCAGGACTACATCGCCGTCGGCAAGGTCGTCCCCGAGCGGGTCGCCCAGATCGTCGCCGGCATTGCCGAGGGCTGCGTCCAGGCCGGCTGCGCCCTGCTCGGCGGCGAGACCGCCGAGCACCCGGGCCTGATGGGCCTGGACGACTACGACATCTCCGCCACCGGCGTGGGCGTCGTGGAAGCCGATGCCGTGCTCGGCCCCGACCGCGTCCGCCCCGGCGACGTCGTCATCGCCATGGGCTCCTCGGGCCTGCACTCCAATGGCTACAGCCTGGCCCGCAAGGTCCTGCTGGACATCGACCGCATGTCCCTGTCGGGTCACGTCGAGGAATTCGGCCGCACCCTGGGCGAGGAGCTGCTCGAGCCGACCCGCATCTACGCCAAGGACTGCCTGGCCCTGGTCGCCGAAACCGATGTGCGGACCTTCTCCCACGTCACCGGCGGCGGCCTGGCCCAGAACCTGGCCCGCGTGCTGCCGGCCGGCATGGTCGCCGAACTCGACCGCGGCACCTGGAATCCGGCGCCGGTCTTCAAGCTCATCGCCCAGCGCGGCCGCGTCGAGCGCGCCGAGATGGAGAAGACCTTCAATATGGGCGTCGGCATGGTCGCCGTGGTCGCCCCCGAGGACGCCGATCGCGCGCTCGCGGTCCTCACCGCCCGTCACATCGACTGCTGGACCCTCGGCACGGTCAAGAAGGCCAAGGACGCCGACGCCGCCCGCGTCGTGCTGGTCGGAGACCATCCGCGCTTCTGAGCCGAATGTGGTTCGGCCCCGGCGCCTTCGGGCGCCGGGGCCGTTCCGTATGTCGACCCGAATGTCGGGAATGTCATGTCGCGGATAGCGAAAAACCCACCAGCGTCCGGCCCGTTGCGGGCGGGACGCTGGTGTCATTCAGCGGCCTTCAGACTGTGCGGTGCTCGGTGTATATCGACGTGTTAAGGGGGAGGCCAGTCGCGGCCTCCCCCTTAACACGTCGATAATCCGAGTCAGCGGCGCCAGTCGTCGTAGTCGTCCTCGTCCCAGCTCGACGGCACATCATTGGCGTCGTGCTCGTCGGACAGAACTCCACTCCGCTGCGAGTCGGGGGATGAAGGTCCCCCCGACAGCTCGCGCTGAAGGCTCGCGAAGTCGGTTGGCGCCGAGCTGTACTTCAGCTCGCGTGCAACCTTGGTCTGCTTTGCCTTAGCCCGGCCACGGCCCATGGCTGACCCCCTCGCGTCACTGCGGGGCGGCCTGGGGTGGTTTGGCGGCCCCGTTCGAATTAATACTCTTCCTGACAGACACTTTAGCGTGTGTCCGGCGGTCGCGCTTCCAGGAGTGGGGGAGAAACCATCGAAGTGCCGCCCCGCGGCCGGACCGGCCGGGGGCGTGCGGCGCCGAGCAGGGGGTTTACAGCACCCCCGGGATCGCTCGGATGATGCCGACCCGGGCGCCGCCGCCGAGCACCGCGGGTGCGGCCAGCTCGGCGTGCTCGTCGGTCCACTCGATGCCCATACGCTGCAGAATGGCCAGCGTGAGTGGGAGGCGAGCGCGATCGGCGCCGTCGTCGATCTTGTAGGCGAAGGCCGAGCCGTCCGGCAGCGCGCCCGCGTGCACACCGTCCGCGCCGATCTTGCAGACCAGCCCGGGGGTTGCCGTCATCACGCGCAGATCCGGGCCGTCCGTGCCGGAAATCACTCGGGGATGGGCACGAATCGCATCCGCGACCCGCCGTTCCGGGGTGCCCGCGGCGGCGGTTGCCAGGGTGGCGTAGGCGCGCGCCAGGTTCACCAGCGACACCGGCACGATCGGCAGGCCGCAGCCGTCGATGCCCAGATCGGTCTCCGGTTCGCCGGTGACGTCGGCGATGGTCTCCAGCACCGCCAGCTGCAGCGGATGCCCGGCATCGAGGTAACCGCGGGTGGGCCAGTCGTTGATCCGGCAGGTGGCCAGCATTGCCGCATGCTTGCCGGAGCAGTTCATGTAGATGCGGCGCAAGGCTTTACCGCGGTCGTGGCCGGCCAGCACCCGGGCGCGGGCCTGCTCGTCGAAGGGCAGATCCGGCGGGCACTCCAGATCGTCCTCGGTGAAACCGAAGCGATCCAGCAGCCGCCGCACCAGCTCGACGTGATCGGGCTCGCCGAAATGCGAGGCGGTGGCAATGGCCAGCTCGGCGTCGTCGGCCGGTTCGAAACCATTGCGCAGCAGCGTCAATGCCTGCATGGGCTTATTGGTGGAGCGCGGGAAGATGGGGCCGTGCACGGCGCCGAGCTCGACCAGCGGCTCGCCGTCGGGGCGCAGGATCACCGCCGAGCCCCGGTGCACGCACTCGCGGAATCCGGAGCGCACCACCTCGACCAGATCCGTGCTCATGCTGGAGTTCCCTTCTGCGCTCGACGGGGATCCGGTGCTCATGCGCGGACGCTCGCGTGCCGCCGGCGATGGCGCTCGATCTGCATGCGCACATCGTCGGAGAGGGTGGGCTCGGCGTCGAGCAGCAGGTCCAGGCGGGCCGGATCCGTGCCGACGAACAGATCACGCACGGTGATGCCGTGCGCGGGGGTGTGCACGATGCGGACCTCGTCGCCGGCGCCGATGCCGCCCTCGGTCAGCACCCGGAAGTAGGCGCCGGTATCGGCCTGCAGGGTGAAGCGTTTGACCCACTGGGGTTCGCCGGACCACTGCTGGAAGGTCGCGCACGGCACCCGCGGGGCCGAGACCTCCAGCAGGGTGTCGCCGATGGCCCAGTGCGCGCCGATCACGGCATCGCTCACCGGAAGGCCGCTGAGGCGCAGGTTTTCGCCGAACCAGCCCGCCGGCAGCTCGCGGCCCAGTCGCGCGCCCCAGGTCCGCGCGTCCTCGTCGGCGTAGGCGTAGACGGCCTGATGGACGCCGCCGTGATTCTTGGTGTCGCACACGTGATCGCCGTCGAGGCCGAGGGCGCGCACCGGAACCCGATGCGGCACCGGCCGTTTGTCGATGGCGGTGCGGCCGACGCGAGTGTTCACCTCGAGCTCGGCGTGCACCACACAGACGGCCAGGACCCGCCCGGTGTCACTCATCGGCCGCGAAGCTTCTCGACGGCGAGCCGGCCGGCCTGCGGCTCGTCATGGGAGGGAACGGAATCCGCGTCGATGGCGGCCGCGCAGGGGCCCGCTTCGAGCGCGGCGTCGACGGGAATGGTGCGCTTGATCAATGCCAGGGCGATCGGACCGAACTCGTAGTGGTCGACCACGGTGCCCAGCACGCCGACCGCCCGGCCGCCGGCGGTGACCGGATCGCCGGGCTCGGGGCGGGCGTCGGCGGAACCGTCCAGGTGCAGCAGCACCAGATGCCGCGGCGGCTTGCCGAGATTGTGCACGCGCGCCACCGTCTCCTGGCCGCGATAGCAGCCCTTGTTCAGGTGCACCGCGCCGAACTCCTCGACGCCGCCGACCCAGTTGGCCTCGTGCGGGATGGTGCGGTCATCGGTGTCGATGCCGATGCGCGGGCGCAGCGCCGCCACTCGCAGCGCCTCGAAGGCCCACATGCCCGCGGCCTCGGCGCCCGCCTCGCGCAGCCGGGTCCACCAGGAGGCCAGCTGTGCGCGCGGCACGATCAGGTCGAAGGAATCGGCGGTGGGCCAAGGCATCCGGCGGATGAAGCCGCCGCCGGGCAGGGCGACCGCCTCGTAGATCTCGGGCAGGCCCGCGATGCCGAGGGCCCCGAGCAGATCGGCCGTGCGCGGGCCCAGCAGGCTCAGCACGGCATGGCCGGGCGCCGCCTCGGGTTCGGCGTCGGCCCAGAAGACCATCTTCTGCAGGAAGCTCAGCAGTTCGGGCCCGCGCTGGGCCTCGGTGTCGAACCACACCGTGCCGTCCAGCTCGGTGAGCACGAAGTGATGCTGTACGCGGCCGTTGAGATCCAGGTCCAGGTTCTCCGCCGACCGGCCGTCGCGCAGCTGGGCGACATGCTGGCTGGTAATGGTGTGCAGCCAGGTCAGGCGTTCCTTGCCGGTGATGGATCCGACGAAACGGTGCGAGCGATCCACCACGGCCACGCGCTGTGCGGCCGCGCGTTGCTCGCCGAGCGGATCTCCGTAATGCCACGCCACCGCGGCGTCGGGCGAGCCCGGCAATCCCGCGACGGCCCCCGGAAACTGAAGGATTGGACTGGGTGCAACCTCGGAGGACACCCCTCCACACTAGGTGCTGTGAATTTCCGCGGTGCCATCGGCGCGGGATTTCCGCGTGTCAGGGGTGTGATCTGTATTGCCCGATTGATTGTTTGCTGACGCCGTAATCCTGTGCCGACGGGCCGGTTGTCCTAGGCTCGGGCGCATGGTGGAACGGGTTCTGGTAACACTCGACGGCGCGATCCGGGATCCGGACGCGCCGTTGCTGTATTCGGACGATATCGGTGTGCTGCGCGGTGACGGGATTTTCGAGACCGTGCTGGTGCGTGACGGTGCGGCCTGCGCGCTGGAATTGCATCTGGCACGACTACGGCGCTCGGCGGAGGCGCTGGAATTGGCCGCGCCGGACCTGGAGGTCTGGCGCACAGCGGTGCAGACGGCGGCCAAGGAGTGGGGCGCCGAGCGCGAGGGTTTGCTGCGCATGGTGCTCACCCGGGGGCGGGACAGCGAGCACGGCCCGACTGGCAAACAATCAGCTATCAAGAGTGGCGACCTGGCCGGCGCCGAACCCGCCACCACCGGTTACGTTCTGGTGCTCCCGGTCCCCGAGCGGGTCAAAACCGCCCGGACCGAAGGCGTTTCGGTGATCACCCTGTCGCGGGGCATCTCCATCGACCTGGCGCAGGAGGCGCCCTGGCTGCTGCTCGGGGCCAAAACCCTCTCCTACGCAACGAATATGGCGGCGCTGCGGTTCGCCCAGCGAATGGGCGCCGACGACGCGATCTTCACCAGCACCGAGCATCGCGTCCTGGAGGGACCGCGCTCGACCGTGGTGATCGCCCGCGACAACCAGTTGATCACCCCGCCCGCCCGCAATGGCGTGCTGCCCGGGACCACTCAGCGCGTGCTGTTCACGGAGGCGGAGAAGGCCGGCTGGGAATGCAAGTACGAGCCGCTGTTCATCGCCGACCTGATCACCGCCGACAGCGTGTGGATGCTGTCCAGCGTCACCCTGGCGGCGCGGGTCAACTCACTGGACGGATTGCGAATGTCGGCCCCGGACAACGCCGCCGAGATCGCGGAGCTGGTGAACCGAGGCGTCACGCAACCGGGCAACATCACCGACTGGTAGTCCGGATCCAGGGTCTTTCGCCGCACCCATACCTGTCCTCGGTCCTGTTCGGCAGGGTCCTTGGCGGTGTGTTCGTCACATCTCAGCAAACTTTCTGCACGGTGTGGCGCGGCGCATGTTGATCTGAAGGACAAGCGGCGTAGTCTTCGGTACTACGTCATGTCGTAGATCGGCAGGAGATCGGATGAGCGTCGTAGACCTAGCGCGCTGGCAGTTCGGCATCACCACCGTCTATCACTTCATTCTGGTGCCGCTCACCATCGGCCTCGCCCCGCTCGTCGCGGCGATGCAGACCGCGTGGGTGATCACCGGGAAGGAGCACTGGTACCGGCTCACCAAGTTCTTCGGGAAGCTGTTCCTGATCAACTTCGCCCTCGGCGTCGCCACCGGCATCGTGCAGGAATTCCAGTTCGGCATGAGCTGGAGCGAATACTCCCGCTTCGTCGGCGACGTATTCGGCGCACCCCTCGCGATGGAGGCGCTGGTCGCCTTCTTCATGGAGTCGACCTTCCTGGGCCTGTGGATCTTCGGCTGGACCAGGCTGCCCAAGAAATTGCACCTGGCCACCATCTGGATGGTCGCCATCGGTGTGAACGCGTCGGCGTACTTCATCATCGCCGCCAATTCGTTCATGCAGCACCCGGTCGGCGCCAAGTACAACCCGGAGACGGGACGCGCCGAGCTGCACAGCATCTGGGAGCTGATCACCAACAACACCACCCTCGCGGCCTTCCCGCACGTGGTGGCCGGATCCTTCCTCACCGCGGGCACCTTCGTCGCCGGCATCGCCGGCTGGTGGATGGTGCGCAATGCCCGCAAGGGCAAGGCGAACGGTGACGAGGCGCCCATCGAGGAGGCCCGCACCATGTGGCGGCCCGCCGCCCGCGTGGGCATCTGGGTGAGCCTGGTGGCCTGCGTGGCCCTCATCTACACCGGCGATGTGCAGGGCAAGCTCATGTTCGAGCAGCAGCCCATGAAGATGGCCTCGGCGGAATCGCTGTGCCACACCGAAACCGATCCGGACTTCTCCGTCCTCACCGTCGGCACGCACAACAACTGCGACAGCGTGGATCACCTCATCGAGGTGCCCTATGTGCTGCCCTGGCTGGCCAAGGGCGAGTTCACCGGGGTGACGCTGGAAGGCGTCAAGGATCTGCAGGTCTCCTACAACGAGAAGTACGGCGTCGGCGACTACCGGCCCAACCTCTTCGTGACCTACTGGTCCTTCCGCGCCATGATCACCTTCATGGCCGGGTCCATCCTGCTGGCCCTGGTCGGCCTCTGGGTCACCCGCCGCGGCCGGGTTCCGGATCAGAAGTGGTTCTCGTGGCTGTCGCTGCTGGCCATCGCCACCCCGTTCCTGGGCAATATCTCCGGCTGGGTGTTCACCGAGATGGGCCGCCAGCCCTGGGTGGTGGCGCCCAATCCGACCGGGGACCAGAGCATTCGAATGACGGTGCAGCAGGGCGTATCCGGGGTCTCGGCGGGCACCATCCTGACCTCGCTCATCGTCTTCACGCTGCTGTACGGCCTGCTCGCCATCGGGTGGTTCTACCTGATGCGGCGGTATGTGGTCGCCGGGCCGGAACCGGCCGCCACCGAGTCCGATACCCCGAAGATGACCGGGGATTCCGTCGAGAAGCTTTCCTTCGCCTACTGAGGAGACGGGGATGACTCTGCAAGTTTTCTGGTTCATACTCATCGCCGTTCTCTTCACCGGGTACTTCGTGCTCGAGGGTTTCGACTACGGCGTCGGCATGCTCATGCCGATCATCGGCAAGGGCAGCGAAGTCAAGAAACGCGTGGTGCTCAACACCATCGGTCCCGTATGGGACGGCAACGAGGTGTGGCTGCTGACCGCGGGCGGCGCCATGTTCGCCGCCTTCCCCGAGTGGTACGCCAGCGTGTTCTCCGGGTTCTACCTGGCGCTGCTGCTCATCCTGGTCGGCTTGATCGCACGGGCCTGCGCCATCGAATGGCGCAGCAAGATCAATGACGAGAAGTGGCGGCGCTGGTGCGATATCGGCATCGGCCTCGGCTCCTGGATTCCCGCCATCGCCTGGGGCCTGGCCTTCGCCAATATCGTGCGCGGCGTACAGCTGGACGAGAAGCGGCAGATCCAGGGCAACCTGTTCGATCTGCTCAATCCGTACGCGCTGCTCGGCGGCGTCGCCATGCTGCTGCTGTTCCTGCTGCACGGCGCCATGTTCATCGCGCTCAAGACCGGCAACGAGGTGCGCGACGACGCCCAGCGGGTCATCCGCCTGCTGTTCGGGCCCACCGCCATCGTGGTGGCGGCCTTCGGCCTCTGGACCCAGCTCGCCTACGGCAAGGGCTGGACCTGGATTCCCTTGGCGCTGGCCGTGATCGGCATCGTGGTGGCGGGCTTCGCGGCCACCCAGGGCCGGGACGGCTGGTCGTTCGCGGGCACCGCGCTCACCATCGCCTCGGCCACCGCGCTGCTGTTCGGCGCGCTGTTCCCGAATGTGCTGCCCTCCACCATCGACGCGGCCTTCAGCCTCACCGTCGACGGACGGGACGGCACCGTGAGCGCCTCGTCCACGCACTACACGCTGGTGGTCATGAGCTGGGTCGCGGTGGTGGTCACCCCGATCGTCCTCATCTACCAGGGCTGGACCTACTGGGTATTCAGCAAGCGCCTCACCATGGAGCACATTCCGGCGCCGATCGGACTGCCCATGCAAGAGGCCAAGAATTGAATCCGACCGAACCACACTGATGCCGACAGTACGGATGTGAGATGGCACGACCGGTAGACCCGCGCCTGTGGCGGCACGCCCGCTCGGCCCGGCGGTATCTCGCGCTCAGCGTGGGCCTGTCGCTGGCGACCACGATCTGCATCGTGGTCGCGGCCCTGGCCCTGGCGCGGGTCCTCACCGGCGTCATCACCGATCCGTCCCGTCGCGATATCGGCTCGTGGACAGCCGAACTGGCGATCTTCGCGGTAGCGGTGCTGTGCCGGGCCGCCGCCACCTGGTGGCAGTCCCGGCTCGCGCACCGCGCCGGCGCGCAGGTGGTCGCCGAACTCGAGACCGCCGTCCTGCGCACCGGCGCGGAACTGCCGCCGCGCGAATTGGAGAGCCGCCGCACCGAATTGGCGGTGGTGATCGGCTCCGGGCTGAGCGGCCTGCGCGCCTACCTCGCCGGTTACCTCCCCGCCCTGCTGCTGGCCTGCCTGGTACCCCCCATCGTGCTGGCGGTCATCGCCGCGCACGACTGGATCTCCGGCGTGATCATCGTGATCACCCTGCCCCTCATCCCGATCTTCATGATCCTGATCGGCCTGCTCACGCAGGGGCGCGCCAAGGACACCCTGGCCGCCACCACCCGCCTGTCGGATCAACTTCTCGACCTCTTCGCCGGTATGCCCACCCTGCGCGCCCTCGGCCGCGAAACCGCGCACACCCCCGAAGCGCCTGCCGGAACCGATGATTCGCGCACCACCATGCGCGGTCGCGTCCGCGAACTCGGCGACTCCCTGCACCACCGCACCATGTCGGCGCTGAAGATGGCCTTCCTGTCCTCCATGGTGCTGGAAATGCTCGCGACCCTGTCGGTCGCACTGATCGCCGTATCCATCGGCATGCGACTGGTTTTCGGCGATATGGGCCTGTACGCCGGCGTCCTCGCCCTCATCCTCGCCCCCGAGGTCTACCTCCCGCTGCGCGCCGTCGGCGAACGCTTCCACGCCGCCCAAGACGGCATGGCCGCCGCGGAGAAGGCCTTCGCCATCCTGGATCCGGCCGAACCGCATCCGGGCTCCGATTCGGCTCGCGCCGCCGCCCACCGACCTGATTGCCTCGTCGCGGAGTGGGAATTCCAGGGCCACATCGTCATTCGAGATCTCAGAGTTGCCGCGCGGGACGTAGCCGCGCCGGACGGACTGTCGGCGGATCTGCGACCGGGTGCGGTCACGGTGTTCACCGGCCCGAACGGCTGCGGCAAATCCACCGCCCTGCAAGCGATCCTGGGCATGATCACCCCCGATGCCGGCACCGTGGCAGTCGACGGCACCCCCATCACGGCACTGGACCCCGACACCTGGTGGTCCCGCCTGGCCTGGCTGCCCCAACGCCCCGTCCTGGTCCCCGGCACCCTGCGCGAGAACCTCGAACTGCTCGGCCCACCCGCCGGCCCGGCCGCCCTCGAAGCCGCCTGCGCCGCCACCGGTTTCGATGCTGTCCTGGCCGACCTCCCCGACGGCTGGAACACCCTCGTAGGCACCGGTGGCCTCGGCCTCTCCCTGGGCCAGCGCCAGCGCCTGGCCCTCACCCGCACCCTCGCCGCCGATCGCCCGATCCTCCTCCTGGACGAACCCACCGCCCACCTGGACCCGGCCGCCGAAACCCGCGTCCTCGAGGCACTGGTGGCGCGTGCCCGTGCCGGAGCCACCGTGGTCGTGGTCGGCCACCGCCCGAGCGTCCTCGCAATTGCAGACCAGGCAGTTCACGTGCGCGCCACCTCTCCCGCGCAATCGCTGGACCCTGCCGGCGCGTCCGGCCCCGCGCCGCACCCGCGGACCCCCGCCGGAGCACACGGCGACGAAGCCGCCGAGCCCGGCGTCGAGCCCGAGCCGCCCGCCGGCCCCGGAGCACGCCGGGAAAGGCCCGGCACGCGGTCGCCAGGGCTTGCGGACCACGCCGAGGCATCTCCCGGCGAGTCGAACGAGGGGCCGCGAGGCAACAGCGGAACGGGGGATTGCGAGCTCGCGTCCGGCCGGCCGGGTATCCCGGGAGCGCACCGGGGAGACGCGGGCGAATCCGGCCCCGCGGCACAGCGACCGGACGCTCGCGGAAACCGCCGGGACGGCGGCCACGTGCGGTCGTCGGAGCGCGGCGGAGCCGGATTCGCTGACGCGGCGGCGCCCGGCAGCACTCACCGCGGGCAACCGGGGCAGCGGTCAGCGGACCGCGACGGGATGGCTCAGTGCGCGCCCGTGCCGGAACCGGAACGCTCGGCGAATTCGCCCGGTGGGATGGAAAGCGGGTCGGCGCAGCGGATTTCGCGCGGTGTGGCGGCCGATGCCGGTCAGGGGGTGGTGGTGCGATGAGGGCGGTAATCGTCGATCTGCGGCGGATTCAGGGACTCCTGGAGTTGTCGCCGTGGCGGATGGCGGTGTCGGTGCTGTGGGGGGTGGCGGCGCTGGGTAGCGGGCTCGGATTGGCGGCGTTGGCCGCGTGGTTGATTGCGCGGGCGTGGCAGATGCCGCCGGTGCTGGATCTGACCATTGCGGTGGTGACGGTGCGGGCGTTGGGCATTGTGCGGGGGGTGTGCCGTTATCTGGAGCGGCTGGCTACGCATGATGTGGCGTTGCGGTCGATGAGTCTGGCGCGGACGACCACCTATGGTGCGCTGGCCGGTGCGGAAATCTGGCGGCCGCGGCGCAGCGGGGGGTCGGGGGACGGTGCGGGGGAGGGGGATCCGACTCGGATGCGACGGGGGGAGCTGCTCGGGCGGGTCATGGGGGATATCGATGATCTGGGGGCGGTGGTGGTGCGGGCGTTCGTGCCGATCGCGGTCGCCATCGTGTTGTCGCTCATCGCGGTCGGGCTGCTGGCGGCCATTTCGATTCCTGCCGCCCTGATTCTCGCGGTGGCGCTGGCGGTTTCGGGCATTGTCGCGCCGTGGCTGTCGGCGCGGGCCGCGCGGGAGGCGGAGGTCGCGGTGCGGGCGGACCGCACGGAGTTCACGGCCGAGGCGCTGACCGTGCTCGACCACGCGCCCGAATTGCGGGTCGCGGGAAGACTTCCGGGGGCGATCGAGGCCGCCGAGCGGGCCGGTGGACGGGCCGTCGCGGCCGAGGACCGCGCCGCCTCGCGCACCGCCTGGTCCGCTGCGGTGCTGCCGCTCGCCATCGGTGCGAGCGTGCTGGGCGCGCTGCTCATCGGCATCGTGCTCTATGGCGCCGGGCCGGTGGTTCCCACGGACGGGTTCCAGACCATCCCGGCCGGCGGTATCACGCCCATGGCCTTCACGGTGCTGGTGCTGGTCCCGCTGTCCGCCTTCGAGGCTGTGGCCGTGCTCCCGGCCGCCGCCCAGGCGCTCACCACCGGTCGCGCCGCCCTGCACCGCCTCGCTTGGCTGGAGCGGCCCGAATCACAGTCTCCCGCCGTGGATTTCCCGCCGCTGCCGGACGGCCGCCGGATCGCGGTCACCGGTCCCAGCGGTGCGGGCAAGACCACTCTGCTCATGGCTTGGGCGGGACTGTTCGATACACCGCGGCCAGGCGTCACCTTCTTCGCCGAGGACGCACATCTGTTCGGCACCACGGTGCTCGAGAACCTGCGCGTGGCGCGCGGCGACATCACCGAGCGGGAAGCCGAGGACACGCTGCGTGCGGTGGGCGCAGGTGACTGGCTCGATTCGTTGCCCGACGGTGTGCACACCGATCTGGTCGGCGGTGCGGCGGCCGTCTCCGGCGGACAGCGCCGCCGCATTCTGCTGGCCCGCGCCCTGCTCTCCCCGGCCCGCGTGCTGCTGCTCGACGAACCCACCGAGCATCTCGAGGCCGAGCCGGGCGCGGACCTGCTGCGCCGGCTTCTCGACGAATCCAGCGGGCTCGTCGACCCCGCCCGCACCGTCGTGGCCGTGACCCATCAACTGCCCCCGGACCACCACGCCGACACCCTCGTCGAGGTCGCCGCGGACGGCCACGCATCCGTCACCCGTCTTATTCCCGTAAACCACTCCTGAACTGCGTTTTTCGCAGTCCGAGAAAATCCGTTGCCGTCGATCGCATGTGCGACTAGCTTTCTCGGTACACGAGGAAGGAGGTGGTTCGAAGAATGAGTAATTCCAGGACACGTGAGGTGGCTGTCCGCTAGTCGCCACCGCTGCAATGGATTCCATGGCGCGAACGCCTAGCGAAATCCAGGCAGTCACCCGGCCCCCGAGTCTCCGGTCTTGTCCGACCGGATCGCGTGAGTTGCATCCGCGATCACAGACTCGGGGGCCGTTCCCTTTTCACCGCGAATTGCCCCGTCCGGGCCGTGCCGGAGGGGGCTGATCGGTCGGCTGATCAGCCGATGTAGCGCTGCAGGCGGGCGGACAGGCGGGGTTCGAGGCCGCCGTCGGGGGTGATGCGCTCCTCGACGTAGCCGAGGTCGCCGCCTTCGACAATGCCGTAGAGGCGCTTGGCGCCGCCGACCACGATGCCGGACTGACTGCGGATCACCACGTCGGTGGCGAGTTCCCAGGAGGACTGGGTGAGGGCCTGGCCGTAGAAGAGTTCGACCACGCCGGAGGAATGGGTGAGCAGCAGTTCGAGAACCTCGTCGTCGCCGTCGATGCCGACGCGCCAGAAACCGCTCTCGCGCAGATCGGGGCCGGCGTATTCGCCCTTGGCGTCGATGACCCAGGAGCGGGCGTCCCAGCTGAGGTAGTCGCCGCCGTCGTGCGAGACGACGATCTGCTGGCCGAAGCGGTAGTCGCCGTTCTCGGGATGGTTGCCCTCGCCCTCACCGCGCCACACGCCGACCAGCGGCAGCAGCGCGAGCATGGAGGAGCTCAGATCGGGGCCCAGGCGCAGATTCGCGGTGTCCTCGGGCAGCGGGAGACCGGCGAGCGTGGGGATGTTCAGGACGCCGGTCGATTTGGCGCGCTCGGCAGCCTCGGCGACCGCCTGGTCGCCACTGCGACGCGCGGCATCGTCACGGCCGGTCGGCGTCTCCGACGCCATGCCGTTGGCCGTTCCGTTCTCGACGCTCTCGCTCGCCGACTCGCTCACGACTCGGTGAACAGCCGGTAGAGGACGTACAGACCGAACCACGCGATCAGTACGGAGACGAGAACCAGCAGAATCTCGAAGGCAAGCACCACGTGTCGGAGTCTAGCGGCCGGGTTGCCGGGTATGAAAACGGCCCCGGGAAAAGGATTCCCGAGGCCGTTGCGGGTGTGGAAGCCGCGCTCCCTGGTGAGGGCGCTGCGCTCCCCGGGGATGTGGGGAGCTGCGCTCCTCCGGGGGTGTGGGGGCTGGGCCCCCCCACCCTTCCCCACTTACTTGGCGACAGTGACGTCGATGTTGTGGATGCCCGCGCCATCCGGCGCGACCTCGGCGGTGCCATTGCCCGACGCCGACAGCGCGCGAATGGTCCAGTTGCCCGGCGCCGCGAAGAAGCGGAAGTCACCGGTGCCCGAGGCGACGACCTCGGCGGTGAAATCGCCGTTGCCGTCCAGCAGGCGCACGAACGCGCCACCGACGGTCTGGCCGTCAGCGGTCAGGACGCGGCCGGTGATGACCGTCTCCTTCTCCACATCGACGCCGGCGGGGATGGCCTGACCCTGGGTAGGTGCTGCACACATATTGATTACGCTCCCAACTCGATCGGTGCACCGACGAGGGAGCCGTACTCGGTCCAGCTCCCGTCGTAATTCTTCACGTTCTTGTGGCCCAGCAGCTCCTGCAGCACGAACCAGGTGTGCGAGGAGCGCTCACCGATGCGGCAGTAGGCGATGGTCTCCTTCTCGCCGTCCAGCCCGGCCTCCTTGTAGAGGGTGGCGAGCTCTTCGTCGGACTTGAAGGTGCCGTCCTCGTTCGCGGCCTTGGACCACGGCACGTTGATGGCGCCGGGGATGTGGCCGGGACGCTGCGACTGCTCCTGCGGCAGGTGGGCCGGGGCCAGGATCTTGCCGGAGAACTCGTCGGGCGAGCGCACGTCGACCAGGTTCTTGTTGCCGATGGCGGCGATGGCGTCATCGCGGAAGGCGCGGATGGACAGGTCCTGCTCGCTCGCCTTGTAGGCGGTGGCCGGGCGCACCTTGACGTCCTTGACCAGCGGGCGGCCGTCCAGCTCCCACTTCTTGCGGCCGCCGTCGAGCAGCTTCACGTCCTGGTGGCCGTAGAGCTTGAAGTACCAGTACGCGTAGGCCGCGAACCAGTTGTTGTTGCCGCCGTACAGCACGACGGTGTCGTCGTTGCCGATGCCGCGGGCCGACAGCAGCTCGGAGAACTGCTCCCGATTGACGAAGTCACGCCGGACCTGGTCCTGCAGATCCTTCTTCCAGTCGAGGCGGACCGCCCCTTCGATGTGGCCAAGGTCGTAGGCCGAGGTGTCTTCATCGACCTCGACGAGCACGACGCCCGGGGTGTTCAGGTTCTCTTCGACCCAGTCTGCGGAGACCAGGACATCGGCGCGAGCCATGTTGTTCCTTTCGAGGGTGGTGCCGGAGTCAGGCGGTGGGATTCGGGTGGGTCGGCGCGGATTTCGGGACGAACCGCGTGACGAGTGGGTAGATCTTGCAGCCCAGGCAGATGCCGAAGGCCGCATTGAGGAAGGCCGCGAACAGGGCGAAACCGGTGAAGATCGCACCGGCGACCGGGCTGCCGGCGGCGAAGCCGAGCACGCCGAGCGCGGCGAAGACGAAGCCGACCAGCTGCGCGAACCGCAGCGGCGCAACGGGTTCCAGCTCCGGGGCCGGGCCGATGCGGGGCGCGGCGGCGGCGGCGTAGAGGCGACCGTACGGGCTGCGCCGCGGGCCCCGGGCCGCGCCGAGCGCGAACACCACGGCCTGGGCGGCCAGCAGCACGGCGGCGAGCGGGACGGAGAAGACGGCGACGATCAGGACGAGGGCCAGTACGGCGGTGGTGATCCAGGCGGCGAACCGCGGGCCGCGGACATCCACTTGTCCCTCAGGCGGTTTGGTGATGATATTCGGGTTCGACATGAGTGTGCTCCTGCGCTGGGTGGTCTATATGGCCAGATCGCCGGAGGATCGAGACGATCTCTCAACGGCGGGGACAAACCCGGTCGGCGACAGAAGATACGAAAGGCCGACCGGCTAGCGGCACAGGCAGCAACAACCACCGAGCCGGCACAGGTCTACCGTGCGGCGTCGGGTGAGCATCAGCTCGCGGTTGGATTGCACGAGGGGGAGTTTACCCAATTTTCGGGGGAAATTGGACCCGGGGTTTGTAAGGCTGGTCACTCTGGCGCCTTCGAGACGGTTAAAGGCCCTAGTGAACCGCGTAAATCGGCGGCCTTGGGAACTCCGGAAATCCGGTAGCGCTCCCGGCCCTCGGCATCCAGGACGAAGGTGGTGGGCAGCGAGAGCACGTTCAGTTCGCGCGCCAGCGCCGGGTTGTCGTCGATATCGATCTCGAGATCGAGCGGGGCGGCCGGAGCCGCGGCCAGCTCGGTGACGACGCTCGCCACCACGCGCCGCACCGCCGCGCAGGGGCCGCACCAGTCGGCGGAGAAGTGCAGCACCGTGGGGCGGCCGGGGAGCACGCCCGCCGCGGCGAGCAGTTCGGCCCGGAGACCTTGCGCCGCCGGCGTTTCCGGGACAGCGCTGGACCGCACCCGGCCTTCGTTGCGGCGCACCAGGATTCCCACGCCGATCGCGGTGGCGACGGCGGCGGCGAGAACCCCGAGCGTGATCACGGCTGCTGCAGCCGATCCAGATCGACGGTGACCTTCTCCTCGCGGCCCTCCACCACGATCTGCCCGCCCTCGGCCCGGACCTTGGCGGGCCGGACCCCGAAGGACAGGCCGTGGGTGTCGATGGTGCGGGTGAACAGGGCCAGCACCTTGGCCTTGTCGAGCTCGGGCGCCGTGGTGGAGATGGGGATCGGGGTGGCGGGCTGGGGATCGCGGTAGATATCGGTCGCGGTGATCTGCACCTGGTTGCCCACCAGGCGCATATCCGCCAGCACGCTCACGATCTGGCCATTGCGATTGTCGGCGGCGGTCACCGCGCCGTCACCGGCGGTGCCGTCCATGGAGACCGTGCCGGTGAGGACGATCGTCGCGGTGGTCCGGAACTTGGTGGAGTCCGATCCGCCGACACCGCCGAAACCGTCCGACTTGCCGGGCCCGAAGATCGGCTGATCCGGGTTCTTGATCTCCAGATCCGGAATCTTGAACAGCTGCCCGAGCTCATTGGGCTCGATCCGGATGCGCGACTCCACCACGTCGACGGGGACGGTGCGCACCTGCTTGTCCACCAGGCTGCTGAACGGCAGTTCCGCACCGCGCAGATTGGCCTCGACCACGATGTCGCCGGGGATGTCGGGCCGGACCTCGCGGGCGCGGATGTCGATATTGCGGAAATCTCCGGACAGCGCCTGCGTCGCGAACGGGTAGCGCAGGGACGAGTGGAAGGTGACCTCCGGATCGGCGCTGAGATCCGATCCGGCGCGCAGCAGCCGCGACACGCGGTACTCCGAATACGCGGCGAACCCGAAGTCGAGCACGACGGCCAGCCCTGCCACACAGAGCAGCGCAATGATCAGCCTCCGGAAATGCATAAGAGCACCCTAGTAGGGCCGGATGGCGGCGAGTCGGCCAACACAGCCTCCGCCGAACCCGGTCAGGACCGGGTTCGGGTGTGATCTCGAGGACACCGCGGCAGATAAGGAGGTTGCCGAGTCCTGTGTACGCTGCCCGGATTGCGTGGTCATCGGTGTGGACACGCTAATGTAGGCACCGACTTACCTGTGATGACGAGCATGGAGTCGTGGCCTACAGAGCGGTTGCCACACACATGCCAGATGGGATGGAGGGCCCCGATGGAGCTGCTCCTGCTGACCTCCGACCCCAACCCCGAGTCGGTGCTGCCCTCGCTGGCGTTGCTACCGCACCATGTGCGGCCCGCGCCCACCGAGGTGGCGTCCCTGCTCGAGGCCGGTTCCGCCGATGTGGCATTGGTCGACGCCCGCACCGATCTGGCCGCCGCGCGCGGCCTTTGTCGTTTGCTGGGCAGCACCGGGTCCTCGGTGCCGGTGGTGGCGGTCCTCACCGAAGGCGGCCTGGTCGCGGTGAACGCGGATTGGGGGCTGGACGACATCCTGCTGCCCGGTACCGGTCCCGCCGAACTGGACGCCCGGCTGCGACTATTGGTCGCCCGCAACGGTGGCGTCGCCAGCCCGGAGAACACCGGCAAGATCACCCTGGGTGAGCTGGTGATCGACGAGGGCACCTACACCGCGCGCCTGCGCGGCCGCCCGCTCGACCTCACCTACAAGGAATTCGAGCTGCTCAAATACCTCGCGCAGCACGCCGGCCGGGTCTTCACCCGCGCCCAGCTGCTGCAGGAGGTGTGGGGCTACGACTTCTTCGGCGGCACCCGCACCGTGGACGTGCACGTGCGGCGGCTGCGCGCCAAGCTCGGCAGCGAATACGAATCGCTCATCGGCACGGTCCGCAATGTCGGCTACAAGGCGGTGCGCCCGGCGCGCGCGGCCGGCGGCAAGGGCGACGCGGTCACCTTCCCCGATTCGGCCGAACCCACCGACGACCCCGAGATGACCACGGCGAACGGCACTTTCTGATGGCTTCTTTCACCGACCGGCTGCCCGACGAGACCGCCGCGGAGGTGAGGGGTCTGCTGGAGCGCGCCACCGCGGCCGATGGCGTCGCGCCCGTCTCGGAGCAGGCGGTGCTGTCGCTGGCCGGTGAGCCCGCCGCGCGGCACGCCGTCGCCACGGCGGACGGCGCGGTCGCCGGGTACGCGAATCTGGCCCCCGCACATGACGAGCACCCCGCCATGGCGGAGGTTGCTGTGGACCCCGACCGGCGCGGCCGCGGAATCGGCGCGAACTTGGTGCGATCCGCGCTGGAAGTGGGCGGTCCGGGCGCGCGGGTGTGGGCGCACGGGAATCTGCCCGCCGCGCGGGCGGTTGCTGCCCGGCTCGGGCTGCGCGTCGCCCGCGAGCTGTGGCAGATGCGCCGCGATCTGGCGAATTCCGAGCTACCGGATCTGGTGGTTCCGGAGGGTCTGGAATTGCGCACCTACGCGGGGCCTTCCGACGATGCCGAGGTGCTGCGCGTGAACAATGCCGCCTTCTCCTGGCATCCGGAACAGGGCGGCTGGACCGAGCGCGATATCGCGGTGCGCCGGGCGGAATCCTGGTTCGATCCCGCGGGGGTGTTCCTCGCCGTCGATCCGGCCGAGCCGGACAAGATCCTCGGCTTTCACTGGACCAAGGTGCACCACGACGAAAACCCGCCGGTCGGTGAGGTTTACGTGGTGGGCGTCGATCCGTCCGCGCAGGGGCGCGGGCTGGGCCGCCTGCTCACCCTCGCGGGCCTGCGGCACCTGCGCGAGCGCGGGCTGGGCGCGGTGCTGCTCTACACCGAGGCCGACAACGCCGCCGCGGTGCACACCTACACCAAGCTCGGCTTCGAGCCCTCGCACGTGGACGTCGCCTACACCGCCGGCTGAGGCGGGCCTGTTCGCGGTCGCCTAGATCGTTTCGGGGCCGGAGGCGACCATGGGGCAACCCGATCAGTGGCAACAGTGCGGCAAATGTCACACACAAAGGTTGCAATCGCTCCGGGTTGTTCACCTCCCGTTCACCTGCCCTGGTCCAACTGTCTACCGGACACAAATACGTTGCATGTGGGCGGCACTCGCTGCCCGGTGCGCGAGTTCGCAGCGAACAGCCACCAACATTCGCCCGTCCAGCCGTTGAGGGGTTGGGCGTGCAAGACCGTGATTCCCGGAGGAACAGGTGAATCTCAAGCGCAGCAGCGCCCTGGTCGGTGTGCTGGCAGTCGTTGCCATGCCCCTCGCCGCGTGTGGAAGCGATGACAACACGGCGGAGACCGGCAACAATGTCGCCAAGATCGACGTGCCCTGTGGTGGCAAGACCAACCTGAAGGCCAGCGGCGCCACCTCGCAGAAGAACGCGATGGATCGCTTCGTCTCGGCGTACCAGCAGAACTGCGACGGCTTCTCGCTGGACTACACCTCCAGCGGCTCCGGCGCCGGCGTCAAGGAATTCCTGGGCGGCCAGACCGATTTCGCCGGTTCGGACTCCCCGCTGTCGTCGAAGAAGGACGAGCCGGCCAAGGCCGCCGAGCGCTGCGGCGCCCCGGCGTGGAACCTGCCCACCGTCTTCGGCCCGATCGCCGTCACCTACAACATCAACGGCGTGACCGATCTGGTGCTGGACGGCCCGACCATGGCCAAGATCTTCAACGGCGCCATCACCCAGTGGGACGACGTCGCCATCAAGGCCCTGAACCAGAAGGCCGCCCTGCCGGCCGAGAAGATCAATGTGATCTACCGCTCGGACGAGTCGGGCACCACCGACAACTTCCAGCTCTACCTGGACGCCGCCTCCAACGGGGCGTGGGGCAAGGGCGCCGGCAAGACCTTCAACGGCGGCGTCGGCGAAGGCGCCAAGGGCAACGAGGGCACCTCGGCCGCGGTCAAGAGCACCGCGAACGCCATCACCTACAACGAGTGGTCCTTCGCCAAGGCGCAGAACCTGTCCATCGCCAAGCTGCTGACCGTCGACTCCTCCAACGACCCCAAGCCGGTCGAGCTGAGCGTCGAGTCCGCGGGCAAGGCCATCGCCGCCGCCAAGATCACCGGCGAGGGCAACGACCTCATCCTGGACACCTCGGCCTTCTACAAGCCGACCACCGCGGGCGCCTACCCGCTGGTCATGCCGACCTATGAGATCGTGTGCTCGAAGTACAGCGACGCGAACACCGGCAAGGCCGTGAAGGCGTTCATGCTCTCGGCCATCCAGAACGGCCAGAACGGTTTGGACGAGGCCGGGTACATCCCGATCCCGGACGCCTTCAAGACCAAGCTGACCTCCGCGGTCAACGCCATTTCCTGATCGCGATCCCATGACCGTGCACGATGAAGTGACCGCCGCGGGCCAGTCGGATTCGACCGGCCCGCGCGCGGGCGGAGATACTGCGCACATGTCTCTTACCAAGACAAGCACCGGGCCGGCCCCGAAGGCCAAGAGCAAGGCCCACAATCAGCGAGCGGAATTCATTTTCCGGTCGCTGGCGACGGCGGCCGGGGCGACCATTGTCGCCGCCATCGCGCTGATCGCGCTGTTCCTTCTCATCCGCGCCGTGCCATCGGTCATGGCCAACGAGTCGAACTTCTTCACCAGTACGGAGTTCGACGTCCGTGATGCGAACGATCTGCACTTCGGCATCCGTGACCTGCTCATGGTCACGGTGCTGAGCTCGATTTTCGCGCTGATCATCGCGGTGCCCATCGGGGTGGGCATCGCGCTGTGCCTGACCCAGTACGCGCCGAAGGCGCTGGCCCGGCCGTTCGCGGTCCTGGTGGACCTGCTGGCCGCGGTGCCCTCCATCGTGTTCGGCCTGTGGGGCTTCCTGGTGCTCGCCCCGCAGCTGACGCCGGTGCAGGAATTCCTGAACGACAAGCTCGGCTGGTTGTTCCTGTTCGCCGACGGCAATGTGACCATCGCCGGCGGCGGCACCATCTTCGTCGCCGGCGTGGTGCTGGCGGTGATGATCCTGCCGATCATCACCTCGGTGAGCCGCGAGGTCTTCAACCTGACGCCGCAGGCGCACATCGAGGCCGCGCAGGCGCTCGGCGCGACCAAGTGGGAAGTCGTGCGCATGACGGTGCTGCCCTACGGCCGCTCCGGCATGATCGCCGGTTCCATGCTCGGTCTGGGCCGCGCGCTCGGCGAGACCATCGCGGTCCTGATCGTGCTGCGCACCGCGGCGCAGGCGGGGCACTGGTCGCTGTTCGACGGCGGCTACACCTTCGCCTCCAAGATCGCGTCGGCCGCAGCGGAATTCAGTGAGGCGCTGCCGACGGGCGCGTACATCGCGGCCGGCTTCGTGTTGTTCGCGCTGACCTTCATCGTCAACGCCCTGGCCCGGCTCGCGGCCGGTGGGAAGGTGAACGCATGACCGCCACGCTCGACAAGCCGATCAAGGCGCCGACGTTCCGCAATGTCAGCACCGGCCGGCGGATTCGCAACAATCTGGCCACCGGCATCGTCTGGCTGTGCTTCGGCATCGCGCTGATTCCGTTGATCTGGGTGCTGTACACGGTGCTGAGCAACGGTTTCGAGGCCATCGTCTCGGCCAACTGGTGGACCAAGTCGCAGAAGGGCGTGCTGCCCGAGCAGAACGCCGGCGGCGTCTATCACGCCATCTACGGCACCATCGTGCAGTCGGCCATCGCCGCCGTCATCGCGGTGCCGCTGGGCATCATGGCCGCGGTGTTCCTGGTCGAGTACGGCCGCGGCTGGCTGGCCAAGACCACCACCTTCATGGTCGACATCCTCGCCGGCGTCCCGTCCATCGTCGCGGCGCTGTTCATCTTCGCGCTGTGGATCGCCACCCTGGGCTTCCCGCAGAGCGCGTTCGCGGTCTCGCTGGCCCTGGTGCTGCTCATGCTGCCCGTGGTGGTGCGCTCCACCGAGGAAATGCTCAAGCTGGTGCCCGACGAGTTGCGCGAGGCGTCCTACGCGCTGGGCGTGCCGAAGTGGAAGACCATCCTGCGCATCGTGATTCCGACGGCCGCGCCGGGCATGATCTCCGGCATCCTGCTGGCGCTGGCCCGCGTCATGGGCGAGACCGCGCCGGTGCTGGTGCTGGTCGGTTACAGCCGTTCGATCAACATGAACGTGTTCGACGGCAATATGGCCTCGCTGCCCCTGATGATCTATCAGGAACTGGCCAACCCGGAGGCCGCCGGCCGGCTGCGCGTCTGGGGCGCGGCGCTGACCCTGATCCTGATCATCGCGGCGCTGTACCTGGCTGCGGCCGCAGTCAACAAGCTGCTCACGCGGAACCGATAGAAGCGAACGGAAACTACTGATGGCCAAGCGGATCGACATCAAAGACCTGAACATCTACTACGGCAAGTTCCACGCCGTGGCCGATGTCCAGCTGACCGTGCTGCCGCGCAGTGTGACCGCGTTCATCGGTCCGTCCGGCTGCGGCAAGTCCACCGTGCTGCGCTCGCTCAACCGGATGCACGAGGAGACGCCGGACGCCCGCGTCGAGGGTGCGGTGCTGCTGGACGGCGAGGACATCTACGGCGCGACCATCGACCCGGTCGGCGTGCGCCGCACCATCGGCATGGTGTTCCAGCGCCCGAACCCGTTCCCCACCATGTCGATTCGCGACAATGTGGTGGCCGGGCTCAAGCTGCAGGGCATGCGCAACAAGGCCCAGCTCGACGAGGTGGCCGAGCGCTCGCTGCGCGGCGCAAACCTCTGGAACGAGGTCAAGGATCGCCTCGACAAGCCGGGCGGCGGCCTGTCCGGTGGTCAGCAGCAGCGTCTGTGCATTGCCCGGGCCATCGCGGTCTCGCCCGACGTACTTCTCATGGACGAGCCGTGTTCGGCCCTGGACCCCATCTCCACGCTGGCGATCGAAGACTTGATCGCCGACCTGAAGAAGGAGTTCACCATCGTCATCGTCACCCACAACATGCAGCAGGCAGCCCGCGTGAGCGATCAGACAGCGTTCTTCAACCTGGAAGCCCAGGGCAAGCCCGGCAAGCTGGTCGAGATCGACGAGACCGAGAAAATCTTCTCCAACCCCTCGCAAAAGGCAACCGAGGACTACATCTCCGGCCGCTTCGGCTAAGCCCGACGCGATCGTCCCGTGGCCCCGACCCTCACAGATCGGGGCCACACTCGTGTCTCTGCGGGTATTCCCCCTCCGAGATGTCCGCCGCAGGCGAACCGTCAATGAACGGCAGGGATGACAGTTGGTGGACTCGCTGTGTGGGTTCGGGGCCGTCTCGATACCCCAGCGCGTCGGGTCACGAGCTGGTCCGGTCGCCAGCCGGTCCGGTTGTCGGCCGGTCCGGGTCACCAGCTGGTCGGGTCCCCAGCCCGTGTGCTTGTGTGTTGGTCCGCCGCAGGCGAACTGTCAATGAACGGCAGGGATGACAGTTGGTGGACTCGCTGTGTGGGTTCGGGGCCGTCCCGATACCCCAGCCCGCCGGGTCACGAGCTGGTCCGGTCGCCAGCCGGTGCGGTAGTCGGCCGGTCCGGGTTCCCAGCCCGTCGGGTCCCCAGCCCGTGTGCTTGTGTGTTGGTCCGCCGCAGGCGAACTGTCAATGAACGGCAGGGATGACAGTTGGTGCATCGACTGTGTGGGTTCGGGGCCGTCTCGATTTTGGACTGAGTGGAGCGTGCGTCGGAGCGGGGGAGCGAAGCGGAGGAGCTCCGGCGTGCGCGGAGGGAGGGAAAAATCGAGACTGTCAGGCCCCGAACCCCGCCGGAGCGAAGCGGAGGCAAATTAAACACAGCCACGAGCGTTTCTGGTCGGATTGCCCCTCCCCGCGTGCTCAGGACCCCGTGTCCGGCCCGCCCACCGCCGACAGCATCCGCTCCTTCCCCGACCGGATGTGCGCCGTCATCAGCCGCTCCGCCAAGTCCGCATCGCCCGCCGCAAGGCTGTCGATGATCTCCCCGTGCTGGCAATTCGAGGTCGTCCGCGCAGTTTCCGTCTCCAACCCGTGGCGGCGAAACAGGTGCAGTTCCTTCGACACATCGTCATAGAGATCGATGAGCCGGGGATTGCCCGACAGCCCAACCAGCGCGCGATGCAAGTCGACATTGCCCGGGTAATAGTCGTCCACCGCAGGCACAGCCTGCCCCAGCCGGGTTACCTTGGCACGCAACGCTTCCACATCCGCAGGGCCGGCGTTGACCGCTGCCAGCCGCCCGGCCAGCCCGAACAGCGCAGCCCGAATGTCATACAGCTGAGCCGCTTCGTCCACAGAGATCTCGCGGACGAACATGCCCCTGTTGGTACGGAATTCGACAAGCCGGCTGTACTCGAGCTGACGCAGTGCCTCGCGCACCGGCCCCCGGCTGGTGCCCAGCTGCAGTGCCAGGGCGGATTCGTTGATCCGGTCGCCCCCCTTCAACGCGCCGGTGATGATCATCCGCTCGAGTTCCGTGGCGATCAGTTGCAGCAGCGAGGTGGATTGCCGTTCGGCTACTCGCTGCTGGAGTGCGTTCATCGCATCCGTGTGCTCGGCCATGGCCTCCACTCATCGTTCGGCGGGCAGATCCGTGCGGCATTCTGTCACCCTGGATCGTCAATTGCAAATCGTTGACAGTTGACAATCCCGGAGCGCAGACTCGGTGCACCGTCCGGGCGAAACGAAGGAGGACGGAAATGAAGATCAAGGACATCCGCGCCAGCGTGCACACCACCTCGATCGAGGTGCCGCTGTTGCGTGAGCGAGTCAGCGGCTACGGCCGCGAGGAGCAGAAGGAGTTCGTCTTCTGCGAGGTCGAAACCGACGAGGGACTCACCGGCGTCGCGCTCACCGGCCATTTCCTCGCACACGCCGTGGTGGTGGCGCTGGAGCAGCACTTCCTGCCGGTGGTGGTGGACATGGACCCGCGGGAGATCGAAGCGGTGCATCACAGGGTCTGGCGCGCACTGAATCCGCGCACCATGACCGGGGTGGTGTCCAGCGCTCTGTCACTGCTGGACATCGCGCTCTGGGATATCGCGGGCAAGGCGGCGGGACGCTCGGTGGCGAGCCTGCTCGGCGGGGCGCGCACGGAGGTGCCGGTCTACGTGACTTTCGGCTTCCCGCAATACGATCGGGAAACGCTGGCCGAGGCCGCGAGACTGCAACTCGACCAAGGCGTTTCCGCCCTGAAGATGGTGGTCGCCGTCGACGAGGGCGGCTGGCGCGAGGACGCGGCCCGAATTCACGCCGTGCGCAACGAGATCGGCGGCGATATCGATCTGATGATCGACGCCAACTACCTGTTCACGCCGACCGAGGCCGCGCAATTGTGCCGGGCGGTGGAGGGCGCCGAGCTCACCTGGTTCGAGGAACCGCTGCACCAGAACGATGCCCGCGCCCTCGCGGATCTGCGCGCGCACACCAGGATTCCGCTGGCGGCCGGCCAGATGGAGGGACACCGCTGGCGATTGCGGGAACTGGTCGAGCGGCAGGCGATCGACATCCTGCAGCCGAATGTCTGCTACTGCGGCGGTTTCACCGAGGCGCGCAAGGCCGCGCATCTGGCGCAGATCTACAACCTGCCGCTCGCACACGGCGGCGGCTGGCCGCTGTTCAATCTGCACACCCTGGCCGGAATGATGAACGGCTGGATCCTGGAATGGCATCTGGGCATGGTGCAGGTCGGCGAACTGCTCTTCCCGGACGCGCCCGAGCCGGTGCGCGGGCGGATCACCGTCCCGGATCGCCCGGGGCTGGGGCTCACCGTGGATCGCGACGCGTTGCGCTCGACTCTCGTTCCGGCCAAGTGATTCCGGGCGGTGAGTTCGATGAGCACCTCCGCGCTCGACACCGCGCCGGACGCCGCGGCCCCCCGGCCGCGCTGGCGCCGGGCGCTGGCCAATACCAGCTTCCAGGTGCTGGTGGCCGCCATTGCCGCCGGAATCCTCGGCCTGGCGGCCCCGGATTTCGCGGCGGGCCTGAAGCCGATCGCCACCGGCTTCATCGCATTGATCCAGATGCTGATCGCGCCGATCGTCTTTCTGGTGACGGTCACCGGCATCGTCTCGGCGGGCGGTATGAAGACCGTCGGCCGGATCGCGGCCCGCACGATCATCTACTTCGAGATCGTCACCACGGCGGGCATGCTGCTCGGGCTGCTGGCGGTCAATGTGTTCCAACCGGGCGTCGGCGTGGCGCCGCCCGCGGACGCGTCCAGCGAGATCGACAGCTATGTGCCGGGCAAGACGCACGATTCGTTCGGCGACTTCGTGCTGGGCATGGTGCCGGACAATGCCGTGGGCGCCTTCGCCGAGGGGCACATCATCCAGGTGCTGATTTTCGGCGTGCTCTTCGCCATGGCCCTGCTGCGCATGCCCGCCGGGGTCCAGGAGCCGATCGTGGGCGCCTGTACCCGGTTGTCGCAGGTGCTGTTCCGGATGATCAATATGATCATGCTGCTCGCGCCGATCGGCACCTTCGGCGCGGTGGCGTTCACGGTCGGCAAGTACGGGCCGGAGACGCTGACGGCGCTGATGAAGCTGGTGGCCGTATCCGGGCTCGCCCTGGCGGTTTTCGTCTTCATCGGGCTGGCGGTGATCTGCCGGCTGGCGGGATTCTCCCTGCTGCGGCTGATCCGGTCGCTGCGCCGGGAACTGATGGTGGTGCTCGGCACCTCCTCCTCGGAAGCCGTACTGCCGCAGTTGATGGCGCGCATGGAGGAAGCCGGCTGCCGGCGCAGCGTGGTGGGTCTGGTCGTGCCGACCGGCTTCTCGTTCAATCTGGACGGGGTCGCGGTGGTGATCCCGATCTGCGTGGTGTTCATCGGCCAGGTGTACGGCGTGCCGATGACCTTCGGTGATCAGCTGATGCTGTTCCTGGTGTTCCTGGTGCTGTCCAAGGGCACCGCCGGGATCAGCGGTTCGGCCTTCGTCACGCTCGCCAATACGGTGGCCGCGACCGCGCTGGTGCCCGTGGCCGGGCTGGCGCTGGTGCTGTCGGTGGACCGATTCCTTTCTCTCATGCGGGCTTTGACCAATGTGCTCGGCAATGCCGTGGCGGCGGTGGTCATCGCGCGCTGGGAGCCCGACGGCCTGGATTCCGAGCGTGCCGCCGCGGCCCTCGGGTTCCGGTCGAAAACTGCTCGAGGAGTATAGAAATGGTTCGAATCGTCGCCATTCACGAAGGCGTGGTGCCCATCAGCTCGTCGATGAGCAATGCCTTCATCGATTTCAGCACCATGGACAGTTCGATTGTCGCGGTGGTCAGTGATGTCATCCGGGACGGGGAGCCCGTCGTCGGATACGGCTTCAATTCCAATGGCCGCTACAGCGCGGGAGAGATCCTGCGCCGCAGGATCATTCCGCGGCTGCTGGCCGCCCCGCCGGAGGAACTGCTCACCGCGGACGGCGCCGCCGTCGATCCGGCGCGGGCGTGGGAGTTCATGACCCGCAACGAGAAGCCGGGCGGGCACGGCGAACGCTCGGTCGCGGTGGGCGTGATCGATATGGCCCTGTTCGATCTGGCCGCCAAACTGGCCGGGTTGCCGCTGTATCGGTGGCTGGTCCGGCACTACGGTCTCGGCGAGCCCGACGAGGACGTCTTCGTCTACGCCGCGGGCGGCTACTACGCGCCCGGCAAGGGGCTCGCCGAATTGCAGGACGAGATGGTGCGGTTCCTGGCGCAGGGCTACGACGTGGTCAAGATGAAGATCGGCGGCGCGAGCCTGGCCGAGGACCTGGCGCGGATCGAAGCGGTGCTGGAGGTGCTCGGCGGCGACGGTTCGCGGCTGGCCGTGGACGCCAATGGCCGCTTCGATCTCGACACCGCCCTGGCCTACGGCCGCGCGCTCGAGCCCTACGGTCTGTTCTGGTACGAGGAGCCCGGCGACCCGCTGGACCACGCCCTGCACGCCACGCTGTCCGAACGCTATCCGGGCCCGCTGGCCACCGGCGAGAACCTCTTCTCGGTCCAGGACGCCCGCAATCTGATCCGCTACGCGGGCATGCGCCCCGACCGCGACTACCTGCAATTCGACCCGGTCCTCGGCTACGGCCTGGTCGAGTACCTGCGCATCCAGGACATGCTCCGGCAGCACGGCTGGCCCTCCCGCCGCTGCATTCCTCATGGCGGGCACCAGTTCTCACTGCACATCGCCGCGGCCCTGCGCCTCGGCGGCAACGAGTCCTACCCGGGCGAATTCCAGCCCACCGGCGGCTTCGCCGACAACGCCGTCATCGAGAACAGCCACATCCACCTGACCTCGACCCCCGGCATCGGCTTCGAAGACAAGGCCGAACTCCACAAGGTCTTCCGGGCCCTGCACACCGATCGGTGAGGACCGGTCCGCATCGATAGACCCCGGCCTGCCAGCACTGAGGTCGAGGTCCCCGGTCAGTGTCTCGGTCGGGCCTGTCGGACCGGTGTCTCGGTCTGGCTTGCCGGTCTGGTCTGCAGGTGTGACCCGTCGGCCGGGCCTCCCGGCCTGGGATGCTCCTCCATCCCTCCGATTTGCCGCCCCTGGCCCGTTAGGGCCAGGGGCGGCTTTCCCTTTCCGCTCAGCGGCGAAATGTGTCCTGCGTCATACCGACCGTGGCATGTTGTGTGGAACCGTCGGTCACAGTTAGTCTGACCTCGAAAGTAAACCGATCGGTTTAGTAGGGAGGTGTCGGATGACGGTGTCAATGGCGAGCCGGGGATCCGGACAGACCGTGGCGACGCTGTCGCGGCGGGGCCGGGTGGCGGCGCTGGTGGCCATCTGCCTGGCGGAACTGCTCGTGGTGCTGGACAACACGCTCGTGAATGTGGCGCTGCCGTCGATGGCGGTTCAGCTGCAGGCCGATATGAGCGGGTTGCAGTGGATCGTGGACGCGTTCACGCTGGCGTTCTCCGGGCTCCTGCTGGCCATGGGGCACCTCGGGGACCGCTACGGGCGGCGGCGGTTCATGGTGATCGGCCTGATCGGCGTGGCGGCCATGTCGGGTGCGGGCGCGCTGTCCTCCGGGCTCGGACAGGTCATCGCGGCCCGCGCGGGCATGGGCGTCTTCGCGGCCGTCGTGTTCCCGGCGACGCTGGCGCTGATCACGAATATCTTCACCGAGGCCCGGGAGCGGGCCGCGGCCATCGCGGCGTGGACGGCCATGGCCGGCATCGCCGTCGCCATCGGGCCGACCGTCGGCGGATGGCTGCTCGAGCACTTCTCCTGGCATTCGGTGTTCTGGATCAATGTGCCCGTGGCGCTGATCGCCATTGCGGCCGTGCTCCTGACGGTGCCGGAGTCGCGGGCCGAGCATGTGGACCGGCTGGACAAGGTCGGCATCGTGCTGTCGCTGGCGGGCGTGACCATGCTGGTCTACTCGATCATCGAGGCGCCCAAGCACGGCTGGCTGTCCACGCAGAGCATTGTCGGCTACCTGCTCGCGGTGGCGGCGCTGGCGGTCTTCGTGGCGTGGGAGCTGCGGGTGCGCACGCCCGTGCTGAACATGCGCCTGTTCCGCAACCGGCGGTTCGCGGTGCCGTCCCTGGCGATCACCGTGTCCTACTTCAGCGCCTTCGGCTTCCTGTTCCTGATCACCCAGTACTTCCAGGGCGTGAAGGAGCTGTCGCCGCTCGAATTCGGCATCCACTCACTGCCTTTCGCCATCGCCGTCGGCTTCGGCGCGCCGATCGCGACCATGCTGGCGCAGCGGCTCGGCACCACCGCCATGCTGGTGACCGGCCTGCTCATCCTGGCCGTCGCCATGTACATCGCCGGGCAGACGAAGGTCGAAACCCCTTACCTCGGACCGGTTGTCATCTCGATGATCCTGATGGGCCTGGGCTTCGCGGTGGTGCAGGGCCCCGCCACCGAATCCATCATGGGCTCGGTGCCGCTGGAGGAGGCGGGCGCGGGTTCCGCGGTCAACGACACCACCCGCGAGGTGGGCGGCGCCCTCGGTGTCGCACTGCTGGGCTCGATCATGACGACGGTCTACACCCAGCGCGTGGGCGGCCGGATCGAGTCCATCCCGGATCAGATCATGAACGACCAGCAGAAGGAACTGGCGAGCAATACCCCGATCAGCGTCCTGGAGGTCATCAAGGCGCCGGTGAATCCGCTACTGCTGCAAGCGAAGACCGAGCTGATCCACGCCATGAAAGCCGCCGCCCTGGCGGGCGCGCAGGCGGCCTCCTACGTCGCGGTGGGCACCATCCTGGTCGCCGCCGTCGTAGTCGCCTTCGCACTTCCCTGGAAGCCGCAGCGCGGCAACTCGATCCTGCTCGGCTGGCGCGAGAAGCAGTCCACCCCAACCGATCCCGCCGACAACTGATACAGCTCGGCACCCGCACCGTGTCATGTGCGGGTGCCGAGCCGTCGAATCCACCCCTGGAGGCTCGAGGGCGTGGGCGAGCCCCGAGTAGCTCTGGAGGTTTCAGCCCCGAGGAACTCTGGGGGTTTCAGGGGTCCGCCCTGAGAATCTCTGCCTGAGGGGTTTCCGGGGCTTGCCCCTGAGAGCCTCTGAGAGTTAGAGGGTCTCTTTCTCGGAATCCGGGTCCGGCGGCAGCACGCCGGTCACCAGGAACACCACGCGGCGCCCGATCTCCACGGCGTGGTCGGCGAACCGCTCGTAGTAGCGGCCCAGCAGCGCCACGTCGACCGCCGACGCCACGCCGTGCGGCCAGTCGCGGTCCATGATGAGCGTGAACAGATGCTTGCGCAGATCGTCCATCGCCTCGTCGTCGTCGGTCAGCTTGGCGGCCCGCTCGGGATCCCGGGTCTCCAGCACCTCCTTGGCGGTGGCGCTCATCTTGACCGCGATGCGGCCCATTTCGGCGAAGTAGCTGTTGACCGCCTCGGGCACGGCGTGCGCCGGGAAGCGCCGGCGGGTCATCTTGGCGACGTGCAGGGCGAGCGCGCCCATGCGGTTGACGTCGGAGACGATCTGGATGGCGCTGACCACCTGCCGCAGATCGCCGGCGACGGGGGCCTGCAGGGCCAGCAGCGCGAACGCCTTCTCCTCGGCCAGCTGGATCATCTCGGCAATGCGGTCGTATTCGGTGATCACCTGCTCCGCGAGCTCGAGATCGGCATCGAGCAGCGAGTTGGTCGCTCGCTCCATCGCCGACCCGGCGAGCCCGGCCATGCCGCCGAGCAGATCGGCGAGCTCGGCCATTTGTTCGTTGTAGATGACACGCATGAATCAAGACATTAGTAGGAGCTGCTGACCAAGTCACCAACGGTGGGTGAATCGTCGGTGCTGCTGCTACTTACAGGTGTCGTCGGCCGCGTTCACGTGTTCCAGGTCCGAGGGCAGTGTGACCTGTGCCGCTTCGGTGGCGGCCGGCGCGTCCGCCAGCGTCTGCCCGAAGGCGGTCGGCGTGCGCACCGTGCCGGCGTAGTCCGAGCCCAGCACGACCTCCACGATGCTGCCCAATCCGCTGGCGGCCTCGAGGGACGCGCCCGGGATGGCGCTGGCCACGGTGGCGGCCGCGGCCTCCTGCCCGCTGGAGTAGCGAACCTTGGTCTTGGCGGAGGCGCCTTCGGCGTAATTGCCTGTGCTGTAGATCTGGAAGCCCTGGTTGGCCAGCTTGGTGGCGGCCGTGGCCGCGGTGCCGGCGATGCCGGAGGCATTGGAGACCTGCAGCGACACCGTGCTCGGATCGACGGCGGTCAGCTTCGGCTTGGGCGCTTCCTCGGTGGTGGTGGTCGCCGGATCGGGCGTCTTCTCACCGGGCAGCGGCTGATCGTCGATGACCGCGCGGAAGATGGCCTTGATATCGGATTCGCGCGGAATCTCATTGCCGTAGGACGTGGTTCCCGCCGTGGGCACGGTGAGGAAGGTGATGGCCCCGGCCTCCACCTTGCGCAGCGACTGCCCCAGCATGAGCAGGTCCTTGGTGGTGACATTGTCCATGAACGAGTGGTTGGCGAAGGCGTTGATGAACCCGTTCAGCTTGCCCGGATCGAAGAGCACCTTGCTCGACAGCGCCCCGCGCAGCAGGGAGGACAGGAAGCGCTGCTGCCGGCTGATGCGGTCGTAGTCGCTGCGTTCCTCGCCGTACACGTGCCGGGCGCGCACATAGTCGAGGGCGGTGGAGCCGTTGACGATCTGCTTGCCGGGTTCGGTGAGGATGGTGCCGAGCGTGTCGTCGATGAGCGGCTTGGTGGCGCAGACCTCCACGCCGCCGATGGTGTCGACCATGGATTCGAAACCGGCGAAGTCGATTCCGACGAAGTGGTTGATCTTGAGGCCGGACAGCTTCTGGATCACCTTGGTCAGGCACTTCGGCCCGCCGAGCGCGTAGACCGCATTGAGCTTGTCGCCGATGGCGGAGGGGAAGGACTCCCCGGTGTAGGTGCCCTTGTCGTTGTCCCAGCCCTCGCAGACCGGCCGGGTGACA
The DNA here is from genome assembly GCF_054655275.1 of Nocardia sp. IFM 10818. Lineage (NCBI taxonomy): Bacteria > Bacillati > Actinomycetota > Actinomycetes > Mycobacteriales > Nocardiaceae > Nocardia > Nocardia sp. IFM 10818. The sequence continues at coordinate 777,598 of NZ_BAAHJH010000001.1, forward strand.
TCCAGGTCGCGCGGGAAGGACACGGCGACCACGCGATCGCGGTTGGCCGGAATGTTCACCAGCATGACCGTGTCGGCGCGCGCGCCCTCGGCGTCGTCGGTGGTGCCGGCGCCCAGGTCGGCGTTCACGCCGGCGCGGGTGTCGGTGCCGATGACGAGGAAGTTCTCATCGCCGTACTGGGCATTGGCGTCGACCACGTCCGGGGAGTTCGGATCGATCGCGGTCACCTGGTTGAAGCCGTTGTCCTTGGTCTTCAGATAGCTCCAGCCGGTGCCGGTGACCAGCATGGTGAGCACCGCGAAGACGGCGAGCGCACTGCGCCCGGCGACCTGCATCTTGCGATTGCGGCGGCGCCGGCCGGCGGCCAGCCGCGAGACGGGCTGTGCGCCAACCGAGGTCGGCAGCGCGGTGGTCGGATAGTCGGCGGGGGATTCGACGCGGGTGGTGCGCGGCGTCTTGGCGGATTTGGCGCGCACCGGGGGCGGATCGGTGATCGTGGGTAGCTCTTCGGTGACCGGATCCGCGGTCGGGTCGACCCGCCGCTTGCCGGTGGATTCCACGGCCGCGTACTGAGAAGTCTTGGCGGCGGCCGCGTCCGGCGCCACGGCCCGGCGGGCGCCGGTGGCGCCCGGATCGGCGGGGCGGCGCGCGCCGTTGGGGGCGGGCGCTTCCGCGGGGATGGTGTGGCGGGCCCCGGTGGTGTCGGCGGGCACGGCGCGCCGGGATCCGGTGGCGGCGGTCGACTCCGGGGGCACGGCGCGGCGGGCGCCGGTGGTGGCCGCGCCCGGCCAGCCGACGGTCTCGCCGTGGCGGCGGGTGCGTCCGGGGGCTATCGATTCGTCGTCATCGGGTGCGGTGGCCGCGGGCGGGGCGGCCTGGGGTTCGGCGCGGCGCCGACGGCGCGACTTGCGCTCGCTGTCCACGCGTTCGACCAGATCCTGCACCGAGATGGGCGCGGAGCCGTGCGTCGCATTGTCGCCGTGCCGCGCGCGGCGGCCGGTGGATGACTGGGCGTCATCGTCCGCGGGGTAGCGCTCCCACGGGGCGCGACCTCCGGGCCGTGGCGTACGCCCGTACCGATCGTCACCCACCAACGAACCTCACTTTGCTATTCGATGCCGACCGTCATGATAACGATTCCGCCACGATGGACCACTCGAACGGAAATCCACCGGGTGTAGCTCACAGAAAAGTCTGCCAGGGGTACGGCGATCGGTTCGGGAACGCGAGAGGCGATATTTTCAGCCGCCGCTGTGCATTACATCGGCGGCGCACGGGACGGTGGGATCCTCGGGATCGTCGAGCCAGCCGTGCGGCAGCGCCACCTTGCCCGGCGAGCCCTGCCGGCCGCGCGGGCCCTCGGCATCCTTGGGGAAGGGCGCGGTGGGGTCGAGTCTGCCGATCAGGTCCTGCAATTGGGCCAGGCTGCCCACGGTCGCGAAGGAGCGGCGCAGATCCCCGCCGACCGGGAATCCCATGAGATACCAGGCCATGTGCTTGCGCAGATCCCGCATGCCCTTCTCCTCGCCGTCGTGGTCGACGAGCAAACTGGCGTGCCGGTACAGGATTTCGCCGACCTTGCCCAGATTCGGCGGGGCCGGAAGGGGTTCGCCGCGCAGCGCGGCCTCCAGTTCGGCGAACAGCCACGGGCGGCCCAGGCAGCCGCGGCCGACCACCACGCCGTCGCAGCCGGTTTCGGCCATCATGCGCACCGCGTCGGCGGCGCTGAAGATATCGCCGTTACCGAGCACCGGGATACCGGTGACGGCCTCCTTGAGCCGGGCGATGGCGGTCCAGTCGGCCTCGCCGGAGTAGCGCTGCGCGGCCGTGCGGGCGTGCAGGGCAACCGCTTTCGCGCCCTCCTCGGCGGCGATGCGGCCGGTGTCGAGGTAGGTGTGGTGCTCGTCGTCGATGCCGATGCGGAATTTCACGGTGACCGGCACCCCGGCCGGTTCCGCCGCCGACACCATCGCCTTCATGATGTCGCGGAACAGCTGCCGCTTGTACGGCAGCGCCGCGCCGCCGCCCAGCCGCGTCACCTTGGGCACCGGGCAGCCGAGATTGAGGTCGATGTGATCGGCCCACCCCTCGCCGACGACGATGCGCACGGCTTCGCCCAGCGTCTTGGGATCCACGCCGTACAGCTGCATGGAGCGCGGGTTCTCATCGGGCCCGAACGCCATCATGTGCAGCGTCTTCTCATTGCGCTCGACCACCGCCCGCGCGGTGATCATCTCGCACACGTAGATCGAGGTCGCGCTGCCGAACTCCCGGCACAGCGTCCGGAACGCGACATTGGTGATCCCCGCCATCGGCGCCAGCACAACCGGCGGATCGACCGGGTAGGGGCCGATTCGCAAAGCGGTCCGGGTGGCTTCGATCGAGGTTGTCACGCCGCCCAGTGTCTCATCACGGCGACTGTGCCCGGGAACACATACCTCTGAGCTGGGTATGAAAGGGGTTGAGAGCAGGTCCGGGGTCGGGGCCGTCCCTAAGAGGGGGTCCGGGGGCCGGGCGGTTCCGGGGGACCCGAAAGGGGGGTCCGGGGGTCTGCCCCCGGACCCCCCTTTTTTGTACTGGGGGTGTGGGGGCGAAGCCCCCACCACCTACGCGTTCTGGAGCTCGCGCTCGCGCTTGGCCGCCTCGCGGGCGAGCATGCGGTCGCGCTGCTCCTCGAACTTCACCACGTCCTTGGACAGCTTCTCGAGGAAGTTGCCGAGGCGCTCGCGGGTCTCCTCACCGCGGGCGGTGAAGTCGTCACGCTCGAAGATCTTCCACTTCTTGAGCACCGGGTTGACGACCTCTTCCAGGTGCTGGCGCAGGTCGTAGATGCCGTGCTTGGCCATGAGCACGCCGTTGCGGCGGAAGTTGGGCATGCCCGCGCCCGGCATCTGGAAGTTCTCCAGAATCAGGGTGATGGCCTCGAGCGCCTGGTCGGGCGAGAGGTCCAGGGCCGCGCCGCACATGTTCCGGTAGAAGATCATGTGCAGGTTCTCGTCGGCCGCGATGCGTTGCAGCATGCGGTCGGCAATGGGGTCGTCGCACACCTTGCCGGTATTGCGGTGCGAGACGCGGGTGGCCAGCTCCTGGAAGGTGACGTAGGCGACCGAGTGCAGGAAGCCGGCGTCTTCCTCTGTGGGAGAGGCGAATCCGTTGGTCATGTGGATCATGCGCGCCTGTTCGAGGGCGACCGGATCCACACCGCGGGTCACGACCAGGTAGTCGCGCATGACGATGCCGTGCCGGTTCTCCTCGGCGGTCCAGCGACCGACCCAGGTGCCCCAGGCGCCGTCCTGGGAGAAGTTCTCGGCGATCTCACGGTGGTAGGAGGGCAGGTTGTCCTCGGTGAGCAGATTGGTGATCATGGCCGCCTTGGCCAGTTCGCTCAGCTTCGACTGCGAGGGGTCCCAGTCGATGCCGCCCATGGCGGCGAAGTTGCGTCCTTCGTCCCACGGCACGTAGTCGTGCGGATGCCATTCCTTCGCCAGGGAGAGGTGGCGATCGACATTCTCCGCGGCAACCGGCTCCAACTCCGTGAGCAGCTCGAGTTGAGTCAGATCCCTTGCCATGTATGCGCCCTTCGTTGTCGTGCGGTTGTGCTGTCTTCCCTCGCCGGCCTGCCGCCGAGCCCATACCCTACGTGACCGTAGGGTGATGTGAAACTCACAAGTCCTCGATTGCGGTACGGGTGAGGGATGTCATATGAGAGCGGCCCGCGGCGACTGTCTATCGCCGTGGGCCGCAGTTCGTTAGCCGCACACCGGAATTCGGTGTGATCTCACTTCTTGCCGCCGAGCAGTCCGCCCAGCACGTTGCCGAGCACGTTCCCGGCGTCCTTGCCGCCGAGCGCGGAGCCCAGGATGTCGCCCAGTCCGCCGCCGCCCTTGCCGCCGGTGGCCCCACCGAGCAGGCTACCGAGAATGTCGCCGAGTCCGCCGCCGCCGGCCTGGGTGCCCGCGGCGCCGCCGCCTCCCATCGCCTTCTTGCCGATGTAGGCGAGCACGATGGGCGCCAGCATGGGCAGCAGCTTGCCCATCAGGTCCTGGGTGATATTGCTGCCGCCGACATTGCCCAGGGCGCTCATCACGGTGTTCTTCTCCGCGCCGAAGGTCTGGTCGACGATCTTGCCGCCACCGGCGACATCGACCTGGTCGATATTCACGCCGCCGTCGAGCAGGTCGTCGGGCTGCTTGGCGATGGCGCCTTCTATCTCCGTCGCCGCGTCCGGGTTGCTGGCTTTTGCCTGTAACCCGCCGAGGAGAACCGGAATGGCCGCGCTGATTGCCGTGGTCGCGGTGGCCTGATCGACACCGAGCTTATCGGCGATCTGGGCGACGGGCACTTGGGAGAGCAGGTCATCGAAGGAAGTCATGAACTCCGCCTGAGTTGATGGGGTCCCGGAAAAGCCCTACTCAGGCCACGGTAGGCGAAAATCGGACAGATTGCTACAGATTCGCAGATGTGGCGAAGGGCCCGAACGGAGTGTCCGGGCCCTTCGGCGTTTTGCACGCCCACCTGGGCATACGTGTGCCCCCACCAGGGCTCGAACCTGGGACCTGCGGATTAAAAGTCCGTAGCTCTACCAACTGAGCTATAGGGGCGCGGGACGACAGTTTAATGTGCCGGTCGGCCAGTTGTTAAACGAGTATCCGATTGTGCTGCGCGGCCGGATATTTGCGCAGGTCAAGGGGGTTCGTGCGGTGTGCCGCGGCGGGCGGGCCGGGATGCTGTCACCGGGGGTTGCGAGTACGGGCGCGAGCGGACCGGGGGGTTCGGGAGGGGGCGGGGAGGGGGATGGCCGGGGGAGCGCGCTGGGGAGGCGGTGGGCGGATCGGGGGAAGGATCGGGATGCCGGGAGCATGCGGACCGGTCGGTGGGGGCGGGCGTCAGCCGGCGCGGGGATCCGATGGGGCGGCCGCGGGGCGGGGCGGGGGGTCCGGCGCCGGAGGTGAGCGCCCGCTGACCCCTAAGGGGTCGGGTGGCCCGGCAATCGCGTTGCCACTCAGTTTGTTTCGTTCCGGCCGATTGTGAATATCATCCAATGGTGATGTCGGGCAATCAATTTGGGGTGGGGGGTGGGAACCGGTCGGAGCCGGCGCCGCGGGGATGGCGTCGGTCCGGTGGTGATGCCGTGCCGATGGGGGTGGCTCGGGCGGGCATGACCGGTGGATCGAACATCCGTGGGATAACGGCGAATTCGCCTATTCGGACCAATCGCCCAGCTGGTAGCTGCGAAATTGCGGTGTTCGATAGGGGGCATGCTGGCTAACTGACTTTCCGGTACACCTCACGCGGGGTGCGCTTTCCGGGTACGGTGACCGACTGGTGAATTCCCGAAGAACCGGGATTGCCCCGGCGGCACGGGATTCGGCTTATCGTTGATGTGCCCGATACGTGTCGCGACCGGTCTGGCCGATCGCGGCGCAATGGATGTAGCTGCGGGAGGCGGACCAGACGACGAGAACGCCCGGGTGCGCACCCCCTGCGGCGCACCCGGGCGGGAAAAACTATACCAGTTGGTGTGTTTCAAGTTTTTCGCGCTTTTTCGTACCAAGAGTTTGGTAATTCGGGCTCAAGCCCGTTCTGAAGTATTTGAAAGACACGTAACTTTGCGTCGAGGCCCGGCAAGGGGTTCGCGACGGTAGCTAGCTTCGGAGGCGTTTCGAGCATGGCACGGCAGCAAGAGCGGGCCCGCCGGACACGCGCGGCGATCATCAGGTCCGCCGCCGTTGAGTTCGGGAAGAGCGGCTATGCCGCTGCATCGCTCAACCGCATATTGGAGGGGTCACGCGCCACCAAGGGCGCGATGTACTTCCACTTCGACTCCAAGGAGGATCTGGCGCGCGCGGTCTTGGAAGCCGCCGTCGACCGATATCGAGCATCGACCGAAAGATGGCTCGCCCGAGGCGATCTGGGCCCGCTGGATGTGCTGCACGGCATGATCGACGAGATCGCGCTGCGGCTGGAGAACGACATCATCATCCAGGCCGAGTTCCGGCTCATCATCGAGCCCGAGTTCTACCGCGACATCCAAGCCGGCGGCGGCCGCATCCTGGGGCGCGCCATCCGGCTGCTCGCGGTGCGCGCCACCGAGCACAAGCAGTTGCGCGACGACGCCGATCCGGACCGCTTCACCCGCACCCTGGCGGCGGCGCTGGCCGGTCAGCGCTATATCGCCGATGTGCTGGGCGGCCCGGTGGATCTGCGCTCCCGGTTCACCGAGGCGCTCGAGGTGATCGTGGAGGCCACCGCGACCCCGGAGTGGACCGAGGAGTTCCGCCGCGTGGGCTGGCGCGTGACGGCCCGGCTGGAAGATCTCAATTTGGGAGGCTGACCAGCGGATTTGGGAATAACCCGGAGACTGTCATAAGCTATCTCCGCTCCCAACGGAAGCCGTTGAGCAAACGGTCCAGAGAAATCTGGCGGGCCCCCTTCGTCTAGCGGCCTAGGACGCCGCCCTTTCAAGGCGGTAGCGCGGGTTCGAATCCCGTAGGGGGTACCAGCAGTGGTGACGCTGCTGGAGGAGCAAGCAAGGCCCTGTGGCGCAGTTGGTTAGCGCGCCGCCCTGTCACGGCGGAGGTCGCGGGTTCGAGTCCCGTCAGGGTCGCAAGACTATAGCTTTGGCATTCGGTTCGGGTGCCTCCGGCCAGGTAGCTCAGTTGGTACGAGCGTCCGCCTGAAAAGCGGAAGGTCGCCGGTTCGATCCCGGCCTTGGCCACGTTGTAGAAAAGGCCGCGCCCTCAGGGTGCGGCCTTTTTCGTTTCTTCCCGTCGCTGCGCTGATCTTGGTGGCAAGCTGGAGTCATGGCTGACTCCGATGACCAGGCGTGGTACTACGACCTCTCGACCCGCAAGGCCGTGCAGGGCAAGCAGGGCTGGGTCGGGGACCGGATGGGTCCGTATCCCGACAAAGCCACTGCTGAACGGGCTTTGGATATCGCGCGGGCCAGGAACAAGGCCGCGGACAGCGAAGAGGACTGAGTGACCGGGCGCGCCCGCTGATGCGCTCACGTGTCACTCAGGTGTATCGACTAGGGTTTCGGGAGCCAGAATTGACTTGAGCGGAGGGGCGAGCCTTGAAGGTGACCGTGGTGGTGCCGACCTACAACGAGCGGGAGAACCTGCCGGTGGCGGTGGAGCGACTCACCGCGCTACCGGTGGCCGATCTGCACGTGCTGGTCGTGGACGACAACTCGCCGGACGGCACCGGCGAGGTGGCCGACAAGCTGGCCGCGGATCTGCCGAATGTGGTGAGCGTGCTGCACCGGACCGAGAAGGACGGCCTGGGACGCGCCTACATCGCCGGCATCACCAAGGCGCTCGACGAGGGCGCGGACGTGGTGATCCAGATGGACGCCGACCTCTCGCATCCGGCCGAGGTCATTCCGGCCATGCTGGACAAGCTGGCGACCACCGACGCCGGTGTGGTGCTCGGATCCCGCTATGTGCCCGGCGGTTCCACCGCCGAGGAGTGGAAGTGGTACCGCAAGGCGCTCTCGGCCTGGGCCAACTTCTATGTGAATCTGATTCTGCGCCTGGGCGTGAAGGACGCGACCGCGGGATTCAAGGCGTGGAAGGCGGATACGCTGCGCGCCATCGATGTGGCCTCCATCAAGTCCAACGGCTACTCCTTCCAGGTCGAGATGAACTATCGGACCGTCAAGAAGGGCATCGCCATCGCCGAGGTGCCGATCCGGTTCGAGGAGCGCACCCTGGGCGCGTCCAAGATGAGCCTGAAGGTGCAGCTGGAGTCGGCGGCCATGCCGTGGAAGCTGCTGTTCGGCAAGCAGGTCTAGCCCTCGCCCTTCGGCCAGTGCAGCAGCGTGTCGACGAACAGCTGACGCACGGCCTCGACCTCGGCATCCATATCGGCCGGATCCCAGCCGCTCACATCGATGGGCGGTAGCACCGCCACGTCCACGACGCCTTTGCGCACGATTGCCGAATTGCGCCACGCGATTTCACCGGCATTGCGGATGACCACCGGAATGACCGGCACGCCCGCCTGAATGGCGATGTGGAACGCGCCCTTCTTGAACGGGCCGATGCGCGGGGTCATGGAACGGGTGCCCTCCGGCGCGATGACCACCGACAGCCCGCCGCGCAGGGTGTCGACCACGGGCGCGAGCGCGGCCTTGGCGGCCGCCTTGTCGGCGCGGTCGATGAAGGTGACCTCCACGAACCGCATGAGCGGGCCGAAGACCGGATTCTTGGTGATCTCCTTCTTGGCGATACCGGTGAATCCGGTGTCCAGCACCTCGGTGAGCACCACGATGTCGAACTGGCTCTGGTGATTGAAGACGAACACCGCCGGCCGCGGCGCGCGGGCGTATTCGGCCCCGGTCACGCGGACGCGGACCCCGGAGCCGCGCAGGGTGGAGTCGGCGGCGTGCACCAGCATCGAATCCGCCATCTGCCGCCGCTGTTTGGTGTGCGCCTTGGCGGCGACCCCGAACAGCGCCCCGCCCAGCAGACCGCCGAAGCCGGCGAGGGTGCGGGCGTAGTCGAGCGCGCCCGGCGCCTGCCGGGGGCGGAAATGCAGGACCGGCCAATCCTTTTCGGCGGCCTCGAGCACCACCCGGGGATCGGGATTGACGGCGACGGGATGCCCGGCGAGCTGGAGCAGGGGCAGATCGGCGGCGCTGTCGGCGTAGACCCGGCTGCGCGCCAGGTCGATTCCGTGCGCGCCGGCGAAGCGGCGGACGGCATCGGCTTTGCCATTGCGCCACAGCGGCTTTCCATCCACGTGCCCGGTGAGGACGCCGTCCTGGACGCTCATGGCGGTGCACAGCACATGCTCGATGCCGAGCTCCTCGGCCACCGGCCGCACCTGGTAGCGGGTGAGCGAGCTGACCAGCAGCACGGTGTGCCCGGCGGCCTCGTGCTCGCGAATCAGCCGCCAGGCTTCCGGATACAGGTGCCCGTGCACCGTCCGCTCGAACAGCCGCGCGCCGATCTCCTCCAGTTCGGCCTCGGGCACGCCCGCCCAGGTGTACATGGTGTGCTGCAGGAAGCGCTCGTATTCGCCCTCGCTGCGCGCCCCGCGAATGCTGCCGAGCAGGGTGGCGGCCAGGGTGCGCCGGCCGGCGCGGCGGCGCACCATGCGGCGCATGAGGGCGGGCGGATCGAAGCCCGCCACCACGGTGCCGCCGAAGTCGAAGACCGCGGCGATGTGCGGGCCCTGCGGGCCGGTGCGCACGGCCGCCACGGCGTCGTCGAGTTCCATTGCGCCGATGGGCTGTTGGGTGATGCCGACCCCGGGCCGGGGCGGCTGCGGTGCTGCCACGGTGTCCGCGCCGGGGGCCCGGTGCGTCACAGCGCGTCCATCCGGTTGGACGGATCGAGGGTGGCGGCGCGCGAGATGCGGCCGCCGATGGCCCGTAGCTCCGCGGCGAACCGGGTGCGCCGCGCCGCCAGGTCGGCGGCGTTCTCGCCGAGCGTGAGCAGCCCGTGGTTGTCCGCGAGTCGCAGTGCGCTGGCGAACAATTCGGAGGACACCGATTCCGGGCTGTGCAGTCGCTGCTGCAACAGCATCTGTTTGCCGACGTGCAGGCATTCGTCGATGAACACCTTCTTGTCGATCGGCGTCCCCGGATCGCGCGCGGCCAGTCGTTCGGCCACCACCAGTTGCGCGTCGAAGAACGAGCGCAGCACGCGGTGCGCCATCATGAATCCGGATTCCGCCAGCTGCGCCAGGATTTCGGCCCCGACGGTGCCGGCGGCGGTGCGGCGATGCCATTCCGGATCCACGCGCAGCATTTCCGCGGTGAGCTGACTGGTGAACTCGGTGCGCTCGGGGAAGAAGAATTCGAACTTGAGCAGATCCCGCAGCCGGTAGGCGGCCTCCCAGCCGACCCGCAGCTGATCGCCCTCGGTCGCCTCGACGGCGGTGAGAATGGCCAATTCGAGAATGGCGCGGTTGACGAACCAGTGCACGGCGCTGTTGCGGTAGAACGCCGCCTCCAGGTGCGCGCCCGCGCCGATGGAGTACACCGGTTCCAGGCCGCCGCGGTAGATGGTCACCACCTTGGCGATGGCGAGCTGTTCGAGCACCACCGCCAGGCCGTGATCGTCACGCAGCGTGGCCAATTCGCCGCTCGGCAGCTCCCGGCCCTCGATATAGCCGAGCACGGGGGCGATGGCCGCGCGCAATTCGTCGCGGGTCAGGGCGCGCTCGTGCACGCCGAGCAGGACCAGCGTGGTGAGGGCATTGACGGTGATGGGCGTGACGGCATTGATGCCGACCGCGACCTCGAAGGCCAGCTGCTGCACCGCCCGGTGCTCGAGATCCTGCTTGTCCGCGGGATCGGCGGTGTCGGGAATCGTGGGAACCGGCTGCGGGCTGAGCGGATCACCGTGCGCGGCAAGCCGATCGCGCGCCGAGAGGGGAGTGCCGAAGCGCACGTACACGTGCCCGGCCGAATGCTGCTGACTGCGGATGTAGCGCGCCATCCAGGCCAGGCCCTCGGCCTGCTTGCTGCCGCCGGTCTGCTCGTCGGCAATGGCCCCGATCTCGTTGAGCCGCTCGTAGGTGATGGAGACCGGCACCAGCATCACATCGTCGATGCGCGCCGAACGCAGCGCTGCCGCAAGATAGTTCAGCAGCCCGTAGCGCGGTGGCCGCAGCTTCCCGGTGCGGGTGCGCCCGCCTTCGAAGTACCACTCCAGATTGAATCGCTTGGCCAGCAGGTATGCGAAGTACTCCTCGACGACGGCCTTGTACACCTCGTCGTCGCCGAAACTGCGCCGGATGAACACGGTTCCGGTGCGGCGCGCGATCGGCCCGATCGGCCAGAACTTCAGGTTCGCCCCGCCCACCACGTGATTGGGCGGGAAGTCGTTGCGAGCCAGAATGTCTCCGAGCACGAACGCGTCCACATAGGACCGGTGCGAGGGCAGGAAGACCAGCGGATAGCGCCGGTTGAGCGCGCGCAGCCGATCCAGCCCGCTCTCGTCGCTGTCGACCTTCCAGGTGGAGGCGTGCACCGGGCGCATGGCCTGGGTGAACAGATCCGACACCAGCCGGCTCTGCGCGGCGACCAGTTCCCGCAGGCCCTTCTCCGCGCGCCGGTAGACCTCGCGCGCCTGGGTCCCGGTCTCCTCGGCGATGGCATCGAGCCGCCGCAGGAACTCCGGCGAGTCCAGGATCTCCTCGACCACCAGCCGCGGCACCTTGTAGCGGTCGCCGATGACGGCTCGCTCGGCGCGTTCGAGGGCCACGATGCCCGCGCGCACGATGGCGCGCGCGAAGGCCTCCGGCGCTCCGGCGGCGCCGGGGTGGTTGGCCCGCAGCTCGCTCAGCCGCGCGGGCTGTCCGGTGAGCACGAGGTGCCGGTCCGGCGATTTGGTGATGAGGCGGCGCTGCATGAGCCGGTTGGGCTTGCGCGGATTGGAGAGGGTGAGCAGATCGGTGAAGGTGGTGCGCCGCACGCCATCTCGCTCCGGCGGCAGCCACAGCACCCGCACCGGCACCACCAGGGGGTCGTCGCTGCGCCCGACGAGGCGGGTGGTGACGGCCTCGGCGTCGAGGTCGAGCTGGGTCACCGGCGCGCCGGTGCCGAACTCCTGGGCGATGCCGCCCTCGGCCAGCCAGTTGCCGACCAGCTCACGTTCCACGCGGCCGGCCGCGTCGACTAGGGCGACGACCGATCCGGGGGTGGTGGTGGCCTCCGGGAGCCGGCTGTCATGATCGAGCATCTTCGTTCCCTCCGCGCGTGAGCCGCCGCAATCCATTCAAGCGGAAACCGCGCCGCGGGGGTGCCGAGTAGGTCGAATCGGGGATCGGAGTGCCGGATTCGGGCGGTGGTCCGGTACGTGATCAAGGTCCCTCCGCCGCTGTCGCAATTTGAAAAGAGGTAATGCTAACCTCACTGCACTGAGTAAGGTAAGCATAACCTTGGAGGACTGGTGTCGGCCACGGATGAACGGGTACGGCTCGACGGCGAGCAACGGGCTGGCGAGCGCGTCACCGATCCGATCGCGGCCGTGGCCGCACTGGCATCGGCGGATCGCTTCGGCGAATACGTGGTCTACGAACGGCCGGGCTCCTGGGTTTTCGCCGCCGCCCCGATCGGCGGCGTCGAACTCGACGCCGGCGAACTGCGGGTCACCTGGGACGGCGACACCACGGCGGGGCCCTGGGCGGGCAGCCCGGCGCAGGCCGTGGACCGTGCCCTGGCCGCACTGCCGCTCGGTGCGAGCAATGCCTACGGCTGGATCGGATTCGAATTCTGCGCCTGGTCGCTGGGCGCGACCGCGCACGTGCATCCGCGGGCCACGCTGGCGCACTTGATGATCCCGCGCATCGAGGTGCGCATCGACGAGGCCGGAGTGCGGGTTTCCGGTGCGACGCCCGCCGAGACCGCCGATATCCACGAACTCATCGCCCGCTCGCAGAACACTGCCCCGCCGGTCGCCCATCCGGTGGACATCAGCCTGGACCCGACCGGGTACCGCGTCCGCGTCGCGGCCGGAGTCGCCGAGATCAACGACGGCAAATATCAGAAGGTCATCCTGTCGCGGAAGGTGGATCTGCCCTTCGCCGTGAACGTGCCGGGCACCTACCGGCTCGGGCGCATGCACAACACCCCGGCGCGGTCGTTCCTGCTGCGGCTGGGCGGGCTGGAAGCCGCCGGTTTCAGTCCGGAGCTGGTGGCCGCGGTGGCCGCCGATCGCACCGTCACCACCGAGCCGCTGGCGGGAACGCGGGCCTTCGGGCGCGGGCACGCCGTCGATATGGCGGCGCGCGCCGATCTGATCAGCGATCCCAAGGAGATTGTCGAGCACGCCATTTCGGTGCAGACCTCCTTCGCGGAGATCGCGGCCGTCGCCGAGCCGGACACCACCGCGGTCTCCGATTTCATGGCGGTGCGCGAGCGCGGCAGCGTGCAGCATCTGGCGTCCACGGTGAAGGGGCGGCTGGCCGCCGACCGGAGTCCATGGGACGCGCTGGAAATGCTCTTCCCGTCGGTGACGGCCTCCGGCATTCCGAAGGCGGCCGGCGTGGACGCGGTGTTCCGGCTGGATCACGATGCGCGCGGACTGTATTCCGGCGCCGTCGTGACGGTGTCGCCGGAGGGGGCGCTGGAAGCGACGCTGGTGCTGCGGGCGGTCTACCAGACCGGCGCGGGCGCGTGGCTGCGCGCGGGCGCGGGCGTGGTCGGGCAGTCGCGTCCGGAGCGGGAGTTCGAGGAGACCTGCGAGAAGCTGGGCAGCGTCGCGCCCTACGTCGTCCGGGCCTGACCTGGCCGTACCCGGCCCCGATCAGGCCGCCGGGAAACGGAATTCGACGCCGGTCAGCTGTTCGGCGCGCTCCCACAATCGCTGTGCGGTCTTCTCGTCGTGGGAGGCCGCGCTGGAATCGACCCGCACCGGATGCCCGCGGAAGCCGAACCACTCGTCCGGGCCGTAGTAGCCGCCCGCCTCGACCTCGGCGGTCGCCGCGAAGAGCGTTGGCAGGGCGCCCATCTCGGCGCTCTGCGCGACCAGGCGGTTGCCCAGGCCGATGAACTGCTCGAACAGGTTCTGGGTCTTGGAGTTGATCTCGGTGGCCGCGTATCCCGGATGCGCGGCCAGCGCCAGCTTGCCCGATCCGGCGGTGAGCAGTCGCCGTTGCAGTTCGTAGGTGAACAGCAGCAGCGCCAGTTTGGTCTGCGCGTAGGCGCCGATTCCGGTGTAGGCGCGGCGTTCCCAGTGCAGATCGTCCAGATCGATGCGGCCGATGTAGTGCGTGTGGCTGGACACGTTCACCACCCGCTCGGAAATGCGGTCCAGCAGGAGGCCGGTCAGGGCGAAGTGGCCGAGAAAATTGGTGCCGATATGCGATTCGAAGCCGTCGGCGGTGACGCCCTTGGGCACCGCCATGACGCCGGCATTGTTGATCAGCCCGTCGGCCCGGTCCACGGTATCGGCGAAGGCGCGCACCGAGGACAGGTCCGCCAGATCGAGCGGGCGCACGTGCACGCGTCCGCCGATGCTCTTGGCGACGGCCTGCCCCTTGATCTCGTTGCGGCAGGCCATGATCACGTGTGCGCCCGCTCCGGCCAGCCGACGCGCGGTGGCCGCGCCCAGGCCGCTGGTCGCGCCGGTGACGATGAACGTCTTGCCGGTCTGGTCGGGAATATTCGATTCGTTCCACCCACCCATAGAAGAACTCTATGATGTGTGCGCCGCGGCGTCGCGCGGGAGAGCGGTGAGGAAACCCACACCCGCGCAAGGAGAATTGACGCGCGGCCGGTCAGGAATCGCGCAGGGCCTTCTTGTCGATCTTGCCGACGGCGGTGATGGGCAGCGCATCGGCCCGGCGCAGCACATCCGGCAGCTTGTAGGTGGCCAGCCCGCGCGCGGTGAGGAAGGTCTTGATCTCCGCGAGGGCCGGCATCTCGCCGTCGACAACCAGTACGGCGCAGACCTTTTCGCCCAGGGCCGCATCGGGCAGGCCGACCGCTGCCGCGTGCCGCACGGCCGGATGCGCCAGCAGGTGCTCCTCGAGCTCGTCGCAGGAGATGTTCTCGCCGCCGCGGTTGATCACGTCCTTGATGCGGCCGGAGACCATGAGGTGCCCGCTGGGCAGCCGGCGCACCAGATCGCCGCTGCGATAGAAGCCGTCCGGGGTGAAGGCGCGCGCATTGTGCTCGGGGGCGCGGTAGTAGCCGCGGATGGTGTACGGGCCGCGGGTGAGCAACTCGCCCTCCGCGCCCTCGGGGACCTCGTTGCCGTCGGCGTCGACGACCCGCACCTCGTCGGCGGGGGAGAGCGGGCGGCCCTGGGTGGTGCAGACGATATCGGCGGAATCCTCGCCGCGGGTGTAGTTGAGCAGGCCCTCGGCCATGCCGAAGACCTGCTGCAGGCGCACCTTCAGCGCGGGCTCCACCTCGCGGGCATTGACCTCGGCCAGGCGCGCGCCACCCACCTGGAGCAGGCGCAGCGTGGACAGGTCGGCCTCCTCCCATTCGACCGCGGCGCACCAGAGCTGGGCCAGCGGCGGGACGACGGCGGTGACGGTCACGCCGTGCCGTTCGATGGCGGCGAAGGCGTTCTCCGGGCTGGGATCGGTGGTGAAGGCCATGCCGCCGCCGGTGGCGATGGTGCCCAGAATGCCGGGGCAGGCGAGCGGGAAGTTGTGCGCGACGGGCAATGTCGCGAGATAGACGTCCTCGGGCCCGAGCTCGCAGACCGCGGCGCTGGCCTTGGCGTTGTAGGCGTAGTCGTCGTGGGTGCGGGCGATCAGCTTGGGCAGGCCGGTGGTGCCGCCCGAGACCAGCATGAGGGCGATATCGGCGGCGTCCGGTGCGGGCAGCGAAGTGCCGTCGGCGGGAACGGAATTCAGGGCGGTGTGGCGGCCGGGCTCGCCGAGCACCAGGATGTGGCGCAGCGTGGGCGCGGCGGCCGCGACCTCATCGGCCAGCACGCGATAGTCGAAATCGCCGACCCGGTCGGCGATCACGTACGCCACCGCGCCGGAAAGCGTGGTGAGGTGCTCGATTTCGGCCCGCCGGTGCGCGGGCAGGGTCAGGACCGGAATGATCCCGGCGCGCAGCAGGCCGAACAGCACCGCCGGGAATTCGGGCACGTTCGGCAACTGGACGACGACCCGATCGCCGGGGGCGATGCCGAGCGCCAGGAAGCCGTGCGCCATCCGATCCGCCGCCGCGTCCAGTTCGGCGTAGCTGGTGTGCTCCCAGTCGGTCAGCACCGCCGGGCGATCCGGCCACTGCCGGGCGGCGTCGCGCAGCAGGTCCCCGAGCGGGCGGCCCGCCCAGTACCCCGCCCGCCGGTAGCTCTCGGCGAGGTCGGCGGGGAAGGGCACGAAGCCGTCGCGGTGGCCCGCGGCGGCGGTACGGATCGAATTCACAGCTCTGGCCTCTGATGACTAAGGATGCAGTTACATAGGTTAGGCAACCCTATCTCAATCCAGTACGCTGCTGCCAAAGACTTCCGGAAATCCGGAAACCCAGCGGCGTGCCCGCCGCCCCGAACAAGGAGTACCAGCGGAAATGGAGTCAGCCCAGGCATCCGGATCGCCCATTGCCCTAGCGGAGATCCGCACCGCCGTCGCCGGTCACCTCGGCCTCGCCCCGGACGAGATCGCCGACCACGCCGACCTCATCCAGCTCGGCCTGGACTCCATCCGCACCATGAAGCTCGCCGGCTCCTGGCGCAAACGCGGCCTCGCCGTGAACTTCGCCCAACTCGCCGCCGAACCCACCATCGCCGCCTGGCACCGCCTGCTCGGCGGAACCACCGATGCGGGCAGCTCCGGCGTCGCGCGCGGGGAGGGACCCGCCGCGCCGGCTGCCGCCGCGGGCGTGGCGGAGAGCGCCGGGGCGGCCACCGCTGCGGCCGATGCCGCGGCCGACGGCCGAGCGGCCGCCAATGCGAGCGGCGTGGAGACCATTGCGGCGGCGGCCATTTCGTGCGACTCCGAGCCGCGCCCGGTGGACGGTTCGCCCATCCTCGTCGACGATGGCAGCCCGTTCGGGCTCGCACCGATGCAGCACGCATACTGGATCGGGCGTTCCGAAGGGCAGGAACTCGGTGCGGTCGCGGCCCACCTGTACGTCGAATTCGACGGTGCGGGCGTGGATCCGGACCGGCTGGGCACGGCTGTCGAGGCGCTGGTGCGGCGGCACCCCATGCTGCGCACCCGATTCCTGCCGGACGGCACCCAGCAGACCCTCGAACGGCCCGGCCGCCCGGTGTGGAGCGTCACCGATCTACGCGCCGCCGAGCCCGCCGCGGCCGAGCGAGCCCTGGAAGAGCTGCGGGACAAGCGCACTCACCAGCTGATGGCGGTGCAGGACGGCCAAGTCGTCGACATCGCCCTCACCCTGCTGCCGGAGGACCGCACCCGGCTGCATCTGGACGTGGACATGCTCGCCGCCGACGCCATGAGCTACCGCATCCTGGTCGCCGACCTCGCCCGGCTCTACCACGGCGAGCAACTGCCGCCGCAGACCTACACCTTCCGGCAGTACCTCGCCGAGCACGCCGCACCCGCTTCCGAGCACGAGGCCGACCATGCCTGGTGGCAGCAGCGACTGCCGGAACTGCCCGGCGCACCCGAACTTCCGCGCGCGAGCGCGCTCGCCACCGACGCCGCGGGAAATGCCGCGCGGACAGTTCGCTTCCACCGCTGGCTGTCGCCGGAGGCGAAGGGGCGCATGTTCGCCGCCGCGCATTCGCGGGGCATCACGCCCGCCATGGCGCTGGCTTCGGTGTTCGCCGAGACCATCGGCGGGTGGTCGGCGCAGCGGCGGTTCCTGCTGAATCTGCCGCTGTTCCATCGGGAACCGGTGCATCCGCAGGTGGACGGGGTGGTCGGCGACTTCACCTCTTCGGTGTTGCTGGAGGTCGATGTGACCGAGCCGGCCACCGTGACCGAGCGGGCCCAGGCGCTGCAGCGCGAATTGCATGCCGCCGGTGCGCATTCCGGCTATTCAGGGCTGGAAGTGCTACGCGATCTGGGTCGTCGGCGCGGGGAGCCGGTGCTCGCGCCGATCGTCTACACCAGCGCCATCAACCTCGGCGAGCTGTTCGCCGAGCAGGTCACCGACACCTTCGGCGATCCGGTGTGGATCATCTCGCAGGGCCCGCAGGTGCTCCTCGACGCGCAGGTCACCGAGGTGCGCGGCGGGCTGCTGCTGAACTGGGACGTGCGGGAGAACGCCTTCCCGGCGGGCATGGTGGAGACCATGTTCGCCCGCTACATCGACGCCGTGCTGCGGCTGGCGGGCACCGAGGAGACCGGCGCCGGTCGCGGCGGCGCGCGCGATGCGGGCTGGGATGCCGATGCCGCCGTGCGGATTCCGGTGGAGCAGGCCGTGATTCGCGCCCGCGCCAATGCCACCGACGGGCCGGTGACCGGACGCACCCTGCACGCCGGGCTGTTCGCCCACGCCGCCGCGAACCCTGATGCACCAGCGGTGATCTGGGAGCACGACGTGGAGGGGTACGGCTCGGGCGCTGCCGGAACGGGCGCGGTCACCCGTGTGCTGACCTACGGGCAGCTCGCCGCGGAGGCGCTGGCGGTGGCCGGTGCGCTGCGGGCGGCGGGGGTGCGGCCGGGTGATGCGGTGGCCGTGCA
Organism: Nocardia sp. IFM 10818; assembly: GCF_054655275.1. Taxonomy (NCBI): domain Bacteria; kingdom Bacillati; phylum Actinomycetota; class Actinomycetes; order Mycobacteriales; family Nocardiaceae; genus Nocardia; species Nocardia sp. IFM 10818. The sequence goes on from NZ_BAAHJH010000001.1 coordinate 795,682, forward strand.
GTTGCCGAAGGGCCCGGATCAGATTGTGGCTACCGCCGGTGCGCTGGCGGCCGGTGCGGTGTATGTGCCGATCGGATTCGATCAGCCCGCGGCGCGGCGGGCCGAGATCGTGCGGACCGGTGGCGTGGTGGCGGCCTTGACGGCCGGGACCGAGGTGCCGGAGGTGCGCACGCTCGCGCTGGCAGAGGCCCGGGTGTATCCGGAACCGCTGCCGGAGCCGGTGTTCCCGGATCCGGAGGCCATTGCCTATGTGCTGTTCACCTCCGGATCGACCGGCAAGCCCAAGGGTGTGGAGGTGCCGCATCGGGCGGCCATGAACACCATCGACGATCTCAACGAGCGGTTCGACATCGGTGCGGCCGATCGCGCGCTCGCCTTGTCGGCGCTGGAGTTCGACCTGTCGGTGTACGACATCTTCGGACTGCTGAGTGCCGGCGGCGCTGTGGTCGCCCTGGACGAGGCGCAGCGCGGTGAGCCCGCCCGCTGGCTGGAACTGGTGCGGCAGCATCGGGTTTCGGTCCTGAACTGTGTGCCGAGCCTGCTGGACATGCTGCTGGCCGCCGCGGCCGGACAGGCCCTGGCGAGCCTGCGCATGGTGATCCTGGGCGGCGACTGGGTGGATGTGGCGCTGCCGAGCCGCGTGGCGGCGGTGGCCCCCGGGTGCCGGTTCGCGGGCTTGGGCGGGGCCACCGAGACGGCCATCCACTCCACCATCTGTGAAGTGGTGAATGCCGAAGTGCCGCAGGAATGGTCGGCCGTGCCGTACGGCACGCCGCTGCGGAATGTGCGCTGCCGGGTGGTCGGTCCCGCCGGGCACGACTGCCCGGATTTCGTCTCCGGGGAACTGTGGATCGGCGGTGCCGGAGTGGCCGCCGGATACCGCGGCGACGCCGAGCGCACCGCCGACCGATTCGTCACCCACGAGGGCGTGAACTGGTACCGCACCGGCGATCTCGCGCGCTACCTGCCCGACGGCGCCCTGGAGTTCCTGGGCCGCGCCGACCATCAGGTCAAGATTCGCGGCTACCGGGTGGAACTCGGCGAGGTGGAGAGCGCGCTGCGCGCCCTGCCGGGCGTCCGGCACGCCATTGCCGCCGTGATCGGTTCGGCCGCACCGAAACTCACCGCCGTGGTGGTGCCGGTGGACGGCGTCGCCCTCGACGTGGACGCGCTGCTGACCGCCGCCGCGGACCTGCTGCCCGCCTACATGATTCCCGCCCGGGTCGAGCCGCTGGCCGAACTGCCCTTCACCTCGAACGGCAAACCGGATCGCAAGGCCATCGCCGCGCTGCTGTCCGCGGGCGATCAGGCCGGTGAATTCATCGCCCCCCGAACCGATCTGGAGCGCGCGCTCGCCGATATCGTCGCCCTCGTCCTGGAGCGCGAGCAGGTCGGCGTGACCGACGACTTCTTCGCCCTGGGCGGCGATTCGGTGCTGGCCACCGCCGTCATCGCCCGGGTCCGGGACTGGCTGGATTCCCCCGACGCCGTGGTATCGGACTTCTTCGCCGCCCGCACCGTGGCGGGCCTGGCGCAGCGCCTGCTCGATCGCGAGCGGCGGGCGGGCGCGACCGGCCGCCTGGACGCGGTCGCGACCCTCTACCTGGAGGTGGCGGCCATGTCCGACGACGAGGTGCTCGCACACTCCTGAGCTCTGGAAAATGCGATCCCCGTGCCCTTTTCGCCGGGCACGGGGATCCGGGTGGCGCGGCGATCCGCCTCAGTGATCCTTGGGCAGCACGCAGCCGCCATCGAGAATGCCGAGATCGTGCGGCAGGCGATAGCAGGCCGGGTCGTCGGGCAGCACCCAGTGGAAGCCCTCCAGGAAGAACACCGCGACCAGGTTCACCACGAGGATCACCGCGCAGAACCCGATCGCCAGCTTGCCGATCAGGCGATGCGGCGACGCGGGAATCGTGGTGTGTGCGGTCGGGTACGAGAACACCTGCACCACACCGATTGTCGTGATGGCCGCCACGAACAGGATCAGCGCCCACACGTACAGGTGCAGGCCGAGCACGGCCCCGCCGTAGCCGGGATCGCCGGGCAGGATGTGCAGCATGGTCTGCCGCCACGCCGTGAATCCGCCGCCGAAGCAGCCCACGATCGCCAGGCCCCAGCCGACCGCGTAATCACGCGGCGCGATGGTCCCGGTCATGCCCTTGCGCACGATGTAGGCGCCGCCGAACGCGGCCAGGAACATGAAGTAGCGCTGGATCATGCACAGCGGGCACGGATAGTCCCAGGTGAGGAATTGCACGCCGAGCCCGCCGCAGACGACCCCGGTCCAGCCGAGGACGAAGATGACGGCGAGCCAGTACTGCAACCGGCCGAGGACCCCGCCGCCGTCCTCGACGCCCGCGCTCTCGTCCTTCGTGGCGCTCACCATGTCAGCCCCAATCCGAGGCCGCTGGTGATGTGGTACTTCAGCAGCGCGCACACGGCGAAGAACACGATCCACCAGCCCCACAGAATGGTTCGGCGGGGGCTCGGTTTGTAGATGAGGTACAGAACGCACAGCAAACCCGCGAGTATGAGCGTGTCCATAGCCGCGGACGCTACAGCTTGACCTGGTCAAAGCCATTGAAACCAGGTTTGACACGCCGTCGGGCCCGTGGTCCGTCGGCTCGGTCGGCAAGCCATTGGCAATCGAGGGTTTGGCGAGAGGCTCAGCGGTCGGCCGCATCCGCCCCTAGACTCGATCGCGTGAGCGGTTGGGACATCTCGGACATCCCCGATCAGAGCGGCCGGACGTTCGTCGTCACCGGCGCCAACAGCGGCCTCGGTGCGGTCACCGCACGGGCATTGGCCGGCAAGGGCGCCCAGGTGATCATGGCCTGCCGCAACGAGGTGAAGGCGCGGTCGGTGGCCGATGCCATCGGCGCGGGCGCGCAGGTGCGCCGCCTGGATCTCGCCGATCTGGCCTCGGTGCACGAATTCGCCGACTCCATCGACTCCGTCGACGTGCTGATCAATAACGCGGGCGTCATGGCGGTGCCGCTCAAGCGCACCGCCGACGGCTTCGAAATGCAGATCGGCACAAACCATCTCGGCCATTTCGCGCTGACCGGCCTGCTGCTGCCCAAGGTCCGCGAGCGCATCGTCACGCTGTCCAGCGGCCTGCACTCCATCGGCAAGATCGACCTGCACGACCTGAACTGGGAGCGCCGCCGCTACCAGCGCTGGGCCGCCTACGGCCAGTCCAAACTGGCCAACCTCATGTTCGCCTACGAACTGCAGCGCCGCCTGACCGCCTCCGGCTCGGACAAGCTGTCCCTGGCCGCCCACCCCGGCTACGCCGCCACCGACCTGCAATCGCACACCGAGTCCATCCAGGACAGGCTGATGGCCATCGGCAACAAGGTCTTCGCCCAGAGTGCCGAAATGGGCGCCCTGCCAACCCTTTACGCCGCCATCTCCCCCGACGTGCAGCCCGGCCGCTTCTACGGCCCCACCGGCTTCATGGGCCAGCGCGGCTATCCGGGCCCCAGCGGCTCCACCGCCGCCTCTCGCGACGAGGTGACCGCCCGCCGCCTGTGGGAACTGTCGGAGCAGCTGACCAAGGTCAGCTACTCCTTCAACCGCCGCTAGCAGCGGCCGTCAGCCGACGCGCCACACCTGAACAGTGTGGTCGTATCCGCTCGACGCCACATGCACACCGTCCGGTGCCCAAGCCAGAGAGTTCGGCAATCGCTGGCCGGTATAGGTGAAGATCTTCTCGCCGGTCACGCCGAACACCTCGACACCGTCGCGGCCGGCCGCCGCGATGCGCGTGCCGTCCGGGGACCAGGCGAGGGCGCGCGTTTCGGAGATGTCCGGCTCGTAGGTCGACGTCACCTCGCCCGCCGCGACATCGATGAATTGAATGCTGCCGTTGGGGCCGCTGTCGGCGGCCACTCGCGTGCCGTCGGGCGACCATGCCACCGTGTTCACCTCGAGTGCGCCGTTGTACACGGCCGCCGGAGCCGAGGGATCGGTCGCGTCCCAGATCTGTACCGAGCTGGCCGCGAACCCCTTCCCGCCGCCACCGCCGGAGGCTATCCGGGTGCCGTCGGGCGACCATGCCACCGCCGACACCAGATTCTCGTGCCCTCTGTAGACCCCGCCCAGCTCCAGGGTGGCGGCGTCGAGCAGCAGCACTATGCCGGCGGAGGTGCCGACCGCCAGCCGCTTGCCATCCGGAGACCAGTCGATCGACCACACGGACATGTCGGATGAGTCAGGCGTTACCGTGGTCTTTCCGGAGGCGGCATCGCAAATATGGAGCGTTCCTTTGGTATCCGCGCCCGCCACCCGGGTGCTGTCGGGCGACCAGGCCAGCGCGTTCACGAATGCCGGGAACTTTTCACACTCGACCACCTGCTCACCGTTGGTCGCGTCGTAGACGTGCAATGTGCCGTTCTGTCCGCTGGACGCGATGCGCTTGCCGTCCGGTGACCAGCGCACGGACAACGCCACGGCACCATGGCCGCGATAGGTGAACGGGGCGAATGCCGGAAGTTCATCGGCCTTGTCATCGTTTCGGAGCAAGACGACGGCAGCGACGGCCGCCACGATCAGGATCAGGGCGAATGCGCCGATGATCAGCGCCGGTTTCCCGCGCCGGCGTGAAACCGGTTCGGTGTCTTGCTCATTGGTATCGGTACTCATGCGAAATGATCGTGTCCGGACCCGGGAACGCAACCGCGGGGGTGTGATCTAGGTCTATCGCGCGGACTTGCGAACCCATCCGGGCGCGCTGCCGCAGTAGCGTGAATTTCGTGGACGCGACGGTGTTTCCGGGCAGTGCGCGAGTGTCCGATGAATGGACCTCTATCCCGGATAGTGAGACGACATTCCAAAATGTGTCGGCGCCCACACGCACGATTCGTCATTTCTGGTACTGTCCCGGGCATGCAGCGCGCGTATTTCTGGTTTAGCCAGCCGGCCCCGGGTGGGTCGAGCGGCGTGAACCTGCGCTGACTTCTTCCACCCCGAGCCGGACTACAAGACCGGCTCCGAGGGGTTTGTGAAGCTCTCATCCGTGGGCCGGCCTGAGAAAAGGAACCCACGATCATGACCCTCGCCGCCGATCTCGACTCGCATGCCGACCTCGACGACCAGCGCACTCTCAGCGTGAGCCCATTGCGCTCGCCGCGTGAGGTGCGCGCCTCCCATCCGATCAACGATCTGCTCGCCGAGACCGTGCGCGCCGGGCGCAAGGCCACCGTCGACGTGCTCAATGGCGATGACGACCGCCTCATGGTGATCGTCGGGCCGTGCTCGGTGCACGACACCGAGGCCGCCATGGAGTACGCGCGCCGGCTCGCGGTCAAGGCCGCCGAGGTCTCCGATCGGCTGCATGTGGTCATGCGTGTCTACTTCGAGAAGCCGCGCACCACGCTGGGGTGGAAGGGCCTGATCAACGACCCGCACCTGGACGGCAGCTTCGACATCAACACCGGTCTGGACCTCGGACGCCGGCTGCTGGTCGACATCACCGGGCTGGGTCTGCCGGTGGCGTGCGAGTTCCTCGATCCGATCACCCCGCAGTACATCGCGGACCTGGTCTCCTACGGCGCCATCGGCGCGCGGACCGCGGCCAGCCAGGTGCATCGCCAGCTGTCCTCGGCGCTGTCCATGCCGGTGGGCATCAAGAACGGCACCGACGGCGATGTGCAGGTCGCGGTGGACGGCGTGCGCGCCGCGGCGGCCAGCCACGTGTTCCCCGGCACCGATCTCGACGGGCGCTCGGCGCTCATCCGCACCGCGGGCAACCCGGACTGCCACGTGATCCTGCGCGGCGGCAGCAATGGCACCAACTACGACGCCGCCTCCTGCGCGGAAGCCCTGCTCCGCCTGGAGAAGTCGGCGCTGGCGCAGCGCCTGGTGGTGGACGCCAGTCACGGCAACTCCAACAAGGACCACACCAAGCAGGCCCTGGTGGTGACCGATATCGCCGAGCGCATCGCGCAGGGCGAGAACACGGTGGTCGGGCTCATGATGGAGAGCTTCCTGGTCGGCGGACGCCAGGATCTGACCCTCGGCCACCCGGAGGACCTGACCTACGGGCAGTCCATCACCGACGCCTGCCTGGACTGGGACACCACCGCCGCACAGCTCGACCGGCTGGCCGACGCCGTCGCCCGCCGTCGCGCCGGCAGCAACTGAAACCGGCAGCAACTGAAAGCAGAGGAACCGCAAGGCTCCCCCGCCTCCCCGGGACCTCAGCGCCCGGCGGGGAGCCGTCGACCGTCGGGAAGGCGTGCCGGCGGTTGGGAGCCGAGCCGATTTCGGGCGTACCCGACGAGTTACCCGGCCCGCACGAAATCAGTTGTCGCCTTTGGCTGCCTCGGCGCGCGGGGTGGCGATGACGCACAGCAGGTCGCCGGAGGAGACGGCGCGGGCGTCGAATCCGGCGGCTAGCAGGTGGCCGGACAGTTTGCCCGGCAAGGGTTTCGGGCTGGTGTCCGCGCCGTCCGGATCGCCGTAGCCGTAGGTGAGGTAGAGGGAACCGCCGGGGGAGAGCAGCTGCCGGATCAGGGCGAGTTCGGTTGCCGGGCTGCGGGTCCAGAAGAGATTCACATTGACGGCCAGGATCTTGTCGAAGGCCGGGACGGCCCCGCTCAGCACGTCCTCGGGGCGCAGGTCTTCCAGCGCGATCGGGAGCAGTCGCAGCCTGCCCGAATCGATCAGGGCGGCATGGCGTTTCGCGGAGCGGGTGACGGCGGTGACGGAGCGGTCGATGGCGGTGACCTGCCCGCTGGTGAGCGCCGCCGCGAGATGGGCCACGGAAGGGCTGGTGCCCGCGCCGATTTCGAGGATGCGGTCGGCGGGGCGCACCTGCATGGTCGCCACGATCCAGTCGAAGCGGGCTTCGCTTGCCATGCGTCCCTTCCTTACCCGCCGGCGGGCCAGTCCGTGGCGGGTCCCGGCGGATCGGTGAACAGGCGACCGGCGATCCAGCTGTCGCGGCGCACGCCGCGCTGCACGCAGCCGCCGCGGAGCAGGCCCTCGTAGTGGAATCCGGCCCGGCGGGCCACCGCGGCCGAGGCGTGATTGCCGACGATGGCGCGCCATTCGATGCGTTCCAGGCCCAGCCACCGGGGATCGAAGGCGGCCCGGCAGACCAGGTTCACCGCATGGGTCATGAGGCCGCGGCCGCGCACGGCGGGCGACATCCAGAATCCGATCTCGGACGATGCGTCGTCGCGGCGGGTTTCACTGGGGCCCAGGCCGATCATGCCGACCACCGGCGCGCCTTCACCCAGGCGCAGGGCCCAGGTGGGGCTGCGCCCGGCCCAGCCGGCGGTGACGATGTCGTAGACGAATTTCTCGGCGTCGGCGCGCTGATAGGGGACCGGCATGGTGGTCCACTGCCCGATCGACGGTTCCTGGCAGCACGCGGTAATGGTGTCGATATCGTGCACCGTCGGCGGCGACAGCCGGATCGCGTCGTTCCAGAGCGCTTGCGGGTCCATCGAGTCATGCTGTCACGGAACGGTGCGGCGGCGCATCGTGTTTGTCCGGGTCCGGTGCGGGCGGTCCGGGGCTCGGCCGTAGGATCGATCCGATGGTTGCCGCTCTTCTCGCCGACTTGTTCGAATCACATCGGCCGCATCTGCTCTCCGTGGCCTATCGGCTGACCGGCAGCGTGACCGATGCCGAGGACGCGGTCCAGGAGAGCTGGCTGCGCCTGGCCGTGGCGCGCCAGCACGAGATCGAGGATCTGCGCGCCTGGCTCACCACCGTGGTCGGCCGCATCTGCCTGGACCGGCTGCGCAGCGCCGCGGTGCGGCGGGAAAAGTATGTGGGGCAATGGCTCCCGGAACCGATCGTCACCTCGGCCCTGCCGTCCAGCAGCCCGGATCCGCTGGCGGCGGTGGTGCGCAAGCAGGACGCCCGCTTCGCGGCCCTGGTCGTGCTGGACACGCTCACTCCGCCACAGCGTGTTGCCTTCGTGCTGCACGAGGGTTTCGCCGTGCCCTACGACGAGATCGCCGAAATTCTGGACATCTCCACCGAGGCGGCCCGTCAGCTGGCCGCGCGGGCGCGCAAGGCCTTCGCCCGGACGCCGGACCCGGTGCCGGACGAGGAGCACGCCGCCGTGGTGGGGCAGTTGCTGGCGGCGCTGAACTCCGGTGATGTGGATGCCGTTGTGGCGCTGCTGCATCCGGAGGTGCACACGGTCGGCGATGCCAATGGCACCACGTCCACGGCCATCAATGTGGTGTCCGGGCCGGAGAAGAACGCCCGGCTGTGGCTGGGGCTGCGGACCAAACTGGGCTTCGATGTGCCGGAGCGCGCGTCCGGATTCGAATTCGTGCTCGTCAACGGGCAATTGGGGGTGCTGGTGCACGAACGTGCCCCCGAGCACGGCTATCCCGGCAATCCGATGCGGGTGTACGGGTTCACCGTGCACGAGGGCAAGGTCTGGGGCATCTACGATCTGGTCAATCCGGCGAAGCTGAGTGGAATCCGGTTGCCGCACTGACCATCTCGCTCGGAAGGGTCAGGGGTAGGTGACGCCGGAACCGGTTCCGCACTCCATGCCGCCGGAGAAGCTGACCGAACCGGTCGGCGTGCAGTTGCCGATGCCCGAGCCGGTGCCCGAACCCGAGGGCGGGAAGCTGGAGCCGAAGCCGGTGTCGCCGACGAACTGCACGATGACTTGGTGAACGAAATCGACCGCGAGAGCCGGATGCAGCAACAGGTCTATGAACGAGGGCATTTTTCGCCCCTTTCGCGAAAACCGCGGATAACGGTGTGAGATAAAACACCGGCAGGCTAGCTGCCTGCCGGGTAATGCGCAATTGGCCTGGTAGAGCGGGTAATTCAAATGTGAAACATAGATGTTCGCTATGATGGCGCAACCATTTCCGCCGGTGGACTATCCTCCGGACATGCCGTCGCACATCCCCACCGTCGCCCGCCTGCGCCCCTTCGCGTCGACGATCTTCGCGGAAATGACCGAACTCGCCGTCCGTCACGGCGCGGTCAATCTCGGTCAGGGCTTCCCGGACTCCGATGGCCCCGCCGGCATGCTCGAGGTGGCCCGGCAGGCCATTGCCGACGGCCTCAACCAGTACCCGCCCGGCCGCGGCATGCCGGTGCTGCGCCAGGCCATCGCCGCTGACCGCGCCCGCCGCTACGGCGTCACCTACGACCCCGACAGCCAGGTGCTGGTCACCGTGGGCGCCACCGAGGCCATCGCCGCCACCATCCTCGGCCTCGCCGAACCCGGCGACGAGGTGGTCCTCATCGAGCCCTACTACGACTCCTACGCCGCCGCCATCGCCCTCGCCGGCGCGCAGCGCCGCACCGCCCGCCTGGTCCCCGACGGCGACGGCTTCGCCCTCGACCTGGACAGCCTGCGCGCCGCCATCACCCCCAGAACCCGCCTGCTGCTGGTGAACTCGCCGCACAACCCCACCGGCGCCGTGCTCTCCCGCGCCGACCTCACCGCCATCGCCGAACTCGCCATCGAACACGACCTGTACGTCATGGCCGACGAGGCCTACGAGCACCTCGCCTTCGACGGCCACGAACACATCAGCCTGTCCACCCTGCCGGGCATGTTCGAACGCACCGTCACCATCTCCAGCGCCGCCAAAACCTTCAGCGTCACCGGCTGGAAAATCGGCTGGGCCTGCGCCCCCGCGCCCCTGCTGGACGCCGTTCTCGCCGCCAAACAGTTCCTCACCTTCGTGGGTGGCGGCCCCTTCCAGCCCGCCGTAGCCCATGCTCTCGACTACGAGCAGCAATGGGTGCAAGCCCTCCGAGACACCCTCTCCGAAAAACGCCTCCGCCTCTCCGCCGCCCTCACCGACGCGGGTTTCGCCGTAAAGCGCAGCGACGGCACCTATTTCGTCTGCGCCGACATCACCCCCCTCGGCGCCACCGACGCCTACGCCTTCTGCCGCGAACTCCCCGAACGCCTCGGCGTGGCCGCCGTCCCGGTCAGCGTCTTCGCCGACGACAAAGCCGCCTGGAACCGCCTGGTCCGCTTCACCTTCTGCAAGAAGGAAGAAACCATCGCCGAGGGCGTCCGCCGCCTGCGCGCCGGCCAGGTCGCCGCCTCCCCGCACTGAAACCGGCACTCGCGGCCCTCGAGGTGAGGACCGCAGTTGGACAGTCGATCACCGGGAATTGGTGGCGGCATTTCGCGAGTAGCCGCCGCCACCAGTTCCCGGTCGATGTCGTTTCGGACTACGGGCTGGATGCGAGGTGGCAGGCCAGCCGCTGTCGACTGGACCGCGACAGGGATGTGCGGGGTCGTCCACGATCGAAGGCATGATCGAGACGACTGCGGTGCTCGGAGTGGCGGCGGCGGCGCTGGGGATGGTGCTGACGCCCGGGCCGAACATGATGTATCTGGTGTCGCGCACCGTGTCGCAGGGGCGGCGGGCGGGGATGGTGTCGCTGTCCGGGGTGGCGGTCGGGTTCGCGGTGTATCTGGCCGCGGCGACGGCCGGGATCACGGCGGTGTTCGCCATGGTGCCCGCGCTGTACCTGGCCCTGAAGCTGGCCGGTGCCGCCTATCTCGGGTGGCTGGCCTGGAAGGTGTTGCGGCCGGGTGGGGTTTCGGCCTTCACGCCCACCGAACTGCCTGCCGATCCCACGCGGCGGCTGTTCACCATGGGGCTGGTGACCAATCTGCTGAATCCGAAGATCGCCATCATGTACATGGCGCTCATTCCGCAGTTCGTCGCGCCCGATCACGGGCAGGTGTGGTTGCAGAGTCTGGCGCTGGGGGCGGTGCAGATCGTCATCGCGCTCACGGTGAACTCGCTCATCGTGGTGGGGGCGGGGACGGTCGCCACTTTCCTTGCGGGACGGCCGCTGTGGCTGCGGGCACAGCGGTATGTCACCGGGTCGGTGCTCGGCGCCATGGCCGCGCTGGTGGCCACGGACAAGGCGCGGCCGGTGGCGGCCTGACGGGTTAGGCGTGCAGTGCGCCGGGGTAGAGGTACTGCTCGGCGGGTGGTTGCTCGGTGTCGAGCCAGGCGGTGAGGAAGCCGGTCAGGTCCTGAGTGGTCTTGGACTGCAAGAACTTCCGGAAGTCGGCCATGGAGGCGTTGCCGTACTTGTGTGACTCGACGAACTCGCGGATGGCGGGGAAGAAGACCTCGTCGCCGAGGGTGTGGCGCAGGGCGTGCAGGAACAGCGGGCCGCGGTAGTAGACCGAGGTGAATTCGAAGCCGACGCCGGGGTTGTCGAGCTTCACCTCCCAGAACTTGGGCTTGTCCAGGAACTTCGTCAGGGTCTCCCGGTACTGGTCGTCGACGTTGACGCCCTCCTTGCGTTCCTTCCACAGGTAGTCGGCGGTGTAGGAGGCGAAGCATTCGTTCAGGCAGATGTCGGACCACTGCTCGATGGACATGGAATCGCCCCACCACTGGTGGGCGATCTCGTGCACCACGGTGTCGAGTTCGGTCCACGGCGCGTAGATCGGCCGGGACTGCGTCTCCAGGGAGAATTCCAGTTCCGAATCCACATAGATGCCGCCCGCCACATCGAACGGATACGGGCCGTACAGCTCCTCGGAGAAGTCCAGGATCTCCGGCAGCCGCAGCTCCATCTCCTTGGCGTCCAGCGCCTGCGGCGCGAAGGCGCTCAGCAGCGGAGTTCCATTGGCGCGCCGCTGATCCAGGAATTCGAACTTGTCGATGGCAATGGTGGTGAGATAGCCGATGATGGGCTGGCGCATCTGCCAATCGGTGTGCCGCATGCCGTCGAGCACCACATTGCGCATGGGCACCCCGTTCGACATGACCTCCCACTCCTGCGGCACGGACGCGTGCAGGGTGAAGGTGGCCTTGTCCAAAGGCGTGTCATTGAGCGGATACCAGCTGGTGGCCGAATGCGGTTCGCCCGCAACGAAAGCGCCGCCGCTGGGCGAGAGCACCCAGCCCTCGCCGTCGGTATCGGTGACGGGACCCGCGTACTCCACCCGCACCCGGAACGGCAGGCCCGGCAGCAGCGGCAGCAGCGGGGTGATCACCAGCTCGTGCTCATCGGTGCGCTCGAACCAGGCGGGCAGGTTGTTCACCGTCACCTTCGACACCTCGGGCCCGCCGAAATCGAGGTTGAAGGTGCGCAGCGCCTGCGTGGCCACGGCATCGACCTCGGCCGCCCCGGTCAGGTGCCGCGCGGGCGGGTCGTAGGCGATGGTCACGTCATAGTGCCGGGCGTCGTAGCCGCCATTGCCGTCGAGCGGGTAGTACGGGTCGCCGAGACCGGCCGCGCCCGTGAACGGGTCGGTCGAATCCGCTTGCGCGGGTGCCGCACTCACCGCCAGGAGCAGCGCCGCTCCAGCCACCGGGTACCGCCACCAGCCGGACCTCATGCGTTCCAGGCGCCCCTTTCGGCGTATTCCCCCCATTTGCCGATGCTAGCCCTCCGGCGCGTCAGTGACCGGTGCCCGACACGGCCACGCTGGCGCCCAGTCCGATGATCATGACGCCGCCCGCGCCGCCGACCGCCTCCAGGCGCTTGGGCGAGCGCGCGAACCAATCGCGCGCCAGTCCGGCCGCCAGGCCCCACGCGCTGTCGGACACCAGCGCGATCAGCAGGAATACCAGGCCCAGAATCAGCAGTTGCAGCGGCACCGCGCCGCTGGCCGGATCCACGAACTGCGGCAGCACCGCGGCGAAGAAGATAATGGCCTTCGGATTGCTGATGCCCACCAGGAAGGCCTGTTTCAGCATGCGGCGATCCTGCGGCGGCTCGGTCCGCGACTCCCAGGCCTCGCGCAGCGACTTGCGCTCCCGGATGGACTGGATGCCCAGGTAGATGAGGTACAGCGCGCCCGCGAACTTGACCACGGTGAGCGCCACCGCCGAGGCCGCCAGCACCGCGCCGAGGCCGATGACCGTGAGCAGCAGGACGACGAGCACGCCGACGGAATGGCCCAGCACCGACAGCAGCGCCGCGCGCCGCCCGGACGCCAGCGCCCGGCCGATCACGAAAAGCACGCCGGGACCCGGAATTACGATGAGGATGGTGGCGGCGACGAGGAACGCCACCAGATTCGCCGCAGGGATCATCGGCCCAGCGTACGAGCGAATTCGAACAATGTCCCGCGTTTTTCCCGGGCGTGGGTCAGGTCGCGTAGCTGCGTAGTTCGTCCGGTAACTGCTGGGGATCCAGCAGCAGCCGCTTGGCGTCCACCCGCCGGACCTTGGCGGCCAGCTCCAGATTGTCGGTGAGCAGCTGCCACTCCACCTCGCGAATGGCCTTGCGGGCCCGCTCGATGATGTTCAGATCGCGGGTGGCCCAGGCGATCGGTATGGCGCTGACCGTCTGCCGCAGATCGCCCATCGAGGTCGGCGCGCGATCGATCCGGACGGTCACCGCCGGCACCCGCTCACCGGGCCGGCCGTGATGACCGGGCAGCGTGCGCACGGTCCGGGTGACCAGCGCATAGCGCGGGCCGTCGGAATTCGGCTTGGCCAGATCCACCAGTGCCAGCAGCGTGGTGGCCTTGTCGCTGGTCTCCGACACCACCGCGGGCACCAGCTCGCCCACGGTGTACAGCTTGTCCACGCGGCCGCGATGCGGCGTCCACAGGCCGATGAACAGGGCCGTGGCCGCGCCCAGGGCGAAGGCCACCGCCAGCAGATACGACCAGGGGTGGTTGAGCCAGACCAGGTATCCGGTGCCGACGCCGAACAGCCCGGCGGCGGCGAGGGCCAGTACCCGCAACCGGCGCAGGTCGGCGACGATTTCGTTGACCGCCCTGGCATGCTCACGGTCGACCGCGAATTCGAAGCGCCGCACGTGCGTTCCCTCCCGCCCTCTTTCGGAGGATCGTCCTCCATTTATCCTATCGTCGGCCCCAACAGGTCGTCCGCATCGGTGATGCGATAGGCATACCCCTGCTCGGCCAGGAAACGCTGCCGATGGGCGGCGTATTCGGCGTCCAGCGTGTCACGTGCGACCACCGAATAGAAGTGAGCCTGACCGCCATCGTGTTTCGGCCGCAGCAGCCGGCCCAGGCGTTGCGCTTCCTCCTGACGGGAGCCGAACGTGCCCGAAACCTGGACGGCCACAGACGCTTCCGGAAGATCGATCGAGAAATTAGCGACTTTGCTGACCACCAGCACCGGAATTTCCCCGCGCCGGAAGGCATCGAAGAGCTCCTCGCGCTCCTTGGTGCGGGTGGAACCCTGGATGACGGGCGCGTTCAAATGCTCGCCCAGCTCGTCCAGCTGATCCAGATACGCGCCGATGACCAGGCTCGGCGCATCCTTGTGCTGGGCCAGAATCGATTCCACCACAGGCAGTTTGGTGCGCGCGGTGGAGCACAGCTTGTAGCGCTCCTCGGGCTCGGCCACCGCGTAGGCCATGCGCTCGGCGTCGGTGAGCGTCACCCGCACCTCGACGCAGTCGGCCGGCGCGATCCAGCCCTGCGCCTCGATGTCCTTCCACGGCGCGTCATAGCGTTTGGGGCCGATGAGCGAGAACACATCGCCCTCGCGCCCGTCCTCGCGCACCAGGGTGGCCGTCAAGCCCAGTCGCCGCCGTGACTGCAGGTCCGCGGTCATGCGGAAGACCGGCGCGGGCAGCAGGTGCACCTCGTCGTAGATGACCAGGCCCCAGTCGCGGCTGTCGAACAGCTCCAGATGCCGGTACTCGCCCTTGGTCTTTCGCGTGATCACCTGATAGGTGGCAATGGTGACCGGCCGGATCTCCTTGCGCTCACCGGAGTACTCGCCGATCTCGTCCTCGGTGAGCGAGGTGCGCGCCAGCAGCTCCCGCCGCCACTGCCGCCCGGCCACGGTATTGGTGACCAGGATGAGCGTGGTCGCCTTGGCCTTGGCCATGGCCGCCGCGCCGACCATGGTCTTGCCCGCGCCGCAGGGCAGCACCACCACGCCGGACCCGCCGGCCCAGAAGGAGTCGGCGGCCATCTCCTGATAGTCGCGCAGATGCCACTTGTCGTCGGTGTAGTCCAGCTCGATGGGATGCGCCTCGCCGTCCACGTACCCCGCGAGGTCCTCGGCCGGCCAGCCGATCTTCAGCAGCATCTGCTTGATGCGGCCGCGCTCGGAGGGATGCACCGTGACGGTGTCGTCGTCCAGGCGGGCGCCCAGCATCGGGGCGATCTTCTTGTGCCGGAGCACCTCCTCCAGCACCGCGCGGTCCAGGCTCACCAGCGTGAGCCCGTGCGCCGGATGCTTCACCAGCTGCAACCGCCCGTACCGGGCCATGGTGTCGACAATGTCCACCAGCAGCGGCTGCGGGACGGCATAGCGCGAATAGGTGACCAGCGCGTCGACGACCTGCTCGGCGTCGTGTCCCGCGGCCCGCGCGTTCCACAGCGCCAGCGGCGTGATGCGGTAGGTGTGCACGTGCTCGGGCGCGCGCTCCAGCTCCGCGAACGGCGCGATGGCCTGGCGCGCCGCATCGGCCGACTCGTGGTCGACCTCCAGCAGCAGGGTCTTGTCACTCTGCACGATCAGCGGACCGTCGGTCACGGCACCTCCTGGCTTGTCTGGGCCCGTCCCCGCCGGACCGTCGTCCATTCTTCCTGACGGCACCGACAGCGCGATGACGGGTATTTCCGCGAAAACCGTCAAGCCCCGAATTCCCGTGGCTACGATCACACGTCTTGGACGATTGTCCATTTTGGCTTGATTCGATTGATTGAACGGGGATGAGTATGCGCAAATTCCCAGGCAGAGCTCTTGCGCGTGCGGCGGCGTGCGCTGTCGCGGCACTGCTGGCAGGAGCGTTGACCGTGACCGCGCCGATCGTGCGGGCCGAACCGGCTGCGGCCGGATCCGTGCGGATCGAGGGTGATCGGTTCATGGACGGGCACGGGCGGGTCGTGTTGTTGCACGGGGTCAACAATGTGGACAAGGACGCTCCGTACGTCGAGGTGGGCGATGGGTTCACCCTCACCGCGGACGATGCGGCGCTGCTGGCCGGGCACGGATTCAATACGGTGCGGCTGGGCGTCTCCTTCGACGGGCTCATGCCCAGCCGGGGCGTCCTCGACACCGCGTACATCGATCGAGTCGTCGGCGTCGTGGACACCTTGGCGCGGTACGGGATTCACACCCTGCTCGACCATCATCAGGACGGGCTCTCGAAGATCTGGGGCGGCAACGGGTTTCCCGAATGGTCGATCCGGGCGCGGCCCGGGGCGCTGGAGCCGAATCCGTCGTTCCCGCTGTACTACCTGATGCCCAGCATGAACAAGGGCTGGGACGAGGTGTGGAACAACAGCTACGGCGTGCTCGACCACCTCGGCGAGGCGCTCGGCGCGCTCGCGGCGAAGCTGAACGGCCGGGCCGGGGTGCTGGGGCTCGAGCTCATGAACGAGCCGTGGCCCGGGACCGCCTTTCTGAGTTGCTTCCCCAATGGCTGTCCGGGATTCGACGCCAAATATCAGGCGGCCATGCAGCGGCTGACCGATGCGGTACGGGGGCGCAATGGCGACATCAATGTGTTCTGGGAGCCGAATGTGACCTGGAACGAGACGATGCCGACCAATCTCGGCAAGAATCCGCCGATCACCGCGCCGGGTATCGCGTTCGCGCCGCACGATTACTGCATTCCGAGTCAGCTGGCGATCTATCTGGGGCTGCCCGAATTCCTGCGCGGACTGTGCCCGGTGCAGCACGACAAGACATGGTCGAATATCGACGCCTTCGCAAAGAGGACGCGTCTGCCGACGCTGATCACCGAATTCGGCGACGGCGATCCGGATGTGCTGAGCAATACGCTGACCCGGGCCGACGAGCGGTTCATCGGCTGGCAGTACTGGCACTATTCGTCGCGCTTCGGGGCCGGCGGACCGCGGCCGGATCCGTTCCTCGGCGATATCGGGCGGCAGCTGGTGCGCACCTATCCGCGGGCCACCGCCGGTACGCCGGAGCGCATGAGTTTCGACCCGGCTACCGGGGACTTCAGCTATCGGTACACCGCGCGGCCGGGTGGCGCGCCGACCGAGATCTATGTGTCCGATCTGCACTACCCGCAGGGCTATCGAGTCCGGGTCGAGGGCGGTCGGGTCACCTCCCCGGCGGAGGCCCGGGTGGTGACGATCGAGGCCGATACCACGGCGGCGGTGCGTGTGTCCATTGCGCGTGCATAGCCGAAAGTCGTTGATGCCCTTAGATTTCCCTTATGTAACGTCAACCGGGGGCGGAGCGACTACAGTGTGCAGCGCACGTATCTGGACGAGCGCCCAGATTGAAAGGGAACACCGTGACAGTCTTCAGCCTCCAGCTCCTCAACAGCCTGCTGCCGGCCATCCTCAACTACTCCATCCTGGGCATGCGCGGCCTGTCGATGATCTGAGATCATCCGCCGCGCTGATGCGGTCCCCGGTCACCCACGGGTATCCTCACCGCGTTCACGGCAGCCGTGAACTGTTCGGTGAGAAAGGTTTTCGCAGGTGAAGTTCACAGGAACGAGGGCGATCGCGCGCCTCGTGATCGCCCTCGTGGCGATGGCCGTGGCCGCGCTGGCCGTGACCGGGTGTTCCATGATCGAGGACGCCAGCAAATCCGATACCGCCAAGGCGAAAGTCGGCGACTGCATCAACGTCATCGAGGGGTCCACCGTCGATTCCAAGACCGAACCGGTCGACTGCGCCAATGAGAAGGCGGTCTACCGGGTGGTCTCGGTATTCGATACCAAGACCGACTGCAAGGAGGAGCAGACCTCCTACGAGGAAACCCTCAATGGCGGCACCACCGCATTCCTGTGCCTGACGCCCAATTTCAAAGAAGGCGCGTGCTACAACGAATCGTCGACCACCGGCTACAAGTTCGTGGATTGCACCGCGCCCGAGGCTTCCTTCAAGGTGGCCAAGCGCATCGACGGCCAGGCCGACGAATTCCTTTGCGATGCGACCACGGCCATCGGCTTCCGCGTTGTTCCGGAGCCGAAGACCACTTTCTGCTTGAGCAGCCCGAAGAGCTGAAAACACCTCGGGGGCCACGCCCTCGAAACCCGGATTGGAAAGGGGCGCGGCTCGCGGAGTCGCGCCCCTCTTCTATTGCGCGCCTATTCGACCAGCGCCACCGATGCGATCCGGTGCAGGGTGAAGTGCCGGATCGCGCCGGTGACCGGGTCCAGGGCGTCCAATTGGCCGCTGCCGACCTTCAGCGGTTCCACCACCCGCTGGGTGGCGATGCCCGAGGCGTCGACATAGCCGATGTGGACCGGGCGGCGGGTGCGCGCCGCCAATTGCAGCAGGTTCAGGGTCGCGGCGGTGGTGGTGCGGCTGCCGTCGCTGCGGACCGCTTGGCCGGGCCGGGCGGTGGCGGCGCGTTCGCCGGCGCGGAGTTCGGCGACCAGGGACCGCAGCTGTTCGGTGCTGGGCGGGTTCGGACGCCAAGTGGGCTTGGGCTGCTGGCGGGCGGAGATGCGCGCGCCGCGGGCGCGCAGGTCGACGATGGCGCCGGAGGAATCCTCGCCGGCGGGGCTGAAACCGGCGGCCCGCAGGCGTTCGAGGACCTCGCCCAGGGGCGCCTGGGAGATGGCCACGGTGGGCGCCACCGCCCGCAGCGCCAGCTCGCCCGCCACGGGGGCGGCCAGGACCTCGGCCAGCAGAGTGGGATCCTCACTGCGGACGAAGGATTGGGCCATTCCGGCGCGCAGGCGACCGTGCCGGCGGGCCACATCGTCGATCAGGTAGGTGAGCGACTGCGGGACCGGGGTGCGCGAGTGCGTGGTGAAGAGATTGTGCAGCTCGGCGGCCGTCGCGCCGGCGTCCAGGGCGCGCCGGACCGAGGTCTCGCCGATGCGGTACACCGTTGCGGCGCCCGCGGATTCGACATCCGCCACGAGCGCGACGCGCTCGGCCAGGTCGGGGGTGAGCGGGCCGGGGGCGATGACCGTCAGATCCGCCTGCACGAGAATGTGATCCACCGGCTCGGGCAGCGCCGTCGCCATCTCCGATTCGGCGTCCTCGGGGCTGCCGTGCAACAGCGCGCGGCCCGCGGAGGTGACCGCGCCGCGCGCGATCAGGCCCAGCGCCTCGGCCTCGGCCAGGGTGCGCTCCACCGCCTCCAGGCGGTAGTGCCGCCGCCAGCGCGGCTGCCGCCAGGCCAGGACGCGGCCCAGATCGGCGGCGGAGATGGCGGTGCCGGTGGGGAATTCGGCCAGCACGCCGAGAATGGCGCGGCGGTCGCGGACGGCGTGCACGACGCGGAGTTCGGCCGACAGCGCCGCGAGGGGTTTGTCATTGGCGTCGCGCAGGCCGATCATCCACGGGAAGCGGTCGAGTTCGAGCCAGGCGTGGGCGAGGACGGCCCAGCGGTGCGGCGGGACGACCGCGAGCCAGGCGTCGGCGGTGGTGGTGGGCGCCCAGTAGTCGTCGGCGCTGTCCGGTTCGGGCAGCGGGTCGGGGGAGCCCTTGTCCAGCAGCCGGGCCGCCGCCAGCACCTCGGCGAGCAGGCCGACGCGGTTCTCGTCGATACCGGTCTGTTTGGCGAGGCGGCGGATCTCGCGCACGCCCAGGCCGCCCGAGCGCAGGGCGGGCGCGGGCGTCTGCCCGAGCACCTCCAGCACGGCGGCGCTGTGCCGCAGCAGTTCT
Organism: Nocardia sp. IFM 10818; assembly: GCF_054655275.1. Classification (NCBI taxonomy): domain Bacteria; kingdom Bacillati; phylum Actinomycetota; class Actinomycetes; order Mycobacteriales; family Nocardiaceae; genus Nocardia; species Nocardia sp. IFM 10818. The sequence goes on from NZ_BAAHJH010000001.1 coordinate 815,219, forward strand.
CCCACCTCGCCCGCGGCGGCGGCATTCACATCGGCGGGAGCGTGCTTGGTCTGATCCGGCTGCGGCGGGGTCAGCGCGTGCGGATCGGTGACCGGTTCCCCGCGCAGCACCTGCCCGACCGAGACGGGCAGCTCCACCGTCTCCTCGTCGATCCAGTTCAGCAGTCGCTTGTGCAGCAGGCGCTGCACCGGCCGATCGTCGGGGGTGCCGGGCGCGGCGTCGCGAGTGCGGCCGCGCGGGCCGGTGGTGGCCAGCTTCTCCAGCAGTCCCCGCTCCTGCTGGGTGAGTTCGCCCAGGGCGGAGGTGATCTCGGGTTCGGTGAGCGCATCGGGCAGCTCGGTGGTGCTGCCCAGCGGCCACGGCAGCGCCTCCTGCGCGGCGGCGGTCAGCCGCAGGCCCGCGTCCGGGCCCCAGACCAGGGCGCGATCGCGCAGTTTGTCCACGGCCGCGTCGATGGCCGTCGTGGCCACGCGATCGCCGAGCAGCTCGTGTAACCGGGTGCGCGGGACCGGTTCCGCCTGGCGGCCGTCGGCGGCCCCTTGCACCACAAGGGTTTCGATGACAGCGAAGTCGAGGGTGTCCAGTTCGTCGGTGGCGCGCAGCACCGACGCCCGCTGCTCGGTGCGCGCGGCCAGCACCGCCATGGCGGAGGGCAGCGGGACGGCCAGATCGGGGCGCAGCTGCAGCAGCGTGACGAGCTCGTCGTCGGCGCGGGCCGACAGCCATTCCGGCAGGGTGAGTTCGGCCGCGGCCCGCTGGGCGGCCCTTGTGGATTCGGCGGACTTACCGGTGGCCTTCGCGGGGGTATCGGTCACTTCATCCGATCCAGGCTGGAGCGTGCCGTCCGTCCCGGCGCCCGCGTAATCGGGCCCCGGGCACGGCGAGATGGCGGGATGGGACGCGGTTCAACGGCCGCCGCGGCGACGAGAGCCGGGTGCGCGGCGGCCGCTGCACAGCAGGCCGCGCCATCGACCGCATGGTGTCGGTTCGAGAGGCGTATCAGCGGTTGATGACCGTGCGCGGGTGCACGTAGGGCAGCTGATCGACCGGAAGCGGGAACTCGGTGTCCTCACCGTAGGGGGAGAGGTTGCCGGAGCGGGTCGACGACAGCTCGGTGACGGCGTGCTCGCCATCGCTGACCTCGGGCCAGCCATTGTCGACATAGGGCTTCTTCGTTTTGTTCACCACGCGCTCATTCTGGCATGACCGCTCCGGCAACGCCCCTTCCGGCACCCCCGAAGTTAGCCGGTGCGCACGGCGTTCCGGCGGCAAACCCGGTCCGGCGCACATGCAAACGCCCCGCATCGCCATTGATGCGGGGCGTCCGGATGCGCGAACGCGGGGTTCTAGCTGGGCAGCAGGCCCTTGTTCGCCTGGTAGAAGTTCACGATATTGGGGTCGAGCTGACCGCCGGCCTTGGTGGCGTTCAGGAAGTCGAGCACCGGCTGGGGGATGTTCACGCCCTGCTGCTGGGCGATCTCGACGGCGCGGTCGACGGCCTGGAAGACCTCCTGGGTGCCGTCGGCGGCCTGCTGCTGGCCGCCCGGGTTCGGGTTCCAGCGCGGGGTCTCCGGAGCCGGCGCGGTGCGCTCGGTGGGGCCGCTGGAGAGGCCGAGGCTCGAGGAGCAGGACGGCCACGCGCCCCAGCCCTGGGTGGCGAGCACCTTCTCGGCGATGACGATCTGTTCTTCGCGGGTGGCCTGGTTGGCGGTGGGGGCGAATTCGCCGCCGCCGTGGGAGATCCAGGTGCTCGGCGAGAACTGCAGGCCGCCCTGGTATCCGTTGCCGGTATTGATCTGCCAGTTGCCGCCGGCTTCACACTGAGCGAGGCGATCCCAGTCGGAGTCGGGTGCCGCGCTGGCGTTTCCGGCCAGGGCCACTCCGGCTCCGCCGACGATCGCTCCGGTCAGGGCGACCTTGGCGACGGTGCGGCCGGTGTTACTCGGCTTGCGATGGCGTCCACTCATGTTCGGGTCGTTCCTCTCGTACGCGCCTGCGAGGCCGACTACCGGGGTCGAACTGAGAGGTCGTCCGGCCCGGCGCGCTGCTGCGCGCTATCCCTCGCTCTCGCCCCTCGTTCCAGTTGGGGGTCCGTACCCGCGGGGCGAGATTCGGTGCGGCGGGCCGGTGGCGCCGGGGTGACCCGGCTGGTGAGAGACCTTACGACGGTCGCCGCGAAAAATCACCATTTGGTAACCGCCGTGTCTGTCCGGGTCACCAACCGGCGCAAGGTGTTCCGCTTCACGTCTTTGCTGGTGGTCACGGCGAGTCCCGGCCGATAGGGGTCTGTCACCGCGCTGTGACCATTCTGTTATGTGATGAAGATCACATGTGTACGCGGGTAACAGAAGGGGAATCCGGGCGTGTCAGCGTGCGCGTCGCCCGGACCACAGGGCGAACACGATCGCCAGCAGAAATCCGAGCGGCGCGGCCATGGCGAGCAGATACAGCCACAGCCCCGGATCCGAATCGGTCAGGATTCCGATGCCGAAGATTGCGACAATCGCCAGCAATCCTGTTGCGAACAAGACCATTGCGACATTCAGCAGCCAGCTCCCGGACCTGCGCGGCGGCTGCTTCGGGGATGTGTCGGACACCTGTAGACCGTAAAACTGATGTGCTCGCGCTATTCACACCGGGGTAGACTCGATGGCAATCGCGTCCTGCATAGCTGTGTGGGGCGCGTTCTTTTCGCAAACGGAACGGTTGGCGGACTTGCACGTCCGACAACCACGACTGTGCCCGGCAAGGCCCGGGCATCGAAACAACGAACGGGTGAGCGCAGTGCCGACCGGCAAGGTGAAGTGGTACGACGTCGAAAAGGGCTTCGGCTTCCTTTCCCAGGATGAGGGTGAGGACGTCTACGTTCGATCGTCGGCGCTGCCCGCGGGTGTGGAAGCGCTCAAGCCGGGGCAGCGCGTGGAATTCGGCATGGCGGCCGGGCGGCGTGGGCCGCAGGCGCTGAGCCTCAAACTGCTGGAGACCCCCTCGCTGCGCAATGAGCGCGGTGGCGAGCGGCGGGGCGGTAAGAGCGAAACTCCGGTCACCCGTAAGGAACCCGATGAGCTGCACGGGCTCATCGAGGACATGATCACGCTGCTGGAGACCAAGGTGCAGCCGGATCTGCGGCGGGGGAAGTACCCGGATCGCAAGATGGCGCAGCGGATCGCCGAGGTCGTGCGCGGGGTCGCGCGCGAGCTCGACCACTAGGTCGCAAGCAAAGGGGCCCCGGCGAGCAATGCTCGCCGGGGCCCACTGCTGTTGCGGGGGGAGGATATTGGGGGTTTCACCCTCAAACCCCCGAAGAGGAGAGGCGGGGGCTAAGCCCCCGGACCCCCTTGGGCTGCGCCGCCGGGTCGCTGCGGGCTGCGCCTTCAGACCTGGCCTCTTAGACCTGGGTGCGGACCGACCAGGCGGCGTGCGGCATGTAGCCCTCTTGGCCGGTGGTCATATCGCGTGTCAGGATGGGCAGCTGGATTTCTACCCCGACCAGGGGGAGCTTCGGCACCGAGGGGATGGTGACCGCGGCGGTGCCCGCGTCGAAATCGCGGTGGGTGAGCTGGTTTTCGAGGATCCGGCCGTCCGGGGCGCGGTAGAGGGCCACGATCAGCCAGGGGCTGTCGATGACTTCCTTGGGAAGTGACAGCTGGAGGGGGTAGCCGGCGGGGACCTCGAGGTCGTTGGACCGGCCGGTGTGGCAGTTCTCGCCCTCGGGGCAGGTGAGCTGGGCGGGCAGGCCGATGTCCTCCTGCGGCAGCACGCGGCAATCGTCCATGCGCACACCGCAGTACAGGTACGGCTGCACCGTGATGGACTTGCCGTGCGCGTAGGCGGTGACCGTCGGCTCGGGCTTGTCCGCATTGCGGGCGAGCAGGGCGATCGCGCCGAAGTAAGCGACGGCCGCGACTAGGAGCACCGCCAGCAGGGCTGCGATCGTGCGGGCGTTCGGTTTGGTCACGGGGCTGCGCTTCCTGTCCGTCAAGTGGGATCCGGGACGCCGTGCGCGCCCGGAACCTCCTGCTTCGCGTGCTGGGGTCGATTGCCGCCCAAACCGGGCAGCAGCGAATGTCCACGGTAGCTGACCACGGTTTGGATCAATCCGAGCGCCATGACACCGGCGACGATGGCGAAGCCTTTCCACCAGTCGGTCGGCAGCAGTACGCCCATGGCGCCGCCGACGACCCACGACAGCTGCAGCACGGTTTCGGAGCGGCCGAAACCGGAGGCAATGGATTCGGCCGGGAGGTCGTCCTGGATGGAGGCGTCCAGCGACACCTTCGCCAGGGCGCTCGCGCCCGCCGCGACCAATGTGGCTACCGCCGCGCCGATCAGATTGTTGAGCAGGGCCGCGACAATGGCGACGGCGACACAGCCGATGGTGCAGTACAGGACGATCAGCGTGGGACGGCCGAGTTTCATGCGCGCGCCCGTGGCATTGCCGGTGAAGTTGCCGATGGCGGCGGCCGCGCCGACCACACCGAGCATCGCGGCCTGCTGGACCGGCCGGTGTTCGGTGGCCTTGGCGACGAAGGCGACATAAAAAGTAAGGAAACCGGTCAGTACTCGAACCGTGCCGTTACCCCACAACCCGGTCACCACCGAGCGGCCGATGGGCTGGCGGCGTTTGCGCGGCGGCACCTTGGCGGCCTGGTTGGCATCGAGGACCTCGGTGTGCCCGTCGTCGCCGTGATAGCCGATGGTGGCCGGGACCTCGCCCTCGGTGACCTCCACCCAGCGCGGGATCTTCAAGCTCAGATACGCGCCGCAGCCGGCCAGGAAGGCCGCGAACAGCAGCGCGCCCATGGAACCGGTGACCGAGGCGATGAGCCCGGCGATACCGCCCGCGCCCAGCGTGCCGCCCACCAAGCCGAAGACGGTGAGCCGGGAATTGGTGCGCACCAGATCGATTCCCGGCGGCAGTACGCGCGGCGTCACCGCGCTCTTGAGCACCGAGAACGACTTGCTCATGATCATCATGCAGAGCGCGAGGGGATACAGCGCCCAGGTGTCGATATTGAAGATCAGCAGCCCGGCGACGAAGACGCGCACCGCGAAGGACGCCGCGAGCGCCACCCGGCGACCGTGCTGCAGGCGGTCCAGCATCGGGCCGATCAGCGGCGCGATCACCGCGAACGGGGCAATGGTGATCAACAGGTAGAGCGCCACTTTGGATTTGGATTCCGCGGTGGCGCTGGCGAAGAACAAGGTGTTGGCGAGGGCCACCGCGACCGCCGCGTCGGTGGCGAAGTTGGCCATGGTGGCGTAGACCAGCGCGGTCAGGCCCGACTCCTCCGCGCCGTCGGCCTTGGCCGCACGCTGGAAGGTCGCGAAGCCGCGCTCGGTGAGCTCGATACTGCGCCGCGCCGCCACCCGGGTGACGGTCAGCTTGCGCGGCGGCTTGTTCAGCCCGGGACTGGGCTCCGTCTGCGGCGTGGCGGCGTGCCCGGCGGTTTCGTCGGCGGAATGCGCTTGCGGCCGGGTGGGTTCCGAGCGGTTGCGCGGCGGTTCCGGACGGGTGGCGGGATCATCCCGCTGCGGCCGCCGCGCGGGCGGCTGCGCCTCGCGCCGCGCCTGCGGGCCGGACGGCTGCCACGGTTGCGTTTCGAACGGCCGGGTCGGCGGTGGTCCGTCCGGGCGGATCTCCGGCGCCTCGTCGCGATGACGGCGCAGCGACCATCGGGAGCGTCCGCGCGGTTGCCCGTCCGCGGCCTCGGACCCGGGCCTGGCGGAGTCGAGCGGGCGCGTGCGCCGGGCCAGGAACTCGGGCAGATCGGGTTCCGGTGCGCGCGGCGGCTGCGGCCGCCGGGGCGTGTTCGCCGGGGGATATCTGTCGTATCCAGGGTGTCGTTCGATGAGCGGAGACTCCTCGTCGCCCCACCGACCGGATTCGGCGCCTGGGTCACGGGGAGAAGTCACGCAGTCAATTGTTGCAGCGTCGAACAAGTGCGGCTTCACTACGGGCGGTGTGCGATGCCACAGATTCCCGCGGTGTTCACCCGGAGCTGGCGATTCGCGCGGTCAGGCGGGGACGAAACGGACCTCGTAGGTGGTGGGCCAGTTCTTTCCGGTGAGCAGGAAACGGTCGGTGCCGGGCAGGTGAGCGATGCCGTTGAGGACATCGGTATCGGGGGTGCGGGCGCTGCTCGGCAGCAGGCCGGAGGCGTCGATGACGTCCAGCACGTCCCCGGTGTCCGGGTCGATGCGCAGGATGGTCTCGGTGGGCCAGGCATTGGCGTAGACGGAACCGTCCGGGGCGCAGTCGAGTTCGTTGAGCCGCGTATCGGTCCGGCTGGTGAGTCGCACGGAACCGGTGGGCGCGAAGGTTTCCGGATCGCGGAAGGTGAGGGTGGCGCTGCCGTCGCTCATGACGATGCGGCCGTCGCGGGTGCACAAGCCCCAGCCCTCGCCCGCGTAGGAGGCGCGGCGGATCTCGGCGAGGGTGCCGGGATCGCGCGCGATAGCTAGGCCGTCGTGATAGGTGACCTGCCAGAGCAGGTTTCCGGCCCGGGTGATGCCCTCCCCGAACAAGGGGACGGGCAGGTCGGCGCGGGCGAGTTCGGCGCCGGTGGCGAGGTCGGTGGCGCGGACGTACGACGTGCCGGTCAGGCCGGTGCTCTCGTACAGCACCGAGCCGTCGACCTCGAGTCCCTCGGTGAACGCGCCGGTGTCGTGCGGGTGGGTGGCGACCACTTCGGCGCGCAGCCGCGGCGTGTCGTCGCTGGTCCCGCACGCTGCCGTCGTGGCGGCCAGGCACAGGGCCGTGGTCAGCAGGATCGGGGCGGCCGCTACCGGTGCACAGGGTTTGCGCTCCATACGGCAAAATGTAGGGCGTGAGCGCGGTTGGAGTTTCGGAGCCCGGTGTTCGGCCCATCCTGGCGGAGGCGGTCGACCTGGCAAGGCGTGCGCTCCTGGAGTTGGAGCCGGTCGGCGTCGGTGCGCATCTGGGCGTCACCGCTGAGGACGAATCCTCGGCCACCCACCATTTCGAGGCCACCCTGCCCGGCTATCGTGGCTGGCAGTGGGCGGTGGTGGTGGCGGCCCCACCGGAGGCCGAGCACGCCACCATCAGCGAGTCGGCGCTGCTGCCCGGCCCCGACGCCCTCGTCGCCCCCGATTTCATCCCGTGGGATCAGCGCATCCGCCCCGGCGATCTCGCCCCCGGCGACCTGCTGGCCCCGCCCCCCAACGATCCCCGCCTCGTTCCCGGCTACGTCGCCACCGGCGATCCGGCGATCGACGACGTCGCCCTGGAACTCGGCCTCGGCCGCACCCGGGTCCTCAGCCGCGAGGGCCGCGAGGAGGCCGCCGACCGCTGGTACTCCGCCTTCGGCCCCGATACCGATATGGCCCGCTCCGCCCCCTCCACCTGCGGCCTCTGCGGTTTCTTCACCCCCCTCGCCGGCTCCCTCCGCGCCGCCTTCGGCGTCTGTGCCAATGCCATGGGCGCCGACGGCCACGTCGTCCACAGGGAATACGGCTGCGGCGCCCACTCCGACACCGTCGTCCCCACCGGCAGCGGCTCCCCCCTCTACGAGCCCTACGACTCGGCCGCCGTGGAAGTCGTTCCGGCAGAGGACCTCCGCAAACCCGAAACCCCCGAAGCCACAGCGGATACCGATATCACCGCCGAGACCGGCGCGGACGTCGAGATCGCCGCGGACACCGCCGTGAACGCCGCCGCCGAGCAGGATTCGCCGGTCGCCGCCGAGCGGACCGAAGCGGGTCCGGTGGACAGCGCCGACACGGTCGCCGATGACACGGCCGTCGCCGACGTCGAGATCGCCCCCGCCGCGGAAACCGCCCCCGAGCCGGCTGCCGAGTACATCGCCGCTGAGCCGGCGGTCGACAACGCCGCCGCCGAGCGGGTCGTGGAGGACGGTGCCGCTGAAGCGGAGGCCGGGAACGACACTCCCGCTACCGTTTCCGCGGACACGAGCGCGGAAGCCGATGCCACCGAGGCCGAGGCCACCGCGTCGGACAATGGCGCGGCCACGCTGTTCGAGGTCGACCCGGATGCCCGCTACGACGACGCCTGGGCAGTGACCGCCGTGCGCGTCGAGCCGGAAACCGGTGCCGCACAGCGGGAGGAGCCCGAGGCCCCGGAATCCAACTGACGCCCGCGATCAGGGCCGTCTGGGGAAAGGCTGCTAATCCGACTCGGGGCGAGCCGATGAGCAGCGAAGGCCGCGCGTGAGGTCGAAGGTCGTGGGCCGGAGACGACCGCTGGGCCGCGCAGGACGACGATGGCTACCGCCGCCTCGTCTGTGTCGCCAATGCCGCGGAAGCCCCTGGTGCGGTGGCTATGTGGGGCGAGTTCGCCAGAACTGCACGGTGGGTGTCGTGCGGCGACCACCGCGATTCGATCTTCGCGATGCGCTGTAGTGCGCCCGGGGCGGAGGCGGCGTCGAGCCCGGAGGATCGGGGCAGTGGTCTCGGCTGGGGGCGAAGGTGCCAGGAGGACCTCGGAGTCGCGGTTGGCGGCGGACCGCGGACCACAGCAGTCCGGGCAGCTCGGCTGGAACATTGCCGGCGTACAGCCGAGATCGTCTCGGCGGCCGTTGCTCATCCTGCGTTCGCGGCTGTCGCTTCTCCAGATCGGTGATGGCGTGCGGGAATCGGAGTGATGCCGAAGCCAATGGTGCGGTGGCCGATGCGAGGACCTGGCGGTTCTGGGGTGATCGGGTTCGCGGTGTTTGCCGGTTGTCGGGGGTGAGTGGGCGGCGGGGGTGGTGGGGTGGGGCGGTAGCGTCTGGGCTTCGGAAGCGTCGTCGGTGTCGGCCGTACTCGGAAAGGTTGTGGATCGGTGGCTATGGGTGTGGGGGATCCGTTCGGGACCGAGGCATTGCGGGCGGGGGTGCTGGCGGCGTGGCGGGGGTCGCCTACGCGGTTGCGGGAGGATGCGGCTACCGAGGCGGATCTGGTGCGGGCGGGGTATCGGGATCGGGTGCTGACCGAGCTGGCGCAGAATGCGGCGGATGCCGCGGCCAAGGCGAAGGTGGCGGGGCGGGTTGCGGTGTGGGTGGTGGGGCGGGACCTGCATATTGCGAATACCGGTGTGGGGCTGGATGTTGCGGGGGTGCACGCGTTGACGGCGCTGCGCGCGTCGGCCAAGTCGGGGGCGGATGCGGCCGTCGGGCGGTTCGGGGTGGGGTTCACCGCCGTGCTGAGTGTTTCCGATGAGATCGAATTCCGGTCCACGGGTGGGTCGGTGCGGTTCTCGCGGGCGGAGACGTGGGCGTTGCTGGGGGAGCAGGGGATCGAGATTCCGGAGGGGGAGGCGGAATTCCAGCCGCCGGCGCTGCGCTTGGCGTGGGCCAGCGATGAGAAGCCCGCGGGCGGGTTCGATTCCGAGATCGTGCTGAGCTTGCGCGAGAACGTGGACATCGTCGAACTGCTGGCGGGGATGCGGGACGAGGCGGTGGATCTGCTGCTGGAATTGCCCGCATTGCAGAGCATCCGGGTCGGGGACGACGAAATCGTGAGCGCGGTGGCCGATCTCGCGGACGGCATCCAGGAATTGCGGGTCAGCGGGCCGGACGAGGACGACCGCCGGTGGTGGCAGTACCGCACCGAGCGGGCGCGCTGGCTGCTCCCGGTGCGGGACGGCCGCCCGGTCGCCGCGCATCCGGATGTGCTGCGCGCGCCGACCCGTTCCGATGAGGAACTGTCACTGCCGGCCCTGTTGATCGCCGACATCCCCATGCAACCGGACCGGCGGCGCCTGCTCCCCGGCGTGCACGTCGCCGAATTGGCCTCCGGCTACGCTGATTTCGCGCGCGCCCTGCCGCCGCGCGATCGGTTGGTGCTGGTGCCCACGCCCGGTTTCGCCCGCAGCGAGACCGACAGCCTCCTGCGCGAGGCTCTCGTCGCCGAGCTGCGCGAGCACGCCTGGCTCCCGATCCTGGTGGTACGCGGCGCGGGCGATCCCGCCCCCGTGCTGGGCAATGCGACCGCTGTGGGTGATGCTGTTGCCGTCCCGGGTGAGCACGCCACTGCGCGTGGACCCGGCATCGCGCCCGCAGGCGCCGCTGCGGTCGAAGGCCAGGCCACACTGTTCGATATCGACCTGGAGCATCCGGCTGATTCGCGTCGCGCCGAGGTGGCGGCGGATACCGACCAGGCCCGCTCGGAGGCTGTCGACCGGGTCGCCCTGGGGACCGCGGACCTGGTTGCCCCGACAGGCGCTGAAATCGGCGGCCCGGCAGGTGATGTCATAGGCGGCAGCGTCGGCGCTGACGTCGAGGGACAGACTGTCGAGCGGCCGGGGCGGGTGAGCGCCTTCACCGGGGTGACGCCGGAATTGGCGGAGCTGCTGGCGGAGATCGTGGGTCCGCTGGTCATCCCGGAGTTGTCGGGGCGGATGCAGGCCGATGCGCTCTCGGTGCTGGATGTGCATCGGATCGGGCTGGCGCGGATCGCGGAATTGTCGAGCAGCGTGGAACGGGCGCCGAAGTGGTGGTATTCGCTGTACGACGCCCTGGAGCCGTTCGTCACCGATCCGCTGGCGGTGGAGGAGCTGGGGGCGCTGGCGGTGCCGCTGGCGGACGGGCGGCTGGTGACGGGACCGCGGACGGTGGTGCTGGATGATCGGCTGGAGACGGCGATTCCGGTGCACTGGGCGCGGCTGGTGCATCCGGAGGCCGCGCACGAGCTGCTGGGGCGGCTGGGGGCGCGGGCCGCGTCGCCGGAGGATCTGCTGAACGATCCCGGCCTGCAGGCGATCCTGGAGGACGATCCGGGTGATCCGGATACCGTGGCCGCGGTGCTGGGGCTGGCCGGGCACGCGTCGGCGGCTCCGGGATCGCTGCCGTCCTGGCTGGGCTCGATCGAATTGCCGGATGAGACCGGTGCATTGGGTCCCGCCGACGAGCTGCTGCTGCCGGACGCGCCGCTGGGGCGGGTGCTGGTGGCGGATTCGCCGTTCGGGACGGTCGCCGCGGAGACGGTGCGGCGCTACGGGACCGAGGCCCTGCGCGCGGTCGGTGTGGGCTGGGGTTTCACCGTGGTGACGGAAGCGGATCCGACCGGACCGGATCATCACCTCGACGACGAGGAGTCGTGGTGGGAGGGGCTCGCCGAGGATCCGGCGGAGCTGGCGGCCGTGCGCGATCTCGACCTGGTCGACGACGGGGAGTGGCCGGAAGCCTTGCGGCTGTTGCTGTCCGATCCCGCCACGCGCCCGCTGCTGGCCGATCGCGACGGCTACACGGCCTGGTGGCTGCGGCTGCACGCACATATCGACGGCATCCAGCTGGGCCTCATGCGCCATCCCGACGACGTCCTGTTCGCGGGCCTGCTGCCGCAGCTGCCGGGCTTCTCGGCACCGGATCTGGCGGTGCTGCGCGGTGTGCTCGCGGATCCGGAGGTGATGACGGCGCACCTGGCCGAGGAGCTGCTGGACGCTCTCGCCGATCCGGCGAGAATGCCCACCCCCGAGGCGATTTCGCACACCCACGTCCGGTTGGCCGAGGCCGTCGCCGCCGGTCTGCTGGACATGGACGACCTGGACCTGCCGCCGCACGTGCGGGCCCTGTCCGGCGCGGTCATCGACACCGCGGACGCGCTGGTACTGGACCGGCCCTGGTTCGGCCCGGCCCTGCCCGCCGACCGCCTGGTGGTCGGCGATATCGCCACCGCCGCGGCGCTCGCCGACCTGCTCGACATCCCGCTCGCCTCGCAGGCCGTCACCGCCGAGGTGGTCAGCGCGGGCCGCGAGACCACCTGGGGCGCCGACCCGCTCGGCGTGCTGCTGCGCCTGCAATTCGGGCTGCCCTCGGCCACCGGCGAACTCGTCGTCCACGACGAGCTGCGGGTGCGGCTGTCGGGCGCCTACGAGGCGACGGTCGCCGTGCCGTGGTGGGTGGACGGCGATGTGACGCATGTGCAGGCGCCGCGGCACGTCTCCGCCCACGACTGAGATCGATCGACGGCCCGCCTGCGTCATTCCGGCGCAGGCGCGCCCTCGTCATTCCGGTGCGCTTCTTGGCCGGAATCCACCACGCCGTGGGAGATCCCGGCCAAGAGCACGCCGGGATGACCAGCGGGTCGCACGCCGGACGGACCGGCGAATCAGACTACGACGGACCGGCGAATCAGGCGGCGTACGAGGTGATCATGGTGGCGAGCACGTCCAATTGTTCACGGACGGCGGCGCTGTCATTGTCGACCAGCCAGCGCAGCACGATGCCGTCGATGGTGGCGAGCATGAAGCGGCTCAGGGTGCCGACGCCGACGGTCCACTGGGTGCCGGTGGCCTCGCGGGCGTGCTCGATGATGTCGGCGACGGTGGAGTCGTTGAAGGTGTACTGCTCGCGGGCAATAGCGAGTTTTGCCGGAGTTTGTTCACCTTCGCGTAGTGCGTAGGTGGTCGTTTCGTAGGTGAGCAGCTGGCGTTCCGGTGTGGCTTCTATGTTCAACCACATCAGTTCCAGACCGGCGCGCACCAATTTTTGAAGCGCTTCTTTTCCAGTTCCGACGTCTTGCCATACCGCTTCGTTGGCATCGACGGAATCTCGCAATTCCATCGAGAGGGCCTTGACCAGCTCGGTCATGAGCTGGTCCTTGTTTTCGAAACAGTAATGCACCACACCGAGGGAAACACCGGCTGCCTGCGCCACATCGCGCGTGGTAACTCCTGCCACGCCCTTTTTTTCGGCAAGGCCGATGGCTGCCTCGATAAGGTGGGCCCGTCGTTCTTCGACGCTCAATCGGGAGGACACCCCGCAGAGTTAAGCGCTCGCGGCGCGTGCAGTCAATTCGCACGCTCCGAAAATCTCGCCTGGACGTACGTCCAGTTCTGTGGTTCGCTCGCATCCAACACGTGAGGAGGCGCGAATGGCGGTGCCGGACAAGGAAACGGCCGAGCGGGAACACACCGGTTCGGTCTCGCGACGAACGGTGCTGGCCACAGCGGCCGCGGGCACCGCCGCGCTCGCCGCCGCGGGTTCCCTGGCCCTCCCGAAAAGCGAGGCTCGTGCGGATTCGGGCGATTACCTGATCGGCGTGGGCATTTCCGACATCACCGGGCCCGCCGCCGAATGCGGCATGATGGGCTACTCGCAGTTCGGGCAGGACACCGCCGGAATCCATCTGCGCCCCCGGGTCCGCGCCTACGTGATCGCCGGCGGCGGGCAGCGCATCGTCTACGCCATCGCCGACAACGGCATGATCTTCGGATCCGTGCACCGCGGTGTCATGGAAGCCCTGGCCCGGCGCTTCGGGGATCGCTACACCGAGCAGAACGTGCTGCTCACCTCCACGCATTCGCACGCCACCTGCGGCGGCGCCGCCCACGACTACGCCTACAACCTCTCGATTCTCGGCTTCCAGCAACAGGTGTACGACATCGAGGTGGCGGCGATCGTGGAGGCCATCGCCGCCGCGGACGCCGATCTCGGACCCGGAACCTTGCATATCGGGCGCAGCGAATTGCACGACGCCAGTGTGAATCGTTCCCGAATCGCCTTCGAGCGCAATCCCGAAGCCGACAAACAGTATTTTCCGAATGCTATCGATCCGGCCGTCACGGTGCTGTCGCTGCACAAGGGTGGCCGACCGGTCGGTGCGATCACCTGGTTCGCCACCCACAACACCTCGATGAGCAACAAGAACCGGCTCATCAGCGGCGACAACAAGGGTTACGCGTCCTTCGCGTTCGAACACGGCGAGCACGGCGTCCGATATCTGGACGGCTGTGATTTCATTGCCGCCTTCCCGCAGACCAACTCCGGCGATATGTCGCCGAATCTGAACCTGAGCCCCACCTCCGGGCCCACCGACAACGAGTTCGAGAACACCCGCATCATCGGTGAGCGCCAATATCGCGCCGGGAAGGCCGCGCTCGCCGCGGCGCGGCCGCTGCGCGGACCGGTGGGCGGCCTGCTCTGCTACATCGATATCGCCGATATCGAGGTGGACGCGCGCTGGACCGGCACCGGCGGGCCGCGGCACACCGCACCCGCCTGTGCGGGCGTCGCGCTCATTGCCGGCAGCACCGAGGACGGGCCGGGCCTGCCGGGCGTGCCGATTCCCGAGGGCGTGCGCAATCCGTTCGTGGACGCGCTCGGGGGCGTGAACCAGCCGGTGCCGGACTGGCTCACCGACGCCCAGGCCCCCAAGGCCATCGTGGCGCCGCTGGGCCTGCTGCCGCCCGCCGGCTGGGTGCCGAATGTGGTGCCGATTCAGATCGTCCGCATCGGCGAGCTCTACCTGGCCTGCGGCGGTGCGGAATTCACCATCGTGTCCGGGCTGCGCATCCGGCGCACCGTGGCGGCGGCGCTGGACGTGGACCTCGAGCAGGTGCTGCTGCAGGGCTACGCCAATGGCTACCACGAGTACGTCTCGACGCCCGAGGAATACGACGCGCAGCAGTACGAGGGCGGCTCAACCCTGTACGGGCGGTACACGCTTCCGGCCTATCAACAGGAATTCCACAGGCTGGCAACGGCATTCGCCGCCCAGCAGACGGTGCCGCGCGGTCCGGCGCCGCGTGACATCTCGAATATGCAGCCGAATTTCGTGGCCGCCCCGGGACCGGACGCGACCCTGCCCGGCACGGCCTTCGGCGATGTCCTCACCCAGCCCGCCGGATCCTATGCGCGCGGTGAGCAGGCGGCGGTGGAGTTCGTCTCCGCGCACCCCAAGCACAATCCACGGCGCGGCGGCACCTTCCTGGAAGTGCAGCGCGCCGCCGGTTCCGGCTGGTCGCGGGTGGCCAACGAGGGCGAATGGGCGGTGAAGTTCTTCTGGAGCAAGCGCGACGGGAATGTCTCGGTCGCCCGCTTCACCTGGGATATTCCGGTGGACGCCGCGCCCGGACGCTACCGGTTCCAGCATTTCGCGGATCAGCTCACCGGGGACGGGACGCTGCGCCCGTTCACCGGCGTCAGCGCGGAGTTCGAGATCCGCTGATCGATCCGGCCGCGTCCGGATCAGTCCAAGCCGAGTTGCGCGCCCTTGTCGCCGCGGCGCGCACCCCGGCGCTGGATGGCGTAGATGGTGTAGCCGAGCAGTCCGACGGCCAGGCCCATCAGGCAGACCGGCCGGGCATCGGCCCAGCTGTCGTTCAGCCACACCGCCACGGTGGCGATGGCGAAGGCGAGCGTGCCGATAGCCAGCACCGGCCGCGGATCGGTCAACCGGGGCGGAATCTCCGGAACGGGGGGCGTCACCCTTTCACCCTAGGCCGACCCGGCCGGCCCGGCGCGCCGAGGATCCCGCCGCGGTGAGTCGGCGGAGGTGGAGCGGGCGAACAGGCGTCCTGCTCGCGCATGGTCCCGTATCGTTTGCCTCTGTGACAACGCCTTCCGATATTCGAGCGCTCGCTGGTGAACTCTCACTGGCGGTGGTGCGCTTGACGCGACATTTGCGGGGTAGGCGCGCCGATGCCCAGATTTCGCTGACCCAGCTGTCGGCTCTCGCGACCCTCAATCGCGAGGGCGCCATGACGCCGGGCGCGCTGGCCGCGAAGGAGCGCGTGCAGCCCCCGTCCATGACCCGGGTGATCGCGTCGCTGTCGGAAATGGATCTGGTGGAACGCAAACCGCATCCCACCGACGGGCGGCAGATCATCGTGTCGCTGTCGGAGGCCGGGCGCCACCTCATCGCCGACGAGACGCACGCCCGCGAGGCGTGGATGACCGAACAGCTCTCGGGCCTGCGCCCGGATCAGCTGAAGGTGCTCGACGAGGCGGTCGCCATCATGAAGCAGATCGTCGACGAATCCGAATAAGAAGCCCAGCTCTCGGGACTCTCAGGGGCTTCGCCCCTGAAACCCCCGCCCCTGAAACCCCCGCCCCTGAAACCCCCGCCCCTGAAACCCTTACGCCCCGAAAGCGCGGTCGCTGGAGACGATTTCGCGGCCCAGCGGGAACAGTGAGACGGGGACCAGCTTCAAATTGGCCCAGGCGAACGGGATTCCGATGATCGTGATGGCCAGCGCGATACTCGTGAAGATGTGCCCCAGCGCCAGCCACCAGCCGGCCACGATGAACCAGACCACATTGCCGAGCATGGACGGCACGCCCGCGCCCGGCTTCTCCACCGCTTCCCGGCCGAAGGGCCACAGCACGAACGAGGCGATCCGGAACGAGGCGATGCCCCATGGGATGGTGATGATCAGGATGCAGCAGATCAGCCCGGCGATCAGGTAGCCGACAGCCATCCAGAAGCCGACCAGGACGAGCCAGAGGACGTTCAGTACGAGCTGGATGGGTTTCACGCCTTCCAGGATGCCAGCCGCCCAGGCGGCCGGCATCAGGGATAACCCTTAATCAGGGACTTCTCAGAAGAACCAGCCCAGCTCGGCGTCGCGATCGGTGGTGAACGCCTCGTCGAAGGAGCGCAGCACGGTCGCGTCCTTGGCCTGGATGCGATTGGCCGCGGCGAACACGCGCGCCCGGTGCGCGCCGAAGTAGAGGCTGCCGAGCACGTCGATGCCGAGCTCCAGATCGGGTGCCGCGTCGGTGCGCTCGCATTCGGCCACGCCGTCGCGCACGCGCAGCGCGAAGGCGCCGCCCGCTTCGCGGAACGGGTCCACCACGGAGACAACGACATCCAGATCGGCGCGGTAGCTGCGCGCGGTGAGCGCCGCGGGCACGTCCATGACGCGCGTCCACATGCCGTCGTAGCGGTCGGTCACCTTCACCAGCCGCGGATCGGTCACCAGGTAGGGGAGCGGATCGTTCTCGGTGAGGCTGCCCTCGACCTTGGTGCACAGATCCAGGCCGAGCAGCACCCGCCACAGCGCGATGTGCGCGTCGGGGGTCACCGCGCAGAATTCGGCCACACCGGCGGTGTTCTCGCCATTGTCGCCCCACTTGCGCCGGTAGAGCACATAGCCGTCGGGATGGGTGAGTACGAACAGCCCGGAGGCGCCGTCGCGGTAGCGCTCCGGATCGGCGAACCAGAGCTGCCAGTTGGCCTCCGGGCGGACCTGCGCGCCGGGGACCAGCCGGCGCCAGCGGTCGTACACCGCGCGCAGATGGTCCTTGGCGTCATCCAGCAGCTCGATCCGCACGCCGCCGGGATCCGGTGTGCCGGGCCGGAATTCGGCCCTGCGGCGGTCGATGGAGATTTCGTGGCGGATGGTCGAGGGGCCGTAGCCGAAGCGGCCGTAGATGGTGCCCTCACTGGCGGTGAACATGGTGAGCGGCAGGTTGTCGGCCTCGGCGCGGCGGTGCAGCTCGGTGTAGAGCTGCCGCAGAATGCCGCGGCGGCGATGGGTGGGCGCCACGCCGACGGCGGAGACGCCGCAGGCCTGCACGGTGTTCAGACCGGGCACGGTGACGGTCATGGTGCGGTCCACGGTGTGACCGACGATCTGGTCGCCGTCCACGGCGAGGATGGCGCGTTCGATGGGGAAGAGTTCGGCGGCGTGCTCGTGCTCGGAGGGGTCGGAGCGGGATCCGAAGCAGGTGGACAACAGCTCCCGGATGCGGGGGCGGTCCTCGGGGGTGGCAGAGCGCAGGGTGATGGATGCCATTGGCCGACCATCCCATGAATCCGGGGACCGACGCATCTGATTTTCACCGGGCACGCCACTGGGGGACCGGTACCTGCCACCCCCTCCGTGGCAGGTACCGATCCCCGTCCCCCCGGGAGTCCCTCTCTCCCTTGACAAGAACTATGCCGGTGGGGGCTGGTGACTTCCTTAAAGATTCCTTGCGGAGGAACGCAACTCTCGGACTCTCAGGGGCGAGCCCCTGAGAGTCCGAACTCTGATCTCTTGGGGTTTCAGGGGCTCGCCCCTGAGAGTTACGAGAGTTGTTCTTCCCCGGAAACGACGGAACCCGCTCTCGATGAGAGCGGGTTCCGTCGTGTGCGAAGCGATCAGCGCAGGGTGATGCCGTTGTAGTCGCGCTCCTCGTAGCCGGTGTAGATCTGGCGCGGGCGGCCGATCTTCAAAGGCTCGCGGTGCATTTCGCGCCAGTGGGCGATCCAGCCCGGCAGGCGGCCCATGGCGAAGAGCACGGTGAACATGCGGGTCGGGAAGCCCATGGCCCGGTAGATGACGCCGGTGTAGAAGTCGACGTTCGGGTACAGGCGGCGCTCGATGAAGTAGTCGTCGGTGAGCGCGGCTTCCTCGAGCGACTTGGCGATGTCGAGCAGCTGGTCGTCGCCGCCGATCTTGGCCAGGATCTGGTCGGCGACCTTCTTGACCAGGGTCGCGCGCGGGTCGTAGTTGCGGTAGACGCGGTGCCCGAAGCCCATGAGCTTCACGCCGTCTTCCTTGTTCTTGACCTTGCGGACGAACTCCTTGACGTCACCGCCGCTGGCCTTGATCTCGTCCAGCATCTCCAGCACGGCCTGGTTGGCGCCGCCGTGCAGCGGGCCCCACAGCGCGTTGATGCCGCCGGAGACGGAGGTGAACAGGTTGGCGTCGGAGGAGCCCACCAGGCGCACGGTCGAGGTGGAGCAGTTCTGCTCGTGATCGGCGTGCAGGATGAGCAGCATGTCCAGCGCGGCGGCGACCTCGGGATCGACCTCGTACGGCTCGGCCGGGAAGCCGAAGGTCATGCGCAGGAAGTTCTCGACCAGGCTCAGCGAGTTGTCCGGGTACAGGAACGGCTGGCCGACCGACTTCTTGTAGGCGTAGGCCGCGATGGTGGGCAGCTTGGCCAGTAGTCGGATGGTGGACAGTTCGACCTGCTCGGGATCGCGCGGGTCGAGCGAGTCCTGGTAGTAGGCCGACAGCGCGTTCACCGCGGAGGACAGCACCGGCATGGGGTGCGCGTTGCGCGGGAAGCCGTCGAAGAACCGCTTCAGGTCCTCGTGCAGCAGGGTGTGCCGGCGAATCCGGTTGGTGAAGTCGTCCAGCTGCGCCTGGGTCGGCAGCTCGCCGTAGATGAGTAGGTAGCTCACCTCGATGAAGGTGGACTTCTCGGCCAGCTGCTCGATCGGGTAGCCCCGGTAGCGCAGGATGCCCGCTTCACCGTCGATGTAGGTGATGGCCGACTTGGTCGACGCGGTGTTCATGAACCCGGGGTCGTAGGTGACGTACCCGGTGCTGGCCAGCAGCTTGCCCAGGTCGATCCCGTCGTTGCCCTCGACAGCCTTGGCGACGGTCATCGGGTACTCGCCACCGGGGTATGTCAGTACCGGCTTGGCGTCGTCGTCGACGTTGATGATGTTCTCAGCGGGCACGGAAGGATCCCTCTCAGGCTTGAAACCGTAGGCATCGGACGCGGTGGCGTACGACGCGCTTGCCGTCAACGCTAGCCGCTGTCCGGATGGCCCGACTAACGAGGGTCGCCAATAACTACCTCACAGTCACATCGTTGTGAGGTGAGGCGCGGTGCGGTCATGTGTTATTGGCATGACCCGCGATTTGTACCTCCGAATGGGCTCGTGAAACCCGGTATCGGAGGAATGCCGGGAAGACCAGAGCCGAGATGATCATGCCGATGACCACCAGCAGGCCACCGCCTGCGGCGGCCGCGGCCGTACCCACGGCGGCGGCCGCGAAACCGTGCGCAACATCACCGATGCGGGGGCCGCCCGCCACCACCACGATGAAGACTCCTTGCAGGCGGCCGCGCATTTCGTCGGTCGCCACGGACTGCAGCATGGTGGTGCGCAGGGCCGCGGAGAACATGTCGACCGCACCGCCGAAGGCCAAGCAGGTGAAGGCGACCCAGAGCGCGACGGTGGCGCTCAGCGGGCCGCCCGCGCCGCCGACGGCCAGGCCGAAGCCGACCATGCCCAGGCCCCACAGCACGATCAGCCAGATCACGGCCAGGCCCTGGCGGCGGACGCGGGTGAGCCAGCCGGAGAAGATGCCGCCGAGCACCGCGCCGACGGACATGGCGGCGAACAGGATGCCCAGGGCGGTGCCGCCGCCGTCGGAGCCGGGGAAGGTGTCGGAGGCGATCTCCGGGAACAGGGCGCGGGACATGCCGAAGACCATGGCCACGATGTCGACGGCGAAGGAGGCCAGCAGGATTCGCTGGGTGGCCAGATAGGCGAAGCCGTCGAAGACCTCGCGCAGGCCGGCGCGGCGGGATTCGCCGGTGGGCGGGATGGCCGGGAGTTTCCAGGTGGCCCAGAGCGTGGCCAGCAGGGCCACGGCGTCCAGCAGGTACAGCGTGGACAGCCCCGTCACCGGGATGAGCATGCCCGCGGCGACCGGTCCGGCGATGGCGCCGAACTGGAATACCGTCATGCTCAGCGAATTCGCCGCGGGCAGTTGTTCGGCGGGCAGCAGGCGCGGATAGATGGCGGCGCGCGCGGGCTGGTTCACCGCGAAGAACGCCTGCTGCACGGCGAAGAGCACCAGGATGAGCCACTCGTTGTTGAGGTTCGCGGCGGCCTGCGCCCAGAAGGCCAAGGCGGTGAGGCCGGTACCGCTGCCCGTGATGAGCAGCAGCTTGCGCCGGTCCATCACATCCGCGAGCGCGCCGCCCCACAGGCCGAACACGATGAGCGGAACCAGGCCGAACAATCCGGCCAGGCCGACATAGGACGAGTTGTGGGTGATGTCCCACAGCTGCTTCGGCACCGCTACCACCGACAACTGCGCTCCGATGACCGTGACTACGCCGGTGGTCCACAGGCGGCGGTAGTCGGGGTTCCGGAGCGGGGTTATGTCGGCGAGCAGTTTCACTGACTGCACATTAATGGGATGAATTGTGTTGGAACCAGCCTTTTTCGGCGGTCATCCCATGTATCGGCAGTGATGCATGACACTTCAGGGGTTTGGGGGCGCAGCCCCCGATGGGGGCCTTGGGGGCTGGCCCCGACCACCGGGGGTCCGGGGGCAGAGCCCCTGGGATAAACACAGCTCAGGGCTGCAAGCGCTCGACTTTCATGGCCGCGATATCGGTGTTGCCCGGCTCCAGCAGCACCCGGATGCGGTTGTGCATGCGGCTGCGCCGGCCCTGCCAGAACTCCACGGTCTCCGGCTCGATCAGGAAACCGCCCCAGAACGGCGGCACCGGAATGTCTTCGACGTCGGCGAACCGGCGCTCGAATTCATCCATCTGCCGGTCCAGCTCCGCGCGCGAGGCGATGGTGCGCGACTGCTGGGAAGCCCAGGCGCCGAGGCGGGATCCGCGCGGCCGCGACTGCCAGTACACGGCGGTGACCTCGGGGGCGACCTGGCGCACCGGTCCGCGCACCGTCACCTGCCGGCCCAGCATGGTCCACACGAAGGTGGCCGAGGCGTAGGGAGTGGCAATCAGCTGGCGGCCCTTGAAGGATTCGTAATTCGTGTAAAAAGTCACACCCTCGGGCGAGAGCCCCTTGCACAGCACCGTGCGCGAGGACGGCCGCGGCCCGGACTCGGTCACCTCCACGGTGGCCAGCACCATGGCATTGGGATCCCGCACGCCCGCGCTGGTCGCGTGCTCGATCCAATTGCGCAGCAACGGCTCCCAGCCGCCCGCCAGCCAGCTCTCGTCGAGGTCGGTTTCCAGGCCGGGGTGATTGTCGCCGGCGTCCACGCCGTACTCCACGCGCAGGGCCGCGAGATCGAGGTCGGAAGTGGCGAATTTCTCCTGGTCGCGCATGGGCCAGACGTTACTCCTGGGTAATCCGCGCGTTAAGGTCTAACTGATCGGCGTGGCCGCCCCTCAAATCGGGCGGCCCGATTTGCAAGGAGAGTCACACCATGACTGCCAGCGCTGCGGTTCCCAGCCCTGCCGTCCCCGCCGACTTCGTCAGCGGCCTCGAAGGCGTGGTGGCATTCACCACCGATATCGCCGAACCGGACAAGGACGGCGGCGCGCTGCGCTACCGCGGCGTCGACATCGAGGACCTGGTCGCGAACCGGGTCACCTTCGGCGATGTCTGGGCCCTGCTGGTGGACGGCGAATTCGGCCGTGGTCTACCGCCCGCCGAACCGTTCCCGCTGCCGGTGCACACCGGCGACGTACGCGTGGACGTGCAGGCCGGCCTGGCCATGCTGGCTCCGATCTGGGGGTATCAGCCGCTGCTCGATATCGACGACGACACCGCCCGGGAGAACCTGGCGCGCGCCTCGGTCATGGCGCTGTCCTATGTGGCGCAGTCCGCGCGCGGCATCTACCAGCCCGCGGTGCCGCAGAAGAAGATCGACGAGTGCACCACCATTACCGAGCGGTTCATGACCCGCTGGAAGGGCGACCCGGATCCGGCGCACATCGAGGCCATCGACGCCTACTGGGTGTCGGCCGCCGAGCACGGCATGAACGCCTCCACCTTCACCGCCCGCGTCATCGCCTCCACCGGCGCGGATGTGGCGGCCTCGCTGTCCGGCGCCATCGGCGCCATGTCCGGCCCGCTGCACGGCGGCGCCCCGGCCCGCGTGCTGCCGATGATCGAAGCGGTCGAGAAGTCCGGGGACGCACGGGCTCTGGTCAAGGGCATCCTGGACCGCAAGGAAAAGCTCATGGGCTTCGGCCACCGCGTCTACCGCGCCGAGGACCCGCGCGCCCGCGTGCTGCGCGCCACCGCCAAGCGCCTGAACGCCCCGCGCTATGAGGTGGCCGCCGCACTGGAGCAGGCCGCCCTCGCCGAGCTGCGCGAGCGCCGCCCGGATCGCGCCATCGAGACCAATGTGGAGTTCTGGGCCGCGGTCATCCTCGATTTCGCCGAGGTGCCCGCGCACATGATGCCCGCCATGTTCACCTGTGGCCGCACCGCAGGCTGGTGTGCGCACATCCTGGAGCAGAAGAAGCTGGGCAAGCTGGTGCGCCCGGCCGCCATCTACACCGGCCCGGCCCCGCGCAAGGCGGAGACGGTCATCGGCTGGGAGAACGTGGTCCGCAAGTAACAGAGCGCTGAAAGCAGGTGGCCCGCAGCGGAATCCGCTGCGGGCCACACTGCTGTCCGGGCCGGCCGAACGGGAACGCCCCGCTCCCGCCGGTCAGCCGCGAACGATCAGGCCTTCACCACGATGGATTTGACGATCTTGTCGGCGAAGGTCTGCTTCTTGGCGTCCCACAGCGGCCACAGGTAGCCGATGTAGCACGGCAGGCCGTCCACGATATGGGCGAACTTGCGTCCCACGCCCGCGCCGGCGCCCAGGAGCTGACCGTCGGCCTCGCGGATGGTGCGCAGGCCGACCACCTTCTTGCCCGGGGTCTGTCCGGTGCTGCCTTCCAGATAGCCCAGGTAGATGGTGCCGCCGATGGCGATCAGCCAGCCGAGCAGCATGAGGATCATGCCGACCGCGGAGTATCCGCCGCCGGTGCAACCGGTGCTGTACGAGCTGCTGAAATCGCATTCGATCGGCTCGGTGCCGACGGTCGCGGCCAGGCCGTACAGGATGCCGGCGGGCACGCCGACGATCAGGTAGTCGAGCAGGAACGAACCCGCCCGCTGGCCCCAGCTGGCATAGGGAGCCTGCGGAGCGCCGTACGGCGCGTAACCGCCCTGCGGGGCGCCGTACTGCGGTTGGGGTGCGCCGTACTGCGGCTGGGGCGCGCCGAACTGCTGCTGCGGTGCGCCGAACTGCTGCTGGGGCGCCCCGAACTGGGGCTGCTGCGGTGCGCCGTAGCCGGGTTGCGGTGCGCCGTAAGCGGGTTGCGGCTGCTGCTGCGGCGCGCCATAGGCGGGCTGGCCGTACTGCTGCTGCGGTGCGCCGTACCCCGGCTGCTGCGGCGGGTAACCGCCCGGCTGCTGCGGCTGCTGCGGGTAGGGATTATTCGGGTAGGTCATTCGGGTCCTAGCTGAAGTTGGAGCAGACAATGCGGACGTGTTGGGCGACCGCACCGCGCTACAGTCTGGAGCATTCCGGCTCATAACGTGAGGCGGATGCCGGATGCCCCGGAATCCATGGGCGTCCGGAGGGATTCGGCACGGAGGTGAACGGTGGCACTCGAGATGCGGACTCGCTGCGAGCGATGCGAGGTTGCCGAGTTACCTGCTGACGGTGCCGCCCTGATCTGCTCATACGAATGCACATTCTGTGAAACATGCGGTCGAACAATGAATTACCAATGCCCGAACTGTGGTGGCCAGCTGGTTGCCAGGCCCCGCCGGATCGCTCAGGGGTGAATCGGGCTCCGGCCCTTACGCATTGCCGTCGGCCGACGCCGCCCAGTCCACGGCCACGGATTCGCCGCGATCGACGGTGAAGAACGCGACTTCCAGGTGCCTGCCCAGATCCACCAGTTCCAGTGCCGCCAGCGGGACGGGCTGCACGAGGCGAACCCGCCACGCGGACGGTTCGTCCCAGGCGTGTAGTTCCAGATCCAGCCGCAGGATGGGATCGTCGCGGCCGGTGTAGTCGGCGGCGAGCGGGGCGGCGGCGAGCACGGTGGCGCGGGCGCGGCGGCCGTCGCTGAGGATCTTCGCGATATTGGTGCGGGTGGTCTCGCCCGGCGGCGGGACGAACAGGACGACGCGATCGCGGTCGCCCGGATCCACCCGGCAGGCGACCTCGTCACCGGGCCGCATCCACTCCGCATCGGCCGCGGTGACGCGCTGGCGCACGCGGGTCTCGTAGGGATGCCGGCTCTCCAGCTTGATGCGCACCCAGAATTCGCAGCCCGGCTCCGGTCCGGCAGCCGGCGCGGTGCTCGCGCTCCGCGCGCCGGAGCGGACGCTGAGGATGGTGGCGGTGCCCTCGGCACCGTGCATGAGCAGTTCGCGGCGCGCGGCATCATCGAGCGCGGGACCGCGGCGCGACAGGCCGCGCGAGCCGAATTGCGAGGACAGGCGGGTGAACAAGCCCGGGCGCGGACCCTCGTCCGCCGGGTTACGGCCTTGCGCGCGTCCGGATTTCGCGGGAGACCCGGAATCGTCGGAATCGGTGTCAGGTCGCTCGTGCGCGGCCATGTTCATGGCCGTACACCGTAATGGCTGTGTGGCCCCCGACACACCATTACTCGCATGCCGGCTCGTCGATCGAGAGTTTTGTTCGCGGGCTATCGAATGTCGAGATGAGCGTTGGCCGCTGCGGGTCGGCAGTGGCTACCCACTCGCGTGCGCGGATACACCCAACCTCTACCCTTGTCGCCATGACCTCTGCGTTCCCGACCATCCCCGACGATCTCAAGCCCGCCGACGGACGGTTCGGCTGCGGACCCTCCAAGGTGCGTCCCGAACAGCTGCAGTCCCTGGTGGATACCGGCGCTTCCGTGTTCGGCACCTCCCACCGGCAGAAGCCGGTCAAGGATGTGGTGGCCCGCGTGCGCTCGGGTCTGCGCGAATTGTTCGCGCTGCCCGACGGTTACGAGGTCGTCCTCGGCAATGGCGGCACCACCGCGTTCTGGGACGCGGCCGCCTTCGGCCTGATCCGTGAGAAGTCGCTGCACCTGAGCAATGGCGAGTTCTCCTCCAAGTTCGCCTCGGTCGCCAAGGGCAACCCGTTCATCGGCGATCCGATCGTGGTGAAGGCCGAGCCGGGCAGCGCGCCCGAGCCGACCTCCGATCCCTCGGTCGACCTCATCGGCTGGGCGCACAACGAGACCTCCACCGGTGTCGCCATTCCGGTGTCCCGCCCGGCGGGTTCGGAGAACGCGCTGATCGCCATCGACGCCACCTCCGGCGCGGGCGGTCTGCCGGTGAACATGGCCGACGCCGATGTCTACTACTTCGCGCCGCAGAAGTGCTTCGCCTCCGACGGCGGTCTGTGGATCGCGCTCATGAGCCCCAAGGCGCTGGAGCGCGTGGAGGAGATCAAGAACTCGGGTCGCTGGACTCCGGAATTCCTGTCGCTGCCCATCGCGGTGGACAACTCCACCAAGGACCAGACCTACAACACGCCGGCGCTCGCCACGCTGTTGCTGTTCGCGAATCAGATCGAATGGCTCAATGGCAACGGCGGTCTCGATTGGGCCGTGAAGCGCACCGCGGATTCCTCCTCGCGGCTGTACTCCTGGGCCGAGACCAGCGAATTCGCGACCCCGTTCGTGGCGAATCCGGCGCACCGCTCGCAGGTGGTCGGCACCATCGACTTCGTGGATTCGGTGGATGCGGCGCAGGTTGCGAAGATCCTGCGCGCCAACGGAATCGTGGACACCGAGCCGTACCGTAAGCTGGGTCGTAACCAGCTCCGCGTCGGCATGTTCCCGGCCATCGATCCCGAGGACGTGTCGCAGCTGACGCGCTGCATCGACTGGGTGGTCGGCCAGATCGGCTGATGCCGAACCACACAAGCTAATGCGGCGCGGGAGTCTGGCGACAGATTTCCGCGCCGCGTGTCTTGCCCCGTGATTCACAGAAGTGCACTACTGTTCCAGAACGTGGGCGGTATTCCCGGGGACGGACCGACGGTCGCGAGCCCGGCGATATAGCTGTGATGGACGCAGCGCTGTGTGTGATGCAGTGATAAGGAGGTAACGGTGCGTGAACTTCGAGTAATCGGATTGACGCCCGATTCCGCGCATATCGTGTGCATCGATACCGAGTCCGGCCAGAAGTACCGGCTGGCCGCCGATGACAAACTGCGTGCCGCCGCCCGTGGAGACCTTGCCCGATTCGGCCAGATCGAGATCGAAACGGAAGCCACCATGCGTCCTCGCGATATCCAGGCTCGAATCCGTGCCGGTGCCTCGGTGGAGCAGGTGACCGAGGAATCCGGAATGCCCTCCAGCCGCGTGGAGCGCTTCGCGTATCCCGTACTGCTGGAACGGGCCCGGGCCGCGGAGCTGGCGCAGAAGGCGCATCCGGTCCGCAATGACGGTCCGGCGGTGGAAACTCTCATCGACATCGTATCGGCGGCCTTCGCCGAGCGCGGCCACAATATCGAGGTCGCCGAATGGGATGCCTGGAAGGACGAGAAGGGCTACTGGGTGGCCCAATTGCAGTGGCAGGCCGGTCGTTCGGTGATCGCCGCGCACTGGCGCTACCAGCCCGACGCGCACGGCGGATCGGTGGTCCCGCTCGATGATCCGGCCGGCGATCTGATCGATCCCGATTTCGGCCGGGCCCTGCGCGGCCTGGCGACCATCCTGCCGGATCAGTCCGAGCCCGCGGTCGCGGAACCGCCCGCGCCGCGCGCCCCCGCGCCCGCCGCGCGGGAGGAGCGGGCCGAATACGCCGCGCCCACCCGGTCGGCGAATCAGGAGAGCCTGGACGGCTATTTCGAGCAGCGCGCCGCCGTCGGCGACGGTACGGTGCCGGTGCCCACGGCCGCCGCTCCGGCTCCGGCCCCCGCGCCGTCGGCCCCCGTCGCGCCCAAGGCGCCGAATCCGCCCGCGACGCCCGAGCATTCGGTTCCGGCTCCGGCGGTTCCGGCCGCGGCCGAACCGGCCGCCGCTGCCGCCGAACCGGCGCCCGCCGCGGAGAAGCCGGCCGCCAAGCCGAACGCGCAGAAGCCGAATCGCGCCAAGCGCGGCGGCAAGGCCCCCATGCCGTCCTGGGAGGACGTGCTCCTAGGCGTGCGCAGCTCCGGACACTGATTTCCGCGCGAAATTTCCGGACGCTGAAAGTTCGCTGAACCGCTGATCCTGTTGCGCGCCGGTTGCTGTGGCCCCGTGCGGGCGGGGGGATTGCCGAATCGATGCGGGTATTCGCCCCGAGCTGGACGCCCTGTTCGATCTTTGACTGTTTCGTCCGAACCTAATGCGCGGTCGCGAGTTCGCCGCGCCGAGAACCGGCTCGAGCAACAGCGACATTTCCGGCCGTGGTGGGGGTAGATTTTGTACTGGTGGCGGTGATTGCCCGGGCGATCCGACGCCGAGGCGCACACACGGCCGCCGAGTGTTGCTCAAGATTTGCCATCTTGACTACAAGCAATTCGGGAGGTGCCGGACCGTGCCATCCACAGTGTCGTCCATCTGGTACGTCGACGCCCCCGATCCGGTCGCCGTCCTGCGCGCACACCCGGGACCCGATCCCGAAGCCGCCTGGGCCCTGGCCCGGCAGCTCAATCCGGACCGCGATGTGGTGCCCGCCGCCTCCGGCACCATGAAGGTGTGGGCCGGGCCCGATCCCGAATCCGTCTATATCGGCTG
Organism: Nocardia sp. IFM 10818; assembly: GCF_054655275.1. Taxonomy (NCBI): domain Bacteria; kingdom Bacillati; phylum Actinomycetota; class Actinomycetes; order Mycobacteriales; family Nocardiaceae; genus Nocardia; species Nocardia sp. IFM 10818. The sequence continues at coordinate 843,100 of NZ_BAAHJH010000001.1, forward strand.
CTATCCCGGCGTCACCGTGGTCTGCTCCACCCAGGCCGCGCTGCCCCGGCCGACGAAACTGCCCGAGCTGCTGGTGCGCCCGCTCGCCTCCGAGCACACCTTCCTCATCTCCTACGACCTCTCGCTCGGCTGGGGCGCCTTCGCCCATTGGGAGCGCGGCGAATTCCGCCGCTCCTTCAGCGCGACGCGGGTGAACATCCTCGAGGACGCCGGGCTGCCGCTGGTATGGGAACGGCCCTACTGGGCGGGTGAGCATCCCATCGAACTCGCGCCGGGCGAATTGCCGGATCCGCAACTGCTGCCGTTCGATCCGCCGGATTTCGCGGACGCGGCCAATGCCATCTGGCTCGGATTCCGGTATCGCGGCGGCGTTTCCGTCGACACCGAACCCCAGGGCCCGCCGCCGGATATCGAGATGACCATGCCCGACGGCGAACCCATCGATCTGGACGCGCCGCCGCCCGACCGGACGCCCCTGCGGGCGGAGGAGATCGAGGTCTGCGGTTTCTCGCTGTTCCCCAAGGGTGAGGCGCCCGAACCGGAGGCGCCGCCGGAGACCCAGGTCGAGCACAATGGCAGACGCGGCCTGTTCAGCTGGCTGCGCGGCCGCGACCGCGTGTCCTGAGACCTGGTGTCCTGAGACCTAGCCGAAGATCAGCGAGAACCAGCCGAGCAGCACGCCGGCGGCGAGCCCGGCGATGACCCACCGGGTCACCGGCGCGAATCGCCACCGCCAGGCCGTCGGCGCCGCGCCGCCCACCGCCACCAGATTCACCAGCACCGCCACCACCGGATGCACCTCCGACAGCGCCGCGCTGAACGCGTAGACCCCGCACGCCGTCAGCACCGCCACGATCACCACGACCATGATTCCGGCCGCCCAGGGGGTCGGCTCGGAATACCCGTATCCGTAGGGACCGTCCGGCGGGTAGCTCACTGTGCTCGCACTCTTTCGTAGAAGGCCATGGCTGCGGCGGTGGCCACATTAAGCGAATCGGTGCCCGGTGTCATGGGGATGCGGGCGCGAATATCGCTGGCCGCCATGGTCTCCTCGGTCAGCCCCGGCCCCTCCGCGCCGAGCAGCAGCGCCACCTTGTCGCCGGTCATGGCGGTGGCGAGGGTCCCGGCCTTGGGATTCGGGGTGAGCGCGATGATCTGGAAACCCCTGTCGCGCAGCATGTCCAGACTGCCCGGCAAGCCCGGCAACTGGGCGAACGGCACCCGCAGCACGTGGCCCATCGACACCCGCACCGCCCGCCGGTACAGCGGATCGGAGCAGCGGTCGCCGAACAGCACCGCATCCGCGCCCAGCCCGGCGGCGTTCCGGAAGATCGAGCCGAGGTTCTCGTGATCGTTGATGCCCTCCAGCACCGCCACCGTGCGAGCCTCGGCCAGCACCTCTTCGGCGGTGAGCTCCCGCGGCCGCCGCGCCGCCGCCAGCACGCCCCGGTTGAGGTGGAACCCGACGACCTCCGCCATCACCTCGGCGGATGTCCGGTAATACGGCGCATTCACCCCCGCCAGATCCTCTTCGAGCTGCTCGAACCGCCGCGACACGCCGAGCAGCGCGAACGGAGTGAACCGCGAGGCGAGCATGCGCTGCACCACCACCACGCCCTCCGCGATGACCAGGCCCTTCCCGCCCGGGAGGTCCGGGCGCCGGTCCGCGGAATTGAGGTCCCGGAAATCCGCGATCCTCGGATCCGCGGGGTCGTCGATATCGATCACTTCGGCCACCGCCTAAGGTTGTCACGACCGCGATCCCCTAAAGAAGAGGACAGTCCATGACCAAGCCCGAAGTCGAGTTCCAGGAGGGCCCCGCCCCCACCGAGCTGGTGATCAAGGACCTCGTGGTGGGTGAAGGCGCCGAAGCCAAGCCGGGCGACACCGTCGACGTGCACTACGTCGGCGTCGAGTTCGACAGCGGCGAGGAGTTCGATTCCTCGTGGAAGCGCGGCGAGTCCATCACCTTCCCGCTGCGCGGCCTGATCCAGGGCTGGCAGGAAGGCATCCCCGGCATGAAGGTCGGCGGCCGCCGCCAGCTGACCATTCCGCCGCACCTGGCCTATGGCCCGGCAGGCTCGGGTCACCCGCTGTCGGGCAAGACCCTGGTCTTCATCATCGACCTGCTCGACGTCCTCAGCTGAGGACGGAAAGAACTTGGGGGCTGCGCCCCCAAACCCCTGGAAGGGAATGTGGGGGGAGAACTCGGGGGCTGCGCCCCCAAACCCCTGGAAGGGAATGTGGGGGGAGAACTCGGGGGCTGCGCCCCCAAACCCCCGGAAGGGAATGCGGGGGGAGAACTCGGGAGCCGAGCCCCCGAACCCCCCCGGAAGGGAATGCGGGGGCCAGGCCCCCGACCCTCCACTCGAACGGCTCCAGCCCTCCAGGCTGGAGCCGTTGTCGTGCTCGGCCCTTGAACGCTTGTGTCTTTTGGGGGCTTGGAGGCGCAGCCCCCAATGGGGGTCTTGGGGGCTAGCCCCGACCACCGGGGTCCGGGGGCGGAGCCCCTGGGAAAGATACAGCGCCCCGCTTCTTCAGCCGAGAAACTGGGCTACCTCACCCTCCGACCACGGTATTCATGATCGTTCCCGCGCTGGTGGCCGTAGCACCGCCGACCATGGCGTTGGCGATCATCTTGGGGGACTGGAGGCCGCCGCCGCCCCACTTCTCCCAGGCGAAGCGTCCGCCGCCGTAGGTGATGGCGGCGATGCCCGACATCTGGGTGAACCAGGTGAAATAGCGGAACAACTTCATGAGCTTGTCCGCCACGGGCGGGGTTTCGGCGGTGGGGTTGCCCATCTGGGCCAGGACCGTGCCGTACATGTCGTGCGCGGCCAGCAGCATGCTCACGATCGTTTCCTCTCCGATGCGGTTCAGGAGCACAGTGAAACGGGCGATCAGAGCAATTAGAGCTATTCGGACACGATTGTAACCAAGCGAACCGCCGATTGTTGCTGATTGTTTGCAGACTTATTTGCGAACGATCTCCACCGGATCGGCGAGCATGGACGAGATCAGCGACTGCTGCGGCACGCTGCGCGCGGGCAGCGAGTTCAAGGCCTGATTGGCCTGGGCGCCGAGGGTATTGGTGACCGCCTGCAGCTGAGTGACCCCCGTGGTCAGCGCCTGCATGGCGGTCAGTAGCTGCGTACTGCCCTGATCGGCGATCTGCGGAATCTGCTCGGCCAGCTGGGCCCCCTGGCTCAACTGCGCCCCCGCATCGCTCAATCGCGTGGCGGCATCGCGCAGCAACTGGCTGATCGTGGTGTCGGCGGTGACCTCGGTCCCGGTGATCTGCCCGACCCCGCTGAGCTGCCCGCCCGCCTGATTCGCAATGGTCTGCAAGCTCTGCATCTGCTGAATGATCGAGGCCAGCTGCGGATCCCCCGCGAACGGCAGGGCCTGCAGCAACGGCACCACGGTATTGATGCCGTCGCTCAGCGAGGTGGTCGCGCCGGTGATCTGCCCGACGGTCACCCCCGTCGCCGCCAGCGCGTCAGCGAGCTGATTGGCCTGCGCGGTCGCCGCCGCGACGGTGGTATTCAGCTGCGCGATGGCCGAGGTCATCTGCGCCGCACCGACTTTGGCCTGCTCCAGGAACGACAGCAGCTGATCGGCCCCGCCGCTGAACTGCCCCGCCCCGTCCGCCGCGGCCTGCACCCCGGCGCTGAGCAGCTGCGAAGTGAACGCGACCTGCGAAACCTGCCCCCGCGCCGAGTTCATGGCCGCGAAGAACGAATCCAGCCCCGCGGCGCTGATCTGCTTGGTCACCTCGTTCACCGCGTCATTGACGGTGCCGGCGTCGGCCCGGTCGTGGGTGGTCACGGTGACCTGCGCCTGCTGCGGTTTGTCCGTGGCCAGCGAGGAAACCGACGCGGACAGGTCTTCGGGCAGCGTGATGATGGCGGCGTAATCGGCGGTGCTCGCCTCGTCCACCACGTCCCATTCCCGGGTCCCGCTGTCCTGCAGGGCTTTCACCACGCGCTCGCCGGTGGGCCCGGTATCGGCGTTGATCAGCGCCACCCCCGTCGGCGCGGGCGAGAGCCGCAGGAGCGCGACCGCACCCGCGGCGACCGCGGCTGCCAGCAGCAGTACGAACAGGGCCCAGCGGGTGCGTTTTCCGAACACCATTCAGACCGTAGAGGTACCGAATGGCGCTAGCTCTGGCGTTTGTCTGAGAGTTCCGTAAATGGTTCGGGCCGCGGCGTGTTGCGGTCCGGCAATTCCAGGACCAAACGGACACCACCCAGTAGACCGTCATCGAAATAGGCTCGGCCGCCGTGCAATTGCGCCTGCTGCGCGACCAGCGCCAGACCCAGCCCGGAACCGCCCTTGCTGGCCTGACTGCCGCGGAAGAACCGCGCGAACACCGCATCGCGTTCCGCCGCCGGAATGCCGCGCCCATTGTCGTCCACGGTGAGGACGATGTGCCCGTTCGGCGCGCGATGCGCCGACAGCAGCGCCTCGGTGGCCTTGCCGTGCCGCGCCGAATTGGCCAGCGCATTGTCGATGGCCAGCCGCAGCCCGGTCGGCAGGCCGCGGGTGAGCAGTTCGGCGTCGGTGTCGATGCGCACCTTCAGCTCCGGGAAATGCCGCATGGCGTCGTGCGCGGCGGCATCGCAGACCTCGGCCACATCGGTTTCCACATGATCGCGCTCATTGGTGAGATCACCGGCGGCGAGACGCTCCAGGGCGGCCAGGGTGGCCTCCACCCGATTCTGGCTGCGCTGCAGATCGGCCAGGATCTCGATGCGCTGCGCCTCATCCAGATCGAGGGTGCGCAGCACTTCCAGATCGGTGCGCATGGCGGTGAGCGGGGTGCGCAGTTCGTGCGCGGAGACGGCGGCGAAATCGCGGGCGGTCTCCAGGGCCGCGGCGGTCTCGGCCTGCGCCCTGTCCACGCGTTCCAGCATGGTGTTGACGGCCTCCGCGAGCTTGTCGGCCTCGCGCACCCCGGATCCGTCCACCGGAAGCGGCGCGTCCGGATCGCCATTGGGCCCGCGCCGGTCCAGCTGCCGGGTGAGGCTCACGATGGGCCGCACCGCCCGGCCGCCGAACAGCCAGCCCAGTCCCGCGGCCGCCGCCACCGACGCCAGCGCCGCCCACAGCACCCAGCGCCGCTGGGCGGCGGTGGCCTGTTCCGTCGCGGTCATCGGAAGCCCCAGGGACACAACGCGTCCCGTCGGCTGATTCTCACTGGTGGTGAGCACCCGATAGGTTTCCCCGCCCACGGTCACGGTCTGCTTGCCGGTCGGCAGTTCGGGCAGCTGCACCGAGGTGCTGGCCAGGGATCCGTCGGTATTGCGGACGGTCACGGCCAGATCATTGCTGGGCCCCAGCACATTCAGCACCGTCACCGCGATCACGGGCTCGATGAGCACCACCCGGGAGGCCACCGCCAGCTGCTGATCGGCATTGGTGATGTTGTTGCGCTCGATGGCGTAGATGGTGACCCAGCTGAGCACCGCCACAATGATGGTCGCGCCCAGCGCGGCCGCCGCGGCGACGCGCGTTCGCACCGAATACGAACGGCGCCAATTCATTCGGCTGCCTGCATCATTCTCAGTGACCACAGCATTATCGCGCCCACGTCATTTCGGGGCCCGGAGCACGAAGCCCACGCCGCGGATGGTGTGCAGCAGTCGGGGCGTGCCGTCGGCCTCGAGTTTGCGGCGCAGATAGCCGACGAAGACGTCCACCACATTGGTGTCGGCGGCGAAATCGTAGCCCCACACCAATTCCAGCAGCCGCTCCCGGCTCAGCACCACGCCGGCGCTGCGCGCCAAGGTGGACAGCAACTCGAATTCCCTTTTGGTGAGCTCGATTTCGCGTCCGTGCAACAGTGCGCGATAACCCGCCACGTCCACTTCCAGCGGTCCGACCGAAATGCCGCCGGGAATGGTCGAGGCCGGGACGTCCGAGCGCCGCCGCAGCAGCGCCTTGATGCGCGCCACCAGTTCGGCGAGCACGAACGGCTTCACCAGATAGTCGTCGGCGCCGGATTCCAGCCCGGCAATGCGGTCGTCGACCGAGCTGCGCGCCGACAGCACGCAGATCGGCACCTCATTGCCCATGGCCCGCAGCGCGGTGACCACGCCCGCGCCGTCCAGGACGGGCATGTTCATATCGAGCACGACCGCATCGGGGGACTGCTCGGTGACGGCGCGCAGGGCCGCAGCCCCGTCCCGGGCGATGACCACCCGGAAGCCCGAGAGCCGGAGCCCGCGCTCGACCGAAGCCAGGACATCCTCGTCGTCGTCCACGACGAGGACCGTAGGTAGCGCTGTGTTTATCTCGCCCTCCGCTTCGCTCCGGGCGGGGTTCGCGGCCCTGATAGTCTCGATTTTTCACTCCTCCGCTCAGTCGCTGCGCTCCCTCGCTCCGTCGCCGCAGAATCGAGACGGGCCGCGAACCCGCATGTCGTCACACAACAGGCTTGCCCCGGGTTATCCGCGGGGCGAGCCTCTACCTAGTATCGCGCGATCGATGTCAGTAGTTGTGGCATGTGTCGGCGACCTGCTGGATCGCCGCGGCGATTCCGCCCGCGCGCGGGTCGGCCTCGGCCTGGGCGGCGGCGTCCGGGTTGGCCGCCACATAGGCCTCGAACTCGGCCTGGCGCTGCGCGATGGGCTGATCGAACTTGGCCTGCAGTTCGGCCTTCTGCGCCGGGTTCTGGTCGAGGAACTGGGCCAGCGCCGGGGCCTTGTCGTGCAGTGCGGCATCCACCTGGGCGAAGCTGCAGGTCGAATTGAGCAGCGGCGCGACCAGATCCGCCGGGGCCGCCGATGCGGTGGCCGGGACCAGTGCGATGGCGATGGTGGCGAGAGCGCCGGCCCCGAGGACCGCGCCGACCCGGCGATTACGGACGAAACTCATTGCATCGACCTTTCCGATTGGCATGCGCGGGGATCCGCGCCCGCCCGACGGTAGGGCATTGCGGTGGGAGACCGATGAACGATCTCTGAGAAAACTTTGAGGGCACGTACCCGAACAACCGGAGCGAAGCGGAGGCAAATTAAACACTGCCCGCCGGGTCGATCCGCCGCAGCGGCATGGTGGCGGCCGCGGCGGCATCGGCCGCGGCAATACGTTCCCGGTCCTCCATCACTGTGACGGCATCGCGGATCTGCTTCTCCAGCGTCGGCAGCATGCCCGCGTCCTCGATGGTGGGCGGCACCTCGAAGGCGTCCCCGGCCGCGATCTGCCGCATGGTGCGGCGCAGGATCTTTCCCGAGCGCGTCTTGGGCAGGGCCGAGACCGGCACCACGTCGTAGAGGGTGGCGATGGCGCCCACCCGCTCGCGCACCCGCGCGATGACCTCGTCGCGCAATTGTGCGGCGTCGATGTCGATACCGGCCTTGAGCACGACGTATCCGATGGGGCGCTGGCCCTTCAGCTCGTCGGGGATGCCGATGACCGCGGTCTCGGCGACCGCCGGGTGCCCGGCGATGGCGGCCTCGATCCCGCCGGCCGAGAGCCGGTGACCGGCCATATTGATCACATCGTCGCTGCGGCCGAGGACGAACAGATAGCCGTCCTCGTCGAAGTAGCCGGAGTCGCCGGTGAGGTAGTGCCCGGGATAGGCGGAGAGATAGGAGCGCTCGAAGCGCTCGTCGTCGCGCCACAGCGTGGTGAGCGTGCCGGGCGGCAGCGGCAGTCCGATGACGATATTGCCCTCGGTGTTCGGCGGCACCGCATTGCCTTCGGAATCCAGGACGCGCAGCCGGTAGCCGGGCACCGGCACCGAGGCGGAACCGGTCTTGATCGGAAGCTGCTGCAGCCCGAGCGGATTGGCGCAGATCGGCCAGCCGGTCTCGGTCTGCCACCAGTGATCCACCACCGGGCACTCGGGGTGATCGGCGAGCAGGGTGTCGACCGACCATTCGTAGGTGGCCGGATCGAGCCGCTCGCCCGCGCAGAACAGGGCGCGCAGGGTGGACAGATCGTGGCGCTTGGCGGCCGCGGCCTCCGGATCGGCGCGGCGGATGGCGCGCAATGCCGTTGGTGCGGTGAACATCACGTGCACCTTGTAGTCGTCGATCAACCGCCAGAAGGTGCCCGCGTCGGGGGTGCCGATCGGCTTGCCCTCGTAGAGAACGGTGGTCGCGCCCACCAGCAGCGGCGCGTAGACGATGTAGGAATGCCCGACGACCCAGCCGATATCGGAGGTCGTCAGCATGACCTGCCCGCCCTGGACGTCATAGATATTGCGCATGGACCAGGCCAGCGCCACCGCGTGCCCGCCGTTGTCGCGCACCACGCCCTTGGGCTTCCCGGTGGTGCCGGAGGTGTAGAGGATGTACAGCGGATCGGTGGCCGCCAGCGAGACCGGTTCGGCCGGTTCGGCATCGCGGGTGGCGTCGTCCCAGTCCAGCCAGCGCGCGGCCACCGTCTCCGAGGAGGCGGGCAGGGATTCGGTGGCGGCCTGCTCGGCCGGGAAGCGCAGCGCCGGAAAGCCCTCGCGCTGTTTGACGAGCACGGTGCGCGGGGACGTGGTCTCGGCAATATCGAGGGCCTGCAACACGATCGGCGGATATTCGATGCGGCGGCCGGGTTCAAGCCCCCCTGACGCAGTGATAATCAGCACAGGATGGGCGTCGTCGATGCGGGCCGCCAATTCGTGCGCCGCGAAGCCGCCGAACACCACCGAATGCACCGCGCCGATGCGCGCGCAGGCGAGCATGGCGATGACCGCTTCGGGGATCATCGGCATATAAATGACGACGCGATCGCCGGTCCGGACGCCCAGACGCGCCATGGATCCGGCAAATCGGGCGACTTCGTCCAGCAGCTCGGCATATGTGTACGCACGCCTGGTGCCGGTCATAGCGGAGTCGTATATTAGGGCGGGCTGATTGGCGCGACCCCCCTCCTGACCGCTGGATGAGCCGTCCGGGGCTGTGATCTCGCGCACATGCCGATCGAGGGCGTTGTAGGAGGTGTTGAGGCGAGCGTCGGGAAACCACCGGGCCGTCGGCCGTGCCGCGGTATCCAGAATTTGGGTGGGAGGCACGTCCCAGCTGATGCAATCGGCCGCGTCACGCCAGAACTCCGAAGGATCGACCAGGCTCAGCTGATACGCCGGTCGGTACTCCTGCTTCGCGTTCAACCCCGTGACTCCCTAGCTCCGCACCAGCACGCTTGTGATGGGCATGGATGCCCGCCTCGATAGATCAGCCTGATTGTGGCAGACTTCACGCGACGTCCGGGCGGACGCCGCGACCTTTGATAATGCCTGGAATCGGCAGGTCAGAGCCCGGTGGTTGCCAAGAAGTCACACAAGAAGTTATTGATCCGTTAGAATCGCATGTCACATATTTCGGCCGTCATGGACGCAATTTCTCGGCCAGCCGCAGTTCTCGGCCAGCTCTGTCTGTCGAGCCCAGCGTGCGATCGTGGAGGCTCGCGGATGGCGCGTGGCTTGGGCCAGTTTGGAAAGTGAGTGGGAGATGCGTGACGCCGCTAGGTCCGGCAGCACACGGCGCTGGGCGCTGAGCAACTGGGACCTGCGATGGAAGGTGACGGCAGTTCTGGCCGTCCCGCTGTTGGTCGCGGTCGCGCTCGGTGCGTCGAGGATCTCGGCGGAATTCGCCGAGTCGAGCCGGTACAAGACGGCAGTCGAGCACGTCGGGGTGATCCCGGCGATCACCGGTCTGTCCGCGACCGCCTCACAGGTGGCCTCGGGTCAGTCGATCATGTTGTCACCGACCCAGTCGATGACCTCCGAGCCCGAGTTGGCCGCCCTCGACACGGCCATCGCCTTCGCGGAGAAGGCCGCCCCGAAGCTGAGCGATATCCCGAGCGCTCGCTCCGCCATCGACGAGATGATCATCGGCGCCAAGGCGATCCGGGCCAGCGGCCTGGCGCCGACCAAGACCGTCGCCGACGCCACCGCCGCCATCGAGCGCATTCGCGGTAACAGCGTCCGCACCGTGGAATCCATCGTGTCCACGGTCGCCGACAAGAACGTGGACCAGTACAAACTGCGCCTGGTCGACTCGCTGAACACCCGTGCCGTCATGGTCAGCGAGATCGCGGGCGTGGCCGAGGCGCTACGCGGCAATACCAAGGACGGTCTGCGCGACTTCCAGGTCGGCGCGGCCACCGAACGCCACATGCTCAGCGTGCTCGCGCATCGCTTCGACGATGCCGACAAGACCATCGCCGAACTGAATCAGCTGGTCGACACCCGATTGCAGCTGACCTCCGGGCCGCAGGCCGCCTCCGGTTCGCTGCCGATCTCCGAGCTGAAGGATTCGCTCGAGCAGAGCATCAATCGCTATCAGGGCATCGTGAACGACTCCACCCGCGACATCGTGGACCGGGTGAACAGCCTCGCGAGCACCTCGCGCTCCGACGCCATCCGCTACGCGGTCATCGTGGTCGCCACCATTCTCGGCGCGCTGGCCCTGGCCGTGCTCATTGCGCGCGCCATGATCGTGCCGCTGCGCCGGCTGCGCCTGGCCGCGCTGCGCGTCGCCGAATACGACCTCGGTCAAGAGGTTTCCGCGCTGCGTGACGGCGCCGATCCCGAAGACGTGCCGCTGGAACCGATGCCGGTGCACACCGAGGAGGAGATCGGCCAGCTGGCCCGCGCCGTCGACGACATCCACGGCCAGGCGCTGCGCCTGGCCGCCGACCAGGCCGCCATGCGTACCCAGGTCAACGACATGTTCGAGACCCTGGCGCGGCGCTCCAAGTCGCTCGTCGACCACCAGCTCTCGCTCATCGAGGCGATGGAGTACGACGAGAAGGACCCGCGCCTGCTCGAAAACCTCTTCCGCCTCGACCATCTCGCCGCCCGTATGCGGCGGAACGGCGACAACCTGCTGATTCTGGCCGGCACCAAGCAGCGCCGGTCCAAGTCCGCCCCCGTCGAGATCGCCGACGTGCTGCGCGCCGCCATCTCCGAGGTGGAGGACTACGAACGCGTGAAGCTGGGCGCCACCCCGCGCGGCTCCCTCACCGAACCGGCCGCCTCCGACCTCGCGCACCTGTTCGCCGAGCTGCTGGACAACGCGCTGCGCGCCTCGCCGCCGGAAACGGATGTGAAGTTCACCTTCGCGCAGGCGCACGACCAGGGTCTGCTCATCGAGGTCGCCGACCGCGGTATCGGTATGCCGCCCGCGGAGATGGCCGAGATCAACCGCCGTCTGGAGACCACCGCCGAGGTGGGCCCGGACACCGCCCGCCACATGGGTCTGTTCGTGGTCGGCCGGCTCGCGGAACGGCACGGCCTGACCGTGCGGCTGCGGCCGACCTTCGATACCGCCCGCGATCCCGGCGTCACCGTGACGGTGCACGTGCCCAAGCCGCTCATTGTCGGCACCGGCGGGCCGATCTCGGTGCCGCCGCAGCCGAACGCCCAGCAGCCGGCGCCGCAGGGCCCGGCCCCGCAGGGCGCGCAGGGCGGCGGGGGCTCCTCCATGCAGATGCGGGCGGTCACCCGCACCGCGACCGGCAATGTCATGGTCACCGTGGATCCCGGTGGGAGCGGGCCGATTCCGGCCGGTTCCGCGCCGGCGGCCCCGGCCACGCCCGCGCCGGCCGCGGCCAGTGCCGCCACCGGCCTGCCGCAGCGCCAGCCGGGCGCCGCGGCGCCGAGCGTCGGGCTGCCGGTGCGGCAGCCGGGCACCAATGGGCCGACCGTGAAGCACACCGTGGCCACCCCCGGCGTCTCCCGGCCGGGCGGGCTACCCCAGCGGGAACCGGGCCAGCACGGACCGGCCGGGCCGGGCGCCCAGCCGGGCGCGAACCTGCCGCAGCGCGCACCGGGCGAGGGCCCGGCGCAGCCGCGCGGCGGACTGGCCGCCAATATGCTCAAGCGCCAGGGCGGGGGCGGCGGCCTGCCGCCGCGGCCGGGTGCTCCCGGTGCGCCGGGTGAGGGCCTCCCGCCGCGGGATTCGGGTCCGACCCAGCGTGGTCCGGTGCCGCCGCAGCGGGATGCGGCCGCCTCGGGCGGGCTGCCGACGCGCCAGCCGGGCGCCAATGGCGCGCCGCCGCGGGAGCCGGGTCTCGGTCAGCCGCAGCGGTCCGCCTCCGGTGGCCTGCCGCAGCGCGGTGGCGCCGACGGTGGTCTGCCGCAGCGTGAGCCGGGCAAGAACGGCGCACCGCAGCGCGGTGGCGCGGAGGCCGGGCCGAATGGCGCCGCGGGTCTGCCGCAGCGCGGTGTGAGCGAATCCGGCAAGCACGGTCTGCCGCAGCGGGAGGCCGGTGCGACCGGTATCCCGCAGCGGGATTCGGGTCCGACCCAGCGTGGTCCGGTGCCGCCGCAGCGCGATGCCGCCGCGTCGGGTGGTCTGCCGCAGCGGGATCCGGCCGCGGGCGGGCTGCCACAGCGCGGTGGCAATGGCTTGCCGCCGCAGCGTGAGGGCGGTCTGCCGTCGCGTGACGGCCTGCCGCAGCGGGAGGCCGGTGCGACCGGTATCCCGCAGCGGGATTCGGCCGGCGGCGGATTGCCTCGTCGTGCGCCGGGCAGCAATGGCGCGCCCCAGCCGGGTGCTCTGCCGCAGCGCGGCGGAGCCGATTCGGCCGCGGGCGGCTTGCCGCAGCGTGGCAATGGTCTGCCCTCGCGCGACGGTCTGCCCCAGCGGGAGGCCGCCAATGGCCTGACGCAGCGTGGCGCGGCTCCGCAGCGCGAGGGTCTGCCGCAGCGCGATGGTGGTCTGCCGCAGCGCGAAGGCGGTCTGCCGCAGCGGGATCCGGCCGCCGGTGGGCTGCCGCGCCGGGATCCGGGCGCCGGGCTGCCGCCGCGTCCGGCTCCGCTGCCGGGCGTCGGACTGCCGCCGAGCGAGCCCTCGGGTGATCCGAAGGATCGCGGCCGGCACAGCTTCCGCTCGAATCCGCAGAAGGCGGCCTCGTTCTTCCAGACCCGGCTGCAGCCGGCCGGGGAGTCCGAGTCGTCCATGGGCACGCCGATTTTCGCGGAGATGATGTCGGCGTGGCTGTCGGATCCGAATGCGGACCGGTCCCAGGTGGCCGCCTCCTTCGAATCACCTGGCGATGAGGGCTGGCAGGCTGCGCGGCGTGCCATCGAGTCCACGCCGGAGCGGCGCACCGCGGCGGGTCTGCCGCAGCGTGATCCGGGTAACCGCCTGGTGCCGGGCGGTGTGAACGGAAACGCTGACAAGGCGCCCTCTCGGGACCCAGAATCCATCAGGTCAAGTCTGAGTCGTCACCAGCAGGGCGTCCGGGATGGCCGCGCAATGAAAGCTATGAACCTAACCGGAGATAAAGGAGACCGATGAACCCCGATCTAGGTGGTACGAAGCGACAGCTGGATTGGCTGGTTTCGAACTTCGCCAATGAGGTTCCCGGCGTTGCGCACGCGGTTCTCGTGTCGGCCGACGGCCTGCTGATGGCCGCGAGCGCGCAGCTGCCCGTGGACCGCGCCGAACAGCTGTCCGCGGTGACCGCGGGGCTCGCGAGCCTCTCGGTGGGTGTGTCGAATCTGTTCGAAGGCGGCACCGTGCTGCAGTCGGTGGTCGAGATGGAACACGGCTACCTGCTGCTCATGGCTGTCGGCGACGGGTCCTACCTCGCAGTCCTGACCAATACGTCCTGCGACATCGGCCAGGTGGGATACGAAATGGCATTGTTGGTCGAGCGAGTGGGCCAGACCGTTCAGGCCACACCTCGCGTCACGATGGGTTCCTGATGGCGGGATGGACATAGACAACGAACGCGTTGGGAGCGCCGAGCCCAGTCTCGTACGCCCTTATTCCCTGACCGCCGGCCGTACGCGGCCGAAGGTGGAATTGGCGTTGGAAGCGCTCGTCGCATCGCATCCGGTCGCCCTCGAGCGGCAGTTCGAACTCACCAACATCGAGACGTCAATCGTGGAGTTGTGCAGAGAATCGCCGTCTGTCGCCGAGGTCGCCGCGCGCCTGGGTATCCCCATCGGGGTGGCTCGGGTGCTGGTCGCCGACTTGATCGAAGCCGGCCATGTTCGGGTTTCGGCGACATTGAAAGACGATTCCAGCGACGATGAACGTCGCGAGCTGATCGAAAGGGTTCTCAGTGGACTCCGGCGTATTTGATTCGACGACACAGGTCGATACGCGCACCAGCAAGCCCACGTCGGCCAAGATCGTTGTGGCCGGTGGTTTCGGTGTGGGCAAGACGACCCTGGTAGGTGCCGTCTCGGAGATCGTTCCGCTGCGCACCGAGGCTTTGGTGACCAATGCCAGTGTCGGCGTGGACTCCCTGACCGGTGTTCCGTCGAAGGCCACCACCACGGTGGCCATGGACTTCGGCCGTATCAGCCTGGCCGATGATCTGGTGCTGTACCTGTTCGGTACTCCGGGTCAGTACCGCTTCTGGTTCATGTGGGACGACCTCATCCGCGGCGCCATCGGCGCGGTGGTGCTGGTCGACACCCGCCGGCTGGAGGACAGTTTCGCCGCCGTCGACTACTTCGAGGCGCGGAACCTACCCTTCCTGGTGGCCATCAACGAGTTCGACGATGCGCCGCGCTACCCGGTGGAGGACATCCGGCAGGCCCTGGCCATTCCGGCGGATGTGCCGATCATGTCGATCGACGCTCGTCGCCGGGAACCGGTGAAGCAGGCGCTGGTCGCGGTCACCGAGTACGCGCTGCGCAAGGTCGTGCAGGGCTACTAGGACGGTTGCCCGGCCCGGCGTTGCCCGCGGCAACGTCGCGGCCGGTTAAGCTCGCGCCGTGAAGATCTCGGCGCGGGAACTACTCGGCCAATTGCTCGATCCCGGTTCCTTCCAGAGCTGGGATCGACCGCCGGTATCCCTCGACGCGTCCCCGTCGTACGCGCAGGATCTGGCAGCGGCCGCACTGTCGGCGGGCACCGATGAGTCGGTGCTCACCGGTCAAGGCCTCTTACGCGGGCGGCGGGTCGCCGTCATCGCGTGCGAATTCGCTTTTCTCGCAGGCTCTATCGGCGTCGCGGCCGCCGAGCGCATCGTCTCGGCCGTGGAGCGCGCCACCGAACTCGGCCTGCCCCTGATTGCCTCGCCCACCTCCGGCGGCACCCGAATGCAAGAGGGCACAGTCGCCTTCGTGCAGATGGTGAAGGTCGCCGGGGCCATTGCCGCGCACAAGTCCGCGGGCAATCCCTATCTCGTCTATCTGCGCAATCCCACCATGGGCGGCGTCTTCGCGTCCTGGGGTTCGCTGGGGCACATGACATTCGCCGAACCCGGCGCTCTGATCGGTTTCCTCGGCCCGCGCGTCTACCGGGCCCTCTACGGCCGCGACTTCCCCGAAGGCGTCCAAACCGCCGAAAACCTCTACCGCAACGGCGTTATCGACGGCGTGGTCCCCGTGCCGGTCTTCCGCCGCATCGCCCACCGCGCCCTCACCGTGCTCTGTGATTCCCCGCAACCTCTGCCCGACAAGGAAAAGGAAAGGGACCCAAGAGAATTCGACCGGGGTGTCGGAATCTTCGAATCAGGCCACGAACTCTACGGACCCGCCCTGCGCGAGAGCGACGATCTGCCCGCCTGGCAGTCGGTCCTCATCTCCCGCCGCGCCGATCGCCCCGGCATTCGCGAACTGCTCCGCCACGCCACCGACCGGGTTCCCTTGTCCGGCACCGGCCAAGGCGAAGCCGACCGCACCGTGGTGCACGCGCTGGCCCGCCTGCGCGGGCAGCCCTGCATCGTCTTCGGCCACGACCGTGCCGGCCAGTCCGCCGACCAGACCATGGGCCCGGCCGCGCTGCGCGAAGCCCGCCGCAGCATGCACCTGGCCGCCGAACTGCGCGTCCCCCTGGTCCTGGTGATCGACACCATGGGCGCATCCCTGTCGCGAGAGGCGGAGGAGCGCGGCCTGGCTCCCGAAATCGCGCGCTGCCTGGCGGATCTCGTCACCCTGGACACCCCGACGGTGTCCGTTCTGCTGGGCCAGGGCAGCGGCGGCGGCGCGCTGGCCCTGCTCCCGGCCGACCGGGTGCTCGCCGCCGCGAACGGCTGGCTGGCCCCGCTCCCGCCCGAGGGCGCCAGCGCCATCGTCTACCGCGACACCATGCACGCCCCGAGTTTGGCGGCGGCACAACGCATTCGCTCGGTCGACCTGCAGGAGGACGGCATCGTCGACCGCATCGTCCCGGAGTATCCCGACGCCGCCGACGAGCCGGTGGATTTCTCCCTGCGCATGGTCGCCGCCATTGCCCGTGAGCTCGCGAGCCTGTCCGCCGCGCCCGCCGGGGAACTCCGCGCAGCCCGCCACCGGCGCTATCGCCGCCTCGGACTTCCGGGTGGCTGAGCGGCCATCCATATCGCAACCAGTTGCCGAGAGATAACCAGCATTCACATGCAGCCTTCAGAGTCCGCGACCAAGACAGGTAGAGGACGAGCCGGCATGGTCGTTGACCGCGGGGCAAACGGCTTCTACGGTCGAAACGGTGACCTACAGGAGTGAAACGAGCCCCATCCCGTCCATCGTGCTGAACGACGGGCAGGTGATGCCCAAGCTCGGGTTCGGCGTGTTCCAGGTTGCCGCCGACGTGGCGGTGAACACCGTGGCCACGGCGCTGCAGGTCGGCTACCGCAGCATCGACACCGCCGCGGTCTATCGCAACGAGGCCGAAGTGGGCCGCGCCATCGCCGAATCCGGGCTGCCGCGCGATGAGATCTTCGTCACCACCAAGGTCTGGAACGATCACCAGGGCTACGACGCCACGCTGCGCGCCTTCGACGAGAGCATGAAGCTGCTCGGCCTGGACCGTCTCGACCTGTACCTCATTCACTGGCCGATCGCCCAGGCCAATCTCTACGTGGACACCTTCCGCGCCCTGCAGGCGCTCAAGTCCCAGGGCCGGATCACCTCCATCGGCGTCTCCAACTTCCAGCGCCCCCATCTGGAGCGCGTCATCGCCGAGACCGGTGAGACCCCGGTGGTGAACCAGATCGAACTGCACCCGTATCTGTCCCAGCCCGAGCTACGCGCCTTCCACGCCGAGCACGGCATCGCCACCGAGGCCTGGAGCCCCCTGGGTCAGGGCGCGGAACTCGAGGACCCGGTCATCACTGCCATCGCCACCGAGACCGGCCGCACCCCCGCCCAGGTGATCCTGCGCTGGCATATGCAACTGGGCAATGTCGCCATCCCCAAGTCGGTCACCCCCTCACGCATCGCCGAGAACTTCGAGGTCTTCGACTTCGAGCTCACCAATGATCAGATGGCTCGAATCCACGGCCTGGACAACGGCACTCGCGTCGGCCCGGACCCGGACACCTTCATGGCCGGCGCACCCGCCTGAGGGGTCAGGCCAATCCCAGAAAACCGGTGAGCTCCACCGCGGCGGCGCGACCGGCGCGGTTGGCGCCGATGGTGCTGGCCGACGGGCCGTAGCCGATGAGGTGGATGCGGGGGTCGGCGGCCACCTGGGTGGCCAGGCGGCCGGTCATGGTGATGCCGCCGCCCGGACCGCGTAGTCGCAGCGGCGCCAGGTGGTCCAGGGCGCTGCGGAAGCCGGTGCACCACAGGATCACGTCGGCGCGCTGGAAAGTATTGTCCGGCCAGCGGATTCCCTCGGGTTCGATGTGATCGAACATGGGGTGGCGATCGAGCACGCCGCGGGTGCGGGCGGCGCGGACGCGATCGTCCTCGAGCAGGCCGGTCACCGACACCACCGAACCCGGCGGGAGGCCGCGGCGGACGCGGTCCTCGACGATGGCGACGGCCGCGCGGCCGTTCTCGGGGGCGAATTCGCCTGTGCGGAAGACGGGTTCGCGCCGGGTCACCCAGGTCGTGGTGGTGACCTGCGAGATCTCGTCGAGGAGCTGGATGGCGGTGATGCCGCCGCCGACCACGACCACGTGCTTGCCTTCGAATTCGGTTGCGGTGCGGTAGTCGTGGGCGTGCAGCTGGCGGCCGGCGAAGGTCTCCGCACCCCGGTAATAGGGAATGAAGGGTTTGTCCCAGGTGCCGGTGGCATTGACCAGGCCGCGCACGCGCAGCGGGCCATCGGTTGTGCTCCCGGGTTTCAGTTCCGCGTGCAGCAGGCCGTCGACGGCCTCGTTCGGGCAGGTCGCGGGGGTGGAGCGGTCGCAGACGACGGTGACCGATTCGGGGCGGTGCACGCGCAGGTCGAATTCCTTCTCGTACAGCGCGAAGTAGTGCGGCACGGCGGTCGCGGCCTGCGCGTTCTCCGATCCGGGCGGCAGGGTTTCCGCGAAGGACATGCCGGGTAGATCGTGCACGCGGTTGACCGTGCTCAATGTCAGTGACGGCCACCGGAACTGCCACGCCCCGCCGGGTGCGGGGGAGTGATCGACGATGAGGAAATCCCGTTCGGGGGCCAGGCCGAGGCGGCGCAGATGATAGCCGACGGAGAGGCCGGCCTGGCCTGCGCCGATCACGAGGATGTCGACATCGGGTGTTGCGGTCACGAACCCGACGTTATACCCGCTTAGAGTGAAGATGACCTTGGGTACGCAGCGCACAGTGGGGAAGGACAGATGCTCGGAGTAAGCCGCGATGGTGAGGTCGTCACCATCGAACTACAGCGGCCTCAGCGCCGGAACGCGCTCAACGAAGAGCTGGTCGGGCTGTTGCGGATCGCCATCACGGAGGCGGCGGGGTCGGCGCGGGTGATCGTGCTGACCGGTCAGGGACCGCTGTTCAGCGCGGGCGCGGATCTGGACGGGGTGTACTCGGACAGCTTCCTGGGCGGTCTGCTGGGAATGTTGCGGACCATCGAATCGGTGCCGGTGCCGGTGATCTCCGCCATCAACGGCGGGGCGCTGGGTGCGGGGGTGCAGCTGGCGCTGGCCTCGGATCTGCGGGTGCTGAGCCCGGATGCCTTCATCGGCATTCCGGCCGCGAAACTCGGTATCTCCGTTGATCGTTGGACGGTGCGGCGGTTGTCGTCGCTGATCGGGCCCGGTCCGGCGCGCACGATTCTGCTGGGTGCGGAGCGGGTGTCGGCGCAGGACGCCTACACCTTCGGTTTCGCCAACCGGATCGGCACCCTCGCCGATGCCCAGGCGTGGGCCAAGCAGATCGCCGAGCTGGCGCCGCTGTCGCTGCGGCACATGAAGCTGGTGTTCAACGACGACGGCACCCGCGGCGAGGACACCCCCGAACAGAGCGCGGCGCTGGCGGCGGCCTGGAGCAGCGCGGATGCACAGGAGGCGCGAATGGCCAGGCAGGAGAAGCGGGCCGCGAGGTTCACCGGCCGATGAACGGGAAGCGCATCGCCGCGAATTCGCGGAGACTGGTGGGTATGGCTGCGGGAGCGTTCGGAATCGGCTGGGTTGTGCGGGCGGCGTGGGGGATACCGTCCGCCATGGGTGCGTCCATCTCGGCCATCGCGCCGACCGCCATGGGCGCGACCACCTATCGCAAGGGCCAGTTCCACAACACCGAGCCCAGCGCCCAGATCACGCCGGGTTCCGGCCTGGAACTGCTGTACCAGCTGGTGACCAAGAGCACTGTGGGCCGGCCGCCGGGCCGCATCCCGCTGGAGACCCCGGCGCATCCGGAGCAGGCCGCCGATCTGGCGGTCACCTGGTACGGCCACGCCAGCTGCCTGGTCGAGGTGGACGGCTATCGCGTGCTCACCGATCCGGTGTGGAGTGAGCGCGTCTCGCCGTCACCGCTGGTGGGCCCGGCCCGCCTGCATCCGGTGCCGACCGCCCTGGAGTCGCTGCCGCCGGTGGACGCCATCCTCATCTCGCACGACCACTACGACCATCTGGACCGCGAGACCGTGGACGCGCTGGTGCGCATCCAGGACGCGGTCTTCATCGTGCCGATCGGCATCGGCGCGCATTTGCGGCACTGGCACGTCCCGGTCGACCGCATTGTCGAATTGGATTGGGGCGCTTCGGTTTCCCTGTCCGAGCTGGAGCGCGCCCGGCCGGACGGCACCGATCTGGTGATCACCTGCTCGGAGGCCAGGCACTTCTCCGGCCGCGGGCTGGTGCGCAACACCACGCTGTGGGCGTCCTGGTCCATCGCCGGCCCGACACGCCGGGTGTATTTCGGCGGCGATACCGGCTACACCAAGGCGTTCGCCGAAGCCGGCGCACGACTCGGGCCTTTCGATCTGACGCTGCTGCCCATTGGGGCCTACGATCGGCACTGGCCGGACGTGCACATGAATCCCGAGGAAGCGGTGCGCGCACACGCCGACCTGTGTGTCGGCGATCCGGGGCACGGCCTGCTGGTGCCGATCCACTGGGCGACTTTCAACCTGGCCTTCCACGGCTGGTCGGAACCCGTCCGGCGATTGGTCGCGGCGGCGGGCGAGGCGGACACGCGGATCGCCGTGCCGAAGCCCGGACAGCGGATCGACCCGATTGGCCTGCCACCGCGAGATACGTGGTGGGAAGATGTTCGCCAATGACCGAGGACCAGGAGTGAAGGAGTAGGACTGTGAGTCTGATTGACACGCTCAAGGGTTTGGTCGGCAAGGGCAAGGATGTGGCGGCCCAAAACGCCGAGAAAATCGAGCAGGCGGTCGACAAGGCCGGAACGTTCATCGACGAGAAGACGGGGCACAAGTACTCCGACAAGATCGAGAAGGGCAAGGAGGCGGCCAAGAACGCCATTCCGACCGAGAGCGGCGAGGCCGCCCCGGCCGCCGAGCCCGCACCCGCCGAAGCCGCGGCCGAGCCCGCCCCGGAGCCGGCTCCGGAACCCGCGCCCGCGCCCGAAGAGGGGCAGCAGCAGCCTCCGGCCTGATTTCACCGGCCGTACCGGGCCGTTCGGGTCCGGCGGATAGCCTCCGCCGGTGACCCGAACGGCCCGTTGGCTTTTCGGAAACCTTCGAGGTACCGGCCGTGGCCGGTTCCCGGCACTAGACTGGTTCTATGGGGTCCCGGAGGAATTTCGGGGGAATCGAGGTTGGGCTGACCAACCTCGACAAGGTGCTGTATCCGGCCACCGGGACCACCAAGGGCGAGGTCATCGACTATTTCACCGCCATCGCGCCGGCGTTGCTGCCGCATATCGCCGGGCGTCCGGTGACGCGCAAACGCTGGCCGAACGGGGTGGAGGAGGGCTCGTTCTTCGAGAAGAACCTGGCCGAGCACGCGCCGAAATGGCTGGCGCGGCGCAGCGTTGAACACTCCGACCGGACGGTTGTGTATCCGCTCATCGATTCGGTGGCCGGCATGGCCTGGCTGGGGCAGCAGGCGGCGCTGGAACTGCATGTGCCGCAGTGGCGTTTCGACGGCGCCGAAATGGGGCCGATCACGCGGCTGGTCTTCGATCTGGACCCCGGGCCGGGCGCCGGGCTGGCGCAGTGCGCGGAGGTGGCGCTCATCCTGCGCGATGTGGTGCGCGATGTCGGTCTCGACGCGTATCCGGTGACCAGCGGCTCCAAGGGAATTCACATCTATGTGCCGCTGGACCGGCGGCTCGGGCCGAACGGCGCGTCGGCGGTGGCAAAACAGGTGGCGACCAATCTGCAGCAGTTGCGGCCGGAATTGGTGACCGCGAATATGGCCAAGTCGGCCCGGGACCGGAAGGTGTTCCTGGACTGGAGCCAGAACAATCCGGCCAAGACCACCATCGCGCCGTATTCGCTGCGCGGGCGCACCGAGCCGTGGGTGGCCGCGCCCCGCGCCTGGGAGGAGATCGAGAAGCCGAAGAAGCTGCGGCACTTGCATTTCGAGGAAGTGCTGCGGCGGTGGGGGCGGGACGGGGATCTGCTCGAAGATCTCGACGACCCGGCTCCGGACCGGCTGGACAAATACCGTTCCATGCGCGACGCGGAGTCCACTCCCGAGCCCGTCCCGATCGGCAGGCCCGCGCCGAGCCCCGGCAATCGCTATGTGGTGCAAGAGCATCGGGCCCGGCGGCTGCACTACGACCTACGGCTGGAACGCGATGGCGTACTGGTGTCGTGGGCCGTGCCCAAGGGCCCGCCCACCGATACCCACGAGAACCGGCTCGCCGTGCACACCGAGGACCATCCGCTGGAGTATCTGGAATTCCACGGCACGATTCCCCAGGGGCAGTACGGCGCCGGGGAGATGACCATCTGGGATACCGGCACCTATGAGACCGAGAAGTGGCGCGAGGACGAGGTCATCGTGCGGCTGCACGGTGAGCGCCTGGACGGCCGGTACGCGCTGATCCAGACCAATGGCAATCAGTGGCTCATGCACCTGATGAAGGACCAGCGGCCCCCGGAGTCGGAAGGCAATGGCGCACAGCGTGTTCCGGCACCGAAGAGCGATTCGCCCATGCCGCGCGGTCTCACGCCCATGCTGGCCACGCCCGGCGATGTCTCGACCCTCGACGCCGAGCACTGGGCCTTCGAAACCAAATGGGACGGCTTCCGGCTGATCGCCGAGATCGAGGACGGCGGGGTGACGCTGCGCAGCCGCAAGGGCCTCGTGGTGACCGGCAAATACCCGGGCGTGGCCCGGCTGGGCGACGAATTGGCCGGGCACCGCGCGGTCCTGGACGGCGAGGCGGTGGTCTTCGACGATCACGGCGCAGCGAATCTCGGCCTGCTGCGCGAGAATTCGGGCCGGGCTATTTTCCTGGCCTTCGATGTGCTGTACCTGGACGGCACCTCGCTGGTGCGCAAACGCTACGACGACCGGCGGCGGGTGCTCGAAGCCCTGGCGGGCCGGGCGTCTTCGCTCATCGTGCCGCCGCGCCTGGACGGTTCCGGCGCCCAGGCCCTGCGCTACAGCCAGGAGCACGGTATGGAGGGCGTGGTCGCCAAGCGCCGCGATTCCATCTATCTGCCCGGCCGGCGCGGCCAGTCCTGGATCAAGACCCGCAATTGGCGCACCCTGTCGGTGGTGGTCGGCGGCTATCGCAAATCCGAACTGCGGCAGTTCGCCTCGCTGCTGGTGGGCGTCCCGCACGAGGGCGAGCTCTACTATCTGGGCCGGGTCGGCACCGGTTTCAGCGAGCAGGAGATGAGCGAGCTGGCCGCGCAATTGCGCCGCCTGGAACGCAAGACCAGCCCGTTCGGCAACGACCTCACCGCCGATGAACGCAAGGACGCGGTGTGGGTGAGCCCGAAGCTCACCGGCACGGTGCGCTTCATGAACTGGACCGAGGGCGGGCGGCTGTGGCATCCCGCCTGGATACCCGCCTCGGACTGAGGATTCCGGCTAGCTCGACTTCTCCAGCAGCGGCGTGAGAGTGTCGCTGTCGGTGACCATGGCATGCCCCTGGAAGGCGAATTCGTCCCAGGCGCGCTGCAATCCGGCCTCGTCCTTGCCGCCCACGGCATCGCGCACCACGACCGGGATGAAGCCCAGATCGGTGGAGTGCGCGACGGTGGGCTGAATGCCGATCTCCAGGGCCACGCCGACGATGGCGTACGCGCCGATGCCCAGATCGCGCAGCGTGGACGCCAGCGGCGTGCCCTCGAAGGCCGACATGGAGGTCTTGTCGAACACGATCTCACCGGGCTGCGGCTGCAATTCCGGCACCAGCTGGAAGCCCGGGGTGTCGCGCTGCAGGATCGGCTCGACCTGCTCGACGGAGTCCACGCCCTGCCAGCTCATGGCCATCCGCAGCGCGAAGGCGCCCATGAGCCGCTTGGGCAGGAACATGTGGCGCAGGAAGATGATCGGATACCCGCCGCGCCGGGCGGCCTCGACCACGCGCACCACCCGCTCGGTGATCCGCGGCCCGTCCGCCAGCTGGCCCAGCACGCCGACCTGCATGTCGTACACGATCAGCGCCATGCGCTCGGGCGCGCACACATCCTCGAGGGTCTCCGGAATCTCCAGTCCGTTACCGCGTCGCATCGCACCCCGCTATCGGTAGCTCCCACAACAGCTTTCGCTGCCCCACAGTACCCGCTCAGGCGGCGGCCACGGCCGTGTCGCCGACCTTCGGATCACGGTCCTCGTGCTCCGGCGCGGGCCGGTGTACCTGCTGGAATCCGGGCAGGAAGCGGTCGACCACGGGAATCAGCACGTGAATGAGCGGTCCGATGCCGAAGGCGTACACCAGCGTGCCCACGCCGAGGCTGCCGCCCATCAGGAATCCGATGGTCAGCACGGTCACCTCGATACTGGTCCGCACCACCCACACCGGTTTCCCGGTCCGCCGGACCAGTCCAGTCATCAGGCCATCGCGAGGTCCCGGCCCCATGCCCGCGCCAATGTAGAGCACCGTGGCGATCGCATTCAGCACCACCGCCGCCGCCATCGCCGCGATCTGCCAGCCCAGCCCGTGGACCTGCGGCAACATCCACAGCCCGGCATCGACCGACACCCCGATCACCACCACATTGCTGACCGTCCCGAGTCCGGGCCGCTGCCGCAGAGGAATCCAGGCCAGCAATACCGCCGCACCCACGATGGCGGTGACTGTGCCGAAGCTGAGCGGGGTGTGGTTGACCACGCCCTGATGGAAGACGTCCCACGGATCCAGTCCCAAGGCCGCGCGGATCATGACCGCCATCGAGAACCCGTACAACCACAACCCGACATACAGAGCGATCAACCGGCGAAGCAACATTCCGCAATCATCCTGGCAACTGGCATGCCGGAAACAGATCCAGTTGCCGATCACTGGTCTGTTTGCTGGACCGGGATTCGCGGCTGGGTTGATGATCTCCCGGGACCTCAGCAGGTGGTCAGTCCGCTGACCGCCAGTGTCATGCCGAGCAGTGTGACCGCCGCACCGGCCACCGGCAGTCCGCGCCGCCGGTCGATGCCGTCGAGCCCGCGGCGCAGCCGCGCTCCCGTCGATCGGGCGAATTGTGCGATGGCCGCGGTCGGCCGGGCCACGCGATCACGCCGGGCTCCGGTGGACGGCGTCGCGGCGGTCGAGGTGTCGGCCGGGGCGTTCTTCCGGCGCAGGCGGCGTATGACTCCGAGTGTCGTGACGATGAGCGTGGCGATCAGCATGGCCGAGTCCTAATCGGTCGGTGAATGTCGGATCGTAGGGACGGTGCGTG
The DNA here is from genome assembly GCF_054655275.1 of Nocardia sp. IFM 10818. Taxonomy (NCBI): domain Bacteria; kingdom Bacillati; phylum Actinomycetota; class Actinomycetes; order Mycobacteriales; family Nocardiaceae; genus Nocardia; species Nocardia sp. IFM 10818. The sequence goes on from NZ_BAAHJH010000001.1 coordinate 867,969, forward strand.
GCGGATCGGGTTCAGGCCGAGGCGGTTTGGGGGCGGGGCGCCTTGCGGGAGGCGTGCGTGCGGGGTGCGCCCGGATCGGCGACGACGCCGAAGCGGATGAGGCTCTCGGCGGTATCGAGGAGGGTCTGCTCGACGGGCCGCATGCTCCAGCCGAGCTCGTTCTCGGCTTTCGCGGCGCTGAGCAGTTCGCGGCGGCCGAGGTAGCGCGCGGCCAGGGCGGCGGAGGGGTTGAAGCGGGCGACCAGGCGGACCAGCCAGTCGGGCAGGGTGCGGGTGGGGACGCGGTAGCGGGTGGCCAGGACGCGCGCCATATCCGGGAGCGAGAGTTCGCCGCCCGCACAGATATAGCGGTTGCCGGCGGCATGGGGATCGGTCATGGCCAGCCGGTGCGCGACGGCCAGATCGCGGACGTCGACAGTGGCGAAGTTGAGCCGGGGCGCGCCCGGCATCTCGGCGGCGAGCAGGATGCGCAGGGCGTCGACGGAGGTGCGGACCTCGGCGTATTGAATGGGGCCAAGGATCATGCCCGGATTGATCACCGCCAGTTCGAGTTCCGGATGCGCCGCCGCGAAATCCCAGGCGGCGCGCTCGGCGAGGGTCTTGCTCTTCTCATAGGCATTGCAGGCCGCGGGATTCGACCAGTCCTCCTCGGTGAGCACCCGATCGCCGCCGTGCCCGACCCGGATCGCCGCGATGGACGAGGTCAGCACCACCCGCTCGACCCCGGCCGCCGCGGCCGCGCGCAGCACCCGCAGCGTCCCGTCGACCGCGGGCCGGACCAGCTCGTCCTCGTTCTTGGGCTCCCCGGACGGGAACGGCGAGGCCGTGTGCACGACGAACCGGCAGTCCGCGGCGGCGGCGGCCCATCCGGCATCGGAGGTGAGATCGGCCTCGACGAGTTCGAGGCCCGGCAGATGCGGCAGCGTGCCACTGCGCGCGAGCGACCGCACCGTGCCGCGCACCCGGTATCCGTGCTCCTGCAGGTCCTTGACGATATGCCCGGCCACATAACCCGAGGCGCCGGTGACGAGAACGAGATCGGACATGATCCGACTCCAATCTGAGCAGTGTTTAGAATCTAAGTACTGTTTAGATTGCGAGGACCGCAGCTGTCAACCCTCTACAGTCATCCCATGTCGCCGACCAAGGACCGCTACCACCACGGAGATCTCCGCGAAGAGCTGATGCGAGCATCCCTGCAGCTCATCGACTCCGAGGGTCTGGCCGCGGTGAGCCTGCGCCGGGTGGCGCGCGAGGCCGGCGTCAGCCCCGGCGCCCCCTACCACCACTTCGCCGACCGCTCCGCCCTGCTCGCGGCCCTGTCCACTCGCGGCTTCGAAATCCTGCGCGACGAAATCACCGCCGCCAAGGCCCAGGCCTCCGGCCCCCGCGACGCGCTGTCGAAGCTCGCCGCCGGTTATGTCCGCTTCGCCGTCGAACAGCCCGCCTACTTCCGCCTCATGTTCCGCCCCGAACTCTCACAGCCCGAGAAGCATCCGGACGCGATGGTGGCCGGAGAAGCCGCCTTCGCGGTCCTCTCCGAAACCGTCGAGGAGGCGGTGCGGGCGGGCGACCTCCCCGCGGACGAAGCGGGCGCCCTCGCCGTCGCCTGGTGGAGCCTGGCCCACGGCCTGGCCGCCCTGACCGTCGACGGCCAGCTCAGCAAGCGCGCGGGTCTGATGGGCACCACCCCCGAGGAACTCACCTGCCGCATCACGGGCATGTTCGCCGCGTTCGTGGACTCCGCCAAAGCCGGCGATTGATCGATACGAACCAGTAAACCTTCGCAAATCCGGCACTACCCTTGGTCGCTGTGACCACCGATCTCCGTAGCTGGGCCGCGCGGACCGCGCGCGCTCGATTATGTGCGCTACCGCGTCGCTGGGCACACACCCAGGGTGTCGCGCGGCAGGCCGCCCTGGCGGCCGGCGTCGTCGACGACCCGGACCTGCTGATAGCGGCGGCCTGGTTGCACGACATCGGATATGCGCCCGATCTCGTACGAACCGGATTCCATCCGATCGACGGCACGATTCATCTAGCGGCACAGGGTATTTCCGAACGATTGTGCGCGCTGGTGGCCCACCATTCGTGCGCCAGTGTGGAGGCGCGCAATCGCGGACTGACGATCGATTGGCCCGATGAACGCACATCCCTGCGCGATGCGCTGTGGTGGGCCGATCTGACCACGACGCCGACGGGCGAGGTCACCGACGGGTCCAGTCGCATCGAGGAAGTCCGGCGGCGATACGGGGCCGATCATGTCGTCACCCGCTCGGTGGTGGAAGCCGCGCCGGAATTGCTTGCCGCGGTGGGGCGAACCGAGCGACGGCTGGCCGGACGGGATCAGGTGTAGAACGGGTCGGCCCGGTATTCGAGCCCGCGCGCGATCCGCAGCCGGATGGAAGGGTGGATGTCGAGCGCCGCCAGGTCTCCGGCCGCAACCCATTCCACCGCTGTGGATTCCGCGCTCGTGCGCAGCTCGCCGCCGGTCGGGTCGGCGCGGAAGCAGATCGAGAACTCTTGGCGCACTTCGCCGTCGTCGTAGGCGATGACGTGCCCCGGATTGGAGAAGACGCCCACCAGTCCCGTCACCACGACGTCGATGCCGGTCTCTTCCTTCACTTCTCGCACCACCGCCTGGGTGGGCGTCTCGCCGATCTCCAGCCCGCCGCCGGGAATGGCGTACTTGCTGTTGTCGGTGCGATGGATCAACAGAATTCGTCCCTGGGCATCACGGACCACCGCGCTCACCGCGACCCGGATGGTGTTGGCTCTGGGCGCCGCCGGATCGTGGTAGTAGTCGATGCGGGTCATGCCCTGATCCTGGAGAAGTTCGCGGCCTCCGAGGCCGCCCAGACATGTTCGAAGCTGGTCGAATACGTCTCGAACATATCGCTCGCCGGCAGCCGTCTGAGGTGCAGCGCCGGCGCGTAGGCGCCGGGCAGGCCGAAGACGTGGGTGTTCACGATCATTTCATCGTCGAATCTGAAAACCGAGTTGTAGAGGGTGGTGCGGTGGAAGCGCAGGTCGACGCCGTCCACCTCGTTCAGCGACTCCACCAGCGCCAGCGCGTTGCGGATCCGGGCCTGCACCGCCCCGGCCGCCAGCCGCTCCTCCGCGCTGCGCCGCGCGACCTCGTCCGCCAGCGGGTCACCGAACAATATTCGCACCGAAACACCCTGCTGCGCTTTGCTTTTGACCAGCTTCACAAAGACCGGATCCTCGGCGAGGAACAGGCCCGCGAGCACCAGGATGTCGATCCGGTGCACGCACGCGCTCAGCAACCGGCTCCACAGGTCCGCCGGAACCGAGCTGCGATGCGGATAGACCGTGATCACCTCGGCCGTCCCGGTTCCCGGCCCCGGCTCCTGCCCGCAGAACTGCTCGAACAGGTCGCCGATGGACCATTCCGGGAACATGGCCTGCAGGATGCGGCAATGATGCGGGTACGGCAGGCCGGTGAGATCGCCGGAGAGCCAGCGGTAGAACTGCGCCTTCTTGGGGCCGCAGCCGATCAGCTCGGGCTCCACCAGTCCGGCGAGCCGATCGTATTCCCGGTTGAACGAGGAGACGGTTTGCAGATGTCGTTGTTGCAGTAGCGCTTTCAGTACCGTCGCCATATCGCCGCCCCGAGCCGAGCCGCCGTGTCCATGGCGGCGATCCTACCTGCGGAAACGAGACATAGAGGAGACATTGACGGGGCAGAAGGTACCTCGGCGGCGACGCGCCGAGACCCCGGCTCGGGCCAAGCTGAGGCCATGGGAAGGAAGGCGATGCGGTTTCGGCCCGCGGCGCTCGGCTATCTGCGGGCGGATGTTTCCGGCATGGGCCAGCCGTGGGATGAGGAGCGGATTCGAGGAGTCGCCGAGCAGCGCGGCTACGACTTCTGCGGTGTGGTCGTGCACGACGGGCGCAGCGGAAGGCCGCCGCTGGCCCGGCTCCGGGCATTGGTGAACCGGCTCGATGTGGCGGCCGTGATCGTGCCCGGGGCCGACCACTTCAACGGCGGCCGGGCGCCCGACGCGCTGGTCCGGCGAGTGGAGGTCATCACCGTCGAGCCCGCCGGACTACCAGGACAATTCCTTGCAATGGGCGGCGGAATCGGCGCTTTCGACCTGGAGGGTGGCGTGTTCGATGTGGAAGTCGCCGGCCAGGATCTGCTGGGCGGCGCGCAGGACGTCGTCGCCGGAGTGCCCGGCGGCCACCGCGAGATGGGCGGAGGCCACTTCCATGCCGGAGGTGAGAGTCCAGACGTGGAGGTCGTGGACGTCTGAGACGCCGGGGACGGCCTGCAGGGCCGCGGCGATCTGCTCCACATCGAGGTCTTCGGGGCTGTGCTGGAACAGGATTCGCAGCGACCGCTTCGCCAGCAGGAAGGCGCGGGGCAGCACCCAGAAGCCGATGGCCACGCCGACGATCATGTCGGCGTAGCGCCATCCGGTGGTGAGAGTGATTGCGGCGGAGACCAATACGCCGACCGATCCGATGAGGTCGGCGAAGACCTCCAGATAGGCGCCGCGCACATTGATGCTCTCCCGGGCGCCCTGGCGCAACAGCAGGAAGGCGGCGATATTGGCGACCAGGCCGAGGGCGCCGACGATGAGGACCGGCCGGCCGGGGACCTCCGGCGGCTCGCCGAGGCGGGTGATGGCCTCGTAGAGGACATAGGCGGCGACCGCGAAGAGCAGGATCGCATTGGCCAGCGCGGCCAGCACCTCGGCCCGGTAGTACCCGAAGGTGCGGGTGTAGGTGGCGCGGGTGCGCTTGGCCAGCAGGATCGCCGACAGCGCCATGGAGATGCCGACCACATCGGTCAGCATGTGCGTGGCGTCGGAGAGCAGGGCCAGCGATGAGGTCGCGAAGGCGACGATGAACTCGACCGCCATGAAGAGCAGCGCTATGGCCAGCGCCAGCACCAGGCGGCCGAGGTATTTGCCCGAGGCGCTCTCCGGGGCTACGCCGTGCGAATGATCATGTCCCACAAGGCTCAAACATATGCACAGTTGCGCATGAATGCAAGCACCCGGCCGTGCATCGGCGTGGACACGGCAGACTGGTTGACGTGACTGCTTCGTCCCCGCCCGCCGGGCCACCCCGCCTGACCCGAGGCCCGCTGCGGCCCATCGAACTCGCCACCGGGGCCGTGCTGGGCGGGGCGACGGTCGGACTGGTGACAGTGGGGGCGCTGGTGCCGTTCGCCGCCGCACTCCAGCTGGTGGCCGCGGTGCCGATGGGACTGCTCGCGCACCGGCACCGGCTGCGCGCGGTCGCCACCACCACCATCGCGGCGACGCTGGTGACCTTCGTGGCGGCCGGCATCGTGCCGGCGGTGAATCTGGTCGGGGTGGCCGTGGTCGGCGGGATCATCGGCATCGTCAAGCGGCGGCACGGCGGTCTCCTCGCGGTGCTCGGGCTGTCCGCGCTCGCCGGACTGGTCGGGGCATGCTTCTCCGTCGGAATGCTGCTGCTGTTCTCCCGCTCACGCCAACTGCTGTTCGACACTATCCGCAACTCGGCGCGCGGCCTGGAAAATCTGGCGGCGCGCCAAGCCGCGCTGGAACCGCTCGGACGCTGGGCCGCCGAGGCGACCGATGCCATCCTGCGCTGGTGGTGGGCCTGGATCGGCGGCGGCGTCATCGCCGGGGTGATCGTGAGCGGCGTGGTCTCCTGGTACGTGCTCGGCTCGGTGCTGGACCGGCTGGCCTGGCTGCCCGGGCGCGACGATCTGCTCGACGCGCCCGCCGACGACCGGCCGGTCGCACCGCTGCCGGTCACGCTGCGGGAGGTGTCGTTCCGCTATCCCGGCGCTCGCGCGGACGCCCTGCACGGCATCGACCTGACCGTGCGGGTCGGCGAATTCGTGGCGGTGGTCGGGCACAACGGGTCCGGAAAGTCCACGCTCACCAGGATTCTCGCGGGCCGCCCGCCCACCGGCGGCGCCGTGACCCGGCCCGGATCGGCCGGGCTCGGCGTGCGCGGCGGCACCGCAATGGTGTTGCAGCGCCCCGAAAGCCAGACCCTGGGCGTGCTGGCGGCCGATGACGTGGTGTGGGGCCTGCCCGCCGAGATCGCCGCCGAGGTCGATATCGACGGGCTGCTGACCGAGGTCGGGCTGGCGGGCATGGGCGACCGGGAGACCGCGACCCTGTCCGGCGGGCAGCAGCAGCGCCTCGCCGTCGCCGCCGCGCTGGCCCGGCAGCCCACGCTGCTGCTGGCCGACGAGGCGACCTCCATGATCGATCCGGAGGGCCGCCGCGATCTCGTCGCGCTGCTCGCCGATCTGCCCAAACGGCACGAGATGGCGGTGGTGCTGGTGACCCATCACGAGGCCGACGCCGCGGCCGCCGACCGGGTGGTGCACCTGATGGGCGGGCGCTCGGTCGCGCATCTGCCCGCCTGGCCGCGGCCGGTGCGCGACCAGCGGCGCAGGCCCATGGGCGATCCCGTGCTGGAACTCACCGGCGTACGGCACACCTACAACCGGGGCACGCCGTGGGAGGCGCCCGCGCTGCACGGCGTGGATCTCAGCGTCCGGCGCGGCGAGGCCCTGCTCATCGTGGGCGGCAACGGCTCCGGCAAATCCACGCTGGCCTGGATCATGGCCGGGCTGACCATCCCGACCGACGGCGCCTGCGTGCTGCGCGAATTCGCCGGCGCCAAGCCGGTGCACAAGCGAATCGGCGCGGTGCAGCTGGCCTTTCAGCATTCCCGGCTGCAGTTGCAGCGACAGAGCGTGGGCGAGGAGATCGAGGACTGGGGCGGGCGCGGCACCGCCGCCGTCGCCCGGGCCCTGGACGCGGTCGGCCTGGACCGCGCCCTGGCCACCCGCTCCATCGAGGAGCTCAGTGGCGGACAGGCCAAACGGGTGGTGCTGGCCGCCATCGTGGCCGGGCGCCCGCAGGTGGTCGTGCTCGACGAGCCGCTGGCCGGGCTCGATCCGGAGGGTCGCGCCGGGGTGGTGGAACTGCTTGCCCGGCTGCGCGATTCCGGTCTCACCCTGATCGTCATCTCGCACGATGTGGCGGATATGGCGGCGGTCTGCGACCGCACCGTGCACCTGCGCGACGGGCGCATTGTCGAAACCGCCGCGCCGCCGCATCCCGATGCGCCCGCACATCCCGCGGCGCCATCGCATCCCGCGGGGCCGCGCGTCCCCGATTTCACCGGAGGCTTCCGATGAGCAGCGTCATTCTCCGCGAGGTCCCCGTCGACAGCCCGGTGCATCGGCTCTGGGCCGGTACCAAGATGATCGCGGCCTTCGCCATCAGCGCGCTGCTGATGTTCATGCCGTCCTGGCCGGTGCTCGGCCTGAGCACCGCGTTCCTGGTGGCGGTGTGGCTGACGGCGCGGCTGCCGCTGGGCACGCTGCCGCGGTTCCCGTGGTGGTTCTGGCTGGGCATCGTCATCGGCGCGCTCATCAATCTGCCGGTGGGCGGGGCCGCGGTGCTGCGCTACGCCAATGTCGTGGTCTTCGGCCTCATCCTGCTGGGCGCGTCCTTCCTCATCGCGTGGACCACGCCCATGGGTGAGATCGCGCCCGCGCTGGCGAAACTCGGTGCGCCGCTGCGGCGCATCGGCTGGACGCGCAAGGGCGTCCGGCACCGGATTCCGGTCGACGAGTGGGCGGTGGTGGTGGCGCTGACGCTGCGCGGCCTGCCGTTGCTGCTGGAGGAATTGCGAATCCTGCGAGCGGCCCGCAAGCTCCGGCCCAAGGATTCGCTGCTGCATCGGGCGTCGGAGAATCCGCTGGTCGACATTCTCACCGCGAGCATGGCCGTATCCAGCCGTCGCGCAGGTGAACTCGGCGAGGCCATCACCACCCGCGGCGGGACCGGAGAATTGACCGCGCGGCCCAGCCGGCCGGGGCGCGGTGATGTCATCGCGCTATCGATCGTCGGGCTCGTATGCGCGATCTGCATAGCTGTCGACCTGGCATTTTGAATGACACTCGAGTCAAAAATGATCCGAGGTGTCGGTGTAACGCGTTACGGTGATCGCTTGTAGAGCGCAATACGCCGCAACACGGGCTCGGCAGCACTCTTCGAGGGGAGGAATCTTATCGATGAGCCGCGTGTTGCCTTCGAAACCTGATGAAGATTGGAAGTTCCATGCTGCGCAAGATCACCGCTGTCGCCGCACCCGTAGTGACCGCACTCGCCATTGCGAGCGCGGGGGTCGCACAAGCTGATCCGGCCACCCCGAATGTGGGGTACGAGACCAAACTGGTCGGCAACACCGTCGTCACCACCCTGACCGACGGATCCTTCGAAGTCGCCGGCAGCTCGGTGAATGTCAAGGACATCGCGGGCAACACCGTGGTGAGCCTGCCCCTGTCGTTCGCGCAGGACGGCCTCGAATACGCCCTGCCGCACAATATCTCCGGCGACGCCCGCACCCTCGAGCTGACCGCCGTCAAGGATGTCGCCTCGGCCCGCCCGGTGCCGGTGCAGCCCATCGCCTCCACCGAGGAGAACCAGAAGGCCATGCAGGCCTTCAGCAGCCAGTTCGGCATCGCCACCGCGGTCGGCAGCTTCATCGGCCTCGCCATCGGCGCGGTGGTCGGCCTGATCGGCTTCGCCGGCGGCGCCTTCGGCCTGGCCACCGTGCCGGTCGCGGCGGGCATCGGCGCGATCATCGGCACCCTGGTGGTCGGCGGCCCGACGCTGATCATCGCCGGCGTGGACCTGATCAACACGCTCACCGCCGCGCCGGGCACCACCAAGTGGGCCAACTAGCAGCAGCCGAAATCCGGTAGGGGCGCACGCGTTCCGCGCCCCGCCGGGCTTCAGCTTCAGCGCACCGCGCAACCGTCCGCGACCGGGACACCGGCGAAGCGATCGGACAGATAGTTCAGGGCGCCAACCGATTCCACCACCGCGGCCGGATTGTGGCCCGGGATCGCGGAGTGCACCGCGGTGAGATTCGCGCCCAGGGCGCAGTAGCGCTCCACCAGGGCCGTGTAGCCCGCCACGGGAATGATGTCGTCGCCGACGCTGTGATACATGTACAGCGGGATATCGGGGGCGATCTCACCCAGCTCCTGTTTCTGCGTCGCGGCCTGGAAGGACGGATGCCACAACAGGTTCGGCTCGGCGCCGTATTCGTCCACGTGCCGGTTCAGATGCCGCACCACCAAATCGGCGCCGCACGCCTGCGCCTCCTGCACCAGCAGATCCCGGCCGCGCTGATTCAGCGCGTCGATCAATCCGGATCCGGGATCGTTGCGCGCCAAAGCCACCAGGATCAGGACCGCGAGACCGGCCTGGGTCTCCCCATCGATCTGCCTGGCGATGGCGGCGATATCGGCGGGCACGCCACCGGCCGCCACGCCCGCGAACCACAGCTCCGGCGCATAACCGGCCCGCTGCTCCATGGCCCACAGCGTGGCGAACGCGCCACCCGAATAACCCCACGCCCCGATCGGGCTGGCCTCGGTGATCCCCAGCGGCGGGAACGATTTCGCCGCCCGCACCCCGTCGAGCACCCCGCGTCCGGAATTCACGCCGTCGAAGAACCGCGACTGCGGCCCCTCGTAATCGGACACCACCACCGCCCATCCCCGCCGCAGCAGCTCGGCGAGGAAGGGCACATCCAGCGCGGTGTTGACGATCGACCAATCCCGGCCGCCCCGAAGCGCATACGACGGTGCGCACCGCGTCCCGAGACTGTCCTCGGCCACCTGATACGACAGCAGCGGCCGCCCGCCGGGCCCGAACCACGGCAGCAGCGGCGCGAGCACGGTCGCCATATCCGCGACCGCCGCCCCGGTCGAATCCGTCGACCGGTACTGCACCTGCCACCCCGCCACGGGCAGCGGCAGCCCGAGCACCGAGATAGGCCGCGAGTTCAGCACGTCCCCATTCGCGAAGTCCGCCAATCCCGCCGGCGCCGCATAGAACGGATCATCGTCCGGATACGGAATCTGCGCCCGGGTCTGCGGCACCACCACGGCGGCCGCGATCAGCGCCACGGCCGCGACCAGCCCCATCCGCCACCAGGATCGAATCCGATGTGGCCGGTCTCGCGGCGAACGCCCCGCAAAATCCCGCGCGAATCCCCCGAACCATGCGCCATCCCGCCGCATAACGCCTCCAGCGTCGACTCCCCGACGCTCCAGCACTACGGACTCGCATCTCGCGCCGACCTCGATCTCCGGCGCATCGGACCACCAAACCTACTGCCCGGCATACCGCCAGGTCAACGGCGTGCGCGCGTCATAGCCACGGCATTGCGGGCGAAAACCGCCCGGTCCCAATGAAATATGGAAAACCGGCCACAGAGATCTGAAACACCACCGACCGGGAACTGGTGGCGGGGTGCTCTCGGCCGATGCCGCCACAGTTTCCCGGTGATCAACTGTCCAGCAGCTAGGACGCCGGTTCTTTCGAGATCACCTTGATCAGGTGCCAGGTGTGGGAGGGGGCGTCTGCCGGAGGGTTCAGCCAGGGGCGTTCCTCCACGAGTAGGTGGTAGGTGTAGCCGGGCCGGTAGTCGAAGCCTTCGATGTCGAAGTAGTGGAGTTCCCACGGGGAGTCGGGGGCGCGGCGGACCTGGAGGCAGGACTGGGGAGCCATGCCGGTGCAGGGGACTTCCTCGGGGGCTACATAGATTTCGAACTGCCGGGCGCCTGGGACCATCGGGGTGCTCGACGCGGCCGCCGAGGTCGTGGACGGCTCGGTGGAGCCGTCGGAGGAGCAGGCGCTCACCGGGAGGAGGGCCAGCAGCATGAGGGGAACGGCCAGGCGGAGGCGAGTTCGCATGGCGTGAATATGCCACACGGGTATCCGGGCGCCGGGGGATCAGCGGGCCACGTGGGTGAGTCGGTAGTCGGCGAGGTCCACCTTGCGGGTGAGGCGGCGGTAGCTGCGGGTGGTGCCGGGCCAGTTGTTGGTGATGCGGCCGGACGGGGTGCGGTACCAACTGGTGCAGAAGTTCCAGGGGGTCTTGGCCAGACGCTGCTGGAGGGCGGTGTTGAAGTCGCGTTCCGCGTCGGCGCGGACCTCCATGACCTGTCCGGGGCGTTCGGCCAGGAGCTGGAGGGCGTGGCGGATGTAGTGGGCCTGGGATTCGATCATGTAGATGATGGAGCCGACGCCCAGATTGGTGTTGGGGCCGTAGATCATGAACATATTGGGGAAGCCGGGCACGGTGAGGCCGAGGTAGGCGTGCGCGCCGTCGTCCCAGACGTCGGCGAGGTGCACGCCGGCGCGGCCGCGGATCTTCATGGGCCACAGGAATTCCGTGCCCTTGAAGCCGGTGCCGTAGATGATCACGTCGGCGCGGTGCAGGGCGCCGTCCTCGGTGCGGACGCCCTCGGGGACGATCTCGGTGATGGGCGTGGTCTCGACCGCCACGTTCGGCTGGGTGAGGGCCGGATAGTAATCGTTGGAGAACAAGCCGCGCTTGCAGCCGATGGGGTAGTCCGGGGTCAGTTTGGCGCGCAGTTCCGGATCGGCGACCTGTTCCTCGAGATGCCGCTCGGCAATGCCGGACACCAGCCGGACGATGCCCGGAAACTCCACCAGGCCCAGCGCCACGAATTCGCCGATGGCCCACCAGGAGAAGCGTTCGGCCACGGGCAGACCCGGGACATGCAGCAGCACGCGCTGATGGACGGGCTTGTAGTCGGTGTCGAACTTCGGCAGCACCCAGGCGGCGGTGCGCTGGAACAGCGTCAGGTGGGCGACCTTCGGCTGGATCTCGGGCACGTACTGTATGGCGCTGGCCCCGGTGCCGATGCAGGCCACGCGCTGTCCGGTCAGATCGATGTCGTGCTTCCACCGCGCGGAGTGAAAGGACCGCCCGGCGAAGGTGCCGATACCGGGGATGGCGGGCATGGCCGGCCGGGACAGTTGCCCCACCGCGGAGATGAGGACATCGGCGGTGCGGGCCACCCCGTCGGTGGTGTGCACGGTCCACCGGCCGGTGGTCTCGTCGTACTCCGCCTCGGTGACGTCCGCGCCGAACACGATGTGCTCGCCCAGCCGATGCCGCTCGGCCACCCCGCGCATGTACGCCCAGATGTCCTCGCGCGCCGAATACCGTTGCCGCCACTTGGGTTTGGGCTCCTTCGAGAAGGAGTACAGCGGCGAGGGCACATCGCAGGCGGCGCCCGGATAGGTGTTCTCTCGCCAGACTCCGCCCAGGTCAGCGGCTCGCTCCAGTATGGTGAACTCGCGGAAACCATTGCGCTGCAACTCGATCGCCATGCCGAGCCCACCGAACCCGGCACCGATGATGATGATCGACGGCATGTGGCACCCCTCGCATCGGAGACCTTTCCACTGTAGGAGGCCGGGTCGCGGTTCGTGGGGGTCCTGATCGAGAATTTCGGCCATAATCTGGGAATGAGCACGGTGCAGGAGGCGGGGGTGCGGGACTGGGACTTCCCACGGGGAGTCGCGAGTGTCGTGCTCATGGTGGGGTTCGGGCGCGAGCACGGGGTGCCGGTGCAGCGCATGCTGGCGGGCTCGGGGGTCGGCGAGAAGACCCTCGCCGATCCGGATGCGCAGATCGATGCGCACACCGAGCTGGCGGTGATCCGGAACCTGGTCCGGGAGCTGGGGGAGCGGCCCAATCTGGGGCTGGAGGTGGGGCGGCGGTATCGGATCACCACCTTCGGGATCTTCGGATTCGCCTGCGTGAGCAGCCCGACGCTGGGCGAGGCCATTGCCTTCGCGCTGCGGTATCTGGAATTGAGCTTCACCTTCTGCATTCCGGTGGCGCGCTGGCGGCCCGGCGAGTTCGTGGCGCGGATTCACGACGAGCGCATTCCGGCGGATGTGCGGCGATTCCTGGTGGAGCGGGACGTGACCGCCATGCATCAGATGCTGTGCGATCTGCTCGGGCATCAGGTGGAGCTGGTGCGGGCCGAATTCGACTTCCCGCCGCCGCCGGACCGGCGGCTCTACGACGAGATCTTCGGGCTGCAACCGCAATTCGATCAGCCGCACAATCTGTTCAGCCTCGATCCCGCGATGCTGGAACAGCCGCTGCCGCAGGCCAATGAGCACACCTGGGCCATATGCCTGGCGCAGTGCCGGGAATTGGTGTCACGACGGCGGGCGCGCACCGGTATCGCCGCGGATGTGCGCGAGCGATTGGTGCCGCGCGGCGGGGTGGACGGATTCGCCGCGCCGCCGGGAATCGACCTGGTGGCGCGGGATCTCAATATGAGCACCCGCACGCTGCGCCGGCACCTCGATGCCGCGGGCACCAGCTACCGGCAGCTGCTGGACGAGGTGCGCCGCGCGCTGGCGGAGGAAATGCTCACGGCCACACCGCTTTCGGTGAGCGACGTGGCCATCCGGCTGGGATACGCGGAGGCGTCCACCTTCATTCACGCGTTCAAGCGCTGGACGGGGACCACGCCCTCGGCGTATCGGCGCGGGGCGCTCACTCCGCCGGTTCGCTGAGCCAGCCGCCCATGGCGACGGGTCGGAAGGTGGACAGCAGCCGGCCGTCCTGAATGGAGTGGAAGACCAGCACCGGGTCCGGGGCGAAATCGATGGGGACGTGCCCGGGGCGGGCCGTCTCCCATTCGCCGCCGATGGTCGAGGCGACGCTGGGGGCCACGATGAGCGGCTTGCCGGCGAAGGTGGTGGTCAGGCCGAGATGCACATGGCCGGTGAGCACGGCGAGAATGCGGTCGTCGGCGGCGACGATCTCGGCCAGGCGTTCCGGATTGGTGAGGCGGATGGGGTCCACGACCGTGGAGTGCACCGGCACCGGCGGATGGTGCATGGCGATCAGGACGACATCGTCGGCCGGGGTGTTCGCCAGCAGGGTGGTGAGGAAGTCGTAGGTCTCCTCGGCGAGCTCGCCCGCGGACTGCTGGGGAATGCTGGAATCGAGCAGGGCGAGGGTGACGCCGTCGACGCTGAACGATTGGTTGATCGGTGCGTAGGAAGACGATTCGCCGAACAGCACGGTGCGCATATTGCCGCGATCATCGTGGTTGCCGGGGAGGATGACGACCGGGACATCGGCCTTCAGGGCCACCCGGGCCTGCTGGTATTCCTCGATATCCCCTTCGTCGCCGATATCGCCGGTGACCAGGATGACGTCCGGTCGCTGCGGCAGCTCGGCCAGAAAGGCCATGACACGTTCCGTGCGTTCGAGATTCCGATCGCTCATGTTGAAATGGGTGTCACTGAGCTGTGCCAGCAGAACCATCGGCGTTCGCTTTCTGTGAAGGGCAGCGCCATTGCGCCCGAGCGGGCCGCGGGCGGCCACCCTTTCGAGGCTAGATGACCTGCCGCTATGCGGTCTCGGTGAGACTCGCCACCGAATATAGCGATTTCACATCGAAGCGGCCCGGGAGTGGGGTGGCCCACTCCCGGGGCCCTCAGGGGCTTCGCCCCCGAACCCCCAACCGCGTCAGGCGCGCGGCGCTCACCCCGGGACTCCGTGGGATTCCGGCCCCGAACCCAACCGTGCTGGGCGCGCGGCGCTCACCCTGGGACTCCGTGGGATTCCGGCCCCGAACCCAACCGTGCTGGGCGCGCGGCGCTCACCCCGGGGCCTCTGGGGCCTCGCCCTGCACGCTCACCGGGCCTCCCCGGACCTCGAGACGTTCAGGCGTGGCGGCTGCTCCGGGGGCTTTCGGCGTCGGCCCCGAACCCGCGAATGCAGTCGCTCGAGAGGATTTCGCCGCCCACGTTCCAGAAGTCCGCGCCCGGTTCGGCTTCCAGGTTCAGGGTCGCCGGATCGCGCCAGGGGGCGTCCAGGTGTAGGCGCCAGGAGTGGAGGTGGGTGCGGGGGTGGGTCCCGGATTTGTCGAAGAGGGGGTCGCCGGCGATGGGGTGGCCGATCCAGGCGAGGTGGACGCGAATCTGGTGGCGGCGGCCGGTGATCGGGCGCAGGGCCAGCACGGTGTGGGCGGGGGTGCGGGCGAGGGTGGTGAATTCGGTGATGGACGGATAGTTCTTGCCTGCCAGCAGGTCCTGGTCGTCCACGCGCCAGGTGTCGCCGTCGCGCCGGATGGCCTCGCGCGGGGCGGCGATGCGGACGCGGTTCTTGCGGCCCACGCCGAGGGGCAGGTCGATGACGCCGCGATCGGGCAGCCCGGTGGATTCGGTGACGGCCAGGTACGCCTTCTCGGCCGTGCGCTTGTTGAACTGCCGGGTGAGCTGGCCGTGTGCGGGGAGTTCCTTGGCCAGCAGCACCAGACCGGAGGTCACCTTGTCGATGCGGTGTACCGGGTAGAGGGTCTCACCGGCCGCCGCGGCGAGCTCCACGATGTCGGTGTCGTGGCGCTCGCCGGTGACCGAGATGCCCGCGGGCTTGTTCAGCGCCAGCACCGCCTCGTCCTCGGCGAGCAGGCACTGTTTCCGCAGTTCGGGCCAACGCGTATGCACCCGCCCAGGGTAGAGATCAGGCGATGGCGTGCTCCAACTCGGTCAGGCCCGCCTCCAGCAGATCCGGGAAACGGCCCAGGTCCGGCACCGTTCTGCGGCAGCCGACGAGCCCGAAGTCGAGATTGTCGCCATTGGTGGTGACCGTGATGTTCATGGCCTGCGATTCGAACGGAATCGACAGCGGATAGTTGGCGTCCAGCCGCGCCCCCTGCATGTACACCGGCTTGCGCGGCCCGGGCACATTCGAGATCACCAGGTTGAACGGCATGCGCGGCAGGGCCTCGAATCCGGGCAGCAGCGATACCCCGAGCGGCGTCATGAGCAGCGCCGACAGCGCCATGGCCTCCAACTTCGGCAACTGGGTGAAGACCTGCTTGGTCTCGCGCATGGAGGTGCTGATGGAGCGCAGCCGCGCCAGCGGATCGTCCAGGTGGGTGGCCAGATTCGCCAGGCAGGCGGCGACCAGATTGCCCTCGGCGGTATCGGCCTCGGCAATGCTGCGAATATTCACCGGCACCATGGCGATCAGCGGATCCTCCGGCAGCGCCCGGTGTTCCAGCAGATATGAGCGCAGCGCCGCCGCGCTCATGGCCAGCACCACATCGTTGACGGTCGCCCCGGTGGCGTACCGGATCGTATTGATGCGCTCGATCGGCCAGGACCGCACCGCGATTCGCCGCGCCCCGCCGATGGAGGTGTTGAGCATGGTCTTGGGCGCGGTCATGGGCATGGTGAGCCGGCCGTCCACGGCCCCGCGCAAGGGCGCGGCAATCGATCCGGCGCTGCGCATCATGCGCGGCAGTGCTTTTCGCAGCTGCTGCCAGGAGCTCTGCGGTTCGCCGTCGCGCGGGACCGGCGCGGCGCCCCACGGCACCCGGACGCGGGTGTCGAACGGATCGTCGGTGAAGGTGCGCTGCATGAGCCGCATGGCGGAGACGCCGTCGATGAGCGCGTGGTGCATCTTGATGTAGACCGCGAAGCGCCCGTCGTCGAGGCCCTCGATGAGGCGCGCCTCCCACAGCGGCCGGTGCCGGTCCAGCAGTGTGCCGTGCAGGCGCTCGGTCAGATCCAGCAGATCGGCCATGGCGCCGGGCGCGGGCAGCGCACAGCGCCGCAGGTGGTAGCGCAGATCCACGGATTCGGCACGCGACCAGGACAGGCTGGAGAAGCCGCCGAGCATGCGGCTGGGGTGCCTGCGGAAGCGGGCGCGCACCTCGCCCGCGGCGGTCATCTCCTCGAAGCGGTCGCGCGCGAATTCGGGGCCCGCGTCGGCGGGTGGTTCGAACAGCTGCAGCCCGCCCACGTGCATGGGGTGTTCGCGGGATTCGAAGGCCAGGAAGATCGCGTCGAGCGGATTGAGAAGGTCCATCGGTTTCGCCTAACCGGTGCGGCAGCGCGCGGATCGTCACAGTGAAACGGGGCTGTCCGGAAGAGAACGGTATGGCGACACTGCCCCCGTGTGTTAACGATGAATCAGGTTATCACTGTGCTTGATTCGTCATAACCCGAACTCCGGGCCGCAAACCTCCGGCGTGGCTGCCGCGGGATTGCTCGCGGCGCAGATCCGCCCGCGAGGCGAAGGACATGCTCACGATGGTGCGCCGCCCGTGGCTGAACGGGTGCACGCGGTGCAGGGTGGTATCGGCGCGAATCAGGTAGAGATCACCGGGATGTAGTTCCCAGGAGCGGATCGGATTCCGGATCAGGGTGCGATAGATATCGGAGTGGTCCCAGTCGCGGCGGGTGTGCGCCACGGTCTGCACGAAGCCGCCCTCCTCCAGCGGCGGGCATTCCACCACCAGCGCGAGCATGAAAGAGTATTCGCCCCAATGCCATTCGTTGGGCCGATCATCGTGGTGCAGACGGGTGATGGCGTACCGGCGTTCCCCCGGTCGCGGCAGCACGTCCTCGGCCGCCACGACGGATAGCCTGTGGCGCAAGGATTCACAGTCGTACAGCTGCGGAATGCACTGCCCGTGCGCGTCGACTTCCCGCTGCCCGATATCGATTCCGTGCCGCGCGGGTTCGTTTCCGGGGAGCCTGGCGCCCAATTCCCGATGCCGGTCCACCAGGGTCAGCGCCTCGGCGGCCAGGCTGCGTTTGACCTGGTGCGGCAGCAGGAAGCCGAGCCGGGCCATCCCCGTCTCGGTCAATCGATCCCGGGCGTGGAGCAGGGCCTCCGGGTCGATGCGGTGCAAATGCCGGCGGGCGTTCTCGAGCGTGCTGTGTTGCTGCACCTCCTCGATTGTAATCCGTTGCCGGGCAACGACCTTGGATTTGTATTTAGTCTTGATCACGATCGGGGCCGGGCGCCGTGATCTGGCTGTCGACCACCGTCGACAGGACGCGCCGAGTGCGGGCCTTGCCGCCGCGCTCGCTCGCGGCGGGAGTAGCTTGAGATTCGCTATGGGCGATTACGGACATGAGCTGAGGTTCGGGATCTTCGTTCCGCCCGAGGCGGCGCGGGGCCGGGAGCTGCTGCGGCTGGTGCGCCTGGCCGACGAGCAGGGCCTGGAGGTCCTCGCCGTCCAGGACCACCCGTACCAGCCCGCCTTCCTCGACACCTGGACCCTGCTGTCCTATCTGGCGGGCGTCACCCGCAATCTCACCCTCATGCCCGCGGTGGCGAATCTGCCGTTGCGCCCGCCCGCCGTGCTCTCCCGTGCCGCCGCCGGCCTGGATCTGCTCAGCGGCGGCCGGGTGGAACTCGGCCTGGGTGCGGGCGCGTTCTGGGATGCCATCGACGCCATGGGCGGACAGCGCCGCACGCCGGGGGAGGCGCTGCGGGCGCTGCGCGAGGCGATCGCCGTCATCCGCGCCCTGTGGAACACGGAGGAACGCGCCTATCTGGACGGTGAGGTCTATGCCCTGCGCGGCGCCAAACCGGGCCCGCGCCCGCCCCATCCGATCGGCATCTGGCTCGGCGTCTACGGCCCGCGCGCCCTGGCCGTGACCGGCGAGCTGGCCGACGGCTGGCTCGGTGGATTCGCCTACGCGCCACCGGATTCCCTCGCCGCCCGGATGGCCGCCATCGACGCCGGCGCCCGCGCGGCCGGTCGCGTCCCCGCCCTCATCCGCCGCGCCTATGTGATCGAACCGGCCATGCCCCAGGCCCAGCTCACCGAGATCGCGCTGGCCCACGGCATCAGCGAGTTCCTGCTCCAGGTCGCCCCCGACGACGAATGGGAGACGCAGCGTTTCGCGGCCGAGACCGCACCCGCCGTGCGCGCCGCCGTCGCCGCCGCCCGCGTCGCCTGACCGGCAAGGGGGCTTATCGGTGTCCCAGTAAGGGGCTGTCGAGGATCTTCCGGATGGGCGCGGGCGCGCCGGAATGATGGACCCGCTCGGAGCGCACGATGTGCACCGAACTGTCGCCCTGGGCCGGATCCTCGCAGAGCACGCGAATATCCCGGCCCCCGGCCGCGGCGAGGGTGAGTTTCGCACTGCCGTCCGCCGCGACGGTCGCCCAGGGCCCGCTGACGGTCTTACCGGCCAGCTGGCAGCGGTTACCGGGCTTCTCGCCGGTGACCGACGCGGTGAGCGTGGCCCGGCCGTGGATGACCGCCCGCGGTTCCTGTTGGGCCAGGGCCGCGCCGGTGGCCAGCAGGGCGCCGAGCGTGCCGATCACGACAGCGGTGCCGACCCGGGTGCGCAGCGATCGACTCATGCGTCGATGGTGCCGCGCGGGATATGAGGATTTCGTGATCCCGGGGGGCGAGTCGTCCCGGTGGTGTGCCGAAAAGGGTGTCCTGACTGTTCGGTCGGAGTGTTCTCTGCCAGAATCGAATTGCTGTGAGTACGCTGAGCGCCGTTCATCGTGGGTTCCGGAGCCGATAGTCCAAGCTGCGGACGGATCTCGAGGAGGATGTGGTGACTGCCGTAGCTCCCAAGCCGCAATCGGGATTGGAGCCGACTCGGCCCTATCCACCGCGGCTGGGCCCCAAGGGATCGTTCATCTACAAATGCGTGACGACGACCGACCCCAAGGTCCTCGGCGTCATGTACCTGACCACCGCGATCTCGTTCTTCATGATCGGCGGCCTGATGGCGTTGCTCATGCGCGCCGAGCTGGCCCGGCCGGGCATGCAGTTCCTGTCCACGGAACAGTTCAATCAGCTGTTCACCATGCACGGCACCATCATGCTGCTGTTCTACGCGACGGCCATTGTGTTCGGCTTCGCGAACATCGTGCTGCCGCTGCAGATCGGCGCGCCCGACGTGGCGTTCCCGCGATTGAACGCGTTCAGCTACTGGCTGTACCTGTTCGGCGGCACCATGGCCACCGCGGGTTTCGTCACCCCCGGCGGCGCGGCCGACTTCGGCTGGACCGCCTACAGCCCGCTCACCGATATGGTGCACGCGCCGGGCGTGGGCGCCGACCTGTGGATCCTGGGCCTGGCCGTGTCCGGCCTGGGGACCATCCTCGGCGGCGTCAACATGATCACCACCGTGGTCTGCCTGCGCTGCCCGGGCATGACGCTGTTCCGCATGCCCATTTTCACCTGGAACATCATGGTGACCTCGGTGCTGGTGCTGCTGGCCTTCCCCATCCTGACCGCGGCGCTGTTCGCCATCGCCTACGACCGGCACCTGGGCGGGCACATCTACGATCCGGCCAATGGCGGCACCCTGCTCTACCAGCATTTGTTCTGGTACTTCGGGCATCCCGAGGTGTACATCATCGCGCTGCCGTTCTTCGGCATCGTCTCGGAGATCTACCCGGTCTTCAGCCGCAAGCCGATCTTCGGTTACACCACCCTGGTCTACGCGACGCTCGGCATCGCGGCGCTGTCCATCGCGGTGTGGGCGCACCACATGTACGCCACCGGCGCGGTGCTGCTGCCGTTCTTCTCGTTCATGACCTTCCTCATCGCCGTGCCCACGGGCGTGAAGTTCTTCAACTGGATCGGCACCATGTGGCGCGGCCAGCTGACCTTCGAATCACCCATGCTGTGGTCGGTGGGCTTCCTGGTCACCTTCCTGTTCGGCGGCCTGTCCGGCGTCATCCTGGCCAGCCCGCCGCTGGATTTCCATGTGTCCGACAGCTATTTCGTGGTCGCGCACTTCCACTACGTGCTCTTCGGCACCATCGTGTTCGCCACCTTCGCGGGCATCTACTTCTGGTTCCCCAAGATGACCGGCCGCATGGTCGACGAGCGGCTCGCGAAATGGCATTTCTGGGCCACCTTCGTGGGCTTCCACACCACGTTCCTGGTGCAGCACTGGTTGGGTAACGAGGGCATGCCGCGCCGGTACGCGGACTACCTGGAAATGGACGGATTCACCGTGCTGAACACCATTTCCACCATCGGCGCCTTCATTCTGGGCGCGTCGATGCTGCCGTTCGTGTGGAACGTCTTCAAGTCCTACCGCTACGGCGAAGTGGTGACGGTGGACGATCCGTGGGGCTACGGCAATTCGCTGGAGTGGGCGACCTCCTGCCCGCCGCCGCGGCACAACTTCTACGAACTGCCCCAGATCCGTTCCGAGCGACCGGCATTCGAATTGCATTACCCGCACATGGTCGAGCGCATGCGCGCCGAGGCGCATGTCGGCTGGGGTTCCAAATCCCATCAGGTAGCGGAGCCGGAAACGGTCTCCAGCTAGTATTCGGCTCGCGAGAAACCGGCGACTGTCACCCTGACAGTCGCCGGTTTTCGCATTTTCACTTGGATATCGCTGTGCCCCAGCAGACTTTCAGCAACGGTGCGGTACTGTCCGGCGTATTCCGCAGGTCCGGACTTCGGGAGGGACAATGCTCGCCGATTCGCCTGACGTTTGCGACGTACCGTTCGAATTGTCCCGCGCCCAAATGGAATTGTGGCTCGCGGACGATATCGGAGCGGTGGACGGAGCCGAACCGCGTCCGCGGGCGTTACCCGGGCAAGCGCATTACCTGGAACTGCGCGGCGAATTGAATGCGGACCTGTTCGACGAAGCATCGCACCGCGCCTTCGGAGAGTTCGGGGTCGGCCGGCTGCGCATCGGACTGGCCAACGGGCAGCCGTACCAGTGGATGGCGGCCGATATCGGCGGCGGACTGGAACGCGTCGATCTGACCGACCGGCCCGATCCGCATCGGGCGGCGCTGGATTGGATGGATCGGCGGCATCGGGTGCCCATCGAGCTGCTGGACGCCCCCTTGTGGGCGGCGGCGCTGCTGCGCCTCGGGCCGGAGCACCACATCTGGTACGCGCAGATGCACCACGTCGCCATCGACGGCTATGGCGGGCTGAGCCTCATCGCGCGCATCGGCCAGTGGTACGAGGCCCTGCTCACCGGCGGCGAACCGCCGGTCTTCGGCGGCTTGTCCCCGGCGGAGATCCAGGCCGCCGATGCCGACTACCGGGCCTCCGCCCGCTTTCTCGCCGACCGCGACTACTGGCGGGAACGCTTCGCCGACTGGACCGCTCCCATCCCCGCGCCCGGTGCGCATCGCCCGCGCCGGGTCGGCGCGCCGGCACCGGCCCTGCGCGCGGCCGGTGCGCTGGACTCCGGCGAATGGGAGGCGCTCGAACGCCTGGCCGCCGCCTGCGGCGCCAGTCCCGCGCAGGTCCTGGTGGCGGCCATCGGCGCCTTCCGGGCGGGGATGACCGGCGAATCCGAGCCCCTGGTGCAGCTGGCCGCCTCGGCGCGCACCACCGCGGCGCTGAAGCAGTCCGGCGGCATGCTCGCCAATGTGCTGCCCATCCGACTGCGCTGCGCGGGCGGGGTCACGCTGCGCGAGCTGATCACCGCCGCCGTGCGCGAGACCACCGGAGGACTGCGGCATCAGCGGTATCGGTTCGAGGAACTGCGCCGGGATCTGGGCGTGGGCGCCGATCAGGCGCTGGGCCCGAGCGTCAATCTCATGTTCTTCGACCGGACCAGCCGTTTCGGCGCGGCGGTCGGCGAATACCGCATCCTCGCTTCGGGTTCGGTGGCCGATCTGCATTTCAATCTGTATCGCGCGGGGTCCGAGGCCGGATTGTCGGTCGACATCCTGGCCAATCCGGAGCACTACGGCCAGCAGGCCCTCGAGGAACAGCTGCACCGCTTCCTGGTGTGCCTGCGCGGCGTGATTGCCGCCCAGCCGGACGAACCGGTCAGTCGAATCAGCTTGCTCACACGGCCGGAACGCGATCTGCTGCGGCGCGCACCCCGGCGCACGGGGACGGGCGCCGCGGTACTGCTGCCGGATGTGCTCGCCGCCGCGGCCGCCCGTGATCCCGGCGCCCAGGCGGTGGTGTGCGGTGATGCCGCGCTCAGCTACGGCCGGCTGGACTCGCTGTCGAATCGCCTGGCCCGCACCCTGTGCGGGCACGGCATCGGCCCCGAGGACGTGGTGGCCGTGCCCATGGGTCGCTCGGCCGAATGGGTGGTGGCGGTGTGGGGCGTGGCGAAATCCGGTGCGGCGTACCTGCCCATCGATCCGGACCATCCCGGCGAACGCCTCGCGGCGATACTCGCCGAATCCGGGGTGCGGTTCGGAATCACCACCGCCGCGGCCGCCTTGCCCGAGATCGTGCGGGACGGCCGGGAGTGGCTGGAACTGGATGCCTGCGAGCCGCTGCTCGATCACCTCGACGCCGCCGCCGTCACCGATGCCTGCCGGACCCGGCCGCTACGCGCGGAACACCCGGCCTATGTCGTCCACACCTCGGGCTCCACCGGAGTTCCCAAGGGGGTCATGGTGACCCATGCCGGGCTGGCCGATCTCATTACGGCGCAGGCCGAGCGCATGCCCACCGGGCCCGGGGACCGGATGCTCTGCGTGGCGGCGCCCGGTTTCGACGCCTCGCTGTGGGAACTGCTGACCGCGGCCACCGGCGGCGCGACCCTGGTGGTGGCCTCCGGCGACGCCTACGCGGGTCCCCGGCTGGCCGATCTCCTGCGCTGGGAGCAGGTGACGCACGCCTTCATCACCCCCGCCGTGCTGGCGGGCACCGATCCCGCCGGACTCGATCAGCTGCACCATCTTTCGACCGGCGGCGAGGCCTGCCCGCAGGCGGTGGCCGCGGCGTGGGCGCCGGGCCGCACCATGCTGAACATCTACGGGCCCACCGAGACCACCATCGCCACGCACCTGGGCCACCTGAACCCCGACCGTCCCGCCGCCCTCGGCGCGCCCGTGCCCGGCGTGCGCGCCCACGTGCTCGACCCGTGGCTGCGCCCGGTCCCGCCCGGCGTGCCCGGTGAACTGTATGTCGGCGGTCCCGCCCTGGCGCGCGGCTACCTCGGGCGGCCGGGCGCCACGGCGGCGCGCTTCATCGCCGACCCGTTCGGCGCCGCGGAACGGCTGTACCGCACCGGCGACCTGGTCACCCGCAGTGCCGAAGGGGAGCTGGAATTCCGGGGCCGCGCCGACCACCAGGTGGAGGTCCGCGGCCTGCGGATCGAACTGGGCGAGATCGAGACCGTGCTCGCCGACTACCCGGGCGTCGCCCAAGTGGTGGCCGTCATCCGCGGCGGCGCGTACGACACCACCCGCGAGCACCCGGCGACCCCGCCCCGCCTGGTCGCCTACGCCGCCCCCGAGCCCGGCTGCCTGCTCACCACCCGCGAACTGGAATACACCGCGGCCCAGCGCCTGCCGAGCCACATGGTCCCCACCGTGGTCCTGCTGGACCGGCTGCCGGTCACCCCCAACGGCAAGGTCGACCGCCGCGCCCTCCCCGCCCCCCTGGCCGCGACCCCCGCCTACCGCGCCCCGGTCACCAAGGCCGAAAAGGTGGTGGCCGCGGCCTTCGCCGAAGTACTCGCCCTCCCGCCCGCGGCCCATCGCGAGGCGGCGGTCGGTGCGGACGGCCGGACAGTCGCCTCGCGCGTCACCGAGGTGAGCGGCGGCTACGGCGGTGCGGACGCGGTGGATGTCGCCGCTGCCGCTGATACCGGAAGCACCGGAGCAGCTGAACGTGTCGTGGCGGCGAGCGGTGGTCTCGGCGGTGCGGATGCGGTGGGCGGGAGTGGGGTGGCCGTCGAATCCGCTGAGCCGGTGTGCGGGCGGAAGCGCTCGGTGGTGGGCGCGGTGCGGCCTCGGCGGGTGGGGTTGGATGACGATTTCTTCGCGCTGGGTGGGGATTCGCTGTCGGCGACGTTGGTGGTGGCGCGGGTGCAGGCGGCGCTGGGGGTGGAGGCGGGGGTGCGGGATCTGTTCGAGGACAGTACGGTCGCGGGGTTCGCGGGGCGGGTGAGTGCGCGGAATCTGCTGGTGGAGCGGGTGCGGCCGGAGGTGCGGGCGGACAAGGGGGAGGCGCCGGCCTCGTATGCGCAGCAGCGGCTCTGGGTGATCAATCAGCTGGATACCGGGTCGGGGCTGTACAACATGCTGCTGGGATTGCGGCTGACCGGTGCGGTGGATGTGGCGGCGCTGACGGCCGCGCTGACCGATGTGGTGACGCGGCACGAGGTATTGCGGACCTCGTTTCCGGAGTCCGACGGTGTTGTGCGCCAGCGGGTGTGGGCCGCGGACGCGGTGATCTCCGGGCTGGCCGCGGAACCGGCCGGGGCCGGTGAGCTGGCGCGGCTGCTGGAGGAATTCGGTTGCGCCGGTTTCGATCTGGCCGCGCGTCCGCCGCTGCGGGTGCGGTTGTTCGAGGTGCACGGGGCGAATACGGCCGATCACCATCTGCTGGCGGTGCTGGTGCATCACGCGATCGCCGACGGCTTCTCGCTCGGGCCGTTCGCCCGCGACCTCGCCGTGGCCTATCAGGCCCGGATGCGCAGCGCGGCGCCCGACTGGGCGCCCCTGCCGGTGCAGTACACCGATTACGCGCTGTGGCAGCGCGAGGTGCTCGGCGCGGATACGGACCCGGAATCGATGCTGTCGCAACAGCTCACGTATTGGTCGGACATGCTGTCCGGGTTGCCGGTGGAATCCGGGCTGCCGCCGCACCGGCCGCGCCCGGCGAGCACCGCGCGGCGGGGCGAACGGGTGCAGGCGAGCGTCGACGCCGATACCGTCTGGCGATTGCAGGAGGTGGCGCGGCGGCACGGGGCGACGCTGTTCATGGTGGTGCACGCGGCCCTGGCGGCGCTGCTCGCGGCGGTTTCCGGCGGCCGCGATATCGCGGTGGGCACACCGGTGGCCGGGCGCGGGGACGCCCGCCTCGAGGAGCTGATCGGGATGTTCGTCAACACCCTGGTGCTGCGGGTGGATGTGGACGCCTCGGAATCGTTCACCGAACTGCTGGCGCGGGTGCGCGATGCCGATCTCGGCGCCTTCGCCCACGACGAGGCGCCGTTCGAGCGCATTGTGGAGCTGATCGATCCGCCGCGGGAACGCTCCCGGCATCCCCTGTTCCAGGTCATGCTGTCGTTCCGGAACTCGGATCGGGCCGCCTTCGAATTGCCCGGCCTGCGCGTGCATCCCGTCGAGATCCCGCTGCCGCTGGCCAAATTCGACCTCGAATTCGCCTGCGCCGAAACGGCATCCGGGCTGTCGGTGGCGGTCCAGTACGCCACCGACCTGTTCGACCGGCCCGGGATCGAGGCGCTGGCATGGCGGCTGGTGCGGATGCTCGAGCAGATCGGGCGGGATCCGCGGGTGCGGGTCGGGGATATGGATCTGCTGGCCGCCGACGAACTCCGGCTGCTGCGGGAGTGGAACGACACCAGCCAGGCCGTCGCGCTCACGCTGCCGCAGTTGCTGACCCGCGCCGCCGCCTACGATCCGGAGGCGACGGCGGTGGTGTGCGAGAGCGGCACGCTGACCTACCGCGAACTGGGCGAGCGGGCCCATCGGCTGGCGCACCGGCTCATCGCGCGGGGCGCCGGCCCGGAAGACGTGATCGCGGTGGGCCTGCCGCGCTCGCCGGAATGGGTGATCGCGGTGTGCGCGGTGGCGCACACGGGTGCGGCGTACCTGCCGATCGATCCGAGCGGACCGGCCGAGCGGATCGCCGCCATGCTCTCGGATTCCCGGGTGGCCGTGGGCATTACGACCGATCGCTGGAGTACGACGGTGCCCGCGCTGCCCGGCGGCCATTGGACCCTTCTCGACCCGGCCGAACCCGTCGAGCCGGGTATCCGCCCGGTCACCGATGCCGACCGCGTCCGGCCGCTGCGGCTGCACCACCCGGCCTACGTCGTCTACACCTCGGGATCCACGGGAGCGCCCAAGGGGATCACCGTCACCCACGCCGGTCTGGCGAATGTCGTGGTGACACAGGCGCAGCGCTGCGATGCCGATCCGGCGGCCCGGGTGCTCGCCGTCGCCTCACCCGGTTTCGACGCCTCGCTGTGGGAAATGCTGCTGGCCTTGGCATCCGGGGCGGCACTGGTGATCGCGCCGCCGTCGGCGTACGCGGGCGACGAGCTGCTGGAACTGCTGGTGCGCGAGCGGATCACGCATGCCCTGCTGACTCCGCGCGTGCTGGCCACGCTGTCCATGCCGGAGCGGGTCCCGCGATTGCGGCTGCTGGGCGCGGCGGGGGAGTCCTGCCCGCCCGAGGTGGCCGGAACCTGGTCCGCCGGACGGTCTTTCATCAATGTGTACGGACCCGCCGAGGCGACCATCTGCGCCACCGTGACCCGTCCCGTGCGGATCTGCGCGGCCGACGGCGCCGTCTCCCTCGGCGGCCCGATCGTCGGCGCTCGCTGCTATGTGCTGGACCGCCGCCTGCGGCCGGTGCCGCCGGGCGTGATCGGCGAGGTCTACGTGGCCGGTCCCGGCCTGGCCCGCGGCTATCTGCGCCGTCCGGGCCTGTCCGGCTCCCGGTTCGTCGCCGACCCGTTCGGCGCACCGGGCGAGCGCATGTACCGCACCGGCGATCTCGGTTCCTGGCGCGGTGACGGGGAACTGGATTTCCACGGCCGCAATGATTTTCAGGTGAAGCTGCGCGGCGTCCGCATCGAGCTGGGCGAGATCGAGGCGGCGCTGGCCGCGCTGCCCGAGGTGGCGGACGCGGTGGTCGTGCTGCGGCCCGAGAGCGCGGCCGGGGACGAGATCGTGGCGTACGTGGTGCCCGCACCGGGACGATCGGTGGATCCCGCGGGCGTGCGCGCCGCCCTGGCCCGGCGACTGCCCGGTCCGTACGTCCCGGCCGCCGTGCTGGTGCTCGATCATTTCCCGCTCACCCTCACCGGCAAGGTGGACCGGGACGCACTGCCCCCGCCCGCCGCCCGCGCCCGCACCCGCACCGGCGACCGGATGCCGGGCAATGCCATGGAGCGGTTGGTGGCCCGCGCCTTCGCGCGGGTGCTCGAGCGCGGCGAGGTGGGTGCGACGGAGGACTTCTTCGACCTCGGCGGCAATTCGCTCAGCGCCACCCGCGTCATGACGCTGCTGCGCGCGGAGCTCGCCGCCGCCGTGGACCGCCCCGGCGACCTGGACGTGGATCAGGGTGCGGTCGTGCGACTCCGGGACCTGTTCGACGAGCCGACCGTGGCCGGACTGGCCTGGCTGCTGTCCGAACGCCTGGCGGCCGCCCCGGTCGCGCCGCGCCCGGCCGCGCCGGGGCCGGATATCCGCCCGCACCGTATTCCGCTCTCGCCCGCGCAGCACGGCATCTGGCTGCTGGACCGCACGGGATCCGGGCGCGCCTATCACATTCTGCTGGCGGTGCGGCTGGGCGGCGCCCTGGATGTGGCGGCCCTGGCGGCCGCCGTCGCCGATGTGGTGCAGCGGCACGAGGCGCTGCGCACCTATTTCCCGGAATCCGACGGTGTGCCGTATCAGGCGGTGGCGCACGCGGATACCGGCGTGCTGGAGATCCGCCGGGTGCCCGCGGATCGGTTGGAGCGCGCACTGGCGGAACTCGAATCCGAACCCTTCGATCTCACCGCCGCACCGCCGATCCGGGTGCGGCTGTACGCGGTCGAGGCGGCCGGGGGCGATCTGCGGCAGGCCGAATGGGCGCTGGCCCTGGTGGTGCACCACATCAATGCCGACGGCGCCTCGCTCGGCCCGCTGACCCGCGATCTGGCCACGGCCTATGCCGCCAGGACCGCCGGCCGCGAACCGGACTGGGCGGGACCGCCGCCGCGCTACACCGACCACACGCTGCGGCAAGTGGCCGCGCTGGGGGCGCCGGATGATCCGGGCTCCGAGCTGAATCGGCAGCTGGGCCAGTGGGTTCGGATGCTGGCGGGCGCGCCCGCGGAGCTGCCGCTGCCGGCCGATCGCCCGCGGCCCGCGGTGGCCCGGCATATCGGCGCGGGCGTGGAACTGGCCCTGTCGCCGGAGCGCACGGCCGGGCTGCACGTCCTGGCCCGGCAGCACCGCGCCTCGCTGTTCATGGTGGTGCACGCCGCGCTGGCCGTCCTGCTCGCGAAGCTGTCCCGCACCTCCGACGTGGTCATCGGAACGCCGACCGCGGGCCGCGACGCGCCCGGACTCGACGATGCGGTGGGCATGTTCGTCAATACCGTGCCGCTGCGGGTGCGCGTCGCTGCGGAGGAATCGTTCGCGGCCCTGCTGGACCGGGTCCGCGACACCGATGTGGACGCGCTCGCCGTCGCCGGTGTGCCGTTCGAGCGGATCGTCGACGCGCTCGAGCTGCCGCGCACTGCCGCCCGGCATCCGCTGTTCCAGGTGGGCCTGGCCTTCCGCAACTTCGGCCCGGCCGAGCTGCGGCTGCCCGGC
This sequence comes from Nocardia sp. IFM 10818, assembly GCF_054655275.1. Taxonomy (NCBI): domain Bacteria; kingdom Bacillati; phylum Actinomycetota; class Actinomycetes; order Mycobacteriales; family Nocardiaceae; genus Nocardia; species Nocardia sp. IFM 10818. Next base: position 896,895 of record NZ_BAAHJH010000001.1, read on the forward strand.
ATTCGCGTCGAACCGCTGCCCGTCCCCGTGCGCACCGTGCGCTTCGATCTGGAATTCGAGGTCGCCGAATCGGATTCGGGGCTCACGGTGGCATTGCGCTACGACACGGCGCTGTTCGATCCGGAGACCGCCGATACGCTGCTGCGGCGCCTGGACCGGGTGCTCGCACAGGTGATCGCGGATCGCGAGCGGCCCGTCCGCGCCGTGGATGTCCTGACCACCGGTGAACGCTTCGATGTGCTGGACGGCTGGAACCGGACCGGCGGCGGTCCCGCGCGCCCGCTGCCGGAGATCCTCTCGCGTGCCGCACTGCGCGATCCGGACGCCGAGGCGGTCGTCTTCCACGGGCAGGCCCTCACCTACCGAGAGCTGCACGACCGGTCGAACCGGTTGGCGCACTGGCTGATCCGGCGCGGCATCGGACCGGATCAGGTGGTCGCCGTCGCGCTGCGGCGCTCGGTGGAGTGGGTGATCGCCCTGTGGGCGGTGGCCAAGACCGGTGCGGCCTACCTGCCGCTGGATCCGGGCCATCCGCAGCAGCGGCTCGCGCACCTGCTCGCCGATGCGGGCGCTGGTTTCGGCCTCACCGTCGACCGCATGCTCGATCGGCTCCCCGAATTCCCCGATACCCGGTCGAACTGGTGCTCCCTGGACGATCCGGACCTGGAAGCCGAACTCGCGCTGGCCGATTCCGCGGAGGTGACCGATGCGCTACGGGTGCGGCCGCTGCGCATCGCCGACGCGGCCTATCTGCTCTACACCTCCGGTTCCACCGGTGTCCCCAAGGGCGTCGTCGTCACCCACGAGGGCCTGTCGAACGTCGTCGAGGCGCAGGCGAAACACTGTGCCGTGAACCGTGACTCACGGGTCCTGCAGGTGGCCTCCCCGAGCTTCGACGCCTCGCTGTGGGAAGTGCTGCTCGCGGCGGGCGCGGGCGCCGCGCTGGTGATCGCGGATCCGGATATCTACGGAGGCCAGGATCTGGTGGATCTGCTGCGGCGGCAACGGATCACCCATGCCTTCATCACCCCGGCCGTGCTGGCCGGAATGGATCCCGCCGAACTGGCCTCTCCGCCCACGGGTTCCGCCCTGCGCGTCGTGGTGACCGGCGGGGAAGCGGTCGCACCGGCCGTGGCGGCCCGCTGGTCGGCTGGGCGGACGCTGCTGATCGCCTACGGCCCCACCGAGATCACCATCATCTCGAATCTGAGCGCCCCGTACGCCGCGGGTCTCCCGGTGGACTTCGGCGGCCCCGCCGCCGGTGTGCGCTGCTATGTGCTCGACGAGCGTCTCGAGCCGGTGCCGGTCGGCGTTCCCGGCGATCTGTATGTGGCCGGGCCGGGCGTCGCCCGCGGCTATCACGCCCGGCCCGGACTGACCGCGGCGCACTTCCTGCCCGATCCGTTCGCCGCGCGGGCGGGTGCGGCGAACGCCCGCATGTATCGCACCGGCGATCTGGTCCGGTGGCGGCCCGGCGGTGCGCTGGAGTTCGTGCGCCGCACCGATTCCCAGGTGCAGCTGCGCGGTATCCGGGTCGAGCTCGGCGAGATCGAGGCCGCGGTCGCGGCCGTCGCGGGCGTGGCACAGGCCGTGGTCACGGTTCGCGAGGACAGTCCGGCCGCCCGCCGCCTGGTCGCCTATGTGACCGCCGAGCCCGGCGCCGATCCGGAGGTGGCCGATATTCGCGCCGCCGTGGCCGCGCGCCTGCCCGAGTACATGGTGCCGTCGGCGATCGTCCGCTGTGAACGGCTGCCGGTGAACGCCAATGGCAAGGTGGACCGGGCCGCGCTGCCCGCCGTCGCGGCCGAGCTCTTCCGGATGCCGCGCACGCCCGCCGAGCAGACGGTGGCGCGGGTGTTCGCGGAGGTGCTGGAGGTGGATCGGGTCGGTGCGGACGACGACTTCTTCCGGCTCGGCGGCAATTCGCTCAGCGCCACCCGGGTGGCGGCGCGGCTGGGCGCGGCGCTGGGCACGCGGGTCCGGGTGCGGGAAGTGTTCGACGCGCCCACGGTCGCCGAATTGGCCGCGCGCGTGGGCGATTCGCCCGCGCCGAGCCGGCCGTCGCTGGTGGCGCTGACCCGTCCCGAACGGATCCCGCTGTCGTTCGCGCAGCAGCGGCTGTGGCTGCTGCACCGGCTCGATCCGGAGTCCGCGGCCTATCACATTCCGCTCGTGCTGCGGCTGGACGGCCCGCTCGACCCGGCGGCCATGACGTCGGCGCTGCGCTGGGTCGTCGCCCGGCACGAGGCGCTGCGCACCTACTATCCCGAGACCGCCGGTGAGCCCGGCCAGCGAGTGCTGCCGGTCGAGCAGGTGTTCGGGGAATCGTTCGCGACGGTGCCGGTGGCCGCCGCGCAGGTGCCCGAGATTCTCGGGGAATTCTGTTCGGCCCCTTTCGATCTCCGGTCCGAAGCGCCGCTGCGGATCGGGTTGTTCGCCGTCGGCGACGCCCGTTATCCGGACCGGGAATGGCTGCTCGCCCTCACGGTGCACCACGCGAATGCGGACGGGTTCTCCCTGGGCGTGCTGGCGCGCGAGTTGAGCGAGGCGTACACCGCCGCGCGGTCCGGCGTCCTGCCCGACCGCCCGGCTCCCCGCGTGCAGTACGCGGACTACACGCTCTGGCAGCGTGCGGTGCTGGGCTCGCCCGACGACCCGGAATCCGAGCACAGCCGTCAGATCGATTATTGGACAACGACACTCGCCGGGCTGCCCGGCGAAATCGGCCTGCCCCTCGACCATCCGCGCCCGGCGGTCGCCTCCCATCGCGGCGCGGTGTTCTCCCGCGCGATCCCCGACCCCATCCTGCGGCGTCTGGGCGAGGTGGAGCGCGAATACGATGTCTCGCTGTTCATGACGCTGCACACCGGTCTGGCCCTGCTGCTGTCGGCTTGGTCGGGCAGTACCGACATCGCGATCGGCACCCCGGTCTCCGGTCGCGGTGAGGCCGCGCTCGACGAGCTGGTCGGCATGTTCGTCAACACCCTGGTGCTGCGCGTGAACACCGGTGCCGCCGAACCGATCTCCGCGCTGCTGCGGCGGGTGCGCGATATCGACCTGGACGCCTTCGCGCACGCCGAGCTGCCCTTCGAACAGGTGGTGCGGGCCCTCGATCCGCCGCGTTCGGGTGCGGTGCACCCGCTGTTCCAGGTCATGCTCTCGGTGGAGAATCTCGACCCGGTCCGCCTGGAGCTTCCCGGCCTGCGCGCCGAACCCATCACGGTGGCGGTCCCGACGGTCCGCTTCGACCTGGAATTCATTGTCAGCCACGGCGAGTCCGGTCTGGCGCTCGCCATCCGCTACGCCACCGACCTGTTCGACCACGACACCGTCGAGCAGCTGGCCGACCGCTATCTGCGCGTCCTGGACCAACTCGGCGCCGATCCGGAGGTTCCGGCCGCGCGGATCGCGATCCTGGCCGAACCGGAATACCGGCAGCTCGTGCACGACTGGAACGACACCGGATCCGCCCCGGACCTGCTGCTGCCCGACCTGCTGGCGGCCGCGGTGCGCCGCGCGCCCGACGCCGACGCCGTGCGCTGCGCAGACCTCACCCTCACCTACCGCGAACTCGACGAGCGGGCCGAACGCGTGGCGCAAGCCCTGAGGGCACGCGGTATCGGCCCGGAAGCGGTGGTGACGCTCGGCATGTCACGGTCACTGCCATGGGTGGTGGCGTGCTGGGCGGTCGCCAAATCCGGTGCCGCATTCATGCCCGTCGACCCGGGATTCCCCGCCACACGGATCGCCGACATGGTCACCGCCGCAGCAAGCCGAATCGCATTGACCACTCCCCAGACCTATCCGGCGTTCGCCGCGTCACCGGCGGCGGAAGTCCTGGTTCTCGACTCCGACGGCGCGGTCCTCGCCCCCGACAGTGCGGTACTCGGCCCCGACAGTGCGGTACTCGGCCCCGACAGTGCGGTACTCGGCCCTGACAGTGCGGTGCTTGGCGACGACGGCGCGCTCACGGAGGTCGTAGGCGCGACCTCCCCTCGTTCTCCTGGCGCGACCTCCTCCCGTCATCCTGGCGCGACCTCCTCTCGTCATCCCGGCGCGTTCTTGGCCGGGACCCACATCCCCAGCGCACCGACAAGTCCGGTGGATTCCGGCCAAAAGCACGCCGGAATGACGGAAGCCGGGCGCCGGATTGATCAGGCCGCCTATGTGATTCACACGTCTGGCTCCACCGGCGCACCGAAGGGCGTCGTCGTGACGCATGCCGGATTGGCGAATATGGCTGCCGCCCAGGCGCGTTGCCTGGGTGCGGAGCAGGGCTCGCGCATTCTCTCGGCGGCCGCCCCGAGTTTCGACGCCTCGGTGTGGGAACTCGTGCTGGCCGCCGGCGCCGCCGCCACCCTGGTGGTCGCGCCCGCGGACGTGTACGCGGGTCCCGCGCTCGCACGGTTGCTGCGTACCGAGCGGGTGACACACGCCTTCCTGACGCCCGCTGTACTGGCGGCCACCGAACCCGATGGGCTGCCGGATCTCTCGGTGCTGGTCACCGGCGGGGAAGCCTGCTCACCGGCGGTGGCCGCCGCGTGGGGACGGGAGCGGCGGCTGCTGAATGCCTACGGCCCCACCGAGACCACGATCATCGCCGGCATGAGCGGTGCGCTCGATGGCGGCAGGCCGATCACCCTCGGCGGCCCCGCGCTCGGCGTCCGGTACTACGTCTTGGATTCCGGTCTGCGTCCGGTGCCGCCCGGCGCGACCGGTGAGCTGTACATCGGCGGCGCGGGACTGGCGCGCGGCTATCTCGCCGACCCCGGGCGGACCGGCGTGCGGTTCGTCGCCGATCCCTTCGGATCGCCGGGCGAAAGGCTCTACCGCACCGGCGATCTCGTCGCCTGGACCGCACGCGGCGAACTGGAGTACCGCGGTCGCGCCGATCTCCAGGTGAAGCTGCGCGGCATGCGCGTGGAACTCGGCGAGATCGAGGCGGCGGTGGCGGCCGCGCCGGGTGTGGCGCACGCGGTCGCGGTGCGCGCCGGGGACGGGCCGGACGCGGTACTGGCTTCCTATGTGGTGCCGCACCCGGACCATGCGCTCGACCCGGCCGCGGTGACCGCGTGTGCGGCGCAACGGCTTCCGCGCTATCTGGTGCCCGCCGTCATCGTGCTCGACCGGCTGCCGCTCCTGGCGAACGGCAAGGTCGATCGGTCCGCGCTGCCGCCGCCACGTCCGCAGCGGCGGTACCGCCCGCCTGCGACACCGGCCGAGCACGCGGTGGCAGCGGCCTTCGCACAGGTGCTCGACCTCGAATGCGCCGGGCTGGACGACGATTTCTTCGCGCTCGGCGGCAATTCGCTCAGTGCCGCCCGCGTCATGGCCCGGCTCGACGGCGGTATCGCGCTGCGGGACCTGTTCGAGGCCCCGACCGTCGCGGGACTGGCGGCCCGGCTGGGCACCCGGGACGCCGACGAGTCCTTCGCCGTGCTGCTGCCGCTGCGGCGCGCCGCCGCCGAGGCGCTGTTCTGTATTCACCCCGGCGGCGGGCTGGCCTGGCCCTATGCGGGCCTGCTCACCCAGCTCGATCCGGAGATCTCGCTCTATGGCCTCCAGGATCCGTGGGTGGTGTGCGCCGAGCCCGCACCGGATTCGATCGCCGCCTACGCGGAACGGTATGTGCGCGAGATCCGCCGGGCGCAACCGGCGGGACCGTACCGCCTGCTCGGCTGGTCCCTGGGCGGCCGCATCGCCTACGAGGTCGCGGTCCGGCTCCAGGAGCAGGGCGCGCAGGTGCGCCTGCTCGCCCTCATGGATTCCACGCCCGAGGACGGCGCGTTCGAATCCGCCGGGGAGCCCGCCGATTCCGCGGCCGCCTGGGACGAGCTGCGCGGCATGGTCAGCGCCGACAGCTTCCCGCCGGAACTGGTCGACCGCGCCATGGCCGCCCTGACCCGCCGGGTGCCGGGCGCGCCGAGCGGCAAGTATCACGGCGACCTGCTGCACTTCACCGCCGCCCGGGAGGCCGATCCGGCGCGCTGTCCGGCGGCGGGCTGGGCCGATCACGTCACCGGCACCGTCGTCGATGTGCCCGTCGACGCCACGCACATCGGTATGGCGCAACCGATTCCGCTCGCACGCATTGCCGCGACGTTGACCGAATGGTGGCGGCGGGGGTGAGCACCGATCACCTACCGGAGGCTATTCACGTGGTGGGCGCGCGCGTCCACAATCTGAAGGACCTCGATGTGGACGTCCCGCTGTGGCGGTGGGTGGCGATCACCGGGCTGTCCGGGTCCGGTAAGACGTCGCTGGCGATGAACGTGCTCTACGCCGAGGGCTATCAGCGGTTCCTGGAGGGCCTGTCCACCTACACGCGGCGGCGCATCGCTCAGGCCGAACGGCCGGATGTGGATCGCATCGACTTCCTGCCCGCCACCCTGGCGCTGCGGCAGCGGCCGCCGATTCCGACCCGGCGCAGCACGGTCGGCACCATGACCGAGGTGTACAACGTGCTGCGGCTGATGTACTCCCGCCTCGGATCGCATTTGTGCCCCACGGGATATCGGCTGCCGCCCATGCTGGAGGTCGCCATGCGGGGATATGTGGATCTCCCCGAATGCGGCGGCAGATTCGAGCTGCCCGGCGCGGAATCCTTCGCCTTCGACAGTTTCGGGGCGTGCCCGCGCTGCGGCGGGCTGGGCACGGTGGAGGAGATCGACGACGACGCCCTGGTGCCGAATCCCGAACTCACCATTGCGGCGGGCGCGGTGGCGCCGTGGAAGCTGCCGCTGCGCGACTTCCAGCCGCAGATCGCCGCCCAGCTCGGCGTGCGCATCGATGTGCCCTATCGGGAGCTGACCCAGCGGGAGAAGGACATCGTCCTGGACGGTCCGGCCGTGAAGCGGCACGTGGTGGTGACCACCAAATCCGGCCGCGCCGCCGAACTCAACGGCACCTATGAGAATGCCCGTGCGGCCGTGCGGCATTCGCTCACCAACACCACCAGCGAGACCACCCGGGAGCGGTTGAGCAAGTTCTTCACCCTGCACACCTGCCCCGCCTGCCACGGCACCCGGCTGCGTCCGGAAGCGCTCACCACCCTGGTGGACGACCGTGACATCGCCGCCACCAGCGCTCTCACCCTCGCCCAATTGCGGCCCTGGGCAGGCGGATTGCCGGAGCGCCTGCCCGAGGATCTGCAGCCGCTGGCGAAAAGGCTGACGGCGGAGTTCATCCGGACCATCGAGCCGCTGCTCACCCTCGGTCTCGGCTACCTGACCCTGGATCGCGCGGGTGAGACGCTCTCGACCGGCGAGCGGCAGCGAATCCAGCTGACCGCGACCCTGCAGGCCCGGTCCACCGGCATGCTGTACGTCCTGGACGAGCCCTCGATCGGATTGCATCCGGCCAATGTCGAGGGCCTGCGCAGCGTGATCCGCGCCTTGGTCGACAACGGCAATTCGGTGGTCATGGTCGACCACGACGTGGACCTGCTGCGCTGGGCGGATCAGCTCATCGAAATGGGTCCGGGCGCGGGCCGCGCCGGCGGGACCATTGTCGCTCAGGGCAGTGTCGAGGAGGTGGCGGCCGACCCGAATTCGGTGACCGGTCCCTATCTTTCGGGCGCCGCCGAGACCCGGATGCGCGAGCGGCGGCCGGTGCGGGCGGAGGCCGAACACCTCGAGATCACCGTCGGCGACTACTACACGCTGCACGATGTCACCGCCCGCATCCCGGTGCGGCGGCTGACGCTGGTCACCGGCGTCTCCGGGTCCGGAAAAACGAGCCTCGTGCTGGACAGCCTGGTGCCCGCACTCACCGCCGAGCTCGCCCATCGGCGTCTGCCCCGCCACGTGCGCGCGCTGCGGACCGGCGGCATCGGGCGCGTGGTGACCGTCGACTCCACGCCCATCGGCAATAACAGCCGGTCCACCCCCGCCACCTACTCCGGCGCGTTCGACGGTATCCGCGCCCTCTTCGCCGCCACCCCGCTGGCAAAGGAAAGGCATTGGGGCGCCGGGCGCTTCTCCTACAACGTCAAGGGCGGGCAATGCCCCGAGTGCGCGGGCCTCGGCGAGGTCGCCCTGGACGTGCAGTACCTGCCCGATATGACGGTCACCTGCCCGGCCTGCCACGGCGCCCGCTACAACCCCGAGACCCTGGAGGTCCGCGTCGACGGCCTCACCATCGCCGACGTCCTGCACCTGACCGTCGCCGATGCCGCGGAGCGCTTCGCCGGCGCCCCGCGCATCGGCCCGCCGCTGCACGCACTGCGGGAGGTCGGCCTCGGCTACCTGTGCCTGGGCGAACCCACTCCGGCGCTGTCCGGCGGCGAGGCGCAGCGCATGCGGCTGGCGAACGGCCTGCGCACCAGCCAGGCGCATACCCTCTACGTCTTCGACGAGCCCACCACCGGACTGCACCCGGAGGATGTGCGGACCCTGCTCGGAGTCCTCGATCGGCTGCTGCGGGCGGGCGCGACCATCATTGCCATCGACCACGATCTCGACATGATCGCCAATGCCGACCATGTCATCGATATGGGACCGGGCGGCGGGCCCGACGGCGGCCGCATCGTCGCCGCCGGAACACCGCGCGAGATCGCCGCGGCCGAGGACAGTCTCACCGGCCGCTATCTGTTCACAGGCCCGGAACGCTGACGTAGACGACGGCGGCGCTGCCCTGCATGAGATAGACGTCCGCGGGCGGTTCCCGGTGCGCCGTGACGCCGGAATCGGGCAGCCAGGAGTAGTCGAGCAGGGTCAGGGGCAGCGGTCCGGCGGGGGCGACCAGTTCGACCTCGACGCCTTCGGCGGTGGGCGCGAAGAAGCGGAACCCGCGCGCCGGCGCCGGAGTGATCTCGCGGCCCGCCACGCGCAGGGCCTGTACGCCGTCCTGCGCCCACCGCAGATCCAGGCGCGTCGCACCGCGCGGGGAGCGCAGCAGCAGGCGCACCGTGCGCTGTCCGGATTCGGTGCGGTCGGACAGGATCTGCGCGGTCGGCGGCGACAGTGCCTGCGCCGGTGCGGGTCCGCTGGATTTGGCCTTCGGGAATATCTCGGCGGCCGTGCCTTCCGGCGCGTTCGCGCTGACGAACTGCTCGGTCCAGGGGTTGGGCTCGGGTGCGGAGATCCATTGCGCCGCATGACGGTCGGCGTCCAATGCGTAGTAGAGCTGGGCCATCCGCGGATGCTGGGCATCGACCCGGTTCACCGCCAGTCCGGCCGCCGTCAGCGCCGCGGTGAGCAGCAGTGCGAGGGCCGGAATCGTCCAGCCGTGCCGCTGGGGCCAGGTGTGGGTCAGCGGGAACAGCAGCAGTCCGCCGTAGAGCAGCACCATCGGCGCCATCAGCAGGTAGCCGGTGTTCAATCCGACCTGCAGTCCCGACCAGCTGCTGCCGAGGAAAATCGCTGCGGGGAGCAGGAATACGGTGAGCACGGGCAGGCGCCAGGCATCCGGGATCAGGAAGGTGAGCGTCACGCCGATCGCCGCCGCGAGCACGGGCACGACCAGAATGTGCGCGGCCGCGGGCAGCAGCGCCGCGAGCAGCGCACCCAGCACCGTCGTGCACACCAGCAGCCCCACCGGCGTCGCGGTCGGCCCGAATATGCGGCGCGCCAAGGCATACCAGGCGAGCAGGGCGAATATTGCCGCCATGATCATGGCGGCCTGGAAGAACCCGGGCCGATACGGATCGATGGGGACCGCGTATTCCGGCCGGATCAGCTCCACCGCCCGCCACATTCCGTAGGCGGCGCCCACGGCGGCCGGTATGGCGAGGAAGGCCACCACCGCCGAGCCGAGGACGCGCTTGATACCGGCCTCGCCGTGGCGGCGCACCTGCCACACCACCCAGCCCACCAATACGACCATGACGACCGCGAGGGCGATCAGCACCCACGGCGGCACGGTGATGAGCACACCGAACGGCAGGGCGAAGTACGCCAGATCCGTGTCACCGGAGGTGTCGGCGAGATCCCGCTGCCCGAATTCGCGGGCCTGGGCGAGGGTGTTGTCGCCCATCTGCTGCACGGTCGCCGGATTCACGTGGTCCGGATCATCCAGGCGATTGTGGTAGTAGGCGCTGTGCCCGGCGTACGCCCAGTCCAGCACCCGCAGTCCCGCGGGCTCGAAGGCCGCGAAATCGGTATTGCTGCCGGTCTGTTCGCCCGTGGCCAGCTGGGTGTTCAGCGAATCGGTATTCGGATGCGGCGCCGCCTTCCGCACCACGTCGATGAGGCCCGAATCGGGATGGGTGATGCGCCAGAGCATGACCGGACCACCGGCCCCGCGCGCCTCCAGATTGATGAGTACACCATTGCGATCGAAGTCGCCGGAGGCCACGAAGGCCTCCGCGCCGAGCAGCCCCATCTCCTCACCGTCGGTGAGCAGGGCGACCACATTGTTGCGCAGGCCGGTCTCCCCGGCTCGCAGCGCGCGCACGGTTTCCAGGATGGCGGCGACCCCGACGCCGTCGTCGTTGGCGCCCGGACCGGATGGCACCGAGTCGTAGTGCGCGACCAGGTACACCGTTCCGGTCGGGTTCGTCCCCGGTATCCGGGCGACAATATTGTCGACCCGCCCGACGCCGACGGAATCGGTGCCGAAAGTGCCCGGCCACTTTCCGATCCCGGACCTGATCTCCGTCTCCAGCCCCAGCTCACGCAGCTTCGCGGCCAGATAGTCGCGGACCAGATCGTGCTCGGCGGTCCCCACCGGATGCGGCCGTTGCGCGATCTCCTCGACAATCCGCGCGGCCCGCGCCGCGCTGAACTCGGTCCCGGACACCGACTCCGGCTCGTACCCGTGTGGTTGCTGCTCCCAGGCCGTGGCCACCGCCACCAGCAGCAGTACTGCGAATGCCAGAAATCCCGAAAGCCCTCGACCCACCCGCATTCCTAGATCGTAGGCAGGCCGGGGTGGTCGCGGACCCTGATCTTTCCCCCAATTCCGGTGCCCGGAGAATACGCCGCTCGGGTGACCGCGACCCCTGTCGCCACGGTCGGCTCGGGTGTGTAATGGGATTCGTAGACATCAGGATCGGAATCATCGGCGGCAGTATCGCCGGGTGCGCGATGGCAATGGCGGCCCGGTTCGCGGGCGCGGACGTGGTCGTCTACGAGCGCAGCGCGGGACGGCTGGAGGAGCGCGGATTCGGGATCGGCATGCCGCAGCCGCTGCGGGCCACGCTCATCGAGGCGGGCTATGTGGATCCCGGCATGCCCGCACACCCCATGTCGGAACGGGTGTGGATCACCAAGGCGGACGGCGGGGACGAACGCGTGCTGTGGCGGCAGCCCAGTCCGGTCATGGGATGCAACTGGGGACTGCTCTGGCAGGCTCTGCGAGACAAGGTCGCCGATGGCGATTACCGCGCCGGGGTCACGGTGGAGCGGATCGAATCCGACGGCGCCGCACCGGGCCTCGTCACCCGGGACGCGACCGAGCGCTTCGACTGCGTGATCGGCGCCGACGGCTATCGCTCCCTGGCGCGCCTGGGCATCGACGGCCGATCCGAACCGCATTACGCCGGATACGGCCTGTGGCGGGCCAGCTATCCGGAAGCGGCGCTGCCCGTTCCGGTCCCCGAACTGGAGACCGGTTTCGCCACAGTGGTTTTCCCGAACGGTCACGCCGTCTTCTACTTCATTCCCGACGCCCCGCCGCCGCGCGGCACGGGCCGCCGCCGGTTGAACTGGGGCGTCTACGCCTACCCGCCCAGCACCCCGCGCTCCGAGCACGGCCACCCGCCCGGATCCGCCCCGGAACTCGCCACTTTCATCAAAGCCCTCGCCGCACAACACTTCCCGCGCCGCTGGTCCCAGCTGATCGAAGCCACCGCCGACACCGAGATCGCCATGCACCCGGTCTACGACCTGAGCGTCTCGGCCTATACCCGAGGCGCCCTCGCCCTGGCCGGCGACGCCGGCGCCCTCGCTCGCCCGCACACCGCCTCCGGCGCCGTCAAGGCGATCGACGATGCCCTCACCTTCCAGCGGGCCCTGCGGGAGGCCCCCTCGCTTCCCGCGGCCCTGGCCGGTTACAACGAATCCCGGTGTGCGGAGGGCAATCGCCTCACCGCCCTCGGCCGCCGCATCGGCCACGCCCAAGTGGAGGAGACCCCCGACTGGTCTCGCATGAACGCCACCACCATGGCCGACTGGACCCGCCACACCCTCGCCGGCACCGGCCATTACCTCTACGCCGGCCTCGACGAACCACCCACCCGGGCATAGCTCTCGGGGCCTGTGCGCGTCCGGCTTCTTGAAGATCTCGTAGACGCAGAAACAGCCGTCGTCGCCGTGGCCCGCGGCGACGTTCGGCAATCTCCCGCATGACCGGCTTGCGCCGCGAACGGGACCGCATCGACCGGGCCGTCGCGGATCTGCTCGCCGCCCGCTCCGTTCTGGACGTCATCATCGGCGCGGCCCCGCCGCCGGACGCGGCCGGCCCGGACGCCTGCCGCGCGGCCTGAACCGGTTCGCCGGTCAGCGCAGGACGGTCTTGGTGCGCATCAGGAATTCGGCCAGGTAGCCGTCGTGGGGGAGACCGGGGGCCATCCACGGGGTGGGGTGGTTGCCGAGGTAGACATTGGCGATGGTGGGCTCGGCGATCAGTTCGTCGATCAGGATTTCGTCGGTGGTGATGGCGGTGAGGACGAGGGTGTCGCGCAGGGGGCGGATGCCGGCGGCGCGGTCCCAGGGCGCGATCCAGGCGCAGGGGAAACCCAGTTCCAGGCCCAGGGTTTCGGCGAAGGGGGTGTCGAGTTGGTGGACGGCCGGGCGGAGGACGGCGCTGCCGTCGCCGAGGTCGTCGAGGATGCCGTCGCCGCCGAGCCAGGGTTTGGCGCCCGCCGCCCGGTGGCGGAGGTATTCGTCCCAGCGGCGGGCGAGGCCGAGCGGGGCCACCGGCAGGACCGCGCGGTCGTCGGTGGCGGGCAGGCTGGGCAGCGCGGCGAGGCGTTCGGCCAGAGCCGCCGCCACGGGGGCCGGATCGCCTTCGACGAGAATGCCGGTGGCATTGACGCAGCCGACTCCGCCGCCGCTGCTGATGGACTCCACGAGGGTGTCGACGAGTGGCTCCCAGTCGGTTTCGGCGGTGATGAGGATTTTGGAGCGTCCGGGTCCCTGGGGAAGGATGCGGGGGTCGCCCGCGTATTTGCGTACGACCTCGGCTCCGCCGTAGACCATCCCGAGGTCGGCGTGGCGCAGGATCTCGTCGGCCGCGGCGTGATCGGTGGGCAGCAGGACGAGCCGGTCCTCGCCGAAACCGGCCTCGCGCAGCGCGGTGACCAGGCGGTGCGGGGTGAACGGCTCACGCCGGGAGGGACGCACGGCGACGCGATAGCCGAGGGCCAGGGCATCGAGCCAACCCTGTTGCACGGCAGGGTGATTGCCCGCCGCCAGGACGGCGAACACTTCACCGCGGCGCGTCCACACCGCGCTGCCGCCGCGGGTCAGCGGATCGCGCCACGACTCGACCGCGCCGGACGGACGGGCATTGCGCACGCTGTGCCGGATCCGCGCTGCGGCGTCGGCGATTTCGCCGGTGGCGGTGCGTACCACCGTGATCGGTATCCCGGTGGCGGCACTGACGGTGCGCTGATACTCCGCCGCGCTCAGGCCCGCGATCGACTCCGTGGCGAAGGCCCGGGCCGCCGCCGCGAAGGCCGCGATCCGATCGTCGAGGGGCAGCTCCGGCGCGCGGCGCAGCGCTTTCAGGGCTCGGGCCACGTACAGCGGGGGAGCGAGACTCAAGGCCGCGACCGGGTTTCCGGTGACGTCTCGGATGGTCTCCGGTCGCCGGGAGCGATACGCGCCGCCGGGGCCGAGGACATCGAGGGACAGCATCAGTACACGCCCTCGATCACCGTCGCGCCGCTGAAGGACGCCACGGGAGCGACATCGGCGACGGAATCGCCGAAACCGGGTGTCGCCGGGGCGATCCGGGTGGCGTAGTCCCGTTCGATATTGTTGACCAGCAGCGCCGTCCGGCTCATATGGTGCACGACGATCTGCCCGCGCTCGCCGTACGGGACCACCCGGCCGGTGTCGGGATCGATCACCCGGAACGTGGTGTACGGGGCGAAGGAGTCGAAGACGCACGGCTCGTCGTCGCCGAGGCCGGGCCGCTCCACCGAGGTCCCCAGCATCATGGTGCTGCCGTAGCCGCCGACCAGCGTGGCCTTCGGGAACACCTCGTCGCGCAGCAGATCCCGGGTGTCGGGATCCAGATGCGTACCGCCCCAGATGATCGCGCTGACCTTCTGATTCACCAGTTCGACAAGATCGTCGTGCTGAGCGAGGCGTTCCAGCATGGGCGGGGTCGCGAACAGCACGCCCACGTCCTGAGTGGAGAGAATGAAACCGATCTGCTCGATCAGGTGATCGGTGTACGCGGAAGCCATATCCATCCGGCCCTCCGCGAGGAGCTTCTTCACCCAGCGCGGGTCCAGGTCGATGGCGAAGTTCAGCCCGCCGCGCGCCGCCGCCGTGTCGACCGCCATGGCTCCGACATTGTGCGGGCCGGTCGGAACGGCGCTGAGCCAGTTGATGTTTCGTGGCACGCCGTGCGCGTCGAGGCGCTCGCTGAACCAGGCGACGCTGAGCCGCTGCCACTCCGCGGTGAACATCACCCGTTTGGGCTGGCCGGTGGTGCCGCCGCTCTCGTAGACGGCGGCCGCGTGCTCGTCACCGTAGCCCCGCGGAATCAGGTCGCGCACCCCGACATCGCGCAGCTCGTCCACCACATTGGGGAACAGGGCGAGATCATCGAAATCCCGGACGTCGGTGAGCGGATCGAAGTCCAGCGTCTCGGCCCGCCGCAGCCAGAATGGCGACCCGGTCTCGGGGCCGAAGTGCCACCGCATCATCTCCCGGACGAATTCCGCGCCATTCCGCTCTGTCATGAAACATCCTTTCGAGTGATCGAAAATGATTCTGACACAACGAAATACGACTGACCCTCCTGTAGAAGTCTACGAAATGCCGGTCGGTCCCGGTGGCGGTTTTCGTGGCTTCCTGCCCTGGCCGCCCCCACGGCATCGGCTGTGTACTCGGTCACACAAGTTGTGGCGAAAGCAAGGGGATTCCTTGCTGGACAAGGAGTTCGCGTGGCGATCCAGCGCAAGCACACCATGTACGACTCGACGATCGTCGACGCCGATCCGGACACCGTCTTCGCCGTCGTGCGCGACGCCCTGAAAGTGGTGTCGATCGTGTCCGGGCCCGCGGCGCAGAACGTGCACTGGGTGGGAGACGCCGGGCCCGAACGAGTTCCGGCGCTGTACAACTTCACGCTGGCCTTCAGCGGCGGCCTGGTCCAGCAGGAGGTGGCCGGGCGCAACGAGGTGGAGCGCTCGCAGACCTACCGCTCCATCGAGCCGACCATGGGCGTGGACCGCTATATCGCCACCATTCGCGTCCGGCCGATAACCAATGATCCCAACCGCTGCTTCTTCGATTGGACGCGCGAGCTGACGATCGCCGAGGACGCCGAGACCGAAGTCGTCGAAACCATTATCGCCATGATGGCCAAGCAGACCGACGCCATTCGCGACCATTTCGCGCAGAAATAGCGAAAACCGCAGCGCGGCACTATTTATCGAAACAAAGGAGAAAGCCTTGACCGATACGTCCGGTCGGCAACTCGACATCGCCTGGCCCGGTCTGGGTATCACGGTGACCGCGGAGCTCGACGGCCGCAATCCTGAACTGGCCGACGCGCTGTGGGAGGCGCTGCCCTATCGGAGCCTGCAGGGGCACGCGCTGGTCGCGGGGCAGCACCTCTATCACGTGGCGCCCATCCCGTCACTGCTGCATCTGCCCGCGTCCACCCGTATCCCGGACCGGCGCGACGCTCCGGACGGGACGGTGTTCTGTTCCGCGCTCCAGCATCTGGGCATCAAATACGGCGAACTGACCGAACCCATGCCGGCCTCCCCGGTGGGCCGGATCCGTTCGGAGGACATGCCCGCCCTGCTCGAGGCCGGGCAAGCGATCTGGGATTCGGTCTATTCCAACAACGAACCGATCCTCGCGGAGGTCCGCAAGGCGGGAACCGCGGGCGGCCACCGCATTCCGCATCTGACCGCCGCCGATCCGGAAACCAATCGGCTCATCCACGACGTGCACGCCGAGACCGAGCGGATCTGGCTGGACCCGCCGGCCGAGCTCGCCGATCTGCACGGCGGGTCGATCCCTTCCGGCGCGGGGACCTTCGACACGGTGTTGCCCACCCTGCTGTTCGTCAATGGCGAGACCCGCCCGCTCGGGTACGCCACCTACGGCGGCCTGGTCCGCGGCGCGGTCCAGGACATGCCGATGGATTCGCTGCGGCACATGGCGCGACTGCTGGTCGGCATTCCGGCCGAATTCCTGGGCTACTGCGGTCTGGAGAAGCTGTGGGCCTTCACCCAGCGCTTCCTGGCCTGCCTGGACGATCTCGACCGCGACGACTTCCTGGCCGTGACGAGCCAGCTGGCCCTCTACGTCAACTGCCTGGGCGGCTGGAATCTACAGCTGTACCCGTGGGCCACCGGCGACCACCTTCGCCGGCTGCGCCCGGCCGAAGTGGGTCAGCAGGCGTGAGCGAGCTGCCCGAGCTGCCCGAACGGACCGACGCCCTCGTGATCGGCGGCGGCGTCATCGGCGCCTCGATCGCGTATCGGCTCGCCGAGGCCGGCGTCGGCACCGTCCTGCTCGATCGCGGCGCGCTCGGTTCGGGCTCGTCGGGGACCACGGCGGGGGTGGTCCGCACCTACTTCCCGGGCAATGCCCTCATCAGCGGCCTTGCGGTCCGGAGCCTTTCGGCGTATCACGCCTTCGCCGAAAGCACCGGGACCGACCTCGGCCTGGAGCGGATCGGCTTCCTGGTGTTGTTCACCGAGGAAGAGCAGGTGGAGGACTTCCGCCGCGACTATGCCGCCCAGCGGGCCGCGGGTGTCGACGTCGAGCTCGTAACACCGTCCGAAGCAACGAAATTCAATCCTCTGGTCGACCCGGGAGCCATTGTGGCCGCGGCCTGGTCGCCCGCGGCCTACGCTTGCGATCCGGCCGCGATCGTGCGCGGCCACGCGGCGGCCGCCCGGCAGGCGGGCGCTGTCCTGCGCACCGAAACATCCGTCACCGGTATCGATCCCGACGGCCTGGTCCACACGGCGGCGGGCAGCATCCGCGCCGGCGCCATCGTCTGCGCGGCGGGTCCCTGGGCGGGCGCGGTCGCCGCCATGGCGGGCGTCCACCTGCCGGTGACCACCTATCCCGTGGACATGCTCCTCACCGACGCGCCCACCCCGCAGCCCGTGCTGCCGATGACCCTGCACCCGTCCGGCCTGCGGATTCGATCCTGGGGCGAGCGCATTCTCGTCGGCATGGGCCGCCCGGGCGCGGGCGAATCCCGGGAGGGCTGGCTGCGACGGGTCTCGGGGCAACTCGGCGCCACCTTCCCGGCACTCACCGGCCGCGGCCTCGAGCTCGGCTGGAGCGGTGATCTCGATGTGAGCCCGGACGGGATGGCCTTCATCGGCCGCGATCCCGCCCGCCCCTTCCTGTACGCGGCAGGATTCTCCGGCCAGGGCCTGTGCCAGGCGCCCGCCGCCGGAGAGCTCGTCCGCGACCTCGTGCTCGACAAAGAAGGAAATGGTCATGATCGTCTTGGGGTGCAACGGCTTCACCCGCGTCTCGGAATTCTTCGCTGAGAACTTCGGCGCGGTCGGCATCGACAAGCACTACCTGCTCGGCCACGATGCCGGCGCCGCGCTGTTGATCGACGGCGAGCTGGTCGCGGCCGTGGAGGAGGAGCGGCTCAATCGCGAGAAGAAGACCACCGACTTCCCGGTCGACTCGGTGCGCTGGTGCCTGGACCGGGCGGGCCTGCGGTTCTCGGACGTCGATCTGATCGCCATTCCGTGGAATTGGTCCAGCGAGGTCATGGACGAGGTGCTCGCCGATGTGACCTCCGCGCCCATGCCGCCCGAGGTGAAGCAGGGCCTGGTGGACGCGCTGCGCAGGCTGCATACCGAAATCGTCGGTCCCGAGGCGATTCTCGCCGATTTCGCCGCCCGCACCGGTTTCACACCCGATCCGGCCACAGTGGTGTTCGTGCCGCACCACTTCGCCCACGCCATGACCGGCTACTACATGGCGGGCATGCGAGACAGTGCGTTCCTCATCAGTGATGGTCGCGCGGAACGATTCTCGGCGCTGCTGGGGGAGATCCGCGATGGCCGGATCCGCGTGTTCGAGGAGTCTGCGATCGGTGCGGAGTACTCGATCGGCATCCTGTTCAGCGCGATCACCCGCTTCCTGGGCTTCGTGCCCAACAATGACGAATACAAGGTGATGGGCCTGTCCGGCTACGCCGGGCCGCCCACGCCCAACCCGTTCGTCGAGGAATTCGTCGAATTGCACCCCGATGGGCGCTACACCTTCGCCCAACCTCTCGCGACGGAGGATCCGCACAGCCTCGATTCGCTGTTCGAGCGGTATTTCGGTCCTTTCCAGGACACCCTCGAGTACAAGGCGCGGGTGGCCGCGGCCGCCCAGGAAATGCTGAATGTCGTGACCGCCCATCAGATTCGCGCATTGGAAGCCAAGACGGATCTGAACCATCTGTTGTTCGAGGGCGGTGTCGCGCTGAACTGCCTCAACAACACTCCGCTGTTCGAGGGCTCGCGATTCGACGATATGGACGTGAGCTTCGGCGCCAGCGATACCGGCATCGTGATCGGCGCCGCGGTGCACGCCTGGGTCAACCACCCGGACACCATCGGCAAACCGAAGCCCGCGCCGCGAATCACCCCGTATCTCGGACCGGAATACGACGATTCGGCGATCGCGCAGGCCCTGCGCGAATTCGGCGACCGAGTCGAATGGAGCAGGCGCGACGACGACGAACTCGTCGACCTGGTGGCGAAGCTGCTCACCGAGAAGACCGTTATCGGCTGGTACGAGGGACGGCTCGAGCACGGCCCGCGCGCCCTGGGGCATCGCAGCATTCTGGCGAACCCGAACTTCCCGGATATCAAGGACGTCATCAATACCCGGGTCAAACACCGTGAACCCTTCCGTCCCTTCGCGCCGCTCGTGCTGGAATCGGAGGCACCGAAGATCTTCGACATGGGCCGCAAAACCCGTTCGCCGTACATGACTTTCGTCTTCCCGGTGCGGCCGGAGTTCCGCGAGGTGATCCCGGGCGCGACCCATGTGGACGGCACCTCCCGGGTGCAGACCATCACCGAGGCGGACACCCCGCGGCTGGCGGCGCTGCTGCGCCGGTTCACCGCGCTGACCGACGTGCCCTGCCTGATCAACACCTCGTTCAATGTGGCGGGCGAGCCGATCGTCTGCACCCCGGCCGACGCACTGAAGTGCTTCCTCGGCACGGAGATCGATTACCTCGTGCTCGGCGATTACCTCGTCGCCAAGGCCGGTCCCGCCGCATGATGTCCGGCTCGGAGACGCCCACGACCTTGCTGCTGCTCCGCCACGGCGAAACGGCGCTGACACCGGAGCGGCGGCTCTCGGGCAGCGGCGGCTCCGACCCGGCCTTGTCGGAGACCGGGCGGCGGCAGGCCGAGGCCGTCGCGGACCTGCTCGCGTCGCCGGTGCGGCGCGCGGATCACGGCCCGGTGCGCGCGGTGGTGTCCTCGCCGCTGCGCCGGTGCCGGGAGACCGCCGCGGCGGCCGCGCGCCGGCTCGGCCTCGAGGTCCTGATCGACGATGGGCTGCGCGAGGCGGATTTCGGCGGCTGGGAAGGGCTGACCTTCGCCGAGGTGCGCGAGAAATGTCCCGGCGCATTCGCGGCCTGGCTGACTTCACCGGCGTCGATACCGGGCGGTACGGGCGAATCGTTCGAGTCCGTGGCGCACCGGGTCGCGCTGTCGCGGGACAAACTGCTGGCGCGATACGCGGGGGAGACCGTGCTGGTCGTCTCGCATGTGACGCCGGTGCGGCAGCTCATCCGGCTGGCGCTCGGTGCGCCGCCGGAGTCGCTGTTCCGGCTGGACACCGCCGCGGCTTCGCTCTCGGCGGTCGCGTACGACGGGGCGGGAAACGCGGCGGTGCGATTTCTCAATGACACGTCGCACTTGCGGTGAGACCGGTAGGCCGGTGGAGGTGTAGATCGCGGGCGGACCGGGAACCCCGAGGGCAGGGTTGAGTCTCCAGCCCAGTCTTCGCGGCGGACAGCTGTCGGAGGCGATTGGCCGCGCGGCGCCGTTCGCGGTTTGCGCGCACCCATGGACCGAGGTCCTCACGATGTCTGCCCTGCGACCCCCCATTCCGATCATGGCCACGTCCACCATGGCCGCCGACTCGACCCCGTTGTGCACCGTCGCCGGCGAGGTCGATATCCGCTCCGTGGACGCGCTGCGCACCGCACTCGCCGGCACCTTGCGCGAGGGTGCGACAGTCATCGTCGATCTCAGCGGCGTCACCTTCTTCGGCACGCCGGGCCTGCGGGCGCTCATGGACGCTCGCGACTGGGCCGACCAGCACGACTGCGCGCTGTGGATCGTCGGATCGCCGTGCGTGAAGCGCCTCCTGGAGGTCATGGATCTGGCCGACGACTTCGGCATCCTGCACTGACGCCTGGCCCGGCCGGCCGGGGCGCCGAGCGCGCGCCGGTCGGCATTAGGATGGCCGGATGCCCTTGATCGAGGTGACCCATGCGGCCCATGTTCCCGAGGCCACATTGCGCGAATTGGCCGACAAGCTCCCGCATCTGGTGTCCGTGGCGGTCGAATGCCCGGAGGAGCCCTACGACGGTGATCTGCAACCGGGTGACGTCGAGATCCGGTTCCGGGCGCTCGGGCCGCTGGATCGCGGCGGGCTGGACGCGGTGATCGAGATCCGGTCCAAGTATTTCGAGAGCCGGGCGGCGAATCGGCAGCAGCGGGTCGACGAATTGCACGAGCGGATCGCCGAGTCGACGGCGCTCGCGGATTTCGGCATCTACCTGTCATTGCCGGTCGCGGCCTGGGCGCAGACCGAATGAGGTTGCGGGGGAATCGATTCGGTCAGCCGTCACGCATGGCCGCGGCGGCGCGCTTGATCGCCTGCCGGATGCGGTAGTAGGTGCCGCAGCGGCAGACATTGTCGATCTCGTCGATGGCGTCGTCGTCCGGATCCGGGTTGCGCGCGAGCAGCGCCACGGCATTCATGATCTGACCGGGCTGGCAGTAACCACATTGCGCGACATCGAGATCCAGCCAGGCCTGCTGAACGGGGTGCAGGGTCTCGCCGTCCGACAGCCCTTCGATGGTGGTCACGGTGCGGCCGTGCACGCGGTCCATCGGCAATCGGCAGGGCAGGACGGCGGCCTGGTCGAGCAGGCAGGTGCAGGCGTGGCAGACCTCGATGCCGCAGCCGTACTTCGGGCCGCGAACCCCGAGGATGTCGCGCAGTACCCACAGCAGCGGGACTTCCGCCGGCACATCCACGGTGACGGGCTCGGCATTGAGCGTGAACGAGTATTCGGGCACGGCGGCTCCTAGCGCGGGAACGGTTCGAAATCGATCTCGGACTTCGCCGGGAACCGGTGCACGGGTTGCCCGGTGGCCTGGATGAGGGCGGTGGCCACGGCTCCGGCCGCGACCGGGACCGCGAGTTCGCCCGCGCCGCCGGGCCGGTCGCCCGAGTCCAGAATCGACACCTCGAAAACCCGTGGGGTGTCCCGCATCCGGGCGAAGTGGAAGTGGGAGTAGCTGCCTTCCAACGGCAATCCGCGCTCGATGTGCAGTCCCGCGGTGAGCACGGTGGAGATGGCATCGGTGAGCCCGCTCATGATCTGGGCCTCCAGCCCGAGCGGGTTCACCGCCAGCCCGACATCGACGGCGAAGTACGCCTTGGTGACGCGCGGCGCTTCCCCGGTCGCGTCCAGCTCCACCACGCACGCGATCACCGATCGATGCTCCGTATGCAGCGAAACACCCAGTGCGACACCGGGTCCCAGCTCGCGACCCCAGCCGCTCATACGCTCGACCTCGGCGAGCACCCGCCGCGCCCGATCGGATTTCGCGGTGCGCTTGCGATAGGCGAGCCGGTCCTGTCCGAGCAGGCGCGCGATCTCGTCGACCGCGATCTCCTCGCAGACCCGGGTATTGGCCGAGTACACCGAACGCCAGCTGCCGGTGTGCATGCGCACCGGCGCCTCGGTGAGTCCGTAGGTGACGACACCCAGGTCGTACGGGCACACCACCGAGGTGAGGAAGACCGTCTCGGCGAAGGACAGATTCCCGATCATCGGAACCTGGGCGACCATGGCGGTCAGGCATTCTCCGAGGCCGTGCCGGAAATCGGTTTCCACCGCGGCCACCCGGTGCTCGTAGCCGACCACCCGGCCGCCGGCGATATTGGCCCGCACCCGATGGTGACTCGCGGGCCGCGCCCGCCCGTGCCGCATATCGTCGACCCGGGTCCACATCAACCGGACCGGCCGCCGCAGCGCGCGCGAGGCCTGCACCGCCTCCAGCGGCGCGTCGAAGAACAGCCGCCGGCCGAATGATCCACCGGCGGGAACCACAGTGGCGCGCACCGCATTCGGCGGCAGTCCGAGATGCCCGGCAATGGTGTGGGCCGCGACGATCGGCGTCTGCATGGGCGCCCACACCTCGGCCCGGTCGGCACGCACATCGGCCACCGCGCAATTGGACTCCAGGGGGGCGTGCGGAACGAAGCCGAAATCGAAGTCCAGCTCCACGGTGGACGCGCCCGGCGCTATATCCTGCAAGCGGGGAATCACGAAGGGCGCGATGGTTTTCCGCAGCGTCGCCCGGATGGTGTCATCGGATTCGCCGTCGACCGGCCCCGGATTCCACGCCACCCGCGCCGCGTGCCGGGCCGCGATGGCATCTCCGAAGGTCCGCGCGCAGATGGCGACGCCGGTCTCGATCAGCGCGGCGTCGATCACCCCCGGCATTGCCCGGATGGCCGCCAGATCGACCGCCAGCACGGTCCCCCTGATGGTCGGCGGGCGTGCGACGACCACCGGCAGCGCATCCGGAATCCGCAGGTCCATGGTGTATTCGTGGCGTCCGGTCACGATGGCGCGGGCATCCGGCCGCCGCTGCGGCCGGCCGATGATCCGATGCCGGGACCGCGGTTTCGGCGCCGCGACCACGGCGGCCAGCGCCGGATCCGCGGCCGCGCGGCTCAACTCCCCGTACGACAGCCGCCGCCCATCGGCCGCCGCCACGAACCCCTCGGCGGTCCGCAATTCCCCCGCGCCGATTCCGAGCCGGGCCCCGGCGGCCGCGAGCAATCGCGCCCGCACCGTGGCCGCCGACCACCGCACCGGATCATAAAGACTGCGAACCGAATTCGAGCTACCGGTCATCTGGTTGAACAGCAGTTCCGGCCGCGCCGGCGCGAGCTCCACCGCCACCCGCTGCACCGGCAGCTCCAGCTCCTCCGCCACCAGCTGCGCGCCCACCGTGACAATGCCCTGCCCCACCTCCGCCCGCGGCAGCTGCAGCGTGACCCGCCCGTCCGCGTCGACGGTGATCACCGCCAGCAGTCCGCTGGTCGGCGCCCCCGCGAGCATGAGAATGTCACCGAGATCGAGGAATTCGGGCACCGGCGGCGCCTGCCGCCACCCGGGTCCGGCGTCGGCCCCGGCTCGTGGCGCGATCGTGGCGACGGTCAGCAGCGGTGCGGCGACGAGGCAGGAGAGGAAGTCGCGCCGCGTGGTCACGGCGCCATCCTCTCGAGTGATAGCGAAACGGCATTACGACACGCCGGTTCGCCGGTGTGGCGGCGTTGGGCGAGGTTCTTCGCCGAACCCGACCACGCGGACAGGGGGATCGGTCAGTATTCGGCATAGCCCGGCAATGCCGGTACCGCCGGGGCTGCTCGTCTTCAGGAGATTCGCATGGGTTCTTCGATATTCGCGGTGTTCCTGCCGCTCGCCCTCGCCCTGGTCATGTTCGGCCTCGGCCTGACCCTGACGGTCGAGGACTTCGCGCGCGTGCTGCGCTATCCCAAGGCGGCCGCGATCGCGCTGTTCTGCCAGATCGTGGTGCTGCCGCTGCTGTGCCTGGGCCTGGTGTACCTGTTCGGGCTGGAAGGGGCGCTGGCGGTGGGGATGATGCTGCTGGTCGCCTCGCCCGGCGGCACCTCGGCGAATCTGTTCAGCCATATCGCCGGCGGGGACGTGGCCTTGAACATCACGCTGACGGCCATCAATTCGGTGCTGGCGGTCTTCACCATGCCGATCGTGGTCACCCTGTCGATCGCGGCATTCCTGGGCGACGAGGCCGGGATCGGCCTGCAACCGGCCAAATTCGTGCAGGTGGTCGCCATCGTCCTGGTGCCGGTCGCCCTCGGCATGTGGGTGCGGCGGCGTTTCACCGAATTCGCCGAGCGCATGCGCCGGCCGGTCAAGATCGCGTCGGTGGCGGTGCTGGTGCTGGTCATCCTCGCCGCGGTCATCAGCGAGTTCGATACCGGGCTCGACCATCTCGGGCAACTGGGCGGGATATCGCTGCTGCTGTCGATTCTGAGCCTGACCATCGGATACTTCGTGCCGCGCCTGTTCCGGGTCGATACCGGGCAGTCCATCGCCTCGGCCATGGAGATCGGCATCCACAATGCCACCCTGGCCATTGCCATCGCGGTCTCGGTGCTGGGCGACGAGACCATGGCCATCCCCGGCGCCCTCTACGGCATCATCATGTTCTTCCCCGCCGCCGTGGCCGCGACGCTACTGGCCCGGCGGACGAGGGAAGCGGCGCCGGCGCGGCAGCCGACCGGATCTCAGTAGTCGATGCGGTCGGTCTTGGCCAGCCACGCGTCGAACGGCGCGGTGCGGTTCGGCAGGTCCAGCTGGTCGACCGGGGTGGGCCACAGCTCCCGCGGCTTCTTCTCGAACAGGTCGTAGAACTTCAGATCGTCGAATCCGGCCACCGCGGCATCGTGGCGATCGGCGGCGTAGACGATCCGGTCGACGCGCGCCCACAGCGCCGAGGACAGGCACATCGGGCACGGCTCACACGAGGTGATCAGCACGCAACCCTCGAGGGAGAAGGTGTTGAGCTGCTTGCACGCGGCCCGCATGGCGCTCACTTCGGCGTGCGCGGTCGGATCCAGGGTCGCGGTGACCCGGTTGTTCCCGAGCGCCACGATCTCGCCATCCTTGACGATCAGTGCGCCGAACGGCCCGCCGCCATTGGCCACGCTGTCGGTGGCCAGCTTGATCGCCTCGTCCAGCCAGGCATGTTCGAGCTCCTGGATGCTCATTTCTTGGATGGCCACGAGAACTCCTTGTCAAATGAAACTTGTGTGAAGGAGTACACAGCCAATCCGGCGCAGTCAGCTAGGGGTGGAAGACCTGAAGACCCCCGCAGGCTGAGACCCGGTTTTCGTAGACTTTCACAAACGGGCCCCAGCTTGTTACCTGGTCCGCGGGGATCAGTAGGTGTAGAAGCCGCGGCCGGTCTTGCGGCCCAGGTAGCCCGCGTCGACCATGCGGCGCAGCAGCACCGGCGGGGCGTACTGCGGCTCGCCGAATTCGGCGTACAGGGATTCGGCCACGGCGAGCGTCACGTCCAGGCCGACGGTGTCGGTCAGACGCAGCGGGCCCATGGGGTGGGCGCAGCCGCTCACCATGCCCTCGTCGATGTCCTCGGCGCTGGCGAAGCCGGTCTCGTACATGCGAATCGCATTGCACAGGTAGGGGATCAGCAGGGCATTGACGATGAAGCCGGCCTGATCCTTGGACTCGATGGTGCGCTTGCCGAGGATGTCGCGCGCGTAGGCGGTGACCTTGTCGGCGACCTCGCGGTCGGTCTTGAGGGTCACCACGATCTCGACCAGCGGCAGCACGGGCACCGGGTTGAAGAAGTGCACGCCCACCACGCGGCCCGGATTGGCGGTGGCATTGGCCAGCCGGATGACCGGGATGGACGAGGTATTGGTGGCCAGGATGGTCTCGGGGGAGACGATGGCGTCCAGCTTGGTGAAGAAGTCGGTCTTGAGCGACTCGATCTCCGGGGCCGCCTCGATGACCAGTTCGCGGTCGGCGAAATCGTCGATCGAGGTGGTGAGGGTGATGCGGGCGCGGGCCTCGTCGGCGGCGGCCTGCTCCAGGCGGCCGGACTTCACCGCGCGCGCCAGGGACTTCTCGATGCGGGCCACAGCGGCGTCGGCCGCCTCGGTGTCGCGCTCCAGAACCAGGACCGATCCGCCGGCGCGAGCCGCCACCTCCGCGATACCGGCACCCATGGTTCCGCCGCCGATCACTCCGATGCGTTGCACTGTCGCTGTCTCCTTGTACTCGGGTTTCTCGGCGCCCATCTTGCTCGATGGGGCGTGCGCACTTTCCGCAGGGCGAGCATTGTGAGGACTGCGTCTCACTCCACGACGCCGATGGAAATGCGAGGCTTATCGGAATCGCCCGGGGCGGCGACCAATTCCCAGGTGGCGTCGATCATGGGCGCCAGCAGCAATTCGCCGAACTGGCGGACCAGGACCTCGATGATCTGGGTGGATTCGCGCCGGGACGTGGAAGCCAGTCCGGCCTCACGGAGGCCGGCGACCTCGCGGCGGGTCAGCTCGACCAGCGATTCGAGCAGGCGCATCCGGGCTTCCGTGGGTTCCAGCACCACGCGCCGGATGTAGTTCACGACGGCGGGGTTGTCACGCAACATCTTTCGCACCGTCTCGTCGCGTGCGGCGGCGACCTCGGCGGGCGTGCCGGTGGGCGGCACCGAGGAGACCGCGGCGTCGAAGTAGTCGACGACGAGCCGGTCCACGGCGTCGACCAGGCCGGCCTTGGTCTTGAAGTGATGCTGAACCAGGCCGAGGGTGACGCCGGCCTCGGCGGCGACCGCGCGCAGCGAGACCCGGGATTCGCCGTGCTGGGCGAACAGATCCATGGCGGCATTGCGGATGCGCGCCTTGGCGGTCAGGTCGTCGTTGGTGGCCCGTGGATTCAGCACATCGGCCCTCGAGTAGTCGGCATCAGGCGATTCTACGACGTGTAGTAATCAACTGGTCTCATGTCCATAAAATGTTACTGTTGACCTACTGACTATACAATCGTATTGTTCGCTGCCATGGAGGATGCAATGCGGCCGCCCCTCGCCGGTGTCGAGGTCGTCTCGCTCGCGGTGAATCTGCCCGGGCCGCTGGCCGCCGCGCGGCTGGCCGAGCTGGGTGCGACGGTGATCAAGGTGGAGCCGCCCGGCGGCGATCCGCTGGCCGCGGCGGCGCCGGACTGGTACGGGCGGCTCATTGCCGACCAGTCGGTACTCGCCCTCGATCTCAAGCAGCAGGCCGATCGCGCAAAGCTCGACGAACTGCTGGCGACCGCGGATCTGCTGATCACCTCCATGCGGCCCAGTGCGCTGGCCAAGCTGGGACTGGCGCAGCCGCAGGAGCGCTTCCGGCAGGTGTCGCTCATCGAGATCGTCGGGCACGCCGGCGATCCGGAGGTGCCGGGACACGATCTGAACTATCAGGCCGTGCATGGAACCTTGCTGCCGCCGAGCATGCCGACCGTGCCGCTCGCCGACATGCTCGGCGCCGAGCGCGCGGTCTCCACCGCGCTGGCCGCGCTGGTGCGGCGTGCGGAAACCGGTGCCGGACAGCCCTATCGGGTCGCCCTCGAGGAAGCGGCGGCGCGTGCGGGCGATGCGGTGCGCTATCGCCTCACCGCACCGGGCGCGATACTCGGCGGCGCGTTCCCGGGCTATGGCATCTACGAGTGCAAGGACGGTTACGTCGCGCTCGGCGCCGTGGAACCGCACTTCTTCCTGGGCGCACTGGCCGCCTTCGGCGCCGACGGCAGCCACGAGGGCTTCCGCACGGCCTTCGCCGAACGGACCGTCGCCGAACTCGAAGCCATCGCGGCACGGGAAGACCTGCCGCTCAATGGAATCAACGCCGAGACCGGAAAGTAGACACCGATGTCCGCACTCTTCCCCGATTACCGCCCCACCTGGGAGGCCGAGCAGCACCGCGAACTGCGCAAGCACGCGGCCGAATTCTTCAAGAAGGAGGCCGTGCCCAATCGCGAGCGCTGGACCCACGCGCATCAGGTCGACCGCGAGTTCTGGAACAAGGCCGGCGACGCGGGCCTGCTCGGCCTGGATCTGCCCGAGGAATTCGGCGGCGCCGGAGGCGATTTCGGCATGCAGGCGGTCGTTCAGGAAGAACTGGTCTATGCGCACGACAACGGCTTCGGGTTCTCCGTGCACTCACCGATCGTGTCGCACTACATCTACAACTACGGCAATACCGAGCAGCGGAAGAAGTGGCTGCCCGGCATCATCAGCGGTGAGCTGGTGCTGGCCATCGCCATGACCGAGCCCGGCACCGGATCCGATCTGCAATCGGTGCGCACCACCGCCATTCGCGAGGGCGACCACTACGTCATCAATGGCTCGAAGACCTTCATCTCCAATGGAACCCATTGCGATCTGGTGGTGATCGTCGCCAAGACCGATCCGAGCAAGGGCGCGGCCGGTGTCTCCCTCATCGTGGCCGAGACCAAGGATCTGCCCGGCTTCGAGCGCGGCCGGGTGCTGGAGAAAATGGGGCAGCACGCCCAGGACACCCGCGAGCTGTTCTTCTCGGATATGCGGGTGCCCGTGGCGAATCTACTCGGCGAGCAGGAGGGCCTGGGCTTCTACCAGCTCATGGAACAGCTGGCCCGTGAGCGCCTGATCATCGCGAGCCTCTGCTCGGCCCTGGCGGAAGCCGCCGTCCTGGAGGCGCTGCGATACTCGCGCGAGCGCGAGGCATTCGGCCGCCCGATCGGCAAATTCCAGCACAACGCCTTCACCCTCGCCGAGGTCAAAACCGAGGCGCTGGCCATCAAAACCCTTGTCGACCACGCGATCCAGCAATACATCGACGGCAAGAACGACCCATCCACAGCCTCGATGGCCAAGCTCTTCGCCGCCGAGACCTGCGACAAGGTCGTGGACAAATGCCTCCAACTATTCGGCGGCTACGGCTACATGATGGAGTACCCGATCGCGAACATGTACACCGGCTCCCGCGTGAACCGCATCTACGGCGGCACCAGCGAAATCATGAAGGAAATCATCTCGCGCTCACTCTGACCGGGATCAACTCTCGGGACTCACTCAGAAGGGTTTCCCGGAATGACAAGCCAGGCATATATTTTCGAGGCCATCCGGACGCCGCGCGGGAAGGGCAAGAAGACCGGTGCCCTGCACGGGCGTGCGCCAAGTTCATCACTGGATATCGGAGAGGCCGCGCCGTCTTCTTGGCGCGCGCCGAGGAACTGGCTGAGCGCTATGGAGCGCGCTTCCGCGAGCCTGCGCCGAGTAGCGCGCGGCGGTGGCGGGGAGCCGTGACCACGCGCCGCGGAGCGGCTCCCGCTTGAGCCTTAAATCCAAAGAGGACCAACGGGTTTCACGGATATCGGCGCCGCCGTCCGGTGGTCGATTCCAGTGGGTCCCATGGGGTCGGTACAGCTGGGAAGCGATACGACGCTTGGTCCATCACCGCGGATTGGCCCAGAGCTTGAACGGCTGCGCGTCGTCCTGATCGGCCCAATCGGGCTGAGCTGTTGCCACTGCGGCGTGCTTCTTCTCATCCCGGAGGAACTGTTCATAGACCTTGTGTGCCTGCGCTTCTGCGTCCGCTCTCGCCGCCTTGTACTGCTCGATGATGGTCTGCTCGAGCCGTGCGGTTCCCTCGGCAACAGCATGCGGCGACAGTCTGATCTGGGTGATCTGCCCGTAGGCATCCACCTCGATCGCCATACTGCGGTCCGTGGCGCGAGCCTGCGCTCGCACCTCCCCGATGGCCTTGTCGATCTGTTCGGCCCGCGCGCGACGCTGGTCCACGAGCTCCCCACCCCTTCATCCTGGATCGTCCATGCGGGGACGTCTTCCCCCGACTGCTCAGCACTGTACCGGCAACGTGCGTCGGCTTGTCCGCCGTTCATGGCGACCACTACTATTCGGCAGCGTTGTGACCGGTGATGGGGGACTCGTGAAGCGAAAACTGTTGGTGGGGTTGTAGATATGGTTGCCTTTGATCCCGAGGGATAAAGTGAGTGACGAGAAGATCACAATCTCCACGGTACTCGGGTGGAAGCTCGATTCGGCGCGCTTCGCGGGTGCGCAGGCGATGAACGCCGGCATTACCCTCGAGGCTGAATCCATCAATGCCGACAAGGCTATTCAGGGGTCCGAATCCTACTTCGGTGAGGCCGCCGGTGCTGCCGCCCGCAC
Organism: Nocardia sp. IFM 10818; assembly: GCF_054655275.1. Classification (NCBI taxonomy): domain Bacteria; kingdom Bacillati; phylum Actinomycetota; class Actinomycetes; order Mycobacteriales; family Nocardiaceae; genus Nocardia; species Nocardia sp. IFM 10818. Next base: position 927,058 of record NZ_BAAHJH010000001.1, read on the forward strand.
CATGTCGACCAAGTTGAAGAACGAGGCGGTTGCGTCCGGTGAGGTCCTCGATGCCATTCATCGGCAGATCGACACCACGGCCGCTGAATTGCAGTCCGATATTGAAAACCTGCAGTCGGTCGTCGACGAGGTTGAAGAATCGGAGTGGAACCTCTTCTACGATGACGAGACCGGTGACGTGCAGTCATACGATTCGAACTGGGAGACGATCAAAAAGAGCTGGGGCAACCCGGCTTCCGTTGGATGGAAGACCGCTGACTGCCTCCGACTGAGTGCGAGTCTCAAACAGGCGTTCTGGGATGTACAGGAAACCGACAAGGTCGGCGCGCGCAACCTGGCCACGCAGCTCGAGAACGTATCCCAGGATGTCAAGCTGGTGCTGGCCGGCATACCGGACAATGCCGCACTCAAGGATATTCTCCTGAACTACCAGGTGGATACGACGAAGTCCGAGATCGTTGTCTGGCCCGACGCGACTCTGCTGGAACTGATCAGGTTGAAGTATCCTGACATTCAGGCGGTGGAGATGACGGTCGAAGAAAAGGCCGCGATGGATGAACTCTGTAACCCACTCTACGGCGGCAATCCGCTGAACTATCAGACGTTCAACGAAATCAAGAACGAAGCAGAGGCGTTCGGAAAGACCAACAAGTACACCGCAGTATATGACGGCTCGAAGGATGATGGTCATGCGGATGCGGCTCGGCACGCCTACTGGAATGCGCGTATGACTCAGGAGTTCGGTGCCGAGTGGGCGGAGCAGTATTCCAGCGCCCATGAAATGGTCGGCGGAAACGGTCCGCAACGTGAGGCGATGGACCTCAAGAACAATGAGATTGGCCGTCAGATCGGCCTGGCGAATATGAACGCATCACCGGAAGATCTGCAATCAGCGGTCATCGCCGCGGTCGATAGGGGCGACACTATCGTCATCCACAGACCCAACGGGTCCGACGCTCCCGCTCAGATTGCCTTCAGCAATACCGTTGGCTGGGACCAGACCAGAAGTCCTGCGGGCGTGGATATCCCACTTCCCGGAAAGTGAGTGTGAGGTAAGTGAAAGTAGCCACGATCGTTGTCGGCGTCCTGATGGTGCCGCTGCTGGCCGGATGTGCGGCCAAACACGAAAAGCCTGCCGCGAAAACGTGTCTATCCGAAATCCGCCTCGACAGGGAGCCGCAGCCGCTCGGCTCGAGCCAGGCGCTGACGGCGGCGATCAAAACCGCTGGGCGCGGGCAGCAACCCGTCAGTCTCGGCGAGGTAACGCGCGCCGCCGGTTGGTCGGATGGCTGGGACACGGTGATCGACGCTTCTGCGGCTAAGGACGATGAGCGGATGAACACGAGCGCCCAGACCCCGACGGGTACTTGCTGGAAGGGACTACCACCCCGGATCGGTTCCGGCCCGGTGTCTTCCGGGTACTACGTCTTCCTCAAAGATCGGCAGGTGGTGCAGTCCGTGGTGTGGGATACCGGGCATGAATTCCTGGTATTCGGTTCCGTTGAACGACTGACTCCGGAATCCATGCTGAACCCCAAAGGCGGAGAACTCAGAACATACTGAGTTGGGTGGGTCAACAGGCGGCGCGTAGGCGCGAAACCTATTGTGGCCGTGACAGCCTCAACAGCGATCACTTGCTGTCATGCGAGTAGGTCGATCATTGTTCCGATGTCACGGTGCTGTGCTTGCTGGTAGGCGACCCAGGCTACAGCGAGATCCTGCCAAGGGAGCCCGACGGGGGCGTAAACGGATCGAGCGGTGGCGGTGGTGCGGCCCGAGTGCTCGTTCCGTAACAGTGCACCGAGGGTGACCGAGGCCGCTCGGGTGGAAGGCTGTGTCGGTGCCAGGGCACCCCCGGCTACGGCCAGTTCGCGGCTGTCCACCGCGATGACTGCCGATTCGATCAGATCGGTTGCGAGCTCGCGCTTTTCGGGTTCGTCGGTGCCGAGGGTGGTGAAATGCTGTCCCAGCCGGGTGTCCGCGAGGCTCAGCAGGGGTTTTCGTGACCAGGTCGCGAGAAGTACGATGTCGGCGACTGCGGCGATCTCTGTGGCCGAGGTCAGCACGCGGCCGCCGTGCCGGGAAGCGAAGGTCGCGGCTCGGCCCGCATCGATGTCATGGACCACGAGGTCACCGAACCGCCGCAAACCGAGAAGTCCCCTCACCGTGAGCTCGGCCTGCGCCCCCGCGCCGATCACGCCCAGCACCGCATCTCCTCGCGGATCAGCGGGAGCCAGGGCGTGGGTGCCCAGCGCCGCGGACAATCCTGTCCGCCAGGCTGTGATCGTGGCGGAGTCCATCAGTGCGAGCAGTTCCCCGTCTGTGGTGCTGTGCAGCGCGATCACCCCGCGCAACGCCGGTTGGGCGGCGGGGAACTTTGCATTCACCTTCACGGTGTACGCGTCGATGCCGGGAATGATCCCCGGGACCAGCACCATCGCAGTGCCCCCGAAGGGCAGCTCTGTGCGCACACGCTGCCCCACTGCAGGCCAGGAATCCGCATTGCGGAAGTGCTCGGTCAACGCGGCCATGCAGGACATCGGGTCGAGCACCTCGGCCAGGTCGCTACGGGTCAGAATCCGGGTCATGGCGAGGTCAGCATCCACTCGAGCCGTATTCGACACGATATTTGGATCTCGAACGAACCGGCCTCAAAAACACCCTCCGAGAACAGCTTACGAGCGAATCGGTCGTGATCCTACTTCGGAGTGTTTTGATCGCACGGCCTATTACGGGTTGATGCTGCATCGTCTGGGGCGGTCGGCCGAAGCGCTTCCACTGCTGCGCACGTCCCGGGCCCGGTCACGGATATCGGTACCGAATCTCCCGCTCGCTCAGGAGAAGTCGGCGAGGTGGTCGCGGACCCATTCGGTGTAGGTCCGGGGCGCGTGTCCGGTGAGTACTTCGACCACGGTGTTGACCTCGGCGGGCTTGCCGACGGTCGCGGCCATCAGGTCGAAGAGCGCATTGATGAACGCCGGGTCCATGAACTGTGCCATCTGCGCCCGCACCGGGGCATCGTCGAGCTCCTCGAAGGTGAGCGGGCGATTCAGCGCAGCGCCCAGGATCTCGACCTGTTCCACCTGGGTCAGCGATTGCGGGCCGGTGAGGTCGTAGATCTTCCCGGCGTGCCCGCCCGCCAACACCGCCGCGGCGACGTCGGCCACGTCGTTCTCATGCACGACCGAGGCGGCGGCCTGGCCGTACGCGGCGCGGATGACATCGCCGCCGGCCAGCTGCATGGCGAAGGTCAGTGAGTTGATGGCCGGGAACAGCAGACGCAGGAACGTCCATTCGATGCCGGAGTATTCGACCGCCGCTTCCACCTCGCGGTGGTACTGCGCGATCACATCGGGCTGAGTCTCCGCGCCATCGACCACCGCGCCCGAGGACAGGAAGACGATGCGCTTCACCTCGGCGCGCTTGGCTGCGACCAGCAGCGGTGCGACCTCCATGCCGTAGGGCAGCACCAGGAAGATGGCTTCGACGCCCGAAACCGCTTCGGCCAGCGCGGCTTCGGAGGTGAGGTCCCCCGCGGCGACCTGTACGCCGGCCGGGAATCCAGCGGTTTCGGGGCGGCGGGTCAGGGCGCGTACCGGCTGGTCCGCGGCGAGCAGGGCATCCACGGTCTGACGGCCGAAGTGAGCGGTGGCGCCGACGACGAGGTACATGGTTTCTTCCCTTCGAATCAGCGACCCTGGCCGGTCGCACACTTCGAACCGTATCAGAACGGAATGATCTATTCCAAACCAGCTTTCCGGGTTGACCGGAATGATTCATTCAGATTCACGGCCCCGGAAGTGCCCTCGGCGGGGCACGGTATGGATGGGAACAGTACCGACCGGCATCTTCTTTGCCGGTCGACTGATGATTGAAGCTGAATTCACCCTCTGACGGCAGCGGATGATCTTTGTGTCGGTTCGGGCGCGAGGCCATCGACACGAACACTCCCGGTGGATGCTCGGTGTTCCACGGCATCCTCGATCGCGTCGATCACGCGGAGACTGCTCGGCCGCATATCCGTCCAATGCTGTTCCACGTATTCGAGGCACGACGATCGCGAATCCGCACCGAAAACGGTGGACCAGCCGGCCGGAGCCGGTGCGAAGGAAGGCCACAGCGAATGCTGGCCCTCTGCGTTGACCAGGACGAGGAAGGCGCCGTCTTCGTTGTCGAAGGGGTTGGTGTTCAAGGGGTATCACCTCATTGCTTTCGGATGGACAGGTAGAAGGGGAGGACGATGCCGGGTTGTGGCGCCGGTCCGGGATCACCGGCGGCTGGCGCGGCGATAGCCCAGCGCCGCGGGTATCGCGAACACTGCGACCATGCCCAGGGACCAGGCCAGCGTCAGCACCAGCGGACGCGCCAGCGGTCCGCCTTCGGACAGCGCCCGCATGGCCTCCACCGCGACCGAGATCGGCTGGTTCCGGACCACCGGCTGGATCCACTCCGGATAGGCGCCGATCGGGACGAACCCGGTGCTGAAGAACATCAGCAGTGACGTCAGGATGGTCGTGCTTTCCACCAGCGTGGCCTTGGGCGCGGTGGTGGCGATGGCGGTGACCAGCGCCGCGAACCCGAGCCCGAGCAGCATCGGGATCGCGGCGAAGGCCACGGCGGCGAACGGTCCCTGCTGGAACCGGAACCCCAGCACACAGCCGAAGGCGACAATGACCGTGGTGCCGAGCAGGATTCGGACGCCTTCGGCGAGCATCCGTGCGGCGAGGCCGGAGGCGCGGTGGATGGGCAGCACCCAGAACCTGGCCAGCAGTCCCGCCGCTCGTTCCCGCCAGAGCATCGAGCCACCGGCCGCGGACCCAGACAGCGCGCCGACGACCGCGACCATCGGCACCGATCCGTACAGCGCGCTGTGCCCGGAGAATCGGCCGATCTGATCGCCGATCACGGTATCGAGCACGAGCAGCAGCAGGCAGGGGATGACGAGGGTCTCCAGCAGGGTGACCGGGTGGCGGGTCCACCTCAGCAGGAGCCGCCGCGTTTGAATCAGGGTGTGCCTGATGAGCAGGGCCGGGCCGGCCGGCGTTCGGTCGGGCGCGTGCCCGGGGAACAGGGCTACGAGCGGTTCGTGAGCCGGGGCGGTCATGCGTTCCTCCGGGTGTTCAGCCGCCAGGCCAGCGGAACGGTGACCAGGAGCATTCCCGCGATCCAGTACAGCGAGGGACCTACCAGGGCGAAGGTGACAGGGGCGTGCTGGTTGCCGGTGTCGCCGGACAGTGCTCGCAGCACGTCCGCGAACCGGGAGACCGGCTGATTGCGGACGAAAGGCTGTATCCAGTGCGGAAATTGGCCGACCGGAGCGAGGCCGGTGGAGATCATGCCGAGAATCAGCGGCGGCAGGCCCAGGATCTGGGTGGTCGATTCGGGACTGCGCGCCGCGGTGCCGATCACGTCGGCGGCGAGGGTGAGGGCTAAGCCGATGCACAGTGCGAAGGCGAGGTAGGCGAGGGTGTGGACGGTGTCCAGCCGGAATCGGAAACCGATCACGTGCCCGCAGGCCAATGCCGACGCCAGCGCGAGGCACAACCGCGTGAACGCACCGGACAGCCGCGCCGCGACGGGGACGAGCGGGGCGACCGGCATGGCGGTGAAGCGGCGATCCAGTCCCGATACCGCGTCGGAGGCCGAGCGCACCGCCGCCGAAATGGCCGTGAACGCACTCGCCTGCAGGATCACCAGCGGCATCATGAACTGGGCGTAGCTGCTGAAACCCGTTCCGGAGAACGACATCACGCGGTTCATCGGGAGATAGAACCCGGCGGTGCAGACCACCGGGGCGAGGACCGAGGTCAGCACCTCCCCGGACCGCACGGCAGGCACGATCTGCCGGATGCTGAGCGCCCACCACTGCTGTCGTGAGGTAGGGGTCGCACGGACCGATTCGAAGCGGAGCGCGATGGTCACAGCCGCACCTCCGCCGCGAGGCCGCGGACGGCGGTCTCGGCGTGGGATATCTCCGGGCGCGCGACCCGCCCCGGATCCTCGGTGAGGTTCAGGAACACGTCGTCCAGGGACGGCCGGCGCAAGCCGATATCGGCGAGTTCGATTCCGGCGCTGTCCAATAGCCGCAGCGCCTCGGCGACGGTCTGCGCTCCGTCCGGAGCCGGCAGGACGACCCGCTCCGCGGTCGTCGGGCCGGTGGCGTCCACGTACGCGGCGAGTGGTCGCAGTACGTGCGCCGTGATCTCCAGCTCGGTCGGAGCCACCGGGACGATCTCGCAGTAGCTCGCGCCGGTGCGGGCCTTCAACTGGTCGGGGGTGCCCTCGGCAATCACGGTGCCGCGGTCGATCACGACGATGCGATCGGCCAGCGCATCCGCCTCCTCCAGGTACTGTGTGGTGAGCAGAGTCGTGATACCTTCCGCGCGGAAGCTTTTCACCAGTTCCCAGACGCCCTGGCGGCTGCGCGGGTCCAGGCCCGTGGTTGGTTCGTCGAGGAACACCACCTCCGGTCGGACGACGAGCCCGCAGGCGATATCGATTCGGCGGCGCATACCGCCGGAGTACGCGCCGACCCGCCTCGACCCCGCGTCGGTGAGTTCGAAGAGGGTGAGCAGCTCGTCCGCGCGGTCTTCGGCGGCCCGTTTGCTCAGCCCCTGCAGGCGGCCGAACAGCACCAGATTCTCGAAGCCGGAGAGCATATCGTCGAGTGCGGCGAACTGGCCGGTGAGCATGATCGACCGGCGGACCGCGGCCGGATCACGGACGACGTCGTACCCGGCCACGAGCGCTCGCCCGGCGTCGGGGGCGAGCAGGGTGGACAGAATATCGACGGTGGTGGTCTTTCCCGCGCCATTGGGCCCGAGGAGCCCGACGATCTCGCCGGGCGCCGCCTCGAAGTCGACGCCGCGCAGGGCGGGCAGGGCGCCGAAGGATTTCTCGATGCCCTCGACGGTGATTCCGCCACTGGAATTCATTGGTGTGCCTCTCATTTCGGTTATGCCGCCGCGATGTACGCGGTGTCGGCGAGCGCGTCCACCGTGTCGGGCAGGGGAGTCAGGTGGGAGTCGAGCGCCCGCGCGATCGCCGGCAGCGCGTGCGGGGTGACCATTTCGCTGTGCTCGGCGTCGACGTCGTAGACGGTGATCTCGCCGGTGACATAGGGCTGCCAGCCCGTCGGCGGTGCGACCTGGGAGCGGCCCAGGGCTGCCCGGAAATAGAGGATGTCGCCGAGGAAGCGGGCCTTTCGATGTTCGGACATGATGCGCCCGGCGGCATTGAAGGACCTGGTCAGTCGTTCCAGCAGATCCGCCGAGACGAGCGCGGCACCCCACCGGTCGTTGATCAGGTCGGCCGCCTGCTCCGCGGTCGCCGCGGCGGGCAGGCCGCGCAGGCCGAACAGGTCACCGAATTCGGTGAGCAGCGCGCCCACCCCCAGTTCCTCGGTAGGTACGGCGAATGCGCCATTGGAGGAGTCCGTATCGAGCAGCGCCAGGACGCCGACTTCGGCGCCCTCCGCTTGGAGCCGGACCGCGACGGCATGGGCGATGATTCCGCCGAACGACCAGCCCAGCAGGTGGTACGGACCTTCCGGCTGCACGGCGCGGATCTCGCGCAGATAGCGGTCGGCATAGTCGGCGACGGACTCGGCTGCCGGTTCCCCGGACAGCTCGGGCGCCTGCAGACCGTAGATCGGCCGTCCCGACCGTAGGTGCTCGGCGAATCCCAGGTACGGCCAAGAGATTCCGGATGCCGGATGAATGCAGAACAGCGCCGGTTCGTCACCCTCGGACCGGATCGGCAGCAGCACCTCCAGGCCCAGCGCCGTCGCTTCGGTTCCGCCGGTGGGCGAGGCCGAGAGAGCGGACAGGGCAGCGACGGTGCGGTGCTCGAATACCTGTGCCGGCGTCAGCGTGAAACCGGCCGCCCGAGCCCGCGCCACGAAGTGCATGGCGGTGATGCTGTCGCCGCCGAGGGCGAAGAAGGAGTCGTCGATGCCGATGCGGTCGACGCCGAGGAGTTCGGTGAACAGGTGCGCGAGCTGGTGTTCGGTGTGGGTTCGGGGTGGGCGGTATTCGGTGGTGTGGTCGGTGAATTCGGGTTGGGGTAGTGCGTTGCGGTCGAGTTTGCCGACGGGTGTCAGTGGGATTGTGTCGATGATGGTTATTGCGGCGGGCACCATGACCGCGGGCAGTCGCTCGGCCAGATAGGCGCGCAGCCCGGCGATTTCGGGCACCTCCCCCGCGGCCGGATCGGGCACGACGTAAGCGGCCAGTGCGGTGGTCCCCGCCGGTGTGCGCGCCCCGATGGTGATGGCGTACTCGACACCGGGTGCGTCGGTGAGGGTGGCGTCGATTTCGCCGAGTTCGATGCGCTGTCCGCGGATCTTGACTTGGAAGTCGCTGCGGCCCTGGTATTCGAGTGTGGGTTCGGGTTCGTGGGTCCAGCGCACGAGGTCACCGGTGCGGTACATGCGTTCGCCGGGTTCGCCGTAGGGGTTGGCGACGAATCGTGTTGCGGTCAGGCTGAATTGGTGCAGGTATCCGGGCGCGAGCGCGGGGCCGGCGAGATAGAGCTCACCGGTCACACCGGGTGGCACGGGGCGTAGCCAGGTGTCGAGGACCAGTAGCGAGAATCCGTGCACGGGTCCGCCGAGGGTGATCGGCTGGTCCGGTGTCAGTTCGGTGGATTTGGTTGCGACGATGGTGGTTTCGGTGGGCCCGTAGAGGTTGATCATGCGGCGTTCGGGTGCCCATTGCGCGACGAGGTCCGTACTGACCGCCTCACCGCCGACGGCGAGGCACCGCAACCGCGGCAGATCCAACGGGCGCAGAGTGGCAAGCACCGACGGCGTGATCAGCGCATGACTGACCTGTTGACCGCGCAACAAATCTTCCAGGTCTGGCCCGCTGTAGGCCTCCGGTGGTGCGATGACGAGTGTGCCGCCGGAGCCGAAGGCGAAGAGGGCTTCGAGGATGGAGGCGTCGAAGGCGGGTGAGGCCACGTGCAGCACTCGCGAGTTCCGGTCCAGCCGCATGGTTTCGGCTTGCGTGGCAACGAGATTCGCCAGGCCGTGGTGGTTGATCTGTACCGCTTTGGGTTTGCCGGTGGATCCGGACGTGTAGATCAGGTACGCGATCTGATCGAGGGTGACCGTTCCGCCCCGCTCCGCATCCGACACCGGAGCGTCGGCCACGGCCATGATTTCCCGGATGGTGGCGAGGTCGTCCAGACGCAGCCAGTCCATGCCATCCGGCAGAGTCTCACCGCTCTCACCGGCTGTGAGACCGATCAACGCCTGGCAATCGACAAGCACATGTTCGATACGGTCCACCGGGTGGTTGGGGTCCACAGGCACGAAGGCCGCGCCCGTCTTGGCGACAGCCCACAACACCACCAGCGATTCGAGTGACCGGGTCAACGCCGACGCCACGAACTGTCCGGCGCCGACGCCACGGCGCAGCAGCACGCGGGCGAATTGATTCGACCAGGCATCCAGTTCGGCGTAGGTCATGGTGTATTCGCCGAAGACGAGCGCGGTCGCGCGGGGATCGTCGGTCGCGCTCTCGGCGAGGATCTCCGGAAGTGTGCGCGGGGCAACGGATTCGGCACCGCGCACCGGCACCAGCGCATGCCGTTCCCGTTCGGTCACGGCGGTCAGGTGGGCGATGAGCCGATCCGGATGGGCGCTGATCTCGGTGAGTAGCGCGACGAATCGGTCGAGCAGGATGCGTGCCCGAGCGTCGTCCAGGTGGGAGGCCCAGTAGTTGATCGTGAGCCTCAGCATGCCGTGGCCATCGGCGTCGGGCTGCGGCGTGACCTTCAACGTCAGCGGATACGGTGCGGATTCGGTATCGGTGATATCGACTACCTGAATACCGCTGCGGTCCAGTGCGGAACGCAAGCCGCCGCGATCGATCGGGACCGATTCGTAGACAGCCATGGTGTCGAACAGCTGAGGCAGGCCCACGGCGCGGTGGATATCCGCGAGCCCGACATGCTGGTAGTCCAGCAGCCGTGCTTGCTCGACGCCGATGCGAGTCAGCAGGTCGGTGATGCGTTCGGTGGGGTCGAGTCGGATGCGGACGGGGATGGTGTTGATGAACAGGCCGATCATGTCTTCGACGCCGGGCAGGTGCGGGGGTCGTCCGGAGACGGTGGCGCCGAACACCACGTCGGTGCGTCCGGTGAGCGTGGTGAGCAGCATCGCCCAGGCCAGTTGCAGGGCGTTGTTCATGGTCGCGCCCGCGGTCTGGACGACGGATTCCAACTGCGCGGTGAACTCGGCGGGCATCTCTACCGATACCGTGCCGTGCTCGCTGGTGGCGGAAAGGCCCGGCTCCCCGAAGACGAGCGTCGGCGCGTCTATGCCGCGCAGCGCGTCGAACCAGGTTTCGACGGCGGTGCCTTCACGGTCAGCGAGCCAGGACAGGAATTCTCGATAGGACTGAGTCGGCGGTAGCGCCGTGCCGAGATCCCGCTCGCCGGCGAGATATCCGGTGAGCAGTTCCCGGATCAGCAGCGGCATGGACCAGCCGTCCAGAACCAGGTGATGGCTGGTGATCAACAGGGTCCACGCGTCCGCGCTGGTGCGTGCCAGCGTCAGCCGCAGCAGCGGCGCACGACCGAGGTCGAACCGGGTGCGGGCATCGGCACCGGCCAGGCGCTCCAACGCGTGTTCGCGGTCCTGCTCGTCGGCGATCTCACGCAGATCTACTTCGCGCCAGGCTATTTCGGCGGCCTCGAGCACGATCTGGCGCGGGCCGTTGGCGGTGTCGGCGAACGCGACGCGCAGAATGTCGTGCCGGTCCACCATACCCTGTGCGGCAGAACGCAATCGGGCGGCGTCGATGGGGCCGGTCAATGCGGCTCTGGTCTGGAGCAGGTATCGATCGGCGTCCTCGGGATCGAACTGCGCGTGGAAGTACATACCCTGCTGCAGTGGCGACAGCTCCCACACGTCGGTCAATGCCGGGTAGTCGCGACGCCACTGGTCGAGATCGGCCTGCGTGACCCCCGCCAGATCGAAATCCGACGGGGTGAAACCACCGGCCCCAGGCAGCAGCGCATGAGCGGCCAGTGCTGCCAGCGCCCGCGCCCACAGGTCGGCGTACTGGCTCACCACGGCTGGGCAGATCAGCTGATTCGCGAAGGTCCAGGTCGCTTCCAGACCGGCGTCGGACCACACCGCCGCCACTGCCGCCGTCGCCGCACCGGGGTCTGCGGTCGATACGAAATACCTCGGCAGCCAAGCGGAATCATCGTCGGAATCGGCATGGCCGAGGTACTCGAACCGCAATTGCGGCGTCGCCCCCGCGAGCGTCGCATCGCCCTCGAACGGGTACCGGAGAACACCGAAGCCCAGACCGCGGTCCGGGATCTCGCGCAGCTGTTGTTTGACGGCCCGAATCGCTTCCCCCGCCGCCGGCCCGGCGGCGTACGCGTCCACGAGATCCACACCGGACAGGTCCAGCGCCACCGGATGATCAATGGCGAATCGGCCGAGGGTGCGGTCGAGGGCCGCGCCGGACACTCCGGCGTGAGCCCGCTCGCGTCCGGTCACCGCCACCAGGGTCGTCGGGTGGTCGCGCCACCGGCTCACTGCCATGGCGAGTGCGGTCAGCAGGATGTCTTCGGCATCGCAGTGGAATTGGCGGGGCAGGTCGATCAGCGCTCGACGGGCGACGTCGGCCGGTACCAGAGTGTGCAGTTGTGCCACGGTCCGGGCTGTCTTCGACGCGGCAGGCAGGGCCCGCGCATCCAGCGGCGGATCGTCCACGGCCAGTACGCGTTCCCAATCCGGGAGTTCATGGTCGCGCAGCGCGGTTCGTCCGAGGAGCTGGTGTGCCCAGGCGCGCAAGGAGGTGCCGGCGGGAGCCAGCGGTTCGCCCGACCATGCGGCCGACAGATCGGACAGCAGAATCGACCACGATTCGTGATCGACGACCACCTGATGCAGCACCAGCCATAGCAGCGGCGCGGCCTCGGACCGCTCGAGCAGCACGAACCGCGCCACGACGCCGTCGGCGGGATCCAACTGCGCGGCAGCGCGATACGGTATGGCATCGAGTATGCGGCCCACGAGGTACGAGTCGGATTCGACGACGTCCAGCAGGGCGCGGGCCGCGATCGTGCCGGGAGCGCTGATTTCCCAGTGCCAGCCCGTATCGTCGCGCCGCAGGGTGCTGCGCAGGACGTCATGGTGATCGATCACGGTTTGCAGCACCGTGATGAGCTGCTCGCGGGTGATGTTCTCCGGCAACGTGATCAGCGCCGCACGACCGGCGCGGGTCCAGGTCTCGCCGAATTCGGCCAGCGCGCGGACGACGGGTGTGGTTGCGACGGAGCCGATGCCGCCGCCGGGTAGCTCCGGCACCGTGTTCCCGGCAGTGATGTCGTCGGCGACGGCGGCCAGGGCGGCCACGGTGCGGTGCTCGAAAACGTCCCGGGCGGTGAAGGAGAGCCCCGCGTCGCGGGCCCGCGAGACGAGCTGGATGGTGATGATGCTGTCGCCGCCGAGCGCGAAGAAGGAATCGTCGACGCCGACCCGGTCGACCCCGAGGAGGTCGGCGAACAAGCGGGCGAGTGCTTCCTGCGCGGGTGTCGCGGGTGCGCGGTATTCGGCGGCGCTGTCGGTGAAGACGGGTTCGGGTAGTGCTTGGCGGTCGAGCTTGCCGACCGGGGTCAGCGGGATGGCATCGACGACGGTGATGGCCGACGGAACCATCACCGCGGGTAGTCGTTCGGCCAGATAGGCGCGCAATGCGCCGGTGTCGAGCACGGATTCGTTCTCGGCCACCACATAGGCGGCGAGAGCAGCCGTTCCGGCGGGGGTGCGGGCACCGATGGTGACAGCGAATTCCACTCCGGGAGCGGCGATCAAGGTCGCGTCGATTTCCCCGAGTTCGATGCGCTGGCCGCGAATCTTGACCTGGAAGTCGGTGCGGCCGAGGTATTCGAGGGCGCTGGATTCCAGACCCGCCCCGGGTGTGGAGTCCGGGAGCCACCGGACCAGATCGCCGGTGCGGTACATGCGTTCGCCCGGCGCGCCGTAGGGGTTGGCCACGAAGCGGGACGCGGTGAGGCCGAACCGTCCGGAATAGCCGCGTGCCAGCGCGGGTCCGGCGAGATAGAGCTCACCGGTCACACCGGCCGGAACCGGGCGCAACCACGAGTCGAGTACCAGAGCCGCCATGCCGCGGATCGGCGCTCCGATGGTGACCGGATGCCCCGCGCGGAGTTCGGCGGGTCCGGTCGCCCAGATGGTGGTTTCGGTGGGGCCGTAGAGGTTGACCATGCGCCGGCCCGGCGCCCACTGGGCCACCAGGTCCGCGCCGACCGCCTCGCCGGCGACCGCCAGGAACCGGAGGTCCGGCAGCTGGTGCGGTTTCATGGTGGCCACCACGGACGGAGTGATGATCGCGTGCGTGACGCGTTGTGTCCGAAGCAGTTCGGTCAGCTCGTCACCGCTGTACACCTCCGGTGGCGAGACCACCGCGGCGGCTCCCCGGGCGAAGGCCAGCACCTGCTCGGAGACGAACGAGTCGAAGCTCGGCGACGCGACCTGCAGCACCCGGGCTCGGGAGTCCATGTCGAACGATTCCTGTTGGGAGGCAATCAGATCGGCGACGCCGCGGTGGGAGATGAGCACGCCCTTGGGGATGCCGGTCGATCCGGAGGTGTAGATCATCCAGGCGGCATTGTCCAGGTGTGGGCGGCGCAGGTCCGTCGGGTGCGGGGCGTCGACCTCGGAATCGTCGAGCGTGAACCACCGGACGTGGCCCGGCAGCTGCGACCGGAGCTCAGGGCCGGTGAGCCCGAACATCGCACCGGAGTCGTTGAGCATCAGCTCGATTCGGTCAGCGGGCTGGGACGGATCGATCGGCAGGAAGGCGGCACCGGCCGCGGCCACCGCCCAGACCCCGATGATCAGCTCGGGGGAACGAGGGAAGGCCAGTGCGACAACGGTTTCCGGGCCGACCCCGGCCCCGGCCAGGAGCCGTGCGATGCGGTCGGATTCCGCCTGCAACGCCCGGTAGGTCATGGTGCGGTCACCGGAGACGATCGCAATGGCGTCGGGGTTGCGCGCGGCGCCGTCGGCAAGGATCTCGGGAAGGGTGCGCGGCGCCGCGGACTCGGCGACGCGCATGGGCGCCAGCACCTGCCGTTCGCTCGCGGTGACCGCCGGGAGGTGCGCGATGGACCGGCCGGGCCGCGCGGCGATTTCGGTCAGCAGCAGCACGAAGCGATCCAGCAGGTCTCGCGCCTGGTCGGCGTCCAGCTGGGAGGTCCAGTAGTTGATGTCGATCTCGAGGACGTTTCGGCCGTCGGCATCCGGTTGCGGGAAGACCTTGAGGCTCAGCGGGTATGGCGCGGTGTCGATATCGGAGATGTCGAGCACGCGCATGCCGGCCAGCTCCAGCGCCGCGTTCAGGCTCTCCCGATCGATCGGAACCGATTCGTACACGGTGATGGTGTCGAACAGTTGCGGCAGGCCCACGGCGCGGTGGATGTCGGCGAGCCCGATGTGCTGGTGATCGAGCAGTCGTGCTTGTTCGACGCCGATGCGAGTCAGCAGGTCGGTGATGCGTTCGGCGGGGTCGAGTCGGATGCGGACGGGGATGGTGTTGATGAACAGGCCGATCATGTCTTCGACGCCGGGCAGGTGTGGGGGTCGTCCGGAGACGGTGGTGCCGAAGACGATGTCGGTGCGTCCGGTGAGTGTGGTGAGCAGCATCGCCCAGGCCAGTTGCAGGGCGTTGTTCATGGTCGCGCCCGCGGTCCGGACGACGGATTCCAAGCGCGCGGTGATCTCGGCGGGCAGCTCGGCCGAGACGATGCCCGAGGTGGCCGGGCCCGAGTCCATCGGTGCCGGAAGCGCCAGCGTGGCCGCGTCGAGACCCCGCAATTCCTCGGTCCACAACTCGATTCCGGCGTCGTGGTCGGCCGCGAGCCAGGACAGGAAATTTCCATAGGAATGCGCCGGTGGCAGTGCAGCGCCGGAATCGATTGCGCCGGCGACATATCCGGTGAGCAGTTCCCGGATCAGCAGCGGCATGGACCAGCCATCGAGGACCAGGTGGTGGCTGGTGATCAGCAGGGTCCAGGTATCGGCGCCGGTACGGATGAGGGTGAGCCGCAGTAGCGGGGGACGGGTGAGGTCGAACCGGTTACGGGCATCGGCGTGGGCCAGCCGATCCAGTTCGCGATCCCGATCGTGCGCCTCGGTGAAATGGCTGAGATCTTCCTCGCGCCAGCAGACTTCGACGGTGTCGAGCACGAGTTGACGTGGACCGTCCACGGATTCGACGAAGGCGACGCGCAGACTGTCGTGCCGGTCGATCAGGGATTGCGCCGCGGCGCGCAGCCGGGCGGCATCGATCGAACCGGACAGGTTGGCACGAGTCCGGATGAGATAGCGGTCGATATCCGCGGCATCGAATCGGGAGTGAAAGTACATGCCGTGCTGCAGCGGCGACAGGGGCCACACATCGGTCAGTTGCGGATATTCCAGGTTCCAGCGAGCCAGATCCGATGCCGGCACCGGGATCAGGCTGAACGGCTCGACCGAGGCATCCACCGTCTCCTCGGCCGGGGTCGCGACGGTGGCCAGGGCGGCCACGGTCTTGAGATCGAAGACATCGCCCGCGGAGAAGGCGAGTCCGGCCGCGCGGGCGCGGGCGACGAGCTGGATGGCGGTGATGCTGTCGCCGCCGAGGGCGAAGAAGGAG
Organism: Nocardia sp. IFM 10818; assembly: GCF_054655275.1. Lineage (NCBI taxonomy): Bacteria > Bacillati > Actinomycetota > Actinomycetes > Mycobacteriales > Nocardiaceae > Nocardia > Nocardia sp. IFM 10818. Next base: position 942,747 of record NZ_BAAHJH010000001.1, read on the forward strand.
TCGTCGATGCCGATGCGGTCGACGCCGAGGAGTTCGGTGAACAGGTGCGCGAGCTGGTGTTCGGTGTGGGTTCGGGGTGGGCGGTATTCGGTGGTGTGGTCGGTGAATTCGGGTTGGGGTAGTGCGTTGCGGTCGAGTTTGCCGACGGGTGTCAGTGGGATTGTGTCGATGATGGTTATTGCGGCGGGCACCATGACCGCGGGCAGTCGCTCGGCCAGATGGGCACGCAGCCCAGCGATTTCGGGGGTTGGGCCATTGGTGTGGGGCACGATGTAGGCGGCTAGCGCGGTGGTGCCTGCGGGTGTGTTCACTCCGATGGTGATGGCGTACTCGACACCGGGTGCGTCGGTGAGGGTGGCGTCGATTTCGCCGAGTTCGATGCGCTGTCCGCGGATCTTGACTTGGAAGTCGCTGCGGCCCTGGTATTCGAGTGTGGGTTCGGGTTCGTGGGTCCAGCGCACGAGGTCACCGGTGCGGTACATGCGTTCGCCGGGTTCGCCGTAGGGGTTGGCGACGAATCGTGTTGCGGTCAGGCTGAATTGGTGCAGGTATCCGGGCGCGAGCGCGGGGCCGGCGAGATAGAGCTCACCGGTCACACCGGGTGGCACGGGGCGTAGCCAGGTGTCGAGGACCAGTAGCGAGAATCCGTGCACGGGTCCGCCGAGGGTGATCGGCTGGTCCGGTGTCAGTTCGGTGGATTTGGTTGCGACGATGGTGGTTTCGGTGGGCCCGTAGAGGTTGATCATGCGGCGTTCGGGTGCCCATTGCGCGACGAGGTCCGTACTGACCGCCTCACCGCCGACGGCGAGGCACCGCAACCGCGGCAGGTCGGAGGGCCGCAGCGTGGTCAGCACCGAGGGGGTGATGAGGGCGTGACTGACGTGGTGGTTGCGGAGCAGGTCTTCCAGGTCGGGTCCGCTGTAGGCGTCGGGTGGTGCGATGACGAGTGTGCCGCCGGAGCCGAAGGCGAAGAGGGCTTCGAGGATGGAGGCGTCGAAGGCGGGTGAGGCCACGTGCAGCACTCGCGAGTTCCGGTCCAGCCGCATGGTTTCGGCTTGCGTGGCAACGAGATTCGCCAGGCCGTGGTGGTTGATCTGTACCGCTTTGGGTTTGCCGGTGGATCCGGAGGTGTAGATCAGGTACGCGATCTGATCGAGGGCGACCGCTGCGCCCCGCTCCGCATGCGAGATCGCGGTGTCGGTTGTGGTGATGATTTCCCGGATGGTGGCGAGGTCGTCGAGGCGCAGCCAGTCGACGCTCTCCGGCAGGCGCTCAGCGATCTCACCGGCTGTGATGCCGATCGGCGCGCCGGAATCGGCGAGTACGCCCTCGATGCGTTCCATCGGGTGGTTGGGGTCCACCGGCACGAAGGCCGCCCCGGTTTTGGCGACAGCCCACAGGGCCACCAGCGATTCGAGCGACCGGGTCAGGGCCAGGGCCACGAACTGTCCGGCGCGCACACCGCGACGCAGCAACACGCGGGCAACTTGGTTCGACCAGGCATCCAATTCGGCGTAGGTCATGGTGTATTCGCCGAAGACGAGTGCGGTCGCGCCGGGATCTGTACTCGCAGTTTCGGCGAGGATCTCCGGAAGCGTTCGCGGGGCAACGGATTCGGCCCCGCGCACCGGCACCAGGCTGGTGCGCTCCTCGGCGGAGATGACGGTTACCTCCGACAGCGCGGTGGCCGCACCCGCGCTGAGAAAACGGTGCAGGAACGCCAGGAACCGTTCATGCAGGGCGGCCAGCTCCGCCTCGTCGTAGCGGTTCGGGTTGGCTTGGAAGTCCAGATTCGTGCTGTGGCCGCCGATACCCGGATAGACATTGACGAACAGGTCGTCGATGAGGCCGGAGATCAACACGTGCAGACGCCCGACCACCGGACCGAGATTGATCCGATTGTCGAACATCATCAGATTGACCGTCGGCCCGAACGAGGTGGCGATATCCATCGCGCGGCCGAGATCCCGGAAGATGTCCTCCTGCCGGTAGCGCTGCCGCCGCAGCGCACCGGTCAGCTCACGCTGGGTGGCCGCGACCAGATCACCGACCGCCATGGACGGCTCGCGCCCCAACCGCAGCGGCACCACATTGGCGACCATGCCGCCGGAGCGACGCAGGGCCGCCGTGGTGCGGCCTGAAACCGGAAGTCCCAGTGTCACTTCCGGCGCGTCGGTCATCGTGCCGAGATACGCCGCGAAGGCGGCCACCACGATCGGGGCGATGCTCATCGACTCCTCGGCTGCCATCTTGTTCAGCAGTTCCGCTGTCGCTGTGGGTAATTCACCGGAGACGAGGATCGGATGCGCGGCCACGCCGCCACCGCGCCCGGCCAGCGTGACGGGGTCGGTGAGCGCGGCGAGGTGGGTGCGCCAGTGTTGTTGATCGGCGGCCATGCGGCTCGAATTCCGGTAGGCCACATCATCGTCCACGATGGCGCGCAGGTCGGCGGCGCGGGCCGCCGGAATCTCGCTGCCTGCGGCCATGGCGTCGTAGATCTCGCTGACCCGCTGCATCATCGTCATGGCGCCGGTGCCATCGATGATGATGTGGTGCATGCGGGAGTACAGGAACCAGTACTCCTCGTCGATGCGCAGCAGGGCGACGTGGACCAGCCGGTCTGTGTAGAGGTTCAGCGGAGCCGAGTACTCGGCTCGCATCCAGGCCAGCGCGGCCGCCGCCGAATTCGGTTCGTCACGGAGATCGACGAATTCGACCTCGATCTCCACTGCGGGATCGACCACCTGAACGGGTACGCCGCCGGTGTCGATCAGCCGGACACAACCGGTTCCGAATTCCCGCCCTGCCTGCTGGACGGCTCGGGTGAGCAGTGCGACATCGACCGCGCCCGAGAACTCGACGTACTGCGCGATGGATATCGGCGCTGTCCCGGCGACCTGCTGGGCGAACCAGATTCCGCGCTGCGCGGCGGACAACTCGAATGCGTCGGTGAGCGGCGCGGCATCGGCCGCCGAGACGGAATGAGACATGAAAGATCCTGTGTACTCGGAGCGCCCGGAAAACGGCCGAGCGCGAGGAGAAGCTCGAATGGGATGACGGTTCGGAAGTCCGGGTTCAGCCGGCGTGGCGTTGCGTGCCGAGTTCGGCCGCGGTCAGCGGCTCGGCGGAGATGCTCAGGTACTGCTGCAGCGTCAGGCGCTCATCGAGTACGAGCCAACGGACGGCGTCGGAGAGTGTGGTTCGGCGCGACCGCACGGTCACTCCCACCGTGGCGGCGGGAGCGAAGACCTCGCTGCGAACCGGCAGCGCCGCGGCGTTGATCTTCGCCAGCGCATGCCGGACCACGACCGCTTCGAATTCGGGTACGTCGGCGAGCGCCACCGTGCTACCCATTCCCGCGCCCAGCCGAATCAGCATGCGAGCCATCCGATTCGACCACCGGTCCAGGCCCGCGGCGGTGAGATCACATCCGCCGAGGGAGGCGACGACGGCATCGTGGTGCGCGGGTACGGCCGGAAGCTCGGTCACAGTCGTGGCGCGGGTGGGTGATGTCTGCTGCGCGGGCATCGGATCGGATCCTCTCGGGTCGCTGAATGGTTTGTGTCGGCCGGTGGTCGGCGGGCACAGGAGCAGCCGGGCCAACTCGGCACGAATATCTGGCGATGCGGTATCGAAGCCGGGCGGGCCGAAGGTCGAAATCCGTTCGGCCGGAAGGAACGTGGGCGGCCCCGCCACGGAGACGGTCGTCCCCAGGGCCGCCACCACCCATACGAGGCCGATCATCACACCGCGATGAGCCTTTCGTCGGTACACCGGAACCGGTGGCCGGGTGGTGCGCAGGCTGAGATGTCCGCGGAGCATGAGTCTCGTTCCTGGTTTTCGACATGGGATTGAATGAGGCACCCTCGGCCGCCGCCCCCGTGGATGGGGCGCAGGGCTATTCCGCGGTTCGCGCGGAGGTCACAAGGGGTGCTGGTCCCGACCGATGGACGAGGTCTATTACGGCGGAACCACATCAAGTGTGAAGCCCCGGGACAGGCCCGAACAATGGCGAAGTATTTAGCTACCAGTAAGGTTCGCTAATCGCCGGGAATGACTCGAATTTCTCAGCGTGATTCGGTTCCGGCGAGAGTGGCGGAAACCTGCTGCGCTGTGCGGGCGAAGGCCAGGACTTTGGCGGATGCGGTTTCCGCGCGCCAGAACAATCCGTATTCGAAGGGCGGAACGTCGTCGAACGGGATGTAGACCAGGTTGGGGCGAGGGTAGTACCGGGTTCCCTGGGCGGCGGCAATGGTCACGCCTCTGCCGGCGGCGACCAGTGTGAGAAGTTCCTGCCAGTAGGTGGTGATGGGGATGTGGTGGACGGGCCGGCCGCTGGGCGTGCGGACCGGGAAATGCCGGTCGACGAAGTAGCCGGGCATCCCCTCGATCATCAGAAGTTGCTCGTCGGCAAGGTCTTCCAGCGACACCGTTTCGCGGTGGGCCAGGCGGTGGTCGCTGGGCATCGCGAGGACGCACGGGTCGCGCAGCAGAACCGGCCCGCGAACTATCTCGGGTTCGTCGACGGGCAATTCTATGAATTGGATATCTATTTCGCCGCTCCGGAGCGGGCTGACGCGGTTGGACAGATGCACCTCGCGAATGTGGACTTCGCAGGTGGGATAGGTGCTGCGGAACGCTTCGACGACGGTCATCAACAGTTCACTGGCCAGCGGGCTGGAGAATCCCAGGCGCAGCACGCCGCCGAGGCCGCGGGCCGCGTCGGTAACCCTGGCCAGCGCCGCGAGCACGCCGCGGTGGTGCGGGTCGAGTTCATCGCGAAGCTGCCGTCCGAAGGAGGTCAGCACGACCTGGCGGCTGGTGCGCTCGAACAGCGGTGCGCCGACGCGGCGTTCCAGCGCCTTGATCATCTGACTCACCCGCGGGCCCGAGACATGGAGTCGCTCGGCGGTACGGCCGAAATGTAACTCCTCGGCCAGCGTCAGGAACGTTTCCAGTTCCTGCCAATTCATCCGCACCTTCCCACACTCAGCGAGCTCGGCACCCCGTGCGGGCCGGAGCAGTATTGCATTGCGTTCCAACCTTTCTGGCAGCGACGAACTCGTCCGCTCGCGAGCCTGCTCCAGAATCGGTTCCAGACGCGGCGAGTCACTCTAGGCGGCACGGAGCGTTCCGTGTCGCCTAGAGTGTGTGCCAAAGGGGACTCCGCGTCAAGGCGGAACGGGTCGTATCGCCTGGGGTTTATGCTCGAGGCATGTCATCCCGCCGTCCGGACCGTCGAAACGAGGAATCCGCCAAGGCCATCGTTCAAGCCGCCCTGGATCTGTGCCGGGAGGTCGGCTACGACAAACTCAGCATCGAAGGCATCGCGGCCCGCGCCGGGGTCGGCAAGAACACCATCTACCGCTGGTGGCCCTCCAAGTCCGCGGTTCTGCTCGACGGTCTGCTGTCCGCCATGAAGTCGGTGCAGAGCACCTTCCCCGATACCGGAGACGCGTTGGCGGACTTCAAAACCCAGATCATCGGCGCGTGCGAGACGCTCACCCATCCGGACACCGGCCCGCACTACGCCGCGCTGATCGGCGCGGCCCAGCGGGACGCCGAGCTCGCCCACGCCATGTGGGAGCGACTGCTCGGCCATTTGGTCGCGGCCGCCGTCGACCGCGTCCGGAACGCACAGCGGCAAGGGCAGATCCGTTCGGACCTGGATCCCGACCTCATCATCGAATTGCTGTACGGCCCCATCTATTACCGCTGGCTCATCCGGCAGCGCCCTCCGGGGCGGGAACACATCCACACGGTGGTCGACACCGTGTTCGCCGGCGTCGCCTGAGGAACGGGATCTATTCCGGCGGTGGCACTCTCGCGGTCAGGCACATCCGGTCCAGCGCGTTCGCGACCGCGACCGCCATGATCAAGTTCGCGAGGTTGTAGGGCCCGAGCAGCAGTTCCGCACGGCCGTACACATCATCGGACACGCCGTCGGGTGCGAGCATGGTCATGCACTCCGTGAGCGCGAGGGCCGCCCGCTCCGACTCGGTGAAGCGCAGCGAATCCCGCCAGCCCGCCAATTCGTTGAGTCGCTCTTGCTTTTCGCCCAGGCGCAGGGCTTCCTTGGAACGCTGAGACAGGAAGTACGCACAACCGTTGAGCTGCGCCACCCGAATACGAGCCAGTTCGCGCAGCCGATCGTCGGTAAGTCCTTCACGTCGGAGGGCGTTCTCCAACTCGCCGATCAGACGGACCGCCCGGGGTGACACAGCTGCTAGTTCGATGCGCTTCCTGGTCACTTTGCCCCTGCTCCGATCGTCCTCATCTGCCGGAATCAGTGTCCGTGCAACGCAAATCGGGAACAATGGCGAAGTTCTCAACCTCCGATAAGGCGTGCTTAGCGAAACAGCCGCGCCGGCCGCCTCCGGTGCACCGACAGGAGCGTTTGCTCAGGCCACCGACTCGGTGTCGGCGCTGTCCCAGCGGCGGCGCGAAGCCATCACCGCGGCCCGGTGCCGCGCGGACCAATCCGCTACCACCTCCAGCACGGGCAGCAGGCTGCGGCCCATGGGTGTCAACGCGTATTCGACCTGGACCGGGACGGTCGGGTAGGCGGTCCGGGTGATCAGGCCATCACGTTCGAGTCTGCGCAACGTCACCGCGAGCATGCGCTGGGAGATCCCCGGCACGCTCCGATACAGGTACTGGAAGCGGCGGGCATCGCCGGTGAGTTCGGTTATCACCAGGACCGACCATTTGCCGCCGATGTCATTGAGAAAATCTCTGATATCGGCCGCAACCCGGTATCGATCTCCCGTTGTCGTCAGATAGAGGCTTTGCATCAACGTCATCCATCCTCACCGTCAGGTACTCGAACAAGCTTCGAGCAGGGCGCGGACAGGAACAACGGCGAACTTCTCACCCAGCGCTAAGTCGGGTTTAGCGATCGGCACGCACCGGGCGTCATCGAACGGCTTGCACCGCGACGACGGAATATGGCGTCGTCGGCTCCGGCTCGATACCGAAGCGCGCGTTCGGCACGTACAACCGCCCGGCGTACTGGGCGACGGTTGTCGGTATATCGAAACTCGCATCGGTGATCCGGGACCGCACCGTGCCCGCCGTACCGGCGTCGTCGAGCGAGATCACGGTGATCGCGTTGAGCCGGTTCTGCACAACGAACAACGTGCTGCCGGACAGCAGCAGACCGTCACCGTGCGGCACCGCCTCTCCTGCGAGGTCGATCGCCTGGGTCCGGCCGGTGGCGGGATCGACGCGGAACAGGCGCCCGGTGACGGATTGGACGATGATCAGCCCCGTTCCGCCGGGTGTTCGCGCAATTCCATTGGCGTTGAACATCTCCGGCACGTATGCGATATCGCCGGTCAAGGGCACCCGGACCACGGCATCGGCGGGTGGCAGGCCGCCCTCACGGCCCAGGGGCAGGTGGTACAGCACCGGCGTCCGCGAATCGGTGAATCACGCGCCTTCGGGGGTGAAGGTCACATCGTTGACGATGCTGCCCGGCGCGGTTCCGAGGCGATAGGTGGCCAGCACCGCGCCGGTGACGGGATCGAGGACTCGCGCGTCACCACCGGCTCCGCCCGCGACGAACAACCGGCCGAACGGGTCGTGCCGGAGGCCCAGCGCCGGGGATCCGAGGCCCGGGCTCAGCAGCTCGCCGCGGCCGGTCAGCAGATCGGCTCGATAGATCGCACCGGTCGCCAGCGATCCGATGTACGCGACGGGAAGCGCGCCGATCTCGATGCCCTCGGGCCGGAAACCCGGCGGCAGTTCGATGCGGAGGGAAAGAGCGCCGGATGGGCGATGGCCGGGGGCGCGGGAAGTGCGAACCCTGTGCACGGCAGAGCGACGGTCAACAGTCGCCTCATCCGTTTCGCACCTTCGTCAACCACGCCTCCAGACTGAGCAAACCGGGATACCGGTCCTGCAGAGTCCCGAGATCGGCCTGGTAGCCATGGTTTTCGAGCCAACCGAACATAGCCGCGAGCTCGCTCGATACCGCGCGCAATTCCTCGATCGGCTGCCGCTCGAAGCGGGTGGGAACACCATCGATCCGGCTGAAGATCTCGGCTACCTCCCGGACGGTCCGCTCGTCACCGGCGATCTCGATCCGCTCGCCGAGGAATTCGCGTCGATGATCGAAGACGTCGGCGGCAATGCGGCCGATGTCGTGTAGGGCAATCATCTGCACCGCGGTGTCGGGGTCGAGTGCGATCGAACCGACCCGCTCACCATCGATCGCGGCGGGGAGCAGGTGCAGCCAGTTCTCCATGAAGAACACCGGCCGCAGCACCGTCGCGGGCACGCGCCGCGCTCGGATGTATGCCTCGATATCGGCCTTGGTCTGGAAGTGCGTGACGCCGGACCCGCGGTGCGCGGCGCCGACGGAACTGTAGACCAGGTGCGCGACCTCCGCGGCGGCGCAGGCGTCCACCACGTTCTTGCCTTGCCGCACTTCGACTTCCGGCGCCGGGTTGGCGATATCGCAGGCCTGGACGCTGAAGACGCCGTGGCACCCCTGCGCTGCGGCGCGCAGGGACTCCGGGTCGTCGAGATCGCCGGGGACGACCTGCGCGCCCAGCGCCGCCAGCTCGCGGACCGCAGGTGCGCCCGGATCGCGTACCAGAGCGCGTACGGTCCAGCCGCCGGAGAGCAGGCTGCGCGCGACTGCTCCGCCCTGGCCGCCGGTGGCACCTGTCACCAGGATGGTTTCGTGATTCGTGGTCATCGGGTCGCCTTGTCGAGTTCGGTTGTGGGAGTGGCATTTCGGGTGGGGGCGGGTAATTGCCCGGCGACGATGGCGGCCAGCGCGAGGGTGAATCCGGCCAACTGGATCGGGCCCAGGGTCTGGTCGAGCAGGACAGCGCCCAGGGTGGCGGCGACCAACGGCGACAACAGCACGAGCACCGCCACGGAGGCGACGGGCAGGGTGGCGATGCCGTCGAACCACAGCACGTAGGCGATCAGTCCTCCGACCAGGCCGAGCCAGAGATAGCCCAGGGCGGCGGGCAGGTCGATCGCCGGAGGAAGTCCTTCGATAGTCGCGGTGAGCGGCAGCAGGAACAGCCCGCCCGCGGTGAGCTGCCAGCCTGCGAACGCCGCGGGTCCGACACCGGGCGGGCGCCCCCACCGTTTGGTGAGCGTCAGGCCGAGCGCCATGGCGCCCGCGCTGCCCACCCCCGCGCATACTCCGGTGAGGTCGAGCGCCGCCGCCGGTCCGATCACCACCAGCCCGACGCCCAGCACGCCGGCGAAACCCCAGGCGATCCGCCACAGCGACGCGCGTTCGCGCAGGATCGCTACCGCCAGCACCGCCACCATCAGCGGCTGTGCCGCTGCCAGGGTCGCGGCGACACCGCCGGGCAGTCGTTCCGCGGCGATGAACAGCAGGGCGTTGAGCGCCCCGATATTCAGCACGCCGAGCACCGCCGCCTTCCACCACCATGCGCCACGCGGCAGTATCCGCGTGCACATGAGCACGATCAGGCCGGCGGGGAGCGCTCGAAGGAACCCGGCGAACAGCGGATGCCCTTGCGGGAGTAGCTCGGTGGTGACGATATAGGTCGTGCCCCACGCCACCGGGGCAACCGCCGTGACAGCGGCACGCGGGAGTTGCGCGAAGCCCGATCCGGCGGAAACCGGTTGTGTTACTGAAACTTTCACACCTGAACTCTGGCCCGGCACGATTGATGAGTCCAACACATGGTTTTCATCTCACCGATCGTGATCAGAGATCGATGAGCGGTGGCGATACCGATAATGAACGTCATGCATGATTGACGTCTCGTTCATGACGATTGATCATCAGTTGGTGGAACTCCAGCAGCTGCGCTACGTACTGGCCGTCGCCGAAACGAACAGCTTCACTCGAGCCGCCGAACGCTGCATGGTGGTTCAGTCCGCCCTGAGTCATCAAATCGCGCGTCTGGAAAAGGAATTGGGGGCGCGCCTGTTCGAGCGCACCAGCCGCCGGGTGCGGCTCACCACGGCCGGCGCCGCCTTCCTCACGGCCGCCCGGCAATGCCTCGAGGCCGCCGACCGCGCCGCGGCCGAAGTCGCCGCCGCCGTGGGCGAGGTGCGCGGCCGGCTCGCGGTCGGCCTGATCCCCACCGTGACCGCCGTCGATATTCCGGGCGCACTGCGGGACTTCCGCCGCCTGTACCCGGCCGTACGCATCAGCCTCAAGATCGGCGCGAGCGATGACCTGACCGAACAGGTCGAGCACGGACATCTCGACGTCGCCTTCCTCGGTCTGCCCCTAACCGCCCGGCCCAGCGGCGTCGCGGCACAGGAAATGGGCCGCGACCGCCTAGTCGCGGTGGTCGCCTCCGACCACCGCCTCGCCGGCCGGCCGATGGTCGACCTGCGCACCCTCGCCGAGGAGGTCTTCGTGGACCTGCCCGCCGGAACCGCAGGCCGCATCCAAAGCGATGAAGCCTTCCACGCCGCCGGCTTGACCCGCGACGTGGCCTTCGAGGTCACCACCGCCGACTATCTGTCCCGCCTCGTAGCCCCCGGTCTCGCCGTCGCCATGGTCCCGGCAGCCTGGGCGCCACAGCTGACCGGAGTTGTTGTCCTCGAGATCGAGGATGCGCCGGGCCGCACCGAATACGTGATCTGGCGGCGCGGCGACCGCACCCCCGCGGCCACCGCCTTTCTCGAGCTCCTGGATATCGCCGTTCACGACGCGGGAGATTGACTTCGAGGCAGTCCGGCCCGCCCTGTTGGCCGTCGGTGGTCACCGCGGCTGCTGTTCGGCGATGACCGCCCAGTCATCCGCCCCGCGGCCGTCGGCGATGGCCTCATCGAAGACAGCGCGCAGCAGTTGACCGATCGGTAGCGGAATGCCTTGGTCGGTCGCTGCATCAATCGCGAGGTGGAGGTCCTTGCGGCCCAGGACTGTGGTGAATCCGGCTGGCTGGTAGCGACGTTCGGCGATCATCGACCCGTAGCCGGTGTAGACGGCTCCCGGGAAGAGTGTTGAGGTCAGCAGCGCGACGAACTGTTCGGAGTCGACGCCGACCCCCTCCGCGAGGCTGACGGCCTCGCCCAGTGACTGGATCGCGCAGGCGATCATGTAGTTCCCGAGGATCTTCACGATGTTGGCCTGCTCCGGACGGTCGCCCAGTCGCCAGGTCCGCGATCCGATCGCGTCGAAGAACGGCTGCACGCGGTCGAGCAGCGCGCTCTCACCGGCCGCAAGGACGTTGAGTGCTCCGGCTTCGGCGACCGGAACACGGCCGAAGACCGGTGCCGCGACATATCCGACACCATGCTCGGCGTGCGCTGCGCAGACCCGGCGAGCCAAGCCCGTACTCACCGTGGAGAGGTTGACGTGAACTGTCCCGCCCGGGGTCTGAGCGAGCACGCCGGAGTCGATGAACGTCTCGGCCACGGCCCGGTCGTCGGACAGGACCGAGAAGACCACCGGCGCCTGCATCGCCTCTGCGACCGAGGCGGCACGACGGGCACCCGCTGCGACCAATTCGACCGCGGGCATATCGGAGCGGTTCCACACCACGACGTCGTGGCCGGCCCTCGAGAGGGTGCGTGCAATGGCTCGCCCCATGGCTCCCAGACCGATGACCGCAATGCTGCTCACGCCGAACACCCCTTCGTTGAACTGTCTGAAGCGGTTCAAGGATGCCATGGAGTTACGATCGGAATGAACCGTCTGAAGCGGTTCGGCGCGTGTTGTTGCTCACTGTGGAGGTTGGAATGACAGAGGACGTACGTCGTGTGTTCCGGATGGACAACGAGGTGCTGGCGTTCCGGTTCACTGCCACCGTCAGCGACCGTGCCAGCCGGATGCCGAGGGATCGGCTGACCGATACCGCACGGCTGAAAATGTGGCTGGGGGCCGCGGGACTCGCCGTCGTAGACGTCTCGCCGACCGACCTGAAAGCCGCCGTCGAACTGCGCGAGGCGATCTATCGAATCGGGTCGGCGATTGCCGCAGGTGAACAGCCGGAATCCAAGGATGTCCGCACCCTCAACACGATCGCCGCCGCTGGGCACGCAGAGGCTGCGCTGGAACACGGACGCGCAGAATGGCACCTGACGGAGACGACCCCTGTCGGTGACGCCCTCGGGGTCCTGGCCACGGAGGCCATCCGCATCCTCGGGGGCCCCGATCGCGGCCGCATCAAGAACTGCGAAGGCCCCGGATGCGCGGGGCTATTTCTAGACACCAGTCGCGGAGCCAACCGCCGCTGGTGCTCGATGAACACCTGCGGCAACAAGGTCAAGAAGGCACGAATCGCCGCGAGCTGACCCAGCGAAGCCGCGATCAGGCCCCGCCCACACCGTCGTCCATGGTGGAGGAACCCTCTGGCAATGGGCCACTGCCATGCCCTGGCCGCATCACCTACTGCCGACGGTGAAGCGGTCTCGGCCACGATCGATCTCGCGCTGGTAACCGGCCGGGGCCGACCACTAGGCCTGGATCGATGGTCATACGAGGGAGTCGAAGACGAGGCGGAAATGAGGCTTCCCGGAAGTGCCCTCGGCGGGGCACGATATGGATCGGAACACAACCTGCATTCGCTGTGCCGCCCATGACATTAGGCGAACGCCATTAGCGAGGCCCTCGGCCCGCGCTGGGCGTACATAGATTGCCGCCGATCCTGCTGCACTCGCGACGGCCTCTGAATGGGTTCGTGCTCCGCGACTTCGGAGTCTCCTACCGGACCCACACGATTTCTCCACATTTGGTAACCGGATCGGACACAACTGGTCGATACAGTGTCCGCGTGTTTGCTCGTAATACATCGTGGAATCGCTTGAACCTTGTCGCGTACATATTGCATGTCGTTGCCGTCGGCGCGCTGGCTGTGGCGTGGGTGGCGATCGGGCTCGGACTGTACTCGGAGCCGGGAGCGGATCCACGGTTCGAGCTCGAAGCGGGCGGCCGTTTCGCGGCCAATCTCATGGTCTATTGGCCGTTCCTGTTTGTGATTAGCCCGGTGCTGGTCGTCACTGGCATTTTCGGGCTGATGCCATACCGGTTCGCGCCTGGCGGCACCATCGCGGGTGGGTAGTTGCCAGTTTGTTCGCTCAGTGGGTGGGAACCGAGCTGTACTTGTCCGATTACAAGCCGGAGTTATCCGGACACCTCGACACAAGCATCGTCGCGGTGTGCTTCGCACTTGCCGCAGCGTTCGCGGCAGCCTTCTTGCACTTGTATGGCAACCGATCCGGTCGGACGCCCGCCGCCTCGATGCGAGGCGGAGCAGTGCTGGTAGTTGCCATTCTCGTCAGTGTGGTGGTCACGATTCCGCCGCTGATCGCGGGCAGCGGCACCCCGTCCGGTGTCCTGGCTGGGCTCGTCACCGACCCCCATTGCGGCAGGAACTTGTCGGACTGGACCGACGAGGGACAGACGACCGTCTACGCGGGCGGCGCGACACAGTCGTATCCGCCGAAGGATGTGCCCGACAACGTGTTCGGGGTCGTGGTCACACTGCGTAACGGCACAGGCAGCGTCGAAACTACCCCGCCGACCGCGATCTCGTTCCGAGACGAGCTGCCATTACGGTCGGGTCCGCCGGGAACCGAAGTGAGGCTGTATCAGCCTGGTACAGGCAGCGAGTTCGCGTTTACTCGCCTGCGCGCTCCGAATTGTGAGGCTGGCAGTAGCCGGGTGGTTTCGGCGACCTACGAATATGCGGATTACGGCGGAAAGAGCACGTCTCGGATTCAGGGCACGGTATCTCGTAGTGCCTAACGCGCTGGCAGGGGTGTTCGATAGCCGTCGCTGACCTGGATGTCCGCCGAGCGGGCGTCTACGGCGACTCTCGAGGCCCAGGCGACCGGGGGTGGTCCATGGCGTGGAGGGCGCTCGGGTTTGTCATTTCAGCCATTCCGTAGGTATGCCCACCGAGCATGATCAACGCACTGACCAGCCGAGTTGCGGGCATTCGTTCGTGGTCCTCCCTGGCGGTGCACCTGCACTACGCATCGACCCTGTTGTAGACGCGCGCGACCCGAAGCCTGGGCTGGCCGAAGGCTCCAGCTTCCCCGGTATGGACTGCGATCAACCTTGGACGAACCATCGATCGTGTGAAAATAACGTTCCACTACAGCTGGCAGGATGGCGGCGATACAAAGTGGAGCTATACGTCCTACCTCGCGGTGAGTACCGGGGGCGCGAGCTACTCCCCGGGCAACCAGCGTTACGACTTCCTGAATGTGCAACCCGAGGAAGACGGATTCTCTTGCAGTTTGAAGATGCCCGACGGAGTCTACGCAGGGTACTGGCTGGATTCCAAGGATGGTTACCTGCAGGCTCGATCGAGTGAATGTCGCTGGCGGTTCATCGACAAGGGCCCCTATTACGAGTGGTGGCAGGTCCCCACGGGCAAGAGCGTTCGCATGATCGACGAGCGGGTCAAAGGCGGTGAGAGTCAGTACATTCGCGCGATGACCGACCCGCTGCCCGAATCTGCCGCTGCCGAGTTCAATATCGAGCTGGCGTAGCTCAGGCGTCCGTGCCACTGTCGGAGAATCATCGCTACCGATCCAGTCTCGATGCCTGCGCCGAGGAATCGGAGGAATCACTCGGTCCGGTCTCGGGCTGATGTCTCTGATTGCGGTGCCGGGCTTGGGATGCGGAGCAGAATCGCGGCGGCGAGCGCGGCGGCCAGGGCGACGGCCGTGCCGATTCCCATGGCGAGCACCATGCCGTCGGTGTAGGCATTGCCTGCGGTGTGCAGCAGTGTTGCGGCGGTGTGGGGCGGCAGGTGGGCGGCAATGTCCACGGCGCAGGCGAGGGTGTCTTGGACGGCGGCGAGTGAGTCTTCGGGGAGAGCGGTGAATGTCGTGTCGGACACCCGGTTTCGGTAGACGGCGGTCATGGCGCTGCCCAGCAGTGCGATGCCGAGGGCGCCGCCCAGTTCGGTGCTGGCCTCGGAGAGTCCGGATGCGGCGCCGGCTTGGTCGGGCGGTGCCGCGCCCACGATGAGATCGGCGGTCAGGATGATGATCGGCGCGAGCCCCAGGGCCAGCGTCACGGCGCCGGTGATCACCACGGGCAGCCCCGGTGCGCGTCCGAGCTGGGCCAGGACCGCCAATCCGGCCGCTGCCATCAGGAAGCCTCCAGTGACGACGTGGCCGGGTCGCACCTGGGCGAGCAGCCGCGGCGTCAGTATCGAACCGACGATCGAGGCGGCGGTGGAGGGCAGTGCCCAGACGCCCGCCTGTATGGGGCTCAACCCCAGCACCAACTGGAGGTACTGGGCGATCAGGAAGTAGCTGCCGAAATTCACGAAGAACACGACCACGCTGACGGTGAAGGCGGTGCTGAAAACCCGGGAACGAAACAGCGACAGATCGATCAGCGGATCGGCGAGCCACCGCTGCCGGCGCAGGAATGCCACGGCCGCGGCCAGGCCGAGCAGGACCGCCGCCGCCGAGTGGGTGGGCGTGCCGTGCTCGGCGATGTTCTTGACGCCGAATATCACCCCGAGTACGGCCGCCAGCGAGAGTCCGGAGCTGACCACATCGATTCGGCCGGTCTTCGCGGACCGGTGCTCCGGCAGGTACACCGGACCGAGCGCCAGCAGCGCGGCCATGATCGGCACATTGATCAAAAACACCGAACCCCACCAGAAATGGGTCAGCATCACACCGCCGAGCAGTGGTCCGATGGCGGCGCCGAAGGCGAAGCTGGCGCTCCAGACCGAAATCGCGATGGTCCGGTCGCGGGCGCTGCGGAACATGTGGCGCAGCAGCGACAGCGTCGACGGCGCCAGACTCGCCGCGGCCACCCCGAGCAGCGCACGTGCGGCGATCAACGCGGTAGCGCTGGGGGAGAAGGCGGCCAGCACCGATACCGCGCCGAACGCGACCGCGCCGATGAGCAGCAGCCGGCGCCGTCCGATCCGGTCGCCCAGCGGACCCATCGTGAGAAGCGATCCGGCCAGCAGGAATCCGTAGATGTCCACGATCCACAGCATTTGCGTGCTGGTCGGCCGCAGGTCCGCGCTCAGGTGCGGTGCGCCGAGGTTCAGCACCGTCAGATCCATCGAGTAGAGGATGCACGGCAGTGCCAGAATCGCCAGGCCGATCCACTCCCGACGCCCGGCGCCGGGTTCGATGGCTTGGGTATCCGATCTCGAGATCGTCATTCGTCGTCTCCGTCCTGTGCCCGTCGATGACGGCCGATCCGAGCGTATGGAAACCCCATTCGGGTCGAAAGGGACGTAATGGACAGCATGGAGGCATTCGTGCCATGCTCCTTCGTTGTGGCAAAAGGAATTTCGCCCGAAGAACCACTGCACATCAGCATTCTCGCGCTCCCCGACTCGGCGCCGATGGCGGTCTACGGTCTGCACGAGCTGTTCGCCTCCGTGGGAACCATGTGGCAGGAACTGACCGGCGATGCGAATACCGTCCGGCGCATCGAGCCGCGCATCGTTTCCCGCACAGGCACGCCATTCGATACCTATGTCGGCACGCCGATCTGCCCGCACAATGCGATCACCGACGAGTTCTCTTGTGATGTCGTGATCGTGACCGATGTGGCGCTACCCATGGATCCGGCCGCCCCCGGCCACTGGCAAGACGAAATCGCTTGGGTCCGAGCCCGGCTCGATGCCGGGGCACTGGTGTGCTCCACCTGTACCGGGTCGATCGTCCTGGCCGAGGCCGGACTCCTCGACGGCCGCGACGCGGCATCACACTGGAGTGCGGCTGCCCTGTTCCGGGACAGATACGACACGGTCCGATTCCACCCGGATCGAATCCTGTGCGACAGCGGTCACGAGGGCCGGCTGCTGACCACCGGCGGCGCCTCGGCCTGGCACGACCTCGCCCTCTATCTGATCGGCCGGTTCTGCGGGCCGAGCGCGGCGGTACACACCGCCAAGATCTTCCTGATAGGTGACCGCGAGGACGGTCAATTGCCGTACGCCGCCATGACCCGGCCGCGGCAGCACCAGGATGCGGTCATCGAGCAATGCCAGATCTGGATCGCCGACAATTATGCCGAACCCAGCCCGGTCACCCGCATGGTCGAGAAATCGGGGCTCACCGAGCGAACCTTCAAACGCCGATTCCGGATCGCGACCGGATACACGCCGGTCGATTACGTCCAGGCACTGCGGGTCGAACACGCGAAACAGCTGCTGGAGACGACCGGAAAGTCCGTGGACGCCATCGCCTCGGCGGTCGGTTACCACGATCCGGCGTTCTTCCGCCGGTTGTTCAAGCGGCTGACGGGCATCGCGCCCACCCGATACCGCCAGCGTTATCAAGGAATCCGGCGCTCCGCGGACTTCGGCCACGGCAGGTAGGCCGCCCGGCCGTGCGCGGGTCCGCCGGGTTCAGTCGATGTCCTGCCGCGCGGTGCGCAGCGCGGCATCATTGAAGGCGCGGACGCGCTCGGTTTCACGGGCAGCACGCCAGACGAAACCCCATTCGACCGGAGGGGCGTCGGCGATGGGCAGATAGACGACATCGGGGCGCAGGTAGAACCTGGTGACCTGGCCGCCGCAGACGAAGGCACCCGCCCCGGCTCCGACGAGGGTGAGGATTTCCTGGAAGGTGTGCCCGGTGCGGCCGTGCGCGATCGGCCTGCCGCCGGGGGTCTGCCGCGGGATGCGGTCGTCCAGGACCGATTGCGGCAGGCTGCTTGGCATGCGCAGCAGGGTGAACTCCGCCAAGTCCTCGAGGGTGAGCGAATCCCGCTCGGCCAGCGGGTGTTTCGCGGGGATGGCGAGCATGCGCTGTTCGCTGATCAGGGTGGGCCCGGTGACCAGATCCGGTTCGTCGATGGGGCGGCTGATCAGCACCATGTCGTAGGCGTCGCTGCGCCAGCCGTCCAGGCCGTCGGTGATCTGCACCTCCCGGATGCGCACCTGCGCGCCCGGATGCTCGAGCCGGAACATTTCGGTGGCGCGCAGAATCAGCTGCCCGGCGGCGGCTCCCACGAAGCCCACGGTGAGCGAACCGTCTATGCCGCGACCAGCGTCGGTCGCGCGGCGCACGGCCTGCTGGATCTGGTCGTGACCGCGTTGCAGGTCATCGCGCAATCGGCGGCCGATGGGCGTGAGCGTGACGCGGCGGCTGGTACGTTCGAACAAGGCCGCGCCGATGCGGCGTTCGAGCCGCTGGATGGTCTGGCTGACTCGGCCCGTGGACACCCGCAGGCGTTCGGCCGCCCGGCTGAAGTGCAGTTCTTCGGCCACCGCCAAGAATGCCTCGATCTCGTTTCGCTCCAGCATATTTCGTTCGCTTTCGATTGTTTAGTGGGCGTGAACGACCGTTGCCGGTCGCGTCGTTGTTCCGGCGGCCGCACGATCCGATGCTCGGTGGGAGCAATCGCTCGAGCCGTTGCGGAAGGAAAAGTCATGAGCGGCAATAGCAAATACACGCTGGTCCTCGGTGGCACCGGAAAGACCGGCGCCCGGATCGTCGAACGCCTGCGGACTCGTGGGGCGCCTGTGCGGGTCGGATCCCGTTCGGCGCAGCCGCCGTTCGATTGGGACAATCCCGCCACCTGGGCTCCGGTGCTCCTGGACGTCGAGGCCGTCTACATCACCTTCCAGCCCGACCTCGCGGTCCCCGGTGCGCCCGCCGCGGTGCGCGCATTCGGGGAGATGGCCGCGACGGCCGGAGTGCGGAGGGTCGTCCTGCTGTCCGGTCGTGGCGAGGACGAGGCGCAGGCGGCGGAAGCTGGGCTCGCCGAGGTGCATCCGGGCCTGACCGTGATCCGCTCCAGTTTCTTCGCGCAGAACTTCGACGAAGGGCACTTCGCGGAAGAGATCAAGGCCGGGCAGCTCGTCCTGCCGGTCGGCGAGGTGCTCGAACCGTTCATCGATATCGATGACATCGCCGATCTGGCGGTGGCCGCGCTCACCGAGGACGGCCATGCCGGTCGGATCTACGAGGTGACGGGCCCGAGGCTGCTCACCTTCGCCGAGGCGGTCGCCGAAATCGCCGCCGCCACAGGCCGCCCGATCGAGTTCGTGCGCGTCGCACCGGAGGAATACGCCGCCGCGGCGCGCGCCCAGGGGTTGCCGGATGAGCTGGTGGACTTCCTCATCTACCTGTTCACCACGGTTCTGGACGGCCGCAACGCCCACGTGACCGACGGCGTCGAACGCGGACTCGGCCGCAAGCCGGGTGATTTCGCCGACTACGTGCGCAAGACCGCCGAGACGGGCGGTTGGGTTTCCTAATGCTGAGTAAGACAACGGATTCCGATCAGTTTTCGGTCGAGGTCAATGGAATCGAACTGTGTGTACAGGGATTCGGCGATCCGCGGCAGCCGACAATTGTGCTGGTGCACGGCGCGGGGGAATCGATGCTCGCGTGGCACAGCGAGTTCATCCGACGGCTCACCGCGGGTGGCCGTCACGTCATTCGCTACGACAGCCGGGATTCGGGGCGCTCGACCACGTTTCCGGTCGGCGCTCCGCCGTACGGCCTGCGCGATCTGGTCGACGACGCGGTCGGGCTGATCGAGGCCGTTGGTGTCGGACGCGTCAACCTGGTCGGCATGTCGCAGGGTTCCGCCGTTGCGCAACTGGTGGCGTTGGACCGTCCCGAACTGGTCACCACCTTGACCATCGCCTCGGGTACGCCGGGTGGACCGGGACACGAGCAGCCGGACCTACCGGGCATGACTGCGGAGTTGGCGGCCTACTTCGGCGGCGAGACGCCCGCGCCGGATTGGTCGGATCACGCGGCGGTGGCCGAATATCTGGCCGAGTCGATGCGTCCCTTCGCGGCGGCGACCCGGCCGTTCGACATCGGCGCTCACCGTGAGCAGGCGCGTCGCGTCGTGGATCGTGCGGCCGATATCGCCGCTCAGCTCACCAATCCGTACCTCCTTGATCCGGGCGCACCGTGGCGCCATCGCCTGAGCGAGATATCGACGCCCACGCTGGTGCTGCACGGCACCGAGGATCCGCTGTTCCCGTTCGAGCACGGCCGCACGCTGGCGGCCGAGATCCCGCGGGCTCGCTTCGTGCCGCTCCAGCGGACCGGGCACGAGGTATTCCCGCCGCACACCTGGGACGACGTCGCAGCGGAACTGCTCGCGCACACCGCCTGAGGGCAGTGTGATCGCGACCGCCACCCGGGCGGTCTCGTGAGTCGAGGGCATCGTCGTTCCTTTCCTTCATCGATCACCTGGACGACGATGCCGACCGCTCGACCGTGACATGACCGGCGCGGAACTGCCGTGACCGGGCCGTTCCCGCCGCCATGTCACACTCGACCGCGCTGTGCCGTCAACAAGGCAGCAACGGCAGAGACAACAGCAAGTGAGGATGAGAACAGTGGGTATCGAGGAATTGCGCTCCGTGGTTCGCGGTGGGGTGCTGGCGCCGGGAGATGCCGGGTTCGAGCAGGCCGCGCAGCCGTGGAATGTGGCGGTGACGCAGTCCGTTTCCGCCGTCGTCGCGGTGGCCGATGCGCAGGATGTGGCGGGCGTGGTGGAATTCGCAGGTCGTATCGGTCGGCAGGTGGTGACGCAGCCGACCGGGCACGGGGCCACCGGGGATATCGACGATGCCATTCTCGTGCGCACCGCGGGCCTGAACTCCATCGAGATCGATGCCGAGCGCCGGCTGGCGCGGATCGGCACCGGCGCGCAGTGGGGCAAGGTGCAGGCCGCGGCTGCCGCACACGGTCTGGCTGGGCTATCCGGAAGCAATCCGGTGGTCGGAGTGACCGGCTACACCCTCGGCGGCGGCTTCGGCTGGTTGGCCCGCAAGTACGGCTGGGCCTCGGATGCGGTGCGCGCCTTCGAGATCGTCGACGCGGCCGGCCGCCCCGCACGGGTCACCGCCGACTCCGACCCGGAGCTGTTCTGGGCATTGCGCGGCGGTGGTGGGGATTTCGGTATCGTCACCGCCCTCGAGTTCGACCTGGTGCCGCTGCCGCGTCTGTACGGTGGCCGCGTCATGTGGTCCGCGGATCGGACCCGCGAGGTGTTCGACCTGTTCACCGAGCTCACCGCCGATGCCCCCGCGGAATTGTCGGTGTGGTTGCAGCGCTACCAGATTCCCGGTGCGGCTCCGACCGTGGCGCTCGACTTCGCCTATCTGGGCGATCCGGCCGAAGGCCGGGAGGTGACCGCCCGGTTGGACGCCCTCGGCGGTGTGATCGCCGATACCCGAGGCGAGCTCACGCCCGCGGAGATCGGCAAGATCACGGCCGAGCCCACCGACCCCAGTCCCTCGCTCTCGCGCGGCGAACTGCTCACCGACCTCGGCGACGCGGTGGTGAAGACCCTGATCGACGCCCCCGTCGCGCCGCTGCTCAATATCCAGATCCGCGGACTCGGCGGCGCACTCGCCGAATCCCGTCCCGATGGCGGAGCCCGCGGTCCGGTCACCGAGCCGTACGCGCTCTACCTGCTCGGCCTCGGCTTGCCGCACCTGCTCGAGGACATTCGGGCCCGCTTCGGCGATCTCGTCGACGCTCTCGGAGCGCACATCACCGGCGCCAAGCCCTACACCTTCCTCGCGCCGGGCGAATCCGCTGCCGCAGCCTTCGACCAGGCCACGCTGACCCGGCTGCGAGACATCAAGCAGGCCCGTGATCCGCACAATGTCATCCGCGCCAACTTCCCGGTGCTCGGCTGACCGTGCCCGCACCGCTGACCCGGAGCGATCCGGGTCAGCTCGGGACGCCGACCGGACGCGCTGGTGCGCACCGGATTCCGGGCGGATGACCCCAGCAATGCGCGACGGTATGCGCCAAAGACATGGTGGTTGAGAAAGATGTTGAGGTGTTCTATGAGGTCCTGCTCACGAACGAAGAACGATCCTCCACTTGGATGTCATTCAGGCTCAACCGCTCAACCAACGCCGCCCTGCTCACCATCCGTCACGCCTGAAGCCGCAACCAAAAGCCGCCGCGACACGTCCGCGGAACCGCGTGGACATGAAACCAGGGGCGATTCAATTGCCGCATAGTGCGCGGTTCAAAGCGGTTACGAAGTGTGGCTGGAGGATCGACGAGCCGTGGTCGTCACGGGCTCAGCGCTTGGCTGGCCATACTTCGCTATAACCGCTCTGATCTGGGGTGCTGGCTGACAGCAACCCCCTATGGTTCGAACCTGCGACATGCGACCTGGGGTTTTGCGTTCGAGCTGATTCCCTTGCGATTCGGGGAACACGGCTGACCTGCGGAAATGAGGCTTCCAGGCTGTGCCCTCGGCAGGATTCGAACCTGCGACACCCGCTTTAGGAGAGCGGTGCTCTATCCCCTGAGCTACGAGGGCTGAATTGGTGGCGTGGAGGGCCGGCCAACCCGGACGCGGGGGAGTCTACCTGGTTGGGGGCTGGGGGACAGCATCCATTATTGGAGGGGATGGCGTGGGGGTCAGGGTTTGGTGGCGGTGGCGATGAGGTAGTCGGCCCAGGGGCCCCAGGCGGTGAGGCCGGGGCGGCTGAAGGTGGCGCGGAGGAGGGGGTTGATGCGGCGCATGTCGGGTTCGCGGAGGCGTTTGCCTAGGTAGTGGGCGAGCGGGGGGTAGACGTCTTTGCGGATGGAGTAGACGGTGATGTTGTGGAAACCTGCGGATCGCAGGAGGTTTCGGTAGCGGGGGAGGGCGCCGCGGGGGGTGATGTCGGCGGTGACGAGTGTGCCGCCGGGGGTGAGGACGCGGTGGGCTTCGGCGAAGAAGCGGCGGTAGGAGGGGAAGTGGAAGGCTGATTCGAGGGCGGTGACCTTGGTGCAGGAGGCGGCGGGGCGGGGAAGGTCGACGGCGGAGCCGTATTCGAAGTGGATGCGGTCGGACAGGCCCAGGTCGGCGGCGCGGCGGGTGGCGATCTCGATCTGCTCGCGGGCGATGTTCATGCCGATGATTTCCTTGGGGGCGAACTCGCGGGCCCAGAGGAAGTCCTGGTCGCCGTAGCCGAAGCCGACGTCGAGCTGAATGTCGCCGGGGCCCAGGCCGGCTTCGCGGGCTACCAGGCGGGCCAGGTCGCGGCTGGCCTCGTCGAGGGTGGCGGGGCGGTTGCGCCAGTAGCCGAGGTTGATGAACAGGGAGTCCTCGCCGAAGAGGTTGTGCGGGCCGACGATGTCGTAGACGCGGCCGATGCGGCGGCCGGGCGGGAGGAAGGGGACCTTCGCCCATTCGCGGCATTCGCGGGCCCAGCGGGCGGTGCGCTCGGGCAGGGTTTCGACCGGGAGACCGGCGGTGGTCAGCGTCATTGGGACCCTCCGAAATCGGATCATCCCCGGCGGCCGTCTATGTCTCAGACGATCTAGCGTCGGATTGATGCCAGTCTCAGACAGTTCGGCCGGGGAGTCAAGGGGCGATTCCGGCTCCGGCCGAATCCGGGCGCTACCGTGCGACCTGCTGCTCGTCGTAGTCCGCGGGCTTGAATGTGCTTGTCTTCCAGCGGAACAGCGCCGTCATACCGGGCCAGTTATTGGTGATCCGGCCCGAGGCGTTGCGGTACCAGCTGGAGCAGAAATTCCAGGGGGTGTCCTTCAGCCGGTGCTGCAGCCAGTCGTCCCAGGACTGCTCGACCTCGGTCTTCGCGGAGATGAACCGCCCGGGGCGCGCGCCCAGGTACTGCGCCGCCTGCCGGATGTAGCGGGCCTGCGATTCCAGCATGTAGATGATGGACCCCGCGCCCACATTGGTATTCGGGCCGTACATCATGAACAGATTCGGGAAGCCGGGCACCGACATGCCCAGATACGCCCGCGCGCCCTCGGCCGACCACTCGTCGGCGAGCTTGCGCCCGCCCTGTCCGTAGATGTTCATGGGCGCGAGGAATTCGGTGCCCTTGAACCCGGTGCCGTAGATGATCACGTCCACCGCGTGCTCGACGCCGTCGGCGGTGCGAATCCCGTTGGGCGTGACCTCGGTGATGGCATTGGTCTCGACGTGCACATTGTCCTGCGCCAGCGCCGGGAAGTACTCATTGGAGAACAGTCCGCGCTTGCAGCCCGCCGCGTAATCGGGAGTCAGCTTGGCGCGCAACTCCTCATCGGGCACCTGCGTGCGCCGATGCCGATCGGCCAGCGCGATCACCGGCACCTTGATCGGCGGAATATCGGTGAGCGCCAATGCCATCACCTCGAAATAGGTCCAGATGGCGAACCGCTCCGCCAGCCGCGTGAGCGGCACGCGCTGGAACAGCGCGTGATGCAGCGCGCTGTACTCGGTATCCCACTTCGGCAGCACCCAGGCCGCCGAGCGCTGGAACAGTGTCAGGTGCGCGACCTGCGGCTGGATCCGCGGAATGTATTGGATGGCACTGGCCCCCGTGCCGATGCAGGCCACCCGCTTACCGCTCAGATCCACCGAGTGATCCCATTCGGCCGAGTGGAACGCCGCCCCGGTGAAGCTGTCGATCCCGGGCAGATTCGGCATGGCCGGCCGCGACAGCTGCCCCACCGCCGGAATCAGGATATCGGCGATATGGGTGACCCCGTCGGTCGTGCGCACCCGCCAGACGCCGGCCCGCTCATCGAATTCCGCATCGGTGACCTCGGTGCCGAACTCGATCCGCTGCGGCAGCCCGTGCTTGTCCGCGACCGCGCGCATGTACTCGTGGATATCGCGCTGCTGCGAGAACCGCCGCGGCCAATCGGATTTCGGCTCGAACGACCACGAGTACAACGGCGAGGGCACATCGCAGGCCGCGCCCGGATAGGTGTTCTCGCGCCAGACCCCGCCCAGATCCGCGGCCTTCTCCAGGATGGTGAAGTTGGTCAGCCCGTGGCGCTGCAATTCCAGCGCCATGCCGAGTCCCGCGAACCCGGCGCCGATGATGAGAATGGACGGCTCACGTTGCATGACTAGACGGTAGAGGGCATCGGGGCTGGTCACGCAGACATCCCCGGTCAGTGAATCCGTATTTTCGGCCATCTCCGCGCACCCGCCGCCCTAGCGGACGCGATCGCCGCTCACAAGCGAGTGTCCGAGTCAGTGAGCAGTCCTGACCTGCGACAGCGCGCCCCGACTGGACAGTGTCACGTCAATGTACCTATATTCACGGAAGATCTTGCTCCAATTTACTTGTCCTGGTTGGTGATTGGCAGTCTGCTGCGCCGCAGGGGGCGTCGTCGCGTGCCGGCACGGCCCAGGACTACGGAGCCGGCTGGTCATCGTGTTGGGCGGTGGCGGGTCGGCAAGCAGGCGGCGGGACGGCGAAGGTGGGGTTCGCCGTCCCGCGGCCTTGTCTCGGAGAGAGCGCACCGGCGGGCGACGGCCATTCCTGTGACCTCAGGTCACACGGTGTCCCGGTTCGGCTATTCTCGCCGACAGTGACTCAGTTCACTCGCCAGTAGGGACATGCAAGGAGCGGTTGGGAAATGTTGAGCACCATGCAGGACGAGCAGCTCTCGCTCGCCTCACTACTGCGGTACGCGGCCACCTTCCAGGGCGACAGCACCGTATCGACCTGGACCGGGGACGGCGTCCGCACCCAGACTTTCCGCGAGCTCGGCGCCGATGCCGCCCGCCTCGCCAATGCCCTGCGTGACCTGGGCATCGGCGAAGGCGACCGGGTCGGCACCTTCATGTGGAACAACAACGAGCACATGGTCGTCTACACCGCGGTGCCCGCCATGGGCGCGGTGCTGCACGCGCTCAACATCCGCCTGTTCCCGGAGCAGCTGGTCTATGTGGCCAACCACGCCGAGGATCGGGTCGTCATCGTCGACGGCACCCTGCTGCCGCTGTTCGCCCAGTACCTGCCGAACCTGAAGACGGTCCGGCACGTCATCGTCGCCAACGGCGATGCCGCCGCGCTCACCGCGCCCGAGGGCGTGCAGGTGCACTCCTACGCCGAACTGCTTGCCGCCCAGCCCGATACCTACGATTTCCCGATCGTGGACGAGCGTTCCGCCGCCGGCATGTGCTACACCTCCGGCACCACCGGCGATCCCAAGGGCGTCGTCTACTCGCACCGCTCCAATGTGCTGCACGCCATGCAGGTCTGCCAGCCCAATGGCATGGGCTTCAATGGCGCCGACACCGTGCTGGCCATCGTCCCGCTGTTCCACGCCAATGCCTGGGGCCTGCCCTATGCCGCGCTCATGTCGGGCGCGAATCTGCTCATGCCCGACCGCTTCCTGCAGCCGCAGCCGCTGCTGGAGATGATGGCCGCGGTCAAGCCGACCTTCGCGGCCGCGGTGCCCACCATCTGGGGCGGCGTGCTGGCCGGATTGCAGGCCGCGCCGCAGGACATCTCGCATCTGCGCACCTGCGTGGTGGGCGGCGCCGCGGTGCCGCCGTCGATGATGCGCGCCTTCCAGGAGCGGCACGGCGTGCGACTGCTGCACGCCTGGGGCATGACCGAGACCTCCCCGCTGGGCTCGGTGGCGCACCCCCCGGCCGATGTCGAGGGCGAGGAGGCCTGGGCCTACCGCTACACCCAGGGCCGCTTCCCGGCGCTGGTGCAGGCGCGGCTGGTCGGCGACGACGGCTCGGTGCTGCCCAATGACGGTGAGGCCCTGGGCGAGCTGGAGGTCAAGGGTCCGTGGATCACCGGCGCGTACTACTCGCCGAGCGGCGACGCGGTGGACCCGGACAAGTTCGATGACGGCTGGCTGCGCACCGGCGATGTCGGCAAGATCAGCCCCAATGGCTATCTGACCCTGGTGGACCGCTCCAAGGACGTCATCAAGTCCGGCGGCGAATGGATCTCCTCGGTCGATCTGGAGAACGCGGTCATGGGCCATCCGGCCGTGGCCGAGGCCGCGGTCATCGGCATTCCGGACGAGAAGTGGGACGAGCGGCCGCTGGTGGCCATCGTGCTGGCCGCGGGCTCGGAGGCCAAACCCGAAGAGCTGCGCGACTTCCTGGCCGACAAGTTCGCCAAGTGGCAGCTGCCCGAGCACTGGACCTTCATCGAGGAGGTGCCCAAGACCAGCGTCGGCAAGTTCGACAAGAAGCGGCTGCGGGCCCAGTACGCCGAAGGGGCCCTGACGGTCACCACCTTGTCCTGACTGTTGGGAGTCCGCGACCAATACTGTTGAAGGTCGAGCCGGCATGCCGTTCCGCTCGCGCCTCCTCGTCCGTACCGTTAGTTTGAGGGCGGATGCCACCAAAGTGGGGATGGACGAGGAGGTCCGGGTGAAAGCGCTGCGTGCTCAGGGAGATTCGGCGTTCGAGCAGGGGGTTGGGGCATGACCATCGGTGTGCTGCGCGCGGTCGGGGCCCGGTTGTGGACCGAGGCCGAATCGGCGCGACTGGTCGTGCAATCCGGCCTGATCGGTATCGAATCGCCGGCGACCATGGTGTCGGCGGCCACCGCCATGCTGCGCTACGGCACCCTCGGGGCCTCGCTCGCCCTGTCGGCGGCCCGGCACCCGAACCGCACCGCGCTCATCGACGAACTCGGCTCGCTGACCTTCGCGGAGCTGGAGGAACGGTCCAATCGGCTGGCCAACGCCTGGCGGGCGCGCGGACTGCGCGGCGGCGAGGGCGTGGCGATTCTGGCGCGCAATCACCGGGGCCTGCTCGACGCGGTCTTCGCCGCCGCCAAGTGCGGCGCCCGGATCATCCTGCTGAACACCGATTTCGCCGGACCGCAGATCCGGGACGTGGCCACCCGCGAGGGCACCGATCTGCTCGTCTACGACGAGGAATACGCCTCGATGCTCGGCGAGGTGCGCCCGCGCCGCGGCAGCTTCCGCGCCTGGACCGATACCGAGCGCCCCGACAGCCTGGAAGCCCTGATCGCCGAGGGCGATTCGAAGGCGCCGCCCGCGCCCGGCGTCTCGCCCAAGCTGATCCTGCTGACCAGCGGCACCACCGGCACGCCCAAGGGCGCGCCCCGCCCGGAGCCGAAATCCCTTGCCCCGCTGGGCGCCCTGCTCTCGAAGGTGCCCTTCCGCGCCGGCGAGGTCACCGAATGCCCCGCGCCCATTTTCCACACCCTCGGATTCGCCTGCGCCATGCTGACTCTCGGCTTCGGCTCCACCCTGGTGATCCGCCGCCGCTTCGACCCGCAGGCCACCATCGACAGCCTCGCCGCCCATCGCGTCACCACCCTGTGGGCGGTCCCGGTCATGCTGCAGCGCATGGTGGATCTGGGCCCGCAGGCCTTCACCGCCCACGATCTGACGGCCCTGCGCATCATCTTCGTCGGCGGCTCCCAGCTGGGCGCGCAGCTGGCCAAGGAGGTCATGACCACCTTCGGCCCGGTGCTCTACAACCTGTACGGCTCCACCGAGGTCGCCTACGCCACCATCGCCACGCCCGCGGATCTGGCGCGCGAGCCCGGCTGCGTCGGCAGCCCGGTGCTCGGCACCCGCGTGGAGATCCTCGACGAGGATGGCCGCCGCGTGGAGGAGCCCGGCGTCACCGGCCGCATCTTCGTCGGCAACACCATCCAGTTCGAGGGCTACACCGGCGGCGGCCACAAGGAGCGGCTGCACGGCCTCATGTCCTCCGGCGACGTCGGCCATTTCGACGCCGAGGGCCGCCTCTACATCGACGGCCGCGACGACGACATGATCGTCTCCGGCGGCGAGAACGTCTTCCCCGCCGAGGTCGAAGAACTCCTGCACACCCACCCGTACGTCCAGGAGGCCGCGGTCCTCGGCGTCCCCGACGAAAAGTTCGGCGCCCGCCTGAAGGCCTTCGTGGTCGTCCACGAGCAGCGCACCCTGACCGAGGACGAGGTCAAGGATTTCGTGAAGTCCAACCTGGCCCGCTACAAGGTGCCGCGCGACGTGGTCTTCATCGACGAGCTGCCCCGCAACCCCACGGGCAAGGTCCTCAAACGCAAACTCCTGGCGGCCACCGGCGCCCCCGGCCACTCGGCGGACGGGTAGCCGGTCTATTCGGCGAGTTTGGCCAGCAGAGCGGTGAATTCGGCGCGGGAGAGGTGACCGTCCCCGTCGTGATCCGCGGCGGCCAGGAGGGATTCCGCGGATTCCTCGCTGAGGCCCGGGCAGGTGCGCAGCAGCGACTCCAGCTCGTCGACCTCGATCAGGTTGTTCCTATTGGCGTCGAAGGTGTCGAACGCGGCCTCGGCATCGCTGATCTCCGGATCGCGGCCCAGCCGGGCGGCGTCGAATTCCGCACGGGAGATCAGGAAGTCGCCATTGGTGTCGGCGGCCGCCACGAGACGGTGGACGTCGTCGATATCGATCTCGAGCCCCAGCGCGGTAATGCCCGCGAGGATGTCGTCGGCGGAAATGAGCCCGTCGCCGTCCTGGTCCCAGAGATCGAAGGTGTCGGCTGCCTGCTCGCTGGGCACGGATACTCCTCGGAAGCTGAATGCTGTGGTGCTGGCTGCAGGATAGTTCCCATTCGCCGCGCATGCCCGGTGCGGCTTTCGCCGCGCACAGCTCGGCGCGACCGGATTTCCGGTCGCGCCGAACGGTTTCGCGTCTCAGCAGTTGCGGAGCTCGGGGCTCTGGTTCAGCAGCTGGGCGCGGGTCGAGATGAAGGTGCTGTAGGTGTCTCCGCCGACCGCGGTGAGCGGGAAGGCGGCGACGCGGTGGCAGTTCTGGAAGGCGAGCTTCACGCCGAAGTGGCGTTCCAGGCCGCCGCGGATGGCATCGGAGGCCATGGCGCGCAGCAGCTGGCCGCGGGCGGTCTCGTCCGGCGGCGGGATGACATTGTCGGCGAATTCATCGGTGCCGGAATGCAGGTCGGCGGCCACTCGGCTGACTACCTCGTAGGCGTATGGCAGCGAGTTACGGACACATTCGACGAACTCGTCGTCGCTGACTTCACCGCGTTCAGCGCGTTCGAGCAGTGCGGTGGGTACGTCGAGTGACATATCGCTCTCCTCATGGGATGGCGGATGGTGTCAGCCGAGTCTAAACGAAAAACGTTGTCAACAACCCTGGATTCGCCGCGAAAGTGCCCGCTGTAGAGCGGTTTTCGCCTCCTCGGACAGCTTCGCGACCAGCTCGCCGGCCGGTAGCTCGGGCGCGAGCGAATGCGCCTGACCAGCCCAGAGATTCACCGCGTCGGCATTGCCCTCGGCGCGTGCGGCGGCGCGCAGCGGACCGGTGGCGTAATGGATCTCGGGATAGGCGGCTGGAGCGTTCGGGTGCTCGAGCATGAACCGGTTGCGCAGCCCGCGAGCCAGGCGGCCGGTGAAGGCGCGGGTGAGCATGGTGGGGGTGTCGAGCACCACGGCATCGCGCACCAGCGGCGCGGTGCCCGCCTCGGGGCAGCGCAGGAACGCGGTGCCCAATTGCGCCGCGGCGGCCCCCGCGGACAGCGCGGCGGCGACACCGGCGCCGGTGGCGATGCCGCCCGCCGCGACCACCGGCCGGTCGGTATCGGCAAGAAGCAATTGCAGCAGCGCCAGCAGCCCCAGCGGATCGGTCGCATCGTCCTCGGGCCGATCCGCGAAGGTGCCGCGATGCCCGCCCGCCTCCGCGCCCTGGGCAATGAGCACATCGGCCCCGGCCTCGCTCGCGTGCCGGGCCTCGGCCACCGAGGTGACCGTCACCCACACCTCCGATCCGGCCGCGTGCAGCCGCTCGATCTCGGCGGCCGACGGGCAGCCGAAGGTGCACGAGACCACCGCCACCGGTTCGGCGGTCAGCAGGTCGAGCTTGGCCGCCCAGTCGTCGGTGTCGTGGCGCGGCTCGCCGACCGGGAATTCGCGCGCCAGCGCATCCACATAAGAAGAGAACAGTTCGGGCGAAGCGGGCGCGGACGGATAGAAGAGGTTCACGCCGAACGGTGCGGAGGTCAGCGCGCGCGTGGCCTTGACGCGTTCGCCCAGCGCCGCCGCGCTGAGATATCCGGCGGCGATGAATCCCAATCCGCCCGCATCGGAGACGGCTGCCGCCAGCTCCGGGGTGGACGGCCCGCCGGCCATCGGCGCCAAAACGATCGGGGTACCCAGGTCCTCGAGAATCACACACCCAGTGTGCCTCCTCGTTACCGTTCGTGATCAAGTGTTCAGTTCTGTGACCTGCGTTTTCGCTGGTGTTACGGCTCAGAAGGTTGCGGAATGGTCACGAGCGAGTACAGTTTCCGTCACAGCGATACCGAATCGTTACGGATCCCCGAACGCTAGGACGAGCTTTGCCGCACCACAGAGAGACCGCGAACTCCGTATCAGTTATGGACTTGCTTGGTGATTCTGGTGCCGGCCGTGCTGGCTCCGCCGCTCGCCGTCGGCACCGCGCCGAACCCACCACCGCCGACCGCGTGAAGGTCGCCGCCGGAGCCGCGGTCGCCGCGGGCGCCCTCATCGGCACCGCCTCGCAGCTGGTTCCCGCGCTGGCCAATGCCGCGCCGCTGCTGCCCAATCACGAGACCAAGACGGTCGCCGACGAGGCCTCTCCGGCCGAGGCCGCGCAGCCGGCCGCCGAGCTGAAGGAGATCGCGGGCCGGGCCCCGGCTCCGGAGGCCCCCGTGGTCACCGACGCCCAGGCCGTCGCCGCCCCGGTGAGCGCGCCCTTCGGGCTGCAGAATCTCCCGCCGGAGATCGCCAATCCGCTGGCCCAGGCCGAGCAGACGCTGAAGACCCTGCAGCAGCAGATCGCTCCGGCGCCCGCCGTCCGCCCCGTGGCCGGTGTGATCAGCTCCGGCTTCGGCGCCCGTTGGGGCGCCATGCATTACGGTGTCGACTTCGCCGACCAGCTCGGCGCCCCCATCCATTCCGTCATGGGCGGAACCGTGGTGGAGGCCGGTCCGGCATCGGGCTTCGGCCTCTGGGTGCGCGTCCTGCAGGACGACGGCACCACCGCTGTCTACGGTCACGTGAACGATATGTTCGTGCAGGCCGGGCAGCGGGTCAACGCCGGCGACGTCATCGCCACTGTCGGAAATCGCGGTCAGTCCACAGGGCCTCATTTGCACTTGGAGGTATGGGATGCCGCCGGAAACAAGATGGATCCGCTGCCGTGGCTAGCCAGCAAGGGCGTAATCATGCAGCAGCAGTGGGGCCCGGACCAGTAGAGCGTTCACCCGCCCCTTCGAACGGAAGATTTCCGGACCGGCGCATGCCGGTGGGCGCGGTGACGACACTGGACGACCTATTCGACCCGGCCTCGCTGCACGGCCGCACTTACGCGATTCTCGTGCAACACCCCCGCTCGACGGCGCATGAAGTGGCCGAGCGGCTGAGCTGTCCGCCCCGCGTGGCCGAGGCGGCCCTGGAAGCGCTGTGTCATCTCGAGGCCGCCGTGCGGCTCACCGAGGCCAGCGGCATCGTGCGCTGGGACGCACACGCACCGGAAGCCTTGTCGGAGGCCGAGACCCGGCGCCGCAATCACGACATGCTGCGTATGCAGTCGGCCGCGGCCCGTCTGGGCGAGACCTTCCGCTCGGTGCGGCGCACCACCGATGCCGACGGCGCGGTGGTGGCGGTGTACGAACGCCGCCAGCTGCTGGCCGATTTCGAGGATCTGCAGCACACGGCGCACGCCTGTGTGAAAGTCGTCGAGCGGGGCCCGTTCCTGTCGGACGTGGATACCGAGGAGCGGCTCTTCGAGCTGAAATCCGCACGCATCCAAGCGGGTATCGACTACCGCACGCTCTATCAGGAGACCATCTACCAGGACGCCGAGCGCCTGCGTCATGTGCTGGCCACCAATGCCGTTGGCGCGCAAGCGCGTACGCTGCCGGATCCGCCCATGAAACTGATCGTCGCCGACGACCGGCGGGCGGTGCTGGTGCTGCACACCGACGAACGCCGCGGCGATCCCATGGGCGTGCGGGTCGGCCCGTCGCCCACCCTGGATCTGCTGATCAAGACCTTCGACGCGTTGTGGTCCATGGCCACACCGATTTCGGTGAATCCGTCGGAGGCGCTCGACGAGCGCGATCGCGCCATCCTGACGCTCATGAGCATGGGCGCCACCGATGACACCATCGCGCGCCGGCTCGGGCTGTCGCGTCGAACCGTGGTGCGGCGCACCGCGAGTCTGCTGGAACGGCTGGGCGCGAGTACGCGTTTCCAGGCCGGAGTCCAGGCGACCCGTCGCGGTTGGCTGTAGCCCAAATTCGAAACACTTCCATTTGGATGTGAGTTGCCGCACAGGGCGTCGTTTATAGCGCGCCGCTGTATGCGGTCCTGCCTGCGTATTCGCTGTGGTGCCCCAATTTTCGGGGGCAGCATGCTTCGGCGTGAGTGATTCGCTCGTGAATATCGCGGGAACAAATCAACCTACGATTCGAGATTGCTCGAGAGTGGCCCGGACATATGGGGCCTATTTGTGTTGGAGGGAATGGATCACCAGTGGATACCGGGCGTCGTTCTGCACGCGGAAATCGCCGACGCCGGAACGGCGGTCAGCTGTTCCCCCAATTGCTCACCGCGGCGGTGGATTCCGCCTCGGATCGGGCGGCGATCCGGTTCGAGGACAGGCAGCTGACCTATCACGAACTGGATGAGGCCTCCTCGCGAGTGGCGCGGGAGCTGATCGATCGCGGCGTCGGTCCCGGCGATGTGGTGGCCATCGGCCTCACCCGGTCGCTCGAGTCGGTGCTCTGCGTCTGGGCGGTGGCGAAAACCGGTGCGGCGTATGTCCCCGTCGATCCCACCTATCCGAGTGACCGCATCGGCTACCTGCTGTCGGACTCGGGCGCGGTGCTGGGCCTGACCGTCGTTCGCCATCGCGCCGCACTGGGCGAGTCCGTGCCGTGGCTGGAACTCGACGATCCGGAGCAGCGCGACCGCATCGAGGCGCGGCCCGGACATCCGGTGTCCTATGCCGATCGGATCCGCACGCTCACCGAGCAGCATCCGGCCTATGTCATCTACACCTCCGGCTCCACCGGCCGCCCCAAGGGCGTCGCGGTCACCCACGGCGGCCTGAGCGCCCTCACCGTCTTCGAGCGCGAGCATTGCGGCATCACCGCGGACTCGCGCGTATTGCATGTCTGCTCGCCGAATTTCGATGTGTCGGTGCTCGAACTGCTGCTGGCCTTCAGCGCCGGCGCGACGCTGGTGATCGCTCCGCCGACCGCGTTCGGCGGTATCGAACTGGCGGAACTGCTGCGCCGCGAACGGGTCACGCACATGCTGATCACCCCGGGCGCGCTGGAATCGGTCGATCCCGCCGGCCTGGAGGACCTGCGCACCGTCATGGTCGCCGGCGACCGCTTCGGCCCGGATCTGCTGCGCCGCTGGGCGATACCCGGCCGCTCCTTCCTCAACGGCTACGGCCCGACCGAGGCCACCATCCTGGTGACCAGCAGCGCCGCGCTGCAACCGGATCAGGACATCACCATCGGCAATGCCACCCCCGGTGTGGGCGCCTTCGTGCTCGACGGCGGATTGCGCCCGGTGCCGGACGGGGTGGTCGGCGAACTGTACGTCTCGGGCCCGGCCCTGGCCCAGGGCTACCTGGGCCGTCCCGCGCTCACCGCGGATCGGTTCGTGGCCAATCCCTTCGGTGAGCTGGCGGGCGCCCCCGGTTCGCGGCTGTACCGCACCGGCGACCTGGCGCGCCGCCGCGAGGACGGCGCCGGTCTGGAAATTCTCGGCCGCGCCGACTTCCAGGTGAAGATCCGCGGCTTCCGCATCGAACTCGGCGAGATCGACGACGCCCTCACCGCCCACCCGGATCTCGATTTCGCGGCGACCATGGGCCGCACGCTGCCCTCGGGGGCGACCGCGCTGGTGGCCTATGTGCTGCCGGCGCCGGGCCGGACCGTGGACACCGCGGAGCTGGCCGAACACGTCGGGGCCACGCTGCCCGCGCACATGGTGCCCTCGGCGATCGTGGTGCTGGATCGGATTCCCTTGACCCCGAACGGCAAACTCGATCGCTCCGCGCTGCCGGAGCCGGTCTTCGAAACCCCGGTCTCCCGGGACCCGTCCGGTCCGGTGGAGACGCGCATCGCGCAATTGTTCGCCGAGCTGCTGCGCGTGGATCGCGTCGGCGCCGACGATTCCTTCTTCGCCATCGGCGGCGACAGCATCATGTCGATGCAGCTGGTCTCCCGGGCGCGGTCGGCCGGAATCGTCTTCACGCCCCAGGATGTGTTCGAGCACCGCACCGTGGCGCGGCTGGCCAAGGTCGCCATCGTCGGTGAGACGGCCGCGGCCGCGGTGCTCGCGGAACTGCCCGGCGGCGGCGCGGGCGAGATTCCGCTGACGCCGGTGCTGGCCCGCCAGCTCGCGCACGGGCTGTCGCAGCGGTACTTCCAGAGCATGGTGCTGGCGCTGCCGGAGGGTGTGCGGCGCACCGCGCTGGAGGCGACCGTGGCCGCGGTGCTGGACCACCACGATGTGCTGCGCGCGCGGATCTCCGCGGATGCGGACGCCGCGGGCGGGTGGCGGTTCGAGGTGCCGCCGCCGGGAGCCTTCGATATCGCGGCGGCAATCGCCGAGCTGGATGTGCCCGCCGGTGTCGACGACGCCGAGCTGGCCCGAATCGGCAGTGCCGCACTGGATTCCACCGCCGCCATGCTGAATCCGGTTGCGGGGCGGATGATCGCGTTCACCTGGCTGCGGCGGCCCGATGCCGCGGACGCGCTCGTCGTGGTCGCGCATCACTATGTGATCGACGGCGTGTCGTGGCGAATCCTGATTCCGGACTTCATGACCGCCTGGGCGCAGCTGACGGCGGGGCAGCAGCCCGCCCCGGCGGCCATCGGCACCTCGTTCCGGCGCTGGGCGCACGGGCTGGCGGAGGCGGCCGGATCGGCCGAACGGCTCGGCGAACTGGAGCACTGGCGGCGCGTGCTGGCGTATCCGGATCCGCCGCTCGGCGCCCGGGCGCTGGACGCCGCGGTGGACACCCATGCGACGATGCGGCGCTTCAGTGTCGAGGTGCCGGTGCACGTCACCGAGGCACTGCTGACGGAGGTGCCCGCCCGCTATCGCGGTGGTGTGAACGACGGCCTGCTCGCCGCACTGGCGGTGGCGGCGCGCTCGTGGCGGGCGCGCCGCGGCGTGGCCGCGCCGGTCACGCGGGTGCGCCTGGAAGGGCATGGGCGCGAAGAGGATACGGTCCCCGGCGCCGATCTCACCCGGACCGTCGGCTGGTTCACCAGCGTCTATCCGGTGGCCCTGGATCTGACCGGCATCGCGGCCGACGGGACGGCGGCGTCGACCGCGGCGGCCCTGCGCGCGGTGAAGGAACAGCTGCTGGCGGTGCCCGCCAAGGGCATCGGCTTCGGCCTGCTGCGGCACCTGAATCCGGAGACCGCCGCCGAACTCGGCGGCGACCTGGGCCAGATCGGGTTCAACTACCTCGGCCGGATCACCACCGGGGGTATGCCCGAGGGCGTCGAGGCGGCCGGCTGGCTGCCGACCGACGCGCTGGGCGAGCTGTCCGCCGAACAGGATTCGGCGCTCCCGGCCGATGTGGTCATCGATATCAACGCCATCGTGACCGACACCGAGGCCGGTCCGCGCCTGGGCGCGTCGTTCCAGTACGCGGCGGAGATCCTCGACCAGGCCGCCGTGCGCGAGCTGGCGCGGGAGTGGGTGGCCGCGCTGACCGCGGTGGCCGGACACCTCGAGGATCCGGCGGCCGGCGGTCTGACTCCGTCGGATGTGCCGCTGGTCCGGGCCTCGCAGGCGGAGCTGGATGCCTGGGGAGCCGCGTATCCCGGTCTGTCCGACGTCCTTCCGCTGTCGCCGCTGCAATCGGGCCTGCTGTTCCACACGCAGCTCACCGCGGGTGCGCCGGATATCTACGTGACCCAGTTCGTGATCGAGCTGTCCGGCGTGATCGATGTGCCCAGGTTGCGCGGCGCCGCCCAGGCGGTCCTGGATCGGCACGCCAGTCTGCGCGCCGCCTTCGTCACCGCCGCCGACGGCTCGCCGGTGCAGCTCGTGGTGGACGGCGTCACGGCCCCCTGGCAGGAGGTGGACGGCGTCGCGGACGACGAGCTGCCCGCGCTGCTCGAGGCCGATCAGCTGCGCCGATTCGATCCGGCCGCCGCGCCGATGGTGCGGTTCACCCTGTACCGCACCGCATCCGGGCGCGTGTGCTTCACGCTGACCAGCCATCACATCCTCTTCGACGGCTGGTCGCTGCCGCTGCTCATGAAGGATCTGCTGCTGCTGTACGCGACGCACGGCGATGCCTCGCAGCTGCCGCGCGTGCGGCCCTACCGTGACCATCTGGCATGGCTGTCGGGCCAGGATCGGGCGGCCACCGCCACGGTGTGGCGGTCGGCGCTGTCGGGCGCCGAGCGCACCGCGCTGCTGCCCGCGCTGCCGCGCGTGCGGCGGCCGGAGATCGGATTCGGTTCCCGCGCCTTCGAATTGACCGCCGAACAGACGGGGGCGCTGGCGAAGTTCGCCGGCGAGACCGGCGTCACCGTCAATACCGTCGTGCAGGCGGCGTGGAGCCTGCTGGTCGCCGGGTTCACCGGCCGCGACGATATCGTCTTCGGCGCGGTGGTGTCCGGCCGCCCGCCGCAGCTGGACGGTGTCGAGGATATTGTCGGCCTGTTCGTGAACACCATTCCGGTGCGGGTCCGGATGGATCCGTACCGGACGGCGCGAGAACTGCTGAGCCGCTTGCAGTCCGAGCAGGCGGCGCTGCTCGAACACCACTACCTCGGCCTCGGCGACATCCAGGCCGCCGCCGGAGTGGACGAGCTGTTCGACACCTTGGTCGCCTTCGAGTCGTATCTGGTCGACACCGACGGGCTGCGGCAGGCCGGCGGGGCCATCGACGGGCTGCGAGTCGACGATGTGCGCGGCGTGACCAACACCCACTATCCGGTGTCGGTGGTGGTCGAACTCGAGGAACGGCTGCGGGTGCAGGTGATGCACCGGCTCGACGCGGTCGACCCGGAAATCGCTGTGGCGCTGGCAGATCGGCTGCAACTGCTGATCGACCGGATCATCGCTGACCCGGATCGCACGCTCGCCGCAACGCATCTGCTGGCCGAAGCGGAATACGCACGGCTCACCCAGGTGAGTGACGGCGGGCCCGCGGCGGCGCTGCTGCCGGACCTGCTGACCCGGGGCGTGCTCGCCGGACCGGAGCGGATCGCGGTGCGCGCCGGCGATCGGTCGCTCAGCTATCGCGCGCTGGACGAGGCTTCGTCGCGCCTGGCGCGGGAGCTGATCGCGCACGGTGCCGGGCCGGGTGAACTGGTCGTCGTCGGCATTCCGCGGTCGCTGGAATCGGTGGTGGCGCTGTGGGGCGTGGCCAAGACCGGCGCCGCCTACCTGCCGCTGGACCCGAGCTACCCGGCCGAGCGGATCGCTCACATTCTCTCCGATTCGGGCGCGCGACTGGGCGTGACCATCGGCGCCGAGCGAGGCGCACTGGACAATTCGATCGAATGGGTCGTCCTCGACGATACCGATCGGATGCGTCACCTGGAATCACTTCCGGCGCATCCGGTCTCGGATCAGGACCGGCTTCGCCCGCTCACCGGGCAGCATCCGGCCTACGTCATCTACACCTCCGGTTCCACCGGTCTGCCCAAGGGCGTCGCGGTGACGCACGCGGGCCTGGCCGCCATGACGGCGCTGCGCGACGAGTACGACGTGACCGCGGATTCGCGGGTGCTGCACGTCATCAAGCCGAGTTTCGACTTCTCGCTCGAGGAGTTGCTGTTCGCCTTCGCCGCCGGCGCCACGCTGGTCATCGCGCCGCCGGAGGTCTACGCCGGTCCCGAACTCGCGGATCTGCTACGCCGCGAGCGGGTTTCGCATGTGCTGATCACGCCGGGCGCGCTGTCCTCGATCGAGCCCGGCGGGTTGGCCGATCTGCGGGTGCTGGTCACCGGAGCGGACGTGCTGAGCGCGGACCTGGTCGAGCGCTGGGCGCACGGCGACCGCGCCGTGTTCAATTCGTATGGGCCGACCGAGGCGACGGTCGTGGTGACCAGCGGGCGGATGCGGCCCGCGCAGCCGGTCACTATCGGTTCTCTCATTGCCGGCGTGGACGGTTTCGTGCTGGACGCCTGGTTGCGTCCGGTGCCCGCCGGGGTGACCGGCGAGCTGTACCTGTCGGGACCGGCACTGGCACAGGGCTATCTGGGCCGGCCGGAATTGACCGCCGAGCGGTTCATCGCCAATCCGTTCGCGACCGGGGCGGAATCCTCGGGTGCGCGGTTGTATCGCACCGGTGATCTGGTGCGCCGCACCGAGACCGGGGAATTCGAATTCCTGGGCCGCACCGATTTCCAGGTGAAGATTCGCGGTTTCCGCATCGAACTGGGTGAGATCGACAATGCCCTCCGGGGTCATGCCGATGTCGGCCAGGCCGTGACGGTGGGCCGGACGCTGCCCTCCGGCGTCACCGCGCTGGTCTCGTATGTGCTGGCCGCCGCGGACCGGACCGTCGATACCGCGCAGCTGCTGGAACACGCCAAACAGGTGCTGCCGGAGCACATGGTGCCCGCGGCCGTCGTGGTGCTGGACGAACTTCCGCTGACGCCCAACGGCAAACTCGATCGCGAAGCCCTGCCCGCGCCCGAATTCCAGGCGCGGACCTACCGCGAACCGTCCACCCCGGCCGAACAGGTCGTCGCCCGGGTGCTGGCCGAGGTGCTCGGCGTCGAGCGGGTGGGCGCGGACGACGACTTCTTCTCACTCGGCGGCAATTCGCTGCTGGCCACCCGCGTCGTGGCGCGTATCAATGAGGCCACCGGCGGAAGCATCGGAGTACGGGAGCTTTTCGCGACCCCGGCCGTGGCCGAGCTGGCCGCCCGCATCGAGAACAGCTCGGGCGCGGCCCGTCCGGCCTTGGCGCCCATGCCGCGACCGGAACGCATTCCGCTCTCGCCCGCGCAGCAGCGGATGTGGGTGCTCAACCAGCTGGAACCGGAATCGCCGTACTACAACATGCCGCTGGCCATCCGGCTGACCGGCACGCTCGATGTGCCCGCCCTGCGCGCGGCCGTGGCCGACGTGCTGGAACGCCATGAGTCGCTGCGCACCCGGTATCCCGTGGACGGTCCCGGCGGACTGCCGTACCAGGAGATCCTTTCCGTCGCAGCGGCTTTCCCGGAACCGCTGCGCGTCGAGGAGGCCGCCGACCCGGCCGCCGTGCCCGCTCGCATCGCCGAGCTGGTGACGACCGGATTCGACGTGACCGCCGCGCCGCCGGTGCGCACCCTGCTGCTTACCGGTCGCGACTCCGAACATGTGTTGATCGTTGTGGCGCACCATATTTCGGCGGACGGCGTCTCCATGAGCCCGCTGGCCCGGGATCTGGTGACGGCCTATGTGGCCCGCATCGGCGGCATGGCTCCCGAGTGGGCCCCGCTGCCGGTCCAGTACGCCGACTTCGCGCTCTGGCAGCGCCAGATCACCGGCGACGACGAGGACGAGAATTCGGTCGCCGGACGGCAATTGGCGTACTGGCGGGCACAGCTGGCGGATTCGCCGGAACTGCTCGAACTGCCCGCCGACCGGCCGCGGCCGCCGCAGCCGTCCCTGCGCGGCGCCGTCACCGGCTTCGTGGTGCCCGAACAAGTACATCGCGGGCTGATCGACCTTGCCCGCGACAGCAATTCGACCCTGTTCATGGTCGTGCACGCGGCGCTGGCGGTGCTGCTGGCGCGACTGTCCGGCAGCTCGGACATCGCCGTCGGCGCTCCGATCGCGGGGCGTGGCGAGCGCGCGCTGGACGATCTGGTCGGCATGTTCGTCAA
The DNA here is from genome assembly GCF_054655275.1 of Nocardia sp. IFM 10818. Classification (NCBI taxonomy): domain Bacteria; kingdom Bacillati; phylum Actinomycetota; class Actinomycetes; order Mycobacteriales; family Nocardiaceae; genus Nocardia; species Nocardia sp. IFM 10818. The sequence goes on from NZ_BAAHJH010000001.1 coordinate 983,212, forward strand.
TACGCTGACCCTGCGCACGCCGGTGAGCTCCGACGCCACCTTCGAGAGTCTTCTCGCGCTGGCGCGGGAAACCGACCTCGATGCCTTCGCCAATGCCGACATCCCCTTCGAACGCGTGGTGGAGGCGGTCGCCCCGGCCCGCTCCACCGCGCACAACCCGCTGTTCCAGGTGGCGCTGTCGTTCGACAACGCCGAGCAGGCCGCCTTGGAGCTGCCGGGCCTGAGCATCGCGGCGCTCGACACCGGCGCGGCGGCAGCGAAATTCGATCTGCTGGTGCTCGCCGAGCCCGGGCAGCGGGACGACGGCACGCCCGGGGATCTGGCCATCTCCTTCACCTACGCGACCGATCTGTTCGACGAGCCGACCGTGGCCGCGTTCGGCCGCCGCTTCCAGCGGATTCTCGCGGCGGTGGCCGGTGATCCGGCCGTCGTCGTCGGCGATATCGACATTCTCGATCCCGCGGAGCGGCCCGTCGCGGCACTGCCCGTGGCGCAGGCCGCGACGGCCGTGCCCGGCGGCACCCTGCCGCAGCTGCTCGAAGCGGCCGTGGAGGCGAACCCGGACGGTCTCGCCCTTGTCTTCGCCGACGGCGACCGGACCCTGGCCGAGCTCGGCTATCTCGAGCTCGACGCCCGCTCGACCCGGCTGGCTCGGCTGCTCATCGAGCGCGGTGTCGGGCCGGAAGACATTGTCGCGGTCGGCATTCCGCGATCCATCGAATCGGTGCTGGCGGTCTGGGCGGTCGCCAAGACCGGCGCGGCCTTCGTTCCGGTCGATCCGAACTACCCGCCGGAGCGCGTGGCCTATCTGGTGGCCGACTCCGGCGCGCGGCTCGGTCTGACCGTGGGCGCGGTGCACGCGGGGCTGCCGGACGGGCTGGACTGGCTCGATATCGACGATGCCGCCTTCCTGGACGCGCTCGCACAGCGGTCGGACGCACCCGTCACCGATGCCGATCGCGTGCGGCCCCTGCGCCCGGAACACCCGGCCTACGTCATCTACACCTCGGGTTCCACCGGCCGCCCCAAGGGCGTGGTGGTGGCCCAGGCCGGTGTGTTCGCCTTCAGCGCCCACCAGCGCGAGACGCTGCACGCCATCGGCGCCACCCGCACGCTGCACGTCATCTCGCCATCCTTCGACGTCTCGGTGGCCGAACTGCTGCTGACCCTCGGCAGCGCGGGCACCATGGTGGTGGCCGCGCCGGAGGTGTACGGCGGCGCGGAACTCGCCGCTCTGCTGCACCGCGAGCGAGTGACGCACATGTTCATCACACCGTCCGCGCTGGCCTCGGTGGATCCGGCCGGGCTGGACCGCTTGCGCACGGTGTGTGTGGCCGGTGAGGCCTGCCCGCCGGAGCTGGTGCGCCGCTGGGCGATTCCGGTCGCCGGTGGCCGCATGCGCCGGTTCGTCAACGGCTACGGCCCGACCGAGGCGACCATCATCGCCAATTACGGTGTGCAGGCCCCGGATCGGCCGGTGACCATCGGCCCGCCGGTGCCCGGCATGACGGAGTACGTCCTCGACGATCGACTACGGCCGGTGCCCACGGGCGTGACCGGCGAGCTGTATCTCGCCGGTATCCAGCTGGCCCGCGGATACCTGGCGCGACCGGGGCTGACGGCGGACCGGTTCGTGGCCAACCCGTTCGGACCCGCCGGAGCCCGCCTCTACCGCACCGGCGACCTGGCGCGGTGGACCGCCGCCGGCGAGGTGGAATATCTGGGCCGCAACGACTTCCAGGTCAAGGTGCGCGGTTTCCGGATCGAACTGGGTGAGATCGACGCCCTGCTCGCCGGGCACGACACCGTGGACTTCGCCGTCACTGTCGGGCACCGAATGGACAGCGGCGCAACCATTCTGGTCGCCTACGTGCACGCCGCCCCGGGCGCGACGGTCGATACCGCGGAACTCACCGCCCTGGCCGCGCGCACCCTGCCCGCGCACATGGTGCCCACTGTCATCATGGTGCTCGACACCATCCCGCTGACCCCGGTCGGCAAGCTGGATCGGCGCGCGCTCCCGGCTCCGCGGGTGCGGGCCAAGGAGTTCCGGGCCCCGGCGGGGCCGCGGGAGGAACTGGTCGCGGAGGTCTTCGCGGCGCTGCTGCACCCGGACGATCCGGAGGCCCGGGTCGGCGCGGACGACGATTTCTTCGAGCTCGGCGGCAACTCCCTGCTGGCCGCGCGGGCCATGGCCCGGATCAGCGCGGCGCTCGATACCCGGGTGCCCGCGCGAGTGCTGTTCGAGGCCTCCACCGTGGCCGGACTGGCCGCGCTGGTGGATCAGTCGGCCGGACACGGCGACCGCAAGGCGCTGGTGGCGGGTCCGCGGCCGGAATCGGTGCCGCTGTCACCCGCCCAGCAGCGCATGTGGCTGCTCAATCAGATCGACCCGGCCTCGGTCGCCTACAACATGCCGATCGCGGTGCGATTGTCGGGCGCAGTGGACGTCGACGCGCTGCGCGCCGCCATCACGGATGTGATCGCCCGCCACGAGATCCTGCGGACCGTCTACCCGCGCACCGAAACCGGTGCGGCACAGGTGATCCTGCCCATCGCGCAGGCGACACCGGAACTCGACATCCGGTCCGTCACCGCCGATGGGCTGGTGGCCGAGCTGCGGCACCTGGTGGACACCGGCTTCGATGTGACCGCCGCAGTGCCGCTGCGCATCGCACTGTTCGAAATCGACGGCGCCCCCGGCGAATTCGTGCTTGCACTGGTGATACACCACATCTCCGGCGACGGTGCGTCGTTCGCACCGCTCACCCGGGATCTGGTGACCGCCTACGCGGCGCGCACCACCGGGCAGGAACCCGCGTGGACGCCGCTGGCGGTGCAGTACGCGGACTACACCCTGTGGCAGCGTGAGCTGCTGGGCAGCGAGGACGATCCGGAATCGCTCACGGCCCGTCAGGTCGAGTACTGGCGGCAGACCCTCGCCGGCCTACCCGACCAGCTGGAACTTCCGGCGGATCGGCCGCGCCCGGCGGTGCAGTCCTACGCCGGCGGCCGGGTGGAAATCCAGATCGACGCCGAAACCCACCGTGCGCTCACCGAATTGGCGCGCACGGAAGGCGCGACGCTGTTCATGGCCGTGCACACGGCCTTCGCGGTGCTGCTGGCCCGGTTGTCCGGCACCGATGACATCGCCATCGGCACCCCGATGGCGGGCCGCGGCGAGGCCGTCCTCGACGACCTCATCGGCATGTTCGTCAACACCCTGGTGTTCCGCACCCGGGTCGACGACGGCGCGGCCTTCACCGCACTGCTGGCCCGCCAGCGCGAAGCCGACATCCAGGCCTTCGCCCACGCGGACGTGCCCTTCGAGCGCCTGGTCGAGGTGCTCAATCCGGTGCGCTCCGCCGCCCGCCACCCCCTGTTCCAGGTCGGCCTGTCGTTCCAGAACCTGGGCCGCTCGGTCCTGGAACTACCCGGCCTCACCGTCGCCGGCCTGGACATCGACACCGAGATCACCCAATTCGACCTGCACCTCATCGTCACCGACACCTACGACGCGGCAGGCGAACCCACCGGCATCGCCGGCGTGTTCACCTACGCCACCGCGCTGTTCGACCAGGCGACGGTGCAGGGCTTCGCGGATCGCTTCGTGCGCCTGCTCGAAGAGATCATCACCGCACCGCACCGCGCGGTCGGAGACCTGGAGTTCCTCGCCCCGGCCGAACGAGCGGCCCTGTCGGCGCCCAATGCGACCGAACACCCGGTGGATTCGGCGACCACCCTTGCCACCCTGCTGGACGCGGCCATGGTCACCGCGCCCGACTCGATCGCCCTGCTCGCGGATTCGCCCGACGGACGGGTCGAACTCACCTACGGCGAACTCGCCACCCGGGTGAATCGCCTGGCCCGGCACCTGATCTCACTGGGCGTAGGCCCGGAGCAGCGGGTCGCCCTGGCACTGCGGCGTTCGGTGGATCTGGTCGTCGCCATGTACGCGGTCTCGGCCGCCGGCGGCGCGTACGTGCCGGTCGACCCGGACCAGCCGGGGGAGCGGACCCGCTACCTCCTGGAGACCGCCGCACCGGTATGCGTGCTGACCACCGGCGCAGACGGTTTCGAGCTGGAATCCCTCAGCCAGGAGGCGCGCGGGAGCGAATCCCTTCGTCATCCCGGCGCGATTCTCGGCCGGGATCCACACCACGCCGGTGATGACGTCGCCGGTGTGGATTCCGGCCAACCCCATGCCGGAATGACGGATCAGGCAGCGGGCGAAGATCTGTCGGAGGCATTCCGCGAAGCTGCGCCGCACGTACCGGTGTTGCGCCTGGACGAGCTCGATCTGTCGGGGTACTCGCCCGCGCCGATTGCTGTCGCTGAACGCATCGGCCGCCTGCGGCCGTCCAATACCGCGTACGTGATCTTCACGTCCGGTTCGACCGGCCGCCCGAAGGGCGTGGCGGTGTCGCACTCGGCCATCGTGAATCAGTTGCTCTGGAAGACCGCGGAATTCGGGCTGACGGCCGAGGACGCGGTGCTGCTCAAGACGGCCGCGACCTTCGATCTCTCGGTCTGGGAGTTCTGGTCGGCGGCCGTCGCCGGGGGCCGCCTGGTGATCGCCGCGGCCGATGGGCAGCGCGATCCGGCGTACCTCAACGAGCTCATGGCCCGGGAGCGCGTCACCACGCTGCACGTGGTGCCGTCCATGCTCGACGCGCTGCTCACCGAATCCGGTGGAGCGCTCTCGGACTCGCTGCGGCGCGTGCTCGCCATCGGTGAGGCGCTGCCGCCCTCGGTGGCGCGGCGTTTCCGCGCCGCGAACAAGGGGGCCGGGCTGTTCAACCTGTACGGTCCGACCGAAACTGCCGTGTCGATCACCAGCCATGCCGTCGGCGATGCCGACGAGCTGTCGGTGTCCATCGGTGCGCCGGTGTGGAACAGCCAGGCGCATGTGCTGGACCAGCGGCTGCATCCGGTCCCGGTGGGTGTCTCCGGTGAGCTGTACCTGGCCGGTGATCAGCTGGCACGTGGCTATTTCGGGCGATCCGACCTCACCGCGGATCGTTTCGTGGCGAACCCGTTCCAGGGCAACGGATCTCGCATGTACCGCACCGGTGACCTGGTGGCGTGGAATGCCGCCGGTGAGCTGGAGTACCGGGGCCGTACCGACTTCCAGGTGAAGATCCGCGGCTTCCGCATCGAGCTGGGCGAGATCGAGGCGGCGCTGCTGGCGTTGCCGGAGGTAGCGCAGGCGGCAGTGCTGGCCAGGGCCGATCAGCGCACCGGCGACCGCCTGGTGGCGTATCTGGTGCCCCAGCGCGCAGCGGGGAGTCCCGCCCGCCATCGCGGCATGCCGTTGGCCGGGACCTCCGACGGCCTGGCGGATTCCGGCCAAGACCGCGCCGGAATGACAACGGAAACCTCCGGCCGGGCATTCAGCACGCTGGAGACGGAGACGGAAACTTCCGGCTGGGCGCCCGGCACGCTGGAGATGGAGACGGACACTTCCGGCTGGGCGCCCGGCACGCTGGAGATGGAGACGGACACTTCCGGCTGGGCGCTCGGCACGCTGGAGATGGAGACGGACACTTCCGGCTGGGCGCTCGGCACGCTGGAGATGGAGACGGACACTTCCGGCTGGGCGCTCGGCACGCCGGAGACGGAGCTCGAAGTCGCGCGGGTGAAGTCGGCATTGTCGGCGGCGCTGCCGTCGTACATGGTGCCCGCGGCGTTCGTGGTGCTCGACGAGTTGCCGTTGAACGTCAACGGCAAGCTGGATCGAAAGGCGTTGCCGGAGCCGGAGTTCGCGGCGACGGCCTTCCGCGCGCCCGCCACTCCTATCGAGCAGCTGGTGGCCGGTGTGTTCGCCGAGGTGCTGCACCTCGAGGGTGACGCGCCTATTGGTTTGGATGATGATTTCTTCGCGCGGGGCGGCAATTCGCTGCTTGCCACTCAGGTCGCGGCGCGGCTCGGCGCGGCGCTCGATACCCGGGTGCCGGTGCGCCTGCTGTTCGAGGCGGCGACGGTGGCGGCGCTGGCCGCGCGGGTGGAATTGGATGCGGGTTCCGGCGGGCGCAAGGCGCTGACGGCCGGGCCGCGGCCGGAGGAGATTCCGCTGTCGCTGGCGCAGCAGCGGATGTGGTTCCTCAACCGGTTCGACACCGAGTCGGCCGCCTACAACGTGCCCGTCGCGGTGCGGTTGTCCGGGGCGCTGGATGTGGAGGCGTTGCGGGCCGCGGTGGCGGATGTGGTCGCCAGGCACGAGATTCTGCGGACGATCTATCCGCAGACCGAGAACGGTCCGGTGCAGGTGATCCTGCCGCCCTCGCAGGCGGTGCCGGCGCTCGAGGTTCGCGCTGTCGCGGTCGACGAGATTCCGGCCGCGGTGGTGGAGGTGAACTCGACCATCTTCGACGTCACCGTCGAGGTGCCGTTGCGGGTGGCGCTGTTCGAGATCGCGGACGATGAACACGTCATCGCCATGGTCGTGCACCACATCTCGGCGGATGGCTCCTCGATGGGTCCGCTGACCCGCGATCTGATGACCGCGTATGCCGCTCGCGCCTTGGGCGTGGAACCGGCGTGGGCGCCGCTGGCGGTGCAGTACGCCGACTACGCGGTGTGGCAGCGCGAATTGCTGGGCAGCGAGGACGATTCGGAGTCGCTGGCCGCCAAGCAGGTCGGCTACTGGAAGCAAGCGCTGGCCGGGCTGCCCGACCAGCTGGACCTGCCCGCCGACCGGCCCCGCCCCGCGGTGCAGTCCTTCCGGGGCGGCCGGGTCGAGGTGAATATCGACGCCGATACGCATGGAGCGCTGCTCGAATTGGCGCGCGCCGAAGGCGCGACGCTGTTCATGGTCGTGCACACCGCGCTCGCGGTGCTGCTGGCGCGGCTGTCGGGCACCGGCGATATCGCCATCGGCACGCCGACCGCGGGCCGCGGTGAGGCGGCGCTGGACGATCTGATCGGCATGTTCGTCAACACCCTGGTGTTCCGCACCGAGGTCGATGCCGGTGCACCGTTCGCGGAACTGCTGAACCGCCAGCGGGAGACCGATATCCAGGCGTTCGCGCACGCGGACGTGCCGTTCGAGCGACTCGTCGAGGTGCTCAACCCGGTGCGCTCCACCGCGCGGCACCCGCTGTTCCAGGTGGGCCTGTCGTTCCAGAATCTGGCCCAGTCCAGCCTGGAGCTACCCGGCCTCACGGTGTCCGGCCTGGAGTTCGACACCGAACTCTCACAGTTCGACCTGCACCTGATCGTCGCCGACCGATACGGCGAAACTGGTGCGGCCGAGGGCATTACGGGCTTCCTCACCTATGCGGCCGATCTGTTCGACCGCGCGACGGTGCAGGGCTTCGCGGATCGATTCGCGCGCCTGCTCGCCGCGATCGTCGCCGCACCCCGCACTGCCGTCGGGGATCTCCCGTTCTTGGCTGCGGCCGAACAGCAGGAGTTGTTCGCGCGCAATGAGACCGAGCATCGGGTGGGCCGGGCGACGCTGAGTGCGTTGCTGGACGCTTCCGTTGCCGCCGATCCGAAGTCGGTTGCGATTGTGGCCGATCGGGTCGAGGGTGTGCCGGAGTCGCTGACCTACCGGGAGCTCGACGCCCGGGTGAACCAGCTGGCGCGTGAGCTGATCGCGCGGGGTGTCGGTGCGGAAGATCGTGTGGCGCTGGCCATCCGGCGTTCCACCGATCTTGTTGTCGCGATGTACGCGGTGGCCAAGGCGGGTGCGGCGTATGTGCCGATCGATCCGGATCAGCCTGCCGAGCGGACCGGGTACATTCTCGAGACCGCTGCTGTCGCATGTGTGCTGACCACGAGCGGTGACGGTTTCGAGGTCGAGTCCTCGGGATCGGTGCTGCGTATCGATGAGCTCGATCTATCGGGTTACTCGGATGCGCCGATCACCGCTGCAGAGCGGGTGCGGGAGTTGACCGCCGCCAACACGGCGTATGTCATCTTCACCTCCGGCTCGACCGGTCGCCCCAAGGGTGTCGCGGTGCCGCACGGCGCGGTGGTCAACCAGTTGCTGTGGAAGGTCACCGAATTCGGTCTCGACCCGGCCGATGCGGTGTTGTTGAAGACGGCTGCCACCTTCGACCTGTCGGTGTGGGAGTTCTGGTCGGCTGTCGCGTGTGGTGGTCGCTTGGTTATCGCGACGCCGGATGGGCACAAGGATCCGGCGTACCTGAACGAGTTGATCGCGCGGGAATGGGTGACCACCCTGCATGCGGTGCCGTCGATGCTGGACGCGCTGGTGACCGATGGTCTGCCGGATTCGCTGTGGCGGATCCTGGCCATTGGTGAGGCGTTGCCGGGTCCGTTGGCGCAGCGGGTGTTGCGCGAGTCCCCGCGTACGGAGTTGTTCAATCTGTACGGTCCGACCGAGGCCGCGGTCTCGATCACCAACCACCGGGTCACCGACGCGGATCAAGGATCGGTACCTATCGGTGCGCCCGTGTGGAACAGCCAGGTGTACGTCCTCGACGCCCGGCTGCGGCCGGTACCGGCGGGTGTCTCCGGTGAGCTGTACCTGGCCGGTGCGCAGTTGGCGCGTGGCTACTTCGGGCGTGCGGACCTGACCTCGGACCGGTTCGTGGCGAACCCGTTCGCTGCCAATGGTTCTCGTATGTACCGCACCGGTGACCTGGTGGCGTGGAATGCCGCCGGTGAGTTGGAGTACCGGGGTCGTACCGATTTCCAGGTGAAGATCCGCGGCTTCCGCATCGAACTGGGTGAGATCGAGACCGCGCTGCTGGCCCAGCCGGAGATCACCCAGGCCGTCGTGATCGCCAAATCGGACCGGCGTCTCGGCGACCGGCTCGTCGCCTATCTGGTGTCGGCGGACGCGAATATCGATACGGCGCAAGTGAAGTCGGCGCTGTCCGGCCTGCTGCCGTCGTACATGGTGCCGTCGGCCTTCGTAGCACTGGCGGCGCTGCCGCTCACCGTCAACGGCAAGCTGGATCGAAAGGCACTGCCGGAACCCGAATTCGAGACCACCGCCTTCCGTGCACCGGCCACTCCGATCGAGGAGATCGTGGCGGGCGTGTTCACCGATGTGCTCGGCGCCGAGCGGGTGGGCGCGGACGACGACTTCTTCGCCCTGGGCGGCAACTCCCTGCTGGCCACCCAGGTGGCGGCCCGGCTCGGTGCGGCGCTCGGCGCCCGGGTCCCGGTGCGCGCCCTGTTCGAGGCGTCCACCGTCGCCGAATTGGCCACGCATGTGGAGCGCTACCGCGAGGCGGGCGACCGCATACCGCTCATCGCGGGACAGCGACCCGAGCTGGTGCCGCTGTCCATGGCGCAGCAGCGCATGTGGTTCCTGAACCGGTTCGACAGCGCCTCGGCGGCCTACAACATCCCGGCCGCGGTCCGGCTGACCGGTGACCTCGACATCGCCGCGCTGCGGGCGGCGGTCCTGGATGTCGTGGCCCGGCACGAGGTGCTGCGCACCGTCTACCCGGATACGCCCACCGGCCCGGCGCAGCGGGTGCTGCCCGCCACCGCCGCGGCCCTGGAATTGACGCCGGAGGACGCCGACGCCGCCACCCTGCGCGAACGGATCATCGAGGTGGTCTCGCGCGGCTTCGATGTCACCACCGAGATTCCCTTGCGTGCCAACCTGTTCCGCCTCGGCGACCACGACCATGTGATCGTGCTGGTGGCGCATCACATCAGCGCCGACGGCTGGTCCATGGCGCCGCTGACCCGGGATGTGATGCTCGCCTACGCCGCCCGGCTCGCCGGTGCGGCGCCGGGCTGGGCCCCGCTGCCGGTGCAGTACGCGGACTACGCCATCTGGCAGCGTGCGGTACTGGGCTCGGAGGCCGATCCGGACAGCCTGATCTCCCGGCAGGCCGGCTACTGGCGCACCGCGCTGGCGGGGCTGCCCGATGAGCTGAGCCTGCCCGCGGATCGCCCGCGGCCGCCGGTGCAGTCCGGTTCCGGTGGGCGCGTGCACTTCTCGATCCCGCCCGAAATCCGGGCGGGGCTGCTGGAGCTGGCGCGCGGCCGCCACGCCACGCCGTTCATGGTGGTGCACGCCGCCTTCGCGGCGCTGCTGGCGCGCTTGTCGGGCACCGACGATATCGCCATCGGCACCCCGGTCGCCGGGCGCGGCGAGGCCGAGCTCGACGATCTGGTCGGCATGTTCGTCAATACCCTGGTGCTGCGGACCCGCGTGCCGGGCGGAACCAGCTTCGGCGAACTGGTCGAGGCCACCCGCGAAACCGATCTGCAGGCGTTCGCGCACGCCGATATTCCGTTCGAGCAGTTGGTCGAACTGCTGCGACCGGAACGGTCCACGGCGCGCAATCCGCTGTTCCAGGTCATGCTGTCGTTCGCGAATCTGCCCGACACCACCCTGGAGCTGCCCGGATTGCGGGTCGGCGCGGTCGATTTCGACTCCGGGACCGAACAGGTCGATCTGTCGCTGACCATTCAGGACTCCGGCGTCGCCGGCGGCGGCATGGCCGCCATGCTGTCCTACACCCGGGATCTGTTCGACGAGAGCACCGTCGAGCTGCTCGCGCAGCGGTTCGTACGCCTGCTGGCGGGCCTGATCGCCGAACCCGACCGGGCCATCGGCGATATCGCGCTGCTGTCCGACCCCGAGCACGCCGAGCTGACCGGGATCACCGGCGCCCCGACGGTCACCGCCGGACTCCTGCCCGAGCTGCTCGCCCATGGCGCGCACCGGTATCCGGATGCGGTCGCGGTCCGCGACCAAGGCGACTCGATCACCTATCGTGAGCTGGACGAGTACTCGAACCAGCTGGCGCGCTTGCTGATCGGGCGCGGTGTGGGCCCGGAGCGCTGCGTCGCCCTGGCCATGCCGCGGTCCTACGAGATGATCGCCGCCCTCTGGGCGGTGGCCAAGACCGGCGCCGCCTTCGTGCCGATCGATCCGGGCTACCCCTGGGAGCGAATGCGGCACATGCTCGTCGACTCCGGCGCCGTACTGGGTATCACCCTGTCCGAGTACAGCTCTCGGCTCCCGGGCGGAGTCGAGTGGTGGCTGGCCGATGACCCGGTCACCGAGGCGCTGTGCGAGAGGCGGTCCGCGGCGCCGGTCACCGATGCGGACCGGATCCGGCCGCTGCGGCCCGAGCACGCCGCGTACATGATCTACACCTCCGGTTCGACCGGCCTGCCCAAGGGGGTGACGGTCACCCACACCGGCCTCGGCGCCATGGTGGATGTCGCCGCCGACCGGTACCGCCTCGCCTGTGGGCACCGGATGCTGCAGGTCGGCTCGCCCAGCTTCGATCAGTCGATCGAAGAGTGGCTGGGGACCTTCCACCTGGGCGCGACCCTGGTGATCGTGCCCGCCGACATCATCGGCGGCGCCGAACTGGACGAGCTCATCCAGGCCGAGCAGGTGACGCACACCGTCATCACCCCGGCCGTCCTGGGCACCCTGGACCCGGCGCGCGCGGACCGGCTGGAAACGGTCTCGGCGGGCGGTGATGTGACGACGCCCGAACTGCTGGCGAAATGGCAGCCCGGCCGGCGCTACATCAATGGCTACGGCCCGACCGAGATGACGATCGGCGCCACTTACGCGGAATTGCGTGCGGGAGAACGCATCACCATCGGCGAACCCGTCGCCGGCATGTGGGCGGCCGTCCTCGACGCCAGGCTGCGGCCGGTGCCCGCGGGCGTGGTCGGCGAGCTGTACCTCGCCGGCCCGGCCATGGCTCGCGGATATCACCGCCGGCCGGCGCTCACCGCGGAACGGTTCGTCGCCAACCCCTTCGACGCGTCCGGGGAGCGCATGTACCGCACCGGCGACCTGGTGCGCTGGACCGATGCGAACGGCCGCCGCGAGCTGGAATACCTGGGCCGCACCGACTTCCAGGTGAAGATCCGCGGCCTGCGCATCGAACTCGGCGAGATCGACGCGGTGCTCGGGACGCATCCGGATATCGCGTACGCGCACACCCTCGGCCGGGAGAACCCGTCCGGGGCAACGGTCCTGGTGTCGTACGTGCTGCCGGAACCGGACCGGATCGTGGATTCGGCCGCGCTGCTCGCGCATGCCGCCCGCAGCCTGCCGTCCCATATGGTCCCGGCCGCGGTGGTGGTGCTCGACCGGATCCCGCTCACCCCGGTGGGCAAGCTGGACCGCAAGGCGCTGCCCGCACCGGTGTTCGCGGTCCGGGAGTTCCGCGCGCCGGGCACCCCGCGCGAGATCGCGGTCTGCGCCGCCTTCGCCGAGGTGCTCGGGGCCGAGTCGATCGGGCTGGACGACAACTTCTTCGAGCACGGCGGCACCTCGCTCAGCGCGACGCGACTCGCGGCCCTGCTGAGCGCCGCACTCGGCGAGCGCGTTCCGGTGATGCTGCTGTTCACCGCGCCCACGCCCGCGAATCTGGTCGCCGCCCTGGGCGATTCACCGGGCCTGCACGACGGCGAAGCCGCCTTCGACGTCCTGCTCCCGCTGCGCACCACCGGCACCGCGGAGCCGCTGTTCTGCATTCATCCGATCGGCGGCATCGCCTGGTCCTTCGCGGGCCTGGCCGCGCACCTGGACGCGGATCGGCCGATCTACGGTCTGCAGTCCCCGGCGCTGCGCGCGGACGGCGAGCTGCCGGACTCGATCGAGGACTGGGCGCGCCGGTATGTGAAGGAGATCCGGTCCGTGCAGCCCGCGGGCCCGTATCACCTGCTGGGCTGGTCGCTCGGCGGCGTGCTCGCCCACGCCATCGCGGTGCAGCTGCAGGACGAGGGCGCCGAGGTGGCCCTGCTGGCCATGATGGACAGCTACAACGAGAGCGGCGGCGAGTTCGCCGGTCTCGCGGACGCGCCCGCGATTCCGCTGGCGGAGGTGGCGGGCGGCCTGCTCGGCGAGCACGCGGCCGGGCTGGAGCTGGACGCGAACCTCGATGCGCGGGAGCTGGCCGGGCAATTGGCGCGGCTGCCGGAACCGTTCGCCTCGTTCGGATCCGAGCGGATCACCCGGATCCTGGACGCGGCCCTGCGCTCGGCGTCGCTGCCGAGCCGGTACGCGGCGCCCGTTTTCCGCGGTGACCTGGTGTATTTCAGTGCCGCCCAGGACGACCCGACGGGCCGGACGGGAGCGTCGACCTGGCAGAACGCAATCGAGGGACCGGTATCGGTGTATCCGGTCCAGGCCACCCACTGGCGCATGACCGGTGACCCCGCGCTGGCGCGAATTGCGGTGGTGCTGAGCGAAAGATGGGCGGGCGAGATCATGTGATGTGACGCAAATCACTTCTCTGCAACATGCCGAGGTCTTTACGCCGATACAGGGTGAGTTCGCCCAGACCGTTCGGAATGCCGGAGCATGTACACGATGCGCACAGCGCATGGACGGTCGGGTGAGCCGTGTCCGCCACGGCGCGGGCTCGATACCATCAGTGCTCGGACCCGCGTTCGGCCGAGCGAGGATGAGGGACGTCGATCGGCCGGTCACCAGCGGCGCGGACCAGCAAGACCGAGAGGTGAAGGTACATAGATGAACACTGCCCGCCGTTCCGTTCGCGGCAGCCGTCGTCGACGGTCGGGAGGCCTGCTGCTCGCGCAGCTGCTCACGGCCGCGGTCGAATCGGCGGCCGATGCGGTGGCGGTGCGGTTCAATGCCACCGGTGTGCCCGCCGACCAGCGTGAGATCACCTACCGCGACCTCGACGCGCAGTCGTCGCAGCTGGCGCGGGCGCTGATCGCCAAGGGCATCGGGCCCGGCGACATGGTCGCCATCGGCATCACCCGGTCCATCGAATCGGTGCTGGCGGTGTGGGCCGTCGCGAAGACCGGCGCGGCCTTCGTCCCCGTCGATCCGGCCTATCCGGCCGATCGCATCGAGCATCTGCTGACCGACTCCGGCGCGGTGCTGGGCCTCACCACCGGCCAGTACCGGGCGGCGCTGGGCAATGCCACCTATTGGATCGAGCTCGACGATCCCATTCAGGCCGAGCGGATCGCGACCCACCCCGCGCATCCGGTCTCCTATGCCGACCGGGTGCGGCCGCTGACCGAACAGCATCCGGCCTATGTCATCTATACCTCCGGCTCCACCGGAAAACCCAAGGGCGTGGTGGTCTCGCACACCGGCCTGGCCGGGCTGGTGGCCGCCGAGCGGGAGCACTACGACGTCACCGCGGACGCCCGCGTGCTGCACGTGTGCTCGCCGAGCTTCGACGTCTCGGTCCTGGAGCTGCTGCTCACCTTCACCGCCGGGGCGACGCTGGTGGTCGCTCCCGCGGGCGTCTTCGGCGGCGTGGAGCTGGCGGAACTGCTGGCGCGCGAAGAGGTCACCCATGTGCTGATCACGCCGGGCGCGCTGGAATCGGTGGATCCGGCCGGCCTCGACGAGCTGACCACCGTGGTCGTCGCCGGTGACAAGTTCGGACCGGAACTGGTCGCGCGCTGGGCCACCGAGGACCGCCGGTTCTTCAACGGCTACGGCCCCACCGAGGCCACGATTCTGGCCACCAGCACCGCGCCGCTGCTGCCGGGGGAGCCGGTGGTCATCGGCTCCGCCATTCCGGGCGTCGGCGCGTTCATCCTGGATTCGCGGCTGCGGCCGGTGCCCGACGGCGTGGTGGGCGAGCTGTACCTCTCGGGCCCGGCGCTGGCGCAGGGCTACAACCGGCGGCCCGGGCTCACCGCGGAACGCTTCGTGGCCAGCCCGTTCGGCGAGGCCACCGGGGTGCCGGGCGCGCGGCTCTACCGCACCGGCGACCTGGTGCGGCGCACCACCACCGCGAGCGGTGAATCGGATCCGGCCGGGGTCATCGAATACCTGGGCCGCTCCGATTTCCAGGTGAAGATCCGCGGGCTGCGCATCGAGCTCGGCGAGATCGACACCGCGCTGACCAGCTACCCGGATGTGGATTACGCCGCCACGCTGGGCAAGACGCTGCCCTCGGGCGCGACCGCGCTCGTCTCCTATGTGCTGCCGCGCCCGGGCGCCACCGTCGACACCGCGGAACTGGCCGCCTTCGTCGGGGAGTCGCTGCCCGCGTACATGGTGCCCGCGGCCATTGTGGTGCTGGACGAGATTCCGCTGACGCCGGTCGGCAAGCTCGACCGCGACGCCCTCCCGGAGCCCGAGTTCGCGGCGCGGGAATTCCGGGCGCCGTCGACCCCGGCCGAGGAAGCCATTGCCGAGGTCTTCGCGACCCTGCTGATTCCGGACAACCCGGATGCCCGGGTGGGCGCCGACGACGATTTCTTCGAACTCGGCGGCAACTCGCTGCTGGCGGCCCAGGCCGCCGCCCGCATCGGCACCGCCCTGGATGTGCGGGTGCCGGTGCACGTGCTGTTCGAGGCGTCGACGGTGTCGGCGCTGGCCGCCCAGCTCGAGGGCGAGTCGGCTGCCGCCGGGCCCGCGCTGGGCGCCATTCCGCGCCCGGAGCGGGTGCCGCTGTCGTTCGCGCAGCAGCGCATGTGGTTCCTCAACCGCTTCGATCCCGCCAGCGCCGTGGACAATATCCCGGTCGCGGTGCGGCTCAGCGGCGCCATCGATATCGAGGCGCTGCGCTCGGCCGCCGCGGATCTCGTTGCGCGGCACGAGGTCCTGCGCACCATCTACCCGGAGGTGGATGGCGAGGGCTATCAGCTGGTGCTGCCCCTCGACGATCCCCGCGCGCTGCCCGAACTCGCGGTGCTCGAGGTCCCGGCCGCCGAGGTCCCGGCGCAGGTCGCCGCGGCCGTGGGCGCCGGCTTCGATGTGACCGCCGCACCGCCGATTCGGCTGCGGCTGTTGCGCATTGCCGCCGAGGAGCATGTGCTCGTCGCGGTCATCCACCACATTGCCGGTGACGGCGTGTCCATGGGCCCGCTCACCCGCGATCTGGTGACCGCGTACGCCGAGCGCGCCCGCGGCGCCGCGCCGCAGTGGGCGCCGCTGGCCGTGCAGTACGCGGATTACGCGGTCTGGCAGCGGGAAACGCTGGGCCGCGAGGACGATCCGGAATCGCTGCTGGCCCAGCAGATCGGGTACTGGCGCGAAACCCTCGCCGATCTGCCCGATGAGCTGGTGCTGCCGTCGGATCGCCCGCGCCCGCCGATCGCCTCCTACCGGGGCGGCACCTTCGCCTTCCGCATCGACGACGAGGTGTACGCGGCCGCACGGCATTTCGCCGAGGCCCGCAATATGACGCTGTTCATGGTCGTGCACGCCACCCTCGCGGTGCTGCTCGCGCGGCTGTCCGGCACCCGCGATATCGCCATCGGCACCCCGGTCGCCGGTCGCGGCGAGGCCGAGCTCGACGATCTCATCGGCATGTTCGTCAATACCCTCGTGCTGCGCACCGATATCGATCCGGCCGCCGGCTTCGAGGATCTGCTGCGCCGGGTGCGCGAGGTGGACGTGCAGGCCTTCGGCCGCGCCGACGTGCCCTTCGAGCGCCTGGTCGAACTGCTCGATCCGGCGCGCTCGCAGGCCCGCAACCCGCTGTTCCAGGTCATGCTGGCCTTCCAGAACATGGCGCAGACCCGGCTCGAGCTGCCCGGTCTGACCGTGGCCGCCGCCGATCTGGAGATCCCGTTCGCCAAGTTCGACCTGCAGCTCACCATGCAGGAGTCGCACGACGAGCGCGGTGAGGCCACCGGTCTGGCGGCCGAATTCTCCTATGCGCTGGATCTTTTCGACGAGGCCACGGTGGCCGGATTCGCCGAGGGCTTCCAGCGGGTGCTGGCCGCGGTGACCGCGAACCCGGCCAAGCCGGTCGGCGATATCCACCTGCTGACCGCCCTCGACCGGCAGCGGGTGCTCACCGACTGGAACGCCACCCGCTTCGACGTGCAGACCGCCGTCGGACTGCCGCACGGCACCGCGCCGACGCTGGTGTCCATGTTCGAGGCGCAGGTCGCGGCCACCCCGGACGCGGTGGCGCTGGTGTTCGAGGACGAGCGCCTGACCTACCGCGAGCTGTCCGAGCGCGCCAACCGCCTGGCGCGGCGCCTCATGACGGGCGGCAACGGCCCCGGCCCGGGATCGCTTGTCGCCCTGGCCATGCGGCGCTCCACCGAGCTGGTGGTGGCCATGTACGCGGTGCTGCAGACCGGTGCGGGCTATGTGCCGCTGGATCCGGATCAGCCGTTGGAGCGCAATGGCCACATCCTCGACACCGCGCGTCCGCAGCTCATCCTGACCACCACGCGCGACGGGTTCGTCGCCGGTGAGCACGAGATCCCGCTGCTGTACGTCGACGATATCGAGGAGGCGTGCCGGACCTACAGTCCCGCGCCGATCGCGAACTTCGAACGCACACAACCATTGCGTGCGGCCGACACCGCCTACGTCATCTTCACCTCCGGCTCGACGGGCCGCCCCAAGGGCGTCGCCGTCAGTCACGCGGCCATCGTCAACCGTCTGGTCTGGATGCAGG
The DNA here is from genome assembly GCF_054655275.1 of Nocardia sp. IFM 10818. Lineage (NCBI taxonomy): Bacteria > Bacillati > Actinomycetota > Actinomycetes > Mycobacteriales > Nocardiaceae > Nocardia > Nocardia sp. IFM 10818. Next base: position 1,000,539 of record NZ_BAAHJH010000001.1, read on the forward strand.
CCGAATACCGGCTGCGCGGCGATGACGTCGTGCTGCAGAAGACGCCCTCCACCTTCGACGTGTCGGTGTGGGAGTTCTTCTGGCCCTTGCAGACCGGCGCGCGGCTCGTCGTCGCCAAGCCGGACGGGCACCGGGATCCGGTGTACCTGGCCCAGGTGATCGCCGCGGAAGCCGTCACCACCGTGCACTTCGTGCCGTCCATGCTGTCGGTCTTCGTGGCCACGCTGGGTGACGAGATCGCCGCCGGCGCAACGACATTGCGGCAGGTGTTCGCCTCGGGCGAGGCGCTGCCCGCGCCGACCGCGCACAGGCTGCGCGAACTCACCGGCGCGCGCCTGCACAACCTGTACGGCCCGACCGAGGCCGCGGTCGACGTCACCTATCACGAGGTCACCGATGCCGACACCGTCTCGGTGCCGATCGGCCGCCCCGTCTTCAATACCCGCGTCTACGTGCTGGATTCGCGGCTGCACCCGGTGGCCCCGGGTATCGCGGGCGAGCTGTACCTGGCGGGCGACCAGCTCGCCACCGGCTATGTGGCGCGCACCGACCTCACCGCGGATCGCTTCGTGGCCAGCCCCTTCGGCCACGGCGAGCGCATGTACCGCACCGGCGACCTGGTCAAGTGGACCGCCACCGGGGAGTTGGAATACCTGGGCCGCACCGACTTCCAGGTGAAGCTGCGCGGCCTGCGCATCGAACTGGGCGAGATCGAGGCCGCGCTGCTGGCGCAGCCGGGCGTCGCGCAGTCGGTGGTGCTGGTGCGCACCGACGCCCACGCCGGCGATCAGCTCGTCGGCTATGTCGCGCGCGAGCCCGGCGCCGAGGTGGACGCCGATGCGGTGAAGGCCGCGCTGGCGCGCACCCTCCCGGCGTACATGGTCCCGGCGGCGGTGGCCGTGCTGGATGCCTTCCCGCTCAATGCCTCCGGCAAGCTGGACCGCAAGGCGCTGCCCGCCCCGGTCTTCGAGGTCAAGGCGTTCCGCGCGCCCGCCACCCCGATCGAGGAGATCGTCGCGGGCGTCTTCGCCGATCTGCTCGGCCTGGACCGGGTCGGCGCGGACGACGACTTCTTCGATATCGGCGGCAACTCCCTGGTCGCCACCCGCGCCGTCTCGCGCATCAACGAGGCTCTCGACGCCACCGTCTCGGTGCGCGAGCTGTTCGAGACCGCCACGGTGTCCGCGCTGGCCGGCCGCATCGTGCCCGGCGCCGCCGGCGGCGCGCGCCCGCCGCTGGTGGCCGGACAGCGCCCCGAGCGGGTGCCGCTGTCGCTGGCGCAGCAGCGCATGTGGGTGCTCAACCAGTTCGACACGGCCTCACCGGCTTACAACATCCCCATGGTCATCCGGCTCACCGGCACGCTCGATGTGGCCGCCCTGAGCCAGGCCGCCGAGGACGTGCTGGCCCGCCACGAGGTGCTGCGCACCCGCTATCCGGAATCCGGCCCGGGCGGCGCGCCGTACCAGGAGGTGCTGTCGGTCGCCGACGCCCTGCCCAGCGGCCTGGCGGTGGAGCGCGTCGGCGATATCGGCGCCCGGGTCGCCGAACTGGTCGGCACCGGATTCGATGTGGCCGCAGCGGTTCCGGTGCGCATCGGCCTGCTCACCGGCGACGATCCGGACGACTACCTGCTCATCCTGGTGGCCCACCACATTGCCGCCGACGGCGCCTCCATGGCCCCGCTGGCCCGCGATCTGATGACCGCCTATCTGGCCCGCACCCAGGGCGAGAACCCGGGCTGGACCCCGCTCGCGGTGCAGTACGCCGACTTCGCGGTCTGGCAGCGCGCCGTCATCGGCTCTGACGAGGACGCGGATTCCGTTGCCGCGCAGCAGCTGGCGTACTGGCGCGACCAGCTGGACGGCCTGCCGGAGACCGCCCTGCTGCCGCTGGACCGGCCACGGCCCGCGGTGGCCTCCATGGCGGGCGCCATTGTCGACTTCGCCGTCGGCGCCGAGGTGCACGCCGGGCTGAATCGCATTGCGCGCGAGCACAATGCCTCGCTGTTCATGGTGGTGCACGCCGCCATCGCGGTGCTGCTGGCCCGGATGTCGGGCAGCTCCGATATCGCCATCGGCACCCCGATCGCGGGCCGCGGCGAACGCGCGCTCGACGATCTGGTCGGCATGTTCGTCAATACGCTGACGCTGCGCACCGCCGTCGACACCGCGGCCTCCTTCGACGAACTGGTCGAACGCGCCCGCGAAACCGATCTCTCGGCCTTCGCCCATGCGGACGTGCCGTTCGAGCGGGTGGCCGAGGTGGCCGCGCCCGGCCGCGGTGCGGCCAACCCGCTGCTGCAGGTCGTGCTCGCCCTGCAGAACAACGAGACCGCGGTGCTGGAACTCCCCGGCCTGACCGTGGCCGCGCTGGACGCCGAACTGGCCGCCGCCAAGTTCGATCTGCAGATCGGCGTCGATCCGCTGCGCGCCGCCGACGGTACGCCGGGCGAGCTGGTCGTGGTGTTCTCCTATGCCACCGACCTTTTCGACGAGGCGACCATGGAGGCGCTCGGCCGCCGGCTGGAGCGCATCCTCACCGCCGTGGCCGCCGACCCGCACCTCCCGGTCGGCGATATCGATATCCTCGACGCCGCCGAACGCGAACGCGCGCAGGCCGGTCCGCTGGCGGTCGCACCCGCGCCGGCCAATGCCCGCGGCACCGCGCTGCCGCAGTCGCTCTCGGCCGTGGTCGAGGACGATCCGGACGGCCCGGCACTGGCCTGGGGCGACGAGGCGCTCACCTACGGCGAACTCGATGCCCGTTCCTCGCGTCTGGCGCGGGTGCTCATCGGCCGCGGTTGCGGTCCGGGCACCGGCGTGGCGGTGCGGCTGGAGCGCGGCATCGATCTGGCCGTGGCCCTGTGGGCGGTCCTCAAGTCGGGCGCCGCGGTGGTCCCGCTGGCGTCCGTCGACCGGCTCCCGCCGAGCGGCCTGGACGTGAAGGTCGGCCTGACCGTCGGCGCGCCGGTCTCGGCGCCGGGCATCGACTGGCTCTCGCTCGACGATCCGGCCGTGGTGGCCGAGATCGCGGCGGAGTCGGCGCGTCCGGTCACCTACGCCAACCGGACCCGCGCGCTACGCGGTGAGGACACCGCCTTCGCCGCGCCGGGCGCCCGCGCCCTCAGCTACGACGGGCTGGCCGCGCTGGCCGAGCGGGTGCGCACGGAAGCGGAGCTGACCTTCGAATCGCGCACCGTGCACCTGGGCCGGGCGCACGGCCCGCTGGCCCTGGTCGAACTGGTCGCGACGGGCGCCGCCGGCGCGTCGATGATCCTGGTGGACGCCGGAATCGAGCTCACCGACGCGCTCGCCGACGAATGGGTCACCCATGTGCTGGCCGAGCACGGCCGCCTCGCGCAGGTGGACGCGACCGCGCTCGAGGACCTGCAGGCCGTGGTCGTCGCCCTGCCCGAAGTCGGCGGAGCCGACGCCGCCGCCGTGGCGGACGCGTGGACACAGGTCACGCTGGTCGCGCTGCCGAGCCTGGCCGAGTAACACGCCGCGGGGCCGCTCTCGATGGTTCTCGGGGGCGGTTCAGCGGCACGAGCATGACAGAACGGATGAGGACAGCTTCATGATTCGAGTGGTCGGGGCCCGGAACGAACTGATGCCGGTGATGTCGGCATGACCCGGACGGCTCGCGTACGTCCCACCCGGACCCGGCGTCCTCGAATTCCCACGCTGCCGCAGCTCATGGCCACCGCGGTGGAGGCCAATCCGGGCGGCACCGCCGTCGTGCTCGCCGACGCGGAGCGCACCCTCGGCACGCTCGGCTATGCCGAGCTCGACGATCGGTCCACCCGGCTGGCGCGGCTGCTCATCGACCGCGGCATCGGACCCGAGGACCTGGTCGCCGTCGGCATTCGCCGCTCGCTCGAATCGGTGGTGGCGGTGTGGGCCGTCGCCAAGGCCGGCGCCGGTTTCGTCCCGGTCGATCCGAACTATCCGCCCGATCGCGTCGAGCACATGGTCGCCGATTCCGGTGCGGTGCTGGGCCTCACGGTCGCCGATACGCGCGGCGAGCTGCCGGAGACCATCGACTGGCTGGCCATCGACACCGTCGATCTCGCCGATTACGCCAATGATCCGATCACCAATGCCGACCGGGTGCGGCCGCTGCGCGCCGAGCATCCGGCCTATGTCATCTACACCTCCGGGTCGACCGGCAAGCCCAAGGGCGTCATCGTCACCCACACCGGCCTGGCCGGATTCTGCGAGGTGCAGCGGGATTGGTACGGCGTCACCGCCGCCGACCGCACCCTGCACTTCGCCTCCCCGTCCTTCGACGCCTCGGTGCTGGAACTGCTGCTCGCCCTGGGCGGCGCGGCGACCATGGTCGTGGTCGCGCCCACCGTCTTCGGCGGCGCCGATCTGGCGGCCGTGCTGAAGCGCGAACGGGTGACCCATGCCTTCATCACCCCGGCCGCGCTGGCCTCGGTCGATCCGGCCGGGCTCGACGATTTCCGGGTCGTGGTGGTCGGCGGCGAGGCGGTGCCGCCGGATCTGGTGCAGCGCTGGGCGGCGCCGGGGCGCTCGTTCTGGAACGGCTACGGCCCGACCGAGACCACGATCATGACCAATATCGCCGAGCAGTCGGTGGATCGGCCGGTGCACATCGGTCCGGGCATTCCGACGGTCACGGCGTACGTGCTCGACGAGCGGCTGAAGAAGGCCCCGACGGGTGCGACGGGTGAGCTGTATCTGTCGAGCGCGCAGCTGGCGCGCGGCTATCACCGGCAGCCCGCGCTGACCGCCTCGCGGTTCGTGGCGAACCCGTTCGATCCCAGCGGATCCCGGCTCTACCGCACCGGCGACCTGGTGCGCTGGACCGCCGACGGCACCATCGAATACCTGGGGCGCAACGACTTCCAGGTGAAGATCCGCGGCTTCCGCATCGAGCTCGGCGAGATCGACGCCGTGCTCGCCCGGCATCCGGCGGTGGATCTGGCCGTCACCGTGGGACACGAGCTGCCCTCGGGCGGAACGGTTCTGGTGGCGTACGTGCACGCCACCGACGCCGGTGTCACCGCCGAGGAGCTGACCGCGCTGGCCGAGCGCAGCCTGCCCGCGCACATGGTCCCCACCGCGATCACGATGCTGGACCGCATCCCGCTCACGCCGGTCGGCAAGCTGGATCGGCGGGCGCTGCCGGAACCGGTGCTGCAGGCGCGGGAGTACCGCGCGCCGGAAACGCCGGTGCAGCAGGTCATCGCCGAAGTCATGACCGAGGTGCTGCGCGCCGAGCGGGTCGGCCTGGACGACGACCTGTTCGCACTGGGCGCGGACAGCATTACCGCCATTCAGATCGTCTCGCGCGCGCGGGCGCGGGGCGTGGCCTTCCGGCCCAAGGACCTGTTCGAATCGCGCACGCTGGAAGCCCTTTCCGCCATCGCCGAGACGGTGGATCCCGGTCAGCCCGAAGAACAGCTGGCCACCGGCCCGCTGGTCGAACTGAGCGACGACGAGCTGGCGCGCCTGCGCGAGAGCTACCCGAACCTGGCCGAGGTGTGGCCGCTCACGCCGCTGCAGTCCGGCATGCTCTTCCACGCGCAGCTGGCCGAATCCTCGGTCGACGCGTACATGGTGCAGTTCGCCATCGACATTCAGGGCGAGATCGAGGTCGAGCGGGTGCACGCGGCCGCGCAGGCCATGCTGGACCGGCATGTGAACCTGCGCGCGGCCTTCACCGAGGACGCGCACGGCAACCCGCTGCAGATCGTGGTCGATGCCGCCGAACTACCGTGGGACTACACCGATCTCACCGCGCACGAGCCCGCCGCGGCCCTGGCCGAGACCGAGCGGCTCATGGCGGCCGATATCGCGCGGCACTTCGATATGCGGACCGGGCCGCTGCTGCGGGTCACGCTGTTCCGGACCGCGGCCGACCGCTACCGGCTGTGCATCACCAGCCATCACATCCTCATCGACGGCTGGTCCATGCCGCTGCTCACGCAGGACATGCTGCTGCTGTACGCGGCCAATGGCGATGCCTCCCAGGTGCCGCCGGTGCGGCCGTACCGGGATTACCTGGCGTGGCTGGCCGCTCGCGATCACAGTGCGGCGCGGGCAGCCTGGCGGGAGGCGCTGGCCGGGTTCACCGAGCCGACGCCGCTGGCCGCGGTCGACCGGTCGCGGGAAATCTCCTCCGGCATCGGCGAAATCGGCTTCGATCTCAGCGCGGACGAGACCACCGCGCTCATGCGCGCCGCCGCCGACGCCGGGGTCACGCCCAATACCGTCGTGCAGGCCGCCTGGGGCCTGCTCATCGGGCGCAGCACCGATCGCGACGATGTGGTCTTCGGCGCCACCGTGTCCGGGCGCCCGCCGCAGCTGGCCGGTATCGAGACCATGGTCGGCCTGTTCCTCAATGCCATTCCGGTGCGGGTGCGGCTGTCGGCCACCGACACGCTCACCGATGTGCTGCGCGGACTCCAGCGCGAACAGGCGGCGCTGCTCGACCATCACCACGTCGGACTGGGCGAGATCCAGGAGATCGCCGGAGTCGACGGGCTTTTCGACTCCATCGTGGTGTTCTCCTCCTACCCGGTCGACGGGGAATCCCTGGACGCGGCGGCCGAGCCGATCGACGAGGCCGGCATTCTCGGCGCCACCGCGGTCAACGGCACCCACTACCCGCTGACCGTCATGGTGCAGCCGGTGGGCGAGCAGCTGCGGTTCAACCTCAAGTACCTGCGCGACCTGTTCGACGAGGAGTCGGCCCGGGCCATCGCGCAACGGCTTTCGGCGCTGGTGGGCCGATTCGTCGCCGATCCGCGCGCGCGGGTCGCCGAGGTGGACGCCCTGCTCGACGGTGAGCGCGCCGCGCTGGCGGCGGTCAATGCCACCGATGTGCCGGAGCTGCTGGACGATTCGACCCTGCTGTCGTTGTTCGACGCGCAGGTGGCGCGCACGCCCGACGCCCCCGCCATCCTGTTCGGCGACGCCACGCTGACATATCGCGAACTCGATGAGCGCTCCCGCCGCCTGGCACAGGAACTGGCGCTGCGCGGCGTCGGACCCGAGACCCGGGTGGCGGTGGCCATGCGGCGCAGCATCGAACTGGTCGTGGCCATCTACGCCGTGCTGCGCGCCGGCGGCGCCTACGTGCCGGTCGATCCCGATCATCCGGCCGACCGCAACGAGTACGTGCTGGCCGGATCGGCCCCCATCTGCGTGCTGACCCGCACCGAGGACGGCTTCGAAACCGATTCGGGCGTACCGCTGTTCCTGATCGACGCGCTCGCCGGTGCGCCGGCGTTCGTCGAGATCGCCCCGGCCGCCGTGCATCCGGACAACACCGCCTACGTCATCTACACCTCCGGCTCCACCGGCCGTCCCAAGGGCGTGGTCATCACCCACCGGCAGATGGCCAACCAGTTCCGCTGGGCGCAGCGGGCCTATCCGCACACGACCGGCGATGTGGTGCTGCACAAGACGCCCATCACCTTCGACGTATCCACGTGGGAGTTGTTCTGGCCGTTGCACACCGGCGCCGCGGTGGTCATCGCGGAACCGGACGGGCATCGCGATCCCGCCTACATCGCACGGGTGATCGACGAATACTCGGTCACCGCACTGCATTTCGTGCCGTCCATGCTGGAGGCCTTCCTGGACGGCCCGGCCGGCGGGCATCCCTCCCTGCGCTGGGTGTTCGCCGCCGGCGAGGCGCTCTCGGCGGAGACCGCCGCCAAGTTCGGTGCGGCCCTGCCGGATACGGCCCTGGTCAACTGGTACGGCCCGGCCGAGGCGACGGTGGTGACGGCCCATCCGGCCGAGCACACCGCCGGTGTCGCGGTGCCGATCGGCAATCCGGTCGCCAATACCCGGGTGCTGGTGCTGGACCGGCAGCTGCGGCCGGTGCCCTTCGGCGCGGCCGGTGAGCTGTACGTCGCCGGCGTGCAGCTGGCGCGCGGATACTTCGGCGCCCCCGGCCTGACCGCCGAGCGGTTCGTGGCCCATGACGGCGGTGCGCGGCTGTACCGCACCGGTGACGTGGTGCGCTGGATCCCGGATCCGTCCGGAACCGGGCATGCGCTGGAATACCTGGGCCGCAGCGACTTCCAGGTGAAGCTGCGCGGCCAGCGCATCGAGCTCGGCGAGATCGAGACGGTGCTGCTCGGCCACGGCGCGGTGCATCGCGCCGCGGTCTCGCTGGTGAAGGGCGCAACGGGCGACCGCCTGGTGGCCTACGTCGTCCTCGACGGCGAGGCCACCGACGCCGAACTGCTGGCGCACGTGCGCGAGACGCTGCCGTCCTACATGGTGCCCTCGGCGGTGGTGCGGCTGGAGGCCATGCCGCTCAATGCCTCCGGCAAGCTGGACCGCAAGGCGCTGCCGGTGCCGGAGTTCCAGGCGCGCGCCTACCGGGAGCCCGCGACCGAGGCCGAGCGCACCGTGGCCGAGGTGTTCGCGGCCGTGCTGGGCGCCGAACGCGTCGGCGCGGACGACGACTTCTTCGAACTGGGCGGCAACTCGCTCAATGCCACCCAGGTGGTGGCCCGCCTGGGCGCCGCGCTCGGCGCGCGCGTGCCGGTGCGGGCCGTCTTCGAGGCGCCCACCGTCGCCGAGCTCGCCGCCGCCCTCGGCGCCCATACCGAGGCGCAGGCGCTGCCGCTGCGGCCCATGGACCGGCCGGAGCTGATCCCGCTGTCCTACGCCCAGCAGCGCATGTGGTTCCTCAACCGCTTCGAACCCGAATCGGCCACCTACAACCTGCCCATCGCGCTGCGCATCACCGGCGCGCTCGATGTGCACGCGCTGCGGTCGGCCGTGCGGGATCTGGTGGAGCGGCACGAGGTGCTGCGCACCGTCTACCCGGAGCACGAGGGCGTGGGCCACCAGGTGGTGCTGGCCCCCAGCGACCCCGACGCGCTGCCGGTGCTGCCGCTGCGCGATGTCGCCGAGGACGAGATCCCGGCCGCCGTGGCCGAGGTCGCCTTCGCGCCCTTCGATGTGACCGCCACGCCGCCGCTGCGGCTGCGCCTGCTGCGCCTGTCCGCCGCGGACCACGTGCTCATCTGCGTGGTCCACCACATTGCCGGTGACGGTTTCTCCGGCGGCCCGCTGACCCGCGATTTGATGACCGCCTACCTCAGCCGCATTCAGGGCGTGCCGCCGCAGTGGTCGCCGCTCGCGGTGCAGTACGCCGACTTCGCGCTGTGGCAGCGTGAGAACCTGGGTGCGGAAAGCGATTCCACGTCGCTGCTGGCCCGCCAGCTCGACTACTGGCGCGAGACCCTGGCCGGACTGCCGGATCTGCTGGAGCTGCCGACCGACCGGCCCCGGCCCGCCGTGGCCTCCGGCCGCGGCGCGACCGTCTCCTTCGATATCGACCCGCATGTGCACGGCGCCCTGGTCCGGGTTGCGCAGCAGCACAATTCGACGCTGTTCATGGTGGTGCACGCGGCCTTCGCCGCCCTGCTGGCCCGGACGTCGGGCAGCGGCGATATCGCCATCGGCGCGCCCATCGCGGGCCGCGGCGAGGCGGCGCTGGACGATCTCATCGGCATGTTCGTCAACACCCTGGTGCTGCGCGCCGAAGTCGATCCGGCCACCCGGTTCTCGGACCTGCTCGCCACCGTCCGCGGCACCGATCTGGCGGCCTTCGAGCACGCCGACGCGCCGTTCGAACGCATTGTGGAACTGCTGGATCCGGCCCGCTCGCAGGCCCGGCACCCGCTGTTCCAGGTGGCGCTGACCCTGCAGAACATGGCGGCCACCAATCTGGAACTGCCGGGCGTCTCGGTCTCCGACGTGCGGTTCGACGTGCCGGTCGCCAAGTTCGACCTGGACCTCACGCTCATCGAGCACACCACCGCCGACGGTGTGCCGCAGGGCATTTCGGCCGGTTTCACCTACGCCACCGACCTGTTCGACGCCGACACCGTGCACGCCTTCGCACAGCGCCTGGTGCGCCTGCTGGTGGCCGTGGCCGCCAATCCGGACCGGGTCATCGGCGATATCGACCTGCTCGCCGTGGACGAGATCTGGCAGCTGCGCCAGGAGTGGAACGCCACCGCCGTCGAACTCGGCAATGCCACCCTGGTGGAGCTGTTCGGCCTGCAGGCCATGCGCACGCCCGAGGCCACGGCGCTGGTGTACACCGGCCCGGGGGAGCGGCGCGGGGAGCTGACCTACGGTGACTTCGCCGAGCGCGTGCACCGGCTGGCGCGGCATCTGATCGCACAGGGCGTCGGCCCGGAATCACTGGTGGCCCTGGGCATCCGGCGCTCGGTGGATCTTGTCGTGGCCATGTACGCGGTGCTGGAGGCCGGTGGCGCGTACGTGCCGCTGGATCTGGATCAGCCCGCGGAGCGGCTCGACTACGTACTCGAGGTGGCGCGGCCCGCCGTCGTGATCACCAATGGGCGGGACTGGTACGAGAGCGAGTACCCGACCGTCAATCTGGACGTGCTGGACCTGACCCGGTACCTCGGACTTCCGGTCACCGACGCCGAACGCCGTGCGCCGCTGCGGCCGTCGAACACCGCGTATGTCATCTTCACCTCCGGCTCGACCGGCCGCCCGAAGGGCGTGGCGGTGCCGCACTCGGCCGTGGTGAACCAGATCCGCTGGATCACCTCCGAATACGGCGTCGACGCCGACGATGTGGTGTTGTTCAAGACGCCGCAGACCTTCGACGTGTCGGTGTGGGAGTTGTTCGGCCCGTTGGCGACCGGTGGCCGCATGGTCGTGGCCACGCCGGATGGTCATCGTGATCCGCAGTATCTGGCGGAGGTGATCGCCGCCGAGCGGGTCACCATGACCTCGTTCGTGCCGTCCATGCTGACCGTGTTCGCGGGCAGCATGCGGCCGGAGGCGCTGGCCTCGCTGCGCGCACTGCTGGTCGCGGGTGAGGCGTTCACCGCCGATGCGGTCCAGGCCTTCCGGCGCATCAGCGCCGCCGAACTGCACAACCTGTACGGCCCCACCGAATTCACCGTGCACGCCACCGCCGCACCCGTCGCCGACGAGGTGCAGGGCGCGGTGCCGATCGGTTTCCCGGTGTGGAATTCCCAGGCCTACGTGCTGGATTCGCGGCTGCACCCGGTTCCTGCCGGGGTCCCGGGTGAGCTGTACCTGGCGGGCGAGCAGCTCGCGCGCGGCTACGTGGGGCGCGCGGACCTGACCGCGGACCGCTTCGTGGCCAACCCGTTCGACATCGGCGCGCGCATGTACCGCACCGGTGACCTGGTGCGGCGGGCCGCCGACGGTTCGATCGTGTACCTGGGCCGCACCGACTTCCAGGTGAAGCTGCGTGGTCTGCGCATCGAGCTCGGTGAGATCGAATCCGCGCTCACCGCGCACGATTCCGTCGCCCAGGCCGTGGTCGTCATGCGCTCCGACGCGAACAGCGGTGACCGGCTGATCGCCTATGTGGTGCCGTCCGGGACCACCGTGGCGGTCGATGCGCTGCGGGCGCACCTGTCGGCGCAGTTGCCGTCCTACATGGTCCCGGCCGCCCTCGTCGCCCTCGACGCCATGCCGCTCAATGCCAACGGCAAACTCGATCGAAAGGCGCTGCCGGAACCGGAATTCGAGGCCCGCGCCTTCCGCGCCCCGGCCACCCCGGCGGAGGAGACGGTCGCGGCCGTCTTCGCCGAGGTGCTCGGCCTCGATCGGCCCATCGGCGCCGACGACGACTTCTTCGAACTCGGCGGCAACTCCCTGGTCGGCATTCGCGTGGTCGCCCGCCTGGGCGCGGCCCTGGACCTGCGGGTCCCGGTGCGCGTGCTGTTCGAGGCGCCCACCGTGGCCGCCCTGGCCGAACTGCTGGCCTCGCAGACGGGCGCGCGCCGTCCCGCACTGACGGCGGGGCCGCGGCCCGAGCGCATTCCGCTGTCGCTGGCCCAGCAGCGCATGTGGTTCCTCAACCGCTTCGACACCACCTCGACGGCCTATCACCTGCCGATCGCGCTGCGGCTCAGCGGCGCGCTGGATGTGGCCGCGCTGCGGCAGGCCGTGGCCGACATCATGGCCCGGCACGAGGTGCTGCGCACCGTGTACCCGGAGGCCGACGGCATCGCCCACCAGGTGGTGCTGCCCGCCGAGCAGGCCGTCGTCGAACTCGCCCCGGAGGCCGTGGAACTCGCGGCGCTGCCGGAGCGCATCGGCGCGCTGCTCGCCGAGGGCTTCGACGTGACCGGCGAGATCCCCTTGCGGGTCAAGCTCTTCCAGCTCGACGCCGAGGGCGCCGAGCACGTGATCGTGCTGGTCGCCCATCACATCGCCGCCGACGGCTGGTCCATGGGCCCGCTGGCGCGGGACCTCATGACCGCCTACATCTCCCGGTCGGCCGGCTCCGAACCGCACTGGCGGCCGCTGCCGGTGCAGTACGCCGATTACGCGCTGTGGCAGCGCGAAGTGCTGGGCTCCGAAGAGGATTCGGAGAGCCTGGTCGCCGCGCAGGCCGACTACTGGCGCACCCAGCTCGCCGACCTGCCGGACGAGCTGAACCTGCCCGCCGATCGGCCGCGCCCGCCGGTGCAGTCCTTCCGCGGCGGCGCGGTGACCTTCCCGATCTCCGCCGAGGTGCACGAGGGCCTGCGGCGGATCGCGCGCGAACAGAACGCCACGGTGTTCATGGTCGTGCACAGCGCCCTCGCGGTGCTGCTGGCCCGGCTGTCGGGCACCGCCGACATCGCCATCGGCACGCCCATCGCGGGCCGCGGCGAGGCCGAACTCGACGACCTGATCGGCATGTTCGTCAACACCCTCGTGCTGCGCACGCGGGTGGACGGCGCCGAACCGTTCACCGAGCTGCTGGCGCGCGCCAAGGACACCGATCTGCAGGCGTTCGCGCACGCCGACATTCCGTTCGAGCGTCTCGTCGAGGTGCTCAACCCGGAGCGGTCCACCGCGCGCAATCCGCTGTTCCAGGTGGCGCTGTCGTTCCAGAACCTGCCCGAGAGCGATTTCGAGCTGCCCGGACTGCGCATCAGCGCGCTCGAATCCGGTATCGAGACTTCGCAATTCGATCTCATGCTGACCATGCGGGATGCCGGCGACAATGGCATGGCCGCCATCGTCACCTATGCGCGGGACCTCTTCGACGAGGCCACCGTCGAGGTGTTCGCGCAGCGCTTCGTCCGGCTGCTCGAGCAGATCATCGCGCGCCCGCAGCTGCCGGTCGGCGATCTCGAACTCCTCGACGCCGAGGAGACCGCCGATCTGACGACACGCACGGGCGCACCCGCGATTCCGGCGTCCACGCTGCCCGAGCTGATGGCCCGGGCCGTGGCGGCCAACCCGCGCGGCGCGGCGGTGTCCTTCGGCGGCCGCGCCTTCAGCTACGCCGATCTGGACGCGGCCTCCTCGAAGCTGGCGCGCATGCTCATCGCGCGCGGCGCCGGACCGGAAACGCTGGTGGCCGTGGCCATTTCACGGTCCATCGGCTCCGTGCTGGCCATCTGGGCGGTGGCCAAGGCCGGTGCGGCCTTCGTGCCGATCGATCCGGAATACCCGGCCGACCGCATTGCCCACATGATCCGCGATTCCGGTGCCACCCTCGGTGTCACCATCTCGGCCAAGGCGGTGCACCTGCCGGGGCTGGCGGGTCTGTCCGGCTGGATCTGCCTGGACGATCCGAAGGTCTCGGCCGAGGTCGAAGCGCAGTCGCCCGCACCGATTTCCGATGCCGACCGGTGGGGCGGCGTGCGACCGGAGCACATCGCGTACGTCATCTACACCTCCGGATCCACCGGCGTGCCCAAGGGCGTCGTGGTCACCCACGCGGGCCTGGCCAACTTCAGCGCCGAGCAGGTCGAGCGGTACGGGCTCGATTCCGATTCGCGGGCACTGCATTTCGCTTCGCCCTCGTTCGACGCCTCGGTGCTGGAATACCTGCTGGCCCTCGGTGCGTCCGGCACCCTCGTGGTGGTCCCGCCCGGGGTGTACGGCGGTGCGGAACTGTCCGAGCTGATCCAGCGCGAGGGGGCCACCCACGCGTTCATCACCCCGGCGGTGCTGACCTACCTCGATCCGGCCGGACTGGATTCGCTGCGGGTGCTGTCCGCCGGCGGCGAGGCGTACTCGCCGGATGTGGTGGCCAAGTGGGCGATTCCCTTGGCGGACGGCACGGTTCGCGCCTTCCACAATGGTTACGGCCCGACCGAGACCACCATTATGACCAATATCAGCGATCCGCTGGTCGAGGGCGATCCGCTCACCATCGGCGGGCCGATTCGCGGCATGCAATCGCTGGTGCTCGACAGCCGGCTGCGGCCGGTGCCCGTCGGCGTCGCGGGTGAGCTGTACCTGGCGGGCGTGCAACTGGCGCGCGGGTATCACGCGCGGCCGGGGCTCACCGCCGACCGGTTCGTCGCCAACCCGTTCACGCCGGGCCAGCGCATGTACCGCACCGGTGACGTGGTCCGCTGGACCGCCACCGGCGAGGTGGAATACGTGGGCCGCAACGACTTCCAGGTGAAGGTGCGCGGCTTCCGCATCGAACTGGGCGAGATCGACGCCGCGCTCGCCTCGCACGAGACCGTCGATTTCGCTGTCACCGTGGGCCACAAGACCGACGCCGGGACCACCATCCTGGCCTCGTACGTGCTGCCCGAGCCGGGCCGGACCATCGATATCGCGGCCCTCACCGCGCATATCGCGGGCCGCCTGCCGGAATACATGGTGCCCACCGCCATTACGGTCCTGGACAAGCTGCCGCTCACCCCGGTCGGCAAGGTGGACCGGCGGGCGCTGCCCGAACCCGTGCTGACCGTGCGCGAATTCCGCGCCCCGGAAGGCGAACTGGAGATCGCCGTCGCCCGGGTCTTCGCCGAGGTGCTCGGCCTGGACCGGATCGGCGCGGACGACGACTTCTTCGCCCTCGGCGGCAATTCGCTGCTGGCCACCCAGGTGGTGGCGCGCCTCGGCGCGGCGCTGAATACCCGGGTCGCCGTGCGGGCGCTGTTCGAGGCGTCCACCGTGGCCGCCCTGGCCGCACTGCTCGACGAGCAGGGCGGCGCCGGCGTCCGCACCGCGCTCACCCCGCAGGAGCGGCCGGAATCCATTCCGCTCTCGCTCGCCCAGCAGCGCATGTGGTTCCTCAACCAGTTCGACACCGCCTCACCGGCCTACAATGTGCCGGTCGCGGTGCGGCTCACCGGCGAACTGGATGTGGCTGCGCTGCAGCGGGCCGTCGCCGATGTGATCGAACGGCACGAGACGCTGCGCACCGTCTACCCGGAGCGCGACGACGTTCCGGCGCAGGTGATCCTGCCCGCCGCCGACGCCGTCCCGGATCTCACGCCGATCGTGGTCGACGCCGCCTCGGTGCGGGATCGGGTGATCGAGGTGGTGGCAGCCGGATTCGATGTCACGCGCGAACTTCCGTTCCGCGCCAGGCTGTTCCGCGTGGAAGCGGAGCAGCCCGAGCATGTGCTGGTCTTCACCGCCCATCACATCACCGCCGACGGCTGGTCCATGGCGCCGCTGACCCGCGATGTGGTCATCGCGTACGCGGCGCGTGCCAATGGGTCCGCCCCCGGCTGGCAGCCGCTGCCGGTGCAGTACGCGGACTACGCCCTCTGGCAGCGCGAAGTGCTCGGCTCCGAACAGGATCCGGACAGCCTGGTGTCCACGCAGGCCCGGTACTGGCGCGCTCAGCTCGCCGAGCTGCCGGACGAGCTGAACCTGCCCGCGGACCGCCCGCGCCCGGCGGTGCAGTCCTTCCGCGGCGGCGCGGTGACATTCCCGATCTCGGCCGAGGTGCAGGAGCACCTGCAGCGCCTTGCCCGCGAGAGCAACGCGACCATGTTCATGGTCCTGCACTCCGCGCTGGCCGTGCTGCTGGCGCGCCTGTCCGGCACCGCGGACATCGCCATCGGCGCGCCCGTCGCGGGCCGCGGCGAGGCCGAACTCGACGATCTGATCGGCATGTTCGTCAACACCCTGGCGCTGCGCACCCAGGTCGACGGCTCCGAGTCGTTCACCGAGCTGCTCGCCCGGGTCAAGGACACCAACCTGCAGGCGTTCGCGCACGCCGACATCCCGTTCGAGCGACTGGTCGAACTGCTCAACCCGGAGCGCTCCACCGCCCGCCATCCGCTGTTCCAGGTGGCGCTGTCGTTCCAGAACCTCCCGGAGAGCTCCTTCGAGCTGCCCGGATTGCGGGTCTCCGCGGTCGATTTCGACGTCGAGATCGAGAAGTTCGACCTGCAGCTGACCGTGCAGGAATCGGCCGCGACCGGGATGTTCGCCATCCTCACCTACTCGCGGGACCTGTTCGACCAGCCGACGGTGGAGGGCTACGCGCAGCGGTTCACCCGCCTGCTCGAGCAGATCATCGCGGCGCCGCACGCGCCCGTGGGCGATCTCGAGATCCTGGCCGCCGACGAACGCGACTACCTGCTGGACCGCACGGGCGGACCCGAGGTGCCCCCGGCCACCCTGCCGGAACTGCTCGGCGCGGCGGCCACGGCCAACCCGGACGGCGACGCCGTCACCTACGCCGGGCGCACCCTCACCTACCGCCAGCTCGACGAGCTGTCCTCGCGCCTGGCGCGCGAGCTCATCGCGCACGGCGCCGGACCGGATGTGCGGGTGGCCATGGCCATTCCGCGCTCCATCGAATCCGTGCTGGGCATGTGGGCGGTCACCAAGACCGGCGCCGGACTGGTCCCGGTCGACCCGAACTACCCGGCCGACCGCATCACGCACATGGTGTCCGACTCCGGCGTGGCCTTCGGCATCACGCTCACCGAGCACCTGGACGCGCTGCCCGCGCTGTCCGGGCAATGGCTGGCGCTGGACGATCCGGAATTCGCGGCCGCGGTCGACAACCGTTCGCCCGCCATCATTTCCAATATCGACCGGCTCGGGCGGCTGCGCCCGGGCAATATCGCCTACATCACCTACACCTCCGGCTCCACCGGCGTGCCCAAGGGCGTCGTGGTCACCCATGCCGGCCTGGCCAACTACAGCCGGGCCCAGCTCGACCGCTACCAGCTCGACTCGTCCTCGCGCACACTGCATTTCGCCTCGCCCAGCTTCGACGGCGCGATGATGGAGCTGCTGCTCGCGGCCGGTCCCGCCGCGACCATGGTGATCGTGCGCCCCGGCATCTACGGCGGCGAGGAACTGGCCGAGGTCATTCGCTCCGAGCGCGTGACCCACGCCTTCATCACCACCGCGGCCGTCGCCACCATGGACCCGAGCGGCCTGGACAGCCTGAAGGTGCTCGCCGCCGGCGGCGAGGCCATGCCGGTCGATATGGTCGCCAAGTGGACGGTGCCGTTCGCCGACGGCAGCGTGCGCGCCTTCCACAATGTGTACGGCCCGACCGAGACCACCATCGTCACCAATATGAGCCACCCGCTCTCGGCGGGCGATCCGCTGGTGATCGGCGGAACCATCAGGGGCGTACGGGGACTCGTCCTGGACAACCGGTTGCGGCCGGTGCCGGAAGGGGTTGCGGGCGAGCTGTACCTGGCCGGCATCCAGCTGGCCCGCGGTTACCACGCGCGGCCGGGGCTCACCTCCGAGCGCTTCGTCGCCAACCCCTACGAGCCGGGCGCGCGCATGTACCGCACCGGTGACGTGGTGCGCTGGCGGCGCGACGCCGAAGGCAACTCGGCCGTGGAATACGTGGGCCGCAACGACTTCCAGGTGAAGATCCGCGGCTTCCGCATCGAACTCGGCGAGGTCGACGCCGCGCTGGTGGCGCACGAGAGCGTCGACTTCGCGCTCACCGTCGGGCACAAGACCGACGCCGGATCCACCATCCTGGCGTCATACGTGCTGCCCGTGGCGGGCCGCACCGTCGAGGTGGCCGAACTGCTCGAGTACCTGTCGGCGCGCCTGCCCGAATACATGGTGCCGACGGCCATCACGGTCCTGGACAAGCTGCCGCTCAACCCGGTCGGCAAGATCGACCGCAAGGCGCTGCCGGAACCCGTACTGCGGCAACGCGAATACCGCGGCCCGAGCACCCCGCTCGAGGAGAGCGTGGTCGCCGCCATCGCCGAGGTGCTCGGGGTGGAACGCGTCGGCGTCGACGACGACTTCTTCGAACTCGGCGGCACCTCGCTGCTGGCCACCAAGGTGGTCAGCAAGCTGCGCGCCCTCACCGGCGCGGAGGTCATGGTCTCCTGGTTCTTCACCGGGCCGACCGCCGCCGGGCTGGCCGCGCAGATCACGGCCGCCCTCGACAGCGAGGTCGACTACGACGCGGGCACCGCCGCCGCCCTCGCGGTGGTGCTGCCCATCCGGGCGCACGGCACCCGCCCGCCGCTGTTCTGCCCGCCGCCCATGTCCGGCATGGCGTGGATGTACGCCGGTTTGGCGCGCGTGCTGCCCGAGGACCAGCCGATCATCGGCCTGCAGTCGCCCGCGTTCACCGAGGACGACTACGCGCCCACCTCGCTCACCGAGATCGCGCGCCGGTACATCACCGAGATGAAGGCCATTCAGCCGGAAGGCCCGTACCGGTTGGCGGGCTTCTCGCTGGGCGGCACTCTCGCCCACGCCATCGCCACCGAGCTCCAGGCCGAGGGGGACCGGGTCGATGTGCTGGCCATTCTCGACACCTTCCCGGAGATGGAGTTCGCCAAGTTCCGCGATTCCATCGTCGACGAGTTCGCGCAGCTGGGCATTGGCGCGGAGGCCTTCCCGGAGGAGGGCGACCTGCTCGATATCAGCGAGGACGCGCTGCGCGCCATGCACGCGGCCCTGCCGAGCGAGCTCGGCGTGCTGACCCTGGACCGGGTCCGGCGCATCTACCAGGGCGCGGTCCGCACCGTCATGCTGCGCGCCGAGCACCGCGCGGGCGTCTACGACGGCGATCTCGAGCTGTTCTATGCCGAGGAACCCACCCCCGGCTACGACCAGCGCTCGCCCGAGGAATGGCGCGGCCACGTCACCGGCGCGATCACCGTGCACCGCATGCCCTTCCGGCATCAGCTCATGATCACCGCCGAGGCCTACGCCCTGAGCGGGCCGAAGCTGGCCGAGATCCTCGAGCGCGCCGACCGGCCGCGCCAGACCGCCACGGTCCGGGTGCGGCGGGCCGAGCTGTTCGCGCCCGAGGCGGAGGAAATCACGGCTGACGACGCCGTGGCCGACGACACCGCCGACTGGGCCACCACCGCCGTGCTGCCGGTGGTGAACTTCGACGATCCGGCCCCGGAGGTGAAGCTCCGGACCAAGGATCCCGAACCCGCACCCGTCGCACTGCCGCCGGTCATGGGTCCGAGACTGACCGCGGTCGGCGATGTCTCGCCGCTGCCCGCCGGCGCGGTCGGCCTGCTGGAGATCGAACCGTCCGGGCTGTGGGTGCGCGCCATCACCCTCGATATCGCCGCCGATATCTCCGGCACCCGGGTGCGCCGCTCGGTGGCCTCCCTGCTGGACCGCCATCCGGCCCTGTGGGCACGGCTGCGGCGCACCAATGACAGTGTGGTGCTGGACATTCCGAACCAGCCCGCGCACGGCGCGGCCGCGGTGTGGCAGCTGGATCCGTCGGTCGAGGCGGTGGGCGATCCCATCGAGGCCGTGATCGCGGCGGCCGCGGCGGAACTGGATCCGGAGAAGGGCTACCACGTCCGCTTCGTACTGCTGGAGAACGTGCCGGCCGATCCGAAGCGCGATCCGGAGGATCAGCCCGCGGCCCTGCTGGTCGTGGTCGCCAACGGCCTGGTGGTGGACGACGCCTCGTGGCGCACCATTATCGAGGACCTCACCGCGTCCTGGTCCGGCGGACACGCCACCCCGCCCAGCGCCGACGCCCACCCGGTCGGCATTGCCCGCGGCCTCGCCGTGCGCGCCGCCGATACCGGCACCGTCGACGAATTGGGCTGGTGGCGAATGGAACTGGCCGGCGCCGAACCGGGCCTCGCGCCCGAGGACGTGCCCGGCAGCGGTCCCGACGCGCTCGGCCGCGGCCGGGTGTCGGTCTCCATCACCGGCGAGGGCGCGGCCGCCGTGGACGCGGTGGCCCGCCGCTACAACGCCACCATCGACGAGGTGCTGCTGTCCGCGCTCGCCGTCGCCCTGCTCGACGAGGGCGGCGCGGGCGCGCGGCAGACCACCGGTTCGGTGGTGCGCCTGATCGCCGACGGCCGCCTGGCCGGTGATCCCGCCGGGCAGCGCACGGTCGGCGCGTTCAGCACCAGCTACCCGTTCGCGCTGCGCCTCGACGGGGTCGATTTCGCGGAGGTCCGCCAGGGCGGTCCGGCCGCCGGTTCGGTGCTGCGGCAGATCCGCGACCGGTGCCGGGCGGTGCCGTCCCAGGGTGTCGGCTTCGGGTTGCTCCAGTACCTGAACCCGGCCACCGCCGCCGAGATGGCCGGGCTTCCGGTCGGCCGCATCGGGTTCCGGTACCGCGATCTGCGACCCGCCCGGGTGTATCCGGAACCGGTGGCCGACGATCTCTACCTGGACCTGACCGTGGACACCAGCCAGGACGGCCTGATCGCCCGCTTCGACTTCGCGGGCGCGGTGCTGGAACTGGAACAGGTGAAGCGGCTGGTCGAGGGCTGGGTGCAGGCGCTGGGCGGACTCGCCGAACACGGCCGTGCGACCAATCCGTAATATTGTCCGCTGTCGCGGTGCTGTGATAGGCCGTATGGTCTGACGGGGGATGGAGGCGCCCGGGAAACCGGGCGCCGTGGGCGATCGACCGATACACGAACCGAAGTGAAGGTGTGAAATTGATTCGTCGATATGGTCGGGACGGGGTTGTGAGTCGCCGGTTCGGTGCACGGGCCGCCGCCTTCATCGCCGCCACGGCGGTCCTCGGGGGTCTGGTGTCCGGTGTCGGCGCGACCACGGCGTCCGCGTCCGACCCGATCATCGACAATAAGAAACTCCTGGCCGATCCCGTCGCGCCCGACGGCTCCAAGATCACCAAGGCGGAGATGAAGGACGACCGGAACATCCGGTTGTACGTCTACTCCGCGGCCATGGACGCCACCTACCCCATCGATGTGCAGCGCCCCGCCGACGCCTCCGTGCCGCGCCCGGTGCTGTACCTGCTCAATGGCGCCGGCGGCGGCCAGGACGCCGCGTCCTGGGTGAAGAAGACCAATATCGTCGGCGGCTTCCTCGGCGACAAGAACGTGAACGTGGTCCAGCCCATCGGCGGCAAGTGGAGCTACTACACCGACTGGCAGCAGGACGATCCCGAACTCGGCCGCAACAAGTGGACGACCTTCTTCACCGAAGAGCTCCCCCCGCTGATCGACGCCGCCCTCGGCACCAACGGCGTCAACGCCATCGCCGGCATCTCCACCTCCGGCACCACCGTCCTCCAGCTTCCCGAGGTCAAGCCCGGCCTGTTCAAGGCCGCCGCCGCCTACTCCGGCTGCGCCCAGTTCGCCGATCCGGTCGGCCGCGAATTCATGCGCCTCACCGTGGAAACCTGGGGCGGCGGCAAACTCGAGAACATGTACGGCCCCGAGGATTCCCCCGCCTGGACCGAGAACGACCCGGTGGTCAACGCCGAGAAACTCCGCGGCACCGAGCTCTACATCTCCACCGGCTCCGGCCTCCCCGGCCAATACGACGTCCTCAACGGCGAACACGCCCTCCCCGGCGCCTACGGCCTGGCCAACCAGCTCATCATCGGCGGCGTGATCGAGGCGGGCACCCAATACTGCACCGCCAACCTGAAAACCAAACTCGACTCCCTCGGCATCCCCGCCACCTACAACTTCCGCCCCACCGGCACCCACTCCTGGGGCTACTGGAACGACGAGTTCCTCAACTCCTGGCCGGTCCTGGCCCGCGGCCTGGGCATCTGAACCCCGGCCGCACCGACATGACGACCGCCCCGGCTGAACACCGGGGCGGTCGCCGTTTGTCCGGAGGTGATCGATCTGGTCAGTTGGCGGCAACCCGGAAATCTGTGCATCGAACCCCGTGTTCTTTGGTAGACAGCGCGATTCACTCGCGCCATGAACCGGGGGCGGAACAGACTCAGGACCGATACACAACAGAAGGACACTGCCGCAGTACTCCCTGTGCCTCAGCGGGTTCCATGCGATGCTGGTCATGTAGGAGGTCCGGCTCAGAAAGGATTCGCATGGCCGACAACAATCCGAATTCCTCCCAGGACGGCGACTATCTTGTCGGGGTGGGCATAGCGGACGTCACGGGGCCGGCCTCCGAAGGCTCTTCCACGGAAGTCGCCGCTGCCGAACCCGAAGGTGTGCAGTCCAGCCAGGAGCAGCCCGAGAGCTAGTGCCTGGCTGAGGGGCTACTTCGTTGTGCCGCCGGCTTGTTCGATGAGCAGTTTCAGGACGTCGCCGGCGGCGAGGGCGGTTTGGTTGTCGTCGGACCAGGGGATCGAATAGGTGACCGGCACAGTTGATCCCAGTTGTTGTTCGAGCATAGGGCCGCACGTGATGCACGGTTGGCGCTCGCTGTAGAACTCGGTGATCTGCTCGGGGGTGAAGCCTCGCTCGATGAGCTGCTTGGCGATGTCCTGTTCGGCGTAGTTGCCAGGGCCGGTGCTCATGCCGATGACCAGTGGGCCGGTCTTGGGGTCGTTCCAATTCGGCACGCGTGCGACGGCGACGTTCTTGCCGTTGTCCGCGCCCGCGGCGTTGCGGGCCCGAAGGGCCGCGCGGCTCAGTTCGTCGCTGTTGTACGGAACTTGCTTGTACGGCGGCAGGTTGCGAACCGCGTTCTGCTGGTTGCGGATTCCGCCGACGGCCTTGTCGATTTCGGCTTGGGCGGTGGCCAGGGCCTGGACTTGGACGCTGGCGTTGTAGGGGATGCTGTAGGTGATCGTCACGTCCCGGCCCTGGGCTTGGGCCTGGGCGTTGGCTTCGGCCTGTTTGCGGGCCTTGATACCGGCCACGATGGGCGCGACGCTGGTATCGACGCAGCTGAGCACTCCGCTGCCATTGATCGGAATGGTCTGGGCGGCACTGCAACCCGCGGCGGGCTGGCCGTCGACCGTGACCGTGGCCTGCATGGTGGCGGCGACGCTGCCCGTCACGGTGGCGCCATTGGTGGCGGTGGCCGAGCTGGTGACGTTCACCGTGACCGTGCACGCGGTGTCGGAGCAGTCGATATTGCCGGAGCGGTCGAAGTTGAATTCGACGCCGACATTGACGGCATTGTGCAGCGATTGGGTGGCGGCGACGAGATCGTCGTAGGCGCGGTCGCGGTCGGTGGGGGAGAGCAGCCCGAAGACGATGGCGCCGGAATCCGGTATCTGCGCGCCGATTTCGCTGTCGCCGGTCCAGGTGCCGGACTCGGGGGTCGGATCCAGTCGCAGGACGCGATAGGGGGCCTTCTCCGTCACGGCCAGCACACCCGCCGGGGTCTCCACTTGGAGGGCGTCCTCATCGCCGATGCGCACGCGCGTGTTCGGGTCGCCGTCTCGCGGGAAGTCGACGGTCTGCCGCAGGGCCGCCATGAGGGCGGCAGCCAGATCGTGGGGCTTCAGGTTTCCGGCCGGCACGGCGGCGGCCAGGTCCGGGTTTCCGGTGACCCAGCGTCCGGCCACCGATGCGGCGTCCATTCCCGCGGGCAGATTCGACAACAGCAGGTTCTGCGGCGGTTTGACGTAGGTCTTGTCGCCGAGCGTCAGCACCTCGGTCTGCTGCCCGGCCTCGGTGATCTTCCCGAGCGTCTCGCCGCCCGAGGTGGCGCGGATATCCCAATTACCGCCGGCGGCATCGGTTCCGGTGTATCGCACCACCGATTGGGTCATGAGATCGAGCACGGCGGAGTAGAACGGCGCCTTGTTCTGCGCGGCGACCGGGTGACCGGGCACGGTCGAACAACCCGCCGCGACAAGCACTCCCGTGAGCAGCGCACCGAGCGCGGCGGTTCTGCTCACCCGTGATCCACAGAGACGCGAACGCATGAACCATCCCCCTTGTGACCCTGTTGCTTACACCCCATGCGGGACGGTTGCCGAATCTATCGGATCCCGTGGCGATATGCCGTGTGTGCGGTGATGTCTCCCCGGTCACACCGGATGCACCGGAGCTATTCGGGTTGGGACGCTTCGGGATCGGCGCCCAGCAGCACCGCGTGCATGAGCGCCGCCACGCGGGCCATGCTCTGCGGCCGCATATCGAAGCGAATACGCCGCCCCACATCGATGACCTGGCCGATGGCGGCGTGCACCCGGAACCGGGCCTCCACCTGATCGCCCTCGAGCAGGTTGGCCCACTCCAGCACGTTCTGCCGCTGAATCGAGCGCAGCCGATGCTGTTCGGAGGCGGGCAGATTGGAGAACTCGGCGAAGTACACCGGCAGGATCTCCGGCATGGCGAAGGTCATGCGCGCGAACCGATCGGCAATGCGCACCGCGGCATCCGGGCGGCTGGTGGCCTCCGACAGCGCCTCGGCATTGGCGATGGCCACCCGCTCCCCGGTGCGGTGGAAGGCGGCCGCGAGCAGATCGGACTTGCTGCTGAAGTACCGGTACACGCTGGAGGCATTGATACCGGCCGCCGCGCCGATCTCCTCGATGCTGGCCTCGTGATAGCCCTGCCGCCCGAAAATGCGAATGGCCTCGGTGAGCAGCTGTTCCCGCTTGGAGATGACCGGCAGCCCGCGCACGATCCCGTCACCGGTGACCGGCGGCGCGGCCGGCGGCAGATCGGCGCGCAGGATATCCCAGCAGATGTCATTGAGCAGGCTCACCAATCGCGCATTGGACAGCGCCGTGCGATGGCCGGTAATGCTGCCCACCGCGCTGAGCACGGCCGCGGCCCGCAGCTTCACATCCTCGGCCGGGGCGTCGGGATACAGCGCGGCGACCGCGGTCTCGAAGGTCTCGTGCAGATCCATGTAGATGACGCGAATCCGCGCGCGATCCTCCGGCTCGAGATACCGTCGCTCCCACCGATACAGTCCGCCCTCGCGGCGGCGCTCGATGGTGTGCTCGGCAATGCCGCGAATCAGCGCGGTGAGTCGCGGTTCCGGTTCCAGCTTCGGATCGTCGGCGGCCTTGGCGGCGTCGAGCAACTGCTGGGCGCCCATCTCGGCGGCCGCGACGAGCAAGGCGTACTTATTGGTGAAGTGCCGGTAGAGCGCGGGCCCGGAAATGCCGACCTCGGCGGCGATCTCGTCCACGCCCACGGGGTGATAGCCCCGCTCAGCGAAGGCACGAGCGGCGACGCCCACGATCTGCGCCTTGCGATTCTTGGGCCGCCGCCGCGGTCCGGACTCGCCGTCGGATCGCACGGAAGCGAGTCCTGCCTCGCTGCGATCGGCGACCATGCACTTTCTCCTTCTCAAACGGCACCGGCTGTTGACAGTACCGGACGAGTGATCCTAAGTTAACCACAATTCGCACAGCTGAACACATCGCGCGGCTAATTCACGGCACGCGGGTAGGAGCAGTCATGACTGATACGGCTACGACCCCGGGCTTCACCGCGGTGCTGGACGGGCGGGTGCTGCGCATCACCCTCACCAATCCGAAGCGCAAGAACGCCATCAGCTACGACACGATGCTGGGCCTCGGTGACACGGTGCGGGCGGCCGCGGACAACCCGGCCGTCCGGGTGATCGTCGTGACCGGTGCGGGCAGCGACTTCTGCACCGGCGCGGACCTGTCGGCGCAGGCGGACTACGACGCCCGTGGCATAACCAACGCCATGATCATCGCTGCCGCCAATGCCATGACCAGGTCCATCGTGGAATCGCCGCTCCCGGTCATCGCCCGCATGAAGGGCGCGACCGCCGGGGTCGGCGTGGCCGTCGCCCTGGCCGCGGACCTCACCTACGCGGCCGAGGACTCCTACCTGCTGCTGGCCTTCATCAATATCGGGCTCATGCCCGACGGCGGCGCCGCCGCCATGGTCGCCGCGGCGGCCGGGCGCCCGCTGGCCGCCGAAATGGCGCTGCTCGGCGAGCGGCTGCCGGTCACCGAGGCCAAGAAGTACGGCCTCATCACCGGCGTCTACTCCGACGCGGACCTCGATGCCAAGGTCGAGGCCGTCGCGGACAAACTCGCCCACGGCCCGCGCCGCGCCCTCGAACTCACCAAGCGGGCCCTCAATCGCGCGACGCTGCCCACGCTCGAGGCCGCCCTCGCCGAGGAGAAGACCGGCCAGGTCGAACTGCTGGACTCCGCCGACTTCGCCGAGGGCGTGGCCGCCATGCTGGGCAAGCGCAAGGCGGTCTTCGCCGAGTAACGATCCGGCCGCCCCCCACCCGGCCGGACCGCCCTCAGCTGCCGGTGACGGTCAGATAGATCAGGGCGATATTGAGCGCGGTGATGATGGCCGCGACCAGCCACGCCAGCGCCGTGGTGACGCGATGGTTGACGTCCGCGCCCATGAGCGCGCGATCGCTGGTGAACCGCACCAGCGGGATGAGCGCGAACGGAATGCCGAACGACAGCACCACCTGCGAAATGATCAGCGCCCGCGTCGGATCGACGCCGAGCGCCAGAATGGCGAGTGCGGGAATCAGCGTGACCAGCCGCCGCAGCAGCAGCGGGATGCGGCGGCGCAGCAGCCCCTGCATGATCATCGCTCCGGCGTAGGCGCCCACCGAGGTCGACGCCAGGCCCGAGGCCAGCAGGCCGATCGCGAGCAGCAGTCCGGCGGCCGGGCCGAGCGTGTCGCGCACCGCGGCATGGGCGGATTCGATGGAATCCACATCCTCGCGACCGCGCAGGGTGCTCGCCGCCATGAGCAGCATGGCCAGATTGACGGTGCCCGCGAGCAGCATGGCCAGGCCGACATCGATGCGGGTGATCCGCAGCAGGCGAGCGCGAATCGGCCCCGCCTCCGGATTGCCGTGCCGGTCGCGCGCCAGCCCGGAGTGCAGATACACCGCGTGCGGCATGACGGTCGCGCCGATCATGGCGGCGGCCAGCAGCACGCTCTCGGTGCCTTCGAACCGCGGCACCAGCCCGCCGATGGTCCCCGACGCCGACGGTGGTGAGATCACCACGGAGGCAAGGAATCCAATGGCGATAATGGCCAGCATCCCGGTGATCAACCGCTCGAACGGCTGCTGCCCGCGCCGATTCTGCACCGCCAGCAGACCCAGCGACACCACGCCGGTGACAACGCCGCCCACCACCAAGGGCAGCCCGAACAGCAGCTGCAACGCGATCGCCCCGCCGACGACTTCCGCGAGATCCGTTGCCATGGCCACGGTCTCGGCTTGGCCCCAATAGGCCAGCCGCACCGGCCGGCTCGCCTTGTCCCGCACCGCCTCCGGCAAGGACATCCCGGTCACCAGCCCGAGCTTGGCCGACAGGAACTGCACCAGCCCCGCCATCACATTGGCCATGACGATGACCCACACCAGCAGGTACCCGAACTGCGCCCCCGCGCTGATATTGGACGCCACATTGCCCGGGTCCACGTACGCGATCGCGGCCACGAAGGCGGGTCCCAGCAAGACCATGGCCGATCTGGCGCGCCGCATCGTGCTTCGTCGTAGGGCCAGATCGGTGCTCACACCAGGAGTTTAAGGGTAACCGAACTTTTTGTTGCGACCACCCCCATAAATCCGACCGCAAGCCCGTAATCGCACGCCGACGCGGGCGTCGCCTATAGGGGCGCCGAAGAAAGCGGGTCACCCTGTGGCGCCCGCCCGCATCTCACACGCGATGCCGGAAGCGGAACAGGGCCCGCGCCATGCGCAGCCGGCGCGGCTGGTGCTCGAAGGTCCCCAGCCCGGCCGGATCCCGGCGCTTCTCGGTAATGGTCTGAGCGCGGGCGAATTCACGCAGCGTGGCGGCGTCGCGGATGCGGCCCGGGCCGTTCACGCCGTAGACCGGCGTGCTGTTGACCGTCACCAGATCGGTGCGCAGCCGCACCGCGAACTCCGGCACGCTGCGCACGTCGCGGGTGAATACCGCCACCGGGAACGGTCTTTCGCGGGCATTGACCCGTTCGACGGCCTCGTCCATGGAGGCCACGCGGTTCACCACCAGGACCGGGCCGACGGCGTCGCCGGTGAGGGCGAGGCTGACCTCCGGGACCTCGGTGAGCACGATGGGCTCGATATAGGGCTCGCGCAGCGATTCGAGGCTGCCCACCACCGCGCGGCCGCCGCGGGTGATGGCATCGCGGACCTGGCGGCGCACGGTGTCGATATGGGATTCGATGACCATGGGCCCGTAGGAGGCCCGGCGGTCCGCGCCGGGACGCAGGCGGCGGGCCTGATCGGCGACCATCTCCAGGAACGGCTCGTAGACGGATTCGGCCACGTAGACGCATCGGACACCGGCCGGATGCTGGCCGGAGTTGGCCATGGCGCCGTACACCGCGGCCGCGGCGGCGGTGTCGAGGCGGGCGTCGACCTGCACGACCATGGATCCGCGGCCGCTCTCCTCGACCGTCAGGGGAGTGGCCGATTGCGCGCACAGCGCCCGCACCTCGCGCGCGCCCGCGGCCGAGCCGGTATAGGTGATCTTGTCCAGCCGGGCCCGGCAGAGCGCGGCGGCGGTGCCGCTGTCACCGGTGATCACTTGGAGCACAGGCTGATTCGGGGCGAGCCGGGTCCAGGTGTCGGCGAGCCAGGCGCCGACGCCGGGGGTGAGCTCACTGGGTTTGAAGACCACCGCATTGCCCGCGCCCATGGCCGCGGCAATCGAATTCATCGGGGTGAGAACCGGATTGTGCCAGGGCCCGAGCACGCCCACCACGCCCAGCGGCAGATGGCCGACGGTGCCGGGCCGGTCCCGGCGCAGCCGGGCGGCGGCCCGGGCGGACCGGCCCAGGGTCCGCTCGGCATGGCGCGCAACCCAATCCAGATGTTCGACCGCGAGCGTCACCTCGATGGCGGCGTCCATGCGCGGCTTGCCGGTCTCGCTGCTGACCAGCTCCACGAGATCGCGGGTGCCGCGCGCGATGGTGCGCTTCCAATCCAGCAGCCAGCGCTTGCGGCCGGCGAATCCGATTGCCGCCCACCACTGTTCGGCGGTGCGGGCGGAGCGGACGGCGCGGGTCAGCTCACCCGCGCCCATCATGGCGAAATCGCCGACGACCTCCCCGGTGCGCGGATCGAAGGAGGTCAGCACCTTGGCCCGGCCGGCGGTGGTGCGTCCTGCGGTGCGCCCGGTGGGTCCTGTTCGCGGCCCGGCAGGCTCTGGTGCTCGCGACTGCGCGGACTCGGCCATGGTTACCCTCTCGTGGCCATGTGAATGTCTCCCCGTCAGGCCAGACTATGGTTCGGGGCGCAGATGCGACAAGGCAGCGAAATTCCTGCATACCAGCCGGTCTGTGCCGCGAACAGCAGCTATGCGGAGACCCATTGGTTTGTGACCAAGGACACGTTTCGCCGAGTGCCGCTTCTGATCAGAAACGGCCCCGAACCAGTTGCGCCGGTAACATCGGCCGCGGTGGAGCGGATCATCCCCGAAGGGATGTGGGGACCTGCCGAACGGGGTGACTCGATCGCCCGCCCAGCCGATAGTGGAGAGTTGATGCCCAGCTTGGACAAACCGGATTCGCAACCAGCCGACGCACAGCACGCGGGGAGCGAACCGGCGGTATATGTCGAAGACGTTCGCAAGTCCTTCGGCGATGTGCACGCGCTGCAGGGCATCAGCTTCACCGCCGATCGCGGACGCGTGCTCGGCATCCTCGGCCCCAATGGCGCGGGCAAGACCACCACGGTCAAGATCCTGTCGACCCTGCTGCGGCCGGACTCCGGCATCGCGCGGATCGCCGGGCACGATGTGCGCAAGGATCCCGCCGCGGTCCGGCGCTCCATCATGATGACCGGACAGTACGCGGCGCTCGACGAAAACCTTTCCGGGCGCGAGAACCTCGAACTGTTCGGGCGGCTCATGGGCCTCGGCCGCAAGGACGCGCGGCAGCGGGCCGACACCCTGCTCGAGGAATTCGATCTCACCAGCGCCGGGCGGCGGGCGGTGCGGCACTACTCCGGCGGTATGCGCCGCCGCGTCGACATCGCGTGCGGGCTGGTGGTCCGGCCCGAGGTCGTCTTCCTCGACGAACCCACCACCGGTCTGGATCCGCGCAGCCGCCAGGGCGTGTGGGATCTGGTGACCGCGCTCAAGAACCAGGGCATCACCGTCCTGCTGACCACGCAGTACCTCGAAGAGGCCGACGTGCTCAGCGACAACATCATCGTCATCGACAAGGGCACCGTCATCGCCGAGGGCACCGCGGACGCCCTCAAGGAGAAGACCGGCGGCAGCTACTGCGAGATCGTGCCGCTGGACCCGTCGCACCTGAGCAAGGTCGCCGACGCGCTGGGCGATCTGGTGCCGGCCGCGGTGCGGGCGGAAATCGCTGGGAACGACCGGCTTTCGATTCCGGCGCCGGAGGGCGCGGCCACGCTGTCCGAGGCGCTGCGGCGGCTCGACGCCGCGGGCATCCAGCTCGCCGACATCGGGCTGCGGCGGCCCTCGCTCGACGATGTGTTCCTCTCGCTCACCGGGCATTCGGGGCACTCCGAGCAGTCCGAGAACTCCGGGGACACCGCATGAGCGCGCCCGCCGTCGAGGCGCGCCGGGATCTGTTCGCGGATGTCGGGCACGCCAAACCCTCCAGCTTCGCGCAGTGGCGGGCGCTGACCGGGCGCATCGTCTGGGTCATGGCCACCAAGGGCGAGCTCATCGTCGCGGTCATCACGCCGCTGGTGTTCACCCTCGGGTTCTACCTGCCGCTCAAATACGTCATGCAGTTCCGCGGTATCGACTACGCGCAGTTCGTCATGCCGATCATCGTGCTGCAGACCATGTCGTTCACCATGATGTCGAATGCGCAGCTGGCGGCGTTCGAGGCCATGACCGGACTGAACACGCGCATGCAGACCATGCCCATCGGGAAGCTGGTGCCGCTGCTGTCGCGGGTGTCGGCCGGGCTGGTGCGGTCGGTGGTCTCGCTCATCGCGGCCATCGGCTGGGGGCACATGATCGGCTTCCGGTTCGACGCCGGATGGGGGCAGGCCGTGCTGTTCTGCGGTTTCTCCCTCGCCGTCGGCACCGTGCTGGCGCTGGGCGCGGACGCGCTCGGGTCGCTGACCAAGAGCCCGGAATCGCTGAGTCAGGCATTGACGCTGCCGACCTTGATCTTCGGCATGCTGTCCTGCGGGTTCGTGCCGGAATCCGGCTTCCCCGCGTGGATTCGGCCGTTCGTGCGTAATCAGCCGATTTCGCAATTCTCCTTCGCGCTGCGCGATATGGCCGCGGGCGGAGTCACCTGGGAGGTGTTCTGGGTGCCCTTGGTGTGGTTGGTCGGGCTCGCGGTCGTTTTCGCGCCGCTGGCGGTCTGGGCGGGTGTGAGGCGATCATGAGTGCTGTCATCGAAACGTCCGCCCGGGATTCGTGGGCGGGGCATCAGCCGCTGCCGCAGGTGAAACCGCGGTCGGAGAAGACGCTGTCGATCTGGGTGGAGCAGAGCCTCATCCAGTGCAAGCGACTGCTGATCGGGTGGGCGCGCGATCCCGCGACCACCATTCAGACGCTGATCTACCCGGCGGCCACGCTGCTCATGTTCCGTGTGGTGCTGGGTGATTCGATCACCGCGGCCACCGGGATGCCCAGCATCTACGGCACCACGCCGATGGTCATACTGGTGGCGGCCATGTCCGGGTCGGTGGTGAGCGCGCTGGGATTCAAGGCCGAGAAGGCGACCGGTCTGCTCGGCAGGTTCTGGACCATGCCCGTGCACCGCGCGGCCGGACTGACCGGGCGGCTGCTGGCCGAGGCGGTCCGCGTGCTGGTCACCTCGCTGTTCGTGCTGGCCGTCGGGGTCTGCCTGGGCTTCAAGTTCTGGTACGGGCCCGTCGCTTCCATTGCCATGCTCGGGATTCCGATCCTGTTCGGCATCGGGTTCGCGGTCATGGTGACGGCGCTGGCCACGTTCTCCGAGGGCGTGATGCTGGTGAGCATCGTCGGCATCATCAATACGCTGCTGATGTTCTTCAACTCCGGATTCGTGCCGGTGTTCGCGTACCCGGTGTGGTTGCAGGCGACGGTGGAGAACCAGCCCATGAGCACGGCCATCGATGCCATGCGCGGGCTGGCCTATGACGGGCCGATCGCGACGCCGCTGATCAAGACGGTGGCGTGGACCATCGGCATGATCGTGGTCTTCGCGTACCCGGCGATTCGCGGATACCGCAAGGCGGCCGAAACCGGCGCCTGAGCGGCACTACCTGCCAACCGATTCCAGCCGTCCGCTCCCCGGCCGATCCCGGCGATCCGCACGTCGGTGCGGATCGCCGGGTATGACCGTTCCGACCGGTCTTGACCGGAGTGTGCCTTGCGTCACGATAGGGTAAGGGAATGGCTTACCTGGTTACCGGGGCGACTGGGTTTATTGGTCGGTTTCTTGTCCCCGAACTTCTGAAACGCGACGGCGATATCCATGTCCTGGTCCGGCCGGGGGAGGATTCGGTGCTGCGCTTCAACCGCTGCATGCGGATGTGGGACGCGCCCGGGCGGGTGCGGCCCGTCCGCGGCGATCTCAGCGCACCCGGGCTCGGCATCGACCCGGCCTGGATCGATGCGAATCGCGGGTCGATAGACCACATCATTCATCTGGCGGCGGGCTATGACTCGGTGCCGCCCGGCGGCGGCACCCGGCGGGTCACCGAACTGGCCGCCGCATTGGAAGCGGGCCAACTGCACCATGTTTCAACCGTGCAGGTCGCGGGCGACTTCGAGGGCGCGTTCACCGAGAACATGTTCGATGTCGGCCAGCTGCTGCCCACCTCCTACCAGCGCGCCATGCTGAAGGCCGAACAGGTGGTGCGGGAATCCGGAGTGCCGTGGCGGATCTACCGTCCGTCGATCGTCATCGGCCACTCCCGCACCGGGGAAATCGATCGCATCGACGGGCCGTACTACTTCTTCCGCCTGCTGCGCATGGCCGCCCAGCTGCCGCGCATCCTGCCCGTCGTGGCTCCGAAGCTGGGCGAAACCAATATCGTCCCCGTCGATTTCGTGGCGCGGGCGCTCGATCACATCGCCCACCAGCACGACGCCGACCACACCACCTACCACCTGGTCGACCCGCGCCGCCAGACCGTCGCCGAGGTCTTCAACCTCTTCGCCGACGAGGCCGGTGCGCCGCATCTGGTCGAGGTCATGCCCAAGCAGACCCTCGACATGACCCTGCGCGTGCCCGGTATGGGCTGGGCGCTGCGTCAGGTGGGCCTGCCCATGGACGTCATCGAGCACAGCGAGTTCTCCTGCCGCTTCGACTCCCGCCACACCGGCGCCGCCCTGGCGGGCAGCGATATCAAGGTGCCGCCGCTGGCCGGCTACGCGCCCATCATCTGGAAGTACTGGATCGAGAACTGGGTCTGACGGTCAAGAGGTGGGGGAGTCCTCGTGATCGGGAACCTCCCACCGGCTGCCCGGCTCCGGC
Source organism: Nocardia sp. IFM 10818 (assembly GCF_054655275.1). NCBI lineage: Bacteria > Bacillati > Actinomycetota > Actinomycetes > Mycobacteriales > Nocardiaceae > Nocardia > Nocardia sp. IFM 10818. The sequence goes on from NZ_BAAHJH010000001.1 coordinate 1,033,828, forward strand.
CGCCCGAAATCCCAGTCCACCCAGCGATTCCGGTTGGTCCACCCGACCAGGTCGTACCGCCAGCGGAACGGCCAGGTCGTCGCCACCGTCATGAACAGCGCCGATCCCAGCGCCGTGTAATCGTCGTGCGCCGACAGCAGCGCCCGCTGCTGCCGCGGCGGGCGCGTGAAGAACGCGTCGAACATGGCGATCGACTGATCGGTCGTGAGCCGCCCCAGCCCGTACACGCCGCGCATCCGCATCCAGTACACCAGCCGGGCCTGCCAGGGCCACATGGCCTCGATCGGATCCGTGCCCCGCTGCAATGCGCCGAGCGCGGTATCGACCAGTGAAAGCGAGTCCGCCACACAGTATCCGGTGATCGGATGCATCATCCCGCCCCGCGAGCCGAACGGAATCACCTGCCCGAGTCCGGCTTTCGGCGGCCGATCGTCGAGCGGATAGTGCGCCGCCTCGGTCGGCTCATCGCCTTTCAGTCGAATCCCGTGCGCCGCAAGCCGATTCAAGGTGCGCCTGCGTAGCTCGTGCTGCGGCATCCCACCCCGCAGTCCCAGGCTGGTCTCCTCGAAAATCACGGTTCCATCGCCCAGCGGCACCGCGTACAGGAACGACGGCGGCTCATCCGGCCCCGCCCCGTTCTCCGCCCGCCAATCCAGCATGAGCCCCTCACCCGGCGTCACCATGGGCGCGGCAATATCCTCATCCACGAAGATCCCGTGCGCACTGGCACTGCGGCGCTTCCCCGGCGACCCCTGCCCGCGGGTATCGAACACCGCCCCCGCCCGCACCTCGGTCCCGTCGGCCAACTCCACCCGATGCGCCTCGACGGTCCGCGCCCGCCCCGCGATCACCGTGGCATCATCCAATGGCAACGCATCCCGCAGCCCCTGCTTGGACAGCACGCAATACGGCCGCGGAATCCGATGCTCCGACTTGGTCCACACCGCCGGCCGCTCGATCCGGCTGGCAATCGCACTCTGCGGCAACCACTCCGGCAGCTCATCCACCCAGCACGAATAGGTCGGCCCCCACAACCGCTCCGGCCGCGGATCCACCGCCACCACCGTCAACCCCGCCCGCATCGCCCGATGCGCCAGCGCCCGCCCGGTGGGGCCGAGCCCCACCACGCACACGTCGGCCTCGCTGCCAACCTCCCGGCCACTCATGCCTCGCATTCAACCGTCCCTATTGGCTCCCCGCCAGCCCCCACCCCGTCTCACCAGCCCCGATTCATGCGGCCCTGCTATCGTGCAAACTTCGAGCTACTACCCGATCCGGGGGTCCGATGAGGAACGACAGCGATCCACTGGAACACCGCTCCGCCCAACTCACCGAAGCGCTGACCACGGCCCGCTCCCGCGCCCGCTCCCGCAGCGGACTGCTGTGGGTGGACGCCTGTGCCGACGGCGACCTGACCATCCATGTCGACAACCACGCGCTGTCCCTCGGCGGCGACGAACTCAGCCGCCAGCTCACCGCTCTCGCAGCCCAGGCCCTCGCCGCCGCCCGAGACCGGGCCCGCACCGCCCTGGCCGAATTCCGCGCCGACCCCCATATCGCCGAGGCCGTCCGGCAGACCCGCGACGCCATGAACCGCCCCCTGCCCCAGCGCCTACCCGGCCGGTGATCCCATGAGCAGCCGACTAGCCGACTCCCTGAGCATCGACCAGGCCGACGCCCTCTCCCTGGCCACCACCGCCCGCACCCACGGCAAAGACCTCGCGACCGCCACCCCCGGCGGCCACCCCATCGGCCACGCCGCCCCCGCCGTCGCATCCGGCTTCACCGGCTTCCGACTCGGCAGCGTCTGCGCCTCCCGCTCCCGCGACACCGCCGACGCCTTCGGGGCCGTGGGCCGAGCGCTCGAGAAAATCGGCAACAACACGGTGCTCTGCGTCGACGCCTTCCACCACACCGACCACGCCGTGCGGCTGAACATCCTGTCGGCCACCACCCACCTCCCGGTGCCATGACCGCCGCCCCCGCCACCAAATCCCAGGCCTACGCCATCACCCCCGAGTCCCTCGCCCCCCAAGCAGCCGAGTGGACCACCCTCCGCGACACCCTCCAACTCGCCCTCGACCAATCCACCCGCGACTACGAAGCCTCCACCGCCTACTGGATAGGCGCAGCCGGCGACCGCGCCCGCACCGCCACCACCGAAACCGTCACCACCGCCCGCAAAGCAGTGGACGCCCTGACCGCCGCCGCCACCGCCGCCACCACCGGCCAATCCACAATCACCACCGCCAAACAGGTGACAACCGCCGCCATCGACCTAACCGAACAACAAAAATTCAAAGTCGCCGAAGACGGCACCGTAACCGCCCCCGACGCCCGCCTCTCCCTCCCCGCCGATGCCACCGCCGACGACATCACCAAAGCCCAAGCCGCCCTCGACTACCGAGCCAAACACTTCTACGAACCCCCCATCAAGGCAGCCCTAGCCGGCTTGGGCCAGATCATCGAAGACACCGCCACCGCCATCGACACCGCCTTCCAATCCATCGGCGACGTCAAAACCCTCCCGGCCGATCTCCCCGTGAAACTCGGCGAACGCAGCCGCCAAGTCCAGGACATCATCGACGGCAAAGCACAGCTCCCCGCCGATCCGAAGGAGTTCCACGACTACTGGTCAACCCTCTCCGACGAGGACAAGAACGCCCTCTGGCTCCACGACCAATACCTCGGCAACCGAGACGGCATGCCCGCCGTAGACCGCGACCACTACAACCGCCTGAAGCTCGACGACGAACTGACGCAAGCAGCCGCCGCCACCGGCACGGTTGCGCAGATTCGGTCAGAGCATCCGGAGTGGACGAAGTATCTGGGTACGAGCAAGGAAGCCGACTCCTGGCTGGCGACCAGACCGGGCTTCGGCGAGTGGAAAGCACGCCTGGATGCCGCGGAGTCTCGCGTCGGTACGCAGGCGGATCTGAACAAGATCAAGGAAGTAATCAGCGACCCGAAACATCCCGGGCGACTGCTGTTGCACTTGGACAGTGTGACGGGGGAGCGGGTGCACACGGTGATCGCGGATGGCAACCCCGACAACGCGAGTCATGTCACGACATACGTCCCCGGCACGGGATCCGAGCCGTCGAAGATGGGGGCGGATATGGGGCGCTTGGACGCCATGAGCCGCCAAGCGCGGTGGGCCGGTGCGGAGAATCCGGTATCGATTGCGTGGTTCGGCTATGACGCGCCGCAGTCCGTCGCGTACGACGCGACACAGCGGGATTTCGCCGACGCCGCGGCTCCCGCTTTGGACAGGTTTCAGGAAGGACTGCGGATCACGCACGAGGGAGTACCTTCTCGGAATACGGTTCTCGGCCATAGCTACGGGACCACCGTCGTCGGCGATGCAGCCTCGCACGGGAGAACACTGAATGCGGATGCGGTCGTGCTGGTCGCCAGTCCCGGAACCACCGTCGATCACGCCGTGGATCTCAGTTTGACCGGTGTTCCGGATGGTCAGGAGTATCAGCACGTATTTGCGACGAAGGCGGAGAACGACCCGGTCCCGTTGTATCCGCATATCGCCGGACTGGGCTACTCCGACGACTACGGTCCCGATCCGACCAAGGCGGAATTCGGGGCTCAGGTCTTCACATCCGATCCGGGAACCGCCAGTCCTGTACTGCCGGTGGCCGAGTCGATCGTCTCGCAGGTGATACCGCTGCCCGCCAGATTGCTGATCCCCGACGCGACCCCCTACAGCTTCGACGCCCATAGCGAGTACTGGGAGACGGACTCCAGATCGCTGAAGAACATGGGTTACATCATCACTGGAACTCTGACAGAGGTGGAGTACGAATGATCGGTGCGCGATTGGCTGTCCTCGGCGCTGTCGTATTGATCGCGGCGGGGTGCACCTCGAACAAAGGAGCCAAGGTGGACGAATCGTTGACCGGCCGCCAGGCGCAGCAGCGGATCTACGAGCTCATGACCGAAACCCTGCGAGCGCTTCCACCCGGCGCTGTGTTGTCCAAAACGCCGGACAGCCCGCTACTGGGCAAGGACACCAACCTGTACCCGATCGCGGTGCCCTGCTGGAGCGGAAACACGCAGTCGGAAGGCCCGCATTATCTGAGCATCGGCTACTGGATCACCGGTCTCCCGCAGGACGCCACGGGCGAATACTTCAACAAGATCTCGAAGATCTGGCAGGACCGAGGCTGGCAGGAAACGGACTCGAGCCGCCTGGTGTTCGTCACGAAAACCGAAGACGGCTACGGCCTCCACCTTCAGAACGCCGACAAAGGCGACGGATCCCTGAGCCTCACCGGAACCTCGCCGTGCATCTCTGATTCGGCGCTGGAACCCCTCGACCCGGACCCAACCGAGATCAAGGCACTGTGAGCAACTGGTCGGACTGGGATTCGCTTCCCCCGGTGTCGAACTCCAATTTTGTTGCGCGGGAATCGAAGCGGGACTGGTGGGTGCCCGCCGCAGTCTCAACGGCGTTGATGGTGGTGGTCTTCCTCGCGGCCTTCGTGATGTGGGTGTGGCTCTCCGCCGCGGTGGATATGTGCCCAGGCGACGGGCCGTGTCCGAAGTCAGCGGCGAGTGTCGACACCGGGGGCGATCTGCTGTTCGCGGCCCTGCTTGTGACGGTCCTTCAGTGGACCGTGGCCTACGTCTCGCCGCGGTGGCTCCGAATAATTCTGGCGCTGGCACCGATTGGGCTGGGGGTCGTCGCGCTTGTGGTCCTGCTGACTGCGTAGGCCCTCGCATAGTTTGGGCGGTGGCGAGTCTGCCGAGGACGCGGCAGACCTGCCTCTTCGTTCGGCCGCTACTTCGGCGTCACCCAGGTGGTGATGTCGGCGTGGACTACTTCCAGGCCGGACTTGTCGTAGATGGAGACGGGGACGATCAGGTCCTGGCCTTCGGTGATCTTGTCGAAGTCGGGGACCTCGGGGAGCTTTGCCACTGCGCGGAGGCCGGAGTTGGCTTTGGCCAGGTACTGGACGTTCATGGCTTTGGGGATCCAGCGATGGGTTTGGGGGACGGTGGCCTCCGAGAGCATGCCCATGGCTACTTCGGCGAGGTTGCAGGCGGCGATGGCGTGGAAGGTGCTGAGGTGGTTGTGGATGCCGAACCACTTGGGGGCGGTTACTTCGCACAGGCCGGGTTCGAGGCGGACGACGGTGGGGAGGACGGTGCCGAAGTAGGGCACGCGGGCCACCATGCCCAGGGAGAAAAGGGTGTGGCCGAGGCGGTTGTCGGGGAGCTTCTTCCAGCCGCGGTAGGTGGCGGTCTCGTTCGTCATGATGCCGATCTTACTCGGAAGTAAGTTCGGCACCAGGCGTGACTACGGGAGGCTCAACAGTCGGCGTAGTGCTCGATCGATGCTGTCCATGGTGTTCGCGTCCGCGGTAAACAGCAGCTCTCGCAGGTTTTCCGGGTTGATGCGGGAGATGTTCAGGCATTTGGCATAGAGGCCGTTTCCGACGGCGACGCTTAGTGAAAGGGCGACGTTCTCGCTGATCGGCATTACGTCGGTCACGTCGATGCAGACGCACGCGCCCTCGGCGTTGACGGGATCCGCGCTGACGATGAGAACGTTTCGGATGCGTCCGAGTGCCTGGTGCGCGCGCACCTCGCCGCGAGAATGGCTCAAGATCGGAATTCCTCCATCTCTGCGTCGCGGTCCTCATGGGAAATGAACGCGGCAGGTGCTTTGCGTTCGGCGGCCAGTTCCATACGGACGGCGGCGCGGAGCAGGGCCTCTTCGCACACCTTCGCCACCCACGCGGAAACGTTGCCGTTCGCCTCTGCCTTGATCGCTTCGGTTAGGTCGTCGGGCAGTCGAACCGTCATCTTTGCCATACTTCGGAGCCTACTCGCGGTCCGACACGTAGTCCGAGTGATTGATGGGGACTCACCGGCGTGACGCGCCCGGGCGGGTCACTCGGTCGCACCCGATGTGAGCAGGGCCATTGGGGGATCGGGTGGGGGAGGGGGCGATTTGAACTCGGGTTGCGCCTCGAGGCATACTATTCGGGTTGCCCGCACCAGGTTGCGTCGTTTCCGTTGGAAACGTGCAGGTCGCGGGTGAGTATGACCCAATTTTGCACCCCGCTGATTGCGGCGTGGGTGCGTCCGGGACAATGTTCCGAGGCCATAGAGGATTCGCTCCGGGGCCGAGGAATGAGCGGCGAGGCGACACGCCCGACCGCGTGGACCGGATGAACCATGACAGATGAACAGCGGCGATGGATCGGGCCCAAGGGCCGGTCGTGTGGTGGCTGATGCGTCTTCGTGTGTTCGGGCTGTGCAAATGAGGGTGTCTTGGAAGCGAGAGCTTCTGGGGCACAACGCAAGCGGAGAAAAGGACACTCAGCGTGGCGGGACAGAAGATCCGCATCAGGCTCAAGGCCTACGACCATGAGGCGATCGACGCGTCTGCGCGCAAGATCGTCGAGACGGTGACCCGCACCGGCGCACGTGTCGTCGGTCCGGTGCCGTTGCCGACCGAAAAGAACGTGTACTGCGTCATCCGTTCGCCGCACAAGTACAAGGACTCGCGCGAACACTTCGAGATGCGTACGCACAAGCGGCTGATCGACATCCTCGACCCGACGCCGAAGACGGTCGACGCGCTCATGCGCATCGACCTGCCGGCCAGCGTCGACGTCAACATTCAGTGACGGGGACTTCGAATATGACTGACAACAAGACTCGTCCGGCCGCGGGCATCCTGGGCACCAAGCTCGGCATGACCCAGGTCTTCGACGAAAAGAACCGCGTCGTTCCGGTGACCGTCGTCAAGGCCGGCCCGAACGTCGTTACGCAGATCCGCACCGTTGAGCGCGACGGCTACTCCGCCGTCCAGGTCGCCTTCGGCGCCATCGACCCGCGCAAGGTGAACAAGCCGGTCTCCGGCCAGTTCGCCAAGGCCGGCGTCACCCCGCGTCGCCACATCGCGGAGCTCCGCGTCGCCGACGCCTCGGCCTTCGAGGTCGGCCAGGAGATCAACGCGGATGTCTTCGAAGAGGGCACCTACGTCGACGTCACCGGCACCTCCAAGGGCAAGGGCTTCGCGGGCACCATGAAGCGCCACGGCTTCCGTGGCCAGGGCGCCTCGCACGGTGCGCAGGCCGTGCACCGTCGTCCGGGTTCCATCGGCGGTTGCTCCACCCCGGGTCGCGTGTTCAAGGGCATGCGCATGTCGGGCCGTATGGGCAACGACCGCGTCACCACGCAGAACCTCTCGGTCCACAAGGTGGACGCCGAGAACGGCCTGCTGCTGATCAAGGGCGCGATCCCGGGTCGCACCGGCGGCATCGTGATCGTCAAGAGTGCAGTGAAGGGTGGTGCCCGGGCGTGAGCGCTGTGAGCACTGAGAAGAAGACCAACCTGACGCTTCCGGTGAAGGCTGCCGGCGGCAAGACCGAAGGCACCGTCGAGCTCCCCGCGGAGATCTTCGACGTGACCGCCAACATCGCGCTGATGCACCAGGTCGTCGTGGCCCAGCAGGCCGCGGCTCGCCAGGGCACGCACGCCACCAAGACCCGGGGCATGGTCTCCGGCGGTGGCAAGAAGCCGTACCGCCAGAAGGGCACCGGTCGCGCCCGCCAGGGTTCGACCCGTGCGCCGCAGTTCGCCGGCGGTGGCACCGTGCACGGCCCGCAGCCGCGCGACTACACCCAGCGCCTGCCCAAGAAGATGAAGGTCGCCGCCCTGCGTGGCGCCCTGTCGGACCGGGCCCGCAACGAGCGCATCCACGTCATCACGGAACTGGTGTCGGGTCAGACCCCGTCCACCAAGACCGCCAAGTCCTTCCTCGCCGAGCTGTCGGAGCGGAAGAACATCCTGGTCGTGGTCGGCCGTGAAGATGTGACCGCGTGGAAGAGCGTGGCGAACCTGCAGGGCGTGCACCCGATCGCCCCCGACCAGCTGAACACCTACGACGTCCTGAAGTCGGACGAGATCGTGTTCTCGGTCGAGGCGCTCAACGCCTTCGTGCACGGCCCCGCCGAAGCTGCACAGGAGGAGAGCAAGTGACCACCATCGCCGACCCCCGCGACATCCTGCTCGCGCCGGTGATCTCCGAGAAGTCCTACGGACTGATCGAAGAAGGCACCTACACCTTCATCGTGCACCCGGACTCGAACAAGACGCAGATCAAGATCGCCGTCGAGAAGGTTTTCGGCGTCAAGGTGACCAGCGTCAATACCGCCAACCGTCAGGGCAAGCGCAAGCGGACCCGCTTCGGTTACGGCCAGCGCAAGAGCACCAAGCGCGCGCTCGTGACCATCTCGGCCGACAGCAAGCCCATCGAGATCTTCGGAGGCCCGGTCGCGTAAGCGGCGGGGACTTCAGAAAGTAGAGAAGAACTCATGGCAATCCGTAAGTACAAGCCGACGACCCCGGGTCGCCGCGGTGCTTCGGTCTCGGACTTCGCCGAGATCACCCGCTCGACCCCCGAGAAGTCGCTGCTGCGTCCGCTCACCAAGACCGGTGGCCGTAACGCTCAGGGCCGCATCACCACTCGTCACAAGGGTGGCGGCCACAAGCGTGCCTACCGTCTGATCGACTTCCGTCGACTGGACAAGGACGGCATCCCGGCCAAGGTCGCGCACATCGAGTACGACCCCAACCGGACCGCGAACATCGCCCTGCTGCACTACGCGGACGGCGAGAAGCGCTACATCATCGCGCCCAAGGGCATCGCCCAGGGCACGAAGATCGAGTCCGGCCCGGCCGCCGACATCAAGCCCGGCAACAACCTGCCGCTGCGCTCGATCCCGACCGGTACCACCATTCACGCGGTGGAGCTGCGTCCGGGTGGCGGCGCCAAGATGGCCCGTGCCGCCGGCATGAGCATCCAGCTGCTGGGTAAGGAAGGCGCCTACGCCGTCCTGCGTATGCCCTCCGGCGAGATCCGCCGCGTCGATGTGCGCTGCCGCGCCACCATCGGCGAGGTCGGCAATGCCGAGCAGTCGAACATCAACTGGGGCAAGGCCGGCCGTATGCGCTGGAAGGGCGTCCGCCCGACCGTGCGTGGTGTGGTCATGAACCCGGTCGACCACCCGCATGGTGGTGGTGAGGGCAAGACCTCCGGTGGTCGCCACCCGGTCTCGCCGTGGGGCCAGCCGGAAGGCCGGACCCGCAAGCCCAACCGTCCGAGCGACAAGCTCATCGTCCGCCGCCGCGGCAAGAAGCGTTAAGGAGGAGGTTAGACATGCCACGTAGCCTGAAGAAGGGCCCGTTCGTCGACGAACACCTCCTCAAGAAGGTGGACGTTCAGAACGAGAAGGGCACGAAGCAGGTCATCAAGACCTGGTCGCGTCGTTCCACCATCATCCCGGACTTCATCGGCCACACGTTCTCGGTCCACGACGGCCGCAAGCACGTGCCGGTGTTCGTCTCCGAGAACATGGTTGGACACAAGCTGGGTGAGTTCGCTCCCACCCGCACGTTCAAGAGCCACGTCAAGGAAGATCGGAAGAGCAAGCGGCGATGACTGACATTCAGAATCCGACCGCGCGCGCGACCGCCAAGCACGTTCGCGTGACGCCGATGAAGGCTCGTCGCGTTGTGGACATGGTTCGCGGCAAGCGGGTCGAGGACGCGCTGAACATCCTGCGGTTCGCCCCGCAGGCCGCCAGCGAGCCGGTGGCCAAGGTCGTCGCTTCGGCCGCGGCCAACGCCGAGAACAACCTGGGCCTGAACCCGGCCACGCTGGTCATCTCGACCGCGTTCGTCGACGAGGGCGCGACCATGAAGCGTTTCCAGCCGCGTGCCCAGGGCCGCGCGTTCCGGATCCGCAAGCGCACCAGCCACATCACCATCGAGGTCGAGAGCGTGCCCACTGCCGGTGCCACTCGTAACCGGAAGGGAGGGGCAAAGTAAATGGGACAGAAGATCAATCCCCATGGCTTCCGCCTCGGCATCACCACCGACTGGAAGTCGCGTTGGTACGCGGACAAGCAGTACGCGGACTACGTGAAGGAAGACGTCGCCATCCGCAAGCTCCTCGCCAATGGCATGGAGCGGGCCGGCATCTCGAAGGTCGAGATCGAGCGCACCCGTGACCGCGTGCGTGTGGACATCCACACCGCGCGTCCGGGCATCGTGATCGGCCGTCGCGGCGCCGAGGCCGACCGCATTCGCGCCGAGCTGGAGAAGCTCACCAAGAAGCAGGTTCAGCTGAACATCCTCGAGGTCAAGAACCCCGAGTCGGATGCGCAGCTGGTTGCCCAGGGTGTGGCCGAGCAGCTGTCGAACCGTGTGGCGTTCCGTCGCGCGATGCGCAAGGCCATTCAGTCGGCCATGCGTTCGCCGAACGTCAAGGGCATCCGTGTGCAGTGCTCCGGCCGTCTCGGCGGCGCGGAAATGTCGCGCTCGGAGTTCTACCGCGAGGGTCGCGTGCCGCTGCACACGCTGCGCGCCGACATCGACTACGGCCTGTACGAGGCGAAGACCACCTTCGGCCGCATCGGCGTGAAGGTCTGGATCTACAAGGGCGACATCGTCGGCGGCAAGCGTGAGGTCACCGCGACCGCCGCTCCGTCCGGTGAGCGCCGTGAGCGTCGTGAGCGCCCGAGCCGTCCGCGTCGCAGCGGCGCCCAGGGCACCACGGCGACCAGCACTGAGGCCGGCCGCGCCGCCACCGCTGTGGCGGAGGCTCCGGCAGAGAATCAGGAGGGCTGACCAATGCTGATGCCCCGCAAGGTCAAGCACCGCAAGCAGCATCACCCGGGTCGCTCCGGCATGGCCAAGGGCGGCACCGCGGTTGCGTTCGGCGAGTACGGCATCCAGGCTCTGGAGCCGGCTTACGTGACCAACCGTCAGATCGAGTCGGCGCGTATCGCGATGACCCGCCACATCAAGCGTGGCGGCAAGGTCTGGATCAACATCTACCCGGACCGCCCGCTCACCAAGAAGCCGGCCGAAACCCGAATGGGTTCCGGTAAGGGTTCGCCCGAGTGGTGGGTCGCGAACGTGAAGCCCGGCCGGGTCATGTTCGAGCTTTCTTACCCGAACGAGGAGACCGCTCGTGAGGCCCTGCGCCGCGCGATGCACAAGCTCCCGATGAAGTGCCGGATCGTGACGCGAGAGGAGCAGTTCTGATGGCTACCGGAACTCCGGCTGCAGAGCTGCGCGAGCTTTCTGAGGAAGAGCTCGTCGCCAAGCTGCGCGAATCCAAGGAAGAGCTGTTCAACCTGCGCTTCCAGATGGCGACCGGTCAGTTGCAGAACAACCGTCGCCTGCGTGTGGTCCGCCACGAGATCGCGCGCATCTACACGGTCATGCGGGAGCGCGAGCTCGGCCTGGCCACCGGTCCTGAAGGCAAGGGAGACGCCGCATGAGCGACGTAAAGGGCCCGGCCAAGACGCCGGCCAAGCAGGAGGAACGCGGCTCGCGCAAGGTGCGCATCGGCTACGTCGTCTCCGACAAGATGAACAAGACCATCGTGGTCGAGCTGGAAGATCGCGTGAAGCACCGCCTTTACGGCAAGATCATCCGCACCACCTCGAAGGTCAAGGCCCACGACGAGAACGAGATCGCCAATGTCGGCGACCGCGTGCAGCTGATGGAGACCCGTCCGCTGTCCGCCACCAAGCGGTGGCGTCTGGTCGAGGTCCTGGAGCGGGCCAAGTAAGTCCCTCCACGACTCTCCAGTCGTAAACGCAAGGCCCGCTTCCCATTCGGGAAGCGGGCCTTGTCGTGTTTGTGGGGTGGGTGGGCGAGCCCCTTCGGGAAGTGGGCCCTGCTGCTCACGGGAATGGGCCGCTACTCCCGGTTCGGGTAGCGGCAGCAGCACGGCTCAACTGATGCTGCCGAGGTCGGCGGAGAGCCAGTGTTCGGGGCGCATGTAGACGGCCGCCATCTCGCCGTAGGACTCGGCTTCCTTCATGTAGACCTCTACCGCCGGGGGAGGCAGGTAGCGGGCGGCCATGGCCCGGTGCATCTCGTCGGTGGCTTCGGTGATGCGGGTGATGGGGCCTTCCGCCGTGACATAGCGGACGGTGGGTTCGAGGACCTGCGCCATCATGCTGAAGCGGCCGGCGGCCTTCAGACAGCGCATCTTCTTCGATTCCGGGCCGGTGACGATCCAGAGCTCGCCGCCGGGGGTGTAGTCGTACCAGATGGGGACGTTCAGGGGTGCGCGGTCCGGGCCGTCGTTGACGGCCAGGGCGCCGATGAGGGGTCGGGCGAGGAATTCCTGTCGTTCTTGCAACGTCAGTGCCATGACCCCACGGTACTGACGTCAGTAGTTCTTTCGGGGCCGGTTGGTGGCGGCGCGGCGCTCGGCTTCCTTGGTCTTGACGCGCTCGGCCTCCTTGCGCACCTCGACCAGGTTCTCGCGCTCCTTGATCAGCCACTCCGGCGGATCGGCCAGGTAGGCGTCGATCTGCTCGGCGGTGAGGGCGTCGGGAATGCCGTTGCGGGACAGGGCGGAATTGGTGACGCCCAGCTTGTGGGCGGTGACGTCGCGGGGGAAGGGGCCGGTGCGGCGCAGGTCCTGCAACCACTGCGGGGGATTGGTGCGGAGCTCTTCCAGTTGCGCGCGGGTCACCGGTGAGCTGCGGAAGTCCTCCGGGGTTGCCGGGAGGTAGATGCCTAGCTTGCTGGCCGCGGTCAGCGGCTTCATGGTCTGGTGGTTCTTGTCCGGGCTCACCGGGTAAGGGTATCGGGCGTGGTGGGAGGCGCCGCGCAGGCGGTGCAATAACCTGGATGGAATGAGCCGGTTGGAGTCGATCGAGGTTACCCGTCTGCGCTGGTTTGTGGCGGTTGCGGAGGAATTGCACTTCGCGCGGGCCGCACGCGGGCTGGGGATTTCGCGGCAGCGGCTGAGCCGGACGGTCATCGAGTTGGAGGAAGAGCTCGGCGCCAAGCTGTTCGTGCCGGGGGCCGGCCCGACCCAGCTCACCGAGGACGGGCAGCAGGTCCTGGACGAGGCGCGGGCGATCATCGCCGATGCTCCGGCGGCTCCGGTCGAGGAGGCGGAGGGACAGCAGCGGTTGCGGGTCGGCTTCGTGCCCGGCGTGACCGTCACCAAATGGGAGCGGATCTGGGGCGACCGATTCCCGGACATCCCTTTGGAATTGATCCCGGTGCCGATGAAGGAGCAGGAACCGGCGCTGCGGGAGAGCCGCGTCGATATGTGCTTCGTGCGGCTGCCCATCGACCGCGAGGGCATGAGCGCCATCCCGCTGTATCGGGAGACGCCGGTGGTCGTAGTGCCGAAGGATCATCCGATCTCGCTGTTCGACCAGGTGAGCACGGCCGATCTCGCCGATGAGCGAATGCAGGACGCCGCCGATCTGGACGAGGCGGCGATGACCATGGAGCTGGTGGCCGCGGTCAGCGGCGCGGCGGTGGTGCCGCATTCCATTGCGCGGCTGCATCATCGCAAGGATCTGGTCTACCGGACCATGACCGACGTCCCGGAGACGGAGATTGCCCTGGCCTGGCCGGCCGCGCACACCACGGACCTGGTCGAGGAGTTCGTGGGCGTGGTGCGCGGCCGCTCCGAACGCAGCACGCGCACGCCGGTGACGCGGGCCGCGGACAAGTCCGAGCGTCCCAAGCAGCAGGCGCGCAAACAGCAGCCCGCCAAGAAGCCTGCCGGCGCGAAGAAGCAGCCGGCTCGCAAGCAGCCGGGCAAGCGCCGGGGACGCTGAGGGAGGCGTCGAAGCGGCGCTGACCTCCCGATATCCGATTCAGGGAAGGTTCGGGGTCTGCTCGGGGTTGCGCTATACGTATACGTCTACTTATAGTGTTGAGCGTGGGCGGCGCTAGGCAGCCGCCCGAGCCCTGAAAATCGCAGAAACATTGCGGCACAGAGGAATTGAGCCCATGTCGCCGTGTAGTAAACCCATGCCCATATGCGCATTCACTGATGGATCGGAGCACCCCATGGCCCTCGACATGCACAAGCCCGCCGACGACGACCCGCAGAACGTCGCACCGGACATCCAGCCCGCCGGCGATATGCACGCGATCGAATTGCGCGTCGGCCCGGGCGGCCGCCGCAGCCAGCGCTTCACCGGTCGCCTGCTGGCGGAGGCGCAGCAGGTCACCAAGGGCGGGACCGAGATCGTCCAGGTCTTCCTCAGTCGCAAGGGCAAGTACGTGGTGCACCGCCAGTACATCGACTGGAACGACTTCACCCAGCACGCCAAGAAGACCTACCAGGAGAAGAAGGAAGACCTCCTCGCCGCGCGCGGCAACTCCGGCCGGTCCGAACTCGCCATGTTCGGCGACTGGATCAAGGACATGCGCAACTGGCGTCGGTTCGTCGGCCTCGAGGACGGCTACGGCGACTTCACCCTCGAGGTCGTCGACTCCCTGCCCGAGGTGCGCGGCCTGGTCCCCGCCAAGGCGTACCGGATCGTGGCGGACGTGGTGCAGAACCCGTCCGCGCAAGACCTCGACATCTGATTCACGCGGCCGAAACCCTGAAAGGACTTCCCCCGCATGTTCTCCGGACTGGGGCGCTTCGTCGTCAAACACCCGTGGCTGGTGATCGGCGCCTGGCTGATCGCCATTGCCGCGGTGGTGGCCACCGCGCCGAAACTCACCGCCACCACCGAACAATCCGACTTCCTGCCCTCGCACTACGAATCCATCCAGGCAATGGAGTTGCAGGAGAAGGCTTTTCCCAATAGCGCCCCGCCGGCCGCGCTCATCGTCTTCGCCCGCGAGGACGGAACGCCGCTGACCGAACAGGACTCGGCCACGGTGGCGAGCGTCGCGGGCAAGCTCGGCGAGCTGAATGTCCCTGATGTCACCGGGATTCAGGTGACGCCCCCGTCGGAGAACCGTGCCGTGCAGATCATCGCGGTGGGCATGACCAAGGTGACCGCACCCGATGACACCCGCCAGCAGGATGCCGTCAAGGATCTCCGCGAGGACTTGAAGACGCAGGTGGGGGGCACCGAGCTGAAAGCCGGTATCACCGGTCAGGCGGCGCAGACCCTGGACCAGGTGGAATCGAGTGAGAAGGCGCTCGCCATCGTCGGCATCGCCACCATTCTGCTCATTCTGGTGCTGCTGCTCATCATCTTCCGCAGCCCGGTGATCGCGCTGCTGCCGATCTTCGTCATCTTCGCCATCTCCATGCCCACCAATGGCCTCATCGCCTGGGCCGCAGAGGCTTTCGACCTGAAGATCGACAGCTCCACGCAGGCGCTGCTGCTGGTCGTCATGTTCGGCGTCGGCACCGACTACATCCTGTTCCTCATGTTCCGTTTCCGCGAGCGCCTGCGCGCCGGTGACGATTCGAAGACCGCCATGGCCAGCGCCGTGGCCCGTGTCGGCGAGGCCATCACCTCGGCCGCGGCCGCGGTCATCATCGCCTTCGGTGCGTTGGTGCTGTCCACGCTGGGCCTGTTCCGGGCCATGGGCCCGTCGCTGGCCATTGCGGTGGCGGTCTGCCTGCTGGCCGGTCTGACCCTGGTGCCGGCGATCGTCTCGCTCATGGGCACCAAGGTGTTCTGGCCGTCCAAGGCCTGGCAGCAGGAGCCCAAGGGTGCGCGTTTCGCGGCCATCGGCCGGGGGATGGGCAAGCGGCCGGGCGTCTTCGCGGTGGCCTCCGGCGGTGTGCTGGTGGCGCTGGGCGTGTTCGCCTTCGGGTTCCACCCGACCTTCGACATGACCTCGGGTTCGACCTCCGACACCACCGAATCCACGGTCTACAGCAAGGAATTGCTGAAGGGCCTGCCCGCGGGCACCACCCAGCCGTCGCAGGTCTACCTGCACTCGGAAACCGGTCAGCCGCTGCAGGAAGCGGCGCTGACGGATTACGGTGTGGCGCTGGCCCGGGTGCAGGGCGTCGGCCAGGTGTCGCAGCCGCTGCTGTCGGAGGACAAGCTGACGGCCGAGTTCCAGGTGACGCTGAACTCCGCTCCGGAATCGGATGCCGCGCTGGATACCGTCCGCGGTCCGCTGCGCGATGCCGCGCACGGTTCGGTCCCGCCCGGCACCACCGCCGAAGTCGGCGGTATGACCTCGGTATTCGTCGACTTCCAGCACGCCATGAACCGGGACTACAAGGTGGTCTTCCCGGTGGCGGCGCTGCTGATCATGCTGGTGCTCGCGCTGCTGCTGCGCAGCTTCGTGGCCCCGTGGTACCTGATGCTCTCGGTGTTCCTCGGCTTCGCGGCGACGCTCGGCGCGGCGGTGCTGGTCTTCCAGAACCTGCAGGGTGATTCGGGCCTGATCTTCACGCTGCCGATCATCATGTACCTGTTCGTGGTCGCGCTCGGCACCGACTACAACATCCTCATGGTGGCCCGGCTGCGGGAAGAGGCCAAGGAGGGCAATGATCCGCACACCTCGGCATCGCTGGCCGTGCGGCACACCGGTCCGACGATCGCCGCGGCCGGTCTCATCCTGGCGGGCACCTTCGCCTCGATGATGTTGTCGGGCAACAGCGTAATGTCGCAGATGGGCTTCGCCATCTCGGTCGGCATCGCCATCGCGGCCTTCGTCATGGCGCTGTTCTTCACTCCGGCGGTGACGGCGCTGATCGGCAAGAAGGCCTGGTGGCCCGGGCACGGCGGCGACGCCGACCCGCGGCACCAGGAATGGAACGACCACTCGTGGACGCAGTCCCACTACGACGTGGAGCGTGATTCCGCACGCTGGTAGGCATGCGGCTCGTCCTCCACGTGTATCGGTCGCGGACTCTTGACTGTGGATACGGGACCGGCCGACACTCCCGAAATGCCTGGCCCGCTTTCCGTTTCGGAAAGCGGGCCAGGCTGCGTTTTATGGTGTACCGTACTTCGATCAATCCAGGGGCAGGGGATTGTATTGAAAGGCAGGGGAATCGAATGGGCCAGCAAACCGGCGAAGCGTGCTGTATCGGCGACGACCGATACACCGAGGGCGTCCGCCTTTTCGAGCAATGGCAATCACAGCGCTATCACGGCGAAGGATATCTGCGACATCCCGTGCGCAGTCTCGGCCTGGGCTGGCGATACCTGACACTGGATCACTATTTCGGCGCGGTCCCGCCGATCCGGCTCTGGCTGCGCTCCCGTTCCGGCGGGCAGCGCACCCTACCGGACTTCACCTGCGTCGGCGCGCTGAAGAGCGGAACCACCGACCTGGCCGCGTATCTCATGCGGCACCCGAGCATCCTCGCTCCGCTCACGAAGGAGATCGGCCACGGTTTCCCGGCGCTGTGGGGCCCGTATTTCCCGACCGAGCGGGAGAAGGCGGCGGTGGCGGCGCGGACCGGGCACGCCCTGGTGGGCCATTTCGATCCGCTACTGCACGATATTCCGCTCATCGATAATTTCCATTCGGTAAGGCCGGAAGCGAAAGTCGTTCTCATGCTGCGCGATCCGGTGGAACGCGCGTATTCGCACTACAAATGGGATCTATTCCTGAGTGGCCGAAACGGTTTGCGCACCCTGCCCTACGGCCGGACCTTCGCCGAGTACGTCTCGCTGGCCCTCGGGTCCTTTCCGGCCCCGCCGCCGCCGACCACGCTGCCGTCCATGCCGATGCTGGGGACCGGCGTCTACCTGCCGTCGGTGCGCCGCTGGCTGGACACCTACGGCCGCGAGCGGGTGTTCCTCGTGACGGCGGAGGAGTTCTTCGCCGATATTCCGAAGACGGTGTGCCGCATTCACGAGTTCCTCGGGCTGCCGCAGGTCGTGCCGCAGATCCGCACCGTGCTCAATCGGAATCCGCTCGACTTCCCGCCGCTGGATGCCGAGACCGCGGCGCGACTACGCGAGTTCTACCGGCCGTGGAACGAGCGGCTGTTCGACCTGCTCGAGCGCGATCTGGGCTGGAACGACCCCCCGGAGCTGATCTGACCGAAACATGTTTCAGTTTTTTCGCGAAACTCCCGCGCGCCGATCGCGCCGCTGGATACAGTTCGCCGACCGCACGTGATGCGGCCGGTACCAAGGAGTTTCGACATGACCATGCCCATGAACAAGCGCATCGCCAAACGGGTCGGCCTCACCGCCACTGCCGTGGCCGCGATGGCCTGTTCGGCGGCGCTCACCGCGCCCTACGCCTCGGCGGTGCCCACCGGACTGGAGGTGAATGCCCGCAATATCTACGCGGCCTGCACCTACGAGATCACCGCCACCTTCGACCACTGGTTCGAGGCCTGGTTCTACGACAACGGTTTGGTCATCTCCGGCAGCCCGATCAAGCCGACCAATGGCAAGGCCACCATCCAGTGGACGCCCAAGAAGGCGGGCACCCACACCCTCGCGGTATTGCAGGGCTCCGCCTGGGAATTGAAGGTGAACGTCCTGCAACCCACGCTCACCGGCAGCGCCACCTGCGGCGCGGGCCCACTGGGCTTCCTCGGTTCGTGAGAGCGACCGAGATCGGGCTCGTGAGCGAGCGCTAGAGACCCGGTTCGGCGGGACCTGTCCCGTCCGAACCGATCCGGGCCGGCTGGCCGACCATCCTCTGTTCCGTGGTCAGCCGGCCCACCCCACTCAATTCATGGTGACGTGCCAGACCAGCGCGGCGGCCAGGGCGCCCGCGCCATTGACCGCCCAGTGCAGGGCGATGGGCGCGAGCAGACTGCCGCTGCGGCGGCGCAGCCAGGTGAACACGGCGCCCGCCGCCGCGGTCGCCGCCACCGCGAGCGCGATGCCGATGACCTGCCCGGCGAGGCCGCCGCCCAGGAATCCGGTCAATCCCTTGTTACCGCTGGTGAGACCCAGCGACGAGGCGATGTGCCAGAGGCCGAAGAGCATTGATCCGGCCGCGAATACGCCGCGCGCCCCGACCACGCGATCGAGCGTCCCGTGCAGCACGCCCCGGAAGGCGAGCTCCTCGGGAATGGCGGTCTGCAGCGGGATGACGATCATGGACGCGATGAGCGCACCGGAGATGGTGGCATAGCGATCGGCCAGGAAGAACGGGCGGGTGATCGGCAGCGCCGCGCCGATGGCCACCGCGGCCAGCACCACGCCGACGGCCGCGAGCGCCCACAGCGATCCGCGCCGCCAATGCCGCGGGGACAGTCCGAGTTCCGCCCAGCCGAGCCCGCGCCGGCGCACCATGGCGACCAGCACCACGGCCGCGATGGGCACCGTGACGATGTTCGCCCACGCGGTGGTGAAGTGCGCGATGAGATTGGTGCACGTCAGCACGATGACGACAACGGCCACATCGATATACGCGTGCACGCGGTGCCGAGTGGGCGCGGATGCTGCGGGAAGGGCGGATTCCATCGGGACCGCCGGGGCTTCGTCGACCGGGACCGCCGGGGCGTCGCCGAGTGCTACGACCGCGCCGTTATCGTTTCGAGACATCGCGGCCAGTGTACGTTCACTTCCTGAGAACGATCTGCGGTTGCGGTAACCCAACTCCCGGGACTCTCAGGGGCTCCGCCCCCGAACCCCCCGAGACCACAAGCTCTCGGGACCTTCAGGGTTCCGCTCCCGGGCCGGCTAAAAGGCTGCCGCCCAGCCCTCCGGATCATCCCAAGCCTGCAGGCTGCGGGTGGTTTCGAAGCGGCGTGGCTCACGTGAGACCGGATCCGTGAATTCCAGCGCCGAGGCCAGCAATTGCAGCGGGCGGGTGAAGTCGTCGACCGGTTTGTCGGTGAGCTCCGGATAGAAGTCGTCGCCGAGGATCGGGATGCCGAGGCCGTTCATGTGCAGCCGCAGCTGATGGGTGCGGCCGGTCCTGGGCCGCAGCCGGTAGCGGCCCAGGCCGTCGCGATGTTCCAGCAGGTCGATGCGGGTCTCGGCATTGGGTTCGCCGGGCGTCTCGTAGGCGCGCAGCACCTGCCGTTCCTTGATGATGCG
Organism: Nocardia sp. IFM 10818; assembly: GCF_054655275.1. Taxonomy (NCBI): domain Bacteria; kingdom Bacillati; phylum Actinomycetota; class Actinomycetes; order Mycobacteriales; family Nocardiaceae; genus Nocardia; species Nocardia sp. IFM 10818. The sequence goes on from NZ_BAAHJH010000001.1 coordinate 1,053,585, forward strand.
GCTGATCACCGTGCGCGGCAGCTCCAGCTCGGGATCGAAGCGTGCGATCGCCTCGTACTCCTTGTGCACCACTCGCTTGTGGAACATGGTCTGGTACGCCCCGCGCCGGGCCGGGTTGACGACGAACAGCACGAGCCCGGCGGTGACCCGGTCCAGCCGGTGCGCGGGAATCAGATCCGGGAGCTCGAGCTCGCGGCGCAGCCGCACCAGCGCGGTCTGCAGAATGTGCTGCCCGCGCGGGATGGTGGACAGGAAGTGCGGTTTGTCGATGACGAGAATGTCGTCATCGCGGTGCACGATGCCGATCTCGAACGGCACCTCGGTCTCCTCGGGCAGATCGCGGTGGAACCACACCGCCCCGCCCGGCACATACGCGGCATCCGGGGCGATGGGCCCGTCGAGGTCGACGATCCCGCCCTCGCGCAGCAGTTCGTCGATGCGCGCCGGATCCACCCGCGGCAGCCGCTCGACCAGGTGATCGCGAATGGTCTCCCATTCGCCGTCCTCGGGTAGCCGCAAGCGCGCCGGGTCCAACCCGTGCCGCTTGGCCAGCGGCGGCTGCTGCCTGCGTCTCACGGGACGACCCTACTCGGCGCGATGCTGGTGGTAGTGCCGGGCGGCGCGGGCCCGATTGCCGCAGGCCACCGAACACCACTCCTGGCGGGGATGACCCTTGAGGAAATACAGCACGCACCGGGGGGCCGGGCACACCCGGACCTGGGGGAGCGTCGGCCCGGTGCAGAACTCGATGGCGGCATCGGCCAGGACGGCCTTGACCGTGTGCAGCTCGTCCGTGGTCAGCAGGCGGGTGCGCAGGCTCGGCCCGGCGGAGTCCCAGCGCAATTCGCGCACCAGGGGCGCGGCGGCGGCATTGAGGGCGTCGAGGGCCTCGGTGAACGGCGGCAGCGCACTCGCGTCGGCCCCGCTGGGCGGTTCCGGCGCAACGGCTTTCGCGAAGAGCGCGCGCACGTGCTGGCGCAGCTCGACCAGGGCGACCCGGTCCTGCTCGGTGGGGACGAAGGTCGCGGGATCCAGGAATTCGCCGAGCTCGGGAGCATTGGCGGTCAGCCAGTCGCGGACCGATTCGGTGGTGGCGAAGGCGTCGGTCAGCCCGCTGCCGGTGGCGCGGATGGTGTTGGCCAGGCGGAGGGCGGTCGGGTCGGCCATGCCCTCACTATAACGGGTATTGCGCCGAAATTCCGTGATGTTCTAACGTGAATGAGCCTGATGTTCCGTTAGAAAGTTGAGAGAGATGATCACTCCGGTCGAGAACGCTCCGCTGCTGGACGAGGTGCGCAAGCGTTTGGGGCGAGTGCCGAACATGCCCAAGGTGATGGCGAACGCGCCCGCGGTGCTGGAGGGCTATCTCGCGCTGTCGGGTGCGCTGAAGCAGGGCACGCTGCCCGGCCCGACCTCCGAGCGCATTGCCCTGGCCGTCGGCGCCGCCAATGAGTGCGGGTACTGCGTCCAGGCGCACACCTATCTCGGCAAGCGGATGGCCGGGCTCGAGGACGCCGAGGTGGACGCGGCGAAGCGCGGCACCTCCGCGGATCCGAAACAGGCGGCCGCGGTCGCCTTCGCCCGGGAGTTGACCGAGAGCCGCGGCAAGGCGGATCCGGCCGCGGCGCTGGCGGCCGGCTGGACCGAGGAGCAGATTCTGGAGATCATCGCGCTGGTCGCGCTGCAGACCTTGACGAACTACGTCAACAAGGTCGCCGAAACCGAAAACGATTGGCCCGCCGCGTGATAGCGGCCGCGCCGGATCGCCGTACCGCGGTCCGGCGCAGCCTGGAACCGGCGCTGACCGCCGTCGTCCTGCTCGCGCCGCTGGCGCTCGCACAGGGCATCGCCGGCGATCCGTACTTCGCGCCGCCCTTGGCCGCCTCGGCGGCGGTGCTCGCCGCGACGCCGGGTCCGCCCGCCGCCAAACCAGTGACAGTGCTTGCGGGGCATGCGGTTTCGGTGACCGCGGGGCTGGTCGCCGCGCTGCTCACCGGGCCCGGGGCGCTCGCGGCGCTGCTCGGGGTGGGTGTGGCCACCGCGGCCATGGCGGGCCTGGGCCGCCTGCACGCCCCGGCCGTGGCCTCGGCCGGTCTGGTCGGCGCGGCCGGTTCTCCGGTGGGCGCGGCCGCGCTGCTCGCGGGCGCGATCGCACTGGTCGTACTCGATCTCGCCCGCACGGGAATTCGTTCCCGCGTCACCGCACGCGGGGAAGCGGAGATCAGAAGCCGCGCAGGCGATCGGGTGTGATGCGGACCGGGACCGAGTAGGTGGCGTAGAACTTCTCCGGCGTCATGTTCAGCGCCGCCAGCCCGGGCGTGTACTTCTCGGTGTAGGCGGCGATTTCGTCCGCGCTGGGCGGCTGGTCGTCGATGCGGGCGGTGCCGGTGAGGATGACGACGTCATTGCCGCCCGCGGTATTGAGGTTCAGCGAGACGCGCGGATTGCGCGCGATATTCCGGAGTTTGGCCTGATTGGGAATGCTGAAGAGCAGGAATTCACCGTCCTCCCAGAGGAACCAGACCGGATTCGGCTGCGGTGTCCCAGTGGAACCGGTGGTGGTGAGCCAGATGATGCCGTCGGTCCGCAGGCGGTCGGCGGCCTTGGCTCCGAGTTCGGTGGTGGGATCGACTACGGGCGCATCGGAAGGGCGAGCGTCGGTGGATGTCATGCATCCGGTCAACGCTCGCCCCGGGTGAGGGATTCCGTATGAGTCGTGGACTATTGCTTGACTTCCTTGTCCAGGAAGGCCGGGACCATATCGCCGAGCAGCTCCGGGCGGTGCATGACCGAGACGTGCGAGGCGCCGGGGATGATGGCCAGCTGCGAGTTCGGCAGCCCGGCCGGGGTGTCGCCCATGATGCCGCCGCCCAGCAGCCGGAAGATGGCCACCGCGTGCTCGGGGGTCACGATGTCGGAGTCGCCGATAATGTTCAGCACCGGGGACTTCATGGCGCGCACCGACTCCTCGGGGAAGGTCGGGACGTTGGCGTCCATATCCTTGATCTTGGCGACCAGCGTCGGGAAGTCCTGCGGCCGCGGCGCATTGGCGAGGTAGTCGGTGTGGAACGGGCTGCCGTGCAGCATGTCCGGCTGCAAGGTCTGGATGCCCTCCAGGGTGCCCGGGTGCAGGCCCGCGGCGGACAGGCCCACCGACAGCAGCACCAGCTTGTTCACCAGATCCGGGTAGCGTACGCCCATGTCGAGGGCGACGCCCGCGCCCATGCTGTAGCCGAAGATATCGGCCTTCTCGACGCCGATCTGCCGCAACAGCGCCGCGGTGTCGTCGGCCATGGTGCCGGTGCGCAGCGGGCGGTCGATATCGGCGGTGTGGCCGTGCGCCTGCTGTTCGACGGCGATGACCTGACGGGTCTGCGACAGGGTGGGGATGAGTTCGCCGAAATCGGTCCCGATGCCCGACAGCGCGCCGTGCAGCAGCACCACCGGGGGCTTGCCGTTCCGCTCGCCGTGCACCTCGTAGTACATCTCCAGGCCATTGACGTTGGCGCGCTGACCGGTCTGGACGGTGGTCACGGCCGGCTGGGTGGTCTCGCTGGATTCGGTGCCGCAGGCGGTGAGCAGTGCGGTGGCGGAGATGGTGAGGGCGGCGACTACGGCCAAGGACTTCTTGATCATGATGAGGCTCGTTTCGGCTGATGAATTGCGGTGCGAGGCCGCGGTCCTCGCTGGTTCACCGATGCAGACGAGCCGTGATCGCGGAATTCATCGGTGCCCGGAATCCCACAATCAAGCAAGTTAGCCTAACCTATCTTCTGATCGATTCCCGTATCGAGAGGCAGAAGAGATGACGGTGGAGGTCGCGCCGCCCACAGAGGCGCAGCCCGAGGTGGGGGACACCGCACCAGCGGACGCCGAGTCCGGCAAGGCGGCGGCGAAGGCCCGCAAACAGCGGGAGGCGCGGGCGCGCAAGGAGATCCTGGCCCCGGTGGCCGGGACCCTGTCGCTGGCGAGCTTGATCGTGGCCGTGGCCTCGGTCTGCGCGGTGGTGCCCTTCCTGCTGATCGTCTCGGCCTGCCGGGAACTGCTCGACGAGCAGGCCGACACCGATCGGGTATGGCGGCTGCTGCTCATCGCGGTGCTCGTGCTGGTCGCGCGGGCCCTGCTGCAAGCGGTCGCGCTGACCTGGTCGCACGCCGTGGACGGCGGCTATCAGCTGACCCTGCGGCGGCTGCTGGCCGACAAGCTGACCCGGGTTCCGCTCGGCTGGTTCGGGGAGCGCACCTCCTCCGAGGTCAAGAAGTATCTCCAGGACGATGTGGAGGCGCTGCACTATCTGGTCGCACACGCGCGGCTGGACTTCGTCGGCTCGGTGACGGTGCCGCTGGTGACGCTGATCTATCTGGCGACCGTGGACTGGCGGCTCACCCTCGTGCTGCTGGTGCCGCTGTTCGTGTACGCGCTGTGCATGAAGAAGATGCTCGATGAGCCGGGGCGGGAACGGATCGTGGCCTACAACGCGGCCGAGCTGCGCACCCGGGAGGCGACGGTGGAATTCGTCGAGGGCATCCAGGTGGTGCGCGCCTTCGGCCGGGCCGGCAAGGCGCACAGCGTGTTCCAGGACGCGGTGGAGCATCAGACCGAGAGCGTGCGCCGGTTGAAGATGCCGGTCATGACCGTGCAGTCGATCTCCGAGACGGTGGTCGCGCCGGTCTTCGTCATGCTGCTGGTGGTCGCGGCCGGACTGGCCGGGGTGGGGGCGGACCGGCTCGAGCCGCTCGATGTGCTGCCGTTCCTGCTGGTCGGCCTGGGTCTGGGCAGCTCGCTGCTGGGGCTGGGCTACGGCGCGCAGGCGCTGCGCACCGCCGGTGATGCCGCGCTGCGGCTGCACGAGCTCCTGCAGACGCCGGAATTGGCCTCCGGTACAGCCGATTCGGCGAAGACCGAGGCCGATGTTCCGGCCGGGCGGGTGCGTTTCGAGGACGTGAGCTTCGGCTACCGCGCGGACCATCAGGTGCTGCGCGGCGTCGATCTGGAGCTGGCGCCCGGCACCATTACCGCGCTGGTCGGCCCGAGCGGTTCGGGCAAGTCCACCCTCGCCAAGCTGCTGCCCCGCTTCTACGATGTCGGATCCGGCCGGATCACCATCGGCGGCCGCGATGTGCGCGACTTCGCCACCGAGGAGCTGTATCGCACAGTCGGATTCGTCTTTCAGGACGTGCGGCTGATTCGCGGCACCATTCGCGACAATCTGCGGCTGGCCAGTGCCGAGGCCGATGACGCGGCCCTGGAGCGGGCCGCCCGCGCCGCCCGCATTCACGAGCGCATTCTGGCGCTGCCGCGCGGCTACGACTCCGAGATCGGGGTCGACGCCGTGCTGTCCGGCGGTGAGGCGCAGCGGCTTTCGATCGCCCGCGCCCTGCTCGCCGACACCCCGGTGCTGGTGCTCGACGAGGCCACCGCCTTCGCCGATCCGGAATCCGAGGCGGCGGTGCAGGACGCGCTCGCGGTGCTGGTCGCGGGCCGCACCGTGCTGGTGATCGCGCACCGGCTGCACACCATCACCGGTGTGGATCGAATCCTGGTGCTGGAGAACGGAACTCTGGTCGAACAGGGCGATCATGCGAGCCTGTGCACGGCGGGCGGCGTCTACCAGCGACTCTGGGAGATCAACGAAGCGGCGCTCGAGGTCGTCGCGGCGCTCGACGGCGAAGAATTCGGCGCCGCAGGCGACAAGGCCGGGGAGGGAACCCGATGATCCGCAAGGTGCTCGCGCTGGTGCCGGGCGAATACGCCCATCTCACACCGCGATTGTTCATGGCCATTATCGCGCAGACGCTGTGCCAGGCCGCGGCCTACGTGCTGCTGGTGCCGGTGCTCGAGGCGCTCTTCGACGACGATCTCGGCCGGGCCTGGGGCTGGACGCTGTGGCTGGGCCTGGCCGTCGCCGGCGTGGTGGTGCTCAGTTATGTGCAGTCGGTGCTCGGCCTGCGCGTGGGCGTGGGCATGCAGCACGGTTTGCAGACCCGGCTCGGCGATCACCTGAACGCCTTGCCGCTGGGCTGGTTCGATGCTCAGAACGCGGGCGCGCTCTCGCGCATCGTGGTCGAGAACGTGCGCGAGGTCCAGGGCCTGATCGCGTATCTGATCGCGAAAATCCTGACCGGCGTGCTGGTTCCGCTCGGCGTCGCCGCGGGCATGCTGCTGGTGGACTGGCGCATCTCGCTCGCCATGCTGGTGGCCGCGCCGCTGCTGTTCGCGGTCAACCTGTGGGCCAACCGCTCCTACACCGCCTCCGACGAGCGCATGCACGAGGCCGCCTCCGAGGCCAATGCGCGGGTGCTGGAATTCGCTCAGGCGCAACCGGTTCTGCGCTCCTTCGGCGCGGTCGGCAAGGGCAACAAGGCTCTCGACGCGGCCCTCGCCCGCCAGCGCAAGGCCGCCTCCGGAATGCTGGTCGCCAGCGTCCCCGGTCTGATCGTGTTCTCCCTGGTCGTGCAGGCCGTCTTCCTCGTCCTGGTCTATCTGGTGGTCGGCCGCGTCACCGGCGGCGCCCTCTCCGCCGGCGCGGCCATCGCCCTGATCGCGGTCAGCGCCCGCTTCATCGAACCGCTCAACCAGGCCGCGCAATTGGGCACCGCCCTGCGCTCGGCCGCCGCCGCGGCCGACCGGGTCGCCACGCTGCTCGCCGAACCCGCGCTGCCGCAATCGGATACGCCGGTCACCCCGGGCGCTCCCGAGATCGTGTTCGACCAGGTGAGTTTCGGTTATCGCGACGGCGATCAGGTTCTCTCCGACGTCACCTTCACCGTCCCGGCGGGCACCACCACCGCCATCGTCGGCCCCAGCGGCGCGGGCAAATCCACGGTCCTGCGCCTGGCCGCCCGCTTCCACGACACCGATTCCGGCCGCGTCACCGTCTCCGGTCACGACGTGCGCGACCAGCCCACCGAAACCCTGCTGGGCCAGGTCTCCCTGGTCTTCCAGAACGTCTACCTGTTCAATCGCTCCGTCCTGGAGAACATTCGGGCCGGACGACCGGATGCGACGGACGAACAGGTACGCCGCGCGGCGGCGGTGGCGCGCGTGGACGAGATCGCCGCCCGCCTGCCCGACGGCTGGGACACCACGGTCGGCGAGGGTGGCACCGCGCTGTCCGGCGGTGAGCGCCAGCGCGTTTCGATCGCCCGTGCGCTGCTCAAGGACGCCCCCGTGGTCCTCCTGGACGAGGCTACCAGCGCCCTCGACCCCCAGAACGAGGCGGTCGTCGTCCGCGGCATCCACGAACTCACCCGCGACAAAACAGTCATCGTGGTAGCGCATCGCCTGGCCACCATCGCCCACGCCGACCAGATCCTCTTCATGGAGTCGGGCCGCATCGTCGAACGCGGCACCCATGCAGAGCTTCTCGCTCTCGAGGGCCGCTACGCCGACTTCTGGAAGGAACGCACCCGCGCCTCCGGCTGGCGTCTCGAGGCCGCTCCGGCCTGACTTCGGGCCAACCCCTTCCGCCCTTCGCGATCGGCTCCGAGCTCGTCAGAGCTCGGGGCCGAGATCACTCCCTCATTGCGGAGCAAGGCCTGGCGCGACCCGCGCATCGCAATGCAAGATAAGGTAAGCCTATGCAAACCCGGAGGGGCGGGTGTTTGCTCGACGAAGATGAGGCAGGAGAACCGGTGGACACACTTCTCGTGGTCGGCGCGGGGCCGAAAGCCCTGGCGGTAGCGGCCAAATCGCATGTGCTGCGCAAGCTCGGCCTGCCCGCGCCCCGGGTGATCGTGGTCGAAGCGCATGCGGTGGGCGGCAACTGGCTGCCCAGCGGCGGGTGGACCGACGGGCAGCACCGGCTCGGCACCAGCCCGGAGAAGGATGTCGGGTTCCCGTATCACTCCACGTGGGCGCGCGGGCACAATCGCGAGATCGACGAGGCCATGCGGGCGTTCAGCTGGTCGGCGTTCCTGGTGGAGCACGGCACCTATGCCGAGTGGATCGACCGGGGGCGGCCGAGCCCGCAGCATCATGTGTGGGCCAAGTACCTGCAGTGGGTGGGGCGCTCGATCGATCTGGAACTCGTGCTGGGCAGCGTGCGGGGCATTTCCGCCGCGGCCGACGGCTGGCTGGTGCAGGTGGCCGACGCCGACGGCGGGCTGAGCGAAATCGATTGCGACGCCGTCATGATCACCGGTCCGGGGCGCAGCGATCGTGCGCTCACCGCACATCCCAAGGTGCTGAGTATCGCCGAATTCTGGGATCTGGCCGGGCGGCGCGCGCTGCCGCCGTCCTCACGGGCCGCGGTGGTCGGCGGCGGCGAGACCGCCGGTTCGGCGCTGGACGAGCTGATCCGCCACGAAATGCTCACCATCTCGGTGATCTCGCCGAAGGCCACGCTGTACACCCGCGGCGAAAGCTATTTCGAGAACTCGCTCTACAGCGATCCCACCAAGTGGAGCGCCCTCGGCATGGAGGAGCGCCGCGATGTCATCCGCCGCACCGATCGCGGTGTGTTCTCGGTGCGCGTGCAGGAGAGCCTGCTGGGCGACAACCGGGTGCACCACCTGCAGGGTCGGGTGGTGAACATCGCCGATCAGGATGATCGGGTCGCCCTCACGCTGCGCAATGACATGCGCGCGGACCAGGTGCACTCCTTCGACCTGGTGGTGGACGCCACCGGCGGGCAGCCGCTGTGGTTCCTGGACCTGTTCGACTCGGGCGCAACCGATCTGCTGGAACTGGCCGTCGGCGGACCGCTGACCCAGGATCGCATCGAGAACGCCATCGGCTACGACCTGGCGCTGTCGGGTCTGAACGCCAAGCTCTACCTGCCGAATATGGCCGCCCTGGCGCAGGGCCCCGGCTTCCCGAATCTCAGCTGCCTGGGCGAGCTTTCGGACCGGGTGCTGCGCTCGGACCTGGCGCAGCGCCGAGGCGGTGCGCGCGAGCGGGTTGCCGCGGCGCGCTAGCAGATACGGCGGCGCACCGCTGAAACGGCAGGCGGACAGCCGAAACGGCAGGCGGACAGCCGAAACGGCAACGGCCGCGAGGAAATCCTCGCGGCCGTGCGGGTTCGGTGATCGCTATCGCAGCACCGGCAGATCCGCCGGATCGCGGAGCAGCGTGTAGAGCGAGATCCGCCGGTCCGGGCGAATGTCGAAGTCGCCCAGGTGCTGCCAGCCGTTCTTCTCGAGGGCCTTGCGCATGGGCGTGTTGCGGTAGTCGGGCTCGCACATGACGCGCCGGCATTCGGGCTCGGTCTCGAAGAGGCGCTCCACCAGCTGCCGCATCCACGCCGACATCACGCCGCGGCCCAGCAGCCTGGTGTCGGCGGTGGCGATGTGGAAGCCCATATCGCGCGGATCGGCCCGGTACAGCGTCGCGATCTCGTCCTTGGCCGGGCGGTACAACTCCACATAGGCGACATCCCGGCGGCCCGTCTCCGGGTCGCCGAGTGCGGCGAAGTCGTAGCCGAGCAGGCAAGGGCGGGAGAAGGTTCCGGCCAGCTGCGCGGCGCAGTCGGCGTGACGGCGCTCGACCGGCCAGTCCTGCTCCCAGGTCTCCAGCAGGTGCGGCCGGCGCATCCACTCGGTGATCGTGCGAGGATCCTCGGAATCGACGTCCACCAGGCGTAACGAGAACGGCTCGGGGAAAACGGGAACCACCGGTGCGGGCGCTGTGCGGACCTCGTCGGGGACGTCTGTCAGTTCACGCGCGAGGACGTAGGGCGTCCGGTTCATCGATGGTGACTCCGTTCGGGTCGTTAGCTTGATCACCCAGGTTTGTAAGGCTAGCCTATACTAAATCGGTGGTGCTACGGTTGGCCGAAACATCCGAGGGGGGACCAAGGTGAAACCGATGCCGCGCGCTGTAGGCGGTGTGTAGGAGAGATCAGGAAATGGCAAGGGAACTCGGTTGGATCAGGCAGTTTCAGGCCCCGCGTTCCGCAAACCAGCCACCGCTGCTGATTTTCCCGCACGCGGGCGCCGGCGCCTCCGCCTACCGGGTTTTCGCCAAGACCCTCGGTGAACATTTCGACGCCGTGGTGTTCCAGTACCCGGGCCGTCAGGATCGCGCGCGCGAGGCCGCCGCGGAAACGCTGCCGGAGATCGCTGCGGGCGCTTTCGCCGCATTCCTGGAATCGCCGCACCACACCGGCGCTCCCGTCACGATTTTCGGGCACAGCATGGGCGCGGTCATCGCCTTCGAATTCGCCCGGCTGGCCGAGGCCGCCGGTGTGCCGGTGCGGCTGCTGGCCGCCTCCGCGGCCGCCGCGCCCGCCCTCATCGCCGATCTGCCGCCCCATCCGCAGGAGGACGAGGCGCTGCTCGATCACATGAGCGCCCTCAATGGCACCGGCGCGGACGTGCTGGCCAGCCGTGATGTGCTGCGCATGGCGCTGCCGGTCATGAAGGCCGACTACCGCGCCTTCGACGCCTACGCCTGCGCCGCCGATATCGCCGTGGCCGCACCGATTCTGGTGCTCGGCGGCCAGGACGACGAATTCGTCGCGCCGCGTGCGCTGTACGCGTGGGAAGCGCACACCCGCGCCGGCATTCAGGTGACGCTGTTCGACGGCGGGCATTTCTACCTCAATGAGCACGTGGCCGGAATTGCCGAACTCCTGGTTTCCGCCGTGCCCGATGCACGAGAAGCGAGCACCTTCGCATGACAGCGTTTTCCGCCGATGATCCGATCGTGATCGTCGGAATGGGCGTCGAGGCGCCCGGTGGTATCGAATCCCTGCCCGAATTCTGGGCGGCGCTGGCCGAATCCCGGGAATTGATCGGACCATTCCCGCGCGACCGGGAATGGCCGCTCGCGGAAATCTTCGCACTCGACCGCCGGGAAGGCTGGAGCCCGGTGCGCGACGCCGGTGGATTCCTCGCCGGCGCAACTGAATTCGATCCCTTGTTCTTCGGCATCACCCCGCGCGAGGCGGTGGCCATGGACCCGCAGCAGCGGGTCGCCCTGCGGGTGGCCTGGCGGGCGCTCGAGCATGCGGGCATCAATCCCGGCGCCGTGGACGGGGCGTCCGCCGGCTGCTGGATGGGCGTCTCGCTCATGGAGTACGGGCCCGCGGCCGCCTCGATCAACGAGTACAACGGGTATCGCGCCACCGGGTCCGCGCTGGGCGCGGTGGCCGGGCGGATCTCGCACGGGCTCGGGCTCATCGGGCCCTCGGTCAGCGTCGACACCGCGTGCGCGTCCTCGCTGACCGCCGTGCACCAGGCGGCCTCGGCCCTGCGCGCCGGGGAGTGCGACTGGGCGATCGCCGGCGGCGTCTGCGTCATGGGCTCACCCGGGGCGTTCTACGAGTTCTCCAAGAACAATGCGCTGGCCGCCGACGGGCACTGCCGCGCCTACGCCGCCGACGCCACCGGAACGCTGTGGGGCGAGGGCGCGGGTGTTGTTGTGCTGGAACGGGAATCGCGGGCGCGGGAGCTGGGTCACCGGGTGTACGGGCGGCTGCTCGGCTCGCGGGTCAATCACAATGGCAAGGGCGCGCCCATCGCGGTGCCCAGCGCCGCGGCGCAGGAACGGCTCATCCGCGACACCCTCGCGGCGGCCGGAATCGCGCCCGAGCTGGTGAGCTTGATCGAGGGGCACGGCACCGGCACGCCGGTGGGTGATCCGCTCGAGCTGACCGCGCTGGCGAAAACCTATGGAGGCGAACGGGAATCCGGTCCGCTGCTGGGTTCGGTGAAATCCAATGTGGGCCATGCCCAGGCGGCCTCGGGCCTGCTGGGCCTGATCAAGGTGCTGCTGTGCGGTGTGCACGGGCAGATCGCGCCGAGCCTGTACGCCGACCGGCCGACGAGCGAAATCGATTGGGACGCCACCAGTCTGCGCCTGGCCGCGAAGCTCGAACCGTGGGCGGCCGTGGACGGGATGCGCTACGCCGCCGTCTCCTCCTTCGGCGTCGCGGGCACCAATGCGCACGCCGTGCTCGGCCTGCCGGTTCTGGAGGAAAGCGATGTGTAGCCACCGCCTGCCCGACGGCAGCATTCCCGTTCTGCTGTCCTCCGATACCGCCGCCGGTCTGCGCGGCGAGGCCGTCGCCATCCTGACCTACCTCGAGAGCCATCCCGGGGTGAGGCCGGATCGCGTGTCGGACATGCTCTTCCGCACCCGGATCGCACGCCGTTACCGGGCGCTGGCCATGGTCGGCGCGGGTGACGAGCCGGCCGCCGCGCGCGCGGAACTGCTGGCGGCATTGCGCGCCATCGCCTCCGATGAGCCGCACCCGGCCGTGGTCGCCGGTGACGGGCCCGCCACCGCCCGCAAGATCGGGTTCGTCTTCCCGGGCCAGGGCAGTCAGCGCCCCGGTATGGGCAAGCTCTACTACGAGCTGTCCCCGGCCTACCGCGCCCGCGTCGACGAGTGCTCCGCCATTCACGCGGAACGGTTCGGTCACGATCAGCCGCTGCACTATCTGCTCGGCAATGCGGGCGAGTTCCAGGACGAGGTGTGGGAAGTCCAGCCCGCCTTGATGTTCCACATGTCCGGCCTGGCCGCCATGTGGCAGGCCGCCGGCGTGCGGCCCGCCGCCACCATCGGCCACAGCCAGGGCGAACTCGCCGCCTGCGCCACCTCCGAGGTCATGTCGCTGCGCGATTCGGTGCTGGTGGTCACCCACCGCGCCCGCCTGGTGGAGCGGCTGTCCCCGCTCGGCTACTCCATGGCCGTGCTCGCCATGAACCGCGAGGACTGCGAGAGCCTGCTGGCCCGCCATTCCGGCTGGGCCGAGCTGTCGGTGGTGAACTCCCCGAGCATCATGGCCATCTCCGGTGACCGCCAGACCATCAAGGACATGGTCGCCACCGCCACCGAGCGCGGCCAATTCGCGCGCGAGATCGGCGTCGCCTATCCGGCGCACACCTCCATCGTGGCCGAGGTCCGCGCCGACTTCGAAGGCTTCCTCGGCGACGAGATGAGCAGCCCCACCTTCCATCCCACCGAGATCCCGTGCTACGGAGCGACTCTCGGCGAGGCGATCACCCCCGGCCTGGCACAGGAACAGTACTGGTACTGGAACCTGCGCAACCGGGTCCGCTTCGACCGCGCCGTGGTCGCGGCCGCCGTCGACGGCGTCGACACCCTCATCGAGGTCGTCGAACACCCGGTCCTGCAACTGGCCCTCCAGGAGAACCTGCACCTGGTCCCGCGCGACCCGGCCCGCGGCGCCCGCGACTTCCGCGTCCTCGGCACCTCCGTCCGCACCGCCGACAGCCTGCGCGAATTCACCCGCAACCTGGCCACCGTCGCGGTCGCCGACCTCGGCTACGACTGGAACGCCCTGCGCACCGCATCGCCGGTCTCCCTCCCGCTGCGCGACTTCCCGCACACCGTCATGAACCCCAGAAAGCTCTGGGCCGCAGCCGGATACGACGAGGACAAGATCCGCCCCGCCGCCCCGCCGGTTCCCGTCCCGCAGCGCCTGGTGGAGAGCTGGGTCCAGTGGGACCGCCGCTCCCTGACGGCCCTGCGCACCCTCGCCATCGTCGACCCGACCGGCAAGTGCGCCGCTCTGGCCGCCGCGCTGGTCAAAGCCGCCGACCGCTACGGCGCCACCGCCGTAACTCTCGACACCGCGGCTACGGTGACCGGCCTCGCCACACATGTCGCCGCCGACACGGCAGCAGCTCTCGCAGTCGATGGTTCACCCCGTCACGCCGACGCCGGCCCCGGCCACAAGCCTGCCGGGATGACCATCGGCGCCGCCGACCACACGCTCAACTCATCCGGAGCTGTCCCCGATCCAGCTGGCGCTGCGGTGAATCCTCCCACTGTGGCGAGTTCGTCCGTGGCCGCCACAAGCTCGGGTTCGGCTGTTCCCGCTGGTTCGAGCGCCACCGCGGTTGACGCTTCCGTTGCGGGTGCGGCAGCCGGTTACGGGGCCGCCGTGGCGGATGCCGGTGCCGCGCGGTCGTCGGCCGCCGCCGCGAATACGGCTGCCGCCGGGGCTGTCCCGGCTGGGGACCGGTCGGCAGTGACCGCTGATCCGAGCGCCGCTGCGGGCAATGGCGGCACGGTGCGCGATTCGGCTGCGGCGGCCTTCGATACCGTCGTGGTGCTGTGGCCCGCGTTGGCGGAGACCGATGGCGCGGGCGCGGTGGGAGAACTGATCGAGTTCTTCGCCGAGCACACGTGGCTGTCGGCCGCGCAGGGGCTGCGGCCCGGCGGGGAGTGCTGGCTGGTGACCGTGGGCGGGGAGTCGGTGCTGGAGTCCGATCCGGTGCCGCAGTTGTTCCATGGGGCGGTGAGCTCCGGATTCCGTTGTGTGGGTGTGGAGCACCCGGGTGTGCTGTTCCGGCACCTGGATCTGGCCGCCGACGCCGGGACCGAGCAGGCCAGCCGGATCGTGGGGGCGCTGCACACCGCGGGGGAGCCGGAGCTGGCGCTGCGCGGTGGGAAGGTGTTCGTCAAGCGGCTCGTCGCGGACGAGTCCGAGGCCGGGGCGGCCGCGAACCTCGACCATGTGGCGATCGTGGGCGGCACCGGGCAGCTCGGGTTGATCTTCGCCGAGCATTACGCGCGCACCGGCGCGGGACGGGTGACGCTGCTCAGCCGATCGGGTGAATCCGGCGCTCCCGCTGGGGAACTGGCTCGGTTGCGGGCGATCGGCGGGACCGAGATCGTCGCGGTCGCCTGCGACGTGAACGATTCGGAGGCGGTGCGGCGGTTCGCGGCGGCGCAGTCGGATCGGCCGGTGAGCGTGTTGATTCATGCGGCGGTCAACTATGTGGATGCCGAGATCGCCGATATCACCGCGGAGATGGTCGCCACGGCGGCCGCGTCCAAGGTGATCGGGCTGGAGGCCGTGCTGACGGCGGTGCCGCGCACCCCGGATTGCCGAATCCTGTTGTGCTCGTCGATGGCCGCGACCCTCGGCGGCAAGGGGCAGATCCTCTACGCGGTCACCAACCGCATGCTGGACATCGTTTCCCGGCGGCTGCGGGCGCAGGGTGTCGAGTGCAGCTCGATCGAGTGGGCATTGTGGAGCGTGGCGGGTCCGCTGGATGCGGCCGGGTTCGCCCGGGTCTCGGGAACCGGTATGTACCCGATGAATCCGGCCGATGCCATTGCCGCCGGGCTCACCGGGCAGCCCACCGACGCGGTGATCATCTCCGCCGACTGGCCGCTGCTGCGCGCCAACGCCGAGATCTTCGGGCAGGCGGCGGTGCTGGCGGAGGTGCCGGAGCCGGAACCGGTCGCGGTGCCCGCGCGGGTGGAAACTCCGGCTGTGGCAGTCGAATCCGAGATCGCACCGGCGCCGGTCGCCGTGACCGCACCTGTCGTGGACGCACCCGCCGATGATCGCTCGCTCGCCGATCAGGTGCTGGCCGAACTCGAGCGGGTCATGGGCGTCGGCGCCGGCGAGACCATCGACCGATCCGTGCCGCTGGTGGCGCTGGGCCTGGATTCCCTGCAGGCCCTGGACTTCCGCAAGCGGGTCCGGTCCGCGCTGGACCGGGATCTGCCGGTCGCCGCGATTCTGGGCGGTGCGTCCCTCGATGACGTCGTGCTGCTCATGGCTGAGAACACCAACTAGGCAAAGGGGCCAGATTCCATGTCAGACACCGATGCCGCCGTGCTGAACAACGCATCCGCGCTCGACCGCCGCCGCGAACTGCTGCGCCGCCGCCTGGCGGAGAGCGGGCTCGCCAAGGAAGCCGCCGCCGCACCCGTGCGCCGCACCGCCGCGGGCGAGCGCCGCCCGCTGTCGGCCGGACAGCGCCGCATGTGGTTCCTGCAGACCCGCGACCCGCAGGACACGACGCTGAATATCTGTGTCGCCTACCGGCTCACGGGCGCGCTGGACGAGGAGCGGCTGCGCGGCGCGGTCGGCGCGGTGTTCGCGCGCCACGACATCCTGCGCACCACCTACGGGGTGGACGAGCAGGGTGAACCCTTCCAGGTGTTCGCCGACGACGTCACCGTGCCCTGGCAGTCACACGATCTGACCGAACTGCCCGAGCAGAGCCGCGGCATCCGGGTGGAGGTGCTGGCGCGCCGGGAATTCGGGCGGGCCTTCGACCTGGCCGCCGACCTGCCGCTGCGGATCACCCTGGTGCGCACCGGCGCCGAGGAATTCGTGCTGCTGCTGGCCGCGCACCACATCTGCTGGGACGACGACGCCTGGGGCGTGTTCTTCGCCGATCTGAACGCCGCCTACAACGGCAACGGCGAAATCCCCGCCGCGCCCGCGCAATTCGCAGACCTCGAGGTCCTCGACGCCGCCGCGGACGACCCGGCCGATATCGAGTTCTGGCGCACCGCGCTGCGCCCGCTGCCCGAACCGCTGGAGCTACCGGGCGCGGCCGCCGCCGCGCCGTCCAAGTCCGCGGCCCGCCGCACCCTGACCCTGCCGCAGGATCTGCTGGACCGGGTGGACGCCTTCGCCCGCGAGCACGCCGCGACCCCGTTCATGGTGCTGCTGGCCGGCTATGCCGCCCTCGTCGAGCGCTACACCGCCGCAGGCGATTTCCTCATCTCCATCCCGGTCACCAACCGCCGCTCGGCCGCCGCCGAACAGCTCATCGGCTACTTCGGCAACACCCTGCTGCTGCGCAACACCCTGCGCGCCGGGGAAACCTTCAGCGGCCTGGTCGAATCCACCAAACAGACCTGCCTGAACGCCTTCGCGCATCAGGCCGTCGGCATCGATCGCGTGGTGCGCGAGGTGAATCCGGAGCGCGTCGCCGGCCGCGACGGCATGGATCAGCTGGTGCGCCTGGGCTTCAGCGTGCGCAAGAGCGCCGACGGGTTCGCGCTGCGCGATGTCGCCTCCGCCCAGCTCGACGAGCTGGGCGCGCCGACCGCACAGGTGCCGCTGGCCCTGGCCGTGGTCACCGAGAGCGCGCACGGCGCGGTGCTCGAGGCCGAATACCAGGTCGACGTGCTCGGCGAGGCGCTGGTGCAGCGCATGCTCGAGCACTACGCGCAGCTGCTCGACAGCGCGCTCACCACGCCGGACAAGCGCATCGGCGATCTCGACATGCTGGGCGCGCAGGACCGCGCCGCCATTCTCGAACTGTCGCGTGGCGCGGAGGCGCCCGCCGACCCGACCACCATGGTCGCGCTGTTCGAGGCGAGCGTGGCCGCCGCGCCCGAGGCCATCGCCCTGGTCTCCGATACCGCCCGACTGACCTACGGTGAACTGAACCAGCGCGCGAACCGCCTGGCGCACTGGCTGATTCGCGAAGGCATCGGCGCCGAGGACATTGTCGGCCTGCGCATGAGCAACTCCGTCGAGTTCGTCGTCGCGGTATTCGGCGTGCTCAAGGCCGGTGCGGCCTATCTGCCGATCGATCCGGCCTACCCGGACGACCGCATCGACTACCTGGTGGCCGACGCCCGCCCCGCGCTGGTCATGGGCCGCGTGGAGCTGGATGCCGCCGAATCCGCCGCCGCCGGACTGCCGCAGGCGAATCCGGCCGATGCCGACCGCGTGCGCCCGCTGCGCCCGGACAACCTGGCCTACGTCATCTACACCTCCGGCTCCACCGGCAAGCCCAAGGGCGTCCCGGTCGCGCACGCCGCCATTGCCGACCATGTCGTGAGCTTCACCGCGGAATGGGGCATGACCGCCGAGGACCGGCTGCTGCAATCGTCGTCGGTGAGCTTCGACGCCTCGCTGCTGGACATCTTCGTCACCCTCGCCCTGGGCGCGCGGCTGATCGTGCCGAAGCCGGACGCGTTCCGCGACATTCGCTATGTCGCGGATCTGATCACCCGCCAGGGCGTCACCGTGCTGCACATGGTGCCGTCCATGCTGAGCACCTTCCTGCTGCTGCCCGAGGTCAGCGAGTGGCGGGCGCTGCGCCACGTCCCGGTCGGCGGCGAGGCGCTGCCCGGTGAGGTGGCCGACAAGTTCGCGGGCGTGTTCGACGCGGAGCTGCGCAATCACTACGGGCCCACCGAGGCGGTCGTGTGCGCGACCCACATGCCGGTGGAGGGACCGCAGGGCACCGGCATCGTGCCGATCGGCGTGCCCAATCAGAACGTGCACGCCTATGTGCTCGACGAGGCGCTGCAACTGGTGCCCGCGGGCGTGGTGGGCGAGCTCTACCTGGGCGGCGATCAGCTGGCCCGCGGCTATCTGGGCCGGGCCGAGCTGACCGCGCAGCGGTTCGTCGCGGACCCGTTCACTCCCGGGCAGCGGCTGTACCGCTCCGGAGATCTGGTGCGCCGCAACGAGTTCGGCGAACTGGACTTCGTGGGCCGCGCCGACGAGCAGGTCAAGGTGCGCGGCTTCCGCATCGAGCTCGGCGAGGTCGAGTCCGCGCTGGGCGGGCATCCGTCGGTCGGGCACTGCGTGGTGATCGTCGCCGAGGATCCGGCGGTCGGGCCCATGCTCGCCGCCTATCTGGTTCCGGCCGCCGGAGAGTCGGTGGATGTGGAGCAGGTGCGCGCGCATGCCGCCGCCCGGCTGCCGGAGTACATGGTGCCCAGCGCCTTCGCCGTCATCGACGAGATTCCGCTGACCGTGAACGGCAAGCTGGACAAGCGCGCGCTGCCCGCGCCGCAGTCCGCGGTCGAGCGCACCCATCGCGCCCCCGCGACCGCCACCGAACGGCGCCTGTGCGGGATCTACGGGCAGTTGTTCGGCCTGGAAACCGTTGGGGCGGACGACTCCTTCTTCGAACTGGGCGGGCATTCGCTGCTGGCGGCCCGCCTGGTCGCACAGATCCGCGCCGAATTCGGTGTGGAGCTGGATGTCCGGATCATCTTCGACACCCCGACCGCCGCCGGGCTGGCGGCGGTGCTGGTCGAGCAGTTCCGCAACGAGTTCGGCATCGACCTGGATTCCATGGACGATGCCGGCGACTTCACCGAATCCGAAACCGTTGCGGTGCAGCCGGACACCGCGTCCGCGCGCCCGGCGCTCGGGAATCGGGAACGGCCGGAACAGCTTCCGCTGTCGTACTCGCAGCTGGCCATGTGGTTCCAGTACAAGATGGAGGGCCCCAGCGCCGTCGGCAACCTGCCGTTCGCGGTGCGTCTGGACGGTGCGCTCGACATTGCGGCGCTGCACGCGGCTCTCGGTGATGTCGTCGCCCGGCACGAGTCGCTGCGCACCGGTTTCGCCGAGCGCGACGGTGTTCCGTACCAGATCGTGCACCCGGCGCTCGAGGTGCCGCTGACCGTCACCGAGATCGCGGCCGATCGTCTGGACGCCGAACTCGCCGAGATCGCCGGCTACCGGTTCACCGTCGAATCCGAACCGCTGCTGCGCCCGACGCTGCTGGTGCTCGGCCCGCGGACCCATGTGCTGTCGCTGCTGGTGCATCACATCGTCGCCGACCACGCCTCGCTGGGCATTCTGCTCGGCGATCTGGTGACCGCCTACCGGGCGCGCGTGGAAACCGGGCAGGCCCCGCGGTGGACGCCGCTGGACATCCAGTTCCCCGATTACGCGCTGTGGCAGCGCGCGGCCTTCGAACCCGGCGCCGAGGGTGCGCCCGGCCCCTACGGCCGGGCGCAGCTCGAGTACTGGCGCACCGCGCTGGCCGGCCTGCCGGACCAGATCGACGTGGCGCCGGACCGCCCGCGCCCGCCGGTGCTCGGCAAACGCGGTGAGGTGGCGACCTTCGCGGTGCCGGCCGCGCATCGCCTCGGCATTACCGCGCTCGCGGAGCAATGCGGCGCAACGGAATTCATGGTCTACGAGGCCGCGGTCGCCACCCTGCTGCACAAACTGGGCGGCGGCGCGGACATCGCGCTCGGCACCCCGGTCGCCTGCCGCGTGGACGCGGCCACCACGCCGCTGATCGGCCTGTTCGCCAATATGGCGGTGCTGCGCAACGACCTGTCGGGGACGCCGACCCTGCGCGACACCGTGCTGCGCGCCCGCGAGAGCGTGCTGGACGCCCATGCGCACCAGGAACTTCCGATCGAACGCCTGGTGGAGGCGCTGAACCCGCCGCGGTCGCGCTCGCGCAATCCGCTGTTCCAGTCCATGCTGCACTTCCGCGGCGCGGACTGGGCGCCGGCCGCGCTCACCATGACCGGCGACACCACCGCGACCGTGCTGCCGGTGGATTTCGACGTCTCCTTCCTCGATCTGAACCTGAGCATCAACGTCAATACCGATGGCGGACTGGATGTCCGGGTGGTCGCCAATGCCGATCTGTACGACGCGGTGACCGTCCGCAATATCGCCGATGCGCTCGCGGCCACCCTCTACGGCTACGCCACCACGCCCGAGCGGTCGGTCGCGGAGCTGGAGGTGCTGCCGGAATCGGTGCTCGAGCGCCTGCTGGCCGTTCCGGTCGCGGCCGTGGCCGCCGCCCGTCCGGCGGCCGCGGCCGGTGACACCGGGACCGTGCGCACGCTCATCGAGATCCTCGAGGAGCTGCTGGAGATCACCGACGTGGAAGCCGACGACAACTTCTTCGCCCTCGGCGGCGACAGCGTCATCTCCATCCAGTGGTCGGCTCGCGCCAATGCCCTCGGCCTGCCGCTCACTCCGCAGATGGTCTTCGAGACCATGACCATCACCGAACTGGCCGCCGCGGTAGACGCGGCCGAACCGAGTGCGCCGCAGCAGGATTCGGCGCCGCAGGAGGAATCCGCCCCCATGAGCGCCTCCGGCCTCGACGCCGACGCCCTGGCCGCCCTCACCGCCTCGTGGGGACAGTCGTGACCGCCGCGACGCCGCCGCAGATCGAGGACGTCCTCGCGCTGAGTCCGCTGCAGGAGGGACTGTTCTCGCTGTCGCGGCTCACCGGCGACGGCATCGACCTGTACACCATGCAGTTCGTCGTGGATATCGACGGACCCCTGGACGCCGACCTGCTGCGCCGCAGCGGACAGGCCATGCTGCACCGGCATCCGAATCTCAAGGCCGCCTTCTGGGACCGCGATGTGCCGCGGCCCGTGCAGATCGTGCCGGTGTCGGCCGAGCTGCCCTGGACCGAACGCGCCGCCGCCCCGGCGGAATTCGACGCCATCGCCGAATCCGAGCGCCGCATTCCCTTCGAGCTGAGCCGCGGCCCGGCGCTGCGCATCCTGCTGCTGTCGGTCCCCGGCTCGGAGACCCGCCGCCTGATTCTCACCGCCCACCACATCCTCATGGACGGCTGGGCGGTCGCGGTGTTCTTCACCGAACTGCTCGCCGTCTATCGCGCGGGCGGCGCCACCGACGGGCTGCCCAAGCCGCGCCCGTACCGCGATTACATCGCCTGGCTGTCCGGCCAGGACCGGGCCGCCGCGCTGGCGCGGTGGGTGGAATACCTCGGCGCGCTGAGCGGTCCGCTCATGATCGCCGACGGCGCCCCCGCCGCGCGCGGCAGCGCCGTCCCAGAGAAGACGAAACTGCTGCTCCCCGCCGCTGAGACCACGCAGCTGCAACAGTGGGCGCGCAGCAACGGCTTCACCCTGAACACTGCCGTCCAGTTCGCCTGGACCGTACTCCTGGGCCGCCTCACCGACCGCCGCGATGTCGTCTACGGCACCACGGTTTCCGGCCGCCCCGAACACCTCCCGGGCGTTGAGCAGATGGTCGGCCTGTTCATCAACACGATCCCGGTCGCCCACCACATCGACCGCGACAGCAGCGTCGTCCAGCAATGCGCCCGCCTGCAACGCGACTGCGCCACCATGCGCGAAGCCGGCTACCTCAGCCTGTCCGAGGTGCAGCGCGCCGCCGCCCGCGGCACCCTCTTCGACACCCTCTTCGTCTTCGAGAACGCTCCCATCGACGACGCCATCCAGCAGGTCACCACCCCCGACGGCGCGACCTTCCGCCCCTTCGAGATGGAGAGCCTGGCCCACTACCCCCTCACCGTCGTCTCCCACCTCAGCGGCAACGACCTGATCGTCCTGATCGAAGCGATTCCCGAGGCCCTACCACACTTTTCCTCCGCTGACCTCGGCGAACGCCTCCTCTCGATCCTGCGACAGCTCCCCGCCATTGGAGCGGCGGTCCCCGACGCACTGGATGTGCTGACTCCGGAAGAGCGCGCGGAACTCGCAACAATCGCCACTTCGAACGACGGCGCCGCTGATCCGAACGACTTCTCATCCGCTCCGAATGGCGTTGCCACCGGCCTGAACGGCACTGCGCCCGGCATGGCAAGCAGTGTGCCTGGTGAGGCGGGTGAGGCGGACACGGCGCCGCGTCCGAATGGTGTCGCTGGCGGCCTGAACGGTGCTGTTGGCGGTCCGAGCGGTGCTGTTGGCGGTCTTGGCGGCATTGCTGTGTCGAACTCGGTCGATGGCCTGGATTCGGTGTGGGCGGCGTTCGAGCGGCAGGTCGAGTGGACGCCGGATGCGGTGGCGCTGCAAACCGGGGCCGGTGCGCGCTATACCTACCGCGAGCTGCGCGATGCGGCCGCGCGGCTGGCCACCGAGCTGGCCGCGCACGGTGTCGGGCCGGAAACCGTTGTCGCACTGGTGCTGCCGCGCTCCACCGATTCGATCATCGGGCTGCTCGCGGCGTTCGCGGCCGGCGGCGCTTACGTGCCCGTGGACATCGCACTGCCCGCAGCGCGCATCGAATCGATTCTGCGACAGGCGAACCCGGCGCTCGTGCTGACCATCGAGGGCTGCCGTGAGCTGGTTCCGGCCGGAGCTCCCACCCTTGTGATCGACGATCCCGCCGTCGTGGAACGCATTGCGCGGCACACTTCCGTTCTGCCCGAGGTGCTGCGCGACCCCGCGCAGTGCGCGTATCTGATCTTCACCTCGGGTTCGACCGGTGAACCCAAGGGCGTCGCGGGAACCAATGCCGCCCTGCTCGCCTATTTCGCCGATCACCGCGACCGCGTGTACCGCCCCGCGATGGAACGCCTGGGCCGTCCGCTGCGCATTGCGCACGCCTGGTCGCTGAGCTTCGACGCCTCCTGGCAGCCGATGGTCGGTTTCCTTGCCGGACAGACGATTCACCTGTTCGACGCCGAGGAGATGCGCGACGCGCACCGGCTCGTCGAGGGCATGATCGCGCACGAGATCGACATGATCGATACGACGCCGTCGATGTTCGCCCAGCTCAATGCGGCCGGACTGGTCGACCGCGAGCTGCCGGTGCTGGCCCTGGGCGGCGAGGCCATCGACGCCGCGCTCTGGGCTCGGCTGCGTGCCCTGGCTCCGCAGGGCGGTAGGTCCGGTACCGCCGTCTACAACTGCTACGGGCCGACCGAGACCACCGTCGAAGCCGTGGTCGCTCCGGTCGCCGCCTACGACACCCCCACCATCGGCACCCCGAACGCCGGAATGTCGGGCTACGTGCTGGATTCCATGCTCCGCCCGGTCCCGCGCGGCGTCATCGGCGAGCTGTACCTGTCCGGCCCGCAGCTGGCCCGCGGCTATATCGGCCGTCCCGCAACGACTTCCGACCGTTTCGTGGCCGATCCGTTCGTGCCCGGGCGGCGCATGTACCGCACCGGCGATCTGGTGCGCCGGCTTCCGCACGGCGGCTTCGGCTATCTGGGCCGGGCCGACGATCAGGTGAAGGTGCGCGGCTACCGCATCGAGATCGGCGAGATCGAGACGGCGCTGCGGCGACTGCCCGGCGTGGACACCGCCGCCGTGACCGTGGTGCGCCGCGCGGGCGGCGCGAGCCTGGTCGGCTTCGTGGTGGGCGAGGACGGGCGCGCCGTCGATCCGCACCGGCTGCGCATCGCGCTGTCGGAACGCCTGCCCGCGTACATGATTCCCGCGCGCGTCATCGTGCTCCCGCGGCTGCCCGTGAACGCCAATGGCAAGCTCGACGGGCACGAACTCGCCCGCCGCGCCGAAGCGGCGCTCGCCGACACCGGCACGGACACGGCGCCGCGCACCCCGACCGAGAAGAACCTGGGCGAGGTGCTGGCCGAACTCTTCGACGGCCGCACCCCGGGACTCGACGACGACTTCTTCGCCCTGGGCGTGGACAGCATCGTCGCCATCTCCCTGGTCAACAAGGCCCGCCGCCGCGGACTGTCGCTGACCCCGCGCATGGTCCTGGCCACCCCCACGATTCGCGAGCTGGCCGCGGCCCTCGACAGCGCCGACCCGGTCGCCACCACGGCCGAGGCCGCCGACTACGGCGACATCCTGCCGCTGCCGGTCGTGTCCTGGATGTACGAGTACGGCGGCTACCGCCGCTTCACTCAGACCGCACTGCTGAACCTGCCCGGCGGCATCCGGCGCGACGGCCTGGAAGCCTCGCTGCAAGCCCTGCTCGACGGCTACGACACCCTGCGCTCGCGGCTGACCGACACCCCCGACGGTCCGCGATTGGTCACCCGCGCGCCGGGTGTGGTTCAGGCGGCCGAAATCCTCACGCAGGTAACCGAACCGGCGGATCTCAGCGCGGCGGTACACAGTGCCGCCCGCACCGCCATGGACGACATCGACCCGCGCACCGGCGATATGGTGCGCGCCGTCTGGTTCACCGGAGGCGGTCACGATGATGTGCTGCTCCTGACCATCCACCACTTGGCCGTGGACGTGGTCTCCTGGCATCTCCTGCTGGCAGCCCTGACCGACGCCTGGACCCAGCTCGAATCCGGCCGGCAGCCGGTGGCGCTCCCGGAATCCACGTCATACCGCGAGTTCTCGCGCCTGATGTGGCAGCGCGCCGCCGCCCCGGAGGTGCTCGCCCAGCGCGACTACTGGTCCGCCCAGCTCGCCGCCGCCGATCCCGCCGTCGGACACCGGATTCCGGACCCACGCACCGACACCTGGTCCTCCCTGCGCGTCGCCACCGCGGTCACCCCCGTGGACATCACCGAACGCATCCTGGCCACACTGACCCGCGAGGAGGGCGTCCGCGAATTCCTCCTCACGGCGCTCACCATGACCGTGGCGAGCTGGCGCCGCGAACGCGATCAGGATCCGTCCACCGGCGCCCTCATCGCCCTGGAGGGCCACGGCCGCGCCGACGACCTGCTGCACACCGACACCTCGAACACCCTCGGCTGGTTCACGAGCGTGTTTCCCGTCCGCCTCGGCGCCGGCGACGCCGTCGACATCGACCGCGCCGAAGCCGACCCGAACACCGCACGCGCACTACTGAATTCGGTCACCGCCCAGCTGTCGGCCATCCCGAACCAGGGCCTGGACTACGGCCTGCTCCGCTATGTGAACCACACCCCGGAACTGGTCGCCGCCCCGCACCCCCAGATCGAATTCAACTACCTGGGCCGCGTGGACCTCAGCGGCCAACAGCCGGATTCCTGGTCCCTGCGCACCGGCCCCCTCAACGACGCCCTACCCCTGGACCCGGAACCCGACCTGCCCCTGCGCTACGCCCTCGACGTCATCTCCGGTATCGGCACCACCCCCGAAGGCCCCCAGCTGACCACGAACTGGCGCTGGAGCAACGCCCTGTTCACGCCCGCCGAGGCCACCCGCCTCACCACGCTCTGGACCCGCAGCCTCACCGCGCTGGCCGCGGCGCTCCAGCCCCCGGCCTGATCCTGGACAGACGATCACCGGGAACTGGTGGCGGCATTCGCCGAGTAGGCTCCGCCACCAGTTCCCGGTCGGCGTCGTTTCGGGTCAGTGGGTGACGAGTTCCCAGCCGTCGGGGAGGTTGGAGGCGGTGACGCGGTCGCCTTCCGCGGCCAGGTCGAGGACGGCCCCGCCGAGACGGAGGTCGGTGAGTTCGACGCGGCCCCATCGGGCGGGGAGGTGGGGGAGGACCGTGAGCCTGCGGTGCGGGACATCCGGGTCGAGGCCGAGGAAGGAACGGACCAGCAGCAGCGGTGCGGCGCTGGCCCACGCCTGCGGGGAGCACGACGTCGGATAGGGGACCGGAGCGGAGAACTTGGAACGGGGGAAGCCGCAGAACAATTCGGGCAGTCGGCCGCCGAAGGCGCCGGCCGCGTCGAGCAGGCCGTCGGACAGGCGGGTGGCCAGTTCGACGGCGCCCGGGATGTGGCGGTAGCGGAGCAGGCCCGCCACCGCGATGGCGGTGTCGTGCGGCCAGACCGAGCCATTGTGGTAGCTCATGGGGTTGTAGGCGCCCATGCGGGAGGACAGGGTGCGCAGGCCGAAACCGGTGTCCATATCCGTCGTGGACAGGTGGGTGATGACTTCGGCGGCGTGCTCGTCGGTAATGATGCCGGACCACAGGCAGTGCCCGATATTGCTGGTCAGGGCATCGAGGCGGCGCTTGTTCGCATCGAGGGCGACGGCGAACCAACCCCTTTCGGGCAGCCAGAAGGCTTCGGCGAATTTGGTGCGGAGTTCGGCCGCGCGATCACGCAGATGGCCCGCGGTGGTGGGGTCGCCGAATTCCTCGGCGAGATCGGCGCGCGATTGCAGCGCGGCGTAGACATAGCCCTGCACCTCGCACAGCGCGATGGGCGGTTCGGGCAGATGACCGGCGGCGTCGTTGATGCCGTCGAAGCTGTCCTTCCAGCCCTGGTTGATGAGACCCCGGTCGGTGGCGCGGCGATATTCGACGAAGCCGTCGCCGTCGCGGTCGCCGTAATCGGCGATCCAGTTCAGCGCGGCGTCGGCGGCGGGCAGCAGCGCCCGGACCGCCTCCTTGTCCGCGCCCCAGCGGCGCGCCTGCGCCAGCAGCATGACGAAAAGCGGTGTGGCGTCGATGGTTCCGTAATAGGTTTCGCCGCCGAGCACCGCGCCGCTGGCGGGGCCGCGGCGCATTTCGTGCATGATGCGGCCGGGCTCCTCCTCGGTCATCGGATCGACCCGCGTCCCCTGCATTTCCGCGAGCTGCTGCAGCGTGCCCACGGCCAGATTCACATCCAGCGGCAGCGCCATCCAGGCGGTGAGCAGGCTGTCGCGGCCGAAGAGCGTCATGAACCAGGGCGCGCCGGCCGCCACGAACGGTCTGCCGCCGCGCGCGTCGTCGTGAATCTGCAAGGCGCCCAGATCACTTTCGGTGCGCTGCAGCACCGCGGCCAGTTTCGGATCGGTGGCGGTGATATTGGTGGCGGTATCGCGCCAGGCCGCGATCTTGCGGCTCGGTGCGCTCGAGTCGATGTGCTCACCGGGCCGCAGCTGGGAGTGGATGGGCTGATTGCCCATTGTCGGATGCGCCACGATCTCGGTGTGCCAGCTGCCCCCGGCGGGGACCACGGCCCGCCAGGACAGCGAACCCGGCAGCACCACCGGCATTTCCGAGGATGACACCGCCAGCCCGCGCGCCCGATCGGACCGGTCGTTGAGCAGCAGTTCCACATCCGCGACCAGCATTTCGGCGCGGGCATTGCCGCTGCGGCCCTCCTTGACCGCGAACAGGTCCACGAAATCGGCGTCCACATGCAATTGCAGGTCCACGGCCGTGGTTTCGCGACCGAGGTTCTCGACCGTGATGGTCTCCCGCAGCCCGTCGGCGACCAGGCGCTCCCGGACGATCAATACCGAACTGTCAGCTGCGCCGGCCCGTGGTGGCCGGCGCAATATGAACCGGGCGTGGAAAGCCTCCGGGTTCAATACCGACAGCGGCTCCGGCCGCTGCCCGTCCAGGCGCAGTTCCCAGCGGGACAGCACGCGCGCGTCCCGGTAGAACAACCCGTACGGAGTTCCCGGCTCGACATCGCCGAGCCGGTCGGACAGGCAGAATGTGCTGCCCTCCACCAGGGTGACCGCGCCACCGACCCCACCGAGGGTCGACGGTTCACCACTGTTGAGAGCGGCCGGAGCCTCACCGTTCATGCAGTGCCTTCCTCCCTCACGCCCGTCTCTGGATCGCATTCACCGGCGGACGCGAAACCTGTTGCGTTACTGACAGTTCCGGCGCAACCGGGCAAATGTGCCTCGACCGCGCTGCCCGACAGCGGAACCTCCCCGGGGAGGGGTGCGGCCGCACTGTCGGGAACAGTTGTACGGCCCAGTGTGAGGCCTTCTCCGGTCAAGACCGGTGGATCGGCGATGTGTCCGGTTACCGCCTCCAGGGTGAGGTCCGATACCGACTCCGCAATATCGGCGACCACGTCGGCGACCGGACTCAGCGGCGGTCCGGCGGGGGCGGGCACACGGTTGGGAACAGGCCCCGTCGCACGTGTCGGGGTTGTTCCGGTTGCCCGGATCGCACCGGGGCCCGAGCCACGCTTACGACCCTTTCCGCCGCGCGCCGCCGTCCCTGGTGTCCGGCCCGCGGCTTTTCCCCGGGTCGCCGGGACGCCCGGCGTGCGCCCGACTCCCCGGGTGGCGCCGGTGGTCGCGGTGGCCCGCCCGGGCCCGGTCCCCGCGGCCCGCGTGGGCTGCGCGGCGGCTTGATGCGCGGGCGCGCCCGGCCAGCCGTGGACGGTGATGCGACCGCCCCGTCGCGGCCGGCGGGTGCGCAGGACGGTGCGATAGATCTCCTCGTACCCGCGGCCGAGGGTGTCCGCGCCGAAGTGCGCGATCACGTGCTCGCGCATCACCTGTGGGTCGTATTCCTGGACTTCCTTGATGGCCGCGGGCAACTCGTCCGGATCGTCACAGATGCGCCCGGTGACGCCGTCGAGGATGACCTCGGACACGGCTCCGCCGCGCAGGGCCACCACCGGCGTCCCGCACACCATCGCCTCGATCATCACCATGCCGAAGGGCTCTTCCCAGCACACCGGGAACAGCAGGCACTTGGCTCCCGACAGCAGTTCCCGTTTGGCCACGGCATCGGCCATGCCGAACATCCGGTCGTGCTCGGTGAGCAAGGGCGCGACCGCGCTCTCGAAGTACCGCTTCTCCGGAGGCTCGGCGCATTTCCCGGCCAGGATCAGTGGCATGCCGACGGCGTGCGCGGCCTGCAGCGCCAGATGCGGCGCCTTGTCGGCGGTGAACCGTCCCAGGAACAGCGCGTAGTCCTGCTTCACCGGCTGGAACGGCCAGTCCTCCACGCGCAGCGCATTGTGCACCCGGCCCGCCCAATTCAGGTCGGGCGCCAGCGCGCGCTGCCGGTCGGAGATGGCCACCAGGTGCGCGTCCTCGCCGAGTTCGCGGTAGTAGACGTACGGGTCCCCGTCCACGGGTCCGTGTACGGTCACCACGGTCGGCAGACCGAGTTCGCGATAGACGGGCGTATTGAGCACCCCGGCGAAGGTGTGGTCGTGCACCAGATCCAGTCCTTCGCTGGCGGCCAGTCTCTCCAGTGCGCGCCGAACCTTCAAGGCATGCACCACCTCTGGGAACGGATCGCCGAGCCGGTCGGCC
Source organism: Nocardia sp. IFM 10818 (assembly GCF_054655275.1). Lineage (NCBI taxonomy): Bacteria > Bacillati > Actinomycetota > Actinomycetes > Mycobacteriales > Nocardiaceae > Nocardia > Nocardia sp. IFM 10818. The sequence goes on from NZ_BAAHJH010000001.1 coordinate 1,082,634, forward strand.
TGGATGTCGTCCCACAGTGATACGAAATCGGCCTTGGTGCCGTTCACGCCCGCGCCGAGCAGCGTGACCTTGTGCCCGCGGGCCACCAGGGCGTCCACCAGATCGGCGACGACAGCCTCGACGCCGCCGTAGGCCTTGGGCGGGATGTCGAAGTACGGGGGCACCACCATGGCGATGCGAAGCTGCTCAGATACCAGGCCGGGCGACGGGAATTCCGCGCTCATAGCCACTCCTTCCGGAACACAACCGTCGGCGTCCGGATGCGACGCCGATCCTCGTGGCCGGGACCGGCGGAAGATCGAAAGCGGTTGTGCCGCACTGGACCGCCCGGCTTGCCCGTCCGGAAAGAAATGGAGCGGGCAGCCGGGCAGGAAAGGTCCGACAGCACGCTCGCGGGTATGAACGCCTGGTTGATCGTCGCGCCGGCTAGTGCACTCGTCCTGGTGGCACCGCGGGAGGCGAGGGGTACGACGTCAGCAACGGTGGTGAGGCCGTCACCGTCGTACTCGTTCGGTGAGACCGGATGCGAAAGCACCCCGAGGCGCGTCGTCGCGCTCGGCGGCCATTCGGTGATTCCAGGTTATCTCCGGAATCGTGCCGCCAGGGCGGTTCGAAATGTTTCGGAGTTTTATCCGCACAAAGTTCGCTCGCAGCCACCCTGTGATTCGCTGCGGGTACGACTTTTCGTTATCGCAGCTCAGGCGGCCGCATAATCGACGTCATCGTCGCCGGCGAGCAGTTCGGCCAGTTCAAGGGTTTCGGTCACTGCCGAAGTTGTTGCAACGAGCAGGGGTTCGGCCACATCGAAAACAAGCCAGCCATCGGCGGTCCAGTGCCCGCGCGCGCCGGTTCGGGCCAACTGGCCGGTTTCATATGGGTCCGTGACGAATTCGCGCGCCGAACCCGCCGTCGCGACCGTCAGCGCCGCGCCGCCGAGGTAGACCTCGCCGGTGACGCCGGGCGCGACCACCCGCAGCTGCTCGTCCAGCACCAGCACGCGCGCACCCGGAATGGGCCGCACCCGGCCGGTGCCGTCCAGGGGCCCGCGGGCGGCGACGCCCGCGTATTCGGTGGCGGTATAGGCGAATCCGGCCACCGAACCCGGCGCGATACTGCGCAGCAGGCCGGAAAGGATTGCCGGGCAATCGGTTCCGATCACATCCCAGCGGCGCACGCTCGGCAGCGTCGGCGCGGGCAGATCGGCGATGGCGGCGAGGGTGTGCGCCTCGGCCACCACATGCGTGGCGGCGCTGCTCGCGATGAGTTCGGTAAGCGCGGCCGGATCGGTGCGCTCGGCCTCGGTGGCCAGTACCAGGGTGGCGCCGTCGGCGAGGGCGGCCAGCAGTTCGACGGCGGCGTCGGCGCAGTCCCAGCGGGAGGCGAACAGCCGCACCTCGGCGGATCCGAAGGCGCGATCGGTGGAACAGGGGCGGTGGTCGGCGACCACGGCGCGGCGATCATCGGCCGCGGCGGCCAGGGCGGCGGGGGTCAGCCCGATGCCGCAGCCGTCGAGCGGCAGCACCGAGCCGGTGCGCGCGGATTCGGCGATAGTGCGCAGCAGCTGCGCCAGGCCGTCCAGGGAGGGCCCGGTGGCGCCGATGGCGCCACCATCGAGATGCCCGTAGAGCTCGGCATAGGTGCGGATATGGTCGCCGCAGCGGACGGCCGTGCGCAGGGACGGCACGCGGCGACCGCGTTCGATCAGACCGGAGACCGCCGGAACGTCGTACAGTTCGACGCCATTGGCCCATTCGTCCACGAGTCGATGCCGCTCGACGCCGGACAGAGGTTCCCGCACCACGCTCTCCATCGCTCTCACCCCCGTACAACAACTTATGCAACCCTAACCTAACAGGGCGAGATCACGATAGCCCGCCCCGTCCGGAATCGAACGCGCCACACCGTTCCGCCAGGTCGGCGCATATTAGGCTAGGCTCACCTCCCGCTCGTGCCGTATCGGCACGGGCATCCCTGAGAAGGAGAGGGTCAACGATGAAGTCGGTCCGCAACGCACGCGGCTGGACCCGGGCGGCCGTGGCCGTCCTCGCGGGTGTGCTCGCCCTCGGAATCGCGGCCTGCGGGTCCGCCGCCGACGAGCCCTCCGGCGGCGGCGAACCCGTCACCATCGCGCACGCCCTGGGCGAGACCACCATTACCGGCGTGCCCGAACGCATTGTGGCGCTGGGCAATCAGTGGCTCGACACGGTGCAGGCGCTGGGCGTCACGCCGGTGGGCTACATCGACAACATCTCCGTGCTCAGCAAGCGCGCCGCACCGTGGGAGCCCGAATCCCTGCAGTCGGCCAAGGCCCTCGACACCACCGGCAGCCTGCCCGAGCAGATCGCGGCGCTGAATCCGGATCTCATCCTGGCCGACGCCTTCATCGCCGACGCCAAGACCTACGCCGACCTGTCCCAGGTCGCGCCCACGATTCCGGGCCTGACCAAGGAAGCCGTCACGCCGTGGGCCGACCAGGTCGCGGCCATGGGCAAGGTGCTGCACAAGACCGCCGAGGCCGACAAGCTGGTCGCCGACCTGAACACCCGCATCGACGGCATCGCGCGGAAGTACCCGGGCATCAAGGACAAGACCTTCATCAGCAGCTGGCTGGCCGGTCCCACCCAGCTCATGGTTCTCACCGATCCGAATGACGGCTCCAGCCGCCTGTTCACCCAGCTGGGCATGACCATTCCGCAGTCGCTGGTCGCCCAGGGCGGCACCGGCGGCCGCCTGGCGCTCTCGCCCGAGCGCCTCGACGAGCTGAATTCCGATCTGCTGCTCGCCGGCTACTCGCCCGGCCAGGACGAAAAGTACCGCCAGCTCCCGGGCTACAACGACCTGCCCGCGGTGCGGAAGAACGCCGTGGTCTTCCTGACCGTCCAGGAGATCAGCGCCGTCAACCAGCCGACCCCGCTGGCCCTGCCCTACATTCTGGACAAGCTGGAACCGGCAATCGCCAACGCGGCCAAGTAATTCCGACCCTCTCAGATTCGAAGGACCGCAGTTGTCGTCCCACGCCCAGACCCGCTACGCCCTGCGTCCCGGCGTCACCTGCCTGACCGTCCCCGGCGGAGCGGTGCTGCTGAACCCGCCGCACAACGAGAAGCTGACGGGCTTGGCGCCCGACCAGATCCAGGCGCTCAAGACCCTCAACCGCGGCCCTTCGACTCTTTCGGAAATGACCGGCGGCGCCGAATCCGTGGAAGTCGCAACCCTTCTCGACCGGCTCGCCGCCGGCGGCTGGCTGACCCGCACCATCCGCGATGGTGATCGCGACCTCTACACGGTGCGTCCCTTCGCGACCCCGCCCGCCGTCACGGTGGGTGCAGCGTCGACCGCTGTCCTCTCGAAATTCACGGTGATCCACCGGGATTCGGAGGGCCTGGTACTGGAGCACCCCACCTCCTGGTGCGACCTCCGCATCCACGATCCCCGCCTGCTCGCCCTGGCCGCCGGTTCCGCGCCCGCGGAACTGGGCCTGTCCGAAGAGATCTCGGCCCAGCTGGCCGCCGACCTGCACCGCGGCGGCTTCACCGCCGACCCCGCCACCGAGGACGCCGCCTTCACCACCCGCAGCTGGACCCCTTCGGATCTGTGGTTCCACCGCCGCAGCACCCTGGGGCCGCGCGTCCTCACCTGGGACCACTTCGGGCCCACCAAATGGGCGAAGGACACCTTCCCGCCGCCGCCCGCGCACAAGCCGCCCTACCCGAGCGAGCCCATCGCCCTACCGGTCCCGGACCTGGACGCGCTGCGCATCTCCGACCCCAGCCTGACCGCCGCCCTCGAGGATCGCCGCTCCCACCGGGCCTTCGATGAAGCCAACCCCATCACCCTGGCCCAGCTCGCCGAACTCCTCTACCGCACCGCCCGCACCCGCTCGGTCGACACCACCCCCGACGGCGACGAATTGCCCTCCCGCCCCTACCCCTCCGGCGGCAGCGTCCACGAACTGGAGCTCTATCCCGTGGTCCGCCACGTCGCGGGCCTCGCCCCCGGCATGTACCACTACGACTCCTTCGACCACGCCCTGCGCCCGGTCGCCCCCGCCGATTCCCCCGCCGTCCAGCGCCTCCTGAAAACCACCTCCGCCACCCTCGCCGGAGCCGCCGAACCCCAACTGGTGCTACTGATCGGCGCCCGCGCCGGCCGAGTCATGTGGTCCTACGAAGGCGTCCCCTACGCCAATATCCTCAAACACGTCGGCGTCCTCATGCAGACCCTCTACCTGGCCGCCACCGCCATGAACCTGGGCGCGGTGGCCCAGGGCTTCAGCGACACCGCCGCCTTCACCGCCGCCACCGGCGTCGACGAACTGGAGGAGTGCAACGTGGGCAGCATCATCATCGGCACCCCCGCCCGCTGACCCGTGCCCGGCGCCGAACTGGCCGCATGTCGGTCCTTCCTGGAAACATCACCACCATGACGGCGAATGGGGATGATGTTCGCGCGGTTGCGCTCTCACTACCGGAAACCCGGGAACTGATGGAGTGGAACATGCCGACCTTCCGGGTAAAGGGCAAACTCTTCCTGACCCTCCCCGAGGGCGAAACCTCCATGGCGGTCCGCTGCCCCATCGCCGACCGCGATGAACTGGTCCAATCCGAACCCCACAAGTTCTGGATCGCCTCCCACGAGGCCTACAACGCCTGGGTCCGAGTCCGGCTGGCGGAGTTGGACGATCGCGACGAGCTGGAGGCCATCATCGTGGACTCCTGGCAGCTGGCCGCGCCCGCGCAACTGGTGGAGAAACATCGAGGTCTTTGAGCTGCCGGGCGGCGAAAATTCGGCAAACGGGTTAAGCTCCGCCGACCGATCGATGCGCCGAGAATGATGGGGCAGCTGCATGACTACGTCGAGGGACTGGGGCAATGAGCTCTTCGAGACCCTGAAATGGCTCGCCATTGCCTTCACGATCACCATGGTCGCTTTTGTGGTGATATCGGCTCTGTTGCTGCGGTACACCAAGTGGGGCAAGCAGTTCTGGGCGATCACCGGTGAGTACTTCCGGGGGCCGCAGGCGCCGCGAGTGTGGACATTCGTCGCGGTGCTGGTCTTCCTGACGGTGTTCGGCGTGCGGCTGAACGTGTTGTTCTCCTACTGGAGCGCCGATCTCTACGATTCGTTCCAGACCGGCGCGGCGGCGCTGGGCTCGGGGGACGCGGAAACGCTCGCCACGGCGCGCGACGCGTTCTGGAGCGCGATGGTGCTGTTCGCCGTGCTGGCCACGATTCACGTGGCACGCGCGATGGTGTCGATCTACCTGTCCCAGGTTTTCGATATCCAATGGCGAGAATGGCTGACCAATAACGTCACTCAGGACTGGCTGGGGGAGCGCGCCTTTTATCGGGGCCGGTTCATCGACAACACCATCGACAACCCGGACCAGCGAATCGAATCCGATATCACGAAGTTCGCGACCTACGCGCGGACCCTGACCCTGGGCGGTGGTACGGCGAACGGCGCGGTCGGCGCGGTGGTGACCGTGGTCTCGTTCACCAAGGTGCTGTGGGACCTGTCCGGCCCGATCTCCCTGCTCGGCATGGAGATTCCCCGGGCCATGTCGTTCCTGGTGATCATGTACGTGCTGATCACCTCGGTGGTCGCGTTCTGGATCGGCCGCCCGCTGATCCGGCTGAACTTCCTCTACGAACGAGTCACCGCCAACTTCCGTTACGCCCTGGTGCGGTTGCGCGACAGCGCCGAGAGCGTCGCCTTCTATCGTGGCGAGGGCGTCGAGCAGCGCAGCCTGATGGGGCGTTTCGCAGCGGTTGTCGTCGTGTACTGGCAGAAGCTGTACCGGTACCTGAAATTCACCGGCTGGAACTTCGCGGTCAACCAGACCTCGGTGGTGTTCCCCTACCTCATTCAAGCGCCCCGGTTCTTCGACGGGCAGATCAGCCTCGGTGGCATGCAGCAGACCGGGCGCGCTTTCGGCGAAATCCACGACGCCTTGTCGTTCTTCCGCGAGGCGTACGACACCTTCGCCGAATTCCGCGCCTCCCTCATGCGTCTCGATGGTCTGGTGATCGCCAGCCGGGAATCCCGCGACCTGCCCAAGCTCGCCAGCGCCGAGCTGGCCGATGCGCTGGAAATCGACGATGTCACCGTGCGCCGCCCGGACGGTCACGTCCTCATCGCCGATCTCGACCTGAGCCTCGCGCCGGGCGAGGCGCTCGTGGTGAAGGGTGTCTCGGGCAGCGGCAAGACCACGCTGCTGCGCACGCTGGCCGAAATGTGGCCCTACGGTTCGGGCACCATTCGCCGCCCGGGTGGCGACGACACGCTGTTCCTGTCGCAGGTGCCGTATCTCCCGCTCGGCGATCTGCGCACCGTCGTGAGCTATCCCGCGGAACCGGGCACCATCGACGACGACGCCCTGCGTGCCGCGCTCACCAAGGTGCACCTGGGCCAACTCGTCGACCGCCTCGACGAGGAAGCGGACTGGGCGAAGATCCTGTCCCCGGGTGAGCAGCAGCGGCTCGCGTTCGCGCGGGTGCTGCTGACCCAGCCGGCCGTGGTGTTCGTGGACGAGGCCACCTCGGCGGTCGACGAGGGACTCGAGCATTCGCTCTACACCCTGGTCCGGACCGAGGTGCCCAACCTCATCCTGGTCAGCGTCGCGCACCGCAGCACCGTGGATCAGTTCCACACCAAGCGTTTGGAACTCGACGGGAACGGGCCGTGGCGGCTGGAGCCGTTGCAGCCGGTCCCGGCGAAGGCGTGACCGGCTGCGGGGCTCGTCAGAGGCTGACGCGTTGGTCGGGCGGCAAGTACTCCTTGTCGCCCGCCTGCACCCCGAAGGTCGTGTAGAACTGCTCGATATTGCGGACGACCTGGTTGCAGCGGAATTCGCCGGGGGAGTGAGGATCGCTCTGCAGGCGTTGTTCGAGGGATTCCGGGGTCTGCTGGATGCGCCAGATGCGGCCCCAGGATTCGAACATGGGGCGCAGGTCGGGATTGTCCGTGCCGCTGCGCTTTTCGGAGATGGCGTAGGCGGACAGGGCGATGCCGAGGCCGCGCAGGTCGGCCAGGTTCTCGCCGACCGTGAGGGCGCCGTTGACGTGGTCGTTCGACGGCAGGCCGGTGGGCACCAGCGCGTCGTATTGGGCAATGAGCTGTTTGGTCTTGGCGTCGAAGGCGGCGCGGTCTTCGGGCGTCCACCAGTCCTTCAGGTTGCCGTCGCCGTCGTACATCGAGCCCTGATCGTCGAAGCCGTGGCCGATCTCGTGGCCGATGACGGCGCCGATGCCGCCGTAGTTCACCGCCGGTTCGGCATCGGCCGAGAAGAAGGGGGCCTGCAGAATTCCGGCGGGGAAGACGATTTCATTGCGGGTCGGGTCGTAATAGGCGTTGACGGTCTGCGGCGGCATGCTCCATTCGGTCTTGTCGACCGGCCGGCCGAGTTTGCCGAACATGCGCTGATCATTGAAGGATGCGACGGCGAACAGGGATTCGAGCAGTTTGCCGCGGGTGATGGACAGGCCGGAGTAGTCCTCCCACTTGTCCGGATAGCCGATCTTGGTGTCGATCTTGCCGAGCTTCGCGACGGCCGCGTCCCGGGTGGCGGGCGACATCCAGCCGGAATTGGTGAAATCCGCGCGGTAGGCCGCCATGAGATCGGCGACCAGCTGCTGCACGGCCTGCTTCGAATCCGCCGGGAAGTATTGCGCCACATACTCTTTCCCGAGCATCTGGCCGATGTTCCCATTGACCGTGTCGATGGCGGTCTTCCACCGCTCCGGGCGCTGCTCGAGCCCATTGAGCGTCTTCTCGTAGAAGTCGAACTGCGCGTCGGCGATGGCGGCGGGCAGGTATTCGGCCCAGCTGCGCACCAGCGTCAGCCGCAGGTAATCGCGCCAGGTGTCGAGGTCCACCTCGCCCCACAGCGCGGCCGCCGAGGTCACATACGAGGGTTGGCGCACCAGCACGGAATCGAACAGTTCCCGCGGCCGGTCGGTATGCCCGGCCAGCCACCGATCCCATTCGAATTGCGGTCCCAGCGCGGTCAATTCGCTCCAGGTCAGCTTGTTGTACCCGGCCTGCGGATCGCGTAGTCGCACGTTGTCCCAGAACCCGGCGGCAATCCGCTTCTCCAGCTCGACGACCCGCTGCGCCATCCCGGCCGGATCGCCGAATCCGGCTCCGGTGGCGATGCGCTCGAGAAATGTCCTGTACCCGTCGAGCAGCTCGGCGAACTGCGGATCCCGGTAATACTGCTCGTCCAGCCCCAGCCCGGACTGATTGATCTGCGCGATGTTCCGGCTCGCGTCCCGGTCGTCCACGCCGACGAACAGCCCGAAGACCCCGTCCACCGGCAGCGCGCCCATGGCGTTCGCGAGTTCCGGCTTATCGGCGGCGGCATCGATCCGCGCGAGCCGGTCCCGCAGCGGCGTCATCCCCAGCGCGTCGATCGCGGCCGTATCCATGACCCCGTCGTAGAGATCGCGGATCCGCTGCGCGTCGGTCCCGTCCTTCGGATCGTGAATCCCCTCCACGATCCCGTGCAGCTGCTGCTGCGTCCGCTCCTCGACCTCGGCGAAGGTCCCGTAGGAGGTCTTGTCCGGCGGCAGCTTGTAGTTGTCCAGCCACTTCCCATTGACATAGCGGTACAGATCGTCCTGCGGGCGCACCCCAGGATCCGAGCCGGACATATCGGGGCCACTGAGCTGCCTGGGCTTGTCCGGCGAGCAGGCCGGCGCCAGGGCGACGAGTGGAACCAGGCCCAGGGCCTTCAGTAGAGTGCGGCGGTCGGTGACGATTCGACGGACAGCAGGAGCGTGCGAACGCTCGGTCAACGCGGATCTCCTCTGACGGATATCGGATGTTGCTCTGACGTAGCTCTGATGTTCGACTGGCTCGGGCCGACGCTAATGGACCCGGCTGAGGAATCCCTGAAACCGCCGCGGTGTGCCCCGCGGATCCGCCCGCGGGTGACTCTGCCCACCCTGATTTGGGCGCCACCTGCGGTTTCGCTACACTAGACCGGTTGCCTGCGGGAGCTGTACCCGCGATCCGGCCGCGAACCCACAGTGGTTGATCATCTCTGATGCTCCGAAAACCGCTGGCAGGCGCGCGTTTGGGTGGCAACTGACCATGCCCGTCGGGTCGGCAATCCGGCGTGCATTACGTCCAGGTCTAGGAGGAGCTGAAGTGATTCAGCAGGAGTCGCGACTGCGCGTCGCCGACAACACGGGTGCGAAGGAAATCCTCTGCATCCGCGTGCTCGGTGGTTCGGCGCGTCGCTATGCCGGTATCGGCGATGTCATCGTCGCCACCGTGAAGGACGCCATCCCCGGCGGCAACGTCAAGAAGGGCGATGTCGTCAAGGCTGTCGTCGTGCGCACCACCAAGGAGCGCCGCCGTCCGGATGGTTCCTACATCCGTTTCGACGAGAACGCCGCGGTGCTGATCAAGGCGGACAACGATCCGCGCGGCACCCGCATCTTCGGCCCCGTCGGCCGTGAACTGCGCGACAAGCGCTTCATGAAGATCGTTTCGCTGGCTCCGGAGGTGCTCTGACCATGAAGGTGCACAAGGGCGACACGGTCATCGTCATCTCGGGCAAGGACAAGGGCGCGAAGGGCAAGGTCATTCAGGCCTTCCCCGCGACCGGCAAGGTCCTGGTCGAGGGCGTGAACCGCATCAAGAAGCACGTCGCGAACTCCGCGAACCAGCGTGGCGCCAGCTCCGGCGGCATCGTCACCCAGGAAGCGCCGATCCAGGCCTCCAACGTGATGGTCGTCGATTCGGACGGCAAGCCGACCCGCGTGGGCTACCGCACCGACGAGAACGGCAAGCGGGTCCGCATCTCCCGTCGCAACGGGAAGGACATCTGAGATGACTTCGACTGAGAACAAGGTGCAGCCGCGCCTGAAGGCGCGCTACCGCGCCGAGATCAAGGACGCGCTGCAGAGCGAGTTCAACTACGACAACGTGATGCAGATCCCGAGTGTCGTGAAGGTCGTCGTGAACATGGGTGTCGGCGACGCCGCCCGTGACGCGAAGCTGATCAACGGCGCGGTCGCCGACCTGACCCTGATCACCGGCCAGAAGCCCGAGATCCGCAAGGCCACCAAGTCCATCGCGCAGTTCAAGCTGCGTGAGGGCATGCCGATCGGCGCCAAGGTCACCCTGCGCGGCGATCGCATGTGGGAGTTCCTGGATCGCCTGATCTCCATCGCGCTGCCCCGTATCCGCGACTTCCGCGGCCTGTCGCCGAAGCAGTTCGACGGCAACGGCAACTACACCTTCGGTCTCTCGGAGCAGTCGATGTTCCACGAGATCGACGTGGACAAGATCGACCGTCCGCGGGGTATGGACATCACCGTGGTGACCACCGCGACCAACAACGAAGAAGGCCGCGCGCTGCTGAAGCACCTCGGCTTCCCGTTCAAGGAGAACTGAGCAGATGGCTAAGAAGGCTCTGATCAACAAGGCCAACGCCAAGCCGAAGTTCGCGGTGCGGGCCTACACCCGTTGCCAGCGCTGCGGCCGGCCGCACGCGGTCTACCGCAAGTTCGGCCTGTGCCGCGTGTGCCTGCGCGAGATGGCTCACCGCGGTGAGCTGCCGGGCGTGCACAAGTCCTCCTGGTAAGTCCCCCAAGGCTTTTCGATGTCCCGGCCGCCCGTTACGCGGCCGGGCCATTGGAGAAGAAACGGTTCTCCGGGTAACCGGGGAGCACAAACCCCACTTCGTTGTAGGCCCACGACCGCTCCTGAGAACGGTGCTGAATGGGAACCGCGGCGAGAAAGGTAAACGGTCAAAAACATGACCATGACTGATCCCATCGCAGACTTCTTGACCCGTCTGCGCAACGCCAACTCGGCGTACCACGATCAGGTGAAGGCTCCGCACTCGAAGCTCAAGGCGAACATCGCCGAGATCCTCAAGCGCGAGGGCTACATCGCCGACTACCGCACCGAAGACGCGGCCGTCGGCAAGACCCTGATCGTCGACCTGAAGTACGGCCCCAGCCGCGAGCGCTCCCTGCAGGGCGTGCGTCGCGTCTCGAAGCCGGGTCTGCGTGTGTACGCGAAGTCCACCAACCTTCCCAAGGTGCTGGGTGGCCTCGGCGTGGCGATCATCTCCACGTCCAAGGGCCTGCTCACGGACCGTCAGGCCAAGCAGCAGAGTGTGGGCGGGGAAGTCCTCGCCTACGTCTGGTAAGGGAGGTAGGAACAATGTCGCGTATCGGTAAGAAGCCGATTCCGGTTCCCGCCGGCGTCGAGGTGACCATCGACGGCCAGAACGTCGCGGTCAAGGGTCCCAAGGGCACCCTGTCGCACGTGGTCGCCGAGCCGATCACCATCAACAAGGCCGAGAACGGTGAGCTCGAGGTCGTTCGCCCGAACGACGAGCGTGGCAACCGCTCGCTGCACGGCCTGACCCGCACCCTGATCAACAACATGATCATCGGTGTCACGCAGGGCTACGAGAAGAAGATGGAAATCTTCGGCGTCGGTTACCGCGTGCAGCAGAAGGGCTCGGACCTCGAGTTCGCGCTCGGCTACAGCCACCCGGTTCCGGTCGTTGCCCCGGAGGGCATCACCTTCAAGGTCGAGGCTCCCACCAAGTTCTCGGTGTCGGGTATCGACAAGCAGGCTGTCGGCCAGATCGCCGCGGTGATTCACGGCCTGCGCAAGCCCGACCCGTACAAGGGCAAGGGCATCCGCTACGCCGGTGAGGTCGTTCGCCGCAAGGTCGGAAAGACGGGTAAGTAAGCCATGGCACAGACTGAGAACCAGAAGGCCAAGCGCAAGCCGCTCGGCAAGGATGTTTCGACCGCGCGTCGTCTGTCGAAGACGCGTCGTCACTTCCGTCTGCGCAAGAAGATCGTCGGAACCCCGGAGCGTCCGCGCCTGGTGGTCAACCGCTCCTCGCGCCACCTGCACGCCCAGCTGATCGACGATTCCGCCGGCAAGACCATTGCCGCCGCGTCGTCCATCGAGGCCGATGTGCGTGCGCTCGAGGGTGACAAGTCCGCCAAGGGCGCCAAGGTCGGCGAGCTCATCGCCGCCCGCGCCAAGGCTGCCGGCATCGAGGCGGTCGTGTTCGACCGTGGTGGTCACGACTACCACGGCCGCATCGCGGCGCTCGCCGATGCCGCTCGCGAAGGCGGGCTGAAGTTCTGATGATCAACACTGCGAATGGAAGGAACGTCTGATGCCGGGACGTCAGCGGCGTGACGGCGGAAACGGTCCCGCCGGACAGAATGGCAGCAATGATCGTGACGGAGGCCGCGGCGGACGCCGCGGCGATCGTCGCGACCAGCAGCAGGCCGAGAAGACCAATCAGCTCGAGCGCGTCGTCGCCATCAACCGCGTCTCCAAGGTCGTGAAGGGTGGTCGTCGCTTCAGCTTCACCGCCCTCGTGATCGTCGGTGACGGCAACGGTCTGGTCGGCGTCGGCTACGGCAAGGCCAAGGAAGTTCCCGCGGCCATCCAGAAGGGCGTCGAAGAGGCTCGCAAGAACTTCTTCCGCGTCCCGATGATCGGCTCCACCGTCACCCACCCGGTTCAGGGTGAGGCGGCGGCCGGTGTGGTCATGCTGCGTCCGGCCTCGCCGGGTACCGGTGTGATCGCCGGCGGCGCGTGCCGTGCAGTGCTGGAATGCGCCGGCATCCATGATGTTCTGGCCAAGTCGCTCGGTAGCGACAACGCCATCAACGTTGTGCACGCCACCGTTGCCGCTCTCAAGATGCTCCAGCGTCCCGAAGAGGTCGCCGCTCGCCGCGGTCTGCCCATCGAGGACGTGGCTCCTGCGGGCATGCTGCGCGCGCGTGCGGGACAGGGAGTCTGATATGGCACAGCTCAAGGTGACCCAGATCAAGTCCACGATCGGCGCCAAGGCGAATCAGCGGGAGTCGATGCGTACCCTCGGGCTGCGCGGTATCCGCCAGACCGTGGTTCGCGAGGACACCCCGCAGAACCGTGGCCTGATCAACGTCGTGCGCCACCTCGTTCAGGTTGAGGAGGTTTAAGGCATGACCATCAAGTTGCACCACCTGCGTCCTGCCCCCGGTGCCAAGACCGAGAAGACCCGTGTGGGTCGCGGTGAAGGCTCCAAGGGCAAGACCGCGGGCCGCGGTACCAAGGGTACGAAGGCTCGCAAGAATGTTCCGGTCCGCTTCGAGGGCGGTCAGATGCCGATTCACATGCGTCTGCCCAAGCTCAAGGGCTTCACCAACCCGTTCCGCACCGAGTACCAGGTCGTGAACGTGTCGGATATCGCCCGCGTGTTCCCCGAGGGCGGCACCGTCGGCAAGGCCGAGCTGGTCGCCAAGGGCCTCGTTCGCAAGAACGAGCTCGTGAAGGTGCTCGGCGAGGGCGAAATCGGTGTGGCCGTTCAGGTCTCCGCCGACAAGTTCTCCGGCTCCGCCAAGGAGAAGATCACCGCGGCCGGTGGCACTGCCACCGAACTGGCCTGACGGTAGGCTGAATAGCAGACGGCACCGGACGAGTGAAGAGCTCGTCCGGTGCCACTGTTAGAGTTCAAGTGTTGTCTGCCAACACCGTCATGGGGATCGGCGCTCTCTTATCGCTGAAGCCATGGCCCTGACCCATGTCGTTAGCCAGGAGGATGTGTGCTTTCCGCCTTCGTGTCGGCTTTCCGGACCCCGGACTTACGGCGGAAGATTCTCTTCACGCTGGGCCTGATCGCGCTCTACCGCGTAGGTGCCGCACTGCCCTCCCCGGGCGTCGACTACAAAGCAATTCAAGAATGTGTTGATCTGGTGAACGGCGGCGATTCCGCCGGCATCTACCAGCTCATCAATCTTTTCTCCGGCGGCGCGCTGCTGCAGCTTTCGGTGTTCGCGATCGGCATCATGCCCTACATCACGGCGAGCATCATTATCCAGCTGCTGACCGTCGTCATTCCGCGGTTCGAGGAACTGCGAAAAGAAGGCCAGGCGGGTCAGACCAAGATGACCCAGTACACCCGCTACCTCTCGATCGCCCTGGCGGTCCTGCAGGCGACGGGTCTGGTGGCACTCGCCGCGCGCGGTCAGCTGCTGCGCGGGTGCCCGCAGGACATCCTGGCCGACACCTCCATCTTCGGCATGATCATCATCGTGCTGGTCATGACCGCGGGCGCGGCCCTGGTCATGTGGTTCGGCGAGCAGATCACCGAGCGCGGCATCGGCAACGGCATGTCGCTGCTGATCTTCGCCGGTATCGCGGCGCGCATTCCGGCCGAGGGCAAGCTGATCTGGGACAGCGACGAGTCGCGCATCAAGTTCGTGCTGGTCCTGGTGGCCGCGCTGGCCGTCATCGTCGGCGTCATCTTCGTCGAGCAGGGTCAGCGCCGGATTCCGGTGCAGTACGCCAAGCGCGTGGTGGGCCGCAAGATGTACGGCGGCTCCTCGACCTATCTGCCGTTGAAGGTGAACCAGGCCGGCGTCATCCCGGTCATCTTCGCCTCCTCGCTGCTGTACCTGCCGAACCTGCTGGCACAGCTGACGCAGAGCACCTCCGGCGATCCGGCCAAGTGGCAGGAGCTGATCCAGAAGTATCTGGTCAACCCCAGCAACCCGGTCTACGTGACGGTCTACTTCGCCCTGATCGTGTTCTTCACCTACTTCTACGTCGCGATCACCTTCAATCCCGAAGAGCGCGCGGATGAGATGAAGAAGTTCGGCGGCTTCATTCCGGGCTACCGCCCCGGCAAGCCCACCGCCGATTACCTGAACTATGTGCTCAGCCGGATCACGCTGCCCGGCTCGATCTACCTCGGCGCGGTGGCCGTGCTCCCGAACGTGTTCCTCAACCTGGGCAACAACACCGGTGTGCAGAACCTGCCGTTCGGCGGCACCGCGGTGTTGATCATTGTGAGCGTCGGCCTCGATACCGTGAAACAGATCGAGAGCCAGTTGATGAACCGAAACTACGAAGGGTTCCTGAAGTGAGACTCGTACTGCTCGGACCGCCCGGCGCCGGTAAAGGCACCCAGGCCGAACTGTTGTCGGAAAAGCTCGGTGTTCCGCACATCTCCACCGGGAACCTCTTCCGCACCAACATTGCCGAGAAGACCGCGCTCGGGCTCGAGGCGCAGCAGTACCTGGATGCCGGCAACCTGGTGCCCTCCGAGGTCACCAACCGCATGGTCGAGGCCCGCATCGCCGAGCCGGACGCCACCAACGGCTTCATTCTCGACGGCTACCCGCGCACGGTCGATCAGGCCGAGGCGCTGGAGAAGATGCTCAAGGATCAGGGCCGTGCGCTCGATGCCGCGCTCTGCTTCGTGGTGCCCGAGGACGTGCTGGTGGAGCGCATGCTCTCGCGCGGCCGCGGCGACGACACCGAAGAGGTCATCCGCAACCGCATGCGCGTCTACCGCGAGGAGACCGAACCGCTGCTCGATCACTACGACGGTCTCGTGGTGACGGTCGACGGCGTCGCCGAGGTGGACGAGGTCAACGCGCGGGCGCTGAAAGCCCTGGGTCGCTGAATGGTCTTCGGCCGCAAGAGCAAGAAGGTGGTGCCCTTCCGCACCGCCGGTGAACTGGACGCCATGGCGGCGGCCGGCGCTGTCGTCGGCCGCGCCCTGGTGGCGGTGCGCGCCGCCGCCAAGCCGGGCGTCTCCACCCTGGAACTCGACGAGGTCGCCGAGCAGGTGATCCGCGAGGCCGGTGCGGTCCCGTCGTTCAAGGGCTACCACGGCTTCCCGGGGTCGATCTGCTCCTCGGTCAACGACCGCGTGGTCCACGGCATCCCGTCCAAGGACGACGTCCTCGCCGAGGGTGATCTGGTCTCCATCGACTGCGGCGCCATTCTCGAAGGCTGGCACGGTGATTCGGCTTGGACCTTCGGCGTCGGGACGATCATCGAGGCGGACCGGCTGCTGAGCGAGGCCACCAAGCTGTCCATGGAGGCCGGTATCGCCGCCATGCTGCCCGGCAACCGGCTGACCGATGTCTCGCACGCCATCGAACTGGGCACCCGGGCCGCCGAGGCCGAGCACGGCCGCTCCTACGGCATTGTCGACGGCTACGGCGGGCACGCCATCGGCCGCGAGATGCACATGGATCCATTCCTGCCGAACGAGGGCAAGCCGGGCAAGGGCCCGGAGCTGCGCATCGGCTCGGTACTGGCCATCGAGCCCATGCTCACCCTCGGCACCACGGAAACCAAGGTCCTGGAAGACGATTGGACCGTGGTGACCATCGACGGCTCGCGCGCCGCGCACTGGGAGCACACGGTCGCCGTCACCGAGGACGGCCCGCGCATCCTCACGCTGCGCCCGGAGTAAGCCGTCCGATACTGCGAAAACGCCCGCTCAGTCCTCCTGACGCGGGCGTTTTCGTTGGCAAATAGCCGCGCTGACCGGCTCCCTCCTAGTCGTCGGTGAATTCGACGATACTTATCGGAAATGGCAGCAGCCTTTCGGCCTCTTCCCACCGCTTGCGATTGGTGGTGATGATCTCCCAGTCCAGATACCGGGCGACCGACACGATGTGTGCGGCGGGCAGATCGATGGGTTCGCTGGCGGAGGCCTGGACGTCGGCGATTTCATTGGCGTGATCGGTTGTGGCCAGCGCTGCGATCTGAATGGACTCGAGATTGTCGACCACGCCATTTACTTGGGCACGCTGGTCGTCGGACAACCCGACAAGACTCGTGGACAACGCCAAGAACGGTACTGCGATACGGATGTCGCGTCCGTCGAGTACCGCAATCAAGTTGGATACGTTCGGATCGCCGTGGGCATACGCGTGCAGGACAGTGTCATCGAGAACGTAGCCAGCGCTCAACCCTGGGCCGCCTTCCGTTGTTCGAGCCGGTCGACGAGGATATCGGCTTGGCGTTCGGCCCAGGCGACCGCGCGTGAGTCCTTGCGGTCCTGTGCAATCCGGCTCTCCCATGCCAGCCGATTACGGGCCTGGGTCGAGCGATAGTGGGTGATCAAGCGGTTGATCACCGTGTCTAGAGACTCGTTGGGCTTGGCCAGCGTGTGCAGTTGGTCACGGGTTGCTCGTTCGGTCGTGATCGTGGTCTTGTCCTGAGCCATGCATGGAGCATATATGCAATGCTCTGAGCATTGCAGGCATTGTAAGTGATGATCATCGACACCACGAAGAACGCTGTGCTCTCGACGCTGACCACCGGGAAGAATTCCTGGGATGTCGCCGTCGATCCACGGACACCCACCGTCTACGTCGTGAGCAGCACCAGTCTGCAGGCGAGCGAGAAGCCGAAGAAGTATCAAGACCCGAACCCTGTGATCACGAACGATACGAGCACCTTGTCGGTGATCGATCCGGTCGCCGCCACGGTCGCGGCGACCATTCCGGTGGGCGACAATGCCATGGCGGTGGCGATCGATCCGGACCGTCAGGCGGCCTATATCGGGGGCCATTACGACCAAGGGTCGCAACAGCGGTCGAACCAGGGCCTGGTGATCGTCGATCTCGCCGCGCAGCGGGTGACCGGATACGTCGATGTGGGCGGCGATAGCAGCGGGGTTCTCGACGTCGCGTTCGACCCGGCCGCCGGTACCGCTTACCTGACCTCTCGGGATCAGATTGCGGTCGTCGACGTGGTGGCGCGCAGGCCGAATGAGAAGATCACGAACGGGGGCAACGGTTTTCTCGCCCTCGATCCCGGCAGGAATGTCCTGTACGCCACCGATGACGACGCCAACGATATCCGGGTGATCGACACCAAGACGCGAAAGACCACCGGAACGCTCGGTGGGGGCAAGACCTATCTGATCGGCGTCGCGGTCGATCCCGGTTCCCACACGGTCTACGGCCTGAGCTTCAACACCGTGACGGTCATCCCGCGCTGAGGGGGAAGTTGGACGCGACATGGAGGCGGCGGAGTCTCGCCTCCATGTCCCGTGATCCGTAACTTGCCATCAAAGCCGCACGACCACAATGGATCTCGGCGGGATTGGCTCAGATGGTCATAACTCCGCCCGTGGCGTCATGATCATCGGTTGATCATCGCCGGTGGTCAGGCTCGCAGGCGATGGCGGATCTCGGCGGTGAGGTCGGCGGCGGTGTCGTGCAGGCTGTCGATGAAGGGGTGGCGGGCGGCGTCCGCGCCGCGGCGGTAGGCGAGCACGGTCGGGCGGACGGCGGCCGGATCGTCGATACGGGCAATGAAAATCGTTGCGGGGAGCGCGGGTACAGCCAGGCCGGGGACGACCGTGATGCCGAGGCCCGCGGCGACCAGGCCCAGTTTGGCGATCCAGTCGCGGGCGATATGGGCGATGTGCGGACGCCAGGCGGGGTCGGTCCACGCGCCGAGCAGTGTGGAGCGGGGTTCGTCGCTGCCGACTATCCATTTCTCGTCGCGCAGGGCGGCCGCGGCGACCGTGGTGTGATCGGCCAGCCGGTGGGTGGCGGGCATGGCGACGTACAGCGAATCATCGAGTAGCGCAGCGACTTCCACCTGTTCAGGGATTTCGATGACGCCGGAGAGGACCGCCATGTCGATACGGCCGCGCGCGAGCGCGGTGAGCAGGGTGGGGCTGGTGCCCTCCCGGAGGCGGATCTCGGCGGCGGGGTAGCGCCCGGCCAGTTGCGCGATCGAGCGGGGCACCAGTGCGGCGTGCGCGGTGGCGAAGGCGCCGACGCGCAGCCGGGCGGGCGGGAGCGGATCGCGGAGTTCGTCGCGGGCGGTATCGAGGGCGTCCAGTACGGAATCGGCGTGGCGCAATACGATGCGGCCCGCCGCCGTGGGTCGGACGCCACGGGCGAGGCGTTCGAACAGGGGATGCCCGGCGGCTTGTTCCATGAGGGTGATCTGACGCGAGATCGCGGACTGGGTGTAGCCGAGGCGTTCGGCCGCCCGGGTGAAGGAGCCGGTGCGGGCTGCCTCGCGCACCACGCGGAGGCCGGAGACGGTGAACTCACCCATGCGAGAACGTGATACCACATATGCGTGACTTTCGCTGGTCGCATGGGTATGACGGGTCGTAGGTTCGCTGATGTGAACACCTTGGCGAACAAGAAGATCATCCGAACCGTTTTCGAGCGCCTCGCCGCCGGAGACGGCCGCGCGCTCACCGACGCACTGGCCGAGGACTGCCGGTGGACCTTTCCCGGGCAATGGTCGTGGGCGGGGACCTGGGAGCCGAAAACCGCTGTGCTGCACGGGCTGCTCCGGCCGCTCATGGCGCAGTTCGCCGGTGCCTATCGGATCGAGGCGGAGTGGGTGCTGGCCGATGCGGACCGGGTGGTGGTGCAGGCCCGCGGACATGGGGTGACCACCGCCGATGCGGTGTACGAGCAGACCTACTGCTTCATTTTCACCATGGCCGATGGGCGGATCTCGGAGGTCGTCGAGCACTGTGACACGGCCCTGGTGGAGCGGGTGCTGGTACGGCCGGAGTAAGGCGGTAGGGGAGGAACCGATGAATCGCGATTTCGAGAGCCTGCTGCTGAGCCTCTTCTCGCTGGGCCTGGGCGCGTTGGGCATGGTCCTGACCACCAGCTGGGTGTGGCCGGGAATCGCCTTGGTTCTGGGCGGAATCGGCCTGGTAATGGCCTTGGCGACCCCGGCCCGCGAGAAACCCGCCGCGGGCCCGGCAGAACCGGACCGGCTCTATTTCCAGGGCCCCGCCACCTGATCGGGACCGCCTCAGATGAGGCGCATATGCCGGACCCCCACCGCGGCCCGCCGCAGCCGCTTCCGCAGCGGCCCATCGGTATTCGGCGTCAGCGTCAGCCCGGCCGAGGCGGCGACGCGATCGGCGACATCGGTGATATCGATGGTGTCGGTATGAATGTGCTCGGCGAATTCGGGTCGCCGCAGCGCGGTCAGGCAGCGGTCCACATGACCGACCGCGAAGCTCTCGTGCCGCAGTCCCCACAATCCCCGCTCCCGCAGCCGCCGCAACACGATCTCGGGCTCGGCGAGCAGCGCGAAATGCCGGACGTCATGCCCCCGCTCCCGAAGCCGCCCAACGGTTTCGGCGAAGTACGCGGGCTCCACGACCGTCATCGGCGCGATAACGGGCCCGTCATGCTCGCTCAGCACCAGATCCAGCGCCTCGTACACGCCCTGCCGCCATGCGGGCAGATCCTGAAAATCCCCGCGCAGCTCCCGCGGAATGGTGCGATGCAACCCGAATCCGACCTCCTCCGGATCACAGACCACACTGCCCGGCAACCGCCGGTGCAATTCGAACGCGGTCTGCGTCTTGCCGCCCCCGAACGGCCCATTGATCCACAACAGCACGATCGCCAGGCTAGCCGAGTTCAGGACTCCAGCAGGATCGTCACCGGTCCGTCATTGACCAGTTCGACATGCATGTGCGCCCCGAAGCGCCCCGTGGCAACCGTCGCCCCGAGTTCCCGCAGCGTCGCGGCGAACGCCTCGACCAGCGGTTCCGCCACCGCTCCCGGCGCGGCAGCGGACCAGGACGGCCGCCGCCCCTTCGCGGTATCGGCGTAGAGGGTGAACTGACTGACGACCAGAATCGGCGCACCCAAATCCGCCGCCGACCGCTCGCCGTCGAGGATGCGCAGCCGGAACATCTTGTCCGCCATAGCCTTCGCCGTCGCGTCGGTATCACTATGGGTGACCCCGACCAGCGCGACCAGCCCCTGCGGCGCACCGTGCGCCGCCGGATCGATCCGTCCGACCACCTCGCCGTCCACCGTCACCCGAGCCGAACTCACCCGCTGCACCAGTACTCGCACGGTCCCGATCATCGCAGATCGCACATTCGACAAAAGATGTACATCCGCGGGACTACCACCTCGAGCGAACTCTGAGCTAATTACTGATGTGCCGAGGTACGCCGCATTTCTAGGCTCGAGACCATGACGACAACAATCCTGGCCTCCGCGGCCACGCTGGCCGCCGGAACGGCCGAAACCGCAGGCTCCATAGCTCTCGCCGTCGGGCTGATCGCCGTCGCGATCGCCGGTGTCGTACTGTTCATCGCCGCCGTGGTGAGCGTCCTCCGCTCCCGCAACTACCAGGCCGGCGGCAAGGCCATGTGGATCCTGCTGATCCTGGTCTTCCCCGTCCTCGCCCCGATCGTCTGGTTCATCTGGGGCCGCAACTCCACCATCATGAGCCCGCCGCCGTCGGCCGTCTGAGCAACGAACGGGCAAGGCTCAGCTCACCCCGCGACCGAGGTCGAATCGAATTTCCTTGCACGCCATAGTCGGTTCACGTTAGTAGTCTGTGCTGGCAGGGAGAAGCGAACAGGTGGAGCGACAGTAACCGATGGCACCTACAGATCAACCAAAATGGGGCAGCGACCTGAAGACTCAGATCGCTGGGCAGCAACTACAGTTCGAGCCCAGGGACGCGGCAACGGGCATGCACGCCGCGGCGGATCTGGTGCGCGCGATGCGCGGTTTCAAGGACGCGGTGACCAACGCGAACCTCAACAACCTCCCGGCGCTGGGCAATCTGCCGTCCGGCACGGCACTGCAGCAGGCATTGAGCCGCCGCGGGACCGAATTGCTGACCGCTTTCGACGGCCACATCGAGATCCTTACGGCCATGGTCGACACCTTTCGTGCTGCCGGCGAGGCCTACAAGATTGCGGATGGCGCCTCGAAAGAGCAGTTCGTGCGAACCAAGAACGCGATCGGCGCGCTGGGCGATATCAAGATTCAGCCCGGTTCCGCCGATGTCGGGTTCAAGCCGCCGAACCGGGTTCCCGGCGTCGGCCTGCCCGGACCCTATGAGGACGATCTCTCGGGGAACCTGAAGAAGTTCCGCGACAACAAGGAAAAGGCCAAGGACAGCATCTACATCCGGTGGGAGAACAAGGATGAGATGGACTGGGACGAGCTCATCAGCCTCGGGAAGTCCATCAACGCCTCGCCCTACCTGTGGGCGGGCGAGGACTGGAAGACGCTGGCCGACAAGGTGAACACGCGGGTCGGCGACTACGTCACCAAGATCGAAGGGCTCAGCAACAGCTGGATCGGGGCCGGTTCGGAAGGCGCCCGGGCGGCCGTCCGCAAGTACGGCAACGATCTGACGCCGCTGATCGACACCATGAAGTACACGGGCGAGGTCCTCGATTTCGTCGCGCACTGGATGGTTTCCACCAAGAATTCCATGCCGGAGAAGAAAGAGGACAAACTCTGCACCGACGACCTGGGCAACTACCGCCGGTACTTCGAGCGCGACTACGTCACCAACGGTAAGGACACCCAGGGAATCCTGCCGATCATCGCACAGCCGCCCTTCGACAAGCCGAAGCCTGTCGATCCGCCGAAGGAGCCGGAGAAGAAGCCGGATCCGGAGAAGAAGCCGGAAGATCCCGGCAACAAGAATCCGGGCGGTAATCAGAACCCAGGCGGCAACCAGAACCCCGGTGGGCAGAATCCCGGCGGTCAGAATCCGGGTGGGCAGAATCCCGGTGGCCAGAATCCGGGTGGGCAGAATCCGGGTGGTCAGAAACCGAATGTGCCTGATCCGAACAAGCCGAACGTGCCTGATCCGAACAAGCCGAACGTTCCCGACCCGAACAAGCCGAATGTTCCCGATCCGAACAAGCCCGGCGGCCAAACCCCCGGCGGCAATACCCCGGGCGGTCAGAACCAGAACGGCCAGAACAACAACAGCCAGAATGCGTCGCAAATCGTCAGTGCTCTGGCCAGCCTGATCCAGGCCGCCACCACCGGAATCTCGACCATCGCTCAATCACTGCCCGGCATCATGCAGCAGCTCGATGCCATGCTGGCGGACGGGAAGACGGAGGAGATCGCCAAGCTGCTCGGGGTGCCCGAGGACAAGGTGACCACGGCGCTCGCGGAGCTCGAGAAATCGCCGGACAAGCTGTCTCAGCTGGGTGAACTGCTCGGTGTGACGACGCCGACGGAGGCGGCCGTGCCCGCCGCCGGACTGCCGGCGGAGGAGACCCAGGGCGGCCCGGCCGGTGTCACCGTGCCGAGTCCCGCCGCGGGGCAGGTCACCTCCCAGCCGTCCATGCTGACCAACCTGTTCGCACGCGCCGGCCTGGACGAGACCGTCACCAATCCGATGGTGGGTGTGACGGCCGGTGTCAGCGAGGGTGTTGTCACCGGCGAGGGCGCCGCCGGCGCCGATCGTCCCTTCGGTGCGGCCGAATTCGTCGAGACGATCGCCCGCGCCGCCGCTCCCGTCGAATCGGAGCCGGTGACCGAGGCATGAAATGGGAGCTCACCGATATCGAGTTCAAGGCGCTGTGCAATCGCTACCTGGACGAGGTGATGCCCGCGCCGCTCACCTATACCAGTCGCACCCGCTATCTCGACGATTACGAGCGTGAGCTCGCCGAAGCCATGGCCGGACTCCGGGAACGCCTGGATTCCGGCCTCGGCGCGGTATTCGAGACGCTCGCCTATCCGGAGGTGGCCGTCTTCTCGGCCGCCTGGTGTGACAGCGATACCGAGAATCCGGAGAAGCGCATCCGGGTGCACGGTGTGCGCCGTGGCTGGAGCGCCGTCATGATCACCCAGAAGCCGGGTGAAACCATCTATCACAGTGGCGGATACACGCTCACCGAGTGCAAGCCCGAAGCGCTGCCGGCGCAGGTCGTCGAGCAGTTGCCCGATACCTCGGCGGGCAGCGGCGCCCCGGTGCCCATCGTGTTCGAGCCGCCGGAGCGTGATCCCTACGAGGTCCGGCAGATGATGGCCTTCGACTCCTTCGACGACACGGCCGAAATGCAGGGCCAGGCGTTCTGGGCCAAACCCGCCGACTGGACCGGTTTCATTCGTGTGCGGCAGTACCGTTCGATCTACGGCCCGCGTGGCGTCATGGAGGGGAGCATGATGTGGCGCGATCTGGCGGGCGACGGCCGCTACCTCATCGATCTGGATGAGCCCGAGATCCGGGCCATCGGTGCGAGCCCGGATCGACTCGCGAAACGCCTGGGGCAGAGCGTGGATCGTGTGCTTCGGCATATGGAGGAGCGCGGCGAAGAACTGGTGATGTGAACGGTTTCGGGCGGATCGGTTCATCGACCCGCCCGAATCGCCACTCTCCGTTAATGTTCCGTCAACGAAGTGGTCGACCAAACCTGACAGTGTCACTATGCGATCGGTTCGATCTTGTCGAAACGGTTTGCTGGATAGGTGTATCCGCATGTGGTGCTGGAGGTGATGACCAGGTGGGCGGCAGTCGACTGGAGTCCTATAAGGATTTGCTGCGGACCGCGAAGTCGAAGACGACCAAGGTGCAGGACGGTATCGATACCGTAGTGAACACCCTGGTCTCCTCCATCGAGTCGCGTGGTGAACCGTGGGGCAACGACACCTTGGGGAAGAACTTCTCCGAGGGGGAGAACGGGTACATCGCCAGCAAGGGCAATATCGTGCAGGGCGCGCGGAACATGTCGGGCACCTTCGGGAACTTCGCCAAGGGGCAGCAGGAAGCGCTGGACTACCTGTCGAGCATGGATTCCGGCAATGCCGGGGCCTATCAGACCAAGAAGTGAGCCCGGCGCGATGACGAACGAACGTGCCAAGGCCGATCTGAACGACATTCTCGATGGTTTCGCGCAGCAGATGCGCACCATCACCAAGCTGCAGCAGGACCGCGCCGCGCTCACCGCGACCGCGACCGTGCGCAAGCGGGTGACCGTGACGGTGAACGCCGAGGGCACCGTGATCGAAACCAAATTCTCCTCGGACATCGAGGATCTCGACTACGAGGAGATCGCGAAGGCGATCACCGAGGCCGCGCAGCAGGCCGCCGCGGAAGTGGCGCGGCGCGCCCAGGAGATCATGGCCCCGGTCTCGCAGGGCGTCCGTCGCCTGCCCAAGCTGGCCGATCTGATCCCCGGCATGCCGGACCTGAGCAAGGAACTGACCGTCCCGGCCCCGCCGGTCGTCTCCACCGCACCCCCGAATTCGCCGGAACGCCGTGCGGCGCAGCCGGCTTCGGAACCCGATGGCACGGTCATCCGGCGCGGCGGAGCCACCGACTCCGGGTGGTAGGTGTAGCCCGCGTTGGGGGATATCGAGTTTCCTGAATCGCTCGAATGGGTGGGCTGGCTGGTCGGCATGGAATGGCCGGACGGCAGCGAAACCCAGATGTGGGCGCTGGCCGAGGATTGGCGCACAGGCGCCAATGGGCTGCGAAATCTGCTGTCCGCCATCGACGATGCCAGATATGCGACCATCGCCGCTTATCCCGAGGGCGAGGGTATGGAGGCCATGGTCAAGGCCTACGACGTCTTGCAGGGCAAGACCAGCGGCAAAGACGACACCTCCATTCAGGATCTCGCGAAATATTTCGACGATCTCGGTGAATCCGCCTTCTCGACCGGCACCGAGATCGAATACACCAAGCTGATGTTCTGGTCGTCGCTGGCCTTGGCCGCGGCGGAAATCCTGGCGGCGTGGATCTGGCCGCCGACCGCGCCCGCGGTGGAGGCGGTCGTGGTCGCCATGACGCGTGTCGCGGTGCGGATGATCGGCGCCCGCGCGGCCCGGGCCATCGCGACCTACGCGGCGCGGATGGCCGGTGCGGCCGCGGTGAAGTTCATCCTGCGGCACGTCGCCATCGATCTCACCCTGGGCACGGTCCAGGAGCTCGCGATTCAGCAGTACCAGGTGAACAACGGTAAGCGGAAGGACATCAACTGGACCCAGGTCGGTATCACCGCCATCAGCTCCGCCGCGGGCGGCGCGGCGGCCGGCCCGTTCGGCGGCTGGCTGGGCAACAAGCTCGGGCGGGCCGGGGTCAACAACTTCGTCAATGCCGGAATCACAAGCGTCGCATCGGGATTGGTCGGCGCGACCGCGGGTTTCGCCGCGGGCACCGGCGCGCAGTTCGGCGTCGACGTGTACAAGGATGGCTGGGACAAGGCCGTCGAGAACCTGAAGAACACCCAGTTCGATCCGCGCATGCTCACCTCGGGCGCCTTCCAGGGCGGGCTGTCGGGCCTCAGTCATGCGGGCGCGAACCGGGTTTACGGCGGGCCGGGGGGCGTGCCTCCGATGCCGACCGGCGGCACCAATCCGTACAACGGTCCGCAGGGTACCAATCCGTACAACAGCCCGGGAGGTGCCGATCCGAACGGCGGTGACAACGGGAATCGACCGCGCGCCGACAATGGGGTGCAGGGGAATCAGCCGACCGGCGGCGACAACCGGGCGGGCGCGAACGATTCCGCGTCCAACCAGAACGGTCGCGGCGCCAATCCGGACGGCACGGCTGCCCGGCCGGGTGACGACACCTCTCGCGCGCCCGGGAACAACACCGCGCCGACCACCGGCGGGCAGCAGCCGGGCGGGTTGCAGACGAACCCCCAGGGTGCGAGCACCGGCACGCCCGATACCTCCTCACCGCATGACACCGGCCGCGACACCGGGCGTACCGATACCTCCGAGCGCCCTGCCGCGAACAACAACGAGGGCAGCGGAGCGGCCGGGCGCAATGACCGCCCGGAGGCGGCTCCGGAAGCCACGGGCGGCGAATCGAGTACGACAGCACCGCAGCACTCCGGCGATGGCTCGCTGAGCAGCCCGGCCCGAGATGTCGGCGCACCCACGGCCGCCGATACGACCGGCAGGTCCATCGATTCCCCCACCGGCACAGGGGATTCGAGTCCCGAGTCCCGCGTGAACGCGCGCAGTGACGGGGGCCCCGCCGGAAACGCCAGCGCACTGAACACCTCGGACACGACGGCGGGCACGCAACCGGGCACGGTCGCCCCCGTCATGGGCGCGCCCGCCACCGGAGGACCGTCGATGACCACAGCGGGCACGCCCGCGACAGCCACCGGGCCGACCAGCACGACGCCTACCGGCAGCACTACCTCCAGCCCCGCGGCCTCCAGTCCGGCCACCTCCAGTCCGGCCACGTCGAACGCCACGACACCGAACAACCCGGCGAACCCCGCGACCGACAACCGCGCGGCCGGGCCCGCCGATTCGGGCCGCGCCGACGCTGCCCGGACCGTTCCCGGCTCCCGGCCCGGAATCGACGGCCGCACACCGGGAATCGTCTCCGCCGATGCGAATCCCGGTCTGCAAGCCGGTTCCAGCGGCGTCGAACCCACCGCCTCGACCAGCGATGTCGCCGATCGCGCCGACGCGCCGGTTGCGCAGACCGCCGAACCGCTCGCAAATCCGGCCACCGGTGACCAGGCCGGAACACCGCCACGTGATCGGGACGGAACCCCCGCGCGGGACGACGATGCCACCGCACCGCAGGATGCGGCGACGCCGCCCGCCGCGGATCGAGCGGGCCTGCCGCAGGACCCTTCCGTAACGACGCCATCCGATCCGGCCGATCAGGCTTTGCTTGTAGCGCCGATTCCATTGGCAGAGGGTGCATCTCAGCCCACACAGCGCGACTACGAGCGGGCCGCGCGGCGCAGCGGCATCGATCGGGGCGACGGCGCCACCGAGCATCCCGCGCGCGCGGGCGATGGGTCCCGGTCCGGCGGCGGGCGCGATGGCGGCGATGATCCGGCGGTGCTGCACGGTGGCGACGAGCCGCCGCGCGATCACTGGTCCGAGCTGAGCCCGGAGGAGGTCGCCGCCGACCTGGAGCGGCGCTTCGCGGACCGGGAACCGGAGGGCTTCACGGTCGAGGGCTTCGACCGGGCCGGGGTCGATCCGGAGGTGGCGCGGGAGTTCGCGCGCGCAGTCGATTCCATGATGCGGAACTACCCGGAAGCGGATCTGCGGGGGATCGCGATCGAGCCGATCGCCGATCCCGACAAGTACGCCGAGACCGATCCCGGAACCAGCGCGGATCCGCGCAATCGGATCATCCTCAGCGAGGGCTACGCCACCGATCCGCGCCGCTTCGCCGACAATATCGCCGAGGACGAGGCCGCGGGCGATCTGGTGCCGGGATCGGCGCAGCGGCCGGTGCATTCGACGATCGTGCACGAGTTCGCGCACGTCCTGGACTTCACCTCGGATACGGTGTCCCGGGACGCGGCTTGGGATGCGCTGCTCGACCACTACGAGGACGCCTACCGCGTCACCGAGTGGACCGACGCCGAATACGCGCGCTTCGACGAATGGGTGCGCCAACTCAGCGATTACAGCTTCTTCGACGACGGCGGCTTCGATCCGGTCGAGGCGCTGGCCGAGGCCTTCACCGATGTCGAACTCAACCGCGAGTTCGCCAGCGAGCCCGCCCACGTCCTCTACGAACTGCTTCTCGGAAGCCTCGAAAACTCCTCCAGCACAACGCAAGACGGCACGACCCGCACCGATTCCGGCGAGAGCCGCGAACCCGCCGAGCGCCGCCGCCAGCGCCGGCCCGAACCCGAACGCCGCCCCACGCCCCAACCGGAGCCGGAATCCGAGCCCGCCACCGAAACCCGCCCGGACAACCCGGTCCAGCAGCCCGCGTCGGAAACACGCCCGGACAACCCCATTCAGCAGCCCGCGTCCGAGACCCGTCCCGACAACCCCGTGCAGCCTCCGTCCGAGACTCGTCCGGACAACCCAGTGCAGCGGCCTGTGTCCGAGACTCGTCCGGACAACCCCGTGCAGCGGCCCGCGTCCGAGACCCGTTCCGACAATCCTGTGCAACAGCCCGAACCGGTTCAGCAACGCGAGCAGGTGCGCCCCGAAGCGGAGCAGGAATCGGAGAGCGCCCCCGAACTGCAACCGGCCGAGGGTGGCGGCGGCGAGCCGCCCAAGCCGCCGGACACCGCACCCGCTCCCGACCCAGATGGTCCGGACAGGCGGCCGGATCCTTCCGACGGCCCGGACGAGTGGTTCGATCGCATGCGTGCCGAGCAGGCCGACTGGGAAGCGCGTATGGATGCCGAACGCGCGCAATGGCTTCGCGAGCTTGCCGACCAGGACACCTCCGATAGCCCCGATGCCCGCTACGCCCGCTTCCAGGCCGATAACGCCGAATGGGTCGCCAAGATCGCTCAAGACCGGGCCGACTGGCTCTGGGATGGCATCGGCGGCAGACCCGAAAGCGGCGAATCCGGTCGCCCGAAGCCGGCGGACCCGTCAGACCCGGATGCCGGAACCCCCGAAGCCGCCCGGCCCCAGTCCGAAGCCGCTCCCGCCGCAGGCTCGCAGCCGAAGCCGCAGGCCGACCCGTCGGAGGGCGTTCAGCCGACGCCGGAAGCCGATCCGTCGGAGGGTGCGCGGCCCGAGCCGGAGACCGAGCCTTCGGACGAGGCGCAGCCCAAGCCGGAAGGCGATCCGTCCGAGGGTTCCCAGCCCAAGCCGGAAGGCGAACCGGCCGAGGGCCCGCAGCCCAAGCCTGCCGCCGATCCCGCGGGCGATCCCACGCCCGAGGGCGGGAATCAGTCCGAGCCCACGCCGGATCCGGATGCTGCGCGGGATCGCTATGACGAATTGCTGCAGCAGCGTAAGGAATTGGCGCGGGAGCTGGAGTTCTGGCGGGCCAAGCGGGACGCGCGCATTGGGCGGCTGCTCGACGGTGTTGATCCGGATGAGGCGCTCGGTACGCGAGAGGCGCTGGCGCAGACCGAACTTCGGCTGCTCGATGAGCTCGGCATCCAGACGGTGGATATTCCGGGCGTGGGCGAGGACGGCCCGAGTCAGGCGCGGGAGAACCTCAGCGCAGACGAGATCAACCGGCGCCGTGAGGCTTTGCGCAAGCTGGTCGAGGCCGCCGAGCGGGTGCATCAGCTGCAGGACGAGCTCGGCGCGGTCGACCGCGAGATGCGCGCCCTGGAGCAGACCGGCGATATCCGCGCCCGCCCGCTGCCGGACGAGGTGCAGGCCGAGCACGATCGCCTGGCCCGGGAACGCGCCGAGGAACTGCAGCAGATCAAGCCGACTCGTCGCGAGCGCGACGAGCTGGCCGAACGCTTCGGCCTGGTGGATGCGGACGGCCGGGTCGACGAGTCGGCACTGAGCCCGGAGAACCTGCGTGCCACTCTCGACGAGCTGCGCGCCGCGAACCCGGACGATCCGGATGTGGCCCGGCTCGCCCGCGCCGCCGACGAAGTCAATCTGGCGCACAACAGGATCGGCCGCATCCAGGACGAGATGGAGCGCGTCACCGCCGCCTACCGCCAGCTGGCCGAGGCCGAGGGCGCGCGCATGGTCACCGATCGGGTGGCCATCGTGGACGGCGATCCGCGCCGCATCATCGTCTTCGGCCCGCGCGACGAACTCGTGGCCGGTCCGGACGGCGAGGTCCGCCCGCGCCCCAATGCGGACCTGGACCGCGCCCTGTCGCAGGCCCTGGATTACAGCGCCGCGGTGGCGCAGGCCATGGTCGACCCGAGCACCCGCATCGAGTACCGCCAGGTTCTGGGCGACCGCGAAGGCAATCGCACCGTGGTGGACGCCCCGCCGCCGCGGGTGAACCGCCTCATCTCCGATCCGCGCAATGGCGTTCGCCTCAACAGCACCAGATGGCGTGACGGCGAAGGCAATTGGCATCACGTCGATCCCACCAAACCGGATCTGGAGTTCAACCGCGACGCCGGCAACCTCCCCAAGAAGTTCGAGGCTCGGGATCTGCCCGAAGGCGTCAGCGGCTGGGCCGTGGACCGCATCCAGGCGTCGGTGGCCGATGTCTTCGTCGATCCGGCTCCGGGCGAACCGAATACCGGCGTCAACAAGGATCTGCTGCCGCACATCCCGGGCGGCAAGGACCCCTCGGGCGTGCCGCAGGGGATGGACACCTACGCGCTGCCGTACGCGGACGCGGCGGGCCACATCATGCGCGTCGTGCTGGAAGTGGCGAAGCTGAGCGGCTTCACCTGGTTCGCCGATCCGGACAACCCCGGCCGAATCCGCCCCGGCTTCAAGGGCCACCCGTGGTTCCGCTCCAGGCCGGGCGAAGTGCAGCCGATGGTGCGCGAGTACACCCCGGCCGAGCACGCCGACGATGCCGGCGAGGTGTCCGACGAGTTCAAACAGCGGCAGCGGCAGGCCGCCGAGCGCTGGGCGCAAGTGCAGCGCTGGGCCGACGAGCAGTACGCGCGCTTCCGCGCCGACGACAGCGATATCGACACCATTGTCGGCAATCTCGCCACCCACCGCGCCGAACAGGACGCCGGGCTGTCCGACTTCATCCGCCAGGTGGAGGGGGAACTCGCCGCCCGCCCCGACGACAACCCGGCCGACATCCTGCTCGACCTGGTCTTCGACGGACCCGAGCTCTCCGACGACGCCCGCGACCGGATCGCCGATCTGCGACAGGCCCTCGACGACCTGGACGTCACCGATCGGGATGCGCTGGCCCGGGCCGTCGTCGACGGCCTCCAGGCCGCCGCGGCCCAGCAGATCCCGCCGGTCTTCACCCCCGAGCAGATCCAGCAGATCAAGAACCACCTGATGCGCGACCCGCACCTGGTGACCGATCCCGAAACCGGCGAGCTGGTCCGCCGCCCGCTCGACGCCGTCGCCGATGTGGCCGAGGCCTGGAACCGCCTCATCGCCGGCGAACCGCTGCCCTCGGACATCCTCCTGCTCCGCGACGCCCTGGCCGAATCGGATTACCTGCGCGCCAACCCGGATGCCACCTGGCGCGAGGCGAACGCCCACGCGGCAGCCCTGGACGGCTTCCACTGGGACGCCGAACGCCCGCCCCTGACCGGCGACCGCGCCGGCATACCCTACGCCCCCGCACCGCCGAACCGCGACCAACTGCTGCCGCCCCGCCCGGACGCCGACGACGATCCCGACGACGGCGCGGCGGGCACACCGGCCCTCGACCCGCCCCCGCAGCCGCCGAACCAGCCACCCGCAGCCGCCGATCCGGCCGTGCGTCCCGAAACGCCGCTCGCGGAAAAGCCTGCGGCACAGCCGGATCAATCGCGCCGTCCGGATGGATCATGGCGGCAGGACGATCCGGGAACCGAGGGTCCCGATCGCCGTCAGGCGCGCGAAGCGGACCCGGGCGACCGAAGCGTCCCGCCGCGGCCCGACGATTCCGACGGCCCGGAGTACTTCGACGGCGACGACTGGGCGCAGGATTTTGCGGCGCCCGAACCGGATTGGTCACCGCGCCCCGATGACGACTGGTCCCGGCTCGACCGCCAGGGAATCATCGACCGGCTGCAGACGCTGCTGCGCGACAACCTGGAGCAGCGCTCGCCGGACGGTCTGCCCGAGGACCTGGAACCGGAGTTGGTGCACAACTTCGACCGCACCGATGTGGATCCGGAAGTGTTGCGCGAGTTCGCCCGTGGGATCGAGGACATGCTGCGGATGTTCCCGGGCGCTCCGCTGCGCGCGGTGGACATCGGACCCATGGAGGACCCGGATACCTTCGCCGAAACCTGGGCCTTCTTCCGGGACGGCGATGCCGAGCGCATGGTGCTGAACGCGGCCTGGGCGACCGATCCGGAGGCATTCCGCCGCGCGGTCGCCGAATCGGTGGCCGACGGATTCCTGGTACCGGGCTCGGCGGACCGGCCGATCTATTCGACCGTCGTGCACGAATTCGGCCATGTCATGGACATTCGCGGGCAGCGCGAGGCTCGCGACACCGTATTCGACGCTCTCGCCGACTATTTCGAGACCACGCGCGGGGAGATGGACGAGGCCGCGTTCCTGGACTGGCTCGGCCGGTTGAGCGGCTACAGCTTCAAGGAGGACGGCGATATCTGGCCCGGCGAGGCCCTCGCCGAAGCCTTCGCCGACGTGATTCTGAACGGCGAGAACGCCACCGAGCCGGCCCGCGTCCTGTTCTGGCATCTGGTGGATGCCGCCATGCTCGCGGACCCGACCATGTTCGACGGCGACCCGGATCTGCCCCTGGGTGATCCGACCCCGCCCGCGGACGGCCCGGCCCGGCAGCCCGACGCCGCATCCGACCGGCGCCGCGGCTTCCCGCCCGTGCCGCCGGATCCGGGTCCGCGCGACCCGGCGGGCGCACCGGAACCGGAGCCATCCGGTGCCGACGCGAACCAGGCGGTGGGCCCGCGGGATTCGAGTCAGAGCTGGTCGCCGCCCGCCGACGATGTCTGGGCGCCGCTGGACCGGACGGGCGTCGCCGAGGAGTTGGGTCGCCGCTGGAATCTGCGGATGGCGGAGCGGATCGAGAAGCTGCTGCAGAACGGCAAGGCACAGCTGGGGCCGGACGAGTCCGGGGGCGGCCGCCGGATCATCGGCCGGATGGAAGGGGCCGACCCGGTGCCGGGCGCGGACGATCCGCACGACGGGCTGCCGGATCACGATGCGAACGAGGAGGATTCGGCCTACGACTGGTCGCCGCGGCCGGACGACGCCTGGTCCGGACTGGACCGCACCGAGATCGCCGACGAGCTGCGCCGCCGCTGGGATCTGGAGGTGGCGGGTTTCGACAACCCCGACGTCGATCCCGAGGTGATGCGCGAATTCGCGCGCGCCATCGACGATATGCTGACCCGCTTCCCGGGCATCGATCTGGACGGCATCGAGATCGGGATGGGTTCGATGTTCCTGCCGATGGCCGTGGCCACCTCGGACATGGAGGGCGGCCACCCCGTCCGCAACCGGATCGTGCTCAATGGCTTCTTCGCCGAGCACATCGGCGCGCTGGTCGGAAACGTGCTCGCGCGGGAGGAATCCGGCGAATTCGTGTGGGGCCACGGTGATCGGCCCGTGTATTCGACGATCGTGCACGAATTCGGCCATGTGCTCGACGCCAATGGCCGGCTCGCGGCCAATGACGCCGCCCTGATGGCCCTGGCCCGCCACTTTGTCGCCGAGACCGGCACGCGGGACACCGACGCCTTCTTCAACTGGCTGCACGATGAGCTGCCGGGCTACGCCTTCGACGAACACGGCGCACTGAATACGCGTGAGGCGCTGGCCGAGGCGTTCACCGATGTCATCCTGCACGGGCCCGAGGCGAGTGAACCCGCGCAGGTGCTCTACCGGCTGCTGAAAGACTCTCTGGCCCAGTCCAATTCGGAGACCGGGGACGATTCCGCGCAGCGGCGGTCCGGCGCCGACAACTCGACCCCGATGCCGGATCCCGATGACGCGGAGACGAATTGGTCGCCGCGTCCGGACGACGAGTGGTCGGATCTGGATCGCGACGGCATCATCGACCGGATCGAGAACGAGCTCGGGGTGCAGACCGTCGGATTCGACAACGGCGATATCGACGTCGAGGTGCTGCGCGAATACGCGCGGGCATTGGACGATCTGCTGTCCGAGCACCGCGGCGTCACCCTCCGCCAGGTCGAGATCGGTCCCATTCCACAGGATCCCGACGCCATCGCGGCCACCTGGCCCGGACGTGACGAGACCGGACGTCTCATCTCCGATCGGATGGTCTTCAACGATGCGTGGGCTCGCGACCCCGCGGCCTTCGCCGAGCACATCAGGAACAAGGAGGCCGAGGGCCGCCACGCGCCGGGATCGGGCGTGCGCCCGGTGTATTCGGCGATCGTGCACGAGTTCGGCCACGTCATGGATCACGCCGGGCAGCGGGAGGCCCGCAGTTCGGCGCTCGACGTGCTGATCGATCACTTTGTGGCCGTCCATGATTCGTCCGATGTGAATGCGCTGATCCGCTGGCTGGATCAGCTGCCGGGCTACGCGTTCGACGGCAACGGCATGCTCCATCCCGGTGAGGCGGTGGCCGAGGCCTTCCGTGATGTCCAGCTGAACGGCCGCGACGCCAGCGAGCCCGCCCAGGTGCTGTACCGATTGCTGCAGACCACGCTGGCGGATGCCGGACTGCCGGGCCCCGCTACGGCCGAGCGTTCGAAACCGGATGCGACGCAGCCGGAGTCGATGGACGGGCTCTCGGATACGCCGCCGTCCGATCCGGGCCCCGAGGCGAATCCTCCGGATTCGGATTGGTCGCCGCGCCCGGACGACGAGTGGTCGGACCTGGATCACCAGGGCATCATCGATCGGCTCGACAACGAATGGGATCTGGAGGTCGTCGGATTCGACAACCCCGACATCGATGTCGAGGTGCTGCGTGAATTCGCCCGCGCCATCGACGACATGATGCGCCAGTACCCGGATACCGACCTGCTGTCGGTGCGCATCGCGCCGCTCGACGACGACGGCGTGTTCGCCGAGGCGGACCCGGGCGACGACGGCGGCCTGACCTACTGCGATTCGCTGACGCTGAACGAGCGCTGGGCTCTCGATCCGGCTGGATTCGCCGAGCGGGTCCAAGGGGCCGAGGA
This sequence comes from Nocardia sp. IFM 10818, assembly GCF_054655275.1. NCBI lineage: Bacteria > Bacillati > Actinomycetota > Actinomycetes > Mycobacteriales > Nocardiaceae > Nocardia > Nocardia sp. IFM 10818. The sequence goes on from NZ_BAAHJH010000001.1 coordinate 1,117,654, forward strand.
CGATGGGCATCTGGTGCCGGGATCCGGTGCGCGCCCGATCTATTCGACGATGGTGCACGAGTTCGCGCACGCCATCGACTTCACCAGTCAGCTGGAGGCGCACTACCTGCTCTTCGATGCGCTCCAGCAGTACTACCGGCGGACTCGCGGCAATCTCGACTTCCTCGATTTCGTCGAGTGGTACCAGGAGCTCAGCGGCTACAGCTTCGACGACAACGGCATGCTGAATCGCAGCGAGGCGCTGGCGGAGGCCTTCACCGACGTCAAGCTCAATGGCGACGACGCCAGCGAACCCGCACAGGTGCTCTACGAGCTGCTCACCCAGGCCTACGCCGAGCATGTGGCGAACAACCCTGCCTTCGAGGACGATCCGAACACCGCCGGCGACGACACCCCCGGCAAGATCAGGCAGGGCTTCAACGCCGACGGCACCCTCCAGCCGCCGACCCGCAGCGTTCCCGGCGACGATACCCCCGGCCCGGAGGCGCGCCGCGACGACGGTGATCCGGATCGGCCGCCGTTCGACCCGGACTCCTGGTTCGACCGCATGCAGGCCGAACAGGCGGACTGGACTGCCCGCATGGATGCCGAGCGCGCGAGCTGGCTGCACGAGATGGCCGACCGCGAGGTGCCCGGCAGCCAGGAGGAGCGCTGGGCGCGGCTGGAAGCGGAAACGGCGGACCACCTGGCCCGCATCTCCGCCGACCGCGCGAATTGGTTCTGGGAACAGGCCGGCGGCCGCCCCGACCCAGCCCCCGCCGACGGCGACGGCCGGCAGCCGCCCGGCCGCACCCCCGGCGCTCCACCCGCCTCCGATCCGGACGGCCCCGACGGCCGGGCCGAATCCCGCGACCGGGACTCCGACCCGAACGTCGACCCGTCCGCCACGACACAACCGCTGCCGCCCCCGAACCCGTCGGAGGCGACCACTCAGCCCCTGCCGCCCCCGGATTCGTCGGAGGCGACGACCCAGCCTGTGCCGCAGCTGGATTTGTCGGAGGCGACGGCGCAGCCATTGCGGCCGCAGGGTCCATCTCAGGCGACTACACCGCCGTTGCCGAGTCCGTCCGAGGCGGTGACCCAGCCGTGGCCGGGTCCGGGTGAAGTGGAGGCGACGCCGCAGGCCGGGTTGGTGGAGCCGGTGGGGGAGAGCCCGATACTCGAGCTCGATGTCGATGCGGTGCCCGAGGCGCTGCGTCCGGTGCGCGACTTCCTGATGGAATTGCCGCCGGAGCAGGGGGTTTCGCGTTCACCGGAGGAGTTGGAGTACGCGCGGCGGCTGGCCGAGGCGCTCGGGTTGGGCCCGGCGCTGGCGCGGCATCCCGATCCGCTGTCGGTATTGCGCGATATCGCCGACATGGCCAGAGCTCGTGGTTATTTCGGCGATGCGAGCCGGGGTGAGCCGCCCGCGCGGATGCGGCATCCAGAGGACTTCGAGCCGCTCAGCGCCACTGCGCGGTACGGCGACGAGGAGTACTGGCGGACCGAGGTCGATCCGGAGCAGTTGCGCACCATCGACGCGGAACTGGACCGCCTGGGACTGGCCGATCGGCTGGCCGGCGCCGCCGACGGTGCGGGAACGCCCGCGCTTCAGGCGGGCCCCGAGCTGCCCGCGGGTTCGGAGAGCCCGACCGCGCCGCTGCACCCGCAGGCGCAGCAAGCACCGGCGAACCCGCCCGAGTCCGGGGCGCCCTCCCGCCAGGAGGGGCTCGCTCAGCGTGATCAGCGTGCGCTGCCGTTGGATCGGCTACAGCAAGAGCTCGCCGACCGCCTCGGCATTCCGGAGTCGGACCGCACTCCGCAGCGCCTCGCCGATGCCGCCGGTGAACTCCAGTACCGGAATCTGTTGCGCGCCGGCGGACTCGAGGCGCTCGCCGATGCCACGGCGCGCCGCGATGCCGCCACCGATCCGGAGCAGCGCGCGCGGCACGCCGCGGACGCCGAGGACTGGGCGCGCCGGCTCGGCATCGATCCCGAGCGGATCGATCCCGAGCGGCTCACCCCGGACAACCGGGATGCCGCCTTCGCGGACCTGCGCGCCGAAATCCACGGTGACGCACTGGATGCCGCCGATCTGACCGCCGCCGACCGGCACGATCCGGCCGAGCGCCGCGCGGTGCTCGAGGTCGACGGTGAGCGGGTGCACGTGCGCCTCACCGAGGGGCCGAACCGCACCTGGCGCGCCGAACAGGCCACTCGCCCGGCAACACCGGAGACACCGCCCGCGCGTCCGGCGGAATCCACGCCGGAGAAGCGGTCCCTGGTGCGGCGGCTCTGGGATCGGCTCATCGGCAGGGATCGCGCGATCGAGCCGAAGTATCCGTCGGGCTCCGGCCAGGATGGCGACTACCAATCGCAGGTCGCCTCCGAATTGGCGCATCTCGCCGGCAGCGATGTCGTCCTCGACGGCTTCAACCCGATCCGCATCGCGAAAGAAGTCGCCACGCTGTGGAAGGCGCGCGAGCGCCTGCCGCTGCTGCGCCTGTTCACCAGCCGGGTGGCCGCGGAAACCGGTGACGGCCAGGCCATGCGCAACCGCGACGGCGCGGAATTCGAACCGTGGCTGACCGAGGTCGATCCGGCGCAGCTGCGCGAGATGTCCGACGATCTGCGCCGCGCCGGAATGCACTCCGCCGCCGACGAGATCGACGACTACCTGAAGCGCGGTGCGCAACCGGATTCCTCCGCCCCGGCGCTGGAATCGCCCGACTCGCATCGGGATCTGCCGCAGGATGTGCGGGATGCGCTGGCCGAGCTGGGAATCCAGCTCACCGACACCGGCCCGGAAGCGCTGCGCCGCGCCCTCGACGAGGCCGTCGCGCTGCAGATGCGCCGGGCGGGCGCGGTGGAGGCGCTCGCCGTGGCGGCGGCCCGCTACAACGACGAGGACGCGCGCATCGCGTTCAGCCGTGACGTCAACTTCTTCGACAATGACCCGATGGGCCGCTTCCTGCGTGAGCTGGCCGCCGCCAACGGCCGATCGGTGCCCATGCTGGAATCGCAGGGCGTCAACAATGGCGCGGAGGCGCCGTACGCCTTCGGCGATCTCAGCCCGGACGAGGTCCGCTACGACACCGGCCTGAAGTCGATCTTCGAACATGCGTTGCGCCGCGACGAGATTCGCGACGAGCGCTCGAACTGGTCGCAGCTGCTCGCCACGGCCCTGGACGATCTGACCCCGGAGCGCCTGGCGCGTTTTCTCAGCGATCAGCGAATGAGCGTGCGCGACAACGCCGATGCGCTCGCTCGGCTGGAAGACGCCCTGCACAACCACTTCCCGGACGAGACGCCGGGCACGGCAGCCGATCTCGCCCAGCGCCTGGCCGACGACGCCGCCCGCGCCTGGGTGGACGGGCGCGGCGGCGTATTGCTCGACCACAATCTCGGCCTCGTGCCCGGCGACACCCCGGACGCACCGCCGCGATTGGTGGTTCTCAGCGGCGAGGCGAACCACGGCCGGATTCTCGCCGATGCGCTGATCACCGATCCCCGCCTGCGTGATCTGGTCAACGACGCTGCGGTGCAACCGGACTACCGCCTGCTCGGCATCGACGAGCAGGGCCGTCTGCACGTGGTGCCCGGTGACGCCCCGCAGGTCCGGCACATCGACGAAGTGGTGGACGGCCGCCGCCTGTCGGCGACCCTGATGCGTTCCGAGGACGACGGCGCCTGGAACCTGGTCCCCGGCCGGAACGATCTCGCGGAGTTCGCGGACTCGAACCACCCGGACGAGGTGCTGGCCGCCCGCGACGAGCTCGCCGACCGGATGTCGGTGTACAACGTGGATCTCGCGCCCGGCCGGCTCGAGGACGCCATTGCCGCACTGCGGCACGACAATGCGGTGCGCGCCGCCCAGATCGAGGGCATGGCGGACTTCATTCGCAGCAGTGACGCCATCGACAACTTCCACCGGCTGGCGGCGGCGCGGGATCGGATGTCGCTGCGCCTGGGCATCGATCCCGCCGATCTGACCCCGGAGCTGCTGGCCGCCCACCTGACCGATCCGGATACGCCGCGCCCGCGCAGGCTCCAGCAGATCAAGGATCTGCTCGACTACGCGAAACTCATCCGCGGCGTGGACGCCGATGCGGTGACCGCTGTGCGCGAGCGGCTCGACGCCACGCTCGGGAACGAGCTCGCGGCCAATCGGGCGTCGGCCAACCTGCTGGCCGGGCCGTCACCCGAGATCGTCGCGGCGCTCACCGAATTCGCCCGCACCCTGGGCGATCTCGACCCGTACACCAACCAGCTCCGGTTCGACCCGGCCACCGATCCGCGCGCGGTCGACGGCGAGGTGGCGATTCACGATCCCGCCGCACCGCAACTGCTGCGCGACGCGTGGAACCGCGACAGCATGATCGGCGAACCGCGCTCGGACGATCCCTCGGACGCGCCGACGGTGTGGGCGCGTCTGCTCGGCATCGACCTGACCCCGCCCAATGCCGCCGACATCGCCGCCGCCGGAGGCGACTACGCCGCCGCCGAGCAGGCCTACTGGGCCCGCGTCGCCGAGGTGTACGAGCTGTACCGCGACGGCCGCCTCGACCAGCACGAGCGCCTCACCCCCGAGCAGCTGGCTGCCGAACTCGCCGAACTGCGTGCCGAGGTGCGCGCCCGCGACGCCGAGATCGACGCCCTGGAAGCCTTGTCCGCGCGCTACAACGAGCTGACCGCGCCCGCGCCGATGAACCCGGGCCAGGCGGCCGCCGATCTCGCCGCCGCCGAGCTCGAACGCGACAATGCCCTCGCCGCGAGGGATGCCGCCCTGCGCGCCATGGGCGCCGACACCGATGCGGACCGCCCGATCCGCCCCTCGGATCTGACCCCCCAGCGCCTGCCCGGCACCCTCGACTACCTGTCCCACCGCACCGACGCCGACCAGCCCCGCTACACCGAGGCCCAGCGCGACCAGTTGCGCGAGGCCGCCGAACGCCACCACCGCGCCGAAGCCGCCGTCCGCGACGCCCACTCGGCCCTGGATGCTGCAACCCGGCCCGACAACGCCCCCGCCCCGCAGCAGCCCACCCAATCGCCCGAACAGCTCCGCCAGGCCGCCGATCAAGCCCGCGACGCGGCCCGCGACGCCCTGCGCCAGAACATCTCCGACTTCTTCCGCGCCACCGGCCTCCCCGTCAACGAGGCCGACCTCCTCGCGCACCCCGGCGACACCATCGACGCCCTGGCACAACAAACCATCCGTGGCATCGGCCCCGCCGTCCACGACGCCTTCGACAACCTCCGCGCCGCCGCCGAAACCGCCCACCGCGCCGCCGCTTTCGCCGACTGGATCGCCCGCAACTTCCCCGACGGCGGCACCGACCCCGGCACCCCACCCGCCCCCGGCGCCCCCGTCGGCCCCGGCGGCCCGAACACCCCGACCTCCGGCCCCACCCGCGCACCCGAGCCGGACCCGGGAATCCCGGACCCCCGCGTGGAGTGGATGCAGCCCGCCCAGGAGCCGACGCAGCCCGCCGACCCGCGGGTCGATTGGATGCAGCCGGGTCAGGAGTCCCCGCGGCCGGTGGATCCGCGGGTTGGCTGGACGCAGCCCAGCGAAGGAACGGCGCAGCCGGAACAGGGCTCGGTGCTGCCGGAACAGGGCTCGGCGCCGCAGCAATCTGCCGAACCGCCGGCGGTGCAGCAGGTTTCGTCGGGATCGGGGGACTGGCCGCGAACCGGTCTGCCGCAGGTCCACACTCCGACCACGCCGCGGGCGCGCGCCGAGTTGCAACAGCTCATCGATCGCGCCCAGCAGGCAGAGGAAGGGCTGCGGGACGCGAACGCCGCGGCCGAGACCACGCTGCACGAGATCGCCGGCCGCCTCGGGATCGATCCTGGTGACACGAACGTCGTTCGGCTCACCAGATTGATCGACGAGGCATTGCGCGCCGAGATCGCCCGCCTCGAGCAGGTGGCCGACCCGGATTTCCGTCCCGAACGCACCCACGCGGAGTACTTCGACCAGCGTGATGCCGCCTATCAGCGCATCGCCGAACTGGATGTCGTGCGGCGCGAGGCCTTCCAGGCGCAGGCGGACGTCATGGCGGCGCGGGATGCGGTGGCTGCCGCCCGGCACGGCGCCAATCTGGGCGCCGCCCGGGACATCATGACAGCTGCGGGCGCCGATATCCGCGCCGATTTCGTGGGAATCCTCCCAGGGGACCCCCGCCGGATTCTCGTTGTCTCCCCACTCGCCGACCCCTCGCCCATAGTCGGCGACGAGCTCCCCAGATCGATGGCAGCCCAAGGGATTCCCATCGACTACCGCCACGTCGAGATCCATGACGACGGCGTGATCACGCACGCCCCAATCACCCCGCCCCCGCCCGCCTCCGCCCCGCCGGCCCAGCCTCCGAGCACTCCACCGCAGTCGCCGCAGCCGCCACACCCCGGCACCGGCTCACAACTCCCGCCCGCCAACGCGGAAGTGCCTTCGAAGCCGAAGGATCTGTCGGCGAACGAGGGCGTGGCAACACCCTCGCGGCCGGTCGATCCGCGCATCGAGTGGTCGCAGCCGCAGGCCGAATCCGCGCAGCGACCGCCGGAGCCGCCTTCATCGAACGACGACGGTGACGAGCCGCCGCAGGCCGGTGGTCCGGTCACACCCGGTGGTCCCGGCCGGCCCGATTCCGGTCCGGCCCCGGCGAGCCGGCCAGAGCCCGTGCCGGACAGCTCAGACGAAACGACCTCCGGGGTTCACGGCCCGGTGCAGCAGCCGGGCGCGGGCCGGCCGACCGTGGACGCCGGTGGCGGGTCGCAGCAACCGCTGTCGGATCCGCCGGCGCGCAACGCGGACGACGCCGGTGATCCCTCGGAACCGGGCGGGCAGCAGCCGGATCACGGTGGCCCGCAGCCGGAGTCGCCGCGCGCCGAATACGAGCGGCTGCTCCAGGAACGCCGGGAGCTGGCGCGCGAACTGGAATTCCAGCGCGCCAAGCGCGACGCCCGGGTCGGGCGGCTGCTGGACGTCGGCGATCCCGAGGCCGCCCTCGGCACCCGGGATCGCCTGCAGCAGACCGCACTTCGACTGTTCAACGAGGCCGGTACCCGGGTCGTGGGCATCGAGGGCGTCGGCGACGAGGGTCGGCACAATGAGCGCCTGCCCAATAGTCCCGCCGAGCAGGAGCGTCGCCTGGCCGCCCTGCGCAAGCTCGTCGCCGCGGCCGAGGACGTCATCCGGCTGCGCGAGCAGATCCGGGAGATCGACCAGCGGATTCACGAACTGGAACGGGCCGGCGCCGCCGCGGGCCTGCCGCGGACCGCGGAGGTCATGGCCGAGATGGATCGGCTGGCCGCCGAACGCGGCGATGAGCTGCAACGCGTCAAGCCCCGGCGGATCGCCCGGGACGAACTGGCGCTGGCCCTGGGTCCGCTGGACGCGGAACTGGCGCGGCAGGCCGCGGAACAGCGCCCGGCGCACGAACCGGACACCGTGCCGCGCCTGTTGAACTCCGATGGGACGGTCAACGAGACCGCACTGAGCCATGACCACCTGACCGATGCGCTGTGGCGGTTGAGCGACGCCTTCCCCGACCGCGCAGGCGATCTCGACAGACTGCGGGCCGCCGCGGACGATGTGAACCGGGCGCACAACAGGATCGGCCGCATCCAGGACGAGATGGCCCGTATCGCCGGCGAGTGGCGGCGCATTGCCGCGGCCGAGGGCGCGCGCCTGGTGACGCCCCGGGTGGCGATGGTGGACGGACAGCCGCGGCGGATCCTCGTCTTCGGCCCGCGCGATGAACTCGGCCGCCCGTTCGGCGACCACGATCGGGCCCTCGCGGAGGCCCTGCTGTTCATTCCCGAAGTGGCGCAGGCCATTGCCGATCCGAGCACCGTCGTCGAACGCCTGCGGGTCACCGCGGGCCGCGATGACGGGGTGACGCTGACCCGGTCGGAGCTGGCCGTGAATCGTCTCAGCGCCGGCGGGAACTGGAGCGACCGCGTCCTCAGCACGCGCTGGCGCGACGGTGCGGGCAACTGGCACGAGGTGAATCAGACCCGGCCGCACTGGACTCAGAATCGCGGGTCGAACGCCTGGCCGGACGAGTTCAAGCTGGAGATGGCGCAGGGCCTCAGCGGCTGGGCCGCCGACCAGGTGCAGGCCGCGGTCGTCGGCGCCGTCATCGACCAGGTGAGCGGACTGCCCGCGGGCGCTCAGAACCAGGATCTGCTGCCGCACATCCCCGGCGGCAAGAAGCCCATCGCCGACCCGGACGATCCGACCTTCGCGCTGCCGTTCGCGGATGCGGCCTCCAATGTGATGCGAGTGATCCTGGAGGTCGCGAAGCTGGGCGGGTTCACCTGGTTCGGCGATTCGGCCCAGCCTGCCCGCATCAGCCCCGCGTTCAAGCCAAAGGTCAAGGGATCGATCCTGTTCGGGATGCGCCCGGGCGACATCCAGCCGATGATCCGCCAATGGGATCGCGGTGAGCGCGCCGCCGATATCGAGCCGTCCCGGCCCTGGAGCGAGGCGCAGCAGGCCGCCGCCGAGCGGTGGGCCAAGGTGCAGCGCTGGGCCAATGAGCAGTACGCGCGATTCGACCGTGATGATGTCGCCGACGGCCCCGACAACGATGTCGCGGCGATAGCCCGCAATGTCGTCGACTACCAGAATTCTCGCCGCGAGGCCCTGGAAGGTTTCGTCGACGCGGCGCTCGCAGTCTTCGCGAACCCCGCCGGCGCCGACCTGAACAAGCTGATCGCCAAGGTCACCCGCCTCCTCGGCTCCGAAAACGCCGATTACGCAAGGCAACTCGCCACCGATCTGCGCGAGAACCTGCGCAACGCCCCCGACCGCGACGACCTCGCCCGCGCCCTCGACGAACAGCTGCGCGCCGCGGTGCGGAAAATGCTCCCGCCGGTCTTCACCCCCGAACAGATCCAGCAGATCAAGAACCACCTGATGCGGGACCGGCACTGGTACCTCGACCCGGTCGACAACCAATGGCGAATGGGACGCCTGGACGTCGTCGCCGATGTCGCCGAAGCCTGGAACCGCCTCATCGACGGCAACCCCCTCCCCGCCGACATCCTGCTCCTGCAAGACGCCCTCGCCGAATCGAACTTCCTGCGCGAGAACGAGAACGCAACCTGGAGCGACGCCAACGCCGCGGTAGCCGCCATCCAGGGCTACCACTGGGACGCCCACCGCCCACCCCTCACCGGCGACCGCGCCGGCATCCCCTACGTCCCCGGCCCACCCCAATCCCGTCCCTACCCCCCACGCAACCTCCCGCCGATGCCGCCCCACCCCCCGGCTCCGGCGAATCCCCCCGCGCCCCCGGCGATTCCACCCATGCCGGACCATCCCTCCGCCGCCCCGACCCCGGACAGCGACCTCGAGCAGCCGAACCACCAAACCCCACAACAGAATCCGCCCGCCACGCCCACCGACGAGAACGCCACCGTCCAACCCGAGGCCACCTCTCCCGAAACCGACGAGCGCCCCGCGCCTTCCCCGGTGGACCCACGCGGGGACTGGGCACAGCCCCACCCCGAGCTCCGACCGGCCCCGTCCGCCGAGCTGGATCAGCCAGCCGAGTCCCCGCTGGAGCCGCAGCGGCGACCCGATACCGAGCACACGCCCGAGACCGAGGGCACGCCTGACGCCGACCTGTCCCCGGATCGTTCGGATCAGCCAGCGGTACAAACGGATTCGGAGGCTGGTCAACTTGGCGCTTCTGCCGAACCTCGTCAGGTTCCGCCCACCGAGCCGGACCGAAATGCCGGTCCGCGACGCAATGCACCCGCGGCCGGCCAGCCGATCCCCGGACCATTCCCCGGCTCGGAGCCCACACCCGAGCCTGGCGGCCCCGGCCGTCAGGAGCCCCCTGCCGAGCCGGATCTGCCGGTTGGTTCGCCGCAGGAGCAGGACCGAGCGGCCGGAACGCGCCGCGAGCCGCCTCATTCCGACAGCTCGGACGAGGACACCGGCGCCGGCGATTTGATCGGCGACGGCGACGCGTCCCCCGGCGACTCGGATGGTTCGGATCGTGGTGTCGGCGGTGACCGGATGCCCGGTGAAGGGGAGTCGAGGCCGGAAAGCGGAGATTCGGCAACCGGTGACGGCCAGTCGGCCTCCGGTGATGGTGGTCCTGCCGCTCGCGGGGCTGATTCGACGCCGGGTGACGGTGGTGATTCGACTCCTGGTGACCCGAGCCCTGATGGTCCGGAGTTCCGGTACAACCCGAACTGGCGCTCGCACATGCCGCGAGTTCCGCGCGACTTCGATGTCGAGTTCCCGGATTACACCCCGGACCCGCCGCAGCAGCCGCACCCGTGGACACCGCCGCCGGGCCTGCAGGATCCCTCGGACGAGCCCGACGACGACTGCGATCCGCCGCCGAACCCGCCTGTATCGCCGCAGCCTCCGGTGCAGCCGACGCCGCCGCAGATCCCGGTGCCCCCGCAGATCCCGGTGCCCCCGGAGATTCCGGTGCCGCCGCAGCCTCCGGTGCCACCGAATCCGCCTGTGCCGCCGCAACTTCCGAAGCCCCCGGAAATGTCTTGGCCCCCGGGGCTTCCGCAGCCGCCGGAGATGCCCTGGCCGCCTGGGTTGCCCAAGCCGCCGGAGATGCCGCAGCCGCCGGACGGCAATTGGCCGCCGGGCGTACCCACGCCTCCGGATTTCTCTTGGCCGCCGAGGGTTCCGATGCCGCCGGATGGCGGTTGGCCGCTGGGCCAGCCCGTGCCGCCGGGAGATGGTGGGACGCCGGGTATTTCGGTGCCGCCCGAGTGGCCGTCACCTGGAGAGCCGTCGTACCCCGGGGCGCCGGGCGTGCCCGACCCGTCGTATTCGGGCGACCCGGGTAGGCCTGGCGCTCCGGGTAGTCCGACCGACCCGGGTATGCCCGGTGCTCCGAGTGCACCGAATGGCACGAACCTGCCCGGTGGTCCGGGGGCACCGAGTGGCCCGGGTGTGCCCGGTGGCTCGGATGCGCCGGGTGCTCCGGGCATGCCGCACGACCCTGGCGCACCGGGTATGCCCGGCGGGCATGGCGCTCCGGGTGGGCCGGGGGCGACCGAGCCGGGTGGGCCTTCGGCTCCGGGCGCGGCGGGAGCGAATGGGCAGACCGGTCATGGTGTTCCGCCGTCGCAGGGTGGGGCGCCGATGATGGGGTCGCCGATGGCTCCGGCGCCGGCCGCGGGCGGGAACGGGCGTGGTGGGTCGCGTGGCGGGCAGCGGTTCCCGCGCGCGTCCGCGCCGGTGCGCGGTGGGGCGATCTATCTGCGGGCGCATGCGGGGTACGGCGAGTTCGCCATGCTGGATCCGGATACCGGGACGTTGAGTGCGGCGCCGTCGGCGGGGGCGGTGTCGGGCGTGTACGGGGATGTGGACGGGACGCCGGTCTCGTTCTATCGCGATCAGGCCGGGTTGGTGCTGCGGGTCGGTCAGCAGGTGATCGAGCTGGATCGGATGGGGGCGGCGGCCGCCTGGGAGCCGGGCGCGCAGTTCCATTGGTTCGCGGTGTATGCCGGCGGGAATTGCCTGTGTGAGCTGCGGTATCGCCCGGTCGCGGGTGATGCGGACCTGGGTCTGCTGATTCGGGACGTCTTGGCGGATCCATCGCGCAGGGCCGGAATTTTCGGATGATGCGACGGTGTGAGTTCTCCGATTTTTACGGTTTCGGCAACCGCGCGGTCAGCCGGGATATGTGATGCTGACAGATGGTTCGACACGAACGAGGAGGATGGACGTGCGCGCAGACCGCCCGAGCGAGGAGCAGTTGCGGCGGAACTTCGAAGCCGTGCTGGCGGATGTGCTGGCGGGCCGCGGTGTGCGCACCGAAACCGGCTTGGACTCGCCGACCGAGGACGCCCTGTGGGCCATCGCCCGCGCCCATCCGAACGCCTCCGAGGAGCTCGTCGCGGCCGCCCGGAAATCACTCGCCGGTCAACTGGACGGCAGCAATGCCGCCCGCTGGCGCGCCGACCTGGAACGCATGTTCAACGAGGGTCGTCCGGCGTCGGACGGCTAGCCGGGTTCGGTGCCGCCGGTAATTCGCTAGATCAGGAGGAACGAAGTGCGCAGAGGCCGCCCCAGCGAGGAGCAGTTGCGCCGCAATTTCGACAGCGCGCTGGATCAGGCAGTGCAGGGGAGCGGCGTGCGCACCGAGTCCGGCCTCGACGAGCAGACCGAGAAGGCGTTGTGGGCGATCGCCCGCGCGCGCGGCGCCGCCACCGATGAGATGGTCGAGGCCGCGCGCCTGGCCTTCGCGGGTCAACTGGACGGCTCCAATGCCGCGGCCCGCAAGACCGCCATGGCCCGTAATCTCGCCGAGCGCGCCGCCCGCAAGCGCCGCCCGGAAAACTAGCGTGGCAGCCGGATATCGCATACGGTTCGGGGCTCACACTGTCTCGAAGTGACCGCCCAGGAGACGATTACCCCGTGACAATGTCCTCAGAGCCCATCGAAACCCCGAACGAGGCACCGGAATCCGCCACTCTCGGTGCATCGACGCTGGTGACCGGAGCGGTAGGCGCGTCCGCCAATGGCGAAGTGGTCGGCGCTGCCGGCGGGGAAGTCATCGGAACCGCCGGAGCGGAGGGCGAATCCGCCCCGGACGTCGGCTTCCGGCTCGACGGGCTTCCGGATGTCGGCTTCTCCCTCGAGCCGCCGCCCGAACCCGATGTCGCGGAAAAGGCCCGCCGCATAGCGCATCGCATCGCCCAGGGTCTGCTGGAGCTGGGCCCGCAGGGCTGGGCGCGGGTGCGGGCGTCGTTCTCCGCCACGGTGAACGGCCAGCTCGCCCGCGTGGTGTTCGCCGATCCGGAGCAACGCCAGGCGCAGGTGCACCCGACCCCGGAAATCCACGCCCTGGCGGCCGAACATCGCGCGCTCTCCGCCGAACTCGGCGACGGCCCGTGGTGGCGTCTCGAACTCGATCTCTCATCCGACGGCGAGCTCGAGGTCGACCACGACTACGGCGATGAGCCATTTCCCGACGACCAGTTGTTCGCTCCCGAGGACTATCTCGCCGACCTGGAAGCGTATCCCCGTGCGGCACTGCCGGTTTGGCTCGCCGCATACGTCCGCCACGGCAACCGTCAGATTCGCACCCCGCAGCAGGCCGCCGCGCAGGCCCGCGCCGATCGCGAATCCGGCATCACCCCGGTGATTTCCGAAGACGACTTCCCGGACTTCCCCCTGCTGTGGGCACGTTGGTCCGCCATCGCCGCCGCTTTCGTCGCCATCGGCTCGCAGTGGGGTCCGCGCGTCCTGCCCTCCTTCGGCTGGTTCGAGGGCTCCCGCCGTTCCGGCTCCACCCTGTACTCGCTACCCGGCGGCCGCGCCGTGCTCTCCGGCGGCGTCTGGAACGCCCCCGAACTCGCCGCCGCCTACAACACCGAGGCCCCCCTGCCCCGCTTGTATGCCGGCGCCCCGGAATGGGTTGCCACACCTGTTCTCAACACCCGCGCGGCAGGCGGTCTGCTCACCTTCTGCTACTGGTGGGAGGACGGTCGCTGGCATCGCGGCGAATCCCCCGCCTCGACCGAACTGGCCTCGGCCGTCCCGGGCATGTGGACCGCCGAAACCGTGGCGGACGTGATCAGCGGGCTGGTGGCGGAGAAAGCTGATCGCGCCTTGCGTACCGCCGTAGAGAATTTCGTCGCCGCCGCGGAACAAAACCGGGTCGACTATCCGTTGCTGGTTGAAGTATTCGGCAACACAGCGGATTTGGACGGTGCCGCCTACCAGCTGACCTTGGCGGGCACCCTGCACGCCGGCCGGCATCGCGCGGGCGATGCGCCGAGACCGGCGGAAGCGGGGGTGGAAGGTTGATCCAGGTGTATCAAAGCTGGTCTCTGACGGATCTCGAATTGCAGGCGCTCTGGGAGGATTTGGGCGAGCAGCAGCTTCCCGCCCCGCTGCGGTTCGGTGGTCACGCAGAATGGTGGGATGAGCATCTGGCGCAGCTGCGGCGCGCCCGCGAAGGTCTGCGCGACCGGGAGCCGGCCGTCGACGAGGCGATCGCCGCGGTGTATTGGGCGGATGTGCGGGTGGAACTGCGCGGATGGGACGGCCGGGACTGGCAGAATCCCAAGGGGACCATCCGGGTGCTCGGCGCGAGGCGCGGTGGACTCGGCTACCTACTGGTCCAGCAGCCCGGTGAAATACATTCGCACGGGCGGGAATTCACTATGACCGAGTTCGACGCCGACGCACTTCCCGGTGAACTGATGGCGATGCTGCCGGACCTCGGTCCGGGCCGCAACCGTGATGTCGTGCTGGCCGAACGCGAGGATGTCGAAGAAACCGAGTACGCCTACGAGCTGTCTCCGGCGCACCAGTCCGTCGAGGGCACGGTCACCGATCTCGCCACGGAGTTCCTCGCCAAGCCGGTGACGACTGCCGGAACCATCGACGTCGTTCAGGGTCATTCCGTATACGGCCCGCGCGGAATCGTCCGTTATCAACTGGGCTACCGCGATATCGAGGACGATGGACGCTATCTGATCACCAATGATCTTCCGCCCGTGGCGTCGTCGGCCGACCGCCGCAGGATGATCACGGCCGTCGAGACGCTCATCTCCGAGGTTCTCATTGCCATTGACGATGAGAGAGCGTGAAAGTATGAGGGCTGCAATGGAAGTCGTGCGAGCAACGACAGGAGCGAGACGTGGGTAGCGAAAACCCTTGGAAGGGACTGTCGCGGCAGGCGCATTCCGGCGGCCTCAAGTTCGAGCCCGGCGCCGCGGACGAATGCGCGACCATGGCCGCGGACGCCTCGTACGTTCTGGGTGTGCTGAAGAAGAACATCTCGAAGTTCCAGGAGCACAAAGTCTTCGGCGGCACCCATCCCAGCCGGTCGGCGACCACCCTGCAATCCGCTCAGGATTTGATGGCCCGGTTCAATGAGCAGGGCCGGCGCTTCGGAGACGTTGTCAACGGCTTCACCGAACTCATCGACGCCATGGCCGACACCCTCATCTGGGCGGGCAAGAAGTACAAGTCGGTCGACGAGGATTCCGGGAAGGCGTTCGGCCGCTACAAGGAAGGGTCGGAGGCGCGGCTCAAAGGCAGCCTGCCCGCGGTGATGACCGTCCCGACGGGTGCGCCAGGAAATGTCGCGAACTTCAAGAAGGAGCTGGAGGGCCTGCTCGGCGCGAAGCTGGACAATGGGCTTCCCAAGATCAGCGGCGACAAGTACGGCTCGGCGATCGGCGCGGAGAGCCCCTACGGACGAGGGGTCGAGTGGTTCCGCGGTATTCGCAATACGCTCTCGCCGGAGCTCCTCGACGTCGAAAGTCACCTCTGGGAATGGGCCGCGGTCAATATCGCGGGGGTCTTCAATCCGCTGTACAACCGGCTGGAGCGAATGGCTCTCGATGGTGAGTGGCAAGCCAAGGGCCAGGTGGGCGCCATCGCGGCCGTGAACAGTTTCAAGTCCCAGGCGCAGGACGTCGCCCTGGACCTGGCCGCGCTGTCCGCCACTGTGCTGCACACCCGCGAGTGGATGGTCACCTTCCGGGGCAATCTGGCCGAGCTGCAAGGCCCGTACGCCAGCGATCAGGCGCGCAACGACGCTCTCGAAGCCACCTGGGAGACCGCCTTCATCACCAGCTACACGCCGTATCTCGGCGCGACCAGCACCGCCATTCCGAAGCTCACCGATCCCACCGCGAAGCAGCCGACGCCGGGCGGCAATCAGAACAACAACAACACTGGCGGGGGGAATACCAATCCCAACGGTGGCGGCGGCTCGACCAATCAGCCGAAGGGCGCCATCGACCCCAGGAAGATCCCGTTGCCCGATACCAAGGATCCGAATGGCAAGGATCCGAACGGCAAGGACCCGAACGGCAAGGACCCGAACGGCAAGGACCCGAACGGCAAGGACCCGAACGGGAACGGCAACGGGAATGGCAACGGCAACGGGAATGGCAACGGGAACAACAACAACAACAGCAACAGCAACGGCCAGGGCATGTCGCAGCTGACCAGCGCCCTGCAACAGGGCCTGCAGTCCGCACAGCAACTGGCGCAGCAGAACACCAAGAAGAACGAATTGCAGGACCAGCTCAAGGACCTGGGCCTGAGCGGCCTGCCGAGCACGCTGAAGGACCTCGCCAAGGGCGGTGGCGGTCCCGGTGGTGGCTCGCCCGGCGGCGGCGCGCCGAACCCGCTGACCAATCCCGCGAACTCGAAGCTGTTCCCGCGCGCCGCGACCGTGGAAACTACGGCGACGGCAGGGGTGACGGCCCGCGCGGGCCTGGCGACCGGCGGCGGTATGCCCATGGGCGGCGGTATGCCCATGGGCGGTATGGGTGGTGCGCACGGCGCCGGCCAGAACGGCAAGGAGCACAAGCGCGCCGAATTCCTGGACTCCACCGAACATCTGGAAGAGGCCATGGGCGCACCGCCGATCGTGGCGAAGCCGGTGGTCGAGGGTTGATCCGGATAGTCGAGGACGAGTGAGAAGGCAGGTACGGCAATGACAATCGATGATGTTCCGTTCCCGACCCAGTTCACCGTCGCGTCGCGGACCGGCGCCGTGGTGGTGACCACCACGGAGGTCGGCCTGCCGATCGCCCTCGAAGTGGAGCGCGATCAGCTGCGCGGGGATACCGCGCCGCTGGCCGCGGAGATTCTGCGGCTGTGCAAGCAGGCGGCCAACCGGGCGGGGTTGGAGCGGCGGGCGCAGTTGCAGGCGGCCGGGCTGGCGCCGGAGATGCTGGCGCTCACCGGGCTTCCGACCGTGGAGGAGGTGACGCGGCAGGAGTATGTGGAGGAGCAGGATTACGAGACCGAACCGGACAGCTGGCTGCGTCCTATCTGATCCGGGCGTCCACCCTGTGTTCACCGGCCCAACGGCGAGTTGGTGAAGTTTTTCCTATACGAGGCGAATCTTCGCTCTGTATAGTTCATTTCGAATTGATCTTCCTGATGGGGGAATCATGAGCCACGTCCTTGCAACACCCGACGCGATCCGTCAGTACGGCGCGGCGAACGCCGCGATCGCCTCCACGGTGGCCACCGCCGCCTCGGTCGACACCGTGGCCACCGTCGCCGCGGTCGTCCCGGTCTTCGGCCTGATCGGCCAGGACTTCCTGCTGAGTTTCGCTGCCGCCCAGGGCAACCACTACGCCTCGACCGCGGAGCTGGCGGCCGTGCACGCGGGCACCGCGCTCACCGCGTACGAGGCCGCCGCCACCTACGAGGGCGTCGACGGCCACTCCGGCGCCAACTTCGTCGCGCACGCGAAGGAGCTATGACGACGCCGTCCGGGCAGGGGCCGCTCGACATAGCTGTTTCCGAGGTGCTGCGCGGGACGGCACTGGGTCCGGCGCTGGACCGCCCGATCAATGACATCCTGCGCGAGATGGGGCTGCCCGCACTGCCTCAGCTCCCGTCCGTGCCGCCGCTGCCGGAGCTGCCCCCGCTCCCGGTGATCGACCTGAGCGCGCTGACGCGCCCGCTCACCGATATCGCGGCCTCGTTCGGCACCGGCCAGCTCGGTCAGATCGGCCAGGGCATCGATCCGTCGAAGGCCCTGGAGGGCGTCTCGACCGCGCTGACCACGATCATGTCCATTGCGCAGTCGGTCATGTCGCTGGCCTCCCAGCAGTGGTCGGGCCAGGGCGCGACCGGGGCGGCCGAGAAGAGCGCCGCGGCGGCGACGAACGCCGCACAGCTGCAAGCCCAGAACGTGCAGGAGAAAACGGTTCTCGCGGGCGCCGCGGGCACGGTGGCCACCGGCGCGGCGCAGATGACGGCCATCATCACCAAGTTCGTCACGGCCCTCACCATCTCGGCCCCGTTCCTGGCGACCCCGCCCGGTCAGGTCTTCCTGCTGTCCATGGCGAGCGAAACCGCCGCAGAGGCAATGGCCGTCGTCGGCGTGACGCGCGCGGACCTGACCGTGAAAAGCGCCGAAATGACCAAGGCGGGCGAGAAGGTGGACGTCACCAACGCCCCCGACGGCGTCGACTCCCTCTCCCAGGTCACCCAGATCCTGGGCATGCTCTCGCCGCTCATGAGCGCCGCCACCACCGGCGCCCAGACCGTCCAGCAGACACTGGAATCCATTGCGGCCGAGCAGACCGTCGACACCCCGGTCGAAGACGTCTCCGTCGACCAGCCCTTCGACGGCGGCCTCGGCGCCGGCGGCGCGGGCGTCCCCCTCGGCGCGATCGCGGGCGCCGCACCCCTGAGCCAGTGGTCCGGCGCGCGCACCGTCCCGGCCGGCACGTCGACTCCGGCCCCCGTGGCCGAGCCGGTGTCCGCGCCCCGCAATGCCACCGCCATGGGCCCCGGCGGCATGATTCCGCCCATGGGCGCGGGCATGCACCACCGCGGCGGCATCGACGAGTCCGATCAGGAAGTACGCACGGAACTGGTCACCGCCGAACACGGCGACGAGGTCGTCGGCGAACTCGGCAATACCGGTGTGCCGGTGGTCGGCGCGGTCGGCGCGGCCACGCCGAAGACCGCCACCTAGCGGCCGGATTCTCGCTCCGCGGCGCCGCACTTGTCACGCACGTGCGGCGCTGCGCCGTGTGCGGGTGTCACACGGCGGGGCCGGGCGGTGTCTTCATGTGGACCCGGGCGGCGAATTCGACTCCACCATCAGCCCGGTGATCGAATCCGGCCGGATCACCCACCTCTACTCGGTCCGCAACCCGCACAAACTCGCCCACCTGAGCGTCCCCACCCCCTCACCCGAACCTGAAGGGTCCAAGGCTATCGGGCGGGGTGGTCGATCTGGCGGGGCATGGGGGCGCCTTCGTCGGAGTCGGGCTCGAAGGCGGGGGTGGAGCCGGCCATGCTGAGGTAGCCGTTGATGCTCTGGGTGATGGTGAGGCCGTAGCCGTCGGGGGTGCGGGTGTAGCCGGTGCGCGGGCGGGCGGCGCCGCGGGTTTCGGTGGGCCAGCCCCGGGCGGTCCAGATCTGCATGATCAGGTCGAAGTAGTGGTCGGAGGTGTCGGGGGTGGTGCCGAGCACCCAGTAGCGGATGTCGAAGAACTCCAGGAGGTTGTCCGGATCGGCGGCGTCCCAGGGGAGGTTGACGCCTTCGTGCAGGCCCGCTTTGGGGAGTTCGGGGTGATACAGGACCAGGGACAGTCCGGCGGGCAGGGCGCGCAGGGTCTCGGTGAAGTGCCCGAGCAGTCCTGCACGGACGGCGGCCTGAGTGGATGCCGGGGGCATGCGGTTCCTCATTTCATCGAGTTCTGCGGATCAGGTGGCCGCGGCCGGTGATGATCAGACCCAGGCTCTCATACGACCGGTTGCCGGAGTCGAAGTAGTTGGTGGCGAGGTGGTCGTCCGGGTTCCAGCCCCGGCGGGTGTCGCTGGGCCGGGAGTCGGAGTCGAAGACCGTCGCGCCGAAGCCCGGATCGGTCGGGGCGGGCCCCTGGGTGGGCGGCATGAGCAGGGCCGAGTCCCACTCGGCCATGGTGGCGAAGACGTGGTCGGCGATATCGGCCGGGTCGATCCCGGTCAGCCGGAGATCGGCCACGGTGGGCACGCCCGCACCGAGAGCGCCGATGAATACCAGCGCATCGGTATCGAGTTCGTGCCCGTGCCCGGCGGAATGCCCGCCGGTCACGCCGCCATAGGAGTGCGCGATGGTGGTGATCTGCACTCGCTCACCCAGATTGGTGACCCGCAGGCCGTCGTGGAATTCCCGGACCTTCGCCGCGCCTTCTTCCGCGCCGCGCGAGGAGATGGCTTTGACCAGGGAGTCCGGGTTGTTGTAAGCGCCGAACAGCAGCGTCGACGTCTCCGCGTCCGGGTCGATGGCCAGCGCGGCCTGCCGGAACTGCTGCAGCGTCTGGAGGGCGTAGCCGACACCGCTGCGGCGCCGGAACGCACCGGCCAGCGCGATGGCCACATTGTCGGCCCTATCCGGGTCACCGAGTGCGTAGACGTATTGCAGCTTGTCGTCGAGATACGACAGCAGGATCGGCGGCTGCCCCTGCTGCGGCGGCGTATCCAGGAACTTCAGCATGTCGACGATCTGCTCGAACCGTGCCTTGGCGAGGTCGAGCCGGTCCTTGGCCGCTTTCAGCTCGTCCTCGGGCAGGGACGGATCCGCCTCGTGCTCCCGCGCGACCCGTTCGTATTCCGCTTGCGCCCGCGCATACGCCTGCTCGGCCGGTGGTCGCAGCGTGGCCAGGGTCCGCCGGTTGTATCTGTCGCGCTCGGCCTGCGGTATGCCGTCCCGGCTGCCCAGATACGGATCCCGTTGGTACAGCGCGTCTTTCTCCGCGTCGGACAGCCGTGACCAGTCCTCGTGCAACTGTCGCGGATCGGTGGGCAGCCCGATGTCCGGCACGGGCGCGCTCGCGGTGTTCACCTCCATGCCCGGCGGCCAGCTGTACCACCGCGCACCCGAATCCGGATCCTCGACAAGGTTGTCGGGTTCGGCGCGCCCGTCGTTCTGGCGCCGGAACTCCTGATGCGCCTTGTGCGTGCCGATGTGGAAGGTGTGCAGCGGGGACAGGAAGTCGAGCGCGTCGGCCGCCCTGGCCTCGAGTCGGACCTGTTCGGCGAACTCGCGATCCGGATCGGCCAGATCGGTGTCGCGGCGGCCCACATCGGACAGCAGCTCGCCGATCTGCCGGCGGGCCTGGTCGGTCAACCGGTCGTCGATGATCCGGCGCCGGGTGTCCGCGCCCGGCGTTCCTTCGCGCAATCCGAGCCGCTCCACCAGCGCCAGCGCTTCCTGGCGCAGGGCGTCGGACTCGGCCCGCGCGTGCGGCGAGACCTGCGCCAGCTGATCGGCCAGGTGGTGCAGCTGCTTGATCCTGCCCAGATCATGCGGGGTCGGCACGGCGTCGGGGGCGGTCCGCCCCGGCCGCAGTACGCTCTCGACCGGCTGCCGCTCCTGGTCCATGCGCCGGGCGAGATCCGAATTGTATTGGCTCAGTAGCCGTTCCGCCGTGGGCGCATAGTCGGGATCGCGCAGCCCGATGTGGTCCATCAGGTCGCGCAGGTCCTGGCGGAGGTTCGGAAGCTGCCGCAGCAGCACCTTGTCCCGGCTCTTGATGATCTCGTCGATCTGCGCGTTCAGCACCCGCATCTCCGCATAGCGGCCGCCCAGGTGACTGGTCAGCTGGGACGGCCGGTCATCGGTCGGATCGGTCCGCACATTCGGATCCAGCGACAGCGTGATCTCGGCCAGTTCGTGGGCGAGCGCACGGACGATGTCCTGATCGCGAGCGCGCGGTGAGACATTGATGTCGTAACCGGTGAGGTTGCCGGAATCGTCTGTGCGCGCGGTGAAGTCGGCGACCGCATTGTCGGTGGTCGGCCCGACGCTCACGGTGACGGGGAGGACGCGCCCGTCGTCGAGCCGCACCTCGAACCGGTTCGCGGCGTCGTTCCAGCCGACATTGTCGGGCCGGAGGAGATCGAGGTTGTCCGAGATCCGGCCGAGCACCTCGTCGCGCGTCACGTCGGGTAGCTCCGCGGGCCGGGCGTCGCCGCGGAATTCGCCGATGGGACTGGCGGTTCCGTGCTCGGGCGCATCCGGTCCGGGTGTGTCCGGGCCGGCGAGTTCGTGCCCCAGCCCGTTGAGAATCTTGCCCAGGGTGGCGTGCGAGGAGTGGAACGACGCGAAGTTGTTCCCGCCGAAGTAGTTCGGGGCCAGATGATCGTTGGGGTTCCAGCCCAGCCGGGTCGGGCTCGGCGCCGAGTCCGAGCGGTACACCGTCGCGCCGAATGCCGGATCGGTGGGCGCGGGGCCCTGGGTGGGCGGCATGAGCACGACGGAGTCGAACTCGGCCATGGTGGCGAAGACATGCTTGCCGATATCGGCCGGATCGACGCCGGTGAGCCGCAGGTCCGCCACACTGGGCACGCCCGCGCCGAGCGCGCCGACGAAAACCAGTGCGTCGGTGTTGAGTTCGTGCCCGTGGCCCGCCGCGTGCCCGCCGGTCACACCGCCGTAGGAGTGCGCGATGGTGGTGGTATGGGCCGGTGGACCCTGATGGGTGACCCGCAGCCCGTCGTGGAATTCCCGGACCTTGCGCGCGCCCTCCTCCGCGCCCTGCGAGGAGATGCCTTCGACCAGTGAGGCGGGATTGTTGTAGGCGCCGAACAGCAGCACCGAGGTCTCCGCCTCCGGGTTGACCGCCTTGGCGGCCGCGCGCACCTGCTGCAGGATCTGCTTGGCATAGCCGACGCCGCTGCGCCGCCGTAGCGCACCGGCCAGCGCGACGGCCACATTGTCGGCGGTATCCGGATTGCCGAGCGCGTAGACGTATTGCAGCTTGGCGTCGAGGTACGACAGCAGCAGCGGCTGACCGTCGAGCGACCGGTCGAGGAAGTCCAGCATGTCCTCGATCTGGGCCAGCCGCGCGGCATCCTGCGCCAGTTCGGCCTGATCACGCAGCATATTGAGGGTCTGCCGGTTGAACTGGTCGCGTTCGGCCTGCGGTATGCCGTCGCGGCTGCCGAGGAACGGGTCCGCACGATAGAGTGCGGCCTTCTCCGCATCGGAGAGCTGGGACCACTGTTCGTGCAGCTGCGCCGGATCCGTGGCCAGCCCGATGTCGGGTACGGGCGCGCTCGCGGTATTCGGGTCCATATCCGGCGGCCAGCTGTGCCAGCGCGCACCGGAATCCGGGTCCTCGACGATATTGCCGGGCTCGGAAACGGTCTCGGGAGAGGCATTCTCGCCGAGCTGGGTTCGGAAGACCTGGTGGGCCTTCAGCACGCCGATATGGAAGGTGTGCACCGGCGACAGGAAATCGAGCGCGTCCGCGGCCCGGATCTCCAGCCGGACCTGATCGACGAACCGCTGATCGGCATCCGGGAGATCGGCATCGCGGCGGCCGACATCGGAGAGCATCTCGTCGACTCGCGCACCCGCCTGCCGGGTCAGCCAATCGCTGACGATCCGGCGGCGGGCGGCCGCGCCCGGCGTGCCCTCGCGCAGTCCGAGCCGCTCGACCAGCGCCAGCGCCTCGCGCCGGGCGGCATCGAAGTCCGCCTGCGCCGTCGGATCGGCCTGCCGTGCCTCCGGCGAGATCTGCCCCAGTTGCTCTGCGAGGGCGCGCAATTGCCGGATCCGGCCGAGATCGTGCGGCGTCGGTTCGGCGTCCAGGTCCACCTGGCCGGGCCGCAGGATGCCCTCGACCGGCATGCGTTCCTGATCCGCGCGCAGGGCGAGATCCGAATCGAACTGGGCCAGTAGCCGTTCCGCGGTGGGCGCGTACGCGGGATCGCGCAGCCCGATGTGATCCATCAGCTCGGTGAGATCCCGGCGCAGCCGCGGCAGGTCGACGGCGAGCCGCTGCTTGTCCCGGCTCTCGATGACCTCGTCGATCTGTGCGTTGAGCACCCGCAGTTCGGCATAGCGGCCACCGAGATGGCTGGTGAGCCGCGCCGGGCGATCCTCGGTCCGGTCGGTGTGGACCGCCGGATCGTTCTCGAGGCTGATCTCGGCCAGCTCATGGGCCAGCGCGCGGACGACATCCACATCGCGGGCGCGCGGCGAGACATTGATGTCGTAGCCGGCGACATTGCCGGAATCGTCTGTGCGCACGGCGAAGTCGGCGACGGCATTGCCGGTCGTCGGCGCGACGTTCACGGTGACCGGGATGACGCGGCCGTCCTCGAGCCGCAGCTGGAATCGACCGGTGTCAGCGTCCCAGCCGACGTTCTCGGGCTGGATGAGGCCGAGATTGCCGTCGATCCGGCCCACCACGTCGGCGAGGGTGAGATCCGAGGCGTACATGGGCCGCGCGTCACCGCGGAATTCGCCCACGGGACTTGCCGTCCCGCGCTCCGGGTCGTTGCCGTCCGGATTCGAAGTGTTGCCGTCCGGGCTCGGGTTGCTGCGGTTCGGACTCGGAGTGTTGCCGTCCGGGTTCGAAGCGCCGGCGTCCGCATTCGGAGTTCCGTTGCCCGGACCGGTGTCCGGGTTGGCCGCTCCGCTGCCGGGCGTGCTGCTGGCCGGGGTCCCCGAATCGAGGCCGAGGCCGAGGCTGAAGGGGATGTCCGGTGCCGTCTCCTCGGCCGGTGCGGTCTCCGCAGCCGGTGCCGTCTTCTCATTCGATGTCGTGGACGCATCCGGCGTCGTGGACGCATCCGCTGCGGTAATCGCCTCCGGCTCGGTGGTGTCGGCGGAATTCGGTTGCGCGCCAATCGGACCCGGCTCGTATGCAATTCCGGCGCGGTCGCCGGTGAGCGGCGGGCGGGCGGCATCCCAGTGGAAGCCGTCCAGTGCGGCCACATGCGCGTTCGCTTGCCGCCAGGTGGCGGTCGGGTTGGCGCGCAGGAAGTTCGACTCGGCGAGGGCGTCCTGCAGCAGCAGGATGTCCGCGCGCTGCGGGCTGCCGACGAGCAGGCGGTTCCAGGCCTCGGCGACATCGGCGACCGCATCGAACGGCCGGTGCACCCACTGCCCGTCGACCGGATCGCGGGACCAGTGCGACTCCCGCATGAGGTAGTCCTTGACCTGCTGGATCTGCTCGGCGGTGAACACGGGCGGGAGCATGGAGTCCGTCACGGCGCGCAGCCGTTCGTCGAGCACGCGACCGAGCTCATTACGGTCGGTGGGCGGCACCTTCCTGAGGTTCTCGCGCAGATCGGAGGCGAGCTGCTTGGCGTAGTCGGCGTTGTCCTCACCCAGCAGGCGCGTGATCCGCCGGACCAGTTTGTCGGAGTTGACGGTCGCGGGCCCGGCGGCGACATCCAGGGCCGCGTCGACGAAGGCCGCGAGGTCCCGGCGCCGGGTCTCGCGGTACTCGCCCAGAGTGCGGGCTATGGCTTCGACGTCATTGTCGGGCCCGTCCGCATTCTGATCGGCGGTGAACCGCGCGTACTGCCGGTCGGCCCAGCTCTGGACCTTCGCCCACTTCTCGGCAGCCACCCGCCGGCGCTCGTGCCAGCTCTCGTCGATCTCGCCGTTGTCGGGAACGTGCTCGGCGTTCTCCCATTCGCGGACCATCGGCTGTACCTCGGCGGATCCGACGGGGGTCCACTTCGGTCGCTTGAAACCCGGGCGAATCCGGCTCGGCTGCAACGGGTCCGCGAACCAGGTGAACCCGGACAGCCGTGCGGACTGCACGATGAACACCATGAGCTTGGACGCCGCGTCCGCGAACGGCAGTTCGTAGGTCGGGATATCCGGATCGACCATGGGTTTGCTGCCGCCCACCATATGCGGCAGCAGATCCTGGTTGAAGCCCGTCGGCCGCTGCCCGGTGGCCGGATCGACGGCCGGATCGACGAAGACGTCCACGACCGCCGCCTGCAGCGGGTCGGCGCCCCAGCCGAAGACGCCCGGAATCAGAATCGGGTCCTCGTGGGCCTTGGGCAGGGTCCCCGGATCCCGGTTGCCGACCCAATCCGGCCGGGTCGGGTCCACGGTGTGCCAGCGCCCCTCGGCATCGCGCCAGCGGGTGCTGTTGAACCCGTTCCGCCCGGTGAGCCGGCTGATCCGGGGGCCACGGTGATTCGTCACCGACACCTGGTCGGCACGGCCGACGGTGACCCGCCGGCGTTCCACGACCGTCGCCGGATCCACCATGGCCTGCGCCACGGTCGCGTTGTGCCGCAAGGCATCCGCCAATGCCGAATCGTGATCGGCGAACGGCCGCCCGCCCACCGCGTCACGCGGGCCGAACACGATGATCCGCCGCGGCTGCCCGTCCATGATCGCCACGTGATCGGTGACCATGCGCGCGCCCTCGGTCGCGGCGATCCGCCGCCATTCGCCCGCGATGCGCGCCATCTCGTCCTGTATCCGGCCAGCTTTGTTGTGCGACAGGTTCACATCGCGGGCGGCCGCTTCGAGAGCGTTGATATCGGCCGCGCGATCCGGGAAGGCGTCGCGCAACCGCTGCACCGTCGTGTCGAGATTGTCGTGGCTCAGCGCATCCTGGTTGACCGAACCGTCGGCGTTCAGCAGTCGTGGGCGCTCGTGCGGCCGTGGCTGGCCGGTATCCCCGTCCGGCCGCTTCGGGTCTGCCGGAGGCGGACTCGTTTCCGCCTCTTGCGGTGCGAGATCCGCCTCCAGCGCGCCCAATTCCGCCGCGAGGTCGTCACGGGCGGCACGGCGCGGCTTGATGCGCAGCAGTTCGTCGGCGCGCTCGGCGGCCAGCCGATCCATCTCGGCCGTGACCTCCGCGGTGCGCGGCAGTCCGGCATTGGCGCCGGTCCGCTCCAGCTCGTGAATCCGCTGATCCAGTTCGTGGATCTGTTCGCGCAGTCCGATGACGTCCTCGGCGGCCGCGGTGAGTTTGCGCAGCGCGTCCCGGCGATGCGCCACCTCCTCCGGGCTGTTGGCCTGGCGCTCCCGATGCGGGGCTTCGTCGCCATTGCCGTCGATGTTCACCGTCCGGGTGGCGGATTCGTCGAACAGCCGAAGGACGGTCTCCTGCAACCGTTCCCGGGTGCCCAGGGCGGCCTCCGGATCGCCGATATCGAGCAGCCGGTCGACCCGGTCGTCGCGCTGTGCCCGCTGGAATTCCAGCTCCCGGACCAGCTCCTTGCGCTGCTGCAACAGCCGTTCGTACTCCGAACGCGGTGTTTCCGCCTGCTGCCCGGTCTGCTCCGGTCGCACACCGGCCTCGGGTTCGTTCGAAGCCTGCTCCGGTTGTGGCGCCCGCTCCGACTGTGGGGCCTGCTCCGGTTGCGCGGGACCTTGCTGCGGTTGGGCGGGCAGCTGCGCCCCGTTGGGCGGCGGCGTATTCGGGTTCGGTCCACCCGAATCCGGTCCATCCGTATCCGGTCCGCCAGAATCCGGCCCATCCGGATCCGGTCCACCAGAATCCGGTCCGTCCGGATCCGCTCCGGCACTCGTGCCCGAATCGGGCTGCGGCCCGGGCCGGCCCGGTGCGTACGGGATCCCGGCGCGGTCACCGGTGAGCGGCGGACGATGGTCGCTCCAGTGCGGGCCGTCGGTGGCGGTGACGTTGTTGCTGGCATCGCGCCACGACGCGGTGGGGTTGTCGCGCAGGAAGTTCGATTCGGCGAGCGCGTCTTTCAGCAGCAGGATGTCGGCGGGCTTCGGGCTGCCCTCGAGGAGGCGGTTCCAGGCCTCGGCGACATCGGCGACCGCGTCGAACGGGCGCTGGACCCAGCGCCCGGTTTCCGGATCGCTCCCCCAGTGCGGGTCCCGCATCAGGTGGTCTTTGATCTGCTGGATCTGCTCGGCGGTAAAGGCCGGGGGGAGCATCTCGCCGACGACGGCGCGCAGCCGCTCGTCGAGGACGCGGGCCAGCTCGGCGCGGTCGCCCGCGGCCACCCGGTTCAGGTTCTCGCGCAGGTCTGCGGCGAGTTGCCGTGCGTGGAGGGCGTTTTCGTCACCGAGTAGACGGGTGATCCTCGTGATCAGCTTGTTCGGCTTCTTGCCGGCGCGGCCGGTGGCGAGTTCGTTCGCGGCATTGATGAACTCGTCCAGTTCGCGGCGGCGGACCTCGCGGTACTCGTCGAGCATCCGGGTGATGGCGGCGACATCGTTGTCGGGGCCGTTCGCGTTCTGGTCGGCGATGAACCGGGCGTACTGCCGGTCTGCCCAGGCCTGCACCCGCGCCCAGTCCGCAGCGGCTTCCCGCTGTCGCTGTTGCCAGCTCTCGTGGATCTCGCCGGTGTCGGCGGCGGCGTGATCGGCTGGGTCGAATTCGCGCATCAGCGGCTGAACTTCGGACGCTCCGACATTGAACCACTTGGGTCGCACGAAGCCGGGGCGGATCCGATCCGGCTGGTCGGCATCGGCGAACAAGGTGAATCCCGACAGTTTGGCGGCGTTCACGAACAGCACCATGAGCTTGGATCCCGCATCGGCGAACGGCAGTTCGTAGAGGGATCCGTTCGCGCCCATGGGGTCGGGGCCACCGGGTATGTGCGGAAGCATGTCCTGGTTGAGGCCCCCCGGCCGCTGTCCGGTGACCGGATCCGGCGCCGGGTCGACGAAGACGTCCACGATCGATGCCTGCAGCGGGTCCGCGCCCCAGCCGATGACGCCCTGCGGCAATACCGGCGGCACCGGCAACTTCATCTTCGCGACCTGGTCGGCCAGCGCGGGATCATGCGCGGCCAGCAGCTTGCGGACCGTCTCGGCGTGCGCGGGATCGCCGTACCCGAGCTCGCGGAGCAGATCGATCAAGTCCTGCCGGAGCTGCGGCGCGTCGTGCGCCCGCGCGGGATCCTTGGCCGCCTCGATTTCCGCGACCAGTACCCGTATCTCGGCGAAGCGGCCGCCGAGATGACTGGTCATCCGGGACGGGCGATCGTCGGTGGTGTCGGTCTGCACGTCCGGGTCGAGCGACAGCGAGATCTCGGCGAGCTCATGGGCGAGCGCGCGGGTGATGTCCTGGTCGCGGGCTCCCGGTGAGACATTGATGTCGTAGCCGAGGAGATTGCCGTCCGCGTCGGTGCGCGCGGTGAAGTCGGCGACGGCGTTGCCGGTGGTCGGCCCGACGTTCACGGTGATGTCGTAGGTGCGCCCGTCGCGGTGTAGCTGGAACCGGCTGTCGTCCTGGTTCCAGGTGATGTCCGCGGGCCGGATGAGGTCGAGATTGTCCTGGATCCGGTCGTTGACGGCGTCGAGGGTGAGTTCGCCCTGGCTGGGCGGGCGCGCGTCGCCGCGGAATTGGCCGACCGGGCCGGCGGTTCCGTGTTCGGGTGGGTTCGTCGGGTTCTGGTCGTCGTCGGCTGGCTGGTTGAGCTGGTGTCCTTCGCCGTTGAGGATCAGGCCCAGGCTGCGATACGACGGGTGCTGGGAGTTGAAGTAGTTGGGGGCCAGATGGGTATCCGGGTTCCAGCCCAGCCGGGTCGGACTGGGGGCCGAATCGGAGTCGAAAACCGTTGCGCCGAAAGCCGGATCGGTCGGCGCGGGGCCTTGTGTCGGCGGCATGAGCAGGACCGAGTCGTGCTCGGCCATGGTCGCGAACACATGGTCGGCATTGTTCTCCGGATCGACTCCGGTGAGCCGCAGATCCGCCACGCTGGGCACGCCCGCGCCCAGCGCGCCGATGAACACCAGGGCATCGGTATTCAGCGAATGCCCGTGCCCGGCCGAATGTCCGCCGGTCACACCGCCGTAGGAGTGCGCGATGGTGGTGACATTGGCGGGCGTCGGTCCCTGATGGGTAATGCGCAGGCCGTCATGGAATTCACGGACCTTGGTCGCGCCTTCCTCCGCGCCGCGCGAGGAAATGCCTTCGACCAGCGCGGCCGGGTTGTTGTACGCGCCGAACAGCATGACCGAGGTTTCGGCCTCCGGATTGACGGCCAGGGCGGCGTCGCGCAGTTGTTCGAGGATCTGCACGGCGTAGCCGACGCCGCTGCGGCGGCGGAACGCACCGGCCAGCGCGATGGCCTGGTTGTCGGCGGTGTCCGGATTGCCGAGCGCGTAGACATAGCGCAGCTCGGCGTCCAGATACGACAGGAGGATCGGCGGCACACCGGGTTTGGGCGGCGCGTCGAGCAGGCTCAGCATGTCGTCGATCTGAGCCAGACGCTCCTTGGTCTGCTTGACCCGCGCCTCGGCCTCCTTCATCCGATCCGCGGTCTGATTCTGGTCGGCCCGAGCCTGTTCCTGTTGCCGGACGGCCTGCTCGTGCGCCTGAACGGCGTCCGCGCGCAGGCCGGCGAGGGTCTGCCGGTTGAACCGGTCGCGATCGACCTGTGGAATGCCGTCGCGGGCGCCGAGGAACGGATCCTGTTGGAAGAGCGCGTCTTTCTGCGCATCGGACAGGTCCGACCACTGATCGTGCAACTGCTGCGGATCGGTGGGAATCCCGATATCCGGCAGCGGCGCACTCGCCGTATTGAGTTCCATGCCCGGCGGCCAGCTGTACCAGCGCGCCCCGGTTTCGGGGTCGGTGACGATATTGACGGCCGCGCCGCTGTCCGGGATCTGGGCTCGGTAGGCCTGATGCGCCTTCAGCACCCCGATATGGAAGGTGTGCAGCGGGGACAGGAAATCCAGTGCGGCCCCGGCCCGCAGCTCGGTGCGGACATCCTCGGCGAACCGCCGATCCGCCTCGGGGAGATCGGCGTCGCGGCGGCCGACATCGCTGAGCATGCGGTCGACCCGGGTGCGGGTCTGTTCGTTCAGCCGATCGGACACGATCTCCCGGCGCGCGGCCGCGCCCGGCGTGCCCTCACGCAGCCCGAGCCGCTCGACCAGAGCCAGCGCTTCGCGCCGGGCGGCATCGTATTCGGCGCGCGCGGCCGGATCGCCTTGGCGCGCTTCGGGAGTGATTCGGTGCAGCTGCTCGGCCAGCTCGCGCAGCTGCCTGATCCGGCCGAGATCATGCGGCGTCGGCCGGGCGTCGGGATCGACCTCGCCGGGCTTCAGGATGGTCTCGTCCGGAATCCGCGCCTGGTCGATCTGCCGGGCGAGATCCGAATCGTAGTGGGCCAGTAGTCGTTCCGCCGTCGGCGCGTAATTCGGGTCATTGAGCCCGATCTGCCGGATGAGATCGGCCAGATCCTGGCGCAGCCCCGGCAGCTGCTTGAGCAGCTGCTTGTCCCGGCTGGCCGAGATCTCGTCGATCTGCGCGGTCAGCACCTGCAATTCGGCGTAGCGGCCGCCGAGGTGGCTGGTGAACTGCGACGGCCGGTCATTGGTCGTGTCGGTGACGACATCCGGATTCAGCGAGAGGCTGATCTCGGCGAGCTCGTGCGCGAGGGCGCGCACGATGTCCTGATCGCGGGCTCCCGGTGAGACATTGATGTCGTAACCGAGGAGGTTGCCGTCCGCGTCCGTGCGCGCGGTGAAGTCGGCGACCGCGTTACCGGTGGTCGGGCCGACGCTGACGGTGATGGGCAGAGTCGTGCCGTCGGGTCGTCGCAGCTCGAACTGCTCGGTGTCGTCGTTCCAGGTGACGTCCGAGGGCTGGATGAGGCCGAGGTTGTTCTCGAGCCGTTCGCGTACGGCGTCGAGGGTGAGTTCGCCCTGGCTGTCCGGGCGCGCGTCGCCGCGGAAGTCGCCGACCGGGCTGGCGGTTCCGTGTTCGGGCGGGTCCGTCGGGTTCTGCTCGCTGCTCGGCTGATTGAGCTGGTGTCCTTCACCATTGAGGATCAGGCCCAGGCTGCGATACGACGGATGCCCGGAGTTGAAGTAGTTCGGCGCCTGGTGGGTGTCGGGGTTCCAGCCCAGCCGGGTCGGGCTGGGTGCGGAATCGGAGTCGAAAACCGTTGCGCCGAAATCGGGATCGGTCGGTGCCGGGCCCTGGGTGGGTGGCATCAACATCACGGAGTCGTGCTCGGCCAGGGTGGCGAAGACGTGATCGCGGATATCGGCCGGGTCGACGCCGGTGAGACGCAGTTCGCTGACGTGGGGGACACCGGCGCCCAGCGCGCCGATGAAAACCAGTGCGTCGGTGTTGAGTTCGTGTCCGTGCCCGGCCGAATGCCCGCCGGTCACACCGCCGTAGGAGTGCGCGATGGTGGTGACATTGGCGGGCGGTCCCTGATGGGTGACTCGCAGGCCGTCGTGGAAGTCACGAACTGTTTGCGCGCCCTCTTCCGCGCCACGCGAGGAAATGCCTTCGACCAGCCTGGCGGGATTGTTGTAGGCGCCGAACAGCATGACCGAGGTTTCGGCGTTCGGATTGATGGCCAGCGCGGCGTCGCGCAGTTGTTCGAGGATCTGTACTGCGTAGCCGACACCGCTGCGGCGGCGGAAGGCCCCTGCGAGTGCGATGGCCTGGTTGTCGGCGGTATCCGGATTACCGAGCGCGTAGATGTAGTGCAGGTCCGCATCCAGGAACGACAGCAGAATCGGCGGCACACCGGGTTTGGGTGGTGCGTCGAGCAGGCTGAGCATGTCGTCGATCTGGGCCAGGCGCTCCTTGGTCTGCTCGACTCGCTGCTCGGCTGCAGCGAGGAGATCGGCGTCCGGATTCGAATCGGCCTCGATCTGCTGCTTGGCCTGCTCCGCTTGCTGGTGGGCCCGAGCGGCTTCCGCGTGCAGCACGGCGAGGGTCTGCCGGTTGAACCGGTCGCGATCGACCTGCGGAATGCCGTCGCGGGCGCCGAGGAACGGATCCTGTTGGTAGAGCGCGTCTTTCTCCGCATCGGAGAGGTCCGACCACTGATCGTGCAACTGCTGCGGATCGGTGGGCAGTCCGATATCCGCGACGGGCGCGCCGTCGGTGTTCAGGTCCATGCCGGGC
The DNA here is from genome assembly GCF_054655275.1 of Nocardia sp. IFM 10818. Lineage (NCBI taxonomy): Bacteria > Bacillati > Actinomycetota > Actinomycetes > Mycobacteriales > Nocardiaceae > Nocardia > Nocardia sp. IFM 10818. The sequence goes on from NZ_BAAHJH010000001.1 coordinate 1,149,742, forward strand.
GGCCAGCTGTACCAGCGTGCGCCGGTATCCGGGTCCTCGACGATATTGACGGCCGCGCCGCTGGCCGGAATCTGGCTCTGGTATTCCTGATACGCCATCAGCGTGCCGAAGTGGAAGGAATGCTCCGGGATCAGGAAGTCGAGCGCGGCGGCCGCCCGGAGCTCGGTCCGGACCCGGTCGGCCAGCTGCTGATCGGCCTCGGGGAGATCGATGTCTCGGCGGCCGATATCGCTGAGCATGCGATCGACTTGCTGCCGCGCGTGCTCGGTCAGTCGGTCACCGACGATCTGGCGCCGGGCGGCCGCGCCCGGGGTGCCCTCCCGTAGTCCGAGTCGTTCGACGAGGGCGAGCCCTTCGCGGCGCAGCGCATCGTGTTCCGGCGATTCCGGTGCGACCTGCTCCATCTGGTCGGCGAGTTCGCGTAGCTGCCTGATCCGGCCGAGATCGTGCGGGGTCGGTGTGGCATCGGGGTCGGCCGCGCCGGGCCGCAGGATGCCCGCATCCGGAATCCGCACCTGGTCCACATAGCGCGCGAGATCCGAATCGTGCTGGGCCAGTAGTCGTTCCGCGGTGGGCGCATAGTCGGGATCATGCAGCCCGATGTGCCTGATCAGGTCGGTCAGGTCCCGGCGCAGGCTCGGCAGTTGCTTGAGCCCCGCCTTGTCTCTGGTTCTGGTGATCTCGCCGATCTGTTCGGTGAGCACATGGAGTTCGGCGTAGCGGCCGCCCAGGTGGCTGGTGAATTGCGACGGCTGATCATTGGTGGTGTCGGTCAGGACATCCGGGTTCAGCGACAGCGAGATTTCGGCCAGTTCGTGGGCGAGGGCGCGGAGGATGTCCTGATCACGTGCTCCGGGGGAGACGTTGATGTCATAGCCGGTGAGATTGCCGTTGTCGTCGGTGCGTGCCGTGAAATCGGCGACGGCGTTGTCGGTGGTGGGTCCGACATTGACGGTGATGGGCAGAGTGGTGCCGTCGGGCCGTCGCAGTTCGAACTGGTTGGTGTCGTCGTTCCAGGTGACGTCCGAGGGCTGGATGAGGCCGAGGTTGTTCTCGAGCCGTTCGCGCACCGCGTCGAGGGTGAGTTCGCCCTGGCTGTCCGGGCGCGCATCACCGCGGAAGTCGCCGACCGGGCTCGCCGTTCCGTGTTCGGGCGCCTCCGGATTCGATGTGTTCCGGGCGGGCGCACCGTCTGCGTCCGGGGCGTAGGCGATGATCATCCGATGCTCGGGCATCGGCGGGTTGAACTTCGCCATGCGCGCGGTATTGAGCTTGTTACTCGCTCCGGCGTCGATGGTGTAGTCGTAGTTGGTGTTGCCGGGATACGGGAACTCGACATTCTCCCGGACCTCGAACGGATTCGGCACGCGCTGTTCGGCGTAGTGGGCCTCGATGGCCTTCCACAGCTTGGTGCCGAGAATGTGCTTGCGGTCGCCGGGTGTGCCGCCTTCCTCCTCCGGCTTCATATCCCACTGGATCTCGATCTGCCCGCCGGGCGCCAGGGTGGCGGCCAGGTTGGCGGCGATGGCGCGGTAGGCGGCATCGGGCAGGTCGGCGCTGACATTGTTGATGTAGATGCGCGCGGCCCCGCCCTCCGGGCCGGCGGTGAGCAGATGACCGCTGCTCAGCAGGTCGCCGAAGACCATGACGGTGCCGGGTTCGGTGAGCGGTCCGGGGTCCAGGATGCCGAGGTCGCGGCGGCGCTGCCCGGCGACGGGGAAGTCGTAGGCCAGTTCGGTTTTGATCACCAGGCCGTCGCCGGACCGGTCCGCGACCGGGGTCATCTCGACGCCGAAGGCACTGCGGCCCACGCCGACATCGATGGTGTGGCCCCCGTCCACCGCGGCCGGCACCGACGGGCGCGGGTCGTGCGGTATGCGGGTGTTGTTCTCCCCGAAGACATTCTGGTCCAGCGGTAGCCGGTGCTGGGGCCGCGGCCGGGACATGACGTCGATGGTGGCCCTGCCGTCGGCCGGATCGTGCACGACCACCGTGTATTCCACGTTCAGGCCCAGCGCGGTCGCCGCCCGGTTGGCGCTGTCGACGCTGCGCAGGAAATCGCCGAGGGTGGTCTGCTCGCCGTTGATCGTCAGCTGCCCGGTGTGCTGGTCGATGACGCCGCTGATCCGGTTCGGAGCTGCCGCGAAAGCGTCTGCGGCGGCGTACATCCGGGGAATGACGTCCGGGCCGAGGGCATCGTGGAACTTCTCCGGCATATCGTCGCGGAACCGCGCGATGGCATGGCGCAGCGCCTGGGCCTGCTCGGGTCCGCGCAGATTCGGATCATTGATCACCGCATTGACCGGATCCAGCGCGCCCAGCAGATACTTCACCTTCACCAGCCCGCGCGCGGGCTTGGTGCTCTGCTCGAACAGCGGGTCGAAGATGCGGCGCGCCAGCTCCTCGCGCATACGGGCGTCGAGCGACATCCGCTCGGCCTGGAGCAGGTCCTCGACCCGATCGCCCGGAATGTCGATGTCGTCGCCGGTTAGCAAGTCCCGCAACTGGTTCAGATGATCGGCACTGGCCTGATCGAACTGCGAGTTCGTCAGGCCGGGATCGAATGCGGGCCGATGCGCGTGCAGCCCTTGCTGTTCCAGGTCCAGCCGCTGGACCAGTCCCGGATTCTGGTCGGTGATCAGCTGTCGAAGCGTGTCCGCATGCGCCGGATCGTTCCAGCCGAGGTGGTCCAGCAAGTCGCTCAGATCCTGGCGCAGGCTCGGAAGTTCGTGCGCCCGAGCCGGATCAGTGGCCGACCGGTCGATCTGCGCGGTGAGCACGTCGATCTCGGCGATGCGGCCGCCGAGGTGCGGAGTGAGCTGCGACGGTCGATCATCGCTCGGATCCACGAGGAGCTCCGGATCCTGCAGCAAGCGGATCTCGGCGAGCTCGTGCGCCAGCGCCCGGGTGACGTCCTCGTCGCGGGCGCGCGGGGAGACATTGATGTCGTAGCCGGTGACCTTGCCGTTCTCGTCCGTGCGCGCGGTGAAGTCGGCGACGGCGTTATCGGTGGTCGACCCGACGTCGACGGTGACGGTGAGGGTACGTCCGTCCGATTCCAGCACGAATTGGTTGGTGTCGCGGTTCCAGGCGACATTCTCGGGCGTGATGAGCCCGAGGTTGTTGCGGACCTGGTCGAGCACGAAGTCCCGGGACAGATTCGGGGTGCCCTCCGGCCGGGCAGTGCCGTGGAAGTCGGCGACGGGACTCGCCGTGCCGTGCTCGCGATCGTCTGTGCGCGACTCGGTGTCCGGATTTCGCTGCGGCGTGCTCACCCCGTCCGGGTCGAAGACGATGACCATCCGCTGCTCCGGCAGCGGCGGCACGATCTCGGCCATGCGCGCGGCATTGAGGTTGTTGCTCGCACCGGCGTCGATGGTGTAGTCGTAGTCGCGGTTGCCCGGTCCGTCGAACACGGTGTGCTCGGCAATGTGGAACGGGTTGGGCGCGTTGAGATTCCGGTAGTGCTCCTGGATCGCGTCCCACAGCTTGGACCCGGTGATGTGCCCGCGGTCGCCGGGGGTGCCGCCCTCCTCCTCGGGCTTCGTATCCCACTGGAGTTCGATGCGGCCGCCCGGCAGCATGGTGTTCGCCAGTTCCGCGGCAATGTCGGCATAGGCGGTGTCGGGCAGATGGGCGCTGACATTGTTGATGTAGATCCGGGCGACGTCACCGGCTCCGGAATCGCCGAGGATATGGCCGTTGAACAGCAGGTCGCCGAAGACCATGACGGTGCCGGGCTCGGTGAGCGGACCGGGATCGAGGATGCCCAGATCGCGGCGGCGCTGCCCGGCCACGGGGAAGTCGTAGGCCAGCTCGGTCTTGATCACCAGGCCGTCGCCGGAACGATCGGCGACCGGAGTCATTTCGACGCCGTAGGCGCTGCGGCCGGTGCCGACGTCGATGGTGTGCCCGCCGGCGACCGCCGCCGGAACGGAGGGGCGCGGCTCGTGCGGTATGCGGGTGTTGTTCTCCCCGAACACATTCTGATCGATCGGCAGCCGGTGCTGTGGCCGCGGCCGGGACATGACGTCCACGGTGGCCTTGCCGTCGGCCGGATCGTGCACCACGACCGTGTATTCCACGTTCAGGCCCAGCGTGGTCGCCGCCCGGTTGGCATTGTCGACGCTGCGCAGGAAATCGCCGAGGGTGGTCTGCTCGCCGTTGATCGTCAGCTGCCCGGTGTGCTGGTCGATGACACCGGTGATCCTGTTCGGCGCGGCGGCGAACGCGTCTGCGGCGGAATACATCTGGTCGAACCGGTCCGGACCGAACGCCTCGCGGAACGCGTCGGGCATCGAGGCCCGGAACCGGTCGAGGGCGCGATGCAGCGCCTCCGCGCGATCGGGACCGTTCAGGTTCGGATCATTGATGGCCGCATTGACCGGATCCAGCGCGCTCAGCAGGCTCTGGACATTCACCGTCCGCCGCGCGGGTTTGGCGTCCGCATCGAAGAGCGGGTCGAAAATGCGGCGCGCCAGCTCTTCCCGCATGCGGGCATTGAGCGACATCTGTTCCGCGCGCACCAGCGCATCGACATTGCCGCCGTCGACGTTCTGATCGGTGAGCAGCTGCCGCAGCTGATCCAGATGATCGGCACTGGCCTGATCGAACTGCGGGTTCGTCAGGTTCGGATCGAAGATCGGCCGATTGCTGTGCAGCCCTTGTTGTTCCAGATCGAGTCGCCGGACCAGCGCCGGATCGTGATCGGTGAGCAGTTGCCGCAGCGTGTCGGCTTGTACCGGATCGTTGCGGCCGAGGTGGTCCAGCAGGTCGTTCAGATCCTGGCGCAGGCCCGGCAGTTCGTGTGCCCGCGCGGGATCGGTGGCCGCGCGGTCGATCTGCGCGGTGAGCACCCCGAGCTCGGCGAAGCGGCCACCCAGGTGGGTGGTGAGCCGATCGGGCCGGTCGTCGGTCGGATCGACGAGCACGTCCGGATCCTGTGACAGCCGGATCTCGGCGAGCTCGTGCGCCAGCGCCCGGGTGACGTCCTCGTCGCGGGCGCGCGGGGACACATTGACGTCGTAGCCGGTGATATTGCCGGAATCATCGGTGCGGGCCGTGAAGTCGGCAACGGCATTGCCGGTGGTCGGACCCACGTCGATGGTGACGGTGAGCCCGCGGCCATCCGGCTCCAGCACGAACTGGTTCGTATCGCGATTCCAGGTGACGTCCCCGGGGGTGATCAGTCCGAGGTTGTTCCGCAGCTGGTTGATCACGAAGTCACGGGACAGGTCCGGGGCGCCGTCGGGCCGGGCATCGCCGCGGAACTCCCCGACCGGGGCGGCCGTACCGTGCTCGTTCTGCGCCGTGCGGGCATCGGTTCCGGCCTCCGCCGGAGTGACGGCGTCCGGTTGCTGCGGGGTGTGCACGCCGGCCGGGTCGTACACGATGATCATTCGCTGCTCGGGCACCGGCCGCTTGATCTCGTCCATGCGATCGAGCGGGAGATTCTTGCTCGCGCCCGCGTCGATGGAATACAGGTAGTCGGCGTTGCCCGGGTCGGCGAACACGGTGTGCTCGGCGATGTGGAACGGATTGGGCAGGCCGAGATTCTGGTAGTGCCGCTGCAGCGCCTGCCAGAGATCGGGTCCGGTGATATGGCCGCGGTCGCCGGGCGTGCCGCCTTCTTCCTCCGGCTTCGTATCCCACTGGATCTCGATCTGGCCGCCCGGCGTGAGCGTCCTCGCGAGTTCCGCCGCGATGGTGTCGTAATCGGCGCTGTCCGGATGCGCGCTCACATTGTTGACGTAGATGCGGGCCGCGTCGCCGACGGCGCCGTCGCCGAGGACGTGGCCGTTGAAGAGCAGATCGCCGAACACCATGACGGTGCCGGGTTCGGTCAGCGGTCCCGGATCGTCGATGCCGAGGTCGTAGCGGCGCTGCGCCTTGATGGGGAATTCGGCGGCGAGTTCGGTCTTGACGATCAGTCCGCCGCCGGAACGATCGGCGATCGGGGTCATTTCGACGCCGAAGGCGCTGCGGCCGACGCCGACGTCGATGGTGAAGCCGCCGTCCACCGCCGCCTGCACGGACGGGCGCGGCTGGAATGGTATGGGCGTGTTCCCGGATCCGGACACGTACTGGTCGATGGTCAGTCGATGAACCGGGCGCGGCCGCGCCAGCACCTCGACAGCCTGCCTGCCGTCGACCGGATCATGCAGTACGACAACGTATTCCAGGTTCAGGCCGTGCGCGGTGGCGGCGCGGTTGGCCCGATCCACATCGCGGAGGAAGTCGCTCAGCGCCAGCGGTTCGCCGTTCACGGTGAGACCGGTCGCCGGATCGATCATCGCCGTGATGCGATCCGGACCGTGCGCGAAGGCATCGGCGGCATTGTGCATGCGCGCGAGAGCATCCGGTGGGAAGGCGTCCCGGAAGGCCTGCGGCATGGTGTTGTTCACGAAATCGTCGACGGCGCTGCGAATGGCCGCGGCCTTGTCCGGTCCGCTGGTGGCCGGGTCGTTGATGGCCGCGTTGATCGGGTCCAGGCTGCTCAGCAGGGTGTCGAGATCGAGCGCGCGACGGGCGGACTTGGCTTCCGGGGCGAAGACCGGCTGGAAAACCCGGCGGGCGAGTTCCTCGCGCAGACCCGAGTCCATCGCCATCCGCTCGGCCCGCAGCAGGGCGTCGGCATTGTCGCCGGTCACCAGTTGCCGGAGCTGGTCGAGATGGTCGGCGCTGGTCCGATCGAAGCTGTTCGGATCGGCGTCCAGGGTGGCATTGAACGTGGGGCGCGACCCGTTCAAGCCCTGCTGTTCGAGCTCGAGGCGCCGTGCCAGCTGCGGATCGTGCTCGGCGAGCAGGCGCTGCACCGTGTCGGCGTGCGCCGGATCGCGATAGCCGAGGTGATCCAGCAGATCGGCGAGGTCCTTGCGCAGACCCGGAAGCTCCGCCGCGCGAGCCTGGTCGAAGGTGGCGCGGTCGATCTGCGCGGTGAGCACGTCGAGTTCGGCGATGCGGCCGCCGAGATGGCTGGTGAGCTCGGAGGGCCGATCGTCGTTCGGATCGACGCGGACTTCCGGATCCTGCGACAGGCGGATCTCGGCGAGTTCGTGCGCCAGCGCGCGCAACACGTCCTGATCGCGGGCGCGGGGAGAGACATTGATGTCGTAACCGGTGACATTGCCGGATTCGTCTGTGCGCGCGGTGAAGTCGGCGACGGCATTGTCGGTGGTCGGTCCGACGGCGATGTCGATCGGAATCGTCTGGCCGTCCAGCCGCAGCACCAATTGCTTGGTGTCGATATTCCAGGAGACATCCGCGGGTGCGACGAGGGCCAGGTTGAGCTCGAGCTGTTTGCGGACGAAGCCGAGGTCGAGATCGTGCTCGCCGGTGCGGGCATCGCCGCGGAAATCGCCGACGGGACTGGCGGTTCCGTGCGCGGGATCCCCGGCCCGCGAATCGGTTTCCGCGTCCGGCCGGGCTGGCGCTCCGGGCTGGCGCGCGCCGTCCGCCCCGGCCGGGTCATAGGCGATGACCATGCGATGCTCGGGCTGGGGCGCGCTGAAGCTGCTCATGAGCGCGTGGTTGAGGTTGTTGCTCGCGCCCGCGTCGATGGTGTAGTCGTAGTCGGTATTGCCCGGCGGCGGGAATGCGGTGAACACCTCCATCCGGAAGGGGTTGGGGACGCCCTCGTTCCGGTAGTGGTTCTCCAGCGCCGCCCACAGCTTGGTGCCGTCGATATGCCCGCGGTTGCCCAGTGGCTCGCCGTCCTTGTCCGGCTTCATATCCCACTGGATCTCCACGCGCGCGCCCGGGGCGAGGGAGGCGGCCAGGTTCGCGGCCATGGGGCCGTAGGCGGAATCGGGCAGATGGGCGCTGACATTGTTGATGTAGACGCGCGCCGTATCCCCGCCGAGCAGATGGCCGTTGGACAACAGGTCGCCGAAGACCATGACGGTGCCGGGCTCGGTCAGCGGTCCCGGATCCATGATGCCGAGGTCGCGGCGGCGCTGTCCCTTGACGGGGAACTCGGAGGCGAGCTCGGTCTTGATGACCAGGCCGTCGCCGGAACGGTCTGCGGCCGGGGTCATTTCGACGCCGAAGGCGCTGCGGCCGACGCCCACGTCGATGGTGTGCCCGCCGTTCACCGCCGCCGGCACGGAATCGCGCGGCTGATGCTGAATCGGGGTGTTGTCCGGTCCGAAGAGGTTCTGGTCGATGGGCAGCCGATGCTGCGGCCGCGGGCGGGACAGGATTTCGACGCTGGAGTTTCCGTCCACCGCATCGTGGATCACCACGGTGTATTCGAGATTCAGCCCGTTCTGCGTCGCGCCCCGGTTGGCGCTGTCGACGGAACGGAGGAAATCGCCGAGCGTGGTGGTCCGGCCGTTCACGGTCAGCGCGCCGGTCGCGGTATCGATGGAGCCGGTGATGCGGTTCGGCGCGTCGGCGAAAGCGTCTGCGGCGGAATGCATCCGAGCGAGGCGATCCGGACCGAAGGCGTCCCGGAACTGTTGCGGCATGGCGTCGTGGAAGCCGTCGATGGCGCGATGCAGCGCGTCCGCCCGATCCCGTCCCTGCGTCGCCGGATCGTTCATGGCCGCGTTCACGGGATCCAGGGCTTTCAGCAGGGTGTCGAGGTCGACGGTGCGCCGTGCGCCCTTGGCGTCCGGGGCGAACAGCGGATCGAAGACCCGCCGCGCGAGCTCCTCGCGCATGCGGCCGTCCAATGCCATCTGTTCGGCGCGCACGACGTCATCGACGAAATCGCCGCTCAACTGCTGCTGCAACTGGGCGAGGTGATCGGCCGCGGCCCGGTCGAAATCGGCGTCGGTCAGGTTGGTGTCGAAGGTGGGCCGATGCTGGAGCAGCCCCTGCTGCTCCAGCTCGATCCGGTGCGCCAGCAATGCGTCATGATCGGCGAGGATCGCGCGGACGGTATCGCCGTGCGCGGGATCGTTGAAGCCGAGCCGATCGAGCAGATCGTTCAGATCCTTGCGCAGCCGCGGTAGGTCGTGCGCCCGCGCGGGATCGTGCACCGCGGCGTCGATATCCGCTGTGAGAACCCGGATTTCGGCGAAACGCCCACCGAGGTGAGTGGTCAGCCGGCCAGGGCGGTCGGCGGTCGTGTCGATCTCGACATCGATCTCGGGATCGGTGGACAACCTGATCTCGGCCAGTTCGTGCGCCACCGCCCGCACGACATCCACATCGCGGGCCCGCGGCGACACATTGATGCCGAAGGACCCGTCGTCCCGCTGGAAGAACTCGGCGACCGCATTGTTGCTCGTCCACTCGACGACGACGGTCACCCGCTGCCCGTCCGGCAGCACGAAATGGCCCATATCGCCGTTCCAGGCGACGCCTTCGGGCGTGATGAGCGCGACATTGTCGCCGATGCGGGCGCGGACGCGGGTCTGGCTGAGGTCCGGCTGGTTGTCGGGGCGTGCGGCGCCGTGGAAATCGCTGACCGGTCCGGCCGCAGCGAGGGCGTATCTGTCTCTCGGGGAACGGTTTCCGGTATCCGAATCCCGATTCGGGGTCGAGATGTCCACGGGGAGCACCGGTATCACCTGGACGTCGTCCTGGTTCGGCTCGCTCTGCCGCTGGTCGGCATCGGCGATCGGCGCGGTGGTGGGGTCGACGCCGGTGCTGGCGGCCTGGACCGGTCCGGAATCGCCGGGCAGGGAACCGATATCGCTGACCGAGGCGCGGGCGGTGGGCGCCGAGACGGTGGTGGGCTTGGGTACCGCTCCATCGGCAGGGCTGACGGGGCGGGCGTCGCGCACGGCCGAGGTCTTGGGATCGGCGGGCCCGGCCGCGCGGTCGGTCGTGGGGTTCGACGGGTTGCCCGGCGTGCTGTTCGAGGTGGCCGGGCTGGACGTGGCGGGGCTGGACGTCGTGCTGCCGGTCGTCGGGTTGGTCGTCGTCGTGCCGGTGGTACCGGTCGGCCCGGTCGATGCCGCGGGCGTGCCCGCCGTGGTCGCGGCCATGGACGGCCCACCGGAGGTGGCGGGCGCGCCCATGGCGGGAGCGATCGGTCCGGGTTGTGCGCCCGCCGTGGTGTTCGCGGTGTTCGCCGCATCGGCACTGGCGGCGGGACCGGTATCGCTGCGTGCGTTCACCCGGGACTCGGGATTCGAATCCCCGGTGGTTGCGGGGGAGTCGATGGGCTTGCCGGTCGTATCGGCGGCGGAGGGAGCATTGACGTCCCGGGCCGGGCTGCTCAGCGAGCCGTCGCCCGAGTGCTGCGTCGCGGGCGAGCTCGTTTCGCCGCCCTTGGCTTCCGGCGCCGCCTCCGGGCGGTCATTGCGCCCGGCCGCGCCGCCGCCCTCGTTGTTGTTCGCGTTCGGGCGATCGGAAGTATCGGCACGACCCGCGTCGCGGCCGGTGTCGTGCGGTGAGGAGGTATCCGGCGTACCGGTGCTCGCGCCCTGGGGATTCGTCTGCAGGCCACCCGGTTGCTGTCCGTTGGCGGCCGGGGCGTTGGTGTTGGCGTCTTGCCCGTTGACGCCGGTCTGCCCGTTGTTGTTCTGGCCATTGGCGGCCGGATCGCCGGCATTCTGGCCGGGTGCGTTCGAGCCCGGAGCGTTGGTGTCGGAGCCGACGTTGGTATTCGAGCCGGGCGCGTTGGTGTCGGAGCCGACGTTGGTATTCGAGCCGGGCGCGTTGGTGTCGGAGCCGACGTTGGTATTCGAGCCGGGCGCGTTGGTGTCGGAGCCGACGTTGGTATTCGAGCCCGGTACGTTCGCGCCCTGGCTGCCGTCGTTGCCGAACCGACCGCTGTGTTCGTTGTTGCCGAAGAAGCCGTGGACCGCGCTCGGCCCGGCGCCCGAGGCGACGCCACCGGTCAGCGAGCGCGGATCGAAGTCCCAGTTGTTGTAGATCAATCCGGTCGCGAGCCATGCGGCGCCCGCACCGCCCGCGCCCGCGGTCGCGCCGGTCAACAGGCCATTGATGGCGCCCCCGCGCCCGCCCATCCCGGTGTTGAACACCTTCCCCGCACCGAAGCCGAAAGCACCACCGGCACCACCGGCGATGGCCGAGATGACGGCATTCTGCTTGAGCGCGTTCATGTCATAGGAGTCGATGCGACCCTTCTGCTTCTGGTAGGTCTGGACCGCTAATTCCTGCGAGAGGCCCTGGCCGAGTTCCTGGGCTCCCTCTTTGGCGATCGCGAACGCCAGCTTGGGGGCGATCTCCTTCAGCAGCTCCTTGGTGATGCGCTGGCCGATGATGCTGCGGATCCGGGCGAGCAGCTGCTGGGTCAGCAGCCGGAAAGTGACGCGCCCGCGGGCGACCGCGAGGGCCCACCGTCCCGGCGCGAACATCGGGGGGATAAGGGCCGCGAGGAGCTCGGCGACCAGCCAGCCGCCTGCGATGTAGAAGTTGAGCTTGGCCGCTTCCAGTTGGTCGCCCATGGTGTCGGCGGCCGAACTCAGCGTGCGGTAGTGGTCGGCGAGTTCCTTCAGTGAGCCGTGGCCTTTGCCGTCACCGTCCCGAAGCGGGGTGACCCACTTCAGGATCGCCTCACCGCCCTGGCCCTCCGGGTACGCCTTCTCGACCGCCTTGATCAGCGCGTTGAGTTCCGGCATCAGCTCGTCGACCTGCTTGGCGGCGCCCTCGAACTCGCGGGCCATCTCCCACATGAGGTCTTCGTTGCCGTGCGGCCAGTCGGATCCGACGATCCATTCCACCCACTCCAGCCAGGACGGAAACTCCAGAGCCACAGCGCACCTCAGCTCTCGGATAGGCGGATAGCGTTGCGGTGCACCATCAGTGCGCTGTCCGAGGTGCAGGCGCCATCCGAGTACCGCCTACCACGAGCCCCCTTTGATCCAGGTTCCGCATGAACGCCTGCCGGTGTAAGTGCTGATCTTGACGAGTCCGACTGTGCCACAACGACGCATGTGAACTCAACACGAACGGGAAGTGGGGCAGCGGGTTTCGAGTAGTGGAACATTCGAGACCTCCGCCGCGGCCTCGACGGGCGTCCACGGCCGGGCCCGCGCCGCTGATGGGGGCCGTGCCCGAGCCCCCGGCGGTGGTAGGGTCCGGCCGTATGAGCGACATCTCGCAGGCGCGTGCCGAGCTGGACCGGCTGGGCGAATCCCTGCGCGCGCAGCTCGTCGAGCTCATTACCGAACTCACGCCGGGCGCCGACCTCGACCTGCTGTTTCTCGATGAACCGGGCATTGTCGACTGGCATGAGCCGTTGAAGTACCGGTACTCCGCCGACTCCTTCCGCGGTGAGCGCGCGGACGTGCCGGCCTCGGAGATCGTGCGCCGGGCCGTCGCGCTGCTCACGGCCGGCGGCTGGCAGGCGGCCGAGACGCGGGAGCCCGGCGCGACCGAGCGCACCGTCGTCACCGGCACCCGTGACGGCAACACGATCGAGATCCAGGTCGGCGAGCACACGCCCACCGTGTATTACAGCGGCCACACCCCGGCCATGGCTTTGCAGGCCGCGTCGACGTTCGAATGGCCGGACCCGGTCAAGACGGCCGAGACCGTCACGCCCGGATATGTGCTCTGCTACGAGTGCGACGGCCTGGGCTGGTGCCCGGAGTGCGGCGGGCGCGGCTGGCTGCCCGATGCGGCCAAAGGGCGCGTGAAATGCCCCGAGTGCCATCAGGAGCGGGTGTGCCCGATCTGCCGCGGCGCCGGTCAGCTCGCCATCTCGCAGCTGTCGCCGTACCAGCGTGGGTACTACCCGCAGTTGCGCGAAGACGAATGACGCGGCAGCGCGGCCGGATTCACCAGCCCCGGTCGGTGGCATCGGCGGCCCCGGTGTCGGACCGCCAGTCGTCGAAATCGACGGCGTTCGTGAATTCCGGCGCCGGTTCGGCCTTTTCGCTGAGACGCTCGCGAGAGTTGGGGGCCGCGAGCGAAGCCGGAATATCGAGCGGCGCCTCGGGCTCCAGATCGGGAAAGCCCTCGAACAGCTCCGACAGCTTGGGCGCCTTCATGCGGTCCTCGGTGAGGGGCCGCATCAACTCCTCCACCTTGCGCGCCACCTCCGCGGACGCGCTCTGCGCGGCCGTGGTGACGGCCCGCGCGATCTCGTCATAGCTCAACTCGTCGATGCTCGCGGAGAACTTCGTCGCGATCACGATGCCGTCGGCATTGACGGTGACGGTGACCCGCCCGCTCGAGGCGGTGGCGCTCGCCGTCAACCGGGCCCGCTTCTGGGATGCCTCGGCGATGGCCCGCATCTGCTGGGTGAATCCTTCGAGGATGGACGCCGTCGCGGGATTCCCGAATTCCATGGACATTCGAAATCTCCGAACTACTTCGTCTGACGCTTGAACCCGGTTTCGTTGGTTTTCTCGTCGTTCTTCAACCGTCCTCCGCCGTCGGTCAAGTTGGTCGCCAGCGTGTCGAACGACGTCGCGATATTGTCCGACCCGGTCGCGATGTTCGTGCTCCCGGTCTTGAACCCCTTCTCACCCTCGGCGAACTTGGCTCCGAAATCATCGTCCCCCCACGCCGCCTCGCCCGGCGATACCGCCCGCCGCGCGGTCACCGCGACATCGGACAATCCATCCCGAATCGTCCTCGCGAGCTTCGAAATCTCGCTCACCGCATGCGCGTCCGCATGCACCCTTCTTCCGGACATTGCGGTCCCCTTCCGGGTCGAAAGCCACCTGCGCCCAGCGCATTGCGACCGATGCCGTACACAACGAGACCGACTTTGCCACAGCCCCACAGTGCATACAACGTGAACAGCGATTAACGGCTGGTCCCCGCCAGCACTGGAAAGATACCCGTCCCACACCTACCGTTAAGATCACCAACGCCACGGGACCCCGCGCGGCATGATGGCAGCGCACCGCCATCACGAGGAAAGGATTCGGCGTGCCAGACGTTCTGCCCCTAGCCCGGACCAACGCGGAAGCCCGCCTCTACATCAGCCTGCAACCCTGCCCCACCTGCGGCGAACCCAAATGCGCCTTCCGCAGCTCGGTGGTGAATATCGAAGGCGTCCTGGCCAGTCGCTACACCGGCCAGTGCCCCCGCTGCGGCAGCGAGCGCGAATACCGGTTCCGCATCCCCGACGAGGTGCTCCCCCCGCCGGCCGGCTCCGTCCGCTACGGCGAGGACAACCCCTCCGAACTCCTCGACCCCGGCCTGTGGCTCTGGTACTCCGACGCGGTGGCCCGCGCCATCCCCGCCGATCCGACCGGCCTGGACGACGCGGCTGTGCGCACCAACCGTCATGCCCTGGCCACGGCCGTCGCCGCCGTCGAGGAAGTCCTGAAGTTCCTCCCGCCCGCCACGGAGCGAATCCCCCTTTCCGCCTTCACCTCCGCGGATGGCCTGGCCATGTACGAACGCGAGCCCGGCCGCTTCACCCGCACCCGCCTCACCACCCTGCGCGACCATTACGCCGCCCAACTCGCGCGCTGGTAACTCGGTCACCGGCTGATCGCGTGTGTCGAAACCCTTGCGGGGCTTTGAATCTCGTGCTTGCCTTGGGTTTCCCGAGAGGCTGAGCCGCACCGAGAGGACTTGCCGCCGTGTCGATTCGCCGCGCCGACCCGCTGGGTTCCGACTACCGTCCGGCGCTGCTGTCGGTGCGGCTGGTGTTCCTGCTCAGCGGCTCGATATTCGCCACTTGGGCCGCGCGGATACCGACGGTGAAGGACGCCTTCGGCCTCGATGAGGCCGGGCTGGCGATCGTCTTCGCCGGGCTGAACACGGGTGCGATCGCCGGCCTGCAACTGGGCAAGTTCGTCACGCTGCGCTTCGGAAGCAGGGCGACACTGAGATTCGCGGCGCCGGTTTTCGCGCTGTGCCTGCCCGGGCTGCTGGTAGTGCCCAATCTGATCGGATTGACCATCGCGGCAGTGGTTTTCGCGCTGTTGAACAGCGTCGTCGATGTGGCGATGAATGCCCACGGCGTCGCGGTCGAGAAGGTGAGCGGCCGCGCCCTGCTGTCGGGAATCCACGCCTACTTCAGCCTCGGCTTGATCGTGGGTTCGCTGCTCGGCGCCGCGGCCGAGCGGGCCGATATCGCCCTGGTCCCGCACTTCTCGGCCATGGCACTGCTCGCGATCGCGGTAGCGGTGTGGTGCACGAGCCGATTGCTGCCCTCGACGGCCGATCGCCTCGACAGCGCGGATGCCATCGAGGGCGACGGCGGCCGGCGCTGGCCGAAACAATTGATCGTGCTCGGCCTGCTGGCCTTCTGCGTGGCGCTCGCCGAAGGCGCGGCCAATGACTGGGCGGCGGTCTACCTGCGCGACGAAACCCATGCCAGCAGCACCCTGGCCGCCGTCGGCTTCGCGATCTTCGCCGGAGCCATGACCATCGGCAGACTGGCCGGCGATCGACTCGTCGCCCGCTTCGGCCCGGTCCGCCCCTTCCTCGCGGGCACCCTCACCGCCGGACTGGGACTGGGCGCGGCCCTCCTGTTCGGCAGCACCATCCCCGCCCTGATCGGCCTGGCCCTCCTCGGCTTCGGCATCTCCTACACCCTGCCCCTGACCTTCGCCGCCAGCGGCCGCGTACCCGCCATCGCCCCCGCCCGCGCCATCGCCAACGTCTCCATCCTCGGCTACCTGGGCTTCTTCACCGGCCCCGTCCTGATCGGCTTCGTGGCCCACCGCCTGGGATTGGCGATCGGCCTAGCGGTCCCCGTCGCGGTCCTACTCCTCGCAGCTCTGGGCTCCCGCGCCCTCCGCGCCCAGCCTCAGGTCCCGGTGATCACCCGCACCGCTAGCTGCTGAGTAGCCTCATCCACCTCACCAACCCGGAACCCGCGACCCACAATGTGCCGCACCAATTCCGGCTCCGGCGCCAACCCATGCTTGAGCAGATAGTGCGGTACGGCTCCGGCCCACACCCACACCCCGTCGGTGCGGAAGTTCAACGGCACGTCCCGATCGGCGGGCGCGAACTCATCGATGTCCGTGCTGCGCGCCGCCAAGACCACCGGCGCGGATTCCAAGTACGCCAATAGCGCGTCCCGCATCTGCGGATTCACCGGCGGACGTTCGACAATCGGCTTCCCCTCCGCATCCTTCCCGTCATAGACCTTCGCCATGCGCGGCGGCTCAACGGTTTTGGCCAGGGGCGCCGGTGCGGTCAGAGGTGTCGCGTTGTGCCCGAACGGTGTCGGCATCGGGGCCGGGATGTAACCCGGCATCTGCGGAGGTAGGTGGCTGCCTTGCATGGGAGGTGTCACCGGCCCGGCGGGAACCGGCTTCGACACCGCGCCCGCAATAATCGCGCCGATCGGCAGCAGGGCGGCCAACAACAGGATGTACCAGGAGAAGTGCATTTCCCGCTCGGAGCCCCCGCCGTCCCCGAGCGGGGGAACCAGATTCAGCGCACGAACCAGCGCCGTACCGAAGATCAATCCAACGATCACCGACGCGGCGAGCCGAATCCCCCGACCGCGCGGCTCCCTCCCGGCGAACAAGATGACCGCCATGACGAAAGCCGCCGGGACAGTGAGCAACAGCGGCAGCCCCGTGCTCTTCAGAAAACCACCGAAGAGCCCCGAGCCATACCCAAAGTATTGGTACAGAACGATACCGACCACTGACAGCAGCGCCGTACCGATGAGAAACGCACCCACCCCCGTAAAGGTTTCGCTCCCGCGCCCCGCCGGATAGGGCGGACGCGGTTGCCCGTCGGCACTGACGGCTCCGCCCGCAATCGCCGCGATCGACAGCAGCACGGTCACAACGAGCATCCAGAATCCACCCCCCGGCCGTATCCCTTCATTCCCCCATTCGATGAATGTCCAAATCAGTTGGTAAACATGCGAAAATCCCAGCCCCAACGCCATTCCCGCCCCGACCCCGGCGAGCCACCGCGCCACCCGATTTCCCCGCCCGGCCACCAACAGCACCCCGGCCACTCCCGCGAGTCCCGCACAGACCACAAACGCCACACCAGCGACAGTGAAGCTGGTGCTCTCGCGGGACCCCCAAGCCGACCACCCGTCGCCGTCGAAGTCGGTCAGCGTCACAAATGAGGCAGCGAGAACCAGCACCGCGATCCCGAGTAGCAGCCCACCCCAGGCCCGCTCCGCGGAACCCCTCCGCCCGGCACCCCCACCCCGCGGTGGCGCCATGCCAGGCATCGGCGCGAATGGATTGGGTAACGAGTCAGGCCCCTGAAAACTGCTCACCCTCAGGGACCTTATGCGATTGGAGGTCGATGCCGCATTTCACCGAGGCCGCCTCCATTGGTTCCATCTGGAATATCTTCTGCTACAGTCGATCCGGCTGCGAACGCCGCGAGTAGGGGCGCGGATGTCACAGGGGCGCAGTGTATTTCAGCATGTCGTGGATCGACGAGGGGGTTCTTTCGTGAAGGGCAATTGGCAGTCCAGCAAGATTCAGGCCGCACGTTCGCACCAGGATTTGGTGTGGTCGAGCTCGGTGAACAACCTCAACGTTGTTGCGCGCGACGGCAAGGAGATCGTCCTGGACGACGGCCGCCGCATGACCGAGTTCGTGAGCTGTTCCTATCTGGGTCTCGAAACGCACGAAGATCTCCGGCGTGCGGCGGTGAATGCGATAGCGCAGTTCGGTGTTCAGCTATCCGTGGCGCGAACGCGCATCAAAGTGGACCTCTTCGACCAGCTCGAAGAGCAGCTGAGTGCGATCTGTGCCGGTGCGCACGTCGTCGTCTTCAACTCGGTGACGGCCGCGCATCTGGCGGTGTTTCCGCTCCTCGGTTCGGGTGAGCTGCCCGGGTTCTCGCTGCACCGGAACGGGCCCGTGTTCGTCATGGACCGAACGGCGCATGCCACGATTCAGATCAATCGCGGACTGCTCGGGCAATTCGGTGAGGTACTCCGGTGCGATTTCAATGACAAGCAGGCACTTTCCGAGCTCATCCGGAAGTGCTCGGGTGACAACAGGACCGTCATCACCATCTCCGACAGCGTGGGCTCCATGGGCGGCGTTGTCGACATCGCGTGGTTGCTGGCCGAACTGGAGAAGGTCGACGGATACGCGTACGTCGATGACGCACACGGCACCTCCGTTTTCGGGCGCTTGGGATCCGGGTACGCCCTCCGCTCACTGGACCACATCTTTCCGGATCGCCTGATCCTGGCGGGCTCCACCTCGAAGGCCTTCGGCGCGACCGGAGGATTCGCCGCCCTCCCGAAGCGGGGTACGGCGGATTTCATCAAACGCCATTCCGTCTCCTACGCATTCGGCGGCCCGCCCAGCCTGCCCGGCATCGCGGCCGCCGTCGCCTCGGCAGCCCTGCACCTCGACGGAGAAGTCGAGCGCCGCCAGCGCATCCTCCAGGACCGCATACGCCTGTTCGACGAAACCGCCTCCGGCGAGATCATCAACCGAGGCACCGAGATGCCGATCAGGGGCATTCTGATCGGCGACGAATCCTCGGCGGTCGAAAGAGCGCGTGCCCTGCATTCCCGTGGCTTCGCGACAACGACGGCGATGTTCCCCACCGTGCCCCTCGGCGAGGCAATGCTGCGAGTCGCACTCTCCTCCGAGCATTCCCCCGAGCAACTGCGTGCGTTCACCGCGGCTCTTGCGCAGGTTCGGTGACCACGGAGCGCGTGAGCCATCGCGCGGCCAACTTCATTGTGGTGACGACGATTGCCGTCGTCACCACTCTGTCCCTGGACATGATCGTCCCCTCCCTCACGGTCATCAGCCGCGACCTGGCGACGAGCTATCCGAATGCCCAGCTCACGATAGGCGTCTTCCTTTTCGCCTATGCCTTCTCCCAACTCACCGTCAATAGCGTGACCGCGGTACTAGGCGAAAAGAAGGCCCTCGTCTGCGCGCTGCTGCTGTACACCGTCGGGAGCGTCGTCTGCTACCTCGCCCCGGGCATCGTCGTCCTGTTGATCGGCCGAGTCCTGCAGGCCCTCGGCTCTGCTTATGGTCCGGTACTCGCCCGGGCGATCGTCCGCACACAGTTCGAGGGCAGCGAGCTCAAATCCAAACTCGCCGACCTCGCCACGGTGGCGGCAATCGTGCCGATCATCGCCCCCATCCTCGGCGGCTACCTGACCGCGGTCTCGGGCTGGCGATCCAATTTCATCGTTCTCATCGTCTTCGGAATCGCCGCCCTGCTCACCGTGCAATTGCTGTTCAGATTCCAGAACGGCCAAACGGTGAGCCGTTCCCGCGGCTCCCTCGACACCCTCACAAAGCTGTTCTCGGACAAGGGCTTCCGCTCCGGACTAATAATCCTCAGCGCCACCTATTCGATGATCTTCGTCTACGTCTCGCTGGCGCCCCGCATCTGCGTCGAGGACTACCACCTGGAGCCCCACTACTTCTCATACCTCTTCGGCCTGTCGATAGTCCTGTACCTCCTGGGCACCCGCCTCGCGACAATCCGCTTCCTCGAAGCAAAATCACGCTGGTTCTCGCTGCTGACGCTGGTCGCGAGCACCCTCGCCCTAACAGCCGCCCTGAGCCCGAAATACCTGGTCATCCCCTTCGAAGTCTTCGTCCTCTCGGCCTGCCTGTTCAACCTCTCCGCCGGCTACTTCTTCCCCCTAGGCCAAAGCCTCCTCCTATCCGGCCAAAAGAACATCTCCGCCGCCGCCTCCTCCTACGGCAGCTTCGTCCAAACCGTCTCAGCAGCCCTGATCAGCCTGCTGGCGACCTACCTGAGCAACAGAACCGGCGCGTACATCGCGGTCTTCGCGTTCGCCATGCTCACCGTGGGCATCCTTCAGCATGCCGTCGCGAGCAGAAGGCAGGCTACGACCACCTGACATCGGCGACCTGATCCAGCCGCTTGCACAGCCAATTTCTGAACAGGGAGTAGTCGGCGCTGCGGGTGAGGAAGACCAGGTTGTCACCGGCAGTCATGCGGCCGATCTCGTCGAGGCCGACCCCCTTTCGGCTGAACCGCAGGAACGCCATGCCCATCGCCAAGGCGAGTGCGAGGGCGTCATGCTGCATCGTGCTCGGATGGAAGTCGGCGAACCACTGATCCAGATGCGCGCGAATCAGCTCCCAGGCCGCCCCGTCGGCCCGGGCGATAATCTCGTATTCGATTGAGCCAATCGTGATTTCGTTCTCGGGATGGAAGGTTATGTCCGCCGGCATGAGCCAGATCCGCAGCCCCGCTCCCAATACGGTGCGGGCAGCGGGGATGTCGAGCCGGATATTGTGCTCGGCGCGGTCGGTGTGACGGTAGTTCAGCCCGCCGCCCATCTGTGTGACGATCAGGCGCGCCGTGGCATCCGGAATCTCGGTGATCACGTTGGCGAGGTTGGACATTGGGCCGATACCCAGCCATCGCACCAGGCCTCCGGCCTGCTCCAGCACATCTCGAACAGCGGCAACGACATCGCTGTCCTGGGCCGGAACGTTTTCCGGTATGAGCCCGTCCGCTGCCCAGTACTTGTCGTTCCCGAGGTCTATGCCCGCGACGACGGCAACGTCCTCGCGGCCGAGTTGATCCAGTAGATGCCGTGTCAGCCGGGCTCGCCGGCCGTCATGCTCGTCACTGGTGATGACCAGCGCCAGTTCGGGCAGCCCGGCTGCGACGGCGATCGCGATCGCATCATCCGGATCACCGCCGAGATCGGTATCAATGATCAAGGGCATCGACGAGGGCGGCGGCAGCAGATCCGGTATAGACGCCAATCTCGCGGCGGTCCCGGTCAGCCCGATACTGCGTGCCCGTTCGACCATCGCATCGCGCAGCTCGTTCGTCGACAGCTCCGGTGGATTCTCGCCACTGGTCATATCAGGCATCCTCCAGCCGCTGCACTTCTCAGAGTGATCGTCGTCGATGTCTGCATCGCCGGTCTGACGGCCGCCACCGCACTCGCCGAGACAGGAAAAACCGTACTGGTCCAGGGGCTTGCGCACCCACGCAGGATCTTCATGGATTCGTTGAGAAAGTCTGAAATGTGATGGTCGCCACTGCATTTGACCAGGTCAGCGGCTGTGTCGTTGAATTCCTGCGGTTCATGAATCACAAGGGACAAGGGGGTTTTCATGGCGATCAGCCGAAACACCGGACATGCACGTCGAATCGCCGCACTGGGTGCACTGCCGATCGCGTTGGCGGTGATGTGCGCGGGTCAGGCATCCGCTACGCCGGTTCCGTCCAGCGCGCCGGTCAGTCAGAGCGCGGTCGTCGCCGGTCACGCCGTGACGGTCCTGGACGCGAACACCATGACCATTGACGGACATGTCGTCACGGTGAACGGCGCCGACGTCCGGGTCGACGGTCAGCCCGTCACATTCCGCACCGCGGCCGCGCCGGGCCCGGACATCACCACCATCGCCGCGCCCGCCGACTTCGACCCGAACAAGGTCGGTACCGGCGCGCTGATCGGCGCGGCGGGCGGCGCGGCGCTCGCCGGCATTCCGGCGGCCGTCGTCGGCGCGGTGCCCGGCGTTGCCATCGGCGCCGTCGCGGGCGGCGTGGCCGGCTTCCTGATCGGTATCGGCACGGTCGCAGCGGGCACATTGATCGCCGCAATGGTCGGCTGCGCCACCACGGGCTGCATCATCGACGTGCCCGTCTTCATCGCCGGCCTCGCCGCCGAAGCCGCCACCGCGGTTCCTGCCATCGCGCTCGGCGCGGTGCTCGGCGGTGTCGCGGGTGGCGCTATCGGCGCCGCCGTGTTCGGCCTCCCGGCCGCCGCGGTCGGCGGGCTGGTCGGCGCCGGTGTCGGCGCAGGCGTGGGTGCCGCTGCCCCGCAGGCGATCCCGTAGTCACCACCGACGCTGACCGCACATCCGGTGGCGGCGAACCCGGCGTTGTTCCGTCGGATTCGCCGCCACTGGTGTGAGTTAGGTCCTCTCACCGTGCTCCCGCTGATCCGCTGGATCTCCGAGTCGCCCCTCGCCTCACCGCGGCGGGAAATCGGGAGCCGGAATCGGCCAAGTCCAACCGTTCCGCTCACGGATCTCCAGGAGTTGCGCCCGCCTGCTGCACGAATGCTGCGTAATGCTGGTGCCTTCCACGCAGTTGCGATGACACCACAACAGGGATTGCACATGCTCGGGGAACCGCATCGCCGGATGCTCCGGCGCCCGATTGTGGTTCAGCATCGAGGCATTCACAGCACAGTCACCTTCCATGCCGGGGGCGGTGCCGGTGGCCGGGGGCTCCGCTCGGGTCTGGGATGTCGAGAAACCCGCCGGTTAAGAGTGGGAGCCGCAGGGAGCGACGGCTTTCGGGGTGGCTGTCGCGGTAGAACCCCCAGCAGCTCCAGGCGATCACGGCTGTGCACAATGCGAGCAAGAACAGGAATACCCAAGCGTCCCAAGGCATGACGAATCCCCTCGATCGAATGCTCGTCGCGGATATAGGAATGAGTGCATGCCGATGGCGGATGTCATTGTCGTTACCGGCAGCTGATTCTTAGTAAACACCCGATTTGCGCCTGGTGATACGCCTACAGTGGACTGTCTACGAATCAGATGGAAGTCCAGTTCGGACGTGTTCACCGTAAGCAACCCCCAGATAGCGAGGCTAACGAAATGGCCGGTTCGACGGTATCTCGCAGGGCCTTCGGGAAGTTCCTCCGCGCACTTCGCGAGCAGGCACATAAGAGCACTCTCGCGGCAGGGCTGCGGATAGAAATCTCGCGGCAAACAATTATGCGGCTGGAAGACGGTCTTCCGACCAAGGTGACGACTCCGCAACTCGAATCGCTACTCGACTTCTACGGCGTGCACCCTGCGGATCGCGACAAGGCTTTGGAGCTGTGGCGGGAGGTGAGGCAGCAAGACAAGATCGCGAAAGTCCAAGGTACAGCAAAAGGTTGGTGGCATGGGTTCAGTGGCCAGTACCTCACTCATTTTGCGCACTACCTGCGGCTCGAGGCTGATACCAATCGCATGACCACACATCAGCTGGTGCTCGTGCCCGGTCTGCTCCAAGCTCCTGAATACCGTCGGAGTCTCCTCCAAGCCGACGAACCCAACGCCTCTGCCGAGGAAGTGGAACGCGGGCTTGAACTCCTGGCGATCCGCAGGCGAGAACGGCTGGACAGCAAGGATTTCCATGTACTGGCGTTGCTTTCGGAGGCGGTATTGCGGCATCAGCCCGGAAACTCCTCGGTCATGGCTGGTCAACTGCGCCAACTGATCGAAGATAGTGAGCGACCGAACGTCTCGGTTCGGGTGCTGCCGTTCGAAGTCGGCATGCACGCCGGGCTCACGGTTCTCTCGTTCACCCTGCTCCAGTTTCCGCGATTGCCGAACAAGCTGGTCGAGCCCTCAGTCGTGTACACGGAGGGTTCAGAGGGAGCGCTCTACCTCGAACGTGGCGATGTGATCGATCGCTTTTCAGAAGCGATCACGAGCATGCAGCGGGTAGCGTTGTCCGAAAGCGCCACCAGAGATCTGGTTCTGAAGATCGCGAAGGAGTACCCGGCGTGACCCCCATCCCGCCCACCCATACCTGGTTCAAATCCACCCGCTCCGCCAAGCAAAACGAATGCGTCGAGGTCTACTTCGGCGAACAGGTCGGAGTCCGCGATTCCAAGAACAGCGGTCCCGAACTGTGGTTCACCGGTGACCAGTGGGACCGCTTCCTCGTCAGCGAGATCTGGCAGGGCTGAGGGACTTCCGACTACTTCTCGCTGATTGGCGTCAGAAGTAGGTTTTGATGGCGGTGTCGAACTTCTCGTCGGCGACGTCGACGTTTCCGGCAGGTTGGTAGTTTCGGGCGTGCACGTGGGTTAGGAACTCGTCCGGGATGGTCAACGGGTAGTGGGATAGGTAGTGGATGGAGTCGACCCGCCAGATCCATTCTCCGTCGGACATCAGTGATGGTCCGCTGCCGATGCGTTTCGCCGAATCGAGGAGATCGGGGGAATCGCCCATGACGTCGAAGACCGGTGTGGCGGCCTTCATGTACTCGACCACGCGGTCTCGGTTGTCGGCCAGTAGCTCGGTGCGTGACTCGTGTAGGGACGGAAGGTCGTGGCGCGCGGCGCGAAACATCTCGCGGTAGATGCCGACCGGCTTCAGTTCGGACATGGTCAGGTCTCCTTCCGGGGTCACCACGCGGGATGAGGAGGCGTGCTCTCGCTCATAGCTGGCGTTCTTCCCCCTGCAACCGGCGTGAACGATCTTAATCAGTACTTTTTCACGTAGCTTGTCCGATTGCACAGCAGGAGGTCGCCGCTTCACGGGCGTCTGCCACAATGACGAACTTGTCACTGTGTGGCATCGTCGACTTCGCGCCCGGGAGGAACCAGGGGGTGCCGGAGTAACGATGTGCCGTTCTGAGCTTGGGGAAGTGGTGTCGAAGTGAGTCTGCCGTCGCTGCGGGTGGTGCGAGCGCGCTGGTTGGCGCTGGTGGCGGTGTGCAAGGCCGTGGACCGGGCCGCTTCGGCCGGCGCCGTCAAGGACGGGTATTGGTACGCGTCACCCGGCCGGACATCATCGGCCCTGTTTCCGCTGCCCAACGGCCGGGGGGTGTGGCTGGCCGAATTCGGCCTGGCCCCATCGGCGCCTCCCGAGTGGGTCGGCCAGGCAATGGCCGAGCGGCAGATCGGCTTGGACGGCAAGCCGCTGCTGTGGTGGGACGGCCAGCAGTGGGGCGGCACTCGCGCCGCGCTGGAAAGCGAGTGGATCGCGATGTTCCCGGGCTTCGAGTCCACCGGGGCCGTGGCCGAAGAGCTGTTGTCATTCCATGTTCCGCCTACCTGGGGCGTCGGCGAGGACGACGACTGGGACGCGGACTTGGAAGATGACGAGG
Organism: Nocardia sp. IFM 10818; assembly: GCF_054655275.1. Taxonomy (NCBI): domain Bacteria; kingdom Bacillati; phylum Actinomycetota; class Actinomycetes; order Mycobacteriales; family Nocardiaceae; genus Nocardia; species Nocardia sp. IFM 10818. The sequence continues at coordinate 1,174,381 of NZ_BAAHJH010000001.1, forward strand.
AGGAAGAGGACAGCGAAGACGGCCCCGCCCAGTGGGCGCGTGATGCCGCATTCCGGCTGGTGCGCGCATGCGAAACCCAGACCGTGGATCGCGCGACCCTCCGCGGATTCGTCCTGTCCTGCAATGCCGGCGAAGCGGACGTGGACCGCGGCTACGACGTCTTGGTCCGGGCCGGATTGACCAGTGAAACCAACCCCGCTCCGGTAGTAGACGGAGTGGACGGCCTGACCGAGCAGCAAGCCCTGGACGCCGTCGCCCGGCACTTGGTCGACACCGGAATCGATCTGGCGGTCTACGCCCCCAATGGTCTTGCCGCTCAACGTCTCGAACTGGGTTGGTGGGTGTACGCGCCGACGGAGGAAACCCGAATCGGGGCAGCGTGGTTCTACGTCGGCGATGACGGCGTGGTGGAGCAGTCCTCGTCCTCACTGGGGCCGGACCTCGCCGCGGAACACTTCGCCATGAGCTACCGAAGCCGCCATCCAGTCGCACCGACCGTGCCCTCCGGGATTCCTCAGGGCCTGACGTGGGCGACCATGCCGCCGACCAGACTCGCGGTCCCGCCCGGTTTCGACCGCCTGCACGTCTTCAATTTCCTGGCCCGCGCCCCTCTCCCTGAGCCGGACGCCGGCGACATCGAGTGGTCACGCCACAATGCCGGCGAATGGCGGTACTTCGCAGACCCGCATGTGGACCGGACCCAGTTGCAGCGCCACAACATCCAGGGCGGCATAAAGGCCGACGGTCGAGGCGGATTCTCCGAGCGGTGGGTCAACCCGAACTTCACTCCGACACGGGAGTACATCGGCGGCCTGGAATTGACCACCGATATCGACCTGGCGCTGTATCGGCTGCTGATGGGCTACTGCGACATCGGCGACTTCGTGAAGATCCTCACTGATTGCACGCTGCACATCGTGCTGTCCCCTTCAGACGCTGAAGGCAAACAGTGGCCGACCTATCCCATGGATGGCTACGACCACGTGCTGGACGTCTACACCTCTCCTGCATTCCTGCCGCCCGATGCGAATCCTTGGCTGCGCAAGCAGATCGATGGTGGGCAGGTGGCACTGAACCTCAGCAGCCGCGAGGGCACCCTGATCCGTTTCAATCCGGGCACCCGCTTGTCCGGCAGCCTGCCTGGCAACGATCTGCTGTTCTGGACGTGCGAACTCGCCCAGGCGGAGGCGATAGCGCAAGGCGTCGACCCGGCGGCCTTGTTCGGCCCGCCCTTGACCACTACGCGTAGCTGATTCCGAACCCGGCTGCCGTTCGGGCCGGGTCACTACTTCTCGATGGGATTGCCTTCTTCGTCCCAGGCGCGGGACGACACCATCCGTCCCCGCTCATTGAATTCCTGCTCCAATGCCTGAACTCCATTGTCATGCCATTCCCGAAACGTCCCGAACACGCGTCCCCGCCGGAACTCCCCCTCGGATTTGAGTGGGCCGCCTGCCCACCACTCCCGAGTAGGGCCGTTCTTGATGCCGTTCACATAGAACTCTTGTGAGAGAAGTTCGTCCCCGATCGCCTCGACCACTTCGCCCGTGAACGGTTCGCCCTGGTACTCGAGGCGCAGATCGTCTCCGACGGAGATCTGATCGCCGTCGAGGTTGCGGTCAATCCTCTGCATCATGGCCCTTCGGTGTGAGGAACATCCGGATATCCGTGGGCATCTGTACCAGGTTGAGCCGGTAGATGTCATTGCCCCAGGTGACTTCATCGGTACGAGTGGACGGCGGTAGCGCGGACTCGCCCAGTGCCATGTGAAGAGTGGGGGACAGCAGTGTGAAGACATATCCGAGCCGTAGCTCGTCGTCGTCCGGCACCGGCATGCTGATCGGGACTTCCAACCCTTGGGTTTTGGTCTCTGCCCAGAGGTAGCCCTTGGCGGAGTGCGGGCCGGTATCGAGTTGAAAGTAGTTGGGGGCGATCTTTCGGATCGGCCACCCGAATGCTCTCGCAACCAGGTCCGGATCGAATCGCCATGCCGGGTCCAGCGATACCAACTTGGCCGCCAGCGCCATGATTTCATCGGGTTCGAGTACCGCCCAGTCGGGCTTCCGCACACCCTCTGGTACCGGTCGGGGGGCAGGCGGTGGTGCAGGTCGCGCAGTGGTGGGAGCGGTCTTGGTGAGGGCGGGCGCGTGAGTTTGCCCAGGGAATTCCTGTGCTTCCCGGATGGTGAGCCCAGCGGCTCTTACACCGAGTTTGATCAGCCCTTGCCATCGGGTGATGGGGAGGGAGGGAATGGCCTCCAGCACCAATGACCATTCATCGTCACCGCTGCGCCACAGTTTGAGGCCGTACTCCGGCAGGGCCGAGGTCCCTTGTCCGCGTGTGCCCAATTCGGTGCCGACGGGATCGGTTGCGGCGCCGGTGGCGGAGAGTAGCAGGGCTTGCCGCAGCACATCGAGATGAGTTTGGTCGAGAGGCCCGGTGAGGGTGAGCCGAAGCCGGCATTTCATGACAGCTCCCGGTAGGGCAAGCCCAGATCCAGCTCAATGGGCCGATTCCTCTCAAGGCTGTTCCACGCGTGATAGCTCAGCGCTGACAGGTCAGGAAACCGGTGGTAATCGCGGAATCCCGTGACGACCATGGTCGCGAGCTGGCGGTAGATCGCCGAGGGGATCGGCCACGGCAACTCGATCCACCAGTTCTTGCCATGATCGGCGTTGCCCGGTGGTTCCCAGCCGACGTTGGTCATTACCTCGGGAGCAGCATCGATGGTGGCGTGACCGAGAATCGCATCTCCGAGAAACTCACCCCAGATACTGTCTTCCAGTTGCACGACCTGCGACTGGACATACGGTCCCGATGGCTTGGTTCCACCGATGGTAACGATCGCGCCGTCGGGGAGTCCGGCGAGCTGATCGGCCAGACGTTCGGCGAGCTGGTCCCACTCGGTCAAAGCTGTCCCTGTTTCTGAAGTCTGACGATCTCGTCGTGCCGAGCCAGCCCCTCGTTGGTCATGAGATGGAGACTCACGCTGAGTGATAGAGCCTTGAGCAGGAGTGTGGTCTGCGCGCCGGCCCAGCGAATTTCAGGGAGCTCTCCCGGTGTCCGGGCGGTCGGTTCACCGAATGCGCCGGTCAGCGCGGCGGTGTAGCCGGCGAAGGCATCGAGGACTCGCGCCCTACCGACAGCGTCCTTTTCCGCATAGGAAGTGACTTGCACCTTGATGTCCGCAGCGCGCCCGCCCAGGCTGGATACGCCACCGGTCGATCGCCCGAATCCGGTATCGAATTTCACCAACTCCGACAGCGTGTTGTTGAGTGTCCAGCCGAAATCCGCCACCAGTTGCGGTGCATCGTCCAGATTCCACGACCACTCGAGTGATCGCAGGCGGGTGGCCAGTGCGACGATCTCGGTGTCGGTCAGCGCTCGCCATTCTCTCATGCAGTGCTCCCTGTCTGCCCTGGGTAGTTGGGTGTGATGGCCTCATCACTCATCTGCTCGGCGGGAGTGCACCCACTGACATCGCAGGATCGACTGTGCCACAGCTTCGAAGGTGCGACCAAGGTGGGCGCGGGTATCACCTCGCTCATAGCTCCCTGACGGGGGCTTCCCGCTCACGAGCTCGAGCGCGGGCCTCACGCTCACGAGTTCGGGTCCGACTGTGCTCCTCCTCCGCGGCTCGTGCACGCATGGCTTCGGCGACGGATTGAGCCTGGCCCAGTTCCATCACCAGACGCACCGCGATCAACTCGGGGGAGACTCCTTGTCTAGCGAGGTGAGCGGCGATTTCCCGTTGGCGTTCGAAGGCGGACCTCTGCTGCGTCTGCGGCTGTGTCTGTGGCTCGGAGGACCGATGGTCGAGGCCGCGGCCTTCGTGACCTCGAGCATCGAGCCCCCGGGTCTCGACGGCGCGTGCGGCTATCTCGCGTGGGTCGAGTGCGCGGTTGGGCTGCTGCCGATCGAGCTCCCTGGCATACGGTTCCAATGCTTTGCCGAGCGTCTCCGCACGCTCGGCATTGAGCATCGCCATAACCCTCTGCTCATGCTCGCGCGCCAAGCCGAGTTGTTCCAAGGCTCGGGCGTCTCGCTCCCGTTCGCGCTCTATTTGCTTCGCGATTTCGTCGTAGGCGGACCGCACGGTTTCCGGGTCGGGAGTCTGCCCCCGGTCGATGTTTCCTTCCATTACCCGGGCCTGTTCGAGGGCCCGCTGTATGAGCTGCTCGCGTTCCCTGGCGTCCTGCGCCCGCGCCTCCGTGACCCTTGCGGCGGCCTGGCGCGAGATTTCCGTGCCGAGGGCGTCCCGGGCCTTGGTCAGCGGCTCCGCGTGCGTGGTGTCCAGCGACCGGGTGACAGCCTCCGCGTGCTCGCGCGCCAGGCTCAGTGATTCGAGGACTCGGGCATCCCGTTCACGGTCTTTCTCGAGCTGTTTGGTGACTTCCGCGTACTCGGACTGCAGCCGAGCCAGATCGAGTTCCTTACCCTGATCGCGGGCCAGCTCGATTTCCTGGACTCGCTCCTGGGCCTTCTCGATGACCTTTTCGCGTTCCTTCGCGATCGGCTCGCGGGCCTCGAGCACCCTGGCCTCGGCTTGCCGCACGATTTCCCGGCCGAAGATTTCGCCGGCCCGAGTGAACGTGCGACCACGTTCTGCCTCCAGCAGGTCTCTGGCCAGTTGGGCGTGTTCAGGACTCAGGCCCAACGCCGCGAGCGCACGCGCCTCCTCGGCCCGTTCGAACGCGACCGCGCCTTGTACGCGCTCATAGTCGTGCTGCAGCTGGGCCAGATCCACGTCCTTACCCTTGGCGAGGGCGGCCTCCAGCTCGTTCACCCGGCCCAGGGTGTAGCCGATGAATAGTTCCCGCCCGGACCGATTCTGAGCACGATACTCACGTGCGATATCGGCGGCCTCGCGAACCAGATTTCGAGTTGCCGCATCGAGGAGGGCCGTCGCGGCACGATAGCTGTCGAGAACTTCCGGACCCAGTATCTCTCTGGCCAGCGACGGGTTGATTTCAGGTTGCGCGGCACGCAGGAGTTCCACGCCGCGCTCTAGCTCGAGGCTCTCGAGCTTCGCGAGATTTTCGGCCGCGGTGGAGAGTTCACGACTTTGTTGTTCGAGAGTGAGCCCATGTTCACTCGGGCTCCTGAGTAGCTCCAGCGTCGCGTCGACCTTCGCCTGCAATTCTGTCAATTCAGCGGTAGGCATCTGACCTTCGCGATATAGCTCCAGTGCTCGGTCGAGGAGCTCGCGGCCGCGTTCGTCCAATCCTTCGCGCACTCTTTCACGAGTCTCGTCGATCTCGCGAACTAGTTTTTGCTCCAGCTCGAGGGCAATTTCCTGCATCGTGGCGGGTGCCCGCACGAGACCGGCGAGATCGAGAATCGGCACCCTCAGCCCATCACGTTCCTGGCTGTAGTGGCTGATAGTGATCTCGCCCTTGATCGACGCGTGGGCCAGGACGTATACATCTTGTAGCCTGCCTTCGAGATGGGCTTGAATCAGCTCATCTCTCACCTTGATCAGTTGTTGCCCTTCAGGACTTGCCGGATCTATGCCACGCGCGAGCATATTCTCGGGAAGTTCACGAAGGATTCGATGAAGGTTCTCATCCATCGCCGCCGTGCGCACCTTGTACTCCGGCGTCATCTGTTCCACACGACCGTGTTCGTCGGTTTTGGCGGAGCCCTTCTCGGAACCGACGCCCTTGCACTCTATGAGCAGTATGAGTGTTCGGCCGTCGGTCGTTCTCGACGCGGGCACGGCAACGATGACGTCGAAGGTCCTGGAACCATCGAAAGTGGGTTTTCCGTCGATCTCTCCCACGTAGGGAGACAGCACCACCGCACCCGGCCACTTGGTCGGATCCGTGCCCCAGTCCAGCCCGCCGAGTTCGGCCATTTCCTTGGAAAGGGTGACCAGCTCGATCCCGAGCTCGTTGTATTTGGTCATCCTCTGTTCCAAGAGGTCGACTTTATTGTGTAGCTTTTCGGCCGTATCTGGATCGATGGTCTTGGCTTCGAGATCCGCGTCAATCTTGCTGTGGAGGTTTTCGATCGCGTCCTCCAGCAAGTCTGCCTTGAGATCATGGATCGAATCGATCTGAAATTTCTCCATGAGCTCTTTGGCTTCCTTGCCGATCTCGTTGTTTCGTTCCTCTCCCTTCTCGATCCGTTTCTCCGATTTGGCGTCGATATTGTCCTTGGTTTCCTTGTTCCATACAGTATGGCGTTCGGAACTCTCGTGCTGGGCTTTTACATCGATGTGATCGTTGGTCTTGGGATCTGCCGCCAAACCCCCATCGCTGCGGAGCTGATAATGATCATCACCCTTCCCCATCCATTGCTGCCACGTGCCGACCGTATCGCCATCTTTGTGTAAATGGTGCCTATTCTTGTGGCCTATTTCCTTGCGCTCGTCGGCTTCGTACTCGCGCCAGCTGTTGGGCGGATCCCCTTCCATGTGGAGACGCCCGTCGTCACCCCTGTACAAGGAATCGTTCGGCGGTTCGCGGTTGTCGACTTCGGGAACCAAGGGCTCCAGCGGATTCCGATAGGCTTCCTGCGCTGTCTCGGGCACCGGCGGTGGGGTACTGGACGGAGGCTGGGTCGTATTGGCCGACGGCGGAGCGCTTTCCGCCCGTCCGCCCCGGTTGTCCGACCCATCGATATGCCCTCGATCCGGTCGATAATCCGGGGTGGGGTTGGCCTGCCGCTGCATCTCGTTGAATTTCCTGGCGGCATCAGGATCGCTCGACTTCGGGATCTCGGTGCGGGCGGGTGGTGTGTACGGCGTGCTGTCGGGCGGACTGACATGGCGTCGGTTGACGAGTTCGGCATCGCGCTGCGCCGCGTTCACGTCCCCATAGCGGCTGGGTCCGCGCGAGGGATCCGGGGTCCAGTCGGGGCGATAGGGCAGTCCGTCCGGTCCTCGCCTGCCGAGCGTGTCCCAGTCGTCGTCGGTCTCGGCGTCGGCTGGTAGCGGACCGTCGGGTTGGGCGGCGGGCATCCAATCGACGGGCTGCGCTGTGGTGCCATCCTGCTGGGTGGGTTGGAAGGTGCGCCAGGGCGTGTCGTTCTGGACGGTCGCGGGGGAGTCGGGTGCGTTGCGGACGCCGACGATGTCTGTGGGTGCGAGGACCGTGGTGTTGAATTCGTTGGCGATCTGCTGTGCCCAGCCGATATCACTGCCGGAATAGCAGGAGACGAGGCGGATGGGAGTGCCGGGCGTGTAGTTGGGGTTGTTGCGGATGGCGTCGATGACTTGTTCGACGGTGAGCGGGTTGCCGTCGGCATCGATGGGGTTGCCGTCGGCGTCGGTGTGGACGACGACGTCGTGGGCGCCCTCGTTGCGGAGATTCTGGAATACGCGGTCGATATCGGGTCCGCTGCCGATGGCGGTGCGGTCGGGGCCGTGCTGGACCGGGGGTGGGGGTGTGGCGTCTTGCTCCTGAGTGTCGTTGTCCTGCTCAGGATTCGACGTTTCCGACTCGCTGTTCCGCTCGACCGGGGTGGTGTACTGGTCGGCAAGATTGCTGCTGTCCGGTGGGAAACCGGTGTATCTGCCACTGTGATTGGGCGCATCGCCCATGGTGTGATTGCAGTTCGCGCAATACGGGGTCGCGACCGGACCGTTCTTGACGAACGGCTTGTAAGTCTGGGAGTACAGCTCCGCGAGCGCCTCCGGCCCGGTGGGCAGCAGGTCTGTGCGCCCCTCGGCTTGTCGGCGCTCGTTCTCTCGTTCTCTGGCCCACAACGCTTCATTGGCGGCCTTGACCTCTGCGTGCCCGTAGGGATCGTCGAAGTGCGGATGCGGCCGCGTGGCATTGGGATTGTCCGGATCCTCCGGATCGCCGAATCGGTTCAGGTCCGGGTATCCGCCGGCCCTCTCCATGGCCTCGATATTTGCTTGCAGCGTTGGGTGTATGGAGTCTTCGTCGAGGGCGTTCCTGCCGTCGCCGTTGGTGCCTTCATAGGCAATCCCGGTACGCCGATCGAGCACAACCGCTGACACTTCACCGTGCCACCGCGGGCCGACGTACGAGCCGTCCAGCTGGGCTTTCTTCACGCGTTTTTGCGTTTTGCGCGGATCCTCGCCGGGCTGTTGCGAAAACTCTTTGTTCGCGGCGCGGAGCTGGTTTGCGCGGTCCAACGCCATTGCGTCGACGTGCTCTTCGACTGGGCGACCACCGATCTCGGTGATCAGCTCGTTCTCGACCTTGACCTCACCCGGATGTTCGTTCAGATCCGCGATCGGTTTGGCGTCGTTGGTCAGCGGCGCTGCGGTGTGGTCGTGGGACAGCTGTTTTGCCGATTGTCCGGTGGTGTCGACGGGACCGTCTTCCGTTGTCCCGTCTCGATCGCCGGTGTCGCTGTCCGGAGGGCTTAGTCGGTCGGGGGTTCCTTCCCGGCCGCCTTGTACGCCGCGATCTCCGCCGGGAACGGTGCCAGCTTCCGGCCGAGCACCTTCTCCGTCTCGTGGCGTTGCCGAGTCATTCGCTCGGGCGAGACTTTGATCCGGCGCATCTGTAGCGGATCGTCGCTCAGCGAGCTCATCTACTGCTCCTTCGTCGATGGCGGGGGCCGCGACGACGGCCAGCTCGGCGAACTCCGCGGGCGTCAGCGGTGTCAGGTCTTGCCGGACGGTCGACGGGTGCGGGAAGTTCAGGTCATCGAGAGGATTCGCGGGTGCGCGGTCGATAGTCGAGTCGGTCTCGCTTCCGATGACCTCGTCGACACTGTCGTTGGTGGTGCCCACCTGGTCGGTCGACGGCTGTTCGGCGGTGTTCTGACCCGATGGCGGAGATCCAGGAGTTTCGCGGCTCGCGGGTGTGGGGTCGCCCTCCGGAGTGTTGGCATCGGGTGTGTTGGCGTCGGGTTCGGGGCTGCCGAATGCGGTGGGGTCTTGGTTGGTGTTGGTGTTGGCAAGGAGGTCGTGCTGGTATTTCGCAAGGTACTCGGCGAGGGCCGGGTCGTGTTGGGCGAGCAGCTGCCAGGGGGTTTGGTTTGCGGGGTTCGACAGGCCGAGGCTGTGGAGGTGGGCGCCGAGTTGCGTTTGCAGATAGGGAATTTCGTGTGCGCCCGTGGGGGAGTGGAAAGCCTTTGCGAGCTCGGTAACAGCGGTTCGCATATGTTCGAACCGGCTGCGCAGACTCGGTGTCAGCGTGGGGGGCTGAGCCGGGATCTGCGGCTGAGGCTGTTGCGGTGCGGGTGTATTCGGCTTTGCCGCGAGCGGACGCAAGGGCTGGCCGTCGGGGGTGAGGAATACGGCTTGGGTGGCGCCGACTCCGTCCGGGCGGAATCGCGGGGGCCAGCCGTGGACCTCGCCGGTTTGCGGATCGACGAACAGCACCTTGCCGTTGTGGTTCACGGCCACGTAGGCGTGCCCGCCGACGCGCTTGCCCTTGGCGTCGACCCAATCGGTGAGGACCATGGCGGCGGAGCCGGGGCCCAGGTGTAGCAGCTGATCCTTGATTCTCTGGAAAGTGGTGGGTTCCCGGGTGCCTCCGGTGAGGTTGTCGACGGCTTGCGGGCCAAGGCCCTGTGGCTTCGACGGATCGTTCAGCGCCGGGGCCTCGGTGGGTCGGCCGAACCAGGTGCGCAGGAAGGAGTCCGAGCACAGGACGCAGTTGATATTGCGGCCCGCGAACATGACACCCGGGCCATTGATGAGGCGAACCCACTTCTTGAGGTTCTTCCGGGCGGTGTCGACATTGTGAATGTTCTTGCCTGGCCAGCCATTCGGCTTGGGTGGCTTGCCGGGCGCCTGCTGTGGTGGATGATGGGTCGTCTGTTGGTTGACCGGCGGTTGATGCGCTGGGGCCGGCTGATTCGTCTGCGGATTGACCGGGAATTGGTGCGCCGGGGTCGGCTGATACGGATGGGGGGTGGCTTGTGCGGGTGCCGCCGGGTTGGCCGATGCTGTGCTGACCGGCGTCGTGTTGTCCGGATGCGACGGTGTGTGCGTGGTCGGCTGCTGCTGAGCGGGGAGCGGCTGGCCTTGCTGAGGCGGGGCGGTCTGGGTGGGTGCGGTATCCGGTGTGGCCCAGGGCGACTCGAAGAGCTTTTGTGGTGCAGTCGGATCCGTTGGCAGGGACGGATTGACGGGATTCTGCTCGGTCGTCGGTTGCTGTGCCTGCTGGTTCTGTGGCAGGTGGCCGGTCGTCGGGGAGGGGCCGGAGGGATTCCCCGGCGTGGCAGGATCCACCGGAATCTGTTGTGCCGGATCGATTCCGGTGGGCGGGCGCGAAACGGATTCATCCGTATTCGGCAGCACATCGCTCTCGGGATGTGTTGTGGGGCCCGTGTTCTCGGGCGTGTGCGTCGACTGTTCGGGATTGTGGGTGTAGTGGAAGGTCGGATTGTCGGCGTAGGCGAACCGCGGGTTGACGATTGGATCGCCGATGCGGGTGTCCAGGATTTCGCCGCTGGGGGAGACGATCACCTCCCGAGGCCAGATCCGGTAGATCTGGTCGCTGCGGACGCCGCCGGGAAGGAGCACTTCGGCCTCGGTGTGGCCGTGCGCCCACATCATGGGGTTGTGGGCGCGAGCATCGTTGATCGTGGCGTCTACGTCGATGCCGTGCGGGGTATAGAGCTCGTGCACATAGCGGGTCTGTACGAAGTTGCCGTCCGGCAATCTGCGCAAGCTGTTCGTCTGCATCTCGGTGCGCAGATGACCGAGTTCGCGAACGGTCGCGTGCTCGGGGCTCTTCGAGGTCGAGACGAATCCGGAGTCGGTGGTCTGCCCGGTGTGCGCCGCGATATTGAAATGCTTCGGGTTTCGAGGCTGGAAACCGGTTTCGAAGATTTCCGGACCGCGAGAATCCAAGCGGAACAACGCATTGTCCGGTCGCAGGAACGCGCTGGCCTCCGAGCGATCGCGCCACACGACGTCGTACTCGTCATCCGGATAGCTGAGGTCGATCTGCTTCGGATCCACCGGCACCGTGGCGCGGTCGAGCGCGCCACCGGGCATCTCACGGGTGAGATGCCCGGGCAAGTCCTCGTCGGGACAACCGGGCTCGAACTGGTCCGGATTGAGGCTGTCGAAGCGCTGACCGTGCGCACCGATCTTCTGCCGAAGCAAGGTATCGAGATACGACCGGTCGACACGGGTGGCCGGACCGACGTGATCGGGAGTGACGACGTGCACCCCGGTGTCGTCGACGGTCAGACGGGCTGCCTTGATGTCGGCCATGACATCGGCGACCGACCGATTGTTCGTGTGGGCATACTCGTCCACCAGATTCTGCTGGTGTGGCGTGAGCTGCGGTGATCGCGGCTCGTGCGGCAGCGACTGCTGTTCCGCCGGTGTCCGCGCGGGCGGCGCGTCGTTGTCGGGCGATGCGGTTCGGGGATCCGCGTTGTGGGTATCCGCGGTGCGGGCATCCGAATCCGTGCTGGACCGGCCGAGCAACGCGTCGATGATGCGGCGCGCGAAGCTCCGCCGCGGGGTGGGCTCCGACGGTCCATTGTCGAGCCACGGCGGTACCAGCGGGTCCTGCGACCCATACGTCGGGTCGGCCGGCACCAGGTCGAGCTCGGATTGATCGATCCTGGTCGGCGTTTGGGGATCATCGACGTGCGGGGCAGGGCTCGCATTCGACGGAATTCCGGCGGCATTCACGTCGGATGTCGTTGCGCTGCTTTGTGTTGGCGCCGTGGGATTCCCGACGTTCGTCGGGTCCTGTTCCGTTCCCGTGCGAGAGCCCGGCGGCGCCGATGGATCCGTTGGTGGTCTGGTCCGATTCGAGGTTTGGGTTCGCGAGTCCGGTGACGAGTTGGTGCCGACTGGCATGACCGGCACCACGGCCGCCACCGGATCCGTTGCCGAGTTCGACTTGCTCTCCTGCTGTTTGGCGTCGGGCACCTCGACACCGGTGCGCGTCGCCTGCATCGGGGCGGTCGTGTTTCCCGGATCCACGCCGGATTCGCCGACAGCAGCGCGCGCCGGGGAGATCTGCGGCCCTGGCGAGGACGGGAGTCCGGCGGCAGGGCGCGGTGCGGTGCCGTCGAGCTGTGTCGTTCGGGCAGGACCGACTTTGGGGTCGCTCGGAGTGCCGGCTCGGGTCTCACCCGTGGTCGATGAGTTGGCAGCCGTCGATGAGTTGGTGGCCGTCGACGTATTGGCGACGTTGGTTGTAGAACTGCTCGTCGGCGACGTGGTGGAAGTGTTCGGTGCCGACGTGGCAGTGGTCGTGTTCGCGGATGGTGAGCCGGCGCCGGATGCATTGGGCGCGGACTGCGCCACTCCACCGGATTGAGTTCCGCCAGTGGTCGCCGTATTGCTCTGCGCCGTTTGTGAGGTGTTGGTCGACTCCGTGGGATTCGTATTCGTCTCGGAGTTCGCAAACTTCGGCTGATCGGTGGCGTCCTTGCCGTTGGGCGCGGATTCATCTGTCGTCGAGGGTGATTCGCCGGCTCTTTGCTCCGAATCGGTGGGCTTGTCCGACGGGGAGTTCGGATCCCCCGCGCGCGGCTCCGACGACTGTTCACCGTTCGGCGAGCCGATGTCGGAGTCGTTCGGCGCCGTGGATTCATTGCCGTTGGTTGGTGCGGTCGTATCGGTATCGCCACCGGTGGTATCGGTCGCGGTGTTCGTATCGCCGCCGGTTCCGGTATCGCCGTCGGTCGTTCCCGCGGGGCTCGGCTGAGCGCCGTTGGTCTGCTGGTTGCCTGCGGGATCGGTGCCCGAGTTCGGATTGTCAGTGGATCCGTCCGGCGAAGCATTTCCCGGTGCGCCGGAATCACCGTCACCGGGTGTGCCCGTATCGGTGCCGGTGGGATCGGGTGTACCACCGGGGTTTCCATTCAGATCCGACATGCCCTTGGCGCCGTAGATGGCGCTGGGCCCGGCGCCGGACAGTGCGCCGCCGGTCAGCGATCGCGGATCGAACTCCCAGTTGCCGGTGAGGACGCCACTTCCCAGCCAGGCCGCCCCGGCGCCCGCCGCACCCGCCGTAGCACCTGTGATAGCACCATTGGTGATGCCCTTCAAACGGCCCGCAGTGGTCGGGAGCAGATTGCCCATACCGAATCCGGTACCACCGCCTACGCCGCCGGCGAAGGCGGAAATAGCGGCATTGGTCCCGACGGCCTTCCAGTCGTAGGAGTCGATATGCCCCTGCGACTTCTGGATGGTCTGGACGAGCAGTTCCTGCGAGGTGCCCTGAAAAGTCTCGACGACCGCTTCCTGAGCGATCTCGTAGACGAGCTTGGTGACGATCTTCTTCAAGACAGGGTCGGTGATGAACTTGCCGACAACGCCGCCGATCCGGAGGGCCAGCTTCTCGCCGAGCTTTTTGAACAGGATGCGACCGGCGGCGAGAACGCCCGCCTCCGCCGCCGGTGCGGCCGGGCCGGACGCTGCGGCCCACGCCATCTCCATGACCAGCCAGGCGCCCGCGATATAGAAGTTGAGCTTGGCGGCCTGGAGCTGGTCGCCCATTCCGTCGGCGGCTTTGGCCAGCGAACGGTAGTTGTCGGCGAAATCGGCCAGCGATCCGTTCTTCCCGTCGCCGTTGCCATCTCGCAGCGGAACCAGCCAGGACAGAATCCCCTCGCCGCCGTCGCCTGCGGGCAGCGCGTCGGTGACGCCATTGATCAGCGTGCCCAGATCGTCGATCAGGTTGTCGACTCGTTTGGCAACGGTTTCGAGGTCGCGGCCCATCTGCCACATCAGATCCTCGTTGCCGTGCGGCCAATCGGATCCCACGACCCATTCCAGCCACTCCAGCCAGGACGGAAACTCAAGCGCCACAACAGACCTCAGCCGTCAGATCTCAGCTGCCGTTGGCTTGGGCGTACACGTTGCGGATGTTCCCGATGAGAGTCATCAACATCGTCAGATTGGGGATCTCTCGCGTGAAGATCATGGGGATGAAGTCCCGGCCGGCAGAAATGTTGAGTGCGCCGTCGTAGATTCTGACATCCGTGACGTCCGCCCAGCGGATCGACTTGTTGTGGGCCTGAACGGATTCCATGCTGATGGTGAGCTTGTGGAAGTCGAGCGTCTCGCCGCGGCGGAGCCGTACCCATGCCCCTTGGCCCTGAGTGCGGGTGATTCCCGCCTCGATCTCGGGCCCCCAGACACCCTCGAACAGAAAGTGCGCACCCCGGTGCGCCTCGGTGACCTTCGCGCCATCGACATAGGGCCGGACCACCCCTGGTGTTCCGCGACCGATGGTGACGGCGTGGCGTTCAGGACCGACAAGGGTGTAGTAGGCGTCGGTGAGCGCGCCGTTCATGGTCCGCTGATAAGACCACGCGGTCGTGAAATCCCAGACGAACGCCATCGGGGGATGGTCCGCATCGGTGACGATGAGGCCGTGCTCGTACAAGTAGAGCCGAGAGTCGTTGGAACGCACCGCGATCATCCAGCGCTGTTTCGGCCGGAACGCCTCGCGCAGCTTGCCGAGTCCATGTTTGGTCGCCATCTGCGCGATCGCGTCCGGCACTGCTTCATGGACCTGTAGCATCCGGTCGGATTCAGGCAACGGATTCTCCCCTCGACGCGCAGCTTGCGCGCCGCTCTCATTCCTTGACGAATTATCGTGCGGTGGTGTCGATCCCGGCGGAAATCACCAATCCTTGGCCCTGATACCCGACCCTTGATCGGACTGCCAGTCGTCGTGGTCCACCGCGTCTGTGAATTCCGGACCCGGTTCGGCTTCCTGCTCGAGCCGTTCCCGCGAGTTCGGCGGGGCAAGTGAGGGCTTCGGCAGTGGCACCTGCTCCAGATCGGGCATGTCCTCGAAAAGCTCCGACAGCTTCGGCATCTTGGCGCGCTTCTCGTTCAGCGGCCGGAAGAACTCCTCGGTCTTTCGCGCCACGTCGGCGGCAGCATGCTGGGCCGCCGCCGTCACCGCAGCGGCGATCTCGTCCAGGGTGAGGTCCTCGGCATCGGCGGAGACCTTCGTTGCGATCACGACATTGTCGGCGTTCACCGTCACGGTGATCAGCCCGTTTGCCGCGCTACCGCTTCCGGTTAGCTGAGCTCGCTTTCGGGTCGTCTCCGCCAGCGCGCGAATCTGTTCGGTAAAACCTTCGACATACGAGTCGGCTTCACCTCTGCTGCGTTCCCATGCCATTCGGGGCTTCCGATCACTTGAACTTTTCGGTGTTGCCCTGCTCCATGGCTTCGAGACGCTCCGCGCTCGTGGTCAGTCCGTCGACGAGGTTGCCGAACGACCCGGCCATCTTGCCGGTGCCGTCGGTCATATTGCTGCTACCGGTCTTGAACCCGTTGCCGCCGTCGGCGAACTTGCTGCCGAAACCGTCATCTCCCCACGCGGAAGCGCCTGCGGAAACCGCGGCCCGGGCGGCATCGGCGATGGCCAGCAACTCATCTCGAATGGCATCCGCGACGTTCGCGGTCGCTCTCACCTGCGCCGCTTCGCCCTGCAGTTTCCCGGCCATGACAGTCCCCTCCCGAGTTGACATGTCGATTACTGCGCCCCGCGCACAGTTGAGATCGACTCTGCCACAGGCCCGCAGCCGGCACAAACGGAAGGCTTGCGATCAGCAACTTTCCAGCATCAGGAGTCGCCGGCTCGGCCACGGCTGGAACATCCACTGCGTCAACGGTTAGGCTGCGGTCACATCCACGAGGGAGGGGAGCCCGATGGCCGACGGAGACAATGCCTTCACCAGTCTCAAGACCGACGCCCGCAACGGTGGGTTCAATGATTCCTCGAAGGGCGTGAACTTCGACCCCGCAGTGGCGCGAACGATGGCCGAACAATGCGCGAAGCTGCTGAGTCTCGTGAACGACGCTCTCCAAGTGGTGTCGCCGACGACGAATCTGAAGCCCCTCAATCAAAGAACTTCGGGCCAGGAATTGGCCGACAAACTCAACGCGGCCGCAAAGAAACTGGCCGAGACGGTACTGAAGAACCATCAGACCATCCTCACCGACATGGGAGAGACCTTCGTCGCGGCGGGAAAGCTGTACATCGGCGTGGATCAGGCGGCGGCCGCTGCGTTCGAAAGTGGGAACTACTCCGATCAGCAACTCTCTGGTGCATTCCAGGATTTTCGCAGCGGCTACGGGCAGCCCGGATTGGCCGCGTCGACGGTACGTGTCGAATCGATGAAAATGCCAGGGTGGGGTCAGTCGGATTATGGCTTTTGGGACAACGGGGCCGACAAGTATGGCTGGTCCGGGACTATGAAGAGGGATTACGGTAACAAGCTAAGCGATACGGACCAGGCCACCGCGATTACAAGCACCCTCCTCAGTGAGGCTCAGGCAGCGGGAGTCGCCCTCGACAAGGTAAGCATCGAACCCGATCGTGCTGCACAATACGAGTGGGATGATTTCCACAATCACTGGGTTTATGTGAAGGATTCGGGAGTTCTCGGCCAGCTCGAGAACTTCGCGCAGGAATGGCACAAGGCCCAGGAGTACATCAAGGCTGGGGGCAGCAGCCTTGAAGCCGCTACCAAGAAGTACCTCCAGGCATACCAAGGCGACACCTCTGGGATTGATCAGATCTGGGCCTCGCCGGCGGCGCAGAAGGCCAAGACCGGGATCACGAACTACCTTACCGAGGTCAAGAAATTGACCGCTGCGCTCAACCTTGTGAGCAACAACTATGCCTTCGCTCAAGGCTGGCTCAAGAAGCTGCAGAACTTCTTGCCATACCAGAGTGTTCACAAGGAGTATGGCGAAACAATCGACAAATATGAGCAGCGGGATGTCGATGAAGCCATGAGGGTCATGCGGGAGGCATGGGCGAACTGGTACGAGGTGGGTGTCACGGACTCCAGCAATGCCATCCCCATCATGCCCGACCCGAACGCCACCCTGAAGGTTCAAGCGCCGGTACCCGACGTCCCGAAGGTCGAGAACCCAGGCACCAACAACCCGGGAACCAATAGCCCGGGCACCCAGGCGCCCAACCTGACCACCGATCCGACCACGCCGAATCCGGTGACAACAAACCCGGTGACGAACAACCCCACGAACACCGAAGACAAGACGCAGGAAACGCTCCAGACTCTGATCACACAGGGCAGCACGGTTCTGCAAAAAGGCATCGAGGCCGCGCAATCGGCTGTGGAGACGATTACTTCGGCGGTTCAGCAGGGCTTGACGAGCACAACGAAGACCACTGAGGAAACGCAGGAAGAACTGCAGAATCAGCTGGACCAGCAGCTGGAGAATCTGGGCCTGGTCACGAACACCGGAAGTCCGACCGGACTGACTACGGGTGGCGGCAGCCCGACAGGTCTCGGCACGGGTAGCCCGACGACAACCACCAACCCGCAGAAGACGCAACTGTTTCCCCGTGCCGCCGTTCCGGTGTCGTCGGCGTCCGGAGAAACGACAACCACGACGACCTCCCGTGCCGGACTGGCCACTACGTCCGGAACCACCGGTGCATCCAGCCCGATGATGGGCTCGCCCATGTCCGGCGCTTCGCAGGGGCAGCAGGGCAAGGAGCACAAGCGCGCCCAGTACCTGAATGCGGCTGAGCATCTGGACGAAGCACTCGGTGAGGTACCGATCGCAGTCACCCCGGTGGCCGAGAAGTGACCATGCAATGGAAGTTCACAGAGGCCGAGTTCTACGTGTTGTGGATGGATCAGGCGGGTGAGGAGCCGCCGCAGCCGTTCATGTTCACCTCGGCGACCAGGACTCCCGCGGACTTCCATACGGAATTGCGGGAGGCGCGAGAAAGTCTGAGCCACAAACTGGGCGGCGATTTCGCCATGGTCTTCGACGCCATGGCGAACCCGGACCTGTTCCTGACCGCGTACGGGTGGAGTGAACAGGATGAATGGGATACGGACTCGATGGTTCGAGTGCGAGCGACCAGGAAGGGGCCGAAAGGCTATCTGATAACCCAGTTGCCTGGTGCAACGTACTGGCGCCGCGGTGGTTACACCGTGGTCGAGTGTGATCCGATCGCGCTGGCCGATGCCGTTGTCGATGCGATGCCGACCGCCGAACGCGGCAGTCGCGGGGATATCGGACTGGCGTCGCCCGAGCAGGACTTGGACCACGACTACGGCCGTTCGGTTATCGCCGCCGCACCCGACACCACAGTGGCGAAATCGAAGGAATTCCTGAAGGCCCCGGCGACCACCGCCGGTGAGGTTCACATCGTCCAGGGCAGATCGGTATTCGGGCCCCGCGGCATCACTCGGCATCTGGTCCGGTTCCGGGACCTCGAGGACGATGGCCGCTACGCGATTACCGAAGACCCGGCCCAGGCTCTAGCGGTCGACAGGGCAAGGTTCGTCTCGGTGCTCAATGGCTGCATCGCCGCGGTCGTTCGCGCGATCAAGGACGAGCGAGGGTGACGAACGTCCGTTGTGAGTCGATGGCGCTTGGCGCTTCCGTGTGGTAGTTCTACACCAGCAAATTGGGAGGGAGTTGTTCATGACCGAGGCGGGGGCGGTGAGTTCTGACGCCACTGAGGCGCAATGGCCTTCGACAACTGCGGCGAATACCGGTGGCTCGATTCGGATTCGGGTTACCGAGCAGGGGATTCCGCTTGCGGTGAAGGTGGACCCGGCGGAGTTGCGCAGGGATCCGGCGCAGTTGGCGGGGGAATTGCTGCGGTTGTGTCAGCGGGCCGCCAATCGAGCTGGGCTGGCGCGGCGGAAACAGCTGGAAGCTGCGGGGATGAGTGCTGATGCGCTTGCCCGCACCGGTCTCCCCACCGAGGCGGAAGTCGCTCGGCAGGAGATTGTCGAGGAGCAGGACTACGATACTGAGCCGCAGAGCTGGCTTCGGACTGTGTGAGAGGGGTCGCCGTGGTTTCGTCGATGGATGAGCTCGAGGAGCGGGTTCGGCGGCAGATGTATCGGTTTCAGGATTTGGCCGAGCAGATGGCGGCCGTTCGGGGGAGGGAGACCTCTGAGGACGGGGCTGTCATGGCGGAGGTCGATGGGAACGGGGCGCTGAAGGATTTGCAGTTCAGCCATGCTGTTTCGCGGATGACGCCGGCGGAGTTCGAGCGGGTTGTGGTGGATACCGCGGCGGCTGCGGCGCGGCGGGCGTTCGAGCGGCGGGCCGAAGTTGTGAACCAGTTCAATCAGGAGATGGCTGAGTAGGTTGCAAAGTTCACTCAACTTTGACGTGACGTTTGCGCCTTGCCGTCTGGCACAAAGAAATTCACACTTGTAGTGTTCTACAAGATCGTAGGTTAGGGAGGGACACTGATGGCCGATCATGTGGCGGCGGAGTTTGCGCCGATTCTCACGTATGGCAGCGAGAAGGCGGCGCAGGCCGCGCAGGTGGCGGGGGCTGCGGCCGGGGACGTGGGCGCTTCGCTCGCGGCGGCGGTGCCGATGTTCGGGCTGATCGGGCAGGATTTCCTGGCGGCCTTCGCGATTGCGCAGGGGAACTACCTGCTGTCGTCGGCGGAGATCGCGGCCGTGCATGCGAGCACCGCGACGGCCGCCTACGCCGCGGTGGGGACCTACGGCGCCAATGAAGTGACCTCGGCGGCGAGTTTCCTCGCGAACACACTGTGACGGATCCTTCGAACCCCACTGTTGTCGAGGCCCTGCGGACAACTGCCGTAGGGCCGATGCTCGATGTGCCGGTCGGCGATGTGCTGAACAATCTGGGATTGCCGCAGCTGCCGCAGCTTTCGGATATCGGGTTGCCGGACCTGTCCGGGCTGCAGATGCCGACCTTGCCGACGATCGATCCGACGGTGCTGATTCAGCCGGTCGTGGATCTGCTCAACTCGATCGGCACCGGCATCTCGGAGAGCGGGTTCGATCCCACCTCGATTCTGTCAGGGGTGGCCGATGTGCTGACTTCGGTCATATCGCAGAGTGAGTCGTCGATCAACAAGGTCACCAATACCTGGATCGGCGACGCCGCGACGGCTGCCCGCGCACAAAGCGAGCAGGTCGTGGGCGAGAGTGCCCAGGTCGCCGCGCAGGGGCAGCAGCAGAAGCTGATCATGCTGGACGCCTCGCGCATCGTCGCCCAGGGCTATGCCGAAGTCAGTGGCGTCATCGCGCGATTCATCGCGAATCTGACGGCGGGCATCGCCATGCTGCCGACTCCCGCGGGCATCCCGTGGCTGATCGGCATCGCCACCGACGCCATTGCCGAAGCGGGGATCATCGCGGCCAAGACCCGTGTCGAACTGAGCGGGAAGACCGTGGAGATGGTCTCCGCCGGCACCAAGATCATGATCGCTGGCGCCCCGATCGCATCCAATGTGAACCAGCTGGTGAACATGGTCAACGCCGCGGTTCAGCCGTTGACCAGCATTGCGCCGACGGTCGCGACGAAGGTGATCGAGAAGGGCGCCACGGTCGTCTCGGCCGGCTCCGAAGTGGCCAGCGAGGTCGTCACGCAGGGCCAGTCGGTGCTGAGCAGCGTGACCAGCAACCTCACCGAGAAGACCAAGACCACCGATGAGGAGAAGACCACCGAGCAGACCAACGACGGTACCGATGACGGCACCGGCGGCATCGGGGACGACGGCTCCGGGACCGGTGGCGGCGGCGTGGTCGGGGCCGGTATGCCCACCGGCACCAGCAGCCCGCTGAGTCAGCTGGCGAGCAGCCGCCTGCCGACCGAGTCGACCGGACTCGGAAACGGTTCGCCCACTGGGCGCTCCGTGTCCAATGTCAGCAACCAGGCCACTCGCGCCAGCTCGCCCATGATGTCGCCGATGGGCTCGGCGGCGGGCGCGGCGCGCGCGGGCGACGCCGGCGGCGATGCCGGAGCGGACCGGCCCAACCTGGTGACCGGCGCACACGGCGACGAAGTGGTCGGTCTCATCGAAGGTGTGTCTATTCCGGTTGTGGGCGCGGCCGAACCCGTCGATGATCTACCTGACAAAGCGCTCACGCTCTGATCACTGGGGGAAAGAGAGGGATTGCCATGAGCAACAACGAATTCGACGGTGTGCGGTTCGACGCGTCGACGGCGCTGGCGGCGGCTTCGCAGCTCGATGCGCTGGCCGATCGCATGGCCGGCGGCATGGAGGTCGAGCAGGTGAAGCTGAACATCGCACCGGCCGGCGCCGATGAGGTGTCCGTGAGCGCCGCGCAGACGCTGAATGCCGTTGCGGCACAGTTCACCACGGCCGGCGGCGAGGGCGTGAACGAGGTGCGCCAGCTGGCCGCCGCGCTGCGCGCCCAGGCCGCCAACTTCGGCCAGGTCGAAGAAGAGTCGATGGCCGGCTTCGGCGCGCCGACGGTCTGATCGGACACCCTTGCCGATGGTGCTGGAACCTACGCAACCTGGCTTCACCGGAACGGTCTGGGAAGCCAGGCCACCGGAACAGCTGGCCAAGGACCTGGTGACGGGGGCGGGCGCCGTGCCCGCAGCCGAGGCCGGACTCGCCTGGGCCCGGCTGAGCGCGGGTTTCGGCGCCGCGGCGGTGGAATACGAGCGGATTCTCGGAATGCTGGACAGCGCTTGGGAATCCAAGAACAGCGGGCCGTTCATCGAACGCCTGCGCTCGCTGCGGGACTGGATGGCGAATGCGGCCGCTTCCGCGGCGTCCAATGCCGTGCAGGCCGAAACGCATGCCGCGGCCTATGAGATCGCCCGCCTGGCAATGCCGGACGCCGAAGAGGCCGAGAAACTCCGCCAGTTCCGCGAACTCCTGGAGCAGGTCGGCACCGCACTCGGCGCGCCCATGCTGGCCAAGGTCGCGCTCGCCGAGAACGATGCCGATACGGTGAAAGCCGTTGCGGCACGGGTGATGCGCACCTACGAGGCGGCCACCGAATCGCTGGCGAAACCGTGGGAGCAGCAGCCACCGCCGAAGATCTCCGAGGGCTTGAAGACCACCACCGAGGCAACCGCGCCCACCGAGCAGTCGACGACGCCGGGATCGCCAGGCACGATTCCCGGATACTCGATACCGCCCATCAGCATTGCGCCGGTGAAGACGGAATTGCGGGTCAAGGACACCGAAGTCACCACCACCAAGGCCGAACAGGTTGTGATGCAACCGGTTACGGTGCAGCAGAGCAGCGGCGCCATGCCGATGTCCCCCGCGGCCATGTCGCCGGGCGCCCGGTCCGACGAGGAGCACACCACCCGCGAGGGCCTGTCCCGGGTGCCGGCCGGCGATGCCGAGCTCGGCCTGGGCGCCGGTATGCAGGTCGCCCCGGCCGTTTTGGGTGGAATGGACCCGAATGCCCAGCGGCCATCGGTGGATATCGCGTTCAATGCAGGTAGCACCGGAGCCGAAGCGCCCAAACCGGCCGAACCCGTCGCACGAGGAGAGGAGGCGACAGCATGACCACGCTGACCAACGACAGCGTCATAGCGCTCGCCACCCACCTCGGCGTGCAGACCCTGCCACTGGTGCTATCCGTCGGCCCGCAACAGGATTCGCACTACGAATGGCAGCAGGCCCAGGAACGCGCGCGAGCCGAGCTACACGACGCCCGCATCCTGGACGCCCACGGCGACGCCGATCCCGACACCGCCGCAGCGCTGTTCGCGCTGGCACAGCCGGATCGCGAACTGGCAGCCCGCATCTTCACCGGCGAGGGCACCGTGCGCGTCTGCATCGCCCGGCGCGGTGAGGAAAACGTGGTCGCCACCCGCCGCGGCGACAACCTGGACATCCGGACCATCTGGGCCGACGGCAAAGGCGATTCACTGGCCCGCCCCATTCTCGAAGCCCTGGGCCATTGCCCCCCTGCGGAAGTCGCGAGCTTCAGCGCCCTGTCCTCGGACCTGGCCGAACGCCTCGACTCCGCAACCACATCCGAGGACTACGCGAGCGCCGTCTACAGCCTCGGCGTCGCCGACAATGACGCTCCCACATACGGTCTCGCACTCGCGTCCACCCATGCCTACGCCGAGGTGGTGGCTTACACCTACACCGACGGCGTTACCGACCGATCGCCCGGAGCAGTCGCGGTGTACGACACCGCGCGGGGCCGCATTGTGGCCGCACCGGCGATCGCCCCGGACCAGCAACTCTGGTCCACCATGACACCGGGCACCGATCACCGGATCGCGCAGGCGATTTCGGCACTGATCGAATCGCTGCCTGGGGGGAGGTGGCTGTCCTGATCCGCCTGTGAGCGGGCCGGCTAACCACCCCAAACAAGGCGATGCGGTGCCGTATCGCCTGGTGATCCAACAATACGCAGAGGTAGAGGGAAGAAATGACCCAGAGCGTTCAGTCAGATCATGATGTAGCTACTAAGGCCCAGGGCGAGATGGCCGACGTGGTTTCCACGGTCAAGGCGATCATGAGCAAGATCACCAGCGCCGTGGATGCCGCTCGCCCCGGTTTCCAGGGTGAGGCTGCGACCGCGTTCCAGGGCGCGGCCCAGGCTTGGGATGATGAGGCCGCGCGCCTGAACAACATCCTGAACGAGTTCGAGACTCAGGTCGGCACCGGTATCGCCACCTTCAAGAACCTCGATTCCGAGAACGAGTCGGGCTTCAAGACCCTGACCAACCTCACCTAATCAGACCATCAAGTCTGATTCACGAACCTGACGAAGGACTGATCAATGCTTTACGACGCTAAAACCATGAATGAGCTGGCCTCCTCCTTGAAGGAGAACTTCGGCCAGCTGCAGATCGCGGGCCAGGACCTGGAAAGCGCCGCGAAGACGCTGGAGACGGCGTGGCAGGGCAACACCGCTCTCGACGCGTTCAAGGCCGTGCACGCCAAGTGGAACGGCGAGTTCGCGGACACGCTGCAGACCCTGGACAACGTTGCCGCCGAGGTCGAGAACGCTCTCGGCCGCGCCCTGGGCGCCGACGGCAAGATCGGCGACGGCTTCGTCTTCTGAGCAAAGTCGACCATCACAGCAGCGCACCCCGCTGTCATGGCGGGGTGCGCATCTGTCGTGTGACCACCCAGTAAGTTCTTGCGTGTAGTTCTCGCTCCGACGGAGGATCAGTGCCAGCCCAGTTGACCACGCGGGCCCAGGTCAATGGGTACCGCTTTCTCCTGCGACGTCTCGACCATGCGCTGGTTCGCCGCGATGTGCGCATGCTGCACGATCCGATGCGTGCGCAGTTCCGCTCGCTCATCGCCGGTGCGGTGCTGGCTATTTTGGTGGTGGCCGGCGCGGCCATCATGGCTTTCATTCGCCCACAAGGCTCCATCGGTGATGCGACCGTTGTGATGGGCAAGGAAAGCGGCGCACTGTATGTGGTCCTCACGGATGAGGACGACGAGACCAAGCAAACTCTGCATCCTGTGCTGAACCTGGCGTCTGCGCGGTTGATCGTGGGCAAGAACGAATCCCCGAAGTCGGTCAAGGATTCGAAACTCAATTCGCTCCCGCGGGGCCCGATTCTCGGAATTCCCGGAGCGCCTGCCGCTTTGCCGGGTACCAAACAAGGCGATCGGTCCCAGTGGACCCTCTGTGATACCACTGCGTTGTCGGTGACCGGCGGCGCGGCCTCTTCGGCCGGCGCGACGACAACCGCTATCGCGGGCAAGCCCGAGTTGAACGAGCGCATCAAGACGGCCGACGCCGGTAGCGCCCTCTATGTGCGAAATGGCGAAAAGTCTTACCTGATCTACGACGGCAAACGAGCCGAGGTGGACCCCCAGAACACTGTCATGACCCGGTCGCTCAACCTGACAGGGCAGCGCTCGCGGCACATCACTACCGGCCTGCTCGGCGCCGCGACCGAGGTTCCACCGCTCGTCGCACCGACGATTCCGCAAGCCGGCGAGCCCGGCCCGGGCAAGCTGAACAGCGTTCCGGTCGGCGGCGTCATTCGTGTGGCGCTGGGAAGCACCGACAAATCCGAGCTGTACGTCGTGCTTTCGGATGGTGTGCAACGTGTTTCGGCATTCGCCGCACAGGTCATCCGCAACGCGAATTCGCAGGGCATGAGCGAGATCAAGCCGGTCACGCCGGACCTGCTCGACGGCATTGCCGTGGTGAATACGCTGCCGGTCAACGATTTCCCGAGTGAAGCGCCGAAAGTCATTACCGCAGAGGACAGCCCGGTCGCTTGTATCTCCTGGGCGAAGGAGAACGCTGCCGGCAAGACGGAAGCCGACGCCACCGAGGGCCCGGCGGATCGCGCATCCGTCTCCTTGCTGGTCGGCACCCGCCTGCCGATCGCCGAATCCGCGACCCCGGTCTCACTGGCCAGCGCCGATAAAACGGGCGACCGGATCGACGCCGTGTACGTCCGGCCGACCTCAGGTGAATTCGTGAAGGTCACCGGTATCGAGCCGGGTAGCCTCCGGCGCGACAGCCTGTTCTATGTCGCCGACAACGGATTGCGATACGGCGTACCGGATATCGAGACTGCGCAGAAGCTCGGCCTGGGATCGTCGCCGCTGCTGGCTCCCTGGGCGATTATCGGGCAGTTGGTCCCGGGCCCGACCCTGTCCTCGAATGGGGCTTTGACCATGTGGGATGCACTGCCCACCGGCGAGTACTGAGAGGCGCCATAGGTTTCGGCTCGATGAGCAGCTCTGCGGGACCGGCGATTACACTCTGCTGACCAAGAGCAACGACGATCATCGGAACGTTGTCAGTATTCGGGTGGGGGAGCGGAAAGACGTGTTGTACGACCTAGGCAGGGCCGTGCGCGCAGTATTGGCGGCCGCAACGGCCGTCGCGGTGCTGGCTACCGTCTCCTGCGGATCTGAATCGGGCGCGGCGGACGTGGCGGCCGTAGATCTGACGAAGCTGGACACCGGCAGTTACCCGACCCAGCCCCAGCCGTGGGAACCGAAAGATCGCGATCGAGCAGCGCGGATCCTGGAAGCGCTCCGGCTCGGCAATATCATGCCGGTCGGGAATGAAGTCGACCCGTCGCTGAAGTTTCTCTCTGCTGCCAAGCCTTTCGTCGATCCGGGACTGTCCGATCACAGCGGAGTTTTCGGGTGGCTGAACGCGACAGACTTCACCCGGAACACGCCTGGATACATCTCCGGATTCGTCACGACGTCGAAATCCAGCCTGGATACTTTGATCGCGACCCGGCTCACCAACTCCGTGCTGATCTTCGACAGCGAGACGGCAGCCACTGCCGCCGCCGTGGCGCTGGGAGCCAGTGGTTTCGCCAAGAACGACGATGCGGTGCCGACCCGGTCGACCAGGTTCCCGGCAGCGGTCGTCCTGTGGCAGCCGAAGTATCAGGTGCTTGCTTCCTGGTATGCCACAGGCAAGTTCGTCATCATCGATCTGATCGTCAACCAAGAGAACGGCACTCTGGATCATTCCGATCTGGGCGCGTTGCTGGACCTGTCCGACAAGGCGATCGAGGTCACGAGTGCGCGCTTGAAGGACTTCGGCCCGACTGCCCGGGAAAAGCTCACCGAGCTTCCGCTCGACCCTGCAGGAATGCAGCGGCTCACGCTTCCGGATCCCGACGCGGACTGGATGGGAACTTTGGACAGCCACGGAGCGCTCCACATGGCCGACGGCCTCGACAACCGGTCCCCGGAGTTGTACGAGAAGGCCGGAGTTGACAACGTGAGCTTCGGTGCAGGGGAACTCGTGCGCGCACGAGATGCCGACGCCGCCGCGGACCTGATGCTCGCGAGTTCGAGAAACCGTGAACTGGTCCTGATCGAATCCCCGCCTGGACTTTCGATAGCGCGATGCCTGAAATATCGCGGGCCCAAGGCTTCGACCACTGTTCCCTACTACTGCTACGTCTCTTTCGGGCGCTACGCCGCGCGCGTGTGGTCCGACCAGTTGCAGGATGCGCAGCAGCGGATCGCCGCCCAGTACGCGATCCTGGTGAACGGCGGGTAGGCGGGTATGAGCACCTTTCGAATTCGGCCGATCACGACTCGGAAGACATTGGGCCTGCTCGCCGTGGGGGTGGTCGCGGCTGTCGGAGCAACCATTGCGGCTGTCGGTTTCAACGACGCGCCCGGTAACCCGGTGGCAGGCGAGATCGACATCCGGAAGCTGGATATCGGCAACTATCCGACCGATCCGCTCGATCTCCGGGCAATCTATAAACATGCTCCCACCTCGGGCCAGCAAGTGGCGATCGGGCGTTTGGCGGGGTCGGTCGCGAACGGGATCGATATCGACCCGAGCCTGAAATACGGCATGAGGATCCCGGTGCCGATCGGCGAAGCATCCGATGCGACGAATATCCTCACGCAGGAGGTGCAGCCGATCGTCGAACGCCTCGGTCTGATGATCGGATTCTCCGCCACCAGCAGCACCCATCCACTCTCGGAATCCCTCGTGGTTCATATCCCGCGCACGATCAATGCGTTCGACGGTGAGACGCCTGATCCCGCCTCCACCAATGTCAACGTCACCGTCCTGCAATTCCCCGATCAACAGCGGGCGCAGACCGCGGCCGACGAGATCGAGGCAGCGGACTTCGCGGTCGCACCCGAAAACGTCCGAGTGGCCCTCGACAAGTACCCGTCGGCCCGCGCCCACTGGCGTCCAGGTGTGCCGTCGCTCGGAACCACCGTGTCGCGTGGACAGTATGTGGTCAATGTCTACGTCGAGCAGCCGACACCGGACCTGGGGCAACTGAGTGCGGTCACCGAGAAGGTACTCGCGGTGCAGCTGCCGCTTGTGGATCATCTGACTCCGTTGACGCCGCGAGAGAGCTTGCTCCAGGAACCCGATCCCGATTCCATGCTGCAACGCACGCTGCACCCCGGAAACACGTGGGAGCCGGACTATCTCACTGAATTGAGCTATACGCCACGCGCCTATCTGCACATCGTTTCCGATCAGGGGTACTGGAAGAAGCTCATCGACGACAGTGGCGTCGATCGCATCGCGACCGCCTCGAAAGGCGGACAGCTGCTCCGCGCTCGTGACCCGCAGGCGGCCGTCATGCTGTGGTCCGCGTTGAGAACACCTGCGGACAAAGTCGCCGACAGCCCGGCCGGCCTGACAGATGTCTTCTGCATCGAGAACCCGAAGCCGAATGTCAGCGATTTCGGTCAGCGCTGGGATGCGAACGATCGCTATTACTGCACGATTCGCTACGACCGCTACGTCGCCCGCGTCGCCGGACCGCAGTTGAAAGATGTGCACCAGCGTGCCGCCGCACAATACGCGCTGCTGGCGAACAGCCAGTATCAGTAGGGATTACGAGTCATGGAACCAGGGCCCGGAAGCGTCGTCGGCGGTTATCGGATCGAGCGGGTGCTCGGTACCGGGGGAATGGGCACGGTGTACCTGGCGCAGCATCCGCAGTTGCCCAGGTACGACGCGCTCAAGGTGCTCAATGCGGCGGTGACCAGCGATGCCGAATTTCGGGCGCGGTTTCAGCGGGAGGCGAATCTCGCTGCCGCGCTGGATCATCCGAATATCGTCGCGGTGTACAACCGGGGTGCGGATCAGGGGCGGTTCTGGATCGCCATGCAATACATCGACGGTGTGGATGCCGCGGCGGCCATGGAGCGTGATCCGGCGGCGATGACGCCGTGGCGGGCCTTGCGGATCACCACGGAGGTGGGGCGCGGGCTGGATCATGCGCATCGGCGGGGGCTGCTGCACCGGGACATCAAGCCCGCGAATTTTCTGTTGTCGGGCCGCGATGGAGACGAAGAGCGGGTGCTGCTCACGGATTTCGGCGTGGCCAAGGCGACCGAGGACACCACCGAGCTCACTCAGGCCGGTAGTTTCGTCGCCACCATCGCGTATGCGTCGCCGGAGCAGTTGAGCGGGCAGCCGCTCGATCACCGCACTGACATCTACAGCTTGGCTTGCTCGTTCTATCGGATGCTCACCGGCCAGAATCCTTATCCCGGAGTGCAACCGGCGCTGGTGATGTCCGGGCATCTGCACGAGCCCCCGCCGCGGGCCACCGCCGTCGATCCGACGCTGCCGGCCGCGGTCGACGAGGTGCTCGCGGTCGCGATGGCGAAGAATCCCGCCCAGCGGTTCGACACCTGCCATGAATTCACCACGGCGTTGCATCAGGCCCTGCACTATGGGGTATCGGGCCTGACCCAGCAGACCACGCCCAACGGCCGTACCGCTACGGCACCCGAAAACCAGCCTTCGGGCCCGGTGGAATCCACTGGGGCATCCGCTATGTCGCGCACCCGATGGTTGATCGGGGCCGCCGCTGTCATCGCTATCGCGCTGGCCGCCGGTCTGGGCGTCTGGGCGCTGCGCGATGACACCGCCGCGGAGGCCACCTCGGTCACGGCGACCTCGACGGTATCGGCGCCCGCCTCGGTCGCGGACGCGCGTGAACAGAACCCGGCATTCGGTGGGAAAACTATTGCAGTAGTGGATGTTTCAGGTACTACCGGCCCAATGCTGGACGTGGCGATGCGCCTGGACGGCACCCCCCAATCGCAGTTCCTCACCGATCTCGGCTTCACCTACAACCCGGTCGCGATCCGGCGCGGCAATGAACCCGATCCGCGCCCGATCAATGTCGTCACCTTGGGGGAGACGTCGCTGACCAGGATCGAGGCGGGCTACCTGCTGGTCATGCGCAGCGATACCGGGGCGGGTAACGGGGGCATGGCGAATCTGCCGCTGGCCATTACCAACAACAGGGCGACGGTCATCATCGTCGATGATCCCGCCGCGGTTTCCGCGCTCCGGAACTGGTCCGATCGATCCGAAAAGACACTTCTGGAACGGCTTCTCCCAATCCTGAGCAAGAGCATCAAGTAGTAAGGAAAACGGGTGGGGAAAACTCGAAAGGGATTGTCGGCGGCGCTGATGGTGATCGCGCTGGGGGCGGCTTCGGCGTGCGGTACCGATTCGCCGGAGGCGGAGCCGGAACCGGTGATCGACCTGGCGGCCCTTGATGTCGGCAGTTATCGGGCCGAGCCCAAGGATTTCCAGCCGAAGGAACCGCTGTTCGTGGGGCGGGCCTTCGAGGCCGAGCGGATCGGCAGTTCGATGCCGTTGCCCTCGGAGATGGATTCGCGGTTGAAGGTCAATCTCGGGCATGTCGTGCACGGGTTCCTGGAGCCGGGCACCACGCACGACAGTCCCATGTACACCTATCTGCAGGAGGATGGATTCACCGAGGACGCCAAGGGTTTCGTGGCCGGATTCGCCACTACCGGGCAGTCCGAGGAGGAAGAGGCGATTTCGTTCTCGATGTCGACGTCGGCGCTGTTGTTCGAGACCGAGCAGCAGGCCACGGAGGCGGCGGGGGCGCTGGCGCGGCGCGGGTGGGAGATCACCGACTTCATCGATTACGAATTCGTCGACGTCACCACTGTGCCGGGTAAGGTGCGGCCCGCGCAGTCGGCCAGGCATCCGGGTGCGATCTCGTCCTGGGTTCCGGACGATCAGCGGCTCGCGTCGTGGTATGCCTCCGGCAAGTTCGTGATCGTCGCCGTGGCCGATAGCGCCGAGAACAAGAAGCTGGGGATATCGGATCAGGCATTGCTGCAAGATCTGACCGACAATGCGATCACGGTGGCCGCGGAGCGGCTGAAATCGTTCCAGCCCACACCGGTGGACAAGCTCGGCAGTATCGACTTCGATCCCGAAGGGCTGATGCGTATTTCGCTGCGCCGACTGGAGGGGGATTCGTTCATGAATCTGCCCGGGGTGTACGACGTGCCGGGATATCTCCACCTCACCGAGAATCCGCAGAAGGTGCGTGAACTCTTCGACAAGCACGGGGTCGATCGCGTGAGCAGCGACGCGGGCACGCTGTATCGGACCCGGGACGCCGAGGCGGCCCAGGCCTTCCTGGCCACGGAGTCGGTCGACAAGTACATGCGCAAGGTGGAGTCGCCGCCGGGATTGCCCATCGCACGGTGCAACAAGTACCGCGGGCCGGAACGCGCCGTGGTTCCGTACTACTGCTACGTGTCCTATGACCGATATGTGTCCGCGGTGTGGGGCAATCAGCTGTCGGATGCGCACCAGCGTATTTCGGCCCAGTACGCGATTCTCGCGCGTGGCGTGTAGGGGGCCGCGTCATGAAACTCCGCAGCGCCATTGTCCGGGGCATTGCACCCGCTGCCCTGCTTACCACTCTCGTAGCCGGTTGCGCGGCCGTGCCGGGTGAACCGGTGGCCGGTGAGATCGATATCCGCACACTGGATATCGGCTCGTATCCCACCGATCCGCTCGATTACCGCACCAAGTTCTCACCCGGGGCCGACGAAGGCGTTCAGCTGTCCATCATGCGATTGGCCGGAGCCGTTCCCAATGGCCTCGAAATCGACCCGAGCCTGAAGTACGGACGGCAGGTCAAGCCGCTGACGTACGAGTTCGATATCGGTTATGTGCTCTTCGACGGGGCAGCGGAGATCGTTGAGCGCCACAAGATGATGTTCGGATTCTCCGCCTCGGTGGCCTCGACCGCGGCCGCCGAGAGCAATGACAACTCCTTGCAACGCGATGTCAATCGCTACGACGACGCCAAGACGCCGAACAGCACCAGCGTGAATATCACGGTGCTGCAATTTCCGGATGCCGTGACCGCGAGCACCGTGGCGACCGAACTCGAGGCCGCCGATTTCGCCGCGGCCGCCGACCTGAACCAGGCGGTTGCCCTGGAGGAGTATCCGGAGGCCAAAGCGCATTGGCGACCGGGCATTCCGACGCTGGGCTCCACGCTGGCACGCGGAAACTACGTGATCAATGTATTCGTCAAGCGCCCCGATCCCGACCTCGCCGCACTGAAACAGCTGACCGGCAAGGCGCTGGCGGCGCAGTTGCCGCTGCTGGATCAGCTGTCGCCGCTGTCGCGGCGGGATATGCTGCATTTGAGCTACGACCCGCACGCGATGCTCCGCCGCACGCTGCATCCCGACGACTACATGATGCCCGACTACCTGCGGGAGGCTCATCTCACCCCGCGGGCATTCATCCACGCCATCAGCGATCAGGAATCCTGGAAACGTCTGATAGAGCTGGGCGGAATCGACGTGTTGTCGACGGTGGACGGTGGGGCATTGCTGATGCGCGCCCGCGACACCGCCGCGGCGCGGGTGTTGGTGGACGATTTCAAAGGCCGCGCCAAGACCGTCGTCGACGCGCCGGCGGATGTGCCCGGCGCCTACTGCCAGGAGTACCCGATCTCCGACGACGGCGACGCCGAGAACCGGTTCTTCTGCACCGTGCAGTACGACCGGTATGTCGCACGGACCTCCAGCGCCCAGCTGAAGGACGCCCAGCAGCGGGCTGCGGCACAATACGCGTTGCTGGCCAATAGTTCGTGGATGTAGGGCGGGGAGAGCGAATCGTGAGTATCGGGCCCGGGACCGTTGTCGGCGGATACCGGATCGAGCGCGTGCTGGGTGCGGGCGGTATGGGGACCGTGTACCTGGCCAAGCATCCGAGCCTGCCGCGCTGGGATGCGCTGAAGGTGCTCAGTGCGCAGTTGAGCACCGATCAGGAGTTCCGGGGGCGGTTCGAGCGCGAGGCGAATCTGGCTGCGGCGCTGGATCATCCGAATATCGTCGCGGTGCACAACCGGGGTGAGGATCACGGGCAGCTGTGGATCGCCATGCAGTATGTGGATGGGATCGACGCCTCCGAGGCGATGAAGCGGGATCCGCGGTCCATGACGCCGCATCGGGCCCTGCGGATTGTCACCGAGGTCGGGCGGGGGCTGGATCACGCGCACCGGCGCGGGCTGCTGCACCGAGATGTGAAGCCCGCCAATTTCATGTTGTCGGCGGTCGATGGGGATGACGAGCGGGTGCTGCTGGCCGATTTCGGGCTGGCCAAGGACACCGAGGACAGTACCGAGCTCACGCAGACGGGGACCTTCGTCGCGACGGTCGCTTATGCCGCGCCGGAGCAGCTGTCGGGGGATCCGGTGGATCGGCATACCGACATCTACAGCTTGGGCTGTTCGTTCTACAAGTTGCTGACGGGGCGGAATCCTTATCCCGCAACGCAACCCGCGCTGGTGATGACCGGGCATCTGTTCGAGCCGCCGCCGCGCATCACCGCCATTCGGCCGGATCTGCCGCAGGCCCTCGACGAGGTCATCGCGGTGGCCATGGCGAAGAATCCGGCGGAGCGGTTCGACACCTGCTACGAGTTCACCCGGGCGCTGGATATGGCGCTCAATCAGGGTGTGTCGATGTTGTCGATGCGGACGCAGCGGGCAATGCCCACCGCGGCGCCGATTCCGCAGCGACAGACGACTCCGGAGCAGCGGGCTCTGACGCCGACTCCGAAACCGCCTGCGGGAAAGGGGCGTTGGATTGCCGCAGGAGCCGTGACGGTGGCCGTCGCCCTGGCGGTGGGGATCGGGCTGTGGGCCGTGAACAGCGGGGGCGGCACGGAGGTCGCCGCGCCCACCACGACTACCACCGCCGCACCGGCGGCGACGCCGAAGACCTTGGCCGAGGCGCGCGAGCAGAATCCGCAGTTCGCCGGGAAAAGCATCGCCGCCGTGGATATCACGGGTGAGAGCGGCTATCTCGCCGAGCTGGCGATACATCTGCGTCCCAGCGCGCAGGCGACCTTCTTCGAGGCGCTCGGCTTCGTCTATCACGTCGCGTGCGTGCGCAAGGGCGACGAGCCGACGCCGCGGCCGGTCGACAAGAGCTACACCGCGGATCCGAGCCCGCTCACGCAGGTGGACTCCGGGTACCTGCTCGCGGTGCGCAGTGATGCGCAGGCGGGCAAGGGCGGCATGGTGAATCTGCCGTCGCAGGTGAGCAGCCGGAAGGCTACCGTGCTGGTGCTCGACGATCCCGCGGCCGTCATCGCCCTGCGGGAATGGTCGGACAGCTCCGAGCAGATCCTGCTCGAGAAGCTGCTGCCGATTCTGCGCAAGAGCGTGAAGTAGCCCCCGCGAAAACAGCTCCCGAAACAGCCACGGCCTCCCTCGTCCCGACGAGGGAGGCCGTGGCTGTTTCGGGAGTGTCAGGCTCGGGCCGCAGCGCCGAGGTAGTGCTGTTCGGCCGGTGTCGTGACCAGCATGGCGGTGGTCTTGGTCGCCGGAGTGTGCACGGTGACGGTGTGCGGCGCATTGGGGTGCTGCACGATCGTCACGTCCGCATCCGGTTGATAGTCCGGCGGCAGGGTTTCGTGCACGGTGACCACGGTGGCCGAGCCCGGGGGAGCGGTCGCGGGGACGCCGTCGAAGACGATGACCGTGGCGGCCGGGTGCGGGGCGCGCGCGTTCATGGTGCTGCCGCGAGAGCTGTGGGTGACCGAGGATGCCAGGGAAAGGGCGTGCGTCGCACCGACATTCGCGATCATGCCCTGCCAGGCGCCGGGGCGGGCGGTGTGCACCACCGCGCCCGCGCCGAGGGCGATGGCGCGCAGGATGACCTGCTGGGCCAGGTGCAGGTCGGAGATGATGTCGATGCGGCGGGAGCCATTGCCGATGAGCGGCACCGCGATTCCGCTGCCGGTGGCGTCCGCGCCGATGAGCTGACCGCAGCCGGCGGTGGGGACCGAGATGCCGGAGAGCGCCTCCAGCGGGCCGCGGTAGCCGCCGGGACGGATCTCCTGGGCGCCGAAGGACAGAGTGTCCGCCAGGGCCCAGAGTTGGCGGCGGGGCAGCTCTCTCAGGCCGAGGATGGGGGCCTCGTCCAGTTCGTGATTGGTGTCGTAGCGGACGCGGGCGTCCACCTCGATGTTCTCGGTGTCCGCGCCGGCGTACGGCGACATGCTCTTCGCGGGGCGCAGGCGCACGGTCACCGTGGTGGCGAGGCTGCGCACCGCCCAGATCTTGGCCAGGCCATCGGAATTGAACAGTTCCGGATCGATCTGGAAAGTCGTGAGATGGATGCCGTTGTGCTCGAGGGACTTCGCGGTCTCGGTGAAGTCGTCCACCGGGATGCCGCGGGTCAATTCGCGCATGGCGGCGGTCATCTCGGAGGTGGTGAGCACCGAGGCCGTGATGCCGCGGGCCGCGAGCCGGTTGGCCACGCGCCGGGTGGCGATAATGGCCGCGCGCAGGGCGCCTTCCGGTCCGCCGCCGCGATTGTTGACGGCCTTGGAGTTGGCCAGGGGGTTCAGCCGCAGCACCAGCCACACCGTGCGGTGCGCGATGGCCGGTAGCGGGCCGAGGATTTCGTCGTACAACCGGCCCAGCGGGGCGATGGTCGCCGCGTATCCGGACAGCACGGCCTCGGTGCTGGCGGTGCGGGTGCCGGTGCTGATCACATCGGCCGAATCCAGTTCGACATCGTATTGCCGCAGGCAGGAAGCGATTTCGGCGAGCGGGAGCACCTGATCGGTGTCCAGCGAGCCGCGCCGCAGCAGGGTCAGGGTGTCCGGCGGCGGATCGATGCGCAGCATCATGGTCAGCAGGGAGCCGTCCCAGCGCAGGCCGTAGCTGCCGCCCTCGGGCAGCGGGACGTCGACCATGGTCGGCTCGTCCAGGGTGCCGCGGCGGGCCTGCCGCCAGCGGTAGGCGACCCAGCGGCCGATGCGCAGGCCGATCGGAATACCGCCCACCGGGGCCAGGCCGATGAGCGCCGGGACGACGCCCGCGATGAGCGAACCCCACCAAGGCGCATCGAAGGCCACGGCGACCAGCGAGGCCGCCACGCCGATCAAGACCACCGGCACGACCAGGCGCAGCGGCATCATGCGGAACAGCCACATGTCATCCGAACGTAGTTCGGCGGGAGTCGGATTCGGCGCGGGTGGTGGCTGCGGCGCACCCTGCGGTGACGGCTGGGGAGCGCGCCGGGAACGAGGCTCCGGCGTCTCCTCGGGCGCCGGGTCGCGGTACTGCTCGGGCTCGGGCCCACGGTACTGCTCGGCGTCCGGCGGTTGCGGCGCACGATGCTGCCCACCGGGGGGATTCATCGAATCCGGCTGCGGGGCACGACGTTGCCCGTCCGGCGGGCCCTGCGGCGGTTGCGGTCCGCGATACTGACCGCCCTGCGGATCGGGCTGCGGCGCACGATGCTGTCCGGGCGGCGGCCCCTGCGGAGCGCCGTATTGCCCACCCGGAGGCGCGGATTCGGGCATCCGATGCTGTCCGCCGGGCGGCATGCGGTGCTGCCCGCCCTGCGGCGCGCGGTGCTGTCCGGGCATGGGCCGGGGCGGCACCGGTCGTCCGGGGCCGTTGCTGAAGTCGTTCATCGCGCTGCCTCTCAGCCGAGGGCCGAGGCCAAACCGAGCGAGGTGAGCACCGTGGTCAATGCCGCCTTCATATCCGGCTCCTCGATCCGCATGAGCATGGCCTCGTCGATGGCGCTCAGATCGATGGAATCGTCATTGGCGAGCCGGAATTCACGTTCTTCTTCGGCGGCTTCGATCAGGTTTCGGATGAAGCGGCCGTTACCGGCCAGGTCGACGCCGCGGCGCGGCTGCCCGCTCTGGTCGGTGCTCTCCATCTCGTACAGCTTCGCGCACGTCGCGACCAGGGCGTTGAACGCGCCTTCGGACAGGTCCGAATCGCGCTTGTTGGCGATGACCTGCCCGATCTGGCCGAGCTCCTCGGCGGAGTAGGACGGGAACTGCAACCGCTTCGAGAAGCGCGAGGACAGACCGTCATTGGCGGCCAGGAAGCGGTCGATCTCGCCGTCGTATCCGGCGATGATCACCACCAGCCGGTCGCGATCGTTCTCCATGCGCGCCAGCAGCGTGTCCACGGCCTCGCGGCCGAAGGCATCACCGCCGGAAAGTCCTTGCTGGATAAGGGTGTACGCCTCATCGATGAACAGCACGCCGTCCATGGCGGAGTCGATGAGCGCCTCGGTCTTGATGGCCGTCGAACCCAGGTGCTGGCCGACGAAATCGGAGCGTTTGGACTCCACCACCTTGTCGGTCTTGAGAATGCCCAGACCGCAATAGATTTTGGCGACCACGCGGGCAATGGTGGTCTTACCCGTTCCGGGCGGGCCGGTGAACGCCAGGTGCTGACCGCGCGCGGAGGACGAAAGCCCCTTCTCGGCACGGATCTTCGCCAGCTGCACACTCGACTGCAACCGCGCCACCTGCTGTTTCACCGCGGCCAGGCCGATCTGCTTGTCCAGCTCGGCGCGCGCCTCCTCCAGGATCTTCTTGGCGCGGTCCTCGTGCTCGGCCTGAAGCTTCTCCTCGATCGAGGGGGCCGAGGCCGGATCCCACTTGTCGGTGCGGGCCTCGATGACCTCGCGCGAGGTGACGGTGATCCGGTAGGTGCGATCCCGCATGGCGGCGGCATTGGCTTCGAAATCCGGTGTCTGCGAGTACACCTTCTCGAACAGCGACTGCGCCTCATCGGCCTTGCCCGTCTCGCGCAGGCACAGGCCGCGGCAGAACATGGCGGCGGTGCGGGCGGCCGGGATCGGCCCCGCCTCGGCGGCCTCCATGCGACGGATGGACTCGGTGAAGAGTCCCAATTGCGCACAGGCCGTGCCCACCATCACATGTGCGCCAGCGGCCAGATACGGATCCTCCCACTCCGCCGATCCGGCCAGGATGGTCATCACATCCGGCCAGCGCTGCGTGTTGTAGTGCAGGATGCCGCGCACATAAGCGCTGATGCGGCCGTCGATCTGGTAGTCCGGATCGGATTTTCGTTCGGCGCGATACGCATCGAGTTCGTCCAGTACGCGCTCGGCTTCGTCGAACTGCTTATCGGCAATGAGATGCGCGGCGTACGCGAGATGAATTTCGGTGAAACTGGCCAGCGGGTAATCGATGTACAGACCCGGCAGAAAACGTCCGGCAAGCACCCGCGGTTGCAGCCCCAGGCGGCGCTGTTCCCGGAACAGAGTGGTGCCGGCGGTCTTGTACAGGTTGTACAAGACATCCGTGGTTACCTCACCCGCAACCGCCCGGCCAAGCCAGGCGTCGCACATGGTGGGATCCCACTCGGTCGCGCGCTGAAAGGCCAGCTTCGCGTACTCGAGATCCCGGTTCGACTCCTGTCCGTCGATGCTCAGCCCCAACGACAGCACTCCTGCGTCGAATGCGCGTTGTGCCTGGCGAGTGTCGATCATCTTAGGCGAACCCCGAATTCTTCGAACCTGGTTAGGCTTTCGTTCACAATCCCCACCCACACGGTGCGATCGCACAGTCGTGGACTGTCGGATACATTATGGTTAACCGCCCTGGGTGGGCAACTGTTAAGAGGGCAGGAGCAGTTCAGCAAGTGACCGCACCTTCGAGCAGCGGCCTTGGCGCCGCTGAACCCGAACTGTGCCGCGTGTCCGTCATCGGGGGGAACACTCAGCTCGATGTCGGCCTGCCGGCAAACGTGCCGATCGCCGCATTCATCGGTGATCTGGTGAAACTCATCGAATCTCGCAACCCGGAAGCACAGGGCGGCGAGGACGGGGGCACACCGCTGCAGCCGCAGCACTGGACCCTCGCCAAACTCGGGCGGGACATGATCTCGCCCAGTCAGACGCTCAATGACGCCGAGATCTACGACGGCGAACTGCTGGTGCTGCGCGCGGTCGCCGCGAAGGAGGCCCCGGCCCTCTTCGACGATGTGATCGACGCGGTCTCGCGGCTCACCGCCGAGGAATTCCGCGGCTGGTCGGCGGCCTCGGCGCGCTGGACCGGACTGGTCACCGGCACCCTGGCCACGGTGTTCGCGCTGGTGCTCGGCGCGATCTCGCGCGGCGCGGGCGATGCGTTCGTGGCGCCGGCCATGCTGCTCGGTGGCGCCATCGCGGCGCTGGTGGCGTCCACCATCGCGGTGCGCAAGTACTCCGATGAGCTCACCGCGACGGTGCTCACACTGTGTATGCTGCTGCTCACCTTCGGCGGCGGCGCGCTCGCGGTGCCGGGGGAGCTCGGCGCTCCGCATCTGCTGCTCGGCTCCACGGCGACGCTGCTGGTCGCGGTGATCGGCTACCGCATGATCGGCGCGGGCGCGGCCATTGTCGCCGCGGCGGTCACCCTGTCCGTATTCCTGGCTTCCGCCGCGGCGGTTCGCATGATCTGGGATACCAGCGTGCCGAAGCTCGCGGCCGGCATCATGATCGCCGCGATCATCCTGCTGTCCATGGTGCCGCGGCTGGCCGCCATGCTGGCGCGGCTGCCCGTGCCGCCGGTGCCGACCGCGGGCGCGGCCATCGATCCGGCCGATCACGAACCGCGGCCCAATATCGAAGGCATCGGCGCCATCGGCGCGACCGTCCTGCCGTCCGCGGCCGGGCTCGGGCAGCGCGCCAAGGTGGCCAATCAGTTCCAGACCGGAATGGTGTTCGGCGCCACCCTCGGCGCGGCCTTCGGCGCGGTCGGCGCGGCCGATCCGCTGGGCGCCAGCCGCTGGCAGGGCATCGCTCTCGCCATTGTGATCGCCATCATCCTGTGTCTGCGCGGGCGCGCCTTCGCCGACCTCACCCAGGCGGCCACGCTCATCGCCGGCGGCAGCCTCACCTTCGTGACCCTGCTCGTGCTGCTGGCGCTGGACGATACGAATATGCTGCTGATCTCGGCCGCACTGCTGCTCGCCTTCGCGGTGGGCGCAATCGGTTTCGGGGTCATCGGCCCGCACATCGAGGTGACCCCGGTGACGCGGCGCATGAACGAGATCTTCGAATACGGCCTGATCGTATCGATCGTCCCGCTGGTGCTGTGGCTCATGGACGTCTACTCGATGGCGCGGAACATATGAGTCCGGTACTCCGAAGCTGGGCTCGGATCGGCTGCGCCGCGGTCGTTCTCGGCGCCGCGCTGCTGGGGCCGGGCGCACCGGCCTCGGCGCTGACGCCGCCGGAGATCGATATGGGGGCGCTGGGGGAGGCGCAGGCCCTCAGCGGCAAGGCCGCGCCGCTGGTCACCACCGAGCAGCACGCCATCTGCGCCGAACCGGCCTTGAGCGGCAGCGCGCCGAAGGACGAGCCGCTGCCGCAGCGGGTGCTGAATCTGCCCGCGGCCTGGCAGTTCAGCAAGGGCGCGGGACAGAAGGTCGCGGTCATCGACACCGGGGTGAACCGGCATTGGCGGCTGCCGCTGCTGGAGGCGGGCGGCGATTACGTCTCCGATTCCGACGGCACCGTCGACTGCGACGGGCACGGGACGCTGGTGGCGGGAATCATTGCCGCGCGGCCCAGTCCGGACGATGCGTTCGTCGGCGTCGCGCCCGAGGCGGAGATCCTCACCATCCGGCAGTTCAGCGAGGCGTACAAGGCCAAGGATCAGAGCGGCGGGGCGCCTCCGGGCAGCATCTCCGAATCCGGTTACGGCAGTACGCTGACCATGGCCGCGGCCGTGGTGCGCGCGGTGGACATGGGCGCGACGGTGATCAATATCTCCGAAGCCGGTTGTGTCAGCGCCGGATCCGAGACCGCCGACAAGGCCCTCGGCGCGGCGGTGAAGTACGCCTACGAGCGCAATGTGGTCGTGGTGGCCGCCGCCGGAAACGTCAGCACCGGCAGCGATTGCGCGACCCAGAACGAGGGCTCGGGCTGGGACGATGTGAAGACCGTCGCCACCCCGGCCTATTTCGATCCGTACGTGCTGTCGGTCGGATCCGTCGACGCCGACGGCAGCCCGTCCAGCATCACCCTCTACGGTCCGTGGGTGGGCGCGGCCGCCATCGGGCGCAACATCATCTCCCTCGACAGCAAGCCCGGCGGCGCCGGACTGGTGAATCAGGTGCTGGGCCAGCAGGGTTGGACCACCATCAACGGCACCAGCTTCGCCGCGCCCTATGTGGCCGGACTGGCCGCCCTGGTGCGCGCCAAGTATCCGGAGCTGAACGCGCAGCAGGTCATGGACCGCATCACCCGCACCGCGCACGGGCCCGGCAAGGGCCGCGACGACCGCATCGGCTACGGGCTCATCGATCCGCTGGCCGCGCTCACCGCGCAGCTGCCGGACGAACCCGTCAGCGTCGGCGCCGATACGCCCGTCGCCTTCCCGGAGCCGCCCGACCCGCGCGGGCCGGACCCGCTGCCGCGGCTCATCGCCACCATCGGGGCCATCGTCTGTCTGGCCGCGCTGGGAATCGGTCTCGCCCTGTCGATTCCGTTCCGCAAGCAGCGCCGCGACGACGAGCTGCCCGACCTCGACTCGTAACGACCGGAGAAGATCATCATGGCTACCGAAGGTTTCGTTCGCCGGCCCCGGATCGCGCCGCCGCGCGCGCCGGGCGGTGAGATGGCGCTGACCGCACCGCCGGAGATCCCGCGCGCGGTCGCCGGATCGCTGCTCAGCAAGCTCATGCCGGTGGTCATGATCGTCGCCATGATCGGCATGATCGCCATGATGGCGATGATGGGGCGGTCGATCCTGTCCAACCCCATGATGATGATGTTCCCGATGATGATGATCATGGGCATGGCCGGCATGTTCATGGGCCAGCGCAGCGGCAACAAGAACGCCGCCGAGCTGAACGAGGACCGCAAGGACTACTTCCGCTACCTCGATCAGACCCGCCGGGAAGTGCGGCGGACGGCCACCAAGCAGCTGGAGACGCTGGTGTGGAGCCATCCGGAACCGGCGGATCTGCCCTCCATCGTCGGCACCCGGCGGATGTGGGAGCGGCGGCCCAACGATCCCGACTTCGGGCATGTGCGGGTGGGCATCGGCACGCACCGGCTGGCCGCGAAACTCGCCAGGCCGGAGACGGGTCCGCTCGAGGATCTGGAGCCGGTGTCGACGGTGGCGCTGCGTCGCTTCGTGCGCACCCACTCCGTGGTGCACCACCTGCCGACCGCGGTGTCGCTGCGGGCCTTCCCGGCCATCAATGTCGAAGGGCCGGCCGAGGATTCCCGAATGCTGGTGCAGGCCATGCTGATGGAGCTGTGCGCCTTCCACGGGCCCGACCACGTGGCGGTGGCCATCGTGTGCGCGGATCCCGACGCCGCGGCATGGGGCTGGGCGAAATGGCTTCCGCACCTGCAGCATCCGTCGCAGCGCGACGGCATGGGCGCGGCGCGCATGATGTACGGATCGCTCGGTGAGCTGGAGACCGCGCTCGCCGACGATCTGCTCGAGCGCGGGCGGTTCATGCGCAATCCGCAACCGACACAGGGGCGTCTGCATCTGGTCGTGGTCGTCGACGACGGCTATGTGAGCGGATCCGAGCGGCTCATCAGCGAATCCGGCTTGGACGCCGTGACCGTCATCGACCTCAGCGGCACCGAGAACAGCCTGGCCGCGCGGCGCGGTCTGCAGCTGGTGGCCTCCGGCGGCGACGTGTTCGCCAAGAGTGCCTCGGGCACCGAGAAATTCGCCACCGCCGACCAGGTGACGCTCGCCGACGCCGAGGCCTTCGCGCGCAGCTTGGCGCGCTTCCGGATCGCCACCGCGGCCCAGATCGTGAGCCTCGGCGACAATACCTCCACCGCGGACCCGGGCCTGATGGCGCTGCTCAAGGTGCCCGATGCCGCGCAGATCGACCCCGCCAAGGTGTGGCGGCCGCGCTTCGGGCGCGAGCGGCTGCGGGTGCCGATCGGCATCACCCCCGACGGCACGCCCGTCGAGATCGACATCAAGGAATCCGCCGAGAACGGCATGGGCCCGCACGGCCTGTGCATCGGTGCGACCGGTTCGGGTAAGTCGGAATTCCTTCGCACGCTGATTCTTTCGATGGTCACCGTGCATTCGCCCGACCAGCTGAACCTGGTGCTGGTCGACTTCAAGGGCGGCGCGACCTTCCTCGGCATGGATCCGCTGCCGCACGTCGCGGCGGTCATCACCAACCTCGAAGAGGAACTCGAGCTCGTCGACCGTATGCGTGACGCGCTGGCCGGTGAGATGAACCGGCGGCAGGAATTGCTGCGCACGGCGGGCAATTTCGCCAATGTCACCGACTACGAGAAGGCGCGCGCCGCCGGCGTGCCGCTGGATCCGCTACCGGCGCTGTTCATCGTCATCGACGAGTTCTCCGAACTGCTCTCGCAGAAGCCGGATTTCGCCGATCTGTTCGTCATGATCGGCCGCCTGGGCCGCTCGCTGCACGTGCATCTGCTGCTGGCCTCGCAGCGATTGGAAGAGAACAAGATGCGCGGCCTGGACTCTCACCTGTCCTACCGCATCGGCCTGCGTACGTTCTCCGCCAATGAATCCCGCGCGGTGCTGGGTATCACCGACGCCTACCACCTGCCGGGCGTGCCCGGTTCCGGCTACCTCAAGAGCGACGCCTCGGATCCGTTGCGGTTCAACGCGTCCTACGTCTCCGGTCCCTATGTCGCGCCGCGCGCCACCCGCACGGCCGACGGGACGGCGGTGGCCGAGGCGCCGCCGCGACTGTTCACCGCGTCGCCGGTGGAGATGCTCGA
Organism: Nocardia sp. IFM 10818; assembly: GCF_054655275.1. Lineage (NCBI taxonomy): Bacteria > Bacillati > Actinomycetota > Actinomycetes > Mycobacteriales > Nocardiaceae > Nocardia > Nocardia sp. IFM 10818. Next base: position 1,217,358 of record NZ_BAAHJH010000001.1, read on the forward strand.
ACTGCCCGAGCCCCCGCAGACCGACGATCCGCTGGATCTGCTGCCTCCGCCGCCGCCCTCGGCCGACGAGGGGCTTCCCGACAGCCTGCTGCAGACCGTGGTGAAACGCCTGACCGGCCACGGCCGTCCGGCGCACGAGGTGTGGCTGCCGCCGCTGGAGGAGTCGCCCACCGTCGACATGCTGCTGCCGGATCCGGACTGGACCTCGTCGGTCAACCGGCACGGGCAGCTGTGGATGCCGATCGGCATCATCGACAAGCCCTACGAGCAGCGCCGCGATGTGCTCACCATCAATCTCGCGGGCGCACAGGGCAATGTGGCGGTCGTCGGCGGTCCGCAGGCCGGTAAGTCGACCACGCTGCGCACCATCATCATGGCCGCCGCGGCCACCCACACCCCGGAGCAGTTGCAGTTCTACTGCCTCGATTTCGGTGGCGGTTCCATGGCCGGTCTGTCCGGGCTCCCGCATGTCGGCTCGGTCGCCAACAAGCTGGACGTGGACCGGGTGCGGCGCACCATCGCCGAGCTGTCCACCCTGCTGCATCAGCGGGAGGAGCGCTTCGCGGCGCTCGGCATCGAATCCATGACCCAGTACCGGCAGCGCAAGCACGCCGCGCTGGCGCAGGGCTCGACCGACGACCCGGTGCTGCAGGACAAGTTCGGCGACGTCTTCCTCGTCATCGACGGCTGGGCCGTCATCCGCGAGGACTTCGACTCCCTCGAAGGCGCGGTCAACCAGCTTGCCGCGCAAGGTCTTTCCTACGGCATCCACGTCATGCTGGGCGCCAACCGCTGGGCGGAGATCCGCCCCGCCATCAAGGACCAGATCGGTACCCGCATCGAGCTGCGCCTCGGCGACCCCTCCGACTCGGAAATGGGCCGCCGCATCGCCGTCAACGTCCCGCTCAACCGTCCCGGCCGCGGTCTCACCGTCGACCAGCTGCACATGCTGATCGCCCTGCCGCGCCTGGACTCCGACACCGATCCGCAGACTCTGTCGGAGGGCGTGAACGCCGCCAAGACCCAGATGCAGGCCCTCTACGGCAGCCGCCGCGCCCCCGAGGTCCGCATGCTGCCCATGAACGCCCACCGCGACCAGATCCTGGAAGTGGCGCGCGCCCACGGCGTCCAGCAGGGCCCCACCCGCGTGGTCGTCGGCCTCGGCGAATCCGAACTGCAGCCCGTGGTCCTGGATTTCAGCACCGACCCGCACTTCATGTGCTTCGCGGACGTGGAATCCGGCAAAACCACCTTCCTCCGCAATGTCATCCGCGGCATCGCCGACAACTCCACCGCCGACCAGGCCCGCGTCATCCTCATCGACTACCGCCGCACCCTGCTCGGCGTCCTCGAAGGCGATCAGCTGGCCGGCTACTCCACGTCGTCCCAGACCTGCGGCGGCATGATCCTGGAGGTCGTGAACTACCTGTCGAAGCGCATCCCCGGCTCCGACATCACCCCCCAGCAACTCCGCGACCGCAGCTGGTGGTCCGGCCCCGAGATCTACGTCATCATCGACGATTACGACATGGTGGCGACCGGCGGCCTGCAGAACCCGCTGGCCCCCCTGGTCGAGTACCTGCCCCAAGCCCGGGACATCGGCCTCCACGTCATCGTCACCCGCCGCATGGGCGGCGTCTCCCGAGCCCTCTACGACGGCGTCCTCGGCGCCATGAAGAACCTCTCGGTGGACACCCTCATGATGTCCGGTCCCAAGGACGAAGGAAAGCTGATCGGCGACGAGCGCCCGCAGAAGCTCCCCCCGGGCCGGGGCATGCTCATCTCCCGCAACCACGGCAAGGAGATGATCCAGATCGCCGACCTCCCGGGTCTGTAGCGGATGGCCACGCCGGTCAGCCGGCGTGGAGTTCGGTGCGGTGGGGGAGGGCGGGTTGTGTCTGGTTTGTCCAGGTGGGAAGCCAACCGGCGGTGGGCCTTTCGAAAAGGGCTCTTGACGGGCCGGTGGCTTCGGGGCCCGCGATGCGGACGAGGGTGAAGCCGACGCGGCGGTAGTAGTCGTGCAGGGCGTGGTTGGTGGTCCAGGCGTCGAGGCGGACCCAGCCGCGGCTGTGGTCGCGGGCCTGGATGGTGGCGTGGTTGAGGAGGGCTTCGCCGATGCGGTTTCCGGCGTAGCGGAGGTCGACGATCATGTAGTGGACGATGAGGGAATCGGCTAGTTCGCCTGGGGACCACAGGCCTTCATCGGCGCGGTGATTGATCGTGATGGTGCCGGCGGGGTGGCCGTCGACCTCGGCCATCCAAGTTTCGCCATTGCGGACCGACAGGGCCACGGACCGGACGAAGGTCTCGATGGGGAGACCTCGTCCGGCCCTGGTCCATTGGTCGCTGCCGCGGGCCGCCAGCCAGTGGGTGCGTTGCAGGCGGAGCCTGGTGATGGTTCCGAGGTCTCCGATACGGGCCGGGCGGAGGTGCGGATTCATGGCGAGCCGGGTAGGAGGGAACTTCCGAAGGAGTGCGAATTGCCTGGGGGACAAGGGGCCCCGAGGGATTTGCGGATGATGTCGATGCCCGGATCGTCGCCCAGCTCGTAGGCCAGGCGGTTACGGGCGGCGGTGGAGCGGTGACGGGTCACCCGGGTGATGCGCTCGTGGTTGGCGCCGATGCGGAGATGGTCGAGCAGGATGGTGCCGGGACCCACCCCGAGCACGGCCGCCTCCTCCGCGGTGGCGGGACGGGACACCACCGTGTCGCGATGGGCCGTCTCGGCGAAGCCGCGGTCGGCGAGGCGGCGGGTGGTGCCCTCCGGGATGTCGTGCGGGACGTCGATCCCGGTGGCCTCGGCCAGATCTCGCGGATAGAAGCTGACCTCCCAGGACCAGGGCTCATTGTCCAGGTACTGCATGACGGTGCGGGACACCACCCAGGAATCCTTCTCCACCCCGAGCCAGTGCGCCACCTCCGGACTGGCCGGTTCCATTCGCGCACTGAACTGTTTGGACGGCTCCCGGCCGGCCTCGCGCGCTATCTCGACGAAGATATCGTGCGAGGCTTTCGGCCTGTCCGGCCGAATGTGGTTGGTGACAACCGATTCCAGCACTTCTTGACTGCGTACAATCGTGCCTCTGGAAGTAGCTGTGTAGACCAGGTTTTCGGCGACCAGGAGCTGTATCGCATTGCGAGCCGTGGTGATCGAGACATTCATCTGATCGGCCAGCTCGTTGTGGCTTGGTAGTCGATCGCCCGGTTTCCATTTGCCGGCGCGGATCTCCTCGCGGAGGAGGTCTGCGATCCGTTGATATCTCGGACCGTCACCCATGTCGCTCCTGGGTTGTTGCTTCAAGGCACCGAAGTCTACTCCGGTGCGCGAACCGCCGTGTAAGGCTTGACAGCCAGGTTTAGAAGTTTATTGTAATGAACGTCCTGAATGCGGTGTTGTACGTCGATGAACGCGAGGCAACGTGGCAGGTTCGGAGACATCAAATACGGTCGTTGTGGCATTGCCCGACGTGTCCCCTCAGTATGCGGACATTGAGGCGCAAACCCTCGCAACCGGGCTATTGCCGACCTCCGACCTACTCTTACGCGCATGCCGCGGTCACCGCGTCATCGGCGGGCCACTGCTGTGGTTCGCCCATGATCTGGCGGTGCTCCACGAGAAGCGCCTGGTAGGCCGGGGCGGCACGGGCCCGGAAACGGATCCCACCTCGATCATCGAAAACAAGCGCCGCCGAATCGAATTGGTCATGGCCATCGATGACTGGATCGTGCGCTCGGTGCCCCAGCATCGGCTCGGCGCCACGCTGCACACCGAAACCGTCGGGTCGGTCATCGACCGGCTGGCCGAGGCGTCCGTCCGCGCGCACCACGCGTTGATGACCCTCGACGCCAATGACGAAATGCTGCACGGCGCCTGGCATCATCTGGCCGAATTGTCCGACGCCTACGACGATCTCGTCCGCGACGTGCTCGCCGGACGGCGTCGGCTCCCCGCCTGGTAGATCGGTGCCGGCAGTCCTGCCGGAGCCCCAAGGGCGGGCCCCGGCGGGACGTCGGCCCGGATCAGCACGTCACACCAGAGACCGCTCGGCCACGATGGCGGCCGCGGCGCGACGGCCCATGCGCACCGCGCCGTCCACGTGCTGGAAGCCGTGCCCGGCCAGATCCGAGCAGGCGAAGTGCATGGGCCCGATGGGGTCGCGATGGTCGCGGCCGTAGCGGGTCAGGCCGCCGAGGTCGAAGCTGACGCCGTAGGCGCCGCGCGTCCATTCCTCTGCGCCCCAGTCGGATTCGTAGTAAACGTCCGGATTCCCGGCCTCGGGCCCGAGGTAGCGGACCAGGCAGTCCAGCGCCGCCTGCTTGCGCTGCGCGGCGTCCATGGCGAAGAACGCGTCGGCCTGCTCGTGCGCGATGAAACCGACCAGTGCGCCGTTCTCCGCGCCGTGGTTGGTGTTGTCGTAGACCTCGGACACCATATCGGTGTCGCTGAAACCGGTTCCGGACAAACCCTTTTCCCGCCAGAACGGCGTCGGGTACACCGCGTGCACCTTCACCACGAAGCCGAAGGACATGTGCTGGTACATCTGGTGCCGGCGGCGCGGCAGCGGCGGGTCGAAGCTGAGGCAGGAGTACAGGTTCGGCGGCACCGCCAGGATCACGCGATCGGCCCGGACCTCCAGCCCGCCATCGGCGAACACGACGACCCCGTTCTCCGACCACTCCACCCGCCGCACCGGCGAATTCAGGTGCAGATCCGCGCCGATGACCGCGGCCAGCCGCTGCGACACCTGCTGCATACCGCCCACGACCCGCTTGTCGAGCATGAACGTATCGGTGGCCAGTGCGGTGTAGGAACCCTGCGCGGCCGCCATCTGCAGCGCTTGCAGCGTGGAGAAGGTGTGCGCGGGCTTGGTCAGCATGGCCCCGGACACGAAGAACGCCACGGTCTCCCGCGCGTACTCGTCCTCGGACTGCCGCTCCAGCCACAGGCTGAACGGAATCGAATCCAGCTCCGCGGCAAGCGGATGCGCCCACGGCTGCTCGGCCCCGACCTCGGCGGCCAGTTCGTCGAGCAGCTTGATGAGCCGGTCGATCTCGGCGGCGGTGGCCGGGGGCGCCGGGAATACGTCCCCGGTGAACTGCTGGCGGGTCCCGTCGGCGGCCAGGAACACCGACTCGCCCTCGCGGTAGCGGCTGAAGGTCTCCAGCCCGAGCTCCTCGACCAGTTCGAGGGCAGCGGTGTGATGCGGCGAGAGCCACTGCCCGCCGATCTCGATCATCGCGCCGTCGATATCCCCGGTCCAGGTGCGCCCACCCACCCGATCGCGCGCCTCCAGCACGGTCACGGACAGGCCGGATTTGCGCAATTCCACGGCGGCGGTCAGACCGGAGGGCCCGGCTCCGACGACCACGACGTCACGAGTGATGACAGGCACGAGAGCTCCTTGCTGAACATCGAGGTTCGGATAACCCGAAGATTGCTGATTCCAGTATGTGCGCCGGTGGGGGTCCGCGCCCCCACCGGATCGGCGAAGTGGCCGAGGACTCATTCGACAGAACGGCGCGCCGGTGCGGGCAGCGGCTCCCCGGAGACCGCGCGCGGCAGGGTGCGGCCGCGGAAGTACTCCGGATCCTGCCAGCGGGCGAGGAGCATGAGCACCGCGCCCAGGGCGAGAATGCCGAAGCCCAGGTAGAACACCAGGCCGATGCCGAAGATCGAGGCGCCGCTGCCCACCTCGGGATCCAGGCTCTCCGAGACCGAGATGCCGAAGATGATCAGCAGCATGGCCCCGCCGAGCAGCGGGAACGCCAGCTTGAACACGACATTGCGGGCCGAGGCGAACCACCGCTTGCGGAAGTACCAGACGCAGGCGAAGGCGGTGATGCCGTAGTACCAGCAGATCATGATGCCCATGGCGGCAATGGTGTCCATCAGGACGTTCTCCGACAGCAGTGCCGTGATGGCGTAGAACGCGCCCGCCACCACCGCGGCCACCGCGGTCGCGAAGCGCGGCACCTGATAGGTCGGGTGCACGGCGGCGAACCGCTCGGGCAGCGCCCGGTAGGCGCTCATGGCCAGCATGGCGCGCGCGGCGGGCAGGAAGGTGGCCTGCAGGCTGGCGACGGCGGAGGCCAGCACGGCGGTGTAGAGCAGCAGTTCGCCGGCGCCGCCGAGCACGGGTTCGGCCAGCGCGCCGAACACATTGCCCGAGTTATCCGGATTGCCGAGTCCCAGACCGGTATCGCCGGTCCCGGCGTACCACATGAGCGCCACGGCCAGCAGCAGATAGGTGCCCAGCACGGTCAGGATGGACAGCAGCCCGGCCCGGCCCGGCGTGCGCTTGGGATCCTTGCACTCCTCGCCGAGGGTGAGCGCGGTGTCCCAGCCCCAGAACAGGAAGACCGAACCGACCAGGCCGATGGCGAAGGCGCCCAGGGTGATTCCGGTGAACGGATTGAACCAGTCGATATCGAAGCTCAGCCCGGACGGCGCGTCCCCGGACACGGCGCGGAACAGCGCCACGCCGGCGAACAGCAGCAGCACGGTCAGCTGGAAGCCGACCAGAATCTTCTGCGCGCGTTCGCTGGAAGTGATGCCGCGACTCGCGGCCCAGCCGGCGGCTGCCAGAAATGCCAGAGTTGTCGCGATATTAACGAGCTTATTGCCACCGAGTTCGGCAATGGTTGTCGAATTCGTAAGCCTGCCCATGATCAAATAGAGGAATTCCGCACCCACCGCGGAGATATTGGCGAGCACGATGATCACGGCGATCACCGAACCCCATCCGGCCATCCACCCGATATACGGTCCGAGCGCCCGCGCCGACCAGGTGAACGACGCGCCGCAATCCGGAGTTTCGGCATTGAATTCGCGGTAGGCGTACGCGGCCAGAAACATCGGGATGAATCCGGCGATCAGCAGTGCCGGCATCTTCAGGCCGACCGCCGCCACGATCAAACCCAGACTGGCGGTGGTGGTATAGGCCGGTGCAATGGACGCGATGCTGAGCACGGCGCCCGCGAAAGTACCGACCTTATCGGTCGCCAATCCTTTGCCGCTCTGAGCGGAAAGATCGTCCCCCGTATGTTTTTGCACGAGCATAGAAGCTCCTCGAGCAGGGGTCTGGCGCCGGTGGAAGCGTGCAGGAAGCTTCCACCGGCACCGCGCCGCGGTGGTGAAACCGACCCGGATGGTCGGGTGGGCACGGGTTCCGGCGCAGGGGCCGGCGTGCCGCGAATCGCGATCGGAGCCGCGATGGACGTCCGCGATGGGACGCGACTATGACGTCAGCGCGTGAACGCGACGTATTTGGTGTCGAGATACTCGGCGATCCCCTCGGATCCGCCCTCGCTGCCCAGACCCGACTGCTTGACCCCGCCGAACGGGGCCGCCGGATCGGAGATGACGCCGCGATTCACGCCGACCATGCCGGCTCGCAGGGCATCGCTCACCCGCAGGGCCCGATCCAGGTCCCGGGTGAAGAAGTAAGCGGCCAAACCGTATTCGGTGTCATTGGCCGCGGCCACCACCTCGGCCTCGGTATCGAAGCCGTAGACGGCGGCGACGGGGCCGAAGATCTCCTCGGAGTGGATGCGGGCGGTCCGCGGCACCTCGTCGAGAACGGTGGGCTGGAAGAAGAACCCGGGGCCGTCGATGGGCTTGCCGCCGGTGCGCACGACCGCGCCCGCGGCGACCGCATCATCAACCAGCGCAGCGATATTCGCGCGCTGCTTCGCGTTGATAATGGGACCCAGATCGACGTCCGGCCGGTAGCCGGGGCCCACCCGCAGGGCGGCGAGCTTCTCGGCGAGCCGGGCGGAGAACTCCGCGCGAATCGAATTGTGCACGTAGATGCGGTTGGCCGCGGTGCACGCCTCGCCGCCATTGCGCATCTTCGCCAGCATGACCCCGGCCAGCGCCTGCTCCAGATCGGCGTCCTCGAAGACGATGAAGGGGGCATTGCCGCCGAGTTCCATCGAGGTGCGAAGGACATTGTCGGCGGCCTGCTTCAGCATGATCTTGCCGACGCGGGTGGAGCCGGTGAAGGTCACCTTGCGCAGGCGCGGATCGGCCAGGAGCGGCGCGGTGACCGCGGCGGCATCGCTGGTCGGGACCACCGACAGCACACCGTCGGGCAGTCCGGCCTCCTTGAAGATGGCGGCCAGCGCCAGCATGGTCAGCGGAGTGTCCTCGGCGGGCTTCACGATGACCGTGCACCCGGCCGCGAGCGCCGGACCGATCTTGCGAGTTCCCATGGCCAGCGGGAAGTTCCACGGCGTAATGGCCAGGACCGGTCCGACCGGCTCGTGCTTGACCAGGATGCGCCCGGCGCCGGCGGGGGAGTCGGCGTAGCGGCCGCCGATGCGGACCGCCTCCTCGCTGAACCAGCGCAGGAACTCACCGCCGTAGGCCACCTCGCCGCGCGCCTCGGCCACGGCCTTGCCCATCTCCAGCGACATGAGCAGCGCCAGTTCCTCGGTGCGCTCGGTGAGAATCTCCCAGGCGCGGCGCAGGATGACCCCGCGCCGGCGCGGAGCCGTTGCGGCCCACTCGGATTGGACGCGGCAGGCGGAGTCGAGCGCGCGCAGGGCGTCGGGAGCGCTCGCGTCGGCGACCTCGGCGAGCTCATCGCCGGTCGCCGGATCGATGACGGCGAAGGTCTTTTCGCCGGTCGCGGGAACGGCCGCGTTGTCGATCCACACGCCGGTGGGGACCAGGTCGCGAATACCGTGGAACTCAGTCATGGGCGGCCTCCTCGGCGGGGCGGACAGCGGGCTGGTGACAGCGGCCGATCATGCGGCGAGGTCCGTGATCGCGGTGCACAGCACCGTCAGCGCCTCGTCCAGCAGGTCCTCGCCGATGACCAGGGGCGGCAGCAGGCGGATGACATTGCCGAAGGTGCCGCAGGTGAGGGTGATGACGCCTTGTTCGAGACAGCGGGCGGCGATCTTGGCGGTGAGGGCGGAATCCGGTTCGCTGGTACCGGGCTTCACGAACTCGAGGGCGAGCATGGCGCCCCGGCCGCGCACGTCACCGATGGCCGGAACCTGTTGGGCCAGTTCGGTGAAACGGGCCGTGGCGATCTCGCCGATGCGGCGGGCGCGGGCGGGCAGGTCGTGGTCGCGCATCACCTCGATGGCGGCCAGCGCCGCGGCGCAGGCGACCGGGTTGCCGCCGTAGGTGCCGCCCAGGCCGCCCGCGTGCACGGCGTCCATGAGTTCGGCCCGGCCGGTGATGGCCGACAGCGGCATGCCGCCGGCAATGCCCTTGGCCATGGTGATGATGTCGGGGACCACGCCCTCGTGATCACAGGCGAACCAGTCGCCGGTGCGGGAGAAGCCGGTCTGCACCTCATCGGCGATGAACACCACGCCATTGGCGCGCGCCCACTCCGCCAGCGCGGGCAGGAATCCCGGTGCGGGGACGATGAATCCGCCCTCGCCCTGGATCGGCTCGATAATGATCGCCGCCACCGAATCCGCGCCGATCTGCTTCTCGATGCGCAGGACGGCTTCGGCCGCAGCGGCTTTGCCGTCCAGGCCGCCGTCGCGGAACGGGTAGGACATCGGCATCCGGTAGACCTCGGGCGCGAACGGGCCGAAATGCGCCTTGTAGGGCATGGATTTCGCGGTCAGCGCCATGGTCAGGTTGGTGCGGCCGTGATACGCGTGATCGAAGGCGACCACCGCGGTCCGGCCGGTGGCCAGCCGCGCCACCTTGACCGCGTTCTCCACCGCCTCGGCGCCGGAATTGAAGAGCACACTGCGCTTCTCGTGATCGCCGGGGGTGAGCGCCGCCAGCTCCTCGCACACCCGCACATACGCCTCGTACGGGGTCACCATGAAACAGGTGTGCGTGAAGTGCTGCGCCTGATCGCTCACCGCCGCCGCGACTTTCGGATGCGAGGCGCCGACATTGGTGACCGCGATACCGGCCGCGAGATCGATGAGCGAATTGCCGTCCACATCCACGATGACGCCGCCATCGGCATCGGCGGCGTACACCGGGGCGGTGGAGCCGACACCCGCGGCGACGGCGGCCTTGCGCCGGGCGGTGAGCTCCTGCGAGCGCGGGCCCGGCAGGGCGGTGACGAGCGCCCGCTGCTGCGGGAGCCGGTAGCTGATCTCGGTCATCGAAGTCTTTCTGCGGAAGGGAATCGGTAAGCGTCACACCGTCATCCCGGCGCGCATCGCGCCGGGATCCACGCGACGGTCAGTCGTGGGCGCTCATGACGTGCTTGATGCGGGTGTAGTCCTCGACGCCGTAGGCGGACAGGTCCTTGCCGTAGCCGGAGCGCTTGAACCCGCCGTGCGGCATCTCGGCGACCAGCGGGATATGGGCGTTCACCCACACCGCGCCGAAGTCCAGGGCGGCCGAAACCCGCTGCACCACTCCGTGATCGCGGGTCCAGATGCTGGAGGCCAGGCCGTAGACGACATCATTGGCCAGCGTGATCGCCTCGGCCTCGTCGGCGAAGGTCTGCACGGTGATGACCGGTGCGAAGATCTCCTCCTGCACGATCGGATCGTCCTGGCGCACGCCGGTGATGACGGTCGGGGCGAAGTAGAATCCGGTCTCGCCGACCCGCTCACCGCCGGTGCGGACGGCGGCGTGCGCGGGCAGCGCGGCGATCTTGCCGGTGACGGTCTCGAAGTGCCGGATGTTGTTGAGCGGGCCGTAGGCGGCGTCCTCGTCATCGGGCTTGCCCGGGCGCACCGACTCGGCCTTCTTCACCAGGGCCGCGACCAGCTCGTCGTGCGCCGACTCGTGCACCAGCACGCGGGTGGCGGCGGTGCAGTCCTGACCGGCATTGAAGAACGCGGCATCGCCGATGCGGTCGGCGGCGGTCTCGATATCGGCGTCGCCGAACACGACCACCGGTGCGTTGCCGCCGAGTTCGAGATGAGCGCGTTTGACCTGCTTGGCCGCGGCGCTCGCCACCTCGATGCCCGCCCGCACCGAACCGGTGATCGACACCATGCTCAGGCCGGGATGCTCCACCAGCGTGGCCCCGGTCGAAGCGGTGCCGAGCACCACATTGAAGACGCCGTCGGGGAGGATGCCCTTCGACAGCTCGGCCAGCACCAGGGTGCTGCCCGGAGTGGTGTCGCTGGGCTTGAGCACGACGGTATTGCCGGTCGCCAGCGCCGGGCCGATCTTCCAGATGGCCATCATGAGCGGGTAGTTCCACGGCGTCACCTGGCCGATCACGCCGACCGGCTCGCGGCGGACATAGGAAGTGAAGCCGCTCATGTACTCACCGGCGGACTTGCCCTCGAGCATGCGCGCCGCGCCGGCGAAGAAGCGCAGATGATCCGCGCCGGTGGCGACCTCCTCGGAGGCGATGAGGTGCTTGGGCTGACCGGTGTCGCGAGCCTGGGCCTCGACGAGCGCGTCGGAGTTCGCCTCGATGGCGTCGGCGAGCTTCAGCAGCGCGGCCTGGCGCTGGCCCGGGGTGGCGGCCTTCCACTCGGGGAAGGCGCGGGTGGCGGCGGCGACCGCGGCATCGATATCGGCCTGACCGGAGATCGGGCTGGCGCCGGTCACGCTCTCGTCCACCGGGCTGATCAGCTCGAACGACTCCGCTCCGGTAGCGGCTACGAACTGGCCGTCTATGTAATTGCGAAGCATCTCGGTCATATCTGCCCGTTCTCCTGCGATGTGGTGCGGTTCTCGAACTCCGGTGGCCCACGCATTGCGTCAGTGCCGGCACTGCCTGGTTGCCAGACAGTGTGCTGCGCGACACACCCCCGAGTCACCTGCCGTAATGGAGTGCGGGCAGAATCGGGTTTCGACGATCTGTCCAGATAACCAACGGAGTGCTGTGAACGCGGGAATTCCGGTCCGCTGGGTCCTGTCCCAACCCGAACTGGGACTGGCGCTGAAGGGTGGGAGCGCGGGGCTCGGCCGCGACATCACCCTCGTCCTCACCTCGGAGCTCACCGAGCCGCAGCACTGGCTGTCGGGCGGGGAGCTGGTCCTGACCACCGGCATGGGTTTGCCGCTCAGTCGCGCGGACCGGGAACGCTATCTCGCGGACCTCGACGCGGTGGGCGTCGCGGCGGTCGGCTTCGGCATCGGGCTCTCGCACGAGCGCATTCCCGCCGACCTCGTCGACGCCGCCGACCGGCTCGGCCTGCCGCTGTTCGAGGTGCCGCTGCCGACGCCCTTCGGCGCCATCACCAAGAAGGTCATGGGGCGGTTGGCCGAACAGGAGTACGAGAAGGTGCTGCGGGCCTCCCGGGCGCAGCCTCGGATGACACGCGCTGCCATTCAAGGCGTTCGAGCGGTCATCAAGGAACTCTCCGCCGCGCTGTCCGCGACCGTGATCGTCCTCGGGGCGGACGGGGCCATCGCCGATGCCCACCCGCGCCGGGTTCCGGACGAGATCGCCGCCCGCCTCACCGAATTCGTCGGCACCCGCGGGGACGGCGCGAGCAGCGGCGTGATCCATACGGCATCAGGTGAATCCATTGCCGTGCAGGCGATTACGGCCGGTCAGACCGTGCACGGCCATCTGGCCGTAGTCACTGCCACCGCGCTCTCCGCCGTCGACCAGGTCCTTCTGGGTCACGCCAGCTCGCTGTTGGCCCTCGACTTCGAGAAGCCGGCGCGCCTGCGAATCGCGCAGAACCGCTTGAACACCCAAGCCCTGTCCATGCTCCTGGAGGAGCCCACCGAGCTGGACAGCGTCTGGCAGCACCTGACCCCGGCGGCCGACCGCTCCGGGCGAGTCCGCGCCCTGGTTCTCCGCGGCGCGACTCCCGAAACCCTCACTCGCGCAGTGGCCGCCGTGGACGATCAGCTGAGCGCCCAGGATCGCCAGCTCTTCGTCCACCTCACCGCTGACCGCGCCGCCATCCTGCTGTCCGGCTCGGATACCGACCAATCCGCCGAACGCCTGCTGGCTCACCTCCCGCCCGCGACCCGCGCCACCCTCCGCGCGGGCCTCAGCGCCCCGCATCCCTTGCGCCGCTTCCCCGCGGCCATCGACCATGCCGAACTGGCCGCCTCGGCCGCCCTCCCCGGCGCCACCCCGCTCGAGCCCGCCGCCCTGGCCGGTCACGCCCTGCTGACCTTCCCGGAGGCCAGGCGAGTCCTCTCCGCCGTGTCGGAGGCGATGCTGCAACCGCTCGTCGATTACGACGACCGCCACGGCACCGACCTCGTCGCCTCACTGCGCGCCTATCTCGAGGCCCACGGCCAATGGGAGGCCGCCGCAACGGCTCTCGGCGTGCACCGGCACACGCTGCGCAGCCGGATCACCAAAATCGAGTCGGTGCTGGGCTGCCAGCTCGACACCGCCCGGGTCCGGGCCGAACTGCTGCTGGCGGTCATCGCGCATCGTTGACGCGGCGGGTCGGCCTACTGTCCGGCCGCGCCGGCCAACTCCGCGTTCACCACGCACAAGCGGGCGATATCCGCCCGGTTCGCCCGCTGTAGCCGGCCGACCAGCTCCAGCAACCGGGTCGCGGCGGGCGTCGCGATCCAGGTCGATACCAGGTCGCGGGCCGAATCGCCCGGATCGGCCTCGGTCAGGACCGCCGCCGTCAGGGCGTGCCAGCGGGACCGCAGTTCCTCGCCGAGTACGGCCGCGGCCAGGGTTTCCCAGTGGTCGGAGGTGCGGGTTTCGGCGAAAGTCTTGGCCAGCCAATCCAATCCGATGACTTCGCCCAGCTCGCGGTAGGTCTGGGCGACCAGGGGAACCGGCAGGCCGGTCCTGGTGGCGGTGGCGCTGAGCGGCAGGGCCTGGGACAGCAAGCGCAGGTTCGCCGAATCCCGGCCCGGATGGCCGCCGGGGCGCGGCAGCGCCGCTATGAGGTTAGCGACCAGCGGTGCGTAGCAGTCGATTTCGGCGGACCAGGTTTCGGCGCGGTGGTGGGTCAGCAGCCAGGCGGTGGATTCCTCCACAGCGTGCTGGATATCGCCGAGCAGGCCCATCCGAACCTGAGGGGAGACACCGGGCAGGGCCAGGGCGTCGCGCCACCACCGTCCGATATCGAGCACCTCGTGAACGACCGTGCAGGCCAGCACAATATGGGGCGTGTCCGCGCCGAGACGCTCCTCGAGGCGGTGAATCATGCCGGGGCCCACCCGGTTGATGACCTGATTGGCGGCGGCCACGGCGACGATCTCCCGGGCCACGGGATGCTCGCGGAGCGTAGCAAGGCCCACTCGGTCACGGACCGATTCGGGGAAGTAGTCGGCCAGGGTGCCCGCCACCACCGGGTCGTCGATGGCGTCGGAGGCCAGGAGTTCGTCGCGGACCAGGTTCTTGGACATGGCCAGCAGGACGGCGATCTCGGGGCGCGCCAAACCCGTGCCGGCCCGGCGTCGAGCGGCGAGTTCGGCTGGGGTGGGGAGGAATTCGGCCGCGCGGTCCAGGCCGGTGGCTTGTTCGAGATTCTCGATCAGGCGGCCGTGGCGGTCGATGAGGAAGGGGGCGTGGGCCTCGGCCAAGCTGATGGCGAGGGCCTGCTTGTCGCAATCGGCGAGGACAGCGGCGACGACGGCATCGGCATTGGCCGCCAGCAGGCGATCCCGGTCCGCGGGAGCGAGGGCGCCCGCGGATACCGCGGCGGACAGGGCGATCTTGAGATTGACCTCGCGGTCGGAAATGGCCACGCCGGCGGCATTGTCGATGAAATCGGCGTTGATGCGGCCGCCGGCGACGGCGAACTCGATGCGGGCGCGTTGCGTGAGGCCCAAGTTGCCGCCCTCGCCGATTACCCGGCAGCGCAAGAGATCCGCGGTGATGCGAACGTCGTCGTTGGCCGGATCGGCGACTTCGGCGTCGAGTTCGGCGGCGGCGCGGACATAGGTGCCGATGCCGCCGTTGAAGAGCAGATCGACCTCGGCGCGCAGGATCGCTCGAATCAGTTCGGGGGCGGGCAGTTCCGCGGCCGTAATGCCCAGGCGTTTGCGGACCTGCTCCGAGAGCGGGACCGATTTGGCGGTGCGGGGCCAGACACCGCCGCCTGCGGAGATGAGGTCGCGGTCGTAGTCGGCCCAGCTGCTGCGCTCCAGCGCGGCCAGGCGACGGCGCTCGGCGTGGGAGCGCTGCGGGTCCGGATCCGGATCCAGGAAGATGTGGCGGTGGTCGAAGGCGGCCACCAGCAGGATGCGATCGGTTTCCAGCATGCCGTTGCCGAAGACATCGCCGGACATGTCACCGATACCGGTGACGGTGAACGGCTGGGTATCCGGATCGATGCCGAGCTCGGCGAGATGCTGGCGGATGGAACGCCAGGCGCCGCGGGCGGTAATGCCCAGAGCCTTGTGGTCGTAGCCGGTGGAACCGCCCGAGGCGAACGCGTCGCCGAGCCAGAAGCCTCGCGAGACGGCAATGCCATTGGCCAGATCGGAGAATCGGGCGGTGCCCTTGTCCGCGGCGACGACCAGGTAGGGGTCCGCGTCGTCGTAGACGACGGTGTGCTCGGGATGGGTGAGCGTGCCCTCGACGATATTGTCGGTGACATCGAGCAATCCGCCGATGAAGGCCGCGTACGCACTCTCCACGGCCGGTGCGCCGGTGGTGCGGCGGGCCACGAACGCGCCCTTGGCGCCGGTCGGGACGATCACCGAGTTCTTCACCGTCTGGGTCTTCATCAGGCCCAGCACTTCGGTGCGGAAATCGTCCACGCGCTCCGACCAGCGCAGGCCGCCGCGGGCAATGGCCCCGGCCCGCACATGGCTGCCCTCGACTTCCTTGGAGTGCACGAAGATCTCGCGATACGGCGTGATGGCAGCCGTGACCGACAGCCGGGAGGGCGCGAGCTTGAAGGCGACCACCGGACGGCCCGGCTGATACCAGTTGGTGCGCAGCACCGCCGAGCAGAAGGTGTGCAGGCCGCGCAGCAGCTGATCCTCCGGCAGCGTGGCCGCGGCCTCGAGCCGGCGCAGCACGGCCGCATCGGCCTCCGCGATCAGTCCGGCGCGGCCGGTGGTGTGCCGCGGATCGAATCGGGCGTGGAACAGCGCCACGAACGCGCGCACGAATTCCGGTTGGGCGGAGAGTATCTCGGTGATCGACGCCTCGCTGGACCGCAGCCCCGCCTGCCGCAGATACCGGCACGCGGCCCGCACCAGCACGGCATCGCGCCACTCCAGCCGCGCCGTGCCGATCAACCCGATGAACCCGTCGACCTCGAGTTGTCCGGACGCGGCCGCCAGGAACGCCGCCGAAACCAGCTCGGCCGCCTGTTCATCCCAGTGAAAAGCCGTGGGGCAGAAGGTGAACCGATGCACCTCGGCCGCGCCCTCGGGCGACACCTCGTGCGTGGAGACCCGCAGGCCGAGCGCCGAGAAGATCTCGATCAACTCCGTCAGCTGCGGGGCGGCTCCCCGCCACACCAGCCGCCCGCTCGGCAAGCCCTCGGCGACCCGGTCGAAATCGAGCCGTGGCACGACCTCGATCCGGTCCTCGTCCAGCGTGGCGGCGCCTGCTCCGCGGTGCATCTGCTCATCTCCCTGTGGGTGACCGATGTATCGCAGTCAATCTGCCGCAAAGAGACCCACACCACACCCGCCGAACCGGCGTGCGACCGGGACGCCCACACGCCGCACTGTCCATTGCCGCGGACCGGCCGGGGTCAGCCGCGGTAGCGGCGGTGATCGGTGGCGAAGTCGTCGGCGACGGTGGCGGCCAGCTCGACCAGGGAGCGCTTGGTCTGCTTGTGCAGGCGGGCCAGATCGATTTCGGCGCCCTCGGACAGGTGGGCGTCGTAGGGGATGATGTGCACGGCCCGGCAGCGGGACAGGAAGTAGTCCCGCAACTGGTTGATGCCCACATTCGCGGCGCCCGGCCGCGGCAGGTTGATGACCACCACCGCATTGCGGACCAGGTGGTCGTGCCCGTGCAGCGACAACCAGTCCAGGGTGGCGGCCGCACTGCGCGCGCCGTCGATGGCCGAGGACGAGATCAGCACCAGCGAATGCGCCAGATCCAGCACACCCGCCATGGCCGAATGCATCAGCCCCGTACCGCAGTCGGTGAGGATGATGTTGTAGAACCGCTGCAGAATCCGCGCGACGGCCCGGTACTCCTCCTCGCTGAACGCCTCCGATGCGGCCGGATCCCGTTCACTGGCAAGCACTTCCAGCCGGCTTCCACCCTGCGAGGTATGCCGCCGCACATCCGAATACCGCTGAATATTCGGGTCCAGCAACAGATCCCGCACCGTGGACCGCGTCTGCAACGGCACCCGCTGCGACAAGGTCCCGAAGTCCGGATTCGCATCCACGGCGATAACCCGATCCCCGCGAATGGACGCGAAAATCGACCCCAGCCCCATGGTGGTCGTAGTCTTCCCGACCCCACCCTTCAACGACAGCACCGCGATCCGGTAATCCCCCCGCACCGGCTGCCGAATCCGAGCCACCAGCTCCTGCAGCCGCCGCTCCTCAGCCGACAACCCGGGATTGATCGCCCCACCCGACACGTGGTGCACGGCCTTCCGCCACCCCGACCCGGGCGCCTTCTTCGCCCGCCGCCACTGCACATCATCCAGCGACGGCCCCGGCTGCCCCGGCCCCCCGGTCCCGTACTGCACCGGCGCAGACGTATTCCACCCCTGCTGTCCAGCGCCCTGCGGCCCGACGCCCTGCGGTCCCGAACCCCCTTGCTGCCAAGGCGCTCCCGCCTGCTGCCAAGAAGCCCCACCCTGCCCCTGCGCGGCAGCACCAGCCTGCCCCGGCGCGCCAAGGTTCCGGCCGTGCTCGGCAGCCCCCGGCTGCCCCGGCACGCCGTAGTGCCGGCCGTTCTCGTCGGCACCAGGCTGCCCCGGCCCGGCATGGTGGCGGCCGTGCTCAGCCGACTCCGGCTGTCCCAGCGCACCGTAGTGCAGGCCGTGCTCGCCCGCACCGGGCTGCCCCGGCGCACCATGGTGCCGGCCGTGCTCGATGGGCTCCGGCTGGCCGGGGACTCCGTAGTACTCACTCTGCCCGGCGGAATCCGGTTGTCCCGGAGTGCCGTACGGCTGCTCGCCGGAGTAACCGTCCGGTCGGCCAGGCGCTCCATCCGGTCGCCCATACGTTCCGGGCCGGACGGGGGCGCTCGAATTATCCGGCGCCGCCGCGTTCCCACCCGCGGGCCACGATTCGGTGCGCGAGCCGTGCGCCGAATCCGGTTCGGGCGCGCCAGGATAGTCGGGCGCGCGCCAGTTCTCCTGCCCCGGCGCGCTGTTCATCGAACCCGGACCGCCCGAGGTGGCGTTGCCCGCCTGCCCGGGCACGCCCGACTGTGAATCGGCCGGACCGAGCTGTTCATTCGCCGGTGCGAAAGGAGCACTCGGCGCTTGGCCGCGGACCGGATCGGCCGGCGGCCTGGAGGGCGGCGCCATCCAACGGTGGTCATTGCCGGGAGCCTGCGGCATGGGCGCGGTTCCGGGCAGGTGTGGTTCCTGGCCCGACGCCGCCGGTGCCTGCGGCGGCACCCGACGTGGCCCGTACGGCGGCGGATCCTGTTGCCCCGTACCGGAGGTCGGATAGGGCGTCCGCTGCGGCAGCGGCAGCGGGACATCCAGGGCTTGATGTCGGCCGGGACCGTCGGTCTGCCCGTCCGGTGCGGACATCTCGTCGAAGCCGCCGGCCGCCGAGCCCGGCGAATTCTGCCCGGCCGCCTCGCGGTTCGCGGAGGCGGAATCGGCGGGCCGGCTCGTGCCGGTCTGCGCGCCGGGATTGCTCACGCCGGACGGTGCATCGCCGCCCGACCCGCCACCCGGAGTACGACCCGGGACATTCGGTGGCGGTGGCAGCAGATCGTCGAGGTTCCGGCGGTCGGGATTGGCACCCACCGCTGATCCGCCTGCGGCCGAGCCTGTTCCGGCCATGTCGCCGGGCGCGGGCGGCAGCGGGCCGCGGGCGTTCGCCGCGTTGCCGGCCGGTGCGTTCGGCGGCGGAGGCAGCAGGTCATCCAGACGTCGGCGAGCGGCGGAATCCGAGTCCCCGGTGGATCCGGCTGCGGCCGAACCGGATTCACTCGCATCGCCGAGCGGTGTGGGCGGCAGCGGAATCCGTGTCGTCATCTCCGGCGCGCCGGTGACACCGGAGTTCGCCGTGGCGTCGGCGGACGGCGTGCCGACGGCCGGGCCCTCGGATTGCCCAGTGGCCGAACCGGTGCCGGGCAGCGGCTGCGAGTCCGGTGCCGACGGCAGCGGCGGGCGCGCCGAATCGTGCTCACCGGGAGAGTGCGACAGCGGAGGCCGGCCCACGCCCGGGGAACTTGGAGCGGGCGGAATGGGAGGCCGGGACGGATCCAGCGCATTCGGGTTCGCCGGGTGTGCCGAGTCGGCTGAGCCGTGCGCGGCCGGTGAAGCAGGCAGTGGCGGGCGGGCGGGGTCTTGTCCGTGCGGCGACTCCGGCAGGGGCGGGCGCGCGGGGTTCTGCGCGTGCGGCGGCTCCGGGAGCGGTGGCCGTGCTGGGCTCTGTGTGTGCGGCGACTCCGGCAGCGGTGGGCGCGCCGGGTTTTCCGCATGTGGCGATTCGGGCAGCGGCGGGCGCGCCGGGTTCGGTGCGTGCGGCGATTCGGGCAGCGGGGGGCGGGCCGAAGTCTGTGGCGGCTGACCGGGAGCCTGCGGGGCCGGGGGTTCCGGCAGGGGCGGGCGCGCTGAACTCCGGGGGTCCGGGGACGGCGGCAGCGGCGGTTGCGCTGCGCCCTCGGGGGTCGGCGGCAGGGGTGGCTGCGCGTTGAACTGGCCGCGGTTGGGTTGCGGCTGGTGCGGTTCCGGGATCGGCGGTGTGGTGAAGCGCGGGTCGGCGGACTGCTGGTGGGCGGAATGTGAATCCGCGGTGCGGCCTGCGGCATACGGGGGTGCGAGCGGGTCCGGGAGAGGTGGGCGCTCGGTCCGGGGCTCCGGCGGGGTGGTGAAGCGCGGGCCCGAGGTTGGGGGAGTTGCGAACTCCGGACCCTGGGCAGGCGGCATGGTGCTCGGGCCCTGGGCGGGCGGCGCGGAACTCGGGCCCTGGGCGGGCGGTGCGGAGTTCGGGCCCGGCGTGGGGCGGTTCGGGTGGGGCTGCCGCTGGGGGGCCGGGTCGGGTTGGGGGGTGCGACCGGTGGGGGCGGGAGCCGGGGGTTCGGGGGTGTCCTTGCGGGGTTTGCGGCGGCCGAAGAGGCGGCGGGAGGACTTTTCCTCGGGGATGAGGTCGTCGTGGGGGAGGTTCTCGACGGGTGGGGCGTTGTAGCCGGGGTCGGCGACCTCACCCTCGGACAGCCATGGTGGAAGCATGGGGAGGCCGTCGTTGGTGCGGCTCACAATAACCCCCGAGTGCTGGACCGATCTTGCAAGGACAAGCACGTAGTTTAGCGATCGAGCGCAAACCGGTGGGGGCGAGCGCCGAGAGTGGGCGTGGCCTGGCGCACGTCATCGCGGCCTTATTTGGCCGGATCAGGGGAAACGGGTAAGCTTGGTCGGCGGTGCACCTACTCGCTGGCTGTGGCATGTCCTCACTAGAGGAAAACACGCCGCAGTTCGTGTCAGAGGAGTATGGCACCGGGTCGACGCAAGTGCACGACGAATCGCGGCGGCCGAACCCAGCCGTAACAGAGCTCGAACCAACCAGGTTCGGCCTAAACCGGGATCGCGGAGGATATGGCGAAGAAGGAAGGGGCCATCGAGGTCGAGGGCCGAGTTATCGAGCCGTTGCCCAATGCGATGTTCCGGATCGAGCTGGAGAACGGCCACAAGGTTCTCGCTCACATCAGCGGCAAGATGCGGCAGCACTACATCCGCATCCTGCCTGAGGACCGAGTTGTCGTGGAGCTCTCGCCCTACGACCTGACCCGCGGTCGCATCGTCTACCGCTACAAGTGAGTTTCCGGGACCAGCGAGTCTCGGGTCTTCCCCGGTCGATCCGGCCGGGGAAAAACTGTGTTCACGGCCAGTGAACACCGCAACCAGATTGGATCTGACGTGAAGGTTCAGCCGTCCGTCAAGCCGATCTGCGAGAAGTGCAAGGTGATCCGCCGCCACGGCCGGGTCATGGTGATCTGCGAGAACCTGCGCCACAAGCAGCGTCAGGGCTGATCTCGGCCTTCGGGCCGAGCTCGGATCGCTCACCAGCCAAGCACCGAACGCGGTTCGGATTGGCAACAAGAGAAGAAACTCCCAGCGCCAGTCGCCGTCGCCGAGTCCCGTAGGGGACGGATGGCGGCCTACCCCCGGTACGGAGGCCGGGGCCCCACACGAGGGGACGGACAGGGAGCAGACCTCCGACAAAATTAAGGAATCGCCAACATGGCACGTCTGATGGGCGTCGACCTCCCGCGCGAAAAGCGCATGGAGATCGCGCTGACCTACATCTTCGGCATCGGCCGTACCCGCGCCAAGGAGATCCTCGAGCAGACCGGCGTCAGCCCGGACCTGCGTTCGAAGGACCTCAGCGACGATGACGTGACCAAGCTCCGCGACTACATCGAGTCGCAGGACTTCAAGGTCGAGGGTGACCTGCGCCGCGAGGTGCAGGCCGACATCCGTCGCAAGATCGAGATCGGCTGCTACCAGGGTCTGCGCCACCGTCGTGGCCTGCCCGTGCGTGGCCAGCGGACCAAGACCAACGCCCGCACGCGCAAGGGTCCGAAGAAGACCGTCGCCGGCAAGAAGAAGTAGGGATAGCGCATGCCTCCGAAGAGCCGGGCCTCGGGCCCGAAGAAGACTCAGAAGTCGCGTCGCCGGGACAAGAAGAACGTCCCCCACGGCCACGCGCACATCAAGAGCACGTTCAACAACACCATCGTGTCGATCACCGATCCGGCCGGCAATGTCATCTCCTGGGCGTCGTCGGGCCACGTCGGCTTCAAGGGTTCGCGCAAGTCGACCCCGTTCGCCGCGCAGCTTGCCGCCGAGAACGCCGCCCGCAAGGCGGCCGAGCACGGCGTCAAGAAGGTCGACGTGTTCGTCAAGGGCCCGGGTTCGGGCCGCGAGACCGCGATCCGTTCGCTCCAGGCCGCCGGCCTGGAGGTCGGCACGATCTCCGATGTCACCCCGCAGCCGCACAACGGCTGCCGTCCGCCCAAGCGGCGTCGCGTCTAAGCGGGAAGGAAGGTAGAGAAAAATGGCTCGTTACACCGGCCCCATCACCCGCAAGTCGCGTCGTCTGCGTGTCGACCTCGTTGGAGGCGACCAGGCGTTCGAGCGTCGTCCTTACCCGCCGGGCCAGCACGGCCGCGCGCGGATCAAGGAGTCCGAGTACCTGATGCAGCTGCAGGAGA
This sequence comes from Nocardia sp. IFM 10818, assembly GCF_054655275.1. Classification (NCBI taxonomy): domain Bacteria; kingdom Bacillati; phylum Actinomycetota; class Actinomycetes; order Mycobacteriales; family Nocardiaceae; genus Nocardia; species Nocardia sp. IFM 10818. The sequence continues at coordinate 1,239,524 of NZ_BAAHJH010000001.1, forward strand.
AGCAGAAGGCTCGCTTCTCCTACGGCGTCATGGAGAAGCAGTTCCGCCGCTACTACGAAGAGGCCAACCGCCTCAAGGGTAAGACCGGCGACAACCTGCTCCGCCTGCTCGAGAGCCGTCTGGACAACGTCGTGTACCGCGCCGGTCTGGCTCGGACCCGTCGTCAGGCGCGTCAGCTCGTCAGCCACGGCCACTTCCTGGTCAACGGCGTGAAGGTCGACGTCCCCAGCTACCAGGTTTCTCAGTACGACATCATCGATGTCAAGGAGAAGTCGCTGCCGACGCTGCCCTTCCAGGTCGCTCGCGAGACCCTCGGTGACCGCCCGGTTCCGGGTTGGCTCCAGGTCGTTCCCGGCCGCCTTCGCATTCTGGTGCACCAGCTCCCCGAGCGTGCGCAGATCGATGTTCCGCTGCAGGAACAGCTGATCGTCGAGTTCTACTCGAAGTAAGGCGCTAACCGCGCCGCTGGTGGGAGGCCACGAAATGTGGTCTCCCACGATCCAAGTCGTGAGCGTCAAATAGTGGGCGCTCTGAAGGAGGAAACAGTCCATGCTGATTTCACAGCGACCGACGCTGACCGAAGAGGTTGTGTCCGAGAACCGGTCGCGGTTCACCATCGAACCGCTGGAGCCGGGCTTCGGTTACACCCTCGGCAACTCGCTGCGCCGCACCCTGCTCTCGAGCATCCCGGGCGCCGCGGTCACCAGCATCCGCATCGACGGCGTGCTGCACGAGTTCACCACGGTTCCGGGCGTGAAGGAAGATGTCACCGACATCATCCTGAACCTCAAGGGCCTCGTGGTGTCGTCCGAAGAGGACGAGCCGGTCACCATGTACGTGCGCAAGCAGGGCCCGGGCACCGTCACCGCCGGTGACATCGTCCCCCCGGCCGGCGTCACTGTTCATAACCCGGATATGCACATCGCCACCCTGAACGACAAGGGCAAGCTGGAGATCGAGCTCGTGGTCGAGCGCGGTCGCGGCTACGTCCCGGCCGTGCAGAACAAGGCGTCGGGTGCGGAAATCGGCCGGATCCCGGTGGATTCGATCTACTCGCCGGTTCTCAAGGTGACCTACAAGGTCGAGGCGACTCGTGTCGAGCAGCGCACCGACTTCGACCGGCTCATCCTGGATGTCGAGACCAAGAACTCGATCTCCGCGCGGGATGCGCTGGCGTCGGCGGGTAAGACCCTGGTCGAACTGTTCGGTCTCGCGCGCGAGCTGAACGTCGAGGCCGAGGGCATCGAGATCGGCCCCAGCCCGGCCGAGGCCGATCACATCGCCTCGTTCGGTCTGCCGATCGAGGACCTGGACCTCACCGTGCGGTCGTACAACTGCCTCAAGCGCGAGGGTGTGCACACCGTCGGCGAGCTGGTCGCCCGCACCGAGTCGGATCTGCTGGACATCCGGAACTTCGGCCAGAAGTCCATCGACGAGGTCAAGGTCAAGCTGCACTCGCTCGGCCTGTCCCTCAAGGATTCCCCGGCTTCCTTCGATCCGTCCTCCGTCGTCGGTTACGACGCGGCGAGCGGCACCTGGAGCGACAGCGGCTCGTTCAGCGACACCGACAGCGGCGAGCAGGACTACGCCGAGACCGAACAGCTTTAGTCGACCGGGGTGTAGCGCCCCGAATCGACTTTGACACAGGAGATTCCAACAATGCCCAAGCCCAAGAAGGGTGCCCGCTTCGGCGGGTCGGCGTCGCACCAGAAGGCGATCTTCGCCAACCTGGCGACGGCGCTCTTCGAGCACGGTCGTATCACGACCACCGAGGCCAAGGCCAAGGCGCTGCGCCCCTACGCCGAGAAGCTCGTCACCAAGGCGAAGGCCGGCTCGCTGGCCGACCGTCGCGAGGTCATGAAGGTGATCCGCAACAAGGACGTCGTGCACGCCCTGTTCGCGGAGATCGGCCCCTCGTTCGAGGGCCGTGAGGGTGGCTACACCCGCATCATCAAGACCATCCCGCGCAAGGGCGACAACGCCCCGATGGCGATCATCGAGCTGGTTCGCGAGAAGACCGTGACCAACGAGGCCGATCGCGCTCGCCGGGTCGCCGCTTCGCAGCAGGCCGCTCAGACCGAGGACAAGGCCGACGAGGCCGTCGCCGAGACCGTGGTCGAGGATGCGCCGGCCGAGGCTGCCGCCGAGGAGAAGAAGGACGCCTGAGTCGTCCTTCGGACCCGATAGGGGTTTCCGGGGCAGCCCCGGAAACCCCGACACGGGTGAGGCTATGAGTGAGCCCGCCGTCCCCTCCGGGTCGGCGGGCTTTCTCCATGTTAACCAGGAGATCGCTGTGAGCGTGGACGATCCGGCGAGCAAACCGGTTTCGATTCGAGTACGGCTGGACATCGGCTACGACGGCACCGATTTCATCGGGTGGGCCCGGCAGCCGGGGCTGCGCACCGTGCAGGGCGTGCTGGAGGAATCGCTGAGCAAGGTGCTGCGCGAACCGATTCAGCTGACCGTGGCGGGCCGCACCGACGCGGGCGTGCACGCCGAGGGACAGGTCGCGCATTTCGACACCACCGCCGAGGTGGACGGCCCGCGGCTGGTGCACCGGCTGGCGCGATTCCTGCCGAAGGACGTGCGGGTCAAGGACGTCCGGCTCGCGCCCGCGGAATTCGATGCGCGGTTCTCCGCCATCCGCCGCCACTACGCCTACCGTCTCACCACCGCCGTCTACGGCGCGGAACCGCTGCAGGCCCGCCATGTGGTGGCCTGCCGCTCCGGCGTGGATCTGGACGCCATGCGCGCCGCCTCCGAAAAGCTTTTGGGCCTGCACGATTTCGCGGCCTTCTGCCGCCGCCGCGAGGGCGCGACCACGGTGCGCGAATTGCAGCGCTTCGAGTGGGAGCGCGAGGGCGATCTGCTCACCGCCCACGTCAGCGCGGACGCCTTCTGCTGGTCCATGGTGCGCAGCCTGGTCGGCGGCGTGCTTGCCGTCGGCGAGGGCCGGCGCACCCCCGAGTGGATCGCGGGCCTGCTGAACGAGCGGGAGCGCTCCAGCGCGGTCACGGTGGCCCCCGCGCACGGCCTCAGCCTCATTGCCGTCGACTATCCGGCCGAGGCCGACCTGGCCGCGCGCAATGCCCAGACCCGCGAGATGCGCACCGTCCCCGCCGCCGAAGGCTGCTGCGGCAGTTGATCTTCCCGAGAACCGAGGACTGATCCGTGCACGCCATCCTCTACGCCCTCCCGGTGATCCTCTATCTGATCGTCGGCGCCGTCGTCATCTATGTGACCTTGCGCCGCACCGTCGATATGGATTCCGCCACCCGCCGCGCCGAAATCTGGCGCGCGTACACCGTTCTGCTGATTCCGGTACTGGTCGGCCCGATCCTCGCGGGCGGCATTACCGGCGGTAATTTCCTGCCCTTCCTCATCGCCGAATTCGTGCTCGCCGCCGCGGTTCTCATTGCCGCCGCGGTCACCGTGCGCAAGGCGACCGCCGAGGGCCGTGCGGTTGATGACTAGGGTGTGAAAAGACTGGTCGGCGCCACCCCGGAGGATTTCAGGCCCGGTGGCGGCGGGTCGCGGGGGCGTGAGGCCGGCTCGCGCCGGTCGCCGCACGGCGTACCGGGAGTGCACCTGGCACCGGCGGGGTGTTGCGGCAATCGCATTGTGCCGCCCGGTGATCGGACCGCGGTACGCCGTGAGCGCCCATCGTGAAATGCTGAATCGTCAGGCTTGGCTATCACCTCCTCGATATCGGCAGATCAGATGAGGTGTGGGGCCGGCGTCAGGTGGACCGGCCGGAGCTGCCCGCTTCGATGGTCTTGGGCCCGGAGCCCGTACCGGAGATCGCGATGCGCCGCGGCTTGGCGCGCTCGGCGATGGGGAGGGTGACCGAGAGGACGCCGTCGTTGTAGGTGGCGGTGATGTTCTCGGTGTCGATGCCCTCGCCGAGGGACAGCTGGCGCTGATAGCTGCCGGCGAAGCGTTCCGAGGCGATCCACTGGACGCCCTCTTCGCTGGGGACGCTGCGCTGCGCGCGCAGGGTCAGGGTGCCGTTATCGACGCTGACCTCGACCGATCCTGGGTCCACGCCGGGCAGATCGGCATTGAGGACGTAGTGGTCGCCGGTCTTGAACAGATCCATGGGCATGAAGCGCGGGGCGCGCGCGGTGCCCACGGCCTCGCCGAGCAGTTGGCGGGCAACGGTATCGATGTCATGGAACGGATCGAACCGCAGCACGGGAATTCACCTCCATATCTATGGTGGCGTCCGCCACGGCGGCGGGCGCCGGTAGCTGCACTGACGAAGTTAGCACTCTCGCTGCGAGAGTGCCAGTATCAATTTCGGGCAAGTTTCTCGCAACCATCGCGCCGCGCGGTCCACCGCGGACGCGGACGGCCGACGCCGGAAGAGTGGCGGCGTGGTCTGTGATGAGGATTCGCCGTGCAAGTTGCAGTTCGCTGATTCATTGCGTGGATTGTGATCCGGATGTCTGCGCGGCAGCGGATTCAGCGCGGCCGGATGCTGAGAATCCTTTGTCCGGAAGCGGTTCGGTGGTGGTGGGAGGCTGTTTCCGGGCCGATCGCGGATGGCTAGCCGAGTTTCGGACAGATGACCTATTTCGGGCACGAGTGCCGAAAGTTGGAAGATATGAAGGTATTTCGGCATTTTCGCGCTGGCGTGGGTGCGACAATCGGCCAATGAGCGGCGGCTCTGGGCCTGCGGTAGTGGAGGTTTGCACCACGCCCGAGGTTTCCGAGAAGGAGGCATTCGAGCAGTGGGAGGCGGCGGTCGCGCAGGCCTATGTGCCGATGGTGGTCACGCCGGTGCGCCGGGGCGAGTTCCGGGCGCGCATCGTGCAGTCCCGGTTCGATGACATCGATGTGTCCACGGTGTCGGCTACCGGCCAGCAAATCAGCCGTATTCCCGGGCTGATTCACGAGCCGGAGGAACCGGTGCTGTTCGCCAGCATCACCACGCACGGGCACGGCTGGCTGGAACAGGACGGCCGGGTGGGTGAGATGGCCGACGGCGGGCTCATGCTCTATGTGAGCTCGCGGCCCTTCACCGCGCACTTCGAGCAGAGCTGGGGCGTGGTGGCGGTGCAGGTTCCGCTGGCCGAGGTGGTCGGCGCCTCGGGCGTGTCCTCCGACCGGCTGCCCACCGCGGTGCGGTTCCCGCCGGACGGCGCGGCCGGTATCGTCGGCCGATTCTTCTGCGGGCTGGCGCAATTGCAGCACACGTCCCCGGACCAGGCGGCGGTGCTGGCCCGGCACGGCACCGGGCTATTGGCCTCGGTGGTGCAGCTGGCGGCCGGGGAGCTGCCGCGCGAGGCGCCCGGTCAGGCGCTCACCAAACAGCGCGCCCTGGCCTTCATCCAGCGCAACTACGCCGATCCGGCGCTCACGGTCGACCATGTGGCGCATGCCTGTTCGGTGTCGCGGCGCACGCTGTATCGCCTGTTCGAGCAGGGCGAGGACGGGATCGCGGCGCTGCTGCGGCGGTTGCGCGTGGAGCGCGCGCTCGCGCTGATCAGGACGGATCCGGCGCGCCCGCTGCTGTCCATCGCGCGCTCCTCGGGATTCGTCTCGGAGCGGCAGTTCTATCGCGCCTTCAAACGGGAAATGGGCATGACCCCCGGGGAATTCCGCGCGGGATCGGTGCCGAATCTGGCGGGCGGACCCGTCATGCCCGCCTGACGTGAATTGGCAGTGATCTGGCACGAGCTGACAGTCACAGCATCGCGGGCGATGGGAATACTTGTGAGGCATCGGTTGATGCCGGTGATTTCCCTGAACCAAGTCGTGGACCCCGTGCGTCGTGTGGCTTTTCGTCGCGATCGTGCCCCGAGGCGAACCGCGCCGCTCGCACGTCAGGCGCAGTCGTCGATGATGCCGGCGGGCCGGGTCGTGCGACGAGGAGGCGCCGCCCGGTCGTCGCTGAGCCGCAGACGGCCGGGCAGCGAACTCGATCCGCTGCCCCTGAACTGGTCCTATTTGCCGGTTTCGAACAGGTTCAAACCTGTTTGCTGGGGCGCGGAGGATGGGATGATGCAAGAGTGGGAAACGCGGCAACCGCCAGCGCCGAAGTGTGCTCGAGCTCCGACACTTCCGCGCGCGAGGCATTCGAACAGTGGGAGGCGATCATCGCCGATACTGTCGTGCCCGCCACCATCGAGCCACTGGTCACGGGGCATTGGCGCGGCGAGGTCACCGTCAGCCAGTTCGACCGCTCCATGATCACCCGGATGCGCGCCAGCGCCCAGCGCGTGGTGCGCAGCAAACGCCAGGTGGAACAGGCCAGCGCCGAATTCCTGCTGGTGAATATTGTTGTCGAGGGCGCGAACTGGACCGAGCAGAACGGCCAGCTGGCCGACAGCCCGGCCGGTTCCATCGTCTTCTTCGACAGCGCCCGCCCGCTGGAGAGCCGCACCACCGACGACGCCATCTCCACCATCGTGCGCGCGCCCATGAATCTGGTGCTCGAGCACGCCGGGCTCATTCGCGACGAACTACCGCTCGCCACCCCGTTGCCCACTACCGGCGCGCTCGGCGTGGTGGCCGGTTTCTTCCGCGGCCTGGCCGAGCTACCGCCGGAGGAAACCACCCGCGCCGCAACGGTGCTGGAGTCCGAGATCGCCGGCATGCTGTCCTCCGCGGTGCTGCTGGCCACCGGCAATACCTCCCCGGCCCCGTCCGACTCGCTGTTCAACCGCCAGCAGGTGCTGGCCTATCTGCGCAAGCGCTATACCGATCCGGAACTGACCGTCGACGAGGTGGCGCACGCCTGCCTGGTTTCGCGCCGCACGCTGTACCGGTTGTGCGAGGGCTTCGGCGGTCCGGCGGCGCTGGTGCGCCGGATGCGGGTCGAGCATGCCCGCCGGCTGTTGCGCGCCGATCCCACCCGCCCGCTGGCGGCCATTGCCGCGGCCTCGGGTTTCGCTACCGATCGGCACTTCTACCGGGCATTCCGCGAGGAAACCGGCTTCACTCCCGGTCAATTCCGCGCTCAACTGGCGCCAGGCACGCCCGGTCACTAGCTCGGCACGGTTTGTCACTGCACTCAGCCACCGTTCGGCGAAAGGTGATGGCCATGCCGGCTCGTCCGACCAGCGTGTTGTTCGCGGGCTAACCGGCGTGGACATCAATCCGTGCCGAAGGAGCCGAGGTGCCGACGAGGGTGCGAGTGGCGGCTGTCCAAGCCGAACCGCGATGGCTGGATCTGCGCGGCGGCGTCGCGCAGACAATCGAACTCATCGAGACCGCGGCGGCCGGCGGCGCCCGGCTCATCGCGTTCCCGGAGACCTTTCTGCCCGGCTATCCGTGGTGGCTGTGGCTGGATTCGGTCAGCTGGGGCCAGGGCTTCTTCGCGCGCTACCGGACCAATTCGATGACCGTGGGCCGCACCGAGTTCCGCCGCATCGCCGATGCCGCCCGCCGGCACCGCATTCACGTGCTGCTGGGCTTCAGCGAGCGCTGCGGCACCTCGCTGTACATGTCGCAGTGCCTCATCGACGAGCGCGGGGTGCTGCTCGGGGTGCGCCGCAAGCCGGAGCTGACGGCACTGGAGCACAAGATCTTCCAAGCCGGTGAGCGTTCCGATCAGTACGTGTTCCGTACCGAGATCGGCCGCATCGGCGTGCACGGCGGCTCCGAGCAGCTGCATCTGCCCGAGCGCCGCGAGCTCGAACGCACCGGGGCGCAGGTGCACATCGTGTCCTGGCCCGGATTCATCATTGCCCGTGACGTGGAATGGGGTGTGCGCGTGAACAATGCGGCTACGCTCTGGTACGCGGTGGTCGGGCAGCTGAATGTGATCGCCGCCTGTTCGATCATGGATGTGGCGGGCAGCGAGATCCGCCGCGGCCCGGACTCCGCCAAGCAACTGGTGCGCGGGCCGGGCGGGCACGCGCGGATCTACGCGCCCGGCGGAGACGAGCTGGCGAAACCGCTGGGCGGGCACGAGGAGGGCATCCTGTATGCCGATCTGGACCTGGACCTGAGCTTCGAATCGGCCGCATAGTGGTATTCCGCTATTGGTCGCGCGCGCCGGAATCTGACACACTGCCCGGTATTCGGTCGGGCGAAGGACCGTCGACGGTCATCGAGGGATGCGGAGTGGAGCAGTCGGAGGCGGTTAATCGGATCGAGATCGGGTCCGAGGTGGAGACACCGGCGGGGGAGGCCTTCGAACGCTGGGAAGCGCTGCTGAGCGAGGCGTATGTGCCGCTGGCGATTTCACCAAAACAGACCGATCGTTTTCATGGATCGCTGGAACATGCCCGCTACGGCAATCTGCACGTGAGCATTCTGGCGGGCACGCCACAGCTGATCGACCGGACCAAGCGGCTCATCGACCGCGATCACGAGGAGTTTCTCTTCGCGAGCATTCCGCTCAGCGGCGGCGGCCGGGTCCGGCAGGACGGCCGTATCGCCCAGGTGGATCCGGGCTCCATCGTTTTCTACGACGCCACTCGCCCGTTCCACTGGGAGGTCGAGCGGGACTGGGAGCATGTGGTCGTTCAGGTGCCCATGAGCAAGCTGCGCGAGCGCTACGGCGTGGTGGACTCCGATGTGCCGACGGCCACGGCCTTTTCGAGTGAGAGCGCGCCCGGAATCGTCGGCGAGTTCTTCCGCAAACTCGCGCGATTGCAGGGTGATGATCCGGGCGCGGCCGCACTGCTGGCCGCGCCCGCCGTCGATCTGCTGGCCGCGGCGGTGGTGGCGGCCTCCGGCGGCGTCCCGCGCGAGCAGTCCGCCGATGCCCTGAACCGGCAGCGGGTACTGGCCTACATGCGTGAGCATTGCGCCGATCCGGACCTGGGTGTGGACCGCATCGCCGAAGGGTGCAGAATGTCCCGGCGGACGCTGTATCGGGTATTCGGCGAGTTCTCCGACGGGCCGGGGACCATGTTGCGGCGCATGCGAATCGAACGTGCCTGTGAGTTGTTGCGCAATGCGCCGCAGCTGCCGCTGTCGGCGGTGGCGACGGCCTCGGGATTCCTCACCGAGCGCAGTTTCTACCGATCCTTCCGAATCGAAATGGGCACCACGCCGGGCGCATTCCGGGCGATGGCATGAATAGTCGGTAGAAAGGCACAATTCGCCATTGTTCGAGCGGAAACCGTTGACCAGCATCACGTTCCATGAGGAATACAGGATGAGTAATACGGTCCGAGTAGCCGCCGTTCAAGCCGAGCCGAAATGGTTGCGGCTGTCGGACGGTGTCGAACAAGTAGTCGAACTGATCGGCGCCGCCGCGGCGGCCGGCGCCCACCTGATCGCATTCCCGGAGACCTTCTTACCAGGTTATCCGTGGTGGCGGTGGGTGGAATCGAATCAATGGAATGTCGAGTATTCGACTCGCTGCCGCGAGAATTCGATGACACGCGACGGCGCCGAAATGCGCGCCGTCTCGGATGCGGCCGGTCGCAATGGCATCCAGGTGGTACTCGGATTCGGTGAGCGACAGGATCGCCGAATCTATATGGCACAGGCCGTCATCGATGAATTCGGTCAGGTGCAGTCGGTCCGGCGCAAAGCCGGGCTCAACAGCGTGGAACGCAAGGTGTTCGCCTCCGGTACGCCGAATCTGCCTACCGTGCATCACGGTTCGCTGGGCCGGCTGGGCGCGCTCGCCGGACAGGAGAATCAGCGACCGCTGCTGACCCGCGCGCTCCGCGCGGACGAGGAGCAGATCCATGTGGCCGCCTGGGCGGGAGCCCCGAGCGACCTCGCGCCGACCGGGCCCGATTCGGGCGCGACCGTCAGTCGCATGTACGCCTTGGAATCGCACGCCTTCGTGCTCGCGCCCTGTGCGGTGGTTGGGGAAGCCGCCGCACCGGACGGCACCGGCGGATTCCTGCGGCCGCCGCGGCGCACCGGGCGCGCCCGTATCTACAACTCGGACGGCACCGAGGTGGTGACGCCGCTCGCCGAGGGCGCGGAGGGAATTCTCTACGCGGACCTCGAAGTGGATGAACTCGGCGGCCACGGCCACGATATGGCCGGCGGGCGACGGCACCGGCAGGGCCGGGCGCCGGGACGGCGGACCGCCGCGCGCACCGGCACCACCCGGCGGCCGGGCGACTCGTGGGCCATGCCCATGGTCGTGGACTATCCGGCGGGTATGGCCGCCTGTTGACCCGGGCAGGGGCTCGGCGCTGAGCACGTGGTGCTCAGCGCCGAGTGCCGGTCCCCAGGGTGTGTCGCGCCGATCGCCGGTATCAGGAGCGCACCAGGCGCGCGATGGCGTCGGTGGCTTCCTTGATCTTGGCCTCGGCCTCCGGGCCGCCGGCCACGGCCGCGTCGACCACGCAGTGGCTGATGTGGTCCTCGAGCAGGCCCATGGCGACGGCCTGCAGGGCCTTGGTCATGGCCGAGACCTGGGTGAGGATGTCGATGCAGTACTTTTCCTCTTCGACCATCCGCTGCAGGCCGCGCGCCTGACCCTCGATGCGGCGCAGCCGCTTGAGGTAGTCGTCCTTCGCGGTGATGTAGCCGTGCGTCGCGTGGTCGTGGCAGGGCTGTTCCGCTGTGGTGGTCTGCTCTGTGGTCACCGACGGTTCCTCACTCCCGGTCATTAATACCCCCCTAGGGTACATGGTTCGGCCTGGTGCGGCCACTGATGCCCACATGCGCAAGAATCAGGCGCATGAGTGCGGATCCACGGGCCTCGCTGGCCATTATCGGTGGCAGCGGGTTCTATGACTTCTTCGGCGACGATGCGACCACCGTGGAGCTGGAGACTCCGTTCGGCGCGCCGTCGGCCCCCATCACCATCGGCCAGGTCGAGGGGCGGTCGGTCGCCTTCCTGCCGCGGCACGGCCGCAAGCACGAGTACTCGCCGCACACCGTGCCGTACCGGGCCAATATGTGGGCGCTGCGGTCGCTGGGCGTGCGCCGCATCTTCGGACCGTGCGCGGTGGGCAGCCTGCGCGCCGACTGGGGGCCGGGCACCGTGGCCGTGCCGGATCAGCTGGTGGATCGCACCTCCGGGCGGGATCAGACCTTCTTCGACGCGGGCGGCGTGCACGTCTCCTTCGCCGATCCGTACTGCGGTGAATTGCGCACCGCCGCAATCGCATCCGCCGGGACCGAGCTGCCGGTGAAGGACTACGGCACCATGGTCGTGGTGCAGGGGCCGCGCTTCTCCACCCGCGCCGAGAGCCGCTGGTTCGCCGGGCAGGGCTGGGAACTGGTCAATATGACCGGGCATCCCGAGGCCGTGCTCGCCCGGGAACTCGAAATGTGCTACTCCGCAATCGCTCTGGTCACCGACCTGGACGCCGGTCTGGAATCCGGTGAAGGCGTCAGCGCCGCCGACGTTTTCGCCGAGTTCGAGCGAAACCTGGTGCCGTTCAAGGCGCTGGTGCGCCGGGCGGTGGCCGCGGTCGACGGCGACGACACCTGCGACAAGTGCCGGGTGCACGCCGGAACCGGTGTGAACCTGCCGTTCGAGCTGCCGTAATTTCGCGGCATTCCGATTCGCCTACGCTGGAGGGATGAGCGGAGGCGAGTCGGGAGCCGAGCGGTTGCGGGTACTGCTGACCGGCGCCGCGGGATATATCGGCTCGCATGTGCATCGCGCCCTGCGCGCGGCCGGGCACGAGGTGCTCGCCGTGGACGCCATGCTCGATACCGTGCACGGCCCGAATGCCACTCCGCCCGAGGGGATTTCCCTGGCCGACATTCGCGATCCGGAGCAGCTGGAGCCGTTGCTGCACGGTGTCGACGTCGTCTGTCATCTCGCGGCGGCAGTCCCGCTGGCGAACTTTCCGGAAGGGTCGGTGCGCGCGGAACCGCCGCCGGGGCGCAGACCCGGCGGGCGTTCCGCGGTGGGTCCGGCCCTGCGCGGCGGGCCCGAGCTCGAGGGTGACGGGCAGCCCGGCAAGGGACCCGGTACGCATGCGGTGGGCCCCTGTGTCCGAGGGCCCGTCACCACCCGCTCGGAGTCCGGTCCGCAGCGGCCCGGCCCGGTCGGGATGCAGCGGGCCGCGGTGTACGCCACGCACAATGACGCCGGGACGGCCGTCCTGCTGGCCGCCATGGAGCGGGCGGGCGTGCGGCGGCTGGTGCTGGCCTCGTCGGTCGCCGTGTACGGGGAGGGGCGGTACCGCGCGGTGCGCGGCGGCCCGTTCTTCCCGGGCCTGCGGCGGCGCGCCGATCTGGATCGGGGGCTGTTCGATCATCGGGCGCCGCGCACCGGTGACGTGCTGACCTGGGAACCGCTCGGCGAGGACGCGCCGCTGCGGCCGCGGAGCGCTTATGCGGCAAGCAAAGTCGCGCAGGAGCACTATGCGCTGGCCTGGGCGGCGAGCACCGGATCGGCGGCCACGGTGCTGCGCTATCACCACGTCTACGGTGATCCGGTCGCGGAGGTTCCGCCGGTGCGGACCGCGGAATCCGGTGTGGTCGCACGCTTCCGGGCGGAACTGCTGGCCGGGCGGGCGCCGCAGATCTTCGAAGACGGCGGGCAGGTCCGGGATTTCGTGCACGTGCGCGATGTCGCCGCCGCGACCGTCGCGGCGGTCGAGCGCGGGCCGGCCGGTTTCGTGCCATTGAATATCGCCTCGGGGCGGCCGCTCACGCTGTGGGAGGTGGCGTCCATGATGGCCAAGGCGCTGAATGGTCCGGCGCCCATCGTGACCGGGCAATACCGGCTCACCGATATCCGCCATGTGGTGGCGAATCCGGAACGCGCCCGGCATGCGCTGGACTTCACCGCGCGCACCGCGCCCGCCCGGGGGCTGCCGGATTACGCGACCGGCGCGGCCCGCCATTAGCCGCTGTGCGATTTCCGCGGCGCCGGGATCTAGGCTCGCGCTATGGAGAATCCGCTGCGGCTGGAAGTCATTGTGGCCAGTACCCGGCCGGGACGGTTCGCGCCCGTGGTGGCGGACTGGTTCCTGAAGGCCGCGCGGGCCGATGAGCGATTCACGGTGGGCGTCATCGATTTGCTCGATACGCCGTTGCCGGTGGATCTGACCGAGGCGCCGGGGGTGCGGGAGTATCGCGAAAGGATCGCCGCCGCCGATGCTTTCGTCGCGGTGACCTCGGAGTACAACCACGGATATCCCGCCTCGCTGAAGACCGCCCTGGATACCGCGAAACGCGAATGGCGGGCCAAGCCCATCGGATTCGTGAGCTACGGCGGATTGTCCGGCGGGCTGCGGGCGGTCGAGCAATTGCGTCAGGTGGTCGCGGAGATTCACATGGTGTCCATTCGCGAGTCCGTCGGCTTCGCCGAGGCCAAGCGGAAATTCGATGACGCGGGGGAGACCCGCGACGGCGCGGCCGTCGACGCGTGTGAGCGGCTGTTGCGCCAACTCGCTTGGTGGGGGCGTGCCTTGCGGGACGCGCGCGCGGCGGACCCGTATCCGGGCTGAGCGGATTACGGCGTCGCGAAAGCCGCGGCGGTCCGGGGGCGGCCGATATAGGTGGTCTCGCGGGGAATGGAGACCAGGTTCAATTCCACCTCGGTGATTCCGGTGCGGACCAGGATGCGGTTGCCCATCGCATCGGGCTGGGTGATGGACAGATCCGGCCGGGCGGCGGGCCAGCCCAAGGGGTGCCCGGCCAGGTGGATGGTGGTGATACCGGCGTGCGGGGCGGGTGCGAGCACGCCGTCCACCACCGTCGCGGTGAATCCGGCATCGGCCTGATGGGTTTCGGCGGCGAGGGTCAGCCGCTCCGGATTGCCGATGGTGGTGATCAGATGCTCCCAGGTCTCGGGCCGGTCGGTCCGGATCAGGATGCGCTCGCCGATGGCCAGCGCGCGGAACACCAGCTGCTGCGCCAGATACAGCTCACCGGCCACGTACACGCTCGAAATACCCTGGCCGACAACGCGGATGGCGACGCCATTGCCCTCGTCGTCGGAGCCCAGCAGCTGACCGCAGCCCGCCGCGGGCAGCTGCACCGCGTCGATGTCCTCGATCTCGCGCTCGCGGGTGGGGACCGTGGCGTCCAGGCCGGGCACCGCCATCGGCAGGTGTGCGAGCAGTCCTTCCCGGTGTCGGCCGTTCATGGAGATCATGTGCCGCTGCACCGGTTCCTCCGGCAGCTCCCGCGCGGTGAGCCGCCAGGCCGCGCCGATGCGCACCGTGCCGGCGGTCGTGCCGGGCCGCAGCCGCACCGCCACCGTCGTGCCGCGCGAGGGCGGGACCCAGAGCCCGGCGAGTCGTTCGGAGTCGATCTCGCGCGGATCCACCGCGGCGCCGATGTTCACGCTGTTGCCGAGTTCGGCGTAGCGCCAGCGCTGGGTCAGCGCGGCCGGGTCCACGCCCGCGGTGACCTGCAGGGCGGCCTGGGTGATCTCCGGTGCGGTGAGGATGCGCGCCGAGCAGCCGCCGTCCTCGAGGGTGCGGACGATGCGCTGGGTGGCGATGGTGACCGCGCGGCACGCGCCCGCGAGTCCGCCGCCGCGCCGGGCCGCCGCGTCCGGGCAGCGCAGCGGGTCGAAGGCGATGGCCAGCCAGACGGTGCGATGCGCGGTGGCGGGCAGCGGGCCGAGCAGCGATTCGTAGATGGCGCCCGCGGGCGTGCCGGAGCGGCTGCGGAATCCGTGCGAGACGATATCGATGCCGTCGAGCAGAATGTCGTGCTGCTGCAGGCGTTCCGCGAGTTCGGTCAGCGGCAGCAGATGCGAGGCGCGCACGGTGGACCGGCCGAGCCGGGTCAGTCCGCCCTTGGGCGCCAGCACCTCCACGACCGCGACCACGCGGCTGCCGTCGCGGTACAGGCCGAGGGAGCGGCCGTCGCCCGCGCGGAAGTCGATGAGGTCGGCGGGCAGGTGGGCGCGGGTGGGCCGGAAGCGGGCGCGGGTGGCGATCCAGGAGGCAACTGAACGTTTGCCAAATGGGATCAAAAGGATCAATCCGGCCACTATCGCCATGCTGAGCGCAGGCCAGAAGGGCAGTCCGCAGACTAGGGCGACCAGTATGACGACCACTCCGGTCAGCTGAGCGACCAGGAGATTCGCCATCGTCACATGCGCCGCCGCAGGGCGGAATCGCGCCCTCCCCGATTCGGTCATCGTCGTCTCCAACATTCCGGATCGGCCTCGGGTCCGCGGCCGATGGCGAAGGAAGATCCCCGGGAACTGTACTGTGTTCCGCGAACGCAATCACTGGTCGGGGGAGTTTTCATGCCTTCAAAACCGACGACGCGTTGGCAGGTGAGCGGTTACCGCTTCCTGGTCCGCCGCATGGAACACGCCCTGGTGCGCAGGGACGTGCGGATGCTGCACGACCCCATGCGGTCGCAATCGCGCGCCTACGCGGTCGGCATCATCCTCGCGGTCGTCGCACTCGCCGGTTGCGGAGTGTTAGCCCTCCTGCGTCCGCAGGACAAGATCGGCTCCAACCAGATTCTCATCGGCAAGGACACCGGGGCCGTCTATGTGGTCATCGACAATGTGGTGCACCCGGCGCTGAACCTGGCCTCGGCGCGGCTGGCGGCCGGCGAGGCCGCCAAGCCCGCCACGGTCAAGGAATCCGAACTGGCCAAGAAGCCGCGCGGCCAGCTCATCGGCATCCCCGGCGCCCCCGCCTCGCTGAACTTCGACTCCGCGAGCACCGGCCACACCTGG
Source organism: Nocardia sp. IFM 10818 (assembly GCF_054655275.1). NCBI lineage: Bacteria > Bacillati > Actinomycetota > Actinomycetes > Mycobacteriales > Nocardiaceae > Nocardia > Nocardia sp. IFM 10818. The sequence continues at coordinate 1,255,071 of NZ_BAAHJH010000001.1, forward strand.
ACCGTGTGCGACGCCCTGGCCAATGACGGCAGCCAGAGCGTCACCACCTCCGTCCTGGCCGGCGATCCGGCCTTGGGCGACAAGGCATCCGCCATGGGCTCCGGCAGAGCGCTCCTGGTCCAGGGCCGCGACAACACCTACCTCGTCTACGACAACCACCGCGCCCGAATCGATTTGCACGACCGCGCCGTGGTCGACGCCCTCGACCTCCGCGGCCGCACCCCCCGTCCCATCAGCGAGGGCCTGCTCAACGCCATCCCCGAAGTGCTGCCCCTGGTGGCCCCGCCCATCCCCGATGCCGGTGCCGCCCCGAGGTATTCGCTCGGCGACCACCGCATCGGCGACATCGTCCAGGTCCGCACCGACGACGACAAGTACTACGTGGTCCTCGCCGACGGCCTGCAACCGGTCTCCCCCCTGACCGCCGACATCATCCGCAACGCCTACCGCTCAACGGCCGCCGACGACCGCATCACCCAAGCCGACCGCACCGCCGCCCCCGTCTCCTCCGCTCTGCGGATCTCCGAATATCCCGACAGCGCACCGGAAATCGTCGACGGCAAGGACCACCCCGTCGACTGCCTGTCCTGGAAACCGCTCACCGCCGCCGACAATTCCGACGGCAGCCGCCACGCCGGCCTCACCATCCTCACCGGCCACGCCATCCCCATCCCCGACCGCGCCAAACTCGTCCCCCTCGCCCAGGCCGACGCCAACGGCCCCAACCTCGACTCCTTCTACACCAAACCCGGCGCCGGCTACTACCTCCAGACCACCGGCATAGAACCCGACAGCCAACGCCGCGACACCCTCTTCTACATCTCCGACTTCGGCGTCCGCTACGGCATCAAAGACCTGGAATCCGCCAAAGCCCTTGGCATGGACCCGGAATCCGTCCGCCCCGAACCGGCTCCCTGGCCCATCATCGGCCTCCTGGCCCCCGGACCGACCTTGAGCCGCGAAGCCGCCATGGTCGCCCACGACGGCGTAGCCCCCGACCCGAACCCGGCGAAAGAGCCGGTGAAGCCACAGAACTGACCAAGCGCCACCAGCGAGCAAACCCCGGCCGCAGACCTGAAAACGCTCCTCGACCAGCTCGGCCCCGACGCGAAGGAAGTCATCATGACAACCGCGGAACAACGTCGCGCCGAAGGAGAAGCCCGGGACGCGCCGAGGCACTACTCGAGATACTGACGCAGAAGTTCGGGCCTACGCCAACCCGGATCGCCAGCACAGTTCGCAGTGCGGATGTAACGCAATCGAGAGTCTGGACTACCCGGGCGCTGACTGCGGACGGCATCGAAGAGGTCTTCGAGGAGTAGCTCATCGTCACCGCACCTTGATGTGAAACACCGATGTCGTTTCACATTCCTGCGTGTGGAGGTAGCCCATGCGTCGTTTCAGGCGTCGTCGTTGCGGATGCCGAAGTGCCGCCGGAGGGGGAAGGACGCGAGGAAGCCGAGAAGCAGTAGCAGGGCGACTACTCCGGTGCCGATGAGCGCGATATTCCGGGCGGTGTTGTCCGGGGGTGGTGGTGGGGTGGGGATGGCGAGTTGCTTGTCCACCATGGTGCTGGGGTGTTTGGGCGGCAGTTCGTTCGGGACTTGGGCAGTCAGGGCGGCGACGGGGTCGACTGCGCCATAACCGACATAGGGGTTCCAGCCTTCGCCGGGGGCGTGGGCGGTGGCTTCTATGCGTTCGATGACGTCGGCGGCGGGCAGGTCGGGGAAGCGCGAGCGGATGAGGGCGGCTACGCCGGAGACGTAGGGGGCGGCGAAGCTGGTGCCGCTGTAGCGGACTGTTTGGCCCTGGTTGGTGATTTTGGCGGTGGTCAATCCGGTGTTGCGGGGGTCCAGGGAGATGATGTCCTCGCCGGGGGCGGCTACGCCCACCCAAGGTCCGGGGACGGTGAATTTCGAGGGCTGGCCGAAGGAGTCGATGGAGCCGACGGAGAGGACGTAGTCGTCCCACCAGGCGGGGGCCACGTAGGAGCGGATGTTGTTCCAGAGATCTTCGGTGGGGCGCAGGGGGTTCAGGCCGGGATTGCCGGCCTTGCAGGTGTCGGTGTTGCCGGCGGAAGTGATGATGACTACGTCCTTCTCGACGGCGGCGTAGTGGACGGCGGCGCCGAGGGAACCCATTTCGCGGCTGTCGGGTTTGCTTGTGGGACAGGCGACGAGGGAGATGTTGATGATGCGGGCTCCGGCGTCGGCGGCGCGGCGGATGGCGGAGGCGAGGGCGGAGATCTTGCCGTAGCCGTCGGGCATGTCGTCGGGGCCCTTGTCGCGGCCGGCGCCCTCGGCTTGGTACATGGCGCTGGTTTGGCGGATGGTCATGATGCGGGCCTCGGGGGCGACACCGGCGAAGCCTTGGCCTGGTTCCTGGGTCGCGGCGATCAAGCCCGCGACGAGGGTGCCGTGGGCATCGCAGTCCTCGGTGCCGTCACCGCCGTTGGCGACGTAATCGCCGCCGGGGATGAGGCCGGGCAGGCGCGGGTGCGGCGATACGCCGGTGTCGATGACCGCGACCAATTGGCCTGCGCCCTTGGAGAATTGCCAGGCGTACTCGAGGTCCAGGGCCCGCTGGGTCGGCGGGATGGTCGAACCGCCGCCACCGGATTGGGTGCTGATGCACGGCGAGTTGGCCGGATGCTCGGTGGGGCCGGGCGGGGCGGCGGGGCCTCCGGCGGGCAGGAGTCCGGGATCGATCGCGGGGGGCCGGTCGGCATGGGCGACACCGGCGCCCGAGCCGAGAGAGGCGCTCAGCGCTAGCGCCGCGGCCGCGGCGAGTGTTCGGAAACCCTTGGAAGACATCAGCTGTCCGGTCAGAGGCTGCGCACGTACGAGTACAGATCGGTCACCCAGAACACCAGCGGCACCACGGCGGCCACGAAGGCGTATTCGAGGAGTTCGACCGCGCGGCGCATGGGCGGGGTCGCCTGCTGGCGCGGGACGATGATGCCGAGTACCAGCGCCGCCGCCAGCAGGAGCAGGGCCGCGCCGAAGATGACGAGGGGTTGATCGAGCCGGAAGGAACCGGCGCCCAACAGAATCAGCAGCACGGCGGCGCCACCCGCGATGAGGACGACGGCCTGTTCCGCGCCCGCGTAGGTGCGGCTGCGGAACATGAGGACGACCGCGCAGACCAGCGCGAGCGCCAGGCCCGGCCGGTAGACGCCCTCCGCATCCGGATTCCATACGCTCGCAACGGCTCCGGCGACGACCACCACGGTGGTGGCGGCCACCAGCCCGGCCAGGTACCGGCGGGCGCGTTCGGACTTCTTGCGCAGCACCTCGAGAGTCGGCAGCGCGCGATGGTCGTCGGGATCGTCCTCGGTGGGGTCGATCGGCGTACCGGGCGCGGGCACCGGCGGCAGCGGGAGCTTGGCCAGCAGCATGGAAAACCGTGGGGCGAGCGACAATCCGGCCAGGCCGAGCGCCGCCGCACCGGCGCCGATGGCCTTCACCGGAACATGGGTGAGCAGTCCGACCAAGGCGGCGGGCGCGGCGTACACCGCGAGGGTGGTCACGCCGATGAACAATCCCAGCCCGACCCCGCTCACCCGCCACGCCAGCATGGCGATGGCTCCGAGCAGCACCGCGCCGAGCAGGAAGTTCGCCCAGCCGTAGTGGTCGGGCACGAAGAGCAGGCCCGCGGCGAATGCGGCCGGCAGTGCGCATCCGCCCAAGACGAGAGCGCTGGCGGTATCGCCGTACATGCGGCCGAGCACCATGCTCGCCACCACCAGCAGCACGCTCACCAGCAGCGCCACCGTCCCGCTCACCCAGCCGGGCACGGCATCGGGCGCGGCCAGCAGCCCGAGGCAGCCCACCAGCATGGTGAGCACGGCCAGAATCGATCCGGTCAGGCGCGCGGTCCGGGGCGTCCACCCGCGGAAATGGTCGGCGTCGGCAATGGCGACGTTGTACATGATGTCGTCGAACAGCGGCGTCGGCGCGGTGTGCTCGGCGCTCTCCAGCATGAGCAGTTCCCCGTCGCGAACGTCTTGTTCGGCGAGGCTGAGCGAATTGGAGAACGGCGGCTGACCGACCCGGGCCAGCACCCATTCGTGCGGTTCGAACTGTTCGCCGTCATGGTCGAAGTCATTGGCCCGGCTGTGCTGGGCGACCATATCGACCACGCTCGGAATGACCAGCGCGACCGGTACGTCCACCGGTATGGCCATATCGACCTGGGTGTGCTTGGCCAGAATGGTGACCCGCGCGAGATCCGGCGCGCGGACCAGGCCTCGTGCATCGTCGCTATGATCCGTTCGCGCGTGCGTCACGCTGCCCCCAGCTCCGATCGATCCTCGTATTTTCCGTAGAGGCGCGCGTATCGCTGTCGCAACGCCGTGAAGTGCACAAATGCTGACCGCACTCTACGGCATCCGTTCCGCTATCCGTAGACTGAGGCCCGCAGTCCAGCCATCCGATGGGGGATCTAGCGTGAGTACCGTACGGTTCCAGCGTCGCCCGCGCCGGGAGATTCCACGCTCACCGGGCGGTGAGGTGACGCTTCAGCCGCCGCCGGAGATTCCTCGCAACATTCCAGCGAACCTCTTTACCAAGCTCATGCCGGTGGTGATGGTGGTCGGCATGCTGGGCATGGTCGCGCTGCTGTTCACCTCGGGCAGCGCCATCGCGTCCAACCCCATGAGCCTGATGTTCCCGATGATGATGGTCTTCTCCATGGTCGGCATGTACGCCGGTCAGGGCGGCAAGGGCACGAAGGCGGCCGAGGCCAATGAGGACCGCAAGGACTACCTGCGCTATCTGGACCAGGTCCGCCGCGACGTGGAGGACACCGCCGAACAGCAGCGCGCCGCCATCGAATGGAGCCATCCCGAGCCGGGCCTGATCTGGATGCTGGCCGGCACCACCCGCATGTGGGAGCGGCGGCCCGGCGACAAGGACTTCTGCCACGCCCGCATCGGCCTGGGCAGCCAGCGGCTGGCGACCCGGCTGGTGGCGCCGGAGACCGGGCCGGTGGAGGAGCTCGAGCCCATTGCCGCGGTCTCGCTGCGCCGCTTCGTGCGCACGCATTCGACCGTGCCGGATCTGCCCACCGCCATTGCGGTGAAGGGTTTCGCCAGTGTGCAGCTGTCCGGCGATCGGGTGCAGGCGCGGGAGATGACGCGCGCGATGCTGTTGCAGCTGGCCATGTTCCAGGCCCCGGATCAGGTGCTCGTCGCCGTGGTCTGCGGACCGGATACCGCCGCGGAATGGGAATGGGCGAAATGGCTGCCGCACACCCAGCATCCGGAATCCCAGGACGGGGTCGGCACCGAGCGCATGGTGTACGGATCCATGCGCGAGGCTCAGGCGGGGCTGGCGCCCTTGCTGCACAACCGGGTTCGGTACTCGCGCAATCAGCCGCCGAATCCGAATCTGGTGCAGATCGTGCTGGTGGTGGACGGCGGACTGCTCGAAGCCGAGGAAGATCCCTTGCGGGAGACCGGATTCGAGGGCGTCACCGTCGTCGATCTGTGCGGATACGCACCGCGGCTGGCGGCCTCGCGGGGCATTCAGATGCTGGTGGAGAACGGGGAATGCGCGGGCCGCGGGCCCACCGGAGCGATGGAGCGGTTCGCCGCCATCGACCGGATCAGCGCCAAGGAGGCCGAACAGGCGGCGCGGCGGCTCGCACCGTATCGGGCCGCCACCCAGCGGGCCGGCGAGTCCGCCGGTGATGAGGGCGAGATCATTTCGACCTGGGCGCAGCTGCTCGGGCTCGGCGATATCGGCGCGTTCAATCCGGAGAACGCCTGGCGGCCGCGCTATGGGCGGGAGCGATTGCGGGTGCCGTTCGGCATCGGCGCGGACGGGCTGCCGGTCATTCTCGATATCAAGGAGGCCGCCGAGGGCGGTATGGGCCCGCACGGCCTGTGTATCGGCGCGACGGGCTCGGGTAAATCGGAATTCCTGCGGACGCTGGTGCTTTCGCTCATCGCCACGCACTCGCCGGATCAGCTGAACTTCGTGCTGGTCGACTTCAAGGGCGGCGCGACCTTCCTCGGGCTGGAGGGTGTCGCGCATGTCGCGGCCATCATCACCAACCTGGAGGAAGAGGCCGATCTCGTCGAGCGCATGCGCGACGCCCTGGCCGGTGAGATGAATCGGCGGCAGGAAGTCCTGCGGGCCGCGGGCAATTTCGCGAATGTCTCCGAATACGAGAAGGCGCGGGCGGCGGGGGCGGACCTGGATCCGCTGCCCGCGCTGTTCGTGGTGCTCGACGAGTTCTCCGAATTGCTCTCGCAACATCCGGATTTCGCGGAGCTGTTCACCATGATCGGCCGGCTCGGCCGTTCACTGCATGTGCATCTGCTGCTCGCCTCACAGCGGCTCGAAGAAGGGCGGCTCAAGGGCCTGGAAAGCCATCTGTCCTATCGGATCGGCCTGAAAACCTTCTCCGCCAATGAATCCCGCCAGGTGCTCGGCGTGCCCGATGCGTACAACCTGCCGAACAATCCGGGCGGCGGCTATCTCAAATCCGATTCCGGCGAGATCGTGCGCTTCCAGGCCGCCTATGTCTCCGGGCCCTACGAAGGCGGTGGATCCCAGCCGGATGTCACCGATGCCGGTCACTCCGGCGATATCGATGTGACCGCCCGGCCGTTCACCGCGACCCACGTGGACTTCCGTGCCGCCGACCGTATTCCGCTGCCCATCCAGCGGGAGATCGAGCAGGCGCAGCCCGAGGGCGAGCAGATCTCCAACCTGCAGATGCTGGTCTCGCGGGTGCGCGGGCACGGGCGGCCCGCGCACGAGATCTGGCTGCCGCCGCTGGATGAACCGGCCACCCTCGATCAGCTCATTCCGCGGTCGATCCTCACCGGCGAATGGAATCCGGTGGCCACCCTGCGCGCGCCCATCGGCATCGTGGACCGCCCCTACGATCAGCGCCGTGATCCGATGATCGTGGACCTGTCCGGTTCCCGCGGTCATGTGGCCGTGGTCGGCGGCCCGCAATCCGGCAAGTCCACGGCGCTGCGCGACCTGGTCATGGCCATGTCGCTCACGCACACCGCCGAGCAGGTGCAGTTCTACTGCCTCGACTTCGGCGGCGGCACGCTGCTCGGGCTGGAGGGCCTGCCGCATGTCGGCTCGGTCGCCAGTCGCATGGACGAGGACCGGGTGCGGCGCACGGTCGCCGAGATGGTCACCCTGGTGCGGCAGCGCGAGGCCCGCTTCCGGCAGCTGGGCATCGAATCCATGGCGGAGTTCCGGCGGCTGCGCGCCATGGAGCCGAATGCCAGCGCGGCCGCGACCGGCGCGCACCGGGATCCCTTCGGCGACGCCTTCCTGGTGATCGACGGCTACGGCACCTTCCGCCAGGAATTCGAGGCCCTCGAGCAGACCGTCATGAACCTTGCCGTACAAGGTCTTTCGTACGGCGTGCACGTGGTGATCTCCCTCGCCCGCTGGCCCGAGGCCCGGCCCGCCCTCAAGGACCAGATCGGCACCCGCATCGAACTGCGCCTCGGCGATCCGATGGACTCCGACCTGGGCCGCAAGTTCGCCGCCCTGGTCCCGATGGGCCGTCCCGGGCGCGGTATGACGCCCGACCTGCTGCACATGCTCACGGCCCTGCCGCGCATCGACGCCGATCCGGATCCCGCCACCCTGGGTCCGGCTGTGGCACAGTCGGTCTCGGCCATCGCCGAAGCCACTCCCGGCCGGCCCGCCCCCAGCGTCCGGATGCTCCCGGAACGCCTTCCCCGCGAGGAACTGCTGCACCTCGCCGACGACTGGCCCGCCCGGATCGACCGATCGAAGCCGGTCCTGCGCTTCCCGCTCGGCATCAACGAAGCCGAGCTGGCCCCCGTCTACCTGGACTTCAATGCCAGCCCGCACCTCGTCGTCATCGGCGATTCGGAGTCCGGCAAGACCACGATGCTCCGTTCCCTGATCGACTCCATCTGCGAGTCCAATACCCCCGACCAGGCCCGCATCATCATGGGCGATTACCGCCGCACCCTGCTGGGCGCCGTCCCTCAGGGCTATCTCGCCGGTTACGGCTCCACCGCACCGCAATTCACCCAGAACATGGCCGATCTCGCGGCCTATGTCACCCAGCGTATGCCCGGCCCCGATGTCACGCCCCAGCAGCTGCGCGATCGTTCCTGGTGGCGCGGCCCCGAAATCTACGTGCTCGTCGACGATTACGATCTGGTCGCCACCGCCAGCGGCAACCCGTTGCACGCCTTGGTCGATCACCTGGCCCACGCCCGGGACCTCGGCTTCCACCTGATCATCGCCCGCCGCTCCGGCGGCGCCGGCCGCGCCCTCTACGAAGCCACCATGAACCGCCTGAAGGAACTCAACTCGGCGGCCCTCATCATGAGCTGCCACAAAGACGAGGGCATTCTTTTCGGCAACACCAAACCCGCACTCATGCCCCCGGGGCGGGGTACCTACGCCACCCGTTCCGGCGACCAGCTCATTCAACTCGGCTGGCTCCCGCCCGCCTGACATTCGAATTGGGCCGAGGCGAGCGTAAACGCTATAGAGCAGAATTCCCCGCGCAAGCCGCGACCGTGAGCACGGTCGCGGCTTGCCTCGGTTTCCGAAAACCTCAGATGAGAACCAAGCCGATACCGCCGCCGACGATACCGCCTATCACGCCACCGATAAAGATGCCCGGAATACACCCGATCAGCAGGAAAACCAGGCCGACCGCGCACCCCAGAGCCACGCCGATCGGAATGCCCACGATGCCACCGGCGATAGCGCCGATCAGGCCGACATCCTGCAACTGCTGCCCCTCAGGGGTCAGAACCTGATCCGTCGGATACACCGTCAAGGTGCTCCCATCCGGGCTGACCTCCGAGTTCAACCGCATGGCGTACCCCCCGGCCTGGTACACCATCGGCCACCGCTCGACGAGGCTGCCGTCCGCCGCACTGACGGTGACAACCTTCCCGTCGAATTCCTGATCGAACCGCCCATTCTCCAGACGCGTGACGACGGCCTTGCCATCTTCGGACACGACCGTCGAATAGTTGATGCCATGCTCACTTCCACTCCACCCAGGCTGGGCGACAGGCTCAGCATGAACGGTAATTGCCGCGATCCCCGTGGCGGCGATCGTCATCAGGGACGTCGCAACAAATTTCCGGATCCTCATTCGGTCACACCTTTCGATAGGAGATCGAACACGGGACCTTCTGAAGTGCAGCAAAACACCTAAACAATGGCACCACCGTTGCCCGCGTTCACCGGAAATGGGATAACGATTGTGAAACACAGACTTTTCGAGAGGGCTGCCCGACTACTCGGCGCTGCGGCTGGTGAAGTCGAAGGAGTCGCCGTCGATGCCCCAGGAGATGATGCGGTCGGGGTGGATTCGGATGAGGGTGCGTTCCTGGAATGGGAACGGCGGCTCCTCGTCATCGAGGGTTCGGGCTGTGCCGCGGACTTCGATGCCGCGGATTACGTAGGGGTCCAAGGAGACCTGTTGGTCGATGACGAATGAGACTCGGCTGCCCGCTTCGACATTGCGGTACTTGCGGCTGGTGCGCATGCGCATGCCGCCGATGTCGATCGTGCCGTCGGGGTTCACTCGGTAGCTGGTCGGGTTGTTCTGGACTATGCCGTCGGGTGAGACGGTGGCCAGGCGGCCGATGCCGGCCTCGGCGAGGAACCGCTGTTCGTTGCTGGTGAAGTGCATGTCGTTGTACTCCTTGTGAATTCGATGTCAGAACAGGATCAGGGCGGCGCACAGGCCGGCGAGGGTGATGAACTGCAGGGAGATCCGGTATTTCAGGATGCTGTCCCACTTGTCCTGCAGTGCACGGGCATTGGCCGGGATGATGCCGCTCTGGGCGGCGGCGGTCTGCTGGGAATTGATCGGCTTGGCGATGCGGACGTAGAAGGCGAGCCAGGTCAGCAGGGCCGCCACCGTGATGCCCGCGGCGACAGCGGCGCCGATCTGTCCGGTCGCCAGTGCGATCAGCAGTGTGAGCACCGCGCTGACCACTCCGATCATCCCGAAAATCGGCATGCGCCTGTCGCCGTAGTAGTGGCCCCAGCCGGCGCTCGCGGTCACGGTCGCGTCGTCGAGCTTGCGGTACACGGACCGCATGATCACGGCCGCGCAGATATCGGTGCCGTAGATGACGGCATTGGCGAGAACGGCGACGGCGGCAATGATCTGGCCGGTGAGAATGAGCATTTCGGCTCCCTTTTCAATCTAGCAGTGCTAGGAACTGGAGCAACGGTAACATTCGGATGCCGGCTTGTCTAGCGTTGCTAGATTTCGGATCGCTGCCAGGACCGGGTGTAAACGAAGCGCGCCCGGCACAGATGCCGGGCGCGCTGTCGGTGTGCGGTTGTAAGTGGTTCAGAACAGGCCGGCGAGGGCGGTGTCCTTGGCCTGGAGTTCGGCGTTGCCGGTGCGGACGAGGGTGGCGGCGCCGCCGAGGGTGGTGTTGAGCTGGCCGACGTGGGTGTTCCAGGTGCGCTGGAGGTCGGCGAAGGCCTCGTTGGCGTCGCCCTTCCAGTTGTTGGCGACGAAGTCTTCGACGCTCTTGTGGAAGGCCTCGAGGTCGTTGCGGATCTGTTCGGCGCGGTTGATGATGGCGGTCGCGTTGTCGGCGACGCTGGCGAACTGGGCCGAGATGATCTGGCCACCGGTGGATGCTGCCATGGGAAATTCCTTAGGTGAGGTAGCGAAAAGGAGCGAAAGGGAGGATTAGACCGGGGGGAGATCCAGGCTGGAAACCTGGGCCTTCACCTGGGCGGCGTAATCCTGATCGTGCTCTTCGTAGTTCGAACCCACCTTGATGAGGGTTTCGGCGGTCTGCATCAACTTGTCGTTGAGTTTGTCGGCCTGGAAGTAGTAGCGCTCCATGAAGGCGTTGAAGGCGTCGGCGGCGCCGCCCTTCCAATTGGAGCCGGTGGTGATGTTGTCCTCATCGATCTTGAGCTGACGGATCTTGCCCATCAGCATCTCGTGGGTCTGCTTGAACTCGGCGGCCTTGGCCTGGATGAGCTCATTACTGGCTTCGAATGCACCGGCCACGGTGCCTCCTTTCGATTCGCGGGCGGACAACCCCTTGTGCAGTGATTGGACGGGGGTCACGGCCCTGCGGTTCCACCCCTGTACAGCTATTCGCCAGCACACTAACGCAGGATTGGCGCCTCTGACCAGCCCTAACGTCGCGGGGGTGATGTCATCCACGCGAGAGGAAGCTCACAGGCCGCCCGCGAATCTCCGGAAAAAGCGATCACCACGTGCTGTTGGCGAGCAGCGCGTATTGTGCGGCCGCGCGCTGATGCGCATCGCCGATCTGATCGCCTTCGACGGTGGCCACGTAGTTGCGATAGGTGAGCACGCAACGGAACCGTTTGGTTGAATAATCGGTCTTGGCGGTCGTCTCACCGCATTCGGCGCCGGGCACGCCGGCCGGAGCGTCCGCCACCCCCGGATATGATTTGTCCAAAATGACCGAAGCTAGATTTCCGGCCGCGGCGGCATCCCGCGCGCGAAACAGCCTGGAGTAGTTCGCCATCGACTTGCTGAACGAATACCGATCCACACCACTGTCTTTCATGACCCGCGACCAGTAATCCTGCTCACCCGTCATATGCAGGAACCCGCGCAATTCGAAGACCGCGTGGCCTTCGAAATCGGGAATGCCGATCCCGTCCGCATTCAGGGTCTGCCGGAGCATCCCGTCGGGATCGTAGGGCATCCGCAGAATGTCCTCGCGGCTCAATGGTTTCAGCGCGTCGAGCAGCGGAGCCTGCGCATTGTAGATCTTCTCCACCAGGGCGGTCAGCTGCGCGCTGTCGGCCTCCTTCACCCCGGCGAAAATGCTGATCACATAGCTGCCACGCGCCATGGTCGATCCGATGGTGGGCACGCCCGGCCGCCAATGAGCCTGCGCGGCCGGATATTTCGGCACCGACAGCTTCTGGTTCTCCCCGGCCGCGAAGGCGAAGTCGGCCTCCTCGATCCCGGCCGCGGCGCGATTCGCGGCCGCCTCATCCGGGAACTGCATGACGGTCACCGTCGTGAAAGGCGTGCCGTCCGGCGCCTTCCCGGACTTGTCGACCGGCTGTTCGGCATGCCCCACCGACAACCCGAACAGCAGATTGTTGCGCTCCAGCACCGGCGCGGTGTCGTCGGCGAGCATCGCGGTCGCCCCCTCCGCATCGGCGAACGGTTCGAAACCGGTGCCGTACTTGAAATTCGGATCGATATCCGGGCCGTTCACCACCTGATTCGCCAGGCGCATGAGGGCCAGGCTGGTGCCCATCCGCAGATCCGGGTTGTAGGTGTAGTGCATTTCGAGCGGATCGGTGGCGTACTTGCCCACATCGAGTGTGCGCACATCGAGTTCGGCCGGCGCCGAATTGCCGCTGACGCTGGATCCGCAGCCGGTCACCACCAGCGCGGCCACCGCCAGTGCCGCGAAACGAGAACCTCGGGAAAACATCAGTGCTCCTCCGCTATCCGGCATTGACCAGCAGGGCGTACTGCGCGGAAATCCGCTGCTGCGCATCGAGCAGCTGATTCGCGGCCACCGACGCCGCATACCTGCCGTGCGAGACAAAGCAGTAGTAGGCGATGTCGTACTTGGACCCGAAGTACTCCCGGCACAACGCATTCGGCAGATTCGCCGGGGATTCGGCGGGCCGGAACTTGCGCGAGGTCGCACTGTGCGCCGCGACGATCTTGGCGGCCCCCGCCGCATCCTGGGCGCGGTAGACGAAGTTCCCCCGCCAGGACACCCGGTCCACACCGGTCTCCTGGAACAGCGCGGTATCGATATCCGGCGCGAGCGACACCTGCAATCCGCCCTGGCGGTCGTACACGCCGGGCACGCCACGCTGAGACTGATCATCGGCAATGGTCGGCAGGGCGCGCGCCAGCATGCCGTCCGGATCCGGGACCAGATCCATCAGCTTGTCCTGCGGTGTCGGCTGGAAATTCGCCAGCCGCGCGGAGATCGTTTCGAAACTGCGCTCGGCGCGTTCGGTCAACTTGCCCGGATCGCGCTCCTTCAGCGCCGACATGACCGAGTCGTACACATAGGAGAAGATGACGAATTTGCCGGTGGCATAAAAGGATCGGAGCTGTCCCGGCCCGGAGATATTGTCGGTGGCGAAGGAGACCGCGTTCGGATACTTCGCCAGCCGCACTTCCTCGCTGCCGGGCTCGGCCTCGAAGTTCATCCGCCCGAGCGCCGTCGCGGCATTGGCCGCCGAGTGCTCGTCGGCGAAGATCATCACCACATTGTCGAGCTCATAGGACAGACTCGGTTTCGGATCCGAGCGGCCCGTGGTGAGGAATCCGGTGACGAATCCCGGTGCGGCCGCGGTCATGGCCGCCGGATCGGCCGAGGCCCGTGACTTCATGACCGAGGAGCTCAGGTCGATGAACGCCCGAATCGCACCGCCCATGGCCGAGGGCGCGTACTTCACCTCGGGCATGATCTCCGATGGCAGCGGCAGCGCGTTCCCGAGCCGCCAGGCCTCCACCAGCTTGGCCTGCTCGATAGTGGCGGCCTTGTCGTAGACCTTCGGTTGCGTGGGCAGATTGCCGACATCGAGCGAGGCCAGATCGATGACCGGCTCCGCGGGCGCGCCCGGCTCCGAGTCCGATCCGCAGGCGCCGGTCACCGCGACCGATAGCGCCACCCCGGCGGCCAAGGCCGCCCTGCCGAAACTCCGCATGTATTCCCTCCCCAGTGAAAAACGATCAGCCGAACCCTACTTGACGCCCTTCTTCAGCACCGGCAGCAATTTGGCCAGCAGGGTCTGCTCGGAGGCGGCCGACCAGTTGCGCATGGCCGCGACCGCCGCCGCATCATCGAGCGGCAGCACCGTGGCGCGCTGGCCGGTCACCGAACTGGGCAGGCCGAGCAGGCCCCCGTTCCCGGCCTTCTCGTCACTGCGCACGGCGATGATGTAGGAGTTGTCCGGCACCTTCAGCGAGCTGTAGCTTTCGGCGGGCCGCGGTGAGGTCTCATCGCCCTTGGGCGCGTAGTCCAGGTTGTAGACGAAGCCGAGGGCCTCCATGAACTTGGCCTGCGCGGTACCGGACAGGTAGATGCCCACCTCGGGCGAGATGCCGCTGCCCGGCGTGACATCGACCAGGGTGATGGTCTTGCCCTGGAAGACGGGATTGTCGGCGCGCGCCTGTTCCAGCGTCGGCACCGCGGTGCTCGTCGTGGTCGGGGCCGCGGTGGTGCCGCTCGCCGCCGTGCCGCCGCCCTGGTCGCCACCGGAGAAGACCACGGCGCCGATGCCGACCGCGACGATGACGGCGAGGGCGGCCGCGATTTCGATGACCCAGCCCTTGCGGCGGCGCTTGGCGGGCGCGGCCACCGGAGCGGCGACCGAATGCCCGGTGTGACCGGTGTTCTCACCCGGCGGCCGGAGCAGGCCCGGCGGGGCCACCTGAATCGGATAGGTGAGGGAGGTGGTGGTCGCGCCCGGGTTGTAGCCGGGCACAAGCGCACTCGCGGCGGCATCGGTGAATTCGCGGGCGCTGCCGAAGCGTTCGGCCGGATTCTTCGCCAGCGCGCGGGCGAAGACATAGTCGATGGCCTCGGGCAGATGCGGATTGATCGCCGTCGCGCGCGGCGGCGGCTCGTGCAGATGCCCCATCATGACCAGCGCCGGTTGCGTTGCCGGATAAGGGTTCTGGCCGACCAGCAGTTTGTAGAACGAGCAGGCCAGGCTGTAGAGATCGGCGCGGTGATCCAGCGACTGCCCGGACAGCTGCTCGGGCGGCGCGTAGGCGATGGTGGCCACGAAGCTGCCGGTCTGGGTGAGCTCGACGGTGTCCTCGGTGGACTTGGCCACGCCGAAGTCCGCCAGCAGCGCCCGCTCGTCCTCGCCATCGGCGCTGGAGAGCAGGAAGTTGGCCGGTTTCACATCCCGGTGCAGCAGGCCCTTGCGGTGCGCGTAGTCCAGGCCCTTGCCGACCTCGGTAATGATGCGCAGCGCCCGCAGCGGGGTCATGGCCGCGGGATCGCGCTGCATTTCCGCGGAGGCGTCGGTGCCCTCCACCAGCTGCATGGCGATCCACAGCTGCCCGTGCTCCTCACCGCGATTGTGCACCGAGACGATATTCGGATGATCCAGTCCGGCAACGACATTGGCCTCGCGCTCGAAGCGGCGGCGGAACTCGGAATCGCGGGACAGCTCGGCGGAGAGCACCTTGAGCGCGTCCATGCGCGGCAGGCTCGGATGTTTGGCGAGGTAGACGGTGCCCATACCGCCGGAGCCGAGAACGCGGACGATCCGGTAGCCGCCGACGATGGTTCCCGGACTCATCGCCATTCTTCGAACTCCTGGATCTCGGTGGTGCGGGCTGCTGCTCGTCGGAGCTTACCGAAGGGCAGCAGCCCGCGTCGTCGACCGAGATCGGCTACAGGCTGTTGGCCAGCAGCGCGTACTGGGCGGCTATCTTCTGCCGCACATCCGGTTCGTCATCGCTGCTCACCACGCCGACATAGCGGTGGTAGACCACATAACAGCGGTTCTTGTACTCGGACTCGGCGTCGCCCTTGCTGTTCAGCTGCACGCACTTGGCGCCGGGGACATCCTTGGGCGCCTCGATATCGTCGTAGTGATCGCTCTCATCGGCCACCAGCCCGTTCAGCAGCAGCTGGGCCCCGGCCTCGTCGCGGGCGCGCAGCACCGCGGCGGCGCCGACCGTGGTGATGGCGTCCGCACCGCTGTCGGTCACGGCCTTCGCCACATCACGCTGGTTATTGGCATCGTGAACGATCTTGGTGCCGCCGTACACGGCGAACACGCGCGGATCCGGCGTGCCGCTGCCCCGCTCCTCGACCACCGTCCGAGCCAGCAGATTGTCCGGATCCACCTTCAGATTGTTGAACTTGGTCTGCGGGGTGGGGGAGAACTTGTCGAGCGCGGGCACCTGCGCGTCCAGCGTTTTGCGCACCCACTCCAGCAGATCCTTCTCATCGGCGCTCGGCCGCTCGATGAACAGCGAGATCACGAATTCCTTGTAGGCCATGAAGGTTCCGACATTCGCCACCCCGGGCCGCCAGTGCACCAGGGCGTCCGGGTACTGGCTCAGCGTGAGCTTCTTGTTGACATCCGGCGCGACCCCGAAGTCGGCGTCCTCCAGCTCCCGCGCGGCCGTCTTGGCGGTGCGCTCGTCCGCGAAGCGCATGACCATATTCGTCAGGGTGGTGACGCCCGCCCCCTCGCCGCCCGCCTTGTCGGCGCCGCTGGCGATGAACGCGGTCAGCATATTGTTGCGCTCCAGCACCGGCTTGGACACCGCCGCCAGCGCGGTGGTGGTGGCGTCCTCGATATCGACCACGGCGCGCCCGCTGCCGCCGTACATCAGGGAGGAATCGACGCGATAGCTGGGCACCACGGCATCGGCCATCCGGAAGCCTTCCAGCAGTGCGCCTTTACCCGCGGAGTCCTGGCCGTAGCTGAACTTGTCGACCGGATAGGTGCCGACCTCGAGCTTGCGGACGTCGATCTCCCCGGCGGTCGGCGTGCCCGGGACACTGCAGGCGGTGAGTAGCAGGGCGGTCAGGGAAAGGCAGGCGGCGAAGAGCGGTGTGCGTGCTGTGCGAACCATGTCAGGTCCTCGTTCCTCCCGTACGGTGCATTCAAAGTAGCGGACCCGGCGCACGGCCGGGGGCCGTCGCACAACGTCGCGCTCTCACCGGCACATCGTCCGCGGGCGGCCCGGACGCAACGCCGGACGGGCACGTAACCTGGTCACTGTGTTGAGAGTCCCGCGCCGCGCGAACACCGGGGGCCGGTTCCTTTGATGGATCGGCAGGTCGAGGTTGTCGCGGGCAGCCATATTCTCATCCGGACGGCGGGGGCTGTGATCCTGGTCGCACATCGGGAGAAGGGCAAACCTGCCGAGGACTCGCGCGCCGTGGTGGCCGCGCGGGCGCTGGCCGAACTGGTCGCCGAGGCCACCGAGCACGAACCCGACGGGCCCGGCCGGCTGGTGGCGCGGCAGGCGACGCGCTGGCTCATGAAGGACGCCGAGCGCATATCGCCCGGTGAGCCCATCGAATTCGGCATCCTCTCCGCCGCCGACACCGGCGGGATGGCCATCTTCCTGCACGGTTCGGCCACCGCCGTGCTGGCCGGGGCGAGCGTCGAGTACTACCGCGGCAGCGATGCCGCCTTCACCGTGGACCGGGTCGCCGAGCATCCGGAACGGGCGGCGGCGCTGTTCATCGACGAGGGACGGCGGCGCGCGCCGGAGCTGCCCGAGCGCGGCGTGGGCGCACTGGTCGAGGGCGTCGCACTGGCCGCCGGTGCGGTGGTGTGGTTCGAGGGCGATCCGCTGCCGGCGCGCCGCCCGGTGCGATCCGGCGCGGTGAGCGAACCGGGCGAGCAGCGGGTGCGCCGGGAACCGCCCGCGCCGACCGCGGCCTACGATCCGGAACCCGAGCCGATTCCGCTGGACCCCAATCTGGTTCCCACCCGCACCTCCACCAGCCTGCCCGCCGGGCTGGACCTCGAACCCGAATCCCCGGCCGCCACCGCGGGTTACGACCAGGGCGGCGCGCCGAGCTTCGACCCGCATCACGCGCCCACCGAGCAGGGCGGCACCAACCCGGCCATCGGCACCAATCCCGCGCCCAAGCCCGATCCGGACCTGCAGCGCCGCATGGAGGCCACCGCCAAGGCCACGGCGCTCACCGTGAAGGTGCTCGGATTCAAATGCGCGCGTGCGCATCCCAGTGATCCGCGGGCGGCGTTCTGCACCGTGTGCGGTATGCCGGTGGACCAGACCCAGCACGTCGCCGAGGTGATCCGGCCGCCGCTGGGCATGCTGGTGCTCGACGACGGCATGACCTACGTGGTGGCCGCCGATGCCGTGGTCGGCCGCGATCCGGAGCAGTCGGCGGCCGCGCAATCCGGCCTGGTGCCCTTGAAGATCGACGACAACTCCGGCGGCATGTCCCGCGCGCACGCCGAGATCCGCCTGGTGAATTGGGATGTGACCGTGGTGGATCGGGGATCCACCAACGGCACCCGGGTGCGGATGCCCGGTTACCGGGATTGGGTTCGGCTGCAACCGAATCAGCCGATGGTGCTGATCCCGGGCGCGGAGGTCATGCTCGGCAATCGGGTGCTGCGACTGGAACCGGTCGCGCCGCCGCCGTTCGGCTAGTTCCTCGGAACGGCTTACGAATAGCGCGATTCGCAGGTCTTCTGATCACCCAGTACGCCGGCGCGGAAGGCATCCACGCGGGCGAAACCACTGGGCACCGTATTGCCGTCGGTGTCGCTGGCCGCCAGCCCGTCGGTCAGCAGGCCCGAGACGGCCTCGTCCAGATCGCCCGGCGAGAGCCGCACCTGGCTCTCGGATCGATTGGGGTCGGCCAATTTTCCGGTGATCACCCCGGACAGGCAGGCCGCGCGCAATCCGGTCTTGGCGCCCTTGAGCGTCTGCCCCGCATCGTGCTGCACCGCCAGCGCGTACCGGGAGATGAAGACCACATACGCGGTGAAGTCACCGGTCACCTTGACCGGCAGCCCGTCCTGCTCATCGGTATTGGCCACGCCGCGATCCTGCAGTGCCGCCAGATCGGTGCCGATGGTGTTGGTGGCCGGACAGTAGGTCACCGGCACCGTGTCCTTCGCATTGCGGCAGTCCAGCATGGCCGTCGAATAGTCGTACTTCGGCTGCGGATCGACGGGCATGATCTCGCCCATGGATTCGGCGATGGCGCTCAGATTGTCCTGATCCACATTGGATTCGCCGAGGGTGGCATCGTTCTCGAAGCTCTGCGGCAGCTTGCCGCGGCGGGCCTCGATCTCGTCGATATCGATGGCCTTGCAGCCCTTGGCGCCGTCGGTGAAGCCGATCTGCACGGCGGTGACCCGCTCGAAGGCCGAGCCGTGCACGCTCTCGGGGTCCTCGGGATTGTCGTCGCGAATGGCCACGGTGGCGGCCAGCACCTCGTTCAGGCCGTCGGAGGTGTTGATGGTGAAGTGCTTCGACTTGCCTTCGGCCACATGGCGGATGAACGCGCCCGCGAAGCAGTCGGCCTGCTGTTCCTTCACCAGGGTGGGGGTCTTGCGAGTGACGATCTTGGCGATGGACTGGATGGCGTGCCCGTATTCATGGGCCAGCACCATGACCACCGACATCTTCCCGAAGGTCTCCTGCACCGCCGGCAGCAGAACCGACCGGTCCCACCCGATGGAGTGGTCGAGACTGCAGTAGGCGGCATTGACGAGCCGGTAGGTGCTCTCCTCGCAGAACTGCACATCCTGCGACCGCGGCGCCTTCGCGCTCCAGGACAGCAATTTGGTGACGCGCAGGAAGTCGCCGTCGAAGTCCTTGGAGTACTCACCCTGCCAATAGGTCTCGATATCCTCGATGGCATTCATGACCAGGGTGTCGATCTCGCCGCCGTCGGTGTTCTCCGCCCGCAGCGTGGAGTCGGGAACCCCGGAGCGCGGCCCGTTCGGACCGCTGGTGGTGGGCAATCCGGCCACCTTGAAGGGATCGTCGTAGATGGAAACCGCGCGGCCGTGAACATTTCGTGTACATCCGGCCAAGAGCGCGACCACCAGCACCAGGATGCCGAGCACGGCACCCGTTCGGAAAACAGTCGCCCCCTGGCGTCTCGCCACGTCCACTCCCTCCCAGGCCAACCGTACTCCCGGCCCGCGGACGAGCGCTCGGGCGATAAAGCACGAGGCCGTAGTCCGGGCCTTCGCATATTATGCGGCCATGTCTTCACCGGGGGCGCAGCAGATCACCGTGCGTCATGATGGAAACGAGCGGGTCTTCGACGCGAGTCAGCAGATCACCATGGGGCGCGCCCCCGAAGTGACGCTGTTCGTGGACAGCCCGCTCGTATCGCGAGTGCACGCCACCCTCACCTTCGAGGCCGGGTCGTGGATGCTGACCGACAACGGCAGCACCAATGGTGTTTTCGTGGACGCTCGGCGACTGAACGCTCCGATCGTCATCAACCGGCCCACCCAGGTGCGGCTCGGCGACGCCATCAGCGGGCCGCTGCTGCACCTGCTGCCGCAGGGGTCGCGGGTACCCGCCCCGCCGGTGGCGCCCCCGCAGCAGCCGCAGCAACGGCGCATGCCGCCCCCGCAGCAGCCGCCGCGCCAGCAGACCCCGCCGCCGGTGCAGCGGCCGCTCACGCCTCCGCAACCGCAGCCCCGCCAGCAGCCGCTGGTGCAGCCGCCCAGACATCAGGCGCCGCCGCAGGGCCGGCACCAGGCGCCGCCGCAGCCGAGACAGCAAGCGCCGCAACAACCGCCGATGCAGCGCCCGCAGACCCCGGCGCATCCGCAGCCCCAGCAGCAGCGGCCGCCCGCGCCCGCGCACTCGTATCAGCAGCAACAGGTGCCGCCGCAGCAGCCGCCCGTGCAGCAGCCCCCGGCGCAGCCCGCGATGCCCTTGCATCCCGATGCCCCGGATGTCATGAACATGACCGCCAAGGCGAACATCGCCGCGGCGCCGCCGGTCCGGGCCCGCGCCTCCACCGCGCCCATCGCCAAGGCCGACCGCCTGCCGCCCGGCGGCCTGAACATCGGTCGTACCAGCGACAATCAGATCGTCGTCAATGACCCGCTGGCCTCGCGCAAGCATGCCCGCCTGATCGGCGACCGGCAGGGCCTGACCATCGAGGATCTGGGTTCGGCCAACGGCACCTTCGTCAACGGCCGCCGGGAGCAGCGCACCGTGCTGCGCGAACGCGACATCGTCACCATCGGCAATGTCGACTTCGTCGTGCAGGAAGGCACGCTGGTGCACCGGCAGCGGCCGGTCGCCGAACAGGGCCTGCACGTGCACGGCATCGAATTCACCGTCGAGGGCAACAAGAAGCTGCTCATCGATGTGAACATGCAGGCCGGGCGCGGCTCGCTGACCGCGCTCATCGGGCCCTCGGGCGCGGGCAAGTCGACGCTGTCCAAACTCATCGCGGGGTCCACGCGGCCGTCGGCTGGCGTGGTCACCTTCGAGGGCCGCGATCTGCACGCCGAATACGATGCGCTGCGCTCCCGCATCGGCATGGTCCCGCAGGACGATGTGCTGCACAAGCAGCTCACCGTCCAACAGGCGCTCGGGTTCGCCGCCCAGCTGCGCCTGCCTCCCGATACCTCCAAGGCCGATCGGCAGCAGGTCATCGCCGGTGTGCTGGACGAGCTTTCGCTCACCCAGCACGCGGACACCCGGGTGGACCGGCTCTCCGGCGGTCAGCGCAAGCGCGCCTCGGTGGCCATGGAGCTGCTGACCGGTCCGTCGCTGCTGATTCTCGACGAGCCCACCTCGGGTCTGGACCCGGCGCTGGACCGTCAGGTCATGACCATGCTGCGCGAGCTGGCCGACGCCGGGCGCACCGTCATCGTAGTCACGCACTCGGTGGCCTGCCTCGATATGTGCGATCAGGTGCTGCTGCTGGCGCCCGGCGGCAAGACCGCGTTCTTCGGGCATCCCGGTACGGTGCGCGATTTCCTCGGCACGAGCGACTGGGCCGAGATCTTCGGGCGGGTGGCCGCGGACCCGGACGGCGCCTTCGCGAATTACCGCTCCCGCCAGGCCTCCGCGCCGCCGCCGCCCGCGGCCAAACCGGCGGCCAAGGCGCAGCCGCCGAAATCCAGTGCCCTCAAACAGTTCTCGACCCTGTCGCGGCGGCAGGTGCGGCTGATTCTGGCGGATCGCGGCTATCTCGCGTTCCTGCTGGTGCTGCCATTCGTACTGGGCGGCCTGTCACTAGTGGTGCCCGGCAGCAATGGTTTCCAGAAGGGTGCGCTGGTCCAAGCGCCCGACGGCAGCTTCGTGCTCAATGGCGGCAGCGAGGCGCAACAGCTGCTGGTGGTGCTGGTGCTGGGCGCCTGCTTCATGGGTTCCACGCTGAGCGTGCGCGACCTGGTGGGCGAGCGCCCCATCTACTTCCGCGAGCGCGCGGTCGGATTGCGTTCCGGCGCTTACCTGATGTCGAAGGTCGTGGTCTTCAGCATTGCGGCGCTGCTGCAGGCCGCGGTCATGCTGGGCATCGTGCTGGCGGTCAAGAACGGGCCCGGACCGGGCGCGGTCATCTCCGCGGGCAGCGCGGAGCTCTATATCGACGTCGCCATGACCGCGGTGACCTGTGTGGTGCTGGGTCTGCTGCTGTCGAGCATCGCCAGGTCCAATGAGCAGGTGATGCCGCTGCTGGTGGTCGCCATCATGGCGCAGCTGGTGATGGCGGGCGGCATGATCCAGGTGACCGGTCGGCCTGTGCTGGAACAGATTTCGTGGATCTTCCCGTCGCGCTGGGGTTATGCCTCGGGGGCTGCCACCATCAATATCCGCGAGATCTTCCCCGCCGCCCAGCCCGACGCACTGTGGAAGCACCAGGCGTCGATCTGGTACCTGGATATCGGCGTGCTCGCCGGGATCGCGCTCGTGCTGATCCTGCTCACCTGGTCCCGATTGCGCTTGAAGAAGAAGTCCACCGCATGAGTAGCAGGGTGCCGCGCGCGGATTTCGTCGAACGGGCAGACTGGTGGCTGTGACAGCTCGAGTTGGAGCCGTGCATCTCGGCTGGGACGTGGTGTCGGTGGCCGCCGGTGGCGGCGGCGCGCCCATACGCCCGGTTCAGGTCGAAGGCACCTACACACCGCCCGCGTACCTGCTGGCGGATTCGTCCGGCCGGTTGCACACCGCCGGCGTGGATCGGCGACCCGATGTGGGCATCGCCATCTCCGATGTGCGCGACATCCTCGGGCACCCGCAGATCGTGGTGGCCGGGGCGACCTGGCCGGCCGATCTGGTGTTCCGGGCGCGGCTGCACAATCCGCTCGCCGCGGTCGCCAAGCACCTGGGCGGGCATCCGGATGTGCTCGCGCTGCCGTTCCCGGACGAATGGCCCGACCCCCAGGTCGACGAATACGTGCGCCTGGTCGAGCAGCTCGGCGTGGTCGCCGAGCCGCTACCGGAATCCGTGGCGCTGTCCGGGTACATCCGCGCCCTCGGCCTGGTCCGGGGACCCGGGCGCGGGCCCGCCGTCGGCGCCACCGGCGTCTACTCCGATGGCCGCGAATGCCTCGTGGTGGCCGTGCACGGCGATGACGAGCAGCCCACCGAATCGGTGAGCGTGCCCATTACCGAGGCCGCGCTGCACGAGGCCCGCGCCGCCGACAATGTGGTCATCGAGGTGATGGCCGCCGCCCGCGCCATCGACGCCGACACCTCCACCATCTTGTTGTCGGGCAATGTGTGCTTCAACGACGCACTGCGCCTGGCCTTCCAGAACCATCTCGGCCATCGCTTCCAGGTGGCCGACCATCCCATGCATGCGCTCGTGCTGGGGGCGACCCATCTGCTGGTCGCCGACAGCGAAGCCGAGGGGTTCGCGGAACCCGCTGCCCGCCAACCGGATTCACCCGGTACCGGTGGGCAGCAGGCGGCGCGCGCTGCCGAGCAGGGCCCGGCCGGGCAACCCGCGCCAAGCGGTCCCCGCCATGCCGAACACGGCCCGGCCCGGCCCGCGCAGCCTGCCACGGGGGAATTCGCGCCGCCGCGCCACAGCCACAGCACTCCGGTGGGCGCGTCCGCCCTCCCTGCCCCGCAGGGGCAACCCGCGGCGACACCGCCAATGGGTCAGACCGCGCAGACACCGCCGATGGGTCAGGCCGGGCAGCAGCCGGTCGGCCAGGCCGGGCAGCAGCAGCCTGTCGGTCAGCCGGGGCAGCAACCGGTGATCGGCCCGACCGGGCAACAGCCGCCGGTTGGCCAAGCCGGGCAGCAGTCGCCGGGACAGTCCGGCGCGGAAGCGGGCGGAGCGGCGCGGCCGCTCGATCAAGGCCCCCGCAATGTCGCCCAGCCCCCGGCCGATCCGGCCGGGGTCGAGCAGACGCGGCGGATGACGCCGGAAGAAGTCGCGCAGGCTCCCGTGGCCTCCCGCGGTGGATTGCCGCCCGGGCTGGCCGGAGTCGGCGGTCGCTTCACCCGGCCGCCGGGCACTCCCGCCGACGATCAGATGACGGCCGTGATGGGCCGCGGACCGCAGTCCCAGCAGGGCGAGCAGCAGGGATCGCAGCAGTCCGGCGGCGCGTACGGCCAGCCGGGCGCGCAGGGTTCCTACGGCCAGGGGCAGCCCGGTTACCAGGGCGGCCAGCCCGGCGGTTACGGCCAGGGCGGTTACGGCGCACCCGGAACTTATCCCGGTCCTTCCGGAAACGCTCCTGGTCAGGGCGGTTCCATGTACGGTGGGTCGATGCCGTCCAGTGGGTCGCATCCATCGCATCCGGGATCGCCGGAAGATGTCGCTGGGCAGCCGGATTCGGAGTCCGGCGCCGAGGGGGAGCGCAAACCGCGCAAGGGCAAACTCTGGGGCAAGATGAAGGACAAGTTCGGCGCGCCCATCGTCATCGGCGCCACCGCGCTCACCGCCATCGGCCTGCAGACCGCCGACGCCCCGTCGGCCGGTGCGACCGCCGAACCGTGCGCCCTCGCGCCCTCCATCACCAATATCCCGCGGCAGGGCATCTCCGCCATCGACGAGCAACAGGGCGCAGAGTGCCTGCGCCTGGGCATCGGCACCCTGCGCTATACGATTCCCGGCCCGGCGCGCGGCATCGATCCGGGCCCGCCCGTGCAGATCTAGCTGAGCTGGTCGTCGTCCATCCCGCCGATGCCCTGCGGGGTGGCCTCGTCCGGTTCGAATCCGGCTCCGCCGAACCGGTCGTGCGCATGCGTGGTCGAGCTGTGCTCATCGGCGATATCGGTGCCCTCGCGCGGCGGCGGCTCCTTCGGACGATGACGGAAGATGCGATTGAGTAGTCCCATATGCGCAGCCTTCCCCGGAGGATGCCGGGAAAACCGGAGCCCGGGGAGGCCGGGGAAACCGCAGCCCAGGGAGGCCGGGGGAACCGGGGCCCTGGGGGCCGGGGGGAACCGGGGCCCTGGGAGGCCGGGAAAACCGGAGCCCGGGCCAAGGGGGTTCGGGGCTTGGCCCCCGACTCTTTTTGTTCGGGGTGTGGGGGCGAAGCCCCCACGAACCTTCCTCACCCGATTTCGGGTGGGTGCGTCCGCGCTGGTATCGTGGCTCGTTGGCGTGCGGTACCGCCGGGTCTCCCGGTGCGTTCCACGGGTCCCCGGGTCTCCACCGGCCGCCGGGACAAACTCGATCGCACGTTTGGCTGGCATCACATACGACAGACAGGGAAGCACTGTGCCTACGTACAGCCCCAAGGCTGGTGACGTGACCCGCAAGTGGTACGTCATCGACGCCACTGACGTAGTGCTCGGCCGTCTCGCCGTGCAGGCTGCGAACATCCTGCGTGGCAAGAACAAGCCGACCTACGCGCCGAACGTCGATGGTGGCGATTTCGTCATCATCATCAACGCCGACAAGGTTGCCGTCTCCGGCAACAAGCGCGACGACAAGGTCCTCTACACCCACTCCGGTCACCCGGGTGGTCTGAAGGGCCGTACCGTGGGCCAGATCCTGGACACCCGCCCCGACCGCCTGGTCGAGCGTGCCGTCAAGGGCATGATCCCGAAGAACAAGCTGGGCAACCGCATTGCCGGCAAGCTGAAGGTCTACGCGGGCCCGACGCATCCGCACGCCGCTCAGCAGCCCATCCCGTTCGAGATCAAGCAGGTGGCCCAGTGACCGCTCCTGAGGAATTCAACGACGACTACGTCGTCGAGGACACCGCCGTCGAGGTCGTCGAGGAAGGCGACGGTTACGAGGCCGAGGCCGAGTACACCGCTTCCTACGCCGCCCCGGTCGTCATCGACCGCCCGGTGCAGACCGTCGGCCGCCGCAAGGAGGCCGTGGTCCGCGTGCGCCTGGTGCCGGGTTCCGGCAACTTCGTGCTCAACGGCCGCACCATCGAGGATTACTTCCCGAACAAGGTGCACCAGCAGCTGGTCAAGTCGCCGCTGGTGACCGTCGAGCGCACCGAGACCTTCGACATCCACGCTCGCCTGGTCGGCGGCGGCCCGTCCGGTCAGGCCGGCGCGCTGCGTCTCGCCATCGCGCGTGCGCTGATCGAGGTCACCCCGGAGGACCGCCCCGCCCTCAAGCGCGCCGGCTTCCTGACCCGTGACCCGCGTGCCACCGAGCGCAAGAAGTACGGCCTCAAGAAGGCCCGCAAGGCGCCTCAGTACTCGAAGCGCTGATTTTGCGCCGTACGGCTCTACCGTGCCCGGTCCTTCCTGAGGTCGGGCACGGTACGGTCTACACGGCAACCTGTACGAGAGCAGGCTCAAGGCAACGGTTTTCGCAACCGATGCCCCTTCTTTCCTTCCGCGAGGAGGGGAGAGGGCCCAGGGCCTGCTCTCGTGCTGTATCTACCGACCAGGGGTGAGGTATGGGACGTTTGTTCGGCACCGACGGAGTCCGCGGGCTCGCCAATGACTCTCTGAGTCCTGAGCTGGCACTGCAGGTTTCGGCTGCGGCGGCGCAGGTTTTGAGCAGGGGGAAGAAGCGCGCGCTGGCCGTCGTCGGGCGTGATCCGCGCGCCAGCGGCGAGATGCTGGAGGCCGCGGTCACCGCCGGCCTGACATCCGCTGGGGTGGACGTACTTTCGGTGGGCGTGCTGCCCACGCCGGCGGTCGCCTACCTGACCGGCGTCTACGACGCCTGCCTGGGCGTGATGATCTCCGCCTCGCACAATCCCATGCCGGACAATGGCATCAAGATCTTCGCCGCCGGCGGGCACAAGCTCGACGACGAGCTCGAGGATCGCATCGAAGCCTTGATCGCCGAGGGCGCGTTCACGCGGCCCACCGGCGCGGGCGTGGGCCGGGTGCTGGGCGGACCGGGGCACGCGTTCGACACCGACAGCCGGTACAGCCTGGAAGGCACCCACGAACGCTATGTCGAGCACCTGGTGGAGGCCACCGGGCGCGACCTGAGCGGTCTCACCGTGGTGCTCGACTGCGCGCACGGCGCGGCCTCGGAAGTCGGCCCGGCCGCGCTGCGCGAGGCGGGCGCCACCGTCATCGCCATCAATGCCGATCCGGACGGCCTCAATATCAACGACGGCTGCGGATCCACCCACCTGGACCAGATCCAGCGCGCGGTGCGCGAGCACGGCGCCGACCTCGGCCTGGCCGTCGACGGCGACGCCGACCGCTGCCTGGCCGTCGACGCCACCGGCGCGATCGTGGACGGCGACGCCATCATGGCCGTTCTCGCCCTGGCCATGCGGGACTCCGGTGAGCTGGCCCAGCAGACCCTGGTCGCCACCGTCATGAGCAATCTCGGCCTGCACATCGCCATGCGCGCGGCCGGAATCGCGGTGCGCACCACCGCGGTCGGCGACCGCTACGTCCTCGAGGAGCTCCGCCGCGGCGGCTTCACCCTCGGCGGCGAACAGTCCGGCCACGTGGTGTTCCCGCAATTCGGCACCACCGGCGACGGCATCCTCTCCGGCCTGCGCCTCATGGCCCGCATGGCCCAAACCGGCTCCACCCTGGCCGAACTCGCCGCCGTCGTGCAAACCGTTCCCCAGGTCCTGGTGAACGTCCCCGTCTCCGACAAGGCCGCCGTAGCCGCCGCCCCCGAAGTCCTCGAAGCCGTCTCCGAAGCCGAACGCATCCTCGGCGACACCGGCCGGGTCCTCCTGCGCCCCAGCGGAACCGAACAACTCGTCCGCGTCATGGTCGAAGCCACCGACCCCGACCGCGCCCAGCGCCTCGCCGACGACCTCGCCAAACTCGTAGCAGCTGTCTGAACCAAAAGCCCGCAGGCCCGACCTCCGAAAGAGCCTGCACCTGGTCGCCGTTCTTTCACTGTCCAGGTTTCCGGGCCCGGTCGCCGTTCCTGTGTCGGTGTGGGTTCCGGGCTTGGCTGTCGTTTCTGTGTTGGTGTGGGTTCGGGCTTGTGTCGGTGTGGGTTCCGGGCTTGGCTGTCGTTTCTGTGTTGGTGTGGGTTCGGGCTTGTGTCGGTGTGGGTTCCGGGCTTGGCTGTCGTTTCTGTGTTGGTGTGGGTTCGGGCTTGTGTCGGTGTGGGTTCCGGGCCTGGCTGCCGTTCCTGCGCTGGTGAGGGTTCCGGGGCTGGGTCGCCGGTCCTTCGCTCACTATGGGGGCTCGGGGGCTTAGCCCCCGTCTTCTCTACCCACTAAGGGGGTCCGGGGGCTTAGCCCCCGCTCTTCTTTTCCACTCACCGAAGGTGAGGATCAGCGGGTTTCGGTGAGCTGACCGGCGTCCATGTTCCAGCGGCGGGTGGCGCGGACGTTGTCGAGCATGCGGCGGTCGTGGGTGACCAATAGGACTGTGCCGTCGAAGGATTCGACCGCTTGTTCCAGTTGTTCGATGGCGGGCAGGTCCAGGTGGTTGGTGGGCTCGTCGAGGACCAGGAGGTTCACGCCGCGCGCCTGGAGCAAGGCCAGGGCGGCGCGGGTGCGTTCACCGGGGGAGAGGGTGTCGTTGGGGCGCAGCACATGTGAGCCGCGCAGGCCGAACTTGGCGAGCAGGGTGCGGACCTCGGCCTCGGGCCAATCGTGGACTTCGGCGCTGAAAGTGTCGGCGAGCGTAGCGGTTCCGCGGAACAGGCCGCGCGCTTGATCCACCTCGCCGATCGCGACGCCCGAGCCGAGGGCGGCGGATCCGCTGTCCGGCTTGGTCTTTCCGAGCAGGAGTGACAGCAGGGTGGATTTGCCCGCGCCGTTCGCTCCGGTCAGCACGATGCGGTCGCCGTAGTCCACCTGCACGGTGACCGGGCCGAGGGTGAAATCTCCGCGCGCCACGGTGGCATTCGACAGCGTCGCCACCACCGTCCCGCTGCGCGGTGCGGCGGCGATGGACATGCGCAGTTCCCATTCCTTGCGCGGCTCCTCGACCGCGTCCAGGCGTTCGATGCGCTTGAGGGTCTGCTTGATCTTCGACGCCTGCTTCTCGGTGGATTCGGCGCGCGCCTTGCGGCCCATCTTGTCGGAGTCGGCGCCCTTGGCCTTGCGGCGGGTATTGCGGACGCCGTGCTCGAGCCAATTGCGCTGCATGACGGCGCGGGCCTCGAGACCGGCCTTGATGTCGGCGTATTCGTCGTAGGCCTCGCGGGCGTGGCGGCGGGCGATGGCGCGCTCTTCCAGGTACGACTCGTAGCCGCCGTCGTAGCTGCCGACCTGCTGCTGAGCCAGATCGAGTTCGACGATGCGATTCACGGTGCGGGCCAGGAACTCCCGGTCGTGGCTGATGACCATGAGGGGCTCGCGCACGCCGGTGACGAACTGTTCCAGGCGCGCCAGGCCATCGAGGTCCAGGTCATTGGTGGGCTCGTCGAGCAGCAGGATGTCGAAGCGGGACAACAGGACCGAGGCCAGGCCGGCGCGGGCCGCCTGGCCGCCCGAGAGCACCGTCATGAGGGTGTCCAGGCCGTGCGGCAGGCTGTCGCTGAGACCGAGTTCGGCGGCGGTCTCGTCGGCGCGCTGCTCCAGGTCAGCGCCGCCGAGGGCGAGCCAGCGTTCCAGGGCGGGCGAGTACTCGTCCGCGCCGCCGTCGGCCAGGCGTTCGGCGGCGGCATCCATGACGCGCTGCGCCTCGGCCACTCCGGTGCGCCGGCGCAGGAAATCCAGGACGGTCTCGCCGGCAATGCGCTCCGGCTCCTGCGCCAGGTAGCCGACGGTCGCATCGGGCGGGCTGAGGGTGATCTCGCCCTCCGGCGCGCGGCCGTCGGCCAGCATGCGCAGCAGGGTCGACTTGCCGGCGCCGTTCACGCCCACCAGGCCGATCACGTCGCCGGGAGCCAACACCAGATCGAGGTCGGAGAACAGGGTCCGCTCGCCGTGTCCGGCCGCGAGTCCGCGCGCATGCAGAGTGGTGCTCACCTGGGGGATTCTGCCCTGTTCAGGGTTGCACCCTGACTCCGGGCCCATCGAAGATCAGGGTGCGAATGGGTCATGGGACCGATGCCGGCGCGGCCGGGGGCGCGGAGAGTGGAGGTATGACGACACCGACCCCCACCCGCAAGCTCACCCGCTCGACCAGTGACAAGTGGATCGCGGGCGTGTGCGGCGGGCTGGCCGAGTACTTCGGCTGGAACGCCAATATCATTCGCCTGCTGTTCGTGCTGTCCTGCTTGCTGCCGGGCCCGCAGTTCATCATCTACCTGGTGCTGTGGCTGATCATTCCGAAGAAGCAGACCCCGACCTATCCCCAGGACGTGAGTTATCCACAATCGGTATGAAGGTGCTGCGGCGCTGATGCGCGAGTGACAGGATGATAGCCACGTCACTGCGGAGGAGCGCACATGGTCACATCCGGTGATCTGCCAGGCCTTGATCTGCCGAACCTCGACGCGCACACCGAACTCGGTGCGCTCGGCGCCGTGGAGCTACAGCACCCCACCCAGGACATCGATGGTGACGGCACCCTCGACACGGTGACCACCACCAGCGATAACGCCATGCAGGTGTGGACCGACCTGGACCACGATGGCTATGCCGATCACGTGACCGTCGTCGACAGCGGCGGCGACTACGCGGCCTGGGAATTCCACCACCACCCGGACGGGTCCACCGAATGGGTGCGCACCGACGCGGGACGGCTGGGCAGATAGCCGCACCGGGGGGATTCGACCAAGGGGGACACATGGGTGGATCGAACGCGCTCGGCGTCGACATCGACGCCCTGCGCGCGACGGCGGCGAGCCTGCGCACGGGTGCGGGCACGCTGGCGCAGCAATCACGCCGCACTGCCGAGCACACCTTCGGCCTCGGCCATGACCGAGCGGGCCGCAACTATTCGCGCCAGGGCATCGCCGTCCACGATGGCCTGGAGCGAATCGCCGCCGCCCTGCACAACTGGAGCACCGCCGCCGCGGCCACCGCCGACGTATTCGACCGCGCCGCAGCCGAATACACCCGCATCGACCGCGACCGCGCCGCCGCTCTGTCCGGAGCCCGCCCATGACCTTCGACCCGGCGGGCAAGTCGATCGACGAAATCCTCGACCACGGCGCACCCGGTCTTCAGTACTGGGAACACTTCCTGCCCCGGTACGCCAAGGCATTCACCCCACCCGAGCTCGTCACCCTTGCCGCC
The DNA here is from genome assembly GCF_054655275.1 of Nocardia sp. IFM 10818. NCBI lineage: Bacteria > Bacillati > Actinomycetota > Actinomycetes > Mycobacteriales > Nocardiaceae > Nocardia > Nocardia sp. IFM 10818. The sequence goes on from NZ_BAAHJH010000001.1 coordinate 1,286,060, forward strand.
CTGCAAGCCGCCTACGACGAGCAACGCGGCATGAGCCTGGCCGAACTCGAAACCACCCGAACGGAATTGGCAAAGGCCCTCGACACCGCCGAATCCCACTGGACCACCCAACTGGACCTCGCCCACCGGCTCCCGTCCATCTGGACCGGCGGCACCGGCGCCGACGCCCTCACCATGGTCGACACCCAACTCCGCCGCGCCCGCGAAGACCTGGACGCCGCCCGCTCGGCCCTCACCGCCATGAGCGGCATGATCGACCCGCTCCGCAATGCCGCCTTCACCAAAGCCGAGCGCACTCTGGCCCTCCTCCCGCAAACACCGGACGGCACCACCGAACTCACCCTCGACGGCCGCACCCCCGAAGACGTCGACGCCCTCCTCGCCGACAACTCCGACCCCTGGCTGACCGAAACCTTCCGCCCCGATGTGGAAACCAAGCTCGACGCCTTCACAGCCACCTGCGCCACTACGAACCAGTGCTTCGAAACCCACTACGAAACACTGATCACCGCCCTGAACCAGGTCATCGACGTCCCCTACCCCCAACCGGTGGACCTCCTCATATCCCCGCCGCCCGCCGACCCCGCGCCGCAGCAAGCACCACAATCCGGCGGCCCCGCGCCCCAGCCCGCACCGGAAACCTCCTCCGCCCCAGCCTCGTTCGCGCCACTCACTCAGGCGTCGTCGCCCACCGCGCCACAGAGCATTCAGCCACAACAGGGTCCGAACGCCGCGGCTCCGGTATCGACCCCCGATGGATCGACCTTCCCGGCTGCCGTTCCCTCCCCCTCCGCCGCCGTGGCATCACCCCAGTCCGCCCAGCGCTCGAAATCGCCGCAATCCGAACCGGAATCGCCACCTGGGGACTCGAACCCCACGCAGTCATCCCAACCGATCGAGGATTTGTCCACCACTCTGACCGCAGGACTCTCCGGCCTGGTCGACCTCATCCGCTCCCTGATCACCGGCCTCGGCCTCGATAAACTCCCGAACCTCGCCGACCTCCTCAACCCCCAGGACCCGGCCGCCGGGCCCGATCCGGCCGCCGGGCCCGATCCGGCCGCCGGGCCCGATCCGGCCGCCGAACCTGATCTCCCCGCCGACACCGGCACCGAAGCGTGGCCGCCGGACGACAACGGGTCCGGGCCGGACACTCCGCCTTCCGATCAAGCGCCCGATCCGTCCGGACTCAATAGTCAGCCACCTGCCCAGGGTGCGGAGTCCGCCGAGCCGAGCGTGCCGGAAGGCTGCGAAGCACCCATTCCGGACCAACCCATGCCACCCGCCTCGGCGGAAAGCTGCCAGCCCGCCCCGCCATCCGAGGACTGCCGCCCGGGTGGCAGCCCGGCCGACGCCGCACCGCACCAAGACGCTCCCGCGCCAACGACCTGTCCTCCCTCCTCACGGGGAGACAGCGCCGCGCCGTCGCATGACGCCGCGGCCCGACCGGAATGCGGTACCACTCCACCCGGAAATCCCGTGCCGCCCGGCCAGGTTCCCGCCGCCGCGCCCAACGAGGACCAGTCCGAGGGTGACCCGCCCCCACCAGGCTGCGACCAGTCGTCATCAGGTGAAGGGCAACAACCACCCAGCGACCACCCACCGGGCAATGAAACGGCGCCACCGGCTGATAGCCCTGGCGCACCCGTGCATCCGCTGCCGCCGCTCGAGCCTGGTCCAAGCTCGCCCGGGCAAGGAACCCTTCCGCCGGAAGCGGTGTCGCCGCCGGCCGATAGCCCCGGCGCGCCGGTGAATCCGGTACCGCCTCTCGGCAGCGGCGAATCGAGTGCCGAGATCCCGGACGGCGGAGTGGAAATCCCGGAAGTCGTGGAGTGATGACGGTGCTTCTCGGGCAATCCCACACGAACCGACGACGCCCAGACCGCTCTCCTTGCGCCGAAGTCCCCTAGGACGTAGTCGAATCCCGCGAACCCGCAGAGCGGATACGGCGAGAGACCGCTGATACCGGTGGCGCACCAGTGCATCCGATGCCACCCGCGACGGCGGTTCGAGCGTCGAGACCCTGGGCGACGTCGGCTCCATCTCCATCCCCCGCGGCGAACATGTGAAACATCGCCGACCGGGAACTGGTGGCGGTGACACGCCGAAGAAGTCCGCCACCAGTTCCCGGTCGATGCTGTTTCAGATCGGCATCCGCGTGGCGGCTCGGCAATTCGCGATGGTGAAGCGCTATCTGCCGGATGAGGCCGATGCGGAGCCGCTGAAGAGGCCTTCGATGAAGACTTCGAGGTGCTCCCCCCCAGGTTGAGCTGCACGGTTCGGCGATATCCGAGCAGCCTGCGCTGCCGGCGGCGGAGCCGGATTCTGCGTCGAGAAGGTGGAGCCGGTGGTAGCGGTCTCGCGCGAAGCGGCTACTTGCGGAGGGCTTGGACCAGTTGGAGGAGGGGGAGTTTCTGCGGTTTTTCTTCCGGCTCTTCCTCCACCGCGTTCGGGTCGACGAGCTGGGTGTGGGGGATGAGGGCTTCGGGGTCGGCGAAGGGTTTGTATTTCTTGTCGCCGAGGACGGTGTAGTTGAGGTAGCCGGTGAGGATGGCGCGGGTGAGGCGTTCGGTTTTGGGTTCGTGTTTGCCGGCGCCGAGGGCGGCCAGGGCGCGGCGGCCCTCTACCAGGCCATTGTTGGTGGCTTTGTCGACCGAGCGGAGGAGGGCGTCGCCGCCCCACGCGGCGGCGAGGGGGACGGCGTTGGAGGTCACCGAGGTCAGGTCGGTGGCGCCGGCCAGGATGAGGGCGGGGGTTTCGATGGCGGGGGCGAGGGATTCGCCGGAGGGGGCGGTCGGGGCGGGGTAGAGGGCCGCGACGGCGGCCACCTCGCGCTGGGAGGCGGCGATGACGGCCGCGCCGGCGCCCATGCCGTGGCCGGCGAGGGCCAACTTGTCGGGGTGGACGCTGATGTCGCCGACGCCCAGGCGCACACCGGTGCAGATGTCCAGGGCGGTGAGCAGGTCGGTGGCGAGGTTCAAATGGGACGGGATGGGGCCGCGTTCGGTATCGGGGGCGGCGGCCACATAGCCCCAGGAGGCGAGGTGCTCCAGCAGTCGCCGGTAGTTCGCCGCACCTGCCAGCCAGCCGTGCCCGAAGGCGACGGCGGGTCGGTTGAGCCCCTTCTCGGGGGTGTACACCACGCCGGGCTGCCCGGCGATGCCGAGGTTGCCGCGCAGCACCTGGTGCGGGCCACGCGCGGTCAGGGTGCTCAGGAGCGTTTTCACAGACGGCGACACGACGTTGAACTTATAGGATGCGCGCGAGCTTGGGGTGTTTCGCCCGGTCCCGGTCACATCCGGATTCGCGTGTCGAGCCTGCCCCGTTAGGCTGGTGACCCATGTGCGGAATCGTGGGGTACGTGGGGTATCGGGATGCCCTCGGCGTAGTAGTGGACGCGTTGCGCCGCATGGAGTATCGAGGTTACGACTCCGCCGGAGTGGCCATTCTGGACGGCGCCGGCGGGCTGGCCGTCGAGCGCAAGGCGGGCCGCCTGGCGAATCTGGAAGCCGAACTGGCCGAATCGGGCACGACCCGTTTCGCCGGCGCGACGGGTATGGGCCACACCCGCTGGGCCACCCACGGCGCGCCCACCGACCGCAATGCCCACCCGCACCGCGACGGCACCGGCCGGGTCGCGGTGGTGCACAACGGCATCATCGAGAACTTCGCGCCGCTGCGCCGCGAACTCGAAGAGGCCGGAGTCGAACTCGGCAGTGACACCGACACCGAGGTCGCCGTGCACCTGGTCGCCCGCGCCTACGCCAAGGGCGACACCGCCGGTGATTTCGTCGCTTCGGCCCTGTCCGTGCTGCGCCGCCTGGAAGGCGCGTTCACCCTGGTCTTCGCGCACGCCGACCACCCCGGCACCATCATCGCCGCGCGCCGCAACACCCCGCTGGTGGTCGGCGTCGGCAAGGGCGAGATGTTCATCGCCTCCGATGTCACCGCCTTCATCGAACACACCCGCGAGGCCGTGGAACTCGGCCAGGACCAGGCCGTCGTCATTACCGCCGACGGCTACACCGTCACCGATTTCCACGGCGCGACCGACGGGGTCCGCACCCGCCCGTTCACCATCGACTGGGATCTCGCCGCCGCCGAGAAGGGCGGCCACGACTACTTCATGCTCAAGGAGATCGAGGAGCAGCCGGCCGGTGTCGCCGACACCCTGATCGGCCATTTCGCCGACGGCAAGATCATTCTCGACGAACAGCGCCTGGCCGATCAGGAACTGCGCGAATTCGACAAGGTCTTCGTGGTCGCCTGCGGCAGCTCGTATCACGCGGGCCTGCTCGCCAAATACGCCATCGAGCACTGGACCCGCCTGCCCGTCGAGGTCGAACTGGCCAGCGAATTCCGTTACCGTGACCCGGTTCTGGACCGCTCCACCCTGGTCGTCGCCATTTCCCAGTCCGGCGAGACCGCCGACACCCTCGAGGCCGTCCGGCACGCCAAGGAGCAGAAGGCGCGAGTCCTGGCAATCTGCAACACCAATGGCGCGCAGATCCCCCGCGAATCCGACGCCGTCGTCTACACCCGCACCGGCCCGGAGATCGGCGTCGCCTCCACCAAGGCGTTCCTGGCGCAGATCACCGCCAACTACCTGGTCGGCCTGGCCCTCGCGCAGGCCCGCGGCACCAAATACCCCGATGAGGTCGCCCGCGAATTCGCCGAGCTGGAGGCCATGCCCAAGCTCGTGGCCCGCGTGCTGGAGTCGGCTCCGCAGGTGCGCGAACTCGCCCGGCAGCTCGCGCACGTCCCCACCGTGCTGTTCCTCGGCCGCCACGTCGGCTACCCGGTGGCGCTCGAAGGCGCGCTGAAGCTCAAGGAATTGGCGTACATGCACGCCGAGGGCTTCGCCGCCGGCGAACTCAAGCACGGCCCCATCGCCCTGATCGAGGACGGCCTGCCGGTCATCGTGGTCATGCCCTCCCCGAAAGGCCGCGCCGTGCTGCACTCCAAACTGCTCAGCAATATCCGTGAGATCCAGGCCCGCGGCGCCCGCACCATCGTCATCGCCGAGGAGGGCGACGACACGGTGCGCCCGTTCGCCGACCACCTCATCGAAATCCCCGCGGCCCCAACCCTTTACCAGCCGCTGCTGTCGACCGTCCCGCTCCAGATCTTCGCCGCCGAAGTGGCGCAGGCCCGCGGCTACGACGTCGACAAGCCGCGCAACCTCGCGAAATCCGTGACCGTCGAATAACTTCCGGCTCCGCACGGAACAGGAAGGCCCCGCAGCACTGAGAAGCGCTGCGGGGCTTGTCATATCGGGAGGGACTCCGGTCTATTCGACCGTGATGGTGCCCTTCATATCCGGATGCAGTGGGCACAGATACCGGTAGGTCCCCGGCACGGTGAACGTGTAACTCCACTCGCCCTTGTGAATGATCGGGCTGTTGATCCCCATGGCCACATCCCCGATCCCCTGCACCGCATGTGGCGCCCTGTCCTCGAACTTCCAGGTGACGGTGTCCCCGGCCTTGACCGTGAGCGCGGCGGGCGAGAACGTCATGTCCGCCACATCCACCGTCATCGCGGCGGGCGTGCGCGGCCCCGTAGTGGTGGCCGCCGTCGAGCTCGCCGCGGTCGAGGTATCCGCGGTCTGCGACGAGTCGGACCCGCACCCGCCGAGCGCTAGCGCCCCCGCCACCACGGAAACGAGGAACAGGGCACGCGCGGACGAGTAGTGGCGGATAGGCATGCGGCCAGCGTAACCCTCACGATTAGCCCGCTATTCGCAGGCAGTCGCTCCCGCCGCAGCAACGGCGTGCCGCTCCCGCTCATCGCGATGGGTGTCGTTCGCACGCGCCGTGATGGGTGTTGCTCGCGCGCGCTGTGGTGAGTGTTGTTCGCGCGCGCTGTGGTGAGTGTTGTTCGCGCGCGCTGTGGTGAGTGTTGTTCTCGCGCGCTGTGGTGGGCGTTGTTCTCGCGCGCTGTGGTGGGCGTTGTTTGCGCGCGTCGTGATGGGGTGTTGGTTGCGCGCGTTGTGGTGGGGTGTTGGTTGCGCGCGTTGTGGCGGGGTGCCGCGATGCCGGTTGCCGCCTGCTTCGAGCGGTGACGCCGATCGCCGTCGGCCCCGGGGCGTACGCTGGCGTCGTCGCAGCCAGGCGGGGCTCGTCCCCGCGCAATCCTCGTCGCGGGAGGCGAACGATGATCACACCGGCGGTACGCGGGTACTACACGGCCGACGAGGTCCGCGCGGCCGAGGCCGAACTGTTCACCCGGGTTCCCGCCGGAATGCCCATGCGCCGAGCCGCTTTCGGCCTTGCCGATGTGGTGGCGCGGGAACTGCGCGAGCGCACCGGGGGAGTAGCGGGCCGCACGGTAACCCTGTTGGTCGGCTCCGGCGACAACGGCGGCGACGCCCTCTGGGCGGGATCGTTCCTACGCCGACGAGGCGTCGCGGTCCAGGCGGTTCTACTGTCACCCGAGCGCGCCCATACCGCCGGACTCGCCGCCCTGCGCCGCGCCGGCGGTCGCGTACGTGACGACCTCGGCAACCCGGATCTGGTCATCGACGGCATCGTCGGCATCTCCGGCCGCGGCCCGCTCCGCCCGCATGCGGCGGAACTCGTTGCCTCCGTCGATGTCCCCATCGTTGCCGCAGACTTGCCCAGCGGCGTGGACCCCGACACCGGCGCGGTCACCGGCCCCGCGGTCCGCGCAGATGTCACCGTCGCCTTCGGCGCCTACAAGCCCGTCCACGCCCTCGCCGCCCCGCAGTGCGGCCGAATCGAGCTGGTGCCAATCGGATTGCACCTACCGGAGCCGAATCTCGCTGCCCTGGAATCCGCTTCGATCGGCGCGTCCTGGCCCGTCCCAGGCGCGTCCGACGACAAGTACACCCAGGGCGTCACCGGCGTCTGCGCCGGCAGCTCCACCTATCCCGGCGCCGCCATCCTCTGCACCGGCGGCGCGGTAGCCGCCACCTCCGGCATGGTCCGCTACGCCGGCACCGGCTCCGAGCAGGTCCTGTCCCACTTCCCGGAAGTCATTGCCGCCCCGACCATCTCGGACACCGGCCGTGTCCAGTCCTGGGTCTTCGGCCCCGGCGCCGGCACCGATGCCGCCGCCCGCGACCGCCTGGCCGAAATTCTGTCCACCGATCTCCCCGTGGTCGTGGACGCCGACGGCCTCACCCTCCTGGCCGCCGATCCGGGCCTCCTCACCGCCCGCACCGCCCCCACGGTCCTCACCCCGCACGCCGGTGAGTTCACCCGTCTCACCGGCGACGAACCCGGCCCCGACCGCGTAGCCGCCGTCCGCAAACTCGCCGATTCCTGGCAGGTGACGGTACTCCTGAAGGGCCGCGCCACCCTGGTCGCCGCCCCCGGCCGCCCAGTCTTGGTCAACGAGGCAGCCGGTTCCTGGGCCGCCACAGCAGGTTCCGGCGACGTCCTCTCCGGCATCATCGCCGCCCTGATGGCAGCGGGCCGCGACCCGGCCTGGTCCGCGGCCGCCGCCGCCCGCGTACACGCCCTAGCCGCCAATATCGCGGCCCACGCCACCACAGTCGCGGGTTCACCGATTTCGGCCTCCCCGCTGCTGGCGCACATCCGCGAGGCCATCGGGGTGCTCCGCGAAGTCGCGGCCTCCTGAGGGGCCGCGCCACCGCGATCGCCACCCCCGGCCGCCCAGTCCCGCACAATGAGGCAGCCGGTTCCTGGGCCGCCACAGCAGGTTCCGGCGATGTCCTCTCCAGCGCGTCACCGCCGCCCTTCTGGCCGCCGCCCGCGACCGCCCTAGTCCGCGGCCGCCCGCGTACACGCCCTAGCCGCCAATATCGCGGCCCACGCCACCACAGTCGCGGGTTCACCGATTTCGGCCTCCCCTCTGCTGGCGCACATCCGCGAGGCCATCGGGGTGCTCCGCGAAGTCGCGGCCTCCTGAGGGGCCGCGTCACCCTGCCCGCCTGACTGACCGCCCGCTGGCTGGTCTGCTCGCTCGCTGGTGTTTGCCCGCTGGCTGGTCCACTCGCCAACTGGTGCGGTCATGAACTGGCGTGGTCACGAGCCCGTCGAGTCACCAGCCCGGCCCGCTTGCCAGCCGGTGCGGTTGCCAGCCGGTGCGATCGTCGGCCGGTGCGATCGTCGGCCGATGCGATCGTCGGCCGGTCCGGTTGTCGGCCGGTCCGGGGCACCAGCTGGTCGGGTCCCCAGCCCGTGTGCTTGTGGGTTGGTCCGCCGCAGGCGAACTGTCAATGAACGGCAGGGATGACAGTTGGTGCATCGACTGTGTGGGTTCGGGGCCGTCTCGATTTTGGACTGAGTGGAGCGTGCGTCGGAGCGGGGGAGCGAAGCGGAGGAGCTCCGGCGTGCGCGGAGGGAGGGAAAAATCGAGACCTCCAGGCCCCGAACCCCGCCGGAGCGAAGCGGAGGCAATTAAACACAGCCACGAGCGTCCCTGATCAGACCCGCCCTCAACAGCTCTCAGCCCGCCCGGCCTCCTGCAAAGCGGCCCGCGCCGCCGCGATGACAGGATGGTCACCAGTACCGCGCCGATAGGCGAGATGGGTCCGCCGATAAGTAGGCAGCGCAGTAAGAGCAACCCCCGCCGGTACCGCCTGCGCCCCCAACTCCGGCACCAGCGCCACCCCCTGCCCCGCAGCAACCAGCGCCAGCACAGTCCCGAAATCATCCGCATGGTGCCGGATCCGCGGCGTGAACCCCGCCGCAAGGCACGCCCGAACCGTCATGGTGTGACACAACGTCCCGGGCGTCCCGGCAATCCACGGCGAATCCCGGTGAGCAGTAAGCGAATCCGTCGCCCGCGCCGCAAGATGAACGGTTTCGGTCAGCAGCGGTTCGGTATCCAGCCCAGGCTCAGGATCGATAGGCACGTAGTCGTACTCCTGTACCAAGGCGATATCCAGCGTCCCGGCCCGCAACGCCGCAGGCGCCGCCGCCGGATCGAGCTCGGTGACAAGCAATTCCAAACGCGGATGATCCCGGCTCAATCTGACCAGCGCAGGCGACAGAATGGTCCGAATAGCGGTAGTGAACGCCCCGATCCGCAGCGCCCCGGTGAGTTCGGTTCGAGCCGTGGCGAGTTCGGCATTCGCCTGCTCCATGATCGCCAGCACCGATTCGGCATGCTCGACCAACCGCAGCGCGGCCGGGGTCAGCGTGACGCTGCGCCCCGTGCGCTCCAGCAGCGGCACCCCGGCCTCCCGCTCCAACGCCGTGAGCTGCTGCGACACCGCCGACGGCGTATAGGACACGGCCTCGGCGACCGCCGCGATCGTCCGATGGTGGGCGAGTTCACGCAGCAGGCGCAGGCGCCGCAAGTCGAGCATCAGTTCAGCTTAAGCTCGAAACCAGAAACGTGAAATAGACCTGATGCGATTCGCCATTCACGCTGAATGCATGACGCTCACAGGATTGTTCGTCCCCCTGGTCACCCCCTTCACCGCGACCGGTGAAGTGGCCGCGGGCGCTCTGGAAACCCTGGCCCACGAGGTGCTCGAGGCCGGTGCGCGCGGCATCGTCGCACTCGGCACCACGGCCGAACCGGCCACCCTCACCGGCGCCGAACGCCGCCTGGTCCTGGATATCTGCGGCGCGGTGTGCCGGGAACGGCAGGCGCCCTTGATCGTCGCCGCGGGTTCGAACGTGACCGCCGATTCGGTGCGCTCGCTCGCCGCCTTCGACGATCGCGTCACGGCCGCGCTGACCGTCGTGCCCTACTACAACCGCCCGTCCGAAGACGGTGTCGTCGAACACTTCCGGCGCCTGGCCGCCGTCAGCCCGGTGCCGCTGCTGGTCTATCACGTCCCCTACCGCACCGGCCGCCCGCTCAGCGCCGAAACCCTGTGCCGCCTGGCGGAATTGCCGAACATCGCCGGATTCAAATACGCCGCGGGCGGAATCGACGATTCCACCATCGCCTTCCTGAGCCGGGTCTCCGCCGATATCGCCGTCCTCGCGGGCGACGACCTGCACGCCGCGCCCCTGCTCGCGCTCGGCGCCACCGGAGCCATTCTGGCCTGCGCGAATGTCGCCCCGGCCGGCTACGCCGAACTCGTCGCCAGCTGGCGGACCGGCCCGCTCGACCGCGCCCGAATCATCGGCAACCGCCTCGCCCCGCTCGCCGCGGCTTTGTTCGCCGAGCCCAATCCCACTGTCCTGAAAGGAGTGCTCGCCGCCCAGGGTCGCATCCCCACCGCCGATGTGCGGCTGCCCCTGCTCCCCGCGCACGAGACCACGGTCACGGCCGCGCTGCGCGCCCTCGACGGCGTCTACGCCGAACAGCGCTGACAGCCGGTCCCGGCCGCCTACACTGCCGCTCAGTAATGGCCCCCGGACCGGGTGTGATCCGGGTCGCCGGGCCACGGATGGCAGGATCGATAGTGTGAACAGCCCGGAACCGCAGGTGGAGACCCTCGTCGATCTGGACGCCATTGCCCACAACGTCCGCATCCTGACCCGGCATGCCGGGGAGGCCGCGGTCATGGTGGTGGTGAAGGCGGACGGGTACAACCACGGGGCCGTCGAGGTCGCACAGGCGGCGCTGGCGGCGGGGGCGCGCGAGATCGGGGTGACCACGGTCGCCGAGGCGGTCGTCTTGCGCGAAGCGGGCATCACCGCGCCGATTCTGTGCTGGCTCAACACTTCCGATGTCGACTACACGAAGGCCATCGAGAACGATATCGAGATCGCGGTGTCGTCGGTGGCGCATCTGGAAGCCGTGGCCGCCGCGGCGCGCGCGGCCGGGCGCACCGCGATCGTGACGCTGAAGGTGGACACCGGGCTGAACCGCAATGGCGCCTCGCCGACGGAATACCCGCAGGTCCTGGAACTGCTGAAGCAGCTCGTCGCGGCGGGAACCGTGCGTTTCCGGGCGATCTTCTCCCATCTCGCGCTGGCCGACGAGCCGCAGCATCCGGCCAATGACATGCAGCGCGCCCGGTTCCTCGAATACATCGCCACCGCGAAGGAATACGGCCTGGAGCCGGAGCTGGTGCACCTGGCCAATTCGGCGGCCACGCTGACCCGCCCGGACCTGGCCTTCGACATGGTGCGTCCGGGCATCGCCGTCTACGGCCTGTCTCCGGTGCCGGAGATCTCCGACTTCGGGCTGCGCCCGGCCATGACCTTCCGGGCCCGCGTCGTGCTGGTGAAGCGGGTCGCGGCCGGTGAGGGCGTGTCCTACGGCCATGAATGGATCGCGGACCGCGACACCACGGTCGCCCTGGTTCCGGCCGGCTACGCCGACGGCGTGCTGCGCCCGCTGGGCGGCCGCATCGATGTCGCGCTGCGCGGCAAGCGGTATCCGACCGTGGGCCGGGTGTGCATGGATCAGCTGGTGGTGAATCTCGGCGCGAACGCGGACGACATTCGTGAGGGTGATCACGCGGTCCTGTTCGGCGGCAATGACGGCGACCCGCATCCGCAGGAGTGGGCGGATCTGCTCGGCACCATTCACTACGAGGTGGTGTGCTCCCCGCACGGCCGGACGGTGCGCACCCATATCGGCGGCGCCGCATGATCACCGACAGCCGCGGCCACCGGATGCTCCCCACCGTCGAGGACACCGAGCGGCTCGGACAGGAGCTGGCCGCCCAGTTGCAGGCCGGTGACCTCGTCATCCTCGACGGCCCGCTGGGTGCGGGCAAGACCGCGCTCACCCGGGGCATCGCCGCCGGTCTCGGCGTCCAAGGCCGGGTCAGCTCACCGACTTTCATCATCGCCCGCCAGCATCGCGCCGGCGCCGAACCGGGTTCCATCGGCCTGGTGCACGTGGACGCCTACCGCCTCGGCGGCGATCTCGACGAGCTGGACGCCCTGGACCTGGACACCGATCTCGACGACGCCGTGGTGGTCGTCGAATGGGGCCTCGGCGTCGTCGAGCATCTGGCCGACCGGCATCTGCGCGTCCTGCTGCGCCGCGAACCCGACTCGGATGTGCGCACCGCCGAATGGGAGTGGGTTTCGGCCAACTAGCAGGTCGGGAGTGGGACGCACGGACCGAGTGGCCGCTATCACCCGGTATTGTTGACGCAATCATGCTTGTACTGGCTGTCGACACCTCGACTCCGGCCGTGACGGCGGGACTGGTGGAACTGGAACCGGCGGACGCCGAGACAACCGCACCTCGAATCACCACGATCGCCGCGAAGGTGACCGTGGACGCCCGCGCGCACAACGAGGTGCTGACTCCGCAGATCCTGGCCTGCCTCGCCGAATCCGGCCGGTCCCGTGCCGATATCGCCGCGGTCGTGGCCGGTGTCGGGCCCGGCCCGTTCACCGGTCTGCGCGTCGGCATGGCCACCGCGGCTGCCTTCGGCGATGCGCTGGGCGTGCCGGTTTACGGCGTGTGCAGCCTCGACGCCATTGCCGCCGATACCGAGAGCTACCTGCGCGATCAGACCGAGCCGGTCGAGCTGCTGGTGGTCACCGACGCCCGCCGCCGCGAGGTGTACTGGGCCCGCTACCGCGCTGTATCCGATGCGGCGCTCGCCGGGCACGAGGCTCGCGCCGTGGGCCGCGTGCAGGGCCCCGAGGTCGGCAAGCCCGCCGATCTGGATCCGGGCGCCGCGACCGTCATCGCCGGTTCGGCCTCCCATGTCGACGACTTCGACCTGCCGGTGCTGCCGGTGGAGACCCCGTCCCCGGCCGGTCTGGTGCGTTGCGCCGCCGCCGATGTGCTGGCGGGCGTCACCCCCGAGCCGCTGGTTCCGCTCTATCTGCGCCGCCCGGATGCGGTGGAGCGCAGCTATGCGCAGGTGGGCCGATGACCATCCGCATCGAAGCGATGCGGCCGTCGGATGCCGTCCGTTGCGCCGAGCTGGAGCAGGTGCTGTTCCCGGAAGACGATCCGTGGCACGAGGTCTCGTTCCTGTCGGAGCTGGCCGGATCGCACAATCGCTACATCACCGCCCGCGATGACGACGACCGCATGGTCGGTTACGCCGGTATCGCGCTGCTGGGCAGCCTCGCGCATCCGGAAGCCGAAATCCACACCATCGGCGTGGATCCGGAGCTGCATCGCGCCGGCATCGGCACCCTGCTGCTGGAGGCGCTGCTGGCCGAGGCCGGTCGCCGCGGCGGGCCGGTCTTCCTCGAGGTGCGCACCGACAACACGCCCGCCATCGCCCTGTACGAGAAGCACGGCTTCCACATCATCGGCTTGCGCAAGAACTACTACCAGCCCAGCGGCGCCGACGCGTACACCATGCGCCGCCCCGAGTTGACCGGTTTCCCGCAGGACGCGGGGTTCGTGCAGGAAACCGGAACCGCGAACGAGGTCTTGTCATGATCGTCATGGGTATCGAAAGCTCCTGCGACGAAACCGGAGTCGGCATCGTCCGGCTGCTCCCGGACGGCAGCTGCGAACTGCTCGCCGACGAGGTGGCCTCCAGCGTCGACCAGCACGCCCGCTTCGGCGGCGTGGTCCCCGAGATCGCTTCGCGCGCGCACCTGGAAGCCATCGTCCCCGCCATGCGGCGCGCGCTGGCCGCGGCGGATATCGACAAGCCCGATGCGCTGGCCGTCACCATCGGCCCGGGCCTGGCCGGAGCCCTGCTGGTGGGCGTCGCGGCCGCGAAAGCCTATGCCGCGGCGTGGGATATCCCCTTCTACGCGCTCAACCACCTCGGCGGCCATGTCGCCGTGGACACCCTCGAGCACGGTCCGATGCCGGCCGCGGTGGCCCTGCTGGTCTCCGGCGGCCACACCCATCTGCTGCACGTCACCGATCTGGGCCGGCCCATCGTCGAACTCGGCAGCACCGTGGACGATGCCGCGGGTGAGGCCTTCGACAAGGTCGCCCGGCTGCTCGGCCTCGGCTATCCGGGCGGTCCGGTGCTGGATTCCATTGCCGCCGAAGGCGATCCGCACGCCATCGCCTTCCCGCGCGGCATGACCGGACCCCGGGATCCGCGCTACGACTTCTCCTTCTCGGGTCTGAAGACCGCGGTGGCGCGTTATGTCGAAGCGGCGCAACGCGACAACCGTGAACTCCCCATCCCCGATATCGCCGCCTCCTTCCAGGAAGCCGTGGCGGATGTGCTCACCATGAAGGCCATTCGCGCCGCCGAGGACGTCGGCGTGGACACGCTGGTCCTGGGCGGCGGCGCCACCGCCAACTCCCGCATCCGCTCGCTCGCCGAAGAGCGCTGCACCGCGGCCGGTTTGACGTTGCGCGTCCCCAAGCCCCGCCTGTGCACCGACAATGGCGTCATGATCGCCACCCTCGGCGCGCACGTGATCGCCGGTGGCGCACAGCCTTCCGAGCTCACCGTGGCCACCGATCCGGGCCTGGCCGTCTCGACCAGCCAGCTCTGAGCCGAAATCCGGGTGCGGGTCACAACTCTCGTGACTCTCAGGGGCTTCGCCCCCGAACCTCTCGAGAAGAGCGGGCCTTGGTTTCCCGAGAGTGGGTGCGAGCTCCGAACTCCGCAGAGGCGACCCCGCGCTTTCGTCATTCCGGAGCGGGCTGAAGCATGCCGGGGGCGACTTGTAGGCTTCTCCGTCGCGCTCAGTCGGTCGGGCGGACCAACGTCGTCAGCCCGGCGCCCGAGGAGCCGGAGTTCGTGCGCGGCAGCGTGGGGGCGTTCGGGGTCGAACTCGGCGCCTTGGTGTCCGGGTCGGCCGGATCCGCATTCGGTGCGAGGGTGCTCGGCGGCAGGGTGGTGCCGAGCAAGGGCCCGAGAAGCCTGGGTAGGTCCGCGGGGAACGGGATCTGGGGTAGGCCCGGATCCGGGCGCAGCGGCGGCTGATTGGCCGTCGTGGTGGGCGGGGTGCTGCCGCCGGACGAGTTGGGCTGGCCCGTGGTGGTGGGCGCCGGTGCGGTGGCGCCGCCGTTCTGGTTGGCGGGCGTGCTGGAACCGGGTGTGGGCCCGGTGCCCGGGACCGTGGTGGGGACGACCGGCTGCGAATTGCCCGTCGTGGTGGGGGAGTAGTTGGTGTCGCGCGGTTCGGGCACCAGTTCCTTGACGCCGTAGCCGACGATCAGGCCGACCACCACGATCGCGCCCGCGAGGGTGCCGGCCAGCTTGGTGAAGGTGCCGACGGGCGCGTCCGAGCCCAGGCTGATCACCGGGAAGGCGGCCGTGGAGGTCGCCGAATCCGCGACCAGGGCGGCGCCTTTCGCAATGGCGGCCTCGGGTTCGGGCACGGTGAAGACCGGCACGTCGAGCTGGTGCTCCAGATTCGCGATGACGGCCGGGCTGTTGGCGCCGCCGCCGATGACCGCGACCGCCTCGGGGAACTTGGGCGCCCGGGCGAACACGCCGCGCGCGAACACCGCCAGCTCGCGCAGCAGATCGGCGATCAGCTCCTCGAAATCCACCCGTGTCAGCTTCAGCGGCTGCCCGGCCACATGGTCGATGGTCACCGCCGGTGCGATGGACAGATGCTCCTTGGCCGCCCGGCTGCGATTGAGCAGCATGCCGCGATTGGGGCGGGTGCCGCGCCGGGCCAGGTGGCAGTCCAGCAGGTGCTGCAGGATGAGCTCGTCGACGGCATTGCCGCTGATGGCCGTGGTGCGCTCGGAGCGGAGCACGGTGTCGTCGGCGTGGTCGGCCACCGTGACGGTGGTGCCGGTGGCGCCCAGGTCGATGATGGCGACCGTCTGGTAGCGGTCCAGCAGGCCGGTGTCGCGCAGGAAGGCCAGGGCCGCCGTGGCTTCCGGAATGAGCCGCACATCGCGGCGCTGCCGGCCGATGGCGGAGCGGATGATCTGCGCCTGCTCACGGTCGCGGTAGGCGACCGCGATATCGCCGGGCGGGGCGGGGTCGGAATCGCCGTTGCCGTTCGCCGAGACGGCCGGGTGGGCCCCGACGGGGTGCACGATGTCGCGGGGGATCTGGGTGGTCATCAACTCGATGGAGGACGCCACGAGATCGCCGAGGTCGGAGTGGGCCGTATCCGCGGTGACGACGCGGTAGTCGAAGTTCTGGGCGCCATTGGGCGCGGTGGCGACCGTCGCCGAGCACACCACCTCGCTCCCGGCGGAGATGCCGAGGGATGTTCGCATGTTCACCTCCCTTCGAGCGGATGGCCCTGCTGTAACCGACCATCTCGAACGGACTGCGGGATCGCCGTGTGGTGGACGAACGGTCCCGAGCTACGGATCCGGCCGGGCCCTCGTCCGATGGGGCGTCGGGACCAGCCAACGATCACTTGCGGTATTGCTCTCGTCTCAGCGCTGTGCGGCAAGCCGCGCAGTGGGGTGAAGCACTCTGTAACTTTCGGCGGCTCGCGTGACCGGCTTGATGTCGTCCTGCCATGCGGCCGTCGTCAATGGTGTCACAATCCGTTATCCGAACGTTACAGATTTTCTTTTTTCTTTGGAAGCCCTCAGATTCCCCGGCCGTTCCCTCGGCGAGTCGCGCTGCCTGGACGTATGCCCGAAAACCGGGGTCGGCGTAGCAGACCCTCCCCTTGAGCGCTGGCACTCCCCTGTATAGAGTGCTAGTTGGCACTGATTGTTGTGCTCAGGTGCCAGCTATGACTACTGAGCAGGGGTCCCGGCACCCGCGACGACGGGGCTATGCGCAGGGTCAGCAACATGACCGAAACCGTGAGCCCGGGGAACAGCCCCGGGCGCGAAGATCCCCTGAAAGTGGAGGGCTCAACGTGGCGAGCGTGAACATCAAGCCGCTCGAGGACAAGATCCTCGTCCAGGCCAACGAGGCCGAGACGACGACCGCCTCCGGCCTGGTCATCCCCGACACGGCGAAGGAGAAGCCCCAGGAGGGCACCGTCATCGCCGTCGGCCCCGGCCGCTGGGACGATGAGGGCGAGAAGCGGATTCCGCTGGACGTCAAGGAAGGCGACGTCGTCATCTACAGCAAGTACGGCGGCACCGAGATCAAGTACAACGGCGAGGAGTACCTGATCCTGTCGGCTCGCGACCTGCTGGCCGTCGTCACCAAGTAAGGGAAATCTCAACTCTCCGGGGCCTCTCAGGGGGCTTCGCCCCCCGAACCCCCGATTACCGGGGCGTTGGGAGCGTGGCCCTGCGGGGCCCGGCGTGATGAACCCCGGATGCTTTCCGCCCCGGCGTCGCTACTGGTGACCCGGGGCGGACTGCGTTCTCTTCCAACTCATTCGGGGGTTCGGGGGTGAAACCCCCGAATCACTTCCCACCCACAGGAGTAGGCAACCAATGGCAAAGCAGATCGAGTTCGACGAGAAGGCTCGCCGGGCTATGGAACGCGGCGTCGACAAGCTGGCCGACGCCGTGAAGGTCACCCTGGGCCCGCGCGGCCGGCACGTGGTGCTGGCCAAGGCCTTCGGCGGCCCGACCGTCACCAACGACGGCGTGACCATCGCCCGCGATATCGATCTCGAGGACCCGTTCGAGAACCTGGGCGCACAGCTCGTCAAGAGCGTCGCCACCAAGACCAACGACGTCGCGGGCGACGGCACCACCACCGCCACCGTGCTGGCGCAGGCGCTCATCAAGGGCGGCCTGAAGAACATCGCCGCGGGCGCGAACCCGATGACCCTGGGCAAGGGCATGGACGCCGCCGCCAAGGCCGTCACCGACGCGCTGCTCGCCGCCGCCACCCCGGTCAACGGCGAGAAGGCCATCGCGCAGGTCGCCACCGTGTCCTCGCGCGACGAGGAGATCGGCGATCTGGTCGGCAAGGCGCTCACCACCGTCGGCAAGGACGGCGTGGTCACCATCGAGGAGTCCTCCTCGCTGCAGACCGAGCTGGCCATCACCGAGGGCGTGCAGTTCGACAAGGGCTACCTGTCGCCGTACTTCGTCACCGATCCGGAGACCCAGCAGGCCGTGCTGGAGGACGCCTGGATCCTGCTGAACCGCGAGAAGATCAGCTCGCTGCCGGATCTGCTGCCGCTGCTGGAGAAGATCGCCGAGTCCGGCAAGCCGGTCCTGATCATCGCCGAGGACATCGAGGGCGAGGCGCTGTCCACCCTGGTGGTCAACGCGATTCGCAAGACCCTCAAGGCCGTCGCCGTGAAGGCGCCGTTCTTCGGTGACCGCCGCAAGGCGTTCCTGGACGATCTGGCCATCGTCACCGGCGGCACCGTGGTGAACCCGGATCTGGGCATCACCCTGCGCGAGGCCGGCGTCGAGGTGCTGGGCAAGGCCCGCCGCGTGGTGGTCACCAAGGACGAGACCACCATCGTCGAGGGCGCCGGCACCCAGGACGCCGTGGACGCGCGGGTCGCCCAGCTGCGCAAGGAGATCGAGAACACCGACTCCGACTGGGACCGCGAGAAGCTGGAGGAGCGACTGGCCAAGCTGGCCGGCGGCGTCGCCGTCATCAAGGTCGGCGCGGCCACCGAGACCGAGCTCAAGGAGCGCAAGTACCGCGTCGAGGACGCGGTGAGCTCCGCCAAGGCCGCGGTCGCCGAGGGCATCGTCCCCGGCGGCGGCACCGCCCTGGTGCAGGCCGCCGCCAAGCTGGTCGAGCTGCGCGAGTCGCTCTCCGGCGACGAGGCGGTCGGCGTGGAGGTCGTGCGCCAGGCCCTGCTGGCCCCGCTGTACTGGATCGCCACCAATGCCGGTCACGACGGCGCCGTGGTGGTCGCCAAGGTCACCGAGGGCAAGGAGGGCTTCAATGCCGCCACCCTGACCTACGGCGACCTCGTCACCGAGGGTGTCATCGACCCGGTCAAGGTGACCCGCAGCGCGGTCGAGAACGCCATCTCCGTGGCCCGCATGGTGCTCACCACCGAGAGCGCCATCGTGGACAAGCCGGCCGAGGAGCCGGAGGCCGCGGGGCATCACGGGCACGCGCACTGACGCATTGCGGGTCTCGCGCACTGACGCATTGCGGTCTCACGCACTGACGCGTTCACGCCAATGGCGTTGATGCGCTGAGCGAATGACAAGGCCCCCGGACACATTTGGTGTCCGGGGGCCTTGCCGTTGTCGGGAGTGTTGCGGCGTGTCGTCAGCCGCCGTAGTGAAAGTCGTTGGGTACTCGGACGATTGCCGCAATTGGCGCGAAACCAACTGGGCGGGCGCCCGGAATCGTGGAGCTGCGAAAAGGCCCCTCAGTCGTGGCGGACCGGGTGGCTGGTGCGGCCGTTTCCGGGATGCAGGGCGGGACGGTGGATCGGGGTTGCCGGCGCCGAGTCGGTGGCAATGGCGGCGAGAAGGCGCTCGCGTAAGGCGGGCGGTGGCTCGGTGGCCACCACGCTCGCCGCCGCCGCGAGGGCTTCTCGGGTTTGCTGCACTTCCTGGGTGAAGTCCGCGCGCAGTACCGGATCGTCGGTATCCAGTAGTTCCCGCACTGCGCGCTGATCCTCGTCGCCGATCGATCCGAGCGCGACAGTGTGCGCGAGATCGATCTGGCTTTCGTTCATCTCACGTCACTCCCAAACTTTTCTTGAGTCGTGTCAGTCCATCCCGTATACGGGACTTAACGGTAGGTAACCCTACGCCCAGATATGCCGCTACCTCGGCATATGTCCGTCCGCCGAAATAGGCGAGGGAGATGGCCTCCCGCTGCGTCTCCGTGAGTGTCGCCAGGCCCGCCAGCACCGCCTGCTGTTCCAGCCGCCGTCCGACTTCTTCGGTGACCTCATCGAATTCGTTACCGAGGGTGCTGGTTCCGTAGGCGACTTCGCGCAGGGCGTGCGCCTGCTCGGCTCGCACGCGGTCGACCGCACGTCTATGGGCAAGCGTCATCAACCAGGTCACCGCCGATCCCTTGGCGGGATCGAAATTGGCGGCGGTGCGCCAGATCTGGAGGTAGACCTCCTGTGTGGTCTCCTCCGCGTAGCCGGGATCGTGTAGCACGCGTAGGACCAAGCCGAAGACCCGCGCGCTGGTGCGGTCGTACAGCTCGGCGAAGGCCTGCTGATCCGACTGCCCGCAGCGTTCGAGAAGTGCGGCGAGTTCGAGACTTTCGGCTGCGCGAGCCGTCACCGCAGAGTCAGGTGAACCCACCTGCCCGTCCCTCGAACTCTGGAACGAGTCGCCCTCTGCGGCCGGCGGCCGCGTTGTCACAACGCTCCGTTCTGTGTCATCGGCCACGAGGGTAGCCTGCCGCTATTACCTCCTTTCGGGTGGGGGTATCGGCAAAGCGATTGTCGCGCAGTGGATTTCCGATTTGTACGGACTCGGAGTTTTGCGCCCTTTTGGGGACACGCCGAGACACGCCGGGTCTTGCGAGCGTTGCTGTGCCGCACTCCGCAACCGTGAGAGTGCCGCAATCGACCCCCGCCGGAGCAGTGGCCGGTTGTTTGCTAGGCATTCGGCGCGCCGCGCCGCGCGGATGGGAAAAATCTTGCGCTCGCACCGCTGTGGTCTGCGCTGATGGTCCTCGTGCGCCTCGTCCGCACCGTTGGTGCGCACCCGTCACAGGCGCTCCGGATCAGGCGACCACGCGGCGGCGATTGCGGCGGGCGTGCATCTCGCGCTCGGTCTCCGACATACCGCCCCAAATTCCGTAGGGCTCACTCACCTTCAGGGCGTGCGAACGGCACTGCAGCAGTACCGGGCACTGCCGGCAGATCTCCTTGGCGCGCATCTCGCGCTGGGAGCGGGCGCGGCCGCGCTCGCCGTCCGGGTGGAAGAAGACCGACGAGTCCTGACCGCGGCAGGACCCGCGCATCTGCCAATCCCAGACATCGGCGTTCGGACCAGGGAGGTGGGTCGGCATGGGCATGGTGAACTCCTCATGGTGCGAGCTCGTCGGCATTGTCGAGCGGTGCTGGTGGCAAACAGTGGGCCGCATCGCCGGTGCGTGGCGATCGCACTTCGCCGGCTCCGCAATTTCGAGCGGCGCCGATGACGGCGATGTCGTACGTTAGGTCGGACAACGAAATCGAGTCAATAGCTTCGTTCGTACGGATTCAAATTCCAGCGCATTTGAGAATTTACATCCTCTCTATTTACAAGATGGCCCGCGTCTGGGGATACTGATCGGTTGCCCAGTCGACGGAGGAGGCTCTGATAGCCCATCCGACTTGTCAAAACGGCTGGTAGTCGCCGCTTTTCAGTCGCGAATGCGAGCAATCCAAGCTATGCACGAGTAGCGATACGAGTGATCTCGAGCAATGCGGTAGGGTCGGTGGCCACGGTCGAGATGGCCTACTCGAGGCGCTCAGGTTAATAGCGCGAAACGCCATACGAATTCCTAACGCACGTGCTAAGGGGTAGCGAGGACAGATTTACGGAGTGGAAACACAAATAAGACCGTGAATGCTGAAAGGTAGCTGTACTTCTGTGCTATGGCGGATGCCGCCGGCCCGCGCCGGGCTGGTTACAGTGCGGCGGTGCCTGTGCTCGAAGTGAACTCCGTGCTCGCCGATACCGCCTTCGGCCCCACCCCGGGCCGCGCTGCCATCGGGTTGCCGAGCGCCGCCGGCGCCACCGAATCCTGGCTGCGGGCCGTCGCCCTCGGCGGAGTCGGGCACTATGCCGCCGCGCGGGCCGAGCTCACCCGCACCCAGCGCCGCACCACCGATCCGATCCTGCGCTCGCTCGCGCACAGCACCGCCGGATCGCTGCTGCGGCAGCTGGGCTGGCACGCCCGCGCCGCCGTCGCGGACGGCCGCGCCGCCGCCCTCGTGGTGCCCGCCGCCGCGACCGCCTCCCGCCCGTTGACCGATCCCGTCGCCGAGGCCGCGCGCGTCGAAGCGATTTGCGATGCGTTGACCGGCCTCGCCGCCGATGCGCTCGGCACCGAGCGCCCGGAACTTGCCGCCCGGCTGCTCGGCCGTTGCGGCGCCCTCCTGGATTCCTCGGCAATCGGTGTCGAGGGCGCTTGGCGGCAGCGCATCCGGCTGCACTGGGTGGCTGCCGAGACGGCGCTGGCGGCCCCGGGCGCCGGTTTGATCTCCCCGCCCGGACCGGACGGCTCGATTCCGGGGCGCTCCGCGGCCGCGCACACTCCCGGCGATCCCGCGCTCGCGCATGCCGAGGCGGCGCTGGCGCTGGCCGAGGCGGGGCCTTCGATCCGCCATCGAGTTAAATCTCAGCTACTGGTCGCCGCCGCCTGCGCGGCCGCCGGAGACCTCGATCGCTCCCGCGCCCTGGCCGGAAAAACCGCCACGGAATGCCGGGATTTCGAGCTGCTTCCCCTGCGCTGGGCGTGTGCGATGTTGCGTTCCGGCGTGGACCCGGCCGGGGGACACGCCGCCGAGGCCGCCGCGTGCGCGGATTTGCTGGCGGCCCGGGGCGGGCGATTCCGTTCGGCGGCCTAGCTTCTCGCGTCCTCTCTGAGTCCCCCCGTAACAGCTGGCGTGGATGCGACAGCCGCTATTGTTGGGACCGTTCCGCCCCTCCGCGGAAGCACGCGCCCTCTCGCCGCCGTGCCACTCGTAACGCCAGGAACAGCTCTGACGATGAACAACACGGGTGAGGAGTTGGACCCAGCCGTCGTCGCTGCCGCAGCGCAGGGCGACCGGTCTGCTCTCTCCCAGGTACTGGAGAGCATCCGCCCCCTTGTGGTGCGGTATTGCCGTGCGCGCATCGGATCGGCCGAGCGGGGTCAGCTCTCCGCGGACGACGTCGCGCAGGAGGTATGTCTGGCCGTCATGACAGCCCTCCCCCGATACCAGGACCAGGGCCGACCGTTCATGGCGTTCGTGTACGGCATCGCTTCCCACAAAGTCGCCGACGCTCATCGCAACGCCGCCCGTAACAAAGCGGATGCGATGGCCGAAGTACCGGACGTCATATCCACCGACCAGGGGCCGGAACAGCGGGCTCTCGAAAGCGAAACCAGTCGCCAGATGAACAGTCTGCTGGCGACCTTGCCGGAGAAGCATCGAGAGATCCTCATCCTGCGCTTGGTCATGGGTTTGTCAGCCGAAGAAACCGCAGTCGCCGTGGGCAGTACGGCGGGTGCTATACGAGTCGCCCAGCACCGGGCACTCGCGAAACTCAAGTCTCAAGTGGCGAGGGCAGGTGAAATGTATGGCTAGGGATGGCGAGCGCGGTCGGGGCGACTGGAAGCGGCTTGGATCGCAGAACAGCGGTCCCTACGCCGAGGCGTCCGGTGACACCGGGCCGGTGGACATTGCGGCGGTGCGTCGTGATGACGCGCTGATCGATGCCATAGCCGGCGACGGCCCCGTGCAGACGGGGACCGCCGAGGAATACCAGCTCGCGGCTCTGCTCGCGGACTGGCGTGCGGAGATCTTGGCCGAGCCGATGCCGGCCGGCCCGGACCTGGACACCATCGTCGCAGCGGTCAATCAAGAAGTAGGAATGCGGCAGGCGCGGATCAGCGCCCGGAGCAGCGGGCGACTACGGCTGGTGCGCCCTCTGCTCGGCGCGGCGGCGACGCTGGCTCTCGCCATAGGTGGCTTGACCGCCTTCTCCTACGGCGCCGAACCCGGTGACGCGCTGTGGAACCTCAAGGAGGTCGTGTTCAGCGAGCAGGCCCAGGCCACGGTGGTGCAGCGGGCCGACGCCGATATGGCGCAGGCGCAGCAGCTCATCCAGCAGGGCAAGCCGGAACAGGCCGCGCAGGTGCTGGAAAACGCCTCGGCGAATGCCAGCCAGGTCAATGACGCCGGTAAGAAGGACGATCTGCTGGAGCGCTGGCAGCAACTGGTGACGCAGCTGCAGCAGGTCGCGCCGGAGGTGGCCGCCACGCTGGTGCCGAGCACCACGGACAAGCCGGTGACGACGCAGCCGCAGGTGACCACCAAGCCGGATGTCACCACCGGCCCGACGACGGATCCGAACACCGGCGGCGGCAGCGGCGACACGACCACGGTCGATCCGCGGATCCTGCAGTCGCAGGAGCCGACCGAGGATCCGGCCACCGGTCCGACGACGGGGCCGAGCGTTCCGACGCAGCCGACGACCGAACCGGGTGTGGAGCCGTCCACGGCGCCGACCAATGGCGGTGGGGTCACGACCACCACGGCGGCACTGCCGCAGCCGGGCAACCCCGGCGGCACAGTGCCCCCGGGTGGCGGTCAGATCACCGAGCCCACCTTCGATCCGACGGCGCCGGTGGTGCCGACGCAGAACACGGTGCCCACTGGCGGCGCGGTGGTGCCGACCCTGCCGATCCCCGGAGGTACGCGGTGAGCGCACACCCGGTGGTGAGCGAGCAGCTACACGCGTGAATCGATAGCCGGCCCCTGGTCGGCTTTTTCGATGGGCTGCCGGTTTCCTGGATGGGCTGTCGGCTTCTGAGCGGACAAAGGGCCTGCGTTCCTCAGGGACGCAGGCCCTGTTCGTATGAGCGCCGTCTGTGCCGGACGGCGCGCGGCCGCGAACCCGCGGGCCGGCTTCGGGTACCGCTGCGAATCAGACGTCGAATCCGTCGAATCCGTCGCCGTGCAGCGCCTCGTTCATCGACGCGTCGGCGTAGCCGCGGCAGTAGTCCCAAGTGACGTACGCCTCGGGGGTCGGATCGTAGGCGGGTTCGTGCGGGCGCACCGTGCCGTCCACCAATAGCTGGAGGAGGTTGGCGCGCAACATATCCCAATCGTGGTAGTGATCCTGCCGGCAGTCCTCGCAGCTGACCACGAGACCGCGGATACCGCGGTGGGCCAGCAGTGCCTCGTACACCGCGAGGTCGGCGAGATCCTCCTCGACCGCTAGGCGCTCATGAGGATCCAGCGGTTCCCCCGGCTCGATGGCATCGAGCGCGGCCGACGGGTCGGAGGGGTCTCCGGCGAATGGATCCGGCGGCAAGCCAGGTGGTAGATGGTCACGCACAGTCCCACGGTACGCAGAAAGAGGGGTTCTGCGCCAGCGCTGATAGGTATTTGCCCCTACTTCGCTGTGTCGATTTCGAGTTCGGGGCGGTCCGGCCGGTGACCGGGGACACTCGTGTCACGGAAGCCGTGTCGCGTACCACTCGTGATGGCGCGCACAGTAACTGTTCTCGGCCGTCGGGGGTCCCCGGGCGCGGGTGCCATCCGGAATTGGGGGACCGATACCATGGTTGACCAAAGGCCGGGTAGTAATCGCCGGCATTGCCATTTCATCCACGCGTCCGCCGGTGCAGGTCCGGGGGACGCTGCCTAGCTCCAGGAGGGGTCGATCCGATGAGCAGTCCCGTGACGGGCGAACGAAACCCGGGCCGCCCCCATACGGGTGGAGACGATCCGAACAAGATCGCCATGCTCGGCCTCACCTTCGACGATGTGCTGCTGTTGCCCGCCGCCTCGGATCTGATCCCGAGTTCGGTCGACACCTCCAGCCGTCTGACTCGCGAGATCTCGCTGCGCACGCCGCTGGTGAGCTCCGCCATGGATACCGTCACCGAGGCGCGCATGGCCATCGCCATGGCGCGCGCGGGCGGTATGGGTGTGCTGCACCGCAATCTGTCGGTCGCCGATCAGGCCGCGCAGGCCGAGACCGTCAAGCGTTCCGAGGCGGGCATGGTGACCGATCCGGTGACCTGTCTGCCCTCGGCCACCCTCGCCGAGGTCGACGCCATGTGCGCGCGCTACCGCATCTCCGGTCTGCCGGTGGTCGACGAGACCGGCACGTTGGTGGGCATCATCACCAACCGCGATATGCGCTTCGAGGTGGATCAGAACCGCAAGGTCGCCGAGGTCATGACCAAGGCGCCGCTGATCACCGCCCAGGAGGGCGTCACCGCCGAGGCCGCGCTGGGTCTGCTGCGCCGCCACAAGGTGGAGAAGCTGCCCATCGTGGACGGCAACGGCAAGCTGCGCGGGCTGATCACGGTCAAGGACTTCGTCAAGACCGAGCAGTACCCGAACGCCACCAAGGACCGCGACGGGCGACTGCTCGTGGGCGCGGCCGTCGGTGTCGGCGAGGACGCGTGGGTGCGCGCCATGACCCTCGCGGACGTGGGCGTCGACGTGCTGGTCGTGGACACCGCGCACGGGCATCAGGCCGGCGTGCTGCAGATGGTGTCCAAGGTCAAGGCCGAGGTCGGCGACCGGGTGCAGATCATCGGCGGCAATGTCGCCACCCGCGCCGGCGCGGCCGCGCTGGTCGAGGCCGGCGTGGACGCGGTGAAGGTGGGCGTGGGCCCCGGCTCCATCTGTACCACCCGCGTGGTGGCCGGTGTCGGCGCGCCGCAGATCACCGCCATTCTCGAGGCCAATGCCGCCTGCGCCCCGCACGGCGTGCCGGTCATCGCCGACGGCGGCGTGCAGTACTCCGGCGATATCGCCAAGGCCATCGCGGCCGGCGCCTCCACCGTCATGCTCGGCTCGCTGCTGGCGGGCACCGCCGAATCCCCGGGCGAGCTGATCCTGGTGGGCGGCAAGCAGTTCAAGTCCTACCGCGGTATGGGCTCGCTGGGCGCCATGCAGGGTCGCGGCGAGGCCAAGTCCTACTCCAAGGATCGCTACTTCCAGGACGACGTGCTCTCGGAGAAGAAGCTGGTGCCCGAGGGCATCGAAGGCCGGGTGCCGTTCCGCGGTCCGCTGGATCAGGTGATCCACCAGCTGGTGGGCGGTCTGCGCGCGGCCATGGGTTACACCGGGTCGCAGAACATTCCGCATCTGCAGGCGGCGCAGTTCGTGCAGATCACGGCGGCGGGTCTCAAGGAGTCGCACCCGCACGACATCACCATGACCGTCGAGGCTCCCAACTACACCACCCGTTCGTAGTCGCCTGCCGCCGGATCGCCGCCCGTGGGCGCGATCCGGCCTGCGCGGCAATCGAACCCAGAAAGGAACGGACAACCAATGCGGGACATGGTCGAGATCGGCATGGGCCGGACCGCCCGGCGCACTTACGAATTGGACGATATCGATATCGTCCCGTCGCGGCGGACTCGTTCGTCCAAGCAGGTGTCGCTCGGATGGCAGCTGGACGCCTACCGTTTCGAGATTCCGTTCCTGGCTCACCCCACCGACGCGCTGGTATCGCCGAAGTTCGCCATCGAACTGGGCAAGGCCGGCGGGCTCGGCGTCATCAATGGTGAGGGGCTGTGGGCGCGGCACGCCGATGTCGAGTCCAAGATCCAGCAGCTGACCGAGGTCGCGGAGAAGGAGGGCACCGAGGCCGCCGTCGCGCTGCTGCAGGAGCTGCACGCCGCGCCCATGAAGGCCGACCTGCTCGCCGCCGCGGTCGCCGAGGTGCGGGCCGCCGGTGTCACCACCGCGGTGCGGGTCAGCCCGCAGAACGCCCGCGCGCTCACCCCGAGCCTGGTGCAGGCCGGGATCGACCTGCTGGTCATCCACGGCACCATCATCTCCGCCGAGCACGTGGGCGACGGGGAGCCGTTGAACCTCAAGACCTTCATCGCCGAACTGGATGTGCCGGTGGTGGCGGGCGGCGTGTCCGACCACCGCACCGCGCTGCACCTGATGCGCACCGGCGCGGCCGGCGTCATCGTCGGCTACGGCTCGCTGCAGGGCGCTACCACCACCGGTGAGGTGCTCGGCATCGGCGTGCCCATGGCCACCGCCATCGCCGACGCCGCGGCCGCGCGCCGGGACTACCTGGACGAGACCGGCGGCCGCTACGTGCACGTCATCGCCGACGGCGACATCCTGACCTCGGGCCACATCGCCAAGGCCATCGCCTGCGGTGCGGACGCGGTCATGCTGGGCGTGCCGCTCACCCTCGCCGCCGAGGCGCCGGGTCAGGGCTGGTACTGGCCGTCGGCCGCCGCGCACCCGTCGGTGCCGCGCGGCGCGGTGCTGCCCTACGGCATCGACGAGGAGCGCGTGCCGCTGGAGCAGGTCCTCAACGGCCCGTCCAACGACCCGTTCGGCTCGCTGAACCTGGTTGGCGGCCTGCGCCGCTCGATGGCCAAGACCGGCTACTGCGACCTGAAGGAATTCCAGAAGGTCGGACTCAACATCCGCGCCTGAGCCGCCCTCAGACGGGTCCGGTGCTCCACCTGGGGGTGCCGGACCCGTTGCTTATGCAAAGGCGACAACTGATTTCGTACGGTCCGGGTGACTCCTGAGGTACCCCCAAAGTCGGTGTGGCACCCGACCGCCGGCACGCGTGCCCACCGGTCAACGACTCTCCAGCCGGGCGCTGAATGTCCGGGGAGGCGGGGGAGCGAGGCGGGGGAGCGAGGCGGAGGAGCCTCCCAGGGCGCGGGAAACGGCTGGCTCGCGCAGGAATTCGCGGATGGCGGCGTTCACGGCGACCGGGTGGGTCATATTGGCGGTCTGGCGGGCGCCCTCGATTTCCAGGTAGCGGGAGTCGGGGAGGCGGTCGGCGAGTTCACGGGCCAGGGCGCGCGGGACCGTGCTGTGGGTCGGGTGGATGACCAGTGCGGGGCAAGTGATTTCGGGTAGTCGGTCGAGCAGCGAATCGCGGCCCAGCAGGGCGCCCGCCGCCACCTCGGTGGTACTGGGATCGCGGGCCAGCCAGCGCTTCACCCAGACGCTGCGGTACCAGTCGTCCGCGCCGATCAGCCAGTGCGCCAGATGTTCGGCCAGGGGCCCGCGCTGCGCGTTCTCGTACCACTTGTCCAGGAAGCGGCGCGCATTGCCGAGTTCCCCCGGCGTCGGCTCCCGCGCCTCGGTGCTGATGAGCACCAGTGCCGCAATGCGTTCCGGGGCCAGCAGCGCGGTGCGCAGCGCGATATATCCGCCCTGCGAAATCCCGCCCGCCACGGCACGTTCCACACCGAGCTGATCCAGCACGGCCAGCGCGTCGCGCGCGCAGGTCCAGAAGGTGAAGGGCAGACCCTTGTCCCGAGTCTTGCCGTGCCCGCGCGCATCCCAGGGCACCAGCCGGAACTCCGGGGTCAGCGAAGCCAGCTGCGATGCGAACATTGTTCGGTCCATGAGGAATTCGTGCCCCAGCAAGACCACCGGACCGTTGCCTCCAGAGTCCTCGTAGTGGACTTCGGCATCGATCGCGTGGGCGAATGGCACGAAATAGAGGATAGCCAGCCGGGGTGACAAACCGAGCTGCTTTGCCACCCACCACACAGAGTGTGTCAGTCGACCCGCCGACCCGGGCCCTACGAGGCTTGTCCCACCTCCGTTGTGTTCCAGGTCGCTCACTAGACTGTGCGCGTGGCAGAAACCCAGCGACCAGTCCTTGTTGTCGACTTCGGTGCGCAATACGCGCAGCTGATCGCGCGCCGGGTGCGCGAGGCCAGCGTCTACTCCGAGGTGGTTCCGCACACGATCACCGTCGAGGAGATCGCCGAGAAGAAGCCGCAGGCGGTGATTCTGTCGGGTGGACCGTCCAGCGTGTACGCCGAGGGCGCGCCCCAGCTGGATCCGCGGCTGTTCGATCTCGAGGTGCCGGTCTTCGGTATCTGCTACGGCTTCCAGGCCATGGCCCAGGCGCTCGGCGGCACCGTCGCGCACACCGGGACCCGCGAATACGGCCGCACCGAACTCAGCGTGGACGGCGGCATCCTGCACGGCGGCCTGCCCACCCGGCAGCCGGTGTGGATGAGCCACGGCGACGCCGTCACCGACGCGCCCGCCGGCTTCGAGGTCACCGCGACCTCCGCCGGCGCGCCCGTCGCGGCCTTCGAGGATCGGGCGCGGCGGCTCGCGGGTGTGCAGTACCACCCCGAGGTGCTGCATTCGCCGCACGGCCAGCAGGTGCTGAGCCGCTTCCTGCACGAGATCGCCGGCATTCCCGGCGCGTGGACGGCGTCGAATATCGCCGAGGCGCTCATCGCGCAGGTGCGCGAGCAGGTCGGCGACGGGCACGCCATCTGTGGCCTGTCCGGCGGCGTGGACTCCGCGGTGGCGGCGGCACTGGTGCAGCGCGCCATCGGCGATCGGCTGACCTGTGTGTTCGTCGACCACGGGCTGCTGCGCGCGGGTGAGCGCGAACAGGTGCAGCGCGATTTCGTGGCCGCGACCGGCGCCAAGCTGGTGACCGTCGACGCGGTGGACAAGTTCCTCGGCGAGCTGAAGGGCGTCACCGACCCGGAGGAGAAGCGCAAGATCATCGGCCGCGAGTTCATCCGGTCGTTCGAGGACGCGGTCTCCGAGGTCGTGAAGGCGGAAGGCGAGGCGGCGTCCGATGGGCGCTCCGCGGGCTCCGCGCCGAAGGTCGAGTACCTGGTGCAGGGCACCCTCTACCCCGATGTGGTCGAGTCCGGCGGCGGCACCGGCACCGCGAACATCAAGAGCCACCACAATGTCGGCGGCCTGCCCGACGATCTGGAGTTCTCCCTCGTCGAGCCGCTGCGCCTGCTGTTCAAGGACGAGGTGCGCGCCGTCGGCCGCGAGCTCGGGCTGCCCGAGGAAATCGTTGCGCGCCAGCCGTTCCCGGGCCCGGGCCTGGCCATTCGCATTGTCGGCGAGGTGACCGCCGACCGGCTGGCCACGCTGCGCCAGGCCGATGCCATCGCGCGTGAGGAGCTCACCGCGGCCGGGCTCGACAAGCAGATCTGGCAGTGCCCGGTGGTGCTGCTGGCCGATGTCCGCAGCGTCGGCGTGCAGGGCGACGGCCGCACCTACGGGCATCCGATCGTGCTGCGCCCGGTGTCCTCCGAGGACGCCATGACCGCCGACTGGACCCGCCTGCCCTACGAGGTGCTCGAGCGCATTTCCACCCGCATCACCAATGAGGTGGCTGAGGTCAACCGCGTGGTGCTCGACGTGACGAGCAAGCCGCCGGGGACCATCGAATGGGAGTGAGCTGTTCCGCCTCCCCGCGACTTTAGCGGGCGGCCGGGTGCCGTTGTCCGTCGTGCACCCGTGCCAGCGGTCGGGTGCCGAACCGACTCTGGGGTACCCCCGGAGTTACCCGGACCGGACGAAATCAGTTGTCACTTCACGAAAGCGGGGCCGCGATCCGTATCGGATCGCGGCCCCGCTCGTTGTGCCGGACGACCATTCCCGGTGGTCTGCCGGCATGCCGGCTCGTCCTCTACCCGTATTGGTCACGGACTCTCACATGTGAAATGCCCGGACTGTTGCTATTCCTTGTGCTTGCGCGGGGAGAGGACCAGGACGATGCCGACCACGATGGCGGCGATCACCACGATCCAGCCGAGCGACAGTCCACTCGACACCGGCCAGGACGGTCCGATGAAGGCCCAGACGCTCACACCCAGGCCCAGCAGGCCGGCCAGGAGCAGGGAGAAGGACGGTCGGCGAGTCTTCTTGTCAGCCACGGTTCACCTCGGCGGTTCCCATCTGGACGTCCACGGTCAGGTTCAGCACGGGGCCGGTGGCGGGACCGGACATGCCGTTCACGCAGTTCGAATCACCCATGCCCACATTGCAGATGGTGTTCACCCGCAGATCCGCCGGCAGCAGCACGCGGGCATCGCCCATGCGCACCGAGAGCTCGACCGAGCGATCCGCGTCCAGTTTCAGGTTGCTCAGATCGAGGGTGCCGGTGCCCATGGACACGTGATACGCGGGCTGTAGTTCGCTCGCGGTACTCGCTACCCAGGCCCGGTCACCCATGGAGCCGCGATCGAATTCGATCGGACCGATGAGCGAGGACAGGATCACGAAACCGGCCAGCGGGGCCAGCACCACCATGAGCCCGTAGCCGCGGCGCAGGAAGGCGCCGATGATCAGGCCGAGGCCGATCACCGCCAGGGCGGCGGCGCCGATCCGGCCCGGGGTCATCCACTCCGCGCCCGAGGCCGCCACCGCACCGGCCGCCGCGGCGGCCAGCAGGGAGAAGCCGATGATCACCGGGGTGAAGCGCGAGCGCGGGCGGCGCGGGGGCGCCTGCACCGGATGCGGTGCGGCCGGGGCGGGTTCGGGCAGATCCCAGGCCATCGGGGCCACGCCCAGCGGATCCCAGCCGGGCGGGGTGGGACCGAACTCCGGGGAGATCGGAGCCGGGCCGTAGGCGGCGTACGGGCGTTCGCCGGTGGGCGGGATGCGATGCAGGGCAGGGGGTTCCTCGGCCAGCGGGGTGAGATCGCGGGGCTCGGCCAGGTCCTCGGCTTCGGTAGCACGCGACTCGGCATCCGGTGACGATGCGCCGGTGGACGGCGCGGCCGCGGTGGTCGCGCTCTTGACAAGCGAGGTCGTAGGGGTCGATTCGCTCTTGACGAGCGAGGACGGAGTGGACTTCGACTGTTCCGCCGAGCTGGGCGAGGTATCGCCGCTCGCAACGGGTTCCGCGTCGTCCACCGCTGCATCGGGTTGGTGCAGCACGACTGTCTCCTGGGTGTCAGGGTCGGTGTGCGCCGGCGGAACATCCTGCAAGGTAGGCGGTTCGGCCCGCAACACCGCGGTGTCCTGCCACCCCGCCGCAGCGCCGGCGTTGGTGGCCTCGTCGGTCGACCGCTCGGCGGCAGGCGCGACGCTCTGCTTCGCGAGCACTTCCGTCGGAGCCTCGGCGTTGTGCCGCGGGTCCGGTTCCGGCTCATAGTGATCCGGCAGCTTGGTGTAGGGCCCGTAGGTCTCGAACGGCGCGGTGGTGCCCGGATATCCGGTCCAGTACGGCGAATTGGCGATCGGGTAGCCCGTGACGATCGGGTCACCCGCGTACTCCAGATATCCGGCGGGCGGCTGCGGCTGCCGCTGGTGCAGCAGCCACCACCCGGCCAGCATGAGCACCATGCTGATCGCCCCCGACCCGCCGAGCCCCACCCCGACCGGTCCCATCGTGCTCACGGCGATCCCCAACGCCACCATGAGCACGATGGTCTTCGACGAGTGCTGCGAACTCTGCCCCTTGCCGAACAGGGACTCCGCCGCCGACGTCTGATCCCCCTCCTGACTCAACAGCAGCCACGCCAGCAGATAGAGCACGATCCCGGCCCCGCCGAACAGCGCCGACACCACGAACGCCACCCGCACCAGCACCGGATCCACGTTGTACCGCCGCCCGAACCCGGCGGCCACACCCGCGATCGGCCCCTGCTGCGGCAACCTCACCGGCCGCGTCCGCCACATGTCATGCACCTGATCCGCGAACTTGGCACGCCCGGTGCCCGTGGACCCGTCGCTCGTTCTCGTCATGGATTCCATCGTGGCCGCGGGCGCTCCCCGACCGCATCGGGGATCACCCTGAATCGGCACCTGAAGTTGGGGGTGAGGGATCAGTTGCAGGGCGGATCGAAGGGGAGCTGCGGGAGGTAGCGCCGCCACCGTTCCTCGGTCCACATAGTGCCGGTGATCGCGCAGATGCGGTCGACGGCATGCTGTTCATCCAAGTCCCACAGGCGAATTGCACCTGCCGAGCTACTGCTGCCGGCGGCCGAGCGGCCGCTGGGGTGGAAGGTCACGGTCCAGCTGTTCTCGGGTTCGAGCAACGGAGCGCCGATTCGTTCCGGCGCCGCCCGGTCCGAGAAGTCCCAGAGCTGTACCGTGCCGCCCAGGTCCGATGTCATCAGTGTCCGGGCGTCGGGAGTGAAGGCCAGCGACAGCACTCCCCGCGCGTGGAGCGAGATCGGATCACCGAGGGCGATCGCTCGCGTCGGATCGCTGATGTCCCAGCTCTGCACGGTCTCGTGGTTGATGAGCAGCATGGTGCGCTGGTCGGGGGAGAACACCACCCGTCCGGGCCGCTCGAAACCGGATAGGCGCAGCAGCTCGCCCTGTTTACGCGGGCTGGCGGGGTTGGTGAGGTCCCACTGACTGACCACGAGCGTGCACTCGGTTCCGGAGGCCCAGTCCCATTGCTGTGCGAACAGCGTCCGGCTATCAGAGCCGAAACTCAGATCGGTGTCGGGACTGGTGGGCGAGGAGAATTTCAGCCCGGTTTCGATCGGCGCCGGGCGGGTTCGGTCCGAGATGTCCCACAGCAGCAGCGTGTCGTCCTCCGCGATGGCGGCAAGCAGCTGCCAGTCCGGGCTGATCTGTGCTTCCCCCCACCTGTCGCGGGGTAGGGACCACTCGGCCAGCGGGCGGATGTGCGCTGGATCGGACAGGTTCAGTATCAGGGCGAGGCCGGTTCGATTCGCTGTTATCACCAGCAGTGCGCGTCCATCCGGAGAGAGCGTCGTCCGGTAGCTGCCCGGCGGCAGCCGGTACTCGCCGATTCGATCGGGGGTTTGCAGGTTACGGGTGTCCCACACCGTGATCCGGCCATCCGCCGATTGCGTCGCCATTCGATCGCCGGAGGCGTCGAAGACCGGTACGGCCATGGACCCGGCGTGCCCGGTGAGTGTCGATGGCGCCAGCGACCATGATCGAATCTCGCCACCACCACCGCCGGCCAACAGCGTCCGGCCGTCCGAGGTGAAAACCGCGGCGGTGGAAAAAGCCGCGCAGGGATAGGCAGTCTCACCGTCCCCGCACGCCGACGTGCTGACCGACAATTCGTTCGTCATGAGGGTTGGGGATTCGGGTTCCACGACGCTCCACAGGGAGACTCCCTCGCTGCCGGCCACGGCCAGCACTCGTCCGCTCGGATCGAATGCCAGCGAATTCGTATAAGGAAAGCCGGTGTCGAGTGGTGTTCCCAGCTTCCGCGGGCGTACGGGTGTGGCGATATCCCAGAGCTCGACGAGTCCCTTGCCGGTGTTGAACCTCTGCATATCGCCTGTGATGCCGACAGCCAATGTCTTGCTGTCGGGGCTGAACATCAGGGTGCTGATCGAAGCCCCGTTGCCGACGAGACGCGATATGGCCTTGGGTGAGGTGTTCTCCCCGATTTCGAAGAGCTCCACCCGGTGATTCGACAGGTTCCCGCCGGCGTTGTCGGCGTGAACGGCGGCCAGGAGGCGTCCATCAGGGCTGGCCGCGAAGCGCGGAGAGAGTGCCGATGTTGTTTCTGCCCAGTGGAACTGGTGCGGCGGGCCCGGTACCGGTTGCCCGGGATTGCTCAGGTTCCACAGCGTCAGGCGGGTCGGGGTCATCGTGGCGAGCGTGCGGCCGTCGCCGACGAACGCCACCTGTACCAGGCCCCAAGAGTCCTGTGCCGCCAGGACTCCCAGTTCGCGCGGAGCGGCCGGATCCCGTACATCCCAGATCCGGGTGTCCGTCTTGTACGCCCCGGTGGCCATCAAACTGCCGTCGGGGCTGAGCGCGACATACTTCACTCCGCTGATCGGCACGCCCAGTTGTTGCGGACGGTATGGGTCGGTGACATTCCACAGGCGAAGCTCGTTGGCACTGTCGATCGATGCGAGTACGCCGTCGGCCCGGTACGCCAGGTGCGAGATTTCAGCCGCATGACCAGGATTGGCACGCATCAACGGCATGTCCTGCGTTCGCAACAGCCGAGTGCCCACCTCCTCGTCGTGGGGGCGAAGCCGCTGGGCGACGAGATACAACTGGGCCGCCAGCGATGGATCCGTGTGCCGCAGCCGGTCGGCGGCGGCGAGGACGGCGGCGAAATTCTTGTCCTCGCGTTGCTGCTGGGCCAGCCGCGTCTGGGTGTAGGCGGCGAAGCCGAGAGAGACGACGACAACAGCCAGCAGTGCCAGTATCAGTTTGGTACGGGAGGAGCGGCGGCGAGTGCGGTCGCGGGCAGTTTTCGAGGCGGCGAGGAAGTCGCGGGCCAGGTCGCCGACCGGTGGCGGTTCGGCGTTTTCGAGGGCGTTCTGCAGGCGGGTGCCGCGGTAGAGGAGGGAGGAATCACGGTCCTGGGCAGCCCATTCTGCGGCGTCGGTTTCCAGGCGCTGGCGGACCAGGTAGCCGACGCGGTCCTCGTCGATCCAGGTGCGCAGGCGGGGCCAGGCGGTGAGGACGATTTCGTGGGTGAGGGTTACCGCGTCGGCGTCGAGGGTGACCAGCCGGGTGCGGGCGAGCAATTCCAGTGCGGCGGTGGCGTCTTCCGGATCGGCGGCGCGGCGCAGCAGCTCTGGGCGCTGGGCTGTCCGGCGGGTGTCCTTGGAATCCTGACCGGCCGTGACGAGTCCGAGCAGGATCTCTTTGGCGGCGGTCTGCTGGGTGGGAGACAGTTCGTTCCAGGCGTATTCGGCGGTTTCGGCGACCGAGCCGACGACGCCGCCCGCCTTGCGGTAGCCGGAGGTGGTGAGGCGGCGGCCTTCTCGGTGTTGCCAGGTGGCGGCCATGACGTGGGAGAGCAGGGGGAGGGCGCCCGGGTCGTAGGTGCGGCGGCCGTGATGGTCGCCGGCGCCGCACAATTCGGTGATCACCAGTTCCTCCAGGCCGGGCTCCAGCTCCAGGCCGACGGCGCGGGCGGGGCCGGAGATCGCTTGTGCCAGTTCGTCCATGCGCATCGGGCCGAGCAGGTAGCTGCGGTGTTCGAGGGCGTCTTGAAGGATCAGGTAGTTGAGGCAGTGGGCGTAGAAGTCGGCGCGCAAGGCGATGACCACGGCGATCGGGTCGTCGGTGCGGGTGGCGCAGCGGTCCAGGACGGTGAGGAAGTCCTCGCGGTCGCGTTCGCTGTCGCAGGTGGTGAAGAGTTCTTCGAACTGGTCGATGATCAGGAGCCGGCGCGGGCGATCGGGACGTGGGGACAGAGCGGCCAGTGCCGTGTCTGTAGGCGTTGGGGGCGCTGCGACCGCCCGCTCCGGCACAGCCCCGTCCCGCTGTGTCGGCGGGCCGGAGTTCTTCGAATCCGGCTCGGGGTTGATTGTGGGCCGCTGCGGTCGGTCGGCCGGTTGCGATGTGGAGGTCGGCGCGGGATGCGCCAGTTGTTTTGTGGTCGTGTCGAGTTGCGGGGTGAACGGGTCCGATGTGGACGCGCTCGCGTCGCGTAGAGCTTGCAGCGGGTGCTTGCCCGGGGTGAAGGCGATCACCTCCCACTCGGCGAAGGCGGGGGCGAGGCCCGCGGCCAGCAGCGAGGACTTGCCGGCTCCTGAAGCTCCGACCACGACGAGCACGCCGGTGGCTTCGCGGACCAGGGCGGTGAGTTCGGCGGTGGGGCGGGTGCGGCCGAAGAACAGGTCGCGGTTTTCCCGGCGGTAGGAGTTGAGGCCGAGGTAGGGGCAGGCCGCTTCGTCATCGTCTTCCGGGGTCCAGGTGGTGGCCGCATGCCAGAGGCGTTGCCATTCCCTGGGTTCGGCGAGTTCGCGGGTGAGCGGGTGGCCGGATTTGCGGGCCAGGTCCACCAGGGTGAGGACGACGGGGAGCAGGGATTCGAAGCGGGCCGGGACATTTCGGCCCGCCTTCCAGTCGCTGATGCGCTGGGCGGACGCGCCGCCCGGGCGGGTGCCCTGGGCGGCGCGCATGCGCGTTTCGGCGGCCGCGGCGACCCGGCGCAGGGTCGGGTTGCCCGCTGCTTCATAGAGTTCGGTGAAGCGATTGGTGAAAAGCGCGCGCGGTGAACGGGTTTGCTCCCCCGTGGTCAGGTCCCCCGTCACGCTCTGCCCCGTATGCGATCGATCCCCTCCGGCATGGGGACAACTTATCGGCCGCCCCTGTGGATTGCCGAAGCGGCGGCTGAGGATCGACCTCAGCCGCCGCTGGGCATCGAGACGTCCTCTGCGAGAGCCGATCACAGGACGATCGGGTCGCCGATGACCCAGTCGGCCGCGTCCGCCTCGGGGGAAGTGGCCTCGATGATCGTGTACGCCTGCACCGTCAGCGGGCCGCCGCAGCCCTCGACGGTGAGTCGGTAGTCGCGGCCGACGATGTAGCCGGTGCCGCCCGGAGGCAGTTCCTTCTCCGACAGCTTGATGTCGGTGATCTTGCCGGGGGCGATGGACAGGTCGAAGCCGATGCCCGCGCCGAAACTGGGGCTGATGTCGGCGCCGGCCAGCGGGGTCACGCCGGTCATGTCCACGCCGACACCGACATTCACGCCGGCGTCGATGCCGATATCGGCGTCGATGCTGAAGGTGACGTCCAGGTCGACGGCGCAGGCCACGAAGTAGCCGGTGCGGATCTTCCCGGTGCCGCCGGTGACGGCGCCGTAGGACGTGTTGTCCAGGTACACCTCCCGGCTGGTGGGCATCCCGTTGAGCGGTGCGACCGGGCGGGCCGCATTGGCGGTGTGGCCGACGGTGACGACCATGCCGTTGGGCGCGTCGAGCGTCTTCTCGTGCGGTGCCAGCGCCCAGGCATTGGCGGTCCCCGCCAACGGCGCCCCGGCAATGAGACCCGCCGCGGTGACGGCGGCGGCGAAAGCGGTCTTGATGATCATGGCTTGGTTCCTCCCCGAACCTGGGTGCGGGCCGCTGCGGTAGCGGCCGCGGTTGGGCTGTTGCCCCGGTGGACTCGATCCCCCCTTCGGACCGAGTCCTCCGGGTGAGGCGCGCCGGCCTCGATGAGAAAGGTAGGGACGGCGCCAGGGTCCGGCCGAGTGCGCAAGCGGACGGAGCGTGGTGAATCCGCTGATGGGGAGGGGTTTTGCCGGTTTTCCGGTCCGGTCACGCCGGTACCGGATCGCTGTCCGGACCGGACAAGCGGACTCGCCGCGACACCTTGGGCGGCTGTCCAGTCAGTACAGTTCCGGTGTGCCGACCCAGCGGGAACGACGTGAGGCGACCATTGCCAAACTGCTCGACGCGAGCATCGCGACCATCGACGAAATCGGGTATGCACGCGCCTCGGTGAAGATCATCTCGGCGCGCGCCGGACTGTCCTACGGCGCGCTGTTCCGGCACTTCCCTACCATGAGCGATTTCATGGCCGCCACCGCGCGCGAGGCCGTGCGCCGGCAGACCGAGACCGTCGCCGAGCGGTTCCGCGGAGTGGCGGGCGAGGCCGGGAGCACCGATCTGGATCGCGGTCTGCGGGCGCTGCGCGAGGCGGCCGGGACCCCGGCGCACAACGCCATCCTGGAACTCACCATGGCCGCGCGCACCGATCCGTTCCTGCGCGACGCGATGCAGCAGACCATGCTCGACACCGGCCCGATCATGATCGAGCTGGCGCGCGAAGTGGTCGGCCGGGAACTGGATCTCACCGACGACGACCTCGTCGCCTTCACCTTCCTGATCGCCGACATCTTCGACAGCGAGGTCTTCCAGCGCCCCCTGCGCGAACGGCATCCGGAGATCGGCACGCACCGGGTTCCGGTCTTGCGGCGGATGCTCGAGCAGTTCCGCCGCACCGGACCGTGATCCCCGGCCGCATTGCTCCGGACCGGCGCTAGTCCGGAATGGCAACGCTCAGTGGGATGTTCACCCAGCTGGGCGCGTCCGGATCCAGGCGCAGATGCTGCGGAGCGAGCTGACTGTCGACCAGGACCGGCGTCGGCGGCAGGCCCCGGGGGAAGTTGCTGGCGAAGACATCGACGCGCAGCCGGTGCCCGGGCTGCAGCATCGCGTCGATCGGTGTGAGCGCGAGATCCAGGGTGACCGGCACGCCCGGTTCGGTCGGCTGCCGCCGGTCGAGATCCAGGTAGAGCTCGGGTTTGGTGTAGTCGCCACTGGCCGAACGGGTGCTGCCGGCCTCGTCCACCGCGCGCAGCGAGGCCACCAGCTGGCCGGTGCTGATCTCACGGGACTGCCCGTCGGGCGCGACATCGTTCACCGTGACCACCCAGTACCCGTCGCGAGTGTCGTGAACGGTATTGAGGTGCACGGCGATCGGGCCGGAGATGGTGGTCGCCTCGGTCACCGGATTGCTGGTGAACGTGAGCCCGGCGTTCTCCCAGATACGGCTGTCCTCACCGCAGGCCACCACGATGGCGGGCACACCGGCCCAAATCCGCGCGGTGTCACGGGAACACAGGCTCAGCAGGTTCGGGGCGATGGTCAGATCGCGCACGCCCTCCTGCAACGGCCGTGCCGACAGCGTGCCGTCGTAGACCGAAGCGGCGGCGCCGGAATGCCGGTCGCTGAAGTACATCCGCTGGTGGGTCTGATCCGCGCGCGGGAACGATGGCATCGAAGTCCATTGCCCGCCCTGCTGTTTGACGGTGAGCGGGCTGTACTTGTCGATACCGTTGTCGATGCCCTTGAGCCACTTGTCGAACCAGGCGCGCTGCAGCACATCCAGCCGCGGCGGCATACCCGGGTGGCCGAAGCCCGCCACGCCCGCGCCGACGTGGTAGCCGTCGCCCATGATCAGTTTCTTCTGCTCCATCGGCAGCGGGATGTTGTTGTAGGTCTCGGTGGCCGTGCTGCCGAAGATGTCGAACCACGCCTCGATGATGAAGGTGGGCGCGGTGACGTTCTCGACCGCGGTCTTCAGACCGGTGCGGAACGGCGAATCCGGGTCGATGATCGCGCGGGTGCGCTCGCTGAGCTGATCGACCGTGGTGGCGCCGTAGGCATTGAGCACCACGTCCATCATGGTCATCGGATCGGCGAGCCGGTCCCGCAGCCACCGCAACTGTTGCGCGGTATCCCAGCGGCCCGCCAGCAGCGCCTCCACATCGGGCGTCATCTTGGACAGATTGACCGCCAGCAGCCAGAACGGCAGGAAGCCGAAGCCGACTCCGCCGCCGGGCGCGACGATATCGTCGATCAGATCACCACTGGGCACATTGGCGAAGACCGCCTTCAGCGCCGGATGGCCGCGTTCGGCCGCCTGCAGGGCGGTGATACCCGTGAACGAGGTGCCCATCGCTCCGACGGCGCCATTGCTCCAGGGCTGCGCGGCGATCCAGTCGATGACCTCCTCGGCGTCCTGGCGCTCACGCTCGCCGAAGACCTGCCACAGGCCCTCGGAGGTGCCGGTGCCGCGCAGGTCCAGCTGGACCAGGTGGTAGCCGCCCCGCACCAGATCGAGATTGTGCGCGGAGGCTTGCAGCACACCGGAATCCAGCTGGCGGGTGAGATCGGTCAGGCCGTCGAGGCCGGAGCCCGGGACATTGAACGAGGCGATCCACGGCAGCAGCACGGTGTCGACGCCGGGGATCTCGAGCAGCGCCGCGGCCACATTGAGGGCGATCTTGCTGTAGCCCTGGATCTGCAGGACCGTCGGCAGCTTCTCGTCGGTGCGCTTGCCGCCGTTGCCCGGATGGATGATGTCGGCCTTCAGCACGGTGCCGTCGCTCATGGTGATGGGCACGGCGAGATCCGGGAACATTTCCGAATACGGTTGCGGCCCATCGACGGTGGCCGTCCAGGCGGCGGCCGCGGCGCCGCCGTCGATGCCGGTGAACCCCTCGGGTGGTTCGCCGCCCCCGACCGGTGCGAGCTGTAGCGCGCAGACGGCGGCGGTGACCACCACCGCGCACCGCGCCCACCATCTGGTTCGTGCTGCTGATGTCATGACGATGTGTTCCCCGTTCCCTGCTCCGGCTGGCTACCGGCGGGTAGGACAGTAATGCGCGCCACAGTCGGCAATCAAGATAGTGATGGGTCACCATCTATTTTTGGCGGATTGTGTCAGGGTCCGAATCGGGGATGTACCTGATGTCACCTGTCGGGGATGCGTGCCAGTATCGAAGGCATGTATCCGCCTGCGCCCTTCATGGACCCTGCCCGCGGGGTGGCCGTGCAGCCACCGAAGCTGGTGCGGCGCTCCGGCGGGCGCGTGGTGGGCGGGGTGGCCGGCGGTGTCGCCGATCATTTCGGGATCGACGTGTTCAAGGTGCGGATGGCGTTCGTGCTGCTGTCCGCCTTGGCGGGAGCCGGCATCGTCGCCTACGGCATGCTGTGGATCTTCACGCCCAGCGGTGAGGACAAAGCGCCGGCGTCGGCGGCGGAGCGGCGGCAGGCCCTCGGGCTGGCCCTGCTCGGGTTGTCGCTGGCGGTGGCCACGGCCTGGTTGTTCAATGGCACGGCCGCGCACGTGGTGGGGCCGATCATCGTGGTGGCCATCGGTGCGGCGCTGGTGTGGCGCGAATTCGATGCGGAGGGACCGCGATCGGTCTTCGGGCACGCCTCGGTGGTCACCTGGGCGCGGATCGTCGGCGGGGCGACGCTGATCGTCGTCGGGCTGGGCGTGGTGGTGCTGGCGCGGATCAATCTGAGTTCGCTGGGGTCGGCGCTGCTGGCCGTCGCGGTGACCCTGATCGGCGCCGGGCTGCTCACCGTGCCGCTGTGGTTGCGCATGGTGCGGGCGCTGAACGATGAACGGGCGGCGCGGATCCGGAACGAGGAGCGTGAGGAGATCGCCTCGCATCTGCACGATTCGGTGCTGCAGACGCTGGCGTTGATTCAGCGGCAGGCCGAGGATCCGCAGGAAGTGGTGCGGCTGGCCCGCAGTCAGGAACGCGAGCTACGCAAGTGGCTGTTCGACGACACCGGGCCGGCGCAGTCGAGCCTGGCGGCGGCGCTGCGGACCATCGCGGGCGAGGTGGAGGATCAGCACGGGGTGAAGGTGACGCCGGTGACCGTGGGCGATGTGTCCATGGATATCGACGACAGCGGAACCGGGCTGCCGAAGGAGCATTTCACCGCCCTGCTGGGCGCCACGCGCGAGGCGCTGGTGAATGCGGCCAAACATGCCGAGGTGCCGTCGATCGACCTGTTCGCCGAGGCCGAACCGCATCAGGTGAGCGTCTTCGTGCGCGATCGCGGCAAGGGCTTCGATATCGACGCCGTCGACGGCGATCGGCAGGGCCTGGCCAGATCCATTCGCGGCCGCATCGAACGCCGCGGCGGGCACGTGGAGATCCAGTCCGCCCCGGGCCGCGGCACCGAGGTGCGAATCACCATGCCGCGCAAGGACGGCGCGGAGGACCGGATCGTGGTGCAGCACGAGGAACCGGTGTCGGAGGAGCCGGCGTCCGAGGAATCGGCGCTGCCGAGTTGAGCCGATCGCGAATACGCCGCCGTGAAGGCGAGTCCGGGGCATGACGTGTTGGATGTGGTACCGATGAGGGTGGATTCGGTCCGTCAATCGAGGAGTCGCAGGTGAGTGTCCGGGTGTTTCTGGTCGACGACCACGCCGTGTTCCGGTCCGGGGTGCGGGCCGAGTTGAGCCGGGAATCCGATATGGAGGTGGTCGGCGAGGCGGGCGGGGTGGCCGAGGCCATCGCCGGCATCAAGGCGACCGCGCCGGATGTGGTGCTGCTGGATGTGCACATGCCCGACGGCGGCGGCGTGGCGGTATTGCAGGGCATCGAATCCGGGCCGGTGTGCTTGGCGCTCAGCGTGTCCGACGCCGCCGAGGATGTGATCGCGGTGATTCGCGCCGGGGCGCGCGGCTATGTCACCAAGACCATCTCCGGGCCCGAGCTGGCCGACGGCATTCGCCGGGTGTCCGGCGGCGACGCCGTATTCAGTCCGCGCCTGGCCGGTTTCGTACTGGACTCCTTCACCGGCAAGTCCCCGGTTCCCGAGCCGCCGCTGGATCCGGAGCTGGACTCGCTCACCCCGCGTGAACTCGAGGTGCTGCGGCTGCTGGCTCGCGGCTACACCTACCGCGAGATCGCCGAATCCCTGTTCATCTCCGTGAAGACCGTGGAGACTCACGCCTCCAACGTGCTGCGCAAGACCCAGCAGTCCAATCGCAATGCGCTGACCCGCTGGGCCCACCGCCGCCGGATCGACTGAAACTCGCACTCCCTCTTGCCTCCGTGTGCCCGTTGCGTCAGCAACGGGCACACGGAGGCAAGAGTTCTACAGTGCCACCAGGATCACGATGATGATCAGCAGGCCGATGAGCAGCCCGATCGCCACCGCCAAAGGCCCGGCGTTCGGCCCCAGTCCGGACAGGTCGAAGCCCTTCGACTTCGGTTGCGGGGCAACGGGCGCCGCCGCGGTCTGACGCTGCGGGCGGGGCAGCGGGCTGGAGTTCGGGCTGCGCAGGCCGGCGGCGGAGTTGCGGGCCGCCCAGGCCGGAATGGTGCCGTCCTCGGTGCGCACCGGTGCGCCCAGAATGTAGGGCGCGGTGCCGGGACCGAATGCGGCGGTGAGGATTTCATTGCGCGCCTCGGTCATGGTGGGGCGGCGCTGCGGGGCCGGTTCCATCATGTGCAGCAGGGCGGCGGTGAGCACGCCGGTGCGCTCCGGCGGAATGATCTGCGCCATGGCGGCGCGTTCCACGATCACATTGCTGTCGTCGTCGAAACCGTAGGGCGGGCGGCCCTCGATGGCGGTGTACAGCGTTGCGCCGAGGGAGAATACGTCGCTGGCGGTGGTCGGCTGGGCGCCGCGCGCCACCTCCGGCGGCAGGTAGGCCGGGGTGCCGGTGATGACGTCGCCGATTTCGTCGGAGGGTTCGCCGGCGGCGCTGGAGATGCCGAAGTCGCTGAGCTTCACCATGCCGACCTCGTCGCCGCGATCGGCGACCAGGATATTGCCGGGCTTGATATCGCGGTGCACGATGCCGGCGGCATGCGCGGCGGCCAGGGCGTCCGCGACCTGCGCGCCGATCTGCGCGACCTCGATGGGCGAGAGCAGATCCACCAGCGACAGCGCCTTGGCGACGCTGCGCGAGGGCAGGTACTCCATGACCAGCCAGGGTTCTCCGGCCTCGAGCACCACGTCGTAGACGGCGATGGCGTGCTCGTGCGAGAGTTTGGCCGCGACCCGGCCCTCGTGCATGATCCGCCGCCGGACCTCATCGGCCTCTTGTTCGTCGAGGCCGGCGATGGAAAGCACCTGTTTGATGGCCACATCGCGCTTGAGCATGCGGTCGTGTGCCAGCCATACCGCGCCCATGCCGCCGCCACCGAGCTTCGATTGCAGACGATAGCGGCCGGCGACCAGGTAATCGGGGCCGACGATGGGGCGGGCGCGTTCGGTCACGGGTGCAGGGTAGCGGAAAACCATCCTGACTGGCCTGGTTCGCTGCCCGAGGTTTGCGCCACTGCCTCTTGACGCGCGCCGGGGCTCGAGTTCTACTATCCAGGAATCGAACGTATGTGCGATTATGTTAGGTAGCTGGATCGGTGCTCGGGTCCCCGTCGGTTGAGAGAGGTGGTCGATAGATGGGTTCGGCTGGGGAAGCGAAACAGCAGCGGATCGCAGAGCTGCGGCGGCGCATGGCCGCGATTCCGGCGCGTGGTGCGGAGCCGTCGGCGCAGGTGCCCGCGGCTGCGGAACTCCAGCGCGAGTCGCTGCCCGTACCGGCCGCACTCGAAAACCTGTTGCCCGACGGCGGTTTGGTCAAGGGCTCGGTGATCGCCTACACCGGTGCCAGTTCCCTACTGTCCGGTTTGCTGGCCACCGTCACCGCGTCCGGTGCCCACGCCGCCGTCGTCGGCCTCCCGCGCCTGGGCTTGCTGGCAG
This sequence comes from Nocardia sp. IFM 10818, assembly GCF_054655275.1. Classification (NCBI taxonomy): domain Bacteria; kingdom Bacillati; phylum Actinomycetota; class Actinomycetes; order Mycobacteriales; family Nocardiaceae; genus Nocardia; species Nocardia sp. IFM 10818. Next base: position 1,330,797 of record NZ_BAAHJH010000001.1, read on the forward strand.
CTGCGGAAATGGGTGCGCGCCTCGACCGACTCGCCGTGGTCGCCAGCCCCGGCTCCGAGGCTCTCGAAGTTGCCTCAGTTTTGCTCGACGGCCTGGACCTGGTGGTCCTCGACCTGAACGGCGCGTCCGTCCCCCTCACCCGCACTCGGATCCTCACCGCCAAGGCCCGCAGCAAGAACTCCACCCTGCTGGTCACCGGCGGCTCCTGGTCCGGCCCGGCCCTGCGCATCGACACCCGCATCGCCGGCTACGGCGGCCTCGGCCGCGGCTGCGGCCGCCTCCGCACCGTCAGTCTCGACGTCGAAGTCCACAGCCGCTCCGCCCAACCCCGCACCGGCCACCTGGCCCTGTGCCCGGGCAACGGCCGAGTCGAATGGGTCGAGACGAAACAAGCCGCCGTTGAGCCGCGACCGGTCGCCCGCCATGCGGTCTCCTGATATCCGAGCGCTCGCCGCTGGTGCGACTCCGCCGCTCGCCGAACTGCCGACCGTCCAGCCGCGGGCCACCGAGTCGCGGGCGGGTATTCGTCGGGCGCGCCGCAATGGCATGCGCCCGCAGTGCGATTCGAGGCGGTTGTACCCGGAGCGATCGAGCCGCCCCGCTACCGGAGTAGTGCGGCTGTCCGCCGACTCGGGCGGACGACGTGCCGTGCACTGAGCGCTTGGCCGAAAGTCCTCCTTGTCATCCCTGCGCGCTTTCGGCCGGAATTCGCCGCGCTGTCGGAGATCCCGGCCGAAAGCATGCCGGGATGACGAACGGGACTCGTCAAGTGTGTACCGCGGGAAGGGATTGCGTTCTCGAATCGCGTTCGATCATCCATGCTGCGGTCGGTGGCCGGGGTGCCGGGTGCGGGAATGTCGTTGTGCCGAGGTCCGGGTGAAGCCGCGGCGGGTGCTGGCGGTGTGGTGCCTGGATTGGCCCGCGGCGGCGGCTGCCGCCGAGGCGGGGGCGCCGGTGACGCGGGCGGTGGCGGTGTTCGCCAACGGCAAGGTGGTCGCGTGTTCGGCGGTGGCGCGGGCGGAGGGGGTCCGGCGCGGGCTGCGGAAGCGGGAGGCGCAGGCGTGCTGTCCGGATCTGCTGGTGGCGCAGGAGGATTCGGATCGGGACGGGCGGTTGTTCGAACCGGTGGTGGCGGCCGTCGACGCGACGGTGCCGGGGGTGGAGGTGCTGCGGCCCGGACTGCTGGTGCTGGGGGCGCGCGGGGCGGCGCGGTTCTTCGGATCGGAGGAGGCGGCGGCCGAGCGGCTGGTCGATGCGGTGGCGGCGGTCGGGGTGGAATGCCAGATCGGGATTGCCGACGAGCTGTCCACGGCAGTGCTCGCCGCCCGGCGCGCCACCATTGTGGCAACGGGTAAGGGCGCGGAATTTCTTGCGCCGCTGACGGTTTCCGAGCTCGCGGTGGAGCCGACGCTAGCCGCACCGGAGCGCGCCGAGCTGGTGGATCTGTTGCGCCGCTTGGGATTGCGACGGATCGGGGACTTCGCGGCGCTGACCCCCGCCGAGGTGTCCTCTCGTTTCGGGAAGGACGCCATCACGGCACATCGTTGTGCCCGTGCGGAACCCGAGCGGCCGCCCGCCTCCCGGCCACCGGCCGCGGATCTCACGGTGGAGCAGCGCTGCGATCCGCCGCTCGAGCGCGTCGATACCGCCGCCTTCGCCGGGCGCATGCTCGCCGCCGAACTGCACGTCAAATTGTCCGCGGCGGCGGTGGCCTGCACCCGATTGGCCATTCACGCCGAAACCGAAGCGGGCGAACAGCTCTCCCGGATCTGGCGGTGCGCCGAACCGCTGACCCCGGACAGTACGGCGGACCGGATCCGCTGGCAGCTGGACGGCTGGCTCACCCGGCGTGCGTTGCGGCAGGGCGGGCCGACCGCGCCGATCACGCTGCTGCGGCTCGACCCGGTCGAAGTGGTGTCCTCCGGTGCGCTGCAACTGGGCCTGTGGGGCGGCGTCGGTGAGGACGAGGAGCGGGCCCGCCGCGCCCTGGCCCGGGTGCAGGGTCTGCTCGGCGGGGATGCGGTGCGGATGGGCGTACTCAGCGGCGGCCGCGGTCCCGCCGAGCGGATCACCCTGGTCCCGCTGGGTGACGAACCGGTGCCCGCGGCCGATCCGGCTCAGCCGTGGCCGGGGCGGCTCCCGGAACCGGCCCCCGCCGTGGTCCTGCGGAATCGCCCCGAGGTGCGGCTGGAGTCGGCGGACGGGTCCCCGGTGTGGGTCACCGACCGTGGCCTGTTCACCGCCGACCCGGCGCGGCTGCACTGGGGCCGCCGCTCCTGGCCGCTACTCGGGTGGGCCGGCCCATGGCCGCTGGACGACCATTGGTGGACTCACCGGTCCCGACGCGGCTTCGCCGCCCGCGCGCAAGTGCTGATCGACACCGCCGTCCGCGATCGCGTCCTGGTCGACGCCGATCGCCGGAACTCGACCGACAGAGACCGCCGGGCCCTGCTGCTGCTCGGCTACGACCACAGCTGGCATGTGGAGGGCTTGTACGAGTGACGCCTGGACCGGCTCATCCGCATCACGGCTCTCCCTGGTCACAGCGGTTATGGCGATGGGCACAACTTGCGGCGGCGCCCCGGCTCGATCCGTACCCTGGTTGATCGTGACGGTTGCCCGGGTCTCGTTCGACGACGTGCGGATCGCCTATCGGGATACCGGGGCGGCCGTCGGTCATGTGTCGAGTGATATCCCCGTCATGCTCGTGCACGGCATGGGCGGCGACGGGCACACCTGGGACCGGTTCGCGCATCGGTTGGTGCAGCGCGGGCGACGGGTGATCATTCCGGATCTGCGCGGGCACGGCCGCAGCGCGCATACCGATTCGTATCTTTTCTCCGAATTCGGCGCGGATGTGCTGAGCCTGTGCGACCGGCTCGGGCTGGATTCGGTCGATCTGGTCGGGCATTCGCTCGGCGGCTACGCGGTGTCGTGGGTGGCCATGCAGCGTCCGGAGCTGGTGCGCCGGTTGGTCATCGAGGAACAGCCGCTGCCGCTGCGCTCCGGTGACGAGCAGATGAAGCTGACCCGGCGGCTGCCGACGATTCCGGAGCTCTGGCATGCCACCACGAGTCTGGTCCGGCATCCCGGCGCGGTGCTGGCCTTCGACCGATCCATGACAGGTACGGCGCTGGAGCAGTTCCGCAAGCCCTATCCGGAGTGGTGGGAGGGGCTGTCCGAGATCACCGCGCCCACGCTGTTCCTGCGCGGCGGTCCGGGCGGCATGGTCGATCCCGACAAGCTGGCGCAGCTGTCGGCCGCCGTCCCCGACTGCACGGTCCGCGCCTTCACCTGCGGCCACAGCATCCACCGGGACCGGCATCGCGAATTCGAGGCCGCCGTCCTCCCGTTTCTCGGCCACTGAGCGCCGGAATCTAGAGTGAAGCCGTGTCCGGACTCGAGCGTCCCACGCTGTTCTTCGCCGATGAGCAGTCTTTTCGGGAGTGGTTGGCGGCCAATCACGCCGCGGTGGATGGCATCTGGGTGAAATTCGCCAAGAAGGGGTCGGGGCATGTGTCCCTCGACTACGACGGCGCGCTACGACAGGCCTTGTGTTTCGGCTGGATCGACGGGCAGTCGCGGCGGGTGGACGACGAGTTCTATCTGCAGGGGTTCACGCCGCGCCGGCAGCGCAGCCCGTGGTCGCAGCGCAATGTGGGGATCGCCGAGGAGTTGATCGCGCAGGGCCTCATGCATGCCGCCGGTCGAGCCGAGATCGATCGCGCCAAGGCGGACGGCCGCTGGGACAGCGCTTACGGCCGTGATCTGCCGCAGGATTTCCTCGATGCCCTGGCCGCCAATCCGGAGGCCGCCGCCTTCTTCGAAACCCTGCCCGCCCAATCGCGTGTCGTGGTCGGCTATCACCTGGGCAGCGCCGTGCGCCCGGAGACCAGGGCCCGCCGCCTGGATCAATTGATCCGCAAGCTGATCGACGGTCAGCCATTATGACCGCATCGCGCAGCGATTCCGTGGGGGGCGGCGGCCGGGCGACGGGTGGGCGTGATTTCGAAGGTCTACTGTGTTCGGCTGCCGCCCAGGAGATTCCGCTCGCCGGCAGCGCCACCCACGTCACCAGCTGGCTGTGTATCGAACAACCCGGCGCCTGGGGCCGCGATGTCATCGCCGATGAGGTCCTCGGCCCCGAGATCACCGCCGAACTGGCCGCCCGCACCACGGCGTCCCACGCCCGCCCCACTCTGATCCGCCGTCCTGGCCGACATGAATTCACCGGCGTCCGAACGATTCTCATCGCCAGCACCCGCCCCGGGGCCGCCTGGTGCGAGCGCTTCGAGATCACCGACCTGAAGCAACTCCTGGACCTGGACCCCAACCTCTTCGACGGCCCCGCCCCCGGAATCGGCGCCCCCGTAACGGATCCCCTCGTCCTGGTCTGCGCCCACGGCAAACGCGACCAGTGCTGCGCCCTCCTCGGCCGCCCCATCGCCGCCCACCTCGCCCACTTCCACCCCGGCCGGGTCTGGGAGTGCTCCCACACCGGCGGCCACCGCTTCGCCCCCGCCCTGGTCCTGCTCCCCACCGGTCTCACCTACGGCCGCCTGACCCCCGATTCGGCCTCCACCGTGGTCGAAACCGCCTCCCGCGGCGAGGTCGCTCTCACCGGCTTCCGCGGCCGCAGCTACTACACCCCGGTCGAACAGGTAGCCGAAATCGCCGTCCGCGAACGCATCTCCGGTGAGCCCGACACATCCGTCGACGCCCTCACCGTCGAGCCCGCCCCGGAGACCCCGCCGCCCGCCGACCCGTCCACCTTCGCAGGCGCGGCCCTGGTAACCCACCGCGACGGCCGCCGCTGGCTGGTCACCACCCGAACCCTCACCTACGCCCCCCGCCAAGCGAGCTGCGGCGTATCCCCCAAACCCGCCGCCGCCCTGGTGGCCGACACCATCAGCCCACTCGCCTGAACATCCGTCGCCCGCACGGAAGGGACCGGCCCCGCACCTGTAGGTGCGGGGCCGGATTGCCTGGGGGAGTGGGATGTCGGGTCGCCCCCGTGCCTGAGAGTGCGGGGCCGGATTGCCTGGGGGAGTGGGATGTCGGGTCGCCCCCGTGCCTGAGAGTGCGGGGCCGGATTGCCTGGGAGAGTGGGCCGCCCACCCCCCGCCCGAGGGTGCGGGGCCGGATCGTTGGGAGAGTGCGCCGCCCCCACCCTGCGCCCGAGGGTGCGGGGCCGGATCATTTGGGGGGCGGGGTTGCCGGTCCGGCCCCGCGGCGTACGGCGCAGAGAGCGCTGCGGTGTGCGGAGTCCTCCTACGCGTGCCGTGAGAGCCCTGCTGTGGGGCGGAGCCATACCCTCTCGGGGGTTTCAGGGGTGGAACCCCCGAGAGCTCCCGAGAGTTGGGCTATCTCACCAGTGTGTGCCGGGGACCAATCGGGCGGCGCGGCGGAGGGCGGTGCCGGTGACGGGATGGCGGGTGGGACTGAGCGGCGGCGGCGTTGGGGCACGACGATATCGACGTCGGTGGTGTCTGGTTCGGAGACTGTCTCTCCTTTGGCGGCGGGGGAGTCGGGGATGGCGCGGTAGTAGCGGTGCAGGACGCGCTCTTTGATGCCGGGGGCTACCAGGTTGCCGTATTCGGCGAGGGTGCCGAGTGGGACGTCGATGCGGCGGGGGCGTTCGCTGAGGGCGCGGACGATGAGGGCGGCTGCCCATTCGGGGGATTGGGTGGGGGTGCCCTGGTCGCCGCTGGGGGTGATCATGGGGGTGCGGACCAGGGGCATGTGGATGGTGGTGAAAGTGATGTTGTCGGCGAGCATTTCGGCGGCGGTGACTTCGGCGAACTTGTCGAGGGCGGCCTTGCTGGCGAGGTAGGCGGCGAAGCGGGGGGTGGCCACCTGGACGCCGGCGCTCGAAATGTTCACGATGTGGCCGGATTTGCGGGCGCGCATCTGGGGGAGGAGGGCCAGTGTCATGCGGACCGCGCCGAAGTAGTTGACGGCCATGGTGCGTTCGAAGTCGTGCATGCGGTCGGTGGAGCGGTGCACGGCGCGGCGGATGGAGCGGCCGGCATTGTTGACCAGCATGTCCACGTGGCCGTGCTCGGCGAGGATGAGGGTGACGGCCTGTTCGACGGAGTCGGCGTCGGTGACGTCGCACTGGTAGCCGTGCGCGTTTCCGCCCCGGGCCTTGATCTCGTCGACCACCGCGGCCAGTTCGTCGCCGCGGCGCGCCAGGAGGAAGACCACGGCGCCCTTCTCGGCGACGGCCATGGCGGCCGAGCGGCCGATGCCGGACGAGGCGCCGGTAATGACCACATGCTTGCCGGTCAGATCGCGGCGGGCGCGCCGACGGCTCAGGTAACCGTCGATAGCGGAGTTATCGGTCATCGCTGCTCCCTTGCAGACAATCGATTTGCCTAGAACTTACTTGAAAGTAAGTTCTGCTGCCAGGCCGGGTCGGTCACTGATCCCGGCAACCCTCCTTTGCGCGCGTTCCTCGGTAATCGCGACGCGCCGGGCGACCCTCTGTAGAGACCGGTCGGTATCGAATGTATGTTCGATGCCTGAAGATCGTCGCTGCTGGAGGAGGGTGCCGTGGGCTGGCACAACGGACCGCCGTCCTGGTCGGAGATGGAGCGCGTGCTCTCCGGCCGGGCGGATCCGGCCCGCACGCTGCCCGACGGCGACGGCGGGGACAGTCCGGCCTGGTCGCGGAAGCGGGGGAAGTACGAGGCGGGGGCGCTCGCCCGGCCGGAGGGGCCGGTGGTGCCGTATGCGGAACTGCACACGCACTCCGCGTACAGCTTCCTCGATGGGGCGAGCCAGCCCGAGGAACTGGTCGAGGAGGCGGTGCGGCTCGGATTGGAGGCGCTCGCCCTCACCGATCACGACGGGTTCTACGGGGTGGTGCGGTTCGCGGAGGCGGCCCGGGAGTGGGGGATGCCGACCGTTTTCGGGGCGGAGCTCTCGCTCGGCACCGCCGCCCGGCCCAAGGCGCACCTCGTTCCGCGCGGGCGGCGGCCGCGCGGGAAGGCGGTTCCGGATCGTGCGATGCCGGAGCCGGTGGGCGAATTCGGTTCGGAGGTGGCCGATTCCGCGCCGCGCACCGGTGCGCCCGATCCGGTGGGGCCGCATCTGCTGATCCTCGCGCGCGGGCAGGAAGGGTACCGGCGGTTGTCGCGGGAGATGGCCGCGGCGCATATGGCGGCGGGGGAGAAGGGGATTCTGCGCTACGACCTGGATCGGCTGACCGCGGCGGCGGGCGGGCACTGGCATGTGCTCACCGGATGCCGGAAAGGGCATGTGCGGCAAGCGCTCACGCAGGGCGACGCCGCGGCCGAGGCGGCCCTGCGGGAGCTGGTGGAGCGGTTCGGGCGCGAGCATGTGAGCGTGGAGCTCACCCATCACGGGGTGCCCGAGGACGATGAGCGGAACGCACGGCTGGTCGCCCTGGCCGATCGGGTCGGGCTACCGGTACTCGCCACTACCGGAGCGCATTTCGCCGCGCCGCCGCAGCGGCGGCGAGCCATGGCGCTGGCGGCCATCCGGGCCAGGTCCAGCCTGGACGAGATGGCGGGCTGGCTCGCGCCCACGGGCGGCGCGCATCTGCGGTCGGGGGCGGAGATGGCGCGGCTGTTCGCGCAATGCCCGGGTGCGGTGGCGAATGCCGTTGCGCTGGCGCGGGAATGCGCATTCGATCTGCGCTTGATCGCGCCGCAGCTGCCGCCGTTCGACGTGCCGGCGGGGCATGACGAGAATTCGTGGCTGCGGGAGCTCACCTTCGAGGGCGCGGCGCGGCGCTACGGTCCGCGAGCGGGGAACGCGCAGGCATACCAGCAGCTCGAGCACGAGCTGAAGGTGATCGAGCAGCTCGGGTTCCCGGGTTATTTCCTGGTGGTGCACGACATCGTCAGCTTCTGCCGGGACAACGACATCCTGTGTCAGGGCAGGGGCTCGGCCGCCAACTCCGCCGTCTGCTACGCCATCGGGATCACCAATGTGGATCCGGTGCGGAACAACCTGTTGTTCGAGCGGTTCCTGTCGCCGGAGCGGGACGGGCCGCCCGATATCGATGTGGATATCGAATCGGATCGGCGGGAGGAGGCGATTCAGCACGTCTACGCCAAGTACGGGCGGGAGTACGCGGCGCAGGTGGCCAATGTGATCACCTATCGCGGGCGCTCGGCGGTCCGGGATGCGGCCAAGGCCCTGGGGTTCTCGCCGGGACAGCAGGACGCCTGGAGCAAACAGGTGAGCCGCTGGACCGGGGTGTCGAAGGAGGAGCACACCGATATTCCGCGCGACGTGCTCGGCCTGGCGGGTGAATTGGAGGGCCTGCCACGGCATTTGGGCATTCACTCCGGCGGTATGGTGATCTGCGATCGGCCCATTGCCGACGTGTGCCCCACCGAGTGGGCGCGCATGGCGAACCGCAGCGTGCTGCAATGGGACAAGGATGATTGCGCCGCAGCGGGTTTGGTGAAGTTCGATCTGCTCGGCCTGGGCATGCTGTCGGCGCTGCACTACATGATCGATCTGGTGCGCGAGCACAAGGGCGAGATCGTCGAACTGCACAAGCTGGATCTCGCCGAGGCCGCCGTCTACGACATGCTGTGCCGCGCGGACTCGGTGGGCGTCTTCCAGGTGGAGTCGCGCGCGCAGATGGCGACGCTGCCGCGCCTGAAGCCGCGCAATTTCTACGATCTGGTGGTCGAGGTCGCGCTGATTCGCCCGGGTCCCATCCAGGGCGGATCCGTGCATCCCTATATCCGCCGCCGCAACGGGCAGGAGAAAGCCGTCCCCGATCATCCGGCGCTGGCGAACGCCCTGGCGCGCACCCTGGGCATTCCGCTGTTCCAGGAGCAGCTCATGCAAATGGCCATCGACGTCGCCGGATTCACCCCCGCCGAGGCCGACCAGTTGCGCCGGGCCATGGGCTCCAAACGCTCCACGGAGAAGATGGAACGCCTGCGCGCCCGCTTCTACCAGGGCATGCGGGATCTGCACGGCATAACCGGCGAGATCGCCGACCGCATCTACGAGAAGGTGTACGCCTTCGCGAATTTCGGCTTCCCGGAAAGCCATTCGCAGAGCTTCGCCTCGCTGGTGTTCTACTCCTCGTGGTTCAAACTGCACCATCCGGCGGCGTTCTGCGCGGGCCTGCTGCGCGCCCAGCCGATGGGCTTCTACTCTCCCCAGTCGCTGGTGGCCGATGCGCGGCGGCACGGGGTGGCGGTGCACGGCCCGGATATCAATCACAGCCTGGCCGAGGCGACCCTGGAGCAGCGGGGGATGGAGGTTCGGCTCGGCCTGGCCGCGGTCCGCTCCATCGGCGCCGAGCTGGCCGAGCAGATCGTCACCGCCCGCGCAGCCGGCCCCTACCGGTCGTTCCTGGACCTCACCGGCCGCGTGGAATTGACCGTCCCACAAGCGGAATCGCTGGCCACCGCGGGTGCGCTCGGCAGTCTCGGCATCACCCGCCGCCAGGCCCTGTGGGCGGCCGGTGCGGCGGCGGGTGAACGCCCCGATCGCATTCCGGGCACCGGCGCGGCCACCGACGCCCCCGCCCTGCCCGGCATGAGCGAACTGGAACTGGCCGCCGCCGACGTCTGGGCCACCGGCGTCTCGCCCACCAGCTACCCGACCGAATTCCTCCGCGACCGTCTCGACGCCCTCGGCGTGGTCCCCGCCGCGCATCTACTCGATATTCGCGATGGCACCAGGGTTCTGGTCGGCGGCGCGGTCACCCACCGGCAGCGCCCCGCCACCGCCGGCGGGGTCACCTTCCTCAATCTCGAGGACGAGACCGGCATGGTGAACGTGGTCTGCTCGATCGGCCTGTGGGCGCGCTACCGCCGCCTGGCCCAATCCGCGCCCGCCCTGCTGGTTCGCGGCCGCGTCCAGAACGCCGAGGGCGCGGTCACCATTGTCGCGGATCACCTGCAGCGCATGGATTTACGCATCGAGGGTCGTTCCCGCGACTTCCGTTGACGAACGAACGGCCGATCCACCGGGATCGGCCGTTCGAATTCGATTGCGGCTCAGCGCTCGCCGAAGAAGGCGCGGATATCGCCGACGAGCAGGTCGGGCTGTTCGAGGGCGATGTACGCGCCGGCCTTGTCGAATTCGGTCCAGCGCGCCACCGTGGTATCGCGCTCGGCGAAGCGGCGCACCGTGACATCGCCCGCGGCGACGACGAACGCGGTCGGCACGCTCACCCGCGGCTTGGGCGCCCAGGCCGTCGGGTCGTGCGCCACATCGTTGTAGCTCTGCGCGATGGAACCCGAAGTGCCGGTGAACCATTGGACGCTGACATCGGTGAGCATCCGGTCCTTCGAGATCACCTGCTCGGGCAGCTCGGCGCGCGGATCGCTCCACTCCTTGAACTTCTCCACCACCCAGGCCAGCAGGCCGATCGGCGAATCATTGAGGCCGTGCGCAATGGTCTGCGGCCGGGTGGACATCATGATGTTGAAGCCCATGCCCTCCCGCATGAACGTGTCGATGGTCGCCATCCGCTGCTGCTCGGCCTCGGTCAGGCCCTCCGCATTCTCATCCGGAAACGCGACGTAGGCATTGACGTGCAGGCCGATCATCCGATCCGGCGCCTGGCGGCCCAGTTCGATGGCCAGGTTCGCGCCGCCACCGCCGCCGTGCGCGCCGAACCGCTCATAGCCCAGCCGGGTCATCAGCTCGGCGAAGACCGCCGCGGTGCGCGGGACGGTCCAGCCGGTATCGGCCAGCGGGGTGGAGAAACCGAAACCGGGCATGAACGGGATCACCAGGTGGAAATCCCGGGACAGGGGTTCGATCACATCCAGCAGGCCCATGGCGCCGCCGGGATTGTCGTGCAGCAGCAACAGGGCTTTCGCGTCCTCCCGCTCGCTGCGGATGTGCTTGAAGTGAATGCGCTGCCCGTCGATCTCCGTGAGGAACTGCGGCCACCGGTTGAGCTCCGCTTCGGCCTTGCGCCAGTCGAATCCGTCCTTCCAGTACTCGGCCAGCTCGCGCAGGTAGTCCACCGGAACCCCGCGGCTCCAGCCGGCCCCGGGCAGCGCGGGCGTCCAGCGCGCCTTGGCCAGGCGATCGCGCAGATCGTCCAGATCGGTCTGGGGAATGTCGACTCGGAAGGGCTGGAAGGTCATTGCCATCTCCTTGGAACGGAATGCTTTGTTCCGTTCCAGATTAGCAGAATGATTCATTCCGTTTCAACCCTTGGGCGAGAATCGATGGAAACCGAAAGGAGTCAGGGTGTCGACGGTGGTCCGAGCGACGATCAAGCCGAACAGCAAGAAGGGTCCCCTCGTCGAGACTCTCGACGACGGCACCCTTCAGCTGTACGTTCGCGCGCCCGCCGTCGAAGGCAAGGCCAACAAGGCCGCCATCGAACTACTCGCCGCCCACTACGGCGTAGCCAAAACCGCCGTCCGCCTCACCGCCGGCGCCACCTCCCGCTTCAAACGCTTCGAGATCGACGACTGATCGGCCGACGGGGACGGGCGTCCGGTCGGGGGTGGGCTCATCACCCCGCAATATGGCCGAATGCCGTTCAGCGCATGGCGATTCCGAGGTCACAAGATCCGGTGGCGACGCATGACCGATTCAGAACGCGAGCTCGTCCCAGGGGATGTGGATCGGGAACGGGAAATCGAACTCGATGCCATTGATATCGGCGTGGGTCCATTCTCCCGCGAGGAGATAGTTGGCTGTCCGGAGCGGATGGACGCCTTCCGGCAGCTCGCCAGGTTTGGACTGGAGAGCATAGGCGCGCACGGCGGCAATGGCGCTGGCCTCGGAAGCCAGGGAAACTTCCCAGTACCAACGGATTCCGGCGCTAGCGTAGCGGCCCTTCTTCTCCTCGAGGTTCGCTGGAGTATTGGACGGTGACAGCACTTCGCCGACCAGTAGGACATCCGTGCCGCGTACATCCTGATACGGGGCGAGGCAGCGATGGATGAGGAAGTCGGGTGTCAGGAAGTTGGACTTTCCGCTACTGCCGAGAAAGATATTGCTCTCGAGGCTTACGCGCCAGCAGTCCTCTGGATCGGCCGATACGGCTTTGCGCGCGCAACGCTCGAAGGCGTTGAACAATCGCGCCGTGAAAATCTGATGCTCGCCGGGGCCGCGCCGCAGCCAGACCACACGTCCATCCCACAGTTCGATCTCTTCGGCGATCTCTTCGGGGAGTTGCTCGAGCTCTTCCCAAGTCATGTACTCGGGGAGGTCCGGCTGTTCGGCATGCGGAATGGACATGTCATCAGGGTATTTCGCCATGTCCGCTGCCTCCTTGGGTTCACGCAGAGTGGACGGCTACGTCCGTATTGTCCTACACCGCGCCAGGAAAACCCTGTTGCCGCCAGGCTTCGTACACCGCGACCGCGGCGGCATTGGACAGATTCATGGAGCGTCGCCCGGGGAGCATGGGGATGCGGAGCTGGGTGGTGATGCGGGGGTCGGCGAGGACGTCGTCGGGGAGGCCGGTGGGTTCGGGGCCGAAGAGGAGGACGTCGCCGGGGAGATAGGTGATGTCGGTGTTGCGGGTGGTGGCGCCGGCGGTGAAGGCGTAGACGCGTTCGGGGGCGATGGCTTCCCAGGCGGCGGAGAGGTTGTGGTGCACGGTGACCGAGGCCAGGTCGTGGTAGTCGAGGCCGGCGCGGCGGAGTTTGGGCTCGGATAGGTCGAAGCCGAGGGGTTCGATCAGGTGCAGGTGGCAGCCGGTGCCGGCGGCCAGGCGGATGGCGTTGCCGGTATTGGGCGGGATGCGCGGCTGGAAGAACACGAGATGGAACACGCCGATCAGCATTGCAGAAGATACGGACCGTGCTGTTCGTGACCCGGCCGTGGGTCGGGCCGTCGCGGCGGCGGGCGGTTAAGCTCGCAGCGTGAGTCCAGCCCATGCCGCCCCCGAGGATCGCAGCAGCCGCGCCGGTGCGTTCGTGCGGGAGAATCTGCCGATCATCCTGATCGCGCTGGTGATGATCGTGGCCGTGGTGCTGCTGGCCTGGGATCGCTGGCGGCGCGGGACCTATGTCTTCGGCGGCGCGACGCTGCTGGCGGCGGCCTTCCGGATGCTCCTGCCGACCGAGAAGGTGGGCGTGCTCGCGGTGCGCAGCAAGGGATTCGATGTGGCGTGGCTGACGGCGCTCGGCGCGACGATCATCGTGCTGGCGGCGACCATCAGCCCGCTGGGTATCACATAGGGGCGGGGATCAAACCTTGGTCATGCGTCGGCCGAGCTCACGGCGCAGGATCTCCTGCGACGGGAGCCGGTGTAAGACGCGGAGGATATCGGGGCGAAGCTCGAGCTGCTCCTCCTCGGAGAGCAGATCGACGAGATCACGTAGATCCATGTCATCGAAGGCTGCCGTCATGCTGGATAACATTAGCGCCACGGCGACCGGATTGGATCGCGATCAGATCACGGTTACCGATGTGTCACCCGCATGAAACCGGCAGCGCCTCAGTGTAATTCGCGCGAAACGGGCGCGACTCGAATTAGCGCTCGCGCGCCGCGCGTGCCAGCTCCATGGTCTCCACCATGAGCTTGCCGATCGCCTCGGTCTCGGTGAGGAAGCCGTCGTGCCCGTCGCGCGAGCGCACGATCTCCAGGCCGCGACAGCCGGGCAGCAGATCGGCCAGCTCCTGCTGTGTGCGCAGCGGGTAGAGGCGATCGGAGTCCACGCCGCCGACGACGCACGGCACCGGGGTGGCGGCCAGCGCCGCCGCCACGCCGCCGCGCCCGCGGCCCACATCGTGCCGGTTCATGGCCTCCGACAGCAGCACATAGGTCGCCGGATCGAAGCGCGCGATGAGCTTGTCGGCCTGATACTCCAGATAACTCTGCACCGCGTATCGCCCGCCGTCCCAGGGATTCTCGGTGCCCTGGGCATGATTCTCGAAGCGATGGTCGAGCTCGAACTCGGTGCGGTAGGTCAGGTGCGCGATGCGCCGCGCCAGCCCCATACCGGTCATGGGCGCCCGCCCGCTGCCGTGATAGTTGCCGCCCTGCCAGTCCGGATCGGAGGTGATGGCGGCGATCTGCGTGGTCTGCGTGCCGATCTGATCGGCGGTGGCGCGCGCGCCGACGGCCAGCACCAGCGCCGCACCCACCCGGTCCGGATACCCGACCATCCACTCCAGCACCCGCATGCCGCCCATCGACCCGCCGACGACGGCGGCCAGCCGGTCGATGCCCAGCAGATCGAACAGCGCCACCTCGGCGGTCACCTGATCGCGAATGGAGATCTCGGGAAACCTTGCGCCCCAGGGCTTTCCGTCCGCGGCCAAGGAGCTCGGCCCGGTGCTGCCCTTGCAGCCGCCGAGCACATTGGTGGCGATGACACACCATTCGCCGGTATCGATTGCCGCACCCGGCCCGACGATGCCGTCCCACCAGCCGGGCTGGGCGTGATGCACGTCGGCCGGGCCGACCACATGCGAATCACCGGTCAGCGCATGCTCGACCAGAATCACGTTGTCGGCATTCGCGGAAAGTTCGCCCCACCGTTGCACGGCCAGCGTCACGTCCGGAATGACGGCCCCGTTCTCCAGCCGCACCGCCCCGATGGCAATACTGCCGAGCGTCCCGTCGGACGGCGGGAGCAGAGCTTCCGCCGTCTCCCGCACCGTGCTCGATTCGATGTTCACGATCACCGTGCCGCCGCCGTCAGTCCGGCCCGCAGATCCGCCAGGATGTCCTCGATCCCCTCGATGCCTACCGCGAGACGCACCAGACCAGGCGTGACGCCCGAAGCGAGCTGCTCTTCGGGAGTCAGCTGGGAGTGGGTCGTCGACGCCGGATGGATCACGAGCGAGCGCACATCCCCGATGTTAGCGACATGGCTGTGCAGGACCAGCGCCTCCACGAACTTCTTGCCCGCGTCCACGCCGCCGGCCAGCTCGAAGGACACGATGGCGCCGACGCCCTTGGGTGCCAGTTGTTTGCCGCGCTCATACCAGGGCGAGCTCGGCAGGCCCGCGTAGAACACCGACTCCACGCCCGGCGCGGTGGCCAGGAATTCGGCGACCGCCTGGGCATTGGCCACGTGCCGCTCCACCCGCAGGCTCAGCGTCTCGATGCCCTGGCTGATCAGGAAGGCATTGAACGGCGATACGGCCGCGCCCAGATCGCGCAGCAGCTGCACGCGCGCCTTGAGCGCGAACGCCGGCGCGCCGAGATCGGCGAAGACCACGCCGTTGTAGGACGGATCGGGGCTGGTGAAACCCGGGAACCGGGACTGCCCCTCGGCATCGCGCACGGTCCAGTCGAAGGTCCCGCCGTCCACGATCACACCGGCCACCGCCGAACCGTGCCCGCCCAGGTACTTGGTGGCCGAATGCACCACGATGTCCGCGCCGTGCCGCAGCGGCTGGATCAGATACGGCGTGGCCACCGTGTTGTCCACGATCAGCGGTACGCCCGCCGCGTGCGCAACCCCGGCGATGCCCGGGATATCCAGGATCGAGCTGCTCGGGTTCGCGACGGTCTCGCCGTAGAACGCCTTGGTATTGGGCCGCACGGCCGCCCGCCACTGCTCCAGGTCGTCGGGATCCTCCACGAAGCTGACCTCGATGCCCAGCTTGGGCAGCGAGTAGTGGAAGAGGTTGTAGGTCCCGCCGTACAGGTGCGGGCTGGACACGATGTGGTCGCCCGCCGCGGCGAGATTCAGGATGGCGAAGGTCTCCGCCGCCTGCCCGGAGGCCAGCAGCAACGCCGCCACACCGCCTTCCAGGGCGGAGATGCGCTGCTCCACCACGTCCTGGGTGGGATTCATGATGCGGGTGTAGATATTGCCCGGCTCGGCGAGCCCGAACAGCGCGGCGGCGTGATCGGTATCGCGGAAGGCGTAGGACGTCGTCTGATAGATCGGCAGGGCGCGGGCCCCGGTGGCGGCGTCGGGCGCCTGCCCGGCATGGATCTGCTTGGTGTCGAAAGACCAGTCGGCCGGGTCGATGGGCGCGGTCGAGTCACTCATGTCCTGCTCCAAGAAAAAGGTCGCCGAAAGGCGGAAGTCTGACGTTATCGAGAAACGAATAGGCTTCGACAACAACACATTTCGGGTGGCCTCCTACGTTGCGCTTGCACTCGTCCCTCGAGTGCCAGGTCCTCACCCGGAGCACCCCACCGCAGCTGGAGGGTTGCCGATCAGCGAGCCGGGGCTTGTCGCTGATGCTCTTGACCTGAGCGAGATTCTAACTGCCGGATCCGGAACTTCCCGCAGTGGGGCCGGACACACTCGGAACCGCGCACACCCGGATGTACTCCGCATAGGCGGTGTTCACGTGATTCACGCAGTGCGCGGCGATGGCTTCCAGATCGTTCCCGTCGAGCAGTTGCCGCAGGCTGTCCTCCTTGCCGGCGTGGCAGATGACCTGCCAGATCGACAGCAGCAGCTGCACCGAGAGCGCATCGGGCGCGGCCCCGAGCCGCTCCGCCAGCACCCGCGCGAGGGCGGCCTGTTCGAAGGAGACGGATTCGAAACTGCGGGCCCGCACGGTGGGGTTGTCCAGGATCAGCCGCTGCATCTGCTTGAACTGCTCGAAGGAGATCGGTTCGCCCTCGGTGAGGATGCGGTCGATCACCGCGAGGAAGCTGGCGCGCAGCGCTTCGAGTTCATTGCCGGTGCGCGGCTGGGCGGCCAGCGCCTCGGCCTGCGCGCCCTCGAAGTCCTCGATGAGGCCGACCACGATGGCCTCTTTCGAGTCGAAGTACCGGTTCACGGTGCGCGGCGAGACATCGGCCGCGTCGGCGATCTGCTCGACGGTGGTGGCGTCGAAGCCCTGCTTGTCGCACAGCCTCAGGGCGACCTCGATGATCCGAGACCGCGTCTGCTGCTTCTTGCGCTCCCGGAGTCCGGTCCGGGTGGTCGACGTCGACAAACCGAGCATCGGTCCAGTCTAGCGATACTTCGCGCGATTGTGACCTCATCTGACAACTGTCGCAACGCGACAGATTTCTCTTGACGACATTTGTCGCCCGATGACACGATGACTGCACTGCCCGGCAACCGAGGAGATGACCATGACCAGCGGGATCGCGGCGCTGGACGCCGACCGGAAACCAATCGAGACAACGACTTCCACCCGCTGGTGGGCGCTGGGCGTACTCGCCCTGGCGCAGCTGATGGTGGTGCTGGACGTCACCATCGTCACGATCGCGCTGCCCTTCGCGCAGCAGGATCTGCACATCAGCGACGGCGACCGGCAGTGGGTGATGACGGCCTACACGCTCATCTTCGGCGGCCTGCTGCTGCTCGGCGGGCGGCTGGCCGACTATCTGGGCCGGCGCCGGATCCTGCTCATCGGCCTG
Organism: Nocardia sp. IFM 10818; assembly: GCF_054655275.1. Taxonomy (NCBI): domain Bacteria; kingdom Bacillati; phylum Actinomycetota; class Actinomycetes; order Mycobacteriales; family Nocardiaceae; genus Nocardia; species Nocardia sp. IFM 10818. The sequence goes on from NZ_BAAHJH010000001.1 coordinate 1,348,066, forward strand.
ATCGGCTTTGCCGCGGCCTCGGCGCTGGCCGGGCTCGCGCAAACGGGCTGGCAGCTGTTCGCCGGGCGCGGTCTGCAGGGCGCGTTCGCGGCGCTGCTGGCGCCGGCCGCGCTGTCGCTGGTGTCGGTGACCTTTCCCGAGGCCAAGGAGCGCGCCCGCGCCTTCGGCGTCTTCGCGGCGGTCTCGGCGGGCGGGGTGGCCATCGGGCTCATTGTGGGCGGCGCGCTCACCGAATACGCGGACTGGCGCTGGACGCTGCTGATCAATACGCCCTTCGCGCTGCTGGCGGTGCTGGGCGGACTGGCCTTCGTGGTCAAGGACGTGCCCGAACCGCGCACCGGCGGCTACGACCTGCCCGGCGCCGTCACGGTCACGCTCGGATTGGTCTCGATCGTCTACGGATTCAGCCGGGCGGCCGACGACGGCTGGCTGGCGGGCACCACCCTCGCGCTGCTCGGCGCCGGGCTCGCCCTGCTGGCCGCCTTCGTGGCCATCGAGCGTCGTTCCGTGAATCCGCTACTGCCGCTGCGTATTCCGGGTGAGATCAATCGTGGCGGGTCGTTCCTGGTGGCCTTGCTGGTCCCCATCGCCATGTTCGCCATGTTCCTCAACCTGAGCTTCTACCTGCAGATCACGCTGGGCTACTCGGCGCTGAAGGCGGGCGTGGCCTTCCTGCCCTTCCCGATCGGCATCGTCATCGCCGCCGGCCTCACCAGCGCCGTCCTGCCCCGTCGCGGGCCGCGGCCGGTGCTGATCGCCGGCGCGCTGCTCGGCGTGCTGGGTCTGCTGTACCTGTCGCGACTGGATTACGGCGACGGCTACGCCACCAGCGTCCTGCCCGCCATGATCCTCATCGCCCTCGGCATGGGCCCGATCTTCGTGGCCATGCAGACCACGGCCCTGCATCAGGTCGACGAGGCCGACTCGGGCGTGGCCAGCGCCCTGCTGAACGCCGCCCAGCAGGTCGGCGGCGCCATCGGCACGGCCCTGCTCACCACGATCGCGGTCCAGGTGGCCGAGAGCTACGCGGAGAACAACGCCACCGTCGACAATCTCGCCGCCCGCGCCGCTATCCACAGTTATGACATCTCGTTCCTGATCGGCGCCGGTTTCTTCATCGCCACCATCCCGATCATCTGGCTGATGATCCGCGACAAGCCCGAGAATCTGCTCGAAGGCCCCGAGTACGTGCACGTGGGCGTCTGATATCCGCCTTCTACGGCAGTGCGCACCCGCCATCGGAGTCGGTGGCGGGCGCAAGTCGACGGCAAGTCGTTGTGAGTGGGAGCGGGTTTCAGTGGATGCATGACGACTCTGATGACAGCCGAACCCACCACCCGCGACCCGGATACCCGATGGCCCGCATACGCCCTGATCGCGGGCGGGGTGCTGTGGTCGATCGGCAATGGCCTGCATCCCCTGGAACATTCGGAAGCGGCCGAGCGGGCGGCCACCTGGGTGGCGGCGCACCTCACCTTTACCGCGGGTTCGGTACTGCTGGCGGTGGGTCTGCCGGTGGTGACGGCGTTGTGGCGCGGCGACCGCCGCTGGGCGACCGCGGGGCAGCCGGTCGTCGCACGTGGTTGGGCGGCACGCGTTTCCGCCCTCTCCGGCGCGTTGATGTTCCTCGGCTTCGCGGTGACCGTGCCGATCGGCTCCTACCACGAGGTCTTCGTCGCCACCGAGCTCGCACACCACGATCAGGCCCGCATCGAAGCGGCCGCGCTACCCGTGACCGGCCCGCTCGCCGCCGCCCTGCTCCTCGGCTGGCTGCTGCTGGCCATCTGCGCCCTCGCTGAGCCGAGGCCCGGCCTCGGTCGTGTTTCCGGAGCGCTGCTGCTGCTCGCGGTGTTCGCCATGGCGGCCGCGGAGGGCTTGCCCGGCCCCGAGGGCCTCTGGATCATCCCGGGCACCATCGTGGTCGGAATCGCGCTGGCGTCAGCCGGATTCCGCAGTCTGCGCCGGCCTGCCACCCGCTGACCGGGGCCGGTCTCGCACCTGAGGACCGCGGCCGGGCTCGCGGGACCGAACCGGGAACGGTCGCCGCACCGTGGTCGTAGGTGGCGATCGTTAGCAATGGGCAGCCGCGAGACGATGATCTCTCCGTGGTGTATGTGGGAGTGCTCGGCGCGTTGCGGGTCGAAGTCGACGGGCGGGCGGCCGCATTGCGCGGGCCGATGCAGGGCGCGGTGCTGGCGCGGCTGGTTTCGGCGGGCGGCGAGGTGGTCTCCGCGGACCGGCTGGTTGAGGACCTGTGGCAGGGCGAGCCGCCGCCGAAGGCCGCGGCGGCCCTGCAAGCGCACATCTCGTATCTGCGCCGCGCCCTGGAACCCGCCCGCCCACCGCGCGCCCCCGCTCGCGTGCTGATCTCGCAGTCCCCCGGCTACGCACTGTGCCTGCCGGCCACCGCCGTGGACGTCTGGCATTTCGAGGAACTTGTCGCCGCGGCCGCCGCCCATCCGGACCCGCGCGCCCGCCGCCGCCTGCTCGGCGATGCCCTCACCCTCTGGCGCGGCCCGGCCTACGCCCCGTACGCCACCGCTGGCTGGGCCGCGCCCGAACTCGCTCGCCTCACCGATATGCGCTGGACCGCAATGGAACAGCGCGCGAGCGCAGCCCTGGAACTCGGACGCCCCGACGAAGCGGCGACCGGCCTGCACCGCCTGGTCGAGGAACACCCCGAACGGGAGGAGGCCGTGCGCCTGCTGGCCCTGGCCCACTACCGCGCGGGCCGCCAACTGGAAGCCCTGGCCACTTTGCGCCGGACCCGAACGATTCTCACCGGCGAATTCGGCGTCGACCCGAGCCCGCCACTGCGCGAACTGGAATCGGCCATCCTCGCCCACGCCCCGAACCTGCTCCCACCGGTACTCACCGTGCACGCGGCCGCGCCCCATGGCCCCGCCACACCGCAGCAGTCCGATCGGCACGAGCCGGGGCAATCTCCGACCGCAGGATCGGCCGCGCCGCACGAGTTCGTGGTCGGGTACCTCGAACAGCGTGCCGTGGTGGCGGCCGCGGCGCGGGAAGCCACGGCCGGCCGGGTGCGGCTGGTGTGGGTCGAGGGTGAGGCCGGAGCCGGAAAATCCACGGTGGCGCGGGCGATCACCGAGGAACTTCGGGTGGCGGGGTGGACGGTGGCGATGGGGCATTGCCCTGAAGTGGACGGGGCTCCGGTGGCATGGGCCTGGGTGCAGTTACTGGGCGAACTGGGCGGCGGCGCGGGCGGGCAGGCGGGACCGTTCGAGATCGCGCGGGCCGTGACCACGCGGTGCGGCGAGGTCGGGTGGCCGGTAGCGATGATTCTCGAGGACACGCATCGTGCAGACGGGGCAACCCTGCAGATCCTGCGCCAGGTGGTGGCCTGGCTGGCGGAGAGCCCGGTGCTGATCCTGGTGACCTTGCGCGGATCCGAAGCGGGAGAGGAGATTCGGGCCACGGCGGCGGCACTGGCAGCGGTCACGGCAGCGCGCCCGGTGCTCAGCGGGTTGGACGGGGAAGCGGTGCGGTCGGTGGCGGCGGCGGCCGGGATGCGCGGAATCGACGACACCACACTGGCATTGCTGCGCGCTCGCACCGGCGGTAACCCGCTGTTCGTGCGCGAACTGGCCAAACTGGCTGCCGCGGAAGGCAATCTGCACGCTCTCCCGATCGCTGTACGTGATGTGCTCGGCCGTCGCATAGACCGCCTCCCCGCGGGCGCGACCCGAATGCTCCGCCTGGTCGCCGTCTGGGGCGACGACATCGACTTCGACCTCCTGCTCGACCTTTCCGGCGAACCTGAGGACACCTTGATCGACTGGATCGACACCGCCGTCGTCGCCGGCCTGCTTCGTCTCGGCCGCACCGGCCGAATCAGCTTCGGCCACGCCCTGATCCGCGACACCGTCTACGGCAGCATCCCCGCCCTCCGCCGCGCCCGCATGCACTGGTCCGCCCTGGAAACCCTGGAACGTACCCGCGCCCCAGACCTCGACGCCCTCGCCCACCATGCCCTCGCGGGCCTGGGAGTCCGCATCGGTGCGACGGCGGAACCAGCCGCCAGCGCCGCCCTCGATATCACCGACACTGCCCTGAGTGGCGGCACGGCAACGGGTTCGGCTACCGATCCAGCAAGGGCTACGGCTGCTGGCGTGCGCGTGGTGACCGCCCCCGCCGAGGGCGTGAGTGCGGACTGGGGTTTCGGTGGGAGCTCGGGGATGACAGTGCGGGGACTGGGTCACGTGGTCGCGGCTGCGCGGCATTGCGAAATACGGGGTGCGCGCGCTGATGCGGCGCCCTTGTGGCGGGCCGCGCTGGAGTTGTACGACCGCGTGGGGGAGGACGGGGTGGATCGGCGGGGGGAATCGCTTCGGGCGCGGTGCGGGCTGGTGACCGCCTTGGCGTACAGCGGGAATCACGAGGCTGCGCGGGTGATGTGGCGGCGGGCGCTGGATTGGGCCGAGACCCTGGAGATTTCGGTGGACACGGCGGTGGGCGTGACGGTGGAGGGGGATACCGGGTCGCGGGTGATCGGCGCGTCGGTACCGGCGGCTGCGGAGGCCGTGGTGACCGTGTTGACGTGCTGGCGGGCGCCGGTGATCTGGTCGACGCGCACTCGCAGGGAGCCGGATCAGCGGATGGCGGATGCGTTGGCCGACGCCTTGCGGGGGCCGGTGCGCGCGTCGGATCGGGTGCGGCTCTTGGTTGCAATGGTTTTCGAGACCGAGGGCTGGGACGATGCCCGGGCGCGGGATGCGGCAGGGGAGGCGCTGGGACTGGCGCGGACGCTCGATGACGACGAATTGCTCTGTGCGGCTTTGAATGCGCGGGCGTTCATGGCGCTCGGTCCGGATCTGTGGGATGAGCGGGCCCCGCTGGCGGAGGAGCTGCTGCGGGTGTCGGAGGCGGCGGGGCTGGTGGAGTATCGGGCGGTGGCGCACTATCTGCGGTTCCTGATCGCGGCGGGGGACGGCGATCTGGTGGGGGCGCGGCAGCAGGTGGAGCTGGCGCTGGAGTGCGCGATCGGCGGGCAGTTGAATCAGCTGCTGGGTGTGCTCCATCTGTTCTCCGCCGTGCTGGCGGTGCTGCGCGCCGATTACGCCGCCGCCGAGGCGATCTACGCGGAGTTCAGCGCCGCCATGGTGGCCTCGGGCAGTGCGAACGGGGCGGAGATGCTGCTGGTTTCCGGTATGGTGCTGGGCTGGGCACGGGGCGATCTCTCGGGCGCGGTCGAGGAGCTGGCGCAATTGCACGCCGTCGCACCGCATCTCATCTCCGGCGTGTACGCCTGCGCGCTGCTGGATGCCGGGCGGGCCGACCGCGCCCGGGAAGTCTTCGCGGAGGGGCACCAGGTCAACCGGGACTACTATTGGTCGGCCCTGTCGGTCTTCCAGGCCCGGGCCGCGGTCGCCCTGGGTGATGTGGCGGCGGCTCGCGTGCTGTACGCCGACCTGCTGCCCAGATCAGGAACCATGGCCGGATCGGACTGCGGATCCGTGGTTTTCGGCCCGATGGACGCGATGCTCGCCGAACTCGCCGAGGCCTTCGGTGACACCGTCGCCGCGGCCGGGCACCGCGCCCGCGCGGACCGCGTCACCGCGCACATCGAGGCTCAGCTCGCCCAACTCGGCAGCTGAGCGAGATCGGCCACCGCGCGTCCGCCGGATCCGGCCTGGTCATCGTGGCCGGGTCAGCCACCGGCGATCACCCGCTCGCGTTTGCGGAAGCCGCGGCCGAACAGGCTCAGCATGAGCCTCAGTGACAGCCCGCCATCGGCGGTGGCCCGCTGCCATTCGTCGGGAGTGCAGTGGCTGAACATGCGGGGGAGCTCGAAACTCATCTTCGCGCCCTTGCGGGCGGCGGCTTCGACTCTGCTCCACTGCTCGGCGCTCAGGTACGTGGTGATGACCGGGAAGACCGTGTTCTCCTCATCGGCGATGTGTTCGCTGAGCACGGTGTGCAGACGGGCGAGCTGCCCGCCGAGGCGGGCGGCGGATCCGCTGCGGGCGGTCGCGAAGGCGCGGGCGGAACTGCGGATATCGTCGAGCAGGGGGTCGAGCTGGGCGTGGTCGTCCTCGAGTTCGCGGACGTCCACGGCGTCGCCGGCGGTGGCGCGCAGCAATGGCCACAGCACCTCGTCCTCGATGGTGTGATGGTGGTGGATGGAGTCGCAGAGCAACAGCAGATAGTCGGTGACGGCCCGGGCGCGAACGGGCTGGCATTCCGCGTTTCCGACGGCGATATCGCGGGTAAGTCCTGCGAAACGTGCGGTGTCGGCGATCATGGCTCTATGGGCGAGTCGCACACCCAGCAGGTCGGGCACAGTGGTCTTGGTTGGCATGGTTTCGAGCGTGCGCCGAGTCACTTGCACCTTACTTGCGAGTAACTGAGGGCGGCTTCCCGCACAGTGGGGGCTGCCCGCGCGGTGAGGTTCATAGCAGCAGTACGCTTGTCTTGCTTGACGCCACAGCGTACGTGGACCTGGCACCACAGGCCCCGTGCCGCGCGCCATGCGTATACGTTGTCTGTTGAACAGCTGGGGTCCGCTACAAGCGGTGCTCACCGGCCGTGCAATGGGAGCACCACCTTCCTAGGAGGACACGAAGATCCATGTCCAAGATCAAGGTTGAAGGCACCGTCGTCGAGCTCGACGGCGACGAGATGACCCGGATTATCTGGCAGTTCATCAAGGACAAGCTGATCAATCCGTATCTCGATGTGAACCTCGAGTACTACGACCTCGGCATCGAGTCCCGCGACAAGACCGACGATCAGGTCACGATCGACGCGGCGAACGCCATCAAGAAGCACGGCGTGGGCGTCAAGTGCGCGACGATCACCCCCGATGAGGCCCGCGTCGAGGAGTTCGGCCTCAAGAAGATGTGGCGGTCGCCCAACGGCACCATCCGCAACATCCTCGGCGGCACGATCTTCCGCGCGCCGATCATCATCTCCAATGTCCCGCGTCTGGTGCCGGGCTGGACCAAGCCGATCATCATCGGCCGGCACGCCTTCGGCGACCAGTACCGCGCCACCGATTTCAAGGTGCACCAGGCGGGCACCGTCACCCTCACCTTCACCCCCGAGGACGGCTCCGAGCCGATCCAGCACGAGGTGGTGCGCATGCCGGAGGACGGCGGCGTGGTGATGGGCATGTACAACTTCCAGGAGTCCATCCGGGACTTCGCGCGGGCCTCGCTGAACTACGGCCTGCAGCAGAACTACCCGGTGTACATGTCGACGAAGAACACCATCCTCAAGGCCTACGACGGCATGTTCAAGGACACCTTCCAGGAGGTGTACGAGACCGAGTTCAAGGAGGAGTTCGACGCGGCCGGTCTCACCTACGAGCACCGCCTCATCGACGATATGGTCGCCTCCGCGCTCAAGTGGGAGGGCGGCTACGTCTGGGCCTGTAAGAACTACGACGGCGACGTGCAGTCCGATACGGTGGCGCAGGGCTTCGGCTCGCTGGGTCTGATGACCTCCGTGCTGCTGACCCCGGACGGGCGCACCTGTGAGGCCGAGGCCGCGCACGGCACCGTGACCCGGCACTACCGTCAGCACCAGCAGGGCAAGCCCACCTCCACCAACCCGATCGCCTCGATCTTCGCGTGGACCCGTGGTCTGGCGCATCGCGGCAAGCTGGACAACACCCCCGAGGTCATCGGCTTCGCCCAGACCCTCGAGGACGTCGTCATCAAGACCGTCGAGGACGGCCAGATGACCAAGGATCTCGCGCTGCTGGTCGGCGGCGACCAGGGCTACCTGACCACCGAGGAATTCCTGGGTGTGCTGGACGCCAACCTAGCGCGCGAACTGCGGTAATACCCCACTCTCGGGACTCGGGGGCAAGCCCCTGAAACCCCGGGAGAGAGGGCCGTCTCGGGATCAGGACTGGTCCCTGAAAACCGGAGAAGGGATCTTCTCTGGACCAGGGTGAGCGACTGTGCTCCGCGAGACGGGGCCGCTCGGGAGACGGGGAGACCTGAATCCAGGAGATGGCCGCGGGGGCTTGCCCTCGAAGCCCGGCAGCGGGAGATTCCGGTTGCCGGGGGACGCGGACAGCGTCCGAGGATTTGCGCTGAGTGCACGCGAACAGCGCCGCAGCGGCGAACGATGGCGGCCGGGACCGATCGTCCCGGCCGGGACCATCTCGCCGCACACATTCCGGGCACCTGCCCTCACCGAACGGTGAGTGGGCGGGTGCCCGAACTGTTTCCGGGGGCGAATGCCGGGCGGAATCCACTGGTCGTGAGTGAGATCACGGCGGGGGTGATGGCGGGGCTGCGGGGCGGATTCGGTTGGGGCGCAGGCTTTCCGGGCGAGCGGGGCGGGTAGGGGCGCGGGCTGCCCGTGAGTGGGATCACCGCCGCGCGGGGTATCGCGCGGGTTCGCCCGGATGTTGCGATTGATCGTGGTCGAATCCGGGTCCGAAGCCGCCGTTGTATCGCCGCCCGCCGAGGGCGTGTCGAGCGCTGCGCCGGGGCGGGACGGCTGGCATGTGCCGGCCATGCTGGCGCTGGCGCTCGGGGGATTCGGCATCGGGACGACCGAATTCGTCACCATGGGTTTGCTGCCGGATATCGCGGCGGCCATGAAAGTTTCCGAACCTACCGCGGGGCATGCTGTTTCGGCGTACGCGCTGGGCGTCGTGGTGGGTGCGCCCGTGATTGCGGCGCTGTGCGCGCGGGTGCCGCGCAAGCGGCTGCTGATGGCCTTGATGGTGGCGTTCAGCCTGGGTAATGCGGCCACGGTGATCGCGCCGAGCTTCGCGACGCTGACGCTCGCACGGTTCGTGTCCGGTTTGCCGCACGGGGCCTACTTCGGTGTGGCATCGCTGGCGGCGGCCTCGCTGGCGCCGGTGGGCCAGCGGGCCAAGGCGGTTGCCGCGGTTATGCTGGGCCTGAGCGCCGCCAATGTTGTCGGCGTTCCCGCGGCCACCTGGCTGGGCCAGCATCTGGGCTGGCGCGACGCCTTCGTGGTGGTCACCGTCATCGGCCTCGCGACCGTCGCGGCCATTGCCCGCTTCGTGCCGGAACTGCACGGCATTCGCCTCACCGATCCCCGCACCGAACTCGGCGCGCTGCGGCGCTCCCAGGTACTGCTCACCCTGCTGGTGGGCGCGGTCGGCTTCGGCGGCATGTTCGCCGTCTACACCTACATCACCACCACGCTCACCGATGTGGCCGGCATGCGCCTGGGCCTGGTCCCGATCGTGCTCATGCTCTTCGGCCTGGGCATGGTGGCGGGCAATATCATCGGCGGCGTCCTCGCCGACCGCGGCGTGAACCGCGCCATCTTCGCCGCCATGATCGCCATGATCGTGATTCTCGCGGGATTCATTGCCGCGGCGCACAATCCGTATACCGCAGCGGTCGGCGCCTTCCTGATCGGCGCGTCGGGTGCGGCGCTGGCGCCGGGCCTGCAGACCCGCCTCATGGATGTCGCGCACGATGCGCAGACCCTCGCCGCGGCGCTCAATCATGCCGCGCTGAATATCGCCAATGCGGCCGGCGCCTGGCTCGGCGGCGTGGTGATCGCCGCCGGTCTCGGCTACACCGCCCCCGCGGCCGTGGGCGCGGGTCTCGCGGTCATCGGCACCGCGCTGTTCGCCGTCACCGTGCTGATAGCGCGCCGCCCGGCCGTCAAACCCTGAGTCGCGTCCACGCGCTCGAGCTGCAGCTGCCCTCGAGACCCGCGGGTTGCCGCCGTGTTCATGACGCTCGAGCCGCGCCCGCGTTCACGACCGTTCCGTCTGGGGAGCACTGTCCGGGCCGACCAGGTGCCGGAGCAGCTCACGCAGGGGGTACGCGCTGGGCATGATCGTCGGCGGGCCGGTGGTCACCGTGGCCACGGCCCGGTTGCCGCGCCGGGCGTTGTTGCTCGGCCTGGTCGCGGTGGCGGTGCTCGCCAATCTGGGATCGGCTCTGGCGCCCGGCTATTCGGTGCTGCTGGCCACTCGATTCGCGGCCGGTCTGGTGGTCGCGACCTTCTTCGCGGTCGCGGTCACCACTGCCATCGCTCTCACCGCGCTGGGCAATGTCGGCGTGGTCATGGTGTTCACCTACATCACGCCGCTGCTCACCGAGGTGGCCGGATTCGCCGCCGGGCGGTACCCGTCCTGCTGCTGGTCTACGGCGTCGGCGCGGTGGCTGGGAATCAGCTGGGCGGGTGGGCGGCCGATCGCGCCCTGCTGCCCTCGGTGACCGGGCTGCTGGTGTTCCTGTCCGCCGCCCTGGCGGTCTTCGGCGTGGCCGGTGAAAACCGCTGGCTCGCGGCGGGCTCGGTCCTCGCGCTCGGCGTGCTCGCCTTCGCGATCATTCCGGGCATGCAGGCCCGCGTCCTCGCCGCGGCCACGGCCGCGCCCACCCTGGCCATCGCGATCAATGCGTCCGGCTTCCAGCTCGCCGCCGCCCTCGCCGGTCGTTCGGGCGGCTGGATCATCGGTGCCGGACCGGGCCTGCGCGCGCTGTCGCTGATCGGCGCGGCTGTCACCCTCCTCGCCGCCGGTCTGGCCGGGCTCATGCCGTACCGGGAGAGCCGGACGCCGGTGGCCGCGTGACCCGCAGCGCTAGATGCAGAACTTGGCGCCGCTCGACAGCGATTGCAGCAGGCAGGCCAATTGCGCGGGGGAGTCCGAGCCCGGCCCCACGCCGACGACCGGCGCCGGGTGCACACCGACGGGCTCGGCCGGTGTGCTCGGCGCGGTCTCCAGCGGCACACCGGTCGGCGCGGCACTCGCCGATCCCGCCCCCGCGGCAAGGCTGATAGCAACGGCGGCAAGGACTTTCAGCGTCGAACGGCTCATTCTGCAACTCCTGTTCGTGAATCGGATCAGGCTGCACGGTAGCCAGGACGCGTACCGCGGGGCACGCCCCCAAAGTCGTTGGCCACAGCATTGGTGGATATAGCCTGGACGGGTGATCATGCGACTCGTCTTGGTGGGTCCGCCCGGCGCGGGCAAGGGAACGCAGGCGAAATTCATCTGCGACCGGCAGGGAATCCCGCAGATCTCGACCGGTGCGATGCTGCGCGCCGCGAAGGCCGCGGGCGAGCTCGCGCCGGAACACATCGAGGTGATGGCCGAGGGCGGCCTGCTCCCCGATGCGGTCGTGCTCGATCTGGTGCAGGCGCGGCTGAATGCCCCCGACTGCCGGGAGGGATTCCTGCTCGACGGCTTCCCCCGCACCGAACCGCAGGCGTGCGGGCTGGACGCCGTTCTCGAAAAGCGTGGCACGGCACTGGATGTCGTGCTCGCCCTGGAAGTGCCCGAGGAGCTGCTCATCGAACGCGCGGTGCTGCGCCGCACGGACCGGCGCACCGGGCAGATCTATCACCTGAAGTACGACCCGCCGCCGGCGGACGCGGATCTCGAGCATCGCACCGACGATCACGAGGATGTGGTGCGCAAACGCATTGCCGCGTATCGGGATATGACGGCCGATCTGCTGCCGTTCTACGAGCGGCAGGGCAAGCTGCGGCGAGTGGACGGCGCGGGAACGGTCGACGAAGTCCGGGAGCAGGTCTTCGCCGCGCTGGGAATCGCGGACTGAATCGCGATTCCCGCGCCGCATTCCTCGTCTACGAGGCGTCCCGGGGATCGCGTTCCTGCCAGGTGCACAGGCAGACTCGATTGTCCTCCGGATCGGCCAGCACCCAGAAGCGGGGTGCGGCCTCGTCGCTGACCAGATGGCCGCCGGCGGCGAGGGCGGCGTCCATGCGCGCGCGGACCTGATCGGGTTCGATCCAGATATCCGGATGCCAGCGCTGGCGCGGTTCCTCGGCGCCCGAGGGCTGGAACCAGATGGTCGGCAGCGCCTCGGCCGGATCGCGAATCTCGTCGGCGAGGTCCGCGCCGGACGGTACGTGCATGCCGAGGACCGCCGCCCAGAAGGGCAGCACGGAGTCCTGTGCGGGCGTATCGAGACCGAGTTCCAGCCGGGAGACCTGCGCCGATTCCGTCGTGGCCCCGGCCTCGGCCGCGATCCCGGAGATGGTGCGCGCCAATCGAATATCGCGTTCGGTGACCCCGCGCTCGTCATGGCTGGTCAGCCGCACGTCGATGTGTCCGTAACGGAGATCGACATCGGGATGGTGATCCGCCTCCTCGGCGGCCGCGCCGATGGCATTGACGATCGACAATCCGGCCGCGAAGTTCTTGGTCCGAATACGAGTCTGCAACCCGTCGACCAGGTAGGCCCAGCCGTCCAGCCCCGCATCCGCGATCTGTTGTCCGCTCAGCTTCGTCATACAGCCATACTCGCAGCCCGGCCTCCCGTATCGGCCGGATTTCTCGCAGTCGTCAACTCACATCGCGTTGGGCGGACAGCCGGGTGTCGATGAAATCCGTGAGCAGCGAGGCGATTTCGACAGGATCGTCGAGCTGCGGGCAGTGACCTGCGTGGGGGAGGACCACCAGTTCGCTGCTAGGGAGGCGGCGGTGCAGGTCGCGACCGGCCTGCACGGGGATGATCCGGTCCTTCGCGCCGTGCACGATGCGCACCGGGCAGGTGATCGGGTCGGGCGGGTAGCCGTCCACGGTTTCGCGGGCGAAGCGGACCGCATGATCGGCGAGCCAGGCGACGGCGGCGAGCCGGCCGTACTTCTCGACCCAGCCCGCCACCAGGACGCGGTCGGCTTTGCGCGGGTCGCCCCACAGGAAGCGGGTGGCGACGGAGATGCCGAGCCGGACAAGTGGTGTGGGTAGCCAGGCGCGGTACAGCAGGGCTCCGGCGAGCGGGGCTACGCGCGAACGGGACAGCCTGGCCAGCCAATCGTCGGACAGGATCGGCTCGTCCAGGCAGACGACGCCCCGCACCAGCGCCGGATTGCGTTGCGCGGCACGCAGCGACACCGCGACGCCCAGCGAATTGCCCACCAGCACAGCCGGTCCGATGGTGGCGAGCACCGCGTCCGCGAAGGCGTCGAGCTGCGGCAGCAGCGGACCGGGCGTGAACGGTTCGGCCGCACCGAATCCGGCCATGTCCACCGCCACAGCGGACCGGTTCGCTGTAGCCAGCGCGCCCAGCACACCCCGCCAGGTATCGGCGGAATTGGCGAAACCGTGCAGCAGCACGATCGGAATCCCGTTGCCGGGCACCGACAGTGCGCGGGTGCGCAGGCGGCCGTAGGTCTGGAATCGCTCGCTGATCCCACCGGTCACGGCGGGCCGCGGTGACGTCATTGTCACTCCTGGTCTTTCGAGGTCGCTCCCGGTCGTACCGGCACGGGCGGACGGTCCGGATGGGCGGGCACGCCCATCCGGACCCTGCTCGGCCACTACTGGGCGAGCAGTCCCTTCGCCACGTGGGTCACCTGGATCTCATTGCTGCCGGCGTAGATCATCAGCGACTTGGCGTCGCGGGCCAGCTGTTCGACGTGGTACTCGGACATGTAGCCATTGCCGCCGAACAGTTGCACGGCCTCCATGGCCACCTCGGTCGCGGTCTCGGAGCAGTACAGCTTCATGGCCGAGGCCTCGGCGAGCGTCGGCGACTTCCCGGCGCGACCGCGTTCGAGAATGTTGAAGACCATGTTCTGCACATTGATCCGGGCGATCTCCATCCTGGCCAGCTTCAACTGCACCAGCTGGAAGCGCCCGATCTCCTGACCCCACAGCTTGCGGTTCCTGGCGTAATCCAGGCACAGCCGGTGACATTCGTTGATGATGCCCAGCGCCATGAACGCCACCCCGATGCGTTCGGCGGTGAAACTCGAACGGGCGCTTTCGCGTCCGTCGCCGCCCTTGTGCTCCTCGGTCTCGCCGAGCAGCCGGTCCCGGGACAGCCGCACATTGTCGAAGAACAGTTCGCCGGTGGGCGAGGCGTGCAGGCCCATCTTCTTGAACGGCTTGCCCTGGGTGAAGCCCTCCATGCCCTTGTCGAGCACGAAGGTGAGCACCTTGCGATCACGCTTGTCCGCGCCGTCGCCCTCGTCGAGCTTGGCGTAGACGATGACGGTGTCGGCGTAGGGGCCGTTGGTGATGAAGGTCTTCTGCCCATTGAGGATGTAGTCCTCGCCGTCGCGGCGCACATAGGTCTTCATGCCGCCGAAAGCGTCGGAGCCGGAATCGGGTTCGGTGATCGCCCAGGCCGCGACCTTCTTCATGGTCACCAGGTCCGGCAGCCAGCGCTCCTTCTGGGCGAGGGTGCCGCGCGAGAGGATGGTGGTGGCCCCGAGACCGATGCTCACGCCCATGGCGGTCACCAGGCCCATGCACACCCCGGACAGTTCGCTGATGAGCACCGCCATCAGCGATTCCTGACCGGCGAACGGACTGCCCTCCCCGGACCCGTTCTTCTTCTCCGGCAAGGGTTCCCCCGCTGCCAGCGCCTCCTCCCGCTTGCGCTGCTTGGCCAGCAGCTTGGCGACCGCCTCCGCGCCCATGGCCTCTATCCCGAAGTCCTGGAACAGCTTCCGGATGATCGGGTAGGGCAGCATCTCGCCGCTGTCCAGGGCTTCCAGATGCGGCCGGATCTCCTTGGCGATGAAATCGCGCACGGCGCCGCGGATGATCTCATCGGTTTCGGACCATTCGAACATCGTTGTTCTCCACTCGGACTCAGGGCAGCCGGTCGCCGATATCGTCGATCAGCCACGGGCCGTCGGTCTCGATGGTCTTCACGTCGTGCCAGCCCGCGAGTTCGGAGATGGCGCCGCCCTGCACCGCGAACACCTTGCCGGTGATCGGGCACTTCTCGGTGGCGAGATAGGCGACCAGCGGGGAGATATTGGCGGGGCTGAAGGCGTCGAAGCCGCCTTCCTCCACGGCCTCGGCCTCCGCTGCCATCATCGCGCCCATACCGGGCGTGGCCAGGGTGAGGCGCGTGCGCGCGATGGGCGCGATGGCGTTCACGCGCACGCCGTAGCGGGCCAGTTCATCGGCCGCGACCAGGGTGAGCGCGGCGATGCCCGCCTTGGCGGCGCCGTAGTTGGCCTGTCCGGCATTGGGCACCGTGGTGCCCGAGGCCGAGGCGGTATTGATGACCGCGGCATTGGGCTGATTGCCCGCCTTGGACTGGTCCTTCCAATACCCGGCCGCATGGCGCAGCACGGCGGCATGCCCCTTGAGGTGCACGGCGATGACCGCGTCCCACTGCGCCTCGTCCATGCCGGCGAGGAAGGCGTCGCGCAGGATGCCGGCATTGTTGACCACCACATCCAGCCGCCCGAACTCCGCGACCGCCTGATCGATCAGGTTCTTCGCGCCCTGCCAGTCGGCGATATTGTCGGTGTTCGCGATCGCCCGCCCCCCTGCGGCGACGATCTCGTTCACCACCTCCTGCGCGGGCCCGGCATCCGAGCCCTCACCGGAGTTGCTGCCGCCGAGATCGTTCACCACGACCGCGGCGCCCTCCTTGGCGAACAGCAGCGCGTGTTCGCGGCCGATGCCGCGGCCCGCGCCGGTGATGACGGCTACCCGTCCGTCCAATGCACCCATATGTCTTGCTCCCTTGCGAAAGTCGGAGAACGCGGATCAGTCCGCGACGACGGCGAGGCCGTCGGTGAGCACCAGGTCGCCGCCGCGCCCGGTTTCGAAGGCGTAGGTGGTGACGCCGTTCTTGCTGTCCTGCTTCCAGATCCGGGTCTCCAGGTCGTCGCCGGGGAAGACCAGCTTGGAGAAGCGGACGGCGAATCGCTGCAGCCGCTGCACATCCGAGCCCGCGACCTCGCTCAGCACACCCCACGAGGACATGGCCATGGTGCACAGGCCGTGCGCGATGATGCCGGGCAGCCCGGCATCCTTGGCCACCTGATCGTCGAGGTGGATGGGCACCGGATCGCCGGAGGCGGGGGAGTACCGGTACGTCTGATCGGCGTCCACGTGCGCGTGCGCCGTCGCCAGTGGCTGCCCGGCCGCCGCGCTGTCGAACCGGTGCGGCGGCGCGCCGTCGCCGACCTGCTTGCCGGCGTCGATATTGCGGAAGAACGCGGTCAGGTACTGCTCGTTGACCAGTTCACCGTCCTCGGAACGGCATTCGATGAGGATGGTGATGGTGGACCCGGTGTCCTTGCTGTCGTAGCCGATGGCCTTGGCGCGCGACACCAGCCTGTCGCCGGGGCGGATGGGGCGATGGAAGTGGAAGTCCTGCTCGCCGTGCACCACCCGGCCGAAGATGTCCATGGGGGCGACCTCGATGACCGGCATCATCATGGCCTCGAAGACCGGGACGATGGCGAAGACCGGCGGCGCCACCTCACCGTCGAGGTGCGCTGCGATGGGATCGTTGGTGGCGGCCGCGTATTCGGCGATCCGCTCCCGGGTGACCTCGAAGCGCTCCTCATCGGACCAGACATTCAGGCCCGCGTCGTCGAAAGCGACGGTGGTGGAGGCCATCTCAGGCCGCCGTGGCCAGCGAGTCGAGCGCGGCGAGGGTCTTGTCGAGCTGGGTCAGACCGTCCTTCTCCACGGCCTTGCCCAGCGCGCCCTTGATGAGCGCGCCCTCGAAGTCGCCGGACACCGAGAACGTGCTGCCGCTGTCGGTGGGCTGGATGTCGAAGGAGAACTGCACCTTCACACCCGCCATGCCGGTGCCGCTGAGCACCAGTCGATTCGGGGTGTCGACGCTCTCCACCACCCATTCGATCTTATTGGCCATGCCCAGCATGACGATCTTGGCGACCAGCTTGGAACCCGCGGCCAGCACGGCCGGCGGCTCCTCCATCCACCGCTCGTGAATGGAGAACCACTTGTCCCAGGTCTGCGGATCGGAGACGACGGCCCAGAGAGCGTCGGGAGTGGCGTTCAGGTCCTTGCTGGCTTCGATGTGCCCCATTGCTAACCTCTTCGGTTCCCGTGCTCCCGCTGTCGCCGGGAGCACGGACGGTGTGGAATTCGGTGTGGTTGTGCTGAAAGGTGTGTGGTGATCAGCGGTCCGCGCGCTGGTAGGCCGTGACGACGGCCGCGCCGCCGAGTCCGATGTTGTGCTGGAGGGCGGCGGTGACATTGCCGACCTGACGCTTGTCGGCGGTGCCGCGCAGTTGCCAGGTGAGCTCGCTGCACTGCGCCAATCCCGTGGCGCCGAGCGGGTGTCCCTTGGAGATGAGGCCGCCGGAGGGGTTGACGACCCACTTGCCGCCGTAGGTGGTGGCGCCGTCGTCGATGAGCTTCCCGGCCTCGCCCTCCTTGCAGAGTCCGAGGGCCTCGTAGAGCAGCAGCTCATTGGCGGAGAAGCAGTCGTGCAGCTCGATGACCTGGAAGTCCTCCGGCCCGAGTCCGGCTTGCGCATAGACCTTTTCGGCGGCCTGAACGTTCATGTCGTAGCCGATGAGGTTCTTGGCGGTGCCGTCGAAGGTGGACCCGAAGTCGGTGGTCATGGCCTGGCCGACGATCTCCACCGCCTGGCCCGCCAGATCGTGGCGCGTCACGAACTCCTCGCTGGCCAGCACGACCGCGCCGGAGCCGTCGGAGGTCGGCGAGCACTGCAGCTTGGTGAGCGGGTCGTAGATCATGCGCGAGCCCAGGATGTCGTCGAGCGAATACTCGTCCTGGAACTGCGAATACGGGTTGTTCACCGAGTGCTTGTGGTTCTTGTAGCCGATCTTGGCGAAGTGCTCGGCGGTGGTGCCGTACTTCTTCATGTGCTCGCGGCCGGCCGCGCCGAACATCCACGGCGCCACGGGGAAGAGCACTTCGGAGATCTCGGCGAGGGCCATGATGTGCTTGGCCATCGGCTGTTCGCGGTCGTCCCAGGTGGAGCCGAGCGAGCCCGGCTGCATCTTCTCGAAGCCCAGGGCCAGGGTGCAGTCCGCGAGCCCGCCCCGAATCGCCTGTGCCGCAAGGTAGAGCGCGGTCGAGCCGGTGGAGCAGTTGTTGTTGACGTTCACCACGGGGATGCCGGTCATGCCCAGCTCGTAGACCGCGCGCTGCCCGGATGTGGACTCGCCGTAGACGTATCCGACATACGCCTGCTCGATTTCGCGGTAGTCGATCCCGGCGTCGGCGAGGGCCTTGGTGCCCGATTCGCGCGCCATATCCGGGTAGTCCCAGTCGCTGCCGTCCTCGTTCTTGCGCCGCCCCGGCTTCTCGAACTTCGTCATGCCGACGCCGACGACGTAGACCTTGTTCGTCATCGAACTCCTCACAGGTGGGTGGCCGATCCGTCGGATCGAGCTGGCCACAAACATACAGATGTGTATGTAACGCAGCAAGAGCTGAACGCGAACAAGCCCTCGATGTCGTCAAAAGCCAATGTCATGGCGGGTAAACGGATACATACAGATGGACGTGTATGTATCGGTAAGGCGCAGCGCTTGCCGCGGTGTAGCCGATTCTTGTGAGCTGCGTCACCGGTGAGGCGGGCTTAACAATCACGTAATCGACAGGCAATTGCTCGTCTACATCCCTGTACGAACTTCAAATGGTTGTCAGTAACGCTGTGAGGGTGACAGGGAGATTCACGTGGTCGATGTCGATACCCGTGCGAGTGCCAAAGACGGATTGGCGGCGGCCAAGGAGACGCTGGAGGACTACACGCTGCGGTTCGCACCCCGCAGTTACCGAAAGTGGAGCCCGGCGGTGGTCGGCATCTCGGCACTCGGCGGCATCGCCTATCTGGCGGACTTCGCCATCGGCGCGAATATCGGCATTGCGCACGGAACCGGAAACGCGCTGCTGGGCATTGGTATTTTCGCGATTGTGGTGATGCTGACCGGCTTTCCGCTGGCGTATTACGCCGCGCGCTACAACATCGATCTCGATCTGATCACGCGCGGCAGCGGATTCGGTTACAAGGGCTCGATCATCACGAATATCGTGTTCGCGTCCTTCACCTTCATCTTCTTCGCGCTCGAAGGCTCGATCATGGCGCAGGGCCTGGAGTTGGGGCTCGGAATTCCGCTCTGGCTGGGCTATCTGGCCTCGACGCTCATCATCTTCCCGCTGGTCATCTACGGCATGAACACCCTGGCCAAACTGCAGGTCTGGACGACGCCGCTGTGGTTGCTGCTGATGGTGCTGCCGTTCGCGTTCCTGGTGGTGCGGCATCCGGAATCGGTGGACGCGTTCTGGGCCTACGGCGGTGAGAACGGTTCCGGCGTCAGCATTTCCGGCACCCTGCTGGCGGCCGGCGTCTGCCTGTCGCTCATCGCGCAGATCGCCGAGCAGATCGACTACCTGCGCTTCATGCCGCCCAAGACGCCGGAGAACGCGCGCCGCTGGTGGGGCTGGATGCTGCTGGCGGGCCCGGGCTGGGTGCTCTTCGGCGCCGTCAAGCAGGTCGTCGGCCTGTTCCTGGCGGTCTACCTGATCGCGAATCTGGATGCGGCGCAGGGCATCGCGAATCAGCCGGTGCACCAGTTCCTGGAGATCTACAAGGACATGGTTCCCGGCTGGCTGGCCATGACGCTGGCGGTGGTGCTGGTCGTCATCAGCCAGATCAAGATCAATGTCACCAATGCCTACTCCGGCTCGCTGGCCTGGACCAACTCCTACACCCGGGTCACCAAGACCTACCCGGGCCGGCTGATCTTCCTGGCCGTGAATCTGGTGATCGCGCTGGTGCTGATGGAAGCCAATATGTTCGACTTCCTCAACAACATCCTGGGCTTCTACGCCAACTGCGGCATCGCCTGGATCGTCACCGTCGCAACGGATATCGCGATCAACAAGTACGTCCTGAAGATCTCGCCCAAGGTCCCCGAGTTCCGCCGCGGCATGCTCTACGACTACAACCCCGTGGGCCTGGTCGGCTTCGGGCTCTCGGCGGCGCTGTCGATCATGACCTTCTTCGGTCTGTTCGGCGAGCTGCTGAAGCCCTATTCGCCGCTGGTCGCGGTGGTGGTCGCCTTCGTCGCCACCCCGCTGACGGCCATTGCCACCAAGGGCAGGTACTACCTGCGCCGCAGCGACGACGGCATCGAACTGCCGCTGTTCGACGAGCACGGCAACCCCTCCGGCGAGACGCTGCCCTGCGTGGTCACCGGCATGGAGTTCGAGCGGCCGGACATGATCGCCTCGGCGGTGCCGGGTCCCGAGGGCGAGATCCAGTACATCAGCTCGCTCGCGCTCTCCACCGACAAGGCGGGCATCCACCTGCTGCCGCGCCAGCACTGAGTCGTTGCAGGCCGTGCCGGGCGAGATCCCCTCGCCCGGCACGGCTTTCGTCGTCTCGGTATCAGTCCGCGAGCCGCAGACCCGGCAGCGACTCCCGCGCCGCGGCCCGCAGATGCGCGCAGGCGCGCTGCCAACGCCGGTGCGCGCGTTCGCGATCCGAGTCGATGAAGCTGGCCACCAGAATCCCGCGCAGCGCGTCCATGGCGGTGTAGACGAAATCCCGTGCGTCCCTGCGATGCACCTCGTCCGGCACGTACCGGCTCAAGGCCATCAGCACCGCATTGTTCACGAACGGCTCGACCTTGTGCGCCTCCAGCGCCAGCACCGGATCCGTGCGCCCCGCCACCCACAGCTCCATGGCCGCGATGAACAGCGGACCCTGATGCAGCTCCCACAGCGAGTCCAGCACGGTCGTCACCGGATCGGCCCCCACCTTGATCCGGGACAGCTCCTGCATGGCCGCCTCGGTGCGCCGCTGGGCCAGATGGCTGATGGCCGCGACCACCAGATCCTCCTTGGCCCCGAAGTGGTGCACCTGCGCCCCGCGCGTCACGCCCGCCCGCTCGGCCACCCGCGGCGTGGTGGTCCCCGCGTACCCGTACTCCACCAGGCATTCGATGGTCGCGTCCAGCAATCGGGCCCGCGTCTCACTGCTGCGCTGCTCCTGGGTGCGACGCGGCGGTTTCGAGACGGCGGACCTGGTCATGCCGCGGATTCTACACAGTTACATACACGGCTGTATGTTCGCGATCCGGTCGCCGCGGTCACGGTTTGCGGGCGAGGGCGCAGGCGATGAGCTGCTCCCACACGGTGAGGTGGTGTTCGGCGGCGCCGATGCGGCGGATGCTGTCGTCCTGCGGGTCGGGTCGCCACAGCGGGCAGGGAACCAGTCCGGGGGGCAGGAGTTCGAGGTTGTCGAAGAGTTCGAGGATCTCCTCGTCGGTGCGCCAGCGGCCGCGGCCGAAGGTGGATTGGAGTTTGGATTCCGCGGCGCGGGTCTGCTCATTGGCGCCGGAGCGGAAGTGCGAGATGTAGACCGGGCTGCCGGACGGGATCTGTTCGGACCAGTAGCGGACCAGTTCACCGGGTTTCTCGTCGTCGTTGAGATGGTGCAGCACGGCGCTGAAGATGACGGCCACCGGTTCGGTGAAGTCGATGAGGCGCTCGGTCTCCGGATTGGATTTGATGGCCTCCCCGTCGCGCAGTTCGGATTGGATGACGGTGGTGTTGCGGTCGGTCTGCAGGATGGCGCGGCTGTGCGCCAGCACGATCGGATCGCTGTCGACGTAGATCACATGGGCGTCGGCGCGATGGCGCTGGGCGACCTGGTGCACGTTCTGGGCGGTCGGCAAACCGCTGCCGATATCGATGAACTGCCGCACGCCGCTCTCGGCGATCTCGCGGACGGCGCGAATGAGGGCATTGCGATTGGCGAAGGCGATATCGACCGAACCGGGTAGATCATTGATGAAGTAGTCGCCGACCTCACGGTCGGCCGCGTAGTTGTCCTTGCCACCCAGCAGATAGTCGTAGACGCGCGCGATGCTCGGTTTCGACTGGTCCACGGGTTCGTGGTCGGTCATATCGATCACCCCTGTCCGAGGATTTCGCCTCGCCAGTAATCGTAAGCAACCGAACGGCTTCCGGCGGGACCTTCGATAGCGTCCGGCCATGGCCGGGCGGTGTGCCGAGTGGTTGCCCTCGTTCGTCTCTGCAAGGATCACGGCATGACTTCCCTGGTGGATCTCCTCCCTTCGGAAGCAATCGATCTGCACGGCAGTGCACCGGACTGGCGGGCGGGCATCGCCGCTGCCGGTGAGTTGCTGGTCGCCACCGGCGTGGCAACCGGTGAGTACACCGCCGAGATGATTCGCAACGTTGAGGAGAACGGTCCGTATATCGTCATCACCCCGGGTTTCGCCTTCGCGCACGCCCGGCCGTCGCCCGCGGTGAATCGGACCGGCATGTCCTGGGTACGACTGAGCGAACCGGTCGAATTCGGCAGCCCGAACGATCCGGTCGATCTCATCGTCGCGCTGGCGGCCACCGATGCCGGGGTGCACACCGATGCCATGGCGGCGCTGGCCAAGGTGCTGCTGGAGCCCGGAGCGGATCGGGTGCTGCGCGCGGTGGGCACGCCCGGGCAGTTGCGCGCACTGCTGGCCGGACCGCCACCCGAACCGGCGGCGCCGGCCCCGGGTGCGGCGGCGGCTTCCGGCGCTCCTGCGGCACGGGGTGAAACGGCCGCCGCCGCACCGCATTCCGCCGCACGGCCGAAGTCCGGTCCGATGAAGATCCTCACCGTCTGCGGTAACGGGGTCGGCACCAGCCTGTTCCTGAAGAGCACCCTGGAGCAGGTGCTGGATCGCTGGCACTGGACCCCGTACATCACCGTCGAGGCCACCGACACCATCTCCGCCAAAGGCAAGGCCGGTGAGGCGGTCGCCGTGCTCACCTCCGGCGAGATTGCGAAAACCCTTGGCGACGTGCGGATTCCGGTGCGCGTCATCGAGAACTTCACCAGCGCATCGGAAGTCGACCACGCCCTGCGCGAGCTATTCGATGTCTAGGAAGGCGTCGGCATGATCGGTCAGGACCGGAGGCGGCAGCGGAGCGTAACCGCGCAGGGCCCCGATCATGCCGGAAAGGACACAGCATGAATGTCGTATTGGCCATTGCCCAGTTCATCGTCAATGAAATCCTCAGTCAGCCCGCCTATCTGATCGGCATCATCACCGCCGTCGGTCTCATCGCTCTGCGCAAACCCGCCGGGCAGGTGATCGGCAGCGCCATCAAGGCGACGCTGGGCTTCCTGCTCATCGGCGCGGGCGCGGGCCTGGTGGTGGCCTCGCTGGAACCGCTGGGCGTCATGATCCAGGGCGCGCTCGGCGCACACGGCGTGGTGCCCACCAATGAGGCGATCGTGGCCATCGCGCAGAAGGAGTACGGCGCGCAGGTGACCTGGCTGATGATCCTGGGCTTCGCCATCAGCCTGGTGCTGGCCCGGTTCACGCCGCTGCGATACGTCTTCCTGACCGGTCACCACATGCTGTTCATGGCCACGCTGCTGACCATGGTGCTGGCGGTGGCCGGCTTCTCCACGCCGGTCGTGGTGATCAGCGGCGGCATTCTGCTGGGCATCGTCATGGTGTCGCTGCCGGCGCTGGCGCAATCCTGGACGCGGCGCGTCACCGGCGGGGACGAGGTCGCGATCGGGCATTTCGGCACCGCGGGCTATATCGCGGCGGGCGCGACCGGGCAGCTGGTGGGCAAGCGCAGTCGCAGCACCGAGGAGATGAATCTGCCGGAGGGCCTGCGCTTCCTGCGCGATTCCATGGTGGCGACCGCGCTGTCCATGGTCATCCTGTACCTGGTGCTCGGCACCGCGTACCTGGTGCGCGAAGGCGAGCACACCGCGTTCGGGGCCTTCGAGGACGGCGCGACCAATGTCGGCAACTACCTGATGAAATCGGTGCAGCAGGGCCTGTACTTCGGCATCGCCGTGGCCGTCATCCTCTTCGGTGTGCGCACCATCCTGGCCGAGCTGGTGCCCGCCTTCCAGGGGATTGCCGAGAAGGTCGTGCCCGGCGCGGTTCCGGCCCTGGACGCGCCGATCGTCTTCCCCTACGCGCAGAACGCGGTGCTCCTCGGCTTCCTGTCCAGCTTCACCGGCGGCCTGATCAGCCTGGGATTGCTGAGCTGGATCTTCAACCCGCTCTTCGGGCTTGCGCTGGTATTGCCCGGCCTGGTGCCGCACTTCTTCACCGGCGGCGCGGCCGGCGTCTACGGCAATGCGACCGGCGGCCGGCGCGGCGCGGTGGCGGGCGCATTCGTCAACGGCGTGCTGATCACCTTCCTGCCCGCCATCCTGCTGAAGGTGCTGGGCCCCTTCGGCGAGGAGAACACCACCTTCGGCGACGCCGACTTCGGCTGGTTCGGCACGGCCATCGGCGGCGCGGCCGAACTCGGCGGCGCGGGCGCGATCGCCGTCTGCGTGGGCATCGGCGTGCTGATCCTGCTGGCCGCAATCCTGGTGCAGGTCAAGGTCGTAGCGGCAGGCTGGGATCCGGGCGCGGCCCGCGACGCCGCCCTCGGCCTCACCCGCGCCGACGAAAACGCCGCGCCCATCACCCAGGCCGGTCTACGGACCTACGCGAAGATCCCTGTCCCACAGGGCGCTCCATCCCCGCCGCCGCCGGAGTAATCCGCACCCCCGTGTCATCCCGGTGCCGGTGTCATCCCGGCCACCCCTACGTCATCCCGGCGTGGGTTTGGTCGGGATCCACACCAGAGCGGTGGATTCCGGCCAAGAACGCGCCGGAATGACGAGGCTGGGGCCTCAGACGGCGCGTAGCCGGGTGCGGCTGGCGTAGACGTGTTCGGCGATGAGGGTGGCGATGCGGTCCGGCGCTTCCAGCATCGGCACGTGCCCGACGTCGTGGATCATGATGCGGTCGGCCGAATCGGGCAGTTCTTGCAGGAAGCGCTTGGCGTACACGCGGTTCGGGATGATGCGGTCGTGCTCGCACATGAGCAGGCGCACCGGCACCCGCAGGGTCGACAGATCGTCCAGGGCGGGGGCGCGCAGCCCGCCCGCCAGCATGGGCAGCATGGCTTTGCAGTGCAGGGCCGAGGTGATGGCGGCCTCGATGCCGCGGCGGGGTGCGGCGGCGGTGTTCTTGCTGAGGATGAGCGCGGCCGCCAGCCGGACCGGGGCGCTGTAGGAGATGGCGCGCGGCAGCCGCCGGCCGATCTCCACGAACGGCACCAGCGACAGGAATTTCAGCCCGACCCGGAATTGCAGGGTGGACGGGTTCTTCCAGCCGCCCGCCGGGGCGATGGCGGTGAGGGTGCGGGCCCGCCCGCGGCGCGCCAGCTCGAAACCGACCCAGGCGCCCAGCGAATTCCCGGCGATATGGCAGGTGCGCCAGCCCATTTCATCGAGCTGATCCTCGATCCTGTCGGCCAGCAGGCTGACGTCCAGATACCAGCCTTCGAAATCGGGTCCGCCCCAATGCCCGGTGAAGGCGGGCGCGAACACTTCGCAATGCCCGGCCATGCGCTGCGCCACCTGCTCCCAGCAGTGCGGCGACATCATGAACCCGTGCAACAGCAGCAGCGGATCACCGGAGCCGGTGTGCAGCGCGCTGATGGGCGCGAGGCCGACGGTGGGCTTGGTGGTGCCGGACGTCATCGTCGTGACCCCTTCCTGGACCTCGATGTCCGCGGGGAAGTGTGGATAAGCCGAATTCTACGGCCGCGGTATGACATGCATCACGTCTGGCGAACAGGTGTGGCCAAGCCGTGTCTGGGCGCGGCCTCGCGCCGGATCCCCGGGTGCATGAGGCATGATTTGGGCCATGATCTCCCAGCCAGCGCGCTCCAGCACCTACTCCGGGACCATCTCCACAGTCAATGTGAACGGGGTGCGGGCGGCCGCGGGCAAGGACAACGGCCTGCTGGCATGGCTGGCGAGCACCGAAGCGGACATCATCTGCCTGCAGGAAACCCGTGCTACCGATGAGCAAACGCGAAAGTCCTTGGCCCCGGCCCTGGACGCGGGCTGGTTCCTCAGCCACGCCGAACCGGGCGTGAAGGGCCGCGCCGGCGTCGCCATCCTGTCCCGGCGCGAACCCGACGCCGTGCGCATCGGCATCGGCGCGGACCGCGACGGAACCTGGTGCCCCGTCGAGGAATTCGCCGCCACCGGCCGCTACGTCGAGGCCGATTTCGACGATCTCACCATTGCCAGCGTCTACGTGCACACCGGCGAGGCCGACACCCCCATGCAGGACGAGAAGTACCGCTTCCTCGATGCCGTCGGCGCCCGCATGACCGCCATGACCCGCGATTTCGTCATCATGGGCGACTGGAACGTGGCGCACACCGAACTGGACATCAAGAACTGGAAGGGCAACGTCAAGAACGCCGGCTTCCTGCCCCGGGAACGCGCCTGGGTCTCCTCGATGCTGGCCGCCGGATACGCCGACGTGGTGCGCGATCTGCACCCGGGCGTGCCGGGCCCGTACAGCTGGCACTCCTACCGCGGCCGCGCCTTCGACAACGACGCCGGCTGGCGCATCGACTATCAGCTGGCCCGCGGCGAGATCGCGGGTCGCGCCAAGCAGGCCGTGGTGGAGAAGGCCGCCACCTATGCCGAGCGCTGGTCCGACCACGCGCCCGTCACGGTGCAGTACAAGTGACGATCTCGCCGCGCGTGCGCGCCTGGCTCATGATCGGGGTGCTGGCGGCGCTGCTGGTGGTCGGCTTCCTGACCACGCGGGGCGGCGATCAGGCCGGCGACGCCAAGAACACACGGGCCGCGGCGACTTCGACGGCGCCGGGCAAGACCACCGCGCCCGGCGGCAAGTCGACGGCGCCGCCCGCCGGGCAGCCCACCGCCGTGCCGTCCCGCGCCCCGGGCGTGCCGGATCGGGCCTATCAGACCCTCGTCGAAATCGATGCCGGGCGCTGGCCCGAATCCGCCAATGCGCCCGGTACGCAGGGCGGTGAGACCTACTTCAACCGCAATCGCGCACTGCCCACCACGGATGCGGCGGGCAAGCGCATCACCTATCAGGAATGGGACGTCAATCCCAAGCGCCGCGGCCAGGATCGGGGTGCGGAGCGCATAGTCACCGGCAGTGACGGCTCCGCCTACTACACCTCCGATCACTACGACACCTTCACGAGGATGCGCTGATGACCGAGCCCATGCCGCTCTCGCAGTTCCTCTCCGCGCCCAAGCCCGCCGCCGTCACCGCCCGTCCCGCATCCCGCCCCGCGGATGCGCCGGTGCTCGGCGTTCTCCCGGTCGGCGCGGCCGAGTTCTCCGGAGTGCGCGGCCAACTCCCCGCCGGGTACCTCTCCCGGGAACTGCGCGGCCGCAAGATGCGCAGCGACGCGGAGCTTTTCGACGAGTTCGCCGCCGCGCTCCAGTTCCCCTACTACTTCGGGGCGAACAAGGACGCCTTCGACGAATGCCTGCGCGATCTCGACGAATTCGTCGGCCCCGCGCCGGGATACGTGATCGTGGTGCGCAATGCGGCGCTGCTGCTGGATGATCAGCCCGGCGAGCGCGCGTGGTTCGCCGAGGCCATGGACGATGCCGCGACCTATTGGGCCGGGCGGGGCGTGGCCTTCCGGGTCGTGTTCCAGGACGCCGCGCCGCCCGGAATCACCGCGGTCCCATTGACTTTCGACGGGGATATCCGGGCCTAGGGCTGCCGGTAGTGCTCGGCCAGATCCTCGCCGAGCAGCACGAACACGTCGGTGGTGTGCTCGATGAGCTCGTCGCGGCTCATGGGCAGTTCGCCCTGTAGCCAGGCGGTGAGCGTCTGCACCAAGCCGCCGACCAGATAGGTGGCGCGGAAGGTGATGGCCGGATCCGGGGTCTCCTCGGTCAGACCGTAGAAGTCGACGCCCTCGGCGGCAACCAGATTCGCGAACGCCTGAATGGTGTGCACGGTGCGGGTGTGCAGTTCGGGGCTCGCGGAGCTGACCAGCAGGGCCACCCGCGCCTTGCGCGGATCGTCGGTGAGGACGCCGATGCCCGCGGTAATGGCGGCGTGCGCCTTGCCGCGCGTGGTGGCGGGCGCGGTGTGCAGGGCGGCCAGCAGGGCGGCGGCGAGTTCCTCGGCGAGCGAGTCGAACAGCGCGGAGATGACGGCGTCGCGGCCGTCGAAGTTCTCGTAGTAGTAGCGCTCGTTCAGTCCGGCCCCGGCGCACAGGGCCGAGACGGTGAGCTTGTCGATGCCCTGGCTGCCGAGAATGTCGAGCGCGGCATCGAGGAGGGCGGCGCGGCGCTGGGCGCGGCGTTCCTCCGCGGAGACGCCGCCATAGGTCCGTTGGCCGGTCACGACTCGATTCTGGCACGGTCGCAATTCTGGTAGAGTCTCTTGCCAGATGTGTCGATGTGCGGGACCCTGATGTCGGATGCGGTGCTCCGCGTCACACCCTGCGTGAGGAGGCAACGATGCCTGCACAGTCGGCCGCGCCCGGATACTTCTCCGACGATTCGATGATCCGGCGCGTCATGCGCAAACGGGCGGTGGGACTCACCTACGGCCAGCGCGCGCTGGTGATCGGAGCCGTGCACCCGCTGCTCTATGTCGGCACCGCCGAGAACACCAACCACCGGACCACGCCCTACACCCGGCTCGCGCTCACCGGCCGGCTGTTCGAGGCGGTCTCGCTGGGCACCAAGGCCGAAGCCGATCGCGCCATCGCCTTCACCCGCAAGCGGCACGCCCCGGTCGAGGGCGCCCTGCCCGAGCACGCGGGCGAGCACCATCCGGCGGGCACCCGCTACTCCGCCCGCGATCCGCGGCTCATGTTCATGACCATGGCCTTCACCTTCGACTCCGCCGAGGTCATGCACGACCTGCTGGTCCGCAAGCTCACCCCCGGCGAGCGCGAGGGCCTCTACCAGGACTACGTGCGCTGGGCCGAGCTGTTCGGCATGCCCCGCGCGGCCGCCCCGGGCACCTACGCGGCATTCCGCCGCGACTACGACGCCTACCTCGCCTCCGACGAGCTCTTTCTCACCGACGAAGCCAAACTGGTCGGCTCCTATCTCATGGGCCAGCGCGTCGCCCACCCCCTGCCCGCGCCGCTCCAGCAGGCCTTCGGCGGTTTCGCCCTGCTCGTCCAGGGCAGCCTCCCGGCCCGCATCCGCACCATGTACGACCTGCGCTGGGGCATTCGCGAGGAGGTCGCCTACCGCGGCCTGGCCCAGGCCATCCGCACCGCGCACATCGCTCCGCCGCTGGTCCCGTCCCCGCTGCGCAGCACCCTCGCCGGCCCCAGCCACCCCGTGTACCGCCTGCTCACCCGCCGCGAACAGCAGTTGGTCAGCGCCGGGCGGGCCAGTATGCCCGGGGTGGATCCGCGCAACTGGGTGGCGCGCAATTCGGCTTGATGGCCATGGGAAGATCGGAGCATGTCCAGTCCTGCATCCACCGGTGAGCGCAAGCAGCGGGTCCTGTCCGGGATCCAGCCGACCGGCTCGTCCTTCCACCTCGGCAACTACCTTGGCGCGGTGCAGTATTGGGTCGGGATGCAGGACGACTACGACGCCTTCTACTTCATCCCTAACATGCACGCCATCACGGTGCCGCAGGATCCGAAGCAGCTGCTCTACAGCACCAAGCTCGCGGCGGCGCAGCTGCTCGCCATCGGCGTCGACCCCAAGCGGTCGACCCTGTTCGTGCAGTCCCAGGTCCCCGAGCACGCCGAGCTGACCTGGGTGCTGCAGTGCATCACCGGTTTCGGCGAGGCCAGCCGGATGACCCAGTTCAAGGACAAGTCGGTCAAGCAGGGCTCGGACAACGCGACCGTCGGCCTGTTCACCTACCCGGTGCTCATGGCCGCCGACATCCTGCTCTACCGCGCCCAGCTGGTGCCGGTCGGCGAGGATCAGCGCCAGCACCTGGAGCTGACCCGAAACCTGGCGCAGCGCTTCAACACTCGGTTCAAGAAGACCTTCGTGGTGCCCGAGGCGCACATTGTCGGCGGCACCGCCAAGATCTACGACCTGCAGGATCCGACCGCCAAGATGAGCAAGTCGGCCTCCAGCGACGCCGGTCTGCTCAATCTGCTCGACGATCCCAAGGTGTCGGCCAAGAAGATCCGCTCCGCGGTCACCGATACCGAACGCGAGATCCGCTACGACCCGGAGACCAAGCCGGGCGTGAGCAATCTGCTGGTCATCCTGAGCTCGCTCACCGAGACCCCGATCGTCACCCTGGAGCAGAACTATCAGGGCAAGGGCTACGGCGATCTCAAGTCCGACACCGCCGACGCGCTGGTCGAATTTGTCACCCCGCTGCAGGCGAAGGTGACAGAGTATATGTCCGACCAGGGCGAACTCGACCGCATCCTCGCAGCCGGCGCGGAGCGGGCGCGTGAGGTCGCCGGTAGGACTCTCGCGCAGGTGTACGAGCGGGTGGGCTTCCTGACCCGTTGATTCGGTCCGCCGTGCGCCGGGCATATGAATGCTGACAGGCAGTGCGGAGGTGGGCGGTGTTCGGCAAGGTCGTCGATTCGGTCAAGGCCCGGATCGAGCGCGAGGTACAGAAGCGGCACTGGCTCGACCATGTGGTGCGGGCCGCGGGCCGCTATCAGCGGCAGCGCGGTGACTACTACGCCGCGGGCATCACGTACTTCACGGTGCTGTCGCTGTTCCCGCTGCTGATGATCGGCTTCGCGGTGGCGGGCTTCGTGCTCTCGCGCAATCCCGATCTGCTCACCGAGATGCAGGCCAAGATCGTCGAGAACATTCCGGGCTCGGCGGGGGAGCAGATCAACGATCTGATCGATCAGGCGGTGCGCTCGCGCACCAGCGTCGGCGTGATCGGCCTGGCGGCCGGGGCCTATGCCGGGCTGGGCTGGATCGCCAACCTGCGGGCCGCGCTCACCGAGCAGTGGGATCAGAAGGCGCCGGAACGCAATTGGGCGTTGAACAAGCTCTCGGATCTGGGGGCGCTGTTCGGGCTGTTCCTGGCCATCGCGGTGTCGATCGGGCTGTCGGTGGTGGCGTCCAGCGGGTTGATCGACCATGTCATGGACTGGCTCGGCATCGGGGAATCGACGCCGATCACGGTGCTGCTGGTGGTGGTGTCGCTGCTGCTGGCGATTCTGGCCAACTGGGCCGTGCTGACCTACATCATCGCCCGCATGCCGCGGCACCCGGTGACGCTGCGCAGCGCGGCCAAGGCGGCGTTGTTCGCGGCCGTGGCCTTCGAGGTGTTCAAGCAGCTGGCCTCGATCGTGCTGAAGGCGGTGGTCACCAGTCCCGCCGGGGTGGCGTTCGGCCCGATCATCGGCTTGATGGTGTTCAGCTACATCACCGCGCGCATCATCCTGTTCGCCACGGCCTGGGCGGCCACGGCGTCGGAAAACGAAGTGGCGGCCGATATTCCGGTCCCCGCCCCGGCCGTGATCGAGCCCCGGGTGCAGGGACCGGGGCTCTCGGCCGGAACGGGGGCGGCGCTGTTCGGCGCGGGAGCCGTTGCCGGGGGGCTGATTTCGGCGTTTCGGCGGCGCCGCTAGGTCATCGCCGCGCCCGGCGTCACCGGCTCAGCGTCCCGGATACGTGGGCGGCAGCGGCATTCCGCGGTCGGCCATGACCTCGCGCAACCGGTCCGGGTAGTCGGTGATGATGCCGTCCACGCCCTTGTCCAGCAGCATGGTCATGGCGTCCGTGTCATTGACGGTCCACGGCACGATCAGCATGTCGTTGGCGTGCGCCTCGTCCACCATCCACTTGGTGACCACCGGGACGTTCATGGTGCCGGTCGGCGGCAGCGCGTACACCGGCGAAAGCGCCGTCGCGCCGAAGGATTTCGCGGCCTTCACCAGGCTGCCGCCGTGCTCGAGCAGGTTCACTCCGCCCAGCCACGGGGAGAACGGATAGACCTTGGTCGGCTCGGTCAGCGCGTACAGCGGCAGGCTCGGCTCGACCCGGCGCATGACCTCGAGCGCGCCCCAGTCGAAGCTCTGAACGAGGGATCGATCGCCCATGTTCGCCTTGCGGATCTCCTGCACCACCCGTTGGGCGAACACCTCCCGGGTGGCGGTCTCCTTGCCCTCGGGATCGGTCTTGAGCTCGATATTGAATTTGACGGTGTGCGCCGCACGGGATCTGGCGAGTGTGAAGACCTCCTCCAGCGTCGGCATCCGCGCGCCGGGCGCGGTGCGCTGGCCCGGATAGCTCGCCTGCGCCTTGGACCCGCAGTCGAGGGTGCGCACCTGCGCGAAAGTCAGGTCCTTGACCCGCTTTCCGGCATACGGGTATTTGGGGTCGCCCGGGGTGACCGGCTGGGTGTCCACGCAGGTGCCGCTGCTGATGGTGGCATCGTGCCCGATGACGTCCCGGCCGTCGGCGGTGATCTGCACATCCAGTTCGAGGGTGCTCACCCCGAGGTCGAGGGCATTGGCGAAGGCCGGCAGCGTGTTCTCGACCACCAGCCCGCGCCCGCCGCGATGCGCTTGCAGATCGAATGCGGGCGCGGGCGCGGCCGCGGCGTCCGGTAGGGCGAGCACGGCCGACGCGGCGAGCGCGGCGGCCAGGGCGATCAGAGACTTCTTCACCGGTGGGGAAACTCCTGTAGTCGGGAAACCGGTGACAAGATCACCATGCTGGACGGTCGCCCACAACCGATTCCGGGTAAATACTCCGCATCAACGCGGCCGGGTCAGGCGATGGGCTCCGGCCAGTAAAACCAGCACCATGATCACGGCGCCGACGATCAGCGTCACCTGCAGGTCATTGCGGTTCGATCCGGAGGGTCCGGGGGCGTCCGCACCGGCCAGCGGCGGAGTGGCCAGTGCCGCAGTGGAATCCGCGGCCTTGGTATCGGTCTCGCCATCGGGCAGCGTGCCCACGCTCGCGCTCGCGGGCAGCGCGAAACCGTAATCGAGCAGTTTCGCCGCCTGCTCCCACGGCCGCAGCGGCTGCACCTCGGCCTTCAGCAGGGTGACCACCAGGCGACGGCCATTGCGTTCGGCGGCGGCCACGAAGGTCTGCCGGGAATCATCGGTGAAACCGGTCTTGCCGCCGAGCGCGCCCTCGTAGTTGTAGAGCAGGTGATTGTCGTTGCCGATGGGGTAGCCGGGGCGGTCCTCGTCTCCCGGAATCTTCGGATCGGCCGGATAGCCCGGGAAGTCGACCTGTTCGGTGTGAATCAGCTCGGCGAACAACGGAATACTCATGGCATCGCGGAACAGCACCGACAGGTCGTAGGCCGAGGTGCTCATGCCCGGGCCGTCCAGACCCGAGGGCGTGGCGGCGCGAGTGTCCAAGGCCTGCAACTGTTTCGCGCGCGCGTTCATCTTGGCGACCGCGGCGTCGTCACCGCCGAGTTGGGCGGCGATGGCATGCGCGGCATCATTTCCCGACGCCATGATGAGCGCCTGGAACAGCTGCCGATTGGTGTAGCGCCCGCCCGGCCCGATGCCGACGCGGGTGCCGTCCACATTCGCGTCCTCCTGGGTGCCGGTCACCACCTTGTTCAGGTCGAGGGTGCGCAGGGCGACCGCGGCCAGCAGCACCTTGATGGTGGAGGCGGGGCGGTAGCGGCCGTGAGGATCCTTGGCGGCCAGCACTTTTCCGGTATCGAGATCCGAGACCATCCAGGCGGTGGCCGAAATCCCCTCCGGCGCCGGCGCGGCGCCCGAGGGCAGCACGAGACCGCAACCGCCGAGCTGCTTCCCGCCGACGGGCGAGGCCGGGATCGGCAGCGCGGCCGGGGCGGATTCGCCCGGCGCGGGCACCTCGGAGGTGTCGACGGGCGGCGGGGGAGTGGTCTTGTTCGGGCAGTTGTCGGTATTCGGCGTCGTGAACGGCGTTGTGCTGGTGGGCGGTTGCGCCGTCGCGCCGGGTAACGGCGCGTACCCGACACCGGTGAATGCGGTGAGCCCCGCCGCGAGCAGGGCGGCGGTGAGGACGGCGCGGGGCCGGCGACGGAGGCGCGGGGCCGGACTGGGGTCGTGGCGCGAAAGCCTGCGGATGCTCATCGAGTCAGAGCTTAAGCGGTGGCCCCCGACCGCGAGCCGCAGGTCAGGGGCGTCGGGCGGAAAAGACCCCGAGCTGGAACTATTCCGTGCTCCTGGCGACCGGACAGCCGTGCGCCAGCGGGCCGAGCAGCTTGTTGTTGTCGTAGAAATGCTCGAGCTCGAGGATGCGCAGCTCCTCGCTCACCTTGGCGATGGTGATGCCGGTCATCTCGATGGTCTCGCCGGTGGGCTGATGGCCCCGGTATTCGCCGGTGTACTTGCCCCAGTGCCGCCACTTGAAGGTGACGGTCGGCGGCCCGGCCAGCACCTCCAGGACCTCCCAGAAGAAGCCGCCCGGGAAGGCCGTGTGGAAGATGTCGTGCGAGGACTCGAAGGTTTCGCCGGCGACGTCGTAGTACGGGTTCTCGCCGATCAGGATGTTGTAGGAGCCGATGCGGGCGAACTCCTCGGCATCCTGCCAGGGTCCGCCGTTGACGCGGCCGCGGTAGTGCTCGGCCACCAGGGAGACCCACTTCGCAGGGTCCTTCTTGTGCGAGACCTCCATCTCGAAGACCTTCACGAGCTCTTCGACAATGTGCTCGAGCGAATCGGGGGCGTGCGCGGTGGTGCGCTCGGCCGGCATGACGGTCTTGCTCAGGTGGTATTCGGGGGTCTCCGCGCGCCAGTCTTCCGGTGCGGCAGCGGCGATTACGGCATCGCGGCCTTGCAGATGCAAGGGAGTTCGAGCGGGTTCTGTTGCTTGGTCGGTCATTTAGAGCCTCAGTTGTCCAGACCTGTTGGGAGATCCGTGAATTCGAACGGATCCGGATGAAGCTAGCAGTTGCCGGGCGTGCTGTCTCGGCATCTGTATCGCCCTGGCGAGTACGACCGGGAACCGATGACGCGTCATTGTTTGACAGTTCGTATCAAATGAGAGACTCTCTCATTATCGATAAACAATCAACTGATTGGAACTGTCATGAAAGCTCCCGGCGTACGCCGCTGGCTGGCCCTGGGCGCCCTGGCGGTGGCCATGCTGACCATCGGGCTCGACGTGACCGTGCTGACCGTCGCGCTGCCCACCCTCGCCGGCGATCTGAACGCCGGCACCGGCGCGCTGCAGTGGTTCAGCAGCGCCTACACCCTGGCCCTCGCCGCGGTGATGCTGCCCGCGGGCGCGCTCGGCGACCGCTACGGGCGCAAGAAGGTCCTGCTGGCGGCGCTGCTGGTCTTCGGGGTGGCCGCGGTGGCCTGCGCCTTCGCCGCCACCTCCGGACAGCTCATCGCCGCCCGCGCCGCGCTCGGCATCGGGGCGGCGGCCATGATGCCGCTGTCCATGGCGGTGCTGCCGGGCCTGTTCCCCGATCCTGCGGAACGGCAACGCGCCCTGACCGTGTGGATCACCTCGACCGCCATCGGCCTGCCGCTCGGCCCGATCGTGGGCGGCTGGCTGCTGCAGAACTTCTGGTGGGGCTCGGTCTTCCTGCTCAATGTGCCACTGGTCATCGTCGGTGCGATCGCGGTGGCGCTGCTGGTGCCGGAATCGCGCAGCGAGAACGTCTTCCGCATCGATCTGCCCGGTGTGGTGTTGTCGGCCGCCGGAATGCTCGGCTTCACCTACGGCTTCATCCGGCTCGGCGAGGAGGGCTGGGGCAATGGCCCGGCCTGGCTCGCCGTCGCGGCGGGAGTGGCGCTGCTGGCCGGATTCGCACTGTGGCAGCGCCGGGCCGCGCATCCGCTGGTCGATACCGGACTGTTCGCCGCGCCCGGATTCCGTTGGGGCACTCTGTATATGGTCGTCATCAACTTCGCCATGTTCGGCCTGTTCTTCACCATGCCGCAGTACTTCCAGGCGGTGCTCGGCACGGATGCGCTCGGCAGCGGTGTGCGTCTGCTGCCGCTGATCGGCGGACTGCTCATCGGCACCCGGGTGGTGGACAAGCTGCTGCCCAAGACCGGTGCGCGGGTGGCGATCACCACCGGATTCGCCCTGCTCACAGTGGGACTCGCGCTCGGTGCGCTGATCACCGCCGACAGCGGCTACGGTCTGGCGGCGACCTCGCTCACCGTGCTGGGCATGGGCATGGGATTCGTCATGCCGACCGCCATGGGTCTGGCCATGAGCGATCTCAGCGCCGAGCGGGCCGGGTCCGGATCGGGACTGCTGCAGGCGGTGCGGCAGGCGGCGGGCACCATCGGCGTGGCCGTGCTCGGCACGGTGCTGTCCACGCAGTACCGGTCCGAACTCGGTGAACTGAACCGCGATCCCATTGCCGACGGCGTCAATGCCGGGGTCGCGGTGGCGAAGCAGAGTGGCGATGCGGGTGTGCTCGCGCATGTGCA
This sequence comes from Nocardia sp. IFM 10818, assembly GCF_054655275.1. Classification (NCBI taxonomy): domain Bacteria; kingdom Bacillati; phylum Actinomycetota; class Actinomycetes; order Mycobacteriales; family Nocardiaceae; genus Nocardia; species Nocardia sp. IFM 10818. Next base: position 1,383,944 of record NZ_BAAHJH010000001.1, read on the forward strand.
GACCGCGTTCACCGGCGGCATGAGCGCCATGCTGTGGGCCTGTGCGGCTGTCACGCTGCTGGTGACGGCGCTCGCGCCGCTGCTCACCCGGCCGGTGCGGGACCTGAAGCCGATGCAACCCGATGCGGCAGAATCTGTGCATGCCGGTTGAGTCGTCGAAACCCGCCCCAGCGGCCCCGCCCGCCCGTCCGAAACAGGCGGCCGGCAAGCCGACGCTGCGGGAGCGGAAGAAGGAACGCACCCGGCACACCATTCGCACCGAGGCGTTCCGGCTGTTCCGGGAACAGGGCTACGCCGCCACCACGGTGGAGCAGATCGCCGAGGCCGCCGAGGTCTCGCCGAGCACCTTCTTCCGCTACTTCCCGTCGAAGGAACAGGTGGTCCTGGTCGACGACGTGGACCCGATCATGGTCGAGAAATTCGCCCAGCAGGACCCGGACCTGTCCGTACTGGAGGCCTTCGAGCGGGCCGTGCACGACACGTTCCGAACGCTCGATGCGGAGCAGATCGGATTCGAGCAGGAGCGCGCGGCCCTCGTGCGCTCGGTCCCCGAGCTGCGGGGCGCGCTGGCGCTGGAAATGGATCGCAATGTCGAGCTCATCGCGGACATGACCGCGCGGCGCACCGGCCGGGATCCGGACGATTTCGAGGTGCGGGCCCTGGCCGGCGCGCTGGTCGGGGGCGCGCAGGCGGTCCTGATGGACCTGACCCGCAATCCCTTCGACGCGGAGCAGGTCAGCCGGATCATCAGGTTCCTCGCGGCCGGGATGCCGCTCTAGAGCGGCGCTTTCAGACCTCGGTGCCGATCAGCTCGCGCACCACCTCGTCGTCCATGGTGGCGAAGAAGCCGCCGACCACCTCCTCGATCTCCTCGATCGATTCGGCGCAGTAGAGAATCGGCTGGTAGTGGGTGATGTCGTAGACGGCGGTGCCCATCTCCAGAATATTCAGCGGCCGCAGCTCGGCCTGGCGGAACTCCTCGATCTCGCCGAACGAGGACAGCAATCCCGCACCGTAGCAACGGACTTCGCCGTTCTCGCGCAGTACGCCGAACTCCATGGAGAACCAGAAGACATCGGCCAGGAACTTCAGGGCCCGGTCGGTGGTGCAGCGGGCCACCGCCGCGCCCACGGTCTCATAGATGGCGGCGAATCGCGGGCTCGCCAATTGATTGGCGTGGCCCAGGATTTCGTGAATCGCGTCCGGTTCCGGGGTGTACAACGGGAACGAATGATGCCGGATGTACTGGGTGGAGTGGAAGATCCGGTCCGCGAAGGAACCGAAGAACTCCCGCAACGGGACCAGCCCGGCGGCGGGCACGTACTGGAATCCGGTGAGCGGCACCAGTTTCGAGGTGACCTCGTCGAGTTGCGGGATGTGGTCGCCCGGCAGGCCGAGGCGTCCGGCCGCCTCGATCACCTCCGTGCAGGCGTAGCGCTCGCGCTTGCGAGCCAATTCGGCGGAGACGATCCGCCACACTTCTTCTTCCTCGCCGGTGTAGTCGATCCGGGGCACCGCGTGGCCGGGCCGGTAGTTCAGTGCGAGAGCGGCAATCGCATTGCGGCGGGCACGATATGCGGGATCGTGCACGCCGGGATGCTCGTCGCTCAAATGCACCGTCACATCACCGTCGGCGCCCGTGGTCACCGGCGAGTACAGCTGAGCCTCGGTGAACATACCTCGATGCAATCACCGCGTGACCCGCGCGACAACAAAAGCCCGCTCAGCTTGTCAGATTGCCAAGTTGAGCGGGCTGGGCAGGGCTGGTGGCAGCGGATAGCTCAGTGTCCGGTGTGCAGGGAGTGCACCACCGCATGACCCTTGCCGCGGCCGATCATCCACTTGTTGACCGGCGTGGTGACCACGAAGGCGACGAGGAGCGCGAAAACCAGCGAGCCCCAGAACAAGAAGTCGCCGACACCCGCGTGCATGGCGCCGGGGACCAGCCACAGCACGGCATTGTCGACGATCTCCATGACCGTGATGGAGACGGTGTCCGCGGCCAGCGCCACCGAGACCGCCGCGCCGAAGGCCAGGCCGGCGGCGAAGGCGCTGCGCAGGGTGAAGGCGTAGCCGAACAGGAAGGCCAGCGCGATGGCCAGCACCATGGTCGGGATGTTCGCCCAGCCCAGGGCGGTGCCGATCACCATGCCGAGGATCTCGCCGATGGCGCAGCCGGTGAGGCAGTGCAGGGTCGCGCTGGCGGCCATCTTCCAGGTGGCGGGGGCGGGGCCGGTATGAGCCGAATGATCGTCGCCGGTCGCGTGATTCGCATGCGCCTCGTGATTCGCAGGTGCACCGTGGCCGTGATGATCGTGGGAGGCGTGGTCGCCGTGTGCCAGGTGTTCGTTCTGCATATCGCCAGTCAATACCTTAGGGGGGTAAGGTGTCAACCCCGGGGCGACTCCTCACCGGCCATGGTGAACGCACCGCCCTCGAGCCGATCGATGAGCCGCTTCGTCCACGCTGTACGGCTGTCGGCGGTGTTCAGCCACAGTCCGATCACCTCGCCCACCGGGCCCCAGGTGTCGAGATCGGTGTCCGGCGGCAGGTATTCGGTAATGCTCGCCCGCCACTGCGCCAGCTCCGCGGCTCGCTCGCGCAGCAGTGCGAGGGCCGCGTCACGGGGCAGATCCTCGATGAACCCGACCGCCGCCGCCAGCAGATCCAGCCGCGGATCCCGGCTGGCCAGCGCACTGCGCAGGAGGGCGAGATAGGCCTGCTCGCCCTCCTGCGTCAGCTCGTACTCCATCCGCGGCGGACCGCCCGCCTCGCTGGGCGCGGTGTCGTGCACCCGCAGCAGGCCGTCCTTGGCCAGCGCCTTGAGGGCGTGATACACCGAACCCGAAGTGGCGCGCGCCCATTCGTGCGCGCCCCAGGCTTCGAGATCGGTGCGCACCTGATAACCGTGCACCCGGCCCCGTCGCCGGACAGCTCCCAGCACCAGCAGGCGTACCGCGGACATCGCACTCCTTCGGTCGATCAGGCGGGTGTGCTCACCCACCACAGTGTCCCGAACGGATCCATGAATCCGCCCGCCCGGCTCCCATCCTCCTGCGTTTCGACCGCCCGGGCCGGGGTCGCCCCCGCCGCGACCGCCCGTTCGAACGCGCGCTCGGCATCCGGGACCGTGGCCCACAACTGCACGTGCACGGGTTCGGAGGGTGACTTCAGGCACCGGCCGCCGGTCGGTCCGGAGTCCGCGAAATACAGTGTGCCGTCACCGATCCGGGCCTCGGCGTGGATGAGCCGCCGCGGATCCGAGTCGAGCGGGACGGCGACCGGGATCTCGGCGTCGAAGGCGGATTCCAGGAACTTTCGATAGACCTGAGCGTCGTCGACCATGACATAGGGCGTGATAGCGGGCATTTCCTATCTCCTAACTAGCCAAATTTGGCTACCAACCAACGGTAACACCGGCGCGCGCGGTGATGCCACCGAAAAACGAGAAGGCCGCCCCTGGGTCGGGGGCGGCCTTCTCGGTCGGGCTGGGGCCGGTTCAGCCGGCGGTGCAGCGCAGGCCCTCGGCGGGCGGGGTGAGAGTGATCAGGTAGTCGATCGCCGGGGTGTCGACACAGGACACGCCGGAACCGAATACGCCGTGCTGCGTGCCCTCGAAGGTGATCAGGGTGGCGCCGAGCTCGCGGGCGAGATTGATGCCGTTCTGGTGCGGGGTCGCCGGATCGCCGGTGGTCGAGATGACGACGAGCTTCGGGAGCCCGGAGACGTTCAGGCTGTGCGGTTCATAGGTGGGCGGGACCGGCCAGAAGGCGCAGACGTCGAGGGGAACCGCGCCGGTGGTGGCGCGGCCGTGATCGAAGGCCGGGGCGGCGGCATTGCCGCGCTGGAACAGCTCATTGGCCTCGGCGCGGTCGGTCACGCGCTTGTCGTCCTGGCACAGCACGGCCTGCTGGTGATCGCGCTCCAGGCCGATGCCGGCCTCCATGAAATCGGCGATCTCCAAGAGCGTGTCGCCGCGGCCCTGCCGGAGTTCGGTCAGCCCCTTGGTGATTCCCGGCCAGCCTTCGGGAGTGTAGAGCGAATTCAGCACGCCGCTGCCCGCGTCCCGATAGCCGAGCCCGCGGCCGTTCGCGGTGGTGGCGGGCCGATCGATCAACGGCTGCAGCAGTTCTCGCAGGGCCGCGCTGGTCTTGGCCGGATCCGGATCGGCGCCCAGCGGGCAGTCCGGTTGGGCGGTGCAGGAGGCGGCGTAGATCTCGAAGGCCTGCTGGAAGCTCAGGCTGCTGTTCACCGGATCGAGAACATTGGTCGCCGGATCGACGGCCCCGTCGAGCACCATGGCCCGCACCCGATCCGGGAACATCTCGGCGTACACCGACCCGAGCCGCGTGCCGTAGGACCCGCCGAAATAGGTCAGCTTCTCATCGCCGAGCACCGCGCGAACAATATCCAGATCCCGCGCCACATCCCGAGTTCCGACATTGGCGAGCAACTCCACCCCGCTGCGCACCACACAATTCGCGACCAGATCCTTGTTCTCCTGCTCGGTCTGCGCGATCCCCGCCGCCGAATAATCGGTATCCAGATCGACCCGCTCGGCCTGGAATTCCTCCGCCGTCCGGCACACCACCTTCGGCGTAGAAGCCCCCAACCCCCGCGGATCCATCCCGATCAGATCGAACCGCTCCGCCAACTCCGACTCCGCGAACGCCAACGGCAAATTCAACCCCGGCACCCCCGGCCCACCCGGATTGGTCACCAGCGACCCGATCCGCTCCCCCCGAGCAGCCAACCGCGACAACGCGATCCGCGCCTCCGCCCCCTCCGGCTTCCCATAATCCAGCGGCACACTGATCCGCCCACACTCCAGCCCAGCCTCATCGAGCTTGTCCCCGTGCTCCGAAAACTCCCGGCACGAACCCCATTCCACCCGCTGCTGCTGAAACTTCCCCAAATCAGCGCCGGCCGCCAGTTCCGCATCGGACCCGGACCCGCACGCCGCCGCCAACAGCATCACCGCAGCAATACCGAGCGCCCGCATCCGCCCGGCCACTCGAACACCAAGTCCGTTGTTCTGGAACACACGCCCCCCAATGGATCGACACCTGCAACTATTCTGCCGCACCGCGAAACGGCGAAGGCCGCCCGCATCGAACGATGCGGGCGGCCTTCGTATTTGCATTTCGGCCGGTGGCCGGAGTCCCGGAGTCCCGGAGTTCCGGTGGCCGGAGTCCCGGCTGGCCGGTGGCCGGAGCCCCGGCTGGCCCGTGGCCGGAGGCCCGTCCCCCCGGGGTTTCAGGGGTTTACCCCTGAGAGTCCCGAGAGTTGGTCAACTCAGCGCGCGAACAGCAGGGCGCGCTTGACTTCCTGGATGGCCTTGGTGACCTCGATGCCGCGGGGGCAGGCGTCGGTGCAGTTGAAGGTGGTGCGGCAGCGCCACACGCCCTCGACGTCGTTGAGGATGTCCAGGCGTTCGCGGGCGGCTTCGTCACGGCTGTCGAAGATGAAGCGGTGGGCGTTCACGATCGCGGCCGGGCCGAAGTAGCTGCCGTCGCTCCAGTACACGGGGCAGGAGGTGGTGCAGCAGGCGCACAGGATGCACTTGGTGGTGTCGTCGAAGCGGGCGCGGTCGTGCTGGGACTGGATGCGCTCGCGGGTCGGCTCGTTGCCCGTGGTGATGAGGTAGGGCTTGACGGCCTTGAAGGCGTCGAAGAACGGCTCCATGTTCACCACCAGGTCCTTCTCCACGGGCAGGCCGCGGATGGGCTCGACGGTGACGGTGATGTCCTTGCCGTTCTTGGGCAGCATGTCCTTCATGAGGAGCTTGCAGGCCAGCCGGTTGACGCCGTTGATGCGCATGGCATCGGAACCGCAGACGCCGTGGGCGCAGGAACGCCGGAAGGTGAGCGTGCCGTCCAGGTAGGACTTGATGTAGATGAGCACGTTCAGGAACCGGTCGGTCGGCAGCACCGGAACCTTGAACTCGTCCCAGTGATTGCCCTGACCGTCCTCCGGATTGAACCGGGCGATCTTGACGGTGATGATCGTCGAGCCGTCCGGCACCGGCGCCGGCGCCTGGGCAGCACCCTTCTCGAGTGTGGCAGTCATCAGTACTTACGCTCCATCGGCTCGTAACGGGTCTGCACGACCGGCTTGTAGTCCAAGCGGATCTCGGAGATGAGCTCCGGGCTCTGCTTGTACGCCATGGTGTGGCGCATGAAGTTGACGTCGTCGCGGTCCGGGTAGTCCTCGCGGGCGTGGCCGCCGCGCGATTCCTTGCGGTTCAGCGCACCCGCCACGGTCACCTCGGCCAGCTCCAGCAGGAAGCCCAGCTCGACGGCCTCGAGCAGATCGCTGTTGTAGCGACGGCCCTTGTCCTGCACGGTGATCCGGGTGTAGCGCTCTTTGAGCGCGTGGATGATGGTCAGCATCTCCTTGAGGCTGTCCTCGGTCCGGTACACACCGGCCTTGTCATCCATCGCGTTCTGCAGCTCGGTGCGGATGTCGGCGACGCGCTCGTTGCCGTGATCGGACAGGATCAGCGCCAGCCAGTCCTGCACCATCTGCGCCGGGTTCTCCGGCATCTCCACGAACTCCGCGCGCTGCGCGTACTCGGCGGCGGCGATACCCGCGCGGCGACCGAACACATTGATGTCCAGCAGCGAGTTGGTGCCCAGCCGGTTCGCGCCGTGCACGGACACGCACGCGCACTCGCCCGCGGCGTACAGGCCGGGAACGATATCGGTGTTGTTGCGCAGCACCTCGCCGCGAATGCGGGTCGGGATGCCGCCCATCACGTAGTGGCAGGTCGGCATGACCGGCACCGGCTCCTTCACCGGGTCCACACCCAGGTAGGTGCGGGAGAACTCGGTGATGTCGGGCAGCTTCTCCTCGAGCACGTCCTCGCCGAGGTGGGTCACGTCGATGAGCACGTAGTCCTTGTTCGGACCCGCGCCGCGGCCCTCGCGGACCTCCTGGACCATGGAGCGCGCCACGATGTCACGCGGCGCCAGGTCCTTGATGGTCGGCGCGTAGCGCTCCATGAAGCGCTCACCGGAGGCATTGCGCAGAATGCCGCCCTCGCCGCGCACGGCCTCCGAGATCAGGATGCCCAGGCCCGCCAGACCTGTCGGATGGAACTGGTGGAACTCCATGTCCTCGAGGGGAAGGCCCTTGCGGAACACGATCGCCATGCCGTCACCGGTCAGCGTGTGCGCGTTCGAGGTGGTCTTGTACATACGGCCCGAACCACCGGTGGCGAAGATGATCGACTTCGCGTGGAACACGTGCAGATCGCCGGTCGCCAGCTCGTAGGCCACCACGCCGGTCGCGACCGGGCCGCGCTCGGTGTCGGTGAGAATCAGGTCCAGCACGTAGAACTCGTTGAAGAACTCCACGTCGTGCTTGACGCAGTTCTGGTACAGCGTCTGCAGGATCATGTGGCCGGTGCGGTCGGCCGCGTAGCAGGCGCGACGGACCGGAGCCTTGCCGTGGTCGCGGGTGTGACCGCCGAAGCGCCGCTGGTCGATCTTGCCTTCCGGGGTCCGGTTGAACGGCAGACCCATCTTCTCCAGGTCGAGCACGGCGTCGATGGCCTCCTTGGCCATGATCTCCGCGGCGTCCTGATCGACGATGTAGTCACCACCCTTGACGGTGTCGAAGGTGTGCCACTCCCAGTTGTCCTCTTCCACGTTCGCCAGCGCGGCGCACATGCCGCCCTGCGCCGCGCCGGTGTGGCTGCGGGTCGGGTAGAGCTTGGTCAGCACCGCCGTGCGGACCCGGGGACCGGCCTCGATCGCGGCGCGCATACCCGCACCACCGGCACCGACGATGACGACGTCGTAGCGGTGCTCCTGAATCGGTCGAGATTCGCTCATCGAGTTGGCCGTTCCTAACTGATGTTGGGGTCGAAGGTGAAGATGACGTAGGTGCCGGTCACGCAGACCAGGATCATCGAGATCACCAGCAGGGTCTTCAGCCAGAACCGGGTGGAGTCCTTGCGGGCGTAGTCGTCGATGACCGTGCGCAGACCGTTGCCGCCGTGCAGCTGGGCCAGCCACAACATGGTGAGGTCCCAGATCTGCCAGAACGGGGAGGCCCAGCGGCCCGCCACGAACGCGAAGTTCAGGCGCTGCACGCCGCCGTCGATCATCAGCATGATGAACATGTGGCCGATGACCAGGAACACCAGCAGGATTCCGGAGAAGCGCATGAAAAGCCACGCGTACTTCTCGAAGTTGTTGCCGGAGCTGCGGCGGGGCGCGCGCGGGGCGTCGAGGCTGGCGGGGCGGTCGTAGGACGTGCCCAGGATGGGTGCGGTCATGGTGTCAGTGCTCCGTCAGCAGGTAGAAGAACTGGCGGCCGACGCCGGCGCCGGCGATGAGGATCCAGAGCGCGAGCACGATCCACAGCATCTGGCGCTGGTAGCGCGGGCCCTTCTCCCAGAAGTCGACCAGGATGACCCGGATGCCGTTGAACGCGTGGAACAGCACGCAGACGACGAGAGCCATCTCCATCAAGGCGACCAGCGGCGTCTTGTAGGTATCGATGGTCCGGTCGTAGGTGTCCGGGCTGACACGCACCAACGCGGTATCCAGAACGTGGACGAACAGGAAGAAGAAGATCGTCACGCCGGTGATGCGGTGCAGGGCCCAGGACCACATGCCCGGGTCGCCACGGTAAAGAGTCCGCTTCGGCTTGGCCGGAGCTTCTAGCGTGGTCATAGAGTGCGGTGCCTCCAACGTCGTCGATGGACCCGGTCAGATCCGGCGCGGAGCCTAAGGACTGTCGATAACACCAGCTCACAGCCGGAATCACAGTCCGGTGGCAGTGCTGCAGGCCCGTTGTCGGGAACCTGAACCGATCTGTCGTGAACTCTAATCCTCGGGTGTTGGGGGAACTAATTCGGCGTGCCGCTCGTTGGCCCGTTTTGTTGTGAGTTAGGTTTGCCTTTCCTGATTTTCGAAGGGGTGCGGAAGCGCTTTCGTGTGGGTACGGTCACGCTCATGACGGGATGGTCCGATATGCCGGAAATTGCCTGGGAAACCTTGCGCGACAAGGCTTTTGAAGCCATGAAAAGCGCGTACGCGCCCTACTCCCGATTCCCCGTCGGGGCCGCGGCTCTCACCTCGGACGGGCGAATTGTGAGCGGCTGCAATGTGGAAAATATCTCATACGGTTTGGGCCTGTGTGCCGAATGCGTACTGGTGGGTAACTTGATTTCCGCGGGCGGGGGGCGGTTGCGGGCGGTATCGGTGTGCGACTCACGCGGCGAAACCCTGATGCCCTGCGGACGCTGCCGGCAGATCCTGTTCGAGCACGGCGGCAATGACGTCCTGATCGATCATCGCCGCGGCCCGGTCCCGCTGAGTACGCTGCTGCCGGATGCCTTCGGGCCCGACGATCTCGCCGCCGGGCAGCAATAGCCCGCGGTAGCCCGCGAATTCCGCGCACTCGTGCCAGGGTTGAGGGCGTGAGTGTGCACTCGGCTGTAGACGTGATCCGGGCCAAACGCGACGGGGGAGAGCTGACCGACGCGCAGATCGATTGGGTGGTGGACGCGTTCACGCGCGGGCAGGTGGCCGACGAGCAGATGTCCGCGCTGGCCATGGCCATCGTGTGGCGCGGTATGACGCGCCGCGAGACCGCGCGCTGGACCGCCGCCATGATCGACTCCGGGACCCGGCTGGACTTCTCGGACCTGCCGCGGCCCACCGTCGACAAACATTCCACGGGCGGCGTCGGCGACAAGATCACCCTGCCGCTGTCGCCGCTGGTCGCGGCCTGCGGCGCGTCGGTGCCGCAGCTGTCCGGGCGCGGGCTGGGCCACACCGGCGGCACGCTCGACAAGCTGGAGTCGATTCCGGGCTGGCAGGCCGACATTCCGGTGGAGCGAATGCGGGAGATCCTCGCCGACCCCGCCATCGGCGCGGTGATCTGCGCGGCCGGGGCCGATCTCGCGCCCGCCGACAAGCGGCTCTACGCGCTGCGCGATGTGACCGGGACGGTGGAATCCATCCCCCTGATCGCCAGCTCCATCATGAGCAAGAAGATCGCCGAGGGGACCGGTGCGCTGGTGCTGGACGTGAAGGTCGGGCGCGGCGCATTCCTGAAAGAGCTGGAACAGGCGCGTGAATTGGCCACCGCCATGGTCGAACTCGGCACCGATGCCGGGGTGCGCACGGTGGCGCTGCTCACGGCCATGGACACCCCGCTGGGCAATACCGCGGGCAATGCGCTCGAAGTCGCCGAATCCCTCGAGGTGCTGGCCGGGGGCGGTCCGGCCGATGTCGTCGAGCTGACCGTGACGCTGGCGCGGGAAATGCTGGCCCAGGCCGGAATCGACGGCATCGATCCCGCGGACGTCCTGGCGGACGGTCGCGCGATGGACCATTGGCGCGCGATGATCACCGCGCAGGGCGGTGATCCCGAGGCGCCGCTGCCGGTCGCCCGCCACACCGAAACCCTCAAAGCGCCCGCGACCGGAACGCTCATCCGCCTCGACGCCCTCGATATCGGGCTGGCCGCTTGGCGGCTCGGCGCCGGCCGCGCGCGCCAGGGTGATCCGGTGCAAGCCGGTGCGGGCATCCGAATCCACGCCAAGCCAGGCGATTCCGTCAAGGCGGGGGAGCCGCTGCTGACGCTGCACACCGATACCCCCGAGGCCTTCCCGGCCGCCTTCGAGGCACTGCGGAACGCATTCGACATCGTGGACTCCGCGGCCGTGGAGCCCGGGTCGGGCCGATACCCCTCGCCGGTGTTTGCTCGCACGCCCCTGTTCCTCGATCGCATTACGGCGTAGTGACCATCGCCGCGAATAGCCGGTGACGCCCGCACGACTGTCAGCTACGTGCGGGCAAAGAAACGACCAAATGAAGATGGACACAGGCCCACTCGTCGCCCGACCACCACCCCCCATGGGGTCGCTACGCGACGCAGCAACTCTTTTGTGGTGCCGCAGAAGGTGAATGCGGCTACCGTTTCTACATGACTGGACCGACGCCCCTCACACTCGCTTCGATCCGCCAGGCTCCGAAGGCGGTCCTGCACGATCACCTCGACGGCGGGCTGCGCCCCGCCACCGTCCTGGAGCTGGCCCGCGACTGCGGATACGACCAGCTACCGGCCGACAATGCCGAAGCCCTGGGCGCCTGGTTCCGCGATGCGGCCGACAGCGGCTCGCTCGAGCTGTACCTGGAAACCTTCGCGCACACCGTCGCCGTCATGCAGACGCCCGAAGGCCTGCGCCGGGTCGCCCGCGAATGCGCCGAGGACCTGGCCGCCGACGGCGTCGTCTACGCCGAGGTGCGGTTCGCGCCCGAACAGCACCTGGAGGCCGGGCTCACCCTCGACGAGGTCGTGGAGCACACCCTGGCCGGCTTCCGCGAGGGCGAGGCGCTGGCCGCCGCCGCGGGCACGCCCATCCGGATGGTCTGCCTGCTCACCGCCATGCGGCACGCGGCCCGCTCGCTCGAAATCGCCGAACTCACCGTCCGCTGGCGCGATCGCGGCGTCGGCGGCTTCGATATCGCGGGCGCGGAGGCGGGCTACCCTCCCACCCGCCACCTGGACGCCTTCGAATACATGCGGGCGAACAGTGCGCACTTCACCATCCACGCGGGGGAGGCCTTCGGGCTGCCCTCCATTCACGAGGCTCTCGCCTTCTGCGGCTGCGACCGCCTCGGGCACGGCGTCCGCATTACCGACGACATCACCGACGCGCCCGGCGGCCCGCGCCTCGGCTTGGTCGCGAACTACGTGCGCGACAAGCGAATTCCGCTCGAGCTGTGTCCGTCCTCTAATGTCCAGACCGGTGCGGTGCCCTCGCTCGACAAGCATCCCTTCGATCTGCTGGCCCGCCTGCGCTTCCGCGTGACCGTCAATACCGACAACCGGCTCATGAGCGACACGTCCATGAGCAAGGAGATGTTCAAGCTCTCCGAGACCTTCGGCTACGGCTGGAGCGATCTGGAGCGCTTCACCATCAATGCCATGAAGTCCGCCTTCATCCCCTTCCCGGACCGGCTCCGCCTCATCGACGAGGTCATCAAACCCGGCTACGCAGTCCTCATCGGCTGACCTCCGCAGCGCAGGTGATGGTGCAGGCGACACGCCGGGAAGCGCCTGCGCCATTACCTGCTCGGCTGGCAGTGCCACGCTTTTCCGATGACAGAAGGGAGCTCGTCGGCCGCCCTTGGCGGGGCCGCTGAACTATGGCCGTTTCCGCGCGTTTCGCCCACGGGGACGGTGACGCTGAAGGTTCGTGCCTGGCTGACCGTTGCGGTCCTGGTCGCCTATCTCGTCGCTTTCGGGCTGCCGATCGTCGGCGCTGTGCGGTCGCTGACCGATCCGGATTCGACAGCGGTGCTGACCGAGAGCGATCTGATGCGGTTCACAGCGTTCAATGTCCTGGCGATAGTCGTTGCCGCGGGCGTCTACATCGCTTTCCGGCGGGCGGGAGTTCCGCTCGGCGGCGTCGCCACGGCGGGTCGCCGCGGGCTGCGGGTCGCCGCGTTCGTGGCAGGCATCTGGACTGTGTCGCAGATGCTTTCGCTGCCGATCACCTTGATCATCGATGCGCTCGTCGACAGCCCGGACTACCCGGACACTTCCACGACCGCCAGCACGGCGTTGCAGGGGATCGCATGGGCGAGTTGGGCTTTCGCCGCAGGATTCGGCGAGGAGATCATCGCCAACGCCGCCGTGGTGCGGACCTGTGAGCTCTATCGGGCTCCGGCCTGGGTGGTGTATTCGGTCGCGGTCGTCGCGCGGCTGGCCTACCACGTCTACTACGGCTGGGCGGTGCTGGAGAAGACGATCTGGGCGCTGGGGGCTGCCTGGGCTTACCGCAACAGCCGAATCATCTGGCCGCTCATCGCAATTCACACGTTCCACGATCTGGCTGTGCGGCAATCGCACCTCTGGGGAATGCCGTGGCTGCGATTGCTCGAGGTCGCGATCAATCTGGGACTGCTGGTCTTCGTGATCGCGACCGTGGTCAGCGCACGTCGCGAGCGGACGGCCGCCTGACACGAATCGGGCCGCACCCCGTGCGGATGCGGCCCGATTCGTTTCGAGAAGGGGGTGATCACTCCTTGCGGAGGCGGGCTTCGAAGGCGATCTCCAGGGCCCGCCACTGCTCGGCCTCAGCGTTGAACGGGGGATTCGGGGCCATGCGGGTGGGGTCCGGGTTCAGCAGATAGGAGACGTACCAGCCCAGGGGAGTGGATACCGCGAGGGCGGTTTCCACCGAATCGTCATCGGCGTAATCGGCTGCGTCGGTGAACAATTCGACGGCGAGGTCGAGCTGATCGGTGTCCACGGACTCGGGTCCGGCGGCGAGGTCGTCGGCAAGGCCGGGCAGGACGTAGACGTTCTCCTCGTCGACCTCCACCTCGAGGGAGCCGTCGACGGCGGCGGTCTGGACCTCGCCGTAGGTGCTGACGTGGGCGAGATCGTGATCGTGATCGTCGGCCAGGTAGCGGGCCAGGGCGCGCTCGGACGGGAAGACGGTGATGACGCCGTCGGAGCCGAGGAAGATCGGATCGTCGTCGACGTAGCAGCGCAGGGTGAAGAAGGTGCCCTCGGAGGTGATGATCTGCACCGGGTCGATGCCGACCTCGTGCCAGAAGGAGAGGTCCTCGTCCTCCTCGTCGTCCTCCTCGTCGAGGTCGACGGTCTCGAACTCGCTCTCCTCATCGCTGTCGGCCGCATCCTCGGCGTCGACGATGTTCTCCTCGGCCGCAAGCAGTTCCGCCTCGGCGACCGCCACCGCGTCGGCGTCCACGTCCGGAATGCTCACCACGGTGTCGATGGCGTCCAGCACGGCGTCCCAGTCCTTGCTGATGGCCGCGCCGATCTGGTCCCACAGCTCTTCGCCCTCTTTGCCGTAGAAGGTGCTCACGCCGCCGGCGAGCGCGCCCACCACCGGATGCGAGCCGAAGAACTTGGTGACGGTGTCGAGCTCGCAGACGTCGCCGATATTGCGGACGATGTCGAGGGTCTCCTCGAGCTCGGAGACGATCTCCGGATCCGGATCGTCGGCCGCCAGCTCCGGCACGCCCACCAGATCGAAGACGTACTGCTCCTCCGGCTCCAGTTCGGCCGCGGACAGCCCGGCGATTATCTTCCAGGCCGGATGGTCGACGAGATCGTTATCGGAGTTGGTGCGAATGAACGCCGCCAGCTCCGCCACCGACTCGAAGCCGTAGAGGTCTTCCTCGTGACCGAGGAATGCCTGCCACTCATCGTCACCGTCTCGCCAGCGCGGTGCCCACAGGGTGACGAGATCGCCTTTGGTCAGGCCGAGCGCGATCGGGACGATGTCTCCAGAAGCCATGACCGGAAGCCTATCTAGTGGCCGCCTCAGGCACTATCCGGGCCGCCCCCAACATTTCCCGCCACCATGGACTCGTTCAATCGGGCAACGATTTCGGAGCGCTGCGCGGTCGCGGTCGCGGCCGCTTCCCCGCAGGCCCAGAGGATCAATTGCGAGACCTCCGCGGGCGGCCGGGAGGTCACCGATTCGGCCAGCCACAGGCCGGTCAGCGCGCCGTCGCCGTCGACCTCGGCGGTCACCGAACCGTCCTCGCTGGTGAACCGGCCACGCACCTCCCGCAGTCCTGCCAGCGCCGATTCCAGGGCTTCCAGCTTGTCGCCGACGCCCTTGACCAGCGCGTCCATCTCCGCGCTCATATCGCGTCCTTCCGGTTCCGGTCGCCGCTCACGCACGTCCCGTCCAGCTCGCCGGGCCGGTGTCGGCATCGTCGAGGCGATCCAATTCGTCGACTGCGGCCTGGCGGGTGGGCAGCCCGAGCCCGTCCAGCACCTCCTCCGGCACCCCGGCCTCGGCCAGCAATTCGCGTCGCCGGGACTTGGCGGCAATGGCCGACCGGTTGGTCAGTCGCAGGATCTCGTCCGCGAGAGCCTGTGCGCCGTACCGGTATTCGCCGCGCTCGAACCGGATCTCCACCGGCATGCCCTGATCGGTGGCGCGCACCGTGACCGTGCCCGCGCGATTGCTGCTCGCGGCCACCGTGACATTCGGGACCCGCGGCGCACTCATGCCGTAGGCCTGTAGAACCCGAGAAACCGCATCCCAACGTTCTCCGTTCGTATCGGTCCGACCTGTACGGGATCCCCCGCCTCGACCAACTGCCCGTTCCCGATGACCATGGCCACATGCCCGTCCCACACCACGAGATCACCGGGCATCAAGTCCCCTGGATCCACCCGCTGATGCCCATAACCCTGCTCCTGCGCCAGCCGCGGCAGCGAAACCCCGGCTTCCGCATACGCCCACTGCGTCAACCCGCTGCAATCCAACCCGACACCCGGGGTGTTGCCACCCCACACATACGGCGTGCCCACCGCGCTGAGCGCATTCCGCACCGCCTCGGCAGCCTGCCGATTGGGCGCCTCCACGGTACTGCCATCCGGAAGGGTCACCATCACCCCGGTCGGCGACGACCACGTCCCGCCCCCGCCCCCGCCGGTCTGCGACACCGAGTCACCGACCGACGACGGCACCGTGAGCACCTCGCTCACCAGCGAGGTGCCGGTCTCCAAGGCCCGCCCACCCGTCGACAGGGCCGTCGAACCGAACTGCGACATACCGCCGGACGCCCCCGACGCCCCGGACGCCGCCGGAACGACGGCCGCACCGGTTCCGGTATCCGGCACCCCGGCGGGAACCGGTACCGGCGGCGGCGCGACCAGCTCACCTATGGCAGCCGTATCCGCCGCCAACTCCGCCCGTACCCGCTCCACCACCCGCAAAGCCCGCCCGATGTGGTCGAGCGCCACACCGACGATCACCGCGAGCCCAGCAGGACCGAACCCACCCGGTCCAATCGATTGCACCGTGCACAAGAACGACCGCAGAACCTCCGCCACCTCCCGCTGCCCAGCGGCAACCTCCCCGGCAGCCCGATCCACGATCTCCGCCATGACATTCCCCCGATCCGACACCGTCGCCGCCGCCGTCTGCACCTGCATAGCCTTGCCCAGCGCCGCATCCCCGGCCGGTCCCCGCCACGCGTCATACATCCGATCGATCCCGGCGCGCCCCGCCCCATGCACCCCATCCACAACCGCGGAAGCCTGCCGCAACGCCTCGCCCGCCGAGTCACCCGCCACCCCCGCCCCGAAACTCGCAAGCAACTCCGCGATCGGCCTCGCCAGCCCAGCGACATCCAGTCCGGCGCTCATATCCACGCTCCCACTTCCGCACCACCCGTCTCCGCCCCGGCAACGGCTGCCACCGCACCCGGTCCGAGCGCACGGCTGATCGAGACGCTGCGCGACGGCGATATGGACGGGCAGCTGCCGCGGACCACCATCGGGATCGGGCTGCCGTTCATTTATCCGCCCTTCGCCGCCCTGGTGCCGGCGCTGTGGGTGACGGCCTGTCATCCGGCGCTGCGGGCGGAGCAGACCGGCCGATCGGCATCGCCGTGCGCGGTACGACGTGGAAAGCGACCCGCAGCGCTACTTCAGGGCTCCGGCCGCCTCCATCTGCCTGGGCAGGTGGCGGGTCGTCAGAGGTGAGGCGCATCCGTGTGAGAGAGCTTCGGTCACAGCGTTTACCGCACAGCGCGGCGAACTCGCTTGCGTGCAGCACGTTGTCGGGTGTGGTGCTGCTGCTGCGGTCGATGCGGGGGTCGCATCTGCGCGCGCGTTTCGGCGCGATGCGGTGTGGGGTGCGACCCGGAGGGGTGGCCGGGCGTGCCCGGTAGCGCCCATGTGGACCGGTTCGCGGGTCGATCAGTGCAGCCGGTCGCGCGGCGGGCCGATCGGTGGCGCTCATGCTGTCTCCACGTCTGTTGTACGCAGGGCGGTGGCGTAGGTCTTATCGGTGGTGGCGTAGGTGACGGCGGCGCCGGTGCTGACGGTGCCGAGGGAGGTGAGGACGGCCGATAAGGCGGTGAGGGTGGTGAGGTGGGTGGTGTGGGCCGCGGTGTAGGCGGAGATGAGGTCGGCGCCTATGAGGCCGAGGGTGGGAGTGAGTAGGGCGGGGGTGGCGGTGGCGGCGAGGGTGGTGGCGGTGGTGAGGTCGGCGGCCATGGCGGCGGCGGTGGTCGCGTAGGCGGTGAGGTCGGCGGGATGGATGGTGAGGTGGTGCATGGAGGCCCCCGGTGAGCTGGTCGCTGGCGGATTACGTCCAACGTGGGATTGGACGTGTGACGGGGGCGGAGCGGTTCCCGGGGGTGGAAAGTCGACCGGCCCGGACCTCAATTTGCCTGGCTGACCTATCGTTTTCCTATGCGCACTGACATCGTGGACCATCCGCTCGCTGCCGCTTTGCTGACCACCATGAGAGATGCGCGCACCACAAACCCGACATTCCGGGCAGCGCTGCGCGACCTCACCGGCCTGCTGGTCTACGAGGCCATGCGGGACGCGCCGGTCGCCACCTTCCCGATCGCCACCCCGGTTGCCGCGGCGGAGGGCACCCGGCTGGCGGCGCCGCCGCTGCTGGTTCCGGTGCTGCGCGCCGGGCTCGGCATGGTGGAGACCGCCGAGAATCTCATCCCGGACGCGCGCATCGGCTTCGTCGGCCTGGCCCGCGACGAGGAGACGCACGAGCCGACCCCGTACATGGAGTCACTGCCGGAGGATCTCGCCGACACCCCGGTCATCGTGCTCGATCCCATGCTCGCCACCGGCGGCTCCATGGTCTACACCCTGGACCTGCTGGCCACCCGGCATGCCCGCGACATCACCGTCATCTGCGTCGTCGCCGCGCCGGAAGGCATTGCCGCGCTGGAGAAGTCCGGTCATCCCGTGCGCCTGGTGACCGCCTCGATCGACCGCGGCCTCAACTCCGACGCGTTCATCGTCCCCGGCCTGGGAGACGCCGGGGATCGCCAATTCGGTCCGCGCTGAGGCGATTCGACCGCCCCTGAGCGGATTCGGACCGTGCGGGGTGGATTCGGATCGTGCGGGGGGATTCGGATCGTGCGGGGTGGATTCGTACCGTGCGGGGCGGATTTGGGGCCCGCCGCGCGGGTTCCGGATCGCTAGGAGGATCCGAACGAGCCGGTGCTCGGTCCGCTCGGCTGCCGCTCCCCGCCCTCGATGGTCCACGTGCCGCACCCGCTGGTCGAGAACACCGCGTCGGTGGCGGGGATGCGCACGGTCACCACGCCATTGCCGCCGCGGCCCTGCTCGATGATGTCCCCGCCGGCGGTGAAGCGCGCCCACTCGCAGCCGGGGGCGGCGGTGTGGGTGGTGTAGTAGCCCGCCGAGATCTCCGTGTTCACCTGGTACGGGCCGTCGTGTTCCATGACGGAGGCGGCGGCCGCGGCCGGGCCGGCGGTGCTCAGCAGAGCTGCGGCGCCTAGGCCGAATCCGGTGAGCCACAGGGATTTACGCATATGCGGGTGTTCCTTTCGCGGAGCTGGCCAGCCCTGGACACGCTAGCTCCGGCCGGGCCGGGCGGCAAGGCCCGGGATATCCGGCCGATGTTCCCGCGCGAGGGCTACTTGCGTGGCGCGAAAAGCTCCAGGTGCGAGCAGGAGCGGCAGCGATGGGCATGAACGGCGAAGCGGGGCTTGCCGATTCGCTTCGCGCCGCCGAACGGCTCCAGCTCCAGCGGGCCGGGAATCCAGCGGGTGTAGCCGGGTGCGGAATCGCCCGCGTCGTCGAGGAACCCCTGTTCGAGGTCGAAGCCTCCGCAGTGCGTGCAGTGCTGTTCGCTCACGGCCACCTCACAGCTTCTCGCAGAACTCCCTGATATTTGAGAGGGTAAGGGCGGCGGAGGCTTTCGCGTGGGCTAATCCGGTACGCGAAACGACCGGTTCGAATGCCTCCAGATAGCACTTGAGCTTCGGTTCGGTGCCGGACGGGCGCACCACCATCCGCATCGACGCACCTTCGAAGACCAGCGCGTCGGTCCGCATCCGCCCGCGCACCTGCGCCAGGTCGGTGCACGTCACCGGGATTCCGGCGATCTCGGCCGGCGGCGTCTCCCGCAATCGCGCCACCACGGCGGCGGCCTCGTCCGCATCGGCCAGCCGCAGCGACACCTGATCGCCCGCATGCACCCCGAACTCGACC
Source organism: Nocardia sp. IFM 10818 (assembly GCF_054655275.1). Taxonomy (NCBI): domain Bacteria; kingdom Bacillati; phylum Actinomycetota; class Actinomycetes; order Mycobacteriales; family Nocardiaceae; genus Nocardia; species Nocardia sp. IFM 10818. The sequence continues at coordinate 1,402,964 of NZ_BAAHJH010000001.1, forward strand.
GCGTAGTCGTCGAGCAGGTCGAACAGCGTGCGCCCGGCCGCCTTCGCCTGCGCGACCAGATCGGCCGCCAGCACCGCGGCCGAAATGCCGTCCTTGTCCCGCACCGCGGCCGGATCGACGCAATGCCCGATGGCTTCCTCGTACGCGTAGACCAGCCCGTCCCCCGCCCGCGCCAGCCACTTGAACCCGGTGAGCGTCTCCGCATACCGCGCTCCGCGCGCCGGAGCCAGCTTGCTCAACAGCCGCGACGACACAATGGTGGTCGCCACCAGCGACCCCGGCGCCGCCGTCCGCAAAACGAAATCCCCCAGCAGCACCCCGGTTTCATCCCCCCGCAGCATGCGCCACCCGTCCGGCCCCGCCACTCCCACCGCACACCGATCCGCATCCGGATCCAGCGCGATCGCGATATCCGCCTCCACCCGCTCGGCCAGCTTCACCAGCAGATCGGCCGCCCCCGGCTCCTCCGGATTCGGAAACGCCACCGTCGGAAAATCCGGATCCGGCGCGAACTGCTCCTCCACCACATGCACATCGGTGAATCCGGCATCCCGCAGCGCACTCAGCGCCAGCTGTCCACCCACCCCGTGCATGGGCGTCAGCGCAATCCGAATCGCCGCGCGCGGTCCTGGCCCCCCGATCACACTGGGCAGCGCCGAAACCCGCGCCAGATACCGCCGCACCAACTCCTCGCCGAGCGCGTTGGTGGAACGCGCCGCCACCGTGGCGGAATCGTCCGCCTGCGACTCCACCGCTCCGGTGTCGGCGGCCACGGCGAACGTGCCGGGCGGGCTGCCGGGCTCGATCACCGTCCCCCTGTCCGCCGCAGGCGAGCCGTCGGGCTCGCCGCCGCCCTGACCCGCACCACCACCGGACGAGTCGTCAGCAACGCCGAGCGCGGCAAAGACGCTCGCGGCGGGCACGGCGGCCGCCGGATCGGCGCGCGGAATCGGCTCGCGCACCGCGTCGATGCACCGTTCGATCTCGGCGTCAGCAGGCGGGACCAGTTGTGATCCGCCATCCAGATACAGCTTGTACCCGTTGTCGGTCGCCGGATTGTGCGAGGCCGTGATCTGCACCCCGGCGACCGCACCCAGCTCCCGAACGGCATACGCCACCACCGGGGTGGGCAGCGGCCGCGGTAACGGGAGCACCGAAAACCCTGCCGCCGCAAACACTTCCGCCGTCGCCGCGGCGAATTCCGCCGACCCGTGCCGCGCATCCCGCCCGACGATCACCAGCCCGCCGCCCAGGCAGCGCCCGCGCAGCCATTCCGCCACCCCGGCGCTGGCTCGCGCGACCGTCTCCACATTCATGCCGTCCGGCCCGTCCTGCAACGGACCCCGCAACCCGGCCGTACCGAACCGCAGCATGTGTGCCTCCTCGTCTAGTTCCGGCGTGCCGCACACGATCATGCCGCCCCTCCGCCGAACGCGGAGCGGGCCACGCCACCCGGCGCGATTACGCCACTGCCCCGCGATACCCAGGTGCGGGCCGCGACGAACCTTGGGTGACAGCTCGAGTCGGCTTCCGTAGCGTGGATTCGTGGGGGGTAAAAGAATGTGGCGTGCCATGCGCCGGTGGGTCGTGCTGCCGATATGCCTGCTTTCGCTCGCGATAGGGGCGTTCTTCGGCATCGCCTGTCTCGTCAACGGCGGTGGGTACCTGTGGGGAGCGGGGCGAGCCGAAGTCCTCACCGTTGAGCGGGCCTATTGGCAGACCTCGGACGACGACGCGATCCGCTACGTCGAAGGTTTCTACTTCGACGAGTCAGCTGATCGGCGCTCGATTTCCCTGGCGAGCGACAGTATCCAGCCCGGCGCGGCCATCGACGTCCGATTGAGGCTGCTGCCGTGGGGCGGGCCCAAGGCGATTCATTCCACCGGCAGGGCCGTGGAACTCCTCATCGACGGCGCATTGTCTTCGGGCACAGCGCTGGCGGGGGGATTCTGGCTGCTGCGGCGGTGGGGGCCGGAGAGATCGATACCCGCGTAGGGCCTACAGGCGCTCGAGGACTCCGCGCAGCAGTTTGCCCAATCGCGCTGCGGCGGCGTGGCCTTCGGCCAGCACTTCGGCGTGCGAGAGGTGGGCTCCGGTGACTCCGGCGGCGAGGTTGGTGACCAGGGAGATGCCGAGTACCTTGGCTCCGCCCTCGCGGCAGGCGATGGCTTCCAGCACCGTGGACATGCCGACGAGATCCGCGCCGAGGGTGCGCAGCATGCGGATCTCGGCCGGGGTCTCGTATTGCGGGCCGGTGAGACCGGCGTAGACGCCCTCGGTCAGCGTCGGGTCGATTTCCTTTGCGAGAGCGCGCAGTTCGGGGTCCCAGGCGTCCACCAGATCCACGAAATTCGCGCCGGCGATCGGCGTGCGGCCGGTGAAGTTGATGTGATCGCTGATCAGGACCGGTTCGCCGACGGTCAGGCCGTGGCGGATACCGCCCGCGGCATTGGTGAGCAGGATGATCTCCGCGCCCGCGGCGATGGCGGTGCGGACATTGTGCACGACCTGGGCGGGTTCATGGCCTTCGTAGAGGTGCTGACGACCCATGAGCAGCAGCACGTGCTCATCGTCGACCGGCACCGAGTGAATCGTGCCCTGATGCCCCTGGGCGGTGGGCGATCCGAACCCCGGGACCTCGCCCATGGGAATGGACGTGGCCGGATCGCCGACCTCCGCGGCCGCCTCCTGCCACCCCGACCCGAGGATCACCGCGACCCGGTGACTCGGCACTCCAGTTCGTTCGGCGATCGCCTTCGCGGCCAGCTCGGCTTGCATGTCGCCCACCCTAGTCCCCGGCGATCTCGCGCGCAGTTGCGCAACTGTGACGTGCACCAATTGCCGGAATTTCACCCGGGAATCGAGTTGGACGCGCGATCACCGGGAACTGGTGGCGGCAAACCGCGAGAGCGTCCCGCCACCAGTTCCCGGTCGGTGAGAACCGCGGGAATCGGGCTCCGGGGGACGGCGCCTGCTGGGTTGCGTACGGCGGATCAGCGAGTTGGGTGGGCGAATGCCGTGGAGGACGGGGGCGGGGTCCAGTCGTAGAGGGAATCGGCGAAACGGGTGTTCAGGGCGGTGGGGGTGAGGCGGGCGGTGAGGTTGCGGAGGCGGGCGGATGCGGGGTGATTGCCTTGCAGGGCGCGGCCCATGCGGCCGGAGGCCTGGGCGATGCGCTGGGTGCGGGGGCGGCGGGTGCTGTCGTAGGCGCGCAGGCCCGCGGTGACACCGTGTTCGGTGACCATGGCGGCCAGCACGACCGCGTCTTCGAGGGCCAGGCACGCGCCCTGCCCGACATCGGGGGTGACGGCGTGGGCGGCGTCGCCGAGCAGGGCGATCGGGCCGCGCGTGAAACTCGGCAGGGCGCGGTCGAGGTAGTGCACCGGGCGGACCAGCACCGCATCGGCCGGCGTCGCGGCCAGCAGCTGGGGGATGGGCCGCGGCCACGCCGCGCATCGTTCGGCGAGTGCGGCCACTTCCGGTGCAGGCTGGTCGGTTTCGGACGCGGTATCGAAGGCGTACCAGTAGATCCGCCCATCGTGCAGGGGCATGACACCGATCCGCAGGCCCGCACCCCAGGTCTCCGCCAAGACGGGTCGCACACCCAGGTCCGCCGCCACGGTGGCGGGCACAATGCCGCGCCACGCGGCGTACCCGGCGTAGCGCGCCCCCGGATGGCCGGGGAACAGCGCCGCGCGCACGCGGCTGTGCACACCGTCCGCGGCGACGACCAGATCGGCCGTCAGCGCCTGCGTGCCGTCGGGCCCGGCGATGGTCACCACGGCCCGCTCCGGGGATGGGGTGCGGCCGAATCCGGGTGCCCGCCCTGCCGGAAGGTCGCCGTCGGCCAGGTTCCGCCCGCCGCGAGTACCCACGCCCGCATCGGCATGCGCGCCCGCATCGGCATGTGTGCCAGTGCCTGGATGCGTGCCAGTGGCAATACCCGTGCCCGTGTCCGTGGCAGCGGCAGGCGAGTTGTCCAGTGCGACGCCGAGGACGCGGTGGCCTCGATGCAGCGGGATGTCGTCGAGGGATTCGAGCAGGAGGTGGTGCAGGTCGCCGCGGTGGACGGCGTAGAGGGCGTCGCCGTATTTGGTTGTGAGGGTGGTGGAGTCGAGGCGCATGGCTGGTTTTCCGGAGGGGAGTAGGGCTTCGAGGCCGTCCAGCCGCCGGGCGATACCGGACAGGGCGTCATCCAGTTCGAGGTGGCGGAGTGCGTGCATCGCATTGGGGGCGATGCTCAGCCCGGAGCCGAGTCCGCCGAAGTCGGTGGATCTTTCGTGGATCTGCACCTGCCAGCCGTTGCGCCGCAGCGCTTTCGCGGTGGCGAGCCCGCCGATGCCCGCGCCGATGACGATTGCCGTTCCGGTCATATCGGTCCTTTCCGAGGTTGTGTTAGAGACTCTAACTCGAGTTAGACTGTCTAACGTGACGACCGATATCAACCGGCGGGACCGGCTCCGGCTGACCACCATGGCGGAGATCCGTTCCACCGCACGGCGATTGCTGATCGAGCAGGGCGCCCAAGCGGTGACGGTGAATGCCGTCGCCCGCGCCATGGGTATGAGCGGGCCCGCGCTGTACCGCTATTACCCGAGCCACGAGATCCTGGTGCAGGCCGTGACCGCCGACTGCTACGAGGAGCTCACCCACGCCATCACCGGCGCCCGCACCGCGCACGCCGAGGCGTCGGAATCCGTTCGGCTGCTGGCCATGTGCCGCGCCATGCGGGAATGGGCCATCGCGCACCCGGCCGAATTCGGCTGGATGTTCGCCACCCCGTCGAGCACCCTCGCGGCCGAATCGCTCAGTCACGAACCGGCTCTGGATTTCGAGGCGGTCTTCCGCGACGAGATCGTCACGTTGTGGGCGGCGAAACCCTTTGCGGTCCCGGACCCGAAGGATCTCGATCCGTCCCTGCGGCGGCAGCTCACCGACTATTCGAACGGCATCGGCGGGCAACTCCCGCCCGAGGCCGCCTACGTCTTCCTCAAATGCTGGATCCGCCTCTACGGCCTGCTGTGCATGGAAGTGCTCCGGCAGGTCGAATTCGTCTTCGACGACCTCACCCCGCTATTCGAGGACCTGCTGCGCGAGATCTGTACGGCCTTCGGCCTGGAGTACGAGCAGGCTACCCGCGAGTAGCTAGTGGGTGCGGCCCTATTACCCTGCACACATGCCGTATTTGAAGCGTGATGGGGACGTGTTCGTCCTGAACCTCGGGACCGAGGGCCAGAACATCGACAGCGAGAATCGCTTCCACCCGGACTGGATCACCGAAGTCCATGCGCTGCTCGACGAGGCCGAGGCGTCCGAGGGCCCGGCCGCGCTGGTGGTCACCGCCAACGGCAAGTTCTTCTCCAATGGCCTCGACACCGACTGGCTGTTCGGCAATTTCGACAAGAACTGCTGGTATCTGGACCGGGTGCACTCGCTGTACTCGCGCCTGCTGGCCTTCCCGATGCCGACCGTGGCCGCGGTGAACGGGCACGCCTTCGGCGCCGGCGCCATGCTGGCCACCTCCTGCGATTTCCGCCTCATGCGCGCGGACCGCGGTTTCTGGTGCCTGCCCGAGGTGCACCTGGGCATGCCGTTCACGGTCGCCATGAACGCGCTGCTGACCGAACGCCTCACCAATCAGGTGTGCGTGGAGGCCATGACCACCGGCCGTCGCTACGCCGCCGATGACGCCATCGCCAAGGGCATTGTGGACGGCAAGGCGGATGCCGAGGCGTTGCTCGCCGCGGCCGTCGCCCAGGCCGATGTGCTCAAGGGCAACCGCAAGCCCAACCTCCAGCAAATCAAGAAGGCGCTGCACCAGAAGGCGCTCGCCGGGCTGGCCGTGGAGACCACCCCGGAGAACCTGGGCTTCAACCCGGCCTGAGCCGGAACCGGCGGGGCTTCGGGGGAACACCCCCGGAGCCCCTATTTATTCGGTGCGGCCGCGCCATGCCGTGAGATTTCCGGCTCGCCCGCTGCGACACCGGGGTCGTGGAGTGTAAGACTGGTGGCCATGCCACCATCGCGCAGCGGCGATGACCGGTCCGTGTTCACCGCCGCCGATTCCGCCATCGCCGCCGCCCGCGATCGGCTGATCGCGCTCTCGCATTCGATTCACGCCGAACCCGAACTCGCCTTCGAGGAATTCCGCAGCGTCGAGAAGACCATGGAGCCGCTGCGCGAGCACGGCTTCCGCATCGAGAAGGGCGTCGCCGGGCTGCCGACCGCCTTCACCGCCGAATACGGCCACGGTGATCTCGTCGTCGGCCTCTGCGCCGAATACGACGCGCTGCCCGAGATCGGCCACGCCTGCGGGCACAACATCATCGCCGCGTCCGCGGTGGGTGCGGCGCTGGGGCTGGCCGCGGTGGCCGATGCCTGCGGGATCACGGTGAAGGTGCTGGGCACGCCCGCCGAGGAGAGCGGCGGCGGCAAGGTGCTCATGCTGGAGCGCGGCGTCTTCGACGATTGCGCCATGGCCATGATGGTGCATCCGGGCCCGGAGGATATCGCCGGCGCGCATTCTCTGGCCCTGGCTGATTTGTCCGTTGTTTTTCACGGCCGCGAATCCCATGCCAGCGCCGCGCCGGAATACGGGCGAAATGCTCTTGATGCACTCACCGTCGCACAAGTTGCTTTAGGTTTGCTACGCCAACATCTACTTCCCGGACAGCAACTGCACGGTATAGTCGGGTCGGGCGGCGTGGCCCCCAATATCGTGCCCGGACACGCGGAACTGCTGTATTACCTACGAGCAGTGAACTCCGCGGACCTCGAAGATCTGATGCGACGCGCATCGGCCTGTTTCGAGGCAGGTGCCCTGGCGACCGGATGCACACATGAAATCCGGAAGCTCGCGCCGACATATACCGAGCTCACTCCCGACAGCGCACTACTGTGTGCCTATCGCGAGCAGATCGTCGAACTCGGACGCGAGCCCATTGCCCCGGAACTCGAGGCGCAACGGCCGCTGGGCAGCACGGATATGGGCAATGTCACCAATGTCATCCCAGGCATCCACCCGGTGATCGGGATCGATGCCGGAGGCGCGGTGACCCACCAGCCCGCGTTCGCGGCCGCGGCCGTGAACGCCTCCGCCGACCAGGCTGTCATCGACGGTGCTACGGCTTTGGCCCGCACCGCGATACAACTTTCAGGCGATCAATTACACAGGGACAGGTTGTCGGAACGAGTCAGTCAACGGCAGTTTCAGCGACAGGAGGACATTCGGTGAGCACAACCGGCCGGTCCGCGGCGCGAGCTTCGGGACCAGTGGCGGCCCCGTGCGTCTCGCAGGGGACGGCGAGCGGCGTGAACGGCAGCTCGGTGGGGGTCGACATGGGCTTTGAAATGGGCACGGTGGGTGTTGACATGGATATGGTGAGCGGTCGAGACGTGGTGGACGCGTGGCTGGACGAGCACGCCGACGACCTGGTTTCGTGGCGGCGGCACATCCACGCCAACCCCGAGCTGTCCCGCACCGAGTTCGGTACCACCGAGTTCGTGGAATCCTGGCTGGTCAAGGCCGGTCTGGAACCGCGCAAGCTGCCCAGCGGCACGGGGCTCATCTGCGATATCGGCCCCGCCGACGGCCCGCGCATCGGGCTGCGCGCGGATATGGACGCGCTGCCGCTGCAGGAGTACACCGGCCTGCCCTTCGCCTCCACCGTGCCGGGTGTGTCGCACGCCTGCGGGCACGATGCGCACACCACCATCCTGCTGGGCACCGCGCTGGCGCTCGCCGAAGTCCCGAACCTGCCGGTCGGTGTGCGACTGGTCTTCCAGCACGCCGAGGAGGTCATGCCCGGCGGCGCCATCGACATGGTCGCTGCGGGCGCCATGGAAGACGTCTCGCGCATGTTCGCGCTGCACTGCGATCCGCGGCTGGAGGTCGGCCGGGTCGGCATCAGAGTCGGCGCCATCACCTCCGCCGCCGACACCGTCGAACTCGTGCTGGACTCCCCGGGCGGGCACACCTCGCGCCCGCATCTGACCAGCGATCTGGTGTACGCCATCGGCACCGTCATCACCGGCCTGCCGGGCCTGCTGAGCCGCCGCATCGATCCGCGCACCAGCACCGTCATGGTGTGGGGCGCGGTGTCGGCGGGCAAGGCGCCCAATGCGATTCCGCAGACCGGCATGCTCACCGGCACCGTGCGCACCGGTGATCACGCCACCTGGTCGCTGCTCGAGCCCATGGTCCGCGAGATCGTCGAGGGCCTGCTCGCGCCGACCGGCGTGCGCTATCAGCTCAACTACAAGCGCGGCGTGCCGCCGGTGGTGAACGACGAACTGGCCGTGCGCATGTTCGAGGACGCCATTCGCGAAATCGGCCCGGACGCCCTCGCCGACACCCAGCAATCCGGTGGCGGCGAAGACTTCTCCTGGTACCTGGAGGAAGTCCCCGGCGCCATGGCGCGGCTCGGCGTCTGGTCGGGCAAGGGTGAGCAGCTCGACCTGCACCAGCCGACCTTCGATATCGACGAGCGCGCCCTCGCCGTGGGCGTGCAGGTCATGACCAGCCTGGTCCTGAACGCTTAGCGAGCAGCGAAAAGGCGGGCCGCACCGACTCGGTGCGGCCCGCCTTTCGTTCGCGTCTCAGAGGCCGAAGGTGCCCGGGCCCACGTTCTTGCTGTTGCGGGTGCGTAGGGCGTGGACGTAGTCGCTTGGCGCGCCCGCCTTTTCGGCGGCGTCGGCGATCACTCCGAGGTAGCGGGCCGACGGGAGTCCGCCCTCGTAGGCGTCCAGCACGTACAGCCAGGCCAGCACCGGCTCGGTGGCCGGGCCCTGGTTCGGCGTCACGCGCAGCCGAATCTTCTTGTGAATGCCGAAGTCCGAACCTTCCCAGCGGTCCAGGCTGACCTCGTCATCGTCGGGCACGTCGTACAGGACGACGAACACGCGTGAGCCAGGCTCCTCGACCACCGTGGCGAGCGGTCCCTCCCAGCCGATGTCGTCTCCGGCGAAGGTCAGGCGCCACCCTTCCAGCCAGCCGGTTCCGTACACGGGGGAGTGCGGACAGCGCTTGAGCATCTGCTCGGGATCCATGTTGGACCCGTAGGCGGCGTAAATCGGCACTGTAAGAGCCTATCGAACAATCCCTGACAACCGTCCCTGAACCCGATCTCCGGGCGGTTCGCAGCGCCTGGTTGGACCGGATCGTCGGATTCGATGTGGTCTCCGACGCATTCACATCAGGTTCGCGGCCCGTCTCGATTCTGGACTGAGTGGAGCGTGGGGGAGCGAAGCGGAGGGAGGGAAGATTCGAGACTTCGGGGGCCGCGAACAGCCCGGAGCGAAGCGGAGGGCAAATCAAACACCGCTCGTAGCTGTGCGGACGCCGACGGATAACGTAGTAGAGCGGCACCGGAGATCCCGCGTGCCGAGGCAGAAGCGGAGGGACAATGACCCGCATTGCGATCATCGGTGGCGGGCCCGCCGGATACGAGGCCGCGCTGGTGGCGGCACAGCACGGCGCACCGGTCACGCTGATCGACAGTGACGGCATCGGCGGCGCGTGCGTGCTGTGGGATTGCGTGCCGTCGAAGACATTCATCGCCTCCACGGGCGTGCGCACGGATCTGCGGCGAGCCCGGGACCTGGGCATCACGGTGCATCCGTCGCAGGCGCAGGTGCGGCTGGCCGAGGTGAACTCGCGCGTGAAGGCGCTCGCGCAGGCGCAGTCCTCGGATATCAAGGTGAAGCTGCAGCAGGCCGGCGTCGAGGTGCTGGCCGGGTACGGCGAGCTCATCGACCAGGCGCCCGGCCTGGCCACGCACCTGGTGAAGGCGACCCTGGCCGACGGCCAGCAGCGGCTCATCGAGGCCGAGGTGGTGCTCATCGCCACCGGCGCCAGCCCGCGCGTGCTGCCCGGCGCCGAGCCGGACGGCGACCGCATCCTGAACTGGCGTCAGCTCTACGACCTCAAGGAACTGCCCGAGACCCTGGTGGTGGTCGGTTCCGGTGTGACCGGCGCCGAATTCGTCTCCGCTTATACCGAGATGGGCGTGAAGGTGAAGCTCGTCTCCAGCCGCGACCGGGTGCTGCCGGGCGAGGACGCCGACGCCGCGCTGGTGCTCGAGGAAGCCCTCGCCGAGCGCGGCGTGGAACTGGTCAAGCACGCGCGCGCCGATGCGGTGGAGCGCACCGCCGACGGCATCGTGGTGAAGCTGTCCGACGGCCGCAATGTGACCGGCACGCACGCCCTCATGACGGTCGGCTCGATTCCGAACACCGACAAGCTGGGCCTGGAGCGGCTCGGCATCGAACTGGACAAAGGCGGCTACCTGCGCGTGGACCGCGTCTCGCGCACCACCGCGCCCGGCGTGTACGCCGCGGGCGACTGCACCGGCCTGCTGCCGCTGGCCTCGGTGGCCGCCATGCAGGGCCGCATCGCCATGTATCACGCGCTCGGCCAGGGCGTGCAGCCGATTCGCCTGAAAACCGTTGCCTCGGCCGTGTTCACGCGCCCGGAGATCGCCACCGTCGGCGTCAGCCAGACCGCCATCGACAATGGCGAGGTCCCGGCCCGCACGGTCATGCTGCCGCTGAACACCAATCCGCGGGCCAAGATGTCGGGCCTGCGCCGCGGCTTCGTGAAGATCTTCTGCCGCCCCGCCACCGGTGTGGTGGTCGGCGGAGTCGTGGTGGCGCCCATCGCTTCCGAGCTGATCCTGCCGATCGCCCTTGCGGTGCAGAACAATCTGACCGTGAACGATCTGGCGCAGACCTTCTCGGTGTATCCGTCGCTCACCGGATCGGTCACCGAGGCGGCCCGTCAGCTCATGCGGCACGACGATCTCGACTGATAGCCATACCGTTTGACGTGATGTGATCCGGCTCGTCTTGCTGGTTCGCGAACCGTGTGGTTCACTTCGGCGCGGAAGCGATCGGTCGGGCGATCGCGAGTGACGTAGCGGGGGAGTCGATTCCGGTCCCTCGAGACCCCTCGCTCGCCTACAGTTCGATCGTGCCTGATGAGGGACGAAGGAATTGAGCGAAAAGTGAAGCACCGCAAGCCGAGTCGGATCAAGGCGAGTACCTCCCTGCCGCTGGCCACCGCGGTCGTCGCGGTGAGCCTGCTGGCGACCCCCGCGAACGCCGCTCCCGCGGATCCGGGCGCCGTGCCGGCTGCTCCCGAACAGCAGCCCGGCGCCACCGACGACAATCCCGCGCCGGAGCAGGCCGGTTCCACCGGCAACGGCAAGCCGGAGCAGGTCAAGCCGCAGCCGAGCCAGCCCGGCGTCACCACCCCGGGCTCGCCCAAGCCGGACACCACCCAGCCCGCCGGCGAGGATCCCGCCGTGCCGGAGGAGGAGCAGGTGCAGCCGGCCGGTGTCGGACCGGACGCCAAGCCTTCGCAGCCGGGTGTGAGCGTGCCGCGCGTCGCGCCGCTGCCGGTGCCGGGCCAGACCGTACCGGGGCAGACCACCCCGGGCGAGGCGGTGCCCGCGGTGGAGACCGAGAACAAGCCGCAGCAGCCGGGCACCACCCAGCCGAGCGTGCCGAAGCCGGAAGCCACCACCCCCGGCGCCACGGTCGACGATCAGACCAAGCCGGAAGAGCCGGACACGGTCATCAACACGCTCACCGACGACCAGACCGTCGAGACCCAGCCGCGCTGGCAGGCCCCGGCCATCGAGACCGCCCCCGCCGCGCCCGTGGTCGAGATGACCGGCCCGCACACCGAGATCGGCGCCAGCCTCGACGGCGGCACCCTGCTGCCCGGCGTCGCGGCCAACACCCACCACTTCAGCAACCTGGACGGGTACGTCGGCACCATCGGCTACACCACCCCGGGCGGCATCGGCGAGGCCGGTATGGCGCTGGACTTCACCACGGTCAACCAGATCAAGGTGACCGCCTACACCCGCGTCGGCGAGGGCGATGACCGGCAGCTGGAGTTCGTGCTGGACACCGCCGTGGTGAACGCCGTCAAGGCGGACACCGAGAACTTCATCCGCCTGCTCCCGGGCGGCGCCACCATCCTGGAGGCGGCCGCGCAGATTGGTAGGCTTCCGGCGGGCGAACACCCCGCGCAGACGGTCGACCTCGGCGGTGTGACCACGCAGGTGGGCGGTTCGGTCCAGTACTGACGAGCACGGCCCGAATTCGGTGCCGGCAGGAGTTGAGTCGTCGCGTGGGGCGGTCGGGAGCGACCGCCCCACGAGTGTGTGGCGAAAGGACGGGTGATGGCTTCCGGAAAGGACGATCCCGCGCGACCGGAACCGGAACCCACGTCCGAGGCGGGGGAGGGGCAACCGGCCGGCGGACAACCGGAATCGGAATTCGGTCCGCCGGTGCCGGCCGGTCCCGCGGCCGGTGAATTCGGCCCGCCGCTCACGCCGCCGGCCGCGGCTCCGGATTCGGAATTCGGGCCGTCGCTCAATGACTTCGGGCCCTCGATCAACGACTTCGGGCCCACCCCCGAGACCGGCTCCGGCTGGTCGCCCGCACCGCCCGCGAGCCCCGACCTTGCCTGGCGGCCCGCGGACGCCGGCCCGTCGAGCGGGCAGTACCGGGCGCCGGAGTCGTGGACCCCGCCGACGACCGGGCAATTCCCGGTGCAGCACGGAGCACCCGCCGACCCGAATGCCGGTGTGGCCGGAATGCCTTCGGCCGTCACGCCTTCCACGTCCGCCCAGGCGAACGGATCCGGATATGCCCCCGGGCCGGGCGTTTTCGGCGATCCGGAGGAGACGACCCGCATTACCGGGGGCGCCACCGCGGGTGGGTCCGAATATGCCGCGGGACCCGGCGTTTTCGGTGATGCGGACGAGACGACCCGCTACGCGCCGTCCGGCGGCGCGTCCGGGTACGCCCCGGGCGCAGGCGTTTTCGGGGATCCCGATCAGACGACCCGCTACTCCGGAACCGGTAGCGCGGCTGTGCCGCCCGCTGCGCCGACGAGCGCCGCGCCGCCGACTCCGGCCCGGAAGACGCCCGCCGACCCGTCAGCGTCGCAATCAGCCGCGAATAACGCACCGTCCAGCACGGCGGCCGCGTCCGAGGGCGCGCGCAACGGCGCACCGGCCTCCTGGTGGCGGACCACCGAGGCGGGATTCCCGCCCACCCCGCCGCCGGAACCCGTGACGACGCAAGGGGAATCGCTGTCGTGGGCCGATGATCCGATCGCCAAGCGGCTGGCCCCGAAATCCGCTCCGCCCGAACGCGAGCCGTCGGCCACACCGCCGTGGGGCCGCATTGCCCTCGGCGGGGCGGCAGTGGTCGTGGTGCTCGCCATCCTCGGTGCGGTGATCGTGGCCGTCACCCGCGGCGGCGGTGACGACGAGTCGGCGCAGGCGGTGGCGACCACCACCGGCAAGTCCGTGACCACCACCGCGCCCACCGCCGCGGCCCTGAGCTGCCCGACCAAGCGGGAGGGCAATCTGACCATCGGCAATGGCGAGGGCGGCACGGCGTCCGGCGCCGACGCCATTCTGGGGTTCCAGCACGCCTTCTACGCCGACCGCAATGGTGAGAAGGCGCGGTCCTTCGTCGCGCCCGATGCCGCGAATGTCTCTCCGGCCGAGGTCATTCAGCAGGCCATCAATGACGTGATCCCGGTGGGCACCACCTACTGCCTGCGCATTGTCGAGGTCGCCCCGGCGATCTACGACGCCGACCTCACCGAGCACCGCCCCGACGGCACCACCACCGTGTACCGCCAGCACATCACCACCGTGAACCGCGACGGCAAGAACCTGATCTTCGCCATCGACTAGACGCCGCCGCGTCGCGGCCGGTCGGGGTTCGGGCCGGTGCCGCCGTATCCACGCTGTCTCAGGATGTGAGAAAGGAATTTCATATTCTGGTCGGGTTGTGACAGGCTGGGTTTTCGCATACCCCGGCGTTCCCACGGAGGTGTTTTGATGTCCGCACTCACTCCGCCGCTGTCCTCACGGCTCGACGGATTGCAGAGCTCCGCCATCCGCGACCTGCTCAAGCTGACCGCGCGCGCGGACATCATCAGCCTCGCCGGTGGCCTGCCCGACGCCGAGCTCATGCCCCGCGATCGCATCGCGCAGGCCGCCGAGGCCGCGCTCGCCGACCGCTCCCGGCTGCAGTACACCGAGTCGCCCGGCTGGGGTCCGCTGCGCGAGGTCGTCGCCAAGCGCGAATCCGGGCGCATGGGCCGCACCGTTCCCGTCGACGAGGTCTTCATCACCCACGGCTCCCAGCAGGCCCTGTCCCTGCTCGCCGAGGTCCTGCTCGATCCGGGCGCCCTGGTCGTCTGTGAGGATCCGGCGTATGTCGGCGCCCTCCAGGTCTTCCGTGCCGCCGGCGCCCGAATCATCGCCGTCCCACTGGATTCCGAGGGCATGCGCACCGACGCCCTGCGCGAACTCCTGGCCGGCGGCGAGCGCCCCGCCGTCGTCCACACCGTGAGCAACTTCCACAACCCCGGCGGCGTCACCATGAGCCCCCCGCGCCGCCAGGAATTGGCCGCGCTGGCAGAGGAATTCGGCTTCTGGGTCATCGAGGACGACCCCTACGGCGAACTCTGGTTCGACCGCCCGTCCCCGTTCCCGGTCGCGACGTACTCGCCCAACGTGATCCGCCTGTCCAGCGCCTCCAAAACCCTCGCGCCCACCCTCCGCGTCGGCTGGATGATCGCCCCCACCCGGGTCTGCCGCGCCGTCGAGCTGCTCAAGCAGGGCGCCGACCTCTGCGGCTCGGCCCTCACCCAGCAGATCGCCGCCGACCTGCTGTCCGACTCCACCTGGCTAGCGAGCCACATCGATTCGGTCCGCACCGCCTACGGCGCCCGCGCCCGCGCCCTGGTCGCCGCCGTCCGCGACCGCTTCGGCGACCGCGTCACCAGCACCGACGCCGCCGGCGGCATGTTCGTCTGGGTCGACTTCACCGACGGCACCGACACCAGAGCCCTACTCCCGCAAGCCCTGGACTCCGGCGTCGCCTACGTCCCCGGCTCCGCCTTCGCCGTCTCCACCGACTACACCCACTCCCTGCGCCTGTGCTTCACCACCTCCGACGAAGCCACCCTGGCCGAAGCTGTCGACCGCCTGGCCAAGGCCCACGCCGCCGCCCCGGCGCACGCCTGACCTGCTCGGCTAAACCCAGTTGTAGGTGCGTTCGACGGCCTTGTTCCACTCGTGCATGAGGGTGTCGCGGTCGGCGGGGGACATGGTGGGGGTCCAGCGTTTGTCCTCGGCCCAGTTGGCGCGGATGTCGTCGGGGGAGGCCCAGTAGCCGACGGCCAGGCCCGCCGCGTAGGCCGCGCCGAGGGCGGTGGTTTCGGTGACCACCGGGCGGACCACGGGGGCGTCGAGGATGTCGGACTGGAACTGCATGAGCAGTTCGTTGACGACCATGCCGCCGTCGACCTTCAAGGTCACCTTCTCGACGTCCAGTTGCTGGGCTGCGGAGTCTGCGCGCATGGCGTCGATGACCTCGCGGGTCTGGAATGCGGTGGCTTCCAGGACGGCTCGGGCTATGTGGCCACGGTTGACGAAGCGGGTGAGGCCCGCGAAGACACCGCGGGCGTCGGGGCGCCAGCGGGGGGCGAACAGGCCGGAGAAGGCGGGGACGATGTAGCAGCCGCCGTTGTCGGGGACGGTATCGGCGAGGGGTTCGATGTCGTCGGCGGAGGAGATCATGCCGAGGTTGTCGCGCAGCCATTGGACCAGGGAGCCGGTGACGGCGATGGAACCCTCGAGGGCGTAGACGGCGGGCTGGTCGCCCAGGCGGTAGCAGACGGTGGTGAGCAGGCCGTGCTCGCTGAAGACCGGGGTGGTGCCGGTGTTCATGAGCATGAAATTGCCGGTGCCGTAAGTGTTCTTGGTGTCACCGGGTGACAGGCAGGCCTGGCCGAAGGTGGCCGCTTGCTGGTCGCCGAGAATGCCGGCGACGGGCACGCCGGCCAGGGCGGTGCTGATGATCTCGCCGTAGACCTCCGACGAGCTGCGGATGGTGGGGAGCATGGCCATGGGCACGCCGAAATCGGCGCAGATCTGCGGATCCCATTGCAGGGAGCGCAGATCCATGAGCATGGTGCGGGAGGCATTGGTGACGTCGGTGAGGTGCTGGCCGGTGAGATTCCACAGGATCCAGCTGTCGATGGTGCCGAAGCACAGTTCACCGGCCAGGGCGCGTTCCCGCGCGCCGGGGACGCGGTCCAGGATCCAGCGCAGTTTGGGACCGGCGAAGTAGGTGGACAGCGGCAGGCCGGTGCGGTCGGCGTAGCGGGTGACGCCCTCGGAGCCGCCGAGCTCGACGGTGAGATCGGCGGTGCGGGTGTCCTGCCAGACGATGGCATTGTGAATCGGCTTGCCGGTGGCGCGTTCCCACACCACCGTGGTCTCACGCTGATTGGTGACACCGGCCGCGGCGATGTCGCCGGCGCCGATGCCGAGCTTGTCCAATACCTCCGCGATCACGGATTCGGTATTGCGCCAGATGGTTTCGGCATCGTGCTCCACCCAGCCGGGCTGCGGGAAGATCTGCTCGTGCTCGCGTTGCGCGACTCCGACTATCAACCCCTGCTGATCGAAGATGATGCACCGACTCGACGTCGTGCCCTGATCGATGGCGGCCACATAGCGACGCATTCCCAGCACGCTACTCGACAGCGGCCCGTGCACGACGCCATGACACCACCCGCGTCGCATCGCACGGCGAGCGATTACTCTCGGATACGGTTACTTGCGAGTACGAGAGCTTCGACCAGAGCGTCATCATTACGAACGCCGCGTCGTCTCCGCGGCGAAGGCTGGAGGAGTCGGGCATGACGAAGCAGCAACCGCGATCGCAGTTTCTCGGCCCCGAGCAGCGCGAAGCTGCCTGGGAGAGGCTCGGCGGCGAGCACTATGACGTGGTGGTGATCGGCGGCGGCGTGGTCGGCGCCGGCATTGCGCTCGACGCGGCCACCCGCGGCCTGGAAGTCGCCCTGGTGGAGGCCCGCGACCTGGCCTCGGGCACCTCCAGCCGTTCGTCGAAGATGTTCCACGGCGGCCTGCGCTACCTGGAGATGATGGAATTCGGGCTGGTCCGCGAGGCGCTCAAGGAGCGTGAACTGGCGCTGTCCACCCTGGCGCCGCATCTGGTCAAGCCGCTGCGCTTCCTGTACCCGCTCAGCCACTACGGCTGGGAACGGCCCTACGTGGCCACCGGCCTGCTCATGTACGACACCATGGGCGGCGCGAAATCCGTTCCCGGACAGCATCATCTGACCAGGTCCGCGGCGCTGCGGCTGGCGCCGGGGCTCAAGCGCGACGCGCTCACCGGCGGCCTCACCTACTACGACACCGTGGTCGACGACGCCCGCCACACCATGACCGTGGCCCGCACCGCCGCCCACTACGGCGCGGTCATCCGCACCTCCACCCAGGTGATCGGCTTCCTCCGCGAGGCCGACCGGGTGGTCGGCGTGAAGGTGCACGACAGCGAGGACGGCCGCACCACCGAGGTCCGGGCCAGCGTGGTCATCAATGCCACCGGCGTCTGGACCGACGAACTACAAGCCCTGGCCAAGCAACGCGGGCGATTCCATGTGCGAGCGTCCAAGGGTGTGCACATTGTGGTGCCGCGCGACCGCATCGCCAGCGATACCTCGATCATTCTGCGCACCGAGAAGAGCGTGCTGTTCGTCATCTCCTGGGGCACCGACCACTGGATCATCGGCACCACCGACACCGACTGGAATCTGGACCTCGCCCATCCGGCGGCGACCAAATCCGATATCGACTACATCCTCGACCACGTCAACAAGGTGCTGGTCACCCCGCTCACGCACGCCGACATCACCGGCGTCTACGCGGGCCTGCGGCCGCTGCTGGCCGGGGAGAGCGATCAGACCTCGAAGCTCTCGCGCGAGCACGCCGTGGCCCGCATCGCGCCCGGCCTGGTCGCCATCGCCGGCGGCAAGTACACCACCTACCGGGTGATGGCCTACGACGCCGTCGACGAAGCGGCACAGGACATTCCGCGCCGCGTCTCGCCGACCATCACCGAGAAGGTGCCGCTGCTCGGCGCGGACGGCTACTACGCGCTCATGAACCAGACCCCGCACCTGGCCGAGAAATACGGCATCCACCCGTACCGCATCCAGCACCTGCTCAACCGGTACGGCTCGCTCATCGACGAGGTCCTCGGCCTCGCCGACGGCAAACCCGAACTGCTGGAACCGATTACGGCCTCACCCGGCTACCTGCGCGTGGAGGTCGTGTACGCGGCCGCCGCCGAAGCCGCCCTGCACCTCGACGACATCCTCGCCCGCCGCACCCGCATCTCCATCGAATACGCCCACCGCGGCGTGGATTGCGCCGAGGAGGTCGCCAAACTCGTTGCCCCGGTCCTCAACTGGAGCAAGTCCGATATCGCCCGCGAAGTCGACACCTACAAGGCCCGCGTCAAGGCCGAAATCGAATCCCAGACCCAGCCCGACGACGCCTCCGCCGAAGCGCTGCGCCTGGAAGCCCCCGAAGCCCGCGCCAAGGTCCTGGTCCGCGAGGACCTGCCCATCGACAAATAATCAGCGCACAGGTCAGGCATCCCCACCTGGATCCGGTCGCGCGCTGGTCAGCGACGGCAGGTCGAGGACGACACGACTGTCGCTCAGGGTCAGGGCCGCCCGTCCAGCGTGCTCGCCGGCGCTCTCGTAGTGCTCATCGACGAGCTGGAAAGCTGTGAGGCTGACCGGCTCATCCAAATCGATGAGCCAATAGTGTTCGATACCGACCTCGGCGTACTCGGCGAACTTTGTCACGCGGTCGGTGCGCTTGGTGCCGTCGGAGAGAATTTCGACGACGAGCGACACGTCCGCCGGCTTCCAGAGCGGCAGATTCGCTTCGATACCCGAGGCCGATCCCACCAACACGTCGGGCACCCGGACGGTCGGCGGGGTTCCCGGCTCGATGACGAGCTCGACTTCGGTGAGTACGCCTTGCGATGCCGGGAGTTGTGGGTTCGAGCTGTGCGGCCAGCCGCCACACCGCGCGCTGGTGCTTGGAAACCGGTCTCGGAGACACGACCAGGACCCCCTCGACAAGCTCGTACCAGCGGCTGTTGTCCTCCGGGAGTGCGATCCAGTCGTTCAGGGTCAAGAGACGGTCGGGCCAGGACACGACATTCACCGCTGCCTCCCTTCGCGCGTACGAACCTTTGGTCAGTCTGGCATACGACGCGCCGTATTCGCTGGTCCAAGACCTGTTCCACAGAGTCGGGTCAGTGGGAGGCCGGTGGCGGCTGGCAGCGTGGGCAGAAGTAGATGCCGCGGTCCGCGCGGGCCGGATAGGTTTCCGGATCGCCGATCAGGTGGACGACCATGATGGCGCCGCAGCGTTGGCACGGCCGGCGGTGCCGTCCGTAAGCCAGTGCCCGCCAGGGTGGTTTGTGTGCGGCCTGGGTGAGGACGCGGTGTGCCTGGTCGACCAGGCCGGGTAGGTCGGGGATGTCGCCGACGGGGGTTGCGGGGTGGATTCGGCGGAGGTAGCAGATCTCGCTGCGGTAGATATTGCCGATGCCCGCCAGGTTGCGCTGATCGAGCAGGGCCAGGGCGATGGGCAGATCGGGTTTCTCGCTCAGTCTCCGGACCGCTTCGTCGGCATCCCAATTGAGGCCGAGTAGATCCGGGCCGAGGTGGTCGGTTGCCTTGTGCTCGTCCGCGCGACGTAGCACCTCCACGGTGCCCAGCGAGAAACCTACGGCCTCGGCATCAGCGGTGGCGAGCACCAGCCGCGCGGTGAATCCCGGCTTGGTCCACCGCTGTCCGGGCGAGTAGACCCGCCACTCGCCCTCCATTTTCAGGTGGGTGTGAATACTGAGTTCAGGGGTGCGGACGAAAAGGTGCTTGCCGTAACTGCCGACGCTCTCCACCGGTTCGCCGCGCAGGTCCAGGGTCGCGTACTTCGGCACCCGGAAGTCACTGCGTGCCAATTCCTTCCCGGCCAGCGCGGTACGCAGCCGGGCCGCAGTGAGGAATACCGTGTCACCCTCGGGCACGGCATCCTCCGGGCGAGCCGGAGCGTGAGGGCGCGGGGCGACTCACGGGCGGCCTCGTAGCCGGAAGCCCTTGGGCGTGGCGGCGAAGCCCGCCTCGGTGAGGAAGGCGGCGAAAGTATTGCCGTGCACCGATTCCCCGTTCACCCGATCGATCACCAGCGAATCCACCCGTCGCTCGTGCACCAGTCCGGCCAGCGCCGTCGCCGCCGCCGTCCGCACCCCCGGATCCTCGGTGAACGTCAGCAGCGTCTTCCCGCCCCGCTCCAGATACAACGCCAGCTCACCCTCCACCAGCACCACCAGCGCCCCCGCCTTGCGCCCCGGCCGGTGCCCGGCCCCCTCGGCGGCAGCCTTCGGCCACGGTAGCGCCGCCCCATAGGGATTCGCCGGATCGCAAGCCGCCAGGGCCAGCGTCGTGCTGTCACCCCGCACACCTGTCCCGTGCCCGTCCCCGTCCCCGTCCGCACGCGACCGATCGATATCGAAGGACCGCAGCCGATCCACCACATCGGTCGTCGAGAACTGCGCCCCGCCCAGCGAATCCACAAAATACCCGCGCCGGCATCGCCCCCGATCCTCGAACTCGGTGAGCACCCGATACATCAGCGCGAACCCACCCGGAACCCCCTCACTCTGCACCGACCCGCGCGTCAGCACCCCGTATCGCTCGAGTAGCACATCGGCCGTCGCATGCGCCCGAATCGTATTGTCCGCCACCCGATCAGGCAGCAAAGACCACCGCCCGGCGGCCGACGGCGGACTCGTCCGCACCGGAGCTCCGCCCCCGGGCAGATACATCCGCCCGCGCGGAGCCCGCCGCGGCGTGCGATGGGCCGTCGTGGTTCGCGTCGTACCCGAAAGCAGCGCCCGCACCGGCGCGAAGGTATCCCCGGCAACGTATCCGGCCCACACCAGCTCCCACAGCGCCGCGACCACAGCCGACTCGTCCTCGACGCCGGCGGCCTCGGCCAGCTGCCGGAAGAAGTACGCCCCACCGGAGCTCGGCACCACCTGATACAGCGGCCCGCTCGCCCCGGCGTTCGGCTGCGACGTCCGCGCCCGCCCGCGCGAGCCCGGCGCCGCCGCAGTCTCGGTCTCGGACGTGCCGGTCCTCTCAGCGAACGTGGGGGCTCGCATCTCGTCGGCGGTGCCGAGGAGACGCAACGGATCGGGGCCGCCATCGGTGCCACCGGTTCCACTCGACCTCGGCGCGCTCACATTGCCCGGTTTCGGACCGATGTCGCTGTGTGGCTCGCTACCGACGCCCGCGCCCGGGTCGGGTGGCGAAGCCGATGTCGTACCGGTGCGCCCGGATAGGCCCGTGGCGGTGTCCTGCTCGGCCGCGCCGGGTGCGTGGTCCGTTGTCGCACCGGGGCGAGAGCCGGCCGGGCCGCCTATGACGGTCGCGCCCATGGCCATGAGCAGGCTGATCTGGGTTTCGGTGAGGTCGATGTCGGCGGGTGGGGGGAGGGTGAGGGGGGCTTGTTCGGCGGGGTGCAGGGCGATCCAGCCGTCTTTGGCGGTGAGGGAGCCGTGGCCGGACCAGAGGACCTCGCCGGTGGCCATGAGTTCGTCGAGCATGGCGGGGGAGTAGTCGCGCACTCGGGAGGGGAGGATGAGGGATTCCCAGGCGGAGGCCGGGATCGGTACGCCCGCGAGCTGTTCCACGACGGCGGCGACGCCGTCCACGCCGCGCAGTTCGCCGGTGCCGATGTGCTGCCATGCGGGGAGGAAGCGGCCCAGCGCGCTGGTGGCGACCGGTTCGACCTCCTTGCGGGCGGCGGCCAGGGAGCGGCGGCGGAGGCGGCGCAGGACCTCGTTGTCGCACCATTCGGCGCCGGCCGCGCCGGGGGTGAATTCGCCTTCCACCACCCGCTTTTCGAGGGCGAGGCGGTGCAGGGCGGTGGCGGCCACCGCGGATCCGAGGCCGAAGCGGGCGGCCGCGGCGTCGAGGGTGAACGGGCCGTGGGTGCGGGCGTAGCGGGCGATGAGGTCGCCGAGCGGGTCGGCGACCGGTTCGATGAAGGCGGCGGGGACGCCGATGGGCAGCGGCACGCCCAGAGCGTCGCGCAGCCGGGAGGCATCCTCGATCGCCACCCACCACTGCGAGCCCGCGAACGAGACCTCCAGGGCGCGATGGGATTTCACCAGTTCGGCGAACCACTCGCGCGGATCCTCCACACAGCGCTGGGCGGCCTCGCCGGCGGTGATCGGTCCGAGCAGCCGCAGCAGGTCGGCCAGGCCCTCCAAGTCACGCGCTTGTCGTTCCGGGGTCAGCCGCTGCAATTCCCGCTCGGTCTGCTCGAGCACCGCCGCGTCGAGCAGCTCCCGCAACTCCACCCGCCCGAGCAGCTCCGCCAGCAGGCTGGAGTCCAAGGACAGTGCGGCGGCGCGGCGTTCGGCGAGCGGGCTGTCGCCCTCGTACATGAACTGCCCGATGTAGTCGAACAGCAGTGAGTTGGCGAACGGCGAGGGCGTGGCCGTCTCGACTTCCACCAGCCGCAACTGCCGCCGCGCCACTCGCCCCAAAAGGTCGCGCAGTGAAGGGAGGTCGTAGACGTCCTGCAAGCACTCGCGCACCGTCTCCAGCAGGATCGGGAACTCCGGGAACTTGCGCGCCACATCCAGCAGCTGCGCCGACCGCTGCCGCTGCTGCCACAGCGGCGCCCGCTTCCCGGGATCCCGCCGCGGCAACAGCAGGGCCCGCGCCGCGCACTCCCGGAACCGGGACGCGAAAAGCGCCGACCCGCCGACCTGTTCGGTCACCAGATCATCGATCTCATCCGGCTCGAACACGAACAACTCCGCCCCGGGCGGATCATCCGTGGTGTCCGGCAGCCGCACCACGATCCCGTCATCCGACGGCGTCGGCGCGGCGTCCACCCCGAACCGCTCCCGCAGCCTGGCGGCCACCGCCAAAGCCCACGGCGCATGCACCGGCAGCCCGTACGGCGAGTGCAACACCAGCCGCCAGTCCCCGAGCTCATCCCGGAACCGCTCCACCACCAGCGTTCTATCCGTGGGCAGCTGACCCGTCGCCACTCGCTGTTCTTCCAGCAGCGACACCAGATTCGCCGTCGCATTGGCGTCCAGCCCGGCCGCGGCGGCGACGCGACCCAGCTCGTCCAGCTCCGGCTCGGCACCGGCATCCGTCCGGCCTGAGGACTTCTTACCGCCCTTCCCGCGACCCGTGCGCTTCCCCTGCGCGCTCGTCGTCGTACGGCCCTCCGGTGGCGCGCCGGCACCCGCCTCCGTGGAAGGCGCTGCGGCACTGCCCGTCCCAGGCGTCTGCTCGGAGCCACGCAGAAATTCACTCAGCGCCGTCGCCAGATCCACCGGCGCGCTGCCATTCCCGCTTCCGGCTACCGCCGTCCGTACGCTCGGACTCTGCTCCACCGCCTTTCCCGCGATGCGCACGAATTCGCCCAGGGCCGCGCCCAATTCGGCGGGGCGGCCGAGGCCGTCACCGTGCCAGAAGGGCAGGCGGCCCGGCAGTCCGAAGGCGGGAGTGACCAGGACGCGGTCGAAGGTGATCTCCTCGATGCGCCAGCTGGTCGCGCCCAGGGCGAAGACATCGCCCACCCGGGACTCGTAGACCATCTCCTCGTCGAGTTCGCCTACGCGGGAAGCTTTCTCGCCGACCATGAAGACGGGGAACAGGCCGCGGTCGGGGATCGCGCCGCCGGAGGTCACCGCCAGTCGTTGCGCGCCCGGCCGCCCGGTCAGGGTTCCGGCATCGCGATCCCAGACGATACGCGGGCGGAGTTCGGCGAATTCGTCGGAGGGATAGCGCCCGGAGAGCAGGTCCAGGACGGAGTCATAGGCCGAACGGGGCAGGGCCGCATAGCTTCCGGTGCGGCGGACGGCGTCGAACCAGGCCTCGGCGTCAATGGGTTCCAGGGCGCAGGCGGCGACGGTCTGCTGCGCCAGGATGTCGAGGGGATGGGCCGGAACCTTCAGTTCCTCGATCTGCCCGGCGGTCATGCGCTGGGAGGCGACCGCGCAGTGGATGACGTCGGTGCGGTGCTTGGGGAAGATGACGCCGCGGGAGATCTCGCCGACCTGATGCCCGGCGCGGCCGACGCGCTGCAGGCCGCTGGCCACCGACGGCGGTGCCTCCACCTGGACGACCAATTCGACCGCGCCCATATCGATTCCGAGTTCGAGACTGCTGGTGGCCACCACGCAGCGCAGTCGGCCGCTCTTGAGATCGTCCTCGATAATGGCGCGCTGCTCCTTGCTCACCGACCCGTGGTGGGCGCGGGCCAGCAGCGGTGCGGCGCCATGGACCACCTCGGTGGACGCGCCGAGCTGGGCGGGCGGGGCGTGCTCGGTCTCCACCGCCGCGCCGGTCCGGGACGCGTACGCCTCGTTCAAGCGCGCGGTCAACCGTTCGGCCAGCCGCCGCGAATTCGCGAACACGATGGAGGACCGGTGCTCGAGCACCAGATCCACAATGGCCTCGTCCACATGCGGCCAGATGGAGCCGGGCTGATCGGAATCCTCGTTGCCCGCATCGGGTTCGGTCATATCCGCCACCGGCACCCGCACCGACAGGTCGAAGGTCTTGGGCGCGGGCGGCGACACGATGGTGATCGGCGCGTTCCCGACCAGGAACCGCCCCACCTGCTCCGGCGGCCGCACCGTCGCCGACAGGCCGATGCGCTGGGCGGGCCGCCCGCCCGCCGCCTCCGTCATGGCGTCCAGCCGGGCCAGGGAAAGCGCCAGGTGCGCACCGCGTTTGGACCCGGCGATGGCATGCACCTCGTCCACGATGACCGTGTGCACCTCGCTCAGCGCTTCCCGCGCCGCCGAGGTGAGCATGAGGAACAGCGATTCCGGCGTGGTGATCAGAATGTCCGGCGGCGTGCGCTGCAACAGCCGCCGGTCGGCCGCGCTGGTATCGCCCGACCGCACACCCACGCTGATCTCCGGCGCGGGCAGCCCCAGCCGCTTGGCCGTCTGCGTCACCCCGACCAGCGGCGCCCGCAGATTCCGCTCCACATCCACCGCGAGCGCCTTCAGCGGCGAGATGTAGAGCACCGAGGTCTTGCGCCGCTTCGCCACCGACTCCCGGGTGGCCAGCCGATCGATGGCCCACAGGAAGGCCGACAGCGTCTTGCCCGAGCCGGTCGGCGCGATGACCAGCGTGTGCTCCCCGGCCGCAATGGCCTCCCAGGCTCCCAGCTGCGCGGCCGTCGGCGCCGGGAACGCGCCGTCGAACCACTGCCGGGTAGCGGGGGAGAACCGATCCATGGCCCCAGTCTGCACCCGGCCACCGACAGCCGCGGCCACCCGCCGCCGCCCGGACCGGATATCGCCCGGTGCGCGAGGTTATCCCGCAGTCGGCGTACAAGATCATGACGGCGAACTTGCGCCACCGGTCCGCGAGCAGCGCGCCGGTGCGAGGCGAGCGGCCTGCGCGCTGGCTCAGCTGCGCCAGGGTCACGAGCCCGAGCGAAGGTCGGGCAATCGAGTTACGCCCGTAGCGCCCGCGCGTAGTCTTCCAACCGTGCAGAAGGTGCTAAGACTCGATCTCGTTAGTCACGGGATGACAGAGGCAATGCGCAAAGCACGATTCCCCGTCGACGAACCGCTCACCGAGGCCGGTCGCCGGGCGGTGTCGGCCACCGGCCGCCTACAGGCGTCCCGCGTGCTGACCGCCCCGGAACGCCGGACCGTCGAAACCGCCGCCCTCATGGGCCTCATGGGCGAGGAGGACGATCGACTACGCGATCTGGACGCCGGCGCCTGGCGCGGCGGCGAACTCATGTCGGTGCCGAAGGAGGATCTCTACCTCTGGCTCACCGACCCCACCTACCGCGGCCACGGCGGCGAATCCGTGGTCGATGTCATCGAGCGCACCGGTGAGTGGATGGCCGATATCGCCGTCGAGGGCGAACCCACCATTGCCATCACCCACCCCGCCGTTGTCCGCGCCGCCCTCCTGATCACCCTGGACGCGCCCGCGAAATCCTTCTGGCGCATCGATGTCCCGCCGGTGTGCGTCACCCGGTTGCACTATCGCGGGGAATGGACACTGCATTTCCGGCCGTGAGGTACCCGGAGGTCCGGACGGCCAAACACGGAAGTCGCATTTGTCCCGTGAGTCGTATTCGCCGCGCGGATCGCCTCAGGGCCGCGCGGGCGCGCCGAGCCGGATCAGCGCCCGCACCGCATCGGTGATGAGCGCCGCCGACAGGCTCGGATCGACCGCGCGCTGAATGCCGAGCCCCAGGCCGAGGCTCAGCACCGAGGTGGCCGCGTCCTGCGCCGGCATGGGCAGCGTCACCCCGATCGACTCGGCGAGGGTCTCCAGCTGCGCCGCGACCATGCCGCGCATGAGCGACAGATTCGACACCAGCGCCGCCTGCAGGGCCGGATCGTCGCGGGCCACGATGGCGAACTCGAACTCCAGCATGGTCCAGCCGACATCGCCGAGCGTGCGC
This sequence comes from Nocardia sp. IFM 10818, assembly GCF_054655275.1. Classification (NCBI taxonomy): domain Bacteria; kingdom Bacillati; phylum Actinomycetota; class Actinomycetes; order Mycobacteriales; family Nocardiaceae; genus Nocardia; species Nocardia sp. IFM 10818. The sequence goes on from NZ_BAAHJH010000001.1 coordinate 1,429,375, forward strand.
TCGGCCCATCGCTGCAGTCGTTCCAGCCGCTCCTCCAGGCTGTCGTCGGTGTTCACCAGATCGGTGACCTCACCGAACTTCGTCTCGTGGATCAGCGTCAGCACTTCCAGGCACAGCGCCGACTTGGTCCGGAAGTTGGAGTACACCGCGCCCTTGGAGTATCCGGCCACCTCGGCGACGCGTTCCAGGCTGGTCTTGGCGTACCCGTCGGCCAGGAACAGCTCGCGCGCGGTCGCCAGCAGATCCGTGCGGGTGCGGGCCTGGCTCTCGGACCGGGTCAGTCGTGGCATACCGCAATTCTATGTACCGTCAGTTTTGGGATACCGACGGTATCTGAAAGCTGATATTGTTCGAAACCATGAGTAACAGCAACGGGTCACAGCGACGTGGCCTGGCCATCGGCTGCGGGGGGACGGTGGGCGCGGCGTGGATCGTCGCGGCCCTGGCCGCCGCGCGGGACGTACTGGACTGGGATCCGCGCGAGGCGCAGGTCATGATCGGCACGTCCGCGGGCGCGGAAATGCTGACCATGCTCGGCAGCGGCATCGGCGTGGACGAGCTGGTGGCGATGCAGCGGGGTATCTCCACCAATCCCATCCTCACCGCCCATATGCGCTGCGAGCCCGGGCGATTCCCGCCGCTGCCGCGGCCGAGCCCGGGCGCGCCGGGCCGCGCGGTGCGCGAACTGCTGGCCCGGCCCGGCAATGGCCACGCCCTGCTGACCGCGGGCAGCGGCCTGCTGCCGAAGGGCCGCGGCGATGCGGGCTGGCTGCAGCGCCTGGCCGATCGGCTCAATCCGGGCCGGTCCTGGGTCGAGCATCCGGCCACCTGGCTGGTGGCCATGGACGACGCCACCGGGGAGCGCGTCGCCTTCGGCTCGCCCTCCGCGCCGGACGCGAGTCTCGGCGCCGCACTGCGTGCCTCGTGGGCCGTGCCCGGCTGGTTCCCGGCCGTCCCGATCGCGGGCCGGAACTTCATCGACGGCGGCGCGGCCTCCACCGCCTCGGTCGACCTGTTGATTCCGGCGCGGCTGGACGAGGTCCTGGTGCTGGCCCCCATGGCCTCCACCGGCCGCCTGCCCGCCGCCGGTCCGGGTCACTTCCTGGAGCGGCAACTGCGTAATCGCATGAGCGAGAAGCTCGATGCCGAGATCGCGCTGCTGCGGGCCGCGGGCACCAAGGTGCTCCGCATCGACGCCACCGCCGAGGATCTCGCGGTCATGGGCCCCAATTTCATGGACGGCCGCCGCCGCCTCGCCACCTTCGAACACAGCCTGCGCAGCACCCGCCGGGCAATGGAGCAAGGAGCTTTCGCATGAGCCTTCTCGGAAAGAGCTATCCGGCAATCGATCTCACCGGCGCGCGGGTGTTCATCACCGGCGCGGGCCGAGGCATCGGCCAGTGCACGGCGGAGCTGTTCGCGCGCAAGGGGGCCGAGGTGGCCATCGCCGACGTGGACACCGAGGCCGCCCAGCTGACCGCCGCGTCCCTGGGCGCCAAGGCTTTCGAACTCGATGTGCGCGACCGCGAGCAGTGGGACCGGGCCGTCGCCGATTTCGGCCGCATCGACATCCTGGTCAACAATGCCGGCGTCATGCCCGCCGGCGCCTTCCTCGACGAACCGGATGCCGTGGGGCACACCACCATCGACGTCAATGTCTGGGGCCTCATCCACGGTATGCGCGCCGTCGCCCCCGGCATGATCGACCGCGGCAAGGGCCACATCGTCAATGTGGCCTCCCTGGCGGGCAAGATCCCCATCCCCGGCCTGGCCGTCTACAACGCCAGCAAGTTCGCCGCCGTGGGCCTGTCCGCCGCAACCCGTCTGGAGTTCGAACCGCACGGCATCAGCGTCAGCTGCGTCATGCCCTCCGCCGTCCGCACCCGCCTGTCCTCCGGCCTCACCCTGGGCGCGGGCCTGCCCACCGTCGACCCGGAAGACGTGGCCGCCGCCGTGGTCGCCACCTGCCGCACCCGCAAAGCCGAAGTGGCCGTGCCGAATTACCTCGCACCCCTGGATGTGGCCTTGGCCGCCGCCCCCGAGCCGGCGGTCCGCCTGGTCCGCCGCCTCTTCAACGGCGACCGCGCCCTGCACCCCGCCGACGAGAGCACCCGCGCCAAGTATGAGCAGCAGATCCGCGCCATCACCGACGAGAACCGCGCCTGACCCTACGGAGCAGCGTGGCGGCCCCATCCGAAAATCGGTTGGGGCCGCTATCTTTCATCGATACAGTGCTTCTTGCGAGGGCCCGGTGCGACAGGCGGCGGTTACTTCATATCCTTTCGAACGAGAGTTCATGCGGGTTCGAATCCCGCCGCCGGCGCATTGCCGGCGTGGCGAAATGGCAGACGCAAAAGGCAGCCGCAAGGCATAGCCGCAGCCGACCTTCGATCTCGGGCCTCGCACACCACCCGATCGCCGGTATTGTCCGGATATGACCGAGAACCGGTTGGCCTGCATCAAACAGACCATGCTCGTCACCGACCTGGGCTTCCTCGCGTATTGGCTGGCAACGGCCTGCGGCGCGCTGAGCGTCGGCTCCGATCCCTTTCTGCAACAGTGGAACTGGTCGTTCCTGGGCCTGGACCTGGTGGCCATCGGCCTCGGCCTGGTCAGCCTGATGGTGGTTCGCCGCCGCCCGGCCCTCGGCGAGGGCCTCATGCTCGTCTCGCTGACGGCGACCGCGGCCGCCGGTCTCATGGCCCTGAACTTCTACCTCGTCCGCTGCGAATTCGATCCGAGCTGGTGGCTACCCAACGCCTGGCTGGTGCTCTTTCCGACCATCGCCCTCGCCATAATGCTCAACCCCACCGCCCCCGGTCGATCAGAACGCGCCTGAACCGATCAATCAAGCCACTGCTGGTCGGATGATCACCGGGAACTGGTGGCGGCACCTTCTCGGTCGATGCCGCCACCAGTTCCCGGTGATCAATCGTCCAACGCTGGCGGTTTCCTCCTATCGTTGCGTCATGCGAATCGGAATTCTGGGCACCGGCTCCGTCGGCCGGACCCTCGCGGCGCGCCTGATGGAACTGGGGCACGACGTGGTCATCGGCACCCGTGATGTCGCCGCCGCCGAGGCCAAGTCGGAGGAGCCGTTCCCGGCGCCGCTGCGCACGGCTGCGGAGGCCGCCGCGCACGCCGAACTGGTCATCAATGCCACCGGCGGCCAGGTCAGCGTCGCCGCCCTGCGGGGTGCGGGCGCGGAGAATCTGACGGGCAAGGTGCTCATCGATGTCTCGAACCCGCTCGACTTCTCCCAGAGCTTCCCGCCTCGGCTCGCGGTCTGCAACGACGATTCGATCGGCGAGCAGATCCAGCGCGCGTTCCCGGACGCGTTGGTGGTGAAGACCCTCAACACCGTTACCGCCGATGTCATGGCGCATCCGGCCAAGGTCAGCGACGGTGATCACACCGTCTTCGTCAGCGGTAACGATCCCGACGCGAAACGCACTGTCACGCAGTTGCTTCGCGAGTTCGGCTGGCGGGACATCGTCGATGTCGGCGATATCACCACCGCGCGCGGCGTCGAGATGATGCTGCCCCTGTGGGTGCGGTTGATGGGCGCGATCGGCACCCAGCAGTTCAATTACAAACTCGTCCGCTGACCATTGGCGATCGGCGGGTCCTCCTAGGCGCGGTGCCGTCCGTGTAGGCGATGCAGGTTGTGGACGGGAACGCGGTGGAACGGGTAGGCGTCAGTGACGGGGATACGCTCGTCAGGGACGGGCGGCATGATGGAAAGACCGCCGGAGATGCCCCAGCGGGTGGCGGCGACGATCACGATGCAGGAGAGCGCAACAACTACGAAGTAAGCCAGTGCGGACACGGGAGCCTTCAGAAGTTCGGTGCGACAGTGATATCGGTTGTCTCGGTGGCGAGCTGGATCAGCTCGGGGATCGTGAACGGTGGGCCGACCTGCCCGTCCGGCCAGACGGGCGCCCAAGACCCGTCGCGGTACTGAATCCAACCGGCGGGCCGCTCCTCGCCGATCAGCGCCGATGCGTCATCGATGTCCATTGGAATCGGTTCGTGTGTAGGTGTTTTCGGGGCTCACGGTGATCACGTCGACGACGTGCAGGAGATCGCCGGGTACGGTGCCGCCCTCGAAATGCGCTGTGCTCGGGACGAAGACGGCGTCGGCCATGATGCGAGTGATCGTGACCTTCAGCCCCGCGAGTAGCGGCTTGCCCGTCCGCCCGTCGATGACGATCATTTTCGCGAAGTCGAAGCCGCGCAGTGCTGCCGCGCTACGCACCTCCGCTTCGTCCCACGCTTGCCGCACGCCGCTGATGTCGGATCGAACGTATCCGATCGCGGTTGGCCGAAACTTCATCGTGTGCCTCCGTTCTGTTCGGCGCTCCGGTGATCGAGTCGGGTGGTGGTGGCCATGGGGAAACGATGCGTCAGGTGCCGGTACTGGCACGGTGCGCGTGTCGGATCTGCGGAATTGGCGCGAACCCGCAGCTCGCTTCTCACCCGATGCCTACTCTCAGTCTCGGAATGAGAGGAATGATTGAACCTGGTGAGAGGACAGGCGGATGGTGGACTACGAACCCGAGGACACCGATACCACCCTGCCGCGTCGGCAGCTCGGCCGATTGTTGCGGGAGGCACGCTCGGCCACCGGCATGAATCTGGACAAAGCTGCCGCCCTGGTGCAGTGGAGTCGGGCGACATTGAGCCGCCTCGAACGGGGAGAAACCGAAAAGGTAAGAGTCACGGATATTCTGGCGATCTGCGAAGCATATGGCCTGGATGAGGTGACGACTGCGTTCGCGAAGGGGCTCGCCACGCAGGCACCCGCCAAATCGTGGTGGCAGGCTTACGGCGATCTGATCCCGGCGTGGGCCAACATGTTTGTCGGATTAGAGTCCAGCGCCACGTCTTTGACCACATTTCAGCCGTTGATCATTCATGGGCTCCTCCAGACTGCCGACTACGCGCGCGCACTGGACCGGCTCAACTTCCCGGATGACACCGAGTACGAACTCGAGCGGCTCATCCAGATCCGTGTACAGCGGCAGCACATCCTCACCCGTTCGCGTCAACCGACCCGGATGTCGATCGTCTTGCACGAGAACGTTCTGAGGACCATCGTGGGCACCAGTCGAGTGATGGCGGCTCAATGCCGGCACATTGCCGATATCTCCGCGCGCGACAACCTCGATATCCGCGTGCTGCCATTCCGCGCAGGTCTCCCCCTCGGGGCGGCGGTGCCGCCGTTCACGATCATGGATTTCGCGAGTGAGGCCCGCGGCAAACAGGTCGTAGAACCGACGCAGGTCTACTGCGAGGGCTACGCGGGTAGCGTTTATCTCGAGAAGCGAACGGACGTGGTGACATTTCGTCATGCGTTCCGCACGCTCCAACAGGCGAGCCTGGATGCTCGTTCGAGTCGTGACATGATCAGAGAGATGGCGAGGAGACACGAGAGTGAACGTTGACCTGCACCGAGCCAAGTGGTTCAAGTCCAGTCACAGCTCGCAGGGTGGCGAATGCGTCGAGGTCGCCTTCCTCGAGAGCGGCAAGGTGGGCATTCGCGACTCCAAGAACCCGACCGGCCCGGCGCTGGTCTTCACTCCGGGTGAGTGGAGTGCCTTCACCGCAGGTGTCAGTGATGGAGAGTTCGTTCGGCCCAGCTGATTTCGTTCGGACGAGCAATTCGCGAGCGCCCCACTCGAGGTGGGGCGCTCGTCGCGTGTCGGGCGCGAGGTTCACTCGAACTTGATGCCCTGTGCCAGGGGGAGTTCGGTGGAGTAGTTGATGGTGTTGGTGGCGCGGCGCATATAGGACTTCCAGGAGTCGGAGCCGGATTCGCGGCCGCCGCCGGTTTGCTTCTCGCCGCCGAAGGCGCCGCCGATCTCGGCGCCGGAGGTGCCGATATTGACATTGGCTATGCCGCAGTCGGAGCCGTCGGCGGCCAGGAAGCGCTCGGCTTCACGCTGGCTCTGGGTGAAGATGGCGGAGGAAAGGCCCTGGGGGACAGCGTTGTGCAGATCGATGGCGGTGTCGAGGTCGTGGTAGGTGAGGACGTAGAGAATGGGGGCGAAGGTCTCCTCGCGGACCACGGCGGTCTGGGCGGGCATGCGGACCAGGGCGGGGCGGACGTAGTAGGCGTCGGGGCCGAAATCGTCGACTCGGTCTCCGCCGCAGATCAATTCGCCGCCGTCGGCCTGGGCGCGCCGCAGGGCGTCCTGCATGGCCTCGTAGGAGCGGCCGTTGATCAGCGGGCCGACCAGCACGCCGTCCTCGAGCGGATTGCCCACGCGCAGCTGGCGATACGCCGTCGCGATGCGATCCAGCAGCGGGCCGACCACGTCCGCGTGCACGATGAGCCGCCGCAGGGTGGTGCAGCGCTGCCCGGCCGTGCCCGCCGCCGCGAACACGATGCCGCGCGCGGCCAGATCCAGATCGGCCGACGGGGTCACCACCGCGGCATTGTTGCCGCCCAGCTCCAGCAGGCAGCGCCCGAAGCGCGCGGCCACCCGCGGGGCCACGATCCCGCCCATGCGCACCGAACCGGTCGCGCTGACCAGCGCCACCCGCGGATCGTCCACCAGCGCGGAACCGATCTCGGCGCCGCCCTGAATCAGTTGGTGCACATGCGGATCCGCGCCCACGTCCACGGCCGCCCGCTGCAGCAGCGAGTGACAGGCCAGCGCCGTCAGCGGCGTCGCGTCCGAGGGTTTCCACACCACGGTGTCCCCGCACACCAGCGCGAGGGCGGTATTCCACGCCCACACCGCGACCGGGAAGTTGAACGCCGAGATCACCCCGACCACGCCGAGCGGATGCCAGGTCTCCATCAGCCGGTGCCCGGGCCGCTCCGAGGGCATGGTCTTGCCGTACAGCTGCCGCGACAGGCCGATGGCGAACTCGCAGATGTCGATCATCTCCTGCACTTCGCCACGCGCCTCGGCGCCGATCTTGCCGGCCTCCAGGGTGACCAGCTCGCCGAGATCGTCCTTGTGCTCGGTGAGCAGTTCCGCCAGCCGCCGCACCACCGCGGCGCGCTGCGGCGCGGGCACGGTGCGCCACGCCCGGAATGCGGCGTCCGCGCGCCCGACGGCCGCGTCCACATCGGCGGCCGTACTCGGTTTCAGGCCGGCCAGCTCGCTGCCGGTAATGGGGGAGCGCGCCGAGAGCGCGCCCGGTTCGGGAAGTTTCGTACCGAGGGCGCGCAGCAGCGCCTCGGTGCGGTCCCGCAGCTCACGGGTGGTGTTCGGGCTGAGAGTATTGGTCATCTACGGCTCCAGGGATGGGTTCCGGCCACGAGTTCGGTTCGCTGGGTTAGCCTTCGCTGATGGCGGATACACCGGCGAAACCCGTACTCGACGACATCGATCGACTGCTGATTCGTGAACTGATCGCCGACGGTCGCGCCACCCTCTCCAATCTGGCAGAAAAGGCGAACCTTTCGGTGTCGGCGGTGCAGTCGCGGGTCCGGCGGCTGGAGGCGCGCGGTGTGATCCGCGGGTACACGGCCAATGTGGATCCCGAAGCGCTGGGGCAGCTGCTGTCGGCATTCGTCGCGATCACTCCTCTCGACCCGTCGCAACCCGATGACGCACCCGCACTGCTGCAGCACATTCCGGGCATCGAGGCCTGCCATTCGGTGGCCGGGGACGAGAGCTACATGCTGCTGGTGCGAGTGGCCTCGCCCCGTCATCTGGAGCAGTTGCTGCAGGAGATCCGCGCGACCGCCAACGTCAGGACTCGATCCACGATCATTCTGCAGACATTCTATGACAAGTAGGACCGTTTCGTAATTTGTTCGGAACTTCCGGACAAGACCGTAAATATTCATTTACGCTGGATGGCGTGACGCTCGAACTCGATCGGCTCGGGGCGGTTGCCGAAACGCCACTCATCACCCCCGCCCGGGTGCACGAGATCCTGTCCGCCAACATCCTCGCGGACGGCTTCGAACTAGTGCTCGACCTGCGGAAATCTCGCGGGCGCAGGCTGGTGGACGCCCGCGACGGCACCGCGTATCTGGACATGTTCGGGTTCTTCGCCTCCTCCACCCTGGGGATGAACCACCCGGCCTTGGTCGGCGACCGTCACTTTCTGGCGAATCTGACCGCGGCCGCCCTGAACAAGCCCAGCAACTCCGATGTCTACACCGTCGAAATGGCGCGCTTCGTGGACACTTTCGCGCGCGTCCTGGGAGACCCCCGGCTACCGCACCTGTTCTTCATCGACGGCGGCGGTCTCGCGGTGGAGAACGCCCTCAAGGCGGCGTTCGACTGGAAGTCCCGGCACAACGAGATGCACGGCCGCCCAGCCGAACTCGGCACCAAGGTGCTGCATCTGACGGGCGCTTTCCACGGCCGCACCGGCTACACGCTGTCGCTCACCAATACCGATCCCGTCAAGACCGCGCGCTTCCCGAAGTTCGACTGGCCGCGCCTGGACACCCCGTATGTGGGCCCGGACCATCCGGATATCGAGGCCGCCGAAGCGCACGCCCTCGATCAAGCGCGCCGCGCCTTCGCCGAAAACCCGCACGACATAGCGTGTTTCATTGCCGAGCCCATCCAGGGCGAGGGCGGGGACCGGCATCTGCGGCCGGAATTCCTGCGGGCCGTCCAGGAGCTGTGTCACGAGAACGACGCCCTGTTCATCCTCGACGAGGTGCAGACCGGCGTCGGCATGACCGGCACCATGTGGGCCTATCAGCAGCTGGGCCTGGAACCGGACGTGGTGGCCTTCGGCAAGAAGACCCAGGTGTGCGGCATCATGGCCGGCGGCCGCATCGACGAGGTGCCCGACAATGTCTTCCACGTCAGCTCCCGGCTCAACTCCACCTGGGGCGGCAACCTGACCGATATGGTCCGGGCGCGGCGCGTATTCGAGGTGATCGAGCACGAGCGGCTCGCCGACCGCGCCGCCCGGCTGGGCCCGCATCTGCTGGGGCGGCTCACCGAACTCGCGAAAACCCATCCCGCGGTGAGTGATCCGCGCGGCCGCGGGCTCATGTGCGCCATCACGCTGGAGTCGGCGCAACTGCGTGATTCGGTGGTCACCCGGCTGCGTGAGGAAGAGCACGTGCTCATCCTCGGCACCGGCGAGCGCGGTATCCGCTTCCGCCCGCCGCTGACCGTCAGCACCGCCGAATTGGACGAGGCCGTCGACGCGCTCGAGCGCGTCCTGAGCTGAGCCCCCGGAGGGTCCGGCCGGTCGGTCCGGCCGGACTCGCCGAAATTGTCCGAGCCGCCGGACACCCCGGTGCGGTTGCCGCGAAACCGCCTGCCAGCTCCTAGAATTCGGCGCTATGTCAGCTCGCCGCTCTGACGGAACGGCACGGTATCGCGCGTGATCGCGCGGCGTGCTCGTCCGGTTCTGCTCGCATTGCTCGTTGTCCTGGCCGGCTGCTCGGGAAGCACCGCCGGAACCGTGGACAAGACGGCCGCGCCGTCCAGCACCACCGCCGCACCCGCCACGACCCCGCAGGAACACTCGAATCTGCCCGGCATGCCGCCGCCGCTGTCACCCGATGACGTCTATGCGGCGACCCGGGAGCTGAGCCCGGCGGTGGCCGATCATTTGCCGCGCGTGTACGTGCCCAACAGCGAGGCCGACACCATCACGGTGATCGATCCCGCCACCTTCGAGGTGGTCGGCACCTACTCCTCGGGCGGACGGGAACCGCAGCACGTGGTGCCCGCCTACGACATGCAGATGCTCTACGCCAATAACGACCTGCCGATCGGCGGCGGCAGCCTGCTGCCCATCGACCCGCGCACCGGGCAAGCGGGACAGCCGATTCCGGTGCGCGATCCGTACAACCTCTATTTCACCCTCGACGGGCGCCACGCCATCGTGGTCGCGGAAGCCGATCGTTCGCTGGACTTCTACGATCCGCACACCTGGGAGAAGAGCCACGCCATCGCCGTCCCGGACTGCGGCGGCGTGAACCATATGGACTTCACCGCCGACGGCCGTACGGCCCTGGTGAGCTGCGAATTCAGCGGGCGCATGGCCGTCGTCGACATGGTCGGCTTCCGTTTGGTGCGCATGATCGATCTCCCGCAGGGCCGCCACGTCAAACCGCAGGACGTGAAGCTCTCGCCGGACGGCCGCACCTTCTTCGCCGCTGACATGGTCGCCGACGGCATGCACGTCTTCGACGCGAAGACCTTCGACAACACCGGATTCGTGCCGACCGGCCACGGCGCGCACGGCCTGTATGTGACGCGCGACTCCAAGGCCATGCTCATTACCAACCGGCACGAGGGCAGCATCTCCGTCTGGGATTTCGCCACCGGTGGGCTCGTGCACAAGTGGCATCTTCCCGGCGGCGGGAGTCCCGATATGGGGAATCTCTCGGCCGACGGCCGCGTCTTCTGGGTGGCCGGCCGCCACCACAGCGAGGTGTACGCCATCGATATCGTGGACTGGAAGCTGTTGGCCCGCATCCCGGTTGGCAAGGGCGCGCACGGGCTCACCGTCTGGCCCCAGCCGGGCCGCTATTCCACCGGACATACGGGGGTCATGCGCTGACCGATTTTTCCCCCAAATCCGACCTTCTACCTGGGAGTTTCTACTGGCGGGTAGTCAATAACCATACTGACGAGTAGCCCCGCCGGGATTACAAGGAGGGGTTGGTACTGGTTACACTCCCGGTCATGACGAGTGTCCAGCAGCAGCCTTCGCCGGGGTCGGCGGGCGCCCCTGATATCCACACCACCGCCGGCAAGCTGGCTGACCTGCGCAATCGGCTGGAAGAGGCCCAGCACCCGATGGGTGAGGCCGCCGTCGACAAGGTGCACGCCAAGGGCAAGATGACCGCGCGCGAGCGCATTCTCGCCCTGCTGGACGAGGGCTCGTTCGTCGAACTCGACGCCCTCGCGCGGCACCGCAGCGTGAACTTCGGACTGGCCGACAACCGCCCGCTCGGCGACGGCGTGGTGACCGGCTACGGCACCGTCGACGGCCGCGATGTCTGCATCTTCTCCCAGGACGTCACCGTCTTCGGCGGTTCGCTGGGCGAGGTGTACGGCGAGAAGATCGTCAAGGTCATGGATCTGGCGCTCAAGACCGGCCGCCCGCTCATCGGCATCAATGAGGGCGCGGGCGCGCGCATCCAGGAAGGCGTTGTCTCCCTGGGCCTTTACGGCGAGATCTTCCACCGCAATATCCAGGCCTCCGGCGTGATCCCGCAGATCTCGCTGATCATGGGCCCGGCCGCCGGCGGCCATGTGTACTCCCCGGCGCTGACCGACTTCGTCGTCATGGTCGATCAGACCTCGCAGATGTTCGTCACCGGTCCGGACGTCATCAAGACCGTCACCGGTGAAGAGGTCACCATGGAGGAGCTGGGCGGCGCCCACACCCACATGGTCAAGTCCGGTGTCGCGCACTACGTCGCCTCCGGCGAGCAGGACGCCCTGGACTACGTCAAGGATCTGCTGTCCTACCTGCCGAGCAACAACCGCGCCGAGGCCCCGCGCTTCCCGGCGACCGATCCGATCACCGGCGCCATCGAGGAATCCCTCACCGAGGAGGACCTCGAGCTGGACACGATCATCCCGGACTCGCCGAACCAGCCGTACGACATGCACGAGGTCATTCGCTGCCTGGTCGACGACGACGAGTTCCTGGAGGTGCAGGCCGAGCGCGCGATGAACATCATCGTCGGCTTCGCCCGCATCGACGGCCGCAGCGTCGGCATCGTGGCCAACCAGCCCACCCAGTTCGCGGGCTGCCTGGACATCGACGCCTCGGAGAAGGCTGCGCGCTTCGTGCGCACCTGCGACGCCTTCAATATCCCGATCATCACCCTGGTGGACGTGCCGGGCTTCCTGCCGGGCACCGGCCAGGAGTACAACGGCATCATCCGCCGCGGCGCCAAGCTGCTCTACGCCTACGGCGAGGCTACTGTGGGCAAGATCACAATCATTACCCGCAAGGCCTACGGCGGCGCCTACGACGTCATGGGCTCCAAGCACATGGGCGCGGATGTGAACCTGGCGTGGCCCACCGCACAGATCGCGGTGATGGGCGCGTCCGGCGCGGTCGGCTTCGTCTACCGTAAGCAGCTGCAGCAGGCCGCGGCCGAGGGCGCCGATGTCGACGCGCTGCGCCTGGAACTGCAGAACGAGTACGAGGACACCCTGGTCAACCCGTACGTGGCCGCCGAGCGCGGCTATGTGGACGCGGTGATCCCGCCCTCGCACACCCGCGGTCAGATCGTGTCGGCGCTGCGCCTGCTCGAGCGCAAGATGGTCTCGCTGCCCCCGAAGAAGCACGGCAACATTCCGCTCTGATGAAGCGATAGGCGCGGTATGGGGCGCACACTGTGCAAAGAACACATACCGCGCACAACCGCCCCATCCGAGCAAAGATGGTAAAGAGGCCCTCGCGGGCGAGGGTCGTAACGAATACCGTTTGCGGACCGGAAGACCCTTTTCCGCGAACTCAGCTGCCCCCGGGCGGCGATTGGACAGGAGGACTGGCGCTGTGACGACCATGGCTGACGAAGAGGTACTGCGCGCCGCCGAACTGGATCTAGCGGTCGACGAGTTGGCGGAAGCGGTCGACCCGGCCGTCGTCGAAACCGAGCCGTCTCCCACGACCGCGGGTCCGCTCGTTCAGGTGCTGAAGGGCAACCCGACCGATGAGGAGCTCGCCGCCCTCGTCGCCGTGTTCACCGCCGCCGCGGCCAGTGCCGCGGCAGCGCCGTCGAACACTGGCCCGGCCGATATGTGGGGCCGCCCCACGCTGTCGCACCGCGGCTCCTCGCCGTTCTCGCCGTACGCCTTCCCGGCCCTGTCGCATCTGCGCGACTGACCCGGCATGAGTGGTCAGGCCCGGAGGCGGCAGCTTGCGTAACCATGTAGGGCCCCGCTCATGCCGAATTGGGCAGAGCCTGTGACGACCTTCGTACTGGCATCACAGTCGCCGGCCCGGCTCGGTGTGCTCCGCAATGCGGGCATCGAGCCGGTGGTCCGGGTGTCGGATGTGGACGAGGACGCGGTGGCCGCCGCGCTGCCCGCCGGCACCGCACCCGAGATCGTGGTGATCGAACTGGCCAAGGCCAAGGCGCGCGAGATCGCCGCCGCCATCGCGGCCGAGGGCAATGCGCACGCCGCCGAATTCACCGATTCCGTTGTGGTGGGCTGTGACTCGATGCTGCTGGTGGACGGCGTGCTGCAGGGCAAGCCGCTGACCCCCGACGTGGCGCGGGCGCGCTGGGCCGAGATGGCCGGGCGCAGTGCGGATCTGCTCACCGGGCATTGCGTGCTGCGGCTGCGCGACGGCGAGATCGTCGGCGAGGCCGCCGAATGCAGTTCCACCACCGTGCATTTCGCCAAGCCCGAGCCGGAGGAACTCGACGCCTACATCGCCTCGGAGGAGCCGCTGTGGGTGGCGGGCTCGTTCACCCTGGACGGGCTGGGCGGCTGGTTCGTGGACCGGATCGAGGGCGACCCGTCGAGCGTGATCGGTATCGGGCTACCGCTGGTTCGTCGACTGCTTGCCGAGGTAGGGGTCGGCATTGCGCAGTTGTGGCTCACCAGTGCGCAATTGCGGGGCGACGCGGCTCGTTGAGGGCGCCAGCCGGGGCTCCCCGGCGGTGTCGTCCACATCCGGAACCGATTCGGGCGTGCGGGCCTGGAGCCATTCCAGGCGCGCCACGCACAGTTCCGGCTCCACGAACGGGTGCAGCCGCACCGAGACCTGATCGCGGCCGCCATTGCGGTCCAGCACTTCTCGCATGAGGCCCAGGTGCACGCCGCACACGACCTCGGAATGCGTGCGCGCCAATTCGCGCAGCGGGCAGGCGGTGAGCCGGATCATGACCTGTTCGTCGGTCTCGGTGTCGTGCTCGCGCTCCGGCGCGAAACCGAGTTCGGAGGCCAGGGTGACGGTCAGATCCTTTGCGTCGTCCAGGGATTCGACGGGCTGGTCCACCGATTCCATTTTCGCGCCCCAGGCGCGCCCGGCGGCGACGGCGGCATCGGAGCGGCGGCGCGGATCACTGCCGAGCTGATCGGCCAATACCTGTGCCAATTCCTGATAGCCCACCGATCGCTGCACCGCGGTATATCCGATTCGCGGGCGACCGCGACCGCGCGGCGGCTGCTGGAATTGGCGAACCAGGGATTCGCGGGTGAGGACATCCAAATGGAAACGAACCGTAGTCACATGTTGGCCGGTGACGCGCGCCAGTTCCTGCGCGTCGAGAGGCTCGCTGGCGCCACGTAGGATCGCGAGCAGTCGTCGTCGCGGCCAAGAATCGGACATAGCTCACCCCTCCTCCCGGGAGACTTTATCGGATGAAGCTGCGCTTAATTCGCCCAATCACCCGATTCGTGATCTGAAACGAGTTTCGTATCCATCACATGCCTACGATCGGTGTCGAGATTCGAACCGCCAATACTTAACCCAACCACGCGCTAAGGACCACACCGTGCCCGTCGCCCCGGATCCGCATCCCTCGTTCGGCTCCTACGCACATCCTCACCGACTAGTAACCACAGAATGGCTGTCGGCAAACATCGGCGCGCCGGAGCTCAAGATCATCGAGTCCAACGAGGACATATTGCTATACGACATCGGGCATGTCCCGGGGGCCATCAAGCTCGACTGGCGGAACGAGCTCATCGACCCCCTCACCCGCGACGTGATCGACGGACAGCGCTTCGCGGCACTCATGCGCGCCAAGGGTATCGGGCGGGACGACACCGTCGTCGTCTACGGCGATCGCGCCAATGGCACGGCGGCGGCGACGCTGTGGATCTTCGACCTGTTCGGGCATCGCGACGTGCGCCTGCTCGACGGCGGCCGGGACGCCTGGATCTCCGAGGCCCGCGACACCACCTTCGAATTCCCGGCCACCGGATACGGTGACTATCCGGCCGTCGAGCGCGACGACAAGTCCGCGCGCGCCTTCCGTCAGGACGTCGTGGCCAACCTCGACGTGCCGCTGGTAGACGCTCGCGTCTTCGAGGAGTACACCGGCGAGCTCGTGGACCTGGACCGGCCCGACGAGCAGGCGCTGCGCGCCGGCCACATTCCGACCGCGGTCAACATCCCCTGGACCTCCGCGGTGGGCCCGGACTCCCGCTTCCGCCCGCGCGCCGAGCTCGACGTCATCTACGGCAGCGCCCTGGGCGCCGGCGCGCCCATCGTCTACTCGCGGATGGGCCGGCTGTCCTCGCACACCTGGTTCACCCTCACCTATCTGCTCGGGGTGGATCGGGTCCGCAACTACGACGGCGGCTGGACGGAGTGGGCCAACTCGGTCGGCATGCCGATGGTGACCGGAGCCGAACCGGGCGCCGCCCCCTCGGTCGCACACCGATAGCGGATTCCCGCCCGCCGCCCGATAACTTGACTGAAGCGTTCGAGGCGATAAGTTCGATGAATCCCTCGGCGGTTAACCGAGTTGTCCCTACTGCTCGGTAGCCCTATCCCGGTTCGGCGCTTGTTGGCAGACTGCCTACACTCGCCCACGACGAAAGTTTTCAGAGCACAGGAGGCTCAGTGCCCAACCATGCCAACGCGCAGATCACAAAGGTCCTCGTAGCCAATCGAGGCGAGATCGCCGTGCGCGTGATCCGGGCCGCCAAGGACGCCGGAATCGCCAGCGTCGCCGTGTACGCGGAACCGGACGCCGATGCGCCGTTCGTGCAGCTCGCCGATGAAGCCTTCGCTCTCGGCGGCCAGACCTCCGCCGAGTCGTACCTGGTGTTCGACAAGATCCTCGACGCCGCCGCCAAGGCCGGCGCGGACGCCATCCACCCGGGTTACGGCTTCCTCTCCGAGAACGCCGACTTCGCGCAGGCCGTGATCGACGCGGGCCTGATCTGGATCGGCCCGTCCCCGCAGTCCATTCGCGATCTGGGTGACAAGGTCACCGCCCGCCACATCGCCGAGCGCGCGCAGGCGCCCATGGCGGCCGGCACCAAGGATCCGGTCAAGAACGCCGACGAGGTCGTGGCGTTCGCCAAGGAGTACGGCGTGCCGGTGGCCATCAAGGCCGCCTTCGGCGGCGGCGGCCGCGGCATGAAGGTCGCGCACACCATCGAGGAGATTCCGGAGCTGTTCGACTCCGCCGTGCGCGAGGCCACCGCGGCCTTCGGTCGCGGCGAATGCTTCGTGGAGCAGTACCTGGACAAGGCCCGCCACGTCGAGGCGCAGGTCATCGCCGACAAGCACGGCAATGTGGTGGTCGCGGGCACCCGCGACTGCTCGCTGCAGCGCCGCTTCCAGAAGCTGGTCGAGGAGGCGCCCGCCCCGTTCCTGTCGGACGAGGTGCGCTCCAAGATCCACGAGTCCGCCAAGCGGATCTGCAAGGAGGCCGGCTATTACGGCGCCGGCACGGTCGAGTACCTGGTGCAGGGCGAGACGGTGTCGTTCCTCGAGGTCAACACCCGCCTGCAGGTCGAGCACCCGGTCACCGAGGAGACCGCCGGCATCGACCTGGTGCGCCAGCAGTTCCGCATCGCCGAGGGCCACGAGCTGACCATCAAGGAGGATCCGACGCCGCGCGGTCACTCCTTCGAGTTCCGTATCAACGGTGAGGACGCCGGCCGCGGCTTCCTGCCCGCCCCCGGTCCGGTCGTCGTCTACAAGGAGCCCGCGGGCCCCGGTGTGCGCGTCGACTCCGGCGTGGTCGAGGGCTCGGTCATCGGCGGCCAGTTCGACTCCATGCTGGCCAAGCTCATCGTCACCGGCGAGAACCGCGAGCAGGCGCTGCAGCGCGCCGCCCGCGCCCTGGCCGAATACCAGATCGAGGGCCTGGCCACGGTCATCCCGTTCCACCGCCACATTGTCGAGAACCCCGCGTTCGTCGGCGACGGCACCAAGTTCGACGTCTACACCAAGTGGATCGAGAACGAGTGGGACAACCCCATCCAGCCCTACACCGGTGGCGTGGCCATTGAGGACGATGAGGAAGCGCCCCGCCAGAAGGTGGTCGTCGAGGTCGGCGGCCGCCGCCTCGAGGTCTCGCTGCCGGGCCAGTTCTCCGTCGGCGCCGGCGCTGCCGGCAATGGCGCGGGCGTCATCCGCAAGAAGCCCAAGCCGCGCAAGCGTGGCGGCGGCGCGGGCGGCGCGGCCTCCGGTGACGCCGTGACCGCGCCCATGCAGGGCACCGTCGTCAAGGTGGCTGTCGAGGAAGGTCAGACCGTCGAAGCCGGCGACCTCGTCGTCGTCCTCGAAGCCATGAAGATGGAGAACCCGGTCACCGCCCACAAGGCCGGCGTCATCACCGGCCTCTCGGTCGAGGCCGGCGCCGCCATCACCCAGGGCACCGTGCTCGCCGAGATCAAATAACAACTCTCGTAACTCTCAGGGGCTCCCCCTGAAACCCCACGAGGTTTGATTCGGGCCGCTCACCAACGGTGAGCGGCCCGAACGTCATTGGGCGTCTGGGCGCTTGCCGACCCCCGGGTTTCGACAGCCCGCCACCCGCCGCCGGGGTCAGACAGTCCGTCATCGGCCGCTGGGTTTCGACAGCCCGCCACCGGCGGCTGGGGTGCGATGGTTCGCTGCTGGCGGCTGGGGTGCGATGGTTCGCTGCTGGCGGCTGGGGTGGGATGGTTCGCTGCTGGCGGCTGGGGTGGGATGGTTCGCTGCTGGCGGCTGGGGTGGGATGGTTCGCTGTTGGCGGCTGGGGTGCGATGGTTCGCTGTTGGCGGCTGGGGTGCGATGGCTTGCCGCCCGCGGCTGGGTTCGGCGTTCGCCCTGAGACGTTTGGGGGTGTGGGGGCTTGCCCCCACGGTCGTGGTTGGGGTTCGGGGGCGAAGCCCCCGAGAGGTTCCGAGAGGTGGGTATGGTCGGTGTATGGCTGAGAGTCCCGAGATTCGCATTGGCACCGCGGAGCGGGAGGAAGCCATGCAGCGGCTGTCGGAGCATTTCGCGGCGGGGCGGTTGAGTGTGGCCGAGTTCGATGAGCGGAGTGCGATCGTGTCGGCGGCGCGGACGCGGGGGGATTTGGCGTCGGTGTTCGCGGATTTGCCGGTGCCGGTGGTGGGGCAGGCCGGCGGGGAGCGGCAGGCGAAGGCGCGGGGGCAGTGGCGGGAGCAGCGGGTTATGCCGCTGATCGTGATTCTGGCGATTGTGCTGTTCTTCGTCACGAAGGTGTGGCTGGTGTTTCTGATCATTCCGGTGGCGGCGGTGCTGTTGTTCGGGAATGTGTGGGCTTGGTGGGCGGATGACGACCACGACAAGAAGAACAAGAAGCGGGCGGAGTGATGGAACCCATCGAAATCAATGCGGGCAGTTGGTATCTGCGGGCATTGCGGGCCGATGAGCGGATCGACGACCGGCCCGCGCTGGCCGACGGCGGGATCACCGATCCGGAGTATGTGGCGCGCCGGACCGCGGAGTGGGCGGACGAGACGCATTTCTCGTGGGCGGTATGCGTGCCGACCACCGCGGAAATGGTGGCGGAGATCGGAGTGACACCCGGTGCGGACGGCACCGCGGCGGTCACGGGCTGGGCCCGTTCGGGATACGACGCGGCGCTGGCGGACGGCCTGGTCACGGTGCGCCGATTCACCGCCGGAGCGCTCGGCCTGGAACCGCAGGACGCCTCCTAGCCGGAAAATCATTGGTGCCCGCCCCCGCACCCGGGGGACCCTGGAGCCGCATCCGAAGACCGGCAACAGGGGAGACGGTTATGTGGGGCTGGAGTAAACACGAAGGCGATCGGGCGGCCGTGGCCGCCTTCGGCGGCGGGCGACGCACCGAGCCCGCGCCGAAGTTCACCGATCCCGATGTCCGCACCGAATTCGCCGAGAGCGAGACGGAGGAGCGGCACTCGGACGAGCTGGCGTCCATGGACCGCAATGCGTCCGTGGACGCCGTTCCGGCCGCGTCCGGTGCGGTAGCCTGCGGGCATGGACAGGCCAGCCTTGGATATCGAACGGTTGCGGCGCGAGTCGGCGGCGGAGAGGTTCTTCTCCGGCGTGGACGTGGTGGAGTCCACGGGGTCGACGAACGCGGATCTCGTTGCGCGTGCGGCCGATTCGGATCTGGACCGGCTGGTGCTGATCGCCGAGGCCCAGGAGCACGGGCGCGGGCGGCACGAACGGCACTGGGTGAGCCCGCCGCGCGCGCAGATCGCCATGTCCCTGCTGGTGCGGGTGCGCGGCATCGATCCGGCGGTGCTGGGCTGGCTGCCCCTGCTGACCGGGGTGGCGGTCGTCGACGCGGTGCGCGCGGTCACCGGGGTGAAGGCCGTGCTCAAGTGGCCCAATGACGTTCTCGTCGACGGCCGCAAGCTGGCGGGCATCCTGGCCGAGATCGCCGCGGTCGGTCCCGATCCGGCCGTGGTGGTCGGCGTCGGCCTGAACGTGAGCCTCACCGAGGCGGAACTCCCTGTCCCGCATGCCACCTCGCTCTCGCTGTCCGGGGCCGCCGATATCGATCGCACCGAGCTCGCGGCCGCCATCATGCGCGAGTTCGGCCGCCGCTTCACCGCGTGGGAGGCGGTGCGCTGGGACATCGTGGACCTGGCCGCGGCCTATCGGGAGCGCTGCTCCACCATCGGCACCCAGGTGCGCGCCGAGCTGCCCGGCGGGGAGATCCTCACCGGCATCGCCACGGGCGTGGACGAGAACGGACGGCTCCTCGTCGGCGACCGCGCCGTCTCCGCGGGCGACGTCACCCACCTGCGCGCCGAATACTGACCGACGGCGGTCGCGCGGCGGGCGGGCGTGCGGCGCGTGATCGGATCACCCGTTCGGATCAGGGGTCCGGCTTTCTTCGGGCCGGTGACCTTGCCCATTGCCGTTGCCGTTGCCGTGCCCGTTGCCGTTGCCGTGCCCGTTGCCTTGCCCATTGCTGTTGCCGCTGTTGCCGGGACCTTGATTGTTTCCGGGTATTCCGGGGAAGCTGGGCGGAGGGAACGGGAACGTAATCGTCGGAGCACTCGTCGTCTCGGGGGGCACTGTCGTTGGGCCGGGCGTCGCCTCGGCTGGATTCGTCTCCGCGGCGGTGGACGGAACCGACTGTGGGACAACCGGTTCCGTTGCATCGGACCCGGTTCGCTCCGTCGGCGCGGTCTCCGTCCGATACGCCGAACTCGGTTGGTTTCCAAGCGTTTCCGTCGGGACCACGCCCGCTCGCTCGCTCGGTTGCACCGATGCGGGAAGTTCGCTCTGCGTGGGCACGATGGCCGGATTCGGATCCTGTTGTGCCGGGGGATCACCGCCGGCCAGCCATACCGTCGCGCCCGCGGCGGTGGCGAGCGCTGCGAGTACGAGGGCTGCCGCCCGATGCGAGATTCGCTGCGACCGTTCCGGAGTCGTCTTCGCTCGCCCAGAGGTGTCCTGCGCGGTCGCAGGCCGGTCCCATGCGGGCACGATGGCGGCCGTGAGCGGTGTGGTCCCGGTCGTGGCGGGCAGGGGAGCGGTGGGCGCGGTGGCGGCGTCGGCCAGTGCACGGCAGGCCGCGGCCGCGAATTCGCCCGGGGTGGAATGGCGTTGCTCCGGATTCTTGCTCAGCGCGCGGAGAATGACCTGGTCCAGCTCGGCGGGCAGCGCCGGATCGGCCAGGCTCGCGCGCGGGGGTTCGGCGGTGAGGTGCGCGTGCATGTGCTGGGCGGCATTGTCGCAGTGGAACGGCCTTCGCCCGATGAGGCATTCGTAGAGCACGCAGCCCAGCGAGTAGATGTCCGAGCGGGCGGTGGCGCTGCCGATGAAGCGCTCCGGGGCCATATAGGCGGGCGTGCCGATCACCAGGCCGGAGCCGGTGAGCGTGCTCTGGCCGATCTGCTGGGCGGTGCCGAAGTCGATGAGATAGGCGAAGCCGCCGGGCGTGACGACGATATTGGAGGGCTTCACATCGCGGTGCACGAGCCCGGAGTCGTGGGCCGCGTCGAGCGCGGCGGCCGCCTGGGCCACGATCTCGACGGCCTCGTCCGGCGGCAGCGGCCCCGTCGTGCGCAGCCGGGTGGCCAGATCGGTGCCCTCGATGAAGGCCATGTCGATGAACAGCCGGCCGTCGTGCTCCCCGAAGGTGTGGATGGGCACGACGTGCGGTTCCCGCAGCCGGGCCGCGGCCCGGGCCTCGCGCTGGAAGCGCTGTCGGTAGACGCGGTCCGCGGTCAGCTCACGGGCCAGTATCTTCAGCGCGACCGTGCGTTCGGTGTCGGTGTGGTGCGCCCGCCAGACCTGCCCGGTGCCACCGTTGCCCAGTAGGGTTTCGAGTCGGTAGGGGCCGAAAGAGCTGTGCCCCATGAGAAGTCCTCCTGTGTCGGATGCCTCTCATGGGGTACTACCCCTTTTTGCCGGAATTGCTCAGGCCGGTTGCAACTGACCGCGCGCGGCCTCGCGGGCCAGCAGCCGGTCGCGCTGCTCCTCGAACTTGACCACGTCCGCCTCGAGCTTCTCCACGAAGGTGCCGAGCTCCTCCCGGGCCTGCTCGCCGCGGGAGCCGAAGTCGTTGCGCCCGAAGATGTTCCAGTGCTTGAGCACCGGATTGACGACCTCTTCCAGATGCTGGCGCAGGTCGTAGATGCCGTGCTTGGCCATCATCACGCCATTGCGGCGGAAGTTGGGCATGCCCGCGCCGGGCATGACGAAATTGGTCAGCACCTTCACGATCGCCTCCAGCGCCTGATCCGGCACCAGGTCCAGGCCGGCGCCGCACATGGTGCGGTAGAAGATCATGTGCAGGTTCTCGTCGGCGGCGATGCGCTGCAGCATGCGGTCGGCGATGGGATCGTTGCAGACCTTGCCGGTATTGCGATGCGAGACGCGGGTCGCGAGCTCCTGGAAGGTCACGTAGGCGACGTTCTCCAGGAATCCGCCCCAGTCGTCGGGGGACTGCGCGCCCTGGGTCATGTGGATCATACGGGCCTCTTCGAGGGCGACCGGGTCCACGCCGCGGGTGACCACCAGGTAGTCGCGGATGACGATGCCGTGCCGGTTCTCCTCGGCGGTCCAGCGGCCTACCCAGGTTCCCCAGGCGCCGTCCTGGGAGAAGTTCTCGGCGATCTCCCGGTGGTAGGAGGGCAGGTTGTCCTCGGTGAGCAGATTGGTGACCATGGCGATCTTGGCGACCTCGGACAGCGACGACTGCGAGGGATCCCAATCCTCACCGCCCATGGCGGCGAAATTGCGGCCCAGATCCCACGGCACGTAATCGTGCGGGTTCCAGTCCTTGGCCATGGACAGGTGGCGGTTCAGGTTCTGCTCGGCCACCGGTTCGAGCTCTTTGAGTATCTGGAACTGCGTCAACTCTCGGGTCACACACGCCTCCTGTGTCATGCGCCGGTCGGGATCCGGACGGGTCGTGCAGGGGACAGCTCGCGAAAGGCAGATCGTGGTCGCCGATGCTACGCGGCGGACGCAATATTGTGCTTCACACCGCTGCTCGGCGTCAGGCATTCTGACATCTCCGCGCGGTAGGTTGTCCGCATGGGTTATCCGGAGGAGGCATTGGCGCCGGAGGAGCAGCTGGTGCTGCATCGTCATCCGCATTGGAAGATGTTGTTCTGGCCCGCTGTGACTTTCATCCTGATTACCGCGTTGGCCGGATTCGCCGCGGGCGTGGTTTCGCGCCGCACCGAGGATCCGCCGCGTTCCTGGCTGCTGCTCGCGATTCTGCTGATCTGGCTGGCGATCGTGTTGTGGCGCAGCGTCTCCGCGCTCATTCGGTGGAAGTCGACGCATTTCATCGTGACCGATCGGCGGGTGCTGATCCGGCAGGGTGTGCTGACCCACACCGGAATCGATATTCCGATGAATCGCATCTCGAATGTGCAATTCCGGCACGGCCTGTTCGACCGGATGCTCGGCACCGGCACCCTGATCATCGGATCGGCCTCGGACGAGCCGCTGGAGTACGACGACATCCCGCAGGTGCAGAAGGTGCACGCCATGCTCTACCACCAGGTCTTCGATGTGGTGCAGAACAATGGAAACGGTGGCGGCTACTACGGATCCGAGGCGGGCTACCCGTAGGCTTGTCCCGTGACCGCCGTACTGCTGGCCGAAGACGACGAGGCGATTGCCGCGCCGCTATCGCGAGCGCTGGGGCGTGAGGGCTATTCGGTGACCGTGGAGAGCTACGGCCCGGCGGTCCTGGAGCGGGCCCTGGAGGGCGGTCACGACCTGCTCATCCTGGATCTCGGCCTGCCCGGCATGGACGGCCTCGAGGTCTGCCGCCAGGTGCGGGCGCGGGGGGCGGACCTGGCGGTGCTCATGCTCACCGCGCGCACCGACGAGGTGGATTTCGTGGTCGGCCTGGACGCCGGCGCCGACGACTACGTGGGCAAGCCGTTCCGGCTGGCGGAACTGCTGGCCCGGGTGCGAGCCCTGCTGCGACGCAGCGGAATCGGGGACGAGGCCGTGGAGGTGGGCGGTATCCGGCTGGAGCCGGCCGCGCGCCGGGTGCTGGTGAACGGGCTCGAGGTGAACCTCGCCAACAAGGAGTACGAGCTGCTCAAGGTGCTCATCGACCGGGCCGGGCAGGTGGTGTCGCGGGAGACGATACTGCGCGAGGTCTGGGGCGACGCCGACCTGCGCGGCTCCAAGACCCTCGATATGCACATGTCCTGGCTGCGCCGCAAGATCGGCGACGAGGGGCCGGTGGCCGAGCGCCGGATCGTGACCGTGCGCGGCGTAGGCTTCCGCTTCAACACCGACTAGCCCGCCCGAGCCCGTGCTGTTCCGTGCGCCGGTGCTGGTCGGTCCCGGCACGCTCCAACCTTCCCAAGGCCCAGCGAAGCGAGGCATCTCGACGATGAGACGCAGGATTCTGCTGTCCATGGTGGCTGCGCTGACCCTCACCACCCTGGTGCTCGGTGTGCCGCTGGCCTTCACGGCCTGGCAGTGGGTGGAGGACATCAGCCGCGGCGAACTGCGCAGCCGGCTCGACCGCATCGCGGTCGAGGTGGTCGCCCAGGAGCACGACGACGGGCTGGTGCACGGCGAACTGGATCTGCGCTCGGTGCGGCCGCTCATCCCGACGGGCGGGCGGCTGACCATCGTGTATCCGACGCCGCAGGACAATGCCTCGCGCATCGACATCGGCGCGGATATGGTGAACGATCCCATCTCCGAATCCCTGGCCATGGGCACCTCCGGTTCGCTGCGGCTGGAAACCCCTGCGGCGCCGATGCATTCGATGCAGCGCCAGGCCCTGGGCGCGGTGCTGGGCCTGGTGCTCATCTCGCTGGGCGCGGGCATCGCGGTGGCGGTGGTGACCGCGCGCCGGGTGGCCGATCCGCTGCGCGATGTGGCGGCGCGCGCGGCCCGCCTGGCCAAGGGCGACTTCCGCGCCGATCCGCGCCGGCACGGCATTACCGAACTGGATCGCGTCTCCGATGTGCTGGATTCGGCGACGGTGGAGATCGCGGGCCGGCTGCAGCGCGAGCACGCCCTGGTGGCGGATGTCTCGCACCAGCTGCGCAGCCGGTTGACGGCGGTGCGGCTGCGCCTGGACGAGCTGTCCACCCACGACGATCCGGATGTGGTGCACGAGGCGGAAGAGGCCATGGCGCAGGTGGATCGGCTCACCGACGCCATCGACGAGCTGGTGCGCGCCTCCCGCGACGAGGGCGCCGCCGACCGCGATCCGGTGCCGGTGGTGGCGGAGCTGCGCGGTGTGGTGGCCGAATGGCGGCATCCCTTCGCGGAGGCGGGCCGCAAGCTGGTGCTGCTGGGCGATCCCACGCTGACCGCGCCGGTGACCGGCTCCCGGCTGCGGGAGGCGCTGGCGGTGCTGGTGGACAATGCCCTCATGCACGGCGGCGGCACCTGCACGGTCTCGGTGCGCACGGTCACCGGCGGCCGCGACGATCGCGATCCGCTGGTCTGCGTGGAAGTGGCCGACGAGGGCGACGGCGTGCGCGACGAGCTCGCCCCGCACATCTTCGACCGCGGCTTCTCCGCCGCGGGATCCACCGGTGTGGGCCTGGCCCTGGCCCGCGCCCTCATCGAAGCCGACGGCGGCCGCCTGGAGCTGCAGCGCCGCCGTCCCGCCCTGTTCGCGGTCTTCCTCGGCTCGTCCACGGCGGACAAGCCCGCGAATACCGCTATGACAGAGCCGCGTTGACGCCCCGCGCTCTTTCTATCGATTCCCTAACCGTTCACTAGCCGGGGCCGATAATTCGCTCCATACCTTCGGATTCGTCCAGAGCGGACCGGCGACAGATCGCCGAGGAGTTCGAAGGAGCACAGATGCAGAAGTCCACCATTCGCCGGGGCGCCCTCGCCGGAGGCATTGCGGGCGTGGCCGTGATCGGCGCGCTGCTGGCGCCGGGAATCGCGAATGCCGAGACGCCGGAGGATGTTTCGGGCCCGGTCATCGTGAGCCCCGGGCAGCCGGGCGTGCCGGCGCTGCCCGGCGGTCCGGACGGCGAGCACGTCCTGGTGACCAAGAACCCGGACGGCACGGTCACCGTGCAGCGCGGCGATCTGTCGCAGCTGCCGCCCGGCGCGGTCCCGGCCCTGCCCATCGGGCCCGGCGCGCACGTCGAGCCGGGTCCCGGCGTCATCATCCAGCAGCACCCGGGCCATCCGGGCGATCACGCGGTGACGGTCGTCCCGCGCGCCACCCTGCCGTCCACCGGCAGCGCGGGCTGATCCGGTCGGTGCGCTCGAACCGGCTCGCCGGGCCGAACCCCTTGCGGCCCGGCGAGCACTCCCGATTGACCGGATTTTCACAGGTCGGCGGGTTTGCGCGTCAGTATCGTCGGTGCCGTGATTAGTCCCCGGATTCTGGTTGTGGACGATGACGCCCGGGTGCTGGAGTCGCTGGCGCGCGGGCTGCGGCTGTCCGGTTTCGAGGTCGAGACCGCGACCGACGGCGCCGCCGCGCTGCAGCGCATCACCGCGAGCGCACCGCAGGCCATGGTGCTGGATCTCAATATGCCGCTGCTCGACGGCGTCCAGGTGGTGACGGCCCTGCGCTCGTTCGGCAATGACATCCCGATCTGCGTGCTCAGCGCCCGCTCGGAGGTCACCGACCGCATCGGCGCGCTGGAGGCGGGCGCCGACGACTACCTCACCAAGCCGTTCGATTTCGGCGAGCTCATCGCCCGCCTGCGCGCCATGCTGCGCCGCGCCCCCGCCCCGGCGCACGAGTCCGATGACCGCACGGTCATCGGACCGCTCGTCGTGCATCCCAGCGCCCGCCGCGCCTATATCGACGGCACCCTGCTCGACCTCACCAAACGCGAATTCGACCTGCTGCTGGCCCTGGCCGCCGCCCCCGGCCAGGTCTTCACCCGCGCCCAGCTGCTGGACCGAGTGTGGGGCTACGACTTCGAAACCCAGACGAAAGTGGTCGACGTGTTCGTCTCCTACCTCCGCCGCAAACTCGAATCCAACGGCACACCCCGCCTGGTCCACACCGTGCGCGGCGTCGGCTTCGTCCTGCGGACCGACGCATGAGCAGGTTCCGCCTCGCCCGCACGAGGCGTGCGGGCGAGGGGGCCGGAGACGCCACCCGCCGCCGCGCCGGAAGCCGCTTCCGTCTCGCTCCTGCACGCAGTGCGGGCACGGTGGCCGGAGGCGCCCTCGTGGGGCCGGCCGGGAGGCCCGCCCCGTTCCGCTCAGTGCGTCGCGCGGCGGGAGACACGCTGGGCCGTCGCCCGAGACGCCCGCTGTCGCTGCGCACGCGGGTGGCGCTGGCCAGCGCCGCGACGGCGGCGGTCGTGGTGGGGGCGATGAGCGCCCTGTTGTTCCTGGTGGCGCCGACGGATGCCCGGACGCAGGCGGGAACGCTGGTGAGCTCGCTCGCGGTCACGCACGCGGACGGGACGGTGACGACCGAGGGGCCCGGAGCGGTCGCCGGACCGACTCCTCCGATCCTGGACCATGACGGCATCGACCACGACGGCGTTCACGAAGGCCGGGTCTTCATCACCGGTGCGGTGCCCGCCGAACTCGCGCCGGACCTGCCGGATTTCCAGCGCACGGTGCCGGTGGACGGGAAGCCGGTGATGATCGCCGTATCGCGTGAGGTCGTGGCGGATTCGGTGACCAAGCAGCGCATCCGGATCGTCGCCATCGGGGTCGGCGCGACCGCCCTGGCCGCGCTGCTGGGCTGGTATTTCGCCTCGGGCGCGGTGGCGCCGCTGCGCCGGCTCACCGCGGCCACGGCCGGTCTGGGGGATCGGCTGGAACTGGAGCCGCCGCGGTCGGCGGCCAGTGAGACCACCGAATTGGCCGAGGCCATGAACACCATGCTCGGGCGGATCGCCGAGGAGCGCCGGCATACCAGCGAAGCCCTGGTCACGGCACGGGATTTCGCGGCCACCGCCGCGCACGAACTGCGCACCCCGCTGACCGCCATGCGCACCGACCTGCAGGTGCTGCGCTCGCTGCCGATGTCCGACGCCGACCGCGCCGGGATTCTCGACGATGTGCTGGCCAGCCAGCAGACCGTCGAATCGACCCTGTATGCCCTGGAGCGCTTGGCCGTCGGCGATCTCACCACCGAATCCGACTGGGAGGACGTGGATCTGGGTCAGCTCGTGGATCAGGTCGTGGAGGACGCGCGGCGCGCCCATCCGGCGGTGACCATCGGCACCGATACCGCCGAGCCTGTCCGCCTGCGCGGCCTCGTGGCCGGATTGCGTTCCGTCATCGACAATGCCGTCACCAATGCGGTCCGCCACGGTGATGCTTCGCGCATCGAGATCGCCGTGCGCGCTGACTCGGCCGGCGCTTCGCCCGGCACCGTTGTGCTCACTATCGACGATGACGGCGCCGGGATCCCGGAAGCGGACCGCGCCAAGGTTTTCGAGCGCTTCTATCGCGCGAGCCGGACCCCTGGCAGCGGCCTCGGCCTGGCCCTGGTGGCGCAGCAGGCGCGCCTGCACGGGGGCGCGGCGAGCATCGAGCAGAGCCCGCTCGGCGGTGTTCGCCTCAGCGTGACGCTCGCGCCTCGTCCCGCGGTGCCGACCGATCCCGAATGACCGCCCGCCCCGAAACGGCTGCGGCCCGGAACCGTCAGGTTCCGGGCCGCAGTGGTGTCTTCGTCAGCTGTGTCCGAGTTGCTCCTCGTTGATGAGGTCCTCGAGCTCCTCCTGGAGTTCCGCCATTTCGTCGGGAAACACCCATTTGCGAAGTGCCCAGAATCGGAACGCCATTTGCAGCAGATTGCCGATGATGAAGCCGCTGACGAAGTCGGCGATGTTCTCGACGGTGAAACTCACATCCGGCTGGCGCAGATCGAACACGTAGCTCGAAATCCACAGCGGGACGCTGGCCAGTAGCACGCCGATACCGCTGACGACGAAGAAGAGCAGGGCCTCGTGATGCTTCTCACGGCCGCCGCGCTTATCGAAAGTCCACTCCCGATTCAGGATGTAGGACGCGATGACGGCGATGACGCCGGACAGGATGCGCGCGACCGTGGGTTTCGGCTCGAGTATGGTCAGCTTCAGGATGTAGAAGATGCCGATGTCGATGACGAACGTCGTCGCGCCGACAATCGCGAACTTGATCAGTTCGGAATGGCGGTCCGCGAGGTCCCGCAGCGGTTTGGGCAGGACGTTTATCACGTCGTCGACAAATGACACGGAGCGAGTCTACGTCTCTCGCGGAACCGGTGAGCAACCCGCACGGTAGGGGGTGGTAGGTGTCATGACAACATTGACCAACGTGAGCGCCCGTTCCTTCGACTCCTCCGCGATGCCCACCGTCACCATGATCGGCGGCGGTCAGCTCGCGCGCATGACCCATCAGGCGGCCATTGCGCTGGGCCAGCGGCTGCGCGTGCTCGCCGAACGACCCGACGATCCGGCGGCCCAGGTGACCCCGGACGTGGTCTTCGGCAGCCACCACGATCTGGCGGCGCTGCGCAAGGCCGCCGTCGGCTCGCACGCGCTGACCTTCGATCACGAGGGCGTGCCCACCGAGCATCTCGAGGCGCTCATCGCCGAAGGCGTGAACGTGCAGCCGCCGCCGCGGGCGCTGATCTTCGCCCAGGACAAGCTGGCCATGCGCGGCAAGCTGGCGGAGCTGGGCGTGCCGATTCCGGCTTTCACCGAGGTGAACTCGGTCACCGACGCCGTGGCCTTCGGCGATGCGCACGGCTGGCCCTTCGTGCTGAAGGCGGTGCGCGGCGGTTACGACGGCCGCGGCGTGTGGATGCCCGCCGACGCCGCCGAGACCGAGAAGATCGTCACCGACCAACTCGCGCACGGTGTTTCGCTGCTGGCCGAGGCCAAGGTCGAGCTGAAGCGGGAACTCTCCGCCATGGTCGCCCGCTCGCCGTTCGGGCAGGCCGCCGCTTGGCCGGTCGTGGAGACCGTGCAGCGCGACGGCCAGTGCGCCGTCGTCATCGCCCCGGCCCCCGACCTGCCGGAGGCCAAGGCCACCGAGGCGTCGGCGCTGGCGCTGCGCCTGGCGTCGGAGTTGGGCGTGACCGGCGTCATGGCCGTGGAACTCTTCGAAACCCGGTCCGGCGTGCTGCTGGTCAACGAACTCGCCATGCGCCCGCACAACTCGGGTCACTGGGGCATGGACGGCGCCTGCACCGGTCAGTTCGAGCAGCATCTGCGCGCGGTTCTGGACTACCCGCTGGGCAGCACCCGCCCGCTGGCCCCGGTGGTCGTCATGGCCAATATCCTCGGCGCCCCCGAGGCTCCCGAGATGTCCATGGACGAGCGCCTGCACCATCTGGCCGCCCGCCTGCCGGAGGCCAAGGTGCACCTCTACGGCAAGGGCGAGCGCCCCGATCGCAAGATCGGCCACATCAATATCCTCGGCGACGATCTCGTCGAGACCCGCGAAAAAGCCGAGCGCGCGGCCCACTGGATGTCGCACGCGATCTGGACCGACGGATGGGATCCACATCATGACTGACACCGCTGCACCGGATGGTCGCTCCGCAGGCCCCGCTCCGGCGGTCGGCCTGATCATGGGCAGCGACTCCGACTGGCCCACAATGGTGGCCGCGGCGGAAGCCTTGGCGGAGTTCGGTGTTCGCTTCGAGGTCGGCGTGGTCTCCGCGCACCGCACCCCGCAGCGCATGCTCGATTACGCGAAGGAGGCCGCCGGCCGCGGCCTCCAGGTCATCATCGCGGGCGCGGGCGGCGCGGCGCACCTGCCCGGCATGGTCGCCTCCGCGACCCCGCTGCCGGTCATCGGCGTCCCGGTGCCGCTCAAGCATCTCGACGGCATGGATTCGCTGCTGTCGATCGTCCAGATGCCCGCGGGCGTCCCGGTCGCCACCGTCTCCATCGGCGGCGCTCGCAACGCGGGTCTGCTGGCGGTCCGCATCCTGGCGGCGTCGAACCCCGAATTGCGTTCGCGCATGGAGCAATTCCAGGCCGATCTGGAGAAGATGGTTCTGGAGAAGGACGACGCCCTCCGCAGCAAACTCCTCGGCTGAGAGCTGTCCCGCCTCTCCGCGACTTCAGCGCACGGCAGAGTGCCCCGAGATTCCGGCACGCGTGCCGGCGGTCCTGCACCGCCTGGGTTCTGGGCGTACCCGGTGAGTTACCCGGATCTTGCGAAACCAGTCGTCCAGTTCCAGTCTTGGAGGGTGTAGTGGCAGCTGCCGTTTACGGTAGGAATGTGGCCCCTGACGATGACGCGACCGCGCGCCGCCTGACCGTGGTGGATCAGGCGCTGCGGCTGTTCGCCGAGAAGGGGTACGAGGCCACGACCGTCGACGAGATCGCGGACGCGGCCGGGATCTCGCGGCGCACCTTCTTCCGGCAGTTCCGGTCCAAGGAGGATGTGGTCTTCGCCGATCACGAATCGCAGCTGGCGCAGGCGCGGGCCTTCCTGGACGCGGCGCAGGGCGATCCGTGGGAGGCCGTGTGCGCGGCGGTGGTCGAGGTCTTCGAGCGGTTCACCCAGTGGCGGGAGCTGGCCGCGCGCCGGTACCGGGTGGTGCGGCAGGAGCCCGCGCTGCGGGAACGCGAGATCGTGACGGTGTTCCGCTACGAGCGGCTGTTCACCGACTATCTGCGCAGCCGATTGCGGGGCGAGTCGGATCTGGCGCTGGTGCAGTTCACCGCGGCGGTGACCGCGACGCACAACTATCTGCTGCGGCGCATGGTGCGCGGCGAGTCGGACGCGAGTCCGGCGGATCTGCGTGTCGCGCTGGACCGCATCCCCCGCGGGGGTGCCGGGGGTTTGCGCGGGGCGCGCGACGGCGCCGCGGCGCGGGCCGAGGAGATGGTGGTGGCGGTCTTCCCGCGCGATCTGCCGCCCCGGCAGGTCGCCGATCTGCTGGCCCGGCGGCTGGATACGCTGTGAGCGGCCCGCAGTGGCAGAGATGACACTGCGTGCCACGGCTTCCCTGGGCAGTATGCGCATGTGGCCGCGATTTCGCGGCGTATACTCGGCCACGATTGGCACTGAGTGCCGAGATGCTGGTGACGGCGCTGGCCAAGCAGCGGCGATCCCGACCGACGAACCAGGAGTGAACCCATGGCGGGCAATCCGAATTTCAACCTGTTCCAGCTCGAGGACTTTCACCACGAGCTGCGCGAGGCCATTCGCGGCCTGTCCGAGAAGGAGATCGCCCCGTACGCGAAGGACGTGGACGGCAACTCCCGCTTCCCGGAGGAGGCGCTGACCGCCCTCAACGCCGCCGGCTTCAATGCCGTGCACGTGCCCGAGGCCTACGGCGGCCAGGGCGCGGATTCCGTCGCCACCTGCATCGTCATCGAGGAAGTCGCCCGCGTGTGCGGTTCCTCCTCGCTGATCCCGGCCGTCAACAAGCTCGGCACCATGGGCCTGATCCTGAACGGCTCCGAGGAGCTCAAGAACAAGGTCCTGCCCGACATCGTCGACGGCAAGATGGCCTCCTACGCGCTGTCCGAGCGTGAGGCGGGCTCCGACGCCGGCTCCATGCGCACCCGCGCCAAGGCCGACGGCGACGACTGGATCATCAACGGCTCCAAGTGCTGGATCACCAATGGCGGCAAGTCCGACTGGTACACCGTCATGGCCGTGACCGACGCCGAGAAGGGCGCCAACGGCATCTCCGCGTTCATGGTGCACAAGGACGACGAGGGCTTTGTGGTCGGCCCGCTGGAGCACAAGCTGGGCATCAAGGGTTCCCCGACCGCCGAGCTGTACTTCGAGAACTGCCGCGTTCCGGGCGACCGCATGATCGGCGCGCCGGGCACCGGTTTCAAGACCGCCCTGCAGACCCTGGACCACACCCGCCCGACCATCGGCGCGCAGGCCGTGGGCCTGGCCCAGGGCGCGCTGGACGCCGCCATCGCCTACACCAAGGACCGCAAGCAGTTCGGCAAGGCGATCGCCGACTTCCAGAACACCCAGTTCATGCTGGCCGATATGGCCATGAAGATCGAGGCCGCCCGCCTCATGGTCTACACCTCCGCCGCCCGCGCCGAGCGCGGTGAGAAGAACCTGGGCTTCATCTCCGCCGCCGCCAAGTGCTTCGCCTCCGATGTGGCCATGGAGGTCACCACCAATGCCGTGCAGCTCTTCGGCGGCGCCGGCTACACCACCGATTTCCCGGTGGAGCGAATGATGCGCGATGCCAAGATCACCCAGATCTACGAGGGCACCAACCAGATTCAGCGCGTGGTCATGTCGCGTCAGCTGCTGCGCTGAAATCGCTTCAATAGCTAGTGGATTGCTCCGGGGACCGGCCCGCCGTCGCTGCGACGGACGGTCGGTTCGCCGGAGCTTTTCTTTACCTTTTCCTCAGGTAAAGCAGTGGTTTCGGGACTGTTTTGCCGCCGCGGGCGGGGGCACTATTGATCCATGGCCGGAGTCGAAATCAACGACACCTTCGTCCGGCGCACGCTGGCCAATGGACGGGTGGAAGAGGTCGCGTGGACCGAACTCGCGGAGGTGCGGATCATTACGACGGCGGACGGCCCGTTCGCCGAGGATGTGTTCTTCGTGCTGATCGGTGCGACCGGTAAGGGTTGCGTGGTGCCGCATTCGGCGGCCGACACCGCGTTTCTGGCTCGCTTGCAGGCACTACCGGGTTTCGACAACGACAAGGTGATCGAGGCCATGTGCAGCGTCACCGACAAGCAGTTCCTGGTGTGGCGGCGACGGGAACAGCCCCGCTACGGCGATACGCACCGCCGCGCCAATTAAGCCACCAGGTCGGCGTATTCGGGGTGCTCGGCAATGTACTTCTCGACATACCAGCAGGTGGGGATGATCGAGAAGCCTTCGGCACGTGCGTCGTTCAGCGCGAACTCCACGACCTGCGCCGCCACGCCGCGGCCGCGGAACTCGGGAAAGGTGAGGGTGTGCTGGATGTCGCGGATCTTCGTCTCGCCCCGGGTGCGCTCCGCGTAGTCGGCGTAGCCCGCGAGAGTGCCGTCGAGGTAGATCTCGTAGCGGGTGGCGTCGGCATTGTGTTCCAGCCTGGTGGTCATGATCGGGGTGAACTCCCTTGCGAAGTGGATTGTTCCGGGGGATCGGCTAGATGACCGCGCCGGGATTGAGAATCCCGTGCGGATCCAGGGCGTCTTTGATACGGCGGGTGAGTGCCATCACATCGGGCCCGAGCTGATCGGGCAGCCAGGCCTTCTTGAGCCGGCCGACGCCGTGCTCACCGGTAATGGTGCCGCCCAGGCTGATCGCGAGGTCCATGATCTCGCCGAAGGCCCGGTGCGCGCGCTCGGCCTCGGCCGGGTCGTTCGGATCGTGCACGATCAGCGGATGGGTATTGCCGTCACCCGCGTGCGCGATGACCGAGATGAGCACCTCGCGGGCACGGGCGATCTCGGCAATGCCATTGACCAGATCGCCGAGCCGGGGGAGCGGTACGCCGACATCCTCCAGCAGCAGCGGCCCTTTGCGTTCCACCGCCGGGATGGCGAATCGCCGTGCGGCGCAGAACGCCTCGCCCTCATCCTCGTCGTCGGTGCGGAAAGCCTCGGTGGCCCCGGCTTTTTCACAGGCGGCCAGCATGATGTCGGCCTCCTGCCCGGCGTGTTCGCCGGGGGCGTCGGAACGCGCCACCAGCAGTCCGGCGGCCTTGCGGTCCAAGCCCATTCGCAATTCGTCCTCGACCGCGTTGATGGCGACCGAGTCCATGAATTCCAGCATGGACGGCCGCAGCGCCCCGGTAATGGCCAGAATCGCCTCGGTCGCGGCCGTCAGCGTCGGGAAGGTGGCGACCACGGTCGACTGCGGCGGCTGTGCGGGCAGCAGCCGCAGCGTGAGCTCGGTAATGATCCCCAGCGTGCCTTCGCTGCCCACGAACAGCTTGGTCAGCGACAGCCCCGCGGAATCCTTCAAGCGCGGCCCGCCGAGCCGCACCACCGTGCCATCGGCGAGCACCACCTCCATGCCGAGCACGTAATCGGTGGTGACCCCGTATTTCACGCAGCACAGCCCGCCCGCATTGGTGGCGGCATTGCCGCCGATGGAACAGATCTCGAACGACGAGGGATCCGGCGGGTACCACAGCCCCTGCTCCGCGACAGCCCGCTTGACCTCGGCATTCAACAGCCCGGGCTGCACCACGGCCGTCCGCGTCACCGGATCGACGCTGATCTCCCGCATCTTCTCGGTGCTCAGCACCAGCGCCCCGGACTGCGCGGTGGCCCCACCGGACAGGCCGGTGCCCGCTCCGCGCGGCACGATCGGCACCCGGTGCTCGTTCGCCCACCGCACCACCGCCGCCACCTGCGCGGTGGTGAGCGGCCGGACCAGAGCCAGTGCGGTTCCGGCGTCCGGATCCAGTGCCCGGTCCTGTCGGTAGGCGAGAAGGATTTCCGGATCGGTCACCACCATGCCCGCGGGGAGCAGGTCGCGCAGGGTGTCGAGATCGACGGCGGAGCTGTTCGGGTGCACACTCAGAAACTACGTCGTCCCGCCACGTTTGTCCGTAACCGTTCGCCGGGTCAGTGTGCGGAGCCCGAGGTCAGCGCCAGCCGGAGGAGGCCGAGGAGGTAGGAGACGATATCGGGCTTTCCCTGGGGCAATGTGGGGTCCATGGTGAAACGTCCTTTCTCGCAACAAGATCGGATTCGATGCTGCCACGGTCGCGCGGTCCGGCGAATCCCTGGCTTCCGGTGCCACGACAAAGAGGGGCGCGAATTCCCGGGGGGTGCCGCGCCCGCTCCCGGTGCTCAGTCGGCGCTGGTTCGCGTCAGCATGACGGCCGCGGCCAGCACCACCGCGATGACGGCCAGGGCGCTCAGGCCGGCGACTTCCATGGCGTGCACGAAATCGCCGGTGCTGTGCGCGGTGCCGAGGGCGCTGAAGAAGATGGTGCCCAGCACGGTCGCGCCGATGGCATTGCCGAACTGCTGTGCGGAGGTGAGCACGCCCGCGGCCATGCCGGCCTGATGGCCGGGGATGCCGGAGGAGAGCACCGCGCCGATGGTCGACGGGATGGCCATGCCATTGCCCGCGCCGACCAGCATCATGCCGGGGATCAGCACCGCCGCGCTGACCGCCGGGCCGTACCAGGCCAGCACGCCGCTGGTGACCAGCATGCCGAGCAGGCTGATGCTCGCGCCCAGCAGGATGACCCGAGTGCCGATCCGCTCGGCGATGCGGCGGGCGAAGAAGGAACTGAGCGCGAAGCACAGGCCCAGCGGGGCGAAGGTGAGCCCGGCGGCCAGCGGGTCCATGCCGAGCCCGTTCTGCAGCAGCAGGGTCAGGCACAGCATGAAGCCGGCGAAGAAGGTCAGGTAGCCGCCGGAGATCACCATGCCCGCCAGGAACTTCCGGTCGCCGATGAGGGTGGTGTCCAGGACGGGCTGGCCGCCGGTGCGCAGCAGCCGGTTCTCGTAGCGCAGGGTCGCCAGCAGCACGGGCAGTGCGGCGGCCATGGCCGCCCAGGTCCACAGCGGCCAGCCTTCCGGGCGGCCGAGCGTCACCGGGATCAGCACCAGCGCGAGCGCCGACGAGATGCCCAGGGCGCCGATCAGATCCAGGCGTGGGCGGTGGGTCTGCTCGTACCGGGGCAGCCAGCGGGCGGCGAGCACCGCGGCGACGAGGCCGATGGGCACATTGATGAGGAACAGGGTTCGCCAGCCCAGGCCGAACAGGTCGAGGTCGAGCAGCACGCCGCCGAGCACCTGGCCGGCCACCGAGCCGAGACCGACGGTGGCGCCGAATCCCGCCATGGCCCTGGGGCGTTCGTGCGCCGGGAACATGGTGTTGATGAGGGCGAGCAGCTGCGGGATCATGGCCGCCGCGGTAATCCCTTGCAGCACCCGGAATCCCACCAGTGACCAGGAGTTCCAGGCGAGCCCGCAGAGCAGCGAGGCGAGCACGAAGGCGAGCATGCCGAAGACGAACATGCGCCGATGGCCGAACAGATCGCCGAGCCGGCCGCCGGTGACCAGCCCGCTGGCGTAGGCGAATCCGTAACCGCCGACCACCAGTTCCAGGGCGGCCTCGGAGGCGCGCAGGTCGTGCTGCAGGGACGAGGCGGCCACATTGACCACGAAGTAGTCGAACATGGCCATGAACATGGCGCTGAGGATGACCGGCAGCGCCCGCCAGCGAGCGGCGAACTCGCCCGGCGCCGCGGAGAGCGCTGTGGCGGGCGGAGTGTGAAGAGTTGTCACGTCGTTCTCCCGAACGGGTAAGCGGGGAAATGGGGGACGCGCGACGCGACGTTGCGTCGTGTGATGCGAGTTCTCGCGAAGTCAACCAACCGGTTAGTTGGAACTATTCCACGCCGTCCGAGCCTGTGTCAACTGGTTGGTTGGTTACCATGGCAGACATGGCTCCCAGGGATCCCGAGGCGACGAAGGCGCGCATCTTCGCGGCCGCCATGGCCGAATTCGCCGCTTACGGCATCGCCGGGGCCCGGGTCGACCGCATCGCCCGCAATGCCAATGCCAACAAGCAGCTCATCTACGCCTACTTCGGCGACAAGCAGCAGCTCTTCCATCAGGTCCTGGAGAAGGCCGTCCTCGACGTCGCCGAATCGGTGACCACCGATATCGAGGACCTCGACACCTGGATCGACGAGCACGTCGACTACCACCGCGAGCACCCGGAACTGCTCCGCCTGCTCATGTGGGAGGCCCTGGAACTCGGCCCCGGCAGCGGCACCGCGGGCGAGGTGCGCGCCGAGCGCTACAACCAGAAGCGCGTCAAGGTCGGCGCCGCGCAGGGCAAGGGCCTCATGCGCAAGGACATGCCCCCCGGTTATGTCCTGCTGCTTCTCATGGGCATGATCAACTACCCGGCCATGCTGCCCCAGGTGGTCCCGTTCATCCTGGACGGTCCCGACGATGTGGACGCCATTCGCGCCTGGACCAAGGATGCCATCCGCCGCGTCGTCGGCGCGCCGCAGTAAACTGCCGCGGTGTCCGATCCAAAGCTCGAAATCCAAATGCTGCACGACCGCGTCATGGTGCGTATCAACCAGGAGGCGGGCGAGCGGCGCAGCAGCGGCGGCATCCTCATCCCGGCCACCGCCCAAGTGGCCAAACGCCTCTCGTGGGGTGAGGTCTGCGGCGTCGGCTCCCACGTCCGCGCCGTCCACGTGGGCGACCAGGTCCTCTTCAGCGCCGAGGACCAGTACGAGGTCGAGATCCAGGCCCAGGCCTACTACGTCCTGCGCGAACGTGATCTGCACGCCGTCGCCAACGAGCGCCCCGAGCACGGCACCGGCCTGTACCTGTGAACCACGACGGCCCGGATCCCTGCATCGGGACCCGGGCCGTTCGCCATCGTCAGAGCGTCTTGACGGTGCCGCCGTCGATGACGAAGTCCGCGCCGACGATATTCGCCGCCCGCTCCGAGCTCAGGAAGGCGACCAGATCGGCCACCTCCTCCGGCTCGGATATCCGGCGCGAGGCGATGTCGAACTGTTCCGGCAGGACGGCGAGGAAATCCTCCTGCGCAACGCCATTGGCCGCCGCGAACTTCGCGCCGATGCTGTCCGGGCCGCGCCAGATCGACGTGCCGACCACGCCCGGCGAGACGGTGTTCACCCGTACGCCCTGCGGGCCGAACTCCTCGCTGAGCCGCTTGCCCAGCGCGGTGAGGGCCGCCTTGGCCTCGCTGTACCCGGCGGGTCCGACGGCCGGGACGCGGGCGTTGATCGAGGAGACGTTCACGATCGCGCCGCGTCGTTCGAGCAGGCTCGGCAGTGCGGCGCGAGTGGTGGTGACGACGCCGAAGAGGTTGAGCGCGAACACGTCTCGCCACTGGTCATCGGTGATGTCGAGGAAACCGCCGAGCGTGAGCTTGTTCCCGTCGCCGCCGCCGACATTGTTGACCAGGATGTCGAGTCCGCCGAGCTCGGCGAGCGCCGCGTCGACCGCGTCGACGGCTCCCGCGGTGGTGCTCAGATCGGCGGATACGGTTCCGGCCGCGGCCTTTTCGAGTTCGGGCGTAATGGTGCGGGCGACGCCGAACACGTGCACGCCCTCGGCGGCCAATGCTTCGGTGACGGCCAGTCCGATGCCCCGGCTGGCGCCGGTGACGAGTGCGGTCTTGCCGTTCAGTCCGAGATCCATGATGCGTACCTTTCTTGAACTACAGGTCAAAAACTAGGGCGGAAGAAAAGGCCGCCTGTCGCGGCCTTGGATCAGAGTGTGGTCAGCGCGGTGTCGATGATCCGGTACAGCGTCGTGTGATCGGAGCTCTTGGCCGAAACCCGAAGCCCCATAATGGTGTTCAGCAGGAACTCGGCCGTGGCCCGCGGATCGGCGTCGGCCCGCACATCCCGGTCGCGCTTGCCCTGCTCGATGCGCGCGATGAACACCTCGATCATGTGCTGCTGCGCGAGCGAGACGGCGCGAGTGGCCTCCGCGTCATGCCCGCCCAGCTCCATGGCGGTATTGACCATCATGCAGCCGCGCCGAACCGATTGCGCCAGATCGGAATCCACCGTGAACCGCATCCAGGCCCGCAGCCGTTCCCGGGTGGTCCCCGGCTGGTTCAAGATCTCGGTGCAGAATTCCACACCCTGCCGGTCGTAGCGCTCGAGCGCCCGGTCGAACAACTCCCGCTTACTGCCGAAGGTGTTGTACAGACTTCCTTTTCCCACGCCGGTGGCCTCGGCCAACTGCGCCGGCGAGGTATTGCCGTACCCATGGGTCCAGAACGCCTCCATCGCGCGGTCCACCACCGTGTCCGCCTCGAAGGTGCGCGGCCTGCCCATGACATGAAAATACCCCGTTCTTGACCTCAAGGTCAAGAACGGGGTATCTCCGTGAATTCGCTACAGCGCCTTCAGTTCCTCGGTGACCGCGCCGACGGACTTCTTGGCGTCGCCGAAGAGCATCGAGGTGGTGTCCGCGTAGAACAGCGGGTTGTCGATGCCGGCGAACCCGGAGTTCATCGAGCGCTTGAGCACGATGACCGACTTGGCCTGGTCCACGTTCAGCACGGGCATGCCGTAGATCGGGGACGAGGAGTCCTCGCGCGCCGCCGGGTTGGTGACGTCGTTGGCGCCGATGACGAGGGCGACGTCGGTGCGGCCGAATTCGCCGTTGATGTCGTCCATTTCCTTCATCGCGTCGTAGGAGACCTCGGCCTCCGCGAGCAGCACGTTCATATGGCCGGGCATGCGGCCCGCGACCGGGTGGATGGCGTACTTGACCTCGACGCCCTTGGCTTCGAGCAGGGCCGCCATCTCCTTGACCGCGTGCTGGGCCTGGGCGACGGCCATGCCGTAGCCGGGGACCACGATGACCTGGTTGGCGTAGGCCATCTGGATCGCCGCATCCGCCGCGGAGGTGGCCTTGGCCTGCTTCTGCTCGCCGCCCGATGCGCCGGGAGCCGTTCCGCCACCGCCGAATCCGCCCGCCACGATGGCGGGGATGGAGCGGTTCATGGCCTTGGCCATGAGATTGGTGAGGATGGTGCCGGACGCGCCGACGATCATGCCCGCCACGATCATGGCGGTGTTGTTGAGCGCCAGACCCGCTGCGGCGGCCGACAATCCGGTCAGTGCGTTGAGCAGGGAGATGACCACGGGCATGTCCGCGCCGCCGATGGGCAGCACCACCATGAGGCCGAGAATGCCCGCGGCGACCAGCAGGCCGATCATCCACAGCTGCGACACCCCGCCGTCGGCGGCGCCCAGGCCGATGACCACGGCCGCCGCGACCGCGGCGATGAGCAGCAGGATGTTCAGCGGCTGCTGCAGCTTGCCGATGCCGATCGGCTTGCCGGGCAGGATCTCCTGCAGCTTGCCGAAGGCGATGACCGAGCCCCAGAACGAGATCGAGCCGATGATGGCCGCGAACAGCGAGCCGACAATGATGTGCACGGTCGGCTCTTCCCCGTGCTTGAACGCGGAGAAGCCGGTGGTGTCGAGGAATTCGGCCCACGCGATCAGCGCCACGGTGCCACCGCCGACGCCGTTGAAGGCGGCGACCAGCTGCGGCATGGCCGTCATCTTGGTGAACTTGGCCGGCGGCACGCCCAGGGCGATACCGATGACCAGGCCGGCGATGATGATGATCCAGTTGGTGGTGTCGCGAATGGAGATGAAGGTCGCGATGACCGCGAGCCCCATGCCGAACGCGGCGATCCAGTTGCCGCGCACCGCGGTCTTCGGGCCGGTCAGGCCCATCAGGCCGTAGATGAACAGCGAGAAGGCGACGATGTAGAGGATATTGACCAGGTTGTCCATGTCAGCGGTCCGCCTTCACTGCGTCTTCGCGCTTCGCTTCGGCCGCCGGCGCGGCCTTCTTGCCCTTGAACATGCCGAGCATGCGGTCGGTGACCACGAAACCGCCGACCACGTTCAGGGTTCCGAAGACCAGGGCCACGAACAGAATGATCTGAATGCCGATGGAGGGGTCCTCCATCTTGCCCAGCGTCACCAGCGCGCCGAGCACGACAATGCCGTGAATGGCATTGGTGCCGGACATGAGCGGGGTGTGCAGGGTATTGGGCACCTTGGAGATGACGGCGAAGCCGACGAATCCGGACAGCACCAGAATGGCGATATTCGCCAGCAGTTCGGTGTACATCAGGCATCCACCTCACGGGTAACGCAGGAGTCCGCGAGCACCTGGTCCTCGAAATCGGGCGCCAGCGCACCGTCTTTCAGCATGAGTTCCAGCAGCGCGGCAATGTTCTTGGAGTACAGCTCGGAGGCGTGCTCGGGCATGGTCGCCGGTAGGTTCAGCGGCGAGGCAATGGTGACGTCATGGCGCACAACGGTTTTGCCGGGCTCGGTGAGCTCGCAGTTGCCGCCGGTCTCACCGGCCATATCGATGATCACGCTGCCGGGCTTCATGCCCTCCACCGCGGCGGCGGTCACCAGGCGCGGCGCCGGGCGGCCCGGCACCAGCGCGGTGGTGATGACCACGTCGAAGCCCTTGATGGCGTCTTCGAGGGCCTGCTGCTGCTGAGCGCGCTCCTCGTCGGTGAGCTCGCGGGCGTATCCGCCCTCACCGGCGGCGTCGATGCCGAGATCGAGCCACTGCGCGCCGACCGACCGTACCTGATCGGCGACCTCCGGGCGCACGTCGTATCCGGTGGTGCGCCCACCGAGGCGCTTGGCCGTGGCGAGGGCCTGCAGGCCTGCGACGCCCACGCCGAGCACCAGCACGGTCGCCGGCTTCACGGTGCCCGCCGCGGTGGTGAGCATGGGGAAGAATCGAGTGGATTCCGAGGCGGCCAGCAGCACGGCCTTGTAGCCGGCGACATTGGCCTGCGAGGACAGCGCATCCATGACCTGCGCGCGGGAGATGCGCGGAATCGCTTCCACCGCAAAGGCCTGCACGCCCGCCGCCTTCAGCGCGCCGATCTTGTTGTCGGCATTGCGCGGGGCGAGGAACCCGATCAGCGTCTGCCCTTCGGACAGCTTCGCGATCTCGGAGTCATTGGGCGGCGCGACCTTCACGACCACGTCCGCGCTCCACGGATCGCCGATGGTGGCACCGGCCTCGGTGTAGAGCTCATCGGGAATGAGTGCGCCCAGACCGGCACCGGACTCGACGATCACCTCCACGCCCTGCTTGCGCAGGGACGGAATGATCTTCGGCACCAATGCGACACGTCGTTCGTCCGGGTTCGTCTCACGAACCACGCCGACGCGCGCACCGCGGGGCGCAGCGGTCTGTGCGCTCTGCGTTGTGTCCACTTGTCTAACTTCCTTCTCGGTCCAACGGTGGGCCGAACTTACTGCTGAGTAAGTTCGTGAGAATTCTCGCAACTGTACCCGGTCCGCGGTGAGCGTAGCGGAGATGACCATCACACTGCGTGGTGCGAAGGGCTCCGCGGGGCTCCGGACTGTGCATTGTGCTCAATCGAATCGCCTGTGGCGGTATTCCTGGAGAAGCGGTGTGCCCGGACCATTCCTCCTGGCTGGAACCCGCCTTTCTATTGTGAAACGGACTCGCCAATCGTGCGCGGCGCGATGACCTGCGACAAGTACGTACATAGGGG
Organism: Nocardia sp. IFM 10818; assembly: GCF_054655275.1. NCBI lineage: Bacteria > Bacillati > Actinomycetota > Actinomycetes > Mycobacteriales > Nocardiaceae > Nocardia > Nocardia sp. IFM 10818. The sequence goes on from NZ_BAAHJH010000001.1 coordinate 1,471,638, forward strand.
GCCGGTTACTTACGTAGGGGTGTGCGAGCAGGTGAGCCGCCCGCGGGGGGCCGCCGGGGGTGTCGCGCATCACTCTTACGCCGTAATGTCTGCGGGGTGAGTGGCTGCATCTTCTGCCGGATCGTGGCGGGCACCGCGCCCGCGACGAAGGTATACGAGGACGACACCCTGCTGGCGTTTCTCGATATCCGGCCCATCACCCGGGGGCACACGCTGGTGATTCCCAAATGGCACGCGACCGATCTGGACGAGCTGACCCCGGCGCTGGGCGCGCAGCTGTTCACCCTCGGTCACCGGCTGGCGAAGGCCCTGCGCCGCAGCGATCTCGGATCGCACGCGGCGAATCTGGTCATGAACGACGGCAAGGCCGCTTTCCAGACCGTGGGCCATGTGCACCTGCACGTGGTGCCGCGCCGCGATGGTGACATGTTCACCTTCGCAAAGGGATTCGTGCTGCGCCGCCCGCACGACCGGGAGGCCACGGCCGCCGCCATCCGAGCCGGATTGGACCGGCTCGCCGCCGAGGAGAAGGAAACCAGCGCATGACCGACACGGTGCCGGACCGCGCCGATATCGCCGCCGCCCTATCCGGCCAGTGGGACGCGCTCACCCGGCTAGTGGACGGGCTGGACGAGCCGGGCTGGCGGACGCCCTCGGCGCTGCCCGGGTGGACGGTCTTCGATGTGATCGCGCACGTCATCGGGGTCGAGTCCATGCTGCTGGGCGAGCCGACCCCGGAGATCGAGGTGGCCGGCGCGCACATTCGCAACGACATCGGCGCGCTCAATGAGAAATGGATCGAATCGCTGCGCCCGCTCACGGGTGCGCAGCTGCTGGCACGGTTCGGCGATGTCACCGGCCGCAGGTCGAAGGCGCTCGCGGAGACGAGCCCGGAGATGTGGGCCCAGCCGGTCCCGACGCCGGTGGGCATGGCTCCCTACGGCCGGTTCATGCGAATTCGCCTGTTCGACTGCTGGATGCACGAGCACGATATCGCCGACGGGCTGGGCGTCGCGGTCGACGAGGGCGGTGTGCGCGGCGAAACCGCGTATGAGGAACTGCTGCCCGGTCTCGGCAAGGCCGTGGTCAAGGGCGCGGCCGCACCGGAGGGTTCGCGGATCACCGTCGAACTCACCGGCCCGATCACGCGGCAGCTGCACCTCGAGGTGGCGGCCGGTCGAGCGGCCCTGGTCGAATCCCTGTCCGGCCCGGCCACCGTCGTCGTCGCCATGGACTCGCGCCTGTTCGCCCGCCTGCGCGGCGGCCGCACGACCGCCGACGCGCACACCGGCGAATTCACCCTTACCGGCGATAGCGACCTCGGCGACCGCCTGGTCCGCGCCCTGGCCTTCACCCTCTGAGCCGCGGTGCGACTGTTCCTGTCCAGCTACCGTTTCGGTGCGCACCAGGCCCGCCTGCTCGCCATGGTGGGCGAGCCGGGCCGGGTCGCGGTCATCGCCAATGCCTGCGACGCCTGGCCCTCGGCCTGGCAGAGCGCGGTGGCCAGTGATCTGTTCCCCTTGCGCCGCCTGGGTTTCCAGCCGGAGGTCGTCGATCTGCGGGAATATGTGGGCCGGAGCGCGGAGCTGGAGCGCACGCTGGCGCAATTCCCCATGGTGTGGGTGCGCGGCGGCAATACCTTCGTGCTGCGCGCCCAATTCGCCCGCAGCGGCGCCGATGTCGTGCTGAAACGCCTGCTGGCCGCGGATGCGCTGGTCTACGCGGGCTACAGCGCCGGCGCCTGCGTCATGACCCCCGATCTGCACGGGCTGGAATCCATGGACGATCCGGAGGAGGTCCGGACCGCCTGCGGCATCGAACCGCTCTGGGACGGACTGGGTTTGGTGGATCGGCCGATCGTCCCGCACCTGGATTCGCCCACCGATCCGGAGGGACTGTCCCGGAAACTGGTGCGCGACTACGCCGCCGCCGGAATCCGGCACTGGGCGCTCACCGACGACCATGCGGTGGTGGTCGACGGCGAGCGCCTCGACGTGCTGACCTAGTGGCCCTTGTGCCGCAGGCCGTGCCCGAGGGCGACGGCGGCGGCCCCGAACGCGCCGACGGACAGGATGGCGAAGCTGGCCACATAGGAATCCAGCGTCGGCACCTTGGTATCGGCGATGACGTGCGCCGACAGGATCGAGGCGGTGATCGCGCCCGCGATACTGCCGCCCGCGGTGCGCACCAGCGAGTTGATGCCGGAGGCGATCCCGCTCTCGCTCATGGGCACGTGCTGCACCGCCAGCGTGCCCAGCGCCGCGTAGCCGATGCCGAAGCCGGTGCCCTGCAGCACATTCGCGATGATCATGTCGTAGCCGTGCGCATGGGAGAACGTCAGCCAGGCCATGGACAGCCCGGCGAAGGCCGAGCCGATGGCGAGGGTGTACGCCGGTCCGATCTTCGCCGCGATCCGCCCGGTGCGGAACGAGAAGAACGTCATCAGCGCCGCGCTCGGAATGCCGTACAGACCGACCGCGAGCACCGAACCCGACAGGCCGTAGCCGACCTTGTCCGCCGGTGTCTGAATGAAATTCGAGATGAGCGTGAAGGATCCGAACATGGCGAAGCCGAGCAGCGCCGAGGCGATATTCGCCGACAGCGACTGCGGCCCGACCAGCAGTTGCAGCCGCACCAGCGGCTGCTCCACCTTCAGCTCGACGACCACCCAGATGGCGGTGAGCACGGCCGCGATGCCGAAAAGTCCCAGCACCGAACCGGATCCCCAGCCCCAGCGCGGGCCCTGGCTGATGCCGAGCAGCAGGCTCACCAGCAGTCCGGCCAGCAGCGCCGCGCCGAGGAAGTCGGGCTTGCCGCCGTGCCGCACGCCATTGTTCTTGGCGCTCACTTGAATCAGCACCGCGGCCACGACACCGAGCCCGGCGGTCAGCCAGAACACCGGGTGCGGATCCTGGGTGTGGTCGGCGATGACGCCGGTGACCAGCAGGCCGACAGTGCCGCCGACGCCCATGGTGCCGGAGACGATGCCGATGGCCCCGACCAGGCGCTCACGCGGGAAGGCATCGCGAATGATGCCGATGGCCAGCGGGATCATGGCCGCCGAGGTGCCCTGCAGGGCGCGCCCGGCGATATAGACGCCGAGCGAGTCCGCGAAGGCGCAGACCACCGAGCCGGCGATGAGCAGCCCCATGGCCACCATGACCATCGGCTTCTTGCCGTACATGTCGCCGAAGCGCGACAGCAGGGGAGTGGCGACCGCGCCGGTGAGCAGCGCGGCGGTGAACAGCCAGGTGACGCCGGAGACGTCGGTGTGCAGCTGGGTGATCATGCGCGGCAGCAGCGGAATGACGACGGTCTGCTGGAGCGAGACGACCAGACCGGCCGCGCACAGCGCGAGCAGGGTCAGGCCGAGATGAACCTGGGGGCGTTCGTCGGTGCCGGCGCCGACGCCCGGACCGACTGCGGTCGAAGTCATAGAATTCCTCGGGTTACTTACCGAAATTAAGTAAATGGATTTCGTAAGATAACCACATGCCGCCCCCGGAAGCCATCGGCCCCAACATTGACGCAGGTCACATAGTGGAGCTCGAACGTGCGCTCGCTAGGGTGTCCTACCTGCTCACGCGGGTGCGGCGGCACGACCGGGCCATGACCAAATGCGGCATCAAGATCGATCGTGCCAGCGTGCCGCTGCTCCGACTGCTCGCCGACGCGCCCGAGCCCATGCGGCTCGGCGAGCTGGCCGTTCGCCTCGATGTCGAGGCGCCGCACGTGAGCCGCCAGATCCAGCGCCTCGAGAAATCCGGCTTCGTCGAGCGCGTGCCCGATCCGGACGATCGCCGGGCCCAGCGCGTCAGCCCGACCGCCGACGGCCGCCGGGCCGTCGACTCCATCCGCGATGTCATGCGCGAGTGGATGCGAGAAGCCCTGTCCGAGTGGAGCTCCGAGGACCTGAAGGCCCTCGCGGTGCTCAATCACCGCATGGTCGACGCCTTCCTCGACCATGCCGAGCAGGCCGGCGATCTCGGCCCGCGCTCGCCGCTGGCCTTCGTCCGCGACCGGCCGTCCTGATCCGGGCTATTCCTGCGCCCGCGCCGGGTCGGGGGCCGCGACCGCGCGAGCGCCCCAGGCGCACAAGAGCATTGTGATGAGCGGCAGCGTCATGGCCATGGTCAGCGGCATGAGCTTGGTCAGCCAGCCGATAATGGCCGGACCGGCGAGCAGGCCCACATAGCCGAGCCCGAACACCCGCGACATATCGGTCGCGGAGGCGGACGACCCCAGATTCCCGGCGGCCGTGAAGACCTGCGGCACTCCGCCTGACAGGCCGATTCCGCACAACGCCCATCCGGCCAGAGTCAAGGGCAGCCACGGGGATACGACGATCAGGGTGAAACCGAAGGCGGCCAGCAGGGTGCCCCAGCGCACGACGGCCACGCGCCCGAACCGGCCGCTGACTCGATCGGCGCCGAGGCGGCCGAGGGTCATGGTGGTGGAGAAGGCGGCGAAGGCCAGCGCGGCGGTGGCGGTGTCCACGTTCAGGCGATCTTGCAGTTGCAGCGCGCTCCAGTCGGCGGCCACGCCCTCCGCCATCAACAACGCGAACGCGATGGCGCCCAGTACGAGCACTTTTCGCGACACCGTGAGAACCGAGCGGCGGCCCGCAGGCGTCGTGCCGCGCGCGGCGGGTGGGTCCGCGACCGAATGCTCGCTGGGGACGGCGTCGCCGTAGGGGAGCGGTTTCCATTCCGGGTCGGGATGTGCGCCCGCCATTTCCGCGGCGGGCTGCGGTTCGCGGCCGTCGTGGGCGACATGCGCCAGCAAGCGCGGCGCGCAGGCGGCGACCACGGCCAAGCCGCCCGCGGTGGATACGGCGAAGGTGGTGTGAATATTCCAGTCGGCGCGCTGGGCGGCGGCTCCCGCCATCGCGCCCAGCAGGCCGCCCAGGGAGAACCAGGCGTGGAAGGCCGACATGATGGGACGGGGGTAGGCGCGTTCCACGACGACGGCTTGGGCGTTCATCGAGACGTCGAGTGCGCCGTTGCAGAAACCATAGGCCAGCAAGGCGATTGCGAGGGCGGCGGTGGACGTGGCGTAGCCGAGGCCGAGCAGCGTGACCGACAATCCGGCGGCGGCCGCGGTGGTGAGGGCGCGGCTGCCGAACCGGTCCGCCAGGGGTCCCGCCGCCTGCATGCCCGCAATGGCGGCGGCGGCCATGAGCAGCAGGAGCATGCCCAGGGTGCTGTGCGATACCCCGGTCCGCTGGGTCACGGCCGGGATGTGCACGATCCAGATCGCCGACAGCAAACCATTGAGGCCGAAGATCAGAAACAGGGCCACCCGGGCGATTCGGATCGGAGGAGCAGGCGTTGTAGCGGCCATCGGTACGACGCTACCGGCCCGGAACCGGTATCTCCTCGTTTCCCACTCCCGCGAGCGGCTTCGCCGACGCTCCGGGTGGGGATCCGAATCTTTTAGTTTCCAACCTGTTTCGTATCGATTGTATGCCCCGCCACCGACAAGTTATGCGTGCGCCGGCGCCGCCCAGACACCGGAAAGCGCCACGTCGCGGACATAATCGGTGAAGTCCCGGGGCTCGCGTCCCAGGGCCCGGCGCACCCCGTCGGTGGGTTGCGAGTTGCGCCCGTCGAACAGCGTTCCGAACAGATAGTCCAGCAGGCTGACTTCATCGGCGGGCCGCCCGGAGGCGGTCAGCAGCGCCACGAAATCCATCCGCCCGGGCGAGCGGAAGGCTATCGCCCGCCGGGTCGCCCGCGAGATCTCCGCGATCGCCTCGGCGAGGGTGAGGGCGCGCGGACCGGTCAGCTCGTAGACCTGTCCGGCATGCCCGTCCCCGATCAGCGCGGCCACCGCCACCTCGGCCGCATCACGGGCGTCCACGAAGGGTTCCGGCACATCTCCGCACGGCAGCAGCATCGCCCCATGGCGGATGTCTTCGGCCCACTGGCCGGTGCCGAAGTTCTGCGCGAACCACGAACACCGCACGACGGTGGCGGCCAGACCCGAATCCCGCACGATCCCCTCGCATTCCAGCGCCTCGGGCTCACCGCGCCCGGACAGCAACACCACCCGCCGCACACCCGCGGCCGCGGCCGCGGTGGTGAAGCGCTTGATATCGGCGGGTGCGCCCGGCACCGCGAGATCCGGCTGGTAGGACAGGTAGACGGCGTCGATGCCGCTGAGCGCCGGCGCCCAGGTGCTCCGGTCGGTCCAGTCGAAGGGGATGTCCGCGCGGCGCGATCCGAGCCGTACCCGCACGCCGCGGGCGGTCAGCCCGGCGGCGACGAGGCTGCCGGTCTTACCGGTGCCGCCGAGTACGAGAACCGGATTCTCGCTGTTCACGGTGCCTTTGGTGGTCATATCCCCAGTACACCGAGATTCGGTGCGCGCGAACATGGTTGAGAAGCGCGGCCACATTTGCCATCGTCTTGGGTATGGATGCGTTGGCCAGCCTGCTCGAAGGACCACGCGCACGGTCGGCGTTCGTCATGCGGAGTTGTTTCGATCCGCCCTGGTCGCTGCGTATCCGCGACGAGGCCCCGCTGACCCTGGTGGCCGTGGTGCGCGGCGGCGGCTGGATCATCCCGGACGCCAAGGGCGGCAAGCAGCTACCCCCGCGGCAACTACGCACCGGCGATATCGCGCTGTTCCGCGGGCCGGACCACTACACCGTCGCCGACGATCCGGGCACCGAGCCGCAGGTGATCATCCACCCCGGCCAGATCACCATGACGCCCGCGGGCGAGGTGCTCTGCGAGACCCTCAGCCTGGGCATTCGCAGCTGGGGCACCAGCGCCGACGCGGCGACGGTGCTGGTCACCGGCACCTACGAGCAGGAATCGGCGGCCAGCCGCCGGCTGCTGCGCGCCCTGCCGCCCATTGCCGTGCTCAGCCGCGGCGATATCGACGACCGGGTGCTGGACCTGCTCGTCGACGAGGCGGCCAAGGACCTGCCCGCCCAGGGCGCCATGCTGGACCGCCTGCTCGACCTGCTGCTCATCGCGACGCTGCGAGCCTGGTTCTCCCGCGCCGACGCCCCGGCCTGGTACCACGCCTACGGCGATCCGCTGGTCGGCAAGGCCCTGCGCCTCATGCAGCACAATCCGGCCCACGCCTGGACCGTCGCCTCGCTGGCGTCCGAGGTCGGCGTGTCGCGCGCGGCCCTGGCCCGCCGGTTCACCGAACTGGTCGGCGAGCCCCCGATGGCCTTTCTCACCGATTGGCGGCTGGCGCTGGCCGCCGACCTGCTGCACGAATCCGACGCCACCCTGGAGGCCATTGCCCGCCGGGTCGGCTACGGCAGCGCCTTCGCCCTGAGTACGGCGTTCAAGCGCCACTACGGCATCAGCCCGCGCGATCACCGCAACGCCACCGACCAGCGCTCGGCCTGAGATCACCGCCCGCTATCGTCGGCAGGGTGACGCAGGATGAGTACTACCCCGTGCTGTGGCCGGTGCCGACGCGCTGGGCGGACAACGACCACTACGGGCACGTCAACAATGTGACCTATTACAGCTACTTCGACACGGCTGTGAACGCGTGGCTGATCCACGCCACCGGGGTGGACATCCGCGAGCTGCCCGCCATCGGCGTGGTGGCGCAGACCTCCTGCAAGTTCCTGGGCTCGCTCAGCTTCCCGGACCAGCTGCGGGTGGGCATTCGCATCGCGCGCCTGGGCAATTCGAGCATCAACTACGAGCTGGCCATCTTCCGCGAGGCCGGCGACGCCCTGGAGCTGGCCGCCACCGGCACCTTCACCCACGTCTACGTGGACAATGAGACCCGTAAGCCCATCCCGATTCCGGAGATCATTCGCACCGCCGCGGCGCCTTTGGTGGTCACCGCCGGCGCGGAGAGCTAGACCCGGCCCAACAGGGTCAGCGGATCCTCCAGCAGCGCGGCCACACTCGCCAGGAAGCGGGAGCCCTGCTCGCCGTCGATCATGCGGTGATCGAAGCTCAGGCCCAGGGTGGTCACCCAGCGCACGGCGAGTTCGTCGCGGTGCACCCACGGGCGCTTGCGGATCGAGCCCAGGCACAGAATGGCCGCCTCGCCCGGATTCACCAGGGGCACACCGGTATCCACGCCGAATACGCCCACATTGGTAATGGTGAAGGTGCCGCCGGTGAGGTCGGCCGGAGTGGCGGCGCCGCCGCGCGCCAGCTCGGCCACCCGCCCGATCTCCTGGCACAGGTCGCGCAGGCTCAGGCCCTGCGCCTCCTTCAGATTCGGCACCAGCAGCCCGCGCTCGGTCGCCACGGCGATGCCGAGATTCACGTAGTGCTTGGTGACGATCTCCTGATTGGATTCGTCCCAGTACGAATTGATCTCGGGGAACTCGCTCAGCGCCACCAGCGTCGCCTTGGCGACCAGGGCCAGCGGGGTGAGCGTCAGCCCGGCGAAGGTGGGTGTGGCGCGCAGATGATCCAGCAGCTCCATCGAGCCGGTGAAATCGGTGGTGACGAATGTGCTGGCCTGCGGAATGTGCTGGGCGCTGGCCACCATGGCCGCGGCCGTGCGCTTGCGGATTCCGCTGATGGGCGTGCGGGTTTCGCGTTCGGAGGCCGCCGGGCGCACACCGGCCGGGGCGCGCATGGGCGATACCGGCGGTGCGGTGTGGATCGGAATGTGGTCGGCGGCCGGCGGTTCCCGGCGCGCCCCGTGCAGATCGTCCACGGTGACCGCGCCGTCCGGCCCGGTTCCGGTGATGCTCGCCAGATCGACGCCGATCTCGCGCGCCAGCTTGCGCGCGCCCGGGGTGGCGGCGGGGCGGGCGAGCCGCATGCGGTCGTCGTCGAAGCCGGAACCGGCGCTGCGGGTGGCGGATTCGGGTGGCGGGGCGATGTCCGCAGTGCCGTTGGACAGCGCGGATTCCGGCTCCGGCGCGGCCGCCCGCGCGGCCGCCGCGCGGGCGCGCCGGGAGACCGGTTCGCTGTCGGGTCCGTAGCCCACGAGCACCGACTGCCGTTCGGCCGCCGTCTTGGCGGACCCGGCCACGCCACTCGCGGCAGTCGCGGACTCCGCCGGGGCGGCAGCGGACTCCGCCGGGGCGGCAGCGGTCTCGGCCGCCACGCCCACCCGGATCAGCGGCGTGCCCACCAGCACGGTGTCCCCGGGCTCGGCCAGCAGTTCCAGCACGGTCCCCTCGAATGGGCACGGCAGCGACACCTGCGCTTTGGCGGTCTCCACATCGGCAATGGTCTGGTTCAGCTCGACGGTATCGCCGACTCGCACCGCCCACGACACCAATTCGGCGTCGGCCAATCCCTCCCCGAGGTCCGGCAATCGGAATTCCATGACCTGCTGCTGATCTTCCACCGAGCTTCCTCCGTGCCTGGACCGTTATGCGGCGAGCGTGTGGTCGACCGCGGCGAGAATGCGGTCGGGGTCGGGCAGGTGATGCCGTTCGAGTTTAGCCGGGGGATAGGGGATGTCGAAGCCGCCGACGCGCAGGACGGGGGCCTCCAATTGATAGAAGCAGCGTTCGGTGACGCGGGCCGCGATTTCCGCGCCGAGCCCGCCGAATACCGGCGCCTCGTGCACGACGATCAATCGGCCGGTCTTGCGCACGGAGGTTTCGATGGTGTCGAAATCAATGGGCGAGAGACTGCGCAGATCGATCACTTCCAGCGAATGCCCTTCGTGGGCGGCGATATCGGCGGCGGTGAGCGCGGTGGCGACGGTGCCGCCGTAGGCGACGACCGTGGCGTCCTCCCCGCTGGTGCAGACCCGCGCCTGGTCCAGGGCGAGGCCGCCGCCGTGATCGAGCAGATCGAAGTCCACGTCGGCCTTGTCCCAATAGCGGCGCTTGGGTTCGAAGAAGATCACCGGATCGTCGAGTGCGATGGACTGCCGGATCATCAGATACGCGTCGGCCGGATTGCTCGGCGAGACCACCCGCAATCCCGCGGTGTGCGCGAAATACGCTTCGGGCGATTCGGAATGGTGTTCCACCGATCCGATGCCGCCGCCGCACGGAATGCGAATGGTGATCGGCGCGACCACCTTGCCCTGGGTGCGATAGTGGATTTTCGCCACCTGGCACACGATCTGATCGAATGCCGGATACACGAACCCGTCGAACTGGATTTCACAGACCGGGCGCAAACCGCGCAGGGCCATTCCGAAAGCCGTTCCCACGATTCCGGATTCGGCCAGCGGCGTATCGATGACCCGGTTGTTGCCGAAATCCTTCTGCAGCGTGTCGGTGACCCGGAAGACGCCGCCGAGCCGGCCGATGTCCTCGCCCATCAGGACGACCTTGGGATCATCCTCGAGCGCTCGGCGCAACCCGAAGTTGATGGCGCCCGCGAATGTCGTCTTCATGACCGCGCTCCCTCCAGGTAGTCGGCGTACTCGCGGCGTTCCTGCTCGACGAGCCGGTGCGGGGTGGAGTAGACGTGCTCGAACAACTCCATGGGCTCGGGATCGGGCATGGCGAGGGTCGCCCCGCGCAGTCGTTTGGCGACATCATCGGAGACCGCGGTCACCTCTTGCTCGAAAGCGCTGTCCCACAGTCCTTCCCGCTCCAATAGCCGGCGCAGGCGGTCGATGGGATCGCGGCGCTGCCACAGCTCGAGTTCGGCGGCGGTGCGGTAGCGGGTCGGATCGTCGGCGGTGGTGTGCGGGCCCATGCGATAGGTGATGGCCTCGATGAACGACGGCCCGCCGCCGGACCGGGCGCGGATCACCGCCTGCCGGGTGACCGCCAGCACGGCCAGGACGTCGTTGCCGTCGACCTGTACACCGGGAATCCCGTAGCCGAGGGCGCGATTGGCGAGCGGGGTCGGGCTCTGGGTGCGGACCGGGGCGCTGATGGCCCAGTGATTGTTCTGGCAGAAGAACACCACCGGCGCGCCCCAGGTCGCGGCGAAGCCCAGCGCCTCGGCGATATCGCCCTGGCTGGTGGCGCCGTCGCCGAAGTAGGCGATGGTGGCGATCTCGGAGCCTTCGAGATGGGCCGCGTAGGCGTAGCCGGTGGCGTGCAAGCCCTGCGCGCCGACCACGATGGCGGGATTGGTCATCTTGACCGCGTCGGCGTCCCAGCAGGAGTGGGCCACCCCGCGCCAGAGTCTGGTGAGCTGTTCCGGCGGTACGCCCCGGACATAGGCGACACCGGCTTCGCGGTAACTGCAGAAGACATAATCGTCGGGGCGCAGGGCGTGCACGGAACCGATCTGCGCGGCCTCCTGGCCCAGCAGCGGCGGCCACAGGCCGAGCTGCCCCTGGCGTTGCAGGGCGGTTGCCTCGGTGTCGATGCGCCGGGCGACGGTCATATCGGTGAAGAGCGTGCGCAGGTCGTCGCCGTCGATATCGGCGACCAGGGGGACGTGCGCGCGATCGAATACGCGGCGGCCGTCTGGCTGTATCAATTGCACCGGGTAGGTGTTCTTCTCGGGCATGGGTTCGCCTCCTCGAGCACCGGATACACGGTTATCGCCGGGGGATTGTGTCCCGTGAGCGATGCATTGTGTCCTGTACCACACAGCATCCTCCGCTGGGCGCGATGCGCAAGCATCGACACGGCAACTGTGCAGAATGCGCGTTTCGAGGCCCCGGAGCAGTGTCATACTGATCCCCATGAGCAGCAGGGAACCGATCACCGGCTCGGTGGACGCCACGGATGCCCGATTGTTGCTGGAGCTCGTCGCCAACCCCCGCGCCACCGGCGTCGAACTGGCCGCCCGGCTGGGGCTGTCCCGAAACACCGTGCAGGCCAGGCTGGCTCGCTGGGAGGCCAACGGGGTGCTGGCCAGCTTCGAACGGCGCGTGGATCCGCGCGCCCTCGGTTATCCCCTGGCGGCCTTCGTGGCCGTGGTCGTGGATCAGCATCAACTCGACGCCGTGGTGGCGGAACTGGCGGAGATCCCGGAGGTCACCGAGGTCTGCGGTATGACCGGGCCGACCGATCTCACCGTGCGGGTGGTGGCCCAGGATGCCGACGATCTGTACCGGATCACCGGGCGGATCCTGAAGATCCCGGGGGTGGAGCGCACCAATATGGCGCTGGTCATGCGTTCGCTGGTCGCTCCCCGCACCGCGCCGCTGCTCGACCGGCTCGCCGGGGCCGCGCCCGCGAACGAGTCCTTCCGCATGGTGCCGCCCGATATCGATCGGGCCGAGCGCTGAGCGAGCCGGGCGCGAAATTCAGTCCAGTTTCGATGGATTGGCCGCTGACCTGACGGCCACTGGACCGCGACGATTGCCCGATGAGCACAACCACCACCGGCGATCCGGCTATTGACAGTCCGCCCAGGGCCGGGATCGGCCAGCCCATCGGAGCCGGAATCGTCACGGCGCTGGTCGGTTTCACGAGCTCGTTCGCGGTGGTCCTGGCCGGTTTGACCGCCATGGGGGCGACTTCGGCGCAGGCGGCCTCGGGCCTGCTCGCGGTCTGTGTGACCCAGGCCGTCGGCATGCTGGTGCTCAGCCGCCGCTATCGGATGCCCATCACACTGGCCTGGTCCACGCCCGGCGCGGCGCTGCTGGCGAGCACGGGCCTGGTCGCCGGCGGCTGGCCCGCGGCGGTGGGCGCGTTCGCGGTGGCGGGTGCTCTCATTGTGCTGACCGGGTTCTGGCAGCGGCTCGGCGCGCTCATCGCGGCCATTCCGGCGGAGATCGCGCAGGCCATGCTGGCCGGCGTGCTGCTGCCCATGTGCCTGGCGCCCCTCGCGGCGCTGACCGTCAGCCCGGCGGTGGTGGTCCCGGTCATTCTCACCTGGCTGGTGCTGCAGAAGTTCGCCGCGCGCTGGGCGGTGCTGGCCGCCTTCGCGGTGGCCGCGGTGGGCGCGGGCATCGATATCGCCGTCACACATCGCAGCGTCGACGTGACGGCCATGGTGCCGCGCATCGAATTGACCGTCCCGCACTGGAGCTGGCAGGCGCTGATCGGCGTGGCGGTGCCGCTCTACATCGTCACCATGGCCGCCCAGAACATTCCGGGCACCGCGGTCATGAGCACCTTCGACTACAAGGTGCCGTGGCGCGCCGCCATGACGGTCACCGGTCTCGGCACCATGCTGGGCGCTCCGGCCGGCGGGCACGCCATCAATCTGGCCGCCATCAGCGCCGCCCTCTCGGCCGCCCCGTCCGCGCATCCGGACCCCAAGCGTCGCTGGATCGCCGCCAGCACAGCGGGTTTCGCCTACCTGCTGCTGGCCCTGGCCTCCGGCGCGCTGGTCACCCTGGTCGCCGCCGCCCCGGAGGGCGTGCTGGAAACCGTTGCGGGCCTGGCCCTCATCGCCACCCTCGCCGCCGCCCTGACCGCGGCGCTCGCCCCGGCCGAGCATCGCTCCGCCGCCGCCCTCACCTTCCTGGTCGCCGCCTCCGGCGTCACCCTCCTCGGGATCGGCGCGGCGTTCTGGGCCTTGGTCGCGGGCCTGCTCGTCCGCTGGCTGCTGCGCCCGGCCTCCGTCACCGCAGTGCCCGCCACCGGCAAGCGATAGAGCCCTCCCCTCGTCATTCCGGCGCGCTCGTGGCCGGAATTCGCCCGGCGGGCAGCGGTCCGGCCCGACACCGCGCCGGGACGACAACCGGCAGGCCGCCCGATGGTGGCGGTTGCCGGGTGACGAGCGCGGAAGGCAGGGTGGGGCGCGGGCGGTATGCCGGGATGGCGGCAGCGTCTCTTCCCGCGCGCGAGAGCTCTTCGGCGGGTGGACGTGTGTCGGTGTGCGTGGCGCGGTGCGCTGCGTAGGGTTGGGGCGTCGGTTTCGGGTGGTGGAATCTTCGAAGAGGAGTTGGCTTGAGCGCGGTGCTTATCTCGGCGGAGGACCTGCGGGAGCGGCTGGCGAATGGGGGCTCGCCGGTGCGGCTGCTGGATGTGCGATGGGCGCTGGGGGACCCGGACGGTCCGCAGCACTACCTGGACGGGCATATTCCGGGCGCGGTGTTCGTGGATATGGAGACCGAGCTGGCCGCGCCGGCCTCGCCCGCCAAGGGCAGGCATCCGATGCCGGAGGTGGCGCACCTGCAGAAGTGCGCGCGCAGCTGGGGAATCCGCGGCGGGGATGCCGTGGTGGTCTACGACGCCACCGGCGGGATGGCGGCGGCGCGGGCCTGGTGGTTGCTCAAATGGGCCGGGGTGCAGGATGTTTCGATTCTCGATGGCGGACTGCCGGCGTGGGAGCGCGCCGGGGGCAAGGTGATCGCGGGCGAGGAACCCGATCCCGAGCCCGGCGATGTGGTGCTGAGCCCGGGCAATATGCCGGTCATCGACGCCGACGCGGCCGCCGGATGGCAGGGCCCGCTGCTGGACGCGCGGGCGGGGGAGCGCTACCGCGGTGAGGTCGAGCCGGTCGATCCGCGCGCCGGGCACATTCCGGGTGCGGTGAGCGCGCCGACCGCCGAGAACCTCACCGCGGACGGATATTTCAAGACCGCCGACGAATTGCGTTCCCGCTTCGAGGGATTCGGCACGGGGCCGGTGGCGGTGTACTGCGGGTCCGGCGTGACCGCCGCCCACCAGGTGGCCGCGCTGGCGGCGGCGGGCATCGAGGCGTCGCTGTATCCGGGATCGTGGTCGCAGTGGTCCAACGATCCGAAGCGCCCGGTCGCCACGGGCCCCGATCCGGCCTGATCGGAGCCCGCCGCCGGATCACTCCGGTTTGACCGCGGTGAGCAGGCCCGTCGAGTAGCGGCCGGTGCGGAATTCCAGGCCGGTGAAGCCGATTTCGGTCAATGGCGTCCGGTAGCGGTTGACGTCGACCGAATCCAGCGAGTCCATTCCGGTTTCATGCCCGTGGTGGCCGCGCGCACCGTGCGTGTGGCCGCCGTGCGTATGGCCGCCGTGCCGGCGCAGGGCGAACAGCTTCCCCAGGACACGCAGGGCGGCACCGTGCAGACCGCTGCTGGGATCGGCGTCGACCAGCAGCAACCGTCCGCCCGGGCGCAGGACCCGGAACATGGCCGCCAGCGCATTGGCGCGCTCACTCTCGGGAATGTGGTGCATGACGAATGTCGAGGTGACGACGTCGGCGGTGGCGTCGGGCAGGGTGAGCGACTGCGCCGCACCGAGTTCGAAGCGGCAGTTGGCGGGCGCGCCCTTGCGGGCGTGGTCGACCATCGGCCGGGAGGGGTCGATGCCGAGCACGGAGCCCTGCGGCCCGACGCGCCGCGCCAGTTCGCGCGCCAACCGGCCCGGACCGCTGCCGATATCGACAACGCGGTCACCCGGGCGCGCTCCGCTGGCGTCGGCGAGTTGCCGGAGCACTGCGCCGGTGCGGCCGAGGAAGATGAGATCGGTCAACAGGGTGTAGCGACGCGGCCAGGTGATGAGGTCGCCGATTACGGCGGATTCGTTTCCGGACACTTGTGGTTTGGAGGTCATGTCTTCAATCATCGAAGGATGAGAAAAGCCAGGCCAGAGCCAGAGTCCGGGGTTGTGTCCTTTACCGAACACTGGCCCGGAATGTGTGCCGGAAATCCCGGTGACGGCACCGGTGGCGCGGTCGACCGCCGGGTCCGGCGCACCCGCAGGGCCCTGCACATCGCCCTGATGGAGCTCATGAAGGAGCGCTCCTACGCCCGGATCACGGTGCAGGACATCATCGATCGTGCCGATGTGGGGCGGTCCACGTTCTATGCGCACTACCGTGACAAGGACGACCTGCTGCTGGTCAGCTGTACCGAGCATGTGCGCGAGGTGATTTCGACCGAGCTGGCGGCCTATGACGGCGACGTGCCGCTGCTGGCTCCGGTCGCCATTCTGTTCCGGCTCGTCGGCGATCATCCCGACATCTACCGGCCGCTGATCAGCCAGCGCGCCAATGCCGTTGTGCTGCGGTCGGTCCGGCAGATGTACGCGGATCTGCTCACCGAACACCTCGGTGCGCGCCTGGAACTGGACCCCGCCGAATTGCAGGGGACCATCACCTTCCTGTCGTGGGGCCTGTTCGGTCTCCAGGAGTCGGTGATGGATACGCGCGACCCGCTCACCGCCCCGGAGGCGTATCGCCTGTTCGAGCGGCTATGGGCAGGTTCGGGCAATGCCCTGGAGCGTGGCCTGGTCGGCCACGGTGATGGGTAGGCCGTACTGGGTGGCGGCGCGCAGGTACTTCCCCGCGTAGAAGCAGTGATTGGCCTTCGCGGGCGGCAGCCAGTCACTGGGCGTGCTGTCGCTCTTGTCCTCGTTGGTCTTCCCGTCCACCGCCAGCAGGTTGTAGTCGAGATCGTTGGCGAAGCGCACCCGCCGCTCCAGCGGCCAGCCGGAGGCGCCCATATCCCAGGCGGCGGCCAGCGGGTAGACGTGATCGATCTGCACGTTCCGCGCCTCGGCCTTCGCGAATTCGATGCGTTTTCCCGTATAGGGGTCTTGCAGAATCCCGGCGACCACCACGCAATTATTGGTGCCCGTCCGGAATTCCACCTCCGTGAGCTGGCGGGCCAGCACATTGTTGCGGGTATCGCAGCCGTCGTGCCCGCCCGGCCCGTCGTGATCATCGCTCCAGGACTGGCCGAACACGCACCCCTGCCCCGCCTTGCAACCACGTTCGTACCCGGCCGGATTCGGCCGCGTCGGCATGACCTGCACAGCCGCCAGCAGCTGTTCGATCTCCACCCGCGTCGGACTGCCGGGCGCGGGCGCGACCTGCCCGCCGACCATCTCGCAGCCGGGAAGAACGAGCGCGGCCAGCACCGCGCTCAGCAGTGCGAGCACGCGCTCCATGGACATGCCACATATCTACTCGTCCGCGCCCATCGTGCGCGTCGATTACGAAACTTCGCACCCCGCAGAACTTCTCGCGCCGACCGCGAATCGCGGCCGGCGGAAGTCCTGCATGGGATTCGAAGGCGGAGCTTGTGAAGACTCCTGGGAGCTCGGGGAAGGGGGTTCGGGGGCGAAGCCCCTGAGAGCTCCCGAGAGTTGGGTTCGGCTACAACCAGGCGTGCGCCAAGAGGTCGTCCGCCGCGGTTTCGGAGAGCTGGGGCGGGAACCTGGTGGCCGCGATGGAATCCACCCGGCAGCCGTCGTGGCCGATCAGCCAGGATCCGCCGCGCTCCTCGCATTCGGCGATCTTGGCGAAAGTGGCGAGCAGGAAAGCGATGGCATCGCGTGGATCGGCGGTGCGCGCCAGCCGCTGTGATTCCCCCGGCCGGGACAGGTCCAGCCACACCCCGGATTGGCCGTCCAGGCGCATCCCCACAATTTTTGTCGTATCGACGAATGTGAACTTTCGTCGTTCCCACGGCGTCGTCGGCGTGAAGCTCTGCTCGAGCACTTGGAGCAGAATCGTCATCTTCACGGCCTCCCTCGGTATCGAAAGTGCCACGGCTCCGGATTGAGTCGCGGTTGATTATCGGGTGCACCCCGCATGACGGCTGCGCTGAGCACAGCTGATATCGCCGTATGCGATGACCTGCGGTTATTCCAGTATGTTCCGATATCGGCCAGAAATAAAGACCTGGTAGGGGTGGTGATTTGCCGGACTTCCGCCGGTGGGTGGCCACGGGTCCCGGCGGCGCTGTCGGTGCGGGCTGATTGGATGGTCGAATGCTGCACGGATTGTGGTCGCCCGGGTCGGGATTGGTGCTGTGGCACGACCCGGACGGTGACGCCATGGCAGCCATCGACGCCGTGACGCTGCCCGATCCGCTGGGGGCGATCGTGCGGGCCGCGAAGTTCCGGCACCGGGCGCAGGTCCTGGTCCCCGGGCCGAACGGGCCGGAGAAAACGCAGGTCAAGGCGCATGCGCTGGCGCCGGAGCGGGCGGCGGAGGTGCTGTTGCAAGAGCTGCCGGCCGGTGCGGTGGCCGGGGATCTGCGGTATCTGGCGCATGTGGCGCGCGGTGTGGACCGCTGGGTCCGAGCCGGGCGGATCGTGCCGGAAATGCGCCGCGACGACGGGGAATGGTGGGTGCGCTGGCGCCTGGTGGGCGGCCGGCGGCAGCGCGCCTGGCTGGCCGAACTGGCCGTGGCCATGCCCCCGGCCCTGCAGATCGCGGGCAGTCCGGCCGAGGTGCTGGAGCATCTGACCGGCGAGCTCGCCGATCCGATCGCGCGCCTGCGCATCATGCCCCGGCTGCCGGCCGCCGCCGCGGACGGTTCGGCGGCGGTGGTGGCCGTGGGCGGCGGGCTCGGTCTCGCGGAATCGCCGGCGCATCCGCTGCTCAGCGCCCTGCTCGGGGCCGCGCCGCTGGCGAGCGGCTCGCATCGGGCGGCGGCGGTGCTCGAGGATTGGCGCACCAGCATCACCGTGGACGAGCCGGAACTGCTGTTGCGGCTGCTCGAGCCCGATACCGAGGACGAGGGCGGGCTGTGGCGGCTGGAGGTGTGCCTGCGCAGTGAGGGCGAGGCGCCGCAACCGGTGCTGCTCCCCGGTGATCCGCAGATGGTGCGCACGGCGGGGGAGAAGCTGGCGGCCGCCAAGCACGCCTATCCGCGCCTGCGGGACCTGCCCAGCGATGACCGCAGCCTGGATCTGTTCCTGCCGACCGAGGTGGTCATGGATCTGGTCGCGCACGGGGCGGCCGTGCTCCGGGACGCGGGCGTGAAACTGCTGCTGCCGCGTGCCTGGCGAATAGCCGCACCCAGTTTGCGCCTGCAGGTGCAGAGTCCGCCCGCGAGCGAAAGCGCCGTCGGGCTCACGGGTTTGGTGTCCTTCCGCTGGGAGCTCGCGCTCGGGGATACGGTGCTGTCACCGGCGGAGATGGCGCGGCTGGTGCGGTCGAAATCGGATCTCGTGCAATTGCGCGGGGAGTGGGTGCAGGCCGACCATCGGATGCTGGCCGCGGCGGCCGACTATGTGGCGGGCCGCACCGATGCCACCGAGACCACCATCGGCGGGCTGTTCGCCGAGCTGTCCGCGCACCCGGTGATCGGCGTCCCGCTCGAGGACGTCTCCGCGACCGGTTGGGCCGCACAGCTTTTCGATGCCGAACGTGCGGTGGAGCCGGTCGCGGAGCCGGTCGGATTGAAGGCGCAGCTGCGCCCGTACCAGCTGCGCGGCCTGGCCTGGCTGGCCACCATGAGCCGCCTGGGCTGCGGCGCGATCCTCGCCGACGACATGGGTCTGGGCAAGACCGTGCAGGTACTGGCGCTGCTCGTGCACGAGCGTGAAAAGGCCGCTGCGGCAACGGCATCCGAGGATGCGTCGGCGGTCGAACCGACCTTGCTGGTCTGCCCCATGTCCGTGGTGGGCAACTGGCAGCGCGAGGCGGAGCGGTTCGCGCCGGACCTGCGGGTGCTGGTGCATCACGGGGCGGGTCGGCGTTCTGGTGCGGAATTCGATGCGGCGGTGGCGGATTCGGATCTGGTGATCACCACCTACGCCCTGCTGGCGCGGGATGTGGAGGAGCTGAAGCGGCAGTCCTGGCAGCGGGTGGCGCTGGACGAGGCGCAGCACATCAAGAATGCCGGGACCCGGCAGTCGCGGGCGGCGCGGCTGGTGCCGGCGCGGCATCGGCTGGCGCTCACCGGAACCCCCGTGGAGAACCGGCTGGAGGAGCTGCGCTCGATCCTGGATTTCGCCAATCCGAAACTGCTGGGCCGCCCCGCGGATTTCCACGCCCGCTTCGCGGTGCCGATCGAGCGGGAGCGCGACGAGAACGCCATCACCCGGCTGCGCGCCATTACGTCGCCGTTCGTACTGCGGCGGGTGAAGACCGACCCGAAGGTGATCTCGGACCTGCCGGACAAGATCGAGATGACGGTGCGGGCCAATCTGACCGTGGAGCAGGCGGCGCTGTATCAAGCGGTGCTGGACGATATGTCCGCCAAGCTCAAGTCCGCCAAGGGGATGGAACGCAAGGGCGCGGTGCTGGCGGCGCTCACCCGCCTCAAGCAGGTGTGCAACCACCCCGCCCACTACCTGAGCGACGGGTCCGCACTGCTGCGCCGGGGCCATCATCGCTCCGGAAAGCTGGCGCTGGTGGAGGACATTCTGGAGTCGGTCATCGCCGATGGGGAGCGTGCGCTGCTGTTCACCCAGTTCGCCGAATTCGGTGATCTGGTGGCCCCTTTCCTGTCCGAGCGGTTCGGCACCGAGGTGCCATTCCTGCACGGCGGCGTGAGCAAACAGCGCCGGGACGCCATGGTCGAGAACTTCCAGTCCGCAGACGGCCCGCCATTGATGCTGCTGTCGCTCAAGGCGGGTGGCACCGGACTGAATCTCACGGCCGCCAATCACGTTGTGCACCTGGACCGCTGGTGGAATCCGGCGGTGGAGAACCAGGCCACCGACCGCGCGTTCCGCATCGGTCAGCGCCGCGATGTGCAGGTCCGCAAACTGGTGTGCGTGGACACCATCGAGGAACGCGTCGACGACATGCTGAAGGGCAAGCGGCAACTCGCTGATCTGACCGTCGGCGCGGGCGAGAAGTGGATCACCGAACTCGGGGATGACGACCTGCGTGCATTGCTCGCACTCGGCGCCGAGGCGGTCGGCGAATGAACGCCCACATCGACTATTCGGAATTCGGCCCCCGCCGGCCCGTCAAGGGCGGCGTCGCCGCCCGCAGCCGCCGCGGCGCCGCCTTCGCCAAAACCTGGTGGGGCCGTTCGTTCCTCGAAGCCATCGAAGACGTCGCCGACGCCGGCCGCTTGACCCGCGGACGCTCGTACGCCCGCACCGGCCAGGTCATCAGCTACCGCCTGGAACCGGGCGCGGTCAGCGCGGAAGTCCAAGGCAGCCAGCCCCGCCCCTTCATCTCGGTGCTGACCATGCGACAGCTTCGCGACGAACGCCTGGCCGAACTGGTGGCCCTGGTCCGCGCCACCCCCGGCATGCTCGGCGAAATCGCCTCCGGCACCCTGCCCCACGGACTGGCGCCACTGTTGCTGCCCACCACGGCGTCGGAATTGGATTTCTCCTGTACCTGCCCGGATTCCGGCTGGCCGTGCAAACACGTGGCCGCGATCTGCTACGTCATCGCCGAACGCCTCGACGAACACCCGGGCGACCTGCTGACCCTGCGCGGCATCAAACTCGACGCCCTCATCGGCAGCGTCGAGCGCGAGACGGCGGCCGTCGACAATGCTGACCTGTACGGGGACGAACTCGCCCTCCCGAAGCCGCCGAAACCGGAATACCGCCCAGCTCCGGAAGATCTCGATGCTGTGCTGCTTCGGCAAGCCCTGCGGATGACCGCCGAGGACGAGCAAACCGCCGAATCCGGCCTAAGACAACTCCGCGCCCTCTATCGCGCCCTCGACGACTGATAGACCAGCCTGTCTGGTCCCCAGCCCGTCGGGTCACCAGCCGGTCTGGTCCCCAGTCCGTCCGGTCGCAAGCTGGTCCGGTCGCAAGCTGGTGCGATTTCCAGCTGGTGCGATTTCCAGCTGGTGCGGACACGAGCCCGTCTGGTCCCCAGCCGGTGTGCTTGTGTGTTGGTCCGCCGCAGGCGAACTGTCAATGAACGGTAGGGATGACAGTTGGTGCATCAACTGTGTGGGTTCGGGGCCGTCTCGATTTTGGACTGAGTGGAGCGTGCGTCGGAGCGGGGGAGCGAAGCGGAGGAGCTCCGGCGTGCGCGGAGGGAGGGAAAAATCGAGACCTCCAGGCCCCGAACCCCGCCGGAGCGAAGCGGAGGCAATTAAACACAGCCACGAGCGTCCCTGATCAGACCAGCCCAGCCCGCTTTGCCAACCCCCCCGCCACATCCCGCCGCTCGCCGGTCTTCTCGAACCGGTAATCCCCCAGATCGAAATGCCCCGCCCGCCAAAACGCCTCAACAGTACTCATAGGCCGCAACGGCACATCCCCGTTCTTGTCGAAGTAGTAACTGTTCGCCAGCGCACAGCTGTCCTGCCAGAAAACCTGTGTCCCACGCCGATTCAGCATTTCCTGGAAATACCGGTCATTGGCTTCACGAGTGACCTCGACACGAGTAGCGCGATCACGCCGAGCCCGCCGAAGCAACCGCAGAATATGACGAGTCTGCAGTTCGATAAGCGTGAAGTAGGACGCCCCGTTATACCCATAAGGTCCGATAACACTGAAGAAGTTGGGAAATCCCGGGACGCTCACGCCTTCATAGGCTTGCAGACGGTGGCTGTCCCACCACTCCTCGAGCCGGAGCCCGTCACTGCCGTGCAGGTCGAAGGTCGGCATATTCCCGGATTCCATCACCTTGAAGCCGGTGGCCATGATCAGCACGTCGACTTCGTGGTGGGCCCGGTGAGTACGCACCCCCGTCCCCGTGATCTCTGTAATCGGATCGGTCTCCAGCACAACGTTCTCCCGATTGAACGTCTTCAAATAGTCATTGGAGAACGACGGCCGTTTACAGCCGAGCGCATACCGCGGCGTGAGCTTGTCCCGAACCACCGGATCGTGCACCTGCTGCTTCAAATGCGCGAGCCCGGACCGCTCACCCAGTTTCACCACCCCCGGCAGCACCTTGTAGTAATGCGCCGACAGCGGAAAGGTGAGCTCCACGAACGCCTGGCTGAGCGCCCGGGTGAGCAACTGACCGCCGGGCAACCGCATGAGCCCTCGAACCGCCGACGGCAAAGGCGCATCCGGCCGCGGCAGGCACCAGATCGGAGTGCGCTGGAACACCACGAGCTCGGCCACCGCGGGCGCGATCTCCGGAATCACCTGAACCGCCGACGCCCCCGTGCCGATGATCCCCACCCGCTTCCCGCGCAGGTCCAGCCCGTGATCCCACCGCGAGGTGTGCATGGTGACACCGGAATACCGTTCCACTCCCGGAATGTCGGGCATCTTGGGTCGCGTCAGCACCCCGGTCGCCGCGATCACGAACCGCGCGGTGAGTTCCTCCCCGCCGCCGGTTCGCAACCGCCACAAATGCAACTCGTCGTCGAAATCCGCGCGAACAATGCTGGTGCCGAACCGAATCCGCGGCCGCAACCCGTACTTCCGCACACAGTGCTCGGCATAAGCCTTCAGTTCCCGCCCCGGCGCGTACACTCGCGACCAAGTACGCCGCTGCTCGAACGAGTACTGATAGCTGAACGACGGAATATCCACCGCGATACCGGGATAGGTATTCCAATGCCATGTCCCGCCCACCCCGTCGGCATCGTCCACCATGAGGAAATCGTCGAACTCCGCCTTACGCAATGCGATCGCGATCCCGATACCCGAGAACCCGGCCCCGATGACAATGATCTCGTGGTCGACCACGGTGCTGTTCACGGTATGTCCTCCGCGTGAATGATCAGGTCCACCCGATGCTCGATCCCGTCCACGGTGCGCACACCGAGCGGGGCGAGCCGGGCGACCGGCCAGGTGACGAGCTTGCAACTGGGCCGCCGCAGGGCCCGGTAGTAGTGGTTGTGCAGTCGCACCCCGGCCGTCATATCGGGGGTCAGCTGTCTCCGTTGCCACGGATCCGGTACTTGCACACGGAGATTCGCAGTGGCGACACGGCGCAGCACCGCGGCCCCGACCCGGTGCAAACCGAGGCGTGCGAGTCGGCCAATCCTGTCATCCCGGCGTGCTTTCGGCCGGGATCCATACCCCGGATGGCTCGGCGGCTGTTGGTGGATTCCGGCCGAGAGCGCGCCGGAATGACGAGAGAGGCCGGCCGGCAGCGAGCCGAGGAGATCGTCGGGCAGGAGCAGCACCAGTTCGCGTGCACCGGGCAGTTCGGGCCAAGGCAATACCCACACCGGATCGTGCTGGAACACGGTCACTTTGCGGGCCAGGTCGACGACGGGCGGCAGGACCCGTGCGACGGCCGCACCGCTGCCGATCACCGCCACGCTGCGCCCGGTGAGCGGAACCTCGTCGCGCCAGCGGGTGCAATGGATCTGCGGCCCGGTGAAGGATTCGACGCTGCGGCGGCGGGCGGGGGAGGTCATTTCTCCACCGGTTCGTAGGTCAGTCCCCGCGACCAGGTCGGCGGCTTGCCGAGCACCGTCACCGGGAAGCGGTCGATCGCCTTGTTGAGGGTGTCATTGACGGCCTGGATCGGCTGCCAGCGATTGATGGTGGCAATGCCGTGGGTGCGCACCACATGGTAGAGCGGCAAGCGTTTGATGTTCGGCTCGCGTTCGCCCGCTTTCTCGTAGCGGCGCACCGCATTCCACAGCTTCTCCTCGTCGAGGCCCATTGCCATGATGTTGGCGGCCATACGAGACAGCAGCGGGGTGTAGAGCAGCGCGCCCAGCAGGAAGGTCGGCCGCAGCGCGAAACCGGCCGTCTCGATGGCGATTCGCCGCATCGGCCCGGCCCCGAGCTGTTCCAGGACCTGGAATCCGACCGCGAGATGCCGCGACTCGTCGCTGTTGATGTGCCGGAATACCTCGTGGCACACCGGATCCTGGACCTCGTCCAGCAGGAATTTCACCAGCGCGCCGTCGAGCGCGCACTCCAGCGACGGGATGACCGTGCCCAGCACCGGCAGTGACAGTCCGTCGCCGTACCGGTCCACCCACTCGATGACGAGCCGGATATTCTTGTTGGGCAAGGGCATCGCGTCACCGTCGAGCATGCCCCAGCGCCGCATGAGCGCGAGTTCGGCATTGGCGTGCTTCTGCTCCTCGGCGTGGAAGTACCGGTAGATCTCCTTGAGCGGCCCTTCGGGCGCGCGCAGCGTGAGCGCCGCGAAACCCCGCGCGCCCACGTGCTCGATCCACACCAGATCGGCCATGAACGTCGCGAGCCGCGGCCGCTGTTCATCGGTGATGAGCTCGGCTCCCGGTGCGTCCCAGTCGATATCGGCCAGGGCCCACTGCCGGTCCTTGATGACCGTGAGCATGTCGGAATATGCGAACGCCATTGTTCTGACTCCTCGGCTACCGGGCCAGCCGTTCCAGTAATCCGGCGGCGCGGGTATAGGGTGCGGGCAGTAGCCGTTTGGACTGCCAGATGAGCTTGGCCTCGATCTGCGGCACCACGTAGAGCCGGCCGCGGTCCACGGCGTCGAGGGTGTCGCGGATGATCGGCGCGGGCGGGCGCTCGGTCCAGCGCAGCAGCCGCTCGCCCCAGCGCGCCATGGCGTCGTCGGGCAGCGAAACGCCTTCCAGGATATTGGTTTTCACCCCGGTGGGGCACAGCACGGTGACGCTCACGCCGGTGCCCGCGAGTTCGGCCGCGAGGGTCTCCGACAGCGCCAGCACCCCGGCCTTGCTCACGTTGTAGGCGGCCATGCGCGGTCCGGCGGCGAAGGCGGCCGCGGAGGCGACATTCACGATGGCGCCGTGCCCGGCGGTGCGCATCCGGGGCGCGAAGACGTGGCAGCCGTGGATGACGCCCCACAGGTTCACATCCAGGACTTCATGCCATTCGCGCAGCGGCGCATCGCCGATCACGGTGCCGCCGCGTCCGATCCCGGCATTGTTGATCACGATGTCCGCGGGTTTCCCGAACCACTGTTCGGCGGTGTCGGCGAGGTCGGCGACCGCATCGCTCCGGCTCACATCGCAGAGCGTGTCGAAGGCCTTTCCGCCCGCGTCACCGATTATTTCGACGGTCTCGCGCGCTCGATCGCCATCGATGTCGGAGCAGATCACCCGTCCGCCGCGCTGGGCGAGCTCGATCGCGAAGGCGCGGCCGATGCCGCTGCCGGCGCCGGTCACCACCGCGTCCGCCTGCCGAGTCCGGCGTGCTCCGCCGAATGGGTTGAGTCGCATGAGAACTCCCGGAGAGAGGCCATCCGGGCAGTCAATTGGTGGCATCTGCCCCCATTGGCCGCGCCTGCCACCAATTAGGCGCTCGGTGCGCTATTTTGTCAACCATGGACGTGCGCGCACCGGCAGGCCCGGGGAGGCGGAGCGGAACCTGGGGCGGTCGGACCCAGGAGGAGCGCCGCGCCGAACGCCGCCGCCGCATAGTCGCCGCGGCCCTGGACATCTGGCTCGAAAACGGCTGGGCCGCGGTGACCATGCGCGGCATCTGCCATCGCGTCGGCCTCAATGACCGCTACTTCTACGAGCACTTCGCCGACCGCGACGAACTCCTGGCCGCGGTCTGGGACGAGGTGTGCTTCGAAGTCTTCGGCGAACTCTCCGCCGTGGTCGCCGAAAACCTGGATCTCCCTCCACTCGACATCCTGCACCTGGCCATAGCCCGCGCCGTCGGCCTGCAATCCGACGGTCCCGCCCGCATCCTCTTCGGCAACCACGCCGGCAGCCGCATCCTCGAGGAACGCCGCAAATCCACCCTCACCGAGGCCACCGACCTCCTGATCGCTACCGGCCGCCCGTACCTCCGCCCCGGTGTCGACGAATCCGACCTCCGCATGGGCGTCCTCATGGGCATAGGCGGCTTCACCGAACTCCTGACCGCATGGCGCACCGGAACCATCGCCGCCGACACCGACCACATCATCGACCACGTCACCCGCACCGCCGACCTCCTCGGCGCCCGCTACCTGGCTCTGCCCGACCGCCCCGCGGATCAGTCCGGAGCGTAGGCGCGCAGGAAGGTATCGGTCGCCGCGTCGGCGATGGCGCGCAGTTCGGCGGCCGGAATCCTACGGGCGCCCAGGCGTGATCGGGTTTCCAGCGGGCCGGTGAGCAGCGCCAGATACTGTTCCGCGGCTGTTTCCGGATCGCACGGCCGTAGCCGCCCGGCCAGCGCCAGCCGCGCCAGCCTATCGGCGAGCGCCTCGCGCAGCCGAATCGCGGTGCGCTGCTGTACTTCCGCGGCCAGGTCGGCGAACTCATCGGCCTGGGCGTAGGCGAGCCGGTGCAGGGACCTGCCGCGTTCACTCGAGCATGTCTGGAGCAGGCGATAAGCCGAATCGGTGAACGCCGGTCGCGGATCGCCGCCGGTATCCCGCAGCGGATCCACGGCGGCAAGGGTTTCCGAGCCCACCGCATCCGCCGCCGCCAGCAGCGCCTCCCGGAACAGCGTGCCCTTGTCGGTGAGGTGGTTGTACACCGTCGGTTTGGCCACGCCCGCGGCGTCGGCGATCTCCTGCACGCAGGTCTGGGCGTACCCGCGCCGCGCGAAGACCGCGAATGCGGCTTCCAGAATCTGCTGCCGCTTGTCGATGCGACCTCGTGCCGGTGCTGCCACCCTCGCAGCGTAGCCCGGTCGCTGTCGGTGGTGGACTTCTGGGTCCGGTCTTGTGGACTATCCGGTTAGTTCATTAGATTGAACCAGTAAGTTCAATTGCTGAAGGATTCATGATCGTTCACGTGCTGCGTTTCCGATTCCGCGACGAGACCACCGAGGAGCAGCGCGCCGAGGTGCTGGCCACCATGCGCCGCACCGCCGCCGTCGAATCGGTGCGCTTCTCGACTGTCGGGCAGAACCTGGGAGACCCGTCCGAGGGTTTCACCCACGCCTATTGCGTCGGCATCGAGGACCTCGACGCGCTGGAGCGCTATATGCACGATCCGGCGCACCTGGCGGGTGACCCGGTTATCGCCCCGCACTTCGCGAAGCTCGCCATCGGACCGGATTTGTCCGACGATCCGGATCCGGCGCTCGGCGCCAAGATCATGGAGATGCATCGGCGCAAGTCCGAGATGTACCCGGAATGGGCGGAACTGATGGCCACCATCCCCGAGGTGCGCATCGCCTGAAGGCAGCCGGGCGAGTCTTCGTTGCGAAATCCGCTGCGCAGCGATAATCGGATATGACAGTTGATCATTCGGTGGGGGCCGTGCTGGGGCGGTTGGTCGACCAGGGGGTGCTGACCGGCGCGCAGCGGGATGCGGTGCTGGCGGCTCTGGAACAGGAGCGGGCAGCGCGGGCGTCGGGTGGGCGGGTGATTGCCGAGATCGCCGCGTATGCCGGGGCCGGGTTGGTATTGGGCGGGCTGCTGATGCTGGTGGACTCGTCGTGGGAGGATCTCGGCAGGCTCAGTCGGGTGTTGGTGCTGGCGGTGATCGCGCTGGGGACGACCGGCGCCGGTATCTGGCTGGCGGGTGGGCCGAAGGGGTTGTTCCGGCGGGGTGGGGGCGCGCATTCGGTGCCGACGCGGTTGGCCGCGGTGTTGTTCGTGGTGGCGACCATCGCCTTCACCTCGCTGGTGGGGTTCGCCCTCGACGGTCGTGGTGACGACGAGGCGTGGGTGGCGGCCGCGGTGGTGGGCGCGCTGTGCGCCATTGCGGGTTATGCGGCGTTGCCCTCGCTGATCGGGCTGCTCGCCGTCGCGTTCTTCGGCGGGGCCGCGGTCGGCGGGGTCATCATGGATTGGGCCGATCTCGACGAGATCTGGGGGGCCGTCGGATTCGTGGCGCTCAGCGGAATCTGGTTCGCGGTCACGCGATCCGGTCGTGCGGCGCCCGCGTGGGCGGGCTACGGGGTAGCCATCCTGACCGGCATTGTCGGCGGGATCCTCGCCGAGGACACGCACGTGGGCTGGGCGGTCGCTCTCACCCTGCTCGTGGCCGTGACCTGTTTCGCTCTCTACAGTGCGGAGCGCAATCCGGTGCTGGTGATCGGCGGTGGCATCTGCGTCACTATCGCTGTGCTGCAGGCGATTTGGGAATTGTTCGACCAGGCCGTCGGACTGGCCGCCGTGGTCCTGCTCGTCGGAGCCGTCGTCCTCGGCTTCGCCGGGTTCCGGCTCACGCGCGATCGCACGTGAGCGGCCCCGGGACCTGCGCGGATTCAGAAATCGTCGATGCGATAGAGCCGCTGGGCATTGGCGCGGAAGATTTGCTCGACGGCCTTGTCGTCGGCGCCGTGGGCGGCGAGGGCGGTGGCAATGGCCTCGGCCGCATTGCCGATGCTCGTAATCGCCCTGTCCACCGGGAAGTTCGAGCCCCACAGCAGGCGGTCGGCGCCGAAGACGTCATAGGCGTGATGCAGCATGGGGGAGATGCGCTCGACCAGTTCCGGGACCGGGGTGGGGGCGCCGCGCGGCGGGACCGGATGGCCGAGGATGGGCATCATGAGGCCGCTGATCTTGGCCACCACATTCGGGTGCGCGGCCAGGGCGGTGAGATCGTCGCGCCAGCGGATGAACAGCTCGCGCCGTTCGCCCGGATTGCGGCCGGTGCGCTTGCCGACCGGCCCGAAAATCCCCGCGGGCGTGCCGAGATGGTCGAGGACGATGCCGGCGTCCGGATAGCGCTGCGCCAGCGCGGTGACCTCGGGCAGCTGCTGGGAGTACACCCACGCCTCGAAGGACAGGCGGCGTTCGGCGAGTGCGGCGAAACCGTCCAGGAATGCGGGGGCGGTGAGGGCCCCAGGCTGTTTGCAGTGCGAACGGATACCGGAGTCGGGATGGTGTTCCACCCGGGTGCGGATGCCACGGAACAGCGGTGAGGCGGACCGGTGCGCATCGAGCAGTTCGGCGAAGCCGGGCGCGGCCGGATCCGCCGCGCCGACAATGGCTCCCAGCGCGGGCGTGTCCACCCCGAATGGCAGGCTCGCCACCCACCGGGTCTCATCGGCCCGGCCGAGTGGCTTCTTGGCGACCCATTCGACCTCGATGTGCACGATGGCCTCGACGGGCACGTCACCGGCATCGGTGCGGTAGTCGGCGGGCAGATACGGGTGCACGAACGGCGTGGGATCGCCGACGAATTCGCGGTCCCGCTTGGGCGCCAGCCGCTTGGCCACATCGACGGGAACGGGCAGGTACTTGAAGAGCCTGGCGATCCCGCTGAATTCCCGCGGCGTGGTCAGCGGGTCCCACTGATGGATGTGCGCATCGACGACTGTCATGCCCGTGAGGTCCATGCTGTCCCTTTCATCCGGGTCGGCCTGTTCCGGATTGTTCCACGCGGGGACCCTGGGAGAGCCGGATTCGGACCGGCCAATGCGCCGACGACGGGTCACACGTTACGGCGATACTGCCCGCCGACGGTGAAGAACGTGTCGGTGATCTGCTGCAGGGTGCAGACCCGCGCGGCGTCCATGAGGACTTCGAAGACATTGTCGTCCCCACCGGCGGCCGCGGCCAGCCTGGCCAGCGCGGCAGGGGCCTCGTCGCGATGCCGTTCGGTGAATTCGCGCACCCGCTGGAGCTGCGATTGCTTCTCCTCCTCGGTGCCGCGCGCCAATTCCAGCACCCGATGCTCCTCGCCGCCCGTGCCGCGGAAGGTGTTGACGCCGACAATGGGCAGGCTGCCATCGTGCTTGCGCCGCTCGTACAGCATGGATTCGTCCTGGATGCGGCCGCGCTGATACCCGGTCTCCATGGCCCCCAGCACGCCGCCGCGCTCGCTGATCCGCTCGAATTCGCGCAGCACCGCCTCTTCCACCAGATCGGTGAGCTCATCGATGATGAAGCTGCCCTGCAGGGGATTCTCGTTCATCGCCAGCCCCCACTCCCGGTTGATGATGAGCTGAATCGCCAACGCCCGCCGCACCGATTCCGCGGTGGGGGTGGTCACGGCCTCGTCGTAGGCATTGGTGTGCAGGCTGTTGCAGTTGTCGTAGACGGCGATCAGCGCCTGCAGCGTGGTGCGAATGTCGTTGAAGTTCATCTCCTGTGCGTGCAGTGAGCGGCCGGAGGTCTGAATGTGGTACTTGAGCTTCTGCGAACGCTCGTTGGCCCCGTACTTGTCGCGCATGGCGATCGCCCAGATGCGCCGGGCGACACGGCCGATGACCGAATACTCGGCATCCATGCCATTGGAGAAGAAGAACGACAGATTCGGCGCGAAGTCGTCGATGTGCATGCCGCGCGCGAGATACGCCTCGACATAGGTGAATCCGTTGGCCAGCGTGAAGGCCAGCTGGCTGATCGGATTCGCCCCGGCCTCGGCGATGTGATAGCCGGAGATGGACACCGAGTAGAAGTTGCGGACGCTGTTGCGCACGAACCATTCCTGGATGTCGGACATCATGCGCAGGCTGAATTCGGTGGAGAAGATGCAGGTGTTCTGGCCCTGATCCTCCTTGAGAATGTCGGCCTGCACGGTGCCGCGCACGGTGGCCAGCGTCTCGGCGCGCAGCCGCGCCGCCTCCTCGGCGGTGGGCTCGCGGCCCTCGGCGGCCGAGAACTGTTCCAGCGCCTGGTCGATGGCGGTATTGAGGTAGAACGCCAGAATCGTCGGCGCGGGACCGTTGATGGTCATGGACACCGAGGTGGACGGCGCGTCCAGGTCGAAGCCGTCGTAGAGCGCCTTCATATCCTCGACGGTGGCGATGGACACCCCGGAGGTGCCGACCTTGCCGTAGATATCGGGTCGCTCGGCCGGATCGTGCCCGTACAGCGTCACCGAGTCGAATGCGGTCGAAAGCCGTTTGGCCTCGGCATGTTCGGACAGGATCTTGAACCGCCGATTGGTGCGGAAGGCATCGCCCTCACCGGCGAACATACGCGCCGGATCCTCGTTGTCCCGCTTGAACGCGAACACGCCCGCGGTGAACGGGAAGCGGCCCGGCAGGTTCTCCGAGCGCAGGAATCGCAGCAGCTCACCGTGATCGGTGTAGCGAGGGAGCGCCACCCGCGGAATCGAGCTGCCGGACAAGGTTTCCCGGCGCAATGTCGTGCGCAACTCCCGATCGCGCACCCGCACCACCTGCTCCTCGCCCCGATAGGACTCCGCCACCGCGGGCCACGCTGCCAGCAGTGCCGCATCTTCCGGCGACAGCTCGGTGCGCGCCTGCTCCAGCAACTCGGCTACCTCGCCGCCCGCCCGGGATGACGAGTGGGCCTCCAAGTCGGCGACTACCCGCTCCAGTCGCTGCACGCGCTGTGCGGCCGCCACTTGCTCGGCGGTCTCGGAGTGATAGTCCCGCACCGTTTCCGCGATCTCCGCCAGATAGCGCACCCGCGCCGGCGGGATGATCTGCGCGAACCGTGTCGAGGCCCGGGTGGTCACCCGCGGCAGCACGCCCTCTTCCAGCCGCAGCCCGTGCTCGCCGAGCAATCCGCTCAGATGCTGATAGAGCGCCGTCACCCCGTCGTCGTTGAAAGTGGCGGCGCTGGTGCCGAATACCGGCATGTCCTCCGGCGCGGCATGGAACTCCTCGCGATTGCGGATGAGCTGGCGCGATACGTCCCGCAGCGCGTCCTCGGCCCCGCGCCGCTCGAACTTGTTGATGGCCACCACATCCGCGTAATCCAGCATGTCGATCTTCTCGAGCTGGGAGGCCGCGCCGAATTCCGGCG
Source organism: Nocardia sp. IFM 10818 (assembly GCF_054655275.1). NCBI lineage: Bacteria > Bacillati > Actinomycetota > Actinomycetes > Mycobacteriales > Nocardiaceae > Nocardia > Nocardia sp. IFM 10818. The sequence goes on from NZ_BAAHJH010000001.1 coordinate 1,503,551, forward strand.
TCATCACGTACAGCGCCACGTCCACATGCTCGGCGACCGCCGCATCGCCCTGCCCGATACCCGGCGTCTCCAGGATCACCAGGTCGTATCCCGCTGCCTTGCAGGCGATCACCATGGCATCGATATTGTGCGGCAGCTCCCGCTCACCCCGGGTGGCCAGGGACCGGAAGAACACCCGATCGCCGTCGAGGGCGTTCATGCGAATGCGGTCGCCCAGCAGCGCCCCGCCCCCGCGCCGCCGGGTGGGATCCACCGCCAGCACCGCCACTCGCAGCTTGTCCTGCTGATCGGTGCGCAGCCGGCGCACGAGTTCATCCGTGAGCGAGGACTTTCCGGACCCGCCCGTACCGGTGATGCCGAGCACCGGGACCTGCCGCGCCCCGGCGGCCGCCGCCAGCGCGGCCAGATCCTGCTCCGGCAGCACCCCTTGCTGCAGACAGGTCAGCGTGCGCGCCAGGGCCGCTCGGTCTCCGCTCAGCACGGCCTCGACCGCCGCGGGCGACACCGACAGATCCACATCGCACTCGGCCACCAGCCGGTTGATCATCCCCGGCAACCCCAGCCGCTGCCCGTCCTCGGGCGAGAAGATGGTCACCCCGGACTCGGCCAGTCGCGCGATCTCCTCGGCGACGATCACCCCGCCGCCCCCGCCGAAGATCTTCACGTGTCCCGCCCCGGCCTCCCGCAGCGCCGCCGCCAGGTACTCGAAGTACTCGATGTGCCCGCCCTGATACGAGCTGACCGCCACCCCCTGCACGTCCTCGGTGACCGCGGCGTCCACGACCTCCCGCACGGCCCGGTTATGCCCGAGATGTATGACTTCGGCGCCCTGCCCCTGCAGGATGCGCCGCATGATGTTGATGGCCGCGTCATGGCCGTCGAACAGCGCCGCGGCGGTCACGAACCGCACCGGATGAGTGGGTACATGCAGATCGGCCACGGGATCCTCCAAGCGGACGGCCGGTTCCGTTGACGTTCAGATAGTAGGACGTCATATCAATCGTAGGGTGAGATCTGCCACAGTGCCACCGTCTAGAATTACTTGGATGTCCAACTATATGGTGACCGAGTACCGGCCGCGCGGCGCGCGCGAGCCGACGGCACTCCCAGACAGGACTGGCATGGTTCGCGAACTCACCCACTTCATCGGCGGGCAGCACGTACCCGGGACGTCCGGCAACTTCGGCGACGTCTACAACCCCAGCACCGGTCAGGTGCAGGCCCGGGTGCCGCTGGCGTCCAAGGCCGAGGCCGAGGCCGTCATCGCCAATGCCGCCGAAGCACAGCTGGAGTGGGCGGCCACCAACCCGCAGAAGCGGGCGCGCGTGCTCATGAAGTTCCTGACCCTGGTGCAGGACGAGATGGACTCGCTCGCGGCGCTGCTGTCCTCCGAGCACGGCAAGACCATTGCCGACGCCAAGGGCGATATCCAGCGCGGGCTCGAGGTCATCGAATTCGCGTGCGGCATTCCGCACCTGCTCAAGGGCGAGTACACCGAGAGCGCCGGCACCGGCATCGACGTGTACTCCATGCGGCAGCCGCTCGGCGTGGTCGCGGGCATCACCCCGTTCAACTTCCCGGCCATGATCCCGCTGTGGAAGGCCGGGCCGGCGCTGGCCTGCGGCAATGCCTTCGTGCTCAAGCCGTCCGAGCGCGATCCCTCGGTGCCGCTGCGGCTGGCCGAGCTGTTCCTCGAGGCCGGACTGCCCGCGGGCGTGTTCAACGTGGTCAACGGTGACAAGGAGGCCGTGGACACGCTGCTGCACGACGAGCGCATCAAGGCCGTCGGCTTCGTCGGCTCCACGCCCATCGCGCAGTACATCTACGAGACCGCGTCGGCGAACGGCAAGCGGGCGCAGTGCTTCGGCGGCGCCAAGAACCACGCCATCGTGATGCCCGACGCCGATCTCGATGATGTGGCCGATCAGCTCATCGGCGCCGGCTACGGCTCGGCCGGTGAGCGCTGCATGGCCATCTCGGTGGCGGTGCCGGTCGGCGAGGAGACCGCGGATCGCCTGCGCGCCAAACTGATCGAGCGCATCGAGAAGCTGAATGTCGGCGTCTCCGACGATCCGGGCGCGGACTTCGGCCCGCTGGTCGGCCGCGACGGCGTGGACCGGGTGAACAACTACGTCCAGATCGGTGTCGATGAGGGCGCCGAACTGGTCATCGACGGGCGCGGCCTGGTCGTGGCGGGCGGCGAGGACGGATTCTTCGCGGGCGCTTCGCTTTTCGATCGGGTCACCCCGGAGATGCGGATCTACAAGGAAGAGATCTTCGGTCCGGTGCTGTCGCTGGTGCGCGCCAAGGACTACGAGGAGGCGCTGCGCCTGCCGAACGAGCACGAATACGGCAATGGCGTCGCCATCTTCACCCGCGACGGCGATACCGCCCGCGACTTCGCCGCGCGCGTGCAGGTCGGCATGGTCGGCATCAATGTGCCGATCCCGGTGCCGATCGCGTACCACACCTTCGGCGGCTGGAAGCGTTCCGGCTTCGGCGATCTCAACCAGCACGGCCCGGACTCCATCCGCTTCTACACCAAGACCAAGACGGTGACGCAGCGCTGGCCAGCGGGAATGAAGGCTCAGCTTTCGGGCGGCTCCGCGAGCTCCGCCGCCGGCAATGCCTTCGTCATCCCGACCATGGACTGATCGATGTTCGTACTCGACGAGGACGAGAAGGCGATCACCGAGACCGCCCGCTCCTTCGCGGACGAACTGCTCGCACCCAATGCGCTGGAATGGGATGAGCAGAAGCACTTTCCGGTGGATGTGCTGCGCAAGGCCGGTGAGCTCGGCCTGGGCGGCATCTACATTCGCGAGGACGTCGGCGGCTCGGAGCTGCGGCGGCTGGATGCCGTGCGCATCTTCGAGCAGCTCTCCACCGGCTGCCCGGCCGTCGCCGCGTATATCTCCATCCACAATATGGCGGCGTGGATGATCGACACCTACGGCGATGCGGCGCAACGCAATCGGTGGTTGCCGGGTCTGACCTCCATGGATCTGCTCGCCAGCTACGCGCTCACCGAACCGGGCGTCGGCTCGGACGCGGCGGCCTTGAGCACCAAGGCCGTTCGCGACGGCGACGACTACTTGCTCACCGGCGTCAAGCAATTCATCTCCGGTGCGGGCAGCACCGATGTGTACGTGATCATGGCCCGCACCGGTGACGATGGTGCGCGCGGGATCTCGGCGTTCATCGTGCCCGCGGACACGCCGGGTCTCTCGTTCGGCGCGAACGAGAAGAAGATGGGCTGGAATGCCCAGCCCACCCGGCAGGTCATTCTCGAGGACGCCCGGATCCCGGCCGCGAACATGCTCGGCGCGGAGGGCAACGGATTCCGGATCGCCATGAACGGGCTCAACGGCGGGCGGCTCAATATCGCCGCCTGCTCGCTCGGCGGGGCACAGGCCGCGCTGGAGCGGACCGTGGCCTATATGGGGCAGCGCAAGGCCTTCGGATCGCGGTTGCTCGACAACACCGCGCTGCAATTCGAACTCGCCGATATGCGCACCTCGCTGGAGGCCGCCCGCACCCTGCTCTGGCGGGCCGCGGCGGCGCTGGACGCGGACGCGGCCGACAAGGTCGAGCTGTGCGCCATGGCCAAGCGGTTCGCCACCGATGCCGGTTTCGAGGTGGCCAACAAGGCCCTGCAATTGCACGGTGGCTACGGTTACCTGCACGAATACGGGATCGAGAAGATCGTCCGCGACCTGCGGGTGCATCAGATCTTGGAAGGCACGAACGAGATCATGCGGGTGGTTGTCGCCCGCTCGGTGGTAGGAGCAGCATGAGTGAGCCCGAGGTTCTGATCGACAAGCGCGACGGGCTCGGCCTGATCACGCTGAACCGGCCCAAGGCCATCAATGCGCTGAATCATCCGATGGCGCTGGTCATCCTGGACGCGCTGCGGGCGTGGGCGGACGACGACGAGGTGCGCACCGTGGTGCTCACCGGTGCGGGGGAGCGCGGGCTGTGCGCGGGCGGGGATATCGTCGCCATCCACACCGACGCGAAGAACGCGGTGGCCAACGGGGATTCGGCGTATGCCGCCGCGGACTCGCCGAGCGGGCGGTTCTGGCGCGACGAATACATTCTCAATGCGCTCATCGGCCGCTACCCCAAGCCCTATGTCGCGGTCATGGACGGCATTGTGATGGGCGGCGGCGTCGGGCTGTCCGGGCACGCCTCGCATCGCATCGTGACCGAGCGCTCCAAGGTCGGCATGCCGGAGACGGGCATCGGCTTCATCCCGGATGTGGGCGGCACCTATCTGCTGGCGCACGCGCCCGGCGAGATCGGCACCCATATCGCGCTGACCACCGCGCGCATGAGCGCCGGTGACGCCATTGCGGCCGGATTCGCCGACCACTTCGTGCCCTCCGAGCATCTGCCGGCGCTGCTGGAGGCGCTGCACTCCACCGACGCCGACACTGCCATCGCCAAATTCGCACAGCCCGCGCCGGTTTCGGAGTTCGCGGCCCAGCGGGACTGGATCGACTACTGCTACGCCGCGGACACGGTCGAGGAGATCGTGCACCGGCTGCGGTCCGACGGGCGGGCAGACTCGGCCAAGGCCGCCGCCGATGTGCTGTCGAAATCGCCGGTGGCGCTGAAGGTCACGCTGCGCTCGCTGCGCGGGGCCCGCGCCGCCGCGAGCCTGGAGGAGGTGCTGAACCAGGAATACCGGGTCTCGGCCGCCTCGCTCGATACCCATGACCTGGTGGAAGGCATTCGCGCCCAGGTCATCGACAAGGACCGCAACCCGCAGTGGCAGCCCGCCACCCTGGCGGATGTCACCGCCGCCGACGTCGACGCCTACTTCGGCGAGCTCGGCGATCGCGAATTGGGTTTGGCCGCACCTAAGGACGAGCTGTGAGCACTCAGAATGTCAGCAAGAAGGTCGGATTCCTCGGTCTCGGCCACATGGGCGGTCCGATGGCCGCCAATTTGGTGAAGGCCGGATACGACGTCCTCGCCTTCGATCCCGTTCCGGCGGCCCAGGATCAGGCGCGCCAGGACGGCGCGACCGTCGTCGAGACCGCCGCCGAAGCCGTCGCGGCTTCCGACATCGTCATCACCATGCTGCCCAACGGCCGCATCGTGCTCGACGTCTACGGCGAGATCCTGCCCGCCGCCACGCCGGGCACCCTGTTCGTCGACTGCTCCACCATCGATGTCGCCGACGCCCAGGCCGCTGCGGAACTCGCTGCGGCAGCGGGACATCGGGCCCTCGACGCGCCCGTCTCCGGCGGTGTCGCCGGTGCCGCGGCGGGCACCCTCACCTTCATGGTGGGCGGCGCGGACGCCGATTTCGCCGATGCGCTTCCGCTGCTGGAGATCATGGGCGGCAAGGTCGTGCACTGCGGCGGGGCGGGCGTGGGGCAGGCCGCCAAGATCTGCAACAACATGCTGCTGGGAATCTCCATGATCGGCCTGTCGGAGGCCATCGTGCTGGGTGAGAAGCTGGGGCTGACCCACGACAAGTTCTTCGATGTGGTCTCCACCGCGTCGGGGCAGTCCTGGGCGCTCACCTCGTACTGCCCGGTCCCGGGTCCGGTGCCGACCAGCCCGGCCAACAACGATTACAAGCCCGGGTTCGCCACCGCGCTCATGACCAAGGACCTCGGCCTCGCGGCCAATGCCTTGCAGGCCAATGGGGTCGACGGTCAGATCGGGCAGCTTGCCGCGGCCATTTACAGCCGGTTCAACCAGGACGAAGCGGGCAAGGACTTCTCGGCTATCGTCACCGATATCCGCAAGCGATCGGGAGAGGAACAAGGATGACTGCATCGCGGAGCGATTCCGTGGGGGGTGGCGGCCGGGCGACGGGCGGGCCAGACTTCGAGACCATTCTGCTGGAGCGCAAGGGGCGCGTCGCCCTCGTCACGCTCAATCGGCCGAAGGCCCTGAACGCCCTGAACTCGCAGGTCCTGGCCGATATCTCGGCCGCCCTCGACGAGCTCGAGGCCGACAACGAGATCAGCGCGGTCGTGCTGACCGGCTCCGAGCGCGCCTTCGCGGCCGGCGCCGATATCAAGGAGATGCAGTCCAAGTCCTATATGGACATGTTCCTCACCGACCACTTCGCCGGGTGGGACCGACTGGTCGCCTTCCGCAAGCCCATCATCGCCGCGGTGGCGGGCTACGCCCTGGGCGGTGGCTGCGAACTGGCCATGATGTGCGACATCCTCATTGCCGCCGACACCGCCAAGTTCGGCCAGCCCGAGATCAAGCTCGGCGTCATCCCCGGCATGGGCGGCTCGCAGCGCCTCACCCGCGCCGTCGGCAAGGCCAAGGCCATGGATCTGATCCTCACCGGCCGCACTATGGACGCCGAGGAAGCCGAACGCGCCGGCCTGGTTTCCCGTATCGTCCCCGCGGACCAGCTGGTCGCGACCGCCCTCGAGGTGGCCGAGACCATCGCCTCCATGTCGCTGCCGTCGGTCATGATCGCCAAGGAAGCCGTCGACCGCTCCTTCGAGACCACCCTCACCGAGGGCCTGCGCTTCGAACGCCGCGTCTTCCACTCGCTGTTCGCCACCGACGATCAGAAGGAAGGCATGACCGCCTTCGTCGAGAAGCGCCCGGCGAACTTCACCGACAAGTAGTTCCGCACCGCCCGCCCGACGTCCCGCCGACCGCAGTAGTCGGCGGGACGTCCGCACCGGTCACCGCGATCACCCCGAACACGTTGGTCTCGAAGACTTCTCGCACCATGGCCAGAGCCACTGTGCTGGGCACCTGATCGAAGGCCTCCTCCGGCGACACCCGGCCCGACCCGGTGATACCGGCATTGTTGATCAGCACATCGAGCCGCCCGAATCGCTGCCCGATCCATTCCGCGGCCTGCTGGACGGTGCTCGCCCGGGTGACGTCCAACTCGACCGCCTGCGCATCCCCCCCGGCTGCCCGTACCGCCGCCGCGGCCTCCGCGCCCCGCCCGGTATCCCGCGCCCCGATCAGCACCGTCATCCCGAGTGCGGCCAACTGCTCCGCGGCTCCCCGCCCGATCCCCTTGTTGGCCCCCGTGACCAGCGCGATCTTCCGATTCGCGAACTGCGCTGCGACATCCATGATTTCGTCCTCACTCGTGCTGTGCCCGAACGACCACAAGATGCCGCCGCCCGCATCCCCGTGACAGCGCATCCGTGTGAGCCGCGCCACCGAGCCCGAGAAGTGACCTGCCTCATATACCGTCACGCCGATCGCCCGGCCGGTGTCACAAGGTCGAACCCTTGCACCGAAGGAGACAGGCCATGAACCTCGCACTGTGGATCGCCGCCGGACTGCTGGCCGTAGTAGCCCTGGGCGGCGGCATCACCAAAACCTTTCTGCCCAAGGCGAAGCTGGCCGCCCAGCACGGTGGCGAATGGACCGAACGCTTCACCCCCGCCGTCATCAAATCGCTCGGCATCCTGGAACTGCTGGCCGCCCTCGGCCTGATCCTCCCCGCCGTCCTCGACATCGTCCCGACCCTGGTCCCGATCACCGCCACCTGCTGGATCCTGCTCATGATCGGCGCGATGATCACCCACGGCCGCCTCGGCCAACCGAAACTCGTCGCCGTCAACGCCGTCTACCTGGCCCTCGCAGCCTTCGTAGCCTGGGGCCGCTTCTTCATCGAACCCTTCGCCGGCTGACGACAGGCCGGGGCAACGGTCAGTGCTGATTCGGTGGGGCCGGGTCGTCCGGGGGGTCGGGCCGGTCGGCAGGCTCGACGTCGATTTCGATCGAGCCCATGCGGAGGGCACGCGGGATCACGACAAAGGCTGCGACTGCGCCGCCGAGTACCAGGACCAAGATCAGAATATCTGGAATGATCGGACCTCCCGACGCGCGGACCAGGGACAGCAGCCATGGTAGCGGCGGTGGGGAGGTGGGGTCAGCCGGGTTTCGGCGGGCCCACAACCTCGACGGTGTGGGGCTTTTCGGCTTGGTCGCCGCCGCGGTCGAGGGTCAGGGCGCCGGCGATGGTGCCGCCCAGGGTGGCGGTGACGGCTATGGCGGCGACGAGTTTGCGGCGGGAGACCGGCTCGAGTTGGGTGTGGATGGTGGGGGGCGGGGTGAAGCGGACGCTGCGGACTCGGCGGGCGGAGGGGCGTTCGGCGGCGAGGAGGACGGAGCCGCGGGTGGAGACGAAGTCGGGTTCCGGGTCGTAGATGAGGGGGAGATCCAGTTGCTGGTCCAGTTCGTCCCGGATGGATTTATTGCGGGTGCAGCCGCCGAGCAGGGCCATGGCGTCGGGGTGGACGCCGGTTTCGGCGACCATCTGGCGGACGAAGGAGGCGGAGTGGTGGATGCCGGCCGAGACCAGGTCGGCGAAGTCGCTGCGGGTGATGACGGCGCGGCGGCCGGAGATGGGGTCGCAGACGGTGAGGACTCTGTCGGTGGCCAGGGCCTCCTTGTGGCGGCGGCTGGTGGCCAGGTCCACGGTGACGCCATTGCGGACCAGCAGCCAGCGCAGCAGGGCGTCGTGGCCGTCGCCGCTGAGGACGGTGCTGCGCTTGGTGGCCAGAATGGCGTCGGTCCGGCAGTCGATCTGGGTCAGGGTCAGACCGGAGGAGCCCAGGTCGTAGAGCAGAATCGAGCCCTCCGCCGGTAGGCGGCCGGTGAAGCGGAGATATCTGAGCTGGGCGACCGGCTCGTCGATGAGGGTGAGGCGATTGCGGCCGGCGGTCACGCGAATGGCATCGGCCTGGGAGGAACATCTGCAGGTCACAGCGATACCGGTAATGAACTCGTCGCGCCGGGCCGCGGATTGCCGCATTAATCGGATGGCCTCGAAGACCGCTTCGTCGATACCGCCGCCCACCCGGCGCGGCACCGTGCAGCGGTCGATGGGCGGCAGATGCGGCTGGTCGGAATGGGTGAGCATGGCGCGCGCACCCGCCGCGCCAGCTGACACCCCGAGGACCAGCACCATGGCCTCAATGGTGAACCTTTTGCGAGCCGAAGCCAAGACTATGACGCAGGAAATTGGCTGCTCGGATGCTGGACGGTTACTGCCCGGCCCATCTGGTGGGCGCGCCGCCACTGTCGAAGTCACCGGCCGTTTGCCGGAATTCCGCCAGCAATTCCAGCAACAATTGCAAACGTTGCGGCGGCAGCCCGGCGTTGGCGAAAACCTGCCGGTTCAGCTGAGTGGTGGCCTTGGCTACCAAATCCCTTCCGGCATCGGTTATTTCGATCAAGGTGGCGCGCCGGTCACTGGGATGGGGGACCCGCTTCACAAGATTCGCAGCCTCGAGCCGGTCGACGGTATTTGTGACGCTGGTCGGATGCACCTGCAACCGGGCGCTGGCCACCGCCATCGGCAGGGCTCCGGTTTTGCTGAAACTCAGCAACATGAGTAGCTCGTAGCGGGAGAAGGTCAGCCCCGAGGGCTTCAGCGCCTCGTCCACCCGCGCCATCACGATCTGCTGCGCCCGCACCAGCGAGGTCACCGCGGCCATTCCGTCGGCCACCTCGCCCCACCCGTGCTCGGTCCACTGACGATGCGCCTCCTCGATCGGATCGAGTGGCAGGGGACGTGGCCGGGACATGCACCGATCATCGCATGCGGCGCGCGACCGTTCCGGCAGCCACATAGAAATCACGGTGATTCGAACCCTCGCGACGCCGGCCGCCGCACGGCACTATTACTGACGATGCGAGTGTGTCCGAGTGGTTCAGGAAACGGTCTGCAAAGCCGTTCACGCGGGTTCAATTCCCGCCGCTCGCTCTGAGATGAATTGTGGCCCCTGTGGATTCCATGGGGGCCACATTCTTGTTCAGGCCGGTTGCAGGCCACTGAGATCGCGCCGGACCACGTGATTGCGGTCGGCGGTGGTGCCCAGCGTGTATTCGGGGAACAGGCCGAAATACTCGCTGCGCGTTCGGGTGCTCCACAGGCGGGCTGCGGCGGTGCGGGTCTTGTAGAAGTTCGCCGTATAGCCGCCCTCGTAGAGCCGCAGCAGGGTGTACCCGCCCGGATATTCCTTGGTGGCGGCCACTTCCAGGAATTCGACGGCAATGGGGAGATCCGGACGGGTGCGGCGGTTCCGGTGGCGGACTACTTCCCGTCCGCCGAGCAGACCTTCCATGCGCCCTCTTCCTTGCGGAGATGTTCGGTGGCGGTGGTGTTCTTGTCCTCGGCGCCGGGCAGCGCCAGTCCGCCGGTCATGGTCGCGGTGGCGCGATCGCCGGTGATCACGATGTCCTCCACGGCGACAATGCGAATGGAGAGCTTGCCCATCTCCGCCGCGCTCTTCTGAGTATCGGGCAGCGCGTCCCATTCCGCGCGGTCCGTGGCGCACGCCTTGGTCACCGCGACACCCGGTCCCTGTTCCGAGAGCAGCCCGTAGAACTCGCGCACGGCCGCCTCGATGCGCTGATCGTCGCCGGGCGCTTCCTTGCCCGCTGTCGCAGTTCCACACCCTGTCAGGGGCACTGCCAGCAGGATCAGACTTGCCGCCAGTCGAGTGCGAAAGGTCATCGAGTTCCTTGTCTTCGGGCCGCCACCGACGTCCGCAGACTACGGCACGCGGATATATTGGCGCGGGGGTGGATTCGCCCCGGCTCGACCCGAAGGAGACCCGGTGCGTCGCACACTGTTCGTATCGTCCGTTGCCGCCGCCGCGCTGGCATGCGCCCCACTCGCCGCCGCGCAGCCGCCGGCCGGGGATCCCGGCGTGCGGGTGCAAACGGTCTGGGGGCCAGAGCAGTTCGCCATCGCGGGCGTGACGGCCGAGGTGACGCCGTGCGCCGGAGGTCCGGCCGCGAGCGTCGTCACCGGGGCCGACGGATTCGCCACGGCGGCCGTCGGACCCGGCTGCTACCGCGTCCAGGTCGGCACGCCGACCGGCTGCGGCCTCGACGGCGATGCGATCCAGCAGGTCACCGCCCTGCCCGGAATCACCCCGATCGCGACCTTCCGTTTCCGCTGCGCCTAGTCGCGTATTCACAAGACCGGGCTCCGCGCCGGGGATAGCCTGGCGATATGGCGGACAAGGGAACTCCCGACCCGGCGATCGACCTGATGGAACGGGCGATCTCGCAGATGACCGATGTCATCGCGGCGATCCGCCCCGAGCAGGCGGAGCTGCCGACCCCGTGTGCGGACTGGCCGGTACGCCGGCTGGTCGAGCATCTGCTGGGCCAGATCCTGCCCAATTTCGTGATCTCCGCGCAGGGCGGCGCGCCGGATTGGCAGTCCTCCGGCGAGGAGTTCGGCGATGTCGGCTGGGGCGATCAGTTCAATACCCGCTCCGCCCCGCTGATCGAGGCCTGGCGCCTCGCCGATCTCGACAGCCGGGTGCCCACGCCCGGTGGCGGGGAGGGGCCGCTGCGCGCTCGCGCCGATCAGCAGATCACCGAATTCGCCATGCATGCATGGGATCTCGCGCGAGCCACGGATCAGCGGCAGGAACTGGACCCGGAGCCGGCGGAGTACGGCCTGGCCTGGTCGAAGAAGATGCTGCGGCCGGAATTCCGGGGCGAGGGAAAGGCTTTCGGACTCGAGGTACCGGTGCCCGGCGATGCGCCCGCCTACGATCGGCTGGCCGCCTGGTTCGGGCGCGATCCGCAGTGGAAGCCCTGACTCACCGGCCGAATCGGGTATTCACCCAGGCCATTGCGTCGGCGTAGGACGCTTCCAGAACAGCGCGGTGATCCACGCCCGGATAGTTGCGGTACTGCACCGGGCGACCGGACAGCCGCTGTTGCGCCACCATGGCATCGGTCGCCAGGGCCGGTACGACGGCATCGGCGCGACCCTGCATCACCAGCACGGGTGAAGTGAAAGCCAATGCGCTGGGATCGTTTTCGTGCAGTACCCGCGCCAGCGGCCCGATATCGCCATTGCGGGCGAAGATCTCATCGGCGGCCACCCCGCCCCATTCCTCGGGCCGCCGCAGCTTTCCGATGCATCCGGTATCGGCGAGCTCGACCATGGAATCGGTTCGCGCCGTGAGAAATCGGGCCGGATCGATCTCCGCGACGGTCTGGGCGCCGCGAATGATCAACGGCAGGAAGGCCATCGAACTCCCCGCGACGGGACCGAGCGCGGACGACACGCCGACCGTCGCCGCCGCCTGCACCGCCTGCAAACCCAGCCCCTGATGCGACGCCGGGGCGAGCGCCACCGCACCCAGCAGCTGGAGCTCCGGCGCCCACTGCTGCGCCTGCGCCGCGGTGAACAGCGCCGCCTGCCCGCCCTGTGAATGCCCGACGGCCACCCAGCGCGTGCCGATCTCCGGCTCGATTTCCCGTGCGGCCCGGGCCATATCGGTCACCGCCCGCTGTTCGGCCGTGCCGATGAGATAGCCGTGCGGCCCGGGCGTCCCCAAGCCCTGATAGTCCGTCTGCGCCACCGCGTACCCGGACGCGATCCACCGCTCCTGCACGCGCCGCACCTGCGCGGTGTAGTCGTGCGCCGGGAAAGCCGCCGAGGTGTCGCGCGACGGCGCGCAGATATCGGCCACCCCGGTGGTCCCGTGCGCCCACGAGATGAGCGGCCATCCGCCCGGCGGCGGCGTGCCCTCCGGCACCGCGATGGTTCCGGATACTGCGACCGTCCGCCCCTGCATATCCACGGATCGGTACAGCGCCAGATAGTTTCGCGCCCCCGCCAGCGCGGGCTCGTCGGTCAGCGGCCGGAACTGGATCACCGAACCGTGTTCCCCGGCCATCTGATCCACCGGCGCCGAGTAGAAGGAGAGCGGATCCGCGCCGGCCGGTGCGGCATTCGCGGGCGCGCCCGCGATCCCGGCGCCGGCGACCGCCGCGGCCACCGTGGCGGCGAGCCGCCGAGACCGTCGCGCTGGAGACTCCGCGCGCATCGGGACCGCTGCTCGCACCGCCTCGATGTCCGACATGCCCAGAACATACCGGTCCATTGTCATGGCCGGCGGCAACGCAATACCGGCGGCCCGGATTGGTGCCACCACTGTCCGGTGCCCATCCCCGGTAGGGCCACATCGCGCGGAAACGTGCCCGACCTGGAGATGTCACACCCTGGCGGGCTGCGTCGTCACCTTCACGAACCCAACGAAATACACAGCCACAGAGAAAGAGCAGTGCCATGACCCGTTTCGCCCTGTACGAGAACGAAGTCGCTTCGAAGTTCGTCAAGCGCTTCGTCACCGCCACCCGCGTCATCGACGACTCCACCCTGTCGAAGACCACCCAGGAACTGATCAAGATCCGCGCCTCCCAGATCAACAGCTGCGGCATGTGCCTGGACATGCACACCAAGGACGCCGTGCACGCCGGGGAGACCCCGGTGCGCCTGGCCATGATCGCGGCCTGGCAGGAATCCACCGTCTTCACCGACGCCGAGCGCGCCGCCCTCGCCCTCACCGACGAGGCCACCCGCATGGCCGACAAGAACGGCGCCATCAGCGAGGACACCTGGGCGCAGGTCCGCAAGCACTACGACGACAACCAGATCGGCGCCATGATCTCCCTGATCGCCACCATCAACGCCTGGAACCGCCTCAACGTCATCTCCGGCATGACCGGCGGGGACTACCAGCCCGGACAGTGGTGACAACCTGAACGCACCGCGAATGCCGTGTCACGCCCTCGCGTGACACGGCATTCCGCTATCTCCGGCCTTGCCGAAGGTTGACTGTGAGCGACATCACGTCACCGGCTACGTGACTGTACGGCCGGTACGTTGGAAGGCGTTTGCTATTTGTTCTGAAGCGCGCCGGGCGTCGCATCACCGAGCTGGAAGGGTGACCAGTGGACGCAAAGTTCGCGCCGCCGCTTCCGGTGCATGCTGCCTGGTCATCGGGATTCGGGCGGTACGCGGGGGCGATCGAGTCGGCGGCGGGATTCCTGGGAGCGGTGGTCGCCGGGCTTTTGCTCATGGCGCCGCTCGACTTCGAATGGACCACCGCCGGGCCGCCGGTTCAGCTGGATCTGCTGATTCTGAATATGCCGCGGGCCGCCGCGGCCGGTGCGGTGCTCGCCATGGTGACCGCGGCGCTGGCCGTCGTGCTGGGCAGGCGGGCCGCGTGGATCGCCGCCTTCGGCAGTGCGGCCGTCCTGCTCGGCGATCACCTATGGGATCGCGATGTGGTGACCACCGGGACCTTGTCCACGGTCAATTACGTCGACTCGATCTGCAGCGGCATTCTGCTCGGTGCGCTCGCGGTGGCGGTGTCGGCGCGCCCGGCCGCGTACACGGCCTTCCTCTTCGGCATGCTGTCGAGCATCCTGATCGGTGATCTCACCGCGCTTCCGCCGGACGAGGGCGTGTCCTCGCTCATCGAATGGCCCTCCAGCGGAACGCCGCCGCTGGGGCTGCTGGTGCTGGCGGTGGCGGCGCTGGCCGCCGGGATCGCCCTGCAACGGCAGGAGCCCGCGCCCGACGACGCCGGCGCCGATCTGCCCATCGGCCCGATCGTGGCCGCCCTCATGCTGGTGATCTCGACCGCGGTCGCCACCCAATGGTTCGTCCGGCATGCCGACAATGTCGTGAATCTCGCTGCGGCGGTGACCGTCACGCTCGTCGGCGCGCTCATCGCGGTGCTGCTGCTCCCGGGCCGCGACGGCGTACTGGTCCTGCTGTCGGTCGCCATAGCGAATGCCGGCAGCGCGATCATCGCCGTCCCGCGCCCGGACTGGACCGCACCGCTCCCACTCGCGGGCGTGGCCGCCGGCCTCTACTTCGGCCGCCGCCGGCCCTCGATTCCCGTCGCCCTGACCGGTGCCGCCGCGCTCTCCCTTTTCGCCGCGTGCACCGCGAATCAGGCACCAGTCGGCACGGCCGTGCCGGTCATCGGCATCACCGGTCTGTCGCTGCTGCTCGGCTACGGCTTCGGCGCCGCGCTCCCGAAGAACGCCACCGGTACGGTCCTGGCTCTCGCGGTGCTCGTGGTCCCGTGCGTGGTGGTCGCCCTGCGCGGCAACAGCTTCGGCCGAGTCGCGTATTCCCCGCGCTGGTACCGGGATCCGGCCGCCGCCATCTCCGCCGCCCCCGGCTGGACCGCCCTGCTGATCACCGCCGCCTGCGCCGCCGGAATCCTCCTCCTGCACCGCATCCGATCCCCCCGCCCCGCTGACAACTAACGCCCCGAAGGTCTTTCGCGATCCGGGCCTCGTACTGTGCCCTCTGGGTGCAGGTTTGGCTACAGTGCCCGACCACGAGAAAGGCCCTGACCGGCTGGTGCGCTGGTCAGGGCCTTGCTTTTCGGTGCCCTCGGCAGGATTCGAACCTGCGGCCTTCTGCTCCGGAGGCAGACGCTCTATCCCCTGAGCTACGAGGGCGGGGGTGGACCCCCTCGGACTTCTCGACTTTCCGAGTGGGCTGGGAAAGCGTATCGCATTGGGTGCGTTGCGCCAAAAATTGGGGTGGACCGGGTGTTTTGGGGCACCCGGTGCACCGGGTCAGTTCTGCGGGAGGGGCGTGCTGCCGCGTTCGGCGAGCATGCGGGTCATGAGCTGGGACTCACCGGACTGGGTTTGGGCCATGCTGGCGGCCAGGGTGCGGATGGCGTCGGTGTCGGCGCGCTGGGCGGCGTATTCGATCATCGGCATGCCGCCCTGGTGGTGGCGCAGCATGAGCTGCAGGAACAGGACGTCCTGGGCGGCGCCGGTGGCCTGGCGCAGGGCGGTGAGTTCCTGGTCGGTGGCCATGCCTGGCATGGTGGCGACGGGGCCGGAGTGTTCCGAGGCGCCGCCGTGATGGGAGGACGAATCGGTCATCCAGCCCATGTAGCCATTGGCGCCGAGCATGGGCTCGTTCCACAGTTGCAGCCAGCCCTGCATGCGGCCGGCCTGATTCTGCTGGGTGGTGAGGATGTCGTAGGCCAGACGCTGCACGGCCGGATCGCTGGTGCCCGCCAGCGCGATGGCCGACATTTCGACGGCCTGGGTGTGATGCACCGACATGTCTTGGGCGAAGCCGATATCCACCGGGCCCGGCGCGGCCGTGCCCTCCTCGAGCGGATTGCCGACCAGCACGCCGGCGAGGAAGGCGAGCAGGACGACGCCGATCACGCCGAGCACCAGCAGCGCGGGCCGCTGACTGCGGCGCGGCTGCTGATCCGGCTCGGCGGTGGGCTCGGGCTCGCTGCTGAAGTCCTGCACGTCGGAGACCAAGGGTGGCATCACTGTCCCGGAGCCGGCTGCTGGGCCGGCTGCTCGGCGCCTTCGCTCGGCACCGGGATCTGCGGGACGCCGCCGGGGATCTCGGTCAGGCCGCCGAGACCGCCCAGGCCGGGAATGGTGCCCGGCGAGAGGCCGCCGCCCAGCTCGGACTGATCCTGCGAGGCGCCCTTGCCGTTCATGGGCACCGCGTCCGGACCCGGCGCGCTCGGATCGAACGCCGGCGGGTTGGCGGTGTCGAAGGTCGGATTCGCGCAGCTGGCACCGACTTCCGGATAGGTGTTGCTGTTCAGCCGCAGATCCTTGATGAACTGATCCACCCGCGAATCGGTGGCCGAGTCCAGCTTCAGCTGATGGCCCCACGCCTGCAGCGAGATCGGCTTGTCCAGGCCCGGGTACGGCGACATCAGCGTGTAGGGCTGACCGTCGACCTTCTTCTTCAGGGTGTCGATGCTCGCGGCATCCACCTTGTCCGGGTTGTAGGTGATCCACACCGCACCGTGCTCCAGCGAATGCACCGCGTTCTCGCTGCGAATCGCCTTGTCGTACACGATGCCCGTGCACGCCGCCCACGAGGAGTCGTGCGGACCGCCGAAGGCCGGGGCCTGGTCGTAGGCCACCCGCTGCGTGGACGCCACGTGCAGACCTGCCTCGTAGTCCTTCTTCACGATGCCGTCGATATACGCCGACGGATTCTTGAGCTCCTGCTTCTCGTGGTACTTCGGCACGAGATACCAGGCGATGCCGCCGATGAGCCCGACGATGACCACGACCGCGCCGATGGTCAGCCAGGGAATATTGCGTTTCGTGGGCAGCTTGCCACCACTACCCTTGCGAGTGGAGGGGGCGGACTTGCCCGCGGCCTTGATGGCCTTGGCCGACTTGGCACTGGTCCTGCTCGGCATAGCTTGTTGTGCTCTCTTCGACGTATCGGACAATCGATCGGTGCGGCGCACAGTTTGCTGGGCGCCTGCCCGGTAGGTGCCCGCGCGCGGCGTTCACCTGCTCAGACCATAGGATAGTGACTCGTGACTCCAGCTGACCTTGCAGATCTCCTTCGCGCGACCGCGGCGAAGGTACTTGTCGAACGCGGATCCGACCCTGCGGTCCTGCCCGACGAGGTCAAGGTGGAGCGTCCCCGCAACCCCGAGCATGGCGACTATGCCACGAATTTGGCGATGCAGGTAGGGAAGAAGGCGGGAATGAACCCGCGCGATTTCGCGAACCTGCTGGCCGAGGCGCTGTCGGCGACCGAGGACATCGAGGTCGCCGAGGTCGCCGGTCCCGGCTTCCTGAACATCCGGCTGGCCAAGGCCGCCCAGGGCGCCATCATCGAGAAGATCCTCGCCGCGGGTGCGGACTACGGCACCGGCGCGGCCCTGAACGGCACGAAGATCAATCTGGAATTCGTGTCCGCCAACCCCACTGGACCCATTCACCTGGGCGGCACCCGCTGGGCCGCGGTCGGTGACGCGCTCGGCCGGATCCTGAGCGCGCAGGGCGCGGACGTCACCCGCGAGTACTACTTCAACGACCACGGCGCGCAGATCGACCGTTTCGCGAACTCGCTGGTCGCCGCCGCCACCGGACAGCCGACCCCCGAGGACGGCTACGCGGGCGCGTACATCAACGAGATCGCCGACACCATCGTGCGGGCGCACCCGGATGCGGTGAGCCTGCCCGCGGACGAACGGCACGAGCTGTTCCGGCGCGAGGGCGTCGAGCTGATGTTCGCGCAGATCAAGCAGACCCTGCACGAGTTCGGCGTCGACTTCGACGTGTACTTCAACGAGAGCTCGCTGTTCGAATCCGGCTCGGTCGACAAGGCCGTCGAGGAGCTCAAGGCGACCGGCAACCTCTACGAGAAGGACGGCGCCTGGTGGATCGCCAGCACCGAGTACGGCGATGACAAGGACCGGGTCGTCATCAAGAGCGACGGCAAGTCCGCCTACGTCGCCGGTGACATCGCCTACTTCGAGAACAAGCGGGCGCGCGGATTCGACCTGTGCATCTACATGCTCGGCGCGGATCACCACGGCTACATCGGCCGCCTGAAGGCCGCGGCCGCCGCGACCGGCGACAACCCGGACACCGTCGAGGTGCTCATCGGCCAGATGGTGAACCTGGTGAAAGACGGTGCGGCGGTGCGGATGTCCAAGCGCGCGGGTACCGTGGTCACCCTCGACGACCTGGTCGAGGCCATTGGCGTGGACGCCTCGCGGTACTCGCTGGTGCGCAGCTCGGTCAACACCAGCATCGATATCGATCTGGGCCTGTGGACCAAGCAGGACACCGAGAATCCGCTCTACTACGTGCAGTACGCGCACGCGCGCACCACTGCCATTCTCAAGAACGCCGAGTCTTTCGGATTCGATTCGGTCACACCGGATTTCAGCCTCTCCAGCTCCGATCGGGAAGGCGAGCTGATCCGTACCCTGGGCGAATACCCGCGCGTGGTGGCCACCGCCGCCGAAATGCGGGAGCCGCACCGGATCGTCCGCTACCTCGAGGAACTGGCCGGCGTCTATCACCCCTTCCAGTCCGATAAGGACATGCGGGTGCTCCCGCTGGGCGACGAGCCCGTCAGCGCCCTCAATGCCGCTCGCCTCGAGCTGGTCAAAGCCACCCGTCAGGTTCTCGCCAACGGCCTCGGCCTGCTAGGCGTTTCTGCTCCGGAGCGTATGTAAATGAGTGCCCACCCCGCCGGACCCCGCCACGCGGACATCCCGCACGCCCCGAATCTGCCGGAGCGCCCGAGCGATCCGAAGCAGATGATCGAGCTGCCCGCCAATGTGTGGCCGCGCAATGCCTCCCGCGACGCCGACGGCGTGGTGCGCCTGGCCGGTGTGCCGGTGCACGAGCTGGCCGCCGAATTCGGCACCCCGCTGTTCGTGGTGGACGAGGACGACTTCCGTTCCCGCTGCCGCGATATGGTCACCGCCTTCGGTGCGGGCGCGCGAGTCCACTACGCCTCCAAGGCCTTCCTGTGCGGCGAGATCGCCCGCTGGATCCGCGACGAGGGCCTGCACCTGGACGTCTGCTCCGGCGGCGAGCTGGCGGTGGCGCTCAACGCCGGTTTCCCGGCCGAGCGAATCGCCCTGCACGGCAACAACAAATCGGTGCCCGAGCTGGAGACCGCGGTCGCGGCCGGCGTCGGCGACATCGTGCTCGACTCGCTCATCGAGATCGAGCGCCTGGAGGCCGTCGCCAAGCGAGCCGGCAAGATCCAGGACGTCCTGGTCCGCGTCACCGTCGGTGTGGAAGCCCATACCCACGAATACATTTCGACCGCGCACGAGGATCAGAAGTTCGGCTTCTCGATTGCCAGCGGCGATGCCATGCAGGCCATCGCCCGCGTCTTCGAATCCGACAACCTGCGCCTGGTCGGCCTGCACTCGCACATCGGCTCGCAGATCTTCGAGATCGACGGCTTCGAGATCTCCACCCGCCGCATGCTGAGCCTGCTGCGCGAGGCCGCCGACAAGTTCGGCATGGAGCGCGCAGCCCAGATCAATGTGCTGGATCTCGGTGGCGGCCTGGGTATTTCGTACCTGCCGCACGACGATCCGCCGGCCCTCGGCGATTTCGCCGCCAATCTGCGCCGCATTGTGGCCGAGGAGGCCGAGCGCGCGGGCCTGCCCATGCCGACCATTGCCGTCGAGCCCGGCCGCGCCATCGCCGGACCGGGCACCGTAACGCTCTACGAGGTCGGCACTATCAAGGACGTGGTGCTCGACGGCGGCAACCGCCGCCGGTACGTGAGCATCGACGGCGGGATGAGCGACAACATTCGTCCCGCCCTCTACCAGGCGGAGTACGACTGCCGCCTGGTGTCCCGGACCAGCGACGCCAATCCGGTCGTGGCTCGGGTCGTCGGAAAGCATTGCGAGAGTGGGGATATCGTCATCCGCGATACCTGGCTCCCGGCCGATGTCGGCCCGGGCGACCTGGTGGCGGTGGCCGCGACCGGCGCGTACTGCTACTCGATGTCGAGCCGCTACAACATGCTCACCCGGCCCGCCGTGGTCGCGGTACGAGACGGCAAGGCGCGCTTGATTCTTCGCCGCGAAACGGTGGAGGACCTACTCAGCTTGGAGGTGAATGCATGACCGAGGTAGTCAAGAACGGTGTGTGGGGATCGGATCATCCGATCGGTATCGCCGTCCTCGGCATGGGCACGGTCGGCACCGAGGTGGTCCGCATCATTCGCGAGCACGCCGAGGACCTGTGCAATCGCGTCGGCGCGCCCGTCGTGCTGCGCGGCGTCGCCGTCCGCGACCTGAACAAGGACCGCGGCCTGCCGGCCGAACTGCTCACCACCGATGCCGAAGCCCTCATCGCCCGCGACGACGTCGATATCGTCGTGGAGGTCATGGGCGGCATCGACCCGGCCCGCGCCCTGATCAAGTCCGCGCTCTCCGCGGGCAAGTCCGTGGTCAGCGCGAACAAGGCGCTGCTGGCCGATCACACCGGCGAACTGGCCGCCGCGGCCGAATCCAACCGCGCCGACCTGTACTTCGAGGCCGCCGTGGCCGGTGCCATCCCGGTGCTGCGCCCGCTCATCCAGTCGCTGTCCGGCGACCGGGTCAACCGCGTGGTCGGCATTGTCAACGGCACCACCAACTTCATCCTCTCCGCCATGGCCGAGACCGGCGCCGACTACGGCGACGTGCTGGCCGAGGCCACCCGCCTGGGCTACGCCGAGGCCGATCCGACCGCCGATGTCGAGGGCTTCGACGCCGCCGCCAAGGCCGCCATCCTGGCCTCGGTCGCCTTCCACACCCGCGTCACCTCCGGCGATGTCTATCGCGAGGGTATCTCCAAGATCACCGCCGAGGATCTGGAGACCGCCGCCGCCGTGGGCTGCACCGTGAAGCTGCTGGCCATGGCCGAGCGCGTTACCGACGAGGGCGGCAAGGAGTCCATCTCGGTGCGCGTCTACCCGGCGCTCATCCCGCGCAAGCACCCCCTCGCGGCGGTGTCCGGCGCGTTCAATGCCGTGGTCGTGGAGGCCGAGAACGCCGGCCGCCTGATGTTCTACGGCCAGGGCGCCGGCGGCGCGCCGACCGCGTCGGCCATCATGGGCGATCTGGTCATGGCGGCGCGCAACAAGTTCTACGGTGGTCGCGCCCCGGGCGAATCGGTTTATGCTGAGCTGCCGATCGCGTCGATCGGCGACACCCCGACCCGCTACCACGTGAACATGCAGGTCGCCGACCGCACCGGTGTGCTGGAAGCGGTGGCCGGCGAATTCGCCAAGCACGGTGTCAGCATCTCGACGGTCCGCCAGGAAGGCGCCGACGAAGGCGCGCGCCTGGTCGTGGTGACCCACCACGCGCAGGAATCGGCCCTGGCCGATACCGTGGCCGCGTTGGCCGAGCTGGACTCCGTCACGTCCGTGACCAGTGTTCTGAGATTGGAAGGCACCGAGGAATGAGCACCACTGCACGGGTGGCCGTGCATACCCCGTGGCCCGGTCTGATCACCGCGTACCGGGATCGCCTCCCGGTCCCGGCCGACTGGGAACCGGTCACGCTGTTCGAGGGCGGCACCCCGCTGGTGCCCGCGCACCACCTGTCCGAGCTCACCGGCTGCGAGGTCTACCTCAAGGTCGAGGGCGCGAACCCCACCGGTTCGTTCAAGGACCGCGGCATGACCATGGCCATGACCGACGCCAAGTATTCCGGCAAGAAGGCCGTGCTCTGCGCCTCCACCGGCAATACCTCGGCCTCGGCCGCCGCCTACGCCACCCGCGCCGGGCTGCGCTGCGCGGTGCTCATTCCGCAGGGCAAGATCGCCATGGGCAAGCTGGCCCAGGCGGTCATGCTGGGCGCGGAGATCATCCAGGTCGAGGGCAACTTCGACGACTGTCTCGAGCTGGCCCGCAAGGTCACCGCCGACTTCCCCGAGGTCGGCCTGGTGAACTCGGTCAACCCGGCCCGCATCGAGGGCCAGAAGACCGCGGCCTTCGAAATCGTGGACGCGCTCGGCAAGGCCCCGGACGTGCACTGCCTGCCCGTCGGCAATGCGGGGAACATCACCGCGTACTGGAAGGGCTACAGCGAGTACCACGCCGACGGCATCACCACCTCGCGTCCGCGCATGCTGGGCGTGCAGGCCGCCGGCGCCGCGCCGCTGGTCAACGGCGCCCCGGTCAAGGATCCCGAGACCATTGCCACCGCCATCCGGATCGGCGCGCCCGCGTCCTGGAACGGTGCGATGAACGCCAAGGAAGAGTCGGGCGGCGCCTTCCGGGCGGCCACCGACGAGGAGATCCTCGCGGCGTATCGCCTGGTCGCGTCGAAGGAAGGCGTATTCGTGGAGCCCGCGTCGGCGGCTTCGGTCGCCGGTCTGCTGGCCGCGCACTCCGAGGGCTGGCTGGATCGCGGCCTGACCGTGGTGTGCACCGTGACCGGCAACGGTCTGAAGGACCCGGACACCGCGCTGCTGGGCATGCCCGAGGTCAAGCCCATTGCCGTCGACCCGGTGGCCGTGGCCCGCGAACTCGAGCTGGCCTGACCTTGAATTCGCGCGACAGTCAGCAGCTGATGACCCGGACCCTGCCCGCCGGTCTCACCGTCACGGTGCGGGTCCCGGCCTCCAGCGCCAATCTGGGTCCGGGATTCGATTCCCTCGGAATCGCTTTGGGGCTGTACGACGAGATCGTGGTGTCCACCACGGACTCCGGGCTCACCATCAAGGTGGAGGGCGAGGGCGCCGACGATGTGCCCTGGGGCCCTTCGCATCTGGTGGTGCGCGCCATCGAGCGCGGCCTGCAGGCCGCGGGCGTCTGGGCGGACGGCCTGGACGTGGTGTGCCGCAACGTCATTCCGCATTCGCGGGGACTGGGATCGTCGGCCTCGGCGGTGGTCGGCGGTCTGGCCGCCGGCCGCGGCCTGGCCGGGAAATTCGATCCGGAACTGGCCTACGGCGATGAGGTGATGGTGCAGCTGGCCTCGGAGTTCGAGGGGCATCCCGACAATGCCTCGGCCAGCATTCTGGGCGGAATCGTGGTGTCCTGGACGGAAACCGACCGCCCCGCCGATGCGAACGGCGCGTCGGATCACCATCTGCGCGCCTATCACGCGGTGCGCCTGGACCCGCATGCGTCGCTGCGCCCCGTGGTGCTCGTCCCCGAGGAGCGTTCCTCCACCGCGCACACCCGCGGCCTGCTCCCGGAGATGGTTCCGCACACCGACGCGGCCTTCAATGCCAGCCGCTCGGCGCTGGCGGTAGTCGCCTTGACGCAGCGCCCTGACCTGCTGCTCCCCGCCACCGCGGACCGGCTACACCAGGGCTACCGCGCCTCGGCGCTGCCGCTCACCACGAAATGGATCGAGCGCCTGCGCGCCGCCGGCATCGCCGCCACCGTGTCGGGCGCCGGTCCTACCGTGCTGGCCCTCGGGACCAGCGAATTTCCCGAAGAACTGCGTGAACTCGCCGTCGCGGACGGACTTCGCGTCATAGAACCCGGCATTGCCGACGGCGTATTGGTGGATTGACAGCGCGCCTGCCTTGCCGATGTACAGGTCGAGAGCTATCCTGAGCGAGTCCGTACATCGTGCGCGTCAGACGCCGGTGCTTCATCAGGGCAAATCGCTCCAGAGGCTCCTTGCTCAGGCTCGAGGCTTGAGGCTCGAAACTTGGGGGTAGCCAGTCAACTGGAATGATCTCTCCCACCCTGTCGTTCGATGAGCACTAGCACTTGGTGGTGAAGCCCACTCGGTGGCCAAGCCGCCGACCGGCGAGACAGGCGATACGGCATCCGAATCGGGCAGGAGACCCGATTGCAGGAGGAACCCTCGAACAGGCACACGGCAGTCGAGGGAAGGAAAGGATTTCCGTGACAGATACGGACCTGCTCGCGACACCTGGGGTGGAAAGTAATTCGCCTTCCCCAAGCCGCGAAAGTGACTCCGGACAGATTTCGAAGATGAGCGAACAAACTGACGTCGCACGATCGGGGCTGACTGGAATGTTGTTGCCGCAGTTGCGTGCGCTTGCGGGAGAGCTCGGTATCCGAGGCACTTCCGGGATGCGTAAGGGTGATCTCATCGCCGCCATCAAGGAGAACCAGTCCGGCGGCGCCAAGGCGACCGCGGCGGGCGCCAAGCCCGCGCGGAACCAGAACGAGGCCAAGGGCGGTAAGGCCGCCAAGGCCGAGGCCGCGCCGGCCGGTGGGGAGTCCGCGTCGGCCAAGGCCGACGTGCCGGCCGAGAAGCCGGCCAAGAGCGAGGCCCCCGCGAAGACCGAGGCCGTGGCGAAGACCGCGCAGCCGACCTTCGAAAACCGCGAAAACACCGCCGAGACGCGCGAATCCAAGCGCGAGGACGCCGGCGACAATGCGCGCGCCGAGGGCGGCGAGGACAGCCGCGAGGGTGGCCAGCGTGGCCGCGGACGGCAGCGCCGGGGCCGCGAGCAGCGGGCCGCCGCCGCGACTGCCAACGCCGAGAACGCGGCCGAGTCCGCCGGTGAGAAGGCGGAGCAGGAGGGCGGCGAACGCCGTCGCGACCGCAACGACCGCCAGCAGGGCGAGCGCAATCAGCAGGGCGGCCGCCAGCAGGGCGGCAACCAGCAGAACCAGAACGGCACCGCGCGTCGCGACGACCGCAATGACGACGACGAGGAAGGCGGCCGCGGCCGCCGGGGCCGTCGCTTCCGCGAGCGTCGCCGCGGCCGGGACCGCGACGGCGGCGCTGCCGGTGGCGAGGCCCGCGAGCTGGAGATCCGCGAGGACGACGTCCTGCAGCCGGTGGCCGGCATTCTCGACGTGCTCGACAACTACGCGTTCGTGCGCACCTCCGGCTACCTGGCCGGCCCGAACGACGTGTACGTGTCGATGAACCTGGTGCGCAAGAACGGCCTGCGCCGCGGTGACGCCATCACCGGCGCGGTCCGCGCGCCGCGCGAGGGCGATCAGTCCAACCAGCGCCAGAAGTTCGATCCGCTGGTGCGGCTGGACACGGTCAACGGCTCGGATGTCGAAAGTGCCAAGCGCCGACCGGAATTCAGCAAGCTCACCCCGCTGTACCCGAACCAGCGCCTGCGGCTGGAGACCCAGCCCAACAAGCTGACCACGCGCATCATCGACCTGATCATGCCGATCGGCAAGGGTCAGCGCGCCCTGATCGTGTCCCCGCCCAAGGCGGGCAAGACCACGATCATGCAGGACATCGCCAATGCGATCGCGACCAACAACCCCGAGTGCTACCTCATGGTCGTGCTGGTCGACGAGCGTCCGGAAGAAGTGACCGATATGCAGCGCTCCGTGCGCGGCGAGGTCATCGCCTCCACGTTCGACCGGCCGCCGAGCGATCACACCTCGGTCGCCGAGCTCGCCATCGAGCGGGCCAAGCGCCTGGTGGAGATGGGCCAGGACGTCGTCGTGCTGCTCGACTCGATCACCCGACTGGGTCGCGCGTACAACAACTCGTCCCCGGCCTCGGGCCGAATCCTTTCCGGTGGTGTGGATTCCACCGCGCTGTACCCGCCCAAGCGGTTCCTCGGCGCGGCCCGCAATATCGAGAACGGCGGCTCGCTCACCATCATCGCGACCGCGATGGTGGAGACCGGCTCCACCGGTGACACGGTCATCTTCGAGGAGTTCAAGGGCACGGGCAATGCCGAGCTCAAGCTCGATCGCAAGATCGCCGAGCGCCGCGTGTTCCCGGCGGTGGACGTCAACCCGTCCGGCACCCGCCGCGACGATCTACTGATGTCGCCGGACGAGGCGGCGGTGCTGCACAAGCTGCGGCGCGTGCTGTCCGGTCTGGACTCACATCAGGCGATCGACCTGCTCGTGGATCGGCTCAAGAAGACCAAGAGCAATGTCGAGTTCCTGATGACGGTCTCCAAGACCGCACCGGGTGCGCTCGACGAATGAGTTCGAGGCTCATATAGATCGAAGACTTCGGCCCCGCTTCGGCGGGGCCGAAGTCGTATTGCCACCGGTTTCGGGCTGTAGAAGAACAGTCCGATCAGCGCCGCGCCGTAGACCATGGATCCCAGGATGGTCGCGGTCACGACGCCCGGCCCAACCCCGGGCGCCGTGACCGCTGTGTAGGTGAGTGTGCCGTCCCCGGGCGGTGGGACAGGGTTCGGGACAAGGGGTCCCACCGCATTACCGGACTCCCCGGGAGCGAGGCACCAGCCCAGTGCCACCGTCAGGCTCAGCATTGCCAGGACCACCCCCGCGACGATCTCCGCACGCCGCCTACTCGCCCCTCCGGCTTCGGCGTGCGCGTCGGGGACTCGCGTCCCGATCGTCGCATCCTTCCTGGTCACAGCTGTCCTTCCGGTAGATATCCGGGCTCTCACCTGGTCGCTACTCTATGAACACTGCTGTTCGCATTCCTGAGTAGCGGGCTACTCGACTTCCAGCCTGGCTCGAGCCCGGGAAATATGCGTGCCCGTAGTTTCTTGGGGGAGGGGTTAGGGACAAACCCGACTAATCCCATGTTTCCGGGCGGCGGGTATCCCGCGCATCCACCGTGAGAACTACCCCCGGTCAGGGTCGGGGCTCAGGGTGAGGCCCGGGGAATAAGGGGTGCCGGGCAGCGTTTATACTGGTCCGTCGGCAACCATGCCTAAAGTCGGTTCCGGTTCACGTCATCGTTCGATTGGCGACCCGGGGCCTGTGAAAGGACACCCATGAAGGCAGGAATTCACCCCACGTACGTGGACACCACGGTCGTGTGCGGCTGCGGCAACACCTTCCAGACCAAGAGCACCAAGGAGTCCGGCCAGATCACGGTCGAGGTCTGCTCCCAGTGCCACCCGTTCTACACGGGCAAGCAGAAGATTCTGGACACCGGTGGCCGCGTGGCTCGCTTCGAGGCCCGCTACGGCAAGCGCACCAAGGCTGCCAAGTAGCTACCCCGCCGACGCCCGTCCTGCGTTTCCGCAGGCCGGGCGTCTGTGCGTTTCCAGGGAAGTTATCTTGATCCAAGCCTGAACAAAGGAGCACTCGCGATGGCCGACAACACTGCGGCCCCGTCCGCGATCGACGACATCCTCGCCGAATACGCCGGTCTGGAAACCCAGCTGGCCGATCCGGCGCTGCACAACGACCCGGGCGCGGCCCGGCGCGTGGGCAAGCGGTTCGCCGAACTCGGACCCGTGATGTCCACCTACAACAAGCTCAAGTCCGCGCGCGAGGATCTGGCCGCCGCCAAGGAGCTCGCGGCCGACGACGCCTCGTTCGCGGCCGAGGTGCCCGGACTGGAGGCGCAGGTCGAAGAGCTCGACAAGGCGCTCACCGATCTGCTCGCCCCGCGCGACCCGCACGACGGCGACGATGTCGTGCTCGAGGTGAAATCCGGTGAGGGCGGCGAGGAATCGGCGCTGTTCGCCGCCGACCTGGCCCGCATGTACATCCGCTATGCCGAACGCCACGGCTGGAAGGTCGAGGTGCTCGGCATCACCTACTCCGACCTGGACGGCTACAAGGACGCCACCTTCTCCATCCGCAGCAAGGAACCCAGCCGCGACGGCGTGTGGTCCAAGCTCAAGTGGGAGGGCGGCGTGCACCGCGTGCAGCGCGTGCCGGTCACCGAATCCCAGGGCCGCATCCACACCTCGGCCGCGGGCGTGCTCGTCTACCCGGAGCCCGACGATGTCGAGGAGGTGCAGATCGACGAGAAGGATCTGCGCATCGACGTCTACCGCTCCTCCGGAAAGGGCGGTCAGGGCGTCAACACCACCGACTCCGCGGTCCGCATCACCCACCTGCCCACCGGCATCGTGGTGACCTGCCAGAACGAGCGCTCCCAGCTGCAGAACAAGGCCCGCGCCATGCAGGTGCTCGCCGCCCGCCTGCAAGCCGCCGCCGAGGAGGCCGCCGAACAGGAGGCCGCCGCCGGCCGCGCCTCGCAGATCCGCACCGTGGACCGCTCCGAGCGCATTCGCACCTACAACTTCCCGGAGAACCGCATCGCCGATCACCGCATCGGCTTCAAGGCGCACAATCTGGACTCGGTGCTCGCCGGCAATCTCGACGATCTGTTCACCGCACTCGGGGAGGCCGACCGCGCCGCCCGCCTCGCCGCGGAGTGAGCCCGGGTAGCTCGTACCCCGCGAGCCGCCAGGGCATTCGTGGCAAGCTTCGATGAAGATGAGTATTCGGTCGGCACGGACCCGCAGAGAGGTCGGACAACCATGAGCCGCGCACCGTTGCGCCCGGCGATTCGCGAGGCCATCGAGTTACTGCGGGCCGCGGGCGTGCACAGTCCGGGAGCCGACGCGGAACACCTTGCGGCACATGTGCTCGGCATCGACCGCATGCGGTTGGCGCTGGTGCCGCTGGTGACGCCGGACCAGCTGGAGGAATACCGCAAGCTCGTCGCCAGGCGGGCGGAACGCGTTCCGCTGCAACACCTTACGGGCACGGCGGCCATGGGCGAGATCGACTTGGCCGTCGGCCCCGGGGTTTTCATCCCGCGTCCGGAAACGGAGCTGATCTTCGCCTGGGCCCTGGCCCAGTTCGAGGCGATCGGCCACGAACACCAGCCGATCGTGGTCGATCTCTGCACCGGCTCGGGCGCGCTGGCCTTGGCCATCGCCCACGCCCGGCCCGACGCCCAGGTGCACGCGGTCGAACTGGATCCGGAGGCGCTGTCCTGGGCCAAACGCAACGCGCTGCAACTCGCCGAAGAGGGCGATACTCCGATCGATCTGCACGCCGGTGATGTCACCGACCCGGCCATCCTCGAGCATCTCAACGGCCGAGTCGACGTGGTGGTCTCCAATCCGCCCTACATTCCCGAGGGCGCGCAGCTGGATCCCGAAGTGACCGAACACGATCCGCATCGCGCCTTGTTCGGCGGGCCGGACGGCCTCGACGTCATCCGCCCCATGGTGGGCACCATCGCCCGGCTCCTGCGCGCGGGCGGTGCGACCGCGGTCGAGCACGACGACACCAACGGCTCCGGCGTCGCGGCGCTGTTCGCCGCGCACGGCGGATTCGCCGAAGTGGTCGAACATCCGGATCTGGCGGGCAAACCGCGGTTCGTCGCCGCGCGGCGTACCGCGGATTAGCGGTCGCGCGGAGCCGCTTTCGCTCCGGCGTTCCGCGGGTCGAAGACCGGCACCAAGGCGGGATCATTGAACGAGATGATCCGCGCGATCTTGCGTCCGATCAGGTCGAACACCTGAATGCCGTAGGGCTCGAAGCCGTTGTCGCCGACGCGCCGATAAATGATCACGGCGGGTTGCGAATTGGCGGCGGTGGGGGTCATCCGCCATTCGTAGGCGCGCATGACCCGGGCCGAGAAGAACCCGATCACCGCATCACGGCCGGTGAACCAGGTTGGGATGGGCGGCATTTCGAGTTCGACATCGGCCCGCAGCAAGACCGTGAGAGCGTGGGCGTCCGCTCGGGTGAAGGCATCGACGTAGTTGTCGATGAGCAGTCGCTGGGCCTGCTCGTCGGGTTCGGACAGATCCTCGGCCACCGGCCCGGCATCGGCCAGCCGCGTGCGGGCCCGGCGCAGGGCGCTGTCCACGGCGGCCGCCGTCATGCCCAGCATGTCGGCGACCTCGGCCGTCCGGAACGACAGGACGTCACGCAGGGTCAGAACGGCGCGCTGACGGGCGGGCAGGAATTGGAGCGCGGCGATGAAAGCCAGTCGCACTCCGGACTTCCCGGCAACGATGGCGGCCGGGTCGGTCGAGGTGAACAAATGGTCCGGGGCGGGCTGCAGCCAGGGGATCGCCGGATCACGGTCGGCCAGCGCGATGCGGTGATCGTCCTGCGGCCCGCCCAGACCCGAGGGAAGCGGGCGGCGGGCGCGGGTTTCCAAAGCGGTCAGGCAGACATTGGTGGCGATCTTGTAGAGCCAGGTTCGGACCGAGGAGCGGCCCTCGAACCGATCGAACGCACCCCAGGCCCGGACATAGGTCTCCTGGACCAGGTCCTCGGCATCGTGGATGGAGCCCAGGATGCGGTAGCAGTGGGCGAGCAGTTCCGGCCGGAAAGGCTCTGTCCGGGTGGTGAATTCGGCGGTCGAGGGCATGACTGGCTGCTCCTTGGGATGCGATCGAGAATAGGGGAGTGGTCAGCCGATCGGCTGGAGTCCGGCCCCGGTGAGCCGTGACTCCACCGCCGTACCGGGATCGGTGACCAACTCCAGCACGGCCTTGGCCACCTGCTCCGGGGTGAGGAAAGGCTGCAGCCCCTGCTCGAAGGTTTCCGGGGTGACGCCCTGGTAGGCGGCATAGGCGGCAATGGCGGCCGATCCCATCCCGGTGGCCGGCGTCAGCCACGGGAGCAGCGTGAGAAATCGGATCCCCAACCCCGCCCGCTCCGATTCCCCGGCCGCATACCCGCGCAGGAATCGAATCGCCGCCTTGGCACTGGCATACCCGCCACTGAGCGGCGACCCGCCGATCGCCGCCCCGCTCGATATCGACAACACCACGCTCCCGGACGCCAGCGGGGCCCGCAACGCCGCTTTGCTCCACTCGAACACATGCCGAGTATCGGCATTCCAATTGCGACTGAACGACTCCCAGTCCTGCTCCTGCACCGGCGCCATCCGCGGCGTCGCTCCGGCATTGAGCACCAGCAGATCGGGCTGATACGTCCGCAGGACCTCGGCGGCCACGCCCCCATCGGCCGCATCCGCGACAACGGGGGTGAACCGCTCGCCGAGCTCCTCCCGCACCGCCAGCAATTCCGCCTCCCCCCGCGCGATACCGACCACATCGGTATCCGCCGCCAGGAGCCCCTCGGCAACGGCCCGCCCGAACCCGCGGCTAGCGCCTGTAACGACAGCGGTCTCGAATGAATAAGACATCGAACTCTCCCAAGGGTGTGTGCGATCCGTACGAAATACAGACCACCCCCACCCCCGAAATCCGTCGCACCTCAAACGAACTTTCCAGGCTTCTGCCCACTCGCCCGAGAACCTGCCGTATTTCGCTGTCCGCCTCGAGCGCCAAGTGTGCGCCGTTCACCCCGAGCACTGTGCCAAGTGTGGGCCGTTCGCCTCGAGTGCTGTGCCAAGTGTGGGCCGTTGGCCGCGTGTGCTGTGCCAAGTGTGGGCCGTTGGCCGCGTGTGCTGTGCCAAGTGTGGGCCGTTGGCCGCGTGTGCTGTGCCAAGTGTGGGCCGTTGGCCGCGTGTGCTGTGGCGGGTGTGGTCCGTTGGCCGCGTGTGCTGTGGCGGGTGTGGTCCGTTGGCCGCGTGTGCTGTGGCGGGTGTGGTCCGTTGGCCGCGTGTGCTGTGGCGGGTGTGGTCCGTTGGCCGCGTGTGCTGTGGCGGGTGTGGTCCGTTGGCCGCGTGTGCTGTGGCGGGTGTGGTCCGTTGGCCGCGTGTGCTGTGGCGGGTGTGGTCCGTTGGCCGCGTGTCTGTGCCGGATGTGGTCCGTTCGACCCGAGAACTCTGCCGGGTGTCGGCTGTTGGCTCCGAGAGCATTGCCGGGGGTCGAGTGCTCGCGTCGGAGGGGCCGGGGGTTCAAGGGCTTGTTCCGGAGAAACTTGCCGGGGTTTCAGGGGCTTGCCTTCGAGAGTCTTGGGGGTTCGGGGGCTTGCCCCCGCTGTGGTTTCGGGGTTTCAGGGGCTTGCCCCTGAGAGCCACGGAGAGTTCGTTCATGCCAAGATGTTGCGCGTGAGTACCGTCTACGACTGTGCCGATCCCGATTCGCGTGCCGCCGGTCTGACCGCGGCGCGGAGCGCTCTGAAGTCGGGACGGCTTGCTGTCATTCCGACCGACACGCTCTACGGCCTCGCCGCCGATGCGTTCGACAGCCAGGCTGTGAGTGCGCTGCTGGCAGCCAAGCGCCGGGGGCGGGATATGCCGGTGCCGGTGCTGGTGGGATCGTGGAACACCATCGACGGGCTGGTGTTCTCGGTGCGCCCGCAGGCGCGGGAGCTGATCCGGGCGTTCTGGCCGGGCGGGCTGAGTCTCGTTGTGCAGCAGGCGCCCTCGCTGGCGTGGGATCTCGGGGACGCGCGCGGCACGGTGATGCTGCGGATGCCGCTGCATCCGGTGGCGCTGGAGCTGCTGCGCGAGGTCGGTCCGCTCGCGGTGTCGAGCGCGAACGTGTCGGGGCAGCCGCCCGCCACCACGGTGGACGAAGCCAAGGCGCAGCTGGGCGAGCTGGTCGGGGTGTACCTCGACGGCGGGCCCGCCGAGCACGCGGTCGCGTCGACCATTGTGGATCTGACGGCCGACACCCCGCGGATTCTGCGGGAGGGTGCGATTCCGGTGGAGAAGATCGCGGAGGTCCTCGGCATGTCGCCGGAGGAGCTGCGAGCAGCGGGCGCGCGGTGACGGCCGCGTAGATGTTGCTGAGTCAGGGCGTATTCAGCCAGGGCGCGGTGGTCCCGCTACGGGAGCTGGTGCTCACGCTGCTGGTCGCCGCCGTCGTCACCTTCCTGTGCACGGGCGGCGTCCGGGTGGGGGCCATTGCCTTCGGGGCGGTGGCGGTGCCGCGCGAGCGGGACGTGCACGTGAAGCCGGTGCCGCGCATGGGCGGTATGGGCATCTATCTGGGCGTGATCGCGGCCGTGCTGTTCGCGCATCAATTGCCGGCACTGCGCCGCGGTTTCGAGTATCCGAAGGATATTCCGGCGGTGCTGGCGGCGGGCACGCTCATCGTGCTGGTCGGCATCATCGACGACCGGTGGGGGCTGGACGCGCTGACGAAATTCGTCGGTCAGGTGACCGCGGCGGGCGTGATGGCGGTGATGGGTCTGAGCTGGGTCGCCATCTACAACCCGTTCACGAACGAGACGGTGGTGCTGGATCCGCTGCAGGGCGGCCTGGTGACCGTCGGCATTACCGTCACGCTCATCAATGCCATGAATTTCGTCGACGGCCTGGACGGTTTGGCCGCCGGATTGGGGTTCATCGCCTCGGTCGCGGTGTTCGTGTTCACCGTGGGCCTGCTCTACGAAGTGGGCGGTTCCACCGATACCTATCCGCCCGCGCTGCTGGCCGCCGCACTCGCCGGCGGCTGTCTGGGATTTCTCCCGCACAATTTTCAGCCCGCTCGAATTTTCATGGGTGATACCGGTTCCATGCTCATTGGATTGATGCTGGCCGCGGTGTCCACGGGCGCCTCCGGAAGAATTCCGCTGCAGGGTTACGGTCCGCGCGACATCGTGGGTCTGCTCTCGCCGCTGTTGCTGGTGGGCGCGGTGATGTTCATTCCGGTTCTCGATCTTGTTCTCGCCATCGTCCGCCGGGTCCGCGCCGGTGTGAGTTTCTCCACTCCGGACAAAATGCATCTGCATCACCGGTTGTTGCAGATCGGGCATTCGCATCGCCGCGTGGTCCTGCTCATCTACTTGTGGGTGAGCGTGCTGGCATTCGGGGCGGTCGGTACGTCGCTCATGGATCGCCGCCTGGTCGTCCTGCTGTTCGCCGCCGGCCTGGTATTCGCGCTCATCGTCACCGCGGTGCCGTCCTGGCGGGAACTGCACGACCGTGCCGGGCGCAAACCGCCGCGCGGCCCGAGTGTCGAAGCCGGGTAGAGTTGCCTGCCGTGAGCACGCCTTCTGATCCCGGTCCCGACGCCCCGCTGCGCGCGGCCCTGCGCTACGGCATCGCCGGTTTGGCTGTGCTGGTTGTGGTTTCGGCGATCGCGTCGACGATCTTCGCCGGCCTGCCCGGTCTGTGGGGCGCCCTGCTGGGCGCGGCCATCGGCGGCGGCTTCATTCTGACCACGGCCGCCTCGGTGCTCTTCAGCGCCAAGCTCGAGTCCGGTTTGCAGGGCATTGTCCTGCTCGGTAGCTGGGTCGGAAAGCTGCTGGTCGCGGTGGTCGTCATCGCCGCCCTGCAGCGGGTCGACTTCTACAGCCGCCCGGCCCTGTTCTTCACGGTGGTCGGGGCCCTGCTCATCGTGCTCGGCGCCGAGACGTACGGCCTTCTGCGCCAAAAGGTTCCGACCGTTCAGGTGGACCGCGACCTGTAGTCGCACTCGGCATATCCGGCCAAGTTCACCTGCTGTTTCCATCACCCCCTACACAGTGTCGTAGATGGCTTGGTAAACTCTTTACTTGTAAGCAACCGAAACAACAGGGGGGGTCACCTGAGACCCGCCTGAGAGCAGGTTATGCTTACAGCCGTACCGGACCCGAGTGGGTCACGGTTCTGCACCGTCGACGATGTCGCCGACGCGCGTACAGACGCCCGGGCCACGCCCGAACAGCTGCTGACGAACTTCGAGCCGACCTGAGTCGACCCACCAGATCGTCAATGTCCGATCGAACCGCAGGAGAAAAATATCTTCTGCGGCCCGAACACGGGAGAGAACGCTGAGCGTCACCATTTTGGCGGGCGAGTTCCACGCGCCGTCGCTTAACGACTTCTTCCCTCCAGCTGTGCTGTTCGAGGGGACGCCGTTCGAGCTCGACCGTCTGATGCTCATTCGCATCCTGATGTCGGCCGTGCTGCTGGCTGTCATGCTCCTTGCATTCCGGAGTCCGAAACTGGTCCCCCGGGGTCTGCAGAATGTCGCCGAAACCGGTCTGGTGTTCGTCAAGGAACAGATCAGTGATGAGGTGCTCGGCAAGGAAACGGGTAAGAAGTTCTTCCCGCTGATTGCCACCGTCTTCTTCTCGGTGTTGTTCCTCAACATCTCCGGCATCATTCCGGGCCTGAACATCTCCTCGAACGCGCGAATCGGCTTCCCGCTGGTTCTCGCGCTGGTGGCCTACGTGACCTTCAACTACGTGGGTATCAAGAAGTACGGCTTCCTGAAATACATGCGCTCGTCCATCGTGGTGCCGAATGTGCCCCCCGCTCTGCACGTGCTGCTCATCCCGATCGAGTTCATCTCGACCTTCCTGCTGCGCCCGTTCACGCTCACCGTTCGTCTCATGGCGAACATGCTGGCCGGCCACATCATGCTGGTGCTGTTCTTCAGTGCCACCCAGTTCTTCCTGTTCGATGCCGCCGCCTGGATGAAGGTGTTCTCCCCGTTCTCGCTGCTCGCGGGCCTGGGCTTCACCCTCTTCGAAATGCTGGTGGTCTTCCTGCAGGCCTACGTGTTCGCGCTGCTGACCGCCGTCTACATCGGTCTGGCGCAGCACGCCGACTCTCACTGACCGACCGGTACCAACACCACAAACCTGCTTCACACGCCGTCGGCGGGTGGGCGACAGAAAGGGAATGGAAATCACATGAGCCTCTCGTACCTGGCCCAGGAAGCCGTTGAGACCACCTCGAAGGGCTACGGCGCCATCGGTTACGGCCTGGCCGCCATCGGCCCGGGCATCGGCGTCGGCATCGTCGTCGGTAAGGCCATCGAGGGCATCGCCCGTCAGCCCGAGCTGCAGGGCCAGATCCGCACCACCATGTTCCTGGGTATCGCGTTCACCGAGGCCCTCGCGCTGATCGGCCTCGTTGCCGGCTTCATCTTCTGATTTCGGATACTGAAACCATGAGCAGCATCTATTTGCTCGCGGCTGAGGGGGCCGAAGAACAAAACCCCCTCATCCCGGAGCCGTACGACATTTTCTGGTCGGCGGTCTGCCTCCTGGTGATCGGCATCGCGTTCTACAAGTACGTGATCCCGCGCCTCACCAAGGTGCTCGAGGAGCGCTCGGAGAAGATCGAAGGCGGCATCGCCAAGGCCGAGGCCGTGCAGGCCGAGGCGCAGGCGACCCTGCAGCAGTACCAGGAGCAGCTCGCCGAGGCTCGTCTCGAGGCTGCCCGTATCCGCGAGGAGGCCCGCAACCAGGGCCAGGCGATCCTCGCTCAGATGCGCTCCGATGCGCAGGCCGAGGCCGACCGCATCGTGGCTTCCGGTCACGCGCAGCTGGAGGCTCAGCGCCAGCAGATCGTGACCGAGCTGCGGTCCGAGCTCGGCCGCACCGCGGTCGACCTGGCCGAGAAGATCATCGGCCAGTCGGTGGCCGACGAGGCCAAGCAGGCGGCGTCGATCGACAAGTTCCTCGCGGAACTCGATTCGAACGACCGCATCGGGGTCGGAAGGTAACGACGCGAAAGTGGGAAGCATGTACGCAGCGAGCCGTGAGGCGAGTTCCCGTGCGCGGGAAGCTCTTCGGGCCGCTCTGACCGGTAGCGACACCGTCGCGGAAACGACCGGCTCCGAACTGTTCGCCGTTGTCGCCGTGCTCGACGACCAGCGTTCGCTGCGTGTGGCGCTCGCGGATAAGTCGGTGTCGAGTTCGGCCCGCGCCGAGCTCGCCGAACGCGTCTTCGGGGGCAAGATCAGCGCGGCCACGCAGGCCGTGCTGACCACCGCGGTGGCCCAGGACTGGTCTCGCGCCCGCAATCTGGTCGACACCCTGGAACTGCTCGGCCGCGAGGCGCTGCTGCGCGCCGCGGACGACCGCGGCCGCCTCGGCGCCGTCGAGGACGAGCTGTTCCGGCTGGGGCGCATTGTCGAGGACAACCCGGAGCTGGAGCAGGCGCTCTCCGATCACGGCAAGCCCGTGGCGGCGCGCCGTGAGCTGCTGACGCGGCTGCTCACCGGCAAGGTCGAGGACATCACCCTCCAGCTCGCCGAGCAGGCGGTGGCGCGTGCGCACACCAACAGCATCGGCGAGGCCATCGACAAGCTGTCCGACCTGGCGGCGTCGCTCCGGGAGCAGATCGTGGCGCACGTGCGCGCCGCGGTGGCCCTGACGCCGCAGCAGCGGGAGCACCTGGCGGCTTCGCTGCAGCGCATCTACGACAAGCCGATCACGGTGCACGTGCAGGAGGACCCGAGCCTGCTGGCCGGCGTCGTCGTGCGCGTGGGCGACGACCTGATCGACGGCAGCGCCACCGGCCGGCTGCAGCGCCTGCGCCAGACCCTGGCCTGAGCGACACCACGGCCGCCGGCGGCCACCAACACACCGACATTCGAGACCACAGCGAGAGCAGGAAGAACATGGCGGAGCTGACGATCTCCCCCGATGAGATCCGTAGCGCGATCGAGAGCTACACCCAGAGCTACACCCCGGAAACCTCCATCGAGGAAGTGGGCGTCGTCACCGACACCGGCGACGGTATCGCCCACATCAGCGGCCTCCCCGGCGCGATGGCCAACGAGCTGCTGGAGTTCCCCGGCGGCGTCCTCGGCGTCGCGCTGAACCTGGAGGACACCGAGATCGGTGCCGTCGTCCTGGGTGAGTTCGACACCATCGAGGAGGGCCAGCAGGTCCGCCGTACCGGCGACGTGCTCTCGGTCCCGGTGGGCGACAACTTCCTCGGCCGCGTGGTGGACCCGCTGGGCGCCCCGATCGACGGCCTCGGCGAGATCGAGTCCGACGAGCGTCGCGTGCTCGAGCTGCAGGCCGCCACCGTGCTGCAGCGTCAGCCGGTCGGTGAGCCCATGGCCACCGGCATCACCGCCATCGACGCCCTGACCGCCATCGGCCGCGGCCAGCGTCAGCTGGTCATCGGCGACCGCAAGACCGGCAAGACCGCGGTCTGCGTCGACGCCATCATCAACCAGAAGGCCAACTGGGCCACCGGCGATCCGTCGAAGCAGGTGCGCTGCATCTACGTCGCGATCGGCCAGAAGGGCTCCACCATCGCGGGCGTCAAGGCCGCCCTCGAGGCGCACGGCGCCATGGAGTACACCACCATCGTCGCGGCCCCGGCCTCCGACTCCGCCGGCTTCAAGTGGCTGGCCCCCTACACCGGTTCGGCCATCGGCCAGCACTGGATGTACCAGGGCAAGCACGTCCTGATCGTGTTCGACGACCTGTCCAAGCAGGCCGAGGCCTACCGCGCCATCTCGCTGCTGCTGCGCCGCCCGCCGGGCCGCGAGGCGTACCCGGGTGACGTCTTCTACCTGCACTCGCGTCTGCTGGAGCGTTGCGCCAAGCTGTCCGACGAGATGGGCGCCGGTTCCATGACCGCGCTGCCGATCATCGAGACCAAGGCCAACGACGTGTCGGCGTTCATTCCGACCAACGTCATCTCCATCACCGACGGCCAGGTGTTCCTGGAGTCGGACCTCTTCAACAAGGGTGTCCGCCCGGCTATCAACGTCGGTATCTCCGTCTCCCGTGTCGGTGGCGCCGCCCAGACCAAGGCCATGAAGAAGGTCTCCGGTTCGCTGCGTCTGGAGCTGGCCTCCTACCGCGAGCTCGAGGCGTTCTCCGCCTTCGCCTCCGATCTGGATGCCGCCTCGCTGGCGCAGCTGGAGCGCGGCGCGCGCTGGGTCGAGCTGCTCAAGCAGGACCAGTACTCGCCGGTTTCCGTTGAGGATCAGGTTGTTTCGCTGTACCTGGTCGACGCCGGCTACTACGACTCGGTGCCGGTCGGCGACGTGCGTCGCTTCAATGCCGAGCTGCTGGAGAACCTGCACGCCACCACCCAGTCCGCGTTCGACGCCCTGGAGGGCGGCGCGAAGGCGCTCGAGGGTGAGGCCGCCGAGGCGCTCAAGGCCGCGACCGACAAGTTCAAGCAGGGCTTCCTGGCTTCCGACGGCAGCCGCGTCGTGAACGAGGCCGAGGCCGGTCCGCTCGACCACGAAGAGGTCGAGTCGCTGTCGGTCACCCGCAAGCACGTCGAGAAGTAAGACGGGCGAAGCGAATGCGACTGACTGACTCGAGGAATGAAGGGAGTGTGAACCGCTAATGGCAAGCGTGCGCGAACTGCGCTCCCGAATTCGTTCCGTGAGCTCGATCAAGAAGATCACCAAAGCGCAAGAGCTGATCGCGACCTCGCGAATCAGCAAGGCGCAGGCCCGGGTCGCGGCGGCCAAGCCGTACGCGGAAGAGATCACCAAGGTGCTCGTCGAACTGGCGAACGCCAGCGGCAATCTCACCCATCCGCTGCTCACCGAGCGGGCGAACCCGCGGCGGGCGGCGATCCTGGTCATCACCTCCGATCGCGGTATGTGCGGCGGCTACAACTCGAACGTGCTCAAGCGCGCCGAGGAACTGGTCACCACGCTGCGTTCCGAGGGCAAAGAGCCGGTGCTGTACGTGATGGGCTCGAAGGGCCTGACCTACTACACCTTCCGCAAGCGTGAGCTGAACGGATCGTGGGTCGGTTTCTCCCAGTCACCCCACTACGCGGACGCGTCCGCTGCGTGCAACCACCTGGTCGAGGCGTTCATGGCGGGCGCCGACGGCGAGGTTCCCACCCCCGACGGGGCGGGCACCATGGCCGGTGTCGATGAACTGCACATCGTCTACACGCGTTTCGTGTCGATGCTGTCGCAGGTGCCGGAGGTCCGCCGGCTGGCCCCCATCCAGGTCAGCTACGTGGACGAGAACTACGACATGGGACCGGACAGCTTCTCCGACTCGGAGACCGCTGACATCCACGCCCAGTACGAGTTCGAGCCGGATGCGGACAAGTTGCTCGGCGCGTTGCTGCCGAAGTACATCAACACCCGCATCTACTCGTCGCTGCTGGACGCGGCGGCATCGGAGTCGGCTGCGCGCCGCACCGCTATGAAGGCGGCCACCGATAACGCTACGGAGCTGGTGAATTCACTGACCCGTACCGCGAACTCGTTGCGCCAGGCCGGAATCACGCAGGAAATCACGGAAATCGTCGGCGGCGCCAACGCGCTGGCGTCGAGCTCGGACCGCGACTAAGCCGTAGGAAGAGAAGCAATGACCGCAGCTGTCACTAACGAAACCCGGGTTGGCGCCGGCACAGGCCGCGTCTCCCGCGTCATCGGACCCGTCGTGGACGTCGAGTTCCCGCGCGGTTCGATCCCTGAGCTTTACAACGCGCTGAACGTGGACATCGCGCTCCCGTCCGTCGCGAAGACCCTGACCCTCGAGGTTGCGCAGCACCTGGGCGACAACATCGTTCGCACCATCTCCATGCAGCCGACCGACGGTCTGGTGCGTGGCGTCGAGGTGCGCGACACCGGCAAGCCGATCTCGGTGCCCGTCGGTGACGTCGTCAAGGGCCACGTGTTCAACGCCCTGGGCGACTGCCTGGACACCCCGGGCCTGGGCCGCGACGGCGAGCAGTGGGGCATCCACCGCCAGCCGCCCGCCTTCGACCAGCTCGAGGGCAAGACCGAGATCCTGGAGACGGGCGTCAAGGTCATCGACCTGCTCACCCCGTACGTGAAGGGTGGCAAGATCGGTCTGTTCGGTGGCGCCGGCGTCGGCAAGACCGTTCTGATCCAGGAGATGATCACCCGTATCGCGCGTGAGTTCTCCGGTACGTCCGTGTTCGCGGGCGTCGGTGAGCGCACCCGTGAGGGCACCGACCTGCACCTGGAAATGGAAGAGATGGGCGTCCTCCAGGACACCGCCCTCGTCTTCGGCCAGATGGACGAGCCGCCGGGGACCCGTATGCGCGTCGCCCTCTCGGCCCTCACCATGGCCGAGTACTTCCGCGATGTGCAGAACCAGGACGTGCTGCTGTTCATCGACAACATCTTCCGCTTCACCCAGGCGGGCTCCGAGGTGTCGACCCTGCTGGGCCGCATGCCTTCCGCCGTGGGTTACCAGCCGACGCTGGCGGACGAGATGGGTCAGCTGCAGGAGCGCATCACCTCGACCCGTGGTCGCTCGATCACCTCGATGCAGGCGATCTACGTGCCCGCCGACGACTACACCGACCCGGCGCCGGCCACCACCTTCGCCCACCTCGATGCGACGACCGAGCTCTCCCGCCCGATCTCGCAGAAGGGCATCTACCCGGCCGTCGACCCGCTGACCTCGACCTCGCGAATCCTCGAGGCCTCGATCGTCGGCGAGCGGCACTTCCGGGTCGCCAACGAGGTCAAGCGGATCCTGCAGAAGTACAAGGAGCTGCAGGACATCATCGCCATCCTCGGTAT
The DNA here is from genome assembly GCF_054655275.1 of Nocardia sp. IFM 10818. NCBI lineage: Bacteria > Bacillati > Actinomycetota > Actinomycetes > Mycobacteriales > Nocardiaceae > Nocardia > Nocardia sp. IFM 10818. Next base: position 1,544,375 of record NZ_BAAHJH010000001.1, read on the forward strand.
GGACGAGCTCTCCGAAGAGGACAAGGTCCTCGTCGGCCGCGCCCGTCGCCTGGAGAAGTTCCTCGGCCAGAACTTCATCGTGGCCGAGAAGTTCACCGGTCAGCCGGGTTCGGTTGTGCCGCTGGAGCAGACCATCGACGACTTCGATCGCGTCTGCAAGGGCGAGTTCGATCACCTGCCCGAGCAGGCGTTCAACTCCTGCGGTGGCCTGGACGACGTCGAGGCGGCCGCGAAGAAGATCGCCGGGAAGTAGTCCACCATGGCGGATATGTCAGTTGATCTGGTCGCCGTCGAGCGGCTGCTGTGGTCGGGCCGGGCGAAATTCGTCTCCGCCCAGACCACGGAGGGTGAGATCGGCATCCTGGCCGGCCACGAACCGCTGCTCGGTCAGCTGGTCGAGGCCGGCACGGTGACCATCGTGTCCGACAGCGACGAGCGCATCGTGGCGGCCGTGCACGGCGGGTTCTTCTCGGTCACCGGCACTTCGGTGCGGGTGCTGGCCGAATCCGCTGATTTCGCAGGCGATATCGACGAGGCGGCCGCCCGCGCCGTGCTCGCCGACGAGAATGCGAGCCCGGCCGCGCTGACCAAGGCTCAGGGCCAGGTGCGCGCGCTCGAGAAGGCCGCCGAAGCCTGATCGAGTAGTTCGAGCAATTGAGCGGCGGCTCCAGGAAATTCCTGGGGCCGTCGCTCTCTTTGCATTTCGGGGGAGTGTGGTTAGATTCGATTGCCGGTCCACGGATGTGATCTGGACCATTCAGCGAAATCTCGGCTATTGCAGCGCTTCCAAGCGAGGGGTAGATGAGCGAGTTTCGAATCGGAAAGCGGACGGTCATCGCGCTGGCCGTCGCAGTGGGCATCGGATTCTTCTCACCGGGGGCGGCGTCGGCGGACGCCTGGGTGCCGCTGCCCGACGGGTACATCGAGCGGCCGGGGGTGAAAATCAGGAGTGTCGGTGAGCGCGCGATCATTTCGCCGTCACTGGCCGCCAACGGCGCGGGCCGCACCTCGTGGCTGACCGGGAATGTCAGCGCCGAGGTGGAAACCCCGGACGGCACGGTGGGCCCGAACAATGGCGCACAGAATTTCCCGGGCACCAATGGTTCCTCCACGCACGGCGCATCGGGACTGACGGTCGGCTATATCGTCGGCTGCCAGGTATCGGTCGGGTCATTGAATGCCAGCAATGGGCTGGCGATCACCACGAGCCCATCCCTGAGCGTGGGGTTCAGCTTCCCCCTCAGCGCCGGGCAGGTGTCCTTCATCGCCATCGACAATATCGATATGCCCAAGAGCGGCACGTATCACATTCAGTACCAGGACGTTCCAATGGAGATCCAGGGCTGCGGGGGATACGCGCAGGCCCGGCAATTCGCGGTGGTCGAGATCATCGGCAATGACTACAAGAAGGTCACCCTGTACGGACAGCCGTTCAGCATCGGCTGACGCGCTACTCGAGATGCGAAGGGAGCGAACATGTTCCGTGTGACGAAGCAGACTCGGATGGCGAGGTCGCTGGGCGTGGCGCTGGCCGCGGCCGCGGTGCTGAGCCTGACTTCCGCGGGCGCCGCGAGCGCGGACACCTTCATTCCGCTACCCGGCGGGCACATCACCCGCACGCTGGTGGACGGAACCGTGGTGACGGTGCGGATCGAGGAGGAGTCGGCGAAGATCAACCCCTCCATGGGGTCGACGCCCGTGCACCGCAATGTCTGGGTGAGCGGCCGGGCGGTCGTGGATGTGTCGGGGCCGAGCGCGGACTCCAGCACCATCAAGATCTCGCCCGGGTATGTCGTCGGCTGCCAGGTGGAGATCGGCGCCTTCACCGATTCGGGCACGGGCACGCAGACCGGGGACTGGGATCCGAGCACGCTGCCGGTGCTGGGGCAGTCCTTCGGCACCGGCATCACGCTGTCCCCGGGCCAGGCGCTCGGCCGTCTGATGCTCGATATCGAACAGCCCGACGACTACGGCAACGAGCACCACTATCGGCGCAACAAGGTGCCCGGCCCGCATGCGAGCGTGGAGTGGTTCGACGAGACCTTCGAGGTGCACGGCTGCGGCGGCTATGCGCAGGCCCGGTCGTTCGTGATCGCCTCGGTGGGCACCGAGACCCAGATCGGTGACGTGGCCCTTTGGGGTCAACCGTTCAGTATGGGTTGAGAGCCCGCAGTCTTTCTGCGAGCCGTGTGCATCACATTCGGTGGATGGCCGGACTCCGCGTTTCAACGGTCGCTAGTATCGACCACTAAGCGCGGGGTACCGCCCCTCCCGTTCGGGGGTTCGGGGGGTCGAAGCCCCCTGAGAGTCCCGAGAGTTGGGAAAGAACGGAGCGGCATTGCAGACCGGGATGGTGCTTCTGATCATTCTGGTGCTGCTGCTTGTCGCCTTGGCTCTGGCCTCCACCTATCGCCTGATCATGCTGCGCCGCGGCGGCACCGCCGCACTGCTGCGCACGCTGCCGGCGCGCGGGCACGGCGGGGGCTGGCGGCACGGCCTCATTCGCTACGACGAGGATTCGCTCGTCTTCTACAAGCTCTCCAGCTTGAAGCTCGGTCCGGATTCGACCATGCGCCGCCTGGGTATAGAGGTGAGCAATCGCCGTTCCCCGCAGGACGACGAGTACGACATCATGACCGACGAACTCATCATCACGCTCACCGACGGCAATGGCAGCTATGAGCTGGCACTCGACCGCGGTGCGCTGGCGGCCTTCCTGTCCTGGGTGGAGTCGCGGCCTTCCGAGCGAATTCGCCGCCGACCCAGCCACTGACGAACCACTCCTGGGGTTACGGTGATCGCGTGAGTGTGCACTTGACGCGGATCTACACCCGGACCGGCGATGACGGAACCACCGGGCTGAGCGACTTCTCGCGGGTGGCCAAGACCGACCCGCGGCTCATCGCGTACGCGGACTGTGACGAAACCAATGCCGCACTCGGGGTGGCCATTGCGCTGGGGCAGCCCGACGAGCGAATGCTCGGCGTGCTGCGCGCGGTGCAGAACGACCTCTTCGACGCCGGCGCGGACCTCTCGACCCCGGTCGTGGCGGATCCGAAATACCCGCCGCTGCGCGTCACCCAGCCCTATATCGACCGGCTCGAGAAGTGGTGCGACGAGTTCAATGAGCCTCTGGCGCCGTTGAATTCGTTCATCCTGCCCGGCGGCACACCGCTGGCGGCCCTGCTGCACACCGCCCGCACCGTGGCGCGGCGCGCCGAGCGCTCGGCCTGGGCCGCGGTCGACGCGCATCCGGACGACACCAGCGTGCTGCCGGCGAAATACCTGAACCGGCTGTCCGACCTGCTGTTCATCCTGAGCCGGGTGGCCAACCCGGACGGCGACATCCTCTGGCGGCCGGGCGGAGAGGCCACGAGCACGGGAGAGGCCCATTAGGCTGACCATCGTGAGTGAACGGTTTCTGGTGACCGGGGGCAGCAGGCTCGTCGGTGAGGTCGCGGTGGGCGGCGCGAAGAACAGCGTCCTCAAGCTGATGGCCGCCGCGCTGCTGGCCGAGGGCACGACGACGATCACGAACTGCCCGGACATCCTCGATGTGCCGCTGATGGCAGACGTGCTGCGCGGCCTCGGCTGCGATGTCGGCATCGACGGCGGCACGGTCACCATCGTGACGCCGACGGAACCGAAGTATCACGCCGACTTCCCGGCGGTCACCCAGTTCCGCGCCTCGGTGTGCGTGCTCGGACCCCTCATGGCGCGGTGCAAGCGCGCGGTGGTCGCGCTACCGGGTGGCGACGCCATCGGTTCGCGGCCGCTCGATATGCATCAGCAGGGTCTGCGGCTGCTCGGCGCGACCAGCGAAATCGAGCACGGCTGCCTGGTGGCCCGGGCCGAGGAGCTGCAGGGCGCGCGCATCCGGCTGGACTTCCCGTCGGTGGGCGCCACCGAGAACATCCTCATGGCCGCGGTGCTCGCCGACGGCGAGACCATCATCGACAATGCCGCGCGCGAGCCGGAGATCGTGGATCTCTGCAACATGCTGGTGCAGATGGGCGCGAAGGTCTCCGGCGCCGGTACCTCGGTGCTCACCATCGAGGGCGTCGACAAGCTCTCGCCCACCACCCACCGCGTGATCGGCGATCGCATCGTCGCCGCCACCTGGGGTATCGCCGCCGCCATGACGCAGGGTGACGTGCGGGTGACGGGCATCAATCCCAAGCATCTGTCGCTGGTGCTGGACAAGCTGCGCTCCGCGGGGGCGCGAATCTCGTTCGAACCGGATGGTTTCCGGGTGGTGCAGTCGGACCGCCCGCGTGCGGTCAACTTCTCCACCCTGCCGTTCCCGGGATTCCCGACCGACCTGCAGCCGATGGCCATCGGCCTGGCCGCCATCGCCGACGGCACCTCGATGATCACCGAGAACATCTTCGAGGCGCGCTTCCGCTTCGTCGAGGAGATGATCCGGCTGGGCGCGGACGCCCGCACCGATGGGCATCACGCTGTGGTGCGCGGTATTCCGCGCCTGTCCAGTGCGCCGGTCTGGTCCTCCGACATTCGCGCCGGCGCGGGCCTGGTGCTCGCGGGCCTGGTGGCCGACGGGGTGACCGAAGTGCACGACGTCTTCCACATCGACCGGGGTTACCCGGATTTCGTGGAGAACCTGCGGTCGCTCGGCGCCGAGATCGAGCGGGTCGGGACCGCCGATTAACGGCAGGTGTCGGGGAGGGTTCGCGAAAAACCGCTCTGAACAGGCGATTTGACATGCGAACAACCAACACGTAACTTATTCCAGGTCAGAGCGACACGGACACCGACCCGGGGCCGAGACGCCGAGCCGAAAGGCGAAGCGGGGCACAGGGAAACGAGGTTGTACGAGGAGCGCCTGATGATCACACTAGCTCCCCTCGAACAGCCGATTTGGTTCTGCTGCGACCGGCGAGCTAAGCTTGAGAAGTTGCCCAGCCGATCTAACGGGACAAAATCCCGGTGGATGGCTTGTGCGTGTGTTCTTTGAGAACTCAATAGTGTGTCGATGAATGTCAGTGCCAAATATTTAATTTGGTTCCGGCTCTTGCCCCCCGTGTGAGGGTCGGACATTTAGTCAGCTAATTTCCGGCTGGCGTTATCTTGCTGGGTTTTCGGACTCACGTGATTTTTCTGATTGGTCCTTCGGGATCGATTGAGAGTCTTCAACGGAGAGTTTGATCCTGGCTCAGGACGAACGCTGGCGGCGTGCTTAACACATGCAAGTCGAGCGGTAAGGCCCTTCGGGGTACACGAGCGGCGAACGGGTGAGTAACACGTGGGTGATCTGCCTCGTACTCTGGGATAAGCCTGGGAAACTGGGTCTAATACCGGATATGACCACGCACTGCATGGTGTGTGGTGGAAAGATTTATCGGTGCGAGATGGGCCCGCGGCCTATCAGCTTGTTGGTGGGGTAACGGCCTACCAAGGCGACGACGGGTAGCCGGCCTGAGAGGGCGACCGGCCACACTGGGACTGAGACACGGCCCAGACTCCTACGGGAGGCAGCAGTGGGGAATATTGCACAATGGGCGAAAGCCTGATGCAGCGACGCCGCGTGAGGGATGACGGCCTTCGGGTTGTAAACCTCTTTCGACAGGGACGAAGCGCAAGTGACGGTACCTGTAGAAGAAGCACCGGCCAACTACGTGCCAGCAGCCGCGGTAATACGTAGGGTGCGAGCGTTGTCCGGAATTACTGGGCGTAAAGAGCTTGTAGGCGGTTCGTCGCGTCGATCGTGAAAACTTGCAGCTCAACTGCGAGCTTGCGGTCGATACGGGCGGACTAGAGTACTGCAGGGGAGACTGGAATTCCTGGTGTAGCGGTGAAATGCGCAGATATCAGGAGGAACACCGGTGGCGAAGGCGGGTCTCTGGGCAGTAACTGACGCTGAGAAGCGAAAGCGTGGGTAGCGAACAGGATTAGATACCCTGGTAGTCCACGCCGTAAACGGTGGGCGCTAGGTGTGGGTTTCCTTCCACGGGATCCGTGCCGTAGCTAACGCATTAAGCGCCCCGCCTGGGGAGTACGGCCGCAAGGCTAAAACTCAAAGGAATTGACGGGGGCCCGCACAAGCGGCGGAGCATGTGGATTAATTCGATGCAACGCGAAGAACCTTACCTGGGTTTGACATACACCGGAAAGCCGTAGAGATACGGCCCCCCTTGTGGTCGGTGTACAGGTGGTGCATGGCTGTCGTCAGCTCGTGTCGTGAGATGTTGGGTTAAGTCCCGCAACGAGCGCAACCCTTATCTTATGTTGCCAGCGCGTCATGGCGGGGACTCGTGAGAGACTGCCGGGGTCAACTCGGAGGAAGGTGGGGACGACGTCAAGTCATCATGCCCCTTATGTCCAGGGCTTCACACATGCTACAATGGCCGGTACAGAGGGCTGCGATACCGTGAGGTGGAGCGAATCCCTTAAAGCCGGTCTCAGTTCGGATCGGGGTCTGCAACTCGACCCCGTGAAGTTGGAGTCGCTAGTAATCGCAGATCAGCAACGCTGCGGTGAATACGTTCCCGGGCCTTGTACACACCGCCCGTCACGTCATGAAAGTCGGTAACACCCGAAGCCGGTGGCCTAACCCTCTGGGAGGGAGCCGTCGAAGGTGGGATCGGCGATTGGGACGAAGTCGTAACAAGGTAGCCGTACCGGAAGGTGCGGCTGGATCACCTCCTTTCTAAGGAGCATCTGCACTGCTCGCGCTGAACAGTCAGCTGCGAGAGTGCCAGAGCCGCTTATGTTCCCGAATGTGGAACTGCGGAGCTCATGGGTGGAACGCTGACAACCTCCTCGCATCCGAGACGGTCACACGGCCGGCTCGCGAGGATATATCGACACACTGTTGGGTCCTGAAAGAACAGACGTTCTTTCCAGGCAAAAAACGACGAGACTCAATCCGCGAGTCATACCGCCGAGTTTTCTCGGGCTGGTGCCGCAGTAGTGAGAGGGTCTTGTGTGTTGTTTGAGAACTGCACAGTGGACGCGAGCATCTTTGTTAGTAAGTGTGTAAGAGCGTACGGTGGATGCCTTGGCACCAGGAGCCGATGAAGGACGTAGGAGGCTGCGATAAGCCTCGGGGAGCTGTCAACCGAGCTGAGATCCGAGGATGTCCGAATGGGGAAACCCAGCACGAGTGATGTCGTGTTACCCGCGCCTGAATATATAGGGCGTGTGGAGGGAACGTGGGGAAGTGAAACATCTCAGTACCCACAGGAAGAGAAAACAACAGTGATTCCGTGAGTAGTGGCGAGCGAAAGCGGAAGAGGCTAAACCAGGAGCGTGTGATAGCCGGCAGGCGTTGCGTTCTTGGGGTTGTGGGACCTACTTTCTCATTGCTGCCGCAGTGAGCGAAAGTCAGAAAAGATCGCGTTAGTCGAATTGGTCTGGGACGGCCAACCGTAGACGGTGAGAGTCCGGTAGACGAAAACGTGTTCTCTTTCGTAGTAGGCACCCGAGTAGCAGCGGGCCCGTGAAATCTGCTGTGAATCTGTCGGGACCACCCGATAAGCCTGAATACTACCTGGTGACCGATAGCGGACTAGTACCGTGAGGGAAAGGTGAAAAGTACCCCGGGAGGGGAGTGAAATAGTACCTGAAACCGTGCGCTTACAATCCGTCAGAGCCCTCCTTCGGGTGGGGTGATGGCGTGCCTTTTGAAGAATGAGCCTGCGAGTCATCGGTGTGTGGCGAGGTTAACCCGTGTGGGGGAGCCGTAGCGAAAGCGAGTCCGAATAGGGCGAGTGAGTCGCACACTATGGACCCGAAGCGGAGTGATCTACCCATGGCCAGGGTGAAGCGACGGTAAGACGTCGTGGAGGCCCGAACCCACTTAGGTTGAAAACTGAGGGGATGAGCTGTGGGTAGGGGTGAAAGGCCAATCAAACTCCGTGATAGCTGGTTCTCCCCGAAATGCATTTAGGTGCAGCGTCACGTGTTTCACGCCGGAGGTAGAGCTACTGGATGGCCTAGGGGGCCCACAAGCTTACCGAAGTCAGCCAAACTCCGAATGCCGGTGTGTGAGAGCGTGGCAGTGAGACTGCGGGGGATAAGCTTCGTAGTCGAGAGGGAAACAGCCCAGATCGCCGGCTAAGGCCCCTAAGCGTGTACTAAGTGGAAAAGGATGTGGGGTCGCGAAGACAACCAGGAGGTTGGCTTAGAAGCAGCCACCCTTGAAAGAGTGCGTAATAGCTCACTGGTCAAGTGATCCTGCGCCGACAATGTAGCGGGGCTCAAGTACACCGCCGAAGCCGCGGCATTCGCACATTATCTTGCCTTCGGGCCAGGAGTGCGGATGGGTAGGGGAGCGTCGTATGGCCAGGGAAGCGGCGGAGTGATCCAGCCGTGGAGGCCATGCGAGTGAGAATGCAGGCATGAGTAGCGAAAGACGAGTGAGAAACTCGTCCGCCGAATGACCAAGGGTTCCTGGGCCAGGTTAATCCGCCCAGGGTGAGTCGGGACCTAAGACGAGGCCGACAGGCGTAGCCGATGGACAACGGGTTGATATTCCCGTACCCGTGTACCCGCGCCAAATATCGAATCATCTGTGCTAATCGTCCAAATGTGGCGAGACCTCCTTCGGGAGGCTCAAAGCGGCTGCACGAGACCCTGGGTGTAGTAGGTAAGCGATGGGGTGACGCAGGAAGGTAGCTGGGCCAGGTGATGGAATACCTGGTGTAAGCGTGTAGGGCGTCGTGTAGGCAAATCCGCACGACACATGGCCTGAGACGTGATGCGTAGCCGATTGAGGCGAATTCAGTGATCCTATGCTGCCGAGAAAAGCCTCTAGTGAGTTGGTACACGGCCCGTACCCCAAACCGACACAGGTGGTCAGGTAGAGAATACTAAGGCGATCGAGATAACTGTGGTTAAGGAACTCGGCAAAATGCCCCCGTAACTTCGGGAGAAGGGGGACCCGATCTGGTGATAGGACTTGCTCCTGGAGCTGGGTTGGGTCGCAGAGACCAGAGAGAAGCGACTGTTTACTAAAAACACAGGTCCGTGCGAAGTCGTAAGACGATGTATACGGACTGACGCCTGCCCGGTGCCGGAAGGTTAAGAGGACCGGTTAGCGCTTCGGCGCGAAGCTGAGAATTTAAGCCCCGGTAAACGGCGGTGGTAACTATAACCATCCTAAGGTAGCGAAATTCCTTGTCGGGTAAGTTCCGACCTGCACGAATGGCGTAACGACTTCTCTGCTGTCTCAACCACAGACTCGGCGAAATTGCATTACGAGTAAAGATGCTCGTTACGCGCGGCAGGACGAAAAGACCCCGGGACCTTCACTATAGCTTGGTATTGGTGTTCGGTACGGTTTGTGTAGGATAGGTGGGAGACTGTGAAAGCCACACGCCAGTGTGGTGGGAGTCGTCGTTGAAATACCACTCTGATCGTATTGGACCTCTAACCTCGGACCCTGATCGGGTTCAGGGACAGTGCCTGGTGGGTAGTTTAACTGGGGCGGTTGCCTCCCAAAATGTAACGGAGGCGCCCAAAGGTTCCCTCAGCCTGGTTGGCAATCAGGTGTCGAGTGCAAGTGCACAAGGGAGCTTGACTGTGAGACCGACAGGTCGAGCAGGGACGAAAGTCGGGACTAGTGATCCGGCACCGGCAAGTGGAAGCGGTGTCGCTCAACGGATAAAAGGTACCCCGGGGATAACAGGCTGATCTTCCCCAAGAGTCCATATCGACGGGATGGTTTGGCACCTCGATGTCGGCTCGTCGCATCCTGGGGCTGGAGTAGGTCCCAAGGGTTGGGCTGTTCGCCCATTAAAGCGGCACGCGAGCTGGGTTTAGAACGTCGTGAGACAGTTCGGTCTCTATCCGCCGCGCGCGTCAGAAACTTGAGGAAGGCTGTCCCTAGTACGAGAGGACCGGGACGGACGAACCTCTGGTGTGCCAGTTGTCCCGCCAGGGGCACGGCTGGTTGGCCACGTTCGGAAGGGATAACCGCTGAAAGCATCTAAGCGGGAAGCCTGTTCCAAGATGAGGTTTCTCACCCCCTCGAGGGGGTAAGGCCCCCAACAGACCATTGGGTTGATAGGCCGGAACTGGAAGTCTGGTAACAGATGCAGGTGACCGGTACTAATAGGCCGAGGACTTACCAACAAAGAAGCTACGCGTCCACTGTGCGGTATCTGAAACAACACACAACTTCGTTGTGTGGGATGGATACCCGGGGGCTTCGCCCCCGGACCCCCTTAAGGGGTGTTCGAGGGGAAGCCCCTCGAAATATCCTCTTGGCACACGAAGTGTGACAGTTTCATAGAGTTACGGCGGCTATAGCGGTGGGGAAACGCCCGGTCCCATTCCGAACCCGGAAGCTAAGGCCACCTGCGCCGATGGTACTGCACTCGACAGGGTGTGGGAGAGTAGGACACCGCCGGAACATCATTCGCAAAGGCCCCCAGCATCAGCTGGGGGCCTTTCGCGTATCTGCGTATTCATACGCTGTTGCGCGGCAGCAGATTCGGCGAAGCTCACTTCCATGAAGAAGTACTGGGGGTTGTTCTGGGCGTTCGCCGCGTTGATCATCGTGGTTGCCGCCCTTGCGATGTGGGCCGAGGTCGACACCGAGACGGTGATCGGCGCGGGTCTCGGGTTCATCGCGTTCTTCTGGCTCGTCGTCGTCATCACGGTGCCGTGGAATGTGTACTTCGCCGCCCGGCAGGCCGGCCATCGCGCCGAAGCCGCACGGCGACGGCAGATTTCGGTCCATCCAGAGCACACCACCGAGATCACGGCCCTGAGCAAGCGAACCTTGATCATCGCTATCGCCGCACACGTGCTGTCGGCGATCGTCGCGGCGGTCGTGGCGGTGCTGTCGGGATACACGGTCGGGTACTACGTGGCCGGGTTCTTCCTCGGCAGCATGGTGTTGCGGCCTGCGGCGGCGTATTTCGCGTATCTGCGCGCCCGGATCGCGACCGTCTCGCACGAGGTCGCCTATCCGCCCGAGGATGTGCGCGAACTTCGGCGACGGCTCGATGAGCTCGAGGACGAGCACAAGAAGGACCGGGAGGAGCTACGAAACCTGCGCGAGGTGGTCGCTCGGCACGATCAGCGCATCGTCGCCATGAAGGCGCATTTCGAGTCCACCGTCGACCGCGTCACCGATCGGCAGGAAATCATTGCCGGTCTACGCGCTTTCGCCCGCCTCCTGCGCGAAGCGCCCGAGTCCTGAGCCTCTAGACTCGACCGGTGCGCCTCGTGATTGCTCGTTGCCAAGTGGACTACGTCGGCCGACTCACCGCTCATCTGCCGATGGCGCGTCGCCTTCTCATGATGAAGGCCGACGGCTCGGTGCTGGTGCATTCCGACGGCGGCTCCTACAAGCCGCTCAACTGGATGAGCCCGCCGTGCTGGCTGGAGGAGCGCGACTCCGAGACGGCGGCCGCCAAGCTCTGGGTCGTCACCAATAAGGCCGGCGAGGAACTGCGGATCACCCTCGAGGAGATCGAGCACGATTCCTCGCACGACCTAGGCGTGGACCCGGGCCTGCAGAAGGACGGCGTGGAGGCGCACCTGCAGGAGTTGCTGGCCGAGCACATCGAAACCCTCGGCGCGGGTTACACACTCATTCGCCGCGAATACATGACCGCCATCGGCCCGGTGGACATTCTCTGCCGGGACGCCGACGGCGCGACGGTCGCGGTGGAGATCAAGCGTCGCGGTGAGATCGACGGCGTCGAACAGCTGACCCGCTACCTGGAGCTGCTCAACCGCGACCCCCTACTGGCCCCGGTCACCGGCGTGTTCGCCGCCCAGCAGATCAAGCCGCAGGCGAAGACCCTCGCCACCGACCGCGGTATCCGCTGCCTCACTCTCGACTACAACGCCCTCCGCGGCACCGAGAGCGACGAATTCCGTCTCTTCTAGGCCCCGGATCCCATGCCCCGCCGGAAGCCGCACTCGCACCGATCCCAGGCCCGGTCACACCGTGATCCGCGCCCACTGGGCGACGTTTTCGGCCGCACCGAATCCGGGCCCGGCACCGACGAGACCTATATAGTCCGCACCGTCCCCGGTACCCGCGCCACCAAGACCTACCGCTGCCCGGGCTGCGATCACGAAATTCCGCCCGGCGTAGCGCATATCGTCGCCTGGCCCGCCTACGGCGGCGAGGACGACCGCAGGCACTGGCACACCGGCTGCTGGAAGGGCCGCCATACCCGCGGCATTACCCGCCGCTGGTCCTGAACGCTGCCTGACTGGTCCGGATTGTCCTGTGCCGTGGGCGATTCGGACCACGGACACGATTCGGGCCCAGGACATAAGGAAGGCCGCTCCCGGGTGGGGAGCGGCCTTCGAGGTGGAGTGGGTTGTCGCCCGGTCGGTTTGCTAGCTGGAGATGTCGGCGTTCTCGCGCTCGTCCTCGACGATGTCCTCGTCCCGAGCATCCGAGATAGCCTTCCGACCGCCGGTCTTGCCGCCGAGCGAGCGCTGTTCCGGAGCGCCGTCGAGCAGTTCGCTCTCGCGGTTGACCGCCGCCAGCATGGCGGGGACGGAATCGAGCTGGCCGCGGATGCCGAGCAGCTGGGCCAGGACGCGGCCGCGCAGCACGCGCATTTCCTCGGCCAGCTCCTTGGCGTGCGCGATCTTGCGATCGGCGGTCTGAGTGGCGGAGGTGATGAGGCGGTTGGCCTCGTCGGTGGCGTCCTTGATGCGCTGGGCGGCCTCGGCACGGCTGGTGGCCTCCAGCTCCTCCATGGCGCGGGTCAGCTTGGTGCGCCGCTCGGCCATGGTGACCTCGAAGTCCTGCTGGGCGGCCTTGCGCTTGGCCTCGGACTCCTTGGTGAGGCGGTCGGCCTCGGCATTGGCGGCGTCGATGATCTTGGCCGACTCGGAGCGGGCATTGGAGAGGGTCTGCTCGAATTCGATCTCGAGCGCTTCCCGCTTCTCCTTGGTCTCGGAGAGGAGCGACTCGTACTTGCCGCGCATCTCGGTGGCCTGCTGCTCCGCGATGGAGATCATCTCGGCGGCCTCGGCCTGGGCCTGCGCGCGCACCTCGGAGGCCTCGTCGGAGGCCAGGCGCAGCATGCGGGAGATGCGGTCGGACATGCCCTCGGCCGTGGTCGGCGGCACCGAGAGGCGGTCGACCTCCTTGCGGAGCTCATCGATCTCGTCGCGCGCGTCCTCGAGCTGGGCGGCCAAATTGCGGGCCTGCGCAGCGGCGGCATCGCGATCGGTCGCGGTGACCCTTAGCTCGGCATCAAAACGGTCGAAGTAGTTACGCACCTCATCACGGTCATACCCCTTCCGCACGACGGTAAAGGGCAGAGCAACGAAGCGATTACGATCGGGCTCAGTGGACGACATGCCCCACAAACTACAGCCTGGCGACCACTGATGGTGACCCGACCGCGAATGTTGTTACAGCCTCTTTAGGGTGTCCGATTCCGGTACTAGTGAGTAGATTTCGCGGCTGGCTCCACCAGTTCGACCAGCACACCGCCAGCATCCTTGGGATGGATGAAATTGATGCGGGAACCCGCGGTTCCGGGCCGCGGGGCGTCGTACAGCAAACGCAAGCCCCGTTCACGCAGAAACGTGGCGACGGCCTCGACATCGGTGACCCGATAGGCCAGCTGCTGCAGGCCAGGGCCGTTTCGATCAATGAACTTGGCGATCGTGGAGTCCGCGTTCAGCGGTGCGAGCAACTGCAGGGCAACTGAGCCCTCGGGAGCGGCCGCAAACGACAGCATGGCCTCGTGAACGCCCTGTGCTTCGTTGATCTCGCGATGTGTCTCCACCATCCCGAGATTGTCTCGGTACCAGGCGATGGCGGAATCGAGATCGGGAACGGCGATGCCGACGTGATCGACGGCCGTGACGTATTCCGCGGGGATGAATTCGGTGTTCTCGGTGGTGCTCACCCTTCGAACGGTAGCGCGTACCCACATAGCAGGCCTTTCGGCGCTCCCGTTACCTTTGAGTAGGGCTCCGATGGTTGGCGGAGCCAGACATACACGACGTAAGCGAGGGCTCATCGTGACCACCACCGTCATCGTCTCCGGCGCGCGCACCCCGATGGGCCGACTGCTCGGATCGCTGAAGGGTTTCAGCGGGTCGGACCTGGGCGGCATCGCCATCAAGGCGGCCCTGGAGAAGGGCGGCGTGCGGCCGGACCAGGTCGACTACGTGATCATGGGCCAGGTGCTCACCGCGGGCGCGGGTCAGATGCCGGCCCGGCAGGCCGCCGTGGCCGCGGGCATTGCCATGGACGTCCCGGCGCTCACCGTCAACAAGGTGTGTTTGTCCGGTATCAATGCAATTGCCCTGGCGGATCAGCTGATTCGCGCCGGTGAGTACGAGATCGTCGTCGCCGGCGGCCAGGAATCCATGACCAATGCTCCGCATCTGCTGGAGAAGTCCCGCGAGGGCTTCAAGTACGGCGATGTGAAGATGCTCGACCACATGGCCTACGACGGGCTGCACGACGTGTTCACCGATCAGGCCATGGGCCTGCTCACCGAGCAGAAGAACGACGTCGAGCCGGTCTCCCGCGAGGATCAGGACGCCTTCGCCGCCGCCTCGCACCAGAAGGCCGCGGCCGCGTGGAAGAACGGCATCTTCGACGACGAGGTCGTGCCGGTGGCCATCCCGCAGCGCAAGGGCGATCCGGTCATGTTCGCCAGCGACGAGGGCATCCGCGGCGACACCACCGTCGAATCGCTGAGCAAGCTGCGCCCGTCCTTCCGCAAGGACGGCACCATCACCGCCGGCTCGGCCTCGCAGATCTCCGACGGCGCGGCCGCGGTGGTCGTCATGTCCAAGGCCAAGGCCGAAGAGTTGGGCCTGTCCTGGATCGCCGAGATCGGCGCCGCGGGCGTCGTCGCCGGCCCGGACTCCACCCTGCAGGACCAGCCCGCCAACGCCATCCTGAAAGCCTGTGCCCGCGAAGGCATCTCGCCCGCCGACCTGGACGTCGTCGAGATCAACGAGGCCTTCGCCGCCGTCGGCGTCGCCTCTACCCGCAAGCTCGGCATCGACCCCGCCAAGGTCAACGTCAACGGCGGCGCCATCGCCGTCGGCCACCCCCTCGGCATGTCCGGCGCCCGCATCGTCCTGCACCTCGCCCTCGAGCTGAAGCGCCGCGGCGGCGGCGTGGGCGCGGCCGCCCTCTGCGGTGGCGGCGGCCAGGGCGACGCCCTCATCATCCGCGTCTAGGACGCGAAAGAAGGAATGAGGGGGTAAACCCCCTCAAACCCCCCCAGTGAGAAGAAACCCCTCCCCGCATCCGGGGAGGGTAGGGCCTCCAGGGAGAGGCTGCCCCGCCTCGCATGGAGGGGCTGCCCGCCTCGCACGGAGGGCTGTCCGCCTCGCACGGAGGGCTGTCCGCCTCGCACGGAGGGCTGTCCGCCTCGCACGGAGGGGCTGCCCGCCTCGCACGGAGGGTTGCCCGCCCCGCATGGAGGGGCTGTCCGCCCCGCATGGAGGGGCTGTCCGCCCCGCATGGAGGGGCTGCCCCGCCTCGCATGGAGGGGCTGCCCGCCCCGCACGGAGGGCTGTCCGCCCCGCATGGAGGGGCTGGGGCGCGGGATCTGCTCTGCGGCGGTTCCTTCCTCGCTTTCGGGGTCCGCGGGGGTTTACCCCCGCGATTCCCCTTCTTCCCGCCGAAGGCGGGTGTGACGACCTCCACTACGACCGGTCGTAGTGCATACGGCACAATGGGCCCGTGGAAATCTTCGATCTGAGCACGGTCGCGAAGCGGGTTCGATTCTTCGGCATTCTCGAGGCCATCACCTGGGTGTTCCTGCTGACCGGTTCGGTGCTGAAGCGCCTGCCGGAGCCGATTACGTGGCCGGTGATGGTGTTCGGGATGGCGCACGGGATCGTGTTCATCATCTTCGCCATCAGCTGCCTGCTGGCTTCGCGGGAGTTCGAGTGGCCGGCCAAGACCACGCTGCTGGCGCTGGCGTCGACCATCATCCCGTTCGCCAGCTACTTCTTCGAGCGGTGGGCTATCAATACCGGCCAGCTCGGTGAACTGAGCCGTACCCCGGGGGCTTCCGCCGCCCGTTCGTGACAGACTGGATGTCGTGACTCGACCTGCACGACGACCCTCTGCCGCCGTCGCCGCCGCCATGTCCGGCGCGGTGGACCTGTCCGCCCTCAAGCAGCAGCCGGCCGCCGGAGACGCGGCCGGCGGCTATGCCGTCACCGAGGCCGATTTCGAGACCAAGGTGCTGCGCCGCTCCACCCAGGTGCCGGTGGTCGTGGCGCTCTACTCCCAGCGCAGCCCGGGCAGCGTCGAATTGGTGAAGCTGCTCGAGCGCCTGGTCGGCGAATCCGGTGGCGACTGGGATCTCGCCGTCATCGAGGCCGAGCAGAACATGCGCATCGCGCAGGCCTTCGGCGTGCAGGGCATTCCGACCGTGATCGCGGTGGCCGCGGGCCAGCCGCTCGCTGATTTCCAGGGCAATCAGCCCGAAGCCCAGGTCACCCAGTGGCTGGCGGCCGTGGTGGATGCCGTGCGCGGCAAGCTGCCCGGCGTGGGCGAGGGCGGCGAGGAGCCGCAGGCGCCGGAGGACCCGCGTTTCGTCGCGGCCGAAGAGGCTTTGGAGCGTGGCGATTTCGCGACCGCCGAGGCCGCCTACAAGGCCATCCTGAATGCCGAACCGGCCAATGCCGATGCCAAGGCCGCGCTGCGCCAGGTCCAATTCATCGCTCGCGTACAGGATCTCGATCCGGCGGCCGTCGGCAAGGCCGATGCCGATCCGTCCGATATCGACGCCGCGCTCGCCGCCGCCGATCTCGAAATGTTCAACCAGCAGCCCGAAGCCGCCTTCGATCGCTTGATCGCCCAGGTCAAGCGCACCGCCGGTGACGACCGCACCCGCGTCCGCACCCACCTGCTGGAATTGTTCGAACTCTTCGACCCGGCCGAGCCGATCGTGGTCGCGGCCCGCCGCAAACTGGCCACCGCCCTGTACTGACCGAAAACAGCGCAACCGCGCCGCTGGTTCCGCGGCGCGGTTGCCTTTTGTGTTTATCCGACAGCCCTGCGGCTGTGCGGCCGTATTACTCGGCCGGGGTGGTCTTGCCGCCGCTGCCCGAGGTCAGGGCCTTGATCACATCGGTGAGCGCCTTCGACGACCCGGTACCGGTCGGATCCGGCTCACCCGGCGCGACGACCGGCGCCAGCGTGCTGTGGTTGTCGGCCGACGCCACACCGGCGCCGAAGCCCAGGACGCCGGCGGCGGCCAGACCGATGATCGCGAACTTGCCCAGCTTCTTCATGGAGATCAGATTCCTATCAGTGGGGATTTCAATCGGGGGTTTGCGGCACCGCGGAATCAAATCCACTACACGGCAATCCGTTCCGGAAAGACCGAAATCTTCGGGGCAATAAACCTATGGGGCCGTTGGCTTTTCGCGAAATGTCGGTAACGGACTCGGCGCACTTCCGATACGAATCCGTGTGAGGTCATTCCCGGGCCAGCGGGCCTTCCCGGAGCCAGACGGCGCTGTGGGGGGCCAGGGTGAGGGTGGTGGAGGCGGGGCGGCCGTGCCAGGGTTCGGGCTGGGTGGTGACCAGGCCGAGGTTGCCGAGGCCGGTGCCGCCGTAGGCGAGGGCGTCGGTGTTGAGGATTTCGGTCCAGGCGGTGCGGGCGGGGGCGGGCAGGCCGATGCGGTAGGCGTCGAGTTGGCGGCCGGAGAAGTTGTAGACGCAGGCCAGGACGGAGCCGTCGGTGCCGTAGCGGAGAAAGGACAGGACATTGTTGTCGCGGTCGTCGGCGTCGATCCAGGAGTAGCCGCCGGGGGAGGTGTCCTGGCTCCACAGGGCCGGGTTGGCGGTGTAGACGGCATTGAGGTCGCGGACGAGGGTGTGGATGCCGCGGTGCAGGGGGTTGTCCAGTTCGTGCCAGTCCAGGCCGCGGTCGTGGTCCCATTCGCGGAACTGGCCGAATTCCTGGCCCATGAACAGCAATTGCTTGCCGGGATGGGCCCACATGTAGGCGAGCAGGGCGCGCACGCCGGCGGCCTTGGTGTAGTCGTCGCCGGGCATGCGGGTCCACAGCGTGCCCTTGCCGTGCACCACCTCGTCGTGGCTGATGGGCAGGACGTAGTTCTCGCTCCAGGCGTAGGTGAGGGAGAAGGTCATCTCGTTGTGATGCCAGGCGCGGTGCACCGGATCGTGGCCGAGATAGCCGAGGGTGTCGTGCATCCAGCCCATATTCCATTTCATGGTGAAGCCGAGGCCGCCGACTTCGGTGGGGCGGGTGACGCCGGGCCAGGTGGTGGATTCCTCGGCGATGGTGACCACGCCGGGGTGGTGTTTGTGCACGGTCGCGTTCATCTCCTGCAGGAACGCGACGGCTTCCAGATTCTCGCGGCCGCCATGGATATTCGGCTCCCAGTCGGGACGCGAGTAGTCCAGGTAGAGCATGGAGGCGACGGCGTCGACGCGCAGGCCGTCGATATGGAATTCCTCGATCCAATACAGGGCGTTGGCGACCAGGAAGTTGCGGACCTCGTGGCGGCCGAAGTCGAAAACGTAGGTGCCCCAGTCGAGTTGCTCACCGCGGCGGGGGTCGGCGTGTTCGTAGAGGGCGGTGCCGTCGAAGCGGGCCAGGGCCCAGTCGTCGCGCGGGAAATGCGCGGGCACCCAGTCGAGGATGACGCCGATGCCCGCGCGGTGCAGATGGTCGACGAAGGCGCGGAAGTCGTCGGGCGAGCCGAAACGGGATGTGGGGGCGTAATAGGAGGTGACCTGATAACCCCAGGATCCGCCGAAGGGATGCTCGGCCACCGGCAGCAGTTCGACGTGGGTGAAGCCCTGGGCGGCAACGTATTCGGCCAGTTGCTCGGCGAGTTCGAGATAGCGCAGGCCCGGCCGCCACGAGCCGAGGTGCACCTCGTAGACGCTCATGGGCGCGCGCGTCGGATCCAGTCGTCCGCGGGCGCTCACCCACTGCTCGTCCCGCCATTCGTGCCGGGTCTCGGTGACGACAGATGCTGTGGCGGGGGGCTGCTCGGTCGCGAAGGCCATCGGGTCGGCGTGGTCGACGGTGCGGCCGTCGGCCCCGTGGATCCGGTACTTGTACTTGTCCCCGGGCCCGATGCCGGGCAGGAACAGCTCCCACACGCCGGAGTCGCCGAGCCGGCGCATGGGCGCGGTATTGCCGCTCCAGCCGTCGAAATCGCCGATGACGGCCACGCCGCGCGCATTCGGCGCCCACACCGCGAACGAGGTGCCCGCGACCTCGCCGTCGAGGGTGGTGTAGCGGCGCGGATGCGCGCCCAGGACCTCCCACAGCCGCTCGTGCCGTCCCTCGGCGAGCAGGTGCAGATCCATCTCGCCCAGCGAGGGCAGGAACCGGTAGCCGTCGGCGTCGATCACGGTGCGCCCGTGCGGATACGAGGTGACGATCCGGTAGTCCCACACCTCCGGGAACGGCACCACGCCTTCGAAAACCCCGTGCTCGACATGCTCCAGGGCGTGGTCCTGCCCGCCGATGCGCGCCAGCACGGACTCCGCGTGCGGCCGCAGCACCCGGAGGACGGTCCCGCGCGGATGCGGATGCGCGCCCAGCACCGTGTGCGGATCGGAATGAGTGCCCGCCGCCAGCAGCAGCAGGTCGCGCCGGTTCATCGGAACGAACGCCGATAGGCGAGTTCGGTGCGAGCGGGAGCGGCGACCGGCGGCAAGGCGAGAATGTGCGCCACCGCCCGCGCCGGATCCAATCGCACGTAATTGCTTTGGCCCCAGTGGTATTCCTCGCCACTGACCTCGTCGTACACCACCGGTCGATCGTGCCATTCCCGCCCGATGGCCGGCAGCTCCAGTGCCACCATGCCCTGTTCGGCGCCGAACGGGTTGAGATTCACCACGACCAGCACCGCGTCACCGGTGGTGGGATCGACCTTCGAATAGGCCAGCAGCGAATCGTTGTCGGTGTGATGGAAGTGAATGCACCGCAGCTGCTGCAGCGCCGGATGCGCGCGCCGGATCTCGTTGAGCCGGGTCAGCCACGGCTCCAAGGATTCTCCGCGCGCGGCCGCCTCCGCGAAGCGCCGCGGCCGCAGCTGATACTTCTCGGAATCGAGGTATTCCTCGCTGCCCGGCTGCACCGCTTGATGCTCGTACAGTTCGAAACCCGAGTACACGCCCCAGGTCGGTCCCAGGGTGGCCGCCAGCACCGCGCGGATGGCGAACATGCCCGGACCGCCGTGTTGCAGGGTCTCGTGCAGGATGTCGGGGGTGTTCACGAACAGGTTGGGCCGCGCCTCATCGGCCTTGGCCGCCAATTCCCTGCCGAATTCCTCGAATTCGTGCTTGTGCACCCGCCAGGTGAAATAGGTGTAGGACTGGCTGAACCCGCGCCGCGCCAGCCCGTACAGCCGCGCCGGCCGGGTGAACGCCTCGGACAGGAAGATGATCTCCGGGTGTTCGCGGTGCACCTGCGCGATCAGCCACTCCCAGAAATCCGCCGGTTTGGTGTGCGGGTTGTCGACCCGGAATATGGTGACGCCCAGCCCGATCCAATGCCGCACCACCCGCAGCACCTCGGCGTACAGCCCGTCGGGTTCGTTGTCGAAGTTGAGCGGATAGATGTCCTGATACTTCTTGGGCGGATTCTCCGCGTAGGCGATGGTCCCGTCCGGCAGCGTGGTGAACCACTCCGGATGCGCCGCCACCCACGGATGATCCGGTGCGCACTGCAAGGCCAGGTCGAGCGCGACCTCCATACCCAATCCCCGTGCGGCCTCGACGAATTCGGCGAAGTCCGCCTCGGTGCCGAGCGCCGGGTGAATGGCGTCGTGCCCGCCCTCGTCGGATCCGATGGCCCACGGCGAGCCGACGTCCCCCGGTGCGGCGGTCAGAGAGTTGTTGGGCCCCTTGCGATTCACCTTGCCGATCGGATGCACCGGCGGCAGATACACCACGTCGAATCCCATGGCGGCGATCCGCGGCAGCTCCTTGACGGCGGTCGCGAAGGTGCCGTGCACCGGTTTGCCCTCGGCGTCCCATCCGCCGGTGGACCGCGGAAAGAATTCGTACCAGGCCCCGAACAGCGCCCGCTGCCGTTCCACCAGCACCGTGTGCTGCGGCCCGGCGGTCACCAGCTCGCGCAGCGGAGTGGCGCGCAGGATCTCGGCGACCTCACTGCTGAACGCGGGCGCGACCCGGGCCGGCAGCTGGGCGTCGGCCCGCAGCGCGTCGGCCGCCGCCCGCAGGGTCTCCCACTGCTTCTTCGGCACCGCATTGGCGGCCTTCTCCAGCAGCCGGGCCCCGAGCTCCAGATCATTGGCCAGGTCGGCCGCGCTCTGCCCGACCGCGAGCTTCGCCTCCACCGCGGCCCGCCAGGTCGCGAGGGGGTCGCTCCACCCCTCGATGCGATAGGTCCAGAGCCCGGGTTTGGCGGGCGTGAACGTGGCATTGAAGACATCGGGTTCGTAGTCCGGCGTCATCCGGATCCGCTGCGTCCGCGACGAACCGGGCGCCCGCACGGCCAGGGTGGCCGCCACCGCGTCGTGCCCCTCGCGCCAGACCACGGCCCGCACCGGGAAGACCTCGCCGACCACGGCTTTCGCGGGCCGACCGCCAGGAATCGCGGGGGCAGTGTCATCGATGGCGATGCGGCCGGTCACGATTCGAACTTACCGGTTGTGGCGCGCTGCCATGGGCAAGAGGGCGGTGAGCTACTGCTGGCCCGGTTTCAGCATGAGGAACAGCCCGTGCGCTTCGGCGCAGAGCCGATCGCCGTCGTGCAGGGTGGCGCGGACGAACACCTTGCGGCCCTCCACGCGCTCCACCCAGCCGTGCACCCGGAGCTCGGTCTCGAGCGGCGTGATGGAGCGGTAGTCCACGTGCAGGAAGGCCGTGCGGGTGACGGCGCGGGTGTGCACGGCCGCGGTCATGCCGAGCAGGTCGTCGAAGCCGAGCGCGATGTGGCCGCCGTGGGCCGCGCTGTTGCCGCCGAGGTGGAAGGTGCGGAAGGTGATACGCGCGTGCACCCCGTCGCGGCTCGCGGAGTCGACCAGGAACGGGGGCAGCGTGATATTGCCCCGCGAGGGCAGGTCGGTGCGATGCCAGGTGGGCGCGGACCATTCGTCGACCACGGCCTCGTCGAGCTTGTCGTTGAGCTCCTTGAGGGTGGCGATGGCCTCCAGCGCCAGCTCGTCGTCGGGGCTGACGAGACGGACCTTGTCCATGAGCGTGCGCATCTGCTCGATGAGCTCGCCGTAGTGGGGTCCGCCCTTGGTGGTGTCGCGCGCCAACTGCTCGATCGGCCGGAAACCGCCCTCGTGATGCTCTTGGGTCGGTAACGCCTCGACCTGCTGCTCGCTCATAAGAACACGTTATAGGTTGCCCGCCGGAAGCTCGCACCGGGGCGCGCACGAGCCCAAAGGTTCGAGACTTTCAGGGACTCGGACCCGCCCGGAGCGAAGCGCAGGGCAAAATAGGCACAGTGAAGGCATTGCGTCGTTTCACCGTCCGCGCCCATCTGCCCGAGCGGTTGTCCGCGCTGACCGAATTGGCGACCAATCTGCGCTGGTCTTGGCATGGGCCGACGCAGGATGTTTTCGCCGAGCTGGATCCGCAGCTGTGGGTCGAGGTGGGGCGCGATCCGGTGCGGATGCTGGGGGAGGTGCCCGCCGAGCGGCTCGACGAGCTGGCTCGGGACGAGGCGTACACGCGGCGGGTGGATACCGCGGCGGCGGATCTGCGGGACTACCTGACCCGGCCGCGCTGGTTCGGCAAGCAGGATCAGGGGCCCGAGGGAATCGCGTACTTCTCCATGGAGTTCGGCGTGACCGAGGTGCTGCCGAACTATTCGGGCGGGCTCGGCATTCTCGCGGGCGATCATCTGAAGGCCGCCTCCGATCTGGGGCTGCCGCTCATCGGCGTCGGGCTGTTGTACCGGTCCGGGTACTTCCGGCAGTCGCTGACCGCCGACGGCTGGCAGCGTGAGCATTACCCGGCGCTCGATCCGCAGGGATTGCCGCTGCGGCTGCTCACCGGCGGGGGCGGCGGGGTAGGAGAGGACACAGCCGGTGCGCCCGTGCTGATTCACGTGGCCATGCCCGAGGGGCGGGTGCTGCGGGCGCGGGTGTGGATCGCACAGGTGGGCCGGATTCCCTTGCTGCTCTTGGACTCCGATATCGCCGAGAACGATCCGGAGCTGCGCGCGGTCACCGACCGGCTCTACGGCGGTGACCAGGACCATCGGATCAAACAGGAGATCCTGGCCGGTATCGGCGGCGTGCGGGCCGTGCGGGCCTACACCCGCGCGAACGGGCTGCCGGATCCGGACGTGTTCCATATGAACGAGGGTCACGCCGGTTTCCTGGGCATCGAGCGCATTCGCGAATTCATGAACACCGGAATGGATTTCGACGCGGCGCTGACGGCGGTGCGGGCCGGGACGGTGTTCACCACGCACACCCCGGTCCCCGCCGGCATCGACCGGTTCGCGGGCGCGCTGGTGCGCCGCTACTTCGGCGGCGCGCACGGCGAGCGGGAATCCCTGCTGCTGCCGGGTGTTTCGGTGGATCGCATCCTGGCGCTGGGCCGGGAGGCCGATCCGTCGGTGTTCAACATGGCGCACCTGGGCCTGCGACTCGCGCAGCGCGCCAACGGCGTTTCGCAATTGCACGGCGAGGTCAGCCGCGGCATGTTCGCCCCGCTGTGGCCGGGCTTCGACGCCTCCGAGGTGCCGATCGGCTCGGTGACCAATGGCGTGCACGCGCCCACCTGGGCCGCGCGCGAATGGATCGACAAGGCCCGCGAACTCATCGGCGACGAGCTGGTGGAGGAGGCGCGCGGCTGGGAACGGCTCTGCGATGTGGATCTGCGCGAGTTGTGGTCGACCCGGAATGCCTTGCGCGGCATCCTCGTCGACGAGGTGCGCCGCCGGGTGCGCGCCTCCTGGCTGGAGCGCGGCGCCGCGCCGGCCGAACTCGGCTGGATCGACGAGGTTTTCGATCCGCGGGTGCTGACCGTCGGCTTCGCCCGCCGCGTGCCCACCTACAAGCGGCTCACCCTCATGTTGCGCGATCCGGAGCGGCTGCGCGCCCTGCTGCTGGATCCGGAGCATCCGGTGCAGCTGGTGGTGGCGGGCAAATCCCATCCCGCCGACGACGGCGGCAAGGCGCTCATCCAGCAGGTGGTGCGCTTCGCCGACGATCCGGCGGTGCGGCATCGCATCGTCTTCCTGCCCGACTACGACATGTCCATGGCCCGGTACCTGTACTGGGGCTGCGATGTGTGGCTCAACAATCCGCTGCGTCCCCTGGAGGCCTGCGGCACCTCGGGCATGAAGTCCGCGCTCAATGGCGGGCTCAATCTCTCCATCCGCGACGGCTGGTGGGACGAGATGTACGACGGCGAGAACGGCTGGGCCATCCCCACCGCCGACGGCGTCCGCGACGACCACCGCCGCGACGATCTCGAGGCCTCGGCCCTCTACGAACTCCTGGAACGCTCGGTGCTGCCGCGCTTCTACGACCGCGATCACGACGATCTGCCCGTGCGCTGGATGGAGATGGTCCGCCACACCTTGCAGACGCTCGGCCCGAAGGTGCTGGCCTCCCGCATGGTTCGCGATTACGCCGTGGATTACTACGCCCCGGCGGCCGCGGCCTATGCGGCGGTCGCCCAGGACGATTTCAAGGGCGCGCGCACCCTGTCGGAGTACCGCCGCCGCGTCGAATCAGCCTGGCCCGCGGTCAAAGTCGTGCAGGTCGACAGCTCGGGCCTGCCCGACACCCCGGTCATCGGCGCGAATCTGGCCCTGCACGCCCGCATCAACCTCGGCGGCCTCACCCCGTCCGATGTCAGCGTGCAAGCCGTGCTGGGGCGGGTGTCGCCCGCCGACGATCTCTCCGATGTGCACACCTTCCCCATGACCCATGCCGGAACGGACTCGGGGACCGACCTTTTCACCGTGGAGACCCCGGTACCGCTCTCGGGCGCGGTCGGCTATACCATCCGCATTCTCCCGCACCATCCGCTGCTGGCCTCCGATGCCGAACTGGGTTTGATCGCCACGCCCAGTCCCTGAGCGAAACTCGGCAACACGCCCGCATGACACTCCGATCAAAGGTGTAGCCCCTGGTCGGAAGCTCGTACGATGCCTGCCGTGCCAATCCAGAATGCGGGCCCCGTGTGCCCGGAATGCGGAGCGGAAATGGTCAGTCGCGGACTGGTTCTCACCGAGGTGGGCGCGACCGGCCGGGCCAGCGCGACCGTCTGGGGCTGCGGCGACCACCACACCTGGTGGCAGCTGTCCGGGCGGCCGGACCTGCCGCTGGAGAGCTGCCCGTTCCCACGGCAGTTCGGCGGCTGAGGCAGTTCGGCGGGTGCGGCAGTTCGGCGGGTGCGGCAGTTCGGTGCGGCTCAGCCCGGCTGCGCCAGCAGGCGTTTGAGGATCTTCCCGGTGGCATTGCGGGGCAGCGCCTCCAGGAAGGTCACGTCGCGGGGCACCGAGAAGCGGCTGACCCGGTGCCGGATGTAGTTCCGCACCATGTCGGAGTCCAGGCCGGAGCCGGGGCGCTTCACCACGAAAGCCGCCAGCCGCTGGCCGAATTCGTGATCGGGCACGCCGATCACGGCCACCTCGCTCACCTGCGGGAGATGTGAGAGGGCCTCCTCCACCGCCCGCGGGAAGACGTTCTCGCCGCCGGAGATGATCATCTCGTCGTCCCGGCCGGCCACGAACAGTTTGCCGGTCGCGTCCAGATAGCCGATATCGCCGGTATCGAGCATGCCGTCGGCCTCGTCCGGCGGCGTCGCGTCGGTATAGCCGTCGAAGAGCATGTGATTGCCGACGAAGATCCGGCCGACCGTGCCCACCGGCACCGGCCGCCGATCCGCGCCCAGCACACCGATTTTCGTGCCCAGCGGCGGCCGGCCCGCGGTGGTGGGCGAGACCTTCAGATCCGCCGGGTCGGCAATGCTGGCCCAGGACACCTCGGTGGATCCGTACACGTTGTAGAGCAGATCGCCGAAGCCCGCCAGGAAGCGCTGCACGGTCGCCCCGGCCAGCGGCGCGCCGCAGCTGGCCACGATCCTCAGGCTGGACAGGTCGTAGCGGGCCCGCACGTGCTCGGGCAGATCGAGAATGCGATTCACCATGACCGGCACCACGATCAGCGCCGTCACCCGATGCTCGGCAATGCGCCGCAGGCAGTCCTCGGCGTCGAAGCGGTCCGAGAGCACCACCGTGGCCCGGATGGCCGTCGAGATCTGTAAGGCCGCCAGCCCCCAGGTGTGGAACAGCGGGGACGGGATGAGCATGGTCTCGTTGACGCCGAACGGAATTCGCGACAGCAGCGCCGCCACCGTCCCGAAGCCCTTGGGATGCGGCCGGCGCGCGCCCTTGGGCGTCCCGCTGGTCCCGGAGGTGAGCACGACCAGGCGTCCCGGCCGCGGCGGTTTGCGCGGCGCGGCCTGCCGCATGGCGATGAGATCCTCGATGGTGGTGCGGCCCGGCACCGGCGGCACGTCGTCGGTGGTGAAGCGCGGCAGGTCCGGCGGCAGATACCGCACCAGGCCCTCGAATTCGGCATCCACGAAGACCGCCGCGAGCGCGTGCCGATGCGCGATCTCCTCGATCTGGCGGGCGGGCAGCCCGGTATTGAGCAGGATGGAGTCGGCGCCGGTCTTGCCCGCCGCGACCATGCACTCCACCATCCCGGTGTGATTGCGGCACAGCAGCCCGAGCCCGGTTCCGGTCCGGAAGCCGAGGGTGGCGAGCGCCCCGGCGAGGGCGTCGGTGCGCGCGTGCAACTGGTCGAAGCTGCTGGCGTACCGATCGTCGATGACGGCATTGCGCAGCGGGGAGTGCGCGGCGGCGGCCGCATAGCCGCCGGCCAGGCTGAACCCCCATTTGGCCAGGCTGTTCAGCTGTTTCAGTCCGACATCGGGGCGGTAGGTGCGCACCACGCCGGAGGCGAACATCCGCTTGGCGACACCGGCCTGCAGTTTCAGCCGCGAGTCCTCGCCATTGACGATGATCGAGGTGGGCGCGCCCAGGATCTGGTCGGCGGCCCGCCGCAACCCCGCCTGGGTCCAGGCGGTGACCGCCGCGTTCGGCAGGTGCGCGAGCATCGGATGCACCCGCCCGGCCTTGAAATAGGTGACCATGACCCGGGTCCGGTCACCGTCCCCGCGCAGCCGCACGGTCGCGAAGCTGCCCGTCGCCGGGCAGTGCAGCTCGAAGCTGTCGTGTGCGCGGGCGATGCGCAGCTGAATCTGCAAGGTTCGGATTTCGGACTTCGCCGTGCCGATACGCAGATTCAGCACCGGATGGTCCACGGCGGCATCGAGTTGTTCGCATGCGCCGATTCCGGGAAATAGCCGGGGATAGGTCTGTGGCTCGACGAGCACATCCCAGAAAGCTTTGCGGGCGATCGCGAACTCTGCGACCACGTCGATGACATCGGTAACCACGGGCGTGCAATTCTCGTCGGCCGGTTCGAACTTTCGTTACGGCGGATAACGCATTTGTAACGTCCCAGACAGTGCCGGTCAAGGTTTTGTTATTACCGGTGAGTAGTTCGGTTAATTGCCAATGAATAGCGCTGGTGCGGCTATAAATCCAAGGTTCAGGCAGGTGCGATTGCTCACGATTCGCCGGGCCGAGTGAAGATCCGGTGAACGAGACAGGATACGGTGCCCCCGGCACCTTTCTATCCTCCCGCCGACTGGAGACACCCACTCATGAGCAGCGACGTCCTCACGCGCACCAAGGGGCGCGTCGACGCGTACTTCGGCATCAGCGAACACGGCTCGACCGTGAAACGCGAGCTCATGGCCGGAACCATCACGTTCCTGGCCATGTCCTACGTCCTCGCCGTCAACCCCGCCATCCTGGGCGACCAGGGTCCCCTGGGCGACAAGGGCATGCCCATGCAGGCGGTGTTCACCGCGACCGCCGTGGCGGCCGTCGTCGGCACGCTCGTCATGGGCATCTGGGCCAAGTACCCGGTGGCGCTGGCCCCGGGCATGGGCCTCAATGCCTTCTTCGCCTTCACCGTCGTCATGACCATGGGCATCCCGTGGGAAGAGGCGCTCTCGGGCACCCTGCTCTCGGGCATCATCTTCTTCATCCTCGCCATCACCAAGATCCGCGAGAAGATCATCGACGCCATTCCGCTGCAGATGAAGCTGGCCGTCGGCGCCGGCATCGGCATGTTCGTGGCCTTCCTCGGCCTCAAGAGCGCGGGCATCGTGACCGCCAGCGAGGCCACCTTCGTGCATCTGGGCGACTTCCACAAGGGCACCACGCTGCTGGCGCTGTTCGGCCTGGTCGTGACCGTCATATTCCTGGTCAAGGGCTGGCACGGCGCGGTGCTCTACGGCATCCTCGCCACCACCGTGCTCGGCATCGTCTGCGGCCTGGTGGAGCTGCCCAAGTCGGTGGCCGCGCTGCCGCACGGGTTGGATCAGACCTTCGGGCAGGCCATCATCCACCTGCCGGACGCCTTCACCGGGCAGATGGCCATCGTGGTGCTCACCATGCTGTTCGTCGACTTCTTCGACGCCTCCGGCACGTTGATCGGCGTCGCACACCAGGCCGGGCTGCTGACCAAGGAGGGCAAGCTGGAGCGCGCCGGGCAGGCCCTGGCGGCCGACTCGGTCGGCACCGCGGCGGGCGCCATCATCGGCACCTCCACCACCACCGCGTACGTCGAGTCCACGGCCGGTGTCTCGGCGGGCGGGCGGACCGGTCTGACCGCGGTGGCCACGGCCTTCTGGTTCGGACTGGCCGCGTTCTTCTTCCCGCTGGTCGCGGTGGTCGCGGGCGTGCCCGCGGTGACCGCGCCGGCGCTCATCGTGGTCGGCGTGCTGATGGCCCGGGCGCTCGGTGATATCGACTGGGGCCGTTTGGAATACGCGGTGCCGGCCTTCATCACCGTGATCATGATGCCGCTGACCTACTCGATCGCCAACGGCATCGCCATGGGCCTGCTGTTCTACCCCGTGGTCATGGTGGCCAAGCGCCGCTGGCGCGAGGTGCATCCGGTGATGTGGGTGCTGGCCGCGGTCTTCCTGTCGTACTTCTGGTTCCTCGCGGAGTAATTTCCATTCGGAAGTGAGCCAGGCCACAGCATTTCCCGGAAGCCGGCGGGAATCCTCCGGCTTCCGGTGTGGTTGGGTGGAGTCGGTGACGCAATCGGACTACGGTCCGGATAGCCGCGTCGCCGAGCCGCAGAACTGACCGATGAGGAATGAGTAAGCCATGACCACACCCACTTCCGAAAAGGCCGGCGCCACCGCGACTTCCGCCGCCGCGCGAAACACCGTCGACGCCACCGCTTCCGATATCGGCCTGTTGGTCCTGCGCGTCGGTTTCGGCGGTCTGCTGACCGTGCACGGCGCCCAGAAGCTGTTCGGCTGGTTCGGCGGCTACGGCCTGAGCGCCACCCAGGCCGGCTTCGAGCAGATGGGCTACAACCCGGGCAAGCTCTTCGGCACTCTCGCGGGCCTGACCGAGCTGGGCGGCGGGCTGCTCCTGCTGCTGGGCCTGTTCACGCCGCTGGCCGCGGCCATTGCCCTGGGCACCATGCTGAACGCCGTCAATGCCACCTGGTCGAACGGACTGTCGGGTTCGGCCGAGGGGCCGGGCTACGAGACGGCGCTGCTGTTCGCGATCGCGACCGCCGCGCTGGCCTTCACCGGTCCGGGTCGGTTCTCCCTGGATTCCGGCCGCCCGTGGGCCCGTCACGGTGTCGTCTGGGGCGGCGCGGCGGTCGTCATCGCCGTCCTGGCCGCCGTCGGCACGCTCATCCTGAAGTGGGCGCTCTGAAGAAGTTTCGGGTCCCCGCGCCGCGTGCAGGGCTTGGCGCGGGGACTATGACACATCCGATGTGGGAATTGGGGGGTCATCGGAGCATCGCAAGCCAATTTACTTCCGATCGGAAGTGAGAACCACCCGTGTGAGGACTTTCACACGGGTGTTTTGTTTTGCGAAAGACTCTGCGTGAGGCGCTCCAAAGCCTTTGCCACGACTTGGGGATCGGACGTTTCCCAATAGGGCGGCAAGGAGGCCCGCAGATATCCGCCGTAGCGCGCCGTGGCGAGCCGGGAATCGAGAATAGCGATTACGCCGCGATCATCGGTACTGCGCAACAACCGGCCGGTGCCCTGCGCCAGCAGCAGCGCCGCGTGATTCGCGGCCACCGACAGAAATCCATTGCCGCCCCGCGATTCCACCGCGCGCTGCCGGGCCACCAGCAGCGGATCATCCGGGCGCGGGAACGGAATGCGGTCCAGGATCACCAGACTCAGCGACGGGCCCGGAACGTCCACGCCCTGCCACAGCGAAAGCGTGCCGAACAGTGAGGTTTCCGGATCGTCGGCGAATTTGCGCACCAGTGCGCCGGTGGCGTCCTCACCCTGGCACAGGATCGGGGTGCCGACGCGCTCGCGCAGCATCTCGGTGGCCGCCTTGGCCGCGCGCATGGAGGAGAACAGGCCGAGGGTGCGGCCGCCGGCGGCGGTGATCAGGCGCTCGATCTCGTCCAGATAGGCCGGTGGCAGGCCGTCGCGGCCGGGGGCGGGCAGATGCTTTGCCACATACAGGATTCCGGACTTGGCGTGGTCGAAGGGGGAACCCACGTCGACCGAATTCCACCGCACCGGTTTGTCGTCCGCCGGCGCCTCCACGCCGCTGGCCAGCGCCGGATCCACCTTGCTGCCCGACTGCGGCGGCAGCCCCCAGGTGACGGCCAGATTGTCGAACGACCCGCCGACCTGCAGGGTCGCGGAGGTCAAAACGACTGTGGCGGTGCCGAACAGGCGGCTGCGCAGCAAGCCGCCCACCGACAGCGGAGCCATGTGCAGGGTGCGCCGCGCCACCCCGCGCACATCGTCGGAGGCCAGCCAGATGACATCGCGATGCGCGGCCGGATCGGACTCCTCGAAGGTGGTGAGCACGCGCACCGCGGCGTCGTGCACCTCCTCCACCGCTGCGAGGGCCTGATTGCGCGCGGCCGCGCCCTCGGGATCGCTGGGCTGCGGAGAGCCTTGCGGCGCCAGGGCGGTGCGGGCGTTCCAGGCGGCATCGCGAATGAGCGCCAGCACCGGCGCGGCCCCCTCGGGCATGCGATCCCAGCGACCCGGCTGCAAATCGTCCAGTAACGCGTGCCAGGCCTCGGCGGCGCCTTCCAGTCGGTCGACCTCCTGCTCGTCGATGAGCTTGGTGCAGCGCTTGGCGGCCGCGCTGATGGCGGTGGTGGACAGCTCCGCGGTGGCCACGCCGGTCACCCGGTCCACGAGTTCGTGCGCCTCGTCGACCACCACCACATCGTGTTCGGGCAGCACCTGGATCCCGCTGATGGCGTCGATGGCCAGCAGCGCGTGATTGGTCACCACCACATCCGCCTGCCCGGATTCGGCCCGCGCCTTCTCCGCGAAGCAGTCCTGCCCGAACGGGCAGCGCGATTTGCCCAGGCACTCCCGCGAACTCACGCTCACCTGCCGCCAGGCGCGATCGGTGACGCCGGGCACGACCTCGTCGCGATCCCCGGTCTCGGTCTCGGAGACCCACTCGTTGAGCCGCTGCACCTCCCGGCCCAGCCGGGAGATGGCGAACGCGTCGAACAGCTCCGCCTCGGCGGGCTCGTCCGGAATCGCGCTATTGATCTTGTTCAGGCACAGATAGTTGTTGCGCCCCTTGAGAATCGCGAACTGCGGCACCCGCCCCAAGGGCTCCGCCAGCGCCTCGGCGAGCCGGGGTAGATCGCGGTCGACGAGCTGTCGCTGCAGGGCGATGGTCGCCGTCGAGACCACGACCGTCCGCCCGGTCCGCACCGCGTGCCGCAGGCTCGGCACCAGGTAGGCCAGCGACTTGCCGGTGCCCGTTCCGGCCTGGACGGCCAGGTGCTCCCCGGTGTCGATGGCGTGCGCCACCGCGGCGGCCATGGTCTGCTGGCCCTTGCGCTCCTTACCCCCGAGCGCCTGCACCGCAGTGGCCAACAGTTTCGGTACAGGTGGGAGTTCAGGCACGGGCGCAACACTACCGAGGATCGCCGACAACCCGCCGCAAACCCCGCTCGCCGAGTGCAGTGCACCGGTGTCCTGGCCGCCGATGGCCGCGCTGGGCGGATGGCCGGGACAACCGGCCGCGAACGCATCGGCGCGGTGGTTCGGGGCGGCCTTCCGTTCTTTCAGCGCTCCAGCGTGCCCGCGAGGTCCACTCCGGCGGCCCGCATTTTGTCCAGGGCGGTTTTCACGGTGGCGGGGGAGACGGCGGCCGTGAGGCCGAGCAGGACGCGGGTGTCGAAGCCCTCGGAGCGGGCGTCGAGGGCGGTGGCGCGCACGCAGTGATCGGTGGCGATGCCGCAGACGTCGACCGCCTCGATGCTGTGGGCGCGCAGCCAGTCGCCGAGCAGGATGCCCTTGGGGTTCGCGCCCTCGAAGCCCGAATAGGCGGCCGTATAGGCGCCTTTGGAGAAGATTTCTTGGATGGGGGCGGTGTCGAGATTGGGATGGAATTCGGCGCCGGGGGTGTCCACCCGGCAGTGCGGGGGCCAGCTGTCGACGTAGTCGGGGTGGTCGGAGAAGTGCGCGCCCGGGTCGATGTGGAAATCGCGGGTGGCCACCACGGCGGCGTAGTCGGAGACGCCGAGGTAGTCGGTGATGCGCTCGGCCACCGCGGCGCCGCCTTCGACGGCCAGGGATCCGCCTTCGCAGAAATCGTTCTGCACGTCGACGACGATCAAGGCTCGGTTCATGGGGAAGACCTCCCGGTGCCCGGCGGATATGAACTGTGGCGATGGTGCTCGCGTATTGCATTGTGCCGCCCGGTCGCCTACCGGTCCACGCGGCACGGGTGGGAGGCAATCCATGGTCCGGAAATATTGGTTCTTGATCTGCGCCGCGGCGGTGCTGGCCGGCAGCTACGTCCCCGGTGTGCTGGACAGCGGGCGGCAGGGCGTCGTCGACTGGACGGAGTACGTGCTGCTGTACGCGTTCCCCGGCGCGGTGCTCGGCTCCATGATCGTCCTGATGTGGAATCGGCGGACTAGGTCAGGAAAGTCGTCGGAATCGCCGGCTCGCCATCCGAGAGCTTCAGACCCTCCCACGGAATACTGATCAGTCCGCGCCGCACCAGCTCCCGGCTCTCCGCCAGGCTCGGCTGCCCGGCGACCACCTCGCCCGCGCGCACCAGCGGCGTCTGCAGCTCGCGGATCTCGTAGCCATTGGGTTCGGGGCGCGCGCCGGCGGCCGGGTAGACGATCTCCTCGACAATGGTCCCGGTGCGGCGGGCCAGCCGGACCGCCTGCTTGGTGCCGCCGCGAGATTCCTTGTGCGAGCTGCGTTTCGCGACCGGGATGCCGTCCACCTCGACCAGTTTGTAGACCATGCCCGCGGTCGGCGCGCCGGAACCGGTGACCAGGGAGGTGCCGACGCCGTAGACGTCCACCGGCTCGGCGCGCAGGGCGGCGATGGCGTACTCGTCCAGATCGCCCGATACGACGATCTTGGTGCGGGTGGCGCCGAGCGAGTCCAACTGCTCGCGGACCTGGCGGGCCAGCACACCGAGATCGCCGGAATCGATACGCACGCCGCCCAATTCGGTTCCGGCGACCT
The DNA here is from genome assembly GCF_054655275.1 of Nocardia sp. IFM 10818. Classification (NCBI taxonomy): domain Bacteria; kingdom Bacillati; phylum Actinomycetota; class Actinomycetes; order Mycobacteriales; family Nocardiaceae; genus Nocardia; species Nocardia sp. IFM 10818. Next base: position 1,577,913 of record NZ_BAAHJH010000001.1, read on the forward strand.
CGATGGCCGTGGCCACGCCGCGGGTGATGTCGAAGGTGTCGACCAGCAGGGTGGTGCCCACGCCGAGCGCCGCCACCTGACTGCGGAACGCCTCGGCCTCGTGCTGGCCGTCGGCGCCGCTGTGCAGCAGCGTGAAGGCGTGCGCGCTGGTGCCCGCGCTCGGCACGCCGAAACTGCGGGCGGCCTCCAGATTGGAGGTGGCGTCGAAGCCGGCCAGATAGGCGGCGCGGGCGCTGGCCGGGGCGGCGAGCTCGTGGGTGCGGCGGGAACCCATTTCGATCATGTGGCGGCCACCGGAGGCGCTCACCATGCGGGCGGCGGCCGAGGCGATGGCGCTGTCGTGGTTGTAGATCGACAGGATCAGCGTCTCCAGTACGACGCATTCGGCGAAGCTGCCCCGCACGGTGACGATGGGCGAGCCCGGAAAGTAGAGCTCGCCCTCGCGGTAGCCGTCGATATCGCCGGAGAACCGGTAATCGCGCAGCCACTCCAGGGTGCGGGCGTCCAGGAACTTGGCGGCGATCGCGAGTTCCGCCTCGCCGAACCGGAATTCGGTGAGGGCGGCCAGCAGCCGCCCGGTACCGGCGACCACGCCGTAGCGCCGGCCGTGCGGCAATCGCCGGGCGAATACCTCGAAGGTGCAGCGCCGGTGCGCGGACTCGTCGGCGAGTGCCGCGGCGAGCATGGTCAGCTCGTACTGGTCGGTCAGCAGGGCGGTGCTGGTAACCCCGTCAGCGATCTTCACGAATCCCACAATAGGCACAGCCGCCCGGGAGACCGCGTCCTCGCCGCGCAGCCCTCGGTGCGAGGCGGCACGGCCGGCAATCGGCGTGTCGCGTGGACTGTTGTTTCTCTGCGGTGTGGTCGTACCCTGGACGTTATGGGTCTGTGCAAAGAAGACGCTGTCCGGGTCGCCGCCGGTCCGGTCGGTGCGAACGTGACATTGTCGGCGGCACAGGCGACGCCTGAGGCGATCGAGTACACCGAGATTCTGGAAGCCGAGGATCGGCCGTGGGTAACGGTCGTGTGGGACGATCCGGTCAACCTCATGCATTACGTGACCTACATCTTCCAGAAGCTCTTCGGTTACAGCAAAGGCAAGGCAACCGAGTTGATGCTGAAAGTGCACAACGAGGGCAAGGCCGTGGTGTCGTCCGGCTCGCGCGACAAGATGGAACACGACGTACAACGCCTGCACTCGGCCGGTCTGTGGGCGACCATGCAGCGTGACGAGTGATCCGGGCGACTACGGTTACCCCGTGCGGAAGTGGAGCAGGAAGAACTCCCTGAGCGGGTTGAAACTGCGTTCGGAAATGGACGCCCACGAGGCCGATGTGCTCCGGTCCCTGGTGGGCGCGGTCACCGGTCTCTTGACCGATCGGGCGCGCTCGGCCCCCGAAGACGATCTCGCGGCCCTCACCGGGCTACAGATCGGCAACACGGTTCCCCCCGACGACCCACGATTGGCCCGGCTGCTGCCGGACTTCCATCGCCCCGAACCCGGTTCCCCCGACGCCGACCGCGCCGACCTCAACAGCGCGCTGCGCAGCCTGCACGAGCCGGACATCATCGAATCCAAGGTCGCCGCCGGTCTCGTAATTCTGGAAACCCTTCCGCCGCAGGGCGGAAAGATCGTCCTCACCCCCGAACAGGCCGACTGCTGGCTCACCGCCCTCAACGACGTCCGCCTGGCCCTCGGCACCGCCCTCGACATCAACCCCGACACGCCCGACCAACTCGACGACGACGACCCCCGAGCCCCCAGCCTCGAGGTCTACCACTGGCTCACCTGGATCCAGGACTCCCTCCTGCAAGCCCTCGCGCCATAACAACTCTCGTAACTCTCAGGGGCAAGCCCCTGAAACCCCAGCAGGATTTGGCGGAAGCTACGCCCCGCACCTCAGCAGCGGCGGGCGGGAGGTTCGCCCCGCACCTCAGCAGCGGCGGGCGGGAGGTTCGCCCCGCACCTCAGCAGCGGCGGGCGGGAGGTTCGCCCCGCACCTCAGCAGCGGCGGGCGGGAGGTTCGCCCCGCACCTCAGCAGCGGCGAGCGGAGGTTCGCCCCGCACCTCGAGAGCGGCTACCAGGAGTTTCGCCCCGAACCGACCAGGGACAGTAGGCGGAAGCTCGCCACGAGCCACGGGAGCGGCTCGCGTGAGTTCGCCCGAATACTCGAAGTGCTTGTGCGGGCGCCGTCCCGGACAACATCCGGGCAGCATGCGAGCCGCGCCTCGGGGTGGCTGAGAGCTTCGCCGGGACCCCGGAGCGGCTCACGGGAGGTTCGGGGCGAATACGGCAGGGTGGCCTGCGGAGACCAGTCCGGAACATCCGAGGAGGTAATGGCTGTGAACAGTGTTGCGGGACCGCGTAATTCGATCACCGATGTGGCGGGTGTGCTGGTGGGGCACCATCATTCGCTCGATTCGGATGCCACGCTCGGGGCGGGGGCCGCTACCGGTTGCACGGTCGTGCGGGTTCCCGGCGGGGCGACGGCGGCCGTGGACGTGCGGGGTGGCGGGCCCGGAACTCGTGAGACAGACCTGCTGGATCCGGGCAATACCGTGCGGCAGGTCAATGCTGTGCTGCTGACCGGGGGGAGCGCGTACGGGTTGGCCGCGGCGGACGGGGTCATGCGCTGGTTGGAGGAGCACAAGGAAGGGATTCCGATGGATCCGGCGGATCCGTCCCGGGTGGTTCCCATCGTGCCGGGGGCGGTGATCTTCGATCTTCCGGTGGGGGCGTGGGACATTCGGCCGGATGCCGACTTCGGGTTCCTTGCCGCGGAGGATGCGAGTGAGGAATTCGCTCGGGGTTCTGTCGGCGCGGGGACGGGTGCGCGGGCCGGATCCATCAAGGGCGGCATCGGTAGCGCGAGTGTTCGCTTCACCGACGGCCCGGCCGCGGGGATGACGGTCGGCGCGCTCATTGTCGCCAATCCGGTCGGCTCGGTGTTCGATCCGCGCACCGGACTGCCGTGGGGTGCGGGGACCGATGGCGCGGAGCACTTCGACCTGCGGCCGGCCAGCGCGGCACAGTTGACCGCGGCCAATGCCCTGCCGGTGAAGGGCACCGTTCTCAACACCACGATCGGCGTGGTCGCCACCGATGCGGCGCTCGATCCGGCGGCTTGCCGTCGGCTGGCGACCACGGCGCACGATGGGCTGGCGCGGGCCATCCGGCCTGCCCATTCACCGCTCGACGGCGACACCCTGTTCGCCCTGTCGACCGGTGCGGCCGAGTCCGCGCCGGGCTTTCCGCTGCCCTCGGCCTTCCCGGCCGATCTGCTGGTTCTCGATCAGTTGTGCACCGCCGCGGCGGTCTGCGTGGAGCGCGCGATCGTCGATGCCATCCTGACCGCCACCAGCGTTGCCGGGATTCCGTCCTACGCGGAGCTTTTCGGCGGGTAGTCCGGCCCGGCGTCCGCACCGGCCGCCGGGCTGTGTCGCGGGCGGCGGGGGTGTGCGCGGCACGCTGGGAATAGCCGCATATTCTGACCCGTTGACGACAGGGATCCGACTGTTACGGCAGTCGGCGCGTCGGGCGGTGAACGGAAGGAATCGAACAGTGCTGGTGATCCGGGCCGATCTCGTGGAGGCAATGGTCGCGCACGCGCGCGCCGATCACCCCGACGAGGCGTGTGGCGTGATCGCCGGGCCGGAGGGCTCGGATCGGCCGGAGCGGTTCATTCCCATGATCAATGCGGCGCGGTCGCCCACGTTCTACGAGTTCGACTCCGGTGAGCAGCTGCGGCTGTGGCGGGAGATGGACGATCGCGACGAGGAGCCGGTGGTCATCTACCACTCGCATACCGCGACCGAGGCGTACCCGAGCCGCACCGATATCTCGTTCGCATCCGAACCGAACGCGCACTACGTGCTGATCTCCACCCGCGATCCCGAGGACCACGAGCTGCGCAGCTACCGGATCCTCGACGGTGTGGTCACCGAGGAGCCGGTGGAGATCGTCGCCGCGTACCCCGGCGCTGTGCCCAACCCCGAATCCGCCGACGCCTGAACACTTTTCGCCGGAACAAGCAAGGAGTCCCCCATGCCGGTCACCGTGTCCATCCCGACCATCATGCGCCCGATCACCAAGGGTGAGAAGCGCGTGCAGGCCGAAGGCGCCACCCTCGCCGCCCTCATCGAGGATCTGGAGGCCAGCTACCCGGGCCTGAAGGAGCGGCTGCTCAAGGACGGCAAGCTCAACCGCTACGTCAATATCTATGTCGACGACGAGGACGTGCGCTTCGCGGGCGGGCTCGAGGCCGAGGTGCCCGCCGACGGCACCGTGACCATCCTCCCGGCCGTCGCCGGCGGCTCCCGCTAAACCGTGGCGCGCTACGAGTCGCTGATCGCGACACTCGGCGATACCCCGCTGGTCGGGCTGCGCACCCTGTCCCCGAAATGGGACGGGGACGATCATGTGCGGTTGTGGGCCAAGCTCGAGGACCGCAATCCGACCGGGTCGATCAAGGATCGGCCCGCGCTGCGGATGATCGAGCAGGCCGAACGCGACGGACTGCTCACCCCGGGCTGCACCATCCTGGAGCCGACCAGCGGCAATACCGGCATCTCCCTGGCCATGGCCGCCAAGCTCAAGGGCTATCGGCTCATCTGCGTGATGCCGGAGAACACCTCGGTCGAGCGGCGGCAGCTGCTGACCATGTTCGGCGCCGAGATCATCGACTCGCCGGCCGCGGGCGGCTCCAATCAGGCTGTCGCGCTGGCCAAGCAGATCGCCGCCGAGCACCCGGACTGGGTGATGCTCTACCAGTACGGCAATCCGGCCAATGCGCTCGCGCACTACGAGACCACCGGCCCGGAGATCCTGGCCGACCTGCCCGAGATCACGCATTTCGTGGCGGGCCTGGGCACCACCGGCACGCTCATGGGCACCGGCCGGTTCCTGCGCGAGAAGGTGCCGTCGATCGATATCGTCGCCGCCGAACCGCGCTACGGCGAACTCGTCTACGGCCTGCGCAATATCGACGAGGGCTTCATCCCCGAGCTCTACGACGAGTCCGTGCTGACCTCCCGCTTCTCCGTCGGCCCCTACGACGCCGTGCGCCGCACCCGCGAATTGGTGCTCGAGGAAGGCATTTTCGCGGGCATCTCCACCGGCGCCATCCTGCACGCCGCCCTCGGCGTCGCCAAGAAGGCGGTCAAGGCGGGCACCCGCGCCGACATCGCCTTCGTAGTCGCCGACGGCGGCTGGAAATACCTCTCCACCGGCGCCTACGACGGCACCCTCGAGGAAGCCGAAGAAAAACTGGACGGCCAACTCTGGGCCTGATCCCGCCATCTCGATCTGGTCGAACGTTCACCGGGAACTGGTGGCGGCATCGTGCGAGTAGCGCCCGCCACCAGTTCCCGGTCGGCGCGTTTTCAGTTCGGCTCGGCCGGCGGCCGGGGCGCTGGATCGCCGGTACTCTCGGTGGGAGCGGCGCGTTCGGGGCTCGTGGCGGGAGCCCCGAGGGCGAAGCTGTGAGCCCCTGGGGGTTCGGGGGCGAAGCCCCAGAGAGCCCCGAGAGTTGGGCCGAGCTTAGGAGGTGCCGATCATGGGCGGCGGAAGCGGCATGGGGGCGTCGTTCGATCCGGATCGGATCGCGCGGCTGCGCGGGCAATTGGCGAATCCCGGAGCGACGACGCGCGGTACCGGGGCGGTGAAGCTGCTGTGGCAGCGGGCCATTGTGATGATTCTCGGGTTTACCGCCCTGCTCTACGGGGTAGAGGCCGTGGACAGCGCCACCGGGCACGAACTCGACCACACCCTCGGTGTGGAGCCGCGCGAGACCCACGGGCTGGACGGCATCCTGTTCGCCCCTGTGCTGCACGCCAATTGGGATCACCTGATGGGCAACACCGTGCCCGTGCTGGTCCTGGGCCTGCTCACGCTGCTGACCGGGATCGGGCGCGGCCTGACGGCCACCGCCATCGTCTGGGTGGTGGGCGGAATGGGCACCTGGCTCACCGGCGCCACCAACTCCGTGCACGTGGGCGCCTCGGTGCTGGTGTTCGGCTGGCTCACCTATCTGATCTCGCGCGGCTGGTTCGCCCGCAATGCGGCGCAGATCGCGATCGGCGTGGTCGTGGGGTTGCTGTACGGCTCGATCCTGTGGGGAGTACTGCCCGGACAAGAGGGAATCTCTTGGCAGGGACATCTTTTCGGGGCGGTGGGTGGTCTGATTGCCGGATGGGTACTCTCTGGGGATGAACGTCGTCATCGCCGCGGGGCCAACGCCGGCCGCTTCGCGTCGTCGGGGTGACGCTGGACCCGGTCGGCGAATTGGGGGATCCCTCCTTTGAGTGAGACAGCAGCGTGGCAGCATGGGGGAATGCGCCTCACCGTCATCGGGTGCTCGGGCAGCGTGTCCGGCCCGGATTCCCCGGCGTCGGGATACCTGCTCACCGGCCCGGATATGACTCCCACCGTCATCGATTTCGGCCCCGGAGTGCTGGGCGCGCTGCAGCGCTACCTCGATCCGGGCGAGGTGGACGTCTTCCTGACCCACCTGCACGCCGATCACTGCCTCGACCTGCCGGGTCTGCTCGTCTGGCGGCGTTATCACCCCAACCCGCCCACCGGTAAGGCCATCGTGCACGGCCCCTCCGACACCTCGCTGCGCATCGGCAATGCCTCCGCGGAGATCGGCGGCGAGACCGACGACTGGTCCGATGTCATCGATATGCGGCAGTGGGTGGCCGGCGAACAGATCGCCTTCGGCCCCGGCCACACCGTCGAGGCCCGCCGCATGTTCCATCCCCCGGAGTCCTACGGCCTGCGCATCACCACCGCCACCGGCCGCACCCTGGTCTACACCGGCGACACCGCCCTCTGCGACGAGGTCTTCGAACTGGCCCAGGGCGCAGACGTTCTGCTCTCCGAAGCCTCCTGGACCCACGACCCGGCCAACCGCCCGCCGGGCATCCACCTCTCCGGCCACGAAGCGGGCCTGGTCGCCGCCCGCGCCGGCGTAGGCGAACTCCTCCTCACCCACATCCCGCCCTGGACCTCCCGCGAAGACGTCATCGCCGAAGCCAAGGCCGTCTACTCCGGCCCGGTCCACGCCGTCTCCCCGGGCGAAGTCTTCGAGATCTGAGCAACCCCACACGCCAAACGCCGCACCCGCCCGACTGACCGGGGCGCGGACACCGGCCCGACTGACCGGGGCGCGGACACCGGCCCGACTGACCGGGGCGCGGACACTAGCCGGACTGACCGGGGCGCGGACACCGGCCCGACTGACCGGGGCGCGAACACCGGCCCGGCTGACCAGGCCGCGGACACTAGCCGGACTGAACAGAGTGCGGGCATCGGCCGGACTGATCGGAGTGCAGGGCACCGGCCCTCTCCTCCCTCACCTCCCGTGTGCGCGGCCCGCCAGGGCCGCGCACACCGTCCGTCTTGTCGCCGTTAGGCTGAGGCTCGTGTCTAAACGAGCCGATGGCAGGGCGGATGACGAACTCCGCGAGGTACGGATCACCCGGGGATTCACCACGCATCCGGCGGGTTCGGTGCTGGTGGAGTTCGGTTCGACGCGGGTGATGTGCACCGCCAGCGTCACCGAGGGCGTGCCGCCGTGGCGGCGCGAATCCGGATTGGGCTGGCTGACAGCGGAGTACGCCATGCTGCCCGCCGCCACCCACACCCGTTCCGGGCGAGAGTCGGTGAAGGGCAAGGTCGGTGGCCGCACCCAGGAGATCTCGCGCCTGATCGGCCGCTCGCTGCGCGCCTGCATCGATCTGTCCACCATCGGCGAGAACACCATCGCCATCGACTGCGATGTGCTGCAGGCCGACGGCGGCACCCGCACCGCCGCCATCACCGGCGCGTACGTGGCGCTCTCGGATGCGGTCACCTATCTGGCGGCCGCCGGTCAGCTCACCGACCCGCAGCCGATCTCCTGCGCCATCGCGGCCGTGAGCGTCGGCGTGGTGGACGGCCGGGTGCGCCTGGACCTGCCGTACGAGGAGGATTCGCGCGCCGAGGTCGATATGAACGTGGTCGCCACCGACACCGGCACCCTGGTCGAGATCCAGGGCACCGGCGAGGGCGCCACCTTCCCGCGTTCCACCCTGGACAAACTGCTCGACTCCGCGCTCGCGGGCTGTGAGCGGCTGTTCGTGGTGCAGAAGGAAGCCCTCGCCCTGCCGTATCCGGGCACCCTCCCGGAGCCGGCCGAGACCGCGAAGAAGAAGTCCTGATGGCCCGCAAAGTCCTGGTCGCCAGCCGGAATGCCAAGAAGCTCAACGAACTTCGCCGAATCCTCGACGAGGCGGGCATCGCCGGCATCGAAATCGTCGGCCTGAACGACGTCGCACCCTACGATGAGGCCCCCGAAACCGGGGCCACCTTCGAGGAGAACGCCGTCGCCAAGGCCCGCGACGGCTACGCCGCCACCGGATTGCCCTGCATCGCAGACGATTCCGGTATCGCGGTCGACGCCCTCAACGGCATGCCCGGCGTCCTGTCGGCTCGCTGGTCGGGCGCCCACGGCAACGACGAGGCCAACAACGCCCTGCTGCTGGCCCAGCTCGGCGACGTCCCCGACGACCGCCGCGGCGCCCGCTTCGTCTCCGCCTGCGCCCTGGTCGCCGACGGCACCGAGGTGATCGTCCGCGGTGAATGGCCCGGCGCCATCGCCCGGAAACCGGTGGGCGACGGCGGTTTCGGCTACGACCCCCTCTTCGTCCCCGAAGGCGGCACCGCCTCCGCCGCCCAGCTCACCCCCGCCGAGAAGGACGCCGCCTCCCACCGCGGCCGCGCCCTCCGTCAACTCCTCCCAGCACTGAAAGCCCTAGCGGCAGACTGAATTCCGCTGCGAGTACAGACCAAAGCGTGCCCCCTTTCCTGGCGGTAAGGGGGCACGTTGGGTGAGTGGGGTGAAATGCACGCCCCCGGTTGAGGGGTGCGTACATGTGTCGGTGCCGTGGGGGGAGGGTCAGTGGTCGCCGAGGATGGCGCGGGTGAGGCGGTCTACCCCGGGGTGGGGGTCGAAATGTGGTGCGGGGCTGGTTAGTTCGTGCCAGATGACGCCGTCGAAGTAGTCGGCCAAGGGTTTGGCGGCGTCGGTGGTGGGGGCGATTTCGCGGAGCATGGCGGCGAACCAGTCGAGGATGCGCTGGTGGCCGCGGTGCATGGCGGCTTGGAGGGCGGGGGTGGTTTGGGCTTCCAGGATGAGGGCGTAGCGGGCCAGGGTTCGGGTGCGGTCGGTGGTGACGGTGTGGGTGATGAGCTGGGTCAGGCCGTCGACCAATTGCGGGATGGTGGTGGGGGCGGGCATGCGGCTCACGGCGTTCCAGTCGGCGTAGTCGCGTTCTTCGAGGCGTTCGGCAATGCCGGTGAGCAGGGATTCGCGGGTGCGGAAGTAGTTGGAGCACGATCCCGGGGGCATGTCGGCGATGGTGTCGACCGCGCGGTGGGTGAGGGCGCGCAGGCCGCGCGATCCGAGGAGTTCGATCGCACCGTCGAGGAGTTGCTCGCGCTTCGTGGACACGAGCGAATACTACAGCAGTAGTGAATTGCACTACATCAGTAGTGTGCTCACTACATCCGTAGTAGCGTTTTCGGTATTCGACCGGCACATCGGAGCCGGCTCAGATCCACGGGGAGTGCGAGATGTCCAAGGCGCTGATCGTCGGCGGCGGTATCGGAGGATTGGCCACGGCCGTGGCGTTCACCCGGCGAGGCTGGGAGGTGGAGGTCCTGGAAAGGGCCGAGCGGATCACCGAGGTGGGGGCCGGATTGTCCTTGTGGTCCAACGCGCTTCGGGCGCTGGACGCGCTGGGGCTGGGGGAGCGGGTGCGGGCGCGCGCCATCGAGGACGGTTCGGCGGGCATCCGGGACAGCAAGGGGCGCTGGCTTTCTCGCACCGATACCGAGACTCTGCGGGCGCGCTACGGCAGCCCGATCGTCGTGCATCGCGCCGATCTGCTGGAGATCCTGCGCGATGCCGTACCGGAATCCGCACTGCGCACCGGCGTTTCGGTCAGCGTGGCGCGCGCCGACGGGACCGTCGCGCACTCCGCGGGCGTCTCGACCGGCGACGTGATCGTCGGTGCGGACGGAATCCGCAGCGTGGTGCGCCGCGCGGTCTGCGGTGAGGTCACGCCCCGCTACAGCGGGTACACCGCCTGGCGGTTGGTGGTCACCCCGGCCGAGCCGATGGGCGACCTGGGCGAAACCTGGGGCAGCGGCGAACGTTTCGGCTACGCCGCCCTCGCCGACGGCCGCGTCTACTGCTTCGCCGCCGTCACCGCGCCCGCCGATCGCCCGAGCGGCGGTCTGGCCGAACTCCGCGACCGTTTCGGCGACTGGCACCAGCCGATCCCGCGCCTGCTCGCCGCCGCCGACGAACCCGCCGTCCTGCACAACGACATCTACCACCTCCCGCCGCTGCCGACCTACGTCGCGGGCCGCATCGCCCTGGTCGGCGACGCCGCCCACGCCATGACCCCCAATCTGGGCCAGGGCGCCTGCCAGGCCCTCGAAGACGCGGTGGTCCTCGCCGAGGTCGCCACCCGCGACCCGGACCTGACCCGCTACGACGCCGAGCGCCGCCCGCGCACCCAGATGATCGCAACCCGCTCGGAGCGAATCGGAAACGTCGCCCAACTGTCCTGGGCCCCAGCAGTCGCCCTCCGCAACGCGGTAATGCGCCTGCTACCCCCGTCCATCCAGATCAAAGCCCTTGCCCCAGTACTCGACTGGAGAGCCTGACCCCTCCCGGCACAGGCAACGCCGTCGCCGATCGCCCGGGACTGCCCAAGCCCGTGCACGGCCCCTGCGCCCATCCACAACACATTCCGCCCCGCCGATCCCGCGGACCTTCCGCCCGAGCCGCACCGCGCCCTGTCGATGCCGCGGCCGTCCCGGCTCTGAGCGCACCTCGCCTTGTCGATCCCGCGGCCGTCCCGGCTCTGAGTGCATCGTGCCTTGTCGATCCCGCGGCCGTTCCGGCTCTGAGTGCATCGTGCTTTGTTGATTCCGTGGGCGTCCCGCTTCTGAGTGCATCGTGCTTTGTTGATTCCGTGGGCGTCCCGCTTCTGAGTGCATCGTGCTTTGTTGATTCCGTGGGCGTCCCGCTTCTGAGTGCATCGCGCTTTGTTGATTCCGTGGGCGTCCCGGCTCTGAGCGCACCCGTGCCCCCGCCGATCTTGCGGGCCTTCCACCTCCCGAACGCACCGCGCCCCCGCCGATACTGCGGCGGGGCGCGTTCTGCTCTTGGTTCTACAGCCCGAAGGCAGTCTTGACTTCCTGCGTCCGCCGGTGCTCGAAGACGAAGGACAGGAAGGGGATGGTGCCGGCGAGGCAGGTGAGGGCCGTGGTCACCGGCTTCCAGCGGGCCTTGATGCCGAGGTCGATGGTGAAGACCAGGTAGAGCATGTAGAAGAGGCCGTGGATCTGGCCGATGTAGAACAGCCAGCCGGGTGCGGTGCTGCTGTCCTCGAGCAGCCCGTACTTGTAGATCATTTCGCCGGTGAGGACGAGCAACCACAGACCGGTGATCCAGGCGAGAATGCGGTAGCGCAGCAGGGCGCCGCGAATCTTCTCGGTCGGCGCGGCGCCGATCGGGCGGCCGGGCGCGAGGGTGTCGACGGCGGGGGATTCGGCGTTGTCGCGGGTGCTCACCCTGCGTTCCTCTCGTGGTTGTGCAGGCCCGCGTCGCGGATCCGCTGATCCATATCGTGGGCGTGCAGATCGGCCAGGTAGCGGTTGTATTCGGCGAGTTCGGGATCCTCGTCCCGGACGGCGGTGGGGCGCTCGGGCAGGATTCCGGCCGGAATCTCGCGCGGCGCGGCGGTTTTCGCGCGCTTCAGGCGCGCGAACCGGTGGCCCGCGGACTGCGGCTCGCCAGCTGGCTGGGATTCTCCGGCGGGCCTGGGCGTCGCCGGCTCGGCGGCGTCGCGCTCCAAGCGCACGAACCGGAGATAGGCCCACACCACGAAGCCGGCGAACAGCGGCCACTGCAGGGCGTAACCCAGATTCTGGGCCGTCCCGTTACCGGATTCGAAGCGCGTCCACTGCCAATATCCCAGGGCCAGGCAGGCTGCCGAGGCCACGACCACGAAGACGATCAGGGCCGGGCGGCGGTGAGGAGCGGACACGCCCTCAACGGTACCTGCCTACTACGGAGTCCGTAGTAGGCAGGTGTACACCGGGTGACCTGGATCGCGGTCAGAATTTGTAGCTGACGCCGGTGAGCCGCTCGGACTCCTCCCACAGCCGCCGCCACAGTTCCCGGTTCTGCGACAACTTGGTCGACGGCGACGGCTCCACCGGGCCCTGGCTGCCCATGAAACGGGTCGGTCCCCAGTAGATGGTCGGGTCGGCATTCGGATCGGTGGCCGCGAACAGCGAGGAGTAGGCGGCGTGGAAGGGTGACTGGCCGACCAGCCGGATGAAGGGCTTGGAGATCTTGTCCAGCGGAGTCTCGGTGCGCGCGAACAGATCGGTGGCCGAGACGCCCGGATGCACGCCGTAGGAGCGCTTGGCCGATCCGGCCTCGCTCAGCCGCCGCTGCAGTTCCCGCGCGAACATGAGGTTCGACAGCTTGGACTGCGCGTAGGCGAGATTGCGCTGGTAGCGGCGGTTCTCGTAGTTGAGGTCGTCGATCCACAGCTTGGGCGTCTGCCGGTGCGCGATGGAGGCGAGGGTGACCACGCGGTCGCGGATCCGGTCCAGCAGCAGACCGGTGAGCGCGAAATGCCCGAGATGGTTGACGCCCCACTGGGTTTCGAAGCCGTCCTTGGTGCGCGAGAACGGGACGTTCATGAGGCCGGCGTTATTGATGAGCACGTCGAACTCGCCCTGGTTCTCGGCGAACCCCCGCACCGAGGCGAGGCTGGCCAGGTCCAGGGCCGCCACCCGCACGTCGCCGTCGATCCGATCGGCCACTTCCTGCGCCTTGGCGGTATTGCGGCAGGCCATGACGATCGTGGCGCCCTTGCCCGCGAGCACCTTGGTGGTCTGCTCGCCGATTCCGCCGTTGGCTCCGGTGATCACGAAGGTGCGTCCGGACTGATCCGAGATTTCGCTTGGCTTCCATGCCATGGCTGTTGACCTCACAGGTTCGGCGTTCGTTGTGCTCCGACAGCACGCGTCCCTCGACCTTACTCCAGAGTAAGTTTCGGCGGAAGATGTCTGAGTCAGCTACAACAAGCACCCCCGCCGCGACTGTACGTCGCGGCGGGGGTGGATTGGAGGAGGTGAGGGGCGTTGCTGCCTGAGGGGCCCGCCCACGCAGGGGGCTCCCGGCCGCGCAGGGGGCTCCCGCCCACGCGGGGGGCTCCCGGCCGCGCAGGGGGCTCCCGCCCACGCGGGGGGCTCCCGGCCGCGCGGGGGGCTCCCGCCCACGCGGGGGGCTCCTGGTCGTGCGGGGGGCTCCCGCCCACGCGGGGGCTCCTGGTCGTGCGGGGGGCTCCCGGTCGCGCGGGGGAAGGGGCCCGCCCGCGCGAGGGTGGTCGCTCGACGGTGGGGCTCCGCCCGTCCGAGGTTGGGGGTTCGGGGGCGAAGCCCCTGAGAGTCCCGAGAGTTGGTTCAGCCCAGCAGGCCCTCCAGGGCTTGGGCGCGGGTGGGTTGGCGGAGTTTCTGCATGGCCTTGGCTTCGAGTTGGCGGATGCGTTCGCGGGAGACGCCGAAGAGGCGGCCGACTTCCTCGAGGGTGCGGGGGTCGGCGCCGTCCAAGCCGTAGCGGAGGGTGATGACCTGGCCTTCGCGTTCGGGGAGGCCGGACAGGACCTTCAGTAGCTGGCCGTGGACGGCGGCGTCGGTGACCGTGACGGCCGGTTCGGGCGCGCGGTCGGCGAGGAGTTCGCCGAGTTCGGTGGTGTCCTCGTCGCCGACCGGGGTGTGCAGCGAGATCGGTTCGCGGCCGTGGCTCAGGACCTGGCGGACCTGCTCGACGGGCAGGTCGAGTTCGGCGGCCAGCTCCTCCATGGTGGCGTCACGGCCGAGTTGCTGGGACAGTGTGCGCTTGGTGCGGATGGCGCGGTTGAGCACCTCGACCACATGTCCCGGGATCCGGATGGTGCGGCTCTGGTCGGCCAGGGCGCGGCCGATGGACTGCTTGATCCACCAGGTGGCGTAGGTGGAGAACTTCAGCCCGCGGCGGTGCTCGAACTTCTCGACCGCGCGGACCAGGCCGAAGGTGCCCTCCTGGGTGAGATCCAGCAGCGTCATGCCGGTCGGGATCGGGTAGTGCTTGGCGATCGACACCACCAGCCGCAGATTGGCGCGCACCATATGGTCCTTGGCCTGCCGCCCATCCTGGATGGCGCGGTGCAGTTCGCGGCGCTCGGCGGCGCTGAGTTCGATTGCGGCGGCGGCCTTCTCGTCCAGCCGCTGCTGCGCGAGGACGCCGGCCTCGATGCGCTCGGCGAGTTCGTACTCCTGTTCGCCGGTGAGGAGCGCCGTGCGGCCGATCTGCCGCAGGTAGTCCTTCACCGAATCTTCGCTGACCGTATTGACGGTAACGCTCATGCGGGGAGTTCCTCCTTCGATCTCGCCGTTTCCGGCGACGAAGACAAACTTAGATCAGACCTAAAAATATGTCAACCATGAATTTATGATGATTTTAGGTATGCTGTTCGGCATGAACGCACAGACCGCCGCGCCGGCGCTGGGTCTCCGGGAGCGGAAGAAGCAGCAGACCAGGCAGCACATCTCCGATACCGCGACCCGGATGTTCCTCGAGCGCGGGTTCGACGGGGTGACGATCGCCGAGATCGCGGCGGCCGCCGATGTCGCCAAGATGACGGTCACCAACTACTTCCCGCGCAAGGAAGACCTGGTGCTGGACCTGGGCGAGCAGATGATCGGCCGGATGACCCGGGCGGTCGAGGCGCGCGAGCCGGGCGAGTCGGCCCTGGCCGCCCTGCGCCGCGACTATCTCGCCGACGTGGCCGCCCAGCGGCAGATCATCGGATTCTCCGGGCTCGAGTTCGCCCGCCTCATCGCCGGCAGTCCCGCCTTGGTCGCGCGCGTGCGCGAGTTCTACGACGAGAGCGAGCGGTTGCTGGCCGCGCACCTGGCCGCCGAGACCGCGGCCGCCGAGTCGGATTTCACGCCCCGCATCGCCGCCGTCATGCTCGGTGGCGTGCAGCGCGCCCTGTTCGAGGAGACGCAGCGGCGGACCCTCGCCGGCGAGTCCAATGACGATATCGCCGCCGTGCTGACCGGGTATGTCACCGACGCGTTCGACCTGCTCGAGCCCTCGCTCGGCGACTACGCGGTGCGCGCGGGCTGAGCCCCGCCCCCGCCCCGCTGGTTTGCCGTGTCGTTGCCAGCTGCCGAGTAGGCGGCCCAACATACTGGGCCGATGACCGGTGCCAGTGCAGCAGTCGCTCCGTCGGCGTCCCCGCAGTTGAGCCGGACCGGAACCAATCTCGTCTTCGCCACCGTGGTCGTCGGCATGCTCATGTCGGCGCTGGATCAGACCATCGTCTCCACGGCGCTGCCGACCATCGTCGCCGACCTGGGCGGGGCCGGGCATATGGCCTGGGTGGTGACGGCCTACCTGGTCACCTCGGCGATCGCGACCGCACTGGCCGGCAAGTTCGGCGACCTGTTCGGCTACAAGCTGGTCTTCATCCTCAGCGGCGTGATCTTCATCATCGGCTCCATGATCGCCGGAATGTCGCAGGGCATGACGCTGCTGATCGTGGCGCGCGCCATTCAGGGCGTGGGGGGCGGCGGGCTGATGGTCACCGCAATGGCCTTGATCGCCAATGTGATTCCGCTGCGCGAGCGCGGCAAGTATCAGGGCGCGCTCGGCGCGGTCTTCGGCGTCACCACCGTGCTGGGCCCGACGCTGGGCGGTCTGTTCACCGATCACCTGAGCTGGCGCTGGTGCTTCTACGTGAACGTCCCCGTCGCGGCGCTCATGATCGTGATGGCGTTGCGCTTCATTCCGTCCACGCGCGCGGAGACCAAGCCCATCGTCGACTATCTGGGCATCGCGGTCGTCGCGGCCGCGGTCACCACCCTGATCCTGGGCCTGGAGTGGGGCGGTCAGGAGTACGCGTGGGACTCACCGATGATCATCGGGCTGTTCGCCGCCTCGGCGGTGCTGTTCGCGCTGTTCGTGCTGGTGGAACTGCGGGCGAAGGAACCGATGCTGCCCATGCAGCTGTTCCGCGGCAATGTCTTCACCGTCTGCTCGATCCTCAGCTTCATCGTCGGCTTCGCCATGCTCGGCGCGATGACCTTCCTGCCGGCCTTCCTGCAATATGTGATGGGCGTGTCGGCGACGGCCTCGGGTCTGCGCACCCTGCCCCTGGTGATCGGCCTGTTCACCACCTCGATTCTGTCGGGCACGGTGGTCGGCCGGACCGGGCACTACAAGATCTTCCCGATTGTCGGCACGGCGGTCATGGCGGTCGGCCTGTACCTGATGTCGACCATGGACCAGCACACCGGTTTCTGGCTCCAGTCGCTGTACATGCTGATCCTCGGCCTGGGCATCGGCCTGACCATGCAGGTGCTGACCATCGTGGTGCAGAACACGGTGCCCTACAACGATCTCGGCACCGCCACCTCGGGCGTGACCTTCTTCCGCACCATCGGCAGTGCTTTCGGCACAACGATTTTCGGCACCCTCTACACCAACCAGCTGACGCCGAATATGACCCGGGCGCTGGCGGAGGCCAGGGTGGTGCCGCCGGAGGTCGCGCAGAATCCGGAGCGGCTGGCCGAGCTGCCGGATGCCGAAAAGGCGCCCATCCTCACGGCTTACGCCGATTCCATCGACTACGTGTTCCGCTGGGTGGTGCCGGTGGCCCTGCTCGGCTTCCTGATCGCCTGGCTGCTGAAGCAGGTGCCGCTGCGCGATACCGCGCGCGCCGGAGCCGGCGATCTCGGTGAGGGTTTCGCCATGCCGGACTCGAATGATCGTGCCGTGCACCTGGAACGGGCCGTGGCGCACGAGTTGCGCAAGCTGCGTGACAATGCGGTGCCCGAATCGGGAATCCTCGCCGCGGCGGGCAGTGCGCTGGATCGCGACGAGGCCTGGGCCCTCGTTCAGGTGCGCACCTATGCGAAATTGCTGGACACCGTGACGATCTCGGAGATCGCCCGCACCCATTGGGTGCCCCCGGAACTGGTCGGGCCGGTCTTCGCGAAGGCGGAGCGAGACGGCCTGGTACGCACCGACGGCGATGCGGTGACGCTCACCGAGCGCGGCGTAGAGGAGGTGGACCGGGTGCGCGCCGCCTGGCGGCACTGGCTCGACAAGCGGCTCGGTGATTGGGATCTCACCGATCCGGCCGACCGCGCGCTGCTCGATCGGGCGGTGGACAATATCGCCCTCAAACTCCTCGACGAGGCCGACCGCCCGGCGGCGCTCGCCGGGCGCGACTGACGGCCGCGCCCGCTCCGCTCGACGGAACGGGCACGGCCGCACGGGTTTCGGCTCAGACCGTGATTTCGATCAGACCGCGGTCGCGACCGGCCGGACCGGGGCGTCCCAGTCGATGCGGAAGCGCTGTTCGGGGCCGAAGGTCTTCTCCGGATCCATCATCTTGAACATCACCGGCATGACCACCGACATCATCTTGCGTGCGACCGGACCGGCGGCCTTGGTCTGGTTGATCCGTGCCACCCGCGCCGCGACGCCCTCCACCCGCGGCCGCCGCAGCGCCTCGTAGGTGGCGAAAGCCGTTGCCGGGTCCGGGATGTCACGCAGGCAGCGGGCCAGCTCGATGGCGCTCTCGATGGCCAGCGACGCGCCCTGCCCCGAGGTGTTGCTCGGCGCGTGAATGGCATCGCCGGTGAGCGCCATCCGCCCGCGATACCAGTGCGGCACCGAGGGCATCACCTGCAGGGCGCCCACCACCTGCAATTGCTCCGGCGTGGTGTTGCGCGCCAGTTCCGCGCCGGGTGTGTCGTCGGCGTAGGTATCGCGCAGGACGCGCAGCCACTCCGTGCTGGGCACGGTGCGCGCCTCGGTCAGCGAAAGGTATTGCTCGTGCGGCAGATTCGCGCCCCAGCCGATCCGCCCGTCGGGCATGGCCCAGTACAGGTAGTAGGCCCGCTTGCCGAAGGCGAAGACCATCTGCCCGGGCGGCAGCTCGAACGAGCATTCGGTGAAGGCGCCGAAACCGAGCATGCGCAGGTATTTCGGTCCCGGCGCGTGCGGGTCGACGAGCCCGCGCACGGTGGAGCGAATGCCGTCCGCCCCGATGAGCACATCCGCGGTGGCGCTGCTGCCGTCGGCGAAATGGGCGGTCACGCCGTCGGCGTGCTCGTCCACGCCGACCAGGCGTTTGGAGTACTCGAAGGGGACGCCGCTCGCCACGGCGTGGTCGTGCAGTACTTCGTGCAGGTCCGGCCGATCGACCAGTTGCAGCGGCTCGACGCCGGGCAGCGACGGCGCCTGGATCATGCGATTGCCGACGTACATGGCCTGCCGCGAGAACGGCGTGGCAATGGCGCGCACTCGATCGGCGACGCCGATGATCTCCAGTGCCGCCAGGCCATTGGGCGCCAGCCCGAGCGTGGAGCCGATACCGTAGGCGGCTCCCGGATAGGCCTCGTAGACGCGGGCGTCTATGCCCGCTGTGCGGAGTGCGGTGGCGGCCACGGGGCCGGAAATGCCGCCGCCTATGACGATTGCGGTCCGAATGGACATGGGTTCTCTCCTGCGGAGTTGTTCGATAACCCCGAACCCGTGCGCGCGTGGTGAACCCAGTTATTCTGTAGTTGCCAAACTCGTCGCCAAGTTCGCCTGTACGGACGCGGTTCGAGAAGGTGTAATCCCGGGCCTCGGCGGCGGTGTTGCAGCACCCTCGCCGGGGCTCGGCTGTGTAGCGAGCCGGACTCGGCTCCTGAAGTGATCAATCGGGCTGATGGTGCGAGCCGGGCACCCCTCCCTCCATCAGTGCGCGCACATCGTCGGGCAGGCTGCCCTCGCGATGCCAGGTCCGCCAGGTGTCCAGGGCCGGGAAACTGCCGTCGGCCAGGGCATCGCGCAGCGAACGCGCCCAGGCCGCCTCGGCCTCCAGCATGGCCAGCTCGTAATCGTCCTCGATCCAGAACAGGCGCGGCAATGTGCCTTCCAGAGCTGCCATTTCGGTGCGTGCGCCGGCAATCGCCGTCTCCAGCTTGCCGATTCGCTGCCCGAGGAGTTCGACCACGTCCTCGGGCGGGAGCACCGACAGCACCGAGAGCCCGGCCATGAACGGCCGCTGTTCCGGCGCGGGATCGGCGATGAGTTCCCGTGTCCAGTCGTCGAGTTCGGTGCGGCCGGCCGGGGTGATGCGATAGATGGTGCGCTCGGGCCGCGCGCCATCGCGTTCGCTGCCGGAGACCTCGAGGAAACCGTGCTTGGCGAGGTTGTCCACGACCGTGTAGAGCGAGCCCCACTTGATGCCCATATCGCGGTCCTTGCCCCATTCCCGCAAACGGGCAGCGATCCCGTAGCGGTGCGTGGGCTCCACGACGAGCACCGACAGCACGGCCAGGGCCATGAGGTTGTTGACCTTGCGCTTGCGGGCCATCTCGCACCTCCTTACTCGTCTACGAATATACGTCTACGAGTATTCGGGCACAAGTGATATCAAGCGGGAGAGAAGCGGGCCCGCAGATAATCGGCGGTCGGCTGGTCGGCGGGCAGAAATGCCTCCAGGTGCATTTCGGCCAGGGTGATATCGGTGGCGGTCGCGAAGCTGGTCAGCGTCGTGATCAGGCGCAGCTCGGCGGGCCCGGAACCATCCGGGGCGATCGGGAGCAGCCGCAGCGGCACGGCGAATCCCACATGGTTCGGTCCCGGATCGATCGGAGGCAGATAGGAGTCGAGCTCAGCGGTGAGGGCATCCAGCTGTTGATCCGGGCTGCGGACCGCGAGGGTGCGCAGGCTGTCGGTGATGTGGCGGCCCCATTCGGGCAGGTTCAGCACCCGCCGGGCCAGGCCGTCCGGATGCAGGGCCAGGCGCAGCAGGTTCAGCGGCGGCTCCAGCAGCGCGGGCGCGCAGCCCTCGGTGAGCAGTGCGAAGGCCGGGTTCGCGGCCACCAATTCCCCGTACCGCCGGGTGACCACCGCGGGATACGGCAGATGCCCGTGCAGGATGGTCCGCAGCGCCTCCCGCACCGCCCCGAGTTCCGGTGCGTCCACACCGGATTCGGGAAAGGCCGGGGCATATCCCGCCGCGAGCAGCAGATTGTTGCGCTCCCGCAGCGACAAGCCCAGCGATTCCGCCAGCCGCACCACCATGGTCCGTCCCGGGTGTGAGCGGCCCTGCTCCAGGAAGCTGAGATAGCGCTGACTGGTCTCGGCGCGAATGGCCAGATCCAGCTGGCTGATCCGCCGCAGCGTCCGCCACTGCCGCAATTGCTGCGCGAACGGGCTCGCCGTCGATACCGCCATGGCCGTCATACCTCCACTGTCCGCACGTACGGGCGGCTCCGCGATTCCCTCCAGGGAATGACGGCGCCGCCCGCTCGATCATTCCCTGCGGGGAATCGCTTCGTGCGGCGCAGCCGAACAGACTCGCTGCCATGAGCATTCGACTCGACGACGCCGCCCTGACCGCCCTCACCGAGCAGTACGTGGCCCTCTGGAACGAGGCCGACCCGCAGGCCCGCCGCAAGCGCGTCGCGGAGGTGTTCGCCGACGGCGGCACCCAGATCCTGACCGATCCGCCCGAGCAGATCCGCGAATCCGCTGCCGGACTGTCCTTTCCGATCCCCTACCTGCAGGTGCGCGGTCACGCCGAACTCTTCGGCCGAGCCACCCGCGCCTACGAGATGTTCATCGCCCCGGGCGAATACGTCTTCCGCGCCCGTGGCCGCGCGACGCGGCTCGCGGAGGGACTGGTGGGAATCGGCTGGCTGATGATCGCGACCGCCGACGGCTCCGAAGGCGGCGCCGGTTACGACGTGCTCGCCCTCGACGCGGACGGCCGTATCCGCAGCAGCCACCAGTACATCGGTCCCGCCTGATCCGCGCCGCTCGGCGATACAACGGGAGAGAACCATGAACACCCTTGCCTACCACCTGGAACCACAGCGTGGTCTCGACGGGTTGACCGCCCGCGCGCGGGAGATTCCGGCGCCCGGACCGCATCAGGTGCTGGTGCGCGTACGCGCGGCGGGACTGAATCGCCGCGACATCATGCTGATGGACGGCACCTACCCGCTCCCGGCCCGGCCGGGTGTGGTGCCGCTCTCGGACGGCGTCGGCGAGGTCGTCGCGGTGGGGGATGCGGTGATGCGCGCCGCGGTCGGCGATCGGGTCAGCGGCACCTACTTCGTCGGCTGGAACGACGGACCGCAGACCCAGGCGCTGATCTCGCAGCAATACGGCGCGACGCACGACGGCTGGCTGGCCGAATACGTGCTGCTCGAAGAGGATTCGGTGGTTCAGGTGCCCGCACACCTCACCGATGCGGAGGCCGCCACCCTCACCTGTGCCGGTGTCGTGGCCTGGTCCGCGCTCACCGCACCCGCTCCGGTGCGACCGGGCGAGACGGTGCTGACCGTCGGCACCGGCACCGTGGCGCTGTTCGCGATCCAGTACGCCGCCATGCTCGGCGCGCGCGTCATCTCCGTCACCTCCACCCCGGACAAGGCCGAACGGCTGCGCAAGCTCGGCAGTGACGAAGTCGTCGACCGCAGCGTGTGGCCCGATTGGGAGAATCCGGTGGTCGAGCTCACCGGCGGCGCCGGCGTCCAGCATGTGATCGATGCCGTCGGACCGCCCACCCTGCCGAAATCCCTCGCGGCATCGACCTACAACGCGCGGGTTTCGCTGATCGGCGCGTTCGCGGCGGAGCCGGGGCAGCCGCTCGCGGACCCGTTCGGCGGCAAGTACTTGTCCCTTCGCCGCCCGGCCGTGGGCAGCCGCGCCGAATTCGAGGCCATGAACCGCGCCATTGCCGAACACGGCCTGCGCCCGGTGCTCGATCGGGAGTTCCCGTTCGAGCAGGCGGTCGACGCGTACCGCTACTTCGACGAGGGCGACCCGTTCGGGAAGGTGGTCGTCACATTCCCGCAGGATCGATGACTACTCGGCCGCACGTGTAGCGGCATGGGCGAATTCGCGGATGCGGGCGGATTCGGCGGCGGACAGCCACAGCAGCGCCCAGTGGACGGGCGGGCCGCCGCGGAAGGGGATGTAGGCGACATCGGGGCGGGCGTAGTACCGCTGTGCGTGCGCGGGCATCGGAGCGACGCCGCGGCCCGCGCCGACGAGGGTGAGCAATTCGTTGTAGGTCGCGGCCTCGGGGCCGGGGCGCAGGGTGACGATTCCCGCCAGATCGCCATCGGCGACCGAACGGCGTTGTGCCAGGCGGTGGTTCGCGGGCACGGCGAGCATGCGGGCTTCCTCGACCAGCACCGCGCCGGTGCTGATATCCGGGTCGGTCACCGGCACCGTATCGAAGGCCATGTCGATCTCGCCGTCGCGCAACCGGGAAATCACTTGTGCGGGTGGGACTTCCCGGATGCGCACGGTGCAGTCCGGCAGTTCGGCGTTGAAGTACGCGGTGGCGCGGGTGAGCAGCTGGCTGGTGGCCACATCGGTGAAGCCGACGGTCAACGTGCCGCCGCGCCCGCGGCCGGTGTCGATGGTGTGCCGGACGGCCGCGCCGATGCGATCCCAGGCCGGGCGGATATCGGCGTACAGCGCACAGGCCGCGGCGGTGGCGCTCACCCGCCGGCTGCTGCGGTCGAACAGGGGAACCCCGAGGCGGCGCTCGAGCTTGGTGACGGTCTGGCTGACCCGGGCGGTGGACAGGTGCAGCTGCTCGGCGGTGCGGCCGAAGTGCAGTTCCTCGACGAGGGTGAGGAAGACCTCGATCTCGTGCCGTTCCAGCATCCGCCGCCCCTGCCTCGATTGTTAAGTCGAACTTGATGATCGTTGCACACTCTCGCATTGTTCGGCCCTTTGGCAGGGGTCAGAGTGGACCGGTCCGCTCAACGATCAGGAGTCCTCATGTCCGCCACCCTCGACATTGCGTCCGTCACCGGAACCCGGGCGCTGGCCGCCACCGACGCCCCCGACGTCGTACGGGAACTGCGCGACCGCGCCGAGATCGCCGATGCGCTCTACCGCTTCGCCCTCGGGCAGGATCTGCGCGACCGGGAGCTGTTCGCATCCTCGTTCACCGCCGACGCCGAGCTCGACTTCCAGCCCACGGCCGGCAAATGGGGCGGGGTCGCGCCGCTCATGGCTGGTCGCGACGTCATTGTCGACACCATCCTCGGCGGGTTCGCGGGCCGCGTGGACACCAGCCATCAGGTCACCAACCCGCGCATCGCGATCGACGGCGATACTGCGCGGCTCACCGCGCTGGTCGAGGCGCAGCATCTGCTCAGCGCCGACCACGGCGTCTTCGCGCTGCTGAAGAATCGGTACGACGTGCAGCTGCGTCGCGAGGGTGCGCGCTGGCTCATGCACCGCATTCGGATCGAGAACATCTGGTTCACGGGAGAGCCGACGGCGATCTTCTAGCTACCGGATCGAATAGATATCCAGCTGGAACATTTCCCTTATCTGCATCCCGTTCAGGTTTCCAGCAAACCTGTGTACGGTGCCTTGAAGAATGAGCTTTTCGGATCGGCAGACCTACTGGTTCGAATCGAAGGAGTTCGTCGGTGGCACTCGGTGCGGTGCAGGACAAACCCGCCGCGGCACGGGGCGACGGCACCCCCGGGGTCTCGGCGCCGGGGGAGATGTCGCCGAAGGTGCTGGTGCTGCTGCTCGGTCTGTCGTTCTGCCTGGTGTTCGGACTGATCGGCGGCAGTCTCCGGGAAGGCTTCGGGGCCTCGACCGAAGGCGCCGTCGAGACCACCACCTCGGCGCCGGGATCCAGCACCACCAATCCGGTCGGCTCCCCGCTCCCGCCACCCCCGCCGCCGCCCGCCGCACCGGTGCAGGCGCCCCCGCCCGCACCTCAGCCGGAGGTGTACGAGGCGGAGGTCGTCGCCCCGGCTCCCGCGCCGGAACCGCCGCCGCCCCCGCCCGCCCCGGCCGCACCCTCGGTCCCCGACATTCTCGCGCCGATCCTGCCGTTCCTGTTCCCGCCCCCGCCGCCTCCGCCACCCGCTCCGTAGGCGCGCGGAATCCGAAGGAGGACAGTCATGCTCGGTACTCCGGACGCGGTCAGACCGCCGGATGACGATGACATCAACCCGCGCAGTCTGGCGGTGGTGGTGTTCATCGCGGGGATGATGACGGCCGCCGTGGGGGCGGGGTTCCTGCTCACCGCCTCGAACGAGGCGCCGATGCGGGAGTCCTCGATCGATCCGGTCTCCGGGGCGCGCGTGGTGCGCGAGTCGCCGATGGACCGGGCGCCCGAACAACCCGCGAGTGCCGAGGCGTCAGTGGCGGATTCGCCCGAACCGGCGGTCGCGCCGCCACCCGCTCCGGCCCCGATCCCGCCCGCCCCGCCACACCCGGTGGAGCCGCCGGTGGTGCTGCCCGGCGTGGACCCCATCGCCCTGCCCCTGCCGCCGCCCCCGCCACCCGCGCCGCCGCCCCCGCCCTTGGTGCTGCCGCCCCTCCCGATCGTCTCCCCGATCGTCGCCGCCGGCGGAACCGGCTGCCGGGTAGCGGCTTTCGTGCTGCCGATCGACCAGCCGAGCGCGGGCTGGGTGTGCCTGAACCCGATCCCGGCCGGTGCGCCACCCGCCATCGGCGCGGAATGCTGGTCGAACGGCCTTGCCGGACACTGGGACCCGTTCCCGCCCGCCGACTGGATCTGCGTCCCCGGCGCACCCGCATTCCTGCCCCCGCCGCCACCCGTCGAGCCTCCCGCGCCGGAAGAGGCCGCGCCGCCGGTGGAATCGGTCGCCGTGGAACAACTTCCGTCGGCCGCGGACGCCCCGCTGCCCGAGTGACGTGCGCGCCTAGATTCCGGAAACGTCTGCCAGCTGGCCGATTCCGTAGGTGACGGCCATGGCCAGGGCGCCGCCTATGACGACTCGGAGTACGGCGCGGCGGGGATTGCTGCCGCCCAGGCGGGCGCTGACCGAGCCGGTGATGGCGAGGGCTATCAGAACGGCTATGAAGGTCACCGGGATTCGCCAGCTGACCGGGGGGAGCAGGATGGCGATCAAGGGGAGCAGGGCGCCCAGGGTGAAGGAGATGGCGGAGGAGATCGCCGCTTGCCAGGGGTTGGTGAGTTCGGTGGGGTCCAGGCCCAATTCGGCCTCGGCGTGGGCGCGGAAGGCGTCGTGGGCGGTGAGTTCCTCGGCGACCTTGCGCGCGGTGCCGGGGGACAGGCCCTTGCCCTCGTAGATCTGGGCGAGTTCGGCCAGTTCGTATTCCGGCTCCTCGGCCAGTTCGCGCTTCTCCTTGCGCAGCAGGGCCTTCTCGCTGTCGCGCTGGGTGCTGACCGAGACGTATTCGCCGGCGGCCATGGAGATGGCGCCGGCGGTGAGGCCGGCGATGCCCGCGGTGAGGATGGTGGAGGTATTGCTGGTGGCGGCGGCGACGCCGACCACCAGGCCGGCGGTGGAGACGATGCCGTCATTGGCGCCGAGGACGCCGGCTCGCAGCCAGTTCAAGCGGGAGGCCAGGCCCTCGGTATGGGGTTCGTGCGGATGGGGTTGGCCGTTGTCGGCGGCGTTGACGGTCGATTCGTCCACCTTCGCAGCGTAGGTCACCGGGGCAGCTGTCATGTGGAGCGCTCGCTCGGCGAGGCATGACTCTCGTTTTGCGGCAATTGCGAACATATTGCTGGAACGATGAAGATCATGGTCCGTTTCTGCACTCGCTACTGGTCCGTGCTCGTCCCGCCCCTGGCCGCCGTGGTGCTGGCCATTACCTGGGGACGAGAACTCGGGCCGATCGCGGGCGTGCTGGTGAGCGCGGCCCTGGTCGGAGCGGTGCTGGCGGCGGTGCATCACGCGGAGGTGGTGGCGCATCGGGTGGGGGAGCCGTTCGGGTCGCTCATCCTGGCGGTGGCGGTGACCATTATCGAGGTCGGGCTGATCGTGACGCTCATGCTCTCCAGCGGGGAGAAGGCGGCCTCGCTGGCGCGGGACACGGTATTCGCGGCGGTCATGATCACCTGCAATGGCATCTTCGGCCTATCCCTGCTGGTGGGCGCGCTACGGCGGCGGGTCGCGGTCTTCAATTCCGAGGGCACGGGCGGAGCGCTGGCCACCGTGGCCACCCTCGCCACGCTGAGCCTGGTGCTGCCGACCTTCACCACCAGCGAGCCCGGACCGGTGTTCTCCCCGTCGCAGCTGGCCTTCGCGGCGGTGGCCTCGCTGGTGCTCTACGGCGTCTTCGTCATGGTGCAGACGGTGCGGCATCCGGATGACTTCCTGCCGGTGGAGGAGAGCGGCGTCGCGGTCGACGGCGAGCACGGCGAGCCGCCGACCAGGCGGCGGGCGCTGGCCAGCGTCGGCCTGTTGCTGCTGGCGCTGGTCGGCGTGGTCGGGCTGGCCAAGACGGTGTCGCCATCCATCGAATCCGGTATCGCCGCAGCGGGTTTGCCGCCGTCGGCGGTGGGCGTGGTGATCGCGCTGCTGGTGCTGCTGCCGGAGACCATTGCCGCGGTGCGGGCGGCGCGGCGGGATCAGGTGCAGATCAGTCTGAATCTGGCGCTGGGCTCGGCCATGGCGAGCATCGGCCTGACCATTCCGGCCATCGCGCTGGTGTCGATCTGGATCGAGGGCCCGCTCATGCTCGGCCTGGGCGCGACCCAGATGGTGCTGCTGGCGCTGACCGTGGTGGTGGGCGCGCTCACCGTGGTGCCGGGCCGCGCGACCCTGTTGCAGGGCTGCGTGCACCTGGTGTTGTTCTCCGGCTTCGTTTTTCTGGCGGTCAGTCCGTAGCGCGCGGCCGAGTCAGGCGTTCCAGCGGTAGACCTGTCCGTCGCGCTTCTCGTACGACGTGGCGGGCTGCGCGCCGCCGCGTCCGGCGAGCAGCGCCATGACCTTGGTGCGTCCGCGAGTGGTGTGCCCGTCTTCGGTCCAATGCACGTATGGGTGAACCAGTTTCGCGAACGCCGTCCAGTCACCGGCCTCGATCGCGCCCATGACTTCCGACACGGTGTCATCCACGGTTGTCAGTGAACACGCCGCGCGCCGCCGCGGGGAAGGGTTCGGCGGAATCCCCCCTGGCGGACATCCCGGCTGACCCGCGCGATTCTGGATTGCTGCCAGTTCACTATGGGGGTCGGTCAGGTATAGCTCACCCGCCGCGAACGCTCATGCGGAGAGTTCGCCAAAGGAGTGTCAGACGTCATATTGATAGCCGATCTGCTCTGATAACACGTTCCAGAAACCGTGTCTACGGGCGAATATGTCAGGCTCACCTGCATTGCGCGGATGTGTACCCGTCAGTAGCTTGGAGTCTCCGATCACACCTCGAGCCGATTTGTTGTAACTGGCAGTAACCATTAGCTTTGATGGCAGGCAGTGTTGCCGATCACGGAGAAGATGATTTGAAGCTCGTCCCCCGACGTCGATTCCGACGCCTTGATGAAGTAGTGCCGCGATGACCCGGAGCCTTCCGAAGAACGCACCCACTGCTGTTCGCATCGTGCGCGACAACTTCTCCGACACGGTGGTCTCCTCGCTGCGCACCTTCGGCCGCGCGGCGGGCATCGCCCGGGACTCGGTGGCGGGCACGGTCGGCGATATCGCGCGCGGGCAGTTCCAATGGAAGGAAGCCATCCTGCAGGCGTGGCGACTGGTCACGGTCACCGCCATTCCCGCCATCCTGATGGCCATCCCCTTCGGCGTCATCGTCTCGGTGCAGGTCGGCAACCTCATTCACACCCTCGGCGCGGATTCGCTGCTCGGCGCGACCGGCGGGCTCGGCGTCATCAAGCAGGGCGCGCCCCTGGCGACCGGCTTCCTGCTCGGCGGCGCGGGCGCGGCGGCCCTGGCGGCAGATCTCGGCGCGCGCACCATCCGCGAGGAGATCGACGCGCTGAACACCATGGGCATCAGCCCGATCCACCGGCTGGTGATCCCGCGCATGGTGGCCATGCTGGTGGTGGCGCCGCTGCTCAATGTGCTCATCATCTTCGTCGGCGTGCTGGCCGGCTACGCGGTCGCCATCGGCGGTCAGGGCGTCACGCCGGGCAGCTACTGGTCCACCTTCGGATCCTTCACCACCACCGCCGATGTGTGGGTGTCGCTGCTCAAGGCCGTCATCTTCGGCTTCATCGTGGTGATCATCGCCTGCCAGCGCGGCCTGGAGGCCAAGGGCGGCCCGCGCGGGGTGGCCGATGCGGTGAACGCCGCGGTGGTGCTGTCGGTGGTGTCCATCGTGATCGTGAACCTCATCGCCACCCAGATCACCGCCATGTTCCTGCCCACGAGGCTGGCCTGATGTCGGCGACGTACGTCCCCAAGGGGCTGGGCTGGGCCGCGCGCTTCTACCGCAAGCGCGGGCTGATTCTGCGCCGGGTGGAGAACCTGGGCTTCGTGCTGTCGTTCGTCTGGCAGGTGCTGTCCTCGATTCCGCTGACGCTGAAGCGGTATCGGGACGAGACCATGCGGGCCATCACCAATATGACCTGGGGCCGCGGCTCCATCATCGTGGGCGGCGGGACCGTGCCGATGATGATCGTGCTGGGGCTGGTCATGGGCGCGTCGGTGGCGGTGGAATCCTTCGCCACGCTGGACATGCTGGGCATGGGGCCGGTGACGGGTCTGGTGTCGGCCTACGCGACCACGCGGGAGCTGGCGCCGATCGCCGCGGCCATCGGATTCGCCGCGCAGGCGGGCTGCCGCATGACCGCCGAGATCGGCTCCATGCGCATCTCCGAGGAGATCGACGCCATCGAATCGCTGGGCCTGCGCTCGGTGCCGTTCGTGGTGACCACGCGGGTGCTGGCCGGTGCGGTGGCCATCATCCCGACCTTCCTGATCGCGCTGATCCTGTCGTATCTGGCCTGCCGCGGCCTGATCACGCTGGTGCACGGATCCTCGGCGGGCGTGTACGACCACTACTTCTTCCAGTTCGTCTCCGGCTTCGACGTGATCGCCGCGGTGGGCAAGGTGGCGATCTTCGCGACGGTGGTCATCCTCATCCATTGCTACTACGGCTTTTTCGCCACCGGCGGCCCGGAGGGCGTCGGCATCGCGTCGGGTAAGGCGGTGCGCGCCAGTTCGGTCGCCATCATCGCCCTCGACATGGTGCTGTCCATCGGGCTGTGGGGCTTCAACTCGGCCATCACGTTTACGGGGTAGGGGATGCCGAACTACGGAATGCCCGGTGTCGCCGTGGATCGCAAGCGGTCCATGGCGGTGGGCGCGGTCGCCGTCGCGCTGGTGGTCGCGGTGCTCGCGGCCTGGTCGCTGTACCGGTCGCAGCGAGACGAGGCCGGACTGCCGATTTCGCTGCGCACCGAGCAGATCGGCGACGGCGTGCTGGTCGGCACCGATGTGCGGATGAACGGCGTGCTCATCGGCAAGGTCACCGAGATCGAGCCGGATCAGCGCGGCACCCAGCGCATCGGGTTGCGGCTGGACGAATCCCGGCTGTTCGGGGTGGACGATTCGGTGCTGGTCGATTACGCGCCCGCGAACCTGTTCGGCATCAGCGAGATCGAGCTGCGGCGCGGGCCCGGCGGTGCGCCGCTGCGGGCGGGCGCGGTGCTGGATATGACCGGGGCCAAGGCCGCCGCCGTGTACGACGCCACCATGGGCTCGATTCTGCGCAGCATGTCGCAGGTGGGCGGGTCGGTGCTGACCCCGCAGATGGCCTCGGTCATCGCGCAGGCGGCGGCCGATACCGAGGCGCTGACGCCGCTGGCGCAGGCCATCATCACCGCGGCGCGCACGGTCACCGAGAACCAGAAGATGCCGATGTCGGAGCTGTTCGGCGAGTTGGGTCCGGCCTTCGATGGCGGCGGCCGGTTCGCGGGCGCGACCGTGCAGGTGGTGGACATGATCCGCAGCCTGCAGCGCTTGCAGCAGGATCGGGACGGCTTCGATGAGCGGTTGTCGCTGGTCACCGGGCAGCTGCTGCCGGTGCTGGCGGGCACGCTGGGCACCGCCGGCAACGAGCTGTCCGGCTTCACCGACATGCTCGCGCCGCTGCTGGCCCTGCTGGCGCAGATGGTGCCGCGGCCGCAGCAGTCCGCGGCCGAATTGACCGCGCTGCTGCACAATCTGCGCTCGGCCATGCCGGACAACGGGCAGGGGCCGGTGCTGAATCTCGAAGTGGATCTGCGGGGCGTGCCCGCTGTCGCGGTGCCGCTGCTGGGAGGTGTGAGTTGAACGCAGCATCGCGCAGCGATTCCATGGGGGGTGGCGGTCGGGCGACGGGTGGGCGTGTCAAAGCGGCGGCTTGGCGGCTGGGGTTGTTCGGCGCGGTGATCGTGGTGGTGCTCATGCTGGTGCTCACCGCGATCCAGCGGCCGGTATCCGGGGATACCGAGAGCCACGACGCGCTGTTCACCGATGCCAACGGGCTCAAGGTCGGCGATGACGTGCGCATGTACGGCGTGCAGGTCGGCAAGGTGAAGGGCATCGAGCTGGACGGGGTGAACGCGCGAGTTCGCCTGTCGGTCAAGACCGATGCGCCCATCTACGACAATTCCACGCTGGCCATCCGGTACCAGAACCTCACCGGGCAGCGGTACATCGACTTGCAGCAGCAGCCGACGCCCGGAAACCGGATCGCGGCGGACGCGCGCATCGGGATCGACCGCACGGTGCCGTCATTCGATGTGACCAGCCTGTTCAACGGCCTGAAGCCGGTGCTGGCCACCGTTTCTCCGGAGGCCATCAACCAATTCAGCGCCAGCATGGTCGCTTTGATCGAGGGCGACGGCAGCGGTGTGGGACCGGCCATGGACGCCATCGGCAAGCTGGCCTCCTATGCGGAGAACCGGCAGCAGGTGATCGGCACGCTCATCAGGAACATGTCGGACCTGGACGACCGGCTCAGCGGGCGGGTGCACTACCTGGTGCCGCTGCTGAAGCAGCTCACCGATATCTTCGAAGCGCTGCAGGCGAATATCGGCGGGCTGGCGCAGTTCGCCATGACCGCGCCGTCGGTGCTGGGGCCGGTGGACAGCCTGCTGCGCACCCTCGGCATCACCAGCGGCAGCGATGTGGACGCGTTGATCCGCAAGATCTTCCCCGATGCCCAGGAGGCCCTCGAGGTCTTCGGCAGGCTGCCCGCGGTGCTGGCCGCCGCCGATGCCTCGCTGCCGGCCAATGCCAGCGGCTGGAAGCCGGTGTGCAGCAAGGGGAATGCGGAGGTGCCGCCGGTGATCGGCGTGCTGGTGCAGGGACAGCGGGTGGCGATATGCAACGGATGAGATTGCCCCGCTTCCTGGTTCGCGACGACCGGGTCATCGACGACGCCACCCGCAAGAAGCGGGAACTGCGGCGCGGCATTGTCGGCGCGGTGCTGGTGGGCGTGGTGCTGCTCGCGGCCGGGGTGCTGTTCGTGGTGCCGTTCGGCAAGCAGACCTACACCGCGGAACTGTCCGAGGCGCAGTCGGTGAAGGCCGGGGACGATGTGCGCATCGCCGGGATCTCCGTCGGCGAGGTGAAATCCCTCGAGCTGAAGCCGGACCGGGTGGTCATGCGCTTCACCGTGAATTCCAATGTGTTCCTGGGGGATCAGACCTCCCTGGACATCCGCATGCTCACCATTGTCGGCGGTCACTACGTGTCGGTGTTCCCGGCCGGTGAGAAGCCGCTGGGGGACGACGCCATTCCGATGGACCGGGTGCGGCTGCCCTACAGCCTCACCCAGACCTTCCAGGATGCCGCCGCACCGCTGGCCGCCATCGACGGAACCACCTTGAACCGCAATCTGTCCGCGCTCGGCAGTTCCCTCGAAGCCGCCCCGGAGAGCCTGCGCACCACCCTGCAGACGGTCGCCACCTATGTGGACGCGCTGGATCGCCAGCACACCCAGGTGTCCAATGCCATCTCGGTGGCCGACGAGTACGTGACCATGTACGACGGCGCGAAGACCGATCTGGGCCGGCTCATGGACAATGCCAACCTGCTGGTCACCGTGCTCGACGACAAGCACACCGAAATGGCCGAGGCCATCCGGCTGCTCAGCGATGTGGTCGGCCGGCTCGGGGGCGCACAGCCCACCTGGGACACGCTGAAGCCCGTGATCGACGGGGCCATCACGCAATTGGAGCAGCTCGGCGCCAAGTTCCAGCCGACCCTCGATGCGGCGCACGGCCTGCAGCAGAAGCTGTCCGCGCTGGTGATTCCCGAGGGCGGCGTGACCATCGACCAGTCCCAGCAGACGGTGACCGTGCCGCAGGTGTGCGTGCCGGTGCCCGGAAAGGACTGCTGATGCTCAAGCGCATGCTCGGCTCGCAGTGGTTCATGTCGGTCGCGGGCGCGGTGCTGGTGGCCGTGCTGGCGGTGGTCGGCTACGTCATCTACTTCGACCCCATGAAGAAGACCGAGTCCTATACCGCGCTCATGCCGGACGCGGTGGGCCTGTACGTGGGCAACAAGGTGACCATGCGGGGGATCCCGGTGGGCACCGTGGATTCCATCGAATCCGAGGGCGCCAAGGTCAAGGTCGGCTTCTCGGTGGATGCCCAATATCCGGTGTACGCCGACGCGGCGGCGACCACGGTCTCCGATTCGATTGTGGCGGACCGGAATCTGGCGATCCTGTTCAGCGGCAAGAATCTGGAGCGCTGGGATCCGGCGCGGCCGATCACCAAAACCCTGACGCCCAAGAGCATTACCGAGACGCTGACCGCGCTCGCGGACCTGTCCTCGGAATTGCAGGCGGCCCAGGCTCCCGATGCGATCGCGCGCGGCCTGGCCGGATTGGATGCGGCCACGGCCGGTGCGGGCCCGCAGATCAATGCGATCGTCAAGAAGCTGGGTTCCGCGCTGTCGCAGCCGGATGCCGATATCGCCCATCTGGCGGGGATCTTCGATGCCTTCGCCTCGGTGGGTGAGAAGGTGGAACAGCACTGGGGCGATCTGCGCTCCATGCTGCTGCGCCTGGCGCCCGCGCTGGAGAATGCCAGCACCGAATTGCTCGGTCCCGGTGCGGAATTGATCGACCGGCTGGGTCAGGCCCTGCCGATGCTCAACGATCTGGTGACCATTGCCGGTGACCCGATCATGCGGGCGCTCGATGACACGCTGCCACTGGTGCGATTGCTGCGCGCCAATGTCGGCTCGCTGTCGGAGATCATGCTCAAGCTGCCGGTGCTGACCAATGCCGCGAAGTCCGTCATGGGCGACGGCGTGGGCTACGCGTCCCCGCGCGCCGCGCTGCCCGCGCCGCAGGCCGAACAGGTGTGCGCGGCCGTGAACGCGCTGACGCCGGGATCCTGCACCGATGCCGCCGACGGCATGGTGAACGTCCCGCTGGTGCCCCTGGTGCTCGGAATGGCAGGTGCGCGATGAGAATTGGACGCTGGGAGTTCACGATCGAGGCGGGGACCGTGGCCGCGCGACCGGCCGTCGCGCCCGCTCGACGGGTGCGCCGCGCGATGGCTCGGCGTGCCGGTGCGGCGGTGCTGGCGGCCGGGCTGCTGGCCGGGACCGGTGCGTGCTCGTTCGATCCGTCGTCGGTGCCGGTGCCCGGCACCACGGTGTCGGGACCGACCTACCGCATTCACATCGAGTTCGGCAATGTGCTGAATCTGCCTGCGCGCGCGAAGGTCATCGCCAATGGCGCGCAGGTCGGCTCGGTGGCCGGGGTGCGCGTGGTGGAGGCGTCCAAGTCCGGTGGGCGCGGTGGGTATGTGGTCGTCGACGCCGATATCTCGGACAAGGTGCAGTTGCCCGCGACGACCATTGCCGAGCTGCGGCAGAACACCGTGCTCGGCGATATCCATCTGGCGCTGACCACCCCGCCCGACGGTTTCGGCGCGCTGCTGTCCGACGGCGGGACCATCGCTCAGGAGCGCACGCGCCCGGCGGTGCAGCTCGAGGACACCATGGCCGCGCTGGCCGCCTTCACCCAGGGCGGCGCCGTGAATCAGTTGCAGGACATCATCAATCGGTTCAATGCGGTGCTGCCGCAGGATCCGGACGAGACCAAGCGGATCGCGCAGAACGCGGCGGCCAATGCCGTGGATCTGGCCGCCAATCTCGACGATGTGGATTCGCTGCTGAACGGCCTGGCGGTCAATGCGCAGGTGCTGCACGACCGCGCCGACTTCCTGGACCATCAGCTGAGCCAGGAATCGGTGGACGCCATGGCCGGCATCGCTCACTCGATCGCGGGCGTCACCCAGATCTTCGCCGTCCTGGGCCAGCTCGGCGGTTCGCTGACCTGGCTGGCCCCCATCGCCACCTCCGGGGACGCGGCGGCGAAAGCCTTCGTGCCGCTGGCCTTCTCGGGTAGTCCGCTGGACCTGTCGCAGTCGTCGAATCTGATGCTGCTGGTTTCGCTGTTGCGGGACAAGCTGATCCCGTTCGTGGAACAGGGCCCGAAGGTCAATGTCACCGGCGTCAAGGTGGATTCGGTCTCTCGTGACGATCAGGTCGGCAGCATTCTTTCCACCCTGCGCATGATCGGAGCCGTGCGATGAAGTGGGGTTCCCTTGCCTCCTTGGGCGGTATCGCAGCCGTCACCGTGGTGGGCGCGAGCTATCTGACCTTCGGCGTGGTGCGCGCGGATCCCTTCGCCGAGTACACCAATGCCTCCATGGTGCTGGCCAACTCCGGCGGTCTGAGCGTGGGTTCGCCGATCCTGTTGACCGGTATGAAGATCGGCAAGATCACCTCGGTGGACAGCACCGCCCGCGGCGTCGAGGTCGGCTTCCGCGTGGACGCCGACCGCAAGGTGCCCACCGACAGCGTCATCAGCATCGAGCAGCTCTCCGCCCTCGGCGAGCCCTACGTGGAGTTCCGCCCCAAAACCGGCAATGGCCCGTACCTCACCGACGGCCAGCGGCTCGATACCTCGGCGGTGAAGTCGCCGCTGTCCATCCCCGAGGTGTCCCGCCTGGTCAATCAGGTCATGAACCAGCTCGACCCGAAGGTGGCCGCCTCCCTGGCGAGCACCCTGGGCGCGGCCTTCGACGACACCGAATCCGCCATGCCCCCGCTCACCCGCGCCGGCGACCTGCTGGCCGCCGCCATCATGAGCCGCGAACCCAAAATCGCACAGCTACTGAACAGCTTCCAGGCGACCGCCATGAATATGGACGGCATCCCCGAAGCCACCGCCGCGGCCGCCCCCGCATTCGTCCAGTTCGCGCAGTCTCTCAATGACCTGGTCGCAGCAGTCGGTAGACTCGTCGACGCGGCCCCCGGACCCGAGGCATATGTCGACGGCAACGGACTGGCCACATTCCTGGCGAGGCTGACCGACTGGTTGCAGCAGGCCGGACCCGAACTGAAGACCCTGGCCCCCCAACTGCAGCCGCTCGTCGACGCGGCCCGCACCTCGGCCCCCCAGATCGATATCAGCTCCCTGATCTCGCAAGCACTGGCCAGCACCGGCGACGGTGCCGTCCGTGTGCAGGTCAACGTCAAGTAAGTCCCAGAAGGAGAACGCAGATGTCCAACGACGCCGATCCGAAGTCCGCGGTCGACGCGGAGGCCGCCGCCGTCTCCGCCCCCGAGCCCGCTGCCGCGGCCCCCAAGGTCGAGTTCGCCAAGGCCGCGCCCGCCGCTGCGACCCAGGAGCCGACCCCGAAGACGGTTCAGCTCAAGCTCTCCACCCTGGCCTTCGCGGCCGCCGCCGTCCTCCTGGTCGGCGCGTTGGTCGCGACCACAACCCTGTGGCTGTCCGCCCGCGGCGAACTCTCCGACCGCGACGCCAAGGCCGCCGACGAGCAGCACGCCGAACAGGTGGCCACCGACTACTCCGTCGGCGCCTCCAATATCAACTTCTCCGACCTGAACTCCTGGACCGCCCGCCTGAAGGCCAACACCACCCCCACCCTGGCCAACAAGTTCGACGCCACGGCCCCGAAGCTCCAGGAAATCCTGGTCCCGCTGAAGTGGACCTCCTCCGCGACCCCGGTGACCGCCAAGGTCGTGGGTCACGACAATGGCGTCTACCAGGTCAACGTTTTCCTGAACGTCACCTCCACCAACGCCCAGAACCCCGAAGGCGTCCAGACCACTGTCACCTACAACGTGACCGTGGACCCCGCCAACGGCTGGAAGGTCGCCGATGTGGGCGGCATGAACCTGGCTCTTCCCAAGCAGTGACAGTAGGGCCGACCGCTGGAAAATCAGCGGCTCCGAATCGGC
Source organism: Nocardia sp. IFM 10818 (assembly GCF_054655275.1). Lineage (NCBI taxonomy): Bacteria > Bacillati > Actinomycetota > Actinomycetes > Mycobacteriales > Nocardiaceae > Nocardia > Nocardia sp. IFM 10818. The sequence goes on from NZ_BAAHJH010000001.1 coordinate 1,614,044, forward strand.
TCTCCGGATAGCATTCTCAGCATGACCGCATTCGTCCGTGCCGCGATGACGCCCCGCTCTCGGGGCCATTGACGCTGCGCGAACGGATGTTTCGAGGCCCTGTTCACACGGGGCCTCGATTCATATCGGCGATCGGAGCCCCCGACTTCCGGAGATTCCGATGACCACGCATACCTACATCACCACCACCATCCCCTACGTCAACGCGCGCCCACACCTCGGTTTCGTGCTCGAACTCGTGCAGGCCGATGCGCTCGCCCGCCACCATCGCGCCCGCGGCGCGCAGGTGCGATTCCAGACCGGCACCGACGACAATTCGCTGAAGAACGTGCTGGCCGCGGAGCGGGCCGGTCTCGGCGTAGGGGAGTTCGTCGCCGCGAATGCCGCCGCCTTCACCGCCTTATCCGGGCCGTTGTCCCTATCGGTCGACGATGTACTCCACACCGGCAGCGATGCCCGTCACCGGCCGGGCGTGCAGGAGCTGTGGCGGGCCTGCGCCGCCGCGGGCGATCTCTACCGGAAGCACTACGACGGCCTGTATTGCGTCGGCTGCGAACAGTTCTACACACCGGCGGAACTCGTCGGCGGGCGATGCCGCGAGCATGACACCGAGCCGCAACGGATTTCGGAGATCAACTGGTTCTTCCGGCTGTCCCGCTATGCCGGCGAGCTGCGCGAGCTGATCACCTCGGACGTCATTCGGATCGAGCCCGCCGAACGCCGCAACGAGGTATTGGCCTTCATTGCCGATGGGCTGGCGGACTTCTCGGTGTCCCGTTCCATCGGCAGGGCTCGCGGCTGGGGCATTCCGGTTCCCGGCGACCCGGATCAGGTGATCTATGTCTGGTGGGATGCGCTGGGCAATTACCTGACCGCGCTGAAGTACGGCAGCGAGGGCGAGGACGTGCGGCGCTGGTGGACCGACGCCGATCAGCGAATTCACCTGGTCGGCAAGGGCGTCATCCGCTTCCATGCCGTGTACTGGCCGGCGATCCTGCTGTCGGCCTGCCAGTCCCTGCCCACGCACATCCACGTGCACGACTACCTCACCGTCGACGGCCGCAAGATCAGCAAGTCCGCGGGGAACGCCATCGACCCGGCCGAACTCGTCGACCGGTACGGCGCCGATGCGGTCCGCTGGTGGCTGCTGCGCGAGCCTCCTCGCGTTGGCGAGGTCGACTTCACCGTCGAACGCCTCGTACACCGCGCCGATACCGAACTAGCCAATGGCATAGGCAATCTGGTCAATCGCACGCTGGGTTTGGTGCATCGCTATCGGAACGGCCGTCCACCCGAGCCGGGCGTACCCGATCCGCGAGCGGACGATCTGCGACGTGCCATCGACGAGGTCGGCGCAGGCGTCGATACCGCGCTCGCCGACTTCGACTTTCGCCGCGCGACGGGCGCGGTCTGGGCCATCGCGGTGGCGGCCAACCGCTACATCCAACTGGTTCGGCCATGGGAACTCGCCGCCCCGGAATGCCAGGGCGGTGAACGCGCCGCACTGGATACTGTTCTCGCCACCCTGGTACGGGCCTGTCACGCCCTCGCCGGGGCGCTGACGCCGTTCCTGCCGGATCTCGCGGCCCGCATCACCGAGCAATGCACCCCGCGCGCGGGTGTACTGCCGTCGCCGCGGCCGATCCAGCCCAGGCTCGATGGCCGGTAATCCTCAGCGGCGCAGATGATCTGCCAGCCGGATGGCCAGCGCGACAATGGTGAGAGTGGGGTTGGCGTGGCCATTGGTGGGGAAGACCGAACTGCCCGCTATGTAGAGGTTGTCGATGTCGTGGACGCGGCAGTCGGAGTCGACCACACCGGTGCGGGGGTCGGCGGACATGCGGGTGGAGCCGGTGGGGTGGGCCCAGTCGGTGAGGTGGGCGGGGAGGAGGCTGGCCTCGCGGACCCATTCGTGGAGTTCGGGCGGGGTGAAGCCGAGGCGGGCGAATTCACCGGCCACGAGGGCGGCGGCGCGGCGGACGGTGGCGTCCTCGAGGGGACTGAGTTTCCAGTCGACGCGGGCCAGCGGGATGCCCAGGCGGTCCACCTTGTCGCTCAGGGTGATTCGGCTGTCGGGGTGGGGGGCTTGTTCGACCATGCAGCGGAGTTCGACGTGCTCGAGCTTGCGGGGCAGGCCGGTGCGGTCGATGAGGCGGCGTTTGGCGCCGGCCAGGAGCAGGCCGGGATTGGCGACCACGGTGCGGGCGTCGTGCGCGGTGAGGTGGCCGCGCAGGAGGTTCTTGACCGCTTCCCAGGGGTCGTCGTGGGCGGGGACTTCTTGAATCCACAAGGCGCAGTTGAGAAGTCCCTCGGCCGCTTGTAGTTCGGGGGAGAGGGCCACGCCGTGCAGGAAGGTGTGTTTTCCGGTGCGGGATTTGACTACGTATTTGCCGAACCGGTCGCGCGCTTCGGCGGAGGTCAGCGGGTCGAGGGTGCCCACGACGCCGCAGCGGTGGTCGAGCAGGTAGCGGCCGACCACATCATGGGCATTTCCGACGCCGGCGGGCACGATTCGATTCGAGGCCAGCAATAGGCGTGCGTTTTCTATTCCGCCGGTGGCCAATACAATTCGCGTCGATCGGGCGATGCGGGAGGCCCCTTCCGCATCGACGAGCCGCAATGATTCCACATGTGTTCCCTGTGGATTCGTATCGATATGGGTCACGGTGGCGTTGACAATAATCCGGACATTATCCGCGGGTATTCCGGCGACATGCGCGCCGAAGCGTTTGCTGTCGAATGGGTCCGCCGGATCCTTGCTGATCTGCCAGAAGTACGGCCGCAGCCAGCGCCGGTCCAGATCCTGGACCGGTGGCGTCCGACTGGCCAGTTCCCAGAACCGGTCGCCGGTGTACCCCCCGCCGTATCCGAGCCCCAAATGCGTTGCGGCCCTGTTCAGATACGGCTCCACCGTGGCATACCCGATGGGCCAGCCCGAGCACGGCACCCAGTCCCGCACGGCGTAGTCCAGCTCGTCCAGCGGTGCGCACCGCCCGCTCCAGGTCTGCGAGCTGCCGCCCAGAATTCTGTTGCGCGCGTTGCTGTACGGCATCGCGCGGGGTGCGCCGACATTGTCGATATCGTTGAGTTCCTCGGTGTGCGGCGCGAGTTCGAGCCCCCCGCTCTCGAGCACCAGCACGCGTAGTCGGCTACCCGCCAGTTCGGTGGCGATGGTCAGCCCCGCCGGACCGGAGCCGATTATGCACACGTCGGCCACGAGATCGGTGTCCCGTACGGCACTCAGGTCGTCGATACGCACCGGAAATCCTTCCGCACCCGCATCCACCCCCGAGACAGACGCGCTACCCTTGCCCGCGCTCATCCTAACCCTCAATTGCGTTTATGGTGCCCAACTTTCGGCTTCAGCATCCGGGTTGCAGAAACGCCCGCAGGTAACCGGCGGACTGCCTTACATACATCCACGCCCAGAACGCGAGACCCGAATCGCTGGGGCTCGCGACCATCGTCAATTCCCCGTCGAAGCACCGCCCCACGATGTATCGTGCGCGGGATACATGCGGCGTATTCGTCACCACGATGAGGTGGCGCCAGCCCCGGGCTTTCGCCCGCCGCCCGATTTCGCGCGCCTCGCCCTGGGTGGTCCACGGATCCGGCACGAAACACGAGACCGCGAAGTCGAAATCCCCCGCGCAATAGCGGTCCATGACGTGATCGTCCGCGCCGGTGGAGCGCGAGATCACCAATTCCGGCGCCAGTCCGCGCCGTGCCAGATCCAGTCCGAGATCGAACCGCTCGTAGGCCGTGCCGCCCAGCACCACGATGGCATCGGCCGGGCGCAGCGGATCGACCTGCGGATGCACGAAGACCGGCAGGCCCGCGAACCCGAGGCCGGCGATCAGCAGCGTCAGGGTCGCGACGACGGCGACGATGCGTGGATACCGGGACACATGGTCGAAGCTACCGGCGAGGCAAATCCGGCTATTGCGATCCAGGTCACTGTCGTGCAATAGTCTGCGCACCGTGTGAGACGAAGTGGTCTCACATTGATGTGGAGGGTACGGGGACTTGATGAGGCGGAATACGGCGCGCCGGCAGGCCGTGCTGCGGTCCGGAATCGCAGCGGCCGCAATGGCGATGATGGCGACGGCGGTCCTGCTGCCGTCCACGGCGAGCGCGGACGAGCCGGTTCCGGTGCAGCCCGCGGCCCCGATCCCGGTGCCCCAGGAACTGGACCCGGCCTTCTACAACCCGTCCCCGGAGCTGGTGGCGAGCAAGGCCCCGGGCGAGATCATCGCCGCCCGGCAGGTGAACGTCGCCAACTTCGGCCTGATTCCGCTCAATGTGGACGCCTGGCAGCTGTCCTACCGCTCGAACAACAGCCGCGACGAGGCCATCCCCGCTGTGGCCACCGTGCTCAAGCCGCGCGGTTCGGCGCCGGACAAACTGGTCTCGATGCAGATCGCGGAGGACTCGCTGGCCGGATACTGCGCCCCCTCCTATGCGGTGCAGCAGTGGTCGATCGCGCCGTTCGCGGGCCAGATCGTGGTGCCCGCCGAATTCATCATTTCCCAGGGCGCGCTCCAACAGGGCTGGGGCGTGGTGATTCCGGATCACCAGGGCCTCGGCAATGCCTATGCCGCCGGTCCGCTGGGCGCCCGCATCACCCTCGACGGCATTCGCGCCGCCACCGCCTTCGAGCCCATGCGCCTGGCCGAGCACACCCGGATCGGCATGTACGGCTATTCGGGCGGCGCGATCGTCACCGGTCACGCGGCGGAGCTGAAGCAGTCCTACGCCCCGGAACTGAATATCGTCGCCGCGGCCGAAGGCGGTGTGCCCGCCGATCTGGGCGTCGTCCTGAATGTCGCCAACGGTCAGGCCACTTCCGGTCTGGTGCTCGCCGCGGTCAATGGCCTCACCCGCGAGTACCCGGATTTCGCGCGCTTCGTGAACGAGAACATGGACCTGCTCGGCAAGGGCCTGTCCTTCGTGCAGAGCGGTCTGTGCGTGCAGTACGTCTCCTCGCTGCTGCCGTTCCTGAATCTGAAGGGCATGCTGCGCGTCCCCGGCGATCCCATGCACCATCCGGCCGTGGTCGACGTGATCGACAGGACCCGCATGGGCAAGGCCGTCCCGGATATGCCCCTCTACATCTGGAATGCCAATCCGGACGAGATCATCCCGGTCGGACAGGTCAACACCCTGGTCGACACCTACTGCCGAAACCCCTCGGCGAGCGTGCAATACACGCGCGAGCATTTCGGCGAGCACGTCGCCACCGAGATCTCCGGCGCCGGTCCGGCCATGCTCTGGATGCGCGATCGCCTCGAAGGCATTCCGGCGCAACAGGGCTGCTCGATCACCGATGCGGGCTGGCTGGCCCTGGATCCGAACGGCACCGCCCTGCTGGCGTCCACCTTCGGCGAGACCTTCGCGTCCTTCTTCGGTAAGCCCATCGGCGTGAAATAGCCGGTAACATCGCGCGCGCTCGCTTCACCACCTGGAGGTCACCGTGCCCGCGCATCCCACCGCCGCCGAACTGCTGGCGACCGTCGAAGCCTCCCCGCGCGCGGTGGGCGTGCACGACAAGGCCGCCTGGGTCGGTCTGTTCGCCGAGCACGGCAGCGTCGAGGATCCGGTCGGCTCGCGGCCGCATATCGGGCGAGCCGCCATCGACAGGTTCTACGACACCTTCATCGCGCCCAATGGCATCGCGTTCGAGGTGGACCGGGACGTGGTGTGCGGCATGACGGTGTTCCGGGATCTGACCATCGCCACCACCATGTCCACCGGGGTCACCCTGCGGGTGCCCATGCATCTGCGCTACGACCTGGCCGAGGTGGACGGCGCGCTGAGAATCGATGCGCTGCGGGCGCATTGGGAGCTGCCCGGCATGATCGGGCAGCTGCTGGGCTCCGGTGCGCAGGGGCTGCTGGCCGGGGCCAGGCTGGGGCCGCAGCTGCTCGGAAATCAAGGCGTCGGCGGCGCGGTGGGATTCCTGCGGGGCATGCGCGGGGTCGGCGCCGCGGGCAAGGCGGCGGCGGGGCGGCTGCTGGACGCGGTGGGGCGCGGCGAGGTCTCGACGGCGCGCGCCGATCTGGCCCCGGTCCCGCAATTGCGCTGGGCGACCGGTGATCCGATGTCGCTGGAGGACTTCACCACCCGCGCCAAGGGGCTGCGCTGGCACAAGCCCATCGCGGCGGGCCGCCACGTCACCGCGAGCGTGGAGACCGGCAAGGGCCGCGGCATCGCCCAGCTGGATTTCGCCGATCACGGCACGCGCATCGAGGCCGTGCGAATCTTCGTGCCGACGAGCTGACCGGGCGCGGCGCTAACCGCGCACCGGACTAATCTCGCACCCCGGCGATCCGCGCCAGCGGATCGGTGCCGCTGAAGGTGCTACCCCCGGCCGCGCCGACGACCTTGCCGTGCAGGGTGATCAGCCATTGCCCGCACACACATCGCATGTACTGCACGGAGCGGTGCGAGGACACGGCCGTCGGGGAGGGCCAACTGCAGGAGGGGCATTCGGCTATCACCACGCCCATCCTGCTCCCATGATCGAATACACGCCCGGACCGACACGCGGGCAACCCGCAAACTCCTTGTGGGGACTGCCGTATCGGATCAGCCGCCGTTACGGACGGCGGAGGGCGTTGTGCCCCACCAGCGCTGACAGCAGCGAGTGAAAACGGACTGTTCCGCGAGCCCGAGCAGCGAGGCCACCTGGCTCATGGGCATATCGGTGGTGGTCAGATAGCGATGCGCCTCCCCGCGGCGCACCTCGTCGAGCAGGGCGGCGAAGGAGGTGCCCTCGGCCGCCAGCCGGCGTTGCAGGGTGCGCGGGTGGATGGTGAGAAGACGTGCCACGGCGCCGATTTCGGGCGCGGTGGTGCCTAGCAGCTTCTGCAGGGTCCCCCGCACCCGCGGCGCGAGGGCCTGGGCCGCGCCGCCGGACTGCTGCGCCAGGAAGGCCATGGCGAGCCGGTGCAGGTTCTCGTCGGCGCCGGACAGCGGGCGGGTGGCCAGCGTGCTCGGCACCCGCAGCAGCGCGGCCGGGCGTTCGATTCGCACTGGCGCGCCGAAGAATTCCTCGTACACCCGGATGGGCGCGACGGGCCGGTACGGCAGTTCGACCGAGCGCAGCCCGTACCGGTCCTCGGCGAGCAGCTGAATGGTGTGGTGCACGAACGCCAATCCGAGATCGGTGCCCTGCACCGGTGTCGGCTCCCCGGGCGCGGTGACGCCGTATCGCAGGGCGATCACGCCGCGATCGCCGTACGGATCCGGCACCATGGTCAGGCTCAGCGCGCGGGCGTGCACGAACAGGTAGCGGGAGGTGCACTCCAGGACGTGCGCCAGGGTCGGCGAGTTGCGGATGGCGAGCGCGAGCGATCCGAGCATGGCCAGATCCTGGCGCAGGGAGGTGCGCAGGCCCAGATCCGGGCAGTGCAGCCGGTGCGCGGCGAGTTCGAGCACCGCGGCCACCGCGTGATCGGAAACGAGCAGATCGTCGGCGTCGAGGGCGGCGACGGGCAGACCGCAGGCGGCGGCGAACTCCTCGGCATTGCCGCCCAGTTCGGCCACCGTGGCGCGGAAGCCGCGCAGGCCCGCGGACCTGATCACCGACATGTCGTCCAGGATCAAATACTTGTCGCGCAGAGTCAAGAATGGCGCCCATGACCGGCCGAGACTGGAGATCATGAGCTCCGCGACTCCCGTCAGCACCGAACACCTCGATGTCGTGATCGTCGGAGCCGGGCTCTCCGGCATCGGCGCGGCCTACCGCCTGCACACCGAACATCCGGGCCGCAGCTACGCGATTCTCGAGGCGCGCGACGCGCTCGGCGGCACCTGGGATCTGTTCCGGTATCCCGGTATTCGCTCGGACTCGGACATGTTCACCCTCGGTTATCCGTTCAAGCCGTGGCGCGATGCCAAGTCCATTGCCGACGGGCCGTCGATCCTGCGGTACATCACCGAGACGGCGACCGAGAACGGCATCGACCGGCATATTCGCTACGGGACCAAAGTGATTGCGGCGGAATGGGACAGCGCCGCGGCCCGGTGGACGCTCACGCTCGCGGTGCGCACCCCGGACGGCGTCGAGGAGCGCGCGCTGACCTGTGGCTTCCTCTATTCGTGCGCGGGCTACTACGACTACGACCGCGGCTACGAACCGGAGTTCCCGGGCATCGGCGAGTTCACCGGCGCCGTCGTGCACCCGCAATTCTGGCCGGAGGACCTGGATTACGCCGGCAAGCAGGTCGTGATCATCGGCAGCGGCGCGACCGCGGTGACGCTGGTGCCCGCCATGGCCGAACAGGCCGAGCGGGTGACCATGCTGCAGCGCAGCCCCACCTGGATCTCCGCCGTCCCCGGCCGCGACAAGCTCGCCGACCGGATTCGCGAGCTGCTGCCGCCGGAACTGGCGCACACGGTGATCCGCACCAAGAACATCCTGTTCAATGTGGGCTTCTACCAGTACTGCCGGCGTCGCCCGGCGGCCGCGCGCAAGATGCTCACCGGGCTCACCACCCGCATCCTGAAGGATCCGGCGCTGGTGGCCGAGCATTTCACCCCGGATTACGATCCGTGGGATCAGCGGCTGTGCGCGGCGCCGGACGCGGATTTCTTCAAGGCCATGCGCAAGGGCAAGGCCGAGGTGGTCACCGATCACATCGAAACCTTTGTGCCGGAGGGTATCCGGTTGCAGTCCGGCAAGGTGCTGGCGGCGGACGTGGTCGTCACCGCCACCGGACTGCAATTGCTGGCCTTCGGCGGCATCGAGCTGACCGTCGACGGCACGCCCGTGCGGCTGAACGAGGAATTCGTCTGGCAGGGCACCATGATCACCGGCGTCCCCAATTTCGCGGTGTGCATCGGCTACACCAATGCGTCCTGGACGCTGCGCGCCGATCTCAGCTCGCGGCTGGTCTGCCGGGTGCTCGGGTACATGGACCGCAATGGCTACGCCGCGGTGGCGCCGCAGCCCGATCGCGCCCTGGACGAGCGGCCGCTGCTGGATCTGGCCTCGGGATACATTCAGCGCTCGATCGCGGCGTTCCCCCGTCAGGGCGATCGGCGACCGTGGCGGGTGCGGCAGAACTACGTGCTCGACGCGGCCACGACCATGCGCACCAATCTGAGCCGGACGCTGCGGCCGGTGCGCGCGGCCAAGCCGCTGCAGCGGGTCTGACGCGCATCGGCCGCAGCCCTTCGTCCCGAACGCGACACGCTGGAGCCGGGTGCGCGAAGTTCGCGCGGTGGTTTACCCGCGCGCCTCCGCGTGCCAGGCTGACGCCGGCACGTTGCCGAGGAGCGGTCGCCCGGGGCTGTTGTGGGTCGGCCGCCCGCGTCGAGGGGAGCCCGGATGGCATTCGAGGGTGGATTCTTGCGGCCCGCACCGGAGTCGGAACCACCGCTGCGCCCGTGTCCCGGCGGCCGGGCGCAGCAGGCGCCGCCCACGCCGTCGTGTCGCAATAGCGTCACCTCGAATGCGGTTTCCCGGCGGCCGGGAACGATTGGTCCGCAACGGATAATCCGGGCTTCGCACCCTGCGAAATCCGGCTATTCCATCGAAGTCGACGCTGCGGCAAGGCAATTCGCAACAGCGGTGGTGCGGGTGGCGCTGGAGGTGCTCGACGGGCGCCGTTCCGTCGCGCAGCTGCGCCCGCTGGCGGTATCCGCGGTGGTCGAGGCGGTGCGCACCGTGGTGAACGGGCGTCTGGTGCCCGGGCTCGAGCTCGGGGTCGCGGTCCTCACCAGGGTGGATGTGATCATGTCGGGGCCCGCGGCCGCCGAAGTGTGCGCCGGATACGACCGTGGCGCGCGGCATTTCGCGCTGGCCGCGCACATTGTGCGAGGACCTTCCGGGTGGCGGTTGACCGCATTCCGCGTGCGCTGAAGACCGCTCGGTCTCTGCGGTAATAGCAGAATTGTCTGATCTCGTGGAATTCCAAACGCGCCTGGTTTGAAACCTGCATCCCACGGCATTAGCATTTCGGCGAAAAGCGGCAACCTACGTGGAAGGGCAGTCCATGGCAAAGAAAGTCACCGTAACTCTGGTTGACGACTACGACGGTCAATCGAAGGCCGACGAGACCGTCTATTTCTCGATCGACGGGATGGACTACGAGATCGACCTGTCGATCAAGAACGCCGGCAAGCTGCGGGAGTCTCTCGAGCCCTGGACGGAGAAGGCCCGCAAGGTGGGTCGCTCCAAGCGCAAGGTGGCCGGCGGCCGCACCCGCCCGGCCGTGGACCGCGAGGAGAGCACCGCCATCCGGGAATGGGCGCGGGCGCAGGGCCACCAGGTTTCCTCGCGCGGCCGCATCCCGGCCGAGATCGTCGACGCGTACCAGCGGGCGAAGAAATAGCGCGGCAAAACGCGGAGCAGGTGAATTTCGGCCGGAGCCGGTGATCATGGGTCACCGGCTTCTGTCATATGCCCGCAATGCCGGTCCGAAACCCCCGGACTGAAACCCCCGATTCCGGAATTTCCGCTGGTTGCCGACCTAGGCGGCCCGCAGCAGTGACTTTCCGGTATCGGGAAGTTCCTTCCGAATGCGATCAATCAGCCGTTGTGCCCGCGCGCGATGCGCGTCCGCCGCGGCGGTATCGCCGAGCGCTTCGGCCAGCTCCGCCAATACGGTGTCCATCGGGCCGAATGCGGCCACCCCGGTCTCGATGCCGATGAGCGTCCCGGTATGCGGTGAAAGGTATTCATACAGTTCCCGAATCGTCGCGTCCGCCCCGAATGCCACCGCCACCCGCGCCAGCATGGCCGACATCCACACCGGATACGGGCAACTCGCCACCGGATCCGCCGCCTCGAATACCTTCCGCGCCCGTTCGGTTTCGCCCGCGTGCAACAGCGCGAGCGCATAGGCCGGACCGAACGCATCCGGCAATGCCGCGTAGTTATCGGCCAATCGCCCCACCAGTCCGGACAAATCCCCCCGCGCCCATCCGATCGCGAGCGCGCAGAACACCTTCGCCTCATCCTGATTGGCCGTCCCCGACCTCGTCATGCGCTCCCCGAACCGCGCATACAGCTGCTCCGCCAGATCGACGTCCCCCCGCAGCAACTCCATCGTCGCCGCGAAACAGCTCACCAGATCCAGCAATGGCTGCAACTGCCCCTCATCGGCGGATTCCACCGCATGCGCCGCCCGCCGCCCCGCCTCCCGCAGATCCGCACGCGCCACCGCCGCCCGATAACCCAGATAATGCGCCAGCGCCTGATACTCGGCCAGCCCGCCCGCCGTCGCCGCCCGCTCCAGTTCGGCGGCGAGCCGCTCGAACTCCGCCCCGAAGTCGAACTCCAGGTAGGTCAGCGCATTGACGGCCGCGCACACCAACTCCGGTTCCCCGACCTCCCGCGCCACCGCCAGCGCCCGCCGCGCCAACGCCCGTCCCGCCCCCTCGTACTCCTCGAACCCGGCCTCGAATGTCGCCGCGACCAGCAACCGCACCAGCATCTCCGGCCCCTGCCCCGCCTCCGGTTCAGCATCTCCCCCCGCGACCCCACCGCCTGCACCGCCGGTCGAACGGCTCGCGCTTGTATTCGAACCGCCCTCGGCGGCGAGCGAACCGTCCTCGGCCGCAGGTGAACCACGGTCTGGTGCGATTCCACCGCCCACGCCGGCGGTCCCGGTGGCTGCCCCCGGGCTGTGCGACCAGGGGGACCGAGTTCGCGCGGCAGCATCTCCAGGCGGCGGGAACCCCGGTGGCTGAAGCGAGATCCACGAGGTGGGCAGAACAGCATTCGGCGGAAGGGCGGCGGTGGCGGGTATGGGCGCGGCGGGACCGGAGGCTCCCGGCTCGAGCCATGGCGCAGGAACCCCGTAGCGGGCCAGGGCGCGGGAGAGGGCGTGACGCAGGCGGTGGTCGGGGACGGTCCACTCCCGGATCGCGAAGATGACCGGGGCGCGCCAGCAGGTGAGGGCGCGGGCGATGAGGTCGGGGGAATCGAACCGGGTGGCCAGGGTGAGGGCGCGGGCGCGTTCGATGCGGGCCTCGTGGTGCCGGTTGTCGTAGGCGAGTGCGGTGACCAGGGCGCAGCGGGCGTCCAACAGCGCGATGCGGTCGGGGCGGCCGGCGTGTTCGGCGGCGTGGCCGGCCAACTCGTGGAGTTCGACGGCGGCGCGGCACAGGCGCACGGTTTCGGTGCGCTTGCGGTGGTTCGCGTGGACGGCGGCGGCCGCGCGTACGTATTCGATGGCCCGCTCGGCGGTCTCGGGGCTGGCGCCGAGAATGGCGTGGTGGGCCAGGATATTCGGATCGCGCGCCACGGCGGGATGGGAGTCGGCCAGCGATTCCAGGAGTTCCAGTGCGGCCCAGTGCATCCGACCGCGGCGCAGCGCGGGGATGCCGAGGTGGACGGCATCGCGGATCAGGGAGTGCGTGAAGGCGATGCGCCCGGTGTGGTCGGTGCCGACCAGACCGGCGGCCTCGGCGGCGTCGACCAGATCGATGAGGGCGTCTTCCGCAATCCCGGTGGCCAGGCCCAGAATGGCCAGGTCGAGGCTCTCGCCCCAGATCGCGATGTGCCGTAGCACATCGGCGACCCCGGCGGGCAGCCGCGCGCTGCGCTCCTCGATGAGCTCGCGGACGGATTCCGGAACCTGATCCGAATCGCCCTGGGCGGCCATGAGTTTCGCCAGCTCGCGGACGAACAGCGGATGGCCGCCGGTACGTTCGTGGAGCTTGGCGAGCAACTCGTCGCCGAGCACGCGCAGCCCGGCGGCCCGGGCGACCCGCCCGGTGCCGGTCGGATCCAGCCCGGTGAGATCGAACCAGGCGGCGGTATGTCGAGCCAGTGCGGCCGCGGTGGCGTGCACCCCCGGTCCGGCCTGCGAGCGGCGCAGCGTGACCAGGATGAGTACCGGGTCCTCGCGCAGCCAGGTGGTGAGCTGGCGCAGCACCTGCAGCGTGGCGGTGTCGGCGCGGTGCACGTTCTCGAGCAGGATCGCCACGGGTTCGCTCGCGGCCGCGCGTTTACATCGCTGTGCGAGGGTCCGGGACATGGTGAAAGCATCGTCGGCGCCGAGCGCTTCGGCGGCGGAGGTGAGCACGTCGAGGTCGGCCAGTATCTCCGACCACGCCCAGGCCGCCGGTGCGCCGTCGATTTCGGGGCAGTTCCCGGTCGCCACCGTCCAGCCGGTCGCCGCCAAGGCGGCGAGCGCGGTTTCGGCGAGCGTGGTCTTGCCGATGCCGGTCTCGCCGGCCACCCACGCCAGCCGCAGCCGCCGGCGGCGGGCGCTCTCGGCGATGGTGAGCAGTTCCGATAATTCGGCGGTATAGCCGGTGGCGCACGGTGATTCGGCAGTCGGGTCGAAACCGCCGCCCGGCAGCGCCACGCCCCGGTGCTCGTCCACGATGCCGGGCAGCATGGCGGTCAGCGACCAGGTCGGCGCGGGACGGTCCCGCGCCAGCAGCCGTGATTCCACCGGCAGCGGGGGCAGCCCGCCCGGCGGCGTCAGGTCGGTGGAGTGCGTGAGTATCGCGGTCTCCAGGTGCCGCACCGCGGGCGCGGGATCGATCCCGAATTCGGCGCCCAGGAATTCCCGGGAGCGCCGAATCGTGTTGAGCGCCTCCAGTTGCTGCCCGAGCTGGTATTGCGCCACCGCGAGCAGCCGCACCAATTCCTCGCGTCCCGGATATTCGTCGAACAGTCCGCGCAGCGCGATGACCACCTCGCCGGCGCGGCCCAATTCGAGTTCGGCCTGGGCATTGAGTTCCACGGCGGTCAAGTGCAGATCGGTGAGCCTATCGGCTTCCGCGACAGCCCATTCCGCGTCCGCGAAGGCTTCCAGAGCGGGCCCGTGCCAGTGCGCGAGAACGGCGTCCAGCATGGTGTTGCGCACTGCCGCCTCGGGCGGGGTCTCGGATTTGCTGATCAGTTCCCGATAGTTGCGCAGCTGTTCCTCGAATTGCCAGGCATCGATGGAACTCTCGGGTATCTTCAGCGCGTAACCGGACGATTCGGACACTATGTACCGCGAGGGCGCGCGCCGTGCCCGATCCGGTTCGAACAGCCGGCGCAGGGTGTGGATGTGCACCTGCAGGACCGAGGCGGCCTTGGGCGGCGGTTGCCCGCACCACAGGTCCTCGACCAGGCGTTCGGTGCTGACTGCCTGGCCGTGGGCGACGATGAGGCGACCGAGCACGGCCCGCTGCATGGGTGTTCCGAGCGGAATTTCGCGGCCGTCCAGCGACATGTGCAAGGGGCCGAGCACTCGGACTTCGGGTCCTCGCATGGCTGCCCTCCTCGAACCGAAAGCAAACTGGACGTTCGCCGCAAGAAGAGCACTATCCCGCATAAACTCCGAGATGCCAAAAGGTTGCTAAAGAGTTGTCGAATAGTTACGGCCGAGGGCCGGACTTAGTTTTTTCTTATGATAAGCGGATATGTTCGCAATGCTAACAGTGTTACGCCGCAGCACAACTCGATCGGAAGTGAGCCGGAAGAGCGGAGTCGGATACTTCTGGATGGAAGCAAGATTGAGAAGGGTGGTGGCGTGATGCACCAATTTCCCGCTGGATTCGGTGCGGCCGGAGCCGAGCCGGAGGACGTCGGCTTCTATGTCGATCGCGACGGCGACATCTGGGAGAAGCGCCAGGACGGCTGGCGCCTGGTCCTGCAGCGCGGTGTGCCGGTCGACCCCAAGTCGCTGTGGGACTGGATCGAGGGCCACGTCCGCGACTACGCGCCGTTCGCCCCCGTCGGCGCCTATTGACGAGCCGGGGGATCCAGTGCGCCGCTGAGATGGTCGTAGGCCACCTGCACGTGCAGCCGCACACCGGTCACCAAGGTGTCGTCATCGGCGTAGAAGTGCGGATTGTGGTTCATGGCGATACCGCGCCCGCCGGGAATCGGAGACGGCGTTCCGCTCGCGTCGATCCGCACATCCTGCACGCCGAGCATGACGTAGAGACCGCCGTACTTGTTGACCATCTCCGAGATGTCGTCGTAGCCGAGCGTCGGCGGGGCGGGAATCACCTTGTCCGGTCCGGCCACCCGCCGGAAGGTCGGCAGACCGGCGTCGATCCACGACTGCTGATTGTGCACCGCGGGCACGTCCTGCATGAATTCCACGGTGGCCGAACAGTTGTAGGCCTGCGCGCTGTGCGCGGCCAGGGTTTCCAGGCGCTTCTGCACCTCGGGCATATCCGCCTCGACCGCCGCGCGGATGGTGCCCCACAGCGTCACCGTCTGGCCGATGATGTTGAACCGCCCCACATCCTCGACGTGCCCGATGGTCACCGTCACCGGGTCGTAGGCCGACACCTGGCGGTAGAGCTGGCCGATGCCGGTGAGCACGGCGCCGGCCGCGGGCATGGGATCGATGCCCATCCACGGGGTGGACCCGTGCACCTGCTGACCGGTGATGGTGATCTTCACCAGGCAGGATGCGCTGAACTGCACCCCGGCGCGATATCCGATCCAGCCCTTGGGAAGTGGGACCACGTGGAAGCCGAACACCATGGTCGGCGCCGGATCGTCGAGCGCGCCCTCGGCGAGCATCTCTGCGGCCCCGCCCTTTTCGCCGACCGGAGGCCCCTCCTCGGCGGGCTGGAAGACGAAAACCACGGTGCCGGGCAGCTGTTCGCGCGCCGCGGCGAGGACGCTCGCCGCGCCCATGAGCATCGAGGTGTGACAGTCGTGGCCGCAGGCGTGCGAGACGGGGAACGGACCGCCGGGATAGTCCTGATCGATGACGTGCGAAGCGAAGTCGACACCGCACAGATCGGGCACCGGGAGGGCGTCGATATCGGCGCGCAGCGCGATGACCCGGTCCCCGGGCTGCCCGCCGCGCAGCACCCCGACCACGCCGTGCCCGGCGATGCCGGTGCGCACCTCGTCGAGTTTCAGGGACCGCAGATGGTCCGCGATCAGGGCCGCGGTGTTCACCTCGCGATTGGACAGTTCCGGATGCTGGTGCAGATGATGCCGCCACTGCACGACCTGATCTGCCACCGCCTGGGCGTGCGCGTCGAGCTCGTCGTGGATCGTGGTCATCGGGTTGCTCCTGACGGACCAGAGAGTCGAAACAAACTCATCACGGCGGGTTGCCGTCGGGCCTGAGGCTACTACTGTGGGCAGGGAGTTCGCCATTCGTTTGCTGTCGCGTCGATGCCTTATTGATCACGACTGGGATTCGGCGCGCCGCCTGACGCCGCGAGGTGCTTATGACTCAGGGTTGGCCCAGTTCCAGGGGTTCGTTCGACTCCTTCGACGATATCTTCCAGCGATTCTTCGGATCCGGTATGGCGGCGCAGCCGCCGGTGCAGCGCATCGATCTGAGTCGTTTGCTGAGTGAGAGCGCGAAGCAGATCGTGGACAGCGCCCGGCAGGCCGCCCATGACTGGGGGAGCGCCGAGATCACCCCCGAGCATCTGCTCTACGCGGCCGCCGAGGTGGAACCGGCCGCGAGCATCATCGCCGAAATCGGCCGGGATCCCGAGGAACTGCGCGAGCAGATGCGGGCCGCGGCGGGCAGCGGGATCGGCGCGCACGGGGGCGGGCACGCGCTGGCGCTGAGCCCGGCGGCGAAGGTCGCGCTGCGCAATGCCCAGCGCAGCGCCGCCGAGGCGGGCAGCAGTTACATCGGGCCCGAGCACATCCTGCTCGGCATCGCCGGCAATCCGGAGACCGCGGCCGCGCAGGCGCTGTCGGGGGCGAAACTACCGGCCGCGCCCGGCCACAAGGAGCCCAGCGATACGCCCACGCTCGACGAATACGGGCGCGATCTCACCGCGGAGGCGCGGGCGGGCAAGGTCGATCCGGTGGTGGGGCGGGCGCAGGAGATCGAGCAGACCGTCGAGATCCTGTCGCGG
Organism: Nocardia sp. IFM 10818; assembly: GCF_054655275.1. Taxonomy (NCBI): domain Bacteria; kingdom Bacillati; phylum Actinomycetota; class Actinomycetes; order Mycobacteriales; family Nocardiaceae; genus Nocardia; species Nocardia sp. IFM 10818. Next base: position 1,630,850 of record NZ_BAAHJH010000001.1, read on the forward strand.
CGGCGCAAGAACAATCCGGTGCTCATCGGCGATCCGGGCGTCGGCAAGACGGCCATCGTGGAGGGCCTGGCGCAGCGCATCGTCAATGGGGACGTGCCCGCGACGCTGGCCGATCGGCGGGTCATCGCGCTGGACGTGAGTTCGATGGTGGCGGGCAGCAAGTATCGCGGCGAATTCGAGGAGCGGCTGACCAAGGTGCTCGACGAGGTGCGCGCGCATTCGGACGAACTGGTGGTGTTCATCGACGAGCTGCACACCATCGTCGGCGCGGGCGGTGGCGGCGAGGGTTCCATGGACGCGGGCAATATGCTCAAACCCGCACTGGCGCGCGGTGAACTGCACGCCATCGGCGCCACCACCATCGACGAGTACCGCAAGTACATCGAGAAGGACGCCGCCCTGGAACGGCGCTTCCAGCCGGTCATGGTGTCCGAGCCGTCGGTGGCCGACACCATCGAGATCCTGCGCGGGCTGGTCGACGTGTACGAGGAGCACCATCAGGTGCGCTACGACGACGAGGCGCTCATCGCGGCGGCCGAACTGTCGGATCGTTACCTCACCGACCGGTTCATGCCGGACAAGGCCATCGATCTGGTGGACCAGGCCGGTGCGCGTGTGCGGCTGCGCACCCGCACACCGGATCCGAAGGAGCGCGAGCAGGAGGAGAAGCTGGCGCGGCTGCGGCGGGAGAAGGACGCCGCGGTCGCCTCCGAGGACTACGAGAAGGCGAACAAGCTCAAGGCCGAGATCGCCAAGGCGGAGCAGAAATCCGCGGCCGACGACGCACCGGTGGAGGTGCAGGAGGTGACGGTCACCGATATCGCCGAGGTGGTGTCGCGGCAGACCGGCATTCCCGTCGCGGATCTCACCGTGGAGGAGCGGCAGAAGCTGCTGAAACTCGAAGAGGTGCTGCACAAGCGCGTCATCGGGCAGGAGGAGGCCATTGTGGCGGTCGCCGAGGCGGTGCGCCGCGCCCGCGCCGGGCTCAAGGATCCGGATCGGCCCATCGGCTCGTTCCTGTTCCTGGGACCGACCGGCGTCGGCAAGACCGAGCTGGCGAAGGCCTTGGCGCAGGCGGTATTCGGTGACGAGGACCGGCTCATCCGCTTCGATATGAGCGAATTCCAGGAGAAGCACACGGTGTCGCGGCTGGTGGGCGCGCCGCCCGGATACGTCGGCTACGACGATGCCGCGCAGCTCACCGACAAGGTGCGCCGCCAGCCGTATTCGGTGATCCTGTTCGACGAGGTCGAGAAGGCGCACCCGGATGTGTTCAATGTGCTGCTGCAACTGCTCGACGACGGCCGGGTCACCGATTCCAAGGGCCGCACCGTGGATTTCAAGAACACCATCGTCATCCTCACCAGCAATATCGGCTCCGATCTCATCCTGTCCGCGAAAGACGGTGACCTGGACTCGATTACGCCGCAGCTGGAGGAGCGGCTGCGCAAGCACTTCCGGCCGGAGTTCCTCAACCGGCTCGACGAGCAGATCGTCTTCCACCGGCTGGACAGGTCGCAGCTGCGCGAGATCGTGGATCTGGTGCTCGACGGCACGCGACGGCGGCTGCGCGCCCAGGACATCGAGCTCGATGTGTCGGAGCAGGCCATGGATTGGCTGGCGGACAACGGGTATCAGCCCGAATTCGGCGCCCGGCCGCTGCGCCGCACGGTGCAGAAGCAGCTGGACAACAATCTCTCCAAGAAGATCCTCGACGGCGCGCTGGCGCCCGGCGACACCGTGCGTATCGACGCGGACGACTCCGGACTGCTCGTCGAGGCGGTGCATCGCGACCGGGACAAGACGAGCGAGGGCTCGATCATGACCGCGAAGAACACCAATGGCCACGCCAAGAACGGCAAGAGCAGCGGCAAAGCCAAGAGTGGTAAGGCCGCGAGCAAGAACTGAACTCCTGGCGGAAGGCCGTCCTCGTCATTCCGGCGCCGTTCTCGGCCGGAATCCACCAGCCGGTGTGGATCCCGGCCGCAAGCATGGCGGGATGACGAGGCGTGACTCGCTTTGTCGATGAATCTGGGTTAACTTTTTTGCATGGAGGAAGATCGCGCCGCGGCAGCGCTGCCGCTCGGCGAGCGGTTCGCCGACGGCCCGTTCCCGCCGCATCACCACGGGTGCTTCGGATGCGGCCCGTCGAATCCGGCCTCGCCGCTCATTCGCTTCGTGCGGCGGGGTGACCTCGTGCGTGGCACATTCATGCTGGATCACCGGCATCAGGGCGCACCGGGGGTGGCGCACGGCGGGATCGTCGCCGCCGCCCTGGACGAGGCCTGCGGCTCCATCCTGTTCCCGCTGCAGCAGCCGGCGGTCACGGTGAAGCTGGATGTGGACTTCCGGGCCCCGGCCCGGCTGCACCGGGAATTCGTCGTAACTTCCATGCTGAGCGCCCGGGAGGGCCGCAAGCTGTTCATCGATGCGGTGCTCACCGATGGCGACATCGTGATCGCGACCGGCCGGGCGATTTTCGTCGAGGTCGATCACGATCACTTCGTGCAGCTGGGCGCCGATCCCGGAGAGCTCTCCAGTCTCGGCGCCTGATCGCCGCCGTCAGCCCAGACGGCGGATATCGCCGCGGACACGGTAGAAGCCGCCGCGGGCCGATTCGGCGACCGCGTCCACCACATAGCGCGCCCCCGCCTCGCGAATCTCACGGGGGAACTGCACATTCCAGTCGCTCTGGTAACCGGCGGAGACGACGTGCACGCGCAGATTGGCGCCCTCCTGCACGCATTCCACCACGATGCCGTCACCGGCCTCCGCCACCAATTCCACGGTGGCGCTGGGGGTTACCGCGGAGATCTCCGGCGCCTTCACCGAAACCGTCTGCGGCAGCACGCCCTGCTCCGCGTCGCGGATGGCCGTCTCGCTGACGTCCAGGCAGGCCAGGGTGCCATTGGTGGTGACCAGGTACAGCTTCTCGTCGTGGTACTGCATGGAGTACGCCGACCCGCACCGGGTGGCCAGCTTCCACAGCCGCTGCCCCGCGGAATCGAAGCAGTACACCGAGGAGTAATTGTCGCCGGCGAAGACGTAGCGCCCGTCCGGTGAAGTGGCGCAGGAGAATACGGCCGCATCGCATTGGTAGGTGCGCTCGGACTGCCCGTTCTTGGCGACCATCCGCACTTGATTGCGGCTGGTGCCCGCGTACACCGCATCGGCCTCCTGCCAGCCGAACAGCACCGAGCCGTTCGTGCCCACCTGCCAGCGCTGGTCGCCGCTGGCCAGGTCGTATGTGGTGACGCCGTCGGAATGCCCGTGGTACACGCCTTCCCGGTCGATGCGCACCATCCACCCGGAATCCCCGGTGCTGCGCCGCGACCACAGCGATTCCTCCTCGTGGTCGATGACCGTCAGTCCGCCCTGCCGGTCGGAGACGCCGAGAATGCCGTCGTGAATATCCAGCCAGTAGATGTCGACATTGGCCGCGATGTCATAGGCCGCGCGCGGCACTTTCCCCGACAGGTCGTACACCCGTCCGTCATCGCATCCGGCGTAAATCCAGAAGTCGTCCGCCACAATGCACTTCACCGCATCCGGCAGCTTGAACCGCCCGGTCACCTCACCGCCCGGCGTCAGCGTGAACACATCCCCGCTCTCATTGCCCACCCAGCACCGCCGCTCGTCCACGAAGATCCCGAACGCCGCCGCCCCCGAATCGAACGTCCACAGCACCGGAGCCGATTTCGCCGTCGACCGCTGACTGACAATGGCCCGCCGCGTCACCGGCCGCTTCCCCCGCGCCCCCATGACCGCGGGCGCATACCCCTTCCGGATCTTCTCGTTGATCTTCTTGGTCGCAGCCGCCTGCGCCTTCTCCGCCGTGGCGAACGAACTCACCGTCCGCTGCCCCGCATCCCCGATCCGCCCATACCGAATCGCGACTTCCGTCCCCGCCACCACAACTTCATAGAACTTGTGTGCCGACCCGCTGTCCTCGGACAGCTCCAGATAAGTGGTCGCCCCGCTGGTCATGCTCTGCTCCGTGCCTCACGTCAACTGATGTGACGCGAAAACTAGCAACCCACACCGACATTCGCTCGGCAGGTGGCCGAACCGGGTCAGAACAGGGTCATGGGGTCGGTGGGGAGCGGGTCGGGCAGGGGCTCCAGCTCGGGGAGGTGGGTGCGGACGTCGTCGTGGAATTGGCGGGCGAGGGTGCGGGCCTGGGAGTTGTCGGGGGTGTGGATGAAGACGGTGGGGGAACGGCCTTCCCGGAGCCAGGCGACGACCGTGCGGACCCAGGGCTGCCAGCCGGCGATGGTGGCCTTGGGGTCGTCGCGGCCGTGGTAGCGGACCATGGGGAATTCGGTGAGGGCCCGGGTGCGGCGGGGGACGCGCGGCTTCTTGGACCAGGCCTCGTTCTCGGCGGCGCTGATGGGCGGGGTGGCGAACAGGACCGTGGTGTCGAAGGTGACCCATTCGGCCGCGGCGGCGTTGAGGATCGATTCCAGTTGCCCGATGGCGCGGTCGTTCTGGAAGAAGGCGGGGTGGCGGACCTCCACGGCGGCGCGGTAGTGGACGGGGAGGCCGTCGAGCAGCCGGGCCAGGGCGGCGAGGTCGGTGAAGGAGGCGGGGAGCTGGATCCAGAGCGCGTGCAGGCGGCGGCCCAGCGGTTCGACGGCGTCCAGGAACGCGGTCATCTCGGCGTCGATGCCGGTGAGGCGGCGATCATGGGTGACGGTGCGCGGGAGCTTGACCACGAATCGGAAGTCGGGATCGGTTTGCCGGGCCCAGGATTCGACGGTGCGGCGTTGCGGGGTGGCGTAGAAGGTGGTGTTGCCCTCGACGGCATTGCACCAGGAGGAGTAGGTGCGCAGGCGTTCCGCCGGGGGTAAAGGTCTCTCCTGCCAGTCCGGGTGTTGCCACATCGCGCATCCCACGTACAACCGCATAGCTGCCACGTTAGGTCAAGGACTTCTTCGGTCGCAGCCAACCGAAGGTAAGCTCCACCGCTCGCCGCCAGTTGTCGTACTCCTCCGCGCGCAGCCGCGGATCCATGCGCGGCAGCCACTGGGCCGCCACCCGCCAGTTGTGGCGCAGCCCTTCGAGATCGGGCCAATAGCCGACGGCCAGGCCCGCCGCGTAGGCCGCGCCGAGGGAGACGGTCTCGGCGACGATCGGTCGCATGACCGGTATGTCGAGTACGTCGGCCACGATCTGCATGAGCAGGTTGTCGGAGGTCATCCCGCCCGCCACCCGCAGCGCCGCGGCGTGCAGACCGGAATCGGCGTTCATGGCCTCCACCACGTCGCGGGTCTGCCAGGCGGTGGCCTCCAGCACGGCCCGGGCGATGTGCCCCTTGGTGACATAGGAGGTCAGGCCGATGATGAGCCCGCGCGCGTCACTGCGCCAATGCGGCGCGTAGAGCCCGGAGAAGGCCGGCACCAGATAGCACCCGCCATTGTCTTCGACTGTGCCCGCGAGGGTTTCGATCTCGGGCGCACTGGCGATCAGGCCGATATTGTCGCGCAGCCACTGCACCAGCGAACCGGTGACGGCGATCGGCCCTTCCAGGGCGTACACCGGCTCCGGACCGACCTGATATCCGATGGTCGTGAGCAGGCCGTGCTGTGACCGCACCAGCTCCCGCCCGGTGTTCATCAGCAGGAATCCACCTGTGCCGTAGGTGCATTCGGTCTCGCCGGGCGCGAAACAGGTCTGCCCGAACAGGGCCGCGTGCTGATCGCCCAGCGCAGCCGCGATGCGCACGCCCGGAATCACCCGCCGCGCGGTCCCGAACTCGCCGGTCGAGGGTTCGATGCGAGGCAGCATGGCCTTCGGAATATCGAAGAACCGCAGCAGTTCGTCGTCCCAGTCCAGGGTTTCGAGGTTCATCAGCAGCGTGCGCCCGGCATTGGTGACATCGGTGACGTGCACCCCGTGGTCCGCGCCGCCGGTGAGATTCCAGATCAGCCAGGTCTCCATGGTCCCGAACAGCACCTCGCCGCGTTCGGCGCGATCACGCAGTCCCGCCACGGAATCCAGCAGCCAGCGCAACCGCGGCGCGGCGAAGTAGGTGGCCGGCGGCAGACCGCACAGTTCCCGGATCCGTTCCGCCCCGGGCGTTTCGCGCAGCCGATTCACCAATTCCTCGGTGCGTACGTCCTGCCAGACGATGGCCCGTCCGATGGGCGTCCCGGTGCGCCGGTCCCACACCACCGTGGTCTCGCGCTGATTGGCGATCCCCACCGCCGCCACCTGCTCGGCCGTGATCCCCGAATCGCGCAGCGCCGCGGGCACAACGCGTTCGACATTGCGCCAGATCTCCAGCGCGTCCTGCTCCACCCAGCCGGGTCGCGGATAGTGCTGCCGATGCTCGCGCTGCGCCACCCCGGCCAGCCGGGCGCGCTGATCGAACAGAATGCACCGCGTGGAGGTGGTGCCCTGATCGATGGCGAGCACATATCGCTGCGTCATTCCCGGCCGCTCCCGTCCCGCACGACATTCACTGTGCGCCACCAAGATCTCGTGAAACCGCCTGCGCCGCATCGCGAACCTGGCCCACGAACCCGGGTCGGAACCGCAGCTGCCCGTCGCAGAGCTGATCGATCGGCCCGCTGATGCCGATGGCGCCCACCACCAGTCCGCCGCGCCCGCGGATCGGCGCGGCGATGCTCGCCTCCGCCGACCGGTATTCGCCGACATCTCCGGCCCACCCGGTGCGCCGCACCTCGGTCAGCGCCCGGCCCAGCACGGCCCGGTCCACGATGGTGCGATGGGTGAAGGCGGGCAGTTCGCCCTCCCGCACCGTCGCCGACAGCTGCGCGTCGTAGGCCAGCAGCACCTTCCCCAGCGCGGTCGCGTGCGGCGGCAGCGTGGTCCCCACTTCCAGGGCCTGTTCGGTGTTGTCGGGCCGGAACACGTGGTGCACCACCGACACTCCGCCGCCCACCGGCGCGGCGATCCGCACCGACTCCCCGCTGCGCGCGGCGAGTGCGTCCGCCCGATTGATGGCACGCGACCGCAACTCATTGGCATCCAGATATCCCCCGCCGAGCTCATGGATGGCCGCGCCCAGCTGGTACTTCCCGCTGACCGGATCCTGCTCGACGAACCCCACCCCCTGCAGTGTCCGCAGAATGCCGTGCGCCGTCGGCTTGGCCAGTCCCAGGGCGGCCGCGATCTCACCGACGCCGAGCCGCCCGGAACCGCGCGCGAGCAGCTGCAACATGGCGGCGGCGCGCTCGATCGACTGAATCGAACCCGGCATGTCCGTAACCTATCAGCAAACCGTTCGGCATTGTCGAACGCATGCCCTGGAGTGGAACGCGAACACTTCGTAGCGTGGACGTCGGGCCCGGCCGCGACCGCGCTCACCAGGGCAAACGGACTCAATGACGAGGTTCCGGAAAGGATCGCGATGACGCAGTACGTCGGGGCCATTGATCAGGGCACGACCTCCACGCGCTTCATGGTTTTCGACCACGGCGGCAATGTGGTTGCCCGCCATCAGCTCGAACATGAGCAGATCATGCCGCAGGCCGGCTGGGTGGAACACAATCCGGACGAGATCTGGGAACGCACCCGCACTGTGATCAAGAGCGCCCTCGCCGGCGCCCGCCTCACCGCCGCCGATCTGGCCGCGGTCGGCGTCACCAATCAGCGCGAGACCACCATCGTGTGGAACCGCCGCACCGGACGCCCCTATTACAACGCCATCGTCTGGCAGGACACCCGCACCGACCGCATCATCGCGGAGGTGGAGAAGGCCGGGCACGGCGATCTCATTCGCGAGAAGGCCGGTCTGCCGCCCGCTCCGTACTTCTCCGGCGGCAAGGTGAAGTGGATCCTCGACAATGTCCCGGGCGTGCGCGAGGACGCCGAGCAGGGCGACGCGCTCTTCGGAACCCCGGACACCTGGATCATCTGGAACCTCACCGGCGGCACCCGCGGCGGCGTGCACATCACCGATCCGACCAATGCCTCGCGCACCATGCTCATGGACCTCGAAACCCTGGACTGGGACGAGGAGTTGCTGGCGGTCTTCGGAATTCCGCGCGCCATGCTGCCCGCCATCGCGCCGTCCTCGAATCCCGAGGGCTTCGGCATGACCAATCCCGACGGCCCGTTCAAGGGCGCGGTCCCGATCGCCGGCGTGCTCGGCGATCAGCAGGCCGCCACCGTCGGCCAGGTGTGCTTCCGCCCGGGTGAGGCCAAGAACACCTACGGCACAGGGAATTTCCTGATGCTGAATACCGGTACAGAGATTGTGCACTCCAAGCACGGCCTGCTGACCACCGTCGCCTACCAGTTCGGCGACGACAAGCCGGTGTACGCCCTGGAAGGCTCGATCGCCGTCACCGGTTCGGCCGTGCAGTGGCTGCGCGATCAGCTCGGAATCATCTCCGGCGCATCGCAGATCGAGAATCTGGCCCGGCAGGTGCAGGACACCGGCGGCGTGTACTTCGTGCCCGCCTTCTCCGGCCTGTTCGCCCCGTACTGGCGGCCCGATGCCCGCGGTGCGATCGTGGGCCTGTCCCGGTACTCCAACAATGCCCACTTGGCCAGGGCCACACTGGAATCCATCTGCTACCAGACCCGCGACGTGGTCGAGGCCATGCAGCGTGATTCCGGGGTGAAGCTGGAAACCCTGCGCGTGGACGGCGGTGTCACCGCCAATGAGCTGGCCATGCAGATCCAGGCCGACTTCCTCGGCGTCCCGGTCTCGCGCCCGGTGGTCGCGGAGACCACCGCGCTCGGCGCGGCCTACGCCGCGGGCCTGGCCGTCGGATTCTGGAACAACACAGACGAACTCGTCGCCAACTGGCACGAGGACAAGCGCTGGCAGCCCACCTGGGACGAGGCGAAGCGCGAACGCAAGTACGCCCGCTGGCTGAAAGCCGTTTCGCGCACCCTCGACTGGGTCGATATCGATGAAGACGACGAGTAGCGCTGCCCCCGATGACTCAAAACCCCGATAACAAGGAGCATTTCGTGTCCGCACAACTGGATCCCGCCTACCGCGCCCGGGCCATCGATGCGCTCGGCGACACCGAAATCGACGTTCTCGTCATCGGCGGTGGAGTGACCGGCGCGGGCGCCGCGCTGGACGCCGCCGCCCGCGGCCTGTCCGTCACCATGGTCGAGGCGCGCGACTTCGCCGCCGGCACCTCGAGCCGGTCCTCCAAGCTCATCCACGGCGGCCTGCGCTACCTGGAGATGCTCGACTTCATCCTGGTCCGTGAGGCTTTGAAGGAACGCGGCCTGCTGCTGAGCAAGCTGGCCCCGCACCTGGTGCACCCGGTGTCCTTCCTCATCCCGCTGCAGCACCGGGTGTGGGAGCGCGCCTACATCGGCGCCGGCGTGGCGCTGTACGACACCCTCGGCGGCGCGCGGGCGGTGCCCATGCACCGGCACATGTCCCGCACCAAGGCCCTGGAATTGGCTCCGGCCCTCAAGGACGACGCCATGACCGGCGCCATCCGCTACTACGACGCCCAGGTCGACGACGCCCGGCACACCATGATGCTGGCCCGCACCGCCGCCCAGCACGGCGCGACCGTGCTCACCCGCACCAAGGTCACCGGGCTCATCCGCGAGGGCGAGCGGGTCGTCGGCGCCAAGGTCGAGGATCTGGAAACCGGTCTGGAGCACACCATCCGGGCGCGCACCGTGATCAGCGCGACCGGCGTGTGGACCGACGACATGATCAAGATGACCGGTGTGGAGTTCCCGTTCCACGTGCGCATGTCCAAGGGCGTGCACATCATGGTTCCGCGCGAGCGCCTGGACATGGGCACCGGCCTGATCATGCGCACCGAGAAGTCCGTGCTGTTCGTGATCCCGTGGGCCGAGCACTGGATCATCGGCACCACCGACACCGACTGGACCCTGGACAAGAACCACCCGACCGCCAGCGCCGCGGATGTCCAGTACATCCTCGACCACGTCAATGCCGTCCTGCGCGAGCCGCTCACCCGCGCCGACATCGTCGGCACCTACGCGGGTCTGCGCCCGCTCATGACCGGCGCCTCCAAGGAGACCTCCAAGCTCTCCCGCGAGCACGCGGTCGCCGAGCCGGCCCCGGGCCTGTTCGTCATCGCGGGCGGCAAGTACACCACCTACCGCGTCATGGCCGCCGATGTGGTGGACGCCGCCGCCGCGACCCTCGGCAGCGACGCCCCGCGCTCGACCACCGAGAGCCTGCCCATCCTGGGCGCGGTCGGCTACCAGGACATGCTGGCCGATCTGCCCGGCGTGGCCGCCCGCGCCGATCTCCCGGTCGAGGTGGTCGAGCATCTGCTGGGCCGCTACGGCTCGCTGTCGGAGAACATCTTCGACCTCATCGCCGCGGTTCCCGCACTGCGCGAACCGATCCGGGGCGCCGAGGACTACATCGCCGCCGAGGCCGTCTACGCCGTCACCCACGAAGGCGCGCTGCACCTCGACGACATCCTCACCCGCCGCACCCGCATCTCCATCGAGGTGCCCGATCGCGGCCTGGAGGCGGCGGGCGAGATCGCTCGCCTCATCGCCCCGCACCTGGGCTGGGACGACGAGCGCACCAATGCGGAGATCAACCGCTACTACGACCGCGTGCACGCCGAACTCGCCGCCAACGAGGCCCGCGACGACGAGTCCGCCAATGCCGCGCGACTGGTCGCCGCGCGCTGATCCGATCCGCGCACACAATTTCACAGGCGAACGGCGCCGCACCGGAGCATTCCGGCGCGGCGCTGTCCGGCGTTTCCGGGAATCGAATAGTGCTGCACCGCCGGGCTTTTCGATAATGATTGCGGACTTGTGCCCGAAGCGCATTACCCCCTAGCGTGTTTCTACAGATTTGCTGGACAGAAGACCGTAAAGTCTTGTCCGGACTGGCAGCGACGCCGAACGGGAGGCGCATCGATGGATTTCAGCTCTATATTCGTCAGCGAGGCACTGGGTACCGGTGTCCTCATCCTGCTCGGCGCAGGCGTAGTAGCCAACGTATTGCTTACGAAGTCGAAAGGCTTCGACGGCGGCTGGCTGCTCATTACTTTCGGCTGGGGTCTCGGCGTTTTCGCGGGCGTGTATGTCGCCTACAAGACGGGCGGCCATCTCAATCCCGCGGTCACCATCGGCATGTTGTTCAGTGGCGCATCGGAGTACGCGCCGGGAATTCCGGTGAACTTCGTCAATACCGTCGCCTATATTTCCGCCCAGTTGGTGGGCGCCTTCCTCGGCGCGTGCGTCGCGTACCTGGCCTACAAGAAGCACTTCGACGAGGAACCCGACGAGGGCAAGAAGCTGGGCATCTTCTCCACCGGCCCGGCGATTCGCTCCTACTCCTGGAACTTCGTCACCGAGGTCATCGCCACCTTCGCCCTGGTCTTCGTGATCCTGGCCTTCGGCCACACCCCCAGCGGCCTCGGCCCGCTGGCCGCGGCCCTGCTGGTCGTGGGCATCGGCGCATCCCTGGGCGGCCCGACCGGCTACGCCATCAACCCGGCCCGCGACCTCGGCCCGCGCATCGCCTACGCGCTGCTGCCGACCACCCGCTCGGCCAATGTGCTGCCCAAGCGCCTGCCCGCCGACGTCAACTCCGGCGGCAGCGCCCGCTCGGTCGTCGACGAGAGCCCCGGCGACCCGGTGTCCTCGACCCACAAGAACGCCGACTGGTCCTACTCCTGGGTCCCCGTTCTCGGCCCCCTCGTCGGCGGAGCGCTGGCCGGCCTGGTCGCCCAGCTCTACCTCTAGCCAATCTGAAACAACGCCGACCGGGAACTGGTGGCGGGGGCTACTCGCGAAATGCCGCCACCAGTTCCCGGTGATCGTCTGTCCAGCTCCTGACTAGGCTGCGAGAGGACTGACGGGAGGGTTGCGTGGGTTGGAGACGGGGCCCCGAGGTGCCGGATGGGGAGCGGTGGAATGGGAATATCCACTATCACCGGCTGCTGATGGATGCGGTGCCGGCACGGGGGGACGTGCTCGATGTCGGGTGCGGTGAAGGGATGCTCGCGCGGCGACTGCATGCACGCGGGGCGCGGGTGACGGGGATCGATCTCGACGAACCGGGTATCGAGCAGGCCCGGAAGCAGTCGCCGGGTGGGGAGATCGAGTACGTGTGCGGGGATTTCCTGAGCTACCCGTTCCAGCCGGAGTCGTTCGACGGCATCGTCTCGGTGGCGACGCTGCACCATATGGCCGCGGCCGCCGGACTGAAGAGAATGCGGGAATTGCTCCGTCCGGGCGGGACTTTGGCGGTCGTCGGTCTCGCCCGTGATGTGCTGCCGAGGGACCTGCCCTGGGTTCTCGCGGGCACGGCGGCGTTCACGTGGCACCGCCTGACCAAGACGAAGTGGGAACACCCCTCACCGATCGTCTGGCCGCCACCGGTGACCTACCGGGAGATGTCGGCCATCGCCCGAGACCTCCTGCCCGGCGCGCGATTCCGTCGCCACGTGATGTGGAGGTATTCCCTCACCTGGACCAAGCCCTCGGTGTGAAACGACGCCGACCGGGAACTGGTGGCGGAGGCTACTCGCGAAATGCCGCCACCAGTTCCCGGTGATCAATGGTCCAGGTCGGCTCCCCTGGTGAGGAGGGCGCAGCGGACTCGGTCCAGGACTTCATCGGGACGGCGGTAGAGGAGGGCGGCGCTGACTCGGATCACCTTCCAGCTCAGGGATTCCAGGGCGAGTGAGCGGTCGATGTCCTTGGTCCGCTGCGTCGGATCGGTCCAGTGTTGAGCGCCGTCGTATTCGACGGCGACTTTCCACCTCTCCCAGCCCATGTCGAGCCGGGCGACGAAGAGGCCGTGCTCGTCGCGAACGACCAATTGGGTGGTGGGCGGCGGCAATCCGTCATCGATCAGCAGCGGGCGGGTGTGGGATTCCGGCGGTGATTCGGCGCCGCCGTCGATCAGCGGGATGATCGCGGCGAGTTGCCGGGCTCCGCGTGTTCCCGGATGTTCGCGCGCGGTCGCGGCGATCTCCTCGGCTGTCAGACCCGTTGCGCCGCACAGCGCATCGAGGATCGGTATCGCCCGATCGCGTGGCAGCCGGCGGCCGATGTCGAAACCGGTCCGGGCGGGGGTCGTCACCCGGAATCCGTCCACGTCGCAGCATTCGTGCCGGCCGACGTCGGCACAGAAGACTCTGACCCCGTGTGGCGGCCGGGTGTGCCCTGCCCGCGCCAACTCCGCCGGCGCGTCTGCGTCCAGCCATCGCACGCCGTGCATCGCCGCGGCGGAAAGCCCCACCAGGACGCAGTCCCCCTTCGCCCAATGCGCCGCCGCCCGCGCCCACCCCGCCGCGTCGAGCACGGCGCCTTTTCGCTTGTAGACGTCCGGGAAGACCCGCTCGAAGTCGTGCCGCAGTTCCCAGCGCGTCACCGCCCCCGCCGCCACCGCCCAGGATCCGGGGAATGGCTCATTCGATGTCTGCACACATGAACCCGTACTCGCCCCGCCCGACACAACGCACGCGACGAGTGGAAGTTATCCACAGGCCCGCACGGTGAAACAACGCCGACCGGGAACTGGTGGCGGAGGTTTCTCGGGGGATGCCGCCATCAGTTCCCGGTGATCGGTTGTCCAGCAGGGGGTTCAGCTGATGAGGGCTGAATCCTTTTCCCGGCGCTGGGCTTCGCGGGCGAGGGAGCGGTCGCGTTGTTCTTCGAAGCGGACGGCGTCCTTGCGGAGTTTTTCCAGGTGCTGGCCGAGGACGTTGCGGTAGTAGTCGCCGCGGGGGGTGAAGTCGGTGCGGTCGAAGATGTTCCACTTCTTCAGGACGGGGAGGACGACCTCTTCGAGGTGCTGGCGGAGGTCGTAGATGCCGTGTTTGGCCATGAGGACGCCATTGCGGCGGAAGTTGGGCATGCCGGCGCCGGGCATCTGGAATTCCTGGACGATGTTGGCGATGGCTTCGACGGCTTGGTCGGGGGACAGGTCCAGGGCGGCGCCGACCATATTGCGGTAGAAGATCATGTGCAGGTTTTCGTCGGCGGCAATGCGTTGCAGCATCCTGTCCGCTATGGGGTCATTGCACACTTTGCCGGTATTGCGATGAGAAACGCGCGTGGCCAATTCCTGGAATGTCACATAGATGACGGAATACATGAATCCGGCAGCGGCGTAGATGTTGCTGTGGCCGATGCGGTCGCGGACCAGATGCATGGCGTTGTAGCCATTGGTCATGTGAATCATGCGGGCCTGTTCCAGGGCCACCGGATCCACGCCGCGGGTCACCACGAGGTAATCGCGCAGCACGATGCCGTGCCGGTTCTCCTCGGCCGTCCAGCGGCCCACCCAGGTGCCCCAGGCGCCGTCCTGGGAGAAGTTCTCGGCGATTTCCCGATGGTAGCTGGGCAGGTTGTCCTCGGTCAGTAGATTGGTGATCATGGCCGCCTTGGCGACCTCGCTGAGCTTGGACTGCTGCGGGTCCCAGTCCTCGCCTTCCATAGCTGCGAAGTTGCGACCCTCATCCCACGGCACGTAGTCGTGGGGATGCCAGTCCTTGGCCATGGATAGATGCCTATTCACATTCTGTTCGGCAACAGGCTCCAACTCGATGAGCAACTCGAGCTGCGTCAGATTCCTGGCCACGTTCGTGTGCCTCCCTCGAAATGGCTCGGCGCTGCGGAATGATGGTGAAAGATCCGGCGATTGCCGCCGTGGGCGAAAGGGACCACTCGGAACGGTTTCTGGGTCCCGCGTGTCGCACAAGGAGACTGGTCGGCTTAGCCTCGGATAATCTAGCCCAGTTCGCCGGAGATTGGCTTCAACACCCGCCGCAGTGTTCGCGGCCGGGAGCGTTCGCGAGTTGCAAAACAGTCCTTGACAGCCACGCGGATCGAAATCAGGTTCGCCGCAGCATTGCTACGGAGAGTGAACGATCATGCAGACGCCCAACCGCCGCAAGTTCCCCGATGTCGTCGTCACATCCCTGGCGACCACCACCTCCATCTCGGGAGACGTCGACTCGACCTGGAAGGGCCTACTCAACGGCGAGAGCGGTATCGACGTCCTCGAGGACAGCTGGGTCGAGGATTTCGAACTGCCGGTGCGCATCGGCGGCCACCTCAAGGTCTCGCCGCGCGACCAGGTCAGCCCGGCGGAATTACGCCGGCTGTCCTACATCGAGCAGATGGCCCTGGTGCTGGGGCGCGAGGTCTGGAAGAACGCCGGCAATCCGGAGGTCGACCGCGACCGCCTCGGCGTCGCCATCGGCACCGGCCTGGGCGGTGCGGAGTGCCTGATCGTCGCGCGCGACAAGCTCGAGACCGGCGGCTACCGCAAGGTCTCGCCGCTGACCGTGCAGACCGTCATGCCCAATGGCGCGGCCGCCGTGGTCGGCACCGAACTGCGCGCGGGCGCCGGTGTGCGAACGCCGGTTTCGGCCTGTTCGTCCGGTTCGGAGGCAATCGCCAATGCCTGGCAGATGATCGTCATGGGCGATGCCGACATGGTCGTGACCGGCGGCGTGGAGGGCGGCATCCACGTGCTGCCGATCGCCGGATTCTCCATGATGCGCGCCATGAGCACCCGCAACGACGATCCGAAGGCGGCCTCGCGCCCCTTCGACCGCGACCGCGACGGCTTCGTCTTCGGTGAGGCCGGCGCGCTCATGGTGATCGAGACCGAGGAGCACGCCAAGGCCCGCGGCGCGACCATCCACGCCCGCCTCATGGGCGCGGGGATCACCTCCGACGGTTTCCATCTCGTCGCCCCCGATCCGGAGGGCACGGGCGCGGCGCGCGCCATGACCCGCGCCATGGAGAACGCCGGAATCTCCAAATCCGATGTCACGCATATCAATGCGCACGCCACCGCCACGCCCATCGGGGATACCGCGGAGGCCAATGCCATTCAGCAAGCGGTCGGCAATCACGCTGCGGTCTATGCGCCCAAGTCGGCGCTGGGGCACTCCATCGGCGCCGTGGGCGCGCTCGAATCGGTGCTCACCGTGCTGGCGGTGCGCGACGGAATCATCCCGCCCACGCTGAATTTGGACAATCAGGACCCCGAAATCGACCTCGACGTGGTGAAGGGGCAGGCGCGGCCGGGCACCTACGACTACGCCCTGAACAACTCCTTCGGCTTCGGCGGGCACAATGTCGCGCTCGCCTTCGGTCGGTACTGAGTATCCGGGACCGTGACACCTGCTAGTCTTCCTCAGCCCCAGCTAATTCCCGGGCTCCTGTGTCGATCTTTGTTCGGTGTCACTGCACAGTCATGGCTGTGAGTTGAAAAAGGATAGGGAATGATCGGCGAGACCTCTTTCGATGACTTTCTGGACGAGCACGGCAACATCAAGCTCCCCGACAACAAGACGATGATCGACCTGGTCGACCATCACACCGCGGAGTGCGGCGACGAACTCGCCTACCGCTATGTCGACTATTCGCGCGAACGCGACGGTGAGTACTTCGAACTCACCTGGAATCAGTTCGGCGTCCGGCTGCGCGCGGTGGCCGCCCGGTTGCAGCAGGTCACGCAGCCCGGCGACCGGGTCGCCATCCTCTGTCCGCAGGGCCTGGAGTACATCGTCGCCATGTACGGGGCGGTGTACGCAGGCAATATCGCGGTGCCGCTGTTCGAACCGGATGAGCACGGCCATTCCGACCGGCTGCACGCGGTGCTCGACGACTGCCAGCCCGCCGCCATCCTCACGGTCGGCTCGGCCGCCGCCGGGGTGCGGGAACTGTTCCGCGAACTGCCCGCCCCGCAGCGCCCGCGCATCATCGCCGTGGAGATGATCCCGGACAGCGTCGGCGAGACCTGGGTGCGTCCGGAGATCAATATCGACAGCGTGGCGTACCTGCAGTACACCTCGGGCTCCACCCGGACCCCGGCGGGCGTGGAGATCACCCACCGGGCCGTGGGCACCAATCTGTTCCAGATGATCAGCGCCATCGGCATCAACGAGAAGGCGCGCGGCGTCACCTGGCTGCCCATGTTCCACGATATGGGCCTGCTCACCGTCATCCTGCCCTCGCTCGGCGGCAAGTTCATCACCATCATGTCGCCCAGTGCCTTCGTGCGCCGGCCCTACCGCTGGATCAAGGAGCTGGCGGCGCAGGAGGACGGGGCCGAGATCTATGCGGCCGCACCGAATTTCGCCTTCGAGCACGCGGCGGTGCGGGGCAAGCCCAAGCCCGGCGAGGAACTCGATCTGTCCCGCGTGATCGGTCTGATCAACGGCAGCGAGCCGGTCTCGGTGACCTCGATGCAGAAGTTCAACGAGGCCTTCGAGCCCTACGGCCTGCCCAAGACCGCCATCAAGCCGTGCTACGGCATGGCGGAGGCGACGCTGTTCGTCTCGGCCACCCGGCGCGACGACGAGGCGCGGGTGGTCTACGTCGACCGCGGCGAGCTCAATGCCGGGCGCATGACCGAGGTGAACCCGGACGCGGAAAACGCTGTGGCACAGGTGTCCTGCGGTTACGTCGCGCTGTCGCAGTGGGCCGTCATCGTGGATCCGGAGACCGGCGCGGAACGGCCCGACGGCGAGGTCGGCGAGATCTGGCTGCACGGGCAGAACATGGGCATCGGCTATTGGGGCCGCCCGGAGGAATCCGAGGCGACCTTCCGCAACAAGCTCACCTCGCGCCAGCCGCACGGCAGTCACGCCGAAGGCGCCGAGGCGGACGCGAACTGGATGCGCACCGGCGATTTCGGCGCCTACTACGACGGCGAGCTCTACATCACCGGCCGCGTCAAGGATCTGGTGATCGTGGACGGCCGCAATCACTATCCGCAGGATCTGGAGTACAGCGCCCAGGAGTCCAGCACCGCGCTGCGGCCCGGATTCGTTGCGGCCTTCTCGGTTTCGGCCGACGAGATGCCCGCCGAGGTCGGCGACCGCGGCGGCGCCGACGCCGGGACCGGCACCGAGCAGCTGGTGATCGTGGCCGAACGCGGAACGGGCGCGGCGAAACTCGACCCGGAGCCGATCGCGGAGACGGTGCGCGCCGCCATTGCCAAGCGGCACGGCGTGACGGTCCGGGATCTGCTGCTGGTGCCGGCGGGCTCGATTCCGCGCACCTCCAGCGGCAAGATCGCGCGCCGGGCCTGCAAGGCGGCCTATGTGGAGGGCACCCTGCGCGGGGGACACCGCCAGCAGGCCTTCCCGGACGTGGCCGAGTAGGCCCGCAAGCCCGGAAAGCCGTGCCGCCGACGCGATCTCACAGCGTGTCGGCGGTGCGGCTGACCTCGTAACCGAGCAGTCGTTCGGCCTCCTCGATACCGCCCTGCAGATCGCCGACCGCGTTCATCTTCGACAGGTCCAGCCCGATCGCCACCAGGGTGAGCGCGATCTCCGAGGACAACCCGGTGATGATGACGCTGGCGCCCATCAGCCCGGAGGCGTCCACGGTCTGGACCAGGTGGTTGGCCACCGTGGAGTCGATGGTCGGCACACCGGTGATATCGATGACCACCACCTTGGCCCGATTGCCGCGAATGGCGCCCAGCAGCTGTTCGGTCAGCTGCCGGGCCCGCTGCGAGTCCAGCACGCCGATAATGGGCAGGATGAGCAGCTGCTCGCGCACCTGGAGCACCGGGGTGGAGAGTTCGCGAATGGCCTCCTGCTGCTGGCGGATGATGCGCTCGCGTTCCTCCACGAAGGAGACGCCGACGGTATTGGCAATGCGGTTGGCCGCCGGCTCATAGGCGTCCAGGACGCGATTGAGCAATTCGAAATCGGACTGGTACTTCTCGAACAGCGAGCGCGCCAGCACATCTCGCAGCAGCAGCACGATGCCGAGCACCTCGTCGGTCTCGACGCCGCGCGGAATGATGCGCTCGGACAGGTCGCGGGCGTAGTTCTGCAGGGCCTCGACGCTGCCGGTCTCGAGGGCGTCGACGTAGTTGTCGTAGACCGAGGTGGCCTCGGAGAAGATCTCGTCCGGCGTCATGGCGGTGAGCAGCTGGGCGTGGGTAATGCGGCGCGCCCATTCCTCCCGTAGCAGGGTGCGGTTCTGGCGCAGATGTTCGACCAGTTCGGACAGCAGGGGTTCGCCCGGTCTGTCCACCAGCAGGGTGTTGTCGATATGTCTCGCACGCGATGTCATGGTTCTCCAAGACGCTACCGCCGGATGTTTGCTGTTGCGCTGACGCGAATGTGCCATGAGCGAGCCGAGCCTATTCGCGCCGTTGCGGAGTTATGAACGCTTTCCTGTCAAGATCCCCTGACGGGGTGGGTCGGCAACCACGTGATTATCCGACCGGTCCGTACACTTCTTGCCCGTGCAGACAACCGCCCGGTCCGGGCTCCTCATCGCGATCGGCGCTGCGGTACTGGCGGTTTCCGCGGCCGCGCCGGGAGCCGCGGCCCCGGCGGGCGTGCCACCCGCGCCGGCCGCCTGTGGGACGCCACTGTCCACCGGCGAGATTGCCACCATAGCCCGTTTATCCGAGACTTCCGATCTGCCGGCGGACGCGCTGGCGCGGCTCGCGGTCGCGGTGCAGCGTAACCAGCGGATCACCCGCATTCTGGCCGAGCATCGCGACCGGCGCGGGCTGTTCGGCATCGGGCTCGACGGGGTCGAGGAGGTGGCGGTCATGCCGCTGCAACGCGATCCGCTCGCCTTCGCCGACCGGCGATTCGCGCACGCCATCAGCTTCGAGCTGCTGCGCCGCTACCTGGACAATCTGCACGCCGAATTCACCGGTGGCGTGGTCGAACCGCACTGGGCGCGGTATTTCGCGCTGGCGGCGAACTGCGAGCTGTCGGGCGCGCGGGCGGCCATGTCGGGCTACAACGCGCACCTCACGGTGGATCTGGCGTACTCCCTCGCCGCCATCGGCGCGACGCCGGAGAACGCGCCGGACTACTTCGAGATCGTCGCCGCCATCGCGGGTGCGGGTGAGGTGATCATCGAGCGCACCAAACGGGTCTACGACGCCGATCTGGGCCCGCTGTGGCGCTTCTACTTCCTCGGTGAGGGCCTGGACCTGCTGGTGGGCGAGGGCGTCGCCACCAGGCAGCTGCTGATCGCCGCCGACCTCGGCGCGAATGTGGTCATCTTCGGCAACGGCCTCGCCCTGCAGGATCCGGCGCTGCACGACGCCACCGCGCTGGAGATCGCCGCGCTGTCCGATTCCGCCGAAGTCGCATTCGAGGTGCTGGCGCAGTTGCGCGCGCTGTGAGGCGAGTTCGCGCCACTATTCCGTGGTCTTGGCGGGCACCGCGCCGCCGTCGGCATGCCGGGTGTCCCGGCCGATTGTGTGCCGTGATGCCGAGAGCGGGCGCACGGGTCCGCGATTGGCCGCCTTGGCCCAGTACATGCTGTAGTCCGCGGCCTGCAGCAGGTCGTCGGCGGTGGTGTGGGCCGCGAACTCCGCCGCGGTGCCGACGCTAGCGGTGACGGTGAGCCGGTGCCCGTGCACCTCGAACGGGCGGGCGAAGGTACGGCGCACACGGTGCGCGAGCTGATCGACCTCGCCGCCGGAATCCGGGACCAGGATGACGAATTCGTCGCCGCCCATGCGGGCCACCAGCTGGTCCGGGCCGGTGCAGGCGGTGAGCCGGTCGGCGGCCTGGACCAGCAGTTCGTCGCCGATGGCGTGACCGAAGGTGTCGTTGACGGCCTTGAATCGGTCGAGATCCACATAGCAGAGCCCGATGCGGGCATCCGGCTCGGCGAAGGCGGCGGTCAGGGCGTCGAAGAACCGGGATCGATTGGCCAGCCCGGTGAGCTGATCGTGATGCGCGCGGTAGTGCAGGCGTTCGCGTAGCGCGCGCCGCTCGGAGATGTCCTCCACCAGGATCAGCGTGTACCGCGGCTCCCCGTGATCGTCGCGGATGAGCGAGACATTGATATTCGTCCACACCGTGCGCCCGTCGCGATGCGGATACGCCTTCTCCATCTGGGCATTGTCGACATCCCCGCGCAGCACCGCGGCGTACAGCGGCCACATGCCCGGATCGTCCTCGGGATGGGCGAGATCGGTGACCTCCAGGGCGCACATCTCGGCCGGGGTGTAGCCGAGCATTTCCGCGAAGGCGGCATTCACATCGATGATGCGACCGGACATATCGGATAATCCGGTCCCAATTCCGGCCTGTGCGAACACCGCTCGGAACCGCGCCTCACTTGCCCGCAGTTTTTCCTGCACCCGCATGCGTGCGGTGATTTCGGCGATTCGCACGCTTTCCTGCTCGGCCAGCAACCATTTCCGGAAGGCGCGCACATAGCCGGCGGTGAACGCGCCCAGCAGTTCCGCGAGCCGGTCGGCCGGTATTGCGCCATCCCGGGCGAAGCAGGATCCGAGGACGGTGACGCTGCGGCCCAGCACCTCGTTGCCGACGAAATGCGCACGCGCCAGTTCCGCGCCCAGTTCGGCGACCCGGTCCAGGGTTGCGCCATCCCGCGCGGCCGCCGCGAAACCCGCGGCGAGCCGGGTCAGCAGGGCATGGGCCTCGGCCCGGCTCATGGGCACCACGTGATCGCGGACTCCGCTGTCGAGCGCGGCTGCCCACTGTTCGACCAAGTCGGCGTGCGGGCCGCCATGCTCCGGCCCACCCCCGGGATCCGACGCCATGGGGGTTGATGGTAGCCCGACCAGTCTCCGGCCGCGAACGCCGCCCTGCCGGTCCGGGTTGCGATACCATTGCGGCGCTTCATGATTGGCCGTGAAGTAGCTTGGTGCAGAAGGGTTGCGAAGCGATGACCAGACCGAGTTGGGCTCCCGAGGGCATCGATTTGGATCGCCCCAGTGCCTCGCGAGTGTACGACTACTTCGTCGGTGGCATGCACAATTTCGAGATCGATCGCGAATTGGCGCACATGATCGAGAAGTTCACCCCGAATGTCGCGGAGACCATGCGCGCCAACCGGGATCTGCTGCGCCGCTGCGTCCGGCATCTGACCGATGCCGGAATCGACCAGTTCCTCGATCTGGGCTCCGGCATTCCGACGGTCGGCAATGTGCACGAGGTGGCGCAGGCCCGGAATCCCCGAGCCCGCGTGGTGTACGTGGATATCGACCCGGTCGCGGTCGCGCACAGCCAGGCCATCCTGGACGGCAATCCGAATGCCGCCGTCATTCATGCCGATGTGGCCGAACCGGATTCGATCCTGAGTGCGCCGGATGTGGCGCGGCTGCTGGATTTCTCCCGCCCGGTGGCCGTATTGCTGCTCGGCGTCCTGCATTTCGTGCCGGACGAGGCCGATCCGGCCGGGGCGGTGGCCCGGCTGCTGGAGGTGTGCGCGCCCGGCAGCTATGTGGCGATCACCCATGCCACCGCCGATGGGCAGCCGCAGGAGGTGCTGGATGCGCAGAAGCTGTCCGGGCGGACCTCCACCGAGATCACGCTGCGCAGCAAGGACGAGATCGCGACGTACTTCCACGACTGGACGCTGCTCGAGCCCGGCTTGGTGCTGCTGCCGCTGTGGCGGCCGGAGAATCCGGCCGATGTCGGCGAGCATCCGGAGGTCTCGGGCGCCTTCGGCGGGCTGGCCCGCAAGGACTGATCGGCCCCGCGAGAACCTGACTGATCGGCCCGCGAGAAGCTAGGGCGCGATCAGCGGGATGCTCAGCTGCCGCAGCGCGCCGCCGGGTTCCAGCACCACGCTGTCATCGATATTGCCGATGACGACCGGAACGAATCCAGTGGTCTTGACGAGTTCCGCGACGCGGCACAGCGCCGCGGGATGGTCCCCGGCCATGGGGGCGACGATCCGGCCCAGCGAGGTGAGCGGGCCGGAACGGTACATCGGCGTGGTGAAGTTGTTGAAGGCCTTGACCAGCTGGGCCTTCGGCACCAGCTCCGCGACGATCGCACTGGTCGGCCGGCTGTCGGTGTCGACGACGGTGACATTGCCGTAGGCATCGCGTTCGAACGGGTTGGCCGGGTCGATCCAGATCTTGCCGTCGAGCGGCGGCAATTCCGCGGCGAGCGCCGCCAGCTGGTTCCACTGCACCGCGCCGACGAGCAGCGACGCGGCGTCGGTCACCTCGTCCACCGGGGCGGCCCGGGTATGGCGTAGTCCCCTGTCTGCCAGGGTCGCCGTCAGTTCCTCCAGGTGGCGGTTGGCGATGTGCACGGTGTGCCCGGCACGGTCGAACAGTCCCGCCAGGCTCAGGCCGATGAGGCCCGCGCCGAAGATACCCACATCCATCCCGCACCATCCCTCGGATCGGCGCCGGTTCGGTCTATACCAGTAAATACCCGGCAACCCCGTGCGTGGCCCCATTCGGAAAATCTCCGCCGGGTCGTGTCACGGGGTTGCGGGCGACAGTGCTCAGGCGTTGACGCTCACCTCCTCGGCGGTGCGGGCCGGGCGGCGGAAGGTCGCCACGGCAGCGGCGGCGGCCAGCACGGCGATGACGGCGGCCGACTGGAAGGCGGCGGCGAAGCCATCGGTGAGAGCCACTGTGTCACCGAGCTTTTCGGCGCCCGCAGCGGAGGCGATGGCGGTCACCGCGGCCAGGCCGAGCGCGGAGCCGATCTGGTAGCCGGTGTTCACGATGCCCGAGGCCAGCCCGCCCTCCTCCGGCGGCGCGGCGGAGATGGCGGTCTGCAGGGACGGGACGAACGCCAGGGACATGCCCAGGGCGGCGACCAGGGAACCGGGCAGCACGTCGATCCAGAAATTGCCGTCCGGGCGGATGAACGACAGCCAGGCCAGGCCGGCGGCCAGCACCAGCAGACCGGTAATGGTCATGGTGCGAGCGCCGAAGCGGGCGAACAACTTCGGGGACAGCGCGATCATGCCGGCCATGATGAGCGCGGTCATGGGCAGCAGCGCCGCGCCGGAGGGGAAGGCGGAGTAGCCGAGCACCTGCTGCAGGTAGAGGTTCAGGAAGAACCACATGGGCACCCACGCCGCGCCGAGCAGCACCTGGGCCAGATTGGCCGCGCCGAGGTTGGGGGAGCGGAAGATGGCCAGCGGCATGAGCGGATCCTTGCGGCGGATCTGAATGCCGACGAAGGCGATCAGCAGCAGGGCCGCCAGGCCCAGTACGCCCCAGGTCTCACCGGAGAGCCAGCCGGTCTGCGGCGCCCGGACCACCGCGAACACGGCCGCACCGAGGCCGAGGGTGGCCGTCGCCGCGCCGAGCAGGTCCACCGAGCCGTGCGGGGCCAGCGCGCCGCCGGGAACCAGGGCGGGGGCGGCGATCAGCGCCAGCAGGGCGATGGGGATGTTGATATAGAAAACCCAAGGCCACGAGGCGTATTCGGTAATGACCCCGCCCAGGAAGACACCGGCGGTGCCGCCCGCGGGCGCGGCCGCGCCGTATACCGCGAACGCCTTGGTCAGCTCGCGCGGATTGCCGCCGAACAGCATCATGAGCAGCGTCAGCGCCGAGGGCGCGATGAGCGCCGCGCCCGCGCCCTGGACGCCGCGCCCGATGAGCTCGACCGTCGCGGTGGAGGCGATGCCCGCCACCAGTGATCCGGCGCCGAGCACCGCCCAGCCGAGCTGGAAGATGCGCCGCGCGCCGAGAATGTCGGACAGCTTGCCGCCCAGCAGCAGCAGTCCGCCGAAGACGACCACGTAGGCATTGAAGACCCAGGACAGGTTCTCCTGCGAGAAGCCCAGGGCCGCCTGCATTTCCGGCAGCGCGACGCCGATGATCGAGGTGTCCATGATGACCATGAACTGGGCGAGGGCAATGAGGGAGAGGGCGATCCACCGTCGCGAGGACGGTGGCGCCGGGTTGGCGGTGGACATGTGAATCACTCCTTGGCAGAGGGAAATCCGGTCCCATTTGTATACCCATAGGGGGTATGTGGAAGGAATGCTCCTGCCCAGTGATTCATGTCATACCCTATGGGGGTATCTAAATCTCGGATGGTTCGGCGATGCTCGCATGTTCGGCCAGGGCGGCCGGTGTGGGCTGGTCGCCGGGTATGAAGGCGGGCAGCCCGACCGGTCCGTCGTACAGTCGCGCCTCGAGTTCCGGCGGCGCGAGGGCGGCGATGGTCCGCAGGGCGGCGGTATTCGTGGAGGTGTCGCGGGTGCTGCCCGAGATCAACAGGATTTGCCGAGGTGTGCTCACCCCGTGGGCAACATGCCGATGCAAGAGCGTATTTCACAGTGTTGTCTCAGTGAGTGAGAGTTACTGCAACACGAGGTGTCACTTTCTCTTGCTTTAGGTATGGTAACGATCATGCGCGCTGTCCCGGACAGTCGTTAACGCCCGGATTCGATTGCGCGACAACTGCATAAGGCGCGTTCGTGCAAGAAGGGCAGGCAATGATGACTGCGTACACCCACCGCATCGACGAAGCGGCGGCGGGAGCTCCGGGCCGGCTGCTGGCGGCATCGCCGATGGTCGCGCGGATGCTGCCCGGCCTGCGACTTCCCGCCCGCGCCTGGCGCATCACCTATACCTCCACCAATGGCGCGGGTGACCCGGTCGAGGTCACCGGCACCGTGCTGGTGCCGCGCGAACCCTGGCGGGGCGCGGGCCCGCGGCCGCTGATCGGCTTCGCCGTCGGCACCCAGGGCCTGGCCGACCGGATCGCCGCGTCCTCGTGGCAGCTGCGCTTCGGCGTGGAATACGAATCGCTGTTCATCCGGGCCGCCCTGCGCCGCGGCTGGGCGCTCGCCATCACCGACTATCCGGGACTGGGCAATCCGGGCACGCACCCCTATGTCATGGGCCGCTCACTGGGCCCGTCCGTACTGGACAGCATGCGCGCCGCGCGCCGCCTGCCCGCCGCCGGCCTGGACCCCGACGGTCCGCTCGGCATCTACGGCTACTCCGAGGGCGGCAATGCCGCGGGCTGGGCGCTGCAACTCCAGCCCGGCTATGCCCCCGAGCTCGAGCTCGCCGGTGGCGCGATCGGTTCCGTCCCCGCCGATCTGGAGGACATGATCGCCTTCCTGGACGGCACCCCCTACGCCTTCCTGCTGTTCTACGGTGTGCTCGGCCTCGACGCCGCCTATCCGGAACTCGATGTCCTGCAATACCTCAAGCCCCAGGGCCGCGCCCTGGCCGCACTCTTCCGCCGCACCCATGCCGCCGCGGCGGCGGTGCTCGGCATTGCCGGCGGCCTGGTGATCCCCACCCACGTCGACACCTTCTGCCACACACCGCCGTTCCAGGTCCCGGCCGTCAAGGCGCGCCTGCAGGAGAACAAACTGGGTGGAATCGCCCCGGCCGCACCGGTTCTGGTGGCCGGCGGCACCGCCGAGCAGATCATCCCGTTCCACCAGGCGGTGGCCCTGGCCGAGAGCTGGAAGGCCCTCGGCGCGGACGTCACCATGCACACCATGCACCGCCGCGAACACGTCACCGGCGCCTTCGCCTTCGCCGGACCCGCCCTGCGCTTCCTGAGCGAATGCCTGGAGCAGGCGCAGTCGAAGGATCTGCGCCGCCTCGCCTGACCGGAGCTCCCGCCCGGCCCCGCGTGGCGCCGAGCGGGAGAGTGGTTCAGGCGGCGCGGGTTTCGGCGAGCCGATCGTGGCGGCCGTAGCTGCGGTCGGGGCCGGTCGCCAGAACGGAGCGGGCCATCATGCGCTCGGTGGTGCGGCGGCCGAGGCGTTCGGCCAGGCGGGTCGCGCCGGGGATCAGGCGGCGGGGGATCTCGAGTGCGCCGTTCAGTGCGGCGGTGGCCAGGACGGCGGCGGTGAAGACGCGGCTGTAGGGCATGCCCAGGAAGTCGGAATTGGTGTGGCCCAGCAGGATTCGGCTGTAGGACACCGAGTACAGGGTGAAGGCGCGCCCGGCCAGCCGACCGGCCGGGCCGCCGCGGTCCAGGCCGTAGATGGCGGGCAGCGCGCCGACGAGCGCCTCGGACAGGGCGCGCGAATCCGCGTCCGGCTTGAATTCGTAGTCCGCCTGCAGCCACAGCAGCCGCCAGGTGTCGGTCTCGTCGGCGGGCAGGATCTCCGGGTCCAGGCCGATCACATGGCCGACACAGCGCCACAGATGGTAGACGGCGGCCTTCTCCTTGCGGGTGAACTGCAGCCCGAGCGCCTGGCAGCCGGCAATGGTGGCCAGCGAGAACAGCATGAGCGTACCCGCGGTGAGCGATTGGTTGATCGGGTGATCCCAGTTCGCGTAGTCCCAGTCCGCGCGGCGGTTCATGCCCGCGCGCACCTGGGCGTGCATGAGCCGCACCCGCACGGTGTTCTTGAAGCCGGGCTGGAAGCGGCCCATCCCGCCGGCCGCGGTCACGTCCATCCACCAGGTCGCGGTCTCGGCGACCCGGCGCGGGGCCATGTGCTCGGCGGACAGGCCGCCGGTGCCGATCAGCACTTTGTCCGCCCGTGAGGCCAGGTAGCCGCCATTGAGCGAGAACATGGACAGGGCCAGATTGGTCGCCCACGGGCTGACCCGGCCGCAGACCCGCGCGGCCAGGTCCAGCTTGGCCTGGTCGAGCCAGAAGGGCTGAGCATCGACGTGGGCGAAGAAGGCGCGCAGTTCGGTGGGTGCGTCCGGCACCGCGTCGATGCCGCGTTCCAGGGCGATCTCGAACAGTTTGCGGCCGTGGCCGGTGGGCAGGCGGCGGAACATGTCCACGACGGCGTCGGCGAGCGGATCGCCCAGTTCGGTGAACCGGCGATAGGCGTCGCGCTGTTCGGGCGTGGGCCGGATATCGCCGGGGGCCAGGATCTTCATGGCCAGCTTGAACATCGGCTCCTGGAAGACGACCGGTTCGGGCAACTGCTCGGTACGCGCCATTGCGTGCCTCCTGTTAGGCATCCCACTCTGGTGAATAGCTTCACCAGACTATTTGGTGATAGTCTTCACCAAAGTCGGCGGCATGGCAACAGGTGGTGGTGACATGGCATCGGACCGGGGCCGATATGCCGGACTGAGCGGCGATGAGCGGCGCGCCCAGCGGCGCGAGAAGCTGCGCGCGGCCGCCCGGGAGCTGATTGCCGAGCAGGGCCTGGCCGGACTCAAAGTGCGCGCGCTGTGTACCCGTGCGGGTTTGAACGATCGCTACTTCTACGAGAGCTACGCCGATACCGATCAGTTGTTGTTCGAGCTGGTGGACGCCCAGCTGGCCGAGCTCATGGCCGGACTGTTCGACGTCATCGCCAATGCCCCCGCCGATACCCGGATCCGCCTGCGCGCCGTCGTCGAGCACGGCGTCGCCGTCCTCGCCGACGATCCGGTGCGCCGGCGCTTGGTCGTCGAATTCCAGTCCGGTGACGAATTGCGCCGCCGGCGTACCGAATTGGTGGATCTGGCCGCCCAGACCATGCTCGCGCAAGGTCGTGAGCTCCTGGGCGACGAGGCCGTCACCGGCATGCATGCCGAACTGGCGGCCCGCACCATCGCGCACGGCGGGCTGGAGCTGATCACCGAATGGCTGCGCGGCGACCTCGCGATCGAGCGTGCCCAGTTGGTCGACTTCCTGGTCGCCATGATCATGACCGCCTCGGAGATCACCACCACCGTGCGCCGCGAAATGGCGGCCGACGGTTGCTGAGTCAGGCCTGTTCGGGGGCGGCGAGTTCGGCGAGCGCCGTCAGGGGTTCGTCGGGATCGAGTGTGAGCCCCCGGGATTCGGCCGTGGCGTAGAGCGCGCCCCAGGCGAACGCGGCCAGTTGATCGGCGAGTTCCTTGCCGCTGATCAACGGCTCGTTGAGCCAGCGCAGCACGCCGAGGCCGATCGCGCCGAGCAGTGCGTCCACGCTGTACTGGAGATGCTCCCCATCGGCGCCGCGGACCCGCAGAATGCCGGCGAGGAACTCGGAAACCGTATCGGACAGTGGGCGCCCGTCCTCGATGAAACGGGCCGCGCCATAGGCCGCGACCACGTGTGAGCTGACTATGAAGCGAAACAGGTTGGGGCGCTCGGAAACCAGATCGATATAGGCGGCCAGGGCCGTGTGGATGGCCTCGCGCGCGGAGGCGGCGGGGTCGAACAGCGGGGTGACGCGTTCGACGATCAGCTCCTGCACCCGGCCGCTCACCGCGGCCAGCAACTCGACCTTGTCGCCGAAGAAGCGATACAGCTTGGGGCGCGGTATACCAGCGGTTTTGACCACATCGTCGATGGAGAGATCGGGTCCGTGCTCGTCGATGGCGCGAATGGTGGCCTCGATGAGCTCGGCCCGCACCGAGGTGCGATGCGAATGCCAGCGGTCGTAGCGGGCATCACCCTTCGGGGCGGCCGGACGGTCGCGAGGGGGGTGGGAGGCCATGCGGCAGATTGTAATTCGATCCGATGCGGCGCACCCCTTGCCTATCTGTCTGGGACAATCCTACACTGGGACTCACATCGAACACGCAGTACTAGGTACTCAGTGTTGCATCAAGGATGGGCGAGATGGCCGGTACCGTTTTCAGCTACCCCAAGGCTCGGCGGATCAGATTCCGCTTCGAGCAACATGATTCGAACGACAAGTACTTCGTCGACGGCGATATGGTCTTCAGCCATTTCGTGGCCGGACTCTCGGGCGGTTTCCCACCCGGCGAGGAATCCTTCATCCGCTCGGTCCGCCGGGTGGCCGAGCAGATCACCGATCCGGACCTGAAGAAGCGGGTCAGCGGCTTCGTCGGCCAGGAGGCCATGCACGGGCAGGAGCACCGCCGGCTCAATCACAAACTGGTCGAAATGGGTTATCCCATCGAATGGATCGACACCGACAAGGCCAAGGACCGCGCCCGCTGGATCGAGAACCGGCTCTCACCGCTCGCGCATCTGGCGGCCACCGCGGCGGCCGAACACTACACCGCCGTGCTGGCGCAGCGAGTGCTCTCCAGCGACGAGATCCAGGCCATTCCGGCCTCGCCCGAATTCTGGAACCTGCTGAACTGGCACGCGCTCGAGGAACTCGAGCACAAGTCGGTGGCCTTCGACGTGTTCCGCGCCGTCGGCGGCACCGAGGGCACCCGGATCGGCGTGATGGCGGCGCTGTACGCGCTCACCATCCCGTTCACCTATGGCTCCCTGGCGATTTCGCTGGCCCGCGATCCGGTGGCGCGGCGGCGGCCGGTGCGGATCGCCCGCGAGGCGTATCAGCTGTTCACCGGCCCCATCTTCCGCGGGCTGATGGGTGAGCTGGCCCAGTACATGCGGCCCGGCTTCCACCCCGACGACATCGACACCACCGCGCTGCTCGAGCGCTGGCAGCGCGAGCTGTTCGGCGCGGACGGCGCGCTCGTCGACCACCTGAAGTAGGACAACTCCATCGAGAAAGGACCGACCAATGGCGATCGGTCAGGACACCGTGTCCCCCACCCCCTATCCGAAGGTGCGGCGCATGCGCTTCCGGTTCGGCCGGCCCGAACCCATGACCCACCACTTCGTCCAGGACGACATCCCGCTCACTCATCTGGTGGCGCTGCTCTCGGGCGCGTTCCCGCCGGGCGAGGAATCCTTCATCCGCTCGGTGCGCAAATTCTCCGGCGAGATCACCGATCCCGTGCTGAAGAAGCGGGTGGCGGGCTTCATCGGCCAGGAGGCCATGCACGGCAACCAGCATCGAGCCCTCAATGAGCAGCTCATCGAGATGGGCTTCCCGATCGTGCGCGTCTTCACCTTCGGCCCCGGCGCGCTGCGGGAGCGGGCGCTGATCATGGTCGAGAACCTGGTGCCGCGGCACGTGCACCTGGCCGTGACGGCGCTGGCGGAGCACTACACCTCGACACTGGCGAACCGGGTCCTCGGCAATCCGGATATCCAGGCCATCCCCGGCGACCCGGAGGTGTGGAACCTGTTGAACTGGCACGCTTTCGAGGAGCTCGAGCACAAGTCGGTGGCCTTCGACGTGTACCGCGCCACGGGCGGTTCGGAGGTCGTGCGGATCGTGCTCATGGCGGGCACCTACGCCTTCACCATCCCGGTCGTCTCGCTCGGCGTGGCCGCGTCGATCCTCAGTGATCCGCACAGCTGGCGGCCGATCCGGGTGCTGCGCGAATCGATCCGGCTGTATCGCGGCCCGATCGTGCGCGGGCTCATGAAGGAGATCCGGCCCTATATGCGCCCGGGCTTCCATCCCGACGACATCGACACCAACGCGCTGCTCGAGCACTGGCGGCGGGAGCTGTTCGGGGCGGACGGCGAGCTGCTCGATCGCATGGGTTGAGCGCGGCCGCAAACAGATTCGAGGAATGACATGAGCAGTGTCGTCGGCTGGGGTGCGCCCGCCGGGGGCCGGGCCGACCACGAGGTCATCGTGGTCGGCGCCGGATTCGGTGGCATCGGCACCGGTATCGCACTACAGCGCAAAGGCATCCACGACTTCGTGATCGTCGACAAATGGGATCGGGTGGGCGGCACCTGGCACGCCAATACCTATCCCGGTGTGGCGGTGGACATCCCGTCGTTCATCTACAGCTTCTCCTATGAGCAGCGCGGCGACTGGTCGCGAGTCTTTGCGCCCGGCACCGAACTTCGCGAATACGCCGAGAGCATGGTCGACAAGTACGGCCTGCGCGGCAAGCTGCGGATGAACACCACCATCGTGGCCGCGGACTTCGACGACCGGAACAGCCTGTGGCGGTTGACCACCGATGGCGGACGGGAGCTCACCGCGCGTTACGTGGTGCTGGCCGTCGGCGGGCTGGAGCGGCCGAAGATGCCGGATATCCCGGGTTTGCAGGACTTCGGCGGCGCGCTCGTGCACACCGCCCTCTGGGACCACGATGTGGTGCTGCGGGACAAGCGGGTGGCCGTCATCGGCACCGGCGCCACCGCCCTGCAGCTGATTCCGGCGATCGTGGCGGAGACCAGGCATCTCACCGTCTTCCAGCGCACCCCGATCTGGGTGTTCCCGAAGACCGACGCCGCCATCGGCCGGTTCGGGCGGCAGGTGCTGGGCAACAGGCGAATCCGATCGGTGCTGCGGCTGGCCGGGAACCTGGGCACCGAACTGGCCATGAGCGGAATGGTCGCCGGACCGCCCTGGCTCACCGAGACGGGCCGGAAGCTGGCGGAAATCCCGGTGCGGCAATGGATGCGGCGGCAGGTCGCCGATCCGGTGCTGCGCGAACGGCTCATGCCGAAATACGGTCTCGGCTGCAAGCGGCCCTCCATGTCCAATGACTACCTGAAGACGTTCAACCGCACCGACGTCAGCCTCGTCACCGAGTCCATCGAGCGCGTCACCGAGCGCGGCGTGGTCACCGCGGACGGGCGCGAGCACGAGATCGACGTGCTCATCTGCGCCACGGGCTTCAAGCTCTGGGAGCAGGGCGCGGTACCGCCGTTCCCGGTGCGCGGTCGCAATGGCAAGGACCTGCAACGGTTCTGGGACGAGCACCGCTACCAGTCGTATCAGGGCGTCTCGGTGCCGGGCTTCCCCAATGCCTTCACCATCACCGGACCCTACGGCTTCGTGCTCGGCTCCTATATCTGGATGATCGAGGCCACCGCCGCGCATCTGAGCCGGGTCATCGCCGAGTCGAAACGGCGGGGCGCCACCGAGACCGAGATCCGGCAGGAGGTCCACGACGAGTACTTCGCCGCCTGCCTGCAGCGGCAGCAGCGGAACTTCCTCTTCACGCCGGTGTGCGCGGGCTCCAATACCTACTACATCGACAATCACGGCGATTCCCCGTTCCGGCCGTCCACCCACGGCGAGATGTACTGGCAGAACCGTCATTTCGATCTCGACGTCTACCGCTACACCGTGGGCGCGCCCGTGCCCGCGCCCGCCGTGCTGTCGGAGGAAGCATCATGAAGGTCAATGACATCGAGCCGCGGCTGGTCGTGGTCACCGGGGCGGGCAGCGGTATCGGCCGCGCGGTCGCCCAGCGCTTCGCCCGGATGGGGGCGCAGGTCGTCGTCTCCGATATCGACAAGGACGCCGCCCTGGCGACGGTCGCCACCATCCAGGCCGACGGCCGGCGCGCCGTGGCCGCCCAGCTGGATGTGACCGATCCGGACGCGTGGGCGGCCTTCGCCCGGGACGTGCACGCCGACCACGGCGTCCCCGACATCCTGGTCAACAATGCCGGAATCCTGGTCAGCGGCGCCTTCCTGGATCTGGAGCCCGCGGATTGGGAGCTCCAGCTCAGCGTCAACCTGCTCGGTGTGGTCTACGGCTGCCGCACCTTCGCCCGGCTCATGATCGACGAGGGCCGCCGCGGCCACATCGTGAACATCGCCTCCGCGGCCGCCTTCACCCCGACTCCGGTCATGTCGGCCTACTCGGTGTCCAAGGCCGGGGTGAAGATGCTCACCGAGTGCCTGCGGTTGGAACTGGCGCCGAAAGGGGTTGGGGTGAGCGCCATCTGTCCCGGCGTGATCAATACCAATATCGGCGAGCACGCCGTCGCCGTCGGCGTCGATCCGGACCTGGTCGCCCGCGGCAAGGAGATCACCAGGGAGATCCAGGAATTCGCGGCCCGCCTGCCGTTCTCGCCGCTGAGCCCGGATCTGGTGGCCCGGGCCGTGGTGCGCGCGGTGCGCTACGACCTGGCCGTCGTCCCGGTGCGCGCCGAGGCCTGGCTGGGCTACTTCATGCTGCGCCTGGCGCCGGGCATCAATCGCCGTATGACACAACCCCTCTCGATGGAGCGCATCCAGGCGGCAGGTGAGTACCTACTCGGTAGGAGAGTGCCGGGATGAGCCGCGTCCACCAGATCAAGGTGCGCGAGGTCGTCGCGGAGACCGCCGATGCGGTCTCGCTGGTCTTCGACATTCCGGACGACCTCGTCCGCCGGTTCGCCTATGCGCCGGGGCAATACCTGACCCTGCGGGTGCCCAGCGAGCGCACCGGCTCGGTGGCGCGCTGCTATTCGCTGTCGAGCAGCCCGCACTGCGGCGACCGCCCCACCATCACCGTCAAGCGCACCGCCGGCGGCTATGCCTCGAACTGGATCTGCGACAACCTCGCGGCCGGCGCCCTGCTCACCGTGCTGGAGCCGGCCGGAAACTTCGTGCCGCGCAGCTGGAATCGCGATTTCCTGCTGTGCGCGGCAGGCAGCGGGATCACCCCTATTTTCTCGATTCTCAAGTCCGCGCTCGCTCTCGGCAATGGCAGGATCGTGCTGCTGTATGCCAATCGCGACCGGCAGTCGATCATCTTCGCCGCACAGCTGCGCGAGCTGATCCGCCGTCATCCGCGCAGGTTGACGGTGGTGCACTGGCTGGAATCCGAACGCGGCACTCCCACCGCGCGCGGCCTCGGGGCGCTCGCAAAACCATATCGTTGGTTTGATGTATACCTTTGTGGCCCACCGGGATTCGCTACTGCCCTCAAGAACGCACTGGCACAATTGCGGATACCCGAGCGTGCGGTCCGCGAGGAGGAATACCGCTCGCTCACCGACAATCCATTCGAGCACCACCAACCCGTGGCGGCTCCCGCGCCGGTCCCTGCGCGTCCGGCGGGCGACACCGCCACCGTGAAGGTCGAGATCGATGGCGAGACACACACGCTGCCCTGGCCGCGGCACCGGAAACTGCTCGATGTCCTGCTCGACCGCGGCATCGACGCACCCTATGTCTGCCGTGAATCCGCGTGCGGGACCTGCGTCTGCCGCGTCCGGCAGGGCCGCACTCGCATGATCATGAACGAGGCCCTGATCGACGAGGAGCTCGCCCGGGGCTACACCCTGGCCTGCCAGACCCTCCCGGAATCCGATGATCTGCACATAACCTTCGACGAATGAGCGCCGCGCCTGCGCGGCCGGACAACGAGGTTTGCCATGTTCACACTGCCCACCGGGATCAACGGCGCCGCCGATCCCGCCTTCGCTCCCGCCGTGCGCGCTTTCGCGCTGCTGTTCTCGCGCTATGTGCGCACCGGCGGCGCCCTCGCGGTCTACCTGCGCGGGGAACCGGTGGTGAACATCTGGACCGGCACGGCCGACGCCGCCGGCGAGATCCCCTGGGAGGCCGACACCGCTGCGCTGACGTTCTCCACCACCAAGGGCATCACGTCCATGGTCATCCACCGCCTGGCCGACCGCGGCCTGCTCGACTACGACGTGCCGGTCGCCGAGTACTGGCCCGAATTCGCCGACGGCGGAAAGCATTCCATCACCGTGCGCGACGTCCTGGCGCACCGCGCCGGACTGGGGGATCTGCGGCGGCTGCTCGACGATCCGGCCGATGTCCTCGATCACGCGCTCATGGAGCAGCGGCTGGCCGCGGCCACGCCGGACTGGACCCGCGGCCTGCCCATGTACCACGCGGTGACCTTCGGCTGGCTGCTCGGCGGTCTGACCCGCGCGATCACCGGCCAGGAGATGGAGGAGCTGTACCGCATCGAACTGGCCGAGCCGCTGGGCCTCTCCGGCCTGCACCTGGGCCGCCCGGCCGGCGCCGCCGCGGTGGCCGAGATGGTGGGCCCGGCGCTGTCCTTCACCGGCACCCGGCTGGGCCGGCCGCTGACCGCCGCCGTGACCCGCATTCCGGTGCTCGGCACGCTGATCAGCTCCGCCCACGTCACGGGCGCCGAAGCCGCCCTGCTCGGCCCCTACCCGGATTTCGGCACCGCCCGCAACGGCGCGGCCACCGGCGTTTTCAGCGCCGACGCCATTGCCCGGATCTACGCCCTCATCGCGGGCGACGGCGCCCTCGGCGGCCAGCGGCTGCTCGCCCCCGAAACCGTGCGCGCCCTCGATCGCCGCACCGGACTGAGCCCGGATTCGAATCCGCTGACCTTCTGGCACCTGGGCTATCACCCGTTCCCCACCTTGGGCGCGCCCCACGCCTTCGGGCACATCGGCCTGGGCGGCTCCGGTGGCTGGGCCGATCCGGATTCCGGTCTGGCCGTGGGCTTCGTGCACAACCGCCTGGATCTGTTCCGGCTGCCCGTGGACATGATCCTGACCTCGCTGCTGCTGCCCACCATAACCCGCTCGGCGGGCAGCTACGCGCGCCACGCCGCCGCCGTCGAGGCGGCCTGACCCGGCTCAGAGCGGCAGGCTCATGGGTCTTTTGCGGCCTGCCACCGAGGCCCGGAACGCTTCGGCGGTCTGCGGCACCAGCAGGGCCGCGACAATGGCCAGCGCCGGTCCGACGGCCATGGTGGCGAAGGCCGTCGTATAGGAGAAGTGATCGGTCACCACCCCGAAGGTGAACGGGCTGAGCGCACCCGCGAGCTGCCCGCCGAAGATGATCACCCCCGTCGCCGCGCCGATGTACGCGCTGGGCAGCGCCCGCAGCGGCACCGAGAAGGCGGGCATCATGGCCATGCCCGCCACCAGCGTCATGGCCGTGCCCGCGACGACGAACAGCGGGAAGTACTCGATGCGCGGCAGGATGAACAGCATCAGGGCGGTGAAGGCCATGGACGGCACCACGATCACCCGCGGCCGCCCGCCCAGGCGATCGGACATGCGCGCCCCGATCACCACGCCCGCCGCCGCGCCGAGCGTGGACGGCACCGCGGCGAAGGCGATGGCGGCGAAGGAGATTCCGCGATCCTCGTGCAGGAAGGTCGGCGTCCACGCCGTCACGCCCCACACCAGCACGTCGTAGCCGAAGAAGATGACGGCGAAGCCCAGGATGGCGGGGGAGAACAGCACCTTGCGCCGTTCGGCCGAGCTCAGGCCCATGGTGACGGGCTGCACGTCCTGGGTGAGCGGTTCCGGCATCCACTTGCGCCAGGCCAGGATGACCGCCACGCCGAGCACGGAGATGATCGCGAACATCCACCGCCATCCGATGGTCGGCAGCATGATGCCCGCGATCACCGAGGCCAGCAGGATGCCCACCGCGTTCGAGGAGTTCATCCATCCGGTCGCGGTGGTGCGCTGTTCGGGCACACTGCGTTCGGCCAGCGCCTTGATGGCGGCGGCCGGGAAGACGCCCTGTACCAGCCCGAACAGGAACCGCATGGCGAGCAGGACCGCGAAAGACCAGGCCACCGCGGTCAATCCGGTGAAGATCGACCAGGCGACGAGCCCGACCACGCCGACCCGCAGGGCGCCGTAGCGATCCGCCAGCAGCCCCGCCGGAACCTGAATGGCCGCATAGGCCACGAAGAAGATCGAGACCAGCAGCCCCTGCTGGGTGTGATCGAGACCGAGGTCCGCACCGATGGCCGGCAGCGCGAAATTGATCACGGTCCGGTCGATGTAGTCGACTACCCATGCCGCGAACAGCAGCATGACGGTGATCCGTGTCGTGCGTGGCATCCGTGCCCCTTCATCGAACGAGGCGTGGCGGAATGCCACGAAAGCCCCATGGCCCGAGGATATGGCGAACCACCGTTTTGCGTCCTCCCGCCCATTTTGGGGGCTAGCGGTTGCGATTCGGGCAACACCAGGGCAAATGTCGGCCAACTCCGCAGGTCAATGCCGCCGCCCCCGGTGCGTTGAACCGAGCGGGCGGGTGATCCGTTCTACCGGATGAGCTGGTCGTGATCCGGTAGCGGTCGATATGCCCGTGAGGGTGTTTCCGCGTCCGGGACAGCTACCCCGCCGGGTTTCCGCGGCAGGGTATTCGTGCGCCCAAATGTGCTGTCTATCAGCATATTTCGGGTAAGAACGTGACCCGGGACAC
Organism: Nocardia sp. IFM 10818; assembly: GCF_054655275.1. Taxonomy (NCBI): domain Bacteria; kingdom Bacillati; phylum Actinomycetota; class Actinomycetes; order Mycobacteriales; family Nocardiaceae; genus Nocardia; species Nocardia sp. IFM 10818. Next base: position 1,668,169 of record NZ_BAAHJH010000001.1, read on the forward strand.
ATTGCCCGGGGGGTGAGAACCTAGATACCTTGTGAGCGATGTATCGCGCACAATGCAATTCGAAATGGGGGATCATGTCCGAACGCGGACCGGTGACCCGGACGGTCGCGGACGTCATCGTCGCGCGGCTGGCGGAGCACACCGATCACCTCTTCGGGGTGGGCGGTGCGAATATCGAGGACGTCTACGACGCGGTGGCGCGGCGGCCGGATGTCATGACGGGCATTGTGGCCAAACACGAATTCGGGGCCGCCGCCATGGCGGACGGATACGCGCGTGCCACCAACCGGCTCGGGGTGGTGGCCGCGACCTCCGGCGGCGGGGCGATGAATCTGCTTGCCGCGCTGGCGGAGTCGCACGACTCGCGGGTGCCGGTGCTGGCGCTGGTGGGGCAGCCGCCGACCGGGCTGGAAGGGCGCGGGGCGTTCCAGGACACCAGCGGCGGGCCGGGGCTGCTGGATGCCGAGCGGATCTTCGCGGCGGTATCGCGGTTCTGCGCGAAGGTCACTCGACTATCGGATCTGAATGCGCTGGACTGGGCCATCGACGCCGCGCTCGCCGGTGGACCGGCGGTCCTGCTGCTACCCAAGGACATTCAGGCCGCGAAGGTCGTGACCGCAGGGCACGGCGGGCAGGCAGGGGATGCGCCCCCGGCGGCCGTCGGCCGCGAGTTGCGCCGGCTATCGGCGGAATTCCGGTCGCACACACCCGGTCTGGTCGACTCGGCCGCCGGGCTGATCGCGTCGGCCGGTCGCGGACCCGCGGTCGTCATCGCCGGACCGGAGATCGCGCGGGCCGACGCCCGCGCGGAACTCGCGGCCTTCGCCGCGGCCCTCGACGCCTCGGTGCTGGTCACCCCGGATGCGAAAGACGCCTTCCCGAACGACGATCCGCGCTTCGCCGGAGTCACCGGGATCATGGGTCACCCGCACGTCCCCGGCCTGGTGGCCGAGTCCGCCCTGTGCGTGCTGGCAGGCGCGGCGCTGCCGATGACCGCGCGCGCCGGTTTGGACGATGCGCTGGCGGCGTGCCCGCGCGTGCTACACCTGGGTGACCAGGGACCCTTCGTCACACCGCACATCCGGGTTTCCGGGCCGCTGCGGCTGCGTCTGCGGGAACTCACTCGCCATCCCGGCGTGCCCGTGGCCGGGATCCACACGAGCCGGGGAGACTCCGGCCAAGAGCACGCCGGAATGACGGAGAGGTTCCCCGAGCTCGTTCCGCCGCCGGCGACCGGTCCGGGCGTGCGATATCGGGACGCTGTCACCGCCATAGCCGCTCGCCTGGACCCCGGCACCGATGTGGTCGCCGATGCCGGGAACACCGGCGCCGCAGTGGTGCACCACCTTCCGGTGCCCGAAGGCGGCCGGTTCCTCATCGCGCTCGGCATGGGCGGGATGGGGTACTCGTTCGGGGCCGGGATCGGATGCGCGCTGGGGCGCGGGCGGCGCACGGTCGTGATCGCCGGGGACGGTGCGTATTTCATGCACGGGCACGAGGTGCACACGGCGATCGAATATCAGGTCCCCGTCACCTTCGTCGTCTTCAACAACAACGCGCACGCCATGTGCGTCACCCGGGAACAGCTGTACTACTCCGGCGACTACACCTACAACCGTTTCGGGCCCGCGCGGCTCGGCGACGGCGTGGCCGCCATGTTCCCGGATCTGCCCGCCTACAGCGCGGCCACCCTCGCGGAATTCGAGACCGCGCTGGACAAGACCCGGATCGAGGCCGGTCCGGCATTCATCGAACTTCGGTGCGATCCCGACGAGATCCCGCCGTTCGCACCATTTCTGAAGGAGCACACCGCATGACCGAATCCGTGCACGCCGCACCCGTCGAGGTCCCGGACGTGGGGGTGCCGGGCGTCTACCGCATCGAGACCCTGGCCATGAAGGAGGGCATGCCGATGGTGCTGGACATGACCCGCGCCGTGTACCCGCACGACGAGATCTTCGGCGAGTACTGCACCGTCAACGAGTACATCGCCGCACCGCCCGACGAGGTGTACGAGTACCTGTCCGATACCCGCAGCCTGTGCGAATGGACCTACAGCATGCGGGGTTTCGAGCGCACCGGGCAGCCCGATCTGTGGGTGTCCGATGACCGGATCGGCTCGCACACCCGCATCTACACGCGCACGGTCGCCAATCCCGAGGCGCGCACGGTGGACTATCACTGCGCCTGGGATCAGGGCGAACACCTGTGGATGATCTACCTGATGCGGGTCGTGGACGCGCAACTGGTGCTCGGCAAGCCGGGATCGGTGGTGCTGTGGACCAACTGCCACCACCCGTTCTACGACGAGAACGGCTACCCGGACACCGCGCCGCCGGACCGCCCGGTGTGGGTCGGCGACTTCTGGCACCTCTTCGCCGCCGGGCATCTGCTGGAACTGCGCAATCTCAAAGCCATTTGCGAACACCGGCACGCCAACGGGCTGCCCATCAAGCCGGAATGGATGGTCTGACCATGAGCACCGTCAGCCTCATCGACGTCGCCGGGTACCTGCCCGAGAACATCGTCTCCGCAGACTATTTCGCGCAGTACGCGGATCCGGAGGACATCACCGCCAACACCATGTTCAAGGCCCCGAAGTTCCGCCGTCATATCGCGCCGGGGGAGACCCCGGCCGATATGGCGGAACGAGCCGTGGCTCCCATCCTGGCGCGGCAGGGCCGGGATGTGCTGGGCGACATCGACATTCTCATCGTGCACACCCAGCTGCCCGAGACCGGCATCGTCGGCAATGGCGGTGAGGTCGCCGCGCGGCTCGGTATCGAACCCGAATGGCTGATCGACCTGCACAATGGCGGCTGCGCGGCCTTCGTGCACGGCATGAAGCTGGCCCGGCAGCTGCTGCTGAGCACCGACGCCCGGGCGGCGCTCATCGTGACCGTGCAGAACGTGGCCGGTCAGGTGTTCACCCAGGAGCAGGTGCGCGGGAAACCGCAGGCCGCCATCCCGGGTGACGGCGCGGGCGCGGGACTGCTGGTGAAATCCGGGGATTCGCCCATTCTCGATATCGAGACCAGGCATCTGCCGGAGTTCGCGGGGCAGATGACCGTCATCGCGGATCCGCCGCGCCGCTACTGGGAGGCCGGCGCGGGGCAGATGCACGTCGGCTTCACCGAATCCAAGATCGCCAAGGTGCTCGGCCGCGGCAATCGCATCGTGCCCGAGGTCGCGCACGCGGTGTGCGGACGGCTGGGCGTCGCCTCCAGCGAGCTCGACCTGCTGGTCACCAATCAGCCCAACCGGGCTTTCCTGCGCAACTGGCGCGATGCGCTGCAGCTGCCGCCGGAGCGGCATCCGGACACCTTCGACGAGTGCGGAAACCTGTTCGCCGCGGGCATTCCGGTGACCTTCGACCGCGCGGTGGACGAGGGCCGGGTCCCGGCCGGATCACTGGTCATGTTCGCCGGTTTCGCGCACGCGGGCGATTTCGCCGCGGCCGCCGCCGTGCGCTGGGGCGGGCGCTGATCATGCGCCGCGCGCCCGCGCCGGCCCGGTTCGGCCATCGGCTCCAGCTCAACGAGAACCCCTACGGGCCACCGCCGTCCGTGCGCGCGGCGCTGGCGCACGCCCTGGCCTCGGCGAACCGGTATCCGGAATTCCTGCCGCAGCGGCTGCCCCGGCTCATTGCCGAACGGCTCGGCCTGGCGCCGGACCGGGTGGTGGTGGGTGCGGGGGCAACCGGGGTGATCATGCACATCGTCCAGGAGTTCGGTTCCGCCGGAACGCATGTCGTCATGGCCACGCCGACCTTCGACGGCTATCCCATCCTGACCGCCATGGCCGGCGGCCACCCGGTCGAGGTGCCGCTCACCGGCGACGGGCGGCAGGACCTGGCGGCCATCGCGCGGGCGGTGGACGAGCGCACCCGGCTGGTGGTGCTGTGCAGTCCGCACAATCCGACCGGAACTCTCATCGCCCCGGTCGAATTGGCGGCCTTCCTGCGGCAGGTGCCCGCCGGGGTGATGGTCGTCCTGGACGAGGCGTACGTGGATTTCGTGGTCGGCGCCGACCGCCTCGAGGTGGCGGCGCTGCTCGACCGCCATCCGAATCTGTTGGTGCTGCGCACCTTTTCGAAGGCGTACGGCCTGGCGGCGCTGCGGGTCGGCTACGCCCTCGGCGATCCGGAGACCATCGCACGAATCGCCCGGTGGCAGTTGCCCTTCGGCATGAACGCCCTTGCCGAGGTAGGCGTGCGCGCCAGCTACGAGGCCGAACCGGAGATCGCGGCGCGGGTGCGGACGATCGGCGAGCACCGGCGGCGGCTCAGCGCGGGACTGCGCGAGCTGGGCCTGTCGGTCCCCGACAGCCATGCCAACTTCGCGTACGCGACCCTGCCCGGCCCGGATATCGATCGGGTCGGAACCGCGTTGGCGGGCGCCGACATCCACGTCAAGCACTATCCGACCGGAATCCGCATTACCGTCGGGGACCGGGCGGCCACGGAGGCGGTGCTCGACGCCGTACGCAGTACAGTGCAGTAATGCACGAGAATCCGCCTGCTGGACCCGAGGGGCGCCGGGCCGGAGCGGACGAGGAGATCGACTACGCACTGCTGTCCTTGGGCGCGCAGCTGTGTTTCGCGCTGTACTCCACGTCGCGGTCCATGACCGCGGCGTACCGTCCGTTCCTGGACGCCATGCATCTCACCTATCCGCAGTATCTGGTGCTGCTGGCGCTGTGGGAGCGCCCGGGCATCACCATGAAAGAGCTCGGCGAGCACGTCCACCTCGACTACGGCACCGTCTCGCCGCTGGTCGGCCGCCTGCAGACCCGCGGCCTGGTGGAGAGCGTGCGCAGCGAGGTGGACGCGCGCGCGGTCATCCTGCGCGCCACTCCCGCCAGCGAGGAACTCCAGCACGCCGCACAGGACATGATCCGCACCGTGCTCGATCGCGTCGGCATGTCGCTCGAGGATGTGACCGCGCTGCGCGATCGGGTCAAGGCGCTCGGTCTCCGCCTCGACGCGGTCGTGGCCTCCGCCCGCGCGCGCTAGCCCACGGCGGTTCCGAGCGCTTGGTCGGCAGTGCTCCTCGTCATTCCGGTTGGGACCTCTGCCCACACGCCCGGGTGGGCGGGCGCACATTTCGTGGCCCGTTGTAATGGTCCCGCGCACATTGTGATCCAGAGCGCACCATCGGAGCATTGTGGCCCGGACCGGAAACCGCCCGGCCCGTCAGTGTGCCCAGAGAGGTCGTCAGCAGATGGTTTCCACCACGGTTGCTCCCCGCGAATTCGACGTGCCGGTGTCCTACGCACTGGCCGAGGATGCGGCGCTGACCGACGTCGTCGACGATCTCGCCGCGAATTCGCCTGATTTCGTGGCCTTCCGCACGCCGGGGGACGGCGGCTGGACCGATATCACCGCCGCGCAGTTCGCCGCCGAGGTGCGCGCGCTGGCCAAGGGCATCATCGCCTCGGGCATCGAGGCCGGCGATCGCGTGGCCATCATGGCCGCCACCCGCTACGAGTGGACGCTCATCGACTACGCCATCTGGACCGCCGGCGCGTGCACGGTCGCCATCTACGACTCCTCGGCCACCGAGCAGGCCCGCTGGATCCTCGAGGACTCCGCCACCAAACTGCTGCTCGTCGAGAACGACCGGCACGCGGCCACCGTCGCGACCATTGCCACCCCCGATCTGCGCGAGACCCTGAGCATCGACGCGGGCGCGGTGGCCGAGCTCGTCGAACGCGGAAAGTCCCTCGGCGACGAGGTTTTGGCCGAGCGCCGGGCCCGGGTGCGCGCCGCCTCCCCGGCCACCCTCATCTACACCTCCGGCACCACCGGGCGGCCCAAGGGCGTGGTGCTCACCCACGCGAACCTGCTCTCCGAGTCCGCCTCCGGCAAGATCGCGCTGCGCCATCTGATGAAGGAGGGGCAGTCCACCCTCATGTTCCTACCGCTGGCGCACGTCTTCGCGCGCGCCATCGCGGTGGGCGCGCTGAGTGCCAAGGTCACCGTCGCGCACACCGCCGACTGGACCACGCTGACCGACCAGTTCGCCGCCTTCCGGCCGCACTTCATCCTGGCCGTGCCGCGCGTGTTCGAGAAGGTCTTCAATGCCGCGAAGCAGAAGGCCCACGATGCCGGCAAGGGCCGCATCTTCGATCTCGCCGCCGATACCGCCATCGCCTGGAGCGAGGCCCAGCAGACCGGCGGCCCGGGTCTGGGGCTGCGCGTCAAGCACGCCGTCTTCGACAAGCTGGTCTACTCGAAACTCCGTGCGGCCCTGGGCGGTCGCTGCGAAGGCGCGGTCTCCGGCGGCGGTCCCCTCGGCGCGCGGCTCGGCCACTTCTTCCGCGGCGTGGGCATTCCGGTCTTCGAGGGCTACGGCCTCACCGAGACCAGCGCCGCCATTACCGTGAACACCGCCACCCACATGCGCGTCGGCACCGTGGGCCTGCCCATCGAGGGCAATGCCGTGCGCATCGCCGAGGACGGCGAGGTCCTGCTCAAGGGCAATGTGGTCTTCAACGGGTACTGGAAGAATGACGCCGCCAGCGCGGAAGCCCTGTCCGACGGCTGGTTCCACACCGGCGACCTGGGCGCGCTGGACTCCGACGGGTTCCTGTCCATCACCGGCCGTAAGAAGGAGATCATCGTCACCGCCGCCGGCAAGAACGTCTCCCCGGCCCCGATGGAGGACTCGCTGCGCGCGCACCCGCTGATCAGCCAGTGCATGGTGGTCGGCGACAACAAGCCGTTCGTGGCGGTGCTCATCACCCTCGATCCGGAAACCCTGCCCGGCTGGAAGCAGCGCAACGGGGTGGCCGCGGAGACCGCCATCGACGCGCTGATCGATCACCCGGCCCTGCTGGCGGAAATCAATGCCGCCGTGGCCGATACCAATGCCAAGGTCTCGAAGGCAGAGGCCATCAAGAAGATTCGCATCCTCACCACGGACTGGACCCAGGAGACCGGGGAACTCACCCCGAAGATGTCGCTCAAGCGCGCCGTCGTGCTGGAGAAGTACGCCGCCGAGGTCGGCGCCATCTACGCCTGACGCGCACTCCCGCCGCCGAAGATCCGGTGCGCTTCCAGCGCCAGCTGGATCTCGGTGGCCGAGCGGGGCGAGGTGAGGCGGCGGCCGGTGAGGGTCGCGACCCGATTGAGGCGCAGGCGCACCGTATTGCGGTGGCAGAACTGGGCCGCCGCGATGGCGGACACCTCGCCGTCGTGGGCGAACCAGGCGCGCAGGGTGTCCAGCAGGGTCTCGCGATCGTGCGCGGGCAGGGCCAGCACCGGGCCCAGCACCGTGCGCGACAGCGCGGTGGCGACCTCGGGCGACCCGGCCAGCAGCACCGGGAGCAGCGCGTCGTCGTAGCGGAGGACCTCGCGGGAGCCGGGCTGGGTTGCGGCGCAGGCCAATTCGGACTGCCGCAGCGCGGCCGGCGCCTCGGTCAGGGTGGGGAAGGGTGAGCTGATGCCGACCCGCCCGATGGCGCGCTCGGAGAGGATGGCCAGCAGCCGCTGTTCGGTGAATCGCGGTGTGAGAACCACGATTCCGACCTGCCCGACGGCCCGGACCCGCCATGCCGAGGAGACGCCGAGCACCGAGAGGGTCTTGGCGATCCCCGGAAGGGCTTCCGCGGCTTCGGCATCGGTGGCCGCCACGACCGCGTAGGTGCCCTGCGGCGGGAGGCCCAGGGTGCGGGCGCATTCCCAGAGGCGGGCCCCTTCGACCTGGCCGGTGAGCAGCGCGTCCAGCGCGGCGTCGTGGGCGCGGGCATCGCGGCGCAGCTGTTCGGCCACGGCCTCCTGATAGCCGGCGGTGAGGGCCTGGGAGTAATCGTCGACCAGCTGCCAGACCTCGGCGGCGGCGGTGAGCAGCGCCCGATTGTCATCCGGATCGTCGCGGGTCTCCGCCAGCAGCTCGTCCCAGACCACGCCGGAGCCGATGCGATAGGCGCGCAGCACCGCGGGCAGCGGCACCCCGATCTCGGCGCGGCGGTAACCGGTGTCCCGGGGCGTCGAGGTGTGCACGCCGGGTTTCCCGGCGAGAAAGCCGAGCACGGCGGAGAGATTGGCCTTGTTGGACCGGCGCAGCTCCTCCCGCTCCACCAGGCGCAGTTCGCCGTAGACGGGCTCGACCTGCTCGATTTCGGTGACCACCCGGTCCACCACCTCGTCGAGCCGGTCGAGGAGGGCGGTGCAGGCGCGGACCATGAAGGCGCCGGTCCGGGGGTATTCCATGGTCCGATGATCACATATCGGCTGTTGACGGCCCGCCAATGTAGGTGTAACCATGAGGTACATCTAAATTGCTGTCTCTGGAGAGGCCCTGACAATGACGTCGGCACCCGTGAAGACCGATCCCGTGGTCGCGCTGGCTCGGCAGTACGCCGAGAAGCTGCTCCTGCTGTCGCAGGGATCGGTGGACAAACATTTCGATCCTTTCACCGATATCGATTGGGACAACCCCGATTTCGAGGTCGCCGCCGATGACCCGCGCTGGATCCTGCCGAAATCCGGCGATATGTTCGGCCGCCATCCCTGGTATCTCGCACTGCCGGACCGGCGCAAGATCGAGATCGGGCTGTGGCGGCAGGCCAATATCGCCAAGGTGGGCCTGCAGTTCGAGACGCTGCTCATCGGCGGCATGGTGCAGCACACCTTCAAGCTGCCCAATGGTTCGCCGGAGTTCCGGTACTGCACCCACGAGGTCATCGAGGAGTGCAACCACACCCTGATGTTCCAGGAGATGGTGAACCGCATCGGCAAGGATGTGCCGGGTATGGGGCCGATCCTCAAGCGGCTCACCTATGTGGTCCCGCCGCTGGCCGCGCTGTTCCCGAATCTGTTCTTCATCGCCGTGTTGTCGGGCGAGGAGCCGATCGACCACATCCAGAAGGCCATCCTGCGCGCCGGCGAGGAGGTGCATCCGATCATGCGCGGCGTCATGGCGATTCACATCGCCGAGGAGGCGCGGCACATCTCCTTCGCGCACGAGTTCCTGGAACATCATGTGCCGGAGTCGAATCCGCTGAACAAGTTCGTGCTGTCGCTGGCCTTCCCGATTGTCATGTGGATCGGCGGGCGGGCCATCATCGTGCCGCCGCGGGCCTTCTTCCGGGAGTTCGGCATCCCGGCGGCGGTGCGCCGGGAGGTCTTCTTCGGACTGCCCGATTCCAAGGAGACCTTCGCCGGGTATTTCGGCGACGTGCGGGCGCTGGCCAAGCGGATCGGGCTGATGAATCCGGTGGCCAAGCAGGTGTGGAAGGTGCTCGGCATCGACGGCCCGGTCACGCGGTACCGCTCCGAGCCGGAGCGGGCGGGTCGCGCCCGGGCGGCGTAGCCGGTCAGGTAGACGTAACCTGGAATAACATGTAATACTCGGTGCGGCCGGACGCCGGTGTCCGGCCGCGACCAGACGAAGCGAGTTACCTCAATGACGCGGCATGTCGACGTACTGATCATCGGCGCGGGCCTGTCCGGTATCGGCATGGCCTGCCATCTCACCAAGGAGCAGACCGGGCGCAGCTACCTCATCCTGGAGCGGCGCACCGCCATCGGCGGGACCTGGGATCTGTTCCGGTATCCGGGCATTCGCTCCGACTCCGATATGTACACCTTCGGCTTCGGCTTCCGGCCCTGGCACGGCACCAAAGTGCTGGCCGACGGACCGCACATCCGGCAGTACATCGAGGACACCGCCGCGGAGTACGGCGTCATCGACCATATTCGCTTCGGCCGCAGGATGACTCGTGCGAGCTGGTCCTCGGAGCGGGGGCTGTGGACCGTCGAGGCCGTCGACGAGCGCACCGGCAAGACCGAGACCTACACCAGCGACTTCGTGGTCGGCTGCACCGGTTACTACGACTACGACAACGGCTATCGCCCGGAGTTCCCCGGTGAGGAGAACTTCCGCGGGCGGATCGTGCACCCGCAGCACTGGCCGGAGGATCTCGACTACACCGGTAAGAAGGTCGTCGTGATCGGCAGCGGCGCAACCGCCATCACGCTGATCCCGGCCATGAGCAAGGACGCCGCGCACGTCACCATGCTGCAGCGCTCGCCCACCTACATTGCCGCGCTGCCCGCCGACGATCCGGTCGCGGTCGGCCTGAAGCTGGCGAAAGTGCCTGCCGCCCTGGCCTACAAGGCCGGACGCGCCCGCAATATCGCCCTGCAGCGGGCCAGCTACCAGCTCTCGCGCACCAATCCCAAACTGTCGCGCAAGCTCATGCTGGCGGCGGTGCGGGCCCAGGTCGGCCCGGGCATCGACATGAAGCATTTCACCCCGAGCTACGACCCGTGGGATCAGCGCCTGTGCGTGGTGCCCAATGGCGATCTGTTCCGGGTGCTGCGCAGCGGCAAGGCGTCGATTGCGACCGATCACATCGACACCTTCACCGAGCACGGCATTCGCCTGCGCTCGGGCGAGGAGCTCGAGGCCGATATCGTCATCAGCGCGACCGGCCTGACCGTGCAGATGCTCGGCGGCGCGGACCTCGAGATCGACGGCGAAGTGCAGCGGACTCGGGACCTGGTGGCCTACAAGGGCGCGCTGCTCGGCAATATCCCCAACTTCATGGTCGTGCTCGGCTACACCAACGCCTCCTGGACACTGAAGGCCGATCTGGCCGCCGAATACTTCTGCCGCCTGCTCAATCACATGCGCGACAACGGATACACCGAGGTCGTCGCGGTTCCCGAACCGGGCGACAAGTCCGAGGCATCCCTCATGGGCGGGGCGCTGACCTCCGGCTACATCCAGCGCGGCGACGGCGTCATGCCCCGGCAGGGCACCCGTGGGCCGTGGATGGTCATCAACAACTACTTCCGCGATCGCGCGCTGCTGCGCAAGGGCGCGCTGGAGGACGGCATCCTGCGCTTCGGCCGCGGTGCGCGGCGGGCCGCTCCGGAACCGGCCGAAACCCGGTCCGCCTGAACCGCTTCCAAGATCATGCCAGTTTCCGGCTTGCTGGACCTTTCGGACAGGTTCCGGGGCTCGGAGGATGGGATGATGACGATTGCGCCGACTCCAGTTCAGTTTCCGGCCATCGCCCGGGAGATGTTCGCGCCCGCGGTGACCTATCTCAATACGGCCAGCTACGGGCTGCTGCCGAAGCCCGGCGCCGCCGCCCTCGCCGAGGCCGCGGAGCGGCAGTCCCGGGGCGACCTCGACATCCTGGTCGATGATCTGGTCCACGAGTGCCGGGTCGCCTTCGGTGAGCTGACCGGATTCCAGGCGCACCAGGTCGCCACCGGCTCGCAGGTCTCGCAACTGGTCGGGCTGGTGGCGCAGAGCCTGCCCGCGGGCGCGGCCGTGGTCGTGCCCGAGAACGAGTTCACCTCGGTGATCTGGCCTTTCCTGGTGCGGCCCGACCTGGATGTGCGCACCGTGCCGCTGGCGGAGCTGGCCGCTGCGGTGCGCCCCGGCGTCGCCCTGGTGGCCGCCGCGGTGGCGCAGTCCGCCGACGGCGGTCTGGTGGACATGCCGGCCGTGGTGGCCGCGGCGCGCGCGTGCGGGGCGAAGGTGCTGTTCGATCTCAGTCAGGCGGCCGGCTGGCTGCCGGTGCGCGATACCGGCGCGGACTGGGTGGTGAGCGTCGGCCACAAGTGGCTGCTGGGCCCGAAGGGCATGTCCTTCCTGGCCGGGACCGATGCCGCGCTGGACACGCTGCGCCCGCTGGCCGCGGGCTGGTACTCCGGCTACACCCCGCTGGAGACCTGCTACGGCGCGCCGCTGCGGCAGGCCGAGGATGCCCGGCGCTTCGACGTGTCGCCGGTGTGGTCCATTCTGACCGCGCAGCGGATCGGCCTGGATCTGGTGCGGTCGATCGGGATCGAGGAGATCCAGCGGCACGATGTGGCGCTGGCCCGGCGGTTGCAGGCGGGACTCGGGCTGCCGCTCGGGAATTCGGCCATCGTGTCGGTCGAGGTGGCGCCCGGCACCTTGGAGCGGCTGCGGGCCGCGCAGGTCACCGGGTCGGTGCGCGATGGCCGGCTGCGGCTGGCCTGCCACCTCTACAACACCGAGGCGGATATCGACCGGGCGCTGGAAGTGCTGACCGCGTAGCGGTTTCGGCCGGGCCGGACTACCGGGTCAGACGGGCTGGAATCCGGCTCCGACGCCCTTGCTCGCGTTCACGACCGAGCGGACCGCGTCGAACGATACGGCGATGACCGGCGTATGCAGTGGATTGTTGCCGTCGGTGCAGCTGAAGCGCAGCACCCGGGTGTCGTTGATCAGCGGGCCGGAGACCATGCCCACCAGCCGGTCGCCCACCGTGAGCGGCCCGCCGGAATCGCCGTAGCCCGAGCACGCCTGATCGATGAACCCGTACGGGCTGGAAGCCCAGACCAGCCCGCAGGCGCGTCCGCTGGTGCGGCCGTTCTGGCAGACCACATTCCCGGCGGGCGGGGGTTCTCCGATGCCGGCGATGGTGGTGCCGCCCACCGTGCGCAGCGGCGTGACCGCGCCGGCGTCGAATTCGATGACCGCGTAGTCGAGTTGGGCATCCGAGGTCACCACGACTCCCACCACGCCCGCATCCGGGAATTGCTCACCCGAGACCGGGGTGCCCGCTTCGGCGCAGTGCCCGGCGGTGAACCCGACCAGGCGGCCCGCCCGGTCGTAGCCGATGGTTGTCAGGCTGCATTTGGCGCCGCCCCCGAGCACGATGCCGGATCCGCCCCCGAGCGCCGCCGGCGGACCGGCCTGAGCCGGTGCGGCCGGGAAAAACCCGACCGTGGCGGCGACCACGGCGGGAATCACCCACCGGGTGAATCCGAGCATCTGGAACCGTCCGTCCGTCTCGTCCTGGAGTTTGCGTCCAGTTTGCCAGCCCTGCGATAGGACCCGCACCCGGATCATTGTTCGTAGTGCAGGCTACCCAGGACTGGTGGATCGAATCGGCCGGTCGGCGCACTCGTGGGATCCGGTCCCGCGACGGTACCGCTACTCCCCTCCCGGTAGCGGTACCTCGCGGGCAGGTCATCCGGTCGGGCTCACGATCAGCAGCACGACCGTCACCGTGCAGGTCGCGGCCGTGATCGAGGCCATGGCCCAGCGGGAGATGTGCCGGCTCCCGGTCCGGATATTGGTGAGGCTCGAGGCCCGGAACTCGCCGCCGCGCCGGGAGTAGCCCTCGGCGAAGGCCGGATCGCCGCGCCGCAGGTCGTGCCCGTACCAGGGCAGGAAGTGCAGGCTCCAGGGCGTGCCCGCGTCATCGGTGAGGCCCAGCCGCAGCCCGGTGCGGGAGCGGACGGGCGCCAGCCGGCCCGCGATGCGCGCGATCGGCGTCGAGCGCGAACGCGCCGCCGTGTGCACGCAGCCGGCCGCGGCCAGCACCCCGCCCAGCGTCGCCGCCATGACCGTGCGGGGCAGCGGCGGAATGGCCTCGAGCACCAGCAGGAAGGTGGCGAGCACGAACCAGAACGGTTGCAGCACCCGCATTTCCATGGGGACGGGGTCCGTGGTCACGGTGCCGACGAGGCTGGACCGGCGGCGCAGATATCGGGGTGTGGCATCGGCGTACATGGTGGCCCCGGCGTCGAGGGTCAGGGGCGGACCGGCGCGGTGGCGCCGCGCCGGTGCGACCGGAAATGGGCGTAGCCGGGGCCGTGCCCGCCGCGGTGCAGATCGCGCTGCGCCACTCGAACCGACAGGCGCACAACCACTTCCCGCAGCGAGATGCCCAGCTCGGCGGCGTGCACCGCGGCCATGGCCAGGGCCTGTTCGCTGTCGGCCGGTTCGGGATCGCTCAGGATTTCGTCGAGGGCCATACCGCTGATGGCCTGCTCGCGGGTGAGTTCGCGCTCCGACAGCCAGCTCAGAATCCAGACGTCGGTGGAATCGATTGCGCACACGGCGATTTCGGGAGTCAGGTCACTGGAGATCGACCAGGGCGTGATGGTGAGGGCCATGGGGTGCGAACACCTCCTGCTTCAGAAGGGCCTGTGCCATTAATGCTAGGGCACGACACTGATGACTGAAAGCGAGTATTTGTGTCGTGCAAAGCCATTGAAAATCATGATGTGCTCGAAAAGTATCAGTGAAGATACTCGGTATCGTGAATATGCTTGTAGATACGCAGATTGGCTCAGGATTTCGGCGCAAGAGGCGAGTGTCAAGCTCTTGACAAACGTCCAGGAGGGATCAAGGTCCTTGTCTTGTAACGCTGTTCGGGGTCCTATCCGAACCAATCGGAAAACTCTCTCTAGTTATGTGGCACGTTTGACACCTCATGCTTAGGATGGGTCCGGCATGACACGTTCTGGGCGCAGAGATGCAGATGGATGGGAGACGCAGCATGTCCCGCTCGGCCTCGGACGGTGAGCAGGTCGGCAAGCTGGTGCGCCGGCTCCGCGAGGAGCGCCGCCTCACACAACAGGCACTGGCCGACCAGACCGGCTGCTCGCGCAGTCTGATCCAGCAGATCGAAAACGGTACTCGCGTACCACCTCTCGCGCTCCGGGAGCGACTCAGTTCGGTGCTCGGTGAGCGGCTGCCCACCGCCGGCACCGAAACCGACGCCGATCTCGCGGGCAGTGAACTCCGGATGCGCTTCAGCATTCTGCTCGGCAAGGATCCGGCCGCGGTCGAACGCGTGCTGACCATCGCGGAGAGCATTGTCAATGCCAATGCGGCGCGTGCGGAGGTCGCGCCGCTGCGCTTCATCGCCGAACGCCAGCTGGAGCGCGCCGAGGAGGTGCTGACCCAGATTCCCTCGGGCAGCGCCACGGTGTGGGAATGGAACACCATCAATGACTGGCTGGCCGTGCTGGGCCGCGCCCAGCAGGCCATTTGCGCCATTCACACCGCCGACCTGGGCACCATCAGCGGCGATGTCGGCGATGAGTACCACGCCGAAATTCTGCGGCTGGCCGGCGCCGGGGTGTGGGTGCGGCGGTTGTATGTTCTGGACGATATCGCCGATGTCGAGTCCTATGAGGACAAGCTCTGGCAACAGGTGCGCGCGGGTGTGGAAACGGTACTGGTCAATCGCCGTTTCGCGAGCAACGCGCAAAGCATGTTGATCGTCGATGAGAACTATGTGGCAACCGGCGAATACGATTACGCCCGCCGGGAACGGGTCGCGACCCGTTTCTCCGCACTGAAGCACGATATTCAGTTCGCACAGACCAGGTTCAACAAACTCTACGATCTCAGGAGCGTCGGAATGGCCCTCGTGGTCAACGACATCGCCGCCCTGCCGCAGCTGGCCGCGTTCCAGCGGCTCGGCCAGGACGACTGTCGCAACCTGTTCCGCACCGCGCTGCGGCAGGCTTGGAACGACGAGGGTGAGCCGCCCGTCGAAGGCGATCACCCGTGACCGAATCCCAGGCACGGCTGTGCCCGGACCCGGTGCGCATGACGACCCGCTCCGATGAGCGTAAGAAGGCCGCCCGCGCTTACCTCGGCCCGGCCCCCCGGTTTCCGGGCCTTCGGACGCCCGCCTATCGCGGCGTCATCGACGCCTACCACGGCGAGGCCGGGGTGCCGATGGACGAACCCGCCGCCGCCGCGCTCACTGCCGCATGGACGGAGCTGATGACGCGGACGCAGCCGGAGGAGTACCTCGACGGTGCGCTGTACGACAAGAAGCAGCCGGTGGTGCTCCGAAAGCTGGCCGCGGAGCAGCTGTTCCGGCGCTTGTCGGCGCCCGCGCCGGAACTGGCCGGGGTCCCGATCGATCTGTCCGAGGTCATCGTGTGCCCGTACTCGAGCACCGTCCTGCTGGAAGAGGCGGTCGCCACCATCGCCCGCCCCGGCGGGGTGCTGGTGTGCCCGGAGGGGTACTACAAGAGCGCCAGTGTGCATGTGGCCAAATACGATCTGCGGATGGTCGCCAGCGCGGCGACGCCGGATGCGCAGTTCAAGATAGATCCGCGGGCGCTGGCCGCCACCCTGGAACATCATGCGCGCCAAGGGGATCTGTGCGGCGTGCTGCTCACCCTGCCCGGCAATCCGGTGGTCGCGCGGTACTCCGTCGACGAGCTGATCGAGATCGGCCGGGTGCTGATCGAGGCGCGGGTGCCGGTCATCTGCGATATGTCCTTCGATCTGCTGGTGGACGATCACATTCCGATCGCCGCCGTCACCGTGCCCACCGCGGACGGCCCGGTCCGGCTCTACGACCACGTGTTGACGATCACCGGTAATTCCAAGGCGTACAACGCGTTCGGGCCCTGCAAACTGGGCGCGGCCTGCACCGGCGACAAGGCGTGGCTGGCGCGGGTCCGCAACCGCCTGCAGGTCGCCTGCCAGCGCGAGACCACGCACCTGGTGCGCGCGACCATCGAGCACACCACCGAGGAGTACCTGGCGCGCAACCGCCGCACCATGCGCGACCAGATCGACCGCGCCTGCGCGCTGCTCGACGGCATCAACACCCGCGCCGGTGCGGAACTGCTGCGCCCGCTGGGCGCCCGGCAGGGCATGTTCCTCACCGTCGAATTCGAGGCGGCGCTGCTGGCCGCCGCCGGGGTGCGCACCAGCTCCGAACTGGAGGACCTGCTGCTCACGGTGGCCGGAATCGATTGCGTCGCACTGGATCGCACCGGATCACCGCGCCCGGCTGTACGCCTCAACGTGGTGGCTCCGCGCTTCGGCCCCGGCCGCGAGGACCCGGAGCTGATCGGCGAGCTCTTCGACCGGCTCGAATGCCTGGTGCTGCGCATGCGCGACGGCCTGCGCTATCGAGACGCCCTGCTGGAGAGACGGATTCCCGAGATGGCGGCGGCATCGTGATCGTCGGGGCGGTGCGCGAGACCGCGGCGGGCGAACAGCGCGTCGCGCTGACGCCCGATGACGTGGCGCGGCTGTCGGATCGGGGCGCGGCAATCGTGGTGGAGCGCGGCGCGGGCGCCCGCGCCGACTTCAGCGATGCCGACTACGCCGCCGCCGGAGCCGATCTGGTGCCCGGCCCCGAGCAGGTCTTCGACCGCTGCGATGTGGTCGCCTGGGTGAAACCGCCCGCCTACGACCTGGATTCGATGCCGCTGCGGCCCGGCCAGGTGCTGATCGGCTTCCAGGACCCGGTGCAGCGCGGCGATCGCATTGCCGCGCTGCGCGCGCGGGGCGTGGAATCGATTGCCTTCGAACGCATGTCGTACGACGCGCAGGCGGCGCAGCCGGATCCGCTGTCGGCCATGAGCCGCATCGCCGGCGGCGTCGCCTACCGGGAGGGTCGCGCGAAGCTGCCCGAGCGGGTCCGCACGCGCCGGGTCCGGGTGCTCGTACTCGGTTGCGGCCAAGCCGGACTCGCGGCCATTGCCGAGGCACGGGCCTGGGGCGATGAGCCGCCCGTCGCCATTGCCCATCGCGCGGAGCACCGGGCGACGGCCATGGCTCACGGCGCCCGGGACTGCCTGGTGCACCCGAGCCCGGCGGCGATCACCGGCTTGATCATCGACATGGACCCGGAACTGGTCATCTGCGCCGCCGGACAGCGCGGCACGCACGCGCCGCGACTGCTCGACCACACGGCTCTGGCCGCCCTCACCGCGGGCGCGGTGGTCGTCGACCTGACGGCCAAGGCGGGTGGCAACAGCGTGGCCACCGTGGCGAACTCCACCGTGCACCTGGACAATGGCGTGCTCGTCACGCATCGGTCGAACTACCCGTCGGCGGTGCCGCACACGGCCAGTCGCGCCTATGGGGCCGCGACCGCCGCCGCCATCCAGGAACTGCCGCCGCTGCGGAGCGGATTGGACTGGTCGGGCTTGCGGAATTGACACGGTAGGTCCTTAGGCTGGCGCAGGAAGTCATGATCGGAGCGATCGCGACGTCCTACTGTTTGAAATGCCCGGTCTGACCGGGATATCGGATACGAGGTCCGGTGGATGGCGCCTCCGCACCATTCACCGGACCGCCGGTCTCGGTTGAAAAAAGATCGCCGAAGATTCGCTGTATTCCCGGACCGGGGTGGTTCGATGTCCTGGTGGACCAGCGCACGGACCTTCGAGGCGCCATTGGCGGCCTCCTGCCGGAGTTGACCGAACTGCTGGAGCAGTTCGTCGCCATCCCGTCGATCGCCTTCCCGGACTATCCCGAGGAGAATGTGCGGCGCGCGCACGACCTGGTAGCCGAGGAATTGCGCAAATCGGGTGTCAGCGACCTACAGGTCTTGAACCTGCCCGATACCTCGCCCGTCGTGTACGGGCGGATTCCGGCCCCGCCGGGCGCGCCGACCGTACTGCTCTACGGGCATTACGACGTGCAGCCGTCCGGAGACGAAAGTCTTTGGCATACACCGCCGTTCACGCCGACCATGAAGGACGGGGCGATGTACGGGCGCGGGGCCGCCGACTGCAAGGCCAATGTGGTGGCGCATATCGGCGCGCTGCGGGCCTTCGGCGGGAAACCGCCGGTCGGCGTCACCATCGTCATCGAGGGGCAGGAGGAATACGGGTCGGCCTTCGACGACTACCCGGCGGAGAAGCCGGAGCTGTTCCAGGCCGACGCGCTGCTCATCTGCGATGCCGGCAATATCCGCGCGGGCACGCCCACCCTGGTGACCGCTCTGCGCGGCGTGGCCGATGTCTTCGTCGAGGTGCGCACGCTCGCCGGCCCGGTGCACTCGGGCCAGTTCGGCGGCGCCGCGCCCGATGCCCTGCTGGCGCTCATGGCCGCGCTGACCACCTTGCACGACGAGGACGGCAATGTGGCCGTCGCGGGCCTGCGCCGCGACACCTGGACCGGGGCCGACTACACCGAGGCCGAATTCGCCGAGATCACCGGCATGGCGCCGGGAATGCCCTTGCTCGGCACCGGCCCCATCGGTGAGCGCATATGGTACGGCCCGGCCATCACCGTCATCGGACTGGATGCCCCGCCCACGAAAACCGCTGCCTCCGCGGTGGTTCCGTACGCGCGTGCATATCTGAACGTGCGCGTGCATCCGGAACAGGATCCGGCCGAGGGGCAGCGGGCCGTCATCGAGCACCTGCGCAAGGTCAAGCCCTACGGCATCGAGCTCACCGTCACCGGCGGTGATGTGGGCGCCGGATTCGCCGCCGCCACGAACGGTCCCGCGTACGCGGCAATGCGCGAGGCCATGGGCAGGGCGTGGGGCGCCGAGGTCGTCGATTCGGCCATGGGCGGCTCCATTCCGCTGACCAATGCGATGGCCGCCGCCAATCCGGGGGCCGAGGTGCTCATGCTCGGCGTCGAGGATTCCCAGTGCAATATGCACGGCTTCAATGAGCGAGTCCTGTTGAGCGAGTTGGGCAATGTGGCGCTCGCGGAGGCCGAGTTCTTCCAACTCTTCGCGGACAGGATGCGCAAGTGAGCGATGCGACAGCGGTAGCGGATCCGGCGCCGGCCCGGCACGAGAAGAAGCGCTCGTTCCCCTCCACCTACACCATCCTCGCGGGTGTCAGCCTGGCGGTGTGGCTGGCGGCCTTCCTCATTCCGGCCGGTGCGTACAACCTGGACGACCAGGGGCGGCCGATCGCGGGGTCCTATCACCGGATCGAGCACACCAAGAGCTTCGTCGAGCGGCTGCGGGACCTGTTCCTCGCGCCGATCAACGGCCTCTACGGCGTGCAGGACGCGCAGACCGGGCAGGTCGGCCCGGATATGTCCGGTGAGTTGTACGGTGCGGCAGCGGTTTTCCTGTTCGTGCTCGCGGTGGGCGCGTTCATTACCGTGGCCTTCGCGACCGGGGCTCTGGACGCGGGAATCGGCCGGTTGGCCTACAAGCTGCGCGCCAAGGCCTTCCTGCTCATCGTCGGCATCATGGTGGTCTTCGCCATCGCGGGCACGGTGGAGGGCTTCGCGGAGGAGACCCTCGGGTTCTACGCACTGCTGGTGCCGCTCACCCTCGCCCTCGGCTACGACCGCATGACCGCGGTCGGCGCCATCATCTGCGGCGCAGGCATCGGCGTGCTGTGCTCGACGGTCAACCCGTTCGCCACCGGCACCGCCTCCTCCGCGGCCGAAATCCCCATTGGCGACGGCATTGTGCTGCGTGTGGCCATGTTCGTGGCGCTGACGGCCGTCACCGTCGGCTATGTGCTCTGGTACGCCCGCCGGGTGAAGAGCGATCCGGACAAGTCCTGGTCGGGCTGGCTGCCCGGGGACCGGGAGGTGAAAGCCGAAGAGCACGAACCGGATCCGATGACCGGGCGGCAGATCGCGGTGCTCTGGCTGGTGGCGCTCACCTTCGCGTTCATGATCTTCTCGATTATTCCGTGGGCCTCGGTGATCGCCGGTCCGGACGCGAAATCCTATCCATGGCAATTGGATTGGTTCTTCCCGGAGCTGACCGCGCTGTTCCTGGTGGGCGCGGTGGTGATCGGCCTGGTCGGCGGTCTCGGCGAGGGCAAGATGTCGGAGTCGGTCGGCAAGGGCTTCGGCGATTTCGTCGGCGCGGGCATCGTCATCGTGCTCGCGCGCGGCGTCACCGTCATCATGAACAACACCCAGATCACCGCCACGGTGCTGCACGCCCTGGAAGGCGTGGTCACCGGGACGTCCTCGGCGCTGTTCGCGGTCGGGATCTTTCTGGTGAACGTCCCGCTCGCCTTCCTCATCCCGTCCACCTCCGGACATGCCACGCTGGCCATGCCGATCATGGCTCCGCTGGCCGACTTCGCCAATGTGCCACGGTCATTGGTGGTGACGGCCTGGCAGTCGGCGTCCGGCTGGGCCAATCTGGTCACGCCGACGACCGCCGTCGTGACCGGTGGCATCGCCCTGGCGAAGGTGCGCTACGACCGGTACGTCAAGTTCGTCGCACCGCTCATGGCAATCCTGTTCGTCCTGATCTGCGTCTTCCTGGCCGTGGCGGCCTGGATCGGCTGAGCCTCAGGACAGGTGCACCGTGCTCAGGACAGCTGCACGACGGCCGTGGCCCGCCCGAAGATCTTGCGGCCGTTGTGCAGTGCGGTGAGCGCGACGGTCGCGGTGTGCGCATCGGGATCCACGGATTTGACCCGGCCGCTGAATTCGACGCTGCTGGGCCGGTCGTCGGCCACATAGACCGGGCTGGTCATGCGGACGCTGTACTGCCGCAGCGCACCGGGATCGCCCAGCCACGAGGTGATGAACCCGGCCCCGTAGGCCATGGTCAGCATGCCGTGCGCGACCACCCCGCGCTCCAGCCCGAACAGGCGGGCGGCGTCGATGTGCCAGTGAATGGGATTCGGATCCTCGGCCACCCCGGCGTAGTGCACCAGATCGCCGAGCGCCACGCTGACCGTGCGGCCGGGTAGCTCGTCCCCGGCCGCCACCGAATGCAGGGCGCGGGCATGCGTGCTCCAGTGCGCGCCGACGGCGGGCCGCCAGGTGGGGAGCTCGATCAGCCGTTCCCGCGGCGGCTGCGGCCCGCTGCGCACGATGCCGGCCAGCAGCGCGGTGGTCCCGGTGTCCGCGGCGACCCGCCCGGAGCGGGCGATGAGGCTGGTGCGCGTGGTGACCACGGCCTCGTCGAGCTGGTTGGTCACCGCGATCTCGATGACCAGCAGATCGCCGCCGAAGGCCTGCCGGAACGAGTGCAGCGACAGATTGGCGGTGAGCCGGTCGCCCACCACGATCGGGCGGTGGAATTCGTAGACCTGGTCGGTCTGCACCGAGGCGGTGAGGTCGTAGCCGGCGAGGATCTCGGTGAGCGCGCGCCGGGCCATGCCGCCGAGCAGGCAGGTGAAGGTGGGCGAGGCGGTGGTGGCCGCGTAGCCGAAGTCCTTGGCGGCCTGATCGTTCCAATGGATCGGATGGAAATCCTGCACCGCCCCCGCGTACTCCCGGACCTTCTCCCGGCCGACCTCGTAGAAGTCGTCCACCCGATATCGCCGGCCGACCACCGAGCGCGCATGGGCCGCCGGATCGAATGGCGTTTCGAAGCTGGTATCGATGCTGCGCACGTGTCCGTCCCCTCGTTCAGGCTTCAGGGTGAAGGCGGCCGTCCCAATTTGAAGCGGCTGCTTGGTTATCGGGATCGATCGCCGAACCGTATCCGTGTGAGGCCCCTTCCGGGGCGGAAATCCGGTTGGTCATAGCTCTGCTCTATGGGTGCATCGACCCGAAGCCGCTACCGGACAGCAACCGATAGGCGAAAAGTAAGGGGTGACCGAATTCCCGAGGAAACCAGGACACCATGTACACCTTGCTCTTCGCACTCGTTCTGCTGTGCGTGCTGGCGGTGGTCCGCGACCGGCCGCGCCGGTACGCCATGTCGCTCTGCTCGGCGACCCTCGCCCTGTCCGTGCTGGCCTTCCTGCCGCACGTCATCGACCACCGATTCAGCCTCGGCCTGTAAGCCGACCATCCAGGAGAAAGCTCCCATGACCACCTTCGCGATTCCCGCCACCGAAACCGGCCGCGGTACCACCGAGTCCGCCGCCACCGGCCTGTCGCATCGGCTCGGTCTGTGGTTCGCGCACCTCTATGTGATCGGCATGTGCGCCACCCTGGCCGGCGCCTACACCTTCCAGTTCGGCCTCTGGGAGTATCCCTGCCCGATGTGCCTGATGCAACGAATGTTCTTCCTGCTCAGCGCCATCGGACCGGTCTGGATCATCGTCCGCTCCCGCACCGGGACGGTCACCACCCGGGAATTCGCCACCGGCTGGGGCTGGGCCGTGCTCGCCGCCGTACTCGGCAGCTTCGTCTCACTCGCCCAGGTCCTCATGCACATCGCGCCCGATGACCCCGGCTACGCCGGCGCCCTGTTCGGCTTGCACCTCTACACCTGGGCTTTCATCACCTTCGTCGCCGCCGTGATCGCCGCGGGCATCATGCTCTTCCTGACCCAGTTCACCGAACCCGGTGTGGTGGCCGCCACCTCCAAGGCGCTGGCGCGGGCCGCCAGAATCACCCCCGCCATCCTGATCGCCTTCGCCGCCACCAATCTGATCGCCTGCTTCTTCCTGCAGGGCCTGCACTGGAAGATGACCGGTGACCCCACCGGCTACCAGTTCTTCACCGACCTCGGTTGGTGAACCGCCGGCAAAGCACCGCTCGCCGCACCGGAATCCGGTGCGGCGAGCGCGGTCGTGTCCGGTCAGGCGGTCGCCGCGTCCCGGACCAGTGCGGTGTCGGCGAACTGTTCGAAGCGGACGATCAATCCGCCGCGCACCGTGAAATGGTGCGCCACACGGACATTCAGGGGCTTGCCGGTGTCCTTGTGGGTGGCGGTGTAGCGGGCCAGCACCACGACGTGTTCGCCGTCGACGATGTAGGTGTCGTCGTGGGCGGTCCAATCGGACCAGTCGGCGCCGAGTTTCTCCATGACGTTCGAGGTGACGCCCTGCGGGGTGCGATAGGTGCCCGCCAGCGGGAATCCGGCCATCTCGGTCCATTCCACATCGGAGGCGAGCGTCTGCCGCAGCGCCGCCAGATCGCCGGCGGCCGAGGCCAGGTACTGGCGGCGGACCACGGCGGCGGGGGAGTGGTCGTCGATCGTGTTCAGCCCCATGTCATCTCACCCTTCGCGACCTTGGTGCCCAGGCTCGCGGCCAGCTGCAGGCCGTCGGTCGGATAGGCGGCCAGCAGGGTGGCCTCCGCGGCGGCGGCATCGGGGGAGTCGGCGACGGCCTTCTCGAACAGGCGCAGGTAGTCGCGGGTGTGATGAATGGCGGTGAGGTCCGTGGGCGTGCCGGCGAGGCGGTGGCCGGCGGCCACGAAGGCGGGTTGCAGCGCTTCCAGTTCGTCGAGGGCGCGGATCCAGGCGGCGCGCTGCGCCACGGTCGGCGTATCGGCGGTCCACACGTGCAGGCCCTCGAAGAGCAGAACGCCGCCGAGGACGGCGCGCCCGGCCGGGTCGTAGACGTACCAGGCGCGGTCGCCCAGTTCGGTGCTGCCCCGGCGGATTTCCAGCGTGACGCCGTCCACGGTCAGGGTGGGCGCGGTCAGCGGCGTGATGTCCACCAGCCGGGTGGGCAGGTTGGTCCCCAGTCGCGACCACGCCTGCAACTTGCCCGCATAGCTGGCGCGGATGTGCTCGATCACGTCGACGGGTGCCAGGAACGTCGCTTCCGGGAAGGAGTCGGCAATGATCTCCGCGCCGAAGTAGAAGTCCGGATCGCCGCCGGTGATCAGCACGGTGGTGAGCCGCTTGCCGGAGTCGAGCACCTCGGCGACGATGCGGTGTCCGTCGGCGCGGGTGAACCCGGCATCCACCACCAGGGCCTCCTGCGGACCCGTCACCAGCACGCTGGTCTTGTTCAGCGAGGAGTCGGCCGAATCGATGATGCGGTACTCGAGAGCGGTCATGGTATTTCCCTTCCAGCGAGTCGTTCAGGTCATTTTGTGGCCTTCGAGATCGACGTTAGGGCTGTGAGCAGCGCTTTTCACGGTCGATGCTGGACGTATCATGGTGAAAATGGGACAGACCCCGCAGGACGCCATTCGCGCGGTCCGCTATGCGCCGCCACCCGGGGTGACCGGGGAGATCGAGCTCACCTCCCTGGCCCGCATGCGCGAGCGCGGCGGGCCGGACGAGTTCCGGACACCGCAACGCCTGGAATTCGATGTGCTGATCCGTATCGAGAACGGTACGGCCGTGCACACCGTCGATTTCACCGAGTACCGGCTGGGGGGGCGACCTGCTCTGGATCCGGGCCGGGCAGGTGCAGCAGTGGGGCGCCATCGCGGCTATCGACGGGCCGGTGCTGCTGTTCACCCCCACCGCCGTCGACCCCGGAACCCGGGAGCTCATCCGATCCGCCGGAGTGGTCACCCCGAACCACTGGCCGTCCGCGGCGCTGGCGCGCAGTGCCGCGGGCCCGGTGCTCGACGCACTGCACGGCTCCGGCGCGGTCCCGGATGAACTGCCCGGCACCGGTCTTCGCGATGCCGCCCGCGTCCGGCTGCTCTGTGCCGCGCTCCTGCTGCTGATGACGGCCGTGCCCGCGGGCGGCGGCCGTCATGCGCGGCCGACGCGGGAGGCGTTCATCTGGTTCCGCGAAGAGCTGGAGGTGGCCTTCCGCGCCCGCCATCAGGTCGCCGATTATGCCGCGCGGCTGGGCTATTCGACCCGGACCCTGAACCGCCTGGCGCGCGAGAACACTGGGCTCAGCGCCAAGCAGATGATCGACGAGCGCATCGTCCTGGAGGCCAAGCGCCTGCTGGCCCACGGCCGGGACCCGGTCGCGCGCATCGCCGATCAACTCGGCTTCGACGACGCCTCCAACTTCTCCAAGTACTTTCAGCAGCGGGCGGGCGTGACCCCCATGGCCTTTCGCGAGCGCACCCGGACCGGTGTCAGCTGACGGGCCGCTCGCCGCCCGGTTCGACCAGCGTGCGCCAGGCCAGTTCCAGCTGCGCGGCCATATCGATGCCCGGATCGATCAGCCAGCGTGACTGCAAACCGTCGGCGAGGGCCAGGAACATGGTGGCCGTGGCCTCGGGATCGAGGTGCGCGGGCACCTCGCCGGTCTCCTGTAAGCGCCGCAGGAAGCGGACGAAGCCCTCGGCGCTGCGCCGGTAGTGCTCGCGCATGTAGTCGTGGGCCGGGTGGCGGGGATCGGCCGCGGCGGCCTGCATGTGCGTGAAGAGCTCGATCAGCCCGGGCACCCGGGCGTTGCGGTGGATGATGCCGATGAGAGCCTCGGGCGTGGGCTCGCCGGCCGCGGCGGCCGCATCGATCTCGTCGCGCTTGCGCAGGATGGCGACGAACAGCTCTTCCTTGGACCCGAAGTAGTGCAGCAGCCCGCTCTGGCTCAGGCCGACGGCCGCCGCCAGTTCGGCCACCGAGGTGGCGAGAAAGCCCCGTTCGGCAATGGTTTTCAGCGCGGCCTCGAGGATCTGCTCGCGCCGCTCGATGCCTTTGCCGTAGGGACCGCGTTTCGCCACCGTCCGAGTGTAAGCACTGCCGGGGCGGCCGTTGCCCTCGAAAACCGAGCGTTGTACGGTTTTCGATATGAGATGCCGTCGCCGCAGTCTTGCCCTCGTCGCCCTCGCCGTCGCCGCCGCGCTCGCGCAGACCGCCGCACCCGCGTCCGCCGCGCCGGAACCGCCCGCGCGGGTCGCACCGCTCGGGGACGACTTCCTGTGGGGCGTGGCGGCCTCGGGCTTCCAGTCCGAAGGTCATGCGCCCGACAGCAACTGGACGCGCTATATCGCGGAGGGGAAAACCCCGGACCCGTACCGGGATTCGATTGACTTCCACTCGCGGTATCGCTCGGATATCCGGCTCGCCGATGAGCTGGGCGTGGGCGTCTACCGGATCGGCGTCGAATGGGCGCGGGTGCAGCCGCAACGCGGTGCCTGGGACGAGAACGGGCTGCGGTTCTACGACGACGTGCTGAGCGCGATCACCGCCGCGGGCATGCGCCCCATGATCACCCTCGACCACTGGGTGTACCCGGGCTGGGAGGCCGATCGCGGCGGCTGGACCAACCCGGGCATCGTCGCCGACTGGCTGGCCAATGCCCGCGTGGTCGTGGATCGCTTCGCGAAATACGACCCGCTCTGGGTCACCTTCAACGAACCCGTCATGTACATGGCGAACGAGATCATGCACGGCGGTCTGCCCGCGACCGCGCTGCCCGTCATGCGGGAGCGGATCGGGCAGGCGCACAACGACATCTACGACTACATCCACCGGGTGCACCCCGGCGCGATGGTCACCAGCAATGTCGCCTATGTGCCCGCGGCCGAGGACGCGGTCAACGGCCCGCTCATGAGCGCCATCGCCGGCCGGCTCGACTACATCGGCATCGATTACTACTACGGCATGTCACCGGACGACCCGCGCGCGATCGGCCCGGAGCTGTGGAAGAACACCCTGCAGCCCGAGGGCATCTACTTCGCGCTGCGGCACTATTCGCGCGTGTTCCCGGGCAAGCCGCTCTATATCGTCGAGAACGGCATGCCCACCGAAAACGGCCTGCCCCGCCCGGACGGCTACACCCGCGCCGACGACCTGCGCGACACCGTGTACTGGATCCAGCGCGCCAAGGCCGATGGCATGAACGTCATGGGCTACAACTACTGGAGCCTCACCGACAACTACGAATGGGGTTCCTACACACCCCGTTTCGGCCTCTACACCGTCGACGTGCTGACCGATCCCGCGCTGACCCGCCGCCCCACCGACGCGGTCCCGGCCTATACCGAGATCACCCGCGCCGGCGGTGTTCCCGCGGACTACCGGCCCACCCGCGCCCCCAAGGACTGCTCACTGGTCGATGCTCTCGACAGCTGCCTCGACGGCGTAGCGGTACCGCGCTGATCGGCGCGAACAGAGCGCCGGGAACCCGCGGCTCATCAGGACACGGGTGACCCGGGGATCGCGCACCCCGTCCGTGGACGGGGTGCGCGGTCGTTTCAGCGCAGGGCCGGCAGCACTTCGCGCTCGAAGAGTTCGATGCCGGAGGTGTCGTAGGCGGCCTCGGGGAAGTTGAAGATGGAGTACGACAGGCCGAGATCACGGACGCGGCCGATCCGTTCGACGATCTGCTCGGGTGTGCCGACGGCGGGGGAGGTGCGGAACATGGAGTCCACCCAGCCCTTGGCCGTTTCCGCGCCGGCGACGGGGGCGAGGCGGTCGATCAGGGCGGCGAGGCGCTGTTCCACCTCGGCCTCGGTGGCGCCGACGACCGCGTTGAAGTTGGCGCTGCGGGTGATGGCGTCGAAATCGGTGCCGACCTCGGCGCAGTGACCGCGCAGCAGGTCGGACTTGCGGGCGAACTCCTCCGGCTCGGCCGAGAAGTTGGTGTACCGCGCGTATTTGGCCGCGATGCGCAGCGTCACCTTCTCGCCGCCGCCCGCGACCCAGATCGGAATGCCGCCCTCCTGCAAGGGAAGCGGCCGCACAATGGCCCCATTGACCTGGTAGTGCTTGCCGTCGAGGGTGGCCGAGCCGGTGGTCCAGGCCTGCTTGAAGATCTGCACGCCCTCGTCGAGCCGGGCCAGGCGCTCACCGGCGGGCGGGAATCCGTAACCGTAGGCGCGCCATTCGTGCTCGTACCAGCCGGCGCCGATGCCCATCTCGACGCGGCCGCCGGAGATGAGGTCGACCGTGGCGGCGACCTTGGCGAGATAGGCCGGATTGCGGTAGCTGATGGCGGTACACATCTGACCGAGCCGCACCCGCGAGGTGGTGGCGGCGAAGGCCGACATGAGCGTCCACGCCTCGTGCGTGGCCTCCTCGGTCGGCACCGGCACGGTGTGGAAGTGGTCGTACACCCAGAGCGACTCCCAGGCGTCGTTGTCGTCGGCGCGCTGGGCGAGACCGCGCATCACGTCCCACTGTGCGGCCGGGTCGATCCCGACGAGATCGAGCCGCCAGCCCTGCGGGATGAAAATGCCGAATCGCACGAGTTTTCTCCTGTCGTCCGTGAATCCCGAGCTTGTGGCTCAGGGGGTATCGGTGGTCGGGGCGGGTAGGTCGGTGGGGGAGAGCACTTTCCGCAGCGCGGACGCCACGGTGTCGAGTTCTCCGCTGTCGAGTCTGCCCCCGAAGCGGCGTTCGATGCCCGCCACATAGTGCGGAGCCGCCGCGCGGAAGCGGCGGCGGCCCTCCTCGGTAATGCTGACGAAGGCCGAGCGCCCGTCGTCAGGGTTGGATTCACGCCGAACCAAACCCTGTGCTTCCAATTCGGTGACCAGCCGGCTCACCCGGGTGCGGCTGAGCACCACCCGCTCGCCCAGATCGCTCATCCGCAGCCGTTGCGGTCCATCGAGCTCCAGCAGGACGTCGTACCAGCTCAGCGGCAGTCCGGTGGCGCGGCGCAGTTCGGCGTCGAGTTCGGGGACCAGCCTGGCGTGCACCTGGAGCAGGGCGGCCCAGGCGCCGACGGCGGGATGGGATCGGTTCGGCACGCCTCGATCATAGCCACTTGCGTGCGCGCGCACGTAGTTGATAGCGTGCGCACGCACATAAATTCGTGCCAGGAAAGGAAATCCCATGACCGCGTTGATCACTCGCGACGAACTGGCCAAGGAGATCGAGGCCGGATCGGTCATCGTGCTCGATGCCCTCGGCGGCGAGTACTACGCCAGGCAGCATCTGCCCGGCGCACTCGCCCTGGTCGAGGCCGAGGTGGAAGCCCGGGCGCCCGAACTGCTTCCGGACAAGACCGCGGCCGTCGTCACCTACTGCAGCAATGCGGCGTGCCCGAACAGCCAGAACGTGGCCACCAGGCTGGAGCGTCTGGGCTACACCAATGTCCGCAAATACCGTGACGGCATCGAGGATTGGGCCGGGGCTGGGTTGCCGCTGGAGAGCTGATCCATTGTCCCAGACACGTTAGGATGGCGGTCAGTTCCTGTTCTCTCCTTCGAACGCAAAGGGCTCGACGATGAGCACGATCGAACTGACCGCACCCGACGGCCCCATCGAGGCGCTACTGGAAGTCCCCGCCGGGAACGGGCCGTGGCCGGGCGTCGTGGTGCTGCACGACGGGACGGGCATGGGGGCGGACGTGGCCCGGACGACCCGGATGCTCGCCGACCACGGCTACCTGGCCATCGCCCCGAATCTGTTCTCCCGCGGCCGGGTTCGCTGCGTTCCGAGCATGATGCGCGAGATCATGGGCAACCGCGAAGGGCAGACCACCCGGGACATCCTCGCCGCCCGCGAGCACCTGATCGCCGACGGGCGGTGCACCGGCGGCGTCGCCGTCGCCGGATACTGCCTGGGCGGCGGCTTCGCACTGCTGGTGGCTCCCAAGGGTTTCGACGCCGCCGCACCCTTCTACCCCTCGGGCCGCGGCAACTACGAGGAGTTCCTGCGCGGCTCCTGCCCGATCGTGGCCAGCTACGGGGCCCTCGATCCGCTCAACCCGGGCCGCGGGCGCAGGCTCGAGCGCGTGCTGACGGAGTACGGCATCGACCACGACGTGAAGACCTATCCGGGGGTCACGCACTCTTTCGCCAATCAGTTGCCGGTCGAGCCACTGCTGCGCGTCACCGGTCTCGGCTACAGCGAGGAGGCGACCGCGGATGCCTGGTCGCGCATCTTCGCCTTCTTCGAGACCCACCTGTCCGCCGGCCGCCCGCCCGGCGAGCAGACGGTGTGACCGAACCGCGGCCGGGTCAGGCGTTGCGGCCGCGGGCGACCAGCGCGAGGCACCCGACCACCGCGGCCGCGAGCGCCAGGAACATCGCCGGATAGCCGAGACCGGCATCCTCGTGCAGCACCGCCATGATGGCGGGCACGGCGAAGCCGAGGTAGCTCACCGAGTAGAAGACGGCGGTCAGGCCCGCGAGGTCGTCGGGGCGGGCCATGCGCTCGATTTCCACCAGCCCCGCGACCAGGCCGATGCCGTAACCCGCGCCCAGCACCATGGCGGTGGCGAAGGCCAGCCAGAGCGACAGGGTGGCGGAAGCCGCTGCGGCCAAGGCCATTCCGGCCAGCACCAGCGCCAGCGTCAGGACCGGGAGGCGGATGGTGCCCGGGCGGTCCAAGCGGCGGGCGGCGGATTGGATGCCGAAACCGCAGCCGAGGGTGACGACGGTGATCAAGGCCGAGAAGGCGATGGGAGCGCCGTGCACCTTGGGCATCATGAGGGTCGGCATGATGGCGTAAGCCGTTGCCGAACAGGCGAACAGCCACAGCGCGACGGGCAGCACGATAAGCCGGAAGCGGCGGTGCGCGATGGCCGGAATCTTCAGATCGTCCACGAGGCGGCCCGGGCGCGGTTGGGGGACGGCGGTTTCCGGCGTGCGCAGCAGCCACATCGCGGTGGCCAGGCACAGCGTGACATTGATCAGGTAGGGCAGTGTGCCCGGCCACGGGCCCCACTGCGCCAGCACACCGGCGACGCCCGCGCCGATGCCGAACCCGGCGGTCAGGCTCATGGCGGAGCGGCGAGCCCCGGTGCCGGAAGCGGTTTCGGGCGCGAACGGCGGTGAGGACAGCTCCTTGAGCCAGCTGCTGCCCACCGCCATGGCGAGGCCCAGCGCCACGCCGCTGAGCACGCGGCCCGCGGAAAGCATTGGCACGGAGGATGATCCGAAGGCCAGCAGCAGCGATCCGGCGGCCGCGATCAAGGGAGCCGGGCGCATGAGCGGGCGGCGGCCGTAGCGGTCCGACAGCGGACCGCCGATCAGCAGCGCCGGAATGATGCCGAGCACGTACTCGAACAGCAGCAGATCCACGGTGGCCAGCGGCAACCCGTCGCGCTTGTACATCACCAGCAGCGGAGTGAATTCGTTTCCGCCCCAGGCGATCGCGAAGATGGCCGCGGAGACGGCCGGCCAGGCGCGGGTGCGGGTGCGGGTGCGGGTTCCGGTCGCCGGGCTGCCGGCGACGGCCGGGGCGGCCATTACAGTCCTCTCAATTCCACACCGTGCACATGCGTGAGGTGCTCGGCCAGGGCGGCCGCGAAGCCGGCGGTGTCCCCGGCCTCGATGAGATCCGCCAGGCGGGTGTGCTGGTCGATGATGCGCGCGGTGTCGATGGCGCCGTGCCGCAGCGCGACGCTGTTCATGCGCCGCTGCCGTTCCCGCAGCGAGTCGTAGAACCCGGCCAGTAGCGGATTGCCCGCGGCCACCACGAACTCGCGGTGGAAATCGGCGTCCACCACCGCGAACTCGTCGAGGTCGCCGGCCGCGGCCAGGGTGCGCTGCTTGTCGAGCGAGGCCCGCAGCGCCTTCATGACGGCTGTCCGATCGGTCTGCGCCAGCACGCGCACCGCGCCGGTCTCCACCGTGTACCGCGCCTGGGTCACGTGCTCGGCCTCGTGCGAGGGCACCGGCACCACCAGCGCGCCGCGCTTGGGGTAGAGCTTCATCCAGCCCTCGGTCTCCAGCCGTAGGAAGGCCTCCCGCACCGGGGTCCGCGAGGTGCCCAGCGCCTCGGCGATCTCGCCCTCGCTGATCAGTTCGCCCCCGGGCAGGGCCCCGCTCAGGATGCGTTCCTTGACCTCGCGGTAGGCGCGCTCGGCGGCTGAATACGTCTTAGACACAAGTTGCATCCTAGGCACGTACCGCACGGTATTCACTGGACTGTGGTCGGCTTCACCCGCGGCGGGAACTGCGGTAGCCTGCCTGCACTTGCGTCGGGCGCCGGGTTCCGGCGATGATTCTCTCTACTGGCGCTGCGCCAATACGTGAGCGGCGCCGAATGACAGACATGGAGGTCCGCATGACGACTGAAGCCGCCCCGCCGCTGCACGAGATCATCAACGGCGCGATGGAGGCCACCATCCCCGTCGTGCACAACATGGGTGTCAAGGCGACCGAGGTGCGCCCCGGCTATGCGGCCACCACGGTGCCGGCCGCGGGCAATGGCAATCACTTCGGCGTGATGTACGCGGGCGTGCTGTTCACCGTCGCCGAGGTGCTCGGCGGCGCGCTGGCCATTGCCAGCTTCGATACCGCCAAGTTCTTCCCACTGGTCAAGGACTTGCACATCTACTTCCGCAAGCCGGCCGCCACCGATGTGAAGGCCGAGGCCACGCTCGCGCCGGAGGAGATCGCCCGCATCGCCGCCGAGGCGGAGGAGCAGGGCAAGTCCGACTTCACCCTGAAGGCCGTCGTCACCGACGCCAATGGCGTGGTGGTGGCGGAGACCGAGGGTCTGTACCAGCTGCGCGCCCACGGCAAGTAGGCCAAGGAGGCCCTGTCATCGTCTTGTCCCGTCGTTCCGGCGTGCCTGTGCACGCCGGAACCACAGAGTGTTGCTGTCGACCGGGCCGCGCGCTCAGCCGATCGGCAGCTGCGGCACCTGCACCTGGGGCATCGCGGGCAGCTGCGGCACCGAATCCGGCGTCACCGGGCTGAGCACGATCCGCCCGGTGCATCCGGTTCCGGCGCTGCCCGGCCATTCCGGTGACGACACCTTGAAGTTCAGGACGCCCGGCCCGGGCACCCCGAGATCCACGGTCGTGGTCACCGGCCGGTAGGTGTCCGGCAGCGCCACCGACGTGCCGGGCAGCTCGATGACCGCACCGTCGGTGAAGTTGTCCGAGGTATTGATCTCCAGCGTGGTCGGCACTCCCGACCTGGCCAGCAGTGTGGTCTTGCCGCACTTGCCCTTGGCGAAGTCCAGCACGATGCGCTGCGCGGGTTCCGTCGCGGACGCACCGGGCGCGACGAGCGCACCGGCCAGTCCCAGCGCGGCGGCGGTCAGGGTGACGCGGCGGAAGTAGCGCTTCGACACGGTTTTCACTGGCAACGAGCCCCTCTCCATTGGTCACGTACGGCTTCGATCGCCGACATCATGCCGTGGCCGGGGCCCGGACGCTCCGCAGACGCGCGGAACGGATCAGCAGAGGTTGTCGCGCAGGCAGGCGAGCAGCAGCAGCGTGACATCCGCCTTGGGCGGGGCGGTGGTGCGGGGCCGCAGGGCCAGCGGGATCTGCGGGAAGTCGGCGGTACCGGCGGCGCCCAGCTGGGTGGCGGAGCGGAAACCGTAACGCTTCCAGGCGATCTCCTGGACCTTCGGATCCTGCAGGGCCGTGATGAGGCGCTGCGCCTCGGCGGTGAGAGCCAGGATCGGATTGCTGTTGAAGATGGTGGGGTCCGGATACAGCATGCGGGTGCCCGCCAGCAGTGCGTCGGTGGCCGATTTGTTGTCGCGGTAGGCGGAGAGCTGTTGCAGCACTTGGTTTTCGTAGCCCGCGTAGAGCGAGCTGGCGCCCTGGATCAGCCATTCCCGGAACCCGCCGTCGGAGCTCTCCGATTGCAGGCCCTGCGCGTCGTAGAGGCCGCGCACGGTGGGCAGCCCGGCCTTGGCCTCGGCGAGGGTGGGCGGGGAGAAGATATCGCCGGAGGCGATGATGGTGAGTTCCAGCTGGGCCAGGGTGAAACCGGAGTTCGAGGTTTGCGGATCGGTGCTGGTGATGCGGATCGGACCGGCCAGGTTCTGCGCGCCGAGGGCCTCCCACTTCTGTTTGGGCAGCACATACTCCAGCAGCAGCCGCTCGAGCTCCACGATGTAGTACGAGTTGTCGCGCTGGGCGATGATGCCCGCGCGCAGCAGGGCGTCGGTGGCGGCGGGACCAGCGTAGATGACCTCGGGGGATTCCAGCACCGATTCGGCGCGATAGTCCGGGAAGTCGCCGGTATCGTGCGTCTGCTCGAACACGCTGCGGGCGCTCGCCGACGACGGCCACAGGCAGCCGATCTGCTGACCGCGCAATTGATCGGTGGGGATCTGCACCAGATCGTAGGAGCCGCGCTTGTCGAAGCGCACCTCCAGCCGGTAGTCCTCGCGCAGGATGCGCTGCACCTCGGGATCGGCCATGAGCGAGGACTTTTCGGAACCGCCCAGACAGGTCAGCTTGGTAATGGCGACCGGGGGCTCATTGGCGTCCCGG
Source organism: Nocardia sp. IFM 10818 (assembly GCF_054655275.1). NCBI lineage: Bacteria > Bacillati > Actinomycetota > Actinomycetes > Mycobacteriales > Nocardiaceae > Nocardia > Nocardia sp. IFM 10818. The sequence continues at coordinate 1,702,355 of NZ_BAAHJH010000001.1, forward strand.
ATCACCACGACGCCGACGGCGATCGCGGCCACGGCCAGCACGATCGCGATCAGCAGGGGCAGGCGGGATCTGTTCATCGGTCCTCGATCCGGGGCAGCGGTGGGGGAGAGAGCAATTCCAGATGCGCCAGCGCGGTGAAGAACGACTCCACGTTCGCGCCGCGCAGCTGCTCGGCGCTGTGCTCGGCGAACGCCTCGAACCCGGTGAGCACCTGGCGGCCGTGCGCGAGCAGCGCCGCCGCGTCGTGATAGCGGCCGGGGCGATTCTGGATCTCCAGATACCGCTCCAGCACCGCTTCGACGCTGCCGAGGTAGTCGTCCAGCGCACGATAGGTCGTGGAAAGGCTTGCCGGATCCACCGTTTCGGTGCGGGCCAGCAGCACGGGGACGGTATCGCAGGCCCGCAACAGCGAGGCGCGGGTGTGCACATCGGTGACCTGGCCCGCGAGTCGGGCCACCCGCGCATTCGACTTCTGCACCCGCTGCCGCAGCTGCCGCCGCGCCCGGGCCGACGATATCGACTGCCCGGCAAGGGAAACGATCACGGCCGCGCCCGCCGCGACGAGCGCCGCGCCCAAGGCGGAGCCCAGCACGGCGTAGAGCCCCAGGAACGAGGCGACGAGGACGACCAGCGCCGCGATCAGGACGGAATTGCTCGGCAAGCGGGCTCCTACCGGTACCCGGTGGCCTGGCGCAGGGCCGCGACCATATCGTCGGAGGTGAAGTACGAGCCGCCGGTGCGCTCGGCGATCTGTTTCAGCGCATCGGCGTTGACGCCGTCGCCGAAGCCGATGGCCACGACCGGAACACCGGCACTGGCAATGGCATTCGCGCTGCCGCCCTCGGTGTCCATGCCATCGGTCATGAGGATGACCAGGCGCTTGCGATCCACGTCCGCGGAGCCGTTGAACTGGCGGGCGGCGGCGTCCAGGCATCGGTAGATGCCGGTCTCGCCGTGCGGGGAACGGTCGCGGATGGTGGCGCGCAGGGTCTGCAGGATCTGCTCGGAGTCGCCGTTCAGCCAGGGCGTGCCGGTCGTGACGGCCTCGAACAGCTGGATGGAGGTGCGGTCGCGCGGGCCGGTCCGCAGGAAGTACTTCTTGGCTTCGACCGGATCGAAGAGCAGGTCGGCGGCGCGTTGCACGCCGTCCCAGCCGCCATTGTCGGCCATGCTGCCGGAGGCGTCGATGCAGTAGACCAGATCGGTGGGGGTGCGGTACTCGGTCTGGTACTTGTCCAGGGCGGCGTCGATGACCGCCGTGGCGGGGAAGGTGATGGGCTGGCCGGGCAGCGTGGCTTGAATGCCCCAGTCGGCGTTGAAGACCGCGCGCGGTGCGTGGGGCAGCGACAGGCCGATGCTGGTGATGGGCCGCCGGCCCAGTTCCGTCAGCCGCTGCTGGGTGTCGGCGGCGAGCAGGAAGTCCTGCAGCTGCTGGAAGTTGCGCAGCTTGTCCGGGTTGTCGCCGTGCGGGAAGAAGCCCAGCGGTGCGTCCGAAATGGCCAGCACGCCTTTGGGATACACCACCTTCAGCGGCTCCTGGCCCGCGGCTGCCAGCTCCTTGTTGCGCTCGATCACCAGATCCTCGTAGGTGAACAGCGTCTTGCACTCGGCGGAGGCCAGGCATTCGTCCATGAGCAGGCCGGTCGAGGGCGGCGTGCGGGCGAAAGCGCGGGCGAAGCGGGTGATTCCGGTGCGCACCGGTTCGGAGTCGAGCTGCTCGCGGGTGAGCGGCACGCCGGGGCCGTTGCCCGCGAAGTAGTTCAGGTAGCCCAGCAGAACCGTGGCGCCGGAATTGGATTGGGTCGGGTTGGTCATCCACGCGGTGGTCTTCTTCGCCTCGACGGCGGCGAGGATTTCCTCGATGCCGACCTCGCGGCCGGAGAAGCCGAGCTTGTCCAGCTCGGATCCGCGCCCGGCGTAGACCAGCGGGGTGGCGAACATCGGCCGCACCTCCCGCAGCCGGTTGCCGGTATCGCCGAGCTGCTGGAAGACGCTGCTGGCGAACCAGAATGCGTCATAGGGCGCATCCCCGGATTGCAGCACCCGCGCCTGATCCACCGAGCCCAGCTTGGACATGGTGCAGGTCAGTTTCCGCTCCCGGCACCACGGTCCGACGATCTGCTCGAACACCGCCTCGTGCTCGGAGCCCGCCACGAAGTTCAGCACGTCCGCGCTCGGATCGTATGCGGTGACCCGGCTCGGGTCCTTCTTGTCGTCGCCGCTGCAGCCCGCGATCACGGCCGCAAGTGTGAGCAATACCGCGACAAGCACTTTCGTGCGCCGGACGGGCAATGTGGCGCCACCTTCCCCTCGATGCCCGCAGCCTAAACAGGGCAGCAGGGAGGTTGGGTGAACAGTCGGTGACCGCCGGAGGAACCCCTGCGAATCAGTGGGAGATGGGCGAATCCGAGTGCAGCAGCGGCAGCAGATCGGGACGTTTGGGGACCCGGGCGTCGCCGGAGGAGCGGCCCTGCAGGCGATGAATGGCCCACGGCACCAAGGCGGTTGCCACCCACCGCAATTCCTCCGCGAGGGCGCCGAGCAGATCGTGCTCGGGCAGCGGCGGGGTCAGCGGCAGCGTCCAGGCGTCGGAGCTGCCCGGCAGCCGCAGCGCGTGCGCGACGGCATCGGCGATGAGCTGATGCCCGAGCGGGCTGGCGTGCAGCCGATCCGCGCTCCACAGCCGCCGGTCGGCGACCACCGGGTGATGCCCGGTCTCGGCGACGATCACGCCGTAGCGGTCGGCGGCCGCCCGCATCCGCGCGTTCATGGCGTGCACCCGGCCGCGAATCGGCCGGGTGAGCGGAATGATCCGCCCGACATCGGGAAAGGTCAGCGTCACCACGGTCGCGCCCCGCGCGGTGAGGGCGGCGAACATGGCGTGCAGGTGCTCGGCGACCTCGTCGGCGTCGAAGCCGGGCCGCAGCAGATCGTTCATGCCGGCCATGACGGTGACCAGATCCGGCCGCAGCGCCAGCGCCGCGTCCAGCTGCTGGGCCCGGATCTGCCCGGCCAGCTTGCCGCGCACCGCCAGATTGGCATAGCGCAGCTCCGGATTGACCACCGCCAGCCGCTCGGCCAGCCGGTCGGCCCAGCCGCGCAGGCCGGTCAGATCGTCGCCGTCGCCCACGCCTTCGGTTTGACTGTCGCCCAGGGCGACATAGCGGGTGAACATGCCGTCGCGCATGATGAATCGCCTTTCGGTGACTGTGCACAGATCATCACCGATGAACCGCCCACGCGGGCAGTGAAGTCGCCCGAAGTTCACTCCATCGCAACTGGAGACCTGTCAGTCGTTCGCGAGCCGGACCAGCATCTTGCCGGTATCGGCGCCCGCGCAGGGTGATTCGCTTGCCGATTGCCAGCGGCAGCCGGCGGGGCCCGGCCGGGAGCTCGACATCGTTGTAGACGGAGCTGGCGCCGCACAGGGCGACCCGGCCGAACCGGTTCATGGCAGGCAGGGCGGCATCGAGGTGATCGCCGCCCACATTGTCATATCGATGCTCCTTCGAGGGCTTTCGGGTGGAGCCCCGCGAGCAGGGCGTCCGAGGTGCGGCGCAGCAGATCGGCGCGGCCCGCGCCGAGCAGGCCGCAGGCGGCGGCCAGCAGGATTGCGGCGGTGTCCTCGGCATCGGGCCGATCCGCCGCGGTCAGCGCGCCGGTGAGCAGCGCGCGCAGGTCATCGGTGAAGCGGCGGCAGATATCGCCGCAGAGCCGGGCCTGTTCGTCGAGCAGCTCCGCGGCGTGCGGTGATTCGGCGAACGGGCCGGAGGCCAGCTCGAGCTTCGCGGACAGGATGGCGAAGACGCGCTCCGGCAGCGGGACGTCCGCGGCCGCCGCCGCGCGGGCGCGCCGCAGCGCCCCGTCGTGCAGCCGTGCGGCGACCTGCCGCACGGCATCGTCCTTGTTGCGGACGTACTGATAGACGGCCGACCTGGAAACGCCTGTCTCCGCGGCGATATCGTCCATGGTGGTGCGCCGCGCCCCGTAGCGCAGCAGACAGCGCAGGGTGGCGTCGAGCACCTCGGCGGTCCGGTCGGCCATCGCGCTCAGAGCGCCTTCAGCAGCTCCGCGGCCAGCGGGGCGGAGGAGGCCGGATTCTGGCCGGTGTACAGGTTGCGGTCCACCTCGATGTGCGGCGCCCACGGCTCACCCGCGCGGAAGTCGGTCCCCAGGGCGACGAGGCGGTCCTGCAGCAGCCACTTGGCCTTGTCCGCGAAACCCGCGATGGTCTCCTCGGCATTGGTGAAGCCGGTCACCCGGTAGCCCGCGAAGGGGGAGTCGCCCCCGGCATCGGCGGTGGCCAGCAGGGCTGCCGGTGCATGGCAGACGACGCCGAGCGGCTTGCCCGAGGCCAGCGCGGCCGCCAGCAGCCTGCCGGAGTCGGCGTTCACCGCCAGGTCTTCCATCGGACCGTGCCCGCCCGGGTAGTAGACCGCGTCGAACTCGGCGAGATCCACCTCTTCGAGCCGCACCGGGCTGGTCAATGCGCTTGCCTTGCGCAGGGTTTCGGCAATCTTCTCCGCGCCCTCGGGGCCGCCGTTGGCCTCCGGCGCCAGGCTGCCGCGGTCGACCGCGGGCACGACGCCGCCCGGCGTCGCCACCACGATCTCGTGCCCCGCGGCGGTGAACGCCTCGTAGGGCGCGGCGAACTCCTCGGCCCAGTAGCCGGTCGGATGCTTGGAACCGTCGGCCAGCGTCCAGTAGTCGACGCCGGTCATGACGAACAGGATGCGCGACATGCGATTCTCCTCGAGTGGGAAGTCCGGTCCCGACGGCCTGACACTCCGGATGCGGAATGTCAGTTCGTCGTTTAGCCCACGGTAGGGAGCATCGGATCGGATTACCAATAGACTTCCCTATATGGGATATAGGCAGATCGATGGCTCGGCGGATTTGTCGCAGCTCCGCACCTTCCTGGCCATCTACCGGGCCGGATCCCTCACCGCGGGCGCGAGCGCCGTGGGCCTGTCCCAGCCCACCGTCACCACCCAGCTCCAGGCCCTCGAACGCCACCTGGGCGGCCCGCTGTTCGAACGCCTGCCGCGCGGCGTGGCCCCCACCGCCGCGGCGCACGCCCTCGCCGCCCGGGTCGCCGACCCCCTCGATGCGCTCGCCACCGTGATGGGCGCGGCCCCCGCGAATGCCGCCGCCGAACCCCCGGTGCTGCTCGGCGGTCCCGCCGAACTCCTCGCCGCCCTGGTCCTCCCCACCCTGGCCCCGCAGATCGAACACGGCATCCGCCTCGCCGTCGTCACGGGCCTGGCCGATGATCTGCTGGCCGACCTCCGCGTGGGCAAACTCGACCTGGTCATCTCCGCCATTCGCCCGCGCGGTCGCACCGTCCTGGCCGAACCGTTGGCGGACGAGGAGTTCGTGCTGGTGGCCGCACCCGAACTCGCCGCTCGCGTGGAGGTGAATCGCTTGCGCGCCAACGACTTCACCGGCGTCCCGCTCATCAGCTACGCCCCCGATCTGCCCATTCTGCGCCGCTACTGGCGACACGTCTTCGAGACCCGCCTGGAAGCCGAACCCGCCCTTGTCATACCGGATCTGCGCGCCGTCCTCGCCGCCGTGGCCGCCGGCGCCGGGGTCTCGGTGCTCCCGCGCTATCTGTGCTCCCGCGAACTGGCTGCCGGCGCCGTGGTCACCCTGCTCGACCCGGAGGACGCACCCATCAATACCGTGTTCCTGGCCCGCCGCGTCGGCGGCCCGGCCCGGCCGCACGTCGATCGGGTGGCCGCCCGACTGCGCGAGGTCGCCGCGGTCTGGCGCGGCTGCGAACACTGATTCCCCGCGCGCGGTGGGCCGGCGGTGGGTCCACAGTGGCGCGCGATTGTCCATGTGATCCGTGACACGTGGCCCGCAGTCGGGTTGACCTAAACAATTGTTCAGGTTTCAGGATGGTCTCACACGAACTTCACAGCTTCGACACAGGAGATCATCATGACCACCGTGGCAACCACCACCGCCAATGCCCGTCCCGCCCTTCGCATTCCGGCGCTGAGCCGTCCGGTCGCCGTGCTCGGCGCGGTGGCCGCCGCCGTGCTGGCCAATGTGATCGTCTGGCTGATCGGGGAACTCGCGGGCGGATCCTTCGAGGTGAGCAATGGCAGCCAGGTCCAGGATGTGGCGCCGGGCGGCATCATCATGATGACCGCGGTGCCGCTGCTGATCGGGCTCACCGCGGCCGCGCTGCTGTCCTACAAGTGGGTGGGCGTGCTGCGCCTGGCGGCCGTGATCGGCTCGGTGCTCGCGGTCGGCACCATCGCCATGACCGTGGCCGCCGATTTCGACACCGCCTCCACCATCGCCCTGTCGGTCACCCACCTGACCCTGGTGCCCGCCCTGGTCGCCGCCACCGAGGGCATCCGGCGCACGCTGATCGAGCGCTGAATGTGCGAATCGAGCGCCGCCTGTAGGGAAGGGCCCGCATCCCATGGATGCGGGCCCTTCTCATGTGTCGTGCGGGGGCCTATTTCTTGTCGGCGATGAGGCCGTACTCCGTCATGAGCTCACCGATCTCGGTCTGATCCAACTTGCTGATCAGCTTGCGGCGCAGGAACTCCGGGCCGGGGATATCGATGGGGTCGCCGTCGCGCAGACGGGTGACCGCGGTGAGCAGGGTGCGGACGTCATAGGTGGAGTTGAAGACCTCGGGGACGCCGCGTTCGATGTCGAGCAGCCGATAGGCGGCTTCCATGCCGGTGCGGACCGAGTACTCGGTGGTGAAGATGCAGTCGCGGGTGGTTTCGGCGAACTGGCCGATGAAGGCGAAGTTGACCGAGCCCTCCGGGACCACGTCGGGGCGGTCACCGGCCTTGCGGGGCATGAAGAAGGCCGTGACGTAGGGCATCATGCAGGGCACGCACTTGGCGGCGTCGGCGGCCAGCTCCGGGATATCGGCCTCGGGAACGCCCATGTGGTACAGCCATTCCTGGGTGATCTCCGCGCCGGTGCAGTCCTGCATGGGCTTCTTCACATAGTCGCCGGGCCGGTCCACGAACAGCGAGTAGACCCAGACCACGATCTGGTCCTTGGGCTGCTGTTTGAAGTGCGGCTGGCGGTTGACCGTCCAGCTCAGCAGCCAGCTGGAGTCCTGGACGGTGACGATGCCGCCGGTGACGACCTTGCCGCTGAAGGGATCTCGCTTGCAGATCTTCTGAATGTATTCGGGGATGCGCTGATCGAGCGTGGTGACGGTGGCCGACTCCCACTTGGTGCGGGAGATGTCCCCGGCGAAGACGTCCGGATGGCCGAAGGCCTTGTCCTTGGCAGCGATCCGGCGCCACAGATCCCAGGCCGGGGCCGGGCCCTCGTTCAGCTTCGCCGGGGTGTGCTGATCGCCCTCGTCGGAGTTCTCGGTGAGCGAGCCGATGGTCATCAGCACCAGATCGTCCGGGCCGAGATCGACCCCGCCCGGCACGCCCTCGCTGACCCAGTGAATCCGGGTGGCCTGCTTGCGTTTCGCGCTCAGATCGAAGTCCACGTCGGTGACCGTGGTGTCGAACTTGAAGGTGACGCCCTGATCGAGCAGCCAGCGGTAGAGCGGCAGCACCAGCGACTCGTACTGGTTGTACTTGGTGAACTTCAGCGCCGAGAAGTCCGGCAGCCCGCCGATGTGGTGCACGAACCGGTGCAGGTACAGCTTCATCTCCAGCGCGCTGTGCCACTCCTCGAAGGCGAACATGGTGCGCCAGTACATCCAGAAGTTGCTGTCCAGGAAGTCCTTCGAGAAGACCTCGTCGATGCGCTTGTTCTCCATCTCCTCGCGGGTGGCGAGGAAGATCTTGGTGATCTCCTTCTGCGCCTTGTCGTTCAGCGTGAACAGGCCGTCGGTGTGCGCGTCCTGACCGCGTTTCACGGTGGCGCGCTGCAGCGAGTAGTTCGGGTCGTCCTTGTTGAGCCAATAGAATTCGTCCAGGACGCTGGCCCCGTCGATTTCGATGGACGGAATGGAGCGGTACAGGTCCCACAGACACTCGAAGTGGTTCTCCATCTCGCGCCCGCCGCGAATCACGAAGCCCTTCTTCGGTTCCTTGATGCCGTCGAGCGCGCCGCCGGGCAGCTTCAGCTCCTCCAGGATGGTGATCCTGTCACCGGACATCTGCCCGTCCCGGATCAGGAAGGCCGCGCCGGACATGGACGCGAGTCCCGCGCCCACGAACCACGCCGTCTTGTTCTCGACCCCCGCCGGTTTGCGGGGCCGGGCGAACGCCTCGTAATTGCCGCTGCTGTAGAACATGTGACTCCTCTCCTGCAAGTGGTTCGAAGTACCGCCGCGCTGTTCTAGCTGTATCTGTAGAAGCCCTCCCCGGTGGCCATGCCGAGCTTGCCCTTGTCGATGTAGTTGTCCTTCAACCACTTCGCGAGCTGCTCGGAGTTCTCGTCGCCGCTGTTGGCGAGAATGTTGTAGGGCGTGGTGAGGCCGATCACATCGAGTATGTGGAACGGCCCGGCGGGTGCGCCCGTGCCGATCTGCCAGGTCTGGTCGATCGCCTCCGGATCGGCGTAGCCGCCGGCGGCCAGGGCCATGGCGGAGTTCAGCAGCGGCACCAGCAGCGAATTGAGGACGTATCCCGCCTTCTCCTTGTGGATCTGGATCGGCACCATGCCGATGGCCGAGGCGAAGTCCACGACCTCGTGGAAGACCTCGGGATCGGTTGCGGTGGTGCCCATCACCTCGGCGGTATTGAAATGCCAGATCTGATTGGCGAAGTGCAGGGCCAGGAATCGATCCGGGCGGCCGGTGAAATCCTTCATGGCGCTGGGCAGCAGCGTCGAGGAATTGGTGGCGAAAATGGCCTTCTGCGGCGCGAGTTCGGCGAGCTTCTCGTAGGTCTGCTGCTTGATCGCGAGCACCTCCGGCACCGCCTCGATCACCAGGTCGGCCTCCCGCACCGCGTCCGCGAGATCGGCGGTCAGGGTGATGGCGGCGGCGGCCTGCTCGGCCTTGCCGTTCCCGCCGCCCTTCACCTGGGTCCGGTAGACGGCCGCGAGTTTCTCGAAGCGCTCTCGTCCGGCGTGCAGGGCCTCCTCGGTGATGTCGTAGGCGGTGACATCGAATCCGCTGAACGCGGTCTGGAATGCGATCTGCGAACCCAGGACTCCGGTACCGAGGACGGTCACCTTGCGAATGGTCATGCTTTTCTCCTGTTCTCGAGCGAAGCGAAGAAGCCGGCGACGATCTGGGCGATCTGGGCGCGCAGATCGGCGAGGGCATTGTGGCCGGGATGTGCGCCTGTCGCAGGTTGGACAACGGCCAATTGCAGGACCGCGAAGACGGTGCGCCCGGCCAGCCTGGCCTGACCGTCGAGCCGGGGTGCATCGAGGCGGCGGGCGCGGGCGTCCTGGGCCAGCCGTTCGGCGATCATGGACTCCAATCGGGCGACCAGGGCGAGCCCTTCCGAGCGGTATTTGTCGGTGGGAGATCCGAACAGTAATTCGCGTTGGTACACAACAGTATTCGCGGGATGGCGGTTGGCGGCCTCGGCAATCGGCGCGGTCATGGCGAGAATGGCTTTCACCGGGTCCCGCTGCGCCCGCGCCTCGCGTTCGCCGCGTTCCAGGGCTGCCCGGAAATCCTCGTTGTACACCATGAGCAGCAGCTCGCCCTTGGTCGCCGCGTACCGGAACAGCGTGCCCGCCGCGATATCCGCGCGGTCCGAGATCTGTTGTGTCGTAACGTTCTCGAAGCCGTATTCAGCAAACAGCGTGGCTGCGGCCTCGAAGATGCGCGACTGCTTATCGTGCATATTCCGCAAGCGTCGGCCGACCTGCGCCGACGTGGGCGGTACGGTCATCCGGCACCTCCGGCCCCACGGCTGGTAAATGATTAGGCTCAGTAATGAGCGTACTCCCAGTTATCGATCTGGCAACCCCTGATTCCGGGCAGGGGGTCGTGGCACGCCGTCCCGGACACCGCTAACCTCGAGATCGGGACAATTACGGCGCTCCCCGTCATGGAAGCCGGGCCGAGCCGCTGCGCAAGCCACCCACGTCCACGTGACCCGTGTTCGAAAGGCATTGGAAAACAACAATTTTGGAGTTCGACTGATTATGGCAACGCGTACGGTACCCGCAGCGACCTTCCACCCGCGTCCACCCGCCACCACCCCCGACACCTGGCATCCCGGCTCGCTCTGGTGGGATTCGAAGTCCGTCCTGGTGACCCGGCCCATCGCCCCCGGCAGTGTCGCCACCACCCCGCACCTGGTGCTGCCCGCCGACCACGGCCGGCTGGCCTTCCTGCTCTCCTCGCACGGCGCGGAGGCCGAGCAACTGGCCTACGACGGCCGGGTGGTGATCCAGGCCGGCGATTGGCGCGGCCGCCCGGCGCTGGGTTCGCGCCAGCATTACGGCACCGCCCGCATAATCGGCGACCACTATCTGGCCGAGCGGATCCACGAGGGCATGCGCATCAAGTACGGTGCGCGAACCGCCCTGGCGCGCATGGTCCATCGCCTCGCCAATGGCTCGGTCCCCTACGGTGACCTGGTCGCACTCGTCGAACTGCACCCGCCGCGCCCGCTCATGATCGGGTCGTAGCGCGCCCGCCGGTCAGTCGGCGGGCAGCCGTTCCCGGACCTTCCGCGCGCGGCGTGCGAGTCCTTCCAGATGCTGGTCGGCCCGGCGCAGGACCTCGCGCGCCCCGCGTTCGGCGGCCACGCTGAAGCGGCGCCGATCCTCGGCCCGGGCCAGCTCGTCGCGCAGGCCCGCGATGCGGGAGTCGAGTTCGGCCAGGTCGGCGGCCGCGCGGTCGTGCTCGGCCGCGGCGGAAGCCTGCTCCGCGCGCGCGGATTCGACCTCGGCGATCAATTCCTCGAGTTCGCGGCGCGCCGCGGCCCCCGCATCCGGGGACTTGCCCTTGCTCGCGGTTGTGTCGGCCTTGCGCACATCCGCGGTGGACTGTCGATTCTGCTGGTCAGCGGCATTCGATGTCCTGGCGCCGCCGGATCGGCCGGCCCCGCCGCCGGCGACGGCGAGGAGAGCGGCCGGGCCGAAGCCCTCATAACTGGCGGCCGCGGTCAGCGTCCCCGCCCGGACCTGCTCGGCGACCTCCGGATCCGCCAGCGCCGCTTGCAGTGTGCTGCCGACATCGCGCAAGACCGATTCGCTCAGCCGCTGCCCGTGCGCCGCGGCCAGCTCGCCGGCCTTCCGGGTGAGCGCGTTGACCACCTGCTGGCGCTGTGTGGTGAGCGTTCGCAACTGCTCGCCGGAGAGCCGTCGCTGCGCCTCCCGCAAGGCATCGCCGATCTCCAGCAGTGCGCCCACATCCTCGCCCGCTGCCCGGGCCAGCAGATTCACCGCCCACGCCGCCACGGTCGGCCGCCGCAGCTTGCCGATGGCGGTCGCCAGCGCCTTGTCCCCGTCCTCCCGCGCCTGCTGCGCCCGCTCGGTGCGCACCGTCACGAACTCCCCGGGCGGCACCCCGTACAGCTCGGCCGCAACCTCTTCGAGGTTCATACCGCCCAAGCCTACGAGCATGCGGACCTGTCGGTCCGGTACAGCGCCGGATCAGCGCGGGGCGGGCCGTCTTCAGCGCTTGCGCAGGCCGTTGAGGAGCAGGTCGAGAATGGCGTCGAGATTGTGGGCGCGGGCTTCGGGTCCCAAGGGGCCGGACAGCATGTCGACCATGCTGGGGGTCAGCATCATGTAGATGGCGCGGCCGAGGGTGTGGGTGTCGATGTCGTCGCGCAGATAGCCCTGGGAGATGCCGAGTTCGAGGGCGGCGGCGGTGCCGGCGGCGAGGGCCTCGTTCACGGCCAGCAGGCGGGCGGTGAGTTCGGCGTCGACGGCGGTGCCCTCGAACATGAGCATGCGGACCATGCCGGGTTCCTCGTCGACGGCGCGCAGCACGGCCTCGCCGACGGCGCGGACATGGGTGAGGAAGCCCTCGAAGTCCTCCGGCGGGCCGTCGCCCCAGGCTTCCCGGGCCACGTCGAACATCTTCTCGATGCCGAAATCGATGACGTGGTCGAGCATGTCGCGCTTGGAGTCGAAGTAGCGGTAGAAGGTGCCGGTGGCGACGCCGAGGCGATCGGTGATGTCGTTGACGCCCGCGGCGGTGTAGCCCTTCTCGATGAACACGGCGTAGGCGGTCTCGATCAGCTCGCGGCGGCGCTGGGCGGCCAGTTCGGCGCGCGGGGGACGGCCGCGTTTGGGGCGGTCGGGGGCGGTCGATCCTTCGGCGGTCATGGGCGCTTTCTCGGGTGGTGACGGCGTCGGAGACAGCGTACCGCCCGGAAAATTAGCTGAGTGAGGTCTCGTTCACTTATTTACAGGGGTGTCGGGCGGCTGTTAGCTTTTTGGTGAATGAGACCTCATTCATTGATGCGGGCGACCGCAGATCGCCCGTTCAGCAGCATGGAGACGAACATGGCGAAAGATCCCATGGACAAGAAGGTCCCCACCTCCCGCGCGGTGCGAACCGCCGCGCTGGGCCGCATTGCCGCCGGCCAGGTCCTGCGGCAGGCCGGTGCGAAGGTCGCCACGGTGGGGCGCGGCGAGGACAAGCGGAAGGTGGTCATGGACCGCCGGCAGGCCGAGGCCATGCGCGCGCTGGTCAACGGGCTGGGCACCATGCGCGGGGCCGCCATGAAGATCGGGCAGGCGCTGTCGGTGGTGGACGGCGGCATCTTCCCGGAGGAGATTCGCGAGGACTTCCAGAAAGCCCTTGCCCAGCTGCGTGATTCGGCGCCGACCGTATCGTTCGACAAGATGCGCAAGGTGATCGAGGAGGATCTCGGCGGCAAGCTGGCGGAGCACTTCGCGCACTTCGAGGACACGCCCCTGGCCTCGGCCTCCATCGGCCAGGTGTACCGGGCCCGGCTGCACGACGGGCGCGAGGTCTGCGTCAAGGTGCAGTACCCGGGCATCGACAAGGCGGTGCGGGCCGATATCAAGAATATGGCGCTGCTCACCCACGGGCTGAAAATCATTGCGCCCGCCCTGGATACCAAGGCCATGGCCGACGAGATCCGGGATCGGGTGGAGGAGGAGCTGGACTACGAGCTGGAGGCGCAGAATCAGCGTGCGGCCGCCCGGCTCTACCGCGGGCATCCGTTCATCGTGGTGCCCGATGTGGTCTCCAGCCTGTCGGGGCGGCGGGTGCTGGTCACCGAATTCTTTGCGGGGCGTGGATTCGAGGAGATCAAGGACGCCGATCAGGAGACGCGGAATCGCGTGGCGGAGATACTCTTCCGCTTCTTCGGCGGCGGCATGCTGCGCTACCGGCAGTTCTCCGGCGACCCGCATCCGGGCAACTTCCTGGTCGGTGACGATGGGCGGGTGGCCTTCCTGGACTTCGGTCTCTACAAGTACGTCGCGGCCGACGCCGTCGAGCATCAGCTCCGGATCCAGCGGGCCATGGCCGAGGACGACGCGGTGGGCGTGCACCGGGCGCTGAGCGAGGCGGGCTTCATTCCCGACCCGGACTCCGTGCCGGTGGATGAGGCCGCGGGCATTGTCGGCGCGGTGATCGGGTGGCTGACCACCGACGAAAACCTGTGCATCACACCGGAAATGGTGAACGACGCCATGGCGCAGACCATTGTGCCCACCTCCGACAGCTTCGGGCTGATCCGCAAGCAGTCGGTGCCGCAGGAACAGCTGGTCACGTTGCGCACCCTGGTCATGGTGATGGCGGCGCTGGGACAGCTGCGGGCCGAGGGCAATTGGCACCGCATTGCCCGCGAGTGGCAGTACAACGACGCGCCCGTCACCGAACTCGGCCGCATCGAGGCGGAATCCGATTGGGCGACCACGACTCTGGCCGCGGCCGGCTGATCGTCCCGAACCATTCGCGAGGAGGAACCCGTGATCACCAATCTGCTCAACGACGTGCTCAGCAACCCCATTGCCCGCGGGGCGATCGACCGTGCGCAGGACGCCCGCGATGCCGCGCTGGAGGCGCAGGAGGCCGTGCTGGGCCTGCTGAACCTGCCCACCGCCACCGGCGTGGACACCATCCTGCATCGCATGAAGTCGATCTCGCAGCGCCTCGAGCTCCTCGAGGACGCCGTCGAGAATCTCAATCGCTCGGCCGCGACCATCGCCTCCATCTCCAAGAAGCTCACCGAACTCGACAAGCATCTCGAGCAGGTGCTCGCGGAGCGGGCCGCCGAGACCGCTGTGTGATCCACGATCGAATATTTGGCCTGCGGCTTTCCGAAAGTTAAGCCCGGGAAGCCGAACCGTCATGCACGAGAATCTGAACGTTCAACCATCCGGCCTACCGTCGAGTAGAGGGCACGACGGAGGTTCCGATGCAGAACGCACGTCTTCGAACCGTATGGCTGGCGAATGTGACCGCGGGGGCGGCGGTCGTCACGGCGCGGGCCTCGCTCCCGCGGTCCGCGTTCACCGTCTATCAATCGGCGATCTCGCGATCGGAGGCCGCGCGGGTGCGGCGCAGCGCGATCGTGGCCTCGGACCTCGAGGTGGTCACCGTGACCGATCGGTCGGTGGTGCTGACCTGGACCACCCGGGCGCGGGACAAGACCGGGCGGCTGCGGCCGGCGCCCGCCGACACCGAGGTGCGCATCACTCCCGCCGACGGGGTCGCGCCCGCGCTGCCGCTGTATGCGGACGAGCGGCCCACCGCCTTCCACTACGCGGAGATCGACGGGCTGGAGCCGGGTCGGAGCTATCGGTTCGAGGCGTACTCGGCCGGGCACCGGGTCGTCCCGGCGCGCACGCGGGTGACGCGGCGGGCCGGAACGCCGGAGATCACCGGGGTTTTCACCACGCTCACACCGCCGCCGGGCCGCCTGCTGCGCACTCTGGCGCTGGCCAATGACGTGCACTACGGGGAGGAGGCCAGCGGCATCTTCGTGGCCGGATGGCCGCCGGGGCTGCGGCACGATACCGAGGATCATCCGGAGGTCATGCTCGACGCGCTGCTGGATGACCTGCGTGAGCCCGGGCGGGACGCCGATCACCTGATTCTGGCGGGCGATCTCACCGACAGCGGGTCGCCGGCCCAGTCGCTGGGCGTGCGCGCCCGGCTGGATCGCTGGGGTGTGCTCGGCCGCGACTATTTCGTGTGCCGCGGCAATCACGATGCGCCGCTGCGGTATCCGGACGATCCGTGGGGCTCGGTGTTCCACCCGCGGCAGCAGCTGATCGAGAACGAGGCGGGTGGACTGCGGATCATCGGCCTCGACACCACCCGGCTGCGCGGGGCGGGCGGGACCATCGTGCGCCCGCAGCTGGATCACCTGCGCGAGCTGCTCACGGCGGACCCGGAGCGGCCCACCCTGGTCTTCGGCCACCACCCGGTGACTTCCTGTGCGGCGGTGAGCAATCCGGGCGGACCGGGTTTCGTGCTGGACCGCTCGAATGCGGCCGCGCTGCACGCTCTCTACCGGTCCGCCTCCGGAGTGTTCCTGCACCACTGCGGGCACACTCACCGAAATCGCCTGGGCCGCCCCGATTCCGGCATCGACGTGGAGTTCCTCGAAGTGGCGGCGGTCAAGGAGTACCCGGGCGGCTACCTGCTGCTGCGAATCTACGAGGGCGGCTACATGGCCAACTTCTACAAGACGCGCACCGAGCCGGCGCGCAGCTGGAGCACCCGCACCCGCCGCCAATTCCTCGGCATGTACCCCGACCACGCACTCGGCAGCTTCGCCTCCCGCAATCATGTTGTGCTGCGCGACTTCTCCGGTCTGGCGGCCGCGGAATCCGCGGCCGTCGTTCAGCGCGGATGGGCGGCGACGTAGCGAGCGACCTCGAATTCGCGCAGCTTCTGGGCCTCCGGATTCTTCAGATCCTCGGGCAGGCCGTGCTGGCGGAGCCGATGGGCTCGGTTCAGGTGCATGTGCGCCGAGCAGTAGAACCAGGCCAGGATCATGGCGAGCAATGTCATCGCGCCGCGCAGCCACAGCTCGCCCGGGAAGCACAGGAACGCGGCGAACAGCGGCGTGAACGGCACCAGCCCGCGAACCAGGTGCCGCAGATAGGAATGCCTGCCGGTCAGGTCATTGCGGACCCAGTCCGTCATCGAATCCGGCAGGCGCCGCCCGAGGGCGTAGCCGAGCCATTGGATCGGAGTGGGCCGCCGTTGTGGTTTCGATGTCATACCTGCAAGTCTTCGCGCGCGCGAAGCCGCCCGGTAGCGGGTACGAGCCTGGCTGTGCATAGAGCGGGTCTATGGCTTGCGGGCCGGGAGACGCTGGTCGAGGAAGTCGGCGAAAACCTGCCGGGAGATCTGCGTGCTCCAATCGCCCCAGGTGAAGTCGTACGCGTGTTCGCCGTAGGGCGCCGGCAGCAGTTCGTTGGGCACGCCCGCGTCGTCGAGGCGATCGATCAGGGCCACCGACTGCTCGTAGGGGACCACATGATCGCGGGTGCCGTGCATGATCAGGGTGGGCGGCAGGCCCGGGCGCACATAGTTGATCGGCGATGCCGCGGCGTAGTGGCTGGGCACCTGCGCGGGGGTGCCGCCGGTGTAGTCCTCGACCAGATCGCGGATCTCCGGTAGCAGCCGGGGATCTCGCCACGCGGCGGCGAGATCGGTGGCCGGGTAGAAGGCGGCGACCGCGCGCACCGAGGCGTCGGCCACCGCGCAGCTGGGCGCGATCGGATCGGCATAGGCCGCCATGAGCGCCAGATTCCCGCCCGCCGAACCGCCCGCGACCATGACCCGCTCCGGATCGATCGTGTACTCCAGCGCGTGCTGCTTGACCCATCCGATAGCGCACTTCACATCCGCCGCCGCCTGATCCCACCGCGGCGGCGGCGACATCCGGTATTCGATGGCGAAGACCGCATACCCCTTGTCGTTCAACCACTTGTGCCACTTCGGCGCCTCCCCGCGATCCCCGTGCGCCCACCCGCCCCCGTGCACCCACACCACCGCGGGCCGCGCCCCCGACGGCCCGCCCATGGGCACCTTGGCATCCAGCAGCAGCGCCGTCCCGTCGACGGTGTTGTAGATCGTGCTCAGCGACTCGACCGGCCGTCCCGCATTCGACCCGCCGGTGACATAGTCCAGCACCGACAGTTTCGCCTCGTACCGATCAGCCGACCGATACGAACTCACCACCGGAAACATCGCGGCGGCAACCCCGATCAGGCACACCGCCGCCGTCCCCACACCGACCACCCGCAGCCCACGAGCCATCCGCCGCTGTGCGAGCAACGCCGACAACCCGGCGCCGAACAACCCCAGCGGTATCAGATAGAACCCGTAATTGCTCACCAGATACGACAACTCGACCATCTCGCCGGGAATGCGCCCGGTGGCGATCACATACGTGAACAACCCCATCGCCACCGCAACCAGCACGGCCACACCGGCCGAGACCAACCGCACGACCATGCCGCCCATTAACGCACGCCCCCACCGCGCCGCCCCGCGCCGACACGCCCCCGCTCGTGATCGGCTGAGGCGCGGCGCTATCTCAACGCGGTTGGCCGGTTCGGCGGAACTCCGCGGTGGTGAGTCCGGCGACGCCCCAGTCCTCGAGTTCGACCTCGTCGATGAGGACGAAGGTGAGGCGGGGGTCCTTGTCGAGGACGTCGACCAGGACCTGGGTCATGCGGGCGATGATCTCGGCCTTCTGTTCGGGGGTGGCGCCTTCGCGGGTGATCTTGACGTTGACGTAGGGCATGGCGGGGACTCCTTCGAAATGGTGTGGTCAGCGGCGGGCGGTGACGAAGCCGCCGTCGTGGTCGAGCTGGGCGCCGGTGGTGAATTCGGCGTCGGTGAGATGCAGGACGGAGGAGGCGATTTCGGCGGGCTCGGCGATCCGGTTCAGGACCGCGAGGGCGCCGAGGCCGTCCACGTCGGAGGGGTGCAGCGGGGTGCGCACAATGCCGGGGGAGACCTCGTTCACCCGGATGCCGTGCTGGGCGAGCTCGGCGGACAGTGAAACGGTGAGGGCGCGGACGCCGCCCTTGGACACCATGGCGGCGCTGGCCGGGAAGCCGGCGATGGCGTGGGACAGCAGCACGGTGGTGATATTGACGATGGCGCCGCCGCTGCCCTGCTGGATCATGCGGCGCGCGACGGCCTGGGTGATCAGGTAGGTACCGCGCAGATTGCCCTGCAGGAAGCCGTCCAGCTGTGCGGGGGTCACCTCGGTGAACGGGGCGGAGGCGAAGGTGCCCGCATTGTTGACCAGGATGTCCACCGCGCCGAACGCCTCGACCGCGGTGTCGACCAAGGCCTGGCCGGTCGCCTCGTCGGCGAGATCGCCGACCGTGAACCGGCTGCGCACACCGCCGTCCAGCTGGGCGATGGCCTTTTCGAGCTTGGCCCGGTCGCGGCCGCCGATCACCACATTGTCGCCGCGCGCGACCAGGGCCGCCGCGACGGCGAAGCCGATGCCGCTGGAACCGCCGGTCACGATCGCGGTGCGTGGATTGCTCGTCATCTCATCCTCTTTCGTTTCCGCCCGGCTCTCGATCGCCGGCGCCCTTCGAGGATCGGCCGGAGGCGCTATATAAGTCCACGACGTAATTGTTCGCCAACCGCTAAGCTGAGCTTATGGATTTGGATGTCCGCGATCTGGAGCTGCTCGACGCGCTGGCCACCGGCGGCACCTTGCAGCAGGCGGCGGACCGGCTCTATGTCAGCCAGCCCGCGCTCAGCCAGCGGCTGCTCAAGATGGAGGAGCGGCTG
Organism: Nocardia sp. IFM 10818; assembly: GCF_054655275.1. Classification (NCBI taxonomy): domain Bacteria; kingdom Bacillati; phylum Actinomycetota; class Actinomycetes; order Mycobacteriales; family Nocardiaceae; genus Nocardia; species Nocardia sp. IFM 10818. The sequence goes on from NZ_BAAHJH010000001.1 coordinate 1,720,986, forward strand.
GGCACCCCGTTGTTCGACCGGGTGGGTCGGCGACTGGTGCCCAATATGGCGGGAAAACGCCTGCTGCCGAGAGCATCTCGCATTCTCGCCGATCTCGCCGCCGCCGAGCAGGAGGTGCGCGAGATGGCCCGCTACGGCGATCGCCACATCCGCCTCGCCACCCAGTGCGCGACCACCTTCTCCTGGCTCACCCCCGTCATGCGCGAACTGCGAATCAATCGTCCCGACAGCCTGATTCGCGTCCAGAACATCGGCGACGAGGACCCCATCGACGCCCTGCTCGCCCAGCGCATCGACGTCGCCGTGGTCACCAAACTGCACTCCACCGCCGACCACGTCCACCTCACCCACCTCATGGACGACGAGATGCTGGCCGTGGTCGCCCCCGACCACCCCTGGGCCGCAAGGCAACACATCACCGCCGCCGACTTCGCCACCGAGAACCTGATCCTCTACGACACCTACGACCCCAGCCGCCCCAACCCCACCCCGCCCCCGCTGCCGCCCGGCACCCATCCGGCCCGCCTGACCCTGATCCCCATCCTCACCGAACTGTTCATCGAACTGGTCGTAGCCGGTGAGGGTGTCGGCGTCCTCCCCTCCTGGGTGGCGGCTCCCTTCGTGGCCCGCGGCGATATCGCCACCGTCCGCATCGGCGCGGACGGCGATATGCGCCCCTGGTACGCCGGCGTCCGCCCCGACGACGACCGCCCGCACATCCGCGATTTCGTCGCCCTCATCCGAGCGCATTTCAATGCCGAACCGGCCGAAGCGGCGGCCCGTTGGGACGCCGCTTCGTTCTGAACCACTTCTCCGGAGCCGGCACCGGCTTCCAGTACATGTCGTTCTCAGGCATTCGAGCACATCTTCCTGGTCCCCCCAGGGTTGTGCTGTTGAGAGACAGGCGGCGTAGGCCCCGCCTCCGAATCGCCCAGAGGGCCCGCGGGAATCCCGTGCCGTCGATACCGTGGAGGGGCGAGACGGCTCGGTGGTTCCAATAGTTGGAGGTTGCGTGAATTCCCTGTACCCGGCGGCGGATTCGCCCAAGAAGGCCCTGATGAACGTGCGAATCTTCGATGGGTCGGGCATATCCGGGCCGACGACCGTGGTGATCGACGGGCCCGTCGTCGGCGGTGACGCCGAGGGCGCGGAGCGGATCGACGTGCAGGGTGCGGTGCTGCTGCCCGGCTTCATCGACTGCCATATTCATCTGCACGGCCGGGAGAGCCTCGATCAGATGGCGGCGCACGGCGTGACGACGGCCTTGGATATGACCACGTGGCCGGTCGAGAAGCTGGCCGGGTTGCGGGAGGTGCCCGGTACCAGCGATATTCGCAGTGCGGGCGTACCGGTGATCGGCGGGGGAGGGGTGCACGCCAAGCTGCCCGGTCTGGCCGCCGACGCCGTCATCACCGATCCGGGGCAGGCCGATCGTATGGTGGCCGAGCGCGCCGCGGCCGGCTCCGATTACGTGAAGTTGGTGCTGGAGGCGCCCGGTCAGGGCGGGCCCGAACCCGAGGCGGCCGCGGCGGTGGTCGCGGCCGCGCATGCCCGGGATCTGCGGGTCGTCGCGCACGCCACCGCGATCAGCGCATACGCCCTGGCCGCGCGGATCGGCGTGGACGTCGTCACGCATGTACCGCTGGACGGCGTGGTCCCGCCGGCAGTGGTGCGGCTGCTGGCCGACCGCGGGCTCACCGTCGTCCCGACCCTGGTGATGATGGAGGGCATCGCGGCGGCGATCGGCGCGCCCGAGGCCTTCGACGGCTGCCTCGCCACCGTCCGCGCCCTGCACGAGGCGGGCGTGCCCGTGCTGGCGGGCACCGATGCCAATGCCCAAGCGGGGGTGCCGTTCCAGCCGCCGCACGGGGCCGCGCTGCACCGCGAACTCGAACTGCTGGTGGCGGCCGGGCTGACCCCGGCCGAAGCCCTGCGCGCCGCAACCCTGCTGCCCGCAGAGCATTTCGGACTGCACGACCGCGGTTTGATCGAGCCCGGCCTGCGCGCCGACCTGGTGCTCCTCGACGGCGACCCGCTCGCCGATATTCGCGCCACCCGTGCGATCACTCGCGTCTGGTGCGCGGGCATCGACCACGACGTGGCGAAACCCGAGAACTGACAGCCGGTTTCACCTCGCGCCGAGGCCCTGTTCGGCCCGCGCGCCTGTGTGGCTCGCGCCGCGGCTGTCGAGCCTGCGTCGCGCCGCCACTCGCTATTCAGAAATGTGCTCCGCTGCCGACCGGCAGCGGAGCACGAGATCACAGAGTTACTTCAGCGCCTGCTCCGCACCGCGATTGAGCGGGACCGGGCTGGTGTTGCCCGCGGTCGCGCGGTCGATGCCCTTGGCGGCCGGGTTGGCTTGCACCAGTTGGCCTTTGCGATCGAAGAGGACCTTGGTCAGCACGCACGCCAGATTGGCGTCGATATTGTCGCGGACCAGCAGCACGTTCGGGACCACGATCGTCTTGACGTCGGCGGGCAGACCGTAGGTGGCGGCCGGAATGACGCCCTGCTCGTAGACCGGGTTGACCGTGCGCATCTTGTCGAGCAGATCGGCGATATCCAGGAACTTCACCGAATCCTTCGCGGTGGTGAACAAGTCGGTGATGCCCGGAGTGGGCAGTCCGCCCGACCAGAACATGGCGTCGACCGAACCGTCCTTCATGCCTTCCACGGTCTTGGTCAGATCCAGGCGCTGGGCGGAGATATCGGAGTCCGGATTCAGCCCCGCGGCCTGCAGCAGCCGGTTGGCGATCACCTCGGTCCCGGACTTCGGCGAGCCGGTGGACACCCGCTTGCCGCGCATATCCGCGATGGAGTTGATGTTCGCGCCATTGCGCACGATCACCTGGGTGTAGTTGGTGTAGATGCGCGAGATCGCCTGGATCGGCTGCTTCTCCTTGAAGGTGTCCCCGGTGCCGAGCACGGCGTCGGCCGCGGAATCGGCGAGCGAGAACGCCACCTGGTACTGGCCCTGCACGAGCTGCTGGATGTTCTGCACCGAGGCGCCGGTCTCGGCGGCGGTCGCCTTCACCTTGCCGCCGGTGGCCGCCGAGATCTGCTCCGCGTAGGCATTGCCGAGCGCGTAGTACACGCCCGTCGCATTGCCGGTCGCGATGCTGACCCGCGTCTCCTGCGTCACCTCGCAGGTGATCTCGCCGCCGGTGTCGGCCGTCGGAGTGTCCTGCCGGCCACCGCATCCGGTGAGCAGTGCGGCCGTGACCGCCGCCGCCACCGCGATCGTCGCGAATCTGGTCATGATTTCCCCTCGTGTGAGACCGGCTTCGAAAGAGCTTGTGCCGGGGCCGGTTCCCGACGGTGACTTGTGAATCGGGTGAGCGCCCAGGCCGCCGCCAGCAGCGCCGCCCCGATGCCGAGCGTGACGAAGTTCGGATACAGCAGCACGACGCCCGCCAGGGCCGCGAGCATCCGCGCGATCCGATCGGCGCGGCCGGCGCCGAGAATCCAGCCGCCGGTAGCCATGGCCAGCGCCGCCACCGCGAGCGCCACCATCAGGCTGGTGATGACGATCTCGACGATCGGCCCGCGGCCCAGCAGCCGCTCACCGGAATCGGTGAGCACGAACACCAGCGGAACGAGGAAGGCGGGCAACGCGTATCGCAGGGTCTGCCACATGGTCGGCAGCGGCCGGGCGCCGGTCACGGCCGCCGCGCCGACGGCCGCCAGGGCCGTCGGCGGCGTCACCTCCGACAGCACCGAGTAGTAGAAGACGAACATGGCGGTGGCGGGCGCGGACACGCCCAGCGTCAGCAGCGCCGGCCCGATGATCACCCACCCGATCACGAACGAGGCCGTCACCGGAATGGCCAGCCCCAGCAGCGCCAGCGCGATGGCCGCCAAGGCCACCGTGGCAGCCAGCACCACGGTCGCATTGTCCGACAAGGCCGATGCCGTCCGCACCAGCACCGCCGCCAGCTGCGCGCCCAGCCCGGTCTTGGTGGTCATCGAGGTGATGATCCCCGCCGCCGCGCACACCGCCACCACCGGCAGCGCCGAGCGAATGCCCGCCGACAGCGACGACAGGCTGCCCGTCACGAACTCCCGCGCCACCGCGCGATCGAACGAACCCTGCTGCCGCACAGCCCGATCGATCAAGGCCAGCACCAGCGCCAGCGCCGTGGCGTAGGCCACCGCCTTGGTGGCGCTGACCCCGAGCAGCAGCAGCACGATAATGGCGATCAGCGACAGGAAGTGGTATCCGAAGCGTGCCAGCAGTTTCCACGCCGGCTCCGGCGTCCGCGCCACTTCGCCGTTGGTGGCGGCCGTGCCCTGTGAGTGGAACCGCCGCGCGTCGATCTCGACCGCCAGCAGAATCCCCAGGTAGTAGAGCACCGTCGGAATCGACGCCCAGACCAGCACCTGCAGATACGAAACCTCCAGGTACTCGGCCACGATGAACGCCGCGACCCCCAGCGTCGGCGGCGACAGAATCGCCCCCACGCCCGCGGCGGCGAGCATCCCGCCGGCCTGTTCCGGGGAGTACCCGGCCTTGCGCAGGATCGGCCACGTCACCGCCCCCGTGCTGACCGCGGTGGCCGTCCCCGATCCGGACACGGTCCCGAGCAGGAATCCCGACGTGACCGCGGTCCGCCCCGGCGCACTGTTGGACCGCCGGAACGCCGCCACCGACAGCTCCACGAAAAACCGTGCCGCCCCTGAGAATTCGAGCACCGCCCCATAAATGGTGAACAGCACGATGTAACTAGCGGCGACATCGAGCGGCGTCCCGTAGAACCCGCTGGCCGAGTTGTACAGCGCATCCACGATCTGCGAAAAGTCCAGCCCCGCATGCGCCACCGACCAGTCCTGCGGCAGCAGTCCGCCGTAATACCCGTATGCCAGGAAAATCGCGCCCACCAACGGCAGTACCCACCCCGTGGTTCGCCGGCAGGCCTCCAGCACCAGCAGCAGCACCACCGCCCCCATCCCGATATCGACCGGGTCGAGCAACCCCTGCCGATCCAGGAATTCGTTGTAACCCCCGCCCCCGGAACCGATTTCAAATGGAAGCACCGGGTACAAGCAGGCAACCAGCGCCACCCCCGCCAGCACCCAATCCAGCCACACCGGCCGATCGGCCCGATCCAGCCGCCGCCACCCCGACCCGTAACTCAGAAAAACCAATGGCAGCGTCAGCCCCAGGAACAGAACAAGGTAATACTGACTCCCCTGAGCCAGCGGCCGGAACACCTGCCACAGCGCCAGCCCCCCAATCCCGAATGCCCACACCGAAACCAGGCGATTCGACCACCCCCGCAATGCCCGCGAGGGCCGCTCCTCATCGTCCACCCCGAGCTCGGCCGGCGTAGCCAGACCCGTACTGGCACCTTGCGCAGCCAACATGTGCGAGACGATATAACGCTCAGTTTGTTTCCGCAGACGAACAAAGCCCCCATTTCCGCGACCTCAGGGTTCTTCGCCACCGCCCACGAGGGATTCGGCGGTGCGGGCACCGGCCTGGTGGAGGGTGAAGCTGCGGCCGAGTCTGAGGGTGGAGAGGTCGACGCCGAGGGCCTTGACCACCAGGGCGCCGAATTCGACCCCCATGAGGGAGTTGACGCCCAGGTCGGGCAGGCGGACGGTGCGGTCGATGGACTCGGGTTCCACGGTCAGGACGGTCGCCAGCTGCTCGGCGAGCAACCGGGCGACGAAGTCGGTGCGCTGCTGTTCGTCCAGTTCGCGCAGGGCCGACCGCAGCTGGGCCGCGGCCGATTGGTTGTCGGCCGCGGCCGCGATCAGGGGCCGGACGCGCCCGACCAGCTTGAAGTGCGGGATGGCGGCCGCGACTCGTCCCCAATCGATGGCGGTAATGGCCACCTGGTGGTGGATATCGAGTTCGAGGGCCTTCTCCAGGTACTCGGTGGCCTCGTCCATATCGATGGGGTCGAACCCGGTGGTGCGCAGGTAATGCGTCACGCGGTCGTCGGCCTCGGCCATGCCGCCGCCGGCCAGATGGCCCCAGCCGACCGCGAGGACCTTGCCGCCGGGCGCGAGGCCGATGCGGTCGCGCGCGATCCGGTCGGCAATGGCCTGCATCGCGAGATTGGCCGCGGCGTAGGAGTATTGGCCGACACTGCCGAAGATGGCGGCGATCGAGGAGAACAGGACGAACATGTCCAGCTCCGCTCCCGCCGCGGCGAGGGCGTGGCGCAGGGCCCGCGCACCCTCGACCTTCGGCCGGTAGACCGCGGCCAGGCCGTCCCGATCCATGTCCGCGATGCGCCGGTCGTCGACGATCCCCGCGGTGTGGAAGACGCCGCGCAGCGGGTGCTCGGCGGTGTGCGCCCGGGCCAGCACCCGGGTCAGTGCTTCGGCGTCGGTGACATCCACTCGTTCCTCGGTGATTTCGACACCCTGGCGTTCCCAGGCCGCGATCTGATCCCGGCTCGCAGCGGTGCGGGCCCCGCCGCGCCCGAGCAGGATGAGGCGGCGCGCACCCGTGCCGACCAGCCAGCGGCCGACCGCCAGGCCGAACGCGCCGAATCCGCCGGTGATCAGGTATCGCGCCGCCGGATCGACGGTGAGCGGCGGCGTGTGCGGCCGCACCATCGGCGCGGTGGCCGCCAGGCCGAGGGCGATCCGCCCGATCCGGTCCGGGTGCGCGACATCCTCGAATGCCTGTGCCACATCGTCTGTTTCGTAGAGCTCGACCGGCAATTCCGGATAGCGGCCGGAGGTGAGCGCGGACGCCACCCGATGCATCAGGTCCATGGTCTCGCCGCGGCGCGACCGCAGCAGACGGTTCAGGTCGAAGGACTGGTACGAGACGTTCTTGTCGAAGGACCGCATGTCCATGATCTCGCCACCGCGGGCATCGGCCTTGCCGATCTGGACGATGCGGCCGAATTCGGCCACCGCCAGGAAGTTCCGGCGCACGATCTCACCATGCGCGGTGCCGAGGATGATATCGGCGCCGCGCCCATCGGTCAGGCGGAGCACGTCGTCGGCGAAATCGAGGGAACTCGAGTCCAGGGCGTAGTCGGCGCCGTCGGAGAGCAGGCCGGCGCGCAATTCATCGGCGCCCGCGGTGCCGATGACGACGGCGCCGTGCAGTTTCGCGATCCGGACCGCCGCGGAGCCGACACCGCCCGCCGCGTCGTGCACCAGCACCACCTCGCCGGCACGCACCCGAGCCAGTTCCAGCAGGGCGTATTCGGCGGTGGCGTAGGACACCACACTCGTGGCGTGCCCGGGCCGGGCGCCGGCGCCGATGCGGGTGACCAGTGCGCGGTCGATGGTGTGGAAGCGGCTGATTCCGCCCTTCGCGAAGACCATCACCCGATCACCGACGGCCAGATCGCCTACCTCCGAACCGATCCGGACCACGGTCGCATCACCGGCCGCGTCGATGACGTCGAGCGGATTCCGGTCAGCGAGTCCGACCGCGTGCATGCGGACTTCGACGTCGAGCGGTCCGGGCGCCCGCCGCTCACAGCGCCGCCAGCCCACGCGCGAGGATCTGCGCGAGCCGAGCGGGTCGAGGGTGAAGTTCGCCTCCGGATCCGTCAGCGGCACAGCCCGGTCGAGCGCTGCGAGGCGCTCCGGCAGGCTCGCGGTGACCACGGTGGACCAGCGCTGACCGTCGCGCAGGATCACCTCATCGGTGTAGTCGTAGGTGAAGGAGCCCGGAATGGCGAGCTCGGCGGCGAGATCGGCGGCGGCTACCCCGGATTCGACGTCCACCAAGCGCCAGCGCAGGCGCAGTTGGTCGTTCAGCAACACCCGGCGGGCCCCGGCGAGCGCCGTATGGGCCGGATTCGGTGCGCCGTCCGCCTCGGGATGCGCGTACGCGCGCTCCGTGACGAGCGTGACATGCATGGAACCGTCCCCGACCATGGGGATTTCGGCGCCACGCCGCTCGAGCCACGCCTCGAAGAACTCGTCGAGACCCACCGCCAGCCGGCGCAGTGTCCAGAGGCCGTCCAGGTCGGAGTACTCCGTCCCCGCGACCAGCACGACGTGCAGCCGTTCGATGTCCTCGAGGTCGGTGATGGCCCGGAGCCGTTCGCTCACCGCGGTTTCCAGGTCCTCGCGGCCGGGATCGCCGACCGCGAACACCTCGCTCCGCACCGAGCCCGCCGCGATGCGCGCCGCGAGATCGCCGGGCTCGCAGCCGAAGTCGACAATGAACGCGAAGCCGGATTCCGCGGCCGGCAGCGCGGCGCGATCGACCGGTTCCCGCCTCTCCCACCGGTCCTCGTAGAAATGGTCCGTCATCCGTTGCAGCGCACCACGATCCGGCACGATCGCGCCGAGCCGCAGACCGACCACCCGCACCACCACATTGCGCTCGGCATCGAGCAGATCCACATCGGCGACGAGCCCGGTGCCGGTGGTGAAGCGGGCCACGACCGTCACCTCATCCGGAACCGCATCGAAGACCCGCACCCCGGCCACGCTCACCGGGGCCAGCGCCTCGTCCCGCGTCCCGCCCGAACCCAGCGCCAGGGCGCCGAGGCTCTGCAGTGCGGCATCGAGCACGCACGGGTGCACGAGATGTCCGGAGTCCCGCACGGCTGCCCCGTCCACGGTGGCGACCACGGTGGATCCCGATACCCACAAGCCGGTGGTGAGCCGGAATGCCGGGCCGTAGTCCAGTCCGCGGGCACGGAACGCGTCATAGAACGCCGCCGTATCGACGGAGTGCAGCTCGTCGGGGGCGGGCAGCTTCACGGTGGCGGAGTCGAAGGCGCCGGTGACCAACCGCCCGCTGGCATGGAGGGTCCAGAGTTCGCCATCCGCCTCGCGGGAGTGGATGGCGAACTGCCCGGTCGACTCCTCGACATGCAGCTCCATGATCGGCGCCGCGCCCTCCTCGATGATCAGCGGCGCGATGAAGCGGACGTCCTCCACCGCCACCCGGGCCGACCCGGCCCGCAGGGCCGCCGCGCTGAGCGCCGCGTCGAGATAGGCCGCGCCCGGCAGCATGCGCGCACCGCCGACCACATGATCGGCGAGCCACGGCATGGCGCCCACGCTGAGCTGGACGCGCCAATAGTCCGCCGGACTCTCCGGATCCGGGTCGCCGAGCATCGGGCGACCGCCCGGCGTGCCGAATTTGAGCCGGGCCACGATCGGAGCCTGACTGCGTAGGTGGGTGCGTTGCCATGGATACCGCGGCAGCTCGATGTGCGGAGTCACCACGCCGTCGAACAGGGCGTCGATATCGAGCGCGCCCGCGGCGTACAGCCCGGCGATGGTCTGCCGCAGGCTCTCGGAATCGGATTGCTGACGACTCAGCGTGGCGACCGATGTTCCGGATTCGCCCGCGCGGATGAGGGTTTCGCGAATACTGCCGCCCAGGACGGCATGCGGTCCGACCTCGAGGAAGACCCGGTGTCCCGCACCGGCCATGGCGGTGACGGCATCGTGGAACAGCACCGTCTGCCGGACATTGGCGCACCAGTACTCGGCGTCCCAGTCGGCCCCGGTGACGCGCTCGCCGGTGACCGTGGACCACAGCGGGACAGTCGGATTCGAGACCCGCAGCTCGGCGAGCGCGGTGCGCAGATCGTCGAGGATCGGCTCCATGAGATGGCTGTGATAGGGCACCTCGACGTGCAGAAGTTTTGCGAAAACGCCTTGGTCGGTGAGAGTTTCGGCGATCTCCCGCAAGCGCGCCATGGAGCCCGCCAGGGTGACGACGCCGGGGCTGTTGACGGCGGCGATATCGACCTGCTCGTCCTCGGCGACGAGTTCCCGTGCGGCGCGCGGTGACAGCGCGACCGCCAGCATGCCGCCGGTGCCCGCCACGGTGGCTTGCAGCCGGGCGCGATGGTAGCCGACCAGCAACGCCTCGCGCAGCGACAGCATGCCGGTGACATAGGCCGCCGATACCTCGCCGACACTGTGGCCCACGACCGCCGCGGGGCGGATGCCGAGTTCGCCGAGCGCGGCGACCAGCGCGACCTGTAGGAGGAAATTGGCGGGCTGCGCGACCGCGGTCGTGGTGACCCGCGACTGTTCCTCGGGCCGCAGCAGTTCCGCGACAATGGACCAGCCCGCGAGTTCGATGAACTCCGCGTCGATGCGCGCGGCCTCCGCGGCGAAGGCGCCTCCCGCCGTGAGGAGCTCGCGACCCATGGCCCACCACTGCGGGCCCATTCCGGTGAATACGAACACCGGATCGGCATTCTCGCTCGCGGCCACCTTGGTCGCGCGGCGGCCGGTTCCGCCGGTGAAATCCCGCAGGGCCCGTACCAATTCCGTGTCGTCGCCGAAGATCAGCCCGGCCCGGAACCGGTGATGGCGGCGACGGGTCCAGGCCGCCTCGGCCAGTCGCGCCGGATCGGCGCCGCCGGCGATCAGGTCGAGGTATCCGTGCGCCAATTTCCGCGCGGCCTTCTCGGTGCGTGCCGAAATCGGGAATATCCCGAAGTGTTTCGGCTCCCGGGCCGGGACCGCGGCCGGTGCGTACTCCTGGAGGATGGCGTGCGCATTGGTGCCGCCGTAGCCGAATCCGTTGACCGCGACGGTCATTCGCTCGATCTCGGTTCCCACCGGCTCCGCGTCCAACTGCAGCGCGATCCCCAGCGTGTCGAACGGGATATCGGGATTGGGTTGCTCCAGCCAGCCCTGCGGGGGGATCGTCCGCTTCGAGATCGCCAGCGCCGACTTGATGACGCTCGCGATGCCCGACGCGGCCTCGGTATGCCCGAGTTGGCCTTTCGCCGATCCCACGCCGACCGGCCGGGTGCGCCCCTCGACCTGCCCGTATGCCCGCCCGATGGCCTGCAATTCGAGCGGGTCGCCGATTGGCGTGCCGGTGCCGTGCGCCTCCACATAGGTGATTTCGTGCGGTGCGATGCCCGCTCGCCGCGTCACGGTCCTGGCGAGGGCTTCCTGGAGATCGGCATTGGGAACCGTGATGGCGGTGGTGCGCCCGTCCTGATTCGATCCGGTCGCCTTGATCACGGCGTAGATCCGGTCGCCGTCGCGCTCGGCGTCCGCGAGCCGCTTGAGCACGACCATGCCCGAGCCCTCGCCACGCCCGTACCCGTCGGCGGAGGCGTCGAACGGCTTGCTGCGCCCGTCGGCGGCCAGGAAGCCGGCCTTGCTCATGGAGATGAACGGCTCGGGCTGCATGAGCATATTGATGCCACCGGCCAAGGCGAGGGTGCAGTCACCGGTGTCGAGCGCCTGGCAGGCGAGATGCACGGCGACGAGCGAGGAGGAGCAGGCCGTGTCCACGGTGATGGCGGGCCCGAGCAGATTGAGCGCGAACGCGATTCGATTCGACAGCATGGTGTACGACGCGCCGGCGGCGGTGTGCATGTCCACATGCGGGAGGGCGTCGCTGGAATTGGATACCGCGAGATGATCCAGGGTGAACGCGCCCAGGTAGACGCCCACCGGGGCGCCCATTGCCCGGCGCGCCATCCCGGCGTCGTCGAGGGCTTCCCACGCCACCTCCAGCACCAGCCGCTGCTGTGGGTCCATGGCGGCCGCCTCGCGCGGGGAAATGCCGAAGAAGTCCGGGTCGAAGGCCCAGGGATCACCGGTCAGGAATGCGGCGCGTTTGGTGTACATGCGCCCGGGCGTGCGCCGGTCCGGATCGTAGTAGCGGCGGTAGTCCCAGCGATCGGCGGGAATGTCGGTGACGCCGTCGCGTTTGCCGATAATGAAGTCCCAGAACGATTCCGGTGAATCGATCCCCCCGGCGTAGCGGCACCCGATCCCGACAATGGCGATGTCAGCCAAGATCTTTCCCTCACATGTTCGCGTCCGGCAGCCAAGACTAGGCCAGGGCCGGATAGCGCGCCCGTTCGGTCGTGCACCGTCAGATGGGGGTGCGGAGAGTTCGACCCCCGATACGCCGATATGGCACGATCGTGCAGGTGAGCAACCGGACCGGTACTCAGCAGCATCTGCAGGATCTGGCTCGGCTGCGGCGGGTCAAGGATCGGATCGATCGGGAGTACGCGCAGCCGCTGGATGTGGAGCGGCTGGCTCGGGATGCGCATATGTCGGCGGGGCATTTGAGCCGGCAGTTCAAGGCCGCCTATGGGGAGTCGCCCTATTCGTATCTCATGACGCGGCGGATCGAGCGGGCCATGGCATTGCTGCGGCGGGGGGATCTCAGCGTGACCGAGGTGTGCTTCGAGGTGGGGTGTTCATCGCTGGGGACGTTCAGCACGCGGTTTTCCGAGCTGGTCGGCGTGTCGCCGAGTGCGTACAAGCGGGAGGCGGAGGAAGCGCGGAATACCGAGGGGATTCCGCCGTGCGTGGCCAAACAGGTCACCAGACCGGTCAGGAATCGAGAAGCCCCGCCCGCCGGGCAGCAATTAGCGTGATCCGCATGGACATCAGAATCGCTCAGAGCTACCTGCCGCAGACCGATCCGGAGGCCGCCATCGGCTTCTACCGCGATGTGCTCGGATTCGAGGTGCGCACCGACGTGGGGTTCCAGGGCATGCGCTGGATCACCGTCGGGCCGCCGTCGCAGCCCGAGATCGCCATTGTGCTGTACCCGCCGGGGGCCGACCCGGGCATCACCGAGGACGAGGGCAAGGTCATCGAGGAGATGATGGCCAAGGGCACCTTCGCCAGCATCAACCTGGCCACCCCGGATCTCGACGGCGTATTCGAGAAACTGCAGGCCAGTGACGCCGAGGTCGTGCAGGAGCCGACGGATCAGCCCTACGGCGTGCGCGACTGCGCCTTCCGGGATCCCTCCGGCAACATGATCCGTATCAAGCAACTCTGAGGAGACGGACGGATGAGCCCTGCCACGAAAGCGAAGCGGGCGCCCGCCCTGCCGGCCGCGGACAGTCACGATCTGATCCGGGTGCACGGGGCGCGCGAGAACAATCTCAAGGACATCAGCATCTCCATTCCGAAGCGCCGGCTCACGGTGTTCACGGGCGTCTCGGGCTCGGGGAAGAGCTCGCTGGTGTTCGCGACCATCGCCGCGGAATCGCAGCGGCTGATCAATGAGACCTACAGCGCCTTCGTGCAGGGCTTCATGCCGACGCTGTCGCGGCCCGATGTCGATGTGCTCGAAGGGCTGACCACGGCGATCATCGTCGATCAGGAGCGGATGGGGTCGGACCCGCGCTCCACGGTCGGCACCGCCACCGACGCCAATGCCATGCTGCGCATTCTGTTCAGCCGGCTGGGCAAGCCGCATATCGGCTCACCGCAGGCGTTCTCCTTCAATGTGGCCTCGATCAGCGGTGCGGGCGCGGTCAGCATCGAGCGCAATGGCCAGACGGTGAAGGAGCGGCGCAGCTTCAGCATCACCGGCGGCATGTGCCCGCGCTGTGAGGGTCGCGGGTCGGTCAACGATATCGATCTGACCCAGATCTACGACGAGAACAAATCGCTCAACGAGGGCGCGCTCACCGTGCCCGGCTACAGCATGGACGGCTGGTACGGGCGGATCTTCAGCGGCAGCGGCTTCTTCGATATGGACAAGCCGATCAAGAAGTTCACCAAGAAGCAGCTCGGCGATCTGCTCTACAAGGAGCCGACCAAGATCAAGGTCGATGGCATCAACCTCACCTACGAGGGCGTCATCACCAAGCTCCGCAAGACCACCCTGGCCAAGGACGTCGATTCGCTGCAGGCGCACGTGCGGGCGTTCGTGGAGCGCGCGGTCACCTTCCAGACCTGCCCGGACTGCGCGGGCACCCGGCTCAGCGCCGAGGCCCGGTCCTCGAAGATCAAGGGCATCAGCATCGCCGACGCCTGCGCCATGCAGATCAGCGATCTCGCCGAGTGGGTGGGCACGCTGAAGGAGCCCTCGGTGGCGCCGCTGCTGGAATCGCTGAAGCACACCCTCGACTCCTTCGTGGAGATCGGGCTCGGCTACCTCTCGCTGAACCGGCCGTCCGGGACGCTCTCGGGCGGTGAGGCGCAGCGCACCAAGATGATCCGCCACCTCGGATCCTCGCTCACCGATGTCACCTACGTCTTCGACGAGCCCACCGCCGGGCTGCACCCGCACGATATCCAGCGGATGAACAAGCTGCTGATCCAGTTGCGGGACAAGGGCAATACGGTGCTCGTGGTCGAGCACAAGCCGGAGAGCATCGTCATCGCCGACCATATCGTCGACCTCGGTCCCGGCGCGGGCGCGGCGGGCGGCGAGGTCTGCTTCGAGGGCAGCGTGGACAAGCTGCGCACCAGCGGCACCATTACCGGGCGGCACTTCGACGATCGGGCGGCGCTCAAGGACGAGGTGCGGAAGTCCAAGGGCGCGTTGAAGATTCGCGGTGCGAAGGCGAACAACCTGCGCAATGTGAATGTCGACATCCCGCTCGGGGTGCTGTGCGTGATCACCGGCGTGGCGGGCTCGGGCAAGAGCTCGCTCATCCACGGGTCCATTCCGGCCTCGGAGAATGTGGTCGCCGTCGACCAGACGCCCATTCGCGGCTCGCGGCGCAGCAATCCGGCCACCTACACCGGGCTGCTGGAACCGATCCGCAAGGCCTTCGCCAAGGCCAACGGCGTGAAACCGGCGCTGTTCAGCGCCAATTCCGAGGGCGCCTGCCCGAACTGCAACGGCGCCGGGGTCATCTACAGCGATCTCGCCATCATGGCCGGTGTCGCCACCGTCTGCGAGGTGTGCGAGGGCAAGCGTTTCCAGGCCGAGGTGCTGGACTACAAGCTCGGCGGCCGCGATATCGCCGAGGTGCTCGCCATGTCCGTGGCCGATGCCGAGGAGTTCTTCGGCTCCGGCGAGGCCCGCATCCCCGCCGCGCACGCCATTCTCGAGCGCCTGGCCGATGTCGGCCTCGGCTACCTCACCATCGGCCAGCCCCTGACCACCCTGTCCGGCGGTGAACGCCAGCGGCTCAAGCTGGCCACCCACATGGCCGACAAGGGCGGCGTCTACGTCCTGGACGAGCCCACCACCGGCCTGCACCTGGCCGATGTCGAAAACCTGCTCGCCCTCCTCGACCGCCTGGTCGAATCCGGCAAGTCGGTCATCGTCATCGAGCACCACCAGGCGGTCATGGCCCACGCCGACTGGATCATCGACCTGGGCCCCGGCGCCGGCCACGACGGCGGCAAGATCGTGTTCGAAGGCACGCCGGCGGATCTGGTCGCCGCCCGCTCCACCCTCACCGCCGAACACCTCGCCGACTACGTCGGCGCGTAACCGCCCACACCCCTTCCCATCTGTCCACACTCGACATGGGGCGCCAGAACAGTGTGCGCCCCAACCCAATCCGACCCCGTCCGCCGAAGGCGAACCCGCCACAGCCGTCACCAAGCCCGCCGGTCCGGCCACGAGTTGGTCTGGCCACGAGTTGGTCTGGCCACGAGTTGGTCTGCTCGCCAGCCGGTCCACTCACCAGCCGGTCTGCTCGCCAGCCGGTCCGCTCGCCAGCCGGTGCGGTTGCCAGCCGGTCTGCTCGCCAGCCGGTCCGGGGCACCAGCCCGTCGGGTCCCCAGCCCGTGTGCTTGTGTGTTTGTCCGCCGCAGGCGAACTGTCAATTGACTGTAGGGATGACAGTTGGTGCATCAACTGTGTGGGTTCGGGGCCGTCTCGATTTTGGACTGAGTGGAGCGTGCGTCGGAGCGGGGGAGCGAAGCGGAGGAGCTCCGGCGTGCGCGGAGGGAGGGAAAAATCGAGACCTCCAGGCCCCGAACCCCGCCGGAGCGAAGCGGAGGCAAATCAAACACAGCCACGAGCGTCCCTGATCAGACCCGCCCTCCACACCTGCAAACTAAGAGTCGCGCGCGAGCAACCGAGCCAACGGCCGCCGGTGATGCGGCCGGTAGCGGTCCGCCCACCGGGGATTGTCCTCGTTCCGGCGGTAGGCGGCCACACGCCCCACGACGCCGAAGCGTAACCGGGTGCCCTCGCCGATCACCTCGCCATCGGCCGCCACAGCCTGCGGTTCGGTCAGATCGACGATGAGCTCGCGGGTCTGGCGTTCGCCGTAGACCTTGCTGTGGCCGACCGCGGCCAGAGCCAGGGCGAGCACCGCGCGGGTGCGGGAGAAGCGCAGGTCGGCGCGCAGCCAGCGGACGTCGAGCAGGCCCTCGTCGAGGCGGGAGCGGAAGGCGGGGACGGCGCCGTGCGGGTGGTAGGGGCCATTGCCCACGAACAGGAACCACACGTCGTGCCAGCGGTCGTCCACGCGGATGCGAATCGGCGTGGCCCGGCGCAGGGTGACCACCAGGGCGGCGGCGAAGGCGGGCCATTTGCCCCAGCGCTCTTGCCATTTCTCGCGCAACCGCACCAGATCCGGGTACGAGCCGAGGCTGGCGGTATTGATCCAGTAGTGGGTGCGCGGGCCGTCGGCGGTATCGAATTCCACGCCGGCGATATCGACGGCCACGGCCTCACCGGCTCCGGTGGCGTCGACGACTTCGCGCAGGTCGTACACGCCGAGGTCGCGGGCGAAATGGTTGAGCGTGCCGGTCGGTATGACGACCAGGGGCAGCTTGTGCCGCATGGCCACCGCGGCCGCCGCGGCAATGGTGCCGTCGCCGCCGGCCGCGCCCACCGCCACGATCCGATCCGGGTGCGCGGCCAGCGCCTCCTCGAGCTGTTCGACGCAGTCCCGCCCGGGCTCGGTGCGCAGCACCAGTGCGGCGGGCAGCGCCGTGACGATATCGAGGGTCGGGTCGTAGTACGGATCGCCGGACACCGGATTCACCGCCAGCACGAGCCCATTGCCCGCCACCAGGGCGGGTGCGTCGCGCACCACCCGCGCCTCCGCCTCATCGGATTCGCGCACCGGCCACCAGCGCCGGGTGGCCAGCGCGACCCCGGAGCCGATGGCCGCGCCCACCAGCACATCCGAGGGCCAGTGCACGCCGGTGTGCACACGCGAATAGGCGACGGTCGCCGCCAGCGGCGCGACCACCAGCGCGGTGCGCGGGCTCTCCAGGGCGACGGCCGTGGCGAAGGCGGCCGCGCAGGCGCTGTGCCCGGACGGGAAGGACGAGGAGGTCGGCGCCTTGACCAGCCGCCGATGCGCCGGCAGCAGCTCGGCCGCCGGGCGCCGCCGCACGAACAGCGATTTCAGGACGAAGTTCACCACCACGGTGGTGCCGCCGACGGACACCATGCCGCGCAGCGCGGCCCGGCGCGTGGAACCCGGTTTGGTGGCCAGCAGCGCCGCGGTGACCGACCACAGCAGGCTGTGATCGGCGGCGGTGGTCAATCGCAACATGCCGGAATCGATTCCGGACCTGGGTATCCGGGCGACCACACCCGTCATCGATCGATCGATATGTCCCACCCTGCGGAATCTCCGCCGCAACCGCGCACTCACCTGTTCGACCCTACCGACGTTGACGGCCAGTGCATTTCGAACGGTCCGGCAAATCCGGACCGGCCTGTTTGCTGGACCGGTGGGCGCAATGCCCGTTACGGGAATATGCTCGAGGTAACCGGCTGGTAGTTGTATCGAGGTTGCCGTGGCGTATATCGATCCGCTCTCCACGCAACGTTCGCCGACCTCCGGATTCGCGGCGGAACTCGAGGCTGCCGGGTTCGCCGACGCCATCGAGATCGGGCGGGGCGGCTTCGGCGTCGTGTATCGCTGCTTCCAGGCCGCCCTCGACCGGATGGTGGCCATCAAGGTGCTCACCGCCGATCTGGAATCGGAGAACCTGGAACGCTTCGTGCGCGAGCAGCTGGCCATGGGCAAGCTGTCCGGGCATCCGAACATCATGACCGTCTTCGAGGTGGGATCCACCGCGACCGGGCGGCCCTACATCGTCATGCCGTATCAGGCGCACGGCTCGCTGGACGCCCGGGTCGCCGAGCAGGGCCCGCTCAGCTGGCAGGAGGCGGTGCGCATCGGGGTGAAGATCGCGGGCGCGCTGGAGACCGCGCATCGGCGCGGCATGCTGCACCGGGATGTGAAGCCGGGCAATATCCTGCTCACCGAATACGGCGAACCGCTGCTGGGCGACTTCGGCATCGCCCGGCTGGTGGGCGGTTTCGAGACGACCGCCGGAACCGTCACCGGCTCGCCCGCCTTCACCGCGCCCGAGGTCCTGCAGGGACAGACGCCCGACGCCACCGCCGATGTGTACAGCCTGGCCTCGACGCTGTTCTGCGCGAGCACCGGGCACGCGGTCTTCGAGCGGCGCAGCGGGGAACAGCTGGTGGCGCAGTTCGTGCGCATCACCAAAGCGCCGATTCCGGATCTGAGCGGGGCCGGGCTGCCCGCCGATCTGACCGCGGCCATCGAGGGCGCCATGGCCCGCGATCGCGGGAAACGGCCCGGCACGGCAGCGGAATTCGGCGAGATGCTGCGGGAGGTGCAGCAGCGGCACGGGCTGCCGCTCGATGAGATGGCCATACCGTTGCCGGCCACCGAACCGGCCGGCCACCGCACCGCGCCGACGCCGACCGGATCCAGCCGCCGGCGCGGCACCTCCTCGGCGCGCGTGACGCCGCCGGTGCCGGCCACCCGGCTGCGGCCGCCGGTGCTCATCCGGGCGCTCGTCGAGCGGGAGCGGCTGATCGACCGGCTGCGGCAGGGGAGCGGGCGCCGCCTCGTGGTCATCCACGGCCCCACCGGTTTCGGCAAGACCACCCTGGCCGCGCAGTGGGCGGCCGCGCTGAGCGCCGACGGCGTCTCGGTAGCCTGGCTGACCGTCGATCACGACGACAACAATGTGGTCTGGTTCCTGTCCCATCTCATCGAAGCCATTCGGGCCGTGCGGCCTTCGCTGGCGCGGGAGCTGGGGGAGCTGCTGGAGGAGCACGGTGACGAGGCCGAGCGCTTCGTGCTCACCTCGCTGATCAACGAGATCGACCGGCGCGGTGAGCGATTGGTGATAATGATCGACGACTGGGATCGCGTCACCGATCCGGCGACCACCCGGGCGCTGCGCTTCCTCATCGAAGGCTGCTGCCCCGGCGTGCAGACCGTGGTGACCAGCCGCCGCCAGACCGGGCTGCCCATGAGCTCCATGCGCGGGCGCGATGAACTGGTGGAAATCGGCACCGCCGCCCTGCGTTTCGATATCGACGAGACCTACGAGTTCCTGGTCGGGCTGAGCGAGCTGGACCTGGATCGCGGGGATGTGGAGGATCTCACCGAATCGACCGGCGGCTGGATCGCGGCGCTGCAACTGGCGGTGCTCTCCCTGCGCGGCAGCGACGATCCCGCGCAGCTGATCGGCCATCTGACCGGACGCCACCACGCCATCAGCGAATTCCTCGCCGAGAACGTCCTGGACACCCTCGAGCCCGGAATCCTGGACTTCATGGTGGCGACCTCGATCACCGAACGGATCTGCGGCGAGCTGGCTTCCGCGCTCACCGGCGTTCCGGACGGGCAGGCGCTGCTGGAGCACATCGAACAGCAGGATCTGTTCCTGCGCAGGCTCGATGGCGGCCAGTGGTTCCAATACCACCGCCTGTTCCAGGATTTCCTGCAACAGCGGCTGGAACACGATCTGCCCGAACGCATCGACGAGCTGCACCGCGCGGCCTCGGCGTGGTTCGCCGAACACCGGCACGTCAGCGAGGCGGTCGATCACGCGCTGCTCGCCGGGGACGAGCAGCGCGCGGTGGAGATCGTCGAGCGCGACGGCATGTCGCTGCTGGAGTACGGCCAGATGGCCACTCTCATCGGTTTGGTCAACAAGCTGCCCGCCCCGGTCATCGAAACCCATCCACGACTGCAACTCGATCTGGCCTGGGCCAATATCCTGCTGCACCGCGCCGGGCCCGCCGAACGCGCGCTGCGGCTGGCCGAGGCGACCATCGACCAGGGCGGCCTGGATCCGGAGACGGCCGCGCTGCTGCGCGCCGAGGCCGGTGTGGTGCACGCGGTCATCACCGTGCGCGCCGATGTCCTCGCCGGTGTCGAGGACATGCTGGCCCCCTGCTTCTTCCGCGCCGACGACCTGTCCCCGTACGTGGTCGCCATCGGCGCGAACGTGGCGAGTTTCGCGGCCGGCTACCGCTACGACTTCGACGAGGCGCTGCGCATCCAGGAATGGTCCGCCCCGTACATGCGCCGCAACAAAGGCTTCTACAACAATGTCCACGGCCTGTGCTTCCTCGGCGGCGCGGCCAGCTTGCAGCTCGATATCGCCGGGGCCGAGAAGTACTTCCGCAAGGCGCTCAAGGTCGCCAAGCAGTCCGGTGGCAGCCACTCCTACGGCGCCCGCCTCGCCGGTTCCCTGCTCGGCGAACTCCTCTACGAGCGCAATGAGATCGCCGAAGCCGAACGCCTGCTCGACGAGGGCTACAAACTCGGCCCCGATGCGGGCGTGGTCGACTTCAAACTCGCCCGCTATGTGGTCGGGGCCCGCGTCAAGGCCCTGCTCGGCGACCGCAGCGCCGCCATCCGCCGTCTCAATGAGGGTGCGCGCGTGGCGCATTCCATGAACCTGCCGCGCCTGCGCGCCGAAGTCGAGAACGAACGCCTCCGCCTGGGCCTGCCCCCGCACCCCGAATTCGGCCCCCTCCCGGTGGTCGACTACCACCACCGCCGCACACCGGTGGACGCCATCGACGAATTCACCGTGCTCTACGAGGAATTCACCTCCATCCGCCTGCTCCTCGCCGACGAAACCCCCGAAAACACCGCCCTGGCCTGCACCTGGGCTCGGGAGTGGGTGGACAAACTCGAATCCGTCCACCGCCCGCGGGAACTCCTCAAGGCCCGCCGCCTGCTGGTGGCCTGCCTGGCCGCGGCGGGCCGCACCGCGGAAGCGAAGACACTCCTGGCCACGGTCACCGCCCAATGCGCCGAACTGGGTTCGGTCCGCTACATCCTCGACGGCGGCCCGCATGTGGTGGCCACCCTGGCAGCCCTGCACGAGGACCAGAGCACCGGCCGCTGGCAGAGCGACTGGCCCCACGTCCCGGCCGCCTTCCTCCAAGCCCTGGTCGACGCCCACGCCGCCCAAACCATTTGAAACATCACCGACCGGGAACTGGTGGCGGCCGCTACTCGGGAAATGCCGCCACCAGTTCCCGGTGATCACTTGACCGGATCCGCCGGGGCGGGGGATCGGGGGAGGAGAGCGGTGGCGGCCAAGGCGATCAGGAGCAATCCGGCGCAGAGGTAGCTGGAGATCTCGATGCCGGTGCTCATGGCCGACCGTGCTGATTCGGCGACGATGGCGGTGGCGGAGTCGGCGGCGAGGGCGGGGATGACGGCGCCCGCGCTTTCGGTGACGGTGTGGCTCAGTTCGGCGGCGGCGGGGTGACCCGCGTCGGTGAGGCGGCCGCGGACGCCGGAGCCGAGCAGGCTGAAGAACACGGTCGTGAGCAGTGCGATGCCGAGTGCCCCGCCGAGTTCGCGTGCGGTGCTCTGGATTCCGGAGCCCTGGCCGGAGAACTCGGCGGGTACCTCGGCGAGCGCGACATTGGTGACCTGGGCGGTGGCGAAGCCGACGCCGACGCCGTAGACGAACAAGGCGATGGCAATGGCCCACCAGGCGGTGCCGGTACCGGCGATCAGTCCGAGCAGCGCCAGCCCGGCCACCTCCAGCAGCAGTCCGATGCGAACCTTGGTGAGGGCGGATGCGGTCATGGCGAAGCTGGCGCCACTGGCGCAGAAGCTACCGGCGGCGAGGGCCACCAGTGCCAGTCCGGCCTGCAATGCGCTGTAGCCCAGGGTGAACTGCAACCACAGCGGCGCCACCGCGATGATGCCGAACTCGCCGAGGCCGACGAGCAGTGTGACGGCATTGCCGGTGCGGAACGAGGGAATCCCGAACAGCCGCACGGCCATGAGTGGTTCGCCGCTCGTGCGTGTCAGCGCGGCCTGTCGCCGCCAGCACGCGTACAAGGCGAGTCCGGCCGCGAGGAATGCGATCAGGACCGGCGATGGACCGCTGCTCCACGTGAATTCAGCGATGCTCAGGGGCGCGACGGTCTCCAGCCAGCCGTACGCGCGCCCTTCGATCAATCCGAAGGCGAGCAGGCCGAGACCCACGATCGACAGGATCGCACCGATTCGGTCGACTCGGCCCGGAATGCGCTGCGGGGCAGGCAGATAGCGCAGTACGCCGAATGCGATCAGCGCCGCCAGCGGGATGTTCACGCCGAATGCCCAGCGCCAGGAGAAATCCGCCAGCCAGCCACCCAGCAGCGGGCCCACGGCCGCGGCCGCACCGATGGTGGAACCCCAGATCGCGAATGCCTGTCCGCGTGCGGCGCCGGTGAAACTCGCGTTCACCAGCGCCAATGAGGTCGGTAGCAGCATCGCCCCGCCGACGCCCTGGAGAAATCGCGCGGCGATCAGCAGTTCACCACTGGGCGCGACCGCGGCGAGCAGACTCGTCACCCAGAAGACGGCCAGTCCGATCAGGAAGATCCGGCGCGCGCCGTAAAGATCCGACAGTCGCCCGGCGACCAGGAGGAGTGCGGCGAAGACGATCGCGTAGGACTCCTGGATCCATTGCGCCTCGATCGACGTGATTCCGAGGTCGTCGATGATCGGCGCGACGATCACATTGACCACGGTCATGTCCACCACGATCAGCGCCACACCCAGCGATACCGCGATCAGCCCCAACCACACCCGCCGCGCGGGCGCCTCTGTTTCGATAGACACTGTACCTCCATGATAAAGTAACTTCATCATAAAGCTAAATAGGCGACGGGTAGGTTGTCAACGATCGGCGAATGACGGAGGAGGAACCCGGATGGCGAGGCGGTCGCCCGAAGACATTGCGGCACAACGAGAACGGCTGGCCGAGGAACTGCAGGCCTATGGCGCCGCGTTCACCGAGCTGGGCCGCCGTTTCGCCGTGACGCTGAACGTGCACTCGACCGATGCCTTCGCGCTGCTGGAGATCGCCTCGGCCGAGGCCAAGGGCGCGCCGATCTCGCCCGCGCAGTTGAGCAAGCGCATCGCGCTGACCTCCGGCGCGATGACCACGCTGCTGAACCGGCTCGAGCAGGCCGGGTACGTCAGCCGCACCCGTGAGCACAGTGATCGCCGGGTGGTCACCCTGCGTGCGAGTCCGCTGGTCAAGGAGCTGGGTGACGACTTCTTCGGCCCGCTCAATGCTCAGCAGGATGCGGTCCTCGCCGAGTATTCGCCGGAGGTGCTGCGTCGGTTCGAGGCTCTCGTGGCTCGCCTGCGCACCACGATCGAGGACTACAACCGCTGAATTCTGCATAAATATGTGAAGTTGCGGAAATGTATTTACATTCGCCGGTTCGCCGCCTACGCTCCGAGCGATGGTGAGAATCGCTGTCCTGTCCGACGTGCACGGCAATACCCCCGCCCTCGCGGCCGTTCTCGCGGAGATCGACCGGCAGCGCGTCGATCTCATCGTGAACCTGGGCGATATCGCCTCCGGCGGCGTCGACCCGCGCGGCACCTTCGATCTGCTGCGGCAGCGGCCCGAAATCATCACGGTGCGCGGCAATCACGAACGCCAGGTGCTCACCTTCGCGGCGGAGCGCATGAGCCGGTCCGACCGGCTCGCCGCCCGCGCGATCACCCCCGCCGACCGCGCCTGGCTCGAAAGCCTGCCCGCCACAGCCGAACCCGCGCCGGGTGTGTTCGCCTTCCACGGCAGCCCGGCCGATGACCTCTGCTACCTGACCGAAACCGTCGAGCCGACCGGACTACGCGAGGCGACCGACACGGAGATCGTGCGGCGACTCGGCGAAACCTATGGCCGCCACCGGGTTTACCTGTGCGGCCATACCCACCTGCAACGCAACCGCCGCCTGCCCGACGGCTCCCTCCTGGTCAATCCCGGCAGTGTCGGCTGGCCCGCCTACGACGACGAGCTGCCGTATCCGCACAAGGTCGAGGCCGGTACCCCGCCCGCCCGGTTCACCATCATCGACGACGGCGAACCGGGTTGGGTCGCAGAGGAGTTCGTCGTCGATTACGACTACGAGACCGCCGCGCGGATCGCCGAGGCGAACGACCGCCCCGACGTCGCCCGCGCCCTGCGCACCGGCCGGCTCTGAATCGGTCAGGCCGTCTTTATCGCGCCGCCGTTGACGGCGTAGTCGGATCCGTGGATGGCCGAAGCCAGCGGGGAGGCGAGGAAGGCGACCAGCGCGCCGATCTGCCGGGGCTGTGCGAATTCGCCTATGGTGGCGCCGAATTCGTGCGGCAGGGTGCGCAGCAGCTCCTCCTGCGGAATGCCGCGCGAGGCGGCGAGTTTCGCGCCGTATCCATCGGGCCCGGTCCATTGCTCGGTGAGCACCGCGCCCGGCGAGATGGTGTTGACCCGCACGCCCAGCGGCCCGAACTCCTCGGCCAGCCCCTTGCTGAAGGTGCTCACCGCGCCCTTGGTCGCGGCGTAGGTCAGCGGTGCGGTGTGCGGGATGCGCCCGCTCATGGACGAGAAGTTGATGATGCCGCCGCGGCTGCGCAGCAGGTGCGGCAGGGCGGCACGGGTGGTGCGCACCATGCTGAAGAAGTTCAGATCGAACATGCGCGTCCACTGTTCATCGGTGGCGTCCAGGAATTTCGGCGCCAGCTCGTGGTCGCCGCCGCCGCCGAGATTGTTGACGAGCACATCGATTTCGCCCAGTTCGGCGTGCGCGCGGTCGATGAAGTCGGCGGGCCCGTCGGGTGTGGTCAGGTCGGCGGCAATGGCGATCGCCCCGGTCCCGCGCAGGTCCGCGGTGATGGTGCGCGCACCCGCCGCCACCCGCACGCCCTGTGCGGTCAATTCCTCGACAATGGCCAGGCCGATGCCGCGGCTCGCGCCGGTGACGACGGCGGTGGTTCCGGTCAGTCGCAGATCCATGTTCTCCTCCGGCGGTCCGAGGGGCGGATGGCCGGCTCGGACCGGATCAGCGGGCGGCGCGTGCACCGCCCTTCTCACGTTTCAGCAGCTCTTCCAGCAACTGCTGACTGGTCGCCTGGCAGACGCCGGCGTCGGAGGCCGCCTCCTCCACTTCCTGCAGGGTCACCAATCCGGCCGCTATGAGTCCGAGCACCGGATTCGCGGCGTAGGCCCGCGCGAATTCGATGACCGTCTCCGCGACGGGCGGGTCGCTCTCATTGAGATGACGCGCGACCTTGGTGTTGTTCGTGCCCATGCGCTGGGCGATCGCCCGATCGCTGGCGCTGCCGGACACGCTGTTCTTCCACTTGGCGAAGCGCTGCTTCATAGCGGCAGTATGGCTCCCGTGCGACGGCTGCTTCGAATACGACACATAATGTAACAACTATCTGTCACGAATGCAAAACGAAGTGTCACGAATCTGAATCAGCGGAGTTGAGGTGGCGGATGATGCGCCGCAGCTGATCGACGTACAGGCGCTGGAACTCGGCGGAATCCGGGCTCAGGCCCGTCACGCGGCGCACCACCTGCGGCAGCGCCGTCGGGACCATGGCCGCGCCCATGACGACCAGGAGGAAGACGCCCGGATCGATATCGGCGGGGAACTGCCCCTCGGCCTGGCGGCGGCGCAGGTCGGAGAGGTCCTCGGGTGCGTATTCGACGGGCTCCGCGCCGCTGGATTCGGCCAGGCCCTCCCAGGCCAGCAGGCGGCTCATGCGGGAATCCTCGAAGCCGTTGCGCAGGTAGGCGGCGGCCAGTTCGTCGAGGGGGAGGTCGGGGGCGGCGAAGCCGCCTTCCATTTGCAGCCATTGCTGCTGAAGGGCCTGGTAGAGGCCGTCCTTGCCGCCGAAGTAGTAGGTGATGAGCTGTTTGTTCACGCCCGCCCGGTCGGCGATCTCCTGGACGCGCGCGCCGGCGAAACCCTTGGCGGCGAACACATCCAAGGCCGCGGCCAGCAGTCTGCCGCGGGTGCGCTCGGCGTCGCGCTGCCGTTCGTCGGCGGTGGGCACGCGGCGTGCGCGGCGGCCCGCGCCGGTGTCTTCATTCGAGGTGTCATCAGCCATAACGGGTCGTAACTGTACTCGTGGTTGACACAATCATCCAAATGGATGATTATTTACGGCATGTCGAAGCACCCTTCCGAAACCACCATTGCCATTGCCGGAGCCGGGCTGAGCGGCCTGTGCCTGGCGCAATCTCTGCTGCACGCCGGATTCGACGTCCAGGTGTACGAGCGCGACGCAGCGCCGCACGCCCGCCGTCAGGGCTACCGCATCACCACCGATGAGCACGGCATCGAGGCGCTGCGGCGCTGCCTGCCGCCGCGGCTGTTCGAGCTGTACCTCGCCACCGCGAGCGACACCCGCGCGGGCGGGCACTTCCGCTTCTTCACGCAGCACATGCGGGAGATCTTCAGCCTCGCCTTCGCGGGCGATCCCACCGGCGAGGACCTGACCAAGCCGCGGCAGTCCGACCGCCAGACGCTGCGCGCCCTGCTGCTCGACGGGCTCGAAGGCCGCGTGCACTTCGGCAAGGCCGCCGCGCGGGTCGAGACCGATTCCGACGGCGCGACACTGTATTTCACCGACGGCGCCGCCGTGCGAGCCGATCTCGTGGTCGGCGCGGATGGCGCGAATTCCCCACTGCGCGAGCAACTCCTACCGGACTGCGCACCGAAGGGCACCGGCATGACCGCGATCTACGGCTGTTCGCAGCTGGTTCAGGACGGTGAATCCCTGGTTCCGGCGGCGCTCGCCGACAGCGGCGTCCTCGCCGTGGGCGCGCCCGGATCGGCCTTCTTCTTCACGACCATGCCGTTCAAGGAGTCTCCGGTGCAGGCCTTCGCCCGGCTGGCCCCGGCGCAGCGTCCGCCCGTCGAGGACGACTACGTGATGTGGGCGATCATCTTCCCCGACCACGCGTTCCCGTCCGATCAGCGGCTCGACGGCACCGCGCTGCACGGTCTCGCCCTGGCGGCCTCCCGCGAATTCCACCCTGTACTACAGCGTTTGGTCGAGCGCGCCGATATCGAGTGCACTCTGGCCGTTCCGCTGCGCGCAGCCACCGAGCCCGCCCGCTGGCTGCCTGCGCGCGCCACCCTCATGGGCGACGCCGTCCACACCATGCCGCCCTTCGGAGCGCACGGCGGCAATACCGCGCTGCGTGACGCCGCGCTCTTGAGTGAAAAGCTGCGGGCGGCAGTGCGAACCGGCGCATCCCTCGAATCGGCCGTGGATGCCTACCAGCGGGAAATGCTCGCCTATTCCTTCAAGGAGGTCGAAGCCTCCGAGAAGATGATGACCCGCTTCACCACCCGCAACCCGGTCCTGCGCTGGGGGATGATGCGCGTCGCCCCGTGGATCCGATCGCTGCGGGGCAGGTCCCTCGATCTCGAAGCCGCCTGAAGACCGATCCCCGCCGCTATCGTGAATTCATGCCTCGCCCCAGTGTTCTCGCCGCCGAGCCACCGGCCATCCCGGGTGTGCGCCGCTCATTCGTGGCGGCGCGTGGGGTCCGATTCCATGTCACCGAGTCCGGGGATCCCACCGGCCGCCCCGTGGTGCTGCTGCACGGCTGGCCGCAGCACCACTACGCCTACCGCGACCTGCTCGCCGATCCGCCGGAGGGCCTGCGCATCATCGCGCCCGACCTGCCCGGCTACGGCTGGTCGGGCCCGGCCCCGCATCGCTGGGCGAAGGAGGACATCGCCTCGGATGTGCTTGCGCTCCTGGATGTTCTCGGACTGGAGCGAGTCCTGCTGGTGGGCCACGACTGGGGCGGGTTCATCGGCTACCTGATGACCCTGCGCGAGCCCGAGCGCTTCTCCGGTTACCTGGTCCTGAATATGGCCCACCCCTGGGTCCCGGCTGCCATCCTGGCCCGCAATGTCTGGCGCTTCCTCGTCTATCAGCCGCTGATCGCCGCCGCCGGTGTTCCGCTCCAGCAGCGCACCCGCTTCCTGGAATGGACCATCGGCGCGGCTCTTACCAACCGCGCCGCCCTCACCCCGGAACAGGTCCGCATCTTCGCCGACCGCTTCCGCGACCCGGTCTGCGCCCGCGCCGCCACCGACACCTACCGCACCTTCTGGCTGCGCGAGATCCCCGCCTCCGCCCGCACTCCCGAACGCCGCCGCGCCACCATCCCGGTCCGCGCCCTTTTCGGCGTCGACGACGCGGCCGTCCACCACTCCCTGGCCGCGCCCGAAACCGCCCGGGCCGACGACTACACCCTCGAACTCGTCTCGGACTGCGGCCATTTCGTCGTCGACGAACGCCCCGATCTGGTCCGCGCCCGCCTCCTCGACCTGGCGGACGCCACGAAGTAGGACGATCAGCAGACCAGATAGGGATCGGCCGCCGCCCACGCCTGTCGGCGCTCGGCCGGGAGACGGTCATCCGTCAGGCGTGGCTGGGCGTCGAAGGACATGCACGCCCGGTTGTCCGGGGTGAACGACGGCCACGCGGGCAGGTCGGGCACGGCGGGGTCGCCGGTGTGAGCGAATGCGGTGAAGGCGGAAACCATGGCGCCGGACAGCTTTTCGGCGACTGCCGGGTTGGTGAGTTCGGCGGTGTCGAGGTTGCCGAAGCTGTAGGGGACATCGGCTCCGTGCACCGCGCCCCGAGGGCCCGCGGCGGCGTAGTCGAAGGTGTACTGCCAGACCTTCGCGCCCGCGCGCTGTGCGTGTTCGGCGAGCCAGACCGAGGGCATGACGGCGAACCAGCCGCTGAGGATGTCGTTCAGCGGGACGTGGCCGTCGATCGGGGTGCCGGTATAGGTCCGGAGGAGGTGGTCCCAGGTCCGGTCGCCGACCGCTCGGCGGGCTTGGGTTTCGAAGCGGGTGCGATTGGCGGGGTCGATGAGAAAGAGGTCGGCTTCCTTGGCGCAGGTGCCGATGAGCAGATCCACGCTGCCGTCGACGGTGCGCAGGGGATGATCGGTCAGCACGATGCCGTCGATGACGTGTGGATAGGGTTCCAGCAGTTCGGCATTGGCGCGGGCGGCGACCGACGCGTCCAGCAACTCCGCGGTGGAGACGTCCATGAGCCGGGCCGGGTCGCTCAGGCCGAGGGTGCGCAGCACGGCGGTGGTGGTGAGGGCCGCGAATTCGGGCGTGCGGACGGGGCGGGGGCCGCCGCTGGACAGGATCGCGCGGTGGAACAACCGGCGGGCGACCTGAATGCCGAGCAGCGGGCCGATGGACATGGCTCCGGCGGATTCGCCTATGACAGTGACATTGTCCGGGTCGCCGCCGAAGCCGGAGATGTTGTTGCGCACCCAGTTCAGCGCCGCCATCTGGTCGAGCAGGCGCAGATTTCCGGAGCCCGGTTTGCCGGGCTGGTAGAGGCAGCCGAAGGCCCCGAGCCGGTAGTTGATCGTCACCAGCACGCAGTCTCGATCGACGAAATGCCTGCCGTCGAACCGCGTGTCGCCGCCGGTGCCGACCACGAACGCGCCGCCGTGAATCCACACGATCACCGGCCGCTTACCGCTGGTCGCGCGGGACCACACATTCAGGTAGAGGCAGTCCTCGCTCTGATTCGGCGTCGCGGGCGTGCCCGGCGCGAGCGGCCCCTGCGGTGCGGCGGGGCCGAATTCGGTGGCCTCGCGAATGCCGGTCCACGGTTCGGCGGGCTCGGGTGCGGCGAATCGGCGGGGGCCGGTCGGCGGTGCGGCGAAGGGGATGCCCTTCCAGATGATGACGCCCTCGGATTCGACGCCTCGCACCTTGCCCTGCTGGGTGGTCGCCACCGTGGCGGCGTCCGAGGCCGACCCGCTGCCGCACGCGGTGCCCAGCGCTACGCTCGCCGCGACCGTTCCGGCCGCGCCCAGGAAGCGCCGCCGGGTCAGCGTGTGGCCGGCGGGACGGCTGTCGATCATAGTGTCTGCCTTTCGAATTCATTCTCGGCGGCAATGGGCTCGGCCAGATCGCGGTGCCGCGTCTCGGAGATGGCCAGGACGCAGATCACCGACAGCAGCGCGAAGGCCGCGACGATCAGTGAGACGCCGATGGTGTTGTTGTCGAACGACTTCTGCATGCTCGTGAAGACCAAGGGCGCGACGCCCGCGCCGATGCCGGCGAGCTGATAACCCAGGGAGGCGCCGGTGTAGCGGGAGGAGGTCGAGAACATCTCGCTGCACAGCGCCGCCAATGGCCCGTACCAGGCCGGATGCAGAATACCCACACCGAGCACGAGTGCGATGAGCAGCATGGGCCAGCTGCCGGTGCGAATCATGGGGAACAGCGCGAAGGCGAACAGGCCCATCGACACCGCACCGGCCAGGATCACGGGGCGGCGGCCGACCCGGTCGGTCAGGCCCGCCCACAGCGGGATCAGCACCACCGAGAAGGCCGAGGCGATGGTGAGCGCGTTCAGCACCGAGGGGCGGGCGAAGCCCACGTTCACCGCGTAGGCGACGACGAACGTGGTCAGCGTGCCCTGCGCGATGAACGCGCCGAGGCCGACGCCGACCGTCAGCAGCAGATTGCGCCAATGGTCGCGCAGCACCTCCAGCAGCGGGAAGCCGCGGTCGTGCCCGGCCTCGTGCAGCTGCTCGAAGGCCGGCGTCTCGCGCACGCTGAGCCGGATGTAGAGACCGACCGCCAGCAGACCGAGGCTGAGCAGGAACGGAATTCGCCAGCCCCAGGACAGGAACTGCGCATCGGTGGTGAGACCGGCGGTCGCCGACATGACGGCGGTGGACAGCACCAGGCCCGCGGGCGCGCCGGCATTGGTGAAGCTGGCCCACAGCCCGCGCCGCGAGGTGGCGTGCTCGGCGGTCATGAGAACCGCGCCGCCCCATTCGCCGCCGACGGCGATGCCCTGGACCACGCGCAGCAGCGTCAACAGCACCGGGGCCCAGAAGCCGATGGCCGCGTAGGTGGGCAGCAGGCCGATGACGGTGCTCACGCCCGCCATCAGGGTCATGGTCAGCACCAGCATCTTCTTGCGGCCGAGCCGATCGCCGAAGTGCCCGAACACGATTCCGCCGAGCGGGCGCGCGAGATAGCCGGCCGCGAAGGTGGCGAAGCTGGCGATGGTGGCGGTCAGCCCGTCCAGATTGGAGAAGAAGACCTTGCCGAAGACGACCGCGGAGGCCGTCGAGTACAGCATGAAGTCGTAGTACTCGATGAGGCTGCCGGTGAAGCTGGAGGCGACGACCCGGCGCATCTGGCTGCGCGCGTCCGCGGTGGAAATGGATGACATGGGGAGCTCCCAGAGGCGATGCAAAAAGATCAGGGTTCCTGATAGTCAGGAACCCTGATGATTATGCTGTGTGGTCCAGCTCACGTCAAGAGGCCGAGCAGGCCCACGGCATTGTTTTTGTAGATCCCGGGCAGCACTTCGTCTTTGAGACCGAGCGTCGCAAAATCGGCGAGCCAGCGCTCGGGGGCGATGAGCGGATAATCGCTGCCGAACAACACTTTCCGGCGCAGCATGCCGCCGGCCGCCTTGACCAATTCAGCGGGGAAGTACTTGGGGGACCACCCGGACATATCAATGAAGACATTGGCCTTGTGGGTGGCCATGGAGATGGCCTCGGCCTGCCAGGGCACTGACGGATGCGCCAAAATGACTGTCAGACCGGGGAAGTCAGCGGCAATGTCATCCAGCAGCAGTGGATTGGAGTAGCGCAGTTTGATGCCGCGGCCGCCGGGCAGCCCCGCGCCTATGCCGTTCTGGCCGGTGTGGAACAGGGCGGGCACACCGAGTTCCTCCAAGGCTTCCCATAGCGGATTGAACCGCGGCTCATTGGGTGCGAAGCCCTGCAGGCTGGGGTGGAACTTGAAGCCGCGCACGCCGTATTCGGTGACCAGCCGCCGCGCTTGCGCGATGGCGGCGTCCCCGCGCAGGGGATCCACCGAGCCGAAGGGGATCAGCACATCGGCGTGCTCGGCCGCCCGCTCGGCGATATCCTCACTCGAAATGGCCGGGTGCCCGGTGGAAGTCGCGGCGTCGACGGTGAACACCACCGCCGCCATCCCCGCCGCGCGATAGCGTTCCGCGATGTCGTCGACGGTCGGCGTGCGATTGTCCGAGGATTTGAAATAGGCCGCCGACGCGTCCATCAACTCCTGATCCAGCGAGAGGCACCCGTGGTGGTCCTGTTCGATATGGACGTGCATATCGAGCGCGGTGATCGCCTCGATATCGATCTTGCATTCGTATTTCACGGGTTCTCCTCGTCCAGCGCACCGTGCAGTTCACGAATGCGGGCCTTGCTCAGTTTTCCGGAGGCGTTGTGCGCCAATTCATCCACGAACACAACGGATTTCGGGATCTTGTAGCGGGCGATGCGGGTATCCAGGAAGGTCAGCAATTCGGCCTCGGTGAGCACCGCGCCCGGGCGGAGCACGACAATGGCGCGGCCGACCTCACCCCAGGTCCGGTCGGGGATGCCGATGACCGCGCATTCGGCGACGGCCGCATGGGCGTAGATCGCCTGCTCGACCTCGGCGGGATAGACGTTCTCGCCGCCGGAGATGAACATGTCCTTGAGCCGGTCGACGATATAGAGGTGGCCGTCCGCGTCACGGCGGCCCAGATCCCCGGTGTGCAGCCAATGTCCCGCCGCGTAGGTCGCGGCGGTGGCGTCGGGCCGATTCCAGTATCCGGGACTGACATTCGGGCCCTGCACCAGGATTTCGCCGGTATCGCTCGTGTCGCCGGTCAGGCGGACATCGGTGAAGAAGCATGGCGTGCCCGCGGAACCCAGTTTCGCGCCGTCCGCGCCGGGATCGGTGTCGCGCAGCATGGTGACCCCCGGCGACGCCTCGGTGAGGCCGTAGCCCTGGATGATGTTCAGCCCGCGCGCCCGGTAGGTCTGCAGCAGTGCGACCGGAATCGGCGCGCCGCCGCTGAGCGCATTGCGCAGCGAGGACAGCTCGGCGGTGTCGAACCCGGGCGTCAGGGCCAGTGACCGATACATCGATGTGACGCCGAAAAGCATGGTGACGCCATCCGTTTCGATGAGTCGCATGGCCCGTTCCGGATCCCATTTGGCTTCGATGAGCGCGGTGCCGCCCTTGAGCAGGACCGGGAACAGCACTTGATTGAGCGCCGCGGTGTGGAACAGGGGAGCGGTGACCAGCGCGACCTCGGTACTGCGAACGTCCATGTCCACCAAGAGGTTGTAGACGTTCCAGGTGATATTGCCGTGGGTGAGCATGACCCCCTTGGGCTGCCCGGTGGTGCCGGAGGTGTACTGGATCATGAACAGGTCGTCGAGAGTGATCGCCTCGTCCAGCGCTGTGCCGGAACCGGATTCGCAAATCTCGCCGAGCGTGGTCGCGCTCAGGGTCACCTGATCGTCGACGCCCACCAGGTCCAGCCCGAGCGCCCGCACCGCATCGGAGTCGAGCACGGTGTCGAAGCCCTGATCGGCGATCAGCAGCCGTGGCGCGCAATCCGCGAGGATGAACGCGGTCTCCGGTGCGGCCAGGCGCGTGTTCAGCGGCACCACCACCGCCCCCAATTTGGCGACCGCGAACATGGTTTCGACGAATGCGACCGAATTCCAGCCCAGATACGCCACCCGGTCCCCGCGCTCCACCCCGCGCAGTCGCAGCCCGTGCGCCAGCCGCGTCGCCCGCTCGTCCAGCTCCCGGTAGGTCGTCACCACCCCGTCCTGGACCAGCGCCGCCCGCTCCGGTGTCATCCGGGCGCGCCGAGTGGTCCAGGACCCCATGCCCCGGTCGTTCATCGATGTCTCCCAACTTCGCCGTCTGCGTACGTCTCGGACATGTCAGCCCAGCCCGTGCCGGTTCTTGAGCGACAACAGGTCTCGCAACGCGCGGTCCCGCCGCTGCAGCAACTCCTCCGCCGCGGTCTCACCGAGCTCCTCGGCAACCCCCGCCACCAGGCGCTCGATCAATCCGGGCGTCAGCTCCGGCGCACCCAGATCGGCCCACCAGTCGACCATCGGCGGCCCGAGATGCTCGAGCACATGCCCGAGCCCGCCCGGCCCGCCGGACAGATGCTGAGTAGCGAACGGCCCCAGCAGCGCCCACCGCAGCCCCGGCCCCGCCGCAATCGCGGTATCGATATCGGCCACCGACACTACGCCCTGCTCCACCAGGTAATACGCTTCCCGCCACAGCGCGGCCTGCAACCGATTCGCCACATGCCCCGGCAACTCCCGCCGAATCTGCACCGGCTCCTTACCCCAATGCCGCAACACCGCCATAGCAGCCGCAATGGCTTCCCCCGAGGTCTTCTCACCCCCGACCACTTCCACCAGCGGCACCAAATGCGGCGGATTGAACGGGTGCGCCACCAGCACCCGCTCCGGATATCGGCACACCTGCTGAAAGTCGCTCGGCGCGAGCCCCGACGAACTGCTCGCCAGCAACACCCCCGGCCCCGCCACCGCATCCAGCGCCGCAAAGATCTCCCGCTTCACCTCCAACCGTTCCGGCCCGTTCTCCAGCACCAGATCCGCGGCAGCGGCCGCCTCGGCGAGTTCAGGGGTGAAGCTCAACCGCTCCCGCCAGTGCGATACTTCCGCGCCGCTGTGCAGCCTTGCGCGAGTGGGCGCTTCGAGCGGACTGCCGCCTGCGCCGGGGGAATCCGCGACTCCGCCGGCGTCCTCGACGGTGTCGTCCGCCCCGAGGTCGGCCAGCAGGGCATTCATCGTGTCGGACAATGACTCCCGTGCACCAGGCGCGGGGTCGGTGGCGATCACGGTGAGCCCGCGAGCCAAGGCCAGCGCCGCCCAGCTCGCGCCGATCGAGCCCGCACCAACAATTGCCACGGTCCGCACTTCCTCGGCCGGGATCACAACGCCACCTTCTCTCGTGATGCTTCCTTCGTCATTCCGGCGTGCTTTTGGCCGGAATCCACGGCCGTGTGCGAGATCCCGGCCGAAAACCCGCCGGGATGACGGGTGTGGCTCGCGCCGGGATGCCTTATGAGGCTTGTGTTTACGTGCTCGGGTGTCATCACGGTGCAACCGCCCTTCGGTCTTCGGCGAGTGCGATGAAGGGGTCGAGAGCGGTGGGGACGGCGAGAGCGTCGCGACTGGCGACGGTGTCCGGTGCGGCGCCGAGGAGGATCCGCTTTGCGGGGAGTTCGAGCTTCTTGCCGGTGAGGTTTCTGGGTATCAACGGGATTTGGTGAATCTCGTCGGGGATGTGCCGGGGTGACAAGGAGGTACGCAGGACTCGGGTGATCCTCGCGCGGAGATCCGTGTCGAGGTGGCGGCCGGGCTCCAGGGCGACGAAC
This sequence comes from Nocardia sp. IFM 10818, assembly GCF_054655275.1. Classification (NCBI taxonomy): domain Bacteria; kingdom Bacillati; phylum Actinomycetota; class Actinomycetes; order Mycobacteriales; family Nocardiaceae; genus Nocardia; species Nocardia sp. IFM 10818. The sequence continues at coordinate 1,755,941 of NZ_BAAHJH010000001.1, forward strand.
AGGAGTAGGTCGCCGTTGCCGCCGTTCGGGTCTTCCAAGTGGACGACCAGGCTGTCGGCGATGCCAGTGATTTCCTCGACCACGCGGTAGAACTCGGCGGTGCCGAGGCGGACGCCGCCGCGGTTGAGGGTGGCGTCGGAGCGGCCGGCTACGTGGCAGGTGCCATTGGCGTTGAACTGGATCCAGTCGCCGTGACGCCAGACGCCGGGCCAGCGGTCGAAGTAGGTGGAGCGCAGACGGGTGCCGTCCGTGTCGCCCCAGAAGGCGACGGGCATGGACGGCATGGGGGAGGTGATGACGAGTTCGCCGAGTTCGCCGGTGACGGGGGCGCCGGATTCGTCGAAGGCGTGGGCGTCGACGCCGAGGCAGCGGCCGGAGATCTCACCGGCGTGGACGGGGAGGAGCGGATTGTTCTGCACCAGGCCGGAACACACGTCGGTGCCGCCGCTGCCGACGTTCAGCTGGACGCGGGGGCCGAATTGGTCGCGGATCCAGGCGTAGCCCTCGGGCGGGAGGGGCGCACCGGCCGAGCCGATGACGCGGAGGGGGAGGTTCAGGTCGCCGGGCCGCAGTCCCGCCTTGCGGGAGGCCATGATGAATCCGGGGCTCGCGCCCATGATGGTGGCGCGGGTCCGCTGGGCGAGGCGCCACTGCCAGCCCACATCGGGATGCATGGGGTTGCCGTCGATCATGACGATGGAGGAGCGGGTGAGAAGCCCGGAGACCAGGGCGTTCCACATCATCCAGGCGGTGGTGGTGAACCACAGCATGCGGTCCTCGGGGCCCATGTCCCAGGAGAGCATGTGATTCTTCAAGTGCTCCAGCAGGATTCCGCCGTGGCCGTGCACGATGGCCTTGGGTTTGCCGGTGGTGCCGGAGGAGAAGAGGACGAAGAGCGGGTGGTCGAAGGGCACCGGCAGGAACTCCGGTGTGCCGCCGGGGGCGGCCGCGAGCAGGGCGGGCCAGTCGAGGGCGTCGTCGACACGCCATGTCCCGTATCGAATGTCGGCCACATGCCGCACGCTGGGCAGTTCGGCGCGGATCTCGGCAATCTGGGTGCGGCGGTCGATGTCCTTGTCGCCGTAGGCGTATCCGCCCGCGACCAGCAGGACTTCGGGTTCCAGTTGGGCGAAGCGGTCGATCACGCTGCGCGGCCCGAACTCCGGGGCGCAGCTCGCCCAGATCGCGCCGAGGCTCGCCGTCGCCAGGAAGGCGATCAGGGGTTCCGGTGCGTTCGGCAGGTATCCCGCGACCCGGTCGCCGGGGCCGACGCCGAGGTCGCGCAGGACATTGCGCGCCCGCGCCACCTGATCGCGCAACTGCCCGAAGGTCAGCTCGATATCCGGCCGGGTCTGCGAAATGCCCAGCACCGCACTGCGATCGGTATCGGCTTCGGTGCCCATGGCGTGTTCGGCATAGTTGAGCAGCGCGCCGGGGAACCACCGTGCGCCCGGCATGACCCGTTCGGCGAGCACGCTGTCGTACGGCGCATGGCTGATCACGCCGCCGAATTCCCAGATGGCGGACCAGAATCCGGGGAGATCGGTGACCGACCACGGCCACAGCTCGTCGTGACCGTTGAACTCGAGTCCGCGATGCTCTCGCAGCCAGCTCAGAAACTGCCCGACCCGGCTGTGTTCGAGCACATCGGCCGGTGGCGACCAGACGATATCGCCCTGTTCGATGCTCATGCGGGCTCCTCGGTGACCTTGGCAGCGCGCCCGGCGAGGAAATCGCCCATGCGGCGCTTGGCGTCGTCACTGCCCGAGGCAATGGCCGCCATGAGCGATTCCATGAGGTATCCCTCCCGCGGATTGGCTTCCGCGATGCGCGGCAGGGCTTGCAGCACCGCGTAATTCGTCTGCGGGGCATTGCCGGCAATGCGTTCGGCCAGTTCGAGCGCCTTGGCGAAACCGGTCCCGGCGGGCACCGCGTACTGCGAGAGTCCGATGGCGACGCCCTCCTGCGCGTGGTATTTCCGCCCGGTGAGCATCATGTCCGTCATGCGGGCCACGCCGATGAGCCGCGGAATCCGCACGGATCCGCCACCGCCGACGAACAATCCGCGCATGCCCTCGGGCAGTGCGTAGAACGTGGAGTCCTCGGCCACCCGGATGTGCGCGGCGGCGGCCAATTCCAGCCCGCCGCCCACGACCGCGCCCCGCAGCGCCGCCACCACGGGCACCCGCCCGTTCTCGATGACGTCGAAAACCCGGTGCCATATTCGCGAATGCGCCACCGCGTCGAGCGTGTTCCGCTCGGTCATCTCCGCCAGATCCAGTCCGGCACAGAAATGTTCGCCGTCGGCCGTGATGACCGCCGCTCGCACATCGGGTCCCAGCGAGGTGAAGAACCGCTCGATGCCCAGGATGGTGTCATCGCTGAGCGCATTGCGCTTGTGCGGCCGGGCCAGCGTCAATACCGCCACGCCGCCCCTCATGGCGGCGCGCAGGGTATCGGGCAGGGTGACGGCGGAGAGCGGTCGGGGCGGGTGCAACGAATCCTCCGAAGCAGCAGATCATCAGGTTTCCTGATAATGCATCAGGTTTCCTGACGATGCAAGATCCTGCTTGAATGGCCGTGTGACCGCTTCCGATGAGCCGGCCCCCGCCACGCTGCTGTACCTGATCAAGCGCCTCGAACTGGCCAGTCGCGCACAGCTGGACGCCCTGCTCAAGCCGTCGGGTGTGACGGCCCTGCAGTACACCGCGCTGTCCGTGCTGGAGCGGCGGCCCACCATGTCCTCGGCGGATCTGGCGCGGGCGTCGTTCGTGCGGGCGCAGTCCACCTCGGATCTGATCGGCGCGCTGGAGCGGCGCGGGCTCATCGAGCGCGCCGTGGACCCGGCCAATCGGCGGCGGCTGCTCATCAGCCTCACCGATGAGGGGCGAAAGTTCCTGGCGCGGTACAACCCTCGCGTCGCCGATATGGAAGAGCGCATGGTGGCGGAATTGAGCGCGGAGGAGCGGCGGGTCTTCCGCGAATTCCTCGTCACGAGCCGTCGGGCGCTGAGTAAGGACTCCGACGCCTGACCGAGGCCGCATCCGGCCGCTCGCATTCGCGGGTCTTGAGTCGCCGACGCCTGCGCGTTAGTTTGTGCGTATAGCAACCATATGTTCGCATAGCGCACATATTCTCTAGGGAGTGAGTATGGCCAAGATCCAGTCCTTGGCTGCGGCGGTCGCCGAACTCGTCCACGATGGCGACACCGTCGCCTTGGAAGGGTTCACCCATCTGATCCCGGTGGCCGCCGGGCAGGAGATCATCCGGCAGCGGCGGCGCGAGCTGACGCTGGTGCGCATGACCCCGGACATCGTCTACGACCAGCTGATCGGCGCCGGCTGCGCGCGCAAGCTGGTGTTCTCCTGGGGCGGGAATCCCGGCGTCGGCTCGCTGCACCGGTTCCGCGATGCCGTGCAGCAGGGCTGGCCGGCGCCGCTCGAGATCGAGGAGCACAGCCATGCGGGCATGGCCAACCGGTATGTGGCCGGCGCGGCCGGGCTGCCGTTCGCGGTGCTGCGCGGCTACGCCGGAACCGATCTCCCGACGGTGACCGACACGATCAAGTTCATCGACTGCCCGTTCACCGGCGAGCGGCTGGCCGCGGTGCCCGCCCTCGAGCCCGATGTCACGATCATTCACGCCCAGCGCGCGGACCGGCACGGAAACGTCCAGCTCTGGGGCCTGCTCGGGGTGCAGAAGGAGGCCGTGCTGGCGGCGCGGCGCAGCCTGGTCACCGTGGAGGAGATCGTCGAGGAGCTGACGCCGGTGCCCGGCGCCATCGTGCTGCCCGGCTGGGCGGTCACCGCCGTGGCCGCGGTACCCGGCGGGGCGCATCCGTCCTACGCGCAGGGCTACAGCGAACGGGACAACGTCTACTATGCGGCATGGGACGCGATCGGCCGCGACCGTGACGCCTTCACCGGCTGGCTCGACCGGCACGTCTTCACCACCACCGGGAGCCCGGCATGACACTCACCGATATCGAATCCGCGACCGCCGCGCCGGAGTACACGGCCGACGAGATGATGACCGTCGCGGCCGCGCGGGCGCTGCGCGACGGCATCCGGTGCTTCGTCGGCATCGGCCTGCCCTCGACCGCGGCCAATCTCGCCCGCACCACGCACGCGCCCGGACTGGTCCTGGTCTACGAGTCGGGGACGCTCGGGTCGAAGCCGGATCGGCTGCCCGCCTCCATCGGCGACGGGATCCTCGCCGAGACCGCGGACGCGGTGATCAGCGTGCCGGAGGTGTTCAACTACTGGCTGCAACCGGGGCGCATCGATATCGGTTTCCTCGGCGCGGCGCAGATCGACAAGTACGGCAATATCAATACGACCGTCATCGGCGGGGATTACGCGGACCCGGGCGTACGGCTGCCGGGTGCGGGTGGTGCGCCGGAGATCGCGGCCTCCTGCGGCGAGGTGTTCGTGGTGGTGCGGCAGTCGCGGCGATCGTTCGTCGAGCGGGTCGATTTCATCACCTCGTTCGGGCACGGGCGGGGTGACGGCGAGCGGGCGCGGCTCGGAATGCGCGGGGCGGGACCGACTTTGGTGATCACCGACCTCGGTGTCATGCGGCCGGATCCGTCCGGGGAACTGGTGTTGACCGCCGTCCATCCGGGGGTGACGGTGGAGCAGGTGCGAGCTGCCACCGGCTGGGAGCTGCGGGTCGCGTCCGAGCTGACGGCCACCGAAGCGCCTACCGCCGAGGAACTTTCGGCGCTGCGCGCACTGCAGGCGGCGTCATGAAACAGGCATTTCTCTACGACGGCATCCGAACTCCATTCGGCCGCTTCGGCGGAGCGTTGAGCCGGGTGCGGCCCGATGATCTGGCCGCGCATGTGCTGCGGGTGCTCGCCGAACGCGCCGGGCTGGACCCGGAAACGGTGGACGAGGTCGTGCTCGGTGCGGCCAATCAGGCCGGGGAGGACAATCGGAACGTGGCGCGCATGGCCGCGCTGCTGGCCGGGTGGCCGACGACAGTTCCCGGAACAACGGTGAACCGGTTGTGCGGTTCGAGCCTGGATGCCGTCATCCAGGGCGCCCGGATGATCGAAACCGGGGATGCGGCAACGGTTGTCGCCGGCGGCGTGGAATCCATGAGCCGCGCTCCGTGGGTGATGGCCAAGCCCGCCAAGGGCTTTCCCGCCGGAAACGAGACCCTGCACTCGACCACGCTCGGCTGGCGGCTGGTGAATCCTGCCATGCCCGGGAAGTGGACGGTCTCGCTGGGCGAGGGCACCGAGCTCCTGGCCGAGCGTTACGGCATCGGCCGCGCGGCGCAGGACGAATTCGCCGCGCGCAGTCATCAATTGACGGCGAAGGCGTGGGACAGCGGGTTCTACGACGATCATGTCATCGCCGTGCCCGGGACCGACCTGGCCCGGGACGAATCGCTGCGTCCGGCGACGACCGTCGAGACGCTGGCGGGGTTGAAACCATCCTTCCGCGGCGACGGCACGGTCACGGCGGGCAATGCCTCACCGCTCAATGACGGCGCGTCGGCATTGCTGCTGGGTGACGAAACCCTCGCCGAGCGAATCGGTTTCGCGCCCATGGCCCGGATCGCCGGGCGCGGCGCCGCCGGTGTGGATCCGGACGCCTTCGGCATCGGGCCGGTGGAGGCGGCGCGAATGGCGCTGCGGCGCGCGGGCATCGGCTGGGAGGATCTCGGCGTCGTCGAGCTCAACGAGGCGTTCGCGGCGCAAGCGCTGGCCTGCCTGGCGGAGTGGCCCGCGCTGGATCCGGCCATTGTCAATGTGAACGGCGGCGCCATCGCCCTCGGGCATCCGCTCGGTGCGTCCGGCGGCCGTCTCGTCAATCAGCTGGCTCGCGAGATGCGGCGCAGCGGCAGCCGGTGGGGGCTGGCCGCGCTGTGCATCGGGGTGGGTCAGGGTCTTGCCGTGGTTCTGGAGGCCGCATTGTGACAATCCTTACCAGCCAGCAGCTTCCGATCTATCAGTCGGACGGGGCGGATACGCATCCGCCGCTGGATTTCCCGGACTACAAGTCGACGGCGCTGCGGCATCCCGAGCAACCGCTGGTGCTGCTGCCGCAGACGCTGACCGAGATCACCGGTCCGGTGCTGGGCAACGGCCTGGTCCGGCCCGGCGACCACGATCTCACCTATCAGCATCGTGGCGATCCGATCGGCCAGAAGATCCTGGTCTTCGGCCGCCTGCTCGACGGCGACGGCCGGCCCATTCCCGACTCGCTCATCGAGATCTGGCAGGCCAATGCCGCGGGGCGCTACCGTCATCTCGGCGATCGCTGGGATGCGCCGCTGGACCCCAACTTCGACGGCGTGGGCCGCACGCTCACCGACAAGCAGGGCCGGTACGAGTTCGTCACCGTCAAACCAGGCGCGTATCCCTGGGGCAATCACCACAATGCCTGGCGACCGGCGCACATTCACTTCTCGGTCTTCGGCCGCGCCTTCACCCAGCGCCTCGTCACCCAGATGTACTTCCCGGACGATCCGCTGTTCGGCCAGGATCCCATCTACAACGCCGTCCCGGAAGCCGCCCGCCCCCGGCTGATTTCGCGCTTCAGCCTGGAACGCACCAAGCCGAACTGGGCGCTGGCCTTCGAATTCGACATCGTGGTGCGCGGGCGGGCCGCCACCCCGTTCGAGGAGCCGCACGATGACTGAGACCGCATTGCCCGGCACGCCGTCGCAGACCGTCGGCCCGTATCTGCACATCGGATTGGATTGGGGCGATGACGGCCGCCTGGTGGTGCCTGAGGGCACGCCCGGGGCATTCTGGATTCGCGGCGCGGTGTTCGACGGCGCGGGCGAGCCGATTCCGGACGCCATGATCGAAACCTGGCAGGCCGATCCGGACGGCGGTTTCGATCATCCCGACGATCCGCGCGGGCGCGTGCACGGCTGGCGCGGGTTCGGCCGCAGCGACACCCGCCTCGGCGAATTCGCCATCCACACCGTCCATCCCGGCGTGGTGCCGGACCGCGACGGCCGGCCCCAGGCCCCGCACCTGGACGTCTCGGTCTTCGCGCGCGGCATGCTGAACCGCGTGGTCACCCGCGTCTACTTCCCGGAGCACGCGGACCGCCACGACGCTGATCCGGTGCTGGAATCGGTGCCGCCGCACCGCCGTCCGACGCTGGTCGCCCAGCCTGCACCCGGCGGATACCGCTTCGACATCCGCATTCAAGGCGAGCATGAAACGGTGTTCTTCCATGTCTGACGGGTTGTTCGACGGCGTGCTCGCGGCCGGACCGGTCGCCGAGCAGGTGAGCGACCGCGCCTGGGTGCAAGCCATGCTCGACTTCGAGGGCGCGCTGGCGGGCGCGTCGGCCGCGGCGGGCGTCATCCCCGCCGAGGCCGCCCGCGCCATCGAAAGCCGCTGCCGCGCAGAGCTGTACGACATCCCCGCGCTCGGCGAACGCGCCGTGGGCATCGGCAACCCGGCCGGACCGCTGGTGCGCGCACTCACCGCCCGCGTCGGCCCGGAGGCAGCCGGATACGTCCACCTCGGAGCCACCAGCCAGGACGTCATGGACACCGCGGCCATGCTGGTGACCGCTCGCGCGCTGGCCGCGCTGCGCAACGACCTGCGCGCCTGCGCCGACCGGCTGGCCGACCTCGCCGAAACCCACGCGACCACGGTGCAAGCCGGTCGCAGCCTGCTGCAGCAAGCGCCCCCGGTCACCTTCGGCCTCACCGCCGCGAACTGGCTCTCCGGCCTGATCGCGGCCCTCGACCGCCTCGAGGCCGTCCGCGGCCGCCTGGCCGTCCAATTCGGCGGAGCCGTCGGCACCCTGGCCGCCCTGGGCGACAAAGGCATTCCCGTACGCGCCGCCCTCGCCCGCCGCCTCGATCTCGCCGAACCCGCCCTGCCCTGGCACACCGAACGCAGCCGCATCGCGGAGGTCGCCGCCGCCCTGGGCCAAACCTGCGGTGCAGTCGCCAAAATCGCCCGCGACCTCACCCTCCTGGCCCAAACCGAGGTCGCCGAGGTCTTCGAACAGGGCCCGCCCGGCACCGGCGGCTCATCGACCATGCCGCACAAGCGAAACCCGGTCGCCGCGGTCCTCGCCGCCGCCTCCGCCGGCCAGGCCCCCGCCTTGGTAGCCGCCCTACTGGGAGCCAGCGCCCACGAATACCAGCGCGCCGCCGGCTCCTGGCACGCCGAATGGCGCCCCTACACCGAACTGCTCCGCACCACCGGCTCCGCAGTGCACTGGCTCCGCACAAGTCTGGACCGGCTCCGGGTGGACTCCGAGCGCATGCGGACCAACCTGGACCTGACCGGCGGCCTGCTCCTGGTGGAAAACGTGGCCATAGAACTGGTTTCGGCCTCACACGGCGACCTCGGCAGGCAGGCCGCCGCCGACCTGATCGCAGCCCGCTGCGCCCCCACCGCCCCCAGGGCCGAAGACTCACCTGCTGCCGTGGGTGAAGGTTCGCCTGCTCTTGTGGGCGAAGGCTCGACCGCGCCCGTGGCCGAAGGCTCGCCCGCCCCCGTGGCTGACGATTCGCCCCGTCATTCCGGTGTGCTTTTGGCCGGAATCCACCACGCGGGTGAGGATCCCGGCCAAAAGCACGCCGGGACGGCGAGCGGGGCTGCCGGGATGCCGAGCGGGGCTGCCGGGATGGCGAGCGGGGCTGCCGGGACGGCGAGCGGGGCTGCCGGGACGGCGAGCGGAGGTGCCGGGACGGCGAGCGGGGGTGTCGGGACGGCGAGCGGGCCTGCTGTGCAGTTGAGCGGGGTGGGTGAACTTGCTGCTCGGCTGGCTGCTGATCCGGTGATCGGGAAGTACCTGGGGCAGGAGCGTATTCGGGAGTTGCTGGATCCGGCGCGGTATCTCGGGTCGACGGCGGAGTTCATTTCGGGGGTGCTGCGGGAGTGGAAGGAGCGGGGGCGATGACCAGGGCCGGTGGGGTTGTGCGGCCGTGTGGCGACGAGTGGAAGGTGGTCGGGTGGTGAGTGTTTCGGTGAACTTTGTGGCCGAGGGGCCGGAGGGTGGGCCGGTCGTGGTGCTCAGCGGGTCCATCGGGAGTGATCTGCGGATGTGGGGGGCGCAGGTCGGGCCGTTGACCTCGGCCGGGTATCGGGTGATCCGGATGGATCATCGGGGGCACGGCGGGTCGCCGACGCCGGAGGGGCCCTACAGTCTCGCGGATCTGGGTGGGGATGCGGTGGGGCTGTTGGATCGGCTGGGGGCGGAGCGGGCGCATTGGGTGGGGCTGTCGCTGGGCGGGATGGTGGGAATGTGGTTGGGGGAGAACGCGGGGGAGCGGCTGGCGTCGTTGACGCTGTGCTGTACGTCGGCGGAATTGCCGCCGGTCAATTGGGCCGATCGGGCGCGGATCGTGCGGGAGAAGGGGATGGGGTGGCTGGCGGAGACGTCGATGAACCGGTGGTTCACGGCGGGATGGCAGCGGGACAACCCGGAGGGGGTGCGCTATTTCAGCGCGATGGTGGCCAGCCAGTCCGTCGAAGGCTACGTGTCCTGTTGCGCCGCAATCGAAACCATGGATATCGCGGCGGGGCTGGGCGGGATCGCGACGCCGACGCTGGTGATCTCCGGGGCGGATGATCCAGCGACCACCCCGGAGGACGGGCACAGGATCGCCGCCGCCATTCCGGGGGCGCGGTTCGAAATCGTCGGTCCCGGCGCGCATCTGGCGACCACCGAGGCCGCGGCGCAGGTCAATCCGCTGATTCTGGAACATCTGAAGGAGAATTCGTGAGCGAGCGCGCGGAACAGGGCATGACGGTGCGCCGTGAGGTGCTGGGCGACGCGCACGTGGATCGCGCCGTGGCGCGCACCACCGAGTTCACGCGACCCTTCCAGGAGTACATCACCGAGGCCGTGTGGGGCTCGATCTGGACGCGTCCGGGCTTGGACAGGCGGACCCGCAGTTGCGTTACGCTGGCCGTGCTCACCGCCCTCGGGCGGCACGAGGAGATCGCCATGCACGTGCGCGCCGCGCTGCGCAATGGCCTCACCTCGGAGGAGATCGCCGAAGTGCTGCTGCACACCGGCGCGTACGCGGGCGTGCCCGCCGCTAATGCCGCCTTCGCGATCGGGCAGCAGGTGCTGGCCGAGATCGCGGCGGAGCGTTCGGGCGAGGAGGATCGATGACCGGTGAGCCGGACGGTGCGGAGGACACCGCGGCGGACGACACCGCGCGGGGCGCACATTATGTGCAGTCGCTGGAGCGCGGGCTCGCGGTCATCAAGGCGTTCGGTGCGCACAGCCCGCAGCTGACGCTCTCCGATGTCGCCCGCTCGACCGGGCTCACCCGCGCCGCCGCCCGCCGCTTCCTGCTCACCCTCGCCGACCTCGGCTACGTCCGCACCGACGGCAAGCGCTTCTCGCTCACGGCCAAGGTGCTGGAGCTCGGCTACTCCTACCTGTCCAGCATGACCCTGCCCGAGGTCGCGCAACCGCACCTGGAACAGCTCTCCGCGCAGGTGCGCGAATCCAGTTCGGTCTCCGTGCTGGACGGCTCCGACGTGGTCTACGTGGCGCGCGTCGCCGCCTCCCGGATCATGACCGTGAGCATCAATATCGGCACCCGCTTCCCGGCCTACGCCACGTCGATGGGACATGTGCTGCTGGCCGGTCTGCCCGCCGCCGAACTGGACGACTACCTGCGCGAGACCACCCTGGACCGCTTCACCGCCAATACCGTCACCGACCCGGCCGCCCTGCGCGCCGAGCTGGAAAACGTGCGCTCCCAGGGGTATTCGATCGTCGACCAGGAATTGGAGGAGGGCCTGCGCTCGGTGGCAGTTCCGGTGCGCGATGCGACCGGCGCGGTCGCCGCCGCCGTGAACATCTCCACCCACGCCACCCGCCGCACCCTCGACGACATCCACGCCGAGCTGCTGCCGCGATTGCGGACCGCCGCGCAGGCCATCGAACGCGATCTCGCCGCCGCCAAACCGATCACCCGCCTGGGCTGAGCTCGCCGATCACCCGCCGCACCCGTACGAGCGGATCCGCCCGCCGCACCTGTACGAGCGGATCCGCCCGCCGCACCTGAACGAGCGGAACCGCCCGCCGCACCTGTTGAACCAGCAGGTCCGCTCGCCGCAGCGGAACCAGCAGGTCCGCCCACCGTGGCTGAGCCGCACGTCGGCCCGCCGTAGTTGAACCGCAGGTTCGCTCGCCGTGGTTGAACCGGCAGGTCCGCTCGCCGCGGAATCAACCGCGCACCGGTGCGTTGGCATTGGGCATGAGCTCGGTGCTGCGACAGACTCGCTTCTCGATCCTGGACCGTTCGCGCCGCCGGCAGGGTCAGACCCATCCGGAGGCGCTGCGGGAGACCGTCGAGTTCGCGCGATTGGCCGAGCGCTGGGGCTACCACCGCTTCTGGGTCTCCGAACACCACAGCGTGCCCGGCGTTTCCGGCTCCGCGCCCACGGTGCTGGCCGCCGCCGTGGCCGCGGCCACCGAGCGCATCCGGGTCGGCACCGGCGGGGTCATGCTGCCCAACCATCAGCCGCTGGTGGTGGCCGAACAGTTCGGCGTCCTGGAATCGCTGTACCCCGGGCGCATCGATATGGGCCTGGGCCGATCGGTCGGCTTCACCGACGGCGTCCGCCGCGCTCTCGGCCACGACAAGCGCGATGCCGAGGACTTCGACGCCCAGCTCGGCGAACTCCGGGACTACCTCAGCGGCGGCCGGCGGGGCGTGCACGCCTGGCCCGCCGAGGGCCTGCGCATCCCGGCCTTTCTGCTGGCCGTCGGTTCCGGCGCCGAGCGCGCTGCCCGCTTCGGGCTGCCCTTGGTGATCGCCCAGCTCGCCGGCGAGGACGCCATGGTCGAGGCGATCGACCGGTACCGCGCCGACTTCCGGCCCGGATACTGGGGCGCCGAACCCTATGTGGTCGTCTCGGCCTCCGCCGTCATCGCCGACACCCGCGAGCAAGCCCACCGCCTGCTCCTGCCCGAGGCGTGGTCGGCCGCCTACTCCCGCACGCACGGCGAGTTCCCGCCCCTGATCGCGCCCGACCAGATCGACCGCGAGCCCATGACCGAGCGCCAGCGCCGCCTCTTCGAGGAGTCCCTGCGCGGCCACATCCACGGCCCCGAGGCCACGGTCACCGCCGCCCTGGAGGGCCTGGTCGCCCGCACGGGCGCGGACGAGATCCTGGTGCACACCAGCACCTACGATCGCGCGGCCCGCCTGGAATCGCATCGCCGTCTGGCGGAGGCGGTGGGACTGCTCGCGCCCGTGCCCGCGGCCGGCTGAAATTCACGCGGCTGTCGGACCCCTGTGCTTGGATCGGTTCATGTCCTACGTGGTCGATCCTCGTGTCGACGCCTACATCGACGCGCTACCGGAATGGCAGCAGCGAATCTGCCACGAGGTGCGGGATCTCGTGCATTCCGCCGATCCGGAGGTCGAGGAGACCATCAAGCGGACCGTGCAGCCGTATTTCGTGCTGCAGGGCAATATCTGTGCGCTGCTGGCCGCCAAGACGCATGTGAACGTCTTCCTCTACGACGGTGCGATCGTGCCCGATCCGGAGGGAATCATTACCGGCGGGCACGACAACAAGACCGCGCGCACGGTGGCCGTCAAGGAGGGCGAAAAGCTCAATGCCCCTGCGCTATTGGCGATGTTCGAGCAGATCATCGCGAACAATCGCGCGGGCGGCTGGCGCAAGCTGAAGGGCTGATGCCCGTCAGCGCCGCATGGTGACCGCCACGCCTTTCCCGGCGCGCCAGTGCTGGATCACCAGCAGTTCCGCGGCTTCGTCCACGGAGGTGAGCACGACATCGGTCAGGTCGAGCCGGAAATCGTGAACACCCGGCGGCGACCCGAAAGCCGCCTTCTCCGGCCCGGTGATCTCGACCGCGACACCCATCACCTTGGCATCGCCCTCGCCGGGATGGGCATGAATCGCGCACCGCCCGTCACGTCGCAGATCGGCCGCCTTCCTCGCCCCGGGCATGGACCCGAACATGAGATCCGGCCCGATGAACTCGACTTCCGAACCACTCACCCGCGGCGCGCCGTCCCGCCGCAGGGTCGCCAGCACATGGGTCTTGTGCGCCTCGAACCGCAGCCTGACCTGCGCCGCCAATTCCGGTGCCGCACTCTCGAACTCCTGCCACGTCGCCATGGAAACAGCCTGCCACCGCCCCCCGACAAGTCCGCCTCAGTTCACCTGCACGGTGTGCTGCCCGATGAGTTCCTCCACCGGTCGCCCGCCCTCGCCCCGCCTCGGCGGTTCGGCGCCGTCGAAAATGGCATCCAGCACCACCCATAGCTCGGGGAATTCGGAGTGCGTGGAGTTCGCGTTTCTCGACGGGGGTGTTGTCGGAGTACGCGACTCCAAGAACCCGACCGGCCCCGCGCTGGTCTTCGCCCCCCGGCGAGTGGGATGCCTTCACCGCCGGGCTCATCGACGGCACATTCCACTCCTAGCCGATTTGAAACGTCATCGACCGGGAACTGGTGGCGGACCCTTCTCGGGTTTTGCCGCCACCAGTTCCCGGTCGATGGTGTTTCACACCCTGGCTGGTGCGGGGGCGGTTCAGTCGGCGACGTAGCGCAGTAGGAATGCGGTTTCGAAGTGCCTTGTCTCGGTCAGGCGGAGTTGGAGGTGCTTGTCCAAGGGCGGGAAAAGTGGTGTGCCGCCGCCGAGTACCACGGGGGAGACGAACAGTTGGTACTCGTCGATGAGGTCGTGGGGGATCAGGGAGGCGGCTAGGTTCGCGCCGCCGACTTCCATGACGCCGTCGCCTTCGGACTTGAGTTTGCGGACTACCTCTACGGCGTTCTCGCTGATCAGGGTGCTGTTCCAGCCGACTTCGGTGAGGGTGCGGGAGAAGACGAACTTGGGTTTCGTCGTCCAGAGTTCGGCGAACTCGCGCTCGATGGGCGGCGCGTCATCGGCCACGTGCGGCCAGTAGTCGGCCATCAGCTGGTACAGGCGGCGGCCGTGCAGGGAGATCTCGAGTTCGCGGAATCTGTCGTTGTGGAACTGGTGCAGCTCATCGTCGGGGTTCGTCCAGTCGATGCTGCCGTCGCGGTCGTTGATGTATCCGTCCACGGACACGCCGAACGTATAGATCAGTTTCCTCATGACCGAGTAGACCCCGTGCGGGCTCGAAACTCATCGGATTTCGCCGGGGCGTTTCACTCCCAGCGGGCGGAATCCGGATCTACGCCGTGGGCACGGGCATTCGCGACGATGATGTCGTGGAACCACGCGCACAGGCCGGGTTCGAGGGCGTCGTAGAAGTCGGCGTAGCCGGGCTCCTCGAGGAACATTCGGGCCATGCAGGACTGCATGGAGAGGGTGCAGTCGAAGTACCGGGACATCAGGGCGCGGTGGCGTTCGGCGAGGGTGTCGGCCTCGGCCGAACCGGGGGAGACGCCGTCGCGTTTGGCGGTGGCGAGGTCGGCGTGGAAGGCATTGGTTTCGGCGGTGATCCGGGTCCAGTCGGCGGGGGTCCAGCCGGCGGTGCGGTCGGCCCACTGTGACCATTGCGCGCTGTCGCCCCAGCGTTGTTCGGCTTCCTCGATCCAGGCGGGCTGCCAGTCGTCGCCGAAGATCTCGACCTGTTGGTCGGGGGTCAGCTGCATGCCCTTGGCCGAGGCCTCGAGCATGCGGTCCACCGCGCCGACCATGTTCTCCAGGCGGGAGATTCGCTCGAGGAGTTCTTCGCGCTGGCGGCGCAGATGCGCGCGGGCATCGGTGGCGGGATCATCCAGGAGCTCGGCGATCCGAGCCAAGGGGAAGCCGAGTTCGCGATAGACGAGAACGCGGTGGATGCGGGCGACGTCGGCGGGCGCGTACAAGCGGTATCCGGCCGAAGTGCGGTCGCTCGGCTGTACCAGGCCGATCACGTCCCAGTGGTGCAGGGTGCGCACGCTGAGGCCGACGAGGGCGGCCGTGCGGCCCACGGTGAGCCCGTCATCGGCGGATTCGCCGAGTGCGGGCCGTTCGGGGGCACGGGAGCCGGATGTCATCGGCCCAGTATCGCGTATCGGCCGCAGCGCCCGACCGCCGTGCGTGGGGCCGGGCGCTGCGGCGGTGAGAACACGGCCGGGGCAAGCCCGATAGGGGGAGCACACGGCTGTCGCAGCTCACACGGCGCTGACCCGGATCTCACATGAGCGTGCCCGCCACATATTCGGCGGCGCGGGCCAGCAAAGCCTGGTCGTACGCGGCGCCCTTGGCGGACTTGCTGGACATGATCGCGATGACCAGCGGCGCGGAGCCCGGCGGCCAGGCGATGGCGATGTCGTTGAGCGTGCCGTAGTCGCCGGTGCCGGTCTTGTCGGCCACGGTCCAGTCCTGTGGAAGCCCGGCACGAATGCGCTGCGCACCGGTGAGAGAACGCTCCAGCAGGTCACGCAGGAATGCGCGCTTGTCCTCGGGGAGGGCGTCGCCGAGCACCAGCTTCTGGAAGTCGGTGCCGAGCGCGCGGGGCGTGGTGGTGTCGCGCGGATCGCCGGGCGTGGCCTCGGTGATGAGCGGCTCGACGCGATCCATGCGCGTCACGGAATCGCCCAGGGTGCGGGTGTATTCGGTGAGCCGCTCGGGGCCGCCGAGATCACGCAGCAGCAGATTGCCCGCGGTGCCGTCGCTGTAGCGGACGGCGGCATCGCACAAGTCGCGAATGGTCATGCCGGTGGCCACGTGATCCCGGGTGATGAACGAGCTCTTCATGAGATCGGCCTCGGTGTAGGTCACGACGGTATCCAAGTGCGACAGCGGGTTTCGCTGCAGCACCGCGGCGGTCGCCAGCGCCTTGAACGTCGAGCAGAACGCGAAGGACTCGTCGGTCCGGTGGGTGAGGGTCGCGCCGGTCCCGGTCGCCAGGGCGTACACGCCGAGGCGAGCGTCGAATTGGCGCTCCAGCTCGACAAGCCGTGGATGATCGGCCTCGGCCGCGACCGCCGTCGTGGCAGTGGCCATCGGCGGCGCACTCGGGGTCTCTGTCCTCGCGCACGCAGCCACCGGCAACAGCAGCGCCGCCCCCAGCAGTGCGCGGCGGCTGACAATCGGCGAGCTCATCACTGGTCCTCCCAGAAGTAGCAGCCTCGAGTGGGACGTTTTCCTCGTCATTCCGGCGTGCTTTTGGCCGGAATCTCATACGACGTGGTGGATCCCGGCCAAAGCACGCCGGGATGGCAGGTGGGATTTGTGTCTACGCGCTTAGGCTTCTCGTGCCCGGCGCGCCAATTCGACTGTCGCGGCCCGCAATTCGCCGATGCCATCGATCGGCGCGAAGTAGCCGACGCGGGTGACCGCGACCCCGCGCGGCGTCTGCACCCGCAGATCCAGGCCGTACCGGTCGGCGCGCTCGCACACCGCGCCGGTGGCATCGGGATACCCGCCGAAGGCGTGCGCCATCTCGAGCAGGGCATCGGCGTGATCCTCATTGAGATGGGTGACCGCGCGCTGTGCGTTCGGAATGATCGGATCCGGGGCGGCCGCGGAATACTCCGCCGCGGTGGCGGAATCCATCCGCCCGTAGCCACCGACCCAGCGGACCCGCTCCACGCGCAGCACCCACAGCGTGAAATCGCTGTAGTCGATGTAGTACTCGGCCGCGGGAACGGCCGCCAGATGCGCCTCGCGGGCGGCCTCGGCCCGCGCGCCCTCGGGTCGCTCCACGACGCCGGCGAGGGTGACCCGCGCGCCCGCGAGCGGATCGGCAGGTCCCTCGGGAGCGACGATCGCCAGGCTGGCGCGGGGATCGTCGAGCAGATTGCGGCCGTGCTCGGCCAGGCGCGAGACGCACAGCACCGGCTGCCCCTCGCTCAGACCGTAGGCGACGAACGACGCCCACGGTGCGCCGTCGGCGGTCAGCGAGGCGAGCGTCGCCGTATTCGTGGACGCCGCAACCGTTTTCGCCTCCTCGGCCGGGGTAGGCCGGACGGCATTGGCCACCGCCGTCAACGGGGGCGGGGTCGAGGGAGCGTCGCCGGGGTCACCGTGGTCGAGAGTCATATCCCGAGGCTACGCGGCAGGCCCGGCGGGATCACAAGGGCTGGAATCCGGCTCCCACCATGCCCAGGCTGTCGATCTCGGCGAGCACCGCGGTGATCTGATTCGAGACATCCGGCTCGTGAATCGGATTGCCCGGACCGGTGCAGGCCAGCTCGCCCGATCCCTCGGGGCTCACCCCGGCATTGATCATGCCCACGAGCTGATCGCCGCGCAGCACCGGTCCGCCCGAATCACCGTGATTGGCGCATACCTGGGACAGGAACTCGTCCGGATACGCATCCCACACCACGCCGCAGGTGAATCCGGTGGTGCGGCCGTTCTTGCACACGGTCTCCCACGCCGCGGCGGGCGCGCCGATGCTCGCGACCGTCGACGGCCCGACCTGCCGCACCGGCGTCACCCGCTCGGGATCGAGTTGCACCACGGCCCAGTCGTGGCCGGCATCCTTGATCGCCACGAATCCGATCGGCCCGGCCTGCGGCGTCGCCTCCGCCCACACCCGGACTCCGGCGTCCTCGGCGCAGTGCCCGGCGGTAATGCCGACCAGCTGCCCGGTCCGGTCGTAGCCGACGGTGGTCATGGTGCACAGCGCCACCAGCCGGGGATCCCCGGTCTGCAGGGCGATGCCGGAGCCGCCGCCCACGACGGCCGGCGGATTCGCCTGCGCCGGTGCGACGGTCAGTCCGGCCGCGGTCAGGGCCATGGCCCCGCCTACTGCGATCTTCGTGGCGAAACCTGTCGTGAGAACCATGCCCACTCCCTTCGGCCGACGCACGCGATGACCCGGGCAACGCTATTTGCTGAAAAATAGCTGACAAGTTCAACACACCGGTTGTGGGTCAACTGTGATGCCGCGCGGACCTGGCCGGTAGGCGAAGATGGGTCGGTGACCACCGAGAAAGACCGTCCCCGCCCGCCCGTGCTGAGCGCCTCCATTCTGGTGCTGACCCTGGCGCGGAAGGTCGAGACGGAACTCGGGGCCGCCCTCGCGCCACTGGATCTGACCGTCGCCCGGCTCGCGCTGCTCGGGCATATCTCGGGTGTGCCGGGTGCGTCGTTCAGTGATCTGGCGCGCATGTCGGGAACCAGTGTGCAGAGCGTGCACACGGCGGTGAAAGCGCTGGTGGCCGCGGATCTGGTGCGCGATCGCACCGCGCGCGCGGGATCCGCCTCGACGATCGAGCTCACGCCCAAGGGGACTCGTCTGCTCGGTAAGGCGCGCAAGGTGGTGCTGGAAGTGGACGATCGTTTGTTCGGTCCGGAAGCGGATCCCGTCCAGCAGCAGGTCGGCTCGGCCATTGTCACGGCCTTCGTGAACTCGCTCGAGTCCTGATCGCGGTTGCCTCGCGGTCGCGGGGCCGCTCCCCGCAGCCCACCCTTCAACTTGCCTGAAGGCCGGTGCTAGTCTGCACGCATCATGAAGCTTCAGCTGTATTGAAGGTGGAAGGTTCCGTGGAACATCTCCTGCTGTCCGTCCATGTGGTCGCGGGCATTGTCTTCGTCGGCGGTTCGGCCGTCGCCGCCAGCCTGTTTCCCCGCTACGCACCCGTCCTCGCCGCGCCGGCCGCCGACGGTGAGCCACCCGTGGAGTCCGAGCGCAACCCGGCGGTCGCCCGCGCCATGCATCGAATCACCGGCAGCTACGCCATCTTCGGGCTCATCGTCCCGGGCGTCGGCATCGCGCTGGCCCTCGCCCAGGACCGCATGGGCGAAATCTGGATCACCATCGCCATGCTGCTCACGGCCATTGCGGGCGGCCTGCTCGCCGGCCTGATCCACCCGCTGCAGCGCGACGCCCTCCGCGAACCCGACGACGGGAAACAGCTGCGCCGCCTCGGCATGTGGGCGGGCATCTACAACCTGCTGTGGACCATCGTCGTGGTGCTCATGATCGTCCGCCCCGGTTCGTGACCACGAGGTGGCCGCCGCATTCGAGTGAACGGCTAGGACGGCGCCGCGGCCCGGCGGATGCCGCCCGGAGTGGCTCCGGCCATGCGGGTGAAGGCCCGGCTGAAGGCGGCCTCGGACTGGTAGCCCATGGTCGCCGCCACCGCCGCGACGGTATCGCCGTGTGCGAGCCGGGTGCGGGCGGCTTCCATTCGGCAGCGCGTCACATAGCGCATGGCGGGTTCGCCGACGAGTTCGGTGAAGCGGGCCGCGAAGGCCGAGCGGGACATGGCGGCCTCGCGGGCGAGGGTCGCGACGGTCCAGGGCGCGCCCGGGTCGCGGTGAACGGCGCTGATGGCCCGGCCCAATTGCGGATCCCGCAGGGCGCCGAGCCATCCCGTGCGGGCGGCGGGGGCCTCGGCCAGCCAGGCGCGGATGGCCTCGATGACGAGGACGTCCGCCAGTCGCACGGTCACGGCCTCGCCGCCGGGGCGCATGTGGCGCAGCTCGGCCGCCATCAGCCGCAGCACATCGCGGACGCGCGAATCATCCTCGCCGCCGGGGCGATACAGGATCGGCGGCAGCACGTCGAGCAGGCGGCCCACCGAGGGCTGCTCGAAACTCACTACGCCGCATATCATTACGGTGCGCGGGCCGTCGCCGCCGCAGTACAGGATCGAATAGCGCTCGCCGAACATGCGCTGCGGCAGTTCATCTACGCGCCCGGTCGCCGGGGCGCCGGGCTCGCTGCGCAGCCAGTGGCCGCGGCCGTGCGGCACCAGCGCCATATCCCCGGCGCGTAGCTCCACCGCTGGTTCGTGCTCGACCTCGAGCCGGCATTCGCCCTCGGCGACCACGTGGAAGGCCAGGCAGTCCGGGTACGGCGGAATCTCGAGCGCCCATGGCGCGCCCGCATCGGTGTGCGAATAGAACACGCCCTGCATCCGCACCGGGAACAGGGCCTCTCCCAACGGATCCCGGGAAACCCGGGGAGCCACCGCGACTGGACGATCGAGCACAGATCCGAGACTAACCGTCATGGATCATCCAGTCACGCCTTCATACCGTGGAGATATCACTTCTCCACTCGAAGGAACACCATGAAAATCCTGGTCCTGGGCGCTACCGGCGGCACCGGCGCGGCGGTCGTCGCCGAACTCCTCACTCGCGGCCACGATGTCACCGCCTTCTCCCGCCACGCCGAAACCCTGCTCGACTCCCGCACCTCCCCGTCCCTCCGCGCCATCACCGGTGATGCCACCGACCCCGCCGCCGTCGACAGCGCCGTCGCCGGTCAAGACGCCGTTGTCATCGCGCTCGGCATCACCGAAAACCCCTTCCGCGTCCGCCTTCTCGGCCCCGCCCACACCCCCATGGAAGTCCGCTCCCGCGGCACCGCCACTGTGGTCGCGGCCATGCGCCGTCACAATGTCCGCCGCCTGCTCGTCCTCAGCGTCTACGGAATCGGCCCGACCGCAGGCAAACTCCGCATGATCGACAAGATCTTCTACCCCCTGGTCATCGGCAACCAGGTGGCCGATCACATCCGTCAGGAGGAAATCGTCCGCCGCAGCGGCCTGGACTGGACCATCCTGCAACCCGTCCACCTCAGCGACGAGGACCCCGCCCCCGCCCTCGTATCCCCGACCGGCGAGGTCGGCGGCTGGCACGTCCCCCGCGCCGCCGTGGGCCGAGTCTTCGCCGACGCCCTCGAAAAGTCCACCTACATCGGCGAATCCATAGCGGTCTCGGCCGCCGCCCCCCGACGCTGATCAGTTCATCCGCCCGCCATGCGCACCGGATCACGCCCCGGCTGCGATCATGGCGGGCGCGAACCCCCACGCCGAACACACCGCCAAATCTCCCAACCAGATTTGTCGAACATATGTTCTATCGTGCGGTAGGCTGCTGCCCGTGAAGACACATTCGACCGCGCTGGCGCCGAATGCTCCAGCACCAGGATGGCCGGACCTGGCCGACGTCGACCTGCTCCGCACCCTCGTAGAAACCGAACGCCGCCGCCGTCGCCTCGACGCCGCCATGCGCGCGGCCGTAGCCGAAGCCGAACGCCGCGGCCTGGCCGCAGACACCGGCTACCGCGACACCGTAGACCTCCTGACCGACCTCCTGCGCATCAGCACCCAAGAAGCCCGCCGCCGAATCGAATACGCAACCCCCCAGCCCCGCTCACGCCCCAGAAAAGTATGGCGGGTCCTGGCAGCAGCAAGCTGAGGCCGCGCCCCCGCCCCCTGTCCGTAGGTCCCACCTGCTTCCGGTCCGTCACACCGGCGGAACGAACACAGCGGCCCGGCTGTCCAGCAGGCGGCGGATCTCCTCGTCCGGATACGGGGTGCTCCGGCTCTCCTGTTGGAACGAACGCATGAACACGGTCATCGCCGCGGCGACCGGCGCGTGCCGGGTGAGGACCGCGGCAGCTCCCTCGGGAATGCCCTCCGGCGGCTCGCCCGCGGCGATGGCACGCACCATCGCGGCGCGTGCCTCCCGGCCTTGCAGCCCGTACAGAGCGGTGAGCAGCCAGTTCACCAGATAGGTGACTGTGAAGCCGCGGTCGTAGCTCTGGTTCCGGTCGAAGAACGCGCCCTCCTCCGGCGAAAGGTCGAACGCCGAGGACAGCGCCAGGCCGTAGTCGCCGAAGTAGAGGCGTCGACCGTCGGTCAGGATGTTCCAGAAGTGCGCGTCGAGATGCAGCAGCCCACGGCTGTTCATGAACGCGGTGCCGGCGGCCAGTTCCCGCTCCACCATGGCGCAGGCCCGGTCGGCAGCCTCATCGCCCGCCTCGATCCGAGCGTTCAGCCACTCGTGCAGCGTGTGCGGGATGTACTCCAGGAACAGCGCGATGCTCGCCGAAGCCTCCCGCAGAGCCTCGATCCGATGCCGCACCTGCGCTCGGCCACCCCAGTAGGCGACGGCGCGATCGATGTCGGCGAGCTCGGCCGGCAACAGCGTCGCATCCGGCAGCACCCGCCAGTGATACATCAGCGGAAAGCCCTCGAATTCAGCAGCGAGCACCCAATTCGTCGTCATGGTGTGCACCGCGAGCTCGCGCCAGGCCCCGAAGCCCGCGCCACCGACGAGGCCGACGCCGTAATGATGGAACAGCGGCAGGCCGAACAGATTCGCCGTGGACCGAACGTGTTCGGCTTGCCGTTCCAAATCGGTGAGGGGCACCCGCTTCACGAAAACCGGGGTTCCGGCGACCTCCAGCAACGCCGACTTCCCGCCGATCCCGGCACCGAGCGGCGCTGCCGCATCCACTAACCCCCACAACGCATGATCGCTGTACAGCGCCAGCGCCGTGGATACGGCACGGTAGACGCGCAACCGCTCCGGTCGGGACACGTCACGGTCTCTCGCCGCGTCGCGCGATATGGCCTCCCTGCCGCGCACAACCACAATCCCCCTGTCGCACTGACGATTCCATCGCAATCAACAGTCAGCCTATCGCGATCCCTGACCTGCCATAACTCCGAAACTATCCGCAACCAGCGCATTCCGGCGCGGCCGACACCACCGCGTGGAAGATCAACGGCCCGAGATCAACTTCGAGCGTCTCAGTGCGCGCTCATGCCGAATGCAGTGCATCCGGTGTCAGGTTGTTTGGGATTTGAAGCGGGTGTGGAGTGCGTTGAAGAAGTGATCGTCTGGGTTGCCGAACCAGGGTAGGTCGGTCCAGTTGCCGTCGGGGAGTTCGGTTTCCATCTTGGTGGCGGGCCAGGCGCCGGTGAGGACTTCGTCGAGGAGGATTTGTAGGAGGCTGGAGTAGTCGGGTGCGCAGACGAAATGGCGTTCCTCGTCGCGGCCGAAGTTGATGATCTGGCCGGGTGTTCCCTGGATGTCGGGGTCGAGGTCGAGGCCGATGTAGTCGGCGTTGATCGGGTCGGACCATAGCGGGATCCAGCCGGGTGAGGTGTACAGCGGTTTGACCAGGCCGGCGGCGCCGGGAAAGACGTCGCCTATGTCTTGGAGTTGTTCGAGATCGGGGGTGTCGCGCAGGTCGTTCCATCGGTCCCAGCACTCTTGTATCAGAGTGGTGGACAGAAACGACAGGGTGGGTAGGCAGGGGGTAGCGTATTCGGTGCGTTCTGCGGTGTCGGTCGATCTCTGGCCGTTGTGTACGGCCAGGACAGCTCGGACCTCGACGGGTAGCTGGTAGCCGAGGTGGTCCTGCAGGGCGTCGAGTTCAGCGGGAGTTGCTGGCGGAGCGAGGTTTTCGTAGGCGTGGGGCACGTTGTCCTGCAGCCAGCGGACGTATCTGTCGAAGACCTCAAGCACGAGCATGATCGCAACCTAGCAGCAGCCTCCGACCTATCGCCGACACGGATTCTCGATCTGATCCGAACGCACTACTTTGGCGCTGGTCGCGCTGATCAAACCTGCCAGCACTGGCGGGGCGAAGGTCCACGGGCCGAGCCGATCTGGCGCCGGCCGAACGCACTGAACTGCCGAATGCAGAACGATACTCGCGGCGTCGCTTAGTCCAAGGGGAGCAGCGCGGTGGCCTTGGAGGTTCCGCTCAACACACCTGCCTGCTCAAGGTAGTCGCAGATCGGGTCGACCAGCTCCGCGCCCAGGAACTCCAGGTCGTCACGGGTCAGCCGACGTTGATCGGCCAATTCTCGGATCTGCGTCAGTTGCT
Source organism: Nocardia sp. IFM 10818 (assembly GCF_054655275.1). Lineage (NCBI taxonomy): Bacteria > Bacillati > Actinomycetota > Actinomycetes > Mycobacteriales > Nocardiaceae > Nocardia > Nocardia sp. IFM 10818. The sequence goes on from NZ_BAAHJH010000001.1 coordinate 1,779,442, forward strand.
TTGTGTCAACGATGACGCCGAAGACTTCGTCGGTATCGATGTCGATGGAGATCTCCTCGGAGAAGTCCGCGAACTGCTTCATTTCGCCGTCGATGGACTTGTCGGCGAGATTCCGCAACACCATGTAGAAACCATCGCTGAGATCGGTTGGGGTGCTGTGCCATTCGCCGCTCTCCCACCACCGAACGAAGCTGATCTGTGTTCCGTCGACAACGCGTGGATCGGTGGTCGCGAGGTGTGAGTTCAACACCCATGTGGGAGCGGCCGCGGTCGGGTCGTAGTCGGTGTCGTCAAGTTCGTGGGATTCGTCCCACCCGAACAGCACCGCGCGGTCATCCGGATAGATGATCAGTTCGAACCAGTTACCTGCCCCGTCTTGCTTGGTGAGACGGCCGCCTCCGATGATCGCGTGGGTGCCGATATCGGGCGCGGCTTCTGTCGGCTCGAAACACTCACGAGCGAACACTGCCAGCAGGACGTCGAGCAAGGCCGCCCTGGCCCACAGAACATCAGGGTGCGGCAACTGTAAATCCATGCCCGGCAACGTAACATCGCCGTACGACGAACAGGCGGGGGCCAATGAACGCACTCATCTACCGATGGTCGTGCTGACCTATCCCCGCCGAGCGCACGGTTCAGCTCGTCTGGCTGTGTCCAGCGCGAGCGGACGGAATGGACAGATCGCGGCCATCGAGCACTTCGATCCCGGTCACCGATCTCCCGGCGGGATCGAAATTCAGCAAGGCGATCGCTTCGCCATCACGTTCCAGCGCAATAGCTCCTGGGCCGGGGGAGCCGCCCGGTGCGGTCAACAGGACCGGACAGGTGGCGGTGCAGGTGCACCGACCGTAGTACCGCAGATCCTGGATGGTTCCGGCAAGCCACGCGTCCTCGTCGGCCAACAACTCGGCGATCTCGGTGGCCAGGCCTGGAAACACCGCGGCCAGGCGCGGGAACTGAACCCCCGTCATGCTCGAACGATACAACCATCAGCGTGTGAGAGATCTGCCTGCTCACCGAGAGCGGGACGGCAAACATCCTCTTCTGCCGCATACCGTGCTGGCCGAACCGGCCAGCGCGGCGGTATCGGAAGATCAACTGGCCGTGCCGATCCGAGGCTGGCGGAACATCGGCAACCGCCGATTTCCCGCATCGGCTCGGGGCACTCCACAGGGTGAGAGATTCCGCTATTGCTTCGGTCGGCGCTTGCTGGTAGCGCGCGCCCACCACCAACCCAGTTCTCTCCACTTGTCTTCTACCCACCGTTTGAGGTCTTTCCAGGGTGTCCACGGCGTGTGCCAGTTCTCCGGATCTTCGATACCCCAGTAGTGGTGCCGGTCCTCCCAATCATCGTCTTGCTGCCGCTCCCACTCCGCCATGGTCGGAAAGTCGTCGTTGCAGTATCGGCCGGCGATGAACTGGGCGAGAGCTACACGTTCGGAGTGGTCGACAAGGGTGATGGATTCCCGACCCGCGTGAATCTCGAAGCTGCCATCGGGGCCGCGCCTGCTCTTCGCCCGGGATTCGTCCACCTCGTCACCGCTCATGGCCAACCGGTAGGCCGAATAGACCGCACGGTAAGCCAATTCGCCTTCCTCGTCATGGATCTGGTTCAGCCAGGAATCGAACTTATCCATAGCGCATTAGATCATCGGACGGGGCAGGCGCTACCCACCGAGCGCATTCATCCGCCGTTTCCGGCTCGATCCATCTCGCGCTATCTCGCCGCCGCATCCTTCGCGATGCGGCGCATCTGGTCAACAACATCCGGGCGAAGTTCGAAGATCGTTGCTTCCCATTGCTCGAGTACGTCGAAGAGGTCGATCTCAAGCCCACGCAGTGGGCGATCCTTGGTGATGGCTCGTACCGCAGTGTTGAAGTCGCCCCAGAAATCGGGAACCGAGGTCCTTCCCTGGAGGAACGGTAGGGCCGCATCCTTGATCCGCGGGTCGACGGACTGATCCATGGGCGTGATCATCGCATCCAGGCTCGCTAACACACTGTATTGCCGCTTACGGCTCGATCCACCTCGCGCTAACTCGCCGCCGCATCCCTTGCGATGCGGCGCATCCGGTCGACAACATCCGGGCGAAGCTCGAAGGTCGTCGCCTCCCATTGCTCGAGCACGTCGAAGAGGTCGACCTCGAGTCCACGCAGTGGGCGATCCTTGGTGATGGCTCGTACCGCAGTGTTGAAGTCGCCCCAGAAATCGGGAACCGAGGTCCTTCCCTGGAGGAACGGTAGGGCCGCATCCCTGATCCGCGGGTCGACGGACTGATCCATGGGCGTGATCATCACATCCAGGCTCGCCAACGCGCTGTACTGCCGCACGGCGCGCTGACCGAATCGGCCGCGCAGTAATCCCCCGCATGCGAAACGACAACGGGCAGGCGTATATCGGATGGATTGCTGACCCGGCGGATTCATTTCGGTGGGGTGGGGGTGCCGGTGGCCGGAACGCTGGTCGGCGGGGACTGCTGGGGCAGGGGTTTGATCAGTACGGGGAATGACGGGTAGTAATTCCCGACCGGTGCGGGCGGCGGATCATCCGGAAACATGGCGGCGACAATGGCAACGGTCAGGGAGATTGCTGCGAGAGCGCCGATGGTCGGCCGTCTGAGGCTTCGCCACTGGTCGCGCGCTGATCGCGCCAACGATCCTGATATATCGGGCATGTTCCGCTCCCTACCGCGGCGGAGCTTTATATCGGTCAGTCGCCGGGTGGGCGTAAACCGTTACAGGCGGGGATGATTCGACATTGCGCACGCAGGGAGCGATTAGTTTGCGGGCTGGGTGTCGTCATCAGATCAGGACTATGGCGGGTGCGCTGGACTGGAGGTTGGCGGGTGTCGATCGTTGTTTCGCGGGGGGAGTTGTGGGGCATGGCTCATGCCGAGCGGGCTCGGTTGGCTGAGGAGCTTGCGGGGTTGGACGAGGAGCAGTGGGGGCGGGAGACGTTGTGCGGGGAGTGGACGGTGGAGGAGGTAGTTGCGCATCTCACCGCGGCGGCGAGTCTGGGGCGGTTGCGGTGGTTGCGCAGTGTGATCGGGGCTCGGTTCGATTTCGATGTGCACAATGCGCGGCGCCTGGCCGAGTGCCGGGGTGGGACTCCGGCCGAGACCCTGGCTCGGTTCCGGGCGGTCATCACCAGTACCACGGCGGCTTCGGGGCATACGGCGGCCTGGCTCGGGGAAGTGGTGGTGCACGGGCAGGACATTCGGCGGCCGCTGGGGTTGCCGGGGGAGCCTGTGATCGAGGCGACCACGGAGGTCGCTCGCTTTTTCGCCAGTCGGGATTTCACGGTGCCGGGCCGCAGCATCAGCAAGGGGCTGCGGCTCGAAGCGACCGACGGGCCGTTCCGCGCGGGTGACGGACCGCTGGTCAGCGGGCCGACGATTGCGCTGACCATGGCTATGGCGGGGCGGGACGCCTACTGTGCGGACCTGTCCGGGCCGGGTGTGGCGACCCTGCGCGAACGCATCGCGAACGCCTGACCGTCGCCGCTCACGCGACGCCTCGGACCGAGCGCTGGACGACCTCCCGGGCCAGCGCTCGGTACTGGTCCGCGCCCGCGGATTTGGGCGCCCAGGTGGTGATGGGTTCGCCGGCGATGGTGGCGTCGGGGAAGCGGACCGTCCGGGAGATCACGGTGTCGTAGACGCTGCCGCCGAAGACCTCGGCGACGCGGGCCTTCACCTGACGGGAATGGGTCAGGCGGGCATCGAACATGGTGACCACGATGCCGAACAGGGTCAGCCCCGGGTTCAAGCGGTCGCGGACCTTGTCCATGGTGTCGGTCAGCAGGGCCAGGCCGCGCAGCGAGAAGAACTCGCATTCCATGGGAATGATGACCCCGTCCGCGCAGGCCAGGGCGTTCACGGTGAGCAGGCTCAGGGAGGGCTGGCAGTCGATGAGGATGTAGTCGTAGCGGTCGCGAATCGGGTCCAGGACCCGGCGCAGCGACTGCTCGCGGCCGATCTGGTTGACCAGCTGGATTTCCGCCGCGGACAGATCGATATTGCTCGGCAGCAGATCCATATTGGCGACCCGGGTTTGCATCAGCACCTGATCGACGGGAACCGGTGAGGCGCCGAACAAGTCGTACACGGTGGTGGTCAGGTCATTGGGCGGCACGCCCAGGCCCGCGGACAGCGCGCCCTGCGGATCGAGATCGACCAGCAGGACGCGCTGACCGGATTCCGCAAGCGCGGCACCCAGATTGATGGTCGATGTGGTCTTGCCGACTCCACCCTTCTGATTACACAGCGCAACGATCTGCGCTCGGCCTCCTTCATCAGTCCGGGTGTAGTTTGCCAGCATGTCGCTAGGCTAGTCGCCGCGCCTCGCGGCACATCGACGGCCCCGCTGAGGGATTGCTCACGCCCGCCGCCTCAGTCGCGGCGCATGAGCTTCTTCAGCGTGGCGGCATCGGTGGTGCGGGAGCCGCCCGCGAAAGCGAGGGTGGCCAGCGAGCGTTCGGCGGCCTCCGGATGGCCGGCGCCGCAGGCGTCGGTCACCACGATGGGGAGATAGCCGAGGTCGGTGGCGTGGCGAACGGTCGGTTCGATACCGACCTCCAGGGCGATACCGGCAATGGCGAAGCTGTCGATGCGCAAGTCGCGCAATACGGTATCGAGCGGCGTGCCCGCGAAGGCGGACATGGTGATCTTGTCGAAGACGACCTCGTCCGGTCCGGGAGCGAGCTCCGGAATCAATTGGTACTGCGGTGACCCCTGCGGGAAGGCGGTGCGCACCGCCGTCGGGTCGTCGACTTTCTGCCACTCCATGGCCGTGCGCAATTGAGCGACGCCCGCCACGGGACCCGGAAGCGACATGTGCCGGGTGTAGAACACCCGGAATCCGTTCTCCCGCGCCGTATCCCGCAACCGGCGGCAGGCTTCGGCAATGCGCTCCCCGTCCGGAATCTGGCCGACGATGCCCACCTGCATGTCGTAGATGACCACCGCCATCCGCGCCGGATCGCAGACGTCCTCGACGGTCTGCGGAATGGTCAGGCCGTATGCGTAGCGCATGCGAACCTCACTTGGTCCGGTCGTAGGGCTCGGCCACGTCGACCGAGGCGTCCATGAGCGCCTCGAGCGGCAGGGGAGCGGTCACCGGAATGTAGGTCCATTCCAGGAATCCCTTTTTGCTGAGCGGAAAGTCGTCGATATAGCGCTTGGCCTCCTCGACGCTGTCCACCTCCCACACGATGACCACCCCGGGCTCGTCGGCGCGCGCATAGTTCTCCCGCACGATCCCGGCCTTCCACAGCCGCCACACATTGGCGACCTCCTCCGGCAGGAACGGCGTAATGGTCTCCATGGTCACGCCGGGCTTGAATCGGTCGAAAGTAATGACCTTCATAGGATGTGAACTCCGTACTCGTCGTCGCGGCCGGACGCCGCGGTACGCAGTCCATGGAAGCCCGGTGATTACAGTGTTACAAGAACGCACTTTTCGGTAAGTACCGGAGACGAGAGATGGTCGCGAAGCGCTACTACTGCCCCGTCGAGGTGACCGTCGACCTCATCGGCGGCAAATGGAAACCGGTGATCCTCGCCCACCTCAAGGAAGGCGTGCACCGCTACGGCGAACTCCGCCGCCTTATGCCCGCCACCAGTGAGAAAATGCTGATTCAGCAACTGCGCGAACTGGAATCGGACGGATTCGTGCTGCGCACCGTCCACGAGACCGTCCCGCCGCAGGTGGAATACGACCTGACCGAGGAGGGCCGGAGCCTGGTCCCGGTCCTCACCGCCCTCTACGAGTGGGGCGAGAAGCGCGGTGCGCGAACCGGTATCACGATCGAGGCGCCGTAATCCGATCATTCGAAAGTATGTTCGCAGAACTGCTGCGCGGAGGCGAGCGCCGCGCCTAGGCTGAGGGTCCGGGGGCGTGATGCCCTGTCCCGAGTTCCAAGAGTTGATCCTCATGACCGTTTTCGCCGTGTACGGGGCCACCGGTCACACCGGTCGGCTGGTCACCGCCGAACTTCTCTCCCGCGGAAAGGATGTCGTCCTGTCCGGGCGGAATCCGGACGCACTCGCCGCGCTCGGCCCGCCGCGAATCATGCCCGCGCCGCTCGATGATCCCGCCGCGCTGCGGGCGCTGGCCGAGGTCGCCGATGTGGTGATCCATTGCGCCGGGCCGTTCGCCGAAACCGGCGCGCCCGTCGCCACCGCCGCCGTCGAGGGCGGCTGCCATTACGTCGACCATGCCGTCGAGGTGCACCATGTGCGGCGGCTGCTGGAGGAGTTCCAGGAATCCGCGCAGCGCGCCGGGATCACCATGCTGCCCAGTGTGAGCTTCTATGGCGGGCTGGGTGATCTGCTGGCCGGCGCGGTCGCGCGCGGGCTGGCCGATATCGAGCGGATCACCGTGGCCTACGCGGTGACCAACTGGATGATGACCCACGGCGCGGTGGAGACCGCGCGCCTGCTGTTCGCCGATACCGAGCGCATCGGATTCGCCGACGGTGAGCGGCAGGTCGGTTTCGTGGAGCCGCGCAATGCGGTGTTCGCCTTCCCGCCTCCGGTGGGCCCGCGCACGGTGATCGCGCCGGTGCCGTTCCCGGAGGCGGTCACCATTCCGCGCCATACCCGCACACGGGCGGTGGAGGCGCAGCTGACCGCGCGCACCTTCGAGGAGGAGCAGGCGTTCAGCAGCGAGCACGTCGCCGCCGAGGAACGCGCGAACAGCGAATTCACCATTGCCGCACAGGTTATCGGCGCGCAACCGGCGGCCGGGCACCTGCGCGGCCGGGATCTGTGGCGGGCCGCCGCGGTGGCCTCGGTGGAGGCCGCGGTCCGGCTCACCGAGGGCGCGGCCAAGAGCGGCGTGGCGAGTCCCGCCGAGACCTTCGACGCGACCGAGTTCCTGACCGCCCTGGCCGGACAGGGCGTATTCGAGCTCGCCCTGCCGAAACAGCAGTGAGGAGAACGGCCATGGAACCGATCCTCGTCACGGGCGCGGGCGGCGGCAGCCAGGGCGCCACCGGCCGCATGGTCACGGAAACCCTTGTCCGCGATGGACTGCCGGTGCGCGCGTTCGTGCACAGCGATGATGGGCGCGCCGCGGAACTGAAGGACCTCGGCGCCGAAATGGTGGTGGGTGATCTGCGCGAGATCAGCGCCGTGCGACCCGCGGTGCGCGGGGTGCGGCGGGCCTACTTCACCTATCCGGTGAGCGCCGGAATGCTCGACGCGGCAGCGGTTTTCGCCGCCGCCGGGACCGAGGCGGGCCTGGAGCGCGTGGTCGCGACCTCACAGCTGGGCTCGGACCCCGCCGCGGGCACCCCGCACATGCGCCGGCACTGGGTCGCCGAACAGGCGCTCGACCGGGCCGGCATCGGCGCGGTGCACCTGCGCGCCGCGGTGTTCTTCGAGAACCTGCGCGTGGCCATCGGCGATCGCGGTGAACTGGCGCTGCCCCTGGGCTCCCCGGATACGGTGCTGCCCTTGATCGCCGCCGCGGACGTCGCCGGTGTGGGCGCGGGAGTGCTGCGCACCGAGGGCGCGGTCGATCCGGTGCTCTGGCTGGCGGGGGAGGTCATGACCGTCGGCGAGGCGGCCGAAACCTTCGGCGTCCCTTATGTCGATCTCGATCCGGAGGAATACGCCCGGACCGCCATGGGCATCTACCGGGACGAGGTCACCGTCGACCATCTGACCCATCTGTGGACCATGTTCGCCGCCATCGGATCCGGGCACGAACTGTTCCGCGTGACCGAAACCATCGAACAGTTCACCGGCCGCCCGCCCCGCACGCTGCGCGATTACGTGGCGGGCGCCGGCGAACGATAGCTCAGCGCAGGGCCACCCGGGCCCCGGCGGCCTCCAGCTTGGCCTTCGCGTTCTCCGCGGCGCTGCGGTCCACCTTCTCCAGGACGGGCTGCGGCGCCGCTTCGACCAGATCCTTCGCCTCTTTGAGGCCCAGGCCGGGAATGACCTCGCGCATGGCCTTGATGACTTGAATCTTCTTGTCCCCGAAGGATTCCAGAACCAGATCGAACTCGCTCTGCTCCTCGGCCGTATCCACCGCGGGCCCGGCCTCCGGGGCGGCGGCGGTGGCCACCGGCGCGGCGGCGGTCACCCCGAATTCGTCTTCGAACGCCTTGAGGAACTCCGAAAGCTCCAGCAGCGTCATACCTTTGAAAACATCGAGCAACTCGTCGATGGACATCTTGGCCATAACATTCCCCTGCAACCGCGACCAGGCAATACGTTCAGGTTACGCGGCTTCCTCGGTGCTCTCGGGGCCCTTGCGAAGATCCTCGAGATGGCGGCGGTGCATGGCGCAGCGATGCACCGGGCCGGGGGTGATGTAGGCCGGATCCAACCGCTGGACGAAGGTGAGGTGGTCGCGGCGCCAGCAGTCGATGCAGACCGGCTCGTCCATGTCATCCTCCTCGGGGAGCCGACGAAATGCTTATCGCCCGAGGAGTTCCCGTTTATCCGCCGCTCAATGCCGCCGTAGTCATTCTGCTCATCGTGCAGCCGCCGGATCGTTACCGTGCGCCCGCCGCGCCACCGCAGGCGCCGGTCGCGGGCACCCCGCGCAAGCGCTGATCCAGCCACTCCATGGTCGCGGGGTAGGAGTTGAGGTAGGCGAGCAGATGTTCCCCGCCGACAATATTCTTGGTCACCGCGACGCCGAGCGCGCACTGCTCCCGATGCAGCTGTTCGGCGCCCGACACCGGAATCCAGGGATCGTGCAGCCCGTGGTAGACGAACAGCGGAATGGCGGATTTGCGGCCGGTGAGACTCAGCCGATCGAAGATTTCCTCGGCGAGCGCGCTGTCGAGCGGCTCGTCGATATTGGCCACGGTCTCGAAGGGAATGGGGGCCATGCCGAGCCCGCCGAAACTGCCGCTGCATATCTCCTTGACCGGCGAGGTCGCCGCCCACTCCGCCAGATGATTCATCACACTGAGTATCTCCGGATGCTCCCGGGCAATGGCGAGCGCGATGGTGAGCAGGAATCCGGAAATGTAGGAGCCGTCGAAGTTGTGCGCGAAGGCCCGGTAATCGGTGGTCAAACCGCCGAAACTCGCCCCGGCGAGATAGGGCGTCAGCTCAGGTGCGTATTCATCGGCCAGCATGGCCGCGGCATACGAGGCGATGGCGCCCCCGGAATACCCGGTCGAGGCGAACCGGCTCTGCCCGAATTGCTCCGGCGCGAAATTGCGCACCGCGCGAATGGAATCCAGCATGGCGTGGCCCGCGACCGTCGGCTCCGCATAGCTCATGAGCGGTCCCTCGTGATCGGGAATGACCACCGCGTACCCGCGCTCGGCCGCCCACAGCGTCGGCGAGGGCGAGAAGTCCTGCCCGGTCGGCACCTCCAGCCCGTGGGCCAGCACATATCCGGTCGTGCACTTGCGGCTGAGCGCATTGATCGCCGTCGCGTTCAGCAGCACCGGCTGCGCGCCCGGCCCCGTCCACGCCCTGGCCGGCAGTATCAGCGTCGCGGTCCCGATGGACGGCGCGCCCGCGGAGTTGGTGGTCCGGAATTTGATCAGGGTGGCCCGCTGAATCGTGGTGCCCGTCGTGAACAGCAGCATCGGAAACGCCGTGCCCGTCACATCCCGTGTTTCCAGAATGTCGCCGGGCGCGTACCGCTCGAGATCGACCGGCCATATATCGAACAAGGGATCCCCGGTCGGCGCGGACTGCACGGCGTGCCACAGCGGCATCAAATCCGCGGGCACATTTCCCGGCGCCGGCCGCGCGGCCCGCGGCACGATCTGCGTCGGTTTCGGAATATGCGCGTCGATCCACTGCTGCAGCGGATTCGGCCCCTGCGGCAATCCGGCAGGAGGCGCGAGGGAAATAGGCGGAACCGGCGGCGGTACCTCGGCCCGCGCCGTCGTCTGCCCCATTGTCAGCGAAAAACCCATCAGCACCGTGGCCGCAGTAGCCGTCAGATATTTCACGATTCGCAAACTACAACCAAAACCGGGCAAACCGGGGATTTGGGACGTTATTCCATTGTGAACTCGAGATGAACCCGCTGGCTGCCGTCGTGCGGCACGGATTGTCAGCTTCGCAGGCTTCGATCGTCATGATGTCCAGGGATTTGCTCGCCTACTGTTGGTCGCTGTCGGCGCGGACTCGCCCCCCGGGAGCCGGCAAGGTGGAAGCCCCCGTCCGACCGTCCGCCCCGACTCGGACGGGGTGCACCGCCGCCCGGTGACAGCAGCGCCGGACGATCAGGTGCGCAGCCGGGCGGCGAAGCCTTTCAGCAGGTCGATCAGGTCGCGGTCGTGAATGGCGATATGGCCGGTGCGGCCGATGGCGGCCAGCGCCCCGGTCACGACGCCCTGGTCGCCGTGGACGGGCACGGCGACCGCGCTGCGGCCGATCCGGCATTCATCGACCTCCGTGGCCAGGTTTGCGGTGGCGACGCGGTGGAGTTCCGCGGTGAGCTGTGCGGGGGAGGTGATGGTGAATGCCGTGATCCTGCGGGGCCGGCCGGGAGCCAGTTCCGGATGCCGGGCGATGAGAAGTTTCCCGATGGCCGAGGCGTGCGGGTGCGCCGTGAGAACGTTCTCCCCGCTGAGCTCGTGGTCGGGATCCTTGTCGATCAGGCGGATCCGGCGGCCGCTGAACGAGGCGAGGTGGATTCCGTAGCGGAGTTGCGCGCGCAGTTCGGCGAGGATGCGGCGGCTGTCCGGGGGCGGGCCGGGTTCGGTTGCGGCCGCCGCGAGTTCGCGGGTGCGCCGGCCGAGGGCGAAACCGGAGAGGTCTTCGACCCGGACCAGATAACCGTCCGCCACCAGGAGATTCAGCAACCGGTAGGCCGTGGCGGGCGGCACGCCGGTATGCGCCGCGATGGATTTGGCCGTCGCGCCCGGTCCCAGCTGGGCCACGGCCTCCAGCAGCGCCAGGGCCTTCTGCACGGCGCGCGGTTCATGGCCGGCGGGTCCGCCGCGCACGACCGTGGTCACGACTCGCGGGGGTCGCCGCGCTGCGCGCCGACCAGGGCGATGCTGCCGCGCGCGTTGACGGCGAACACTCCGGCGCCGGGCAGCACATCGGCGGATTCGGGACTGTCGAAAACGCCGATGGCGCACAGGCTCCGGGGGCGGGCGAGGGACAGGTAGAGATGCCAGGCCGCGCCCGCCGCCAGCACACCGGCCACCGCGGCGGCCGCGGCGAAGGCGCCGTCCCGGGCCTGGGTGACCATCAGGCAGCCGAGGGTGGCCGACAGCGCCGCGGCGCCGATCCAGCCCGCGTACAGGTCGGCACGCGTCATCTCGTGGATGCGCCGCAGGAAGCGCACCGTCGCCACCGCCACGAGAATGTAGACCGTGACGAGCGCGGTGCGGACCGCGGTGCTCATCGAGGCGGGCACGCCGTCCGCGGCGGCGAAGAGCAGCCCGCCGGTCGTGGTGGTGCCGACAATGGCGGCCAGCGCGAGGTGCGGGGTGCGCAGCCGCGCGCCGATGCGGGTGCAGAACCGCGGCAGTACGCCTTCCAGGCCCATCGAATACACCAGCCGCGAGGCGGCATTCGACGACGCCATGGACGAGGCCAGCCAGGAACAGGTGAGCCCGATATTCAGCAGGATCACCACGACCGGCCCCACGCCGCCCGCGGTGCCGTGCAGATACGCGCTGACCAGCACGTCGGCCCGGCCGGTGCAGGCCGCCCAGCCCGCGAAGACGAACAGCGTGCCGCACAGCAGCGGGGTGAGCAGCACCGTGCGGGTGACCGTGACCAGCGGCCGCTTGGTCTCCGGCGCGAAGAAGGCGGCGCTCTCGAATCCCGCGAGCCCGAACAGCGCGCGCATCGCCACGAACAGCACACCCGGTCCGGCCGGTGCGGCCGGCGGCGCGGGCGGGTCGATTCCGGCCGCCCCGGCCAGCAGCAGTCCCACGATGAAGATCAGCGAGCACGCCTCCACCGCCAGGATCACCACCGCCGCGAATCGCACCCCCCGCACCAGCACGCTCGCAATGGTCACAGCGACCGCGAAATAGACTGCCGCCACGCCCCATCCGCGCGGCTGGATGCCGAACTGCGCCAGCAGCACGAGCACGGCCTGCCCGCCGTGATACAGGGTGATCGCGCCGCTGCCCAGATACTTCGCCAGCAGTCCGGCGCCGCAGGCCAGCGCCGCCCTGGTGCCCAGGCCCTGGAAAACGAAGGTGTAGAGGCCGCCCGCGGCCGCGAGACGCCGGGTGAACTGCGCGACGCAGTGCGCGATCAGCATCACCACCGCGGTGGCCGCCGCAATGGTGACCAGCCCGGGCAGCCAGGTCGCGTGCGTGAACATGGTGACCGGGAGCAGCACCATGGAGGCCGCGGGCGCGGTGGTGGCGACCGACTGGCCGAGCACCTCGATCGGGGACAGCCGCCTGCGGCCCAGCGCGCGCAGCGGTGACATGGCCGGCCGGTCGGGCTCGCCGGCCGTGAACGACCGTGCCACGGCATCGGCCAGAGCGCCCATCGGCACACCTCCAGATCGGGTGCGGGCGAGCGTATCCAGGCCGGGTTTCCGGTGCGTTTCGGCCGCGCGACGGCCGTTTGTCGCCGAGTGAGAACCCGCCGCGGGCCGTCCCACTCGGCGACCGCCGAAACGTTTCCCGGGCGTAGCAGCGCCGAATCGGATCGATTCGAGACTTCTGTGCGAACGCATTTCGCGGATCGACGGCGGATGGAGCTCGAATTGACAGTCACCAGAAGGTCTTTCATACGCGGATTGGGCGCCACCGGCGGCGTCGGACTGGCCTACGGCGCGATGTCGGCCATCGGGCTGGCGCCCGCGACCGCGGACACGCCGCGCTTCCGCTCGCCCGCGCAGGGCGATCTGATCGGCAAGGCCGCCGGGAATTCCTCGGTGGTCGTGCTCGGCGGCGGCCCGGCCGGTCTGTGCGCGGCCTACGAACTACGCAAGGCCGGATACGCCGTGACCGTGCTCGAGGCCCGGCAGCGGCCGGGTGGGCGGGTGTGGTCGGTGCGCGGCGGGACGACCGAGACCGATCTCCATGGCGAAACCCAATCCTGCACCTTCGCCGAGGGCCATTACTTCAATCTGGGCGCGACCCGGATTCCGCAGGGGCACATCACCCTCGACTACTGCCGGGAGCTGGGCGTCGAGATCCAGCCGTTCGGCAATCAGAATGCCAATACGCTGGTCAACTACCGCAGCGAGACGGCCATCTCGGAACAGTCGGTGCCGTACCGGGCGGCCAAAGCCGATGTGTACGGCTATCTCTCGGAGCTGTTGCAGAAGGCGGCCTCGCGCGGCGCGCTCGACGATGTGCTCACGCCATCGGACAAGGACGCGCTCTCGACCTTCCTGCGCGATTTCGGCGACCTGTCCAGTGACGGGCGCTATCTCGGATCCTCCCGGCGCGGTTACGATTCCGAGCCCGGGGCGGGCCTGAACTTCGGTTCCGAACGCGAGCCCTACGGCATGTCGGATGTGATCCGCAGCGGCATCGGCCGCAACTTCAGCTTCGAGTTCGGCTACGACCAGGCCATGATGATGATGACCCCGGTCGGCGGCATGGACCGCATCTATTACGCCTTCCAGCGCGAAATCGGCGACGACCGTATTCGATTCGGCGCCGAGGTGACCTCGATGCGGAACACCGGCGGCGGCGTGCGGGTCGAATACCGGCAGGACGGCGTCACACGGGCCGTCGACGCCGATTACTGCATCTGCACGCTGCCGCCGAATCTGGTCGGCCGGCTCGGCAACAACCTGCCCGCCGATGTGCTGCTCGCCCTGAAGGCCGCGATTCCGGTGTCCTCCGGCAAGCTCGGCATCGAATACACCCGCCGCTGGTGGGAACTCGAGGACCGAATCTACGGCGGCGCCAGCAATACCGACAAAGACATCGCCCAAATCATGTTCCCCTACGACCATTTCAACTCCGAGCGCGGTGTGGTGGTCGGCTACTACAACACCGGCAAGCGGCATCTGGCCTTCGAATCCCTCACGCACCGCCAGCGTCTGGCCAAGGCGATCGACGAGGGCGCGGCCATCCACGGCGACAAATACCGCCGCGATATCGCCTCCTCGTTCTCCGGCAGTTGGCGGCGCACCAGATACTCCGAGGGCGCCTGGGTCGGCTGGTCCGGCAGCGATGCGCACGGCGGCGAGGCCACACCGGAATACGCCAAGCTGCTCGCGCCGGTCGACCGCATCTACTTCGCCGGGGACCACCTGTCCAATGCCATTGCCTGGCAGCACGGCGCCTTCACCTCCGCGCGCGATGTGGTGACCGCGCTGCACACCCGAATCGCCGCCGACTGAACCGTTCCCGACAAGGAGACCACCCGTGAAACAACCCATTGCCGTCACTACCGCGACGCTGGCGGCCGCCCTCGCCCTGACCGCCTGTTCCTCCGATTCGAAAGAGGCCGAGGCGCCGTCTGGCGCGCTCAGCACCTCGATTCTCGAAGTGGGGCAGGCCAACCCCATGATCGCGCAGGGCGTGGTCCTCAGAACCGACGCCGCCGTCTACAAGACCAGCGGCATCGGCCCGGCCGCGACCAACAAGGCCGCCAAGGAGGGCACCCCCGAATCCTTCATCGACACAGCCCAGTTCGCGGGCGGCGTGCTGCCCGCGGGCGTCACGATCACGGAGGCACAGGGCCTGGCGGTCCTCGCCAGGATCAAGGAGAACCTGGAGGCCCAGGGCCTGTCCCCGGAGAACGTGACGACCATGCGCGTCTTCCTCGACAACGCCCCCGGTTCCGACCGCGCCGACTACGCCGGCTGGAACCGCGCCTACCGCCAGTTCTTCGCCAACACCAACCTGGAGACCGGTGACACCGAACTGGTTCCGCTCGGCACCGCCGCCCCCGCCGCCCCGCTGGTGCGAAACCCGGCCCGCCCCACCCGCTTCGCCCTGGAGGTCGCGAGCCTCCCGGTGCCCGGCTGGCTCGTCGAGGTCGAAGTGGACGCCGTCTACCCGGGCTAGGCGTGCGGCGCCGAGCATTGATCGATGCGCGGATAGTTGACGTGAGGAATAACCGGGAGTACTTGTTTGTCATAGCAATAGTCCGCACGGCAAACAAAGGAGATTCCCATGTACGCGATCACTCAGGACACCTTCGGCGGCCCCGAGGTGCTGTACCGCACCGAGATCGACCGGCCGCGGCCCGGCGCCGGCGAGGTGCTGGTGCGGGTGCGCGCGGCCGGGGTCAACCCGGTGGACTCGGCGGTGCGCGCCGGGCACTTCCCGCTGTTTCCGGAGCCGCCCTTCGCGCTCGGCTGGGATGTGGCCGGTGTCGTCGAGGCGCTCGGCCCCGGCGTGACCCGATTCGAGCTGGGCGCGGAAGTCCTCGGCCTGACCCTGTTCCCGAAGGCCGCCGGAGCCTACGCCGAATACCTGGTCGCCCCGGCCGATGAACTGGTGGCCAAGCCCGCCGCGCTGTCCATGTCCGCCGCGGGCGCCCTGCCGCTGGCCGGTCTCACCGCCTGGGAGGGCCTGGTGAATATCGCCCGAATCGAGCCCGGTCAGCGTGTTCTGATTCACGCCGCCTCCGGAGGCGTCGGCCACCTGGCCGTCCAGATCGCCAAGGCCCGCGGCGCCCACGTCATCGCCACCGCCCGCGCCGAGCATCACGCCTTCCTCGCGGACCTCGGCGCCGACGAGCTGATCGACTACACCGCAACGGATTTCGCCACCGCTACGGCCCCTGTCGATATCGTCTTCGACCTGGTCGGCGGCGACTACGCGCTCCGCTCGGTCAAGGTCCTGAACCCCGGCGCTCTCCTGGTGACCACTGTCGGCCACAACCCGGGCATCACCCCGGAAGAGGCCGAACGACAGGGCATCCGCTTCGAAACGGTCATGGTTCACCCCTCCGCGGCGGATCTCGCCGAACTCGTCGCGCTCACCGAATCAGCCGCCTTGCGGATTCACGTGGACCGCGAATTCGCCCTCGCCGACGCCGCGAAAGCGCACGCGGCCACCGCGAACGCCAAGGGAAAGACCGTTCTCATCCCCTGAGCGGTGGCGTGCGGGTTGGTGAAGACGTTGCCGCGGTATGTGATGCGGCTTACAATTCCTGCATGCGCTGGGGTGCGGCGCGATATTTCGACGGTGTGGTTGTCAAGAAGCGGCATCTACTGTCTTGCACCGACATTCGATGATCCTGCACGGGACTCGGTATGGCGTGGGTGTTCGGCGGCTGTACCGACCGATCGGAATAGGAAGAATCGTGAGCGACGGTGTGGTCGAACCACTTTTCGTTGATCGAATTACGGCCGGGCGCCGACTTGCCAGGCGTCTGCTCGCATTTCGCGGGCCCGATGTGACGGTGCTCGGGATGTCCCCGGGTGGAATCCCGGTGGCCGGTGAAGTGGCCACGGTGCTGAATGTCGATTTGGATGTGGTTGTTCCGGAGGCGCTTCGGTCTCCGGAATGCCCGGAGTTGGTGTACGGCGCCATCACGGAGGATGGAATTCGGGCCCTGGACGTGCCGATGTGGCGAACGCTCTCGGCGGATCCGGACAAGCTGGCACGGATCGAAAGCGAGGCGGGGGAACTCGCCCGGAAAGAGGGACTGCGGCTGCGGGGGCGCCGGCCCGTGGGCAGGCTGGATCGCCGGACCGCAGTGATCGTCGACGACTATCTGGAATACGGTGTGCTCGCCTGGGCCGCCTGCCGATCGGCCTTCGCCCGCGGCGCGGTCCGTACCGTGGTGGCGGCGCCGGTCGGCGCCGGCACGGCCGTGGCGATGATCGCCGACCATGCGGACAATGTGGTGTGCCCGCATGTGGTGACGGAACTGCCCGATCCGGACCGATATTTTACGTGGCATAGTGACCAGGGCATCGGGTAATCGGTGCCTGAGGACGCAGTCCGGCGTTAAGAGGATGGCGGAAGTGACTGTGCGTGGTCGTGTGCGCTGTAAAGGCCGATCGCCGGGTGGAAGTGGCTGACGACAATGGCGATCGGTCCGGCAATTGATTGGGAGCAAGCCGAATATCAGGGGTGCTCCGTCGTACGGCCGATCGGTGAACTGTCGCTCGACACCTACCGGCAACTCAGCGACGACCTGGTCAAATTCGCCGTGGACCAGCCCCGCGCGCTGATCGTCGTCGTCGATGATCTGATGATCGGCGAGGAACCCCTGCTGACGGCGTTCACCCAGGCTTGGTCCCGGGTCAGTGAATGGCCGGCGGTGCCGCTGCTCCTGGTCACCCGGACCGTCGGCGCGCACACTCGATTCACCACGAGCGCGGTGCGGAAGTTCGTGCCGGTGTACCGCTCGGTACCGGAGGCGTCGGGCGCCGCCGCCGCGCCGCCGCGCTTCCGTGCGCGGACCGAACTCGGCGTCGCCGAGGGTGCGCGCAGCGCGCGCCGGTTCGTGGACGAGGTCTGCGAACGCTGGTCCACGCCCGAGGTGTGCGGTGACGCTCGGCTGGTCGTCACCGAATTGGTGGAGAACGCGTTTCTGCACACCGAGGTCGACACGGTCGGCGTGCGGCTGGAGCGCTGGGGCAATGTGCTGACGATCGCGGTCTCCGATACCGATCCGCACGAGGCGGTGCTGCGCGAACCCGCCGATGGCACACGGCGTTTCGGACTGCACATCGTCTCGCGACTGGCCATTGCCTGGGGGTGTTCGCCGCAGTGGCCGATGGGCAAGGTGGTGTGGGCGACGCTGCCCACCCGGCGGCAGCTGCGCTGAGCCGCACGGCCCGATCAGTTCCCATCACGCAGGACGAGCAGCCGGCGCAGCACATCGATGGACCGATCGTGTTCGGCGGACCGCGCGGCAAAGCGATCGGCGGTGTCGTCCTGGCCCTGGCGGCGGGCATCGTCCTGCATGCGCCGGGTGATCCGGCGCTTGTCCTCCAAGGCGCGCAATGCCATCCACAGCGCGCGTTCGATCTCGGTGTTCTCCTCGATGAGCAGCGCCGCCGCGGTCCACGCATGCCCGACCAGGCAGCGGAAGTGGAGGCCGTCGCCCATGTCCAGCAGGGGACCGTCGCAGTCCGGGCAGATCAGGTCCGCCGGAGGCGCCAGCGTCGCCATTCCGCTCTTCGCGACCGCCGCCCCGGCGTCGATCTGGGCTTCGAGCCGGGTGAGATCGGGCGGCGGCAGCGGTGCGGGCAGATCGCCTCTGACCCGGAGCGTTTCCGCCAGCGCGGGACCGAGTTCGCGGGCCGGGCGGACGAGGTCGACCTGTACGCGCCGCAGCGCGGTCTCGGGCATGCTCCGGTACTTCGCGTCGGCGGGATCCTGCACGGCGGCCACCCCGCCGCGGGACTTGATCAAGGCGAGGCCCGCGGTGCCGTCGTCGAGCGAACCGGACAGCACCACGCCCGCCACCCGGGGCGCCCAGGTGAGCGCCGCGGACCGGAACAAGGCGTTCACTCCGGGCCGGTGGCCGTTCTCGGTCGGACCGTGCGACAACACGATTCGACGCCGGGAGACCAGCAGATGATGACGCGGCGTGGCGGTGTAGACGGCGCCGGCCTCCAGCGGCATGCCCTGCCGCGCGGTGTGCGCGGGCAATACACCGGCCCGATCCAGAATGGTCGCCAGCGTGCTCACCGCGGTCACCGGAAGATGCAGTACCACCAGCACGGCCGCGGGCAGATCGGCGGGCAAGCCGTGCACGAACTTCTGCAGTGCCTCGACTCCGCCGGCCGACGCACCGACCACGATCACATCCGACGGCTCTGTCATACGTCTCCCTGCGGGGTCCCGGGCCGGACCTGGGCCGAGTACCCGGTGCCGGGGCGACCTAACGTCGCGGGCCGCCCCGGCACCACTGGGTCACAGGATTTCGTCCTTGGTTTCGACCAGCGCCCAGGTGCACGCGACACTGAGGGCGGCGAGCCCGGCCAGCAGGACGCCGATGGCGATGCTGCCGAAGGCTTCCGACAGCGGCGCGGCGATCAGCGGCGGGACCGCGCCGCCGAGCACGCCCGCCAGGTTGTAGCCCAGGCCCGCGCCGGTGTAGCGGTAGCGGGTCCGGAACATCTCCGGAAGCAGTGCGCCACAAGGCCCGTAGGCAATGCCGAAGATCCCCAGGGTGACGGTGACGCCGAGCGCGAAGGCGGCTCGGGAACCGGTGTCGAGCAGCGGGAACAGCGCCAGCGCCCAGACCACGGCCAGGCCGCTGGACACCAGCAGCACCCGTCGCCGCCCCAGCCGGTCGGAGTAGAGCGCCGAGGCGATGATGGCCGCGCCGAAGACCGCGGCCGCGCCGATGCCCACGGTGAGGACGAACGGCCGGCTGAAGCCGAGCGTCTTGGTGCCGTAGCTGGTGAGATACGCCGTGCCCATATAGAAGAAGGAGAACAGCGTCGCCAGCGCGCCGGCCGAGAGCAGGATCTCCCGCGGCTGCTGCTTCCAGGCCTCGAGGAACGGCAGACCCGGTGCGGACGAGCCGCCCGCGACGGCCTTGCTCGCCCGGAAGACCGGAGTCTCCTCGATGGCCAGCCGCATGTAGAGGCCGATGCCGACCAGCACGATGGAGAACAGGAACGGAATGCGCCAGCCCCAGGTGAGGAAGGTCTGATTGGCATCGCCCAGCACCGCGCCGGTGATCAGGAAGGTGCTGCTGGACAACATGAATGCGAAGGCCGGCCCGATCTGCGGGAACATGGCGTAGAGCCCGCGTTTGCCCGGCGGCGCGTACTCCGCGGTCAGCAGGGTGGCGCCGGCCCATTCCCCGCCGACCGCGAAGCCCTGGCCGAAACGCAGCAGCACCAGAATGATCGGCGCGGCCACGCCGATGCTGTCCGCGCTGGGCAGCAGGCCGATGAGCAGCGTGCACAGGCCCATCAGCAGTAGGGTCGAGACCAGCGTCTTCTTCCGCCCGATGCGGTCGCCGTAGTGCCCGAACAGCACCGCGCCGACCGGCCGGGCGACGAAGGCGACCGCGAAGGTCGCGAACGAGGCGACGGTGCCGGCCGTGGACCCGAGCGCCGGGAAGAACACTTTCGGAAAGACCAGGGCCGCCGCGGTGCCGTAGATGAAGAAGTCGTAGAACTCGATGGTGGTGCCGATACAGCTGGCAATCGCCACTTTTCGCACGCTGGTTCCGGACGACGGGGTGACCGCCGTCGTGGGTGAGACTTTCACTGCTGTTCCTCTTTCTGCCCGGCGCGGGCCGTTCGGGTCCGCTGGGTGAGAGAAACGTAGTGATCCACGTCACTGGGAGACTACCCCCGGAATGGGGGTGGGCCGGCGACCGGGCTCAGCGTTGCCGCGATCGGGCTCAGCGTTGCCGCAAGAGGAATCGCTGCACCTTGCCGCTGGGCGTCTTGGGCAGGCTGTCCACGAAGTGCACGGTGCGCGGGTAGGCGTGCGCGGCGAACTTGGTCTTGACCAGCTGCTGCAATTCGGCAGCCAGCTCCGGGCCGCCCTCGAATCCATTGGCCGGCACCACGAATGCCTCGATCACCTCGCCGCGCAGCTCGTCGGGCATGCCCACGACCGCGGCCTCCAGGACGGCGTCGTGCAGCACCAGCACGCTCTCCACATCGAAGGGGCCGATGCGGTAGCCGGCCATGATGATCACATCGTCGTCGCGGGAGGAGAAGTAGAAGAAGCCGTCCGCGTCGACCGTCCCGGCGTCGCCGGTCAGATACCAGCGGCCGTCGGCGGTGTAGCGGGACGCGGTCTTCTCGGGCGCGTCGACATAGCCGGTGAACCAGACGGCCGGACTGTCGTACATGTCCACGACCACGCGTCCCTGTTCGCCGGGATCGAGTACCCGGTCGGAGGATTCGTCGATGACGGCCATGCGGGTGCCCGGCAGCGGCTTGCCCATCGAGCCGGGCCGCACCTCGGTGCGCAGCTCGTCGTGCCAGGCATTGGCGATCAGCATGCCGTGCTCGGTCTGCCCGTAATGGTCGCGGACCGCCACGCCGAGCACCCGCTCCGACCAGGCCGGAATATCCGGTGTCAGCGGTTCGCCCGCCGACGACGCCCGCCGCAATCGCACACCGTCCCAGGCATTCTCGTCATCCGCCCGCAGTGCGCGGTACACGGTCGGGGCGGCGGCGAGGTTGGTGACGCCGAACTTCTCGAGCACCTGCCGGGTGAGCGGCGCGGAGAAGCCGGAACGCAGCAGCAGGCTGCGCGTCCCGCTCGCCAGCGGCGACAGGATGGCGTAGTACAGGCCGTACGCCCAGCCCGGATCGGCGACATTCCAGTAAACGTCGTCCGCCCGCACGTCGAGCGCGAAGTGCTGATAGCCGACCAGCCCCGCGAGCGCCCGCACCGGAACCGGAACTCCCTTGGGCGTCCCGGTGGTGCCGCTCGTATACAGCTGCACCATGACGCCGTCCGCGCCCACCGCGACGGCCGCACCCCGCGCATCATCGGCCGCGTATTCGCCCAGCAGTGCGTCCAGCGACAGCTCGTCCTCCGCCCCGGCGGTGATCACCCGCCAGGCCGGAGCGGCGGGCATATCCTCGCCCGGATCCAGCTTGGGTCGCTGATCGGCATCGGCCACAACGATTTTCGCGCCGCTGGCGGCCAATCGGAAGGCAATGGCCGCGGGCGCGAACGCCGTGAAGAGCGGCACGTGCACCGCACCGCGCCGCCAGATCCCCAGCAGCACGGTCAGCAGATCCGCCGACTTGCCCATCAGGGTCGCGACCCGATCGCCCGGCTCGATGCCGAGATCCGCGAGCGCCGCCGCGAAACGGGTCGAGCGCTCGCGCAATTCGCCGTAGGTGATATCGGCGGCGCTCAGATCGCTCTCCACGACGGTGAACGCGACGCGCTCGGGTGCGTGCCGGTCACACAGCAACTCGGCCGCACACGCCGCGGGGGACCCGTACTCCTGCAGCAGGGCGCGAACGACGGTGTTCGGATCGGAAACCATGAATTCTCTCCTCGCCCAGCGGTCGTCCGCCGCCGCGGCTGTTCTCCACGATCCTCAGCACACCCCGGCCACGGTACCCCCGAAGTTGTGTACTACCCGGCAATTCCGGTCGTCGTGCAACCGGCGAGACAGGGCAGCGCGGCGGTCAGCACCGCGAGTACGGACGAGCGGTGCCGCGGCATCATTTCCCCTGAGATCCCCTTGGAGATCGCTCGGGAGGGCGGAAAGTGCAACGATCACGAGATGCGGATGGATTCTCGGCGGGCTCGGGAGCGTTTCGCCGCCGGGCGGGTCGCGCGGCTGGCGACCGTGTCCGGTGACGGTCTGCCGCATCTCGTGCCGATCGTGTTCGCGGTGGTCGGCGAGGTCGTCTACACGGCGGTCGACGCCAAGCCGAAGACGACCACCGCGCTGCGGCGGCTGGCGAATATCGCGGCCAACCCGAACGTGTCCGTGCTGGCCGATCACTACAGCGAGGATTGGACCCGCCTGTGGTGGGTCCGCGCCGACGGCCGGGCCCGCATTGCGGACGGCGACGAGGCGCGAGCGGCGGTGCGCGAGCTGGCCGGGCGGTATTCCGCCTACCTCGAGCAGCCGCCGCCCGGCCCGGTGATCGCCATCGATGTTACGGCCTGGTCGGGCTGGCGCGCGAGCTGATTCGCGCTACCTGTGCTTGGCGGCGGCGCGGTCGCGGACGCGGTGCAGGGTATTGCGCCACAGTGCGGCGCCCACCTCGAGCGGCACGCGCGGTGAGGCCGCCCGCTTGGTCATCTCCAGCCGGGCCCGGCGCAGCAGATCGGCGGGCGCCTTGTCCGGGTGGCCGGTGTCGTAGGGCGGGTGCGGATCGTATTCGATGGTCAGCTGGGTCATCCTGGCCGCGTCGTCGCCCGCGATCTGCCCGACCAGCCACAGCCCGAGGTCGATGCCCGCCGAGACCCCCGCGGCGGTGACGATCTTGCCGCTGTGCACGATCCGATCGTGCGGCCGCGACTGTGCGCCGAAGGCCGCCAGCGCCGGTTGCGCGGCCCAGTGCGTGGTGGCCGGATGCCCGCGCAGGATATCGGCCGCCGCCAGTATCAGTGCGCCGCTGCACACCGAGGTGGTCCACTGCGTGGTCTCGTGCACGGCGCGCAGCCAGCCGATGAGCTCCTTGTCGGCCATGGCCGTGGTGGTCGCGCCCTCGGAGCCCGGCACCAGCACCAGATCCGGTGCGGGCGTCTCGGCGAAGGTGTGGGTGGCGCCGAGCACCAGCACGCCGCTGTCGGAGACGATGGGGCCGACTTCATCGGACACGAACCGCAATTCGCTCTCGGGTATGCCGCGCAGGACCTCGTAGGGGCCGATGGCGTCCAGCACCGTCATCCCCTGATACAGCACGATGGCGATCTGAAAGGTCACGGGGCACTCTCTCTTTCGGAAACGGTGAAGCGGGCGCGGTACTCGCCCGGCGGTACGCCCAAGTGGCGGTGGAAGATTCGGTAGAGGGTCTCGGGGCTGCCGAGGCCGACCGCCGCGGCCACCCGGTCCAGCGGTTGATCGGTGGTCTCCAGCAGCCGGCGCGCCGCGCCGATCCGCACCTGCTCGACATAGCGCGCCGGGGTGGTGCCCAGCTCGTGGGCGAACACCCGGGAGAAATGCCGCGTGCTCATGCCCGAGCGCGCGGCCAGCGCCGCCAGCGACAGATCGGCGTCGAGGTTCTCCTCCAGCCAGATCTGCAGGGCGCGCAGGGCATTCCGCTTCGGGGCCTGCGCGGCGACGGGTGCGCTGAACTGGCTCTGCCCGCCCGCGCGGTGCAGGTACACCACCAGCCAGCGCGCCACCTCCCGCGCCAGCTCCGGGCCGTGATCGGCGGCCACGATGGCCAGCGCCAGATCGATGCCGGCGGTGACGCCCGCCGAGGTCCACACCGAGCCGTCGCGCACATAGATCCGGTCCGGCTCGGTCCGCACCGCCGGGAATTCCCCGGCCAGCAACTCTCCGCCGGCCCAGTGCGTGGTGGCCCGGCGGCCGTCCAGCAGTCCGGCGCGGGCCAGCAGAAACGCCCCCGAGCACACCGATCCGACCCGTTCCGCGCCGTCGGCCAGCCGCCGGATGCCGGCCACCAGCTCGGCGTCCGCACTGGCCGTCCACGCCGACAGGCCGCCGGCGACCAGCATCATGTGCACCGGCTCCGACCAGTCCGCGAGCGCGTGCTCCGCGGTGACCGTGATGCCGGAGGACGAACGCACCGGCCCGGCCCGCGCCGCCACCAGCTCGACGCGGTATCCCGGCGCGGCGCCCATGAGCGTCGCCGCGGCGAGCACATCGGCGGGCCCGGCGGCATCCAGCAACTGGAAGCCGTCGAAGACCACCATCAGCACCACCCGCATGTCCCCAGCCTGCGGCCCGCCGCCCATGGCGTCAATGCCACGACTATTGCAATTCCGGCCATCCGGGCCGAATGGTCGCGGCCTCTCGCACCTGTCCCTGATTCACATATCGGAGCTCGCCAGCCGTCCGGCCAGCAGTTGCTTGCCCTGGACGCCGCCCTTGCGGCTCTCGGCCTGCGCCCGGCGGAAGAAGTCGGCGAGCTCGGTATCGCCCGCCCGCTCCGCGTCCTCGATGTAGGTCTGCAGCCGCAGCGCATTGTCCAGGGAGGCCTCGATGAACCAGATGAGGTCGTAATCCTTGTCCTTGGTGCCGGTGATGGCGCCGGTTTCCTGGGTGTGGGTCATTGCTGATCTCCTTGTCTCGCTCTCGAATTCCCCCCATTCCCCGCCTACCCGTGCGCTCGGCGGGAAAACCGGTCGCGATATCCGGGCGGCGGTGTCGGCCGCCGCTGTGCGGGTAGACCGAGGGCATGGATGTACCCGGAACTCATGGGGCGAAGACGTCCCCGCTCTCCGATGTGGCCGGGCTCGGCCCCGAGCAGCTGAGCGCACTGGTGCGCGAGCAGACCCGGCGCGCCATCGGCGAAACGATCGGGCGGATGCCGAGATTCGGCAAGCGCGCCAAGCTGATGGCGGCGGCCGCGCTGCTGGCCCTCTACGGCGGTGGTGCGCTGGTCGCGGCCGCGGTGCTGGTTATCGCGCTGGCCGTGCCCGCCTGGGTGGCGGCGCTGATCATCGGCGTCGTGCTGCTGGTCGCGGCGGCCGTCGTGCGCGCGATGGCGAAATCGCGCGGCGGCCCGGACACGGGCGTCGAGACCGGCCTCGGCGATCGCTGACGATCAGAGATCGCGGGGGAGCAGTGGGCCGAGGGGGCCGAGGTCGATATTGAGATCCTCGGGGGCCAGGCCGAAATGCTCGCGCAGCTCGTCCATGGCGTCGGACAGGCGCAGCAGGGTAGTGCCGATTTCCTCGATCTGCTTCTCGCTCAAGTCGCCCGCGTCCATGCGGCGCACGGCTTGGCGCTCCATCAGCTGGCGCAGCAGTTCGACAATGGTGAGCACCAGGGTGGCCAGGCCGCGTTCGACGGTGGCCGGGTCGAGTTCGATGCGCTCGGCCGGCTCGGTCCCTGCTCGGGCCTCGTTCATTGCTCGAGTAGGGAGGCGACGGAGGAGATGAGAGTGCGCAGGGAGATGTGCACCAGATCGACGCCCGCGATGGACAGGGTGATGTCCCCGGAGATCACCACGCCGCCGGCGAGGACCCGATCGAGCAGATCGATCAGCGCGAGCTCGTGATCGGCATGGGCGGCAAGGGATCCGGTGTCGTGCACGGTGCCCGGCAGCGCCGCGGTGAGCAGGTCGGGGCGCGGCGCGGTCATCGCGGATCTCCGAGCGCGCCGACGAAGGAATAGGGCGGCCAGGGGCCGGTCTGTTCCACGAGGAGATCGGGATGATCGGCGCATCGTGTGACGGCGGCCCGGAATTCGGTGACCTTCGCATTGTCGACGAGATACGCGGCATTGAGCAGCATCGGGGCGTCGCGCCCGGTGAGGGAGTTGTCGGTGAGCGTCCGCCGGCGCGCGCCGACGGCATACGGGGTCAATCCCCGGAACAGCTCGGCGGCGGCGCGCTCGGCGGCCGCGCGGTCGATGTGGTCGCGCCGCAGGGCATCCCGGCGCTGCCGCAGATAGTCGGCGCCCGAGGCGGGGCGCGAGCGCCGCTCCCGGAACGGCGGGCGGCGGAGGAAGGCCTTCACGCCCCATTCGGCGCGGCCGTCCACCAGGGTCAGCGCCGCGTCGAGATCGCTGTTCCGCTCGGTCAGCAGGGCGCGCACACCGTCGTCGTCGCGGCACAGCACCGCCAAGCGGACCGGTAGCGCGGGGCGGGAGGCGGCGACGGTCTCGATGACCGCATTGTGGTCGCGGGCGATGGCGGCCAGCCGGTCGAGGTCGTTCAGGTTGCGCTGCAAGGCTTCCGCGCCGAACTCGGACACGGGAACCGAGCCCACCACCGCGGCCAGCCCGCACGCGCGCACCGACCGGGTCGGCTCGCCGCTCACGCCGGAGATCGCCGGGACCGGATCGGCGTCGCGGACCACGGTGTACACCCACACCGCGACGGTGTCACGAGCCATCCCGGCTCTCCAGTTCCGCGATGCGCTGCCGCAATCGCTCGTTCTCCGAACGCAATTCGCCGGCCGCCTCGATGGCGCGCGCGCCGTCGCCTGGCTCCAGCTCGCCGTCGGCGTCCCGGGCGAGCGCCCGGTCCCCGCGCAACCAGGGGTCGCGCTCCCACCAGTCGATGCCCACCTCGCGCGCGGTCTCCAGGGAGGCGACGACCAAACGCAGTTTGATGGTGAGCAATTCGATGTCGAGCAGGTTCACCCGGATATCGCCCGCGATGACCAGGCCCTTGTCCAGGACGCGCTCGAGAATGTCACCGAGATTGGACGGTTCCGAGCCGCCGCGGGCCGGTCGCCCCGAGTACATGCCGGAGGAATAGGTCATCGGCGGTCGTCTCCGATCACGCAGCGCTTGCCGCGTCGGATCCTGCGATAGGACAACAGTTTTCCGTGCTCGTCGAGTTCGAGTTCGTAGAGCGCGAGCACATCCTCCGAGGAGGGGATGTGCGCGTCCTCGAGCACCTCGACCTCCACGGTCCAGCCCTGTTCCGCGGGCCGGACCCCCGTCGCGCCGAGCACCGCCTTGCCGGTCAGCTCCGCGATATGGCGGGTGCCGGCGGCGGCGGTCTCGGCGGCGGTCAGCGGGTCGCCGTCACTGGTCACGGTCACCGCTCCTCCGGTTCAGCAGCCGGGCCAGCACCTCCTGCTCGGCCCGCTGGTATTCGTCGGCGTCGAGTTGCCCCGCCGCCCGCTGCCGTTGCAGCTCGTCGAGCCGGCGCCGGATGGCGGGCATGCCGTACAGCTCCTTGTCGACCTCCTCGGCGAGGATCTCCGCCAATGCCAGCACGCCGCGGACGGGAAGCAGCGGCAGCGTCAGCAGGGTGCCGATCATGATGGTTCCGGCGCCTCGGCGGCCACGAAATCCCAGGCCGCGAGCGGGCCCACGACGCGCATGTCCACGCGACCGGCCCACTGCTCGCCGAGCCCGTTCACCAGGCGCAGCAGCTCCTGCTCCTGTTCGAGGGGGACGAGCACCGCGATATCGGCGACCTCCTCCTCATGGGTGGGCGGGCGCAGGGCCAGATGCTCGGTCAGCTGCCGCAGCGTCTGCACCAGCACCTCGCCGTCGGCTTCGCGCTTGGCTTCCAGTGCGGCATTGACTGTTTCGCCCAGGGTGATGCGGGCATCGCGGCCGAGTTCGGGCGGCAGCTCGCGCACCTGTTCGGCCAGCGCGGCGGCTTCCCGGTTCTCCTGCAGGATCTCCCGCAGCACCGATTCCTCGACGTACTGGCCCTTGACCAAATACTCTGCGAGGCCCCGCAATTCGTCGAGGGCGGCGCGGAAGCGATCGGCATTGGGTTCGAGCAGGCCGGTTTCGACCTGCTCGGCGTCGGGCAGCGCGGCCCCGAAACGCACCGGGATGACCGGCATCTGGGCGACCAGGCCGTCCACGACCCGGGAGAACGCCTGCAGATCCTCCGCGCGATCGAGCGGTTGATCGACGGGAATCTCGCTGACCAGGGCCGCGATCGGCCCGCGGGTGACCGTCTGCACGGGCGCGGGCTGCTGCCCGATCCCCTCGGCCTCGGGCTTCGCCTCGGCGGGCACGATCCCGTAGATCAACAGGGCTGTACCCGAATTCTGCTGTGTGCGAGAGCTTTCCGATGGTGTGTCGGCCGTGGTCATGATTGGGTCTTCCGGCGTGTGCTGGTGCTGGGCTTGGGCTTCTCTTCCTTCTCCGGGGTGAGTGCACCGAGAATCTGCTGACCGGCCTTCTCGATCAGCTCCTTGGTCTGCGACTTGTCCTTGTCCTGACCCAGCGCCCCGGCCAACTGCTGGGTCGCCGATTCGATGGCCTGCTTGGTATCGGAGGCCTTGCCGCCGGAGGCCACGTCCTTGACCACGTCCGGCAGCCCGGGCTTCTGGTCCTGCGCGGCGATATCGAGCCGGTTGACCGCCTCGGCGAAGCGCAGATACGTATCGACGCTGGCCACCACCACGCGCGCATCGATGGTCAGAATCTCGATGCCGACGAGCGATACTCGCACGTAAGCATCGATGACGAGGCCCTTGTCGAGAATGGTGTCGAGCACTTCGGCCAGACTGCTCGAATTCGGCCTGCCGACGCCGCCGCCACCTCCCCGGGGTTGTAGTGCAGTAGTCATGAAAACTAACTCCTTTGAATCGCTCTGCTTCTCGCCTACCCCCTCCGGACGCGAACATTCTCCGAAGTGGCAAGGGGGCCTGACCGATTCGGATCACGGGCACGTGCCGGTGCCGGCGTCGCGGACTCCGGCGATGGTGGCCTCGCGTTGCTGTTCGGTGAAGACCTCCCAGCCCGGCTGTGCGGGGAGGTCGGCGATTCTGGCGGCCACCGCCGCGTCCACGGCCTGCAGGCCGGAGCGGGAGCGAATGTCCGCGAAGACGGGAAGCAGGTCCTCGCAGGTGGTTCGGCGGATCTGGTCGGGGGAGGCGGCCGAGGGGGCCCGGATGTGGCTGGTACTGGCCGAGGGAGGAGTGGTGGGGGTGACGAACACCCGGGGATCGGTCGGCGGGGGCGGGTCGTCCCCGCCGACGATGTCGCAGGAGGTCAGCAGCAGTGCCGCGGCGGTGGCGGCCAACGCGATTCGGCGCACATCGCGCGGATACCCGCCCGGGCGGGCGCTAATCGACTTGACGAATGGCAATTCGAGATGCCATTATCAAAAGGGGATAGGCACAAGGGATTCTGTGCCTGATTTTTTTGTGCCCTCGACATCTGTCTATTTCGGGTGTAATTTGAGACTTCGCGCCGGAGCGCCTGCTGTCCGACTCTCGAAAATGAAATGACCGTAGAAGTGGCTTTCTACCCGTTGTTGTCGAGTCATGTTCGCAGGCAGTGGTTGGCACGGTGCGCGAGGGGAAACACAGCCGACAGGACAAGGACGCATCTTGGCAATCTCGAGTCAGACCAAGCGGATCTCGTTCGCCAAACTCCGTGAGCCACTGGAGGTTCCGGATCTACTGGGGGTGCAGACCGAATCGTTCGAGTGGTTGATCAGCAGCGGGCTGGCGGAAGTCCTGGAGGAGATCAGTCCCATCGAGGACTTCGCCGGGACCATGTCGCTGACGCTCTCCGAACCGCGATTCGAGGAGGTGAAAGCCTCCGTCGAGGAATGCAAAGACAAGGACATGACCTATGCGGCGCCACTGTTCGTCACCGCGGAGTTCATGAACAACAATACGGGCGAGATCAAGAGCCAGACGGTCTTCCTGGGTGATTTCCCGATGATGACCGAGACGGGCACATTCGTCGTCAATGGCACCGAGCGGGTGGTCATCTCGCAGCTGGTGCGCTCGCCGGGCGTGTACTTCGATCGCACCGTCGACAAGGGCACCGAGAAGGAACTGCACGGCGTGCGGGTCATTCCCTCGCGCGGGGCGTGGCTGGAATTCGATATCGACAAGCGCGACAGCATCGGCGTCCGTATCGATCGCAAGCGCCGGCAGCCGGTGACGGTCCTGCTCAAGGCGCTCGGCTGGACCGCCGAGCGGATCACCGAGCGATTCGGCTTCTCCGGGGTCATGATGACCACCCTGGCCAAGGACGGCACGCCGGGCGGCGATGACGCGCTGCTCGACATCCATCGCAAGCTGCGCCCGGGCGAGCCGCCGACCAAGGAGTCCGCGCAGACCCTGCTGGAGAATCTGTTCTTCAACGAGAAGCGCTACGACCTGGCGCGCGTGGGGCGCTATCGGATCAACAAGAAGTTCGGCGTCCACGACGGGGCGGCCACCGGGCCGCGGGTGCTCACCGAGGACGATCTCGCCACCATTATCGAATACCTGCTGCGGCTGCACGCGGGCGAGACGGTGATGACCGCGCCCGGCGGCATCGAGGTGCCGGTCGAGGTCGACGATATCGATCACTTCGGCAATCGCCGGCTGCGCACCGTGGGCGAGCTGGTGCAGAACCAGATGCGGGTGGGGCTGTCCCGCATGGAGCGCGTGGTGCGCGAGCGCATGACCACCCAGGATGTGGAAGCCATTACGCCGCAGTCGTTGATGAACATCCGCCCCGTGGCGGCGGGTCTCAAGGAGTTCTTCGGCACCTCGCAGCTGTCGCAGTTCCTGGATCAGCGCAACCCCATCTCCAGCCTGACCCACAAACGCCGGCTGTCGGCGCTGGGGCCGGGCGGTTTGAGCCGGGAGCGCGCCAGTCTCGAAGTGCGCGATGTGCATTACAGCCACTACGGCCGCATGTGCCCGATCGAGACGCCGGAGGGCCCGAGCATCGGGTTGATGGGATATCTGTCGGTGTACGCGCGGGTCAATCCGTTCGGCTTCCTCGAGACGCCGTACCGGAAGGTCGTGGACGGCAGGGTGACCGATGAGGTCGTATACCTGTCCGCCGATCAGGAGGACCTGCACGTGGTGGCGCAGGCCAATGAGCCGCTCGACGCCGAGGGCCGGTTCGTGGAGCCGCGAATCGCGGTGCGCCGCAAGTATTCCGAGGTGGAGTTCGTGAGTTCCGCCGAGATCGACTACATGGATGTGTCGCCGCGCCAGATGGTGTCGGTGGCGACGTCGATGATCCCGTTCCTCGAACACGACGATGCCAATCGCGCTCTCATGGGCGCGAATATGCAGAAACAGGCCGTACCGCTGGTTCGTTCGGAGTCGCCGCTGGTCGGGACCGGCATGGAGCTGCGCGCGGCGGTCGATTCCGGTGAAGTCGTGCTCAATGAGAAACCCGGTGTGGTGGAAGAGGTTTCGGCCGATTTCATCACCGTCATGCACGATGACGGCACGCGTCGTTCGTATCGTCTGCGCAAGTTCGAGCGGTCGAACCAGGGCACCTGCGCCAACCAGCGTCCGATCGTGGACGAGGGCATGCGGGTGGAGGCCGGGCATGTGCTCGCCGACGGCCCCTGCACCGAGAACGGTGAGATGGCGCTCGGTAAGAACCTGCTCGTGGCGATCATGCCGTGGGAGGGTCACAACTACGAGGACGCGATCATCCTGTCGCAGCGCCTCGTGGAAGAGGATGTGCTCACCTCGATCCACATCGAGGAGCACGAGATCGACGCCCGCGACACCAAGCTCGGCGCCGAGGAGATCACCCGCGACATCCCGAACGTCTCCGACGAGGTGCTGGCCGATCTCGACGAGCGCGGCATCGTGCGCATCGGCGCGGAGGTGCGTGACGGTGACATCCTGGTCGGTAAGGTCACCCCGAAGGGTGAGACCGAGCTGACGCCGGAGGAGCGCCTGCTGCGCGCGATCTTCGGTGAGAAGGCCCGCGAGGTCCGCGACACCTCCCTGAAGGTGCCGCACGGTGAGTCCGGCAAGGTCATCGGTGTGCGCGTGTTCTCGCGTGACGACGACGACGATCTGCCGCCGGGTGTGAACGAGCTGGTGCGTGTGTACGTGGCCCAGAAGCGCAAGATCCAGGACGGCGACAAGCTGGCCGGTCGTCACGGCAACAAGGGTGTTATCGGCAAGATCCTCCCGGTGGAGGACATGCCGTTCATGCCCGATGGCACGCCGGTCGACATCATCCTCAACACCCACGGTGTGCCGCGTCGTATGAACATCGGCCAGATCCTGGAAACCCATCTCGGCTGGATCGGCAAGGCGGGCTGGAATATTCAGCTCACCGACGGCGCCCGCCCGGACTGGGCGCGGCGACTGCCCGAGGACCTGCTCTCGGCCGATCCGGGGACGAACCTCGCCACACCCGTCTTCGACGGCGCCCGCGAGGAGGAACTCGGCGGACTGCTGGCCTCGACGCTGCCCAACCGGGACGGCGAGGTCATGGTCGGAGCCGACGGCAAGGCAACGCTTTTCGACGGCCGCACCGGCGAACCCTTTCCGTACCCCATCGCCGTGGGCTACATGTACATCCTGAAGCTGCACCACCTGGTCGACGACAAGATCCACGCGCGTTCGACCGGCCCGTACTCCATGATCACGCAGCAGCCGCTGGGTGGTAAGGCGCAGTTCGGTGGTCAGCG
This sequence comes from Nocardia sp. IFM 10818, assembly GCF_054655275.1. NCBI lineage: Bacteria > Bacillati > Actinomycetota > Actinomycetes > Mycobacteriales > Nocardiaceae > Nocardia > Nocardia sp. IFM 10818. Next base: position 1,811,752 of record NZ_BAAHJH010000001.1, read on the forward strand.
CTTCGGTGAAATGGAATGCTGGGCCATGCAGGCCTACGGCGCGGCCTACACGCTGCAGGAACTGCTCACCATCAAATCCGATGACATCGTCGGCCGCGTGAAGGTCTACGAGGCCATCGTCAAGGGCGAGAACGTCCCCGAACCCGGCGTCCCGGAATCCTTCAAGGTCCTGCTGAAGGAACTCCAATCGCTGTGCCTCAATGTCGAGGTCCTCTCCGCCGGTTCCGCGGTGGAGTTGCAGCAGGGCGATGACGACGAACTCGACCGTGCCGCCGCCAATCTGGGAATCACGCTGTCCCGCAACGAGTCCGCCACGGTCAGCGACTTACCGAGCTGACCGGGCGCCCGGCGGGCCGCGCACCGCGAAACACGGTGCGCGGCACTACCGGCCGCTCAGACGCGGTCGAAATGGAAGGGACAGTGGGAGCCGCCCACGCCGATGGTGGTGGTGCGCTCGAACCGGAAACCGTGCCGCTCCGGTTCGATCGCGCCGATCCGGTTGGCGTCGAACTCGCACAGCACCGGCGTGCGCACCGGTCGCCTCAGCTCGCTTTGACGATCAGTTCGATAGAGCGCACGCGCGCGGCCGGGTCGTAAACCGGTGTCAGCAGCATCAATTCGTCCGCGCCGGTGGCGGTGGAGAGTTCGGTCAACCGCTGTCGCACGGTCTCGGGTGAGCCCTGCGCCTGAGTGGCCCGGAATTCGGCGATGCGTTCGGCGATCTCGGGGGTGAATTCGTGTTCGGCGGCCGCTTCGGGAGTGCGCAGGCCGGTGTCGCCGAGTCCGCTCAGCAGGTAGGCCTTCAGCACGTCGCCCGGGCGGGCGAGCCGCACAGCGTCGGAATCCGTATCAGCACAGAGGGTTTCGACGGCCACGATGACATACGGTGCGGAGGACCACCGGCTGGGCCGGAACGCGCTGCGGTAGCGCTCGGCAGCTTCGACGGTATTGCCCGGGCGGATGTGGTGGGCGAAGGCCACCGGCAGGCCCAGCTCGGCGGCGAGCTCGGCCCCCGCGGTGCTGGAGGCGAGCAGCCACGGCCGGGGCAGGGGCGCCGTGCCCGGCAGCAGCCGGAGCCCGCTCGCACCGGAGAGATGGCCGAGGAGTTCACCGACATCGCGGCGGTAGTCCTCGGCAGTGGCGGCGTCCGCGCCGCGGCGCAGGGCGCGCACGATGTTCTGGTCGAAGGTGCCCGGACCGCGCCCGATGCCGAGATCGATCCGATCCGGGTGCAGCGCGGCGAGAGTCGCGAACTGCTCGGCGACGGCCAGCGGTGCGTGATTGGGTGCGAGCACGCCGCCGGATCCGACACCGATGGTGGTCGTGGCGGCGGCCAGGTGCGCGGTCAGGACCGCCGGGGACGCGCTGGCAATGGCGGCCGAACCGTGGTGCTCGGCGATCCAGACGCGGCGAAACCCCAATTCCTCTGCCCGGCGGGCCATTGCGGTGGTCGCGGCGAACGCGGCCGCGGCGTCGCCGCCGGTTTCGGTCATGGCCAGTTCGAGTACCGACAGCGGGATATCGATCATGACTCCACGCTAGCTAGTGCGGGACATCCGCCTGGTCGAGAGGTTCACAGCCACCGGCGAGGGCGCGGGCGCGCGCCGACTCCAAACCGCCGACCATGTAGGTGGTTATCCAGTTCACCAATTCGCCGGGCTCGATCTCCACCCGCTGGGAGACCCGGCCCACCTCCACGGCCGAACCCCAGATGAGCGCGGCCAGGATCTTGCCCAGCGGACCCGGATCGCGGCCGTCGCGGCGCAGCGTGTCGTCCACGACGGTGGCGATGCTGTCGATGAGGGTGTCGAGCAGGGCGTGGCCCAGATCGGGATCCGGGCCGTCGCCGTTCATGACCGCGCTCACCACCCGCGCGCCGTCCGGATTCGCGTCCGCCCACAGGACTCCCGCGCCCAGGGCGACCTGCACCATATCCGGCAGCTCGCGGCCCGGGAGGGTGGCGTAAACCGGGAGCACGGCTGCGCGCATGGCGGCGGCCTCGCGGTCGAACAGGCGGCGGAACAGGTCCTCCTTCGAGCCGAAATGCTTGTACAGCGTCGGCTTGGTCGAATTGGCCTGGCGGGCAATGGCATCCATATTGCCGGCGCGGTAGCCGTGTTCGGCGAAGACCGCACGGGCGGCATCGAGCAGCTCGTCGTCGGTGGGTCGGCGTTGTGTGGGTGGCATCGGCATCAGAATCTCACGGAGGCCGGGGCCGGGACGTGAGCGGGCGAGCGGATCACCTTCGCCCGAGTGCTTTACTTTCGAGTAAAGCGTGTGTCAGAGTTGTGCCCGTCACACTGCGAGTCCCGATGTGACGCAGCAGGATTCTGGATCTCTTGGGTGGTATCGGCATGTATCTCCGACGGTGGAAACCGGTGGTCGGCGCGATTTCGGTGGCGGTGGTGTGCGCCTTCGCGCCGCCCGGACCGCTCGCCGGGGCCGAGGATCCCGCGCCGCCCGCGTGGGTACGAGCGGCGGAGGTCACGGAGTATGCGGGCATCAGCGTCGAGCACGATGTGCCGATCACCATGAGCGACGGCGTCGTTCTGAAAGCCAATGTCTATCGCCCCGCCGATGCGCAGGGCCGCGTGATCGACACGCCCTTGCCGACCATCGTCACCATGACGCCCTACACCAAACTGGTCAGCGATCTGACCGCCAACAGTGCGGGCACGACCGCCGGGCAGATGGGCGTCACACCGGATCTGGTGCGTGCGGGGTATGTCGAGGTGGTCACGGATGTGCGCGGCACCGGGTTCTCCGCGGGAATCTGGGACGTGCTGGGCCCGCGCGAGCAGGCCGACACTCTCGAGGTCATCGATTGGGCGGCGCGGCAACCCTTTTCGAACGGCTCCATCGGCATGAGCGGCGCCTCGTATCTGGGCATCACCGCCGTGCAGGCGGCCGCGCACCGCCCGGCGGCGCTGAAAGCGATCCTGCCGATCATTCCGGGCTCGGATCTGTTCCGCGATATCGTCGGCACCGGCGGCGCGATCGGGATCGGCTTCATGCCCATGTGGCTGAGCATCGTCAATGCCACGAAATGGCTGCCGGATCTCCAGGCCCTGATGCAGGGGCGGTTCGACGCCCAATGGCTGGCCGACCGCCTCGCTGATCCGGCGACCCTGCTGCCGCAGCTGGCGGACGTGCTCACCACCGCCGACCTGTCCACGCTGCCGCCCGCCACGGTCGATCTCGCGGGATACAGCGACTGGTACCGGGAGCGGCAGTCCGATCCGAGCCGGATCACGGTGCCCACCTTCCTCGTCGGCGGCTGGCACGACATCTTCGCCAACAGCCAGCCGCGCATCTACGACGCCATCCCGCTGCCGCCGGGACAGAAGCAGCTGGTCATGGGCAATGGCTACCACGCCACCGCCACCAAGGATTTCGGCTCACCCGGCGCGCCGCCCCCGATCCCCGTGCTGCAACGGGCCTGGTTCGACAAGTGGCTCAAGGGAATCGACAACGGCATCGACTCCTACGGCCCGGTCACCCTGTTCCAGCAAGGCGGCGGCTGGACCACCGGCGACAGCTTTCCGCGGACCGATGTCGCCTACCAACGCCGTTATCTGACAGGCGATTCCAGTGGCAGCGCCGCCCACGCGCTCTTCGACGGCAGCCTTGTCGCCACCTCGCCTGGCACGCCCGCCACGTTGACGGTGGCACCCGGCCTGCGCAGCGTGTGCTCGCGCCAGGCCGCCGAGGGCACGGCCGGGCTGACCGCCATGGTGCTCGGCGCGACCTGCGAATTGGATTCCCGCTTCGCCGAATCCGAGGCGCTCACCTTCAGCACGGCGCCGGCCACCGCGCCCACGGTGCTGTCCGGCCCGATCAACCTGCACCTGAACACGGTCCTCGATGCCACCGACGGGTTCTGGGCCGTCTCGGTGAACGATGTCGCGCCCGACGGCACCTCGACGGTCATCTCCAGCGGCCAGCTCACCGCCGCCCTGCGGGCCGTGGACCCCGAGCGCAGTACCCGCACCGCCACCGGCGATTACATCCAGGCGTACCACCCGCTCGATGTCACCGCCCGTGATCCGCAGGTCCCGGGTGAGCCGACGACGCTCGAAATCGGCCTTCAAGCGACGGATGCCGTCATCGCGCCGGGACACCGCCTGCGCATCGACATCTACTCGTTCAGCGTGCCCCGGGCGCTGCCCATCGGCATTGCCGCGCGCGACAGCGGGCTGCGGCCGCAGCACGTCCGGCTCGATCCGGCGGAGCCGAGTTTCGTCACCCTCCCGATCCAGGGCGCGCCGGGCTTGTGACCCGCCCGGTGCGGGACGGTCAGCAGCCGCTCTTGTAGAAGTACTGCTCGTTGCCGCTCAGGTTCTCCTGGGTGATGGCGATCATGTCGGTCCGGATGGTGCGGGTGACCGGCTTGCCTTCCAGCGCGGCCACGGCCTGGTCGACGCCCTGCTTGCCGATATCGCCCGGGTTCTGGGCGATGAGCGCCTGCACCGTCCCGTCCTTCAGGTCCTGGACCTGTTTGGGGCTGGCGTCGAAGCCGACCACCTTCACCTGGCCGAGCTTGCCGGCATTGCGCAGGCCGGTGGCGGCGCCCTCGGCGGAGCTCAGGTTGGTGGCGAAGATGCCGACCAGATCCGGATGCGCGGCCAGGGTGGCGGTGACGATGGAGGCGGCCTGGGCGGCCTCGTTGTTGTTGTACTGCACACCGAGGGAGACCAGGCCCGGATGGTTGCGCTTCAGCTCGTCCTCGAAACCCTGCGCGCGCTGATCGGTGGTGGAGGTGCCCGCCTTGGTATTGATCACCAGCACGGAACCGTTGCCGCCCACCAGTTTCGACAGCGTCTGCGCGGCCAGCTCGCCGCCCGCCACATTGTCGGAGGCAATGGAGGACAGCGCGATCGAGGTGTCCTCCAGCGCGGTGTCCACCTCGATCACCTTGATGCCGCTGTTCTTGGCCTGGGCGATCGGGGCGGCCATGGCCGAGGCGTGCGTGGGCGCAATGAGGATCGCGCCGGGCTTGTTGGCAGTGACGCCGGTGACGATCGGCGTCTGCAGGGAGGCGTCGAACTGGGTGGGCGCCTGCGTGTCCAGCGTGTAGCCGAGCTTCTCGGCCTGGGCTTCCGCGCCGCACTGCATGGAGATGTAGAAGGGTTCATTGGCCACGCCGGGGATGAGCACCAGCTTCTTGGCGTCCCCGCCGCCGGAATTGCTCACCGACCCACCGCATCCCGCCGCCAGCGCCGCCACCGTCACCATTACCCCGGCCAGTACGGCCGCTCGTCCACCGGTCCTCATCGTCAGGCCCTCATTTCGAGATACGTTGGGTTATTTCCGGTCTCGTGACCTCCGGCGGATCTGGTCGAACCACACGGCCGCCACGAGCACGACGCTCACCGCGATGGGCTGCCAGAACACCGGCACCCCCACGATGACGAAGCCCTTGCGCAGCACCGACGGGATGAACACCCCGATCACGGTGCCCAGCACCGACCCCGCCCCGCCGAACAGGCTGGTGCCGCCGATCACGACACCGGCGATGGCATCGAGATTGTCGGTGGTGTGCCCGGCGATGGTGGTGGTGCCGAAATAGGCCAAGTTCATGAAACCCGCCAGGCCCGAGAGCAATCCGGCCATCAGATAGACCAGGATCAGGTGCCGGGTGACGTCGATGCCCGCCCGGCGGGCCGCCTCGGCGCTGGAGCCGATCGCATAGGTGTAGCGGCCGAAGCGGGTGGTGTGCAGCAGCCAGGCCCCGAGCACGGTGACCGCGGCGGCCACCAGCACCAGGATCGGGATGCCGCCCAGCAGGGTGCCGAAACCCAGTGAGTTGCGCAGCTTCTCGGGCGCCGTGCGGGTGTCGACACCGCCGGTGATGAGCTGCGCCGCGCCCAGCGCCGCACCGAAAGAGCCGAGTGTGACGATCAAGGGCGGAATCTTGGCCTTGGCCACCAGGAAACCATTGATCAATCCCCAGAGCGCCCCGCCCGCAAGCGATATCAGCAATCCGAGCGCTATGAGGCCCCATCCCGCATGGGTGGCATCGCCGCCCGGGCTGAGCCGCTCCATGGTCTTGGCGGCCACCACCCCCGAGAAGATGAGCACCATGCCCACCGAGAGATCGATGCCGGCGGTGATGATCACGAAGGTCATCCCGACCGAGAGCACCAGCAGGACCGAGGTCTCGATCAGCAGGGTCTGCAGCGTGAACCGGGTCGGGAAGGCATTTGGGCGCAGGATGCTGAACACGAGATAGAGCACCACCAGCACGATCCCGATCCACAGCGTGCTGGCCCCCGCGAGCCGCTGCCACCGGGCCGGCGCGGGCAGCTCGGCGCTGTCGTTGTCGGCGCTCACGGCCATGCCGCCTCCCTCATGCCGGATCCTCGGTGTTCAGCGCGCCGGTCATGGCGCCGACCAGCTGTTCCAAGGTGGCGTCCGCGCCGAAGCGCGCCACCCGGCGTCCCAGCCGCAGCACCTCGATGCGATCGGCGACGGCCAGCACCTCGGGCATGTTGTGGCTGATGAGCACCACCGCGATGCCCTGATCGCGCACCCGGCGAACGACATCCAGCACCCGTTCGCGCTGCACCACGCCGAGGGCGGCTGTCGGCTCGTCCATGAACACGACCTTGCTCGCCCACATGACCGCGCGCGCCACCGCGACGGTCTGCCGCTGCCCGCCCGACAGCGCCCCGATCGGCACATCCGCGCGCGGCAGCACCACGCCGAGCCGCTGAAAGTGCTCGGCCGCTTGGGTTCTCATGCCTTTGCGGTCGAGCATGCCGAGCCATCCGGGCAGTCCCCCGCGGAACAATTCGCGCCCGAGGAAGAGGTTGGCGGCCGGATCCAGATCGGGCGCCACGGCCAGATCCTGGTACACCGTCTCCACCCCGAGCCGCCGCGCGGCCGTGGGCGAGGCCATCCGCACCGGTTTCCCGTCCAGCAGAATCCGCCCGCCATCGGGCTGTTCGGCGCCGGACAGGCATTTCACCAGTGTCGACTTACCGGCGCCATTGTCCCCGATCAGCGCGACGACTTCACCGGGACGAACCTGAAAGTTGGCCCCGCGCAAGGCTTCCACGCCGCCATACCGCTTGAGGAGCCCCTCGGCTTCCAGCACCACGGCAGGCATCGGCGATCACCCCGGCTACATTGCTCGAGCGGACGTCCGGTCCGCTCGCCGATCGTACGTTCGATCACCGTCCGCCGGGGCCGATACCGCGAAAGATCAGGCCACTTCGACGATCAGGGCGTCACCCTGGCCGCCGCCACCGCACAGCGCGGCCGCGCCCATGCCGCCGCCCCGGCGGTGCAGCGCATTGATGAGCGTCACGGTGATGCGGGCGCCGGTGCAGCCGAGCGGATGTCCCATGGCAATGGCCCCGCCGTGCACATTCACGATGTCCTCGGAGAGGCCGAGATCGTCGACCCCGGCCATGGCGACCGACGCGAACGCCTCGTTCAGCTCGTACAGGTCCAGGCCGGCGGGATCGACGCCGATCTTGGCCGCCGCCTTGCGAATCGCATTCGACGGCTGCGGCAGCAGCGACAGCGGACCGGCGGTGGTGCCCCAGGCCTTGATGGCGGCCAGCACCGGCAGCTCCAGTTCCGCCGCCTTGTCGCGCGACATGAGCACCAGCGCGGCCGCGCCGTCGGAGGTCTGCGAGGCGCTGCCCGCGGTAATGGTGCCGTCGGCGGTGAAAGCCGGTCGCAGCGCGGCGAGTTTCTGCGCCGTGGTGTCCGGGCGAATGCCCTCGTCCTGATCGAAGACGACCGGATCGCCCTTGCGCTGCGGCACCTCGACCGCGACGACCTCGTCGGCGAAGGCGCCGTTCTTCCATGCGGCGGCGGCGCGTTCGTGCGAGCGCGCGGACCACTCGTCCTGCCGCGCCCGGCTGTAGTGATGCGACAGCGCCTGGTACTCCTCGGTCGCCAGGCCCATCAGCTTGTGGTCGAACGGACAGGTAAGGCCATCGAAAAGCATTGTGTCCTTGAGTGTTCCGTCGCCCTGGCGATAGCCGAAGCGCGCCTTGTCGAGGACATAGGGCGCATTCGACATGGACTCCATGCCGCCCGCGACCACGATGTCGAACTCGCCCAGCGCGATCAGCGACGCCGCGCGTGCGATGGCGGTGGTGCCGGACAGGCACACCTTGTTCATGGTCTCGGCGGCCACGCTCAGCGGGATGCCGGCGCCGACCGCGGCCTGGCGGGCGGTGATCTGACCGGCTCCGGCCTGCAAGGTGTGCCCCATGACGGTGTACTCGACCCGGTCGCCCGGCAGCTGGGCGCGAGCGAGCGCGCCGGCAATGGCCTTGCTCCCGAGTTCGGTGGCAGCGAAGGGGGCCAGGCCCCCGCCGAACTTGCCGATGGGAATGCGAGCGTATCCGACTACGACGGCCTCGTTCATGCGATCGGACATTACCGTTCATCGCTATTTTTCTGAACGGGCTGCAATAAATAAAACCGACCAGTCGCTAATTTCATATCCATAATGATAGAGATGGAGTGTTAACATTTCAGAGCGAAGAACTATCTATGTGGGATTCCCACACCGCCGCGACCTGCGATATGTGGTCCGCGATCATTCGGTCACCCTTGCGAAAGGGTGTTGGATCACATACGCTTTCGATAGTTTGAGGCATCGGGCATGGCTACTCGTACTCCCCGAGGACAATGCGCCCTCTCCGTACAACGGACCGGGCGCTATTCAACTGCGCAAGAGGCACAATGGTTCCGAATTCCGGATCCGGAGATAATGCCGGATTCCATAAAGTAATGCCCGATTTCATTCGCCGGCCGGAGCGGGTTGTATGGCTGACGCGGGCCTAGAACGAAAGCGTGTAATCGGCGAAATCGTTCCGGCACGCGTGCTGGCGATGTGCAGCGGAATCACCTTCATGGCGTTTCTCGACTTCACGGTCGTCAATATCGCTTTCCCGGATATTCTGCGCGACTTCGAGAACACGCCGCTGGACACCCTGACGTGGGTCGTGAGCGGATACGCGGTCATGTTCGCGGCGCTGCTGGTCCCGGCCGGCCGGATCGCCGACAGCATCGGCCGCCGGACCGTCCTGCTCTGCTCGCTCGGCCTGTTCACGCTCGCCTCGCTCATCTGCGGTATCGCGCCGACCATCGGCCTGCTGATAGCCGGCCGGTTCCTGCAGGGCGCGGCGGCCGGCGGAATGATCCCGGCCGCACTGGGTTTGATCCTGGCGACCACGCCCCGCGAACGCATCCCGCGCGCGGTCGCGACCTGGTCCGCGGCCGCGGGCTTCTCGGCGGTCATCGGTCCCGCGGTCGGCGGCCTGCTGGTGCGCGTACTCGATTGGCGGTGGGTCTTCTTCGTCAACCTGCCCGTCGGCGCCGCGCTGCTGGCAGGCGGTCTGGCCGTACTGCCGGGACAGGTGCGGGTGGCCGGTGCGCGCTGGCCGGATCCCCTCGGCAGCATTGCGCTGGGCCTGGGCATCGCGGGCATTGTCAGCGCGCTCACCAAGGGCGATCACTGGGGCTGGGCGGATATCAGGACCATCGGTCTGGGCCTCGCCGGGCTGCTGCTCATCGGCGTGACGGTGCTGCGGTCGCGCGCACACGGTTCTCCGGCAATCGATCTCGCGGTGTGGCGCAGCCGCACCTACCGGATCGCCTGCCTCGGGCTCGCCCTGTTCAGCGCCAATATGTTCGCCTGGAATCTGGCCGCGCCGCTGTTCGCCACCGCCATCTGGGACTGGACGATCCTGGAGACGGGCGGAGCCCTGTGCATCGGCGCGGTCGGCTCCATGGCCGGTTCGCTGTCCGCCGGACGGCTGCGGACCCGGGCGGCGCAGGTGCGGGTCGCGATAGCGGCGGCCTTGCTGTTCGCCGTGAGCAATGCCATCTGGGCCTCGAATCTGTTCGGATCCACGCCGAATTTCTGGACCGGCTGGCTGCCCGCGGCGATTCTGGGCGGCGTCGGACTGGGTCTCGGATTCACCTGCCTGTCGACTCTGGCCGCGGGCGCGGTGGAGCCGCTGAAATTCGCGGGCGGGCTCGGTATGACGGTGGCGGCGCGCCAGGTCGGCGGCGCCGTCGGGGTCGCGGGATTCGCGGCCATCATGCTGTCGAGTGCCGAGCCGGGAAGCCTCTCCTCATTCCATTACGTATTCATTGCCGCAATGGCGGTGAACGTTTTATGCGCGCTCGTGGTGGCCGCATTGATACGCAACTAGCTACACAGCTCTGATCTGGCTTTGAGAAAACGGAAGTAATCCGATGTCTGCTACAGCTTTCCTTTTGATCGGTTCCGGTAGTGTGCTCGCGCGCTGCGGTGAGGCCCTCTTGGCGAAAGGGCACCGCATCAGAGCGGTGATTACCGATGACGCCACCGCTCGGGCCTGGGCCGTCAAGGCGGGTATTCCCGGATATGAACTCGGCGCGGCCGTCGATCGTGCACCCGAATGGGAATGCGATCTGCTGCTGAGTATCGGCAACTATGCCATTGTTCCGGACGAGTTGCTGGCGTGCGCGAAACGCATGAGCGTCAATTACCATTACGGCCCGCTGCCGGAATACTCCGGCCTGTACGCGCCGTCCTGGGCGATCGCCGACGGTGTGCGGGAGTACGCCATCACCTGGCATCGCATCGGCGGCAAGGTGGACAGCGGCGATGTCCTGCGGCGCGTCCCGGTGCCCATGGAAGCCGGTGAGACGGCGCTGTCACTCGGCCTGAAGTGCGACGACGCCGCGGTCGCGAGCCTGGCGGAGCTGATCGACGAGATCGTGGAGGGCCGCGAAACGGCCACGCCCCAGGATCTTTCGGCGCGCCGCTACTTCTCCCGGCACACCCAGTTCCCGGCCGAGGGCCTCATCGACTGGCAGCGCCCGGCCGATGAGATCGCCGCCATGGTGCGCGCCGCGGATTACGGCCCGTTCAGCAGCCCGCTGGTGTGGCCCAAGCTGAATATCAATGGCCGGTTCATTGCCGTGCGCGAAGCCCATACCGGCGCTGCCGCCGGTGACGCCGGGCCGGGCGAGGTCCTCACCTGTGACGAGATCTCCGGTCTGCGGATCGCCACCGCCTCCGGCATCGTGCAGCTGGCCCGCACCAGCACCCTCGAAGGCGATGCGCTCGATATCGCCACTCTCGCAACGTCTTACGGCCTCACGCCGGGCTTGATCCTGACCGCGCCCGGCGCCGCCGCCGCGAGCGCGATCACCGCCGCGGGCAAGGCCGCGTCCAAGGCGGGCGCGTACTGGCGCGAGCGCCTGACCGCGGGCGATCCGTATCGTCTGCCCTTTCCCGCCCCGGAGACCGGCGCTACGGCGGCGGCCGGTCCGGTCACCGTGCACTGCCGCGTGGAACTCGACGACCCGGACGAGATGTCGGCGACGGCGTACCTCGCCGGTGCGTGGTGCACCTTCTTGAACCGGGCGACGGGCGCGCCGGATATCCACCTCGGGATGGCCGCGCCGCGCGACGACATCGCGGCGGCCTACCGCGACCTGTTCGCGGCCTGGCTGCCGCTGTCCGCGCGCCTGGACGCGGCGACAACGGTTGCGCGGAATCTTGCCGAGGTCGGGCGGGAGTACACCACCGGGCAGGAGCAGGCGTGGCTGCGGCGGGATTTCATCGGCCGTGACGAGACGCTCCGGAAGCGCTGGCACGGCGGGGAATTGCTGCCCGATGTGGTGATCTCCAGCGGCGCCGCGGCTTTCACGGCCGAGGACCATCGGCCGGTGCTGGAACTGGTCGTTCTGGACGACGGCGAGACGGTCGAGTTCCATTACGACGCACAGCGTCTCGCGCGCACCGATGTCGAGCGGCTGGCCGGACAGTTCGGCGACTGGTGCGACCGGCTGCCCTCGCTCGCCGAGATGGCCCTGGGGTCGGCGCAGGTCGTCTCCGCGGCGGAACGCCGCACCCTGATAGAGGAATTCAACGCCACCGTCGATGACGCCGTGCTGGGCCGCGCCCTGCCGCGGCTCTACGAGGACGTGGCGGAAGTCCACCCCGACAGCACCGCCCTGATCTGCGCCGGCGCCGAGCTGACCTATCGCGACCTCAATGCGGACGCGAATCGCATGGCCCACGTGCTGGTGGACATGGGCATCGGGCGCGGCGATCTGGTCGGCGTGGCCCTGGATCGCTCCATCGATCTGGTGGCGGTGCTGCTGGCGGTCACGAAGGCGGGCGCGGCCTATGTGCCGATCGACCCGAACTTCCCGGCGGAGCGGATCCGCCAGATGGTCGAGGACGCCGACCCGAAGACGATCATCACGCCCGCCGTCACACCGGCGAGCCTGTCCGAGTGGGAATCGCGCTGCCTGAGCGTCGACGCCGCCCGGGACGGCTCCGAGAACGCCGAGAATCTCGAAAGAGACGTATACGCGGAAGATCTCGCGTACGTCATCTACACCTCCGGATCGACCGGCCGGCCCAAGGGCGTCGAGATCACCCATGGAGCGCTGTGCAATTTCCTGTTCTCCATGCGGCGGCAGCCCGGCTGCACGGTGTCGGACCGGCTGCTCGCGGTCACCACGATCTCCTTCGATATCGCGGTCCTGGAACTGTTCCTGCCATTGCTGTGCGGCGCGACGACCGTCATCGCCCAGGCGCACGAAACCATCGACGCCGCGGCGCTGCTCGCCCTGGTGCGCCGGCACGCCGTCACCATGGTGCAGGGCACCCCGGCCACCTGGCAGCTGCTGCTGGATTCCGGATGGCGCGGGGAGCCCCGCCTGGCCAAGATCCTGTGCGGCGGTGAGGCATTGCCGCGCCGGTTGGCCGATCGGCTGCTCGCCTGCGGCGACGAGGTGTGGAACATGTACGGCCCCACCGAGACCACCGTGTGGTCGAGCGTCTGGCGGGTGCGGGCGGGCGGCGAGGTGCTCATCGGCGAGCCGATCGCGAACACCCAGCTCTATGTCCTCGGCGCCGATCTGTCGCCGGTGCCGCTCGGTTTCCCGGGTGAGCTCTGCATCGGCGGCGCGGGCGTGGCGCGCGGGTATCGGGGCGATCCCGAGGTCACCCGGAATCGGTTCGCGGACAACCCCTTCCATCCGGGCGTCCTCTACCGGACCGGTGATGTGGCGCGCTTCCTGGAGCCCGGGCGGCTCGCCGTGCTCGGCCGTGACGACAACCAGGTGAAGCTGCGCGGCTACCGTATCGAACTGGGTGAGGTCGAAGCCGCCGTCGCCGCGCACGACGAGGTTTCCCGCGCCGTGGTCGTCGGTCGCAACGAGCAGCTGGTCGCCTACTGCGTGCGCGATGCCGCCCGTCCGGCCGGGACCGGCCGGGTCGACGGTGACGCCGTCGCCGAGTGGGCGGGCGCCTGGGATCGCGCCTACGCCACCGAGGCGGAGGATGCCACCTTCAACCCGGCGGGCTGGCACAACAGCTACGACGGGCTGCCGTTCTCCAATAGCGAGATGCGCGACTGGCAGATGGGCTCGGTGCGCCGGATCCTGTCGCACGCGCCGGAGCATGTCTTCGAAATCGGTTCCGGCAGTGGGCTCATGCTGTTCGGCATCGCACCGCACTGCGGGTCCTATCACGCCGTGGACGCCTCGCGGCGAGCGGTGGAGCTCACCCGCGCGCACCTGTCCTCGCTGCCGCACGTGGTCTGTGAACAGCGACCGGCCCATCAATTGCCGGAGGTGGCGGCCGGATCCTTCGACACCGTCATCGTGAACTCGGTGGCCCAGTACTTCCCCTCCCTCGACTACCTGACCTCGGTGATCGAATGGGCGACCGCGGCGGTCGGCACCGGACGCGTATTCCTCGGCGACATCCGGGATCTCGCGCTGCTCGAGGTCTTCCACGCCGATGTGATCGATTTCCGTTCCGGCGGCAGGCTCACCCCGGACGAGCTGGCCGGGCGCGTCGCGCAGGCCGTGCGCTCGGAGCGTGAACTGGTGATCTCGCCCGGCTATTTCGCCGACCTGCCGAGCCTGTTCCCGCGCATAACGCGCGTCGATATCGCGCTGCGGGACGGCCGCTATGTCAACGAGATGACCCGCTACCGCTTCGATGTCACCCTGCATATCGGCGACAGTCCGGTCACCGCCGCGGAGGTCACCGAAAAGAATTGGCGCGCCGAGCGGATCGACCTGGATTCGGTGCCCGGGCAACTCGCGGCCGCCGGCGGAAACGCACTGCGCCTGAACGACATTCCCAATGTCCGGCTGCGCGAGGTGCACGCCCGCGTCGGGACCGCGCTGGGCGAGTCGGCGGAACCCGCCGGACCATGGGTGGATCCGCGCGATCTCACCGCCATCGCCACCGCCGCCGGCCTGGAAATGGCGGTGCTGCCCAGTCGATCCGGTGACAAGTGGCGCATGGACGCCCTGTTCTGGCCCGCCGGTACGACACCGGATCTCGCCCTCCGGCCCGCCCGGCCCATGGCCCGCGGTGCGCTGGACGGCTGTGCGACCGTGCCCGCCGTCGGCGAACCGGTCAAGACCGCACTCGGCCGCCTGCTGAGACCGTGGCTGGCCGAGCGCCTGCCCGCCTATATGGTGCCCGCCTTCTTCGTCGAACTGGACGACCTCCCGCTCACACCCAATGGGAAGATCGACCGCACGGCGCTGCCGGATCCGGTGGCCGGTATCGAGGTCACGGCCAAACCCGCCACGGAACTCGAACGCGACATCCTGGCCATCTGGTCGGAGGTCCTCGGCCACGATCGCATCGGCCTCACCCAGAACTTCTTCGAGATCGGCGGCGACTCGCTGCGCGCCGTGCGCGTGCAGGCCGAACTGGAGCGGCTGCTCGGACGGCCGGTGTCCTCGGCGAAACTGTTCGAGCACTTCACCGTCAAATCCCTGGCCGCCGATCTGGCCGGGGTCGCCAAGGCCGGGCCGGAACGCATTTCGGCCTCCCGCCGCGCCGCCTACGACGAGGACATCGCCATCATCGCCATGGCATGCCGGCTGCCCGGCGAGGTGACCACGCCCGAAGAGTATTGGGAACTGCTCGAACGCGGCGGCGACGGCATTGTCGAGGTGCCGCCGGACCGCTGGGACGCCGACGCGCTCTACGACGCCGACCCGGAGGCGAAAGGTAAATCCTATTGCCGCGCAGGCGGTTTCGTCTCGCCCATCGATCTGTTCGACGCGCCGTTCTTCGGTATCTCACCGCGTGAGGCGCGCTCGCTGGATCCCATGCAGCGCATGGTGCTGGAGACCTGCTGGGAGGCGTTCGAGCGCGCGGGCTACACGCTGGAGCGATTGCGCGGCAGCCAGACCGGCGCGTTCATCGGCGTCGGCAAGAGCTCGGCCTATCACGAATACGGCCTGACCCTCGCCGGTGGCCTGGCCGATCTGGACGGGTACGTGGGCCCGGGGTCCGCCGGCGGCACAATGTCCGGGCGCGTCTCGTACGTGTTCGGTCTCGAGGGGCCGACCCTGACCCTCGATACGGCGTGCTCCTCGTCCCTGGTGACCACGCACCTGGCCTGTAATGCATTGCGGCAGGGCGAATGTGATCTCGCGGTCTCGGCGGGCGTGAGCCTCATGCTCTCGCCCGAACTGCATGTGGAGTTCAGCCGGCTGCGCGGGATGTCGCCCGACGGCCGCTGCCGGTCCTTCTCCGCCGACACCGAGGGCACCGGCTGGAGCGAGGGCTCCGCCGCGGTGGTGCTCAAACGCCTGTCCGACGCCCAGCGCGACGGCGATCCCATTCTGGCCGTGCTGCGCGGCACCGCCGTCAATCACGACGGCCACGCCGCCAGCCTGACCACGCCCAGCGGTCCGGCCCAGCAGCGGGTCATCCGCTCGGCGCTGGCCGCCTCCGGGCTGCAACCGGGCGATATCGACTATGTCGAGGCGCACGGCACCGGCACCAAACTGGGCGACCCTATCGAAGGCACCGCGCTGGCGGCGGTTTTCGGCGGCAGCCACACCGACGAGGAACCGCTCTGGATCGGATCGGCCAAATCCAATCTGGGCCACACCCAGGCGGCCGCCGGACTGGCCGGGGTGATGAAGGTCGTGCTGGCCATGCACAACAACACGCTGCCCCGCACCCTGCACGTCACCGCGCCCACCCCGGCGGTGGACTGGGACGACGCCAAGATGGCGCTGGTGCGGGAGAACCGGTCCTGGAAGCCGAACGGGCGGCCGCGCCGCGCCGGGGTCAGCTCCTTCGGCATCGGCGGCACCAATGCGCACGTGATCGTGGAGGAACCGCCGCAGCCGGTGATCGCGGAAGGACCGGCGGTCGCGCCGCCGGCCACCGTGCCGTTCCTGGTATCCGGTTACACCGATGCCGCCCTGCGGCAGCAGGCCGAGACCCTGCACCGGCATCTGGGCATGAATATCCAGGACCATCTCGTGGATGTGGCGCGCTCGCTGGCGACCACCCGCACGCACTTCCGGCGGCGGCTGGTGCTGCTGGTGCACGACCGCGGGGAACTGCTGGACAAGCTGGCCTCCTTCGCCCGCACGGGTGAGGCGCCGGCGGGGGCGGTGCGCACCGGCGAGCACGCCGAGGAACCGCGGCTGGCCATGCTGTTCACCGGGCAGGGCAGTCAGCTGCCGGGAATGGGCAAGGAGGTCGCCGAGGTCTATCCGGTGTTCCGGGAGGCCCTGGAAGAGATCGCGGCGCAGTTCACGGAGTTGGACAAGCCGCTGCTGGAGGTGATGTGGGCCGAGCCCGGCGGCGCCGAGGCCGAGCTGCTGAATCGCACCGATTTCACTCAGCCCGCGCTGTTCGCGCTGGAAGTGGCGCTGGCCCGATTGTGGGAGAGCTGGGGCGTGCGGCCGGAACTGGTGCTCGGGCACAGCATCGGCGAGCTCGCGGCGGCCCATATCGCCGGGGTGTTCGATCTGGCCGATGCCTGCCGTCTGGTAGCGGCGCGCGGCCGGTTGATGCAGGCGCTGCCCGGTGGCGGGGCCATGGCCTCGCTGGAGGCCGATGCCGACGAAACAGCGTTCGCCATCACGGCTTCGGGGCTGCACGGCAAGGTCGACATCGCGGGTCTCAATACCCCGGCGCAGACCGTGGTGTCCGGTGATGCCGACGCCGTCGAGCGCATGGCCGCGCATTTCGCCGCCGCGGGCCGGCGGACCAAGGGACTCACGGTGTCCCACGCCTTCCACTCGCATCACATGGACGCCATGCTGGCGGCGTTCCAAGCGGTCGCCGAGACGGTGCGGTTCAACCCGCCGACTCTGGCCGTTGTCAGCGGTCTGACCGGTGAACTCGCCGAGCCGGGGGAACTGGAGCAGCCCGCCTATTGGATTCGCCAGGTGCGCAGGGCCGTTCGCTTCAGTGACGGCATTGCCACCCTGCATCGGCAGGGCGTGAACACCTATCTGGAGCTGGGCCCCCAGCCGGTGCTGTCCGGCATGGGCGCGGCCTGCCTGTCCGAGGAGAAGTCGGTGGGGTGGGTGCCCTCGCTCCTCGCGGGTAAGGACGGCGCCGCGGTCGTGCAGCGCAGCCTCGCCGAATTGCATGTGCGTGATGTGCCCATCGACTGGAACGGCTACTTCGAGCCTTTCGGCGGTCAGCGGGTGGCCTTGCCCACCTACGCTTTCCAGCGGGAGCGCTTCTGGTTCGAGCCGCCGGTACAGCGGGCGGTCGGGGCCGGGCTGAACGACACCGGGCATGCGCTGCTCGGCGGCGGCGTATCCATCGCCGGTACCGAGATCACGGTGTTCACCACCGTGGTGGCGGCCGACGAGCCGGTATGGGTGCGCGAGCATCAGGTCTTGGGCGCGGTGCTCATGCCGGGTACCGCGTTCTTCGAAGCCATGCGCGCCGCGGGCCACGCCGTCGAGGCGGGGGAGTGGGATGTCTCGGACGTCATGCTCTTCGCGCCCCTGGTGCTGAATGCCGGGGCGCCGGTGCGCTTGCAGGTCACCGTCGGACCCGCCGCCGGCGGTGGCCGCCCGGTGCAGGTGTACAGCGCACCGGAGGACGGCGATGCCGAATGGCAGTTGCATGCGGAAGGCGTTCTCGTCCAGGCGCATACCGATACCGGCGCTGCCGTCGCCGTGCCGCCGCGCGCGGCGAAACGCATCGACGTCTCCGCCGTCTACAGCGATCTCGCCGATCTCGGCTACGGCTACGGACCGACCTTCCAGTGCATCGACGAGGCGTGGCATGTCGGCGAAGAGGTCTGGGCGCGGGCGGTGCTGCCGGAGACGGCGCAGTCCTCGGCCCTCGGCTACGGACTGCATCCGGCGCTGTTGGACTCGGCCATGCATTCGCTGCTGCTGACCCAGCGGCTGAAGAAGAAGACCGGCGACGATCTGTTCGTGCCCTTCGAGGTCGGGCGGCTGTCGCTGCGGGAGCCCGGACTGGGCGAAATCTGGGTCCGGGTGGCCGAATTCGAGCTGGGTGACGGTGAATTCTGGGCCTCGCTCGATATCTACAACACCGCTGGGGTGAATATCGGCCGGTTGCATCGGCTGCATGCCCGGCGCGTCGACCGGGCGGTGCTGCGGCGGCTGGCCGCGGCGGGCGTGGACCGGTTCCAGTTCGATGTCGGCTGGCGTCCCGTCGACACCGACGCCGTCGAGCTGGGCGGTTCCTGGGGCCTGCTGTGCCCCGCCGGTGAGGTGTCGTGGGCGCGCGAGGTGAAGACCGCCCTGTCGCGGGCCGGCATCCAGGTGATCAAGGTCCGGGACCTGGAAGGCGCCGAAGACCTCGATGGGCTGCTCTGCCTGTGGGATTCGGACGCGGAGGTGCTCTCGCAAGCGCACGAGTTCACCGCCACGGCCCTCGCTCAGCTGCAGGCCGCGGCCGAGACCGGGTTCGCACCGCCGCTGGTGTGGGTCACCCGGCGCGCGGTCGGCACCGGCGGCGACGACAGTGTCACCGGGCTGGGCGCGGGACCGCTGTGGGGTCTCATGCGGACGGCGCGCAACGAACATCCGGACCTGAGCCTGCGCCTGATCGATCTCGGTATCGAGGACAC
This sequence comes from Nocardia sp. IFM 10818, assembly GCF_054655275.1. NCBI lineage: Bacteria > Bacillati > Actinomycetota > Actinomycetes > Mycobacteriales > Nocardiaceae > Nocardia > Nocardia sp. IFM 10818. The sequence goes on from NZ_BAAHJH010000001.1 coordinate 1,830,633, forward strand.
CGACCGGACGACGCTCCCACCGGCCCTGATGCTGGCCGCCGAACCGGAATGCGCGCTGCGCGGCGGACAGGTGCTGGCGCCGAAGTTGCAGCGCGCGAACGGCTCCCAGGATCTGCAGATTCCGGCCGAAGGGGCCTGGCAGCTGGAGATCGCCGCCAAGGGCCGCTTGGACGAGCCGCTGAGCGTCCGGGCCGTCCCGGGCAAGGCATTGGCCGCCAATGAGATTCGCGCAGAGGTGCAGGCCGCCGGGGTGAACTTCCTCGACGTGCTCAATGCGCTCGGCATGGTGGAGATCCCGGCCTTCGGGCTGGAATTCGCCGGTGTCGTCACCGAAGTCGGCGCGGACGTCAAGGATCTGCAGGTGGGCGATCCGGTGCTGGGCCTGGCCCGCGGCTGTTTCGCCTCCGAGGTGATCACCGACGCGCGCCAGGTGGTGCGCAAGCCCGAGACGCTGAGTTTCGAAGAGGCCGCGACCATTCCGATGACCTTCCTCACGGCGTGGTACGGACTGCACGAACTCGGCGCTCTGCGGCCGGGGGAGCGGGTGCTGGTGCACGCCGCGGCCGGTGGCGTCGGCATGGCGGCGGTGCAGCTGGCGCAACTGCACGGCGCGGAGGTGTACGGCACCGCCAGCCAGCCGAAGTGGGACGCATTGCGGGACATGGGGCTGGACGACGATCATCTGGCCTCGTCGCGTGATCTGGGCTTCGTCGATCACTTCGGAAAGAAGCTGCCCGGCAACACGTTCGATGTGGTCCTGAACTCGCTGGCGACCGAATTCATCGACGCGAGCCTGGGCATGCTCGGCGCCGGCGGCCGGTTCCTGGAAATGGGCAAGATCGATATCCGGGAGCAGTCCTGGATCGACCAGCACCACCCGGGCGTGACCTACACCGTCTACAACCTGCCCGAGGCCGGGCCCGATCGCATCCAGCGCATGCTGTCCGCCATTGCGGAGCTGTTCACGGCGGGGAAGCTGCGGCCGCTGCCGCTGCGCACCTTCCCCATGACCGCAACCTCCGAGGCCCTGCGCTTCATGGCCCAGGCCCGGCACGTGGGCAAGGTGGTGCTGTTGCCGGTCGAGCAGCGGCGGTTCCTGCGGACCGACGGCGCGGTGCTGATCACCGGCGGTCTCGGTGATCTCGGCCGCCGCGTGGCCGGCTGGCTCGCGAGCGCCCACGGCGTGCGTGATCTGGTGCTGACCTCACGGCGCGGCTTGGACACCCCCGGCGTGGACGCGATCCTGGACGAGCTGGCCGACCTCGGGGCGAAAGCGACCGTGGTGGCCTGTGATTCGGCGGATCCGGACGGGCTGCGGTCGGTGCTGACCCTGTTCGGTGCGGATCGGCCGCTGCGCGGTGTGGTGCACGCCTCCGGTGTGCTCGACGACGGCGCGCTGTCGGCCCTGACGCCCGAACGACTGGAAACGGTGTTCGCGCCCAAGCTCGACGGCGCCTGGCATCTGCATCAGCTCACCCAGGACCTGGAGCTGGACCTGTTCATGATGTTCTCCTCCATCGCGAGCATCATGGGCGCACCCGGACAGGGGAACTACGCCGCCGCCAATGCCTTCCTCGACGCGCTCGCACAGCTGCGCCGTGCCAAGGGGCTGCCCGCCACCTCGGTGGCCTTCGGTCCCTGGGAGGGCAGCGGTATGGCGGCCGGGCTCAGCGAGACCGACCGCGCCCGGTTCGCGCAACTGGGTCTGGATCGGCTCGCGCCCGAGGAGGGCCTGGAGCTGCTCGAAACGGCGGTGCGGGGCGGGCGCGCGCTCACCATGGCCGCCGCCTTCGACCTCAATCGGCTGCAACGCTATTACGAGGAGCGCGGCGGGATTCCGCCGCTGCTGCGCACCCTGCTCAGCGGCGGGTCCGGCGGGCGGGCGCGGGGCGCCGGCGGCGCGGATCTGCGCAAGCTGCTGAGCGAGGCCGCGCCCGAGGAACATCCGGCGGTCGTGCTGGGCATGGTGCGCGAAGAGATCGCCAAGACACTGGGTTTCGCGTCACCGGAGGATGTGGATGTCGATCTGCCTTTGCAGGACATCGGCATCGACTCGCTGACCGCGGTGCTCATGCGCAATCAGCTGGCGGATCTGACCGGGCTGGCGCTGCCCGCCAAGATCGCGTTCGATCATCCGAATCTCAAGGCGCTGAGCCAGTTCCTGCTGTCGAAGCTGCTGGAGGCCGGAGCGCCCGCCCCGGCCGCGGTGCAGCCGGCGGAGATCGGCTCGGCGGCGCCGGGATTCGATATGACGGCGATCCGCAAGGGGTTCCTGGATCCCGAGCTGCGGTTCGGCGGTGCCATCGCGAGTCGGCCGGAGTCGGTGTTCGTCACCGGCGCAACCGGTTTCGTCGGGGCCTTCCTGCTGCACGAGCTCCTCGCCGCCGACCTGATCGCGTACTGCCTGGTGCGGGCCGATGATGCCGAAGTGGCCATGAAACGCCTGGTGACCACGCTCGAAGGCTATGGGCTGTGGCGGCCGGAATTCGCACCGCTGCTCAACCCGGTGGTCGGCGATCTGACCCAGCCGCTGTTCGGGCTCGACGAGGAGAGCTTCGACCGACTGGCGGACCGGGTCGACGCCGTCTGCCACTCCGGTGCGCTGGTGGACTGGATGCGGCCACTGGACGATTACCTGGGCCCCAATGTGATCGGTGCGCACGAGGCGCTGCGGCTGGCCGCGCGCGGACGCGGCAAGGCGGTGCACCTCATCTCCACCTTCGCCACGCTGCCCAAGTACCTGGGCTACGAAGTCAGCGAGGACGATCGCGAATTCGGCTATCTCACCTCCAAGTTCATGGCCGAACAGATGGTCGCGGCGGCGCGCTGGCGCGGCGCGCGGGCCTCGGTGCACCGGTTGCCGTTCGTCAGCGCCGCGGCCAGCAGCGGCCACTTCCGGCTCGACCGCGGCGATTTCCTGCACAACCTGATCGCCGGCGGACTGGAAATGGGCAGCTTCCCCGAGCTGGACACCGATCTGTCGGCCGTGCTGCCGGTCGACTATCTGAGCAGGACCATTGCCGATCTGGTGCGGAACGATCCCGGTGCGGGGCGGGATTACGACTACGTCAATGCGCCCGCACCGAGTTTCGGCGGCTTCTTCGAACTCATCGGCGCGGTGGCGGGCGAGGTGGAGATCGTGCCGTTCGCGCGGTGGCGGGATCGGGCGCTCGCCCACGCCGCCGAGCATTCCGCGAGCCCCCTGGCCCGCATCGCCGCCGTGGTGGACGGCCTGACCGCCGAACAGGCCGCCGCCATGCTGGCGAGCCTGCCCGTGGGCGAGCACGTATTCGGAGCAGATCGGTACCCGGCGCCGCCGATCGACGCGCAGTATGTCCGGCGCTACCTGGACCGCATCGGATCAACAGGAGAGTAGATCGTCATGAGTGACACGCTGGATCAGGATCAGGCCCTTTCCGCGGCCATGACCGGCACCTATCAGAAGAGCGGGACCTTCCTGCACTCGTCCGCCGCCGCGCATGCCGAGAAGCTCATGCCGGTGCTGGACAAATACCCCGTGGACGCCGCGGAAGTGGCGCTGCGGCTGCCGCCCAACCGGGCGCTCAACCCGTGCGCCTTCTATCCGGAGCCGACGCCGACCGTGGTCGAGCAGATGAATCTCGACGACGATCTGGCCGACAATCTGGCCCGGCAATTGCGGTGCCAGGCCGTCATTCAGGAGAGCTACGCGGAAGCCTCGATCGGCAACTACTTCCCGTTGTCGACCATGTTCGAGAACTGCGTGCTGTTCATCCCCTCGGCGAAGCGCTTCTACGATCTCAATCAGGACATCGTGCACAAGCATTTTCCGGAGGTGGAGACCGCGGTGGTGAACGCCTTCGTGGTCACCGCCAACAAGCGGTCCTACGGCACGCACGCGGCCAGCGGCATCGCGCTGCAGATTCCGTCGCTGGTGAAGAAGCAGCTCGGATTCCCTACCGAATACCGCAGCTTCCACACCGCGCTGACCCCGACGCCGCTGGACCGGCAGCCGTTCGTCATCTTCGAGGAAGCCGAACAGGAGGCGCCCAACCTGCAGTTCGTCTACGAGAAGATGCTCGAATACGGTTTGGACAGTGAGGAGAAGGCCGCGGTCGACAAGGCCCTCTATCTGTTCCTCGAGGGCAAGCTGTCGGAGATCGACCTGCCCACCGTGCGCGATTTCCTCATGGCCAAGTACTGGTCGAAGAAATACGCGGACACGCCCTCACCCGGGTATTACTGCGACTCCCGCATCGGGGACGCGCTGGTGTTCGACAACTATCGCGCGCACGGCGACGGCACGCTGCCGAGTTCGCCCAAGGATCGGCTGACCATCGACTTCCGCTGCTTCAACCGGGTGCACTATCCGGCCGGCATGACCAGCGGGCTCGATTTCATCGTCGATCCCGAGGAGCGCAACCATCAGATCAAGCGGAAGCGGGCCTCGCTCGAATTCCTGCTCGCCACATTGGGTTACGAGGACATCGACGAGTTCCTGCGGCTGGTCTTCGGCAGCAGGCACACTGAGGACATCAACCCTTTCGGGTTGATGACCGATCTTCAGTTCGGGGTCTACAACAAGTCCGAGTACCACCTGCTGGACCAGAACCTCGACGACCACTACGAGCGGGTCGAGCGTCTGTACGAGCGGATCGAGAAGGAGGGGGAGTATGTGCTTCCGGCTCGCGCCAAGCAGTATCTCGATGCACTCTCACGCTGAACGACGTTCTCTCACAGAAGGATTGGCCACATGACCCGTGTCGTCGAAACCAGCCGCCTGGTCCGCGAATGGTTCCGGATCGCCAAACTGCCGCACGATCCGGCCACCAAGGAATTCCTCGGCCGCTGCCAGTCGCACACCATCAAGGTGGACGGCAAGGCCTACAAGTACTACCAGGCCGGCAGCGGGCCCACCGTGCTGCACGTGCACGGGGTCCGCAGCAATCTGGGCAGTATGGCCGCCATTGCCGAGGATCTGCTGGACCAGGGCTATCGGGTGGTGTTGTTCGACGCGCCCGCCCACGGCGAGGCGCTCGGCGACAGCACCGATCCCATCGAGGTGCGCGAGGTGATCCGGGCCGTCGGCGGGCAGTTCCCGGAACTGCACGCCGTGGTCGGGCATTCGCTCGGATCGCTGTGGTCGCTGTCCGCGTGGCGTGAGGGGCTGCGCGCGAAGGCGTTCGTATCGATCTCGGCGCCGGCGACCATGCGGTTCCTGGTGGACAAGATGGCCGACTTCATGCCCATCGAGCAGGATCAGCTCGACGAGCTGGCGGCGGCCATCGAGGAACGGCTGGGCGCGGACGTGTGGGAGGTCTTCTCACCGTCGGAGAACGCCAAGGGGGTCGATGTGCCGGCGCTGGTCATCCACGGCGCCGAGGACGATTACGTGCCGCCGGCCAACGGTGAGGCCCTGTACGCCGCCTGGCCCGGATCGACCCTCGAATTGATCGACGGCGCCGATCATTTCGACATCGTCGGCGCACCGGCGGTGCGCAAACTCATCTCCACCTTCCTGCGGGAAGCCTGAATCCAGCGGTTTGGCAGACGATCTCGTGACGAGCAACAGCACTACAGCCTTCTTTCTCAGCCTCGCCGTCGTGCTGGCCGCGGCGCGCGTGGTCGGGATCCTCTGCCGCCGCATCCATCAGCCGCCGGTGGTCGGGGAGATCCTCGCGGGCGTCGCCCTCGGCGCCATCCCGATGGTGCGCGACGATCTCTTCCCCGGCCAGCAGAAGTCCCTGCTGGCCGCGGTGGCGGCGGTCGGCCTGGCGGCCTTCATGTTCGTCATGGGCTTCGAACTCGACTTCGCCGACGTGTGGCGGCGGCGCGGCCGGCCCATCGTCATAGCAATGGGCTCGGTGGGCGTCCCCCTGATCGCGGGCACCCTGCTCGCGCTGCCGCTGGCCGTCCGCCACGGCCCCGGCTCACCCGCGGCCTTCGTCGCCTTCGTGGCCGTCGCCATGTCGGTGACCGCCATGCCGGTCCTGGCCCGCATCCTCGCCGACACCCGCCTGGACGGAACCTACGCGGGCAGAATGGCTTTCGCCGTCGCCGCCCTCGGCGACGCCGTCGCCTGGATAGCCCTCGCGGTCATCGCCGCGGGCGCCGGAACCCAGAGCGCGCACGGCTGGCGCATGGTGTTCCTACCCGTCTACATCCTGGCCCTGGTCTTCGTGGTCCGCCCCCTGCTGCGCCGCATGGTGTCCGCCGAGGGCGAGAGCCGCTCCTGGCGCGACGCCAGCCCCACCCTTCCCGTCATCGCCCTCCTCCTGGCCGTATCCTGCGCCGCCACCGAATGGATGGGCCTGCATTTCGCCTTCGGCGCCTTCGCCTTCGGCATCGCCTTCCCCCGCGCCGGCCTCACCCGCGAACCACAAGCCATCACCGGCCAATTCACCGCCGTAGCCGACCTCCTCATGCCGATCTACTTCGTCCTCGCCGGCTACAGCGTCGTCCTCCAAACCGTAGACACCACAGCAGCCCTCATCCTGATCGCGATCCTCTTCACAGCCATCGCATCCAAGACCGGCGGCGGCTACCTGGGCGCCCGCGCAGCCGGCATCAACCCCCCCGAAGCCCGCACCATCGCCATCCTCCTCAACACCCGCGGCCTGACCGAGGTCGTAATCCTCACCGTAGGCCTACAACTGGCCATAATCGACGAAACCTTCTACGCCCTGATGCTCGTCATGGCCCTCGTAACCACAGCCGCCACCGGCCCCCTCCTCTCCCTCTTCCGCCCCACCCGCAACACCCCCGCCATCCCCACCCCACCCTCTGTCATCGGACAGTGACGCCTCGACCGTGCAGGGCTGGCCGGTGATCTGAAACCTCACCGACCGGGAACTGGTGGCGGCCCCTTCTCGGCTTTTGCCGCCACCAGTTCCCGGTCAACGTCGTTTCGGATACGTGCGCGCGGTTAGGGGTGTGCTGTCGTGAGGTTGTCGTCCATGAGGTGCAGGCGGCGGGCAAGGTCGGAGACGAAGATCCGTTCGGGGTCGGCGCTGTCACGGATGCGCCGCCATTCCTCGAGCCGTGGGTACATGGCGCGGATCATCTCCGGGGTGGTGCGGGAGTCCTTGGCGAAGTACAACCGTCCACCGGCGTCGAGAACTCGCCGGTCGAGCTCGGCGCAGAAATCGCCCAGCCCGGGTTTGAGCGGGAAGTCCAGGCTGAGCATGAATCCCGGGTGCGGCCACGACAGCGGGGCGGCATTGGCGGGGCCCATGCGTTTGAAGACGTTCAGGAACGATCGGTGCCCGGAGCGTGCGATGGCGCGCACCGCGTCGGCGAGCTGTTGCTCGGCGCCGAAGGGCATCGAGAACTGGTACTGCAGGAAGCCGCGGCGGCCGTAGGCTCGGTTCCATTCACCCAGTAGATCCAGCGGGTGATAGAACTGCGTGAGGTTCTGGATCCGGCCGCGTGCTCGACGTGGGTACACCCGGTGCGCGGCCTCCGCGGCGATACGGGTGGTGAGGTTGTTGACCATCCCATTGGGGAAGATGTCGGGCACCGTGAACAATTGCGGTGCATCGAATTTCAGCGGTTCGCGGCGCAGCTTCGGCGGTAGCTGATCGAGTGTGGCCAGCGAGCCGCGGCTGAAACCGGCGCGACCGAGCTTCGGGCCGGTGCTGATGGTGTCGGGTACCGACATCGAATACTCGTAACCGTCATCGGAGCCGCCGGTGAGCAGTTCCATGGTTTCGTCGAGGTTGTCGGTGCGATCGTTGTCGACAATGAAGTACGCGGTTTCGGTGTGCTTCATCCGCACTCGCGCACGCACGATGATGCCGGTAAGCCCCATGCCGCCGACCGTGGCCCAGAACAGATCTGCCTCCGCTCCTTGCGGGGTGAGCGTTCGGAGTGTTCCGTCGGCGGTGAGCAGGTCCATCGAGAGCACGTGGTTGCCGAAACTGCCGTGGGAGTGGTGGTTCTTGCCGTGGATGTCGGAGGCGATCGCGCCGCCCACGGTGACCTGGCGAGTTCCCGGCAGCACAGGAACCCACAGACCGTGGGGCAAAACGGATCTCATCAGCGCGTCGAGGCTGACTCCGGCGTCGACGTCGACAACGCCGGAGCCGGGATCGATGTCGTGGATACGGTGGAAGGCGGTCATGTCGATGACCAGCCCGCCGCCGTTCTGCGCGGGATCGCCGTAGCTGCGGCCCAGCCCGCGAGCGATGACACCGCGCGATCCCGCCCTGCCGATCGCTTGGGCGACCGTATCGAGGTCGGGTGTGGAAAGCACCTGCGCCACAGACGATGCGGTACGGCCCCACCCGGACAGCGGACGGTGATCGACCATTGATCCCCCTTGAATGGAATTCACCTCGCCACCGTAGCCGCGCTCGTCGGCCTCACGCAGCGACCGAGGTGGGCTAGCGCGATGGTGTGGCGGTTCGGCGGGGGCTTTGGGGTCTGGGTGTTGTGCGGCGGAGGGTTTCGGTGAGGCCGCGGGCGTAGCGGCCGGGGGAGATGCCGCGCCATTGGCGGAAGGCGGCGGAGAAGCTGGAGGCGCCGGAGTAGCCGAGGCGGTGGGCTACTTCTTCCACGGTTAGGCCGGATTCGAGGAGTTCTTCGGCCAGGCCGCCGTAGATTTCGGAGGTGACCTGGCGGTAGGAGGTGCCTTCTTCGGCGAGGCGGCGGCGCATGGTGCGGAGGCTGAGGTGCAGGGTGGCGGCTACTTCGTCTTGGGTGACGCGGCCGCCTATGCGGTGGAGGAGGACGTTGCGGACGGTGCCGGCCAGGCCGCGGTCCATATTGCGGCGGCGGAGGAGGTCGGCGCATTCCTGTTCGAACAGGGCCGCGGTCAGGGGGCTCGCCTGCGGCATCGGGTGGTCGAAATCGGTGGCGTCGAAGACGGCGAGGTGGGGGCCGGTGCAGTCGGTGCTGGGGATTGCGAAGTGGTCGAGGACGTGTTGGAGGCGGGGGCGGAGGTTGGCGCCGATTTCGGCGCGGAGGATGGGGGCGGGGGCGCCGAAGGCGTGCATCCAGTTGGAGTGCATGGCGGCTACGTCGCGCTCGAGGAGGAAGCCGCGGAGGTCGGCGGGGACGTCGGAATCGTCGAAGTAGATCCATATCTCGTTGCCGCGGTCGATGTGCCAGGCTTCGGCGAAGGAAATGATCAGGTTGAAATAGCGCATGGTGAATTCGACCGCGGAGCGGCGGGTGGGGCTGCTCATCAGAGCGAGGGCGAAGATGCCGGCGGAGGTTACGGGAGTCCGGGCGCCGACGTCGATTCCGAGGCCCGGGCGGTCGTCGAAGGCTTTGACGATATTGCGGACCAGGGCGATTTCCTGGGCCGCCGTCACCTCGGCGCCGGGAGTGGTCAGCAGCGTGGGCGAAATGCCGGTGTCTCTTAAGCATTCGTCCAGCTCGAGGCCCCGATCCATGCCCGTCTCGACGAGAATCGCCGAAAACGCCACCGTTCGCCGCCGATCCCAGGACGCCACGTCACAATGGAACGCCGTCTGGCCAATGTGGGCAAGAATTTGGCCGGAATTCATAGCCGCCCGAGACGATTCGAGGTCTGCGTATGAGCCTGCCGCCGGACGAATCGGCCGAATTTCGCATTGCGGACCACATCTACGGAATCGCCGCATTCCTCGGCGGAATGGCCAATGTCATCATGCAATTGAGCCTGCCGCCGGTCGGATACGGGGTCTACGAGAGCGCCGTCGAGAGCGGCCGGGTGGATCGCCACCCCTTCAAGCGGCTGCGCACGACCCTCACCTATCTGGCCGTGGCGACCATGGGGACCGACGCCGAGCGCGCCGCCTACCGCGCCGCCGTCGACGCGCAGCACCGATTCGTCCGGTCCACGCCGTCGAGTCCGGTGCGCTACAACGCCTTCGACCGTGAACTGCAACTGTGGGTCGCGGCCTGCCTGTACCGCGGCTACCTCGACATCCTGGAGAAATTCCGGGGCGGAACCCTGGACGAGGCGATCGCCGACCCGCTCTACCGGCACTGCGCCCGGCTGGCCACCACCCTCCAGGTGCCCGCGGCCATGTGGCCCGCCGACCGGGCCGCCTTCGAGCGGTACTGGCAATCCGGCCTGGCCCGCGCCCACATCGATCCGGTGATCCGCGAGTACCTCGACGGCCTGATCGACCTCACCATGCTCCCGCTCCCGCTGCGCCTGCTCTGCGCCCGCCCGCACCGCTACCTGGTGACCGCCCTGCTGCCCGCCGAACTCCGCGCGCAACTGAACATGACCTGGACTCCGGCGCGGCAACGGCGATTCGATCGCTTCCTGCGGCTGCTCGGAGCAGTCGTCACCCACGCGCCCGAACCGATCCGCCTGCTGCCGGTGAACCTCTGCCTGTGGGATATGCGCCGCCGCATGCGCACCGGAAAGCCCTTGGTCTGACGGCCCGGCACACCGGCGAAAATCGCCTCGGAATACCTGACAGAAGATGTCGTGATTCGCTGGAACGCTTGCTGTTACGGCGTCACCGACAGCGGCCACCCGGTCGCTGGGCGTCCGCGCTTCAACGAATCGAACGGAACTGATGTGGTAGTGGAACGAACGGCTGTCAACCCGGTGTCGTGGTCGCAGGCAATGGGATTCAACCAGGCCGAGCTGGTCTCCGGGCACACCCGGACCCTGTACTGCTCCGGCCAGACCGCCATGAGCGCCGAGGGCGAGCCGCAGCACGACGGCGATATGGCGGCACAGCTGGCGCTGAGCCTCGACAATCTGGAGGCCGTGCTGAAAGACGCCGGCATGTCGCTGGCGGATCTCGTCCGGCTCACTGTCTACACCACCGACGTCGACCTGCTCTTCCAGCATTACGGCGTGCTGGCATCGCGCTTGGGCGCGGCCGGAGTCGCGCCGGCGACCACCATGCTCGGGGTGTCCCGGCTGGCCATCCCCGGCCAGATGATCGAACTCGAGGGCACCGCCGTCGACTGATCAGCCCGGATCGTCCGCGCGATGCATGGCGGCCACGCCGAAGGCCGGGTCCCGCCACTGCACCCGGCCCCAGCCCGCATCCTCGATGATGCGGGCGAGGCCGGCCTGGCGCGGCGTCAGGATCCGCGCGGAACGATCAGGCCGGATTCATACGCGAGAACGACGAGCTGGGCGCGATCGCGGGCGTGCAGTTTGGTCATGGCCCGGTTGATATGGGTTTTCGCGGTCAGCGGGGTGATGACCATGTGGGCGGCGATCTCGTCGTTGGACAGGCCCCGCGCGACCAGGATGACGGCCTCGCGTTCGCGGGCGGTCAGGTCGTGCAAGGCCGCGGATCCCGTGTGCGGCGGCTGGGTGACATAGCGGTCGATGAGTTTGCGAGTGATCGACGGAGCGAGCAGGGCATCACCGCGCGCGGCCACCCGGATGGCGTGCAGGAAGTCTTCCGGCTGAATGTCTTTCACCAGGAACCCGGCCGCACCGGCACGCAATGCGTCGAAGACGTACTCGTCCAGGCCGTAGTTGGTGAGGATGACGACGTGCATCGCGGTCAGCGCCGGATCCGCCGCGATACGGCGGGTGGCCTCGATACCGTCCACGCCGGGCATCTGGATATCGATGAGCGCGATATCGGGCAGATGCTCCCGGGCCAGCGCCACCCCCTCGGCGCCATCGGCGGCCTCGGCCACCACCTCGATATCGTCCTCGATATCGAGCAGGGCGCGGAAACCGCTGCGAATCAGCGGCTGATCGTCGACCAGCAGAACGCGAATCACGGCCGCTCCACGGGAAGTTCGGCGCAGACGCGGAATCCGCCCTCGACGCGCGGCGCGGCCCGCAGCCGCCCGCCCAGCGCGGTGACCCGTTCACGCATACCGAGCAGCCCGACGCCGGGCGAGGGTACGCGATCCGCAGCGCCCCGGCCGTCGTCGTCGACCTGGACGACCAAAGTATCCGGCCGGTAATCGATTCGGACCGAAGCCGTGTCCGCGGCGGCATGGCGGGCGATATTGGTCAGCGATTCCTGCACGATCCGGTACACGGTGCGATCCACCGCCACCGGCACGTCCTGCCGCTGACCGGCAATGGTCAGCGTCGCGTCCAATCCCGTTGTGCGAGCCCGCTCCACCAGCTCCGGAACCTGCGCCAGCCCCTGCCGCGGCCCGGCCCCGTCATCGCGCAACGCCTCCAGGGTGGCGCGCAGCTCCCGCGCGGCCTCCCGCCCGGCCTCCCGGATCGCCAGCAATGCCTCCGGCACCTCCTCACCCCGTTTGCGGGCCACGTGCACGGCGGCCTCGGATTGCACCTTGATCACCGAAATCTGGTGCGTGAGCGAATCATGCAGTTCCCGCGCGATGTGCAGCCGCTCCTCGTCGGCGCGGCGGCGCGCGGTCTCCTCGCGGGTGCGTTCGGCCTCGTCGGCCCGGCGCTCGGCCTGCCGCAGCGCCTCACCCGCCGCACCCGCCGCGATCAGCCAGGCGATCTCGAGCGCACCGCGGGCCTGCGCGAACGCCGCGCCCGTATCGTGCAGCGCGGCCAGCGCCGCGAGCGGCAGCGCCGCCAGCATGGCTACCGACACCGCCGCCGTGACCAGCCGATGGCCCGCCCGCGCCGCGGCGTACACCGCGAAGACGAACGCGACCGCCGGGACATCGAAACCGGCGGCCTGATAACCCAAGGCGCACAAGCCGGTTGCCGCGAGGACGGCGACCGGAGCCCGCCGGCGCGCCACCAGCGCCAGGCCGCTGCACACCAGCAAGGCGTAGCTCAGCGGGCCGAACATCGCGGGACCGGACGGCGAGTGCTGCCCGGACAGCCCGGCGACCAGCACGACCCCCGCCACACCGAGGGCGATCGCCACGTCTCCGAGACCGATTCGTCCCCATTTCATGGGTGCACCCTATCCGGGCGGGCGCGCCGGCACGTCCTGCTCACGCAGGAGCACCCGGCTACCGCACCGGCAGTAGCCCCGCTCGGGTCCCGGGCGCGGATTTGGGCACTGTGACTGGTCGCACAGGCTGTTCTTCGTGCTATTTCCTCTGGTAGGCAAGGAAATCGACTGGCAGCGTTGCAGGACATGATCAAGGTTGTCCGCCGGGCCGCGCTCCTGTCAGCAGTGGTCGCCATGGCGTGTACGGGAGCGTGTGCGGGCGTGGCCGCCGCCGATCCGGAACCGGTGAGTGCGGCGAGTGATCGGCAGGAGGAGGTGCTCTCCACCCGGGACGGAATCACCACCTCCTATGTGAGTTTCGCGCTGCCGCTGCCCGCGAACGCACCGGCGCATCCCGCGAGCTGCGATCGTGTCGGCATGCTGCGATACCGGGCGGCCGACGGTCCTTCGGACGCCCGGGACGCCGAGCACGTGGTGATCCAGCAGCAGGGATTGCACGGCGGCGCGGTCAATTCCGACAGCGTGGCCTTCAATACCGTGCACTCGGCGCTGGCCCAGGGGCAGCGGATCGAATACTGGGCGCTGGCCCGCCGCAGCACCTGCCTGGATGAGACCCGCGGCTTCGACTACGCGCTGGAAACCGGCAGCTATCTCGATGCGGTCGACTACTACTTCAATGGGATGCCCATCGACGGTGAGCGTTTCGCGGGTTTCGCAGCGCCCGCGGATCTGCCGGTGCTCGACTTCATGGGACTCGATCGGGTCGTGCGCGATCAGTACGAGGTGATGCTGCACGAGATTCCGGAGCAGGCCGAGCGTCAGCGCAAGTTCGTCTGCACCGGAATCTCCCTGGGCGGCTTGGTCACCGGCTTCTTCTCCGATTGGGATTTCGACGGCCGCCCCGGGGCCGATCAGTGCGCCGCGTTCGCCGCTCAGGACTCGATGATCTCCTCCGACCCGGTCGCCATCCAGAACACGCCGTTTCTGCACGATCTCACCAATGCCATTGTGGGACCTCTGGATTCGGTCCTGCAGAACGGCTTCCGCCTGAACGCGCTGCCGCGCACCTTCGGCTCCGTGCCCGGACTCGGCACCCGCGCCTTCGTGCTGCTGCGTTTGGCCGGACTGGCCGCGCACCTGGACCCTGACGGCGAAAGTCAACTGCTGGCGCATCTTCCGCGTGACCTGGACATCGACGGCACCCTCGGCACGCTGGGCGCACCCACCTGGGCCGCCTGGGTGTCCAATGGCGCGGACGGCTCCGGCTCGCTGCGGGACTACCGCTTCACCAATACCGCGCTGCTGGGCGTACTCATCGACAACAACTCCTCCAACTTCTCACTCTTCCAGCAGGGCGTGGGTGCGCTGGCGGGAGGGCCGGTGCAGGACAAGAGCTTTCCGAATCCGGGGGAGCTCACCCAGCTGCCGCTGCTGGGCAATTTCCTGCGCATCACCGCGGGCCCGCAGCGGAGGGTGGCGCCCACCGACCGCACCGCGCTCTACACCTGGCGCAACTACGACGACGTCACCGGTGTCCCGTACACCTCGCCCAATCACGAGGTCGCCGATATCCGCGATGTGGCACGGCAATTGGCGAGTGGCGGGCCCAGCGCGTACTGGGAGACCTATTTTCCGCTGCGGCTGGTCACCGATATCGCCGCCGGATTCGGCGGCGCGCGCAGTGGTGACCGCGCTGTCCTGCGCTATCACGGCATGAGCCGGCTGAAGCCGAACTTCGTGGCCTGGGCGGGCGACAGTCCCGTCCCACCCGCCACCGGCACGTTCTTCCCGACTCCGGCGCTCGCCCACGTGGTCACCCTGCCCGGCTACAACCACATCGACACCATCGGCGCCGCTCGCACCCAGAACGACGGACAGCCCGACCACAGCGGCTGGCAGTTGGCGCTGTTCATCCGCAGCCTCGGCTGATCAGGCGGCAATTCTGATTGCCATAGAGTCGCTGGTGAGCGTCTTGGCTGGTGAGAGACGTAACTGGCGATTGCTGAATTGTCCGGAGTGGGCCATTGTGGTGAGGTGCGGCGTCTGCGGGAAGCGCTCGAAGCGGTAGCGGTGTGCCTGGCGGCCGTGCTTGCCGGGCTCACCGTCATGGTGCCGATCGACCCCACCCTCGATTCCTCGCAGGCTTCGGCTCCCTGGGTCGACCTGGCGGTTTTCAATGTGCCGCGGGCTACGACGGCCGCCGCGTTCGTGGCCGTGCTCGCCGCCGTGTTCGCCGTGATGATGAGCGTGGCCTCGGCGTGGACCTCCGCCATGCTGGTCGCGGTGGCGCTGCTGGGCAATCAGGTGCTGTGGAGCAATGAGATCGGGTCGCAGTCGGCGCTCACCTATGTCGATTCGCTGTGGGCCGGGGCGCTCATGGGGTTGGTCGGCACCCTGTCGTGGTACCGGCGGACGACAGCGAGCGCCTTCTTGCTCGGTGCGCTGACCGGCATCCTGGTCGGTGATTTCACGCCCTCGCCGACGGCGGGGGAGGAGCCCTCGTTCCTGGACCGGTTCCTGCTCGATTCGCCGCACGCCGCCTCGGTGGCCGTGCTCGCCGTGCTGGCCGGAGCGTGCGCGCTGCTGTACCGGCACCGGCCGGCACCGGTGCGCAGGCTGGTGGACGTGATCCCGTTGCGGCCGATTCTGGCGGCGGGAATCGTGTTCCCGGCCATCCTGCTCACCTCGGAATGGTTCGCGCAGGACGGCTACGACATGCGGGTGCTGTGCGTGGGCGTGGTCCTCATCGTGCTGGCCGCCACCGCCGGGGCGCTCATCCTGCCCGGCCGGGACGGCATGCTGTTGCTGCTCATGGTGGCCTTCGCGGCGGCGGGCAGCACCCCGATCACGGTGCCGCGGCCCGACTGGGCGGTCCTGATCTTCGTGGCGGCCATCGCGCTCGGCCTGCTGGTCGGATATCGGCGCGGGCTGCCGCTGGTGGCGGCCGCGGTGACGGCGGCGCTGGCGGTCGGCTCGATCGTCACGGTGGTCACCGGTGTGCACGGCACCTTCACGGCTGTCCTCAGTGGCACGGCGGTGGCCTTCGTCGGCGGCTACTGTCTGGGCGCCGCGACCCCGCTGTTCCCCAGCATTCCGCCGCTGTGCATCGCGGTGCTGTTCGTGCCCTCGGCCGCGGTCGCCCTGTGGGGCAGGGAATTCGAGCGGGTGGCCTATTCGCCCACGTGGTACCGCCCCACCGAACCGGTCATGGCGGTCGCGCCCGGCGTCGTCGCCCTGGTCGTCACGGTCGGCTGCGCGGGCGGGATCGCTCTGCTCTACCGGGTGCGCCCGGCCACCAAGGAAGCGGTGCGCGGGCGCTGGGCCCGGATGCACGCGGCGGGCGAGCGGGGATCGGGCGCACCGGTGGTGCGGCCCATCCAGCCGGGCCACGTTTCGCCGACGGGCTTCTAGCCGCAATGGCGGGCGCGGGTCCGGCCCGCGCCCGCCATCGCGGCTGTCCGCCCGCTCCCGTCAAGCGGCGAGCGCGAACTGCCGGTCCGCCGCCCGCGCCGGCCAGCGCGGGTGCTCGGCGTCGATCACGTACACGTGGGTGTGCCGGTAGAGGCCCTCGCCCACGAGTTCGGCATCGCCCAGCCGGGCCGGGTCGATGGTTCCGGCCGCGTGCAGGTGGGTGATCTCGGCCGGATCCACGCCCGGCCACATCCGCGCCGCCACCGTGACACCGGCCGCGGCCAGCGCCGCCAGGGTCACCCAGGTGGCGGTGAAACCGGCTGCGGTGGTGAGCCATCCGGCGATCGGATAGGTGAGCAGCCAGGCCAGGTGCGACAGCGAGAACTGCGCGGCGAACAGCGCCGGGCGGTCGGCGGGCCGCGCGGAACGCCGCAGCACCTGACCGGTCGGGGTGAGAATGGCCGCGGTGCCCGCGCCGATCACCGACCACACCGCGATGGCCGCGGCCCAGCGCCAGTCGCCCGATCCGGCGGTCGACAGCGCGATGCCCGAGCCGAGTCCGGCCAGCAGCGTGGCGGCGCCGGTCAGCATGACCGGCCGGGCGCCGGTGCGATCCAGTACGCGGGGCAGCGACAGTGCGACGAGCATGGTGCCGAATCCATTGGCGGCCAGGAGCATCGCCACTCCGGACTGGGTGCCGCCCAGGGTGTCGCGCACATAGTTGACGGTATTGACCATGATCACCGAGCCGGCGGCCGCGACCACCAGGTTCAGGCCGAGCAGTCCGCGCAGGCGCGGGGTGGCGGCGAAGATCCGCATGCCCACGGTGATCCGCTCGCGGAAGCTGCCCTCGGTCGTGGCGGTGGCATTCGGGATGCGGGTGCCGATCACCAGCCCGGCCGAGATCACGAAGCCGATGGCGGTGCCGACGAACAGCCAGTGGAAGCTGATCAGCGTCAGCGCGGCCGCGGCCAGCATGGGGCTGAGCAGGGTCTCCATGGTGGCCGCCAGCTGCGCGGCCGACAGTGCCCGGGTGTAATCGCGTTCATCGGGCAGGATGTCGGGGATCACGGCCTGATAGGTCGGGGTGAAGGCGGCCGAGGCGGTCTGCAGGATCGCGATGAGCAGGTAGATCTGCCAGATCTGGTCGATGAACGGCAGCGCCAGCACGACCGCGGCCCGAATCGCGTTGAGCGACACCAGGAACAGCCGGCGCGGGAAGCGATCGGCGTAGGCGCCGACAATCGGTGCGACCGTGACGTAGACCAGCATCTTGATGGTGAGCGCGGTGCCGAGCACGGCGGCGGCGTCCGCGCCGGCGAGTTCGTAGGCGAGCAGTCCCAGTGCGACGGTGGTCAAGCCGGTGCCGAACAGGGCCGACACCTGCGCGGTGAACAGTCGCAGGTAATCGCGGTGGGTGAACAGGGAAGTGATCATGAGAGTTTCGTCCTGGAGCTCGTGCTCGCACGAATCCGCCTGCCCACCAGCCGCTTCCGGCGGCCGGTGGGCTGTCGACGTCAGTCGGCGAGCTGGTAACCGGCGGTGCTCACGGCGGTCGCGATCGACTCCCGGTCCACGGGGCGCTCGCTGTCGAATGAGACACGGCCACTGACGAAGTCGACATCCACACCGGTGACACCGGGCAGCTTGCCGACCTCCTTGCTGACGGAGTTGGCGCAGCAGCCGCAGGTCATGCCGGTCACGGTGACGGAGGTGGTGCTCATGGAGATCCCTTTCTCGTGATCGCCGGTCGGCGACGAGAGGAACCATACCCCCCTAGGGTATAGAGCGCAAGATCGCGGTCGGGCGTCCGGGGCCCTTGACGCCCGGTTGCCGCCCAGCGGCCGGTCTGTAGTGCGGCAGTGACAATTGTCTGGCGTGTGGTCTTGATAACTCTCGCGGCTGCTGCAATGGTGGGTGAGGATTTCTATTTCTTTCGCCCCTCAACGACGAGGAGATTTGCGATGAGTTCCGCGTTTTCATGCTCCACTACGCAGGGTCGTCCGCTACATATCGCCATGGTCGCCCCGCCGTATTTCGACATTCCGCCCGCCGGATACGGCGGTATCGAGGCCATTGTGGCCGAACTGGCCGATGAATTGGTGAACCGCGGGCACCGCGTCACGCTCTTGGGCGCCGGCAAATCGGGCACTCAAGCAGAATTCGTACAAATCTGGCAGGACGCGCTCACCGAACGGCTCGGCCAGCCATACCCCGAGGTCGTGCACGCCATGAAGGTGCAGAAAGCGATCGCGGAATTGGCCGGAACGAATTCCTTGGATATCGTGCACGATCACACCTTCGCCGGACCGATGAATGCTCCTTTTTATCGTCAGCTGGGAATTCCCACCGTGGTCACCGCGCATGGTCCGGTCGACGATCCGGATATGATCGACTACTACCGTTCGCTGGACGAGTGTGTGCAGCTCGTGGCCATCAGCGACCGGCAACGGGAATTGACGCCGGATTTCAATTGGATCGGGCGGGTGCACAATGCGCTGCGCCCCGAGGAATGGCCGTTTCGCCCGAAAAAAGAGGACTACGCGTTGTTCCTCGGCCGCTACGCCCCCTACAAGGGACCGCACTTGGCGCTCGCGGCCGCACACGCGGCCGGGATCCCGCTGGTGCTGGCCGCCAAGCTGAACGAGCCGCCGGAGAAGGCGTACTTCGAGGAGCGGATCCGGCCGCTGCTGACCGACTCCGATTCGGTCTACGGCGAGGCCGATGCGGTGGCCAAGCGGGAGCTGCTGGCCTCGGCCCGCTGCCTGCTCTTCCCGATCCAATGGGAGGAGCCCTTCGGCATCGTCATGATCGAGGCCATGGTGTGCGGCACGCCCGTGGTGGCGCTGCGCGGCGGCGCGGTGGCCGAGGTGCTCGAAGACGGTGTCACCGGCATCATCTGCGACGATCCGGCCGAGCTGCCCGATGCCATCGCGCGCGCCGGCGACCTGGATCCCCATGCCTGCCGCGAACGGGTGGAGCGGCTCTTCGGCGTCGACAAGCTCGGCGCCGGTTACGAGAGCGTCTACTACCGGGCGCTGGAAACCGTCCCGCAGCCGCCGTCGCTGCCGATTCTGCTGCCGGGCAGGGTGATTCGACGCGGATCGTCCGCCGTCAAGAGCCTGGCCTAGCCACCGCGCGGCTCACTCGGAATCGTCGTCCGGGCCCGCGCCGGTGCGGCCCGCGGCGGCGAAGAGAGCGCCGAGGGTGCTGGAGACCGTGGCCGCGCGGTCGAAGGCGTAGCCGAGCTCGCGCGCGTGGCCGTCGAACAGGTACCAGGTGGAGGAGGTGAGCAGGCGGGCGATGGTCTCCTGTCCGGGCCGGTCGGAATCATCGGCGCGGCCGAGGTATTCGGTGACGATGCCCTCGACGAGGCCGACCAGCCCGTGCACCAGCGGGTGGAACGGCGCGACATCGATGCCGAGCACCCTGGTCCAGGAGGTGAATCGCCGCCACAGGGCGTCGGCGATGTGCTGGCGGAAGGTGGCGACGGTATCGGTGGCCGCACCCGCGCCGGGCAGCGGCCCGAGCTGGGCGAAGCGATACAGGTTGGGATGCTCGCAGGCGTAGCGCACCACGGTGCGCATGATGTCGTACACGATCTGCTCGACGGTCTTGGCCGGGTCCAGCACCAGGATCGCCTCGAATTCCGCCAGATAGCGCTGGAATACGAACTCGCGGACGTAGGCGTCCAGATCGTCGCGGTTCTCGAACTGGCGGTAGATGACCGAGCGGGCCAGCCCGGCACGATCGGCGATCTGCGCGGTGGCGATCTCCGCGCCCGGCGGATGCTCCTCGATGAGCGCGACCGCGGCTTCCAGAATGGTGGTCCGGCGCGCCGAATTGTGTTCGTGCCAGCGCTGTCCGCCCGATCGCCGGCGATGCGGTCGCAGGTCGAGGGGCGGTCTCACGGTATCCGACTATACGGCCGCGCCGGACCGGCGCGGCTGGGCCGGGAAGCGCGGGCGCATGGGCAGCGGGCCGTCCGGGCCGCCGGTGAAGGAGATCTGCCGCCGCACCCGCTCGGGCGATACGGCGTCGAATTCCAGGTGCTGCGCGAAGGTGGCGACCACCAGGGTCGCCTCCATGCTCGCGAAACCCGAGGCGACGCACATGCGCTTGCCCGCGCCGAACGGGATGGCGGCCCGCTTCTGCTCGCGTTCCAGGTTCTCCGGCAGGAACCGGCTCGGATCGAATTCCTCGGGCCGCTCCCACACCCCGTGATGATGGTGCAGGCCGTGCAGGATGACCGCGACGGTATCGCCCGGCCGAATCCGGTAGCCGCCCAGCTCATCCGGGCCCTTGGCGGTTCTGGCCAGGCCGATCACCGGCGGCAGCAGGCGCATGGTCTCGGCGACGACCGCCTGCGTCCACGGCAGCCGTTCCACATCCGCCGCGGTGGCCGGGCGCGCGCCGAGCACCGATTCCACCTCCCGCCGCAGCCGGTCGCGGGCCTCGGGATGTTCGGACAGCAGCTGCCACACCCAGCTCAAAGCCGTTGCGGTGGTTTCCATTCCGGCGCCGATGAAGGTCATCAGCTCGTCGTGGATCTCCTGATCGCTGTAGCGGTAACCGGTTTCGGGATCGGCGGCGTCCATGAGCAGGGCCAGCAGATTGTCCTTGCGATCGATCCGCCCGGCGCGATGGTCGGCGATGAGCCCGTCCACCACCCGCTCGGCATGCCGCAGATCCCGCATGGCCCGCGGTTCCACCACCCAGCCCGCCATCCGCATGATCCGCATGGGCAGCCGGGAATTGGCGGGATCGGTCCGCCCGCGCCGCTGCAGCACCCAGGCCGAGATATTGTGCAGCGGATGGCTGAGGTTGGTCATGAACCCGCGCCCGAAGAACCGCAGCAGCCGCTCCAGCACCACCTCGGACATGGGCCCGGTGATATCGGTGCCGAACATGGTCCGCGACGTGATAT
The DNA here is from genome assembly GCF_054655275.1 of Nocardia sp. IFM 10818. Classification (NCBI taxonomy): domain Bacteria; kingdom Bacillati; phylum Actinomycetota; class Actinomycetes; order Mycobacteriales; family Nocardiaceae; genus Nocardia; species Nocardia sp. IFM 10818. Next base: position 1,851,765 of record NZ_BAAHJH010000001.1, read on the forward strand.
CCAGTGTGAGCCGGTTCATTTCGGCCCCCACATCCACGATCCCGTCCGCCGCCGCCAGCCCGCGAATGCGCTCCACGGCCTCGGTGGCCGCCGCCACCATGACCGGCGCGAACCCGTCCACATTGCGCTTGGCGAAGATCGGCTGCACCAGCCGCCGATTCCGTTGCCACTGCTCCTCGTTCAGATCGGTGACCAGCCCCCGCCCGAACGCCACCGCGAGCATGTCGTACTCCGGGCTCTTCATGTAGTTGTTCTGATTGGTCACCAGCACCTGCCGCGCCAGCCGCGGACTCCGCACGATGACGAACCGCGCGAACGGCACGCGCGCCACCAGTACGTCATCCGCCCCCGGCAGATTCGCCGCATAATCCACCACCGTGTGATCCCGCACCCGCGGAATCACCCCCAGCGCCAGCCGCCACGACTCCCACCACCCGACGCGTGTGTCGTGCCACCGCAGAAAAGTGGGCGCCCACCTGGGCGGATAAAGCGAACGCGAGGAATCGGCCATGAGCTGGCTCCCTTGCTGAGCTGTTCAACCTGAGACAAGCTGTCCCACTCAAAATAATGAGACAGCGTGACTCGGTCAATGCTCTACGGCCGGGAATCGACCGGTTCCGGCCGGCGGTTGCGGACCAGGCGGGCGAGGAGTGGCCAGGCCAGGATTACCGCGATCACCGTGTAGACGGCGATCGAGAACCAGGTGTCGATCAGGCCGGTCAGGTCGCCGTTGCTGATCTGCAGGGCGCGGCGCAGCTGCCCTTCGGCATTCGGGCCGAGGATGGCGCCGATGATGGCGGGCAGGAGCGGAAAGCCATAGCGGCGCATGAGGAATCCGATCAAGCCGATGACCAGCAGCAGGATCAGGTCGGTGACGTCGCCGCTGACGGCATAGGCGCCGACGCTGGCGAAGAACAGGATTCCGGCATACAGGTACGGGCGGGGGATGCGGAGGAGTTTCGCCCACAGGGGAGCGAGGGGGAGGTTGAGGGCCAGCAGCAGGGTGGTGCCGATGAAGAGGCTGGCGATGAGGGTCCAGACCAGTTCCGATTCTCGTTGGAAGAGAAGCGGTCCCGGCTGGATGCCGTACTGCTGGAAGGCGGCGAGCATGACCGCCGCGGTGGCGGTGGTGGGCAGGCCGAGGGTCAGCATGGTGGTGAGGGTGCCCGCGGCCGAGGCGCTGGCCGTGGACTCGGGACCGGCGACGCCCTCGATGGCTCCCTTGCCGAATTCGTCCTTGTGCTTGGAGAGTCGCCGTTCGGTGGCATAGGACAGGAAGGTCGGGATCTCCGCGCCGCCCGCGGGGACCGCGCCGAAGGGGAAGCCGATGAGCGGCCCGCGCAGCCAGGGCTTCCAGGAGCGCTGGAAGTCGTTCCTGCTCAACAGGGCTCGGCCGACCGGGATGGCGGTGCCGGGGTTGCGGCGAAGATGGGCGGCGACCCAGAGGGCCTCGCCGACGGCGAAGAGGCCGACCGCCACGATGATCACGTCGATGCCGTCGGCCAGGTGCAGGGAGCCGAAGGTGAGGCGCTGCTGACCGGTGATGGGGTCGAGGCCGATCAGGCCGATCATCAAACCGATTCCCAGGGAGGCGAATCCGCGGATCCGGGAAGTGCCGAGCACCGAGGTGACGGCGATGAAGGCCAGCAGCATGATCGCGAAATAGTCGGGGGCGCCGATGTTCACGGCGATCTTCGCCACCGCGGGCGCCAGCAGCACCAGCAGCAGGGTGCCGCAGATGCCGCCGACGAAGTGGCCGATGGCGGCGGTGGCCAATGCCTGTGCGCCCCGGCCTTTTCGCGCCATGGGATGACCCTCGATGGCCGTGACCACCGAGGCCGTCTCGCCGGGGGTGTTCAATAGGATCGACGTGGTCGAGCCGCCGAACATGCCGCCGTAGTAGATCCCCGCGAACATGATGAACGCGCTGGTCGGCTCGACGCTGTAGGTGATGGGCAGCAGCAGCGCCACCGCCATGGCCGGCCCGATGCCGGGCAGCACCCCGATGGCGGTGCCGAGCAGCACGCCGACGGCCGCCAGCAGCAGATGGGTGGGGGTCAGCGCGGTGCCGAACCCCTGCAATAGATCTCCCAGCACATCCAACTCAGAACACCCCCTCCAGTGGACCGCCCGGCAGCGCCACGCCGAGCAGGTTCACGAATACGACATAGGTCACGAGCGAAAGCGTCACCGCGACAAGCGGATCGCGCACGAAATGCCTGCTGCCGAGCGCATAGGCGGCCCCCCAGAACAGCAGCAGACCGGAGATCGGAAAACCGACCAGGTCGATGAGCATGATGTTGGCCACGAACACGCCGATCAGCAGCAGTACCGTGCGCCATTCCAGAGGCGTGTCGAGGTCGATGTCCTCGCCCGCCTCGGCGTCGCCGCTGCCGCCGCGCACCACGTCCACGGCCAGCGCGACCGCCACCACCAGCAGCAGCAGTCCGACCAGGACCGGCACCGCCTTCGGCCCGACCGGACCGCGCTGGGTGAAATCCGTCGACATGGTCAGGGCGTCGAACAGCACCAGCCCGCCCGCACCGGCCAGCAGGACGGCCACGACGAGTTCGGACCGCTCCTTCAACCACGCCGATGCGGAGGGCGCGGGTGCTTTCGTCGGTGCGGACCCGGCGGTCGGTGCGGCCCCGTCGATCCCGGAACCGGGATCGCTGGGCTCCGTCATGCCAGCCCCAATTCCGTGAGCACCGTGCCGACCTGATCGGTCTGCTTCTGAATGAAGGTCCCGAAATCCTCGCCGGTGACGAAGGCGTCGTCCCAGCCATTGGTGGCCAGCGCGTCCTTCCACTGCTGCGAATCGTGCATGCGGCTGTAGGCGTCGATCAGCGCCTTGCGGTCCGCGTCGCCGATGCCGGGCGGGGCGACCACACCGCGCCAGTTGGTGAATTCCACATCGATGCCGGCCTCTTTCAGCGTCGGCGCGTCGACATCGGCGATCCGCTTGGGCCCGGTCACCGCGAGCACCCGGAGCTCACCGGCCTGGATCTGGTCCAGGTATTCACCGACTCCGGAGACGCCGAAGGCGATCTTGTTGCCGAGCACCGAGGCCAGCAGTTCGCCGCCGCCGTCGAAGGGCACGTAGTTCACCGATTTCGGCTCGATGCCAATGGCTTTGGCCACTAGCATGGGCGCCAGATGATCCGGCCCGCCGGGCGAGGAGCCGCCGCCGACCGGGACCGCGCCCGGATTCGCCTTCCACTCCGCGATGAGCTGTTTGATGTCGGTGTACTTGGAATTCTTCGACACCACGAGGATGTCGGGCTCTTCGATCAGCTTGGCGATCGGCGTGGTGTCGGTCAGCTTCGACGGCGACTTATTGGTGTAGACGCTGCCGACCACGCCCAGGCCCATCTGCATGACGAGCTTGCCATTGCCGTTCTCGCCCACCAGCCGGCCCAGGCCGACCGTGCCGCCCGCGCCGGGCAGATTGAAGACCTCGACCGAGCGCGCGATGCCGGCGTCCTCCATGGCCTTGGCGGAGGTGCGCGCGGTGATGTCATAGCCGCCGCCGGGGGAGTTGGGCACCATGATCCGGACGCCGGTCAGTTTGTCGCCGCTCCCGGACCCGGTGCCCTGGCACGCGGTGAGCGTGATGGCTGCGACGGCTGCGACCAGTGCGGTCAGCAACGGGGAAGTTCTCACTGTGGATCCTCATCTCGCAACATCGAGTTGGCTCGAATTGTGAGGTGGACCACTCGGTCTGTCTGCCTTGCGTAAGCAATGTTCGTTTTGCTCATAGTGTTCGCGGCGAAAACGACCCGGGCATACCGGGCGCGCGACGAGACTGGCGGCAGGCGACGGCGCCGGGAGGTATGAGAGACGTGGGCAAGAAGGGCTCGCTGGCACGACGGCTGCTGGCCCTGCAGCTGACGATTGTCGTCGCCCTGCTCGCGGCGGTCGCGGCGGTGGTGGTCGCCCAGGTGGGAGAGACCTTCCGCGCCACCGAATCCCGGCGCATGCTCGGCGTCGCCGAGGACGTGGCCGCCAATCCCAGCCTGCGGATCCTGCTGGAAGATCCGAAACAGCATCTGCGGCTGGCGCCCTTCGCCACCGCGGCGCAGGTGGCCTCCGGCGCCGATGTGGTCGCCATCGCCCGCACCGACGGCACCGTGCTCACCTCGCAGCACCCCGCCGATATCGGTGCGCCGCTGGCCCTGGCCGATTCGACGGTGACCGACGGGCGGGCCTGGGTCGGGGAGATCGGCGGCGCGGTGGTGGCGCACGTCCCGGTCATCGGGCAGGGCGATCACGAACTGGTCGGCTATGTCGCCGCGCGCAAACAGCTGCCCGCGTTCTGGACGATTCTCACCGAGTCGTTCCCGCGCCTGCTCGGCCTGCTGGGCCTGGCCTGCGCGCTGGGCATCGCGGGATCGCTGTCGGTCGCCTGGTGGGTGAAGCGGCAGACGCTCGGGCTGGAACCGGCCGAGATCGCCGGGCTCGTCGAGCACCGCGAGGCCATGCTGCACGGCATCCACGAGGGCGTGGTCGGTTTGGATCAGCAGCAGCGGATCACGCTGGTCAACGATCAGGCCAGGGCGCTGCTCTCACTCGGCGACGTGGTCGGCCGCAGCGTGCACGACCTCGGCCTCAACGAACGGATCCTGGATGTCTTCACCGGGCGGGCCGAGGGCACCGATCTGATCGGCCTGCGCCGCGGCAAGGTGCTGATCATGAACCGCACCCCGATCCGCTGGGATCAGCGCACCCTCGGCGCGGTGATCACCCTGCGCGACCGCACCGAACTCATGCGACTGCGAGATCAATTGACCGAGAACCGCAATACCACCGATACGCTGCGCGCCCAGGCGCACGAGTTCAGCAATCGGCTGCACACCATCGCCGGTCTCATCGAACTCGGCGAATACGACGAGGTGCGGCGCTACGTCGAACTGGTGAGCGCCGGCCGCGACCAATGGCAGGCCGAGGTCACCGGCCGCATCGGCGATCCGGCGGTCGCGGCACTGCTCATCGCCAAGGCCAGCCGCGCGGCCGAACAGGGTGTGCGACTGCGGCTGTCCGGGACCACCGAGTTACCCGAGGTGGACGACGCGCTGTCCGCCGATCTGGTGACCGTGCTCGGCAATCTGGTCGACAACGCCCTCGACGCTCTGCACGATCCGGCGGGCTGGATCGAGGTCGAGCTATGCCGGGTGGGCGCGGAGGTGCGGGTCGTGGTGCGCGATTCGGGACCCGGCGTCGCCCCCGATATCGCCGAGGAGGTGTTCCGGCACGGCTTCACCACCAAGGCCGCCGAACAGGGCGGCCTGCGCGGCCTGGGCCTGGCCATCACCCGGCAGGCCTGTGTGCGCCGCGGCGGCTCGGTCTCGGTGCACAATGCCGAGGGCGCCGTCTTCACCGCCACCCTCCCGCTCACCCCCGCGGCCGCCCGATGATCCGGGTCCTGGTCGTCGACGACGATTTCATGGTCGCCAAGGTGCACAGCGGATACGTCGCCCAGACACCCGGTTTCGAGGTCGCCGGGGTGGCCCATACCGGCCGCGACGCCCTGCGCCTGATCGCCGACCTCCGCCCCGACCTGGTCCTGCTCGACATCTACCTGCCCGATCTGGACGGCCTGTCCGTGCTGCGCGGCATCCGCGAGACCGCCGAGGCCACCGACGTCGTCATCATCAGCGCCGCCGACCACGTGGACACCATCCGCGCGGCCGTGCGCGGCGGCGTCCTGCACTATCTCGTCAAACCCTTCACCTACAGCGCCCTGCACGATCAACTGCGGCACTTCGCCGAACTGCACACCAAGCTCAGCGCGCTCGATCGCGCCGACCAATCCGATATCGACCAGGTCTTCGGCGCCCGCCCCCGCGGCACGGTGGCGCTGCCCAAGGGCCTCACCGCCCAGACCTCCGAGCTGGTGGCCCGCGTCCTGCGCGCCGCCCCCGACGACCTGTCCGCCCAGGAATGCGCCGACGCCGCCGCCCTGTCCCGCGCCAGCGCCCGCCGCTACCTGGAACACTTCGCCGACACCGGCCGCGCCGAGGTCCGCCTGCGCTATGGCGGCACCGGCCGCCCCGAACGCCGCTATCGCTGGACCGGCGCCTGATCCGGCCCGCTCGCGGCGGGGGCGGCCCGCATAGCGTCGGTGGGCGGGGTCGCGGGCCGGTATAGTCGCCGCGGATGAGTTGTTCCACTGCTGTTGCTGTGCCGAAGTCGCTGGACCGCCGATTCGGGCGGGTGATGTGGCTGGTTCCGGCGTTGACCGCCGGCTTTGCGGCTCTGTGTTTGATGACGCCGCTGTGGCCGTTCGAGGAGATCTCGCGCGGGTTCATCGATCTGCAGGTGTATCGGCTGGGGGTCGAGACGCTGCGCGACGGCGGCGACATGTATGGGCAGCTGCCGCAGACCACCATCGGAATCGGGCTGCCGTTCATCTATCCGCCGTTCGCGGCCCTGGTACTGGCGCCGTTCGCACTGCTGCCGTGGAATGTGGCCACGGTCGCGTTCTTCGTAACCTCGGTGGCGGCGGTGGCGCTGTCGCTGTACCTGGTCGCCCGCCGGGTGTGGCCGGGGGAGGACCGGCGCCGACTGGCGCTGTGGGTGACGGCTTCCGCGACGCCGCTGGCGCTGCTGCTGGAACCGGCTCGCTCGACGCTGGACTTCGGGCAGGTCAACCTGCTGTTGATGGCGCTGGTGGTGGCCGACTGCCTGACCGAGAAGCCCAAGTGGCGGCGCGGCATGCTCATCGGGATCGCGGCCGCGGTCAAGCTGACCCCCGCGGCCTTCGTGCTCTACTTCCTCGTTCGCCGCGACTACAAGGCCGCGGCCACCGCCGCGATCACCGGGGCCGCCGCGACCGCGCTCAGCTTCCTGGTGCTGCCCTCGGCCTCGATCAAGTACTGGTTCGGCGGCATGGGCAATGTGGAGGGTCTGAGCGGATCGTCCTTCCACACCAATCAGTCCATTCAGGCCGTGCTGGCCCGCTTCGAGATTCACAAGCCGCTGTTCACCGTGCTGTGGCTGCTGTTCGGCGCCGCACTGCTGGCCCTGGTGGTGGTCGCCATGCGCCGCGCCACCGACTTCCCGCCGCTGGCGCTGGCCATCAATGCCGTCTTCACCCTGCTGGTCTCGCCCATCTCCTGGTCGCATCACTGGATCTGGATCGCCCCCGCCCTGCTCGCCATGCTCGGCTACGCGACGCTGCAGCCGTGGCGGCGCGCCTGGGGCTGGTACCTCGCCACCGCCCTCACCACCGCCGTGTTCGTCTACGGCCCGCAGAACTGGCTGCCCGGCGACGACGATCGCGAATCCGCGTGGACTCCCTGGCAGCACGTCATCGGCAACACCTACATCTGGCTCAGCGTCCTGCTGGTGGCATTGTTCGTGTTCGCCGCCCGCCGCCGCACACCCGCGTTGGCCTCGACCGCCGTTTGACCCTGCGTACGGATGCCGTCAGGTCGCGACATCCGTCAGCTCGGGAGCGGGGCCCTCGGTCGCGGGCGTCTCGGCCGGATCCGGCTGCCGCCGGGCGCGGAGGTGGAGCCACTGCAGGAGGCCGAGGCCGAGCAGGCCGAGCGCCGCGGTGGCGATGCCGATCTTCCACCCCGGCGGCCGCCAGGTCAGCACGAGTTCGGCATCGTGCGTGCCCGCGGGCACCTGGACCGCGACGAACGATTTGGCGACCGTGGTGATCGGAACAGGATTGCCGTTCAGGGTGACTCGATAACCGGGCCAGCCCAGCCGTGCGAAGACGATGCGGCCGCCTTCGGCCGAGGTCACCCGGACCCGGCTGGTGGTGTCGGTTTCGGAGATCGAGCTCGCGGTGACGTTCTTGGTGTCGGAGATGCGGCCGTTGGCGCCGGAGATCGGCCCGGCCTCGCGTTCCAGCACCGCGATGTAGCGCTCGTGGCCCGGGTAGTCGACCCATTTCCAGCCGGTGGGGGCCGGCTGGTTCGGGGCATCCGGGAACAGCGCCCGTTGCAGCACGACGCGATCGAGTTTCATCAGGTCGACGAGGGGGCGGCCGGTCGCGGGTTCGGGGGCGAACATGCGGCGGTAGGCGTCGGGACAGACGCTGCCGTCCCAGCGCATGCACAGCATTTCGCCGAAGTAGTAGTGCCCGCTCGGGGTGTAGCCGTTGACATAGCGGAGCTCGACCGCCCGGGCGTAATTGCCGAAGACGAGGGAGCCGTAGGCGCCCTCGACGCTCTTGTCCCCGGGCTGCAGCAGCGCGCGATCACCGAGTTGGATCGTGGTGCCGGTGAAATCGGGGAAGGCGGCCTTGGCGTCGGAGCGCTTCGCGGGCAGATTCCAGGTCATCGGCGTGGGTTGCGCCGCCTCGACCTGGTAATACGCGATCGGGAACAGGGCGGCGACGGCCAGCCCGGCCGCGGCTGCCGCACCCCTGGTCCGGCCCAGCCACATGGCCGCGGCCACCAGCCCGCCGAGCACGAGCGCGGCGATCACGTGGCCGATCACCGCATGCGGATCGGCGGAGAACGACCGCGCCCACAGGGCCAGGATCAGCACACCCGCCGCGATTCCCCGCGCCCTCGGATTCGACAGCGTGCCGAAGCGGCCGAGCAGCACGCACACCAGCACCAGCAGGCCGATGGCCAGCATGGGCAGCACGCGAACCGGCCAGCGCAGCGGCCCGATCGAACCCGGTCCGGCGGTCCACATGAGCATGATGACGGAGAAGATGCCGACCGCGCTCAGCTCCCGCCACGCCTCGCGCGCCCGCCGCCAGTCGATGAACGCCAGCGCCGGAATCAGGAACCAGGCGATATAGGTGACCGGCATGGGTTGCACATAGCCCCACCACGAGGTGAACGCGGGACGGGCGCTCGGCAGGCTGGCATTGAGCGATTCCGACCATGGCACCGTGAGGAATTGGTCGTTGATGATGCTCGAGACGCCGCGCCAGGTCACCTTGGCCGAGAGCATGGACGGCAGGAAGGTCAGCAGTCCGGCGAGCCCGGCGCAGGCCGCCGCGGCCGTCAGCCGGGCCACCGGCTGCCACTTGCGCTGATGGATCAGTTCGCCGGCCGCCACCGCCAGCAGCATGAGCATCGCTTCGACCGCCGGAAAGATGTACTGCGTCGTAATCGTCAGGTACAGAAAGACGAAGACCGGAATCGGCCCGCCGGTCCCGCGGGTGTATCGCACCGATGAGGCCCACGCGTGCACCATCCACGCGGTGCCGGTGAGCGCGGTCATCCAGCTGGCCTCGTCGAAGAACAGGAAGAACCCCGAGAGCGGCAGCGCGATGCCCGCGGCCGCGGACCAGGCGGGCCGTCCGCGGTAGGCCAGGCAGATCCGGTAGACGCCCAGCGCGGCGATGATCGAGAAGATCAGCTTCACGACCGTGGCGTACAGCGCCACATTGTCCACCGACGGCGCGATCAGATCGATGAGTAGCTGCGGCGGATTGAACAGGCCCGCATCGTCCATGGTGTTGTTGCCCGCCATCCACTGCTCGGGCACCATCACCGGAAAAGTGCCCTCGCGCAGCTGCCGGCCCAGGTCCACCCACAAGGCGGTGTATTGGGATTCGGTGTCGTCGGTGAAGAAGTGCCGGGCATTGGCGAGCAGCACCGCGGCATATCCGAGGATCACGCCGACCGCGGTGACCGCTCCCCACCGATACACATCCCGCCGGGAAATCGTCTCTTGCTCACAACCGTGCACCGCACTGTCCTTCACGAGTTCCCCACCGTACCGGGTGGCACGCCCTTCGGCATCGGACTAGAGTGCGCTGTGATCGGGCCCCGCGGAAACTCCGGGCGGTACAGCGTTTTTCGTACCGAGGCCATCCTCGACCACGATCACGGGACATTCGTGAACACAAGCTTCATCTATCGGCACGAAACGATCTACAACCTTTTGATGCGCGGCTTGTACCGCCGCCATTACGCCGAGAGGTTCCGCGCCGTCGCGGCCCTCATCCCCGACGGCGCCGAAGTGCTCGACCTCTGCTGCGGCCCCGCCACCCTCTACACCCGGCATCTGCGCCGAAAAGCGGTGACCTACACCGGATTCGACCTCAACGAACGCTTCGTCGCCCGCCTCACCGCGGCCGGCGCGCGCGGCGAGGTGTGGAATCTGCGGTCCGAAACCCCTTTGCCCGCCGCCGATTACGTCGTCATGCAGGCGAGCCTGTACCACTTCCTGCCCGATCCGCAGCCGGTGCTCGACCGCATGCTGGCCGCCGCCCGCACCCGGGTCATCCTCACCGAACCGGTCCGCAACCTGGCCGGCAGCCGGAACCGGGTGGTGGCGAAGCTGGGCAGCCGGCTCACCGATGCGGGCGAGGGTTCGCAACCGCGCCGCTTCACCGAGGACACCCTGGACGCCTTGTTCGCCTCCTACCGTGAGCGGGTCGGCGAATCCGGTCTCATCGCGGGCGGGCGCGAGAAGCTCTACGTGCTCAATGCGCAGGGCCGGATGGCGGTGCCCCGGCCGCCCGTGCGGCCCTGACGAATTCGCGCATCAGGTCGTGATCCTTGACGCCGCGGCTGGATTCCACGCCGCTGGACACGTCCACGCCCCACGGCCGCGCGGCGGCGATGGCCTCGGCGACATTCGCCGGGGACAGCCCGCCCGCGAGCAGCCACTGTCCGGTCGGCGGGGTGGCGGTCAGCGCGCCGAGATCCCAGCGGTCCCCGGATCCGGCCACGGGAGAGTCGAGCAGCAGCCACTCCTCGCCGTACGCGCCGGTGTCCACCGCGGTCTCGGCGGTGAGCGAGGTGGCGCGCAGCAGCCGCAGCCCGGCCAGCTCCGCGAAGGCCGAACGGGGATAGGAACCGTGCAACTGCAGGGCGTCCACCCCGGCCGCGCGCGCCAGCTCCCCGGCCTCGGCCGCCGGGATACCGTGCACCACGCCGACCGACAGCACCCGCGGCGGCACCCCGGCGAGCAGGTCCCGGACGGCCTCGACCGATATCTGCCGCGGGCTGGTGGTGAAAACGAACCCGACGGCATCGGCGCCGGCCGCGACCGCGGTGGCCACATCCTCCTCGGTCCGCAGACCGCACAGCTTCACGAACACACTCGAACCCTATGCGATGCGCATCCGCCGCCCCCAGGGCCTGGTTCGCCCGGATCGGGTGAACCGTGAGTTTGCGGGTATGCCCCGGTTATGGAACTGCTCGTCATTCTCGCGATCCCGGTGGCCGTGGCGATCTGGGTGATCCGCCGCAAACGGCGGGGCCTGCCGACCGACGTCCGGCCGACCTCGTCCGATGAGGGGCGCTGAGCACCGCCACCTGCCGACCGGCCTCACCATGCGCACCGATACGCCCGATATCCCGGCCTCGATCGAGGTCGTCGTTCCGTAGCGCCCGGCGCCGCCGAATCGACCGAGTCGTCGGCCCTTCGGTGAACGCGACCGCATCTAATCCCGCGCACGCCATTCGATGCCCGGCAGGAAATGCACGTCGTAGCGCTGCTGTTCGGGCAGCAGGCTGTCGAAGTCGGCCCGGCCCTGCTGGATTCGGCCGAGGTGGCGGAAGTAGTCGAAGCGGTCGATGCCGGGGCCGAGGACGATGAGCAGGTCGGCGGTGGAGCCGGGAGCGGCGCCGAAGGCGTGCGGGAGGTTCGGCGGGACGACGATCAGGCTGCCCGCGGCGACCGTCTCCGATCGGCCGTCGAGATAGAACTCCATGGTGCCGCCGAGTACGTAGAACAGCTCGGTGGAGCGCGCGTGATAGTGCGGGGCCGCCCCGTCCGCGCCCGCGCCGAGGGTGAGCCGGTTGGCGCCCAGCGCGCCGCCGGTATCGGTGGCGTCGGCGAGCAGGTGGAAGGCGCCGCCGTGCGGGAGCTCGACGGTTTCCGCGGTCGCGGCCGGGACGATCAGGGCCGCGGCGCTGGTGGACGACATGGTGCGCTCCTTCGTTCGTGGTCGATCAAGTGCATCGCGGGAAGAAGCCGCGAACCAGATGCGGTTGTCGCACACAGTGATCACGGAACGAGATGGATCGGAGCCATGGTGGAGCTGCGGCAGCTGGAGTACTTCGTGGCCGTCGCCGAGGAGGGCGGATTCGGTCGCGCGGCACAGCGGCTGAATATCGTCCAGTCGGCGGTGAGCCAGCAGATCGGGCGGCTGGAACGCGAGCTCGGGGTGCGCCTGTTCGACCGGTCGCGGCGGCATGTGCGGCTCACCGGCGGCGGCGAGCGGCTGCTCGCCGAGGCCCGGCTGGTCCTGGCCGATGCCGATCGGTTGCGCGGGGTCGCGGCCGATATCGCCGGCGGCGTGGAGGGCGTGCTGCGGGTGGGCACCGTGCATGCGCCCGGAGACCGGGTGTACCGCGCGCTCAACGAGCTGGCCTTGATCGCGCCGCGCCTGCGGGTGCGACCCCGGCGACTGCCGCCCGCCGAACGGCTCGCCGCCGTGCGCTCGGGCGAGCTGGATGCCGCCTTCGTCCGCGCGCTGCGTCACGCGCCCGGGCTGGAAGTGCTCGACGTGTGGTCGGATCCGCTCCATGTGGCGCTGCCCGCCGATCATCCACTGGCCGCGCGCCCCGGTCCGCGTCTGGACCAGCTGGGCCGAATCCCCTTGCGCCTGGCCGCCCGCGAGGCCAACCCGCCCTTCCACGATCTGATCACCGAGGCCTGCCGCGCCGCCGGCATCGACCCACCCGCCGGACCGCCGTTCACCACGCTGCAGCACACCTTGACCGAGATCGCCTCCGGCCCGCCGTCATGGACGGTCTTCTACGAAGTCGCCACCCTGCCCACGGTCCACGGCGTGACGATCACGCCGCTGCCGGACGTGTCGGTGCCCACCGCGCTCGCCGTCCCCCCGGGCCCGCCCACCCCCGCCCTGCGTCATCTACTCGAAGCCCTGCACCGCATCCCGGGCCCCGCCGCATGATCCCCGGAGCAGGGCCACCCAGTCATCCCGGCGCGCTTGTGGCCGGGATCCACACCTTTGACCTGAGCTGAGCAGTCCGGGGTGTCGCGACGACGGGCTCGGTTATCGCTTCGCCGCGGCGGCCGCCTGTTCGCGCTGGATAGTGGTCTCGAATTGCCTTTTGCCGGACCGGTATTGCTTGGGCCAGGCAATATCGGTGTAGCCGATCTTGGCGGCCTCGGTGAGCGTCCAGGCCGGATTGGCCAGGTGCGGGCGGGCGATGGCGCACAGGTCGGCGCGGCCGGCGGCGATAATGCTGTTCACGTGGTCGGCCTCGGAGATGGCGCCGACGGCGATGGTGGGGATCCCGGCTTCCTGGCGGATGCGGTCGGCGAAGGGGGTTTGCCACATGCGGCCGAACCGCGGTTGTTCGGACTTGCTGACCTGACCGGAGGAGCAGTCCACGAGATCGGCTCCGGCATCGGCGAATGCGCGGGCGATGGCCACGGATTCGGCCGGGGTGACGCCGCCGGGCACCCAGTCGTGCGCGGAGATGCGCACCGACATCGGGCGGTCGGCGGGCCAGACCGCGCGCACCGCCCGGAACACCTCCAGCGGGTAGCGCAGCCGGTTGTCCAGTGCGCCGCCATAGTCGTCGTCGCGTCGATTGGTGAGCGGGGAGATGAAGCTCGACAGCAGATAGCCGTGCGCGCAGTGTAATTCGAGCCAGTCGAAGCCCGACCGTGCGGCCCGCTCGGCCGCGGTGACGAATTGCGCTGTGATGGCGTCCATTTCGGCGCGGGTCAGGGCGCTCGACCATTGGCTCTCACCGGGCAGATACTGCTGCGGGGAGGCCGACACCAGCGGCCAGTTCGGTTCGGCCTCGTCGATCAACGGCTGGTCGGTGCCGTCCCAGGCGCGGCGCGTGGAGCCTTTCGCTCCGGAATGCCCCAGCTGCACGGCGATTTTCGCATCGGAATTGGCGTGCACCCAGTCGACGATCCGCTGCCAGGCCAGGCCCTGTTCATCGGTGTAGAGACCGGGGCATCCCGGCGTGATCCGCCCTTCCGGGCTCACACAGGTCATCTCGGTGAACACCAGGCCCGCGCCGCCCAGCGCCCTGGAACCGAGATGCACCAGGTGGAAGTCGCCGGGCAGGCCGTCGACCGCCGAGTATTGGGCCATGGGGGAGACCACGACGCGATTCTTCAGGGTCACCGAGCGCACGGTGTAGGGGGTGAACATGGGCGGCACGGCCGGTTCGTCCGCGCTGCGCGCCACCCCCGCCCGCCGGTCGAACCAGCGCTCGTAGCCCTCCAGCCACTCCTTGTCGCGCAAGCGCAGATTCTCGTGGCTGATCCGCTGGCTGCGGGTGAGCATGGAGTACATGAACTGCTCGGGTTCGAGCTGATCGCAATATCGTTCGCCGCAGACCTCGAACCACTCCATGGCATTCCAGGCCGCGTTCTGCAGGCGCAGCACATCGATCTCGCGGACCCGCTGATAGTTCTCCAGCACCGTGGGCAGCCGGTCGGGGGAGTCGCCGTGTTCCCGGAACTGGCGCACCAGCTCGATGGCGTCCTCCAGGGCCAGCTTGGTGCCCGAGCCGATGGCGAAGTGCGCGGTGTGCGCCGCGTCGCCCATGAGGACCACATGGCTGTTTCCATTGTGCCGCCACCACTTCGCGCAGGTGATGCGCTGGAAGTTCGACCAGGCGTTGCCGCGCAGGTGCCTGGCATTGGTCATGAGCTTGTGGCCCGCGAGATTGTCGGCGAACAGGCGCTGGCAGAACTCGATCGACTCGTCCTGATCGGCGGTGTCCAGTCCGTGCGCCCGCCACACGTGTTCGGGGCATTCGACGATGAAGGTCGAGGTGTGCGCGTCGAACTTGTAGATATGCGCCTGGAACCAGCCGTGCTCGGTCTTGACGAAGTCGAAAGTGAAAGCGTCATAAGGTCTTTCGGTGCCCAGCCAGATGTACCGGTTGGGCCGCGCCACGATGTCGGGCTCGAAGACCTCCGCATGCCTGGTCCGGGTCTTGGAGGAGACCCCGTCGCCGGCGATGATCAGGTCGGCGTCCGGGAACTCCGCGTCCGACTCGACCTCGCGCTCGAATTCCAGTCGCACGCCGAGCTCTTCGCAGCGCTCCTGCAGGATATTGAGCAGCCGCTTGCGGCCGATGCCGACGAATCCGTGCCCGCCGGAGCGCAGGGTACGGCCCTTGAACCGCAATTCGATGTCGTCCCAATGGTTGAACGCGTCCTGGATCCGGGCCGCAGTGACCGGATCCCACTCGCGCATGCCGTCCATGGTGGCGTCGGAGAACACCACGCCCCAGCCGAAGGTGTCGTAGGGGCGATTGCGTTCGACCACGGTGATGGCGTGGGTCGGATCGAGCTGCTTCATGAGCAGTGCGAAATACAGTCCGGCGGGACCGCCGCCAATGCAAACGATCTTCATCAGGTGATTCCGTTCCTTGTTCGTATGCGGCGAACAACCTTGAAAATATCTCGTCATTTGGACGATCGCAACGAAACCGTCATAAATTATCGTGCTCGTATGACTCGCGCGACGTCCGATCCCGCCCAGCGCCACGCGGCGAACAGTCAGCCCCGCCGGCTCATCGTCACGCTGTTCGGTCTGTACGCCCGGGAGACGGGCAATTGGCTGTCGGTCTCGGCGCTGGTCCGGTTGATGGCCCAGCTCGAGGTGGAGGAGCCGGCCGTGCGCGCCGCGGTGAGCAGGCTCAAGCGCCGGGGGATCCTGGTGAGCAAGAAGACATCCGGCGGCGTCGGCTACGAGTTGTCCGCGGCGGCGCTGGATATGCTGCGGGAGGGCGACGCGCGCATCTTCGAGCGGCGGCGCGCGACCGCCGCCGACGGCTGGCTGCTGGCGGTGTTCACGGTGCCCGAATCCGAGCGGGAGCAGCGGCACAAGCTGCGAACGCAGTTGACCCGCATGGGATTCGGCAATGCCGTGCCCGGATTCTGGGTGGCGCCGGGCAATCTGTACGAGGAGACAAGGCGCACGCTGGAGCGGCTGGAGCTCGACCGCTATGTCGAGCTGTTCCGGGGCGAGCACCTGGCCTTCGGCGATGTGCGCGACAAGGTCGGGCAGTGGTGGGATCTCGCGGGATTGGAAGCGCTGTACGGCGCGTTCCTCGAACAGTTCGGCCCCCTCCGGAAACGCGCCGCGCGGATGTCGCCGCGCGACGCGTTCGCCGGGTACGTGAATGCCCTCACGGTCTGGCGCAAACTGCCGTATCTGGATCCCGGCCTGCCCATCGAACTGCTGCCCGGCGACTGGCACGGCGCCCAGGCGGGGGAGTTGTTCGATGAGCTGCGGCGCGAACTCGCCGGTCCGGCACACGATTTCGCCGCCGCGGTGATCGCGGGCGACTGAGGCCGCCCGTATTCGCTACACGGGTGCGCGCGGGACGGCGAAGGCCGTGGCCGCGCCCAGGACGGCGAAGGCCGCGAAGGCGTAGAAGTTGATCTGCCAGCCCCAGCCCAGGCCGACCAGGAACCCGCCGATGAGCGGTCCGGTAATGGCTCCGATCCGGCCGAACCCGAGGGTGAAGCTCAGCGCCGTCGCGGTGAGCGACTGCGGATAGTGCGTCGAGCAGTAACCGCCGACGAGGATCTGCGTGCCGATGGACCCGAGCCCGGCGAGGGCGACCAGCCCGAGCATGAGGGCGAAGGGGAATTCCAGGCTCATCAGCACCACCGTCAGCGCGGCCAGCAGGAAACAGGTGACCACCACCCGCTTGGCGCCGATCCGGTCCGCGATGGACGAGGCGCCGATGGCTCCCGCAATGGCCCCGGCATTGAGCACCAGCAGGAAGGTCAGCGCGGCGCCGAGCGCGAATCCGGCTTCCCGCATGATCTGCGGCAGCCAGGTGTTCAGGCCGTACACCAGCAGCAGGCCGCAGAAGTTGGTGAGGGCGAACAGGATCGACGAGGCGATCCAGCGGCGGCTGAACAGGGTCGCCAGGCTCGACCGCGCCCGATCCGGGCCGTGGTCCTCCGCGGCGACGATGTCGGAGTACACCAGCCCGTATTTCGCGGCCGTCGCACGGGCCTCGTCGACGCGACCGGACCGCGCCAGGTAGGCCACCGATTCCGGCATGAGCTTCCAGGTGAGCGGTAGCAGCGTGATCAGCGACAGCGCCCCGAGTGCGTACATGAGGCGAAAGTCGAAGCGCGGGAGAACGATCAGCGCCAGCGTGGCCGCGCCGACGCCGCCGACGGAGTAGCCGCTGAACATGACCGCGTTCGCGGTCTGCCGATGCCGGCGGGGTGCGAACTCCACGGTCAGCGCCACGCAGGTGGGCACGACGCCGCCCAGCCCGATGCCGGTGAGGAAGCGCAGCAGCGCGAAGGCCTCCGGGGAGGGCGCGGCGGCGGTGAGCAGCATCAGGATGGAGAACCAGGCGATGCTGATGAGCATGATGCGGCGGCGGCCCAGCCGGTCGGTCAGCACGCTCACGGCCAGGGTGCCGATCAGCATGCCGACCAGTGCCAGCGAGCCGATGACCCCGGCGGTGGACTTGGTCAGCTGCCACGGCTCGTAGGCCAGGATCGACGGCAGGGTGGATCCGAAGACCACCAGGTCGTAGCCGTCGAAAACGATTGCGACGAAACAGAGTACGAGGACGATGTGGCCGCGCCAGCGCGTGGTGGCGGTGGTGGTCGCGGCGAGGGGATGGGGTGAAGCCACGGTGAGTCCCTAGAAACGAGGGGTGATGCCGGGCCATCGTATGACTAATTTTTGGCCATCGTCAGGAAAACAGTATGAATTTGCTTCACAACTAAAGTTTCTGCCGTAGTGTGGGCGCCACGCTTCAGGAGGCCCATATGACCTACAACGGGACCACCACCGGCCTGGCGGGCCGGCACGCACTGGTCACCGGCGGCTCACGCGGAATCGGCGCGGCCATCGCCCAGCGCCTCGCGGATTCCGGCGCGCGGCTCACCATCCTGGCCCGCGATCTCGACGCGGCCGCGAAAACCGCTGACTCACTGCCTGATTCGGCACGGGCGCACGCGGTCTCCGGTGATGTGACCGAACCGGATTCGGTCGCCGCCGCCTTCACCGCCGCCCGGGAACGGCACGGACCCATCGATATCCTGATCAACAATGCCGGGCAGGCGCGCAGCGCGCCGCTGCACCGCACCGGCGACGACCTGTGGCAGCGCATGCTCGCGGTCAACCTCACCGGCGCATTCCTGTGCGCCAGAGCGGCATTGGCCGATATGCTCGCGACCGGCCACGGGCGCGTCGTCACGGTTGCCAGTACCGCCGGGCTGCGCGGCTACTCCTACGTCTGCGCCTACACCGCGGCCAAGCACGGTGTCATCGGGCTGACGCGGGCGCTGGCGCACGAGTTCGCGGGCACGCCGATCACCGTCAATGCCATCTGCCCGGGTTTCACCGATACCGACCTGCTGCGCGAGAGCGTGGCCGATGTCGTGGCCGCCACCGGCCGCGACGCCGAGCGAGCGCGGGCGGCCTTCGTCGAGCACAATCCGCAAGGCCGCTTGATCCAGCCCGAGGAGGTCGCCGAGGCGGTGACCTGGCTCTGCTCGGACGCGGCCAGATCGGTGACCGGCCAATCGATTTCGGTCAGCGGCGGCGAGGTGATGTGACGTGACGGGCCCCCGGCCCGACGGTGCGCGCACCATTGCCGACCACCGCATCGGCGTCGAGGCCCGCGCGGCCTCCGGCGATCATCTGGACGTGCGCACCTGGCTGCGACTGCTGGCCACCACCAATGAGATCGAACAGGAGATCCGCACCCGGCTGCGCGAGCGGTTCGGAACCACCTTGGCGCGCTTCGACTTCCTGGCCCAGTTGGAACGCCACCGGGACGGCCTGCGCATGAGCGCGCTGTCCCGCTATCTCATGGTGACCGGCGGCAATGTCACCGGCCTCACCGATCAACTGGTGGGGGAGGGCTGGGTCGAGCGCATCCCCGACCCGATCGACAAGCGCGCCACCCTGGTGCGCCTGACCCGGCTCGGCCGCACCCGTTTCGCCGAGATGGCGGCCGAACACGAATGCTGGCTGGGCGAGATCTTCGCCGGATTCGGCGATGCCGACCAGCAGACCCTGTACGAACTGCTCGGCAAACTCCGCGTCCAGCTGGCGCACCCCCCGGGCGGCGACTCCGCCGCTCCCCCAACGAATTCCACGGGACTCTCATGACCGACCCCCATCCCGCGCTGCTCGCGGGCAATCGCACCACCCTCGCCGGCTATCTCGCCGAACACTTCCGCTGGGAGGTGGACGACGGCGTCGGGACCATCACCTTGAACCGCCCCGAGCGCAAGAACCCGCTCACCTTCGAGTCCTACGCCGAACTGCGCGACCTGTTCCGCAGCCTGGCCCATGCCACCGATGTGTCGGTGGTCGTCGTGCACGGCGCGGCCGAGAACTTCTGCTCCGGCGGCGATGTGCACGACATCATCGGCCCGCTCCTCGGTTTGCGGGCGCCCGACCTGCTGATGTTCACCCGCATGACCGGCGATCTGGTCAAGGCCGTGCGGGCCTGCCCGCAACCGGTGATCGCCGCGGTGGACGGCGTGTGCGCCGGCGCGGGCGCGATCCTGGCCATGGCCGCCGATCTGCGCGTCGGCACCGCCCGCAGCGCGACCGCCTTCCTGTTCTCCCGCGTCGGCCTGGCCGGCTGCGATATGGGCGCCTGCGCCATGCTCCCCCGCATCATCGGGCAGGGCCGCGCGGCCGAGTTGCTCTACACCGGCCGGGTCATGACCGGCGACGAGGCGTACGCGTGGGGGTTCTTCAATGAACTCACCGAGCCGGAACTGCTGCTCGGCGCGGCGGGATCGCTGGCGCGCCGGCTGGCGGACGGACCGACCTTCGCGCACGGCATGACCAAAACCATGCTGCACCAGGAATGGTCGATGACCATCGAGCAGGCCGTCGAGGCGGAAGCGCAGGCACAGGCGCTGTGCATGCTCACCGAGGACTTCACCCGCGCCTACGAGGCGTTCGCCGCCAAACGGCGTCCGGTCTTCGAAGGGAACTGATATGTCCGGCGATCATTGGGACTGGCCCTTTCTCACCGACGACCATCGGGCGCTGGCCGTTTCGCTCGACGAATGGGCCGCGCTGCACCTGACCGCGCCCACCGACCTCGATGCCGACGGCCGCTGCCGGGAACTGGTCCGCCTGCTCGGCGGCGCGGGATGGCTGCGATACACGGTGGCGGGCAAGGCATTCGGCGGCGCGCGAGAGGAGCTGGACACTCGCGCGCTGTGCCTGTTCCGGGAGACTCTCGCCCGCTACGACGCGCTCGCCGACTTCGCCTTCGCCATGCAAGGTCTCGGCTCGGGCGCCATCAGCCTCGCGGGCGATGACGACCAGAAGCGCCGCTATCTGCCGCGGGTCGCGCGGGGACAGGCGCTGGCCGCCTTCGCCCTGTCGGAGACCGATGCGGGCTCGGATGTGGCCGCACTGTCGTGCGCCGCCCGCGCCGACGGACCGGACCATGTGCTCGACGGCGAGAAGACCTGGATCTCCAACGGCGGCATAGCCGATTTCTACGTGGTGTTCGCCAGGACCGGGGAGGCCGAAGGCGCACGCGGGATTTCGGCGTTCATCGTGGATGCCGGGACCCCCGGCCTGCACATTGCCGAACGCATCGAGCCCATGTCACCGCACCCGCTGGCACGACTGCGCTTCGACGGCTGCCGGATTCCGGCCGCCCAGCGCCTCGGCGCACCGGGCGAGGGCTTCTCGATCGCCATGCGCACCCTCGACGTCTTCCGCACCTCCGTCGCGGCCGCCGCGCTGGGCTTCGCCCGTCACGCCCTGGCCGCGGCCATCGACCACGCCACCACCCGGAACATGTTCGGCGGCAAGCTGTCCGACTTCCAGCTCACCCGGGCCAAACTCGCGCAGATGGCCACCACCATCGACAGCGCCGCCCTGCTCACCTACCGCGCGGCCTGGGAGCGTGACCGGGGGCGATCGGTGACCCGCGCGGCGGCCATGGCCAAAATGGCCGCCACCGAAGGGGCGCAGCAGGTCGTCGATGCCGCCGTCCAGCTGCACGGCGGGCGCGGCGTCGTGCACGACCATCCCGTCGAACGCCTCTACCGCGATATCCGCGCCCTGCGCATCTACGAGGGCGCCACCGAGGTGCAGCAATTGATCATCGCCCGCGAACTGCTGCGCGACGCCACGCTCACCCGCGTGCCCTGAGCTCTCGAAACACCCTCTCTCCCAAGGTCGTATCCCATGACCAGTGCTCATATCGACACCTTCGCCACCGACAACCTGCCCCCGGTCGAGCAATGGCCCGAATTCCTGCTGGACCTGCCGGAGCTGCGCTTCCCGGATCGAATCAACTGTGCGGCCGAACTACTCGACCGCCATCTCGCCGAGGGCCGCGGCGACCGGCCGTGCCTGCGCGGACCCGGCGTGCGCTGGACCTACGCCGACCTGCACGAGCGGGTCAACCGCATTGCCGCGGTGCTCGTGCGGGATATGGGTCTGGTGCCCGGCAACCGGGTGCTGCTCAACGGCCCGAACACCCCCATGCTCGCGGCGTGCTGGCTGGCGGTGGTGAAGGCGGGCGGCATCGCCGTCACCGCCATGCCGCTGCTGCGCGCCAAGGAACTCGTCGTCATGATCGACAAGGCGCGCATCACCCACGCGCTGTGCGATGCCGCCGTGGCCGATCGGCTGGAGCCGGCGCGGGTCGCCGGATCGACGCTCGGCCGGGTGCGGTACTTCAATACCGCCGCGGGTGACGGCCTCGAGGCGGCCATGGCCGCGCACGACGGCCGGTTCGAGGCGGTGGCCACCGCCGCCACCGATGTCTGCCTGATCGCCTTCACCTCCGGCACCACCGGAATTCCCAAGGCCACCGCCCACTTTCACCGTGACGTGCTGGCGATCTGCCGGTGCTTCCCGCGGCATATCGTGCGCCCGGAACCCGATGACGTATTCATCGGAAGTCCGCCGCTGGCCTTCACTTTCGGGCTCGGGGGACTCGTATTGTTCCCGATGTCCATCGGTGCGTCCACGGTGCTGCTGGAACAAGCCGGTCCGCCCGCCCTGGCCGCGGCCATTGCCGAATACGGTGCGACCGTGCTGTTCACCGCCCCGACCGCGTACCGCGTGCTGGCCCGGGAAGGCGCGGCGTTGCGCGCCACACCACTGCGCAAGTGCATCTCGGCGGGCGAGGCGCTCTCGGCGAGCACCCGCGCCCAGTGGCGGGAGGCCACCGGCATCGAACTCATCGACGGCATCGGCGCCACCGAGATGCTGCACATCTTCATCTCCGCCGACGAACGGCACGCCCGACCCGGCGCGACCGGCACGGCCGTGCCCGGCTATCAGGCGCGCGTCGTCGACGAGAACGGGCAGCCCGTCGGCCCCGGCGTCGTCGGCCGGCTCGCGGTGAAGGGTCCGACCGGATGCCGCTACCTCGCCGACCCGCGGCAGACCGAGTACGTGCGCGACGGCTGGAACTACACCGGCGACGCCTACTCCATGGACGAGGACGGCTACTTCCACTTCCATGCCCGCGCCGACGACATGATCGTCTCCGCCGGCTACAACATCGCCGCGCCCGAGGTCGAGGACGCGCTCGCCGCCCATGCCGCGGTGGCGGACTGCGCGGTCGTCGGCGCACCCGACGAGGAGCGCGGCCAGATCGTCGAGGCCTATGTGGTGCTGCGGCCGGACTATCCGGCGGCAGCCGAATTAGTCAGGGAACTACAGGATTTCGTGAAAGAGACCGTCGCCCCCTACAAGTATCCGAGGTCCATCGTGTTCGTCGAAGCACTGCCCCGCACACCGACCGGGAAGTTACAGCGATTCCAGCTGCGCCGGGACCCGGCGCGCGATGAGACGGGGGTCGCGCGGTGAGGGTGCTGCAGCCGCCGGCCTGGCCGCGCCCGCGCGGTTACGCCAATGGCGTCGCCGTGCGCGGTGAAATGGTGTTCGTGGCGGGCATGGTCGGCTGGGACGCCGACGGCGTCTTCCGGTCCGCCGAACTCGCCGATCAGGTCCGGCAGGCCCTGCGCAATGTGGTGGCCGTGCTCGCCGAGGCGGGCGCCGAACCCGCGCACATCGTCCGCATGACCTGGTATCTCACCGATGTCGAGGAGTACTCCCGGGCCCAGCGTGCCATCGGCGCGGCCTACCGGGAGATCATCGGCGATTTCGATGTCGCCATGACCGCCATCGAGGTGAACCGCCTCGTCGAACCGCAGGCGCGGGTCGAGATCGAGGTCACCGCCGTCATCGCCGACGGCCCGCACGCCAGGAGCATCGCATGAATGTCAGGAGCATCGCATGAGCGGCCGCGCCCCGGCCGCCGCCCGGTCGGCCTTCCGCTGGGATGATCCGCTGGCGCTGGACGAGCAGCTGACCCCCGACGAGCGGGCGGTGCGCGACGCCGCCCGCGAATTCTGCACGCGGCGACTGGCTCCCAGGGTGCTCGAGGCCTTCCGCGCCGGGCACACCGATCCCGCCATCTTCCGGGAGATGGGCGCGGTCGGGCTGCTCGGCCCGACCATTGCCGAGGAATACGGGGGCGCTGGCCTGGGCTGTGTCGCCTACGGCCTGATCGCGCGCGAGGTGGAGCGCGTCGACTCCGGGTACCGGTCCATGATGAGCGTGCAATCCTCGCTGGTCATGGTGCCGATCAATGAGTTCGGCACCGCGGATCAGAAGCGGAACTACCTGCCGCGCTTGGCATCCGGTGAGTCGATCGGCTGCTTCGGGCTGACCGAGCCCGATCACGGCAGCGATCCGGGCGCCCTGGCGACCCGCGCGCGATCGGTGCCCGGCGGGTACGCGCTGACCGGCACCAAGACCTGGATCACCAATGCGCCCATTGCCGATGTGTTCGTGGTCTGGGCCCGCGACGACGCGGGCGCCATCCGCGGGTTCATCCTGGATCGGGGCACAGCGGGGCTGTCCACACCGGAGATCACCGGCAAGGTCGGCCTGCGCGCCTCGGTGACCGGCCAGATCGTCATGGACGAGGTCTTCGTCCCGGAGGCGAACGCCTTCCCCGAGATCCGCGGGCTGCGTGGGCCTTTCACCTGTCTCGACAGCGCGCGCTACGGCATTGCCTGGGGTGCGCTGGGCGCGGCCGAGGACTGCTACCACCGGGCCCGTGACTACGTGCTCGCGCGCAGTCAGTTCGGCCGCCCGCTCGCGGCCAATCAACTGGTGCAGCGCAAATTGGCCGATATGCTCACCGAGATCACCCTCGGGCTGCAGGGCTGCCTGCGGCTGGGCCGCCTGCGCGACGAGCGCCAGGCGACGGTGGAGCTCACCTCGATCCTGAAACGCAACTCCTGCGGCAAGGCCCTCGACATCGCCCGTGTGGCGCGAGACATGCTGGGCGGCAATGGGATCAGCGACGAGTACGGCATCGCCCGGCATCTGGTGAATCTGGAGGTGGTCAACACCTACGAGGGCACCCACGACATTCACGCGCTGATCCTGGGACGCGCCATCACCGGTATCGCCGCCTTCTGAATCCCCTGCGCTGGACCACGATACAACGAAATGCGAGAACACCATGAGCGCACAACCCATCGCCGAGACGAAGTCCGGAATGCTGCGGGGCCGGAACGAGGACGGCGTCACCGCCTTTCTCGGCGTCCCCTACGCCGCACCGCCCACCGGCCCGAACCGCTGGCGGGCCGCCCGCCCGCATCCCGGATGGGCCGGGGTGCGCGACGCCACGGCCTACGGGCCGTCCGCCCCGCAACCGCGCCCGCCGCAGCCGCATCCGCTGATCGGCTTCCACGGTGAGCCTCCTTTCGACGAGGACTGCCTGACGCTGAACATCTGGACGCCCGCCGCGGACGATGCCCGCCGCCCGGTGGTGGTGTGGCTGCACGGCGGCGGATTCCTCACCGGCTCAGGCAATCTCGACCGCTACGCCACCGATACCTTCGCCCGCAACGGCGATATCGTCGCGGTCTCCATCAACTACCGCCTGGGTCCGCTGGGATTCCTGTCCGGGCTCGGCGACCCCAATGCCTGGCTCACCGACCAGATCGCCGCGGTACAGTGGATCGCCGAGAATATCGCCGCCTTCGGGGGCGATCCGGAGCGCATCACCCTCGCCGGCCAATCCGGTGGCGCGTTCGCCATTGCCGCACTCGCCCAGCATCCCTCGACGCGCGGACTGTTCCAGCGCGTCATCCTGCAGAGCATGCCGTTCGCGTGGGAGCTGATCGGCGCCGATATCGCGGTCGAACGCACCCGGGCCCTGGCGCGCCACCTCGGGCACGGCGAGCATATCGACGCGCTGCGCGAGGAGCCCTGGGAGCGG
This sequence comes from Nocardia sp. IFM 10818, assembly GCF_054655275.1. NCBI lineage: Bacteria > Bacillati > Actinomycetota > Actinomycetes > Mycobacteriales > Nocardiaceae > Nocardia > Nocardia sp. IFM 10818. Next base: position 1,876,928 of record NZ_BAAHJH010000001.1, read on the forward strand.
CTGATTCTCGGTACGCAGGCGGTCATGGCCGAATACGCCGCCTTCGGCGTGTGGTCGCTGGCCTACACGCCGGTTCTCGATCCGGAGACCATTCCCCGGCATCCGATGGAAACGCTGGCAAGCGCCGATGTCGACATGATTCTCGGCTGGACCCGCGACGAGGCGGCCTTCGCCTTCGGCGTCGATCCGCGCTACGGCACCGCCACCCGTGACCAGGTGATCGACTGGGCGGCAACACGATACAGCGATATCGACGCCGCGGCGGTGCTCGCCGGCGGACTGTCGCCCGGCGAGGCGGTGGTACGCATTGTCGGCGATGTGATGTTCCGTGCCCCCGGACTGCGAATGGCCCAGGAGCGTGCCGACGCCGCGCGACCGGCGTACGTCTACCAGTTCGACGTGAGCTCGCCCATGGGCCCGGCCGTCGGCGCCGCCCACTGTCTCGAATTGCCCTTCACCTTCGGCAATCTCGACCGTTGGTCCGCGGCCCCGTTCGCGCGGGGGTTCGAACCCGAGTCGGCCGAGCGGATCACCGACACACTGCATCGAGCCTGGATCGGGTTCATCCGCGACGGCGATCCCACCCATGCCGGACTGCCGTCGTGGCCCGCCTACCGTTCGGGGGCCCCGGCCGTCCTCACCGTCGGCGACGAGACGCGGATCGATCCCGCGCCCACTGTGCCGATCATCGGCGCGGATCGGTCCTGACGGATACGGCTCCCGTTGTCCGGCACCAGGAGTCAGCTGTCCGCTCGTCGCTCGGACCGCTGCGCGAGGGAGGTGAACAATCCGACCGTGCGGCGGACCGCCGGATTGCCCGCGATCGACGCGCGGACGGCCATGCTCACCTGGCGGACCGGCGTCGGTTCGGTCAGGGGGCGCGTCGTCACCCCGGCGGGTAGATCCACGGCGGCGAGGCGGGGGAGCGCGGTGATCCCGATACCCGTTGTCACCATGGGCAATGCGGTCCGGTAGTCCGGGGTCTGCACCTGGAATCGAGGTGTGATGCCGGCTCGGACGCAGGCGTCCAGCAGGATTCGGCGGCACGGCCCCTCGGTGGGTTCGTTGTCGATCCAGGACCGGTCCGCCAGCTCGGCCAGGCGCACGGCCGGCCGCGCGGCGAGCGGATCATCGGAGCGCATGGCCACCACATACGGATCGGTGATCAGCGGCCGCACCTGTACCCCCGGCGGCGGAGCCATGCTCGCGTCCTCGATGAAGATCTCGACATCGCAATGCCCGTCATTGGTCTCGCTCATGCGCAATTCCAGCCGCAGATCCGGGAATTCGGTGCGCAGCACCTCCACGATGGGCGGCAGCCAGGTCGCGCCGACGGAGGCCACGTACCCGATCGACAGGCTGCCCACCCGCCCGGCGCGCAGATCGCCGACCACGCCGTCGAGCCGGCTCAGCTCCTCGAACACCCGGTTCGCCTCGGCCGCCAGCACCCGTCCGGCCGCCGTGGGCGCGATACCGCGGCCCACCCGTTCGACCAGCCGCAAACCGGTCTGGCGCTGCAGCGCCGCCAATTGCTGACTGGCCGCCGACGCGGTGTAGCCCAGGGTCGACGCGCTCGCCCGCAGGGAACCGGTGGCGATGACGGTCCGGAGCAGTTGGAGCCGGGTGAGGTCGAGCATGTCTCGATAGTACAGCTGTGCTTAATGGACGTTCTTGATTGTTCGCTTGTCCTGTTCAATTGTCCGGGTCACGATGACCGGGTGACCCAGGAAACTCGTGTGCCCGACCGCGCCGATCAGCCGGTACCGGCGGCCTCCCGCCACTTCGGACCCGGCGCCGCCAGCGCGCTCGCGGCGCTAACGGCGGTCGTGCTGTGGGCCTCGGCCTTCGTCGCGATTCGCGATGCGGGCCCGCATCTCTCACCCGCCCCGATGGCCCTGCTGCGCCTGGCGGTCGCCGCGCTGGCGCTGAGCATCCCCATGCTGGCCCGTCGCGGCGCCCTGCGCCGCATTCCCCGCTCGCCCCGGGCGCTCCTGCTGGTGGCGACCTATGCGGTGCTCTGGCTCGCCGGCTACACCGTCGCCCTCAATACGGCCGAACTGCACGTGGACGCCGGAACCGCGGCGCTGCTGGTGAATCTGGCCCCGCTGCTGGTGGCCTTCGGCGCCGCCGCCCTGTTCCGCGAACACCTGACCCGGACGCTGCTCCTGGGCGCGGCCGTCTCGCTGGCCGGCGTCGGCATCATCGCGCTGTCCAGCGGCGGCGGGCACCGCGACGGTCTCGGCGTCCTGCTGTGCATCCTCGCCGCCGTGCTCTACGCCGCGGGCGTGCTGGTTCAGAAACCCGCACTGCGCTACGTGGATCCGCTCACCGCCATCTGGCTCGGCTGCCTCCTCGGCGCCGTCGTCCTGCTCCCGTGGGCGCCGCAGTTGCTCACCGAGCTCGCCACCGCCCCCGCCCGAGTCGTCGCCGATGGCATCTACCTCGGATTGTTCCCCACCGCACTGGGTTTCACGGCCTGGTCCTACGCCCTGCACCGCACCGACGCCGGCCGCCTGGCCGCCAGCACCTACGCCGTCCCCGCCATCTCCATCCTGCTCTCCTGGCTGCTGCTGGGCGAAGTCCCCACGGCCTGGGCCCTGCTCGGCGGCACGATCTGCCTGATCGGCGTCGCCATCTCCCGTCGCACCGCCGGCAGGGCGGGCCGGTGACCCGCTGCGCGCAGCCCTACTCCGCTGCGCCGCCGCGAGATCCGGGACGGAAGCCGTGTGCGGCGGCGGCCGCGGCGACCGCCAGGGCAATGAGCGCCGTCACCGCGGCCGCGGCGGGGAGCGATCGGCTTCCGATGGCGTTCAACAGGAATCCGCCGAGGAGACCGCCTCCGGCGACGGCCAGGTTGAAGACCGTCACCAGCATGGACTGGGCCACGTCGGCCTCGCTGCCGGCGGCGTCGGCGATGGCGGTCTGCAGGAGGGTGGGCGCTCCGCCGAAGGCCAGTCCCCAGGCGACGGTGCCGGCGACGACGAAGGCGGGTGATTCGCCGGCGGCGGCCAAGATCGTTGTCGCGGCGGCGAATACGGCGAGGGAGACCAGCGTGGTGGTGCGTAGCCGCCGGTCCACCAGGGTGCCGGTGATCCAGATGCCGGTGATGGCGGCCGCGCCGAATATCAGCAGTACGACATCGGTGCGCTGCTCCAGGCCGGAATGCGTGAGGAACGGGGCCACATAGGTGTAGAGGACATTGTGGGCCAGGATCCAGCACAGCACGACCGCGAGGACCGGGCGCACGCCGGGAATGGCGAACACCTGTCGCAGCGGCCGGCGGGCGTCCGCGGCCTGTCCCGGTAGATCCGGCACCAGGGCCCGGATCCACACCAGCAAGGCGGCGGCGAGGGCCGACATGATCCAGAACGCGGCGCGCCAGTCCAGCAGGGAGCCGAGCCACGTGCCCAGTGGCACACCGAGAGTCAGGGCGATGGGCTGGCCGACGCCGACGACGGCCAGGGCCCGGCCCTGAATGTGCTCGGGCACCAATCGGCGGGCGTATCCGGCGAGCAGGCCCCAGATGACGCCCGCCGACATGCCCGCCGCGAATCGCGCCGCCAGCGTGAAGGGATAGCTGGACGACAGCGCCGTCACGGTATTGAACACCAGCAGACCGGTCACGGCGGCCAGCAGCAGCGGGCGGCGGCGCAGGCCGCGGGTGGCGGTGATCACCGGAATGGCCGCGGCCACCGAGCCGAGCGCGTAGAGGGTGACCAGCTGCCCGGCCCGGGATTCGGATATATGCAGTCCCGCAGCGATTTTCGGCAGCAGCCCGGCGGGCATGGTCTCGGTGACGATGGCCAGGAATCCGGCCGTGGTGAAGGCCAGCAGCGTGCCGATGGGCGGCTTCGCCCGGGACGGTGCGCCGCCGCGGGCGGAGGTGTCGAGACTCGTCATCGGTGCGCTCCTAGCGGGCCAGGTAGGAGGCGGCCATATCGGCCGCGCCGTGCCCGGCCCGGGCCGCGCGCTGGAACCGGCCCAGTCCGGCCGCCGTGACATCGACGGTGATCCCGGCCCGCTCCGCTGCCTCGGTGATGAGCCGGGAGTCCTTGACCGCGTTGTCGATCGAGAAGGCCGCCGCGAGCTCGCCGGTCAAAGCCGCACGCGCTTTGGCCTGGAAGAAGCCGCTGTCCAGCGGGCCGCCGGTGACCGCCTCCACCACCAGATTCGGATCCACGCCCAAGGCCTCTGCCAGGGACAGGCTTTCGGCGATGCCGTGGGTGAGCGCGAAGACCAGGCTGTTCAGGGCCAGTTTGAGCCGGGTCGCCGCGCCGGGCTCCGCCGCGACCCACAGCGTGCGACTGCCGATCGCATCGAAAACGGCTGTCGCGGTGGCGCGTTCCCTTTCCGGCCCCGCGGCCAGCACCACCAGGCGGCCCAGTTCGGCGGGCTGCTTGGTGCCCTGGACGGGCGCGTCGTAGAACACCAGGCCGCGCTCGGCCGCGAAACCGGCCAGCTCGGCGGTGTCGGCATCGCCGACGGTGCTCAGTTGAATCCACACCGTGCCCGGCGCGGGCGCGGCCGATTCCATCACCTCCCGCACCGCCGCCGCATCGGTGAGCACCGTGACCACGACGTGCGCGCCCGCCACCGCCTCCGCCGCCGTCCGTGCGACCTCGATTCCCTCGGCCGCCAATGGCTCCGCCGCGGCCGGGGTGCGATTCCAGGCGCGCACGGTGAATGCCGTGCGCAGATTCCGCGCCACCGGCGCACCGATGATGCCGGTGCCGAGCACGGTCGCGATCGGGGACTGTTCGGTCATGAAGACAGCTCCTCATTGATTTTGACTGATCATTACAATATGAGGGCAGCGCATAGCCGCCCGGTCGAAAGGTCTTGTTGCAGAGTGGGGTTCGCTGCCGCTACAGCATTCGCATGGTGGTCTCGACAATGTCGGTCAAGGTGTCGCGGTCCGCCGTCCGGCCGAGCACCCGCAATCCGTACATGGCATTGAGAAGATAGGCCGCCAGCGCCGCCGGCTTGCGATCCGCGTCGATCTCGCCATCGCGGCGCGCCCGCTCGAGCGCCTCCTGAAAGGCATCCTGCATCCGGTTGAAGGTGTGCCGCACCAGCGCCGTCGCCTCGGCGTCACTGCCGCCGAGCTCGATGGCCGCATTCACCGCCAGGCAGCCGCGATTCGCGGGCACCGCCCCGGTTTCCTCGTCGACCACCGTCATCAGCACCGCGCGCACGCGATCCCGGACCGGACCGCCACCCCGGAGCACCTCGACCTGGGTTGTCGCCCATTCGCTTTCGTATCGTCGCAGGCATTCCAGGAACAACTGGTGCTTCCCGCTGAAGGCGTTGTAGAGGCTGCCCCGGCCCAGACCGGTGGTATCCACCAGATCCTGGGCGGAGGTCGCCGCATACCCCTTGTTCCAGAACGCCGTCATCGCGGCATCCACGACACGATCCGGATCGAAGGCTTTGGGGCGAGGCATGGCAGCACTCTAACACGTATTTTAACGAACGTTACAAAACCGGGAGGTCGCCGCTAGCCGCCCGCGATGATGACGGTGCGGCCGTTGAGCGGCTGGGTCGGGCGGTTGGAGTGCGGGAAGAGGGCGTGATAACGGTCGGCGACCTCGCGGGAGACCGGTACCGGATTGCGCAGCACCGTCCACGAAACGCCTTCGCTGCACGGCGGAGTTGTCAGCGAGCCCTCGTAGCGGAATTGGCCGAGGTCCGCGGGCAAGAGCGTGCGCAGATCGATCGGCCCGGTCAGCACCGACTCGCCCGGCCGCTGCGGCACGGTGGCGAGCAGCGGGTCGAATCCGGAGGCGCCCGCCGTCTCCTGCATGAGGATGCCGAGCACGGCCAGGCCGCCGCTGTCGTCGCGATGCACCAGGTGCAGCTCCATGGTGGAGTTCACCCCGTCCACGGTGTGCTCGCTGGGCATGTGGAAATGGAACTGCGTGAGCTGGAAGGTCCGGTCGCCCAGCAGGATCCGGCTCGAATCGGCCGCGGCCGGGCGCACCAGCAGCGTGTGCCCGTCGTGCAGGATGCCGAAAGCGGGCACGACGCCGTACTCGATGGTGATGTGATCGTCCGGATGCAGCTGAGTGTGGCTGGACAGGTCGACCGGCGACTGCGCGTGCCCGGTCCCGCACGTCAGATATCGGCTGTCCAGCTCGGCCCAGTGCTCGGGCCCCTCCGCCTCGTAATCCCAGTGCGGGGCAGCCTCCGCGGTGGCGGCCGTGGGTTTGCGGGAAGGGCCGGCGCAGCCGGTTATCGCCAGCAGGGCCAGGCCCGCCAGGATCTGCCGGCGTCCGAGCGGACGCCCCGCCCGCTCCGCCTCACCAGAATATGCCTCTTGATCAGATTGCACCGAATGTCCAATTAGTACAAGGGATTTCGTGGTATCGCCGATTCAGGCTATGCCTGTGCCGGACGGCGCACCAGGGTCCCGGAGTGCGAGGCGCGTCACACCGGGGCACCGATCCACGTGGTGAGCGCCGCGTGGATCGGCGACCGCCGTCCGGAGTGTCCGACTTCTGGCGGATGGCCCGGTGCTCGGTGGATTCTCTACGCTCGTCCGATGAACGACGAGAGTGCGGCGAAGGCCCCGGCGCTGCCGGATCCGCGGGCGCGGGGCGGCGCGGGGCAGTGCGGGATCCGGGTGGCCGTCGTGGATGACGAGGCGTTGGTGCGGACGGGGTTCGAGCTGATTCTGGATGCCGCGGACGGGATCGACGTGGTGGGGACGAGTTCGGGTGGCGCGGCCGTGGAGTTGATCGGGTCGGTGCGCCCGGATGTGGTGCTGCTGGATATCCGGATGCCCGATGTCGATGGGCTCACCGTGCTGCGGCGGCTGCGGGAGCTGCCGGAACCGCCCGTGGTGGCGATGCTGACGACCTTCGACACCGATGAGTACATCGTCACGGCATTGCGCAGTGGCGCGGCCGGATTCCTGTTGAAGGACACCGAGCCCGAGCAGCTGGCGCAATCGGTGCGCACCCTGCACGCCGGGGGAGTGGTGATGTCGCCGAAGGCGGCGGTGACGCTGTTGCACGGGGATACCGAGCTCGGGCGGATGGCGGCCAGTGATGTCGAGGTGGCGCGGATCGACGCCCTGACCGAGCGCGAGCGGGATGTGCTGGTGCTCTTGGCCGAAGGGCTGTCCAATGCCGAGATCGGGCAGCGGATCTTCGTCAGCGTGGGCACGGTCAAGGATCATGTCAGCGCGATACTGACCAAGCTGCGCGTCAACAGCCGCGTACAGGCCGCGCTGGTGGCGCAGCGAGCCGGGCTGCTCTGGAAGGACCACGGATCATTCGAGAACAGTTGCGGTGGCCGGTGATCGATGCGGCGGTGGTGCTGCTCGCGCTGGGCGATGCCTGGTACGGCAGCCTGTGGCTCGAATCCGACGGTATCGCGGCGGCGCTGATCGCCTGTGCCGCACTGGTGTTCCGGCGCCGCTGGCCATTGCCGGCCTTCCTGGCCACGCTGCCGGCCACCTATCTGACCGGCATCGTGGTCGCGCCGGCGGTCGCCTTGTACACCCTGGCCGTGCACACCCGCCGCCGGTGGCCGCTCGTCGCGTGCGTGATGGCGGAGGTAGTGCTGGCGACCGCCTCGGACCCGCCGATCGTGGAGAACGGCGGACGCGCCGACGCACTGATCGGCCTGGTGTACCTGACGGCCTTGGCGGCCGCGCCGGTGCTGTTCGGCCGGCTGGTGCGCACCCGTGACGAACTGGCCCGGCGGCTGGTCGAGATCGAGGAGGTGCGCGATCACGAACGGCATCTGCACGCCCAGGCGGTGCTGGCGCGCGAACGCGCCCAGATCGGCCGGGAGATGCACGATGTGGTGTCCCATCAGGTCAGCCTGATCGCGGTGCGCGCCGGAGCCCTCATGGTCGCGGCGCCCGATACCGGTATTCGCGAGGCCGCCAATACGATTCGCAAACTGAGCGTCGATACCCTCGACGAGCTGCGCCACCTGGTGACGCTGCTGCGCGCGGCCGGCGGTCGCGGCACCGAGCTGACCCCGCAGCCGACCCTGGCGGATCTGCGCACCCTGATCGACGGCAGCGCGATCACGGTCGAGCTCGAGGGCGCGCTGCCCGCGGAGATCACCGGCGCCGCGCAGCGGGCCGTGTACCGCACGGTCCAGGAAGCGCTGACCAATGTGCGCAAGCACGCTCCGGGCGCCACCGCCAGCGTCCGATTGTGGTCCGGCGCCGACCATTTCGGTGTGACGATCACCAATACCGCACCCACCCGGGTCGCGATTCCCCTGCCCGGCGCGGGATACGGCCTGCTCGGCCTGTCCGAACGCGCGGAACTGCTGCACGGGCAGCTGAGCGCGGGCCCCACCGCGGACGGCGGCTTCCGCGTCGAATTGCGGCTCGATCACAGCTGATTCCCTCTCATGGCGTGCCGAATCCCCCAGGGGACCGGGAACATTCAGCCACTCGGCGGGTTCCCGCGGGCATCTCGGTTCGGAAAACTGGTGCCTGCGCTTGACCACCGGGCGCGATAGGCGGCGAAAGCCCGCGGATTTGTTCCCCTCTCCGCGGGCATTCGCCGCCCTTGTGCGTTCTACCGGGTTCTTGTGCGCGCCGCGGGGAAATCCCCCCGCCCGGCTGTGAATATTCCAGCCGAAAGGGGGGTGTGCTCCTGACTTTCGGCGGGTATCGATCGCGCGCGGCGGATACCTACGCTTCGTCCGGTTGCCGGATTTCCACCGTTGTATCGGGCGGAACCGCAACACATTTCGCGGCGCCCGACGCCGCAACGCAGCAACATGATGAGGGTAAAAATGAACAACTTTCGCGACACCGGTCGCGCGGCGCGGGTTGCCGGACTCGGCGCGGCGGCCGCGGTGGCCATGGGCCTGTTCTCCACCGGCGCGGCGAACGCGGATACTTTCGTGCCCCTGCCGGACGGACAGCGGGTCGGCCCGGGTGTGACGATCACCCGCACGCAGGAGAGCGCGAAGATCTCTCCGTCGCTGGCCGCCAATGGCGCCGGGCGCGTGGCCTGGCTTTCGGGCATCGTGACCGCCGATGTCACCCAGACGCCGGAGGGCAAGCCGGGGCCCTGGAACGGTGCGGCGAACGCTCCCGGCACCAATAACTCCTCCACTCACGGGTCCTCGCGCATGACCACCGGCTACCTCGTCGGCTGTCAGATCAGCATCGGCGACGAGGCGATCGCCGCGGGTGTGGGCGGCGGAATCACCACCACCGGCTTCAGTGCCAGCGGCTCCATCGGCCTGTCACTCGGACCGGGCGAAGTCGCCTTCGTGGGCGTCGAGGGCAAGGACATCCTGAAGGCGGGGGTCTACTCGGTCGAGTACCAGGACGTCGAACTCGAGATCCAGGGCTGCGCCGGCTATGCCCAGGCGCGCTCGTACACCGTGGTCGAGATCATCGGCGACCACTACTCCAAGACCTCCCTCTACGGGATGCCGTTCAGCATCGGCTGACCCGGTCCATTGCCATATCAACCCTTGCTCAAGCTTTTTCGATCCCAGAGGGAAGCTCGATGATCAACCGTGAGAACGCGGCGCGCCTGGCCTGCGCCGCCGCTGCCACCGTGGCCCTGGGCCTGTGCTCCGCCGGGGCGGCCAATGCCGATACCTTCGTGCCGCTGCCGGGCGGCGAGATCACCCGCACCCTGACCGACGGCACCGTGGTGACCGTCCGCCTGGTCGGCGAGTCCGCGAATATCAATCCGTCCATGGGCGCGACCCCGGTGCACCGCAACGCGTGGGTGTCGGGCAGCGCGCAGGTCGAGGTGTCCGGCCCGAATGCCAAGGGCGGCAAGATCTATCCCGGCTACGTGGTGGCCTGTCAGGTCAATATCGGCGGCGGCGGCGTCACCGGCGGCGTCAGCGGCGAGAGCGACTGGGAGGGCAAGAAGCCCTCGGTCGGCGGCAAGGGCGGCGCCACCCTCTCGCTGGGCCCGGGTCAGGCCGAGGCCATGTACCTGCTCGATCTGGAGGAGGCCGACGACTTCGGCGAGGAAACGCATTCCACCCGCAACAAGTTCAAGGGCGCCAACGGCAGCGTCACCTGGGCCGACTCCACCGTCGGCGTCACCGGCTGCGCCGGCTACGCCCAGGCCCGCGCCTTCGTCAAGGTGAAGGTCGAGACCACCAATGTCAATTCCGTTGTGACGCTGTGGGGTCAGCCGTTCAGCATCGGCTGACGGCTTTGCGGAAGGTCAGCAGGCACAGGCTCAGCGCCTCGTGCCTGGCTGTTCCCTCCTTGATGTGCTCCCACGCGGCGAACAGCAGGGCCCACAGCACCTGCTGAACCCAGGCCGGGCCGAGCCGTGCGTCGATGACGCCCTCGGCCCGGCCGCGTTCGATCAACTCCAGGAATTCGCGTTCCTCCGGGGTGTGCTGTTCCCATTCGGGACCGGACAGCAGTTGCGGCTCGGCGTAGGACAGCATGAACAGGTCGCCGAATTCGAAGTACTCCTGGCACAGCCGATCCAGTGCATCCAGGACCGGACCGTCCTGCAGCCGGGCGCGCGCCACCGCCGCATTGACCTTCTCGATGGCATCGGCGCCGAGGGCCGCGATGAGGTCGGACCGCTCGGGGAAGTAGCGGTGCATGGTGGTGCGGCCGACGCCGGCCCGGCTCGCGATCGCCGCCATGGACGCGCCGGGTTCGCGGGAGAGCACGGCGACCGCGGCGTCCAGGATGGCTCGCCGGGTGCGCGCCCGGGTGCCGGACTCCGCGATGGTCTCACTCATAGGTCATACGATAATCCTTTGACCAAACTGGAACAGGATGTTCCAATTCAGGAATGAGTGTTCCGAAAACCAATCGTTTGCCTCGGCTGCGCGTGCTGTGGTCCTTCGCCCGCCCGCACCTGCGCACGATCGGCCTCGGGATGGTGCTGGCGCTGGCCGTCTCGGCCATGGGGCTGGCGACGCCGATGGTCACCAAATGGGTGCTCGACTCCCTGGGGACCTCCACCTCGCTGCTCTACCCGATCCTCGTCCTGCTGGGACTGTTCCTGGTCGGCGTAGTGGTCCAGGCGTGGGAGTGGATCCTGCTCGGCTCGCTGGGCGAGCGGGTGGTGCTGGAAGCCCGGGAATCCATGGTGCGCAGGTTCTTCCGCGCCACCCTGCCGGCCGTGACCAGCCGCCCGGTCGGCGAGCTGGTCACCCGGGTCACCTCCGATACGGTGTTGCTGCGCGAGGCGGTCTCCTCCAGTGTGATCGGCCTGATCAACGGCGCGATCATGCTGATCGGCACGCTGATCCTGATGGCCGTGCTGGATCCGGTCCTGCTCGGCGTCACGGTCGCCGCGGTGCTGGTGTGCGTCGTGCTGTTCGCGACGCTCATGCCGGGCATCGCCAAGGCGCAGGAGCAGGCCCAGGAGCATGTGGGCCGACTCGGCGGCATGCTCGAGGGCGCGCTCGGGGCCATCCGGACGGTCAAGGCGAGCCGCGCCGAGAACAGCCAGACCGAGCGGATCCTGCACGACGCCCGCGAATCGGCCGGCCACGGCATTCGCGCGGTCCGCCGCGAGGCGATCGCGTGGAGCGTCGGCATGAGCGGCGTCCAGCTGGCGATCCTGCTGATCCTGGGCATCGGCGCCTGGCGCGTGAGCGAGGGCCTGCTGCAGGTCTCCACGCTCATCGCATTCCTGCTCTATGCCATCGGCCTGCTGGATCCGATCACCATGCTGAGCCAGCACCTGACGACCCTGCAGGCCGGTGTCGCCGCCGCCGGGCGCATTCGCGATATGGACGCGCTGGAGCTGGAAGCCGACGCCGTCGCTGAGGGCTCAACTGCCGCCCGCCCGGGCACCGACCATCCGGTGCTCGAATTGCGCGGCGTGACAGCGGCATTCGGCCCGAATGCCGAACCCGCCCTGCACAATGTCGACCTGTCCGTCGCGCGCCGCGGTCATACGGCGATCGTCGGACCGTCGGGCGCGGGCAAGACCACGACGCTCTCACTGATCCTGCGGTTCCTCGAAACCCGAACGGGTGAACTACTTCTCGACGGCCGCCCGTACCGCGAGCTCACCCATGACGAAGTGCGGTCCCGCCTGGCCTACGTGGAACAGGACACCCCCTTGGTGCCCGGCACGATTCGCGAGAACCTCCTGCTCTCGCGCCCCGACGCCACCGAGGAGGACCTGCGCCGCGTGCTCGCGGAGGTGCGACTGACCGATAAGGTCGACGCCCTGGAGAACGGCCTGGACACCCCGCTGAGCTCGACCGCGATCTCCGGCGGCCAGCGGCAGCGAATCGCCCTGGCCCGCGCCATCCTCCGCACCCCCGACGTGCTGCTCCTCGACGAGGCGACCGCCCAGCTCGACGGCCTCACCGAGGCCGCCATCCACGACTGCATCCGCCGCCGCGCCGCCCACGCGGCCGTGGTCACCGTCGCCCACCGGCTGTCCACGGTGATCGACGCGGACACCATTGTCGTCATGGAAGCGGGCCGCATCCGCGCCACCGGCACCCACGAGGAACTGCTCGCCACCGACGAGCTGTACCGGCAATTGGTTCGGGCCCTGCGGATCTCGTCCGCGGAGGAAACCGATCACGCCGTGCCCTCCCGCATGTGAACGCGCTGGCCGACGCGGCGGGACGGCCGCCCGTTGTCGCAGGCCAGGTACACTGGCCAGTGGCTTCGGTGACAGCCGAAGACCATCGGGCCTCTCGGGTCGTGTTCTCGTCGCGATGCCGCCCAAAGCTCCGGAGAGGGCGAATGTGGCAATTACCGCAAGCGATACGACCGGTCATCGGTCATCGGATCAGCAGCGGAAGGCCGCCGAGCTGGCCGCCGGCGGGGATTCGACGCGGGCCTATCTGAAACAGATCGGCCGCGTTCCGCTGCTGTCCGCGGCGCAAGAGGTGGATCTGGCGATCCGGATCGAGGTCGGGCTCTACGCGGCGGAGAAGCTGCGCGAGGAAGTCGCGGCGACGGCCGGCATTTCCGCCGGGCGCCGGCGCGACCTGGCCTGGCTCGCCCGGGACGGCGTCAAGGCCAGGGATCATCTGCTGGAGGCGAATCTGCGCCTGGTGGTGTCGATCGCCAAGCGCTACACCGGGCGCGGCATGCCCTTTCTCGACCTGATCCAGGAAGGCAATCTGGGTCTCGTCCGCGCGGTCGAGAAATTCGACTACAGCAAGGGATTCAAGTTCTCGACCTATGCCACGTGGTGGATCCGGCAGGCGATCACCCGCGCCATGGCCGATCAGGCCCGCACCATCCGGATCCCGGTGCACATGGTGGAGATCATCAACAAGCTCGGGCGCGTGCAGCGGGACCTGCTGCAGGAACTGGGCCGCGAGCCCACCCCCGAGGAACTGGCCGAGGAACTGGACATCACGCCCGCGAAGGTGCTGGAGATCCGGCAGCTCGCGCGTGAGCCGATCTCGCTGGATCGCACGATCGGCGACGCGAGCGAGAGCCAATTCGGCGATCTCATCGAGGATTCCGAGGCGGTCGTCGCGGTCGACGCGGTGGCCTTCGTCCTGCTGCAGGACCAGCTGGACCGGGTGCTCGATTCGCTCACCGAGCGCGAGGCCGGCATCGTGCGCATGCGTTTCGGCCTGAGCGACGGCCAGTGCCGCACCCTGGACGACATCGGCAAGGTCTACGGCGTCACCCGGGAGCGGATCCGCCAGATCGAGTCCAAAACCATGTCGAAGCTGCGCCATCCGTCCCGCTCGCAGGCGCTGCAGGGCTACCTCGACTGACCCGCCCCGCTCCCGGCGGGCTCAGTGTCCCGCGGCGGTGACCCGGTGGTCGGCTTCGAGGAGCATCCACCCGCTCACCTGGACGGACAGGTCACGGCTCAGGTTCGCCGACCAGGCGGTGGACGAATCCGGCAGCCGGAGCAGGGTTCCCGGGCGGTCCGGCACTTCGACCCGGCGGCGCCAGTCCGCGCCGAACAGCGGCAGGCCGTCCACCTCGGCGCGGTTCCGCCAGGCCGCGCGCGCGGAGGCGTGCACTATGCCCGCGGCGGTGGAATCGCCCAGGGCCACAGCGGCTTCGGCGAGATATCGGGCGAGAATGCCCATGAACAGCCCGGAGTCGTCCCCGCCCGCCGCGGCGATCACCCCCGCGTCCGTGAGTCGCTCGCCGGTCGCGGCCACCAGCGCCGCGGCCCGGTCGCGATAGCTGGATTGCCCTGTGCGCATTGCCAGTTCGGTATCCAGCCCGATGGCCACGCCCTGGCAGTAGGTGAGAACGGTCCGATCCACCCGCCCGCCGGGCTCGTGTACCCCGTCGAGAATCAAGCCAGTGTCGTTGTCGCGCAACCGATTGTGCAGGAAATCGGCAAGTTGTCCGGCTCGCGAGAGTTCGCCCAGCCGCGCCAGCGCGATTCCGGTCGGGCCGATGGCCGGGGTGTTGTAGTACTGGTCCCCGGCCCGCCAGGGTACCGCGCCGACAGCCGGATTCCAGCCGTCCAGCAGGGCTTCCCGCAGATCCCCGACGGCACCGCCGAACCGCACGCCGAGCAGCCGATCGGCCCGTTCCAGCGTGATCGCCAGCCACCCCATATCGTCGTAGTACCGGTTCGTCCACCCGGTGAGGTTCCGCGCCCGGATCCCGCGCGCCAGCGCCACCACCCGATCGATCCGCTCGGGCGTGCGCGCCCGCTGCGCGGCATCCACCGCACAGTCCAAGAGATGGGCCTGCCACCAGTAGCACCACCGCACGAACGACTGCTGCATCAAGGTCGCCGGCCACACCAACGTTCCCAGCCGCAGCCCCGGATGACCCCACAGCGCCCGCACATGCCGCTGCACCACCGCCCGCTCCGCCAACTCCGCCCGCACCCGGGAATCCTCCGGACCGGCGGCCCACTGCCGTGCGATCGTCCCCGCCCGCGTCGGCTGCGCCAGCGCGGTCAGCGCGACCGCGGCCCCGGCCGCCCGCAGCACACTCCGCCGGCTGATCTCCCTGTCCCGGCGATCCATCCCCTCGGACTCCTCGACCTGATCAGCGATCACCGCAGCGGGAACCCCCCGCCCCCAGGATCGCGTGCCGCGATGGCCGAACACTGAACTGCTCCCGTTCGCCACAAGAACATCTGGCGGAGCCGCCGATCTCGACGGTGTCAGGTCATTGCATCAGCTCGTCGACCGGGAGGAAAGAGCCGCGCGGGCCCCACCGGGTGAACCGCGAGGTGCGCGGCGGGCGGCTGAGCGGTCGCTTACGATTCGCGGGGGCGTGCTGGAAGGGATGCGTTGGTGGAGTCGACTGGATTGGATGAGCTGGACTTCCGATTGGTCACCGCCCTGCAGGTCGCGCCGCGGGCGCAATGGCAGCAGCTCGGCCGGGTGCTCGGCATCGACGGATCGACGGCGTCGCGGCGGTGGTCGCGGCTGGTCGAGCAGGGGCTGGCCTGGCTCACGTGCTATCCGCTCGCCATCGACGGGGTCCCGCCGCTGGTCGCGCACATCGAGGTGGACTGTGCGCCGGGCCGGGTGCACGAGGTCTCGGGCGAACTGGCGCTGGATTCGAATGTGCTCACCCTCGAACACGCCACCGGTGCGCGGGACCTGCTGGTGACGGCGGTGTTCTTCAGTCAGGAGTCGGCGGCGCGGTACATCGGCTTCCGGCTGGGCGGACTGGACGGGGTGGTGGCGACCCGGTCGCAGCTGGCGACCAATCAGTTCGTCGAGGCCAGCCGCTGGCGGCTGGATCGAGCGAGCCGGTCCTACGCCGACCAGCTGGGCGTACCGCGCCGCA
Source organism: Nocardia sp. IFM 10818 (assembly GCF_054655275.1). Lineage (NCBI taxonomy): Bacteria > Bacillati > Actinomycetota > Actinomycetes > Mycobacteriales > Nocardiaceae > Nocardia > Nocardia sp. IFM 10818. Next base: position 1,892,616 of record NZ_BAAHJH010000001.1, read on the forward strand.
CACCGGGTTTCGGCTCCATTCGCGCCGAGGATCTGAGCCTGGTGACGGCGCTCGCCGAGGATTGCCGGCAATCGGTGACCGCGCTGGCCGAACGTCTCGGCACGAGTCCGGCCACGGTGCATCGGCGGCTCGCCCGGCTGGAGGCCGATCACGCCATCGCCTACCGCTGCGAGGTGGCGCGCTTCGCCTCGGGCTGGCCGTTGACGGTGACCTTCTGGGGTGCGGCGCCGTTGCCGCGAATCCCCGAGATCGGTTCCCGCATAGCCGGATTGCGGGAGACCCGGATGTGCTGCTCGCTCACCGGGCCGCGCAATCTGGTCTTCACCGTATGGCTGCGGGCCATGGCCGAGGTGAGCGAGTTCGAGATGCGGTTGCAGGACCTCGTGCCCGAGCTGGAGATCGCCGATCGGGCCATCACGCTGTGGGTCATGAAGATCGGCGGGCATCTGCTCGACCCGGCCGGCCGCCATCTCGGCGGGGTGCCGCTCGGTGAATGGCACGGCGAGACCGCGGCGGCCGATGAGACCGCACTCGTCGACCGGCTGCGCGCCGCGGTCGCGACCGGTGCGGGTCACCGGCCGCGACCGATCCGAACCTAGTGGCCCACACCGAGTTCCGCGCGGGCGGCCGTCACCAGGGCGGTGGCGGCGGGCGGCAGCGCCCGGTCCGGGTCGGGTGCGAAGCGCGGGGAGTGGTTGGCCGGGAAGCGCGGCGGGAGGGTGTGCTCGGTCAGCATGAGCTCGATGTCCTCCGGCGTGAACCGCGCCGGATCCACGCCGCCGATGTGCCAGAACACCGAGGGGCAACCCGCCGCCGTGCCGAACAGGCCGAAATCCTCACTGCCATTGAACGGATTGGCCAGCGGCATGGTCGGCACCCCGCCCGCGTTCAGCTCCGCCATGACCCGCTCGGTGTCCCCGGCGGTATTGACGGTGACCGGGAAGCTGTCGTACACATCGATTTTCGGATCCACCGGCGCTCCCGCCGCAGCGGCCTCGGCGACGGTGATCCGCTCGATGGCATCCAGCATGCGCCGCCGTGTTCCGGACGAGAACGTGCGCAGCGTCAGCAGCAGCTCCGCGGTTTCGGCGATGATGTTCGGGCGCGTGCCGGCGTGCAGCGAACCGGGTGTGAGGATCGGATTGGCCGCAACCGAAGACTCCTGTGCGGCAAGGGTTTGCAACCGCAGCACCAGTGAAGCCGCCATGACGAGCGGATTGACCGCGGCATGGGGCATGGAGCCGTGCCCGCCGGAACCGGTGAGCAGCACGCGAATCGAGTCCGAGGCCGCCATGAGCGGACCGGCCTTGGTGACCGCCATACCCGCGGGCATGGGCCCCACATGCTGGCCGAGCACGATGCGCGGTGTGGGAAACCGTTCCAGCAGACCGTCGTCGAGCATGCCGCGCGCACCCGCGCCGGTCTCCTCGGCGGGCTGGAAGACCGCCACCACCGTGCCGGGGAGGGCGGTGTCCGCGGCCAGCCGGGCACAGGCGGCGAGCAGAGCGGTGACGTGGACGTCGTGACCGCAGGCGTGCATGACTCCGGAATTGCGTGAGGCGTACTCCAGATCGGTCTGCTCGTCCACCGGCAGCCCGTCCATATCGGCGCGCAACCAGATCACCGGCCCCGGGCCCGCGTGCAGCACGCCGACCACGCCGGTGCCGCCCACGCCCTCGGTCACCTCCCAGCCCGGCATGGCGCGCAGTTCCTCGGCCACCAGGCGGGCGGTGTCGAATTCCCGGCCGGACAGTTCGGGGTGCGCGTGCAACTGCCGGTACACCGACAGCCAGTGCGGATCGAGCGGGAGCGCCGCGGGGGTGGGCGCCGCCGCGTTCGAGGCGGGATCGGGATTCATACCGTTGGCTCCTTCGTGACGATCGGGGACTTGTGTGCGGACACCGCGATCCGGAAGGCTTCGGCGGACTGCGGTACGAGCGCCGCGGCGAGGATGGCCAGTACGGGGCCGACGGCCATCACCTCGAACGCGGTCGTATAGGAGACGTGATCGGTGATCACGCCGAAGAGCAGCGGACTGAGCACCCCGGCCAGCTGGCTGCCGAGAACGATCACGCCCGCCGCGACGCCCATGAACGCACTGGGCAAGGCGCGCAAGGGAATCGCGAACGCGGGCATATAACACAGCGATGCCACGAAGCCCAGCACCGCGGACAGCGTCATGAACACTGCGAACGAATCCACCCGGGGCAGCAGGAACAACGCCCCCGCGACCACGGTCATGGCGGGCACCACGATCAGGCGCGGCCGTCCGCCCAGCCGGTCCGACAGCCGCGCTCCGGTGACCACGCCGACCGCCGCCGCCACCGTGCCCGGCATGGAAGCCACTGCGATCGAACTCATCTCGATGCCGCGTACCTCGTGCAGATAGGTCGGCGTCCACGCGGTCACGCCCCACACCAGCACCCCGTACCCGAAGAACATCAGCGCGTGGCCCAGCAGTGCGGGCGAGCGCAGCACCGCCCGGCGCGCCGCCGCATCCACCGTATCGCCCGACGGAATATCCTGCTGCGCAATCGGTTCGGGCATCCACCGCCGCCACGCCAGGATCACCGCGAGGCCGAGCACCGAGATCACCGCGAACATCACCCGCCAGCCCACCGCCGGCAGCAGCGCCCCGGCGATCGCCGAAGCCAGCAGAATGCCCACCGCATTCGAGGAATTGACCCAGCCGCCGGCCGTGGTGCGCTGTTCGGGCCGACTGCGCTCGGCCAGCGCCTTGAGCGCCGCCGCCGGAAACACGCCCTGCACCAGGCCGAACAGGAACCGCAATGCCAGCAGCGCCGTGAACGACCACGCCAGCGCCGTCAGCCCCGTGAACACCGACCAGGCCGCCATCCCGGCGACCGCGATGGTCAACGCCCCGAATCGATCCGCGAGCAGCCCACCCGGCACCTGCATCCCCGCATAGGCGAGAAAGAACGCCGACACCAGCATCCCCTGCTGCGTATGGTCGAGCCCCAGATCGTCGCCGATATAAGGCAATGCGAAATTGATGACCGCACGGTCGATGTAATCGACGACCCACGCCGCGAACAGCAGCACGACAGTCGTCCGGGTGGTGCGCAGCATCGACTGTCGAACCCTTTCCTCAGCGAACCTCGATGACCGCCACCCTGACCGCGATACCCGCAAGGCCGGTCAACTTGCCGAAGATTCCTCATGCTGCCGCCGGAAACGCAGAAATCCTGCACAGGAGCGCCGCAGACGCCGATTGTCATCGCAGCGGCACGGCAACCCGCCCCGGGCATCGAGACCGCCATTCGCGGGCCTGATCGTGGCGGCCGCGCCGATTGCGCACGCCCGGTGCGCGAATGCACTGTGGCGTTTGCTGGATAGTTACGACGATGTGATTCCGGCGGACGGTCGCCAGGGGAACCGGACGAATCCGGTGCTCGGCGGCATTGGCCGCCGAGATGTGAAACGTCGTGCGCGAGGGGGGACTTGAACCCCTGACCACGGCATCTGTGCTGCAACGGAGTGTTCGAGTAGATCGAATTCGCTCGACCAAATCGAATACTAGTGGTTCCCGTCCGCCATCGGAAGGCGCAGCTATGGATGGGACTGCCCCGAGTTCGGTTGACTCGCGGGGTGTGGTGGTTCAGGCCGCGAGTGTGCGGGCTGATTGATTGTCTCAAATTCGATCGGTGTCAGGCGGCCGAGGCGGCGTTGCCGTCGACGGCGGTGGTAGGTCCGTTCGATCCAGATGACGATGGCCAGGCGCAGCTCCTCGCGGGTCGACCAGTGCCGGCGGTCGAGGACGTTACGTTGCAACAGCGCGAAGAACGACTCCATCGCGGCGTTGTCACCACACGCTCCGACTCGCCCCATCGATCCTCGTAATCCGTTGGCCGACAACGCATGCACGAATCGGCGAGATCGAAATTGACTGCCTCTGTCGGAGTGGACCACGGTGCCGACCGGTGAACGAATCGCGACTGCGTTGCGCAGCGCCGCGACCGCCAGGGCGGCGGTCATGCGCTCGTCGATCGAATAGCCGACGATCCGGTTGGAAAAGCAGTCCTTGATCGCGCAAAGATAGAGCTTCCCTTCTCCGGTTCGGTGTTCAGTGATGTCCGTGAGCCACAACCGATTTGGGGTTGCTGCGGTGAACTCGCGAGCGACGAGATCGTCATGGACGGGTGGACCCGCGCGTCTGCTGAGGCCGCGTTTGCGGGCGAACACCGACCAGATCCGTTGCTGCGAGCACAGGCGCTGCACCCGATTCTCACCCGCATGGATGCCGCGGTCGCCGAGCTCGTCGGCGATGAAGCGGTAGCCGAACGCGGGGTCGTCGGCATGGATGTCGAGAGCTGCGTCGATCAGGTGGGCATCGTCCCAATCGCGCTGCGAGACAGGGGTTTTCTTCCACTTGTAGAACGCCTGTGGAGTGAATCCGAGCACCCGGCGGATCACCGCGACAGGAAATCCGTCGGCGGCCAGTTCGAGGACCAGCGGGAACCTCATTTTGGGGGCAGTTCGCGGGCGAAGAACGCTGCGGCCCGGCGCAGGATCTCGTTCTCCTGTTCCAGCTGCTTGGTGCGTTTACGCAGCTCACGCAGCTCCGCGGACTCTTCCCGTGTCAGGCCGGGCTTGTTCCCGTCCTCGACGTCGGCTTGTTTGAGCCAGTTGTGCAGGCACGCTTCGGAGATCCCGAAATCCTTGGCGACCTGCTTGATCGGTGCGTTGCCCTTGCGGGCGACCGCGACGACATCGCGGCGGAACTCCTCCGGATACGGCTTCGGCATGGTGGACATCGCTCTCAGCGAGGAGCAAGTCCGCACAGATCAGGAATCAACCGAACCGGGGGCAGTCCCGTCATTGACGGAGTGCACAGGGTACGGGCTGCACAATCCAGTGGTGCAACTGTCATTGATGCGGTCTACTTCGACGGCGACGAATCTCAAGCCTTCCTGCTGTCAGTGCGATTGAACAGCGCTCACGGGCTACCACTGTCGCTGTCCGACAAGAAGGCTGCTGCACTGCGGATACTCTCTGACTACCCGGAGTGGTCGGACCGCAGACTGGCTGAGGTCGTGAATCTTTCCGATAAGACGATCGCGGCGATTCGACGAAGGGCAGGTGCGGAACTTCCGCACCATCCCGACCAACGAATCGGTCGGGATGGTGTGGCATACCCGGCAGCGCGAAAGGGTGAGGGCCGACAATGGGCACTGGAGCTCGTTCAAGCCAATCCTGCAGCATCGGCCCGCGAGGTCGCTTCGATTGCGGGAGTTTCACTCACAACGGCCAAGAACGTTCTTCGAGGCGTACGGGACGCAGGTTCCGGACCCACGTGCAAAGAGCGAGATATGGTGCCGGCCGAGAAGACCCGTGTGATCAGAATCGAGGGAACACTGCCGGCAGTGGCACCCGATACCCTGATCCAGCGACTGCGCTCGGATCCGTCGTTACGACTAACCGAGCTTGGTCGGGTTCTGCTCCGAACTATGGACGGGGCGCCGGCAGATCCCGTGACCTGGAAGGCCGTGGCTGAGAGCCTTCCGGCGCATTGCTTGCCCATCGTCGCCGAGCTCGCCAACCACTTCGCCCACAACTGGGGGAATTTCGCCGTGTCGATCAAAGGGCGCCTTGAAGGTCTTGAGCACTCCTCGTGACACCGCCGAGCCGCTGTTCAAGGGCGACACCGAGTCCGGCTCGGTGGAGGGAGTGCGATTGCGCCGCCACGGCGGTGGCTGGTGGTGACCAATTGTTCGGGCGCGCTCATGCGCACCGGCACCGACGGCCCGCTGTTGCTCATCGCGCAGATTCACGTTCTCGGGTATTCCGACGAGCCGGATCCGGTGGCGGCCTCCGACACCGGGCATCCGGGTCTCGACGATCCGGCATACCCTCGTCATCCCGTGAAGTGACGCACTAGCCACGACGCTCGCTCGCATACAGCTTCGTGAGAGCGGTGCCTGCCGCGACAAATACGGCGTGCCGCCCGGCAAACTGCGACAACGGGGGTACGTACAGCTGAGACGCCACCGGACAGGGCACAGGGGCCGGGTTGTCCGGTGGCGGTGGGATTCAGCCTCGTTGCGGATCGTGGCAGCGGGCGTCCCAGGCGGCGGGCAGATCCTCGGAAAGCACGGGCGCGGCGAGTGTTTCATCGTCGAAGCCGAAGGCGTCGAGCAGGGCGGGTAGGTGCTGGGCGAGGGTGTCGATGGCGCGGTGCAGGTGCTGCTTGGTGGCGTTCACCGCGGCGAGGTCGAGCAGGCCGTGGGTGAGGTACCACGTCATGTGCTGGTCGAGGTAGGCCAATGCGAATACCTCACGCACGGCGGCTATCTCGGGGTGATCGGTGTACCGGTTCAGGACCTGCAGGGCTGCTTCGGCGGAGTAGGCCTCGGCGAGGGCGAGCGCTTCGGGGATGACTGCCAGGCGGCCGGGGAGTCCGGGTGTCGTCAGGTATTGCTGGGTTTCGTCGACGATCGTCAGGGTGCGTGCGGTGAACAGGTTCAGCTGGTCGTCCAGGTCGGCGGGGTCGTGGTCCCGGCCTTCGGGTGGCTGTTTGCCGGCGAGGTGTTTGGCCAAGACGCGTCCGGCGTAGGAGCCCAGGACGTGGCAGTCGCCTTCGCCGGTGATCCCGCCGTGGCAGACTCCGAGGTAGTCGGCGACGCGGTTGGCGCTGAACATTCCTTGCGCGCCCATCCGAATGCGGCAGTGGGTCACCGTGTCCAGGGCGTGCAGCTGGATGTAGTGCTTGGCCAGCATCACCGCTACGACGGTGTCGTGGCTGGTGAGGTCGCTGCCCGCGAGCAGTGTTTTCACCGAGTTGCCGTAGAGGGTGCGGGCGATGGTGCCGGCCAGGTCGGTGAGCAGGGTGTCGCGCACGTGGGGCAGCTCAGTCATGAACGGAGTGTCCGAGCGGGTCAGTGGCACCACTCGTTTGGCGGCGTAGCGCAGTGCGATGTAGAGCGAGGCGCGGGCGGTGGAGTTGAGGGCGGAGGCGAGCGCGAGCCGCCCGACCGTGAGCTGGCTGGTCGCCGAGGCGAACCCCCTTCGTCGGCTGTCCTCGTCGCGCCAGGTCAATACGCCGTGGTCGTCGATGGTGGCGAGGTCGTTGCTCAACCAGGCGCTGCGGTCGAGTTCGAGGTTGTCGAAGCTGATGACGGAGTTGTCCATGATGACCAGCGGTTGATGGTCGAGTTGTGTGATCGTCACGCCGGGCGCGGGTGCACCGTCGGGGCCGCGTAGCCGGGCCGCGAACAGGTGCACCCCCTGATCGATGCCCGCGGCGTCGATCAGGCGGGCGCCGACCACGCAGACCCGTGCCACGGGGATTCCGAGGCTGGGCATGAATTTGCGGGCCCGCGGGTTCGGGGTGTCGATGGTGAATCCGTCGCCGTTCCAGGTCGCGCGGGTCTGCATGTACTGGATGTTGGAGCCGCATCCGTATTCGGTCAGCAGCATGACCCCGATGCTGGAGCCGTCGTCGAGGTCGTCCAGATACGGTGCGGCCGACTCGGAATCGGTGAGGGTGGACAGGCTGCCGGAGGCCAGGTTGTAGTGCCCGGAAATCAGCGGCACCAGGTCTGTGGCAAGCACCGCCGACCAGTCGAACACTGCGAACAGCCGGGGCAGGTCGGTGGCGATGTCGCGGGTGCTGCCGACTTCGGCGAGCAGGTTGCCCAGCTGGTCGTAGGCGTTCTGGCGGCGTTGTTGCTGGCTGTGGGTCTCGGTGACGGCGTAGGCCGGGTTGATCAGGATCTTCTGTAAATGCTGGTCGAACTCGAGGCTGCCGTGGCGGAGAACACCGGCCAATGAGCTGTGGTCCTGGTGCTGTTGCATGATCCATCTCCTACTCATGTGATCGGCCCTACCGGCAAAGAGGTCCGCCGTGGGCATAGGAGGCCATCGCCGTGCCTGGACGCGTCGAGGTCCGACGGGTGCCACGTGGTTACGCGGACACCGCGACGGGACCGGAACAAAGAGCCGGGCGATTACCTATCAGAAGTTCGACGCACCACTCACCTTCACTCGACATCCGGCCACGAGAGCCGGGACGCCGCGCGCGACCGAATCGCGGTGGTGGGCAGGGTGATCGGGTCGCATGAGCAGGCCCGAAACGAGAGGCCGCTGTGCGATCACGGTCGCATTTACGCCCGTGATGCGCTGCCGCCTTGTCGAGTTCGGTCCGCAAGTCACGAATTGTAGTGTTACACAATTTGTGTGGGTGTGCGTGAGGATCCTGCACAGTGTATGCCGAGGGTGTGCCAGGGCTATATTGTCCGACCGGGCCTTATTCTCGGGGCGGTGCTGGTATGGGGCGAGGTTACGGCGTGGGAAAGCGGTGGCGCGGAGGCGGAAAGGTCACGGGCAACGCGGTCAGCGCGCGGTGGAATCCGCCGGGCCGCCACACCAGGTCCTGTTGCGGGACCGCGAGGGTGAGGTCGGGCAGGTAGTCGAACAGCTGGTCGATTACCTCCTGCGCGAGCACCCGCACGTAGGGGCGGACGTGCGCGGGGCAGGCGTGTTCGCCTGAGCTAAAGGCGAGGTTCCATCCGTTGTCGACGCTGATGCCCACGCCGCTGGTCAGTGCGGGGTCGGTGTTGCAGGCGGTCATGCTGATGATGACAGGCTCGTGCGGGGGCAGCCATTCGCCGTCGACCACCACCGGTCGCGGGGGGTAGGTGATGCAGAAGTTGGCCATGGGCGGGTCTGTCGCCAGCCGCTCGTCGATGGCGGTGCCGGTCGAGAGGGGCAGTTCGTCGGTGGCGCTGAGGAAGCGGCTGTCGGTCAGAAGCAGCAGCAGGGTGTTGGCGATGAGGTTCACCGAAGGTTCGATGCCGCCGGCGAAGAGCAACACCAGTTGATGGATCATCTCCTCGTCGGTCAGCGCGGCACTGTGCTGGACCAGTCGTGTGGTGACGTCCTCGCCCGGGTGGGCGCGTTTGAGCGCAGTCAGATCGAGCAGGGCCGCACCCATTTGGGCGTTGACCGTCGCGGTGTCCACCCCGTCGAACATGGCGGCTTGAGCGGCCGCGACCCGCTCGCCGATATCGGGTGGGCAGCCCAAGGTTTCGCAGAAGACCGTGAAGACCATCGGCAGGGCGTATTGGCTGAGGATGTCGGCGTGGCCTTTGGGGGCGAATTCGTTGATGATGGGGGCCGCGCAGCGTTCGATGGTGGACCGCACCGTGTACAGGTCGACGCCGAGCAGAGCATCCGACACAACTTGGCGGTACCGCGCGTGCTCGTGTCCGCTGGTGCGCAGGGCGTTGGGCCGGTACTCGAGCATGGGCATGATGGGGATGTCGGCGGGCACGGTCTTTTGCCACTGTCGCGGGTCTGCCGGGAAATGGCTGGGGTCGTTGAGGATTCGCACCGCGGTCGCGTAGTTGATGACCAGCGTCGCGGGTACTCCCGGCCACATCTCGACGGGTACCAGCGATCTGTACTCGCTGCGCATCCGCTGGTAGTGGCCGTGCGGGTCAGCGGCGAATTCGGGACTGTAGATCGGAACTCGCGCGTTTTGGGGCGGCCTCGCGCCGAGGGGTGCACCCTGATGCGCGTGCTGCAGATCCACGTGACTCTCCTCGTGTATGCCGTGAAAGTGGTTGCGGCAAAATATAACCCAGACCTCCGATGTTGTAGGTCGGGAAGAGATCGGCGTGCACATCGGAGGCCGTGGGGCTCAGGACCCGAGGTACACCGGCAGACTGTCGTGGCCGTTGGAGATGAACGAGCTGGTGGGGGTTTCCGGTAGTAACCGTGCGAAAAACAACGTCAATGGCTTGACCGGCGTCGATGTCGGGCTTGCGGTTCGTGCTGCGGTGCATGGCGATTGGTGCTTGGCCTGGCTGCGGATGAGGTTGGTCGGTGTGCTGGAGGTCGGGTTTCGTGGCGATTCAGGTGTTCGCGGACGAGGAGTTGGCGCGTCTGCGAGGGTTTCCGGATATCAGCCGCGAGGTGTTGTTTCGGTACTTCACGCTTACCCCGGCCGATATCGCGTTCCTCACTCCGGGCCGCGGCCGTGGCCCGGCCGAGCAGCTGGGCATGTCGGTGGCGCTGTGTGTGCTGCCGTGGTTGGGGTTCGTTCCGGACAAGGTGGCCGCCGCGCCGCCGGTGGCGGTAGCTCGTCTGGCCGAACAGCTGAATGTCGATGCGTCGCTGATCCGTTCGTACGGGAAGCGGGCGCAGACGCGTACCGAGCATCTGCGGTTGGTGGCGCAGTATCTGGGCTGGTGGTCGGCGAGCGCGATGGAGCTGAAGTAGCTGGACGAGTTCCTGTTGGCGCGGGCGATGGAGCATGATTCGCCGACGCTGTTGTTCCGGCCGGGATGTGAATACTTGCTCTCGGTGCGGGTGATCCGGCCCAGCCCCGACACTGTCGTTCGTCGCGTGGTGCATGCCCGTGAACAGGCACAACGCGAGACATATGACCGGCTCGCCCACGAGTTGACTCCTGCGCGGTGTGCGGAGTTGGACGGGCTGCTGGTCACCGATGCGTCGGTCCGGCTGTCGAGGTTGCGGTGGTTGTCGACCAGCCCGGTGGAGGCGTCGGCGGCTGCGGTGCGCAACGAGGTCGAGAGGCTGGGGTTTGTGCGTGGCCTGGGGGCGGACACTCTGGATCTGTCGGTGCTTCCGGCCGAGCGCCGCCGGTTTCTGGCGACGCTCGGTCGCTGTCTGACCGGTCAGGCGCTGGAGCGGCGGGATCCGGAGCGCCGGTATCCGATCTTGTTGACGATGCTGGCGCAATCGGCCGCCGATGTGCTCGATGAGGTGGTGGCATTGTTCGACCAGTCGCTGTCGGCGAAGCTCAGCGCCGCTGAGAACCGGATGCTCGCCCAACTGGTCGAAATCCAGACCGAGTAACTGCTGGCCCTCGGAGTCCCACGCCAGCCGATCTTCATCGACAAAGGGTTCTCCGGCACCACGCGCAAGAATCGCACCGGCCTGGACAACGCGCTCACCGCGGCCACCTCCGCAGCTGCCGCGGTCACGAACCGCCAAGTCGTGCTGGCCACAACGAAGTTCGACCGGTTCGCCCGCAACATGGCCGAGGTCGGCGAAATCCTCACCGGCCTGCGCGAGCGCGACGTGCTGTTTGGGCTCGGCAGCCAGGTCTACGACTGGGCCGACCCGTTCGGCAAGCTGATCCTGCAAACCCTCGCGATGGTCGCCGAATTCGAGGCCAACCTAGGCCATCTGCGCGCCCGTGAAGGCATGGCCAAGGCCCGCGCGAAGGCCGACTGAAGGGCAAACAGCCGAAACTTCCACTGGCAGAACGGAAAACGATCCACCGCCGCTACCGCGACCCGGACGACGATGCGAGCCTTGCCGACTTCGCCGAGGAATACAGCGTCGGCCGCTCCACCATTCACCGCATCATCAGTGGACCCGCACCGCGGACGTAGCCCTCCATCAATCCGGAACCGGCAACGCGCCATCACTGCTGGTCAAGCGATTGACGTTGTTCTCTTCACGATTACTACCGGTACCCCCCGTCTGGTGTGGCCGGTGTCGATGGTGGAGAAGATCGAGGCAGAGGTGCTCGCCCCAGCCGCCGCCGTGGTGCTGCGCGCGTTCAGCAACTGGGACTACGTAAGGGATATCGGGCAGACCCGCTGGTGGATCGACGCGCAATTCGAGTGGCCGCTCACCCCCGAAGGTCGTGCCGCCGTCGAGGATCGCGTGCCACGACGGTCCACGCAGTCCCGAAGCTAGTCGCACCCTGGACGCTGCCGGAACTGCCCGAGCTCCCAGCTCGAGCGGTCTACGACGACGCCACTTGACTAACGAATCGGTCCCCGGTCCTCTGCGCTGGGGAATGGGGCCGATCGGTGATTGCGCATTTCCAGTTCTTGTTGGCGCTCGTCGCGTCTGTGGATGTGGGTTCGGCTGGCGAGCCCATTTGCGGTTCTGCGGATGAAGAGAGATCCGAGGTCAGCAATTCCATCGCGGAAACAACTGGCCTTGAACAAGACTGGGCTTGCAGGTGTCCAGGTTGCGCACTCGTTCGTTGTTGGCACTGAGAGTTTCCCGGAGTTCTTTAGTCGCAGCGTCGTCGACGGTCGACATCTCGTAACTGACGACGGCCCGCAGCTGATTCCGACGATCGTGCTGTTGTTCGCGGTGGACATCAAAATCGCTGGCAGCCCGTCGCTTCTGGTGTCGCTGCCGACCATGCTGGTCGCGTTCGCCCGCTACAGCCGCGACCAAAGCTCCCAGGTCGTGCGCGCCAACACGCGCTTCGTGTTCACGATGGCGGCGGGTTCGATCGTCGGCACTGTGCTCGGCGGGCTGCTGCTCGGAATCGTGCCCGGTTTCGCGCTGATCCCGGCTCTCGCCGTCCTGCTCCTGATCTCCGCGGTCAAGGTCTGGCGTCATCAGTTGGCGGTGACCGACGCCCGCATTCGCGAACAACTGGACGCCCGCCCCGTGCCGGTGGGCAGATGTTGATCGCGCCGATTTGGGCGGAGGCATCATGCCGAAATTCACGCCGATCGACGACGCCGACATGCCCACCGCGCCGAGATTCGCGCCGAAACCGCGCTGCGCGCTCAGAGCCAGAGACTCGCACCTATCGGCCGGGTAAATGCGGGACGAGCGGGCTTGCCAGCCGGGTGAGCTCGGCGCAGAGCGCATGTCGGCGGCCGATCTCGTTCGTCGTCGCCTCGAGCAGGATCACACCGACTGTGCGACCGTTGCCGTTGACGGCTTGTGGGGCGTCGAGGGCGAGGTCGCAGAAGTGCTCGCTGCCGCTGGCCCAGTGCAGCAGCACGGCGCGGCGGCCGTTCACGGTGACCGGCTCGGGGTTCGTGTACTGCTCAGGGTCGTAGAAGGCGCTGTCGAACGCAGCGGCCCTGGACACGATCGAGACCGAGTACCAGTCGCCGCGCCAGGAACAGCTGCGTTCGTGATCTGCGGTGGCGTAACGGTTCTCGGTTGCCGGATCCAGTCCGGCATCGGCGATGGCGGATTCAGGGAGGACACACGGATCCCAGACCGACACAGTCGGAGCGGTTGTGGGCGCGCCGGTGGTGGGCGATGTGAACCGCGTGAATTCGTCGAATGTGTTCTGCGGCAGCGTTGCTGGAAGATCTCGGGCGAGAACGGCGGTGATCGATTCGACGCCCGACCTAAGGTCCTCGCGCAGGTGATCGCGTCGTCGCCGACTCCGGTCAGCGGCGCCGGCGCGCTGTCACCGCTGGTCGGGGTGAACCGGTCGGCCAAGGATGTGGTGGTCGCGCCGGTTCCGGCGATCGGTGCGTTGATCGTGAGAGAGATCAGCGCCACGCGGGACATGGGCCCGGTGGCAGGCATGGCGGGGCCTGCTGGCACCGGGTCGTCGAAGGTGATGATGCACGTCAGTCCGGCCGTGACCTCGCTGCCGGAGGCATACTAGGTATGCAGCCGCGCATCCGAGGTGGGCAGGGTACCTGCGAATCGGCGCAGCACGTCCCTGGTCGACGGCTCCAGTTCGGCGCACGAGGAAGGCAACGCCGAGAACGCGACATCGGGTTCGGGTCCGATGTATTCGGACCCACGAGCGCAGCCCGCCCCGAAGACGGCCAGGCACACGAGCAACAAGGACAGTGACACCCGACCGAACACGATCAACAACTACCACACTGGGTCCGGAACTCTCTGATCGCAGAGCCTGCCCGCGACCCGGCCAACGGCACGTCCGGCTGTAATTTATGGGGCGGCAGAAGCAATCGGCGGCCTCGGTCGAAATCCCGTGATGGACAACCGATGGACCGAGGTGATTTCGATGTCTGGTGTCCGCGCCTCAGTACGTTCTGAGTCCTCCGCCTTTAGGGTTCAGCATCGACTCGTGGGTCAGTCGTTCAACGGAACCGAATTCCAGGACTCTGTGCCCGGTATACCACACCACGGACTGCACCACCTGCCGGTCTTTGAGGAAGACGTAGTATCCGTAAGGCGCCGGATCGGAATTGTTCTGGGGTGGTAATCCCCTCCAACAGGTACCCGGTGGAGTCTGGGCGCTCTTGTTCATCCGGTCATCCTCCCTGGCCGTAGAAGCGTCGATCACCGTGTCCCAGTCATCGGACCATCCGGCCGCGCGTGTGACCTCGCCGAGGCTGATGGCTTGCTCCCCGTTCCCAGCCGTTTTGAGCGCCGCCGTCAGCGCCTCGCTCGAGCCGAGCGGCTGCGGTTCCCTGTCGAGGCGGATTTCGGATTGACACGTTTTCGCGGCGGTTTTTTCCGGTTTGGCAGCACATCCCGCCAACAGCGGAACCATCAGGATGCCGACGACGATCGTGGCTGATCTCATTTACCTCGTACTCACTTTCCCGGGAGTGGGATATCGACGGCCGGAGGACTTGTGATCTGGTCCCAGGCAACGGTATTGCTGAAGGCGATCTGGGCTGGCGCGTCGGGTCCGTTGGGGCTGTGGATGACGATGGCATCGCCCCTGTCGATCGCAGCGATGACTGCTGATTGCAGGTCCTCCGGCGATGCGTTCATGTTCGCCAGACCGATCTGACGGCCGACTTCATTGTTCTTGAGGTCCATCGCCTCACGTTGCGGACCGTTTCCACCGACCGTTTCATGGGCACTGGCGTACCGCTCCGCCCACTCGGGACCAAACTCCTGTGTCATACGCGCATTCCAAAAGGCGTGCCGAGCCGCGTCCGCGTGACCGTCATTCTTCGAGTCTTCATATACCGCGGTGTACTTGTTGTCCTTCCCGAACGCCTCCGCTTCCTCCTTGATGTTGTTGAACTTCTGGTAGTTGAGTGGATTGCCGCCGTGGAGTGGGTTGCAGAGATCGTCCATCGCAGCCTTTTCCTCGACTGTCATCTCCACCGGCTGCATGTCGGGAAACTTCAACCTGAGCAGTTCCAGCAGGGCCGAGTCGGGCCAGACCACGATCTCGGACTTCGTCGTATCCACCTGGTAGTTCAGGAGAATATCCTTGAGCGCGGCGTTGTCCGGTATGCCGGCCAGCACCAGCTTGACATTCTCGGGCACGTGCTCGAGTTGCGTGGCCAGGTTGCGCGCGCCGACCTTGTCGGTTTCCTGCACATCCCAGAACGCCTGCTTGAGATCCGCACTCAATCGGAGACAGTCGGCGGTCTTCCACCCAACGGAAGCCGGGTTTCCCCAGTTCTTTTTGATCGTCTCCCAGTTCGAATCGTATGACTGCACGTCACCGGTCTCGTCATCGTAGAAGAGGTTCCACTCCGATTCCTTGATCTCGTCGACAACCGACTGCAAACTCTTGATATCGGATTGCAATTCGGTGGCCGTGGCGTCGATCTGCCGATGAATGGCGTCGAGGACGTCACCAGACGCAACCGCCTCGTTCTTCAACTTGATCGACATGGTGCGGGCCGCAGCACCGGCGGCCTCACCGAAGTAGGATTCGGACCCCTGAATAGCCTTGTCGGCATTAATGGATTCAGCCTCAAGGGTAATGCCGGCATTCATCGCCTGCGCACCCGCGAAGCGCGCCGAATCGAGCTTCCACCCGAGCACCGTGGAGATCGTGATCTTCTCACCACTCACTTTATCCCCTGGAATCCGGCCACGTTTGTCTCTTCCATCGTATCGACAGCGCCTGCCGCAGCATCTGTCTGATCCGCGAACTGGGTAAGCCGGCCTTGATGGAGGGTTACCACGCGGTCCATTGCCTCGAGTACCGTTCTGATGTTGGTGGCGAAGGCTGAGAATGGCATCGCGGGACCAGCCGCGTTGCGGTCGTTTTCACCGATCGGGGCCAGCTTGCCGATCGCACTGCAGCGGGTGCGCGTATCGGTCGCGAGCGCGCGCATCTTTTCCGGATCAAAGGCAACCATGTCTACACCCCACCAACAGCTTTCGCTTCACGAGTCCCCCATCACCGGTCACAACGCTGCCGAATAGTAGCGGTCGCCATGAACGGCGGACAAGCCGATGCACGTTGCCGGGGTACAGTGCTGAGCAGTCGGGGGGAAGACGTCCCGGCATGGACGATCCGGGATGAAGGGGTGCGAAGCACGTGGACCAGCGTCGCGCACGGGCCGAACAGATCGACAAGGCCATCGGGGAAGTGCGAGCCCAGGCTCGCGCCACGGACCGCACCATGGCGATCGAGGTGGACGCCTACGGGCAGATCACCCAGATCAGGCTGTCGCCGCACGCCGTTGCAGAGGGAACAGAACGGCTCGAGCGGACCATCATCGAGCAGTACAAGGCGGCGCGAGCCGACGCAGAAGCGCAGGCACACAAAGTATATGAACAGATCCTCCAGGACGAGAAGAAGGACGCCGCACTGGCGACGCCGCACTCCGAATGGGCCGATCAGGACGACGTTCAGCCGGTCAGGCTCTGGGCCAACACACGCTGATGAACCGAGCGTTGGAACGCTTCTCAGCTGTACGGATCGATCCGATCCTGCTTACTCCACTCGTTGCGGCCAGATTGTTCGTGCGTGGCGGGTTTTTCGTGCTGAGGACCCTCGCTGGTGCGCGGCCGGTAAGCCATCTGCTGTGCTTCGTCGCAATTACGACCGCGACCCACTTGGGTTCGACGATGCAACCGTCTCGCTGATCTTCTCGGGCCCGGGGCGGTGCCGTCGAAAGCGATCACCCGCTTACCTGCGATCACGCTGGTGCGCAACCACATCCACGCTCCGATGAGTGCGTAAGAGCCATCGCCGCCAGCCAGGTTGTCGACCAGGAGTGGGAGCAGCCACGCATCGTTGGACGGTGCTCCGGCGGAGATCGCTTGAGAGCTCAGCGTCCGATCCAGGCCGGGCTGGGCCAGCTCCTCACCGTCATCGCGCGCATCTGTCAGACATCTCGGCGACACTGGCGGTGAAGACATCCCACTCGCCTGGCGCGAAGATCAAGGCTGGTCCCCTCGGGTTCTTCGAGTCGCGGACGCCGACGTTTCCGTTTGCGAGGAAGGCGATTTCGACGCAGGCTTCCTTGCTGCCGCTGTAGCTGCTCTTGAACCAGCGGACGCCCGATGGGTGGAACGTCATCGGGACAACTCCTTTGCTCTTCGCTGGAGGAGAATGCGAGATTCGCTCTCATCCAATGCCATTCGCTCGATGGCTGTGTACGCCCCACGGTACCGCTCGATGTCGGAATCCTTCTCTAGGTACAGATCTCCAGCGAACCCTTCGACGTAGACGACCGGTGGCACGGTGAGCCGTGCCACCGGGTGAAGAGGGAACTCGAGCAGCACGAATGAACCGGCCACCGGCCCGAGATAGGTTCCGGCCGACCATGGGATCACTCGGATGGTGACATTGGGGAGTGCGGCGACATCGACGAGATGGCGCAATTGATCGCCCATAACTCGGGGGCCGCCGACGGGCCGGTGCAGGACTGCTTCGTCGAGTAGCACCGAGAGCGTGACAGCGCTCTTGCCCGAGGTCAGTCGGGCCTGGCGCTTGACGGAAAGTTCCACGCGCCGTTCCACTTCCGAGGGTGCGAGGTGGGGCGATTCCGTCCAGATCAGCTCCCGGCGGTACTCGGCGGTCTGGATGAGTCCCGTCAGCATGGAGTTCTGATAGGTCGACAACCGGTCGGCGGCTTCCTCCAGGCCGACATACATCCCGAACCCTTCGGGCATGGCATCACCGAATGCCAGCCACCAACCCTTGTTCCGTGCTTCCTCGCACAACACCCGTGCAACTCGCGTGTCTTCTTCGGAGGCGCGGTAGAGCTCGCATAGAACACGGATCGTGTGTGGTGCCAGCTTCGTCGGCTGGCCGGTTTCCATCCGCCACAGCGTGTGCTTGCTGACCGAGATCGCCCGGAATGCTTCCTCAGCGCTGACGCCGGCGTCTTCACGCAGGCGGCGCAGCAGTTTGGCGAGCAGTCGCCGCGGCACTGTGGAACCTTGTGGCTGACAGTCATTCATCTGCCAGGGCCTTTCGAGGCAAGTCGCAGAACGTCGGCACCCACCGGTCATTCTGCACCCCGCCGGACAGCGAAACTGCAACTTTGCAAAACTACTTTGGAAATCTCTCTGTGCAACGTTGCAGTGCGTGACCAGCCGCGGTGTGCTTCTTCCATGTCCACGACGGATCCCGCGCGCGATCTCGAAATCCGCGTTCTCACCGACGTAATCGAGGCTGCCGAGTCCCTGCTGAGGCGGCTCGAGGCCACCGGGAGCACGATTGCCGTCCGCCGCCCAGAGGCGGTTGCGACTCTCATCCAGGCCGTCATGGCCAGCGCCCGGGCAACCGGGCACTACGATCCCGGAAGTCTGGTCTACGCACCACTATTGGATGCGATCCTCACAGGCGCCGACGCAACCTCGTGGGACACGGCGATTTTCACTGTCCTTGTCGACGGCTTCGAGCTCGACTGACCCGGGGTGAATCGTGAGCATCGGACTCTGGTTCCTGAGCATCCTCCCGATCGCCGCCGCGGGTTTCCGAGCCGGCTGTTGGTGGCGGTACGCGACGACTTACGGCCGCCACGCCGGGTGAGCGCAGCGCACTGCGCACGCCCGGTGCGCGAATGCACTGTGGCGTTTGCTGGATAGTTACGACGATGTGATTCCGGCGGACGGTCGCCAGGGGAACCGGACAAATCCGGTGCTCGGCGGCATTGGCCGCCGGGATGTGAAACGTTGTGCGCGAGGGGGGACTTGAACCCCCACGTCCGTGGACACCAGAACCTAAATCTGGCGCGTCTGCCAATTTCGCCACTCGCGCTGATGGTACGACCGTCCAAACTTTACCGGGCCGAACGGGGATCACGAAGCACCGGGGAGGTGTGGCGTACTGGTCGGTAACCCTACCTGGGGTTATAACGATTTGGTAACGGGCAACGTGAGGGGGCCTCACATTTCCTTCATGGGTGTAACCGGCCTCACCAGCGGCTTCAAACATGAGGGAGGGTCATGTTTCTGATTCTTCTGGTACGAGCGTCTCGGAATACCCGGTAGTAGCGGTGCTAGGCGACGCCAAACATGAGGAGATCCTCATGATTTTGTGGAATCCTCGCCATCTACCAGGGCCAGTTGGCCGGAGGAACACCTGCGCACCGTGAGCGCGGCCCAGTCCTGTGGGGATGGGGACGCCAGGAGAAGGAAGTCGAAGTCTTGACGATCAACGAGAGCACCGGGACCGGAGCCAAGGCCGAGACGGCTGGAAAGAACCGGGAACAAGGAGTCAGGTCGTCGCTGCTGGATCGGTTGCTGGGAGGCGCGCCGTACGCGTTGGCGTTCGGGGGGCAGGGGGCCCGGTGGCTGTCCGAGCTCGAGGAGATCGGGCGGGATTCCGCGCTCGAACCCGAGCTGACGGCACTCGTCAACGAAGCCGCGCAACTGCTGGAACCCATTGCGGCACAGCTACTCGTGGTGCGACCGGTCGGCTTCGACCCCATCGCCTGGATGCTGGAGGAAGAACTGGCCGATCCCGAGCAGGGGGAGGTGTCGGCGGCGCCCACAGCGCAGGTGTTGCGTTCCGCCGCGGTCTCCATGCCGGGTGTGTTCCTGACCCAGGTCGCCGCACTGCGTGCCCTGCGTTTGCAGGGCCTCGACATCGTGGCGCAGCCTCCGGTCGCCGTCATCGGTCACTCGCAGGGCCGCATCGCCGCCACCGCCGCGCAGGCGCACGGGCAGCGCGATGCCGAACTGCTGGCCATCGCCCAGCTCGTGGGCGCCGCGGCCGGTCTGGTCGCGCGCCGGCGCGGGCTCATGCCGGTGGGGGAGCGCTCGCCCATGGTGGCGGTCTCCCATGTCGATCCCGAGCAGTTGCGGGCGGTTGTCGAGCAGCTGTCCGCCGATGTGGCCCCGGACAAGGCCGCGGTGCTCTCCATTCGCAACGGCCGTCGCCGCGCGGTGCTCTCGGGCCCGGTGGCGCAACTGGACCGGGTGCGGCGGCGCTGCGCCGAGATCCACGACGAGCAGGCGCGCGAGCGCGAGGCCAAGAAGCGCGGCGGCTCGATCTTCGCGCCGGTGTTCGAGGACATCCCGGTCGAGGTGGCCTTCCACCACCCGGCGCTGGCCGACACCGTCGAGCTGGTGCGCGGCTGGGCCGGGCAGTGCGGCATCGACGCCGAGCTGGCCGGATCGCTGGCCCAGGAAGTCCTCGTCGACCCCATCGACTGGGTGGCCACCGTCGACGACACCGTTGCCGAAGGCGCGCAGTGGATTCTGGACCTCGGTCCCGGAGATCTGCTGTCCCGCCTCACCTCCGGCTCGCTGAAGGGCACCGGCGTCGGCGTCCTGGCCGCCTCCACCCGCGCGGGCCAGCGCAGCCTGTTCACCCCCGGCGCCGCGCCCGAGATCGCCCCCGCCTGGGCCTCTTTCGCGCCCAAGCCGGTGCGCCTGCCCAATGGCCGCATCGTGGTCGAGACCGCCTTCACCCGCCTCACCGGCCGCTCGCCCATCCTGCTGGCGGGCATGACCCCCACCACCGTCGACGCGAAAATCGTTGCGGCCGCGGCCAATGCCGGGCACTGGGCCGAGCTGGCCGGCGGCGGTCAGGTCACCGAGCAGATCTTCGCCGACCGGGTGGAGGAGCTCAAGCAGCTGCTGCAGCCGGGTCGCGCCGTGCAGTTCAACTCGCTGTTCCTCGACCCCTACCTGTGGAAGCTGCAGCTGGGCGGCAAGCGCCTGGTGCAGAAGTCCCGCACCGCCGGCGCCCCGTTCGACGGCGTCATCGTCACCGCCGGCATCCCGGAACTCGAGGAGGCCGTCGCCCTCATCGAGGAACTGACCGAGATCGGCATCACCCACGTCGCCTTCAAGCCCGGCACCGTGGCGCAGATCCGCGCCGTGCTGCGCATTGCCGACGCGGCACCGGACTACCCGGTCATCATGCACGTCGAGGGCGGTAAGGCCGGTGGCCACCACTCCTGGGAGGACCTCGACGACCTGCTGCTCGAGACCTACGCCGAACTGCGCGGCCGCGACAATGTGATCGTCTGCGTCGGCGGCGGCATCGGCACCCCCGAGCGCGCCACCGAATACCTCACCGGCGCTTGGTCGCAGCGGCACGGCTACCCGGCCATGCCGCTCGACGGCGTGCTGGTCGGCACCGCCGCCATGGCCACCCTGGAGGCCACCACCGCGCCCGAGGTCAAGCAGCTGCTGGTGGACACCCCCGGCACCCCCGACTGGGTCGCCGCGGGCACCGCCACCGGCGGAATGGCTTCCGGCCGCAGCCAATTGGGCGCCGACATCCACGAGATCGACAATGCCGCCTCGCGGACCGGCCGGCTGCTCGACGAGGTCGCCGGCGACGCCGAGGCCGTGGCCGCGCGCCGCGCGGAGATCATCGAGGCGCTCGACCGCACCGCCAAGCCGTACTTCGGCGACGTCGCCGCCATGACCTACACCGAATGGCTGGAGCGCTACGTCGAACTCGCCGTCGGCCTGGACCGCCGCAAGGACTTCGACTGCGGCGCCGACTTCGGCGACGCCATCGCCGAGGCCACCCGCTCGGTGTGGCTGGACATCACCTGGCGCGACCGGTTCGCGGAGATGATGCGCCGCACCGAATCCCGCCTCAATCCGGCCGACCGCGGCGAGATCGCGACCCTGTTCGCGGACGACGCCGAGTTCGAGGAGCCGGTGCGCGCGCTGTGCACGCTGAAGGAGGCCTACCCGGCCGCCGACCACACCGTGCTGCACCCGGCCGACGTCCCGTTCTTCGTCGCGCTGTGCAAGACCCCCGGCAAACCGGTCAACTTCGTGCCCGTCGTGGACGGCGACGTGCGCCGTTGGTGGCGCTCGGATTCGCTGTGGCAGGCCCATGATCCGCGCTACTCGGCCGATCAGGTCTGCGTCATTCCGGGCACGGTGGCCGTCGCGGGCATCACCCGGGTGGACGAGCCGGTCGGCGAACTCCTCGACCGCTTCGAACAGGACACCGCCTACTCGCTGGTGCGCGCGGGCGTCGTCCCGGCCGCCGTCGACGGCCGCCGTCGCGCCGAGGTCACCTCCGGCGCCATCGACACCGTGCTCGCCGCCCCCGATGTGCAGTGGGCCGGCCGCACCACGGTCAACCCGATCCACCGCCTGGGCGACCTCGCCGAGTGGACCGTGAACGGCAAGGGCGCGATCCACCCGCCCACGGGCGCCACCCTGAGCGCCACGGAGGGGCCCGAAACCGACCACGCCTATGTGGCATTGACGGTGCCGCTGCTCGGCAAGGATGCGGTGCGCATCCGCATCACCGTTCCGGTCAGCGTCTACAACGGCGGCGCCCCGGTCATCACCGAGGACGATGCCGAGGCCGCCATGTCGGCCCTGCTGGCCGTCGCCGCCGGGCAGTCGCTGCCGGAGGTCAAGACCGTCGACGGCGCCAAGGTCGCCCACATCAACCTGGCCTGGACCCCGGACCTCATCGCCGATCACGCCGGCGTCACCGGCTCCGGACTCCCGGAGACCCTCAGCACCATCGGCCGCACCGTCCCCGACGTGCTGGTCGGCGCCTGCTGGCCCGCCGTGTTCGCGGTGCTCGGCGCGACCCGCACCGACTCCGGCGCGAGCGTCATCGAGGGCATGCTGGACCTGGTCCACCTGGACCACCAGATCGCGCTCGTCGGCCAACTCCCCGACGGCGCAAGCGTTCTCGCCGTCCGCGCCGAGGCCGGGGAGACCCTCGACACCGATCTGGGCCGCGTCGTCGAGGTGCGGGTGAAGATCACCGGCATGCTGGACAAGCCGGAGACCGGCATGTCCATGCCGACCATCGCCACCCTCACCGAGCGCTTCGCCATCCGCGGCCGCACCGGCTCCGGCGAGCTCACCGATCCGCCGCGCGCCGCGGGCAGCCTGTCGGACAAGGCTTCCGACACCCCGCGCCGCCGGCGCCGCGATGTCACCATCACCGCGCCGCGCGCCATGGCCGCCTTCGCGCAGGTCTCCGGCGACCACAACCCCATCCACACCTCCGATTCCGCCGCCAAGCTGGCCGGCCTGGGCAGCCCGATCGTGCACGGCATGTGGCTGTCGGCCGCCGCCCAGCACGCGGTCTCGGCGATCGATCTGGCCGACAAGGTGCCGCCGCGCACCCTGACCGCGTGGACCAGCCGCTTCCTCGGCATGGTCCGCCTCGGCGCGCAGATCGATGTGCGCGTCGAGCGGGTGGCCGTGGACCAGGGCAGCGAGATCGTCGAGGTCTCCTGCCGCATCGACGGCGATCTGGTCATGACGGCCACCGGCCGCATCGCGCCGCCCAAGACCGTCTACGCCTTCCCCGGCCAGGGCATTCAGACCAAGGGGATGGGCCTGGACGCCCGCACCCGCTCCAAGGCCGCCAAGGAGGTCTGGGACCGCGCCGACAAGCACACCCGCGAGGCGCTCGGCTTCTCGATTCTGGCTGTGGTGCGCGACAACCCGACCTACCTCAAGGCCCGCGGCGTCGAATACCGGCACCCGCAGGGCGTGCTGCACCTGACCCAGTTCACCCAGGTCGCCATGGCCACCCTCGGCGTCGCGCAGGTCGCGGAGCTGCGGGAGGCGGGCGCGTTCATCGAGGGCGCCATGCTGGCCGGGCATTCGGTCGGCGAGTACAACGCGCTCTCCGCCGTGGCCGGCGTGCTGCCCATGGCCGCCGCGCTCGAGGTGGTGTTCCAGCGCGGTTCCGCCATGCACGAGCTGGTGCCCCGGGATGCCCAGGGCCGCAGCAACTATCGAATGGCCGCCATCCGGCCCTCGCAGATCGGCGTGGCCGATGACGACGTGATCGACTTCGTCACCGGCGTCGGCGAGCGCGTCGGCGAGTTCCTGGAGGTGGTGAACCTCAACCTGCGCGGCGCGCAGTACGCCATCGCGGGCACCGTGAAGGGCCTGGAGGCGCTCGAGGAGGAAATCGAGCGGCGCCGTGCCGAATTCGGCGGCAAGCGCGCCTTCGTGCTCATCCCGGGCATCGACGTGCCGTTCCACTCCACGGTGCTGCGGGCCGGCGTGCCGGAGTTCCGCGCCAAACTGCAGGAACTGCTGCCGTCCGACCTGCATCCGGAAATCCTTGCCGGACGCTACATTCCGAACCTGGTGCCGCGGCCGTTCTCGCTCGAGCGCGACTTCATCACCGAGATCGCGGAACTGGTGCCGTCCGAACCGCTCGCGGAGGTGCTCGCCAACTTCGACGAGTGGTCCGCCAAGCCCACCGAGCTGTGCCGCGTGGTCCTGGTGGAGCTGCTGGCCTGGCAGTTCGCCAGCCCGGTGCGCTGGATCGAGACCCAGGACCTGCTGTTCACCGATGTGGAGCACGGTGGCGTCGGCGTCGAGCGGTTCGTCGAAATCGGTTTGGCCGCAACGCCGACCGTGGCCAACCTGGCATCCAACACGCTGAAGCTGCCGCAATTCGCCGATGCCACGGTGGAGGTGCTCAATATCGAGCGCGAAGCCGGCATCGTGTACTCGACCGACACCGATCCGGCTCCGGTCGAGGACGTGGAGGAAGCCCCGGCCACTGAGACATCGAAGGACGCAGCTGCCGCCGCCGCTCCGGCCGCTGCCGCCGCGCCCGCCGCCGCTCCGGCCGCGCCCGCCGGCGGCCCGCGTCCGGACGACATCGCGTTCTCCGCCGCCGACGCCACCCGCGTGCTCATCGCGCTGTGGACCAAGCTGCGCCTGGACCAGATCGGCCCGGTGGACACCATCGAGGGCCTGTGCGACGGCGTCTCCTCGCGGCGCAACCAGTTGCTGGTCGACCTCGGCGCGGAACTGTCCCTGGGCGCCATCGACGGTGCGGCCGACGCCGATATGGGCGCGCTCTCCGCCACCGTGGAACGCCTGGCCCGCACCTACAAGCCGTTCGGCTCGGTGCTCTCCGACGCCATCGGCGACCACCTGCGCAAGGTGTTCGGCCCGTCCGGCAAGCGGCCCGTCGCCATTGCCGACCGGGTCAAGAAGACCTGGGGCCTGGGCGACGGCTGGGCCAGCCACGTCACCGCCGAGGTCTCGCTCGGCACCCGCGAGGGCGCCAGCGTGCGCGGCGGCGAGCTGGGCGGCCTGGTCTCCGGCGGCCTGAACGACGGCGCCGCCGTGGACGCCGCCATCGACGCGGCCGTGCAGGCCGTGGCCGCGCGCCGCGGAGTCGCGGTCTCCATGCCGTCCGCCGGTGGCGGCGGCGGAGCCACCGTCGACGCCGCCGCGCTGGGCGAGTTCACCGAGCAGATCACCGGTGAGAGCGGCGTGCTCGCCACCACCGCCCGCGTCATTCTCGAGCAGCTCGGCCTGACCGAGCAGGCGTCCGCCCCGGAGGCCACCGACGACACCCTCGTCGATCTGGTGTCCGCGGAACTGGGCACCGACTGGCCGCGGCTGGTCGCGCCCGCCTTCGACGCCAAGAAGGCCGTGCTCATCGACGACCGGTGGGCCAGCGCCCGTGAGGATCTGGCGCGACTGTGGCTGGGCGATGACGCCGAGCTGGCGGAGTTCCCGGTCGACGGATACATCGGCGCCGGCGAAGCCGTTGCCGCGCAGGCCAACTGGTGGCGCGAGCGCGCCAAGAGCGAGGCCCGCTCGGTGCTGGCCGGCGTGTACGGCCGGATCGCCGAGGCCGCGCTGGGCGCCGCGGAGCCCGGCGCCTGGTCCTCCGATATCGCCGTGATCACCGGTGCGAGCAAGGGTTCCATCGCGGCCGCTGCGACCGGACGCCTGCTGGCGGGCGGCGCCACGGTCATCGTCACCACCTCCAAGCTGGACGACAGCCGACTCGGCTTCTACAAGAAGCTGTACCGCGACAACGCCCGCCACGGCGCCGCGCTGTGGGTGGTGCCCGCGAATATGGCCTCCTACAGCGATATCGACGCCCTCATCGACTGGGTCGGCAATGAGCAGGTCGACAATGCCGGTGGCGCAAAGGTTCTCGTCAAGGAGGCGATGACCCCGACGCTGCTCATGCCGTTCGCCGCCCCGCGCGTGGCCGGCGATCTGGCCGATGCCGGCGCCCGCGCCGAAATGGAGATGCGGGTCCTGCTGTGGTCGGTCGAGCGGCTGATCGGCGGCCTGTCCAAGCTGGGCGCCGATCACGATGTGGACGCCAAACTGCATGTGGTGCTGCCGGGTTCGCCCAACCGCGGCCTGTTCGGCGGTGACGGCGCCTACGGCGAGTCCAAGGCCGCCCTCGACGCCGTGGTCGCCAAGTGGCGGGCCGAGAAGTCCTGGGCCGAGCGGGTCACCCTGGTGCACGCGCTCATCGGCTGGGTGCGCGGCACCGGGCTCATGGGCCACAACGATCCGCTGGTCGAGGCCGTGGAGAAGGCCGGCGTGCACACCTGGTCCACCCAGGAAATGGCCGACGAGCTGCTCAAGTGGTGCACCATGCGGGCCCGCATCGTCACCGCCACCGGACCGCAGCAGATCGATCTCACCGGCGGCCTGGCCCGCGCCAAGCTGGACCTGTCCGCGCTCGCCAAGGACGCGCACGCCGCGGCCGAGGGCGCCGACGCCGAGGGCGACCAGGGCATCGACGGCGCCACCATCGCCGCCCTGCCCGCTCCGCCGACCCTGACCTCCGCCCTGCCGGTTCCCGAATGGGGTTCGGTGACAGCCGATCTCGACGATATGGTCGTCATCGTCGGCGCGGGCGAACTCGGCCCCTACGGCTCCGCGCGCACCCGCTTCGAGATGGAGGTCTCCGACCGGCTCTCCGCCGCGGGCGTACTGGAGCTGGCGTGGACCACCGGCCTGGTCACCTGGGAGAACGATCCCAAGCCGGGCTGGTACGACGCCGAAACCGGGGACTACGTCGACGAATCCGAGCTCGCCGACCGCTACCACGACACCGTGGTGGAACGCTGCGGCGTGCGCCGCTACGGCGACGACGGCGCCATGCTCGACAACACCGCGCCGCTGCTCACCTCGGTGTTCCTCGACAAGGACCTGTCCTTCGTGGTCAACAGCGAGGCCGAGGCGCGCGCCTTCTTCGCCGCCAATCCGGAGCAGACGGTCATCACGCCGGTCGCCGATTCCGGCGACTGGCAGGTGACGCGCAAGGCAGGCACCGAGATTCGGGTGCCGCGCAAGGCCAAGCTGTCGCGCACCGTCGGCGGTCAGATCCCCACCGGCTGGGATCCCACCAAGTGGGGCATCTCCGCCGATATGGCGAATTCCATCGACCGCGTGGCGCTGTGGAACATCGTCTGCACCGTGGACGCGTTCCTCGGCTCCGGCTTCAGCCCCGCCGAGCTCATGCAGTGGGTGCACCCGGCGCTGGTCGCCAACACCCAGGGCACCGGCATGGGCGGCATGTCCTCCATGCGCTCGCTCTACATCGACAACCTGCTCGGTGAGCCGCGCGCCAACGACATCCTGCAGGAGGCGCTGCCGAACGTCGCTCTGGCGCATGTGGTGCAGAGCTACGTCGGCTCCTACGGCGGCATGATCCACCCGGTGGCGGCCTGCGCCACCGCGGCGGTCTCCGTCGAGGAGGGCGTGGACAAGATCCGGCTCGGCAAGGCCGATCTGGTGGTGGCCGGCGGCTACGACGATCTCGGCATCGAGGGCATCGTGGGCTTCGGCGACATGTCCGCCACCGCCGACTCGGCCGCCATGTCCGCCAAGGGCATCAGCGACCGCTACTTCTCCCGGGCCAACGATCGCCGCCGCGGCGGCTTCGTCGAATCCCAGGGCGGCGGCACGATTCTGCTCGCCCGCGGCAGCGTGGCCCTGGAGATGGGCCTGCCGGTGCTCGGCGTGGTCGCCTTCGCCCAGTCCTTCGCCGACGGCGTGCACACCTCCATCCCGGCCCCCGGCCTGGGTGCGCTGGGCGCCGGTCGCGGCGGCCCGGAGTCGCAGCTGGCCAAGGAGCTTCGCAAGCTGGGCGTGAGCCCCGACGAGGTGTCGGTCGTCTCCAAGCACGACACCTCCACCGCGGCAAACGATCCCAATGAGTCCGAGCTGCACGAGCGCCTCGCCACCGCCATCGGACGCTCGGAAGGCGCTCCGCTGTTCGTCATCTCGCAGAAGACCCTCACCGGTCACGCCAAGGGCGGCGCGGCGGCCTTCCAGCTCATCGGCCTGTGCCAGGTGCTCGAGCAGGGCGTCATCCCGCCCAACCGCAGCCTCGACTGCGTGGACGACAAGATGCGGGCCTACCCGCACCTGGTGTGGGTGCGCGAAGCCCTGGAACTGGGAGATCGCTTCCCGCTCAAGGCCGGTCTGGTCACCTCGCTCGGCTTCGGCCATGTGTCGGGCCTGCTCGCGGTGGTCCACCCGCAGGCCTTCATCGCGGCCATCGAGCCGGGCAAGCGCGAGGAGTACCAGCGCCGCGCCGAGGAGCGTCAGCTCCATGGCCGCCAGCGCCTCGCCGAGGCCATGTGCGGCGGCGCCCCGATGTACGAGCGCCCCGCCGACCGCCGCCTCGGCGGCGACGGCACCCCGGCCAAGCAGGTGCGTCAGCTCGAAGCCGACACCCTGCTCTCGCCGCAGGCCCGCCTGAACGACGGCGTGTACGTCGCCGTCCCGAAGGGACCGGCCTGCCAGTAGAGCCGGCTGGCACAACCGAACCCGGTACCAGCGGAGCCTACGGAACCGTAGGCTCCGCTGGTACCTTCGTGCCCAGCTCCCAAGAGTCCCGAGAGAGCGCCCGAGAGTCCCGAGAGTTGGAGGAACCCGCACAGTGACGATCCTTGGTATCGGCTTGGATCTGGTGTCCATCTCCGAATTCGCCGAACAACTGGAACGCACCGGCACCACCATGATCCGGGAGAGCTTCACCGCCGGAGAGCGGCGCTACTGCCAGAGCAAGGGCACCGATCCGGCGCGCAGCTACGCCGCCCGCTGGGCCGCCAAGGAAGCGGTCATCAAGGCGTGGGCTTCCTCGCGCTTCGCGCGCAGCCCGCAGGTGGGCGACAATCCGTACCCGCTGATCGAGGTCGTCAACGACGCCTGGGGCCGGCCCAGCATCAAATTGCACGGGCTGGCAGCGGAATTCCTGCCCCGGGTGCGAGTTCACCTGTCGCTCACCCACGATGGCGATACCGCGGCCGCCATGGTGGTGCTGGAGGATCCCGGTGAACTAGCCGACCTGATCCAGGGCTGAGCTCGGTGCGCGCCGGGCTCAGTTCGCGTCGGGTTCGAAGGTCGTGCGCTGACCGCCGGAGCGGGATTCCTTCTCGGCGATCAGCAGATACGCGACCATCAGCCGCTTGAGCTCCGCCACCGCGTCCTCGTGGCTGAGGCCGTCCTGCACGGAGAAATTCAGCATGGAATAGACGACGTGCACCAGCACCTGCGCCATCATCGAGCGCCGGCCGCGGGGCGTGCGCGGCATGAGCGGGCGCAGCATCTGCGAAACCGCTTCGGCGAACTCCTTTTCGTGGATGGCGCCGGTGGCCCGGGTGGACGGCGTGGACTGCATGGCCAGCCACACCTCGCGCCGGGACGGGTCGGTCATCCACAGATCGGCCAGATGGTCGACGAGCGCGTTCATGTGCCGCAGCCAGTCCATGGACGGTATCTCGCCGTGGAACTCGGAGAGCTCCTGGGAAACCGCAACCAGGTCTTGGCGATTCAGCTCGCAGACGATGACGTACTTGTTGGCGAAGAACTGGTACAGCGTGCCGATCGGGACTTCCGCACGGGAGGCGACCTCTTCACAGGTGAAGGATTCGAAACCGACCTCCACCAGCAGTTCTCGGGACGCGTGCAACAGGGCGTCGAACTTCCTCTTGCTCCGTTCCTGCGTCGGGCGGCGACGGGGCATGAGTTCTTGCGGATCGTCCTGCAGCTCCAACGCAGGGTCCGGTCGTCTGGTCGACCTGGCTCCCGTGCGCGCTTCCACGTTCAACAGCCTAGAGGTAGCGACACGCGGATGACACGCTGCGGTACTTCGTGTGTCCGTCTATCTGGGTGTTTTCGTACCCATCCGCGCCGGTCGCGGTGACGAACTTCCATCGCAGCTGCTTCCTGGCCGCACGTCCCAGGGGGCTTTATCTCATCGAGCGCGACGACTGTACGCGACGACGTTGGAAGGCTGATCTGTGGTTGCTTCTGCTGTTGTTCGATCCGCGGTGACCATCGGTGTCGCCACCGAGCGTGGCACCGTGCGCGCCGTGGCCCTGGCCGACGAGGGCGACAAGCTGCCCGAGCGCGTGGTGCTGGAACGCGTCGAGAAGGTCACCGGTGACACCAAGGCCGATCTGGCGGCGGCGGTCGAGGCCGCGCTGGAGGGCATCGCCGACAAGATGGGTCCCGAACGCGAGATCGTCGGCGCGGCCGTCGCGTATCGCGATGCCGCCGAGCGCCGGGCCATTGTCACGCGGCTGGCGGCCGGGCCGTGGCACGATGCCTCGCTGGTGTCCGCCAAGTCCGCGCACCTGTCGGTGGCGCGGGCCATGACGTGGGTGGACGAGTTCGAGGATCTGGCCATCTGCGAGGTGGTGCCCGGCTTCCAGGCGTTCTCGCTCATCGATCCCGACCGGGCGCGGGTGCTGGCCGCGGTTACGCTCACCGGCGGCGCCACCACCGATGAGGCCATGCGCGCCGCCGTCACCGCCGCCTGGGATCAGTTCGACGCCGCCGGGGTGAGGCCGGACGCGGTGGTGCTGATCGGTTCGGCCGCAAGCGAACCCGCCGTGGTCGCGGCCCTCGAGGCCGGCTTCGGCGCGCCCGTCATCCCGTGCTCGGTCGCCGCCAGCGCACCGGCCATCGGCGCGGCGCTCACCGCCCTGCCCGAAACCGAGTTCGCCGGCGAGGCCGCCGAGCGAATTCGCCGGGCCCGCGGCACCGCCGCCCTGTTCGCCGCCGCGAGCGTGCTGGCGGGCGGGCTGGTGACCGGCGGCGTGTACGCGGCGAGCAACAACTCCAAGACGGTGCCGGAGCCGGTGCTCGCCGACTCCCGGGTCTCCGCCAATGCGACCACCGCCCCCGAGCAGCCCATCGGTGATCCGGTGGCGCCGGACACCGGTTCCGCCGGTGACATCATCGTCGAGGGTCTGCCGGGCGTGGAACCCGCGCCCACCGATGCGGAGACGCCGGTGGAGGAGCCGTTGCCGGCGGCCGAGCCGGAGATCGTGACCATCGATCCGGCGACGCTCAATTGGGGCCCGGATCCGAGTGCGGAAGTGGCGCCGTCCAAGCCGCTGCTGCGGTCGCAGCCCGAAGGCGAGACGGCGCACCACCCGGAGTCGATCATTCCCGCCCCCACCCACCCGGTGGGGTCGCCCACCGAGTCCGGGCTGTTCCCGGGCGAGACCGCGCCCCCGCCGTTAGGCACCCCCGAATTCGCGAAGTGGTGGGACAACCACTGGCGCATGATGCTGCAGTGGGCCGCCGAGATGCTGCCGCGCGTTTAGCGGGTACGGAGTGCTCCCCGCCCGTGCGGGGAGAAGTCGGAGTCTCGGCCGTTCAGGGCACAGCCGAGATTCGAGTCCCGGCCCCGCACGGGGCCGGGACTCAGCCGTAGCAGCGGTGAAGTCGTGCCGCTGTCAGACCGACAGTTCGCGGCGCAGCTTGGCGACGTGGCCGGTGGCGCGCACGTTGTACTGCGCGACCTCGATCTTGCCGCTCTCGTCGATGAGGAATGTGGAGCGGATGACGCCGGTGACGGTCTTGCCGTACATGGTCTTCTCGCCGAACGCGCCGTAGGCGAGCAGCACTTCCTTATCCGGATCCGACAGCAGTTCGAAGGTGAGCTGCTCGTTGTCCCGGAACTTGGCCAGCTTGGCGGGCTTGTCGGGGGAGATGCCGATGACGTCGATCCCGGCCCCGTTCAGTTCGGCCAGGCTGTCGCGGAAATCGCAGGCCTGCTTGGTGCAGCCCGGTGTGCTCGCCGCGGGGTAGAAGTAGACGATCACCTTGCGGCCGCGGTAATCCGACAGCGACACCTCTTTGCCGTCGGCATCGGGGAGAGTGAAGGCGGGCGCGGTATCGCCGGGACTGAGTCGGTGGTTCTCGGTCATGCCGACACCGTAGTGGACGGGCCGGACAGGGTGTGGGCGATACACTCCAGTGCAGGTCGGCCCGTGGATGACGGCGAGCGACCTCGAGACGACAATGCCGCCCGTGCGAGGCGGCTTCCAGACAGGAGTGTGACGTGGCGAGAGATACCGAGGCGATCGAACGGGAGATCGAGGCCGCGCGTAACCGGCTCGCGAGCACCCTCGACGAGCTGGCGGTGCGCGCCGACCCGCAGCGGCTGGCCGACAACACCAAGCACGCACTGGTCGCGAAGGTGAACGAGCCCAAGATCAAGTACAGCCTGATCGGCGCGGGCGCCCTGATCGTCCTGCTGACGCTGGTGAAGATCTTCCGCCGCTGAGTGCGGCGAAAAAGAAGCACCCGATGTCCTCGGACATCGGGTGCTTTTGTTCGGGGGTGAAGCCCCTGAGAGTCCCGAGAGTTGGATCAGACGGTCGGGCAGGCGAATCCGTCGCCATCGGGGTCCAGGTGCGGGCCGTAGCCCGGCTCACCGCGGAAGAGCGGGGCGCGCCCCGCGGCCCGGGCCTCGTCGCAGTTCTTGAACGACCCACCGGCCGAACCGGTCTGAGCCAGGTTCGCCGACCCGGTGGCGCCGGAACCGGTGTCGATGGTGGACGAGCCGGTGCCGGACGAACCGGTGGGAACATCGGCGAAGGCAATGGCGGAAGGGGCTGCGAGGGTCGTCAGTCCCGCGACGCTGGCGGTGACGAGAAGCCGGCGAACGTTCATGTATTCCTCAATGTCGGCGCAATAGGTTGGTAGCGGCCCGGTTCGGCGCGGATGCCACCGCTGCGCGGAGGTTCGGCACGGTGGCCGGTCCGGGTCCGGCGTCTACTGTTCTGGCGGACCGTTGCATTGTCAACCGGATGGGCTATTTATCCTGGTAAATGACCTAATGTTGATTTGGAATATGTTCTGCCGGAATATGTCCCATACGTCCGGCTCGAATATTCATATCGCCGGAGCGGCCGTCCCGTTTCGGCCATTGGTGTCCATATCAACCAACCGTAGTTAAGATGTATTTCATGACGCGCTGGCTGACCGATGAGGAACAGACGACCTGGCAGGCGTACATCCGGCTCCGGCAGCGCCTCGACGCCGCCATTGCCGCCGGATTGGCCGAGGACGGACTCTCACCCTCCGACTACGAAGTGCTGGTGGCGCTCTCGGCGGCCGGCGGCACCATGCGCGCCAAGGAGTTGGGCGCGGAGATCTGCTGGGACAAGAGCCGCCTGTCCAAGCATCTGACCCGCATGGCCACGCGCGGACTGGTCGACCGCTGCCAGGCCGCCGACGACGCCCGCGGCCGGGAGGTGCACCTCACCGATGCCGGCCGCCTCGCCCTGGAAACCGCAGCGCCGAATCATGTCCTGCTGGTGCGGCGATTGTTCATCGACGATATGACCGAGCGCGAGGCGATGGCGCTGCGCTCGCTGGGGGAGAAGGTCGTGGCGGAGGTCGAGCGGACGGACCTGCCCGGCGGGGCCTGACACCCGCCCGGGTCGAGGTCAGCGCGACGGCTGATCACCGCCGGTCAAGCTCGCGAGATGCAGCCGCAGCACGGCCCGCATGGCGTCCGGGTCGCGGCGATCCGGATCGACCACCGCCGCCAGGGCGAGTCCGTCCAAAAGTGCTGCCAGCCGGTCGGTTTCGCGTTCGAGGTCGCCGGTCGCACCGCGCAGCACCCCCGCGCCGGCCATGGCCGACAGGACCCGGTGCACCAGCGACCGCACGCCGGTCAGCGGCCGGACGGCCAGTTCGGCGAGCTCCGGTCGCGAGCGCGCGGCGGTGGTGAACGCCAGCCACACCGCCGATTCCTCGAATCGAGGCTCGTCGAGGGGGAGTAGTTCGAGCAGGATGCGTTCGGCATGGCTGCCCGGGACCCGCGGCGCCGCGGCCTCGCTGTCCGGGAAGAACTCGGCGAGATGGCGCAGCACCCGATCGGTCACCCGGGAATCGAGTTCCGCGAGTGCGAAACTCAGCAATTCGGCGTGGCTGCCGAAGTAGTGGCGGACCGAGCCGATGGCCAGCCCGGCCTCCTCCGCGACGCGGCGCAGCGAGGCGCTCTCGACGCCTTCGTGGGCCACGACCCGGAATACCGCGTCGGCGACGGCCTTCCGGCGTTCGGTGGGATCCACGATCTTGGGCATGGGCAGCGATCCTACGTTCTCACTCGGGCCGGGGCGCCGGTCGGCACCCGGTGCGATTGTTTTTATAGCACGTGCAAGCTATTTTAAATGGCATGTCCGTGCTATTTCACGCATCGCCGGGGGTCGCCCGATGAGTACGCCGCTGATCATCGCCATCGGGACCGCTCTGCTGATCTACGTGATCGTCAAGCGGTTCGCCGGTGAGCCGCTCAATGCCCGGGACACCGCCGTCCCGCCGATCGTCTTGCTGGCCATCGGAATTCACGGTCTGGTACAGCAGCAGCCGACCGGCGCGGACCTCGCGTGGATCGTCGCGGGATCGCTGATCGGATTCGGATTCGGCGCGCTGCGCGGCACCACCATCCGGCTGCTCACCCGTGACGGCGTGCTGTGGCAGCGATACACGGTGTGGACGCTGGCCGTCTGGATGGTGTCGCTCGCGGTGAACGCCGGGGTGAGCATCCTGGGCGCGCACTTCGGCGCACACGAGGACGTGCGGCCGATGCAGCTGGCCATCGGTGTGAGCCTGCTCGGTGAGGCGCTCACGCTCGGCTTGCGCGGGCTGGCCACCGGTTATCCGTTCGCGCCGGAGCGCATCGTGCGGACGGGATCGCCATTGGAACCCATTCCGGCTGCGCGGCAACGACTTCGCGGGTCCGTGGATCAGCGGCGGGTGCGGTCCGCGCTGGACGAGTGGAATCGCACCGGCAATGCCCGTTCGGCGCTCGAGGGCTGGCAGCGCCCGGATCCGGAACGTCCGTCGACGCGGCCGCCGACCGGATGGCCGGGCGCCTGACTCACTCCGCCGGTTTGCCGAACCGGGCGCGCTTCCAGTCGCCGAAGGGTTCGTCGCGTTCGCGCACCGCCTCGCGGAAACCGGCTGTGGCGGCGCGCATCTGGAAGGCATAGCCCTCGCGGGTGTGGCGGGAGATGCCGTCGAAGACGGTGCTGATCATGCCGGAGGTCGCCACACCCTGATTGAGCAGCGCGCTGTTCAGCGCCAGTTTCGCCATGACGAGCTGGTTGATCGGCACCTGCGAAATGCGGTGCAGCAGATCCTCGGTGCGCGCGTCGAGTTCATCGGCGGGCGGGGCGTCGATGGCCAGGCCCCATTCGGCGGCCTGCTTGCCGCTGAGGCTGTCGCCGGTGAAGAGCAGGCGTTTGGCGCGCTGATCGCCGACGCGGTGCGCCCACATGCCGGCTGCGGGAATACCCCAGGTCCGGGTGGGCGGATAGCCGAAGCGGGCGTCCTCGGCGCAGATGATCTGATCGGCGAACAGGGCGATATCGGTGCCGCCCGCGATGGCGAAGCCGTGCACCTTGGCCACCGTCGGCTTATTGGC
This sequence comes from Nocardia sp. IFM 10818, assembly GCF_054655275.1. Lineage (NCBI taxonomy): Bacteria > Bacillati > Actinomycetota > Actinomycetes > Mycobacteriales > Nocardiaceae > Nocardia > Nocardia sp. IFM 10818. The sequence goes on from NZ_BAAHJH010000001.1 coordinate 1,927,936, forward strand.
GTGCAGCAGGCTCGAGAAGCCGCGGTTGAAGCGCGACATCATGGCATAGTCGACCATGGGATCCCAAGTGCCCCAAGGATTGTGATTGCGGCCCTGGACCACGGGATCGAGCACGGTGCCCTCGGCCGATTGTGCGCCCGCGGTGGGCTCGAAGCCGTTCTCGGCGAAGATCGACAGGTCGTAGCCGCCGCAGAAGCCCTTGCCGCGCCCGCTGACCACGATCACGTGCACCCGCGGGTCCAGATCGGCCCGTTCGACCGCGGCCGCCAGCTCCACCGGCGTATCCGAGGTGATGGCATTGCCCTGCTCGGGGCGGTTGAAGGTGATTCGCGCGATCCGGCCCGTCACCTCGTACGTCAGTGTGCGGCCGGTGAATTCGCTCTCCGGCTCGGGGCGGCCGGCGAACAGCGAGTCGTCCCCGCCGGTCAGGTCATCGCGCCAGGCGGCCGGCCGGGTCCCGGCGTGGTTCTCGTAATCGGGTGACACTCAAGCAGTGAACCCCGGTTCATTTCTTGCTGTCAAGAGCCGGGCGCCCCGCGATTCGCCCTACTCCCAGGGCTTGACCGGCGGCTTCACCCACAGGATCTTCTCGTCGGGATGTTCGCGCCGCGCCGCCGGATGGTCCGGGTGCCGCGCGGCCCAGGCGTCCTTCTCGGCCAGCAGCCGCGCCACCGCCTGCCAGGTCTCGTCGGTGCTCGGCGGATTGGCGTCGGCCGCGCGCGCCAGCTTGCGCCGCTGCGGCATGGGCAGCTCCAGCAGCTCCGGGCCGGTGATCCCGCGCGCCCAGATGTAGGCCGCCAGTCGTCGGGCCTTCTCCTCACGGCTGCGGCTCGCGTGATCGGAGTGTGCGTAGTCGGCCATATCGCAACCCCGCAGGTCAAAGTGGTTCGTTCTGGTGCCCGACCCTACCGCAGCGGGCCGACAGCTCCGGCCGGGGTCAGTGGTCGGGCCTAGCGGCCGGGCCGGGTCAGCAGGTCGATGACCGTGCGCTGATAGCCGGTCAGATCACGGCGGGAGGGCGGGGCGTCCGACTGCGCGCGGGTGAGCTCGAACCAGCCGAGGTAGGCGCCGTAGGCCAGGCGGGCGCGATGGCGGGATTGGGTGGGAGTGAGCTTCATATCGCGAAAACAGCGCTCCAGGAAGGTGAGTCGCTTCTTCTGCACGCGATCGAGGTAGGGGCGCACCACGGGATCGCTGCCCGCGGAGACCAGCGCCAGGTCCACCGGGCGCACCGGATCCTCATCGTCCATGGCGACGACGAGCAGCTTGCGCAGTCGTTCCACCGGATCCTCGAGGGTGCCGAGCTGCTCGATGAGCGCATCGGTCATCTCGCGTTCCCAATGCTCGAGGGTGGCGGTGAGCAGGGCCTCGCGATTGGAGAAATGCCAATAGAAGCTGCCCTTCGTGGTCCCGAGCCGGGTGGCCAGCGGCTCGACCGCCACCCCTTTGGTCCCGTTCTCGGCAATGGCCAGCAGGGCGGCCTGGATCCAGTTCTCTCTCGACAGCGCCACGAACCATACGCTACCGTATGGGCAGCGACCATACGGTAGCGTATGGTGAGACAGCCGGAGATACCAATGACGACAATCCGCAAGAAGACGCTGTGGTCCGATCTCGCGCTGCGCCGCCGCGCATGGCGGCCCGACCCCCGCACCGCCCGCCTCGCCGGCTGGACCAGCGCCGCCGCGCTGGCCGGTATCGCGGGCATTCACGTCGCCTGGGCCCTGGGCTGGCGCTGGCCCGGCCACGACGACGCCACCCTCGCCCAGCGCGTCGTCGGTCCCAATTCCGAACTCCCTTCGGCCGGACTGACTTACGTGGTCGCCGGGCTGCTCGTCGCCGCCGCGGGCGCGGTGGGCGCGGCCACCGTCGACGACCGCCGGCTGCCGCGGCTGGCCGCATGGGGTGTGGCCGGAGTTCTCGGCGCTCGCGGGGTGGCCGGTGCCGGCTCGGCCGCGGCGGCCGGGTTCGATGAGATCTACTGGACATTGGAGGCGGCCGTCTACGCGCCGCTGTGCCTGGCCCTGGCGGCCGGCGCCGGGCTGGCCGCCCAATCGTCGTTCGCGCGCAGCGAGTCGATCGCCGGGTGAGCCCGGGGGAGGGGAGGTGCTGCCGCGTGGCCCGACGCGGCAGCACCGTCCCGGGCGGTGCGCGGTCGGCGACTTGGCGCGAGTAGCGGCGATTGCGGCCCGGTTGCGACTACCGTGAACGTATGCCGGACACCGGAATCGGACCCGCGGACCTCGTCATCGCCCGGGCCACGCCCGCGGAATGGGCGACCGTGAAGGAATGGGCTGCCGCGGAGGGCTGGAATCCGGGGGAGCGGGATGCCACCGCGTTCTTCGCCCAGGATCCGGAGGGATTCTTCCTCGGCTATGTGGACGGCGCGCCCGTCTCCGCCATCTCGGTGGTCAACTACGGGAGCGACTACGCCTTCCTGGGGTTCTATCTCGTGCGGCCCGATCTGCGCGGGCTGGGGCTCGGCATGGTGACCTGGCAGGCCGGTCTCGAACATGCCGGACACCGGGTCGTCGGGCTCGACGGGGTGCCCGATCAGCAGGACAACTACCGGCGGAGCGGATTCGAACTCGCCTACCGCAGTGCGCGATTCGCGGGCATACCGGATCTGCCGCCACCGGATTCGACCGTCCGCGCGTTGGAGCCCGGCGATATTCCGACCCTGCACCGCTACGACTCCGCGTGCCTGCCGGCCGATCGCCCGGAATTCCTCTCGGCCTGGCTCGCCGAATCCGGTCATCGCACGGTCGTGCGGATCGTGGACGGCGAGCTGACCGGCTTCGCGACCTCCCGCCCGGCGCGCGATGGGGTGCGGGTGGGTCCGCTGTTCGCCGATTCCGATACCGATGCGCGCCTCCTGCTTTCGGCGCTGGCCGGCGGCGTCACACTGGCGGTGGATGTGCCGCTGTCCAATGATCGGGCCGTCTGGCTCATGCGGGAAGCGGGCCTGACCCCGAGCTTCGAAACCGCTCGGATGTACACCGGTCCGACTCGAAAACACCGTCAGGAAAAGGTTTTCGGGGTCACCACCCTCGAGCTCGGTTGAGTTCTACAGCGGCCGTATGGATTCGGCGAGCCGCAAGGCCGCCGCTCGATCCACGGGCGCTGTGGCATTCCCGAGCCAGGTGATCCACCATCGCTGGTCGCCATCCTGCACCACGGCCGCGTACACCTCCGCCTGTGCGTCGGCCGAACTCTCGAACCCGACGCGGTAGAAGCACGACCTCCCGCTCACCGCACGGCCGTGCACGTCCCCGGTCTCGTTGTTCACCCGGCGGCCGGTATCGGGGAAGAAGAACTCACCCATCCCGGATGCGAGAAAGCAGGCCGCCCGGCCATTATCGGATTCCGCGGCGGCGAACAGCGATTCGTCGAGCTTCCCCAGCAGGATCATCCCGTCCGCATCCGCACCCGTCGGCTGCAGTGCGGCCTGCCCGAAGACGAGATTGTCATCCCCGTCCTGCGGCACCGCCTCCCACCCGGCCGGTGGCACGAAGCTCATTCCGGCCGCGACGCTGGAGATTCGCCCATGTTCCCCATGTCCCCGTCGCAACTCGGTGAACCCGAGATATCCGATCCCCGCCAGCGACCCGATCAAGGCGAGGACGCAGAGCGCTGTCACCCACCGCGCGGTTCGCGGTGACACGGTCTGCTCCGGCGGCCGAACCTGATTCGGATCCACCCCGCGACGCTAACAAAATCGCTGGTCACCGCCCCGCGCTCGGTGCAGCGGCGCGCCGCACGGCTTGATCACGATCGGGCAGCGCTCATCCGGCCCCCGCTCACCAGGCCGCCGGCCGCACCCGCCCCGGCGTCACCACGTGCGTCAGCATATTGCGCAAGTCGGCCACCGCGTCCGGTCCGAGCGTCCGCGCCCACCGGTCGGTGAACTGCGCGATAGCCGCATCCGCCGCCCGCGTACAAGCCCATCCCCGCTCGGTCAGCGTGATCAATCGCGCCCGCGCATCGTGCGGATGCGGATTCCTTTCCGCATAGCCCTTTTTCACGAGCTCCTCGACCAACTGACTGGCCGCCTGCTTGGTCACCCCCAGATGCTCGGCGATCTCACCCACGGTGGCCCCATCCGGCGCCATCCGCACGAACGCGAACCCGTGCGCCGGCCGCACATCGGTGAACCCCGCCGCCGCCACCCCGTGGTGAATGGCATCGGTGACCTCCGCCGCGGCCGCGAGCAACAGCAGTGGCAGATCCCCAGCGAAACCGGTCATGCCCAAATCTTGGCACTTGACAAGAAAGTCAACAAGCTTGACTATATGGACAAGCTACTTGACCAAAGGATCTGAACATGCCCGTGACCCGCTCCGCCGAAGCCCAATCCTTCGACCTGCACAACGCCCGCTTCACCTCCCTCATCCGCCCGTCCCTCGGCAGCCGGGAACTCTGCACCTGGCGCGTCGAGGTGGCCCCCGGCACCGAGGGCGTCCCCCACACCATCCACCGCGAGGAGGTCTTCGTCCTGCTGCACGGCTCGGCCGTCATCACCATCGACGGCGACCGGTCCACCCTGTCGCCCGGCGACGCCGCCGTGGCCCTGGCCGGCTCCGCCATCGGCCTGAGCAACCCCAGCGACCAGCCCGCCACCGTCCTGGTCACCACCTCGGTCGGCTTCACCGGCGAACTCGCCGACGGCACCATCGTCAACCCGCCCTGGGTCAACTGACGCCCGATTCACCTGCGCCATAACCCGCTCGCCGAGATCGCCGGTGGGGTGATGATGGTGCGATGGGGCAGCTCTTGGTGCTGGTCAATGGATTGCCGGGGTCGGGGAAGACGACGCTGGGGAGATCATTGGCGATGGTGCTGGGGGGCTGCCTGCTGTCGAAGGACGACGTGAAGGAGACTCTGGCGGGGTGGGCCGATGAGCGGGTCGATGCGGCGGCGCTGGGTGGCCGGGCCATGGACATCATCTGGACGCTGGCGCGGGAGATCGCCGAGCCGGTGATCGTCGATTCGTGGTGGTTCAAGCCGCGGGATCTGGAATTCGCGAAGGCGGGTATTGCCGCTTCGGGGGCGGAGCGGGTGGTGGAGGTGTGGTGCGACCTGCCCGCCGAGGTGGCCAGGACCCGGTACGCGCGACGCCGCCGGGCAGCGATTCACGCCGATGGCCGGCGGCTGGCCGAGGATTGGGAGCGGTGGGCCGTCTGGGGTGCGCCGCTCGGGGTCTGTCCCGTGGTCGTCGTGGATACGGGGTGCCCGGTCGGAATCATGGAGCTGGTGAATCGGATTCGGCACGCCGCCGGCGGGGCGGAGCCATGACCACAGGGGGCGGGGCGATGACCACCGTATTGCCGCCTCGGTGTTTCGCCCGGTACATCGCCGAGTCGGAGGCGCGCATGAGATGGCGGTGGGTGGCTTCGGTGTAGTGCGCGCCGGGGTGGGAGGCGTCGAAGACCGCCACGCCGACGCTGGCGGTGATCGGGGTGGGCAGGCCGGGCATGGTCTCGACGGCGCGGCGGAGTTGTTCGCCGACGGTGGCGGCGGGTTCGCGCAGATAGCCGACGACGACGAATTCCTCGCCGCCGGTGCGGGCGATGAGGGTTCTGGGTGCGGCGGTGGTGCGGAGGCGGTCGGCGGTGCGGACCAGGACCTCGTCGCCGAAGGGATGGCCGAAGGTGTCGTTGACCGCCTTGAAGCGGTCCAGGTCGAGGGTCGCCACGTAGGCGGTGCGGTGATGGCAGCGGTCGATGTGGGCGAACAGGTAGGAGTCCAGGCCGCGGCGGTTCAACAGGTGCGTGAGCGGGTCGGTGAGGGCGTCCATGCGCAGCAGCCAGTGGCTGAACTGCATGAACGGCAGCATGACTCCGATGACCACGAAGATGACCAGGACCACGGCGACGCCCTCGGCGAGGGTGAACATGCGCACGGCCAGGATCGTGCCGCCCAGCAGGGCCGCACCGATGTGGATCGCCAGTACGCGCGGGCCGTGGAAGACCGTCACGTACGCGCCCATCGCCACGAGCAGCACCAGGCCCAGCACGCCGATGACCGGATCGCGCACCACGACGCTGTTGACAATGGCGTCGAGATCGAACAGCGCGATCCAGATCAGCGATTCGAACTCGCGCGGCCACGGCAGGAACCACCACCGGCAGGTCCAGATGCCCGCGACGGCCGCCTCCAGCAGCCCCTGCGCCACCCCGCCCCGGCCGGTCAGCTCGTGCTGGGAGACCATCGCCAGCAGGGCGATCGCGAGCATGGCGATGCCGCCGGCGCCGAGCATGAATTTGAATCTGCTCAGCGCCGAATGGGATTCGAATGTCTTGACCAAGCCGCGGTAGTCGACACGGTCTCGCCACCAGGCCCGGAACATCGATCGACCAGCTGTCATCGAGCGCCTCACGTCCGTTGGCGTACTACTCGACGGTAAGTCGCGGGCTAACCCGCCGCTATTGTGATCTCGATTACAGCCTGATTCAGCTCTCGCGCGGATAAACCTTCACCACGGTGCCGTCCAGGTCGGCGGCCAGATACGCCGCGCCGCTATAGGCATCGATCAGATAGACCATGATGGTCGGCCGATCGTCATTGAAGGTCCACGCTGGGTCGACGATCACATACCGCATGGTCGCGTCGGGCACATTGAGCTGCTGATCCGCCGCCTCGAGCAGACCCGGCAGCACACCCCAGTCGATCGAACTCAACACCACCGTGGTCTCGCTCCCCGACAAGGTCCCACCCGGCCCCTGCTTACTGACGCTCCCATCCCGATAGGTATAGCTGTCGTACCGCTTCGACCCCGCCGAGATGGGCATGCCCGCATTGGCATACTCCGGATAGAACGTCACCTCGCTGAATTCCTTCACCCCGGAGGCATTCTCGAACGCGGCGATCACCTGCCGAATCCCGTCGGGCGTGAGCAGATCGGCGGCATTCCCCGGATTAGCCGCCGTGGTGACAACCGCACCGGCAGGCTGCCGAGCACCGGGCGCCTGACTGGTATCGGGGGAGAGGCCCGGATTCGCCTGCGAGCCGGACCGATCCGGCCACAGCGCCACTGCGGCCACCAACCCCGCCGTCACCACAACAGCCGCAACACCAACCGGCAGCCAACGCTTGCCTGCCCTCGAACGAACGACCCCCCTCGGTTCGGACGCGGACGAAATCGGCGCGGATGCGGCAGGCGCCGGCCAAGGTGCAGACCCGCCGCGCGATGGCCACGGCGAGGATTCGGCAGAGGCCGGCTGCAGCACCGCCGCACCGGGTGCCGGCCAGGGCGCAGACTCGACAGGCGGCGGCAACGGCGCGGCGGTTCCGGCCGCCTGTGCGAGCATGCCGTCCACCTGCTCGAGGGACGGCCGCCGATCCGGGTCGGTGACGAGCATCGCCCGCAGCACCGGCGCGAGCGGCCCGGCCTGCCGCGGCGGCGGCACATCGCCCCGCACCACGGCCGCGAGCGTGGCGGCCGTCGTCTCCCGCCGCAGCGGGTGATACCCCTCCACCGCGACATACAGCAATAGCCCGAGCGACCACAGATCCGAGGCGGGATGCCCCTCCCGGCTGTCGAGCCGTTCCGGCGCAACATAATCCAGCGACCCCACCACGCTCCCGGTCGAGGTCAGCCCGTGCAACCCCTCCACCGCCGCAATCCCGAAGTCGGTGAGCACCGGCGAACCGTCCTCGCGCAACAGCACATTCGCCGGCTTGATATCCCGATGCAGCACCCCCACCGCATGCGCGGCCCGCAGCGCGGCCAGGATCCCCTGCCCCAACCGCGCGACGTCGACCGGATTCATCGGCCCGTATTCGAGCCGATCGGCCAGACTCCGCCCCCGCACCAACTCCATCACGATCCACGGATGCGCCGGCGCCGGACTGTCCACAATGTGATGCACGGCCACCACATTGGGATGCCGAATCCGCGCCAGCGCCCGAGCCTCCCGCAGCACCCGCTCCCGCTGCGCCGCCCCCGCCCCGCCGGTGCTGCCCTCCGCCGCCAGCACTTCCTTCAATGCGACTTCCCGGTGCAGCACGAGGTCATAGGCCCGCCACACCGTCCCCATCCCGCCGCTACCCAGCGCCTCGAGCACCTCGAACCGCCCGTCGACCACTGTCCGCCCGGATTCCACCGCGACAGCCTATGACCAACCCCACCCCTGCGCGAGACACCCACCCGCAACCCGAAGCCCGTCGGCCGAGCAGGTAATGGTGCACCCCTCGTCCTGCGCCATTACCTGCCCGGCGGGCTCATGGAAGGGCGACCCGCGCGCCTCCGGACACCGAGTCATGGAATTCGACTGCGGCGGGTAGGTCATAACCGAGTGATAGCAAGATCGCATCGATGTGTTACCTGCGTCACGCTGTCGGCGTTTCCCGGGGGTGGGCCGTGGTTGCTAAATCGTTATGCTCCAGGCGGATTCGCGTTTCGCGGCTCAGGGCGGGCTGGTGGGCATACGGTGGGCAACATGGAAGAAGGCCCCTCGGCGTGCTGCCGAGGGGCCTTCTTCTTGGTCTTGAAGTGCGCCATCAGGGACTCGAACCCCGAACCCGCTGATTAAGAGTCAGCTGCTCTGCCAATTGAGCTAATGGCGCGTGCTACCTGCGTTCTGGCCTGTCCCGGGGGGCTTGGCCGCTCTGCGGTGCGGAAAGAACATTAACAGGCTGTGGCGGGGAATGTGAAATCGCCTGGTTAAACGGGGTTTTTGTCGGGATGGGGGAACTTGCTGATCGGTGTTAACGGAAGGAGGGGCTGTGGGGATGAAGGGGGCGAGCCCTGTGGGGGCGAGCGCAATGTCGTTGGTCGGGGCAGGGTTGCCTGGCAGAATGGCACGAGCGTGGTCTCGACCGATCCCCGCGGGCGTGGTGGGTCGAGCAGGCGTGGTCGGGGTCCAGTCCCGGGGCCGACTACGCACCGAGAGACGTGAAGTGGGGTTGCTATGAGCGATGGTCAGGGCCGCGACCGTTCGAGGCGACGGCATACCGGGAAATGGCTGGTATTCACCGCCTTGGCATCGGTATTGGCATTGGCGCTGGTGGGATGTTCCTCGAGTTCGGGCGATTCCTCCTCGGTCGCAATCGATTCCAATCCGATCAGCGAGATGATGAAACCGAAGCTGATCTCCCCGGTCAAGGACGGCGAGAAGGGCGTCTCGCCCGGTGATCCGCTGGAGTTGAAGGTCGAGGACGGCAAGATCACCAGCGTGGCGCTGACCAACCCGGAGGGCCGGGCCGTGGCCGGCGACCTCGCCGCCGACGGCCGGTCGTGGAAGTTGGCCGAGGCGTTGGGATTCGGGCGCACCTACAAGCTGACGGTGGACGCCATCGGCCTGGGCGGCGCGACCAGCACCAGCATGAGCTTCACCACAATCTCGCCGAACAACCAGACCCACCCGTACCTGCTGCCGGGCGAGAACGAGGTGGTGGGCATCGGCCAGCCCATCGCCATCCAGTTCGACGAGAACATCCCGGACCGCAAGGCCGCCCAGGATGCGATCAAGGTCACCACCACCCCTGCCGTGGAGGGCGCCTTCTACTGGGTGAACAACCGCGAAGTGCGTTGGCGGCCCGAGCATTTCTGGGCGCCGGGCACCAAGGTCGATGTGGCCGTGAACGTTTACGGCAAGGATCTGGGCAATGGACTGGTCGGTGACACCAACATCACATCCAGCTTCACCATCGGCGACGCCGTGGTCTTCACCGCCGACGACAACACCCACATGGTGACGGTGGAGAAGAACGGCCAGGTGATCAAGACCATGCCGACCTCGATGGGCAAGAACTCCACGCCCACCGACAATGGCATCTACATCGTGGCCGACCGGCACGAGAAGATCATCATGGACTCCTCCACCTACGGCGTGGCGGTGAACTCGCCGGACGGATATAAGACCCCGGTCGACTACGCGACGCGAATCTCGTACTCCGGCATCTTCTTCCACTCGGCGCCGTGGTCGATCGGCGCGCAGGGCTCGTACAACACCAGCCACGGCTGCCTCAACCTGAGCCCGTCGGATGCGCGCTGGGTGTTCGAGAACGCCAAGCGCGGTGACATCACCATCATCAAGAACACCGTCGGCGGCACGCTGTCGGGCGTGGACGGGCTGGGTGACTGGAACATCCCGTGGGAGCAGTGGAAGGCCGGCAACGCCGACGACAATCGCTGACCCAACCAACTCTCGGGGCTCTCAGGGGCTTCGCCCCCGAACCCCCAGGAGCACTCGGGGGCTCCGCCCCGGACCCCCCAGGAGCACTCCGGGGGCTCCGCCCCCGGAGACTTGGGGGTTCCGCCCCCGGAGACTTGGGGGTTCCGCCCCCGGAGACTTGGGGGTTCCGCCCCCGGAGACTTGAGGGTTCCGCCCCCGGAGACTTGGGGGCTCCGCCCCCGGAACCTCGAAGCGGCCCGGTACCAGCAGTGCTGGTACCGGGCCGCTTTGCTCGATCAGCCTCGAGGGACCCGGCCTACTTCGTCCCGACGCCCATCGGTCCGCAGCCCAGGCTCGATTCGCCCAGGATGGCGATGGCGCTGCCGAAGACCGCGCACAGCGGTCCGTCGCCGAAGAGGATCTTGTCCAGGTTGGGCAGTCCGAAGGATCCGGTTCCGGTGGATCCGGTGGTCATGAGCCCGCCCTTGGATCCGGTCTGCGCCGAGTCGGAGGCCGATCCGGTAACCGAGGACTCCATCGGATCGTCGGCCACCGTGGCGGGCTCGGTCAGCACGATATCGGCGGAGGCGGCGGGGGTTGCGCTGAGGATGGCGGCCGTGGCTAGGAACGTGGTTACGGCACAACGGTTCACGTGAGCGTCTCTCTGGTCGAGCTCTGCGGGGGTCCCGACTCCCCCCGATGTCGTCCTGAGTGTACGAAGATCGGGTGAGCTGCGACGCAAAATCAGAAACGATACTGATCCAGTCGCGCGGATGTACGGCAATTCACAGGTCAGGCATCGATTCGGGCGATGGCGCGCACCGGCGCACCGTCCGCCCCGGCGAGCCTGATGGGCAGCAGCGACACCTCGATCCGGTGCCCCAGCTCCTGCGCCGCCAGCACCCGATCCAGATTGGTGAGATTCTCCGCGATCACCGCGTGCGCCCCGCACAGGATCCGGTGCACCGGAATATCCTGCGCCGGTGTCGGATCCACGCTCAGCGCATCGATCCCCACCGTCCGCACCCCGCACTCCACGAGATAGGCCGCCGCCTCCGGAGTCGGCGCGGGATGCCCCTGATAGGCGTAGGTACCCCAATGCGCCGACCACCCCGTCGCAATGAGCACGACCTGACCGGCGGCCACTCGCCCCTCGAAGTATTCGACCCCGATGGCACTGCGCGGCGCCAGCCCGCGCGCATCCACCGCGACCGCCGGGCCGATGAACCGATCCAGCGGCAAGGCGTCCAACGCCGGCAGCGAATCGTCGATGTGCACGGGCGCGTCCACATGCGTCCCGGTCTGCGACCCCATGCTCAGGTGCAGCACATTGACCCCGTCCGCGGTGACGGTCAGCGCCGGTTCGATCCGCACCTCCGGATCGCCCGGGTACACGGGCATCCCCGTCACCACGGGAACCGACAGGTCGATGATGCGCACGATGTCAGCCTCGCGAACCCGGCCATCCCCCGCAAGTGCTGGGCGCGCCCGGTCGCATCCGGATTCGATTACGGCTGCTTGGTGGTGAAGGCGGCGACCACCGCGCCGACCGCCGCCCCCGCCGGCGCACCGGTCACGGCGGTCGTCGCGCCGATGATCGCGCCCGCGAGCACGCAACCCGAGATCGTCCCGGTCAGCGCGCCGCTGCCCGCGCCCAGGCTCTCCAGGGTCGTCGACAGCACGGGATCGATGGCCGGAACATCGTGCAGCAGCACGGGGGACAGCAGCGCCGCGGTGAGCCCGCCGGCGATGAACCCGAGCACGCCGCCCGCAATGGCTCCCGGTCCCGCGGCCAGGAAGCATCCGTTCGTGGCCCCCGGAATTCCGCCCGCGATCGCGCCGATGCCGCCGCCGTCGGCAATGGTCCTGGTCACCCGATCACGTTCGGCCTGTTCGGTGCCGGGCTGGGTGGCGGCGGGCGCTTCGAAAGCGGCCTGGGCCGCATCCGCGCCGGGCGTCAGGACGACGGTATTGCCCTGCACATCGGCGTCGATGGGAAAGCGTAGATCGTCGATCTTGTAGAACCCGGCCAGGATTCGCACGATCTTCCCGCCGGCGTCCCGGATGACCACGGCGCCGTCCTGTAGCTGCACGCTGCCGTGCTCGATGACCACCTTGCCGGTGCGCCCGGCCAGGCTGGCGGTGACGGTGACCTCCTCGGGCTCCGCGGTGGCCGGAACGACGACCAGGCCGAGGGCGGCGCAGGCGACGCCCGCGAGGAGGGCGGCTTTCCCGAACTTCATCATGGAATTCCCCTTCGGCCGAAGCTAGCGACGGGATTCACGTTCAGGAGCTACCCCGCTGACGTTAGCTCGCGGGGCGCTAGCGGGGCGATCATGTTCTCCGAACCGTGCTGTATTTGATTCGTGGGGGACACCCCCACACCCCCGCAGGGGCCAGCCCCCGCACCCCCGCAAGGGGCTCCGCCCCTTGGACCCCGGGCAGGGCGGATGGCGATGAGGGCGAATAGGGATGAAGGGCGGGCGGGGGATGCGGGCTACTCGGGGGCGAACGGTGCGTTGTTCGTGGCGAGGGTGTTCGGTGAACTACCGTCGTCGGGGTGAGCACCGCACGGATCGTGATCGTGGGCGGCGGTTTCGCCGGGGTGGAATGCGCTCGATACCTGGAGCGCCGGTTGCGCCCGGGGGAGGCGGAGGTGCGGCTGGTGGGGGCGATCGGCGCGGGCCAGCTGTATCTGCCGCTGCTGCCGCAGGTTGCCGGAGGTGTGCTGCCCTCGCAGGCGGTGGTGGTGTCGCTGCGGCGGGTGCTGAAGCGCACCGAGCTGATTCCCGGGATGGTGGTGGGCGCGGACGCGGCCCGCCGGCAATGCGTGGTGCGAGGGCCCTCGGGGGGTGAATACGCCCTGGACTACGACCATCTCGTACTGGCCACCGGCAGCATCACCCGCATCCTGCACATTCCGGGCCTGCCCGAGCACGGATTCGGCATGAAGACCCTCGCCGAGGCCGTCTATCTGCGCGATCACGTGCTGCGCCAGCTGGATATGGCCGCCATCGCCGAGGATCCGGCGGAGCAACGGGAGCGCTCCACCTTCGTGACCATCGGCGCCGGGTACGCCGGCACCGAGACCATGGCCGTGCTCACCCGGCTGGCCCGGTCCGCGGCCCGGCAGTACTACCCGCGGCTGGATCCGGACCTGGTGCGCTGTCATCTGATCAATCACAGCGACCGCGTCATGCCCGAACTCGGCGAGCGCCTGGGGGAGAGCGCGAAGAAGCTGATGGCCAAACGCGGAATCGAATTCACCCCTGGCGCTTCCGCGTCGGAGGTCGGCGAGCGCTCGCTCACCCTGACCACCGGCCAAGTGATTCCGACCCGCACGGTCGTGTGGACCGCGGGCGTGACCCCGAGCCCGCTCGCCGAGCATCTGAGCGCGGAGACGGTGCACGGCCGCATGGTCGCCGACGCCGATCTGAGCGTGCCGAGCCTGGCCGGCGTCTGGGCCTGCGGTGACGTGGCCGCAGTACCGGACGTGACCAATCCGGGCACGTTCTGCGCCCCTACCGCTCAGCACGCCATGCGCCAGGGCCGCCACCTGGGCGCGAATCTGGTTGCGGCCCTGCGTGGTAAGCCCCGCACCGACTACCGCCACAAGGATCTGGGCATGGTCGTCGACCTGGGCGGCCGGGATGCGCTGGCCCGCCCGCTGGGCATCGGATTACGCGGCGCCCCAGCACAATTGGTGACCCGCGGCTATCACCTGATGGCCACCCGCACCTTCACCGCCCGCGCCCGCATCGCCTTCAACTGGGCCCTGCACGCGGTGACCGGCGACGATTTCATCCGCCTCGGCTTCGGTGACGACGCTCCGCACACCATCGGCGATTTCGAACGCTCCGCCGACTATCTGAGCGCCGATCAGGTCGCCGCCATCCTCGACTCCCGGATATGAGGAAGCCCCGGTCCAGGGTGGTTGGACCGGGGCTCCTCGAGTGGCCTACGTCCCGGCAGACGGTCGGCCACGGGAATTCCCGCTAGCGCACCGGGGAGGGCGTGCGATCGTCGGGCTGTGGTTGTTTGCCGAGCAGCGAATGCTTACGGCCGTAGGCGAAGTAGAGCACCGTGCCCAGCGCCATCCAGATGACGAAGCGCAGCCAGGTCTCGATGGACAGGTTGAGCATCAGCCACAGGCAGGCCAGCGCCGCCAGGATCGGCACCAGCGGGACCAGCGGAACGCGGAAGCCGCGCTTCAGGTCCGGGCGGGTGCGGCGCAGGATCGGCACGCCGACCGCCACCAGCACGAATGCGGCCAGGGTGCCGATATTGACCATCTCTTCGAGGGTGCCGAAGTCGACGAACCCGGCCAGCAGCGCGCAGATGACACCGACCAGCACGGTCAGCCGCACCGGCGTGCCCTTGGATCCGGTGTGCGCCAGACCGCGCGGCAGCAGCCCGTCGCGCGCCATGGCGAACAGCACGCGGGTCTGGCCCATGTACATCACCATGACGACCGTGGACAGGCCGGCGATCGCGCCGATGGAGATGATGGACTTCACCCAGGTCGCGCCGTGCAGCGCGAAAGCCGTTGCCAGGGTGGCGTTCCCGCCGGCCAGCTCGGTGTAGGGCACCATGCCGGTGAGCACGATCGAAACACCCACGTAGAGCACGGTCACAATGGCCAGCGCGCCGAAGATGCCGCGCGGCACATCGCGCTGCGGGTTGCGGGTCTCCTCCGCGGCGGTGGCGACCACATCGAAGCCGACGAAGGCGAAGAACACCAGGGAGGCGGCCGCGAGCAGGCCGTACCAGCCGTAGCTGGTGCCGCCGGAGCCGGTCAGGAAGGAGAACAGCGACTGCCGCAGACCGTCGGCGTGCTCCGTCGGCTGGGCCGGCGGAATGTAGGGCGTCAGGTTGGACGGCTTGAAGTAGGTGGCGCCGACGACCAGCACCAGGGCGATCACACCCAGTTTGATGGCGACCGCGACGGCCGACACCCGCGAGGACAGCTTGGTGCCGGTGGCCAGCAGCACGCCGACGATCGCGATGATCAGCACCGCGCCCCAGTCGAAGGTGATCGAACCCAGGTGCAGCACCGGCGGTTGCGAGCCGAGCACCTCACCGAGGTATTGCGACCAGCCCTTGGCCACCACCGACACCGCGAGGGCGAACTCCAGGATCAGGTCCCAGCCGATGATCCACGCGATGATCTCGCCGAACGTGGCGTACGCGAACGTATACGCGCTGCCCGCGACCGGAACAGTCGAAGCGAATTCGGCGTAGCACAGGGCGGTCAGGCCGCACGCGATCGCCGCGAAGACGAAGGCGAGGGAGACCGACGGTCCCGCCACGGTGCCCGCCGTGCGCGCGGTGAGGGTGAAGATGCCCGCGCCGATGACCACCGCGACGCCGAAGATCGTGAGATCCCGGGCCGTGAGGTCCTTGCGTAGCTTGGAATCCGGTTCATCGGTATCCCGGATCGACTGTTCAACTGATTTGGTGCGGAACAATCCGCTCGTGATCGCCACTCTTGGTTTCCTCCTTGAAACTCCGGTGCTGCGGTCAGATCGACCGCGGGATGGCGTCGAGACGCCGCTCGGCGAACCGGTTCGCCGCCTCGCCCGTTCCGATTCCTTCGTCCGTCGCGGCCGCGATGATGTCGCGGACGCGATCGAAGATGCTGGTGACATCGGCTTCCACGGCGGCCGGTTCGGCCTGCCGCAGTTCACCCGCCACCTGAATGAGGCCGCCCGCATTGGCGACGAAGTCCGGCACCCACGTGATGCCGCGGCCGCGCAGCGCCTGCTCGACCTCGGGGTGCGCGAGCTGGTTGTTGGCCGCGCCGCAGACCAGCTTGGCCGCGATGGCGTCGGCGCTGGACATGGTGAGCGTGGCGCCGAGCGCGCAGGGCGCGTACACATCGACCGGTGCGGTGGCGACGTGACTGAGCAGTCGCACCTGCGGGTGCTGCTGCGAAACCCGCTGCATGGCAGCCTCGTTCACATCGGTGATGCAGACCTCCGCGCCGTCGGCGAGCAGCAGGGCGGTGAGCTCGCGGCCCACCTTGCCCACGCCCTCGACGCCCACCGTGCGGCCCGCCAGCGACGGTGTGCCCCATACGGATTCGGCGCCCGCGCGCATGGAGTGGAAGACGCCGAGCGCGGTCAGCCGGGCGCTGTCGCCGGAGCCGCCGGCGGCGGTGCTGCGGCCGGTCACATGGCGGGTGTGCTGCCCGATGATGTCGAGGTCGTCGGTATTGGTGCCGACATCGCCCGCCGTGATGTAGCGCCCGCCAAGGGTTTCCACGAAGCGCGCGTAGGAAGCCAGCAGCGCCTCGGTCTTGGCCACGGCGGGATCGCCGATGATGACGGCCTTGCCGCCGCCCAGGTCGACGCCGGCGGCCGCGGCCTTGTAGGTCATGCCCCAGGACAGGCGCAGCACGTCTTCCAGGGCCGCGCCCTCGGTGGCGTAGGGGTAGAAGCGGGTGCCGCCCAGCGCGGGGCCCAGCGTGGTCGAATGGATCGCGATAATGGCCTTGAGGCCGGTCTTGTCGTCCTCGCAGAACACGACCTGTTCGTGGCTGCGGCGGCTCAGCTCGTGCGAGCGGCCGAAAACCCCTGCCTCGGTCTGCATTGCGGTCACGATCGATTCCTTTCGGTCGCCGCCCGGGTAGGGCGGTTTCGGTTGCCGCCTGGGTGTGGCGGTGATGGGTGCCGCTGGTGGGCGGCGAGGTTCCCCGATCCGCCCGCCTCCGTCGTTCCGGCATGCTTTTGGCCGGAATCCACCGCGATCAGTGGTGGCGTCGCGGGTGTGGATCCCGGCCAAAAGCGCGCCGGGACGACGGGTGGGTGGGCTCGGGTGGGTCGGTCGGGTCGGTTGATTCGGTCGCCGGGGGTCAGTGCTCGATACCGAGCTCCCGCAGACCGTTCCAGTACTGCTCGACATTGCCGAGCTTGACGTCCTCGTAGCCGCGGACGACATCGGGCAGTCCGGCCGCCTCGGTGGCGGTGTCATAGGTGTCGGCGCTCAGCGTGACCGCGAAGTGCCGCACCATCTCGGTGTAGTGGGACAGCAACTCCCGCTCCACCTTTCGCACGTGGGCGTAGCCGAACGGATCCAGCGGGGTGCCGCGCAGCTTCTTGCCCTTGGCGAGCAGCTTCAGCGCCACATGCGATTTCGGTCCGAGGCCGATCTTCTTCTTGCGGCCGAGGGCACGCAGCACCGGCGGATGCAGCTTGTAGGTGAGGTTCTCGCCGCCGGGCACCTGCGCGGCCACCTGGTCGAGGAAGGCCGGATCCACCAGCAGGCGGGCGACCTCGTACTCGTCCTTGTAGGCGGTGAACTTGTGCAGTCCGCGCGCCACGGCCGCGCTGAAGTCGGTGCGCTCGGTGACGGTCCGCTCGGCGTTCCAGACGAACTGCACCGTCTCGATGTAGCGCCGGGCGACCTTCGCGCTCTGGTAGCCGATGAGTTCGGCGGCGCGCAGCTCCACCAGTCGCCGGACCTCGCCGTCGAAGGTGGTGCCCGCCAGCAGTTCCGCGGGCGCCTCGACCCGGACCCGCTGCGGCTGCGCCGATCCGACGGCCGCGGCGAAGGCGGCGGGATCGGCGATGGCGACCCGGCCCCAGCGGAAGGCCGCGATATTGGCGGCCACGGCGACGCCGTTGATGCCGACGGCCTCCTCGATGGCCGCCGCGGGCAGCCGCAGGCCGCCGGACTGGAAGGCCGCGCCCACCATCAGGAAGTTGGCCGCCGCGGTATTGCCGAACAGCTGCTCCGCCGCCGCGAGCGCATCGAAGTGCTCGAGCGAATTCGTGACTGTGGCAAGGCGATCCAGCAGCGACCGGGTGGGCGGGTAGGCCACGTTCTTGTCGTAGACCATATCGCCGGTGGGCGTCTGGCTGGTCGAGGCGATGGCGATGGTGCTCGCCGCATTGCCGTACTGCAGGTTCTTCGGATCGGTGGCGGTCAGCAGATCGATGGCCACGATGCAGTCCGCATTACCCGGGGTGAGCCGGTTGGACGGCTCCAGCTCGGTCGCCGAGAACCGCAGGTGGGAGACCACCGGACCGGCCTTCTGGCTCAGGCCGATCTGATCCAGGCTCTCCACCTCGTATCCGGCGCGCAGCGCGGCGGTGGCCAGCACCTGATTGACGGTCACGATGCCGGTGCCGCCGATACCGGCGATCAGCACGTTCTGCGTGCCCTGCGGCGCGCCCAGACCCGGATCGGCCACCGTGGGCGGCTCGGCGGTCTTGCGCTTGGCACTCTTGCGGCCCTTCTTGTCCGGCGTGACCTCGACCGTCACGAACGACGGGCAGTCGCCGTCCAGGCAGCTGTAATCGGTATTGCAGGAGGTCTGATCGATGCGGGTCTTGCGCCCGAACTCGGTCTCGACCGGTTGCACCGACAGGCAATTCGACTTCACGCCGCAGTCGCCGCAGCCCTCGCACACGGCCTCGTTGATGATCACCCGGGTATTGCGGGTGGGCAGTGTGCCCCGTTTGCGCTGGCGCCGTGCGTCCGCCGCGCAGTGCTGGTCGTAGATGAGCACGGTCACGCCCGGGATCTCGCGCAGCAGTCGCTGCGCCTCGTCGAGCCGGTCGCGATGCCACAGCAGCGTGCCCTTGGCGAGGGCTTTCTTATTGTGCCGCTTGGGTTCGTCGGCGCAGACGATGATCTGCTTGACGCCCTCGATGGCGAGTTTCCGCGTGATCTGCTCGACCGAGAGGATGCCCACCGCGTCCTGTGCGCCGGTCATGGCGACGACCTCGTTGTAGAGCAGCTTGAAGGTGATGTTCACCCCCGCGGCCACGCACGCCTGCACGGCCAGCTGACCCGAGTGGAAGAAGGTGCCGTCGCCGATGTTCTGGAACAGGTGCGGCACATCGGTGAACGGCGCCTGCCCGATCCACTGACTGCCCTCGCCGCCCATCTGGGTCAAGCCGGTGACCGCACTGTCCTCGCGCCCGGACATGGTGACCAGGGTGTGGCAGCCGATGCCGCCACCGCCGATGGAGCCCTCGGGCAGTGCGGTGGAGCGGTTGTGCGGACAGCCGCTGCAGAAGTAGGCGGTGCGCTTGGTGGACAGCACCTCCAGCGAAAGCGGCGGCGGCGCGGCCTTTTTCAGCTCGACGCGGTCGCGCAGCACGCGGCGCAGCGGGCCCAGCAGGCGGCCCGGGGTGAGTTCGCCGTCGAAGGGCATGAGCAGCGCGCCGCG
This sequence comes from Nocardia sp. IFM 10818, assembly GCF_054655275.1. NCBI lineage: Bacteria > Bacillati > Actinomycetota > Actinomycetes > Mycobacteriales > Nocardiaceae > Nocardia > Nocardia sp. IFM 10818. The sequence continues at coordinate 1,947,232 of NZ_BAAHJH010000001.1, forward strand.
CTCGTCGTGCTTGCCGAGGATGCGCGGGGCGTTCTCGGTGCCGTAGAGGATTTCGCGGATCTGGGTCTCGATGAAGGCGGTCTTGTCCTCCACCACGATGAGCTGCTCCAGGCCCCGGGCGAATTCGGTGACCTTGTGTGCCCCAACGGGATACGGCATCCCGATGCGCAGCAGCCGGATGCCCGCGCGGTGCAGCGCCGCATCGTCGACGCCGAGGTCGAGCAGGGCCTGGCGCACCGAGTCGAAGGTGGTGCCGGTGGCCGCGATACCGACCTTGGCGTCGGCCGGATTCACCTCGATGACATCGAGATCATTTGCCGCACCGAAGGATCGGACCATCTCCCAGCGCGGCCCGTACAGGTCGGCCTCGGCCAGCACGCTGTCGGTGGGCGCGGCCATGGGCCGCTGCCGGTAGGCGAAGGGCTTGCCCTCCCACACCACCTCGGGCACCGTGAGCGGCAGGTCCGCGACCGAGGCGTCCACCGTCCACGCGCCGTCGGCGACATCGGCGACGATCTTCATGGCCACCACGCAGCCCGACGCCCGCGACAGCGCCACACCGGCCATGCCCATGGTGATGATCTCTTCGGCATTGCGCGGGAACAGCACGGGAATGCCCATGGCCGCCAAGGACCGCTCGCTCACCGCGGGCACCGTGGAGGATTTCGAGGCCGGATCGTCGCCGACCAGCAGCAGCACGCCACCGCGCGGATTGACGCCGTACATATTGGCGTGCCGCAGCGCATCGGTCGCGCGGTCCACGCCGGGGCCCTTGCCGTACCAGACGCCGACGACGCCGTCATGGGTCGGCTTTCCGGCGGGCAGATCCGCCTGGCTGCCCCACACCGAGGTGGCGGCGAGCTCCTCATTGAGACCGGGAACGAAGGTGATGTCGTGTTCGGCCAGCACATTCGGCATGCCGAGCAGCATCTTGTCGACGCCGCCGAGCGGGCTGCCCTGGTATCCGGAGACGAAGGTCGCCACCCGGCGACCGGCGCGAATATCTCTGACGTGCTGTTCGACCAGCAATCGGGCAATGGCCTGCACGCCCGTGAGAAGGACCGGACCCGCGCCGGAGCGATAGCGGTCGGCGAGGTCGTACGGTGCGGTTGTCTCGGCCTGCGGTAGGGATGACGGGCAGGCAACGCTGGTCATGGACAGTCACCACACTTTCCACAGCCCAGATCGTGAGCTGCAAACGAAGGGACTTGCAATCGGTGCAGCGAAATCTGCCGGGATGTGTGTTTTGTGTCAATAGCCGCCCGGAAAGTTGATCAGACTGCTCAAAAGTGATCTGGAGCACTCCGGGTAATGAGTCAATCTGCTCGGTGGTGGGTGTCCCCGGTCACATCATGCGGATTCCGGATTGTTCGTCAGATGTTCGACCAATGGCAGCGAGCGGTATTCGATCGGCGTCGCCAGGGCCAGCATGGTCTCGGTGTGCCGCACGCCCGGGACCGCGTGCACCCGCTGAATGATGCCCAGCAGATCCTGCTGGGTCTGCGCGGCGATGCGTACCAGCAGGTCGGATCGGCCCGTGGTGGCGTGCACCTCGAGCACATGGGGAAACGCCCGCAGCGCGTCGACAATCTCGTCGATCTTGTTCTGATCCAGTTCCACGCCGAGGAACGCGTGCACCGCGAACCCGACGGCCTGCAGATCGATGGCCGGCGGATAGCCCCGCACCACCCCCGCCGACTCCAGCCGCTTCATGCGCGCCTGCACCGTATTGCGGGCGATGCCCAAGCGCGCCGCCAACTCCAGGATCGGCGTGCGCGGATCGGCCGCCAGTTCCTGCAGCAGCGCGGCATCCAGATTGTCGATCTTGACGGCCACACCGCATTTTCGCACGACACCCTGCAAGGGCCACCGCATATCGCTGATCCGGGCGCGTGCTCAGGCGGCGCGCTGGGCCCGGTCGATTCCGTTCACGAGGACGGCCAGGAGAACGGCGGCGAGCAGCAGCAGCGCACAGGCGGCCCACAGCGCCGGTCCGCTGCCGGTCGAGAACCCGCCCCAGAACGCGACCCACCCGCCGAGCCAGGCGATCCACCAGGCTCCGGTGAGCACGGCCGCCCCACCCGAACCGCCCGGCCGGGTCAGCTGATGAACGGCCACGCCGGGGAGGAACAGATTGACCATGGGAACGATCCAGCCCGCGATCACCCACGAACGCCCGAGACGGGGAAAGCCCGGGTGCAACGCCTCGGCATTGCGATGCGCGCGCAACTGCCAGCAGAGGAGAGTGATGGCCGCGATCGGCACGGTGATCAGGAGCGCCGCGAAGCCGAGCAGGGTGGGCACGGCCCAGGCATCGAGGGCCGCATCGTAATCAGGCGAGTCTTTCGACAGGCCCTCCAGGCGCTCGTAATTCGCCGCGCCGGAGGCGATGATCACCGGACCGAGCAGCACCGGGAACAGCAATACCGAGGCCATCGGGCCGAGGTAGCGGCCCACGACAATGGTTTCCGGATGCGCCCGGCCGTATTGCCCCGGTGCCGCCGGATAGGGCTGCGGGGCCGGGATATCCGGAATCGCTCGTCCGGTCTGCCACCCGGTGACGCGGGACAGCACCGTCCGCACGGCGAAGGCCGACACCGCGGCGGCGGCGAACGCCGCAGTGAAGAGCGCCACCGCTACTCCGGCGCGCCCTGGATCCTCGGACCACCCGTACCGCACGGCCAGGCTCGCGATTGATCCGATGCACCACAGGAGCACCGACAGAAACCAGCTCGCCCACCACAGCACCACGAGCGGCGTGGTGGAATTCGCGGGCAACCGCGCCGAATTCGGCGCGGTGCCGGGATCGCTGGCGCGTTGCACATCGTCGAGCACAATGGGCGGGGCGAACCAGTTCACGATCGGCAGGAAGCCCGCGAACACCCAGCCCCGGGACAGGCGATGCGGTGCGCCGCACAGCAGTTCCGCATTCGCCCGCGCCCGGTACAACCAGATCACGAGCAGGATGCCGAATACGGCCTGCATGGCGAGCAGTGGCGCCGTGGACCAGTTCAGCCAGGGCACGGCGGCATTGAACGACGATACGAACGCGCGTTCGCCGATCCGGCCCGCTTCGTAGTCGCTGAGCAGCAGCCAGATTCGCGCGAAGCCGATCACCCAGAGCACCAGGATGCCGGCGACCGCGAACGCCGCCACGGACAGCGCGAGGGTCAGCCCGCGCAGGGGCCGCAGTGCGGACTGCGGCGGCGTGCGCTCGGTGTAGGGATCGGAATCGTAATAGGTGGCCATCGGCCATCACCCCCAGCGACTTTCAGCTTCTCGCCCAGGCAGGCTATCGTGCGGCTGACCGGTGCGGAACCTGATTCGCTCTCACCCGAAACGGCCGGCGTGCCCTTGTGATCCCGGGACTATCCGACGGTGATTCGCTGCGCGCTATGGTCGCCCGGTCCGGCGCAGTAGAATTCGTTGATGACCGCCACCGCCGATTCGGCTACGGCACTGCGCGAGCGGATTCTCGGTGTCGCCTACGAGTTGTACACCCGCCGTGGCGTGCGCGCCGTCGCGCTGGCCGAGATCGCCGACCGGGCCGGAGTCGCGGAAGCTGTACTGCGTCGGCATTTCGCCACGGTCGACGACTTGGTCCTGGCCGTTCTCGACCGCAGGGAGCGGTTGTGGACCTTCGGCTTGATCGAGGAGCAGTCACGGTGTCGCGGCGCCACCCCCGAGGACCAGCTGCTGGCCATCTTCGATGTATTCGACGAGTGGTTCGCCGCAGACGATTTCGACGCGTGCACCTTCATCAATGTGCTGCTGGAAATGGGTGCGGACCACCCGCTGGGGCGGGCCGGAATCGAGTATCTGCAACACATTCGGGATATCGTGCGGGCCCGCGCCGAACGCGCCGGGCTGTGCGATGTCGACAACTTCTCCCGATCGTGGCACATCCTGATGAAGGGCTCGATCATTGCCGCGGCCGAGGGCGATCGGCCGGCCGCGCGCCGGGCGCAGCGGATGGCGCGGCTGCTGATCGAGATGCACCGTCCGCGTGGTGAATCTCCGGAAGCCGGGGACGGATTCGACCCGCGGCACAATGGCGCGAGCCCCGATCCATTGCGCCCTGACGGCGTCCGGGGCTAGCCGGTCGGCCGCTGGCCGCGAGCCTGTTCGACCCGTTCGGCGTAGCGGACGAGCAGGTCGGCCGGATCGGCGGGCGGGGCCTGACGGCGCCAGATGGCGCGGAACTTGCGGGTGAGCACCGCATCGGCGAGCGGGATTTCGACCAGGGCGCCGGTGCGCAGGTCCGGTTCGGCGATCAGCCCGCTGAGAATGGCGGGCGCCAGGCCGCCGCGGGCGGTAGCTAGAATCGCTGCGGCCGAACCGAGTTCGGCGGCGGGCGGCGCCGGTTCGGTCGTCGCCGCCAGGATCTCCCAGACGGTATCGCGCGTGCCCGAGCCGGATTCGCGCCAGAGCAGGGGAGTGCCCGCCAGTTCGCGCACCGTCACCGGCGTGCGGTGCCGGGCCCACGGATGCCCGCGCCCGACCACGACCACCAGATCGTCGGCGCCCAGCACGCGGCTGCCCAGTTCGGCCGGTGGATGGGGCCCTTCGACGAATCCGAGGTCGGCCTCCGCCGCCCGGACCCAGCCCTCGACCTGCCGGGAATTGCCGACCTCCAGCGCCACCGACACCTCGGGCCGGGCCTCGCGCAGCGCCGCCAGCCACTGCGACATGCGATGGTCGGCAATGGTCTTCGAAGCGGCGATGCGCAGCCGGGGCCGATCGGCCTCGCGCAGCGCGCTCACGCCCGCGGTGAAGGCGTGCGCCGCCGCCAGCAGCGGCCGGGCGTGCTCGACCACGATCCGCCCCTGCTCGGTGAGCCTGGATCCGGTCGGCCCGCGCTCCAGCAGCCGCACCCGCAGCCGCCGCTCCAGCGCACTGATCCGCATGCTCGCGGCCGGTTGGGTGATCCCGTGCCGCCGTGCCGCCGCCCCCAGACTCCCCAGCTCCGCCACCGAGACGAGCAGGTCGAGCACCTCCAGATCAGGTGTTCCCGGCGGCAGAGTCATAAGGATCGATTATGGGGTGCTCGGCATTCGATGGCTACCGGACCTGCTCGGTGACGGCAAGGCTCGAGATCGTGCACCGGCGCGCGGCCGGTCGGCCGTGGCGGCGGGGCAGTGAACCACGAGGAGAGATCATGACTTTCGTCATCGGAGCGGACTGCGTCGACGTCCTGGACCGCGCCTGCATCGAGGAATGCCCCCTCGACTGCATCTACGTCGGCGACCGAATGGCCTATATCCAGCCCGAGGCCTGCGTGGACTGCGGCGCCTGCGAGCCGGCCTGCCCGGTGGAGGCCATCTACTTCGAGGACGATGTGCCCGCCGACCAGGAGGTATTCATCCGAGAGAACGCCCGCTTCTTCGACGAGCCGCTGCCCGGTCGCGACGAACCGCTCGGTGATCCGGGCGGGACGCTCAAAGTCGGCGTGCTGGGTGTCGACACCCCGTTCGTGGCGCGGTACGGGCGGTAGCTGCGGACCCCCGCACAACTGGAAAGGCCCCGGTCCGTATGGACCGGGGCCTTTCGTAGGGTGGCTGACGGGACTCGAACCCGCGACAGCCAGGATCACAACCTGGTGCTCTACCAACTGAACTACAGCCACCATTGCCGGGCGTTTCCGGCGCGGTAGATCGTATCGCGATCCGACTCTCAGAACCTAATCGGCTGGTTAGGCGGTATTTCCGGTCTGATTCCCGGTGGTGGGCGCGGGCTGGCGGGCGGTGCTGCCGAGTTCGGCTGCGACGGCCGCGATCTCCGCGGTGGAGGGGCCGGGGGCGGGGACGAAGGCGGTGCGGCGGTAGTACTGGAGTTCGCGGATGGACTCCTGGATATCGGCGAGGGCGCGGTGGGCCAGGCCCTTCTCCGGCTGGCCGAAGTAGATGCGCGGATACCAGCGGCGGCACAGCTCCTTGATGGAGCTGACGTCGATCATGCGGTAGTGCAGGTGGGCGTCCAGGGTGGGCATATCGCGGGCGATGAAGCCGCGGTCGGTGGCGATCGAATTGCCGGCCAGGGGCACCGTGCGCGGGGTGGGCACGTACTCCTTGATGTACTCCAGAATCTGCTGCTCGGCCTGGTCGAGCGTCACGGTGGAGCGGCGGACCTCCTCGGTGAGCCCGGACCGGGCATGCATCTCCGTCACCACCGGGGGCATGGCGGCGAGCGCGGCGTCATCGGCGTGGATCACGATGTCCACGCCGTCGCCGAGGATATTGAGGTCACTGTCGGTCACGAGCGCGGCCACCTCGATCAGCTTGTCGCTGTCCAGGCGTAGGCCGGTCATCTCGCAATCCATCCACACCACGAATTTGTCGGACACTCGGCAAAGGGTAGTCGTTTTGGTCCCCTCGTCCGGGTCACCCGGCCGCGTTGAGCGTGGGTTGGGGGTTGACCGGGGATTATGGTTGCTGCATATCCGCGCGATCGATAGCGGTCGGTTTGTTGGCAGGGCAGTTCTCTCGAGCAGTCGCAGTTGGCAGAGCAGACGGAGGAAGCGCGATGACCACCCCGCAGGAGAAGGCAGCGGCGGCCCGCAAGGCCGCGGAGGAGGCCGCGCGGATCGCGGCGGAGGCGGCCGCGGCCGCCGAAGCGGCGGAGAAGGAGGCGGCCGCACAGGAAGCGGCGGACAAGGCCGCCGCCGAATCCAAGGCCGCGGCCGATGCGGCGGCCGAGAAGCCGAAGGCTGATACGGCTGCGAGTGGCGGCGCGCAGGCCGGCGCGGCGGGCGGTGATGCGGCCGCGGCGCAGCAGATCGCGGCGGGGTACGCCTTCGAGGGGCTGGCGCTGGAACTGGGCACCGTCATGGTGGACGGGCGGGTGCATCCGGATGCGCGGGTGCGGATTCCGATGAAGACCATGAACCGGCACGGGCTGGTGGCGGGTGCGACCGGTACCGGTAAGACGAAGACCGTGCAGGGGATCGCCGAACAGCTCTCGGCGGCGGGGGTGCCGGTGGTGCTGGCCGATATCAAGGGCGATCTGTCCGGGCTGGCCATGCCGGGGCAGTCGAACGACAAGATCCTCACGCGCGCACAGGAAACCGGGGACGCGGACTGGGCGCCGAGTGGATTCCCGTGCGAATTCGTCTCATTGGGCACCGAGGGCATCGGGGTGCCCATCCGGGCCACGATCACCGCGTTCGGGCCGATTCTCCTCTCGAAGGTGCTGGGGCTCAACGAGACTCAGGAGTCCACACTCGGCCTGATCTTCCACTGGTCGGATCAGAACGGCTTCCCGCTGCTGGATCTGAAGGATCTGCGCGCGGTCATCCAATTCCTCACCAGCCCCGAGGGCAAGGAGGATCTGAAGGGCATCGGCGGCGTCTCGGCGACCACGGCGGGCGTCATCCTGCGCGCCCTGGTCAACCTCGAGGCCGACGGCGGCGACACCTTCTTCGGTGAGCCGGAACTGGATCCGGCCGACCTCATCCGCACCGTGGGTGGCCAGGGCGTGATCACCCTCTTCGAGCTGGGCGCCCAAGCGGCCCGCCCGCAGATGTTCTCGACCTTCCTGATGTGGGTGCTCGCCGATCTCTTCCAGACCCTCCCCGAGATCGGCGATATGGACAAGCCCAAGCTGGTCTTCATCTTCGACGAGGCCCACCTCCTGTTCAACGGCGCCTCCAAAGCCTTCCTGGACCAGGTCGAGCAAACCGTGAAACTCATCCGCTCCAAAGGCGTGGGCGTCTTCTTCTGCACCCAGCTGCCCACCGACATCCCCAATTCCGTTCTCTCCCAATTGGGCGCCCGCATCCAGCACGCCCTGCGCGCGTTCACCCCCGAAGACCAGAAGGCCCTCTCCAAAACCGTCCGCACCTACCCCAAAACCGCCACCTACGACCTCGAAAAAGCCCTCACCTCCCTGGGCATCGGCGAAGCCATAGTCACCGTCCTCTCCGAGAAAGGCGCCCCCACCCCCGTGGCCTGGGCCCGCATGCAACCCCCGCGCTCCCTCATGGACACCATCGGCGACGACGGAATCCGCTCCCGCGCACAGCAATCCCCGCTCTACGCCAAATACGGCCAAACCATCGACGCCGACTCCGCCTACGAAATCCTGGCCGAGAAGATGGCCGCCGCCGCCAAACAGGCCGAAGCCGAAGCCGAAGCAGCGCCCCCCACCCGCTCCTCCCGCTCCAAACAGGCCCCCGTAGACGAATCCATGGCCGAAAAAATCGTCAACAACCCGGCTTTCAAGAACCTCCTCCGCTCCGCCGCCACCGTCGCCGGCCGCGAAATCAGCCGCAGCATCTTCGGCACCCGCAAGCGCTGAACCGAAACGACATCGACCGGGAACTGGTGGCGGCAAATCCCGAGTAGCCCCCGCCACCAGTTCCCGGTCGACGTCATTTCAAATCGAGATGCGGGTCTTCGGCCCAGGTATGGTGTGGAGCGCCCCTCCAGATAGTGCCCGATCCTGAGCCGCTGCGTGTGGTGCATGTCGAGGCTGTCGAGTTCGGCCGGGGCGACGAACCGTAGTTCGGTGGACTCGGCGGAGATGGCCAGGTCGCCGCCCGGGAGTGCTCACAGGCCGCTGTCAGCGCGCCTCTGCAGCAGGATTCGGCCTCGGTCGTCGCACACCACGGCGGACGCCGCGACAACAAGACTGTTGGGCTCAGGTGCGGCTGGGTCGTCGTAGAATTCGGTGCGCGCCATCGACTTACCTTTCCACCGGTCGGGCTGTTCGCCAGACCGCGTCGAAACTCTCGGCATAGGTGTCGAACAGGCCGCCGTCGAGAGTGCGGCGTAGATGCCGGACGGGTGCGCCGTATGCGTTCACTCCCCACATGTGAGCATTCACCAGCATCTGGTCGTCAGCGCGATAAGTGCTGTTGTAAAGCGTCGTGTCGTGGGTCCGCAGCTCGATGCCCGACGTCCCGCACAGCGGTTGGTAATGCATCAGAGCAAGACGGCACCGGGATTCGATGCCATGCCCGAACTTCTCTTCCCTGCCGCGCTGCCCGACATTGGCGCTGTCGGCGTCACCGACAGCGATCCGTATCGAGCAGCCCGCCTCGGCCCTTTCCTTCAGTAGATCATTCAGCCGTGGATACGCCTCGTGGAGAAATACCGCCGCGTAGACCAGAACGTCGATATGGTCACATGCCGCCGCGAACAGATTGACGAACGCCGGCGCGGAATCCGGCCGAGATTGACCCAGCGTTCAACCGATTTCGGGTCTACGCCGATCGCCTCTGCCAGGCCGGCATGGGTCCACCCGTGGGCCGCCATGGCGGCCCGCAACCGCTCATTCGACCTAGGGACGTTCTACACCCAGACAACGACCTGCCGCGCCGGCTGGTGCGCGTGGACTTCGGAAACGGGCCGCAGCACCCGGCTGTCTGCTATACCGCCCCCGCAGACGTGATCGTGAGATTCGCTGCGGCAATGGAACCAGGACTACGTGATCAGGGTGGAAACGCTCGAGCCGGATGAGAACGTGCCCGAGTTCCCAACGTGGCGGCTGTTCGCGAGGGAGGAATGAGCACTGCCCGGGCGGAAGCAACGTTTCTATGCACTGAATTGCATAGTACGTATCGTCTCAGTTACCCTGGCGGCATGGCCCTCGAACATGCGCTCCTGGTATCGCTGACCGAACGCGCCAGTTCGGGGTACGACCTGGCGCGCCGGTTCGACAAGTCCATCGGCTTCTTCTGGAACGCCACCCACCAGCAGATCTATCGCGTGCTCAAGCGCATGGAGGAGCAGGGGTGGGTGACGGCCGAGGCCGTGGCGCAGGAGGGCCGGCCCGACAAGAAGGTGTACACGGTCAGCGAGGCCGGGCGGGAGGAGCTCACCCGCTGGATCGCCGAGCCCATCGATATCGCGCCCATGCGCAATGAACTCGGTGTGAAGCTGCGCGCCGCCTCGCTCGGTGACGTGCCCGCACTGTGCGCGGAGGTGAAGCGGCATCGCGATCAGCACGCGCACCGCCTCGAGCTGTACCGCACCTTCGAGAAGAAGGACTACCCCGCGCCGGATCAGCTCACCGGCCGGAGACTGCACCAGTACCTCGTCCTGCGCGGCGGCATCCGCGTAGAGGAGGGGTTCATCGACTGGTGTGACGAAGTACTAGACGCCCTGCAGCGGGACACAGCCCGGTCCCAGGCGTCCGACCCGAAAGGCACTCGGCAATGAGCGCTTACCCGCATCTCTTCGAACCCCTGGACCTGGGATTCACCACACTGCGCAATCGCGTGGTCATGGGTTCCATGCACACCGGCCTCGAGGATCGGGCCTGGCACATCAACCGCCTTGCCGCCTACTTCGCCGAGCGCGCCAAAGGCGGTGTGGGCCTGATCATCACCGGCGGCTACGCCCCCAACCGCACCGGCTGGCTGATGCCCTTCGGCGCCAAGCTCACCAATAAGACCGAGGCCTACCGGCACCGCGCCATCACCAAGGCGGTGCACGCCGAGGGCGGCAAGATCGCGCTGCAGATCCTGCACGCGGGCCGTTATTCCTATATGCCCGGCAGTGTTTCGGCGTCGGCGATCAAGGCCCCGATCAATCCGCTCAAGCCCCGCGCCCTGTCCGCCAAGGGCGTCGAGCAAACCATCGACGACTATGCCCGCTGCGCCTACCTGGCCAAGTTCGCCGGCTACGACGGCGTCGAGATCATGGGCGGCGAAGGCTATTTCATCAACCAGTTCCTGGCGCCGCGCACCAACAAGCGCAAGGACAAGTGGGGCGGCACCGCCGAGAACCGCCGCCGCATCGCCGGTGAGATCGTCCGCCGCGTCCGCAAGGCCGTCGGCCCCGACTTCATCATCGTCTTCCGGCTGTCCATGGCCGATTTCGTGGAGGACGGCCAGACCTGGGACGAGATCGAAGCCGTGGCAAAGGATGTGGAGGCCGCCGGCGCCACCATCATCAATACCGATATCGGCTGGCACGAGGCCCGCGTCCCCACCATCGTCACCTCGGTCCCCCGCGCCGCGTTCGTGGAGTGGACCGCGAAGGTCAAGGACGTGGTGAGCATTCCGGTCTGCGCCTCCAACCGCATCAATATGCCCGAGACCGCCGAGGAGATCCTCACCCGCGGCGACTCCGACCTCATCTCCCTGGCCCGCCCCCTGCTCGCCGATCCCGACTGGGTCCGCAAGGCGCAGGAAGCGCGCAATGACGAGATCAATACCTGCATCGCCTGCAACCAGGCCTGCCTGGATCACGCCTTCCAGATGAAAACCGTGTCCTGCCTGCTGAATCCGCGCGCCGGCCACGAAACCGAACTCCGGCTGCTGCCCACCCGCCGCACCAAGAAGGTCGCCGTGGTCGGCGCGGGCCCCGCCGGCCTGTCCGCCGCGGTGAGCCTGGCCCAGCGCGGCCACGTCGTGGACCTCTTCGAAGCCGACGACAAGATCGGCGGCCAGTTCGACATCGCCCGCCGCATCCCCGGCAAGGAAGAGTTCAGCGAGACCGTCCGCTACTTCACCCGCCAGATCGAACTCACCGGCGTCCGTTTGCATCTCGGCACCCGCGCCACCGCCCAGCAGCTCATCGACGGCCGCTACGACGAGGTCATCCTGGCCACCGGCGTGAAACCGCGCATCCCCAATATCCCCGGCATCGACCACCCGAAAGTACTCACCTACGCCGAGCTGGTGCGCGACGGCAAGCCGGTCGGCAAGAAGGTCGCGGTCATCGGCGCCGGCGGCATCGGCTTCGATGTCAGCGAATTCCTCACCGTCGAAGGCCATCCCAGTCTCAAGCTCGACGAGTGGAAGGAAGAGTGGGGCGTCTCCGACGATCCGAATGCCCGCGGCTTCCTGACCGCGCCCAAGCCTTCCCCCGCCGCTCGTGAAGTCGTTCTGCTGCAACGCAAGTCGTCGTCCTTCGGCAAGGATCTGGGCAAGACCAGCGGCTGGGTGCACCGTGCCGCGGTCAAGGCCAAGGGTGTGGAGCAGATCGGCGGCGTCAACTACGAGCGCATCGATGACAAGGGCCTGCACATCAGCTTCGGCGAGAAGCGCCAGCGGCCCACCGTCATCGAATGCGACAACGTCATCCTGTGCGCCGGGCAGGAATCGGTGCGGGACCTGGAAGAACCCCTGAAGGCCGCGGGCGTCAAGATCCACCTCATCGGCGGCGCCGACCTGGCCGCCGAACTGGACGCCAAGCGCGCCATCAACCAGGGCACCCGCCTGGCGGCGGCCATCTGATGCCGAACCTGACCCGCCTCGGCCTGCCCGGAGACGAGCAGGCCTGGGCGGCACTGGGATTCACGGTCACCGACGGCGAGATCCGGATCGGCCAGGTCACCTGCACGCTGGGCGTCGCGGCCTGGGGCTTCGACGAAGTGCACGCCGATCCGGCCGCGCTGGGTGTGCCCGCACTGCTGTCGGATGCCTCGGCCGACACGGCCGCCTCGCATCCGAATGGCGTGACCCACGTCGATCACATCGTCTACTGGGCGCCCGATCTCGATGAAGCGGTCACGAATCTCACCGCGGTGCTCGGTATTCCGCCGCGCCGCCGCTTCTTCCCGCGCGGTCCCGAAGGCCCGGAGATGGCCTTCTACCGGGTGGGCGAGCCCTTCATCGAGGCGGTCGGCTCGGGCCTGCCGCCCGCACTGGTCGGCGTCGCCTTCATGACCCCCGATCTGGACGCCGCCGTCGCGGCCGTCCGGGCGCAGGGCGGGCCCATCGGCGATCCCAAACCGGCCGTCCAGGGCGGTCGCATCGCCAGCGTGTGGCGCGGGCACGCCAACTGGGGCATCGCCTTCATGGAACCCGAACCCCGCGGCTGACCCCGCCCCAGTAGGCTCGCTCATCGTGAGCTTGCCTGCACCCACCGCTGAGAACCGTGCCGTCGTCACCGGAGCCTCCTCCGGGATCGGAACCGCCCTCGCCGAAGAGCTCGCCTCGCGCGGCTATTCGCTCATCCTCGTGGCCCGCCGCGAGGATCTGATGAACCAGCTCGCCGAGAAGCTGACCGCCAAATACGGGATCACCGCCGAGGTCCGCGCGGTCGATCTGTCGAATCGGGAGCAGCGCGCGCCGCTGGCCGAGGAGCTGGCCAAGCGCGATATCGCGATTCTGTGCAACAACGCGGGCGTGGCCACCTTCGGTTCCCTCGCCAAGCTCGATCTGGGCTACGAGCGCGACATCATGGAGCTCAATGCGGTCGCGGTGCACGATCTGACTCTCGCGGTGCTGCCCAGCATGATCGAGCGGCGCAGCGGCGGGATTCTCATCACCGGGTCGGCGGCGGGCAATATGCCGATTCCGAACAATACGACCTATGCGGCGTCGAAGGCGTTCACCAATACCTTCGCCGAATCGCTGCGCGGGGAGATGAAGGAGCACGGCGTGCACGTCACGCTGCTGGCGCCCGGCCCGGTGCGCACCGACAATCCGGATCAGGAAGAGGTCGGGAACAAGATCCCGGAGTTCATCTGGGTCACCGCCGCGCACACCGCCAAGATCACCATCGATGCGCTGGCCCGGAACAAGATGCGCGTGGTTCCCGGCCTGATCAGCAAGGGTATGAGCCTGGCCGGGCAGTTCGGGCCGCGCTCCATCACCTCGGTCGTCGCCGGCGCCGCCTACAAGAAGCTGGGCAGCTGACCGGCTGAGCGGTCAAGGATCCGTCAAGATCGGGTACTCGCTCGTCAAGGGCGTGTAGCCAGGTGTTTCCGGAATCCCGGGACAGGCGTACTCCTGACAATGGCCCCGCATACCGAACGGCGGGGGCGACTCAGGAGACATCGTGACGCTGCTCGACATATTCCCGTCGCTGCGGTCGGGGGGCATGCTTCCTCGGCTGGATCCGGCGGTCTGGCCGCGTGAAACGCACTACGACGCCGACGGTCGCATTACCGTCGGCGGCGTGGCGCTCGCCGATATCGCCGATCAGTACGGCACGCCCACCTATGTGCTCGACGAGAGCGAGGTGCGGGCGCGCTGCCAGGCGTATCGGAAGGGGTTCCCGGATGCCGAGGTCATCTACGCGGGCAAGGCGCTGCTGACCCGGGCCGTGGCCGAATGGATCACCGACGAGGGGCTCTCGCTGGATGTGTGCTCGGCCGGTGAGCTGGCCGTCGCGCTCTCGTCGTGGGTGGATCCGCAGCGAATCGTATTGCACGGCAATGGGAAACCCTTCGCCGAGTTGGAGACGGCCATCAATTGCGGTGTCGGCCGCATCGTCGTCGACTCGCTCACCGAGATCACACTGCTCTCCGCGCTGGCCACCCACCCGCAGCAGGTGATGCTGCGGGTGACGCCCGATATCGACGTGCACGGTCATCCGGCGGTGCGCACCGGTGTCACCGATCAGAAGTTCGGCTTCCCCATCGGCGGTCACGCGCTCACCGAGGCGGTGGAACGCGTTATGCGGCAACCGAATCTGGATCTCGTCGGCCTGCACTGCCATATCGGGTCGCAGATCCACGACACCTTCCCCTACGGCGAGGCCGTGCGCCGCATGGTCGGCGAAATGGCGCGCATCCGTGACGAATACGACCTCACCCTGAAGGAACTCGACCTCGGCGGCGGCCACGCGGTCGCCTACCGCAGCGGCGATGCGGAAATGAACCTCCCCGAACTCGCCGACATCATCGAGGACGCCCTCGACGCCGCCTGCCAGCGGCACGGCTACCCCCGCCCGCACATCTCCATCGAACCCGGCCGCGCCATCGTGGCCCGCGCCGGCATCACCCTCTACCGGGTGCTGTCCATCAAACAGGTCGAAGGCGGCCACACCTACGTCACCGTGGACGGCGGCATGGGCGACAACTCCCGCGTCGCCCTCTACGGCGCCCGCTACGACGCCGTCGTGGCCAACCGCCACCCCACCGGCCCGATGATGACCGCCACCATCGCCGGCCGCTACTGCGAAGCCGGCGACATCCTCGCCACCGACGTCCGCCTCCCCGTCGACCTCCGCCCCGGCGAAGTCCTGGCCATGCCCTGCACCGGCGCCTACCACCACTCCCTGGCCTCCTCCTACAACGGCGTCGGCCGCCCGCCCATCATCGCCGTCCGCGACGGCGACTGCCGCGAACTCATCCGCCGCGAGACGATCGACGACCTCCTCAGCCGCGACGTCGGCCGCTGAGGAGTTCGTGCCGCAACATCACGACCTGGTTGTCGAATGTGCGTGATTCGACCAGGCGCAACTCCCGGCGCGGTTTCAGGTCGGCGAGAACCGGCCTGCCGCCGCCGAGCAGGACGGGGTGGACGAAGATCCGGTACTCGTCGATAAGGCCGAGCCCGGTGAGCGTCGACGCCATATCCGAGCCGCCGAAGATGATCAGCGTCTTGTCCTCCCCGTCCTTGATCGCCGCGAGCTCCTCCGGACTGTTCACCACGCGGGTGTTCCAGTCGGCCGACCGCAGCGTCCGTGACATGACGACCTTCGGCTTGGCCCGCCACATCGGCGCGAACTCCAGATCGTGTGAATGATCGGAAATCTCCTCGGCCCTGGGCCAGTACGACGACATCATGTCCCACACGACCCTCCCGTACAGAAACCCATCCGCCTGCTCCGCGGCTTCGCGGCTGTATCCACTCAGTTCGGGATCCATGATCGGCCAGTCGAACTCGCCGTTCGGCCCTTCGATGAAGCCGTCCAGCGACTGGTTGATGAAATGGATGATCTTTCCCATGTGTTGCCCTCGCATCATCGGTGTGTCGAAATCGCTTTGCGGACACACACTCGTCAAGCCGGCTGACACCGAACTGACACACCCCTGACACCGCGTAAGGTGAGGTCCCGTGGAGTCGGACAGCAGGCTGGAGGACTTACGGTCGGCACTCTCATGCGTTTTCGAGAAGCTCGACGCCGAGAGCCTCACCGAGCCCGACCGGGTCGAGTTGGTAGCGCGCGCCGAGGTGGTTCAGGACCGGATCGACGCGATCCAGGACGCCATCGACGACGAGGAGCACCCACGCACGCGGACCACGCCCGCACCGAAGCCTTCGGGCGATCGGCTGTTCTGAGGCGGCGCTGAACCGCACGGTCCGCGGCTGCTGTGTTCGGCGAGGTCGCGGCGGCCAGCACGAGAAAGAGGCATGACCGTGCGCTTCCTGAGTGACAGCAGAGGGCCGTAATACTGTTCGGATGAGGTGGATTCGCGACTACTACGCGGATGAGGGTATCTGGCTCATGATCGAACTCGATGATGATGGCTGGCCGAACCGACAAGTCGAACTTCGAGGTGCTGATGGTGAGCCCATCACGGCCGCGTCGCTTGCGGAGGTGATGTACGCCCGCGACCACGGGGGAATCGCTGAAGTTCAGGCGTACGAGCGTGAATATGGCGTTCTCGCGGAGGGTAGCGCCGACGATTGGGACGTCGAGGCGAGTGCCCTCGACCAAATGTCGGCCGAGGAATTCGAAGCGGTCTGGACGGTCGCTCGTCAAGCAATCGAACAGCGGCCACCCACCGGTAAGAGCAGATTTCCCTAGCGACAGGCCGCTCGCTCGTCGGCATGTGCGTGCGTGTCGACCGAATCTCGATTTGAAACACTGTCGACCGGGAACTGGTGGCGCGGCCCTCTCGGGCTTCGCCGCCACCAGTTCCCGGTTGATGTCGTTTCACATGCCGGAGGATGGCGGCGCCTTCGGGTGGCGCATCCAGGGGGCGCTCATCGTGCTGCTCGCACCGCCAAAGCGGCCGCGACCAGCGCAATCGCGCCCTCTGCGAGACCGGCGGCCGCGAACGCGTGCGCGGCTGACAGGGTGGTGGTCCCGGCCAGGCTCAGGAACAAGGAACCGAAACTCGCGATCCCGACGACCACGCCCAGTTGGGTGCCGGTCACGAGGATCCCGCTCGCGTCCGCGGCCAGTGCGGTCGGGACGCGGGTGGTGGCGCGGGCGACGAGCGGTCCGAAGCAGAGGCTGAATCCGGCGCCCATGATGGCGAAGACCGCCAGTTCCAGGGCGCCCGGCTCGCTGCCGTCGCGTAGCAACAGACCCATGGCGGTCAAGGCGGCGGCGGCCAGCACCAGTCCGGTGGGGACCACGGCCGCGTGGAATCGGGTGGGGATGCGCTGCCAATTCAGGCTGCACAGGGCGAAGGCGATTCCGTTGGGGAGGAACAGCAGTCCGGCGTGCAGGGCGCTGTAGCCGAGTGTGCTCTGCAGGTGGATGGCCATGACGAACAGGGAGCCGCCGACGGTGCACATGACCAGGAACAGCGTGATGGCGCTGAGGACGAGGCCCGGGGCACGTAGGACGCGATCGGCGAACAGCGGTTCCCCGCCGCGCCGGTGCACCTGGCGCTCGACGAGCGCGAAGCCTGCGAATCCCACTGCGGCGGCGACCATTGCGAGCAGCGACCACAGCGGCCAGTCCTGCTCGTGGCCGAGCACGAGCGGCACCACCAGCAGCAGAACCGACGATGTCAGGACGGCGAGCCCGGGCAGGTCCAGCTTGCGGTCCACCCGCGTTGTGAGGGGCAGCAGTCGCGGTGCCACGATCAGCAGCAAGACTCCGATGGGAACGTTCACCAGAAACACTGCACGCCAACCGGTTCCGAAGAGATCTGCGCTGACGATGAGCCCTCCGAGGATCTGGCCCGCGACCATCGCACCCGATGTCACCGCCGCGTAGGCCGAAATCGCCCGCGCCCGTGTGGTTCCGGCGAAGGCGCGCTGAATGATCGTCATCACCTGCGGTACCATGGCGGCCGACCCGATGCCTTGCAGGAATCGGAACACGATGAGCGCCGGTGCATTCCACGCCAGCCCGCAGGCCAGCGAGGCCACCGTGAAGATCGTCAGACCCGCCACGAACATGGTCCGCTGCCCGAGCCGATCACCCAGCCGCGCCCCGGTCACCAGCAGCACCGCATAGGCGATCACATACCCCGAGACGATCAACTGCAATTCCGAACCTGTTGTCCCCAAGGAGATCCGGATCGCGGGCATAGCCACATTGACGATCGACGTATCCAGCACCGACACGAACTGCCCGCACAGGATGACCGCGAGCACCACCCAGGCTCGCCGCTCTCCAGGGCCCGCTCCGTCGCGGGCCGAATCCTCCGCCTTGCCGGTCGCACTCGAACTGCCCGTGACGGCCCCGCGTGCCGATCGAGCCGGATCATGGGTTCTGTCATCGGAATAGAGAAGGGGTCCCGCTGCGTCCGGTGCTGTGCCGGTCGCGCGTCGTGTTGCGGTGGGCGGCTTCTCCACCGCGCTGAGCAGACGGTCGGCGCCGCGGGGATGGCGGCGTATCACGGTCGGTACCGAACGGCCGGGTCCGTCAGCCGGGTGAGCTCGGCCGGTCGCCGGGTGATCGGTCGCGCGGGTCGGGAGTTTCGTCATGCAGATGAGGTTGTTCCGGGCCCGGCTCGGCAGGTAGGAGTCCGTTTATACGGGTATTGGCAGCACCTGGATACGGGTGCCGGCGCCCGGCAGGATGGTGGCGTGAACTCAGTGCGCAGCGACCGAAGCTCGGCGGGCATCGAGCGTGACCCCGACCCCCGCGTGGCTGTCGGCGACCTCACGCCGCAGCGCCCGGCGGCGGTGCCGAGCGGGCGGCCGGCGGGCGGACCCCGGCGGGCCCGCAAGGCGCAGCGGGAGGAGTTGTCGGCCTTCCTGAAATCGCGGCGGGCGCGGATCACGCCGGCCGATGTCGGGCTGCCCGCCGGGTCGAGGCGGCGCACCCCCGGCTTGCGCCGCGAGGAGGTGGCGCAGCTCGCCGGGGTGGGGGTCACCTGGTACACGTGGCTGGAGCAGGGGCGGGATATCAATGTGAGTGTGCAGGTGCTGGACGCTGTTTCGCGCACGCTCTGCCTGGACGGCGCGGAGCGAGCGCATCTGTATCAGCTGGCGAATGTGCCGACGGTGCCCAGTCCGCAGGCGGATGGTCCGGTGCCGCCGGAGCTGCAGGTGATTCTCGATCACCTGCAGCCCTTGCCGGCGGCGCTGCTCAATGCTCGGTATGACCTGATGGCGCACAACGCGTCCTATGCCGCGATGTATCCCGGTTTCGTCCGCGCGCATCGAAATGTGCTGCGGCACGTGTTCCTGACGCCGGAGTGCTGCAATCCGTATCCGGCCGGTCATCCGGAGCATCTGGCGCGCATGGTCGGGTACCTGCGGGCGGCGTATGCCAAGCATCTGCAGGATCCGGAGTGGACCTCGTTCGTGGACGATCTCTGCGCGGACAGCGCGGAATTCGCGGCCATGTGGGCGCGCAATGATGTGGCGACGCCGGTGGGGCGCACCAGGGTGATCCGCAATCTCGCCATCGGGGAGCTGGAGATGGTGCTGACATCCATGTCGCTGCCGTCCATTGCCGGGGCGTGGGTGCAGGTGTGGACGCCGGAGAACGCGGCCGGGTGGGAGCGGCTGCACGGGCTGCTGGGCATGTCGGAGACCCAGCGGCGGCAACCGTGGGAGGAGCATTGGCGGCGCGAACACGGGTGGACGGGCGATTCATTGGCCGGACCGGATTCGGTCGCATAGTCTGCGCAGCATGACGGAGGTTCCGGGTCGGGCGACCATCGGGCAGGCCACGGGACGCGGGCAGGTCCTCGCGTGGGGGCTGTGGGATTGGGGGTCGGCCGCTTTCCAGGCGGTCACGCTGACCTTCGTCTTCTCGGTGTATCTCACCGACAAGGTGGGCGACGATCTGCCGGGCGGCACCTCCGCGAGCGCCTGGCTGGGCTGGGCGCTCGGCATTTCCGGCCTGCTGGTGGCCATCACCGCCCCGGTGAGCGGGCAGTGGTTCGACGCCACCGCGCGCCGCAAACTGTCGCTGGGCATCCTGACCGCCCTGACCGTGCTGAGCATGGCGGGGCTGTTCTTCGTCCGCGACGACTACCACTACCTGTGGCTGGGCCTGGTGCTGCTGGCGCTCGGCGCGACCTTCTTCGAGCTGTCCAATGTGCCGTACTTCGCCATGCTGCGGCAGGTGTCCACGCCGCGGACCGTGGGCCGGACCTCCGGATTCGGCTGGGCCATGGGCTATTTCGGCGGCATCTTCCTGCTGCTCATCTGCTATTTCGGATTCATCAGCGGGGACGGCGATTTCCGCGGCCTGCTGGGCGTGCCCACCGATGAGGGCCTGAATATCCGCCTGGTCGCGGTGCTGGCGGCGGTGTGGTTCGCGGCCTTCGCGCTGCCGGTATTCTTCGCGGTGCCCGAATTGCCGCGCACCGACGCCGATCCGGGCGCGGCCGTACAGCTCGAGACCGGGCCGAAGCGGCATTGGCTGCTCGCCTGGTTCCACGCGGTGGGGGATTCCTATCGCGTGCTGTTCCGCGATATCCGCGAGCTGTGGCGCACCGATCGCCGCACGGTCGGATTCCTCTTCGCCAGCGCCATCTTCCGCGACGGCCTGGCCGGAGTCTTCACCTTCGGCGCGGTGCTCGCGGTCCGGGTGTACGACATCGCCGACTCCGATGTGCTGCTCTACGGCGTGGCCGCGAATGTCGTTGCCGCGCTGGGTGCTTTGATCGCGGGCCGGTTCGACGACCGGATCGGGCCCAAACCGGTGATCGTGTTCTCGCTGGCCGCCATCATCGCCTGCGGCCTGGCGCTGCTGGTGGTCTCCGGCGCCCTCATGTTCTGGATCTTCGGCCTGATCCTGGCCGTATTCGTCGGCCCCGCACAGGCTTCGGCCCGCTCGTTCCTGGCCCGCATCGCCCCGCCCGGTCGCGAGGGGCAGCTCTTCGGGCTCTACACCACCACCGGCCGCGCCGTATCCTTCATGGCTCCCAGCCTTTTCGGGCTGTTCGTCTGGGCGACCGGCGAGGACCGCTACGGCATCATCGGCCTGGTGCTGGTGCTCGCCATTGGCTTGGCGGCGCTGATTCCCCTGCGCGCCAATGATTTGCAGGGGCGCTGATCACGGCTTCCAGGCGCCCATGCCGAGGGCGATGAGCCGGACCTGGAGCACCGCCCGGTCGATGATGCGCGGGCGCTCCCGCGCATCGGTGACGACGTAGTCGGCAATGCGATCGGCCACCGTCGAGACGATGAGATCGGCGGCCAGCTCCAGATCATCGGGCGACCAGGTGTCCAGGGCCCGGATCCGCGACAGGTCGACCACGAGTTCGCGCACGATGAGCTGCATTTCGACGGCAATGGCCCCGCGCAGCGGCGCGGAGCCGCCGTGCCGTTCGCGAATCAGGAAGCCCCACAGGTCCCGCCGCTGGTCGACCTGCTCGAACACGAAGCGCACGGTCTCGGCCAGCCGGGCATTCGGGGTGCGGCGCATTTCCCGCAGCGCCAAGCGGAGTTGACGGACGCC
Organism: Nocardia sp. IFM 10818; assembly: GCF_054655275.1. Lineage (NCBI taxonomy): Bacteria > Bacillati > Actinomycetota > Actinomycetes > Mycobacteriales > Nocardiaceae > Nocardia > Nocardia sp. IFM 10818. The sequence continues at coordinate 1,968,462 of NZ_BAAHJH010000001.1, forward strand.
CTCCTCGACCAGCGTGGTGCCGAGCTCGTCGAGGGAGGTGAAGTGCCGGTAGAACGCGGTCGGCACGATGCCCGCGGAGCGGGCGATCTCGCGCAGGCTCAGCGCCGCGAAGCCCCGGTCGGCGGCCAGCGCGAGGGTGCCGTCCAGCAGGGCCGCGCGGGTGCGCTCCTTGCGCTCGACTCGGGTTGCCGCCTGCTCGCTCATTTCGATGAGCATACATCCGTTCACATTCGTTCCATTCGAGAGATGTCGTGTGGGTCACACGAACTGCCGGTTGAAGTGGAAGGCCTTCAGCGGGCACACTAACTCAGTGTACAGATGTGCACCGAAAAACTTGGGTGTCGGTGACAACCACCCGACACGACAGGAGGCCCGCATGGTTGGACTCATCGACCTCGTGGAGAAACTGACCACCCCGCATCCGCTGGATCGCTACCTGGAGCTGGTGCGCCCCACCCTCACGCTGCGCCAGATGCGCGCGGAGATCACCCATGTGCGGCGCAGCGCGGTCGGCTCGGTCACCCTGACGCTGCGGCCGACCCGGCAGTGGACCGGGCACCTGGCCGGCCAGTACGTGCAGATCGGCGTGGTCATCGACGGGATCCGCCATACCCGCTGCTATTCGCCGGTGAACGCGCAGGCTCGCCGGGACCGGCACATCGAGCTCACCATCAAGGCGCATCCGCAGGGCCTGGTGTCGAACTACCTGCACGCGAACGCCATCCCCGGCATGGTCGTGGATCTGGCGCCCGCGTCCGGCGTCTTCCACCTGCCCGAGGAGCGACCCGACCGGATCGTCCTCATCAGCGGCGGCAGCGGCATCACCCCGGTGCTGTCCATGCTGCGCACCCTGGCCACCGAGCGGTATCAGGGCCGGGTGCTGTTCCTGCATTACAACCGTTCTCCGGAATGGGTGCCGCATCGCACCGAGCTCGAGGCGATCGCCATGCAGCACACCAATTTCCGGATCGAATTCCGGTACCCGGAGCTGCAGCGCGATCCGCATTTCGGCTACGACGAGCTGGAGCAGCTCGCGCCCTGGTTCCACCTCGCCCAGACCTACCTGTGCGGGCCGCCCGGACTGATGAAGGCCGTGCGCACGGTCTACGAGGCCGAGCAGCTCGCCGACCGCCTGCACTCGGAGGAGTTCACCCTCGCCGCCGCCCCGGCCGATCCGGCCACCGCGGAAGGCACGATCAGCTTTTCCGGCAGCGGCAAGTCCCTCGAGAACACCGGCGCGAGCCTGCTCGAGCAGGCCGAGGCCGCCGGTCTCAGCCCGGCCTACGGCTGCCGCATGGGCATCTGCTTCACCTGCACCGCGGTCAAGAAGTCCGGCTGCACCCGCAATCTGCGCACCGGCGAACTCGACGCCGATCCCGACCAGCCCATCCAGCTCTGCATCAACGCCCCCGTCGGGGACGTGGATCTCGCTATCTGACCGACATCAGCCATCCGAAAGGGAGGGTTTCACCATGGCGATACTCACCGAGACCAAGGCCGGACCGCTGGTCCTGAGCCCCGAGCAGGTCGAGGAGATCGGCCGTGAGCTCGACGAGCTGCGCGCCCGCATCACCGCCGATCTGGGCGACCGCGACCGCGACTACATCTACTCGATCATCCGGGCCCAGCGCGGTTTCGAGATCGCCGGCCGCGGCCTCATGTACCTGGGCTTCCTGCCGCCGTTCTGGCTGGCGGGCGTGGCCGCGCTCAGCGTCTCCAAGATCCTCGACAATATGGAGATCGGCCACAATGTCATGCATGGCCAGTGGGACTGGATGCGTGAGCCCGGCCTGAACTCCCGCGAGTTCGAATGGGACACCGTCTGCCCGGGCGACCAGTGGCGGCACTCGCACAACTACATGCACCACACCTTCACCAATATCCACGGCATGGACCGCGATATCGGCTACGGCATCCTGCGGGTGGACGAGGGCCAAGCCTGGAATCCGCTGCGGCTGGGCAATCCGCTCTACGCCTTCATCCTCATGGTCGCCTTCGAATGGGGCGTCATGGGCCACGACCTGGAGGTGGAGAACATCGTCCGGGGCAAGCGCAGCTGGCAGGAGATCAAGGAGCTGGTCACCGGTCAGGCGCGCAAGGCGAGCAAGCAGGTCCTCAAGGACTACGTCATCTTCCCCGCGCTCACCGGCCCGCTGTTCCTGTCCACGCTGGCCGGGAACTTCACCGCCAATATCGTGCGCAACCTGTGGACCTTCTCCATCATCTTCTGCGGTCACTTCCCGACCGGCGTACAGACGTTCACCGAGGAGGAGACCGCCAATGAGACCCGCGGCGAGTGGTACGTGCGCCAGATGCTGGGTTCGGCCAATATCACCGGCGGGAAGCTGTTCCACATCATGTCCGGGAACCTCTCGCACCAGATCGAGCACCACCTGTTCCCGGATATGCCCGCCAACCGGTATCCGGAAATCGCGCCCGAGGTGAAGGCGCTGTGCGAAAAGCACGGCCTGCCCTACAACACCGGCCGTTTCACCAAGCAGATCGGTTCGGTCTGGCTGAAGCTGTTCAAGCTGGCCCTGCCGCCGTTCCTCACCGGGAAACCGAAACCTGCGAGTGTTATCGTGATGCGCCGGGGGCAGGCTAGCGAAGTGGGCGTGTAGATGATCGGAAAATTCGAAAGCAACAAGGATCTGATCCAGGAATTGACGTCGTCCGGAGCGCGGCACGTCGGCAATATCGCAACGATCATTACCGGTACGGTCGCCGAGGTGACCCGGGAGATCGGCGATTGGATCACCGACGCCATCGAAATGCGTGAGGCCGCGGCGGCCGCCGCCCGCGACGCCGCCGCCCAGCGCGCCGAGGACGTCGGCGGGGATCTCGACGAGGAGCCGGAAGCTCCTGTCGCACAGGATGATTCGGCCACGCCGCCGAAGTCCGAAGCAACCGGGCCCGCGGATGTCATCGACGCCGAGGTAGTGGAAACCCGCCGCTACTGAGAGCCGAAACGCGCCGCCAGGATCTGCGAGGCTCCAGGGGCGTAGCCCCGAAGCCTCGAGGTCTGTGGCCAATGGGAATTACCACACGGGCAGTCGCCGCCGGTGCTGCGCCACCTCGGTGATCAGGTCCTTGTAGCCGTCGGCGAGTTCGGCGAGGCGATACCAGTGCAGGTGCGCCTCGCTGTCGCCGTTGCGGGGCCGGTCCTCGCTCACCCGGTGCGGTCCGGTGCGCGGCCGGGTCCGCCCGTCGCCGTTCTTCGCCGGCCGCGCGGCCGGTAGCGGACCACCCAAAGCCTGTTGTGCGGCAACCCATTTCGCCGCCATCCGATCGATGACCGCGCCGAGGGTCTCGGTGTGCAGCGAGGCTCCGTTGCGGTGCGGGATGTGCCCCGCCACCCAATCGTCGATCCGCGCCACCAGTTGGGCGCGCCGCTCGTCGATGTCCTCGACGAGCTGGCTGCAGTCCGCCACCCGGCTGGGCGTGGCCCCGTCGGCGTGCGCGGCCTCGTGTGCGCGATGCCGGCGCTCATGGCATCGGGCCAGCTCATAGGCGGAATCGAGCACTTCTCGATCGGGCCGGTCGAGGGATACCGGATCGCGGAAGGCGCGCAACAGCAGTGACGGCGGCGGAAGCTCGGCCCCGAATCCCGCACCGATGTAGTCGGTTGCCATAGTTCCCACCCTTAGCCCCTAGGCCGTAGTCGACTGGATGCGCCAGGGCCGAGGGGGTTTCGGGGAGGGGCTCCCCTCGGCTCCGGCGCAGTCCCGCATCCCGGAACGCGCAGCCATCACCAAACGACACGGTGAAGAAACCGGGAAATCCGCGACGATGCGATAGAAGACTGTCCAGGAAATGCGGGACATATTCAGGAAAGCGCGATAGTCGAACGGGCGCAACCACCTGGCGCGTGATCGGGGAAGCTGCCTGAAAATTGTTATACAGCATCTCGGTACGGTCACGTGGGTGCTGCGTTCGGGAGCCTATCGACACCTTCGCGGCGCTTGCCGGAATGGGTGCGGACGGCGCCGGGCCGGGTCGTACCGCCGGGTAGTCCGAGCAGTCTGTTTCTTAGGCTTATGAATAGCTATCGCTGCGGCGCGCCGGGGGCGATACGGGCCGTGGTCCGTTAGCCTCGGTATTCGTGCCCGCTTATGCCTCGTCACCGGAGCTGCGATTCGGCTTCATGTTCGCGCTGGAAGACCCGGAGCGAATTGCCGAAGTCGTGCGGAGTCTGATTGTTCGCCGGCAGGTGTCGGTCTTCCGGCTGGCGCATCTCTCCGGCGACAACGGCCCGCCGGAACGCTATGTGGTGAACTGGGCGGCGGTCCCGCAGATTTCCATCACCACCGAGGCGCCGACGCCCGATGAATTGCGTTCCAGCGGAACGATGCTGGTCAACGCGTTCCTGGGGGAGGGCGGCGAAGTGAGCCTCTATTCGGCGGAAGGTACTGCCCCAAAGTAGCGCGCAGCGGTGTGCGGGGGGTCACAGCGCGTCTCAGCAACATCACAGCAACAGACCAGGGTCTCGTAAGCATGCCTCGGCAAGGTGGGTCACGTCGCCGACCGGAAATCCCGATCGACGGCGTTACCAACAGAGAGGTTGAAAAATGATCCCGGTTATCATCGACACTGGTTCCGCTGCCCTCAATGGCCTGTTCAACACCGGTTCGGCGGCGCTGAGCGGTATCCTCAACACCCTCTTCACCGGCTCGTTCGGCCGCTAAAGCTACTTCATTCGAAGGGTTTTCGGGCAGCGCCCCGGGTGCGACGCACCCGGGGCGTTTTTGATGCCGCGGGCCCGGACCTGCTGCGGGGGTCCGGGCTTCAGCCCATGAGCGCGGGCGTGCGGCGCGCCTGCAAGATCTGTTCCAACAGCGCGACGAGAACGTGCTTGACCGATTCCCGGTCGCGCGCATCGCAATCCATCATGTGCACCGCCGGATCGATATCCAGCGCCTCGCGGACCTCCTCGAGCTCGAACCGCTCGGCGGCCTGGAACCGGTTGACCGCCACCACGAACGGCGTGCGCCGCTGTTCGAAGAAGTCGAGCACCGGATAGCAGTCCTCGACGCGCGCGGTGTCGACCAGAATGACCCCGCCCAGTGCGCCGTCGAGCAGATCGTCCCAGAGGAATTCGAAGCGCTCCTGCCCCGGCGTGCCGAACAGATAGAGCACCAGCGAGGAGTCCAGGGTGATGCGGCCGAAGTCCAGCGCCACGGTGGTGGTGGTCTTCCCCGACGCCAGGCCCGGATTGTCCACGCCGACCGAGACCTCGGTCATGGCGGCCTCGGTGGCCAGCGGCTCGATTTCGGAGATGGCCCCGATGAGCGTGGTCTTGCCGACGCCGAAGCCGCCGCTGACCACGATCTTCACCGACGACGCCAGCGCCGGCGCGGAATTTTCAGAGTGCCCGAACAAGATCTCGAATCCTTTCGATGGCGGCGATGGAGAGTTCACTTCCCTCGCTCACCGCGACATGGCCCGCCGAGACCAGATCGCTGACCAGCACCCGGGCCACGCCGACCGGCACCCGCAGGGCGGCGCCGATCTCGGCAATGGAATGCGGGCGCTGGCACAGCCGCGCCACCCGTTCCTGCTCGAACCGCAGCGGTGCGGTGAGCGCGGCCGGGGTGGCGCGCACCAGGGTCTCGATGCGCAGGCCGTCCACCAGTGGTGTGGTGCGTCCCGCCGTCATCATGAACGGCCGCACCACGTGCTCGTCGAACTCGCCGGCCGCCGGATGCGGCAGCGAGGAAGTGGCCGCGGTCCAGCCGGTGGGCTGGGCGAGCCGGATCATCCGGGGGTCCGGGAGGCGGTGCGCATCGCTCATCGGCCCAACGACTCCCGTAATTCGGTAATGAGCGCCGGGGTGAGGAGCGTGCCGGCGCGCTCGGCCAGGACGGCCATCTGATAGCCGACCAGGCCGACATCGGCGGTGCTGTCGGCGATCACGCCGATGCAGCTGCCGTTGGCGACCGAGGAGACCAACAGGAATCCGCGCCCCATCTCGATCATGATGAGCCGCAGACCGTCGAAATCGTAACTGCGCGAAGCGCTTCGGCCCAAACTGGTGAGCCCCGACACAATGGCGGCGAGCCGGTCGCCGCCGGTGCGATCCAGGCCGGCGGACATGGCCATGAGCAATCCGTCGGAGGAGACGGCGACGGCGTCGCGGACGCCGTCGGTGGTGCGCACGAAATCGGCCAGCAGCCAGTTGAACGTGTGCGGATCGGTCTCGGTGTAGTGGGTCGTCACGTGCGGGTCCTCCTAGGGATTCGAGCCCGGGCGGGGTGGCTCACCGCGCTCGCCGCGCTGATGCCCGGTCCGGAAGCCGGCGAGCATGCTGCGCACCTGCTCGGGGGAGCGTTCCGCGAGCGGCGGGGTGGGCCGGGGGTTCGCCTCGGGTGGGGTGCCCGAGGCGGGTTGGGCGCTGCCCGGCACGGCGCCCGAATGCTCACGAGTCTTCCTGTTGCGCTTGACGAGACCGTTTCGCGTACGTTGCACCTCCGGCACCGTTTCCGGAACGGCGTCGTGAGATGTGTTCGCGCCCACGGTTACCGGCTCGGGGTCCGGTGAGAGCACCTGTTCCGCAGAAGAATCCGGTGCGGCGACGAGCGCCATGGGTTCGACCCGGTGTGCTACCGCCGCGGCGCCGTTGACGCGGGAGCCGCCGCGCGCGCCGTTGACGGCCTCGATGACGGCGCCGTTGTCGATCGAGCCGTTGTTGATCGAGTCACTGGTGATCGAGCCAGCCTCGTCGCCGAACGCGACGGGAAGATCCGATGTGTCGGCGATCAGAGAATCAGCTGTGGCAGTGTGTATTTCGACAACGCTCTCGGCTGCTGCCTGTGGCGAGCGATGCCGTCCGGCCTGGGACCCGTTCGGCGTTCTCGCCGACTGCGCGTGCGTCGCGGCGTGTTTCGGCTCGGGCGCGGGCAGATCGGGCGCCGTCGAGTCCCGATCGGCGAGCAGGGCCTGCGGCAGCAGCAGCCGCGCCACCACGCCGCTCACCGGCGAGACGGTCAGCTCCACCTCCACACCGAGGCGCTTGGCCAGCCGGCCCACCACGAAATGACCCAGGAACCGGGTGGGCGCGACCAGGAAGTCGGCCTCGCCGCGCAGCCGGGCATTGGCGGTGGCGAGCTGCTCGGACGGCATGCCGACGCCGTGGTCCACCACGGCGATCATGTACCGCTGGCCCATCCGGCGGCCGTAGATCTCCACCTCCAGATCCGGTGGGGAGAAAGACAATCCGTTCTCGATGAGCTCGGCCAGCATATGGGCGAGATCGCTGACCTGGGCGCCGGTAATGGCCACCTCGTCGACCCGGCGCAGCACCACGCGGCGGTAGTCGTCGACCTCGGACAGACCGGCCCGAATGACATCGCTCAGCGGAATGGGCTGCGACCATCGCCGCGGTGCGGATTCGCCGACCAGCACCAGCAGGCTCTCGGCATTGCGCCGCATACGGGTGGCCAGGTGATCCAGCTCGAACAGATTGGACAGCGCCTTGGGATCGAGCTCCTCGCGCTCGAAATCGCTGATCAGCCCGAGCTGGCGGCGCACCAGGTTCTGATTGCGCCGGGCCAGATTGGCCATGGATTCGGTGGTGTTGCGGCGCAGTCGCGCCTGGGCGGAGGCGAGTTCGAAGGCGGTGGCCTGCACGCGATCGAGGGCGTGCGCCACCGACACGATCTCCTCGCCGGCGCTCTCGTCGGCGCGCACCGGCTCCGGCGGCTCGGGTTCGGAGCCGGAGTCGTCGTGCCAGGCCTCGATGAGCTGCGGCAGCCGCCGTTCGGCGACCTCGCCGGCCTCCTCGGCCAATTCCGCCAGCGGCCGCACGATGGCGCGCACGGTGGCCACCACCAGCGCGATCTGCGCGGCCAGGGCGAGGGCGGCGGCCAGGGCGTAGGCGGTCAGCCACAGGAACGCGTCCCGGCGCAATTCATCGGCGCGATCGCGGATCTCGGCGCCGATGCGGGCCTGCGCCGCGTGCTCGGCATCGATGACCTCGGTCATGTGCCGCCACCACAGCGCGGCGTCGACCGGCTCGGTCAGCGGGCCGCGCACCGAGTCGAAGGCCACCGACTCCGCCTCGCCGACCCGCAGGGCGGCATCGGTGCGCAGGATGTCATTGAGCCGGGAGCGCTGCGCGGCGGTGGCGTCGCGGGCGAAGGCGGTGATGGCGACCTGTTTCCCGGCGCGAATGTCGAGGAACTGCACGTACTCCCGGCCGCTGAACTCGCCCTTGGTGAAGACGCCGTTGAGGAAGCCGCGCTCCTGCGCGGTGTACTCCTTCACATCGCCGAGCGCGAAGAGCGTCTGCAGGCCCCGCCACAGCGCGGTGTCCCAGGTTTCCTCCGGACTCGGACGTGCCTGGTTCAGTCCGAGAATCGCATTGGTGTAGAAGCTGAACGAGACCGAGGCGCCGATCCGGCCGCCATCCACATCGGCGCGATTGGCGCTGAGCCCGGAGAGCTGTTCGAGCGCCGAGCGCACCTTGTCGGCCCCGGCCGGCAGCGTGTCCAGGGTGCGGGTGAGCGCGTGCAGGGCGAGATCGGTGAGCGCGCGCTGATCGTTGACGGAATTGCGCAGGGTGCCGTCACCGCCGAGCAGGCCATTGGTGATGCCGCGCTCGCGCTGCAGCTCGTGCACCAGATCCTGCACGGCCAGCGCCAGATTCACCGCGCCGACGGCATCGCCGGTATCGCGGTAGCGGTCGGTCTCGGTGACGATGATGACGGTGAGCAGCGCCAGCACCAGGGCCACCGACACCACGAGAATGCGCCGCAGCCGCGCGCGAATGGTGCGCGGCCGGGTGAGATCGCGTGCCGCCGTGAGCTTCACGCTACCTCTCGGCAACAAACCCGCCGCCCGCAAAGCCACGCTCACTCCTGACATCGGCCAACATCCCGTCACATTCCATGAGAAGCAGATGTGCTGTTCGCGTCGGGCAGGAGACAACAGCGTGAACAACGCCTCACAGGCGCGCCGTTCAGGGTTTCAGCGAACCGGCGGCCTCGTAGATCCGGCGCACCACGTCCTCGATGTCCGGTTCCTCGATGGACAGATCCCGGACCTCGGCGCGCGCCGACACCGCCGCGAGCAACTGCGCGGCGGTGGTGCTCTCGGTGTCGAAGGCGAGGCGCTGGCGCATGCCGGCTCCCTCGGTGTCCAGCAGCTTCGCGCCCGGCAGATCGGTGAGATCGGGTGTGGGCTCGGCCAGATCGACGGTGAGCACCCGGTGCGCGCCCACGGTGGCGGCCAGCCCGGTGAGCGAGCCGTCGTAGACCAGACTGCCGTGATCGACCACCAGCACGCGCTCGCACAGCCGCTCGATATCGCCCATATCGTGGGTGGTGAGCAGCAGGGTGGTGCCGCGCTCGGCGCGCTCGTGCCGCAGGAACTCCCGTAATCGCTGCTTGGACAGCACGTCCAGGCCGATGGTCGGCTCGTCCAGAATGACCAGCTTCGGCGAGTGCAGCAATGCCGCGGCGACCTCGGCGCGCATGCGCTGGCCCAGCGACAGCTGCCGCACCGGGGTGTCCAGGGTGCCCGTCATCTCCAGCTGCTCGACCAGCTCGTGCGTGCGCGCCGCGGCCACGCCGGGCTCCAGCCGATGGATGGCGGCCAGGATCGAGAACGATTCGCGCAGCGGCAGATCCCACCACAGCTGCGAGCGCTGCCCGAACACCACCCCGATGCGGGCGGCCAGTTCGCGCCGCTGCCGCACCGGATCCAGGCCGCAGGTGCGCAGCCGCCCCGCGCTCGGCACCAGGATCCCGGTGATCATCTTGATGGTGGTGGACTTGCCCGCGCCGTTCGCGCCGATGTATCCGACCGCCGCGCCGCGCTCGATGCGGAAGCTCATATCGTCCACGGCCGTGAGCACCTCGCGGCGGCGCCGCCAGCGGCCCTCCTTGCGGTGCAGCACGAAAGTGCGTGTCAGGCCTTCGATATCGATGATGGGCTCGCTCACCCGCCGCCTCCTTGATAGTGCCTGGTGCCCTGCCGCCACACCCACAGCGCCGCCGCCCACACCCACAGCGCGGCCACCGGCGACGCCCACGCCAGCCAGTTCGGCAGCAGCGCCGGGCCGGGCAGCCCGAGCAGTGCGATGGTGGGCAGATACGAGGTGAAGGCGACCGGAATCAGCAGGGCGAAAACGAGTTTCATCGAGGTGGGGAAGACCGAGGTGGGCTGCATCGAGGCATAGGACCCGCCGTAGGTGAAGGCATTGGTCAGCTCGGCCCCGTCGATGAGGAAGAACTGTACGCCGGCCGCGCAGATGAACAGGCCGGCGAAGATGGCGACGCCGGCGATCAGGGTAATGGTGAACAGCGCGATATGCGCTGGGGTCCAGTCGATGTCGTTGCGGGCGAGGCCGACGCCGAGCACGGTGACCGCGACCGCGATGCGCGCCACCCGGCGCAGGGCGATATCGCTGGTCATGAGCTGGAGCAGCAAGGGCTGCGGCCGCAGGTAGAAGGCGTCCAGCCGGCCCATCCGGATATACGTCGGCAGCGTATCGGCATGTCCGACAAGCATATCGGCGATGGTGAAGGAGGTATTGCTGAGCCCGAACAGCAGCAGCATGCCATGGAGGGTGAGGCCGCCCAGCTGCGGCACATTGGTGAAGATCACCCACATCTCGGCGAATTCGACCAGGCCGATGAGGAAGGCGCTGAGCACCTCGGTCGCGAAGGACAGGGGATAGGCCCGCTGCGCGCGGATGCGGGAGGCCAGCACCGCGCGGTAGGGGGCCAGTGCCGACGGACGCGGGTCAGCCACCCTGCACCTCCAGCTTGCGGCGTCCGGCGCGCAGCATGAGCTGCCCGGCGACCACCAGGGTGATCAGCCAGAAGCATTGCGCGCCAACGTGCTGCACGGCGTCCAGACCGGTGGTGCGGCCGGAGAGCACATCGATGGGCGATTGCAGCATGGACGGGAACGGGGTGGCGTAGGCGATGACGCGCAGCCAGTCGGGGAACAGGTGCACCGGCGCGAAGAGCCCGGCCAGGAAGGTGCCGAGGATCATGTGCAGCGCCCGCATGCCGCGCGTCTCGATGAGCCAGAATCCGGTGAGGCAGACGGCGAACATGGACAGGAACGACACCGCCATGGCCAGCACGAGGCTGATGGCGCCGAGGAGGTAGGGGCCGGGCGTATCCGGGAAGGCCAGCCCGAAGGTGAGCGCGCCGACGGCGATGCTGGGCAGCCCGCGCGGGATGAGGGTGCAGACGGCGCGGCCGAGATATTCGGCGGTGTGCGCGAATTGGATGTCGATGGGGCGCAGGAAGTCGATGGCGATATCGCCGGTGCGGATGCGCTCGACGATATCGGGCAGATGCCAGAAGGCGATGGCGCCGAGCAGCCCCTGCGACAGCCAGATGTAGGCGCCGATGGTGCCGTCGGAGTAGCCGCCGAAGGTGGGGTTGACCGCCACCGCGGCCATCAGCACCGCGGCGCGGACGAAGCCGAAGATGACATTGGTGATCAGGCCCGCGGCCATGGCCAGCCGGTATTGCGACTGTCTGCGGAATCCGGCTCTGACCAGTTGCCAATAAACCCCCACGTCGGCGCGCACAAGAGATTGACACTACCAACTCTCGGGCCGTCCGGGCATGCCCCCGGAAACCCCTGCGCGGTCGGAAAACGCCGAAAACCATCCGGGGCCATGGCCGCCGGTGGTAGAAACAACCACGTTTCACTTTGCTGCGACGCGAGGATCACCGATGACGATTGCCGAGACGACTGTTTTCGAGGCGCTCGAATCCAATGTGCGCGGCTACTGCCGATCCTGGCCGACGGTCTTCGATACCGCCCGCGGCTCCTGGCTCACCGATGAGCACGGCAAGGACTACCTGGACTTCTTCGCGGGGGCGGGCGCGCTCAACTACGGGCACAACAATCCGATTCTCAAGCAGGCGCTGATCGACTACCTGACCGGTGACGGCATCACCCACGGCCTGGATATGTCGACGGTGGCGAAACGCCGTCTGCTGGAGACCATCCGCGATCTGCTGCTCGTTCCGCGCGGGCTGGACTACAAGGTGCAGTTCCCGGGACCGACCGGTGCGAACGCCGTGGAGGCCGCGCTCAAGCTGGCGCGCAAGGTCACCGGGCGGACCACCGTCCTGAACTTCACCAATGCCTTCCACGGCATGACCCTGGGCGCGCTCTCGGTGACCGGCAATGCCGCCAAGCGCGCCGGGGCGGGCGTGCCGCTGGTGCACGCCGTCCCCATGCCCTACGACGGCTACCTCGCCGAGTCCGAGGACTTCTCGTGGATGCGCCGCGCGCTCGACGACGCGTCCTCGGGCCTGGACAGGCCGGCCGCCGTCATCGTGGAGACCGTGCAGGGCGAGGGCGGGGTCAATGTGGCGCGCGCCGAATGGCTGCGCCGCCTGGCCGACCTCTGCGCCGCCCGCGGCATCCTGCTCATCGTCGACGATGTGCAGATGGGCTGCGGCCGCACCGGCCCGTTCTTCTCCTTCGAGGTCGCCGGCATCACCCCCGATATCGTCACCCTCTCCAAATCCATTGGCGGCTACGGCCTCCCGATGGCGCTGGTGCTCATGCGCGCCGAACTCGACCAGTGGGCGCCCGGCGAGCACAACGGCACCTTCCGCGGCAACAACGCCGCCTTCGTCACCGCCGATACCGCGCTGCGCCACTACTGGTCCGACGGCCGCCTCCAGGAGGCGACCCTCGCCAAGGGCGACCGCATCGGCAAGCACCTGACCGCCTTGACCGAGAACTTCCCCGGCATCACCACGCGCGGCCGCGGCCTCGTGCACGGCCTGGTCTTCGACGACGCCTCCCAGGCCGCCAAGGTCTGCCGCACCGCCTTCGAACTCGGCCTGCTGGTGGAGACTTCCGGAACCGCCGACGAAGTGGTGAAATTGCTCCCGCCCCTGACCACCACCGAGGACGAAATCGCCTACGGCCTCGGCCTCCTCACCCGCGCCGTGGAAACCGTCCACGACGCCCACTGACCCGTGCCCGATCCGGGCACACCACACGTCGGTCACCGCCCACACCGGTGCCCGGCCGGTGCCGGGTTCCCCGCGGCGGAGGGAACCCGGCACCACTCTCAGCCGAAATTGGCGCGGAACCAGGCCAGCAGCTGCGCTTCGGTTTTGGGCCCGGTGGACGGATTGTCCTCGCGCTGGGCGCAGAACTTGTATTCCAGATGCCAATCGTCGTGCACGGCCTCCAGACAGGGTCGTTCGCGCTGACCGGCGGTCTCGGTGAAGCAGAAGAAGCGGCCGACCACCATGCTCGCCCGCACCCACTCCGCATCGGATCCGCTGCCGCCGCACGCATGTCCCGGCAGCTGCCGCTGCCGCGCCTGATAGCCGATGTAGGCCGCGGTGCTCTCGGGATAGCCGATGATCACCACATTGGGTCCGTCGGCGCGGCCCATGCAGGTCAGCAGGGCCGACATCGGTTCGGCCGGTTCGTTGCGAGCGCAGTTGGCGCGGCTGTAGGCCGGACCGGTGCGGGCGAATACCGCCCGGTCGGCGTCGGTGAAGTAATCGGGATCGCCGTGCTCCGGCTCGGGGAGGAACTGCCCGAAGTGGTGCTTGGCCGTGTAGTCGCGCAGCGGCGTATCGGAGGGATACACCCACGTGTAGATCGCCATGGCCAGCACCGCCTCATTGGTCACGGCCAGACTGGGCAGCGGATCGGCCGCGGCGACCGCGTAGTTCGCGAAACAGGATTGGCGTCCGGCCGCGGCGCCGTCGAATCCGAGGGAGACGCCGTCCTGCCCCGCCGGTTCGCCGGGGCAGCTCTCGCCGCGAAAAGTGCTCAATACCAGCGACTCGTAATGGTTGCGCAGATCATCGAGGGTGCGGAAGCGCCAGAACTGCGTCAGCGGGGTGTCCGCCGCCGGGTTCGCGGCGCAGGTGACGGCGGCGATGGTGGTGCCGTCCGGTTGGGCGCGTGCGCAATTGGCGCGCTTGTATCCGGTGCTCGCCGCCAGGGACAGCAATTCGATATCGGCGGGTTGCAGCGCGGTGGCATCCGGCAGCGCCGCACCGGCCGTGGTGAGCCGGGTCGCCGACCAGCCCGCGAAGCAGAGCGATGCGATGAGCAGCAGCATCGTGCCCAGCAGTGCGGCGATCGTCCGGCCGCGGCTGGTTTGCGGTGGGGGAGTGAGCCGGACGGTCACCGGGTCCGGCATCCGCACCGCTTCGGTCGGGCCGATGGCCGGAGTCCACACCGTCGTGGAGTCGGCATTGCCCGTGGCGCTTCCGGTCAGCGCCGCGCGGGCGGCGGCCGCCAGTTCGCCCGCGGTGCGGTAGCGCTCGCCCGGCTCCTTGGCGAGGCCGCGCGCCACGACGCCGTCGAAGGCCAGCGGGAGGCCCGGCCGCGCGGCGCAGGGCCGGGGCGGCGGATCGAACAGGTGGGCGCGCATGATCCGCTCATTGGTCTCGCCCGCGAAGGGCTGTGTGCCGGTGAGGCATTCGAACAGCACGCACGCCAGGGCATAGACGTCGACGGCCGGAGTGAGATCGCGGTAGCCGAAACGCTCGGGCGCCATATAGCGGAACGAGCCGACCGCGCCCTCACCGGTGAGGGATTCGTCCGAACTCGATTGTGCGATACCGAAATCCACCAGATACGCGAAGCCGTCCCGGGAGACCAGGATATTGTCCGGCTTCACATCCCGGTGCAGCAGCCCGTCGGCGTGCGCGGCGTCCAGGGCCGCGCCGATCTGCCGGACCAGATCCACCGACCACTCCGGGGACCGGGATCCACCGCGCTGCACCAGCGCCCGCAGGCTCTCTCCGTCCACCAGTCGCATATCGATATAGAGGTGCCCGTCGATCTCGCCGTAGTCGTGGATCGGGATCACATGGGCCTCGCGCAGCCGCGCCGCCGCATGTGATTCCCGCTGAAACCGCTGCCGGTACAACCGATCCTGGGCCAGCCGCTCGGGCAGCACCTTGATGGCGACGGTGCGGTCCTTCACCGTGTCGTAGGCCTCGTACACCTCGCCCATACCGCCGCGCCCGACAAGCCGGACCAGTCGATAGGGGCCGAAAAACGAACCGACCGATAGAGATCGGCGCATATCGGTCATTCGAGCATTCTCGTCTACCCGAAGTTCTCTTGGAACCAGGTCTGCACTGCCGCCGCGGTTTTGGGACCTTTCGCCGGACTGTCCTCGTTCTGGGCGCAGACCACCACTATTTGATGCAACTCGTCGTGCATGGCCAGCAGGCAGGGCACCGGACTGTCGGGGTCCTTGCTCGTGAAGCAGAAGTAGCGACCCACCGCGCCGATCTCCTTGCGCCAGACGGCATCGGATCCGGCGCCGTCACAGGCGCGGCCCGGGAAGGCGCCGAGATTGGCCTGATACAGGATGCTCGCCGCCTGCCGATCCGGGAAACCGACGAAGCTGACGCCGGGTTCGTCGAGGGCGGTTCCGCAGTCGATGATCGCACTGGCCGGGCCCGCCGGCGGGTCGGAGTGGATGCAGTTCGGGGCGCGGTAGCTGTCGCCGGTGTGCGCCATCAGTTCCCGGTCCTCGGCGGTGAAGAAGTCCGGATCCTTGGCCTTGTCCGCGGCGCGGAACTGCCCGTAGTTCCTCTTGGCCCAGTAGTCGCGCAGCGCGGTTTCGGCGGGATCGGCCCAGATGTAGAGGGCCAGCGCCATGGCGGCGTCATTGGTCAGGAGCAGGCTCGGCTTCGGTGCGTCCGGCGTCTCCGTCTTGTTCGCGAAGCAGGTCTTGCGACCCACCTCCGTGCCGTCGACGAGGGAGGGCGCATCGAGCCCCGCGGGATCGCCGGGGCAACTGGCGCTGCTCATCGCGCGCGTCAGATCCTCGTAGTAGCTGTGCAGCCCCGCCACGGTGCGGAAGCGAAAGAAGCGCGCGGTGGGCGAGGACACCTCGGGCCGCGCCGGGCAGAGAAAGATCGCCGTCATGGAGCTGTCGGGCTTCTCGTGATAGCAATTGGCCCGCTTGTACCCGACGCCCGGGACGAGCTTCAGCAATTCGACGTCGTCCGCGGTCAGCGCCGAGTCGACCGCGGTGGGCACGCCGTCCCGGGTCCCGCTCACATAGGCCCAACCGGCGAATCCGCAAGCGGCGACGACCAATACGAGCACGGCCAGGATCGCGCCGACTCGTTTCCACCGCCGTCTGCGCGGGGGTGCGCCGCCGGTGCCGTCGCCGCCGGTGCGATCGGCTCCGCGATCCGGCCGCTCGACCGTTCCGGTCGAGCCCGGGTCGGTGTGCGGTCCGCGCATGCCCGATGCGGTGAACTGCCCCGAACCGACAGTCGTGCCGGGGGGATTCGTGCCCGGCCGACCCGGATCCGTATGCGGCCGTCCCGGATCCGTTCCGGGGCGCGTCGGGCCGGGCGGTGGCGGCCCGCCCGTCCGGTGCATCGCCCCGGTGGTTCGCGTGGTCGGGTCGGCTTCGGTTCTGGCCTCGCTGGGGTGGCGGACCGTCCCCGAGGGGGTGGCGTCGCGCTGCCGGGAGTGTCCGGAACCCATGCCGGTGTGCGCCCACGCGCCGGTGCGCGCGGCGGGACTCGGTTCGAGGCCCGCGGCGGCGTGGGCCGCGCTGAGGGCGGCGTGGGCGGCGGCGGCCAGGGCGCCGGCGGTGGGGTAGCGGTCCTGGGGGAGTTTCGCCATGCCGCGGGCGATGACCGGGTCGAAGGTCTCCGGCACGGTGGCGCGGACCTGGCTGGGCCGGGGGATCTGGGCGAAGAGGTGGGCGCTCATGATCTGCGCCTCGGTCTCGCCGGAGAAAGGTCGTGTGCCGGTGAGGCATTCGAACAGCACGCAGGCCAGGGCGTAGACGTCGGCGGCGGGGGTGAGCTCGCGGGAGCTGAAGCGTTCGGGGGCCATGTAGCGGTAGGAGCCGACCGCGCCGCCGGCGCTGGTGAGGGTGTCGTCGGTGGCGGACTGGGCGATGCCGAAATCCACCAGGTAGGCGAAGCCCTCCTTGGTGAGCAGGATGTTGTCGGGTTTCACGTCCCGGTGCAGCAGCCCGTCGGCGTGTGCGGCGTCGAGGGCGGCGGCGACCTGTTCGATGAGACGCACGGTGCGTTCGGGGGAGCCGGGTCCCGAGTGTTGCAGGAGGGCGCGCAGGCTGTCGCCGTCGACCAGGCGCATATCGATGAAGAGGCGGCCCTCGATCTCGCCGTAGTCGTGAATGGGAATCACATGCGCCTCGCGCAGCCGGGCCGCGGCATGGGATTCGCGCTGGAATCGCTGGCGGTACACCGGATCCTGCGCCAGGCGCTCGGGCAGGACCTTGATGGCCACGGTCCGGTCCTTGACCGTGTCGTAGGCCTGGTACACCTCGCCCATGCCCCCGCGCCCGATCAGGCGATCGAGCCGGTAGGGCCCGAATCGCGATCCGACGGTGAGCGGGTGTTCGGAACTGGTCATTGCGTCCTCGGCTCCTCGTCGCGGATCCATTGTGGCAGTTCAGGGGATCCGGCCGACCAAGAATCACGCGGATTACAACCGGTGACGATTCGAGCGGCGAACGGCACTGTTTCGGATCATGTGGCCGACGGGTTCGGCCGCCCCTCGCATTCGTCCCCGCTGCCCGAGGTGCCGTCTTGTCCTTAATTGCCGTGCAGGCCAGTGCCGTTATCGACCGGCCCCGCCGGATTCGGCTGCCCCGCCCGTCGACCGCCTGGATTCGACTGGCCAGTCCGCTGGCGCTGGTGGCGATCTGGCAGGTCGCCAGCGCCACCGGGGTGCTGCCGGAGCGATTGCTGGCCGCGCCGGTGACGGTAGTGCGGACCGGTGTGGAGCTGATTCAGGACGGGACGCTCATCGACGCCGTCTCGGTGTCGCTGCAGCGCGCGGCGCTCGGCTTCGCGATCGGGGCCGTCGCCGGTATCGGGCTGGCGCTGGCGGCCGGATTGAGCCGGGTGGGGGAGAACGTCGTCGATCCGATCCTGCAGATGCTGCGGACCCTGCCGTTCTACGGGCTGATCCCGCTGTTCATCCTGTGGTTCGGGATCGGCGAGCTGCCGAAGATCGTGCTGGTCGCATTCGGTGTGGCGATCCCGTTGTATCTCAATACCTTCGCCGGCATCCGGGGCGTGGACGGCAAGCTCGCCGAGCTGGCGCGGGTGCAGCGGCTCGGCCGCGCGGCGCTCATCCGGCACATCGTGCTGCCCGGGGCCCTGCCGCAGACGCTGGTGGGCCTGCGGCAGTCGCTGGGCGTGGCCTGGCTGGCGCTGATCGTGGCCGAGCAAGTGAATGCCGATGCGGGGCTGGGGTTTCTGATCAATGACGCGCGTGAGTTCCTGCGCACCGACGTCATCGTGGTCGGGCTGCTGGTCTACAGCGCACTGGGTTTGCTCACCGACGCACTGGTCCGGCTGATCGAGAGGAGAGCGCTGTCGTGGCGACGCGGGTTCTTGGCGGAGTAGGAGAGGTTGCCCGAATCCGGGGTCTGACCAAGGATTTCGGGGAGCGGCGGGTGCTGCACGGTATCGATCTGGATATCGCGCCCGGTGAATTCGTCGCGCTGCTGGGGCGCAGCGGCTCCGGAAAGTCCACGCTGCTGCGGGCTTTGGCCGGACTCGATACCAACACCGGCGGTGAGCTGAGCGTCTCCGGCGATGTGGCGGTGGCCTTCCAGGAACCGCGGCTGGTGCCGTGGAAGAAGGTGCACGCCAATATCACTCTCGGACTGCGGCATCCGGATGCGCGGGCCGCCGCGCGCGCCGCGCTCGCGGAGGTGGGGCTGTCCGGTCGCGCCGAGGCGTGGCCGCTGACGCTGTCCGGCGGTGAGGCGCAACGGGCCTCTCTGGCCCGCGCCCTGGTGCGCGAACCGGATCTGCTGCTGCTCGACGAACCGTTCAGCGCGCTGGATGCGCTGACCCGCATCACCATTCACGGCCTCGTTCTCGATTTGTGGGCCAAGCACCGGCCGGGCGTCCTGCTGGTGACCCACGATGTCGACGAGGCCCTGCTGCTGGCCGACCGCGCGCTGGTGCTGGCCGACGGCCGCATCGCCCGCGATATCGCCGTCGAGCTGCCGCGCCCGCGCCGCCGCGAGCATCCCGAATTCCTCGCGCTGCGCGCGACTCTGCTCGCCGAACTCGGCGTCACCCCGGAAGGAACCGCATGATCACCAGACGATTGTTCGCCGCCCTGGCCGTGACCGCGGCCCTCGCCACGGCGGCCTGCGGTTCCGGTGATGCCAATGACAAGGGCGTGCGCGCGGACGGTTCGGTGGACCTGTCGCAGGTGACGCTGCGGATCGGCGATCAGAAGGCCAATGCGCTGCAAGCGCTGCTGGATGTCTCCGGCGAGGCGAAAGACCTGCCGTACCAGCTGGAATGGGCGCAGTTCACCGCCGGGCCGCCGCTGCTGGAGGCCATCAATGCCGGGTCCGTGGATCTGGGCGGGGTGGGCAATGCGCCGCCGGTGTTCGCGGCGGCGGCCGAATCGCAGATCAAGATTGTCGCCGCCTATACGACCGGTTTCCAGGGACAGGGCATCGTGGTGCCCGCGGCCTCCGGCATCCGGGACCCGAAGGAACTGCGCGGCAAGAAGATCGCCGTCACCAAGGGCAGCTCGGCGCACCATCACCTGCTGCAGGTGCTCGCCAAGAACGGACTGAGCTTCGGCGATATCGAACCGCAGTACCTCCAGCCCGCCGATGCGCTCGCCGCGCTGTCCACCGGGCGGGTCGACGCCTGGGCGGTGTGGGATCCCTATGTGGCCCAAGCCGAACAGCAGGGCAATCGGGTGCTGGTCGACGGCGAGGGCTATGTGCGCGGGGACAGCTTCTATGTCGCGGGCACGAAAGCCCTGGAGAACAAGGCCAGTACGGCGGCGATTCGGGATCTGCTCACCCGCATTCAGCGCGCACAGGCCTGGATCAAGGCCAATCCGGAAGCGTGGGCCAAGGAATCGGCCGCGATCACCGGCGTGCCCTACGACGTCACGCTGGTGGCCGTGAAACGCGCGGTATACCAGCATCATTCGCTCGATACGGCCACCATTGCCGGCGAGCAGGAGGTGGCCGACGCCTTCGCCGCGGCCGATCTCATCCCGCGCAAGGTCGACATCACCGAATACGTCGACACCCGCTTCAACGACCGCTTCACCGCCTAGGAGACTGCCGAATGAGCCTGTCGTTCCATTGGTTCCTGCCCACATCCGGTGATTCGCGCGGCCTGGTGGTCGGCGGGCACGGCACGCCCATGTCGGGTGATCGCCCCGCCTCGCTGCACTATTTGAACCAGATCGCCGCGGCTGCCGAATCCAATGGGTTCGAGGCCGTGCTCACCCCGACCGGGTCCTGGTGCGAGGACGCGTGGCTGACCACGGCCATGCTGGTCGAGACCACCGAGACGCTGAAATTCCTGGTGGCCCTGCGGCCCGGATTGATCAGCCCGTTCCTGGCGGCGCAGATGGCGGGGACCTTCCAGCGGCACTCCGGGGGACGGCTGCTGCTCAATGTGGTGACCGGCGGCGAGCCCCTGGAACAGAAGGCGTACGGCGACTTCGCGGACAAGGAGACCCGATACGCGCGCACGGGTGAGTTCCTGCACGTGGTGAAGTCGCTGTGGAATTCGCGGGAGCCGATCACTTTCGAGGGCGAGCACCTGCGCGTCGAGAACGCACTGCTGAGCAATCATCCCGATCCGGTGCCGCCGGTGTTCTTCGGCGGTTCCTCGGGACCGGCCGGTCCGGTCGCGGCCCGCTATGCCGACACCTATCTCACCTGGGGTGAACCGGTGCTGGCGGTGAGCCGCAAGCTCGATTGGATTCGCGGGCTGGCCGTCGACCACGGCCGCAAACTGGATTACGGCCTGCGCATTCACGTCATCACCCGCGACACCTCGGAGGAGGCGTGGGCGGTGGCGGACAAGCTGCTCGCGGGCATCGATCCGGCCGATATCGAGCGCGTGCAGGCCAGCCTGCACAAGAGCGAATCCGAGGGGCAGCGCCGCATGCTGGAACTGCACGGCGGCAGCACCGACCGCCTGGAGATCGCGCCCAATCTGTGGGCGGGCGTGGGGCTGGTGCGCGGCGGCGCGGGCACCGCCCTGGTCGGCTCGCACGAAGAGGTCGCCGAACGGCTCATCGAATACGCCAGGGCGGGCATCGGCCATTTCGTGCTTTCCGGCTACCCGCATCTCGAGGAGGCGTACTGGTTCGGCGAGGGCGTGCTGCCCATCCTGGGGCGAAAGGGGTTGTGGCAGCACCCCACTCGCCGCCACTCCGCGCGGACTGCGATTCCCTTCGCCGGGGCTTCCAGCAGCTGATTCAGGTGAGGCGCAGCGAGCCTTGCTGACCTCAACGCAGGGAGCGCCCCGCCTTTGTGAGGCGCTCGCTGGTGCTTCGCCTGAGCGAAATCAGTTGGGGCGGGTGAATTCTCCGTCATTGACACCCGCAGTGAAGGCGCTCCACTCGCCGGGTGCGAAGACCAGCGCTGGGCCGCCGGGATTCTTGGAGTCGCGGACGCCGACCATGCCACCGTCGAGGAAGGCGACCTCCACGCATTCGGTCTTGCCGCCGCTGTGGCTGCTCTTGAACCAGTTCGCCCCGGATAGGTCTGTGCTCACGCGTCGTATCTCCTGGCTGCGACCTGTCTGAGCAGGTCTCTCGACTTGGTTTCATCCAACGATACGTCTCGGATGTCGGTAGCGAGCTGACGATAGAGCCGCACGTCGTCGGCGTTCTCCAAGTACAGATCGTTGGTGCTGGCCGATCCTTCCAGGTAGACCAGTGGCGGCTCAACCGGTCGGCCCTTCGCGTCGACACCGAAGTCCAACACCATGAATGGGCTCGGTGGCAGTCCCCAGGTGACTCCGGCGGAGAACTCTTGGATGCGGATGCCGACGTTGGGCAGCTTGCCGACCTCGGCCAGGTGCCGGAGCTGAGCGGCCATCACTCGAGGTCCGTGCACGGTACGGTACAGGGCCGATTCATGCAGTAGCACAGTGAGTTTCACTGGGTCGGCCTTGCGGGTGATGACTGTTTGCCGCTTGAGCCGCAGCTCGACACGGCGGTCGATGTCCTCGGGGTCGTTGGCGTGGAAGAACGAGCGGATCAGGGATCGGGCGTAGTCCGGGGTTTGCAGCAGCCCCGGAACGATCTCATGATATGAGATCAGCTCCCGTGCGGCGGTTTCCAGACCGACGTAGGTTTTGAACGCGGAATCGGAGTAGAGACTGCCGAAGGCGGTGACCCAGCTCTTCATCTGCGCCTGTTTGGCGAGCGCGACCGCCCTGTCGGTTTCTTCCTGCGACATCTCGTAGAGTTCGCACAGCGCCTGGACGTCACGAACGCGGATCCGCGCCACGTCCCCGCCTTCCAGCCGTTGCAGTCCGGACTTGCTCAGCTCGACCAGCGGTGCGGCACGCTCGACGGTCAGGCCCATCCCTTGCCGCCCCTCACGCAGCAATCGACCCAATTGGCGACGCGGAAGCGTGGTCGATGGTTCGTCATCACTGGTCAGATGATCGTCATCGACGGCCGAACCGGAAAGCCTTTGCTCGCGGGTCTGAAGGCCACGATCACTCGCATCAACGCTGCAGCCGTATTCGTGCCCAACAATGCATTTCGATGCCTACACGGTGCTTCGTGATCTCCGGCGGGTGGTGGACGTGTTCACGGTGAGTCCCGAAAACATCTACACGCGGACCGGTCCCGATGGACATCGCTGACGCACTCGTCCTTATCGGCGAGGAACGGCCCGTCGGCTGGGTTCAATCCCGTGACGGCTCATGGGCTCCCGTCTGGCAGGACGGGCGCATCGGCCCGTCCTTCACGATCTCCGAGCTGATCGATCTCGCCACCGATGACATCGCGCAGGTGGATACAGAGTGACACAACGCCGACCGGGAACTGGTGGCGGAGCCTACTCGCGAAATGCCGCCACCATTTCCCGGTGATCGATCGTCCAGCAGCATCAGGCGGCCTAATTCCGCTGCTGCACTCTACTTCTGGGGGTTTCCGTGTCCATGTTGGCTCAGTTCGTGGTTGTCGTGCTGTCTTGCATCGGGCTCGTTGCCGCCGCGAGGTCCCCGTCCACA
Source organism: Nocardia sp. IFM 10818 (assembly GCF_054655275.1). Classification (NCBI taxonomy): domain Bacteria; kingdom Bacillati; phylum Actinomycetota; class Actinomycetes; order Mycobacteriales; family Nocardiaceae; genus Nocardia; species Nocardia sp. IFM 10818. The sequence goes on from NZ_BAAHJH010000001.1 coordinate 1,991,465, forward strand.
ATCTGCACCGCATACACGGTCGGCACCGTGCCTAGGTCGTGCCGCCCAATGAGTTGAGCCATTCGACGATGAAGCCAGGACGGCTCACGCCAGCCCGGCGCGGTGCACCAGAATGGCCAGCTGGGTGCGGTTCTCCAGATCGAGTTTGGCGATGATCCGGCTGACGTGGACCTTCACCGTGGACTCGCTCATGTGCAGCGTGCGAGCGATATCGGCATTGGCCGCCCCGGTGGCGACGGCCAACGCCACCTCCCGCTCCCGATCGGTGAGGTCGTCCAGCCGGGCGCGAGCCTCCGGCTGCTGCGAGCCGGGACTGTTCGCGAACGCGGTGAGCATGCGTTTGGTGATGGCCGGCGCGAGAATCGCCTCGCCCCGCGACACCACCTCTACACCGTGCGCGAGTTCACGCGGCGGCGTGTCCTTCAGCAGGAATCCGGCGGCCCCGGCTTCCAGTGCGGCATAGACGTATTCGTCGAGCCCGAAGGTGGTGAGCACCACGACGGCGGGCGGATCGGGCAGCGCGCGCACCCGCCGGGTGACCTCCAGCCCGTCCACCTGCGGCATCCGGATATCGGTGACCACCACGTCGGGTCGATGCTTCTGCACCAGCTCGACGGCATTGCGCCCGTCCACATCCTGGGCCACCACCTCGATCCCGCCCCCGGCCTCCAGGATCATGGCGATCCCGGACCGCACCAGCTCCTCATCGTCGAGCAGCACCACCCGGATCACGAAACCTCCTTCACGACGGCCACTTCCACTGATTCATGCCTGCTCCCCGAGGGGGAAGCTCGCGTGCACGGCGAAACCGCCGCTGGGTGTGCGCCCGGAATGCAATGCGCCACCGGCGAGTTCGACCCGCTCCCGCATCCCGACCAGCCCGAATCCCGAGCCCTGCGCGGCCAGCGCGGTCCGCTCTCCCGGGCCATTGCGCACGTCCACTTCGAGACTGTCCGCACGTGCCACGACCGACACCCGGACTTCCGCTCCCGCAGCGTGTTTGGTGGCATTGGTGAGCGCCTCCTGCACCACCCGGTAGGCGGCGCGCCCCACCGCGCCGGGCACCGCGGGCAGCTGCGCGGGCAGCGAGGCGTCGACCAACTGCCCGGCCGCAACGGCCTTCTCGACGAGTTCGGCGATGGCGGCCAGATTCGGAGTCGGTCGCAAGGGAGCTCGCTCATCCGCGCCCACCGCCGAAGTCTCCGGCCGCACCGCACCGGGCCCGGCATCCCGCGCTCGCTCCGGCCGCGTCGCGCCCGACCGGTCGGCACCCACCGGTTGCCTGCCCACGGACCGATCGACGCTGCCGGTGCCGGTGTCTTCCGTAGACTGTTGCGCTACTTTCGATCGCTCGGCAGCAGCCGGCTGCGCGCCGCCGGTCCGTGCGCGCTCGCCGGCTCCCCGGTGGTCGACGCGCGGCAAGGAGGTTTCGGGTGTTCGCCCGGCTTCGGCATCACTCTGTCTGAGCACGCCGAGTAGCTCGCGCATCTCGGCGAGGGCGTGCGCGCCGGTCTCGCGGATGGTGCCGGCCATGTCGGCGGGCTTGCCGGTCGAGGAGACCTCGAGGGCTCCGGCGAGCACGGTGATCTGCGAGATCCGGTGTGCCACGATGTCGTGCATCTCGCGGGCTATGCGCAGGCGTTCGGCTTCCACGGCCGCCGCGGCGAGCAGGTCGCGTTCGCGTTCGGCCTGCTCGGCGCGTTCGCGCAGGCTGTCGAGGGTCTGCGCGCGCTGATTGGTCCAGAGGCCGATGAGGGTGGGGACCAGGATCAGCAGCAGGATGATGGTGCCGCGATGGAGGAAGAGCGACGGGGTGGTGGACGTGCCCCAGGGAATGACGGCGACGCCAATGGCGGCGGCGGTCGCCAGCCAGGTCCGGGTGCGATTGCCGTAGCGGTTGGCGACGGTGTACATGGCGAGCAACATCGGCCAGGTGGCGCCGACCAGAATGTCGGCGGCTACGGTGACAGCCAGCACCGGCAGCGGCCGGTTGCGCCGGAACAGCAGAGCCGCGCCGGCCACAATCGCCAGCGGCGGCCCCGCGGCGGCCGGCAGCAGCCCGATCGAGGTTCGCTGCACATCGCCGAAGGCCATGAAGCCGAAGAACAGCGCGAGCAGGACGTCCAGGATCAGGCGTCGTATCCGCTGCGGTCGGCTCACTCTGGCAACACTAGTCATTGGATCGTTGTCACACGTCACGGCGTGCGAGTAGCACGCCACCGGCACACAGCAAACCTGCGGCAAGGCCCAGGAGCGGCAGTGGCATGAGTGCGGCCACACCCGTGTACGGGCGGACCAGCATGGCCGCGGAGGTGAACGGCATGAGCTTCGGGCTGAGACCCGCGAGCATGCCGCCCACCTCGGCCACGGTGGGAATCCCAATGGCGGCGACCATGGCGACGGTGGCATTGCGGGTCACCGCGGCGATGCCGAGACCGACCAGGGCGGCCAGGGTCGTGTACAGCGTGACAGCGCCGAGAACCTGTGCGATGCGCCAGGTTTCGGCGGGGATCCCGCCGCGCAGGCCCTGGATCGCCAGGGTGAGCCCCACCATGGCGACGCCGCTCACCGCCGCCAGCGCGCCGCTGGTCAGCGCCTTGGCCGCCAGCACCCGGCCGGGGCGGCGCAGGGTGAGCATGGTGGTGGTGATGGTGCCGTAGCGGTATTCGTGGCCGAAGGCGTTCACCGCGACGGCCGTGGTGCACAGCGTCACCAGCACCAGCGGCAGCCCGGAGAAGCAGGCGACGAAGGCCTCGCGCGGGGTCATATCGTCCTTGCCGGAGACGCCGAAGGCGATCAGGCCTTGCAGCGCCAGCCCGGTCAGCAGCAGCACCCAGGTGGAGCGCACGGTGGCCAGGCGCGTGAGTTCGTAGCGAATCGCGTTGTACATGAGGGGAATTCCTTCTCGTGGCATCCGGATCAGGCGGCGACGTGCCCGCGGTACTGCGCCGCGCCCGCGGTGGCGCGGAAGAACGCCTCCTCGAGGCTGGTCTGCTGCTGGGACAGTTCGGTGACGAGCAGTCCGGCCCGCATGGCGATGGCGGCCACGGCCTCGCGGTCGGTCCCGGTGACGACGACCGCGCCACCGGGCTCGATGTGCACCTGGAAGCCATTGCGGGACAAGGCGTCCGCCAGGTCGCGGGGACGGTCGACGCGGGCGATGATGCGGGCGGCGGAATTGCGGTCGACGAATTCGCGCACCGATTCCGCCGCGATCAGCCGCCCGCCGCCGATCACGATCAGCGAATCCGCCAGGTGCGCCATCTCATTGAGCAGATGGGAGGACACGAGAATGGTGCGGCCCTGCTGCGCCAGCTGCTTGAGCAGATCGCGCAGCCAGCGCACGCCCTCGGGATCCAGGCCATTGGCGGGCTCGTCGAGAATGAGGGTCGCGGGATCGCCGAGCAGCGCGACGGCCAGGCCCAGGCGCTGCTGCATGCCGAGGCTGAAACCGCCCGCGGCCTTGTCCGCGGCGCTGGTCAGCCCGACGATGTCGAGGACCTCGTCGACGCGGCGGCGGTCGATGCCCGCCCCGGCGGCGACCATGCGCAGGTGGCCGCGGGCGGTGCGCTTGGGGTGCACGGCCCGCGCGTCGAGCATGACCCCGACCGCGCGCAGGGGGTCGGCCAGCTCGGCATAGGTCCGGTCCTCGAACCGGGTCCGCCCGCCGCCGTGGTCCAGGCCGAGCATGAGCCGCATGGTGGTGGACTTGCCCGCGCCATTGGGGCCGAGGAAGCCGGTGACCACGCCGGGTCGCACGGTGAAGGACAGGTTGTCGACGGCGGTCACATCGCCGTAGCGCTTGCTCAAGCCCTGGGCCTGGATCATGGTCGTACACCTCGTTCTCGGCGGCGCCGCGGGTGCGGCGCTCGGGTCGGGAACGAATCTGCCGGATCCGGCCGGGCGATCCATCTGCCTACGGCACACGACCGGCTAACACTTTCGGCTTAGACCCGCTGCGCGATCGGCCGATGTACCTCCGGATTCTCCCCGGCATTCTCAATGCCATGACCAGTCCGCCGACGGCCACAGCAATCACCTCGCGCCCGCTCGAACCGACTCGCCACACCAGGTACGTCACTCTGGATGTGCTGCGGGCGGCGGCCCTGTTCGGCGTGTTCATCGTCAATATCGGCCTCCTCACCTTCACCATCGACGGACCGGTCAGCACGGCCGTCGTGAATGCGGAAAATCTGCTGCTGCACGACAAGTCGCGCACGCTGCTCTCGCTGCTGTTCGGCGCGAGCGCGGCGCTCATGTGGGCGCGGGGCGCGACCCGGGCGCTGCTGTGGCGGCGGTATGCGGTGCTGTTCGCCGTGTTCGGCGTGGTCAACCTGCTGTTCTTCCCGGCCGACATCCTCACCCACTACGCGCTGATCGGCGCCCTGTTCGCGGCCGCGCTGCCGTGGCTCATGAGCGGCTCACGGGCGCGGCCGCTGTGGGTGGCGGCCGGATTCGCCGGGCTCGAGATCCTCACCCGCACCATTGCCCCGCCCGCCCTGGAATTCGGCGGCTCGCTACTCACGGATGCCTCGGGCATATGGACCGCCCGCGCGGTCATCGCCGCGAATCAGCTGTGGACCGGCCTCGTCCTGCAAGGGCCGTGGACCGCCGCCGCCTTCGCCCTGGGCATCTGGCTCACCCGCCGCATGCTCCACACCGGTTCCGCCGCAATGGGTTCCACCTCCCAGCGCCGTTCCCTGCTGCTGGCGGGCGGCGGCATCGCCGTGGCGGCGCTGGGCCATATCGCCCAGTCCCGGCTGACCTTCACCGGCAACGAGGCGGCCACCGGCATGCCGCCGGTGTTCACCGCCGCCTGGCTGGCGGCCGGATTCGGCGGCGCCCTGGCCTACGTCGGCCTGATCTCCCTGCTGATCGAGCGCAATGGCGCCGCCGCCCGCCTGCTCACCCGGCTGGCGCCCCTGGGCCGTCTCACCCTGACCGCCTACCTCACCAGCACCTTCGTCTTCGTCCTGATCCTCTACACCGGCCCCGCCGACGGCCTGCCGCTGGCCGGCGGCCTGGCCCTGATGACCGCGCTCTGGATCGCCTTCGCCGTCCTCGCCCCGATCTGGTTCCGCTCGCATCGGTACGGCCCCGCCGAATGGCTGTGGCGCAAGCTGTCGGCCGGCCGGAATCCGGACGAATCACACCGATCCGGTCGATCGGTGGCCGAATGATCGGGCGAAGATCAAGATGAGTGTGTGGCAGGACAATTCGTTCCGGTGCCGGGGTGGTTCTCCCGGAACAACCAGGACTGCGGGATCGCGGTGGGGGATATCGACGGGGACGGGGGGCTGGATGTCGTCGTGCTGATGATCGATGATCCGCCGGAGCAGAATGGCGGGTTCTATCGCGTGGGGAAGGGGCTGGCGGGGGACGGCACCGTGCAGGAGTGGGGACCCTGGCTCACGGTGCCGGATTGGTGGGGGTGGGAGAACCAAGGGGGCGGGATCGCGCTCGCGGATCTGAGCGGGAACGGGCAACTGGATCTGGTGGTGTTCCTGGTCGACAATCCGGCGGGGCAGAACCAGGGGTATTACCGGGTGGGACGGGATCTGGCCGGGGATGGCACGGTCACCGGCGGCTGGACGGCGTGGCTCCCGGTACCCGACTGGTTCGGATGGGAGAACCAGGGGGCGGATATCTGCCTCACGCGGATCGACGGACGGGACACGCTCGTCGTGCTCACCGTCGACAATCCCCCGGGGCAGAACTCGGGCCGGTTCCGGCTGGCCAAGGGGCTCACCGCCGACGGGGCGGTGGCGGAATGGACTCCGTGGCTGGCGATTCCGCAGTGGTACGGGTGGGAGAACCAAGGGGCGGGGATCACCGTCGCCGATCTCGACGGGGACGGGCGGCCGGAGTTGATCGTGTTCGGGGTCGACAATCCCGCGGGCGGGAATGCGGGGGTGTACACGGTCGGGTGGGGGCTCGATGGCAGCGGGCACGCCGTGGACGGGTGGAGCCGGTGGACCGTGCTGGCGGACTGGGGATTCCAGGAGAATCAAGGGGCGGCCGTCGCGGTGCTGCCGACCGGTGCACCGATGCCCGAGCTGGTGGTGTGCACCATCGATCACCAGGTGGGCGGCAATGCCGGATACCTGCGGGCGCTCACGCTGGAAACCGATCTGGATCAGGCCGACACCGAAGGACTGTGGCGGGTACTGGATTTCGGGACCGAGATCAATCCGGTGCACGCCGCCCTGCTGCACACCGGGGATGTGCTGTTCTTCGCGGGCTCCGGCAACGATGTGGACCGCCATCACGCGCACGACTTCCGCACCCGCGTCTGGCATTACCCGCGCCCTGGACTGGACGCGCCCGCCACGCCCATCGACCTGTTCTGCGTCGGGCAGGCCTTCCTGCCGGACGGGCGGCTGCTCGCCGCCGGTGGAACCGAACGCTACGACCCCTTCTACGGACTGCCCGACGCGCTGATCTTCGATCCGGCGGACCTCACCTGGAAAGCCGTGCCGGACATGGCCTTCGGGCGCTGGTATCCCTCGCTGGTGAGCCTGCCGAGCGGTGACGTCGTCGCGGTGTCCGGGCTGGGCGCGGACAACTTCCTCTCCAACACCCCGGAGCTGTTCGACGCCGCCACCGAAACCTGGTCGCCGCTGCCGGTGCCGGGGCCGCTACCCATGTACGCCCACCTGTTCCTGCTCGCCGACGGCCGGATCTTCTACGCCGGCGGCCAATACGGCGGCAACAATGGCGTGCGGCCGTCGATCTGGGATCCGGCCACCGGCGCGCGCACCGAGGTGCCGGGGTTGACCGATCCCGGATCGCGCAATCAGGCCGCCAGCGTGCTGCTGCCGCCGGCCCAGGACCAGCGGGTCCTGATCCTGGGCGGCGGCGGCTTCGATATGCACTCCCCCGCACCGGCGCTGGCGGACACCAAGATCGTGGATCTGTCCGCGCCCGCGCCCGCCTATGCGCCCGGACCGCCGCTGCATCACGCGCGCATGCACGTGAGCGCGGTCATCCTCCCGGACCGGACGGTGCTGGCCACCGGCGGCTCCGGTATGGAGGAGATGGCGCATGCCGCGCCGCCGCACGCCGAGATCTTCCATCCGGCCATGAACCACTGGATGCACACCGCGCCGCAGCGGATTCCGCGGCTCTATCATTCCGTCGCGCTGCTCACCCCGGATGGGAAGGTGATCACGGCCGGCTCGAATCCGGTCCGCAAGACCGAAGAGCTCCAGATCGAGATGTACTGGCCGCCCTACCTTTTCCAGGGTCCCCGCCCGGAGTTCACGCTGGTCTCCGATTCCGCGACCTACGGTGCGGCGGTCACCGCCTCCAGCACGGCCGCGCTGCGGGAGGTCAGCTTGGTCTACCCGAGCGCCTGCACGCATTCCTGCGATACCACGCAGCGCCTCGTCGACGTCGAATTCAGTGCGGTCGATGGCACGGTCACGCTGACCATGCCCGACAACCCGGCGCTGGCTCCGCCGGGCTGGTACCTGGTCTTCGCCGTCGACAATGTCGGGGTACCGTCCATCGGGCGGTGGCTGCACCTCACCTGACTCAGCTGCTGGACGCCCCGGTGAAGGGGATCGCCGGACGCGCGGACCGGCGGCGGGTGGGGTACTGCCACAGGCCCTTTCGCTCCAGAATGGGCAGCCCGCCCTCGCCGAACCAGTACGCCTCCTCGAGGTGCGGGTAGCTGGAGAGCATGAAGCGGCCGATGCCCGCGGTCTGAACCCGGTGGCGGTCTTGACCATGATCCGCCGTTAACTGCGGGTTCACGGTCGTCTCGTAGGGTGCGGCCATGCGCGTACAACCGGTGTCGACGGTCGATGAACTCATGGCTCTGCTGGCCGACTGCGAGGACGCCTGGGATATGCCCGACCGCAGCGGGGATCCGGTCGACATCCTCGACCACGACCGCCAGTGCGCCGAACTGCTTCATCGGGATTTCCCCGGCGATGCCGAACTCCAGGTGGCGGGCCTGGTCCACGACATCGGGCACGTGCTGATTCCCGGCGACGACGCCGGTCACGCCCGCCACGGCGCGGACGCGGTGCGTGCGCTGCTCGGCGCGCGGGTGGCCCGCCTGGTGGAACTGCACGTGACCGCGAAACGCTATCTCGCCGCCACGGATTCAGTGCACGCCGACGCCCTCTCGGATTCCAGCAAACGCACGCTCGTGGCGCAGGGCGGCCCGATGACGGCCGATGAGATCGCCGAATTCGAGGCCGATCCGGACTTCCGCGCCGCCATCGCCCTCCGTCGCGCCGACGACGCGGGCAAGGTGGTCGGCCTGGAGGTTCACCCGCTGTCGTGGTGGCGTCCCGTCGTCACGCGAGTGGCGGACGGGTACCGGCCGGGCAACTGACGCGCGGTTGTTCACAGCCGTTCACCTGCATTGTTGCCCGCTCGCGAGCCGTGGCGGCACGGACCGCGCCCGGGCATAGAATCCGTCTATGACGTTGTCGCCTCGGGTGCCCGATCTGGCCGCCCTGGATCTGCTGCTCTCGGTGATCGAACTGGGCAGTCTGGGGCGGGCGGCCAAGGCGCATGCGATCAGTCAGCCTTCGGCCAGTTCGCGGATCCGGTATCTGGAGCAACTGGTCGGCGTCCCGGTGCTGGAACGCACCACCCTGGGCTCGCGGCCGACGGCGGCGGGGGCATTGATCGCGGAGTGGGCGCGCGATGTGGTGGATGCCGCGGCGCGGCTCGACGCCGGGATCGACACCCTGCGGGCGCAGCGGGACTCGCGGCTGCGGGTGGCCGCCAGCCAGACGATTGCGGAGTATTTGTTCCCGAAATGGCTGATGGGTTTGCGGGCGCGGGTGCCCGATACCTCGATCTCGCTGGAATCCGGGAACTCGGCCGAGGTCGCGCGGGCCGTGCTGGACGGCCGCGCCGCCATCGGATTCGTGGAGAGCCCGCAGGTGCCGCGTGATCTGGAGAGCCATATCGTGGCCCGGGACCGGCTGGTCGTGGTGGTGTCCCCGGAGCACCGGTGGGCGCGGCGGCCGGAGATCAGCGCCGCCGAACTGGCGCAGACACCGCTCATCTGCCGGGAATCCGGCTCGGGCACCCGAATCTCCTTCGAACGGGCCATGACTCGCGACCTGCCGGATTGGCGGCCGAATGTGGTGCTGGAACTGTCCTCGACCACCGCCATCAAGACCGCTGTCGCCAACGGCATCGGCCCGGCGGTGCTCAGTTCGCTCGCGGTCGCCACCGAACTCGGCGAGGGATTGCTGGTGTCGCCGCATGTAACGGGGCTTGATCTGGACCGCGCGCTGCGCGCGGTATGGCCGAAGGGACAGCGACCGACCGGTCCCGCCCGCGACCTGTACGCTATCGCCCGACGTCCGCTGTGACCACCATCTCTCCTTGAAGGCTCAACTGCGCCAACGGCTCCCGCGTGAGCGGCTCGAGGGGTTATGGTCCAGACATGGTGCGAACCGCCTTCGCCGCCGTCGATTCGGATGACCCCGAGCATGCGAATCGAGCACCGCGGCCCCATTTGGAAGTCGTTCCCGGGGTGAGCGAGGCAGATGCTCCGCTCGATCCCGGACCGCCGCCGTCATTCGGCGAGAATCCGCTGGCTGAGGCCGATATCGAACGGCTTCCCTCCTCCGCCCGGCATCGGATAGCGGCCTTCATCCACTTGCAGCTGGCCGCCCTGGAGGAGATGCCCGAGCCGCTGCCGGACTGGAAGCCCAGCACCGGCGAACTCTGATCCCCAACCGTAGTGCCCCGGTTGTGCAGACAGCCAGTGGCACAGGTCTTTTCCCGGCATTTTGCCGGATGGACGGGCTTCGAGGTGGCCTGGCAGGGTGCTTGTCACGGCATCACCCGCATTCCTCGGAGCATTATGAATACTGCTAGTCCCGGTCGTGGCGCGGCACTGTTGTTCGCGCTGATCGCTTGCGGGAGCCAGCTCTCGGCAACCGCTCAGGCCCAGCCGGATTCGACCACCTGGTATGTGAGGGCCGCGGCGCCCGCCGGTGGGACCGGGAGCGCCGAATCACCCTTCGATTCCCTGGCCCGGGTGCAGGCCGCAGCCCGCGAGGGCGACACCATCATCGTGCAGCCGGTCGGACCGGAGGTGCCCGCCCTGGATGGCGGCATCGCCCTCAAACCCGGGCAGCGCCTGCTCGGCGGGGGTCCCGCGGTGATCGGCGCGCCCGCCGGATCCGCGCTGCCGCGCATCACCAACACCACGGGCGAGCACGACGGCGATGCGGTCCGCCTGGCGAGCGGCGCCGAGGTCGGCAACCTGGTCATTGCCGGAGCGCGGCGCGGCGGCATCTACGGCCGCGATGCCGCCGATGTGGTGATCAGCGGAAACGATGTCTCCCAGACGAATCAGCAGTGCGCGGACGGTTTCATGATCGGCCCGTTCACGCTGCCGCCCACCCTGGCGGTCGGCGCCTCCGCGCCGCCCCTGCCGAATTTCATCACGCTCAACAACGGGTGGGCGGCCATCATGACCGACTACACGACGGCCGCCGCGACCGTGCGGATCGAGGGCAATGACGTCCACGACACCGCCTGCGGCGACGGCATCGACCTGCGCGCGCACGGCGCCAGCCGGGTCACCGCCGAGCTCACCGGCAATGCGACGCGCACTATCAATCTGGGGCTGGCGAAGCTGTCGGTGCTGGCCGTGGGGCTGCAGGCCGGTGACTCCGCCCAGCTCACCGCCACTCTGACCGGCAACTCGCAGACCGAGATCGCGCCGCTGTCGACCTCGGTGCTCAACAAGGTGGCCGACAGCGAGGGCATTTTCGTCAATGCCCTCGGGCAGGCGCGCATGGACGTCACCATCGACGACAATGTCTTCCGCAACGGCTACGGGAACTTCTCGGCCAATGGCCTGGAGTACGTCTCCACCAACGGCACCCCGGACAGCCGGGTCACGGTGACCGACAGCAGCTTCGACACCGTCGAAGGCGACATCATCGAGAACTACAACCTCAGCACCGAAGGGGCGCGGCAGTCGCTGACGCTGACCAATGTGCGCGCGCACCACTCCGAATTCCCGGCGGGCGCGCTGCTCAATCCGGTGGTGCCCGCCAACCTCGGCACCTGCGTGGTGACCACCAATATGGGTCGCTCCGGCCGCACCGAATTGCGCATCGCCGATTCCGAATTCGGCCAGTGCAGCGCCGACGGCATCGGGCTCATCGCCTACACGCCCAGCGGCGCCGGGCCGTCCACCGCGGCGCTGACCTTCGACATCCGGGACACCGCGATCGACGGCACCGCCGCCAACGGCATCAATATCGTGAATATCGGCGATACCGCCGTGCTGCGCGGGACGATCGAGCGCACCGCCGTCACCGCGGCCCGGCAGCGGCTCATCACCACCCGCAGCAGCGGCGGCACGATCGCCGACGCGGCACTGGAGTTCGGACCCGGAACCCTGGACGGCGCGGCCGTGAACTGCCTGGCGGACGCCCACGCCAAGACCGCTTTGTCCGGAATTCCGGTCGTCTGCCGATAGGCGAAATGGGCTGCGGGGACGCCCCGCAGCCCATCCCGGACGGCGAATCAGTTGGTCTGAATCCCGGTGGCGATCTTGACCACGACCTTGTCGGCCGTGACCTCCTGCACCGTCACATTCATCCCGTCGGCCGGCTGCGTCTCGCCGACCGGCACGCTGACCTCCTGCCCGGCCACCTTCAGCGTCACGGTATTGCCGTTCACGGCGACCAGTTGCGCCTCGATGCCGAGAATGCTGGCCTTGGCGTCCACGCCGCGGTCGAAGGTCACCGTGCAGCCGCTGACGGTGCACTCGGACTTGGAGCCCGGCCCCTCCGCGGAGCACGCGGCGACCCCGAGGGGCGCGAGCAGGGCGAACGATGAAATGGCGATGAGCCGTCGAAAACGCACGGCCCCAGTCTAGAGGCGAAAGCGGTCCGGCACCCTGAACAGCGCGGAGGTCAGGGCAGCGGCGGGACGTTCTGATTGAGGTGGAAGACATTGTCGGCATCCATCCGGCGCTTGAGCGCGACCAGGCGATCCCAGGCGGCGGGTCCGTACGCCTGCCGGACGCGGTCGAGCCCCTCGTCGGCCTCGTCGTTCAGCTGATTGACATACGCGCCGCCGGCCGACCACGGCAGCATGGACCGCCAGCCCGCCCGCGCCCAGTCCCGGTGCGCCGCACCGGCCTCGGCCGGATCGGGCCAGACCGCCGCCAGGGTCAGCAAAGAGGCGGCCTTCCGGAAGCGGAAGGCGGTGTCCCCGGCCGGCACTCGCTCGATGGCGCCGCCCATGATGCGCAGCAGCACGTGTGACAGCGGGGTGGTCGACTCCTCGGCGACGGCGACCAGGCGGTCGATGCCGGAGTCGTCGAGCGGGGTGAGGAATTCCGAGCGCATGTAGTACGACAGGCCGGCCGGTGCGGCCTCGTCGACCATGGACTGCACGACCGTGTAGGGCATCATGCTGGTCAGATCGGCTGTAGGGGAGGCGAATTCGCGTAGCGGGCGAATCAGCTCCGCACCCGCGCCCGGATCGCCGAGGTAGGCCGAGGTGAGCACCACCGCGGGGCGGCCCCGCAGGGTCTCCGGCACCCAGGGCGCGGGCGGCGCGGTAATGAGCGAAGCGCTGAGCCCCAGCTCATCCGGTGCGGTGGCGGCCAGGTCCAGCAGCACCCGCAGTCCCTCGCGCGCGTGCGCCAGCGGATGCAGCAGGGCGCTGGCGAACATCGGGACCGGAATGGCGCCGAGGCGCAGGGTGAACGAGGTGACGATGCCGAAATTTCCGCCGCCGCCGCGCAGCCCCCACATCAGTTCCGGATCGGATTCCGCCGTCACCGTGCGGATCTCGCCGTCGGCCGTGACCAGCTCCGCGCCCAGCAGATTGTCACAGGTCAGCCCGTAGGCGCGCGAGAGCCAGCCCACGCCGCCGCCCAGGGTCAGGCCCGCCACCCCGGTGTGCGAGATCTCCCCGCCCGGTGTCGCGAGACCGTATTCCTGTGTGGCGGTGTCCAATTCGCGCCACAGCACGCCCGGTTCCACCTGGGCGACCCGGGCCGCCGGATCCACGCGGATGCCCTTCATCGGGCTCAGATCGATCATCAGCCCGCCCTCGCACACCGAGAACCCGGGCACGCTGTGCCCGCCGCCGCGCACCGCGATGGGCAGTGCGTGGCGCACCCCGAACCGCACCGCCGCCGCCACCTCCGCGGCACTGTGGCACTGGGCGATGAAGGCCGGCTGCCGGTCGATCGCCCCGTTCCATACTCGCCGCGCGCGTTCATAACCAGGATCGCCCGGCCGGAGCAGAACCCCGGTGAATCCGGTCAGCTGAGCTGCAGAGATATTCATGAATCCAGTGCAGCGCCCGCGGCCCGCGCCCGGCCATCCCCACTTCCAGGGGTTCCCGCACCCCCGGCCCGCCCATACGCTGAGTCCATGGACGATGTCCTGCGCAGATTGAGCGCCGGGGTGGACCGAGCGTGCCGTGGCGGGGTCGGCATGGTCGGAGCCACGAACGCCGTGCTCGGGACCGGGATCGACGCTTCCGGGAACGGCGCCGGTGCGGGCGAGGGCACGGCCCGTGCCGATACGGCCGGGACCCGCACGAGCGCGGTCGCGGCGGAACCGGGTGCGGTGCGCATCGGGCGCGCGGTCGCGGCGGCGGTGCGCGAAGCCGTGCCGTTCGACTCGTGGTGCGTGATCACCGTCGATCCGGCGACCCTGCTGCCCACCGGCGGCTTCCACCGCGAGGGCATTCCAGAAGCGTTCGCACCGCGGCTGGTGGAGATCGAGGCGCGCGGCGACGACCTGTGCGCCCTCCCGGCCATGGCCCGCGCCGCCACCCGCACCGCCGCGCTGAGCCTGGTCACCGACGGGCGCTTCGAGCGCAGCCAGCGCTTCAACGAGGTCTTCGTCCCGGTGGGCCTGCGCGATGAGATGCGGGTGCTGTTCACCTCGAAAACCGATGTGTGGGGTGCGCTGATCATGTTGCGCAATACCGACAGCCCGGATTTCACCCGCGCCGACGCCGCCCTGGTGGGCCGCGCGACCGGCGATGTCGGCGCGGTCCTGCGCCATCAGCTGGTGCTCGCCGAGATCGCCGCCGACCAGCACTGCGACGGTCCGGGCCTGATCCTGCTCGACGAGCGGTACCGGGAGATCGGCACCACCGCCGCGGCCCGCCGCTGGCTCGGCGAAATCGACGACGACACAGCGACATTCAGCGGCGTGCCGTACTGCGTCCTGCACCTGGCCCGGCAGGCGGGAGCGGGTCCGCGCCGCAGTCGTATCCGCACCCGCACCGGCCGCTGGCTCACCCTGCACGCGGAAGCCCTCGACGGCGGCCGGGTATCGGTCATCGTGGAACCGACCCGCCCCCAGGACATCGCCCAGCTGGTCGCCGACGCCTACCAGCTCACCGCCCGCGAACGCCATATCGTGCGACTGCTCAGCAGCGGCCACTCCCGCGCCGAGATCGCCAAACTCCTGGGCCTGTCGGCGCATACGGTCAACGACCACGTCAAGAGCGTGTTCGGCAAGGTCGGCGTGCGCAGCCGGGCGGAGCTCACCGCCAAACTCTTCTTCGACCAGTACGTTCCGCGCATGGAATCCGGAACACCGGCCGGCGCCTCCGGCTGGTTCCTCCGCTAGGACCCGATGGCCTTGGCGAGCAAGGGGAACAGCAGTACGGTGGTCGCTCCGGCGGCCACCAGGGTCGAGGCCAGGGATTGGCTCATCAGGCCATCGCCGGTGGCTACCTGGGTGATGGCCACGATGATCGGCAGCCCGGTCGCCGCGTACAACGCCAGCTGCGCCCGTTCGCGGCTCTCGGTCAGGTTCGCGCCGTGCGGGACGAAGCGCTCGCTGAACCACACCGGCAGCCCGCGCGCCAGCGCGATGGCGAGCACGAAGAGCACCCAGGTCAGCGGCCGCCGCGCCACCGCCGCCGGATCGATGCCCATGCCCGAGACCACGAAGAAGATGGGGATCAGCACCCCGAATCCGATTGTCTCCAGGGATTCCTCGATCTCCGGCAGCTCCTCGCTGACCAGGCTGCGCAGGATCAGGCCCGCCGCGAAGGCGCCCAGCACCACATCGAGACTGAAAACGTCCGCGACCGTCATCAGCACCAGCAGCAACAGGAAAACCACCCGTACCGGCAATTGCGTTGTGCCGCCGCCGAGTTGACCGAGCAGCCGCGGCAGCCCGGGCGCGCGGTCGAGCAGATGCCGCGGCACCAGCGCGATGAATCCGGCGGCGACCGCGAACAGCGCCAGCACCACGATGGCCGCGCCGGGACTGCGACTGGTCAGCAGCACCGACATGGCCACGATGGGCGCGAGCTCGCCGACCGCCCCGTGCGCGAGCACCGCCCGGCCCAGCGGTTTGTCCAGCACCCCATCCTGTTTCACGATCGGCAGCAGCGTGCCCAGCGCCGTCGAGGTCAGTGCGATGGCCACCGCGATCTGCGTGGTGAATCCGGCGTCCCGCGCGGCGAGGTGCACCATGCCCAGGGCCAGGGCGAGGCAGACCAGCCAGGTCGCCCACGCCACCCGCCCGGGTTTGGCGCGCAGCAGGCGCGGATCCAGTTCGTATCCGGCCAGCAGGAACAGCATTCCGAGCCCGAGCTCGCTGAGCAGGTCGACGCCGCCGCCGGATCCGGCCCAGTCCAGCACGTACGGCCCGAGCACCATGCCCGCCACCAGCAGGATGACCACATCCGGTACGAATCCGCGCAGCAATCGCACAGCGAGGGGGGACAGCGCAGCGACCGCCGCGATCCAGAACAGCGACACGATCGGCGACGGATCGGATCCGGTCGCCTCTCCAGCCGCCGTGATCAGGGTTTCCGCAGCCAGAGTCACGTCGCCATGGTGGCACGCCCCGGCCACCGGACCGGGCTGTGACACGGTGCTGTGACGCAGTAGCCAACCGGTAGCGCCCTGTGAGGCGTATGCAGGAGTGATGGGCAGCCATACGAAACGCCTGGGCCGCCACCCGAAGCGCACGCCGTTCTACGGGGTGATCATGATGCTGGCGGCCATGCTCACCGGACTCTGGGTGCGTGACTGGCCGAGCCCGGTCGCGCGGGTCATCGCCTTCATCGTGCTGTTCGTGATCGCCGCGGCCGGCTTCCTCATGACCTTCCGCGACAACTCGTGACGACGCTGCGCCGCCCACCCCGCAAGGTCACCAACAGTAATCGGGGTCAAGGGGCGGAGCCCCTTGTGGAGGTGCGGGGGCTAGCCCCTGGGGGTGCGGGGTGTCCCCGCCGGGGGGCGTGGGGGTGCCCCCCACAAATCAGGCACAGTAAAAGCAGATGCCGTTGGCCGGCAGTTGGGTGAAGCAGTCGGCGCACACCGGTGCGCGCTCGGGCTCCGGCTTGGGTTCGGGCGTCGCGGCGTTCATGGTGCCGCGGCGCTTGGCGGCGACCTTGGGGGTGAGCGGCGGAATGCCGCCGTCGGCGGGCACCGCCGCGCCGTAATGCTGGTAGCACTGCCAGCGCGCGTAGGCGGCGTGCAGTTCCAGATCGTCGGGGATGGGGAGCCCGGCGAGTTCGAGCACGTACTTGTAGGCGTCGCCAATGGTGTGGTTCTGGCGAACGCACAGCGCGGTCAGCGGCGGCTCACCCGCGCTGTGGCAGCGGCGCGCGACCTTGCGCAGGATGGCGTCCATCCAGGTGCGCGTGGGCGCCTGGGTGTGCACGCCGGAGGATTCCTGCACCCGCTCGGCCAGTTCGTTGACGGTGACGAAATGTCCGTACCCGGTGGCTGTTTCGGCCAGTTCGGCATGTGCCGCCAGGGCCCATGCCACCGTTGCCTCGCGGAACGGCACCGCCGTGCCGTCGGCCGCTCGCCATGCTCCTGCCGTTGTAGGTGCGGAATCCCTCATCACGCGTATAAGTTATCGCGTAACCGGCCGCCGAGGCCAATGCGCAGAACGCATATCGAGTGTTGTTGCGCCACAATATGTTCTCTGCCCGGCGTGGCGCTTGCGTGTCGAATTGGACACGGTGGCATATCGCACACCGATTGTGGGAGTAACGTTGGTCTCGGTTACCTCTCCGCTATCGATAATCGATATGACCGGCATTTCCGAACCCTGGATGGGAGGCGCGCGATGAGCGCAAACACGGTGTGGCTCGGCAGCCCGAGCGACAGGCCATCGAACTGCGTGGCGGGCGCGCGAATTCACGTGACCCTACCCGCCGGATCGAGTGCGATCGCCGTTCTTCAGCGCGGGGTGTCGCCCGAGGGCGCCGCCACCGTATCGGAAACGGGCGGCGTCTCGGCCGGATAGTCGGGCCGCCAGGCCTCCGTGACCCCGGGCACGCCGTCCTGCACCACATAGCCCGCGCGGGTGGCGATCGGCGCGCCGGGCCGGTGCACGAAGGGCAGCACGCGGAAATCGCTGTGCAGCACCCCGTGATCCACCTCGACCCGCACATAGCCGCGCTGCGCGTTGAAGAACTTCATATCCGGATTGGCCGCGAGCAGATTGCGCCCGGTCTCGTTCATATCCGCGCCGTCGCCGCCGCTGGTGATGGAGGTGCCGGTGAATTCCACGCCCACCACCGGTGAGCGCAGATCGTCGAACTCGCGCCGCAGCTCGGCGGCGTAGTTGTGATGGCGGTCGCCGGTGAGCACCACGAGATTGCGCGCCCCGCGTTCGGCGGCCGAGCCCAGAATGGCATTGCGGTCGGCGACATAGCCGTCCCAGGCGTCGGTGCCCAGCAATACCTCCTCGCCCGGGTCGTAATCCGAGCGCGCCATGGCCACCTGATTTCCCAGGATCTGCCAGCGCGCGGGCGAGTCGGCGAACCCGTCGAGCAACCACTCCCGCTGCCGTGCGCCCAGCAGCGTGCGATCCCCGTCGAAGCGGGCATCGCAATCGGAGGTGAGGCTGCCGTCCCCGCACGCCTGCCGGGTGCGGTACTGCCGGGTGTCGAGCATGGTGATCTCGGCCAGATCGCCGAACCGATACCGCCGGTGCAGCAACATGTTCGGCCCGGACGGCATTTGCGCCAGCCGCAGCGGCTGATGCTCGTACATGGCCTGGAAGGCCGCCGCCCGCCGTCGCCGGAACAGCGCGGGCACCCGGTAGATATCGATTCCGATGCCGCCCTTGTCCCCGGCCCAGTTGTTGTCGACCTCGTGATCGTCCATGGTCACCAGCCACGGGAAGGCGGCGTGCGCGGCCCGCAGCGGCGCATCGGATTTCGCCTGCGCGTAGCGCAACCGGTAGCCGCGCAGATCCACGGCCTCACCGGGCAGATCCGGTACGTTCAACCCCTGCCGGCCCTGCCGCCAGGAGCGCTCGTAGATGTAGTCGCCCAGATGCACCACCAGATCGAGGTCTTCGCGGCTCATGTGCTCGTAGGCGGTGAAATAGCCGGAACTCCACGACTGACAGGACGCGAAGGCGAACCGCAGGCGCGCGGTGGCCCGGGCGACCGGGGGAGCGGTGCGGGTGCGGCCGATCGGCGAGATGGCCGAGCCCGCCCGGAATCGATAGAAATACCAGCGATCCGGATCCAGGCCGTTGACCTCCGGATGCACGCTGTGACCCAGCTCCCGGGTGGCGACCGCACTGCCGCGCGCCACGATCCGGCTGAAGCCCTCGTCGTGCGCGACCTCGTAGTCGACGGTGACCGGCGCGTTCGTCATACCGCCGTGCCCGTCCGGCGCGAGCGGATCCGGTGCGAGCCTGGTCCACAGCACCACGCCGTCCGGCGTCGGATCACCCGAGGCCACGCCCAGTGTGAACGGATCATCGCCCGGGAATCTCGGTGCCGGAAATCTGATGCTGCTGGCTGCCGAGGCGCCGACCAGCACCGCGGCCGATCCGGCCGCGCCGAAGCGCAACAACTGGCGCCGTGACAACTCCATAAGCCACGGTACTCGAGCGGATCGAAGGTCCCTGTGAACGGTGGTTTGTTTGCCGGGAAATTTCCGATGACGGCTCGGGTCCGCCGAGCTCAACGGCCAGAACAGCGAGCACTTCTTCAACTACCGCATCGCCGACCTCTACAGCGATGAGGAGGCCTTCGCCTCGATCGAGGGGCATCGCCTGACCGAGGCCGCCCTGCAGAAGCGCGACGGGGACGCCGCCGAACGGGCCGCGCGCGATCACATCATGGACGCGCTCGCGGTCACCCTGCGCATCTCGGGTCACGCCCTGGTCCTGGTCGCCGGCCGGGTGGCGCGGGCGGGCGCCGCGCGCGCCATTGCCCCCGACCCTGCCATCGGAGACCTGTATCTCGGAGCGGGGGAGGTCCGGACGCCTGCGTAGAACCGCCTCGGGTGCCATGATGAATCGAGTGTCCACGGGGAGGACACGCTCGAATCGTCCAGGGGGGAAATATGAATACACCCGGGTTTGCCGTCAATCGCGCCGCCTGTTCGCGGCCACCGTTGCTGTCGGGAGGATTGCCGCTCATCGGGCATGTTCGTGAGCTGGCCGCCTATCCGGAAGGCTTGGTGCGGCGTGGCCATGGGGAACAGGGGATGATCTTCCGGATCGCACTGCCCGGAACCGCGGACTCGGTGGTGGTGCTCGGGAAAGCCAACTGCGAGAGGTTCTTTCACGATGAGAATCTCTCCACGCAGGCCGCGTATCCGTTCTTCCGCACCATGTTCGCGCCGGACTTCTTCAGTCTGGCGAGCCCGGCGGAGTACCGCGAGCAGAAGAACATCATCCTGCCGCGTTTCACCGGGCGGCAGCACGAGATCTATGCCGCGGTGATGGACGCGCAGGCGCGGGCGTTCCGCGAGCGGCTCGGTGCGCGGGGCGAATTCGAACTCGCCGAGGAACTCGGTGTGCTGGTCATGAATATCGCGGCGCAGTCCTTTCTCGGGGATCGGTTCACCGCCGAAATGCGCGACGACGTCTTCGGCAGATTCCGCTGGTTCTCCAAGCAGATGACCTTCGCGCCGCGATTCGTGCCCACCGTCGGCCGGGTTTTCGGAGCCCGCGCCGGGGCCGGCCTGAAGGCGGATCTCACCGCGATGCTGGCGCGCCGCCGCACCCGGCCGCTGGACGAGGCCGATTTCCTGCAAACCCTGTCCACCGCCGCCTATTCCGATGGTTCGGCCGTTCCCGACGCCGTGCTGGTCAATCTGGTATTGCTGCTGCTGTGGGCGGGGCACGAATCCACGACGGGGCATTTGTCGTGGGCCGTGATCGAATTGCTGCGGCATCCGGAGCTGCTCGCCCGCGCTCGCGCCGAGGCCGACGAACTCGGGGACGGGCCGCTGGATCTGGAGGCCGTCAAGCGGTTGCGCTTCATCGACGCCTGTATTCACGAATCCGAGCGGATGTATCCGATCGCGCCGGTGCTCATGCGCAAGGCCGTCGCCGAGGTCGAGATCGACGGTTACATCCTGCGCCCGGGCACCCAGGTATTCACCTCGCCCCTGGTGAATCACCTACTGCCCGAAGAACATGCCGATCCGGGCGTCTTCCGCCCCGAACGCTATCTCGGCCCGGACGCCAAATACGAACGCGCGAAACTCATGGGCTTCGGCGGCGGCGTCCACACATGCCTGGGCACGAGATTCGCGAAACTCGAGATGACGATCATCCTCGCGCACCTGTTGCGGCACTACGATCTCGAGCTCACCACCGGCGATCCGAAACCGGATATCGGCAACAAGTCCCGGTGGCCCGCGCGTCCCTGCCGCGTCGCCTATCGGGTGCGCGCCGCGGACTGATCCGCGAGCGCTGCGGCGTAGACCGCCAGGATTCCGGTGAGATGCCGGCAACAGTCACCTCTACCGGTGCGAATTGCAGCTTAGAACCCGTGGCGCAGACATCGTCTTCGAGGTCACCAACAGCTTCTACAAGGAGGAGGACCCGTGTGCGGTTGCCACCCGCGTCGCAACCGGGCTCGAGTCATACCTGCCCCCCGCTTCATAGGTAATGTGCGCTCCCAGCGCTGTTCCATCCTATCTCTGCTGCACGCTCGGACCGGCAGTCCACAGCCCAGGTCAACGCGCTGCAATGCCGAATGGCGTGCTTGTCCGACTGAGCGGAGTTCGGCGGGAATCGGGCAGCGCTAGAGGAGTTCGGTAGCGCGGGGTATACCGGCCTGATTCCCTACGCAAGGTTGCAAGCCACACCGTCAGATTGAGCCGGGCTGCACAGCGAAGCGACGATCGCAGAAGCCGTGCGCGGCGCGATGATTGCCCAGTACCGGCCGGCTGCAGCGTAGGAGTCAGGCCTCCAACACCAGGAACAGGAAGGCCAGGAACCTCGGGTCCTCGCGGTCCTGGAAGAACTCGGGGAACCGCTCGACCGCTTCCGGGGCGGGCGCCGGCTCCTCGACGTGGGTGACACGGAATCCACTGTCGAAGAATGTCTGGAACATCGTCGACAAGGACCGATCCCAGAATGTGAGGTCTGCGGTCTGCCCTGCCATATCGGTCACCTTGCGTTGGCGCGTGGCGAAGTAGTTCGTGGTCTCGCCGGCCTGGAGCTGCGTGAACCACATGACCAGCGGGTGCTCCACCGAGAGGATCAGGCGGCCTCCCGGCTTGAGCACGCGGCGCATCTCCGCCAGCGGGGAATGCCAGTCCTCGAGGTAGTGCAGCGCGAGGGAGCAGACAACGTCGTCGAATGTGTTGTCGCCGAACGGAAGAGGGGCAGCGAGGTCCCCGACGTGTAGCTCTGCGGCACCCCCGACTCTGTCTGCGGCGATGTCGATCAGGGCTTGGCTGCCGTCGATTCCGACCGCGGTCGCTCCGCCTTCGATGAGGTCGACGAGCGTGGGACCCGAGCCGCATCCGGCGTCGAGCACGTGCTTACCCGTCACGTCGCCGAGCAGGTTCCGGATCGCGGGCCGGTTGTAGTACTCGTTGAGGAGGCTCGTCGCGTTCTCCTCGGCGTAGGCCTTGGCGATCGGGTCGTACGCGGCCGCGCCGACGGCGTCGGTTCGCTGCGTTGTTGTCCCCACGTGCCCGACGCTAACACGGCCGTAGCGGCTGTGCCTGAACGCTCCCTGTCCACGTTCGGAATTCGAGTTCCTTTGCGCGCCAGACCATCACCGCCCACTCGGCACTACGACGGCCCAGCTCGAACATCCGCGCACGCCAAGCCAATCGGCCCAGGTGCCATACTCGCGGGTTTCGTCGACCAGAGTCTCGCCGACGTCGAACACCACGGCACTAATCACGGCTCTCAACCCTACTGTGAGATGGTCTGTGAACCGATCTCCAGACGATGGAATCGAGAACGGGTCAGCGCTGGGTAGCTCGTTCGACAGCGCGCTGAACGAGGGGATCCGCTTGCGCCTGCGACACCGGTTCATCGAGCGCGCCCAACTGGACGGTAACGACTCTGTTCCCGACTCGGGCGGTGATCGTGTCGACGTAGGAAATCTTCTTCACGCCACCGACTTTCGAATAGCCCTGCGCCCGGACCGCGACGCTACCCTCCCCATAGCTGGGGTAATCGAGCAGCTCGACCTGCTCGAAAACGAACACTGAACCACCCGTGCCGTCACCAGTATCCCCGGCCGTCGACGCCACCATGCACCGCGGCATATCAGGATGACGCGGCAACTCGATCTCCGCGGCCGCCGCCTCGCCAGAAGCCATGACATCGATCTCCGACGACACCACCACACGCGGTCGGCCCGGAGATTCGAAACTGGCCGACTTCGCCCACGGCCCGCTACGGCCGACGGCAGAAGCGTCGACACCCAGGCAGGTCAACAGCCCGCTCGTCCACGGATGTTCCTCCTGATCGGGTCGCGATATCCCCGAATCACCGGGCCGCTTCTCCCGATAACCCGACGGCACATCGGCGAGCACGAACACAGCCGCTTGGGCCGCCTGGCGGTCAGCTTCCGCACCGGTCGGCGCGACCGGCGTCGACGGATCCGACGAACACCCGGCCAGCACCAGTGAGGCGGCAACGACGAGCGCGGCCCGCGTCCCATCTCCCATCAGGAGCGGTTGGACGAACCCGCGATACCCGAGACGAACAACCCCGCCCCGGCCAAACCGACGACCACCCCGACGCCCAGCAACCAGCTCGAGGCCGCCGACGCATCCGACGCGCGATCGTCATAGCTCTGCGCCCCGGACTTTGATGACAGGCAGGTGTCGGACCTGCTCATGGACTGCCCGTCGCACTGCGGATTCTCCGCGTCGTTGCCAGCCACAAAGCTGAAACCGATCAGCGCCAGCGCGACCACCACCAGAACGCCGCCGAAGAACTTCCGCACCACAGCGGTGTCCTGCTGTGTATTCGTCATCGATTTGTCCCACCCCGACTAACGAGCGCCAGTCAATCGCGCTCTCTACCAAACAACCTCGGGGATTATATTCTGCACACACCCCCGACCCGCCACCGAACTCCCCGCGTCCATCCCGCAGCCGTCTCCAGCGGCCAGGCCCTCATGCCGAAATACCTCGAGCTGCCGCGACAACGAGCCCTCCCGCACATAGCGCAGCTCCCGCAGACTCGCCACCTAGTCAACATGCGTATTCGAGCCCTTTCCATGAGCTGGGTTCAACTCACTTCGGAAGTGGGTGCGGCAGTGTTACTTTGACCGCCACCAGTCCGATTCCGCCCGATCGCTGGCGGGGTCGGCGCAGCCGCAGAACGTCCACAGGTGGCAGCCGCCTGTCGCTTGGCCACATCCGAGCCTAGGTGTGAAGGGCGGGTCGACCGGGCATAGACGCTATCGGCGCAAGGTCGTCGATGGGAGGCACCGGGATGAGTTTCTCGGGGACGATGGGCGGACCATCTTCGCGAACGGATCGGTCTCGATGACGTCTTCGGCCAGCAGGTAGCGGCAGAACTGTCGGAGGAGCGAGTCGAGATCTAGCTCCATCCCGACATACTACGCGGGAAAATCCCTTGCTGTTTGAGCGTTGTAGGGGCTGGGTATAGGTGTAACTGCCAGCATTGTCGCTGGTCAGCTACACGAAGCGCCCCCGGCAGGAATCGAACCTGCGACCTAGGGATTAGAAGGCCCTTGCTCTATCCAACTGAGCTACGGAGGCAGTGCGGGGCATCGGCGTTGATGCGGGCACCAAACACCTTGACCGAAATCGGTCTTGGTGTCCAGCGCGTTAAGTATAGCGAGCGTCCAGATCGGGAATGGGTGGTCGCCTAGCAACTGTTCGGCGCGTCGGGGCGGTTGTGCAGACCGGGGGACGGGAAACCCCAGGGGAGTCGGGACGGGTAGTCCGAACTACCCTGGGCGTATGTCGTCACCGCAGGACCCGCCCGCAGCAGCCGACGTTCGAGCTACCCGGTCGGGTTCGGGGGGGACGTTCGCGGCGATCGCCGCCGTGGGCGGAGCGGTGGCCGCTATGACTGCGGCGCTGGTGGTGGCGTTGTCGGCGGCGCAGGCACTGACGCTGCTGGGGATTCCGGATCCGGGGGCCCTCACCACGTACGGGCTGCCGGCGGTGCGGGCGCTCGCTGATCTTTCGGCCGCGGTGGTGGTGGGCTCGCTGCTGTTCGCGGCGTTCTTCGTGCCGCCGCAGGCCACCGGGGTGCTCGACGCCGGAGGGTACCGGGCGCTGCGACGCGCCGGGAACGCGGCGGTGGTGTGGGCGGCGTCGGCGGCATTGCTGGTGCCGTTGACATTGTCGGACACCACCGGGCAACCGGTGCTGGACAATCTGCGGCCGGAAGCGGTGTGGCGCGCGGCGAATCAGGTCGACGTGGCCTCGTCGTGGCGGCTGACCGTGTTCTTCGTGCTGGCGCTCGCCGTCGGGTGCCGGGTGGCTTTGCGGTGGGGATGGACTCCGGTACTGCTGTGGGGGTCGATCATCTGCCTGATGCCGGTGGCGCTGACCGGGCATTCGTCCTCGGGCGGCGCGCACGATCTGGCGACCAACAGCTTGATCCTGCATCTGGTGGCCGCGTGTTTCTGGGTGGGCGGGCTGTTCGCGGTGCTGGCCTACGCGCTGCGGGACGGCAAGTACACCGCGCTGGCGACGCGGCGGCTCTCGCTCATCGCGACCATCTCGTTCGTGGTGATCGCGGCCAGCGGCGTGATCAACTCCTGGGTGCGGCTGCCGCAGTTCGGCGATCTGTTCAGTACTACTTACGGGCAGTTGATCCTGGCCAAGACCGCGGCCCTGCTGGTGCTCGGGCTGATCGGCTATCTGCAGCGGCAGCGGGCGCTGCCGGATCTGGAGAAGGATCCGAGCGACCGCGCCGCATTGATCCGGTTCGCGGGCGTGGAGGCGCTGGTCTTCGCGGCCACCGTCGGCCTGGCGGTCGGTCTCGGCCGCACCCCGCCGCCGCCCCTGCTCGAGGTGCCCACACCCGCGGAGGTGGAGATCGGCTACAACCTGGCCGGTCCGCCGACCGTCGCGCGCATCATGTTCGACTGGCGCTTCGATCTGATCTACGGAACGCTCTCGATCGTGCTGGCCGTTCTCTACCTGCGGGGCGTGGCGAGGCTGCGCACCCGCGGTGACGCCTGGCCGGTCGGGCGGACCATCGCGTGGCTGGCGGGTTGCGCCACGTTGCTGATCGCGACCAGCTCCGGCGTCGGCCGGTATGCCCCGGCCATGTTCAGCGTGCACATGGCCCAGCACATGCTGCTGTCGATGCTCGCGCCCATCCTGTTCGCCCTGGGCGGCCCGGTCCTGCTGGCGCTGCGGGCGATTCAACCGGCCGGTCGCGAACAGCCGCCGGGGCCGCGCGAATGGATCCTGGCCGCGGTGCACAATCCGGTCTCGCGCTTCCTGACCCAGCCCGTGGTGGCGTCGGTCTTCTTCGTGGGCGGGTTCTACGCGCTCTACCTGGGCGGCATCTTCGACAAGGTGCTCGACTCGCACGGCGCGCACCTGATCATGAACGCGCACTTCCTGCTCAGCGGCTACCTCTTCTACTGGGTGGTCATCGGCATCGACCCCAAGCCGCGGCAGGTGGAGCCGCTCACCAAGCTGGGCATGGTGTTCGGCTCGCTGCCCTTCCACGCCTTCTTCGGCATCGCGCTGATGAGCATGCAGACGGTCATGGGCGGCTGGTTCTATCGCAGTCTCGGACTGGGCTGGAACATCGACCTGTTCGACGACCAGAAGACCGGCGCCGGTCTCGCCTGGGCCAGCGGGGAGATCCCGCTCGTGGTGGTGATGCTCGCCCTGCTCATCCAGTGGTCGCGCAGCGACGACCGGATGGCCAAACGGCTCGACCGCCAAGCCGACCGTGACGACGACGCGGCGCTGGCCGCGCACAACGCCATGTTCGCCGAGCTCGCCCGGCGTGATCGAGAGGTACCCAAGTGAGTGATGTCGCCTTGACGCGGAAGGTCAAGCGGCTCTATCGATCCGACGTCCGGCGGGCACGGCGCCTGCTGCACGGGCACACCCGCAAGACACCGGTTTTCCACACCGATATCCAGGGACCGCGCGGTCCGGTCCCGGTCACGCTGAAGCTCGAGCATCTGCAGCACGGCGGCACGTTCAAGGTGCGCGGGTGCCTCAACGCGCTGCTGCAGGCCCGCGAGGACAACAGCAGCGTGGTGCTCGCCTCCGGGGGCAATGCCGGGATCGCCGCGGCCCTGGCCAGCGCCCTGCGCGGCAAGTCCTGCACCGTGGTGGTGCCGGAATCGGCCCCGCACACCAAGGTCGCCGCCATGTGGTCGCACGGCGCCGAAGTGCTGTGGCACGGAACCACTTACGCCGAGGCCCACCGCTACGCCCGGGAGCTGGCCGCGGAGCGCGGGGCCATGCAGCTGCACGCCTACGACCAGCCGGCCATCGTGGCCGGGGCGGGCGTGGTCGGGCTGGAGATCGAGGAGCAGGTGCGCGGCCGCCCGCCGGTGCTGGTGGCCGTCGGCGGCGGGGGTCTGGTGGCCGGCATCGCCATTGCGCTGGGCCTGCGCGGGCGGGTGATCGGCGTCGAACCCCAGGGCGCGCCGACCCTGCACGCCGCCCTCGCGGCGGGCCATCCGGTGGAGGTCGACGTGTCCAGCGTCGCCTCGGACGCCTTGGGCGCCAGCCGCATCGGCGATATCGCCATGGAGGTCGCCAAGCGTTATCAGGTGCGGTCCCTGCTGGTCAGCGATGACGACATCGTGATGGCGCGCGAATACCTGTGGCGCGAATTCCGCATCGTGGTCGAACCCGCCGGGGCGACCGCCGTGGCGGCCATCCAGAGCGGCGCGTACGTGCCCGCCGCCGGGGAGCGGCCGGTCATCGTGCTGTGCGGGGCCAATACGGATCTGGCGACGCTGTAACCGGATTCACGCCCGGATAACGCCACTGACGTGGCGGTTGTCCACATGGCGCGAGGTTGTCCACAATCCCCGGATCAGGGGTGTTGCGCGGACCCACCGCGGGCCAAGCTGGAGGCACGAACGAATCACAGCCGAAACAGCAAGGGGGAGTGCGATGTACGAGGCGAATACCGCGGTGATCGGACGAGTGGTCACCCATCCCACCCGCCGGGAACTCGGGAACGGCGACCAGGTGTTGTCCTTCAGGCTGGCCAGCACCTCGCGCCGCTTCGACCAGGCCACCGGCGACTGGGTCGACGGCGGCACCCTGTATCTGACGGTCACCTGCTGGCGCAAACTGGTCGAAGGCGTCGAGTCCTCCCTCCAGCGCGGCGACCCGATCATCGCCTACGGCCAACTCCGCTCCAACGAATACACCAGCCGAGACGGCGCCGAGCGCAGCGACCTGGAAATGCGCGCCCTCGCCCTCGGTCCCGACCTGGCCCGCTGCACCGCCCCGGTACAGCGCAAACACTTCGCCCCCACCCCCCATCCCGAACCGGCCCCCGGCCCACGCGAAGATGCGGACACTGCCGGAGAACCGGCAACTCAACACAGATAGGCTTGCCGATATGGCTGAGTTCATTTACCAGATGATCGTTTTCACGTAGTTGCAGGTGAGCGGGTTCGCCTGCGAAGCGCGTAATCGGGGTGATCGTGGGCGTTGGAGAGGGCTGTGTGGTGCTCTGAGTGAGCCTCTGACGGCCTGTAGGCGGCCTGGTGATGGTTGGGGGGCTATGAGTCAGGCGGTCGGCGCTCCGGAGCGGTAAACGAAGGTGCGTACCTCCGCCGCTGAAGCCAGTTCCGCGAATCGGTCGAGTTGATCAGCTGGTAGGAGACCGAGCGTGAGTCCATCGCCATCGACGTATATACCGATCAGTGCCACATCGATTTCGAGCAGTCGATCAGCCAGTTGCTGCAAGAAGGCCCGGCGGTAGTCGGGGTCCCAGTTATCGACTTTGCGCCAGTCGTACCAGTCCCATGACAATCCTTTCGGAAAGGCGGGTAGTCGTTCCAGATCGCGCCGAATCTCGGATGCGTCGTTCCGCCAGTCGAAATAGATCAGACCGTCGCGGCGCAGGGCTTCGATCACGATGCTCTCCGGACTGTCCCACCAGTCAGGGTCTGTCGTGTCGAGCGTGTCCACCAAGGTCACTGCTGCTCGCATGGGGTTGGTAGCCAGAAGTTCGACAAGCTCGCACATTCTCGCCTGCTGCTCCGTACTGAAGATCACGAGCACAGAACCTACTTGGCGCTACTGACACATTGGGCGGTGCGGAACGCCCCACCAGCACGGAGGGTGGGGCGTAAGTGGCACTTACGCCCAACGCTTGATGTAGCGTTATCTCTACGTTTTCCACCGCGCTGGAGTGGCGTCAAGCCTCTTCGGTGAGCGTGGAGGACAAAGGAAAGGGACTGGCGTCGCGGCAACGACGACCAGCCCCTTTGCTCAGGTCAGTACATCTTGATCAGCGCAACAGCAGTACGTACACCAGGAGCGCCACAACTGGGCCTGAACACCTTGCAGAGACCTCGGCAGCGATATACCAAGCTGCCGGGGTTTTCTTTCTCCTATGCCTTCTTCTCGGCATCGGGTTCCTCCTCTCCAGAACGCAACGTCAGGCCGCCCGGATGACGGACTGGAACGCTGCATCCCGGATAGGAGTCACCGCGATAACGCTAGCCGACTTGGCCACCGTGGCACTGGCATTCGTGTCGAATCCACCGGCGTCTCAAACTGAGACAACCCGGTTTGCGTGGCTAAGCTTCCTGGTGAGTCCATCGGTGGATGCGCACCGCTGACTGTTCGACCGCTGGATCCAGAACTTGCGGCGCGCGGTCGGCTACGACGTGCAGTACTTCGCCACCGTCGAACCGCAGCGGCGCGGCGCACCGCACATCCATATCGCGTTGCGCACCGCGATCCCGCGCAAGATCCTGCGGATGGTGACCGCCGCGACCTATCACCAACTGTGGTGGCCGCACTTCGACCAGGTGCAGTACAGCGACGACAACATGCCGGTCTGGGATCACAAGGAGCACAACACCTTCGTGGACCCGACCTCCGGGAAGCCGATTCCCACCTGGCAGCAGGCCCAGGAGGTCCTCGACACCGTGGACGACCTGGATCCGGCCCACGTGATCCGCTTCGGCACCCAGATGGACATCAAGGGCATCCCCGCCGGCAGCGAGGAAGCCAACCGCCACATCGGGTACCTGACCAAGTACCTCGTGAAGTCCATCGGCGAAGTGCTGGAGGCCACCAGCCCGACCACTACGACCGGTTGCACGCCGAGCTCCAGACCGTCCCGTGCTCGCCGCGCTGCCCGATCTGGCTGCGCTACGGCATCACCCCGAAGGGTGCGACGGAGAAGACCGTGCCGGGCCACTGCAAGGGCAAGGCGCACCGCCGCGAAACCCTCGGCCTGCGCGGGCAACGGGTCCTGGTGTCGCGCAGGTGGTCCGGCAAGACGCTGCCCGATCACCAGGCCGACCGCACCGAGTTCGTTCGGCAAGTCCTCGCGGCGGCCGGTATCGAGAAGACCGACCACAGCCGCGCCACGATCACCCCGGTGGAACCGGGCGACACGGCGGTCCCGCCCCGCGAACACCTGATCATGGCCATGATCTCGCAGCGGTCGGCGGACCGTGTCCAGTACCAGAACGCCCTGGAGTCACTCGGACCTCCTGAGGCGCACGACATTTCGGCAATGCAGGAAGCGGCATAGGGGGTCGGTGATGAGCACGGAATACTGCTGGACGATCGAGGATGTTGGGCGCTTTTTGAAGGTCTCGCCGGACACGATTCGGGAATGGCGAAAGAAGCGATACGGGCCGCCGGCGAAGAAGGCGGGCAAACACCTGCGGTACAAGCCTGCTCAGGTCGTCGAATGGTTCGACAACCTGCCGGCCGATGACTTCGTCGCCTAGGGGTGGCTCGTGTCGCACATTCAGGACCGGTGGTACAAGGAGATTCCTGATCCGGACAACTCGGCGCGGACGCTGCGGGTCAGGACCAAGGATTTCGGCAAGGGGATGCGGTACAAGGTTCGGTATCTGGCTCCGGACGGTAGTGAGCGGTCCAAGAGCTTCCCGGATAAGTGCAAGAGGCAGGCTGAAGCATTCAAGACGAAGATCGACAGTGCGTTGCTGGAAAACCGGTATGTCGATCCTCGGGCGGGCCGCGAACCGTTTCCGACGCACGTGGCGATCTGGCTGTCCGGCACCTCCGATGACGGCTCCAGCCGCACCACCAACACGATTCAGGTGGAAACCAATATCGTGCCGTTCTTCCAGTCCCATACGGTGGCCACGGCGGCGACGGTGGACGCGGTGAAGAAGTGGCTCGAATGGCTCAAGGGACGGGGCCTGGCGCAGTCGTATCGGGCGCAGCTGTTTCGGCAACTGGCCTCGATCATGGAACTGGCCGTTGTGCAGCGGAAGATCCCTGAGAACCCGTGCAAGTCGAAGGAGATCACGCCGCCGAAGCCTGTGGGGCGCAAGGTGATCCCGTGGACGGAGGCACGGACGCGAGCGATCTGGCAGGCGCTGCCGGAGCGGAATCGGATTGTGGTGCCGCTCGCCCGGGGTATCGGGATGCGGCAGGGGGAGGTGCTGGGGTTCTCGCCCGATGACGTGCGGCGCGATGCCGGGCTGGTGGATATCCAGCGTCAGATTCGGCTGGTGGATGGCACTCCGGTGTTCTCGCTGCCCAAGGGCGATAAGACGCGCGTGGCTCCGCTGGAGTCCGGGGTGCTCAGGGAGATTGACGCGTATGCGGAGCTGTTCCCGCCGGTGCCGGTGACGTTGCCGTGGGATGAGCCGGGCGGCCGGCTGGAGACTGTGTTGGTGCTCATGACGCGCGAGGGCGGCAAGACGTGGTACGGGGAGCTGTTCACTGCGACGGTGTGGGCGGGGGCGTTCCGGACCGCCGGCATTACGCGCCGGAGGCGGATCGATGGGATGCACGCGCTGCGGCATCTGTACGCCTCGGATCTGCTTGGCAACGGAGTCGCGATCAACGAGCTTTCCGAGTACCTCGGACACGCCGATGCGGCGATCACGCTGAAGTATTACGCGCACCTGATCCCGTCCAGCCACGAGCGGGCGCGGGCGGCGATCGGGGCGGTGTTCGGCGGCTCGGAGCAGACGCTGACGGCCTGTGCACGGCCTGATCATGGCGGGTTAATCTTGCCGGGGTCGCTGGCGACGGGGGCGGAAAAACCGGCCGCGAACGGAAACCAATCGATGACCTCTGCCGTTGGGACGGTGGGGCGAAATCACCAAGACAACTACCGATAGGCTTGCCGATATGGCTGAGTTCATTTACCAGATGACGAAGGTTCGAAAGGC
Organism: Nocardia sp. IFM 10818; assembly: GCF_054655275.1. Taxonomy (NCBI): domain Bacteria; kingdom Bacillati; phylum Actinomycetota; class Actinomycetes; order Mycobacteriales; family Nocardiaceae; genus Nocardia; species Nocardia sp. IFM 10818. Next base: position 2,023,025 of record NZ_BAAHJH010000001.1, read on the forward strand.
GCATGGCGACAAGGTCGTGCTCGACAATGTGACCTTGAACTTCCTTCCCGGGGCCAAGATCGGTGTCGTCGGTCCGAACGGCGCCGGTAAGTCGAGCGTGCTGAAGATCATGGCGGGACTGGACCAGCCGAACAACGGGGATGCTTGGCTGGCGCCGGGCGCGACTGTCGGCATCCTGCAGCAGGAGCCGCCGCTGAACGAGGAGAAGACCGTTCGCGGCAATGTCGAGGAGGGGCTCGGCGAGATCAAGGTGAAGCTGGACCGCTTCAACGAGATCGCCGAGCTCATGGCCACCGACTACTCCGATGAGCTCATGGAGGAGATGGGCAAGCTGCAGGAGGAGCTGGATCACGCCGACGCGTGGGATCTGGACTCCCAGCTGGAGCAGGCCATGGACGCGTTGCGCTGCCCGCCGCCGGAAGAGCCGGTCACCAACCTCTCCGGTGGTGAGCGCCGCCGCGTGGCGCTGTGCAAGCTGCTGCTGAGCAAGCCCGATCTGCTGCTGCTCGACGAGCCCACCAACCACCTCGACGCCGAATCGGTGCTGTGGCTCGAGCAGTTCCTGGCGAACTACCCGGGCGCCGTGCTGGCCGTCACCCACGACCGGTACTTCCTCGACAATGTCGCGGGCTGGATCCTCGAGCTCGACCGCGGCCGCACCTTCCCCTACGAGGGCAACTACTCCACCTACCTGGAGAAGAAGGCCGAGCGGCTCGAGGTCCAGGGCAAGAAGGACCAGAAGCTGCAGAAGCGCCTCAAGGACGAGCTGGCCTGGGTGCGCTCCGGCGCCAAGGCCCGCCAGGCCAAGAACAAGGCGCGCCTGGGCCGCTACGAGGAGATGGCGGCCGAGGCCGAGAAGATGCGGAAGCTGGACTTTGAGGAGATCCAGATTCCGGCCGGTCCGCGCCTGGGCAATATCGTGGTCGAGGTCAACAACCTGGACAAGGGCTTCGGCGACCGCCAGCTCATCAAGGACCTGTCGTTCACCTTGCCGCGCAACGGCATTGTGGGCGTCATCGGCCCCAACGGCGTCGGCAAGTCGACGCTGTTCAAGACCATCGTCGGTCTCGAGCAGCCCGACAGCGGCACCGTGAAGGTCGGCGAGACGGTCAAGCTGAGCTACGTCGACCAGAACCGCGCCGGCATCGACCCGAACAAGACGGTGTGGCAGGTGGTTTCCGACGGCCTGGACTTCATCCAGGTCGGCAATCAGGAAATGCCGTCCCGCGCTTATGTTTCCGCATTCGGCTTCAAGGGCCCGGATCAGCAGAAGCCGGCCGGGGTGCTCTCAGGCGGTGAGCGCAACCGCCTGAACCTGGCGCTGACCCTCAAGCAGGGCGGCAACCTGATCCTGCTCGACGAGCCCACCAACGACCTCGACGTCGAAACCCTGTCCTCGCTGGAGAACGCCCTCGAGAACTTCGCGGGCTGCTCGGTGGTCATCTCCCACGACCGCTGGTTCCTGGACCGCACCTGCACCCACATCCTGGCCTGGGAGGGTGACGGCGACAACGACGCCAAGTGGTTCTGGTTCGAGGGCAACTTCGAGGCCTACGAGGCGAACAAGATCGAGCGGCTGGGTCCGGAAGCGGCGCGTCCGCACCGGGTCACCCACCGCAAGCTCACTCGCGGATAGCTCGAACCGATACCCGTACCGGGCCCGCCGGGCCCGGTCTCAGCCCGGCTCGCGCGGGGATGGCGCTCGTCATCCCCGCGTCGGCCGGGAGTCGATAGCTGGACAGCTCGACGTTTGCCAGAGGGCTCTTCCATGTCCTCAGAGTGAACGGCTATCGAGGAGCGAATTCGTCGATTTCGCGTACGCATTTGTGCGTGAAATCCGTTTTGGTGCAAGGTTTGTCGTACTCCACCTGGCGGTTCCATGCGGCACCGGCAATCGCCGAACCGTCCGGTTTGTCCGGAGTGTGCGACGCGGGCGCGGCATTGGCAAGAACTCAGCCCGGCACATCCGCCGCTCAGCTACTCTCGGACCCGGCGTCACTTTGTTACGGAACCGAATCCCAGGAGTTGGCGAAAATGACGGTCTCGTCCGAATTGTCCAGCGCGGCGTGGGCTGCGAGTTTGCCCGCCTCACTGCGCGGCAATCTGGTTTCCCTCGAGGAGGCGTACTTCCGTCACGTCGACGCCGGGGACGCGGACTGTGCCATCCCGGCCACCTCCACCCAGATCTTCCGCTGCCACGTCGATCTCGCCATGCGCCGCACCCCCGGCTTTGCGAACGTGCGCGTGCATCACCCCGATGACGAGTCCGGCCTCGGCGCCGCCGTGCAAATGGTCACCGACGATATGCCGCTGCTGGTGGAATCGGTCACCTCCTCGCTGAGCCGCATGGGCGTCAGCGTGAGCGAGGTGGTGCACCCCATCTTCGAGGTGACCCGCGACGGCGAGGGCGCACTCGGGACCGCCGTCCCGCACGAGGTGGACGGCAACGGCGCCACCGGATTACGCGAATCCTGGATGCACGTGCAGCTGCATCCCTCCACCAGCCGCGAACTGCTGGAGCGGGTCGGCAGCACCCTCACCGACGTGCTCACCGACGTGCGCCGCGTCATCGAGGACACCGAGGCCATGCGCGAGGCGCAGGCCCGGGTGGCCGAGCAGCTCGAGGCCGCCGCCAAGAACGGCACATCCCCTTTCAGCGCAACCGATCTCGGCGATTGCGCCAACCTGCTGCGCTGGCTGGCCGACGGCAACTTCACCGTGCTCGGCTACGCCCGCTACGAGCGCACCACCGTCGACGGGCAGGCCAAGTCGGTCATCCTGCCCGAGACCAGCCTCGGCGTGCTGCAGCCCCGGGTCGGCACCGATTTCCGGGTGCCCGACAACAGCGGCGACCAGCCGCTGCTCATGCTCACCCAGGGCCTGGTGCCCGCCACCGTGCACCGCGCGGTCTACCCCTACTTCGTGGGCGTGGCCGAGATCGACGACTCCGGCGCCCTGCTCGGCGAGCACCTGTTCATCGGCGTCTTCACCGTCAACGCCCTGCACGAGAACGTGCTCGACATCCCGGTCATCTCGCGGCGGGTGCGCTCCATCATCGAGGCCAGCGGCTTCGATATGGACTCCTTCTCCGGTCAGGAGATGCTCGAGGTCATCCAGTCCTTCCCGCGCACCGAACTGTTCTCCTCCGACGGCGAGACCCTGCGCCGCACCGCCAGCGCCGTCCTGAACGTGGGTATGCGCCGCCAGGTCCGGCTGTTCATGCGCATGGACGGCTACGGCCGCTTCGTGGCCTGCATGGTCTACCTGCCGCGCGACCGCTACACCACCCGCGTGCGCCTGGAGATGCAGGACATCCTGGTGCGCGAGCTGGGCGGCGTCTCCATCGACTACTCGGCGCGCGTCTCCGAAAGCGACCTCGCCAGTGTGTATTTCACGGTGCGCCTGCCCGACGAGGGCGCCGCCGCGGACACCACGGAGCCGAACCGGCTGCGCATCCAGCATCTGCTGGCCGAGGCCAGCCGCACCTGGGAAGACCATCTGCGCGACGAGACGGCGACCTCCACCGTGCTCGATCCGGCCATTGCCGAGCGCTACGCCGACGCCTTCCCGGAGAGCTACAAGGAGGACTTCCCGGCCGGACGCGGCCTGGCCGATATCGTCCGCCTGCAGGGCCTGCAGGACGGTGGCATCGATCAATACCTGTACCGCGATGCCGACTCCGAGCCCGGTTCGTGGCGCTTCACCCTCTACATCGGCGGCAAGGGCATCTCGCTGAGCCAGGTCCTGCCGGTGCTGCAGAGCCTGGGCGTGGAGGTCATCGACGAACGCCCGCACCAGCTCGAACTCGATGGCGGGCCCGAGCAGTGGATCTACGACTTCGGCCTGCTGGCCCGGCCGGAACTGCTGCGCAGCGCCCTGGACCAGAGCATGGACGCCCAGCTGGTGGAATCCTCCGCGCGGCTGAACGTGCTCGACGAACAGGTGCGCGGGCTGCGGGAAGGCTTCACCGAGGCCTTCGAGGCGCTGTGGTACGGCCGCGCCGAGGCCGACAGCCTCAATGAGCTGGTACTGCGCGCCGGGCTGCACTGGCGTTCGGTCTCGATCCTGCGCGCCTACGCGAGATACCTGCAGCAGGCGGATTTCCCCTATTCCCAGGCGAATATCGCCCGCGTCCTGCTCGCCTACCCGGATGTGGCGCGGCTGTTCGTGGACCTGTTCGCCGCCGTCTTCGATCCGGACTCCGCCGACGAGAGCCACGCCAAGGATCTGGAAGCGGCCGTGCGCCGCCGCATCGACGATGTGGTGAGCCTGGACGCCGACCGCATCTTGCGCGCCATCCTGAGCCTGATCAAGGCGACGCTGCGCACCAATTACTACGTCACCGATGCCGAGGGCCGGTCCCGGGATTACCTGTCGTTCAAGGTGGAACCACATCAGATCGCCGAATTGCCCAGGCCGCGGCCGCAATTCGAGATCTTCGTGTACTCCCCGCGGGTCGAGGGCGTGCATCTGCGCTTCGGCCCGGTCGCGCGCGGCGGGCTGCGCTGGTCGGACCGCCTGGAGGACTTCCGCACCGAGATCCTGGGCCTGGTCAAGGCACAGGCGGTGAAGAACGCGGTCATCGTGCCCGTCGGCGCCAAGGGCGGTTTCGTGGTGAAGCAGCCGCCGGCCGCCACCGCGGATCCGGTCACCGACCGGCAGGCCTTCCAGGCCGAGGGCGTGGCCTGCTACCGCACCTTCATCTCCGGCCTGCTCGATGTCACCGACAATGTGGACCGTGCGACCGGCGAGGTCATCCCGCCCGCGCGGGTGCTGCGCCGCGACGGCGACGACACTTATCTGGTGGTCGCCGCCGACAAGGGCACCGCCACCTTCTCCGACATCGCCAATGACGTTGCGCGGCAATACGGTTTCTGGCTGGGCGATGCCTTCGCCTCCGGCGGTTCGGCCGGCTACGACCACAAGGCCATGGGCATCACCGCCCGCGGTGCGTGGGAGAGCGTCAAGCGGCACTTCGCCGAAATGGATATCGACACCCAGAGCGAGGATTTCACCGTCGTCGGCATCGGCGATATGAGCGGGGACGTCTTCGGCAACGGCATGCTGCTGTCGGAGCACATCCGCCTGGTGGCGGCCTTCGACCATCGCCACATCTTCCTGGATCCGAATCCGGACGCGGTGAGCTCCTTCGCCGAACGGACGCGCATGTTCGCCCTGCCGCGCTCGTCCTGGGCCGACTACGACCGCTCGCTCATCAGCGAGGGCGGCGGCGTGTGGGACCGCACGGTGAAATCCGTCCCCATCAGCGAGCAGGCCCGCGCGGCGCTCGGGCTGGCCGACGAGGTGACGGCGCTGTCGCCGCCGGAGCTCATGCGCGCCATCCTGAAATCGCCGGTGCAACTGCTGTGGAACGGCGGTATCGGCACCTACATCAAGGCCAGCACCGAGACCAATGCCGAGGTCGGCGACAAGTCCAATGACGCGGTCCGGGTGAACGCGAACGAGTTGCGGGTCAAGGTCATCGGCGAGGGCGGCAATCTGGGTGCCACCGCGCTGGGCCGCATCGAGTTCTGCCGCCACGGCGGCAAGATGAACACCGACGCCCTCGACAACTCGGCGGGCGTGGACTGCTCCGACCACGAGGTCAATATCAAGGTGCTGCTGGACGGCGTGGTCTCCAGCGGCGAACTGCCCGAGAACGAGCGCAATCCGCTGCTGGCGTCGATGACCGACGAGGTCGCCGCACTCGTCCTGCGGGACAATGTGTCCCAGAACTATCTGATGGGCATGTCCCGGGCCGAGGCGCCGCGCATGCTCAATGTGCACATGCGCGTCATCGACGATCTGGTGGACCGGCGCGGCCTGGACCGCGAACTGGAGGCGCTGCCCAGCGATATCGAGATGAAGCGGCGCATGGAGGAGGGCACCGGGCTCACCTCGCCGGAGCTGTCCAATCTCATGGCGCACGTGAAGCTTTCGCTCAAGGCCGACCTGCTGGCCAGCGATCTGCCCGACACCGCGTACTTCTCCGCGCGGCTGGTGCAGTACTTCCCCACACCGCTGCGCAATCGGTTCGGGGCCGCCATCAAGCGGCACCGGCTGCGGCGCGAGATCACCACCACCATGCTGGTGAACGAGGTGGTGGATCTGGGCGGCATCACCTACGCGCACCGGCTCAACGAGGAGATCGGCGCCACCGCCTCCGATGCGGTGCGCGCCTTCACCGCCGCGACGCAGATCTTCGGACTGCACACCATCTGGGAGCGCATTCGCGCCGCGGAGATCTCCACCGGTATGAAGGACGCGCTGGAACTGGAGACCAAGCGCACCCTCGATCGCGCCTCGCGCTGGCTGCTCAACAACCGGCCGCAGCCCATTGCCGTGGGCGCGGAGATCCACCGCTACGCCACCGAGGTGCACCGGCTCGCGCCCAAGGTGCCGGGCTGGCTGCGCGGGCATCACATCGACACCCTGAACGTGCAGTCGCAGGCGATCATCGGCAAGGGCGCGCCCACCGAGCTGGCGACCGAGGTGTTCGGGCTGCTGAATCTCTTCCCGCTGCTGGATGTGATCGATATCGCCGATATCACCGATCGCCGCGGTGAGGAGGTGGGTGCGCTGTACTACGCGCTCAATGACCACCTCAAGATCGACTGGCTGTTGCAGGCGGTCAGCCACCTCGAACGCGGTGATCGCTGGCACGCCCTGGCCCGGCTCGCGCTGCGCGACGACATGTACGGATCACTGCGCTCGCTGACCCTCGACGTGCTCTCCGCCGGCGACCCGGAGGAGACGGCCGAGGAAAAGATTGCATACTGGGAGTCGAAAAATCAGTCCCGGCTCGGGCGCGCGCGTAGCGCCCTCTCGGAACTGTTCGAATCCGGAACCCACGACCTGGCCACGCTGTCGGTTGCGGCGCGGCAGGTGCGCAGCATGGTGAGCGGGGTGGGTGCGCAATCGGAGGTACCGCGTTGACCAGTGTCGGTTCGCTGAACGGGCATAGCAAGTCATTGGATGTGCAGAGCACGTCATCGGTCGAGCAGGCGTTCGGCACGCCCAGGCGCTTTCACACCAAGGTCGAGGTGCGCTGGTCGGATATGGACGCCTTCCAGCACATCAACCATGCCCGCATGGTGACCCTGCTGGAGGAGGCCCGGATTCCGTGGCTGTTCCTCGACGACCGGCCCACCGTCGGCCTGAAGTCCGGCTGTGTGCTGGCCGATCTGCGGGTGCAGTACAAAGGTCAGCTGCGGCACGAGGATTCGCCGCTCGACATCTCCATGTGGGTCGAGCGGCTGCGGGCCGTGGACTTCACCGTCGCCTACGAGGTGCGCGCCGCCGCGGCCGCACCCGATTCCCCGCCGGCGGTGATCGCCTCCACCCAGCTCGCCGCCTTCGATATCGAGACCCAGCGCCTGCGCCGCCTCACCACCGAGGAACGCGACTATCTGTCGCTGTGGCTGAACGACTGAGGCGAGTCCCGCGACAGTGACGTCCGAACTCACCCTGCACATCCCGGATCCGGCGGAACGGGAGAACCTGGCCACCTTCGTCTCCCATGCGATGCGCCTGGACCCGGCCGCCGTCATCCGGCTGCGCCGCCGCGGCGACCGCTACGTATCCGCCTGGGCCGCCACCGGTTTCGAGGCGCTGGCGGTGCGCACGGTCGTCGGTTCCCTCGGCACCGACGATGTCACCGTCGGCGGCGATATCGTGCTGTCCCGCCTGCACGGGCCGGAGCCCGGCGCACCGCTGGAGCTGGGCTACCGCATGGATTCGGCCTGGCGTTCGGCGCTGCCGCCGGAGTCCGGATTCGTCCACGTGGACGATGTCCCGGCCCGCATGCTCGTCGAATTGGCCGAGCGCGGAGCGGAATTGGCGCAGGAGCACTCCGCGGGGCACGGCCCGCCCGCCTCCCTGCTCGACCAGACCGTGCTCACCGTCTCCAATGCCGGGGAGAGCGTCGAGGTCCCCATGCGCGTCGTCTTCGCGCTCGCCGCAATGGATTTCATCCCGCACGGCGGCGAGAAGACCGACTCCCGCCGCATCTCGGTGGACGAGATCGTCCGGGTCCGCGCCGCCCGCACCTGGCTGCGCCTGGACGCCCGCTACGGTTCCGTGGCACGCCGCCGCGGTCCGGGCCTGCCGCTCCTGACGAGCTGAGCGCATCGGCCATCGACGGATCGATGGCCGGTCTCGCCATGCCCATTGGTCGCCCGGCTCGTGCCCGACTACCTTGACGGCATGGGCGATGCCGCAATCGTGACCGAGTGGATGGACCTCGCCATCGGCGACGCGATGCTGACCGCTTACCTCGCCCGCCCCGCGGCCCCCGGAGACTATCCGGGAATCGTTGTCGGACACGAGATCTACGGCCAGCACGCATCCGCCGTCGCGGCCACCGACCGGCTGGCCGCACTCGGCGCCATTGCCATCCTGCCCGACCTGTTCCACCGGGTCGCGCCGCGGGCCGAACTGGAGTTCACGGCCGACCGGGATCGCGGCCTGGAACTTCTGCGCACGCTGCGCCGTCCCGAGGTGCTGGCCGACATCTCGGCCTGCCTCGCCGAACTGCGGCGTCGCGGCGCCACCTCCTCGAGCATGGTCGGCTTCAGCGCCGGCGGGCACGTGGCCTATTACGCCGCAACCCAGCTCCCGCTCGCCGCGACCGCCGCCGTCTACCCGGGCTGGCTCACCGATACCGGCATTCCCTTGTCGACGCCGGAACCCACGGTCGAGTACACGCCCGGCATCACCGGCCGGATGCTCCTGCTCTTCGGCGGCGACGATCCGCTGATTCCCGCCGCCGCGCGCGAGTCCCTCGCGAATACACTGCGCGCCAACGATATCGACCACGAGATCGTCGTCTATGACGATGCTCCGCACGGCTTTCTCTTCCCCGGACGCCCGTCCTACCGCGAGGATATCGCCGAGGATGCGTGGAAGCGTCTGGCCGACCTGGTGCGCCCCTAGATCTCCGGCCGGGGCGCGCGGTGCTGCCCGTCCTTCATGCCCTGGAATCCGGCCACCCCCTGCGTGGCCACATTCTCCGATTCCCCACGCCCGCGGCGGCTTCCGCTGTAGGCCCACTCGCGCACGGTCGCCACCATCCGCGGCAGCAGCTCCACCTCGGGCGGCATATTCCGCACCGGATCGAAGAACCCGGGCGAGGCATGCTCGCCGATCTCGGGTTCGGCAATGGTGATCTCGGCCAGCGTGCGCATGGGGCCGGTGCGCGGCGCGGCCTTCAGGGTGAATCCGAGCCGTTGCCGCTTCAAATGCACCTGGAGCGCCGACAGGGACGGCGTCTCCGGTTGCGCCCCATCGGGCTCGGCGAAAATCCACTCGGCGGGACCCTGCTCGAAGCGGTAGGCCATGAGGCTGCCGTAACGGGCGCTCGCCCAGCCGCGCGCCGGTTGGATCAGGAATCGGCTCCAGGGACCGGTGCCGGTGGTGGCCAGTGCGAGGTCCCAGGGCCGGTTGTGCCGGTCCAATACCCGCACTGCCAGGCCCAGTGCGTCCGGCAGGTCCGCGGGAAGTCCGATGCCCTTCGAAATCCGTGCCAGCACAGGGCGATCCGTGCTGCCCAGCAGTTGCTTGTACTCGCCGTCCACGGTATGCAGAACGCCCGTCAACGGCAGCCCGGCCGGATGGAACACGCGATTGCGCCGCACCCACGCCCCACCGGCGAACACTCCACGCACGATACGGTCGGGAATAGCCATGAAATCTGCACCTCTTCGTTTGCTCGGCACTTCGCCTCGCAATACCCGTGTGCGGCCGGGTGAATCCCGCGAGTGGCGGTACTCGGCCCGCGGCGGCGGCCGGTGACGGGTCAGTGCAGACCGAGTAGTCGCAGGCCCGCGGTGGTGACGGCGGCGGCCAGAATCACCGCGAGCAAGGGCGCTTTACGCCAGGCCAGCACGGCGGCGACGAGAACCCCTGCGGGGAGCGCGATTCCGACCTGATTGCCGCCGGAGGGGATGAGAGTGGTCACCGCCAGCGCGGTCAGCAGGACCACCGAGGCGATTTCCAGCAGTTTCACCGTGCGGGCGGAGACCTTGACACGGCTGCGGAGAACGGGGCCGGCGAAGCGGAAGGCATAGGTGCCGACGGCCAGCGCGCACACGCCCAGCAGCAGGGCCTTGGTCATGGGAATCGTCCTCGGGAGTCTCGGTGGGAGCGTTTACGCGGGTTCGGCGGCCGATTCGCTGGCCGCGGGATCGGTCCGGCGGGCGACCAGCAGCACGGCGGTGAGGGCCAGCAGCACCGGCAGGCCCGCGCCCAGGAACGGCGTGGTCACCGCCGCGACGGCAGCGCCGGTCAGGGCGGCGATGCGCGTCTGGGCGTCGCTGAGGGCGGGAATGACCAGGGTGATGAGCACCGCGGGGAATACCGCGTCCAGCCCGAAGGCATTGGGGTCGGGCACGATCGAGCCGAGCATGGCCCCGATCGCGGCCCCCATCGGCCAGGCGGCCAGCACGGCCAGCCCGCACAGCCAATACGCGGCGCGCCGCCGCGGGCGATCGGGCTGGGCCAGCGCCATGGCGACGGATTCGTCGTTCATGATCTGGGTGCCGACCAATCGCCGCCATCCGGTGCCGACCACATCGGGCACCGAGAGCCCATAGGGCAGATGGCGAGCATTGACCAGCAGCCCGGCCAGCACCGCGGCAATGAGCCCGCCCCCGGCGGTGACGATCCCGATGAAGACGAACTCGGAGCCGCCGGCCACCACCGCCAGGCTCAGCACAATGGGCAGCCAGGCGGGCAGCCCGGCGGTGACGGCCGTCGCCCCGTAGGAGACGCCGATCATGGCGACTGCCAGGCAGATCGCCGCGATACCGGTCAATACACCCCGATCCAGTGTTCGCCATATCGAACGCATGTTGTCTATATTGAACGCATCGAGTCCGAATAGTCAAAGGGGTGCGGCAGCGAGCCGGTACTGTGTGAACCCATCATGATTCACGATGAGAACCCGTCGGCCACCTCGCCGCAGGAGGCCATCGCGGCTGCCCTGCGCCGGGAGCGCGGCCGGTCCGGGCTGTCGCTCACCGAGGTGGCGAAGCGGGCGGGCATTGCCAAATCCACTCTGTCCCAATTGGAGTCCGGATCGGGCAATCCCAGCATCGAGACGCTGTGGGCGCTGTGCCTGGCGCTCGGCATCCAATTCTCGCAGCTGCTGGATCCGCCGCGGCCGCAGGTGCAGGTGATCCGGGCCGGCGAGGGTGCGGAGCTGGCTTCGGCGCAGGCCGAGTACCGGATCACCCTGCTGTCGGCCGCGCCGTCGAACGTCCGGCGCGATATCTACCGCATGACCGCCGAACCCGGGCGGCCCCGCCGCTCCGATCCGCACGCGCGCGGCGTCACGGAGCACGTGATGCTGTGCGCGGGCCATGCCAATGCCGGGCTCGCGGATGCGCCGGTCGAGCTGCGTCCAGGGGACTACATCTGCTATCCGGGCGATATGCCGCACGTCTTCGAGGCGCTCGAACCGGGCACCTGGGCCATGCTCATCAGCGAATACAGCTGATTCCGGCCGGTTGCGCGCGCGACAGCGCGAGCGTTCGACATATCGGCCGATGAACCCTCGGCGGTCGAGCGCGAGCTAGGCCGCGCCCTCGCCGAGGTACTGCAACCAGGTCGGGTCCAGCTCCGAGCTGGAGGACAGCAGTCGCCAGTGCGGGCCCTTGGGCGATTCCAGAGGATGCACCAGGGTCCAGCCCAGCTCGCTCAGCAGCTTGTCCGCCTTGCGGTGGTTGCAGGGCGCACAGGAGGCGACGCAGTTCTCCCAGGTGTGCGGCCCGCCGCGGCTGCGCGGAATCACATGGTCGATGGTTTCCGCCTTGCCGCCGCAGTAGGCGCAGCGATACCGGTCGCGATGCATGAGTGCGGCGCGGGTCATCGGGACGCGGGCGCGGTAGGGGACACGCACGTAATTGCGTAGTCGGATGACCGAGGGCAATGCGACCGAGGTGCCGGCGGAATGCACGACCGGGCCCTCGGGATTGTCGTGGACGGTATCGGCCTTGTCGCAGATCAGCAGCACGATGGCGCGGCGCGCGGACAGGGCGGTGAGGGGTTCGTACGTGGCGTTCAACAGCAGGACGCGGCGTTTGGCCCAGCTGGAACCGGTGGAGACTTCGGGCGGGCGATGCGCGTGATGATCATGATGCGCACCCGGATGATGGTCGGACAAAACATGCAGCGGAATGGCCCCCGACCCACGATTGTGGACGTCGGCGGGCTGGAGTTGTCGATGTGTCCGCGCCTCATGCCTGGCGCTGTGCCGCTGCTTCATGGGCATACCCCGAATCCGTATTCGTCCGATGGGTGCTTCGTCTCGGCAGACTGCCACCCAGTTGACCATGGAAGTCCGCAGAATGCACGGTGATTTTGCAGATTCTCGGGCACAAACGGGTGAACAGGACGTGACCTGGGGCGTCGTACCCGTGCCGGTCGCGAAGCGGGGGGTATACGCGAGGCCGCCGCGCTGGTGCGCGGCGGCCTCGGACGCCGAAGTGAGGGAGGCGACGGGCCGTGATCGCGGACTGTGGGCACAATGGTTGCGTGACTTCCGGTGAGCAGACGACGACATCCTTCTATGACGCGGTGGGCGGGGCCGCGACCTTCGATCGGATCGTCGCGGCCTTCTACCGGGAGGTCGCGGCCGATGAGGTGCTGCGGCCGCTGTACCCCGAGGAGGATCTCGGTCCCGCCGAGCGGCGGCTGCGGATGTTCCTGGAGCAGTACTGGGGCGGGCCGCGGACCTATGGGGAGGAGCGGGGGCATCCGCGGCTGCGAATGCGGCACCATCCGTTCAAGGTGGGGCCGATCGAGCGGGACGCTTGGTTGCGGGCCATGCACATCGCGGTGGCGGAGATCGAGCCGGAGGTGCTCGACGATGCGCATCGCAAGCAGTTGCTGGACTACTTCGAGATGGCCGCCAATTCGCTCATGAACTCACCTTTCTGAGTTCATTGCGCAGAAGGTGAAGCCGCCCAGACGGTTTCCGGTGCGATCGCGACACCGCTGACGATTTGCTGAAACTGGACAAGTGTCGTCTTTGCGGCCCCGGGCGGCGGTGCGCTTTGGCACCATTACGACTGTGACCGAAACATCCGCCGGGCCGGGGGCCGCGGCTGCGCAGGCAATGCCGTGGTGGCGATCGGCCGTCTTCTATCAGGTGTATCCCCGCTCGTTCGCGGACTCCGACGGCGACGGCGTCGGAGATCTCGGCGGGCTCCGCGAAAAGCTCGGGTATCTGGAGCTATTGGGGGTGGACGCGTTGTGGATCTGCCCGATCATGCGCTCGCCCATGGCAGACGGCGGCTACGACGTGTCCGATCCGCGCGATGTGGACCCGCTCTTCGGCGGTATCGCGGCCCTGGACGAGGTGATCGCCGAGGCGCACGACCGGGGGATCCGGGTCACCATGGACCTGGTGCCCAATCACAGCAGTGATCGGCATCCGTGGTTCCGGGCCGCGCTGCGCGCCGGACCGGGCAGTCCGGAGCGGGCCCGGTACTTCTTCCGCGATGGGCGCGGGCCGGATGGCGCTGCGCCGCCGAACAATTGGCCCAGCATCTTCGGCGGGCCGGCGTGGACCCGCGTGATCGAGGCGGACGGCCGGCCCGGGCAGTGGTATCTGCACATCTTCGCGCCCGAACAGCCCGATCTGAACTGGGAGAATCCGGAGGTCGCCGCCGATTTCGAGCAGACCATGCGGTTCTGGCTGGATCGCGGGGTGGACGGGTTCCGCATCGATGTCGCGCACGGTATGGCCAAGCCCGAGGGGCTGCCGGATATGGCCGATCCGAACTCCAAGATGTTCGGCCACGACGATGAGGATCCGCGCTTCAACAACCCCGGCGTGCACGAACTGCACCGCAAGCTCCGCAAAGTCATGGACGAATACCCGCACGCGGTGGCGATCGGGGAGGTGTGGGTGGACGACAACACCCGCTTCGGCGAGTATCTGCGCCCCGACGAGCTCCATCTGGCGTTCAACTTCCGATTAGCCGAGACGCCTTTCCATCCGGACCGGATTCGGGAGGCCGTCGACCATTCGCTGAGCGCGGTGGCGGCGGTCGGGGCCAGTCCGACCTGGACACTGTCCAATCACGATATCGAGCGCGAGGTCACTCGCTACGGCGGCGGTCCGGTGGGATTCGCGCGGGCGCGCGCCATGATCCTGCTGGAGCTGGCGCTGCCGGGCAGCGTATTCGTCTACAACGGTGCGGAATTGGGCCTGCCCAATGTCGACGATCTGCCCGAGGCGGCATTGCAGGATCCGGTATGGGAACGCTCCGGGCACACCGAGCGCGGCCGCGACGGGTGCCGGGTGCCGCTGCCGTGGGAGGGCGCGCAGCCGCCGTTCGGTTTCACCGCCGGACGCCCCTGGCTGCCCATGCCGCCGTACTGGGCGCAGCTGACGGTGGAGCGGCAGCTGGAACGCCTGGATTCCATGCTGTCGCTGTACCGGATGGCCATCGAATTACGGGGTATGCGCCCGGAATTCCGCGGTCCGGGCCTGGAGTGGTACGGCAGTCCGCCGGGCTGTCTGGCCTTCCGGCGCGGCGGCGGACTGCTGTGCGTCCTGAACGCCACCGACGCTCCGATTCTGCTGCCCGCCGGCGAGGTGTTGCTGGCGAGTGCTCCGATTACCGCTAGAAAACTTCCGGCAAATTCCGCGGCCTGGCTGATTTGACCGGGAACGCGACGACACGAGCGTGGGCTCGCTCACCGGTCTAGGGTGACGATCCGGGCATCGATTACCGTTGTGCCGTGAGCATTCTCCAGACAGTGCTGATCTATGTCGGCATCCCGGTTGCGATCTATCTGGTGATCGCTGGATTGTCGTTCCTCGGCAAGCCGCTGCCCGGCAAGAAGCCGGACCACTACGAACTCGGACAGCAGTGGACCCAGCCACCGGTGCTGTGGAGCGCGACCGACGAGGTGACCGGCGCCGGTCATCACGATGTTGCTGAGTCGTCGCATGGCAATCATGCGGCTATCGAATCCGCCGAGGCGGACCTGATCGGAGGCCGGGCAAGTGGCAAGTTCTAATTGGCCCGCGGTGAACGCAGCCGACCTACCGCACGGCTACGCCATCACCAGCAGCGGACGCGTATCCGGCGTGCACGAAGCCGGCGACGTCTTCAACGAGGTGCCGTTCACCGATCATGAGCGCCTGCTCATGGACAATGCCCTCACCGACGCCACCCGCGCCACCAAGGTGCGCTTCAATATCTTCATCGGCGACCTCGGCGCCGACTCCGCCTCCGGCGCGGACGCCGTCTTCCCCGGCACCCCCGAGGCGGCCCGCTCCGTCCTCATCGCCGTGGACCCGAACACCGGTTCCGTCGAGGTCCGTTCCGGCCGCGACGTCGCCGAGCGCGCCAATGACCGCGTCTGCCAGCTCGGCGCCACCGCCGCCCTGAGCTCTTTCCGCCAGGGCGACCTGATCGACGGACTCGTCTCCGCCGTGCGCGTCATGGCCGCGGCCATCGGCCGGGTCTGACAACTCTCGTAGGGCTCTCAGGGGTTTCACCCCTGAAACCCCCCGGGAAAAGGGTGAATTCAGGGGCTTGGCCCCTGAAACCCCGCGGGAGAGTGGGCGATACCGGATGCCCGGCTTCCGCCGCTCGCCCGAATTCCGCGTCCTCCTGCGCGGCTCGGCCGAGCGGCCGGCTCTTGGTCGGTTGATCACCGGGAAACTGTGGCGGCATCTGTCGAGTGGGCCCCGCCACGAGTTCCCGGTCGGTGGTGTTTCGAATTGGCGTGCGGGGCGGGTTGTACGCCCAGAGCGTAACTGGGGCTCGGGGGCGGGCCCGGCGATCTAGGCTCGGGGTATGTCCGAGCCTGCTGTTCCGGCCGTGCCGGAGTTTCCGCGTCTGCGTTCGATTCCCGGTGGGCGCGAAGAGCGGCCGCGGGAGCAGGCCGTGCGGGAGCCGTTGTGGCGGGAGGTGCTGGGGGAGCGGCTGCGGGCGTTGCGGCAGGAGCAGGGGGAGAAGCTCAGTGAGACGGCGGGGCGGGCCGGGATTTCGCCGCAGTACCTGTCCGAGGTGGAGCGCGGGCGGAAGGATCCGTCGAGCGAGATGATCTCGAATCTCGCGGGGGCGCTGGGGACCACGCTCGGAGATCTCACCGGACAGGTGGCCGACGAGTTGCGCCGTCAGCGGATGGCTCTGATTTCCCGGCCGCCTGCGAATCACCGGCCTGCGGGGCCGGTGCTCATGGCCCTCGCCGCCTGAATCACGCCGAGCGGGAACTGGTGGCGGCATTCGTCGAGAAGGGACCGCCGCCAGTTCCCGGTGGGTGACGTTTCAGTTCATTCGCGAGGGCCGAGGATCTGGTCGACGAGACCGTAGTCCAGGGCCGTCTGGGCGGTGAAGACGCGGTCGCGGTCGGTGTCGCGGCGGAGGGTCTCCAGGGATTGGCCGCTGTGCTTGGAGAGGATCTGCTCGATTTCGGCACGCATGCGGACGATCTCATCGGCTTGGATGATGAGATCGGGGATGGTGCCGCGGCCGCTGGCGGCGGGCTGGTGCAGGACCACGCGGGCGTGCGGGAGCATGGTGCGGCGACCGGGCGAGCCACCTGCCAGCAACACTGCGCCCACCGCTATCGCCTGGCCCACGCAGGTGGTGACCACGGGGGAATTGATGTGCTGCATGGTGTCGTAGACGGCGAGCATGGCGGACAGATCGCCGCCCTCGCAGTTGATGTAGAGGTTGATGTCCTGGCCGGGGCTGTCGGCGTCCAGGTGCAGGAGCTGGGCGATGAGGGCATTGGCCACACCGGAGTCGATGGGCGTGCCCAGGTAGACGATGCGCTCGGTGAGCAGGTGCGAGTACACGTCCATGATGCGTTCGCCGCGCGGGTGCTGGGCGATGACATTGGGGATGGTGTAGCTGGTCATCAGGAGATACCTACCTTGTGGCGCTGGGGGACGACCTGCCAGAAGGAATCGACGATGGCGTCGATGAATCCGTACTCGCGGGCCTCGGTGGCGGTGAACCAGCGATCGTGCAGTGAATCCTCGAAGATCTGGTCGTAGGACTGCCCGGTGTCCTCGGCGATGAGCCCCAGGACGGTCTGCACGGTGTGCCGCAGATCGCTGGCCTGGACCTCCACCTCGACGGCGCTGCCGCCGATGCCGGCCGAACCCTGATGCATGAGAATCCGGGCGTGCGGCAGCGCGAACCGCTTGCCGGGAGATCCGGCGGACAGCAGGAATTGCCCGGCGCTGCAGGCCAATCCGAGTGCCAGCGTGGACACCTCGCAGGGCACCAGGCGCATGACATCGCGGATGGCGAGCATGGCCGGCACCGAACCGCCCGGCGAGTGGATCCACAGCGAGATCCCCGCCTCCGGATCCTCGGTCGCCAAGGTGAGCAGCTGCGTCATGAGCAGTGCGCCATTGTCGTCGTCGAGCGCGCCGTCGAGGACCAGAATCCGGCGGCTGAACAGTTGTTCGCGTGTGCGCCAGTTGAACATCGGCTTGTTGTCTCCCATGCATCCACCGTGCCGCAGCGGACCCCCGGATTTCGCGCCACGCTGCCGTGAGCGGATCCGCTCACAGCAGCGTGAGCGAAACCGCAGTTCAGGGCGTGCGCCGATGAGTTTCTCCGCTGCGGTCCGTCTGCATCGATGACCCGCGTCGACCTGGAGGCACCCGTGGACCCCGAACTGATTCCGGCCTGGATTCGCACCGAGCGGCTCGCGCTCGCCGACTTCCTGGACGACCTCACCGCGGCCGAATGGCAGCAGCCCTCGCTGTGCGACGGCTGGACGACGCACGAGGTGCTCGCGCACATCACGCTGTCGAATCGGGAAACGGTGTGGGACACCGTGAAAGGCATCGTCCGCGCCCGCTTCGACTGGAATCGGATGACGGCCGAGCAAGCCCGTGATCGCGCCGCGGCCTACACACCGGCCGAGCTGCTCGGCCACCTGCGCGAGGCCGCGGGCGTGATGAAGCGCGCGCCGGGTGCGAGCCCGCTGGATCCGTTGGTGGACATCATCGTTCACGGCCAAGACATCGCCCGGCCACTCGGCCGCACCTGGCGTACCCCCGTCGCGCGCGTGCTCCCCGCCCTCGACCAGGTCCTGTCCAGCCGTTTCTACGGCGCACCCAAGCGAGTGCGCGGATTGCGTTTGAACGCCACCGACGCGGACTGGACCTACGGTGACGGCCCGGATGAACTCAGCGCCTCCGCTATCGATCTGCTGATGCTGGCGACCGGCCGGCTGCCCGTCGCGACGGTGCGTCCTCCGGCGTAGCGCCACACAGCTCGGCTAGCCCGCTCATCATGGCGGCGGCCCAGCAGGGGTAATCGTGCCCACCGGTGTACACCTGCAACCGGCTCCGAAAACCTCTGTCCGACACCATGTCCTGGAATCGGTGCAGATGCTCGGTGAGCAGCCCTTCATTCGATCCGGCGTCGATCAGGATGCGCACCGGCCCCACCGCCGCCGTCCCGAACCGCTCGAACAGCCATGAGGTCGAACTGTCGGTGTAAGTATGCGGACTCACGCTCCCGTCCGGCCGCCACCACACCGACGGCGACTGCGCCAGCACGGCACCGTACGCCTCCGGCGTCCACAGCGCGGCAGCCAGCGCCGTGAGCCCACCGAGGCTCTGCCCGCACAGCATTCGCCGCTCGCGCCCCGCCCACCGCACCCCGGAGGACTCGGCGAACGGGATGAGCTCGTCCGCGAGCATCTGAACAAACTGCGGGTCCGCTCCCAGCTGTCGCATCCGATCCTGCGGTGCGGCAGGAGATTCCACGCCGATGATGCCGACGGGCGAGCACCGGCCGGCACGTATCGCGGCGTCGATCGCGGCGGGCATATTGAAATCATCGAACCAGCGCTGCGCATCGAGCAGAACCAGCATCGCGAGCCCGCCCGCTGGAATCGGTCCGGCCGGAATGTATTGCCGGATGCGGTAGGTGTCCGCACCTCTCGCAGTGGTGAAGTCGTGAGCCGAGAGCGTGCCCGCCGGCCGCGCCTCCATGTGCTTCCACTCGGCAAGCGAAGGCGCCGAGGGCAATTCGAGCACCGACCCGAAACCTCGGCCGCTCCCGCAGCCGGGATTGCGCGGGTCCGGCACCGTCCGCGCCATGAGCGCCTTCGCATCGAGATGCGCGAGAACACCACTGCCGAAGAAGCGATCCCGCTCGCCGAATGGATAGAACCGATAGCTGCTGCGCAGTGTGTCCAGAACATCGAACGTAACGAACCACACATCGGTGTCCGGAAGCCGCCGCATCATCCCATCGGCCACAAGGCCCTTGTCGGTCAGCCTGTTGACCAGCGCATAGACACCCGCGATCGGCTCCCGCTCGCGCCACAGCAGCGTCACCAGCCGACGGTCCAGCTCACGCCCCGGCTCGATGAGCGGCGTTCCGGACCCGATGATCTCGTCCCAGAACTCATCGACAGCAGTACTACCGCGAGCCCGCGCCGCGTGCAGCAGCTCGCGCAGCCGAGGGCTTTCCATCATCGCAGCGGGACCCTCCAGCGGTCCGGGTGCCTGTCGGCGCGTCGAGCTGCCGCACTCAGCGAAGCATCCTCGCCTCGGGCACACACTGCCCGGGGCACGTCATCCTCGCCGCCCGCAGCCTCGGCAGCCACGACCTGGCCGGCCGGCCGGGACGGGGGCCGGCCGTGGTCGCGGCGTCGCGTGGGTGCGCCCGGCCACGGTTGCCGCGTCATGCGCCGCATCCGCTCAGTCGGCGGTCAACTCGTCGAGCAGCGCCCGCAGCCGAGGGCTGTCGATCGTCGTCGCCGCCATGTGGGTGTTGGCGGGTCGTAGCGGTGACGATTGCCGCGCTCCCCGCGTCTCCGGCGACGGCCGTCGCGTCGGTCTTCTCGTTGTGTCGTGTGGGGATCCGGGGGTCGCCGATGACTGGTGCCGATGTGTGCGCGTGCTCGGAGGCGGCCTCGCTGCCCGCTATGCCGCCCGCGACGTCGGCGGCCGGATGGTCGCGCGGCGTATGGTGTCGGGGGGCTGTCACGGGTGGATCCTTCTGGTTCGACATGGGTGCGCCCCCTGCGGATTTCGCAGGGGGCGCGACCGTTGGGGTGTTACTGCTGGTCGAAGGCGCGAGCGCGCAGGGAGCGCTCGATGCCGGCCTTGCCCTCGATCACCAGGCGGCGCAGGGCAGGCGGGTGTTCGGCGGAGAGGAATTTGTCGGCGAGGGCGACGGCTTCCTCGGTGATGGCCCAGTGCGGGTACAGGCCGACGACCACGGTCTGCGCCACTTCGCTGGAGCGGCGCTCCCAGACGCCGGGGATCTCGGCGAAGTAGCGTTCGGTGAAGCCGGACAACAGGTTCGACTGACCGACCGGGGCGAAGCCGCTGACGATGGCGCGGGCGGTGATGTTCGGGACCGTATCGTCGTGCATAACGGTGGCCCAGGCCGATTCCTTCACGCCGATCTGCGGGCGAGCGGTCCGGGCGGCGGCGGCCTGGCGGCGGCCGGCGGCGGTGGGGTCGCGCTCCAGTTCGGCGTCGATGACCGGGGACTGCGGTCCGTCGGCATCGATGTCACCGGCCGCGGCGAGCGCCTGGATGAGACGCCAGCGCAGATCGGTGTCGACCGTGAGGCCGGGCAGGTTGGCGGCGGTGAGGTCGCCTTCCAGGATCTGGCGCAGCGCCTCGACGTGGCGGACGGCCAGCTTGGCGCCGGTGAGGGCGTTCACGAAGGCCAGCTGGTAGTCCGAACCCGGCTCGGCGGCGCGGGCCAGGTCCAGCAGGCGATCGGCGAACTCCGGCCAGCCGGTGGTATCGGCCCAGGCCGGGTCGGCATAGCTGGCCAGTGCGGTGTGCGCCTGCATGAGAAGCCGCTGCACCACGCCGATTTCGGTCTCTTCTCCCACCCCGCGCTGCACCAGTGCCACGAAGTCGCGGGCGCGCATCTCGGCTTGGCGGGTCATCTCCCAGGCGGCCGACCAGCACAGCGTGCGGGGCAGCGGTTCGGCGATATCGGCGATGCGGGCCACCACCGTCTCGAGCGACGCGGGATCCAGGCGCACCGAGCAGTAGGTGAGGTCGTCATCATTGACCAGCACCAGCTTGCCCTGGGCGACGCCCACCAGTTCGGGTACATCGGTGCGCTCGGCCGGATTGATATCGAGCTCGACGCGCTTGGTGCGCACCAGCTTTCCGTCCTGCTCGTCGTACACGCCGATTGCCAGGCGGTGCACGCGGCGCTCACCGGCGCCGGGAGCGGCCCCTTCCTGGATGACGCTGAACGAGCTGTACTTGCCGTCGGCGTCCACGGTGAAGTCGGGGCGCAGGATGTTCAGGCCGGTGGTCTTGAGCCACTGCGCGCCCCAATCCGACAGATCCCGCCCGGACGCCTTCTCCAGCGCACCGACCAGATCATCGAAAGTGGCGTTGCCGTAGGCGTGTTCGGTGAAGTAGTCGCGCAGGCCCGCCAGGAACGGCTCCTCGCCGACATAGGCGACCAGTTGCTTGAGCACCGATGCGCCCTTGGCGTAGGTGATGCCGTCGAAGTTCACCTCCACCGCCGCCAGATCCGGAATGTCCGCCGCGATCGGGTGGGTCGAGGGCAGCTGATCCTGCCGGTACGCCCAGGACTTCTCGACATTGGCGAAAGTGGTCCAGGCATTGGTGTATTCGGTCGCGTTCACCTGGCACAGCACCGAGGCGAAGGTGGCGAAGGATTCGTTCAGCCACAGATCGTCCCACCACTTCATGGTGACGAGATCACCGAACCACATGTGCGCCATCTCGTGCAGCACCGTCTCGCAGCGGCGCTCGTACGACGCGCGAGTCACCTTGGAGCGGAACACGTAATCCTCGAGGAAGGTGACCGCGCCCGCGTTCTCCATGGCGCCCGCATTGAATTCGGGCACGAACAGCTGGTCGTACTTGCCGAAGGCGTACGGCACACCGAAATTGGCGTGATAGAAGCCGAAGCCCTGTTTGGTCTCGGTGAAAAGCCGTTCGTGGTCCATGAATTCGGCCAGCGAGGCGCGGCAGTAGATGCCCAGCGGGATATCGCCGTGCTCGTCGACATAGGTGTCGGTCCACTTGGCGTACGGCCCGGCGATGAGCGCCACCAGGTAGGTGCTCATCCGCGGCGTGGTGTCGAAGGTGTGCTCGACCACGGTGCCGATCTTGCGGGTCGAGGTGGTCGCGCCATTGGAGATGACCTCCCAGTCCTCCGGCGCGGTGACGATCAGATCGTAGGTGGCCTTGAGGTCCGGCTGGTCGAAGCAGGCGAACATCCGCTTGGCGTCGGCGGTTTCGAACTGCGAGTACAGGTAGACCTTGTTGTCGGTGGGGTCGACGAAACGGTGCAGGCCCTCACCGGTGTGCGAGTACTCGCAGTCGGCCTCGACCACGAGTTCATTGCGCTCGGCGAGCCCGGTGAGGGTGATGCCCTTGGACTCGTCGTAGTCGCTGACATCCACCGGCGTCCCGTTCAGGATTGCCGAGCGCACGCCCGCGCCCACGATGTCGACGAAGGTCTGCGCACCGGGCGTTGCCGTGAACTTCACCGTCGAGCGCGAGAAGAAGGTTTCACTCCGCGTGGCCTCGGCGCTGGTGGGCTGCCCGGTCAGATCCAATTCGACGCGATAGTTCTCCACCTGGACCGTCGCGGCGCGTTCGATCGCCTGCTCGCGGGTGAGATTCGGTGCGGACAAGGGGGCTCCTTCGCTCTCGGAGTACTGTGCCGTGCGTTCACGCAGCGGTGCGGGCGACGCTGCCCACCGTCATGCGGTGCGCCCACCCGGACCCGGAACAATTCTCCACTGGGCGCCACGGGCGCAGACGCAACGCAGCCCAGCTTGCCACGTCGCCGGACCGGTTGGCGGGCGCATGCCGAGACCTGATCATTCGCCGCCGCGGCGGCGGTCCCGCCGCCGGGTGCTCGCCGGGCTGCGGGCCGCCGGACGGCCGTCGGTAGGCTGTGCGGCGCAGCGCCCGTCCGCGCTGTTCCGCGCCGCTATGAGGAGGACCACGTTGAAGCACATCCACGCCGGTAAGGTGCGCGACCTGTACGAGGACGGCGATGAGCTGATCCTGGTCGCCTCCGATCGGGTGTCGGTGTACGACGTGGTGCTGCCCACCCCGATCCCGGACAAGGGCGCGATGCTCACCCAGCTGTCGAACTGGTGGTTCGAGTTCTTCGCCGATGTGCCCAACCACCTCGTCTCCACCACCGACGTGCCCGCCGAGTTCGCCGGCCGCGCCGTGCGCGCCAAGAAGCTGACCATGGTGAAGGTCGAATGCATTGCCCGCGGCTACCTGACCGGCTCCGGCCTGGCCGAGTACAAGCGCACCGGCGAGGTCTCCGGCATCGCGCTGCCGCCGGGCCTGCGGGAGGGCGACAAGCTGCCCGAGCCCATCTTCACCCCGACCACCAAGGCCGAGGTCGGCACCCACGACGAGTTCATCACCTTCGACGATGTGGTGAACCAGGAGGGCAAGGAGGTCGCCGAGCAGCTGCGCGACCTGACCCTGCAGGTGTACTCGCGCGGCGCCGCGCACGCGGCCGCCCGCGGGGTCATCATTGCCGACACCAAGCTCGAATGGGGTTGGGACGGCGACACTCTCACCCTCGCCGACGAGGTCCTGACCTCCGACTCCTCCCGCTTCTGGCCCGCCGACTCCTACGAGCCCGGCCGCCCGCAGGCCTCCTTCGACAAGCAGTTCGTGCGCGACTGGTCCACCTCGACCGGCTGGAACAAGGAAGCCCCCGGACCGGAGATCCCGGCCGATATCGTCGAGGCGACCCGCCAGAAGTACATGCAGGCCTACGAGCTGATCACCGGCCGGTCCTGGAGCTGACCGGATAGCACTGCTCGAGCACGGCCGCGCATCCCCCGTGGATGCGCGGCCGTCGTGCTTCAGGCCGGAACCCGGTCCAGTGCAACGAATTCGTCGACATAGCCCAGGGCCCGCTCCTCGAGAGCGGCGAAATGGGCCTCGCGAGCCGCGCCGGCGACCGCGTCGCCGATGAACAGGTTGCCCTCCGCGTCCACGCGCTGCGGGCGCTCCTCGGCGTCCGGGAGGATGGCGACGGTGGACCGGCTGAAGCCGCAGTAGTAGGCGATGCCCGCGCTGAGCTGGTTCTCCAGCACCTGCCGCATGGCGGGGATGATGGCGTCGTCCTCGGTGGCGCCCGCCAGTCCCAGCCACAGCATGCGCTTGCCGACCAGGCGCGGCTTGCTGCGGCCGTAGGCGAAGCCGTAGTTCCAGACCCGGTCGATCCAGCCCTTGAGCAGGGCCGGAACGCTCTGCCAGTAGATCGGGAAGACCGCGATGACGACCTCGGCGGCGAGAATGCGGCGCATGTGCGCCTCGGTCTCCTCGGAGTAGACCTTGTCCCGATTACCCCAATCGGGCTGATCGGCGACCGTCATGCGCGGATCGAAGCCCTCGGCGTGCAGGTCGAGCAGGTCGACGGTGTAACCCCGCGCCTCCAGCCGCTGCGCGGTGCGACCGGCCAGATACGCTGTGAGCGAATCGTTCCGATGATGCGAGACGACCACGAGAGCGGTGCGGGCGCTGGGGTTTTCGGTCTGCGACATGGGGTTCCTCCTGCGATGCGATCTTGTTCGGTAGAACCAGTACATCCGGAATGCCGTGGACGTTCCATGGGAGAAACTCTCCGATCAATAGGAATTCGTCTACGCTCGAGGGGTGGACCCCTTGAGTTGCTTGTTGAGCGGCATTCGCGCCGAAGGCTCGGTCGTCACCTCCGCGGTGCTGGAGGGCCCGTGGACCATTCAATTCGCCGACCGCGCCCCGTTGACCATGATCAGCGTCTTCCGCGGCGGCGGCACCCTGATCCTCGCCGATGGCACTCGCACCCGGATCACCATGGGGGACACCGCGATCGTGCAGGGTCCCGAACCCTTCCGCCTGGTCGACGACCCGGACTCGCTCATCGGGCCGCCCACCGAATACGAGATCTCCTGCTTCACGTCGGGCGAGGACTGCTGCGGTGAGGAACTGCGCGGAATCCGCTGGGGCAGTGAGCAACCGGAGGCGACGGCCCTGGTGGTGGGCGCCTACAAGACCTCGGCCCGCCGGCACGACCGGCTGTTGCGGGTGCTGCCGAAGGTGCTGGTGATCAGCGAGGAGACCGACGTCTGCCCCTGGCTCGAGGCCGCCGCGAGTGATGCCGCCAAACTGAGCGCCGGATCCCAGGCCATGATGGACCGGCTGCTGGACTGGGGCCTGGTGTGCACGCTGCGCACCTGGTTCGAACAGGCGGGCGAGGATGCCCCGCACTGGTATCGCGGCATGGCCGACGAGATCGTCGCTCCCGCTTTGCAGGCCATCCACACCTATACCGGCAAGGGCTGGACGGTGGCCTCGCTCGCCGCCGAATCCGGCGTCTCCCGTGCGCTTTTCGCCAAACGCTTCGCGGCGGTCATGGGGCGGCCGCCGCTGAACTACCTCACCGAGACCCGCATGGACGAGGCCGAGGAACTGCTCGCCGACACCGACCTGACCGTCGCCCAGGTCGCCAAGAAGGTCGGCTACGCGGACGCTTTCGGCTTCAGCGCCGCCTTCAAGCGCTATCGGGGCATGAGCCCCAAGGCATTTCGCATTTCGGCGACGGTGGCGGCCTGAGCTACGCGGTACGCAGCTGTGCGGCGCGCAGGGTGAGATAGTTGCGTTCGGGCGTGCTGGTGGTGCGGTTCGCGGCGGCCAGATAGTGGGTGACGGCGCGGTCGCGGTCACCGGCCATCTCGTAGAGATGGCCGCGAACCGCGTCGAGCCGGTGTGAGCCGGACAGGGAGTCCTCGAGGGCGGCGGTCAGCTCCAGCCCGGCCTGCGGGCCGTGCACCATGGCGGTGGCGACGGCCCGGTTCAAGGTCACCATCGGATTGGGCGTCACGGCTTCGAGTTTGTTGTACAGCACCAGGATTCGCTCCCAATCGGTGTCCTCGGCCCGCCGGGCCCGCGCATGCAGCGCGGCAATGGCGGCCTGGATCTGATACGGCCCGGTGAGGCCGGCCGGCAGCGTCGCGGTGACCAGCTTGACGCCCTCGAGTCCGGCGGCGCGGTCCCAGCGGCCGCGATCCTGCTCGGCCAGGGGGATGAGCTCGCCGTGCGCACCGGTGCGGGCGGCGCGGCGGGCATCGGTGAGCAGCAGCAGCGCCAGCAGGCCGGTGACCTCGGTGTCGCCGGGCAGCAGGCGATGCAGGGCGCGGGCCAGGCGGATGGCTTCGGCGGCCAGGTCGGCGCGGTGCAACTGCGCGCCGGTCGTGGTGTGGCCCTCGGTGAAGATCAGATACAGCACGTGCAGGACGGCCCCGACGCGTTCCCGCCATGCCGCCGGGTAGGCGTCGTCCTCGCCCGGCATGGCGAAGGGCCGGTCGACACCTGCGAGGCGCTTCTTGGCGCGCGAGATGCGCTGCGCCATGGTCGATTCCGGGACCATGAAGGCGCGGGCGATCTCCTCGGTGGCGAGGCCGCCGACGGCGCGCAGCGTCAGCGGGATGGAACTCGCCGCCGACAGCACCGGATGACAGCACAGGAAGAACAGGGTGAGACTGTCGTCGCGCTCGGCATCGCCGCCGGACAGCACATCGGCCGGCATCGGGACCTCGCGCAGCGCGTCGGCGGCCTCGCGATTGCGGCGCGCCAC
This sequence comes from Nocardia sp. IFM 10818, assembly GCF_054655275.1. Classification (NCBI taxonomy): domain Bacteria; kingdom Bacillati; phylum Actinomycetota; class Actinomycetes; order Mycobacteriales; family Nocardiaceae; genus Nocardia; species Nocardia sp. IFM 10818. The sequence continues at coordinate 2,049,640 of NZ_BAAHJH010000001.1, forward strand.
CTCGGCGCGAATCGTATCGACGAGCCGGCGCTGGGCCACCGAGATCAGCCACGCGCGCGGATGCTCCGGCAGTCCCTCCTCGGGCCACTGCGTCGCCGCGGCGAGCATGGCCTCCTGCAAGGCGTCCTCGGCGGCGTCGAAATCCCCATTGCGGCGCATGAGCACACCGAGGACCTGCGGCGCGAGTTCGCGCAGCAGGTCCTCGACGGCATAGGTGGCGGCGGACATCGGCGGATCGGGACCGCTACGCCTCGGTGGTGGGTGCGCTCATGATCGCCCGCACCTCGATGTACTCGCCGATCGGCTTACCGCCCGGGCCCGGACCGGCCGAGGCCTTGGCCGCGATCTCGATGGCCCGCTCCGGGCTGTCCACATCGACGATCCAGTAGCCGGCCAGGAATTCCTTGGTCTCCGGGAACGGGCCGTCGGTGACCACCGGCGCGGACCGCCCGTCCGAGCTGACCAGCCGGGCCTCGTCCGGGCCCGCGAGACCCTGGGCGTCGACCAGCTCACCGGATTTGGCCAGTTCCTCCCCGAGGAGGCGCTGGAAGTCGATGTGCGCCTGGATCTCCTCCATCGTCCACTCGGTGATCGGGGTATCGCAGTGGGCGGCGGGGCCGTAGGTCTTCAGCAACATGTATTTCACGGTGGAGCTCCTCGATTCCGAGCGCCCCGGTGGCGCTCTCGCGGAGAGGTCGGAACCCCGCCCGCATTTTCGACATACTTTGCCGGGCGGCTACAGCGGTGCGCCCGGATCGGCCAATCGTTGCGGATCGACCGGGTCGCCGCTCAGTATCAGTTCCTTGATCCGCTCGGTCACGTCCCAGACATTGACGTTCATTCCCGCGAGCACCCGATTGCCGGAATCCAGCCAGAAGGCCACGAACTCCCGCTTGCCCAGATCGCCCCGCACCACCACCCGGGCCTCCTGACCCGGGGCCACATAGCCGGTGTACTCCATGCCGAGGTCGTATTGATCGGTGAAGAAGTAGGGCAGCCGGTCGTAGACGGCCGGCTTGCCCATCATGGTGGCCGCCGCGACCGCGGGCTGATTGAGCGCATTGGCCCAGTGCTCCACCCGGATTCGCCGGCCCAGCACCGGATGCTGCTGATCGGCGATATCGCCGATGGCGACGATATCGGGATCGCTGGTGGCCAGGCTCTCGTCCACCAGGACGCCGCTCTCCGCGGCCAGGCCGCTGTCCACGGCGAGTTCGATATTCGGCCGCGCGCCGACCGCCACCAGCACCGCGTCGGCGTCGATGACGGCGTCGTCGGCCAGCTTGACGCCGGTGGCGCGCCCGTCGGCGGTCACGATCTCGGCCACCTTGGTCTCGCAGCGCAGATCCACGCCGTGATCGCGGTGCAGTTGTGCGAAGACCGCGCCCATCTCCGCGCCCAGGGCGTTCTGCAACGGCACCGGCAGGGTCTCCAGCACGGTGACCTCGAGCCCGGCATTGCGGGCCGCGGCCGTCACCTCCAGCCCGATCCACCCGGCCCCGATCACCACCAATTTCCGTGCGGCGCGGAACATCTCCAGCAGCGCTTCGGTGTCCTCGGCATTGCGCAGCGTGTACACCCCGGTCGCATCGGAACCGGGGATCGGCAGGGTGCGCGGCCGGGATCCGGTGGCCAGCGCCAGTTTGTCGTAGTTCAGCGTCGTACCGTCCGGCAGCGCAACGGTTTTGGCGGCGCGATCGACCGCGGTGACGGTGGTGCCCAGCAGCACCTCGATATGGTGATCGCGATACCACTGCGCCGGGTCGACAATGGCGTCCTCGGGCGTCTTCTTGCCCAGCAGGCAGTCCTTGGACAGCGGCGGCCGCTCGTAGGGCAGCCGCTCCTCCGCGCAGATCAGATGCACGGTGCCGTCGAAGTCATTGGCTCGCAAGGCCTCCGCGAGCTTGGCCGCCGCGAGTCCGCCGCCCGCGATCACGAACCTGGAATTGGTGGTCATGGCCGAACCTCCCTGCACCGCTGTACAGCGGCCGCCGACGATGAGGCTTGATATCCGACCCTAACGCGCGATGGCCGAGCCCCGGCGGAAATACCGGGAAGAATGTCCGTTGTTGCGCATGGGGAACGGCCGTCCCCACCGGCCGCGACCTGACGCGAAAGGAAGCTTCCGTGAGCGACACCAAGAAGGACCGGGTTGATTTCTGGTTCGATCCGCTGTGCCCATGGTGCTGGATCACCTCCCGCTGGATCCTCGAGGTCGAGCAGGTCCGCGATATCGAGGTCCAGTTCCATGTGATGAGCCTGTCGGTGCTCAACGAGGGCCGCGAGGACCTGCCCGAGCAGTACCAGGAACTCATGCGAACCGGCTGGGGGCCGGTGCGCGTGGCCATCGCCGCCGCGCAGGCGCACGGCGACAAGGTGCTGCCGCCGCTCTACGCCGCGCTCGGCACCCGCCTGCACAACCGCCGCGCCGAGTACGAAGGGCGCGAGGACCTGCTGAAGGTCGTCATCGCCGAGGCCCTCGCCGAGACGGGTCTGCCCGCCGAGCTCATCGAGGCCGCCGACAGTTCCGACCACGACGAGGCCCTGCGCGCCTCGCACCACGCCGGGATGGACAAGGTCGGCAAGGATGTCGGCACCCCGACCATCCACGTCAACGACGTGGCCTTCTTCGGGCCGGTGCTCTCCCGCGTCCCGCGCGGAGAAGAGGCGGGCAAGGTGTGGGACGGCGTCGTCGCCCTCGCCTCCTACCCGCACTTCTTCGAGCTCAAGCGCACCCGCACCGAAGACCCGGAATTCGACTGAGCCCGGTGGACCGGGTCCGCGAGTGACTCCCGGACCCGGTCAGCTGGAAGAACTCGAGCCACCCGAGTCCGAGGAACCCGACGAGCTGCCCGAATCGGACGAGCCCGAGGAGCTTCCCGAATCGGACGAGCCTGGGGAACTGCCCCAGTCGGATGAGCCCGAGGAACTGCCCGAACCGGACCACCCCGGGGAACCGGATCCGGGCTCGGGCTGCGTAGGTGTCCGATATCCACCGGAGTCGGACGGGCGGCCCTCGCCGTATCCGCCCGGACCGGCCCAGCCGCTGTCGCCGTAGCCGCCGGGGGAGTAGGGCGACGGGCCGCCGTACCCACCGGGGTTGGGGTACGGCATGGGTCCGCCGCCGGGTCCGCCGACGCTGTACTGGGTGGTCGTATCCCCGTATCCGCCCGGCGGGTACGGGTACCGACCTTGCGGTCCTTGCGGATACGGCGGATAGCAGGGCGGCGGCGGAGCCGGCGGCGGCTGCATGGGCGCGCTCGGGCGCAGGAACAGGCGGCCGTGGCGGCTGCGGTCGCGCAGCGCCCACATGCGCCAGGTCAGCACCGGATGGCTGGACATGGCATTGACGAACCAGACGAAGCCGCCCTTCTCGGTGGCGGCGCGATCGGCCATCTCGTCGAAGCCGACCAGGCTGTTGAGGTACTTGCCCGCCGCCAGGGTCTGCATGGCGGCGGGAGCGCCGGTGTGCCGGTTGCAGTAGCCGTAATTGTCGGCCGTGTACTCCTGCGAGCGGATCAGCGAACTGCCCAGCACCGGCAGGAACGGCACCAGGAACATGCCGAACTGCCGCCAATAGGAGACATGCCCCGCCGCGATGTGCCCGACCTCGTGGCCGATGATGAACGCCAGCGCATCGGGTTGCCGTGCGGCGCCGCCCACTTCGAACAGATCGCTGTACACCGCCACGAACCGGCGGAACCCGTGCCCCGAGGCGAAGGCATTGATGGCGCCATTGCCGAGCACCACATACGCGTCCGGCGGCTTGTTCATCCCGAGCCGCGCCGCCGCCTCCTGCACCATCCGATAGCCCTCGGGGAACTGCGTCGGCGACATCTTCACGCCATTGACCCGCAGCGTCGCGTAGTTCATACCGCGCCCGATCCACAGCAGCACCGGCGCGAACACCATCAGCAGCACATAGTCGTTCAACGACCCCGTGACCAGCATCAGCAACGCGAACAAATACACCAGCGCCGTCGTCACCACCACGACCACCAACAGCGGAATCTCCCAGCTGTGCCGCGCCGGCATCCCGAACGGCGACAACCCCCGCGTCTGCTGATGCGGCGGAATCCGCGGCGGCGAATACGGGACCTGCGCCGCCCACCCCGGCGGCCCCACCTGCGGGTTCCACCCGGACATGCCGGTCACCGGATTCCACCCCGGTCGCTCACCGGCCGGAGGTCCCCCCGCATGCGCGGCCGGCGGTACTGACTGATCGTCGGACGTCATGACCTGCACTCTATTCAGTTCTGCACGCCGCCGCCGCTGTGTGGGGGTTCGGGGGCGGAGCCCCCTGAGAGTCCCGAGAGTTGGTTCCTGACAGAATCGCAGCCATGCGCGTATACCTGGGTGCCGACCATGCCGGCTTCGAACTGAAGAACCACGTCAAGGCTCACCTGGAGGGCCAAGGCCACGAGGTCGTCGATTGCGGCGCTCTCGAATACGACGCCCTCGACGACTACCCGGCCTTCTGCATCGAGGCCGCCCGCCGCACCGTCGCCGACCCGGGCTCCCTGGGCCTGGTCTTCGGCGGCTCCGGCAATGGCGAGCAGATCGCCGCCAACAAGGTCCCCGGCGCCCGCTGCGCCCTGGCCTGGAGCGTCGAGACCGCCAAGCTGGCCCGCGAGCACAACAACGCCCAGCTGATCGGCATCGGCGGCCGTATGCACCCCCTCCCGGAGGCCCTCGCCATCGTCGACGCCTTCCTCACCACCCCCTGGTCCGGTGAGGAGCGCCACCAGCGCCGCATCGACATTCTGGCCGAGTACGAGAAGACCGGCGTCGCCCCGGCCGTCCCCGCGTACTGACCTGTGCCGGAAGGCCATACGCTGCACCGCCTGGCGAAACTGCACCACAAGCGTTTCGCCGGCGGTCAGGTTCGAGTATCGAGCCCCCAGGGCCGCTTCGCCGCCGACGCCGCCCGCCTCGACGGCCAGGTCCTGACCCGCGCCGAAGCCTGGGGCAAACATCTGCTCCACCACTACGATTCGGGCCTGACCGTGCACGTCCACCTGGGCCTGTACGGCACCTTCACCGAATCCCCCTACCCCCTGGGCGATCCCGTGGGCCAGGTCCGCATGCGCCTCATCGGCGGCGGCCGCAAGGGCGACCTCTACGGCACCGACCTCCGCGGCCCCGCCGCCTGCGAAATCCTCCTCGACCCCGAGGTCGCCGCCCTCACCGCCCGCCTCGGCCCCGACCCCCTGCGCAAGGACGCCGACCCCGACAAGGCCTGGGCCCGCATCCACCGCTCCCAGCGCCCCATCGGCGCCCTGCTCATGGACCAGAAGGTCCTGGCCGGCGTCGGCAACGTCTACCGTGCCGAAGTCCTTTTCCGCCACGGCATCTCACCGCACAGCTCCGGAAAATCCCTGAGCCGCACCGCATGGGACGCCCTGTGGGCCGACCTGGTGGAGCTCATGCAGGTCGGCGTCCGCCGCGGCAAGATGCACGTGGTGCGCCCCGAACACGACCACGGCGCACCGTCGTATGCCGCCGACCGGCCTCGCACCTACGTGTATCGCCGGGTCGGCGAACCTTGCCGCCTGTGCGGCACCACCGTCGTGCGCGCGGACATGGAGGGCCGCAACCTGTTCTGGTGCCCCACCTGCCAGCCCGGCTGAGACTCGTCCCGAGCCGAGCCCATTCCTCCGTCAGGAGGTGGTGGGGCACAGGGTGATTCCGTCGAGGAGGTCGGTGCGGCCGACCTCGTCGCCGATCTCGCCCACGCCCCGGTCGCAGAGGTCCGCGGCCACTTCCGCCGGATCGGTCACCCACAGTTGCGATACCGAGTCGCCGATGCCGAAGACGTGGTCGTCGCGGTTGCGGTCGAAGCGGATGAACCAGCGCCAGCCGATGTCGGCGGACAGGGAACTGCCGAGCGGCCGGAGATCGGCCGAGTCGGTGATGTCCCAGAGGCGGACGGTTTGGTCGACGCCGGAGGAGGCCAGGCGGCGGCCGGTGCTGTCCACCGAGAGTTCGGCGACCGGGGCGGTGTGGGCGGGAGTCCGCCCGGAGGGGCGTGGGACGGCGGGATCGGTGATATCCCAGGAGCGAATCGATTCGTCGTCGCCGCCGCTGAACAGGTGGCGGCCGCCCGGCGCGAAGGCGAGGGCGGCGACCGGGCCCTCGTGGCCGATCAGGCGGGCGCGCAGGGTCGGGCGGCGGCGATCGGCGATATCCCACAGGTAGATGATCGCGTCGCCGGAGCCCGTGGCAGCGAGCTTGCCGTCCGGCGAAACGGCCAGTGACCGAAAGGATCTCGTGGTGTCCGCCGCGGCCGTGCCGAGCGGGACGGGCTGTGCGGGATCGGCGACATCCCAGATCCGCAGCGAGGTGTCGTCGTCGCCGGTGATCAGGAAGCTGCCGTCGGGGCCGAAGACGGTCTCCGTGAAGTAATGCGTCCGCAGTGAGCGCGGCGTCCCCAGTGCGGTGGGCCGGGCGGGATCGCCGATATCCCAGAGCTGGAAGCCGCCGCCCGCGGAATCCGTGGCGGCGAGGGTCTTGCCGTCGGGCCGAATCCCCACCCGCACACCGCTGTACGGCGCCACCGCGGCGTGCGCCGAGCCGGCGAACGCCACCCGGTTGTCATGGTCGATGGACCACACCTGGAAATCCCCGTCGTCCTCACCCGTGACCAGGCGCGTGCCCGCGGCATCCATATCGATCGAGGTGAACGGCGCGTCGGTGAGCACCGGGATGTCCGCGGGCGGCAGCGACCAGACCCGGATCCGCCCGTCGCCGCCGGCGGAGATCAGATTGTTGTCCTGGGTCAGGCCCAGAGCGGGTATGGCCCCGCGATTGCCGCGCACCGGATGTCCAACGGGCTGGAACCCGGACGGGGTCAGCTGCCACAGCACCACCGCCCCGTCGGCGCCGCCCGAGCTCAGCTGGCCGGGGCCGAAGACGAGCGCATCGACCGCGCCACCGTGCTGCGTCTGCTGAATACCCAACTCGCGCGGCGCGTTCCGGTCCGCGAGCGACCACAGCCGCACCGATCCGTTCGCCGATCCCACGGCCAGCAGCCCGTCCGGGTTCATGGCGAGCGCGTGCACGCCGTCGCTGGCGGAGACGAGCGGCGCGCCGAGCGGCGCCGGATCGGCCGGATCGGCGAGATCCCACAGCCGGACGGTACGGTCCTCGCCGCCGGTGGCGAGCAGCGTCCCGTCGGCGCTCAGCGCCAGCGCCGAGATCGAACCGGTGTGTGCGGCAATGGTCGCGCGCACGCGCGGCGTCGCCGGATCGCCGGTGTCGAGCAGGGAGAGCGCGCCTGTGCGATCCGCCGCGATGAGCGATCGTCCGTCCGGTGTGAGCGCCAGTGCCAGCACCGGTGAGCCGAGGTCGGAAACACCCAGTGCGCGAGGCTGTTCCGGGTCGCGGACATCCCAGAACCGCACGGTGTTGTCGTAACTCCCGCTGGCCAGCACGAGGCCGCCGGGGGCGAACGCGACCGAGCTCACCGCCTTGGAATGACCGCTCAGACCGGGACCCAGGACCGTAGGCCGCTGGCCGCCATGGGTGGCCCACAGCCGGATCCGGGTGTCGTCGCCGGCGCTGGCGAGCACCCGGGCCCGCGGATCGTAGGCGAGTCCATTGATTCGCCCGGCGTGCCGATCGGAGGAGGCATTGATGACGGGTGTGGACTGCGTGGCGAGCAGCCGCGCCTGCGCCTCCGCGTCACCCGGGCGCAGCCGATAGGCGGCCAAGGCCATTCGGGTCGCGTCCGCCGGATCGAACTCCACCGCGCGGCGGGATTCCGCGACCAGCGCCGCGATTCGCGCATCGTTCTGCTCCCGCACCAGCGCCCGCCGCTGTGTGCCCGCGAGCAGGGCAGCGATCAGGGCGCCGACCACCACCAGCACGGCGGCAGCGCGCAGTATCCTTCGCCGCCTGACGATTTCGCGGCGGCGCCGGCTCGATCGCGCGATGAATTCCCGCGCGACGCGATTGACCGTACCGCTGCCGTCGAGCACCGGCGCGGCCTGTTCCAGCCGTTTGGCGCCGTACAGCAGCGAATCCGGTTGCCCCTGCGCGTTCCAGGTGCGCGCATCCTCTTCGATGCGATGGCGGGCGGGGGCGAATTCCTTTTCCTCCGCGACCCATTCGGCCATCCGCGGCCACACCCTGGGCACCGCGTCGTGCAGCAATTCGATCTCGTCATCGTGCACGATCACCAGGCGGGCGGCGACCAACCGGCCGATCGCCGCCTCGGTCGCGCCCGGATCCTCGGATTCGGCGACGAGTACGGAGCGTGACAGGCGATTCCGGGAGACCGAGCGCGGCCCGATGATCGTCAGGGCCAGCAGCACCGCGCGGGCCGTACGCTGTTCGGCGGGGGTGAGCCCGGACCACGTCCGCTCGGCCGCCGCGGCGACCGAACCCGCCATCTCACCCGCCGCGCGGTAGGCGTCCAGGGTGAGGGTGCGGCCGCTGCGGTTGGACCATGTCGCCTCCAGCACATGCGAAAGCAGCGGCAGCAGTGCGGCTTTGCCGTCCTCGGAGGTCGCGGTCTCGAGATCGCGCAGGATGATGTCCACGAGCGCCGGTTCCACCTTCAGGCCGCAGGCCAGGGCGGGTCCGGTGATGACCTCACGCAGTTCGGCGTCGCTCATCGCGCCGACGATCACCGAGCTCTCGCGCATCGCCTGCGCCAGGGCCGGGAACTGGATGACATCGTTGAAGAAGTCGGAACGGATCGCCAGCACGGCCGTGATCCGGCGGTCGGACTCGGGCGCGGTCACCCGCGTGAGCTCCTCCACGAACCGCCGCCGCTCCACGGCGTCGCCGCACAGTGTGAACAACTCTTCGCCCTGATCGATGAGCAGCAGTCCGTCGCCCGCCTCGGGCAGCCGGGCCAGCGCCTCGTGCAGGGCGGCGGCGGGGTGCGCGCCCGGCGTGAACAGTACGGGCACATGGTCTTCCGGCCGCGCCTGCAGACCCGCCGCCAGCAATGAGGACTTGCCCGCACCGGACACGCCGACCAGCAGGATCAGCCGCGGGGCGTAATCGTCCTCCTCGAGCGCCGCGATCGCGTCGAGGACGGCCTCCCGGGTGTTCTCACGGCCGAAGAACAGGTCCGCGTCGGCGGCGCGGTAGGGGGACAAGCCTCGGTAGGGCGGATGGCCGGGCTCGCGCACGCGCAGCGCGAGATCCCCCTGATCGTTCTTGGCCTGCTGCCAGGCAACCCGCCAGCGATGCAGCTCGAGCAGCTCCGGATCGAGATCCTCGGGCTGCTCGCGCACCTTGGCGTCGCTGGTCAGCACGGCCAGCACCGGCAGTACCGACTCCCAGGTGGCGGGCACCCGATTGCCGCGGCGCCAATCGCTCACCCGCTGCACGGTCACCGTGCTGCTACCGGGGACGCCCCGGGTATTCGCCCGTCGCACAATTGATTTGATGGTCGGTGTTCCGGCTGCCTCGAACAGCAGGCCCAGCCGCTCGGCGAAGCGCTTGCGCGCACCAACTGCTACCACCCGATGGCTCCTCGGAACTCTGGCGATTCGATTCGAACACTGGCGGCAACTCGGGTGCGATCGACGTTAGCAGCCAGTTTCAGGTAATCAGCAAACCTTTAGACAACAATTCGTTCGCTGCCGGACATGCCGGAAGGCGGGCTCGATCCGCGCTGGACCGAACCCGCCTCCCGTCCGGAATCAGAACGCCGGCAGCTGCACGCCGAACGAGGCGGCGAGCTCGGCGCCGGCCGCGCCGATGTCCTGGATGGCCGCCGCAATGGGGTCGGCCTGCACCGGAGCCTGCACCGGAGCGGCGGCCTCGACCACCGGGGCTTCGAGGACGGGAGCCGCGACCTGGTTCACCAGGGCGGCCACGGGCGAGATCTCCTCCCGCGGGGTCATCTCATCGATGGCGAAGAAGTCGGCCGCGCCGAGCCCGGCCCCGGCCACCGCGCCCACGCCCGCGCCGACCAGAGCGCCCACGGCCGCGCCCAACGGGAATGCGATCGGCGCACTGGCCGCCGCACCGGTCGCGGCGCCGAGCACCGCACCGGTGGTGCCGCCAATGGCCAGGCCGATGGGGAAGCCCAGCGCGGCGCCGATGGGCGCGCCCACCACACAGCCGACCAGGAAGTACGGCAGCCCCACCAGGCAGCCGACGCCCGCGCCGATGGCGGCGCCCGCGAGCCCGCCGGCCGCCATGCCCACCAGGCCGACCGCACCGCTGCCGACAATGGCGCCGGGCAGCGTGCCCGCCGCACCGCCGACCACCGCGCCCACGGTGCCGCCGACGGCGGCACCCCGGGCGGCGCCGGCCCGCGCGGCATTCTCGATGGTCACCGGCTTGGTCCTGACATCGGACCGCAGTCCCCGGGTCGGGTCCGCCGGGGCGGGGGCCAGGGAGGCGGTGGCGTCCTCCGGCTGCGCGAACGCGACCGGCTGAGCAAGGGCGTCCGGCTGAGTGAATGCAACCGGCTCCGCTGGGCGGGCGGGTTGCGCAATGGCCGTGATCGGAGTGGCGCCCGCCGCCGGAGCGGTGGCCGTGCAGACCGCCACCGGAATGGCGGCGGCGAACATGGAGAGGATGGCCAGTTTCGACTTGGTCATTGTTTTCCCTTTCGGTGTGCGCCATCTGGCGCGGGGAAATCAGAATGCGGATCGGCAATTGGGCCGATCAACGCACCTTTCCCCGCGGAATGGCATAACCGCAGGTAAAACGCTATGGGTGGGAATTCCGCTGCGGAATTCACCAGGAAATGTCAGTGCCCTGGATCTCCTGGAAAAGGCCGTTCAGCAGCCTTTTTATTCATCCGGTCGCAGGCCCTCGAGCACAGCGCTCAAACCGCGTTGGAAGCGTGCTCCCGAATCGGTTCCGGCGTACCCGGACAGCACTTCCACCGCCGGGTGGCCGGCGCGAGCCCAGGCGGATTCCGCCAGGGCCGCGCCCAGCACGTAGTAGTAGAAGCCGGTCGTCACCGCCTCCAGTCGCTCTCCGTGGAAACCGGCCGCGGTGAGCACCCGCAGGATCGTGCCGAACTGTGCGACCGCGGCCGGGCCGAGCGGCGGGGTTCCGCCGATCAGCGGGGCCGCCCAGTGGTGGCGGAGCAGCGCCTCGAAGGTGCGGGTCCCGATGCTCGTCAATGCGTCCCGCCAGTCGCCGTCGGGGTCGTCGTCCTCGAGCGTCTCGGCGAACACCGCGTCCACGGCGTACTCGAGCACATCGTCCTTGGTGGCGACATAGCCGTACAGCGTCATCGGCGGAACGCCGAGCCGGTCGGCCAGCTTGCGCATGGTCAAGCCGGATGCGGATTCCTCGTCGAGCAGGGTCACCGCCGCCGCGACGATCCGGTCCCGGTCCAGGGCGGGCCGGCCGCGCGCGGTCTTTCCGGGGCGCAGCCATATCGAGGTCCTCTCCGGCATTGACCGATCATACAAATCTCGTACACTGAACGAAAGCCGTACGTTGTACGGAAACCGTGCAACGTACGAACCTCTGATCGCACGAGTAGGCGGGGGCGGCATGATGCCCACAATCTCCAGGAACAAGGTCGATGTCGTGGTGGTCGGCGCGGGACTGTCCGGGCTGGCTGCCGCCCGGCGAGTCGCCGACCGGGGCCGCTCGGTGGTCGTGCTCGAGGCTCTGCCCAGGGTCGACGGGCGCACGCTGACCGGTCGGGTGGGTGATGCGGTGGTGGACGAGGGGGCGACGCTGGTCTACCCGGTGCACGACAATGTCTTCCGGTTGGCGCGGGCACACGGCGTCGACCTGTTCGAGAGCAACTCCGAAGGCCGGTTCCTGCTCTACACCGCCGGTGTCGCACACGGTTTCCGGTTCGGGAATTCGCGTGCCGTGCGACTGTCCGGGCGGCCGGCGCTACGCCCCTTGCTCAGAGCGTCGCTGCACCTCGCCGCGCGATGGACCGCGCTGCCCCTGCCGCCCGATGCCATCATGCAGGTGCTCGGCGTACTCGCGGCCCTCGACGATCTGGCCGCGCGGGTTCCGGCTGCCGCGCCGTGGGCCGCTCCCGAGGCCGAAACGCTGGATCAGCGCACCTTCGGTTCCTGGCTGCGCGAACAAGTGCCCGATCCTCGGGCCCGACTGCTGTTCGAGGCCGATTTCGCCGGATATCTGCCCGATTCGACCTCGCTGCTGTACGCCCTGCACTTCCTGCGCACCTGGGGCGGTCTCGGCGCTCTCTTCGGAGGTTCCGGATCGGTCCATCGATTCCGCGGCGGCGCACAGGAATTGACTCGCGCGCTGGCACCGAACTGTTCGGGCCGCGTGCCGGATCGCCCAGCCATTATCTCGAAAAGAACTGGCAGGACGAGCCGTACGCGCACGGGTGCGAGGGCGGGCTGGCCGTCGGCGCGCTCACCGCCGCGCGCCGTTTGCCGAAAACACCGGTCGGCCGTGTGCATTTCGCGGGCGTCGAAACCGCCGACGCGTAGATGGGTTTCCTCAGCGGAGCTGTTCAGGCGGGTGAGCGGGCGGCCGACGAAGTGCTCGAGGCCGGATGACGGCTAGGTGGCCAGGGCGTAGAGCAGCCAGACCGTGCCGGCGATGACGCCCAGGGTCACCGGCACCGCGCCCAGACCGCCGAGAAAGACCAGGCCGGCCGGATGGCCGCCGTCGCGGCGCAGTCTCGGCAGCATGAGGGCGGCGATGCCGATCCACAGCAGCAGGGCGACGACCGGGCCCACATAGATCGAGGCGACCCAGAGGGCCGAGGCGAAGAACCAGACGCCGAGGGCGAAGCAGACGAAGGTCAGGATCGCGCCCGCGATCAGGCCGGCGACGAGGTTGACCGCGCACCCGATCCAGCCGAGGTCGCCGCCGTCCGAGTAGCGCGCCGGACCGTAGTTCGCCCGGCCGTAGTTCGCCTGCCCGTAGTTCATTGCGCTCCACTTCCCCGAGCCGAACTCATTCGGCTGCCGCGGCCCGGCTAGAAGCCGCCGCCGTCGAAGCCGCCGAAATCGCCGCCGCCGTCGAAACCGCCGAAATCACCGCCGCCGGTATCGGTTCCCGGGTCGGCGTAGCCCGGATCGTATCCGGCGTCGCCATAACCCGGGTCGCCGCCGGTGTCGTAGCCGGAATCGGTGCTCTGATCCGCGCCGCCGTATCCGTTGCCGCCCGCGTCGAGGCCCGCTTGAAAGCCGTCGCCGTAACCGTTCTCGAACGCGGCCGCGTCATAGCCGACACCGGCCATCCCGCCGAAGAGGGCGTCGAACAGCAGCACCGAGCCGACGCCCCACGCGCCCGCGACGAGCGCTGTCTTCCACCAGGGTTCGGAGTACCAGCCGGCCGGAACCGGGCGTCCGGCCACTCGGCCGCCCGGGTAGTAGTTGGGCGTGCGGGACGTCGGGTGCGGTGAGGCTTCGATGCGCCGTCCGTCGTAGTCGACGACGCGATCCTCGGTGACCCGCCCCGCGCTGCGCTGCCCGTCGAGTTCGGGAACCGCCGGGCCCGGATCCATGCGCATGGCGGTGCGGGCCGCGCGCACGTAGTAGAGCCCTTCCAGCGCAGTCTCTTTCGCCAGCCGCGCCTGCGCCGGGGTCTGCGCCTGCTCGATCTGCGAGCCCGCGGCGGTGAAGCGCTCGGCGGCGTCGGCGAGGGCCTGTTTGGACGGTTCGTCGGTGCCGTTCAGGTTGTAGACCTGCCCGCCGAGGCGCTCGATCACCCGGCGCGCATCGGCTTTCGCGTCCGCGAGCCGGGTACTGGCGCGCGAGCGCTGCGCCCGGCCGACGAGCAGCACCGCCAGCAGCACGACCACCATGACAATGAGCAGAACGACTACCGTAGCCACGCCGACCAGCCTACTCGGCGTAGTTTGCTGACGAATTGCTCTATGCTGCCGTCATCCGGCGACCGCCGCGAAGCGAGAGCCTCGCCCCCCTGGATCGACCTCCTCGGCGTCGAGCTCCGACACCGCGAACTGCCGCTTGCCCGCCGTCTTCGCCGAATACATGGCGCGATCGGCGCTGCGCAGCAGATCCGAGAAATCACAGTCCCGGCCGGGCGGGCAGAAGGCGGTGCCCACGCTCGCCGAGGCGGGCACCGGACCGGCGGCCGTCGGCACCGGTTCGCACAGCGCCGCGAGCACCCGCATGGCCAGCTCGCCGAGCGTATTGCGCCGCGCCGGCAGCGCGACCACGAACTCGTCACCGCCGTAGCGGGAGATCACCGTCTCCGGCGGGCAGGTCGAGCGCAGCCGCTGCGCGATGGTGACCAGCACCTCGTCGCCGACCGAATGCCCGTAGCCGTCATTGATCGCCTTGAAATCGTCGAGGTCGATGAGCAGCAGCCCCACGCCGCGCGCGGGATCGGTCTGCATCATCCGCACCCGCTCCTGCAACAGCGACCGGTTCGCCAGATCGGTGAGCGCGTCATGGGTGGCTTCGTGCCGCAGCCGGGTCTGCAGGGCCGCGATCTCCTGCACCCGCACCGACACCGCCTCGGACAGGCTGCGCTCCTGCTGGGCCAGGGCCCGCTGCTGCAGCGCCTCGGCATAGCTGTCGATGGCCTGACTGGCCACGAACGGCCAGCGGGTGGCGATCAGCGAACCCGGATCGCCCGGCGCCAGCCCCAGCAGCGCCCGGCTGGCCGGGGCGAGCATGCGGGTCCGGTCGAACGGCGCCTCCGCCAGCGTGCGGCCGACGGCGCGGGCGGCGGGCACCGGAAACGGTTCGCACCCTGCCAGTTCCAGTAGCTCGTCGATAATGCGGGCGAAGATGGTTTCGAGCTCGTCGGGAGACAGTTCGGGTCCGTCGCCGTTCCAGGCCGGATGCACCGCGCGCACCCACTCCCGGATGGTGGCCGCGACCACGGCCGAGGTTCGGGTATCGATTCGCACCGGCATCCCACTCACCTCGCGCGGATGGTGTCGGTGCCGGCAGCGCCGGTCGCGCCCTTCGGTTGGAACTCACTGCCTCGCGGTCGGCTACACCACTGGTGCATGCTCACCGCCCCCTTTCCAGATACCCCCGTCCGGACAAAAAGGATCCTAGCAAGCCACCCGGTTTCGAAAACCCCTGATTCAGAACAGGTTCCCGCAACCTCGCGAATGGCGATCGGATGGTTGATCGCTCAGATCCCACCGGCGTTACACCCGATTTCCGCGCGTCTCGAGCGACGCGCCGTTCTCCCCGCGCGACCGGCCGCGACATGGGCGAACAGGGCCCGATTGGCATTCCGCGAGTGAGGTTCGGTACAGTGCTCAACGCATGCGACATCGGCGGCGCCGGTGTGCGGCCTGCGGGTGTAGTTCAATGGTAGAACCTCAGCCTTCCAAGCTGATGGTGCGGGTTCGATTCCCGTCACCCGCTCTGATCCCTCGGGATGCCTAACGGGGTGTAGCGCAGCTTGGTAGCGCATCCGCTTTGGGAGCGGAGGGTCGCAGGTTCAAATCCTGTCACCCCGACCATCTTTCGATTCTTTCTGCCCCGGTGTTGCTGCCCCCGGTGTGCCCCGGTGCACCGTAGGGGATTGGATAGGGGTTACGCGGAACAGGTTCTCGCGTGGCCGAATGTGATTACCGGGATGCCGGATCTGTGCGGGGTTCCAATCCCGCGAGGGTGATGTCGATGAATCGGTGCCAGCGCCGATGTTCGCCCGGGCGACGGTGGCCAGGGCTCCCACGAGCATGTAGAGGTCGTCGAAAGTCGCGTGTGTGCGCACGGCGTCGCGGCCGGATGCTGCCTTCTCGCACATGGCTCGTGCGAAGCCGAGGATTTCCAGGAAGCGTTGCTCGGCGATTGCCTCCACGAGGGCCTGGCGGGTGGGGAAGTGGCGGTAGACGGTGCCGGTGCCGATGCCGACTCCGGCGGTGCGGGCGACGTCGGCACGGCGGAAGCTCGATCCTGGCGCGTCCCGCCCCACCCGGGTGCAGCTGCCGCCGTGGCCGACCGCTACTTCGGCTGTTCGGGCTGCGGGGCCTGGGTGGTGACCTTGGGCTTCTCGGCCCACTTGGTGGTGCCGTCGGCGGCGTTCATGGTGGTGAGCAGGTCGATGCCGGAGGCGATGAGGGTGGGGCCGCCCAGGGCGATGGTGCCGATGATGCCGCCCGCGGTCGCGCCGGTGGTGAGGCCGGGGATGCAGCCCGCCACCAGCGTGACGATACAGCCGATGGTCGCGCCGATGGCGGTGCCGACGAAGCCGCCGATGGTGGTGGCCAGGCCGAACTGGGTGGTGAAGTCATTGAGGGCGCGCTGGTTCTCCAGTTGCGAGGCAACCGGTTTCACGGCCAGTGGCTGGGTGAGGTCCGCGCCCGACGGCTTGTCGGGGGTGATGGACAGGACGGTGGCGTCCTTGTCGACCTCGGACTTGACCGGGATGGGGATCGGTCCCAGGTTGAAGTCGAGGGGAAGGGTGAGCAGCACATTGCCCTCGCCGTCCTTCACATCCACGACATCCACCACTGCGGCCGGGTCGGCGGGGGCGCCGTCCGGGGCGACGAGCACGCCGTCCTTCTCGATCAACCGCTCGCCGCGGCCGGCTTCGAGCTGGCTGTCCAGGGCTCGCGAGAGTTCGAAGGTTCCGCCTTTGAGCGTGGTGACGACCGTCTTGTCCACCAGCTTGGTCGAGTACGTGATGTGCTCTGGGGTTTCGGGGGCCTCGGGCTCGGCATTCGCCGATCCGGTTGCCACGGTCAGTGCGCCGATCACCAGGGCGGCTGCCGTCGTGGCGCTGCGGAACTCCATGCGGTATCCCATCCGTCATCAGGTGTGTCACTGTCGGGACGCTCAGGAGCTTCAAACCCCGAATTCCCAGCTGGCCCAGCCAGCAAGCCTAGTGGAAAGCTCAGTTAGCGAAAGAGTTTCGGGCATGCGAAAACGGACGGAAATCATCCGGCGGTGATCCAGAGTTGATCCGGCCGACCAGTTTGCCGCAACGTCGCTCACTGTAGCGCCCCGGCTGCGCGCCTGTCAGCGGAACCGGGCAGACTGCGGGCATGAGCCTCAGGTACAGCGCGGGAGTCCTGTTGTTCCGCCGCACATCCGGCCTCGAAGTGCTGCTCGGCCATATGGGCGGCCCGCTCTGGGCGAAGAAGGACGCCTCCGCCTGGTCCATCCCCAAGGGCGAATACGAACCCGCCGAAGAGGATCCGCAAGCCGCCGCGGCTCGCGAATTCACCGAGGAACTCGGCCTGCCCGTGCCCGACGGGGATTGGACGCCACTCGGCGACGTCCAATACGGCAGCGGCCGCGGCAAGAAGCAGGTCACCGTCTGGGCAGTCGAAGGCGATCTCGACCCCGCCGAGATCGTCCCCGGCCACTTCGACATGGAATGGCCACCGCGCTCCGGACGCATCCAGCAATTCCCTGAAATCGACCGCGCCGCCTGGTTCGCCCCGGACATCGCCCTCGACAAACTCGGCAAGGGCCAGCGCCCCTTCCTCGACCGCCTCGCCCAGCGCCTCGTCGAACAGACCCTCTCACCCCAGGATTGACCTCGACCTCACCCCGAGAGCTGCGTCTCGCTGTAGACCCGGGAATTCGCCATGTCGTCCTGGCGCGCTGCTGGCCGGGATCCACACCCGCAGCGTGTCGACGAATGGGGTGGATTCCGGCCGAAAGCACGCCGGAATGACGGGTGGCGGGTCCCGACGCATGGCGATGGGACGGGGACGGGGCTTCGTTCAGAGGCGGGGGTCGACCGGCTCGGTTTCCAGTGCCAGCACGGCGAATACGGCTTCGTGGACGCGCCACAGAGGCTCGTTGCCGACGAAGCGGTCCAGGGCTTCCAGGCCCAGGGCGTATTCGCGCAGGGCCAGGGAGCGTTTGGCGCCCAGGCCGCGCTGGCGCAGGCGTTGCAGGTTGGCCGGGCGTAGGTATTCCGGGCCGTAGCTGATCCGGAGGTATTCCGGGCCACGGCATTTCACGCCGGGCTGGACCGGGCGGCCGCTGCGAGTGGCGGTGCCCGCGACCAGGGAGCCGAGCGGCTTGACGACCATGCCTTCGCCGCCCGCCGAGGTCAGTTCGGTCCACCACGTGGTGGCCGCGGCTTCGCTGTCCGGATCGGTCAGATCGACCAGCAGGCGGCCGGTGGGGGTGAACAGTTCCGAATCGGCGGTGACCAGGCGGTCGATGCGTTCCAGGTGCCAGTTGTGTTCGCGGACAGCGTAGTTCGCGCCCTGGGCGGCCAGGATCTGGAACGGGGCCAGGCGGATGCCGTCGAGGCCCGCGGTGGGCCAGCAGTAGCGGCCGTAGGCGGTGGTGAAGGCCGCGGCGTCGGTGCGGCGGGCCGCGGTGTGCTCGGCCAGATCGGCGACGTCCAGTCCGCGGTCGGCCGCGGCGGCCAGGACCTGGGCGGCGGCGTCGAGGGAGGCGCGGGCGGCCGCGCCGACGGCGGCGTACTGGCTGCGGAGCAGGCCCATGGCCTTGGCGGACCAGGGCATGAGTTCGGTGTCGAGCAGCAGCCAGTCGGTGCCGAGTTCCTCGAACAGACCGGCCTGCTCGGCGGCGGCGCGGACGCGGGACAGCAGGGTCTCGGTCTGCGCGGCGCCGTCGAAGAAGGGGCGGCCGGTGCGGGTGTAGATGGCGCCGGTGCTG
The DNA here is from genome assembly GCF_054655275.1 of Nocardia sp. IFM 10818. Lineage (NCBI taxonomy): Bacteria > Bacillati > Actinomycetota > Actinomycetes > Mycobacteriales > Nocardiaceae > Nocardia > Nocardia sp. IFM 10818. Next base: position 2,068,149 of record NZ_BAAHJH010000001.1, read on the forward strand.
CCGTCCTCGATGCCGAAGCGGCTGCGGGCGGCGTCGGCCGAGCGGGCCACGACCACGACCGCGCGCGAGCCCATGTGCTTCTCCTCGCACACCACGCTCGGCACACCCTCGGCGCGGTAGTACTCGAAAGCTTGCGCCGGATGCTCGAGGTAGCCGTCCAAGGTCGACGTGGCGCACGGCGACATGGTGGGCGGCAGGTAGACCAGCCAGCGCGGGTCGGTGGCGAAGCGGCTCATCACCTCGAGTGCGGCGGCGGCCGAATCCTCCTGGACGCCCACGCGACCCAGGTGTCGGGTTTCCACCACGCGGCGGCCGAGGACATCGTCGAGATCCAGCACGCCCGGATCACGCTGCGGGGTGGGCGCCTGCAGCGGGCGGGCGGGTTCGTACCAGACCTGTTCGGCCGGAACGGAAACCGGTTCCTTCTCCGGATAGCGCAGGGCGGTGAGCTTGCCGCCGAACACCACGCCCGTGTCCAGGCACAGCGTGTTGTTCACCCATGCCAGCTCGGCCATGGGCGTGTGCCCGTAGAGCACCAGGGCGCGGCCCCGGTAGTCGTCGGCCCACGGGTAGCGGACCGGCAGCCCGTATTCGTCGGTCTCCCCGGTGGTTTCGCCGTACATGGCGAACGACCGCACCCGGCCCGAGGCGCGGCCGTGGTACTCCTCCTTCAGCCCGGCGTGCGCGACCACCAGCTTGCCGCCGTCGAGCACATAGTGACTGACCAGGCCGCGCATGAACTCGTGCGCCGCCTTGCGGAAGTCGCCGTCCTCGGCCTCCAGCTGGGCGAGGGATTCGGCCAGGCCGTGCGCGACCTTCACCTTGCGGCCGTCCAGGGCGCGCACCAGCTTGAACTCGTGATTCCCGGTGACGCACAGGGCGTTCCCGGACGCCACCATGCCCATGACCAAGCGCAGCACGCCCGGGGTGTCGGGACCGCGGTCCACCAGATCGCCGACGAATACGGCGGTCCGGCCATCCGGATGCCGCGCGTCCACCGGCCGCCCGGAACCGTCGCGGGCCAGCTCGTACCCGAGCTCGCCCAGCAGGGTCTCCAGCTCGGAGCGGCAGCCGTGCACATCGCCGATCACATCGAAGGGCCCGGTGAGCTCGCGCTTGTCGTTCCACAGCCGCTCGTTCACGATGGTCGCCGCCTCGATCTCCTCGACCCCGCGCAGCACGTGCACCTTCCGGAAGCCCTCGCGCTCCAGGTATTTCAGGCTGCGCCGCAGCTCCCGCTGCTGCCGCGGGATGACGTGCGGGCCGAGGTCCGCGCGATCGGGCCGGTTCGCATTGCGCTCGACGCACACCTTGTCGGGCACATCCAGCACGATCGCCACCGGCAGCACGTCATGATCCCGAGCCAGCTCGATGAGCGCCTGCCGCGCCTTCGGCTGCACATTGGTGGCGTCCACCACCGTGCGCAGCCCGCGCCGCAGCCGCACCCCCGCAATGTGGTGCAGCAGCGCGAACGCCTCCGGGGTCGCCGCCTGATCGTTCTCGTCATCGCTCACGATTCCGCGGCAGGCGTCCGAGGACACGATGGCCGTCGACCGGAAATGCTTGCGCGCGAACGTGGACTTGCCCGACCCGGTGCTGCCGACCAGCACCACCAGCGACAATTCCGGAACCAGCAACTCCGCCATTACGCGACCCCCTTCGCCGCGCTGCTGCTCACCGTCTTGGTGAACACGGCCATTTGCGTGGACGCCCCGAGCTCGACGTCCACCGGCCCGATCGGCTCCAATCGCACCGCATACCCGTACCTCTCGCAGACCGCATCGGCCCACGCCGCGAATTCCGCACGGCTCCACTCGAATCGGTGGTCAGAATGCCGGAACGCTCCGGGCGCCATGCCCTCGTAAAGCGTGTTGTACTCCCCGTTCGGCGTCGTCACGATCACCGCCCCCGGCGCCGCCGCCCCGAACACCGCATGCCCGAGCGCCTGCAACCGAGGCTCGTCCACATGCTCGATCACCTCCATGAGCACCGCCGCGTCATACCCCCGCAGCGAAGCGTCGGTATACGTCAGCGCGCCCTGCCGCACCGTCACCCGCCGCGCCTGCCACTCCGGCAGCCGCTGCAGCCGCCGCTTGGCGATATGCAGCGACCGCATGGACACATCCACCCCCACGATCTCGGCAAAACTCCGCTCCGCCACCAATTCCCGCAGCAGCGCCCCTTCGCCGCACCCGAGATCGAGCACCCGGCTCGCCCCTACGTCGCGCAGCGCCTGTACGACAGCCGCCCGCCGCAGCACAGCCAGCGAAGGCATGCGCGCGCCGGCCTGATCGGCCACGAATCCGGTATCGCCGGGACCGGCGGTGAAAGTCGCTGTGCCGGACCCCGGCGCGTCACGGGCGGTCCGCTCGTTGAGCACCTCGGGCGTGTCATCGAGGTCCTCCGGCAGGGTCTCGACGAGCCCCAGCTCTTCGGGCTCGGCGTCGTCGAGTTCGGCCAGCCGGACCAGCGCGGCCTGCACCAGCGAATGGCGGCGGGCCAGGTAGCGGCGGGTGATCCAGGCGCGCTCCGGATGGTTCACGAGCCAGCCTTCGCCGAAGCGCAGCAGCTTGTCGATCTCGGCGGAGTCGAGGAAGTAGTGCTTGCTGCCGTCGAGGACGGGGAGGAGGACGTAGAGGTGTGAGAGCGCTTCGGACAAGCGCAGGACGCCGGTGAGTTCCAGGCGGACGTAATGGGATTCGCCCCAGTCCGGGAAGGCCGGGTCCAAGGGCAGGGGAGTGGCGGTGACCGTCCAGCCGAGCGGTTCGAAGATCTTCACCACCTGGTCCGGGCCGCCCTTGCAGGGCACCGCGGGCAGTTCGAGGCGCAGCGGCAGCGCGGTTCCGGCGAGTTCGGGATGGGTCTTGCAGCGCCCGTGCAGGGCGGTGCCGAAGATGGTGGCGATGGCCACCGACAGCAGTGAGGAGGCCGCGTAGGGGCGGTCGTTCACATACTGGCCGAGGCTGAATTCCGGTGCGCTCTTGGACTTTCCGCGCACCAGGCGGACCGGGTCGATCTCCAGCAGCAGGGCGGCCGTGCAGCGCTCGTCCCCGGCCTCGGGATACAGCACCCGCGCGGTGCCGTAGGACTGCTCGAACCCCTGTATCCGCGCGGGGTTCTTGTGCAGCAGGAACCCCAGGTCGGAGGCCACCCAGGCGGCCCCCTGCGGGCGGGTGCAGGTGATCGTCAACAGCATCAGCTCAGATTCATCGCATCGGCCCAGCACCGCAACCCAATTCCCAACCTCGCACCCCGACACGTGTAGGTTCGGCGCGGTGCCGCACCCTGCGGCAGTCCGGGACTCGGTGAGGAGCGGGAATGCGCTTGGCAGGCACAATCGGCACGATCGCGGCGGCGGCGCTGGTACTGGCCGGCTGCGGCGGCGGTGACGACTCGGCGTCGGACACCACCACCTCGGCCAAAACCACCACCTCGGCCGCCGCCCAGAGCAAGGGCCGCGAGTGCACCGCCGAGGACATCAAGGTCGACGGCGGCTTCGGCGAGAACCCGAAGATCACCATTCCGGACGATTGCGATCCGCCCGAGCAGCTCATCGTCAAGGATCTGGTCGCGGGCTCCGGCCCGGGCGCGGTGGCCGGGCAGCAGCTGACCATGAACTACAGCCTGGTCACCTGGTCGGACAAGAAGAAGCTGGACAGCTCCTTCGACCGCGGCAAGCCCTTCCCCCTCGCGCTGGGCGCGGGCCAGGTCATCCAGGGCTGGGATCAGGGCCTGATCGGCGTCCAGCAGGGCGCGCGCCGGTTGCTGATCGTGCCGCCGGACCTCGGCTACGGCGCGGGCGGCAATGGCATCAAGCCGAACGAGACGCTGGTCTTCGTCACCGACGCCGTCAAGGTCGGTTAGCTGGAAGTCCGAGACCTCCGGCCGGATCCGCAAGCGCTGTACCAGGGCGGCTGAGCAGTGCGCCAGCCGCCGCGCTCCCCTCTGCCATGACCGGTTACCGGTGTCTCCGACCCGTCAACTAACCTGGTCGGGATGCGTTAGGGGGGAACTAGCCGTCAACCATGAACTACGAACAAGGAGCATGTCCGTGAAGAGCACCGTCGAGCAGCTGAGCCCGACCCGGGTCCGGATTAACGTCGAGGTGCCCTTCGAGGAGCTGAAGCCGGACTTCGACAAGGCCTACAAGGCCCTTGCGCAGCAGGTCCGCATTCCGGGCTTCCGCCCGGGCAAGGCCCCGGCCAAGCTCCTCGAGGCCCGCCTGGGTCGCGGCGCCGTGCTGGAGCAGGTCGTCAACGACGTGCTGCCCAAGCGCTACAGCGAGGCCGTGGTCGCCTCCGAGGTGAAGGTCCTCGGCCAGCCGGAGATCGAGATCACCAAGATCGAGGACGGCCAGGAGCTGGCCTTCACCGCCGAGGTCGACGTCCGCCCCGAGGTCACCCTGCCCGCCTTCGGCGACATCAAGGTCACCGTCGATCCGATCGAGATCACCGATGCCGACATCGAGGAGCAGCTGACCTCGCTGCGCCAGCGCTTCGGCACCCTGACCTCGGTCGAGCGCGCCATCGAGAACGGCGACTTCGTCTCCATCGACCTGTCGGCCACCGTCGACGGCGTCGAGGTCGAAGAGGCCTCCACCACCGGCCTGTCGCACGAGGTCGGCTCCGGCCAGCTCATCGAGGGCCTGGACGAGACCCTGATCGGCCTGAAGGCGGCGGAGTCCAAGGACTTCACCTCCAAACTGGTCGCCGGCGAGCACGCGGGCAAGGAAGCCGTCATCACCGTGACCGTGCAGTCGGTCAAGGAGCGCGAGCTGCCCGAGGCCGATGACGAGTTCGCCCAGCTGGCAAGCGAATTCGACACCATCGACGAGCTGAAGACCGATCTGAAGTCGCGCGTCGAGCGCGTCAAGAAGGTCGAGCAGGCCGGCCAGATCCGCGACAAGGTGCTCGAAGCCCTGCTCGACACCGTCGAGATCCCGCTGCCGGAGAAGGTCGTGCAGGCCGAGGTCGACGCCGTCAAGCACGACGCCGTCCACGGTTTCGACCACGACGAGGCCAAGCTGGCCGAGGCCCTCGAGGCCCAGGGCTCCTCGCTGGAGGAGTTCAACAAGGACACCCAGGAGTCGGCCGAGAAGTCGGTCAAGACCCAGCTGCTGCTCGACGCCGTCGCCGAGCAGGAGAACACCCAGGTCGGCCAGGACGAGCTGTACGAGCGGATCATCTTCCAGGCGCAGCGCTACGGCATGTCGCCCGATCAGTTCATCCAGCAGATCCAGCAGGCCGGCCAGCTGGGCGCCGTCTTCGCCGACGTCCGCCGCGGCAAGGCCCTCGCCGGTGTGGTGGTCCAGGCCGCCGTCACCGACACCGCCGGCAATGTGGTGGACACCGCGGAAATGTTCGGCAACCCGGCCGCGGAGGCCGAAGAGGTGTCCGCCGAGGAGCTCGCCGAGGTCGCCGATACCGCTGAGGCCGACGCCAAGTAAGTTTTGCGCTATGAGCGAAGCAGGGCGGTACCGGGAGTTCGGTGCCGCCCTGCTTCGTTAGGGTTTGTGTCAGCGAATCAGTAGGGGCTTGTTAACCGAGCCGTTGAGAGAGGGCAGGTATCCGTGACAATCAATCAGGCAGGGGTGCGCATGGCATCCGAGACTGCTGGTCTGAACCTCGGTGATTCGGTCTACGAGCGCCTGTTGCGCAATCGGATCATCTTCCTGGGCAGCCAGGTCGACGACGACATCGCCAACAAGCTGTGCGCGCAGATCCTGCTGCTGACGGCCGAGGATCCGACCAAGGACATCGCGCTCTACATCAACTCCCCGGGCGGCTCGGTGACCGCCGGCATGGCCATCTACGACACCATGCAGTTCGCCGAGTGCGATATCGCCACCTACGGCATGGGCCTGGCCGCCTCCATGGGCCAGTTCCTGCTCGCCGCCGGCACCAAGGGCAAGCGCTACGCCCTGCCGCACTCGCGGATCATGATGCATCAGCCGTCCGCCGGCATCGGCGGCTCCGCGGCCGATATCGCCATCCAGGCCGAGCAGTTCGCCTACACCAAGCGTGAGCTGAACGAACTCCAGGCGCTGCACACCGGTCAGTCCGTGGAGCAGGTCACCCAGGACGCCGACCGCGACCGCTGGTTCACCCCGCAGGAAGCGCTCGAGTACGGGTTCATCGACCACGTGATCACGCACGCGCGCCAGGCCAACGGCGCCAACTGATCACGCCCATCCACGAGACTTTTTGGAGACGCACATGTCGAACCTGATCGACCCGCGGTCCGCGGGCATCACCTTCGCCGCCGCCGGGTCGGCCGCTCAGATGCCGGGTTCTGTGGCCCCGCAACAGGCACAGTCGCGGTACATCCTGCCCTCGTTCATCGAGCACTCCAGCTTCGGCGTGAAGGAGTCCAACCCGTACAACAAGCTGTTCGAGGAGCGCATCATCTTCCTCGGCGCCACGGTGGACGACACCTCGGCCAATGACATCATGGCGCAGCTGCTGGTGCTGGAGTCGCTGGATCCCGACCGCGACATCACCATGTACATCAACTCGCCGGGCGGCTCGTTCACCGCGCTGATGGCCATCTACGACACCATGCAGTACGTGCGCGCCGATGTGGCCACCGTCTGCCTGGGTCAGGCCGCCTCCGCCGCCGCCGTGCTGCTGGCCGCCGGCGCCCCCGGCAAGCGCGCCTGCCTGCCGAACGCCCGCGTGCTGATCCACCAGCCGTCCACCTCGGGCGGCATCCAGGGTCAGGTCTCCGATCTGGAGATCCAGGCCGCGGAGATCGAGCGCATGCGCCGTCTCATGGAGACCACGCTGGCTCGCCACACCGGTAAAGATGCGGACACGATCCGCAAGGACACCGACCGCGACAAGATCCTCACCGCCGATGAGGCGAAGGAATACGGGATCATCGACACGGTGTTCGAGTACCGCAAGCTCAGCGCCCAGAAGTGAGGGCTACGGGTGGCGGGGCCGGTCCGTCCTCGCCACCCGGGCAGGGGTGAGTCCACGCACATGTCCGGTGAGAAACGTGCCCAAGTTGTCGACCTCGGTCGCGGGAAGCGGGTACGGTCACTCTAGGGACCTTTGCTCGTGGTTGTCGGCTCTGCCTTTTGGGAATAATTGGCCGCATCGCCGGATCCGCTCACAGGGGGTCACGGCTTACGCTCGAAGAAGGCACTTCGCCGACAACCGGGGACAGACGGTTGCACGCGGACAAGGAAGTAGGGACCCAGGAGATGGCGCGCATCGGTGATGGCGGCGATCTGCTCAAGTGCTCGTTCTGCGGAAAGAGCCAGAAGCAGGTCAAGAAGCTCATTGCGGGACCGGGGGTGTACATCTGCGACGAGTGCATCGATCTGTGCAACGAGATCATCGAGGAAGAACTCGCCGAATCGAGCGAGGTCAAACTCGACGAGTTGCCCAAGCCCGCGGAAATCCGCGATTTCCTCGAGCAGTATGTGATCGGGCAGGACGCCGCGAAACGCACGCTCGCCGTGGCTGTGTACAACCACTACAAGCGCATTCAGGCCGGTGACAAGGGCCGCGATTCCCGTGGCGAAGCCGTCGAGTTGATGAAGTCCAACATCCTCATGCTCGGCCCCACCGGCTGCGGTAAGACGTACCTGGCACAGACGCTGGCCAAGATGCTGAACGTGCCGTTCGCCATCGCCGACGCCACCGCGCTGACCGAGGCCGGCTACGTCGGCGAGGATGTCGAGAACATCCTGCTGAAGCTGATCCAGGCCGCCGATTACGACGTCAAGCGCGCCGAGACCGGCATCATCTACATCGACGAGGTCGACAAGATCGCCCGCAAGTCGGAGAACCCGTCCATCACCAGGGATGTCTCCGGTGAGGGCGTGCAGCAGGCGCTGCTGAAGATCCTGGAAGGCACCCAGGCCTCGGTGCCCCCGCAGGGCGGCCGCAAGCATCCGCACCAGGAATTCATCCAGATCGACACCACGAACGTGCTCTTCATCGTGGCGGGCGCCTTCGCCGGCCTGGAGAAGATCGTGCAGGATCGAGTCGGCAAGCGCGGCATCGGTTTCGGCGCGGAGGTGCGCTCCAAGGTGGAGATCGACACCGCCGACCACTTCGCCGATGTCATGCCCGAGGATCTGATCAAGTTCGGTCTCATCCCCGAGTTCATCGGCCGCCTGCCGATCGTCGCCTCGGTCACCAACCTGGACAAGGACTCCCTGGTCCGCATTCTGGCCGAGCCGAAGAACGCACTGGTCAAGCAGTACGTGCGCCTGTTCGAGATGGACGGCGTGGACCTGGAGTTCACCCAGGACGCCCTGGAAGCCGTTGCCGACCAGGCCATCCTGCGCGGCACCGGAGCCCGCGGCCTGCGCGCCATCATGGAGGAAGTGCTCCTCCCGGTCATGTACGACATCCCCAGCCGCGATGACGTGGCCAAGGTCGTCGTCACCGAGGACACGGTCAATAACAACGTGCTGCCGACGATCGTGCCGCGCAAGCGCCAGTCCGGTCCGGAGCGCCGCGAGAAGTCGGCGTAACCACCAGCTTTTACGAGACGGCCCCGCGAGATATCGCGGGGCCGTTCTCGTTTCACATCAGGAGTCCCGGAAGACCGCCGCGAGTTCACGGCGGGAGGTGATGCCGAGCTTCGGGTAGGCGTTGGACAGGTGATAGCCGACCGTGCGCGGGCTCAGGAACAGCTGCGCGCCGATGTCCTTGTTGGACAAGCCGGTTGCGGCCAACTGGGCGGTTTGCAGCTCCTGCGGGGTGAGGCGGCCGAGGACGTCGACCGTGGGTGCGGTGGTGCGGGTCTCGCCGGTGGCGCGCAGCTCGCCCTCGGCGCGTTCGGCCCAGGGGAGCGCGCCCAGACGGCGGAGGGTTTCCGCTGCGGCGCGCAGATGGGTGCGGGCCTCGGCGCGCCGCTGATGACGGCGCAGCCATTCGCCATAGAGGAGTTCGGTGCGGGCGCGGTCGAAGGCGAACTCGGACTGGGCGTGGTGCAGGTGCAGCGCGGTGGTGAAATGCGTTTCGGCAGTGTCGTCGTCGGCCAGCAATGCCAGGCAGCGCTGCGCGATGGCCCGCGCCCACGGCTGGGCTACCTGATCGGTCCAGGCGCGGTACCAGTCGAAGACGGCGCGCGTCTCCGCGAGGCGATCGGTGCGATGCGCGGCCTCGACCAGGTCGGGAATGCTCGCGATCGCACCGTGCCGGTTGGCTCCGGATAGGACGGTGAGGAGCCGGTCCACGGCGGCGTCAGGTCTGCCGATGCCGAGGTCGAGCAGGCTCAATGCGGCGATGGCGTGCACATTGGCCGGGGCGATATCGCGTTCCAGGGGTTCCGTTGTGAATTCCGCGCACCGTTGCTCGTCGCCACGGATCGCGGCAAGCAATGCGAGAGTGGTGGATTGGTAGATCTGGCTGGCCCGGTGCCCGCTCTCGGCGGCCAGCCGTAGCCCCTCGGTGGCGGCGGCGCTCGCGGCGGTGAGTCGCCCGAGCACGAGCTCGGTGCGCGCCTGCAACTGGAGCGCCCGGGTGAGTACACCCACTGCCCCGAGCCGTCGGCAGTCCTCGGCGAGCGCGGCCGAAAGATCCCGGGCGGCAGGGATGTCCGCTATGAGCAAATGCCAATGCGCGGCCGTCGCCCGCTCCCGCAGCTGATCATCCGCGATCCCGGTCATGAGAAACCGCAGCGCCGTGATCGATTGCCCGGCATCCGCGTCCGCGCCCGGATTGAGCCCGGCCATGAGGTCCGCCAGCGCCCGCACCCGCTCAGCCCCGGGCAGCCCCGAACTCTCGGCCCGGGCCGCGGTATGTGCCACGGCCGTCAGGTCCCCCGCACTCCAGGCCGCCTCGGCCGCCCGGAACAACAGACTGCCCGCCAACTCCGGATCCTGCGCGGCCACGAAAGCAGCGGCCGTGCCGAGCGATTGCTGCGCGGCCTGCGGCCGATCCTGCGCCAGCGCGATCTCGGCCTGCAACTCGGATAGTCCGGCCAGCGCCACCGGCGTCGTGGTCAGCGGCAGTGCCCGCTCCACGAATTCCGTTGCGGCATCCAGATCCCCGCCCTCGGCCGCCGCCCGCGCGGCGGCGTACAGCCGCCGTCCCCGCGCCACCGGATCCGGGCTGAGATCGGCCGCCCGCCGATAGGCCGCCGTCACCTCGACCAGCCCGCCCCGCCCCAGCGCCCGCCGCGCGGCCTCGTCCAGCGCCGCGGCCACCGCCTCATCCGGCGCCTCCGCCGCGGCAGCGAGATGCCATGCCCGCCGATCGGCATGCGCGATCGCATCGAGCATCTCGGCCAGCACCCGATGCGCCTCCCGCCGCCGCGCAGCCGTCGCCCCGTCATACGCGGCCGCCCGAACCAGCGGATGGCTGAACACAATCCGCCCATCCTCCACCCGCACCAACCCGGCCTGTTCGGCCCGCGCCAAGTCCGCCCGCGCCGCTTCGCGATGCGCCGCGCCCCCTACCTCCACGCGCCCGGCGATTTCGGTCCCCACTCGGCCGGCCTCAGCAGGTGTGGCGACTTCGGTGCCCGGCTGGTCGGTCTGCACATGTGTGGCGTTCTCGGCGCCCATCCGGAGCGTAGAGCCGACCTCTGGATCCGGGTGACTCGCATCGGTGTGTGCGGTGGGGTTCTGGCGGATACGGGTGGCGGTGAGGTGTGCTGCGGCGGAGAGGATGACTGCGGGGTCGGAGGTGTCGTCGGTGGCGGCGATGAGCAGGAAATCTTGGGTGGTGGCGGGGAGGGCGAGGATACGGTCGGTGAAGGCGCGTTGGATGCGGTGGGGGGTGGGGGTTTTCGCGCTGAAGGGGGAGGTGTACATGCGGTCGGCGCGACGCAGGGTGGGCAGGACCTGGAGGGCGAGGGGGTTGCCGTTTGCTTCGCGGAGTAGCCAGGTCGCGGTGGCAGCGGGGAGGGGGCCGTGGGTTGCGCTGAGCAGGGTCGCTGCCGCTGTTTCGTCCAAGCGGGCCAAAGGCAGTGTGGCGCCGGGGAGTTCGTGGAGTTCCGGTAGATGGTCGTCGCGGACGGCGAAGAGCAGGCCGATCGGTTCGGCGTCCAGGCGGCGGGCTGCGAAGAGCAGGGTGTCCAGGGTGGCGCGGTCGAGCCATTGGGCGTCGTCGATCAGGCAGAGGAGGGGAGTCTGGTCGGATAGGTGGGCCAGCAGGGTCAGGGTGGCCGCGCCTACCAGGAACCGGTTGGGGTGCTCGGCTTCTCCGGAATCGAGGGCGGCTCGCAGGGCGGTGGCCTGGGCGTCGGGGAGCGCGGTGAGGTCGGTGCGGGCTCGGCCGAGCAGGAGGTGCAGCCCGGCGAAGGCGAGGTCGCGTTCCGCTTCGGTGCCGCTGACCCGGAGGAGCCGGTGGCCGGATTCCGCGGCCAGCGTGGCGGCGTGGTCGAGGAGAACGGATTTGCCGATGCCCGCCTCGCCTCGGAGCACCAGCGTGGCGGCGTGGCCTGCGGCGGACCGGGTCAGCAACTCTTCGACGACGGCGGTCTCGTCGGCACGACCGAATAGCACGGTTAGCGACTCTAATGAGGTGGGCGGGCGACTCGGCGGGACGGGGTGAGTCAGTGCGTGTACGGGCGGGCGGCGCGGCCGTCGCGCAGCGTGTGGGCCCACCAGATGAGCTGGTCCAGCATGGTTTTGGCGGCGATGGCGCTATCGGGGTCGAGGGCATTGCCGTCAGCGTCGAAGCGGTCCCAGGCCAGGTGGAAGCTGACGGTGTCGCGGACGGTGACGGCATGCAGTTCGGCGAAGACCTGGCGGAGGTGCTCGACGGCGCGCAGGCCGCCGGACATGCCGCCGTAGGAGACGAAGCCGATGGGCTTGAGACGCCACTCCTCGTAGTGCCAGTCGATGAGGGTCTTCAGCGAGGCCGGGTAGCTGTGGTTGTACTCGGGCGTGACCACGACGACGGCGTCGGCGGCGGCCAGGCGTGCGCGCAGCGGATGGCATGCGGGATCCGGGTCGGCGCTGAGCACGGTGGGGAGCGGATGGTCGGCCACGTCGATGAGGTCGATCTCGAAACCGGCGTGCTCGGCGGCGCGGCCGCTGAACCAGTTCGCGACGGTGGGGCCGAAGCGGCCGTCACGGGTGCTGGCGACAATGACGGCCAGGCGCAAGGGGGTCGTGGACATTGGGATCTCCCATCGGGGCGGTGTATCGGTATGCCGGAAACGCTAGGGAGACGGGCATTCCGGCCGCCTCTGTCGGATGACCGGGTTCGGCGGCGGCAATGACCGGGTCCGCCGGATCCGGTCGAACCAGGTCATTCGACAGAGGCGGTACCGGGTGGCCGGTTCATAACGTCATCGGCATGACAACGATCTCCGCCCCGGCCCCGGAGGTGACGACCACCGGCCGTCCCGCACCCTCCGTCAATGCCATTGCGGCCGTGGTGATCGCGGCCGGCATCATGTCGGTTCTCGACACCACCGTCGTGAATGTGGCCCTGAATCAGCTGGCCGCCGGCTTCCGCGTCCCGCTGTCCACCATCGCCTGGGTCTCGACCGCCTACCTGCTGGCCCTGGCCACCGTCATCCCGCTCACCGCCTGGGCGATGGGCCGATTCGGCGCCAAGCGGACCTTCCTCACCGCGATCGTCCTGTTCACGCTCGGCTCGCTGCTGGCCGGCCTGGCCTGGAATGCCCCGTCGCTCATCGCTTTCCGCGTGCTGCAGGGCCTGGGCGGCGGCCTGCTGATGCCCGTCGGCATGAGCATGGTGATGCGCGCCGCCGACCCGAAACACATGGGCCGCACCACCGCACTGCTCGGCATCCCGGTGCTCGTCGGGCCGCTGGCCGGACCCATCCTGGGCGGCTGGCTGGTCGACAATGCCGGTTGGCGCTGGGCCTTCTTCATCAATCTGCCGATCGCCGCGATCGCCCTGATCGGCGCGGTGCGGGTGCTGGCCGATGAACAGCCGCGGCCCGGCCGCCGCCTGGACCTGCCCGGTCTGCTCATGCTGTCCCCGGGCCTGGCCCTGCTCATCTACGGTGTCGCCACCGGCGGCGAGCACGCCGACTTCACCCGGCCGGCCATCCTGGCGCCCACGCTCGCGGGCCTGGGTCTGGTGATCGCCTTCGTGCTGCGCGCACTGCGCACCGAGAATCCGCTGCTCGATCTGAACCTGTTCCGCCACCGCGCATTCCGCTCTGCCGCCGCCACGCTGACCTTGTTCAACGGCGCGTACTTCGGCTCCATGCTGCTGGGCCCGCTGTACTGGCAGCTGGTCCGCGGCAGCACCGCCACCGAGGCCGGTCTGCTCGGCATCCCGCAGGTGCTGGCCACCGGTATCACCATGCAGGTCGCGGGCCGGCTGATCGACAAGATCCCGCCCGGCCGGATCGTGCTCGGCGGAATCTCGCTGGCGGCCCTCGGTTTCGGTCTGGTCACCACGCAGATTCACGCGGACAGCCCCTACTGGGCGGTCTCCCTGGCCGGCGCGGTCATGGGTGTGGGCGTCGGCGCGACCATCATGCCGACCATGACCACCGCGGCGCGGACGCTGCCCAAGGACGAGATGCCCGCCGCCAACACCACCCTCAGCATCATCTCCCAGGTCGCCAGCTCCGTGGGCATCGCCGCCATCTCGGTCCTGCTGACCACCGCCATGGCCCGCGAAGTCCCCGGCGCCACACTGGATTCGGTGGCCCGGACCGTCGAGCGCGCGAGCATTGCCGAACCCCTCGCGGACGCCTTCCGCGGCACCTACGGCTGGGCCGTGCTGGTGCTGGCCCTGGCGCTCGTCCCCGCCCTGCTGCTGCCCCGCAAGGCCCTCAGCTGAGCGGGCTCGGCCATCCGGGCGCGCACGGTTCAACGGCCCCGCGAAATATCGCGGGGCCGTTGGCATCCGGCCATCCTCCGCTATTCCGCCCAGGGCACCCGGCAGGAGTCCTGACTGAAGCCCTGATCGGTAATGCCCAGCGCGTGATAACTACGGGCGCGCGAATTCTCCAGCGCGATGTGATAGGTCAACTCCATGACGCCTTCGGTCCCGAACCGCTTCTTCAGATCGCTGACCTGCTCATCGGTGACCGTAGGCGGCGTGGCCGTCATGGCTTCGGCATAGGCGATCGCCGCGCGCTCGTCCTCGCTGTAATGGCCGGAGGTCCGGTAGTCGTCGATATGCCGCAGCCGATCGAGATCCAGATCGGACAAGCGCATGAGCATCGATCCGAAGTCCACACACCAGGAGCAGCCCACGGTCCGAGCCACGAAATACACGGCGATCTCACGAATGGGCAGCGCAAGCTTGGTCGACCCACGCTCGACGAGCGTCTCGTGCACCCCCGCCGCACGCATGAGCCTCGGATGATTGGCCAGCACGGCGAACGGCTCCGGCACCTCCCCGAACCGGCGCTTGCTGTACCAGTACGTGATTCGCGTCAGCAGTCCGGCCTGTTTCGGCGTGACGGCGGGAATACGAGTGACGCCCATAGCGGTCTCCTTCGATCCAAGGGTGTGCTGCTGTTCCTTGGACGAGACAGCCCCGCCGGACGTGACGGGCCGGCGGAAATTTCCCGCATCACACGTGCGTCCATTGTCGTTCTCGGAGTTGGTGACGATCGGGGGTGCCGATCGCGGCCAGTGCCGGGGATCGACGGTGATCCCCCGTGGTTCGCCATTGAACCTTTACTCCGATATCCGGGAATCGGCGCGGCGGCTTCACCTGTTACGACGGTGTGGGAGGCGAGAATTCAGCGGTTGGAGGGACCGCGGCGGCGGGACGTCTCCGGGGGACGGCGGCGGGGGAAGCGGATGTTCACCGGGGCCGGTTCCGGGACCGGATGGCGTTCGCGGGGTGCGACCAGCAGGCAGGCCGCGCCGAGCGCGCCGAGGGCGAGGATCGAGACGAGGCTGAGGGTGTAGCTCGCGGTGCTCATGGCGTCGGGGCGGTGGGTCACGTGGTAGACGACATGGGGGAGGCTGAAGACCAGCCAGCCGAGGCCGGCGGCGCGGGCGATCATGCTGTCGCGGTGGTAGAGGGCGAAGGCCGCGATGGCGGCCAAGGCCAGGAAGAAGGCGCCGACATCGCCGACCAGGTGGTGGTTGTAAGGGCCGTCGGGGCTCACCCACTGGGCGCCGAAACCTGGGAAGTCGTCGTAGAAGGATTGCGGGGCGAAGACCGCCCAGAGGCCGACGATGAAACCCTGTGCGGCCAGGATGCCCAGCATGATGAGCAGGGCGAGCCAGCGGCGGCGGTTCACCTCCAGCCGCATGCGCACATTGATGCCGTCCCCGGTGCCGCGAAACGAGATCCGCATCGGCCCTCCGCCCATCGCCGAATCGCTGTGTGATCACGGTAATTCGCGCGACGGGCGGTAACAAGCACCCGCGCTAGATCTGCTCCATCTTCAGATCCTCGGGACCCCAGTAGGCCCGCATGAGCACGATCTTGCCGTCCCCGTCGAACTCCATGACATCGATCGGCGCCAGCGTCATCCGCTGCCCATTGAACGTCGTGACCAGCGTGAACGACACAGCGGCATGCTTCCCGTTCACCTTCACGGTATGCAGCTCGGTGGACCGCTCCAGATTCTCCAGCGCCGCGTACAACTCCCGGATCTTCTCGTGCCCGCGCCGCAGCTCGCTACCGATCGGATCCTCCACCACCGCGTCGGCGGCATACAACGCCACAATCTCCTCGGTAGGCCCCGTGGCCACCAACTTCACGTACTGTTCGACCACATCACGAGGCTGCACTGCCACGACAACTCCCAACAGATTGAAACGTGTTCTAATCGCGCAGCGTAGCAACTCCCAGCCCACCCCGAAACACCCCACATCACTAGGTGAGACCATCCCCAAATGGGGGGTCAAGGGGCGAAGCGGCCATGCCGATCACAGCCCCAGCCGCTCCGGCGAGCTATACACATTCATGCTCGCCCCCCGAAGAAACCCAACCAGCGTGAGCCCCGAATCAGCCGCCAGGTCCACCGCCAGCGAACTCGGCGCGGACACCGCCCCGAGCACCGGTATCCCCGCCATAACCGCCTTCTGAACCAGCTCGAAAGACGCCCGCCCACTGACCATCAGGACGACATCATGCGCAGGCAGCCGTCCCTCGCGCAGTGCCCACCCGATGACCTTGTCGACGGCATTATGACGACCGACATCCTCACGAACGGCCAACGCAATACCGTCGACAGTGAACAACCCGGCCGCATGCAGCCCGCCCGTGACATCGAAAACCTGCTGGCGGGAACGGAGTTCGTCGGGAAGCTTGGCGAGCGTATCGACCTCGAGAAGCGGCACGCTCGCCGGCAGCGGGTAGCGAGTGCGCGTACGGACCTCGTCGAGAGCAGTCTTACCGCACAGACCGCAGGAGCTGTTGGTCAGAAAGTTGCGCGGAGTGATCGCAACCGGGTCGCGGAGCTGGACGTCGAGCACGTTGTAGGTGTTCTGGCCGTTCTCATCGGTACCGGCGCAATACCGCGCGGTCACAATATCCTCGGCGGCGGTGATGATGCCCTCGCTGAAGAGGAAGCCGTGGATCAAGTCGATATCCGCACCAGGCGTACGCATGGTGACGGCCAGGGATTCCCCGCGCGTGCGGATCTCCAGGGGTTCCTCGACGGCCAGGGTATCGGGCCGGCGCACCGTTCCCGTGGAGGAGATGCGCAGGGTGGGGCGGCGGGCGGTGACTCTGCTCATGCGGTGTGGACGTGCCGTTCCATGCGAATGGTGACCGCCTTGGAGACCGGCGTATTCGACCGCAGCGCAACATGATCCAGCGGCACCAAGGGATTGGTCTCCGGATAGTACGCCGCCGCATTGCCGCGCGGGGTGGAGTAGGCGACCACACGAAAACCCGTCACCCGGCGCTCGACCCCATCGGTCCACTCCGAGATCAGATCCACCAGTTCATCTTCCACCAAACCGAGCGCGGCGATGTCCTCCGGATGGACCAGCACCACACGGCGGCCGTTGTGTATGCCGCGGTAACGGTCGTCGAGGCCGTAGATGGTGGTGTTGTACTGATCGTGGCTGCGCAGGGTCTGCAGAATGAGCCGGCCCTCCGGAACCGGCAGCCAGTGCAGCTCGTTGACCGCGAAGTTGGCCTTCCCACTGGCAGTGCGGAATTCACGGGCGTCACGGGGCGGGTGCGGCAGTTCGAAGCCATTGCGCCCGCGCACCTTGTCGTTGTATCCGGCGCAGCCGGGAACCACATTGGCGATGGCGTCGCGGATCTTGTCGTAGTCACGCCGGAAATCCGCCCAGGGCACCGGATGGCCGGGACCGAAGAGCTCGCCCGCCAGCTCGCACACAATGGCGACCTCGCTGCGCAGATGCTCGCTGACCGGCTTCAGCCGCCCGGTCGACAGATGCACCATCGACATCGAGTCCTCGACCGAAACCTGTTGGCGCACACCGTCCTGCACGTCCTCGTCGGTGCGGCCCAGAGTCGGCAGGATGAGCGCGGTCCGGCCGTGCACCACATGGCTGCGATTGAGCTTGGTGGAGACGTGCACGGTGAGCTCGCAACGGCGCAGCGCCGCCTCGGTCACCTCGGTATCGGGGGTGGCGGCGGCGAAATTGCCGCCCATGCCGACGAAGACCTTGGCGCGGCCGTCACGCATGGCGCGAATGGCATTCACGGTGTCCCAGCCGTGTTCGCGCGGACTCGTGATGCCGAACTCGTCGTCCAGCGCCGCCAGGAAGGTCTCCGGCATCTTCTCCCAGATGCCCATGGTGCGGTCGCCCTGCACATTGGAGTGGCCGCGCACCGGGCACACGCCCGCGCCGGGTTTGCCGATCATGCCGCGCAGGAGCAGCAGATTGGTGGCCTCCTCGATGGTGGCCACGCCGTGCAGCTGCTGGGTGAGACCCATGGCCCAGCAGATGATGATGCTGTTCGATTCGGCGAGCAGACGGGCGGTGCGGTCCAGCTCCTCGCGGGTCAGACCGGTCGCCGCCTCGACCACGCCGAGATCGACTGCGCGCATGTGCTTTTCGTACTCGTCGAAGCCGGCGGTGTGCGCGTCGACGAAGACGCGGTCGACGACCGTGCCGGGGTTGCGGTCCTCGGCCTCGAACAGCAGCTTGGCCAGGCCCTGGAACAGCGCCATATCGCCGCCGAGGCGGATCTGCAGGAAGTCGTCGGCAATGGTGATGCCGCCGGTGAAACCCTTGACCGTCTGCGGGTCCTTGAACCCGATCAGCCCGGTCTCCGGCAGCGGGTTCACCGCGATCACCTTGGCGCCGTGCGCCTTTGCCTCGCCCAGCGCGGACAGCATGCGCGGATGGTTGGTGCCCGGATTCTGCCCGGCCACGATGATCAGATCCGCCTTCTTGAAATCGTCGATCGTCACCGAACCCTTGCCGATGCCGATGGAGCCGATCAGCGCGGTGCCGGAGGACTCGTGGCACATATTCGAGCAGTCCGGCAGATTATTGGTGCCGAAGGAGCGCACCAGCAGCTGGTAGAGGAACGCCGTCTCGTTGGCGGTGCGGCCGGAGGTGTAGAAGACGGCCTCGTCGGGAGTGCTCAGCCCGCGCAGGGTGTCGGCGATGAGGCGGTAGGCGTCGGCCCAGTCGATGGGGGAGTAGTGGTCCGCGCCGGGGCGCAGCACCATCGGATGGGTGATGCGGCCCTGCTGGCCGAGCCAGTATCCGGACTTCCCGGCCAGCTCGTCGAGGGAGTGCGCGGCGAAGAACTCCGGCGTGACCGTGCGCAGCGTGGCTTCCTCGGCGACGGCCTTCGCGCCGTTCTCGCAGAACTCGGCGGGCCTGCGCATACCGGTCGGTTCCGGCCAGGCGCAGCCCGGGCAGTCGAAACCGTGCCGCTGATTGACCCGGGCCAGCGTGCGCGCGGTGCGCACCACGCCCATCTCCTCCACTGCCCGCTCCAGGGCCACGGTGACCGCCTTGACGCCCGCGGCCTCGGTCTTCGGGGCGGAGACCGTCAGGGCTGACTCATCGATATCGGCTTTCGGCGCGGCACGGTGCATGACGACCATTGTCCTCTCGGTGGCGAGTCTGTCTCAGTCGGTCCCCTGGATGGTATTCCGCGGCGTTCGGCTTTTCTCGAACGCATGAACATCGCGCCCCGCGCGCGCGATATACGAGGCGACGGTTTCGCACAGTCGCCCCATCGGCCCGGGGGGCCAATGCGGTTGGCGTCCAGCAGGTAAAGGCTGGGTGAGAAGTCTCCGCAGCGGGGGTTCCCGGCCTTACCATCGAACGAGCGAGGTCACGCCGGATGATGACACGTGCACGATACGGTCGGCGTGCCGGGACTTCCCACCGGCAGGCGAAACCGATACGCGGCGAGCGGTATTCGAACCGCACCGCCAGGATTTTCGCGCTCCTCGCCGCCCTGCTCGCCCTGGCGGCGCCCGCGGCCCTCGGTGCGGCGTACACCGCGAGCACCCTACCGGCGCTAGCGTTCACCAGTCCCGATGAGCCGGCGCACGCCGAGCTACCGGCGAATCTGCCGCCCGCCAAGGGGGTTTCACCGGTCGCGACCAGTGCCCCGCTCACCCCGGTCCCGGTGCAACCCGATACCGGCGGCGGAACCTATGACGGTGGAACCCAGGACGGCGGCACCTCTCCCGGAACCACCGGCGGGGACTGCAGTGGCGGCGGCTGTGATTCGAACCCGTACCCGGACGGCTCCGGCACCTCGGACGGCCCCGGCCAGCAACCCCAGCAGCAGCCGTGCGGAACCTCCTGCGGGACCCCGGAGGAACAGATCCCGGAGGGCAATGGCGGGGGCAATGGCTCGACGCCGCAATGCGGTGACTGGGGCCAGCCGTCCTGCGGCGGAACCACACCCGAGTACTGCTGGGACGGAAGCCTGAAGCCGTCACACGGGCAGTGTCCGAAGCCGATCGAGTACTGCCCGGATGGGAGTGTGAAGCCGTCGAACGGTGAGTGCCCCAAGCCGATCGAGTACTGCTCCGATGGCAGTGTGAAGCCGTCGAATGGTCAGTGCCCCAAGCCGATCGAGTACTGCTCGGACGGCAGCGTGAAGCCCGCGAACGGGCAGTGCCCGACGGTTCCGGAGAAGTGCCCGGACGGGAGTGACAAGCCCTCGGGCGGGCAGTGCCCGGTCGCGCCGGAAAAGTGCCCGGACGGCAGCGTGAAGCCTGCGAACGGGCAGTGCACCGACGGTGGAACGAATCCCGGGACGAATCCGGGCACGAATCCCGGAACGAATCCAGGTTCCGGAAACCCGGGGGACATCACGAATCCCGGCGTCCAACCGGCGCAACCGGATCCGGATACCGGCCGGCCCGAGGGGGAGCCCCCGAATCCGGGCAGCAACGACGTCTTCCCGAATCCCGCGGTGACAACCGGTCTCGAGCTCGATCCGCCCGCCGCGACACCGGGAACCGAGGTCACCGCGACCGGCCGCGGCTGTGATCCCGGTGCGCAGGTGCGACTTTCGATCGGCGACGCCAAGGTCGCCGACACCCGCGCCGGCTCCGACGGCGTCTTCGGCGCGACGCTGCCGACCGGGTCCACCGAGATCGGGCATCACAAGGTGACCGCCGAATGCGGTGTGAAACTCGCCGCGGACCTGGATGTCGTCCTCGTCAGCCGGGTCGGCGGCGGCGCGGCGACCGCGACGGTGCTGCTGTTCTTCGTGCTCATCGGCGGCTGGTTCTACGGCCACCGCCTGGTATCCCACCTGCCCGCCCGGAGGCCCCGATGATCAGCCGCCACCTTCGCCCGCTCCGGAATGCAGTCCTCGTGATCCTCGCCGCGCTCGGCTTGTTCGGTGCGGCAACGCTGTTCGGATCCGGTCCCGCCGCGGCCGAGGGCTCGGTGAGCGCGACCGCCACCATGGACGGCCGCGCCATTGCCGGAGCGAATGCGCAGAACCCGGTGCGGCTGGATCCCGCCAAGGTCACCGAGGTCACGGTGGAGATCACCAATGGGTCCGCGAGCCCGGTGACCATCCGGCGGGTGGACCTCGCCGGGCATGTGCTCGGGCTGAACTTCTTCTCCTACTCGACCTCGGTCGAATTGACCGTCGCCGCGGGCAAGACCGAGAAGCTCACCTATCGGCTCGATCCGGCCGGTCTGGGCGGACAGGCCACCGGGCTGATCGGCTCCGATCTGACGCTCATCGGCGCTAGCGGGGATCCGATCACCAGCGTGGGCACCGTCATCGACGTGCGCGGTTCACTCGTGTCGGTGTACGGGCTGTTCGGGATCATCCTGGCCGTGCTCACCGCCCTGGCCATCACCGACGCCGCCCTGACCGTGGCGCGACACCGGCTCGCCGCCAACCGCTGGCAGCGGGGGCTGCGCCTGCTGGCGCCCGGTATCGGGATCGGGCTCATGGTCGGCTTCACCGCCTCGGTCGTCCGCTGGTGGGTGCCCGGAACCGGGCTGTGGCTCGCCCTCGCCGGCGTCACCGCCACGGTGTTCTTCCTGGCCGGTTACCTCTCGCCCACCCCGCGCGACGAGGACGACCTCGGCCTGGACGCCGAAGAGCTCGCGGTCGCCCGCGAACTCGACGCCCAAGGCTATCCGGCGGGCGGGGCGGACGACCTCACCGTCGCCCTCAATATGGGTGCGCACGGGTATCCGGTCGGCGGCGCGCCCGATCTGGGCGCGACGCGCAAGCTCGGCCCCGGCTATCCGGCAGGTGCACCCGATCCGGCCACGGCGCATGGTGGCGGATCCGGTCCGGCTGCGGCGCACGGCAGCGGCCCCGGTCCGGCTGCGGAGTATGGTGGCGGATCCGGTCCGGCTGCGGCGCCTGGCGGCGGACCGCCGCCCTATCCGGGCGGCCGTCCGGCCTCGAAGGTTCTCGGCCCGGCCGTCGGTGGCCCCGACGATGTGACCATCGGGCGGGATCCGCAGGCGCACAGGCCAACCGGTGATCCGGCGGAGGAGCCGACCATTCGCACCGGGCCCGGCGGGACGCACCGGCTCCGGCCCGGAGGCGCGGTCGGATGAGCGTGAAGGATCTCAACAGCGCCGATATCGGGCGGGTGCGCGCCGCGCTGCCCGGATACGACATCGACGGGCAGGTCGGGCGCGGCGGATGCGGGGTGGTGCTGGCCGGCACGCATCGCGGGCTGCACCGCCGGGTCGCCATCAAGCAGATTCCGCCGCAGTTCGCCGACGATATGCAGGTGCGGCGGCGCTTCGTGGACGAGGCGCGGGTAATGGCCGCCCTCGACCACCCGCATGTGGTGCCGGTGTACGACTACATCGAGCACGAGGATCTGTGCCTGCTGGTCCTGGAGTACCTGCCCGGCGGGACGGTCGAGAACCGTTTCATCACAGCGGGATTCGAGGCCATGGCGGCGGTCGCGGTGGCCTTGTCCTGTGCGGCCGGGCTGGACGCGGCGCACCGGCACGGCGTCCTGCATCGCGATGTGAAGCCGTCGAACCTCATGTTCGCGGCCAATGGGACGCTCAAGCTCACCGACTTCGGCATCGCCAAGATCGTCGGCGGTGACGAGACGCTGGTGACCCGGGCCGGCGAGATCATCGGCACCCCGTCCTACATCGCCCCGGAACAGGTTCGCGGCCAGCAGCTTTCGCCCTCCACGGACGTCTACGCGCTGGCGACCATGCTCTACCAGCTGCTCTCCGGCACGCTGCCCTTCCCGCCCGGCGCCGATGCCCTCGCGGTGCTGTTCGCGCACGCCTACGGCGAACCCGTGCCACTCGGCGAGGTCGCGCCCACCGTTCCCGAACCCATTGCCGACGTCGTCATGCACGGCCTCGCCTCCGATCCGGCCAACCGTTACGAATCCGCCGAATCCTTCGGCATCGCCCTCGGCGAACCCGCCGTCTCCTGCTGGGGCGCGCACTGGCTCACGCCCATCGGCATCCCGGTGATCGGCGCGGACACCATTGTCGCCGCCGCCACGGGCGCCACCCGCTCGGTCATGACCCCCAGGCCGATGCCGCGCCCACCCCACACCCCGCGCCCGCTGCCCGACCCCTACGGCACCACCGCCCCATCCTCGATCGCCCACCCCGCCGACGCATCGGACCCGAACCTGACCCCGGCACCGGGCCCGGCATACGGTCCAGCCCACACCCAGCCACAGGTCGCCGCGTCCGGATCGACCCTGACTCCGCCTCCGGGCACCGCGTCCGGTGCGACCCGGACTCCGCCTCCGGGCACCGCGTCCGGATCGACCCCGACCCCGCCACCGGGCACCGCGTCCGGATCGACCCGGACTCCGCCACCGAGCGCCACGCCCGGTGCGACCCCGACCCCGCCACCGGGCGCCTCGACCGGTCCCAACCTGACTCCGCCGCCCGGTGCCGCGCCCGATCCGAACCGAAACCCGGTACCGGGCACCGCATCCGATCCGAACCTGCCGTCGCCACCTGTAGCGGGCCGCGCACCGGCATCGGGACCCAACCCGGCCGCGCCCTATCCTGCCCGGGAGGCCGAGCGGCGATCGGGTTCCGCGCGCCCGAATCAACCAGCGGCGCATCAGGGGACGACGATGCGACCCCAGCCCGCCCGCCCGGACTACCTGCGACCCGCAGCGCCCCTCGGCGGGGACAGGCCGAATGGACCGTCCGGCCGCCCGGGGGCCCCGGGCGGATACCGGGTGCCGCCGGGCACTCCTCCGGGTGGTTATCGCGTTTCGGATCCCTTCGCCGGTGCTCGCGGGCAGCAGGGGGCGGGTTTCCGCGCCGCACCGGGCGTGCGCGTGCGACCATTGCAACCCTTGCAGCACAACGGTGTTCGACTGGTCGATGTCGATCGCGGTGATCTGGTGCCGATCCAGCGGGTGGTCACCCTGCCGTCGCCGCGCCTGCCGTTCCTGGCCGCGGCGGTGCTCACGGTGGTCGCGGGCGGAGCGGCCGTGCTCGGCGTGGGCGCCGCGGCGGAGCCGAATACGCCGCCCGCCGGCGTGGTTCGCATCGCGGGCGTCGATCCGGCGGTGAGCGCAATCGATCTCGATCTGTCCGAGCCGGTGCCGATCGAGATCACCGGCGCCGACGCCGATTCGGCGAAACTCGGCCTGAATGTGCTGGGCGCGGGCCTCGGCGGCGCGGCCACGCCCTTGCAGCCCGGCAATCCCGCCACCGCCGAACTACCCGCCCCGGTGAACCAGTACGTCCTGGCCGGCGACCTCACCGGAGAACTGACCCTCGCCCGTGGCGGAACCACCACCGCCACCTACGAATTCGATCTCCGCACCACCCAGCGCGCCACCACCACGGTCACCGCCATCGCCCTGGCCCTGCTCCTGCTCTTCGCCACCGCCTACACCGAATCCAATGCCCGCGCCCTCCGCCGCGGCAGCGCCCGCTTCGCCGCCACCATCGGCCTGACCATCAGCGCGGCCCTGCTGGGCGTGGTGGCCGTCGGCGCCTCCTGGATCCTGCTCGGTCACGAACCGACCGTCACGGCCGTAATCGCCTGCGCCGCACTGGGCGCCGCCGCCGGCCTGACCTTCGCCACCGGCTGCCGCCGCATCGGCAAACGCTACCGCTACGTCCGCCTGCACCGCGACCGCGTGCGCACCTGATCCGAAACATCATCGACCGGGAACTGGTGGCGGCCGCTACTCGCGAAATGCCGCCACCAGTTCCCGGTGATCACCCGTCCAAATATCGCCTACCCGGGTCTGCCCGGTACGTGAGGATGCGCTGGCCGATGCGCACGCTCCACCCGGGCTTCAACTCGATCGGCCGCTGCCCCACCCGAATCCAGTCCGCCGCTCCCGGAGCCGCCACGAACGTCCCGCCCGGAGTCGCCGCATCCCGCACGAACACCACCCCGCCCTCGACGTACACATACGCGTGCACCCGCGACACATGCCGATTCCGCGGAATCACGATCGGTGCCGCCTGCGCCCGCCGTACCCCCTCATCGATCATCGGATCCCGCCCCACCACATACGGTCGATCCAGCGGGTACACCGACCCATCCGACGTGGTCAACGCCCCCGGCATCACAGTCTGCGCGGCTCCCGGCCGCCCATCCGCGGCCTGCTGCCCCGAAGCCACATCCTCGAACGCCGCCGCCTCCGCATCGAACTCGGCCGTCGGCGGCTGCGATTCCGGATCCGGCCTGCCCTCGCGCCCGCCGGGCTTGCCTTCACCCGCATTGGATTTCGAGAATTTCGGCCGCCATCCGAAGGAATGCGGCGCATCCGCCCCGGGCACAGCCGGCTCCGCATTGTCCATCCGCGTGGTCGCCTGCGCCCGGGCCGCATCCGAATCGGAAAGCCCTCCGCCCGCATGCGCGCCGCCCTGCGGCCTGGCCTCCGGCGCTCCGGCCGCCTCCGACTTGCCAAGAACTCCACTCGAGACATTGCCGCGCGGCCTTCCCGCCGCCGGTTCGGTCGCGCCCATATCCAGCGGATCTCGAGCCGGACCGACCTCCCCGCGTGCACTACTTGGCTCGGAAGCGCCACTATCTGCACTCATGCTGCTTCGCGGCCCGGCCTCCGGCGATCCGGCCGCCTCCGACTCGCCACGACCCCCACCCGACACCTTGCCGCCGTGCCCTCCCGCCGCGGGCGCGTTCGCGCGGGAACCCTGCGAATCCTGAGCTCGACCGATGTCCCCGCGTGCACTACCTGCCTCGGCAGCGCCATGGCCTGCGCTCATACCGCTTCCCGGCCCCGACCCGCCGGCCGGGTGCGGCTCGCCCCAGCCCTCACCCAGTACACCGCCGCGCGGCCTTCCCGCCGCCGGTTCGGTCGCACGCGTGCTCACTGGATCCGGGCCCCGGCCGATATCCCGGTGTGGGCTGCCCGGCTCGGAATCCCGTGCGGCAGGGGAGTTTCGACGCTGCAGAGCATGCTCGCCCGGCCAACTCGGCACCGGCCCGGGCATCCGCGTCTCGGTGGTGGCCTCGCGCGGAGGTTTCCCCGACCGGTTGCCGAGCGCCGGGTAGGGCGGCGGATCCGACAAGACCGGCGCCGCTCGATCCTTCGGCGCACCGGTCGCGCGGTCGATCGTGGGCACGACCGCCTGCGGGTCGGATTTCGGTGCGGGCGCTGTCGGCGGCTGCTGCCCGGGCCCGCGGGTGACGGTCGGCACCTCGGCCTGCGGGTCCTGCGGGCGGACAGCCTTGTGCTGGTCCGCCGGATCCTCGGTCGCAGCAACCCGGGTGACGTCCGGTTCGGCGGACGAACTCCCGGCCGGGGAGGCGACCGGATCGCCCGCGGACCATGGAATGCGCCGTGCGGGTGGCGACGCGGCCCCCGCCTCCAATGCCTGGGCGTCCGCCGCTGTCATGGCCTGCGTCTCGACCGGCACATCGGACGAAGCCCGGCGGCCCGCCTCCACGGCAGCGCCGGTCCCTGAACGGGCGGCCGACTCGCCACCCCGCGCCACGGCGGCCGCACCCCGGGCGGCGGCCTGTTCACTCGATGAGGCTGCCTTGTGACCCGCTGCCGATCCGGCGATCGGGTGGCCGCCGGACGGTGGATCGCGGTGGACGGATGGCGAGGCGGCGGGGCTCCCGTAGTTTTTCTGGTCGGCGGCGGTCATGGCCTGTGTTTCCGCCGGTTCGGGGGATGCTGCGCTGGGGGCCTTCGCGGAACCGGCGGCACCGGTCCTCGAACGGGCAGCCGGCTCGCCGCCCCGCCCGCCCGCGGCCGATCCGGCGATCGGGCGGTCGCCGGATGACGGATCGCGGTGAGCGAATGGCTGGGCGGTTGTGGACTCCAAGGCTTTTGCGTCGGCGGCGGTCGTGGCCTGTGTCTCCGCCGGCTCGGGGGAGGTTGCGCGGCGGGACGCCGCTGGAGCGGCGGTACTGGGTTTCGAGTGGGCGGATGCTCCTGGTCCGGCTGCGATGGTTTCCGGACCGGTGGCCGGCCATCCGGCTGCCGGAGTCACCGGGCGGCCTGATGCAGGACCTGCCGCCGGGGGTTCTGGTGGGGCAGCTGACCAACCGGCCGGTGGGGTTTTTGGGCGGGCGGACGGGGGCTCGGCTGTGGTCTGCGGGCGGGCGGCGGGCGCGGTGCTCGGGGCCGTTTTCGGTTGGGGCGCAAGTGGTTCGGGGGCGCGGGTTTGGGGGCGGGTGACGGGGGGTTCGGGTGGGGATTCGGGGGCGGCGGAGGTGGGTGGGGTGTGGCGGGCGGGGGTTTCGCCGGCGGCGAAGCGGGTGTGGGAGGGGGTGGGGAGGGGGGCGCGGCGGGTCTGGTCGGGGGTGGAGACTGCGGGGTCTGTGGGCGGGGGTGTGGGTTTGGGGAGGGCGCTGCTGGTGGTGCGGGAGTGGGGGGTGACGCCGGTGGGCGGGGCGTGCAGGATGAAGCCGCCGGCGGCGGCTACGCCGGCGCGGAGGTCGGTGTGCGGGATTTCGGAGGTGGTGCGGGCGTCGGCGGCGATCGTGAGGCGGCGCACCGGATCTCGGAGGATTTCGTCGGCCCAGGTCATGGCGCGGACGCCGGATAGGTGGCGGGTGCCTTCGGGGCCGTCGACTATGGCGCGGACCGGGCCGCGGAGCAGGATCAGGATGCCGCCGGAGGTGGGGGCCACCACGCCGAAGGCGGGCGGGTGGGCGGAACCGCTGGTGAAGACGGTGGCGGCCAGGCGCTGGGCAATGGCCACGCCCGGGTCGCCGGCGCTGGAGGCGGTTTCCGCCGCGCCGAGAACCCTTTCGGTGGAAGGACTTTCACCGGCCAGGAAGATCACCACATTGCCGAATCGCGCGACCAGCCCGTCCCCGCGCGCCAACCCCACCGTGGTAGGAATCCGCCCCATTCCGCGCCTCCTCAGCCGGGCGCTCACAACATCGCAGTCAGCATAAGTCCCACAGCCCGCCCCCGGCAGCGGCTGCCGAACATAGTGACCGGTATCGACCGGCCGCCGCTCCGCGGCGGCGAGCATCCGATCACCCCACCGAATATGCCCCGGTCGTGCTCGGAATGCATCCGGCATCGCGGCCGGTGCGCTACCCGGGACATACGCGGCGCAGGCCGCGGCCGTTCGGTGCGACACGTTTCGCCAACTTGACCAATATGCCGCGCGGCGGCGGCGCGAACGCGAGGATCGAGAGATCGTGCCGGTGCACCGGGCTCCGGCAAACCGATGAGGAACCGAATCTATGGGCACGATCGACAGGAACCGGCGCGCCGCCACTCCCCGCGGCGTGCTCTTGACCGCCGCGACCACCACTCTCGCCGCCTCCGCCGTCCTGCTGTGCGCACCGGCCGGCGCCACGGCCACCCAGGTCGGCGTGGATCCGGGCATCAGCTTCGGATCCGCCACCAACTACGGCACCGGCTGCACCTACATGGTGAACGGTTACGTGGACGACCCGACAACCCCGGTCGTGTTCTACGACAATGGAATTCCCTTCGCCTGGGCGCGCCCCTCCGGCCGCATCGCCGAGGTGCGCTGGTCACCCCAGACCCAGGGCGCCCACCGCCTCCAGGTCGTCCAGCACAGCGGCCCCGGCGAGGACGTCTTCCCCTACGTGGACGTCCACGTAGGCCAGGGCGTCAACGCCGGCTCCGGCTGCAACGTCTTCGGCGGCTGACCGCTCACGGCTCCGCGCAGGTGCCGCCGCCATCCCGGGCGTTGGCAACCCGTCATCCCCGGCGTCTTCGCCGCCAGGATCCGCACCGGTCCGGCGGATTCCGGCCGACTCGGGTCGAGCGGCCGTGTGTGCTTCAGGCCGGTTCGAAGGCGGCTTCGGCGGCGGGGGCGGCGGCGGCGCGGTCGGCGGCTACCAGGCCGAGGCGGGTGCGGCGGTCGAGGATGTCGGCGCTGTCGAGGGCGCCTTCGTGGGTGGTGGCGAAGGCGAATTCGGCGCCGATCACGTCGAGATCGGGGGCCACGGGGGCGGCCATGAACGGGTGGCGACGGGTGAGTTCGAGGACGGCGGCGGCCTCGCTGCCGTAGCGTTCGACCAGGCGGGTGGGGGCGGCGATGCCGTCGCGGAAGGCGCCCGAGACGGCGCCGACCAGCGGGAGGTCGCGGGTTCGGCAGGGGGCGGCGGGCAGGGCGGCGTGGGTGACCGCGGCGTCTACGGCGTCCTCGGCCATTTTGCGGTAGGTGGTGAGTTTGCCGCCGACCACCGTGATCACGCCGCTGGGGGAGGTGAGAATGGCGTGCTCGCGGGAGATGTCGGCGGTGCTGTCGCCGCCGGTGCGCAACAGGGGGCGCAGGCCGGCGAAGGTGCCGCGAATGTCTTTGCGGGTCAGGGGTTCCCGCAGCACCGTATTGACGGTGTCGAGCAGGAAGTCGATCTCGGATTCGGTGGCGTGCGGCACGTCCGGCACCGGGCCGGGGGCTTCCTCATCGGTCAGGCCCAGGTAGACGCGATTGTGCGCGGCCGGGAAAGCGAAGACGAAACGGCTGGTGCTGCCGGGAATCGGTACGGTCAGCGAGGCCGACAGGCCGCCGAACGCGGCGGCGTCGAACACCAGGTGGGTGCCGCGCGAGGGGCGCAGTTCGATGCTCGGATCGACCTGATCGGCCCAGACGCCGGTGGCATTGACCACGGAACGGGCGGTGACGGTGAGGGTTTCGCCGGTCAGCCGATCCCGCAGCGTCGCCGCGGTCCCGCTGACCTCGGTCGCCTCGACCCGGGTGAGGATGGACGCCCCTTCCAGCGCCGCCGTGCGCGCGATGGCCACGACCAGCCGGGCGTCGTCCACCAGCTGCCCGTCCCAGGCGATGAGCCCGCCGCGCAATCCCGCCCGCTTCACCGTCGGCGCGAACCGCAGCGCCTCGGCCGCCGCGATCCGTCGTGACCGCGGCAGCACCGCGGCCGAGGTTCCCGCCGTGCGCCGCAGCACGTCACCGGCCGCGAAGCCGATGCGCACCAGCGCCTTCTGTGCCGCCCCGATATTCGGCAGCAGCGGCACCACCTGCGGCAGGGCCCGGGTCAGGTGCGGCGCGGTGCGGGTCAGCAGGATGTCGCGTTCCACCGCGCTCTCGTGCGCGATCCCCACCCCGCCGCTGGCCAGATACCGCAGCCCGCCGTGCACCAGCTTGGAACTCCACCGGCTGGTCCCGAAGGCCAGATCCTGCTTCTCCACCAGCACGGTGCGCAGCCCGCGCGCGGCGGCGTCCAGGGCCACGCCGGCGCCGGTGATGCCGCCGCCGATGACCAGCAGGTCGATGGTCCCGCCATCGCCGAGCGCCTGCAGCTCGCGGTGCCGCCGGGCGGCATTGAGCGCCGAACTGGCCTGGGCCGAATTGCCGGTCATAGCGGGACCTTTCGATGCGGATTTCGGTGCGGATACGGCGTGGATGGAGATGCCCGCGAGCGGGCCGTCGGCGCCTACTGCGGCGCCAGATAGCGGTCGAGCGCGTAACCGAGCTCGGTGTCGAGCTGATCGGAGTCGAGCAGTGCGGCAACGGTTCCCGCCGACTGCACCGCCGACTGCGCCATGAGCAGCAGCATGGTGGCCAGGCGCTCGGGATCCCCCGCGCGAATCGACCCGTCCCGCTGGCCTTCTCGAATGCCGTCGGCGAACAGCTCGATCAGCGCCCGCTGATTGCGGCCCAGCCGTTCGAACACGTAGGTCAGCATGACCTCGGCGTCGGTGCGGAAGATCTTGGCGAACAGCGGGTTCCGCCGCATCATGCCGCCGCCGCCGACAATCGACGCCACCAGGCGCGCACGGGCGGTCCCGCTGGCGGGCACCGCCGCCGCGATGATCTCGCGCAGTTCGCGCACCAGCAGATCCGCCACCAGTGATCCGGTGTCCGGCCAGCGCCGGTACACGGTCGGCCGGCTCACGCCCGCGCGCTTGGCCACCTCGGTGAGGGTGGTGCGCCGGACGCCGAATTCGGCCACGCAGGCCCGGGCCGCGTCGAGGATCGCCCGATCGACGGCGGAGGACGGTTCGGTCGATGTCATGGATGCCACCATGGAGAGGCTAGAGGTTCTTTCCGGGTCGGGATCGTTACTGCTTGACATTCTATGTCAGACTGTAACGCATGGTCGACACACGAGCAGCCTCCGCATCGACGGAAAACCCGGGCGAGCCGCAAGATCGCCCGAGTATGGTGTGGGACGCCTGGGGCTCCCCGTCCGGACACAAACCGCTGCCGGCGCAGATTCGGGGACTGCTCGCGCAGGTATTCGGAGTGTCCGGTGATCCGGTGACCCGTCGCGATGAGGGCGACGTGCCGCTGCGTGATTCGGCGCTCTCGCCGGAACAGCACGCCGGGCTCGTCGCGGTGGTCGGCACGGAGAACGTGTCGGCCGGCCACCGCGATCGGCTGCGTCACGCCGGCGGCAAGTCCACCCCGGATCTCTTGCGCCGCCGGGCCGATGGGCCGCAGGACGCGCCCGATGCCGTCGTCTTCCCCGCCGATCACGCGGAAGTGCTTGCCCTGCTGGACCACTGCGCGGCCAGCGGCATCGCCGTGGTCCCGTTCGGCGGCGGCACCAGCGTCGTCGGCGGATTGGACCCGGCCCGAGGCGCTTTCGGCGCTGTCATCGCCCTGGACCTGCGCCGCCTGGACGCCGTGACCGAGGTCGACCCGATCAGCGGCACCGCCACCCTCGGCGCGGGCCTCACCGGCCCGCAGGCCGAGGAACTGCTTGGTAAGCACGGACTTTCGCTCGGGCACTTCCCGCAGAGCTTCGAGTACGCCACCATCGGCGGCTTCGCCGCCACGCGGTCCTCCGGACAGGCCTCGGCGGGCTACGGCCGGTTCGACGATATGATCCAGCGGCTCCGAATCGCCACGCCCAGCGGCACTCTCGACCTCGGCCGCGCGCCCGCCTCGGCGGCCGGACCCGATCTGCGGGAACTCTTCTCCGGCTCGGAGGGCACCCTCGGCATCATCACCGAGGTCACGCTGCGCGTGCACCCCGTGCCGGAAACCACTGCCTACCAAGCGTGGTCGTTCCCCGATTTCGCCACCGGTGCGGCGGCGCTGCGCACCGTGATCCAGGCTGGGGCCGCGCCGACCGTCATGCGGCTGTCCGATGAGGCCGAGACCGGTCTCAACCTGGCCCGCGCCGGGGATATCGGCGGCGCGACCGTCGGCGGATGCCTCGCCGTCACGACATA
Source organism: Nocardia sp. IFM 10818 (assembly GCF_054655275.1). Classification (NCBI taxonomy): domain Bacteria; kingdom Bacillati; phylum Actinomycetota; class Actinomycetes; order Mycobacteriales; family Nocardiaceae; genus Nocardia; species Nocardia sp. IFM 10818. The sequence goes on from NZ_BAAHJH010000001.1 coordinate 2,100,042, forward strand.
CGAAGGCACCGAAGCGCATGTGGTCGCTCGCAGCGCGGAAGCCCATGCCCTGCTCGCGGCCGCCGGTGGCACCGCGCTCGGCGAGACTCCCGCCCGGGAATGGGAGCACGGCCGCTTCTCCGCGCCGTACCTGCGTGATTCGCTGCTGGACGTCGGGATCCTCTGCGAAACCCTGGAAACCGCCACGAGCTGGTCGAATCTCGCCAACCTGAAGGCGAAAGTCACCGCCGCCCTGACGGATTCGCTCACCGCGCAGGGCACGCCCGCGCTGGTCATGTGCCATATCTCGCACACCTATGCGACCGGGGCTTCGCTGTACTTCACGGTCGTCGCCAAGCAGGCCGACGATGCGCTGGCGCAGTGGGCGCAGGCCAAGCGCGCCGCCGGTGACGCCATTGTCGCCGCGGGCGGGACCATCACCCACCATCACGCCGTCGGCGCCGACCACCGGCCGTGGATGACCGAGGAGATCGGCGATCTGGGCGTTCGGGTGCTGCGCGCGGTGAAACAGGCCGTCGACCCCACCGGAATCCTCAACCCGGGGAAGCTGATCCCGTGAAAACGATTCGTTCCATCGCCCTGGTGACCAACCCGCATTCCGGGCAGGGCAAAGGCGAACAGGTCGGTATTGCCGCCGCCAATCTGTTCACCGACCGCGGTGTGCAGGTGACCGAGATCCGCGGCGGCTCGGCGGCGCACACCGAAGAATTGCTGCGCGCCGTGCTCGCGGACCCGGATGGGCGGCCCGACGCGGTGGTCTCCGCGGGCGGCGACGGTTTGACCTGCGTGGCCTTGCAGGCTCTCGTCGGTACCGATACTCCGCTGGGATTGGTGCCCGGCGGTACCGGCAATGACCTCGCGCGCGAGGTCGGCGTCCCGGAGGACACCGCCGCGGCCGTCGAGGTCGTGCTGGGCGGCAAGACCCGCACCATCGATCTCGGGACCGTCGAAACCGAGGGGGCGAGGGCTCCGATGTGGTTCGCGACGGTGACCGGGACCGGACTGGACGCTCGGGTCACCTTGCGCGCCAATAGATTGAGCTGGCCGAAGGGGCCGATGCGGTATACCGTGGCCGCGCTCATCGAGCTGATGGGGAAGCTGGCGGTGCCGTATCGGATCGAGCTGCACGGGTCGCCGGATCACCCGGACGGGACGGTGATCGAGGTGCCCGCGGTCATGGTCGCGGTCGGGAATACCCGGACTTATGGCGGGGGGATGCTGATTACGCCGGATGCGGTTATCGATGACGGGATGTTGGATTTGACGGTTGTGGGGGCGATGTCGCGGCTGGAGATGCTGCGGTTGCTGCCTGCGCTGTCATCGGGGAAGCGGATCGAGCATCCGGCGACGGTGCAGTACCGGGCGTCGAGGATCGAGTTGGCTGCGCCGGGGGCGCCGGCTACGGCGGACGGGGATCCGGCGGGGACGTTGCCGGCGGTATTTCGCGCGCATGCACGGGCGCTCGAGGTGTTGGTTCCCTGAGTTGGGGGGCGGGTCTGATCAGGGACGCTCGTGGCTGTGTTTAATTTGCCTCCGCTTCGCTCCGGCGGGGTTCGGGGCCTGGAGGTCTCGATTTTTCCCTCCCTCCGCGCACGCCGGAGCTCCTCCGCTTCGCTCCCCCGCTCCGACGCACGCTCCACTCAGTCCAAAATCGAGACGGCCCCGAACCCACACAGCGAGTGCACCAACTGTCATCCCTGCCGTTCATTGACAGTTCGCCTGCGGCGGACAAACACACAAGCACACGGGCTGGGGACCCGACGGGCTGGTGCCCCGGACCGGCCGGTGAGCGGGCCGGCTGGCGACCGCACCGGCTGGCGACCGCACCGGCTGGTGAGCGGACCGGCTGGCAACCGCACCGGCTGGCAACCGCACCGGCTGGCGATCGGACCGGCTGGTGAGCGGACCGGCTGGCAACCGCACCGGCTGGTGACCGGGCGGACCGGCGTTTGTCACCCGACGAACGAAATCTCCTGCAACCCGAGCACATTCGCGCGATCCAGGAGCACCACCGAATCGGGCGCCGGTCGGGGCATGACGCCTGCCGTCGCCAGATCGACCAGTCGCTGCCAGCGTGCGACGTGCCATCGGAAGCTGAGGCGGCCGACTTCGCGGCCCCGTGACACTTGTCCCGCGAGCGCTGCTTCGGCGGGGGCGTCGATCATGATCAGATGCAGTGTTCGCCCCGACTCGGCGGCCCATGCGGAGACCAGTCGTCGCACCCACTGCCGAGTGCCGCAGTCGTGGATCACCACCGGTCCGGGCGCTGCCTGTAGGGCTTTGCGAATCCGTGCGTAGTGGGTGGCGTGCACGATCGGCAGCCACAGGGGGTAGGGCACTCCGCCCAACCGCCGATGCCACGAATTCCGGGAATGCTGCGAGTCCAGCACCACGGCCCCATCCGGACTCACCGGTGGCTCGACCCCTTCGGCCGTGGCGCCGAACAGTTTCTTCAGCGCGGTGCTCTTCCCGGCTCCGGGTACGCCCGTGATGATCACCGCCGCGCCTGCGGGATACCGCAATTCACCGATCGGATCGCCGCGCAGATCGTGTACCTGGTGCGGAATCACAACGCGGGGCGCGGGGGAGCGCGGTGTGCCGAGTTCGAGCGGAGGGTTCATCCCTTTCATCGTCGGTGGCGGAATGGGTTCCGGCAACCGGGATTCCCCTGAGATTTCACTGATCCATCACCGAGTGATCATCGGTCCGGTCCGGAGCCGGTCGCTTGTCGGGGGAAATCGGCCGCAGGGGGGTTGCGCGCCTCGAAGATCTTGTGCGTTCGCAACGGTGATGCAACGAATTGTGGCTTACCCTGGCCGATTTGGGCCGAACCTGAGAATTGCTTATGGATCCGGGGAGATCGCCGCGAACGGCGGTAGTCTTGCTTTCGAGGGCGGGGCTCTCGGTGTCCCTCATCCGCCGAGAGCTCCGCTCTCCGGCTCTCCGCCGCCACCCGCGCTCGCCCATATCCCGGCGGCGATGAATGCGACCTGGATCTCAACACTTAGAATCGCACGGTGACCAGCACAGCCTCTGAGAACCCGCGTAATCGTGCCGAAGCCCTCCCCAAGAGCTGGAACCCCAGCGATGTCGAGGCCGACCTGTACGAGCGCTGGGTAGCCGCTGGTTACTTCAAGGCCGACGCGAGCAGTGACAAGCCCCCGTACTCGATCGTGCTGCCCCCGCCGAACGTGACCGGCTCCCTGCACATGGGCCACGCCCTCGACCACACGCTCATGGACCTGCTCACCCGCCGCAAGCGGATGCAGGGCTTCGAGGTGCTGTGGTTGCCGGGCATGGATCACGCGGGCATCGCCACCCAGAACGTGGTGGAGAAGCAGCTGGCGGTGGACGGCAAGAGCAAGGAAGACTTCGGCCGCGAGCTGTTCATCGACAAGGTCTGGGACTGGAAGCGCGAATCCGGCGGCGCGATCCAGGGCCAGATGCGCCGCCTCGGCGACGGCATCGACTGGAGCCGCGACCGCTTCACCATGGACGACGGGCTCTCGCGCGCCGTGCAGACCATCTTCAAGCGCCTCTACGACGCGGGCCTCATCTACCGCGCCGAGCGCCTGGTGAACTGGTCGCCCATCCTGCGGACCGGCATCTCCGATCTCGAGGTCGACTACAAGGACGTCGAGGGCGAGCTGGTGTCGCTGCGCTACGGCTCCCTCAACGACGATGAGCCGCATGTGATCGTCGCCACCACGCGGGTGGAGACCATGCTCGGCGATACCGCGGTCGCGGTGCACCCGGACGACGAGCGCTACAAGCACCTCATCGGCACCACCCTCTACCACCCGATCACCGAGACGCAGATCCCGATCGTGGCCGACGACTACGTCGATCCCGAATTCGGCTCCGGCGCGGTCAAGATCACCCCGGCGCACGACCCCAATGACTTCGAGATCGGCCTGCGCCACAACCTGCCGATGCCGACCATCATGGACGAGCGCGGCCGAATCGACGGCACCGGAACCGAATTCGACGGCATGGACCGCTTCGAGGCCCGCATCGCGGTGCGCGAGCGCCTGGCCGCCGAGGGCCGCGTGGTCGCCGAGAAGCGCCCCTACATCCACTCCGTCGGCCACTCCGAGCGCTCCGGCGAGCCCATCGAGCCGCGGCTGTCCATGCAGTGGTGGGTCAAGGTGGAGGCGCTCGCCAAGGCCGCCGGCGACGCGGTCCGCAACGGCGAGGTGACGATCCACCCGGCCGGCCAGGAACCGCGCTGGTTCGAGTGGGTCGACAACATGCACGACTGGAACATCTCGCGCCAGCTGTGGTGGGGCCACCGCATCCCGATCTGGTACGGCCCCGGCGGCGAGGTCGTGTGCCTCGGACCGGACGAGCAGGCGCCCGAGGGCTGGGTGCAGGACCCGGACGTGCTCGACACCTGGTTCTCCTCGGGCCTGTGGCCCTTCTCCACCATGGGCTGGCCGGACGCCACCGAGGATCTGCGGAAGTTCTATCCGACCAGCGTGCTCGTCACCGGCTACGACATCCTGTTCTTCTGGGTGGCCCGCATGATGATGTTCGGCATGCTGGTCTCCGACGACCCGGTCATCACCGCGGGCAAGGATCCCAAGCAGAAGCAGGTGCCGTTCCAGGATGTGTTCCTGCACGGCCTGATTCGCGACGAGCACGGCAAGAAGATGTCCAAGTCGCGCGGCAACGGCATCGACCCGCTCGACTGGATCAACGAATACGGCGCCGACGCAACGCGATTCACCCTCGCGCGCGGCGCCCAGCCGGGCGGCGACCTCTCCGTCGGCACCTCGCACGTGACGGCCTCGCGCAGCTTCGTCACCAAGCTGTTCAATGCCACCAAGTTCGCGCTCATGAACGGCGCGGTCACCGGTGAGCTGCCCGCCCGCGACACCCTCACCGATACCGATCGCTGGATCCTGGACCGGCTCGACGAGGTCGTCGCCGAGGTGGACGCGGCCCTCGACCGCTACGAGTTCGGCAAAGCCTGCGAGGCGCTCTACCACTTCGCGTGGGACGAATTCTGCAGCTGGTACCTGGAATTGGCCAAGGTGCAGTTCGCCGAATCCGACGAGCGCGCCGCCGGCACCCGCCTGGTGCTCGGCAATGTGCTGGATTCGGTGCTGCGCCTGCTGCATCCGGCCATCCCGTTCGTCACCGAATCGCTGTGGCAGGCCCTCACCGAGGGCGCCGAGGGCGAATCCATCGTGATCGCGTCCTGGCCGCAGGTCTCCGGTGCGGCCGCCGACGCGGTCGCCGCCCGCCGCATCGCCGACACCCAGAAGCTGATCACCGAGATCCGCCGCTTCCGCAGCGATCAGGGTCTGGCCGACAGCCAGAAGGTCGCGGCCAAGCTCATCGGCCTGGACGGCGCGGATCTGCTCGCGCAGCAGGCCGAGGTCGCCAATCTGTCCCGCCTCACCGCGCCCGGCGATGACTTCTCCGCCACCGCCGCGGTCGAGGTGCGCCTGACCAATGCCACGGTGACCGTCGAGATCGACACCTCCGGGACCGTCGACCTCGATGCCGAGCGCCGCCGCCTGGAGAAGGACCTCGCCGCCGCGCAGAAGGAATTGGCCGGCACCACCGCCAAACTCGGCAACGAGGCCTTCCTCGGCAAGGCGCCCGAGGACGTGGTCGCCAAGATCCGGGCCCGCCAGGAGATCGCCGCCTCCGAGGTCGAGCGCATCGGCGCCCGGCTGCAGGAGATCGCCAAGGGCAACGGCAAGTGAACGGCGAACCGGAGCGCCAGTACGCCGAAGGGGCGCCACTGACCAGCGGCACCTCCCCGGTGGACCTGGCCGAAATGGCCCTGGTCGAGGCCGAACTCGATCAGCGCTGGCCGGAGACCAAGATCGAGCCGTCGCTCACCCGCATCTCCACCCTCATGGATCTGCTCGGCTCGCCGCAGCAGGGCTATCCGGCCATCCATATCGCGGGCACCAATGGCAAGACCTCGGTCACCCGCATGATCGATTCGCTGCTGACCGCCCTGCACCGGCGCACCGGCCGCATCACCAGCCCGCACCTGCAGCTGGCCACCGAGCGCATCGCCATCGACAACGCGCCCATCACCCCGGGCCGCTATGTCGAGGTCTACCGCGAACTGCAGCCGTTCATCGAGATGATCGACAAGCAGTCCGCGGCGGCGGGCGGCCCGGCCATGAGCAAGTTCGAGGTGCTCACCGGCATGGCCTACGCGGCCTTCGCCGAGGCGCCCGTCGATGTGGCCATCGTCGAGACCGGCATGGGCGGCCGCTGGGACGCCACCAATGTGATCGACGGCCAGGTCGCCGTCATCACCCCGATCGGCCTGGACCACACCGACTATCTCGGACCGGATCTCACCTCCATCGCGGGGGAGAAGGCCGGGATCATCAAGAAGGCCCCCGACGACGGGCTGGTGCCGCGCGACACCGTCGCGGTCATCGCCCAGCAGGAACCGGAGGTCATGGACGTCCTGCTGCGCCGCGCCGTCGAAGCGGATGCGGCTGTGGCGCGCGAAGGTTCGGAGTTCCAGGTGCTGACCCGGCGGGTGGCCGTCGGCGGCCAGGTCCTGGAATTGCAGGGTCTCGGCGGTGTTTACCAGGACATCTTCCTGCCCCTGCACGGTGAGCATCAGGCCCGCAATGCGGTCCTCGCGCTCGCCGCCGTGGAAGCCTTCTTCGGCGCGGGCGCCTCCCGCCAGCTCGATATCGATGCCGTGCGAGCCGGTTTCGCCGCCGCCGTCAGCCCGGGCCGCATGGAGCGCATGCGGGCCGCACCGACGATCTTCATCGACGCCGCGCACAACCCGCAGGGCGCGCGGGCCCTGGCCGCCACGCTCACCACCGAATTCGACTTCCGCAAACTGGTCGGCGTCATCGCGGTGCTGGGCGACAAGGACGCCGGCGGCATCCTCGACGCGCTGGAACCGGTCTTCGACGAGATCGTCGTCACCGAGAACGGTTCCCCCCGCGCTCTGCCCGTCGACGATCTCGCCAATCTCGCCGTTCAGCGCTTCGGCGACGAGCGGGTGGCGGTCGCGGCCGACCTGGCCGACGCCATCGAGACCGCCATCGCCCTCGCCGAGGAAGGGGAGAATGGTGAGATGGTCTCCGGCGCCGGCATTGTGGTGACCGGTTCGGTCGTCACCGCCGGGGCCGCCCGCTCCCTCTTCGGAAAGGATCCCGCGTGACCGAGGAACAGCAGCCCGTGCCCGCACCCGCCACCGACCCGTGGAAGGGCTTCCGCGGTGTGATGGCCGGGACGCTCATCCTCGAGGCCATCACCGTGCTGCTCGCCCTGCCGGTGGTCTCCGCCGTCGGCGGGGGACTGCGCTGGTGGTCGGTGCTGTTCCTGGTCGGCCTGGCCGTGCTCATGATCCTGGGCGCGGGCGTGCAGAAGCGGCCGTGGGCCATCGCCTTCAACCTCGCGCTCCAGATCCCGCTGCTGGTAGGCGGTTTCATCCACCTGTCGATCCTCATTATCGGCGTGGTGTTCGCGGCGGTCTGGCTGTTCATCCTCTTCCTGCGCGCCGATGTGAAGAAGCGGATGGACGCGGGCCTGCTGCCCAGCCAGCGCATGGCTTCCTGAGCCACCGGCGGTCACCCACCTCACTCGTCCCGGCCCCGCGGTCGTCCGACCGCGGGGCCAGGATTATTTCCAGGGCGGAACCCCGGTTACTCTTTGCGCGTGACTGAGCAGACGTTGGTACTCATCAAGCCGGACGGCGTTGCCCGGGGCCTGATCGGGGAGATCATCACCCGCATCGAGCGGAAGGGTCTGAAGATCGCTGCCCTGAAGCTCGTGAATGTCTCCGAGGAATTGGCCGGCCAGCATTACGCCGAGCACGCCGAGAAGCCGTTCTTCGGCTCCCTCATCGAATTCATCACCTCGGGACCGGTCGTCGCGGCCGTGCTCGAAGGCCCGCGCGCCATCCCCGCGTTCCGCCAGATCGCCGGCGGCACCGACCCGGTCGAGAAGGCCGTCCCCGGCAGCATCCGCGGCGACTTCGCCCTCGAAACCCAGTTCAACCTCGTGCACGGCTCCGACTCGCCCGAGTCCGCCAAGCGTGAGATTTCCCTCTGGTTCCCCGAATTCGCCCTCTGACGGGCGGAACAGCACCGAGGTCCCGGCCTCGCACCGGCCGGTGCGAGGCCGATCTCGACCCGGTGAGATCCCGACGCGGGGGGGTTCGTGGGCGCGACGCCCCGACGTGGTGTGGGATACTGGCATCGGATATCGCCGACGCTCGCCGTTAGCGGCAGGTGGAGGGGGATATCCGATTGACACCGCGGAGCGACGGACGATCATCGCTGCCCTCGACGACTTCAAAGACTCGGTTGTCGGCCGGCACGCTGGATGAACGCTCGTGATGCGGAGTTGAGCCAACCAACCAGGCGCCATGCGGCCAGTTAGCCCGAACGACGAACACAAGGTGATAACGGGCCGCGCGGCGCACAGACCATCGCTCTCGCGCCCTGACAAGGCGCGAGACCGAGTAAACAGCGCCCCCGCGTCGGCCGCGTCACTCTCCGAGGGACGCGCCCGGGGGCCCGAGGGAGATTTCGTGGCCGATCGAGAGCCGCAGGAAGCATCGCAGGTGAATGCCGAAGGGGAGGCCGCGGACACCATCCCGGCTGCCGAACAGTTGCCGGAACGGATCCGTGTGCACGCACTGGCGAAGTTGCTGGGAGTCACCAGCAAGAAGATCCTGGCCCACCTGACCGAAATGGGCGCGCAGGCGCGCAGCCCGCAATCGAGCCTGGACCGCACGGTCGCCGAGACCGTCCGCGACGCCTTCGGGCCGCGGGATGTCGAGCCGGCCGCCGCGCCGCAGCCGATCGCCGAGACGACGGTCGATCAGGCCATCGCCGCCGGCGACGACCGGGCCGCCGATGAACTGGCCGCCGAGGAGGTCGAAGCCGCCGAGGCCGAGGTCCAGGCCAAGACCGGCGCCACCGACTCCGCGCCCGGCGCGCGGCAGGCGAAGCTGTTCACCAGCCCGTTCCAGCCGCCGGAGCCGCCGGCCGAGGAGCCGGTGACCTTCCAGCCCGCCGCCGTGGTGGCCGCGCCGCTGTTCCTGTCGCCGGACGCCGCCGCCGCCGAGGAGGCGCGCCGCAAGCTGCGCGCCGAGCGCAAGACCAAGATCGAGGACCGCAAGCCCGACGAGCGCAAGGTCGACGAGCGCAGGGACGACCGCAAGGCCGACGAGCGCAAGACCAAGCTCGAGGAGACCGTCGCCGAGGAGAAGGCCGCCGAGGCCACCGAATCCGACGAGACCGAGGACGAGAGCGATTGGGACGGCGACGAGTCCCGCGAGCAGCGCGGTGAGGGCACCTCGCGCCGCCGCCGTCGCGGTCGCCGCGGTCGCGGCCGGGGTCGCGGTGAACAGCACAGCGATTCCGATGGTGACGACGCCGAGTCCGAATCCGAGGATCCGATCGCGGCCGAGAACATCGACGGCGAGGACGCCGACGCCGATACCGAGGACGACGACGAGTCGGCCGCCGTGCCGGAGGGTTCGAGCAGCCGTCGCCGGCGCCGTCGGCGCCGCCGCAAGGGCGGGGACGACGGCGAGGTCGAGGCCGCCGACGACGATCCGCCGAACACCGTCGTGCACGAGCGCGAACCGCGCTCCAAGCGTCGCGCCGCCAAAGAGGTGGACGAGGTGCAGGGCATCAGCGGGTCGACCCGCCTGGAAGCCAAGCGCCAGCGCCGCCGCGACGGCCGCGAGGCCGGTCGCCGCCGTCCGCCCATCCTGACCGAGTCGGAGTTCCTGGCCCGCCGCGAATCGGTGGACCGGGTGATGGTGGTGCGTGAGAAGCACTTCCCCGATCATCCGTCGAACACCATTCAGGTGGCGGTGCTCGAGGACAACATCCTGGTCGAGCACTTCGTGACCAGCACCGGGTCTGCGTCCATGGTCGGCAATGTGTACCTGGGCAAGGTCCAGAACGTGCTGCCGTCGATGGAAGCCGCATTCGTCGATATCGGCCGCGGCCGCAATGGCGTGCTGTACGCGGGCGAGGTGAACTGGGAGGCCGCCGGTCTCGGCGGCAAGGAACGCAAGATCGAGCAGGCGCTCAAGCCGGGTGACACCGTGCTGGTGCAGGTCTCCAAGGATCCGGTGGGCCACAAGGGCGCTCGTCTGACCACGCAGATCAGCCTGGCCGGCCGCTTCCTGGTGTACGTGCCGGGCGGCACCTCCACCGGCATCTCCCGCAAGCTGCCCGATACCGAGCGCAAGCGGCTCAAGGAGATCCTGCGCGATATCGTCCCGCAGGATGCCGGCGTCATCATCCGCACCGCGTCGGAGGGCGTCAGCGAGGCCGAGCTGGCTCGCGATGTGGAGCGGCTGCAGCAGACCTGGCGCACCATCGAGGAGCAGGGCAAGAACGGCTCGGGCGCGCCGAAGACGCTGTACGAGGAGCCCGACCTGCTGGTCAAGGTCGTCCGCGACCTGTTCAACGAGGACTTCTCCAAGCTGGTCATCGAGGGCGACCGCGCCTGGACCACCGTGGAGAACTACGTCCGCACCGTCGCCCCGGACCTGCTGGCCCGCGTCGAGCGCCACGAGAACAACGGCGTCGACGTGTTCGGCAGCTTCCGCATCGACGAGCAGCTGGCCAAGGCCCTCGATCGCAAGGTGTGGCTGCCCTCCGGCGGCACGCTGGTGATCGACCGCACCGAGGCCATGACGGTCATCGACGTCAATACCGGCAAGTTCACCGGCGCCGGCGGCTCCAACCTGGAAGAGACCGTCACCCGCAACAATCTGGAAGCGGCCGAGGAGATCGTCCGCCAGATGCGACTGCGCGATATCGGCGGCATGATCGTCGTCGACTTCATCGACATGGTCCTCGAATCCAATCGCGACCTGGTGCTGCGCCGCCTGACCGAGGCCCTGGGCCGCGACCGCACCCGCCACCAGGTCTCCGAGGTCACCTCGCTGGGCCTGGTCCAGATGACCCGCAAGAAGCTGGGCACCGGCCTGGTCGAGGCATTCTCGACCACCTGTGAGCACTGCCACGGCCGCGGCATCCTGGTGCACAACTACCCGGTCGAATCGGCTCCCGCCGAGGAGGGCGTCGGCCGCCGCGAGGGTTCGCGCCGCCGCCGCAAGGACCGCGGCGCGGCCGCCGCCGAGCCCCCGGCCCCGGTCGAGACCCCGGTGGCCGAAGAGCCCAAGGAGGCCAAGGAGAAGGTCGCCGCCAAGCGCGCCCACCCGGTCGCCCTGGCCATGGCCGCCCACCACCACGACGACGAGGAGGCCGCCGAAGCCGCCGTCATCGCCGACGAGGTCGCCATCGCCGAAGAAGCAGTGGCCGCGGCCGAGGTCGCGGGTGTCGAGGCAGCCATCGAAGCCGAGCAGCTCACCCCAGAAGCGGACGCTGTCGCCAAGGCCGAGGTCGCCGCTGAAGCGCAAGCCGAGGCCGCCGCCACCGGCAAGGCCGGGACCAACGGAACCGCCCCGGCGGCAACCGAGTCCGAGTCGGTCTCCGCCGCAGCGGACGAGGTCGTCGCGGCGGACGCCGTCGACGCCGCCGCCGAGGCCGCGGTGACCGTGGCCGAAGCCCAGGCCGCCGAGGCCGTGCAGACCGCCGCCACTCAGCGGGACACCGAGCCGAAGCCGGCCGAGCCCGAGCCTCCGGCCGTCACCTCCGGCCGTCGCCCGCGCCGCCGCGTGGCCCGCACCCCCGCGGCCCCGGCCGCGGACAGCACGAGCGCGGTCTTCGTCATCTCCAGCGCGGACAAGCCCGAAACCCCGGCCCTGTCGTTCGACGACATCGCCCCGGTCCAGGTCCCCCCGCGCGCCCGCCCGCGCCGCCGCACCGCGGGCCGCCCGGCCGGCGCTCCTGAGGACGCCAACAAGTAGGTGAACCCCGCCGAATGCCCGCCCTCCCGCAACCAGGGAGGGCGGGCATTCGCCGTAAACCAGTTGGCCGCCCCGCCAGCTGCTGCCTAGGCTCGAGGCTTCGATAAGCAAAGGAGCCGATCATGTACCGCAACGACGAGACATCCTTTTGAACGGACCAGCAAGCGCCGCCGGGGGTTCCCTCTAGCGAGACCAAGGTCAAACGCGGCGACCGCACCATCGGCCACGACAAGGAGCTGGTCGAGAAGCTCGGCGGCAACGACCCCTGCCCCTGCGGCTCCGGCCGCCGGTTTCAAACGCTGTTGCCGCCCGAAGGGCACCTACGACGGGGTACCGGGCGATTACTACGTCCGGGACTAGCGTCAGCCCAGCAAGCGCCGGGCTGGGGCCGCCGGTGACGGGCTGGGGCTGACGGTGACGGGCCGGGGCCGCCGGTGACGCGCTGGGGCTGACGGTGACGCGCTGGGGCCGCCGGTGACGCGCTGGGGCTGACGGTGACGGGCCGGGGCCGACGGTGACGGGCCGGGGCCGACGGTGACGGGCCGGGGCCGACGGCGGCGGGCCTGTGCGCCGGGCGCCGGCCGCGCGCACTCGTCCGGGGGTTCGGGGGCGGAGCCCCCGGGAATTCTCCTGGGGGTTCGGGGGCGAAGCCCCTGAGAGCACCCGAGAGTTGGGCTCCTCACCCCAGTTTGGAGGGGGGTGGGCATGTCCTGTAGTCTTGGACAGTCGCTGCCCCCGGTGACAGCAGTCTGCGCTGAGGTCGTAAGTGCTGTTAGAGAGTGGGCCCCGGTTCGTATTTAGAGCCATCGGCCTGAGGCGGCGGTGAATACCAGACCAGTCATGCGGCGGTTTCCGGCAGCAGCCGGGGTTCAGCCGCGTGAGAACAGTGCCGAGCACTAAGTACGAAGAAAGAAGGGCAGCCGACCGATGGCAACGTACGCAATCGTCAAGACCGGCGGAAAGCAGTACAAGGTCGCGGTCGGTGACCTGGTGAAGGTCGAGAAGCTCGAGGGTGAGCCGGGCACGTCCGTGTCGCTGTCGCCGGTGCTGGTTGTCAACGGCGCCGAGCTGACCACCGATGCGGCCGCGCTGGCCAAGATCACGGTGTCCGCCGAGGTGGTCGATCAGACCAAGGGCCCGAAGATCCGCATCCACAAGTTCAAGAACAAGACCGGCTACCACAAGCGTCAGGGCCACCGTCAGAAGCTGACGGTCCTGAAGGTCACCGGCATCAAGTAGTCCGACCAGGGGTTCGCACCCCGGCACGAGGAGTTTGAAATGGCACATAAGAAGGGTGCATCCAGCTCGCGCAACGGTCGCGACTCGAATGCCCAGCGGCTCGGCGTGAAGCGCTTCGGCGGCCAGACCGTCAAGGCCGGCGAGATCCTGGTTCGCCAGCGTGGTACGCACTTCCACCCCGGCGTGAACGTCGGCCGTGGCGGCGACGACACGCTGTTCGCCCTCGAGGCGGGCTCGGTCCAGTTCGGCACCAAGCGTGGCCGCAAGACCGTGAACATCGTGGTTCCGGAGCCGGTGTCGGCCTGACGCCGTCACGGAGCTTCTCCACAAACTTTCCGAAGCGGGTCAGGGTGCAGAAACACCCTGGCCCGTTTCTGTGTTCGCACGATGTGCGAAAAGGACGGCGGGGGCTAAGCCCCCGGACCCCCTTAGCGAAAAGATGCCGAGGGCCAAGCCCCCGGACCCCCCTTAGCGAAAAGATGCCGAGGGCCAAGCCCCCGGACCCCCCTTAGCGAAAAGACGGCGGGGGCTAAGCCCCCGGACCCCCTTGGAAAGGGGGCGGGCCCTCGAACCCCAGGTGAGGCTGGCTGCCGAACCCCCGTGGCGGGGTGGCCCCCGGTCCCCAAAACAGACGACTAGTCCTGAAGGAGGATGATCACCGATATGTCCAAATTCATCGACCGTGTCGTACTGCACGTGCGTGCGGGCAAAGGCGGGCACGGGTGTGCTTCGGTGCGCCGCGAGAAGTTCATGCCGTTGGGTGGGCCCGATGGCGGCAATGGCGGCAATGGCGGGGATGTGATCCTCGAGGTCGACCCGAATGTGCACACCCTGTTGGACTTCCACTTCCATCCGCATGCCAAGGGTGGGAACGGCAAGCCGGGTGAGGGCTCCAATCGCAATGGCAAGCAGGGTGAGGGGCTGTTGCTGAAGGTGCCGGACGGCACCGTGGTCATGAGCACCGACGGTGAGGTGCTGGCGGATCTGATCGGGGTGGGGACCCAGTACATCGCGGCGCGGGGCGGGCGCGGCGGTCTGGGGAATGCGGCGCTGGTGTCGAAGGCGCGCAAGGCGCCGGGGTTCGCGCTGCTCGGCGAGGACGGCGAGGAACGCGATCTCGTCCTGGAGCTGAAGTCGGTGGCGGATGTGGGCCTGGTGGGCTTCCCGTCGGCCGGTAAGTCCTCCCTGGTGTCGGTGCTGTCGGCCGCCAAGCCGAAGATCGCCGACTACCCGTTCACCACGCTGGTGCCGAATCTCGGTGTGGTGCAGTCGGGCGACACCACCTTCACCGTGGCCGACGTGCCGGGCCTGATTCCGGGCGCGAGCGAGGGCCGCGGCCTGGGCCTGGACTTCCTGCGGCATCTGGAGCGCTGCGCGGTGCTCGCCCATGTGGTGGACTGCGCCACCCTGGAGTCGGACCGCGACCCGATCTCGGACGTGGACGCGCTCGAGGCCGAACTGGCCGCCTATCAGCCCGCGCTGAAGGGCGATGCGAGCCTCGGCGATCTGGCCGACCGGCCGCGCGTGGTCATTCTCAACAAGGTAGACGTCCCCGATGCCGATGAGCTCGCCGATATGGTGACCCCGGAGTTCACCAAGCGCGGCTGGCCGGTGTTCAAGATCTCGGCGGTGAGCCGGGAAGGCTTGCGCCCATTGACCTTCGCCCTCGCCGATATGGTCCGCGAGTACCGCGAGGCGCATCCGAAGGCCGAGCCGGCGCGTCCGGTGATCCGACCGATCGCCAAGGGCGACAGCGGATTCAAGGTGATCAAGGATCCGGAGGTGCCCGGCGGCTTCATTGTCACCGGTGAGCGCCCGGAGCGCTGGGTGGCGCAGACCCAGTTCGACAATGACGAGGCCGTGGGTTACCTGGCCGACCGCCTGGCCCGTCTCGGCGTCGAGGACGAACTGGTCAAGCAGGGCGCGCAGCCCGGCGCGCCGGTCACCATCGGCGACTACTACTTCGACTGGGAGCCCGCGATCTCCGCCGGCGGCGAGACGCTGATGACCCGCCGCGGCGTGGATCCGCGCCTGGATCAGACCGAGCGCATCGGCGCGGCCGAGCGCAAGCACGCCTCGCGGGTGCGGCGCGGCCTGGTGGACGAGGACGAATAGAACTACCGCGGTGGTCCCGCGGGCGAATTGAGGTGTGGTGCAGGTGAGTTCGAGTATCACGCGGGTGGAGTCCGGGCTGAGCGAGGCCCGGCGGGCCATTGCCACGGCGCGCAGTGTGGTCGTCAAGATCGGGTCGTCGGCGCTGACGAGCCTCGAGGGCGGCCTCGATACCGATCGGCTGGACAAGCTGGCCGATGCGGTGGAGGCGCGTATGCGCGCGGGCTCCGATGTGGTGGTGGTGTCCTCGGGCGCCATTGGCGCGGGCATCGCGCCGCTCGGATTGTCCAAGCGCCCCAAGGATCTCGCCACCAAGCAGGCGGCCGCCAGCGTCGGCCAGCTCGCTCTCGCGCATGCCTGGGGGACCTCGTTCTCGCGCTACGGCCGCGTGGTCGGGCAGGTGCTGCTGTCCGCCGGTGACTTCGGCCGCCGCGAGCATCACCGCAACGCACAGCGCACCCTGGACCGGCTGCGGTCGCTGCACGCCATTGCCGTGGTGAACGAGAACGACACCGTCGCAACGGAAGAGATCCGGTTCGGTGACAATGACCGGCTGGCCGCGCTGGTGGCGCACCTGGTCGGCGCGGACGCGCTGGTGCTGCTCTCGGATGTGGACGGCCTCTACGACGGTGATCCGCGCAAGGGTTCGGCCACCTTCATTCCGGAGGTGCGCAGCAGCGCCGATCTGGACGGCGTGATCGCCGGCACCGGCGGAGCGCTGGGCACCGGTGGTATGGCCTCCAAGCTGGGCGCGGCCCGGCTGGCCGCCGATGCCGGCGTGCCGGTGCTGCTGGCCGCCGCCTCCGATGCCGCCGCCGCGCTCTCGGGCGCGAGCGTGGGCACCGCCTTCGCCGCGCGCCCGGTTCGCTTGTCCGCCCGCAAGTTCTGGGTCCGGCATGCCGCCGACAGTCATGGCGCGGTGCACATCGACGCGGGTGCGGTGCACGCGGTGGCCGAGCAGCGGCGTTCGCTGCTGGCGGCGGGCATCACCGAGGTGAACGGCCGCTTCTACGGCGGCGATGTCATCGATCTGATCTCTCCGGACAATCGGATCGTGGCGCGCGGCGTCACCGCCTATGACAGCGATGAGCTGGAATCGATGAAGGGCCGCTCGACCGGTGAGCTGCCGGACAGCATGAAGCGTCCGGTCGTGCACGCCGACGATCTGGTCAAGATCTAGCCCGCAACCGGCGGGGGCAACCCCCAAATATGCTGCGTACCAGTCGGATCGCTGCGTTTCGAGCAATCCGGTCGGTTTCGTATGACCGAGTTTTCCGGTCCTCCTCAGCGTGTCGCCCGGCGCGGCGAGCCGAGGGGCGACGGAAGGCCATGGAAAGGGCAGTGGGCGGACGGCGTTCACAGCGCATTCTGGAATTGCACCCGGCGCCCGCATCGAGATGTGCCCTTCGCCGATAGCGGATGCCTGGATCCGGCGCGGTCCGCCCTTGCCGCGCCGGGCTCGCGGTCCGGCTTCCGCCACGCGGAGCGCCGGGTGCGCCCGCACCGCCGTGGAGGTAGGTATGTACATACCCGAACCGGACAATTCACAGTGGCGGGTGAGTGGTCGTGACAATGTCTTCGAAAATCGCCCCCTGCTGCCGGATTGGCATGAATTGCTGGCCGCGTTCTGCGGTCATATCGGTGATCAGGCCGAGGACCATCCGGTGACCCGCTGGGCCCGGGCCCTGGCCGAATTGCATTTGGCGCGCCGGGATCAGCCCGGTGATGCGGGCGGCATCGATGAACTACGGTCCCGGATCGTCACTTTCATCGACGAATGGGTGGCGAGCCGGGCGCTGCGGAGGGGTGCAGCGCGGGCCGAGTCCCTCGGGGCGATGATCGACGGGATGGCCGCCGCGCACGTGCGGGCGGTGCACCTGCTGCGCACGGCCGAGCAGGTGTCCGATGAACAGGTGCATGCGGCATGGTTTCTCTTGGCGCAGTTGGCCGATGGCTGGACCGATCGGGCGGCCGGGGTCGTCGAGGCGCGGATGCGGCGTTCTGCGTGAGCAGTGGGCGCACCGGGTGAGTAGTGGAGGCACCGGGTGAGTAGTGGACGCGCCGTGTGATCAGGTATCGGGTGGTCGCGCGGTGTCGAGCGGTGATCGGCGCAGGGGGCCGGTCACCGCGCGGGGCGCGCCACCAGAATGCTGTCGGGTGTGACGGTGCCGACGCTGCGCTGCAAGTGGAAGCCGCTGCGCTCCAGTAGTTTCCGGTATTCGCTCAGCGTGCGTTCCCGCCCGGTGGCCTGCACCAGCATCTCCAGATCGATGAACTTGCTGGCATGCGGCCGCCCGTGCTCGGGCAGCACCACCTCGATGACCAGTGCCACGGCATCGGGTTCCATTGCCGTGCGCAGGGTCCGCAGAATCCGCTCCGCCTCGGTATCGGACCAGTCGTGCAGGATGTGTTTGAGAATGTAGGCGTCCCCGCCCTTGGGCACGGCTTCGAAGAACGATCCGGCTTCCACCGAAATCTGGTCCGCCAGACCGTATTCGGCAATCCGTGCGGGCAGGCCGTCCGCCACCCGCGGCAGATCGAAGATGATGCCGCGCCCGGCCGGGTTGCGCCGCAGGATCTCGACGAGCAGGCTGCCCTGCCCGCCGCCGAGATCGACGAGCGTGCCGTACTGCCCGAAATCGTAGGCGGCCAGCAGCGGCTCCACCGCCAGGCTGCTGACGCTGGTCATGCCCCGATCGAACAGTTCGCCGAGATCCGGGTGGGCGGCGGTGTATTCGAAGAACGACATACCCTCGAGCGTCTCGCCGACAGGTCGCCCGGTGCGCACGGCATCGACGAGGTGGGTCCAGTGGTTGCGATGGAATCCGGACCCGAAGAACCGGATCATGTCCCGCAGCGAGACCTCGCCATCGCTGCGCAGCGCCCGCGCGATGGGCGTGAGCGCGTAGGCCCCGTCGCGGCGCTGGGTGAAGATGTCGAAGCTGATGAGCAGCCGCATCAACCGCCGCAGGCCGTCCTCATCGGCGCCGACGAGACGCGCGAGTTCGGCGGGCCGCTGGGGACCGGCATCGAGGGCGTCCGCGATCCCGAGCTCCGCCGCCGCATAGATGGCCTGCGACAGGAACCCGGTCATCGCCAGTTCCAGCAGTGCGATGGGCCCCGGCACCAGCCGCCGGTGCAGCGCGGCCAGCCCGTCACGGAACAATCCGACGGCGCGCACGATCGGGAGCGGCGGAATTCTGGATGACGCGGATGCCATGGCGGACCCCAACAATCGTCGCCGATTTCGCGGACTCTCAGCAGACTACGCCCGTCCTGCCAGGCAGAACGGGCGATCATCCGCGCGTCGGAAGAATTCGCGGGGTGTTTCAGTGGCTGTGGGGCAGTGCGTGGCGGGGCAGCAGCCCGACCACGGCGCAGCACACCGCGGTGATTCCGGCGACCGTGGCCAGTGCCGCGGTGGTTCCGCCGGTGGTGTGGAAGTACACGGTGGTCACGGCCGCCGCGCCGAGGCTGTTGGCCAGCTGCTGAACCGCGGACAGTGAGCCACTGGCGCTACCGGATTCGCTGGGATCGATATCGCCGAGGGTGACCTGGTAGATGCTGCCGAAGCAGGCCCCGAGGCCGAGCCCGGTGAGCAGGACCGGGGTGGCCAGCAGCCACGGCGTGGGAGTGGTGACCGCGATGAGCGCGAGCAGGGTGAGGGTGCCGAGCAGCGTGAGCAGCAGGCCGATGGCGACCAGCCTGCGGCCCAGCCGTGCGAGGAGCTGATGCGCCGCGATCGAGGCGACGATGATGCCCACCGCGATCGGCGCGAGCCCGAGCGAGGTCTGCGCCGGGCTGCGGTGCAGCACATCCTGCAGGTACAACGACAGCACGAACAGCAGTCCGGACGTGGCGGCGAAGTACACCAGGCCGAGCAGCAGACCCGAGGTGAATCCGCGATTGCGCAGTAGTGAGGGCTCGATCAACGGGCTCGCGGCACTGCGCTGCCGCAGCCCGAACAGAGCGAAGAAGACGAGCCCGGCGGTGAGCGAGAGGATCGGCGCGACCGACCAGCCGTGCGC
The DNA here is from genome assembly GCF_054655275.1 of Nocardia sp. IFM 10818. Taxonomy (NCBI): domain Bacteria; kingdom Bacillati; phylum Actinomycetota; class Actinomycetes; order Mycobacteriales; family Nocardiaceae; genus Nocardia; species Nocardia sp. IFM 10818. The sequence goes on from NZ_BAAHJH010000001.1 coordinate 2,119,266, forward strand.
GGAGCCGTCGATCAAGCCGTAGAGCACACCGGACATGGCGGCGGCGAGCAGTCCGGACCCGAGACCGTCCACGCCGACGGTGCGATCACCGTGATCACGGGGGAGCAGTCGGGCGGCGAGCACGATGGCGAGCCCGCCGAGCACGATATTGATCAGGAACATGGACCGCCAGCCGAGCCCGAAAAGGTCTGCGTCGATGAGGAACCCGGCGAGCAGCGGCCCGCCGATGGCGGACAGCCCGAGGGCGGGTGCGAAAACGCCGAATGCCTTGGCGAGCTCATCGCGGGGAAAGACCGCCGCGAGAATGCCGAACCCCTGCGGAATGAGCAGCGCCCCGAAACCGCCTTGCAGCACCCGGAACACGATGACGGAAGCGGGATCGACGGCGAGCCCGCAGGCAATGGAAGCGAGAGTGAAGCCGCTGATGCCGATGAGGAACAGCCGGCGGCGACCGAACTTGTCGCCGAGCCGCCCGCCCACCACCAGCAGTACACCCATCGCGAGTGAATAGGAGGCGCCGAGCCATTGGACCAGCGCCGCTCCGCCGCCCAGGTCGGCGGCAATGGTGGGCGCGGCGATATTGGTGATGGTCGCGTCCAGCAGATCGAGGATGGATGCGAAGAGGATGACGGCGAGCACGGCCCAGCGGGCGCGCACCGCGGCGCGCGGCTCGACGGCCAAGGTGGAGGACATGAAATGCCTAGGGAGACAGGGCCTCGCGCGGTGCGAGGACGGAATCAGGAGGGGGAGAACACCGTTGCGTTCTCGCGGACCCACTGGGCGAAGGTGCGGGCGGGGGTGCCGAGCAGGGTTTCGGTGGTGTCCGCGACGGGGGCGGGCCGGATGGTGGCGGTTGCCCAGTAGTCGAGCAGCGAGCCGACGAAGGCGGGCGGCATGTGCTGGGCCATCTGCTCTTCGGCCGCGGCGCGGGTGATCTCGTCCATGGGGATGCCGCGGCCGAGGATGTCGGAGACGATGGCGAGCTGTTCGCGGAAGGTGAGCAGTTGCGGTCCGGTGAGGGTGACGGTGCGGCCGCGCAGGTCGCCGGAGGTGAGGGCGGCGACGGCGATATCGGCGATATCGGTGGGGTGGATGACGGCCATGGCGGCGTCCGGGTAGGCGTGCTGGATCGGCATGTCATCGGCGATGAAGTGGGCCCAGCCGAGGGTATTGGTGGCGAAGCTGTCGGGACGCAGCACGGTGACCGTGAGATCCGAAGCGGCCAGGGCCTTTTCGACTGCGAGGTTGTGCATGGCGAGCGGGTCGATCTCGGCGTCCGGGCCGAGGACGGACGAGGAGGACAGCAGCACGACGTGTTCGACGCCTGCCTGCTGTGCGGCGGTGATGAAGGCATCGATGCCCGCGGGTTCGGGGTAGAGGAAGACCTGGGTGGCGCCCTGCAACGCGGCGCCGAAGGTCTCGGGAGCGTCGAGCCGCAGTTCGGCGATATCCACGCCGGCCGGGACGGTGAGGGCGGCCGGATCGGCGCTGGCGGCGCGAACGGGCAGCCCGGCGGCGTGCAGATCGGCGAGGACGGCCTGGCCGATCTTGCCGCGGGCGCCGGTGACGAGGGTGGTCATGAGTTCTCCATTCGAGAGATAAGATCCGTGCTTGATGACATATGCATGCTGTCATGCACATAATTGGGTGTCAACACATATCTTCGAACAGGCATGGAGTTACCATGAGCACATGACTGCGAAGGACGCGCGAACCGCCGACGACCTGCTCGATGCGGTGGGCCCGGCGTTCGGCAAGCTGCGGCGCACCTCACTACTGGAGGTGGAGAACCCCATCTCGGCCAAGGATCTGAGCCGCACCCTGGTGCTCAACCTGGTGCTGGAGCACAGTCAGGACAACGAGGTCACCGTGGGCATGGTCGCCGAGTTGCTCGGCGTCGACCCCTCGGTGGCCAGCCGCATGGTCAGCGACAACATCAAGGCCGGCTACCTGGTGCGTGCCGCCTCGCAACAGGACGGCCGCCGCACGGTCCTGGAACTCAGCGACGCCGGGCGCGAACTCATGGCCCGCTTCCGCAAACATCAGCGCGATGCCTACGACTACATCACCGCGGACTGGTCCGAACACGACCGGCTGGAGCTGGCACGCCTACTGCTGCGCTATGTGGATTCCCTTGCGGGACTGAAGGAACGGGGATTGGCGAAGGACGCCTAGAACCGCATCCCCGGTCAGGACGGGGTGGCCAGGGCGAAGGGGAGGACCGCGTCCGCGCCCGCGGCGCGCAGGCTGCGGGCCGCCATGGTCAGCGTCCAGCCGGTGTCGGTGAGGGCGTCGACCAGCAGGATGGGGCCGTCCACCGCGGTGAGATTCGGTACCTCCCAGGCATTGTGGAGCGCCGCCACGCGGTGGGCGGAGTTGGCGGCCGAGATCGGGGGGATATCGGGACGCAGGTGCAGTACGCCCAGATCGCGCAGGCGGCCGATCTGCGCCAGGCGGGCCGCCAGGGAGGTGGTGAGTTGGCGGTGGCGGTGGTTGTCCAGCGCGATGACGGCGGTCGGACGCTGTGCCCAATCCCATTCGCGGAGAACGATGGTGCAGGCCTGGAAGACCTCGTCCGGGACGGGGCCGTCCGGGGCGTCGAGGAGTGCGCGCAGTCGCTGGCCCCAGCCGAGATCGCTGAGGCGGCCGAGTACGCGACCGGTTTCCGCGCCCTCGGATATCTTGCCGGACAGCGAGATTCCGAGTTTCGCCATGCCCGTCGGCCATTGCTTGCGCGGAGCGAGGTCGAGTCCGGGCCGATCCAGGCGGGCGCGGATGGCCGCCAGGTCGGCGGTATCGACGGAGACGTCCTGCCGCGCGCCGGTGCAGTTGTCGCAGCGGCCGCAGCCGGGGGCGTCCGCGCTCAGTCCCGGATCGTCGAGCTGGCGGCGCAGGAAGTTCATCCGGCATTCGCCGGTGGACTGGTAGTCGATCATGGCCTGCTGCTCGGACTCGCGCGCAATGCTCAGGCGCTCATAGCGTTCGGTGTCGTACCGCCACGGTTCGCCGGTGCCGATCCAGCCGCCGCGCACCCGCCGCACCGCACCGTCCACATCGAGGACCTTGAGCACCATCTCCAGCCGGGAGCGGTTCAGCTCGACCAGCGGTTCCAGCGCCGCGGTGGACATGGCGCGATCCGCATCGAGGGCATCGAGCACCGACCGCACCACATGCTCGCGCGGAAACGCCACGGATGCGAAGTAACTCCAGATCCGGCGATCCTCCGGCCCGGGCAGCAGAATCACCTCGGCGCGTTCGGTGCCGCGCCCGGCACGGCCGACCTGCTGGTAGTAGGAGATCGGTGAGGACGGTGCGCCGACGTGCACGACGAACCCGAGATCCGGCTTGTCGAAACCCATGCCGAGCGCGGAGGTGGCGATGAGCGCCTTGACCTCATTGTTCAACAGCGCCGCTTCCAGCGCTTCCCGCTCGGTGGGCTCGGTCTGCCCGGTGTACGCGGCGACGTGATGTCCGTGCGAATTCAGCACATCCGCCAGATCGTGCGCGGCCGCCACGGTCAGCGCGTACACGATGCCCGAGCCCGGCAACTCGTGCAGCCGCTTGCTCAACCACGCCGTCCGCTGCACCGCGTCCGGAATCTTGACCACCGACAAATGCAGTGATTCCCGATCGAGCGTGCCGCGCAGCACCAGCGTGTCCGTGCCGATCTGCGTCGCCACATCGGTCACCACCCGGTCATTGGCGGTGGCGGTGGTGGCCAGCACCGGCACGTCGGACCCGAGGTCGGCGATGAGGGTGCGAATCCGCCGATAGTCGGGCCGGAAGTCGTGCCCCCAATCGGAGACGCAGTGTGCCTCGTCGATCACCACGAGACCGGCGTCCGCGGCCAGCTTCGGCAGCACCGAATCCCGGAAGTCCGGATTGTTCAATCGCTCCGGACTGACGAGCAGCACGTCCACGTCCCCCGCCGCCACCCGCGCATGGATCTCGTCCCACTCGGTGACATTCCCGGAGTTGATGGTCGCCGCGACCACACCGGCCCGCTCGGCCGCCGCCACCTGGTTGCGCATGAGCGCCAGCAATGGCGACACGATGACCGTGGGCCCGCGCCCCGCCGCCCGCAGCAGCTTCGCCGAAATGAAGTACACCGCCGATTTACCCCACCCGGTGCGCTGCACCACCAGAGCGCGCCGCCGCTGCACCACCAATGCCTCGATGGCGGTCCACTGATCCTCCCGCAGCCGCGCCTGCGGTCCGGCGAGCTCGCGGAGCAGCCGTTCGGCATCCTGCCGCAGATCACCGGTGGTCGTGGTCGAGGTCGCGCCGATCGAGGTCACGCGCTCCATCGTGCCGCACCGCACCGACACCCGGAACCCTGCCCGCAACCTCGCACCCCGACTCGCGACTTCGCACTCCGGGTCGGGCTATCGGGCCGCGGCGAGGTGCGCATCCACCATGGTCCGTACCAGCGTCTCCAGCGGCGGCCAGGGAAAACTCGGCCGATCCTGGCGCAACATGATCAGCCCGTGCATGGCCGCCCACACACACGCCGCCGTGGCCCCGGGGTCCTTGCTCCCGCACGCGGCCACCGAATCGGCGAGCAGCTGAAACGTCGTCAACCCCGGCATTCGCTCGACACTGGGTTCCCACCCCGGCGTCCCCGCCGTCCCGAACAGCACCCGATAGTGCCCGGGATGCCCGAGCCCGTAATCGACATAGGCCCGGCACAGCGCCGAGAGCCGTTCGGCCGCGCCGCCTTCCGCCCCGTCGACCGCGGCCGTGAGCACCTCGTGCAATTCCGCGAACCGGACCGCGTACACCGCGGTGAGCAACTCGCGGCGATCCACGAAATGCAGGTACAGACTCTGCGGCGCGATCCCCGCTTCCCGTGCGACAGCACGCAATGACAGCGCTTCCACCCCGGCCAGCTCCTCGAGCAGCCGGCTGGCCGCCTCGACGAGTTCGGCTCGCAGCAGCCCTCCTTCGCCTCGGCGGTTGCGGCTACGGGGAGCGGATGAATCCTTCGGCACCTTGACAGCTTAACAAGACGAGCGTCTACTGACAGCTGTAAGCAGACGGCTGTCTTGTTAGGAAATCCCTTGATGCTCACCGTGACCCGCGTCGTCCACGCCAGCGTCCTGCTCGACTTCGGCGGAGCCCGCATCCTCACCGACCCCTGGTTCTCCGAAACCCGGTTCTACCGCCACGGCGAACCCCGCGCCATCACCAACGCTGCCGATTTGCCGGAACTCGCGGGCATCGTCATCAGCCACGGCCACTACGACCACTGCGATCTCGACAACCTGGTCGGATATCCGGACAAGGCCGTGCCTTTCGCGGTCGTGCCCGGCCTGGCCAAGAAGGTCCGCGCCGCCGGGTTCACCAATGCCGTCGAACTCGCCCCCTGGCAGTCGACGCGCCTGGGCCCGGTCGAGGTGATCGCCGCCCCCGCCAGCCACGGCGTCCCGGAGGTGACCTTCGTGCTGCGCGCCGACGGCCACACCGCCTACTTCGGCGCGGACACCCTCCGCATCGACGAACTCGACGAAATCGCCGGTCGTTTCCCGGATTTGGACCTCGCCCTGCTACCCGTCAACGGCCTGCGCATCCGGCCCGCCTTCAATCACAAGGTGGTCATGGACGCCGAGGAGGCCGCCGATCTCACCCGCGTCCTGCATCCCCGGATCGCGGTGCCCATCCACTACGCCTTCTCCAGCGGGCCGCTCGGCGACCGCATCATCACCAAGGGCGATCGCCAGGGCGCGGACCTCTTCCGCGAGGCCGCCGCCGATCGCGTCCCGGACACCGCCGTGCACATTCTCCCGACCGGGCAGCCGCTCACGCTGTAGGCCGCCGCGTATCCCACCGGATGCGCATTGGTTGCGGTGCCGTCAAGATCGCGCGGAATCGCCTGCCCGGACGGACAATAGGGGTCCGGGGACGAATGGGTGTCCCAAGGGGGTGCAGGAGGCCACGATGCCCGAGAAGTTCCCGTCACCTGCGGGGTGGACGCCGCCGGGTACGCAGTTCACCAGCAAGGGAACGATTTCCCGGACCGTGATCGGCACCGTGGCGGGCCTGCTCGTCACGCCCTTCGGCATCGCGCTCGCGGCCCAGGGCGCGGCCGAGATGCGGCAGTGGGTGATCCTGGGCGAGTTCGCCGATCGCGCGGGCTCGACCCTGCAACTGTTGTTCGGCGCCGCGCTGTTCCTGCTGGTCGCGGCGCTGGCCGCGTACTCACCGGCCGCCACCGTCACCGCGGGTCTCGTCTGGGGCGTGCTGCCGGGCCTGATCCACTTGATCTTCCCCAATGACACCTTCGGGCTGATCAACGATCTACCCGGGCTGTCCGATGAGCTCCATGTGGCTCTCTACCAGTGGCTGCAAACGGGATTCGCGCTGATCGTCGGATTCCTCCTGATCGGCGCAGGTGTGGCTGCCACGTTCCGCCGTCGGTGAACCTGGCGGCAGGGGTGTGGGCCGAACCCCACACCCCTGCGGTCTCACCCCTTCACGCAGAGCACCTGCCGCAGCGTCGCCACCACATCCACCAGATCCGCCTGTGCCGCGATGACCTGATCGATGTCCTTGTACGCCGCCGGAATCTCGTCCACGACCCCGGCGTCCTTGCGCGACTCCACGCCCTCGGTCTGCGCGATGAGATCCGCGACGGTGAACTGCCGCTTGGCCGCATTCCGGCTCATCCGCCGCCCCGCACCGTGCGACGCGGACTGGAACGACTCGGGATTCCCTTTGCCTCGCACCACGTACGACCGCGTACCCATGGAGCCGGGGATGAGGGCCAGATCGCCCTTGCCCGCCCGGACCGCGCCCTTACGGGTCACCAGCATGGGAATGCCGTCGATGATCTCCTCCGCCACATAGTTGTGGTGGCAAGAGATCGAATCGTCGAAACTCACGGCTACACCGGCGAATTCGTCACGCACCGCCTTGCAGACCAGTGCCAGCATGACGGCCCTGTTCCGGGCCGCGTACTCCTGGGCCCAGGTCAGATCGCGCCGGTAAGCATCCATTTCCGGCGTCCCGGAAAGGAATACCGCCAGATCCCGATCCGGCAGATCCTGGTTGTGCGGCAGCGCCCGCGCCACGGACATGTGCCGCTCGGCGAGTTCCTTGCCGATATTGCGGCTTCCGGAGTGCAGCAGAATCCACACCCGCTGCTCTGAATCCAGACAAAGCTCACAAAAGTGATTTCCCCCGCCTAGGGTTCCCATCTGCTTGTGGGCCTTGGATTCCCGCGCGTGCACGGCCGGATCCAGCGCATCGAAGCCCTTCCAGAATCGGTCCCACCCCGCACGCAATGTGGTCCCGGCGGCGCGCTGCCCGTGGAGCTCCGCATTCAACCGGTTCACGTTCACCGGATCGTCGTGCGCGGCGAAGCCGACCGGCACCAACGCCTCGATGCGCGACCGCAGCGAATGCAGATCGTCCGGCAGATCGCTCGCCGTCAGCGAGGTCCGCACCGCCTCCATGCCGCACCCGATGTCCACGCCGACGGCCGCCGGCGACACCGCATTCGGCATGGCGATCACGGATCCGACGGTGGCCCCCTTGCCGAGGTGCACATCCGGCATCACCCGTACGCCGTGCACCCACTCGAGATTCGCGATATTCCGCAGCTGTTGCAGCGCGGCCGCCTCGACCTCGTGCTCGTGGGCCCACATGAGCGTCTGCGCGCGCGTACCGCGCAGCTCGACGGGAAACATCGGATCGTCCTTTCGTTCAACTGCCACCCACCGTAGGTGCACGTCCCGTCGGCGTGCACCCGATTATCGGGCCGCCGGACTCAGGGTTCGACGAAGTCGGCGGCGAGGGAGCAGAGTTTCCAGGCGCCGTCGCGGCGGACCATGGTGCCGGTGTAGTCGATGTCCTTGAAGTAGTGGCGGTACTTCTCGGGGACATTGCTGAAGGCTTCGTGGAAGACGAAGGTGGCGGAGTCCGGGTCGGTCTGGGTGACGCCGGTGATGGTGTTGGTGAAGCCCGCCGTTTTGACCTCGGGGCCGAGGTGTTTGTCGTAGTGGGGGGTGTAGCGGAGCACGATTTCGTCTATGGCGTCGGCGTTCTCGGGGCAGACCAGGGAGCGGAAGCCTTCCCAGTCGCGGGCATTGGAGGTGGCGGCCACGGCGCGGGTGGCGTGCACCAGGTCCGGGTCGAGGGTGGTGGGGTCGCCCGGATCGACGGCTTTGTCGGGCGCGTTGAAGACGATCGGCGGCTGGAAGGGTTCGAAGCCGGCGGCGGTGAGGTGGGCGGCCATGGCGCGGCGCCAGGAGCCGTCGTCGATCATCATGCGGATGGCGGCGGTGATGCGGCCCTGCAGATCGATATCGCCCTTGCGGACGCCGACGCCGTAGCGCTCACGGGTGAAGGGGTGCCCGACCACGCGCAGCACGCCCGGATGCTCCTGGGCGTACCCGGCCAGAATGACGTCGTCGGTGGTGACGGCGTCGACGGTGCCCTCGATGAGGTCGGCGACGCATTGGGCGTAGGTGTCGCGCATGGCGAGTTTGACGCCGCGGGCGAAGCTGCGGCGGATCTTGTCGGCGGAGGTGGAGCCCTCGGCGGTGCAGACCACGCGGCCGTTGAGGTCCTCGGGGCGGTCGATGGCGCGTTCGCTCTGGCGCACCAGCAGGTCCTGGCCGGCGATGAGGTAGGGGCCGGCGAAGGAGACCAGCTGCTGGCGGGCGGCGGTAATGGAGTAGGAGGCCACGACGAAATCGACTGCGCCGGAGTTCAACAGGTCCTCGCGCAGCTCGGAGCGCGCCTCCCGCCAGATGATGTGCTCGGGTTGCACGCCCAGCTTGCCGGCGATGTAGACGGCGGTGTCCACGTCGAAGCCCGCGGGTTTGCCGTCGGGTCCGCGCATGGACAGGCCGGGTTGGTCGAATTTGATGCCCACGGTCAGGGTCTGCGGTGGCGGCTGCTGGGGGTGCGGGCCGGATGACGGGTCCTGGCCGCAGGCGGCCGGTAACAGACCGGCGGTGAGGACGGCGGCGAGGATCGCACGCTTCATCGAATCTGATCTCCTGTCGTCGAAACGCGGCGGATCGATCGGGACGAGCGCGGGGCTGAGATGGGCGATTGCCGCAATCTGTCAGCACACTGGGTGCATCAAAGCATTCGAGCGACCGAAACATGTGGAGATCGCGGAACTGCGTGGCGATTCGCTGATCTTGCCCGGTCCTTCGCAATTTTTCAGCGATCGGTTCTCGTACTTTGCGGTCTGTGACGAGATCGGCTGCCGGTTCACGTGCCAATAGTTAGTGCATTAATTATTATGGCGCTAACGGTGAGAGGAGGACCCGGTGGAGTTGGATCTCGACGACCCGCTGCGGCTGGACCGGCAGGTGTGCTTCGCGCTGGCCGTGGCCAATCGGGCGGTGCTGGCGGTCTACCGGCCGCTGCTGGAACCGATGGGGCTGACCCATCCGCAATATCTGGTGATGCTGGCGCTGTGGGGTGAGGCGCCGATGTCGGTCAAGGACATCGGGGAGGCGATTCAGCTGGATTCGCCGACGCTGTCGCCGCTGCTGAAGCGGCTCGAATCCGCCGGGCTCATTACGCGGCGGCGAGACAGCCACGACGAGCGGAATCTGGTGATCGATCTGACCGCTGCGGGGCGGGCGCTGCGCGCCGAGGCGGAGCGGATTCCGCCCGCGGTGGTCGAGCGGCTCGGGGTGAGCCTGGCGGATCTGGAGGAGTTGCGCGACGTGCTCACCCGCGTCAACGACGCCGCCCGGCGGTCGGCGCCGGAAAGCGGGAAGGGAAATCGGAAATGAAGCGCCCCAACCCGATTCAGTGGATCGGCTATTCGTGCGGAATGCGGCTGCCGGACTCCATGCAGGAGTGGGTGCGCAATGACCTGACCGGGAGGTTCGCCTTCCCGCGGCATCTGGTGCGCGGGCTGGTGCCGCTGACGCCGATCTTCGCGGCCTTCCTGCTGTTCCCGGGCGAGCTGTGGCTGCGCGGCGCCATGATCCTGCTGGCCGTGCTGCTCGCGCTGTTCTACATCGTCGCCTATATGCCGATGAACCGCGCGCACCGGCTCGCCAAGCACGGCCTGCCCGCCGATCTGGAGAATCCGGCCCGCGCCACCCGGCGGGCGGCCGAGCGCGCCGCGTACGAGGCGCGCTACCAGCGCTGACCTATTCGGCGTTCGCGGTGCAGGCCGAGGCGATGACCGTGGCCGCGCGCGGGCTGGCGCTGCCCAGGTCCGGGAAGGCTGGGGCGCTCTGGCCCAGGCTCGCGACCGCGATCTGCTCGGCCTCCTCGCGCGATCCGGCGTCGGCCCAGCCCCACTTGCCGTCGGCGCCGCGGGCGATGGCGCCGCAGCCGTCGCTGAAGTGCAGCACGATATCGCAGTCGTAGCTGGCGCAGTCCCGGATGGCGGCCGCGTCCGCGCCGACCTTCGAATCATCGGTGGTGACGACGGCGGAGCCCTTGAGCTGCGACATTGCGATGGTGCCGTAGTACCGCGGGGCGGCCTGTGCGAGTCCGGCGGTGGCCAGGGCGCCCGCGGCGGTCAGGGCCGCGGTAATGGTGGTGATGCGTGCTACCGACAAGAGAATCCCCGGTGTTTCAAAGCGGATGAACGATAGCGATGCTACAGCGCCTTGCGCAGCGCGGTGAAGGCGGAAGTGTTGGCGCGCTGGGTTTCCCGCAGGTGGAAGGCCATGGACATGAAGCCGTGGATGGTGCCTTTCCAGCGGTGGATCTCGGTGTTCACGCCGGCGTCGCGCAGCCGTCGCCCGTACGCCTCGCCCTCGTCGCGCAGCGGATCGAATTCGGCGGTGGCGATATAGGCGGGCGGGAGCCCAGTGAGGTCCGCGATCAGGGGATTGGCCCGGGGATCGGTGTGATCGGCCGCCGAGTTCAGGTACTGCCGCCAATACCAGCGCAGATGCGCGGCCGTGGTGAAGTAGCCCTCGGCATTCTCGGTGTAGGAGCCGGAGTCGCAGGCCGGATCCAGCATGGGATACAGCAGCAGCTGGAAGGCGATATCCGGCCCGCCGTTGTCGCGGGCCTGCAGGGCGGCGACGGTGGCGAGATTGCCGCCCGCGCTGTCGCCGGCGACGGCGAGACGGGCCGGATCGCCGCCCAGGGATTCGGCATGGTCGGCCACCCAGCGCAGGACGGCGTAGGCGTCCTGCGCGGCCGCCGGGAAGCGGGCGTCCGGGGCGAGGCGGTAGTCCACCGAGACCACGATGACGCCCGCCTCATTGGCCATGGTGCGGCAGAAGCGGTCGTGGCTGTCCAGGCTGCACAGCACGAATCCGCCGCCGTGATAGAAGACGACGACCGCCGGGCCGGGCTCGGCGGCGAGGGGCCGGTAGAGCCGCACCGGCACCTCGGGCGCGCCGACCGGGCCGGGCACCAGCCATTCCTCCACGCCCGCAACGGGAATGGGTTCGACGGCGGGTGCGCGGCGCGCGGCCAGGAAGGCCCGGGCTTCGGCGGCGTCGAGCACCTCGGTGCCCAGCGCCGGGAAGGCGGCGGTGGCGGCGTCGGCGAAGGCCCGCCATTCGGGAGACAGGGACATCTCGAGATCCTCACTGGCCGTTCGTTATCGGTTGCCTGCCGCGCGGGTCACATGCCGCGCGGAATGAACTTGCCCGCCGCGAGACCGCCGTCGACGGCGACCTCCGCGCCGGTGATGTAGGCCGCCGCGTCGGAGGCCAGGAAGGCGACCAGTTCGGCGACCTCCTCCGGCAGGCCGGTGCGCTCCAGCGGCAGGGTGGGGAAGCTGCCCGGTCCGGTGGTCAGGTACGGCACCATCGGGGTGGCGATGGGGCCCGGATACACGGAGTTGACGCGGATCTGGGACAGGCCCAGTTCCAGTGCGGCGACCTTGCTCAGGCCGCGCAGGCCCCATTTGGAGGAGCCGTAGGCGGAGTGGTTCATCAGGCCCTCGAGGCCGGACTGCGAGGAGATATTGACGATGGCGCCGCCGCCCGCCGCGATCATGGCCGGGACCGCCGCCTTGATGCCGTTGAAGGCGCCGACCAGGTTCACCTTCAGAATGCGTTCCAGCTCTTCGGAATCGGTGTCCATGAGCGATTTCATGGTGTAGATGGCGGCATTGTTGACCAGCACGTCGAGCTTGCCGTAGGTCGAGACGGCGGTGCCGACGGCGGCGGCCCAGCTGTCGGTGTCGGTGACATCGTGGCGGACGAAACGGGCTGCGTCGCCGAGTGATTCGGCCAGCTCCTTGCCCTCGGGCTCCAGCACGTCGGTGATGACCACCTTGGCTCCGCGCTCGACGAACAGTCGCGCCTCGGCCGCGCCCTGTCCGCGGGCGGCGCCGGTGATCAGGGCGACTTTGCCGGTCAGATCAGCCATTTCGATTCCTTCTCCTTGTTGTTGCGGAAGTGCGGGATGACCTTCTCGCCCCATTGGCGGATGGTCTCCAGGCACGCGTCCTGCGGCACGGTGCCCATCTGAATGAGGCACAGGATCTCGTCGGCCCCGGCCTCCCGGAGCCGCTCGACATAGGCGATGGCGTCGTCGGCGGTGCCGTAGGCGTGCTCGGCATTGAAGATGGCGGTGGAGCCGGACTTCACCGGGATCTTGGCCTCGTGCAGGTAGGCGACGTGTTCCTCGGCGGCCTGCCTGATCTTGGCGACCTCGTCCACGGCGGGGTCGACGGCCTCGTCGGGGAGGGGGCCCGCGCCGTAGTAGTGCTTGATGGACTGGGCGAAGAACCGCTGGCCGCGCGCGCCGATCTGCTGGGCGCGCTCGCGATCGTCGAGCACGATGGTCGGGCACAGGGCCGCGAAATGATCGTTGACGACGGTGGAGACGAACCGCTCGCCCGTGCGGGCCGCGATGGCCGCGTCGTAGATGCCGCGCAGTTCCGCGATCTCCTCGATGCCCGCGAAACCCAGGACCAGCGCGCCGATTCCGTACTCGGCGGCCAGCTTCAGCGTGTCCTTCTTGGTGCACGCCAGGAACAGCGGCGGATGCGGGCGCTGAATCGGACGGGGCAGCAGGTGATGCGGACCGATATCCAAAAGCTCACCGTGGTACTCGAATTCGCCCTCCTGGTGCTGCCAGGCGGCGCCGATCATGCGCAGTGACTCCTCGACCTCCTGGTAGGTGCGGTCGGGATCGACTCCGCACATGGAGGTTTCGACGGCGGTGGCGCCGCGGCCCGCGCCCAGGTTCAGGCGGCCGCCGGAGAGCACGTCGAGCATGGCCGCGCGTTCGGCGGTGCGCACCGGGTGATTGAAGTTGAACGGCATGCAGACCACGCCGTGGCCGATGCGGATGCGCTCGGTCTTGGCGGCCACCCAGGTCAGGAAGATTTCGGGAGCGCTCATATGGGCGTAGTACTCGAGCCCGTGGTGCTCGACCGCCCACACCGCGTCGAAGCCGACCTCGTCGGCCAGGATCGCCTGTTCCACACAGTCGCGCAGCACCTGGGCCTCGTGTTCGGGGGTCGGGTCGGCCATCTGCGCTTCGAAGATCATGGAGAACTTCATCGGGACTCCTCGCTATGCCTAACCGGAATAGTTCAGGACTCATAGCCTCAGGTCATTCGGATGTCTCAGTGGCCGGGACCACACCTGCCCGGCATCGACCGGCCGGACTTAGCGTCGGTTCGAACGCTGAGAAAGGACGGGAACCTGTGGGACAGCTGGACGGGAAAGTCGCGCTGATCACCGGCGGTGCGCGGGGTATGGGAGCGGAGCATGTGCGGCGCTTCCTGGCCGCGGGCGCGCAGGTGGTGTTCGGCGATGTGCTCGACGAGGAGGGCAAGGCCCTCGCGGCCGAGCTCGGTGCGTCCGTTCACTATGTGCACCACGATGTGACCAGCGAAAGTGACTGGGCAGCAGCGGTTTCCGAGGCCACCAGCCGCTTCGGCCGACTCGATGCGCTGGTCAACAATGCGGGCATTCTGCGTTTCACGCGCATCCTCGAGATGAGCCTGGACGAATGGAACACCATGCAGGCCATCAATGTGACGGGCGCGTTCCTCGGCATCAAGACCGCCGCGCCCGCCCTGATCGCCGCCGGCGGGGGTTCCATCGTCAACGTGTCCTCGGTGGAGGGTTTCGTCGGCGCCGCCGGGCTGTCCGCGTACAGCGCGAGCAAATTCGCGCTGCGCGGGCTCACCAAGTCCGCCGCCCGGGAGCTGGGGCATTCGGGTATCCGGGTGAACTCCATTCATCCCGGCGGCATCGCCACGCCCATGACCGCGTCCGTGGCGGGCGCGTCCGGGGTCGACGGCGACAGTTTCTTCTCCGAACTGCCCATTCCGCGCTGGGGCAAGCCGGTCGAGGTGTCCGAGGTGGCGCTGTTCCTGGCATCGGACGCCTCGAGCTACTGCACCGGCGGCGAATTCGTCGTCGACGGCGGCATGCTCACCGGTTGCGGCTATTAGAGGACTGTCATGGAATTCGAATTCGACGTCGTGGTCGTGGGTTCCGGCGCCGCGGGCATGACCGCCGCGCTGACCGCCGCCTATCGCGGGCTGTCGGTGACCCTGATCGAGAAGAGCCGGTCGTTCGGCGGCTCCACCGCGCGCTCCGGCGGCGGCATCTGGGTGCCGAACAATCCGGTGCTGCGGGCCGCGGGCGTGCCGGACAGCCCGACCATGGCGCGCACCTATTTGAAAGCCGTTGTCGGCGACCGGGTTCCGGAGGCGAAACAGCGGGCGTTCCTGGACAACGGCCCGGCGATGTTCGACTACCTCGGGGCTCGCTCGAAGTACTGGGAGTTCGAGTACGACCGCGGCTATTCCGATTACCATCCGGAATTCCCGGGCGGTCTGGCGCAGGGGCGCAGTATCGAGCCCAAGGTGATCGACGGGCGGCTGCTGGGCGGTGATCTGCACAAGATCAATCAGCCGACCATGTCCGCGCCCAAGGGCATCGCCATCACGGTCAGCGACTTCCACGATCTGAACATGATCGCGCGCACCTGGGCCGGTAAGAAGACCGCCATGAAGGTCGGCGCGCGCACCGCGCTGGCCCTCGCCAAGGGCGCGCTCCCATTGAGCCTGGGCAAGGCCCTGGCCGCCCGGCTGTGGCTGTCACTGCGGGACGCGGGCGTGCCGGTGTGGCTGAATACGCCTCTCACGGAACTGATTACCGAGGGTGGCGCGGTCGTCGGCATTCACGCCGAGCACGAGGGCCGCCCGGTCGTCATCAGGGCGCGCCGCGGCGTGGTGCTCGCAGCCGGCGGCTTCGAGCACAACCTGGAGATGCGCAAGCAATACATTCCCGGCCCGCAGTCCACCGAGTGGACCGTCGGTGCGGCCGAGAATGTCGGCGAAGGCATTGTCGCGGGCCAGCAGGCCGGTGGCGCGGTCGATCTCATGGACGATGCCTGGTGGGGCCCGTCGGTGCGCAGTCCGGAGAACCGGCCGCCGTTCTTCTGCCTGGCCGAGCGTTCGCAGCCCGGCGCCATTCTGGTCAATGATCTCGGCGAGCGCTTCGTCAACGAGTCCGCGCCGTATGTGAACGTGGTGCACAAGATGTACGAGCAGCAGGCGGCCGGGATCGGCTGTATTCCCGCGCATTTCATCTTCGATCAGAACTTCCGCGACCGATACCTGTTCCTGGGCAATTTCCCCAAACGCCCACTGCCACAGGCGTACTACGACAAGGGCATCGTCAAGCAGGCGGACACGCTGGCCGAACTGGCCGCCGAACTGGGTATTCCGGCCGACAAGCTCATCGCGACGGTCGAGCGCTTCAATGTGTTCGCCGCGGCCGGTCGCGACGAGGACTTCCAGCGCGGCGACTCCGCCTACGACCGGTACTACGGCGATCCGACGGTCAAGCCCAATCCGACCCTCGCACCGCTCGAGCGCGGCCCGTTCTACGCGGTCGAGATGGTCCCCGGCGACCTCGGCACCAAGGGCGGACTGGTGACCGACGAGTATTCCCGCGTACTCGACGAACAGGGCGATCCCATCGCGGGTCTCTATGCGGCGGGCAATAATTCGGCCGCCGTCATGGGCAACGACTACGCCGGCGCGGGTGCGACCATCGGGCCCGCCATGGTGTTCGGCTATATCGCCGCCAATCATCTCGCGGATCTGGACGAGGCTCCGGCCGCGCCCGCGGCTCCGACCAAACGGACAGCCCGGCGCACCGCGTCGCGGACCGGCAATGCGGCGCCGAACTAGGAGGCGGACATGGGACGAGTGAGCGGTAAGAACGTCATCGTCACCGGCGGTGCGCGGGGGATGGGCGCGGCCTTCGCCCGCAGGCTGGCGGCCGAGGGGGCCACGGTGGTCATCACCGATGTGCTCACCGAGGCGGGCGCCGCGCTGGCCGCCGCGCTGGACGAGCGCGCCCTGTTCCTGCCCCTGGATGTGACCGACGAGGCGGCCTGGAACGATGTGGTCGCTCGGGCGGAAGCGGCGTTCGGGCCGGTCTCGGGCCTGGTCAACAATGCGGGCATCGTGCACGTGGACCCGATCGAGAAGCTCTCGGAGGCGGACTACCGCAAGGTCATCGACGTCAATCAGGTCGGTGTTTTCCTGGGTATGAAGGCCGTGGTCGGCTCCATGCGCCGGGCGGGGGTCGGTTCGATCGTGAACATCTCCTCGACCGGGGGCCTGATCGGCTACTCCAACATCCTCGGGTACGTGGCGTCCAAGTGGGCGGTGCGCGGGATGTCGAAGACGGCGGCGCAGGAGTTCGCTCCGGACAATATCCGGGTCAACTCGGTGCATCCGGGCATTGTCGCCACCGAGATGGTCGCCGCCTCCGAGCGTTCCGCGAATATCGCTGCGCACCAGCCTATTTCCCGGCCGGGCACGCCCGAGGAGCTCGCCGATCTGGTGCTGTTCCTCATTTCCGACGAATCCTCCTACAGCACCGGTTCGGAATTCATTGCCGACGGCGGCTTCACCACCCAGTAATTCAGCTGCGAGACAAGGAAATCGGCAATGAAGGACTTCAACGGCAAGGTCGCCGTGATCACCGGTGCGGGCGCGGGCATCGGCCGCGCCCTGGCCATCGAGCTCGCCCGCAATGGCGCGCAGCTGGCGCTGTCGGGCCGCAATCTCGACAGCGTCGCCGAGACGGCCGCGCTGTGTGAGAAGGAGGGCGCGCAGGCGCGGGCCTACCGGCTCGACGTCACCGATCGCGCCGCAGTGCACGCCCACGCCGCCGAGGTGGTTTCCGACTTCGGCAAGGTCAATATCGTCATCAACAATGCCGGCGTCTCGCTGACCGCCAATATCGAGGACGTCAGCTGGGAGGACTTCGAGTGGATCTTCGATATCAACTTCTGGGGCACCGCGCACGGCACCAAGGCGTTCCTGCCGCATGTCATCGCCTCCGGTGACGGGCATATCGCCAATGTCTCGTCCATGTTCGGCCTGGTGGCCTGCCCGAGCCAGAGCGGTTACAGCTCGTCGAAGTTCGCCATGCGCGCCTTCACCGACGCACTGCGCCAGGAGATGATCATCGCGGGCCACAATGTGGGCGTCTCCAGCGTGCACCCCGGCATGATCAAGACCGAGATCGCTTGGAAGGCAAGGGCATCGGCCAACCGCGACCGCGACGCGCTGGCCAGCAATTTCGACCGGCTGGCCAAGACCAGCCCGGAGAAGTGCGCGCAGACCATCCTCAACGGCATCCGGAAGAACAAGCCGCTCATCCTCATCGGCCAGGACGCCCGGGCCATGAACTGGATGCAGCGCCTGCTCGGCTCCGGCTACATGAAGCCGCTGACCGCGCAGATGCGCAAGGAGATCTGAGCCCGCCGACGTCCTCGGCCGCTGACCGCGAACGGCGGCCGAGGGCCGCGAAGCCCCGCAATCGTGCTGGGTGCTTAGCTGGACGCGTGAACACCGGGAACCGGTGGCGGCATCGGCCGAGAGGCCACCGCCACCAGTTCCCGGTCGGTGCTATTTCAGATCGCGGAGTTCGGCTTTGACGACCTTGCCGCCGGCATTGCGGGGGAGTATGTCGGTGAAGATGACGTCGCGGGGGACCTTGTAGCCGGCCAGGCGGGTGCGCGACCACTCGATAATGGCGGCGGCGTCCACGGTGTCGGGGCGCTCCGGGACCACGATGGCGCGGCCGACCTCGCCGAGGCGGTCGTCGGGGACGCCGATCACCGCGACGTCGCGGATGTCCGGATGCTGCAACAGGACTCGCTCGATCTCGGCGGGATAGGCATTGAAGCCGCCGACGATGAACATGTCCTTGAGGCGGTCGGTGATGCGCAGATACCCGTCCTCGTCGAGGCGGCCGATATCACCGGTGTGCAGGAAGCCCTCGGCGTCGATGGCCGCCGCGGTGGCGTTCGGATCGTCGAGGTAGCCGAGCATGACATTCGGTCCGCGGACGATGATTTCGCCGGGCTCCCCGGGCGGCACGTCGGCGCCGGTGCTGTCCACGATCCGGAGTTCGGTGTCCGGCAGGGCTTTTCCCACGGTGCCCGCCACCAGGTCGGCGGGCGCGTCCGGCGGGCAGACGGTGACCACGCCGACGGATTCGGTCAGGCCGTAGGCGGTGAAGACGTAGGGGACGCCCAGCTCCTCGCGCACGCGTTCGACCAGTTCGGTGGGAATCGTGGCGCCGCCGGTGCCGGCCAGCCGCAGCGATCCGAGCAGGTAGTCCTGGAGCGGGGCGTGCAGGAGGTCGCTGAAAAGCGTTGGGGGACCGGCCAGCACGGTGATGCGTTCGTTCTCGATGAGTTGCAGTGCCGCGATGGGGTCGAAGCGCTCCACGGGCACCATGGTGGCGGCGCGCAGCAGGGAGGCGACGATGCCGGCCTTGTAGCCGAAGGTGTGTGAGAACGGAGCCACCAGCAGGTACCGGTCGCGCGGCCGCAGCGTGACGGCATCGGACCAGCGGGCGAAGACCTCCAGCGTCTGGCGGTGGGTGGCCAGCACCCCCTTCGGCGCGCCGGTGGTGCCGGAGGTGAACAGAATGTCGGACACCGCATCGGGATCCACCGCGGCGGCGCGCTCCTGGGCGGCTTCGGGCGGAATCACCGTGCCGGGAGCCAGGAATCCGGCCCACGAACTGGTGTCCCAGTGGGCCGAGCTGGCGCCCAGGGCATCGTCGAGCAGGATGAGGTGTTCGAGATCGGGCAGCGGTACACCGGATTCGGCGAGCATGCCCGGATAGTCGGCGCCGAGGAACTCCTGCACCGTGCACACCGCCTTGGCGCGGCTGCGGGCCAGGATATCGGCGGCTTCGGGCCCGCGTAGCCGGGTGCTCATCGGTACCAGCGTGGCGCCGGCGGCGAGCATGCCGAGCGCGGTGAGAATCCACCGAATGCTGTTGGGCGCCCACAGGCCCACGCGGTCGCCGGGCTCGATGCCGGACGCCATCGCGGCCCGCGCCACCTCCCCGGTCTGCTCGGCCAGTTCGGCGTAGGTCAGCCGCCCCGCCGGACCCGCGATCGCCACCGCACCCGGATAGCGCCGCGCGCGCTCGCCCACCAGGGCCGGAATGGTCGAGACCGGGGCCGGGGTGGAAAGGCCGCCGATGGACGCCGCGTACCGCCGATCCATGCGCCCATCCTGCCCCACCCCACCACCCGCGATCCCCATTTTCCCCGTGCCATCCCGCTGACCGGGCGTGCCGTGTTTTGTTTTCGCACTCGGGCGTGCTGCCGAAGGGTTGCGGGAGTGGCGGGACGCGGGGATTCCGCTGATCGGGATGCGGGTTGGGGGCGGGGGCGGTCACGCGGCACGCTCGAATCAATGTTGCCGAATCCACGACATCGAAGGAGTGACATGACCGCGGGAGCCGAGCTGGCGCAGCGACCCGGCACTGTGACGGGGAGCGCGGATTCCGGGGCAGCGGTGCACGTCGCCGAACTCGACGGCCGGTGCGCGCTGTCGCGGGAGCAGATCGGCGGGAAGGCGTGGAGCATCGATCACATGCGGGCGCTCGGGCTGCCGGTGCCGCCGGCCTTCGTGATCACCACCGCTGCCTGGGCCGATTACACGCGGCGCGGGGTCGTCTCGGAGGAGATCTGGGCGCAGGTGCGCGCGGGCGTCGCCGTGCTCGAAAGGGGGACCGGGCGGCGGTTCGGGTCGGCGCAACGGCCGCTGCTGATCTCGGTGCGATCCGGATCGGCGATCAGCATGCCCGGCATGATGGACACCGTCCTCAACCTCGGCATGACCGACGCCGTGCAGCGGGCGCTCGCGGATGAGACCCGGAATGTGTTCTACGCCGACGACACTCGGCAGCGGTTCGTGCACCAGTACCGGGAGACCGTGCTGGGGGACCCGAACGGCGCGGTGCCCGCGGATCCGTGGGGGCAGCTGCGCGGGGCGATCGAGGCGGTGTTCCGGTCGTGGGATTCGGCGCGCGCCAAGACGTATCGGCGCAATCGCGGGGTGCCGGACACGCTCGGCACGGCGGTGACGGTGCAGGCCATGGTTTTCGGCAATCTCGATGAATTGTCCGGCACCGGTGTGCTTTTCAGCCGGAATCCGAATACCGGCGATGGTCCGGTCTACGGTGAATGGCTGGTCGGCGGCCAGGGCGAGGACGTGGTGTCCGGCCGGTTGACCCCGCGGCCGCTGGACGAGCTGGCCGCTACCCAGCCCGAGGTGCACGAGCGATTGATCGCCGCCACCCGGCTGCTGGAACGCGATGGGCGCGACCTGCAGGACATCGAGTTCACCGTGGAATCCGGAACGCTGTGGATGCTGCAATCGCGCCCGGCCAAGCGGTCGGCGCGGGCGGCGGTGCGCACGGCGGTGGCCATGGTGGCGGAAGGACTGATCGGACCCGCGGAGGCGCTCGCGCGGGTGACCGCCGACCAGGTGTGCGAGGTATTGCGCCCGGCCTCCGGTGACACCGAGGGGCGGGAATCGCTGGCGCGCGGTGAATCGGCCTGTCCCGGACTGGCTTCCGGCGTGGTCGTCACCGATCCCGATGAGGCGGAGGCGCGCGCCGAGGCCGGGGAGGATGTGGTGCTGGTGCGGCCCACGACCAGCCCGGACGATCTGCACGGCATGATCGCCGCGCGGGCCGTCGTCACCGAACTGGGCGGCACCACCTCGCATGCCGCGCTGGTCAGCCGGGAGCTCGGCAGGCCCTGTGTGGTCGGCTGCGGGCCGGGTGTGGTCGCCGCACTGATCGGTAGAACCGTCACCGTCGACGGCGGCGCCGGACTGGTGCTGGCCGGTGAGGTCACCGCCAAACCGGTCGAGCAGGTCGTGCTCGACGATGTGCGGCAGCTGGCCGCGTGGGCCGGTGTGGACCCCGCGGCGCTGGCCGCCTGGCTGGAGGAGCGCGCGGCCGCCCCGGAAAGTCCTGAGCAGGACGAGGTTTCCGCGGATCTGCCCGTGACCGAGCTGGATATCCTGCGCCTGGTCGGCATCAAGGGGCGGGTGAACGCCGATAATCTGGCCGCCAGCCTGTCCGCCGAGGCGGCCGATATCGCCGCTCGCTGTGCGGATCTGGTGACCTCCGGCTTGTGCGCGAGCACTCCCGCGGGCTTCCGTCTCACGCCGCAGGGCCGCCCTCGCCTCGAGCAGCTGCTCACCGCGGAGCGCGCCACCGTCGACGCGGCCGCCATGACCGCCGCCTACGACGAGTTCTGCGTCTTCAACGCCGATCTCAAGGTGATCATCACCGACTGGCAGATGAAGGACCCGGCCACCGTCAACGACCACGCCGACGCCGGCTACGACGCCGCGGTCCTGGCCCGCCTCACCGCGACCCATCGGCGCCTGCGCCCGCTGGTCGCGCGCCTGGGCGAGATCGCTCCCCGCCTGGTCCGCTACCTCGATCGCCTGGATCGCGCGGTGGAGCGCATTGCCGAAGGTGACCACACCTACGTGGCCCGCCCCATCATGGACAGCTATCACACGGTGTGGTTCGAACTGCACGAGGACCTGATCGGCCTGTGCGGCCTCACCCGCGCCGACGAGGCGGCGGCCGGTCGTGCCCACTGATCCGATGGTCTCCGACGCCGCGCCCTCGGATTCCCCGCATGCTCCATCCGAACCGGGGCGCCGCTGGGTCGAGTTCGCCCAGATCGACAATGTGCGGGATTTGGGCGGGCTCCCCGTCCGCGACGGCGGCACAACACGTTTCGGCGTGGTGTTCCGCTCCAGCACCTTGCAGCAGGCCACCGCGGCGGACCTGAGCCGTCTGACCGGGACGCTCGGCCTGCGCACCGTCATCGACCTGCGGCTGCCCGACGAGGTGGAACGGGAGGGCTACGGCCTGATCGCCGGGGCGGATGTGCGCATCGCGAACCTGCCGATCCGCAAGTCGCCGCAGTCCTCGCTTGCCGCACGGGATCTCGTTCCCGATAGGACCCGCGTGAACCTGACCGAGCTCTACGGGCAGCTGCTGGCGGGCAGTGGTGCGCACATCGTCGAATCGGTGCGGCTCATCATCGACCCGGCTCGTCGCTCGGTGCTGTTCCACTGTGCCGCAGGCAAAGACCGCACCGGGGTGCTCGCCGCGGTCCTGCTGGACGCCGTCGGCGTGCGCCCGGAGGCGATCGCCCACGACTACGCCCAGACCAATGAGCGCATGCACCGGGTCCGGGAACGCCTCGATGCCCTCGCCTCCTACCAGGGCCTGCCGCCCGCGAATACCGGGATCCTGGCCGTCACGCCCGACGTCATGCTCGGCTTCCTGGAGAACCTGCACGCCGAACACGGCGGCGCCGCGAAATGGCTGCTCGCCAACGGTCTTTCCGAGACCGACCTGGAGCTGCTCCGCCGCGCCCTGGTCCAGTCCGCACCGCCACCGCTCCAGTAGCGTTGGCGCGATGCTGGTGTCACATATCGAGGAGATAGTCGGCGGCAAGCTCGCGTGGACCGAAGTGGATCTGCTCGATATCGACGACAGTTCCGCGCGGCCCATCCGGGATGCGCTGGAGGAATTCGGGATCCGGGTCAACTACCACCCCATCGGCCAGCCCCGGCATGTGACCGCCGTCCTGGGCGGCACGCGCCCGGTCGCGCCCTATGTGATCCTCTGCTGCCACGGCGAGGCCGGCCGGATCCTGCTGCCCGAACTCGGCGCGGAGATCGCCGCCGAGCAGCCGTTCAACGGCACGATGGGGCCCAAGCGGGTGCGCAAGCATCTGCATCTGCCGGGCAGCGCGGTGATCTCCACCGGTTGCGAGACCGGCAAACCCGCACTCGCGCAGGCTTTTCTGGACGCGGGCGCGTCCGCCTACTTCGCTCCCGCCAAGATGCCCGACGGGCACAGCGCGTTCTTCGCCGTGCTCCAGCTGTTCTACGAGCTCACCGCCGGACGCGATCTGCGGCAGGCGGCGCATCGGGTGCGCGCCTACGACGACGAATTCGACATGTGGGAACTCCGGGAGCGCTGACGAATCCGGATAAGCTCGAGTCGACCATCCGATTCCGTGCTCGGCCCGTCACCAGGAGGATTCCCGATGCTCGCAGCGTTCTCGATCACCCCCATCGGCGTCGGCGAGGATGTCGGCGAGCAGGTGGCCGTCGCCGTGCGCGTGATTCGCGAGAGCGGCCTGCCCAATCGCACCTCGGCCAGCTTCACCGAGATCGAGGGCGAATGGGACGAGGTCTTCGCCGTCATCAAGAAGGCCACCGACGCGGTGATGGCCGAGGCCGGGCGCTGCAGCATCTCGATCAAGGCCGACGTCCGTCCCGGCCACGACGCCATGCTCACCTCCAAGCTGGAATCGGTGGAGCGCCATCTGGCGCGCTGACCGCGGTCAGCGCCGATCGATGAGGATCTTGCCGTCCTCGTCCGGGACGATCACCGGGAGCAACTGCTCGGCCTCGGCGCGCACGGCGGCTTCATCGGTGTCGGAGAGCGGATGCCACGGCGTGATCCGGATGGTCGAGCCGTCGAGATCCCAACGGCCGTGGGTGAATCCGTCCACCAGATAGGTGGGCACACCCGCGGACGCGATCTTGGTGATGCGGGCGCGATCCGCATCGCTGATGATGCGGCGGCGATCGCGGTGCCCGAGGGTGACATTGTCGAACGCGGGCAGGAAGCGCACGGGCACAGCGAGATCGCCGTCGGCGATCGGGGCGTCGAGGACATCGAAGAGTTCCGCACCCTCGTCATTGTGGAAGACGCGCAGCTGCGGGCGCAGCCGATGCACCACCTCGGCCAGCCGGGTGACGCCCGACCAGGCCTGGATATCGGCGACCGTCGCCGGGCCGAAGGCGGTCAGATAGCGCAGCACCAGCGTGTCCGGATCGGGGACCGTATGAACCGGATCCCCGATCCACTCGTGCGCGAGGGCGACCCCGACATAGCGATTCCGCCAGCCGCCCCAGGCGCCGGCCTCGGCATCGTTGACCAGGGGGATCATTGCGGTGAGCGCCTGCGCGAGCCGCCCCGGATGCGGGGAGTCCGGGAAGCGCTCGCCCAGCATCCGCCCCAGGTCGCGGCGCAGCAGCATGCGCCCGGTGAGCAGTTCGGTTCCGGCGGCGGCCAATTCGCCGAGGTCGATCCCGCCGAGCGCCTCCTGGAAATAGGCGGCCTTCAGGTTCGCCGCGACGAACGGCGCGACCGTCGGGTGCAGCCACCGGAAGTCCGCGGCGGCGGCCAGATGGACGGTGCGCCGAATCATGGTGGACCGCACCACGGTTCGATCCCGCAACAGCGCCTCGAGGTCATCGTGGCGGAACCCGGCGAGCCGGGTCCACAGCCCGACGTAGGGCCAATTCGGCTCTTGCCCCTGCACCGCGACGAGATGCCGGACGAGGTCGGCCACGGGCATATCGACGCGCTCGGTCAGCATCTGGCGAAGGAGGAGGGTCCGGTTCAGCGTGCGCAGCGACAAGGTCGTCATAGCACCATGGTCGCCGCTGTATAGGACAGTTCCTGTCCTACTTTCTCCGCTGCGTCGATGTCAGCCCGCTGTCAGTCCGGTGTCAGCCGCGCCCGCGACAGTGTGTCCATGACAACGATCACCCTGTCCGACCGGGACAAGAGCACCATCCGCACCGCCGCCTACGGCGCGGTCTCCCTGCTGGCCGCCGCCGGCGCACCCCACAAAGGCGTCTCCCGAGCCTCCATCGCCCTGACCTCGTCCACCGGCCTGGTGGGCCATGTCCTCGCCGCCAAGTCCAGGGACATTCACCTCCCCGGCAGAACCGTGGCCGACCTCGCCGACCACGTCCTCCCCGCGCTCACGGCCGCCATGACCATCCTCGCCACCCACTCTCCCGCCGAAGCGGACAACTTCCGCACCACCGTCCTGATCGCCCTCGAATCCGCCACCCAGCCGCACAAGCGCCACCCCGGCCCCGTGCTCACCGCCATGGTCAACAAGATCACCGAGGCCCTCGGTCCCGCGTGACCGCGTCGGTAGGAGCCGAGACGCAGCAGCAGGCGGGTGTAGGCATCGGGGCGGCGGTGTGCGGCTATCGCATGACGCCCATGCGGAGCAGGAAGCGGGCGTAGGGATCGGGCCGGTGCGGAGTGCGGACCGACCCGGTGAGCTCGCGTTCGACGCGGTCCAGCAGGGACTCCAGGCAGTCGTTGTGGAGCGAGCGGATCATCAAGGGCCACAAGAGTTTTGCTGGGCCGTTCAGGCGCATGACGGTGATGTGGCTGAGCTTGGTGGTATCGTCGCCCAGGGGTTCGATGGTGAATTCGTGGAAGCCCTCGCCGACGCCCGGCTCGAATCGGAAGCGGACCCAGCGGCCGGGCTGGTGGCCGACCACGGTGTAGTGGCCGCCGCCGTGTGAGCCATGGGTTCCGAGGGCGATCGGGCCGTCCAGGGCCAGGACCGGCCAGGGGGCGCCGGGCCAGATGCGGTCGCGATCGCCGCTGCCGAAGGTTTCGACGATATCGGCGACCTTGTCGGCGGCCGCCGGGAGGACGCGGGAGTGGACATTGAGAATGGCCATGACACAGGACCTTTCGGGGTGACTTCGGCTCAGCGGGCGAGGGTGCGCAGCAGTCGCACGAACGGGCTCCACCGCGCGGGTGCGCGCACGGAGCCGGTGAGTTCGCGTTCGGCGCGGTCGAAGGCGTCCTCGAGGCAGGCGTCGTGCATCCAGCGGTACGCCAGCGACCATTGCAGCCGGCCGCCGACGGAGGGGGCGATGGTCAGCAGGTGGCGTAGTTCGGCGCCCGTGTCGGCGGGTTCGACGGTGAATTCGTGGAATCCGTTCCAGCCGCCAGGGGCGTCGAATCGGAAGCGGACCCACCGTCCGGGCTGGTAGCCCACGACCGTGTAGCGGATCGGCCCGTGCCCGCCGGTCGCGCCGACGCCGAGCGGGCGGTCGAAGCGCATGGGCGGCCACTGGCCGCGGGGCCAGAGCCGGTCCGCGGGGCTCGCCAGCGCATCGAGCAGTGCACCGGCCTCCGCCTCGGAGACGGGCAGCGTGCGGGTGTGAATGTTGAGGACAGCCATGTCGCAAACACCCTTCATGTGAAATGTTCCTTCTAATTAAATTAGAGCAAACATTCCACATGATCGGGAGGGTGGGCTCGGCCACACCCGCGGCGCGAGGGCGGAGATGTCAGCCGCAGGCGGCGCGATGCTGTTCGGCGGCGAGGAAATGCGCTGTGGCGCGGGTGGACTCGTAGAGGTCGCGGTAGTGGCGGTAGTACGCGTCGTAGTGGGCGGTGCGCGCGGGATCCGGTTCCACGGTATCGACGATCGGATTCCAGGAATCGGTGTCGATCCCGATGGCTTCGGCGGCCAGCAGCGCGTCACCGAGCGCCGCGCCGACGGTGTCGGCGGGAAGTTGCTGCGGCAGTCCGGTGATATCGGAGACGATGCGCGTCCACAGACCGCCCCGGGTGCCGCCGCCGACGGCCACCAGGCGGCGCGCCGCACCGCCGGCGGCGGACATGGCCTCGAGATTGTGGCGGACGCCGAAACCGATGCCTTCCAGGACGGCCCGGTAGATGTCGGCGCGCCGGTGAGAGAGGGTCAGCCCGGCGATCATTCCCCGCGCGTCGGGATCGAACAGCGGCGTGCGTTCCCCCGCGAAATAGGGGAGGACCAGCAGGCCGCGGCTGCCGGCCGGAACCCGTCCTGCCTCGTCCACCAGATCGGTGAAATCGCTGCCGGTCAGGCCGCGCAGCCAGTCGGTGACCGCGCCGGAGGTGGCCATTCCGGCGGCGGAAGTGTAAGTGCCGGACCAGGTTCCGCAGGTCGTCCACAGTCCGGGATGCGGGCGGGGCGCGGTGAGCACCTGGGTGAGGAACAGGGTGGTGCCGTACATGATCATGGTGTCGCCGGGCGCGCGGACGCCGACGCCCGCGGCCTCGGCCCAGGCGTCGATGGTCCCGGTGGTCACCGGCAGGCCCGCGGGCAGACCGGTGGCGGCGGCCGCGTACGGGGTCACCCGGCCGACAATCTCGGTGGGCCAAGCCAATTCGGGCAGTTCCAGGCCGGGCGCGACGGACGCGGCCCAGTCCGCCGCCCAGTCGCGGGCCATGAGGTCGTACATGGGCACGCATTGGCTCGCGGATTGATGGTCCAGCACGTAGCGCCCCGTGAGCCGGTGCACCAGAAACGAACTGGCCATCAGGAGCATGCGGGTCTCTTTCCACACCTCCGGCTCGTTCCGGACCAGCCAGCGCACCTTCGGCCCGACCGCCTGGCTGGTGAGCGGCGAACCCGCGCGCTCCAGCACGGTCGCCGCGCCCAATTCCGCTTCCAGCTCCGAGATTTCGAGCCCGGCGCGGGTGTCGACCCCGTAGAGGATGGCGGGCCGCAGCGGCCGCCCCTCGGCATCGGCGGGCAGCAGGCAGGGTCCGATGCCGCTCACCGCCAGCGCCTCGATGGGCTCGTCGGCCGCGGCCGTGAGCTCCCGGGCGATGGCTGCGAAATCCGCCCACCACACCGACTCCGCATCGTGCTCCACCCAGCCGGGCCGTGGCGTCGAGACGCGGTGCGGCCGTTCGGCTCTCAGTTCGACCCTGCCGTCGCGGCCGACCAGGACCCCCTTGGATCCGGAGGTGCCGATATCGATGCCGAGCAGCATGTCAGCTCGCCCTGCTGAATTCGTCGACGGTGACGCCCAGCAGCTCGCACGCGGTGCGCACGGTGGCGCGGTGATCACCCGGAACGGCGTGAATGTGGTTGGCGCCGAACCGCGACAGGAAATCCCCGGCCTCGGCGTCCAGCCTGGCGAAGGCGTGCGGCCATTCCCGGGTGGATTGCTTCATCAGCGCCTCATTGGTCGCCTCGTCGTAGGTCTCGAAATCGCCGAGCATCACCTGCATCCGGTAGGCGCCGTCCTTGCGGGTGAGCCGGGCGAGGGTCATTCGCCCGGGCGCGGCCAGATGGTGCACGGACGCGCCGCCGGCCGGGAAGAAGAACACCTCCGGATACAGGTGCACGCGCGCGAGGTTATCGGCGGGATCGTCGCTGCGGGCCGCGTACCAGGTGGCGTGCTGCCCGGAATTGCACAGATCCCAGATATCGCGATCGGCGTGATAATGCCGCACATCCGCGAAAAGCACCGGCGTCCCGGCGATCTGCTTGAGCAGCTGCATGGTGAGCG
Source organism: Nocardia sp. IFM 10818 (assembly GCF_054655275.1). Classification (NCBI taxonomy): domain Bacteria; kingdom Bacillati; phylum Actinomycetota; class Actinomycetes; order Mycobacteriales; family Nocardiaceae; genus Nocardia; species Nocardia sp. IFM 10818. The sequence goes on from NZ_BAAHJH010000001.1 coordinate 2,147,680, forward strand.
CGCCGTCCATATCCGCCTCGGTGGCGCATACGTGCGGGCGCTTGGGCCCGTTCCAGTCGTAGGGGTCGTTGAGGAACGCCTCGGCGATATCCATGGTCGCGAAGTGCTGGGTCAGCTCCGGCTGGCCCTTGATACCGGAGAAGTCCAGATGCCATTCCGCGATCAGGTCGCGCATGGCCAGATAGGACCGAATCTGGCGCTCCAGCAGTTCGGGCGTGAGTTTGTGCCCGTCGTAATGCACCCCGCCCGCGTACCGCTCCAGCCACTCCCGCGCGCCCTTGGCCTCCCCGCCGTCGGCGAGTTCGGCGCGGCGCACGATCTCCCACTGATCGATCTCCTCCACGTCGATCCCGAACAGCCGCTGCCATTGATCGGTATTGGCCACCGCGGTGTTCATCCCCATCGGCCGGCCGCCGATCCGCCCGAAGGTAGTGCCGCGCAGGCTTTCCACCGCCGCCGCGGCCCGCGCCCGGGCGCCGATGGCGGCGATCAGCTCCGGGTCCGCGGGATCGCCCCACAGCCGTGCGTGCGCCCGCCCGATCTGATCCAGCGCCCCGCCCGCCGCCAGCATCCCCACCATGCCCGGCTGCACCGGATCGATATTCGACAGCAGTAGCAGCGGTCCCCGCAAGGCGCCCGCGGCCAGCATGGTGAAGTGCGGGAACGCCCACACCGCGTAGTGCAGCACGGTCAGGTCCACCCCCGCCGCCTGCACCCGGCGCGCCACGGCGACCGCCTGCTCGTTGCTGCCCACCGGCTCCACCCCGCGCACCACGGTGTGGCCAGCCGCGGTCAGCTCGGTGACCAGCCGATCCTCCACGGTCCGAATGAATCCGACGATTCCCCCGTGCACATAGTCGCGGCCGTCGGAAATGCTGATCACGCCGATACGTGCCATGGCTTTCCTCCCCGCAATGGGTGGATTCTCGACTCCCTTTCAGAATCCCAGCCCCGTGCGCGCGCCACGGTCGAATCCGGAAGAATCGATCAGTGCGGGAAGATCAACGGGGCCAGTCCGACTCCGCCCTGCGCCCAGCCCGCCGAGGTGACCCACCGCCGGTCGCCGTCGCTGATGATCTCGGCGGCATGCGCGGGAACGTGACCCGCGAGATCGGCCGGGCGAAAGTGAAAAGGGGTTGTGCTGCGGAAGATCTCGGTGCCGACGTAATCCGGGCGCGGGCCGATGAACAGATACCAGTCGTCATTGTGGCGCAGGACGAACGGTGACTCGGTATTGCCCGCCTCGGTGCCGCGCAACGGATCGGTATAGGCGATGCCGCGCTCGCTCCAATGCACGAGATCCCTGCTCGTGCGATAGGCGACGACATGATTGCCGCCCTCGGGTGTGCTGGTGGCGCAGTAGTACATGACCCATTCGCCGCCGATGCGCGTCACCATGGGATCGCGCGCGTCGTAGCCGTCGCGGAACAGCGGGCCCTCCGGACGCCGGGTCCAGTGGAACAGGTCGGTGGAGGTCGCGAGGTTCATTGCCGTTGCGGTGCGGTCGATTCCGCCGCCGTCGTAGAACATGAAATACCGCCCGCCGGCCCGGATCACGAACGGCGCCCACAAATGCGTTTCGCCGTAGTCGCGATCCACCGTGAGCGCGGTCGCGTGCTTGGTCCACGGCCCGTGCAGATGCTCCGCGCTGGCATGGGCGAATTCGGTCTCGTCGAACGGGTCTGCCGGCTCCGCGTGCGTGATGCCGAACAGATGCCAGCGCCCGGCCCCATCCCGCACCACGGTGTGATCATTGATGTACCACGGTTCCCCGCCGGCCTCGCTCGGATCGTAGATCCGCCGGAACGTCCCCGCGCACAGCCGCTCCCGCCGCATCATCGGATCGCCTCCACCGCACCGGTACGCCAGTTCACACGCAAACTTCGCCGTAACGATCATTGTCGCTGGTGACGAGGTTCCGGTATGGCTACTGACAGATCCGATATCCCATCGTGCCCCACTTGCGGAAGAACCCCGACGCCCATTGTGTACGGCCTGCCCGCCCGGGTCGCCGCCGCCCGCGCCGACCGCGGCGAGATCGTGCTGGGCGGATGCTGCATCGGCCCCGGCTCCCCGAAGTGGGCGTGCACCTCCTGCGGTGCCCGCTTCGGCGACATCTACCCGGAGATGGTGTGAGGCCGGAGGGACGCTGTCAGAGACGCAGCCGCGCGATGACGGCGCGGTGGTCGGTGCCGGCGATATCCATCGAGTGCACCGCGGTGGCGTGGCCGCCGGCGATCAGGACGCGATCGATGCCGATGATCGGGCCCCAGGATCGGTCCGTGGGCCAGGTGGGCATGGCGCCGAGCCCGAGCAGTTCGGCGGAGTCGGCGTAGCGGCCGCGCACCAGATCCCGGTAGGCGGAGTGTTCGAAGGTGGCGTTGAAGTCGCCGCCGACCACCACCTGGCCGGTCTGCTCGTCCAGCAGCTCGCGGATGCGGCGGAGTTCGCGCTCCCAGACCCCCGGGTTCGACAGGGGCGGAATCGGATGCAGGGCGAAGACCGTGACAGGGCCGCGGTCGGGGTGAATCATGCTGGCGCGCAGGTTGTTCAGCCAGAAACCCTCGAACTTGACGCCATCCTGCAAGGGGTACTTGCTGAAGATTCCCGTGCCCTGGCCGCCGCCCGACGGGGCGGTGTACCGGTGCGGCAGCAGCTCCGCGAGGCCCGCCGCGTCGAGTTTGGCCAGCAGCTCCGGCGTGAGTTCCTCGAGCGTCAAGACCTCGACCGCGCTCTCGCGGGCCGCTCGCACCACCGCCTCGGGTGAACCCTTCCCGAGCATCAGATTCGACTGCATCACAACCAGATCGGTGCCCGGCCGTGCACTCCCGTCCGGCCACAGCATCGGCGCCTGCGACCAGATCGCGGCCGCCGACACCGCCACCGCCAGCGCCGCGCTCACCCAGTGGCGGGCCAGGCCGAGCACCACGATCGCAATGCCCGCGGCCACCATGAAATACGCCGCGAACGAGGCCGCCAGCACCGCCGGCTCCCACACCCACGAGCTGTGGTGCAGCCCGACGCCGGCCGCGCCGACCAGCAGCAACAGCCATCCGGCGATGAGCAGCACCCACCCGAGCGGCCCACGCCGGCGCCCGATGCGCTCGGTCACCTGCTCGGCCCGCGCCAGGTCGTTGATCATCGAGAGTCCTCCCACCCCGCTCCGACGATCACCCTACTTCGGATGTTCGGCCGCACAGCGCGTGGGTGCGCACGGCGCCGATATCCATGGTGGTGGGGATCCGGTGAACGTGATGGCGACCAGGCGGCCGGCGGCGGCCCGCGGTACCACGATGTGTCCTACTGGAGTACGGATCAGCCGGCGTCGCGGGGCCGGGTGAATCGCAGGGTCACGAGCTGGAATGGGCGTAGCCGTAGCCGGACTCCCGCTGGTTCGCCGATTACGGAAGCGGCGGGTGGCAGCGGACGCTCCAGAAGGTCGCAGACGGTGAATCCGGTGGTGTCGAAGCCGGGTTTCACCAGTGCGGTCGCTCGACCGCCGTGGGCTTCGTAGACACGCAGTACGACATCCCCGCTGCCGTCGTCCGCCAGTTTGACGGCGCTGGTGACGACGGCGTCGTTGTCGATGGTGAACAGGGGATCGACCGGATCGGCGACGCCGGGCGGGGAGGGAAGCAGGTTGATGCGGTAGCCCTCGCGGACGGCGTCGCCGATCGAGGCGCCCGGGGTCAGCGAATGGCGGAAATAGTGTGAGCCGTGATCGGTTTCGGGATCGGGGAAGCGCGGTGCTCGCAGCAGCGAGGCCCGCAGGGTGGTCGTGGTGCCCCCGTCGGGGCGGACGGTGCGGGTGACATCATGGCCGTAGGTGGAGTCGTTGGCGACGGCCACGCCCCAGCCGGGTTCGGCCACATGGACGAAGCGATGGTTGCAGGCTTCGAATTTGGCGTATTCCCAGCTGGTATTGGTGTGGGTGGGCCGGTAGAGGTGGCCGAACTGGGTTTCGGAGGCGTAGCGGTCGGCGTGAATGTCCAGGGGGAAGGCCAGTTTGAGGAATTTCTCGGTTTCGTACCAGTCGATGCTGGTGTCGATCTCGATGCCGCGGGCGCCGGCGCGCAGCACGATGGTCTGCTCGACCTTGGAGGAGCCGAACGAGCGGCCCAGGCGCACGATCGCGGCGTCCGGTGAATCCGTATCGGCGGCAACGAAGTCCGCGTCGGTGAGGTCGGTGACGCGGTTGCGGTAGAAGAGGTCCACATCCCAGGCGTCCCAGGAATTGGGCAGGTCCTGGTGCAGCTGGAGCAGGTTGGCGGGGGAGTCCGGGGGCAGGGTTTCGCGCTGGTGCTCGTGATCGAAGATCGAGACCAGCAGGCCGCGCGCGTCGATTTCGACTCGGAGCAGGGCATTGTCGAGGATGAAGCCCCCGGCCGAACGCTCGGTCACCGAGCACGGGCGCACCGGATCGACCGGGGCCGCCGCACCGGCTGGAACACCGCGCCAGGTGTGCGGGGTCGGGTTGAAGACATTGGGGCCCACGCGTTCACCGCCGAGCACCCATTGGGCCTGCTCGATGAGCGCTCCCAGCTCCGCGGCCACCTGCGCGTAGGTCTGCTCGGCCTCGCGGTGCACCCAGGCGATCGACGAACCCGGCAGGATGTCGTGGAACTGGTGCAGCAGCACCGTCTTCCAGAGCCGATCCAAGTCCGCGTACGGATACTCGGCGTGCTTGCGCACCGTGGCCGTGGCGGCCCACAGTTCGGCCTCCCGCAGCAGATGCTCGCTGCGCCGGTTGCCCTGTTTGGTCTTCGCCTGGCTGGTCAGCGTGGCGCGGTGCAGCTCCAGATACAGCTCGCCCACCCACACCGGCGGATTGTCGTATTCGGCCTCGGCCCTGGCGAAAAAGTCGGCGGGCTTGTCCCACAGCACCTTCGGCGAACCCTCGAGGTTCCGCATCCGGGCGGCCTTGGCGACCATCTCCCGGGTCGTCCCGCCGCCGCCGTCGCCGAATCCGGTCGGCGCGAGCGACATCGACGCCCGCCCCTTGTCCTTGAAATTCCGTGCGGCATGCGCGATCTCGCGGCCGTGCATGGTGCAGTTGTAGGTGTCGACCGGCGGGAAGTGGGTGAAGATCCGGGTGCCGTCGATGCCCTCCCACAGGAAGGTGTGATGCGGGAACTGGTTGATCTGACTCCATGAGATCTTCTGTGTCAGCAGCCATTCGGAACCGGCGGCCTTGATGATCTGCGGCAGTCCGGCGGCGAAGCCGAAGGTGTCGGGCAGCCAGGCCTCCCGATTCTCGATCCCGAACTCCTCCAGGAAGAATCGCTTGCCGTGCACGAACTGCCGCGCCATGGCCTCGGAGCCCGGCATATTCGTATCCGACTCGACCCACATGCCGCCGGCCGGGACGAACCGCCCCTCCGCCACCGCCTGCTTGACCCGGGCGTACACCTCGGGCCGATGCTGCTTGATGAAGTCGTATTGCGCCGCTTGCGACATGGCGAAGACGAACTCGGGATCGGCCTCGAGCAATGCGGTCATATTCGCCGTGGTGCGCGCGACCTTGCGCACCGTCTCGCGCAGCGGCCACAGCCACGCCGAGTCGATGTGCGCGTGCCCGACCGCCGAGATCCGGTGGGCGGACGGGACCGCCGGCGCGGCCAGCACCTCGACCAGGCAGGCCCGCGCCGCCGCGGCACTGCCGTTCACATCCTGCAGATCGACGGCGTCGAGCGCCCGCTCGAGGGCACGCACGATGTCGTAGCGCCGGGCCGGATCGTCGGGCATCTCGTGCATGAGCTCGCCGAGCACCTCGAGATCCTGCACCAGCTGCCAGACCTCGTCGTCGAACACCGCCAGATCCATCCGGCCCAGCCGATACTGCGGCTCGTGCCCGGCGGTGGCCTTCTCTCCGAGCCCGGTCGGCGCGAAGAACGGAATGACCGGGTTCGCGGCCGCCTCGACGTGCAACAGCACCTGCTCCCCGCCCGCCACGGGCGACCCGATCCGCACCCATTGGCTGCGCGGATGCAACCCCTTGACCGGCGACCCGTCCGGGCGATAAACCAGCCCCTCGCACTGGAATCCGGTCATATTCCGGTCGAACCCGAGATCGATGATCGCCTCGACGGTCCTGCCTGCCCACTCGGCGGGCACCGTCCCCTCCACCGTGAGCCAGCTCGTCCCCCACGGCGCACCCCACCGCGCCCCGGATTCGATCGCCGTCCGCGGCGCGGCCAGCCCCTCGGCCACCGGCACCGGTTCATCGGGCGCATCCCAGATGGACACCCGCAGCGGCACCGACTCCGGATAGATCGCCGGAACGATCCGATCGAGCACCCGCCCGAAGCGGTCCTCCAGCAATCGGCGGTCATCGTGCATAACGGGGCTCCCCTCGGACCGGCCAGTGATCAGCGGAATCACCACCATTCTGCGTCAGAACTGCGGATATTCCGGTCAACAGCGTGTCAGGCGGCGGTCTCGATCAGGAGGAGAATCCCCGCGGCGGCAGTCCGTCGCCGAAGGTTAACCATCTCGCCACGAACGAGAATCGGACAGAACGGCTCCGGGGTGGTATTAATTCGCGGTGGCATGGACTTTGCGGCTGAGCGCGGATGAAGAGGCTGCGCTGAGCGCGCAGGCGATGGTGGAGGGCCGATCGAAACAGGAGATCGCCCGCGACGCCATCCGGACCTATCTGCACCGGCACGCCACCTGGGACGAGTACCTCTCCGAGACGCCGGTCGTCTACGGGTAGTAGCGGTCCCGGATATCGGCGTAGCGGCGGCGGATCGCATCGCCGATACCGGGTGCCAGGGAATGGAATTCGGTCACCGCGGGGGCGGGCCAGCGGGGCGGGCGCGGGCCGCCGCGCAACGCCCAGGCGGCTTGGCGGGCCGCGCCCAGCGCCACGTATTCGCTCGGGTGCGGCACCGCGACGGTGCGGCCGAAGATGGTGGCCGCGGCATGCGCGATCAGCCGGGACTTGGACGCGCCGCCGATGATCAGGATCCGGCGCGGCGTGGTGGGCAGCCGGTCGAAGGCTTCGGCGATATTGCAGAGCATGCCCTCGATGGCGGCGCGGGCCAGATGATGCGGGCGCATGGTGTGCGGGCGCAGGCCGTGAATGCTGCCGGTGGCGTGCGGCAGATTCGGCGTGCGTTCACCGGCCAGATAGGGCAGGACGGTGAGACCGTCCGCGCCGGCGGGGGATTGGGCGGCCAGCACCTCGAGGCCGGAGACATCGGTGCCCAGCAGCGCGGCGGTGGAATCCAGGACCCGGGCCGCATTGAGGGTGCACACCAACGGCAGGAACGCCCCGGTGGCGTCGGCGAAGCCGTTGACCGCGCCGGAGGGGTCGGCGCTGGGGTGCGGGGAGCGGGTGAACACCGTGCCGCTGGTGCCCAGGGACACCACCACATCTCCGTCCTCGATGCCCAAACCGAGTGCGGCGGCGGCATTGTCGCCGGTGCCGGCGGCCACCACGCGGCCGCCCGGGGTATGCCCGGCCACCTCCGCCGGATTCAGCACCCGGGGTAGCGCGGGCGTGCGGCCGCGGAAGGCCAGCGACAGCAGGTCGGTGCGGTAGCGCCCCGCGGCGGGGGACCAGTAGCCGGTGCCGGAGGCGTCGCCGCGATCGGTGGTGGGGACGGTGTCCGGGTCGCCGCCGCGCAGCTGCCAGGTCAGGTAGTCGTGCGGCAGCAGCACCTGGGAGGTGCGGTCGGCGAGTTCGGGTTCGTGATCGGCGAACCAGCGCAGTTTGGCCACGGTGTGGGCGGCCAGGGGCACGCTGCCGACCGCATCGGCCCAGGCCTGCGGACCGCCCAGCTCCGACACCAGTTGCGTGGCGGCTTCGGCGGACCGGGTGTCGTTCCACAGCAGCGCGTCGCGCACCGGATGGCCGGCGGCGTCGAGCACCACCAGGCCGTGCTGCTGCCCGGCCACGGCAATGGCCTCCACATCGCGCATCATCCGGTCGCAGGCGGCGCGCAACGCCTCCCACCAGGTGCCGGGCGGCACCTCCGTCCCGTCCGGATGTGGAATCTGCCGCTGCCGCAGCACCGTTCCGGTGTCGGCATCGCAAACCACGATCTTGCAGGACTGTGTGGACGAGTCCACTCCGGCAACGACCGTCATTGGCCCCTACCCGTCTATCGTGCCCCTCGGTGCGGGTGCAGTTGGATTTTGCGTCCGGCGCCGCTGCGGAAGGTCTGCAGGGCGTCGGCGAATTCGTCGAGCGAGAAGTCGTGGGTGATCATGGTTTCCGCGTCGATGACGCCTTCGCCCATGAGATCCACGGCCCGTCCGAAACTGTGCAGCACCGCCATCGATCCGATGATGGTGATCTCGTCGTTGTAGATGCGGAACGGCGAGATCGCCGCCCGCGCCGTCGCGGGTGCGACGCCGAACTGCTGATAGGTGCCGCCCCGCCGCACCCGGGAAAGCCCGTCCTCCACAGCGGGAATCGCCCCGCTGCATTCGATGACGATCTCCCATCCCTCGGGCCGATCCAGCTCGTCGGCGGTGACGGACGCGGCGTCCGCGCCGAGGGTGCGCGCCACCGCCAGCCGATTCGCATTGGTGTCCACCACCGACACCGAGGCGGCCCCGGCCGCAATGGCCAACTGCAGCATGAGCAGACCCATGGTGCCCGCGCCGTAGATCAGATAGTGCGCGCCGAGTCGCCGGGGCAGCACATCGAATCCGTGCACCGCGCACGACAGCGGCTCCACCAGGGCGCCGTGCGCGGCCGGTAGATGCCCGGGCAGCCGATAGCAGTTGGCGGCGGGCACTTTCACGTATTCGGCCATGGCGCCGTCCACGGTGTCGCCGATGGCGCCCCAGTTCTCGCACAGATTGCCGCGCCCGATGGCGCAGTAATGGCAGCGCCCGCAGAACAGCGACGGATCCACCGCCACCCGATCACCGGTTCGCACGCCCGCCGCCTCCGCGCCGAGCGCGACGACTTCCCCGGCGAATTCGTGGCCCGGCACGATCGGATAGGGTGTGGGCGGGAATTCGCCCGCCACGATATGGATATCGGTCCCGCAAATGCCGACCGCGTCGACCCGAATCACCGCCTCGCCCGGACCGGGCGTGGGATCCGGCACCGTTTCGACCGAGAACTGTCCAGGCTTCTCGACGAGCAACGCGCGCATACAAATACCATGCACCCCAGCGGTGCTCGCCCGGTGCGTTTTACGCAATAGCAATCACCTGTATAGGGGGATGTCACTCCATTAGGGGGAGTACGGGACCGATTGATACCACAGGGCGGTCGTCGAGACGTGCGCGTGCTCGAGCGGCAGGTAGTGGCCGTCCTCGCGCCATCCCAGCGCCTGGACGGTGGCGCGCAGCGAGTGCTCGAAACAGATCGGATCGGGAATATGCCACCGGTACATTCCGAAGCGCTGGTTCGGTTCGTAGATGCGGTCGCGGGGTTGCACCTGCACCAGGCCCAGATATGGGGTGGAGTAGGGGAGTTGGATGCCGTCGAGATCGAAATTCCAGGCGCCGCCGAAATAGTCCTCGGTACCGGTGCCGCAGATGGTCGGGAATTCGGTGTCGTCGTCCAGATAGAACTTCAGCTCGCCCTCGCCCCACCAGCCGGGTGCGCGGGGTTCGATGGCCAAATAGGTGCCGGCGTAGCGGCCCGGGCCGCCGGTCACCTCGATCATCGGATGGACGGCGGGGGCGCCGAGGGGGTCGCTACTGCGCCACCGCGCGTGTAGATAACCGGACGAATCCGGCAGATCCTCCTCGAGGTAGGTGATCTGGTAGTAGACCGGCGCGGTGCGCTCGGCCCCGTTGTGCAGGGTGATGAGGGCATGGCTGTGGAACGGCATGGGCCAGTAGCTGTTCAGCCCGCCCGCGGGCGCGACCACGATCATCTGGGAGTTGACCAGCGCCAGCTGCGGCCAGCCATTGCAGAAGAAGTCGCCGAGCGGGACCGCGACGGCGGGGTCGGGCGAACCGTCCCAGTACATCTGGAGCGTGAAGTCGCGCAGCAGCGCGCGGTCGGTGGTGATCCAGATGTGGCGGATGACGCCGGGACCGGAAAGATCGGCGAGAGTGACGGTTTCACCCGGCGCGAGATCGATCGAGGGCGAGACCTTCCAGCCCCGGCCGAGCCCCGCCGCCGCGAAAGCGCCTGTGCCGGAGATCGCGCGTCCGCCCCCGCCGGGCGCTCCGGTGGGGTTCTCCGCGCTGACGGAGCGGGTGCGCCGCCCGTCGAGCTGCCAGATCTCCTGCACCATGGGAATTTTCGCATGTACAACGGACGCCCGTCCCGGACATGGGGCGGACAAGCGAATGCCGACGCCGTCCGGTAGACAGCGTCGGCATTCTGATCTAGCGGCGGTTGCCGAAGCTCAGTTGGTGCCGGGCAGGCCGGGGCGCTGGATCAGCTTGTCGCGCAAGGTGTCGATGGTCGCGCGGTCGATGCCCAGGCCGTCGGAGATGAAGCGTTCCATCGAGCCGTAGGACATGGCCGCCTGGCCGAACGACGCCTGCAGGAACTCGCGCTGCACGCCCAGCAGCGGCTCGAACAGCGAGCGGTCCTTGATCAGACCCTGCTTCTCCAATGCGTCGAGGGTGGCCTTGTTGCTGGCCGCCAGGCGATCGTTGGACTCCAGGAAGTTGTCGAAGATGGTGAACTGGTCGGTACCGAGGATGTTCATGAGGATGGCGGTCATCCAGCCCGTGCGGTCCTTTCCGGCGGTGCAGTGGTAGAGCACGGGGCCGGAGGCGCCGGCGATCTCGCGCAGGGCGGTGCCGAACTGGTCGCGCATGGTGGCATCGGTGACGAAGAGCTTGTAGTAATCCTTCATGATCTGGGCGGCCTTGCCATTGCCCAGCATCTCCTGCTGCTTGTCGTGGCCGCCGGTGATGATGCCGCCGATGAAGGTGTAGAAGTCGTTGTTCGGGTCGTAGACCGGGAGCAGCTGGGTCGGGATCGAGGCGGGCACCTTGTTCGGGTTGGCGGCGCGCTCGGTGGGACTGCGGAAGTCGATGATCTTGGTGACGCCGTAGGTGATCAGCTTCTGCTGATCGGCGTCGGTGAGCTTGTCCAGGGCGTCGGTGCGGTAGACCAGGCCGTTCTTGATGGTGCCGGCGAAGGCGGCCACACCGCCGATATCGCCGGCATTGGGGGCGCGGGTGAGGCTGAAATCGCCGTCGGCGGGGGCCTGGGGGAGGATCGAGATGCTCGGGGCCGCCGCCGCGGGGGTGAGGGTGGCGGGGAAGACGGCGATGAGCGAGGCGGCCACGCCGGTGAGGGTGCCGCGTACAGCGCGCGAAATCGTCACTAGGGGTGTTCCTTTCAACATCGGATCGGACGAAGGGCATCCGGCCCGGGTTCGCGCATCGGCAGGCGGCTGCGGTTTCGGGTCGGTTATGGGTGAGACCTCGCCTGCGTGATGCCGTTCACACACTGGCAGTGGGAAATCGCGCCGTTGGCGGTAGTCCCGCTGGCTGAGACGGGATCGTCGGTCAGCAGGATGGGTGGCGAGAAGTGCTGGTGTGTAGGGGATTTCGGGATGGACTTGATGGCTGCCCAGGCACGCGAAAGGCCGGCGCCTCCCCACGTGGCGCCGGCCTTTCGGAAATCGGGTGGTTACTTGCCGACCAGCTTGGAGCGCAGGGTCTCGACGGTGGCGGCGTCGATTCCCAGGCCGCTGGACAGGAAGTTGTCGAACGAACCGAAGGACTGGGTCGCCTGGTCGAAGGCGGCATCCAGGAAGTCTTCGGAGACGCCCAGCACCGGCTCGAACAGCGACGGATCGGTCACCCGGCCGCTGGCGACCAGGCCGTCCAGGGTGCGCTGATTGCCGGCGGCGAGGTTCTCGTTGGATTCGAGGAAGCTCTTGTAGATCTGGCCCTTCGGGACGTTCAGGGCCTGCATGAGGATGGCGGTCATCCAGCCGGTGCGGTCCTTGCCTGCGGTGCAGTGGTAGAGGACTGCGCCGGGGGCATTGGCGATTTCACGCAGGGCAGTGGTGAACTGGGCGCGCGCGGTGGGGTCGGTGACCATCCAGCGGTAGTAGTCGCGCATGTACTCGGCGCCCTTGCCGTCGCCCAACATCTGCTGCTGGTATTCGGGGCCGCCTTGGACGACCTTGCCGAAGAAGACGTAGAAGTCGTTGGCGGGGTCGTAGACGGGCAGTGCCTGCAAGGGAATCGAGGCGGGCAGCTTGTCCGGGTTCTGGCCGCTCTCGGTCGGACTGCGGAAGTCGATGACCTTGGTGATGCCGGCCGCGACGAGGGCCTGCTGTTCGGCGTCGGAGAGCATGCTCAGTGCATCGGCGCGGAACACCATGCCGGGCTTGATCTTTCCGCCACCGCCCTGGGTGGGGACGCCGCCGATATCGCGAGCATTGGGTGCGCTGGCGAGGTTGAGCTCAACCGTCTTGGGAGACTGCAGCACCGGGACGGGAGCAGCCGCCACAGGAGCCGAGGTGGCGGGGAAGACGGCTATGAGCGCGGCGGCTACACCGGTTAATGTGCCGCGGAGGGCGCGCGAAAACGTCATGGGGGTGTTCCTTTCGATACGGGCGGGAGTGGGGGTTTCCCGTCCGGGTATGCAGGCTGGGGTGCGCCGTTGGCCTGTGCGTGTGCGGCGAATGAGATCAGGGCGAACGGTTGGTTTTCGGGTGATCAGTCCCGGCCTGTGAGATTGGGGTTGCGAGCCGGTCGCGGCTCGATCCGTGCGCGGCTACTGGGCGTCCGCCAGCAGCGTGATGGTGCCTGCGCCGCCGTCTACGCGGACGCGTTGGCCGTCGGTGAGGCTGGTGCTGGCGGTTTTGGTGTCTACTACGCAGGGGACGCCGAATTCGCGGGCGACGATGGCGGCGTGGGAGGCGGCGCCGCCGATATCGGTGACCACTGCGCCGGCGTAGCCGAACATGGCGGTGTGGCCGGTGTCGGTGACGGCGGCTACGAGGATGTCGCCGGGTTCGACGTCGTCGTCGAGGGACAGGATGCGTTTGACGGTGCCTTCGACCACGCCCGGGCTGACGCCCAGGCCGGAGAGGGTGCCGCCGACGGGGAGCGCCCCGGAGACTTCTTCCGGTTCCCAGGTGCCGTTGATGACGTCGGGCATGCGGATGGACTGGTATCTGGTGCGCTCGGCGCGGCGGCGGGCGACGCGGTCTTTGAGATCTGCCGGGGCCCAGAGGATTTCATCGAGGTTGAGGAAGGCGAAGTCCTCGATCTCGGTGAGCTTGCCGACCTTCACCAGGCGCGCTGCGCGCTCTTGGGTGGCCAGGCGCAGGCAGTTGGTGATGCGCACGACCGCGTCGCGGGCGCGCTCGCGGTAGACGGTGGCGCCGACGGCCATCTTGGCGGTGCGGGTCGTCGGCTCGGGGACCGGCTCTCGGTGGGGGGCGGGCATTTCCGCGGCGCGGCCGGCGGCGGTGACCAGGAGTTCGGGGCGGTCGCCGAAGGTGGCGTTGCTGAGTTCGCATTCGCCGGGGCCGCGGTGGCCGACCTTGGCGAGTTCCTCGTCGAGGGCCTTGGCGAACTCCGGTGACTTCTCCCGGGCGGCCGCCACATCGCCGCTCTTGGCGACCTCCTGGAGGCCGGCGTCCTTGCGGCACAAGGCTGCCAGGCGTTCCACGGCCAGCATGGTCTTGGCCGACTCCAGGCGATTCAGGTCGATCTTGACTTCGCCCCTGTGGGCCGCGGAGGCCGCGCCGGTCATCATGACGCCGATGGAGGCCGCTTGCCACGCCTGGTTCAGGCGGTCGCGCCAGAGCAGGGCGCGGGCGTGCAGCTGTTCGTCGGTGAGATCGGAAATCTGGTCGCGGGTCAGCGCTTCCGCGTGCGACGCGGCATTGATCAGTTCGGCGGTCTTGCTGTAGCTCATGGCGGTGCGGGCGACGCGGCCCATGGCCTTGACGGTGCCCAGCCGCCCGGCGAGTCCGGTCGGCATGGGCGGGCGGCCCTTGGGGTGCAGTTCGACATCGCCGATGGCGCCGTAGACGTCGCGGCGCACGCTCTCCTCGTCCCAGCCGGGCATGTTCTGTGCGGAGAACACGCCGATGGACGGGTTGATGTACATGTGGTGGCCGAGGACGCCCGTGACGCGGGAAACCCAGTGTTCCAAGGCAATTCCCTCGATGGCGATCATGTGTCCCATGGCCTCGTTGCCCAGGCGGATCGCGCCCGCCTGCAGGTCGATGGTCAGGGGGGTGAGCGGGCCGGGCAGCGCCTCGGAGGTGTTGGTGGCGGTGAAGACCGGGATGCGGTCGTCGACCAGGTCGTCGAACTCGCCCTGAAGTCCTTCCGGTGCACCGGATTTCAGCTGGTAGCCATCGGAGGTGGGTGCATTCTGCGGGACCACGTGCGAGGGCAGGGGGATGGCGCCGGTGCGGTTGCGGAAGCCGGAACCGCTCGCCTTGCGGCCGGGCAGGCCGCGTGCGACGTCGGCGACCACTTCGCGGGCGGTCCAGCCGTAGCGGAAACCCCACTCCTCGCGGGCGGCGGTGGCATCGACGCGCGCGGGCTGCGCGGACGAACGTGGCAGCCACGCAGCGTATTTGACGCCCGCGTCCTTGAAGATGCGGCGCACCTCGTCACCGGACACATCACCGGGGGCGGCCAGTCCGACCGTGCCGCTGCGCTGTGAGATCGCGGCCAGCACCAGGAAGCGCTCGAGGTCGTCGTAGTGCAGTACCTGTGAGCCGTTGTCGCCGCGTCCGCCCACAAGGGATTCCAGGGTGCGCCAGCTGCTTCGGTCGACGCGGCGGCCGGTCACCAGCGGGGTTCGCACAATGAGGACGTCCGCGCCGCTGCCGGTGGCGGCGCTCTCCACGGCCGAATCCGCTCCGGCGGCAACGGGAACCACCAGGCGCGCACCGGCTTCCCGGGCCGCGGTGGCAATGGCCGCGACCGCGCGGCCCGCCAGATGCACCACGGCATCCGCGCCGGCCACGGCTCGCGCGCAGGTCTGGGCATCGGACAGGTCGCCGATGGTCACCTGGACCCGCGGGTCGACATATCGATGCCGCTGCCGGTCCAGGCCGGTGACCTCGTGACCCGCCGCCAGCAGCATCCGTGCCACGGCCCGGCCGCTCGGCTCGGTGACCCCGGTGACCAGAATCCGCATTGACTCTCCTCCTCGTGAGGCGTCCCCAACCAACGTGACGCCGTTCACACACCATCCCCACTGGTCAGCCGGGCAAAGGCGGACAGTCCCGGTCATCGGGATCCAAGAATCGTTGAGCAAGATGGGACGCTAGGGCCGGGCGGGTGCGGAGGGCACCGTCGAGGACATGACAGTGCGGAATTCCGTCACGCCGCGGGCGGCGGGCGAAGTGGGCCGGTACGACATCGAGACCGATGTGCTGGTCGTCGGCTACGGGGCCGCGGGCGCCTGCGCCGCGTACGAGGCGGCGCTGGCGGGGGCGCGGGTGCTGGTGGTGGATCGCGCGGGCGGGGGCGGGGGCGCGTCGGCCATGTCGGGCGGGGAGATCTATCTCGGGGGCGGGACGCCGCTGCAGGTGGCGTGCGGGTTCGAGGACACGCCCGCGGAGATGGCGGCCTTCCTGAAGGCGGCCATGGGTGCGGGGGCCGATGCGGCCAAGATCGACGAGTACTGCGCGGGGAGCGTGGAGCACTTCCAGTGGCTGGTGGACCGTGGGGTGCCGTTCAAGCCGACCCTGTGGGACGCGCCCACCTGGGTGCCGCCCACTGATGACGGGCTCATGTGGCTGGGTGAGAACAGTTGGCCCTTCACCGAAATGGCCGCGCCCGCGCCGCGCGGGCACCGGCCGGCCGCCAATGACTTCGGCGGCAGGCTGCTCATGGAATGCCTGACGGCGGCGGCCGAATCCGCCGGTGCCACAACATTGTTCGATACCCAGGTCACGAATCTGATCGTCGCCGGGGACGGGGCGGTCGCCGGTGTGGTCGCCCGGCAATACGGCAAGGAACTCACCATCCGGGCCCTGCGCGGGGTGGTGCTCACCACCGGCGGCTTCGTCGACAACGACGAGATGCTCCTCGCGCACGCCCCGGAACTGCTCGGCCACACCAAGGTCAGTGCGGGCACCGACGACGGCAGCGGCATCCGCATGGCGCAGGCCCTGGGCGCGGCCGTTCGGCACATGTCCTCGGGGCAGGTCGGGATGTCCCTCATCCCCGGGCTGGCCGCTCGCGGCATGGTCGTGAACGCCCAGGGGCGCAGGTTCATCAACGAGGACACCTATCCCGGCCGCATCGGCCAGTCCGCGCTCTACCGCCAGAACATGGGCGGCAGCTTTGCCGGAAACGACACCGCCGTCTGGGTGATCGTGGACGAGGAAGGTTTCGAGGACGTTCCCGAACCCCAGCGCTGGGGTGTGCGCCCCACCCACGTCGCCGAAACCCCGGCGGAGCTCGAGGAACTGACCGGCCTCCCCGCCGGATCCCTGGCCGAGACCATCGGCCGCTACAACGAATTCGCCGCCCGCGGTGCGGATCCCGACCACCACAAGGCCGCCCGCTGGCTGCGACCGCTCACGCCGCCGCTCGCCGCCATCGACGTCAAAGCCGGTGTGCGCCCGCCCTCGGAATCCGGTGACCGCCGCGGCACCGGGGCGTCCGTCTTCACCCTCGGCGGCCTGCACACCGACCTGGACAGCCGTGTCCTCGACCTCGACGGCAACCCCATCCCGGGCCTGTACGCCGCGGGCCGAACCGCCAACGGACTGCACGGTTTCGGCTACATCTCCGGAACGTCCCTCGGCGACGCGACCTTCTTCGGCCGCCGCGCGGGCACCTCCGCGGCCCGCACCTACTGACCGCTATCGGTGTGCGGCACCGGTTTTCGTGCTCAGCCGAGCAGTCCGGGCTGATCGATCACCCACAGCCAGGTGCCATCCGGCTGCCGGCGAGCCACCTCCACGGTGACCCCGCCGTCGTCCAGTCGCGTCGCGGTCATCGCCAGATCGCCATTGCGCACGGTGGGCAGCAGGTGGCCGGGTAGGAATGTCGGCTTGTCGGCCACGAGATCCGCATAGGCGTCCCGGATCTCCGCGCTCCCGGTGGCGACCCGCCCACCGGGCAACGCCAGCACCGCGTCCGCCTCGTACAAATCCACCAGCCCGTCGATATCCGCCGCATTCAGCCGATCCACCACGAACCGGCTCAAGTCCTCCGGCCGCAGCGCTTTCTCATGTCCCATGTCCGGACTATGCCAGCCCCCACCGACAAACACGACCGCCCTGCCGAGACCCGGATTCCGTTGACCGGGACTTTTCCGGAGCAGGTCCACTCACGAGCCATACCGTCGAGATCAAGGGGTTCAAGGGCTTACCCCGAGACCCGGAAATCTCCGGTCTGGGGTTCAGCGGTTGCCTCTGAGGTCCGGAATCCCCGGTCTGGGGTTTCAGGGGCTTGCCCCTGAGGTCGGGAATTCCCCGGTCTGGGGTTTCAGGGGCTTGCCCCTGAGAGTTACGAGAGTTGTCAGGAGGACACACCCGCATGACGAACAAGGTGCTCGATCGGGTTCGGGATCTGCTGCCCGCGATCCGGGAACGGGCGGTGCAGGCCGAGGAGCAGCGGCGGGTGCCCGACGCCAGCATTGCCGAGCTGACCGAGGCCGGGGTGTTCCGGATGCTGCAGCCGGCGCGGTACAGCGGCGCGGAGGAGTCGCCGGTGGACTTCTACGCGGTGGTCCGCGCCATTGCCACGGCGTGCCCGTCCACGGCGTGGGTGGCCTCTGTGCTGGGTGCGCATCCGTGGCAGCTGGCGCTGTTCGACGATCGTGCGCAGCAGGACGTGTGGGGCGAGAACCCGGACACGCTGGTGTCGTCCTCGTACGCGCCGACCGGCAAGCTGACCGCCGTCGAGGGCGGCTACGAGATCTCCGGGCGCTGGAGCTTCTCCTCCGGCTGCGATCACGCGCGGTGGGTGTTCCTGGGCGCGCTGGTGCCCTCGGAGCAGGGCATGGACTACTACACGGTCCTGGTGCCGCGCACCGACTATCGCATCGAGGACGTGTGGAACGTGTCCGGGCTGTCCGGCACCGGTTCCAACGACATCGTCATCGACAAGGCGTTCGTCCCCGGCTACCGCGCCTACAGCGCCGCGGATCAGGCCAACCTGGTGGGCCCCGGCCAGACGGTGAACACCGCTCCGCTGTACAAGATTTCGTTCGGCAGCGTCTTCTCCAACACCATTACCGCGCCCATCATCGGCGCGGCCGAGGGCGCCTACGAAGCGCATATCGCCAAGCAGCAGGAGCGGGTGCGGCTGTCCTACGGCGGCCAGAAGGTCTCCGAGGATCCCTTCGCCCACGTGCGAATCGCCCGTGCCGCCAGCGAGATCGACGCCGCCATCCTGCAGATGGAGCGCAATACCGCCGAACAGCTGCGCTATGCCGAAGCGGGCGAGGAGATCCCGTTCGACCTGCGGCTGCGCACCCGCCGCGATCAGGTGCGCGGCACCGAACGCGCCCTGGAGGCCATCGACCTGCTGTTCAAGAACTCCGGCGGGCATTCCATCCGCCGCCCGAACCCGATCGAAAGGCATTGGCGCGACGCGCATGCCGGCAGCGTGCACGCCATCAACGACGTCGAGCGCGCCCTGGCCATGTTCGGCAAGGGCGCCATGGGTCTCGAAGTCACCGATCGGATGCTCTGATGACCCTCACCGTCGAGAACACCACCCGCTGGGTCACCGTAGACGGCCACAAACTCCGTTACCACGAGGCGGGTTCGGGCGCCCCGCTGGTGCTGCTGCACGGCTCCGGCGCGGGCGTCTCCGGCTGGGCCAACTTCGGCGCGAACCTGCCGGTGCTGGCCCGCCACTTCCGCTGCCTGATCCTGGATCAGCCCGGTTTCGGCGCGAGCGGCCGCCCGGAAGTCTACGAGCGCAACTACCTTCGCATCGCCACCGACGCGGTGCTGGGCCTGCTCGACGAGCTGGGCATCGAAAAAGCCCACCTGCTCGGCAATTCCATGGGCGGCGGCGTGGCCACCATGACCGCCCTCGACCACCCCGGCCGCGTGGACCGCCTCGTCCTCATGGCCCCCGGCGGCGTCGGCGTCAACGTCCTCGGACCCGAACCCTCCGAAGGCATCCGCCGCCTCATGGAGTACACCATGAACCCCACCGACGACCGCGCCATGGGCTTTCTCCGCGCCATGGTCTTCAACGAGGCCACCCTCACCGAAGACCTCATCGCCAACCGCCTGAAAGCCGCGGCCGACCCCCGCGCCCAAGCCGCCCTCCGCGACGCCTACGCCACCTTCTACAACCCGAAAATGGCCGAGCCCCTACCCCTTTGGGCTCGCCTGAAGGGATTGCAGCACGAAGTCCTCATGCTGTGGGGCCGCGACGACCGCGTCACCCCGGTCGAGGGTTCCCTCTTCCCGGCCCGCCAACTCCCGAACGCAGACCTGCGCATCTTCTCCCGCTGCGGCCACTGGGTCCAGGTGGAACGCAAGGCCGCCTTCGAACGCTCCGTCATCGACTTCCTGAATAGCGGGCTCTGAGCCCGGCGCTTCGCACCCGTTCGCCTCCTGCCCTGTCCGCGCGAACGGGTGCGAAGTCGTCTCCGAACCGCTATTCCACCCAAAGGCTTTCGAGAGTCAATCCCAACGCCTCGCCGAGCGCCATCGCCTGAGCGGGCGTCGCGAGCACGTACACCGAGTCGTCCGTGCTCGGGTCGTGGTCGGGCCACCCCACCTGGTGAATCTCTCGATCGCCGTCCACCGGCAAGCTGGTGATTATCTCGAACATCGTCAAGGTGTTCAGAACACGATCGGACATGTGCTCGGTGTGCCAGGAGTTCGGCTGACCGTTCCACACCCAATGCAGTTCGTCATCGATCACCCGGACGTCGCTGATCTCGACCGTGCCCGGGAACAAGCGTGCGACCTTCTCGAAGAATTCCGCATAACCCTCGTCGAGGCTGTCGCCGGCGTCGTAGTTCGTAATGACGGCTACCCCCAGTTCCTCCAGCGCCTCGACGAGGTCCTCGGGCGACATCTCCTCCGGCTCGTCATCGTCGAGCCAGGTGAGCGCTCGCAGCCGTTCCCCCGCTTGTTCCTCCGTGAGCATGTCCACGTCAACCAGCAACTGCGCCACAGCGCCGTAGGTCTCATACACCCGGGCCATCGTGCCGGATGCGGGCCGTGGCCGCATCCCGTGCGGCCCGCCCGGTGAGCGGGACCCCACCTCGTTGTTCCTCGCCTTTCATATTTCGATTAGAAATAGGAGGTGGTCGATGATGACCGGTGAACTCGACTCGATCGCAACCGCGGTGGCCGCGATTGCGGGCGGCGGGATGGTGCTCGTGGTGGACGATGAGAATCGCGAGAACGAAGGCGATCTGGTGCTCGCGGCCGAGAAGGCGACGCGGGAGAACATCGCGTTCATGGTTCGCCATACCAGCGGCGTGGTCTGTGTGCCGATGGCCGGTGAGGATCTCGATCGGCTGTTGCTGCCGCCGATGACCGCGGTCAATCAGGATCCGAAGGGCACCGCGTACACCGTGTCGGTGGATGCGATTTCCGGTGTGAGCACCGGTATTTCGGCCGCCGATCGGGCGCACACCATGCGCTTGCTGGCCGATCCCCGGACCACTCCGGACCAGCTCTCGCGGCCCGGTCACGTCTTCCCGCTCCGCGCGCATCCGCGCGGTGTGCTGGGCCGTGACGGTCATACCGAGGCGTCGGTCGATCTGGCCCGCCTGGCCGGATTGCGGCCCGCCGCGGTTATCGCCGAGGTCGTCAACGAGGACGGCTCCATGGCCCGGCTCCCTGAACTCCTGATCATGGCCCGCGAGCACGACCTGCCCATTGTCTCCATCGCCGACCTGATCGAGTATCGGAAGTCCTTGGAGCACGGCATCTCCCGCGTGGTCGAGACCCGGCTGCCCACACGATTCGGGGACTTCCGCGTCCTCGGCTACGCCGACGAGCACTCCGGTGCCGAACATTTGGCCCTGGTCTACGGCGACCCCGCCGGTGCCGATGTCCTGGCCCGCGTCCACTCCGAATGCCTCACCGGCGATGCCTTCGGTTCCCTGCGCTGCGACTGCGGCGAGCAACTCGATGCCGCCATGGAAGCCGTTGCCGCGGAAGGTAATGGCGTCATCGTCTACCTCCGGGGGCAGGAGGGCCGCGGCATCGGACTGTTGAACAAGCTGCGCGCCTACGAACTCCAGGACGACGGCGCCGACACCGTGGACGCCAATGTCAGACTCGGCCTGCCCATCGATGCCCGCAGCTATACCGCCGCTGCCCAGATCCTCGCGGACCTCGGCGTCACCTCGGTCCGGCTGCTCAGCAACAATCCGGCCAAGCAAGCCGGTCTGGAAGCCCACGGCATCGGTGTCCTCTCACGAATCCCGTTGCAGGCCAAGCCCACCGAGCACAATGTCCACTATCTGCGCACCAAGCGCGACCGCATGCGCCATCAGCTCACCGGGATCGAGGCGCCGGTGGCGGCGGGAGGGCTCTGAGCAGGGTTTCGGTGAGGGCGTCGAGGTATCCGGGCTCGAGCGCGGCGCCGCGCACCGACAGTCGCCAGTAGAGGGGCGCGGCCAGCAGGTCCAGCGCCAGTTCGATATCGACGTCGGGGGCGAGTTCGCCGCGTTCGACGGCGCGCCGCAGCAGTTCGGCCCCGAGTGCCCGCCGCGGGTTGCCGATCGCGGATTCGACGGCGGCGCGCAGGACCGGATTGCGGACGGCCTCGGCGGTCAGATCGGGCAGGATGCGCGAAAAGCGTGGGTGGGTAAGCCAATCCACGAGACCGGCGAGGGCCTCGCGGAGGTCCTCGCGCAGTGATCCGGTATCGGCGACGACGGCGTGATCCAGGCTGAATTCGGAGATGACGGCGATGACCATGTCCTGTTTGGCGGGCCACCGCCGGTACAGCGCGCTCTTGCCGACGCCCGCGCGCTTGGCGACGGCCTCCATGGACAGGCGCGCGTAGCCCTGCTCGGCCAGCTCATCGAGGACGGCTTCGGTAATGGACCTGGTGACCTCGGGCTGGAGGACGGCGGCTCCGGTGGGTGCGCGTCGTGTCATGCGGCGAGTATAGCGAGTGGACGATACGGTACCGTCCCGTCTAACCTTGCGTCGGGACGGGACCGTCTCGTCCGATTGTGGGAGGACCTCCATTGAACCCTCGCGAACTGGTCGATCACGCTCTGGCGCTGCTGCTGGAGAAGGACATGGCAGGCTTCGCCGGACTGTGGGCCGAGGACGGCGAACTGGAGTTTCCGTTCGCGGCAGCCGGCTATCCGGAACGGATCCGGGGCCGGGCCGCCATCGCGGGCTATCTGCGGGACTACCCGAGCATCCTGGATATCCGCGAGATTCCGGAGAAGGCGGTGCACGAGACCGCCGATCCGGAGGTGGTCATCCTCGAATTCGCGGCGGCGGGCCTGGTCGTCGCCACCGCGCGGCCGTACCGGATGCGGTACATCGCCGTGATCACCGTGCGCGACGGTGCGATCCGGAACTATCGCGACTACTGGAGTCCGCTGGCGGCGGCCGAGATCATGGGCGGCGCGGACGCGCTGACGGCCGCGTTCACCGGAGGCCGCGATGCGTGAGGTGCTGGTTCTCGGCTCGTCCGGCACGACCGGCAGCCGGGTCGCGAATCAGCTTCGGTGGCAAGGGGTCCCGGCCCGGCTCGCGACGCGGTCGCCGGGCGCCGATCCGTTCCGGGTCCGGTTCGATTGGCTCGACAGCGACAGCCATGACCGTGCGCTGCAGTCGGTTTCGGCTGTCTACCTGGTCGCGCCGGTCGGCGTGCACGATCCGGTTTCGCTGGTCGAGCCGTTCCTGCGCACGGCGCTGCGGCACGGCGTGCGGCGAGTGGTCGCACTCGGATCCTCGGCGGTGCCGGCGGCGGACAGCGGGATGGGCGGAATCTCTCGGCTGGTGCGGGAACTCATGCCCGAATGGGCGGTGCTGCGACCGTCCTGGTTCATGCAGAACTTCACCGGCGAGCATGCGCTCGCCGCGGGGGTTCGCGCGGGGGAACTGGTGACCGCGACCGGCGACGGCAGGGTCGCCTTCATCGATGCCGCCGATATCGCCGCGGTCGCGGTCCGCGCCCTGATCGATGAGAACGCCCACGACACCGAACATCTCCTCACCGGACCGCGGGCGATCAGCTATGCGGAGGCAGCCGCGATCATCACCGGAAGCACCGGGCGAGCAGTGGTCCACCGCCCGGTCAGCGCTGCCGAACTCACCGATCACTGGATCGGGAACGGACTGCCCGCCGATTTCGCGGCCATGCTCGCCGGACTCGACGAGGGGATCGCCGCCGGCGCGGAAGACCGCGTCACCGATGCCGTCGAGCGGCTCACCGGCCGGCCGCCGCGCGACTTCGCCGAGTTCGTGGCCGAGGAGTTGCGCGACCGTTGATCGGTTCGCTCCATGCGGCCGGAATCCGGCAGTAGGGTCGAGATCGTGCCGAGCCTCGTCAGCCGCATCGTTCCCGGTTACCTGCGGGTCGCCCGCGCCAATCGAGCCTTCGTCAGCGCCGAGAATGCGCGGAAGCATGTGCGGGAGCGCACGCTTCGGCCGCAGCCGTACGGGCCGCCGCGCAGGCTGCGGGCGGATGTGGCGATCTCCGTCAGCCGGGATCAAGGGTGGCCGGTGTACACGGTGGTGCCGCGGACCGGGCGGGTGCAGGGCAATCTGATCTATGCGCACGGCGGCGGGTGGGTCAATGAGATCGCGCCGCAGCATTGGGCGCTGGCCGCGGAGATCGCGGCGGGAGCGGGCACGACGGTGACGGTGCCGATCTATCCGCTGGTGCCGTTCGGGACCGCGGAAGAGGTCATCGCGGGAATGGCGGATCTGGTGCTGGCCAACCGGTCTCGCTACGGGACGGTGTGCCTCGGCGGGGACTCCGCGGGCGGGCAGATCGCTTTGTCGACGGCCGTGGTGTTGCGCGATGAGCAGCGGGTGACGGTACCGCGCACGGTGCTCATCTCGCCCGCGCTGGACCTGTCGCTGAGCAATCCGGAGATGGATGCGGTGCAGCCGTCGGACCCGTGGCTCGGTAAGGAGGGGACGCGGGTGTTCATCGAGCTGTGGCGGGGGAAGCTGCCGCTGTCGGATCCGCGGGTGAGTCCGCTCGCGGCCGAGATGCACGGGCTCGGGCCGTTGACCGTGTTCTACGGGACGCGCGATATCGGATACCCGGATGGGCTGCTGCTCGCGGAGAAAGCGCGGGCGGCCGGGGTGGAGGTCGACTTTCACGAGGGGAACGGGCTGGTGCACGTGTATCCGCTGACGCCCGCGCCCGAGGGACGCAGCGCGCGCGGGGTGATTGTCGAACGACTACGTGCAGCTCTGGCCGAACCGTAGTTGGCGGCGCGGATCGCGTCCCATAATCGGAATATGAACGATCGCAAAGGTTTTCTCCAGGGAGGACCCAGCGGGCTCACCGAACGGGTCGTTTCGATTTCGGCGCCGGACGCGGAGCTCAAGATCCCCTTCCGCGGCGGGTACGAACATTTCAAAGCCACTGAGCGGCATCAGATCACGGCGGATGGCAAGCTGCCGGTGTACGAGTGGACCGGGCGCACGGCGGTCGCCGAATAGGGCGCCGTCAGGTGGGATGCTCCGCGAGCCAGCGGCGGGCCCGGGTGGCCGAGGCGCGGGACAGCCATGCGTCCTGCACCACCTCGGTGAGTTCGGCCAGGGTGAGCTCGGGCAGGCGGGAGGCGCGCACGAGGACCGAGAGATGGCCGTCGAAGTGCCCGGTGGTGAAGAAGGGGGAATCCGGATCCTGGACCAGGGCCAGCTTGTCCGACTCCGAGGGGACCCAGAAGACGATGACATCCCGATAGCGTTCGCCGGTCTCGGGATCGAAGGCGTCCGGGCGCGGGGTGCGGAAGAAGATGAACGACTTGCGGCCCACCTGGTAGACGGGATTGCCGGCCGCCGGACCGTACTCGACGGTGACGTGCGGCATGGCCTTGGCCAGCTCGTGCACGTCCTCGACGCGGGCTCTGCGCCTTCCGCTGGGCACGGCATCGAGTGTATTCCGGTGGTCGCCGAGCCATGCCCGAAGTGCATGACTCACGCGGCCCATGCGGCGCTGGAACCGGGCTTACCAGACACCCTTCGAGCTGGATTTATGAGCCCGGCGCTGGCCCGCTCCGGGCGCGATCGCATAGGTTGGTGCGCATGGCGCGGCGTGTCCCAGGCAACCTTCCGGAGGAGGTCACCAGTTTCGTCGGCCGTCGCGAGGACCTGGCCACCGCCAAGCGATTACTGCCCACCACCCGGGTGCTGACCCTGTTGGGACCGGGTGGAATGGGCAAGACCCGGCTGTCCCGGCAGATCGGCCAGCTCGTGGCGCGGGCCTTCCCGGATGGGGTCTGGCTGGTCGAGCTGGCCGAACTGCACGATCCGGAACTGGTGACGCTCACCGTCGCCGAAGCGCTGAACCTGCGCGACGAGACCACCGCGCCCCTGCCGCGGCTCACCGAATTCCTGGAGAACAAGCGGCTGCTGCTGATCCTGGACAACTGCGAACACCTCATCGAGGCGTGCGCCGCGCTGGTCGGGCGGATCATCGCCACCACGCCGGATGTGCGGGTGCTGGCCACCAGCCGCGAGGTGCTCGGCATTCCCGGCGAGCAGGTGATGCCGGTGCCGCCGCTGGCGGTGCCCGAACCCGATACCGCCGCCGACAGCGATGCGCTGCAACTGTTCGTCGAACGCGCTGCGGCCGCCAATCCCGGCTTCCGGGCGACGCCCGCCAATCTGCCTGTGCTCGCCGAGATCTGCCGTCGGCTCGAAGGCATGCCGCTGGCCCTCGAACTGGCGGCGCTGCGGCTGCGCATGTTCACCCCGGAACAGATCGTCGACCGTCTCGACGACACCATGGGCCTGCTCAAGGCCGGTCCGCGCACCGCGCCGCAGCGGCAGCAGACCATCGAGGGCGCCATCCGCTGGAGCTACGATCTGTGCACGCCCGCGGAACAGCGGCTGTGGGAACAGCTTTCGGTGTTCGCGGGCGGCTTCGACATCGACGCCGCGGAATCGGTGTGCGAGCTGGGCGGCGGATCGCTCATCGACGCGCTCACCGGTCTGGTGGACAAATCGGTGGTCATGCTGCGCTACGACGGTGACGCGGCGCGGTATTCGATGCTGGAGCCGATCCGGCAGTTCGCCGCGGACCGGCTCACCGAACGCGGTGCGGACAAGGAGGCGCGGGCCCGGCATCGCGCCCACTACCGGCGGCTGGCCATGCGCGGACAGACCGCGTACTGGACCGCCGAGGACGTGGTCTGGTTCCGGGACCTGAGCCGCGAGCACGCGAATCTCCGTGCGGCCCTGCGCTCCGGGCTCGATGACGAGCCGCTGGAGACCATGGAGACGGTCAGCGTGCTGCGGCCGTTCTGGGAGCACCACCGGTTCCTGTCCGAGGGCTTCCGCTGGCTGTCCGAAGCATTGACCCGCAATCCGGAGCCGAGCCTGGCGCGGGCGCGGGGTTTGTCCTCGGCCGCATCGCTGTCGGCGCTGCTGGGCGATTGGGAAGCGGCGGCGATCCTGGTGTCCGAATGCCTGGAAATGATCGCGACGCTGGAAATCACCGACATCCTGCCGGAGGTTGCGCTGGATCAGTCGCTGCTGGCCTTCTCTCAGGGCGACCGGGAGCGTTCGCTCGAGCTGGCGCGCAGGGGCATCGACCTGGCCGCCGCCCATCGGCAGCCCGCCATCGAAATGGACAGTCACGCCTTCGCTTTCATGTGCGCCATGGTGCTGGGCGCGCCCGGGCGGACGGAGCTGGCGCAGCGCTTCCTGGAACTCACCACGGCCAGCGGTTCGCACCTGCTGGGCGGGTTGGCCCTGTGGACCGTCGGCATCGATCACTGGCGGCGCGGAAACCTGGACGAGGCAGCCGAATTCCACAGCCGCGCAATAGAACAGCTGGCCCTGTTCGAACGCTGCATCTGGCTGTCCTCGGCCTTCGAGGGCCTGGCCTGGACGGTGTCCGCCCGCGGCGACCACGAACGCGCCGCCCGCCTGCTCGGTGCGGCGGAAACCTTGCAGCGCAGCACCATCCGCCTGGCGCACACCATCACCACCGCCATCGGCGACAAGGAACGCCGCGAGGTCCGGGAGGCCCTGGGCGACGAGGCTTTCCGGGCGGCGTTCGGCGCGGGCGCGAATATGCGCCTGGAGGAAGCCATCGACTACGCGCTGGGCCGCACCCCCGCCCAGCTCCCGCCCGAGCCGGAGCCTCCCGCCGCGAAACGCCCCGCCCGCAAATCCCCGGCCGCAGCGACCGAGACCAATGTCCTCACTCGCCGCGAAAAGGATGTGGCCCGCCTGGTCGCCGCGGGCCACAGCAATAAGCGCATAGCCGCCGACCTGGTGATCTCGGTGCGCACCGCGGAGACCCACGTCGAGCACATCCTCACCAAACTCGGCTTCACCTCCCGCACCCAGATCGCCGCCTGGGTGCATCGGCACGACCTGTGAGGTTCAGTCCGGCAGCTTGCCGAGCAGCCAGCTGCCCACGCCCTGCGGGTCTTCGCCGAAGTAGTAGTCGTGGATCGCTCGTAGTAGCTCCTCGACGGTGATGCGGCCGTCGCCGTTCGCATCGAGGCGGGTGAAGATTTCGACGGCGTCGGGGGCGGGCAGGTTCATGAGGGCGCCCGTCCAGCGGATGTGTTCGCTCATATCGAGAGCACCGTCGCCATCGGTGTCGGCGATATCCATGATGGCCTGCAGGAAGGGGCGGTAGCCCTGCTCGAAGGACTCCTCGGTGACGAGCAGGCCGTCGGCGAAGGCGCGCTGGTATTCGGGCAGGGAGATGGAGCCGTCGCGGTCGGCGTCGGCGGCTTCGGCCAGATGGTCCCAGAGGCCGAGGCTCAGCTCCAGGAGTTGTTTGCGGGCGGGCGAGTCGGGCCCATGGCCGAATTCATCGGCCAGGCGGGCGGCGGAGGACTCGAAGTCCGAGCGTTCGATGCGGCCGTCGCCGTCGAAGTCGAAGGTCTGGAAACGACGAGCTAGCTTGCGGCGTAGAAAGTCACTGATTTCCATGACCTCAGTGTGGGCCGGTTCCGCTGCGACACAATCGTTTCGCGAAACATTCCACAACGGCCGAACCGACCGGTGCGATCAATTCCCGGTGGCGCCGTCGATGCGCTCGCGGAGGAAATCGGCGTGGCCGCAGTGACGGGCGTACTCCTCGATCATGTGCAGGTAGACCCAGCGCAGCGAGATGGTCTTACCGGTGCGGGGATGCACGAAGGTGTGATCGAGCGGAAGGGCGGCGGCGGCCTTGTCGCACAAGGCGATCTCGTCGCGGTACCGGGCGAGCTCGGCCTCGGCGTCCTCGGGAACCACGTCGTCGAAGTCGGTGTCCGGGTTCGTCTTCGAGATGTGGATCCACGGAATATCCTCGCCGGCGGCGCGCTTGCGGAACCAGCCGCGTTCGACATCGGTCATATGCCGGATCAGTCCGAGCAGCGATAGCGAGGACGGCTCGACGCTGCGGTTCGCGAGCTGAACACCGGTGAGGCCCTGGCATTTCCGGAGCAGGATTGCGCGGTAGTCGTCGAGGAAGGATTGCAGCATGGGTCGCTCGTCGCCGACGTACAGCAAAGGGGTGCGGTCGATTTCGGGTGCGGTCCAGGTCATTACCGGAGGTTACCGCCGGTGCCGCCGCGAGGACGTGCCAACGGCCCGGGACCGGCGTCCCGGGCCGTTGCTCGCTGTTCGGTTGTGATTCAGTGCGCCGTGCCGCCGGTGGCGGGGGTGCGGCCGTGCTTCATGAGGACCGCGCCGATCAGGGCCACGACCGCGGCGGCCGCCACGAAGTAGAAGCTGATCTCGTAGCCCTTGTCGGTGTAGAGCAGTGGCACGTCCTTGGTGACCGTGGGTGCGCCGGTGACGGAGACGTCCACGCGTACCGGGTTGGCGTTGAGGAAGGCGGTGGCGACCGCCAATCCGATCGCCACGCCCATGGCTTGCATGACGCCGAGCATGCCGGCGCTGATGCCCTGTTGTTCGGCGGGGACGGCCTCGACTATGAGGTTGGGCGTCGCCGCGTAGTAGAGGCCGAAGGCGATGCCGAAGACCGCGCTGATCAGGGCCAGCGTCAGCCAGGTGTGCGAGGTCAGGGCGTAGGCGATGGAGGAGGCGATGAAGATGACCAGGGCCAGGATCAAGGGGGCGCGGGCGCCGGAGCGGCGGATCCAGAGGCCGCCGAGGAAGCCGAGGATCATGGCGATGACGGCTTGGGCCAGGGCGATGTGGGTCGCGAACTTCAGGAGGCTGAAGCCGTCGCCGTAGCTGTAGCCCGGATTCAGTTCCGCGCGAACCATATCCGGCGGCAGTTGGGCGTAGACCATCTCTTCGGGGACCACCACCGCGCCCGGCGGCAGTTCGACGCCCGGCGGCAGCGCCGCCTTGGCCTGCGCCTCCGCCTGGGCCTGGGCGGCGTGCAGGGCTCCGGCCTTCACCTCGGTCCACGTGGCGGACTCGACCTCGGCGACGACCGTGGCGGCCGACGGGGACTGCGACCAGTAGCCGATGGCATAGGACTGGAAGCCGATGGTGAACGAGGCCAGCAGCGCGATGAACAGCACCACGCTCACGCGCGGCGTGATGAGCAGCTTCATATCCATGATCGGTTCGCGCACACGCGTTTCCACGATCGGGAACAGCGCCAGCAGGATCCCGCCGCCGATGAGCCACGCCAGCGTGGCGGGCTCGGTCCAGCCCCAGTGCTGGCCGTTGTCCAGGTACACCAGGGTGAGGACCAGACCCGTGCCGAGCAGCGCCGCGCCGATCAGATCGAGCCGCTGCGGTACGCGCAGCCGGGATTCCGGCACGATCAGCACGACGAGCGGGATCATGACCACGGTGAACGCCGCCAGCGCCCAGAAGATGGCGCGCCAGCTGTAGTGCTCCACGATGAACCCGCCCAGCAGCGGGCCCGCGAGCGCGGAGACGCCCAGACCGGTGGCCGCGATGCCCAGGCCGACCGGAACCAGCCGCCGCGGCATCAGGTCTCGGATGAGGCCGTAGGAGATGACCGCGGTCGCGATGGCCGTCGCCTGCAGGCCGCGGCCCACCAGGAACAGCAGCCAGTTGCCGGTGACCGCGCAGATGACGCAGCCGATCAGGAACAGCGCGCCGCAGGTGAGGAACATCTTCTTCTTGCCCCAGATATCGCTCAGCTTGCCGATGAGCGGGGAGGTGGCGGCGCCGACGACGCCGAAGATGATGATGGCCCAGTTGATATTCGCGCCCTGGCTGGGGAAGGTGGGCGCGATCTGGCGCAGGGCGGCCGAGACCATGACGTATTGCATGGGCGCGACTTCGGTGAAGAGGACGATCACCGCCAGGACGGAGAAGATCCGAAGCTTCGACGCTCCATCGAGGCGGCCGGTGTCGTCAGCGGCATCCGGGGGCGCAGCGGTTTCGACGGAGGTGGACATGAGGCGTCCTCCAGGTGGGTAGGTAACACGTAGATGTGAAACGTGTCACGGCGAATACCCGCCGCCTATCACCAGGTCCGTTCAGTTGGCGCGCGCGTCCGTTCAGTGGGACTCTTCGGAATTCTGCTTCCCCGTACCTTTTCGGCGGCTACGCTTACTCGCCAGTTTGTCGAGGTCAGCCAGCAGATCCTCGGCGAATTCCCGCTCCGCCTCGTAATGCTTGACGCACCAGCGCAATACCGCGCTCGGATACGCCCACTCCGGATTGGCGTCCGCGCCCTCGGCATCGGCCTGGGCCCGGCGGCGCATGGTTTCCGCGTAATCGATGTGCTGGTGCAATATTTCGCGCATGCGCTCCGGCTGCGCGAGATGGCCGAGCCAGGCCCGCAGCATCACGCTGTGCTTGAGCACGGGCGCTTCGACGGGGGAGTGGTTCACCCAGTACGCCGCGGCTTCCCGTCCGCTGTCGGTGATGGCGTACATACGCTTTCCGCGCATGCCGTCCTCGGAGACCACCGTCCGCGAGGTCGCGAATCCATGCTTCTCCAACCGCTTCAGCTCGGCGTAGATCTGGCTGAACGACGGCGACCAGTAGAAGAACTGCAGACTCCAGTCCGCCCACTTCTTCAGGTCGTACCCGGAGAGTTCGTCTGCGTGCGAGAGCATTCCGAGCACGGCCCACGCGGTGGTGGGCAGCTCCGGAATCGCCGGCTCTTCCTCGCCGGGGTCGGTCATTGTCGAACTGTATCGCCCCCGCACGGGCCCGCCTTCCCTGTCCTGGTCCGGTTCAGCGCCAGTGGGCCCGGCGCGGGAACAGTGTGCGACCGGCCTCGTGCGCCACTTCCAGCACCACGCGGGCCAGCCGATCGAAGCTCATGCCGTCGGCGCGGCCGGATAGCGACAGCGCGGCCGGGGCGGTGCCGCGGCCCCGCAGTGGCGCTGCGACACAGGCGATTCCGACCACGGCCTCTTCCCGGTCGATGGCCACGCCCTGGCGCATGCGGATCTGCTGGAGTTCGCGGGCCAGCGCCTCGGGCTCGCAGATGGTGCGCGGGGTCAGCCGCGGCAACCGGGCGCGCAGCGCGGCCTCGGCGATATTGGGCTCCAGACAGGCCAGCATGGCCTTGCCGACACCCGTTGCGTGCGCGGGCATCCGGCCGCCGAGGCGGGTGGGCAGGCTGGCGGCGAAGCGGCCGCCGGCCTTGTCCAGGTAGACCACATCGCGCCCGTCGAGCACCGCGAGGTGGCCGACCATGCCGGTGCGCTGGCTCAGCTCGTGCAGCAGCGGGCTGACCGCATCGCGAATCTCATTGTGATCGGCGGTGAGTCCGCCGAGCTCGAGGGCGCGCATGCCCAGCCGGTAGCCGCCGGAGGTGTGTGCCAGCCAGCGCAGCTTGATCATCTGATCGAGGATGCGGTGCACGGTCGAGCGCGGCAGCCCGGTGCGCTCGACCAGGCCGAGCAGGGTGAGGGTGGGCGTGGAGGCGTCGAAGGCGTCCAGGATCAGCGTCATGCGCTCGATCATCGAGACCGGGACTTCGGCGCTGGGGCGAGAATCCTTGGCGCGCATGGGGTTGTGGGTGACTCGAGCTTCCGCGGAAGGCATCAGGGCGACGGACATTGGTACCTCCGTTGGTCGGCGTCCAGTCTAGGAGTATTCCGATTAGGCATGTGCCGGTTTCGGACCTTGTGCTACCCATCACAGTGCCCTGGGCCACATCCGTAGGAATCGGGAGAACTACGTATAAATCACGTATCCGTGTCTCGGTGACCGAACCACGATATTGACCGCTCCCCGCGCCGACCTGCTGTCATGACTGACAGCTATATTTCGAACCGAAATAAAGGAGGCGCCGTGGAACCGGTGCTGACGTCCCCGGGAATCGATCCGGCCGCCTTCAAGGCGGTGCTCGGACGGTTCGCTTCCGGAGTCACCGTGATCACCGCCCTCGACCGGGGAGAACCGGTCGGATTCGCCTGCCAGTCCTTCGCCGCGCTGTCCCTCGAGCCGCCGCTGGTGAGCTTCTTCCCGGCCCGGACCTCGACGACCTGGCCGCGCATCCGCGGCGCCGGTGTGTTCTGCGTGAATATCCTGGCCGACCATCAGACCGATATCTGCCGCCGGCTCGGCCGCCCGGGACCGGACAAGTTCGCGGGCGTGGACTGGACCGCGTCGCGGAACGGCTCGCCGCGGCTGACCGGAGCCCTGGCTTCCATCGACTGCGCGCTGCACGACGAGGTCGACGGCGGCGACCACACCATCGTCATCGCCCGCGTGACCGGCCTGAACGAGCATTCCGAGGCGAATCCGCTGCTCTTCTACCGCGCCGCCTTCGGCCGTCTCGCACACCAGTAGCTACCTCCCGGCCAGTGGGACAGCCGTTGTCGAAGGCGTCACACCGGCCGCAACCATCGAAGTAACGGCAAGGGAGAGGAACACACATGACCACCACGGACAGTGCTGGGACATTGACCGAGGCGCGCGTGATCGACGCGGGCGCCCCGCCCACGCGATTCGCGCGCGGCTGGCACTGCCTGGGCCTGGCCGACTCCTTCCGCGACGGAAAGCCGCACGCCATCAAGGCCTTCGGCACCGAGATCGTGGTGTTCGCGGCCGCGGACGGCGCCCTCAATGTGCTCAATGCCTACTGCCCGCACATGGGCGGCAACCTCGCCGACGGCACCGTCAAGGGCGATTCGCTGGCCTGCCCGTTCCACGACTGGCGCTGGAACGGCACGGGCAAGTGCACCGGAATCCCTTATGCGCGACGGGTTCCGCCGCTGGCGCGCACCAAGGCCTGGCCCACCATGGAGCAGAACAAGCAGCTGTTCGTGTGGAACGACCCGGAGGGCCGCCCGCCCGCGCCCGAGGTCGCCATTCCGCGCATCGACGGCGCGTTCAGCGACGAGTGGACCGACTGGACCTGGAACACCATGATCGTGGACGCCAACTGCCGCGAGGTCATCGACAATGTGGTGGACATGGCGCACTTCTTCTATGTGCACTACGGGTTCCCGACCTTCTTCAAGAACGTCTTCGAAGGCCATGTCGCCAGCCAGTACATGACCTCGGTGTCCCGCGAGGACATGATGGGCGAGACCGCGAAAGCCCTGGGCGGTAAGAACGTCCTGCATTCGGAGGCCTCCTATTACGGGCCCTCCTACATGATCGACTACCTGCGCAGCGAGAGCGCCGGGCTGACGGTCGAGGGCTATCTCATCAACTGCCACTACCCGATCTCCGAGAACCGGTTCATGCTGCAGTACGGCGCGATCGTGAAGAAGCCGACCACGGTATCGGCCGATGAGGCGGTTGATATCGCCAACAAGTTCGCCAACGGTCTCGGCAAGGGCTTCGAACAAGATGCCACCATCTGGAAGCGCAAGTCCCGCATCAACAATCCGCTGCTGTGCGAGGAAGACGGCCCTGTCTACCAGCTCCGCCGCTGGTACGAGCAGTTCTACACCGACGTCGCCGCCGTCTCCGAGGAGATGACCGCCCGCTTCGAATTCGAGGTCGACACCACCCGCGCCGTCGCCGCCTGGGAGGCCGAGGTCGCCGAGAACGTGGCCGCCGGCCGCGCCCCGGCCTTCTGAAAGACCCTGCCATGGACAAGGTTTCGTGCCGCACCTGCGGAACATGTGTACTGGCGGAGAAATTCAGCCCGCACCACACCAGCGTGCAATGGAACACCGCCGCCCGCACCGCCTGCACCGAACTCGGCGGCAGCGGCCCGGCCTCGCACACCTGCCACGCCCTGCGCGCCAGCATCGACGCCGCGGTGGAAGCAGGGGAACTGACCGTCAGCACTCGCGACGCCGACGTGCGCACCCGCGGCCGGACCTTGGCATGAGCACCCGGAACCACGAGCCGGGTGGGTGGAAATCGACGGCACGGGAACGGAACTGGTGAATCGGATGACAGTGGCTGATATCGAGCCGGACCTCGCGCAGCTCGAAGATGAGGTCGCGCGGACCGCGCGGCGCGGCGATGGTGCCGCGGTGCGGGTCGTACGCGTGGTGCGGGAGACCGGGGACGCGGTGTCGCTGGAGCTGGTTCCGGAAGCGGCGCATGCCGAGCGGTTCGGGTACAGGCCGGGGCAGTTCCTCACGCTGCGGATTCCGAGCGAGCTGACCGGGTCGGTGAGCCGGTGCTACTCGCTGTCCAGCGCGCCGCACGAGGGCGGGCCGCTCAAGGTGACCGTCAAGCGGACGGCCGCAGGGTATGGATCGAACTGGTTGTGCGACAACGCGGTCGAAGGCATGGCGCTGGATGTGCTGCCGCCCGCCGGATTGTTCACCCCCGCCTCGCTGGACAGCGATCTGCTGCTGTTCGCCGGTGGCAGCGGCATCACGCCGGTGCTGTCGATTCTGAAGTCGGTGCTGGCGGAGGGGTCCGGGCACTGCACGCTGATCTACGCCAACCAGCACGAGAACTCGGTCATCTTCGCGGCGGAACTGGCGGAGCTGGCGGCGGTGCATCCGGATCGGCTGCTGGTATTGCACTGGCTCCAGTCGGTGCAGGGCCTGCCGACCGTCGCACAGCTTGCCGCGCTGGCGACGCCATGGGCCGGTCGCGAGGCGTTCGTCTGCGGGCCCGGCCCGTTCATGGACGCCGTCAGCGCCGCCATGGCCGCGCTGGGCGCGGACCGCAAGCGGGTGCACGTCGAGAAGTTCGTGTCGCTGTCGGGGAATCCCTTTGAAATCGACAGCGACACAGTCGATATCGAGGCGGTAGCCGATGCGGGCGACAATGCCACCGCCCGGGTCGAACTCGACGGTGAGAACCACGAAGTCACCTGGCCGCGCGGCCGGACCCTCCTGGACGTGCTGCTCGCGCAGGGCATCGAAGCGCCCTACTCGTGCAAGGAAGGCGCGTGCAGCGCCTGCGTCTGCCGCGTCGTGTCCGGCGAGGTGTCCATGCGCCGCAATGAAGTACTCGAAGACGCCGACCTGGCGGACGGCTATGTGCTGGCCTGCCAGGCGGTCCCGGTGACCGACGACGTCTCCGTCACCTATTCCTGATTGCAGAGGAGTGATCATGGCTGCCCTCAGCTCCCTCGGCTATGTGCGAGCCCGCATTGCCGATGTCGACGCCTGGCGCGAATTCGCGTTCGACACCATCGGTTTCGCCGAAGGGTCCGGCCCCAACCCGGATTCGGTCTACCTGCGCACCGATGAGCACACCTACCGCCTGGAACTGGTGCCGGGCGACCGCGACGAGGTCCTGGCCGTCGGCTGGCAGGTCGCCGACGCCCGATCGCTCTCCTTGGTGCGCGAAACCCTGGAGAAGGCCGGTGTCGCCGTGACGGCGCTGTCGGTGGCCGAGGCCGCCGCCCGGCACGTCGAGGAGGCCATCAGCTTCACCGACCCGTCCGGGTTCACCATCGAGGTCTTCCACGGCCCGCTGCTCGACCACAGTCCGGTGCTCACCAAATACGGCGCCCGCTTCGTCAACGGCGATCTCGGCCTGGGTCACGTGGTGCTGCCGGTGCCCGATATCGAGGCCGCGCGCCGGTTCTACACCGAGGTCCTGGATTTCGCCTCCCGCGGCTCCTTCCGGGTCGGCCCGCCCGAGCATCCGATCTGGATCCGCTTCCTGGGCGTCAACCCGCGCCACCACAGCCTGGCCCTCATTCCCGGCAGCCGCCCCGATGGCCCGGGCATCGTGCACATCATGGTCGAGGTCGACGCCCTCGACGATGTGGGCCGGGCCCTGGACCGCGTCACCAAGGCCGGCTACCACCTGTCCTCCACCCTGGGCCGGCACACCAACGACAAGATGATCTCCTTCTACGTCCGCACCCCCGGCGGCTGGGACCTCGAATTCGGTTGCGAGGGAATGCTGGTCGGCGAGGACTACGTCGCCGAGGAGATGACCGCCGACAGCTACTGGGGCCACGAATGGGCCCGCGGCTGACGCATTGAGATCGGACCCGTCCTCCCGTGCGAGGGCGGGCCGCCGCCGACTCCGCCAGAGCCCCGGCGGAGTCGGCGGCAGGTTCGGAGCACAACTGAATACCCGCGAAGGAGCGACGAAAGTTGAACCAGCCCACCGCATCCGGACCCACCCGTTTCGGATTCTTCATCGCCCCCTATCACCCGCTGACCGGCAATCCCACCTTGCAGATCCAGCGCGATCTGCGGCTGGTGGAATTGGCCGACGAATTCGGCTACGCCGAGGCCTGGGTCGGTGAACACCACTCCGCCGGACTCGAAATCATCGCCGCCCCCGAGGTTTTTCTGGCCGCCGTCGCCGAGCGCACCCGGCGGATCCGGCTGGGCACCGGCGTCAACTCCCTGCCCTACCACCAGCCCATGATGCTGGCCGACCGGCTGTGCCTGCTCGACCATCTCACCAAGGGTCGCGTCATGATGGGCATCGGCCCGGGCCAGCTCGCCTCGGACGCGTCCATGATGGGCGTGCCGCAGCCGCGCCAGCGCGACATGATGCACGAATCCATGGATGTGCTCACCCGGCTGCTGCGCGGTGAGGCGGTCACCGCCAAAACGGATTGGTTCGAACTCAACGAGGCCCGCCTGCAACTGCTGCCCTATCAACGGGGCGGGCTGGAAATGGCTGTCGCATCGACCATTTCACCCTCGGGCGCGGTGCTGGCCGGACGCCACGGCGCGGGCCTGCTGTCCCTGGCCGCCTCCGATCCGAGCGGGTACGAGGCGCTGCTGCCCAACTTCAAGGTCTACGAGAAGACCATGGCCGACAACGGCCACCCGGTCGACCGCGACAAATGGCGGCTGGTCGCGCCCATGCACATAGCCGAGACCCGCGAACAGGCCCGCCGCGAAGCCGAATGGGGCATAGGGCATCTCGTCGACTACATCAAGCAGCTCAGCGGTATGGACGTCCCCTGGGGCGATACCGCCGCCGAGGCCGTCGACCAGTGGGCCGGCCCCGGCTTCCCGGCCTTCGGCCGCGCCACCATCGGCACTCCCGACGACGCCATCGCCGCCATCGAGGCCCTCGCCGAACAGTCCGGCGGTTTCGGCACCTTCCTGGTGCTGGCCCTCAATGTCGCCGACTGGGACGCCACCCAGCGTTCGGTGCGCCTGTTCGCCGAACACGTCATCCCGCACTTCACCGGCGCGAACCGCAATCGCCGCGCCTCGCTGGAGTGGGCCAACGCCAATAGCGAGCGCCTCATGTCCGGTATGCGCGCGGGCGTCGAGGCCGCCTTCGAACGCCACGGCCAGGCCCTGGCGGCCGCCCTCCAGCCCGGGGAAGGACAGTGACATGCGCGCGGTAGTCATGCGCAACCGCAAGCTCGTGGTCGACGAGTTCCCGGACCCGGTGCCCGGACCGGGCCAGGTGCTCGTCGAGACCATCGCCTGCGGCATCTGCGGCTCGGACAAGGCGGCCCTGGATTACACCGACGAATTCCTGCAGGCCTCGCGCGACAGCGGCGTGCCCACCTTCCTGTTCGACCCGCACAAGGACATGGTCATGGGCCACGAACTGTCCGCGCGGGTGATCGGCGCGGGACCGGATACGCCGTTTGTGGCGGGACAGAACGTCGTCGCCCTGCCCTGGGCGCTGGATGCCGCGGGCGGCATCCACGGCGTCGGCTACTCCAATGTGTTCCCGGGCGGCTTCGGCGAACGCATGGTTCTGCAGGCCATGGCCCTGGAGCCCATTCCGGAGCACGTGCCGCCGCACGTCGCCGCTATGACCGAACCCCTCGCGGTCGGCTTCGGCAATGTGGCCAGAACCGGCATCGGCCCGGAGGGCACCGGCATCGTGATCGGTTGCGGCCCGGTCGGTCTGGGCGCCGTCGCGGCCCTGGCCGAGCGCGGCGTCGCCCCCATCGTGGCATCCGATCCGTCCGCGCTGCGCCGGGAAGCGGCCCTGCGGCTCGGCGCGCACCGGGTGGTCGACCCGACCGTCGACGAGCCCGTGGAGATCTGGCAGGAACTGGCCTCACCCGGCCAGCAACTGCACGTCTTCGTCTGCGCCGGAGTCCCCGGCCTGCTCAACGACCTCATGTACAAGGTCCCCCGGGAAACCCGGATCCTGCAGATCGGCTCGGTCATGTCCGATGACGTGATCCGCCCGATCGTCGGCATCTACAAGGACATCTCCCTGCAAATGTGCATGGTCTACCCGCACGAGGAGTACGCGAAAACCCTGCACCGCATAGCCGATGGCGTCATCGACGCCGAATCCCTGGTCACCACCCAGGTGGGCTTCGACGGCGTAGCCGACGCCATCGACTCCCTCCGCCACCCCGACGACCACATCCAGATCCTGGTCCGCCCCGACCTGTGAGTGAAACATCCTCGACCGGGAACTGATGGCGGCATTCCGCGAGTAGCCCCCGCCACCAGTTCCCGGTCGGCGTCATTTCTGATCGGTGAAGGTGATCCGGACCGTGACGGGGGTGGTTTCCAGGGCGGCGAACATGGAGGTCGCCAGGCCGGCCAGGGCCGGGTGCGGTGCGAAGGTGCGGGCGCGAGCGACCACGTCGTCGTCGGGCAGGAACTCCGCGGTGCCGGTGCGCCAGCGATCGCCTTGGCGGACACGGATGGCCGGGTCGGCGCTGAGATTGCGGCCCCAGCCCGAGCGCATACCGTGCTGGCAGATGACCCACGCGCCGCTGCCGTCCGCGTCGAACAGGATGGAGACGGGGACGCGGCGCGGTCGACCGGTCTTGCGGCCGATGGTCTCGATCTCGGTGGCCAGCGCGGTGCGAATGCCGACGCGGTCGAGCGCGCGGACCGTGGGGTTCATGACGTACCGGCCGAGGGCGCGTTCGCGGCGGAACTTGCGCGCCGTGCGGTCGGCGGCGCCGGCGGTGCTGGAACGCTTACTGCGGAAGGCGTCGAAACCATTGCGGCGCAGCATCGTCATCGCTGTCCGCCACGGTGATCGGGCGGGGTCGGGATCCTTGCCCGCTCCGAGCAGATGCAACTGATCGGTGTGCCATTGCAGATCGAGCGCGCCGTCGAAGGACTTCATGGCCCCATTGGCGGCGAGCTGGGGCGGCAGGCCCAGCGAGATACTCGGCGGCCGCAGGACATCGGTGCGCTTGCTGAGCAGATCGGCTGCGGCCGTGGGGATTACGGCCGCCGGGCGGCCGAGGCCGACGATATCGCAGGTGCCCTCGGCCAGCGCCTCGGACATGGCGGTGCGGGAACGGAATCCGCCGGTGACCGCGATCGGCACCGCACCGGCGGCGCGGCGGGCGGATTCGGCGTAGTCGAGGAAGTAGGCCTCGCGCGCCCGGGTGCTCGCCGAACTGGTGCGGGGGCGGCCCATCATGGCGGGGGATTCGTAACTGCCGCCGCTGATCTCGATGAGATCCACCCGCTCGGCGGAGAGCCGCTCGATCACCTCGCGCGACTCCTCCTCGGTGAAACCGCCGCGCTGGAAGTCCGCGGAATTCAGCTTGATGCCCAGCCCGAAGCCGGGGCTCACCGCCGCGCGGATGCTGCGGGCGACCTCGAGCACGAACCGGCGGCGGCGCTCGGCATCGCCGCCCCAGGCGTCGGTGCGCTGATTCGACAGCGGAGACAGGAACTGCGACACCAGATATCCGTGCGCGCCGTGGATCTGCACGCCGTCGAATCCGGCGGCCTCGGCGACCCGGGCGGCGGTGCCGAAGCGGCGAATGATGTCGCGGATCTCCTCCTCGGTGAGGGCGCGCGGCGCGGGCACGCCCGGAATGCCCATGCCGATGGCGGACGGCGCCACCGTCCGGTTCCGGGTGACGAGCGGATTGCCCTGGCGGCCCGGATGATTCAGCTGCACCCAGACCTTGCCCCCGCCGTCCTTGGCCGCCTTGGCCCACCGGGTGAGCGCCGGCAGATGCCGTTCGTCCTCGATGGCCACATTGCCCGGTTCACCGCAGTGCCGGCTGTCCACCATCACATTGCCGGTCACGATCAATCCGTAACCGCCCGCGCTCCAGCGCGCGTACAGTCGTTCCAGGCGCTCGTCGGGGGCATTGTCGGCGGTGCCCAGGCCCTCGCTCAGGGCGGATTTCATCATGCGGTTCGGCAGGACCTGGCCGCTGGCCAGAGGTAGGGGATCGTGCAGGGTCGTCGTCACTGGGGCCCCGATTCATCGTCGAAGAAGTGGCGGCGGTCTACACTCACTGGTAGACCAATCGGTATATCGAACGGTAGTACACCGATCGGTATACGGCAAGAAAGGGGAATCATGAGAGCCCGGGATCGTCTCATCGACAGCGCCGTCGCCCTGATGCGCTGCAAGGGCATTGCCGGGACGGGCATCGCGCAGTTACTCGAGCACAGCGGGATTTCGCGCCGGTCGGTCTACCTGAACTTCCCGGGCGGCAAATCCGAGCTGGTCGCCGCGGCCACGCGCACCGCGGGCGAGGCCTCGAGCGCCCTCATGCGCACGGTGACCGCGGGCGCGGACCTGGCGAGCGTCATCGCCGCCTTCCCGGCCATCTGGCGCGACACCTTGGTCTCCAGCGACTACTCCGCCGGCTGCCCCATTGTCGCCGCGGCGCTGGGCCGCTCCGAATCCGCCGAGGCCGCCGATGTGGCGGGGGAGATCTTCACCGAGTGGGAGGGCATTCTCGCCGAGCGGCTGCGCGCCGAACGGGTGGACGCCGAGACCGCGCGCTCCCTGGCCACCACCGTCATCGCCGCCATCGAGGGCGCGGTGGTCATGTCGCAGGCGACGCGGTCCACCGCACCCCTGGAGCGGGTCGGCAAGCAGCTCGCCGAACTGGTCGCCGGATACACCCGGCGCGATGCGGACGCCGCCGTGGGGAGTTGAGAATCCGGCGAAAAATTTCCATATGCACGCGGCGCCGAGCTCTGGATAGCGTCGAAGGCATGAGGATTCTGGTAACCGGAGCCACTGGAAATATCGGCCGCATGGTGGTCGAGTACCTGCACGAAGCCGGCGCGGAGAATATTCGCGCCCTGTCCAACCATCCCGAACGCACCGACTTCCCCGACGGCGTGGAGGTCGTCAAGGGCTATCTGAAGAAGCCGTCCACCCTGCCCGCCGCCTTCGAGGGCGTGGACCGCATGTACCTGGCGCCCGTGCTCGACACCGTCACCGAGGTGGTCGCGCTGGCGCGCGAAGCCGGGATCTCCCAGATCGTCGACCTGTCCGGCGATGAGACCACCGACTGGCAGCCCATCGCGAAGGCGGTGGAGGCGTCCGGCATCGACTGGACGCATCTGTACGCGGGTGAGTTCATGGAGAACACGACCATCTGGGCAGAACAGGTGCGCACCACCGGTGAAGTGCGCGAACCCTATCCGGCCGCGGCCAATGCGCCGATCGCCATGGACGATATCGCGCGGGTCGCGGCCACCGTCCTGATGGGCGAAGGGCATCTCGGCAAGACCTACGAGCTCACCGGGCCGGAATCGATCACCCGGGCGGGGCGGGTGCTGCGCCTGGGCGAGGCGCTCGGCCGGGACCTGAAATTCGTCCAGGTGTCGCGTGAGGAGGCCATTGCCGTCCTCGCGCCGATCATGGGCGAATTCGCCGAGTGGTACGTCGACGGGCTGGCCGCCATGGTCGACCATCCCCAGGTGGCCACCGACACGGTGGCCGAACTCACCGGTCGCGCAACCGTTTTCGAGGAGTGGGTGGCCGCGAACGCCGGCGAGTTCCGCTGATCGGTTCGCCCGCGCGCTGTTTCGGACCCCGGACGGCGACCGGCGCGAGCCGACTCAGGCGATCGCTTCGACCGCGGCGATCGCCTGCGGGGTGACCTGGTCGACCAGATCGTCGAAGTCGTGGTGCTTTTCGAGGTACCCGGCGACGAACGGGCAGATGGGCACGATGCGCAGGCCGGCCGCGCGGGTGTCGGCGAGCGCGGCGGCAATGAGCTTGCTCGCCAGCCCGCGTCCGGCGAAGCGGTCGCCGATCTCGGTGTGGAAGAAGATGCGCTGCCCATCCTTGTCGAGGTAGGCGGTGAGGCCCGCGCGCTCGCCGTCCACGTGGATCGCGTAGTGCTGGGGCTGGGCGTCGGTCACCTGGGTCACGGTCGGTTCCGTTTGGGGTGAACCGTTGTTCACGTCGGTCATCGTTACTCGCTTTCCAGCAATTTGTGGATACGGCAACCAATCTAACCGCGGGACTGCGTCGGGTATTCCGTCCGCCCCGGCTCCAGCGGCGGCGCGCCGACCGGGCAGTTCACCCGGCACTGCGGTTCGGCCTCTGGGGGAGCGACCTTCAGGGCGTCGTCGCGCACGGTGAAGAAGGCCAGGGCGGCGGCCGCCACCATGAGCACCGCGCAGACCAGCACCGCGATGCGGAAACCGTGTTCGAAGGTGGACGGGTTCATATAGGCCGCGCCGGTGAGTCCCGCCAGCGGCGGGATGGCGGCGACGGCGAGCAGCCCGGCCGCGCGGGCGACCGCATTGTTGACGCCGCTGGCCACGCCCGCATGGCGCTCGTCGGCCGTCGCCAGCACGGTGGCGGTGAGCGGCGCCACGGCCAGTGTCAGGCCGATGCCGAAAACGACTGCGGCGGGCAGCACTACGGTCGGATACGAGGTGTGCTCGGTAATGCGGGTCATGAGCAGCATGCCGGCGGCGGAGAGCAGGACGCCGAGGGTGATCGGCCAGCGCGGGCCGATGCGCTGCGCCAGCGCGCCGGAGCGGGCCGAGAACAACAGCATCAGGATCGTGGCGGGCAGCAGGGCGGTGCCCGAGGCGATCGGGCTGAAACCCGACACGACTTGCAGGGTGAGCACCAGCAGGAAGAACACCACGCTCATGGCGCCGTACATGACGAAGGTGACCGCATTGATGGCGGTGAACTGCTTGGAGGCGAACACATCCAGGGGCACCATCGGCTGCGGACCGTCCGGGTCGGCAGAGCGCCGCCGCTCCACCACAATGAAAGCGACGCCGCACAATACGCCGAGCACGGCACTGCCGATCACGAGTGGCCGGTTCGCGCTCTCCTCGGGCGCCTCGGTGAGCGCATAGGTGATTCCGGCCAGGCACAGCGCCGCCAGCGTCGCCCCGAGCACATCGAACTTGCCGTGCGCCCGGGGGTCATAGGTCTCCGGCACATGCCGGACGGTCACCGCGATCACCACCGCGGCCAGCGGGATATTGAGCAGGAAAACCCAGCGCCAGCCGACGGATTCGACCAGCCAGCCGCCCAGGAACGGCCCGATCGCGCCCGCCACGCCACCCAGCCCGGACCAGGCCCCGACCGCCCGCGCCCGGTCCTCCGGCTGGAACGACGCCTGAATGATCGCCAGCGAGCCGGGCGTCAGCAGCGCGCCGCCGATGCCCTGCAGCGCGCGGGCCGCGATGAGCATCGAAGTGTCCTGCGCCGCACCGCACAACGCGGAGGCGACGGCGAACCACACCACGCCGACCAGGAAGATCTTGCGCCGCCCGAAGCGGTCGCCCAGCGCGCCGCCCAGCAGAATGAGCCCGGCCAGGGTCAGCGTGTAGGCATTGACCGTCCACTGCAATCCGGCCATCGAGGCATCGAATTCGTCGCCGATTCTGGGCAGCGCCACATTCACGACGGTGGCGTCCAGCATGGCCATGCCGGACCCGAGAACGGTGGCCAGCAGGACCCAACGGCCGGCGGCGGAGGACAACCGGATGCTCGCGGTCATCAGCCCACCGTAGCGTGTCATGTCACCCTGTTCCGGGCGTGCGCGGCACGGCGAGCCGGAGCCGCTGAATCCGTCATCGAATCGGTCATGCGGGCATAAGAGCTTGAACCCGAAATAACATGCCGCGCAAGATTTCTGGTTGTCACAATCGTGCACATTTTTTGAGGGCTTGCCGGTCGCTGCGGACCGGAAGCCAGGGGAGAAATTCAGTGAAGATCAAGAAGTTCGCCGTGACCGCGTTCATGGCGATCAGCGCCGTCGCCGTCACCGCGGGGACCGCGCACGGTGCGCCCGAGGCGCCGGCCGCCTCCGCCGTCACCATTGTCACCGCCGAGGAGGGCGTCGACCACGGGGTGGCCTTCAAGTCCGAAATGGGCAGCGACGGCAAGCT
This sequence comes from Nocardia sp. IFM 10818, assembly GCF_054655275.1. Taxonomy (NCBI): domain Bacteria; kingdom Bacillati; phylum Actinomycetota; class Actinomycetes; order Mycobacteriales; family Nocardiaceae; genus Nocardia; species Nocardia sp. IFM 10818. The sequence goes on from NZ_BAAHJH010000001.1 coordinate 2,192,048, forward strand.
CACCACCACCGTCGACGGCGTGTTTGCGGTGACCGGCGATGCCATCAGCCTGGCCGACAAGACCGGCGCCCCGGTGGCCACCATTCCGCTGTCGCACCAGGTCGGCGAGCACAAGCTCACGCTGTCGCCGGTCGTCAGCGATAACGGGCACAAGCTCGAGCTGATCAACCAGTCCGTGCCGACCGGCGCGGACATCAGCTACGCGGCCGACCAGTACCGCCTGCAGAAGGCCGGGCAGTACGCCGGCATCGGCGCGCTCATCGGTCTGCTGCTGGGCATTCCGTTCTTCATCGGCATCATTCCGGGTGCGGCCTTCGGCGCGATCATCGGCGCCATCGTGGGCTACACCTCGCCGGTGCCCGACGAGATCGAGAACGCGGGCCGTCCGCCGGCCTGATAGCCGCCTCGCGGTAGCGCCCCGGCGCCGGATTCACGATCCGGCGCCGGGGCTTTCCCGTTTCGGCGGCCCGAACCCGATCAGCGCCGCCGCACCCGCCACCGGCGGAGTGCCACCGGACCTGAGCCGCCGGCGGCCGGTGGCCGGTCAGTAGGCTGTAGCCATGACTGCAGGATCTGCCACCGACCTGGACAACGTCCGCGAGGTGGTGCACGAGGCGGCGCGCCGGGCCCGGGTGGCGTCGCGCACGCTCGCCCGGCTCACCACCGCGGACAAGGATGCCGCGCTACACGCGGCGGCCGACGCGCTGCTCGGCGCCAAGGACCGGATTCTCGCCGCCAATGCCGAGGACATCGAGATCGCCAAGGCCGGGGGAACCGCGGAGGCGCAACTGGATCGGCTGCGGCTGACCGAGGCCCGCATCGACGGCATCGCCTCCGGGCTGCGCCAGGTCGCCGGGCTGCCGGATCCGGTGGGCGTGGTGGTGCGCGGTTCCACGCTGCCCAACGGCTTGGAAACCCGGCAGGTGCGGGTGCCGCTGGGCGTGGTCGGCATGGTGTACGAGGCGCGGCCGAATGTCACGGTGGACGCCTTCGGGCTGACCCTGAAGTCCGGCAATGCCGCCCTGCTGCGCGGCTCCTCCTCGGCGGTGCGGTCGAATACCGCGCTGGTGGCGGTGCTGCGGGAAGCGCTTGCCGCACAGGGGATCCCGGAGGATGCGGTCCAGCTGCTGCCCGCCGAGGACCGGTCCAGCGTCACACACCTGATCCAGGCGCGCGGGCTGGTGGACGTGGTCATTCCGCGCGGCGGCGCGGGCCTGATCAATGCCGTCGTGCGCGATGCGCAGGTGCCGACCATCGAGACCGGGACCGGCAACTGCCATGTGTTCGTGCACAGGGACGCCGATCTCGAGATGGCCGAATCGATTCTGATCAACGCCAAGACGCGGCGGCCGAGCGTCTGCAATACCGCCGAGACGGTGCTCATCGATGCCGCCATCGCGGAGGTCGCGGTGCCGCGGCTGATCAAGGCCCTCGAGGACAAGGGCGTCACCATTCACGGTGATCTGCCCGGCCTGGTGCCCGCCACCGACACCGATTGGGCCGACGAATACCTGTCGCTGGATATCGCGCTCGCGGTGGTCGAGGACCTGGACGCCGCGATCGACCACATCAACCGCTGGGGCACCGGGCACACCGAGGCCATTGTCACCGCGGATCTGAAGGCCGCCCGCGAGTTCACCGGTCGCGTGGACGCCGCCGCCGTCATGGTCAACGCCTCCACCGCCTTCACCGACGGCGAGCAGTTCGGCTTCGGCGCCGAGATCGGCATCTCCACCCAGAAGCTGCACGCGCGCGGGCCGATGGGGCTGCCGGAGCTGACCTCCACCAAGTGGATCGTCTGGGGCGACGGGCAGATCCGCCCCGTGTAGCAGCGCCGCGGAGGTGTCGCCGGTCCCGGTTACCGGCGACACCTCCGCATAAGGCACAGTGGAGCGAGCGGGCCTGAGTTCGGCGGCCCCGGCCCCGGAGGAAGGACAGCACCAGTGGCTCCTACCAGCGCACCGAATCAGGAGCCGATCTTCTCGTCGGTCGACGATGTGATCGAGCGTCTCGCCAAGACCGGCTATCTCGCCGACAAGGGCACCGCCACTTCGGTTTTCCTCGCCGACCGGCTGGGCAAACCGCTGCTCATCGAGGGCCCCGCCGGTGTGGGCAAGACCGAGCTGTCCAAGGCGGTGGCCGAGGTCGCGGGGGCCGAACTGGTGCGGTTGCAGTGCTACGAGGGCGTGGACGAGGCGCGGGCGCTGTACGAGTGGAATCATGCCAAGCAGATCCTGCGCATTCAGGCATCCTCGGAGAACGACTGGGCCGAGACCAAGGCCGATGTCTTCACCGAGGAGTTCCTGCTGTCGCGGCCGCTGCTGACGGCAATTCGCCGGACCGAGCCGACCGTGCTGCTCATCGACGAGACCGACAAGGCCGATGTCGAGATCGAGGGCCTGCTGCTCGAGGTGCTCAGCGACTTCTCGGTCACCGTGCCGGAACTGGGCACCATCACCGCCAGCCGCAAACCGTTCGTGGTGCTCACCTCCAATGCCACCCGCGAGCTGTCCGAGGCCCTGAAGCGGCGCTGCCTCTACCTGCACATCGACTTCCCGGACGAGGATCTGGAACGCCGCATCCTGGCCAGCCGGGTGCCCGAGCTCAAGCCCGCGGTGGCGGCGCAGCTGGTGCGGATCGTGCACGTGCTGCGCGGAATGCAGCTCAAGAAGCTGCCCTCGGTCGCCGAATCCATCGACTGGGCGCGCACGCTGCTCGCCCTGGGCGCCAAGGATCTCGACGACAAGACCGTGCGCGCCACGCTCGGGGTGGTGCTCAAACATCAGGCCGATCATGTGCGCGCCCTGTCCGAGCTGAAGCTGGCCTGACCTCATGGCCGGCGGTGGAGCGAACACACCCCGCGGGCTGGTCTCCGCGGCCCTGCGCGCCGTGACGGGCGGATCGTCGGCGCCCGCCGCCGAGCTGCCCGGCCCGACGGCGCAGCACGGGATCTCGGGGCATCTGGTCGCATTCGTGGAAGCCTTGCGCGCCAGGGGAATTCCGGTCGGACCCTCCGAAACCGTCGATGCCGGACAGGTTCTCACGGTCCTGGACCTGATGGACCGCGAAGCGCTGCGCGAGGGCCTGGCCTGCGCGCTGCTGCGCCGCACCACTCAGCGCGCCACCTTCGACGGCATGTTCGACCTGTGGTTCCCACCCGCGCTGGGTGAGCGCATCGGGGCCGAGGAGGTCGAAATCCCGCACCGGCCGGACGGTTCCGTCGACATTATCGAACTGCGCAAGATACTGGCCGAGCTGCTCATCCAGGATCCCTCCGGCGAGCAGGCCCAGCAATTGCAGGCCCTGGCCGCGCAGATGGTCGAGCAGATGGGGCAGTACCAGGCCGCGGGCGGGCCCTCCTTCTCCGCGTATCAGACGCTGAAGGATCTCCAGCCCGACATCCTGGTCAGCAAGATCCTCGCCGGGCTGGCCCGGGGCATGGACGACTCCGACTTCGGCACCGAGGTCAACCGGCGCGCGGCGCGCCAGCGCATCAAGGACTTCCGGCTCACCGTCGAGGCCGAGACCCGCCGCCGGGTGGCCGAGCGCATCGGCCGCGACCGGGTCGCCACCTACGGTGTGGCGCGTCAGGCCGAGGACGCCGACTTCCTGCGCATCTCGCAGCACGAACTCGACGAACTACGCCGCAGCAGTCAACGGCTGGCCCGAATCCTGGCCTCCCGCTTGGCCTCTCGTCGCCGTCGCGCCCGCCGCGGCGAGATCGACCTGCGCAAGACGCTGCGCAGGTCCATGTCCACCGGCGGCGTGCCGATCAACCTGGTGACCCGCAAACCCCGCCCGGGCCGCCCCGATCTGGTGCTGGTGTGCGATATCTCGGGCTCGGTCGCCGGGTTCTCCAGCTTCACCATGGTGCTGGTGAACGCCCTGCGTGAACAGTTCTCGCGGGTAAGGATTTTCGCCTTCGTCGACCGTGTGGACGAGGTCACCCACCTGTTCGACGCCACCACCCCGCTCGACCAGATCACCAAGCGCATCTTCACCGAATCCACCGTCGTCGGCATCGAAGGCCACTCCGATTACGGCTCCGCCCTCGAGAGCCTCGCCGAGAACTGGCCCGACGCCGTCACCAGCCGCACCTCCCTGCTCATCCTCGGCGACGCCCGCACCAACTACCGCGACCCGGCGCTGGACACCCTGCAACGCCTGGTCGGCGTCGCCAAACACGCCTACTGGCTCAACCCGGAGGCCGAGAAGATGTGGGGCACCGGCGATTCCGCCGCCACGAAGTACGCCGACATCATCGAGATGCACGAATGCCGCTCCGCCCGCCAGCTCACCGCGGTGGTCGGCCGCCTGCTACCGGTCTAGGAGGAGCCGATGGACGAACTGCTCGCCTACTGCCTGGCCAAACCCGGTGCCTGGCAGGACGAACCCTGGGAGGGCGATATCGTCGCCAAGGTCGGCGACAAGATCTTCGCCTTCCTCGGCGGCGGCGAAGCCATCGGCCTCAAATGCGGCCGCAACCGCGAGGAAGCCGACGAACTGGTCGCCATGTACCCCGAGGACGTCTCGGCCTCGCACTACATCGGGCGCTACGGCTGGAATGCTGTCAAGATCGGCGGCGCGGTCCCCGCCGACGAACTCCGCGAGTTGATCGACCAGTCCTATGACGCGATCGTGGAGAAGCTCCCGAAATCCAAGCGGCCGTGAGCTGATCACTCGTTAGTCGGCCATTAGGGAAGCGTTGGCCGGCGGGGTCACCGTGGGCTGGTGAAACGAATCTCCGCTGCTCATATCCTGCTCGCCTTCGTCTTCGCCGTGCTGACCACGGTGTCGGGGGCCGTCATCGCGCGCGCCGATACCCCGGACCGGCTGCACGGGACCGAATACACGGTCAAGGGTTATCAGTACGAGGTGCGGGTGCCGCAGCTTGCCGGTGGTACCGAGACCGAGCGCGCCTCCTTCAACGAGGCCATGCGGCTGTCCGCCGACGAGTACATCGGCTACGTCGACCACGTCACCTCCGTCTACCCGGCGCACAGCGAGGTCGTCTACATCGGCGCGCACGTGGCCAGCGGGAAGCTCGGCGTCGAGATCTACAAGGAGGGCGCGGCGCACGGGTACGAGGAGTTCGTCACGCACAACACCTGGCTGGCGACCGGTCAGCCGGTTTACCTCGCCGATCTGTTCACCGATTTCCAGGGCGCGCTGAACGTGCTCTCCGAGCAGGCCGCGGTGCTGGTGCCGCAGACCGCGGCGGGCGAGAACTACTCTCGCGCCGCCGTCGAGCCGTATGCCGCCAATTACGAGAAGTGGGCGGTCACCCGGGACGGCCTGCGCGTCTATTTCGGGGAGATCGGCTCGCACGCCGCGGGCAATATCCACATCACCGTTCCGTGGCCGGCGGTCGAGCATCTGATGCTGCCGGAGATGAAGACCATTGGCGAGGCGTGAGCCACTCGCCGCACAGTGGTGTCCCCTCGCTGCGCAGCCGCGCCGTTCGCCCCCGGTAAGCTCGCTTTTCGTGCATACGACAAGGCGCCGCAAGCTGGGGGTGATGGGCGGCACCTTCGATCCCATCCACCACGGTCACCTGGTGGCGGCCAGTGAGGTCGCGCATCGGTTCGACCTGGACGAAGTGATCTTCGTGCCGACCGGGCAGCCCTGGCAGAAGGCCGATCGGGTGGTGAGCCCGGCCGAGGACCGCTATCTCATGACGGTCATCGCCACCGCCTCCAATCCACGCTTCACCGTCAGCCGCGCCGACGTGGATCGCGGTAAGGACACCTACACCGTCGACACCCTGCGTGAACTGCGCGAACAGCATCCCGACGCGGATCTGTACTTCATCACCGGAGCCGACGCGCTGGCCAGCATCCTCACCTGGCAGGATTGGTCGGAACTGTTCGCCCTGGCGAAATTCGTCGGAGTGAGCCGTCCGGGGTACGAATTGAATATCGACCATCTGGCCGACCACATCCGCGATTACCCGGAGGGCACGGTCACCATGGTCGAGATTCCGGCCCTGGCGATCTCCTCCAGCGAATGCCGGCGGCGGGCGGGCGAAGGCAGACCGGTGTGGTACCTCGTCCCCGACGGGGTCGTGCAATACATATCGAAACGGCACCTGTACGGGCCGGGAAGCAACGGGAAGGTAGCAGCAGGGTGAGCGCATCCGTCGAAGCTTTGAAGATGGCAACGGTGGCCGCATTGGCGGCCGACGAGAAGCTGGCCTCGGATGTGGTGGTGCTGGACGTCTCCGAGCAGCTGGTCATCACCGACTGCTTCGTCATCGCCTCCGCGCCGAACGAGCGCCAGGTCAACGCGATCGTCGACAATGTCGAGGAGAAGCTGCGCGAGGCCGGATACAAGCCGGTGCGCCGCGAGGGCACCCGCGAGGGCCGGTGGGCGCTGCTCGACTACATCGAGATCGTCATCCACATCCAGCACAATGACGAGCGCGACTTCTACGGCCTGGAGCGGCTGTGGAAGGACTGCCCGCAGGTGCCGATCGAGGGGCTCGGCGCGCCGGGCGCCGCGCCCGCGGCCGGCGGGGACGACGAGGCCGGGGACGACTAGTGAGCAAGAAGCATCCTGGCGTCCGGCGACTGATCCTGTTGCGCCACGGGCAGACCGAATGGAATGCCTCCGACCGCATGCAGGGGCAGATCGATGTCGAACTCAATGACATCGGCCGCAAACAGGCCAAGGACTGCGCCCGCGATATGGCGTGCGACGATCTCATCCACATCGCCTCCTCGGACCTCAAGCGCGCCCACGAAACCGCGCTCGCCGTCGCCGATCACGCCGCCATGCCGGTTGTCACCGATGTGCGGCTGCGCGAGACCAGCCTCGGCCAATGGGAGGGCATGAACCACCTCGAGGTGGACGCCCAGTACCCGGGGGCGCGCAAGGCCTGGCGGCTCGACCCCACCTTCACCCCGCCCGGCGGCGAATCCAAGATCGAGGTCGGCCTGCGCGCCCTGCCCGTGGTGCAGGAGCTGCTGGCCGAGCGGGAGGACTGGCCGGGCCGTACCATCATGCTGGTTGCGCACGGCGGGCTCATCGCGGCGCTGACCGCGGCGGTACTCGACCTCCCGCACCAGCATTGGCCTGTCCTCGGCGGGCTCGCCAATACCAGCTGGGTGCAGCTCACCAGCCACGGTCCGAGTATCGAACAGCCCGCCTGGCGGCTCGATGTATGGAATGCGCTGGCGAAAGTAGCACCGGATGTCCTCTGACAGTTCCGCCGATCCCGCGTCGTCCTCCGACGGCGTCGTGGCGGATGCGGCCGGCGATCCGGGGAGCAAACCGGTCCTGCTGGTCATCGCCGACTCGCTGGCCTACTTCGGGCCCAAGGGCGGGCTGCCCGCCGACCATCCGAAGATCTGGCCGAACCTCGTTGCGGCCGAACTGGACTGGGATGTGGAGCTGATCGCCCGCATCGGCTGGACCTGCCGCGACGCCTACTGGGCGCTGATCGGCGACCCGCGCGTGTGGGCGGCCGTCCCGCGCGCCGGGGCCGTGGTCTTCGCGACCGCCGGCATGGATTCGCTGCCCTCGCCGCTGCCCACCGCGCTGCGCGAGCTCATCCGCTATGTGCGACCGGCCGGCCTGCGCCGCCGGGTGCGCGACATCTACAACTGGCTGCAGCCCAAGCTTTCCCCGCTGGGGTGGCCGGTGGCGCTGCCGCCCTCGGTGAGTGTCGACTACCTCGAACAGTCGCGAAACGCCCTCGCGCAGTTGCGTCCCGAGCTGCCGGTGGTGGGAGTGCTGCCGTCCGTGCACAAGTGCGACGCGTACGCGAGCGTGCACAAGGGCCGCGAGCCCATGGTGCGGGCCGTCTCGGCATGGGCCGCGGAGAACTCCGTTCCGCTGGTTGACCTCGGTGAAGCCGTGCGCGACAACGTCTTCCACGGCCCCGCCAATCCGGACGGCATCCACTGGGGCTGGGAAGGCCACCAGGAGGTCGCCCGCGCCATGGTGAAGGTCCTCGCCGAGGTCTCCTCCCGCGAGGTGGTCAGCTAGCCGATGGCCGTCGTGGTTGTCACCGACTCGTCGGCCAGTCTGCCCGCCGACCTCACCGCGGATCTCGGCATTCTCGCCGTCCCCCTGCACGTTCTCGTGGACGACCGGGAAATCCGCGAGGGCGTCGACCCCTGCGATATCGACTACGGCTCGTCCACGGTCACCACGTCCTCGGCCTCACCCGGCGATCTGCGCGCCGCCTACGAGCGCGCCCTCGAACTCAGCGACGGCGACGGCGTCGTCGCCGTGCACATCTCCCGCCAGCTCTCCGGAACCTGGGAAGCCGGCCGCCAAGCCGTCCGCGATATGGACGCCGCCGCTAAGGTCCGCCTGGTCGATTCCCTCAGCGCCGGCCTCGGCACCGGCCTGCCCGTCCTGGCCGCCGCCCGCCGCGCCCGCACCGGCGCCGACCTCGACGTCGTCTACGACACCGCGGTGGCCGCCGCCACCCGCGGCCGCGCCTTCATCGTCGTTAACCGCACCGAACAGCTCCGCCGCGGCGGCCGCCTCAGCACCGCCGCCGCCTTCTTCGGCACCGAACTCGTCACCAAGCCCATCCTCCAAATAGTCGACGGCCGCCTGGAACTCCGCGAAAAAGCCCGCACCCGCTCCAAGGCCTTCACCAAACTCGTGGCAGCCGCCGTGGACGCCGCCGGCGAAGACGGCGCCGCGGTGGCCGTCCAGCACCTCGGCTCCGAAGAAGCCGCCACCACCATCGCCGCCCAACTCCGCGACCTCATCCCCGGCATCCGCGAACTCATCGTCGCCGAATTCGGCCCCACCCTGGGCGTGCACCTCGGCATGGGAGCCGTTGGCGCACTGGTGGTTCCGGGCGGCTGCGGCTAGACCGCGGACTTGGCGCGGGCCACCGCTTCGCGCACGGCGGGGGCGATCTCCTGGCCCCAGCGGGCGAGGGAGGTGCTGTCCTGGGCGCCGCCGGTGGGGGAGAAGAGGGTGAAACCTGCTGCGCCGTGGTTGATCACGGCGTCGGTGAGTTCTTCGATCCACTGGTCGGGGGAGCCGCCGAGCCAGCGGCCGGTTTCGTCGCGCGGGCTGGGGAGGGGCGCTCGGTGATGCGGCCCGGGAGGTTGAAGATGGTGCGGATCTCGCGTGGGTCGCGGCCGCCGGCGGCCGCCGCTTCGTCGATGATCGGGCGTGAGGTGCGGTAGCGGTCGCTGAGCCAGTCGGCGGCGTGGCCCGGAATCCAGCCGTCGGCCACGCGGCCGGTGACGGCCAGGGACTTCGTGCCCACCGAGCCGGTCCACACCGGCGGGGTGGGGACGGGGGCCGGTTCGATGTCGGTGACCCGGTAGTGGCGGCCCTGGAAGGTGACCGGGTCGCCGCCGCCACCCAGCAGTTTGACCAGGGTGATGGCTTCCTCGAAGGCGTCGACGGCGGCGCCGGGGGACAGGCGGGGGACGCCCATGTCGGCGATGCGGTCCCACAGGCCGCCCGCGCCCATGCCCAGGACGACGCGGCCGCCGGACAGGGCCGACAGGGAGGTCACCGTGCGGGCCAGCATGGCGGGCGGGCGGGTCGGCAGGTTGGTGACATTGGCGAAGCCTGAAATGTATCGGGTCTGGCCGAGAACGAAGCCCAGGGCGGCGTAGGCGTCCAGGCGAGCGCCGAAGTAGGGGTGGTCGGACATCGAGAAGATATCCAGCTTGTCGCGGTCGGCCTGCTGGATCATGCGCAGCAGCTGCGGGGCGTCGTCGATGCCGCTGTGAGTGCCGCAGCCGAGCTTACATCCAGTTCGTGACACGAACTATCCGGTCGAACGGCTGGATTTTCACAACCACTCGCGCTATCCACAGACTTTCCGAAACCCCAGGTCGCCGCCCGGGGCCGAGCACGCCCATCGTCCTACCGTCGCCCCATGCCACGAATCGATGAACGCACCCGGGCCCGCCGCAGACTCGACGACCTCACCGACCCGAAACGCGCCTACGGCCCAAGAGAATTCACCCCGAGCCCGCCCCACCCGCCGCGCTGGGACGACGAATCCGTGGATCAGGCCACCTGGCACGAGCGGCTGGTGCCGGATCGATTCCGCGGCACCCGCTGGGATCCCGGCCCACGCGGCGCGGTGATCCTCGCCGTCATCGCGGCGCTGGCCATCCTCCTGACCGCCATCGTCTCCCTGCGGGAAAAGCCGGTGGTGCACGCGGTTCCGCCCATCGCACCGGCCGGCGCGACCACATCGACGGCTCAGGCTCCCGGCGCAGCCCCGCCCAGTACAACGCCCGACGCCCGTCCATCGGCCACGGGCGAGGTGGTGGTCAGCGTCGTGGGCCTGGTGGAATTCGGCGGCCTCCGCCGCTTCCCGCCCGGCGCCCGCGTAGCCGACGCCGTGAAAGCCGCAGTCCCCCACCCGGAAGCCGACCTGTCCGGCCTCAACCTCGCCCAGCAACTGTGCGACGGCGACCAAATCGTCATCGGCAAGACCGACCCCCGCCCCCAACAAGTCGGCAGCACCGTAGTCAATGCCGCCCTCGCCGCCCCCGCCCAGAAGCCGCCCGGCACTCCCCGCCCCTCCGGTTCTCCAGCCACCAAGGTCAATCTGAACACCGCCACCGAATCCGACCTCGAGGCCCTCCCCGGCGTAGGCCCCGTCACCGCCCGCGCCATAGTCGCCTGGCGCACCAAGAACGGAAAGTTCACCGCCATAGAACAACTCACCGAAATCGAAGGCATCGGCCCCGCCCGCCTCACCCGCCTGCGCGAGGTGGTGACGATATGACCGCCCCGAGCCCCAGTACCGCTGTCCCGGTGCAGAGCGCGATGGGCGCGCGCCATTGGCGGCGGCAGTACAAGTACCTCACCGCCGGTGTCCGTGTGCGGGAAACCTCGGGCGGCATGAAGTACGGCGGCGCCGTGGTGGCCCCGCTGTATCGCACAAGTCGACCCGCGCGCGGGCTGTCGTCGCAGCGCGCGTTGAGGTGGCCCCTGATCCACGCGGCGGCGACGATATGACCGCCGAGGAGGCCGGGGCGCGCAGCATCGGGCCCGGGTGCCGACGTGGCGAGCGGAGTGCGGCCGGTGGTGGGTGGAGGTTGCTGGATGCCCGTGATGTCTTAGGGGCGCCGCTGGTGCTGGTTGCGGCTGTGCGGGCCTGGTTGCGCTGGGTGGTGCGGGAATGACCGGCAGTATCCGGCAATACGACAAGCATTGGGGCGAAGCCGATCCAGGCGATGGAGGGGATTGTCCGGACCAGAGGCCGGACCGCGCTGGATCGGCGGCGGAGCTTGGTGCGGTAGAGCGGTCGCGCGGCTACGCGGTGAGGGCGACGTGATGGCAGAGCGTCGAATGAGCGATACGCCCGACGAGCGCGGGTTGGTCGAGTTGGAGGAGGTGTTGGATGCGCGGTTGGTGCCGGCGGCGGTGTGTTGTTGGGGCGCAACGATTGTGGCTGTGGTTGCGGGGTGGCGGGCCGGGGTTTGGGTGGCGGTGGGGTGTGGGGTGGTGGCTATCGGGTTGTGGTGGTGGGGGATTCGGCGGGGTGAGAACCGGCGGGGCGAGAACCGGCGGAGGGGACTGGTTCTCGTGCTGTTGGCGGCGGTGGTGGCTGGTGCGGGGTATGGGGTGGCGGGGGCTTGGCGGGAGTATCGGGTGCAGGCGCATCCGCTGCGGTCGGCGGTGGGGGAGGACGTGTGGGTGACCGTGGTGGCGGCGGACGATCCGAAAGAGCTGTCGGCCAGGCGGTTCGGTGGGCGGAAGCTGTTGGTGGAGGGAAAGCTGGTCGAGTTCCGGCGGGGTGCGGAACGGGTGGTAGGCGGGGGAGGGGTGGTGGTGCTGGCGTCGAGGAATGGCTGGCGGGATCTGCTTCCGGGACAGGAGGTGGTGTTCCGGGCTCGGGTCGATCGACCGTGGGGATCCGATCTGACCGTGGCGGTACTGCGGGCGGAAGGGCCGCCCACGCGAGCGGGAGTGCCGCCCTGGTGGCAGCGCGCGGCGGGGGAGGTGCGCGGGGATTTCGCGGACGCGGCGGGGAGAGCATTGTCCGCCGAAGCGGCGGGGCTCCTTCCGGGCCTGGCCCTCGGTGATACGTCGCGGCTGGCGGAGCAGGTGCGCAAGGACTTCCGGGAAACCGGTTTGGCGCACCTGACCGCTGTCAGCGGCGCCAACATCACCATCTTGCTAGGCGCGGTACTGCTTTCGATGCGTGCTTTGACGGTGGATCCGCGCGTCGGGGCGGTAGCGGCCGCAGTTGCACTGCTGATGTTCGTGGTGCTGGCGCGACCTTCGCCGAGCGTGCTGCGCGCCGCCGTCATGGGAGCGATCGCCTTGCTGGCGTTGGTCACCAGCCGCCGCAAACAGGCGCTACCCGCATTGTGTGCGGCGGTGATCGGGCTGATCGGCTGGTCTCCGGGGCTGGCCGTGGATATCGGGTTCGCACTATCGGTGCTCGCCACCGCGGGGCTGGTGCTGCTCGCGCCCGGATGGTCGGAATGGCTTCGGGCGCACGGATGGTGGCGCGGCGTGGCGGATGCGGTCGCCATCTCGGCGGCGGCCTTCGTGGTCACCACGCCGATCGTCATCGCGCTGACCGGACGCTTGAGCCTGGTAGCCATCGCGGCGAATGTGCTGGTGGCTCCGGTGATCGCGCCGATCACCGTGCTCGGTGCGATCGGTGCGGTGCTATCACCGGTGTGGCCGCCATTGGCGGAGCTGGTACTGCATTGCACCGCTCCGCCGCTGTGGTGGCTGTTGACGGTCTCCGAGCGTGCCGCCGCACTCGGCGCATCCGTCGTGCTGCCCACCGGCATTCGGTCCGGCCTCGTGGCCGCCGTCGCCTGTACGGTGGTATTGCTCGCCCTTGAATTCCGTTCGGCGCGAACGAAAGAAGGCGATCGCTAACGGCGGAGGAGGTCTACCACGCCGGTGGTGGATTCCTTGCCGCCGCCCTCGGCTACTCGGCGGTCCATGAGGGCCATGAAGGGGGTGAGGAGTTCGGGGCTGACGCCCTGCTCGGCGGCGGTGCGGAGCAGGGTTCCGTTGGTGGTGGCCATCATCGAGAGGTTCGATTCGACGCCCTCGGCGTAGTCGCCGCTGGCCAGCTGGGCGGCGGTGCCGTAGGCGTAGGCGGCCATGGCCTGCTGGTAGCCGACCAACAGAGGGGCGAACTCCACCGGGTCGATGTTCTCCTTGTCGATCAAGGCGAAAGCGTGTGCGGCGCCGGCGAACATGCCCCACATTCCGCTGAGCAGTGCGATGTCGTAGAGGGCGGCGAAACCCGGGTCGGCGCCGACGTAGGTGACGGCGGCGGGGACGGACAGGGCCTCGGCGTGCGTCTCGTGGGCCTCGGGGGAGCCGCTGTAGAAGACGTACGCGCCGGAGTCGGGGACGCCGATCATGGAGGGGACGGCCATGATTCCGCCGTCCAGGAAACGGCCGCCGCGCGCGGTGATCCACTCGGAGAGCGCACGGGCTTCGGCGGGCGTGCTGGTGGTGAGGTTGACGATGTCGCGGCCGGTGAGATCGATGCCGCCGAGGGTGGCGCGCACCGAGGCGTCGTCGAGCAGGCACACCACGACGAGCGAGTTGGCGGAGACGGCGGCCGCCGCCGTGGCGATGGGCGTCGCGCCCTCGGGAACCGTTCGGGCACTGCGGTTCCAGACGGTGACGGCGTATCCGGCGGCGAGCCACGAGCGAATCAGGGCCGAGCCCATATCGCCGAGGCCGAGGACGGTGAGCGAGGAGTTCGAGTGAACCGACATGAGCGCTACTCTGGGCCTCGCATCCGGGGCGCTCAAGTACGCACAGGGAAGTGGGTACGCACCTCCGGGTAAGTCAACAGGCAGCGGAAAGGGGCACGTGGTGCCGATCACACGCCGACCGGGCGCCTACACCTGCGGGCTCGACGCCACTCTTTCGGTCCTGAACGGCAAGTGGAAGATGATGATCCTCTGGCCGCTGAGCGAGCGCCCGCACCGCTTCGGGGAACTGCGCCGCCAGGTCCCGGGCGTCTCGGAGAAGGTGCTGACCACCCAGCTGCGCGAACTCGAGGCCGACGGCATCGTGCACCGCGAGGTCTACGACGAGCTGATCCCGCGCGTCGAGTACTCGCTGACCCCGCTGGGCGAACTGCTCAACAATGCGCTGCTCCCGCTGGAAGCCTGGGGCCGCGCACATCTCATGGGCGAACCCGCGCCCGCGACCGGTCATTAGGCGATCCGGATCCGGCGAGCCCGTGATCCCGGCGGCCGGGTGTCGGGGGCGGCTCGTAGGATCGCTGTGTGAGCCAACGACCCGCGCCCCTGCATCTCGTGCTCGGTGAAGAGGAATTGCTGATCGAGCGGGCGGTTTCGGCGATTACCGCACAGGCTCGGGCCACCACCCCGGAACCGGATTCGATGCCGGTGGACCGGCTGCGGGCCGGCGATGCGAGCACCGCGGAACTGGCCGAGCTGCTCAGCCCCTCTCTGTTCGCCGAGGACCGGGTGATCGTGCTGGAGTCCGCCGCCGAGGCCGGCAAGGACGCGGTATCGGTGATCCAGGACGCCGCCGCCTCCCCGCCCGACGGCGTGGTGCTGGTGGTGCTGCACACCGGCGGCGGGCGGGCCAAAGCGCTGGCGCCGGCCTTGCAGAAGCTGGGCGCGGTCGTGCACAACTGCGCCAAGGTCAGCAAGGCCGGTGAGCGAGTCGAGTTCGTGCGCAACGAATTCCGCGCGCAGAACGTCCGGGTGTCGGCCGATGTGGTGCAGGCGCTGATCGAGGCGATCGGCTCGGATCTGCGGGAATTGGCCGCGGCCAGTTCGCAGTTGGTGGCCGATACCGGCGGCAAGGTCGATCTCGCGGCGGTGCACCGGTACTACTCGGGCAAGGCCGAGGTCTCCGGCTTCGATGTGGCCGATCTGGCGGTCTCCGGCGATCGCCCGGCGGCCATGGAGGCGCTGCGCTGGGCCACCGATCGCGGCGTGCCCGCCGTACTGCTCGCGGACGCGCTCGCCGATTCGGTGCACACCATTGCCCGCGTCGGATCGGCCGGCCGGGGCGACCCGTTCAAGATGGCCGGCGATCTCGGCATGCCGCCGTGGAAGGTGAAGAAGGCGCAGGCCCAATCACGGGGCTGGACGGCCGCATCCATCGGTCAGGCGCTGCAGGTGGTGGCCGCCCTCAACGCGGACGTCAAGGGCGGTGCGGCCGATACCAACTACGCGCTCGAGCATGCCCTCGCGCGCATTCTCGACCTGCGCGAGTCGGCCTGAACTACGGCGACCAGGTGATCTTGCCGCCCTGGAAGTCCTGGGCCTTACCGCCGTTGTAGTCGTACTCATCGCTGGTGGGGAAGCCGTAGCGGCCGTTCTCCGCGCCATTGCGCACCCACTCGTCGCGGATGGAACCCCAGATGACATGGGTGCCGGACTTCTGCGTCGAGTAGATGGCGCCGCCCTCGAACAGCCCGTAGAGCCCGTTGTCCGTGGTGGTCTTGGCGACATCGGTAATGGGGAAGCCCAGCGGGCTGTTCTCCCAGCCGACCTGCCCGTACTTCTGCAGGATCACGCCGGTCAGCGCGTGCGCCGCGGTGCCCAGCGACCAGTAGACCGCACCACCCTGGAAGGTCTGGAACCGTCCGGGCTTGGCGGTCGCCCCCTCATCCGCGGTCGGGTACTTCAGCGTCCCGGACTCCGAGCCGAGAGCGGTCCACTTCTCGCGGATGGCCCCGCCGACGGCATGCGCATCCGTCGCCGGCGTCCAGTAGATGGAGATGTTGTTGGCGAAGTCCTGCTTCTTGCCCCCGCCCGCGGCGTCCAGCTCCGGCCCCACCGGATCGCCGAACACGCCCGGCCCGCCGGACCGGTCGTACGCGACCTCGATGGCCCCGCCCACTTCGAACGGCCCGATCGGCCGGGCGCCCGCGGTCCCGACCCCCGTGCTCAGCACGACAGCGACGGCGCCGGCCGCCAGCGCGGCCCGACCCCAGGACGATTTCTTACCAAGCAAGACAACTCCCAACGCAGGTGATATCCGATTGCCCCCGACGTTTCGCAGCCCATCCTGCTGCGAACCGCCCACGTTCGGCAAGTTGCACGGCTGAGAGGAACGTGACAACTGATTTCGCAAGGTCCGGGTAACTCACCGGGTATGCCCGGAATTGGTTCGGCACCCAACCGCTGGCACGCGTGCACGACGGTCGACGGCTCCCGAGCCGTGCGCTGAAGTCCCGGAGAGGCGGTACAGCAAAACCGCCGCGGTCATCGTGGCCACGGCGGTTGTTCAAAGCGTGTAGTCCGGTGGATACCGGGGTGAATCAGCCGAGCTTGTTGAAGGCCAGCGACAGCGCCGACTTCTTGTTGGCGGCCTGGTTGGCGTGGATGACGCCCTTCGAGGCAGCCTTGTCCAGGCTCTTGCTCGCGTCACGCATCAGCTCGAGCGCCTTGTCCTTCTCGCCCGCCGCAGCGGCCTCGCGGAACTTGCGGATCGAGGTGCGCAGCGCGGACTTGACCGACTGGTTGCGCTGACGCGCAAGCTCGTTGGTGCGGATCCGCTTCATCTGGGACTTGATGTTGGCCACGCCTGTTTCCTCGTGTTCCTTCGCTTGGTGGTTTTAACCGGCTGAAAAGTCTTTGAGTGCACGCTACGAAGAGGGCGTAGCGCCGCACCGACGATCGAGGTTACCAGGCAACACGCCACGGCATGAAATCGGCCCTGTCCGCGACAGGGCCGCAACCAGAAATTTATCCCGGTCCAACACCGTGTTGCCCCTGCGTGATGGACCATTTTTGCATGACTCCCGCCGCCGCGCAGGGTCCACCCAGGACAGTGAAACCGGCCGCGGCCGTGCCACCCCCGATCGGCCGCACCGAGATCGACGATGCGGCGCTCGGGGTCTTCGCGGGATACCGGCCGGGCCGCTACGACCGGGCCTATGACGAGATGTTCGACTCCTCCGGCAAACCGCGCCCCGCCTACCGGGGCATTCACGCCGCCCTGTGCACCATCGACGCCGCGGATCTGGCGGCCCGCGCCGAGGCGCTCGACCGCGCCTTCGTGGATCAGGGCATCACCTTCTCCCTATCCGGCCAGGAGCGGCCCTTCCCGCTGGATCTGGTGCCGCGGGTGATCGCCGCCACCGAATGGACCAAGCTCGAGCGCGGCATCAAACAGCGGGTGCGGGCCCTCGAGGCCTTCCTCGCCGATGTGTACGGCGAGCAGACCATCCTGCGCGACCGGGTCATCCCCAAACGGCTGGTCACCTCCTGCGCGCATTTCCACCGCGAGGCCGCCGGCCTGTTCCCGCCCAATGGCGTGCGCATCCACGTCGCCGGCATCGATCTGATCCGCGACGAGCACGGCGACTTCCGGGTGCTGGAGGACAATCTGCGCTCCCCGTCCGGGGTGTCGTACGTGATGGAGAACCGCCGCACCATGGCCCGCGTCTTCCCGGACCTGTTCGCCTCGCACCGGGTGCGCGCCGTCGGCGACTATCCGGCCCATCTGCTGCGCGCCCTGCGCTCGGCCGCCGCGCCGAACGAGGCCGACCCGACCGTGGTGGTGCTGACCCCGGGCGTCTACAACTCCGCCTACTTCGAGCATTCGCTGCTGGCCCGGCAGATGGGCGTGGAACTGGTCGAGGGCCGCGACCTGTTCTGCCGCGACAATGTCGTCTACATGCGCACCACCGCCGGCGAGCGGCAGGTCGACGTCGTCTACCGGCGCATCGACGACACCTTCCTCGACCCCATGCAGTTCCGCCCCGACTCCATGCTCGGCGTGGCCGGGATCCTGAACGCCGCCCGCGCGGGCACCGTGGTGCTGGCCAATGCCGTCGGCAACGGCGTGGGCGACGACAAACTCGTCTACACCTATGTGCCCGCCTTCATCGAGTACTACCTGAGCGAGAAACCGGTGCTGCCCAATGTCGATTCGTATCGCTGCTGGGAGCCCGGCGAGCGCGACGAGGTGCTCGACCGGGTGGCGGAACTGGTGGTGAAACCCGTCGAGGGCTCCGGCGGCTACGGCATCGTCATCGGCCCCGACGCCACGGCGAAGGAACTCGAGGCCGTGCGCCGCAAGGTGCGCGCCGATCCGCGCGGCTGGATCGCCCAGCCGGTGGTGCAGCTGTCCACGGTGCCGAGCAAGATCGGCGGCCGGCTCTCGCCGCGGCATGTGGACCTGCGCCCCTTCGCGGTCAACGACGGCGACGACATCTGGGTGCTGCCCGGCGGATTGACGCGGGTGGCGCTGCCGGACGGCTCCCTGGTGGTGAACTCCAGTCAGGGCGGCGGCAGCAAGGACACCTGGGTGCTGGCCCCGAGAACCTCCGTGGAGCAGCGCGAACTGGCGGGCGAGCAGCTGGTGAGCGAACTGCACATCACCCGGGATCGCGATCAATCCCGGGAGCCCTCACCGACGCGGGCGAGCCAACAGCAACAGTGACGACAGATAGGGCGCAGCATCATGTTGGCGCGCAATGCCGAATCCCTCTTCTGGATCGGCCGCTATATCGAACGCGCCGAGTACACGGCACGCATTCTCGATGTCGCGGTGCATCAACTGCTCGAGGACGCGACCGTCGATCCGGACAGAACCTCACGGGTGCTGCTCAAGGTCCTCGGCATCGAACCGCCCGCGGCGGAACTCGACGTCTGGTCGGTGACCGAGCTGGTGGCCTTCGGCCGCGACCACGGTGGATCCATTGTCGATTCCATCAGCAGGGCCCGCGAAAATGCCAGAGGCGCAAGGGAAGTCACCTCCACCGAAATGTGGGAATGCCTCAATGCGACCTACAACGGGCTCGCCGCCGCCGAGCGCGCCGCCCGCGCCCTGGGCCCGCACGAGTTCTGCCACTACATCACCGACCGCGCCGCCATGTTCGCCGGACTCTCCGATTCCACCCTCAGCCGCGACGACGGCTACCGGTTCCTGCTGCTGGGCAGATCCATCGAACGCGTGGATATGACGGTGCGCCTGCTGCTTTCGCGGGCCGGTGATCGCACCTCGTCCCCGGCCTGGGTGACGGTGCTGCGTTCGGCCGGGGCGCACGACCCGTATCTGCGCACCCACCGCGGCGTCCTGGACGCCAATCAGATCGCCGAATTCATTCTGCTGGACCGCCTTTTCCCGCGTTCGGTCTTCCATTCCCTGCGCGTCGCCGAAACCTGTCTGCAAGAACTGGATCAACGCCCCAACAGCCGTTTCGCCGCCCGCCACGAAGCGCATCGCCTGCTCGGCCGGGCCCGCAGCGAACTGGAGTTCCTGCCCTCGCTGGTGCTGCTGGAGGACCTGCCCAGCCGCCTGCTCTGGTTGCAGGAGACCTGCCGCGAGGTCGGGGAAGCCGTGGCCCTGCAGTACTTCCACGCCGAATCCTGGGTGGCCTGGACGGGCTTGCACGGGCGCAACAACTTTCAGGTGCAGGAGCAGGCATGAGCGGGTCAGGGCCGGAGGCGGCAGCCTGCGTAACCACGCAGGCCCCCCGCTCGTGCCGAAAGGACACAGCATGAGCTGGCGGATGCGGGTGGTGCACACCACCGGATATGTCTACGACGCGCCGGTCACCCGGTCGTTCAACGAGGCGCGGCTGAGCCCGCGCGCCGACAGCCGGCAGAACGTGATCCTCAGCCGGGTCGACACCGTGCCCTCGACCCGCTCCTACCGCTACACCGACTACTGGGGCACCACCGTCACCGCCTTCGACCTGCACGCCCCGCACACCGAATTGGAGGTCACCAGCGCCTCGGTGGTGGAGACCGAGCCGTTCGCCGGCCCGCCCGAGGAGCTGTCCTGGGAGGAACTGCGCGAGGACGCCGTCGCCGACCGCTTCGACGAATTGCTCGCCCCCACCCCCCAGGTGCCGCGCGAACGCCGCCTCTCACCCGTCGCCCGCCAGCTCGCCCGCGGCGTGCCGCCCGCCAAAGCCGTTGTGCGCGCGGCGGAATGGGTGCACCGGGAAATGCGCTACCTGGCCGGCGCGACCTCGGTGCACACCTCCGCGGTGGAGGCCTTCGCCGAACGGCAAGGCGTCTGCCAGGACTACGCGCACCTGACCCTGCTGCTGTTGCGCGGCATGGGGATTCCCAGCCGTTACGTCTCCGGCTATCTGCATCCCGATCCGGCCGCCGAGGTCGGGCGCACCGTGGCCGGGCAGATGCACGCCTGGGTGGAGGCCTGGACCGGGCAATGGTGGGGCTACGACCCGACCAACAACATTCCGGTGACCGAGCAACACGTTTCCGTTGGGGTGGGCCGTGATTACGCGGATGTGCCGCCTCTGAAAGGTATCTTCAGCGGAAGCGGCTCGACCGATCTCGAGGTGGTGGTGGAGATCACTCGACTCGCGTGATGCGTGATTCGGCAGGACACAGGTGCTCTCCGCCGTATGGCGGGACGAACCGGGAAGGTGGCTGATGTCTCCCACAGCGCAGGAAGTAGTCGAAGAACTATCGGAGCTGGAACCGATTTCGCTGGGCCGGAAGCTGTTCGCCGAAGGTTTCGGCACCTTCGTGCTGGTTTTCGGCGGTGTGGGCACCGCGGTGCTGGCCGGTGACAAGGTGGGCGCCCTCGGCGTCGCCCTGGCCTTCGGCTTCACGCTGTTGTTCCTGGTCTACGCCATCGGGCCGATCTCCGGATGCCATGTGAATCCGGCGGTCACCGTCGGCCAGTTCCTGCTCGGCCGGATCTCGGCCGCGCATGCCGGCGCCTACGCGCTCGCTCAGATAGTCGGCGGCCTGCTCAGCGGCGTGGCCCTCTACGCCATCGCCCAGAACCTGCCCTCCTACAACCGGGCTCGCGACGGCCTCGGCGCCAACGGCTGGGGCGCGCACAGTCCCGCGAAGATCGAACTCGGCGGGGTCACCGTCGACGGTTACGGGCTGGCCGCCGCCATCACCGTCGAGGTCATCCTCACCGCGCTGCTGGTCTTCGTGGTGCTGGCCTCCACCGACCAGCTCTCCGACGTCCCCCTGGCGGGCCTGTCCATCGGCATCACCCTCGCGGTGATCCACCTGATCTCGATTCCGGTCGACAACACCTCGGTGAACCCGGCTCGCAGTATCGCCGTCGCCTTCTTCCAGGACGGCGCACCCGCTCAGCTGTGGGTGTTCGTGGTCTTCCCGCTGATCGGCGGCGTGCTCGGCAGCCTGGTCTACGGCCTCATGTTCGGTCGGTCGCGGAATATGGCGAGCTGACAGCCTTTCGGCGAATTCCGTGCCCCGTTTCCGGTGGAAACGGGGCACGGGTCGTATCGGGAAGTGGTCGAGCGGGGCGCTTTCGTTCAGTACCAGTGATATTCGGCGCACAACCGATGCGCGACCAGATCGAAGGTCTTGCGCGGGACGATCGCGCCCTCGCGGCGGATCCCCGCTTCCGGCACATCGAGAACCCGGTCCAGGCGCACCCAACTGGGGCGGCCCGCATGATCCCACGGCCCGTCGCCGATGCCGACCCAGTTCGAGTGATGGGCGTGGTCGGCATTGGAGGAGAGCATCAGGCCGAGCAGGGTATTGCGCTCGCGGCCGACCACCAGCACCGGACGGTCCTTGCCATTGCCCGGGTCCTCCTCGTAAGGGACCCAGGTCCAGACGATTTCGCCGGGATCGGCGCGGCCGTCCAATTGCGGACTGTAGACGATCTGCCGGGCGCGTTCCCGGGACGGCACCCCCGCCGAGGAGGTCGGCCGCACCGAGACCCCCGGTCCCGCCTTCGGCGTCGTCACCGCCTTCATCGCCCGATCCCACATCGACGACTTCTGCATCCGCCCGATCAACTTCGGGGCCTGCTGTCGGACGAGCTGGGAACCCTGCTCCTTAGCCACGATTCCCAACTGCTTCCCCAGAGCATTCCATCTGCCGGCCATGGTCGGCAGCCTAGCGGCGGTTCGCCGGTACGCGCACCGTAGACTTCGGGGTTGACATGCCGCTGTTTCGCCATGCCGAGGAGTGACTCCGATTAGCAGCTTCGCCGATACGACGTTCACCGATCCGTCCCGGATCAGGAACTTCTGCATCATCGCCCATATCGACCACGGGAAATCCACCCTGGCTGATCGCATGTTGCAACTCACCGGTGTGGTGGAGGAGCGCGCCATGCGGGCCCAGTACCTGGACCGCATGGATATCGAGCGCGAGCGCGGTATCACCATCAAGGCGCAGAACGTGCGGCTGCCCTGGCAAGTCGACGGTGAGGACTACGTCCTGCACCTCATCGACACCCCCGGCCACGTGGACTTCACCTATGAGGTGTCGCGCGCGCTGGAGGCGTGTGAGGGCGCCATCCTGCTGGTGGACGCCGCCCAGGGCATCGAGGCGCAGACCCTCGCCAATCTCTATCTGGCGATGGACAAGGACCTCACCATCATCCCGGTGCTGAACAAGATCGACCTGCCGGCCGCCGACCCGGATCGCTACGCCGCCGAGCTCGCCCACATCGTGGGCTGCGAGCCCGAGGACGTGCTTCGGGTGTCCGGCAAGACCGGCGTCGGCGTGCCCGAACTGCTCAATGAGGCGGTGCGCCAAGTGCCGCCGCCGGTCGGCGAGGCCGACGCGCCCGCCCGCGCCATGATCTTCGACTCGGTCTACGACACCTACCGCGGCGTCGTCACCTATGTGCGTGTGGTGGACGGCAAGCTCACCCCGCGCCAGAAGATCAAGATGATGTCCACCGGCGCCACCCACGAGCTGCTGGAGATCGGCATCGTCTCGCCGGAGCCCAAGCCCACCCAGGGTCTCGGCGTCGGCGAGGTCGGCTACCTCATCACCGGCGTGAAGGACGTGCGCCAGTCCAAGGTCGGTGACACCATCACCTCCGCGCGCGACGGCGCGAAGGAAGCGCTGACCGGCTACCGCGAGCCGCGACCCATGGTCTACTCCGGCCTGTACCCGCTCGACGGCTCCGATTACCCGGACCTGCGTGACGCGCTGGACAAGCTCCAGCTCAACGACGCCGCGCTCACCTATGTGCCGGAAACCTCTGTCGCCCTGGGCTTCGGCTTCCGCTGCGGCTTCCTGGGCCTGCTGCACATGGAGATCACCCGCGAGCGCCTGCAGCGCGAATTCGGCCTCGACCTGATCTCCACCGCGCCCAATGTGATCTACCGCGTGGTCATGGAGGACGGCGCCGAGCACGTCGTCACCAACCCGTCGTTCTGGCCGGAAGGCAAGGTGCGGGAGATCTACGAGCCGATCACCAAGTGCACCATCATCGCGCCGGCCGAATTCATCGGCACCATCATGGAGCTGTGCCAGGCCCGCCGCGGTGAACTGCTCGGCATGGACTACCTGTCCGAGACCCGCGTGGAGATGCGGTACACGCTGCCCATGGCGGAGATCATCTTCGACTTCTTCGACTCGCTGAAGTCGCGCACCCGCGGCTACGCCTCGCTCGACTACGAGGAGGCCGGTGAGCAGCAGGCCGCGCTGGTGAAGGTGGACATCCTGCTGCAGGGCGAGGCCGTGGACGCGTTCTCGGCCATCGTGCACAAGGACGCCGCGCAGGCCTACGGGCACAAGATGACCACCAAGCTGCGCGAGCTCATCCCGCGCCAGCAGTTCGAGGTGCCGATCCAGGCGGCCATCGGCTCCAAGGTGATCGCGCGCGAGAACATTCGCGCCATCCGCAAGGACGTGCTCGCCAAGTGCTACGGCGGCGACATCTCCCGTAAGCGGAAGCTGCTGGAGAAGCAGAAGGAAGGCAAGAAGAGGATGAAGACCATCGGCCGCGTCGACGTGCCGCAGGAAGCCTTCGTGGCGGCGCTGTCGACCGAGTCGACGGCCGACAAGCCCAAGAAATAACTCTTGTGGTTCCCGTGCCCCGCTGCCTGACGGCAGCGGGGCACTGTGCTGTCAGGGGGTTGGGGCTGTGACGGCAGCGGGGCACTGTGCCGTGAGGGGTTGGGGCTGTGACGGCGGCGGGGCACGGTGCTGCTCCGGATCGTGCTGTCCCGGGTTTGGGCGACTTCACCGCAGGGCATTGTTGTGAAAGCCAATCGCGGGGTAGGTTCTGCCGAACGATCTTCGACGGGGGAGCCCGGTGGGCATATCAGCTGCGCCGGGTTCGTTACGCAGCGAAAAACTGGGGCTTCCGTACAGATATACCGAGTGACAAGCTGTCTCTCACACCGTTGTGCACACCGTCTCCGACCTGGTGGATGTGACAGACCGGATATCCGGAAATAGGGTGTGAACGAGTTTTGAAACGGCGGCCCGTCACGACGGATCGCGCTTCACCTGAGAGCGGAGCCTGTATGACACGTGATCTGCCCTTCGATGATGCATCCGGTGCGGACGACGACTACGCGGGCGACACCGCGTACCGCATTGCCACCGGGGTCTCGCGGGTGACCAGGGCAGGCGCGTACGTCACCGGAGGCGCGCTCATCGCGGCCGGTGGCAGCCAGGGCGAGAACGGCGCGCCGATCAATCACGACAGCCGCAATGTCGGCTGGTCCCAGGTGAACGATCCCAAGCCGGACGAGCCCAGCCCCACCCTGACCTTCCCCGACCTCACCGAGGACGCGCTGCCCTACAGCGGCGGCGCCTCGCCGGTCGCAGACCCGTTCGACAACGGCCAGTACGGCACCGACGCCGGTCTCTTCCCCGGCCATTTCGGCGGGCAGGGCGATGCGACCATGGCCGGCTTCGGCGGCCTCGGCCTGCCCGAATCCGGTACGCCCGCCTTCGGACTGGGCTACGGCGACGACTCGCACAATGCCCTCGGCATGCCGCTGGAGAGCTCGCAGTCCTCCGAATCCGCGCTCGGGCTGCCGCTGGGCACTCCGCAGTCGGCGCTGTTCGACGACGACCAGGGCGGATTCCTCGGCGGCCTGCAGCACATGCAGGGCCTCAAGCTGCCCGGCACCGAGGGGCTGCACCTGCCCGGAATGAACAGCGGCGGGTTCGCCCCGCCCGGATCCGGGTTCGAGAATCCGTCGCACACAGGGCCTTTCGACGGCATCGGCGAAGGCTTCGGCGCTTTCGTCAAGACCAGCTGGGAAGTCGACGCGCATGCCGGCCTGGACGGCGTGTGGGTCCGCTCGGAACTGAACGTGGACATCGCCGTCGGCAATATCGGCAACCAGTTCAACGAGTTCGGGCGCGATCTGAGCGATGGCATCGCCCATGCGCCGGGTTACAAGCCCGGCGTCGAGGCGGCCGAACAGCCCGGTTCCTCGTTCCTGGGCGGACTACGCGGCCTCGATGAGCCGAATGCGGCCGCGAATGCTCCCGGCCACCAGGCTGATCCGCAGAACGGTGGTGCGCCCGCTCCCGTCGGCGGCGCACCGAACGGCGGTGCGGCGGTACCCGCGAACGGCCTGCCCAATGGCGCCACCGGCCCGGGGGCCGGTGCGACCGCTCCTGGTGCGGGCGCGAATGCTCCCGGTGTGCACGGACCAAGCCTGAATGCTCCCGGCGCGGCTGGTCCGAGCGCCGGCGCCCCCGGATTGGGTGCTCCCGCAGCACCTTCCGCTCCGGCGGCCGGTATCGGTGCGCCCGCCCCCGGCCCGGCGGGCCCCATCGGCCCGGTCGCGCCCACCGCTCCGGCGGCTGTCGCTCCGGTCGCCCCCGCCCCGGTTGCCGTCGCGCCGGTTGCCCCCGTTGCTGTCGCTCCGGTCGCTCCCATCGCCGTTGCTCCGGTTGCCCCGGTGGCCGTGGCCCCGATCGTCCCCGTGGCCGCCGCGCCGGCTCCGGTCGTACCGGTCGCCGTCGCGCAGCCGGTGGTGACCACTCCGCTGCAGACCACCATTCAGCCCGATGCCGCCTCGCAGCCGATCGCGAATCTGCTTGCCGCTCCGGCCGTCTCGCCGCTGACCGCGCCCGCCGCCACCGCCCCGGCCCTGCTGGACCTGCGGCAGCCGACGGTCGTCGCGGAGCATCCGGACAAGCCGGCCACCATGATCGCCCAGCCGCTCACCTCCGCGCCCGGCACCTCCGCGCCGCAGATCAGCATCCCCTCGACGGCGGATTCGCCGTCGCTGCTGACCACGGCGCCGACCGCGCCGACCACCAAGCTGCCCGGCGCGACCGACCCGGCCACCACCAAGCTGCCCGGCCTCACCACCGCGCCCGCGGTCACCACGGCTCCGGGCGCGACCACCGCACCGGGCCACGCCACCGCGCCCGGCGGCAGCACCGGTCCGGGCAACACCACCGCGCCGGTGGTCACCAACCCGACCACCGGTACGGACCCGGACGGCGGCCTCACCACGCAGCCCAGCGTCCCGACCGATGACGTGGACGTCCCGTCGGTGACCGTGCCCAGCGACGACAACGACTCGATTCCGACGCATCAGCCGACGGTGAGCAATCCGCCGACGACCGTCACGGTGCCGACCGTCGAGCCGACGGTGCCGACCGGCGATTCGCATCCGACCCTGGACACGCCGCCCACCATCGATACGCAACCCACCATCGATGTGCCGGATCCGACCATCGCGACCATGCCGCCGCTGACCACCAAGCCGATGCCGGATATGCCCAAGCCGGTGAAACCTGTTGCGGACGTCTCGGATTCGGGCCACCACGCGCTGCCGCTCGCCGACACCACCCCGTTCTACCAGGTGCACGACGCGGCGCTGACGTCGAACCTCATGCCCGAGGCCGCCTTCGCCGAGACCCACCATCCGGTTTCCGGCGCACATGACGTCACGCTGCTGTGAGCGGCGCTGAACGCGTTGCCGTCGTGAAGAATCCGGATGCGATGGGTCCCCTGCTCGAGCTGCTCGACGAGCTGCTCGGGCACACCCATACCGCGGGCCGCGCCGATCTGGCCTCGCGGCTCGGGATCGCCCGCGCCCGCATCGCCGATCCGCGGGTGCGCCTGGTCGTGGTGGGCGAAGCCAAGAGCGGGATGAGCACGCTGGTCAACAGCCTGGTCGGCGCGCCGGTCAGCGCCACCGACAGCGAGATCAGCGTGCCGGTCATCGCCGAGTACGGCGATCAGGCCACCGCCACCCTGGTCAAGGCCGGCGAGGGCGGCCGCGCCGTCCGCGAGTCCGTGGATCCGCTGACCGTCACCGCGGCCCTGAACCCGGATGTCATCCGCGCCGAATTCACCCAGCCCAGTCCGCTGCTGGCCGAGGGCTTCGTGGTGCTGGACGCCCCCGGCTCGCCGGCCGACACCCCGGCCACCTGGTCGCTCATCGCCGCGGCCGACGCCGTCCTCTATGTCGCCGACGCCAGCGCGGCGTTCACGCCCGAGCAGATCGCACAGCTGCAGCGCATCCAGCAGGTGTGCCCCACGGTCATCTGCGTGCTCAACAAGATCGACCGGTATCCGCAGTGGCCGCAGGTCCAGCAGCGCGATCGCGAACTGCTCGACGACGCCGGGCTGGCCTTCGCCGTGGCCCCGGCCTCCGCGCTGCTGCACGATCAGGCCGGCGGCAATCCGCGCTCGGATCTGGAATCCGGTGTGCCGCAACTGCTCGAGCACCTACGCGGGTACGTGCTGGGCCGCGCCGACGCGGTGGCCGCCGAGGCCGCCGTGGGCGATATCCGCCTCATTACCGACCATCTGGCGCTGGCCCTGCGCACCGAGGCCGAAACCCTGCGCGACCCGCGCCGCTACTCCGTCATCACCGAGCAGCTGCGCCGCACCCGCGAGGAAGCCGAACAGCTCCGCCAGCGCACCGCCAACTGGCAGGTCACCCTGGCCGACGGCGCGGCCGAGCTGATGGCCGACACCGAACACGATCTGCGCCATCGCCTGCGCAGCCTGATCCGGGACGCCGAGGCCGACATCATGAAGCGCGATCCGGCCAAGCGCTGGACGGACTTCGGCGCGGACCTGGACGCCAAGATCTGCGAGGCGGTCGAGGAGAACTTCGTCATCGCCCACTACCGGTCGGTGGAATTGTCCGAGCAGGTGGCGGCCAAGTTCCCCGACAGCGGTATCCCCACTCCCGATCTGCGCCTGGATAATCCGGGCGAGGTGGGGGAAGTGCTCGAGCCCGTGGCTCCGCTGGATTCGCTCATCAGCGCGAAACCCGCTGTCACCGAACAGTTCCTGACCGCGCTGCGCGGCTCCTACGGCGGCATCCTCATGGTCGGCCTGGCCACCAGCCTGCTGGGCATGTCCCTGGTCAATGTGTACTCCGCGGGCGCCGGTGTGCTGCTGGGCCTCAATGCGGTCTGGGACGACCGCAAGAATCGCAAGCAGCGCCGCCAGGCCGAGGCCAAGGTGGCGGTGGCCCGTCTCATGGACGATGTGATCTTCCAGGTGTCCAAGGAATCCCGCTACCGCCTGCGCGCCGTGCAGCGCAGCCTGCGCGATCACTTCACCGAGATCGCCAATGAGACACTGCGTTCGGTGGACGCCTCGCTGCGCGCCGCCGAGGAGGCCGCGGCCGTGCACTCCGGGCAGCGCCGCGAGTATCGCCTCACCGAGATCGAGACCTCGCTGGTGCGCCTGCGCGATCTGCGGGAACGCGCCGACGCCCTCAGCGAATAGATCCGGGTCCTACCGCCCCGGATGGGCCGGGTTGAATTGTCCTGCGCGGTGGGACTCTTCGGCCCGGATGACGTGCATGACGGCATTGATGAGCGCCAGATGGGTGAACGCCTGCGGGAAGTTGCCCAGATGGCGTCCGGTGGTGGTGTCGATCTCCTCGGCGTAGAGCTTGAGCGGACTGGCGTAACCGAGCAGTCGCTCCAGCAGCTGGCGGGCCCGCTCCAGTTCGCCGATCTCCACCAGCGCGGAGACCAGCCAGAACGAGCAGATGGTGAACGAGCCCTCCTCGCCGTACAGGCCGTCGTCGGTGGTCTCGGTGCGATACCGCAGCACCAGTCCGTTCTCGGTCAGCTCGTCGGCGATGGCCAGCACCGTGGCGCGCACGCGGTGGTCCTCGGGCGGCAGGAACCGCAGCAGCGGCACCAGCAGCAGCGACGCGTCCAGCGAGTCGCCGCCGTAGACCTGGGTGAAGACGCCGTCGGCATTGACGCCGTGATCGAGGATGTCGGCGTGGATCTCGTCGGCGATATCGCGCCACTTGCGGGCGTAGTCGAATTCGCTGTGCAGCTCGGCCAGTTTCGCGCCGCGATCGAGGGCGACCCAGCACATCACCTTCGAACAGGTGAAGTGCTGTGGCTCGCCGCGCACCTCCCAGATGCCGCGATCGGGCTTGCGCCAGTTGTCGATTGCCGCCTGCACCTGACGTTCCAGCATGGGCCACAAGGTTTCCGGAACCTGGCGGCGTGACTTCACGTGCAGGTAAACGGAATCCAGCAGGGTGCCCCAGATATCGTGCTGGTCCTGGTTGTAGGCGCCGTTGCCGATGCGCACCGGTCGGGCGTGGTCGTAGCCGTCCAGATGCGTCAGCTCGGATTCGGTGATCTGCCGCTCCCCGCCGATGCCGTAGAGCACTTGCAGCGGAATGGCTTTGCCATTGTCATCGGTGGCGACATCGTGCAGGAAGGCGAAGAAGTCGTCGGCCTCCCGGTCCAGGCCGAGGGTGTACAGACCCCACAGCGCGAAGCTGGAATCCCGCACCCAGGTGTAGCGGTAGTCCCAATTGCGTTCCCCGCCGGGCGTTTCCGGCAGCGAGG
The DNA here is from genome assembly GCF_054655275.1 of Nocardia sp. IFM 10818. Taxonomy (NCBI): domain Bacteria; kingdom Bacillati; phylum Actinomycetota; class Actinomycetes; order Mycobacteriales; family Nocardiaceae; genus Nocardia; species Nocardia sp. IFM 10818. The sequence continues at coordinate 2,221,513 of NZ_BAAHJH010000001.1, forward strand.
TGGTGGCCGCGGCCAGCAGCGCCCCGGTCGGCGCATAGGTGAGGCCCTTCAAGGTGAGCGCACTGCGCTGCAAGTGCCCGCGCCACGGATGATCCGGGAAGCGGCCCAAGGTGATCCACTGCCGCCAGCATTCGGTGGTCAGCCACATCTTCTCCGCCGCCTCGGCGAAGGTGCGCGGCGGCGGCAGCTCCGACCAGGACAGCGCCACGAAGACCTGATCGCCCTCCTGCATGCGCTTGCGGGCGCGCGCCTCCCGGCCCTCCAGGCCGAGGCGCAGGTCGGTGGTGAGCGTCAGCGTCGGGCAGCCCTCTATATCGCAAGTGGCGCTTGCCTTCTCGTAGACATCGCCGGTGTACTCCCACTTGGCCGGACCCCGGTGGTAGTCGAAGGCGGGCTCACAGCTCATCTCCAGTTCCACCGTGCCGTTCACGCATTTCACCGTGCGCAGCAGGATGTGCTCGGCATCCCAGTCCATGGGCGTGCGGCGATGGGTGCGGCTGCGCGCCTGATTGTTGTGCCAGGGGCCCAGCACCAGCGCGTCGCGCACGATGAGCCAGCCGGTCTCGGTCTGCCAGGTGGTCTCCACAATGAGCCCGCCGGGCAGATAGCGCCGCGCCGCGGGCACATTGCGGCCGTAGGGACCGATGCGGAAATGCCCGGCGCTGCGATCCAGCATGGCGCCGAAGATGCTGGGGGAGTCCGGGCGCGGCACGCACATCCACTCCACCGAACCATTGCGGGCGATGAGGCAGTTGGTCTCGCAGTCGGACAGGAAGGCGTAGTCGTCGATGGGCGGATACGGCGAGTGATGGCTCACCCCGACGGGCACGGTCGGCAGGTAGTCGTCGGTGAGCGCGGCGTCGGGCCGGTCCACCGAGTCGCGCGGGGGCTCCAGCGGGTCCGGGCCGGGAGGATCGTAGCTACTGCCGAGCGGCCTGTCGTTCGACTCCGGTTCGTCGTAGGACTCCATCACACAATGATCTGTCCGTTCGGCCCGAATCGTCCACCCGCGACTTCTGGGCGTAGGTTGGTGTCGTGCATCGGATTGCTGATTGGTGGGACGGCGTCGAACTCTGGGTGGCCGGCCTGCCCTTCGTTCCCCAGTTCGCCGTGGTGCTGGCCGCCATGGTCCCCGTCTGCTTCGCTCTCGCGTTCGTGCTGGACCGTGCGCTGCGCCTCGCCCTGCGGGCGCTGGGCCGGGATCGGGTGGTCGCGCAGGAGGCCACGGCCGCCGTCGCCGCACCCCGCCCGACCCGGAAGGAAGCCGCCTGATGCCGCGCTCGCGCGTCCAGCTCGCCCTGATCGCCCTGCTGGTTCTGGTCGTCGTCGCCTGGCTGCTCACACGCTGAGTTCGCTGGCTGTTCACCCGGTCGAATCGGGTTTCCCTACGTGTCGAGCGAACCCGGCGCGTACTCTGCTGCACCATGTCAACCACCGATGAAGGCATGGAACTCGAGACGCTGCTCGTCGACGAGGAATTCGAGGACGAGCCGCGCCTGATCGCGACTCACACCTGCGGCCCCGAGGAGGCCGTGGACATGGTCAAGGCGGCGCAGCTGCTGGGCCTGGGCGTGCGGCTGAGCAACCGCATCCGCATCGACGAGGACGATGCGGAATCCGCCACCGAGGAATGGGTTCTCGACATTCTCGAGACGCCGCCGATGGCGGAGGAAGACTGAGCCGGAGGACTAGTTCCCCGAACTTCCCTGGTCCCGCCATTCGCTGAACCGCTTGCCGATCTTCGACACGGTCTCGCTGACCTCTTGTCCCACCGTGCCGACCGCGGACCCCATGTCCTTGCCCAGGTTGCGCACGGTGCGGACGAGGGGGTCTTCGGACTGGTCGAAGGTCTGCTTGTAGGAGCGGGCGGCCTCCCTGACCTGATCGCTGATCTTGGCGTTCTTGTCCTGATCGCGGGTCGGATAGCGGCCGTCCAGAATGCGGTCGTAGTCGCCGCTGGTGATCCAGCGGCGCAACTCCGCGGCCCGCAGCACCGAGAACGGGTGCGTCTGCAGTTCCAGATTCAGCAGTTTCAGCACGCCGTCGCGCAGATCGCCGGACTTGTCGTAGTCATCGGCCTGCTGCAGGAATGCGGCATGGCTCATCTGGTCCACCCGCGACCCGCCCGCCAGCTTCATGTGCACCCGCACCGAGGCGTCCACATCCTGCCCGCACAGCAGCCCGGCCCGGTCGCCGGAGAGCTCGGATTTGCGGCTCCACTCCATGAGCGCCGCGATGATGGCGCGCAGCGCCCACCCGCCGATCGGCACCCACCCGACGCCCGCCGCCAGCCGCATGAGATGCATGAGCATGGTCCGGTACACCGCGTGCCCGCTCAGCGCGTGCCCGAGCTCGTGGCCGACCACGAACCGCAGCTCCTCGCGATCGAGCAGGTCCAGCAGCCCGGTGGTGAGCACGATGAACGGCTGATCCATGCCGATGGTGAAGGCGTTCGCGTTCGGATCCTGCAGCACGAACATCTCGGGTTTGGTGCGCGCGTCCAGGATTCGCGCGCAGTCCTCGCGCAGGTGGTGGATATTGCGGAACTGCTTGTCGTCCACCCGAACCGCCGTGGCCAGATACAGCAGCCGATGCTGCCGCTCGGCCAGCAGTCCGGACAGGGTGCGCAGGACGACGTCGAACCCGCTCAGCGAGCGCAGCGTCACCAGCGCGGTGCGGTCGGCCGGATGCTCCCAGGCGCGGGTGGAGATGCCGGGAAACTCCCGGCGGATTCGGTCGGGACTTGTCATGAATTCCCCCAGCGGACGGTGCGATGCCGTGCGGCACCGCTTCGCCCTACATAGTGCCGCCTGCGGCCCGCGCTGTCCCGTGCCGATTCCCGGCCGCCCCGGTCGCAGGCCCTTTATCGATCTCACTATCTGAGACACCGTTCCGGTGAGCGAGAAGTGAATTCCGGTGCGCATGTTCACGGTGATTGGGCGCACCCCTCATGGCTCTGCTACAGTTCGCCCGTGTCGTCGAGTGCTCTTCCCCAGGTCCGCCATGAATTGGCGTTGATCGCGGTGGGCTGCCTCGCGGTCGCGGACATTCACTGTCGCTGATTGCCGACCGAGCTGTGCTGCTTGTCCCCTCAGTAGACTGGCGCGCGTGCCTTTCGCAGCTGTGCTCGTACCCCGGCGGCCTTCGGGCCGATAACGCGACCGCCCATGTCCGACCTGGGCGGGTCTACGGCAATCCCCAGTATTTCCGCCGATGATCTCGACTCGGCGGGCGGTAGGAAAGGTCCACCGATGTCCCGCAGTACCAGACTCTCCCGTCGTTCCGTAGCCGTCGCCCTCACCGCGGTCGTGGCCTCCGTGCTGACCGCGTGCGCCGGCGGTTCCAGTGATGTCGTGGGCGGTGGCGATGGCGGCGGGGCAGGCAGCATCAAGCTGCACCTGTACGGCTATGCGGTGCCCAAGCCCGGATTCGACAAGGTGATCCCGGAGTTCACCAAGACCGAGGCCGGTAAGGACGTGGAGGTGCTGGCCTCCTACGGCGCCTCGGGCGATCAGTCCCGCAAGGTCAAGGACGGCGCCGAGGCCGATGTCGTGAATTTCTCCGTCGAGCCCGACATCACCCGCCTGGTGGACGCCGGTCTGGTGGACGCCAGCTGGAATGCCGACGCCAACAAGGGAATTCCATTCGGCTCCGTGGTCGCCATCGTGGTGCGCAAGGGCAATCCCAAGGGCATCAAGGATTGGGACGACCTGCTCAAGCCGGGCGTCGAGGTGGTGACCCCCAACCCGTTCTCCTCGGGTTCGGCCAAGTGGAACCTGCTGGCGCCGTACGCGGCCAAGAGCGAGGGCGGCAAGAACCCGCAGGCCGGTCTGGACTACCTGTCCCAGCTCGTCTCGCCCGAGCACGTGAAGGTGCAGCCCAAGTCGGGTCGTGAGGCCACCGACACCTTCCTGCAGGGCGTCGGCGATGTGCTGCTCAGCTACGAGAACGAGGCCATCTTCTCCGAGCGCAAGGGCGATCCGATCGAGCACATCATCCCGCCCACCACCTTCAAGATCGAGAACCCGGTCGCGGTGCTGAAGAACAGCAAGAATCCGACGCAGGCCATCGCCTTCAAGGACTTCCTGTTCACCCCCACCGCCCAGCTGGCCTGGGCGCAGGCCGGTTTCCGCCCGGTCGATCCCAAGGTGACCGCCGCCTTCGCCGACGACTTCCCGACCCCGCAGAAGCTGTGGACCATTGCCGACCTGGGCGGCTGGAAGACCGTGGACAAGGAACTGTTCGCGCAGGGCACCGGCAGCGTGGCGATCATCTACGACAAGGCCACCAAGTAAACGGGTGAGCCGGACCACACAGGATACTTGGCAACGTGAACGACAGTAGTGGCAACACCGGCGCCGGGCAGGGCGCCGGTGTTGCGGGGGACAAACCCAAGCCCAGCGGCCCGGGGCGCTTTTCCTGGCTGCGCGTCACCGGCTCGGTCGGGCCGCTCGGCATCGCCACCGTGGTGCTGTGGCTCAGCATCATCGTGCTGCTGCCCCTGGCCGCCATGACCGTCGCCTCCTTCGAGGACGGCTGGGCCGGCTTCTGGGAGGCGGTGACCGCGCCCGCGGCCCTGGATTCGCTGCGGGTGACCGTATTCGTCTCGATCGTGGTCGCCGTCATCAATGTCGTGATGGGCACGCTCATCGCGTGGGTGCTGGTGCGCGACGACTTCCCGGGCAAGGGCGTCGTCAACGCGCTCATCGATCTGCCGTTCGCGCTGCCGACCATTGTGGCCAGCATCGTGCTGCTGTCGCTGTACGGGCCGCAGAGCCCGATCGACATCCAGCTCAATGCGACTCAGCCCGGCCTGGTGGTGGCGCTCGCCTTCGTGACGCTGCCGTTCGTGGTGCGCTCGGTGCAACCGGTGCTGATGGAGATCGACCTGGAGGTCGAGCAGGCCGCCGCCTCGCTGGGCGCGGACAATCTGACCACCTTCCGCCGCATCGTGCTGCCGACGCTGGCGCCGGCCATCATCAGCGGCGGTGGGCTGGCCTTCGCGCGCGCCATCGGCGAATACGGGTCCGTCGTGCTGATCGGCGGCAATATCCCGCGTGAGACGCAGATGGCCTCGCAGTACATCCAGCAGCAGATCGAGGTGGACCGGCCGGTCAATGCCGCCGCGGTCTCGGTCGCGCTGCTGGTCATCTCGTTCGTGACGCTGCTGGTGCTGCGGCTGTTCGCGGATCGCGCGGCGCGCAAGGAGCAGGAGAGCTGATGAGACTTTCCGCGCTGACCCGTATTTCGCTGCGTTCCGTGGCGCTGGGGTATCTGCTCATCCTGCTGGTGCTGCCGCTGGCGATCATTCTGTGGCGCACCTTCGAGCACGGCATCGGCACTTTCATCGACTGGATCTCCACGCCCGCGGCGATCTCGGCGTTCAACCTGTCGATGATCATTCTCGCCATTGTGGTGCCGGTGAACGTGGTGTTCGGCATCCTCACCGCGCTCGCGCTGGTACGCGGGCGCTTCCCGGGCCGGAATCTGTTGCAGGGCCTGGTGGATCTGCCGTTCGCGGTGTCGCCGGTCGTGGTCGGCGTCTCGCTCATCCTGCTGTGGGGTGCGGGCGGCTGGTTCGGCGGGCTGGAGGACCACGGGCTGAAGGTCATCTTCAATCTGCCCGGCATGGTGCTGGCCACCATCTTCGTGACGCTGCCGTTCGTGGTGCGCGAGGTGGAGCCGGTGCTGCACGAGATCGGCGACGATCAGGAACAGGCCGCCGCGACGCTGGGCGCCTCGCGCTGGCAGACGTTCTGGCGCATCACGCTGCCGGCCATCCGCTGGGGCCTCACCTACGGCGTGGTCCTCACCGTGGCGCGCTCGCTCGGCGAATTCGGTGCGGTGATCATGGTTTCCACCGCGCTGCCCGGCAAATCGCAGACCCTCACCCTGCTCGTGCACGGCCGCTACGAGGACCACAACACCTTCGGCGCGTACGCGGCGGCGACCCTGCTCATGGGCATCGCCCTCATTGTCCTTCTCCTGATGACCCTCCTCGAACGCAAGCGGGGCACTGCCAAATGATCACCGTGACCAATGCGAACAAGAACTACGGTTCCTTCGCCGCCCTCGACAATGTCAGCCTGGACATTCCCTCCGGCGAGCTGACCGCACTCCTGGGCCCGTCCGGTTCCGGCAAGTCGACGCTGCTGCGCTCGATCGCCGGACTGGAATCGCTCGACAACGGCATCGTCACCATCGCCGGGCGGGATGTGACCCATGTGCCGCCGCAGAAGCGCGATATCGGCTTCGTCTTCCAGCACTACGCGGCGTTCAAGCACATGACCGTGCGCGACAATGTCGCCTTCGGCCTGAAGATCCGCAAGCGGCCCAAGGGCGAGATCAAGAAGAAGGTCGACGAACTGCTCGAGATCGTCGGCCTGGACGGCTTCCAGCACCGCTTCCCGGCGCAGCTGTCCGGCGGCCAGCGCCAGCGCATGGCCCTGGCCCGCGCGCTCGCCGTGGACCCGCAGGTGCTGCTGCTGGACGAGCCCTTCGGCGCGCTCGACGCCAAGGTGCGCGCCGACCTGCGCCAGTGGCTGCGCCGGCTGCACGAGGAAGTGCACGTCACCACCGTGCTGGTCACCCACGACCAGGAGGAGGCCCTCGATGTGGCCGACCGCATCGCGGTCATGAACAAGGGCCGCATCGAACAGGTCGGCAGCCCCGAAGACGTCTACGACCGCCCCGCAAACGAATTCGTCATGTCGTTCCTGGGCGCGGTCGCCAAGCTGAACGGCCACATGGTCCGCCCGCACGACATCCGCGTGGGCCGCGACCCCTCCATGGCGCTCGCGGCCCACGAGGGCACCGCCCAGTCGGCGGGCGTCACCCGCGCGACGGTCGAGCGAGTTGTGCACCTGGGCTTCGAGGTTCGCGTCGAACTCCGCAATGCGGCGACCGGTGATCTGTTCACCGCGCAGGTCACGCGCGGTGACGCCGAGGCGCTGCATCTGGCCGAAGGCGAAACCGTCTACGCGCGTGCCACACGGATCCCCGAGCTGCCGGTTACGTAGTTCGGCGGGCGAGTGGTTCGGAAGGGCTAGGAGGACAGGCCACCCGACATGCTGTTGAAAAGCCCGAGCGCCTGAATGGCGGTGGATATCGCGGTGAGCACCATTTGCACCGAACCCATGACCGAACTCCTTGTCTATGAGGGAGAACGAGACACAACGGGCGTACGCATCTGATCGTACGTGCCGGTTGGTTCACTTGGGGCCTGAAAAAGTGAAACGTCATCGACCGGGAAATGGTGGCGGGGTTTGTCGGCGTGTCGCCGCCACCAGTTCCCGGTCGCGAGCGTTTCACATTGGGGGTCACTCGCTCCAGGACAGGACGGTCGGGGTCGGGTCCTCGGGTTGGGCGGCTTCGGGGGTGACGTAGCGCCAGATCGGTAGGAGCGCTTCGTCGTTGAGGGGCTCGGGGGAGGTATGGACGGTGGCGTCGAGGCGGGCCGTGACGGCGGTGGTGTCCAGGCCGGAGCCGATGAGGACCAGATTGCTGGTCCGGGGCTCGTGCCGGCTCCAGGCGGCCGGTTCGATGGTGATGTGGCGGCCGACCATGTGCAGCAGGAACTTTCGCTGATCGTCCGGGGTGGCGAAGGCCAGCACGCCCTTGGCGCGGAACAATCCGGGCGGCGGATCCTCCAGCACGGCAATGAGTTCGCGCGGATTCAGATCCGTTGTGCTGGTGAAGGACACGCTGTCGTAGCCGTCGTGCAGATGCCGATGACCGCAGCCGTCGCCATGATGGCCGTCGGCGTGACGGCCGTCGCATTCGGGCGCCTCGTGCGCGTGATCGTCGTGGTCCTCGAAGAGCTCGTCGAAACTGAGTTGTTCCCCGACGCGGGGCTCGCGAGCATCGCGGGCCGGGATATCGAAGAGCAGCCCGGGATCGACGCGGCCATGGCTGGTGGGATAGACCGGCACTTGCCCCACGAGTTCGCCTATCTCCGTGCGCAATTGCTCCAGCGCCGCGGGCTCGACCCGGTCGGCCTTGTTCACCACCACCAGATCCGCCAGCCGCAGATGCGTGGCGAGCTCCGGATGCCGTGCGCGACTCTCGGCGAAATGCTCCGCGTCCACGACCTCGATCAGCCCGCCGTACCGAATCCGCGGATTATCGCTCCCCGCCACCATCCGAATGAGGTTCCGCGGCTCGGCCAGCCCACTGGCCTCCACCACAATGACGTCGATCTTCTGCCGCGGATCCGCCAGCCGGTCGAACAGCCCGTCCAGCTCGCTCACATCCACCGCGCAGCACACGCACCCGTTCCCCAGCGACACCATCGCATCGACCTGCCCCGCCACCAGCATCGCATCGATGTTCACGGCCCCGAAGTCGTTGACCACCACCCCGATCCGCGCGCTCCGGCTCCGCAACAGCCGATTGAGCAGCGTCGTCTTCCCGGCCCCCAGAAATCCGGCCACGATCAATACAGGAATCCGCCGACTCACCCGGACCACCCTACCGATCCGCGAGCCACCGCCCGCGACCTGTCCGCCGGCCACGGTCAGGGGGCGCCGTGCCACACCGGCATCGCATCGAGCCGGAGCCGACGGCCGGGGCGCGACCTCCGCGCTCACAGCCGTCCCGGCCGCAACCGCGAACGTTGCGCACCGCGCCGACCGTCGCGTACTTCCGCCCCGCCGTCCGCGACCCCTGACGACCTCCGCACCGACAGCCGTCCTATCCGCGAACGGTGAACGTTTCGCGCCGCATCGACCGTTGCGCACGTCCGTCGGCCGGTATTCGGGGGCGGCGCAATCGGCCGATGCAGGGTGACGAGCAGTCAGCCCGTCTGTACGCACTCCGGCAAGTCGTGCCGTGGCGGGCGGGTCGCAGAGTTGTTGCGCTCCCGCACTTCCCCGAATCGCCCACCGAGACGACCTCGCCGAACGATAGTGGTGCATAGCTTGGCCGCGATCTACGGCATGAGGCCGTATGTGAGGCGGCCGCAGCATCGCCGAAACGTCGCGGCAATACTGGCGTCCTACCGTGACGCCGGTCGGGCCGATCAGCGGAGGTGCGCCGTGCGGGTGCGAGATTTACTGGACGCGCCGCAGTTGCGCATGCGGTTGCTACACGGGGATGCGGCGGCCCTGAACCGCCCCGTCGCCCGGATCTGCGCCACCGATATGCCCGACCCCCGCCCATTCGTCACCTCGGGCGCTCTCGTATGCACCGGACTGGTCTGGCGGCACGATCCCGCCGACTCGAATCGGTACATCGGCATGCTGGCCGCCGCAGGTGTCGCGGGCGTCGTCGCGGGCCAAGCCTTGCACGGCCATGTCCCCGACGACGTGCTGACCGCCTGTGAACGTCACGGCCTACCCCTGCTGTCGGCCCCACAGAGCGTCCCGTTCAGCCGCATCATCGAGCACCTCGCCGAACAGGCGGCCGAATTGCGCTGGCGGCACATCCAATCCGGCGCCGACCGGCAACGCCGCCTACTGGCCGCGGTGGCCGCCGGGACCAGCATCGCGGACCTGATCGGCGACATCGCCGCCGAGCAGGACATTTCGATCTGGTTGGTGACCGCCACCGGCCGCATCGTCGCCGGAACCGCCCCGCTGTCGGAGGAGGAACTCGACCGAATCGTCACCACCGCCCTGACCGCGCCGCGCCTCCCGGCCGTCACCACAGGTGCCCTGCGCATCCGACAAGTAGGAGCCGGAGAACGAATCACCGCCTGGTACCTGGTCATCCGCCCCACCACCGCCGAACTCGATTCCTCCGGCACCGATCTGGCCGCCATAGCCGAGTTCTACCGCCAGCGCGCCGCCGACCGCCTGCACCTGGACTGGGAACTCATGGACCGTTTCCCGGCCCCGCCGACCGACCGCCCGAACGAACCCGTCGTGGCCATAGTCGCCGAAATACACCCGGCCACCACGCAGGATCAATCCGGCTTCGTCACCGCCACAACGAATTCCACTTCGGCCCGGCACACCGCCCGCCCGGCTCTCCGGCAGCGGCCGGAGAGCGGCGACACCGCACCCGATCCCGGCGTGATAGCGCCCGTTCCGAGCAGCCCCGGGCCGGGCTCCGGTGGCTTGGAGCGTGAAACCGAGATGGTCCCGCACGATCCCGGCGGCCGGGTGCGGCAAGTCGGCACGGTCACGAATGATCCCGGTGAGCCGGAGCGCGCCCGCAGCTGTCGAGACGGCGATTCCGGCTCGGCCAGCGCGCCCGGCAAAGGCGCACCAGATCCCGAGAGCAGAGGACACCAAGTGCGAGGAGCCGCACGCGATTCCAGCGATTCACGGCAAGACTCCAGCGCGGCGACCCACGACCCCGGGAAGCGAGCGCGTACGGCGGGTCGTGCCGCCCACGATGCCGGCGCGCCCGCGCGGGCGGTGACGGCGCACGATTCCAGTGCGGTGGTTCCGGCATGGGGCGAGGTGGCCACTGACACCGGTGCGGTGGTGTTTGTCCAGGGCGAGGGGGCGCACGGTTCCGGTGCAGGCGCGGGTGGCGAGTCGCCCGGTCGCGGTGCTCGCCGGGTTGCACGCGGTTCTCGCGGCGAAGTGCGCACCAGCGAGGTCGGGCGTGGTGAGGCGCGCGGGTGGACCGGTCGGGTTGGGTTGGGCGCGGTGCGGGCGGTGCTGCACGACGTTGTGGTGGATGCCAGAACGTCGGTCGATGCCGAAGGTCGTCTGGTCGCCATCGTGGGCGGTGCGCAGGACGAGATCGCGGACATTGTGCGTCGGCGGATCGGGCGGCTGGCGCCGGCATTGGGTGGAATTCGACTCGCAATGGGTGTGAGCGCGCGGCAGCGGGACGAATCGCTGTCGGGTGCGGTCGCGGCCGCTGCGGCCGCCGCTTCCGCCGCACGGGAGGACGACGGCGTGGTGCGGCTGCGGGTGGCCGATATCGATTCGGCGGTGGGGCTTTTCACCGCGGTGCCCGGTGGGTTGCAGCGGCGGTTCGCGGAGCGGGTGCTGGGGCCGGTGGTGGAGTACGACCGGCGGACGGGGGCGGGGTTGCTGGAGACGTTGGAGGTTTTTCTGGGGTGTGAGGGGTCGTGGCGGCAGGCGGCCGAGCGGATGCATGTGCATCTCAATACCGTTCGGTATCGGATCGGGCGGGTCGAGGAGCTGACCGGGCGGGATCTGGGGCGGCTCGACGATCGGCTGGATCTCTACCTGGCGGTGCGGACGCTTGCGGGGCACGGTGTGTCCGTTTAGTGCGGCGGGCGTGCGGTCAGACGGCTCCGGTGTAGGGGTCCCAGGCGGTGCCGGGGTCGGGGGCGTCCTCGCGGAGGACGCTGGCCTGGATCAGGCCGTAGGGGCGGTCGTCGGCGTGGAAGACCTCGTTCTCGTTGGCGACGCCGAAGCGGGAGAGATCGAAGTACCAGTGGTGTTTGTTGGGAGCCGACAGGCGGATCTCGGCGAGGCAGGGGAAGGCTTCGAGGGCGGCGGCGCCCATGTCGAAGAGGGTCTGCTGCAAGGCTTTCGAGTGTTCGGTGGCGAACTTCTCGATCATGACGGCGCGGATGCCGGAGTAGGTCGCGTCCCAGTCGGCGGGCGGGGCGGCGAAGCGCCAGCGGGCGGTGAGGCTGGTGGCGAGAATGCGGTCGTGGGTGGGCTGCAGGACGGTGTAGGAGTCCTCGAGGAAACCGGCGAATTCGGAGCCGGTGGATTTGAGGATCACCAGATCCTTGACTCCCCCGATCACCCATTCGCGTTGCCCGGGCGCCTTGCCGCTGACGGTGACCGCGGCCGTGCGGATCTCGGGGCCGATCCGGGTCCAGGTGTGGTCGTGGCCGCGCCCGTTCACCGGAACCCGCTGCCACGCATACTCTTCGATCTCGATCCGGGCCGAGTCCACCGGATCCACGTCATCGACGAAATGGCGGGCCAGAGCCAGCCCGTACTCCTCGATACTGCCGTCACCGTGCTCCTTGGCATAGGAGTAGATGGTCTGCTTCTGCGAATCGGTGGGCAGCACCGCGCCCTGATCACCGCTGGTGTGCGCCTCGTCGAAAGCCCCACGCAGGCACGACGATACGTTCAGATCCCGGATCTCGTGCCGGTCCCCGTCGCGGTAGATGCGCACCACCCGGTTCTCGGCCTTCCCGTATTGGTGCGGGCCGAGCACGATCTTGCCGGTCATCTCGGACATGGTCGCCTCCCGTGGTCGATGAACACTGTGCCTCACTGTGGCGCACACCCGCGGCCGCACACGCTGGTTCCGGAGACAAAACACCGCACCCGGGGCGCACGCCGATTCGGCCGATCGGACAAACCCCCGGACCGGCGCGCCTGCCTACCCTGACCATCAACGACGCGCCGCAAGGAGCCACCATGACCTCGCCCCATCCCGTCGACACCCGGCTGCCCTGGCATCGGCTGCTGGTGTTCGGCATCCAACACGTCCTGATCATGTACACCGGATGTGTCACCGTCCCCCTGGTCTTCGGCGCGGCCGCCGGCCTGGACAAGTCCACCGTCGGCATGCTGATCAGCGCCGACCTGCTGGTCGCGGGCGCGATCACGGTGGTGCAGAGCCTCGGGCTCGGCAAGTTCGCGGGCGCGAGACTGCCCATCATCACCGGCGCGACCTTCGTGGCCATGTCGCCGATGATCCTCATCGCCAAGGAATACGGCCTGCCCGCCGTCTACGGCTCCATGCTGCTGGGCGGTCTGCTCGGCCTCGCGCTGGCCTGGCCCTTCGCCATGATCGTGCGATTCTTTCCGCCGCTGGTCACCGGCACCGTGCTGACGGTCGTCGGCATCTCGCTCATCGGCGTGGCGGGCGGCCTGATCGTCGGCACCGATCCCAAGGCGGACTCGTTCGGGTCCATCTCGAATATCGTGCTCGCCACGGTCGTATTGCTGATCGCCCTGGTCTGCACGGTGCTCGGCCGCGGCGTGTGGTCGCAGCTGGGGATTCTCATCGCGCTCATCGCGGGCGTGCTCATCGCCATCCCGATGGGCCTGATCTCCCTCGACGGTGTCTCCGGCGCGGCCTGGCTGGGCGCGCCGCATCCGTTCTACTTCGGCGCGCCGGAGTTCCCGATCACCGCCGTGGTGGCCATGAGCATCGTGATGGCCGTGGTGTTCGCCGAATCCACCGCCAGCATGCTCGCGCTCGGTGAGATCACCGGCAAGAAGGTCGGCCGCGCCGATATCGCGCGCGGCCTCGCGGGCGATGGCCTCTCGGCCATCCTCGCCGGTGTTTTCAACTCCTTCATCGACACCGTCTTCAACCAGAATGTCGGCGCCGTCGCCCAAACCCGCGTCTACAGCCGATATGTCACCGCCGTCTCCGGCGGCCTGCTGATCCTGCTCGGCCTGCTGCCCCGCTTCGGCGCGATCGTCGCCGCCGTGCCCAAACCCGTCGTCGGCGGCGTGGGCCTGGTCCTGTTCGCCACCATCGCGGTCATCGGCATCGACACCCTGCGCAAAGCCGACCTCTCCGACCGCGTGAACCTGACCATCATCGCGGTCGCCATCGGCATCGGCCTGGTCCCGGTCCTCACCAAGGGCATGTTCGACAAGTTCCCCTCCGCCGCCGAAATCCTCCTCAACAGCGGCATCACCCTGGCCGCCGCCACCGCCTTCCTCCTCAACCTCCTGTTCAACCACACCAAGGTAGGCGACTTGGCCCGCGGCGCAATCGAATCCGCGACCGCCAAGCCGGAACCCCAAGACCCGCAACCCGGACCGCAGGACCCGATCACGGCATAGCCGCTCACACACGAGAAGAGGTCGCAGATTCGAAGGAATCTGCGGCCTCTAGCTGCGAGCCGAACGACGTTCCGGCCGTAGGGGCTTGAGGTGAAGCCCCTGTTCGGGCCGAGAGGTTTGGGTGAACCCCTGTTCGGGTCAAGGGGTTCGGGGGCGAAGCCCTGTTCGGGCCAAGGGGGTTCGGGGGCGAAGCCCTGTTTGGGCCGAGGGGGTTCGGGGCGAAGCCCTGTTGGGGCCCGGGGGTTCGAGGGCGAAGCCCTGTTGAGGCCGAGAGGGTTCGGGGGCGAAGCCCTGTTCGGGCCAAGGGGTTCGGGGGCGAAGCCCTGTTCGGGCCGGGGGTTCGAGGGCGAACCCTGTTTGGGCCGAGGGGGTTCGGGGGCGAAGCCCCTGAGAGTCCCGAGAGTTGGGTTTACCCGCAGGCGTTGACCCACTCCGACATTCCATCGGCGAACAGCTGCCGCTTCCAGATCGGCACCTCGTGCTTGATGCGATCCACCAGCTCGGCGCACGTGGTGAACGCCTCCCCGCGATGCGGCGCCGCCACGGCCACGGTAATGGCGAGGTCGCCCACGGTGAGCGCCCCGATCCGATGCACCGCCGCCACCGGCAGCCCGGTCGACTCCGCGAACTCGTCGCAGATCCGGCGCATGAACTTCGCCGCATCCGGGTGCGCGGAGTATTCGAGCGCCGAAACCTCCTGCCCTCCATCGTGGTTGCGCACTTTGCCGGTGAACACGACCACGGCCCCGTGCTCCGGCCCGCTCACCGCCTTCTCGACCTCGTCCGGATCGAGCGGCTGATCGCTGATCCGAACCAGCAGTTCGCGCTCACTCATGACTGCCTCCTCCGGCCACCTGGGCCAGCAAATGCTCGAGCAGCGGCTCCAACACCGCGATGCCGTCCTTCACCCCACCCGGCGACCCGGGCAGATTCACGATCACCGTGCGCCCCGCGAGCCCGGCCACCCCGCGGCTGAGCGAGGCCAGTGGAAACTTCGCCGTCCCCCGCTGCCGAATCGCCTCGGCCACCCCCGGCAGCTCCCGATCCAGCACGGCCAGCGTGGCTTCCGGCGTCGCGTCGGTCGGCGAAGCCCCCGTCCCGCCGGTGCTGATCACGAACGCCGGTTCCCCCGCCAGCGCCTCCGACAGCCCGTAAGCGATATCCGAATCCGCGTAAACAAGCGGCCCCCGCACCGAAAACCCGAGCCCGGTAAGCCATTCCGCCAGCCTCGGCCCCGTGGTGTCCTCGCGCGTCCCAGCCGCCGCGCCCGTAGACGCCACCAGCACAACCGCAGCCCGCCCCGCCCCGAACGCCGCAACCTCGGAACCCGCCACAGGCTTCGGCTCGGTACCGTGTGGCCGGTGCGGCTCGGCACCTGCGGCCCGGTGTGGCTCGGCACCTGCGGTGTGGTTGACACCGGCGCCTTCAACCTGGTGCGGCTCGGCACCTGCGGTGTGGTTGGCCTCGGCGCCTTCAATCTGGTGCGGCCCAGCGCCTTCGGCCTGGTGCGGCGTACCGCCCTCGACTTGGTGCGGCGCGGCGCCTTTTGCGTGATGCGACGTTGTGGACAGCTGCGTCGCGGCACTCTCACCCGCGTGTGATTGCCCCTCGCCCGCACCGGCATTCCCGCCGCCATCCGGCGCCCCCGCGGGCCGCACCCAATGCCCGTGCTTCCCACCGTCTTTGGTGAGCAGCCGGACCCCGGTCAGCGTCGCCGCCGGATCCACCGCCTTCACCATGTCGTGCAGGGTGAGCCCGGCGACGGCGACGGCGGTCAGCGCCTCCATCTCGACCCCGGTGGGCCCCTTGGTCTTCGCGGTCGCCTCGATGGTGATGCTGCTCTCGGTGAACCCGAACGTCACATTCACCGACGACAACGCCAACTGGTGGCACAGCGGAATCAACTCCGAGGTCTTCTTGGCCCCATTGATCCCCGCCAGCCGCGCCGTGGTCAGCACATCCGCCTTGGGCATGTCATCGGCCCGCACCAGCTTCACGACCGCCGCGGTCGTCACCAGCTCCCCGCCCGCGACAGCCACCCGCGCCGTGTCGGCCTTCGCACTCACATCCACCATGCGAGCGCGACCTTCCTGGTCGACATGCGACAACTCACTCATACCCCCAGCCTTCCACAGCCGCCCTCCCCGCCGCGTCTGTGGTCATCCACCGAACTCGGGCGAGATCACCGGCAACCCGTTCGTGCGATTACCCGAGCGAACGCTCCCGCGCCGAAGCCCATAGGCAGAAGTCCCGTTCGCCATCCCGGCAGAGGTCCCGTTCACCGTCTTGCCGAGGTCCCGCTCTTCATCCCAGCGCGCCTTCGGCCGGATCTCCGACGACATGGCGGATTCCGGCCGAAACCGCGCCGGAATGACGAGGAGATCTGAGCCGGAATGGCGAGGAGAATCCGAACGGGCGCTTACAGCCGCTGGACGGAGACGATCGTGCCTGCGGGGAGTTCGGTCGCGGTGGCCGGGATCTCCGACAACGTGGCTGATTCCGGCCGAAACCGCGCCGGAATGACGAGGAGATCTGGGCCGGGATGACGAGGAGAAATCCGAGCGGGCGCTTAGAGCTCCTGGACGGAGACGATCGTGCCTGCGGGGAGTTCGGTCGCGGTGGCGGGGATGTCGATCAGGACGTCGGCCTGGGCCATGGAGGCGATGAGGTGGGAGCCCTGGCCGGCGACCAGGGCGACGCCGGTGTCGGTGCGGCGGCCGCGCAGGAACTGGCGTTTGCCGTTGGGGGAGCGGACCGCGTCGAGGAGGGGGAGGTCGGTGGTTTCGATTTCGGGGAGGCCGGCGAGGCGACGCAGGATCGGGCGGGCGAAGACCTCGAAGGAGACCATGGTGCTGACCGGGTTGCCGGGGAAGCTCAGGACCGGGACGTCGTCGATCACGCTCACGCCCTGGGGGCCGCCGGGTTGGATGGCGACCGGGCCGAATTCGCCGCCGAGGGGAGTGAGGACGTCCTTGACGACCTCGAAATCACCCATGGAGACGCCGCCGGAGGTGAAGACGAGGTCGGCGGTCGCGGTGGCTTCGGACAGGCGGTTGCGGAATTCGTCGTGGTCGTCGGTGGAGTGGGCGAGGGAGACCACGTCCACGCCGTTGTCGGTGAGGGCCGCGGCGAGGGCGATGCCGTTGGAGTTGTAGATCTGGCCCGGCAGCAGCGGGGTTCCGGCGGGCACCAGTTCATCGCCGGTGGTGAGGACGGCGGCGCGGACGCGGCGGGTGACCGGCAGCTCGGGCAGGCCGACGGCGGCCAGCGCGGCGATGTGGCGGGGGAGGAGCACGGTGCCCGCGGCGACGAGCAGCTCGCCCGCCCGCACGTCGGTGCCGGGCTCGCGGACGAAATCCCCGGCGGCGCGGGACTTCTCGATGGTGATGGCCTCGCCGTGGACCGTGGTGTGCTCCACCGGCACCACGCAGTCCGCACCGGCGGGCAGGGGCGCGCCGGTCATGACCTTCAGGGCCGCACCGGCGGGCAGGGTGAGCTCGCCCGTGCTCCCGGCCGCGATGACCCCGGCCAGCGGCAGCGTCACCGGCACGATCGCCACCGAGTCCGCGCGCACCGCATAGCCGTCCATCGAGGAATTGCGGAACACCGGCAGATCAAGGGGGGAGTACACGTCCTCGGCGAGTCGCCGTCCGAGGGCCGCGGTCACGGGCACTCGCTCGCTGGTGCGGGCGGCCAAGGGGCTCAGCAAGTCCTCGATGCGTTGCCGATGGTCGTCCACGGACCTGGCGTGGGCGAGAGTGTGCCGATAGGTCATGTCGCTGAGCCTAACGCCTGTCCGGCGTCAAAAACTTGAATGATTCCACTACGCGACCGGGCGCCGCGACCGGTAATAATGGTCGAATGACCGTCGTCGCTATGGGGATGCCCGCAGTACGAGCTGGGCGCCCCTCCTTGGACGGCCGGCCCGACACCCCCTACCTCGTGGATCGCTTCGGCCGCACGGCCCGGGACCTGCGGGTGTCCATCACCGAGAAATGCTCGCTGCGCTGCACGTATTGCATGCCCGAAGAGGGCCTGCCCGCCATTCCGGCCGACGAACTGCTGAGCGCGGACGAAATCGTGCGACTGGTGGTGCTGGCCGTCCGCGAGCTGGGCGTGCACGAGGTCCGCTTCACCGGCGGCGAACCGCTCATGCGCCGCGACCTGGAGCGGATCATCGCGGGCTGCCGGGCGGCGTTGCCGGACACGCCGCTGGCCATGACCTCCAATGGCGTGGGCCTGCAGCATCGCGCCCGCAAGCTCGCCGAGGCCGGATTGAACCGGATCAATGTCTCCCTCGACACCGTGGACCGCGACGGTTTCGCCAAACTCACCCGCCGCGACCGCCTGGACTCGGTGCTCTCCGGCATCCGTGCCGCCCGCCAGGCTGGGCTCACCCCCATCAAGGTCAATGCCGTGCTCATGCGCGAAACCCTCGGCGGCGCGGCCGATCTGCTGCAGTGGTGCATCGACGAGCAGGCCGAGTTGCGCTTCATCGAGGAGATGCCGCTCGACGCCGACCACGAGTGGGCGCGCGCGAACATGATCACCGCCGACGAACTCCTCGACGTCCTGGGCGCACGCTTCGCCCTCACCGAGGTCGGCCGCGACGACCCCTCCGCCCCCGCCGAACAATGGCAGGTCGACGGCGGCCCGGCCACCGTGGGCATTATCGCCTCGGTGACCCGCAGCTTCTGCTCCGACTGCGACCGCACCCGCCTCACCGCCGACGGCCGCATCCGCTCCTGCCTGTTCAGTGATCAGGAATACGACATTCGCGCGGCCCTGCGCTCCGGCGCGAGCGATGACGACATCGCCACCCTGTGGCGCGGCGCCATGTGGAACAAGTGGGCGGGCCACGGCATCGACGCCGCCGGTTTCGTCCCGCCCACCCGAACGATGGGAGCAATCGGTGGTTGAGGTCCGCTACTTCGCAGCCATAGCCGATGCCGTGGGCAAAACCAGCGAAACCCTCGACCTCCCGGCGGGCGCCACGGTCGCCGACCTGCGCACCACCCTCTCCACCACCTACGGCCCCGACCTGGATCCGATGCTCAAGGTCTGCGCCTACCTCATCGGCGACGAACTCACCCGCGACGCCACCACTCCGCTGAGCCCCCGCGTCGACGTCCTCCCACCCTTCGCCGGTGGCTAGCGCCCCGTCCTGGACGTGTGATCACCGGGAATCTGTGGCGGCATCGGCCGAGTAAGGCCCGCCACCAGTGCCCGGTCGGCGCTGTTTCGGATTCGTACGGGCGGGAGGGTGGCCCTGTGAGGGCCTCCCTACGCTCGCCGAACGGCGCGAGACTGGCCGCATGCTGCGATACCGTCTCTTCGGCAACACCGGCCTGCGCATCTCCGAAATCATCCTGGGCACCATGACCTTCGACGATCCCGTCGAGTCGAAGCGCATCGTCGACGCCTATGCCGACGCGGGCGGCAATGTCCTCGACACCGCCTCGGCCTACGGTGACGGCGAGGACCTGCTCGGGGAAATCCTCACCGGGCGTGACCGTTTCGTCCTCGCCACCAAATACACCCTCAGCCGCGATCCGGACGATGCCAATGCCGCGGGCAATCACCGCAAGAACTTGACGCTCTCCCTCGAACGCAGCCTGCGCCGCCTGCGCACCGACTACATCGACATCTACTGGGTGCATCTGTGGGACCCGCACACGCCGCTGGACGAAACCATGCGCGCCCTCGACGACGCCGTGCAGTCGGGCAAGATCCTCTATATCGGCATCTCCGACGCCCCCGCCTGGGTGGTGGCCCGCGCGAACACCCTTGCCCAGTGGCGTGATCGGACCCAGTTCAGCGGCCTGCAAGTGCCCTACAACCTGCTGACCCGCGATATCGAACGCGAATTGCTGCCCATGGCCGAGACATTCGGCATGACCGTCACCACCTGGGCCCCGATGGCGGCGGGCAAACTCACCGTCTCCGAGGAGAGCCGCCGCGTCGACCCGGCGACGCTCACCGACCGTGAGCGCGCCGCCGCCACCGCGGTGGCGAAGGTCGCGGCCGACCTCGGCGCCACCCCGGCCCAGGTCGCCATCGCCTGGACCCGCCACCGCTCCCGCGCGATCGTCCCCATCGTGGGCGTCCGCACCGCCGCCCAGCTCACCGAGAACCTGGCCGCGGCGCAGGTGACCCTCCCGGAGGAAGCGGTGCGCGACCTGGAGGCCGCCGCCCCCTTCGAACCCGGCTACCTCGCCGACTTCCTCGCCGAATGCCAGTCCCACCCGCAGGCCTTCGGCCACGCCGCGACCAGACTCGACCCCCGCTGAGCGGCTGCGCGAACGGCAGCGCCCGCCCCGTGCGAACGGAGCGGGCGCGAGAATCGAAGCGAGGCGGCTACTTCCACCAGGTGTCGAGCGGCGTCACCGGCACGGCGCGCTTGTGGCGGGTCTTGCGGAAGATCATTTCGACGCGCTCCGCCACCTCGGGCGTGACGTCCTTGCCCTCGAGGTAGTCGTCGATCTCGGAGTACTTCATGCCCAGGGCCTCCTCGTCGGGAAGCGCCGGACGATCGTCCTCGAGATCGGCGGTGGGAACCTTCTGCCAGACGCTGGGCGGCGCGCCGAGCTCCTGGAGCAGGGCCGCGCCCTGGCGTTTGGTGAGCCCGGTCAGCGGCGTGATGTCGACACCGCCGTCACCGTATTTGGTGAAGAAGCCGGTGACCGCCTCGGCCGCGTGGTCGGTGCCGACGACCAGCAGATTGAGCTGCCCGGCCACCGCGTACTGCAGGACCATGCGCTCGCGGGCTTTGATATTGCCGCGCACGAAGTCTCGCAGCCGGGTTTCCCCGCCGAGCAGCTCGTCGATGCCGTAGGCGGCCTCCTCGGCCGCGGCATCCGCGCTCGGCTTGACGTTCACGACAATCGACCGGTCCGGCTGAATGAAGCGCAGGGCCACCTGGGCGTCGTGTTCATCGGCCTGCACGCCGTAGGGCAACCGGACGGCAATGAACTTGGCGTCGACACCCTCGGCGCGCAATTCCTCGGCGGCCAGCTGGCACAGCCGGCCGGTCAGCGTGGAGTCCTGGCCGCCGCTGATGCCGAGCACGAAACCCTGTGCGGGAGTGGACCGTAGATAGTCCTTGAGGAAGTCGATGCGACGCCGCACTTCGGTTTTCGGTTCGATGGACGGCAGCACGCCCAACTCGGCGATGATCTGTTCGCGCAGGTTCCCCATGGCCACACTCTACTGCGTGGTCGCTGGGACGACGCGGCGGACGAGGGCCTCCCAGCTGTCGCCGATCTGCGTGCGCGAATAGCCGAGCTCGCGCATCTGATGCAGTACCAGTCCGGCCTCCAGCGAGGCGAGCAGCGTATCGGCGAGCAGGGCGATATCGCCGGGCGCGCCGGCCTGTCGCAGCAGCATCGACACATGGGTTTTCATGACCGCGTACGGTGCGCCGGAATAGCGTTGCGGCAGGTCGGTGGCCGCGCGCAGCACATCGCCCTCGATCTCGGTGTAGGACAACCGGGCCCGGCCGAAGGCGACCAGCCGCTCCAGCGCCGGCGCGCCCGGCCCCAGCGGCGGCGGCCCGAACATGTACGCGCCCTGCAATTCCCGATCGGAGGCGTCCAGCAGCGCGTTCATCAATCCGGCCCGGCTGCCGAAGCGCCGGAACACCGTGCCCTTGCCGACGCCCGCCTGCCTGGCGACCGCGTCCATGGTGACGGCATTCGCGCCGTGGCGCCGCACCAGCTCGGAGGCCGCGTCCAGCAACAGCTTTCGATTGCGGGCGGCATCGGCGCGCTCGGGGGCTTCGCCGTCCGCCAGCGGCAGTCCGGCGCCGAGCTGCAGAGCCGATGTGTCCGGTGTCACGCTGTCGACTCCTTTGTCGGGAATGAAAGTGGACCATGGTCCGGTTAGATGCTAGCGTAAGCGCGGCACAGCGCCAGAAAGCATCAGGAGTTAGCTATGACGATCAAGATCCTCGCCATTTCCGGTGGCCTGCGGGCCGCATCCTCCAATACCGCGCTGCTGCGGGCCGCTCAGCAACTCGCGCCGGAGGGCGTGGAGATCGAGATCTATGAGGGCCTGCGCGACCTGCCCTACTTCGACGAGGACCTCGAAGGCGACGTCCCCGCCACGGTGACCGCGCTGCGCGAGCAGGTCGCCGCCGCCGACGGCGTGCTGATCGCCAGCCCCGAGTACAACTACAGCATCCCGGGCGGCCTGAAGAACCTGCTCGACTGGCTGTCCCGGCCTTACGGCGAGTCGGTCCTGACCGACAAGTCCATCGCCATCATGGGCGCCTCCGGCAGCCCCTTCGGCACCGTCCGCGCCCAGAACCACCTGCGCGATGTCTTCCACCAGGTCGACGCCAAGGTCGTCAGCAAGCCCGAGGTCTACGTCGGCGCCAACTACACCCGCTTCGATGAGCAGGGCAACCTGGTCGACGAGACCAGCCGCAACCTGATCGCGGGCCTGATCGCCGCCCTGGTGGTGCAGATCCAGCGCAACGCCCTCGTCGGCGCCTCCGCCTGATCGCTCCCGCAACCGAACACCCACACCGAACCCCTTCGAGGCCGCGACTTCTCAGTCGCGGCCTCGGGCGTCGTCGGCCCCATTGGCATGGACCGGGCCTGGACGGTTGATCACCGGGAACTGGTGGCGGCATTCGCCGAGTAGGCCCCGCCACCAGTTCCCGGTCGGCGCTGTTTCGGATTACGGCGTGGCGCGGCGGACGAGGGATTCCCAGTGGTCGCCGATCTGGTCGAGGGTGTAGCCGAGGTTGCGGGTCTGGTGCAGGACCAGGGCGGCATCGAGGGCGGCCAGCAGGGAATCCGCCAGGAGTGGAATGTCGCCCGGAGTTCCCGCCTGGCGCAACAGCATTGCGACGTGGGTCTTCATGATGTTGTACGGCGCGCTGGAATAGCGCTCGCCCGCGTCGGCGGCGCGGCGGATCTCGCCCTCGATATCGATACCGGCCAGGCGGGCGCGGCCGAAGGCGACCAGGCGCTCCACCGGCGGCGCGCCGGGGCCGAGCGGGGGCGGGCCGAACATATAGGCCGCCTGGCGTTTCTGCTCGGACTGGTCGAGCAGGGCGAGCATGAGGCCGGCGCGATTGCCGAAGCGGCGGAACACCGTGCCCTTGCCGACGCCGGCGCGTTTGGCGACCGCGTCCATGGTGACCGCGTCCGCGCCCTGCTCGCGGACCAGGGCCTCGGCCGCGTCCAGGAGCAGTTGCCGATTGCGGGCGGCGTCACTGCGTTCCTGGCTTCCGGTTGTGAGCAGCGGGACCGCGTGCGAAGGTGGCGTCTGGGAGTCGATCGGCTCGATGGACAGGACGGGCGGAGACGGCTCATCCGCCGGCGTGCCGGGTGTCACGGTGTCACCGCTGCGCTGGCGGGAATGAAAACGGACTGCGGTCCGGTTGATCGGTGGTGACAGTTCCACCGCTGGATCGGTACCGCAGGAGTGATGACCATGTCGCAGACCCGTCTTCTCGCATTAGTGGGCAGCCTTCGCGCCGCCTCGATCAACCGCCGCCTGGCCGAGGCCGCCGCCACCACCGCCCCGGAGGGCGTCGCGGTCGAGATCTACGAAGGCCTGGCCGATATTCCTTTTTACAACGAGGATCTGGATGTAGCGGGTGAAGTCCCGCCCGCCGCGCAGGCTTTGCGCGAAGCGGTCGCCGCGGCCGATGGTCTGCTGCTGGTGACTCCCGAATACAACGGCACGCTGCCCGCCGTCCTGAAGAACGCCATCGACTGGGCCTCGCGCCCCTACGGCGCGGGTGCGATCAAGGGTGAGCCGGTGGCCGTGGTCAGCGCGTCCATCAGTTCCAATGCGGCCAAGTGGTCGCACGGCGACGCGGTGAAGGCCCTCCGGGTCGCCGGCGCCGACGTGGTCGAGGACGCCTCCCTGAACTTCGGCGGCATCGGCCGGCGCTTCGGCGAGACGCATCCCGCCGACGATGCCGAGGCGCTCACCCAACTGGCCGCCACCGTCCGCCTGCTCGCCGACGCCGCGGCGGTGACAGCGACCGCGTAATCCCGCCCGCCCCCAACTGAATCCAGCACAAGGCCACGGCTGCTCCGCCGTGGCCTGGCGCATTTCCGGCCGCCGCTGAACTAGCGTCGAGCCATGAAGCAACCGGCAGGCAACTCCCGTTGGCGCCGCTACTGCATGGCCGCCCTCCTCACCGTGTCCGCCGCCGCGACGGCAGCGACCGCCGCCGAGGCCGCCGCAGACCGCCTCGCCATCGGCAACTGGGCCGGTTACGTCGTCCAAGGCGACTTCCGCGAAGTCACCGCCACCTGGGTGCACCCCGAAATCACCTGCCTCAACCCCGGAGTCCTGCAACGTGTAGTCCCCTGGGTAGGCCTGAACGGCGCACCCGGCCACGACGGCCGGGTAGCCCTCCCGCTGATGCAGACCGGCATCGAATCCATGTGCGCCAGCGAAGCCGCAGTAATCGCCTCCCAGCCCGGCCTCCACCTAGAGGACCTAGCCGCCGGCCTGGCCTACACCGACCCTCGCCTGGCCGGCCGCGTCATGAACGCCGGCGACGACCTCTCCAACACCCTCGGCGCCGCCACCGACACCCTCTGCGCCACCGCCGCCCTCCCCACCCAATGCCACCCCCACCAATTCATCACCGCCTGGTGGGAGGCCTACCCCGCCCCACCCGTCTCCTACGACGACGCCCGAACCCACCCCGGTGACACCCTCCGCTCCACCGTCACCTGGACCGGCACCGCCTACACCATGACCCTCGAAAACCTCACCCGCTCTTGGACCCGCACCACCATCACCCCCTCCACCGCCCCCGCCCGAACCGCCGAAATAGTCATAGAAGGCCACCTCGACGCCCCCCTCCCCACCTTCACCCCCGTCACCTTCACCAACATCACCATCGACGGAAAACCCCTCTCGTCCTACGACGCCGCCCCCTACGGCATAGCCGCCACCAACCGCCTCCTCTCCCCAGGCCCCATAACCAACTCCACCTTCACCATCAGCTGACCAACCCAGCTCTCGAACTCTCAGGGGCAAGCCCCTGAAACCCCGGAGTGCGGGAGAGGTCGGCCGCCGCCGGTGCGCGGCGGCAAGCCCCGGGAACCCCAGTACACGAAGAAGGCCGCAGGCTGCCACCAGCGCGTGGCAGCAAGTCCCCGAAACCAGCACGGGAGGAAGGCAGCCGCTGCCGGTGCGCGGCAGCGAAACCCGGGAACCCCAGCGCGAGGAAGGCGGGCTGCCACCGGCGTGCGGCAGTAAGTAACCCGAAACCCGGTACAGGAGGAAGGCAGCCGCCGCAGGTGCGCGGGGCCAGTCTCCGCAACTCCAGTGCACGAGGAGGGGCGGCCCCGATCAGCGAGCGATGGCAAGTCGTTGAGTGTCTGTGCTCTAGGACAGGCCGTGCTCGGTGCGGGGCAAGTCGCCGAAACCTCTGCGCTCGAGGAGGGCTGGATCGACCGGTGTGCGGGCAAGTCTCGGAAACCCCTGCGTCCCAAGGAGGGCGGGCCCAACTCTGTGCACGGTGGGCGAGTCCTTCAACGGCCGCGAAGGGTCGCGTGTGAGGAGCGGGCTCGGAATCCTGCGCGTGGCGTGACGTGGCGTCGCGCACCCGACTCTCGTGCGATGCGGGTGAGATCTCTCCTACTCGCAGAGGCTGAAAAGCGCGTGGGGGCGCATTCCGGTAGCGCGGGGTAAGCATGAGTGCGTGACGGTGTATCGGGGGCAGTTCCATGAGGTGCTGGTGACGGGGGATCGGGTTTACCGGTTTGCTCGGACCGACGCTGCGGCCGCGCGGATGCCTGGTGAGTGGGAAGTGCTGCGTGCGATCGCCCGGATGGATCTCGGTGTCGCGACGCCGGTGCCGCTCGAGCCCAGCGCCGCGGATGAAGTGGCGCTTGGTGGCCGTGCCGGTTTGGTGCTGACCAAAGTCCCGGGGTGGGTGCTGACCGCGGTCGACGATGCGAATCTCGCGGTTCGCGCGCATATCGCCGCTGAGCTGGCCCGTCTGCTGCGGGCCATGTCCGCTGTCCCTGGCGACTTGCTGACAGCGTTGCCGCGCAATGGCTCCGGTCGGTGGCCGGAGTTCGCCTCCGGAGTCCGTGAACGGCTGTACCCGCTGATGTCCCCGCGCGGCCGAACTCGCGCCGACCGGGAACTGGACGCGGTGCAGGCGCTCGGGGGTGGACATGTGTCACTGGTGCACGGTGACCTCGGTGCGGAGAACATGCTGTGGGACAACGGCTCTGCGTCGGAGGCGGCTCCACCGGCGGCGCGCGTGTCCCGCCCGAGCGGTTCGGCCGAGTCGCAGCAGCCGTTCAGGGGCCGCTGGCTCGACGGGCAGCGCGCCGACGGTCTGCCACGCCTGGTCGGCGTCATCGACTGGGATGGTGCGGCCATCGGCGATCCGGCCGAGGATGTCGCATCCCTTGCGGCGAGCTATGGGTGGGGCGTGGCGGCCGAGGTGGTGGACCGAGCCTCGATCGAGGGGACGGCCGGTCTGCTCGACCGCGCTCGCACGATCGCGGCCACCTTCGCGCTGCAGCAGGCCCTCGCCGGGGCGGACGACAACGATGAGGAGGAACTCGCGGACGGGCTGGTCGACTATCGCTGACCCGGGAACCGGCACCTGCTGAGGGGAATTGGGCGATGTGGCAGGCATGCCGACCTCGAGCCGCAGTGCCGCCGGCGTCGGGTCGAGGTCGTTACTGACGTCGCGCCGTGGGGTCTTGTGGTCGGGTTCGGGTAGTCGGCGTTCGGGCGGAGCCCCGAGTTGCAGTGGGGTTCGGGCGGGGCCCCGATATGTAGTGGGGTTCGGGCGGAGCCCCGAGTTGCAGCGGGGTTCGGGCGGAGCCCCGAGATGTAGTGGGGTCGGGCGGGGCCCCGAGATGTGGTGGGGGTCGGGCGGGGCCCCGAGATGTGGTGGGGGTCGGGCGGAGCCCCGAGATGTAGTGGGGGGGTCGGGGGCGGAGCCCCTGAGAGTTACGAGAGTTGTTCCGCGACACGCCGATGCGGGGCGAGGCCCTGGAATTGGGGGCAGGGGTGGGCGGGGGCGGGAACAGCCTTGTGGGGCGGGGCGGGTGTTACTGGCGTGATGGGTGTTGATCAGCGTGAATGGTGGGTTTGCTGGAAATGAGCTGGATGTCCAAATTGTGATCTACACCTCAGTCGTGTCGAGTTGCGAATCGAGCTTCCTGGTACTTCCGGCGATCGAATTTCATTGATGTGAGTCGCAACATGTCGTGTTGTATGAATCTGTCGGCCACTAGGTGTAGTGTCTTGGGTGCTGGAAAGGCGTGCGGCAAGAGCTTCGAGCGAAGCCGCGCGACCAGGGGCTTCGGTCTCGCTTCCAGGGGTTTGCGAAGCAATCAGAGGATCTTGTTTCAGCCGTGCACTGCATACGGATCGAAGGCAAGGAGAAGGGGACACCAATGACCATCACCGTGTACACGAAGCCCGCTTGTGTTCAGTGCAACGCCACCTACAAAGCCCTCGACAAGATCGGCGTCGAGTACGACGTCATCGACATCTCCGAGAACCCCGAAGCCCGCGACTACGTGATGGCCCTGGGCTACCTGCAGGCCCCCGTCGTCGTCGCCGGTGACGATCACTGGTCCGGCTTCCGCCCGGACCGCATCAAGGCGCTCGCCACCGCCGTCGCCGTCGCCTAGCGGGCCCGGCAGCGCGAGCTGCCGCAGCGGGTTCGCCCCGAGACGAGAGGAGGGGAGATGACCGAGATGTCCACGCGGACACCGAATCTGGTCTACTTCTCCAGCGCATCGGAGAACACGCACCGCTTCGTCGAACGGCTGGGCGTCCCCGCCGTTCGCATACCGCTGCATACTGCCGACTCACTGCGAGTCGACGAACCCTACGTGCTGATCGTCCCCACCTACGGTGGCGGTCGGCACGTTTTGGGTGGTGAGCGATCCGAGAAGGAATTCGTCCCCCGTCAGGTGGCCAAGTTTCTCAACGATCCGCACAACCGCGAACTTCTTCGCGGCGTCATCGCGGCCGGCAATACGAACTTCGGCGATACGTACTGCTTTGCGGGAGAAGTCATCTCGCGCAAGACAGGGGTCCCGTACCTGTATCGCTTCGAACTCATGGGAACTGCCGAGGACGTCGAGCGCGTCCGAGAGGGATTGGGATTGTTTTGGCAACGACAACAGCACCGGTCGGAAAGACTGCCCGCGTAGAGCGCCCCGTCAGCGGCGACTCCAATACGGCGGGACTGGACTACCACGCGCTCAACGCGATGCTGAACCTGTACGGCCCCAATGGCGAGATCCAGTTCGACAAGGACCGCGAGGCCGCGCACCAGTACTTCCTGCAGCACGTCAACCAGAACACGGTCTTCTTCCACAACCTCGACGAGAAGCTGGACTACCTCGTCAAGGAGAACTATTACGAGACCGAGGTGCTGGACCAGTACAGCCGTCCCTTCATCAAGACGCTGTTCCAGCAGGCGTACGCCAAGAAGTTCCGCTTCCCGACCTTCCTCGGCGCGTTCAAGTACTACACCAGCTACACGCTGAAGACTTTCGACGGCAAGCGCTACCTGGAGCGCTTCGAGGATCGCGTGTGCATGGTGGCGCTGACCCTGGCCGCCGGTGACGAGACCCTCGCGCAGGAACTGGTCGAGGAGATCATGGACGGGCGCTTCCAGCCCGCCACCCCGACCTTCCTCAACTCCGGCAAGAAGCAGCGCGGCGAGCCGGTGTCCTGCTTCCTGCTGCGCATCGAGGACAATATGGAGTCCATCGGGCGCTCCATCAACTCCGCCCTGCAGCTGTCCAAGCGCGGCGGCGGTGTGGCCTTGCTGCTGAGCAATATTCGTGAGACCGGCGCGCCGATCAAGAAGATCGAGAACCAGTCCTCGGGCGTCATCCCGATCATGAAGCTGCTGGAGGACTCGTTCTCCTACGCCAACCAGCTGGGTGCCCGCCAGGGCGCGGGCGCGGTCTACCTGCACGCCCACCACCCCGACATCTACCGCTTCCTGGACACCAAGCGCGAGAACGCGGACGAGAAGATCCGTATCAAGACGCTGTCGCTCGGTGTGGTGATCCCGGACATCACCTTCGAGCTGGCGAAGAAGAACGAAGACATGTACCTGTTCTCGCCGTACGACGTGGAGCGCATCTACGGCCTGCCGTTCGCGGACATCAATGTCACCGAGAAGTACTACGAGATGGTCGACGACAAGCGCATCCGTAAGTCGAAGATCAAGGCGCGCGAGTTCTTCCAGACCATTGCCGAGCTGCAGTTCGAGTCCGGCTACCCGTACATCATGTACGAGGACACCGTGAACCGGTCGAACCCGATCAAGGGCAAGATCACCCACTCCAACCTGTGCTCGGAGATCCTGCAGGTCTCCACCCCGTCGGAGTTCAACGACGACCTGTCCTACTCCAAGGTCGGCAAGGACATCTCCTGCAACCTGGGCTCGCTGAACATCGCCAAGACCATGGACTCGCCGGACTTCGGCAAGACCGTGGAGACCGCGATCCGCGCGCTCACCGCCGTCTCGGATCAGACCCACATCTACTCGGTGCCGTCGATCGAGCAGGGCAACAACGAATCCCACGCCATCGGCCTGGGGCAGATGAACCTGCACGGCTACCTGGCTCGTGAGCGCGTCTTCTACGGTTCCGAAGAGGGCGTCGACTTCACGAACATCTACTTCTACACGATCGCCTACCACGCGGTCCGGGCCTCGAACCTGATCGCCATCGAGCGCGGTCGCGCCTTCGGCGGCTTCGCCGAGTCGAAGTACGCCAGCGGTGAGTACTTCGACAAGTACACCGAGCAGGCGTGGGAGCCCAAGACCGACCGCGTGCGCCAGATCTTCGCCGATGCCGGCATCCACATCCCGACCCAGGAGGACTGGCGGGAGCTGAAGGCCTCGGTCATGGCGCACGGCATCTACAACCAGAACCTGCAGGCGGTCCCGCCGACCGGTTCGATCTCCTATATCAACCACTCCACCAGCTCCATCCACCCGGTGGCGTCGAAGATCGAGATCCGCAAGGAAGGCAAGATCGGCCGCGTCTACTACCCGGCCCCCTACCTGACCAACGACAACCTGGACTACTTCCAGGACGCCTACGAGATCGGCTACGAGAAGGTCATCGACACCTACGCCGCCGCCACCCAGCACGTCGACCAGGGCCTGTCGCTGACGCTGTTCTTCAAGGACAGCGCCACCACCCGCGACGTCAACAAGGCGCAGATCTACGCCTGGCGCAAGGGCATCAAGACCCTCTACTACATCCGCATCCGCCAGATGGCTTTGGAGGGCACCGAAGTCGAGGGCTGCGTGAGCTGCATGCTGTAGCCGCAGCGGCATTCACAGGGCGCTCCCGGACATTCCGGGAGCGCCCTGCGCATTTCCGCGGGTGATCGAGTGGCACCATCGAGGGATGGCCGAACCGACGCGCAAGATCGCGATAGTGCTCTTCGACGGGGTCGAGGAACTGGACTTCGCCGGGCCGTGGGAGGTGCTGGCGTTCTGGACGCGCACCGTGCCCGAGGACGGGTGGGAGGTGTTCACCGTGTCCCGGGACGGCGCCACGGTCACCTGCGCGAAGGGGCTGCGCGTCACACCGGACCACTCGTTCGGGACGATGCCGAATCCGGATGTGCTGCTGCTTCCCGGCGGCATGGGCACCCGGCCCATGATTCACGATCAGCCGATGCTCGAATGGCTGCGCGCGGTCCGCGAGACGACCCCGCTCATCACCAGCGTGTGCACCGGCTCGCTGGTCCTCGCCGCGGCCGGGCTGCTGGCCGGGCGTCCCGCGACGACGCACTGGCTATCGCTCGACGTCCTCGCCCAGATCGACCCGAGCATCGACGTCCGCCCCGACGAACGCTACGTCGACAATGGCGACATCATCACCTCCGCGGGCGTCTCCGCCGGCACCGATATGGCCCTGCATCTGCTCCAGCGCCTGGCCGGTGACGACCGCGCGCGCTGGGTGCGCCGCGGCATCCAATACGACCCGCAACCGCCCGCCGGCACCGAATGGCCGGCGGGCGAGGAGTGGAAACTCGGCTCGGTGGATCCACGAAAGTGATTGCGGCCTACCGGAAGCGGTCCGCGTGCTCGTCCACCCACTGCGCGAATGTCCGGGCCGGGCGGCCGAGCACCCGCGGCACCGTATCGTCGACCGTCGTGGACTCGGGGGTCGGTGCGGCATACCAGCCGATCACGTAATCGGCGTCCGCCCGCGAGACGCCGGTGCTCATCAGCCGTTCGACGGCCTGCTCATGGGTCATCCGGACGAACCTGATATCGCGCCCGATCACCTTGGACAACAAGGCGATCCGTTCGGTCGGCGTCAGCGATTCGGGCCCGGTGAGGTTGTACGCCTGCCCGGCGTGCCCGTCCTCGAGCAGCGCGACCGCGGCCACGGCACCGATATCCGCCTCGTGCACCAGCGCACTGAGATTGTCGTAGGGCTCCCGAACTTCCCCGTCGGCCCGAATCGACTCAACCCAGGTCAGCGTGTTGGACATGAACTCCTGCGGCTCCAACCGCGTCCACTCCACCCCCGATTCCGCCACCGCCTGCTCCACCGGCCCGACCCCGCCACCCCACACCACGGTAATCCGCCGCACCCCCGCGTCCACGGCCCGCCGCACCAACTCCGGCCCCACCTCCGCCAGCCCCGCCGTCACAGTGATGTGCAACCGCTCGACCCCCTCCAGCGCCGCCCCCAAAGTCACTGGCGCAGTATGCGTTCCCGCCACCAACTCCACCCCACCCGGCAGCACCTGCGCAGCCGCCCCCGGATCCCGGGTCAACGCCCGAACCCGCTCCCCCCGCCGCACCAATTCCGCCACCACA
Source organism: Nocardia sp. IFM 10818 (assembly GCF_054655275.1). Classification (NCBI taxonomy): domain Bacteria; kingdom Bacillati; phylum Actinomycetota; class Actinomycetes; order Mycobacteriales; family Nocardiaceae; genus Nocardia; species Nocardia sp. IFM 10818. The sequence goes on from NZ_BAAHJH010000001.1 coordinate 2,253,040, forward strand.
TGCCGCCCGGTATTCCCCGTAGCACCCGTAACCAACGTCGTCATGACCTTCTCCTTCCGTCGCCCCGACGTTAGAACCCCAACAAAACTCGAGGTCAACCGTCATCGCTCTCGGCGAAATCGGGAATACGATCGAGAAATCACGAAAGTAGTTGTGGGGGAAGCGGCCTCAAGTGGGCGGTGTCGTTGTAGGTGGTGAGGCGGAGGCCGGAAGAGTTTCGTTCCCAACGGGTTATGGAGGCGTTGGCCAGTTGGGTGGATTCGATTTTGAGGATTTCGGGTTCGGTGAGGTTGGCGAGGATGTAGCGGGTCATGACGATGACTATGTCGTGGGTGAAGATGAGGGTGTGGCCGGTTAGTTCGGGGAGGAGGGGGCGGAGGCGGAGGGCTACGTCGGGCCAGGATTCGCCGCCGGGCGGGCGGTAGTAGAAGCGGCCCAGGCGTTCTCGTTCGCGGTGCTCGGCGGGGTGGCGGCGGCGGACGCCGAGGGCGGTGAGGCCGTGCAGGATGCCGGTGTCGCGGTCGCGGAGGCGTTCGTCGAGGCGGACGCGGGGGACGGGGAGGTCGTGCAGGGCGATCTCGGCGGTTTCGCGGGCTCGGCGGTAGGGGGAGGAGAGGATGGCGGTGGGCGGGGGCTGGGTGGCGAGCCAGGTGCGCAGGGCGGCGGCCTGGGTGTGGCCGCGGGCGGACATGCCGACGTCGGGATCTCTTGTGCCCTTGTCGAATTCCTCGGCTTCGACTTGGAGGGCGGCGGCCAGGGCCGCATTGGCCGTGCTCTCGCCGTGGCGGACCATCGTCAGTGATTCCAGCGTCACGGTCGTAGCCCAGCACAGGTCGGCACGGGATGCCACCGAACCGGCCGGTTTGTTACCTGCCGGGCGGACAGGGACAACCGCCCGGACCGTCGACGCGGTCCGGGCGGGCGGCATCACATGCGGGCGGGCTGGGCTCCGGCGGTGATGTCGGCGGGCGGGAGCCACAGGGTGGCAATGGTGCCGCCGCCGACGGCGGGCTCGATGGAGGCATTGCCGCCGTGCGCCTGGGCCACCCAGGCGACGAGGGCCAGCCCGATGCCATTGCGGCCCGTGCGACCGGCCGCGCCCCGGTTGAACGGGCTGGCCGACATGACCGGATCCACACCGGGACCGTGATCGCGGACCGAGACGCGACCCTCGGCGACATGGACCTCCACGGGCGCGGCCCGATTGACGGCGCCATGGGTGAGACCGTTCTCCAGCATGTTCCGGATGGCGAGGCTGAGCAGCGCCGGATCGCCGACGACCACCGACGGGTGCGCGGTGACGATGAGCCGCGGATCGGCGGCCTCCTCGGTGACGGCTTCGGCGAGCTGGTCCAGGCGCAGCATGGTGCGCTCGGGTTCGGCGATGCCCGATTGCATGCGGGCGCGGGCGAGCAGGCCGGTGACGAGACGGGCCATGCGGTCGGCGAGGCGGCGGGCCTCGGCGAGGGTCTGCTGCACCTCCTCGGGTTTCGGCCGCGATTCGGTGAGCAGCTTCAAAGTGGTGAGCGGCGTGCGCAATTCGTGCGCGGCATCGCCGAGGAACTGCTCGTGCTCGTCGAGCATGCGCAGCGCCTCGCGCTGGCTGCGGCCGGAGAGCAGATACGCGGCGGCGGTGGCCACCGCGACGAGCGCGAAACCGCCGATCGCCAGCCACAGCACCAGCATTCGATGCGCGCCGGCATCGGAGACGGCCTCGCTGCTGGCCAGGATGACGACGATATTGTCCCAGTCCGACCAGTACACCGGCGTTCCCACCACGCGCACCTCGCGCCCGGTGATATCGGTGGTGGTGAACACCGTCTCGGTGTAGATGGTGCCGTCGGAATGATCCTCGGTCTGCGTCGCCAGCGTCGAGATCTCGCTGTCGCTGGGCATTTTCGAGCGCTCGTAGGTGTGCGCCTGCTTCCACGGCTCACCCGGCCCGCGCACCGCCACGATCACCCCGGCCGTGCCCATGGCGAGCTCGTCGTCGACGACCTGGGACAGGTCCAGGCTCTTGGTTTCCTGGTCGTACTGGATGGCGCGCGCCAGCCCGGAGGACACCTTCTGCGCCAGCAGATCGGAATCGGCGGTGCGGAACCGGGAATCGACGGAGGCCGCGACGAATCCGAATATCAGCACCGTGGCCGCGGTGATGACGGTGACCAGCCCGGTCATCATCCATCGGGCCCGGCGCAGCCGGGCGACGGCGGGGGAGCGGTGCGCGCTCATGCCGCCTCGCCGGAGATGAGAAACCCGGTGCCGCGCACGGTTTCGATCACGCAGGGCTCACCGAGCTTGCGCCGCAGCTTCGCCACGACGGCGTCCACCACATTCGAGGCGGGCTCGGCCATTTCGTCCCAGCAGCATTCGATGAGATCGGTGCGCGTGACCACGCTGCCGCGGCGCGTGGCCATCAATTCCAGCACGGCGAATTCCTTGGGGGTGAGGGTCAGCATGATGCCGCCGCGCGACACCCGCCGCCGCATGAGGTCGATCTCGATGTCGCCCAGTGTGATTCGCGACGCGGTGGGCTGTTCGCGGCGCCGGCACAGCGCCCGCACCCGCATCACCAGCTCGGGCAGCGCGAAGGGTTTGGTGAGGTAGTCGTCGGCCCCGTGCTCGAATCCGGCCAGCCGGTCGTCGAGCCCGTCGCGCCCGGTCAGCATGAGCGCGGGCACGGTGTGCCCGGCGCTGCGGGTGCTCGCGACGAGGTCCAGCCCGTCGCCGTCGGGCAGCCCGCGATCGACCACCAGGCAGTCGTACCGGTTGATGGCGATCTTGAAATCGGCGTCGGCGATATCGCAGGCATGATCCACCGCGAAACCGGCCGAGCGCAGCCCGTCGGTCACCTCACGACTGAGTTGCTGATCGTCCTCCAGTACCAAAACACGCACAGAGGCAGAGACTAAGCCATGCTGGTCGAGCGCCCAATGGCTCGCGACGGCGTATGACCTCGAAATTATCGGAAAATTATCCCGGCGGACCGGACCGCTGTCCGCGGTGCCGCGACGAGTGCGCGGGGGCCGTGCGCCCAGTGCGCGCGGAAGCCGTGTGCCCGACCCTCTCACGGGAATACCGGCCGGGTCGAGCCACGTTTCCGATCTTGCTGCCCGGTCGGTGTGTCGCACCCTCCACATCGGTGTGTCGCGCACCGCGCCGGGCGTGATTTGGTGTCGGCCGGTATCCTGCACGAGGATGCTTTTTGCGTCGTCGCCGGGTGAATTCGTGTCCACCCGGGGCGGCCCACCCGCCGGTGGCGGGTGACGTACATGGTGCACGACGGCTTCGAGGAGGTGGGTTGCATGCGTAGCGAACCCCCCAGTCGAAGGCCGCGCGGCGCCGCCCCCTCCATCTGCCGATAGTTCCTTTACCGGCGGTAAGGGTCGGTGCCTCGCGGTGTGACTCGGTGTATCCATCCGCTCACCCACGACTCGCCGTTCCGGCCGAGGTTCCGCCATGACGCAGACCGATCTGCCCGTCGTTTCGACGCTGCCCGCCGTCCTTCCGACGCTGCCCGAAAACAGCCTGCCCGAGGAGCTCCAGTCGCGCGCCACCGGCCGCGGCACGCTGTGCTCCGAGGGTGATTCGCTGCGCGATATCGCCGGCGGCCATCACGTGGCCGCCACCCTGGAGTGGCTGGACAATCATCCGCCGCACGTCATCGCCGACGAGATCTCGCGCATGGACGCCGTCTCCGCGGGCCTGGCCTTCCGCCTGCTCGACAAGGACCGCGCCCTCGACGTCTTCGAGGAGCTGGAACCGGTCGACCAGCAGCAGATCCTCACCGGCCTGCGCGATCACGCCTTCCGCGAGCTCGTCGAGGAGATGGATCCCGACGACCGCGCCCGCATGCTGCGCGAAGCCCCCGCCAAGGTCGCCAAGAAGGTCCTGGCCGGGCTGAGCCCGCGCGAACGCCGCATGACCGCGGCCTTGCTGGGCTACCCGGAGGGTTCCGTCGGCCTCTACATGACGCCGGAAGTCGTTGCGCTGCCGCGTAATCTGCCCGTCGCGCAGGCGCTGCACATGGTGCGCACCGAGGGCGCGAACGCCGAGACCGTCTACACCCTGCCGGTGGTGGACGCCGGCCGCCGCCTGATCGGCATCGTGGAACTGCGCGAGCTGGTGCTCAGCTCCCCCGACGCCATGATCGCCGATCTGGTCGAATCCGAGCCGGTCTTCGTCCGCGCCACCGATTCCGCGGAGAAGGCCGCCCGCCTCATGCAGGGCGCGAACCTCATCAACCTGCCGGTGGTGGACAGCGAGGACCGCCTGGTCGGCCTGCTCACCATCGACGACGCCGTCGAGGTCATCGAGGCCGCCGACTCCGAGGACGTCGCCCGCCAGGCCGGCGCCGCGCCGTGGGAGGGCCACTACATGGCCGCCACGGTGTTCCAGCTGGCCCGCTACCGCGCCCTGTGGCTGATGCTGTTGCTGCTGGCCGCGACGCTGACGGTGAGCGTCACCGACTTCTTCTCCGGCACCCTCGAGCAGGTGGCGCAGCTGGCGCTGTTCATCCCGCTGCTCATCGGCGCGGGCGGCAATGCCGGTGCGCAGGCGGCGACCTCGTGCGTGCGCGCGCTGGCGGTCGGCGAGGTCCGCGTCTCGGATCTGTTCAAGGTGATCTGGCGCGAATGCCGGGTCGGACTGGTGCTCGGCGGCATGCTCGCGGTGGTCGGCATGGTGATCGGCGCGCTCTTCGTGGGCGCGAAAATCGCTGTGGTGGTGGGCATTACGCTGGTGCTCATCTGCGGCTGGGCGGCCACCATCGGCGGCACCATGCCGCTGCTGGCCAAGAAGCTGCGCATCGATCCGGCGGTCATCTCGGCCCCGATGGTGACCACGCTGGTCGACGCGACCGGTCTGATCATCTACTTCACCACCGCGAAACTGGTGCTCGGCATCTGATCGGCAACCGCTGCCGGGGGCGGTTTCGATACCCGCCCCCACCTGCTGTGACCGATTGCACCGCTGTAGATTTCCGGTCGGTGCAGTGCCCTGCCGCACCCTGTCCGGCATTCTCCCAGGACAACACCTCGACACAAGGTCTTGTGCTACATGAGTATGTCGTCCACAAGTAGTAGTGTTCAGGGCAAGGAATTCCGCATGGTCACGGTGAGCTGAGAAGGGTGAGTGAGCGGGTGTGAAGCTGATCGATCGAGTGAGCGCGATCAACTGGAACCGCGTGCAGGACGAGAAGGACTCGGAGGTCTGGGATCGGCTCACGGGCAACTTCTGGTTGCCGGAAAAGGTTCCGGTCTCCAATGACATCCCGTCCTGGGCCACGCTGACTCCCAATGAGAAGCAGCTGACCATGCGGGTCTTCACCGGCCTCACCCTGCTGGACACCATCCAGGGCACGGTCGGCGCGGTCAGCCTCATCCCGGACGCGCTGACCCCGCACGAGGAGGCGGTGCTGACGAACATCGCCTTCATGGAGTCGGTGCACGCCAAGAGCTACAGCCAGATCTTCTCCACGCTGTGCTCCTCCAAGGAGATCGACGAGGCCTTCCGCTGGTCCGAGGAGAACCGGAACCTGCAGCGCAAGGCCGAGATCGTGCTGGAGTACTACAACGGCGAGGATCCGCTCAAGCGCAAGGTGGCCTCCACCCTGCTGGAGTCCTTCCTGTTCTACTCCGGCTTCTACCTGCCGATGCACTGGTCCTCGCGGGCCAAGCTCACCAATACCGCCGATATGATCCGCCTGATCATTCGCGACGAGGCCGTGCACGGCTACTACATCGGCTACAAGTTCCAGAAGGGCCTGGAGCTGGTCTCCCAGGCCGAGCGCGACGAGCTCAAGTCCTACACCTTCGAGCTGCTGTTCGAGCTGTACGAGAACGAGGTCGAGTACACCCAGGATCTCTACGACGAGGTCGGCCTCACCGAGGACGTCAAGAAGTTCCTGCGCTACAACGCCAACAAGGCGCTGATGAACCTCGGCTACGAGGGCCTGTTCCCCAAGGACGAGTGCGATGTGAACCCGGCGATCCTGTCGGCGCTGTCGCCCAATGCCGATGAGAACCACGACTTCTTCTCCGGCTCGGGCTCGAGCTACGTGATCGGCAAGGCCGTGAACACCGAGGATGAAGACTGGGAGTTCTAGTCCGCCCTGGGTAAGGGGGTTGCCGGGGAAGCCCCTGCGACCCCTTTTCCATGCGCCGGCGCACGATCACGAATCCTTCACGGTCCGCATGATGAATTCGTAGCGGTGGCCGCCCGGGCCACCGCTACGAAAGGTTTTGCGGCACATGAAGTTCAAGACTGTACTCGCGGCAGGTGCGCTGGCGCTGGGCGTCGTCGCGTCGGGCTCGGCCATCGCCAACGCCGATGAGGTCTACTACGGCAACTACGGCACCCTGGCCGCCTGCGAGGCCGACGGCGCCAATGGTCCGGCCCACCCGGACTGGACCAACTACCAGTGCCGCGAAGCGGTCGACGGCACCTGGAATCTCTACCTGCAGGGCTGATTTCGCTCAGTCGGTCACATATCCGTTGAGCGTCTTGCGGATATCGTCCAGCAATGCTCGAGCGGCGATGACCCCGGAACCGTGCCAGATGCTGTCCTCGACCGCGAACACCCGCTTGTCGCCGGACACGCTGAGCTCTTTCCAGTCATCGCCGCTCATGGTCTTCTTGCCGAACTCCAGCCCGTCCGGCCCGTCGAACATGACATAGGCGATATCGCCCTCGATCCGGTCCCGGGTCTGCTGCGCGCTCAGATCCGCGCCCACATCGTAGGAGACGACCCGCTGCGGTCCGGGCCGCTGCACGCCGGCATCGGTGAGCACCTGCCCGGCGAAGCTGTCGAGCCCCTGCATCTGGATATCGTCGCGCTCGAAGCGCAGCACCGACGCCTGGGTCAGATTCGCCGCGACCGCATTCCCGGTATCGGTGGCCACGGTCCGATAGTCCTCGAGCACCGTGGCCGCCGCCGTCTTGCGGCCCAGCGCCTCGGCGAACGAGGTGAACTCGGCCTGCCAGCCGAAGTCGTCGCCGACCAGCACCGTCGGCGCGATCTCGCGCATGGCCCGGTACTGCGCCCCGTCGGCCGCCGTCCCGAGGATCACATCCGGTTTCAACGCAGCGACTTTCGCCGGATCGGGCTGCCCGACCGAGCCCACATCGGGAATCTCGGAGATCCCGTACCCCAGATACGACGGCTGCGGCGTCGGCCCGGAAACCGTTGCCGCGCCGACCACTCGCTCCCACAGCCCGAGCGCGCAGGTGGCGTCGAGGGCCGCGGTGGACAGCACCACGATGCGCTTGGGATCGGCGGGCACCTCGGCGGTCCCCGCCGCGCTGTTGATGGTGCGCGTCCCCGACGAGGAATCGGGCGAACTCGGCAGCGCGCACGCCTTCGCGGTGTCGCGTTCCAGACCCACCACACCGGCTCCGGCGATATTGGTGGTGGTGCGCACAATCGAGCTCATCGCGTCATCATCGGATCCGGAGCATCCGGCGAGTAGCCCCGGTAGTACCGCGGCCGCCGCGAGAACCACCCCCCAGGTGCGCAAACGTCGCGCGGGGGCAGCTGGGGAGGCGAACGTGTTTCGGGTGGAAGCGGACTCGCGCACCGGCATGGCTGGCAGCGTACTCACCGCTCGCCCCGCCGCCCAATTACGACACAGAGTAGGACCACCTGGCGACCGGTGGGGCAGCACGGTTTACGATCCATGACAGCGCATGCCGCCCGTCGTTCGTCTGTGCACGAATCCGGACGCCGGTAGCACCCGCGACGAACGACCAGAAGGTACCTGTCAGGAGGTTCAGTGACTGCCGTAGAGCCACGCCCAGTCCGTGAAGTGGAAGCGGCTCGGCCATACCCGCAACGGACGGGTCCCAAGGGTTCGTTCATCTACAAGATGGTCACCACCACGGACCCGAAGGTCCTCGGCGTCATGTACCTCGTGACGGCCATGTCCTTCTTCCTCGTCGGCGGCCTGATGGCGCTGCTCATGCGCGCCGAGCTGGCCCGGCCGGGCATGCAGTTCCTCTCGCCCGAGCAGTTCAACCAGCTGTTCACCATGCACGGCACGATCATGCTGCTGTTCTATGCGACCGCGATCGTGTTCGGCTTCGCCAACATCATCCTGCCGCTGCAGATCGGCGCGCCCGACGTGGCGTTCCCGCGTCTGAACGCGTTCAGCTACTGGCTGTACCTGTTCGGCGGCTCGATGGCCACCGCGGGCTTCATCACCCCGGGCGGCGCGGCCGACTTCGGCTGGACCGCCTACACCCCGCTGTCGGACATCGTGCACTCGCCCGGCGTGGGCGCCGACCTGTGGATCCTGGGTCTGGCCGTGTCCGGTCTGGGCACCATCCTCGGCGGCGTCAACATGATCACCACCGTGGTCTGCCTGCGCTGCCCCGGCATGACGCTGTTCCGCATGCCGATCTTCACCTGGAACATCCTGGTGACCTCGGTGCTGGTGCTGCTGGCCTTCCCGCTGCTGACCGCCGCGCTGATGGCGCTGGCCTATGACCGCCACCTGGGTGGTCACATCTACGACCCGGCCTCCGGCGGTGTGCTGCTCTACCAGCACCTGTTCTGGTTCTTCGGGCATCCCGAGGTGTACATCATCGCGCTGCCGTTCTTCGGCATCGTCTCGGAGATCTACCCGGTCTTCAGCCGCAAGCCGATCTTCGGTTACACCACCCTGGTCTACGCGACGCTCGGCATCGCGGCGCTGTCCATCGCGGTGTGGGCGCACCACATGTACGCCACCGGCGCGGTGCTGCTGCCGTTCTTCTCGTTCATGACCTTCCTCATCGCGGTCCCGACCGGCGTGAAGTTCTTCAACTGGATCGGCACCATGTGGCGCGGCCAGCTGACCTTCGAGACCCCGATGCTGTTCTCCATCGGCTTCCTGGTGACCTTCCTCTTCGGTGGTCTGTCCGGTGTCGTGCTGGCCTCCCCGCCGATCGACTTCCACGTGTCGGATACCTACTTCGTGGTCGCGCACTTCCACTACGTGCTCTTCGGCACCATCGTGTTCGCCACCTTCGCGGGCATCTACTTCTGGTTCCCCAAGATGACCGGCCGCATGATGGACGAGCGCATGGGCAAGTGGCACTTCTGGGCCACCTTCGTGGGCTTCCACACCACGTTCCTGGTGCAGCACTGGCTGGGTAACGAGGGCATGCCGCGTCGCTACGCCGACTACCTGGACAGCGACGGCTTCACCGGCCTGAACACGGTCTCCACCATCGGCGCCTTCATCCTGGGCGCGTCGATGCTGCCGTTCATCTGGAACGTCTTCAAGTCCTACCGCTACGGCGAGGTCGTGACCGTGGACGATCCGTGGGGCTACGGCAACTCCCTGGAGTGGGCCACCTCCTGCCCGCCGCCGCGGCACAACTTCTACGAGTTGCCGCGCATCCGCTCCGAGCGCCCCGCGTTCGAGCTGCACTACCCGCACATGGTCGAGCGCATGCGCGCCGAGGCCCATGTCGGCTGGGGCTCCAAGTCCCACACCGTGCACGAGCTGGAGAAGATCGGGAAGTAATCCCGAACCACAGCCACGCGGCGTCCGTCGAAAGACGGGCGCCGCGTTCGCGTTCGCACCAAGATCACCGGGAACTGGTGGCGGCGTTTCGCGAGAAGGCCCCGCCACCAGTTCCCGGTCGGCGCATTTTCACTCTCGGGGCGAGGTGACACCCGCCACCCGGATAACGGGCGACGCGGGTCGTTCGACTAACACCTGACAGAATGAGTCCGCCGCTGAACGCAGGTGGCGCAGTCGCGAGAACGGGAGTTTCGATTGAGCACGTCTGACACGACGGTTCTGGTCACGGTCACCGGACCCGACAAGCCGGGCGTGACGTCGGTACTGCTCGCGGCGTTATCGCACAATGGCGTCAGCCTGCTCGATGTCGAACAGGTCGTCATCCGCGGCCGCCTCACCCTGGGCGTGCTGGTCTCCTGTCACACCGATCCCGAGGATCTGCAGGATCAGCTCGAGGACGCCATGGCCAGCATCGGCATGAATGTCGATGTGGAGATCGGCCCCAATTCCGTGACCGGCGCGAAGCTTTCCACCCATGCCGTGGTGGTGCTGGGCAGCCCGGTGACCGCCCGGGCGTTCAGCGCGATTTCGCGCAAGCTGGCCGAGCAGGGCGTGAACATCGACTCCATTCGCGGCATCGCCGACTATCCGGTGACCGGTCTGGAACTCGGGGTCACCGTGCCCTCCGGCGACGCCGATACCGAGACCACGCTGCGCACCACGCTGTCCGTGGTCGCCGCCAAGGAGAGCGTCGATATCGCCGTCGAGCGGGCGGGCCTGGCGCGACGGGCCAAGCGGCTCATCGTGTTCGACGTGGACTCCACCCTCATCCAGGGCGAGGTCATCGAAATGCTGGCCGCGCACGCCGGCGTCGAGGACGAGGTCCGCAAGGTCACCGAGGCCGCCATGCGCGGTGAGCTGGACTTCGCCGAATCGCTGCGGCAGCGGGTGGCCACGCTGGCCGGGCTGGACGCCTCGGTCATCGACGAGGTCGCCGATCGCATCGAGCTGACCCCGGGCGCGCGCACCACCATTCGCACCCTGCGCCGGCTGGGCTTCCGCTGCGGCGTGGTGTCCGGCGGCTTCCGCCAGGTCATCGAACCGCTCGCGCACGAACTGGAATTGGACTTCGTCCAGGCCAATACGCTCGAGATCGTCAATGGCAAGCTCACCGGCAAGGTGGTCGGCGAAATCGTGGACCGCGCCGCCAAGGCCGTCATGCTGCGCCGCTTCGCCGCCGAGACCGGGGTGCCGATGGAGCAGACCGTCGCGGTCGGCGACGGCGCCAACGACATCGACATGCTCAATGCCGCGGGCCTGGGCATCGCCTTCAATGCCAAGCCCGCGCTGCGCGAGGTCGCCGATGCCGCGCTCTCGCACCCGTACCTGGACGCGATCCTGTTCATCCTCGGCGTGACCCGCGACGAGGTCGAGGCGGCCGACGCTCTGGACGGCGGCGTGCGGCGAGTCCCGCTCGGCCGCTGAGCGCCCGAAGCCGAAGCCGTTTCGCCATACCGGCGCGCTTTTGGCCGGAATCCACGAGCCGCGGCGGATCCCGGCCGAGCGCACGCCGGGATGACAGGCGGTGCGACTCGTCCGATTCGCCTGGCCCGTTCGGAGCCTTTCCGTCGGTAGCGTGGCCGGAGGAGATCCGGTCATGACGATGGGAGGCTGTTCGTGCGGGTGCGTACATCACTGGCGGTGCTGCTGCTCGGCCTGGCGCTGACCGGGTGCGGGGACAACGAGAATCCGAACACGGTGCAGCCGACGACCACCTCGGCCGGCGCCGCGGAGACCATCGACGTGGACGAGGACGAGAACAACCAGGCCCGCACGCTGGTGGTCGGCCAGGCGATCAAGGTGGAGCTGAAGGCCAATCCCAGCACCGGATCCTCCTGGCAACTGGGGGAATTGGACCAGAACATCGTCAAGCAGAACGGTGAGCCGGTCTTCGAACAGGACACCAGCGACGGCGGGCCCAAGCCCGGTCAGGGCGGCGAGACCACCTGGTGGTTCATCGGCATCAACCCGGGCACGACCCGGCTCGTGCTGAACTACGGCCGACCCTGGGAAAAGGACGTGCCGCCCGTGCAGACCTTCACGCTGAACCTCACCGTCCGGTAGCCGGGCGGGAATGCGGGCGGCCGATGCCGGTTGCCGCACCGAGAGTGCGCTGCGGCAGCGGCTTTCGCCGGGTCGCTAGGCTGGCCCGCAGGTGATGTCGTGCGGGGCCGCGGCCGATAGGCGGCCCGCGGAAGGAGTGCGGGTGTCCAGCATCGAGTCCACCGTGGACGCCGGATTCGCGGTCAGGCACGCCGAGCTGGCGCGCGGGTACGGCGGCGGGGGAGATCCGGCGGATCCGGCGCTGGTGCAGGCCATGCAGATGGTGCTGCACATCCCGAAGAACGATCCGCCCGGGCGCAGCGCGCTGCTCGCGGCGGCGGCCTCGGCGGTGGTGGCGCTGTGCCTCGACGAGCGGGTCGGCCCCGACGGCGAGTGGGAGGAGCGCTACCTGGGCTGGAAGCGCTCCCGGATTCGCAAGGTGGCGCGGCGGGCCCGCGGCGCGCACTGGCTGGCCGCGCAGGAAGTGGACGGCGTGACAGCCGAATTCGAGGGCGCGCAGGCGCGGGCGCTCGTGCCCGGCCCGGTCGGCGACATCGACCCGCGCATCAAACGCCTCCAGATCGGCGGCACCGAACTACCCGTCGATGAGCCCGGGGAGATCGATGACACGTATCCGGTGCTATGGGTGAACGCGGATCTGGGTATGACGGTAGGTAAGGCCGCCGCGCAGGTCGGGCATGCGAGCATGCTGCTGGCCGGCGCCATGCCGGTGCAGCGGGCGTATGCCTGGGCGGCGCGCGGTTACCGATGCACCGTCGCCGAGGCCGACCCGGAGCGCTGGCGGCATTTGCTGCGCCGGGAGGCCGACCGGACCGCGGTCGCGGTGCGTGACGCCGGGTTCACCGAAGTGGCGCCCGGGTCGACGACCGTGATCGCGGTGCCCTGAGCGGCTCGCCGCGCCGTGTGGCCCGGCGGGTTTCAGCTCGGCGCGGCCCGGGTATCGGTTCCGGTACTGACCGTGGTGGCCGGGGCATTCGAACGATTGGTGAATGTCGCGTGTCCCAGCTGCGAACCGGATGGTCGGCGTGCTGGCATATATGTGCACGCCCGCTCGACTTCCCCGGATCAGAGGGCAATGATCGGTGCACGAGTTTCCTGAAAGGAAACCAACGGAAATGACGACACTGCTGTTGATTCTCATCCTCTGGGTGGTGCTCTCGGTTCCGGCCGCACTGCTGTTCGCGCGCATGTTCCGGTCGACGAGCGCCGACGCGCGCGCTCGCGGCGATCGGACGGAGCTAACCACCCCCTTGGAATTCGACGGTCCGGCTGACGAATTCACGTCGGGACCCCATCGGAGGCGATGACACGCACAGATATTTCGCACCACGTTGACGATCGTCCAGGGCGGTGGGCAAAGATGGACCCCGTGCCACAACCGGATCCCGATCTGCTCATCGATTTCAACGATGTCACCGTCCGACGCTCGGGCCATACGCTCGTAGGACCTGTCACCTGGCAGGTGGAGCTCGACGAACGCTGGGTTGTGCTCGGCCCCAACGGCGCCGGGAAGACATCGCTGCTGCGGATGGCGGCGGCCGAGATGTACCCGACCTCGGGCAGCGCCAATCTGCTGGGCGAGACCCTCGGCCGCGTCGATGTGAACGAGCTACGCCCGCGCATCGGCCTGTCCTCCGCCGCCGTCGCCAGTCGCGTGCCGCGCGACGAGAAGGTGGGCGATCTGGTGGTGTCGGCCGGGTACGCGGTCATGGGCCGCTGGCGGGAACGCTATGACGAGGTCGATACCGACCGGGCCGTGGACATCCTGGAAAGCCTGGGCGCGGAACACCTTTCCGATCGCGCCTACGGGACGCTGTCGGAGGGCGAGCGCAAGCGGGTGCTGATCGCCCGCGCGCTCATGACCGATCCCGAACTGCTGCTGCTCGACGAGCCCGCCGCCGGACTGGATCTGGGCGGGCGCGAGGAACTGGTGGAGCGCCTCGGCGATCTGGCCGCCGATCCGGACGCGCCCGCGACGGTGCTGGTGACCCATCACGTGGAGGAGATCCCGCAGGGCTTCACCCACGGCATGCTGCTCAATGAGGGTGCGGTGGTGGCGCAGGGCCTGCTCGAGGATGTGCTCACCGCCGAGAACCTGAGCGAGGCCTTCCGGCAGTCCATCACCCTCGATCGCATCGACGGCCGCTACTTCGCCCGGCGCAGCCAGCGTTTCGGGCGGCACCGGACCCGCTGAATCCGGTGCGCGGTCCGGCCGCGCGGAATTCACCGGCCTGCCACCGGATATCCCGGCGCGCTGCCATTGCATCCCCCTCCCACAACGGGCAAACTGTCCGCAACATGACCGGATTCGCTGTGAACTGGTCTGCCGAGTCGATCGCCGCTGCGTAGCCAATTCTCGGCGAACGCTCGGCGCGGGGCGGTGGCACGGGTGGGGCCGCCGCGGACGGAGGGAGCAGGAGTGGGCCGGACCATCGCTGCGGTGGCGCTCGTGGCCATCGCGTTCGCCGCAGCCGGGTGCGTCGCCGATCCACCGGCGCCGCAAAAGGTTTCGGCGATCCAATCCGCCGAGGGGCTGGGCCCCGCCGCGGTGCCGTCGGATCTGCACGGCAAGACCGTGCAATTGCGCTACGACAGTGGTTCCGGTGGCACCGTGACCTTCGCCGGGGACGGCCGCACGCTGACCTACGTCGCCGCCGACAGCGGCCGCAGGACCGTGGCGCCGGTCGCCATCGAGCATCTGGAAACCGGTGTGTTCCTGGTGACCTGGGCCGATGCGGGCAGCGGCGATGTGTTCAGCCAGGTGCAGGACTATCGCACCGGCATGCTCACCGGCACCCGATCACATCGCGGCGACCCGTCCGGCGCCTTCACCATCGAGCCGCGCACCGGCTCGGTCCACCTCACCGACTGAGCCCCGGAACCGAACCAGGTTCTGTCGCGGTGACCTAGCAACCGTTAGGGTGCGGAGTGTGAGTGAGACCGTAGCCCCGACCGACTCTCAGCCCGCCGCGCCCGTCAAGGACGCGTCCACCGTGATGCTGGTGCGCGACGGCGCACGCGGCCCCGAGGTGTTCCTGCAGCGTCGCGTGAGCGCCATGGCCTTCGCCGCGGGCATGACGGTCTTCCCCGGCGGCGGCGTGGACCCCTCCGACGCCTCCGCCCACCTCGACTGGGCCGGGCCCGAACCCGCCTGGTGGGCCGAGCGTTTCGGCACCGACGCCCCTCGCGCCCAGGCCCTGGTCTGCGCCGCCGTCCGCGAGACCTTCGAGGAATGCGGCGTCCTGCTCGCCGGCCCCACCGCCGACACCGTCGTCTCCGATACCAGCGTCTACGCCGCGGCCCGCGCCCGCCTGGAACGCCGCGATCTCACCTTCGCCGATTTCCTCACGCAGGAGAACCTCGTCCTGCGCGCCGACCTGCTCCGCCCCTGGGACAACTGGATCACCCCCGAGGTCGAACCCCGTCGCTACGACACCCGCTTCTTCGTGGCCGTCCTCCCGGAAGGGCAGCACGCCGACGACGCCACCTCCGAGGCCGAGGTCGTCACCTGGTGCACCCCCGCCGAAGCCATCACCCGCTGGAAGAACGGCCTCGACGTCCTCCTCCCGCCCACCTGGACCCAACTGGTGGCCCTCGCCGAATTCCCCTCCACCGCCGCCATTCTCGCGGCCAGCCCCGCCATCACCCCCATCATGCCGGTCTACGACCCCACCGCCCCCAAGGCCGCCCTGGCCTTCCCCCACGCCGACCGCTACTTCGCCGACCTCCCCGACAACACCCGCCTGCGCGGTTCGCAGCGCCCGGAGTAGTCCCGGCGAAGGCCGTGCGCCCGGCTCACCGCTCGCAGAGCGGGGCGGCCGCGCGCACCAGCGCCGCCTGATGCAGCGGGTCGCTGTGCCGTTCGCTCACGGTGTCCAGCACGCTGCCCGCCAGCCGCGCCGCGCAGTCCGGAGCGTCCAATTCGGCTCGCTTACCGGCCAATTCGTCGATGATCTCGCCATTGACCCGGTCGATCACCGGGCGTACGGCGGTGAGGTCCACGGTGGGGGCGGGCGCGGATGCCACACCGTTGCTCCACAGCGTGACCAGACCTCGCTGCACCAGCTTGTTGGCCTCGATCTGGCCTTGGAAGACCTGCCGGACCCAGGCGTCGGGCAGGTCCCGCTGGGCGCCCAGTCGCGCCATCGCGTCGTAGATGACGGCCTCGCGGGCGGGATCGTCGATGACGGGCCGGGTGCCCTCGCGTTCGGCGGCCGCCCATTTCACGGCCGCGACGGTGTCGGCGGTCTCCAGCCGCTCGGCCAGCAGGGCGACCAGCCGATCCAATGACCCGGTGTCCTGCGCCGCGGCCGTGGCGGCGGTGCCGGTTCCGAGCTGGCCGGTCAGCACGGCGATCGTCGATACGGCTGCCATGGCCAGACCTCGCATCACATATACCTTCCTCTTCGCTGCACGACTTGTGCGCCGCTCCGATTCTGATCGCGCGCCATAAGAGTTTGCTGAAAGGAGGCTGACATGCACGTGATGGTGCGTGACCGCCGCGGCGCAAGCCGCTCGGCGCATGCCCCGGGGCGCAGGCGGCGCGGATCGGGCCGCGGCGCGGCAGTAGGGTGTCGGCTGTGGCCGAGTTTGTGACCGTGGACCGGGGTGTGGCGGAGGGCGTTGCCGTTCTCCGGATCGCCCGCCCGCCGATGAATCTGATCGATCTGCAGGTGGCGCTGGAGGTTTCCGCCGCCGCGGCGGAGATCGCGGGGGATGCCGGGGTTTCGGCGGTCATCGTGTACGGGGATGAGCGGGTGTTCTCGGCCGGCGACGAGATGGCCGAGCTGGCGAGGTTCACGCCCGAGCAGGCGGAGGCGGTCGTCGCCGATTTTCAGGCCGCGTTGAGTTGCCTGGCCCGGTTGCCGCAGCCGACGGTGGCGGCGATCAGCGGGTATGCGCTGGGTGCCGGGCTGGAGCTGGCCCTGGCCGCGGACCGGCGGATCATCGGGGACAACGTCAAGCTCGGGCTGCCGCAGATCAAGGCGGGGCTGATTCCGCTGGCGGGGATCCGGCGGCTGAGCCTGCTGGTCGGGCCGTCCAAGGCCAAGGATCTGGTTTACAGCGGGCGGTTCGTGGATCCGGAGGAAGCCGAGAAGATCGGCCTGGTCGACGAGGTCGTGGCGCCCGACGATGTGTTCGCCGCGGCGCTGCGGTGGGCCGGGCAGTTCCAGGGCGCGCCGGGCCTCGCATTGGGCGCCGCCAAGCGGGTGTTCGAGGCGGGCACGCACGGGCACGACCGGGCGCGCAAGGAGTGGGCCGGGCTGTTCGGCAGCGCGGATCAGCAGGTTGGAACACGTTCCTATTTGCTGGACGGGCCCGGGTCGGCCCGATTCACGCGCGGATAACCGGGCCGATACACGGGCTCACCGGGGCGTTCATTAGGCTGCCCTGTTATGACTGCTCGTCCTGAAGACCCCGCGCCGAACCCGCACGCCACCGAGGCGGAGGTCCAGGCCGCGTATTCCGATAACAAGCTCGCGCAGGTCCTCTACCACGACTGGGAGGCGGAGACCTACGACGAGAAGTGGTCCATCTCCTATGACGAGCGCTGCATCGAATACGCGCGCGGCCGTTTCGACGCCGTGGTCCCCGACGCGCCGCTGCCCTACGAGCGGGCCCTCGAACTCGGTTGCGGCACCGGCTTCTTCCTGCTGAACCTCATGCAGGGCGGGGTGGCCAAGTCCGGTTCGGTGACCGACCTGTCCCCGGGCATGGTCAAGGTCGCCACCCGCAATGGCCAGAACCTCGGCCTGGACGTCGACGGCCGCGTCGCCGACGCCGAGACCATCCCCTACGAGGACGACACCTTCGACCTGGTCGTCGGCCACGCCGTGCTGCACCACATCCCGGATGTGGAACTGGCCCTCAAGGAATGCCTGCGCGTGCTCAAGCCCGGCGGCCGTTTCGTCTTCGCCGGCGAGCCGACCACCATCGGCAACTTCTACGCCCGCAAGCTCGGCCAGGTCACCTGGAAGATCACCACCGAGGTCACCAAGCTCCCGTTCCTGAGCGACTGGCGCCGCCCGCAGGCCGAACTGGACGAGTCCTCCCGCGCGGCCGCCCTCGAGGCCGTCGTCGACCTGCACACCTTCGACCCCTCCGACCTGGAGCGCATGGCGACCAGCGCCGGCGCGGTCGACGTGCTGGCCAAGACCGAGGAATTCGCCGCCGCCCTGTGGGGCTGGCCGGTCCGCACCTTCGAGGCGGCCGTGCCGGAGTCCAAGCTCACCTGGCGCTACCGCATGGCCCAGTACAAGGCCTGGCTGGGCCTGTCCAAGCTGGACGAGAAGGTGCTCCGCCACATCGTCCCCCGCCAGTTCTTCTACAACGTCATGATCACCGGCGTGAAGCCCGGCGCCTCCGCCAAGTAACCGGCGCCGGCGAAATCCCTTGGGCTACGCCTTCACTCGCGACGATGTCGCCTATCTCGGCAGCGCGGCCGGCCTGGCTGCGCTGACCGGGGCCGACCGCCTCGACCTCACCCCGAAGTCGCTGCTGCGCGACCTCGAACAGCTCCGCCGCACCCACGGCGACCGCGCCGCCGTCCTGGTCGAAACCATCCGCCTGCGCCGCCGCGCCACCGCCAAACTCCCCGAGTCGGGGGAGTGGCTCTTCACCGACGACGCCCTCCAGCAGGCCACCCCCACCGCGGTGGCCCGCCATCGCGCCGCCCGCCTGGCCGGCCGCACCGTCCACGACGTGACTTGCTCGATCGGCGCGGAATTGGCTGAACTCGCCCGCGTCTGCCCCGCCGTCATCGGTAGCGACCTCGATGAGGTGCGCCTCGCCATGGCCGCCCACAATCTCGCTGCGGCGCTTGCGAATCCATACCGGAACCCCGGCGCGGGAGTGCCCTCGGCCGCGGATTCCGACGCAGGAGCTCTCCCCTCCGCCGACTCGGATTCCGGCGTCCGAGATGATCTCCCCGCCGGTTCGGATTCCGGCGGGGGTGGACTGCCGGCCGCCGGTTCGAACTCCGGCGCGGAAGGACTGCTCGCCGCAGACGCCGGCTCCGGTGCGCGCGTCGTCGGCGGGAGCGTGATCTCGGGGACGGGCGCATCCGTGCGGGCCGCCGTGGTGGGTTCGAACGCTGTTGCGCAGCGTCCCCGAAACGCGCGAAATGTGGTGCTGGTCAAGGCGGACGCGCTGGCGCCGAGCAGTAATGCCGAGGTGGTCATCGCGGATCCGGCGCGGCGGGCGGACGGTAAGCGCACGCATGATCCGGCGAAGCTGCAACCTCCGCTGCCGGATCTGCTGGAGGCGTATGCCGGTCGCGATCTTGTCGTGAAGTGCGCTCCCGGACTGGATTTCGACAAGCTCGGCTGGGCGGGCGAGGTCGAGGTGGTGTCGTTGGACGGTGCGGTGCGGGAGGCATGTTTGTGGTCGCCCGGTCTGGCGGAATCCGGTGTCACGCGGCGAGCGACAGTGCTTTCGTCGAGCGGCGAGTCCTGGAGCCTCACCGATGCGGAGGCGGATGACATTCCCGAGCGTGAGCCGGGGGAGTGGATCGTCGACCCGGATGGGGCGGTCGTGCGGGCGGGCCTGGTGCGCCATTACGCCGCGAAACACGGTCTGTGGCAACTGGATCCCCGCATCGCATACCTGACCGGCGATAGCGTGCCGGAGGGCGTGCGCGGGTTCCACATTCTCGATCGGATGGACTTCCGGGAGAAGCCGCTACGGGCCGAATTGCATCGCCGCGATTGTGGTCCGCTCGAAATCCTCACGCGCGGTGTCGATATCGACCCCGATGCGCTGCGGGCCAAGTTGAAACCTCGTGGCAAGCAACCTTATACGCTGGTCGTCACGCGCATCGGCCGCACTGCCACGGTATTCATCTGCGCCACCCCGTAACTGGCGTCGGTCGTCCCGGGGTCGGCGTCAGTCTTCGGGCGCGGCGACCGTTGCCTGGAAATCCGCGACGAATCTGGTGAGCAGCCGGGCGAATTCGTCGCGTTCGGAGTCCGTCCAGTCCGCGGTGGCGCGGGCGAAGACCGCTTGCCGCGCGCTGTGTGCGCGTTCGAGGGCTGTTTGCGCCTTACGGGACAGGTGGAGCAGCACGCGACGTGCGTCGGCCTGATCGGCACGCCGTTCCAGCAGCCCGTCCGAGACCGCGCGTGCCACCAAGCGGCTGGCGCGGGGCTGGTCGACTCCGAGTGTGTTCGCGATATCGGTGACCGTGGCCTCCCCGTCGCGCGCTTCGACGGCGTCGAGCACCCCGAACACGGTCGGGTCCATGGCGGGTTCCTCGCTGAACGCGCCGAGCCGGCTCAGGCTGCGTCGGGTCTGGCTGCGTCGGATCGTCACCATCGCCCGCTCGATGGCAGCCGTCGCGGGATCGTTCTCCGTCACCCTTGTCATTCTACAACTGGTTGTTAAAATACAAGTACATGTAATTTGACATGTTTATGAGGAGGAGGATCATGACCACCGCACACGTACCCGGCAAACCCCTCGGCTACTACCTCCGTCACATCGACCGGATGCTGGAGGAGAACTTCGCCGCCCTGCTCGCCGACCACGGCCTGGTCCGCCGCTCCTGGCAGGTCATCAATACGATCTCCGCCGGCCCGGTGACCCTGGCCGAATTGGATCGCGCCCACGCGCATTTCCTGGATGACGCGGAACCCATCGTCGTCCCGCACGTGACCGCTCTGGTCGACCGCGGTGTGGTTGCCGTCGACGCCGCCGGCAACCACACTCTCACTTCGCACGGCCGCGGTGTCCACGCCGCCGTGGCCCAGCTCATCGACGCCGAACGCGCCGCGGCCATCGACGGTCTCGGCGCGGACGGCTACCGCGAGCTGATCGGCATGCTGCAGCGGATCGCGGACAACCTGGATGCCGTTGCCCGCGAACGCAACTGACTCACGGCAGTACTTCCCCCACCAAGGCGACCGCCTCGTGCAGCTCCCGCCGGTCCTGCAGGCGGCTGAAGTGAATGCCGTCCGGCGTGACGACGGCCTTGGCTCCGAGGTTCGCGGCGAACAACCGCACGTGCTCGAGCGGATCCGGCGTCAGCACCGGATCGTCGATGGCGACCAGCACCCGGAACTGCTCGGCGGCCTTGCGAATCCGCTCCCAATCGAAGCCGCCCTCGAAGAACCCGGCCAGCTGGTCGTAGCCGACCTCGTGCGCCATCGACGCCACCAGGACGAGGCCCGCGAAGGGCGCGCCCTCGTGCCGCTCCAGCAGACGCAGCAGGTTCACGCCGCCGAGGCTGTGGCCGACCAGTACGGTGTCGGCCGGATCGGAGATCTCCGCGGTGACCGCCCGCAGCCACGGTTCGGGTTGCGGCGCTTCGGGATCCGGCATCTGCGGCACTCGCACCTCGTGGTCGCCCAGGGCGGCGGCCAGATGGCCGTACCACGCCTGGTCCGGGCTGCTGGCGAATTCGTGCGAGACGACGATGGTGCTCAAACTGCTACTCCAAACGATTCGAGGTATTGCCCCTGATCGAACCCGCCGTCCGCGCAGTCGATTCCCGCTGTCCGCTCACAGCGAATCCTTGCCGGATTCGTCACGGTCAGATCCCCTCGACCGTGACCACCCGGAACGGATTGCTCGGCGTGCCGTCGCCCATGGGCCCGCCGCGGTCGAATTGCGAGACCACCACGAGGACGCGATCGCCGCTGTGCGCCATGGTCGTCGGAATGCGCAGCGCCTCATCGGTGACGCGCTGCCGGAGTTCGGCGGTCGCGCCGTCTGCGCTGAGCTGCCAGCGGCTGATGGCGTTGTCCTTGTTGTGCACGGCCCAGAGGGTGTCGCCGCGCAGTTCGAGACCGTCGCCGTTGATCACGTTGCCGCCCTTCAGATCGACCTTGGTGATCGCGGGCTGCGGCTGCACCGCGATCCGGTAGAGGTCGCCGGAGGCCATGTCGACGGTGAGCAGGTAGCGCCCGGACTCGTCGGCCACGATGCCGTTGAGGACATAGCTGCCCGGCGCGCTGGGGCCGATCGCCGCGGTCAGATCCGCATAGACGGGCAGGTTTCCGCGCCCGCCGTTCGTCATGGCATCCGCGAGCTGTTCGGGGCCGACGCGGTAGATCACCGGCCGGACGCTGTCGGTGAGGTAGGCGCTGCCGTCCGGTGTGATGGCGAGATCGTTGATGAACGGCTTGTCCGCCTGTGGTGCGTCGAAGCGAGCCACGAGGTTGCGAGTCCCGGTGTCGTACACCGCGACTCCGGCGGTGTGGTCGGTGACCCAGAGCCGCCCGGCGCTGTCGACGCGCAGGCCGTTGGCCGTCATCCGCCCGTCCGTACCGGAGGGAAGGAAGATCTCGGCCCTGCTGCCGCCCGCCGTGGCGCGGTAGATCGCGCCGGTGGTCCAGGAGCCGACGTAGACGTCCCCGGTGCGTGAATCCACCGCGATCCCTTCGGGATACGCGCGCTCCTCGGGCAGTTCGAAAGCGGTGCCGATACGCGCGGCCGGGGCCGGATCACTCGGCGCCGCGGGCTCCGCGCCGGTGGAGCAGGCCGCCAGCGTCAGCATCAGAGCCGCGGGCAGGGCGCTGCGGAGTCGGGTCGAACGGGACATGGGTGTGCCTTCCGGTGCAGATCAGTAGGGGTATCACCTAAGTGCGACATCGAACATAGATTAGAGTTCTAATGATAGTCAATGTTCGAACAATCGGAAGAGTCGAATACCATGCACAAGTGACGTCGATGCCCACCGCCGAACGCCTCGGGGCGTACCTCAAGCGCGCCGAACAGGCCCTGCAAGCGGCCAAACTCGCCGCCGTCAAACCCGCGGGCGTGACGGTCCCGCAGTACGCGGCCCTCCTCGTGCTGAGCGAGAACCCCGGCATCTCAGCCGCCGAACTGGCCCGTCAATGCTGCGTCACCCCGCCCACCATGAACACCGTCCTCGCCAACCTGCGCGACCGCGGCCTCATCGAACGCACCCCCCACGCCTGGCACCGCAACGTCCTCGAAACCCGCCTCACCGAACAAGGCGCCGCCGTCCTCCGCGACGCCGACAACCGCGCCGTCCCCGTCGAGCGCGCCCTGGCCGCCGAATTCACCGACAAGGAACGAGAAGCCCTGAAAGACATGCTCGAACGAGCCATAACCCTCCTGGACTCCGTCCGCCCCGAATAACCGCACCCAGCCTCTGCGGGGGCCAGGGAGCAGCCGTGTCGGCCGCGGGGCTTCCGCGTGTCAGTCCCACGAGTCCACCCGCCCGCAAGCTGCGCCCGGGGAAGAGCTTCAGGGCGCAAGTCCGATAGAGGCCCGACGGCCTGGAGGTCGCGCCCGAGGATAGATCTCAGGGGCGCGCGAGTCCCATGGAATCCCAAAGATCCGAAAGTCGTCTCCGTGGACGGGGTTTCAGGGGCGCGAGTCCCATGAAGTCCCGACGATCCGGAAGCCGCGCCCGGGGAATGGGTTTCAGGGGCGCGAGTCCCAAGGAGTCCCGACGGTCCGGAAGCCGCGCCCGGGGAATGGGTTTCAGGGGCGCGAGTCCCAAGGAGTCCCGACGGTCCGGAAGCCGCGCCCGGGGAATGGGTTTCAGGGGCGCGAGTCCCAAGGAGTCCCGACGGTCCGGAAGCCGCGCCCGGGGAATGGGTTTCAGGGGCGCGAGTCCCAAGGAGTCCCGACGGTCCGGAAGCCGCGCCCGGGGGTGGGGTTTCAGGGGCGTCAGCCCCTGAGAGTCCCGAGAGTTGGGTTTACTTCTCCGGCTTGTAGACGAAGATCTCCCCGATGCGGGTGGTCACCACGACCTCGCCCTTCGCGCCGATGGAGGTGCCCACGGTCGTGCCTTCCGCCCCGGGCATGTCATCGGAGTCGACGGTCGCACCCGTCTTGGTGTCGAAGGTGACCAGGGTGAGGTGCTCGCCGATCGGGGCGACGGTGTACCCGGTACCCCCGGCGGTCTGCACCGGCTTGCCGCGTAGCGCCAGATCCTTGCGCTCCCAGGCGATCTGGGCGCTGTCCCCATTGTCCCGGATGGCCAGCAGATGCCCCTCGTCCCCGGCGGGCACGAGCAGCCCGTCCTGGGCCGAGATCGCGCCCCGCGCCGGGAATCCCAGATCGTGCACCCACTTGGTGCGCCCATCGGAGGTGTCGACGGCCATGAGCCGATCGGCGTTGTCGCCCACGTACACCGTGGACCCGTCCGGCGAGAGCGTCGGGCTGGTGGCGCTGCCGCCGGTCAGCATTTCCGCGCTCCACTCGGTGCGGATCTGTTTGCCGTCGTAGCTGAGCGCCATCAGATCGGCCGTGCCGACGCCCGGCCGCCACACCGTGGCGTAGAACCGCCCGGTCTGCTGATCCACCGCGGACACATTCGCGACCGGGCACTGCGGCCCGCCGGTCGCGCAGTCCTCGATGCCCTGCCCGTCCGGCGGCCGGTTCAGGCCCGGGTTCTCCAGGAAGTCCGGCTCGCCGAGCAACTGGAAGGTGGGCACCTGCCGGTCCCCGGTCTGCCGGCTGAGCACGTCGACCTGCCCGGACTGGGTCACCGACAGCACATTGCCGTCCCCGGTGAACTGCACCGAGATCGGCACGCCCGCCACGGGTGTGCGCCAGCGCGGCTGCCCGAGCAGATTGAACGAGTACACGCCGCCGTCGTCGCCGACATACACATTGGTGCTGCCGTCCACGGCCGCGCCCGCGTCGACGGCGCTGGGCCCCATGGCATTGCAGAACCGCTTGCGCCCGGTCTGCATGAGGAAGGAGAAGATCTGGCACGAGGGCGTGCGCGTGGTGACGAACATCTGCCCCTCCGGCCCGACCGTCACCGGCGCGCCCACGGGCCCGCCCACGGGACGCTGCCAGCTCAGCGACAGGTTCCGCGATCCGGTCACCGGAGTGGAACCGCTGTTGCGCGCATCGTGGAAGGCGAGCGGCCAGCCCGCGCCATTGCCGACCTTGATGTCGTCGACCGTGGTGCTGCCGCACGCGGTGAGCGTCAGCAATCCGGCGGCCGCAGCTGCCAGTGTGCGACCGATCCGCGGTCCGTGCTGGTCACGTCCGGTGTGCCGCCTGCCGCTTCGCACCTGCTGGTGTCCCTTCTGCCAGTACGATTCTCTGGTTAGCTCTCGGGGGGCTGATGCAGCCGGAGCACAGCCTACTTTCGAGTCCCGGGAAGGGGACCGATACCCTCGTCTAAACGGTCCTGGGAACAGTAGGAGCAAGTTCGTGACGAGCATGTGGGGCGCGCCGTTGCGCTCGCGTTGGGCCGGATCGCGGCGCCGGGATCCGGAGCAGGCGCGCTTTCTGACCGTGGCATCGCTCAAATGGGTGCTCGCCAACCGCGCCTACACCCCCTGGTACCTGGTGCGCTATTACCGGCTGTGGAAATTCAAGATGGCCAACCCGCACATCGTGTTGCGCGGCATGGTCTTCCTGGGCCGCAATGTCGAAATCCACGCCACCCCCGAACTGGCGCGCATGGAGATCGGTAAATGGGTGCACATCGGTGACGGCAATGCGCTGCGCTGCCACGAGGGTTCGCTGCGCATCGGCGACAAGGTGGTGTTCGGCAAGGACAATGTCGTCAATACCTACATCGATATCGAGATCGGCGAGTCGACCCTGGTGGCCGACTGGTGCTACATCTGCGATTTCGACCATGTCACCGATGACATCACCATGCCCATCAAGGACCAGGGCATCGTCAAGAGCCCCGTCCGCATCGGCCCCGACACCTGGATCGCCGCCAAGGTCACCGTGCTGCGCAGCACCCGCGTCGGCCGCGGTTGCGTCCTCGGCGCCCACGCCGTCGTCAAGGGCGACTACCCCGACTACAGCATTGCCGTCGGCGCCCCCGCCCGAGTGGTCAAGAACCGCAAGGACGCCTGGGACGCCGCCGCCGACAAGCGCGCCGAATACCTTGCCGCCCTGGCCGATATCGAACGCAAGAAGAACGGCGTAGCCGCCTCCTGAGCAGTGTCACCCGCGCTCGCTAAGGTCGCCCCATGACCGGATACGCCGCCTTCCTGCGCGGGATCATGCCCACCAACCCGAACATGCGCAACGAAAAACTGCGCGGCGTCTTCGAGGGCCTCGGCTTCGGCAAGGTCAGCACCCTGCTCACCAGCGGCAATGTCATCTTCCACACCGGCGAATCCGATATTCCCGCCCTGGAATCCCGCATCCAGCAAGCGTTGAATGCCGAGCTGGGCATCCCCGGCGGCACATTGGTCCGCAACCGCGCCCAACTCCAATCCCTCGTCGACGCCGACTGGTTCCCCGGCCTCACCCACAGCCGCGAAACCTATCTGACCGTCACCTTCCTCAAAGACGCCACCGCCGGCCTCCCCGACCCGGCCGCCGCGAGCACCGACCTGGCCCGCGTCCTCGGCTACGACGAGACCGCCGCCGCCGTCCTCTCGGTCATCGACAACAGCGACCCGAAAACCCCCTCCTTCATGGCCTGGCTGGAAAAGACGCACGGCAAGGACATCACCACCCGCACCTACCTCACCGTCCAGAAGGCACTGAAGAAGATCGACTCCTGAGCGTTTCCGGACCGTGCTTCCCCGCACCCGGCCGCCCCGGCTGATCTCGCCCGAACCCGGGCTGTCCCTTCGAACAGTGATGGAGGACGATGGACGTGCGGTGCGCTGAGCGCCGCGATCTCTGATTGTGTCCGGTGATCCGTTTCCTTACCCAGGAGGACGAAGATCCATGCTGACCATTCGGAACCATCAACGCTCCACCTCCCTGGCGGCCGCCCTCGCCGCACTGGCCGCAGCCGCCATCGCCACCGCCGCCCCCGCCCTCGCCGCCAACAGCATCGACGTCACCGGTGTCGGTCCCGCGAACGTAGGCGTCGACTACAGCTGCGACGCCTCGGCCGGAGTAGCCGCCATCAAGGTCATGGTCGGCGCCCCCGACGCCGAGAGCCCCTCCGCCACCGGCGCGGACAATGCCGTCATCTGCGACGGCACTCCCCAGTCGGCCGTAGTCACGGTCGCCGGCGTCACCGGCGATCCGGCACCACTGTCGAAAGGCCAAACAGTCCAGGTCCGAGTCGCCCTGGTCGACCACGCCGACACCGTCGTCTCCGGCCAGAACAAAGTGGTCTCCCTCGGTTAGCAGCTGAGAAACCGAATGACCCCCGCCAAATGTGGCAGGGGCATTCAGGCGCACTCAGCGCGAAGGGTTCAGCTCTCGTCCGTGAACAGGTCGTCGGCAGAGTCGACCGAGACCGCCTTGTCCAGCCAAGCCAGTAGGCGTTCGGAATCAGTGCAGGACATTATCTGGTCACGCATATCACGGGGCACTGCCAATCCGCGACGATCGAGCATGCGAAGCACAGCCTCCGCGAGGCCCTCGGCTCGACCTTCGGCACGGCCCTGGGAGCGGGCTTCGGCACGCATACGTTGTGAGGTTTCGGAGCGGAAGAATGAGAGGTCCACGGTCATCAACTGCCTCCAGATTTGTCCGGCCCGGCTTTTGCCCAAACCCAGTTCGGTGAGTTCAGCGAAGATCAGGGCGTCGTCTTCGTCGATGGTCTGCAATGCGGTGGCCAGCGTTTTCAGTATGTCATTGATGCCGGGGTCATTGGCATGGGTGATTGCTGACAGCGTGGCCAAAGGGATGTCGTCTACTGCGGTGCGCAAGTCGGTGATCGGCTGCACATTGTGTGGCCCGAGGACCAGTGGGCGAACGATGAGACTTGTCCACTGACGAGGGCCGATGTGGAACGGTCCGGCCGCCCAAGCGGCAGTGGCCGTGTCCTGGCAGATGACCAGTAGGACCGGGTGCAGGTCGTATTTCGCGTGAACGTGTGCGAGGTAGTAGGCCCAGGCGCTGAACTTCCGCTTGTCGTCTCGTCCTTGAGCCTCGACCAGGAGGAGGAAAGGTCCTTCGGCGGTGTCGATGCGTAGCAAGGTGTCGACGCGCCGTTCCAGGGGTTCGATCTCGGTGAGATCGTTCGGCAGCAAAGCGACTGAACGTGGTTCTGGAAAAGGGAGATTCAGCGCTGTGAAAGCGCGGCCGAAGACCTCGGGGTGGCTTTGGAAGAGCCGGTGCATCGCCTCGTGCTGAGAGCTGACCATGGGGCGAAGGTATCGCCGTGGATCGAGCATGTGTTCGATCCACGGCGAGATGGTCCGGGCTGTCCCGATTCGTTCGGGAGGCCAGCGGTTCGATGCCGGGCGGTCAGTACGGCTGGTTCGGGTCTCGTTCGGGGAGCGGGCGTTCCACGATGGCGGGGCGGCCCAGGGGGTTGCGGACCTTGCGTTTGGCGGACTGGTAGACGAGGGCGGTTTCCTGGGCGACCACGTCCCAGGCGAAGTCGGCGGTGAGGCGTTCGCGGGCGGCCCAGGAGCGATCCTGCGCGGCGGCCGGGTCGTCCAGGACCGAGTTCACCGCGTCGACAAGGCCGTTGACGTCGGCGGGTTCGAAGGAGGCGCCGGTGACACCGTCGGTGACCAGGTCGCCGAGACCGCCCGCGGTGGAGGTGACCAGGGGGGTGCCGGCGGCGGCGGCCTCCAGGGCGACGATGCCGAAGGGCTCGTAGCGGCTGGGCAGGACGATGGCGTCGGCGCCGTGCAGCCAGCCGAGCAGGTCCGTGTGGTCCAGGCGGCCGACGAAATTCACGGCGCGGGCCACGCGGTGGGCGCGGGCGCGCTCACGCAGCCAATCGAATTGGGTGCCGATGCCCGCCACTGTCAGCGTCGTTCCGGGGTGGGCTCTGCGGATGCGCGGGAGGGCGGCGATCGCGTCCTGGATGCCCTTCTCGTATTCCAGGCGGCCGACATAGAGCAGCCGGGGCGGACCCGAGCGTGGGGCGCGTTCGCGGAAGGTCCACGCGCCCACGTCGATTCCATTGCGGATGACCGTGACCGGCACCCGCTCGGGGCTGTAGAGGCGCTCGACTTCGTCCTTCATCGACTCCGAACACGTGATGAGGGCGTCGGATTCGTGGGCCAGCCACCATTCCACCGAGTGCACCTGACGGTTGACGCGGCCGGAGACCCAGCCGCTGTGCCGGCCGGCCTCGGTGGCGTGGATGGTGGAAACCAAAGGGACGTCGTAGAACTCGGCCAGCGCGATGGCGGGATGAGCGACCAGCCAGTCGTGGGCGTGCACCACGTCCGGAATCCAGCCCTCGCCGATGCCGCCCTTCTGCAGCGCCATGCCGGCGCGCACCATGGCGTGCCCCATGGCCAGCGTCCACGCCAGCATGTCCTCGCCGAAGTCGAAGCACGGCGGGTCCTCGGCGACCGCCACGACGAGCACGCCGTCCTCGACGAACGAATGCGTCGGGTGCGTGCTCGCGTCGGTGCCCATGGGGCGGCGGGCCAGCACGACCACTTCGTGCCCGGCGGCGGCCAGCTCGGTGGCCAGGTGATGGACGTGGCGGCCCAGCCCGCCGACAACGACGGGTGGGTACTCCCACGACACCATCAAGATCTTCATTAGGGTCCTTCTGCCACAGAGCCGAGACGGCGCGCATCGAGCGCTGGGAACAGTCCGTCGGCCGCGTACCATCCTGCGGCAAGCTGCCCCGCTTTGGCCAGTTGACCGGCGGCGACGGCGGCGGCGATTTCGCGCACCGCATGCGCGTGCTGATGGGCCCGGTCCCGGGCGTAACCGGCCGCGGAATCCTTGGACACCATGAACGCCCAGTCGCTGGACACGGTCAGGATGGCCTCGCGCAGCAGCTGATCGGCCACCGGATTGCGCAGCCCGCCCAGTCCGGAACCCGGCACCTCGGAACCGGTCTCGACGCGCATCTTGTCGAGGGTGTCCAGCGCCAGCCGCACGATGTCGGCATTGAGTTCGACCAGATCGGCGACCTGATCCCCGGCCCACACCCGCCAGTCCTTGCCCGAACCCCAGGAGGAGTCGCTGAGCTGCACCGATTCCCCGACATAGCCATGGGCCCGCGCATCGGCGAGGGTGCCGACGGTAATGCCCGCCTCGGGCAGCGCGCGCAGCACCTGCTCCAGCCACTGCGGCCCCTCGTGCCACCAGTGCCCGAACAATTCGGTATCGAAGGCGGCCACCACGAGCGCGGGCCGCCCGATGCGCTCGGACTCGGAGATCAGCCGTTCCCGCACGGTCTGCACGAAATCGGCGACATCGCGCCGCACGGCCTCGGCGGCGAGCGCGGGATCGTAGGGAGCCTTGTCCGGGCCCGCGACCGTCTTGCCGGTCACCCGGGACGGTTTGAGGCCGGTGGCGTGATCGTAGTGATGGAAATCACGATAGGCGGCCTGACCCGGGTAGCCGGATTTCGGCGACCAGACGCGGTAGCTGACGTGCAGATCGCGACCGAAGGCCACCACATCCGAATCCCACACGGGTCGCCCGAGGGTGGTGTCCCCGCGCAGCGCGGGACCGTCGACCATGAAGTGGGTCACCCCGGCGGCGGCGTACCCCTGCTCCATTCCCGGCGTGAATCCGCATTCCGGAGCCCAGATTCCGGTGGGCGTATGCCCCCACCGCTGCCGCGCGTCGGCCAGGCCCTCGCTCAATTCGAATGCGCGCAGCCGCGAATCCAGCAGTGGCTGGAACGGATGCGCGAGCGGCCCGCCCAGCAATTCGATGGCCTCGGCATCGATGAGCTGCCGCCACACCGGCGAGGCTCCGTGCCGCCAGCGTGTCTCGAAATCCTCGAGGGCTTCGTTCGCGAGCCGGTGTTCGTGGCTGCCCAGCGCGGTATTGCCCGCCATGGACGCCTCGTCCGCCCGCAGCCGCCAGTTGCCCAGCCAGTGATGCATCCCGGACAAACTGTGCGGATCATCCAGCTGCGCCGCCAGCACCGGCGTGATGCCCAGGCTCAGCAGATGCGAACGCCCCTCGGCCGCAAGGTTTCTCAGCACCTTCGCGACGGGCAGATAGGACGCCGCCCACGACTGGTACAGCCATTCCTCACCCACCGGCCAGCGCCCGTGATGCGCCAGCCACGGCAGGTGCGAATGCAGCACCAGCGTGAACTGCCCTGGAACGGAACCTTTTTCGTTCACGGCTTCACCGCAATGGCCACCAGATCGAGGCTGGCGTCGATCTCGGCCTCGGAATCGGCGAGCAGCTCGAAGTCATCGGTCGCGACCGCGGCCACATCCGCGGCCAGTTCGGCCGGCCACGGCTCGCCCGCCACGGCCCGCTCGATCTGCGCGTCGATGATCGACCCGCCCCACTTCTCGTCCAGCGCGCGCAGCGCGGAACCGTGGAACACGCCCGCCATCAACTCGACCCGGAAACCGGCCTCGACGCACAGCTCGGTCAGCTCCGCGGCATTGAGCTCGCGGGTGTGGAAGGGATTGAGCGGCGTATCGCGCCCCGGCGAAAAGGTGATCCGGTTGGGCGTGCTGATCAGCAGCGTCCCGCCCGGCCGCAGCACCCGCAGCACCTCGCGCATGAATTGCGCCTGATCCCAAAGATGCTCGATGACTTGGAAATTCACCACCACATCGACGGACTCGTCGTCGAGCGGCAGCTCGGCCAGATTCCCCTGCACCATCTCCACCCGCGGGTACTTGGCCCGCACGTGCGCCACCGCGCTGTCGTCGTAATCGAGCCCGATCACGCGCTCGGCGACATCGGCGATCATATTGGCGCCGTAGCCTTCTCCGCTGCCGGCCTCCAGCACGATCTTGCCCTCGCACCGCTGTAGCAGTCGCACGTAGGCGATCTCGTGGCGGCGGAACCAGTAGTTCTCCTCGGCGATACCGGGCACCGTCCGTTCACCGGTCAAAGGCAGGGGATCGGTGGGGGTTTCGGTGGGTATCACGGCCTCGCTCATCCGTCCGACGTTAGCGGTTGCCCATATCACAGCCGCAGCCGGATCTGGTGATGCAGAACATCACAGCCTAAGTTACCCATGAGTAACTTAACGTAGGGTAATCTCCCCGACGAGCTACTTGTGGACGTACGGCCAGCCGATCGTGCGACCGCC
The DNA here is from genome assembly GCF_054655275.1 of Nocardia sp. IFM 10818. Taxonomy (NCBI): domain Bacteria; kingdom Bacillati; phylum Actinomycetota; class Actinomycetes; order Mycobacteriales; family Nocardiaceae; genus Nocardia; species Nocardia sp. IFM 10818. Next base: position 2,284,534 of record NZ_BAAHJH010000001.1, read on the forward strand.
ACACCCGTGCCATCAGAACAGGAGGTCGACGAAGACCAATGCCGAACATCGTCGTACTGATCAAGCAGGTTCCTGACACCTGGTCCGAGCGCAAGCTGACCAGCGGTGACTACACCCTCGACCGCGAGGCCGCCGACGCGATCCTCGATGAGATCAACGAGCGCGCCGTCGAGGAAGCGCTGCTGATCAAGGAGGCGCAGGGCGGCGAGGTCACCGTGCTGGCCATGGGTCCCGAGCGTGCCACCGAGGCCATCCGCAAGGCGCTGTCCATGGGCGCCGACAAGGCCATCCACGTCAAGGATGACGCCATCCACGGCTCCGACGCCGTGCAGACCGCCTACGTGCTGGCCGCCGCGCTCGGCCAGATCGAGGGCGTGGAACTGGTCATCGCCGGCAACGAGGCCACCGACGGCCGCGCCGGCGCCGTGCCGGCCATCATCGCCGAGTACCTGGGCCTGCCGCAGCTGACCCACCTGCGCAAGCTGACCGTGGACGGCGACCGCATCGCCGGCGAGCGCGAGACCGACGAAGGCGTGTTCAAGCTGGAGGCCTCCCTCCCGGCCATCGTCTCGGTCACCGAGAAGATCAACGAACCGCGCTTCCCCTCCTTCAAGGGCATCATGGCCGCGAAGAAGAAGGAAGTTCAGACCTTCACCCTGGCCGATCTGGGCGTGGATCCCGAGACCGTTGGCGTGGCCAACGCGGGCACCCAGGTCACCGGTGTGACCCCGAAGCCGGCGCGCACGGCGGGCGAGAAGATCGTCGACGAGGGCGAGGGCGGTCAGCAGATCGCCACCTACCTGGTCGGACAGAAGATCATCTAAAGCCCCCCGAGCCCAACGAACTTCAGGAGAAAGACAATGGCAGAAGTACTCGTGCTCGTGGAGCACGCCGAAGGTGCGCCCAAGAAGGTCACCACCGAACTGATCACCGCCGCCCGCACCCTGGGCACCCCGGCCGCCGTCGTGGTCGCCGCCCCGGGCACCGCGGACAAGCTGGGCGACGCTCTGGCCGCCGCCGGCGCCGAGAAGATCTACGTCGCCGAGTCCGATGACGCCGAGGGCTTCCTGGTGACCCCGAAGGTCGACGTCCTCGCCGGCCTGTCCGAGACCGCCGCCCCGGCCGCGATCCTGGTCGCCGCCACCGCCGAGGGCAAGGAGGTGTCGGGCCGTCTCGCCGCCCGCATCGGCTCCGGCCTGCTGGTCGACGCCATCGCCATCAATGGCGACGGCTCGGTGCAGCACTCCATCTTCGGTGGCGCGTTCACCGTCGATGCCAAGGCCACCGGCGATGTCCCGGTCATCTCGGTGCGCCCGGGCGCCATCGAGGCCGCCCCGGCCGCCGGCGCCGGCGAGAAGGTCGCCGTCGAGATCCCCGCCCAGGAAGAGGGCGTCGTCAAGGTCGTCTCCCGCGAGCCGATCGTCGGCGGCGACCGTCCGGAGCTCACCGAGGCCGCGATCGTGGTCTCCGGTGGCCGTGGCGTGGGTTCGGCCGAGAACTTCGGCAAGGTCGTCGAGCCGCTGGCCGACGCCCTCGGCGCCGCCGTCGGCGCGTCCCGCGCCGCCGTCGACTCCGGCTACTACCCGGGCCAGTTCCAGGTCGGCCAGACCGGTAAGACGGTCTCCCCGCAGCTGTACATCGCCCTGGGCATCTCCGGCGCCATCCAGCACCGCGCCGGCATGCAGACCTCGAAGACCATCGTGGCCGTCAACAAGGACGAAGAGGCCCCGATCTTCGAGATCAGCGACTACGGCATCGTCGGCGACCTGTTCAATGTCGCCCCGCAGCTGACCGAGGCGGTCAAGGCCCACAAGGGCTGAAACCCTTCGCGCTGAGCGCAATCGAAACAGCCCCCGGTCGGAAACGCCCGGGGGCTGTTTCGCGTCGTCGTGCCGTTCCTACGCTTGGATGACCTCGACGTGCACCAGTGCGCCCAGCGAGTCGCAGCTGGCCCAGGACTGGTTCTGCCCGTAGTGAATAGGGCCGTACTTCCAGTAGGTGAACGGGATGGGCCACGCGACGCAGGTGAGCTTCACCTGATGCCAGGCCGGCAGCTCGCAAGTGGACATGCCGCCGGTGTTGAAGATGTTGTAGACGTGACAGTTGGCCTGCCAGACCGGTACATCGGCCTGGGCCACACCCCCACCAGCAAACATAGCGCCCGCAGCTGCGGTGACAACCGCCGCGCCGGCCGCAAGCCGCTTTGCAGATAGCATTCCGACCTCCTGAGTAGGTGTTGTCTGGAACACATCGCGTACGGATCGCGCCCGTTACTTTCCAGCATCCCCCCGCTCGGGCTCAGGCCAGTTCGTAGCGGGCGGTGGGCGCGGGTCGGTCCTCCTTCGTTGTGCGGGTGAGGCAGTGGGCGCTGCGCATTCGGCCGTCGGGGGTGAAGTGGCCGAAGAAGCACACTTCGATGGACAGGTCTTGGCCGCGTTGGTTGACGTGGAGGGTGTAGTGGGCCGACAGGCGGTCGCCGTCGGACATGGCGGTGTGGACTTGCATGTGGGCGGTGGGGCGGTTCTTGCGGACCGGGCGGGTGTGGGCGATGAGTTTGGCTCGGTCGATGCGGTGGCCGTCGGCGAATTGGACGATGTCGGGGGTGTGGAAGCGGTCGACGATGGTCGCGGGGGCGTCGTCGGTGTTGAGGAGCTGGTCGTTGAAGTCGGCGTAGAAGTCGGCGATGAAGCGGGCCGGGTCGGCGTCGGTGAACGTGGGCATCAAACCTCCTGGGAGGGAAGGCGGCTCGTTTATGTCTGACAAGTTGTAAGATATAGAGTTGTGGGAACTCTGACAAGGTGTAAGAAATGAGTGCGTCGCGGGTGCGGAAACGCCGGGCGGACGCCGATCGCAGTCAGGCGGCGATTCTGGATGCGGCGGCGCGGATTCTGGATGCGCAGCCCGAGGCCAGCGTGGAGGCCATTGCCGAAGCCGCCGGGGTGACCCGGCAGACCGTGTACGCGCATTTCCCGTCGCGGGAACGGCTGCTGCTGGCGGTGCTCGACCGGCTCACCGAACGGACGGCCGCCGCGATGGACGCCGCCGAGCCCGATTCCGGTCCGGCGATCGAGGCGCTGCTGCGCATGCTCGATGCGGCCGCGGCGGAGGCGGGCCGGTATCCGGCTCTGCTGCAACGGATCAACGCCCTGCCGGTGAGCACGCAGGACGACCGGGAACGGCACACCTCGATTGCCGACCGGATCGCGCAGGTGATCCAGCGGGGGCGGGCGGCCGGGGAATTCGACGACGGCCTCCCGATCGATTGGCTGGTCGCCGTCACCATCCGGCTCGCCCACTCGGCGAGCGAAGAGCGGGACAGCGGGCGCATGTCCGCGGCCGCGGCCGGACGGGCCTTGCGCACCAGCGTGGTGCGGTTGCTCGAGGCTCGGTGACCGCGTACCCGGTCGTGAGAACTCGGCCCACGCCGATCGTCAGCGCCCGACTCGATTCTCCTCGCGTGGCACAGGTCCGGGCGCATAGAGTGACCTGCGGCCGGAAATGGCCGGGGGCCGGCCGAAGCAGAGATCGAGACGTGATGTCAATGAATCCCGAACTGGCGGAGGTGGTTGCCGCCCTGCACTGGGACCTCGCGGAATGGCTGGGCTCCGATGCGCTGCCGAAGGTGTTCGACCGGATTTCCGGCGCTTTGGACGAGGAGTTCACCTCGGTGGTGACGACCGGGCAGGCGGTGGATCGGGAGACGCTGCTGCGGGGTTTGTGGTCGGCCCGGAACCTGCAGCCGGGCTTGGAAATCGAGGTGCGTGATATCCGGGAGCTGGCGCGCAGCGGCAATCTCATCGTGGTGCGCTTCGTCGCGGAGAACATGCTCGCCGAGACCCGCACCAGCCGTACCGTGACCGCGGTCCTGGTCACCGATGGCCGGACCTGTCAGTGGCGGACGGTGCACGAGACCGCCGCACCCGCCGAAGGCGCCGGATGACATGCTAGGGGGCATGACACTGCTGCCCGTGGACGTCGCCGAGAACATCAGAGATATCTTCGAGGAGCGGGGTGAGCGGTGGCTCGCGGATCTGCCGCGCGTGATCGAAGAGCGGTGTGCGGCATGGGGTCTGGAAGTGACCGGCGCCGCCTTCGGGGGCGGGACGCACTCGTATGTGGCCCCGGTGCGGCGTGCGGACGGCTCGGTCGCGGTGCTGAAGATTCCGGTGGTGGATCCGGAGAACATCGGCGAGGCGGCGGGCCTGTTCGCCTATCGGGGTGACGGCGCGGTCCGGTTGTACGAATTCGATTCCGCCACCGGCGCGATGCTGCTGGAATGGGCGCGGCCCGGCACGCCGCTGCTCGAGCAGCCGGGTTTCCCCAGCCTGGAGGGCCGCCCGGAGCACATCGACAAGATCGAGCAGGCCTGCCGCCTGTACCGGCGGCTGCGGCGCGAGCCCCTCGACATTCCCGGGGACTATCCGGCCCTGCCCCCGGCCGCCGACATGGTGGCGGAGTGGACTCGCTTGTTCATCGATCCGGAACCCGAGCTCGCGCAGGTGATTCCGGCCCCGCTGCTCGGGCAGGCCGCGCAGTGGTGCGACAAGCTCACCGTGCCCGACGGCCCGCTGCTGGTGGTCAACCGCGACACCCATCTGGGCAATATCGTTGCGGCGGAGCGGGAACCGTGGCTGCTCATCGATCCCAAGGCGTATCTGGGCGAGGCCGCCTTCGACGCCGGATTCCTCATCATGATCCAGGTGCAGAGCGATCCGACGCCCGAACATGCTCGCGCGGTGGTGGAGCGCACCGCCGCCGCCCTGGAGGTGAATGCCGAGCGCGCCCGCGGCTGGGCCTTCATGCGCGCCATGGAGGAAATCGTCTGGGCGCTGGAAGACGAAGAGCCGGAGGATCTTCGCCTGCATCTGGCCGTGGCGACGGCGCTGGCCTGACCGGTCGGCGCCCCCTGGGTTCCCTGCGGTCTGGTGCCCCAGGTTCCCTACGGTCGGTGCCCGTGCTTCTCGCGCGCCTTCTCGACCCGTTTGTCGTCCCCGTCCACGACCATGCCGATGGTGGTGGGGATGAGCAGCGCGAGACCCCAGGGCACCGCCACCCAGAACGGCCAGAAATAGCCGAGCCCGGTGGCCAGCCAGATCAGCACCATGAGGGCGTTGACGAAAACCCACGGGATCCACATGATCGTGATCCACTGCGGCACCCGCCCCTTGGACTTCCCGGCGGGCTGCGCCCGCTGGGTCCGTTGCGCCGGTAGGTCGGACAGTATCGGGGACAGCTCGCCGTATGTCTTGGCCGAGTAGACCTGCTGCAGTCGTTCATCGAATTCGTGCAGGCTGAGCCTGCCCTCGTTCATGGCCAGCTGCAGCCGGTTGACGATCTGCTGGCGGTCGGCGTCGGAGGCCCGCATGTGCTCCTGGCTCACGAATGCCAGAGTAGGTGTGTCGCGGCCCGCGCGCCGCACCAATTTGCGGTCGGCGCGGCCGAATTCGGGCAATGCTCCGGTTTCACGCGGAGTGCAGGGCGGCCAGCAGTGTCGTGAGGATGGGGGAGCGGCGCACATCGCTGCGCAGCACCGCCGAGACCGGCACCCGCAGCGGATGCCGTCCGGTCAGTCGCAGTGTCGCGATGCCCTCGGTCTGACTGTCGGCATACAGAATCGTCCACGCGTCGGGCCGATTGATGAGCTCCATGGTGGCGGTGTGGTCCGGCGGAATGGGCGGACCGAAGGCCGGCCCGGTCGGCAGATCGGCGAAGGCGGAGCGGACGACATTGTGCAGCAGCACCTGATCGGTCTCCGGCGGCAGCAGCAGCGGGTACGCGCCGAGCGCCGTGAGGGTGACATCGTCGCGGCCCGCCAAGGGGTGCGAGGTCGAGGTGGCGATGACGAGATCCTCGACCCAGAGCTTCTCGACGCTCAGTCCGGGCTGATCCACGCTCCCGCGAATGAGAGCAAGATCACAGTCCCCATCCGCCACCGCCTGGATGCGCTGGCGGAACGGCTTGATGACGAATTCGATCTCCGCGCCCGGGTGCGCCTCGCGCGCACCGGCGATGGCGGACAGTGATCTTGTTGCGAAGCTCATATTGGCCGCCAGGCGAATTCGCGGCCCGGAGGCCCGCACAGCTGCGCGAATGGCGGATTCCAGGCTCAGCATTTGCTTCGCAAGAGGAAGTAGCCGAGTGGTCGCGTCGGTGGGCACGACCGACCGGGTGGACCGCTCGAACAGCGGCACGCCGAGGTCTCGCTCGAGCCGCGCGATCTGATGACTGATCGCCGACTGCGAGATGAAGCAGCGGGTGGCGGCGCGGCTGAAGCTGAGCTCCTCGCAGACCGCCACGAAGTAGGCCAGTTGTCGCAGCTCCACGGCGCTTCTCCAATTCATGATCAACCTAGATAAGAGTCATCTAGATTATGCGCCCTGACCCCTGGAACATTCCCGCTTCGAATCACGGTTGGTAATGACAGAAGGAGGCTGTCATGCAATACGTGGACGCGGGAATCGAAACCGCTGATGTCGTCATCGTCGGATCGGGCTTCGGTGGTCTCGCCGCCGCGAAGCAGTTGAACAAGTCGGGGGTGCGGTACGTGCTCATCTCGAGCACGCCGGAACATCTCTTCCAGCCGCTGCTGTACCAGGTAGCGACGGGTGTGCTGGCTTCGGACGAGATCGCCCCGCCCATCGCCAATATCATTCGCCACCACAAGAACGGTGAAGCCCGCCTCGGCAAGGTCATCCACATCGACGCCGAGGCCGCCGTGCTCACCTACGAAACCCCGCAGGGTCTGAGCAAGATTCGCTACGGCAAGCTCATCGCCGCCACGGGCGCCAGCCAGTCCTATTTCGGCCGTGACGATTTCGCGCACAAGACCTTCTCGCTCAAGACCATCGACGATGCCAAGCGCCTGCGCGCCCAGATCGAGCGCGTCTTCGAGGCCGCCAGGCACGCCGATCCGGCGACTCGGCAGCGGTTGCTGAGCTTCGTGGTGGTCGGCGCCGGCGCGACCGGCGTCGAGGTGGCGGGCCAACTCAAGGAGCTGTCGAAACGGCACTACCACCAGGATATTTCGGTCACCCTGGTCGAGGGCGCGGGCGCGGTGCTGCCGCCCTTCGGCGGCGGGCTGTCGGAGTATGCGAAGAAGTCGCTGAGCCGCAGCGGCGTCGAGGTGCTGCTGGACACCTTCGTCACCGATATCGAACTCGGCAAGGTGACCGTCAAGAGCAAGGACGGCGTGGAGCGCGGCATTGCCGCCGAGACCGTGGTGTGGTCGGCGGGCGTGCAGGCCGGCGGCTTCGCGCAGCTGCTGGCCGAGGTCACCGGCTGCGAAACCGACCGTGCCGGACGACTGCTCATCAATCCGGACTGCACCGTCGGCGGACACGCGGACATCTTCGCCATCGGCGATATGACCTCGCTCAACGGCTATCCGGGCCAGTCGCCGGTCGCCATGCAGGAGGGCCGCCACGTCGCCGACATCATTCGCGGCAAGAAGCCGGCCGCCACCCCGTTCCAGTACTGGGACAAGGGCAGCATGGCGGTGATCAGCCGCTTCAGCGCGGTCACCAAGCTGAACGACAAGATCAAGTTCACCGGCGTGATCGCCTGGTTCGCCTGGCTGGCCGTGCACCTGTTCTACCTGGTCGGCTTCCGCAACCGCTTCATGGCGGTGTTCTCGTGGCTGGTCGCCTTCATCGGGCACGGCCGCCCCGGCTTCAACGAGGTCGAGAAGGCGCCCGCGCCACCGGTTCTGGAGCAGCGGCGCGCCGCCTGAGCGCCGATCGCCGGAGGGGCCGCCCGGATACTTCCGGGCGGCCCTTTCGCTGTTCGAATTCCTTGACTTCAACAGAGGTTGAGGTTTCACGATGGCGGTATGTCGGAAAACAGAAGAGCTCTGATCACCGGGGCCTCCGCGGGATTCGGGCGGGCGGTCGCGCTCGCCCTGGCCGAGCGGGGCTGGCGGCTGATCATTACCGCACGCGGGGCCGAGCGGCTGGAGAAGGTACGGGCCGAGACGGGCGCGCAGGCCCTGGTGGGAGATATCGCGGATCCGGCGCATCGGGATGAGATCGCGCGGGCGATCGGGGCCGGGCGGCTGGATCTGGTGATCAACAATGCCAGTGCGCTCGGGCCGAGTCCGCTGCCGAGGCTGGAGCGCTATCCGGTCGGTGAGCTGGCCACCGTGTTCGGGGTCAATGTGGTTGCGCCGTTGGAGGTTCTGCAACGGGCGCTGCCGGTGCTGCGGGCCTCGGACGGGATCGTGGTGAACATCAGCTCCGATGCGGCCGTGGGGGCGTACGAGGGCTGGGGCGGGTACGGGGCGTCAAAGGCGGCCCTGGACCAGATCACCGCGGTGTTGGGCGCGGAGAATCCGGGTTTGCGGATCTACAGCTTCGATCCGGGGGATATGCGTACCGAGATGCATCAGGCGGCGTTCCCGGGTGAGGACATCTCCGATCGCCCGGAGCCGGAGACGGTGGTACCCGCGTTGCTGCACCTGATCGAGACGCGGCCCGCGAGTGGCAGATACATTGCGTCGGAACTGCCGGTGGCGCCATGACGGTCGAGTTGGACCGCCTCGACTTCACGCTGCCCGAAGCGCGGAATGCGACCAGTCCGCCGGAGGCGCGCGGCCTGGCCCGCGACGAGGTGCGGCTGCTGGTGAGCGACCGGGGCGTGCTGACGCACGCGCGATTCCGGGAGCTGCCGTCGTTCCTGCGGCCGGGAGACCTTGTGGTGGTGAACAACTCGGCCATGCTCGATGCGGCGGTGGACGCCGGGTTCGGCGGCATGGACGCGGTGGTGCACTTCTCGACCCGGCTCGATGACGGGGGATGGGTGATCGAGCTGCGTGATCGGCGCGGGACGCCGTGGGCGGGTGCGAGTCCGGAATCCGGTGCGAGCGTGCGGCTTCCGGGCGGTCACCGGGCAGTGCTGCGCGGTCCGTGGCTGCCGGACGGCGATCGGTTGTGGGCCGCCGATATCGATACCGATGTTCCGGAACTGCTGGCTGGATACGGCCGCCCGATCACGTACTCCTATGTGTCCGAGCGATGGTCGTCCTCCTACTATCGGACGGTCTTCGGCCGCGAACCTGGTAGCGCCGAAATGCCGAGCGCCGGACGGCCTTTCACCGAGGCGCTGGTGACCGAGCTGGTCGCGAGCGGCATCGGCCTGGCGCCGGTCACCTTGCACACCGGGGTGTCCTCACCCGAATCGGGGGAGCCGCCGAGCCCGGAGCGGTTCACCGTGCCCGAGGTGACGGCCCGGCTGGTGAACGCCACCCATGCGGTGGGCGGTCGGGTGGTGGCCGTCGGCACCACCGTGACGCGGGCACTGGAATCGGCTGTCGGCGCGGATGGCCTGGTCACACCGGCTTACGGATGGACCGATCTGGTGCTGCACGCCGGTCGCCCGGCCCGCGCCGTGGACGGGCTGATCACCGGCTGGCACGCGCCCGGAGCCTCGCATCTGCGGTTGCTCGAATCGGTGGCGGGCGCGGCGGCGGTTCGGGCGGCGTACCGCGCCGCGCTCGACACCGGCTATCTCTGGCACGAATTCGGTGATACCGCACTGCTGTTCGGGCAATGATCGAGCGCCGGGCGAGGACCCGGCATGCAAGCCCGCACAGCGGTGCCGTAATCTCGTCTGATCGTCGTTCGCCGACGGCCGCGCGGGGTCGGATATCGGCCGCGTGACCGGGTGCGGCGGGTGTTGCCACGGCTCTCCCGCAGCCTGCGCAACCGGGTCGTACCCCGCCGGGAAACGAGCGTTTGTCCTGGTAGAGAACGTTCAGCGGCACTTCGATGAACGCTCGGTGTGGTCTGCGTCGCGTTCACCGGACTGGCATCGGAAGGCCATCTGACGGTCGCTCCGGCGCAGTCTGGGGCTGGCTTGATCAACCGTATGACCACCATGGCAGTGTCGAATTCCAAGCTGCTCGCACCCGCGTCATATGTCGCCCCGGAACCGCCCCGCAGCCCGGGCCGGTCCCAGTACTCCCTGGTCGTCTCCTCCGATGCCGAACATCGCGAGGCGGCGCAGCGGTTGCGCTACCAGGTATTCGCCGCCGAACCCGGTTTCACCATCCCCGACAACGGTACCGGCCTGGACGCCGATCGTTTCGACGAGCACTGCGACCATCTGCTGGTCCGCGATGAGCTCACCGATCAGTTCGTCGGCTGCTACCGCATGCTCCCCCCGGACAAGGCGACCGCCGCCGGCGGCTACTACACCGCCACCGAATTCGATCTGACCGCACTCGATCCCACCGGGCACCGGATCGTGGAGATGGGCCGCGCCTGCGTGGTGCCCGACCACCGCAATGGCTCGGTGCTCACCCTCATGTGGGCGGGCATCCTGCACTACATCCAGCTCACCGGCTACGAGTGGGTCATGGGCTGCGTCTCGGTGCCCATGCGGACGACCCCCGAGGACCAGCCCGGCGTGAACGTGCGCGGCGTGCGCGATCTGGTGCTGAAAAAGCATGCGCTGGAGGCCGATCGGCGCGTCCGGCCGTACAACCCGGTCGTCGTGGACGGCCGCACCCTGGACGAGCTGGAAGCCCCGGCCAGGCCCAAGCTGCCGCCGCTGCTCAGCGGTTACCTGCGGCTCAATGCCCAGATCTGCGGGGAACCCGCGCACGATCCGGAGTTCGCCGTCGCCGACTTCGTGGCGCTGCTGGGCCTGTCGACCGTCAACACCCGTTACCTGGAGCGCTTACAGAGCGCGGCCAACAGTCTCGACGCCCGGTGATGAATCATGATGCCCGCCTTCCTTTCCCCGGGTTCGGGGGCGATGGACTGCCCGCCCGCCCAGCCCACCGCGCACGCGTGGATGCCCAGCAGCCCCTGTGGTCCGGAATGCGTCGAGATCGCCCCTGAGGCAGGGACTTTGCGGGTCGCGGCCCGTATTGCCGGCATCGGCGCGGTACTCGTCTCGTTCCCCTTCGCCTATGTGGCGACCCCGCGCCGCTGGCGGCCGAGGATGCACAGCCGTTACGCCCGGAGCTTGTTGTTCTGCTGCGGGATTCGCCTCCGCCTCGTCGACAACCGCGATCCGGCTCCGGACGAGCGGCGCGGCGTGCTGGTGGTGGCCGGTCATGTCAGCTGGACCGACATCATCGCGCTGACCGCCGTGGAACCGCTCGGCTTCGTGGCCCGCGCCGATATGGTCGACTGGCCGGTCCTGGGCAATATCGCCCGCCGCGTCCGCGTCATCCCCATCGAACGCGAACGGCTGCGGGCCCTCCCCGGCGTCGTCAGCCGCGTCGCGGCCCGGCTGGCCGCGGGCGAGCGCATCGGCATCTTCCCGGAAGGCACCACCTGGTGCGGTCGCGTCCACGGCAGCCTGCGTCCCGCCCTGTTCCAGGCCGCGATCGACACCGCAACCCCGGTGCAGCCCATCCGGCTTCGCTATCTGGACGCCTCCGGTGAACTGTCCACGGTCCCGGGCTTCGTCGGCATCGACACCATGGCCGATTCCCTGCGCCGCGTCCTGCGGTCGAAGGGGGTCGTCGCCGAAATCGTGCTGCAACCCGTGGAGTCTCCCGGCTCCGACCGCCGCGAACTGGCCCGCCGCTGTGAGCGCGCCATCCACGGCGACAGTGTGGATCGCGCCTTCGGCGGCGTCATCCACAGCTTGGAGCAGGAAGCCCTCGGCGAGCGGGCCGCCGAGGCGGCCCGCACGATGGTGGCCCCGCCCGTGCGGCAGCGGGCGACCGCCGCGGAGGCTCCCGCTCGCGTGTGATCGCGCCCACCGGCCGGATCGGTTCCGCCGCAACCGATCCGGCCGGCGCCGCCTCACTCCCGCGCGTCCGGATCGCGCAGCGCCAGCGCCCGGTCGATGGGCATGCCGGTGCGCTCGGCCAGAATCATGCGCTCCCGGACCTCCCGGGGAGTGCGGGGCCGGTAGCCCGGGCCGGTGCCGCAGCAACCGCCGCGGAAGGTCAGCCCGGAGCGCAGCACCGTCTCCAGCACGCGCCAGCCCGCCTTGTCGGTCTTTCTGGGGACCGCCAAATGCGCACCGGCATCGATGAGTTCAGCGCGGCATTGCGGACAGCGATCGGATCCCGGGCGGCGGACCGGGCTCTTGAAGGACACCCGGCAGGCCAGGCACACCATGTGCGTTGTATTCGGGTAGATGCACATGGCCGCAGCGTAAGTTCGGCGCCCGGACCGCCGCGAGCCTATTTCCGCTCCGGCTCAAGCGGATTCGGTGGTGAACAGGTTGACCTTGTAGGTCGTCACCGGCGCCGTCCGGCCGAAAAGCCTTCCGGCGAGCCGATACCGGAGCGGCCAGGTGTGCGCGATGCTCGGCTGCGGCTGCCCGAAGTTGCGTGACTCGCGCAGCCGCAGCCCCAGCGGTTCGAGCGTGGCCGGGTCGTCGCAGATCCACTGCATGCGAGCGGATACGGCCTGGAACACCGGATTGCGCTCCTGGCTGTTCATCATCATGCGGCCGCCGGTGTCGATCGCCAGCGGCGAATCCGGGAACTCTTCCGCGAACCGCCGCAGGGTGGCATGCACCCGGTCCTCCGGGAAGTAGAGCAGCACCGCCTCGCTCAACAGGAAGACCGGTCCCGGCCGCTCCCGCACCAGCGCGAACCAGTCCGTATCGAAGATCGACCCGGCCACCATCGTGTACCGATCCCGATCCTCGAAGAACCGCCGCCGCAGCGCCATGGTGTCCTCGAGATCGAGATCGATCCAGCGCACCCGCCCGTTGTCGAGCCGATCGAACCGAGTCGACAACCCGCACCCGAGATCGACCACCGTCCCGTCCGGATGCTCCCGCAGAAACCCGCGCACGTACTCGTCGAACAGCGAAGCCCGCAGCACCGACCCGGCCAGCGACGGCCCCCGGAACTTCGAGAAGTCGTAGTCGATCGCCTCGACAAGCTCGATGGCCTTCTTGTCCCCGAGCACACTCGACCGATGCCGGGCATCGCGCGCCCGACCATAAAGCGGAATCAGCAACGTTTCTTGGACCGCACCCAGCGAAATCGTTTCACCCACCCCAGCACCGTAACTTAGGGTGGGCTAACGTCTCCAGGAATTATTCGCTCCCATGCCGTACCGATCCAGGTTTACCGGGGTGCAGGGATTTCCCGTGCGGCATAGGGTTTCGCGATGGTGGTTGTCGGCGTGGACGATGAAACTCCCGCGGGCGGCGATCCGGCCACGCCGGTGCTGGTCCCCGATGGCGTGAACCCGCTCTCGAGCGCGGTCGGCTGCGCGTTCGCCGATCATCGGCGGCTGGAAGTGAACCGTCCCCGCTTCGGGATCGTGCATCAGGATGCGGAAGAGACTGCGTCGCCCACGTCACACCCGAGCCGGACCCCGCAGGTCTCAATGCCCCGCGCGGGCGGCCGCGCGCAAGCCGTCCGCCTGGGCCCGGACGCTCGGGAAGTGGGCTTTCGGTCCAGGCCGGGTACGGCGGGAATATCGGCGAGACGGCGGCGGCTATCCTTTACTGGTCATGAAGTCGGCTTTCCCGGGTCCGGTCGGTGCCCAGACGGTCTACCTCGATCACGCGGCCACGACACCTATGTTCCCGGTCGCTGTCGAGGCGATGTGTGCTGCGCTGGGGACGGTGGGGAATGCGTCCTCGTTGCACGGGTCGGGGCGGGCGGCTCGGCGGGCGCTGGAGGAGGCGCGGGAGTCGATTGCGGCGGGGCTGGGGGCGCGGCCTTCGGAGGTGATTTTCACTTCGGGGGGTACCGAGAGTGACAATCTGGCTGTCAAGGGGATCTACTGGGCGCGGCGGGACGCCGATGCGCGGCGGAACCGGATTCTGGCCAGTGCGGTGGAGCATCATGCGGTGATCGATACCGTGGAGTGGCTGGAGCAGCACGAGGGGGCGCGGGTCACGTGGCTGGAGGTGGACGCCGAGGGCGTCGTCTCGCCGCGGACCTTGCGGGCGGCGCTGGCCGAGTGTGCCGACGAGGTGGCGCTGGTGAGCGTCATGTGGGCCAATAACGAGGTCGGGACGGTGCAGCCGATCAGCGAACTCGCGGCGGTGGCACAGGAATTCGATGTTCCCCTGCACAGTGATGCGGTGCAGGCGGCGGCGCAGCTGCCGATCGACTTCGGGGCCAGTGGGCTGGCGGCGGCCAGTTTCGCCGGGCACAAGGTCGGCGGGCCGCACGGGGTGGGCGTGCTGTTGCTGGGGCGGCAGGTGGCGGCGGTGCCGCTGCTGCACGGGGGCGGGCACGAGCGGGATCTGCGGTCGGGGACCTCGGATGTGCCGGGGGCCATCGGGCTGGCCGCCGCCGTGCGCGAGACCGTTGCCGGGTTGCCCGCGCGCACAGCGGAATTGACGCGGTTGCGGGATCGGCTCATCGACGGTGTGCGGGAGCTGGTGCCCGATGCCGTGCTCAATGGCGCGACCGGGGAGCGACGGCTGCCGGGTAACGCCCACTTCACGTTCCCCGGCTGCGAAGGCGATTCGCTGCTCATGCTGCTGGACGCGGCCGGGATCGAATGCTCGACCGGATCGGCCTGCAATGCCGGTGTCGCCGGACCCTCCCATGTGCTGCTGGCCATGGGCGTGGAGCCGCGGCTGGCGCGCGGGTCGCTGCGATTCTCATTGGGACACAATTCGACCGACGCCGATATCGATGCCCTGCTGGCCGCGCTGCCGCAGGTGGTGGAGCGGGCGAAAGCGGCCGGACTGGCCGGAGCGAAGGGAGGCTTCTGAATGCGAGTACTTGCCGCGATGAGTGGTGGCGTGGATTCCGCGGTGGCGGCCGCCCGCGCCGTGGAGGCCGGACACGAGGTGGTCGGCGTGCACCTGGCGCTGTCGCCCACCCCGGGCACGCTGCGCACCGGATCCCGGGGCTGCTGCTCCAAGGAGGATGCCGGTGATGCCCGCCGCGCCGCCGACGTGCTCGGAATCCCGTTCTACGTCTGGGATTTCGCCGACCGGTTCAAGGAAGACGTGATCGACGACTTCGTCGCCGCCTACGCCGCCGGTGAGACCCCCAACCCGTGCCTGCGCTGCAACGAGAAGATCAAGTTCTCGGCCCTGGCCGACCGCGCCGTGGCCTTGGGCTTCGACGCCGTCGTCACCGGCCACTACGCCCGCCTCGAGGACGGCGTCCTGCGCCGCGCCGTGGACGCCGACAAGGACCAGTCCTACGTGCTTGCGGTTCTGACCGCCGAGCAGCTCGAGCGCGCCATGTTCCCGGTCGGCGACACCCCCAAGCCGCAGATCCGCGAGGAGGCCGCCGCCCGCGGCCTGGCCGTGGCCAATAAGCCCGACTCGCACGACATCTGCTTCATCCCGTCCGGTGACACCCAGGCCTTCCTGGGCGCGAAGATCGGCATCCGCCCGGGTGCGGTCGTCGATGCCGACGGCACCAAGCTCGCCGACCACAAGGGCGTGCACGAGTTCACCATCGGCCAGCGCAAGGGCCTGGGCCTGCCCGGCCCGGCCGCCGACGGCCGGCCGCGCTACGTCACCGGCATCGACGCGGACTCCGGCACCGTGCACGTCGGCACCGCCAAGGACCTCGAAGTCTGGACGGTCCTCGCCGACCGCGCCATCTGGACCTCCGGCGTCACGCCCACCGAGCCGGTCGAATGCGTGGCCCAGGTCCGCGCCCACGGCGGCACCGCCCCCGCGGTCGCCGAAGCCGTCGGCGACGGCCTGGTGGTCCGCCTCCGCGAGCCCCTCACCGGCGTCGCCCGCGGCCAGGCCGTCGTCCTCTACCGCCCCGACGAGGCGGGCGACGAGGTCCTCGGCAGCGGCACCATCTCCGGTACCGAGCGCGAACTCCACGCGTACGCAACCGAATCGGTCGCGGACGCCACCCGGTGACGCCACCCCCCTTCCTGGACGTGCGATCACCGGGAACTGGTGGCGGCATTCGTCGAGTAACCCCCGCCACCAGTTCCCGGTCGGCGTTGTTTCACAATGCGAGAGGGATGCGTGGTGGCGCGGATGAGTGACGGGGGCGCGGGGATGGGCGTGTTGCGGGGCGGGATTGCGACGGGGGTCGGGTCGTGGCCGGGGACCGATGTGCGGGAGGCCGCGGCTACCGTTGTCGGGGAGCTCGGGGATCTGCCCCACCTTGTCGAATTGCCCGGGCGCGGAGTCGGTTCCGACATGATCGGGCGGGCCTCGGCGCTGCTGGTGGATATGCAGTTCGACAGCACCACACGGGGCTACCGGCTCGCGGTGCGGCCCGGGGCGGTCGCCCGGCGTGCGCACGATCTGCTGCGGACCGATCTCGATGCCCTCGAAGAAGCGTGGGAGACCGCCGGTTTCGCGGGCTCCGGTCGACCGGTCAAGTTGCAGGCCGTCGGACCGCTCACGCTCGCCGCGGAGGTGGAGCTGCCGCTCGGCCACCGTGTGCTCACCGATTCCGGTGCGCTACGCGACCTTTCGGAGTCACTGGCCGAGGGCCTCGCCAACCACGCGGCCGAACTCGGCAAGCGCCTGGGGACGGAGGTGCTCGTCCAGTTGGACGAGCCGCTGCTGACCGCGATTCTGGACGGTTCCCTGCGCGGCGTCAGCGTTCTGAACACGGTGCGCGCCATGCCCGAACCCGAAGCGCTGAACGTCCTCGACACGGTCATCACCGCCCGGCCCGGCCCGGTCCTGGTGCACTCCTGCGCCGAACCGCCTGCCCTCGGCTTCCTGCGCAAGAGCGCAGCCGTGGCCGTGGGTTTCGATATGGCCACCATCGGCACCGGCGATCTCGACCGCATCGGCGAATTGCTCGACGACGGCAAGTATCTGGCCCTCGGCCTGGTCCCGACCGCTGCTCCGAGCAAGCCGGTCACCTGGCGGGAGATCGCCGAACCCGGTGTGCGCCTGATGGATCGCCTCGGTTTCCGGCGCCGCCTGCTCGCCGAGCAGATCATCGTCACCCCGGCCTGCGGCCTCTCGGGCGCCCCGCTGTCCTGGGCTCGCAAAGCCCTGACCCTGGCCTCCGAGACCGCCCGCGCCTACGCCGACGAACCCGAATCCCTCACCTTCGACTGAGAAGGGCATGCCGGGCACCTCGTCCAAGGATCACACGGCTAGGGGTTGCGAGCCTGGAACGGGTTGTGCCGGTGGGTCGTAGGCGCGCCAGGCTTCGGCGAGCCGGACGGCGGTCTTGCGCAGGTCTTCTTCCTCGGCGACGAAGCTGAGGCGGATGTGGTCGTGGCTGTTGCCGGAGGCGTCGAGGCCGGCGCCGGGGAGGAGGGCGACGCCGTGGCGGAGGGCGCGCTGGGCGAAGGAGGTGCCGTCGCCGTGCGGGAGGCGGATCCAGAAGGTTTGGCCGCCGGGGACTTCGGGGACGTGCCAGTCGGGGAGGTGGCGGCGGAGTTCGGCGCGGAGCAGGTCGTGGGCTGCCTTGCGCTGGTGGGCGATGCGGTCGCGGAGGAGGTCCAGTTGGGGGAAGAGGTGGACGGCGGCCAGCTGGGCGGGGATATTGCCGCCCAGGTCGTGGACGGCGCGCAGGCGGGCGATGCGGTCGATGACGGGGATGGGGGCGCGCAGCCAGCCGACTCGCATACCGCCCCAGATGATCTTGCTGAGGGAGCCGACGGAGATGACCTCGTCGCTGTAGGCGGCCAGGGGCGGCGGGGTGTCGATGCCGGGGAAGGACAGTTCGGCGAGGACCTCGTCATCGATGAGCGGGGTTCCGGCGGCCGCGGCGGATTCGACGAGGGCGCGGCGGTGGGAGGCGGAAAGGATTGCGCCGGTGGGGTTGTGGTGGGTGGCGATGACGTAGGCCAGGGGCGCGGGCGGGATCTTTCCGAGGCCGATGGGGGCGGGGGCGGGGATGGCGGCGGCGTCGCGGAAGGTCTCCAGGGAGCCGGGGTAGGTGGGGGTTTCGACGAGGAGGCGGTCGCCCGGGCGCAGGTAGGCGTGGGCGATGAGGGACAGGGCCTGCTGGCCGCCGCCGGTGACCAGGATCTGGGCCGGATCGGTGGGGACGCCGCGGCGGGCGTAGCGGTCGGCGATGGCCTTGCGCAGCAAGGGATGTCCGGCCGGGTGGTAGCCGATGTCGCCGGTGAGGGCGGCCAGGTCGGGGACGATGCGCTGATAGGCCTCGGCCACTTCCGGCGGGGGCGTGCCGGGGGCCGCGCAGGCCAGGGCGATGATGTCGGCGTCGGGTTCGAGCAGTTGCAGGAAGGCGGGGGAGTGGGTGGTGTCGCGCAGCGGCTCGGAACCCGTGCCGGCAACCCGCGTCCCGCTGCCCTGGCGGCGCACCAGGCGGCCTTCGACGCTGAGCAGATCGTAGGCGGCGACCACGGTATTGCGGCCCACGGCAAGGGCTTTCGCCAGTGTGCGGTCGGGCGGCAGCGGGGTGCCGGGCGGTAGTTCGCCGTCGTCGATCAGGGCACGCAGGCGGGCGGACAGCAGGACGTACAGCGGTCCCCGGCCCGCGGACCAGCGGCCCAGGCGGCCGGCCAGCTCGATTGGATCCATATCGGGACCAATTCTGCCGAATTGGCTCTGGGATGGCCAGCGGGATCCCGCGACGATGAAGCCATGAGCAAGGTTTCCATCACCGATACCGTCGCCGCGCTGCCCGGCCCGTGGCAGCAGCGCGAACTCGCCCTCGTGAATGACACCGTGGTGCGGGTCGCCCAGTTGCACGGGGAATTCCCGTGGCATCACCACGATGAGGACGAGCTGTTCCTGTGCTGGGACGGGACATTCCGGATCGAGCTGGGCGATCGGGATCCGGTGACGCTGCGGCCCGGCGATATCTTCGTGGTGCCCAAGGGGGTCCGGCATCGGCCGGTCGCGGAGGAGCCCGCGCACGCGGTATTGGTCGAGCGGCCGGAGACCAAGCAGTTCGGTAACTGATCACCCGGCGGCTCCGTAACCGAACGCCCGGCGGCTCCATGACTGAACGCCCGGCGGCTCCGTGACCGAGAATGTGGCGGCGACGGCCCCCTGCCGTCGCCGCCACGGCTCCTACTGCTCGGGCGGTTCGGGCAGCGTATCCCCGGTCTCCAGCAGGGTTTTCAGATTCGCCAGGATGGCGGGCCAGCCCTCGCGGATGCCGGCCAGCATGCGGCTGTCGGGGCCGAAGCCGTCGTGCACGACGGTGAGCTTCACCATCTCGCCGAGCGGCTCGATATCGAAGGTGACCGTGGAGCGCGGCTCGGTGGACAGCCTCTCGAAATCGTCCTCGCTGAAACCGAACTGCTCGGTAAAGGCGCGGTCCACCGAATGCCAGGTGTAGGACAGCCGGCGGAAGGGGTCCGACTCCAGGATGACCTGTTCGGGATCCTTGCTGACCCAGCCGGACTGCTCCCAGGTCATGGTCGATCCGGTTTTCCAGTCGGTGTCGAAGGTCGCGCCCCAGTACCGCTTGGTGAAGGCCGGATCGGTCAGGGCCTGCCACAGCTTCTCGGGCGTGGTCTTGATGTATGTGGTGTAGACGAATTCGTCGCTCATGGTCGCGCTCTCCAATGCGGATTTGAGGTCGGCGAGTGCGCGCACCCGCCCGCGGTCGTATCGGTTGATCCAGCGGTCGGCGATGGCATTGACGGGTTCGGCATTGAGATAGTGCAGTTTCTCGCGGCCGTGCCGTCGCGTGGTCACCAGATTGGCCGCCGCCAGCACGGCCAGGTGCTTGCTGACGGCTTGGCGGGTCATCTCGAGTCCGGCGCACAGGTCGCGCAGGGTCTGGCCGTTCCGCTCGTTCAGGCTGTCGAGCAGCCGACGGCGGCTGGGATCGGCCAGTGCCTTGAAGACCTCGTCCAACGGATACCTCACCCTTGTGCTTGCCATAGGCAACCTTGTGGTTGCGTATCCGAGAATAGGCAACCACAAGGTTGCCTGTCAACCGTGGGTGTCCGATAGGTGCGAATCGCTTTCCGGCCCGCCGACCGGCAATATGTGCAGGGTGTTGCGTAGTTTTCAGGTGACGAATCACCGCTCACTCGCCGAGTCGCAGGAGTTGCGCCTCACCCGTGGCAACGGGCCCATTGCCACCCCCGTCACCGCCGTCTACGGCGCCGCCGCCACCGGTAAGTCCGGCCTGGTCGACGCCCTGGACCGAATGCGCGACGCCGTGCTCAACTCGGTCACCGGCTGGGACCCCTACAGCGGTCCGGTGCGCACCCCGCACCTCGGATTCGCGGACCGCCCTTCGGAATTCGTCGCCCACTTCGTGGCCGAGGGCTGCCCGTACACCTACGGCTTCCGCCTCGACAATGCCGATGTGCAAGCGGAATGGCTGCATTCGCACCCGCACAACCGCAAGCGCATCGTGTTCGAACGGGCCGGCGACGATATCCGCATCGGGCCCATGTTCGAGGCCGCCCGCTACGGCCTGGGCGCGGTCGTACCCCTGGTGCGCCCGAATGCCCTGCTGCTCAGCCTGTCCGGCCAGCTCTACGCCGAACCCCTGGTGCCCGCCTACCGCTGGTTCCAGTCGCTGCTGGAAGTCCAAGTGGGCCAGCCCGATCCGCAGGAGATCGCGCACCGCGTGGGCTCGCACATCTCCCGCTCCACCGACCACGCCGTGCGCCTGCTGACCCTGCTGCGCGCCGCGGACCTCGGCATCACGGATCTGCTGCTGCCCGGCGACGACCCCATGTACGCCGATTACCTACGTGACCTCGATACCGATATCGCCGCCACCACAAAGGAAATCGACGCCTGCATCACCTCGGGCAGTTATGCCGAGGAGCTCTTCCTCGAACACGGCATCACCGTCACGCTGCTGCAGCGCGAGCTGTCGAATCTCTACTCCGCGCGCGACGCCCTCTACTCCCGCATGGTCGCCCGCCGCGGCGTCGGCCTGGGCCTGACCCATGAGGGCATCGACACCGCCTTCGACATCGCCGACGAATCCACCGCCACCCTGGCCATGCTGCGGCTGCTGCCGCCCATGCTCGACGCGCTGGACGCCGGCGGCGTCTTCGCCGTGGACGATATCGACGCGCATCTGACGCCCGAGGCGGCCGACAGCCTGATCCAGCTGTTCCAGAACCCCGAAACCAATATGCACGGGGCGCAATTGATGTTCACCACCGCCAATCGCACCCTCATCGATCGCGGCAACGGCCGCTCGCAGAGCAAGCGCACCACGGTTTGGCAGCTGCGCCGCACCCCGACCGGCACCTCGGAGCTCACGCCGCAGTGACGCCTGATGGGCGCAGCCGGCGGAGCCGTCGTCCGTCCGCGCACGGCCGGAGCGGATGCGGAGGTTACGCCTAGCATGGGCTCATGATGGAGTTCGCGTTCATCCTGTTGATCGGCGGCGCGCTGGTGGCGACGATTCTGCTGTACCGGCGGGGGCGCAGCGGTGCGCCGATCGCCGCACCGGAGTCCGGCACGCTGTACGTGACCGGGGTGAGCCCGCGCCCGAACGCGGTCGGCGAGCAGTACGTCACCATCAGCGGGAGCATCTCCGGTCCGTCATCGGTCGCGCACGAGGTGTACGGCCGCTTCGCCTGGGATGTGAACCAGTGGCCGTCGGTGGGTGACCAGATCCCGGTGCTGTATCCGGCGGGCAAGCCGGACAACTGGGCCATTGATCACCCCGGCTCGCGCCCGTACTTCGGTACGCGGGAACGCGATCAGCGCAAGGAATTCTGAACCGATCAGGGCAGCGCGCCGTAGGCGCGGGTCGGCGTGATGCGGAGGACGACGCGGCGGTCGGCGACCATGGCGCGGCGATAGTCGTCCCAGTCCGGGTGTTCACCGGACAATGCGCGGTAGTAGTCGATCAACTCCTCCACGGTGGCGTCGGACGGCTCGGCCGCCACGGGCGAGAGGTCGGCCTCGCCCTCGATCACGGCGTAGGACCAGAAGTCGGGTGCGCTGATGTGCAAAGCCGTCCACGGGTTGCGCGACAGGTTCGCGTATTTCGCGCGATCGGCCGTGATGGAGATGCGGATCAGCCCGTCGTCGGCCACCCAGTGATTCACATTGGACTGCTGCGGCAACCCGTTGCGGCGCAGGGTGGTGAGGACGGAGTTCTGGTTGGAGCGGGCGAAATCCACCGCTTTGGCGAGATCCATATGGGGTGGAACCCGAAGGGCCGGAGCACTGTTCCCTGGATCACAGAAAACTGGTCGAACTGCCCGCGACGTGCGGGAATGTCGCGCAATCGTGTCGGTGGGACCCGCTAGTCTCCTTATGTGAGCGAATCGGGCATCGAGATCAATGCGGCATCCGGGGCGGAGCAGGCTGCGGCGAGCGGCGACGAACGCGTGCAGTGGCAGCGACTGGCGGAGGAGGTGCGCGACCACCAGTTCCGGTACTACGTGCGCGATGCGCCGATCATCTCGGACGGCGAATTCGACACGTTGTTCGGGCAGCTGGTGGCGCTCGAAGAGGCGCATCCGGATCTGCGCACCCCCGATTCGCCGACCCAGGTCGTCGGCGGCGGCTTCACCACCGAATTCGCGCCGGTGGACCATCTGGAGCGGATGTACTCGCTGGACAATGTGTTCAACGAGGAGGAGATGCGAGCGTGGATCGCGCGCGTCGAGGCCGAGACCGGCACGGGCACGCACTACGTGTGCGAGGTGAAGATCGACGGCGTCGCGCTCAATCTCGTCTACGAGGACGGCAGGCTGGTGCGCGGTGCCACCCGCGGCGACGGGCGCACGGGTGAGGACGTCACGCTCAATGCCCGCACCATCGAGGACATTCCGCACGAGCTGACCGCAACCGACGAGTTCCCGGTGCCGCGGCTGCTGGAGGTGCGCGGCGAGGCATTCATGACGCTCGCGGACTTCGAGCACCTCAATGCCTCGATCGTCGCGGAAGGCAAAGCGCCGTACGCGAATCCGCGCAATACCGCGGCCGGTTCACTGCGGCAGAAGGATCCGGCGGTGACGGCGCGGCGGCGGCTGAAGATGATCTGCCACGGTTTCGGGCGGCTGGAAGGGTTCGCGCCGAAATCGCAGTACGAGGCATACCGGGCGCTGGCGGCATGGGGGCTGCCCGTCTCGGCGCACACGGTGCAGGTGCAGGGCGCGGACGCCGTGGTGGATCGCATCACGTACTGGGGCGAGCACCGCCACGATATCGAGCACGAGATCGACGGCCAGGTCATCAAGGTCGACGATTTCGCCTTGCAGCGGCGGCTGGGCGCGACCTCGCGCGCACCGCGCTGGGCCATCGCGTACAAGTACCCGCCGGAAGAAGCCACCACCAAGCTGCTCGACATCCAGGTGAATGTCGGTCGCACCGGCCGGGTTACGCCGTTCGCGGTCATGGCCCCGGTCACCGTGGCGGGCTCCACCGTGGCCATGGCCACCCTGCACAATGCCGCCGAGGTCAAGCGCAAGGGCGTTCTCATCGGCGACACCGTCACCATCCGCAAGGCCGGTGACGTGATCCCGGAGGTGCTCGGCCCGGTGGTGGACGCGCGCACCGGTGACGAGCGCGAGTTCGTCATGCCCACGCACTGCCCGGAGTGCGGTACCGAACTCGCCCCGGAGAAGGAGGGCGACGCCGATATCCGCTGCCCCAATCAGCGGTTCTGCCCGGCGCAGTTGCGCGAGCGCGTCTTTCACGTGGCCGGGCGCGGTGCGTTCGATATCGAGGCGCTGGGCTATCAGGCCGCCATCGATCTGCTGAAGTCCGGGGCCATCGGCGATGAGGGCGATCTGTTCTCCCTCGACGAGAAGAAGCTGCTCGGCACCACGCTGTTCACCAATAAGTCCGGCACGCTCTCGGCGAACGGCAACCGGCTGCTCACGAATCTCGAAGCGGCCAAGGACCGTCCGCTGTGGCGCGTGCTGGTCGCCCTGTCCATCCGGCACGTCGGTCCGACCGCCGCCCGTGCGCTGGCCTCGGAATTCAGCAGTATGGACCGGATTCAGGAAGCCTCGGTGGAGGAACTGGCCGCCGTCGACGGCGTCGGTCCGACCATTGCCGCGGCGCTGAGCGAATGGCTCACCGTGCCATGGCATCTCGACATCATCGACAAGTGGCGGGCGGCCGGGGTCCGGATGGAGGACGAGGCCGACGAGTCCATCGAGCGCAATCTCGAGGGCCTGTCCATCGTGGTGACCGGGTCGCTGCAGGACTTCACCCGCGACGGCGCCAAGGAGGCCATTCTGGTGCGCGGCGGCAAGGCCTCCGGATCGGTATCCAAGAAGACCGCTTTCGTGGTCATCGGCGACGCACCCGGTTCCAAGGCGGCCAAGGCCGAGGAGCTCGGCGTGCCGATCCTGGACGAGGACGGCTTCAAGCGCCTGCTCGAAGGCGGGCCCGAGGCCGTCACGCCCCCGGCCGAGTGAGCCGGCTCGGGATACGGAAATACTGAGGCGGCGACGCCGGTGCGGAATATCGCACCGGCGTCGCCGTTCGATCATCTGGAAGACGACGACAACGGAGGCGGTTCATGAGCGGCGCGGTCGAGATCCGGCAGGCGACTCCCGAGGAGTACGGCGCGGTCGGTGCGCTCACCGTGGACGTCTATGTGGGCGAGGGGTACATCAACCCCGCCAGCGACTACGTCCCGGAACTCGCCGACACCGAGACCCGGGCGGAGACCGCGCACATCCTGGTGGCGGTCCACGACGGCCAGATCGTGGGATCGCTCACCGTCGCGACGCCCGGTACCCCGTACGCCGATATCGCTCGCCCGGGCGAACTCGAGTTCCGCATGCTGGCCGTCGCCAAGACCGCCCGCGGGCTCGGCGTCGGTTCCACGCTGGTGCGTCACGTGATCGATATCGCTCGCGCGGAGGGCTTCGACGCGGTGGTCCTCACCACCATGCCGCTCATGAGGGACGCCCGCCGCATGTACGACCGCCTGGGCTTCACCCATGTGCCGGAACGGGATTGGCTGACCATGGCGGGCACCCCGCTGACCGTCATGCGCCTGCCGCTGAACTGACCTGTCCCGCAATGCATTCCGCGCCGGTGCGCATGAAGCGCACCGACGCGAAACGGCGGCAGGGTGCCCGAGGGCACCGGAGTACTCAGCCGAGAA
Source organism: Nocardia sp. IFM 10818 (assembly GCF_054655275.1). Lineage (NCBI taxonomy): Bacteria > Bacillati > Actinomycetota > Actinomycetes > Mycobacteriales > Nocardiaceae > Nocardia > Nocardia sp. IFM 10818. The sequence continues at coordinate 2,309,408 of NZ_BAAHJH010000001.1, forward strand.
CGGTCGCGACGATCCCGGCGAGATAGCCCAGGCGCGCGACCTCCGAGGGCCGGAAGTCCGGCCCGCCCGGGCGGCCCAGCAGCAGCACCTTCCCGGTATTGCCCAGCGGCGCGGCGGCCAGCTTGGTGTCCATGTCCCGCCAGAGCTGCGGCACCCACTCGGCTTCGCCGTCGAGGACCGCGGGCTTCTCGAGCGGCATCCACGGCGCCGAACCCGCCTGGGTGGACGGCGCGCTCTGCGAGCCCACCACCCGGTAGGCGCCCTGCGGGCCGATATCGATGACGGTGCTCCAGCCCACGCGCAGCACCCGCGGCACGCCGTCGACGAGCACCTGCAGCCGATCGTCGCGCGCATTGGCGACCTGATCGATGAGCTCCAGCTCACGGTGCGTATCCAGCATGCCGGAGTACGGCCGCAGCGAGTCCACCTGCACGTCGTGCAGCGATTCGGCCGCCGTGATCAAGGTGTCGGGCAGGGCGCCCGGCGGGACCTCCACCACGATGTCGTCGATCGCGAAGCCGTCGCCGCGTTCGACCACATCCAGCGAGAGGATGTCCGCACCCACCGAACCCAGAGCGAGCGCGAGCGAACCGAGACTGCCTGGCCGATCCGGAAGTTGCACGCGAAGCAGGTAAGACACGTGCCTTCCTCTCTCTTTTCCTCAGCGACCGAAACCTTGGGGTGGATACCCGGCTTCGCCAATACTTACACCCTTGGTAGCCGGTTATCGAATCGAAGCAACCAGAGTGACCCGAGCCACTTACCGAATGGTTACCTATCGGGGCCGGACAGTCCAGCCGGGCACGACTCGCTAGGCTGTGTCTGGCCGAATCACACGCAAGAACCATGCTGAAAGGGGTCCCGCGGTGCCCGCCATCTCCAGGGACGAGGTCGCACACCTCGCCCGGTTGTCCCGGCTCGCCCTGACCGACGACGAACTCGATCTCTACGCCGGTCAGTTGGATTCGATCCTGACCCACGTCAAGCAGATCACCGAGGTCGCCGCCGACGTTCCCGCCACCGCGTCCCCGAATCCGGAGACCAATGTGACGCGCCCGGATGTGGTGCAGCCGTGCCTGACTCCGGACGAGGCGCTGTCCGGCGCCCCCGCGGTCGAGGAGCAGCGGTTCCTGGTTCCGCAGATTCTGGGGGAGGGCGAATGACCGACCTGACCAAGCTCACCGCGGTCGAGCTGGCCGAGAAGATCCACACCCGCGAGGTGTCCTCGGTCGAGGTGACCGAGGCGCACATCCGGCGCATCGCCGAGGTCGACGGCGAGATCAACGCCTTCCTGCACGTGGCCGGCGAGCAGGCCCTGGTGACCGCCGCCGAGGTCGACCGCGCCGTCGCCGCGGGCACCGTCGCCTCGCCGCTGGCCGGTGTTCCCTTGGCGCTCAAGGACGTTTTCACCACCACCGATATGCCGACCACCTGCGGGTCGAAGATCCTCGAGGGCTGGGTGGCGCCGTACGACGCGACGCTCACCACCAAGCTGCGCGAGGCCGGCATCCCGATTCTCGGCAAGACCAATATGGACGAGTTCGCCATGGGCTCCTCCACCGAGAACTCCGCCTACGGCCCCACCCGCAACCCGTGGGACAAGGAGCGCATCCCGGGCGGCTCCGGCGGCGGTTCGGCGGCGGCGCTGGCCTCGTATCAGGCCCCGCTTGCCATCGGCACCGATACCGGCGGCTCCATCCGCCAGCCCGCCGCGGTCACCGCGACCGTCGGCACCAAGCCCACCTACGGCACGGTGTCCCGCTACGGCCTGGTCGCCTGCGCGTCCTCGCTGGATCAGGGCGGCCCGTGTGGTCGCACCGTCCTGGACACCGCGCTGCTGCACGAGGTCATCGCCGGATACGACCCGCGCGATTCCACCTCCCGCAATGTGCCGGTGGCCCCGGTCGTGGCCGCCGCCCGCGAGGGTGCGAAGGGCGATCTGAAGGGCGTGAAGGTCGGCGTGGTGCGCGAGCTGCACTCCGACTCCTACCAGCCGGGCGTCATCGCCTCCTTCGACGCCGCCGTCGCGCAGCTGAAGGATCTGGGCGCCGAGGTGATCGAGGTGTCCTGCCCCAACTTCGAGCACGCGCTGTCGGCCTACTACCTGGTCATGCCGTCGGAGGTGTCCTCCAATCTGGCCCGCTTCGACGCCATGCGCTACGGCCTGCGCGTCGGCGACGACGGGACGCACAGCGCCGACCAGGTCATGTCGCTCAGCCGCGAGGCCGGGTTCGGCCCGGAGGTCAAGCGCCGCATCATGATCGGCACCTACGCGCTGTCGGCGGGCTACTACGACGCCTTCTACGGGCAGGCGCTGAAGGTGCGCACGCTCATCGCGCAGGACTTCGACCGGGCCTACGAGACCGTCGACGTGCTGGTCTCGCCGACCAGCCCGTTCACGCCGTGGAAGCTGGGCGAGAAGGTCAACGATCCGCTGGCCATGTACCTGTCGGACCTGTGCACGCTGCCGACCAACCTGGCCGGGCACTGCGCCATGTCGGTGCCGTCCGGGCTGAGCGCGGACGACGGGCTGCCGGTGGGTCTGCAGATCATGGCCCCGGCGCTGGCCGACGACCGGCTGTACCGGGTCGGCGCGGCCTACGAGGCGGCGCGCGGACCGATCGCCTGAGCTATCCCGCCTCTCCGCGACTTCGGCGCACGGCTCAGGTGCCGTCGAAGTCGCGGACGCGTGGCGGCGGTCGGGTGGGTGTCTGGATTTGGATGTACCCGACGAGTTACCCGGACCTCACGAAATCAGTTGTCGCCTTGGGCTGAGTCACCGGCGGGCCAGGTGAATTCCGGGTCGGTGGCGTAGTCCAGGCGGCGCTGGTCCAGGGCCATGGCGACCATGGTCTGCGCGCCCGGGCCGATGATCCTGCGCAGCGGCGGGTTCGGATCGTTCACCAGCTCCAGCAGGGCGGCCGCGCCGACTTCCGGCGCGGCTTCGATCCATTCGCCCTCGGCGGGCTCGGCTTGCTCGGCCGGGGCGTCCTGCGCGGTCGCCATCGCGGCGATCATGGCCGGGTCCGGGTAGTCGGGCATGCCCAGAATGCCGGTGCGCACCTGCGCGTACGCCGGAATGCCTGCGGCGAACTTCATGCTGGACTTGGCCCAATCGGTGTCGAAGCCGCCCATCTGCGCGATGGTCACCGTGACTCCGAACGGGCGCAGTTCATCCGCCAGCGAGGCGCTGAAACCCTCCAGGGCCCACTTGCTGGCGTTGTACAGACCGAACAGCGGCAGCGAGCCGACCGCGCCGACCGTCGAGATCTGCACGATGTGCCCGGAACCCTGCGCACGCAGCCGCGGCAGCGCCGCCTGCGAAACCCACAGCGCACCGTAGAAATTGGTGTCCATCTGATCGCGGATCTGGTCCTCGGTCAGCTCCTCGATCGCGCCGACCAGGCCGAAACCGGCATTGTTCACGATCACGTCGAGCGAGCCGGTGAACTCGAAGGCCGCCGCCACGGTGTCGAACACCTGCTGGCGATCGCGCACGTCCAGCGGCAGCACCCGCAGCCGCTCGGTGGCCAGCTCGTCGAGGGCACGCGGATCGCGCACCGTCGCCACGACATGGTCGCCCGCCGCGAGGGCCGCGACCGTGAACGCGCGGCCGAGCCCGCGGCTTGCGCCGGTGATGAACCAGGTTCGAGTCATCGAAGTCCTTTCCTTGCGAGACCTGTTTGTCTCGAGGCAAACCTTGCCAAAGTGGTTGACATGCCCCTCGAACCGGGGGGAGGGGGCCGTCTCGCTGCGGCGATATCGTGGAGACGGGTAGGCTGCGACCCGTTAGACGCCATAAGAGGGATTGGGGAATGCTGCTACCGGGGGAAGTTTTCGCGGGCTATGTGATCGACCGTGAACTGGGCCGGGGCGGGATGGGATCGGTGTACGCCGCGCATCACCCGCGGCTGCGGCGAGTGGACGCACTGAAACTGCTGCATCCGGAAATGTTCGGCAACAAGGAGACTCGCATTCGCTTCGAGCGCGAGGCCGATGTGGTCGCGCAGCTGGACCACCCGAACATCATCACCGTCTACGATCGTGGCGCCGAGGGGGAGCAGCTGTGGATCGCCATGCAGTACGTCAATGGCGTCGACGGGGCGGACCTCGGACCGGACACCCTCACTCCGGAACGGGCCGTGCAGATCATCCTGCAGACGGCGGCAGCGCTGGATTACGCACACGGTAAAGGCGTTCTGCATCGGGACGTGAAGCCCGCCAATATCCTGCTGTCGCCCTCCGCCGGCGCGGACGCCGGGCACTCCGGGCGAGTGCTGCTGAGCGACTTCGGGATTGCCCGCGTGCTCGGCAACGCGCCGATCACTCGCTCCGGAACGCTCACGGCCACGCTGGCCTACGCCTCGCCCGAGCAGCTCAGCGCGGTGCCCCTGGATCACCGCTCCGATCAGTACTCGCTGGCCTGCACGCTGTACCGATTGCTCACCGGCACAGGGCCGTTCGACGCGGACAATATCGCCGCCGTCATGCTCGGGCATCTGCAATCCGCGCCGCCCGCGGTCAGCTCGCTCGATCCCGAGCTGCCACAGGCGCTGGACGCGGTGCTGGCCCGGGGGCTGGCCAAGGATCCGCAGGACCGGTACGCCTCCTGCACCGAATTCGCCCAGGCCGCATGGCAGGCCGTGGCGCCGCCGGCGGCCGCCGTGCTGACCGATACCCGCCCGCTGCCGGTGGCGGCCGCGCCGATCCGGCGGGTGCCGGCGCATCTGGAGCTGGTGCACGGCTGCCTGCTCGGCAGCGCCATCGGCGATGCGCTGGGCGCGCCGGTGGAAATGCTGCTGCTGCGCGATATCAAGCAGCGGTTCGGGCCGCGGGGCGTGACCGGCGAGCGAAACAGCTACCGGGGCAAGATCTCCGATGAGACGCAGCTGACGCTGTTCACCATGGACGCGCTCATCCGGGGTTCGGTGCGGGTGCGCGCCCGCGGGCTCGGCGACGCCACCGACGGGCTGATTCAGGGCATCACCGTGGGGCTGGTGCAGGAATCGCTGCTGGTGTGGTTGCAGGGGCAGGGGATCACGGTGCCCGAGCAGCCGCTGCTGCTGCGCAGCGGGCTGACCGGCTATACGGAGCTCATGAGCTATCGCGGGCCGACGCATACGACCACCACGGCCATGCAGCGGGTGGCCGGGCAGTTGCAGCCGAGTGCGCCGCTGGGAACGCGCAATCGGCCGATCAACGACTCCAAGGGCTGTGCGGCGGTGGTGCGGTCGGTGCCGTTCGGGTTCACGCACTCACTGGAGTACGCCTTCGAAACGGCCTGTGACGCAGGAGCGCTCACGCACGGGAACCCGGGCGGATGGTTGCCCGCCGGGACGCTCGCCGCCATTGTGTTCGGATTGTGCCGCGGCCTGGAGCTGAGGGCGGCGGTGGAGCAGGCGCGCGCCGAGCTGGTCCGGCATCGCGATCACCAGGAGACCTCGCACGCGCTGGCCGCCGCCATCCGGCTGGCGCACGGATCGGCTCGGCTGGGAAGTCCGATGCCCGCGCTGGAGGTGCTCGAATCACTGGGGTCGGGCGTGGTCGGGCCCGAGGCCCTGGCGATCGGCGTCTATGCCGCCCTCTGTGCGGAATCGATCGGCGGGACGCCGGAGCAGATCTTCCGCAATGGAGTGCTGTTGTCGGTCAACCACTCCGGGGACAGCGACGCCACCGGAGCGGTCTGCGGTGCGCTGCTCGGTGCGCGATTCGGGGTGAGCGCGATGCCACAGCAGTGGCTGGCCGGGCTCGACGCGGCCCCGATCATCGAGCGGCTGGCCAACGATTTCTGCCGGGAGTTCGGGCCGAACCCGCCGCGCAACGCCTACGGCGAGCCCACCGACGAGTGGTACACCCGGTATCCGGGATAGGCGGGCGCGCAACGGCATCCGGGAATCGGCGCCCGGGTGTCAGCAGTCGGGGATCGCGGTGCCCTGATCTGTGCCGTAGCGGTGACCGTGCCCGGACGGGGCATCCAGTGCGCCCAGCAGATCGACGGCGGTCTGCACGAAGCTCACTCCGGGAATCCATTGCGGCACCGGAGCATCCGGGCGCGTGCCGGCGAGCTCCGGCGGTTTCCACAGCAGCGACGGCGACCAATGCACCACCGGGTCGGAGGAATTGGCCAGCACCGTTCCACCCGCGCGATGCACCTGCCCGGCGGGCGGACCGGCCCACAGCACACCGCAGGTGCGCCGATCCTGCGCGGCATCGTCCACGAAGATCGAACTGCCGCCCAGCGCACCGAGACTCTGCCCGTAGACGAACAGCCGCGGCGGATCCGGCAGGCGCGCGACCCGCTCCTCGACGGCCGTGAACAGCGCCCGCGCCGACTCCTGCGCGGCGGTCCGCCCGAACAGGAAGGTCACCCAGCTCGGCGCGGCCGAATACTGCAACCCGACCAGCGCCACATCCCCGCCGAACCGCTGCCCGATCCCGGCGGCCGCCTCGCCGTCGATCCACCCGGACCCGGTCGGCACGGTCACCACCAGATTCCGCCGCTCGAACCCGCCCGACCGCTCCAATTCCCGAATCGCCAGCTCCACCCGGGATTCCAGATCCGGTGCGGCATGCAGTCCCACATACACCCGCACCCCCCGCCCCGGATCCGCGGCGACGAACCGCCGCCCCTGCGCCCCCAGCGCCGGCCAGCTGATCGCCGACTCCGGACTCCCCGACCGCGTCGGCGAAACCGGCTGCACCACAGCCGGATCGAACCGAGCATCGGCGGCCGCATAGGCGGCCTGCCGCCAGTCCACGATCCCGGGCACCACCACGAGCTGCGTGGCCACACCCACCACGACCAGCCCCGCCACCGCCCGCGCCCGTCCCAATCGCCGTGCGGCCCACCGCAGCCCGCTCCAGACCGCCACAACCGCACCCGCGATCAGCACCGTCCCCACACCCCAGTGCACCCAATACCCGGCCCCGATCCGAGCCACCCCCATGACATCCCGCAACTGGTTCTGCCAATGCCCCGCCCGCAGCATGGCCGCGACCACCAGCGCCGCGGTCACCCCGAGCACGGGCTTCCGGAACCGCACCCACCGCGAACCATCGATCCGGAAGCGGCGCAGCACAACCCGAGCGAGCCCAACGCCCGCCAACGCCAGCACCACCGACAGCGAAGTCAACACCGCCTGCGCCGACGCCGTGCGCGGCAACAGCCCGGGAGCCAACGACGCGAGCACCCCGAGCCCAACCCCAGCGGTGGTACCCACCCGCGGCCACGCCATGACGCCACGCCCGTGCCACGATGCGGGCCCGCGCATGCCACGCCGCATGCCTGCCCGTCGGTCAGCCCCGGCATCCCGGCGCGGATCCTCCTTGGCGTGGGACAGATCCGGCCCGGCATGGCGCAGGTCTTCTCCACTGTCGGTGGTCCGCATGTCGGTCATCACGCCACCGCCGGAACGGTCAGGTCGATGCGGCGGGTGCGGGCCGTGCGGATCAGGAGGAGGACGAGGGCGATGGATCCGGTTGCGGCGAGGGCGAATCCGGCGATCCGGAGGGGAGCGGGGACGGTGTCGGAGGTGTCGTCGAACATGGCCTCGTGGACCGGGGCGCCGTAGTTCTGGCGGATGGAGTTCAGGTCGACCGCTGTGGTGGCGACGCTGGCCATGACCTGGCATTGGGTGCGGCTGTAGGTTGTGGGGCGGGTGGCGCAGGAGGCGTGCATGCGCTGTTCCAGGCCGGCGTCGAGGGTTTGGCGGGCCCAGGGGCCGAGGGGCTGGTTGTGGGCGTCGGCGTAGCGGAGCAGGTCGTAGCCGAAATCGTGGGCCTTGCAGGCGAGATCGAATTCCGCGGGGAGCGGGACGGGGGAGGAGCAGTCGCCGCGGGGGTTGATCAGGAGGCCGGATTCGAGGACCGGGCGGTAGCCGAATTCGGCTTCGAAGTCGGCGGGAGTGACGGACGGATCGGGGTGCGCGGCAGTGGATTCCAGGATGGCGCGGCGGGCGGCGGTGTCCTCCGGGGCGGCCGGCGCGGTGGCCGCGACGGCGGTGGCGGGTGCGCACACCACGGCTACGGAGAACAGCATGGTCGCGGCGGAGGCCAAACGGATCGCTCTCATGGGAGACGACGCTAGAAATCGGCGTGATCTTGCCGCCTCACGCTGCGGGGCCGTTCCCGCATGGGCGGGGCGGGGGAGCGGGATGGGAGGCTGATACCGGAGTAGGGGGTGGCAGATACCCCGGCCGTATGAGGTCTGGAGCCGTAATGGTTTCTAGTGTCGTAGACATGCTCGGAACATCCCTGGCGCCCAAGCGCCGCCTGAAAAACGCGCGACTGTGGGTCGACGCGGTCACGGTGCTGGTGGCGCTGGTGTTCATCGCGGTGGCCTGGCCCACCTTGCACCTCACCCACCAGGTGCCGGCGGCCGCGCAGCCCTTCATCGCGGGACTGGCCGCCTTCCCGATCCTGCTGGTGCGCGCGAACCCCGCGCTGGGCTGGGCCATCTCCGCCGGATCCGCGCTGCTCATCGCACTGGCCATCCCGCATCAGCCGGGCAATACGATCCCCTTCCAGGTGATCCACATTCTGGCGCTGTTCGCGCTGGTGTTCGCGGTGGCGGTGCAATCGCCCATGCAGCTGGTCGGCGTGGTCTGGGTGGCGACCTCGCTGCTGTTCGGCACCACCATGGCCGCGAGCGGGGACAGCTTCTCCGATGCGGGCTTCGGCTGGCCGGTGGCCATTACCGGGCTGGTGGTGCTGGGCCTGCTGGTGCGCTGGCTGGTGTCCTCGCGCCAGGCCCTGGTCCGGCAGGAGGAGGAGACCGAGCTGGAGCGGGCCCGCCGGGCCATTCTCGAGGAGAAGGCCCGCATCGCGCGCGACCTGCACGATGTGGTGGCGCATCACATGTCGATGGTGGTGGTGCAGGCGCAGACCGCGCCGTACCGGATCAATGACCTGTCCCCGGAGGCGCGGGCGGAATTCGAGTCCATCGGCACCGGGGCGCGCTCGGCGCTCAATGAGATTCGCGGACTGCTGGGGGTACTGCGGAGTGACGGGCAGCTGCCCGAGCACGCGCCGCAGCCCACCGCCGCCGATGTGCAGGCCATGCTGGAGGGCGCGCAGCGGGCCGGGGTGCCGCTCGCCTGGAGCATCGACGGCGTGCTCGAGGCGGTTCCGGACACGACCGGGCTGGCGCTCTACCGCATCGTCCAGGAATCGCTCGCCAATGCCTCGCGGCATGCGCAGGGTGCTCCGGTACGGGTGCGCGTCGCCGTCGGCGCGGCGCTGACCCTCACCGTCGAGAACGGTCCGGCCATCGGCGGCAAGCCCGCCGATCCCTCGGGGACGCCGGGCAGTGGACTGACCGGTATGCAGGCCCGCGCCACCGCGGTCGGCGGCACGCTCAGCGCCGCGCCCCGGCCCGATGGCGGGTTCGTGGTGCACGCCGAACTGCCGCTCGCACCGGTCGTCGCAGGTCAGGGTGGCGCCGTGGCGCTGGAGTCCGGTATCTAGCGCACCTCGTCGCCGCCGAGCTGTCGTCCTTCCCGCCGGTTGCGGATTGCTCCGCAACCGGCGGAAATCCGTGTGCCGATGCCCCTACCAGCGTGTCGGGGTGCGAACCTGCCGTGGTGGCGGCTGGAGGTCGCCGGGCATGGCAAACTCGGTTGCGTGCGTGAGGTGGGATTATGGCGATAACGGTGTTGATCGCCGACGATCAGGCGATGGTGCGTGCGGGCTTCGGGGCGCTGCTGGCCGCACAGCCCGATATCAGCGTCATCGGTGATGCGCCCGACGGGAAAACCGCTGTGGCGGAGGCGAAGCGGCTGCGCCCGGATGTGGTGCTCATGGATGTGCGCATGCCCGAGATGAACGGCCTCGACGCGGCGCGCGCCATTCTGGCGGCCGGGTTCGATCCGCCGGTGCGAGTGCTCATGCTCACCACCTTCGATATCGACGACTACGTCTACGAGGCGCTCGGCATCGGGGCCAGCGGGTTCATGCTCAAGGACGCGCCCGCGGAGGAGTTGGTGCGGGCCGTGCGCGTGGTCGCCGCGGGCGACGCGCTGCTGGCGCCGACGGTGACGCGGCGGCTCATCGCCGATGTGACCCGGCGCCGCAACAACACTCGCCGCGCCCCGGCGCCCGCGCTGTCCGCGCTCACGCCGCGCGAGCGGGAGGTGCTGGAACTGGTGGCGCGCGGGATGTCCAATGCCGAGATCGCCGAGAGCCTGTTCGTCGCGGAACAGACGGTGAAGACGCATGTTTCGAAGGTTTTCGCCAAACTGAATCTGCGCGATCGGGCGCAGGCGGTGGTGCTGGCCTATGAATCCGGACTGGTCACCCCCGGCTGATCCGGAGCAGTGGCGCGCCGGCGGTAGGCTCACGGATCCGTACGTCACCGAAAGGGGGTCGTAAGTGCTGAACAGCGGTGACGTGTTCGCCGGTTTCACCATCGAGCGGCTGCTCGGCCAGGGCGGGATGGGCTCGGTCTATCTCGCCCGCCACCCCCGCCTGGGGAAGCTGACCGCGCTCAAGCTGCTGAACCGGGAACTGTTCGCCGACAGGGAGATCCGCGCGCGCTTCGAACGCGAGGCGGACCTGGTCGCGCAACTGGACCATCCCAATATCGTCGAGGTGTACGACCGCGGCACCGAGCACGATCAACTCTGGATCTCCATGCAGTTCGTCGACGGTGTCGATGCCGCCAGCGTCAACCCCGTCATCCTGCCCCCCGAGCGCGCGGTGCAGATCATCGAGGGTGTGGCCGCCGCCCTGGACTACGCCCACTCCCGCGGCGTCCTGCACCGAGACGTCAAGCCCGCCAACATCATCCTGGCCCGCGCCGTGGCCGGGCACGGCGAGCGCGTCTTCCTCTCCGACTTCGGCATCGCCCGCCTCCGTGAGGATTCCACCCACCTCACCCAGACCGGCATGTTCACCGCGACCCTCGCCTACGCCTCCCCCGAGCAGATGACCGGCGCCCACCTCGACCACACCACCGACCAGTACTCCCTGGCCTGCGCCCTCTACTGGCTCCTCATCGGCATCGGCCCCTACGACTCCCCCCACCCCGCCGAACTGATCCGCGGCCACCTCCAACTCCTCCCTCCACCGGTCAGCCTGCGCCGCCCCGGTCTCACCCCCGCCATGGACGCCGTCCTCACCAAGGCCATGGCCAAACGCCCCACCGACCGCTTCCCCTCCTGCACCGCTTTCGCCAAGGCCGCCCGCCGCGCCCTCACCGACCCCCGAATCCCCACGCCCCCACAACCAATGGGCACCGCCTATCCCTCCGCACCCACCTCCCAACCCGGCTACCCACCGGGATATCAAGCCCCGCCGCCGGGTTACACCCAACAGCCGGGCTACCCGTCCGCCCCGCCGAACTACCCTGCCCCCCAGGCATACCCGCCCCCCGTCTATCCGCCCGCGCAGCAGGGTTATCCGGCCCCCGGCTATCCGCCTCAGCCGCAGAGCTATCAGGCCCCGGGCTACGTTCCGCAACAGCCTCCGGCCCCGCAACCCGCCCCACCCGCCGCGGGCTATGCCGCCGCACCCCCGCAGCCCGCCGCTCATCCGAATCGACCACAGCCCGCGCCTCCCGCGCAGCGCTCGCCCGATCCCTCCGAACAGCGCACCGACCTGCTTCCCCAGCCCGGAACGCCCGCGCCACCCCCGGAATCGACCACACCCGAATCCGACGACAACCCAACACGAAACCCGCACGCGGTCACACCCTCCGGCCCGCAGATATCGGAGCCGGAGCCGGGCGGTCCGCCCGAATCCAGTGAAGCCGCTGCGTACTCCGGTGAGGCAGCAACGGAACAGCCCGGGCAGCCCGAGCACGCACCGCGTGAGTCCGCACACCACGGTGACCAGACGTCGATGCCCGCGAGCGCTGAGCAGGAGGGGGAGGCGAGCCCGGCCGCTGGCGCGCCGCCGGAGTTCCGGTCCGGCGGGCCCGCGGCCGCGTCGCCCGAATCCGGTAAAGCCGCAAGGCAGTCCAGTGGCTCGACAGCGGATCGGTCCGGGCTGCCCGAGCATGCACGGCGTGAGCCGGCGCACCGCGGTGACGAGGCATCTGCGCCTCCGGTCGCCAGCGAGCCGCGGCAGCGGAACGACGAGTTCACCGCGAGCGCACGATCCTCGACCTCGGCCTTGCCGCCCGAATCCGGTGAAGCCGCTGCGTACTCCGGTCCAACAACGGAACAGCCCGAGCACGCACCGCGTGAGTCCGCACACCGCGGCGATGGGACCTCGATGCATGCGAGTGCTGAGGCCGCTTCGTCCGAAGGGCATGAAGCGCCAGACCCGATGCGTGACGACGGGACTTCGGGGCACTCCGGCTCACCCGCCCCACAGCCGGATTCGGCTGCGACGGCAGGCTCGCCCGCGCACGACGCGGGGGCCGCGAGCCGCTCCTCGGAATCGGGACAGCAGCCCGTGCCGCCGGGTGGGTACGACGATGAAGCTGTGGAAGCGGCGATCGCGGCGAATCTCGGGCCCGAGTGGGCGGGCCGGGCGTCGGCGGGGCGGGCGGCCTACGCCGGAGATGCCGCATGTGCGCCGGAGGTTTCGCCGCCGGGTGATGAGCCGTTGCCGGGGGAATCGGCTGCGGTGCAGCAGGCCGGTTCGGCAGGGCCACGCGGCGGCGATGCCGAACTCGCGGCCGCAGGCGACGCCGCTCGAGGCTCGGGGCAGCCGGACCATCATCCGGACGGAGATTTGCCGCATTCGACGACGACGGGTCGATCCGGGGTGGACGCGACGCCCGAATCAGGCGATGACGCATCGCATCCGGGTGGTGTCGGTGCTGGAGAGCCAGGTGTGCGGGAGGCATCCCTACTCGGTGATGTCGGTGAGCGCCCATTCCGGACGACAGCCGAAGCGACTGGGGGCTCCGGCGCTGCCGGCTCGCCTGCGGCCGGGGAGGCAAATCTCGGCACCGCGGTGGGCGATCGGCCCGCGGGCGACGTCTCGTGGCATTCGAGTGGTGGCGCACCGGGCGGGGAAACGGTCGGACCGGTGGAATCGCATGGGGCTTTACGCCACTCGGGGAGCGAAGCGGGGAGACCCGCCGCGCAGGCGGGCGGCGATGCTGCCGCTGGTTCCGGAGCGGGAGAGTCCGGCGCAGCGGGAGCGGCCGGCGATGAGCCGGGGTCGGTTGTCTATCCGGCGGGCGGGGGGCGGGGTTCGGCGGAGATCGAGGAGCGCGCGCGGGCGCGGACGGATGTCATGCCGCTGGCGGGCGACAAGGGTGAGTCGACGGTGGACGCCGGCGACAGGAGCGGCGCGATGGCGGGCGCGGGCGGGGAGGCGTATCCCGCTGGGGAACTGAGGCATCCGGAGTCGGGAGCGTTCGTGCCGGTGCGCGATGAGGCCGAGAGCAGTGGCCCCGGGCGGGTGGGGCTCGCATGGACGGGCGAGGAAATCGAGGGGAGCCGCCCAGGGCGGGTCGGGCCTGCGTGGGCGGGTGAGGAAGTCGAGGGGAGCGGCCCGGGGCGGGTGGAGGCTGCGTGGGCGGGTGAGGAAGTCGAGGGGAGCGGCCCGGGGCGGGGGGCGCCGCCGGTGCCGGGTGGGGAGTTCGGGGGGTATCCGGGCGGGGGTGGGTTCGGGCCCGGGTATGGACAGCAACCGGGTGGGGGGTATCCGCCGGGTTTGGTTGGGCCGCAGGAGCGGCCGCGGGCGGAGGCGTCGCAGGCGACGGCGATGGTGGTGCTGGGGCTGGTGGTGGTGGCGCTGGTGTTGATGCTGGCGCTGGTGGTGGTGACGCTGGGCGGGTGAGCCGCTAGGGGACGGCGTCTTGGGCCAGGACCATTTGGCCGTTGTCGACGAGGAGCTGGCGGGCGCGGCGGCGCACCAGGCAGTTGTCGACGGTGCAGCACATGTGGATCTGCATGGCTTGGTGGGCCTGGGGGAGGGTGAGATCGCCGGGGTCGATGGTGCAGTCGAAGAGATACATCATGGTGTCCGCCGGGTGCAGCGCAGGGTCCTGTGCAAAAACTCGGTCCGGCGCTGGTGTTCGGGCGGTCACTGCGTCGGACCTGAGGCAAGCGTATCGAGATTCGGCCGCTCGCATGGGGAATACGCGTGCTCGCCGACAGTTGTTCACTGGCACGTATGGGTTGTGTGGTGCGCCCGGCTCGGGGACGAGTGGTCCAGACATCAGGGTTCCGGCTCTCACCGGGCGCGCCTCGAGTACAGCACTCCGGCGACGACACAGCAATCGAAACCACGCACCGCCGCGGAGTTTTTCGAAACCGCCAGGTCAGCATTCATATCGCATGGGAGCATCGTTCACAGTGACCGAAAACCGCCTTCGTGGGGGAGGATTCGATGTCCGACCATGGTTCCACTCTGCCGCGCCGCCAACTGGGGCGATACCTGCGGGAGGGGCGCATGCAATGCAATATGACCATCGCCGAGGCGGCCGGGCTGATGGAGTGGAGCGAATCGAAACTCCAGCGGCTGGAAACCGGTAACGCCGAGAAGATTCGGGTGCTCGATATCCGGGAATTGTGCCGTATCTACGACTTCGACGAGGAGTTCAGCGCCGCCCTGCTCGGGCTGGCCCAGCAGGCCAGTGTCAAGTCCTGGTGGCACGAATACGACGACCTCATTCCCGAGGGCTTCAATGTGTATGTCGGCCTGGAGGCCTCGGCGCGCGCGTTGATCTCCTATCAGCCCGATCTGATCCCCGGCCTGATGCAGACCGCCGACTACGCACGCGTTCTCATCAGCGATTACTGGCCGGATGCTGCCGTCGACCAACTCGATCGCCGGGTGCAGTTGAAGATGCGCCGCCAGTCCCTTTTGACCAGAAAACGCAGTCCCGCCACCTTCGATGTGGTGATCCACGAAACCGCATTACGCCGGGTCGTGGGCGCTCCGCAGATCATGGCGGCGCAATTGCGGCGCGTGGCGGACATGTCGACACTGCCATCGATAGCGGTTCGTGTACTACCCTTCTCCGCGGGCGTTCCGATCGGGCATACCGTCGGGCCGTTCGTGATTCTGGAATTCGGCCGGGACAGCGGAAACCGACCGGTCGAGCCAACCGTGGTGTACCTGGAGAACTTTCTGGGCGACCTGTATCTCGAGAAGCAGGCCGCGGTCGAGAAGTATCACCAGGCGTACCAGTCCCTCCGGCGCGCGGCGCTGGATGAGGCGAGCAGTAGGGATCTCTTGCGGAAGGCAGCGAAGGAGTACGCGACGTGAACGAACCGTCCGGTGTCCGGTGGTTCAAGAGCGCCCGCAGCACAGGGGCGAAGGAATGCGTGGAAATCGCGTTCCTGGGCAGCGGTGTGGGAGTGCGCGATAGCAAGAATCCGACCGGTCCGAAATTGTTTTTCGGCCCGGCCGAATGGGATCGGTTCACCGCCGCGCTGGTGACGGGACGCTTCGATCGCCGTTAGCGCGCCGCGGCAGCGGGCAAACGGCGGGGCCCCCGCGCAATTGCGGGGGCCCCGGTCATTTGCTCAGCCGAAGAAGGCCGCAGCTTCCCGGTAGCGTTCCTGCGGAACCAGTTTCAGCTGTTTGGTGGCTTCGGACAACGGCACCAGTTCGATTTCGGTCCCGCGCAAGGCCACCATTTGCCCGAATTGCCCGGCGTGTACGGCTTCTGCCGCATGTACGCCGAAACGCGTGGCCAGCACCCGGTCATACGGCGTCGGCGTGCCACCGCGCTGCACATGGCCGAGCACGGTCACCCGCACCTCCTTGCCGATGCGCCGCTCGATCTCCGGCGCCAGCTGCTGCGCCACACCGGTGAATCGCACATGCCCGAATTCGTCGATACCGCCGTCGCGCAGGGTCATGGACTTGGGATCGGGCGTGGCCCCCTCGGCCACCACGCAGATGAAATGCGAATCCCCGCGCTGGAAGCGCCGTTTCATCATGGCGCACATCTCGTCCACATCGAAGGGCACCTCGGGCACCAGCGTGAGGTGCGCGCCGGAGGCCATACCGGAGTTGATGGCGATCCAGCCGGCGTGCCGGCCCATGACCTCCACCAGCATGACGCGCTGATGCGATTCGGCCGTGGTGTGCAGCCGGTCGATGGCCTCGGTGGCAATGGAGATGGCGGTGTCGTGCCCGAAGGTGGTGTCGGTGCAGTCGATGTCGTTGTCGATGGTCTTGGGCACGCCCACCACGGGCACGCCCTCGTCGGCCAGCCAGCTGGCCGCGGTCAGCGTGCCCTCGCCGCCGATGGGGATGAGCGCGTCGATGCCATTGTCGTCGAGAGTCTGCTTGATGCGGCCCAATCCGGCGCGCAGCACATCCGGATTGGTGCGGGCGGTGCCGAGAATGGTGCCGCCCTTGGTGAGTAGCCGGTCGGTGCGGTCGTTATTGAGGATCTGGATCTTGCGATCCTCGAGTAGCCCCCGCCACCCGTCCTGAAAGCCCACGATCGCATCCCCCCAGCGGCCGTTCGCGGTACGAACGACGGCTCGGATCACGGCGTTCAGGCCAGGGCAGTCCCCGCCTCCGGTCAAGACTCCGATGCGCATGTGACCTATCTTGCCCCGAGTCCGGGAGTCGGTGGGGCGCACCCCCGTGAACCGCTGGTTAAGACCTGGCCGATTCGCCGGTCGACCCGCGCTTCAGCACACTCCGCCCTGCAATTCCTCCAGATGCTCGCCCACCAGCGCCGCCACCTTGTTGAGCATGACGGTGCCCTCGTCGAAGGAACCGGAGCTGGGCGCCGCGGCAATGGCCACGGCCACCTGCCCGCCCTCGACCGGAATCAGCCCGAACTGCCGGACCAGGTAGTTCCCGCCGGTGTCGGGTCCCCAGCCGCCCTTGAATTCGGCGCCGTCCAGATTGCCCAGACCCCAGCGCTGCCCGTAGCTGATCTGCCCCATGAGGCTGGTGACGCTGCCGGACTCGGGCAGGCACGGCAGCTTCGCGGCGAAGCGCACCTGGTCGTCCAGCGACCAATCCGCCTGGCCGAAGGCGGAATACTCCGAGCGGGTCCGGGTGGCCGGCACCTTGGTGACCGCGTCGCCGCCCTCGCGCAGCACCGCCTCGACGGCCTGGGCCGCGGCGGCGGGCGCGCCGAGGGACTGCCAGAGCACATCGGCGGCCGAATTGTCCGAGTAGGTGATGGCGGTGCTCGCGGTGCCCGAATAGCCGGAGTTCTGCCGCAGCGCCGCCAGCGCCAGCGGCACCTTCATGGTGGACCAGGCCGGGCCGCTGCTCCAATCGCCGAGGGTCACCACCCGGTCGCCGCCCACCGGCAGAATGGCCAGGGCCACCTTGCCATTGAGGGCCGGGCGTAGCTCATTGCTGAATTCCCAGGCGAGACTGCCGGGCACCGCCATGACAATGCCCGCGGTGGTGGTCGCGGGCCCGCCGGCGGCGCTGGTCGTGGTGGGCACCATGACCGGATCCTCGGTGGAGCAGGCGGCCCCGGCCAGTAGCAGGGTCACCGCACCACAGCCCATCGCCCGTGCGATGCGGCGGCGCAGCGATGTTCGCAGGCCGATTCGGTCAGCGGCCCGCGAATTCGATGCGTCCACCCGGTTTACCTCCAGACGTGTCCGGGTACATGTAAGTCCCTGTTCCTAGTGGACACACATAAACCCGTCAATTCGCAAGGGATTGTTGTGCGTCCGGGCGGCAGGGTCAAACGCAGTGCGTATAGCCGCATTTCAGCGTCGGTGACGACACTGCCCGAGGCGCACAGGCGACACTGCCTCCGGCTCAGTGGCTGTAGTGCCTCCGGCTCAGTGGCTGTACTGCCTCCGGCTCAGTGGCTGCAGAGCCCGCCGTGCAGGTTCGGTAGGTGCTCGCCGATCAGCATGGCCATCTTGTCCATCATGTCGGTGGCGTCCTCGAAGGACCCGGACTCCGGCTCGGCGGCCATGGCCACCGCGATCGGCCCGGACAGCGTTGGGATCAAACCGAACTGGCGAACCAGGTATTTGCCGGTGTCGTCGTGCGGCCCCCAGCCGCCCTTGAATTGGGCATCGATCAACCGGCCCAGCCCCCAGCTCTGGCTGGGGGTGATCTCACTCATGAACGAGACCACCCGGTTGGCCATGGGCAGACAGGGCAACTGCGCCGCGAAGCGCACCTGATCGGTGAGCGTCCAATCGGTGGCGCCGAATTCGTAGAGCTGATTGCCGCCCAGCGCGGCCAGCTGCGAGTGCCGGGACCCCACATCGGTGTTCATGTCCCCGGCCTCGTGCAGCACCGCCTCCACGGCGTCGGCGGCCTCGTTGCCGGTGCCGAGCGAATCCCAAAGCGCCTGCGCCGCACCATTGTCGGAATAGGTGATGGCGGCCTCGGCGGTATCGCGCAGCCCCTCGGGATCATTGCGCAGCGCGGCCAGCGCCAGCGGCACCTTGATGGTCGACCAGGCGTCGCCGACGACCCAGTCGCCCAGCACCGTCATATCCCCGCCGCCGACCGGCATGATCGCCAGCCCGATGCTGCCGTCCAGTCCGGCCTCCAGATCGGCGAAATCGGCTGCGAGAGAAACCACATTGGGCAGGCCGAACAGATCGGGCAGCGTGGGTCCGATCATCGACATGCCCGGGCCCCCGACGGCCCCGAGCGCCACGGCGGCCGGATCGGCCACCGGATTGCCCGTCACCCGGTCCGCTCCGCACGCGGAGACCGCGAGCAGCGCCGCCATTGCGAGGCCTCGGGCAACAGCCTTGCGACAGGCCGGAATAGGGTCAGTAGACATACACCACCGCGTTCTCGCCACCCGTGCAGGTGACCAATTTGCCTGTGGCCGTACAGCTCATCGTGTACGACCGGTTGGTGACCGGGCTGACCGCCACCACGCTGGTCGCCGTCCCCGGCCGCCCAGCCGTCGCGTCAGCATACGCCCGGCGCACTTCTTCCGCGAAAGGACAACTGGTGACGCCATTTCCGATGGCGGAGGTGGTGTAACCGCTCAGGGCGGCGTACACCTTCGCGCACGGCGTCGCGCCGGCCGGCAACTGCACCGTGGTGGGCGCCGCGGAGGTCGTCGTGGTGGGCGGTTGGGTCAGCGGCACGGTGATGTTCGGATCGTCCTGCGCCACCGTCGTCTTCGGTGATTCGGAACCGGAGCGGTCCAGGACTTGCCAGCCCACCGCGCCCGCGATGGCGGCAATGGCGATCACCAGCACACCGATGGCCATCGGCACCGCGATGGAAGTGCGGGAGGACCGCCGCGGCGGCGGCTGCGGATCCTCGTAGCGCGGATGATCCGAGGTCGGATACAGCGACGGGTCGGGCGCGGGCGCGTACGGAAAGTCCTGCGGCTGGGCGTGTCCCCACACCGGCTGCTGCTGTTGGTGCTCACGCGGCTGCGCCTGCTGCGGCAGCGGCGTGTAGTGCAGATCGCTGACCCGCACCACGGTCGGATCGGCGGGCACGATGACCGGCAGATCGCTGGTGGCCGGCTGCTCCTCGCCCACGGCGGGGAAGCTGCCCGTGGTGTACGGCGGATAGTTCCCGGTGTTCGGTTGCACCACAGTGGGATCGGTATTGCGCACCGGCGGCGGCGGGTTCCGCACCGTGGGCGCGGCTCCCGGCGGCTCCGGCACGGGCGCGGGCGGCACGGTGCGCCCGCGCGGCAGGATCTCGGTCGGCGGCGCCGCCACCATGCCGCCGCTGAGCGCCGTGCGCGCGGCCCGCGCGAACTCACCCGCGGTCAGATAGCGCGCGGCGGGATCCTTGGCCAGCGCCCGCGCCACCACGGCGTCCAGCGCCGGGGGGATCCCGCTCTGCTGTGTGCTCGGGCGCGGTGGCGGATCCGAGAGGTGTGCGCGGATCAGCACACTCATATTGTCGGCCGGGAACGGCTTGCCGCCGGTGAGGCATTCGTGCAGCACGCAGCCGAGAGAGTAGATATCGGCCCGCCCGGTCACCGGTCCCGAGTCGAAGCGCTCCGGAGCCATGTAGGCGTAGGAGCCCACGGCGCTGCCCGCGATGGTGAGCGTGGTGTCGCCCTCCGCGCGGGCGATGCCGAAGTCGGCGAGATATGCGAAATCCGCATCAGTGACAAGGATATTGGCGGGTTTCACATCCCGGTGCACGAGACCGGAGTAGTGCGCGGCGTCCAGCGCGGCCGCGATCTGGTCGATGACATTGACCGCGCGCAGCGGCGCCATGGTGCCCTGGAAGTCGAGCAGGCTGCGCAGATCCTGGCCGCGCACCAGCCGCATATCGATGTAGAGCACACCGTCGATCTCGCCCCAGTCGTGGATCGGGATGATGTGCGGTTCGGCCAGCCGGGCGGCGGCCTGTGATTCGCGGCGGAAACGCTCCTGGTAGGAGGGATCTTTGGCGAGTTCGGCGGGCAGCAGCTTGAGCGCGACCACCCGATCCTTGACGGTGTCGTAGGCCTCGTAGACCTCACCCATACCGCCTCTGCCCAGCAGCGAGCGCAACTCGTACGGCCCGAACCTGCCGCCGGCCCGTGATGGCGGTGCTTCCACCCCGTCAAACCTCCAACTCCCGGGAGGGCAACGACGAAATGTCCGCGACCCACCCCTCTAAGAAGTGGATTCTCCGGGGGAAACTACACCGTGGTCAAACGCGAAGACGATCGCCGCCGCCCGATCCCGTAACCCGAGCTTCCCGAAGATGTGTCCCACGTGGCTTTTCACGGTCACTTCGGAGATGCCGAGCTCCTTGGCGATCTCGCCATTGAGGCGGCCGCGCCCGATGAGCTCGAGAACTTCGAGTTCACGCACGGTGAGTTCGGACAGGTGGGTATCGCCGGGCGCGGGTGTCGGACGTGCCGACCGGTATGCGGTCAGCACCCGCGGGGTCACCGACGGATCCAGCCACGCGCCGCCCGCCGCGACGGTGCGCACGGCCCGGATCAGATCCTCGGCGGGGGAGTCCTTGAGCAGGAAGCCCGCCGCGCCCGCGCGCAGCGCCCCCGAGAGCAATTGATCATCGTCGAAGGTGGTGAGCACCAGCACCGGCGGCGCGTCCGGCCGCAGCCGCAGCGTCCGGGTGGCCTCGATGCCGCCGATGCGCTTCATCCGCAGATCCATGAGCACCACATCGGGCCGCTCGGCGGCCACGGCGGCGGGCACCTCGTCGCCGTCGGCGCATTCGCTCACCACGAAACCGTCACGGCGGCGCAGGATCCGGCGCAGCCCGCCGCGCACCAGCTCCTGATCGTCCACGACGAGGACGGAGACGAGCTCCTCATCCGGTTGCGCGGTCACGCGCCCTCCTGAATCTCCTTGGGCGCGACCGTATCCGGGCGGCCCTCGAATTTGCGGGTCATCGATTGCAGGGCGGTGCGCAGGGAATCCTCGGCGGCATTGGCGAGACAGCCGAGACTGGTCACCGGTATGCCGGTGAGCGGAATCTGCGCGTGCACATGCCAGCCGCCGTCGACGGGACCGGCGGTGAGCGCGCCGTCGAGCAGTCCGATGCGCTGGCGCATGCCGGAAATGCCCATACCGCGTCCCGGGCGCGCGGCGGCCCCGGCGGGCAGCGTATTGCTCATATCGAACCGGATATCCTTGGCGCATATCTTGATTCGCAGTTTCGCGTCCGCGCCGGGCGCATGCTTGGCGACATTCGCCAGCGATTCCTGACTGATCCGGTACAGCGCCAACCCGACCCCGGCCGATACCGCGGAGGTATCGCCGTCGAGGCGGTAGTCCACCGTCATGCCGGCGCGGACGAAATCCGCCACCAGATCGCCGATGTCCGCCAGGTCCGGTTCCGGGGTCTGCGAGGCGGGCCGTTGATCGAGCAGGCCCACGGTGCGCCGGATATCGGCCATGGCCTGGCGGCCGAGCCGTTCGGCGTCGGTGAGCGCGTCCACGGCCTCGTCCACATCGCGATCGGTCTGCAGGGCGTGCCGGGCGGCGGTCACGTGCAGCAGCGTGATGGACAGCGAATGCGCGATCACGTCGTGCACCTCGCGGGCAATGCGGCGGCGTTCGTCGTCTGCGGCCTGCACGGCTCTGACCTCTTGATTCTCGCGCTCCTGGAACAGATAGCGGCGTTGATAGTTCAGCAGCTGCCCGACCATCCAGCCGCACAGGATGCCCACCACCCAGACCGGCAGGGGCAGGTCGACATGTCCGATGGAACTGAAGAACACCAGTTCGCCCAGCATTGCCAGGGTCACCGGGATGCTCGCCAGCATCGGCGTGATGGCGGCGATCTCGCCGGCGGCGGCGAACAGGATGAACGGCGCGATATCGGTGGGCACCGGCTGCGCGAGGAACAGCGCCGCGGACGACATGGTGAACACGGCCACTATCAGCGGCTTGGGCAGCACGCCCAGGAAGGCGTACAGCGGCAGGTGCAGGTTGAGCACCACCAGGGCGACGACCGGCAGGATGCTCGGCGCGTACCCCTCCTGGTAGCGATGGATCATCGCGATGATCCCGACCGCCAGCAGCACCAGATCGATGAGAGCGACCACCGGGGCCGGATAGCCGTACTCGGTGCGCTCCACATTGCGCCGGAACTCCTCGGCGGGATTCCGGATGAACCGCCGGATTCGCGCCGCGCTGGTCCGCGGTACGGCCCGCAGATCCCGCAACGCCTGCCCGAGGGCTGCCGGGGTGGCGTCGGTCACGTTCATTCTGCAAGGCTAGTGGCCGATGTTGACGGCGTACATCGTGCGGGGGCAGGGGCGCGGCTCCTACCGGGGTAGGAGGGCAAGTCGCGTCCGCGGCACGACGACAGAAACACGGCCCGTCCGTAGCGTCGGGTGTATCGGCACAGCGCCCGCTCACCACCGAGATCACCGGGCGCGTTACGAAAGGCTGGGGCCATGTCCTGGGCAGACCTGCACGCACGCACCGACATCCTGCACGCCGTCCTCGACCGGGCGGCCCGGGATCCGTTCGATCCCACCCTGTTCGACGACCTGCCGGGCCTCGACCGGCTCTTCGGCGGACCCGACGGCGTGCTGCTCGCACTGCGGCACCGCTGGGAGAACCATCTCGTCGTGAAACTGGAACACGCACTGGCGCAAGGCAAATCGGTGGTCGAGGTGCACAACGAACTCGCCGCCGAACAGCCCGCGCTGCGCGCGATCCTGGACGCCTACGACACCGATCGTCTCTACCGCAGCCCGCGACCGCGGGCGCTGGCCAGCTGAGCCATCCGGCAGCCGGCCGATCAACGAGGGGAAATCACCATGCTGGAACTGACCGACGTCGTCAAGGAATACCGGGTGGGGGAACAGACCGTCCGCGCGCTGGACGGCATCAGCCTGCGCATCGAGGCGGGCGAGTTCACCGCCATTATCGGGCCGTCCGGCTCGGGCAAGAGCACGCTGCTGCATCTGCTGGGCGCGCTGGACACTCCGGGTTCCGGGTCGATCCGATTCCAGGACAAGGAGATCGGCGACCTCGACGACGATCGGCAGTCCGAGTTCCGGCGACATCAGGTCGGTTTCATCTTCCAGTTCTTCAACCTGCTGCCCACCCTGTCGGCATGGGAGAACGTGGCGATTCCGAAGTTGCTGGACGGCACCGGATTGCGCAAGGCCAAGCCGCGCGCCCTGGAGCTGCTCGAGCTGGTCGGTCTGGCCGATCGCGCCGAGCACCGGCCGGCGGAGCTGTCCGGCGGGCAGATGCAGCGGGTCGCGGTGGCGCGGGCGCTAATTATGGACCCGCCGCTCATCCTGGCCGACGAGCCCACGGGCAACCTGGACTCCAAGACCGGCGCGTCGATTCTGGAACTGCTCGGCGACATCACCAAGCAGGGCAATTCCGTGGTGATGGTGACCCACGATATGGGCGCGGTGCGCTACTGCGACCGGGTCATCACCCTGCGCGACGGCCGCATCGGTTCCACCGAGCGGGTGGAGCGCGGCGATGACGGCAAGGTGCGCGCCATTCCGGAGGCGTTCCGCAAGGCCACCGATTTCGGCGGGACCGACGCCGACGGAGCCGCTTCCGATGACGCCGCCTCCGATGACGCCGGGGCCGCGTCCGATGATGCCGGGGCGGTGCGCGCATGATTCGCGCGGTCTGGGATCGACTGCGGCTGTTCAATATCGGTGAGCTCCTCGCCCACCGCGGCCGCACCACCATGTCCATGGTGGTCATGGGAATCTCCGCGGGACTGCTGGTCTCGGTGTTCAGCATCTCCGGATCCATTACCGGCTCGGTGGACAAGCTCACCCGCAGCCTGGGCGGCAATGCCGCGCTGGAGATCAGCGGCATCACCGATGCGGGCTTCGATCAGCAACTGCTGCAACAGGTCCGGAGCACCGCCGGGGTGCAGACGGCCGTTCCCATGCTGCGGCAGTCCATCGGCGCCGACGACAACCGGGCCCTGCTCATCGGGGCCGACGCCAGCGTCTCCGAACTCGGCAGCGATCTGGACGGACCACTGCGAGATCAGGCGAGCAAGCTGCTGACCGTGTCCAACGGCGTTCTGGTGGGCGCGGGCATGGGGCTCGCCGAAGGTGAGAAGCTCCAGTTCGGCGCGGTCACCGCGACAGTCGCGGGCGTACTCGACGACGAGACCTCGCAACAGCTCAACGGCGGGCACATCGTGATCACGATGCTGCCGGTGGCGCAGAAGATCACCGAGCGGGCCGGCCGGCTGGATTCCATCCAGATCATTCCCGCCGCGAATGCCGATGTGGCACAACTGCGCTCGGCGCTCACCGAGGCGGTGGCCGGTCGCGCCGTCGTCGCGGATCCGGGACTGCGGGCGGCGCAGGCGGGCGGCACCGTGCAGCTGGTGCGCTACTCGACACTCGCCTCCTCGGCCGCGGCGCTCATCGTGTCCGGGTTCCTCATCTACAACGCCATGAGCATGGCGGTGGCACAACGCCGTCCGGTGCTGTCGCTGCTGCGCGCCATCGGCGGCCGCCGCGCGCCCATGGTGCGGGACCTGATCGTGGAGGCGGCGCTGCTCGGCCTGCTCGGCGGCGTGATCGGCTCGCTGATCGGCGTGCTCATGGGCCGCGGCGCCATCGACCGGCTGCCCGCGGCCATGCTGAACGCCGTGGAGGCGCGCACCGAATACATGGTGCCCGCCTACGCCATACCCGTCGCCATCGCGGCCTGCGTGGCGGCCAGTGTCGCCGCCGCCGCCATCGCGGCCCGCCAGGTGTACAAGGTGGAGCCCATCGAGGCGCTCGTTCCGGTGGGCGTGTCCACGGCGGACAAGGCGAACCCGATGCTGCGCTGGGGCGCGGTGGTGCTGGGCGTGGTGCTGGTCGGGGCCGGAATCTTCATGGCCAACGGCGATTTCGGCCGGCTGTCCATGACCGCCAGCGCGCTGTCCATCGGCGGCGCGGTCATGTTCTGCTTCGCCGCCACCGGGCCGATCGTGCGCGCCACCGCGGCGGTCGCCCGGCTCTTCGGCGCGCCCGGCGCGCTGGGCGCGACCGCGGTGGAACGCGCGCCGCGGCGGGTGTGGGCCACGGCCATGACGGTCATGATCGGCGTCACCGCCGTGGTGGCCATCGGCAATGCCACCCGCAATATGGTCGATTCGGCGGGCGAGACCTTCGAGGGCCTGGGCGTCACCGACGTGTTCATCAGCCCCAACTCCATGCAGGAGTTCCCCACCGGGCCGATCCTGCCCGCCGAACTGAAGGCCAAGGTCAGCGCCGTCCCGGGCGTCGAGGGTGTGGGCTCGGCGCAGATGGCCTTCGCCACCCTGGGCGGCGGCCGGGTCATGCTGCAGGCCTACGAGCAGGGCCAGGGGCGCAGCACCGTCACCGACGGCCTGAGCGCGGAGGTGTTCCGCCGCATGGCGCTCGGCGAGGGCGTGGTCGTATCCCGGGACGTGGCACGGTCATTGGATGTGAGCAAGGGCTCGATGCTCGAGCTGCCCACCGCCACCGGCATCCACCGGGTGGAGGTGCTGGACGTCGTCCCGTACTTCTCCGCCATCGCGGGCGTGGTGCTGATGGATCTGGAGATTCTGCGGCAGTGGTACCAGCGGCCCGGGGAAACCATTCTCGGCGTGGACTTCCTGCCCGGCGCGGATCCGGCGCAGGTGCAGGCCGCCATTCGGGACGTGGTGCCCGCCGAGCTGCACGTGGAATCCGGCGCCGACTCGGTGGCCGCCATCTCCTCGAGCCTGCGGCAGGGCACCTCGCTCAGCTCCTCCATCCTCTGGATCGTGGTGCTGGTGGCCACCGTCGCGCTGCTCAATACGCTCATGCTGTCGGTCCTGGAACGACGCCGCGAACTCGGCGTACTGCGCGCCATGGGCACCAGCCGCCGGTTCCTGCTGCGCGCGGTGCTGGCCGAGGCCGCCGGCATCGGTGCGGTGGGCGCGGGGCTCGGGCTGGCCATCGGCGCGGCCGTGCACTATCTGGTCACCATCGCCATGACCAATACCGTCTCGGTCGACGTCGCCTACCAGCCCAGCCCGCTGCTGCTGGTGTACGCCGTCATCGCATTGGTGCTGGCGCTGCTCGGCTCCATCCCGCCCGCGGTGCGGGCGGCGCGGCTGCCGATCGTGGAGGCCATTGCCGCCGACTGACACTGCTGCGCCTCATGCGGGCCGCATTTCATAGGATGGTCCGCATGAGCGCAGCCACGGTCGAGTTGATGGACTACTCCGACGTCATTGCACGGTACGAGCCGGTGCTCGGTATGGAAGTCCATGTCGAGCTGGGCACCGCCACCAAGATGTTCTGCGGATGCCCGACCGAGTTCGGCGCCGAGCCCAATACCCAGGTGTGCCCGGTCTGCCTGGGTCTGCCGGGCTCGCTGCCGGTGGTGAACGAGAAGGCCGTGGAGTCGGCGATCCGCATCGGCCTGGCGCTGAACTGCTCCATCACCCCGTGGGGCCGGTTCGCGCGGAAGAACTACTTCTACCCGGACCAGCCGAAGAACTACCAGATCAGCCAGTACGACGAGCCCATCGCGACCAACGGCTACCTCGATGTGGTGCTCGATGACGGCTCCACCTTCCGCGTCGATATCGAGCGCGCGCACATGGAGGAGGACACCGGCAAGTCGCTGCACGTCGGCGGCTCCACCGGCCGCATTCACGGCGCCTCGCACTCGCTGCTGGACTACAACCGCGCCGGCGTGCCGCTCATCGAGATCGTCACCAAGCCGATCACTGGTGCGGGGGAGCGGGCCCCCGAAGTGGCGCGCGCCTATGTGACCGCGCTGCGCGAGGTGCTCAAGTCGCTGAACGTGTCGGACGTGAAGATGGAGCAGGGCTCGCTGCGCTGCGACGCCAATGTCTCGCTGATGCCCCTCGGCGCCAAGGAATTCGGCACCCGCACCGAGACCAAGAACGTGAACTCGCTCAAGAGCGTCGAGGTCGCGGTGCGCTTCGAGATGCGCCGCCAGGCCGCCGTGCTGGCCGGGGGCGGCACCATCATCCAGGAGACCCGCCACTTCCACGAGACCGACGGCTCCACCTCCGCCGGCCGCGTCAAGGAGACCGCCGAGGACTACCGCTACTTCCCGGAGCCCGACCTCGAGCCCATCGCGCCCGATGCGGCGTGGGTCGAGGAGCTGCGCGGCACCATCCCGGAGTACCCGTGGCTGCGCCGCGCCCGCATCCAGGCGGAGTGGGGCCTGTCCGACGAGGTCTTCCGCGATCTGGTGAACGCCGGGGCGCTGGACCTCATCATCGCCACCGTCGACGCCGGCGCCTCGGTCGAGGCCGCCCGCGCCTGGTGGGTCAACTCCCTGACCGAAAAGGCCAAGGAGCGCGAGGTTTCCATCGAGGACCTGCCCATTACGCCCAAGCAGGTCGCCGAGGTGGCCGCGCTGGTCGAGGCCAAGACCATCAACAACAAGGTCGCCAAGCAGGTCGTCGACTTCGTCCTCGCCGGCGAAGGCGACCCGGCCCAGATCGTCGAATCCAAGGGCCTCGGCATGGTCTCCGACGACTCCGCCCTCCAGGCCGAGGTCGACAAGGCCCTCGCCGCCAACCCGGACATCGCCGACAAGATCCGCTCCGGCAAGGTCCAGGCGGCAGGCAAGATCGTCGGCGACGTCATGAAGGCCACCCGCGGCCAGGCCGACGCGGCCCGCGTCCGCGAGCTCGTGCTGGCCGCCTGCGGCGTCGAAGGGTAAGTAAGGGTTTCGGGGGTCTGGGCCCCGCTTCTGCCTCGGGCGTACCAAGGGGGCGTGGGCCGCGCTCCTGCCTCGGGCGCAGCTAAGGGGGTTTCGGGGGCTTAGCCCCCGTTCCCCCTCAGCCGCAGCGGTGAGGTTGACCCTGACGCAGGGTCAACCTCGCAGCATGAGCGGCATGACTGCGAAAGCCGATGCACTCCAGCACTTCACGGTCCACCACGACGGCGTCACCATTCCTGTCTCGCACGGCGGCCGCGGACGACCGCTGGTGCTGTGCCCCGGGCTGACCTCGAGCCAGGCCGAACTGCACGAGCTGGCCGGACTCTTGCGGCGCGATCACCATGTGATCACCTTCGACCTGCGAGGTCACGGCTGCTCCTCGGCCGCCGACGGCTACACCTTCGAGGCGTTCGCCGGTGACTTCGCCGCCGTGATGGCGGCGTTCCAACAGCTCGATCCGCCCGCGCCGCCCGTGCTCGCGGGCCACTCGTACGGCGCGGACCTGATCGTGCATTACGCCGCCGAATTTCCCGGCGTCGCCGCCGAACTCGTGCTCATCGACGGCGCGAACCCGATTCCCGAACCGTTCATCACCGAGGCCGACCTGCCGGAATTCCGGGAGTTGTGGGAGAACCTGGCGACATGGCAGGAGACCTTGAAAGGTACTCCGCGTCAGGTACTGCTGACTGGACGGCAGATTCTCGACCTGAACCTCGAACTCGATGTGATCCGCACGGAGCAGACCCTCGATCGCTTCCGCGCCATCGACTGCCCGATCACGATGATCATGTCGGCCGCGATGGCCGGGCACAGCACCGAAGGCCGCACACCGCAACGCAATCGGAACTGGCGGGCGGGCATAGAACGGCTCGTCCGCGAGCTGCCGCAGATCTCGGTCACCTGGCTCGAGGCAACGCACGCGCTGGTCGTCACCCATGCCCGCGAGATCGCGGGCAGACTGGCCGCATGCTGACCATCGGCGAGCTGGCGTCCTATGCCGGGGTGACGGTGCGCGCGGTGCGGCACTATCACGCCAAAGGACTACTGCCGGAACCGGAACGGGATCACTCCGGCTATCGCCGGTACGACGCCGCCGCCGTGGTCGAACTGATCAGGATCCGGGCCCTCGCCGAGGCCGGGGTTCCGCTGGCTCGGGTGCGGGAACTGCTCCAGGCAGGCCCGGAGGAGTTCGCCGCGGCCGTCGCGGAGATCGATGAGCGGCTGCAAGCGGAGATCCGGCAGCGGGAGCGGCACCGCGAACGGATCGCCCGCCTGGCCGCGGGCGACAGTCTGGCCCTGCCGCCGGAGGTCGTCGAGTTCCTCGACCGGATGCGGGCCCTCGGCGTCGACGAGCGGATCGTGCGGGTCGAACGCGACGGCTGGATCCCGGTGACCGCGCACACCCCCGAGCGCATCCCGGAGTTGATGGCGCACAAGCGCGCACAGCTCCCGGGCCCACTGCTGGACTTCTTTCTCACCCTGGGGCGCGCCCTGGACCGGACCGATAGCGACCCCATGCTGATCGAGCTGGCCGATACGACGGCCGCCTACCTCACCCGGCTGGCCGACGAGCGGGGTGAGGACTATGTGGGCGGCGATATCGCGCCCGCGCTGGCCGGACTGCTGGACGCGCTGGTGTTCGAGACCGCACCACCGGCCCGCCGGTTGATCGAGTTATTGCGCGAGCGCGGCTGGACCGGCTGGACCAGGCTCGAACGAACCCGGCCCAGTTGACCTGCGCGCGTTCAGAAATACGCGCCCGAATACCCGCCCGGGAAGCAGTAACCGGTGACCATTCAGAAATAGACGCCTGGGAAGCAGTAGCCGGTGACCAGCTGACGATCCCCGTAGCGCACGGCATCCGGATCCCACTGCGCGCCCAGACCCTGGACGAAGGAGCGCGTCACATCCAGATCGGCCCGGTCGGCGACCAGGATGAGGGTGCCGTCCTCGGTGATCGAGCCGCCGCCCAGCACATCTCGTGCCACCGGATCGGCCAGCAAGGCGTCGTGGAAGCGCGCTAGGTCGACGCCCGGGACGCGGACCAGGAAGCCGTCGGCGCGTTCGTGATCGGCGGGCAGGAATTCGATGCCGAGCACGGCCTCCTGGCTGTAGCGCACCTTGATGTCGTCGGCGATCCAGCACAGATTGTCGCGGCCGGTGCAGGCCAGTTCGAAGCGGCGGGCGGGCTCATAGGTGATCTGCTCGGACTCCTCCGACCAGAAGACGCCGTCGATGGGTTCCGAGTGCACGGTGAGCCCCAGCTCCATGGCCGCGGTGAGGTTGACCTCGATCTCGAACTGGGTGAGCGGGTCGTTCATGCGCGGGTCGGCGGGATCGGTGATGGTGTCGCGGTTCCAGGTGCCGAACAGCTCCGCGGTGGGCTGCAAGGGATTTCCCTGCGCACAGGACCAGGGACCGTAGGCTTCGGCGGTGCCCGAGGCCGCGGTGAGCAGCCCGCCGGTGAGCATGATGACGGCCGCGAAGGCGGCGGCGATTCTCGCAGTGATCATTTCGGCCATTACCCCTCCCGAGAGGGTTGAACTCGGCAAACTATTGAACGGGATGCGAAACAATCACATTGTATTGCGATAACGCCGCCACCATTCGGAAATGCGGAACCGGGGCCTAGTCCGGTCCGCTGCCGTTGCCCGACGAGGGCGGCGGAATGCGCACGACCCGATCGTCGAACGGCCCGGGCGCACCCGGCGCCTCCTTGTTGATCGTGCCCACCCACACGGTGCCGTCCGCGCCGATGGTGGCGCCATTGAGGCGGCCGTACTTGTTCTGCACGGTCAGCGTGGGCGCCTCGGTGATCGACTTGGTGGCCGGATCGATCTTCGCGAAGGCCAGCGCATTGGATGTGCTCATGGAGACGGCGACGGCATCGGAGGCGGCCGCGCACCCGGCCACGCCGGGATGATCCGTCCACGACCAGGCCGTGCTCACCGCGCCGTCCTTGGTGACGCGCTGCAGCCGGTCCTCCACCGCGGTGCGGTCGGTGACCCAGATGTCCTCGGGACCCACGCACACATCCCCGGCCACTCCGATGCCGGAGATCAGCACCTCGGGATTGGGCGGTTGCCCCGGAACCGGATCCTTCACGCGCAGCAGCTTGCCCGCGAGCGAGCCCGGATCACCGGAGGCCGCCGGATTGCCGGCGTCACCGGTGAGCACCAGCAGGTCCTGGCCCGCGAAATCGATCGCCCCCCGATTCCCGGTCTGCCCCTTGGGGATTCCGGTGAGCACCGGCTTCACCGACCCGTCCTCCGACACCCGGATCACCCGGTTGTCGCTGGGGCCGGTGACATACAGGTAGTACAGCCCGTCCTCGTAGAACGACGGCGACAGCGCGATATCCATGAGCCCGCCGTCCACGGTGCCGACATCGATCGGCTGATCGATCTCCTGCTCCTTCTCCGGCGGCGGCGGCGCCTCGGTGGGCCCCACCGGCGGCGCCAGCGTCAGCACCTTCAGGCTGTCGCGGTCCAGCACGATCGCCCCGCCGCCGCCGAGCGCGACAATGCCGCCGGTCCTGCCCAGGCAGGAGATCACCACATTCGGATCCGGATCGATGCACGGCCCCTCCGGCCGCTGCGGCGAGGTGGACGGCGACTGCGGATCCTTGGTCTCCGGTTCGGCGTCCTGCCAGGAGGGCTCGGTGGTGAACGGGCTCGACGCGCTGTCGTCGAACCGGGCGCAGCCGGACAGCAGCACGGCGCCGAGCGTCACACCCAGCACGACCTTCCGTGCGCCCCTCCCGATACGGCTCGCGGCAACCAAACTCATGGCTCAGACGTTACGGAAAACCTGGCGCGCGTGCGCGGACGGGGTCGCGGAACGACGGCCCGTTCTGCCCTATCGGCGCGAACTGGACAGTGGACACGCCCACCTATCACCGTGTGTCGGACGCTCCGGGCGCATAGTGTTGCCCGCGTGACACAAAAGCCGAACGAACCGTCCGCCGGAGCGCCGGGCAGCGCGCCCGGATCGCCGCGGCCGGGTGAACCGGTGCGCAGCCCCTTCGATTCGCCGACCGAGCAGTTCACCACGTCCGGTGCCAAATCCGAGCTCACCAAGGATCTGCCCCGTACCGACGAGGACCTGGGCCTGGAACCCGACGTGCCGCTGTACTCGGAGCTGAAGAATTCGATTCCCGGCGCGTCGTCACCCGCCGACACCGCGCCCACCTACGGCTTCGCCTCCATCCCCCCGGCGCCCGCGCCGCCCGCCGACACCAGCACGCGGCCGCTGCGGCGCGACGACCGGCGCGGCACCCTGGATCTGGGATTGCTGTTGCTGCGCTTGGTCATCGGCGGCACCTTCATCTACCACGGTCTGCAGAAGCTGACCGGCTGGTTCCATGGCCCGGGGCTGGAGGGCACCAAGAACATGATGGAGAACGGCGGCTGGGATCAGCCCAGCGTCGCCGCCAGCCTCCTCATCGTGGGCGAGCTGGGCGGCGGCATCCTGGTGGTGCTGGGCCTGGCCACGCCGCTGGCGGCGGGCGCGCTGCTGGCCGTGATCCTGGACGCCTGGATGTGGAAGCAGGGCATGGTGCCCGGGTTCCAGTACAACGCGGCGACCGAGACGGGCGTGGAGCTCGACTCCATCCTGGTGGGCATTACCGCGGCGCTCATCCTGACCGGTCCGGGGCGGTTGTCCTTCGACCGCAATCGCGGGTGGTCGGCCCGGCCGTTCATCGGCTCCTTCGCCGCCATGGTGGCCGCCATCGCCGCGGCCGTGGCGACCTACATCGTCCTGCACGGCGGCAATCCGCTGGTCGGGATCGGCCCGTTCTAGACGGCGCGAAACACCAAGCGGCCCGGGTGATCCGAAGATCACCCGGGCCGCTTCGTCCGTCACACCGATCAGTCGATGCCGGAATTCACCACTGCGTGTTGGTGAATCGCTCCCACTCGTCGTAGGTCTCCTGGTGCAGGCGCATCACCTGGGAGGACTTCGCGTCGATCTGTTCCTGCAAGGCCGCACGGTGCGCGTTCATCTGCGCGAGTTCCGGTGCGGAGGCCATGAATTCCCGCGATTCCAGCTCCCGCGACTCGGCGGCGAGTTCCTCGGCTTCGGCGAGCAGGGTCTTCGCCTGCCTGTTGCGGGCGTCGCTACGCTCCAGCATCGCCGTGTACTCGGCCAGCATCGTGTCGGCCTTGCCGATGTATTCGATTGTCATTCCCTGCTCTCTTCTTACGGCACCCGCCGCACAGCACCCTTGTCCGCCGAGGTCGCCAGCGCGGCGTAGGCACGCAGCGCGGTGGTGACCGGGCGATCGCGATGCGCGGGCTGCCAAGGCCGTTCCGACGCATCCATTTTGGCGCGCCGCTCGGCGAGAACCGAATCGGGGACCAGCAATTCGAGAGCACGCGTGTGCACATCGATGCGAATGCGGTCGCCGTTCTCGATCAGGCCGATGGTGCCGCCGCTGGCCGCCTCGGGCGAAATATGGCCGATGGACAGGCCGGACGTGCCGCCGGAGAAGCGGCCGTCGGTAATGAGAGCGCACACCTTGCCCAGGCCGACGCCCTTGAGGAAGGAGGTGGGGTGCAGCATCTCCTGCATGCCCGGACCGCCCGCGGGACCCTCGTAGCGGACCACGACCACATCGCCGGGCTGGATCTGCTTGTTGAGAATGACCGAGACCGCCTCCTCCTGGGATTCGACCACCACGGCCGGGCCCTCGAAGGTGAACAGGTCCTCGTCGATGCCGGCGGTCTTGAGGATGGCGCCGTCCGGAGCGATATTGCCGCGCAGCACGCACAGCCCGCCCTCGACGGTGTACGCGTGCTCGACCGAGCGGATGCAGCCCTTCTCGGCATCGGTGTCCAGGGAGGACCAGCGGTTGTCGGTGGAGAACGGCTCGGTGGTGCGCACGCCGCCCGGCGCGGCGTGGAACAGCTCGACGGCCTCCTGAGAAGCCTTGCCGGAGCGGATATCCCAGGTGTCGAGCCACTCGTCGAAGGATGCGGTGTGCACTGTGGTCACGTCGGTCTCCAGCAGCCCGCCGCGGCGCAGCTCGCCGAGGATGGCCGGAATGCCGCCGGCGCGGTGCACGTCCTCCATATGGTAGTCGGAGTTGGGGGAGACCTTCGACAGACAGGGCACCCGGCGCGAGATCTCGTCGATGGTGCCCAGATCGAAGTCGATCTCACCCTCCTGCGCGGCCGCCAGGGTGTGCAGCACCGTGTTGGTGGAGCCGCCCATGGCCACATCGAGGGCCATGGCATTGCGGAAAGCCTTCTCGTTGGCCACGTTTCGCGGCAGCACCGAGGCGTCGTCGTCGCGGTACCAGCGGGTGGCGATATCCACGATGACGGTGCCGGCCTTCTCGAACAGCGCGCGGCGGGCCGTGTGCGTGGCGAGGGTGGAGCCATTGCCCGGCAGCGCCAGGCCCAGCGCCTCGGTGAGGCAGTTCATGGAGTTGGCGGTGAACATGCCCGAGCAGGAACCGCAGGTCGGGCAGGCGCTGCGCTCGACCTCGGCGAGGCCCTCCTCGGAGACCGCGCTGGAGGCGCTGGCCGCGATGGCGGTGATGAGGTCGGTGGGCGCCTGGGCGACGCCGCCCACGACCACGGCCTTACCGGCCTCCATGGGGCCGCCGGAGACGAACACGGCCGGGATGTTCAGCCGCATGGCGGCGTTCAGCATGCCGGGAGTGATCTTGTCGCAGTTGGAGATGCACACCAGCGCGTCCGCCGTGTGGGCATTGGCCATGTACTCCACCGAGTCGGCGATGATCTCGCGCGAGGGCAGCGAGTACAGCATGCCGCCGTGACCCATGGCGATGCCGTCGTCCACCGCGATGGTGTGGAACTCGCGCGGCACGCCGCCGGCCGCCCGTACCGCATCGGCCACGATCTCGCCGACGTTCTTCAGGTGCACGTGGCCGGGTACGAACTGGGTATAGGAGTTCGCGATGGCGACGATCGGCTTCCCGAAGTCGGAGTCGGTCATACCGGTGGCGCGCCAGAGCGCGCGGGCGCCGGCGGCATTGCGGCCGATGGTGGTGGTGCGTGAGCGAAGCGGTGGCATTGGTCCTCGAATTTCGTCGCGGGGGCTGGTAGCGACTGCACCGGAAGTGATCCGGCAGCTATTCCACG
The DNA here is from genome assembly GCF_054655275.1 of Nocardia sp. IFM 10818. NCBI lineage: Bacteria > Bacillati > Actinomycetota > Actinomycetes > Mycobacteriales > Nocardiaceae > Nocardia > Nocardia sp. IFM 10818. The sequence continues at coordinate 2,344,479 of NZ_BAAHJH010000001.1, forward strand.
GTACTCCCGGGCTCCTGCCCGGATTTCTCGGCGTCGTCCTCGGTGTCGGCGTCCTCCGGTTCGATGAACGGATCCGGAATTCGCCCATTGCTTGCTGCGACCAGATCGCGGAGGCGGTCGTAGCCCACCGCGGGCAGCGTCACATCCGACTCGTCGGCCAGATGCAGGCGCAGCCAGCCCCGCTTGGGGATGCGCAGACCCTTGATCTCGGCCCAGTCGATATGCCGCGATCCGAACATGGAGCGCACATCGATACCGGAGTCGGAGACCTTGGTCCGGACGCGTTCGACCCAGACGGCCAGGGCGAGCGGAATGGCGAAGAGCACCCAGAGCACCTTGGGCGCCCCGAAGAAGGGGAAAGCCACCGAGAACAGCAGCAGGAAGACCCCGAGGTGGGCGAGTCTGGGGAGGCGGATCACGCGACCCGTGTCCGATCCAGAGTCGGGCGTGTGGGACGATCGAGCCGGTGGCACGGACTGATGCGGTGATGACACACCCCCATCCTCGCATTCTGTTGAACGAACCCGAACAACCGCTCTGTCTCACATAATGAGACACACATGGTCAGATGTTTGACTCAGCGACTCACGCACGCTTACCGTCATGCGCGTGAATCGAATCGAGTTGCTCGTAATCGGCCGGCGCGTCCAGCGCTGAGCCGACGACTGTAGGTCTATTACGTCAGCTCGCAACTGCGACGCGCCACCCTCGAACAGCCCCGGCTGTCGAGGGCTTTTTTGTGTTCAGGCAAGTCCCATGGACTCGAACGACAAGCAGTAAGGAACCAGACGGTGAGCGCACCTACCGCCCGACCCGGGCCCTCGGCCCGCAGGCCCGCGCCCTCGGCTGCCCAGCCGAGCGCGGCCCCGGCCAGCACTCCGAATCGTCGCCAGGTCCCGCCCGAGCGGGTCACCGGCGCGCAATCGGTCGTCCGCACGCTCGAAGAGCTCGAGGTGGACACGGTATTCGGTATTCCGGGCGGCGCGATTCTTCCCGTCTACGATCCGCTGTTCGACTCGACCAAGGTCCGCCACGTGCTGGTCCGGCACGAGCAGGGCGCGGGTCACGCGGCCACCGGCTACGCCCAGGCGACCGGCAAGGTCGGCGTGTGCATGGCGACCTCCGGTCCCGGCGCGACCAACCTGGTCACCCCGATCGCGGACGCCCAGATGGACTCGGTGCCGCTGGTGGCGATCACCGGGCAGGTCGGGCGCAGCCTGATCGGCACCGACGCCTTCCAGGAAGCCGATATCTCCGGCATCACCATGCCGATCACCAAGCACAACTTCCTGGTCACCGACCCGCTGGACATCCCGCGGATGATCGCCGAGGCCTTCCACCTGGCGGCCACCGGCCGTCCGGGCGCGGTGCTCGTGGACATCCCGAAGGATGTGCTGCAGGCGCAGACCACCTTCAGCTGGCCGCCGGAGATGCGGCTGCCCGGCTACCGTCCGGTCACCAAGCCGCACGGCAAGCAGGTGCGCGAGGCCGCACGGATGATCATGGAAGCCAAGTCGCCGGTGCTCTACGTCGGCGGCGGCGTGATCAAGGCCGACGCCTCCAGGGAGCTGCTGGAGCTGGCCGAGCTGACCGGCATCCCGGTGGTCACCACCCTGATGGCGCGCGGCGCGTTCCCGGACTCGCACACCCTCAATATGGGCATGCCCGGCATGCACGGCACCGTGGGCGCCGTTGCGGCCCTGCAGCGTTCGGACCTGCTGATCACCCTGGGCGCGCGGTTCGACGACCGCGTCACCGGCCAGCTGGACTCCTTCGCGCCCGGCGCCAAGGTCATCCACGCCGATATCGACCCGGCCGAGATCGGCAAGAACCGGCACGCGGACGTGCCGATCGTGGGCGACTGCCGCGAGGTCATCTCCGAGCTCATCGACACGCTCAAGGCCGATCCGGCCGCGGGCGAGGCGCCGCTGCTGGAGCTGACCGACTGGTGGACCTACCTCGAGGGCGTGCGCAAGTCGTACCCGCTGGGCTACACCCCGCCCAAGGACGGCTCGTTGTCGCCGGAATTCGTCATCGAGAAGCTGGGCCAGCTCGCCGGTCCGGACGCCATCTACTGCGCCGGCGTCGGCCAGCACCAGATGTGGGCCGCGCAGTTCATCAAGTACGAAAAGCCGCGCACCTGGCTGAATTCCGGTGGTCTGGGCACCATGGGCTACGCGGTTCCGGCCGCCATGGGCGCCAAGATGGGCGCACCGGACAAGGAGGTCTGGGCGGTCGACGGTGACGGCTGCTTCCAGATGACCAATCAGGAACTGGCCACCTGCGCCGTGGAGGGCGTGCCGATCAAGGTCGCGCTCATCAACAACGGCAACCTGGGCATGGTGCGGCAGTGGCAGACCCTCTTCTACGAGGAGCGCTACTCCAATACCGACCTGGGCACCCACACCCTGCGCATCCCGGACTTCGTGAAGCTGGCGGAAGCCCTGGGCTGCCACGGCATTCGCGTGGAGAAGGAAGAGGATGTGGAGGCCGCGATCCGCGAGGCGCAGGCCATCAACGACCGGCCGGTCGTGATCGACTTCATTGTCGGCAAGGACGCGCAGGTGTGGCCGATGGTCGCCGCCGGCACCTCCAATGACGAGATCATGGCCGCCCGCGGCATTCGCCCGCTGTTCGACGACGACGAGTCGGCGTCGGAGCCCGCGGTGATCCACGAGGCCATGTCGCATGAGCGTTCCGCCGGCTCCGCCGCCAGTGGTACAGCCCAGAAGGGGAATGAGGAATGAGCACCACCCACACCCTCTCCGTGCTGGTGGAGGACAAGCCGGGCGTGCTGGCGCGCGTGGCGTCGCTGTTCTCCCGCCGCGGGTTCAATATCGAGTCGCTGGCCGTCGGCGGCACCGAGATTCCCGATATCTCGCGCATGACAATCGTCGTGACCGTGGAGGATCTGCCGCTCGAGCAGGTCACCAAGCAGCTCAACAAGCTGGTCAATGTCATCAAGATCGTGGAGCAGGACGCCGACAGCTCGGTGGCCCGCGAACTCATCCTGGTGAAGGTGCGCGCCGACGCCAGCGTGCGCACCCAGGTCATCGAGGCCGTGAACCTGTTCCGCGCCAAGGTGATCGACGTCTCGCCGGACGCGCTGACCGTCGAGGCCACCGGCACCCGCTCCAAGCTCGACGCGCTGCTGCGCATGCTCGAGCCCTACGGCATCCGCGAGATCGTCCAGTCGGGCGTGGTCGCGGTGGGCCGCGGTCCGAAGTCCATCACCGCGACTCGCTAGTAACCGGGTCGCACCGCGACCCACCGCCCGAACACCCGGCATGCTGTAGCCGGGACTACAACGTCATCAGATATCCAGAAGGGAACCAAAAAGTGGCAGTCGAGATGTTCTACGACGACGACGCTGACCTGTCGATCATCCAGGGCCGCAAGGTCGCGGTCATCGGCTACGGCAGCCAGGGCCACGCCCACTCGCTGAGCCTGCGCGACTCCGGCGTCGACGTGCGCGTCGGCCTCGCCGAGGGCTCCAAGTCCCGCCCGAAGGCCGAAGAGGCCGGTCTGACCGTCGGCACCCCCGCCGAGGTCTCCGCCTGGGCCGACGTGATCATGGTGCTGGCGCCCGACACCGCGCAGGCCTCCATCTTCACCAATGACATCGAGCCCAACCTGAAGGACGGCGACGCGCTGTTCTTCGGTCACGGCCTGAACATCCACTTCGGCCTGATCAAGCCCCCGGCGAACGTCACCATCGGCATGGTCGCCCCGAAGGGCCCGGGCCACCTGGTCCGCCGCCAGTTCGTCGACGGCAAGGGCGTTCCGGCCCTGATCGCCATCGACCAGGACCCGAAGGGCGAGGGCCAGGCCCTGGCGCTGTCCTACGCCAAGGGCATCGGCGGCACCCGCGCCGGCGTCATCAAGACCACCTTCAAGGAAGAGACCGAGACCGACCTCTTCGGCGAGCAGGCCGTGCTGTGCGGCGGCACCGAGGAACTGGTCAAGACCGGTTTCGAGGTCATGGTCGAGGCCGGCTACGCGCCCGAGATGGCCTACTTCGAGGTCCTGCACGAGCTCAAGCTGATCGTCGACCTCATGTACGAGGGCGGCATCGCCCGCATGAACTACTCGGTCTCCGACACCGCCGAGTTCGGCGGCTACCTGTCGGGCCCGCGCGTCATCGACGCCGGCACCAAGGAGCGCATGAAGGCCATCCTCGCCGACATCCAGGACGGCACCTTCGTCAAGCGCCTGGTCGCCAATGTCGAGGGCGGCAACAAGGAGCTCGAGGGTCTGCGCAAGGCCAATGCCGAGCACCCCATCGAGGTCACCGGCGCCAAGCTGCGCGGCCTGATGAGCTGGGTGGATCGCCCGATCACCGAGACCGCCTGAGTCTCGACGCGCTTTGCGCGCAGGAACGGCCCGGCACTTTTCGGGGGTGCCGGGCCGTTTCGTATTCCGGGGGTTACGCGTGGATCGGGGCGGGTCGTCGGCTCATGGTGACGCCGATGGCGAGCAGCCACAACATGGTGATCCCGCCCATGGTGGCGGTGGTGCCCCAGCCGTTGGCGGCGTAGAAGTCGGCCGGGGTGTTCCCGAAGAACAGTGACGGCACGAACAGCAGGTGGATCACCGCCAGGACGAGTGCCGATCTGCCGGTCCACCCCGGTAGCAGGCGGGTCTTCAGAACCGCGATTCCGAAGGCGGAGAAGAACAATGCCTCCAGCAGCCGCGAGACGGTGCCGTAGAGGATGTAGGTCCCGGACTCGGTGATGGTCGTGTCGATATCGCCCGGCGATTGGATCGCGGCGCCGACCTCCAGGCTCATGGACACGAAAACGACTGTCACCCACATCAATCCGGCCGCCATGGCCAGTGTCGCCACCCAGTCGAAGCGGGCATCCGTGCGTTTGAGCAGCGTGCCGAATCCAGTCATGAACACGACCAGCGCCGTCAGCCCCAAGAGCCCGAACAGGCTGCGGGTCAAGATATTCCAGTCCGGCGGCGGACCACCGTAGACGAAGTACAACGGCAACTCGATGAGGGTGAGAACCGCCCCGATGACGGCCGCGAGCCCAGTCGCCCGCTGAAGGGTTGGGGTGTCCATAACAACGCCTTTCAAAAGTATATCTCTTATACTATAAGGCATATGCTAATCTGATCCGGACCCAATTACCAGGGCTGTTCCCAGGAGGTACGCAGCGTGGAGAGCAAGGCTCCGGACGATCTGGCCCGTCTCTGGCGGCTGCCAACCGGTTCGAAGCTCGGTCGCCGCGCCGAACTCGACGTGGACCGCATTGTCGCCACCGCCGTAGAACTCGCGGACCGTGACGGGACTGCTGGCGCGACCCTGCCCAAGATCGCCACAGCGCTCGGCGTCACCCCGATGTCGCTGTATCGCCACATCGGTTCCAAGGACGAACTCGTCGACCTCATGGCCGACGCCGCCTTCGGCTCACCCCCTGAACCGGCCGCCGCGGATCCCGAATGGCGTGCCGCCCTCCGTGAATGGGCCTTGGCAGTGAGCACCGTCTACCGCCACCACCCCTGGCTGGCCCACCTGCCCATAAGCGGCCCCCCACGCGGCCCGAACGCCATCGCCTGGATGGACGCAGGCCTACGCGCCCTGCGTCCCACACCGCTGGACTGGCCCGCGAAGATCGGCGTAATCACCGTAGTAGGCGGCTACGTCCGCCAAGCCTTCGTCACCGGCAGGCAACTGGAAGAAAGCCGCCGCGCCGCCAACCTGAACGAGACCCAGGCCCTCCGCAACTACACCGCCGACGTAGCGACCCTGGTCGACCCGTCCCGACTCCCCGACGCCGCCGCCCTCTTCGCCTCCGGCATCTTCGAAGCCATGCCCTCGTCCACCGATCCAGTGGACGAGGACTTCACCTTCGGCCTGAACCTGGTCCTCGACGGCGTCACCGCCGCTGTCGAGAACCGCCCCGGCCGCTAGCGATTGGGATTGTTCTCATACCCGCGGTCGTCGTCCTGCTTACCCGGGCAGACCCACACCCACTCGTGCTCCCACTTCCGATCGGAATAGTCGTAGTTCAGGTCCGCCACCCACTTGCACTTGGGCTTATCGGTTTTGGCGGCGTCATATCGCACCTGACCGATCGAGGCCGAAGGCGCCGCTGCGGCAGGCACCACCAGCGCCGCCAAGGGCACCACGGTGATCGCGCCGGCCACAACCACGCGCGCCAGCCTCCGCGATCCACTGATTTTCGTCGACTGCATACTCCGACTCTCCTCCCTGCCCGACCCCGAACGCCATGGTGCTGCCACGATTTCGGGAAGATTCAGGGTTCCATGGTCCTCAGGGATGATGGCTACACTGAACAGTACGGATCCGCCGGTGGCACGGTTCGATCGACAACGTAACCAGTGTCGTACCTACCCATGAGGTTTCAGGACGAGGAGGGCGGATCCTTTGTGGCCGAATCGACGGTCCATTCGGCGCGGGCCAGCAATTCGTCGAACGTGACGATCTCGGGTTCGACGAGCCCACGCCTGAACAACTCGAAGGATCGGATCTTGTCCTGTCGGAACCCGCTACTCTCGCCGCATCGAGGTGATTATCGGCGCCCGCCGGGTGTACAACCGGCAGTTCGCCTCCAGATCCCATGCGTACCGATGCATGTCGGCCAGATTTCCCTGGGTATCCGGCACCATATTCGGCCTGGAATCCACTAGTTCCGCATCACACCGCACCGCACGACTCCGCTGAACCCCGCGGATCGATAACTCACATTGGCGAACCGCTTCCGAGCTCCTCGGAAACGTCCTCCACGCAAGATTCCGTCCACCCAGAGGTCCCAGGCCTACCCGGCATCGACACGAGCGTCCCAATCCGCGCCTCGGGCTCATCCGCCGAATCCCGCACCACTGCAATCGCGATAGTCGAACCCCTCAGACTCCCTTGCCCGATGGCAGGAATGGCGAGAGGCTCGCTGCTCATCGGTGGCTGCTCCGGGGCTGTTCCTGCCCCTGACGCGACCGCTGGGCGACGTGTGAAGGAATGGTGCTTCCCGAGCGTCTCGGATCAGTATGCGTACATGCGAGTCCTCTTGACCGGCAACGCAAATCGGAGCAAGATCAACGAGCTCGGGTGATTGACAGGGATGGGGTCCCATGAATGACGATGAGCTAGCGATGATGCAGCAGTACTCGGCTTGGCTGACCACGCCTGGAGTGCTTTCTGATGATGTCCGCGAACCGTTCTACATTGGCAACGGGATCATCGTTCTCGATACGAACGTTCTTTTGAGCTTGTATGAATACACGGCGACAGCGCGCGATGAAGTGCTTGACGCACTCGAACTGATCGGGGAGCGGTTGTGGTTGCCTCATCAAGTCGGGCTGGAATTTGTTCGAGGGCGCCGCCGGGTGATTGAGTCGAGGACCGCAGCCTTGAAAGGTGCAAAATCGGAGCTGGACCGGAAGCTTCAGGAGATAAAGACTGCGTACTCGAATGTGAGTCGGTACGTCGAGAACCTCCTCAGAACATACGCCCACGATGAGCAAGGCGCCGCCAAGTTTAGCGCTGACCTCCTTGCAGATGCCGAAGATCAGGTATCGGTTTGGAGAAAGAAGGCTCGGGCTGAAATTGAGCAGATTCAACTCGGTCAAGACATTAAGGTTGAAAATCTTCCTGTCGGTGATCCTGTGCTTGCTCGAATTGCGAAAATATACGGCGATCGGATTGGTGATCCGCCGTCTCCTGATCTGGTGCGAAGTCGTGTATCTGATGCCATCGAGTATCGCTTTCCAAATCGCATCCCGCCCGGATTCTCCGACTCGGGCAAAGGTTTATCGATCCTGGCTGCGGGAGACTACCTTATGTGGTCAGAAGTGCTCGATCGGGCCAAGGAGCTGAGCTCGCCGCGACGGGTCCTGATTGTTTCTCAAGATACAAAAGAGGATTGGTATGAGCCTGCCAGTGTCAGCTCTCACGGACAGTCCAGGCCATGGCCCGGACTATACGATGAGCTGCGTCAGTGCTCAGACGCCGCGCTTTGTATCGAAACTCCGGGTGATTTCTATCAGGGAATCAAGAGGTTTCTGAATGCAGATCTCGCCGAGGGGACTTTTGAAGAGATCGATCGTGCGGTCACCATTATCCCCCTCGATGAAGAGCTTAGGACGGAGGAGGAGATCGTGACAACGATGCCTTCTGTCACGCTCTTATCTGACGCCCTCAGTTCAGTAGGTTTGAATTTCGGAATTATGCAGACGGTCACGCAGTGCTCTATATATGCTCAGCGAAATCTGCAGTGGTGGCTGATCGGAATGTCGGCCGACCTTGGAAGGCGGGAGCCGACGGTCGGCGAACCAGAGGTTGCAGTCCGGGCGGTTGTGCGGTCGGTGGATCCACCGGCGCAATCCTGGATCCCGGCAGAAATCTTTCCTTTGGGTTCATGGCCCAATCCGTCATCGCTTTGGGTTGCTCCGTGGTTCGCCGAGGTTGATAAGGCGGTGCGTGGACGGTATGCGGCGATTCTGCGCGCGCTTGCGGCACAGCATGCTGAATATTGTGCAAATCAGTGAGTTATAAATCCGTTCAGAGAATTGGACACTAGATGGGGAGTATTTGATGTCTGCTAACAATGTTGCAATACAGCAGGAGTGGTTTCAGCGAAAGCCTGACGCGGAATTTGCCGTTCGAGCTCTGCTATCTCAGCTTGAAAAAAGCGACGAGGATCCGCGTGCGATTATGAACGGATACGTATTCGCGAAGCGGGCGCTCGCGGCTTCGATGCAGGTATTGATTCGTACTCAAATTCTGGATGAAGAGATAGCGAAGTTTCGAGAGCTTCATGGCAAGGTCCAGGCGCACGTTACTACGCAGTACAAGGAGAGGATTTCTGATAGATTTCTGAATGTACCGTATAATTCGCATGTCCACGAACAATTGTTCGCGCTGCTCTATCAAAGGATTGGCGAGGCCGTCGATGCGGAACTTCTACGTATTGTGACAGCCGACTCTGTGCACACCGAACGCCGGACTCGTGAGTTGCGGGAGCTGGGGTTGGACATCGCTGCGACGAAGATCGATGAGATTAATGTATATACCCTCCGATCCCTAGAGATCGACTATTCACTGTCTCAGAATATTGTGAAGAACAACATTCGGAAACATAGGGAGCTGCCAGTGGGTGAGCGGGATCGACTACTGTCGAAACTCTAGAGGTCAGGCTGGAACAGCCCGCGCTGAGATCGTCCTGGCGTCGTTCAAATTGGGCTTCCGGGATCGACGGCGGATGATTGCTCTAATTAGCTGACCCGGGACAAATTGGTCCGATAATACTCGTGGCGAGAGTGGTCATCCTGTCCGGTGAAGGCGCGGAACTGGCCGAGTTTGTAGGATAGCCCTGAGCTACGCTCCACCTTCTCGATTTCGAAGTCGCGGTTCAGCAGGCTGATTCTCCTGTCAATCTCCGGGTCGTCGATCTCAAGATTTGCTTTTCTAGCTATTTGTGCGGCAGTCAGAAATTCGTCAGAGCCGCGCAGTACGCGATAGATTGGGTCAGCGGTAAGCTCCAACTCTCGTTCGCGAGGTGCAGTTTCATGCCTAAGTGCGGCTGCGATCGACAGCCCAAGTGCCTTGGCAACAGGTGGTGGAAATGCATTGCCGATCTGCCGGTAGATCGCGGTTTTTTTGCCTGTGAACTGCCATCGGAACTCGTCGTCGTTCCAGCCCTGGATGCGGGCAACCATTTCGACTGTCAACTTGGGGCCAAACTCTGTCATTGGGCGCTTGGGTCCATAAGGAGGAGCGTGGTCGTGGATGCCGTACGCATCCACGCCCATCTCGGCCCAGGCACGTTTGGCTCGAGTCGGGCCGAGATCTGCTCCGCCGTGCTTCTTGGAGCCGCCCACGATTGTTGGTGCTATCCCGTTGGCGCGCGCAGCCCATTCCTCTGCGCCTTCCCATCCGTTAGCCTTCATCAGATCGAGCAGGACTTCGCCGACTGTCGGTGGAGTACCTGTCGGTTCTGGCCAGTGAAAATAGCGGAATTCATCAGACTCCATGGCAACCAGCACGAAGCGCGGGCGCAATTGTGGCACGCCGTAGTCGGATGCCTGTAGAAGCCGCCACTCGGCGGAATAGCCGAACTCACCCAGCCGATCTAGTACGTGCTGCCGGTATCCGGCGAACCGGGGCATGCTGAGACCGCGGACGTTTTCCAGTAGTAACGCACGCGGTTTGAGGATCGCTACCTGCTCGACAGCCCATGCAAACAGATCGCGTTCATCATTGGCGCCCAACTGTTTTCCCGCAATGGAAAACGGAGGACACGGTACGCCGCCGGCGAACAGATCGATTCGCTTCCTGCCCTCGCCTGGGGCGTAGTCCTCGGGATTCCACACATTGTGATCGGCAACGTCACCCAGCTCGACCTTCCACTGAGGGCGGTTGAGCTGGAGTGTACTGACGGCGTTCGCATCAAGTTCAATGGCCAGCTCGTGCTCGAATCCGGCACGCTCGAGACCGAGAGCCTGGCCGCCAGCACCTGCGCAGATCTCGATGACGCGAAGTTCGGTCACACTGATGCCTTTCGATTTCGTGGCTGGTGGGGCGTGGTCAGGTCCGCGGGGGTATCTTTCCGTACGACGCCACCTTGCCTGGAACCGGTACGGATGTGACTGCGAATCGATCGGAAGATGCTCGAAAGAGGGCCCATGAACGGGGCCTCTACCCAGCCCCGCTCAACGAGGGGCGGTCCCGGAACATGCGGGCGAACCGGCGATCCGGCACGAAGCCGGAGGTAGCGCTTCGTACAGCGCTGCACAGGATGGGCTATCGCTACCGCAAGGACTTGCGGCTCGATCTGACTACGATGAAGGTTCGTCCTGACATTGTCTTCACAGCTCGCAAAGTGGCGGTGTTCGTTGATGGCTGCTTCTGGCATGTTTGCCCAGAGCATGGCCGCCAGCCGACGACGAACGAGTGGTACTGGACGCCGAAGCTGCGCAGGAACATCGAGCGCGATCGTGCCGCGGATATTGCTCTGGCAGACGCTGGTTGGCAGGTCGTCCGCCTTTGGGAACACGAGACTCTGGAGGTTGCTGTGACGGCAGTCACCAGCGTCTTGGAGGGCGGATCCGAACATGTGAGCGATCATATGGGATCCTTGGAAAGATGAACGACAGACGCTCCGAACACGCTAGATTTGCGAGTCGTGGGCGCGTCGTTTAGGGCTGAGCTGCTGGGTTGGAAGCCCAGCAAGAAGAACAAGCTTGGCTGGAAGTGGGTTCCCAACTCTGCTGACACCGATAACGCGACGAGCTTGAGACTCGCGGCGCACGTTCTAGGGCGGCTCGGTGATTCGAACCCGAACTTGACCGGTTTGGATCCTGTTGCGCCGCCAGATAATCCAGGTGGTCTGCTCGAGGTGCAGGTACTTGCCGACTTGGCCACTCAGTTGCCGACACTGGACCCATGCCGGAACTGGGACTTTGCGCGTGGGCGGAGCATCGTCAGCTACGCGCAATACCAGCATCTAGCTGGTGTGGATGCCGCGATCGCCAAGGATCCGAACCTTCGGGTAACTCTGGGAACCGACTATCTGATCAAGCCTGATGTGCTGGTTGGCCTGTGCGGAACGCCGACCAGCACAGGCCGCATATGGCTGCACGCTGCCGTCGCATGTAAGTGGACAATCCGATCGGACCGAGTGCAGAACATTCGGCACGAGAACAGCAACATGATCAGGCATCGGCGCGGCAGGTTGCCGCATCTGGTTACGGTCACTGCCGAGCCGATGCCGACACGTCTCGCATCGATTGCACGAGGCACCGGCGAAGTGGACGCGACCTACCACATCGCCTATACCGAACTGGCGGATGCTGTTGCTGCGGAAGGCAGTCAGGACCAGCAAGCGGCGTGGGATGAGGTTACGAAGCAAGGCCGCCTGCTCGACTATCGTGCCCTCGCACAGTCGCTCGTCGCGTGGTAGCGCGAGGTAACTACGTTCGAAGCGCGTTTTGGACCTGTTCTCTCGCATCCGCAGGAAGGCGGCGGTAACCGTTCCACGCTCGATCGAGCGGTGTCGAGCCGCGGCGGCCGCGGTCGATCCAGCGTGCCAAGCGGCGTCGATCGCTAGCATCGAGCGATTGAATCTCGGCAAGAACATCGGATGCGTTTGTGGTCTTGTCCCGAGCACCTGTGTGGCATCGTTTGCACTCGGTTACCAGCATTATCTCGTCCCCGCCCCCGGGGAGGAGCGTCCGCCGACGCGCGACTGCGAGGACAGCGGTGGAGTTGGAATCGTCCACGTACGGCTCACCGCCTCCGATGCCGCACACCGTGCACATATAGCCGTCGCGTTCGAAGACTGCCTGTCGGTCGGTAGCAGGAACCGTCATCGCCTGATCGGCCTTGCGCCTGGCTTCCTTATCCCAGACATGCACTCCTGTTTCGACGAATCGCTGCTCGTCGGCCAGAAGGTGCGCGTCTTCTGTGTTCGCCAGGATGACCCAGCCGTACTTCCTCAGGTCGCGGACGCGACGGTCGACCTGGGAGACGCCGGGGAAGGCTTCTCGGAGTTGCTCTTTCGTGAAGATGTTGCCCTCGCCGATCTCGTGCACCAGCCACAGGCCACTGCGGATCATCGTTCCGCCGACCTTGTCGTCGCGCCAGTCAGGGAGGGGCATTTGGAACTCCGTTCGAGCTGCAAGTGATCGAGTTGTTCTTGCTGGATACGAGGGTAGCGCTCTACCGCTGCGCGCCTCGGTACAAGTTGGTCCTGTTTGTCGGGCGTCCGTGTAATGATGCCCAGGCAATCCGAACGTGGTGATCAACAGGAGGGGCTCCGCAATGGCAGGACAGTTTGGGTTTCCACCGGATGGTGACAAGATCAGCCTAACGGTGGCCGACAGACTGCGGCAGGCCAAGCAGGACGACGGAGCCAAGGTGACGGTCGACTGGCGGGGCGAGCAGAAGCACCTGTACGTCATCTCCATGCCGGTCGACATGCTGTACTTCAATCCAGACACCCACCGGATCCGGGCACAACGCACCCTCGACCCCGTTCGGAACCGGGTTCTGGAGGAGAATCCGTGGGGCGAAGAGGCGCAGGAATACCTCGCATACTTGTTGCAGCGCAAGCCGTCCAACCTTGATCAGGTCGACCCGGACTTCGAGGCGCTCATGGACGAGCTGGATGACGCCGGCCAGCGCGACCCGGGCATCATCAGCCCGAAAGGTATTCTCGTGGACGGGAATACCCGATGTGCGGCGCTTCGCGAGCTCGGCATCAAGGACATTCGCGTTGGCGTGCTACCCAACGACACATCTCGTCGTGACATCAACGAGGTCGAACTCTCCCTGCAGCTTCGGCGTGACAAGCGGCGTGAGTACTCTTACATCAACCGGTTGATTGCCATCGAGGATGAGCTTGCCGGCGGGCGCCTTCCCGAGGATGTTGCACGGGACTTCAACATCAAGCCGGCGACCCTGCAGGGAGATCGCTGGGTCTACGGCCTGATCCAGGACGCTATTGCGCGGAGCCAAACGGCGGACGGAGCGCAGCTGCGTCTGATCGACTTCGAAGAACACCAAGAGAAGCTGCGCGAGCTCTACCGGGAGTACACCAAGCTCGCCAAGACGGATCCGGACGGAGCCGAACGCCTGAAGGAGTCCCGGCTTGCGGCGGTGGTCTTGAACTACTCGAAAACGACTTTGAGGCTCATGGAGCAGGACTTCTATGACCGGTACTTGAAACGGCAACTGCCTAGTGAGTTGAAGTCCCCGGCAGCTGAGTCAGAGAGTGTGCAGATTCCAGGACTGCCTGGTGTAGTCGTCCCTGACGCACCTGTGGATGTCAAATTGAGCCAGAAGTTGACGGATACCCTGCTCAAGGCAAAAGCGTTGTCGCAGGCCGGGGGCAAACTGAAGCCTGCTGAAGTGGCTAGCGCAGACCAGATTCTGAAGGACGCGCGTGAGAGCTTTGACACGGCAGCGCGGTTGGCAGGTAAAGACGCTCAATACCAGAAGCGTCAGCTGGCTGTGCCTGAACGCCTGACCGACGCCGCTGACTATGTCAGCCAATGCGTAACCGAGTTCGCCGAAGCGAAGAGCAAGCGCGCGCTCGACGACGATGCATTCGATGATGCGCTTCTGATACTGAAGGCGAGTCTGGTTCGCCTCGCGAAACTTGCGGCTCGTACGTACGACACACCCGGCGATGGGGTCGACTGGCTGCTCACCGCCACGCGGGAGAAAGAATGACCCTGCCTGCGGGGCCGAGCCTGGAGATTGGCTTCGGTGATGACGTCACCAGGGCCCGCTTTCGGGCGGGCCCTGGCCATGAGGAATCGTTGCGCAACTTTGTGCTCAAGTTTCGAACTGCAGCCCAGAGATCGGCAACAACAGTTGATATCGACCTCGACGAACTGCTGACTAACCTTGTGGCACTTGCCAGTTGGCCGGAGCCCAGCGGAGTCGTGTGGGATCCGGAGCTTGCTACTTTGGCGAGTGACACTGCTCAGGATGCGCGAGTAGTCAGCGAGAGACTCGGCGAAAAAGGGTTGGCAGCAGGTGATTTGAAGCCAGATGGTGTCGATGAGCTGCTCGGCTCCGGCTGGACTGCTGACCTCACCGATTTTCAGCGCAGAGACATCGCCAAGCTCCTCTCGCTGCGGCATGGAGCGAATTTTTCTGTGCCGGGTGCGGGGAAGACTCGCGTCGGTCTCGCTGTGTTTCAGGCGCTCCGCAACATCAGTGGAGTTGAGCGGCTGCTGATTGTCGGACCCAAATCGGCGCACGAGTCATGGCAGTTCGAGAACCGAGAGTGCTTGGAAACACCACTCCGTATGGATGTCTACTCAAGGGGCGCCGATCCCGCCGCCGAGTCATTGATCATCAACTACGAGCGACTTGACGGTGCTGTGAACGAGCTGGGCCGGTGGCTGGCTGCTCGTCCGTCAATGCTCCTGCTGGACGAAGCGCACCGCATGAAGCTTGGTGCGGAAGGTACGTACGGATCAGCATGTCTGGCGTTGGGTCCACGTGCGCGGCATCGCCTGATTCTCACTGGGACGCCCGCGCCTAACGGTGTCAAGGACCTGGAAAACCTGTTCGGATTTGTCTGGCCTGGGTACGGTCGGCAAAGAGTCGTACAGGCTGTGGCTGGCGGCGACCTCCCCCGCGCGAGCAGAGTTCTTCAGCCGTTGTTCGCCCGAACAACGAAGGGGGAGCTGGGGTTGCCGCCTGTTACGTCGACGTTCCGGTCTATCTCGTTGCCTCCGATTCACAAGGAAATCTATGACGCCCTCGTCGGGCGGTACTCAGCTCGTGCCAGTGCCTCAGAATCCGAATTCCAAGCGCTCGGAAAGGCAGTCGTCTACCTACTCATGGCCGCCACCAGCCCAGCCTTGCTGTCGGTAGGCACCACTCGTTACGAGCCATTGTCGTACCAGGTGCCACCATTGCCCATCTCGGAGAGCTCCTCGTTGTTCGATCTGATGGGAGACCTGCCGGCATACGAGATGTCGCCGAAATATCAAGAGGTGCTGGCGATTGTCGCGGCCAACGCTGCGCAAGGGCGGAAGACTCTTGTCTGGTCGACCTTCGTGCGGAGCCTGCTCACACTGGACCGCATCCTAGGTGAGTTCTCTCCGGCAGTGGTGCATGGCGGGACCGAAGATCGTGAGGCTCAAATCGCTAAGTTCCGGAATGATCCAGACTGCATGGTTCTGTTATCCAACCCCGCCACCCTCGGTGAAGGTATCAGCCTCCACCATCATTGCCACGATGCGGTTTATGTCGATCGAGACTTTGCGGCTGGGCGGTTCTTGCAAAGCTTGGATCGCATTCATCGTCTCGGTCTGGCACCCGAAACGCAGACCAGGATCACGGTGCTTGCCTCAGAGGGCACGATCGATGAAGTAGTTGACCAGCGGTTGGGCGACAAACTGCACTTCATGGGAACAATCCTTGATGATCCGGCAGTGCGCGAACTTGCGGATCTCGAGGAAGAGCCCTCTATCGGCGGTGGTCTGGATAGGCACGACCTCGCAGCACTCATGGGTCACCTCCGTGGCCATCCCGCCTGAGCCGATTTTGCGGGCGGCTGTCCGCTGGCTACAGCAGCTGCCGGTCAGCGGACGTGCCCGGGCCCGTGCACTGTTCACGACTTTGGATGAATACAGCGACCTAACGCCCACCCAGTACGACACAGGATATGTGTGGCTTCGAGATGTTGGACTACTGAGCGACGTGCATGCCTCGACACCCGCAGCGGGCCGGGTGTTTGATGCGGCTATAGCGCACAGCCAGGCATCCTGGCTGCCGGACGCTGACACACTTATCGGTTCTCCGGAGGAGCTGCCCGCTGATGTGCGGGCGGTAGCGCAGGGACTGAGCATTGAGGACGAAGTGGCCTTCTCCCGGCTTTCGGCTGTGTGGGGGAAAGTTGACACCGATGAGCGGCTCAGAATCGGAAACGCAGGTGAGCTCGCGGTGGTCAGGTTGCTGACGGAAGCTGTACCGAACACAACTGTGGACCACGTTGCGAGCTGGTCTGACGGATTCGGTTACGACATCGCGGTCTCGTGCCCGACTGGTGAAATGCACCTGGAGGTGAAAACGACACTGCGGCGTGGGCGGTTGTCGTTCTACCTCAGCCGCAATGAGTTTCGAGTCATGCAGCACGACGCTGCATGGAGTCTGCTGGTCGTCCGGCTCAATGCACAACTCGAACCACTCGCGCTAGCGACAGTGCCGAATGAGTGGGTCGCGACACATGTTCCGCTGGATCGCACAGCACTTGGCAAGTGGCAATCGTGTCGTTTGGATGTACCACCGCATGTGCCAGTACCAGGGATTCCAATCAGTCTACCGATCTCCGACCAGCGAGCAGCCCTGTTGTTGCAGGGAAAGGTAGGCTGGCCGGGCAATGAGCGGTGATAGCCACTGCACTGGTGTCGCGGTGCAGGTAGGAGGCGGCGGAACGACTGCTTGAGTAGTGCCTTGCGGATTGGACGGCGTAAGGACGCCGCTTGTCTCGGTGGCTTCGGTGCATTTACAGCCCGGCTTTCCGTTTCGTCGAGTTATGAATTACCGCCAGGCGGGTCGGCGTAGGTGGCGATCAGCGCCGCTAGCGCGGCTGGCGACGCAGCGAACGGCCAAACTCGGAATGCTTGGCATTCGGCGAGTCGGGTGACGGCGCCAAGGAGTACGTGCTGGGGAGGAGGCGAGTGTAGGTGGCGCGGCGGCAGCGGTTGTCGATCGTGCTGGAGGAGATGCCTTCGGCCAAGAGGTCTGCACGGGTGCGGATCATGGGTCCAGATTGAGTGCGGGCCTTTCGAAGGGGAGTTCCGTGACCTGGGGGAATGGTCGAGCTGTGGAAAATTCACGTGATGTGAAGATCGCGTGTGGGGATGATGCAGGTATGACGACGGAGATGTTGGTTCGGCAGGCCACGGTGGACGACGAGAAGTTTCTGTGGGCAATGCTTTTCGAGGCGGCGCATGCGGGGGAGCAGGGGATGGTTTCGCCGGATGAGTTGAAGGGGGTGCCGGAGTTGGCTTGTTATGTCGAGGGGTGGGGACGGGCGGGGGACTTCGGGGTTGTTGGCGGGAGGGATGGGGAGCTGGAGGGGGCGGCTTGGGTGCGGCGGTTCGCGCACGACAAGCCGGCGTATGGGTATGTGGATGACGAGACGCCGGAGTTGGCTATTGGGGTGGTGCCGGGGCTGCGCGGGGTTGGGTTGGGGACGGCACTGCTCGATGCGGTGATCGTGGAGGCGCGGTTGCATTACCCGGGGGTGAGTTTGAGTGTGCGGGTGTCGAATCCGGCGTTGCGGCTCTATCAGCGTGCGGGGTTTGTTGAGGTGCCCGGTACGGAGGTGGTTGATCGGTCGGGCGGGACCAGTATCACTATGGTGTTGCGGTTCAGTTGATTACGTGTTCGGGGTGGCGGGCTGCGGTTCAGGGCTCGTGGCGGAGGTCGAAGGCCAGGCGGCCGGGGGCCAGGTAGTCCTTCGGGTCGAGGAGCATTCGGATTTGGGGGCGGTCGTCGTCGGGGATGCGGGAGAGTTCTTCGTGCAGGGGGGTGCGGAAGGCTTCGCCTCGGGCGGTGAAGATGGGGAGCCAGTTGTCGTGGTGGTTGGGGACGAAGATCTTGGGGCGGAGGGCTTGGATGTAGGTGCGGGGGTCGCGGAGGCCGTTGGTGAACTGGTTGTAGCCCTGGACGGCGCCGATGTGGACGGTGGATGGGGGGAGGGCTCGCAGGGTATCGATCACTTGGGGTGCCCTGTCTGCCAAGGGTCCTGAGGAGTCGTGCCAGGTCAGGGTGAAGGTCTCGGTGCGGAATTGGTGGAGGAGGACGCCGCCTTCGGGGGCGGAGAGGTTGCGCACCAGGTGTGCCGCGTCGACGAGAGTTGGTGCGTAGGTGCGGATGTCGCCTATGCAGGGGGTGGGGCGTACGCGTGTGGAGGCGCCGGGGCCTTCCTGGCGGGCGGTGCGGGCGGAGTGCAGGTGGCGGATGGTGGTCACCGAAAGGCCGGGCGCCAGGTCGAAGTCGTAGCGGTCCCCCGGTTTCGAGGCGGCCGAACCCAGTTCGACGCAATCGAATTCGGCTCGGGCGACCTGTTTGCGGATGGTGGCGCAGTGCTCGGAGGTGCCGTATACGACCGCGCCGCTGGCCTGCGCGATCGGCCCGGCGTCGGCCGCATGGTCGAAGTGGGCGTGGCCGATGAAGATGGCGGCGGGGCGCAAGGCCGCGACCTCGGCGGGAGTGGTGGGGACGTAGCCCGATGTCAGGCCGCGCGGCACCCAGGCGTCGAGCAGGAACACGCGCCCACCCATGGCGACGGCGAAGCTTGCGCAGCCGAACCAAGCCAGGAGGACCTGGTCGTCGCGGACGGCACCGGTTTGCGGGTTCACGGCATCCGAACCGAAGAAGTGCTGACGCGCGGCAATGGTGTCGGCCAGGGTGGGCTCGGGCAGTGGAGGTGCAGCGAAGCGGTCGGTCAGGCCGGTCAGGCTGCGAGAGATGCTGGCCACGTGGGTCCCCTTACGTTGTGGGATGGGCGCCACCCTGCCCGATCCGCATTGTGCACGGATCGGGCGGGTGTGTCACGTGGTGCGGGTGGAGCGGGAGCATATCCAGGTCATCAGGCGTTCGAGGGGGCCGCGGCCGAGGGTCAGGACCCATAGGGTCGAGGCGGCGAGGGTGACGGCGATGAAGATGGCCAGGGGAGTGTTGTCGGTGAATTCCAGGTCGCGCAGGAAGCGGAGGGCGATGATGTGGCCGGCGTAGGCGGTGAGGGGGATGGAGCCTACAGCTGCGAGGGGGAAGAGCAGGGGGCGGATGCGGGGTGCGAGGTACAGGAGTAGGCCCAGGACCGTCAGGGCGAAGCCCAGGGAGCCGGCTATTTCGAAAGTGGTGCCGGAATGTGGTTCGGCGGTGCGTAATTGGGACCAGTCGGAGTCTTCGGGGGAGACCGAGTCGCTCAGCAGCCAGGCGGTGCCGTAGCCGAGGGCCATGAGCGCGATACCGGTGGCGATCAGTCGATTCCGGAGGGCGATCGAACGCAGATCGGATCGTCCGATGGCGAGTCCGGTGAGTGCGAAGGTAATCCAGACCAGGCCGGGGTAGTCGCCCAGGACCGCGAGATCGGTTATCTGTGCGCCGGAGCAGATTTCGGCCGTGGGTGCGCAGGTGTCCGGCAGGACGTGGGACAGCCATACGGTCAGCGGCGGGGCGAGCATGGCCCAGCCGGCGGCGAGGATGAGCAGGCGGCGTGGCGTCCAGCGCAGGAAGGGGATGCACAGGGCGAACAGGAGGGCGTAGGTCTGGAGGATTACCGAGATACCGGTGTCCAGGGCCGTCAGGAGACCTCCTGTGGCGAATAGGACTATGGCGCGCACCAGGATTCGGAGTCGCGCCGATATCAGCTGGGCGCCGGTGGGCGGGTTCTCGCGGCCGGTGAGCAGGGCGATGGATACGCCCGCCAGCGTCGCGAACAGGATCGAGGAGCGGCCGTGCGCGATCGACAGCCAGCTGCCGGGATCGGTCCAGGCCAAGGTGCGGGTGACGCCGATGTGGGCGACGATCATCCCCAGCACTGCCAGGCCGCGCGCGGCGTCGAGGGCCACGATGCGGGAGCCGGGCGGCGCTGTGGCCGCCGCGGGTGCGGCGGCGACGGTTGTGGTCATACCGGCATGGTGTCGGAACGACCATTAGGAAGTCGTGAGGCTCTCACCGCCACCCGCATGACCTGAGCGGGGCTCGCTGGGAGCGTCTCGCCGCCGTAATGCGGTAACCGAGACCTTGCCGTTGCTATGGGCTATCGATCGGTGAATGCCGGGATCACACTGTGACGAACCGGATGGTAAATGTTCAGCCCGTTGTTAACCGCTTCGCGTTCTATCGATTTCAGTGGTAGCTGAACGAAGGCTACCGGTAGGGCAATTGGGGGCTCACCATGTACAACGAGGTACATGCGGCCGCGCTGGAATGCGAAGACCACAAGTACACCATGCGCATCAGCCGGCTGGCGATCGACAAGCTCGGGATCCGGCTGTACGACCGGGTTTCGGCGGTGCTCGCGGAGCTGATCGCCAATTCGTACGATGCCGATGCCACCGAGGTGGCGGTGGAGCTGCCGTGGGGAGTCACCCTGACGGGCAATATCCGGGCCGCGGACGAGCCCGCCTACCGGATCGTGGTGTCCGACAACGGGCATGGGATGACGGCCGAAGAGATCAACGAGCACTATCTGATGGTCGGATCGGATCGGCGGGTGCGGACCGGATCGGATCTGTCGCGAGAGCGGCGACGGCCGGTCATGGGGCGCAAGGGAATCGGAAAACTCGCCGCGTTCGGGATCTGCCGCACCATCGAGGTGATCAGCGCGGGCAGCCATCCCGAGGACTACACCGACCTCGGCTGGCCGGTCTCGCATCTGATCATGGACCTGGACGAGATGCTCACCGACACCGAACGGGACTACTACCCGAAACCCGGTGCGATGGACGGCACTTTCACCGCGAGGCGCGGCACCACCGTCATCTTGAGCAACTTCTTCCGCAAGCGGGTGAACACCGGCACCGAGCTGAATCGCCAGCTGGCCTCCCGCTTCGGCATCGAGCGCGCCGACTGGCGGGTCGAGGTCCGCAACAGCAACGGCCGGGAGAGCTTCACCCTCAGCGACCTGCCGATCGATGTCATGGAGGAGACTCGTATCGACACCGCGCGGGTACCGGTGCGTTTCGGGCATCAGTACCTGCCGGTGACCGGGTGGATCGCCTACTCGAAACAGCCCTACCGGGACGAGGCCATGGCCGGTGTGCGGATCTACGCGCGCGGCAAGATCGTCGCGCAGACCAGGGATTTCGGAATTCCGGCCGGATTCACCGGCGAGTTCAAACTGCGCTCCTACCTGGTCGGCGCCATCAATGTCGACTGGCTCGACGACGACGAGGATCTGGTGCGCTCCGACCGCCAGGACATCATCTGGAACTCCCCGCGCGGCGAGGCCCTGGCGACTTGGGGTCAGGCGCTCATCAAGGAAATCGGCAGGCTCGGTGAGAAATCCATTCGCCGCCGGGTCTGGGAGGAGTTCGTGGAGCGCTCCCGGCTGCACGAGACCCTGGAGGCGATCGCACCGGGCGACCGCATGTTCCGGGATTCCGTCGTGGAGGCGGCGCGAATCCTGGTGGCGCACAAGGACCGTGCCTCCCTCGACGATCCCGCCCACATCCAGAACATGCTCCGGCTGGCCCTGTCGCTGGGCCCGCAGCGCAGCCTGCTGGAGACCCTCAAGGAGATCGCCGAGGACGGCGAGGATCCCGAACTCGATGTGGTGGTCGCCCTGTTCGAACGCGCCCGTGTCGCCGAGATCTACTCCCTGGGCCAGATCGCCAGCGAGCGCGTGGCCGTCGTGGACCGCCTGCGCGCCCTCATCGACGACCGGCGCTCCCTGGAACGCCCCTTCCAGGAGCTCATCGAATCCGCCCCGTGGCTGCTCGCCCCGGAATGGACGCCGCTGGGCATGAACGAATCCCTCAAACGCGTCCGCGCCAGCTTCGAGCGCTGGTACGCGCAGAAATTCGGCGCCACTCTGGTGACCACCGCCATCGGCAGTCACAAGCGCGAACCCGATTTCGTACTGCTGCACGACTCCGGCGAACTGTGGATCGTCGAGATCAAGCGCATGGATTACCACCTCACCGACGAGGAGTACAACCGCGCGGTCAACTATCTCTACGAACTCGACCGCTTCCTCGACGAGAATCCCCGCATCGGCGCCCAATTCCCGCGCCGCCGCCTGACTTTCATCGTCGACCACATCGACCGCCTGGGCCCGGCCTCGCTCTCCTCGCTCATGAGCGACCGGCGCGTCGACCGGCGCACCTGGCGTGAACTGCTCGACTCCACCCTGCGCGCGCACCGGGACTTCCTGGAGCGCGTCTACGCCATGCGCGACAACGGGGAAGACGAACAGTCCGATGGCGGCATCCGGGCCGGCTGAGGCTGTCGCAGCAGCGCAGAACACCGGGGACGATCCGGCGGTGAATCGAGTTGCCGAACGCGTGTAATCGCGACGCGACCCAGTGATTTGGTGTGGTCCGGGTAACTCGTGGGGTACGTCTAGAATCGGTTCGGCTCCCGACCGGGGGCACGCGTGCCCGATGGTCAACGGCTCCCAGCCGGGCGCTGAAAATCCGGGGAGGCGGGGGAGCGAGGCGGAGGAGCATGGTTCACGGCACCGTTAAGTGGTTCGACAGCGAGAAGGGCTTCGGATTCATCCGGCCCGACAACGGCGGCCCTGACGTGTTCGTGGAGTACACCGAAGTCGAGGGCGACGGTTTCCGGTCCCTGGTGGAAGGTCAGCGGGTCGAATTCGAGGTGCGCCGGACCAAGCCGGGACCGGAGGCCGTCGGCGTCCGAGTGATCACCGAACGCGGCTTCTGAAGAACTCCGCCGCGATTTCCTGCGCGCGTTTCCGCTGCGCCGGCTCATCCTTGATGAATTCCTCTGCGGCCCGCTCGAACTCGGCCGAGATGAATTCCGCGATCGGCGCCGGAACACTGCCGGATCCCATTTCCCGGGTGCGTGATTTCAACTCGGTCAATTCCGCGACCGACGCCACGAATTCACTCGGTAAATCGCATTCCGCGAGCAGTGTCGGCAAATGCATGGGCGCCACCGATTTATCGGAGTGTTCGTGCAGCCAGCGCAATGCCATGGCCGGTCGCAGCGAATAGAAAACCTTCTTCAATGACCGGTTCGAGTCGAACAGCTGCCACTGCCGCCGCCCCAGGTGCAGGTAGTGCCGGGCGATCCGGTTGCGGTCCGCGATGTCATCCGCCAGCGCCCGCAATTCGTCCCGGAATTGCGCGTCGCCGCGGTAGGCGATCGGCGACATCAGCCACTCGATGAGCACCGCATTCCCGTTCACCAGCAGCCGCAGCGCCTTCACCAGATCCCAGCCGTTGACATCCAGCAGGCCCACCAGCGGCGTCTCGATGACGTCCCGGCCGGGCCACGGCGTCAAATAGTCCGCGGCCGTGCGCACGTAGACGAACCGGCAGTCGTAGTCCGAATCGGGCGAGGGGAAACCCCAGGCCCGGCTGCCGCTCTCAATGGCGAGCAGCACGTCGACCCGGTGCTCGCGCTCGATTCGATCCAGCTCGCCGTCGATCGTCGCGACCACCGCGGGGTCCATGGATGAGGGGATCGAACGCAGTGTCATGCCCGGTGACGCTAGCGCCCGCAGCCGCACTGGTCCACGCGATTTCGCACCGGTCGTGCCCCTGAAATCAGGGGCGTGATTTGTCCGTTATAGCGGCGTATTTCGATTCGTAATGAACCAGGTCACACGTCCAGGACCCTATGACCTGAGTCACAGAGTGCTAATGCCGCGTAACGAGTTGGCAAATGCCCTCGATAGGCTGATCGTCAGTAAGTTCAATCCGAGAGGTAATTACATGATCCCCGTTATCATTGACACCGGTTCCGCTGCCCTGAACGGCCTGCTCGACACCGGCTCCGCCGCGCTGCACGGCCTGCTGAACACCCTGTGGACCGGCTCCTTCGGCAAGTGATCGGCTGTTGGTAGTCCGCGGACAATACTGGCCACGGACGAGCCGGCATTGCTGACGTCGATCTAATTCGACTTCGAAAGCCCGGCCTCGCGCTCCGCAGCGGCGAGGCCGGGCTTTCGGCTATTCATAGCCACTTCCTCTAATCGCGAAAATCCGCCTCGCGCGCACCTGATTCGCTGATTGTTAGCCGAATCCGGCTGCCTCCCTTTCGTTTAGACAGCGCCGATCCGATGGCCTAAGTTGGCCCGTATTCGGACGGTCGTCCAAGGATCTGCCGCACTGCGAGAGGTGCGGTCGCGGCCGTCCAGAGGAAGTGAGTGTTGATGAAGCGGGTACCGCCACGGCGCCCCCGGCCCCGTCGAGTGGGCCGCACATGAACATCGAGGCACTACAAGCCAGCTGGCGCCAGGTCGAGCGGATCGGCGACGAGGCCGTCCAATACTTCTACTCGCACCTGTTCCTGGCCCATCCCGAGGTGCGGGACATGTTCCCCATCCGGATGACCGGACAGCGCGACAAGTTCTTCGCCGCGCTGGGCCGCATTGTCAGCAATGTCGAAACCCTCGCCACCGACCCGGAATTCGTCGCCCAGCTGGGCCGCGACCACCGCCGCTTCGGTGCGGTGGCCGCCCACTACCCGGCCGCCGGCGCCTCGCTGCTGGCCACGCTCGCGCATTTCCACGGCCGTGCCTGGACCGATGAGCTCGCCCAGACCTGGACCGACGCCTACTACGCGGTGGCCGACATCATGGTCAATGCCGCCGAGGCCGCCTCGGACACCCCGGCCTGGTGGGACGCCGACATCGTGGCCACCGAGAAGCGCAGTGTGGACGTCACCGTGCACACCGTCCGGCCGCAGCAGCCGTATCACTACCAGCCCGGCCAGTCGCTGGCCGTCGAGATCCCGCAGCGCCCGCGGTTGTGGCGCTACTTCTCGCCGGCCAATGCGCCGCGGCCCGACGGCACCTTCGATATTCACGTCCAGGTCGTCGACGGCGGCGAGGTCAGCGCGACCTTCGCCCGCAATGCCCGGCCCGGCGACCGGATCCGGCTGGGCGCACCGGTCGGCAATGCCTTCGTGATCCCGCCGGGCGCGGTCGACAACCTGCTGCTCATTGCCGGCGGCTCCGGGCTGGCCCCGCTGCGCGCGGTGGTCGACGGCATCGAACAGCGGTCCCGGCAGGGCGCCGTACCGCGCGTGCAACTGCTGCACGGCGTGCGCACCTCGTGGAATCTCTACGACCACGAGGCCCTGCAGGCGCTCACCGAGCATCCGTGGTTCAGTTACACCCCCGTCGTATCCGAGGATCCGGGATTCCACGGCGTGCAGGGCACCGTCGGCGCCGTCGCCGCGCGCGGGCGCGACCTGACCGGCACCACCGCGCTGGTGTGCGGTTCCCCGGCCATGGTCACCGCGACCGTCGCCGCGTTGACCTCCGCCGGAATGCCGCGCCACGCCATCAGATTCGAGACGTTCGGCCAAGCGCCGGTCGCCGACCCGGCCGGACGCAGTGTGGACAAGGTTGCCCAATGGATGTGAAACCCGAGGATATTCGGAACAACAAGTTCGACGACATCCGCAACACCAAGTTCAAGGGAGCGCGCCTGGGGCGCAAGGGATATGACGCCGAAGAGGTCGACCGCTTCCTGGAACAGCTGCACGCCCGCATGGCCCGGCTGGCCCGGGAGAACCGGAATCTGACCCTCACCAGCAACTCCCAGGAGCTGGCCCGGCTGCAGCGCGAGAACATGCAGCTCGCCTCCAAGAGCGAAGCCCTGCAGATGCAGATGCAGACCATGGCCTCCGCCGGCGATGTCGCCGAACTGCAGCAGCAGCTGGCCAACTCGCATTGGGAAATCGCCCGGCTGCAAGGCGAATTGGAGAAGGACGAGCTCGGCATCAGCACGCGCGCGGTCAATGTGCTCAATCGCGCTCAGTTGTCCGCGGATGCCATTATCGAGCAGGCCGAGCAGCACGCCCGCGACCTGATGGCGGTGGCGCGCTCTCAACAGCGTGAAATGCTGCAGCAGACAAGGGAATCCGCCGGATCCACCAGATTCGCCGGATACCTCGACCAGGATCTCGAGGACCAGCGCTACGAGCAGCTGCGCGCCTACTCCGATCTGCTGCGCACCCAGTTGCAGACCATGATCGCGACCCTCTCGGTCGAGGTCGACAAGCTGGCGCTGCTCCCGCTGCCGGGCAACCAGGCCACCGCCGTGGCGTTCCCCGGCGATCCCTTCCCGCCGCGCGGTCTACCGGCCGACGGCTCGGAGCCCGCACCACACCACTGATTCACCGTCCAGCCCACGGAGAAGCACATGAATATCGAAGCCTTGCAAGCCAGTTGGAAGCAGGTCGAAGCGGTCGGCCCGGAAGCGGTCGAGTACTTCTACAACCACCTGTTCGACAGCCACCCGGAGGTCCGCGGCATGTTCGCCGAGGACATGACCGAACAGCGCGACCGCTTCCTGTCCGGTCTGGCCCGCATCCTCACCAATGTCGAAACCCTCGCCGCCGACCCGTCGTTCGTGCAGCAGCTGGGCCGTCACCACGCCGGCCTCGGCGTGGTGGCCGCGCACTACCCGGTCGCCGGCGCCTCGCTGCTGGCCACCCTCGAGCACTTTCACGGTGACGCGTGGACCCCGGAACTGGCCGAAACCTGGGCCGCCGCCTACGGCGCGGTCGCGGACATCATGATCTCCGCGAACTAGTAAGCCGCCCGATCGCGCGCGGCCGGAGAATTCTGCGAGCCGGTCCCGGAACACCGCCGGGACCGGCTTTCGCCGTACCCGGGGCGTCTTGGCGAGTAAGGCCAACATGTCAGCGGCAGAAAGGAATCCGGCCCATCAAGATCAGCCGATTGATTCAGCGCCAGCGAAGTTGCTGAAAGATTGCAGAATGCGAGGCCCGATGCGGAGCCGGCGGCGGGATTGTGAGCCGTGCACGACCGTATCGCGACTTAACCGGACAATTGACCAAGAGCGTCCCGCTGAGCGGGAGAACCCCCACGTCACCGGTGTGACGGCACCCGCCTACCGGGCGGTAAGGGCAGCCGAAATCGAGCACACTAAGCTGACGCCCGTAAATCCCGGATCCCTTCCTCAGGAGTACCCCACAGTGAGCCAAGCAGGACGTCCTGTTGTTCTGATCGCCGACAAGCTCGCCCAGTCGACCGTCGACGCGCTCGGCGACGGCGTCGAGGTTCGCTGGGTCGACGGCCCCAACCGACCCGAGCTGCTCGCGGCCGTCCCGGAAGCCGATGCGCTGCTGGTGCGCTCGGCCACCACCGTCGACGCCGAGGTGCTCGAGGCCGGCAAGAACCTGAAGATCGTCGCCCGCGCCGGCGTCGGCCTGGACAATGTCGACGTGCCCGCCGCCACCGAGCGCGGCGTCATGGTCGTCAACGCGCCGACCTCGAATATCCACACCGCCGCGGAGCACGCCGTCACCCTGCTGCTCGCCGCCGCTCGCCAGATCCCGGCCGCCGACGCCACCCTGCGTGAGCACACCTGGCAGCGCAGCAAGTTCAACGGTGTCGAGATCCTGGGCAAGACGGTCGGCGTCATCGGCCTGGGCCGCATCGGCCAGCTGTTCGCCCAGCGCCTCGCCGCCTTCGAGACCAAGATCGTCGCGTACGACCCCTACACCTCCCCGGCCCGCGCCGCCCAGCTCGGCATCGAACTGCTGAGCCTGGACGAGGTGCTCGAGCGCGCCGACTTCATCTCCATTCACCTGCCCAAGACTCCCGAGACCAAGGGCATGCTGAACAAGGAGACGCTCGCCAAGACCAAGAAGGGCGTCATCATCGTCAATGCCGCCCGCGGCGGCCTGATCGACGAGCAGGCGCTGGCCGATGCCATCACCTCCGGCCACGTGCGCGCCGCCGGCCTCGACGTGTTCGAGACCGAGCCCTGCACCGACAGCCCGCTGTTCGACCTGCCGCAGGTCGTGGTGACCCCGCACCTGGGCGCCTCCACCTCCGAGGCCCAGGATCGCGCCGGCACCGATGTCGCCAAGTCCGTGAAGCTCGCCCTCGCCGGTGAGTTCGTGCCCGGCGCGGTGAACGTCGCCGGCGGCGCGGTCAGCGACGAGGTCGCCCCGTGGCTGGAGCTGGTCCGCAAGCAGGGTGCGCTGGTGGGCGCCCTCGCCAGCGAGCTGCCGGTCAGCCTGGAGGTCCAGGTGCGCGGCGAGCTGTCCGCCGAAGACGTTGCCATCCTGGAGCTTTCGGCGCTGCGCGGAGTGTTCTCCGCCCTCATCGAGGATTCGGTCACCTTCGTCAACGCCCCGTCGCTGGCCAAGGATCGCGGCATCGAGGCCACCGTCACCACCCACACCGAGAGCCCGACCCACCGTAGCCTGGTCGATCTGCGCGCCGTGTTCGGCGACGGCCGCACCCTGAACGTGGCCGGCACCCTGACCGAGCCGCAGCAGGTCGAGAAGATCGTCAATATCAACGGCCGCAACTACGACATGCGCGCCGAGGGCCTCAACCTGGCCGTCCTCAACTACGAGGACAAGCCGGGCCAGCTGGGCCGCCTGGCCACCAAGCTCGGCGACGCCGGCATCGACATCCTGGCCGCCCAGCTGTCCCAGGACCTGGACAAGACCGGCGCCACCGTCGTCCTCCGCGTCAACAAGGAGGTCCCGGCCGAGGTTCAGACCGCCATCGCCGAGGCCGTCGGCGCAGCGAAGGTCGCCCAGGTCGACCTGAGCTAAGGATCCCCACGGATAAGCCGGAAACGCGCCCCCTTCCACGTTGATGGAAGGGGGCGCGAATGCTTGGGTGACAACTGATTTCGCAAGGTCCGGGTAACTCCTCGGGTACCCCCGAAATAGTTTCGGCACCCACCGGCGGCACGCGTGGCCAACTGGTAACGGCGTTCGGCCGGGCGCTGAAGTCTCGGGGAGGCGGGACAGCTCAGCGCACGCGTCGCTCCCGCGACTCGACGGCGTCCTTCGCCTCCACCAGGCTCGCCCCCGGGTTGAGGTCGCGATAGACCTTGATGGCGTGGATCTTCTTGCCGCGCTGGATGAGTTCGTCGATCTCGCTGTAGTCGAGCGACAGGCTCGGATCGGAGATGCCGAGATGTTTGATGATGAGATCCAGTTTGCGTTCGAGGCGATCGATCTTGCGCTCGAGTCGGGAGTTGTCGAACATGCCTCGAACCTACCGAGGCCGCTGCGCATTCCGGGCGGCGGTGGCGTTCGGCTCGATGCCGCCGCACCGGGCGGAGACGGGTTCCGCTGCGTCATCGGTCTCACAGAGTGGGAGGAATCCCGTGCGACCTGCTGCTGCTCGATCTCACTGATTGGGACTGGCTTGCCCTGGTGGAGGCGGCGGAATATCCACCCGCTATCGTGACGGGCGGACTCTCTTCCCAGCTGAACGGAGCATTGTTGTCATGAAACTCGCTGTCATCCCGGGCGACGGTATCGGTCCCGAGGTCATCGCCGAGGCGCTCAAGGTGCTCGATGTGGTGGTGCCCGGTGTGGAGAAGACCGAATACGACCTGGGGGCCAAGCGGTTCCATGCGACCGGGGAGATCCTGCCCGACACCGTGCTGCCGGAGTTGAAGCAGCACGACGCGATTCTGCTGGGGGCGATCGGCGATCCGTCGGTGCCGAGCGGGGTGCTCGAGCGCGGGCTGCTGCTGCGCACGCGGTTCGAGCTCGACCATCACGTGAACCTGCGGCCGTCCAAGCTGTACCCGGGCGTCACCTCCCCGCTGGCCGCCAATCCGGAGATCGACTTCGTCGTCGTGCGCGAGGGCACCGAGGGGCCCTACACCGGCACCGGCGGCGCGATTCGCGTGAACACCCCGCACGAGGTGGCCACCGAGGTCTCCACCAATACCCGCTTCGGCATCGAGCGCGTGGTGCGCTACGCCTTCGAGAAGGCCGAGCAGCGCCGCGGGCATCTGACGCTGGTGCACAAGAACAATGTGCTCACCTTCGCCGGTTCGCTGTGGCAGCGCACCGTGAACGAGGTCGCCATGGAATATCCCGATATCGAGCTGGCCTACCAGCACATCGATGCGGCGACCATTCACATGGTCACCGATCCGGGCCGCTTCGACGTGATCGTCACCGACAACCTGTTCGGCGACATCATCACCGACCTCGCCGCCGCCGTCTCCGGTGGCATCGGCCTGGCCGCCTCCGGCAATATCGACGCCTCGGGAACCAATCCGTCGATGTTCGAGCCGGTGCACGGCTCGGCTCCCGATATCGCCGGTCGGTCCAAGGCCGATCCGACCGCCGCGATTCTCTCGGTTGCGCTGCTGCTCAACCATCTCGGCAATGCCGAAGCGGCCGCACGGATCGAATCGGCCATCGCGAAGGATCTCGCCGCACGGACCGCTCCGGCCTCGACCGTGGAGATCGGCGACCGTATCGCCGCCTCCGTCTGAGCCTGCGAACCGAACGGCCCCGCGCCCTTCGAGGGTGCGGGGCCGTTCTGCTGCACGCGGTAACGATTTATGCTGTGACACAGCGTGATACGCCGATGTCACAAATGTGATGAAATCGACGCACTGCCAAGGGGATGCGAAAACGTAACGGGCGCATCCCTTCCGGATTTGCGGGAGGGCGGCCGATCTAGTGGGAACCCCTGGGGACCAAGGGGACTGCCGCCAGCGCGATCAGCGCCGTCAGCGCGTAGGTGACGGGGAATCCGGCGACGGTGATGAGCGCGCCGAACGCGGGCGCCAGCGCCGCCATGGCCAGGTTCTGCCCGGTGTTCTGGATGCCCAGTCCGCGCCCGGACCAGTAGGGTCCCGCGATCTCCGCGACCGCGGTGAAGGCCAGGCCATTGTCGGTGACCGTGATGACCGACGCCGCGATCAGAATCGGAATCGCCGCCCACCACCACTGCGTCCAGGCGGTGAAGGCCAAGCCCGCCATGGAGATTGCGGCCGCGATGGCCACGGTCCGCAGCGGACCCAATCGGCTGCCGACGCGATCGGACCAGATGCCCGCCCCGATGCGCCCGCCCGCGCCCAGAATCTGGGTGAGGGTGACCAGCGCCCCGGCCGCGGCCAGCGACCAGCCCACATCGCGATGCAGCCACAGCAGCGCGAAGGTCCACAGCGTGCCCTGCGGAACGCACAGCAGCACCGACACCAGGTGAATCCGCCACAGCGTTGAATCACCACGGTAGGGATTCGCGGGTCGGCCTGCGTCGCTGGGGGATTCGGGCCGCGGCGGATCGATGATGCCGAACAGGCAGCCGATCGCCGCCAGGCCCGCCATCACCGCGGGGACCAGGATGGCGGTCGAGAACCCGTGCGCCGCAGCGACAGCCGGAATGCTCAGCGCGCCGATGCCCACGCCCAGCGGTTGTGCGGTCTGCCGGATTCCCATGGCCAGGCCGCGCTGATCCTTGGGAAACCAGCCGACAATGACCCGCCCGCTCGCGCCATTGGTGCTCGCCGCGCCCATGCCGCCCAGGAACAGGAATACGCCCAGGACGGCATAGCTGGAAACGGACGCGGCGGCCAGCCCGGCCGCCAGCATGAGCGCGGGCCCGGCCACCAGCACCTTGTGCTCGCCGATGCGGTCCACGATGTAGCCCCACGCGATGAGCGTGCACACCAGCCCGACCGTCGGCATGGAGACCAGCAGACCGGCCGTGGCCAGCGGCATTCCGCGATCGGTCAGGGCCGGCAGCAGGAACGGGGTGCCGTGCACGAAGACCGCGCTGGCGGCCTGGGCGAAGACGCCGAGCGCGAGCATGCGCCACCGTTTCGCCGTACCGATCTGGGTCACGGTGGTCATGGCTGCACCTCGTATCTCACAATGTGGAATTGATGTCTTACTGTGTGAACATCGTCCGTTACGTTACACCTGATGCGCGTGGCTATTCGAGGGGCAAGCTGTCTGTTTGCTCACAGCGATCACGTCCTACCGCCGGCGCCCGGCCGGACCGCCAGTTGTCTTGCGCACAAGCCCTTTCCACATCCGGCGCGCCCCGATGCTCGCGGGCACGCCGCGCCCGCGCACCGGCCGTCCGCCTACCGGATACCCGGACTCCGGCGGTGTGCCCGCCCGCCGCCCGCGCCCTCGCCGTGCCCCGCGGTCGGGCGCGTTCGGGCAGGTGGCGGCCGGTCGATAGGATGCGACACATGCGCCTAGGTCGAGTTGCCAGCCCAGATGGAGTCGCGTTCGTCAGTGTCGAAGGGGACGGCGGTGACGCCACCGTTCGCGAGATCGCCGAACATCCGTTCGGCACGCCGACGTTCACCGGCCGCAGCTGGCAGCTCGCGGATGTGCGCCTGCTGGCGCCGATTCTGGCCAGCAAGGTGATCTGCATCGGCAAGAACTACGCCGCGCACGCCGAGGAAATGGGCGGACCGGCCCCGGTCGATCCGGTCATCTTCATGAAGCCGAACACCGCCATCGTCGGCCCCAACGCGCCGATCATCTTGCCGCCCAGCTCGTCTCGAGTGGAATACGAGGGCGAATTGGCCGTGGTCATCGGCCGTCCCTGCAAGGACGTGCCCGCCGCCCGCGCCAAGGACGTGATCCTCGGCTACACCGTCGCCAATGACGTCACCGCCCGCGACCAGCAGAAGCAGGACGGCCAGTGGACCCGCGCCAAGGGCTACGACACCTTCTGCCCGCTGGGCCCGTGGATCGAGACCGCGCTGGACCCTTCGGATCTGGAGATCGTCACCGAGCTCGATGGCCAGGTGAAACAGCGCAGCCGCACTTCGCTACTGCTGCACGACATTCCGAAGTTGATCGAATGGGTGACCACCGTGATGACGCTGCTGCCCGGCGACGTCATCCTCACCGGCACCCCCGAGGGCGTCGGCCCGGTGCAGGCCGGCCAGCACGTGTCCGTGACCGTCGAAGGCATCGGCACCCTCACCAATCCCGTTGCCGCCAAACGCTGATCGAGAGAGAGACATGTCCGACGTTCGCGTCCGATTCTGCCCGTCGCCCACCGGCACGCCCCATGTCGGCCTGGTCCGTACCGCCCTGTTCAACTGGGCCTATGCGCGCCACCACGGCGGCAAGTTCGTCTTCCGCATCGAAGACACCGACGCCGCACGCGATTCCGAGGAGAGCTACCAGGCCATTCTCGACGCGCTGCGCTGGCTCGGCCTGACCTGGGACGAGGGCCCCGAGGTCGGCGGCCCCTACGGCCCGTACCGGCAGTCGCAGCGCAAGGACCTGCACCTGGATGTGGTGCGCCGGCTGCTGGAGGCGGGGGAGGCTTACGAATCCTTCTCCACCCCTGAGGAAGTCGAGGCCCGGCACAAGGCCGCCGGCCGCGATCCCAAGCTGGGGTACGACAACTTCGACCGCGACCTGACCCCCGAGCAGATCGCCGCCTACAAGGCCGAGGGCCGCCCGGCGGTGATCCGCCTGCGCATGCCCGACCGCGACCTGTCCTGGCACGATCTGGTGCGCGGCGAGACCACCTTCAAGGCCGGTGTGGTCCCGGACTTCGCGCTCACCCGCGGTAATGGCGACCCGCTCTACACGCTGGTGAATCCCGTCGACGACGCGATGATGAAGATCACCCATGTTTTGCGCGGTGAAGATCTGTTGTCCTCCACACCGCGGCAGCTGGCTTTGTATGAGGCTTTGCAGCGGATCGGCGTCGCGGAACGCACTCCCGAGTTCGGTCATCTGCCGTTCGTGATGGGTCAGGGCAACAAGAAGTTGTCCAAGCGCGACCCGGAGTCGAATCTCTTCCACCATCGCGACCGAGGGTTCATTCCGGAAGGTTTGCTGAATTATCTGGCACTGCTCGGCTGGAGCATCGCCGATGATCATGACCTCTTCTCCATGGCGGAGATGGTCGAGGCCTTCGATATTTCGAAAGTTAATTCGAATCCGGCCCGTTTCGACCAGAAGAAGGCCGACGCTCTGAACGCCGAACATATTCGCTTGCTGGAACCGGGTGATTTCGCTCACCGGCTGCGCGAGTATCTGACCGAGCACGGTCATATCGGCGCCGAGATCGACGAGAAGCTGTTCGCCGTCGCGGCCGATCTGGTGCAGACGCGAATCGTGGTGCTCGGCGATGCGTGGGGTCTGCTGAAGTTCCTGTTCGTGCCCGCCGACGAGTTCGCCATCGACGAGGCCGCGAAGGAAAAGAACCTCACCGCCGATGCCGCTCCGGTATTGCAGGCGTCCGTGACGGCGCTGGACGGCGTTTCGGCCTGGAATGCAGGGGAGATCGAGGCGGCGCTGAAAACGGCGCTCATCGACGAGCTGGGCCTGAAGCCGCGCAAGGCCTTCGGTCCCGTGCGCGTGGCGGTCACCGGCTCGCACATCAGCCCGCCGCTGTACGAGTCGATGGAACTGCTGGGCCGCGAGGTCTCGATGAGCCGTTTGCGCGCGGCGCTCGCGGGTATCGCGTAACCCGTGGTCCGAGGTTGGGTCGGAGCGCCGGTGACGACAGCTGAACAGCTGCCCGAACCGGCCTCTGACCAGCCGATTTGTGTATTACCGGCCTAGTCCTGCTAATCTCTTTCTCGGCCGGAACGCGGTCGGAAAGCCCCGAGCGGGGCGGCCCGAAAGCCCAGGTCAATGGGGTATGGTGTAATTGGCAACACAGCTGATTCTGGTTCAGCCATTCTAGGTTCGAGTCCTGGTACCCCAGCTTCGAGAGTCGTGAGGCTCTCGTTTTGTTCGAGATGACGCGGTCGCTCCGCCTGATTCTCGGCATCCTGGTCCCGTCGTCTAGCGGCCTAGGACGCCGCCCTCTCAAGGCGGTAGCGCGGGTTCAAATCCCGTCGGGACTACAAAAGTGCAGGCCCCCAGCCAATCGGCTGGGGGCCTGCACTTTTTCCCGAATGTTCTCAATCTCGCGCCGTGGCGGTGCTGCCGCCCAGCGGCATTGCGGGCATCCCGAGTTTGCGGTGATCCCAGCTGCGGACGCGTTCGGGCACCACGCGAATCGCCACCCGCTTGTTCAGCATGGCCTCCACGAACGGCTTGGCCTCTTCGCTGTAGGGCCCGGTGTAGCGCTCCCACACGCTGATTCCCACCTGGAACAGGGCCTCCGGATCGTCGACGATCTCCGCGCGGCCTTCGATGGACACCCCGCGCAACTGGTCGTAGGTATCGCCGGCCTCGACCATGACGGTGATGCGCGGATCGCGGCGCAGGTTCACCGCCTTCTGCGATTTGGCCTTGGTCTCGAACCAGATCTCGCCGTTGATCAGGCCGTACCACATGGCGATCAGATGCGGCCTGCCCGAAGCGCCCACGGTAGCCATGGTCGCGATGCGGCTGCGCTCCAGAAATTCGGTGATCTCCTGGTCGGACATCACAATCTGCGCGCGTTGATTAACTCCCATGGGCCGACTGTAATTTACGCCGTATGGCGGCGGTCACACGACCGGGTCGGGCCGCTGGACGGCCGCAGAAACGCCGACGCCCCCGCCGGGTAGGGCGAGGGCGTCGCTGGGGCTGCTGAGGCGTCAGAGGCGCTTGTGGAGGGCGTCGGCGGCGGCCACCAGGTCGGCGGCCCACCGCGCGCCCGGGCGGCGGCCCATGCGGTCGATGGGTCCGGATACCGAGACGGCCGCGACCACGGCGCCGGTGGCGTCGCGCACCGGCGCGGACACGCTGGCCACGCCCGCCGCGCGCTCGGCGGCGGACTGGGCCCAGCCCCGGCGGCGCACCTCGGCGAGGGCGCGCTCGCCGAACACCGCTTCCGGGAGCACGGTGCGCTGCAGGTCGGCATCGGCCCAGGCCAGCAGGACCTTGGCGGCCGAGCCGGCGGTCATGGGCATGCGCGCGCCCACCGGAACGGTGTCGCGCAGGCCCGCCGCGGGTTCCATGGAGGCCACGCAGACGCGGGCATTGCCGTCGCGGCGGTAGAGCTGCACGCTCTCGCCGGTGATCTCGCGCAGGCGCGGAAGAATCGTGGCGGCGGCGTCCAGGAGCGGGTCGCTGGCGGTTGTCGCCAGCTCCGATAGCGCCGGGCCGGGACGCCACAGTCCCTGGCTGTCGCGGGCCAGCATGCGATGCGTCTCCAGGCCCACGGCCAGGCGATGCGCGGTGGCGCGGGGCAGGCCGGTGCGGGCGCACAGCTCATTGAGGCCGCAGGGTTGCTCGGCTACGGCGTGCAGGACCGCCATGGCTTTGTCCAGAACCCCGATACCGCTATGCTGTCTCATAGAACGATATTAGCGTCTCGCATATTGGGAATTGCAAATCCCGATACCGGAACTCTCCGGATTCCGCGGGCCGCGCTCCCCGCGTCACCAGCCCGGGCGCGGGAATGTCTATCGAGAGGTGATGGAGATATGGCCGACCGGCCACGCACTCTGGCGGAGAAGGTCTGGGACCAGCACGTCGTCGTCCGCGGCGCGGGCGAGGGCGCGAACCGCGAACCCGACCTCATCTACATCGACCTGCACCTGGTGCACGAGGTGACCAGCCCGCAGGCGTTCGACGGCCTGCGGGCGGCCGGACGTCCCGTGCGCCGGCCGGATCTCACCATCGCCACCGAGGACCACAACGTCCCGACCATCGACATCGACAAGCCGATCGCCGATCCGGTGTCCCGCACGCAGGTGGAGACCCTGCGCCGCAACTGCGAGGAATTCGGCATCCGCCTGCACCCGATGGGCGATCTGGATCAGGGCATCGTGCACGTGGTCGGCCCGCAGCTGGGGCTGACCCAGCCGGGAACCACGGTGGTGTGCGGTGATTCCCACACCTCCACCCACGGCGCGTTCGGCGCGCTGGCCATGGGCATCGGCACCTCCGAGGTCGAGCACGTGCTGGCCACGCAGACGCTGTCGCTGAAGCCGTTCAAGACCATGGCCATCAATATCGACGGGCAACTGCCCGAGGGCGTCACCTCCAAGGACGTCATTCTCGCCGTCATCGCGCAGATCGGCACCGGCGGCGGCCAGGGATATGTCCTGGAATACCGCGGCGAGGCCGTGCGCGCCATGTCCATGGAGGCGCGGATGACCATGTGCAACATGTCGATCGAGGCGGGCGCCCGCGCGGGCATGGTGGCCCCCGACGAGGTCACCTACGAATTCCTGAAGGGCCGCCCGCACGCCCCGGAGGGCGCGGATTGGGATGCGGCCGTGGCGGCCTGGGACGCGCTGCGCACCGATGAGGGCGCGGTCTTCGACGCCGAGGTGCACATCGACGCCGCGGCGCTGACACCCTTCGTGACCTGGGGCACCAACCCGGGACAGGGTGCGCCCCTGGGCGACACGGTGCCCGATCCGGAGCAGATCTTCGACGAGAACGAGCGCGCCGCCGCCGAGAAAGCGCTGCAATATATGGACCTGAAACCGGGTACTCCGCTGCGAGATGTCGCCGTGGACACGGTTTTCGTGGGCTCCTGCACCAATGGCCGGATCGAGGATTTGCGCGCGGTGGCGAACGTGCTCAAGGACCGCAAAGTGGCCGACGGCGTGCGGATGCTGATTGTGCCGGGCTCCATGCGGGTGCGGCTGCAGGCGGAAAAGGAGGGGCTGGGCGAGATTTTCACCGCCGCCGGCGCGGAATGGCGTCAGGCCGGGTGCTCGATGTGCCTGGGAATGAACCCGGATCAGCTTTCGCCCGGTCAGCGCTGTGCTTCGACCTCGAACCGGAACTTCGAAGGGCGCCAGGGCAAGGGCGGCCGCACGCATCTGGTGTCGCCGCTGGTCGCGGCCGCCACGGCGGTGCGCGGAACCCTGTCCTCACCTGCGGATCTCAACTGATCCCAGCTCTTTTCGGCCCTCAGACTCAGGAGAAACGATGGAAGCCTTCAAGGTCCACACCGGGATCGGCGTCCCGCTGCGCAGGTCCAATGTCGACACCGACCAGATCATCCCGGCGGTCTATCTGAAGCGCGTCACCCGAACGGGATTCGAGGACGGGCTGTTCGCGGCCTGGCGTTCGGATCCGAACTTCATTCTGAACACCGCGCCCTACAACAGGGGTTCTGTCCTGGTCGCCGGTCCGGATTTCGGCACCGGTTCCTCACGCGAGCACGCCGTTTGGGCGCTCAAGGACTTCGGGTTCCGGGTGGTGATCTCGTCCCGGTTCGCCGACATCTTCCGCGGGAACGCGGGCAAGGACGGCCTGCTGACGGCCCGGATGCCGCAGAGCGATGTGGAATTGCTCTGGAAGTTGCTCGAGGAACAGCCCGGTTTGGAATTGACGGTGGACCTCGAGGCCCGCACCGTGGCGGCTGGAACCGTCGTGTTGCCGTTCGATATTGACGACTACACCAGGTGGCGTCTGCTCGAAGGTCTGGACGACATCGGGCTGACACTCCGGCGCGTCGACCAGATCAGCGAGTTCGAAAACGCAAGGCCGACTTGGAAACCCACCACCATTCCGGCCCGTATTTCGCAAGCGTAATCATTGGTGCGGGTTAGCTGAACACGCTTGAACCCGGTTGCTGGGCGTGTGCCATGTCTCATCAAAATAGGCGTGGCACATTGACTCTTGCTCAAAGAAGGTTTACCGTGGTACCTAGTCGGTCCGACGACGGGCCATTAGTCTGCGGAGGATTCAATGAACAAGGCGGAACTGATCGATGTTCTGACCGAGAAGTTGGGTACTGACAGGCGTACGGCTACTGCGGCAGTCGAGCAGATTGTCGACACGATCGTGCGCGCGGTGAACAAAGGTCAGAGCGTCACCATCACCGGATTCGGTGTCTTCGAACAGCGGAAGCGGGCCGCTCGCGTGGCTCGTAACCCGCGCACCGGTGAAACCGTGAAGGTGAAGCCCACTTCCGTGCCGGCCTTCCGTCCGGGCGCCCAGTTCAAGGCGATCATCGCCGGTAAGCAGAAGATCGCGTCGAGCGGCCCGGCCGTGAAACGCGGTGTGGCTGCCCCGGTGTCGGGCAAGGCGGGCGCCAAGAAGACCACGGCGAAGAAGACCGCGAAGAAGGCCACCAAGGCTCCGGCCAAGACCACGGCCAAGAAGGCCGCGTCGAAGGCTCCGGCCAAGAAGGCCACCGCCAAGAAGACGGCGGCGAAGAAGACGGCGGCGAAGAAGACCACGGCCAAGAAGACCACGGTCAAGGCCACCGCCAAGAAGGCTCCGGCCAAGAAGACTGCGGTCAAGAAGGTTACGGCCGCCAAGAAGACCGCGAAGAAGGCTCCGGCCAAGAAGACCGCGGCGAAGCGCACCGCCCGTCGCTGACGGTTTTCGCGCAGGACGATATGTGAGACGGCCCGGCCCAGCCGGGCCGTTTCGCATGTCCGGGGCAGCATTCCGAACGCCCGCACGGCCCTCCAGCGGGCCGCGAGCGCCGCGAAACCTCCTACGCGCGGGTAGAACCCGCCCGGAGGGCTCTCGCGGGCCCAGAATTGCCTCTGATCATGAAACCGGTTCCGACCGGCCGGATGCGGTGCGGCGCGGCTGAATACGGGCTCCGACCGGCGGTTTGTCCGCCCGGGTGCGGGCGGGAAGCCGTACCGCCGAGCGGGATCCGGCCCGTGACCGGCCGAATGCCGTGCGGCGGGGGCAAATCCGATCTTCGAACCGGTGGCCCCAAATCGTCGTTCCGGCGCCGAAAATCGGCGTGTGACCGGCCGGATGCCGATCTGGAAGTGCTCCGGCGACAGCCGAATCCGATCTTCGTGCCCGGCGTGGAAATGAGTCGATTACGGCCCGGAAACCGGCTCTCGAGCGGCCGGAAGCCGTGTGGCCGGGCATGAATTCGATCTTCAGCCGGGAAGTAGCCATACACGGGCGGGCGTTCGCCAGATGGCGGAATACACGTCGCGACCGGGCGAATGCCGCCCCGCGGACCGGAACTCGCACGGCCGCGCGGAAACGGCTCGCGGCGCCCGGAAGCCGTTCTCGAACCGCGGGAACCACCCCGCGACCGGCCGAATGTGGTGCGGCGGCAGCGGATCCGCGCTGCGGATCCGGGCTGCGGGAGTTACCCGGCCGAACCGGAAATCCGGTCGCCGACCGGCCGGAAGTCCTGTGCGCGCGGTGGAATTCGATCTTCGTGACCGAGCGGAAACTCAGTCGAATGGACGGGTTGCCCGGTCCGGGCGCCGACGAGTTTCTCAAATCATCGGATGTATAGCGAAATCCTCGCGCTGACGGGCCGGATGCCGTCCGGAGGTGGCCGGAAGTCGCAGGGCGAGGGGGGATCTGGAATACGACCGGCCGGAGCCGGTTCCCGCCGTCCCGGAGAGCCGGGAATGGCCGTGCGACCGGCCGGACAGTCGTCTGTAAGTCGCGGCGGGACAGCTGAATCCGATCTTGACCGCCATCGTGCGCCCAGCCCTGTCAGAGGACTGGAATCCGGACTCTGACCGGCCGAATGCGGTGCCGCGGCGGTGGTTCCGGCACGCCGGAACCGGTGTGCGGTCGTCCGGGGGGGACGGAAAACGGCGGTGCGGGAGGGAAATCCGGGGCATGACCGGCCGGATGTCGTGCGCGGAAGGGAAATGTGATCTCCACGCCGGGCCCCCGGCGCCGATGCCGAACCGGGGGCGGGCGGTGGGAAGTCGGTTGGTGCCCAGGGAATCCGGGCCCCGGGGTCGAGGGGTGAATTCGGTTGCGTGAATTACACGCGTGAGATCTCGGGGGAGATGAGGATGCGGTCGAGATGGTCGGCCGCGACCAAGCGGCCCCGGTGCAGGGACAGCACCCAGACGCTGCCCTTGCGATTGCGGGCCGGAGGCAGGTTCAGTCCGTCTCGGGCCGCCCAAGTCTCCAAGAGGTCCGGAATCACCTTGCCCTGGCTCGAGATCACCTGGACGGCGGGGTCCGAGCCCAGTTCCCGGGCGCGCGCCAGGGCGGCTTCGGGGGCTGCGGCATAACCGGATTCGGAGAACAGCGGATCGAGTTGGACCTCCACGCCCAGTGCTTCCGCCAGCGGGGTCACGGTTTGGACACAGCGCAGCGGTGGGGCGGAGTGGATTTCGGTGGCGCCGAAGGCGAGCAGATTCGGGACCAGCGCGCTTGCCTGTGCGCGACCGGCCTTTTCGAGCGGGCGTTCCTCGTCGGGGCCGCTGAAGCGTTCGCGCCGACCGGCCTTGGCATGGCGCACCAGCAGCAGCGTGTCGGTATCGGCGGGCAGGCGCAGGAAATTGCGGACGATGGAGCGGTCCATGGGGTAGGACAGCGCGTCCATGAGCCCGTCCAGACCGCACCAGACGATTTCGTCGACCTCGGCATTGGATTCGAAAGCGCCGTCGAGCACATGGGCGGCCCAGTAGTCGACGCGCTTGAGCTTGCGGTGCCCGGTGACCGGATAGGTGACATGGCCGAGATAACGCCCCAGGCGCGATCGGAGGCCGGTTTCCTCCGCGACCTCGCGCACGGCCGCCACCACCGGGGTCTCACCGGGATCCAATTTGCCCTTGGGCAGCGACCAGTCGTCGTACTTGGGGCGGTGCACCATGGCGATCTCGATGCCGCCGCCGGCGGCCTCGCGCCACAGCACCGCACCGGCGGCGAGGATATTGGCGCTGACTCGCGGGTCGTACAGCGCGCCGGCCGGATCGGAACTCGGCTTGCTCACTGGCGGTCCGGACGTCGCAGTCGCATGAGGTACTCCTGATGGTCCCGGATCTGCTCACCGGGAACGTCCGGATCGGGCTGCGCCGCCCAGCTGCCATCGGGCTGCAGCACCCAGCAGCGAGTGGTCTCCGAGAGCGCGGAGTCGAAGACGGCGCCGAGCTGGTCGGCCAGGCGCGGATCCTTCACCTGCGCCAGCACTTCCACGCGCCGGTCCAGATTGCGGTGCATCATATCGGCGCTGCCGATCCAGTATTCGTGCTGCGCCTCGAAGTGCAGGATCCGCGAATGTTCCAGGTATCGGCCGAGAATCGAGCGGACCTCGATGTTCTCGCTCATGCCGGGCACGCCGGGTCGCAGGCCGCAGATGCCGCGCACCACGATCTGCACCGGCACGCCGGCCTGCGAGGCCCGGTACAGCGCGTCGATGATCTGCTCGTCGACGATGGCGTTGGCCTTCAGCCGGATTCGGGCCTGCTCGCCCTGGGCCGCGAGTTCGACCTCACGTTCGATGCGCTCGATGATGCCGGCGCGCACACCGCTGGGCGCGACCAGCAGGTTGCGGTAGTTTGCCTTTCGCGAGTACCCGGTCAGCGAGTTGAACAGATCGGTGAGGTCGGCGCCGATCTCCGGTGCGGCGGTGAGCAATCCGACGTCCTCGTACAGCCGCGCGGTCTTGGGGTTGTAATTGCCGGTGCCGATGTGGCAGTAGCGACGGATGGTGGCGCCCTCGCGGCGCACCACCAGGCAGGTCTTGCAGTGCGTCTTGAGCCCGACCAGGCCGTAGACCACGTGCACGCCCGCCTGTTCCAGCGCCCGCGCCCATTTGATGTTGGCCTGCTCGTCGAAGCGGGCCTTCACCTCCACCAGCGCCACCACCTGCTTGCCGGCCTCGGCGGCGTCGATGAGCGCGTTGACGATGGGGGAGTCGCCGGAGGTGCGGTACAGGGTCTGCTTGATGGCCAGCACCTGCGGATCGGCGGCGGCCTGTTCGATGAACCGCTGCACGCTGGTGGAGAACGAGTCGTAGGGGTGGTGCACCAGCACGTCGCCCTCGCGCAGGGCGGCGAAAACGTTTCGGGGCGTTTCGCGTTCACCGAAGGCGGGCGGGGTGGCCGGGACGTAGGGCGCGTCCTTGAGGTTGGGCCGGTCCACGCCGTACACCTGCCACAGGCAGGACAGATCCAGCAGGCCGGGCACCTGGATCACGTCGGCCGGATCGACATCGAGCTCGCGCAGCAGCAGATCGAGCATGTGCTCGGTCATATCGTCGGAGACCTCGAGCCGCACCGGCGAGCCGAAGCGGCGGCGGGCGAGTTCGCGCTCCAGGGCCTGCAGCAGATCCTCGTCGCGGTCCTCCTCCACCTCGAGGTCGGCATTGCGGGTGATGCGGAACGAATGGTGTTCCACCACTTCCATTCCCGGGAACAGCTGATCGAGGTG
Source organism: Nocardia sp. IFM 10818 (assembly GCF_054655275.1). Taxonomy (NCBI): domain Bacteria; kingdom Bacillati; phylum Actinomycetota; class Actinomycetes; order Mycobacteriales; family Nocardiaceae; genus Nocardia; species Nocardia sp. IFM 10818. Next base: position 2,387,428 of record NZ_BAAHJH010000001.1, read on the forward strand.
AGCGGCGATCAGCTCCTCCATGGGCAGGAAGGCGGCCATGCTGGAGGCCTGTGCGGCAGCGGAATCGCGCACCTGGGAGATGCCGTCCCGGCCGGCCGCGGCGAAGGTGCGGCGCACGCGCACGAAGCGATCGACGTTGTCGGGCACCTTCACTCGGGCGAAGTGCTCGCCCCCGGTGACCGAATCCTTCACGGTCACGGCGAGATTGAGGCTCAGGCCGCTGATGTAGGGGAACGGGTGCGCGGGATCGACCGCGAGCGGGGTGAGCACCGGGAAGACCTGGTCCTGGAAGTATCCGGACAGGCGCTGCTTCTCGGCGTCGTCGAGCCCGGCCCAGCGGATGACCTCGATGCCCTCGGTGGTGAGCGCGGGCAGCACCTGATCGAGGAAGACGCGCGCGTGCCGGCCCGCCAGATCCTGGGTGCGGGCGGCGATCATCTCCAGCTGTTCGGTGGGCGAGAGCCCGTCGGCCGAGCGGACCGAGAGCCCGGTTTCGGCGCGCCGCTTCAATCCGGCAACCCGGACCATGTAGAACTCGTCGAGGTTCGACGCGAAGATCGCCAGGAATTTGGCGCGCTCGAGCAGCGGCTGCGAGGTGTCCTCCGCCAGCGCCAGCACTCGCGCGTTGAAGTCGAGCCAGCTCAGTTCCCGGTTCACATACCGGTCCTGTGGCAACCTCGTCCGGGCGGTGGTGGGCGGTGGGGTCGCCGCGGGTGGCGCCGCGGGTAGTAGCGGCGTTTGTTTCACGGTTTCCGTATCGCTCACTCTCACGATCATTCCTTATGTCCCGTATGACGCGCCGACGTGACACTGTCCATTGCAGCGCACATCACGCCGGGTCAGCACATCGACGACCCGGCCCGGCGGACTTGTTTCGCCCCTTGACACGCTCGCGACACGCTTATTTCACGCAATAGCGTCTCGGTGGCCGCGCCGACCCCGAGCGCGGCGGCGCGTTCCAGATCGGCCGCGGTGTCCACGTCCTGGCGCAGGCCCGGCCAGGCGCCGAGCAACTCCACAGCACCCGCCGCGATATGGCGGCGGGCCGAATCCGGGCCGAAGAGCGGGTCGAGCGGCGCGGAGCCGTCGCGGACGAGCAGCGCCACCGTGCCGCTGCCCTCGTGATCGGCCACCACCGAGCGGCGATGCCCGGCGGAGGTCAGCATGTCGGACAGTTCGTGCGGGCGCAGGGCGGGCAGATCGGCTTGCAGGGCAAGCAGATCGACCGCGCCGTGCCGGCGGCGCACCGCGGCGGCGGCCGCGGACAGGGCCGCGTTCAGGCCGCCGGTCGGATGGCCGTGCGGTTCGGGGTGCACATGCGCGCCCAGGCCGCTCACCACATCGGTCACGGCGGGATCGGGGGTCACCACGGTCACCGTGGCGATGCCCTCGGCCGCGACCGCGGCCGTCACCGTATCGGCCAGCATGGCCAGCACCAATCGCGATCGATCGTGCGGATGCAGGCGATCGGACAGCCGGCTCTTGGCGAGTCCGAGACTTTTCACCGCGATCACGGCGTGCACGGGCGGGCGTGCGGCGGCGCCATTCGGGTGTGCGGAGCCGGTGGCGGACATGTCGGAATCCTCCCACTCCGAGGTGACCGGCGGGTGAGCGGGCGTGGGACTCGCGCCTCGAATCACCTGTTTGCCGTGCTCGGCATGCCGTCTCGCGCACCCCGCTTATATTGGGCTGATGGCTAGGGCAGCAGTGATGGGATCGGGTTCCTGGGGGACCGCGCTCGCGAAGGTGTTGGCGGAGGCCGGAACCGAGGTCACCATGTGGGCTCGGCGGCCGGAGATCGCGAAGGCGATCACGACCGGGCGGCGGAATCCCTCGTATCTGGTGGACGTGGAACTGCCGCCGATCGCCGCCACCGACGATCCGGCGGTGGCCCTGGCCGGGGCGGACATCGTGGTGCTGGCGGTGCCGTCGCAGACCCTGCGCACCAATCTCGCCGCGTGGCGGGACATCATTCCCGCCGACGCCACCCTGCTGAGCGTGGCCAAGGGCATCGAAACCGGCACGCTGCTGCGGATGAGCCAGGTCATCGCCGAGGTGAGCGGCGCCGACCCGAGCCGGATCGCGGTGCTGTCCGGGCCGAATCTGGCCGATGAGATCGCGGCCAGGCAACCGGCCGCCACCGTGATCGCCTGTACCGATACCGCGCGGGCCGAGGCCGTGCAGCACGCCATCGCCACCGGGTACTTCCGGCCGTACACCAATTCCGATGTGATCGGCTGCGAGATCGGCGGGGCCTGCAAGAACGTCATCGCGCTGGCCTGCGGCGCCGCCTCCGGAATGGGATTGGGCGACAACTCCATTGCCACGCTCATTACGCGCGGGCTGGCCGAGATCATCCGGCTGGGCGTGGCCGTCGGCGCGGAGCCGGTGACCTTCGCGGGCCTGGCCGGAATCGGCGATCTGGTCGCCACCTGCACCTCGCCGCTGTCGCGCAACCGGTCCTTCGGGCACGTGCTGGGCGAGGGCGGCAGCATGGAGACCGCGCAGCAGGCCACCCATGGGCAGGTCGCGGAGGGTGTGAAGTCGTGCACATCGGTGCGGGCGCTGGCCGCCGCGCACGGGGTGGAGATGCCGCTCACGAATGCGGTGCACCAGGTCTGCCACGAAGGGCTTTCCGCTGAGGAAGCGGTCGGTCAGCTGCTGGGCCGCCGGCTCAAATCCGAATGATCCTCGAATCCGGGGGAATCCCAGCTCGACTCGGCGGACCGGATGTCGCACTCCGGCCACCGCGCGCGAAGTGGAGTGCGGCCGGGTCGAATCGGAGTAACACCCGGCCGAGCGGGAGCGACGGTGTGAGCAGGAGCTCGGCGGCCGCGGTCACCGGGCCCTGAGCCGACCGTGTAACACCGCCGCCATTCCCGACCGGGTACGGTTCCGGGCATGACCAACAGGATCAGGGTGGCGGTGGTGTTCGGCGGCCGGAGCAATGAGCACGGGGTTTCGTGCGTTTCGGCCCGGACCGTACTGGGCAGCCTCGATCCCGAACGGTACGAGGCGGTTCCGATCGGGATCACGCAGGACGGCACCTGGGTGCTAGCCAGTGGCGATCCGCGCGAGCTGACTCCGACCGATCGCGCCATGCCCTCGGTGGCGAGCACCGGCACCGAGCTGACCCTGAGCGCGGACCCGTCCCGGTCCGGCAGCCTGGTTCCCCTCGACGGCGCCGAGACCGTGCTGGGCGGCGTGGACGTGGTGTTCCCGGTGCTGCACGGCGCTTTCGGTGAGGACGGGACCATCCAGGGTCTGCTGGAGCTGGCGGGGATTCCGTACGTCGGCCCGGGCGTGCTGGCCAGTGCGGCCGGTATGGACAAGGAATTCACCAAGAAACTGCTTGCGGCCGAAGGGCTTCCGATCGGCGTGCAGGTGGTGCTGCGACCCGGCGTGCCGACCCTGTCCGAGGCGGACAGGGCTCGCCTGGGCCTGCCGGTGTTCGTGAAGCCCGCCCGCGGCGGCTCCTCGATCGGCATCACCAAGGTCGACGACTGGGATGAGCTGGATGCCGCCATTGCCGTTGCGCGCCAGGTCGATCCGAAGGTGATCGTCGAGGCCGGGATTATCGGGCGCGAAGTGGAATGCGGTGTGCTCGAGTTCCCCGACGGGCGAGTCGAAGCCAGTGTGGTGGCCGAGATCCGGATGCCCGATACCACCGGCGACGGTCCGGAGTTCTACGACTTCGACACCAAATACCTCGACGACGTCTGCGAGTTCGACGTTCCCGCCAAGCTGGACGACGATGTGGCGCAACAGGTTCGGGAGATCGCCGTGCGGGCTTTCCGGGCGCTGGACTGCCAGGGCCTGGCTCGCGTGGACTTCTTCGTCACCGAGCAGGGCCCGGTCATCAACGAGATCAACACCATGCCCGGCTTCACCGCCATCTCCATGTATCCGCGCATGTGGGATGCCACCGGCATCGATAACAGGACCCTCGTCAGCACCCTGATCGAAACGGCTCTGGCGCGCGGCACCGGCTTGCGCTGACCGATATCGCCGTGCGATCGAGCTCCTGCCCACATGGCAGGAGCTCGATCAGTATTCGGGGCCCGGAACCGCCAGATCGATGGTGTCCGCGGTGGTGCGCGCCCATTCACCGACCGCCGTGATGTATTCGGCGGCGGGGCGGGCCACGATATCGGCGGCGGTCATCGGCCAGCGGGTGGGCCAGCGCGGGTCGACCGTGGAACGGTCGCCCGGGTTGGGGTTGTTCACCTTCACGCCGTGGAAGGCCCGGCGGATATCGATTCGCAGGGTGGCGATGGGGATCGGATCGCGCACCATGCGGGTCAGCTGTATGCGCAACCCTGCCGTCGCCTCCGGGGTCATTCGCGACGGGTGCTGCACCTGGAACGACGCGATGGCGAAGAAGTGGGCGCGCAGGCTGTCCTCGCTGCCGTCCAGCACCCGCCACTCGATTTCGAGCAGCTCCGGAATGCGGTCACCGCAGTCGCCGGACTCGGGTAGCGCGGCACCGCATTCCCGGCAGTGCCCAGCAGTTGCGGTCATACCGCCGAGCATGGCACTTCCGGGTCCCGCCGCGCAGCCGGCTTTCGGCGCGTCTCCGCGTACTCTCGGTGAGGTGATCGTGGCAATGACGATTCCCGGGCTGGCGCTGCTGATTATCGCGGTGGCCTTCGCCGAGGTCGCCTATCGCAAGCTGACCGGTCGGACCGTTCTGCCGTGGATGCGTCACGTCGAAGGTCCGCGCAGTGCCGCGGGCATCGGATTCGAACAGTTCGACGCCATCTTCAGCTCGGGCAAACAGGCCGAATTCGAACAGCGCCAGTCGGTCCTCATGCACCGTGAGAACCCCGGCGACGGCACCGACGGCATCGAGGTGGACCTCACCTCCGGCACGGTCACCCTCCGCGCGAACTGAAACAGCGCCGACCGGGAACTGGTGGCGTGGCTACTCGGCCGATGCCGCCACCAGTTCCCGGTGATCGCCTGTCCGGCTAGTTGGGGAGGGGGTTCGGGTCCAGGTTCTGCGGGGGGATGGTTGTGGTGATGGCGTCCGACACTTCTTGCAGGGGAGTGGGGCCGGCGTCATTGGCCATGGTCAGGGCGATGTAGGTGCCGCGGTCCACGGCGAACCAGGTGCCGGAGGTGGCGCCGCTCGTCGGATCCTTGACCTCGAACCAGCTGACGCCGTTCACGACCTGGAGCGGGGAGGCGCGGTGGAATTCCAGCGGGCGGCCCAGACCGCAGCGCAGCACAATGGGTTCGCCGCCCTCGGGCAGCTGCCACGCCTTGGTGGCGGCGGGGGCGGGCTGGCGCAGTTCGGCGGCCGTGTAGTCGCCGATCTTCTCCGGGAGCGCGGGCAGCAGCGCCGAGCAGGCCGGGCCGGTGGCGCCGGGCGCGTCCACCGCGCCGAGGGCCAGCGGCTCGCGAACCGGGTTGCGATTGGCGATCACGCCCGCGACGAGGACGCCGACCACGAGCGCGACCGGGAGCGCGACCGCGGTGGCGATGAGCGCGGGCGAGCGGCCGGGGGAGTAGTCCTCGTCGGACGGCTCGGCGCTCGCCGAGTCGCCGCCCGCAGCCGAGTCGCCGCCTGCCTCGGCATCGGACTTGCCGCCTGCCCCGGCATCGGACTTGCCGTCCGTCTCGGCATCGGATTCGCCGTCCGCTGCCGCATCGGACTTTCCGAGGCGAACCGCAGCGTCGGCGTTCGGCTCGGCCGCGGGCTCGGCGGTCGTGTCCGGCTCGCTGGATTCCGGTTCGCTGCCGCGGGTGTCGTTGCTCATCCGGTCGTCGGTCCCCGATCGTGCCGCGCCGGGCGCGGTGGGGCCCGGCTGGTGGTCGTCGATTGCGGGTTCGAGGGTACCGTTCATACGTTTGCCAACCGCATCACACTCAGTACCGAGGAGACCGTCATCACCGCCAGCAGCGGGCAGGGCCCGGCCGAGCCGACACCGGTTGCCACCGGGAGGCCGACACCGCCTCGCACCGGGGAGCCGACACCGCCTCCCACCGTGCGCGACCTCGGGGAGTTCGCGCTGATCGACCGCATCAACGCCGGGCGCACGCAGGCGCCGGGCGTGCTGATGGGGCCCGGCGACGACGCTGCCCTGGTCGCCGCGCCGGCCGGCCGCTTCGTGGTGACGACCGACATGCTGCTGGAGCACCGCCACTTCCGCCTGGACTGGTCCAGCCCCCAGGACATCGGCCGTAAAGCCATCGCCCAGAACGCGGCGGACGTCGTGTCCATGGGCGCTCGCCCGAGCGCATTCGTCGTCGCACTCGGCTGCCCCTCCGACACCCCGGTCGCCTTCGTCGAAGCCCTCGCCGACGGTATGTGGGCCGAGGCGGAGCGCGCCGGCGCGTCGATCGCCGGCGGCGACATGGTGCGCAGCTCCCAGATCGTGATCTCGGTGACCGCCTTCGGCGATCCCCTTGGGGCCGAGGTGATTACGCGCTCGGGCGCGCGGCCCGGCGACGTGGTGGCGGTCGCCGGCCGACTGGGCTGGTCGGCGGCGGGGCTGGCCGTGCTGTCGGCGGGCGTCGATCTCGATCGCTTCGCCGATGCGGTTGCCGCACATCGTGTTCCGCAGCCCCGCTACGAGGCGGTGCTGGACCTGCCCGCCGCCGCGCTGCCGTGGGGTGGGGCCGAGCGTCCGGTCGAAGCGGCCCCCCGCCCTCCGGGCGTTCCGCTGGCCGGAATCCACTGCGGTGCGGGAGATCCCGGCCAAGAGCATGCCGGGATGACGGATGCGCCCCACGCCGGAGGGATGGGGGTGCGGGCCTCTGCGGCGCGCGCCGGCGACGTCGCGGTGATCACGGCGCTTACCGATGTGTCGGACGGGCTGCTGGCCGATCTCGGGCATATCGCCCAAAGTTCCGGTGTTGCTATCGATCTCGATAGTTCGGTCTTGCGTGACCGGCGGCTCGGAGAGGTGGCGGATGCGCTCGGGGCGGACGCGCTCGAGTGGATTCTCTCGGGTGGCGAGGACCACGTGTTCGCGGCCACTTTCTCCGATTCGGGGGATCTACCTGCGGGTTGGGTACTCATCGGGCGGGTTGGTGCGGGGGCGGGCGTGACCGTGGACGGCGCCGCTCGGTCCGGACCTACCGGTTGGGAATCCTTCGCATAGGAGGGTGGGGTTTCGCCGTGGAAGTGGGGCGGATAGGTTATCCCGACATGGGTGGAAAACCACTGGCGGAAGTCATCGATTCGGGCTGGGCCGAGGCCCTCGAACCGGTGGCCGACCGCATTGCCGAGATGGGTGAATTCCTGCGCGCCGAAAACGCCGCCGGGCGCGGTTATCTCCCCAAGGGGGAGAACGTGCTGCGCGCCTTCCAGCGGCCCTTCGACAAGGTGCGCGTACTGATCGTCGGGCAGGATCCGTACCCGACGCCGGGGCACGCCATGGGGCTGAGTTTCTCGGTGGCGCCGGATGTTTCGCCGGTGCCGCGCAGCCTGGCCAATATCTTCTCCGAGTACTCCAAGGACCTGGAGTACCCGACGCCGTCCTGCGGTGATCTCTCGCCGTGGTCGGATCAGGGCGTGCTCATGCTGAACCGGGTTCTCACCGTGCGCCCGGGCGAGCCGGCCTCGCATCGCGGCAAGGGCTGGGAAGCGGTGACCGAGCAGGCGATTCGCGCCCTGGTCGCCCGTGACCAGCCGCTCGTCGCCATTCTGTGGGGCCGGGACGCCTCCACTTTGAAGCCGATGCTGGGGTCGACGCCCTACGTCGAATCCGCCCATCCCTCACCATTGTCGGCTTCGCGAGGATTCTTCGGATCTCGTCCGTTCTCACGTACCAACGAATTGCTGGGTACATTAGGGGCCGCGCCGGTGGACTGGCGTCTGCCCTAGGGCGCGAATCCGTAGATCCGATCAGGAGCATGTGTATGCAGAACAAGACTGCCCGTGGTGTTTTCGTCGCGCTTGCCGCGGGCGCCGCTTTCGCCGTGGCCCCCGCCGCCAATGCCGCGCCGTTGACGCTGGAACCGGCCCCCGTCGAGACGGCTCCGGCCGCGCCCGTCGCGAGCCTGTTCGACACCAACAGCGCGACCACGATGTCGTCGAGTGTGACTTCCCGGGTGGCGTGCATCTTCCAGTCGATCAGTCAGCAGCTGGACTGCTTCACCGGGCACCAGTAACCCGGCGCACCATTCGCACTTCGAGTGCGGGAGTGAAGGCTTCGACTCGGCGTTCGCCGTCGAGTTCGAAGCCGTACTTTTTATAGAAGGCTCGAGCGCGCGGGTTCTCCTCGAAAACCCACAGGCTGGTGTCGGCGTCCTCGGCCAGCACGGCGCGCATCAGATCGTGGGCGACGCCCGTGCCGTACCAGGCGGCGCGCACGTACAGCGCGAAGAGCTGGCGGGGCGTGACCACCGAATCGTCCAGTGCCGCGCCTTCGCGGGCGAATCCGATGACCTCGTCGCCCACGACCGCGATGGTGTTCAGGCGGGGATGCGCGATGCGCAGCCGCTCGTTTCGCTCCGCCAGCCGATCGATGTCGAAGGCGTCGAGCACATGGTCGGGCACCAATCCCCGGTAGGCCTCGCGCCAGCACGCGATATGGCATTCGGCCAGGCTCCGGGTGTACTCGGCCGTCAGCGGCAGGATCCGCCATGCCGCGTCCATAGCGTCCTCCTGGATACGACAAAAACCCCGGCCACCCGATTATGGGCGCCGGGGTTCTCGAAAGCTGGAAATCAGCCGCGCACGACCTTGCCGGCCTTGAGGCAGGAGGTGCACACGTTCATGCGGCGGGTGTTGCCGGGGGCAACCTGCGCACGAACAGTCTGGATGTTCGGGTTCCAGCGACGGTTGGTGCGCCGGTGCGAGTGCGAAACCGACTTACCGAAGCCGGGGCCCTTGGCGCAGACGTCGCAGACGGCAGCCATAGTCGCGAGCTCCTTCATGTCATGTTGGGACCCGCTGCACAGTGCACAGCGTGTCCGAAAACTTAATGTCGTGGACGTGCCTACCAGCGAATAACTGGCGAACGCGAGCAGATACCTGAGAGGGCAGGACCGGTGCCCGCGTCGGGCAACCCTGCAAGAGTAACCGCCCCCTCTCGCCGATGTCCAATTGGCCCCCCGTTCGCTGACCCGCGACCACCGCACGAACACCAGGTGACGGCGCGGTGTCGGGGGTCGCGACTAGGCTGGCCACCGGGGTTACGACGACACGATGTCGAGCGGAAGGACGGTGACGGTGCCCGGGGTAGCGGACGCACTCGACGGTACTGCGCTGCTGCGCTGGGGGCGGCTCTGCCTAACAGCGCTGGAGCGCCACCGCGCCGAGATCAACGCCCTCAATGTCTTCCCGGTCCCCGACTCCGACACGGGCACCAACCTGCTGAACACCATGCGCGCCGCCGTGCGCGGGGCGGAGGAAGCCACCTCCGGTGCTGGAACGAGCACGGCCGAAGAGCTCGATCGGCCCGAGGCGGGTGCCGTGCTGCGCGGGGCGGAGAACGCGCCGGCCGGAGCCGGGGCGTTCGTCGCCGATGTGGCGCACGGCACGGCTCAAAGGTGGCCGGTCGGTGGGTTCGAAGTGGGCGATTCGATCGAGCTGCCGGGCGATGCCGGGCTGGACGGCGATGAGTCGACGCGAGGAATATCGGCATTCGCGATCGCGAGTGCTATGGCGCGGGCGGCTACGGCGGGGGCTCGGGGGAATTCGGGGATCATCCTGTCGCAGGTGCTGCGGGGGGTGGCCGATGCGGTGTGTGATGGACCGCTCACCGAGGCGACATTGCGCTCGGCTTTGCGGCGGGCGGCGGGGCTGGTGCGGGAGGCGCTGAGTTCGCCTGTCGAGGGGACCATGCTGACGGTGCTGGACTGTGCTGCAGAGAGCGCTGGGGAATGTCCGGAGCGCACATTGCCCGCGGTCGCGCTGGCCGCGGCGGATGGGGCGGCGAAGGCGCTCGAAGAGACGCCGTCTCAGCTCGGGGTGTTGCGTGAGGCCGGGGTGGTGGATGCCGGTGCTCGGGGGCTGCTGGTGCTGCTGGATGAATTGGTCATCGTGGCCGGTGCGCAACCTCCGACGCGGCCCACCTATGTGCGGGGCGAGTCCGGGGCGGCGTCGTATCGGCCGACTGTCCGGTCCGCGGCGGTCCAGTCGGGCGCGGTCGGCGCAAGGGGTGCGGCGCCCGTCGACGTGCATGGGGCGGCGGCCGGTGGTGCGCGCACTGTGGCCGGTGACGTGCGCGGGGGCGGAGATGCGGCAGGAACAGCTGAGCACGCCGGCCCGGCGGACAGGCCCGATGTTGCGGCGGGACGTGCCGCGAATTCCGTCGCTTCGGCAGGTGACGCGCACGGGGCCGGGTACGCGGCGGGAATCGATGCGAATTCTGTTGGGGTGGATGTGGATTCGGAGCACACGGCCTACGGTGGAATGGGGGGTGAGGCGGGTGCTCCTATGTATGAGGTCATGTATCGGCTGAGCGGCTCCGATGACGAGCGGGTGGCACGGCTGCGGGATCGGCTTGCGGCACTGGGGGATTCGGTTGTTGTGGTGGGGGACGGCGCGGGGGGCTGGTCGGCACATGTGCATTGCGCGGACGCGGGGGCCGCGGTGGAGGCGGGGCTGGTGGCCGGGACGCTGAGCGGGATTCGGATCGAGACGCTGGCGGTGTCCGAGCATGCGCCGGAGGGGGTGGCGGATCGGGGGATTCTGGCGGTGGCTTCCGGGGAGGGGGCGGTGCGGTTGTTCGAGGATTCGGGGGCGGCGGTGCTGGAGGGGGAGGTGACGGCGGAGGCGTTGCTGGCGGGGATTCGGGGGTTGCCGCATCGGGAGGTGCTGGTGTTGCCGAATGGGGCGTTGCCGGCGCACGAATTGGTGGCGGTGAGTGTGGCGGCCCGGGATGGGCGGCGGGAGGTGCTGATGTTGCCGAGTGCGTCCATGGTGCAGGGGCTGGCGGCGCTGTCGATGCACGATGGGGGGCGGATCGCGGTGGACGATGCGTTCGCCATGTCGGAGGCGGCGGCCGGAACACGGTGGGGGGCACTGCGAGTCGCGCCGGAGCGGGCGCTGACGATCGTGGGGATGTGCGATGCGGGGGACGGGCTCGGGCTGGTCGGGCACGATGTGGTGGTGATCGACGCCGATGTGCGGGCGGCCGGGCGCACGCTGCTGGACCGGATGCTCGGGCTCGGTGGGGAATTGGTGACCATGCTCATGGGAGCCGATGCGCCCGAAGGGCTTTCGGCAGAGTTGAGCGATCATGTCGGGACCGCCTTCCCCGGTGTGGAGGTGGTGGTGTACCCGGGCGGGCAGCCCGGGGATCTCGTGCAGATCGGGGTTGAGTAGTGGCGACATTGAGTGATCGGCTGGACCATGTGCTCGGCGTGAAAGCCGCCGAGCCGTTGGCCGAGGCCTTCGATATGCACACCGTCGAGGACCTGCTGCGGCATTATCCGCTGCGCTATGCCACCCAGGGGCAGCCGCTCACCGAGGAGGCGCCGGAGGAGGGGCAGCACATCACGGTCATGGGCCGGGTCACCAAGACCGAACTGCGGCCCATGAAGAACCGGCGCGGCAGCCTGCTCAAGGTGGCCCTCGACACCGGCGGCCCGCGTCCGGTCGACATCACCTTCTTCAATGGCGACAAGGTGCGCTATCTGGTGAAAGACGGTGTGAGGGCGATGATGTCGGGCACCGTGCACTGGTGGCGGCCGGACCGCTGGAACCTCTCGCACCCGGATTACCTGATCCTGCCGGACAAGGAGGACGGTTCGGTCGAGAACCTCACCTCGGTCCGCGGCGGCGGCGCCCTGCGCGGTCTGGCGCAGAGCGCGAAAGGCGCCGGCGGCGTGGATGTCTCGTTCTTCGAACGGGAATTCATCCCCGTCTATCCCGCCACCGCCAAGGTGCAGAGCTGGGATCTGTTGCGCTGCGTCCGTCAGATCCTCGACCAGCTCGACCCCATCGACGACCCGCTGCCGGAGGACCTGCGCGCCGAGCATTCCCTGCTCCCCGTCTCCGACGCCCTGCGCCTGATCCACCTACCCGAGCGCAAATCCGATATCGACGAGGCCCGCAATCGCCTGCGCTTCGACGAGGCCCTGGCCCTGCAGCTGGTCTTGGCCGAGCGCCGCCATCGGACCGAGGGCCGCGCCGCCAAACCCTGCCCGCCCCGCACCGACGGCATTGCCGCCGCCTTCGACAAGCGCCTCCCCTTCGAACTGACCGAAGGCCAGCGCACCGTCATCGACGAGATCTCCGCGGACCTGTCCCGCAGCCACCCCATGCACCGCCTGTTGCAGGGCGAGGTCGGCTCCGGCAAGACCATCGTCGCCCTGCACGCCATGCTGCAGGTGGTCGACAACGGCCAGCAGACCGCCCTGCTCGCTCCGACGGAAGTCCTTGCCGCCCAGCACTATCGATCGCTGAAGAATATGCTCGGCGACCTCGGCGAGGCCGGTGAGCTGGGCGCGGCCGACACCGCCACCAAGGTGGTGCTGGTGACCGGCTCCATGTCCGCGGGCCAGAAGAAGGCCGCGCTGCTGGACGCCGTCACCGGCGAGGCGGGCCTGGTCATCGGCACCCACGCCCTGATCCAGGAGGCCGTGGAGTTCTTCGACCTCGGCATGGTCGTCGTCGACGAACAGCACCGCTTCGGCGTGGAACAGCGAGACGCCCTGCGCGCCAAGGCGAAGAACGGCATCAGCCCGCATCTGCTGGTCATGACCGCCACCCCCATCCCGCGCACCATCGCCATGACCACCCTCGGCGATCTGGAGACCTCGACCCTCACCCAGCTCCCGCGCGGCCGCTCGCCGATCACCTCGAAAGTGGTGCCCGCCAAGGTGAAACCCTCCTGGGTGGACCGCGCCTGGGAGCGCATCCACGAGGAAGTCCAAGCCGGTCGCCAGGCCTATGTGGTCTGCTCCCGCATCGGCGACGAGGACGAGAACGGCAATGGTAAAGCCAAGGGCCGCAAGAAATCCGATGAGGAGAAGGAAGGCCCCACCACCCACGCCGCCGTCGATGTCTACGAAATGCTGCGCACCGGCCCTCTGAAGGACCTACGCGTGGGCCTGCTCCACGGCCGCCTCCCCTCCGACGAAAAAGACCGCGTCATGCGCTCTTTCAACGACGGCGACATCGACGTCCTGGTCTGCACCACCGTCGTCGAAGTCGGCGTGGACGTCCCCAACGCCACCGTCATGGTCATCGTCGACGCCGACCGCTTCGGCGTCAGCCAGCTCCACCAGCTGCGCGGCCGCGTAGGCCGCGGCAAACACGCCGGCCTGTGTCTGCTGATCACCGAATCCAACCCGGTCGGCACCGCCATGGCCCGCCTCGAAGCGGTGGCAGGCACCACCGACGGCTTCGAACTCGCCGTACTCGACCTCCGCCAGCGCCGCGAGGGCGACGTCCTCGGTTCGGCCCAGTCCGGCACCGCCCGCAGCCTCCGCCTGCTGTCCTTGCTGGACGACCTCGAAGTAATCACCGCCGCACAGCAATTGGCCCGCGAGGTAGTCGAGTCCGACCCCGGCCTGACCAGACACCCCGGCCTCGCCAGCATGATGCACGCCGCAGTGGACGGCGAGCGCCTGGAGTACCTGGCGAAGTCCTAGACCTGGCCGCACACCCCTTGTGCCCCGTCCGCACCCGGTCCCAACGGTAATTCGGGGTGTGAACCGGCCCGAAGGGGGTGTGAACCCCGGGCGTGGATCTTGAAACGCAACCACAGCCAGTCTCCCCGTCCGAAAGGTGAGGCCACGGCTCCCAACTGGGGAGCCGGCGCCGGGTACGGCAGGCGAGGTGACCCCTCTTCCTCGTTTGCTTTGCGCACGCAAGAGAGCCAAGACCTCCCGCGAAGCAAGATCACCGGTGCACCGACCGCCCGCGGATCGAACCGCGGCAACGCCTCAGCGAGGAATCCGCGGATAGGGCAGATCCGTACTGGTGTTCTCAGCGATCGCCAACGGCCGCCCGATCTGCGGGAAGGCGCGCTGCGGGCAATTGGGCCGCTCGCACACCTTGCAGCCCGCGCCGATGGGAATGGCGGCGGCCGGGTCGTCGAGCTGGAGGCCCTTGGAGTACACGAGGCGGTCGGCGTATTCGATATCGCACCCCAGGCCGATGGCGAATTCCTTACCGGCGGTGCCGAATCCGGTGGGGGTGGGCGTGGTGGTGCGGGCGACCCAGAGGTAGCGGCGGCCGTCGGGCATGGCGGCTATCTGGGTGAGCATGCGGCCCGGGTGGGCGAAGGCCTCGTGGACGACCCACAGCGGGCAGCTGCCGCCGACGCGGGAGAAGTGGAAGGCGGTGGCGGACTGGCGTTTCGAGATATTGCCGGCGCGATCGGTGCGTATGAGGAAGAAGGGGACGCCGCGCTGGCCTTGGCGTTGCAGGGTGGACAGCCGGTGGCAGACGGTTTCGAAGCCCACTTCGAAACGTAGGGATAGCAGGTCGATGTCGTAGCGTAGCTCTTCGGCCGACCGCAGGAATTTGCTGTACGGGAGGATGAGCGCCCCCGCGAAGTAGTTGGCCAGGCCGATCCGCGCCAGCGTGCGGGATTCGCCGCTCAGGGAGGGTGTTTCGTCGAGCACCTCGTCGAGCAGGTTGCCGTGCAGCAGGAAGGCCAGGGTGGTGGCGATCTGGAAGGCGCGCTGGCCCGGGCGCAGCCGGCGGGCCAGGGTGAGGGTGCGGGTCTCCGGTTCGTAGTGGCGCTTGGGCACATTCGGGTCGGCGCCGTCGCCGCGGACCAGCACGGTCACGCCGGCGCGTTCCTCGGCCACGCGGGCGAGCTGGCGGTCGAGCGAGCCGATGGCGAGTCCGCAGTCATCGAACAGTCGTTCCGCCGCGAGGTCCAGCTGGGCGATGTGGTTGTGGTGGTCGTAGAAGAAGTCGCGCACATCCTCGTAGGGCATGGGCACGCCGGGTGCGCCGGTGGGGGTGGCGACCTTCGAGGACAAGAGATCCAACTGGTCGGTCGCCGCGCGTAGTCGGCGGTGCATGGCCACAACGATTTTCGCGACCTCGGGCATGCGCGTCGCCAGATCCTCGACCTCGGCCACGGGGGCGGCATTGCCGCCCGCGGCTTCGACCAGGATCTCGTGCAGATCCGACACCAGCCGGGCGTCGGAGTCGGCGGCGAAGAACTGCACGTCGAGATCGAAGGTGGAGTTCAATTTCAACAGCACCGGGATCGTCAGCGGCCGCTGATCACGCTCGAGCTGGTTGAGATAGCTGGGGGACAGGTCCAGGGATTTGGCCAAGGCCGCCTGGGTCATCCGGCGTTCCTCGCGCAACCGTCGTAGTCGGGCCCCCGCATACATCTTGCGCACAGTGCGAGATGGTACCCATACTGCTTCGCAAACATCGCATTATGACGGGACTCGCCCGTATTCCGGTGATTCTGCGAGCGTTTTCGTGGTCGCGGCACGTCTGCGTAGCATGCGAATTCGAGACGTGGGGCGGGCCCTTTTGTGGGTCCCCATCGTACGCGGCGCCGACGAGCAGCGGGCTCGAACCGCATCCGGAACGTACCCAGGAACCGGGCCTCTCAACCCAAAAGCAGGTGAACTTGGAGTTCGCCGACCTCAGCCCGGCAGCTCACCGAGTCTGATCCAATAGCGTCGCACCACACCGTATTCGGAGTCCAGAATGCTTTCGAGGCTGCCGCCGTGGCGCTCGATCGTCCGCGCCGAGGCGAGGTTCTCGTCCTCGCAGACGATCAGCACCTCGGCCATGCCGAGCGCACGGGCTTCGCCGAGCATCCGCCCCAGCGCCCAGGTGGCCAGCCCGCGCCGGCGCGCGGACGGCCGGATGCCGTAGCCGATATGCCCGGCGTGCTGTACGAAATCGCCGAAGCCGTGCCGCAGCGCGATACCGCCGAGCACCTGCTCGCCGTCGACGATCCAGCGGTAGGTGCACACCGCCGACTGCGCGTCCTCGGTCAGCCGGGTGATCCACGCGGTGAACCCGGCGAACGAGTCGACCTCGTCGGCGGGCCGCAGCCCGAACCCGTCTTCGTGCAGGCCGGGACCCCATTCCCGATGCGCCGCCAGCCACGCGGCATGCAGGTCTGCGGTGGGCGCGATCAACTCGGGCATAGCGCGACACTACCGATCCGGTGTCCAGGCCCCTGCCGGGTTTCCCGGCCGTCCCGGTGGTTCGCGACTTCGCAGTTGCCACGGGATTCGCTCGCCGAAATTCGCCGATGCGAGGCGTTTTCCCAGGTCGGTGGCCTGCGTAGCGTCGGAAATATGAAGACCTATCCAGTGCGCGCCCGCTCCGCGGCGGAACAGTTCCCGAGGGAGGAGCACCTCGCCGCCCGTATCGCCCAGGTGGCCGTGGATCCGGTGGCCGTGCCCGCCGACGTCGAGGAGATGATCGTCAACCGGATCATCGACAATGCCGCCGTGGCGGCCGCGTCGGTGCTGCGGCGGCCGGTGACCACCGCGCGGCGGCAGGCGCAGGCGCACCCGTACGGGCCCGGCGCCACGGTGTTCGGACTGCCCGGGGCGCAGCGGTTCTCACCGGAATGGGCGGCCTGGGCCAATGGCGTGGCCGTGCGCGAACTCGATTTCCACGACACCTTCCTGGCGGCGGAGTACTCGCACCCCGGCGACAATATTCCGCCCATCCTGGCCGTCGCACAGCACACCGGCCGCAGCGGCGCGGAGCTGATTCGCGGCCTGGCCACCGGCTACGAGATCCAGATCGACCTGGTGCGCGCGATCTGCCTGCACGAGCACAAGATCGACCATGTCGCCCACCTCGGACCATCGGCCGCCGCGGGCATCGGCACGCTGCTCGGGCTCGACGCGGACACCATCTACCAGGCCGTCGGCCAGGCCCTGCACACCACGACCGCGACCCGGCAGTCCCGCAAGGGCGAGATCTCCAGCTGGAAGGCGTTCGCGCCCGCCTTCGCCGGGAAGATGGCCGTCGAAGCGGTGGACCGCGCCATGCGCGGCGAGGGTGCGCCCGCGCCCATCTGGGAGGGCGCCGACGGCGTGATCGCCTGGCTGTTGGGCGGATTCGACGCCGAGTACCAGGTGCCGCTGCCGGGTCCGGGCGAGGCCAAGCGCGGGATTCTGGACAGCTACACCAAGGAGCATTCGGCCGAATACCAGAGTCAGGCCCCGATCGATCTGGCGCGGCGCATGCGCGATCGGATCGGCGATCTCGGCCGGATCGCCTCGATCGTGCTGCACACCAGCCACCACACCCACGTGGTGATCGGCAGCGGCTCGGGCGACCCGCAGAAATACGATCCGCATGCCAGCCGCGAAACCCTCGATCACTCGGTGCCCTATATCTTCGCGGTCGCGCTGCAGGACGGCGCCTGGCATCACGAGCGATCCTATGCGCCCGAGCGCGCGCAGCGGCCGGACACCGTCGAACTCTGGCGCAAGATCAGCACCGTCGAGGATCCGGAGTGGACGCGCCGCTATCACTCCGCCGATCCGGCCGAGAAGGCGTTCGGCTGCCGCGCCGTGGTCACCCTGGACAGCGGGGAGACCATTGTCGACGAGCTGGCGGTGGCCGACGCGCATCCGCTGGGCGCACGGCCGTTCGGTCGCGCGCAGTATGTCGAGAAGTTCCGCGTGCTCGCCGAGGGCGTGCTGGAACCGGCCGAGCAGGATCGCTTCCTCGACGTGGCCCAGCGCACGCCCGAGCTGAAAGCCGGTGAGCTGGAACAGCTCACGTTCACCGTCTCCGACGCGGTGCTGGCCGCCGCACCCGCGACTCCCGGAGGGATCTTCCGATGACTACCTCAGTGTTCCGGCGTATCGAGGATCAGCGCCTGCGCGGCGATCACGGTGGTCCCGTTGTAGGTCATGGCCGGCGATCCGTACAGCCGATAGCCCTCGTCGAGCAGTTTGCTGATGCGTTCACAGAACCTCGCATCGTCCGGTCCGGTAATGAGGCGGTAGCGCAGCGGTTGATCGGTCATACCGCAAGCCTAGGACGGTGGTCGCGGTGACCGGGCTCATGGCCGCCACGACCACGGCGGCGGACAAGCGCGCGGCCTTTCGCGCCGGGTTGACGAGCGGGCGGATCCAGCGGTTTCCGGGCGCCTTCAATCCTTTGGTGGCCAAGCTGATTCAGGAAGTCGGCTTCGAGGGCGTCTACGTCTCCGGCGCGGTCGTGTCGGCCGAGCTGGCGCTGCCCGATATCGGCCTGACCACCCTCACCGAGGTGGTCGAGCGCGGCCGCCAGATCGCCCGCGTCACCGACCTGCCGGTGCTCATCGACGCCGACACCGGATTCGGCGAGCCCATGAACGCCGCCCGCACCGTGACCATGCTCGAGGACGCCGGACTGGCCGGCTGCCACATCGAGGATCAGGTCAATCCGAAGCGCTGCGGGCACCTGGACGGCAAAGCCGTTGTCCCCGTTGCGGATATGGTGCGCCGTCTACGTGCGGCGGTGTCCGCCCGCCGCGATCCCGGCTTCGTCATCTGCGCCCGCACCGATGCCCGCGGCACCGAGGGCCTCGACGCCGCCGTCGACCGGGCCAAGGCGTACGCCGATGCGGGCGCGGACCTCCTCTTCACCGAGGCCCTGGCCGATGCCGGTGAGTTCGCGAAGTTCCGTGCGGCCGTGGACATCCCGCTTTTGGCGAATATGACCGAGTTCGGCAAGTCCGAACTGCTGTCGGCCGCCGAGCTGGAGAATCTCGGCGTCGATGCCGTCATCTACCCGGTGACCACGCTGCGCCTGGCCATGTTCGCCGTCGAATCCGGCCTGCGCGAGATCGCCGCCACCGGAACCCAATCCGCGCTCGTGGATCGCATGCAGCATCGCGCCCGCCTGTACGAGCTGCTCGAGTACTCCCGCTACAACGAATTCGATTCCGACATTTTCAATTTCACCGTGAGCGAGTGAGCTGATGACCGAGATCAAGAAGGGCCTGGCCGGGGTGGTGGTCGATACCACCGCCATCTCGAAGGTGGTGCCCGAGACCAGCACCCTGACCTACCGCGGCTATGCCGTGCAGGATCTGGCCCGGCACTGCCGTTTCGAGGAGGTCGCCCACCTGCTGTGGCACGGCGAACTGCCCGATGCGGCCGAACTGCGCGCCCTGACCGAACGCGAGCGCGCCCTGCGCCGCGCGGACCGCTCCCTGCTGGCCCTCATCGACCGCTTGCCCGAGACCTGCCATCCCATGGACGTCGTCCGCACCGTGGTCAGCTACCTCGGCGCCGAGGACCCCCTCGAGGATCGCGGCCGCAGCCGGGACGAACTGCTGGCCAAGGCCCTACGCATGACCGCCGTCCTGCCCACGGTCATCGCCGCCGATATGCGCCGCCGCCGCGGCCTGGACCCGCTCGCCCCCGATCCCGCCCGCGGTTTCGCCGAGAACTTCCTCTACATGTGCTTCGGCGAGCCCGGTCCCGGCACCCGCCACCTGGATCCGCGCCTGGTGCGAGCCTTCGAAACCTCGCTGATCCTGTACGCCGAGCACAGCTTCAATGCCTCCACCTTCGCCGCCCGCGTCGTCACCTCCACCGAATCCGATATGTACAGCGCGGTCACGGCGGCCATCGGCGCCCTCAAGGGCCCGCTGCACGGCGGCGCCAACGAGGCCGTCATGCACATGATGCTGGAGATCGGCAAGCCCGAGCGAGCGCGGGAATGGTTGCAGGACAGGCTCTCCCGCAAACAGAAGGTGATGGGCTTCGGCCACCGCGTCTACAAGGACGGCGACTCCCGCGTCCCCACCATGAAAGCCGCCCTCGACGATATCGCCGACCTCACCGGCGGCGCCGAATGGCTGCGCATGTACGACGAACTCGAAGCCACCATGGCGCAGGCGAACGGCATCAAACCGAACCTCGACTTCCCCGCCGGCCCCGCCTACTACCTCATGGGCTTCGACATCGACATGTTCACACCGATTTTCGTCATGAGCCGCATCACCGGCTGGACCGCCCACATCATCGAGCAATCCCAATCCAACGCCCTCATCCGCCCCCTCTCGGAATACACCGGCGTCCCCCCGCGATCGCTGCGCGGAGTCGCCTGACCCTCAGGCAGAGCGCGCCGGAATCGAAATCCTGCGCCGCATGGGCGCAGGCCGAAGGCTCCGGCGATCAACGGTCATGCGGCCGCCCGCGCGCGTGGTGCGGGCGGCCGATGAGCTGCGGCGGATCGGTGTCAGCGCACGGCGTGAGCGGCGGTCACCATGTTCCGCAGTGACGCCTCCACTTCGGCCGGGCCGCGGGTCTTCAAGCCGCAATCCGGATTGACCCAGAGGCGTTCGGCCGGAACCGCTTTCAGTGCCTCACGCAGGGATGTGGTGATCTCCTCGACAGTGGGGACGCGCGGGGAGTGGATGTCGTAGACGCCCGGTCCTACGCCGAGCGCGAAGCCTGCCGCATTGAGGTCGTCGAGCACCTCCATGTGCGAGCGCGCCGCCTCGATGGAGGTGACGTCGGCGTCCAGTTCGGCGATGGCGCCGATCACCTCGCCGAATTCCGAATAGCAGAGGTGGGTGTGGATCTGGGTGGCGTCCGAGACCCCGGCCGTGGACAGCCGGAAGGCCGCGACGGCCCAATCCAGGTAGTGCTGTTCGGCTTCCGCCCGCAGCGGCAGTAGTTCGCGCAGCGCCGGTTCGTCCACCTGGATGATGCGGATGCCCGCCGCCTGCAGATCCACCGTCTCGTCCCGGATGGCCAGCGCCACCTGCCGGGCGGTGTCCTCGATCGGCTGGTCGTCGCGCACGAATGACCAGGCCAGGATGGTGACCGGACCGGTGAGCATGCCCTTGACCGGCTTGTCGGTGAGGGATTGGGCGTATTCGATCCACTCGACGGTCATGGGCTGCTGCCGCGTCACATCGCCGAACAGGATCGGCGGGCGGACGCAGCGGGTGCCGTAGGACTGCACCCAGCCATTGGCGGTGGCGCAGAAGCCGTCCAGCTGCTCGGCGAAGTACTGCACCATGTCATTGCGCTCCGGTTCGCCGTGTACCAGCACGTCGATGCCCAGCTTCTCCTGCAGCGCAATGACATCGGCGATCTCGGCGCGCATCCGGTCGCGGTACTGCGCGGCGGTGATCTCGCCCTTGACCAGGGCCGCGCGATCCTTGCGAATCGCGGGGGTCTGCGGATAGGAGCCGATGGTGGTGGTCGGCAGCGGCGGCAGCGGCAGGCGTTCCTGTTGCAGCACACGGCGTTCCGCGGCGGGGGAGCGGCGGGTGGCCTCCGGGCCGAGCGCCGACAGGCGCGCCCGCACCGTGTCGTTGCGCAGCCGCGGATCGGCGGCCCGGGACTCGAACGCCGCACGGGCGGCGGCCAATTCGGCCGTGATCGAGGCCGTGCCCTCGTGCAGCGCGGTGGCCAGCAGCCGCACCTCGGCCACCTTCTCCGCACCGAAGGCCAGCCAGGACCGCAGCACCGGCTCGATACCGGCTTCGGCGTCGAGCGAATACGGCACGTGCAGCAGCGAACTGGAGGTCGAGACCACCAGCGCCCCGGTGCTGCCGAGCAGGGTGCCCAGCGTGCTCAGCGCCCGATCCAGATCGGTGCGCCACACATTGCGGCCGTCCACGACACCCGCCACCACCAGCTTCCCGGCCAGCGCCGGCACCGCGGCGACCTCGCCGACCGTCGTCCCGGCGGTGAAGTCCAGCGCTATGCCCTCGACGGCGGTGCCCGCCAGCACCGGCAGCGCCGCACCCGGACGCCCGAAGTAGGTGGCGACCAGAATCGCGGGCCGATCCGCCGAGGCCGACAGCTCGTCGTACACCCGCCCGGCCACCGCGAGCTCGGCCGCGGTGAGGTCGGTCACCAGCACCGGCTCGTCGATTTGCACCCACTGCGCGCCCGTCGCCGCCAGCTGCCGCAGCAGATCCAGATACAGCGGCAGCAGTGCGTCGATCCGCCGCAGCGGATCACCCTCGGCATCCTTGGCCAGCTTCAGGAAGGTCAGCGGGCCGATCACCACCGGCCGCGCGGGCACGCCGAGCGCCAGCGCCTCCCGCAGCTCGTCGAGAAGCTTGTCCGGATGCAGCGCGAACTCGGTGTCCGCGCCGAATTCCGGCACCAGGTAGTGGTAGTTGGTGTCGAACCATTTGGTCATTTCGAGCGGTTCGACCGCATCGGTGCCGCGGGCCGCCGCGAAATACCGATCCAGCGGATCCGCGATACCGGCCACCCGCGGCGGCAGCGCGCCGACCATGACCGCGGTATCGAGCATCTGGTCGTAGTACGAGAAGGTGCCCACCGGCACCGAATCCATTCCGGCCGCGGTCAGTCCGGTGAGCTGAGCGATGCGGAGCTCCCTGGCGACGGCGTGCAATGCCTCGGCATCGCTGCGTCCCGCCCAGTAGGACTCGGTGGCGCGCTTCAGCTCACGCCGCGGCCCGATCCGCGGTGAGCCCAGAACCGTTGCGGTGAAAGGGGAAATGTTGGTCACAGCTGTTCTCCAGTGTTTCCAGAGCCACTGGCCGCCGCCCACGGGCATGGCTGAACCCGAGTGCCCCGAATACACGCTCACGCGAGCATGCGGAAACCACTGCCGGCCCATCCACCCGGTCCACGAGGCGGAGACCGCCGGATACGGCGTACCCGGCACAATCGGCAGGTCTTCGGACTCGCGGGCACCGGCCGAAATGGCCGACCTACTGGCCGTCGCTTCCCGGGCCATGGAGCCCAGTGCATATGACGGCGGTCGTTCCTGCTCACCGCTGCGGGACAGTCCCGGATTCTCACCGGGTTCCCTCTTCACCCGTCGGTTAACGGGTTTCGACGCTGCCGTGGGACGTTCGGGGCTCCGACTCGTCTCCCACAGTGCGAACCGACTGCGCTGCGCAGTCTATTCCTTAGCCGGCGCCGATCCGAAACCGAACCTCACCCGACCGGCGGTGACGAGGTGAGGTGTGTAGCTTTGCGAATGACAACTTCGCAGGACCGGCGGGTGTGCTTGTGAAGATGACTGCGAAGTGAGTTCGATGCCCGATCGATATCGCCGGGCAGGTACCTTAAGGCGCATGTTCTCCAAAGTCCTGGTCGCCAACCGCGGCGAGATCGCCATTCGCGCCTTCCGCGCGGCCTACGAACTCGGCATCGGAACGGTGGCGGTCTTCCCCCACGAGGACCGCAACTCCGTCCATCGGTTGAAGGCGGACGAGGCCTACCAGATCGGGACGCCCGGGCATCCGGTGCGGGCCTATCTGTCGGTCGAGGGGATCATCGACGCGGCCAAGAGCGCGGGCGCCGACGCCGTGTATCCGGGCTACGGATTCCTGTCCGAGAATCCGGACCTGGCGGCGGCCTGTGCGCGGGAGGGCATCACCTTCGTCGGCCCGTCCGCGCAGGTGCTGGAGCTGACGGGCAACAAGGCGCGGGCCATTGCCGCCGCCAAGGCCGCCGGGCTGCCGGTGCTGAAGTCTTCCGAGCCGTCCTCGGATGTGGACGCGCTCATGGCGGCGTCGGAGACCATGGACTTCCCGGTCTTCGTGAAGGCCGTCGCCGGCGGCGGCGGGCGCGGTATGCGCCGGGTGAGCGATCGGGCCCAGCTGCGCGAGGCCATCGAGGCCGCCGCGCGCGAGGCCGAATCGGCCTTCGGCGATCCGACGGTGTTCCTGGAGCAGGCGGTGGTCAACCCCCGCCATATCGAGGTGCAGATCCTCGCCGATCAGCACGGCAATGTCATTCACCTGTTCGAGCGCGACTGCTCGCTGCAGCGGCGGCATCAGAAGGTCATCGAGCTCGCGCCCGCGCCGAATCTGGATCCCGCACTGCGCGACCGGATCTGCGCCGACGCGGTGGCCTTCGCCACGGAGATCGGCTACAGCTGCGCGGGCACCGTGGAGTTCCTGCTCGACGAGCGCGGCAATCACGTGTTCATCGAGATGAATCCGCGAATCCAGGTGGAGCACACGGTGACCGAGGAGATCACCGATGTGGACCTGGTGCAGGCGCAGATGCGCATCGCCGCCGGCGAGCGGCTGGAAGACCTTGGCCTGAGCCAGGATTCGATCACCATCCGGGGCGCGGCCCTGCAGTGCCGCATCACCACCGAGGATCCGGCCAATGGGTTCCGGCCCGACACCGGCCGCATTACCGGCTACCGGTCGCCGGGCGGCGCGGGCGTGCGCCTGGACGGCGGCGCGAATGTCGGCGCGGAGGTCGGGGCCTACTTCGACTCCATGCTGGTCAAGCTGACCTGCCGCGGGCGCGATTTCCAGACCGCCATCGCGCGGGCGCGCCGGGCCGTGGCCGAATTCCGGATTCGCGGCGTGACGACCAATATTCCGTTCCTGCTGGCGGTGCTGGACGATCCGGACTTCCGCGCGGGCAAGGTCACCACCTCGTTCATCGACGAGCGCCCGCAGCTGCTCACGCTGAAGAGTTCGGCCGACCGCGGCACCAAGATCCTGCAGTACCTGGCCGACGTGACGGTGAACAAGCCGCACGGCAGCCGGCCGACCAAGCTGTATCCGCACGACAAGCTGCCCGCTATCGACACCACCGTGCCGCCGCCGCCCGGATCGCGGCAGCGGCTCTTGGAGCTGGGGCCGGAGGGCTTCGCCCGGTGGCTGCGCAATCGCGAGGGAGTGGCGGTCACCGACACCACCTTCCGTGACGCGCACCAGTCGCTGCTGGCCACCCGGGTCCGCACCAACGGCCTGCTCGATGTGGCCGGGCACGTGGCGCGGCTGACGCCGGAACTGCTGTCCATCGAATGCTGGGGCGGCGCAACCTATGACGTGGCGCTGCGCTTCCTGTTCGAGGATCCGTGGGAGCGCCTGGCGGCGCTGCGCGAGGCCGTCCCGAACATCAACCTGCAGATGCTGCTGCGCGGCCGCAATACCGTCGGCTATACGCCGTATCCGGAAAAGGTCACGCGCGCATTCGTTTCCGAGGCCACCGCCACCGGCATCGACATCTTCCGCATCTTCGACGCGCTCAACAACGTCGATCAGATGCGGCCCGCCATCGACGCCGTGCGCGAAACCGGCACCGCGGTGGCGGAAGTCGCCATGAGCTACACCGGCGACCTGTCGAACCCGAACGAGAACCTCTACACCCTCGACTACTACCTCAAGCTCGCCGAGCAGATCGTCGAGGCCGGGGCGCACGTCATCGGCATCAAGGACATGGCCGGTCTGCTGCGCGCGCCCGCCGCCCACACGCTGGTCACGGCGCTGCGGCAGAACTTCGATCTGCCGGTGCACGTGCACACCCACGACACCCCCGGCGGTCAGCTGGCCACCTACCTGGCCGCCTGGCAGGCCGGAGCCGACGCCGTCGACGGCGCCTCGGCTCCCATGGCGGGCACCACCTCTCAGCCCGCGCTGTCGGCAATCGTTGCCGCGGCGGCGAATTCGCCGTACGACACCGGTTTGAACCTGCAGCACGTCTGCGATCTGGAGCCCTACTGGGAGGCGCTGCGAAAGGTCTACGGCCCCTTCGAATCCGGTCTGCCCGGCCCGACCGGCCGCGTGTACCACCACGAGATCCCCGGCGGGCAGCTGTCGAACCTGCGCCAGCAGGCCATCGCCCTGGGCCTGGGCGACCAGTTCGAGGAAGTCGAGTCGAAATACGCTGCCGCGGACCGTCTCCTGGGCCGCCTGGTCAAGGTCACCCCGTCCTCCAAGGTCGTCGGCGACCTCGCCCTCGCCCTGGTCGGCACCGGCGTCGACGTCGAGGACTTCGCCGCCGATCCCGGCCGCTACGACATCCCCGATTCCGTCATCGGGTTCCTCCGCGGCGAACTCGGCACCCCCGCCGGCGGCTGGCCCGAGCCCTTCCGCAGCCGCGCTCTGGCCGGGCGCGGTCCCGCCAAGCCGGAAACCCAGCTCACCGCCGAGGACGAAGCGGGCCTGGCCGGCACCTCCGCCGAACGCCGCGCCACCCTCAACCGCCTGCTGTTCCCCGGTCCCACCGCCGAATTCCTCGCCCACCGCGAAAAGTACGGCGACACCACCGGTCTGTCGGCCAACCAGTTCTTCTACGGCCTGCGTCACGACGAAGAACACCGCGTCCAACTGGAGAAGGGCGTCACCCTCCTCATCGGCCTGGAAGCCATCTCCGAGCCCGACGAGCGCGGCATGCGCACGGTCATGTGCATCCTCAACGGCCAACTCCGCCCGATCACCGTCCGCGACCGCTCCATCGCCAGCGAAGTCCCCACCGCGGAGAAGGCCGACAAGACCAATCCGGGGCATATCGCGGCCCCGTTCGCGGGTGTCGTGACACTGGCTGTCTCCGAAGGCGATTCGATCGCCGCGGGCGACACCATCGGCACCATCGAGGCGATGAAGATGGAAGCCGCCATCACCGCTCCCCGAGCAGGTCTGGTCAAGCGCATCGCCATCGGCAAGGTCCAGCAGGTGGAAGGCGGCGACCTCCTCATCGAAATCCGCACCAACGAGGCCGCGGCCGAATGAGGCCCGCAGGCTTCCACGCCACCTTCGGGGCGCTGCAAGCGGCGGCGACCCGATGACGCGGATCGTGGCGGGAACCGCGGGTGGGCGTCGGTTGCGGGTGCCGCCCGCAGGGACGCGGCCGACGTCGGATCGGGTGCGGGAGGCGCTGTTCAGCGTGATCATGGCGCGCATGGATCTGGATGGGGCGCGGGTGCTCGATCTGTATGCGGGGTCCGGGGCGCTGGGGCTGGAAGCCTTGTCGCGCGGGGCTTCTCACGCCTTGCTGGTGGAGTCCGATCGCAAGGCCGCGGCCGTTGTTCGCGGCAATATCGGGGATCTCGGGCTGCCCGGTGCGGAATTGCGGATGGGCAGCGTGGCGGGGGTGCTCGGGCGGGCGGCGGTCACCTCGGCCGCAGGGCGTGCGTCCCGGGTCGCGCCCGAGGCCGTTGAGGTGCGTGCGGCAGCGCCTGCCGGTGGGCCCTACGACCTGGTGTTCTCGGATCCGCCGTATGCGCTCGATATCGCGGAGGTGCTCGCTGATCTGCGGGCGCTCGTCGAGGGGGGATGGTTGCACGACGGTGCGCTCATCGTCGTCGAGCGGTCGACGCGGTCGCCTGAATTGGACTGGCCCGCAGGGTATTCGCCGCTGAAGTCGCGCACTTACGGTGAAACCCGCATCGATCTGGCGGAGTACGTGCCGGAGGAGTAAGGGCCTCAGGGGTTCCGGTGCCTCGCGACGGCTGGGGTACGGCTGCCGGCCCCGTGCCCCGGGCTACTTGAACGCGGGGTTCGGGAGGGTGCTGCCGCCTGCTTGGGCGAGGAGCTTGCCTCGGGAATCGACGATGGTGGCATTGGAGACCAGGCGGGTGCGGCCGCAGTGGGCGTTGGTGCCGATCACGGTGTAGGTCTGGCCCGGGGCCACGGGGCGCAAGTAGTCGATGTTCAGGTTGAGGGTCAGTTGGGGGATGAAGCGGTCGAGAGTGCTGGCGGAGGCGAAGCAGACGGCATTGTCGAGGATCATGGCGACGTAGCCGCCGTGGATCATGCCGCCGGGGTTGCAGAGCTGCTCGCCCGGGGTCCAGGCCAGCTCGACGCGGCCGGGCTCGGCGGTGACCACGGTTTGGCCGAGATGGTCGTCGACGGTGCTGAACTGCGGGAACCTGCCCTTGCCGAAGAGGTTGATGAATTCGGCGCCGGACAGCGTGCGCATCAGGTCAAGATCGGCTTCGACGCTCAACATTCTCTCCGATGATCAAGAACGGCTTCGGTACCGAAGATACGTCAGCCGGGTGACAGCCCTTGCCGCGCATACGGCGCGGACCGTGCGGCGGCCGCCCGATGTGTCCCGGCGCGGCCGTGCCTTGCTACCGTTCGCCCATGGCTGGAGCACTGTGTCCGGGCTCGTTCGACCCGGTGACCAATGGGCATCTCGATGTGATCCGGCGGGCTGCCGTGCAGTTCGACGAAGTCGTCGTGACGGTGGTGATCAACCCCAACAAGAAGGGCATGTTCACCATCGAGGAGCGCGTCGAGATGATCCGGGAGGTCACCTCGGATCTGCCTAACGTGCGCGTGGAGTCCTGGCAGGGCCTGCTGGTGGAATTCGCCAAGGAACAGGGCCTGACCGCCATCATCAAGGGCCTGCGCGATGCCACCGACTTCGGCTACGAACTGCAGATGGCGCAGATGAACCGCAAGCTCACCGGCGTCGACACCTTCTTCATCGCAACGAATCCCGCCTTCGGATTCGTCTCGAGCTCCCTGGTGAAGGAGGTCGCCGCCTATGGCGGCGACATCTCCGACCTGCTGCCGCCGTCGGTCCACAAGCGCCTGCTCGACCGCATCGCCGAACGCCGCGCCTGAGCGGGGCGCGGTACACGCCCCGCTCAACCGCGAATGATGCCTGCGCGCTGCTGCGAATAACGCCTGCGCGCGCCCGTACACGTTCCGCCCGTGCGAGTCGCGGGCGCGCAAGTCCCACCCGTGCTCGCGCGTACGTGCGTTTCGTTTGTGGTGCGCGCACTACGTGTGTTTCGCGTTTGGTGCGTGCACTAGGTGTGTTTCGCGTTTGGTGCGCGCACTACGTGCGTTTCGCGAACGGTGTTCGCATGCGTACGTGCAGGTCCGCGATTCATAGCGGATGCGCTGGGACGCGGCGTGGTTCGAGCGCGGGCGTGGGCTCGATCCGCCCGTCGGGCGAGCCGCGGCGGCCGCGGGTCAGAGCGGCGCGGAGTCGTCGACAGGCATCCTCGCCGCTGAGGTCGTTCCAGGTCCAGCGCACCACCTGGAACCCCAAGGCGCGCAGGCGACTTTCGTGAGCCTGCTCGCGGTGCACGGCCTCGGCCGGATCGCCGCCGTGGCGCAGGAGCCGGCCATAGCGGAACGGGCCGTCGAATTGGCAGATGACGCCCGCGTTCTCGTAATAGAAGTCGGCCCGGTCGACGACATGCCCGTCGGGTGCGAGCACAGTGCCCTGGGTCGCGGGCGCGGGCAGGCCGAATCGCCGAATCATGATCCGGCTCAACGATTCGCCCGCGCTCCGGCTGCGACCATCCAGGAAGCCCACCGCATGCTTTGCCCGGGCGATCCCGTGCCGGAACTTGGCCCGCGCCACCTCCTCCGCCAGTTCGTCATCCGTGAGCCCGAACCTGCCCGCCAGCGCATCACCCGCCACCACCGCCGCATCGAACGGCAGCGTGAGCGCCAGATCCACCACCGTGCGCGCCGGTGTGGTGACCAGCAGCCCATCCACCTCCGCCGCCGAATCCAGCGGCGATCCGAACACTTTCGTGTGCGGCCTGGTCCGCCCGCCACCCCGCCGATTCCGCGTGACGCACACCCGGTCCAGCGGAACCCGCCACAGCGTCGTGCCATACAGCACCGCCGCCGATTGATGACTCACCACCGACCCCTCGGCCAACTCCGGCAGCAATGCCTCGATCAGCAGCCGATGCCTCTCCCACAGCCCCGGCCCGCCCACGTTCCAGCCCGACGTGCCAGAAGTGCTCGTGCCTATAGCGCAAGTGCCGAGAGCTCCTGTGCCCGGAGTGCAAGTGCGGGGAGCGCCTGTGTCCGGAGTGCAACTGCGGGGAGCGCCTCTGTCCGGAGCGCAAGTGCCGGGAGCACCCCTGTCCGGAGTGCAAGTGCCGGGAGCGCCCGTGCTCCGAGCGCCGCTGCCGGGAGCGCACACGCCAGGAGCACCGCACCCCTCGAACAGCCTCCGCGCCAAACCTCTTGTCGCACAATGTCGTGTCATTCCCGTGCCCGCGGCTCATTCCCCGTCCGGCCGCGGCCGTCCCCGCCGCCAGCTGTACCGCACGCAGCCCCGGTTCACCCGCCCCGGCGGGCGCTGCGGTCCGGGGCCGCGCGTATCCCGCCGTCCCCCAAGACATCCCCGTGATCGCTCCATTGTCGGAACCCTTTCGTTGGTCGATGCTGCTTTTGACGCAGCGCCGACCCCGGCCGGTTCCAGCCGATCCCGGAAATGACGAAACCTCGCACTCGTACCGGCGTTTCGGCCGGGGGAGTGCGAGGTTTCGCTTGTCGGATATTCGGATGTTCAGTTGGCCGGTGCGCGGAAGACCCACAGCCGCAGGCTGATGAACCGCATGCCGCCCACGATGGCGGTGATCGCCAGCACCGCGAGCGCCTGCATCACATCGCCGAGCCCGGGCGCATTGGTCTCCAGGATGGCCAGCGCCGCCGAGGTGATGGCCAGCCCGGCCAGCGCCAGCCCGCCGCCCTCCAGTTGCGCGGTGAACCAGGTGACCCGCTCGCCCGCGTGGAAGGTCAGCCGCCGGTGCAGTTCATTGGCCAGCGCGGTGCTGACCACCGAGCCCGCCAGATTGGCCATGAGCGGTCCGCTGCCGGACAGCGCCAGGAACAGCAGCAGGTAGCTGACATTGCTGAGCCCGCCGACCCCGGCGAAGCGAATGAGCTGGGCGAAGGCGTTCTCGCCGCGCAGCCACACACCGAGCTGTCCGGCCCAGCGGGTCCCGGCGGTGCGCAGCGCTTCGGCGCCATAGGCATAGGTGTTGACCAGGACCGGGAGGGGCGAAACGCCCTGCTGGGGGATATCGAGGACAGCCATTGTCTTTCCCATTCCTACGTCGTGTTCCGCATGCCGTTGTCCGGCGTTCGAGACCACGATGTCCGGCACCGCTTACAGCTCTCTGACAAAGCGCTGACACGAAACCTGACACCGTGTGCCCGACTGCTCGGCACTGCGGCTCGCCTGAACACGTTGGGCCTTTTCGGCCAAGTGTCGCAATTCGTACTGCTTGTTCAGTATTGACTGAACAAATCGAACTGTCAACCCCAGGAGGCTCCGCTGCCTCGGCCCAACACCTTCTTGCCCATCAAAGGTAACACCAACTGGAGGCGTTTCCTCCACTTGTTTTTGTGGTGTGCGAAACAGTGCCCGACACGCCGTTACCGTCCACGCTTGACAGGCTCGCGGCAGGCACACTGGCCATCAAGCGGAGTGTCTCGCCGTGAGTCCAGGCAGGAGAATGGGGTAGCTGTATGTACCGGGTATTCGAAGCACTCGACGAACTCGTGGCCATCATCGAAGAGGCGCGGGGCATCCCCCCGACCCGTAATTGCATCGTGCCGCGCGGCGAGGTGCTCGAACTGCTCGACGACGTCCGCGAGGCGCTGCCCGGCGAACTCGACGACGCCCAGGACGTGCTGGACCACCGCGACAAGATCGTCAACGATGCCCGGACCGGGGCCGAGGCGACCATCACCGGCGCCAATGAGCAGGCGCATCAGACCGTCACCGGCGCCCGGGACGAAGCCGACCGCATTCTCGCCGACGCCAAGGCGCACGCCGATCGCATGGTGGCCGAGGCCCGCGCGCACGCCGAGCACCTGGTCGCCTCGGCGGAGGCGGAGGCCGAGCGCGTGGTCGCCGACGGCAACAAGGAATACGAGGCGGTCACCGGCCGCGCCCGCACCGAATCCGATCGCATGATCGCCGCCGGGCAGGCGTCCTACGACCGGTCCGTCGCCGAGGGCAAGGCCGAGCAGGAGCGCCTGGTCTCGCAGACCGAGGTCGTTCGCGCCGCGCACGTCGAGAGCGCCCGGCTCATCGACGCCGCCCAGGCCGACTCCGATCGTCTGCGCAGTGAATGCGACGACTACGTCGACGGCAAGCTGGCCGACTTCGAGGAAACCCTGCAGAGCACGCTGCGGATTATCGGCCGCGGCCGCCATCAGGTGCGTACCGGTACGAGCGTGCCGGATTATGCCGCCGAGTTCCGCCGCTAGTTACCGCGTCACCTGTCTCGGACACGGTTTGGGTTCGGACCATGACCTTCGGTATTGTTGAGTGGTTGCCCATTCCACACCGAGCGTGAGTGAGTTCGTGATGTCTGCCGATTCCGGTAAGCCCTCGCGTCATCGTCAGCACCTGACGGACGCGGGCTTCGTGCTGGATACGCGCAGTCTCGGACGCAAGCCCGGGTCGCTGCGTGAATTGCGTCGCACCGTCACCACCGCCGAGAAGATCGGCCTGGAGATGGTCGGCATTCCCGCCGGTTCCGAGGTCGAACTGGATCTCACGCTGCAGTCGGTTTCCGAGGGCGTGCTGGTCACCGGTTCGGTGCACGCGCCCATCGAAGGGGAATGCTCGCGCTGCCTCGAACCGTTCACCGACGAGATCGAATTGCAGCTCACCGAGCTTTTCGCCTACCCGGACAGCGCGACGGAGCAGACCACCGAGGAAGATGAGATCCCGCGTCTGGTCGACGACATGATCGACCTGGAACCGGTGATCATCGACGCCGTCGGCCTGGAACTGCCGTTGCAACCGCTGTGCGAACCCGATTGCGCGGGATTGTGCCCGGAATGCGGTGTACGGATGGCGATTGCGGGTTCCGGTCACGGTCATGAGATACTTGACCCTCGCTGGGCCGGGCTCGCGAATTTCGCCGTTGCCCCCGGAGGCGATACCGCAGGTGTCGCGCCGGACCCATCAACAGATTCCACCCTCGCGGGCCACAATGGCGCGTCGAGTCAGAGGACAGAGGAGAAGTAGTCGTGGCCGTTCCGAAGCGCCGGATGTCCCGTGCCAACACCCACGCGCGTCGCAGCCAGTGGAAGGCCACCGCGCCGACCCTGATCACCTGCCCGAACCGGGCTTGCGGTCAGCAGACCCTGCCGCACATCGCGTGCCCGTCCTGCGGCACCTACAAGGGCCGCCAGGTCACCTCGGCGGTCTGATCCGCCTGATCGAGCAGCCGACCGTGACCGCCAGCAAGGACGCGGCGGAGATTGCCGCCGTAGGTGACTCAGCCGAACATTCTCCCCTGCTAGAGGCGCTCGGCGTCGACGTGCGTCCGGATCTGTTGCGCCTCGCGCTGACACACCGGTCCTATGCGTACGAGAACGGCGGGCTGCCGACCAACGAACGCCTGGAATTCCTGGGCGATTCGGTGCTCGGCCTGAGCATTACCGAACGTCTGTATCTGGAGCATCCGGACAAGTCCGAGGGCGAACTGGCGAAGCTGCGGGCGAGCGTGGTCAATATGCACGCGCTCGCCGAGGTCGCCCGCGGTCTCGGCGAGGGCGGTCTCGGCCGGCACCTGCTGCTCGGTAAGGGCGAAGAGCTCACCGGCGGCCGGGACAAGCCGAGCATTCTCGCCGATGGCATGGAGTCGCTGCTCGGCGCCGTGCATCTGCAGCACGGTATCGATGTGGCACGCAGTGTGGTGCTGCGCCTGTTCGCCGAACTGCTCGAGCGTGGTCCTCGCATGGGGGCCGGGCTCGATTGGAAGACGAGCCTGCAGGAGCTGACCGCCGAACGCGGCATCGGCGTGCCGTCGTATGAGATCACCTCCACCGGGCCCGACCACGACAAGGAGTTCACCGCGACCGCGGTGATCGGTGGCAAGGGTTACGGCCAGGGGGTGGGCCGCTCCAAGAAGGAAGCGGAACAGAAGGCCGCGGGCGCCGCGTATCAGGCTTTGAACGCCGAGAGCGAAGCCGCCGCCGAGGGCTCGGCCGACAGCTCCAAGAGCTAGCTCCGATGCCCGAACTTCCCGAGGTCGAAGTCGTACGGCGCGGGCTCACCGAACACGTGGTGACCCGCGTCGTCGAATCCGTGACCGTCAAGCATCCGCGCTCGGTGCGCCGGCATGTGCTCGGCGGGGAGGATCTGGCCGCCCGGCTGGCCGGCCTGCGGGTCGAATCCGCGCAGCGGCGCGGGAAATTCTTGTGGCTCACCTTCGATGAGCCGGATACCTCACTCGTGGTGCACCTGGGCATGAGCGGGCAGATGCTCGTGCAGCCCGGTGATGCGCCCTTGGAGAAGCACGCGCACATCATCGCGAGGCTGGATTCCGGGAGCGAACTGCGGTTCGTGGATCAGCGGACCTTCGGCGGGTGGCAGGTGTCGGATCTGCTGGAGGTCGACGGGACGCTGGTGCCCGAGCCGGTCGCGCATATCGCGCGCGATCCACTGGATCCGCTGTTCGACGCCGAGCGGGTGGTGCGGGTCTTGCGCGCCAAGCAGTCGGAGATCAAGCGGGTGCTGCTCGATCAGACCGTGGTCTCCGGGATCGGCAATATCTATGCCGACGAGGCGCTGTGGCGGGCCGGAATCCACGGTGAGCGTGTGGCCGCCAAGCTGACTCGTCCGGCATTGCACGGGCTGCTGACCGAGGTCGGCGCCGTCATGAGCGAGGCGCTCGCCGTCGGCGGCACCTCCTTCGACGCCCTCTATGTGAACGTCAATGGCGAATCCGGCTACTTCGAGCGCTCCCTCAACGCCTACGGCCGCGAACACCAGCCCTGCCGCCGCTGTGGTGCGCCGATGGTGCGGGAGAAGTTCATGAACCGGTCGTCGTTCTCCTGCCCGCGCTGCCAGACCCGCCCGCGCCGCTGACCCGCTGACTTTGGGGCCTAGCCTCCCCGCCGATCGCCTTGAAGCGCTACCGTTTTGACAGCGGCATGTGTGGTGCCGGCTGGAGGGATCAATGCGCAAACTGACCTATTACGTCGCGGCAACCATCGACGGATTCATCGCCACCGAGGACGGATCGGTCGATTTCTTCCCGGTGGGCGGCGACCACGGCCCCGCCATTACCGCGCAGTATCCCGAGACCTTACCGACCAAGGTGCGCGAAGCTCTCGGCGTGGACCGCCGCAATCTGTACTTCGACACCGTGCTCATGGGCCGCAAGACCCACGATTTCGGCGTCCGCACGGGAACGTCGAGCCCTTACTCTCATCTGCGCCAGTACGTGGTCTCCCGCACGCTGCCCGAGGCTCCGGACCCGGACGTGGAACTGATCTCCGATGATCCGCTCGCCCGCGTCCGCGAGTTGAAGCGTGAGAAGGGCCTCGGCATCTGGCTGTGCGGCGGCGGCGACCTCGCGCAGACGCTCATGCCCGAGATCGACCAGGTCTTCCTGAAGCTCTATCCGATCGTCCTCGGCCGCGGCCGGCCCCTCTTCGGTGACGGCCCGCGCCTGCCGGAGGCGGCGCGCTTCCGGGTCCTCACCAGCCGAGTCTTCGAGGACGGTGTCGCCTTTCTCAAATACATCCGGGTGCGCTGAGGCACACGGTAGCGGGGCCGGCGCCGATCTCTGACAGGCATCCGCTATCGAGGCGGGTTATGCTGCCTGAGACGGAAGACCCGGGGGTGGTCGCGTGGGATGGGGGGAAGTACATGATCGATCTCGGTCCGAGTGCCGCCGTATTGCGCGCGGAGATCGAGTCGTTCTACGCGGGTTTCGGTAATCCGGCGGCATTGCGGGAGGCGTTCCGGGAGGCCGTGCTGTTGGTGCCGCTGGCGGAGGGCGCGCGGATCACCACGTCGAAATACCGTGGTGTGGACTGGATCTGCGCGTTCACCAGTGCGGGGGAGTACGCCGGGTGGCTGTCGAGGCGGGAGGAGCTCGACGCGGCCGGTGCGTATCCGTACCGGACATTGAAGGGTTGGCGGTTGGCCGATTTCGCGGCGGGGTGTGTGAATCCGACCGGGGTGGCGGTGGATATCGCCGGGCGGGCGCCGATGGCGTTCCCGCCGAACGTGTCCGAAGAGCGAGCAGCGATTGCACAGGAACAGGGGGCCTGAGGGCGTGGCCGAGAAGCTGAATGTGTCACCGGAGGTGCTGATTCAGGCGGCGCAGGGGATCACCGGGATCATTACCGAGCTGTCGGAGATCGGGATCAAGGAGACCGCGTCCTCGGGGCGGGGGTTCTCGCTGCTCACGCTGTCGCCGTTGGAGGCGGGAAAAGCGGTGGTGCAGTCGGGGTTCGAGGAGTTCACCGAGCGGTGGTCGTGGGGTGTGCGGTATCTGGTGCAGGCGGGCAATTCGATCGCGGAGACGCTGGGGTTGGCGGCGGGCCGCTATTACATGATGGAGCAGCAGAGCTCCGATACGTTCAAGCAGGTCTACACGCATCTGCTCGGCAACCCGCACCTGTCCAGTGATGAGATCAAGGAACGGACCTGGGATCAGACCCTGGCCGACAATCCGATCAATCAGATCATCAATGCCGACTACTCCCAGCAGTCCTTCGACGAGGCGGCGGCGAAGATGAACACCAACTGGCAGGTGGTGCAGACCGTCGGGCCGCAGGCGCTGGCGAATGTGAGCGCGGTGACGAATCCGGTCAGCGCCTTCACCTCCGAGGACGGGCTGCCCGACGCCGGGTGGAACACCAATGGCGCCGAGCAGGCCGCCGCCATCTTCTCCGGTCAGCAGGGCCGACAGGGCTGAGTCGTGGGACTTTTCGATGAAATCGACAACCTCGTCGACATCATCGACCGCAGCTGGGAGAAGGGGGTCGAGAAGGCCGGTGAGCTGGCCGACGACGCCCTGGACGCGGCTGGGTCGGCGGCGCAGAAACTCGGGATGGATTCCCTCGCCGAGGGTCTCGACGATCTCGGCGATCAGATCGTGTCCGCGGCGGGCGGTGAGCTCGAAGAACGCCAGCTCGGTGAGACCAAGGATCCGAAGGAGCTGATCCGCGGCGAGCCGACCGCCATCACCGAGGCCGCCACCACCCTGCGCGATATGGCCACGCAGATCTCCTCCACCGGTGATGCCCTGCGCACCATCGACGCCGCCGGCTGGGAGGGCGACGGGGCCGACGGTTTCAATGCCGTCTACGACCAGCAGCCCAAACTCTGGTGGGACAGCGCCGAATCCTTCACCGCGGCAGCCGGAGTCCTCGACGCCTGGTCCAATGCCGTCAAGACCGCGCAGGCCCGCGCCGCCGACGCCATCACCGAATGGGAACGCGCCCTCACCGAGGAACGCGGCAAAAAGGACTGGTGGAACAACCTCACCGGCGACCAGCAGAAAGCCCACGGCCCACTCGCCGACACCTGGACTTCGTTGCGCGACAACGCCCGCGCCATCCTCCGCCAGGCCCGCGTCGACCGCGACAACGCCGCCGCCGACGCCGCCGCCAAAATCGCCGAGGCCACCGCCAAAGCCCCCACCGAGCCCCCCTTCACCACCAAACTCAGCGCCGACTTCTCCGACCTGCTGGCCATCGGCGAACACGCCAAACTGTCCTTCGAATCCGGCCTGCTCACCGGCCTGTCCGGCATGGTGCAGTTCATCCGCTCGGTCAACCCCAGCGACACCTACAACATGACCCATCCGGCCGAGTATCTCGGTGCGATGTCGGATCTGGGTACCGGCCTGGTGGTAGCCGCCTCCGATCCCGGCGCAGCCGTCGACGCCATCATCTCCGAGGCCCGCACCAACCCCTTCGAATTCGCCGGCGCCCTGACCGGCGAGGCCCTCGTGACGGTCGCAACCGGCGGTGCGGGCGCCGCGAAACCGGTGATGTCGGTGGTCGACAAACTCGGCGACATCGGCCGCCGCACCAATCGAGTCACCGACGGCCTCCCCGACAGCGGCAGCCCCAACCTCGGCGCCGGCTCCCCCGATGGCGCAAACACTCACGGCACCAACAGGAATGACGCCCCATCGAGCGACGCTCCGTCCGACGCCCCATCCAACGATGTCCCCGCGGACAACCAACCACGCGAGCCTCTCGCCGGAGCGCCACGCGAGGCGACGCCCGACTCACAGTCTGGCGTAGACGCCGGCTCGAGCCCCGACGGCGCCGCCCCCGAATCACCCGCCACCCGCCCGGATACCGGCGATCAACCACCGGCCCGCGACACCACCGACGACACCGCCGCCCTGGATACCTCACCAGCCCACCAGGGCTCACCCCACAACCCAACTCCGGACACCAACCAGAACCCCCAAACCACCCCGGATTCCCCCGCACGCAACGACACCCAGCCCACGCGCCCCGACACCGACGCTCCATCCAACGACCCGGCCACCCGCCCGGACGACGACATCCCACCCCGCTCCGAGACACCCGAGCGCGACACCACACTCGACGAGAACGCAGGCCCCCGCGAACCCGACACCAACCTCGGCACCCGCGACCCGGAGCCCGACACCTCCATCGACCGCCCCGAAACCGACCCGGTCGACACCCGCAACCCTGACCCCGAAGCGACTTCCCCAGGCGCACCCAAAGATTCGGACACACCACCTGCCCGCACCACACCGGACACGACCCCCGACGCCCCAGCACCCGCCCGCGATCCGGATTCCCCACAGGGACAACCCAACCCGGACAACTCCGCACCAGTCCACTCCACCAACGCCGATTCGCCGAACGCCACCGAGACCGACCCTCGACGCGCTCCAGACCACACCGACACCACGTCAACGCGTACCGACACGGATCACCAGAACTCGGTTCCCCCAGCTGTAACACACCCAGGCAGCTCGGTTTCCCCCAACCCCAGCGGCCGTGGCCCGGACACGCCCGCACCCGCCCGCCAGCCAGACACCAACCCCGGCCCGCGATCAACCGACCCGGCCAACACCCGCAACGACGGCCGCGACCCGAGCACTACTCACCGCGATCAAGACTCCGACCGCAGCGACCAGGACACCGACCGCGAGCAAGACCCCACGCACCGTGACGAGGACACCGAGCACCGCGACGAGGGCACGCACGATGCGGACTCGGCCGACGGTCGTGGGCCGCGGAACGACGAGGACTCGGAACCCGGGCGAGCGGGACCAGCGCCGAATCCGGAATCCCCCGATTCCCCGATCGATTCGCGGTCGACCGTGGACCAGGACAGCGCAGACGGTAATCGCGACACGGTCGACGACGAGCGTCGGGAGACCACCGAGCAGGACACGGATCGCACCGAGGACGACACCTCCGCGGGCGAAGACAAGTCCTCCGAGGAAGACGCCACGGACGACGCGCGTGACGGTGAAACCGAT
The DNA here is from genome assembly GCF_054655275.1 of Nocardia sp. IFM 10818. Classification (NCBI taxonomy): domain Bacteria; kingdom Bacillati; phylum Actinomycetota; class Actinomycetes; order Mycobacteriales; family Nocardiaceae; genus Nocardia; species Nocardia sp. IFM 10818. Next base: position 2,426,039 of record NZ_BAAHJH010000001.1, read on the forward strand.
GACGCTGCATCGACATCCGAGGAACCGGACACCGACGATGTGACTCCGGAGAACGATCAGCCTGCTAAAGACGTCACCGAAGGCGGCGATCCGGTCGACGTGGCGACCGGTGAGTTCCTGCTCCCCGAAACCGATCTCGATCTGCCCGGCATTCTCGACCTGGTGCTGAAGCGTCGCCACCGTTCGAACTATCGCTTCGGCCGCTGGTTCGGTCCCTCCTGGTCGGCGACTCTGGATATGCGCATTGTGGTGGGGGAGAAGGGCGTAACGGTAGTCGCCGAGGACGGCGTCCTGCTCGCCTACCCCCACGCCGAGCCGGATACGCCGGTCACACCGCTGTCCAGCGCCCTGCGCTGGACCCTGACCCGCGCCGAATCCGGCGCCTACCGCCTCTGGGATCCGGACCGGGAACTGATCTGGCACTTCGCCCCCGAACCGGTCTTGTCCGGCCTCGACGTCCAACGCGGTAACTACGCGATCTCCGCCATCACCGACCGTCACGCCAACCGGATCCGCTTCCACTACGACGCCGACGGCAACCCGACCGAGATCACCCACACCGGCGGCTATCGAGTCCGCATCACCACCGCCCACGGGCGTGTCACCGCCCTGGATGTAGTCGACGGCGAAACCCTGGTCCGCGTGCGTGAATTCGGCTACCGGGCAGGCGATCTGATCGCGGTAACCAACGGCGATGGCGGCACCACCCACTACGCCTACGACACCGACCACCGCATGCTGTCCTGGACCGACTCCAACGGCAACCACATGCGCAACACCTACGACGAACGCGGCCGCGTCATCCGCCAGCGCGGCCCCGCCGGCGTCCTCGACTGCGAATGGGACTACCTCTCCCTCGGTGACGGCACCGGCACCATCACCACCCACACCAACTCCCTGGGCGCCACCACCACCCACGGCTTCGACCACGACCTCCGCCTCCGCGACATCCTGAACCCGGTAGGCGCCCGCACCCACTACGACTACAACACCGACCGCCACCCACTGAGAGTCATCGCCCCCGACGGCGCCACCACCCACTACACCTACACCGATTTCGGCGACGTAGCCTCCATCACCCGTCCCGACGGCGCCTCCATCACCCTCGACTACCTCTTCCGCCACCGCCCCACCCGCATCACCGACGTCGACGGCACCGTCCGCCATCGCGAATACGACGAACGCGGCAACCTCACCGCCCTCACCGACCCCACCGGCAACCGCACGGAATACACCCACCACCCCTCCGGCGCGACCGCATCCATCACCGCCCCCAATGGTGCAATCACCCGAATCGAAACCGACGCAGCAGGATTGCCGACCCGAGTCATCGACCCCCTCGGCGCGGAAACCACCATCAAGCGCGACGGTCTCGGCCGCCCCATCCGCGTCACCGACCCACTGGGCGCAGTGACCCGGTACCACTGGTCCCCGAGCGGAAAACTCCTGCACCGCACCGCCGCCGACGACTCCCGCGAATCCTGGACCTACGACGGCGAAGGCAACCTCCTCACCCACACGAATCCCGCAGGCGGCATCACCCGCTACACGTACGGCGCCTTCGACCTCCTGTCCTCCCGCACCGATCCCGCCGGCGCCACAACAATTTTCACCTGGGACACCGAACGCCGCCTGACAGCGGTCCACAACCCCAACGGCCAAACCTGGCTCTACCACTACGACCCCGCCGGCCGCCTCACATCCCAAACCGACTACACCGGCGCGACCACCCACTACACCCACGACAAGGCAGGCCGAACGGCCACCATCACCCCCGCCACCGGCATAACCCGCCACCACACCCACGACCTCCTCGGCCGCCTGACATCGATTACTACCGACTCCGGCGACTGGATCCACTACACCCACGACATCGCCGGCCGCCTCCTGAAAGCCACCAACGGCAACGCCGAATCCACCATCCACACCCTCCGATTCGGCTATTCCCCAACAGGCCTCCTCGAGTCCCAACAACTCGACGCCCAGTCCCCCATGCTGTTCACCCACGACCAGTACGGCCGCCGCACCCGCCGCACCACCCCCACCGGCGCCGAAACCCGCTGGCACTACGACTACCTCGGCCGCCCCAGCACTCTAACCGCCGACGGCCACGACATCGACTTCACCTACGACCCCACCGGCCGTCTAACCCGTTGGCGCTTGGGCGAACTCGCCGTAGAGAGCACCCACGACCCGGTCGGCCGCCTCCTCCGTCAAGAGGTCACCGCGCATCCAGTCCGTCTACTCAACCTCGGTCTGGGGTCCAGCGATAGTCCCGGCCCCAAGGGGATGCGCACCGACGAATACACGTGGCGCGCTGACGGATACATCACCAGCCACACCAGCCAGCTCGCCGAAGCTGCCCCGCTCCACCGTGACTATGACCTCGACCCGCTGGGCCGGGTCACCTGCCTCGCCCACAACGGTGCCGTAGCTGAGCGCTATACCTACGACCTGCTTAGCAATATCACCACTAGCCATATCTCCGGAGTAGGTGCGGTCGAGGCGGTGGCGCCTGCGATGGCGCTAGCCGAGTCCTTCGAAGCGAAAGCCGATCCGCACCGTTTTTCCTACCGCGAATATCGGAACAACCTCCTTGTCCGAGACGGACGCACCCGCTATCGCTACGACGAATCCGGCCGCCTGATCCGCAAGACCACTGCCCGTTTGTTCCGCAAACCTGACGTCTGGCACTACCGCTACAACAGCTTCGACCAACTCACCGATGTCTGGACCCCAGATCATCAATGGTGGCACTACACCTATGACGGACTTGGGCGGCGGACTACCAAGCAGCGCCTCTCGAGGGACCGCTCAGTTCTCGAGCGGGTCGACTTCGCCTGGGATGCATCCAAGATCACCGAACAGGTTACGCACGACTCCGTCACCCGCTGGATTTTCAGGCCGCATAGCCACAGGCCAATAGCGCAGACAACCGACCGAGCAACTCTCGATCGAGAATTCTACGCCGTCCTAACGGACCTCGTAGGCACGCCCGTCGAATTGGTAGATCCCTCGAATGGTGAATCGATCGCTTCAGCAACTGCCGACCTGTGGGGCAGGACAATCTGGCGTGGAGAGGCGTCGACGCCCCTCCGGTTCCCCGGGCAAACATATGACTCAGAGACTGGACTTCACTACAGTCTGCATAGGATCTACGACCCCGCGACCGCCCGCTTTCTTACCGGAGACCCGCTTGGCCTCCGTCCGGCGCCGAACCCTGGCATCTACCCGCATAACCCGACACGGTGGGCGGATCCGCTTGGTTTGGCCCCCGAGGAATGTGTCAACGGTGGCAGCTGGGACGCGAATGAAGAGCCGTATCTGTACCGAGGTGTTCCACATGCGACATCTTCGGCCCCGTTCCCTGAATGGTATCGCAACTACCAGAACGCCTTAGAGGGCGTTGCGGAACCCAATGGGCTATATTCCGATACTCCAAATTTTGATCCTCAAGCGCATGTCGGTACGAATGAAACCCAAGACAGCATGTTCACCTCGTGGACCACGGACTATGAGGATGTTGCCTTGCCTGCAAGCCAGGAAGGAAATGGTCCGGGAGTTGTACTGAGAATCCCCAATAGTGAAGGTCCTGGGTATTCCCGAGTGCCTGGTATATCATATCCATACACGGAGTCAGAGGTAACAATAGCTGGCACAGTTCGCGGAGCTGAAGTAAGTATAGGCGGAGGGCCATGGATGCGAGTGAATTGATTCTATTAGTTGACCGGGCGATCGGTGAAGGCCTTTGTGACGAGGATGCGGCTACTGGTATCGACGAATCTGCAGTGACAGATGTCGGTAGAACGCGCGTAGCGGGGCTGCTGGGCACATACAGGCGACGGCTCAAGCTAACCGAATCTGGAACAGATCTCCGAGATCAGACGGAGGATCTTGTGAGGTTTCTCGAAGGTCGTGGAGACGAATACTTGGCGACAATCCGTGTGCATTTATCGAATGGCCTGGATCGCGTGTTTCTTTCGGAATCTGATGAACCGAGAATCCTTTTCTGGATGAAAATGTTGGATCTGCCGACGTATGTGCAGAGATGACCACCGAGGTCGTGCCGAGCGAATCTGGCGACTTGAAACATATGGAGCAACATTGTTCGGAGGGTCGGTGTTGCATCGGCTGAGAAAGTCCGAGCGGATCCTGGTCGCGGGGGCCGGGGAGTGGGTTCGATCTGCTCGGTGGATTGCCCATCGCGTTCCAGTTGCATGAGCGTGGGAAGGAGGTCTTCTTCGCCAACCTGACTTTCACGGCAGTCGGGCGGACGGGAGCAATCCCGTGGCGCCGGGGTACTCGAGGTTCGCGCTGGTTGATGGCGGGACCGACCTGGTGATGAGGCTAGGCTCAGGACTCCGGTGGAGGACATTACAAGGTTGCTGCTGTCGAAGCATTTCGCGATCAGATACCGCTGCGGTCGCGGCGGGCGGTTCCTGGGTGATCAACCCCGGTTTGGGTGGTGGGGGTGGGGTGAGGCAGGGTTTCGGGGTGTGGATTCGAAAACTGCGTTCCCGTTGACGGGGAGCTTGCTCGTCTTTATTGGGTCGGTGCACACTGCGCTTGGCGGTGTGATGTGTGTGAGCGGGGATGCGGCGGACGAGCTTTCGTTCTGGTTCACCGCGTTTGGAGTGGCTGCGGTCTGCTTCGGTGTTGCTGTGATCGAGACGGAGCGGGCGCGCGGGTTTGCTCCGGTGCCGGTTCTCGTCGCGATAGCCGTGCTCACCGGGTTCGGCTTGGTGTTCGAGCCTGTGTCCGGGTTTCTCACTGTGTTGGTGCCGCTGGGTGTCGGGGTGCGGAGATGGCTGCGTCATCGGCGTGACGTGCCGGTTCCGGTCGGGTAGGTCGAATCCGGGTCGGGCGCACGCCGATCCGGTTCCCGGTGGGTTTGTGAAACGATCGCGACCGGGAACTGGTGGCGGGGGTTACTCGGGGGAATGCCGCCATCAGTTCCCGGTGAGCGAGTGTCCAGGTGGGATTAGAGGATGGCTACGGCCACGACGAGGCCGAGGGCGAAGTGGGCGGCGGAGACTACCAGGGCTTCGGCGGCGAATTGGGGGCTGTGGAGGACGGCGCCGATGTCGATGCCGAGGACTCGTTCCAGGATGCGGACGGAGATTACCTGGACGATGATGCCTACGGCGCCGAAGATCAGGGAGCGGATGAGGCCGCCGGCGAGGTCGCCGCCGGAGGCGTAGATGGCCAGGACGACGATGAAGGCCATGCTGAGCATGCCTGCGGCGCTGACGGTTACGGCGTTGGGGAGACCCTGGGCTACCAGGTTGCGGAGCTTGCCGGGGGTGGTGAGGTCCACGGCGAAGAAGCCGGCGAGCATGAGGACCAGGCCTACCAGGGCGTAGAGGAGGATGGCGCCTACGCCTTCACCGAGTGAGCTCCAGTAGCCCTCTTCGAGTGCGAGAACGGTCGTCATCGGGGGATCCTTCGGGTGCGGTGGTGGGACTGGGGGAGTATTTCAGGATTCGGGGATGCGATGGGGGATGAACGCCGCGCCGTCGTCGGTGATCAGGCCCGCCGTTTCCCGGATGCCGAGGCCAGCGGCGGTGTCGCCGACCATCCAGGCGCCGAGAACGGGTCGCATGCCGTCGAATTCCGGCAGTGGGTCCAGCAATTGGTAGACGAATCCTTCGGCGCCGTAGACGCCGCCGGTGGCGGTTTCCATACCGGCGCCGACGATGGTCATATTGGCGCCCTCGCGGCCGAGTTTCGGCTTGCGGATGTACTCGGTGAGCTCGTGCGGGTCGTCGAGGTAGGCGGGGAGCAGGTTGGGGTGGCCGGGATACATTTCCCACAGGACGGCCAGCAACGCCTTGTTGGAGAGCATGGTCTTCCACAGCGGCTCTACCCACATGGTCGCGGGCAGGGATTGGACCACGCGCTGGCCGAATTGGTCGTCGAGGACCCACTCCCAGGGATAGAGCTTGAAGATGGATTCGATGGGTGCCTCGGCCAGATCGACGAAACGTTCCAGCTCCGTGTCGAATCCGACTTCCTCGATGGGGAGGGCGACGGTGTCGAAACCGGCTTCGGCGGCGGTCTCCTGCATGTAGGCGGTGGTGACATTGTCCTCGCCGGTGGCATCCGCGCCCGACCAGGTGAAGTGCAGATCCGTCTTCGGAAGCACATCCCGGAGTTCGGTCCAGCGTTCGACGAGCTTCTCGTGCAAGGAGTTCCACTGGTCGTCACCGGGGTGGGTGTCGGTGAGCCAGTGCCACTGGACGATCGCGGCCTCCAGCAGCGACGTGGGCGTATCGGCGTTGTACTCCAGGAGTTTCGCGGGGCCGCGGCCGTCGTAGCGGAGGTCGAAGCGGCCGTAGACGTAGGGGTCGTTGCGCTTCCAGGAGTTGGCGATGGGTTCCCAACTCCATTGCGGGAGACCGAAATCGGCGAAGCGCTCGGTGAGGATGATGTGTTCGACGGCATGCATGCACATGGTGTGCAGGACCTCGACCTGGGCTTCCAGGGCCAGGATTTCGTCCATATCGAATTCGTAGTGGACGGACTCGTCCCAGTAGGGGCGGGGTTGGCCGCTGGCGTCGCGGCCGGGTTTGCCGAAGACCAGGCCCTGGCTCTCGACGATCTGCTGCCAGCCCGCGCGGGGAGTGCTGCTCAGACGCCGCATCAGGAGCCTCCTCCGCCGAGCTTCGCGCCGAGGCCGCCGCGCTGAATGGTGGTGCCGGTCTTGGTTTTGATGGACGCGCCCTTGGGAGCCACGGTGGTGCCGCCGGTGGGGGCCTGGCCGATGGTGTTGTTGCCGCCGTAGTAGTAGCGGTACTGCAAGCCGTTCAGGATGAAGATGCCGCCGATGCCGCCGCCGTGCGAACGCGAGCCTTCCTCGCAGTAGTTGTCGGGGACGACGATCTCCTGATTGTCCTGCGTGGCGGTGATCTTCTGCCCGTTGGCGAGGGTGACCTCCTGGCCCTTCTTGGCGATGATCGTGCAGTACGCGGTCACCTCGGGCGATTTGATCGCGCTGTAGGCGAGGTAGCCGCCGCCCACCAGGGCCGCCACGCCCACCACGGCGGCGCCGCCGATCATGAGCCGCTTGCGCGACTTCCGCTTGGCCTCATCGGCTTCCGCTTCGGCCTTCGCCTTCGCCTCGGCTTCATACCGCGCTTTCGCGCGCGCCCGCGCCTCGGCCACCGTCGGCACGCGCGCCTTGGTGACGCCGGGCTCCTGCTGGATGATGCTGCCGCGCCGCGGAGCCTTCGGCTCGGCGGGTGCCGGGAATAGTGGAGGAGTGGATTCGACCGGCGGCACCGGCAGCTGGAATGTGGGTGGCGCGGTAGAGGGAGCCAGCGGCGGCCCGCTCACCGGAGGAGCTGCGGGCGGCATGGTCGGCGGCGCCGCGGGTGGGGCGATCGGAGGGGCAGCGGGCGGCGAGGCCGGAGGGACAGCGGGCGGCGAGGCCGGAGGGGCAGCGGGCTCGCTCACCGGTGGCTGGGGTGCAGGCCCGGGGCGGCCGGGCTCGCGCGCCCCGAAGTGCCCGCCGGGCGCCGCCTCTTCCGATCCCTGTGCGCCCCGCCCGGATTCCTCGGGCTCCGCGCCGAAATGCCCGCCCGGGGCGGCATCCTCACCGGATCCGGACTGGTCGTTCGAGTCGCCGGAGCCGCCGCGATGTTCATCAGCCAACGATCGACTCCTCGAACTCCCCGCGCACTAGCGCTCTTCGAACCCGGTCATGCCACCTTGGGCAGCGCCCCAGTCTTCCACAACCAGATCCACGCGGCCAGGAGTATCGCCGGAACGCAGCAGCGTCAGCAGCGTGTCGCACTTGTCGCGCGGTCCCTCGGCCACCACGTGCACCCGCCCGTCGCGGTGATTGCGGGCGTATCCGGTCAGGCCCAGTTCGAGCGCGCGCGACCGCGTCCACCAGCGGAAGCCGACGCCTTGGACATAGCCGTGCACCCAGGCGCTGAGCCGGACCGGATCGGACATCACTCGTCGATCTTGAAGGTCAGATTGACGGTGGTGCCGGCCTTCAGTGTCCGGCCCACGGTGCACACCTTGTCGATGGCCCGCTGCGCCGCGACCAGCAGCCGCTGCCGCGATTCCTCGTCCAGCTCGCTGAGATCGAGTTCCATGGACTCGGTGAGCTCCGGGTAGGTCTCGTTCTCGCGGTCGGCGTCGCCGGCGACTCGCACGGTGGCGTCGAAGCTGTCGCCGAGCCGCCGCGACAGGGTGAAGTCGGCGCTCAGGCCGGTGCAGCCGGCCAGTGCGATCTTCAGCAGCTCACCGGGGGTGAACGCGCCGGGCACGCCCGCGGAGGCGATGAGCACCTCGCCGCCGCGATTGTTGCGGCCGGTGTAGGCGCGGGTTCCGGTGCGCTCGGCCCACAACTCCACCGGTTCGGTGGACTGCGCGGCAGCGGCGTTCTGCGGTGCGGCGGTCTGTTCAGCCATGACCAAGATCCTCCCATTTGCTCGTGCCACGCGATGCGAGGCCCATCCGGACTGCGAAACACGGAGCCGGTCAGGCGAATTCCGCAGTGACCTGGGCCACTGCGATGCGGGGCGCGAAGGGGGTGTGGCGATGCGCCGATTCGCGGGCGCGGGCTTCGAGGATGTTTGCATGGCAACCGAGGACGATGAGTTCTGGGAAGAGCTGACGCCGGACGAGCGCGCGTCGTGGGTGCGGCAGGACCGGCTGATGTACGGCGGGCTCATTGCCATCGGGACGGTCATCATTCAGCCGTTTCTCACTTCCGGCTCGCTGAACGTGACCGCCGTGATCGCGGTGATCTCCTTTGCGATCGCGTTGCCGCATCTGGGAGTGATGGTGCTGATCGAGGATTGGTCGGCTTCGGATGCGTATCCGAAGATGAATCTGCTGCAGCAGATCGCCAAGTCGCTCGGGTTGGGCGGGTCGACGGTGGGGGTGGTCGCGGCCTTCTGGCATATCTCGTGGATCGCGGGGGTGGCGATGCTGGCCAGCGGTGTCGGGGCGGGGAGTGCGCTGACGGCTTATCAGTCGCGGGTGATGATGCCGGAGAAGTTTCGGCGGGACGCTGAGCAGGCTCGGCGGGAGGCGGAGGAGGCTGCGCGGGAGTACGGGCGGGGTGCAGCCGATGGGTTGGAGCGCGATGAAGGGGATGACGGTGAGGGGAAGCAGTCGTGATTGCCCGGATTGTGTGGGAGAGCGGTGTTGGGGCTGTGTTTGATTTGTGGGGGACACCCCCACGGCCCCGGTGGGGGACACCCCCGCACCCCCCGCAGGGGCTAGCCCCCGCACCCCCACAAGGGGCTCCGCCCCTTGACCCCGAAGACTGTGGGGCGGATGACTGTGGGGCGGCTGGCGGGAGGGCGGCCGGCGGGAAGGCAGCCGACGGCAGGGCAGCCGACGGCAGGGCGGCTGGCGGGAGGGCGGCTGCGCTGGGGGTGGCCTGCGCGAGTTGCGGGGCTGTGATCAGCGCGGTTTCGGGGCGAGGTTGGTGATGGCGAGGTTGGTGATGATGTCGGGGGTGAGCGCCTGCAATCCGTCTTCATCCACGTAGGCGGCCAGTGCCAGGGCGTCGGCGGCGGGTGGGTAGCGGGGGTGTGGGACGGCGATGACCGTCATGCCGGCGGCGTGGGCGGAACGTAGTCCGTTGCTCGAATCCTCGATGGCCACACACTGTTCGGGCGGCAGGCCCAGTGCTGCGGCGGCGGCCAGGTAGCCGTCGGGGGCGGGCTTGCCGCGCTCGACTTCTTCGGTGGACACGGTTGCGCGGAACAGGGTGGTGACGCCCATGTGGTCGAGGACCACGTCGATCAGCCTTCGCGGTGAGGAGCTGGCCAGGCCCAGCGTGTACACGTCGGCGAAGCGCCGGACCGCTTCCACGGCATCGGGCATGAGCGGCAGGTGTTCGGTGTAGCGGTCGCTCATGCGGGTGATGACGTCGTCGGCCACCTGTTCGGGGGTGCGTCGTCCGTCGAGCAGGTCCTTGCTGAGGTATGCGGCCCATTCGGCGGTGCTCATCCCCATGAGCCGATCCTGGGTATCGGGCAGCCACCGGCCGTGCATCTCGTCGATGTACCCGCGCCGCACCTCCTCCCAGATCGGTTCGGTATCGATGAGTACGCCGTCCATATCGAACACGATCGCCGCAACAGCCATGGTGACCATCGTCCCGGTGCGCGGCCGGGGAGGTATCACCGGGGCGGTGAACGGCGATGCGGAGGCTCGAGCTTCAATCATATTGAAGGTTGTGGAATTCGCGGCTACGCTCGTGCCCATGAGCGAAACTACTACTGCGAGTAGTAATTCCGGTTTCTCGATGTCGCGACGGGGTTTGTTCGGTTCGGCGCTCATGGCCGCCGGGGCCGCCACGGCGGGTGCGGTCGCCGGGCGGTCGACCGCACCGGAGCAGGCGGACGACCGTCGTACGGAGTCGTTCTACGGACCGCATCAAGCGGGAATCGCCACCATCGCGCAGACCCATGCGATCTTCTTGTCCTGCGATGTCGCGAAACCCGATCGTGGCGTCCTGCGCGAGCTGCTCGCCGGATGGACGGAGACGGCGGCCGCTCTCACGGCCGGGAACCGCGTGCCCGACAGTCCCGGCACCGCAGCGGGTTTCAGCAATCACACCGACTTCGCCAGCGATCTGGATCCGGCCCGGCTGACGGTGACCTTCGGTCTGGGTCCGGCCGTCTTCGACGATCGCTTCGGGCTGGCCGATCGGCGCCCGCAGCACTTGCAGCCGCTGCCCGGATTCCCTGATGACGCCTTGAATTCCGCGTGGACCGGCGGCGATGTCCTGGCCCAGATCTGCGCCGACGACCCGCAGATCGTCAGCCACGCCTTCCGCGCCCTGCGGGCGCGCCTGCCCGGCCTGGGCCGGTTGCGCTGGACCCAGCACGGCTTCCTCAGCCGCCCGGCCGGTGGCGGCACTCCGCGAAACATGTTCGGCCACAAGGACGGTACTGCCAACGCCCGGCCCGGATCCCAGGAATTCGACGACACCGTCTGGGCGACCGCCGATACCGAACCAGAATGGTTCCGTGGCGGAACTTATCTGGTGTTCCGCAAGATCCGCATGAAGACCGCCGACTGGGACATGCTGCCGCTCTCCGAGCAGAACCGCATCATCGGCCGCCGCCGCGGGGACGGCGCGCCCCTGCACGGCTCGGGCGAATTCGACCCGGTGGATCTGGAAGCCCGCGGCCCCGACGGCGAACTCGCCATCGCGCCCGCCGCGCACATCCGCCTGGTCAACGGCATTCCGATGTTCCGCCGCGGCTACAACTACGATTACGGCACCCTGCTCGCCACCGCGACCGCCGCGACCGAAGAGGTGGCTCCGCACGATCACCCGGCGGGCACCGACCCCAATCACACCCACGGCGGCCACAATTCGCTCGATGCCGGCCTGCTCTTCGCCGCCTATATGAACAACCCGCCCGAGCAGTTCATCCGCGCCCAGCGCGCCATGGCCGGAACCGACCTGCTGAACGGCGTCGTCCAGCACACCGGCAGCGCCTTCTTCGCCGTGCCGCCGGGCATGAAGGAAGGCGAGCCGGTCGCGGCGGGTCTCGGCCTCTGAGCGCCCGATCGGGACGGGCCCCTCGTCATTCCGGCGGCTCTTGGCCGGAATCCACACTGGTGGAGCGAGATCCCGGCCACAAGCACGCCGGGATGATCTGGGGGCTCACGCCGGGATGGCCCGTGGGCTTCCATGCGGCTGAGCCGGTGTCCGGTCAGCGGGACTGCTTTTGCGAACGTGACCGCACATCGGCGCGTCTGGCTAGCGTGCCGTCATGGACATCTACGACCCGGAGCTGTACGTAGACGGGCCGATCCACGAGATCTTCGCGGGGCTGCGGCGGACACAGCCCGTCTACTGGCAGGACATGCCCGGAGAGCCGGGGTACTGGGCCGTCCTCAAGCACGCGGACGTCGCCTATGTGGCACGCAATCCGGAGCTGTTCTCGGCCGAACGTGAGGGCGTGATTCTGGAGAATCAGCCGCCGGAGCGGCTCGAGATGACCCGCAACATGCTGCTCATGATGGATCCGCCCCGGCACACCGAATACCGGAAACCCCTGGCGGAGCACTTCAAAGCGCGCGTGGTGGGGGAGATGGAGGATCGGGTCCGCGACCTCACCCGCCGACTGCTCGACAATGTCGACGGCGACGTCGAATTCGTGCACGATGTCGCCGGAGTCCTGCCCAGCCAGGTGGTCGGCGGTCTGTTCGGCATCCCGGCCGCCGACTGGCCGGACCTGCGCCGCTGGGCGGAACAGTCCACCAGCCAACAGGATCCGGACCTGGTCGGGGATTTCGACGCCACCGCCGAGGTCACCAAGATGGCCGTCTACGCCATCCAATTCGCCATGCAGCGCCGCGCCGAAGCCCCGCGAAGCCGCGCCGAAGCGCCGCGAGCGGACCTCACGTCATTGATCCTGGCCGGAAACTTCGGCGGGAAACCCATGTCCGACATCGAATTCGGCAGCTTCTTCACCCAGATGGTGACAGCGGGCAACGACACCACCAAAACCATGCTGTCCTCGGGTCTGCGACTGCTGCTCGACCACCCCGGCCAGCTGCAGGCCCTGCGCGCCGATCCGGCCCTGATTCCAGGTGCGGTGGAGGAGATCCTGCGCTACGCCAACCCGCTGCACTACTTCCGCCGCACCGCCACCGCCGACACCGAGATCCGCGGCGTACCGATCAAGGCGGGCGACAAGGTCGCCATGTGGTACACCTCCGCCAACCGTGACGAGGACGTCTTCGCCGACCCGCAGCGCTTCGACATCCGCCGGAACCCCAACCCGCACTTGTCCTTCGGCCTGGCCCAGCATTACTGCCTGGGCGTGCACCTGGCCCGCCTGGAAGGGCGAGTGTTCTTCGAGGAACTGCTCGCCCGCTTCCCGGACATCGAGCGAACAGGCCCCGCGCGCCGGATTCGCTCCAACCTCAACAACGGCCTGAAGTCGCTGCCGATCCGCCTGTCCCGCTGATCAGATCTGGAACCGGTACCCCATGCCCGCCTCGGTGAGAAGGTGCTTGGGCTGTGACGGGTCGTCCTCGAGCTTGCGCCGCAACTGCGCGAGATACACACGCAGGTAATGGGTTTCGGTGGCATACGCCGGACCCCAGACCTCGCGCAGCAGTTCGCGCCGCCCGACCAGCTTGCCCTGATTGCGGACCAGCATTTCCAGCACGCCCCATTCGGTGGGCGTGAGGTGCACGTCCTTGCCGTGGCGGATGACCTTCTTGGCGGACAGATCCACGGTGAACGACGAGGTCTCGATGATCGGCTCGGACGCGTCGGCCGTGGCGGCGGACCGGCGCACGGCGGCCCGCAGGCGGGCCAGCAGCTCGTCCATGCCGAACGGCTTGGTGATGTAGTCGTCCGCGCCGGCGTCGAGCGCCTCGACCTTGTCGGAGGAGTCGGTGCGCGCCGACAGCACGATGACCGGCGCGGTGGACCACCCGCGCAGCCCGGCCAGCACCTCGATCCCGTCCATATCCGGCAGCCCGAGGTCCAGGATCACGACCTCGGGATGCTTCTCCGCCGCCGCCCGCAGCGCCGCGGCCCCCGTGGACGCGGTCGTCACCTCGTATCCGCGCACCGACAGATTGATGCGCAGTGCGCGCAGAATCTGTGGTTCGTCGTCGACCACAAGGACTTTGGTCGGCGCCGGCGCCGAGTTGGTCACCCGTTCTCCTGTTCATCGCTGGCTTGTAGATCGATCACCATTGTCAACCCTCCACCCGGGGTCGGCTCCGCGTGCACGGTGCCGCCCATGGCATCCACGAATCCTCGGACCACCGACAGGCCGAGGCCGACGCCGGTGGAGTTGTCGCGATCGCCGAGCCGCTGGAAGGGTTCGAAGAGCTGGTCCTCCAGGCCGGTCGGCACGCCGGGGCCGGCGTCGACGACGGTGACGGCCACCCGTTTCCCGGTGCGCTCCGCGGTCACCCGGACGGGCGTGGCCTGCGGAGAGTAGCGAATCGCATTATCGATGAGATTGGCCAGCACGCGTTCCAACAGCCCCTGGTCGGCGTGTACCGATACCGTACCCACCTCCACCTTCACCCGGTCCATGGCGGTGCGCCGCAGACCGCGGGTGCCCATGCCCATGAGCGCGCGGTGCACCACCTCGTCGAGGTAGACCCGCCGCATCTGGGGTTTCACCACGCCGACCATCAGGCGGGAGGAGTCCAGCAGATTGCCCACCAGCGCGGTCAGCTGATCCACGGATTCCTCGATCGTCTCCAGCAATTCGGCGGTGTCCTCCGGGGAGAACTCCACATCGTCGCTGCGCAGGCTCGACACCGCCGCCTTGGCTCCGGCCAGCGGCGTGCGCAGATCGTGACTGACCGCCGACAGCAGCGCCCGGCGCAGTTTGTCGGCCTCCATGACCGCCTGCGCGGCCCCGGCCTCCTCCCGCAGCCGCCGCTGATGCACCAGTCCCGCAGCCTGATTCGCGACCGCGCCCAGCACCACCCGATCGCCCGCCGTCAACGGTCTGCCCGACAGCAGCAGCCAGTGCATATCGTCCCCGGCCTCCAGCGCGGTCTCGGCGGCGGCCACATCGGCCGGCGGGTTCTCGCCCACCGAGGCGATGACCCCGTCGTCGTCGACCAGGCTGACCGCGGTCTGCCCGTAGGTCTCGCGCGCACGCTCCAGCAGGTCCTGCAGATTCGCGCCGTGCAGCACCGCGCCCGCGAACAGTGTCAGCAACTCCGCCTGCCGGGATGCCTTGCGCGCCTCCCGGGTTCGCTTGGACGCCACATCCACCAGCGCCGCCACCGCGACCGCCACCAGCAGCAGCACCACGACGGTGAGGAAGTTGTCCAGCTCCGCCACGGTGAGGCTGTAGCGCGGCGCGGTGAAGAACCAGTTCAGCAGCACGCCCGACAGCAGCGCCGACAGCGCCGCCGGGGCCACGCCGCCGAACAGCGCCACCACGATGACGCCGATGAAGAACAGCGCGCTCTCCCCGCCGAGCTCCAGCCAGCGATCCAGCCACAGCACCGTGACCAGGCAGATGAGCGAGGGCACCACCAGCGCCGCCAGCCAGGACCGCAATTGTTGTTCGCGCGGTGTCAGAGACTGCCAGCGGAAGCCCGGATTGGACTCTTCATGGGTCACCATGTGCACGTCGATCTTCCCCGACTCCTGCACCACGGTCGCCCCGATGCCCTCGTCGAGCATGCGCGCCCAGCGGGAGCGTCGCGAGGTGCCGAGCACCAATTGGGTCGCGTTCGCTTGCCGGGCGAAATCCAGCAAGGTGGTCGGCACATCATCGCCGGTGACGGTGTGCAGGCTGGCATCGAGACTGGTCGCCAGATCGCGCAGCCGGTTCAGCCGCTGCGTGGACACCCCGGCCAGCCCGTCACCGCGCACCACGTGCACCAGCACCAGTTCCGCGCTGGACTTGGCCGCGATCCGGCTGGCGCGCCGCACGATGGTCTCCGATTCCGGCCCGCCGGTCACCGCCACCACGACCCGCTCGCGGGCCTCCCAGGTATCGGTGATCTGGTGGTCCGCACGATATTTGGCGAGCGCCGCATCCACCTGATCGGCCAGCCACAGCAGCGCCAGTTCCCGTAGCGCCGTGAGGTTTCCGGGCCGGAAGTAATTGCGCAGCGCCGCGTCCACCTTCTCGGCGGCATACACATTGCCATGGGACATTCTGCGCCGCAGGGCTTCCGGCGTGATGTCGACCAGCTCGACCTGATCCGCGCCGCGAACCACCCAGTCCGGCACGGTTTCCCGCTGCACCACCCCGGTGATCTGCTGCACGACGTCATTGAGGCTCTCCAGATGCTGGACATTGACCGTGGAGATCACGTCGATGCCCGCGTCCAGCAGATCGTGCACGTCCTGCCAGCGCTTCTCGTGCTTGCTGCCGGGCACATTGGTGTGCGCGAGCTCGTCGACCAGCACCACGGCCGGCTGCCGCCGCAGCACCGCCTCGACATCCAGTTCGGGCATCGAGGTGCCGCGGTACTCGACCATCTTGGGCGGAATGCGCTCGAGGCCGTCGAGCAGCTCCGCGGTCTTGGACCGCCCGTGCGTCTCCACCACCGCGGCCACCAGATCGCGCCCCCGCTCCAGCCGCCGGTGCGCTTCCGACAGCATGGCGTAGGTCTTGCCGACGCCGGGGGCGGCGCCCAGATATATCCGTAGTTGTCCGCGCTTCACTCGTTAATCATCGCGCCCGGCGCGCGTAGTCCCGGACGGGCGGCACGGGCCGGGGTGCGGGGCGCCTCGGCGGCGGCCAGGGCCCGCAGGCACAGCGCGGCGGCGAGGAAGCCGAGGATCACCATCAGGGTGACGGCGAGATCCGGCACGGTCGTCTCCTTACATCCATGGCGGTGGGCCGAGCCGGGTCCGGCTCGGCCGAGCTTCCCCTGTCTACCGCCGGAACAGCGGAAATGCCTGGTCCTGACGCTTTCTTAACGGTCTCACCCGCGATGTTGACGACCTGGGTGCGACACACCGGAGAAAACGCGTAAGCAGGGCGTCAAGGAGGTCGTTTGGGACGCTAAGAAGCCGTAAAGGCCCTCGTTTTCGGCCCGTTTTAACGCTTGACTCGCTCCGGCGCATCTCGGGATGCGCAGCACAGAGAGAGGTTCAAGAGATGTCCGTCGTGGTGTTCACCGTGCTGACAGTGGCGATCTTCGCCCTGCTCGGCCTGATCCAACGCGGGGTGGAACGGCTGTGATCCAGAACATTGTCGGTCTGGTCCTGGCCATCGGCATCGCCGCGTTCATGGTCGCGGCGCTGCTGTTTCCGGAGAGGTTCTAAGTGAGCACGACTACCGCGGGGATCGTCTTCGTCGCATCCCTGATCATCGCGCTGGCCTTGGTGCACATCCCGCTCGGGGACTATATGGCCCGCGTCTACAAGGCCGAGAAGCATTCGCGCGCCGAGAAAGTCATCTACAAGGTCATCGGCGTGCAGCCGGGCGTGGAGATGACCTGGGCGGTCTACGCCCGCAGCGTGCTGGCCTTCTCGGCGGTGAGCATCCTGTTCCTGTTCTTCTTCCAGCTGCTGCAGGGCAAGCTGCCGCTGCACCTGAACGATCCGGCGACCGAGATGACGCCGGCGCTGGCCTGGAACACCGCCGTCAGCTTCGTCACGAATACCAACTGGCAGAACTACTCCGGTGAATCGACCATGGGTCACCTGGTGCAGATGGCCGGTCTGGCGGTGCAGAACTTCGTGTCCGCGGCCGTGGGCATGGCCGTCGCGGTGGCGCTGGTGCGCGGCTTCGCCCGCAAGCACACCGTCGACCTCGGCAACTTCTGGGTGGATCTGGTGAGGGGAACCATCCGGATTCTGCTGCCGATCTCGTTCGTGGCCGCGATCATCCTGATCGCCGGCGGCGCGGTGCAGAACTTCGTGCTCAACGACCAGGTGGTGGACACCGTCGCCGGCGCGACCCAGACCCTGCCGGGTGGTCCGGTCGCCAGCCAGGAGGTCATCAAGGAGCTCGGCACCAATGGCGGCGGCTTCTACAACGCCAACTCCTCGCACCCGTTCGAGAATCCGACCACCTGGACCAACTGGTTCGAGATCTTCCTCATCCTGGTGATCCCGTTCTCGCTGCCGCGCGCCTTCGGCCGCATGGTGGGCAGCGTGAAGCAGGGCTATGCCATCACCGCCGTCATGGGTTTCATCGCGCTGCTGTCGATCGGGTTGACCAACCTGTTCCAGCTGCAGCACCACGGCACCGTCCCGACCGCCATCGGCGCGGCCATGGAGGGCGTGGAAACCCGTTTCGGCGTATCGAATTCGGCGACCTTCGCCGCCTCGACCACATTGACCTCGACCGGCGCGGTGGACTCCTTCCACGATTCCTACACCAGCCTCGGCGGGCTCATGACCATGTTCAACATGCAGCTCGGCGAGGTCGCGCCCGGCGGCGTCGGCTCCGGCCTGTACGGCATGCTGATTCTCGCCGTGATCACGGTCTTCGTCGCCGGCCTCATGGTCGGGCGCACCCCGGAGTACCTGGGGAAGAAGATCACGCCCCGCGAAATCAAGCTGGCCGCAACCTATTTCCTGGTCAGCCCGCTGATCGTGCTGGTGGGCACCGCCATCGCCATGGCCATGCCCGGACAGCGCGCGAGCATGCTCAACAGCGGCCCGCACGGACTGTCGGAAGTGCTGTACGCCTTCACCTCCGCCGCCAACAACAATGGCTCGGCCTTCGCCGGCCTGACCGGCAATACCGAGTGGTTCAACACCGCGCTCGGCCTGGCCATGGTGTTCGGCCGCTTCCTGCCCATCATCTTCGTGCTGGCCCTGGCCGGATCGCTGGCCCAGCAGGGTCATACGCCGGAATCGATCGGCACGCTGCCGACGCATCGGCCGCAGTTCGTCGGCATGGTCGTCGGCACCACCTTCATCCTGGTCGCCCTGACCTTCCTGCCCGCGCTCGCGCTCGGGCCGCTCGCTGAAGGAATCCACTGAAATGTCTGCCCCCACTGTTGATATCGAGAAGCCGCAGCAGGCTTCCGCGCACCAGGGCGGCCGGGTCTCCAGCGGACTGTTCACTCCGCAGCAGCTGGTGAAGTCGTTGCCGGACGCCGTCAAGAAGCTGGACCCGCGCACCCTGTGGCGCAATCCGGTCATGCTCATCGTCGAGATCGGCGCCGTGTGGTCGACCATCCTGGCGATCGTGGACCCGAGCTTCTTCGGCTGGGCGATCGTGGTCTGGCTGTGGGCCACCGTGCTTTTCGCCAATCTGGCCGAAGCCGTCGCCGAAGGGCGCGGCAAGGCGCAGGCCGATACGCTGCGCAAGGCCAAGACCGACACCGTCGCTCGCCGGCTGGCGAACTGGTCGCCGGGCGCGCGCATCATCGAGGAGAAGGTCGCCGCCCCGGAATTGCAGCGCGGCGACTACGTCGTCGTGGAGGCCGGGCAGGTCATCCCGGGTGACGGCGATGTCGTGGAAGGCATTGCCTCGGTGGACGAATCGGCCATCACCGGCGAATCCGCCCCCGTCATCCGCGAATCCGGCGGCGACCGTTCCGCGGTCACCGGCGGCACCACGGTGCTGTCGGACCGGATCGTCGTGCAGATCACCCAGGAGCCGGGCGGCTCGTTCATCGACAAGATGATCGCCCTGGTGGAGGGCGCCTCGCGGCAGAAGACGCCGAACGAGGTCGCGCTCAATATCCTGCTCGCCGCGCTCACCATCATCTTCGTGTTCGCGGTCGCGACTCTCCAGCCGCTGGCCATCTTCTCCAAGGTGAACCTGCCGGGCGTGCCGGATTCCATCGCGCTCACCAATGACGGCATCAGCGGCATCGTCATGGTGTCCCTGCTGGTCTGCCTCATTCCGACCACCATCGGCGCGCTGCTGTCGGCCATCGGCATCGCCGGCATGGACCGCCTGGTGCAGCGCAATGTGCTGGCCATGTCCGGTCGCGCCGTCGAGGCCGCCGGTGACGTGAACACCCTGCTGCTGGACAAGACCGGCACCATCACCCTGGGCAACCGCCAGGCCTCGGCCTTCGTGGCCATGCCGGGCGTGTCCGAGGACGAGATCGCCGACGCCGCACAGCTTTCCAGCCTCGCCGACGAGACCCCCGAGGGCCGTTCCATCGTGGTGTACGCCAAGACCGCGTACAACAAGCGCGAGCGGCACGCCGGTGAACTGGTCGGCGCGACCTGGGTGGAATTCACCGCTCAGACCCGTATGTCCGGCGTCGACCTGGCCGACGGCCATCAGCTGCGCAAGGGCGCGGCCAGCGCCGTCACCGAATGGGTCCGGCTGCACCACGGCGAGGTGCCCGCCGAGGTCGGTCAGACCGTGGACGGCATCTCCGCCTCCGGCGGCACCCCGCTGGTGGTCGCGGAGATCAAGGACGGCAAGGCCCGCCTGCTCGGCGTCGTTCATCTGAAGGACGTCGTCAAGGAGGGCATGCGGGAGCGCTTCGACGAGATGCGCCGCATGGGCATTCGCACCGTCATGATCACCGGCGACAATCCGTTGACCGCCAAGGCGATCGCCGACGAGGCCGGTGTGGACGACTTCCTCGCGGAGGCCACCCCGGAGGACAAGCTGGCGCTGATCAAACGGGAGCAGGACGGCGGCCGCCTGGTCGCCATGACCGGTGACGGCACCAATGACGCGCCCGCGCTCGCGCAGGCCGATGTCGGCGTGGCCATGAACACCGGCACCTCCGCCGCCAAAGAGGCCGGCAATATGGTCGACCTCGACTCCGATCCGACCAAGCTCATCGAGATCGTGGAGATCGGCAAGCAGCTGCTCATCACGCGCGGCGCGCTGACCACCTTCTCCATCGCCAATGACATCGCCAAGTACTTCGCCATCATTCCGGCGCTGTTCGTGGCCCTGTTCCCCGGCCTGGACGCGCTGAACATCATGCGGCTGTCCAGCCCGCAGTCGGCGATCCTGTCCGCGGTCATCTTCAACGCCCTCATTATCGTGGCGCTGATCCCGCTGGCGCTGCGCGGTGTCAAGTACACACCGGCCGCGGCCTCGAAGCTGTTGAGCCGCAACCTCGCCGTCTACGGCCTGGGCGGCATCATCGCCCCGTTCATCGGCATCAAGCTGATCGACCTCCTTATCCAATTCCTCCCCGGGATGTCCTGAAATGCGCATGTCAACTTGGATCCGGCAACACATCGCCGCGCTGCGTGCGCTGCTGGCGCTCACGATGATCACCGGAATCGTCTATCCGCTGGCGATTTTCGCGGCGGCCCAGATTCCGGGCCTGAAGGACAAGGCCGACGGCTCGCTGCTCGAGGTGAACGGAAAGACGGTGGGCTCCAGCCTCATCGGGCAGTCCTTCACCGACGCCGATGGCAACCCGCTTGTCCAGTACTTCCAGAGCCGCCCGTCCGCGGCGGGCGACGGCTACGACCCGCTGTCCACCTCGGCCAGCAACCTGGGACCCGAGCAGATCGTGGACTCCAGCCCCGACGAGCCCAACCTGCTGACCACGGTCTGCGCGCGCTCCAAGGCCATCGGTGAACTCGACGGCGTCGACGGCGCCCGCCCGTTCTGCACCCCCGGCGGGGTGGGCGCGGTGCTGTCGGTCATGGGCCCGCGCGAGGCCGATGGCGAGGTCGACCATCCGACCAAGGTGGTCAGCGTCAACGAGTTCTGCTCGGTGAGCTCCGAGACCTTCCTGCCCGAATACAAGGGCGTCAAGGTCGAATGCGCCACCGCGGGCGAGGACTACTCGGCCGGGCGGATCATCCCGATCCGCGGCCACGCGCCCGATATCTCGCAGGTGCCCGCCGACGCCGTCACCGCCAGCGGCTCGGGCTTGGACCCGCACATCTCCCCGGAGTACGCGGCCATCCAGGTGGCGCGAGTCGCCAAGGAGCGCAATATCTCCCAGGACGACGTCGAGGCGCTGGTCGAGGCGCACACCGACGGCCGCACCCTCGGCTTCCTCGGCGCGCCCCGGGTGAACGTGGTCGAGCTGAACCTCGACCTCGACGGCAAGTACCCGTTCAAGGGCTGATCAGCTCGGGCGGCTGATCAGCGCACCGGACTGCAACTGGCCGGATCGGGCAGTTCGGTGCAGGGCGTATTGCCGGCCGAACGCAGGATGTCCTTGCCGGCGCCGTCCGTGAGGAACCGCAGGAACGCCGCGGCCGGCGAATCCGCGGGGAGTTCGCCATTGCTGTAGGCGTACTCCACATTCCAGAACGGATAGGCGCCGGCGAGGGCCTGCTCACGCTTGGCGGCGACGCCCGCGATCGATACCGGCGTGATACCGGAAGCCTTTGCCGCATCGGCGGATTCGCTGTAGCCGATGGCGCCGGGCAGGCCCGCCACGGTGTCCAGCATGTCCTTGGTCGACCCGACCGCGCAGAAGGCCGGACCCGGCGGATCGGTGGTCTGGACGGTGCGGCAGGTGGCGGACGGCGCAGGGGGCTGTTCGTCGCCGAGAATCCGGCCGCGGAAGGTCTCGCGGGTCCCGGAGCCGACGATCCGATCCACCACGCGCACCGGCAGATCCGGGCCGCCGAGCTGCTGCCAGTTGGCCACGCGGCCGGCGTACAGGTCCCGGATCTGCTGCGCGGTGAGATCGGCGACTGTGACACCGGGGTGGACGATCATGGTGAACAGCGACATGGCCAGCGGCCGGGGCAGCAGATCCGGATTGGGGAAGGCCACGGTCTTCGGACCGTCGGTAATGGCCAGCAGGCCCGGATTGCCCGCGCCATCCTTGTCGACCCGGTCCAGACCGCTCTCACTGCTGTCGAAGGCGGTGTCGATTTCGGCTCCGGCACAACGTTTCTCGTAGGCGCGCGCGGCCTCGTTCATGACCGATTCGAAGGCCGTCGAGCCGACCAGCGTCAATGTGCCGGTGGCGCAATCGGCGGCGACCGGCTTGTCGGTGACCAGCGCGACGGTGAACTGGACCGTGATCACCACCACCAGGAAACCGATGAGCGCCAGCAGTTTCGGCGACAATCCGGTGCGGCTGCGGGTCTCGATGACCCGGCCGCCCTTCAGCCCGCCTTCCACCGTCGGCGGCTCGTATTTGCCGGATCCGGTGGTGCGCTGGAAGAGCGCGAGAATCTTGTAGTGGTCGCCGCGGTTCATCGGCACCTTCGGCAGATCGATGACCCCGATCCGCTTGCCGTCGGCGGTCTCCTCGTGCGCGCCGATCCCGGTGCCCGGCCGCAGACTGTCGCCCAGGCCGCGCGGGCTGAACTCGGTCACCGCCATACCGATGATGCGGCGGTCCTCGAAATGCAGGTGCATGCCGATGTGCTGCTCATCGGGTACCGCGTAGTCGCGGGTGTCGATGGCGGTCGCGCCGTTGTTCTCGATCCGGATCAGCACGATCGACAAGTCGTGCAACGCCGGTGCGTCGCCGTCCTCGGCGGGCGCGGTCAGCTTGCCCAGCACGCCCGGCAGCACGTCGACCAGATCGGTGGGGTCCGCGATCCGGCCGGTGACCGGGGTGTCCATCTGCACCCGGTAGCCCAGCCGTTTCCGTCCGACGAGCACGAACTCCCAGACGAAAGCGATGAGCGGCACCGCGATACCGATGAGCGCGAGCACGATCTCGATGGAAACGCCGAACACCGAACCCCCGAATCGTCTGGTACGACTGCATTGTCGGACCGTTGATCAGTAGCACACCGCCGTCGCCCGAGCATTTCGGCAACAGTTCACCCGCGCGCTACCGGGCCCGCGACCTCACCACCAGCCGAGCAGCGGCTGCAACTGGCGGCCGAGTTCCGGTGCGAGCGAACGCGCGTAGCTCGCGGTGAGGTGATGCTCGTCGTGGTAGATGAGGATATTGCCCTCCACCACCGCGCACACCTCCGGCTCGCAGACCGCGTCGTTGAGATCGAGGGTGTGCACGCGGGGGAAGTCGGTGGCGGGATCGGCCGCCGGGTTGGTCGGGGACAGGGCGTCCGGGCGCTGCATACCGCAGCTGAGGCGGTCACCGCCCGCCGCCAGGCAGTCGATGGCGCGATAGCGAATGCCATTGCGGCGCAACCACGGCGTATCGCGGATGGCGAGCACCTCCAGGCCGCGATCGGACAGCTCCGACCACACGTCCAGATAGTCCTGCGGGGTCTCGTCGCCGCCGCTGTCGGCGGGGCGGGTGCCGGTGGTGAAGACGAAATCCGGGCGATCCTCGCCGAGCCGGTCGATCACCTCGCGCGACCAGTCGCGGCAGTCCGGATTGCGCTGGCCCTTGTACATGGGCTCCTCGGCCACGGTGAGCGGGCAGCCCATCTTCAAATAGATGGTGAGCCGGAACCCGTACTGCTCGGCGAGCACCAGCAGCGCCGGAACCCAGTGCTCGGCATGGGAATTGCCGACCACGGCCACGGTGTGCGGGGAATTGGCGTCGCCGTAGGTGCAGGTGATGACCGAGCGGGTGTCGAAGTCGGAGATGCAGCCGTCGCGGGTGGGATAGGCGACATCGGCCGGGGCTTCCTCGATGGTGGGGCGCATCTGGGCGCGCGGCACCAAGGCGCCCTCGGTGAGGGCCAGCGCGCCAGGGTATTTCGCCGGATCCAGCTGACCGACGGCGTGCGCCTTGGCGCCATTGGTCCACTGCCAGGTCAGGGTGGAAGCGAGCACCAGGACGCCGATGGTGGTGACGGCGGTGCCGATCAGCACGCGCGGGCGGACGGCGACGGTCGGCCGGGCGCGCAGGCGCAGCGGCTCCTCGATCCAGCGGTGCGTGGCATAGGCGAGCACGAACGAGGCGAGGATGACGGCGAGACCGCCGAGCGGCCCGGCGCTGCGCTCGTGTCGTTCACCCAGGTAGAAGATGAGAATCGGCCAGTGCCACAGGTAGAGGGCGTAGGCGAACGCGCCCAGCTGCACGATCGGCGCGGCCGCCAGCACGCGGTTGACCGCGGGCTGATCCGCGGTGCGCAGGCCCGTACCCGCGAGGATGAGCGCCGCCGTCGCCAGCACGGGTAGCAGCGCCGCCGGTCCCGGGAACTGCGCGGAGCCGTTGACCAGCCAGCCGCACGCCACGATGGCGGCAATGCCGAACCAGGCGCAGGCTTCCCGCAGCGGCCGCGGCAGCCGCACCAGTGGCGCCGCGAGGGCCAGCAGCGCACCGGTGAGGGGTTCCCAGGCGCGCGCGAAGGTGTCGTAGTAGTTCCAGCCCTGCTGGGTCGAAACGCCGTGGGCCGCATAGCAGAACGAGACGAGCGCAGCCGCGCCGAACACCGCGGCGAGCACGATCCGCAGGGTGTCGGGCCGCCCGGCCCGGCGCAGCACCCGATTGGCGCGCAGCAGCACCGGCACGGGCGCGAAGCGCGTGAGCGTCTCCCGCCCGGTCCGGTTCAGCCAGGCCATGGCCGCGATGATCACCAGCAGGCCCAGATAGCACTGGCCCTGCACCGACATCGACCACAGGTGCTGCAGCGGGCTCACCGACGGATCGGCCGCCAGATAGTCCGACCAGGACAGCGCCAGATACCAGTTCTGGAAGTAGAACAGCGAAGCCAGCGTCTGGGCCGCGATATCGGACCAGCGGGTGTGCGGGAGCAGCGCCACCGTCGCGACCACGACCGCCGCCAGCACCACCACCATGGCGGGCAGCAGCCGGCGCAGCGTGCGCTTCAGGGTCGCGAGCACCCCGACCGCGCCGTCGTCCGACCGGCGCAGCAGCATGCCGGTGAAGAAGAAGCCGGACAGCACCAGGAAGACGTCCACGCCGCCGGAGACCCGCCCGAACCAGATGTGGAAGATCACCACCAGGGCGATGGCGATCCCGCGCAGTCCGTCCAGGTCCAGCCGGTAGGCGGAGCCGGAGCGCCGCGCCGGGGCGGCGGTGGCGTCGCGGTCCGGTGCGGTCGGCGAGGAGTGCTCGGTGCGGAATATGGCCATGGCGGCGACCATTCTGGTATCCGATTGCCGGAAACGCCCAATCGCCACACCAGGGGTGACCGGAATGTGGCCTATGTCCTGATCAGGCGAATGCAAAATACCGCAGCCACAGATATGGGATCGCCACCGCGATCGTGAGCGCGGTCACCACGATGCCCTTCCTGGTGAATTCCCAGAACGAGATGGGATGGTCGGAACGCTTGGCGATACCGAGCATCACCACATTCGCGCTGGCGCCGACTGCTGTGAGATTGCCGCCGAAATCCGCCCCAATGGCCAGCGCCCACCACAGCGCACCGGCCTGCGCCTGGTGGTCCATGGATTCCACCAGGTCGGCCACCAGTGGGCTCATGGTCGCGACGTAGGGGATATTGTCGATGATGCCCGACAACAGGGCCGAAACCAGCAGGATCAGCATGGTTGCTGCGAGCGCATTTCCGCCGGTGACTTCGGTGGCGTATTTCGCCAGCCGGCCGATGACGCCGGTTTTCACCAATGCACCGATCATCACGAACAGACCGGCGAAGAATAGCAGCGTTTCCCATTCCACCGCCGAGAGGTAATCGCGTTGCGGCAGGCCGGAAATCAGCACCAGCACACCCGCGCCGAGCAAGGCCACGATCGAGGGTTCGAGCTGGAATATCGAATGCCCGAGGAAGCCCGCGAATACCGCGGCCAGCACGATTCCGCTCTTGATCAGCAGTTTCGGATCGCGAATGGCCTCGCGCTCGTTCAACTGCATGATGTCGGCGACCCGCGCCGGATCGACGTCGAAGGCGCCGCGGAACAGGCGCGGCAGCGCGAGGGTGAAGACCACCAGCGCGATGAGCACGATGGGCGTCATATGCCACAGGAAGGTGTTGAACGAGATGTTCGCCCGGCTGGCGATGATGATGTTGGGCGGATCGCCGACAATGGTCGCCGCGCCGCCGATATTGGAGGCCAGCACCTCGGCGATCAGGTACGGGGTGGGCGGCACGTCGAGGCGTTCGCACACCAGCAGCGTCACCGGCGCGATGAGCAGCACGGTGGTCACATTGTCCAGGAATCCGGACGCGCCGGCGGTGATGAGCGTCAGCAGGATCATGACGCGCAGCCCGGATCCCTTGGCGCGCTTGGCCGCCCACACCGCGGCGAATTCGAAGATGCCGGTCTGCCGCAGCACGCCGACGATGATCATCATGCCGAGCAGCAGGAAGACGACGTCCCAGTCGATGCCGGTCTCGTGCGAGTAGAACACATCGTCGGCGCTGGCAATGCCCAGTGCGACAACGACGCCCGCGCCGCAGAGGGCGGCCGTGGTCTTGTGCACGCGCTCCGAGGCGATCAGGACGTAGGCGACGGCGAAGACCACCACGGCAATGACGGTCATCGCGACCGCCCCGGCGGGCTCAGTTGTGCAGCGCCACTTCCAGCAACCGTGAGGCCGTGATCACCCCGAGCAGCTTCTTGCCGTCCATGACGGCGACCAGCGGCGTCTTGTAACGGGCCATGAGCGCGGCCACCTCGATCATATTGTCGTCGCCGTTCGCGGCGGGCAGCCGGCTCAGCCGCTCCGGGATCACATCGCGGACCTTCTTGCCGCGCAGCCGATTCGCCACCTGCGAGCACATGGTCTCGTTGAGCACCCCGGCCAGCGAGGGATCGTCCTGGACGTATTTGGGCACGATGAACAGCACCACGGTGGAGGCGGGCAGCACCGCGCACGGCGAGCCGTCGGCGTCGGTGACCAGAATTCCCGGTAGCCGATGATTCGCCAGCAGCCTGGCCGCGGCCATCGCATCGGAGTCCAAATCGATTACCGGATAGTCCTCGGCCATCTGCGCGGCATGCATACTCGCAGGATACGACGCTGCACCCGGCTGTCACGGGAGCAGAATACGTCAAGATCGAATTCGGGCCGCGCAACAGAAACTCCCAGGTCGGTTCGTGGCGAACCCAGGTCAGGGTTCCACCGCCGACCAGACTTCCCGGCACACCTGGTGTAAAGATGCCGTAAGCGAGGGCCCGGCAGCAAGTTACGCGCGCCGGACGGGACCGGCCGCACCGTGCCGGTCCCGTGCCCGAATCTCAGTAGCCGCCGGGCTGCAGGCGCAGCGGGACGCCCAGGCGGTTCCACAGATTGATCTGCGCGGTGATGGCGACCAGGCCGCCGCGCTCGCCCTCGTCGAAGTGCTTCTCGACGCCCGCCCAGATCTCATCGCTCACACCGTGCGCGCCCAGGCGGGTCGCGGCCTCGGCGTATTCGAGGGCGGCGCGCTCGGCGTCGGTGAACAGCTCGGACTCCCGCCACGCGTTCAGGTGGTAGATCCGCTGTTCGGTCTCGCCCGCCTTGCGGGCCTCGGTGGTGTGCATGTCGATGCAGAACAGGCAGCCAAACTGGTCGTTTGGTATATTCGCATCATGCCAGGTCAGAGAGTTATTGGGCGGGTTCGACTATCCCGCAACACCGACGAGTCCACCAGTGTTGAGCGCCAGAAGGAGATCATCGAAGCCTGGGTCAAGGCGAACGAAAACATCCTCATCGGCTGGGCCGAGGATGTTGATGTGTCGGGATCGGTCAGCCCCTTCGAGGCCCCCGAGTTGGGGCCATGGCTCACGGAGGACCGCAAGGATGAGTGGGACATCATCTGCTCGTGGAAGCTCGACCGGGTTAGCCGCCGTGTCATTCTACTCAATCAGCTTTTCGGGTGGCTTCAGGAGAACAACAAAGTACTAGTTTGTGTTTCGGACAACATTGATTTGTCCACGTGGGTTGGGCGACTTATTGCCAACGTTATTGCGGGCGTCGCTGAAGGCGAACTGGAAGCGATTGCCGAACGCACGCGCTCAAGCCGTAAAAAGCTGCGCGAGATCGGCCGCTGGGGAGGCGGTCGCGTGGCTTATGGCCACTTGCCGGTCCAGACCGAGGTGGGCTGGGTTCTCGCCGTGGACGAGGAAGCTGCCAAGGTTATTGACGAGATTGCCGACCTGTATCTAGACGGACGGTCCGCCGACTGGATTGCGGACGATCTAAACGACCGCGGAGTCCTGTCTCCGCTGGAGCATTTCCGGACGCTACGGGGCCTTCCTAATCGCGGTGGGAAATGGCACGCCAACGGGATTCGCTTCCTGATGCAGAACAAGGCACTGCTAGGGCATGTGACATTCCAGCAGGAAACCGTCCGGGACGACGACGGGATGCCGCTCCTCTACAGCGAGCCTGTAATGAGCAAAGAGAAGTTCGACCGAGTGCAGGCCGCTATCGAAGCGCGCCGGACCGGCCCCGCCCGGACTCGGAAGACGAGTCCGATGCTCGGTGTGGCGTTCTGCTACGACTGCGGCTCGCAGCTCGCGCACAGGGTCATGAACCGTGACTACGGCACGCTGGTCTACCGCTACTACCACTGCCGGGAGAAGGGGTGCCCGTCCAAGACGATGATGTATGCGGACGAGGTAGAGAAGATGCTCGAAGAGAGCTTCCTCGAAGACGTCGGCGGCGAGCTGGAGATGACTCGCACCTGGATTCGGGCCAGCGACCACACAGCGGAGCTGGAAGAGGCGCGAGAGGCTGTGAAGGATCTCAGCAACATGCTGACGACTGCGAAGTCCAAGACCATGAAAGCGACATTGGCTCGGCAGCTGGAGTCCCTCGACACGCGGATCGAGGCTTTGGAACAGCTTCCTGTGAGGAAGGGCGGCTACGAGTATAAGGAGACGGGCCGGACCTACGCGCAAGCCTGGGAGGAAGCGCATACGCCGGAGAATCGGCGGCAGCTACTTCTGAAGTACGGGGTCACCTGCCGGGTGCAGCTCCGCTCCAAGGGGCAAGGTGAGAACGAGAAGGGTATCTGGGCCTGGGACCTGAATGTTCCGGCCGACTTGAGGGCACGGATGACCGCGTAGATACAGCAAAACCCCCTCCCTGGGCTTAACAGGGAGGGGGCGCTGTGATCTTAGAACAGCCGGCCGGATGCAGGCGGTGGCGCCTTTGGTGGGCGCTTTCGAAGTTGGCCGAGTCGGTCCAGCACCTCGCCGATTGCCTGGTCGATACCTTCGAGTTGCTTCTCTGCGAAGGCAATCTCTTCCGGCGTCTCGGCCGCGTCCAGGTCCGAAAGGATCTCTTTCCGGTCCGAACGGAGTTCACTCAGCTTCTCTTCCGCGATCTCCAGCCGGAGGCGTTCGATCTCGGGATCGGACATAGGATCACCCTAGCGGGCATCAGGGCCTGCGCCATTTGAACAACCGCGACAGTCCGTCGATGATCTCTTTGCGATGCTTGGCGTCGATGCCGTCCTTCCGGAACGCCATATAGGCGATCGAGATCCGGGTTATGGCGGTCAACAATGCTCCGCCGCTGGCGGCGTACAGGACGGGCTCGGTGTATTCGTGAACTGCCACGGCTGGGGTCGCTTCCTCTGGGGTGCCGTGAAACGGCGGGGATGCGGCCACTATGAGCCGAAAATGGGCATGGCTCAACCAGGGAGCTGCCCGTACGTGAATTCTACACGCCCCGCTGTTGGTCGCAAGTGTGCGCTCGCGCTCGGGAAAAGGTTGCAGCGAAGGTGATTGCGGAGATTGCCGCTGGCAGGACGTGTCATAAAAGCATCTATCCGTCTACCGCATGACGAAATTCGCGTTATTATAGAGCATCTGGTCCGGATTGGCAATCAGAATCTGCAACGAAATCGTGACAGACCAAGTGGTCGCAATGGTGGCGCTCTGTCATGTGTCATCCCAAGATGCCGCCGTCAGGAACTTCGGCCTTATCGGTCAGGTTCACCGCATCGCGCGACCACCGGGACGCGATCAGCGCCGTCCGCTGCGTGCCGCCGACGAGCTTGCACTGTCCGGACACGATCGACCCGGCGGGGATCAGGTCGTACTTCATGGCGACGTGGACCCTGTACCAGGACTCGGATGCCTTCGGGTCGGTCTCGGGGGGCATCTCCGGTAGTACGAACGTGTGTGAGAACGCTGCACTGAGCGGGAAGTTGTTGGCCGGGTTGAACCAGCCGTTGGCGACCAGCGACAGGTTGGCCAGTGACTCGTATCGGCGCGAGGAGAAGATCTTGCCGTCCGGCCCCACGACCTCGATCACGTAGACGGGCTTGATACCGGTGTGCTCGGTCGTGGTCACCCAGCGGCCCGGCATACCGCCGACTGGCGGGTAGTAGGTCATGGTCGTGCTCGTGGTGTAGCCGGAGGCAGCGCCGTGGAAGTCGACGCGCCACAGGCCGCCCTTCTTGAGGACAAGTCGGCCGTCCTGGACCGCTACACCCTTCGCTGGTCCGAGGCCGGTATCGAAGGGCATGACCACCCACTTCGCGGCCGGGACGTCCCAGTTCTTGCCCATGAAGGCGGAGCCGTATCCGGAAGCGTCACGGAGCAAGTCCATACGCATTCGCATGGCGTTCTGTCCGTCGTAGTGCTCCGCGGCGGTGGCCCCTACCTTTTCGCGGTGGCGGAAGATGCCCTTGGCGGCTTCCCACAGCATGTCTCGGGCTTTGCCGTCGATGAGCGGCTTCACCGCGTCTTTGCCGATGCCCTGGCCGAACTTGTCGCCGATCTCGAATGCGCCGTCAGGGGTCTGGTGGTTCGGCGCGGTCATCCGAGGGTGCCTCCGTCCGGAACGGTGGGCTTGACGACGGCGTTCTCGGTGCCGACGTCCCAGCGGTTCACGCTGAACGACGAGCGCAGTGTGCCGCCGAAGATGGTGGCTGTGTCGTCCTTCTGGTGGTAGACGGCGACCTCTGCGGAGTAGGCGTTGTCGGCCGGGATGACGAATGTATGGGAGAAGGCGGCGGTTTCGGGGCCTTGGGTGGTGATCACCAAGTCGAAAGCGTGCGCGGTGTAGAGGACCTTCTCGCCGCCGGTGATTCGGTAGACAGCGAGAGTTACGGTGGCGTTGACCGGGCCGCCAGAGAACCAGCCGGAAGGCGCCTGGCCCCAAGTGACGTGGGTGTCAGCCCGCCAAAGACCCTTGGACAGGAACTTGACTCCGCCCTGGTACATCTCGACGCCCTTGGCGGGGCCGAGCTGCTGATCGAACGGGAGAAGGCAGTCTTTGCGGCCGGTGATCTTCCAGTTGTTGCCCATGAACAGCGACATGTATCCGCTGACACCTTCGAGGAGGTCCAGCCGGTCTTTCATTTCGCGCTGGCCGTCCTTCACCTTCTCGGCCAGGGCAGCGAGCTTGTCGAACTCGCCGCCCCACTGGCCAGCTGCGGCGTTGTACTTGGTGCGTGCCCCGCCGGTCACCATTCCCATCACGGCGTCTTTGTTGATGTCCTGGCCGTACTTGGACGTCACGACGTACGCGCCATCGGGTACGAATCCGTTGGGGGCTGTCATTTACAGGCTTTCCTGACTCGGTAGCGAATCCGGCCGCCCCGGAGGGGTAGCGCCGGGCAAATGGGACTTGATCCAGTCGTGGAGTTCCTCGATGTGGTCGAGTGCAATGCGCAGCAGGTTCTTGGTCTGGCGGTTCTCTGTCTCCAGCACGGCCACCCGTGAGGTCAGCGCCTCCACCTGAGAGCGCAGAGGGGCTACCAGGACCACAGCCGTATCGGCGATGATCTTGGCGGCCTCCGCGTCGATTTGAGTGGACTCGGCGCGGTTCTTGCGCCGGTTGATCCACCCGGTGACGCCAGCTCCGAGCGCGCCGGAGCCAGCGATCACACCAACCTGTTCGAGGATTTCGGGCAGGCTCACTCGCCCTGGGTGTCGTCACCGCCGGTAAGCGGGGACTTCACCAGGTAGGCGATGGCGGGGATCAGTGCGGCGTAGACGCCAAGTGCCGGCTCGACCCACGAGGTGTCGATCGCGTGGCCGACCACGGTGGTGGCGACGCCGATACCTGCGAGGATGAGGGCGCGGACAGCTGCCGGTGCAGGGATGCGGTTGGTCATTGTCAAGTTCCTTACGTGAGGGAGAACGCCCCGTCTCGTTCGTCGGAGGGGGCGGGGATCATTCCGGCGCGCTCGTATTGGGCGAGCATCGCCGCGTTCTCTTCGGGGGTGAGGCTGGCGATATCGGGGATAGCGCGTAGCGGGGGTTCCTCGGTGTCGATGTCGACCCACTGAGTGGAACCGTTGAAGGGGGACTGCTTGCCCGCGATGGGGCGTTGCAGCTTCTTGGTCTGTAGTTCCGGGTTGTGTCGGAATCCCAAGTCCCACAAGTGCTTAGACCAATCCCGGAGGACCGACGGATGCATGAGCATCGGGACGCCGGTCCTCGGCAGATGCAGGAGTGCCCACAGGGCGAACTCCTCGGGATTGTCTGGATCGCACCCCGCCTGGACGGGGATGCTCATACAACTCCTAGTGCTTGTAGTCCGGACCCGAGGGTGCGGACGTTCTCATACAGCGACAGCAGCGGATCGGACGCTTCGCGCTGGCCGACGTCGAACTCCCACCCGGACGGGCCGTCCTTGTCGAAGGACCAGGAGATGCGATTGATGCGCTCGACGTAGATCAGGTGCTTGGGCATCCCGAGCACGCTCACGCCCACCCGGTCACCCAGCCAGCAGTCCCCGTAGCCGGGAGCACCCAGCCTGTAGGGCATCGCATCGGCGAGTTTGACGGTGACAGCAATCTTTCGGCGTGTGTCCCAGAAGTGCTTTCGCATGGCCACGACGGAGCCCAAGGTGTATGCCTTGTCGCTGCCCTCGGCCCAGCCTTCGTAGAAGTGTGTGAAGCCGAGATCTTGGGCTCGCTTGACATCCTTGTTGGCCTGAAAAGCGGCGAAAACGTCCTCGTAGAGGGGCTTGAGCACGGCATCAACTGCCGGGCCAAGCTGCGACTGGGCACCCAGTAGAGACCCGAGGAACCCGGCCACGCCGATGATCGCCGCGGAGATCCCCTCGTTCACATACGGGGCCGAGTGGCCACCGGCAACCACCTGGACTTCGGTGGCTTCGGTGTACTCCCAGTTACTCGACTCGATACCGGTGTAGGTGGACTCCTCGAAGATCACCCACGGGGCCTTGGCCACCGTGCCCCGGAAGTCGGGCTTGTAGTACTCGTCCGGGGTGTTCGGATTGGGGAGGATGTCCTGGCCTTCCACCAGGCCCTGGTCATCGAAGTGGGTGAACATGTGGGTGAACCCGTCGATGAGGTTGCCCTCGAACGCCGTGCCGGTGTTCCACGCCGACTTGTCCTGTACCGAAAACACCAGGCACCCGTGCTTGAGCCGGGCACCCGGCCACGGGGGCGGATCGCCATCAAGGTACCGGCGGGCGTCGATATGGATCTGACCGTCTTCCAGCGTCTTCTTGATGGCATCGAACAGCGAACCGAATCGCGAATACACAATCGTCCACACCGATGTGTCGATCGCATACGGCAATGGCGCGACGGCCATTGTCCAATTCGCCATATCCAGGTTCAGCCATGTCTTCGGATTGAGCGGATCATCGCTGATCTGCCAGAGCGACATTTCCTTACGCATGATTTGGGCAAAAATCGTGAAGGAAACGACCCAGAGGGAGGGGCCTGCCAAAAGCCACGCCTTTGGAAACTGCACCTCCGGGGGGAGCCAGGGGTTACTGAACACACGGATGTGCGAGAGGTGGGCGAAATCGTGAATGAAGGTGGCTTCGAGATACCGCGTGCCGTCCTTCTCTTTCACGACGTTGAACCGCACCATGGAGCCGGACCAACGTGCGCCCTGCTTATCGAAGGTCACCATCACATTGCGCTTTTGGCGGCCCTTGTGATTAGCGATCCACACGGCGATGTAATGGGCTATTGGCAGTCGGATAGCGGCGGTGCCTGCGTCGTTCTCGATGAACTCGAACGTGTGCGACAGCTCGCCGACGACTTCGCCGTAAAGGCGCATGTCGCCATCCCAGATGCGAATCAGCGGACGCTGAATGCGCTCCCGTTCCCATCGGCGGTGCTTGGCTCGTGCGCGGGTGTAGACCTTGTTCAGGTCGACAATCGTGGACGTCACCACAGCCCCCAGGGGCGAGACCACGGACGAGCCAGACGCAGCTGGATCTTCGCGCCCGCAGGCGCCTGGGCAATCGTCACCGGCAGCTTGACACTGCCCGTATACGGACGGACGAAGTGCCGGAACCGGACGCCGTTCATTCGTGCCCAGACCTGCGCGTTGTTGTCGCTGGTGACCTGGGGCCGGCGGGGGTCGACATCGACAGTGATGTCTTCACCGGCCAGCAGGGACGGCATGACGATGCGGCGGTTGGCCAGTTCGTCGTCTTCCCACGAGAAGTCCGGCAGGACGACCCGGCCGGGGGCCGATACGACCCACACGGGCCAAAGGGGCTGATCGGTGGGATTCAGGTCCGGGATCTCGAACTCATAGGTCACCGCGGCCGGGTTGATATTCCCGTCCTTGATCAACGGGATTCCCGTGGTGTCCTTGTCCAGAACGAATTCGTAAACCTCTTCTTCGCCGTACCAGAACGGGTCACCGGCGATGCAGGTCATGACGGCCTGGTGGATGGTTCTCTCGTTCGGATCGGTGATCAGCGAAATATCCGGCTGTTCACCGAGGCGCAAATACAGGGTGCGCCGATCGTCGGCGGTGGTGACGATCAGCTGGCAGTCCTCGGTGTAGCTCCACGCCTTGCGCCATTCCGAATCCCGCGACATCCAGGAATTCGGGCCGCCGTTGCGGTCGTCGTTCAGGATGTGCACGCCGAAAACGATGTCTCGCCGCAGAATGCGGTGAGCCAGATAGCGTGCGCCGGGGATATTCGCGGGCTCCTCGTAAACGGTGCGAACCGGGGGGTCGTAGATACCGGTCAGGCCGGTAGCCAGATAAACCCCCCGGTCGCCTGCGTTAGGCCCAGCGAGCGTGAAGACCTCACCGTTGACTCCAATGAGTTCAACGATTGTCTGCAAGTGGATTACCTCGTGTACTGCAACGACTTCCGAGCCTGCTGATTGCGTTCATCCTGCTTGGCTGCTTCGAAGTCGGAGATGTAGTAGTTGTACTGAGTGGTGCCCTGTTCAATGAGCTGCGGAAGGAATCCGGAACCACTGCCGAATCCGAGATCGGAGACGAACTGATTCTTGGTTTCCTTGGCGAAGTCCTCGGGGAGGGTGTCGAGCTTGGCGTCCTTCATGGACTGCTCCCAAGTGCCGGAGACGTCCTCGATGCCGAAGACCTTGCCCATGTCGTTGGCCATGTTCTTGACCGCGTTGAGCACGCCCGGCAGGCCGTTCTTCATGCCCTTCTGGAGCCGCTGCATGACCGTCAGGCCCTGGTCCTGCATCTCGTCGCCCATGCCGCCTGCGGCGTCCACGATCGACTCGTACGGCTTGCCGTACTTCGCCTGGTACTCAAGCTTTTTCGCCTCTTGCTTGAGAATGTCGGCCTGTTCGCGCAGGTCGTCGGCACGCTTCTCCAGAGCAGCCTTGTTGGTCTTGCTCTTGGTGCGCTTGGCGTCGGCTTCGATCAGACTGGCCAGGTCGTCCAGCTCGGTGGCCTGGAGTTCCAGCTCGTCCATCCGCTGCTTGGTCGCGTCGTCCACCTTTGCGATCGAGGACTTGGTGTCCTTGTTCGCGGCCTTGGTCGACTTGGTGACGTTCGCCGTGGTGTCGGACAAGTTGTCCGCGACGGTGGCCTTGGCGTCCTTGGCCGAGTCGGCGACTTCGCCGATCGCGTCCTTGAACTGGCCGACCATGATCACGATGCCCATCTGCGCCGTGTCGCCGAAGACATCCTTGGCGGCCTGCATAATGCTCTTGGCCGCGTTGACCACGGACTTCTGCTGGTCGGTCATGCCCTCGGCGAATGCCTCGCCGATCGACTGGCCGGAGTAGAGCACCCAGCCTTGACCGGAGAAGGGGCCTTCCTTCGCCGGGGAGAACGGGAAGAAGTCTCGGGCGGCCGAGACGATCGAACTCGCCGCGTCCTTGACCTTGCCCAGCATGGCCTTGATGCCGTCAATGAAGCCCTGGATCAGGGCCTTTCCGGATTCCAGCAGCAGCGAGCCCAGGTCACCCAGGGCACCCTTGAAATCGGTCGGGAACTTCTTGCCGATCTCGATCACGTCGCCGATGAACCCGGCGATGCCGGAGACCAGATTGGCGAACTGGCTGATGATCTCGGCAATCACGGGGACCACCGCGGCCAGCACAGACGCCCCGAACTCGGCGAACTTGGCCATGATCTGGGCAACGAAGCCGATGATCGGTGCCAAAGCGACTGCTAGCTCAGCGAACGACTCGGCCAGCTTGACGATGCTGGGCATTAGCTCAGGCAGGGCATCGATCAGGGGCTGAATCGCGGTGACGGCCAGCTGTACGAACAGCGGGACCAGCGGGAGCAGGGCCTGAAGGATCTGGACAAAAGCCGTGACCAGGGGCGGGATGAACGGCTGAAGCTGTTGCAGAACCTGTAGCAGCAACCCGCCCAAAATCGACGCGACCTGTGAGAATGCATCGACCAGGGGCGGTATGACCGGTTGCAGGGCGGCGAACGCCTGAACCAAGATCGTTCCCAGGATCTCGGCGATGGGGGTCAAGACCTGGCCCAGGATCTGAATCGCAGGCAGCAGCAGCGATTGCACGATGTTTGCGAACGACTGAAAAGCGGGAGTCAGGGCGGTGATGATGGGGGCCAGGGACGAGCCCAGTTCACCGATCACGTTGGCCACGACCACCGACAGCGAGGTCAGGGCGGGCATCAGGGAAACGAGCAGGTCAGCGACGCCGCTGAACATGTTCTGAAGCGGTGCGCCCAGCTTGGCCTGCGCCAATGCCCCGGCCTCCCACAGCCGGCCGAACAGCTCTAGGACGCCATCGACGGTCTGTGACAGACCCTCCATAGCGCCGTCGAAGATGCTGTTGCCGCCGAAAGCCGTTAGGCGGGCGGTCATTTCGTTGAACTTGGTGGCGAACAGCCCGATGGAGCCGCTCAGATGTCCGAACGACTGGGCACCGGCCGCGGAGAGCGTCAGGAACCCCTGGGTGATCTGCTGCATCGGCACCTGGAGGGAGCTGAACAGCGATGCCGTCCCGGCCAGCATGGTCTGGATCTGGGCCGGACCCTGGCCGGTGGTGATCGCGTCGAAGACGCCCTGGAACATGTCCGACAGACCGGAGGCCACGCCCTTCATGCCCTCGGTCAGCATCGGCATCAGCGTCTGGAGCTGGGCGAACATCGGCGTCATCCGCTGCTCGAAGACGCCGGACACGGCCGCCTTCATCTCGTTGAACGCCGGACCCAGCTGCGAGGCGGCCTTCTTGATGCCGTCGAAGCCCAGATACAAAGCGCCAGCCGCGATTCCGGCCGCCGCGAGCAGCGACGGCAGGCCCGACAGCAAGCCGGACACAATGCCGATCGCGGGCGCAGCCGCGAGGAACACGGCGGTGACGATCCAGCCAATACGGCTCAGGCCCAGGAACTTCCGGCCCGCGTAGGTGATCGTGCGATCGACATTCTTCTCGGAATCCGAGGCGCCCCGATCAGCCGCCTGCGACTCCTGACGCAGGCCACGCAGCGCGGCGCGGGCACGGTCCAGGAAGCTGGTATCGCCGTCTCTGTTGGACATCTGGCGGATGGCATCGGCTACCCGGTTCAGGCCGGACGCCTCGCCCACGGTGTCTCGAAGGGCGGACTTGATCGCCATCATGCGGGATCGGAACCGACTCAGGTCCCGGTCGCGCTCGCGGAAATACCGGGCCTGTTCATCAATAGCCGAGCCCAAGTCGCGCATCGACTGCGCGCCGCGACGAGCCGCGTTCGGCAGGTCCCGCAGGTTGCGGACCGAATCCTCACCGAACTGACGAGCCGAACGCCCCGCCCGGCGGAGGATGTCGTCGTAGGCGTACATCGTGGCCCGCAGTCGGCCGATCGTCGGCAGCATCCTGCGGTACTTGTTGGTGAGGTCCCATACCTCGTTGCGGTGGCGGCGGATGCCGTCGCTCATCCGGTCAAGGCTGCTGTGCATAGCCTCGTTGGTGCGGACCACCGTACGGCTCATGGCGCGCAGGCCGCCCTGTCCCACATGGCCAAGGCCCGCGAGTCCGCGCCCCAGAGCGCGAACGGCGGACAGGGCTCGGGCATAGGACTCGCGGTCCACATCGAGGCGGACCGAACCGCGCAGGCCACGGGTCGCGTCTTCGACTTGGCGGCGGATGCCGCTGGTGTCTGCGTCCACGCGAGCAGAGCCGCGAGCACCCTTCGCGGCCTGCTCGATCTGTCGTCGGAAATTCTTGGTGTCGGCCCGGACCGGGATCTCGACTTCGAGGCCCTTGGTCTCGGCCGCCAGCTGGCGGCGCAGAGCTTCGCGGAACTTCTCGGTGTCGGGAACGACCCGGACGGATACGCGGCCGACTTCCTTGCCGCCCGGTCCTGCCATAAAGCTGCCTTCCTATTGTTTCTTGGCCGCTGCTAGATGGGCCTTTGCGATGGACGCGAAAGAGCCCGGCGCATCGCGCTTCTTGTTCTTGGAATCCGGCAGCGGGAAGGGCTCCGGTGGCTTGGGCTTGTTCTTGGAATTCACGCTCAGGTACAGGTGCTGTAGCGAGCGGAGGGCGTTCACCGTGGCGACGCCGATATACCGGGATTCGTCCCAGCCACGGAAATGAGGACCGCCGCGGAGTTCGGCAGAGTACGCCGATCCGAGGGGTAGATATTTGATGAGATTGATGACCGCTCGCGGAGTCAGGCGGGACTCCGGGACGAACAGGTCCCGGAGATCCACCCGGTAGTAATGGAGCAGGTCGGCTGCGATAGCCCCGCCGTGCTTGTCGATCAGTCCAGCGAGGGCTGCGCTTCCCCCGGCTGGGTCGCCTCCACCCAGCGCTCGAACAGCCGTAGCGTGAGCGCCAGGTCATCGGTCAGTGCGTCGACCAGCACCTTGCCCAGTCGCTTGTCATCTGCGACCAGGGCGAAGATGGCGCGGGCCAGCTCACCGGTGGCCTCCATCGACTCGACCGAACTCTCCTCGGATTCGAGCTTCTCCATCGAAGTCATGTGCTCGAAGGCCGCTTCACGGTCCTTCTTGGGCAGGCGCAGGAGGTTGCGGAGGACAACGGACTTGCCCTCGGCGATCTCCACGATGATGGGAGCGAATTCGCGTTCGATATCGGCACGCAGGGCATCGAGAGAATACGAGTTGGACATTGGTTGGCAGACCTTTCTTGGGTCGGCGGGCTGAAAAGGGAAAGCAAGGGCGCGGCAGGCCCGCCAGGAAAACCGCGCCCTCGCGTCATCACGACAATGAGACGTTCATTGTCAAGTTTCGGGTCAGCCGAAAAGCGTCTGACTGATCCAGTCGAAAAGCCGGTTGGCACCGTGCTTCAGGAACGTCGCCTTGATCGGCAGAGCGGCGAACTCGTCGGAGGGCAGCGCCACAGCGTCATCGCGGCGGATCGACGCCTTCGAGGCGTAGAAGCCGACCTTGGCGTCACCATCCACGATGATGACCAGGAGAGCGCGCTCGGTCGGGGCGGGATTACCGCCGTCGACACCGAAGATGCCCGGCGTGGTCGCGGCGTTCTTGCCGTAGTACAGCTCGAAACCGGTCGCGTCGAACTGGTGCAGCTGAAGGGTCAGATAGTCGGCTGCGGCTTCGGTCGTCACCTCGCGGAGCTGCGCGTTCTGCCAGGTGCCCTTCACCTCGGAATCGCCTCCGTCGAAACCGAACTCGGGCATTTCCTCGCGGCTGGTGTGGCCGATGTTCGACCAGCCATTCGGGGCCTGGGTGATCGTCGCGTCGATGGTGCCGCCGCCGGTCAGGCCGGTGCCGACCACGACGAGTTTGGGAAGCGCCTTGCCCTGGAGGGTGCCGATGAACGACACCTTGATGCCGTCCTTCAGGTCTCCGGTTGCGAAGGCGTTACCGGTGCCGATGCTCGGAAGCGCCTCCAGTGCGGCCTGCACCTGAGCAGCGGTCGCGTTGTACGGCAGCGCCGACGTGGTTTCGCCGCCGGAGGCGATGGTGAACGAGCCGGCAGTCGCCGACCCACTGATCTTGATGGTTTGAGTCTGCGCGCCGAAGGTGACCGGGTTGAGGTTGGTCAGCTCGGTCGGAGTCGGGGCGGCGGTGCCCACCGGGCCGATGAAGACGTAACCACCCGACGCTGTGAATACGGCCTTGTCGTTAATGGCCATGGAGAATCTCCTGAACTAGTTTGGGGGGCGAATGCCGAGCTGAATAAGCCCTTGAATTCGCCAGGAATCTTGGAAAAGGGAGCTGAACTGAGTCGCGCCCATTGTTTCGAAGATGGAATGTAGGTAGCCCGCGTCCGTCATCGTCTGCCGTCGCACCGCGTCGTAGAGGACCTCTAGGGCTTCCTCGTACAGCGCCTCGGTCTCGGCCAGGCCCTCGGTGGTGTATGCCGTCATCTCGATGACCGGGTGTGCCATCTGGGTCGGCTTGGTCGGGTGGCGCTTGCCGCCAACGCGGCGAATGTTGATCATCGGGAACTTGCGGTAGTCGATGTCTTCGACCCAGGTCCCGACCTTCACCCGGCTGCCGAAATGGGCACGCAGGATCGGCAGAACGATGGACTGGACACGGGCGAGCTGGCTCGCCAACGTGTCTCCTATCCGGTGAGGCCAGCGGCCCCGGTGATGATGTAGAGCCCCGGCACGTACTTCGGCTCCTCGGTCTCGTACTTGCCCTTGACCATGTGCCCGAACTCGATCGACATGGCAGCGGGATCTTCGAGGTTCACGAACGAGTCGACATCACCATGGGTGACCGTCACCTTCGCCCGGCCGGAGCGGCGGTGGCCCGCCAGCCGCGATTCGGCGCGAGAGCCGATCTCGTTGGCCTCGGCAGCGGCAGCACCCTTCACTCCGTCGAGATGGGAGATGACCTGATTCATGGCCTTTTCACCGATCAACCGGACGCCCATCAGTACCTCTTGATCGTGTAGTCGACGTGGGCAGTCCGCGGCGAATTGGTGTAGTAGTTCGGATCTCCGAATACAACCCAGCGCTGACCGCGCCATTCGATCTGGGCCTGAGCGCCGAGCAGGTGCGGGAATCCGCGAGCGAAGCGCATCTTGTAAACCTTCTCGCCTTCGAAGCCCTCGTTGTCTTGGTCCTGGCGTCTGGCGCTGGTGCCGGACTGGCCCTGAACCTGTAGCCGGGCCTTGGCCGGGATGCCGACCTTCGACGGCCGGGACCGGATATTGCCGTCCACGTCGGTGATGTACTCCTCGGGGAACACGATCACGTCCTCGGTGGCCCGATCGAGCAGGCTCATCGCGGCTTCTCCAGCGTCGGCACCAACATGAACATGCCCGTGCGGCGGTAGCCGAGTAGCTCCCATTCCTCTGCGAGGATCTCCAGCTTCCCGGACGCGGCGTCCTGGCTGAGCATGTAGGAGTACGAGCCGTCCGATTCCTGGATATAGCCGTCAGGGTTGCGGACCAGCCGCAGTACGGCGTCCGCTTCCACCTGCACGACGTCATCGCGCAGGATCTCGCCCTCGGCAACCTTCTTGTCCAGGTCCCGGATCTTGCGGCGGATGCGCCGCTCGACGTCGGTCAGGCGCGCGAGAATCAACGCCTTCTCCTCGTCGGAGAGGGTGCGGCCCCACCGGACCGCTACGTCAGCAGGTTCGGCGTAGGCCATCGCTCACTCCTCGGTCTTGGCGGGGGTCCGGCGGCGGGCAGCCGGCCGGGTCTCGGGGCTGTGTGTCGCCCACTGACCGGCTGCGATGAGCCGGTCCGCGAGGTCGTCATCGACCTCGGCCAGGGTGTGATTCAGCAGGTTGCGAACCGTTGCCATGGCGTCCTTTCGATCATCGGCGGGGCAGTCTGTAAGCCACCCCGCCGTTCATTGTCAAGTTGAGGTCAGGCGGTAACGACGTTGGTCAGCTTGACGAATGCGTTGACATCGTTGATCAGGACGCCGAACTCCGCTTCGACTCGCACGGCCACCATGTTGTGCTGCCACAGCGATACAAGCTCGGGAGCCTGCGGGGTACCGAAGTCCAGGGTCGCCTGGTCCGAGACGTCGAAGGACAGGCCACCGACCTGGCCCCAGACGATCTGGGAGAAGTCACCCATGTAGCCGATGGTCGTACCGGCCGCGACGTGATCACTGAGCACGGTGGAGCGGCCCAGGATACGACCCTCGCGGAACGGGCCGGTCAGCTGGTCGTAGGTCGACTCCACGAACAGCGGCCGGTGATTGGCATCAACGGCCGAGTTCAGGATCGGTTCGGCCTTGTCGTCAAAGAGGGTGCCGTTCCACTTCTTACCGTCGTTGACCAGTAGCGAAAGACCGCCGTTGAGAGCGTTGTAGGCGTTGGAGCCGTCCGCCGCGCCCTTGCCTGCACCGAGCGGATCAGCGAGGGAGATGGTCTTGGTGGTCTGATCCAGGTTGCCCTTGAACTGGGTCGGGGCATTGGTGCCATGCAGCACCGCGTTGTCGAACGCGAGGGCAATCGCCTCGGCGACCTTGGTCCGCATGGTGCCCAGGTAGTTCTGCGGGTTGGCTCGCACGATTTCCGAGGACGCCGCGAAGATGGTGGCGATCTTGGCAGGCACGACGGTCTGCTTGCCCATGTTGCCCTTGGTGATCGGCTTCTTCTCACCTTCGCCGACCCACGACGCCTTCACGTCACCGGTCCAGTGCGGGATGGCCACGCCGGTCGGACCCATCGGGATCTTGCGGGCGATCCGCTGCACGATCGAGGTCTTCTCGATCTCGGCGAAGTAGTCCTGGGCCTGCACCGGGTCCAGGTAGCCCTGGAACATGGAGTCGCCGGTCTGTGCAATCCGCGGATCATTGGTCTTGGCAATAGCCATTAGGGAATCTCCTTGTAAGAGTGGGGGTTTCAGGCACCGACCGCGCGCCGGACCATCTCCAGCAGCGGGTCACCGTTGAGCGGCAGGACATTGCCGCTGCCCTGGGTCGGATCGGTCGGGCGATCCTTGGTCTCGGTCTTGCCGAATAGGGCCTTGACGGTCTTGGCGTGTGCGGTGATCTCGTCCTCGGTGCTGCCCTGGAGCAGGGAGGCGAACTCGATAGCGGACGGGCCGGGAATATCGGCATTGAGGGCGGCGTGGAGCTTGACCAGCTCCAGCGCCTTGTCCGAGAGCTGCTGCTCCAGAACGGAGTACTTCTCGGCCTCGGCGGCCAGTTTTGCCTCGTACTCGGTGACCGCCTCGGCCTTGGCCGTCGACACCGCATCGTTCTTCTCGTTGCGGTACTTGGCCGCCTCGTTGTTGGCCTTGGTCAGCTTTTCCCGGACCCATTCGGGCAGAGAATCGACGGTCTGCGCCACAGGCTCCTGGCTCGTGGTCGCGGGGGTGGTGTCAGTGCTGGCGGCCTGGGTTTCGGGCATGGGGGATTCGTCTCCTGGACGTGCGTCAGCCCACCTGGGGCTGGGGAAGGGGGGTG
Source organism: Nocardia sp. IFM 10818 (assembly GCF_054655275.1). NCBI lineage: Bacteria > Bacillati > Actinomycetota > Actinomycetes > Mycobacteriales > Nocardiaceae > Nocardia > Nocardia sp. IFM 10818. Next base: position 2,469,688 of record NZ_BAAHJH010000001.1, read on the forward strand.
ACTTACGCGGCGAATGCGAAGTCGGACATGGTGATCTCGCCTCGTTCGAGGCGGCGGCGAAGCGCGTTGATCGCTTCACGATTGAGGTTGTCGGTCCGGGCCTTGCCGGAGTCGATCAACTTGCGGGCTTCCTTAGTGGCGTCGCCCCACAGCTCCAGCGCCGCTTCAGCGGCCTTCTTGCCGGGCCAGTTCGTGCGGCTATAGACCGGGACGACCTTGCAGTCACAGCCGGTGTGCCACTGGGTCATGTAGTCGCTGACGTCCTCGCCAGCGGCGATCATGCGCTTGGCGGACTGGTCATCCAGGTCCAGACCGGCAGTCTCAGCAGCCATGAACACCGGTCCGCGGCTGATCAGCATCAGGCACCAACCGCAGGTCTCCCGGCCGGTCGCTACCCGCGCCCAGCCCTTCACGATCGGGGCCGGATCGGTGGTGACGGCGTGGATGATCTGGCGGCGTCCGCCGTTCTCGACTTCCTTGACAATGCGTCGCAGGACATCGCCCACCGCGTGGTCCGGAGCGTCCTCCTGGGACATCCGGCGACGCGAGGGCTCCATCGCTTCCACGAACCACTCGAAGCGGTACTGCTCCAGCGGCACTTCATGCAGCGGCAAAGCCGGATGATGCTGTGCCCGTTGGGAATCAAAGAACAGGCGCCCCAGCTCCGCGGCCTGCTGCCGCCGAGTGGCGACCTCCGGAAAAATCAGTTCCAGAAGCCGGAGCCACTCAGCGATAGTCAGGGCTGGATTGGTGAAGAACTTCAGCCACTTCTCGATGACTGTGACCGTGCCGGCCGAGATCACCGCCTGCTGATAGGCGTATTCCTCGGGCGTCATGCGGCGGGCTGCTCCTCGGGGAGCGGGGCCTCATCCTCTTCCTGGGGATTGGGCTGGCCCGGCTGCGGCACCGCGTACATCGACGCGAGCTGCCCCATCGGGTTCTCTTCCTCATCCCATTCGCGCATCTTCTCGCGCTGGGTGATGGTGTAGCCCATATCAATTCGCGCCTGCTCCTTGGGGATCACCCCGTTGCCGGAGTTGTAGAGCTTGGCGGCGGCATCGGCCTTCGCGGCGTAGGTCGGAGTCGACGGATCACGCCACACCGACTCCATGCGGTAGTACTCCGGCGGGATATCTGAGCCGGGGTTCATCACCTTGTAGGCGACCCGCATGGCCTGCTCCCACGCACCGCCGAAGATCTTGGCCTTGCGTTCGGCGTTCTTCACCAACCGCGCCTCCGACGCCTTGATGGCTTCGGCGGAGGCCGGGTTGTCCGACGAACTGGACAGGTACTGCGGCGGCAGGCCGGTGTAGGCGGCTGCCTGTTTGGCGAGTTCCTGCAAGCCCTCGGTGAAGTTCCGGAGTTCAGCGGCTGCGAACTGCTGTGCCTTGGCCTCGTGGTCCTCGAAGGCGATGATCCGGGCGAGGTACGCCTCCATCACCGCATTCGGGTTCGACCCATCGACACCGAGGTCTTCGGCCTTCACACCGAACAGCAGGCGTTGCGGTACCGCCATCAACTCCGCGGTGGCTTGCAGGTTCATCATCAGCCGGGCAGCGGCATCGGTCACCGAGCGCAGCTCCGGAGTGATCTCCGAAGTGCCGTAGAGATCCGACAGCCGGTTGCGGTTGGTCAGCGGGATGACCGGCACCAGCTCCATGCCGTGGTTGATGGTGGACAGCACCTTCCACTGCCCGGACTCCTTGACCCACGCCACCGTCCGATCCGGAAGGTAGAGCGTGGAGGCGATCAGCTCGTTGCCCTCGGCGTCATAGGTTGCACGAATTGCCTTGGACACCTGGCGAGTTCGCGGGTCGATCACCGCGTGCAGCGCTGTGGGCGGCTCCACTCGGATGATCGGGACCGTAGGGTCGACGCCCGGATCGTTCTCGTCCGGCGCGGCCACGGTGATGTAGGCCCGGCCGTGCACCAGAGCATCGGTATGGCCCAGGGTGGCTTCGACGTCCAGGAAGTTGGCCTGCCACCAATCCCACATCGTCTCGTCTGCCTCGTCGGCCCCGGCGAGCTGGAAACCCTCCAGCTCCAGCCGGTCAGCGAGCGCGTTCACGTACAGGCGGGGATAGCCGACGTTCGCGAGGAGATCTCGCATGGTCGGGGGAGTGGCAATGCCGATCGCCGTGGGGCGGCGTTCGGACTCGTAATACGCCTTGTTCTCTTTCAGGGGAGACTGCTGCTCATCGAAGAGATTCAGCATTTCGTCCCGTGTCTTGTCGACATCAACGGCGGTAGCCATTACTTGAACACCACCGCCTTTCGGGACCGGTTGCGCTTGGACATGAGGAACTCCTGCCTCGCTCCAAAAGCGAGGACGGCACAGACAGCGGCGTCGATCTTTCGGCTACTGTCCTTACTGGCTTTACGGATGGCGATAGCGTCGTAATTTGTCGGGTGACGCTTCGCGTTGAGAATCTGCTGACGCAGAACCGGGTTGCCGTCGTGCGACATCTCCTGTTCGAGCACCGCATCTAGGAACCGTTCAGTGTCAAAGGCGAATTTCTTCGCCTGGCCACGCATATCGAAGGCAATCGGATTGCCCGGCGTCGCATTCACCTGCATTCGCTTGCGGTAGGTCCGCGACCAGGAATCGACGTACGCCTCGAATTCCTTCACGTCCGCGCGCATCGACACGACGTCGTAGCGTTCGAACGCGGAATGGACAGCGGCGTCCACGTCTTCGCGAGGGACTTCGCCGCCATGCTTTTCGGGGTCCCAGTGCCCCAGAAGGAACAGGCAGCCGTCACTGACACGGCACGCCACGAGGGCGGTGTGGTCATTCGACTTCGAGCCGTCGAACCCGAGCGTGATTCGCTCGCCGGGCTCCAACTTGGTGGACTGGAAGATCGCATCCCATTCGTACGGGGCGATCCAGCTGTCCTCGGCGGCGTTGACCTGGTTCAAGAACTTGCGGCGGCTCTCGGTGACCGGACGTCGGACGTCGAGCATCGAGGCGATGATCGTGTCCAGGTCCAGCCACTCGGCGTCACCGCGGGCGATCATCAGGCCAGCGCGCAGCAACTGCACGCCGCGCTCGAACCCTTCGGGGTCTTCCTTCGGGCTCGGGATCTCCGAGAGCGGAGTGCCGGCCGGGGCCTCCAGCGAGTCGTACAGGAACCCGGTATCTACGGCCTTACCTGCGAGGACATCGTTGAAAGCGTCGTAGTCGCGCTCTGCGTCGGAGTCCTGACCGGGCACGTGGGCGTTGCAGATCGACAGCGACCGGCACGCGCCGTAGGCGGACTTGTCGACGTTGCCCGCGATCACCTCGGACATCGCGTGCCCGTCGTTGGTCTCGACCCACCACTGCGTCTCGTTCTTGATGACGAACGTGGGCCGCTTACCCTCCAGCGCCAGCGGCGAGGACGTGACGCCCTCGATCATTCCCCCGGCCTTGGAGTAGATAATCGTCTTGTTCAGATCCAGCCCATAGGTCTCCTTCATCTTTTCGGAGACCAGAGCGGGGAAAAGCGTGAAGGTGTTTCGGGTCTGATCCTGGGAAACAGCGGCGATCTGAATCCACGCGGAAGGCCGCGGCTTGCCTACAGGCTGCCCGGTAACAGAATCGAAGTGCGAGAACGCTACCGGCCCACATAATTCTGCGAGCGCCATCGCGCCCGCCAGTGGGTCCTTACCCCAGCCCTTCAGGCGCCTGAGTAATCCACTGCGATAAATGAATTTCCCGGTCTCATCGACCGCGTACCACCAGACCAGGAAACGAGCCTGCTCCAGCGTCGGCAGGAAGGGACCACCGGCCTGGGGGCCACCCGGCTGCCTCGCATATTCGGCCAGCCAGTTAATGACCCCCCAACCGAGGGAATAATCAGGGAGGTAGAAACCTCCCTGCTCATATCGACGCCATGTAGGGCCGACAATGTGCGGAGGGGCGGGGAGTAGCTCCTTATCCGCGCTCACTCCCTCACCTCCTCCAAGATCTAGTTGTTGACGTCGTAGGCGTGCGCGCCGGTCAGATAGCCGCGCACGTTGTCGACCGCCCGACGCGGATCTGTCCACAGCGGGAAGTCACAGACGGCATCTCGCGGGTTGCATTCCGAGCGCACAGGCACGGTGAAACCGGCCCGAGGGCCGGTGAAAGTCATTCCGGCAAGGGACAATCCGCGGAAGGCGTGCTCAATGCCGCCGGGGCGTTTGGGGTCCGCATAGAGGACGCCCGCCAGCCGATCCCGGTAGGGGCCGTTCTGGAGAACCTCGATCGCGTCGCCAGCTGCCCGCGCACCCTGGGAGTAGCCCTTCACCACGATGTGGCCGCCGCACGCGGCGGCATACTTCTCAACAGCGCGGACCATGTTGTCCCGGCCCTCACGAACCGAGTCGTCATAGGTGACCGGCCGAAGCGGCCAGATCGACGCCGAGTAGCGCACCTTGCGGATGCCGAGTCCATAGACGTTGGCATCGGGGTCGTCGTGACCGCCGATGCCGAACACCGCCACCGGCTCGCAACCGGGAGCGTCAGCGACGGCCGCCGGTGCGTTCATTGTCAAGTACGAGGCGAGCAAAAAGCCGATGACCGCCAGTGCGGCCCGGACTCTCACTTGTGGCCCGCTTTCGGGTCGTACATGCCCTCGATGCCGAGCTTCTCGCCGATCGCGGCAATCGCATCGTCCAGGGTGCGGCCCTTGCCGAAGAACCGGTGACCGGGATACGACAAGCCGACGTCGCCGGGAACGTTGTCCCGCGCGCCGACCAGCTGCCAGCGGATGTCCTTGACGTCCGAGCCGATCGGGCCGACGTAGGTCTTGAGACAGTCGAAAATGACCGCCTTGAGCTGGGATTCGTTCATATCGAGGATGTCTCCTTGGGGAATGCCGCCCGCCAGGCGGTGCTGAATCTGTCGCCGGAACTCGTGCATGTCCCAGTTGCCGGGGTCCCATTTGCCCTGGCTCGCGCCTGCCCACTCCTTGTGGGCGATGTTGCGGTCAGCGCCGTAGCCGAGCCTGCGGCTCAAGGCTGCGCCGATCTTTACCGCTGCGTCCCAACACTTTTGGGGCCACGGGTCGATACCGTTGCCTGCCATCTCGATGCCGATCAGGCGATGATTGGCATTGTTGGTTGGTAGGCCCGGCCACGAGCCAGCGCCAGCGTGCCAAGCGACACCCGCGGCCACGATGGTTGCCACGCCGTCGCGCGATAGGTGGATGTTGGCGATCGGACCGTCCAGGCCCGGCACGCCGTTCCGAATCACATGCGCGCCTTGGTCGTTCACGCCCATGTGGTGCCACAGGACGCCCCATACATCGCCGAAGTCGCCGTGGCCGATCTGCTGCCACGGGGTGCCGTCAGGGTCGCGCCACTCGCGGACCTCCACGCCCTCGGCGCGGATCACGTCGGCTAGCCAGCTCGGGTCACCGTTCCAGGGCATGGAGAAGCTCCGTTCATTGTCAATTAATTGGGTAAGAGAAGGCCGCCTACGTCACGGTTGAGCCGCCGACCTCGGCGAATCCGTCAGGCTTCTGGTCAATCAACGTCCGGCCGACCTTGTGCCGCCAGAGATACTGGGGGTTGCCGACGACGACTGACTTCTCCAGGTGAACCGGACGGCCGTAGGGCTCCGCGCCAAGCCCGTCGTCGGTCGTGCCACCGAACTTGAACAGCCACTTGTCCACCGGGATCAGCGGCGGGAGCGTTTCGGGAAACGCATCGCCGACGAAGTAGAGGTCACAGGAGTCGTTTTCAGGTCGGGACTCGACGTGAACCAGCTCGCTACCGGACGGCACGTACACCGCCTCCCATTTACCGGACTTCTTCAGGACAGTGACAAATGACGTACGAATGTCTGATGCTTCTTTCGCTAGAGGTCCCGGATGCTGAAGTCGTCCAGATCCGCGGACCAGTTCTGAGTCCCGAAAAAGTTCTTGTCGGACTGGACAAGGAGCCCGCCGTAGCGAAACTCTTGGCCGGTCGGGATCGTGTTTCCCGAATCGGTCCACGTCGAGACAACCTGGTTGGTGGTGTCCGGGTTGCGGATGAGGGTGTAGACGTTGCCGACCACGCGGAACTCGGCGATGTCGCCAGCCGAAAACGAGCTGGTGGAGTCAGACCTCTGCCGCGTGGACTTCCCGCCGGTCATCGACCAGATGCCGGTGTAGCCCGATCCTGTCGAGAGCAGGGCGTAGACCATGCTCGCGTTGGTGGACGGCATCCTGAGCGCCAGCCCACAGGACAGGCCGTTGAGCCCTGTCGCGACTCGGGCGCGGACTGCGAACGAATCAGACGTCACAGGCCGCGTGTAGAAGGCCCCCTGGATGTTGTTCGTGTTGGTCGAGCTGGTGGTGCCCGCGCGCATCCTGTTCGCCACGATGCCGGGCACGATCGACGCCTCGCCGAACGGGACGGTACGCCAATCCGAACCAAGCGATGCACGGTCGAAACTGTCCGAGAAGAACGCCTTTGACGAGTAGACCTTTCTCCAGGCCGAGCCGTTCCAGATCCAGGCTTCCTTCATCTTCCGTGCGCCGACGTTGAGCGTCTTCAGCTTCTGGCTGCCGACGTACAGGGACAAGAGCTACTCCGGGATGCAGTAGAGGACGCCCGCGACGGGCGACGCAGGCAAGGACGCGACAACCTGAATGGCGTCACCGCGGAGCGCGGTGGTCGACGTCGTGCCGATGGTCAGATTCGATGTGCCCTTCGCGTCCAGCGCGGCCTGGAGACCGGTCACGTTCGCGATGGTGTGCGCGTGGGTGGCATCGGCCTTCTTTCCGATCTGGGTGGCCACAGTGGTGGCGAAGTTCGGATCGTTGCCCAGCGCGGAAGCCAGCTCGTTGAGCGTGTCCAGCGTCGTCGGGGCCTGGCCGACCAGGGCGGCCGTGCCGACCTTGACTCGGGCATCGACCTGGGTCTGATCCAGCTTGGTGTCCAGTGCCGACTGGAGTCCGGTCACATCGGACATCGCGTGGGTGTGGACCTTCGCGGCCTTGCCCGCGAGACCGGGAACCGTGGGGGAGTCGTAACTCCCACCCAGATCGCCGGTGAGTTTGATGGCGCCAACCACGGTTGCTGATGCGGAGGGCATACCCTGCGATACCGCTGCGGCGGCATCCTTGGCGGACTGTGCAGCAGCAGCTGCTGATCCGGCAGCGGCGGTCTTGGACTGACCTGCCGCCGTCGCCGAGCTGGCGGCGTCAATGGCGGACTGTGCCGAACTAGCGGCCGAGAGTGCCGCATTGCCGAGCGAGGGGATCGTCACCGTGTTCTTGGTACCGTCCGTGGCGGTGAACTCCAGGGCATCGCCCTTCAGTCCGACGTCCGAGTACGCCCGGCCGGCCGGACCAGCCGGGCCTCGCGGACCTGCGGGACCTTGTGGTCCCTTGACCGAGAGCACCTTGTCAACGAACTTCGGAGACGTCCCGACAATGGCGCCTGTGGGCGAGCCCACATACGAGACGGACACCTGGCCGTTGGTGGGGAATCCGCGGAGGCGCATCAGCTGATCACCCGCACGGTGCCGATAGCCACTGGGTCACCGCCACCGCTCGCCTGTTCGGCGGCGGGCATGAAGACCAGCTGCCACTTGGTTCGCGTCGGGACCTTGTTCACTTCCGGGTGCTCGACCTTCAGGTCCGCCCGAGAGCCCGTGATGACGAACTCCCACGTGGTGAGCGGACTGGTGTCGAACTCGAAGAACAGTCGGCCGGGAGGGAAGGGAATCGCCTGGCCGCGCTCGTCCAGGTTCTCGAAAGACCATTTGAAGTCGCGACCCTTGTAGAGGACCAGCGTGTCACTGGGTAGCTCGTCGCCGATCACAGCCATGCGGGAGCGACTCCTTTCACAAGTAGATGGGAACAGCCCGGAGGGGGAGCAGGTAGCGGGCTCAACCCCTCCGGACTGGGCTCTGTCACTCAGCCAGCTTTTGGCGGAACAGGTCCGCGATGTCGATGACCGCACCGTCAGATTGGTTGCGCTCGATTTCGAGCCGGACGCGACGGCGTGAGCCCTCGGTAACCAGCAGGTCGGTCAACGCCTGATTGACTGCCGCCAGGAGTTGAGCTGACGGCCTGCCGGACTTCAAGAGCTGGTTCGCGAAATGGAGAGTGAATCTCGCGAACTGCCAGTCGCTCGGTTCGTAGTACTTCGACTGAGCTGACGAGGACAGAGATCTGAACAGGTCAACGATCAGCGGATGAGGATCGTCAAACCCGAGTTCGGGGATCTTCACGGTGCCGAGCGCCGAAACGGATTCGACAGGCACCTCATCTTTGTTGCGGCGGACCCGCTGGTCCGACCGTTTGGGAACAGGGCCACGAGAGCCCAACAGAACCACCTCCTGGGTGAGGACGGGCTCCTGGCCCGTCAGAGAGCCCCAGGGTGACGTTCTGCAACTCGTCTCCTCCGGGTCCGAAGTTCCGCCTTCCGGGCGTGACCTTCGGCAGAGGACTTTCGAGCGTGACAATGCGCGCAGACAGCGCGCAGATTCCGCAGGGAATGGTCATCTCCGCGGTTGATGTGATCGACCTCGGTGGCTGCCTTCCAGCAGTCGGCCGAGCGGATCTGACAGACCCCCTTATCTCTCCGGAGCACCTGGCTCCGTCGAGACTCCCAATCAGAAGGGAGTCGGGAGGATCTATCCGAAGAGGTCCATCCAGACAATGGACCTCCTATGGGAACTGGGTTACCGGCCCGGCCTTTGAGGGCCGGTCCTGGGGGCAGGCAGCCCTTCGAGGGGCTGCCCTTCGGGGAAGACCCGCCAGGGTCGTTCGGTCGCTTTCGCTCCCTCACTTATATATACGAGTCCCACACCCCCCGATTCCGTCCCGGTGGGCGCTAAGTGTGATCGGACTTACACCTTTCTGCCCTGCTTATCGGGACGCCATCTAGCTCACTCAAATTTCTCGCCCCAAGCATCGTCGATCCAATCGCCATAGCCGCAGTTCCTTGAAGAGGTTTCCCCAACCTTCACCCAGTTGCCGTAATCCTCATATGGCCTATCGCTTTGGTCATAGCATCGGATTACCACCCGAACCCATCCCGATCCTTGGGTGCAAAATGCTCCTCCTCCATCCGGATTATAGTATTCAAAAGATCTACAGCCCTCGGGTATTGCTTCCGCGGTAGCGGGCAGCCCGAATGCTAGGAAGCTGAGTGAGGACGCGGCAATTAGAGTGATAGTTCTAATCTTCATGGTAGGGATCGTATCGCCATGCCGGCTAACGGGAGCGACCTTTCGACCGTGGCCGAAATGAAAAGGCTCCTGCCTCGATGGTGAGGGCTTTTCCTATTTCATGGCCTCTAAACCCGTACATAACCGGGCGGGCGCATTACGTGCCGATCTAGCGCGTACGGGCGGGGGTGCGCCCCCCTGGGTACCCGCCGGTAGGTTACTGGCCGGTAACCGCGCTGACCAGGCGATTTGGATCGGCGGGCCCAGGGGTCTACAGTCGCGCGCCCTCGCGCACACGCGCGTTCCTTTCCTGCCTCTGCCTGCCCCTGCGCACCTGCCCCCGTGCCTGCCCCTGCCTGCCTGCCTGCCCCTCTCCCTCTCCCTGCCCCTGCCCCTGCCCCTGCCCCTGCCCCTGCCCCTCTCCCTGCCCCTGCCCCTGCCCCCCTCTCTGCTGCCCCTGTCCCTCACCCGTGCGCACCCTGCCCCCGTACACCCCCGCTGTGCGCACCCCTGCCATGCGTCCCTGTTGTGCAGTAGCCACCGCGACCGGGCGGTATGTCATTCGACTTGACAATGAACGGCGGGGCGATTACCTTATGAGTCGTACCGAGAACGAACGGAGGTGAACGGAGTGGGAATCGCAATCGCTGCCGCTATCGCAGCGGCGCTAGGTTTGATCGGTCCGAATGCGGATGCGGCGCTACCTGGCGACGACAACGGCGACGGAATCATCATGGAAGATGAGTCCGGCTGGAATTGCGCCACCATGGGCAATCTGATCTGTGGGCCGATTGAGCCTCGCTAGAGCTTGACAATGATCGGCTCTCATGATTGGGTGAGAGCCGTTCAGCCGGAATCTCCGGCGCGATCCTTGATTAACTCAATAGTGTGAATCTCCGGATGACGTGAGAGCCTTTGATCGGCGAACAATTGTCAAATGGTGCTTGGGAACCCTAAAGCGTGAAGGGTTTGAGAGCTAGGCAGCAACACTACACACCAAGGATTGACAATGAACGGCGAATTTGATAGGCTCCGATCGGAATTCGAAATAAAGGCTCCGGCCTTTACCTAGATTCACACCAGCTTGACAATGAACGGTCCGGCTGATAGAGTTGGAATCACCAACGGGGCGAGAAACTTCAGGCCGCAAGCCTGAAGGGATCGTCTCCACGTGAACTTTGAGAACTGAACATAGAGCGCGAACCCACTGGTTCCCAGAAGAGCGATGGTCATGCCAAGGCCATGAGCGATGAGGCTGGGAGCAAGGTCACCTGAGACGTGACCAGGAACGCCGGTACCCGCAGAAACGGGCCTGGTAGGTAAGGGGAGTGAAAGCGATGCGAGTCGCTTGCCTTCGGCAGGGGATGCCCCTGCCTTTGGTTGGCAACTTGACAATGAATGGAGTAATCATGCCCAACTATGTCGAATGCAAGGGATGCGGCGAAGCCATGGAGTACTGGGGCCTGCATGTCCCCATGGAGAAGGGCTTTCTTCCGAAGGATCGGTACGACTGCTCTGACTGCCGAGTCTCCCAGTTCTACGCACCGTACCGAGTGATCATGCGCAAAGACTCCGACCTGGCCATGGTCTAGCCACCAGGTTTGGGCAGGGCCGCGCCCTGTCCATTCCTGATGACTTGACAATGAAAGGCAATAGATATGACTGCGGTTCTTCCTGCCCTTGACGTTGACCAGATCAACGAGGCGCGGCAGTGGATCTATGACCACACCGACCACGTGGCCTACGACTGGAAAGACTCCGATGTCGCTGGCTACGTGGCGAAGCACTATGACGGCGGCACCGAAGGGTTCGCCAACTCTGTCCGTGGCCAGATGGCGTTTGTGTATGGCAAGGATTGGCGCAAGCGCTGTGACCACTTCGCCGAGTTCTATGTGAAGGGCTACCGGTCCGACTACAAAGACTTGCTGATCGTGAACTGGACCGAGGCGAATGATTCCTACGGCCAGGATGACGCGATCGGCAATGCGAACTACCGGGTTCTGCGTGAGCAGTGGGGCGATGCTCCCGGCCTGAGCGATGGCCCGTACTCCAATTGCGACTTCATTGCCCTTGACCTCGATTCCGAGGCACCGGAAGGCATGACCGACACCCTCGATGCCCTGGAGAACTATCCGGTCCTCGACGACGACGAATACGGCAAGGTCGAACAGGAAGCCATCCAAGAGCATTGGGACTCGTATGGCCGCGACGACATGCACCGTGCCGTGCGGAAAGCCATCGGTGCGGATGAATTGACCGAGGCTGCTGAGCAGATCATCGAGTCGCTGGTGTGGGAAGGCTTGCTCGACTACGGGCACGGCGGCGGATACCCGACTATGTACGACTGGTCTGCCACCAACTTCGGTGAAGACGTCATCCCTGAATGGATCGCCGCACGCATCGGAACCGTCGTCACCGTCCGCAACGGCTGGTGGCAAGAGGCAACGTTCGACCTTCGCAAGCGCAATCTCATCGCCGACTAGGAGACTTGACAATGACTACCCCCGCCGGAATGAAGACGATCATCCTCGAGTGGACCGAGATCTGTGACCACACGCTCAAGGTCACCGTGCCGGAAGACTTCGACCCGGCCGACCTCGACAACTTCGATCGTTACCCGGACCTGTACGACGATCTCGCCGAATTCGATAGCGAGTCCTACGACGGATGCACCCGAGAGAGTGCGTTCATCCGCGAAGTCGTGGAGTACGACCCGCGAGCTTCGACCCTCTACCTGGATTAACAGGTTTGCCTGCGGCCCGAGCATCGCTCGGACCGGCGGGTTCGCTGTTCATCCCTACTTGACAATGATCGAAAGGCAAGACTCATGACCGCGAGCATCTACGTTGCCAGCCTCACCGACTACAACGCTGGCCGCCTGCATGGTGAGTGGTTTGACGTGCTCGAATACAGCGATGGTGAAGACCTGCTAGCCGCTGTGGATCGGATGCTCCGCAAGTCTCCGACCGCACGGTTTGAAGGCATCGTGGCCGAAGAATGGGCCATCCACGACTATGAAGGCTTCGAAGGATTCAAGCTCTCGGAATGGGCGCGGTTCGATGAAGTCTTCGACCTGGCGAAAACCCTGAACGAACTCGAACGTCACGGGGAAGCCGAAGCGTTCACGGTTTACATGCAAGACGTGGTGAGCTGGGATTCTCTCGGAGATCTGACCGACGCTGTTTCCGACTTCCGCGATGCGTACATCGGAGAGATCAGCCCGACAGACTACGCATACGACGCCGTAGAAGACATGCTGCACGGACTCCCCGAAACCGTCCGCATGTACTTCGACTACGAGGCGTATGGCCGCGATCTCATCACCGGCGGAGACATGACCTACACCCAGGGCCACCTGTTCTGGAACCACTGACCACCCACGCCACACGTAGACTCACACCCAACGGGAGGACGAACACATGACACAGGCTTCGCTGAAAACGCGAGTCGCTGATCTGGAGGGGCAGGCCGAGGTGACCAAGCAACAGCTTCGGGAGTTGGTGGCAGGGCAGGCCGAGGCATCGAGTCACCTCGACGCGCTGGATGAGCACTTCCGCCTGGTCGATGCCCGACTAGCAGGTATGGACGAACGCCTGGCGGGCGTGGACAACAGGCTCGGCCTGGTGGATCTGCGACTCGGCCACGTAGACACGCGGCTCGGCCGCATCGAACGGGAGCTATCGGAAAATCGCGTGCTGCTGAAGTCTCAGAAAGACATGCTGCAAGCGATCCTGGATCGACTTCCCAAGTAAGACAACCGAATACAGCTAGCCCCCTGGGTTTGACCTAGGGGGCTTTTTGTATGCCTTGAGAAGGAATGACATGAACGAGACAACGCCGACGCTCGGCAAGATTCGGCGAATCACAGGCATCGCCGACCAGGTGCTGTACGAGGTTCCCGTGGCCTACCCAGACGAGCCAACCAAGGTCGTGAGCTTTGTCCGCCGGTCACCTCATGGACCGATCTTCATGTACCTCGAGCCGTTCGGATGGTGCCGGATCGAAGATCCGAACAGGTTCGGAGACTTCGGCCCCGAGTGGGTCCAGCGATTTTTCTCGGAGGACTGAACATGACTACGTTCGAGCACGCCGACTCGGTTTTCGCCATCGCCGATAGCGTGGCTCACCACATCGGATCAGGTTGGTACGCCGAAGGCTTCGGCAGCAACGAAGGCCGGGCAACAATCACCGGTCCCCACGGAATGGAGCTGCTGCTGGTGTCTCGCCGAGGCTTGTACTCGGTGCCGCGCGGCATGATCCGCGTGTTTCCCCAGTACGGCGACGCGAAGGACCACCTACCCCGGCAGTTCCGAGATATCGAGATCAACATCTCGCTGTCCAAGTCTCCAATGATGATCGCCCGAGAGATCAACCGCCGGTTGATGCCCACTTACGAGCACGCCTACGCCGTGGCTCGTGATGCATGGATGAGCTTTCGTCAGCAGGCTGCCGACGATCGAGCGACCGAAGCGGATCTGACCGGCGCGATGCGGGCCAACTTCATGGCCGGGCTGAAGCGTGGAGAGTTCGGCGAGAACGGCCGCGGTGGTGAGTTCGCGGTCCGGGACGGGCAGGTGTATTGGGAGATACGGTTGCCGCCGGAGGAATCGCGCACGCTGGCTAGGGTCCTGGCGGATCTCCTGGGATGACCAAGAAGGCTCGACGCTTCACGACCAAGGATGTCGATGAAGCTATGCAGGCGTGCGAGGCCGTTCATCTGGAGTTCTGGTCTCACAAGAGATTCGGCGGCTGCTGGGCGGTCGGGCTCTGCGTGTACTGGGAGGTCGACTGGTACACCCTCTCCTGCGGTCGAAAGCTGGTGATCGCTCATAGCTGGGGAGGCATCGCGAACGCCCGTCGACAGGGCGAGTTCAAGCCGCGCCGTCAGCGCCTTGTCAATGAAGACTTGCCGCTGCTGCTGACCAGCTGATTCGCGGGTTCGCTACACCCTCCGGAGCTTTGCCGGCCGGGGGGTGGTGTGAGCTACGAAACAGAACAGGAACAAGACATGAGTACTCAAATCATTGATGCCGCAAAGGAATTCGCGGAGGTATTCGACAACTGGGAAGCCGCTGCACATGTCGGCTCAAGCTTCCAGTGCTCCGAGGTAGAAGCCTTGGCCGAGCTGCTGCGTGCCTGCGGACGGGACGACGCCGCCGAGAGCTGGATCGACTGGCACGCGGAGGACGATGAGTGCGGCGACGCGCATTGCCGCTGCGCTGGTGACCACTGCGAGAACGAAGACGAGGACGGGGAATGAACACCAAGACCATCACTGTGCAGTGGAGCACCGTCGAGTACTACCGCGACACCATCGAGGTTCCGGACTACCTGGATCTGACCGACGAATCCGCGGTGCTGGAGCAGATCAGCTGGAAGGCGTCACACTGCTCGGAGTACTCCGGCGACTCGGAACTCGTTTCGGTGCAAGAGGTTTCGGAATGACCACGCGCAGCCCGGAACGCATCGAGTTCCTCACCGACGTGTTGACCACAGCGGTGGAGGGAGGCATCGGCTACTGGTCGGAGCTACGCAAGTACCTGCACGAGGCACCGCACGCTCACGCGGTGATCGTGGACTACGAGCACGGGGAGAAGTACCACGTCGACATCGACACGATCGCCGAAGGATTGAGTCTGGTCTCGAAGGCGAGCGTCGGCGGCCTGCCGGAGCGCTATCGCAAAGCGATCGTCCATGCCGATCGGCTCAACACCTGCTCCCCCGATTACGGAGGCCATCCCGATATCGACTCCGAGATCGCCGATATGGTCGTGCAGATTTCACTGTTCGGCGAGGTGGTCTACGGCTGACGAGCCGCTGTCGTCGGGTTCTGGTTCCAACGGCGCTTCGTCGCGCCAGTTCACATTCAGGCTGAGGATGCCCGCAACGGCGAAGAGGATTGCTCCCGTAGCAGGTGTCTCGGTCGGAAGATGCTGTAGCAGCGAGAGAGCCGCGTTGTGGAACGGCACATTTTCGGCGAACCGTACCGCACCTCCGCTTGCCCACAGCAGCGACGCCGCTGCGAGCAGGACAAGAGTAAGCCGCGCATACAAGGGGATATCGCGTTCTGCAATCGCGGGGAGGGTTGATGCAAACAGGAAGGCTCCGGAAGTCGTGGTGATGCACGCGGTGATCACCAAGAGGAATTGCTCCTGGACGGCGCCTTCGTAATGCAGGGCGACGCTGATGTAGGCACCGATGAATCCGCCGCATACGACCGCGGCCATGTGGGTCAGCCACAGCTTGCGCGTGTAGGTCAAGGCGCGGGCTGCCAGGTAGATCATGGCGGCAGAGGCCAAGACGGCGAACAGGTACGACAGCGCCGTGTCCCAGCCGGTTCCGGCCAGATGATGTCGCATGAGGGAGAACGGAACGGTGGCGTTCAATGCCGCCAGCGCGGCCAGCATGACCGTTGTCGGGCGCGTGGAATGGTACTTCCATCGAGGTATGCGCGTGGCCGCGACTCCCGCGCATAGCACTGCGGTGGGGACGTGAAGTGCGTACTCGGCTGTTGCAGTCATGACAACAACCTCCTCGCTGTTCGGGTGCGCTTGCTAAGCGGAGGTTTGGCTGGCTCCTCGTCCTGTACAACGGCGGCGGGCTGCTCTGTCTCCAGCAGGCGGCGCGAGATCTCTTCCACCAACTGCCCGTTGGTGGCCGACCTGAGCGCGTCGCTGACGGCTGGCCGGTCCCCGACAATGGGAAGTCGGAACGCTTCGGCCGGCGCTAGCCCGGCCTGGATCAATCCCTCGGCTGGATTGACTCCGAATGCGAGGCAGAAGTCGATAACTGTTTGCGCGACAGGCGGTCTGGTGGCGTCGAACAGGTGCCGATTGACCTTGCTCGGGTTGACATCCATGTGCTGAGCGATAGCCAGCTCGCTCTTGTCGCCCGAAATCTGCTTCGCCCATCCCTGAAATCCGCCATGCATGGAGGCATCGTACTCGCAGTTCAAGGCGTGATTGAAACGCTGTAACTGGGGTTTTGTGTCACACGCGAGGTGCTGGGTGCCGCACTTCTGCGTTGGCGAGTTGCAATAATGCGGTAACCCATGCTTTGCTGGGCGCATGACCAAGAAGGATTGGCGCATCAGAACCGCCGTACACGCGACACGCGCGCCGGGGCGTGGGTCAACTCAAGGGGAGGAAGGGGTAACTTGACAATGAAGAGTATCTTGGTACGGTCCACGGGACCGTACGCGACAACAGAACAGGTTTGGGGGCATTTTCATGGAACAAACCGACAAGGGCTCAGACAAGCTGACGCTGGCGATTGTCGAGAGCTTGAAGAACCAAGGACTTACACAGTCCGAGATCGCCAACATGTACGGCGTGACCAGGCAATACGTTTCCTGGATAAAGAAGACCTACGGCGGGAGCGAGACTCCTCGCGAAAGGGTATTGAAGAACTTCCCTTGGACTCTTACCACGCAGCAGGGGCAGATGGCCCCCGCGCGAAATCTGCGCAATCACGCTGAATACATGGCTACTGGCGGAAAAGGTATGTCCGCCGAGAAATTGACCAAACTCCGCAACTTCTACAAGAAGCTCCGCGACGAGAACGTTGTGGTCGAGTTCGACCCTGCGCTTCCCCCCGAGCCGGGGGTGAGTTCGGTCGGAGGCTTCGCCTACCGGCCGCGCGCCGCGGAAGACGGGGACCTGTTGATCCGTGTCAACGAGCACACGGCAATGAATGAGGAAGGCAAGATCATATGGAGGTTCCCGCCCAGAGAGCCGTGACATCGGAGGTCGGTGCACAAGCGCCAACCGCCGATCCCCGCGAGTTTCTCGCTGAGCACGCCTTCACTCACTTATCTATCGAGGTACCGTCGTTGCTGTTCGTGACGACGAGGATGGTGTCCACCGCGGTGTGGACGATGATGGTGTACCGAAGCAACGCGGTCCGGCTGGACGATGATCTGTTTCAGCCGGTCGCGGATCTCTACGACAGTGCAGAACCCTCCATCGTGGAGGAAGTGGAAGACGAATCCATGATGTTCGGTGCGGGTATCCGCACCGTCCACTTCTTCCGAGTGCCGGGCTATGAGTAAGCCCCTCGCGCATCGAAGCGTCTCCCAACTCCAGCAGTACGAAAAATGCCCGTACGCATACAAACTCGCACGCATCGACCGCGTATGGTCGCGCCCGGCTGCATGGCTGGCGCAAGGTTCCGCAGTTCACACCGTGGCCGAGATGTATGAACGGTCCGAGCGGACCATGACCCTCCAAGCAGCTCAGGATCTGTTTCGGGAGGAGTACTCGACCGAGATAGCCAAGTACACCGAACGCACTCCCAACTTCGAATTCTGGTTCTGGAGTGGGCCTTACAACGGCGAGCGTGATATCGAACGCCGGTACGGCATCGGCCTGGAGCAGGTCGCCAAGTACCTCGATTGGTACGAGCGCCATCCCGAAGAGGTCATCTGGATCGCTCCTGATGGCACGCCCGGCATCGAACTCGGCTTCAACATCGACCTGGACGGCGTGAGGGTTCGCGGCTACATCGACGCTGTGATCCAGAACGGCGACGAGGTTCGAGTCCGCGACAACAAGACTGGAAATCAGCCAGGCGGAGACTTTCAGCTGGGCGTCTACTCGGTGGCGCTGGCTGATGAGTACGGCATCGACCCGCCGCAGGTGGGCGACTACTGGATGGGCCGATCAGGCAAGCCGACCAAGGACTACCGGATTGGTGAATGGACCCGTGAACGGGTCACCGAGGCGTTCCACGAGCTGGAGGGCAACATCCGGGCGGAGAGATTCGAACCCAAGCCCGACCCGGACAAGTGCCGGTTCTGCGACGTGAAGGCGTCGTGTGCGTTTGCCATGGGCTGAAACTTGACAATGAACGGAGATTGAGTGGCAGAACTCGACCCCAATGACCCCCTGTTGACGTCGGCGCACGCCCCACACGAGACAGCCGCCGTGCTGCGGATGCACCGCAACGGCATTCCGGGTTTCGCCCTTGCCGATGAACTGGGCATGAAGGGAACCGAGCTGGTCAAGGCTCTGCAATCGGCGCTGGACGCCGAAGGCGAAGCCAGCCGGCACGGGGTGCCCATCCATGACGCCGCGATCAAGAAGGCTTCATAGCCCCGGCGCCGAAGAAAGTGAGGAGGACAACACATTTACACCCCACTGCAAAGTCTCTACATCCGTGGTTCGGCCGGTGAGCCGCTGCCCACGGTCTATCAAGCCTTGGAGGAGAAGGGGACGCGCTTCCTGCGCGGCCAGCTGGTTCTGGTGAGCGCGGGGCCGGGTACGGGCAAGTCGGCGTTCGTGTTGTCGCTGGCGCTGCGGGCGCGGGTGCCGACGCTGTATTTCAGCGCGGATAGCGATGCTTTCACCCAGGCTTCGCGGTCGGTGGCGATGCTGACCGGGTGGCCGCTGGAGAAGTCGGCCGAAGCCGTTCGCGGCGGCCAGCTCGGCGACGCTGCCGGACTTTTCCAGGGGATTCCGATCCGGTTCAACTACAACGCCAGCCCAACCCTGGACGACATCGAACGCACGATGCTCGCCTATGACGAGGTGTACGGGGACTTCCCCGTGCTGATCGTCATCGACAACGTGACCAACGTTCGCTCCGGCGGTGACGGCGACGATGACCCGTTCTCAGGCCTGGAGAGCCTCATGGACTACCTCCATGACATGGGCCGCCAGACCGGCGGCTGCGTGATCGGCCTGCATCACGTCACCGGCACCTACAACGATGCCGATAAAGCGATTCCGCTGTCAGGCGTTAAGGGGCAGATCACCCGCGTGCCGGAGATGGTGCTCACCCTGCATCGCAAGACCTCCGATGCCGACTACGGCGTGGACACCCTCTATGTCTCCACGGTGAAGAACCGCGGCGGCAAGTCCGACCCGAGTGGAGTGGACGCCGCTGAGCTGGAGTTCATCGGCGACACGATGCAGATCCGGGATTTCCTCTACTCAACTACTTGACAATGAACGGAGATTGAGTGGCGACACGCCGCCGGGCCGTCAAGCCCAAGGTGTGCGTCGACTGCGTGAAGGAAGAGATCACGACCAAACGCAAGGCTCCACATCCGGGGCCGCGCTGCGCGACGCACCACCGCAAGAAACGAACCATCCGCCGCGACTACTCCCACGAGAAGCACATCGGCGAGACCTACGGCATCACCAAGGAGGAGTACTGGGCGATCTATGAGGCCCAGGGCCGCAAGTGCGCCATCTGCCGACGAGCGACCGGCGTACGCAAGAAACTCAGCGTCGACCACGACCACGCCACCGGCATGGTTCGCGGCCTGCTCTGCACCATGTGCAACCGGAATGTCTTGGGTCACTTGAGAGATGAGCCCGAAGCCTTCGACCGGGGCAAGCGATACCTGAGTCATCCGCCTGCTGTGGAGGTGATCGGATGCCGGATCGTCCCGGAGGGCGGAGCGCCGGTGAAGGGCAGGCGCTGATAACCCAGGTCATCCACCGGTACCACCCTGAATGGGTTCCGCCCGAGGCGGGCCGCAACGAGTGGATCAGATGCCGGTGCCCATTCCACGGCGACGACTCGCCTTCGGCGAGCGTCTCCTACGCCCACGCGGCATTCAAATGCTTCGCCTGCCCGGTCAAGGGCGACGCGATAGCGATCATTCGACACCAGGAGGAGGTGAGTTATGCAGAGGCTGTCCGAATCGCAGAGGGCATTTCTCCGGGCAGCAGCCCAGCGGTACGAAGGAAGCCTGGCCGGGTCTCCGGCCGAAGAGTATTTGGCGACACGCGGCCTGATGGCCCCCAGCATCCGGGAAGCCATGAGCGGGTTCGCCCTCGGATACGTGGCCGATCCACTCCCTGGTCATGAGATGCACCGCGGATCACTGGCAATCCCGTATCTGCGCTGGTCCAGCGATCAACGGCTCTCGGTGGTCTCCATCAGGTTCCGCTGCATCCAGGACCACGACCACAAGGGGCACGGCAAGTACATGACTGTGGCCGGTGACCGGCCCCGGCTCTACAACACCAAGGCTCTGCTGGAGCACAGTCCGGTCGTCGCGATCACCGAGGGCGAAATCGACGCCATCACATCGCAGGTATGCGGAATCCCCACGGTCGGAGTGCCGGGGGCCGAAGCATGGCAGCCGCACTTCCGCGAACCCTTCCTCGGGTATCGGGACGTGTTCGTGCTCGCTGACGGCGACGAGGCGGGCCACCGCTTCGCCAACACCGTGGCCAAGTCCCTGCCGAACGCGAAAGTCATTCCTTGCCCGCCGGGCGAGGACGTCAATTCCCTCGTCATGAGTCAGGGCAAAGCTGCTCTGCTGGAGAGGATCTCATGATTTACATCTACAGCCAGCCTGGCTGTCAGCCGTGCAAGATGGTCATCAAGATGATCGAGGAGTCCGGTGTGAACTTCACCGTTCTCGACATCAGCACCGATCACCTGGCGCGTGAGTACGTGGTCGAGACCCTCGGTGCCCGATCGACGCCGGTCATCGAATACGGCAAGGAACACGTCAGCGGCTTCACTCCCGAAACCAAACCGAAGGTTCAGGCGTTCATCGACGCCGAGTCCTCGCCGACAGTCTACGGACCTGGCACTTTCCTGCACTGAAACTTGACAATGAATGGACGGATTGCGTGACCGACAACATCAACCCGGCTCACTACCAGGGCTTCTCCAACGGCGCTCAGGTCATCGACATCAGCGAGCACCTGACCAGCAACGGCGGGCAGGCGTTGCAGTACATCGCCCGATCGACCCGGCTCGACGGCAAGAACAAGGGCAACCCCCTCGAAGACCTCCGCAAGGCCATGTGGTTCATCGACCGCGAGGTCAGCCGCCTGGAGGCGGTCCAGAAGGCCGCCGACGAGGCTGTCAGCGCCAGGTTGGACGAATGGATGAACAGCCTCCACGAGTGGATCGGCGTGCCCTACGTGCCCACGCAGCGCTGGCTGCTCGGCGTCGACCAGAAGCCCGGGCCGCGCAAGTTCGATTCGCTGTTCGGCATCCCGCTAGGGGTGATCGTCCGCGACATCGACGGAGACGAATGGCGATGGGAATCCGGGGGGCGGTTGACCTGGCGGTCGGAGGGCGAAGGCGACTTCGCCGAGTGGTTCAACTACACCATCGAAGATGACGAAAGCTACGGCCCGTTCATCGAAGTCATTGAGAGCGAGGCATTTTGAGCAAACGAATCGTCATCATCTCCGATACCCAGATCCCCTACGACGACCGCAAGGCCGTGCGGGCGCTGATCCGGTTCATCGGCGACTACCAACCCGACGAGGTAATCCACATCGGCGACCTGATGGACTTCCCCCAGCCCAGCCGGTGGAACAAGGGCACGGCCGGAGAGTTCGAGGGCTCGGTGTTCGCCGACTCCGAAGAGGCCAAGCGCCACTTCCTGGAGCCGCTACGCGAGGTCTACGACGGGCCGATCGGCGTCCACGAGGGCAACCACGACGAGCGGGCGCGAACCTATCTCGCCAAATACGCTCCCGCCCTGGCGGAGTCCGGCGCGTTCGATATCGATGTACTTCTCGACTTCGACAGCTACGGCATCGAACTGCTACCGGAATTCCACAAGGTGGCCCCGAACTGGATCACCACCCACGGCCACCGTGGAGGCATCCGACTATCCCAGGTCGCGGGCGGAACAGCCCTCGGTGCGGCCAAGAAGTTCGGCGTCTCGGTGATCATGGGCCACACCCATCGCATGGGCATCGCCTCCTACACCAACGGCGTCGGCGGTGTTGTCGACCGCACCGTAACCGGTATGGAAGTCGGCAATCTCATGGACATGAAGAAGGCGCAGTACCTCAAAGGCGGCACCGGAAACTGGCAGCTCGGCTTCGGCCTGCTGACCGTGGAGGGCAACCATGTCAAGCCGGAGCTGGTGCCGATTACGGCGGGCAAGTTCACGGTCGACGGCGAAGTTTGGAAGGTCTGAAACTTGACAATGAATGGTACGGAAATCAAGGCGGCGGTGAAGCGCGCCGCCGGGTCGGTCGTGCTCCAGTGGCCTGACGTGATCGAGGCCGATGACCTGGAACAAGAGCTGATGCTCTGGATTCTGGAACGCCCCTCGGTCCAGGCCAGGCTGGAGGCGGGCACCGCCCGTGAACGGCACGGCCTGCTGGTCCGGCACGGCCACGTCATCGCCGCCGACGCCCGCAAGTCCCGCATTCGGTTCGCCGCGGAATTTCACTACTCCGTCGATGAGGTCAAGGCACTCCTGGAGGGCCGCGACCGGGGCGCAGATCGGCTGGACGATCTCACAGAGGCCATGGATCTGCTGCGGGAACGCAACGACGAGCAAGCCGAACTGATCGCCGAGAAGTACGGCGAAGGCAAGTCGATGGGGACTGATGCCCGCCGCAAGATGCTCCAGCGAGCGCTGGTCTCGCTGACCGACGAAATGAACCGCATCATCCGCGAGAAGTTCGACGCCTACACCGATGGGCCGGGCTCGCGCACCGCACTGTCCAACCAGGCGGCACAGGCCGCTATTCGCACGTAAGGAACTTGACAATGAACAGCCTGCTCGATTCGACGTTCAACGGCATGGGTGCTGGCGAGATGTACCGCGCCTGGACGGCACCGGGCGTGTTCCCCGACCAGCCCCAGCCCCGCCTGGAGAACTGGTCGAAAGACGATCTCGAAATGTACTGCGGCATCTACGAATTGGAGAGTGAGTGACCAACTTTGGCCCGACCGGAAAGCTCGTCTACGAGCGGACCTACTCCCGGACCAAGCCCGATGGCACCAAGGAAACCTGGCCCGAGACCGTCCGCCGAGTAGTCGACGGCAACATGGGCCTGGTCGACGCCCGCCACCACCTACCCGGCGAGCGTGACCAGCTGATCGAGATGATGGAGAACTTCAAGATCCTGCCCGCTGGGCGGCATCTGTGGGCCTCCGGCGTACCGGGTCGCCAGTACCTTTTCAACTGCCACGTATCCCACTGGGGAGCCGAGCCGGCCGAACACTTCGACTTCACCTTCATGAGACTCATGGAGGGCGGGGGAGTGGGCAGCAACTACAGCAACCGCTACCTACGCGACTACCCGGTCATCCAGCATGCCCTGCGGGTCGAAATCGTCTGTGACCCTGAGCATCCTGACTACGAGGATCTCAAGGAAGCCGGACTCCTGTCTGAGCGATACAACTCCGATTGGACCGGTGCATTCGAGGTGGAGGACAGCCGCGAGGGCTGGTCCGCCGCCCTGGTGGATCTCATCGAAACCCACTACCGCGAGGAAGTCCTCAACTTCCGCCGCGTCTACGACGTCACCAACGTCCGGGCCTCCGGCGCACGGTTGAAGACCTTCGGCGGCCGGGCATCAGGCCCGGTGCCGCTGGCGAAGATGCTCGTAGCGGTCTGCAAGGTCTTGTCCGACCTGGAGGGGCGCAAGCTCGACGGCATCTCGGCCATGGAGATCGACCATGCGATTGCCGAGTGTGTGGTCTCCGGCGGTAACCGGCGCAGTGCGCGCATGGCGATGATGCATTGGGCGGACCCCCAGGTCAGCCGCTTCATCAACATCAAACAGCAGTCGCTGAGTCACTGGACCACCAACATCAGCGTGGAGGTGGACGAGCGATTCTGGGAGGCCCTCGAAGGCCGCGGCGACACCTATCCAGGGTTCCTCTACGAGCGCAGCGAGATCGACCACGCACGCTACGTCCTGGACGCCATCGCAACCGGCATGGTGCGCAACGGTGAGCCGGGATTCTGGGATAGCACGCTGTCCAACATCGGTGAGCCGGAGCCGGTGGTTTGTACCAATCCTTGTGGCGAGATTGGTCTAACCCCTTGGGAGAACTGCAATTTGGGGCATGTGAACCTAGCAGGTTTCGTGGACGAGTACGGCGTGGACGACGTGAACGGCCTGGAGCTGGCGCACAAGCTGATGGCCAGATTCCTGATCCGGGCTACCTACGGCGACGTCAATGACCCGAAGCAGGCCGAGGTTCTGGCACGTCAGCGCCGGATCGGCGTCGGGCACTTCGGTGTCGCGTCGTTCCTGGCGATGACTGGGTTCCCGTACTCCACAGCCCCGAGCAACTATCGGTTCCGGGGACTGCTGCGGTCGCTGGCTCGGGAGGTCGACCAGGCGGCGCGGGAGTTCTGCCATGAGCTGCGTATCCCGGTGCCGGTGAAGCTGCGCACTGTTGCCCCCACGGGCACGATCGCGAAGCTGGTGGGAGTCAGTGAGGGTATCCACCCGATCTTCTCCCGATATTTCATCCGCCGGGTTCGACTATCCACGGTCGACCCAGACCAGTTGCAGATCCTGAAGGACTACGCCAGCCAAGGCTACGAGATCGAGGAAGACCAGTACGCGGCCAGCACCGCGGTCGTGTCCATGGCCACGAAAGACACTCTGGTTCAAGCGGTCTCTGACATCTGGGACGCGAAGACGGCTGAGTGGCTGGTGGAATCGGCCGACGAACTGAGCCTCATGGAGATGCTCGAATTCCAGGCCATGTACCAAAAAGACTGGGCCGACAACGCGGTGTCCTACACAGCCAACGTCGACCCGGCCAAGTACACACCCGAGGACGTCGCAGCAGCGATCAAGCACTTCGGCGGCCAGCTCAAGGGCGCGACCATCTTCCCCGAGGCATCCATGCCCCAGGCTCCCTACGAGCGGATCTCGAAAGAGACCTTCGACGCGGCCATGGTGCAGGCGATTGCCGATGGCGTGGATGAGAACTGCGCCAACGGCGCGTGCCCGATCCGATAACGGTCCCTCGGACCGAATCAACCCCCACGAAAGGTAGTACAACCATGGGTTTTCCCGATCCCTTCTCCAGTGCCTCCGAGGCGCAGGACACCCAGCCGACAAACGGCGGCAGCGTCTTCGACGCTCCTGCGGCCCCCGCTGCGGCTCCGGCCCGGCCTGCCGCGCCTTCTGGCGACGGCAAGGTGGTTCTGACTTTCAAGGGCGGCGCGGGTTACGACGCTCCCTGGGTCGTGATTCACGCAGCCGACCTCCAGGATGCCTACAACCAGGTCAGTGCCGAGAACGCTGCACTGCTCGCTTCGGTGATGCAGGAGACCCAGCGTGCCGGTCAGTACTTCTCGGGCCTGGGTGGTTCCGCCCCGAAGGGCGGCACCGGCGGCGGTGGTCAGCAGCGCCAGCAGCAGCGTGCTCCGCAGGAGTCGGCACCCGGCGGTGAGTCGCGTCAGTGCCAGCACGGTGAGATGCAGTTCAAGTCCGGCGTCGGCAAGAACGGCAAGCCGTGGAAGGCGTTCATGTGCCCGGCACCGCGCAACGCTCCGGATCAGTGCTCGCCTGAGTTCCTGCGGTAGCCAACTTGACAATGAACAGCGGCCGTCGCTAACTTGACAATGAACGGAACGGGGGCGGGAAGCGGCCCGCCCCCTTCCGGGGAGAGAAAACACCTTGTACGCAAAGCTCATCGGCCATACGGCCATCGACGCGGGCTCCATGTTCGACGTCGGTTACAACATCCATCCCGGTGCGGAGACCTGGGCGGACGAACTCGCAGAGTTTGCCGGCCGAAACTGCTACCAGAGCTTCCACCGGCCGAATCCGGCCACCGCGGATAACGGGGACTACCTCGATCACATCCTCGATGTCGGCCACGAATCGGTGCTGGAGCACGCCAGCGCCACCTTCTACATCGAAGCCTCACGTTCGGTGCTCACCGAGCTGGAGCGCCACCGGCACCTGTCGTTCTCGGTGGTCTCCCAGCGCTACGTGGACGCCACCACGCTCGGGTTCAACCTGCCTCCGGCGCTGCTGGACCTCGAAGGCGACGCCCGCAACGAGGCGCTGGATCTGTACCTGAACGTCGATGACGTCACCAAGGCCGCCTACCTCCAACTGGTCGAGATCTACACCGAGGCGGGCAAGCCCCGCAAGCAAGCCCGCGAGGCGGCCAGAGCCGTCCTGCCTGGCATGACCAACTCGCCCATGGTCGTCACGGCCAATCACCGGGCCTGGCGCTACGTGATCAAGAACCGCTGGCACGAGGCCGCGGACGCCGAGATTCGCCAGCTGGCAGGCGAGCTGCTGCGCCAGCTGCGGGAGCTGGCACCCAACACCTACTCCGACATCCCGGAGACCCCCTACAGCTACGAAAAGAGCGCGGCATGAAGCGAATCCACGTCGAACTACTCGACGGTGGCACCGCGGAGTTCGAGGACTCCGATGTGGTGCTCGACAAGTCCGAGGGAACGCTGAACGTCTTCGCCCCCGGCGGCGACTTCTGCGTCTTCAACTGGGATCACGTCGCCTACTACGTCGTCTTCACCCTGAACGAGGACGCCTAGCCAGTGATCGAGTTCCGGAATGAAGTCGCAGGAATCCCGGTCATCATCCGGGTTGTAGAGCATGAGGACGACCTAGAGGGCTTCCGCGATTTCATCCGGAGCAACCTCGGAATCCTCGGACTCGACACAGAGACAACGGGATTGGGCATCTACGGCGAAGGCTACGGCCTGCGCCTGGCCCAGTTCGGCAACCACACCGAGTCGTGGGTGGTCCCCGTCGAATACGGGGGCCGCTTCGCCGAAGATGTCCGCCTGGCCCTGAAGGGCGTCCAGCGGTTCGTGCTGCACAACGCCAGCTTCGATCTACAGGTCATCGACCGGTGCCTCGGCATCCCGATGGAGGATCTCTGGTCCAAGGTCACCGATACCCGCATCCTGGCCCACCTGGTTGACCCTCGGGGCCGCGACGAAGGCGGTTTCGGTCACTCCCTGGAGGACGTCACCCGGCACTACATAGACCCGGTGGTCGCCGATGAAGTCAAAGGGCTCATGGGGCGCCTGGCGAAAGAAGCCAAGACCACCAAGGAAAAGATCTGGGCCGCAGTCGATCTGATGAATCCGGACTATCTCCTCTACTCGGGGATGGACCCGATTCTGGCGATGCGGCTGTACCAGAAGATCTCCCCGCTGGTGCCAGACGTCTCGCGCAAGCTGGTCCGCTACGAGCACCGGATCGCCGAAGTCTGCGCGGTCATGGAGCGGACCGGGTTCCTGCTCGATGTGGACTACACCCTGGACCTGTCGGCCAAGCTCCAGCAGAACGAGCTGGACTACAAGGCCAAGGCCGCGGCGCTGGGGTGCGAGAACGTCAACAGCACCGAACAGGTGGCCGACGTCCTGGAGTTCCGCGGAGTCCGCATCACCGACCGCACGCCCACCGGCAAGCGCAAGGTGGACAAGAAGCTGCTGGATCGGCTCGTGACCGAGGGCGACGAGTTCGCCATCGCGGTCAAGGAGGCCAAGAAGGCGGGCAAGTGGAGAACCACATGGGTCGACGGGTTCCTCAAGAACCGCGACGCCTCCGACCGGGTGCACGCCAGCATCAACCCCTTACGGGCTCGTACGGCGCGCATGAGCATCACCGGAGTCCCGGCGCAGACCCTGCCGTCCGGGGACTGGATGATCCGGCGGTGCTTCCTCGCCGACGAGGGGCAGCTCATCAGCTCCGTGGACTACCAAGCTCAGGAGTTGCGGGTGCTCGCCGCACTCAGCGGCGACCGCACGATGATCAAGGCATTCAAGGAAGGCGCTGACCTTCACCTGCTCACCGCACAGGCCGCCTTCGGCTCCCACATCACCAAGGACGATCCGGAACGCAAATACGCCAAGGTCGTGAACTTCGGACGCGTCTACGGCGGCGGTGCCAACACAGTGGCCGAGCAGACCGGCCTGGACATGGAACGCGCCAAGATCGTGGTCGACGGCTTCGACAAGGCGTACCCCGGCGTGAAGCACCTGAGCAACCGGCTTCAAACCGAAGCTCGTCGCAACGGGTACATCACCACTCCTGTCGGCCGCCGTCTTCCGGTGGACCCGTCGCGGGCGTACTCGGCACTGAACTACCTGATTCAGTCCTCCAGCCGGGACGTGACCGGCCGGGCGCTGCTGCGCCTCTACGACGCCGGATTCGGACCGTACCTGCGGCTGCCGATCCACGACGAGATCCTCGCCTCAGTGCCGGCCGAGCACGCCGAATGGGGAGCCGCTGAGATCGGCCGACTCATGGCCGAGGACATCGGCCCTGTTCACGTCGGCACGGACCCCGAAGTCGGGGGCCGCTCCTGGGGCTCGCTCTACGGCGCTTCCTTCTGAACCGAACTTGACAATGAATGGACATAGGTGGACATAGATGGACACTGCATACATCAGCGTGCCCGTGCACGACGAGTTCATAGATCGAGGTGGAGACATCCGATCGTGCGCAGAGCGCGCGTTCCGCGAACTCGGAATCTTCGACACCGAGGCCATCACCCTCGAACAGATCCGGCCCTCCAGCCGGAGCCAGCACGTCTACGACTACATCTATTCGGCCCCGGCGGTGGTGGTCTGATGGATGACCAGGAATTCTTCGATGAGCTATATCAGCTCTGGGCACAGTGCAGCGGCACCGGCTTCTGGTTCGCCAAGGAGAACGATCTCATCGGGGGCCACTGCGTGATGCTTGACGATGTGACCCCCGCCGAGGCTCCCCGGCCCGGTCTGGAGGTTGCCAGCTTTGCCCGGCAAGAAGACGCCACCTTCATTGCCACGATCTACACCGCGCTGCCCGACATTCTTCGGCGTGCCATGGCCGCCCTTGACGAGGCCGAGCGGCTCGACATCGAACGGGACCAGGTGGTGAGCGAGCTACGGGAGGTCACCGCGGAGAACGAACGCCTCCAGGCGGATCTGGAGTGTTTCCAGTGACCCACCCTCGCCCCGGATGGGACGAATACTTCCTGGAGATCGCGCGAGCGGTCTCTCTCCGATCCGATTGCGAGCGAGACCGAGTGGGGGCAGTAGTTGTCAATCAACGACGCATCCGAGCCACTGGATACAACGGCGCTCCTGCGGGAGCTGCGGGATGTGCGACTTGCCCTCGACGGACTAGCGGATGTGCTCCGGGGAGCAGTTACGACGCTGGCGCCTCTGCTTGCGTCGCTGTCCACGCCGAAGCAAACGCGCTGCTGTACTGCGACAGAGCGGATCTCGCTGGATCTACCCTCTACATCACCCGCGAGCCCTGTTACTCATGCCGCAAGCTCATCGACGCAACCGGTATAGCTCAAGTGGTGTACCCGTAGCGAAAACCCCTCTCCCGTTGGGAGAGGGGTCTTTTCGTGTATCCGAGGAAAGTCTCAGTGTGCGTGAGGATTTCGTCATTCCGGATTGACCGCGAACCGGTCGAATCCGGTCCAATGGGACACGCCCTGGGCGTACCCTGGTCAACACTCGTCAACGAGTTGGGCGGAGGTCCCGAAATGACGTTACGTTTCCTCGGCGGTCCAAGCGGCAAGAACGGCTCGCCGTGTCTGTGGGAGTTGGACGGTGAATACCTCTGGCAGGGGTACCCGGTCGATCCAGAAGTGTTGGCACAGATGAATGTTCCGGACGGCGAGATCGTCGTCAGAGTCCCGAAGGCTGTCGTGGCCTTCCTACCGAAGGGCGAACCGAATGGAGCTGCTGACTGACGAGCAGTGGTCGGAGCTGCACGCATCCTGCACGACTTCGGCACTCCACCTCGAACTGCGCGATGTCTACGCGGTTCCCGATGAGGCGGAGCGATTCGAGAAGTGGCAGGCCGGGCAGCTGACCGACGCTGAAGACGCCGAGTGGTGGGCTCCTTGGCTGGAGATGACTCGCGGCATGGTCAACCGCGGCGTGACTATGCGACGGGCGCGCATCGTGTCCGAGCCCGTCTCCAGCTACATCCACTTCGAATGGGCTACGACCCGCAACGTGGACGGCGGCGAGGATGTCCGCTGGCTACCCCGGCACAAAGCCGCAGGGATAGCGGTCCCACCGGTTGACTTCTGGCTGTTCGATGATCGGCGGCTGGTCCTCAACCACTTCTCCGGAAACGGAGCCTGGGTCGGAAACGAGCTGATCGAAGACCCTGACATGGTTCGTTTGTACCGGTCGGCATTCGATGCGGTCTGGGAGTTGACAACACCCCACGCGGACTACAAACCTGCGCTCGGTGACCACCAGTAGCGCTGGGCGAGCACGAGAAGCCCTGGGCAACCGCCTGCGGGAAATACGCCTGGACGCGCACCTCACAGCGCGCGAACTCGCCACACAGGCGGGCTGGAACCACACCAAGGTCTCCAAGCACGAGAACGGGCATCGGGTACCGAGCCTGGGAGACCTTGAGCTGTGGTGCCGGCTGTGCAATGCCGAAGACCTGTTGCCGGACCTCGTAGCCGCGACACGGGAAATCGAGAAGATGTACGTGCAGCTGCGCAGGCTGCACCGCACCGGCACCGCCCGCTACCAACAGCAGGTGCTTGGCGAGGAACGGAAAGCCAAGCGGCATCGCATCTTCTGCGTTTCGCTGGTCCCCGGCCCGGCTCAAACGCCGGAGTACGCGACTGCGGTTCTGACCGATATCGCGACCATGAACGACTACCCGGCTACCGACGTCCCCGCAACGGTCGCTGTGCGGATGGAGCGCGCCGAGTTGCTGCGCTCCGCCCGCGTCTTCCATATGATCCTGTGCGAGAACGTCCTCCGAGTCGGCGTGGTGCCGCCCGATGTCGCCGCAGGGCAACTCGAACACCTGCTGACAGTCATGGACTACCCACGAGTGCGTCTGGGCGTGCTCCCGGCAGAAGCCCGCCAGTACATGCCCGTCTGCGAGTTCTGGATCACCGACGACACCGAGGTCGAGATCGAAACGTACTCGGCCATTCTGCGAATCCAGCAACCGAGCGAGGTCGCGGTCTACACCACGGTCTTCGACCAATACGCGCGGCAAGCGCTCTATGGCAAACGAGCCCGCGCGATCATCCAGGGTGTTCTGGACGACCTTCGTCAACATCGGTCAACCTCGTAGCCAGTCCAAGGCCCTTGTTCCTACTGTCTGATCAGGCACTCGGGGGCGGTTGCAGTCGACACCGGTCCCGAGCTGCCTCACCAGCGACAGACACAGGGGTCGAGATGGCTTGGCGTACACGACTCTTCGATTTCCCCGGCGGCATATTGGAGACCAACGCCTACGGGGATAAGTCGGACGATGATCCAGGGGTTTACCTGGAGCTGTTCCAGCCCGAATCCGACAGCCGGGACGACGACCATTCACAAGGGGCGGACATGCGCTACAAGGCAACCATATTGGGGTATCTCCGGACGGACGTGTCCGGGATATCTCAGCTCTGGGATGAAAGCCAGCTCCGCAAACGTGCCGCTCAGCTGGGCTACGACTTCGCCGCAATGATCGTGTACGACCCGAAGTTCGGTCGGCCACCACTGGCCCGGCTCAGAGCCCAAGCCACCCGGCTCAATGCCGAGGCGGTCATAGTTCCTTCCCCTGGGCACTTCGAGGGCGGGGAGGTACCCGGCTCGCTGGTCCAGCAGCTCGACGTCATCACGGTCAGCCCCGAGGAGACCTACGCGCGGAGGGAAACGCCGCCTCTTCGGGACATGCCCTCCATCCGCCGGGCGGACGGGGCCTAGCTACAAGACCACTCCGATGCTCGGGACGAAAGGGGGTGGGTCATAGCCGAATTCAGGACGTCTTGATCCACGGGACCCCTGGCTCTCGCAACCGTGCCGGGGGTGTTCCGCAGATAGAGCCTTCTGCACTTCAGGACGAGCACCCCCAGCCGCACCCCTCGAAACGGCCGCTGGGGGTGTCCTGGTGCTGGTTAGCAGTTGTCGAACATCCAGGCACCGTCGATGAAGGTCCACGTCCGCGGCTTCATCGAATCCGCCGGGGCATTCGGATCGTTGTCCACGGTGACCACCTGCGCCGCCGAGCCGGAGATCCGCACCGTAACCGGGTTCGGCTGCGGAGTGCGCCCCGCGAGGGCGATCTCCGCCATCGACCGCAAGGTGTCCACATTCCCGGCCTTCGCCTGGCACCGCTGGGAGTAGAAGTTCCA
This sequence comes from Nocardia sp. IFM 10818, assembly GCF_054655275.1. Lineage (NCBI taxonomy): Bacteria > Bacillati > Actinomycetota > Actinomycetes > Mycobacteriales > Nocardiaceae > Nocardia > Nocardia sp. IFM 10818. Next base: position 2,501,666 of record NZ_BAAHJH010000001.1, read on the forward strand.
CAGCCCGTCCCAGTCCTTCGCGACCGTGAGCCCATTGAACGTGTCGGCTCGCTGCTTCAGCACTTCCTCCGACTTCGGGTCGGGTGTCGCTTTGGTCGTGGTCGGCTGCGCCGATACGGTCTGACCAACCGGTGTGGGCGTCGCCTCGGAATCCTCCGAGCAGCCGATTACCCCAAACAGCAGGCTCGCGGCAATCGCACCGGTCCCCAGCTTCTTCGCATTCATCGCACAGCTCTTTCTTCCCCTGTCCCTCGTGGGCAGGGGTCTTTTCGTGTTTCTCAGGGTTTCCGGCCGGGCGGAGTCAAGCCGCGACAGCGGCGGCCGGAGTGATTTCGAGGGCCACCGGAGAATCGGCAGCCTGTTTCAGGGGCTCGCGCGCCAGCATGATCGTCAGGTGTGTTGCGACCAGGACGACGAGCGTGGGAAGCGCCGCAATCGCTTTAGCGACGAGATTGCCTGGCGTTGCAGCTTCGGCATATGCGACGTTTCCGGCGATGGATATTACGGCCCCGGCCAGGAGAAGCATCCAGGGGTACCACCGTTTGCGGGACATTGCCGCAGTCGCGACGGTCGCAACAACCTGCAATCCGTCAATGATCACCGGCAGCATCCATGCTTGGCCCGCTGAAACCCCGTTCAATTCCGCGAGCGCGGTGAGCTTCGTGAATGACATCGAGAATGCGAGGCCCGACACCGCGACTGTGCCAGCGGTAGCGGCTCGGAGCGGCGTAATTGCCGCAGAAGCGAAAGACGCGCAGGAAGATAGACTCTTCAATGCACCTGGTCCCTTCAGGTGTGTGCACTCCCCGGCAAGGGAGTGTGTTGGCCCCTCGTCTGGACGGCAATCCGGGCGGGGGGTTTTCGATACGTGCGGGAGGGACGCTAGCACGGATCTGGGACTGGTCAACGGACCGGTTCGGTCAGGGGGAGGAAATTTCACCCGCTCTACCTGCGGGTATCGTGTATCCCAAGCACTCAGATTGGGCAGCCGTTGACCTGGGAGACGCGGATTTTCACCAGTTCCCGGACGGTGGCGTCGAGCGGGCCCTTGCGGATGGCCATTTCCGCCTGCACCCAGGCCTGGTAGACCTCGGGCGCGAGCTGGGGGAGGTTGAGTCGTGACATGTGCTCGTCCTTTCTCGTCAGTACACAACCAGGACGCGGCAGCCCACGCGGGCGTGACGGGCGGCCGATGTGGGGCCGGTCACGTTGTGCCCGCGGCGCGGGGCCGGGTGCTCGGATTAGCCTCGTGGGCATGCCGATGTCTGATCTCGGGGCGAAGCTGCTGCGGACGCGCTGGTTCGTGCGAGCGCCGATCTGGTTGTTCCGGGCGCGGCTCGGATTCGTCTTCGGCGGACGGGTGCTGCTGCTCGAGCACATCGGGCGGAAATCGGGGGAGCAGCGGTACGTCGCCCTCGAAGCGGTGGACCGCCCGGATGCGAACACCGTCATGCTCGCCTCCGGCTTCGGAACCGGATCGCAGTGGTACCGGAACCTGAAGGCGAATCCGCAATGCCGGGTGAGCATCGGGTTCCGCAATCGGGCGCCCGCGACCGCGCGCATGCTGACGGCGGAGGAAGCGAAACCGATCATGGCCGAGTACAAGACGGTGCATCCGGCCGCGTACAAGCAGCTCGGCCGGATCATCGAGCAGGCCGTCGGCGGCGATATCGACGATGTGCCCTTGGTGGAGCTGACCCTGCGGCGCTGACCCGCCGAGCGTTCAGGCGGTGAGCTCGTAGACCCGGTAGGGGCTGCGGATCACCTGGTGGGCGACATTGCGCACGTCCACACCGCCTGGGGTGCGGCCGAATTCGGTGCCCGCGTGGGCGTGCCCGTGCAGGGCCAGCGCCGCGCCGCCCGCGTCCACGGCCTCGGCCAATTCGGCGCAGCCCAGATGGGAATAGATCCGCGGCGATTCACCGGCGAGCGTGTCCAGCACCGGCGCGAAATGGGTGAGGGCCACGCGGATATCGCAATCCAGGCTGTCCAGCGCCGCGCGCAGGCGCTGGGCGTCCAGCGGGCCGCGCCGATAACGCTCCCGGTGTTCCTCGGTGCCCTCCTCCGGATTTCCCGGATAGTTCGGGAAGCCGCCGCTGCCGCCCATCACGCCGGCGATGCCGAGCCGAATGCCATGGAGCTCCAGCACGGTCGCGGTGCCGTCGAGCACCCGCACGCCGCGTTCGCTGAGCAGTTCGGTGATCCGGGCCTGGTTGCCCCGGTCGTGATCATGATTGCCGAGCACCGCGACCACCGGCACCGGGAGCCCGGACAGCTCCCCGCTCACCGCCCCGCCCGCGCGCAGGGTGCCGCCATTGGTGAGATCCCCCGCGAGCAGCAGAACATCGGCATGGTCGCCCAGCCGCTGGAAGGCGGGCCGGAACCGTCCGATGGTCTTCTCGGTCATGTGCAGATCCCCGACGGCGGCGATCCGCACGACGCGGCCGGTGCCGCTATTGCTCCCCATACCCGTCAATCAGCCACAACCGGACGGTCCTGTCAACGGCATAACCCCGCGCGCGCCGGTACTCCCATCCGGAAGGGTAGCTGCGATTCTGCGAAAGACGGCGATCCGGACAATAATTCGCTCGTGCAAGCAGTCTTCCTGATCGCGCTCGGTGTGCTGTTCTTCATTATGGGACCCGCATTGGCGGTGGTGATCGTGTCCGCGGTGCGGCGATCGGCGCGAGAGCAATTGGCCGCGCGACGGCCCGCGAAGGCAACTACTGTGCGAATGCCCGTGGGCGCGAACCGCGCAGTTCGGCGCTGAACTCGCCCGGCGCCGAACTCGACCGGGTCCCACGCCGGCCCTTGTCATTCCGGCGTGGTCATTCCGGCGTGCTTTTGGCCGGAATCCACACATCGAGGTGAGATCCCGGCCAAAAGCACGCCGGGATGAGGGGGTGGCCACGCCGGGATGAGAGGTGACGGGAACCGTGGACTACGGGCGGGTCAAGGCCGCGTAGCGGGTGACGTGCTGATCGGTGCTGCCGAATTCGTGCTGAACGGCGGTGAGGCGCTTGAAGAAGTGGCCGATGGCCAATTCCTCGGTCATGCCCATGGCGCCGTGTAACTGCACCGCCTCCTGGCCGATGAGCCGGGCGGCGCGGCCGATGGTGGCCTTGGCGGCGGAGGCGGCCTTGGCGCGATCGGCGGGGGCGGCGTCCAGTTTCAGCGTCACCAGATAGGTGGCGGCAATGGCCTGTTCCAGCTCCAGGTGCATGTTCACCATGCGGTGCTGCAGCGCCTGGAAGCTGGCGATGGGGACGCCGAACTGCTTGCGCTGCTTGGTGTATTCGACGGTGTCGGCCACGACCTTGCGCATGATGCCGACCGCCTCGGCGCAAACCGCGGCAATGGCCTCGTCCAGGGTCGCGGCGACGGCGTCGGCGGCATTGCCGAGCAGCAGAGCGTCGGCGGGCAGGCGCACCCCGTCGAAGGTGAGGTCCGCGGCGCGGCGTTCGTCGATGGTGCGGTAGGCCCGCGCGGTCAGCCCGGCGGGCGGGTCGGCCGGATCGAAATCCACGACGAACAGCGCGATCTCACCGCTGTCCAGGCGGGCGGTGACCAGCAGGTGGGTGGCCAGCGGGGCGGCGGTGACCACGATCTTGACGCCGTCGAGAATCCAGTCCTCGCCCGCGCGGTGGGCCGTCGTGGTGATCCTCGTGTAGTCGTAGCCGGAGCGCGGCTCCAGGGCGGCGAAACCGGTGATCACCTCACCGGCGGCAATGCCGGAGAGCAGATCCTCGGCGCGCTTGCCCTCGGCGCGGCGCAGCAGGCCGCCGCCGACCACCACGGTGTCCACATACGGTTCGACCACCAGCGCGCCGCCGAGGGCCTCGGCAATGATCATGGTCTCGACCGGTCCGCCGCCGCTGCCGCCCACCGATTCCGGCAGGCCCGCGCCGAGAATCCCGACCTCCTCGGCCAGTCCGCGCCAGATCTCCGGCTGCCAACCCGCGCCGACCCGCGCTGCGGCCCGGCTGGATTCGAGGTCGTAACGGGCCGCGAGGAATTCCGTGACGGTGTCGCGGAGCAGATCCTGTTCTGCGGTGAAAGAGAAGTCCATGGTCACAGTCCCAGCGTGGCTTTGGCGATGATATTGCGCTGAATCTCGTTGCTGCCGGCGTAGATCGAGCCGGCGCGGTCGTTGAAGTACCGCAGCGCGGCGACGGCCTGCCAGTCCGCGCCGCTGACGAAACCGTCGGCGGGAGCGGTGTAATCGACGACCGGGCCGCCGGGCATGGTGGCGTGCGGCTGGTAGGCGCGGCCCTGCGGGCCCGCGGCCTCCAGCGCGAGTTCGGTGAGCGCCTGGCTCAATTCGGTGCCCAGGATCTTGATGGTGGAGGCGGCCGGTCCCGGATCCTTGCCGCTGGAAACCAGAGCGAGCGTGCGGTATTCCAGAATCTCCAGCACATCCGCGCGAATGCGGGCATCGGCCAGTTTGGCGGCGAAGGCCGGATCGTCGATGAGCGCGCCCTCCCCGTTGGGGTTGGGCTGGGCGAGCGCGGCCTGCGCCAGCTCCTCGGCCATCACCTGCAGCGCCGGGGCCGCCGCGCCGCCGCCGCGCTCGAAGTTGAGCAGGTATTTGGCCACGGTCCAGCCGTCGTCGATCGCGCCGAGCACATTCGTCTTCGGCACCCGCACCTGGTCGAAGAAGACCTGGTTCTGCACCTGCTCGCCGGAAGTCATGACCAGCGGCCGGATTTCGATGCCCGGCGTGCGCATGTCGATGAGGACGAAGGTGATGCCCCGCTGCTTCTTGGCCTGCTTGGAGGTGCGCACCAGCGCGAAGATCCAGTTGGCCTCGGTGGCGTGGGTGGTCCAGATCTTGGACCCGGTGATCACCAGATCCGCGCCGTCGTCCACGGCCGCCATGTTCAGCGACGCGAGATCCGAACCCGCCTCGGGCTCGGAATAGCCCTGGCAGAAGAAGACTTCGCCGGTCAGGATGCGCGGCAGGAAGTAGTCCTTCTGCTCCTCGGTCCCGAACGCCATGATCGCGTGCGACACCATGCGAATGCCCATGGGGGACAGGTTCGGCGCACCGGCGAGGGTGCATTCCCGCCCGAAGATGTAGTGCTGGGTCAGGCTCCACTTGCAGCCGCCGTACTTCACCGGCCAGGCGGGCGCGGCCCAGCCCTGCGCGTGCAGGATTTCCTGCCATTTCATGCTGGCTTCGTGATCGGGGTAGACGCTCGTCGCCAATCGACCGGCCAGGCGAAGATCGTCGGTTAACTTTTCGTCGAGGAAACGACGCACCTCATCTCGAAATGCCAGATCGTCGGGCGACCAGTCCAGATCCACGATGACTCCTTGTGCGAGAACCGACCCTAACCATCTCACCGTAAACCCCCTGCTGGCAAATGTGCTGGCACCTGCCCTCACTTCTGGTCGTTGACATTCCACAGTGGGTTGTTATCATCGAATAACAACGTTCCACAGTGGAACATCATGGGAAGGATCGACATGGACATCACCACCGGCACTCGCGCCTCGGACGCCGAGCGCGCCCAGGTCGCGGACCTGCTTGGCCGTCACATGTCCGACGGCCGCCTCGACCTCGCCGAATACAACGAGCGGGTCGCGCAGGTCTACGCCACCGTCTACCGGGAAGAACTGCAGCAGGTCCTCACCGACCTCCCCGAACTCACCAAACCGACTGCCGCGAAGCCGGAGCCGCGCACCCGCTTCCCCATCTGGCAGCGCATCGAAGGCAGCGCCTGGCTCGGCGTCAGCCTCCTGGTGCTCGGCATCTGGGCCGCGATCTCGCTGGCCGCGGGCGAATTCACGTACTTCTGGCCCGTCTGGGTAATCGTCCCGTGGGGCGCCGTCCTGGTCTTCCGGGTCCTCACCGGCTGGGAAGCCGGCGCCGCGAAGCACTGCGGGAGAACCGTAATGAGGTAACCGTCATGTCCGCTTACACCACCCTTCTCGCCTTCCATATCGTCGTCGGCGCCGCCGGGCTGTCACTCGGCCCGGTCGTGGCCTGGGCCGACGCGCACACCTGGCGGCACTCCCGCGAACTGGGCGCCTGGTACCTGGGACTGGTTGTCGCCGTCTGCATTTCCGCCTGCGCCCTGGTCTTCTGGCGCCGCACCGACCTGTGGTGGCTCGTCCCCGTCTCGGCCCTGACCGTGGCCCTGGCTCTGCTCGGCCGCTACGCCGTCGCCCGCCGCGGCGCCTGGACCCACGCCTACGTCCACGGCATGGGCGGCTCCTACATCGCCCTGCTCACCGCGACGATCGTGGTCAGCTTCGCCATCGACGGCCCCCTCTACGGCGCGGCCCAACTCATCGCGTGGCTCGCCCCCACCGCCGTGATCACCCCGCTCCTCGAGGTGTGGCGACGCCGCATCACCCCGGCCGTCCCGGCGCACGCATAGCTCGACATTCCCGTACCAATCTGAAACAGCATCGACCGAGAACTGGTGGCGGTGGCTACTCGGGCGATGCCGCCACAGATTCCCGGTGATCGTCTGTCCAGGTCTACGAATGGGATTCGGGGGTGCTTAACATGGCTGGGTGGGCTCAGGCGGCAGGTGGGAAGTCGAGCATTCCGAGGTGTGGGCGCGGCGGGCGCGGTCGTTCGGGGCCGAGGCGGCGGCCTATGACGAGCACCGGCCGGACTACCCGATGGCGGGGGTGCGGTGGGCGCTGGAACCGTTGGGGGACAGAGACGATGCCGAGGTGCTGGATCTCGGGGCCGGGACCGGGAAGCTGACCGGGGTGCTGCTGGCGGCGGGGGCGCGGGTGCGGGCGGTCGAGCCGGACGACGCGATGCGCGCCACCCTCGCGCAGCGGTATCCGCAGGTGCCCGCGCTGGCGGGCACGGCGGAATCGATTCCGCTGCCGGATGATTCGGTGGACGCGGTGCTCGCCGGACAGGCGTTTCACTGGTTCGATCTGCCACGGGCGTTCCCGGAGCTGGCGCGGGTACTGCGACCGGGCGGGGTGGTCGCGGCCTTCTGGAACACCCACGACAGTTCGGTCGACTGGGTCGCCGAACTCGATCGGATTTCCCTCACCCGGCTGTCCTTCCGGCGATTCCCGGGCGACGGACTGCCCTCGCACGCCTTGTTCCATCCCTTCGAGCAGAGCGAGTTCGCGCATTCGCAGCGCCGCACCGCCGAAAGCCTGGCCGCCACCATCGGCACCCATTCCACCAGCCTGGTCGTCACGCCCGCCGAGCGCGGCGAACTCCTCGATCGGATCACCGGCTATCTGAGGAGCCGTCCCGAGACCGGCACCGGCGAATTCGAAATTCCCTTGCGCACAAAAGTCATCCGCGCCACCATACGACCGGCATGACCGGTCGAAACGCATGGATCGTCACCCCCGCCCCGGTGCGCGATCCCGAATCCGTGGCACTTCTGCGCGACTACCTCGTCGACGTGGCGAACAGCTACCGGCTGCATCGGCTGGGGCGGCTCTCGACGCGGGCCGAACTCGATGACGACTGGGCCGGTTTCACCACCGACGACCTCGTGCCGCCCCGGGGCGTGTTCCTCGTCGGCCGGTACGGGGGCCGCCCCGCCGCGTGCGCCGGGCTGCGCCTGGCCGAAACCGGCACGGTCGAATTGACCAGGGTCTTCGTCCGGCCCGCACAGCGCGGCACCGGCGGCGCGAAACGCCTGCTCGCCGCCATCGAGGAGGCGGCGATCGGCTTGGGAGCCAATCGGATCAGGCTCGACACCCGCCTGGACCTGATCGAGGCCCGCACCCTCTACCTCGGCCACGGCTACGTCGAGATCCCGCCCCACGAGGACCGCGAATACGCCGAGATCTGGTACGCCAAGGATCTCGCCTGACCGATCCCGCTCACCCATTGTCGATCTCGACCAAGCCGTTCGCCCAGCGAGCGCAGGTTCGCTCCGGATCGACGGTGATCACATCGGCGACCTCGACCAGTTCGGGCGGATCGAAAAGGGAGCGGCCCCGAAGATCAGAATCCGTGAAGTCGTGGATCTGTGTGAGCTGTACGGACTCGATGAGGACTGGACCGCGACGATCAAGCGGCTCGCCGAACAGGCCCCGGTCAAGTCCTGGTGGCACGCCTACGCCGATCTGATCCCCGCGAACGTCAACTTGTTCGTCGGATTGGAAGCCGGCGCAAAGGTTTTGACCATTTTCCAGCCCTTGATCGTGCCGGGTCTGCTGCAGACCGCGGACTACGCCAGGGAGATGGACCGCATCTACTTCTCCAAGGAAACCGACGAAGAGCTGAATCGGCGCGTCGCGCTCCGGATGCAGCGCCAGAACGTCATCCTCCGGCAGCGACAACCAGCCAAAGCTGTTGTCGTACTGCATGAAAGCCTGCTGCGCACGGTAGTAGGCAGCGCCAGGGTGATGGCCGCTCAGCTGCGGCACATCGCGGATCTGAGCACTCGGGACAATGTCGACATACGTGTGCTGCCGTCTCGTCGCGGGTTTCCGCTCGGAATGCCCTTGACGCCCTTCATCATGTTCGAGTTCGGCCGTGACCCGAAGGGCAAGCTCGCCGAACCTACCCTGGTGTTCGCCGAGAGTTTCGTTGGCGCGATGTACTTCGAGCGGTCCACCGAAGTGAAGCTGTATCGGGAATCGTTCCGGACGGTGCAGGGTGCCACGCTGGATCCGCGGCCGAGCCGGGACCTGTTACGTGAGATAGCAAGGGAGTACGACAGTGAACGTTGCCCTCACAGCTGCCAGGTGGTTCAAATCGAGTCGCAGCTCCGGCGGCCGGGATTGCGTCGAGGTCGCGTTCCTCACGGGCGCGGTCGGTGTCCGGGACTCCAAGAATCCGACCGGTCCGGCGCTGGTCTTCGCAGCGGGGGAGTGGTCGGTGTTCACCGCGGGCGTGGCGGCGGGGCGGTTCGACCGCCCCTGAATGCAGAACGACCCCGGAGCCACTCACTCCAGGGTCGTTCTATGTGAGCGAAATCGCTCAGATGGCGGCGATGTTCTCCGCCTGCGGGCCCTTCTGGCCCTGCGCGATGTCGAAGGAGACCTTCTGGCCTTCCTGGAGCTCGCGGAAGCCGTTGCCGGCGATGTTGGAGTAATGGGCGAAGACGTCGGGGCCGCCGCCGTCCTGCTCGATGAAGCCGAAGCCCTTCTCCGAGTTGAACCACTTCACGGTGCCGGTAGCCATTCTGGCTCTCCTTTTTACTGGTCGAAGGCCCGCACCTTGCGGACCCGATGTCGCTCTGGGGTGATTCCGGGCGGAATCACTGGGAAACACAAAAACGCGCCTGCTGAATTGTGTGCAGGCGCGTACAGAAGTCTGTGAGAACCAAGAATTGCAACACCGAAGACAATACCCGATCTTCCAGTCATCGGACGAATCGGCCTGTCATAGGGCGTGCCGCGGCACGGAACCGGACGCGTTGTCGGCATACTCGGGGCAATCGAGCCCGACGGGGTAACCTCGACGGCTGTGCACCTGAAGAGTCTGACGCTGAAGGGGTTCAAGTCCTTCGCGTCCGCGACGACCCTGCGGTTCGAACCCGGGATCACCTGTGTGGTGGGGCCCAATGGGTCGGGCAAGTCGAATGTCGTCGACGCGCTCACCTGGGTGATGGGTGAGCAGGGCGCGAAAGCTCTGCGTGGCGGGAAGATGCAGGACGTCATCTTCGCCGGCACCGCGGGCCGCGCCCCGCTCGGCCGTGCCGAGGTCACGCTGACCATCGACAACTCCGACGGTGTGCTGCCCATCGAGTACTCCGAGGTGTCCATTACGCGGCGCATGTTCCGTGACGGCGCCGGCGAGTACGAGATCAACGGCAACTCCTGCCGGCTCATGGATGTGCAGGAACTGCTCAGCGACTCCGGCATCGGCCGTGAGATGCACGTCATTGTCGGGCAGGGGCAGCTATCGGCGATTCTCGAATCGCGGCCGGAGGACCGGCGGGCGTTCATCGAGGAAGCCGCGGGTGTGCTCAAGCATCGGCGGCGCAAGGAGAAGGCCGTCCGCAAGCTCGACGCCATGCAGGCGAATCTGGCGCGGCTCACCGACCTGACCACGGAATTGCGCAGGCAGCTCAAACCGCTGGGGCGGCAGGCCGAGGTGGCACGGCGTGCAGCAACCGTCCAGTCTGAATTGCGGGACGCGCGGTTGCGGCTGGCCGCCGATGATCTCGTGACGCGGCGGCGCGAGCTGGAATCGCAGCAGAGCAAAGAGGCGTACGCGCGCGAGCAGCAGGTGAACGTGCACGCCGAACTGGATGCCGCCAATGCCGCGCTGGCCCAGCAGGAATTCGAATTGTCGCGCCTGACGCCCAGTGCGGAGGCCGCCGCGCAAACCTGGTTCCAGCTGTCCGCGCTGACCGAGCGTGTCAATGCCACTATCCGGATTGCGCGAGATCGTGCGCGCAACCTGACCATCGAGCAACCCGCCGGCGCCGGGCGCGACCCGGAACAGCTGGAGCGCGAGGCCGAGCGGGTCGAAGCCGAGGAGGCCGAACTCCTCGAAGCCGTGGAGATCGCCACCGAAACCCTGGAAGCCGCGCGCGACGCCCTGCACGAGCGCGAACAGGCCGCCAAGGCCGCCGAACAGGCGCATCTGGCCGCGGTGCGGGCCATTGCCGACCGGCGCGAGGGTCTGGCCCGGCTCTCCGGTCAGGTCGACACGCTGCGCTCGCGCGCCCAGTCCGTGGACGGTGAGATCGCCCGCATGTCCACCGGCATAGCCGAGGCCCGGCAGCGCGGTGCGGCCGCGGACGCCGAATTCGAGGCCGTCCAGGGCGAATTGAGTGAGCTCGACGCCGGTGAGGCCGGTCTGGACGCGCAGTACGAACACGCCGCCCAGGCCCTGGAGAACGCCGACCAGCGCGTCACCGAACTACGCGAGAAGGACCGCGAGGCCGGTAAGCGCGTCGCCTCCCTGACCGCCCGCATCGAGGCCCTCACCATGGGCCTGGCCCGCAAGGACGGCGCGGCCTGGCTGCTCGAGCACCGTACCGACGGCCTGCTCGGCCCGCTCTCGGGCCTGATCAAGGTGCACGGCGGCTTCGAGGCCGCCGTCGCCGCCGCCCTCGGCCCCCTCGCCGACGCCGTAGCCGCCGACACCGGCCCCTCGGCCCACGCTGCCGTCCGGGCCCTCAAAGAAGCCGACGGCGGCCGCGCCGCGCTCGTGTACGCCAGTACGGCCCACGCCGGTTCTCGTCTCGGGGAGAGCGCGACGCCGGGCCATGCCGGTGCGGCCCAATCCGATTCGCGTCTCGGAGAGAGCGCGACGCCGGGCCGTGCCGGTGCGGCGCATAGCGGTCCGGGTTCCGAGGGCGGGCTTGTGGTGCCGGGCTATGCCGGTGTGGCCCAATCCGATTCACGTCTGGGCGGGAGTGCGACGCCGGGCCATCCCGGTGCGGCGCATGGCGGTTCGGGGCCTGGCGGTGAGCCTTCGGCACTCGGATATGCCGATGCTGCGCATGGCGATTCGGGTTCCGGTGGCGGGGGTGCGGCGTTGGGGTATGCCGGTACGGCCCACGCTGGTTCGGGTTCCGGCGGTGCGCTGCCAGGCGGTGCGCGCTGGCTCGCGGAGGTCGTCGATTGCCCGGAGCACATGCGCGCCGCGATCACCGCGCTGACCACCGGCATTGCCGTCGCCGAGGATCTGGCCGCGGCCACTCGCGTGTTGGCTGCGCGTCCGGAGCTGCGCGTTGTCACCCGCGAGGGTGACCTGACCGGTACCGGCTGGGTGCTCGGCGGTTCCGACCGCGCGCCCAGTCAGCTCGAGGTGCAGGCCGATATCGATTCCGCCACAGCGGAACTCGCGTCCTGGCAGCGGCAGGCCGAGGAGCTCGAGGCCGCCCTCGCGGGTGCGCTGGCCGAGCAGACCGACCGCAAGGAGGCCGTCGACCACGCCCTGCTCGCGCTGCACGAATCCGATCAGGCGCTGGTCTCCATCTACGACCGGCTCGGCCGGCTGGGGCAGACGGCTCGCACCGCCCAGAAGGAATGCGAGCGCCTGCTCGCGCAGCGCGCCGAGGCCGAGGCCGGGCGGGAAGAGACGCTGAGCAAGCTCGCCGAGCTCGAGGACCGGCTGCGGCACGCCGAGCTCGAGCAGTCCGAGATGGGCGCCGAATCCGCGGGCACCGAGGCCGCCGGGTACGCCCGCGAGGAGGCCGCGGCCGCCCTCGCCGAGGCTCGCACCATGGAGGTCGAGGCCCGTCTGGCGGTCCGCACCGCCGAGGAGCGCGCCGAATCGGTACGCGGCAAGGCGGATTCGCTACGCCGCGCCGCCCGCGCCGAACGCGAGAACCGCGCCCGCGCCGAACGCGCCCTGGCCGCCCGCAAGCAGGCCGCCGCCGTCGCCGCCGTGGTGGCCGACTCCGCCGAGCGGGTGGCCGCCCAGCTCGAGCAGGTCGTCGCCGAGGCCGCCGCCCGCCGCGACGAACTGGTGCGCCGCCGCACCGAATTCGCCGCCCAGGTGGAGCAGACCAAGGAACGCGCCCGCGCTCTGAACAGCCAGCTCTCCCAGCTCACCGACGCGGTCCACCGCGACGAGGTGGCGCGCGCCCAGGCGGCGCTGCGCATCGAACAGCTGGAAGCCACCATCTCCGAATCCTTCGGCATCGCGCTGGAGGACCTCATCGCCGAATACGGCCCGGACGTCCCCATGCCGCCGACCGCGCTGGAGATGATGGAGTACGAGCAGGCCAAGGAGCGCGGCGACCAGGTCACCGAGCCGCAGCCCATGCCCTACGACCGCACCACCCAGGAGCGCCGCGCCAAGCGCGCCGAGAAGGACCTCACCACCCTCGGCAAGGTGAATCCCTTGGCGCTGGAAGAGTTCGCGGCCCTCGAGGAGCGCTACAACTTCCTCGCCACCCAGCTCGAGGACGTCAAGAAGGCCCGCCAGGACCTCCTCGACGTCGTCGCCGAGGTGGACGCCCGCATCCTGCAGGTCTTCACCGAGGCCTACGAGGATGTGGAGCGCGAATTCGTCGGCGTCTTCAGCCGGCTGTTCCCCGGCGGTGAGGGCCGTCTCTTGCTCACCGATCCCAGCGACATGCTCACCACGGGCGTCGAGGTCGAGGCGCGGCCGCCGGGCAAGAAGGTCAAGCGCCTCTCGCTGCTCTCCGGCGGTGAGAAGTCGCTGACCGCGGTCGCCCTGCTGGTCGCCATCTTCCGCGCCCGCCCCTCACCGTTCTATGTCATGGACGAGGTCGAGGCGGCCCTGGACGACACCAATCTGCGCCGGCTCATCGGCCTGTTCGAGCAGCTGCGCGAGAAGAGCCAGCTCATCGTCATCACCCATCAGAAGCCGACCATGGAGATCGCCGATGCGCTCTACGGCGTCAGCATGCGCGGCGACGGCATCACCCAGGTGATCTCGCAGCGCCTGCGCGGGGAGAACCTGGTCGGCGCGGCCACCTGAGCGCTCAATCGCGCAGGTCCTCGATGCGGTCGCGGAGATGCTCCAGCAGCTTGTCCGGGTCGTCGAACTCCGCCGGATCGATGGGCGCGCCGAAATGGATGGTCACCGGCTGCCGGCGGTCGAAGGCGGGGTCGTCGCCGCGGTGCCGGCGCATGGGTAGCACCCGGTCGGTGCCGGTGGTGCCCACCGGAATGATGGGAATGCCGGTCGCCAGCGCCAGTTTCGCCACCCCGGGCTTATAGGGCTCGGTCTCGCCGGGCGCGACCAGGCGGCCCTCCGGGTAGATGATCAGCACGCCGCCGTGCCGCAGGATCTGCTCGGCCTGCGACAGCGCGGTGCTGCCGGATGCATTGTCGCGGCGCACCACCGGGATCTGGCCCAGCCGGCGCACCAGCCAGCCGACCACCGGCCACGACCACAGCTCGGCCATGGCGATGGCAATCGCCCTGCGGCGCAACGCACCCCAGAGGAATACCGCGTCCAGCATCGAGATGTGATTGCTCGCGATGATCACGGGCCCGGTCTTCGGCACCCGCTCGCGTCCGAGCACGGTGACCCGGACGATATTCGACCAGGCCAGGGTGCGCAGAATGCGACGCACGAATTGAGTTGTGAGCCAGGCGCGTTTGCCCAAGCCCTTGGGCCGCCGCGCGGTGTCGTCGTTCGATGCCACGCTCACATCCTGGTATCCGGGCGGCGAGCGCGGCACCGGGGAACTACTCAGGCGCGGGAAATCTCAGCGGGCGTCTCTGAACCCGTTCCTCGCTGTTCGCACGGGATGCGCATGGTGGTTGCCAGGCCGAGCTGAGGGCCGAAATCCCGCCCGCTGGCTACCGGCGTGTGAATCGAGCGGACACGGCTAGGACGGTCGGCCACCGTGTCAGGGTGTGAGATGCACGCGGAATCAGCAGATTCCGCGTGCATGGCGGGAGAGGGTGTTACGGGCGCCAACCGGCGATGGCCGCGGCGATGGCCGCGGGTTGATCCTCGGTGGCGTGATGGCCGGCCGGGCCGATGTGCTCGATGGTCAGACCGGCGATGTTGTCCTTGCACCAGGCCGCCATGTCCGGGGTGATCAGCAGGGTGGGCGAGGAGTCGAAGGTGAGCAGCAGTTTCGGGATCTGCGGGCTGGCGGCGAGCCAGGCGTCGTAGGCGGTGACGGCGGCGGTGACATCGGCGGGATCACCGTCCAGGGGGAACGAGCGCGCCCACTGCAGCACCGGCTTTCGGCTCTCGCGGGTCGGGTACGGCGCCAGGTAGGGGGCCAGTTGTTCGTCATCGAGGGGATGCAGCACACCGCCGGTGTAGGCGGTCTCGATGAAGACCGTCTTGTCCAGCACGAGTTCCTCGCCCTGGGCGGAGCGCATCGTCTTGCCGCGCTGCCGGGGACCCTCACCCAGGTCGCTCCAGGACATGGGCCGCACGATCGTTTCGAAAAAGGCGATGCCGCGGACCCTGCCGGGGTGGCGCGCCGCCCAGTCGAAACCGAGCGCGCCGCCCCAGTCGTGGCCGACGAGCACGACGTCGTCGAGTTCGAGCGCATCGAACCAGGCATCGAGGTAACGGGCGTGATCGGCGAAGGTGTAGTCGATATTCGGTTTCCCGGAGCGGCCCATACCGATCAGATCGGGAGCGAAACCGCCGAGCCTGGGCAGGATCTCGCGCCACATGTGCGAGGACGCGGGATTACCGTGCAGGAACACGAAACGTGTACTGCCCGGGGCTTGTTCGTAGTGGATGGTAGAGCCGAGAACCTCGACTGCGGGCATGACAAATCTCCAGACTTTCAGATGGGGAATGAACTGCGGACGCACGTGCGCCCGGATGCACGAGCGGTGTGCATCGCTCGCGCCGAAACCGATTCAGGCGGAGGGATTCTCGATGCGCCATACCTGCTGGGCGGTCAGTGATTCGAACTGCCAGCCGTCGGTGGTGCGGACGGCACCGAAGCGGTAAACGGCGCCGAGTTGTCGCACCGGCGCCGGGTCGTCGCCGCGGCCGTAGTGGCCGACGAGGTTCGCACGGATCGTCGCGGTGTCACCGTCGAGGTCGATCAGGATGCCGCTGACAACATGCTGCAGACGGGTGTAGCCCTCGTGGTTCGCGGTGGCTTGGGCCAGCACGCGCTCGCGGCCCTCGGCCGTCCCGCCGGGGGTGGTGGCCTTGGCGCCCGGGGTGAACATCGCACCCAGGGCGGCGAAATCGTGCTCGTCCAGCGCTACGCCGAGCCGGGTGGCCAGGCGGGTGAGCTCGGCCTCGTCACGTTGCAACCGATCGACGGCAGCGCCGCCGGATTGCCCGCAGGCGACCGCGACCAGGGCGACCATCGCACCGGCTGCGGCGGTCACGACGCGGCGCATACGTGGGGAGGCGCGGCGAGGTTTCCTGTGCGGTCGGTCGCGAAGGGGGCTGCCCGCGTGGGTTTCGAATTCAGGGGTGGCAGTCATCTCTACTCCTTGGCCACTTTCCAACGACACGCTACGTTCCGTGTCGTCAGGCAAGTGTGGGCCACCGGGCATACCCTGTCAACACGACACGTTCCGTTTCCGCTAAGGTGGGCTGTGTGCCGCCGCCATCCGACCCGAAACGCCGCAGCGAGTCCAGCAAGCGCGCCACTCTCGAGGCCGCCCTCGCGCTCTGCGAGGAAAACGGATACACCAAGGTGACGGTGGAGGGTATCGCCGCGCGCGCGGGGGTGAGCAAGAAGACGATCTACCGGTGGTGGCCGTCGAAGGGCGCGGTCGTGCTCGACGCCCTCCACGATGCCGCGATGCAGGCCACTGCATTCCCCGATACGGGCGACCTGGTGGCCGACCTGCACCGCCAACTCACCGGTCTCGTCGGCGTGTTCACCTCACCGCAATTGCGGCCGGCGACCCTGGGAGTGTTCTCCGAGGGTTTGCACGATCCCGACTTCGCCAACGAGGTGCATGAGCGGGTCATCTCCCCGCGCATCGAGGATTTCAAGCAGCGCCTGCGCAAGGCCGTGCGGGAGGGGGAGCTGCCGCCCGACACCGACGAGGACCTTGTCATGGACCTGCTCTACGGGCCGGTCTACCACCGCCTCATGGTGCACCTGCCGCTCCCCGACGACGCCTACCTGAGCAAGATCATCGACTCCGCTCTCGCGGCAGTGCGCAGCACTCCGGAACGCATCGCGTCCCGGAAGTGATCGCCGACAGTCGGGCGACTGATCGGTTCGGCTTGCGCGCGGCAACCGCACCGAGGCGTCCTCCAGCGAAGTCCCACGCACTTCGCGAGGTCGGCCCTGGGCAGTAGGTGATCACGTTGGGGCGCAGACACCTCTCAGTCGCGCAGGAACAACAGGATGAACGCCAGCACGACCGCCAGCGCCAGGGCCGCCACACCGTAGGTGAGGCGATGCGAGCGCAGGCCGGGCAGGAAGGCGTCCACGGAATAGCGGCCGGGGCCGGTGAGGGCCAGGCCGCCCGCGGTGACGAGCAGGACGATCTCGTATTCCAGACCCGGACCGGATTGGGATCCGAGCCAGCCCGCACCCCATTTGACGGCGAGAGCATTGATCATGACGCCGACCAGGGCGGCCGCCGAGAGCGGCGTGAGCGCGCCGAGCGCGACGCCGAGTCCGCCGACGAATTCACTGAGCCCGGCGAGCACGGCCATGAACTCGCCGACCGGATAGCCGCTCTGCTCGAAGCCCTGCCCGGTGCCGGTGATGCCGTAGCCGTCGAACCAACTGAACAGCTTCTGGGCGCCGTGGGCGGCCATGGTCAGTCCGATGCCGAGCCGGATCGCCAGCAGGCCCGCGTCATAGGCGTGAACACTGGTTGTGTGGTTGGTGGAGAGAGGGGAGTTGGGAGCGCTGGTGGTGGTCATTTCGCGTTCTCCTTCGGCACAAGCCAAACGAACTAATGGCACATATGGCCCACCCGGGCTAGAGAATACCCCCGTCGATCGGCGCGGACCGTCCCACTGACCGGGAATTCCGGTGCGAGACAATGTGAAACGTCTGCGCGTCTGATGTGTCGGACGCTAGCGTCCGGTGGTCATGAGACGTTCTATAGCCGCTATTGCCGCAGGTGTCACCGTCACGCTCGCCGCGCCGCTGCCCACGGCGCTGGCCGACACCGGATCCTCCTCGCTGTCCGGGGGCACCGGATCCTCCTCGCTCTCGGGCGGCGGCTCCGGCTCGTCGTCGCTCTCCGGCGGCGGCGACCTGCCCAGCTACGCGCAGTGGATCGCGGATGTCACCGTGGTCGCCAATGAGGCGCAGGCCTACCTCGCCACCCGGCTGCCCTCCGGCGGGAAGCCCGCCATCGTGTTCGATATCGACAACACGACGCTGGAGACGCAGTACAACCCGAGCCCCATCACCCCGGCCATCGCGCGCATGCTGCAACTGGCGCAGTGGGCCGACGGGCAGGGTGCGGCGATCATCTTCGTCACCGGCCGCCCGGCGGTCATGAATCTCTATACGCAGCTGAATCTCTCGGCCGTGGGCTATCCGGTGGAGCGCCTGTACGGGAGCCCGCTGACCACGCTGTCGGCGGGCTCGGCCGGGCTGGAGGAGTACAAGACGGCCAGCCGGATCGATATCGAGAGCAAGGGCTACACCATCGTCGCGAATATCGGCAACAGCGCCTCCGATCTCGCGGGCGGCCATGCCGAGCGCACCTTCAAGCTGCCTGACTACGACGGAGCGTTGTCGTGAACTGAGCGCGTGGCCCGCGCCCCGCCGTCATCGTGCGGCAGACTCTCGGCCAGGTGCTCAGCGCTCCAGCAGCGCTTTCAGCTGCGCACCACCGGTTTCGGCGAGCCAGGCGTCCAAGGTGCGCAGGCTCGGCAGGATTTCGCGCAGGGCGGGGATGTCGGCATGCCAGCCCTGGCCCGCGCGGGTCTGACGCCAGACATTGGCCAGTTCCGGGCCCATGGCCTCGGCCTCCACCTCGGTGATCTCCTGGTATCGGACCGGATGGCCGGTGCTTTCGCTGATCTCGGCCGCCGCGCCGACCGGGGTGGGGGAGTCACCGGCCAGCTCCAGGATCTCGCCGTGGAAACGGGCCGGATCGGTGAAGGCCAGCACCGCGAAGGCGGCGACATCGTCGACGGCGATCATCTGCAGCGGCTGGTCGCCGGCGAACAGGTGGCGGTGCACGCCGTCGACGATGCCATCCACGACCGAACCTTCCAGCAGATAGTTCTCCATGAAGCGGACCGGGCGCAGGATGGTCCAGCGCAGGCCGCTCGTCCGTACGGCATCCTCGATGCGGCGCTTGCCGACCGAGCCCCAGTTCCGTTCCTCCCGGAACGATGCGATACCGGTGAAGACGATCTGATCGACGCCCGCCGCCGCGGCCGCCGCCACCAGGTCCGCACCGCGGCGCGCTTCCAGATCGACATCCCAGCCACCGGCCTGATAGAGCGCGGGCGGCACCAGCAGCACCGCCCCGACACCGGCGAGTGCCGCCGCGATGCTGTCACGATCATCGAAATCGCCGACCGCCAGCTCCGCACCCGCGGCCGCGAGTTCTTGCGCGGCAGCCGATTCCCTGTCGCGAACCAGCGCGCGGACCGGGCGGCCCGCGCGCAGCAGCTGCCGGGCCGTCGCGCCGCCCTGCTTTCCGGTGGCGCCGGTGATCAGAACGAGGTCGCTGTGAGAAGACATGTTCACCTTGTCTGTTCGGTAGTATTCGGGTCGGATGACCCGGATTCCGACGCTACGAGCAGCCGAATCCGGTTGGCCAGCACCGCGGAAGGAACGCCGTAACGAAATGACCGCCCCACCGCTGTCCGTCGGCTCCTCCGATGGCCGTGCCGCCGCGGCGAACTCGCGCGCGGATGCCCGCCGCAATCGCGCCCTGGTGCTGGCCGCTGCCCAGCGCGCCTTCGCGGAGATCGGCGTCTCGGCCTCGCTGGCGGAGATCGCCCGCCGCGCCGGGGTCGGCGCGGGCACGGTGCACCGGCACTTCCCCAGCAAGGACCATCTCCTGGAAGCGGTTCTGCAACAACGCATCGACCGCCTCACGGCCCTGGCGGTCGGCTATCGCGACGCCCCCGACGCCGGTGCGGCCTTCTTCGCCTTCTGCACCGAGGTCATCACCTCGACCCCGCGCAACCAGGCCTTGTGCGACGGCGTCTTCGACAGCGACGGCTGGCCGCGAGACCTGCTCCGCGAAGCGGGCGAGCGCTTCCACCGAGCCCTGTCCGACCTGCTCGTCGCCGCCCAGCGCCAGGGCGCGGTCCGCCCCGACCTCACCCTCGCCGACGTCCTCGCCATCTTCACCGGCTGCGTTGCGATCCAACGACTCCCGAGCGATCAACCCGGGCTGGCTCGTCCCGCCGCGCTGGTCTTGCAGGCACTGCGGCCGCAAGCTCCCGCCTCCCGAGTGACGAAACCCGGAACTCTCGCGCTGGACCGTAACGAAACCCCCGGCCGTAACGAAACTCCGGCAGCTCACTGCCCGATGTGCGCCGCCCCTCTCCGCTACACCGGCCCGGGCCGCCCCGCCCGCTATTGCTCACCCGCCTGCCGCCAGAAAGCCCACCGCCGCCGCCACGCAACTGCTCGTTGAGTTCCTGCGTGATGTCGCCCGCCCAACGTCATTCCGGCATGTTTTTGGCCGGAATCCACAGCATGCGTCGGCGCACCTGCGGGGGTGTATCCCGGCCAAAAGCGCGCCGGGATGACGAAGCGAGTCGCGCCGGCATGAGTGAGTGGGTCGCGCCGGGATGAGGGAGTGGGTCGCGCGAACGACGAGAATTGTTGAGGCGTATACGTATTCGTGACCTGGTATAGCGATACGGGTTCACCGGGTGGCGGGTTAGGCTCGCGGCGTGGTGTGGGTATCGGCTGTGGCTTTCGGGGTCGCATGGTGGCTGGGGTTGTATCTACTGGCGCGGGATTCGCGGAAGCCGGTGTTGCGCCGGGCGGGCGTGGGGATGCTCGCGTATGCGGCGGCGGTGGTCGGCGATGGGCTGGCGACCGGGGACGAGTGGTTCGACGGGTTGCGGATCGTGCTGGTGTGCCTGCCGGGGATCGCGTGGACGGGGGTGTTCGTGCGGTTGTGGCCGGAGCGGTTCGCCGAACGGGGGGACCGGATCTGGCGGTTGGGGGTGGTTCCGGTGTGTGCGCTGCTGGCCATGCCGGCGGCGGCCGGATTGATGCCGGTGGCCTATCTGCTGGGTGCGCTCGTCATTCTCATGCTGCTGGTGGCCATGCTGGGAATGCTGAATCAGCAAGCCGATTGGGCCGATGACTCGCGGCGTTCGGTGGCCGGGCTGCTGTCGGTCGGCGCGCTCATGTTCGGGCTCAGCGCGGCCCTGATCCTGCTGGGATTCAATGTGGTGCCGCGCACGGCCATGCTCTCGGCCGTGGCGGTGGATCTGCTGCTGCTCGGACTGGGCATCGCCGTGCTGGACGCCTTCGACGAAGGGGAAGCGCTGCGCGGCGACATGATTCGCTCGCTGCTGGCCTCGGCGGTGACGGCGGTGGTGTTCGGCGGCCAGGCGGCGGTCGCCATCGTGCTGGCGGGGGAGCGGACCGGGCTGTTGGCCCTGCTGTTCGGCGCCATAGCCGCGGCCATCGCGCTGCAGGTGCTCAACGCGCCCCTGCAGGCGGGCGTGGATCGGCTCGCCTTCGCCTCCGCGCCGCGATTGCGCGCGGCCCGCAGCGACTTGCGCATCGCCGCGGAAGCCCTCCCGCGCAAGGTCGCCGACACCGGCCTGGCCGCGCTGGAAGAGGACGAGTTCGCCCGCCTCACCCGCCGCGCCCTCAGCCACTACGCCGATCTCGGCAAACTGGTCTCCAGCCCGCTCATCGATCTGCCCGCCATCGACGACCGGCTCGCCGGCCGCGACGCCGTCGGCCCGCTGGACCGCGCCACCGAACTCAAGGGCCTGCTCACCGAATCCATCACCCGCCTGAAACCGCGCACCGGCGAGGAATTCGGCACCAGCGAGGAGTGGCGGCACTACAACTCGGTCTACTTCTATTACGTGGTCGGCATCCGCCCCTACAGCGTCCGCACCAAACGCACCGACCTGGACCCGGTCTCCCGCCGCGCCCTCGCCTGGTTCGTCGACCAGGTCCCCGAACGCACCCTGCACAACTGGCAGAACTCGGCAGCGAAGCTCATTGCCGCCCAACTGCGCTCGGGTCTCGGCAGGACGCCCTCCGAAACGAAAAACAAAGCCTGACCTGCGTGTGGCAGTAGTAGGCAGCGCTTGGCGTGGTGTTGGCAGTGCCCTTCCGGCGACTGTCGGAGTGTCACAAGCGAACACCCCGACCGAAGGACTGGTTCCCATGACCTACAGCGCCACCGCCCCCCGCACCATCGCCGGCATGTCCCCCCTGCGCCTGGCCTACGAACTCGACGGCGTCATGACCCTCGTCTCGGGCATCGCCCTCATGGCCCTGGCCGGCGTCCTCGACTCCCCGCTCGGCCTGTCCACCCCGCTGCTGCTGGGCGTCGGCGCCTTCTTCACCGCCTACGCCCTCGGCGTCCTGATCGTCGCCACCCGCAAAGAGATTCCGCGTAAGCCCGCCGCGATCATCGCCGGCATCAACGCCTTCTGGACCCTCGACAGCCTCATCACCCTGGCCGCCGGCTGGATCGAACCCACCACCCTGGGCGCCCTCGGCGTCCTGTTCATCGCCGCCTTCACCGCCCTCATGGCCGCCGCCCAGGCCTACACCCTGCGCACCGACCGCTGAATCACGGCGCACACCGAAACATGGTCAGCGGCAATGCCGCCCGGATCATCCGGGCGGCATTGCCGCGTGCCGTATCAGTTGAATGTGACGATGGCGGGCGTGACGTCGCCGGCGGCCAGTTGCTCGCCGCGCAGCAGCTGGATGCGATCGGGGTCCAGGCGGAGCACCGTGAAGGCGGGATCCTCGGGGCCGGTCGCGCCGAACGCGGTCAGGTCGTAGCCCAGTGGGGGCGGGGTGGTCATGAACATGTCCCAGACGTGCTTCTTCGTCGTGGCGTCGTCCACCCAGCTGGTGCGGGCCTCGCCCTGGACGACGTTCTGGGCGGGGCTCCAATAGGAGAAGGCCGCGACCGGGTTGGCGGACAGGTGCCGGGCCTTGATCGGGGAGGGGAAGGTGAAGATCCAGCCGACGGGGCGGTCGCCGTCCATTTCCCAGATGGGGTGCAGGATGCGGGAGCGGGGGCGCCCGCCGGGGGCGACGGTGGTGATGGTGCACCAGACGATATCGCTGGTGAAACGGAAGAAATCGGCCTTGATGGTATCGAAGGTCGTGGGCATGGCGGCCTCTCGAGGGTTGCGCGGCACAGATGGAGTGCATGCTCGCACGACCCACCGACAAGAACTGCGAAGCCGTGGGTGAGCGGGGGTGAATTGCCTTGTCGCGCTAGAGCAGATCGCTCACGTCGTCGGGGACGTCGACGGCGTATTTGCGCAAGGTGTCCATGGGGACCACCTCGAGGGCGTTCTCGTGGGTGGCGGCCAGGACCACGGGGGCGGCGACGCCGTCCTCGTGGGCGTGCAGCCAGCGGACTGCGACCACGCACCAGCGGTCGCCGGGTTGCAGGCCCGGGAAGTTGTTCTCCGGGCGCGGGGTGATGAGGTCGTTGCCGATCGACTTCTGATGCTCCAGGAACTCCGCGGTCACCACGGTGCACACGGTGTGGCTGCCAAGATCTTCGGGGCCGGTGCTACAGCAGCCGTCCCGGTAGAAGCCGGTGAGAGGATCGGTGCCACACTCCTCCAGCGGTCCCCCAAGCACATTTCGATCGGTCACGTCGCCGATCCTATTGTCTCGGTGTCGCATTCGCCGCTCCTTCCGCACTGTGGTGCGATGTTGTGCAGACCGGTCGGTCGTTGTCCCGATTCGAGGCCCGCGGTTCGGCGTGTCCATAGCCGTTACCCATTGATGTGTGCTACTGAACACTGCTCCGCGACCCGAGAGTAGGTGTGCGAATCGGGCGATAGACCCACCTCTGAAAGGATGGGGGCGTGACTGCTCAAGCCTGGATCCTCATTGCCGCGATCGCCGCGGTGCTGCTGGTGGCCTTCGTATCGGGATTCGTCCTGTACAAGCGCCGTCGCATCTCGCTGGCGCCGACCGCTCCGGACAAGAAGCTGACGGAAAAGACCGACCGGTCAGGTGGGTACAAGTCGGCGGGGGGATTCAGTTTCAGTCAAGGCGGCGGGACCGCGACGCTCCCGAAGCCCGCGCCCGAACCGGAGGGGGCGGCGGGGCGGGAGCAAGCACAGCCGGTGCCCGTCGAGCGCACCGATACCGAGGGACAGCCGCACGTCGGCGACGATGCCGCCATCCCGCGCGATTCGGGCAAGCGCAGCATTACCGATGTCCGCCTGCCCGAGCCGGTGCAGGGACCCGAGCCCGCCGCCGATACCGCCGCGCTCGCCGATGCCGCGGCCGCCGAAGCAGTCACACCTGCCGATATCGTCGCCCCGGTCGAGCCGACCACCGTTCCGGAGGACACCGCCGCGCCCGCTGAGGCCGCCGCTCCGGCCGCACCCGCCGAGCGGGTCGAAACACCTGACGTGGTGGAAACCGGCGGGCCCATCGAGATCGTCGCACCGGCCGACACCGCGCCGCCCGCGGCCCCGGCTCCCGTCGAAACCCCCGCTCCCGTCGAGACTTCCGCCCCGGCCGAGACCGCAGCCCCGGCCGAACCCGAAGTCTTCATCCCGGATATCGAGCCCACCGCGGGCCGCCTCACCCGCCTGCGCGGCCGGCTGTCCCGTTCCCAGAACGCCGTCGGCAAATCCCTGCTCGGCCTGCTCGGCGGCGGCGACCTCGACGAGGACTCCTGGGAGGAGATCGAGGACACCCTGGTGATGGCCGATCTCGGCACCGCCAGCACCGCCGCCATTGTCGAGCGCCTGCGCGCGGAAATGGCCGCCCGCAGCGTCCGTACCGCCGCCGATGCCCGGAATGTGCTGCGCGACGTCCTGATCGAGGCCCTGCGCCCCGAACTCGACCGCTCCATTCGCGCCCTGCCGCACGCCGACCATCCGTCGGTGCTGCTGGTGGTGGGCGTGAACGGGACCGGAAAGACCACCACCACGGGCAAACTCGCCCGCGTCCTGGTCGCCGATGGCCGCCGCGTGCTGCTCGGCGCCGCCGACACCTTCCGCGCGGCCGCCGCCGACCAGCTGCAGACCTGGGGTGAGCGCGTGGGCGCGGAGACCGTGCGCGGCAAGGAGGCCGCCGATCCGGCCGCCGTCGCCTTCGACGCCGTCAGCGCGGGCATCGACCGCGGCGTGGACGTGGTCCTCATCGACACCGCCGGCCGCCTGCACACCAAGACCGGCCTGATGGACGAGCTCGGCAAGGTCAAGCGCGTGGTGGAGAAGAAGGCCGAAGTCGACGAGGTGCTGCTGGTGCTCGACGCCACCGTCGGCCAGAACGGTCTCATGCAGGCCCGCGTCTTCGCCGACGTCGTCGACATCACCGGCGTTGCCCTGACGAAGCTGGACGGAACCGCCAAGGGCGGCATCGTCTTCCAGGTGCAGCACGAGCTCGGCGTGCCCGTGAAACTGGTCGGTTTGGGCGAGGGCGCGGATGATCTCGCTCCGTTCGAGCCCGGCGCCTTCGTCGACGCCCTGCTCGGATAACCCGCGCCGACCTGGGCGGATGACGTGTACTGAGATCATCCTCACAATCTGCCCGTAACAGATGTGCGGTTTCGGAAACGTGACTGCAACAGTGCACGCTCATCCGTTCACCTAGGTGAAACGCCGCAGGTTCACGGAGGAAACACCGACTGAGGAACCTCATTGCAGGCCCGATTTGCCGTGTACCGGCGGGGCTCGAGATGAGGAGGACAAGAAGGTGGACTTCCCAGTAATGGGCGCGCCTGACGCCGGAGACACCGCATGGATGCTGGCGGCGTCGGCACTCGTGCTTTTGATGACACCCGGATTGGCGTTCTTCTACGGCGGCATGGTCCGCTCGAAGAACGTGCTGAACATGATCATGATGAGCATCAGCGCCATGGGCGTGGTGACCATCCTGTGGTCGCTCTACGGTTTCTCCATCGCCTTCGGCGATGACAAGGGCAACCTGTTCGGCGATCCGGCCCAATACTTCGGCCTGAAGGGCGTTTTCGGCGGCGCCGACCAGTCGAACGTGCTGGCCGACGTCGAAACCAGCGTGCCGCTGGCCGGCACCATCCCGCTACCGGTGTTCGTCGCGTTCCAGCTGATGTTCGCGATCATCACCGTCGCGCTGATCTCCGGCGCGGTGGCCGACCGCATGAAGTTCGGCGCCTGGCTGCTGTTCGCGGCGGTCTGGGCCACTGTCGTCTACTTCCCGGTCGCGCACTGGGTGTTCGCCTTCGACGGCATCACCGGTGAAGAGGGCGGCTGGATCGCCAACAACCTCAAGGCCATCGACTTCGCGGGCGGCACCGCCGTCCACATCAACGCCGGTGTCGCCGGTCTGGTCCTCGCACTCATCCTCGGCAAGCGCAAGGGCTGGCCCAAGACCCCCATGCGCCCGCACAACCTGCCCTTCGTCATGCTCGGCGCCGGCCTGCTGTGGTTCGGCTGGTACGGCTTCAACGCCGGTTCCGCCGTCGGCGCCACCGCCACCGCCGGTGAGACCTTCCTGACCACCACCATCGCGACCGGCACCGCCATGCTCGCCTGGCTGCTGGTGGAGAAGATCCGCGACGGCAAGCCCACCTCGCTGGGCGCCGCCTCGGGCATTGTGGCCGGTCTGGTCGCCATCACCCCGGCCTGTTCCTCGGTGAACGTGCTCGGCGCCATTGCCATCGGCGCGGTCGCGGGTGCGCTGTGCGCCCTGGCGGTCAGCCTCAAGTTCAAGCTCGGCTTCGACGACTCGCTCGACGTGGTCGGCGTGCACCTGGTCGGCGGCATCGTCGGCACCCTCATGGTCGGCCTGGTCGCCGCGCCCGAGGCGCCCGCCGGTGTGACCGGTCTGTTCTACGGCGGCGGCATCGAGCAGTTCAAGCTGCAGTCCGTCGGCGCCCTCGCCGTACTGGTGTTCTCCGCGGTCGCGACCGCCATCATCGCCTTCGCGATCAAGTTCACCATCGGCCTGCGCGCCGACGAAGAAGGCGAGTTCCAGGGCTTGGACGAGTCCGAGCACGCGGAATCGGCATACGATTTCGCTGCTGTGGGTGGAACGGCCCGTACCACCGCCGCGACCGTCAAGGAGGCATGACGCAATGAAACTGATCACTGCAATCGTCAAACCGTTCACGCTCGAGGACGTCAAGAGCGGGCTGGAGCAGGCGGGCGTACTCGGCATGACCGTGAGCGAGGTGCAGGGGTACGGACGTCAGAAGGGCCACACCGAGGTCTACCGCGGCGCCGAGTACTCGGTCGACTTCGTCCCGAAGGTTCGGGTCGAGGTGGTCGTGGACGACGCTTCCGTCGAGAAGGTCGTCGAGACCATCGTCGAGGCCGCCCGCACCGGCAAGATCGGTGACGGCAAGGTCTGGGTGACTCCCGTCGAGGCGGTCATCCGGGTCCGCACCGGCGAACGTGGGTCCGACGCTCTCTGAAAGAGATTGATCGAATGGCGGCCCCGCACCCGCCGGTGTGAACCGGATGGGACGGGGCCGCCCCCGTGCTCGGGGATGACGAACTGAATGAGATGGGTGGTGGGTTGTGGGTTTCCAGCAGGCACGCGACGAGAAGGTTCCGAACGGGAAAGTCTCCAACGGGGCGTCGGACCTGGTCCGGGCTCGTGACCAACTGCTGGGGGAACACCACGCCAATGGCCGCACCTCGAAACTGGATTCGGAGGCGCTGCGCCAGGCGCTGGTGGATCTGTTCGAATTGTGGCTGACCACCAAGGCTTCCGATGTCGGCATCACGCCGGACAGCGGATTGGCCATCATCGCCGTGGGCGGCCTGGGCAGGCGGGAGATGCTGCCGTACTCGGATCTGGATCTGGTGCTGCTCTACGACGATGTCGACCCGCACAAGGTGGCCGAGGTCGCCGATCAGCTCTGGTATCCGCTGTGGGACGCCCACATCAAGCTCGACCACAGCGTGCGCACCGTGCCGCAGGCACTGCGCGTGGCCTCCGACGATCTCACCGCCGCGCTCGGCATGCTCGAGGCGCGCCACATCGTCGGCGACGAGGGCCTGAGCAATCTGCTGATCAGCGGCGTGCGCCGGGATTGGCGCAGCGGGATCCGCTCCCGCTTCGACGCCTTGATCGCACAGGCCGAAACCCGCTGGCGCCGAAGCGGAGAGATCGCGCATCGCGCCGAACCCGATCTCAAGCACGGGCGCGGCGGCCTGCGCGATATCCAGCTGCTCGACGCGCTCGCCATCGCCCAGCTGACCGACGCCATGCCGGGCCTCGGTCCGGATGTGCCCGGCGGCGGTCTGGCCCAGGCCCACCGGCGCCTGCTGGATGTGCGCACCGAGCTGCACCGGGTCGCCGGGCGCGGCCGCGACCAGCTGCGCGCCCAGGACGCGGACGAGATCGGCGCGGCCCTGCGCATCGGGGATCGCTTCGATCTGGCCCGCACGCTCAGCGATGCCGCGCGCACCGTCAGCTATTCGGTGGATGTCGGATTGCGCACGGCCGCCAATGCCCTGCCCCGGCGCGGCCTCGCCCGCTTGCGCCGCATGCCGGTGCGCCGACCACTCGATGAGGGGGTGGTCGAGCATTCCGGCGAGGTGGTGCTGGCCCGCGACGCCCGCCCGCAGCGCGATCCCGGGTTGATACTGCGCGTGGCCGCGGCCTCGGCGCAGACCGGGCTGCCCATGTCGGCGACGACCCTCAACCGGCTCTCCGAGGACGCGCCCGAACTGCGCGAACCGTGGCCCAAGGACGCCCTCAACGATCTGCTCGTGCTGCTGGGCGCGGGGCCGGGCACCATCGACGCCATCGAGGCGCTGGATCGAACCGGCTTGTGGGGCAGGCTTTTCCCGGAATGGGGCGTGGTGCGCGATCTGCCGCCGCGCGATGCCATGCACACCTGGACCGTGGACCGCCACCTCATGGAGGCCGTCGCCCAGGCCAGCGCGCTGTCCACCCGCGTGGCGCGCCCGGACCTGCTGCTGCTCGGCGCGCTGCTGCACGATATCGGCAAGGGGCGCACCGAGGATCACAGCGTGGTCGGCGCGGAACTGGCCACCTCCATCGGCCGCCGGCTGGGCCTGTGGCCCTCGGATGTGCGGATGCTCTCGGCGATGGTGCGCCACCATCTGCTGCTGCCCGATACCGCCACCCGCCGCGACCTCGCCGATCCGGACACCGTGAAAATGGTGATCGACGCCCTCGACGGCGATCCGCAACTCCTCGAACTGCTGCACGCGCTCGCCGAAGCCGATTCCCTGGCCACCGGGCCCGGCGTCTGGAACGACTGGAAAGCCTCGCTCATCGGCGATCTGGTGCGCCGCTGCCGCCTGGCCATGGCGGGGGAGGAATTGCCCGAACCCGAACCCATTCCCGACGAACTGCTCGAACGCGCCGAATCCGGTGGCGTGCACGTGGAATTGAAACCGGGCGAGGGCCGCTACACGCATATCGTCACCGTGGTCGCGCCCGATCATCCCGGATTGCTCTCCGATGCGGCCGGTGTGCTGGCGCTGCATTCACTGCGCGTGCTTTCCGCCGATCTGGCCGGCGTCGGGAAATCCGCGATCGACACCTTCGTCGTCGCGCCGCGATTCGGTGATCCGCCGGATCCGGGCCTGTTGCGCCAGGAATTGATCCGGGCCATCAATGGGGATTTGGATTTGGCCGCGGTGCTCGCGCGCAAGGAACGCGAGGCCGGGGGCACCCAGCCGAGTCCTTATGCGCGGGCGAAACCGCGGGTGCTGTGGTCGGAAACCGCCGAGCCCGGACGCGTGCTGCTGGAATTGCGCGCCGAGGACCGAATCGGTTTGCTGAGCCGGCTGGCCGCCGCGCTCGCGGATTCCGGTGCGAATGTCTGCTGGGCCAAGGTGGTGACCATGGGCGCGGCCGTCGTGGACTCGTTCTGCCTGGATCTGGGCGCTTTCGACACCCCCGAGCAGCGGGCCCGGATCGAGGCCGCGGTGCTTGCGGTGGTGCCGCCGCAACAACCCAAGAAGGCCCCCGAATCGGACACGGAAAACGGATCAACCTCGGTTTTCTGACCATTCGCCATGAAGCAGGATTAACTGGCAAACCATACGTTTGCCAGTTAATCTGATTGTTGCACGGAATTTGCTGCAATTACGATCTGGCACTCCGCATCGCGCCCTACGATCGCATCGATCACAAGCTTGTCGCGAGCATGAGGGGAGCAGTCGGTGGCAATAGAAGTTGTTTCCGCGTCCATGATGACGAGCGACATGACCTCGCACATCGCCCGCTGCGTCGGCGGCGACCGCTGGGTCGTCTCCTGGCTACCGGGCCGCACTCTCACCGGGCAGCAGGCGGTGACCGCCATGACGATCGCCTCCACCGTCGCCGACCATCAGCCCTCCGACACCGAATGGGCCATGCTCGACGGCCTCGCCCTCGGCCTCGGACTCACCGCCCGCGAGGCGGTCGGCATGGTCCTCAGCGAGAACCACGACCTACGCCGCCCGCCCACCGGGCGGCGTCCCCGCAGCCTGGAATAGTTCCGTCAGTAGGTGAGGAACAGGTACCACAGGCCGTCGCCGCCCTGCTTGCACTCGTAGACGGCGCCGACGCCCGGCGGGACCACCCGGCCGTCCGGCAGCGTGAAGGTGCCGCTCTGGCCATCGGCCTCGCAGGCCTCCTTGGTCGCGTAGTTCCCGTCGATCTGGTATTCCGCCGCGGCATGCGCGGTGGCCGAACCCACACCGACGACGCCGAGGGTGAGCAGTCCGGCGGCAATGATCTTCTTCATGGTTTTCCTTTCGCGAGGGCTCGGACCCTTCGAGCCGTGCTCAGAAAACCAGTGCGGTCATGACGATTTCATGACCGCGGTTCCGGCCCGCGGCGCGGGTGCGCGCGCGGTGATGCCGATGCTGCGTCTCACCGCTTCGGGACGCCCACTACCCTGGTATATCGAGTGACCACCCTCGAGATCAGGAGCGCGATCGGTGTTCGAATCCCTTTCCGACCGGTTGACCGGTGCCCTCAAGGACTTGCGCGGCAAGGGGCGCCTCTCACCGGCCGATATCGACGCGACCGCGCGCGAGATCCGCTTGGCCCTGCTCGAGGCCGACGTGGCGCTGCCGGTGGTGCGCGGCTTCATCGCCAAGGTCAAGGAGCGCGCCAAGGGCGCGGAGGTCTCCGCGGCGCTGAATCCGGCCCAGCAGGTCGTCAAGATCGTCAACGAGGAGCTCGTCGGGATTCTCGGCGGCGAGACGCGGCGGCTGCAGTACGCCAAGAACCCGCCCACGGTCATCATGCTGGCCGGTCTGCAGGGCGCCGGTAAGACCACCCTCGCCGGCAAGCTCGCCAAATGGCTGAAGGGACAGGGGCATCAGCCGCTGCTCGTGGCCTGCGACCTGCAGCGTCCCGGCGCCGTCACCCAGCTCCAGGTGGTCGGCGAGCGGGCCGGTGTGCCGGTCTTCGCACCGCATCCGGGCACCTCCATCGGCGGCGGCGAGAACCCCCTCGGCATCTCCGCGGCCGATCCGGTGAACGTGGCGCGCGCGGGCATCGAAGAGGCCAAGTCCAAGCAGTACGACATCGTGATCGTCGACACCGCCGGTCGCCTCGGCATCGACGAGGAGCTCATGGCGCAGGCCGCGGGAATCCGCGATGCCGTGCGGCCCGATGAGATCCTGTTCGTCCTCGACTCCATGATCGGCCAGGACGCGGTCACCACCGCCGAGGCCTTCCGCGACGGCGTCGGCTTCACCGGCGTGGTGCTCACCAAGCTCGACGGCGACGCCCGCGGTGGCGCCGCGCTGTCGGTGCGTGAGATCACCGGCCAGCCCATCCTTTTCGCCTCCACCGGCGAGAAGCTGGAGGACTTCGACGTCTTCCACCCCGACCGCATGGCCAGCCGCATCCTGGGCATGGGCGATCTGCTCTCCCTGATCGAGCAGGCCGAACAGGTCTACGACCAGCAGCAGGCCGAGGAGGCCGCCCGCAAGATCGGCTCCGGTGAGCTGACCCTGGAGGACTTCCTCGAGCAGATGCTGGCCATCCGCAAGATGGGTCCCATCGGCAATCTGCTCGGCATGCTGCCCGGCGCCGGCCAGATGAAGGACGTGCTCGCCCAGGTCGACGACAAGCAGCTCGACCGCGTGCAGGCCATCATCCGCGGCATGACCCCCGCCGAGCGCGCGAACCCGAAGATCATCAACGCCTCTCGCCGCCTGCGCATCGCCAATGGTTCCGGCGTCACCGTCACCGACGTCAACCAGCTCGTCGACCGCTTCTTCGAGGCCAAGAAGATGATGGGCGCCATGAGCCGCCAGTTCGGCCTGCCCGGCGCGGGCCGCGGCGGCGGCAAGGGCAAGGGCAAAGGCAAGAAGGGCAAGAAGGGCGGACGCGGTCCGACGCCGCCGAAGGTGCGCGGCGGCTTCCCGGGCGGCATGCCCGCCCTCCCCGGCGGCATGCCCGCCGGTATGCCCGACCTGTCGAACCTGCCCCCGGGGCTGAACGAATTGCCGCCGGGGCTGGAAGGTTTCGACCTCAGCAAGTTCAAGTTCCCGAAGAAGTAAACCCGAACCACGCGCTCGGCCCCGGCGGATACCCGCCGGGGCCGAGCGCGTATCAGCGCGGTGCGGCGTCAACCGTGGTACATCGGCCGCGGAGCTCCGGAACCGGTGGGGCTGAGCCGCATTCGGACCGAACCGCAGGCGCAGCGGGTGTAGGTCACCACGCCTTCCGAGGTGCGATGGCGCGACAGCGTTTCGAAGGGTTGGTCGCTGGGCCATCCGCAATATTCGCAATGTCCGGTTCTCGCTGCCATATGTCCAGTTTTCGTGGCGGCGTAGCATCGGTCTATCGAATATTTTCGCAGTGAATCGTTTGGAATCACCACATGATCGATCCGCGGTTGCAGACCTTGCGGGTGCTGGCCGAGCAGGGGACGGTCACCGCGACCGCGGCCGCGCTGCATCTCACGCCGTCCACCGTGTCGCAGCAGTTGCGCGGGCTGGCACGGGAATTGGAGGTGGAGCTGCTCGAGCAGGTGGGGCGGCGGGTACGGCTGACCGCCGCGGCGCATGCGCTGCTGAAGCACGCGGATGCGATGGCCGCCGAATCGGAAAGGGCGCGCGCGGAACTGGCGGCGCATCGGGCGGGCATGGCGGGAGTGCTGCGGATCAGCGCGATGCCGACGGCGCTGGCGGCCCTGGTGGTCGAGGCGGCCGCGCGGCTGCGCGACGCGCATTCCAGGCTCGCCGTGGAGTTGGTCGAGGACGAGAGCCGGCACTGCTTCGATCTGCTGCTCGCGGGTGACAGCGATATCGGTGTGGTGCTGCCCGCGCCGGGCAGCCCGCCGCCGGATGATCAACGCTTCGAACAGCATCCGCTGCTCGACGAACCGCAGGATCTGCTGGTGCCCGCCGATCATCGGCTCGCCGGTCGGGCGAGCGTGGCGTTGGCCGAGGCCGCCGCGGACGACTGGATCAGCGGTCCGGAGCGGATCACCCACCATCAGGTGGTGACCGCCGCTTGCGCCGCGGCGGGATTCACCCCGCGCATCACCGGCCGCGCGGTCGATTTCATCGGCGTGGCCGCCATGGTCGGTCACGGATTCGGCGTCAGCCTGATCTCCCGCTTGGCGTTCGTCCCACCGGAATTCGAGGTGGTGCGCGTACCCCTGCACGGCGATTCGGTCCCGATCCGCCGTCATCTCACCGTGGTTCGCCGCGGCGCCGCCGCGCACCCGGTCATCGCGGCCGGTCTCGCCTCGATCCGCGAGGTCTGCCGCGAGCGCACCGACATCACCGTCCTCGCGCCCTGACGCGCCGGTCTTGACCTGGACATTTGATCACCGGGAACTGGTGGCGGGGGCTACCCGCACGATGCCGCCATGATTACCCGGTCGGTGATGTTTCGGATTTGGTGCGGCGGCGTCGGCGGGCAATGAGCTCCGGATCGAAGTCGGGGGTGGACCAGGAGGCGGCGAGGGCCAGGCTGGGGGCGCGACCGGCGGCCACGTGGGCGAAGGCGCAGGCCGCGGCGGCATTGCGGTCACCGGCGGCAATGTGGGCGAAGAGGGCCTCGTGTTCGGTGAGCTGCTCGCCGGGATCGCGGTCGGCGGTGAGGCGGAACAGCCACTGGGTGCGCGCCTCGAGCGGGCGCATCTGGGTGCTGAGCAGGGGATTGCCCGCGAGCGCGATGATCTCGGCGTGGAAGGCGGCATTGGCGGCGGCAATGCGCCGCACGTCACCGGCGGCGGTGGCCGAACGCGACTCGGCGAGAGCGGCTTTCAGCGGTCCGATGGTATCGGGTGTGGCACGGGTGGCGGCCAGTCTTGCGGCCAGGGATTCCAGCGCCTCGCGCACATCGAACAGGTGGGCCACATCGGCCGGGGTGAACGGCGCGACGAGCGCGCCCTTACCGGGCACCAGCAACACCAGGCCCTCGAGGGCCAGCATGCGCAGCGCCTCCCGCAGAGGGATCCGGGACGCCTGCAATTCCGCCGCCAGATCGCGCTCGACGAGCCGCTGGCCGGGGAGCAGTTCGACGCCGACGATGCGCTGCTTGATCGTTTCGTAGGCGCGCGTGCGCACAGCCCCAGGTTCCGCCACGGGCGTTCACGTTATCGAGCCGCATGCCCGGTTCGTGTACACCCGCGTACGCATGTCGCCGCGCGCCCCGGCCGCGATATGCGGCGGACGCGGCCGATCTAGGATGTGAAGCGGTCCGAGGCCAGGAGGTCGGGTATGCATCTGCGGGGCGTGGTTCTGCCGGACGGGGACGTGCGCGATCTCTGGGTGCACCGGGGCCGGATCTCCTTCGAGCCCGTGCCCGGAGCCGAAACCCTGTGCAGCACAGGCTGGATCGTGCCCGGACTGGTCGACGCCCACTGTCACGTCGGCATCCGCTACGGCGGCGGCCACGAGGATCACGCGGGCGCGGTCGCCCAGGCCGAAACCGAACGTGACGCGGGCGCCCTGCTGTTGCGGGACGCGGGCTCACCCATCGACACCCGCTTCCTCGAAGCCCGCGACGACCTTCCCGAAATCATCCGTGCCGGCCGCCATATCGCCCGCCCCAAGCGCTACATTCGCGAACTCGGCATCGAACTCGACGACGAACGCGACCTGCCGGAGATCATTGCCGAACAGGCTCGCCTGGGCGACGGCTGGGTGAAGATCGTCGGCGACTGGATCGACCGCGCGGCCGGTGACCTGCGCCCGCTGTGGTCGGACGCCATCCTGAAGGAAGCCATCGACGCCGCCCATCGCGAAGGCGCCCGCGTGACGGCCCACGTCTTCGGTGAGGACGCCCTCTACGGCCTGCTCGACGCCGGTATCGACTGCATCGAGCACGGCACCGGCCTCACCGACGACACCATCGAGATGATGGCCGCCCACGGCGCCGCCCTGGTCCCGACCCTGATCAATATCGACACCTTCCCCGGAATAGCCGACAGCGCAGGCAAGTTCCCCGTCTACGCCGCCCACATGCGCGACCTGCACCGCCGCTCCCGCGAAACCGTCGCCAAGGCGCACGACGCCGGCATTCCCATCTACACCGGCACCGATGCCGGTGGTTCCATCCGCCATGGGCGGATAGCCGATGAGATCGCCGCCCTCATGGAAGCCGGTCTCTCCCGTCACGACGCCCTCGGCGCGTCCTCCTGGAATGCCCGCACCTGGCTGAACCGCTCCAATATCGAGTCCGGCGCGCCCGCGGATTTCGTTGTCTACCACCAAGACCCCCGCACCCACCCGGAAGTCCTGGCCAACCCTTCCTGGGTCGTCCTCCGCGGTCGCGTCTACAACCGCGCCGACCCGGTCACCGGTCACCGCTGACCCGGTTCCCCGGATTCGGCCTCGCACGATAAGTGAATAGGTCATGCTTCACATGTTTGTTTCTCAACCTGATGAGGTGATGACCTTGGGTTCCGTCGAGAGTTTATTGACGGCCGTGCTGGCCGGATTGATCGTGAAGCTGATTACGTCGGGCAGCGGCGGCCACGGCCACGGGAGCTTCGGCCACCACTGACCGCTCTCCGATCGCAGCCCATCGGAACCTCGAGAAGATCTGGTGGGCTGCGTCTTTCGGCGCCCCCGATCAGCCCAGCAGATTCGCCAGTCCGCGCAACGTGGCCCGAGCGGCGACGAAGAGCAGCTCGGCGACGCCGGGAGCCTCGGCCACCACGGTTCCGGCGATGAGGGCCGCCTCGGTCTTGTCGACGACATCCGGCCTGTCGTCACGGCGGTCACGAACGTCCTGGGGTGCTTGCATACCGAGTTATCGGGCGGTGCGGGCGAGGCGTTCTCGCAATTCGCCGAATCGACGCCGATGAATTCCTGCGTTCAGGGCAGTCCCAACTCGAGGAGACATTCGCCGATTCGGAGGCCGACCATGCGAGACCTTGTTGTCACCGAGAACATCACCCTCGACGGGGTAATCGACGCCACTGCCGGATGGTTCACGGTGGGCGACGACGAAAGTGTCGACCAGTCCGACATTCTGGACGAATTGCACGCACACACGGAACGCTGCGACGCCGTGCTGTTCGGCCGGGCCACCTTCGAGGACATGCGGGGCTACTGGCCGCTGCAGACCGACGACCGGACAGGGATCACCGACTCCCTGAACCAACTGCGGAAGTACGTGGTGTCGCGGACCATGACCGACCCCGAATGGGCGAACTCCGTGGTGCTTCGAAACCTGGACGAAGTGCGTGCGCTCAAGGAGCAGCCCGGCAAGGACATCGTCAGCACCGGCAGCATCCACCTGGTGCACGACCTCATCGCGGCCGATCTGATCGATGAGTTCCGCTTGTTCGTCTACCCGGTGGTGATCGGCCAGGGCGCGCGGCTGTTCGAGGAGGGCGCGAAGGTGCCGCCGCTGAAATTGGTGGAGAGCAAGAGCTTTCGCTCCGGCGTGGTGTTGCTGCGCTATCGCACCCGTTGACGGTTTCGCATCCGGCGGGTGAATAGGCAACCGAATCGGTCAGGGCCACCGCGAATGCGGAGCGCGTGCTTAAGATCACCTTCTCCGTGGCCGATCCGGTGCGGAGCATTGCATCTTTGCCGGTGGGGGACACCTTGCACGACCAGCCGACCGACCGTCACGACCCGTTGAGCGGCCCGCCCGACCCGGCACCGGC
Source organism: Nocardia sp. IFM 10818 (assembly GCF_054655275.1). Lineage (NCBI taxonomy): Bacteria > Bacillati > Actinomycetota > Actinomycetes > Mycobacteriales > Nocardiaceae > Nocardia > Nocardia sp. IFM 10818. The sequence goes on from NZ_BAAHJH010000001.1 coordinate 2,538,182, forward strand.
ACTCGATTCCGCGTCCGCGCACGATGCGATTCCCGCGCCCCATCCCATGCCTGCGTTCGCGCCGGATGCGCCGCCCCCATACCGGTCGGAGCCGCTGCCGTCCCCGCCCTATCCGGCGCAGCCGCTGCCGCCGTACCTGGCGCACCCGGTGTCCAGGCGGCGCTGGTGGGTGTTGTTCGCCCTCGTCGGTGCGATCGTGATCGCCGGTGCCGCGACCATTGTCGGGTTCGTGGTGATGCGCGAGGACGAGCCCGAGAAATGGGCCGCCGGTGACTGCGTGGCGCTCGCCGGGGCCTCGCTGATCGAGTTCGACTGCGACCAGAACTCGGCGGCGTACCGGATCAAGACCCGGGAGGAGGTGCGGTACCCGGTGGAATCGGCGTGCACCAAGTACTCCGAGGTGACCAAGGCCATGGCGGAACCCGTCACCGGCGACGCCCAACCCGGCGCCGTGCTGTGCCTGGTGCCGACCCGGTTCAATATGTCCGACCCGGGTGCGTTGCAGGCGCTCGACTGCATCGACGTCAAGAACAGCGGCGCCACCATCACCCGGATTCCGTGCGTCGACGGCGAGCGAAGCATCAAGGTGATCGGCACCGAACTGCACACCCAGGTCCCGGTCACCGATCACGCCTGCCAGTCGCGCCCCGAGGCGCGCAATGCCTTCGCGCAGACCTCACTGGGCGGCCGGGCGATCGTGGTGTGCGCGACCGATACCGATCCGACCGATATGAACAACGCCAAGGTCGGCGACTGCGCCTCGGACATCACCTTCAAGCTGGTGCCCTGTACGAATTTCGATGCCGACCGCCGGGTGCTGACGGTTGAGGTCGTCTATCAGAAGCCGGTCAAACCACAGTGCGCGGACGTCTTCGGCGCCAATGCGTTCTCGATGCGCACCACCGAAACGACGGATCTGGTCCTGGCTGTCTGCATGGGCCCCGGCAACCCCAACGATTCTCTCTACGCCACGGTCGGTGATTGCATCTACGATCCGGTCCAGGGCACCGGCAAGGCCTCCGACACCAAACGCGTCGACTGCGCCGACCCCGCCGCCAATATGGAAGTCATCGACCGGCACAGTCCCGACGACGGGAAATGCCCCTCCGGCTGGGCCGCCGCGCTCACCTACGAGCCGGGCGTCACCAATGGCCTCACCATCTGCCTGGGCCGCCGGTGAGCGGTCCCGCGAGGGCGATTTCCGGGGTGCGCGCCCGGTCTGGCAGAATGGACCACCGTTCTCGTTCGAGGACAGTGTCAGCCCGTCTCCGGTTACGTACCGCGCGGCGGTCACAACACTCAACGCAAAACCGGACCCGCCGCGTGCGGGTTGCTGAATTGCGGCCGTGACCACTCGGTGAGCCCCTCGGGGTTCGCCACCACCTGAAAGGGAGCAGCAATGGCTGTTCGTATCAAGCTGACCCGCATGGGCAAGATCCGCAACCCGCAGTACCGCGTCGTCATCGCCGACGCCCGTACCCGTCGTGACGGCCGCGCCATCGAGTCCATCGGCATCTACCAGCCGAAGCAGGAGCCCTCGCTCATCCAGATCGACTCCGAGCGCGCCCAGTACTGGCTGGGTGTCGGCGCGCAGCCGACCGAGCCCGTGAAGCGCCTGCTGGAGATCACCGGCGACTGGCAGAAGTTCAAGGGCCTGCCGGGCGCCGAGGGCACCCTGAAGGTCGCCGCGCCGAAGCCGTCCAAGCTGGACCTGTTCAACGCCGCGCTGGCCGCCGCCGACAACGAGCCGGTCGCCGAGGCCGTCACCCCGAAGAAGAAGGCCGCCAAGAAGGACGAGGCCGCCGAGGCCGAGGCCCCGGCCGAGACCGAAGCCGCCGAGTAGCGTGAGCGAGCGCAGCGAGCGAGCCAAAGGCGCAGCCGCCTCGGCGGTCATGCCGGAGCCGAGCGCTAGCGAGGAGGAGGCATGAGCGCCGTGGTCGCCGATGCCGTCGAGCACTTGGTGCGCGGCATCGTCGCCAATCCCGACGATGTGCACGTCGAGCTGATCACCAGCCGTCGTGGCCGGACCGTCGAGGTGCACGTGCACCCGGACGATCTGGGCAAGGTGATCGGTCGCGGTGGCCGTACCGCCACCGCGCTGCGCACCCTCGTCGCCGGGATCGGCGGTAAGGGCATTCGCGTCGACGTGGTCGACACGGATCAGTAGATGGAACTGGTCGTCGGGCGGGTCGCCAAATCGCACGGTGTGCGCGGCGAACTCGTCGTAGAAGTCCGCACCGACGAGCCGGAACTGCGTTTCGCGCCCGGCAGCACCCTCACGGGCAAGCTGCCGCGGTCGAAGCAGACGCAGCAGTACGTAGTGGAGTCGGCCCGGGAGCACTCGGGCCGGCTCCTGCTGCGTCTGGACGGTGTGGACGATCGTGATGTGGCGGATGCGTTGCGCGGCATGCTCTTTGTCGTCGACACCGCGGATCTGCCGCCGTCGGAGGATCCGGACGAGTTCTACGATCACGAACTCGAAGGGCTCACCGTGCAGCTCGGGGACGGGACCGTCGTGGGCGCCGTCAAAGAGGTGCTCCATTCGGCCGCGGGAGAACTGTTGTCGATCAAGGCGTCCGAGGCGTTCCCGCCGGCGGGACGAGAGATCCTGGTGCCGTTCGTGACCGCGATGGTGCCGACCGTGTCGATCGCCGAGCGGCTGATCGTCATCGATCCGCCCGAAGGTCTGCTGGATCCGGAGTGAGCGCGATGCGCATCGACGTAGTCACGATCTTTCCCGAATACCTCGAGCCGCTGCGAACCGCCTTGCTGGGCAAGGCGATCGACAAGGGCCTGCTCGAGGTCGAGGTGCACGATCTGCGCCGCTGGACGCACGACGTGCACAAGTCCGTGGACGACACGCCGTACGGCGGCGGGCCCGGCATGGTCATGAAGCCGACCGTGTGGGGCGACGCCCTGGACGAGGTGTGCCCGGACGAGGCGCTGCTCGTGGTGCCGACACCGGCGGGCGTGCCGTTCACCCAGGCCACCGCCGAGCGCTGGTCGGCCGAAGAGCACATCGTGTTCGCGTGCGGCCGCTACGAGGGCATCGATCAGCGTGTCTTCGACGATGCCGCCAAGCGGGTGCGCGTCGAAGAGGTCAGCATCGGCGATTACGTGCTGATCGGCGGCGAGGCCGCGGTGCTGGTCATGACCGAGGCGTTCGTGCGGCTCATTCCGGGCGTGCTCGGCAATCAGCAGTCGCACGAACAGGATTCGTTCTCCGACGGCCTCCTGGAAGGCCCTTCCTACACCCGCCCGGTGTCCTGGCGCGGGCTCGACGTGCCCGAGATTCTGCTCTCCGGCAATCACGCCAAGATCGACGCGTGGCGGCGCGAGCAATCCCTGGAACGCACCCGGGAGCGACGCCCCGATCTCTTGCCGCCCGGCTGAGGCTATTGTCTTCCTGCTCGACATCGATTCGGACGACGAAAGGCAGGTATGGAAGTGCTTCGTACAGTTGTCGTTTTCGCCGCAAGTGTCGTTTTCATCGGTTTTGGTGCGGCCGCCGCGCACGCCTTCACCCCACAGGAAGAACTCCGTTTCCTGCTGCTGAAGCATCAGCATCAATCCGACAACTTCAAGGCCATCTCCGCCATGGCCGGTCACAAGACCTGCGCCGAGATCGACCGTTATGGCCAGGGCCGCAAAGCATTCCGCATCGCCTTCGATCGCATGCACCCGGAAACCAATGTCGCGCTCAATGGCATGACCGTCACCGAAATCGACATCCTCACCTATTGCCCGCAACACATGTTGCCCGCCTGAGTGCGCCACCCTGTCGTGTCGCCGGACCGCGCCGGTAGTGTCTGCGGGCGTGACGACTGCCTCCGAAACCGTCAGCACTGAGAATCCCCCGAGCACGGGGACCGTCCGCCTAGCCAGCGTCGGCCGGCGTATCGCCGACGAACTGGGGGTGCGCGAAGAGCAGGTGCGTGCCGCCGTCGAACTACTCGACGCCGGCTCCACCGTGCCGTTCGTGGCCCGCTACCGCAAGGAGGTCACCGGCGGCCTGGACGACGCGCAGCTGCGGCAGCTCGACGAGCGCCTGCACTACCTGCGCGAACTCGACGAGCGGCGGTCGTCGATCATCGAATCCATTCGCGGCCAGGGCAAATTGGACGAGGCGCTGCACGCGCAGATCATGCTCGCCGACACCAAGGCCCGCCTGGAAGACATCTACCTGCCCTACAAGCCCAAGCGGCGCACCAAGGCGCAGATCGCCCGCGAGGCCGGGCACGAGCCGGTGGCCGACGCGCTGCTGAACGACCCCACCACCGACCCGGCGCAGTACACCGCCGATCAGCTCGACGGCGCCCGCGCCATCCTGGTCGAACGCTTCGCCGAGGACGCCGACCTGGTCGGCGAACTGCGCGAGCTCATGTGGAGCCGCGGCCAGATCACCTCGACCGTGCGCGCCGGCAAGGAAGAGGCCGGCGCCAAGTTCGCCGACTACTTCGACTTCAACGAGCCCTTCGACAAGCTGCCCTCGCACCGCATCCTGGCGCTGCTGCGTGGTGAGAAGGAAGAGGTGCTCACCCTGCACCTCGAACCCGATGCCGAGGAACCGGAAGAGGGCGAGCGGACCATCTTCGAGGGCCGCATCGCGCACAGGTTCGGCATTGCCGCCCAGGGCCGCGCCGCCGACACCTGGCTGCTCGACACCGTCCGCTGGGCCTGGCGCACCAAGCTCCAGGTGAGCCTGGGCATCGACATCCGCATGCGGCTGCGGCAGTCCGCCGAACGCGATGCCGTCGACGTGTTCGCCGCCAACCTGCGCGACCTGCTGCTCGCCGCGCCCGCCGGCACCCGCACCACCATGGGCCTGGACCCGGGCTATCGCACCGGCGTGAAGGTGGCCGTGGTCGACGCCACCGGCAAGGTGGTCGCCACCGAGGTCATCTACCCGCACAAGCCGCAGGGCCAGACCGAGAAGTCCCTCGCCGTGCTGGGCGCGCTGGTGGCGCGGTTCAATGTCGAGCTCATCGCCATCGGCAACGGCACCGCCTCGCGCGAAACCGACGCGCTGGCAGCCGAACTCATCTCCCGCATTCCGGAGAACAAGCCCACCAAGATCGTGGTGTCGGAGGCGGGCGCCTCGGTGTACTCGGCCTCGGCCTACGCCACCCAGGAACTGCCGGACCTGGACGTCTCGCTGCGCGGCGCGGTGTCCATCGCCCGCCGCCTGCAGGATCCGCTGGCGGAACTGGTGAAGATCGATCCGAAGTCCATCGGCGTCGGCCAGTACCAGCACGACGTCTCCGAGACGCTGCTGGCGCGCTCGCTGGGCGCGGTTGTCGAGGACGCCGTGAACGCGGTCGGCGTGGACGTCAACACGGCCTCGGTGCCGCTGCTGTCGCGCGTGTCGGGCATTACCGGTTCGGTCGCGGAAAGCATTGTCGCCCACCGCGATGCCAATGGGCCGTTCCGCAGCCGCACCGCGCTCATGGACGTGCCGCGCCTGGGACCCAAGGCGTTCGAGCAGTGCGCGGGCTTCCTGCGCATCCCCGAGGGCGACGATCCGCTGGACAGCTCGGCGGTGCACCCCGAGGCCTATCCCGTCGTGCGCCGCATCCTCGATGCCAGCGGCCGCGGCGTGAAGGAGATCATCGGCAACACCACGGTCCTGCGCGCCCTGCGCCCGGCCGACTTCACCGATGAGCGCTTCGGCGTCCCGACCGTCACCGACATCATCGCCGAGCTGGAGAAGCCCGGCCGCGACCCGCGCCCCGAGTTCAAGACCGCCGAATTCGCCGCGGGCATCGAGAAAGTCGCCGACCTGCGGCCCGGCATGGTCCTCGAAGGCGTCGTCACCAATGTCGCCGCCTTCGGCGCCTTCGTCGATGTCGGCGTCCACCAGGACGGCCTGGTCCACGTCTCGGCCATGTCCCACAACTTCGTCAAGGATCCGCGCGAAGTCGTGAAATCCGGTGACGTGGTGAAGGTCAAGGTCCTCGAGGTCGACGTCCAGCGCCAGCGCATCGGCCTGTCCCTGCGCCTGGACGACGAGCCCGGCGCCGCCAAACCCGAACGCGGCGAAGGCCGCCCGCGCGGCGGCCAAGGCCAGCGCGGCAACGACGGCCGTCCCCGCCAGGGCGGCCAGGGCGCGAACAACCGCCAGGGCGGCGGTCGCCAAGGCGGCCAGGGCGGACGCCAGGGCGGCCAGGGCGGACGCCAGGGCGGTCAAGGCGGCCGTCAGCAGGACCGCCGCAATCAGCCCGCCCCGAGCGGCGCCATGGCCGATGCCCTCCGCCGCGCGGGATTCGGCAAGTAGCCACCGACGCAGTGACGAGAACGCCCCGGAATCACGCGATTCCGGGGCGTTCCCGTCTGCTGGTCAGCGCGGCGAGGTCATATCGCAGATACGAATGCCCGAGAACGACGCCAGCAGGCACGGCAGCGCGGGCAGGGCATGCGATCCGTTCTCCACCGAACCCGCGAAATCGGTGTCGATCGCGGAACCGGTGTAGTCGGTCAGTGCGGAGCCGGTGCCCGACACCCCGGCGGGCTGCTCGGTCGGGGCTTGCAATAGCAGCGGCGCGGCGGCGGCCGGCGCTGCCGTCGCGAGGGCGGCGGTCAGCGCGGCTGTCGCAAGGGCTTTCACGGTCAGCGATTTCACGGGTTGTCCCTTCGGAACGCACCGTGCGCCGGTGCGTGTGGAGCAGGGTAGCCCGGCCCGGCAGTCAGTGAACTGAAATCGTTTCAGATTGGCTGCCGATTGTCGCGTCGCTCGACGTTCATCCCTCCGTCGGCGGCTCGGAGCACAATGGCGGGCGGCATGGCTAGGCTGCGGGGCGGACACGCAGGTGACCGCGGGCCGATCGTGGAGACGAGAGGGTATGGCGGGATTTCAGCGGTGGTGGAACGACGTCGTCATCGGGGACGGGCGGTTGCCGTTGGCGTGCCTGCTCCTCGGGTTCATCGTCGGGTTCCTGCTGATTCGAATCAGTGTGCGGCTCATCCGGAAACAGGTGCGGTGGTGGCCCGGGAACGTGCGGGCCGGGGATGTGCACATTCATCACATGGTGTTCGGGGTCATCCTGGTGCTCAGCTCGGGGGCGGGACTGGTCACGCTGTGGCAGAGCGGCGTCGGGGTGATCAGCGCGCTGGCGGCGACCTTCGGGGTGGGGGCGGCGCTGGTGCTGGACGAATTCGCGCTGATCTATTACCTGCGGGATGTGTATTGGGAGGAGCAGGGCCGCACCTCGGTGGACGCGGTGTTCGTCGCGATCGCGGTGACCGGACTGCTGCTGCTCGGGTTCCATCCGCTCTGGTTGCTCGATATCGGGGAGTTCCGGCGCGATCCGGGCGTGCTGGAGCGCGGGGTCATCGTCGGGTTCGCGGTGGCGAACCTGGGGCTGGCGGCCATTGTCATCGCCAAGGGCAAGATCTGGACCGGTTTGTTCGGGATGTTCTTCCCGCCGCTGCTGGTGGTGGGCGCGCTGCGCCTGAGCCGGCCGGGTGCGCCGTGGGCGCGCTGGCGGTACTCGTCCCGGCTGCGGTTGATGCGGCGGGCCATCGTGCGCGAGCGCAGGTACCGGCGGCCGATGATCCGGGCGAAGATCTTCGTGCAGGACCTGCTCGCCGGGAAACCGGATGTGGCCCATGTGCGCCGGGCCGCGGAGGAGGAGCTGGTGCGGACCGTGGTCCCGGCCCCGCCCGCGCCGCCGCCGTCGCTGCACTTCATAGGTAGCCGTAAGGTCGCGGACGTATCGTCGGAGCCGGAGGAGCAGCGGACTGCCGCGCCCAGCGCGTCGACCACCGCTCCCAGCGCGTCTACGGGGGCCGATTAACAGCGCGGCCCCGCCATCTGGCACAATGCTCAGGTTGCCTCGAGCCAGTGCTCCTCGTGAATGCTGCCGCTCGCGGGCACCGCCCAATTATCCGGAGCACGAACCGGTCGAGCGCCATGTCGCTGCCGCCAGGTTCCTCTGTTCGCGCGAAACTCCAAAAGGACGGAAATGAACACCCTCGACTTCGTCGACGCATCGTCGCTGCGCAGCGACATCCCGGACTTCCGCCCGGGTGACACGGTCAACGTGCACGTGAAGGTTATCGAAGGCAACAAGGAGCGCATCCAGGTCTTCAAGGGCGTCGTGATCCGCCGCCAGAACGGTGGCATCCGCGAGACCTTCACCGTTCGCAAGGTCTCCTTCGGTGTCGGCGTGGAGCGCACCTTCCCGGTGCACAGCCCCAACCTCGACAAGATCGAGGTCGTGACCCGTGGTGACGTCCGCCGCGCCAAGCTGTACTACCTGCGCGATCTGCGCGGCAAGGCCGCCAAGATCAAGGAAAAGCGCTGAAGTAGCTTTTCCGCCCGAACGCCGAGTAGCCCGGCACCGCATGGTTTCCCGCGGTGCCGGGCTACTCTGTTCCGGTGGCAGACGAGAGCGAGTCGGTAGCGGTGTCCGGGTCGGATGACGACGGCCGGGCCGAGCAGGCCAAGCCCAAGAAGAAGCAGCGTCCGTTCTGGCAGGAACTGCCGATGCTGATCGGCATCGCGGCGGTCATCACCGCGCTGGTCGTGACGTTCATCGGCCGGCCCTACGTGATCCCGTCGCAGTCCATGGAGCCCACCCTGCACGGGTGCGCGGGCTGCACCGGCGACCGCATCTATGTCCAGAAGCTGAGCTACTACTTCGGCGATCCGCAGCCGGGTGACGTGGTGGTGTTCGTCGGGCCGACCGACGACTGGAACAAGACCTACCGCTCGATCCGCTCGTCCAATGCCGCCGTCCGCGGCGTGCAGAACTTCCTGTCCTTCTTCGGCCTGGTGCCGCCGGATGAGAACGACCTGGTGAAGCGCGTGATCGCGGTCGGCGGGCAGCAGGTCAAATGCTGTGACGAGCAGGGCCGGGTCATGGTGCGCGAGGACAAGCCGGGCGCCGAATGGAAGGCCCTCGACGAGCCCTACGTCGACCCCAAGCGCAACAACCCCTTCGATCCGGCGCATCCGGATATCCCGTTCAATGCCGGCGGCCGCGCCTTCGGCCCGGTGACCGTGCCGGAGGGCAACCTGTGGGTGATGGGCGACAACCGCCGCGAGTCGGCCGATTCCCGCTGGCACATGGGCGATGAGCTGCAGGGCACCGTGCCGGTGTCGGACGTGCGTGGTAAAGCCATTTGGAAGATCTGGCCGGTGGGCCGGATCGGGCTGGTCCGCTCCGAGGACCCGCAGACGAACTGAACTACTAGCGAGATAATCGACCGGTGGGGAAGATGGCGAACGGTGCGGCCCGGAAGCGGCCGGGCGGCAAGAAGATTCAGCGTATCGAACGCGGCGACTGGCCCCCGCGCGTGGTCATGCGCCCCGCGGGCGGGCTACGCACCCTGGAGGCGGCGCTGATCCGCAGCGGGCTGGGTCCCGTGGCGGGCGTCGACGAGGCCGGGCGCGGCGCATCGGCCGGACCGCTGGTTGTCGCGTCCTGTTTGCTGGCGCCCAAGGCGCACGCGGCGCTCGCCGGACTCGACGACTCCAAGAAGCTCACCGAGAACGTGCGCGAGGAGCTGTTCCCGGTCATCCAACGCCTCGCCCTGGCGTGGGAGGTGGTGGTCATCCCGGCCTGGGAGATCGACTCCATCGGCATTCACGTGGCCAATATCGAGGGCATGCGGCGCGCGGTGGCCGGACTGGACCCGGTGCCCGGGTACGTTCTGACCGACGGCTTCCGGGTGCCCGGCATTCCGGTGCCGTCACTGCCGGTGATCGGCGGGGATGCGTCCGCGGCGTGTATCGCCGCGGCCAGCGTCCTGGCCAAGGTGACCCGGGACCGCATGATGGTGGCGATGGACCAGCAGTTCCCGGGCTACGGCTTCGCCGCCCACAAGGGTTACAACACACCGGAACACACCGAGGCGATGCAGCGTTTGGGCGTCACCAGTGAGCACCGGCGGTCCTGGCGCAACGTGCGGGAGACCGGCCGAGTGGCTACCGATACCGCGTATGCGGGATGATGGCTCTACCACCAGTGTGGCGATAAGGAGGACGTTCCACCCGATGAGCGCCGAGGACCTCGAGAAGTACGAAACCGAGATGGAACTCTCGCTGTACCGCGAGTACAAGGACATCGTCGGTCAGTTCTCGTACGTGGTGGAGACCGAGCGCCGCTTCTACCTCGCCAATTCTGTCGAACTGCGTCCGCAGAACGCCGACGGCGAGGTGTACTTCGAGGTGCGCATGTCGGATGCATGGGTATGGGACATGTACCGGCCCGCACGCTTCGTGAAGCATGTTCGCGTCATCACGTTCAAGGACGTGAATATCGAGGAGTTGGAGAAGCCCGACCTGCGGCTTCCGGAGTAATCCACAACCCCTCGTTATCCACAGGAATTCTGTTTTCCCAGGTCGGCATGGCCGGGTCCCCCTACGGGCCCGGCCATGCTGGCATCCATGGCAAGCAATCTCGCGCTCGGCGCGCACGGGGAGGAGCTGGCGGCGCAGTACCTGCGCGCGGCCGGCATGGAGATCGTTGCCCGCAACTGGCGATGCCGCTACGGCGAGCTGGACCTCATCGCCCGGGATCGGGGCGTCACCTGCTTCATCGAGGTGAAGACCCGCAGCGGCCTCGGCTTCGGCCCGCCCGCCGCCGCCGTCACCTTCGAAAAACAACAGCGAATCCGGCGCCTGGCGCTGCTGTGGCTGCACGAACAGGACGGGCCATGGCTCCACATCCGGTTCGACGTGGTCTCGGTCCTGCTGCGCCCGGGCCAGGATCCCGTGATCGAGCACCTCCGGGCGGTGTTCTGATGCCCCTCGGAAAGGCGTTCTCGGTGGCCGTCACCGGGGTTGACGGGCAATTGGTCGAGATCGAGGCCGATATCGGGCAGGGGCTGCCCTCGGTGCACCTGGTCGGGCGGCCGGACAGTGTCCTGCAGGAATCCCGGGACCGGGTGCGGGCCGCGGTCACGAACACGGGGGAGAAGTGGCCCGACGGCCGGGTGATCCTGGCGTTGTCCCCGGCCACCCTGCCCAAGGTCGGCAGCGCCTACGACCTGGCCTTGGCGGCGGCCGTACTGGACGCCGCCGGTGCCATCCCGTCCTATCGGCTGGGCGACACCGTACTGCTCGGTGAGCTCGCCCTGGACGGGCGCGTACGCCGAGTCCGCGGGATCCTGCCCGCCGTGATCGCGGCCCGCAATGCGGGCCGCAAGACGGTGATCGTGCCCACGGCCGCGCTGGCCGAGGCCGGACTCGTGGACGGCATCCGAATCCTGGGCGCCTCGACTCTCGTCGAACTCGTCGACTGGCTGCGCGGTGGCGGCGAGCTCGCCCACCCCGAACCCATGGAGCCGGCCCCCATCCGCGCCAACGGCGATCTCAGCGAGGTCGTCGGCCAGGACGAGGCACGCTGGGCCCTCGAGGTCGCTGCGGCGGGCGGCCACCATCTCCTCCTCACCGGCCCGCCCGGTATCGGCAAAACAATGCTGGCGCAGCGCCTTCCGAGCCTGCTCCCGCCGCTGCGCGAACGAGACTCACTGGAGGTGACCGCTATTCATTCCGTAGCGGGCACCTTGTCGGATGACTATCCCTTGATCACTTCTCCGCCGTTCGTCGCCCCCCACCACTCGTCCTCGGTGGCATCGATGATCGGCGGCGGCTCCGGCTCGGCACGACCCGGCGCGGTGAGCTGCGCCCACCGTGGCGTCCTGTTCCTCGACGAGTGCGCCGAGATCTCCACGAAAGTCCTGGAAGCCCTTCGCACTCCGCTCGAGGAGGGGGAGGTCCGCATCGCACGGCGCGACGGCGTTGCCCGCTATCCGGCACGCTTCCAGCTCGTCCTCGCCGCGAACCCCTGCCCCTGTGCACCCGCCCGCGATATCGACTGCATTTGCGCGCCCCTGGCCCGCCGCCGGTACCTCGGCAAACTGTCCGGCCCGCTCATGGACCGCATAGACCTGGCCGTTCAAATGCATGCACAGGCAGCCGGGGCCTTCGGCGGCGAGGAAGTCGAAAGCAGCGAAGCGGTCCGAGCCCGCGTGACCGCCGCCCGCGCGGCCGCAGCTGAACGCTGGTCCTCCCTGAACATGTCCACCAACGCCGAAGTCCCCGGCCACGTTCTGCGCCAGCGTTTCCGGTTGCCGCACGAGGCCCTCGCTCCGGTCGAGAACGCCCTCAAACACGGCCGTATGTCCGCCCGGGGCGCAGACCGCGCCATCCGCGTCGCCTGGACCGTCTGCGACCTCCGCGGTGGCGATCTGCCCACCGCCCAGGACGTCCTGCAAGCCTTGAACTTCCGCCAGCGGGGTGGCGCATGAGCATCGTCACGCGCGTCGAGAGGGATGTGCCCCGCATTCCCCTCAGGGTTACGCCCTGTCATCCCGGCGCGCTTCCGACGGGGATCTCCAACGGCACTGTGGATTCCGGCCAAAAGTGCGCCGTGATGGCGGATAGGGCATTCGTCGGAGCGCTCAGCGAATTGCTGGTGGGCGTCACAGCGGTCGACGCGCTGATCGGAGTCGGCGCCGGCGTGCGGAGCCGGTGGGGTGCCGATGTACCGAGCCGGGTCGGCGAGGTGGCGCATGAGTGAATCCGACGCGGACGAGCGCAGGTTGGCGTGGGTGTATCTGTCGCGCGTGGTGGAGGGGCCGTGCGCGGCGCTCTCGGCGCTGATCGAGTCGGTCGGGGTGGTCGAGGCGGCGCGAGCGGTGCGGGAATGCGCGCTGCCGGAGGCGCTGCGGGGGCCGACCGAGTTGCGGCGCGGGATCGAGCGGGCCGAACAGGACTTGGCGCATATCGCGCGGCTCGGCGGCAGGGTGGTGACGCCCGATGACGCGGAGTGGCCGGCATGGCGGATGCTCGGGTTGAAACAGCTTGACCCCGAGCGGGACGAAGCCGCCGCCGCGCCTCTGGTGTTGTGGGTCCGGGGGCAGCGCTCGCTGGTCGAATGCACCGAGCGGGCGATCGCGGTCGTCGGGGCGCGGTGCAGTACCGGCTATGGCAACCACGCCACCGGTGACATCGCGGGTGAACTGGCCGTACGTGGCTGGACCATTGTTTCCGGTGCGGCCTTCGGTATCGACGGCATGGCCCACCGAGCCGCGCTGGCGGTTGGCGGGCTGACCGTCGCCGTGCTGGCGTGCGGTCCCGACCGCCCCTATCCGGTCCAGCACGACCATCTCTTGGCCGAGATCGCGGACACGGGCCTGGTCGTCACCGAATATCCGCCCGGCACCAGCGCCCGCAAGCACCACTTCCTGGCCCGCAATCGCCTGATCGCCGCACTGGCCGACGGCGTCGTCGTGGTGGAGGCGGGCGCCCGCAGCGGAGCCCGCAATACCGTGAAATGGTCGCGCCGCCTGGGCCGTCCGGCCCTGGCTGTTCCCGGCCCCATCACGTCCGCCTCCTCGGTCGGCTGTCATCGCATGATCCGGGAAGGTGAAGCACTCATGGTCACCACCGCCGAGGAAGTCCTCGACGAGGCCGGCCCGCTGCGGCTCTCCCTTCCCGGCGCGGTTCCGCCCAACCCGGAGGACAACCTCACTCTCGACGAGTCCCTCGTCTACGCCGCGCTCCCACCCACCGGCTCCCGCCTGCCCCGCTCGGTATCGGAAACCGCGGGTTTGACGGTCGCCGCCACCCGAGCCGCCCTCTCATCGCTGGAACTGGCGGGCCTGGTCGGCTGCGATGAAAACGGTTGGTACCGAATGGCCCAACCCGAAGGAGGGCAGATATGACCCGCTGACTACTGGTCCAACCGCACGAGCAGCCGCACGGGCGACCGCCTCCGCGTTGGGGCGACAGGCGATCGCCTGTGCGAGCTGCGATCCGGCGCGGTGGCTTGCTTTGCGGGGGTGGGGCGGTGAACGTGGGGGTATGGGTGAGTTGCCGGAGGATCTGGAGGCGTTGCTGGTCGAGTATGGGCGGCATTTGAGGTTGGGGCGGAATCGGTCGGAGCATACGGTGCGGGCTTATGTGGGGGATGCGCGGTCGTTATTGGGGCATTTGGTGGGGCGGTCGGCGGATTCGGGGGTGGGGGAGGTGGATTTGGCTTTGTTGCGGTCGTGGCTGGCGGGGTTGGCCGAGGGTGGGGCGGCGCGGACCACTATGGCGCGGCGGTCGTCGGCGGCGCGGACGTTCACGGGGTGGTTGACGCATACGGGGCGGTTGAAGGTGGATCCGGGGCCGCGGCTGGCTTCGCCTCGGGCGCATCGGGTGTTGCCTGCCGTGCTGGGGCGGGAGCAGGCTCGGTCGGCCATGGAGGCGGCGGAATCGGGGGCGGCGCAGCAGGATCCGATGGCCTTGCGGGATCGGTTGATCGTGGAGATGTTGTATGCGACGGGGATTCGGGTGAGTGAGTTGTGCGGGCTCGATATCGAGGATGTGGATCGGGAGCGGCGGCTGGTGCGGGTGCTGGGGAAGGGGAACAAGGAGCGGGCGGTGCCGTTCGGGGGGCCCGCGGATCAGGCCCTGGATGCGTGGCTGCGGTCGGGGCGGGCGGCGTTCGCCACCGAGCGGTCGGGGCGGGCGCTGTTGCTGGGGCGGCGGGGGCGGCGGCTCGACCCTCGGCAGGCGAGAACTGTTGTGCACGAGGTGGTTTCGGCTATTCCGGGCGCGCCGGATATGGGGCCGCACGGGTTGCGGCACTCCGCGGCGACCCATCTGCTCGAAGGAGGTGCGGACCTGCGGGTGGTTCAGGAGATTCTCGGGCATGCCAGCATGGCCACCACGCAGCTGTACACGCACGTCTCCATTGATCGCCTCAAGAAGGTTCATGACCAAGCACATCCACGCGCCTGAGGGCGCGCCGCAGGTCCCGGACAATGTCGAACTGATTCCCGGTGCGCCCGATTCGCCGGTGATCCTGCATGTTCCGCACTCCGCGCGCCGCATACCGCCGGCGGTTCGAGCGGGGATCCTGCTCGACGATCCGGCCCTCGAACGGGAACTCGACCACATCACCGACGCGCACACCGCAGTGATCGCCGCGACCGCCGCGAGCCGCTCCGCGCTGCGACCCTGGCAATTCGTCAATCGCCTGTCTCGCCTGGTCGTCGACCCCGAACGCTTCCCGGATGACCGGGAGGAGATGCTCGCGGTCGGGATGGGGGCGGTCTACACGCGGACGACGCACCGAACGGCCTTGCGCCCCAGCGACTTCGATCCGGCCCCGCTGCTCGGCCGCTACTTCCACCCCTACGCCCGTGCGATGGCCGACCTCGTCGCCGCGCGCCTGGCCGCCACGGGCCGGGCGGTCATCATCGACGTGCACTCGTATCCGACCGAGCGGCTGCCCTACGAAATGCACGGTGACGGTCCCCGGCCACCCATCTGCTTGGGTGCGGACGACTTTCACACCCCACCGGAGCTGACCGCCCTCGCCGGAAAGATTTTCGCCGAGTTCGGTGTTGTGGGCATAAATAGTCCGTTCATGGGTACATATGTCCCGCTGGACCGCTACGGCACCGATCCCCGCGTCACCGCCCTGATGGTGGAGATCCGCCGCGATACCTACATGACCGAGCCGGGCGGTCCCGCCGGCCCGGGGCAGGTGCGGCTCGCCGCGGCGCTGGCCGAGCTCATTGCCGGTCTCCCGTGATCAACGTCATATCGACAACGTATCGACGACCTATCGGAAAAGCTGTGGTACCTTCACTTAGGTAACCCTAATTTTGGAGGTGTTCCTCTTGGCACGCGCTCGCACGACCCTCGTGGTTCAGAACACGATCCAGCTGACCGATCATCTGATCCGAGTCCACCTGGGCGGCCCCGGTTTCGCGGCCTTCCAGCCCAACGGGTTCACCGATGCCTACGTCAAGCTGGTCTTCCCCGGCGCCGACGGCGAGATCATGCGCACCTACACCGTGCGCTCGGTGGATCCGGCCGCCCAGGAGATCGCGATCGATTTCGTGTACCACGGCGACGAGGGCGTGGCCGGGCCGTGGGCGGCCGCCGCCGAACCGGGCGACACCATCGACGTGATGGGCCCCGGCGGCGCGTACGCCCCCCGCCCCGACGCCGACTGGCACCTGCTGGCGGGCGACGAATCCGCTCTGCCCGCCATCGCCGCCGCCTGCGGCGCCCTCCCGCTCGACGCCGTGGGCCGCGTCTTCGTCGAAATCTCGGGCCCCGCAGACGAACTCACCTTCCAGCACCCGGAAGGCGTCGAACTGACCTGGATCCACCGCGGCGCCGCCGACCCCGGCGAGAAGCTCGCCGACGCCGTCCTCGCCGAGCCCTGGCGCGAAGGCCAGGTCCAGGTCTTCGTCCACGGCGAGGCCCAGGCCGTCATGCACCGCATCCGCCCCTACATCCGCAAGGAACGCGGCATTCCCGCCGAATGGGCCTCCTCCATCTCCGGCTACTGGCGCCGCGGCCGCACCGAAGAGGGCTTCCGCCAGTGGAAGTCCGACCTCGCCGAACGCGAGAAGGCCGCCCCCGCAGCCGTGTGACGTACGTTGGAGATCATGTCCGCCGAATCGAGCACTGGAACCGCCCCCCTTCGTGACCGGCTGCGCGCCGCGCTCCCCACGGCCATGAAGGCCCGCGACAAGAACGCCACCGCAGCCCTGCGATCGGCCCTGGCGGCCATAGATAACGCCGAAGCGGTGGACGGCTCCGACATGCAAGCGGGCGCAATCGAATCGAGCCCGGCCGGCCTCGGCACAGCCGAACGCCCGCGACGAGACCTGACCGAGGCGGACATCGAGGCGATCGTCCGCACCGAAATCGCCGACCGCCTCACCGCCGCAGCCGAATACGCCGGCCGCGGCAGCAGCGCCGACGACCGCGCCGCCGCCCTGCGCGCGGAGGCCGCCGCCCTGGAGGCGCACATCGCCGACTGAGCACACGGCTGGTACGCCCGAGCGCCCGCGCGGCCGACCGCCTCGGCCGAGTCGATGGTGGGTCCGAAATCGCCGACCGTCTCACCGCCGCAGGCGAATACGACGGCACAAACGGAGACTCGGACCACGCGACCACCCTCGGCGCAGCCGAATGCGCCGGGGGTCTCAGCGGCGGCTCCGAGCGTGCCGCGAACCTGCGTATCGAGGCCGCTGGGTTGCGAGCGAGTCTCGGTGACGCCTGACCGCGGGCATTCCGGTTAGCGGCGACGGAGGGCCGCGACGGCTTCCTCGGAGGCTTCGATGACGATGGTGTGATAGCTCGCGATCCGCGACACGATCGCTCCCCGCGGCCCTTCCCGCCATTGTGCACTGGCGTAGAACTCATCCTCCTGCCGCCGGTGCTCGTCGCGGGGGGGGCGAACGCACGGATGAGGTATGCCTCCTCATGGCCGTCCTCATCGACAAGCGAAGCGCCGCAGTCGATCACATCGATGCCGTACTCCCTCAGCAGCGGAACCGACTGATTGCGCATGACGTCGATGACGTCGTCGCGAGTACCGCGTTTCAGGCGGTAGGTGCGGATCTCGATGACCATGACGGCGACTCCAGCCACGACTCCCGCTGTGCCGCAGGCTCATTCCGGCCGGATGGTGAGCACTGGGAACGCGGTCCACGGTGGTGGCTGACCGAGCGCGCCTCGGAAGCGCAGGCTCCCGAAACGCATTCGGCTGCGGGTGGTTACTCCCGCACGCTGCTCCGGCGCGGCTCGCCGCGGCCGGTTCGATCAGCCCGGCCGAATTGTGTTGATGTAGCGGCCGGCGAACCAGTGCTGGATGAGCCGGACTACGGGGCCGCCCAGGCGGGTGTACCAGGTGCCGGGACGGGAGAAGGCGGCGACCACGCCGTGGACCGACTCGTCGGCGGGGTCGTATTCGACGGCGAACAACTCCTCCCCGATTTCCGGGTGGCCGGGCAGGGTGCCGTAGGCGAAGCCGCGGCGGTTGGGTTCGTCGAGGATGTAGACCACGCGGCACGGGGCGGTGATGCCCAGCGGGCCCACGCCCAGGAAGACGGTTAGGTCGGTGCCGTTCTCGGCGGTAGCGGTGGTCGCGCCCCGGAAGATGCCGGTGCCCTTCTGCATTCGATATGCCAGGATCTGTGCGCCCGCCTCCTCGAACAGGACGCGACCCGCGCCGATGCGGCGGCGTAGCCGGAACTGGTGATAGCCGGGCGGGAATTCGCCTGCGGTCGCGCCGACGTCGGGGTAGGTGAACGGCGGAGTGGCGGGCTCGTGCGACATGTTCACATCCTGGTCCGATGCTTGCGAGCGGGATAGGGGCGGGCGGTGTGAGAGTCGTCCCGGATACGGAAGCCGCCACCGGGCACAGGGTCCGGGTTTGCTCAGCACCCGCCACGAGGACGGGGCGGCCGGTACCCGAGCGGGACCACCCGCAGCTGGCGATGGGACGAGGTGGCCGACGCCCCGCAAGAGATCCGGGCTAGCTCGGAGAAAGCGGCTTCAGGCGGATCGGCGCTTGGCGGATCAGGCCGAGCGGGTCGAGGTAGTCGTGGTCGCGGCGGGCGCCCCAGTGCAGGCACGCGTCCACCGGGCAGCCGGGGTGCCCGGCTGTCAGGACGCCGATCGTGGCGCCGCGAGAGATCCTGCGCCCCACCGGGATCGAGGACGTCACCGGTTCGTAGGTGGTGCGCAATCCGCCGGGATGGCTGATCGACACCACTGGTTTGTCCGCCACGACACCGGCGAAAACGACGATTCCGTCCCCGGCGGCGAGCACCTGCTGCCCAGCGCTGCCTGCCAAATCCACGCCGCGATGGCCGGGCAGCCAATCCCGCTCCGGATTGTCGAATGCCCGGACCACGGCGGGCCGTGGCCACAGCGGCCAACCGAACTGTCCCTTCGCCGCGGTGTCCATGGGCGTGGTGCCCACGGGCGCGGTGCCAACGGGTACGGCGCTAACGGGTGCGGCTCCGACCTGTGTGGTTCCGGCCAGCGCGGCGACGAGCAGTGGCCCCAGCAGCACCGGCGCCAACCAGGTGAGCGTCCTCGACATGGGCGTGTGCATGTACACAGCGTGCGCCCGCCGGAGCCTGCGCGGGATACCGTGGTCGGCGAGTGTGGACAGCTCCCACGCATGTGAACAGCGCACGTCCGGACCGGTAGCGATCTCGCGCAGGAGGGGACAATTCATGGGCTCCGCAGAGCCGAATATGGAAGAGCCGAATGCGGAAAGTGAAGCGGCGCTGATCGATTACCGCTTCACCTTGGCCAACGAGCGCACGTTCCTGGCGTGGATGCGGACCGCTCTCGGCCTGCTCGCCGGTGGTGTGGCGGTGCACGAACTGGTCCGCCCGTTCCGGCATCACGGTGCGCGCACGGCCGTCGCCATGGGCTGCATCGTGCTGGCCACCATCGTCGCTGTCGGCGCTTACGGCCGCTGGAAGCACGTGCAGGCGGCCATGGAGCGCGGCGACAGGCTGCCGCACACCGTGATGGTCCCCATCCTCGCCTTCGGCATCGCCGTCATCGCGGTGCTGGCGAGTATCGGCCTGCTGCTGTCGTGACCAGCCCGGAAGCCGGTCTGGCCGCCGAGCGCACCGCCCTGGCCTGGTGGCGCACCGCCATCGGATCCATGGCCAATCTGGTGTTGTTCGTGCACGCCGCCTTCACCGCGGATTGGCGTCCGGTCAGCGTGCTCTGTTTCGTGGCGACCGGGGCGCTGGCGGTGGTCACCGTGGTCTGCGTCCGGCGCAGCCGGGTGCTGCATTCGCACAAGAAGGGCGATTGGGGTGACGGCACCCGCGCCGTAACCGTCGTCGCCACCGCGATTACCGGCGTGGTGCTGACCGCCTTGGTCATGGCCTCGGCCTATGCCCTGCATCTACCCTGACCAGCCCCGCATCCGCCCCGGCCGGTCAGTCCAAGATCGTCGCCCCGAACCCCGATTTCATCTCCGCGCAGCGGCCCCGTAAACTGGTCCAGCGGTTTGCGGAATGCAGACCGACTTCGCGCGCCCAGATCAACGGGTCGCCGGCTGGTCCCCTGAATCATCTCGGAGGGTCCGGCGGCCGTGGGCGCCAGGGCAGGGGTCGCCGATCCCTGTGCGAACCAGCAACGAAAGGAATTACGGGAGCCATGGCTGTCGTAACAATGAAGCAGCTGCTCGACAGCGGCGCGCACTTCGGCCACCAGACTCGTCGGTGGAACCCGAAGATGAAGCGGTTCATCTTCACCGACCGCAACGGCATCTACATCATCGACCTGCAGCAGACGCTGACCTACATCGACAAGGCCTACGAGTTCGTCAAGGAGACCGTCGCCCACGGTGGCACCGTTCTCTTCGTCGGCACCAAGAAGCAGGCCCAGGAGTCGATCGCGGCCGAGGCGACTCGCGTCGGGATGCCCTACGTCAACCAGCGCTGGCTGGGTGGCATGCTCACCAACTTCTCCACCGTGCACAAGCGTCTGCAGCGCCTCAAGGAGCTCGAGGCCATGGAGCAGACCGGTGGCTTCGACGGACGCACCAAGAAGGAAATTCTCATGCTGACGCGTGAGAAGACCAAGCTGGAGCGCACCCTCGGCGGCATCCGGGACATGGCCAAGGTGCCGTCGGCCATCTGGGTCGTCGACACCAACAAGGAGCACATCGCCGTCGGCGAGGCTCGCAAGCTGAACATCCCGGTCATCGCGATCCTGGACACCAACTGCGATCCCGACCTGGTCGACTACCCGATCCCGGGTAACGACGACGCGATCCGTTCCGCCGCGCTGCTGACCAAGGTCGTGGCCTCCGCTGTCGCCGAGGGCGTACAGGCGCGTGCCGCCCGTGCCACCGGCGATGCCAAGCCCGAGGCCGGCGCCGGCGAGCCGCTCGCCGAGTGGGAGCAGGAGCTGCTGGCTCAGGCCGCCCCGGCCGCCGAAGCCCCCGTCGAGACGGCCGCCGAGGCCGAGCTCAAGGAAGTTCCCCCGGCGACCACCCCGGCCGACTTCTGATCCACGCTCCGGCGTTTGTTCACCCTGCCGCCCCCTCCCGTTCGGGAGCGGGCGGCAAGGTGTGACCACCACAGACCAACACTGAGGAGGCTCGCCCCAGATGGCGAACTACACCGCCGCTGACGTGAAGCGGCTTCGCGAGCTCACCGGCTCCGGAATGATGGACTGCAAGAAGGCCCTGGAAGAGACCGCGGGCGATTTCGACAAGGCCGTCGAGGTCCTGCGCATCAAGGGCGCCAAGGATGTCGGCAAGCGCGCCGAGCGCGCCACCGCCGAGGGTCTGGTCGCGGCGCAGGACGGCGTCATGATCGAGATCAACTCCGAGACCGACTTCGTCGCCAAGAACGCGGAGTTCCAGGAGCTGGCCAACAGCATCGTCGCGGCCGCCGCCAAGGTGCGCCCGGCCGATCTGGATGCCCTCAAGGCCGTCGACCTGGGCGGCAAGACCGCCGACCAGGCCGTGCAGGAGCTGGCCGCCCGCATCGGCGAGAAGCTCGAGCTGCGTCGCGTCGTGTCCTTCGAGGGCCCGGTCGCCACCTACCTGCACAAGCGCGCCACCGACCTGCCGCCGGCCGTCGGCGTGCTGGTCGAGTACACCGGTGAGGGCGAGGCCGCCGCCGATGTGGCCCGCGCCGCCGGTATGCAGGTCGCGGCCCTCAAGGCCAAGTACCTGACCCGCGAGGACGTTCCGGCCGACCTGGTCGAGAAGGAGCGCTCCATCGCCGAGGCGACCGCTCGCGAGGAGGGCAAGCCGGAGGCCGCGCTGCCCAAGATCGTCGAGGGCCGCGTCAACGGTTTCTACAAGGACGTCGTCCTGCTGGAGCAGGCGTCCGTGACCGACTCCAAGAAGACCGTCAAGGCGCTGCTGGACGAGGCCGGTGTCACCGTGACCCGTTTCGCGCGCTTCGAGGTCGGCCAGGCGTAATCGCCCGCTGAAGTCGAAAAGGCCCCCTGCGCAACGCGATTGCGCAGGGGGCCTTTCGCTGTGCCGGGTCAGTGCGTGTGCGGGCGGTTCTGCAATGGCGTGAGCTGGTGGATGTCGTGCCGCAGGCGCAGCTCGTCGACGCGCTCGGGCGTGGCCTCGCCGGAGCGCAGCAGCTCGCCGAGTTCGGCCAGGTATTTCTCGTGCCCCGCCGGCGTCACCAGGAAAAGCATTGTGGCCGTGGCGCTTCCGGGGTTGTGGAAGGCGTGCGGGCAGCCCGCGGGGACGTGCATGAAGCTGCCCGGTCCGCCGCGGAAGACCGTGGCGCCGTCCTGCGCCTCCCAGGTGGTCCAGTCGCCGACCGGTTCGGTGACGGGATGGAAGGCCAGCAGATCCAGTTCGCCCTCGACGATGTAGAAGATCTCCTCGGCGTGCCCGTGCCAGTGCGCGCCGACATCGAAACCCGGTGGCACCGTGGCCTCGAAGGCGGACCAGATATCGGAGTGCTCGGCTCCGACCTTCAATGTCATGGTTTGCTGCACCCTGTCACCCGCGCCGGGCGGCAACAGCAATCCGTCGGCGGCGAGCAGTCCATCGGTCATGGCGGGCTCCTGAAGAGTTCCGGACGATGACGATCACGCTAGGAATGCGCGCGCGGAGCTGTCCTGGTAGTGATACTGCTACCCAGAACGCGGTGCAGGGGGACAGTCGAAATGGTAAGCGGCAACGACCATCCCGGATCGGGGCACGAGCGGCATCAGCAACTCGGCCGGTTCCTGCGCGCACAGCGGGAGCGGCTGCAACCCGGGGACGTGGGCCTGGTGCCGTACGGCGATCCGGCCCGCCGCCGGACCCCGGGCCTGCGCCGGGAGGAGGTCGCCGAGCTGTCCGGAGTGGGCCTGACCTGGTACACCTGGCTCGAACAGGGCCGGGAGGTGGAGGCCAGCCGCCAGGTCATCGACGCGCTGGCCCGGACGCTGCGGCTGGACCCGGATCAGCATCGCCATCTGCGGTTCCTGGCCGGTCTGGCCGAGCCGCGGGTGGCCGAGGACGCCGATGATCGCGCCCGGCTGCAGCATCTCGTCGATGCCGTCATGCCGAATATCGCCTCCATCTACGATCCGGCCTTCGACTTCCTGGTGTGGAATCGGGCGTACCCGGCCGCGCGTCGCGATCCCCTCGAATTGCCGCCGCAGCGGCGCAATCTGCTGTGGATGATGTTCACCGACACCGTGACTCGCGCCATGATGCCGCAGTGGGAGCAGGCCGCCCGCGCGGTCATGAGCCAGTTGCGCGAGGCCATGGGCCGCCGCCCGGACGATCCGCGCCTGACCGGGCTGGCGGCGCAGTTGTGCGCGGCCAGCCCGGACTTCCGGGATTGGTGGCCGGATTACCGGGTACGCCGGTTTCGTCCCGCCGTCATCGTCATCGACCATCCGCACGCCGGACCGATCGAGCTGAAGGTGTTCCAGATGCGCCCGGTCGAGAACCCGAACCTGCTGCTGGTCGTGCAGGTTCCGGCCACGCCCGCGGCCGCCGCCCGGGTGGCCGCATTGCTGACGTATGCCGAATCGGGACGCAATGGCGACAAATCCGAACCGGTATCGAGGGTCGGCTCACCCTCGGGAGGCCCCGTGAGGCAGGATAGATGAAGCTTTGTTGCCGTCCCGCGCGATTTCCGCGCCGGGATGGTCTTTTCATGTGCATGCGCACGCTCGAATGCCGAGGATAAAAGGAGACCGATGACGGACCCGGATACGGCCCCCGACCGCAAGGGCTATCGCCGAGTGCTCCTCAAGCTGGGTGGCGAGATGTTCGGCGGCGGCCGCGTGGGTCTCGATCCCGATGTGGTGCAGACCGTGGCCGAGCAGATCGCCGAGGTCGTGGAGGACGGCGTCCAGGTGGCCGTGGTCATCGGCGGCGGCAATTTCTTCCGCGGCGCGGAACTCGAGGAGCGCGGTATGGAGCGCGCCCGCTCGGATTACATGGGCATGCTGGGTACCGTTATGAATTCCCTTGCGCTGCAGGACTTCCTGCAGAAGCAGGGCATCGACACCCGGGTGCAGACCGCCATCACCATGGGTCAGGTCGCCGAACCGTATCTGCCGCTGCGGGCCAAGCGGCATCTGGAGAAGGGGCGCGTCGTCATCTTCGGCGCGGGCATGGGCATGCCCTACTTCTCCACCGACACCACCGCCGCGCAGCGCGCGCTGGAGATCGGCGCCGAAGTGGTGTTGATGGCCAAGGCCGTGGACGGCGTCTACAGCGACGACCCGCGGGTCGACCCGGACGCCACCATGTTCACCGAGGTCACCCATAAAGAGGTGCTGGAGCGAGGCCTGAAGGTGGCCGACGCCACCGCGTTCAGCCTCTGTATGGACAACCAGATGCCCATGCTGGTGTTCAATTTGTTGACGAAGGGCAATATTGCCCGCGCAGTCGCCGGTGAGAAGATCGGCACGCTGGTCCGGTCGTGACCGACGAAAGAACGATGACCATGTGGAGGAATCGCCGTGATTGAAGAAGCGCTCTTCGACGCCGAGGAAAAGTTCGAGAAGGCCGTCTCGGTGGCGAAGGACGACCTGGGTTCCATTCGGACCGGTCGCGCGAATCCGGGCATGTTCAACCGGGTCGTCGTCGACTACTACGGGTCGCCCACCCCCATCACCCAGATGGCCAGCATCAACTCCCCGGAGCCGCGCATGCTGGTCATCAAGCCCTATGAGCAGAGCCAGCTCAAGGAGATCGAGACCGCGATCCGCAATTCGGATCTGGGGGTGAACCCCACCAATGACGGTCACATCATCCGCGTCATCGTCCCGCAGCTGACCGAGGAACGGCGCCGCGAGATGGTCAAGCAGGCCAAGTCCAAGGGCGAGGACGCCAAGATCGCCATCCGCAATGTGCGGCGCAAGACCATGGACGAGCTGGGCCGCATTCAGAAGGACGGCGAGGCCGGCGAGGACGAGGTCGGCCGGGCCGAGAAGGAACTCGACAAGACGACCGCCAAGTACGTCAGCCAGGTCGACGAACTGGTGAAGCACAAGGAAGCGGAACTTCTCGAGGTCTAATCGACCGGGCTGTCCGTATGACCGGCAGCTCGAGGTCTGGACGGCCGGCCGACGCGCGATCGGCCGGCCGGGGGTAGGGACGGAACGGACGACAAGTGAGCGACGGGACAATCGTGGCCGAAGAAACTGCCGCCACCGGCGATGTGACGCCGGATGAGGGACCCGCGGAGGCGCCGCCGGGCGCGCCCAAGTCCAAGGCGGGGCGCAACCTGCCCGCCGCACTGGCGGTCGGTTTCGGGCTGGGGTTGTCCCTCATCGCGATTCTGCTGTGGGCGCCCAAGATCCTGATCGGCGTGATCGCGGCGGCCATGGCGGTGGCGACCTGGGAGGTGGCCAAGCGGCTGCGCGAGGCCGATGTGCTGGTGCCGCGGATTCCGCTGCTGGTGGGCGGGCAGGCCATCATCTGGCTGGCCTGGCCGGCCGGGCCGCAGGGGGTGCTCGGGGCGTTCGGGGCCTCGGCGCTGGCGGTCATGGTGTGGCGGCTGTTCGACCACGGATTGCAGGCGACGCCGCGAAATTACCTGCGTGACACCGCGATCAGCGTGTTCGTGCTGGCGTGGGTGCCGCTGCTGGCCTCGTTCGCCGTGCTGCTCCTGCTGGAGGAGGACGGCAATCTGCGGGTGCTGACCTTCATGATCCTGGTGGTCTGCTCGGATGTCGGCGGCTATGTGGCGGGGGTGCTGTTCGGCAAGCATCCGATGGTGCCCGCGATCAGCCCGAAGAAGTCCTGGGAGGGCTTCGGGGGCTCGCTGGTGTTCGCCGTCATAGGCGGTCTGCTGACGGTCACCCTGCTGCTGCAGGCCAATTCCATGATCGGTGTGCTGCTGGGTGTGGGGCTGGTGCTCGTGGCCACCACCGGTGATCTCATCGAGTCCCAGATCAAGCGGGAGCTCGGGATCAAGGACATGGGCACGCTGCTACCCGGCCACGGCGGCATCATGGATCGCCTGGATTCGATGCTGCCGTCGGCCTTCGTGTCCTGGTTGGTGCTCACAGCCCTGCTGTAAGGAGAACGGGGGCTGCGCCCCCCGAAACCCCCTTGGTCCTGCTCTAGTGCGCTTTCTTGGCGGCGCGCCGGAGTTGCAGGATGCGGTAGCCGCCGACCAGCGCGGTGGACAGGGCGCCGATGAAGACGGCCAGCAGGACCAGGACGCCGATGGGCAGGTTCCAGGTCCAGGCGAAGAATTCGACGTGCGCCTGTTCGAGGTTCTGCAGGATGAATACCAGGACGAGAATGCCCAGCAGGGCGGCGATGACGAGGCCGATCCACGCATAGCCCGCGCGGGTCTTGAGAACGCCTTCGCCCTTGTGCTTCGGCTGGCTGCTCGGGGCCGGATCCGCGCCCGAGGCTGGTACGTCGGCGGTGGTCATAGCTGAATCATTGCCGATAGCTATGACCGGCGCACGCATATTGGCACTTATCTCCGCAATGTCGCCTCTGCCCGATGTTCGCCCGTAATGTGACCAGCGCATCTCACCCCGTGGCCCCGTGGAACCGTTTCGGATGGAATCATGGAGGGGTTATGACTGCCGCCCCCTTGCCCCTCGTTTTCGACGCCCCCCGCCGTGGCATGCCGCCCCGGCACCTCGCCGACCTCGATCCGGCCGAGCGCAAGGCGGCGGTCGAGGAGCTCGGGCTCCCCAAGTTCCGCGCCGACCAGATCGCCCGGCAGTACTACGGCCGCCTGGTATCCGATCCGGCGCAGATGACCGACCTCCCCGAGGCCATGCGCGCCAAGGTGGGCGAGGCGCTCTTCCCGCCCCTGCTCTCCGAGGTCCGCCACGTCGTCTGCGACGAGGGCACCACCCGCAAAACCCTCTGGCGCGCCCACGACGGCACCCTCCTGGAATCGGTCCTCATGCGCTACCCGGACCGCGCCACCCTCTGCATCTCCAGCCAGGCCGGCTGCGGCATGGCCTGCCCCTTCTGCGCCACCGGACAGGCCGGCCTGAACCGCAACCTCTCCACGGCCGAAATCGTCGACCAGGTCCGCGCCGCCGCGGCCGCCCTGCGCGACGGCGAGGTCCCCGGCGGCCCCGGCCGCCTGTCGAACATCGTCTTCATGGGCATGGGCGAGCCCCTCGCCAACTACAAGCGCGTGGTGAACGCCGTCCGCCGCATCACCTCTCCCGCGCCCGACGGCCTCGGCATCTCCCAGCGCAATGTCGTCGTCTCCACCGTCGGCCTGGCCCCCGCCATCCGCAAACTGGCCGACGAAGACCTCTCGGTGACCCTCGCGGTCTCCCTGCACACTCCCGACGACGAACTCCGCGACACCCTGGTCCCGGTCAACAACCGCTGGTCGGTAGCCGAAGTCCTCGACGCCGCCCGCTACTACGCCGACAAGTCCGGCCGCCGCGTCTCCATCGAATACGCCTTGATCCGCGATATCAACGACCACCCTTGGCGCGCCGACATGCTCGGCAAGAAGCTGCACAAGGCCCTCGGCTCCCGCGTGCACGTGAACCTGATCCCGCTGAACCCCACCCCGGGCAGCAAGTGGGACGCCTCCCCGAAACCCGTTGAGCGCGAATTCGTTCGCCGCGTGGAGGCCCAGGGCGTCCCGTGCACCGTGCGCGACACCCGCGGCCAGGAGATCGCCGCCGCCTGCGGCCAGCTGGCCGCCGAAGGCTGATTCCGGGGGCGGAACCCTCCGGTCCGGAGGGCCGGAAAACCTGGTCTGAGCCGTACCCGCCCGATTACCTGCCCACTCGCCGACCCGCCTTCTGCTCACTCGTGGACAGCCTCGACAGCTGCTTCGATCCGGTGACACTTCCGCAGCTCGCCGAAACCGCTTCCTGGGATGAGCGTTTCGCGTTGGTGACGGCCTTTCTGATGCGGCAGTACGCGCAGCGGGCGGCGGATGCCGAGGTCGCTGCCACCTGGCATCGCCTGATGGCCGGCAAGGGGCTGGTCTCGGTCACGGAGCTGGCGGCGGGTTGCGGCTGGAGTCGTAAGCGGTTGTGGTCGAGGTTCACCGCGCAGATCGGGGTGACGCCCAAGCACGCCTGCCGGGTGGTTCGCTTCCGGCGTGTGTTCGAGATGCTCGTGGCAGGGCAGTCCGCCGCCGAGGCCGCCATCGCGTGCGGATATGCCGATCAATCGCATCTGCGCCGGGAAGTATCGGGTTTCGTCGGGATGACGCCGGGCGTGGTCGCCCGCAATCCACAGGAACCGGAATGCACGACGGCATGGGAACATTCGTTCAAGACAGGCATGTGGTGCGTCGACGATAGTTAGTGCGACCAGCGAATCCACGGGGGGATGTCATGAGTCGACGAGCGGGTGTCGTGCGGACCGGATCCGGTGGACCGGCGCGCATCTCTCGGGAGGGGAACTCATGAAATCCCCTGGTTCCTACTGGACATTGGCGGTGGTCTCGGTCGCCACGTTCATGCTGATGCTCGACCTGACCGTCGTGAACGTGGCGTTACCCGACATTCGCGCCGACTTCGGCTCGAGTTTCGCAGCACTGCAATGGATTCTGGATTCCTATGCGCTCGGCCTGGCCGCGGTGCTGCTCGCCGCCGGGTCGCTGGCCGATCGGATCGGCCGCAAGAGGGTCTTCGACGGCGGGCTGGTGGTCTTCGTGCTCGCCTCCCTCGCCTGCGGACTCGCGCCCGGCGATATCACCCTCATTCTGGCCCGCTTCGTCCAAGGTCTCGGTGGCGCGGTTCTTTTCGCGGTCGGCCCCGCGCTGCTCGGGCACGAGTTCCGGGGCCGGGAGCGCGGTCTGGCCTTCGGCGTCTTCGGCGGGGTCGCCGGGCTCGCCATCGCTTTCGGCCCGCTGATCGGCGGTGGCCTCACCGAATTGTGGAGCTGGCGGCTGATCTTTCTCGTCAATGTCCCGCCGACCCTGCTCGCGCTGCTGATCGGCTATCTGCGGATGCGTGAATCCCGCAGCGACACACCGCCTCCCGTGGACTGGCCGGATATGGTCGTGTTCTCGCTCGCCCTGTTCTTCCTGGTGCTCGGAATCCTGCGGGGTGAGCAGGACGGCTGGAGCAGCGCCCGCATCATCGGTTGTTTCGTGCTCGCCGGGCTACTCCTGGCGATGTTCACCGTATTGCAGGTGACGCGGCGCGATCGGGCCATGTTCGACCTCACCCTGTTCCGCAACCGGACGTTCAACGGGCTGTCGGCGGTGACGGCGTTGTGCGCGCGGATTGCACAATGCCATGGTGCTGGCGGCGCTGATCGCCGCGGTGTCCGCCGCCATCGCCGTGGCCACACTGCGCCGCGCCGACCTGGACGAGGCCGCCCTGGAAGCCGCGGCCCCGCCGCCGAAAAGGTCGCTGGATCACATTGCGCGGCAACGTGATCCGGAGACCCTGCGCCCGGCCGGCGCGGGCGAGTCCGAGCTGCGCTAGCCGGCGATATCCGCGACGAACAGTCGCGGACCGCGACCGGCGGCCCGGGCCAGGAGGGGCAGGCTCGGGTCGGGGCCGGTATCCATTGCAGGCACAATTGCGAATCGGGTAGTCGATTACTCGGTCGGTGCGTATTCGGTCTTGCGACAATTCGGGCGTGGAGCGGTTGGTGATCCTCCGCCCGCAGGAATTGGCGGGTACCGTGCTTCGTTTGGATCCGGGGCGGCAACTGGTGGGGCGTGGTCCACGAGCCACTATTCGCCTCGATGATCAACATGTCAGCGGCGTGCATGCCGCGATCAGCAATGTCGGCGGGCGGGTAACCGTCGAGGATCTCGGGTCCTCGAACGGGACTCGAATCGACGGCGAAATCATTTTGGGCGTCAGGGCTCTCCGCGACGGCGATACCGTCACCTTCGGGAATGTCGACGCGCGCTTCGAACAGGGGGCCGGGCCGCGAACCACCATATTGCCGCGCGAGGCCATCCAGCGGCATCAGACCGGCCGGGTCACCTACGATATCGACCGCCAGACGGGCGATCACATCAACAATGTCGGGCGCGACCAGTACTACAGCTACGTGCAGCAACGCGAGAGCTTCCTGCGCGAAGTCGCGGCCTCGCGGACCAAGGCGCGGTTCGTGTTCTGGTTCGGCTTGTTCCTGACCGTCGGCGGTGTGGGCGGATACGGCTATTTCCTGTTGAAAGCACTGGGCGATGCGAGCACCTCGTTCCAGAGCGATGCGTTCGCGAGCGGTACGGGGCCGGATGATTTCCCGATCTTCGGTCCCGAGACGAGTCTCGGTTTCCCGGCCGGTCTGCTCTGCTTCATGGTCGCATTCGTCGGCCAGATCCTGTTCTTCATCGGATTGATCATGTGGATCGTGGCGGCCGCGCGCGCTCGCAAGGTCGATTCCGATCCGCGTCACGCCTGGAACTCACCGTTCATCAGATAAGGGGAAAGCAGTGACCTTCAATATCGGCTCGCAGCAGGGCAATATCAACAATGTCGCGGGCGATCAGACGATCTACGGCGGGCAGCACGGAAAATTCGAGTCCACCGGACCGGTGGAGTTCGCCGTCGAACTCGCCGACGCCCTGCGGCGCATGGGCCTGGATCGCGCCGCCGCCGACGCGGAGGCGATGCAGCGGGAACTGGCCCGGCCGCAGCCGGATCGCGAGTCGATCTCCGCGCGGCTGACCCGGATCGCGCAGGCGGTCGTCGCCGTCGCGGGCGCCGAATCGGCCGTGCACAAACCACTCGTCGCGCTGGCCCGGTGGCTGGGCGCGGCCGGCGCCCCGGTGCTGGCGCTGCTCGGCCTGTAGCCGGTCCGCCCCCGTCGTACCACCGCCCGAGGAAACCGGGGCCTGTCCATGATCAGGACGGATGGTGTCGTGTCTGCCGGGCGAGGTGCTGCGCCGCCACCACGCCGAACTGGAGCTACGCCTGCGGCAGCTGGAAACGTGCAAATCGATGATCGAGCACGCCATGAGCTGCGACGCCGGGGATTTCACCCAATGCCCCGCCTTCCGCCGCCTGGTGGTGAAGACCGCCGATGCCCGCCGGGATCCGGCGTGCGCGGATACCCTCGGCGCATCGGGCAACGTCTCCGGATGACGCCGGTGCATTCGCGGTCGCGGATGTCGTATCGGGCGGTGCGCCGATCGTCTTCCGGGTAGAGGCCGTGGAAGCGCCACGCCGTGCGAGGAGGAACGATGAAGTATCTGCTGTTGTTCGTGGACGACGAGAAGTTCACCGCCGAGCTGGAGGCGATGGCGCCGGCCGATCGGGAACAGGCGTATGCGCGGGTCGGGCAGTGGCTCGCCGAGCACGCGGACAAGATCAGTGGGGGCGGGAAGCTGCAGCCGCCGCACACCGCGACGACCGTGCGGCTGGGCGAGGGTGAGCCGGTGGTCAGCGATGGGCCGTTCGTGGAGGGCAAGGAGGTGGTCAGCGGGTACACCGAGGTCGATGTGGCGGATTTGGACGCGGCGCTCGCCATGGTCCGCACCTGGCCGGGGTGCCCGATCGTCGAGATCCGCCCGCTGCTGGCCTGACCGGTGGTGGCCGAGCCCGCCCACGAGGAGCTGGTCCGCGCCGTGCGCGAGCATGCGGCGCGGCTGACGGCCGCGCTGGTCACGCTGCTCGGGGATTTCGCCGCGGCCGAGGATCTGGTGCAGGACGCCGTCGAGACGGCATTGCGGCGCTGGCCGGTCGAGGGCATACCGGAGCATCCGGACGCGTGGCTGCTGACCGTGGCCCGGCGCCGCGGGCTGGATGTGCTGCGCCGGGAGCAGAACTACCGTGCGAAACTCGCCCAGCTGCGCGTGCCCTCGCCCGCCGAACCCGACGACCGGCTGCGGCTGATCTTCACCTGCTGTCATCCGGCGTTGTCCCGCAGCGCGCAGATCGCGCTCACCTTGCGCGCGGTCTGCGGGCTGACCACCGCGCAGATCGCCGCCGCCTTCGTGGTGCCGGAAACCACCGTGGCCCAACGCCTCACCCGCGCCAAACGCAAGATCGCCGATGCCCGCATCCCGTATCGGATTCCGGATCCCGACGAAGTGCCCGCCCGGCTGGCCGAGGTGCTCGCGGTCATCTACCTCATGTTCAACGAGGCCTACCTGTCCACCACCGCCGACGCCGTACACCGGCCGGACCTGGCCGCGGACGCCGAATGGCTGGCCGCACTGCTCGCCGAACTCATGCCCAACGAGCCCGAGGCGGCCGGGCTGCTCGCCCTGATCAGGCTGCACCGCGCGCGGGCCGCGGCCCGCTTCGACGCCGGCGAACTGGTGCTGCTGCACGATCAGGACCGGTCCCGTTGGGATCACGCCGCCATCGCCGAGGCTACCGCCCTGCTCACCCGCGCCGCTCGCCGCCACCGCCGCGCGGGCCCCTACCAATTGCAAGCGGCCCTCGTGGCCTGCCACGCCGAGGCCCCGACCTGGGCGGACACCGACTGGCCCCAGATCCTGATCCTCTACGATCTGCTCCTGCGCCTGGCCCCCTCCCCGGTCACCCGCCTGCACCGCGCCATCGCATCCCGCTACGTCAACGGCCCCGAACAAGCGCTCACCGAACTGGAACCCCTTGCCGCCGCGCTGGATCGCTACCCCCTCTACCATGCCACCCGCGCCGAACTGCACCGCGCGCTCGGGGACAACGCCGCCGCCCGCGCCGACGACGAGCGCGCCCGCGCCCGCACCGCCAATCCCGCCCAGCAGTCCCTGCTCGACCAGCGCCTCGAGTGGACCTGAATTCGCCGCCGCCGCTGTCGTATTCGGGGTTCGCCCGATCGTCTGAGGGGTAGGAGGTCCGAGACGAAGCCTCCGCTCGAACCGCAGCGATGGAGGAATTCCGATGACAACCCGCCCCAACCCCATTCCCGCCACCTACCGGCGGATCACCCCGTGCCTGGTCGTGCAGGGCGCCGCCAAGGCGCTCGAGTTCTACACCGAGGTGTTCGGAGCCCGCGAGCGCCTGCGCTTCCCGGGACCTGACGGCGCCATCGTCCACTCCGAGACCGAAATCGGCGATGCGGTGGTCATCGTCGAGGACGAGTCCCCCTACCTGGGCACCACCGCGCCGCCGCCGGGCGGCCTGCCCGGTTCCCCGGTCTTCCTGTTCCTCTACGTCGCCGATGTGGATGCCACCGTCGCCCGCGCGGTGGAACTCGGTGCGACGCTGCAGCGCCCGCCGCAGGACCAGTTCTACGGCGACCGCGACGGCTACCTCATCGACCCGTTCGGCCATGGCTGGACCGTGGCCAGCCATGTGGAGGATGTGCCGCCGGAGGAGATGATGCGGCGCATGGCCGCCATGGGGGAGTGACTCACGATCACAGCAGGCGTTCGATCGGCAGCAGTACGCCCACCACGATCATCGCCGCGCCGGAAAGGCGGGAGATCGACTGGGCCAGCGTGGGTTTCGCGGTGAGAATGCCGCGGGCGCAACAGCCGACGACGGTATAGAAGAGGCCGCAGGTCCCGACGAACAGCAGGCCGAGGATGCCGAGCTGGAGGGGGAGCGGCAGGGCGGTCCGCGGGTCGGTGAATTGCGGCAGCATGGCCAGGAAGATCAGCGATGATGAGCAGCAAGGTGGTGCCCCAGAAAGCCAGCAGCAGAGTCGGATTCATAACGACCTCCGGTGGGGTGTCGGGCGTGCTGGAAACGCTATCCCTATCGGCGGCGAAGAGGTTGCCGAGTTTTGCCCGGATCCGGCTCGGCAGTGGAAGAATCCTCGTGATGGACGCCATCGACCGGAAGATTCTTGCGGAGCTGCAACGCGATGGGCGCGTGAGCATTACCGATCTGGCATCCCGCATCGGTTTGAGCATTTCCCCGACCCATCGCCGCCTGCGCGATCTGGAAACCAGCGGCGTCATCCGCGGCTACCGCGCCCTGGTCGATCCCGAAGCGCTGGGCCTCAGTTTCGAGGCGCTGGTCTTCGTCACCATGAAGCAGGAGGATCGCGAAACCCTGCTCGCTTTCGAACGTGCCCTGGCCGCCATCCCCAATGTGCTGCAAGCGCAACGCCTTTTCGGGGACCCGGACTATTTGATCCGGGTCCGCACCCGCGATCTGGCGGCCTACGCCGAGCTCGAGGACGACACCCTGGCCGCGCTTCCGGGAGTGCAGCGGCTGAACTCGACATTGGTCATGAAACAGGTGGTCACCGATCGCGCGATTCCGACCGCGGCGCAGGACTGAATCCTCGACCGGCTTTTCGCGCTCATTCGCAATTCTCGATACTTTCGCGAAACACACTGTGCGGATAGGCGTTTCGCGGAACGATATTGGCTGGGCACAACGCCATGAGATCGAGGGGGCGCCAGGGTGGCCGAGTCCGATATCGATAAATACGTCAAACTTCTGCGCAAACTATTCGTACCGGACGAACATCCGCGCACCCGGACCGCCCTGTGGCATGGGCTGCTGCGCCGCGACGGGTCGCAACTACCGCCGCCGATGGTGTGCCTGGTCGGCGCGAATGCCGAGGGCAGCACGGTGCGGTCGGCGACCTATAAATGGCTGGAGGCATCCCACCGCCGGGCCGCACCGCGCGTGCACCTCGCCGTCACGGCCCGCCCGCGCGATGCGGAGTATCCCGATCCGAACGAAGCGGCGGTGGAGGACTGCCTGTGGATTCTCGGCCGCCTGCGACTCGGGCTCGCGACCGGCAATACCGGGATGGGCGCGTTGGTCTTCCCGCGCTACAACATGCTGTCGTGGGTGCTCGGGCAGCGCTTCGGGCCCGGTGACGATGCGCCGGAGGAATTGCGGCGCCAGCTGTGGCAGCTGTTGCGTGCCGGTCGCCGCCGACCGCGGCGAGGCGTCCCGGTGGACGACGTCATGCCGCGCATCGCGGAGCGGGTTCCGCTGACCGTCTATCTGGTGCTGCTGCTCTGGCCGGTGCTGTGGCTGTGGCTGCGGTTGAGCGGGCGGGTGCCCGTGCTGTCCCGGGAGGTGCGGTGGTTTCTGGGGCAGCGGTATCTGAGCCCCGAATTATCGGATGGCTTCCTGGATTTCGCCGGTCGCCTCACCTGGCCGAGCCGCAGCGGCGAGGATCCGGATCAGATATCGAAGCTGCTGGTGCACGCCTTTCTCGAGGATCTGCGCCATGGCTACCGGCGGCGTCTGCTCCGCCCGTCGAGCTGGCGGCGCACCGCCTATCCGGTGGTCCTGTTCCACGTGGAGGATCCCTCCGGCCCGGCGGCCGAACTCATGCGCCGGATCAACGAGATCCGCAATGAGACCGGTGTCTTCGACCCGCTCGTCGTGGTGGCGACCATGACGCAGTCGCCCTACGGGCAGCGACTCGGCCGGGTCTCCCAGCTGCTCAGCAAGAATGTGCAGGACACGAATGCCGAGCAGCCGGAATACGATCCGCTGGAGTACTGGGGTGCGCGAATCGAGGAGCGTCGCCGCCGGCGGGCACGCGAATCCTGGTATCTCCCTTTGCGGTTGACCGATGCGCTGGCGGGGGTCGCTGAACTCGGCTTGCCGAAACTCGCGCGTCCCCCGAAACCGCCGTGGTTCGCGCGCCCCGGCGTGCCCGCGGCAACGGCGCTGGCGCTGATCGTCGTCCTGGTCGTCGCGGCCGCCCCGTCCGTCGGGCCGCAGGTGCGCGAGGGCTGCTGGCGGTGGCCGTGGGAGTCCGGTATCGGCGTCGCGGTGCACGGCGGGGAGTGCGTGGGCTACAGCGACAGTGAGAGCCTCATTTTCACCGATGACGCCGAGCTGCGGGAAATGCAGCGAGAAGTGTTCCGGCAGAATCGGATCGCCGAGGACATCCACCGCCGGAATCCGAGGAAGACCTTGGTCTCGGTGGTCTACTTCGCCGGGCTCACCTATGTGGACGACAATGTGAAGTATCCGCACGCGCAGGTGGAAGAGCTGGCCGGCTTCGCGATACGCCAGCGGCGCGCGATCGAGGAGAGCAGCGAATCCGAACCACTGCTGCGGGTGATCATCGCCAATGGCGGATCCACCATGCGATACGCCTCCTGGGTGGCCGAACATCTGCTGAGCCGGATCGTGCGCGCGGACACCAGCCTCATCGGCGTGGTCGGCCTGGACCGCAGTACCGCCGAGACGCGCCGGGCCATCGCGCTGCTCGGGGCGCGCGGAGTGCCGGTCATGCCGACCACCTTGTCCGCCGACGGTCTCACCGAGGTGTCGCCGCTGTATTTCCAGCCGGTCCCGGGCAATCTGACACAGGCGCGGCTGGTGGCCGACTACTACCAGGGAGCGCGCTATCCGGAAGGGGACGAGAAGCAGGGCCGGCCGCGATACACCGGCATCACCCTCTACCACTGGAACGATCCCGACGACATCTACGTGAAATCCCTGACCGACGGCGTCCGGAACGAACTACGCGGGCGCGGAATAGCTTTCGAGGAAGTGTCCTGGATTCGCCAGCAGGAGATGGCCGACTGGCCCGCGCCCTGCGCGCAACCGCAACCCGACCGGCAGCGGCTGCACTATTTCGCCGGCCGCAACCACGATTTCGGGGCCTTCGTGGATTCGCTCACCCGCGGCTGCCCCACGCCCGATACGCTCGCGATCCTCGGCAATGACGCGGTGACCCGATTCATCGCCGACCCGACCGCCCGCGCCGCCGCCCCGCCCGGACTGCCGATTCGCTATGTGGCCAAGGCCGTTCCGGTCCTGCTCGGTGGCGCCGAATGCGTGCGAGAAGGCCGCGGCGTGCTGGGCGACGAGCCGGTGCACCCGGACTTTCTGGATATGTGCCGGCGCCTGAAATCCCTTGTCGACCAGCTCGATCTGTACGAGACCGCCTGGCCCGGCGATCGCACCGGGCTGGCCTACGACGTGGCGGGAGTATTCCTGGAGGCCGTGCGCCGCAATCAGGCGTATCTGGAGGAGACCGCCGCCGGCACCGTTCCCGCTCGGGCCGCCATCGCGACGAAACTGCGCGAGATCGACTATCAGGGCGTGACCGGGGTACTGGCCTTCAGCGCCTCGCGCATCGCCAATGACACCACCATCGGAATTCTGTACACCGAGGACGTGAGCGATGAAAAGGCCTCCCAGCAATGCCTGTTGATGTACGGCAGAACCGTGGGCCCGAACGTCGGCCGTGCGCCCGACGGATGCCCGGTCGGAACCCGCGGGACCGTCGAGGATTGGGCGCCGGCCCCGCGCTGAATGTTCGGGGTTACCCCGGAGCGGCAAATGGGGGTGAATACCGGATTCGGCAGGCGGGGCGGCGGGCCTACGGTCTCCACCAGGAGGTCGTCATGAAGTCCGCTACCGTTCCGGTCGCCGTCGTCGGGTTGTACGCGGTGGTCGCCGGATTCGTGTTCTCCGCGACCGTCGCCGAGACGGTGCTGCTGTATCCCAATATCTTTCGCGATATCCCGGAATCGCTGGAGTTGACCGAGCGATTCATGAGTGAGATGGCGGTGGGGGATTTGATGCGGCCGCTGGGGGCGGGGCTGACGCTGTGCGCGTTGGCCGCTCTCGGTGCGGTGCTGTGGTACCGGGTGGCGCGGGGATGGCTGATCGCCTCGCTGGTATCGCTGATCAGCGGGCAATTCCTGCTGTCGATTCTGTATTTGTGGCCGCGGGCCTCGGTGCTGTTCGATGATCGCGCCCAGCACACGCTCGGCGAAATCGAGCGGGCGGCAACCGAATTCCAGGTGGGGCAGGGATTCCGGATACTCGCGTGCGCCCTCACCGCCGTATTCGCGGCAGCAGCCGCGCTCGTGTGTTGTCGAGCGCGGCTGGTGCGGCGGTTATCGGTCAACGACGGGTGAGGGAATCGAGGGTTTGCTGCAGGCGCGGTGAATGCAGCGGCGAGAAGTACGGGTTGATCCGCAGGGCCTCGGACAACGTGTCGGCGGCCTGGTCGGTTCGGCCGAGGGCGGCGAGGATCATGCCGCGGTGGTAGGCGAGGGTGGCGCTGCGCAGGCCCAGGGTGGCCGCTCGGTCGGCGTAGCCGAGGGCTTCCTCGTTGCGGCCGGCCTTGTGCAGGGACCAGGCGAGGCCGTCGGCGGTGAGGATGCTCTGGCGGCGGTCGTATTCCAGCCGGGCCAGGCGGACGGCCTCGTTCGGGTCGCCGTGGTCGGCGGCGAGCAGGGCGGCGTCGAGGTATTCGGTGGCGCCCTGGGCGGCGAGTTCGGCCTGCTGTGCGGCGACTTCTTGGTACTTGCCGGCCGCTTCGTCGGGGCGGCCCGCCGATTCGAGCAGTTCGCCGAATTCGATGAGGTACCCCGGCAGCGGTGCGATACCGGTCAATTGCGTGTACAGGTCGATGGCCCGGGCGGAATCTCCCCGCGCGGCAGCGATTTTGGCCGTGCCCTGCAAGAGGGCCGCGCTCTGTGGATTCGCCAGCAGCCCGGCGTTGTACTGGTCCTGGGCCTCGTCCAGCCGCCCGGAATTGAAGGCCAGTTCGCCCAGGTGATAACGGGCGAAAGCGATCTGGTCGGCGGTGTTCGCCGCGCCGAGCGCCA
Source organism: Nocardia sp. IFM 10818 (assembly GCF_054655275.1). Taxonomy (NCBI): domain Bacteria; kingdom Bacillati; phylum Actinomycetota; class Actinomycetes; order Mycobacteriales; family Nocardiaceae; genus Nocardia; species Nocardia sp. IFM 10818. The sequence goes on from NZ_BAAHJH010000001.1 coordinate 2,576,321, forward strand.
TTTCGAGGGCCACCCGCGCGTCCTCGGTGCGGCCGTGCAATTCCAGGTCGTAGGCGGCGCGGGTGAACGACGGCACACCGGGGCGCAGATCGAGCATGCGCTGGACCGCGGCGGTGGCGGCGTCGGCGTCGCCGAGCTGGGTGTAGGCGTCGACGAGAACGCCGTAGACGTCGGCGCTTTCGGGGCGCAGGGCGAGCGCCTGTTCGCCGTAGGTGCGCGCCGCGGTGAAATCGTGCAGCGCGTTGGCGAGCACGCCGAGCCCGAACAGGGCCTCGGCATTGCCCTCCGGCTTGATTTCCAGCGACCGATCCAGGGCCCGCTGCGCCTCACCATAGTTCTCGGGATCGCCGGTGATGCGCGCCAGTTCGACATAGGCCGCGCCCAATTCGGCCCAGCCCGCGGCATTGCCGGGCATCCGGTCGAGCTGCTGCCGCTGCTGCGCGACCTTGGTGATCAGCGGGTCGACGGCCACGGTCCGCGCGGAGTCGGCGGGAGATGCGTTGTCGGACAGGGCGATGGTGGTCCCCGCCGCGGCGGCGACCAGGACGAAGAGGGCGAACAAGATCAGTGCGGGCTGTCGGCGTATGCGGAAAAAGGCGCCGCGGGACTGGGTTTCGGACATTTCGAGGCCTCGGAGAAAGAGTCGTGGGGAGGAGAAGCCCCGGGGGCGGGACCGGATCGGGGCCGGTCCCGCCCCCGGGAGCGATATCAGGCGCTCGGCGGCGGATCGAGCGGATTCACCGCGCGCCTGCGGCGCAACAGCATCCAGCCGCCGAAGCCGAGCAGTGCGGCCGCACCGACGCCGCCCGCGACGGCGGGCATCGCCCACGACGTCCCGCCCGCATCGGCGGGCAGCGCGGCGGCAGGCGCGGTCACGGTGCCGTCCGCCAACGCTCCCGAGGTGTATTCCATACCGCGCGAAGGCAGTGCGAGATACGGGAACGATTCGGAGAACTTCGCGTCATTGGCATCGACCTTGTCGCCCGCGGCGAGCGCGTCGACCAGCTGACCGGTCGCGGCCGCACCCTCCATGGCCTGCAAGGCGATATCCACGACATCGTCGGTCAGCCGCCGCCCGTTCGGGAACCCCTGCAGGTCCCCGGCGAGCACGCCGAGCCGCTCCGGCGACGCGGTGACCGGGACGGACATATTGAGCCGCAGCATCTCCGAGGGCTGGAACGCCTTGGCATTCGCATCCGCATTGAGGATCTGGGAATTCAGATCCGCCTGGATGGGCGGCTTGGTGCCGTCCAATGTCGGGGCGTTCTTGGCGATTCCGGTGAGGAAGATCTCCACCAGGTCATTGCGGGGCCCGGCCGGGGCCGGGATCTTGTAGATGGCCTCGATCAGCTTGGCCAGCTCCGGATCGGTGACCCGCTTGACCACCTCGGGAATGGTGGCGTCGGTGGCGGGGGAGATGCCATTGAACGCGTCCTTCAACTCGCCGGGCATGACCACCTCGTTCACCAGCGGATTACCCAGCCGCGACACCTGCACCGCCTCGCCGACCGGCTTGGCCTCGCCCGGGCTGAGCTGCATGGTGCGGCGCTCGGTATCGCTCCACACGCCGATCACCGGATTGCGGGCCGGATCGTTCTTCAACGCCAGATCCCGCATGGGCACTTGCAGCACAACGGTATTGACATTGAATCCGGCGAGGGTATCGGTGCCGGTCTCCGACAGGTCGCCGCCGTAGAGCAGATCGAACACCCGCAGATCCAGGAAGAACGGATCCTCCGCCGCGCCGACGTACACGCTGCCGCCGCTGGGCAGCGTCTCGGTCGCCTGCTCCCGCAGCGTCTGATAGTCCGGCATGGACGCCTCGCCGACATACGAGGGCGCCGCCTGCCCGTGCGCGATCGGCCGCCAGTCGTTCACCCCGTGGCTGACCGACACCGTGTAGTTCTGCCGGAACAGCAGATTCTCGTCGTTCAGGCTGGTGACCGGCCCATTGTTGTAGAGGAAGGTCGACCCGCCGCGCCGGTCGTCGGTGGTGAAGTTGATGCGGTACGACAGATCCGGTTTGCCATTTCCGTCATTGTCGATATTGATGTCGTAGTTCGCCTCGGTCGCCCACGGGTAGAAGTTGGGGCCGCCGTAGGCCGCCTGCACACCCCACCAGTTGGCGATGAGCGTGACGGTATCGGGCTTGTCCGGGCTGACGAACGCGTACACATCGGTGTTGTCCACCGCCGGATCCCCCGCGATGAGCGGGGCCTCCCGGTGACTGGAAGCGCCGGCGGTGGTCGGCAGCGCGAAGCCGCCCACCGTCCCGCCGAGCACGAGAACGCCGACGGTCGCCAGCGCGCCGGCGGCACGGCGACGAATGCCGCGCCGTGGTGATCGGGACATGAGATTTCCTTCGAATCCGGGTCGTGACACGCCTCGGAATCGAGACGGTGCAGTCATGGTCGGACCCGGGGTGACCTCGCCACATCGGCCGATCGACCTATCCCGGGGCGGGTGGGAAGTTATTCAACCCAGCCGTTATGTGTAATTGAGATCACAAAGCGCATTCGACCGGAATAACGGACCGAAAGTTGGTTTCCGAGAAGCGTTTTCAACTGCGATGACATAGATCACTGTCGCTTTTAACCTCTAAGGCAGCTCTCAGGTTACTTTTTGGCAACAGTCTGCTGGACACTTGACTTAGGTGCTTGAAAAGCAACCATCCAAAACCCGGGCAGGTCCCACGTAAGAAAGCAACCAGAGATATGAAGCTCAGCAAGTTTGCCGCTACGTCGGCGCTGGTCATCTCGGCACTCGGCATCGCCACCGGCACCTCGTATGCCCAGCCGGCTCCCGCGCCCTCGCCGCTCATCCCGAGCATCATCGACGGCGTCAATCAGGGCATCAACCAGCTGGTGCCGCAGATTCACTGGAACGCCCAGCGTGAGGGTGATTCTGTCGTCGTCACCACCGACGCGGGCTCGCTGACCACCGCTGACAACCAGTTCCAGGTGCGCGACAACCTGGGCAACCTCGTGACCGCCGTCCCGACGAGCTTCACCATCGACAACATCGAGTACCCGATCGATGTCGCGGTCGACGGCCTGCGTGCCACCCTGACCCCGCGCAAGGATCAGGGCCACGAGGTCGCCGCTTCCGTGGATCCGCTGCGCCACAATGTGGTCCGCCAGGACGCCTTCGACGATGCGATGTCCGCCGCGGGCACCCAGTTCGGTCTGGCCACCGCCATCGGCACCCTGGTTGGCACCGTCCTCGGGCTCGGCCTCGGCTGCGGCCTGGGCTTCATCGCCCTGGTTCCGACCACCCCGATCTTCCTGCCCGGCCCCATCGGCGGCTGCCTCGCCGGTGCTGCCGCGGGCGCTGCGCTCGGCGGCGCGGCCGGCATGGTGATCGTGGGCGGCGTCGCGGCCGTCGTCGTGGCGATCGGCTTCTTCACCCGCATCAACGCGCCCGAGAACCAGTAGGACTCGGAGCCACAACTGCAAACACGGCAAGGGCCGGGTCGTCGGAGGCGACCCGGCCCTTGCCGTGTGAAAAGACCTAGCGCGGCTTGCGCTGCAGCAGCGAGTCGCGAATCAGCACCGCGGCAATGCCGAGGGCGAACAGGATCAGGAAGATGTAGCCGATATTGCCGGTGCCCGACGAGCTGCCCTGCGGGCCCTCGAACAGCATGGCCAGCAGGATCACGACGACGACCCACCCGGCGGCGCGGAAGGTGCGACGCGACTCACCGCTCCATCCCCATGCGGCGGACGGAACCTCGGCCGGGTCGACCTTGGTGACAACAGCAGAGCTGTGCGCGGGTTCCAGTTCCGTGGTGGCCACTTTCGCTCCTCTTTGGGCTCGAATCGATTTCTGGCCAATATGGTGGCATACGACCGTCCGTCGTAGCCAGCAGGGTGGCGGTGTGGCAACTCTCGAACTCTCAGGGGCAAGCCCCTGAAACCCCAGCGGCGGTGGCAAGGCGAAGCCCCTGAAACCCCGCGCGGGAATGATCGGTACTTCGAGGGAGAATGAGCGCGTGTCCGACGTTGTGAAGGTTCTGCTGCTGGGCAGCACGGGTTCGATTGGTACGCAGGCGCTGGAGGTGATCGCGGCCAATCCGGACCGATTCGAGGTGGTCGGGCTGGCGGCGCGGGGCGGGAATGCCGAGCTGCTGGCAGAGCAGATCGCCGCCACCGGCACGCGCAACGTGGCCGTCGCCGACGAGGCGGCGGCGGCGAAACTCGGTGTGTCCCTGGCGGGTCCGGAGGCGGCGGCCGAACTGGTGCGCCGCACGGATGCGGATGTGGTCCTCAATGCCCTGGTCGGCTCGCTCGGCTTGGAGCCGACGCTGGCGACTCTCGAATCCGGTCGCCGACTGGCCTTGGCCAATAAGGAATCCCTGGTGGCAGGCGGCTCGCTGGTGACGCGGGCGGCGGCCCCCGGCCAGATCGTGCCGGTGGACTCCGAGCATTCCGCCCTCGCCCAATGCCTGCGCGGCGGGCGTGCCGAGGAGGTCGCCAAACTGGTGCTCACCGCCTCCGGCGGCCCGTTCCGCGGCTGGACCTCCGAGATGCTCGAATCGGTGAATCCGGCCGAGGCCAAGTCCCATCCGACCTGGTCGATGGGCTTGATGAACACCCTCAACTCGGCCTCGCTGGTGAACAAGGGCCTCGAGCTCATCGAAACCCACCTGCTGTTCGGCATCGACTACGACGACATCGACGTGACCGTGCACCCGCAGTCCATCGTGCATTCCATGGTCACGTTCAAAGACGGCTCCACCCTGGCCCAGGCCAGCCCCCCGGACATGAAGCTGCCCATCGCGCTGGCCCTGGGCTGGCCGGACCGGGTCCCGGGCGCCGCCGCCCCCTGCGATTTCTCCACCGCCGCCACCTGGACCTTCGAACCGGTCGACAACGCGGTGTTCCCGGCGGTCGAACTCGCCCGGCAGGCCGGCAAGGCGGGCGGTTGCGTGACCGCCGTCTACAACGCCGCCAACGAGATCGCCGTCCAGGCCTTCCTCGACGGCCTGATCCGTTTCCCGGGCATCGTCCGCACGGTGGCGCGGGTCGTGGAGTCCGCCGACGCGTGGACCGCCGAACCCAGTACCTTGGACGAGGTGCTCGCGGCGGATGCGTGGGCGCGAGAGACCGCACGCACGCTCGTGCGCGGCTGATTCAGCAGGAGGGTTCGTAACCGCATGGTCTACGCGATCGGCTTCATCCTGTTCGCCCTCGGCATCACCCTGTCGGTCGCCTTACACGAATGCGGCCACATGTGGACGGCGCAGGCCACCGGCATGAAGGTGCGCCGCTACTTCATCGGCTTCGGCCCGAAGGTGTTCTCCTTCCGCCGCGGTGAGACCGAATACGGCCTGAAGGCGCTGCCGCTGGGCGGCTTCTGCGATATCGCCGGCATGACCGCCCTCGACGAACTCGACCCCGAGGATCTCGACCGCGCCATGTACCGCCAGGCCACCTGGAAGCGCCTGCTGGTCATGTCCGGCGGCATTCTGATGAACTTCCTGCTCGGCTTCATCCTGATCGTGATCCTCGCGGTGGGCTGGGGCCTGCCGCGCTTCGATCAGCCCCCGGCCACCCAGCTGGGCAATATGAGCTGCGTGCAGAGCCAGACCTCCGCCCAGCAGGTCGTGCCCTGCACCGGCGAGGGTCCCGCCCAGCAGGCGGGCCTGCGGCGCGGCGATATCGTGACCGCCGTCAACGGCGTGCCGGTGAAGACGTGGAAGGAATTCGTCGAGCAGACCCAGAAGCAGACCGGCACCTTCACCTACACCATCGACCGCGACGGCGACACCCTCACCGTCCCCGTCACCCCCCAGCTGGCCACCATCTACCCCGAGAAGGACGGCCGGCCCAAGACGGTCGCCAAAATCGGTGTCGGCCAAGACTTCTACGAGCCGGTCAAATACAACGTCCTGGCCGCCATCCCCGCCTCGGCGGCCTTCACCGGCGATATCCTGGCCCGCACCGTGCACGCGCTGACGCAGATGCCCGCCAAGGTCGCCGACCTCTGGGAAGCGGTGACCGGCGGCGAACGCGATCCGGAAACCCCCGTCAGCGTCCTGGGCGCCAGCCGCATCGGCGGCGAATCGGCCGAACGCGGTCTGTGGGAGCTGTTCGTCCTGACCTTGGCCAGCCTCAACTTCTTCCTCGGCGCCTTCAACCTGCTGCCCCTGCTCCCGCTGGACGGCGGCCACATGGCGGTGGTCATCTACGAGAAGATCCGCAATGTCTTCCGCAGCCGCAAGGGCCTCCCCCCGGGCGCTCCGGTCGACTACCTGAAACTCCTCCCCGCCACCTACGTCGTGGTCGTCATCGGCGGCGCCTACATGCTGCTGACCCTCGCCGCCGACATCGTCAACCCGATCAGGCTGTTCCCGTAGCGATTTCGCGCAGCAGCCGCCGGCACAGGGCGTCCGCGCGGCGGGTGGTCTCGGGCTGGCGGAATTCGGGGGTCAGGGCGAGGACCTGGTCGCAGGCGGTGTCGATGTCGATGAGGTGGCCCACGGAGACGAAGACCGGTTTCACGCCGGCGCGGGTGCGCAGGGCGCGGCCGACCGGGTCGCCGTCGATGGTGATGGTGGTCCAGCAGCCGCGGTCGGGGGCGGGGTCGTCGTGGTCGCCCCAGGCGTTCTTGGCGACGCCGAGGGTGGGGACGCCGGTGAGCAGACCGAGGTGGCAGGCGAAGCCGAAGCGGCGGGGGTGGGCCAGGCCCTGGCTGTCGCAGATGAAGAGATCCGGTGTGACGGTGAGCTTTTCGAGGGCCCGCAGGGTGGTGGGGAGTTCCCGGAAGGCCAACAGTCCGGGAACATACGGGAAATCCGTGGTGCCGCGGGCGGTGACGGTTTCGATGGTTTCCAGGGTGTCCGGATCGAGGACTACTATGGCGGCGGCCACGTTGCCGTGGTCGTCGTAGGCGGAGTCAAGGCCGGCTACCGTGCGGAAATGCGGTGGCCGGGGGTTTTCCGGGACCACCAGGGAGCGCAGTCGATCTTGCAGGGCGATGGCCTCGCCGGGGGTGCCGGGCCAGTGATCGATGTTCGCTACCTTCACATTTCGCTCCAAACGCCCTCGCACGGTCTGCAACGAATACCCATCGTAGGGGTCGGCCGATTCCGGGCTGACGGCTCGGGAGCTGTACCGTTGTCGCCGCTGTCACAGGGCGAGCGGTATTCGAGCGTCGTTAGACTCGGGACCGGAAGGGTGAGGATCATGACGAAAGTAGGCACACTCTCGTGAGCACAGCCATCGGATTGGGGATGCCCGCTGCGCCGGCGGCGGTCCTCGCACCTCGGCGCAAGACCCGCCAGCTGATGGTGGGCAATGTCGGCGTGGGGAGCGATTTCCCCGTGTCCGTGCAGTCCATGACGACCACCAAGACTCACGATGTGAACGCCACCCTGCAGCAGATCGCGGAACTCACCGCCTCCGGCTGCGACATCGTGCGCGTGGCCTGCCCGCGTCAGGAGGACGCGGACGCGCTGCCCATCATCGCCAAGAAGTCCGGCATCCCGGTGATCGCCGACATCCACTTCCAGCCCCGCTACATCTTCGCCGCCATCGACGCGGGATGCGCCGCGGTGCGCGTGAATCCGGGCAACATCAAGGAATTCGACGGCCGCGTCAAGGAGGTCGCCAAGGCGGCCGGCGACGCCGGCATCCCGATCCGTATCGGCGTCAACGCGGGCTCGCTCGACAAGCGCATGATGGCCAAGTACGGCAAGGCCACGCCCGAGGCCCTGGTGGAGTCGGCGCTGTGGGAGGCGAGCCTGTTCGAGGAGCACGGCTTCGGCGATATCAAGATCTCGGTCAAGCACAACGACCCGGTGATCATGGTGGAGGCCTACCGCCAGCTCGCCGCCCAGTGCGACTACCCGCTGCACCTCGGCGTGACCGAGGCGGGCCCGGCCTTCCAGGGCACCATCAAGTCCGCGACCGCCTTCGGCGCGCTGCTATCCCAGGGCATCGGCGACACCATCCGGGTCTCGCTGTCCGCCCCGCCCGCCGAGGAGGTCAAGGTCGGCGGCCAGATCCTGCAGTCGCTGAACCTGCGCCCGCGCAAGCTCGAGATCGTCTCCTGCCCGTCCTGCGGCCGGGCCCAGGTCGATGTGTACACCCTGGCCAATGAGGTCACCGCCGGCCTGGAGGGCATGGAGGTGCCGCTGCGCGTGGCCGTCATGGGCTGCGTGGTGAACGGTCCCGGCGAGGCCCGCGAGGCCGATCTGGGTGTCGCCTCCGGCAATGGCAAGGGGCAGATCTTCGTCAAGGGCGAGGTCATCAAGACCGTGCCCGAGCACCTGATCGTGGAGACCCTCATCGAGGAGGCCATGCGTCTCGCCGACGAGATGGGTGAGACCGCTGGCAGCGGTTCGCCGGTCGTCACCGCGGGATAACCACCTGGTCGCAGGCTTGCCGTGGCCGCGTGACGCGCGGCCGCGGTCAATAGTGCGGCACGTTGTCGGAAGTTCTGGCACGCTGTGAACGTGCGGAGTGTGCTGGAGCCGACCCGGCGGGCGAAGTCGTCCGGTGCCCGTCAGCTCGCGAACCGCGATCTGACGCAGGTATTGCGGGTGCTCGACACCGATCCGGTGGCGACCTGCATGGTGGCCGCGCGCTTGCAGGAGTACGGGCTCGATGCCCGGGGCACCTACGGCGAACTGTGGAGCCGCGGCGGCCCGGGGGATTCCCTGTGCTTCTCCGGCGCGAATCTGGTCCCGCTGCGCGGCAATCGGGCCGATCTGCGGGCCTTCGCCGATCGCGCCGTGCGCGGCCCGCGCCTCTGCTCCTCGGTGGTGGGTCGCCGCGAACTCGCGCTGCCGCTATGGGAGTTGCTGTGTGAGCACTGGGGCCCGCCGCGCGATCTACGCGCCGATCAGCCGCTGCTCGCCCTGGAAAAGCCCGCCGGGGTGCAACCGGACCTGCAGGTGCGCCGGGTGCGTCCCGAGGAGATCGACCGCTACCTGATCGCCGCGGTCGCCATGTTCACCGAGGAGATCGGCGTGGACCCCCGCGCCGGCGACGGCGGCCGCAGTTACCGCCGCCGCGTGGCGAGCCTCATCGAATCCGGCCGCGCCTGGGCACGATTCGAGGACGGCGAGGTCGTCTACAAGGCCGAGGTGGGCGCGCTGTCCCGCCGCACCGGCCAGATCCAGGGCGTCTGGGTGCATCCCGACCGCCGCGGCAAGGGACTCGGCACCGGTGGCACCGCCGCCGTCGCCAATGTGGTGGTGGCCTCCGGCCGCACCGCCAGCCTGTACGTGAACTGCTACAACGAGGCCGCCCGCCGCGCCTACGCCAAGGTGGGATTCCGGCAGATCGCCACATTCGCCACGGTGCTGCTCGACTGACCCATTGGTGTGATATCGGCGTGAAATCCGTTCCGGTGCAGTGTGTCGCCCAGGTTTGCCAGTAGTTGGCTCTAGCATCTGTGCCGATGTCAACACGGGTGCTCACCATGCTGATCGCGGCCGCGATCACGATTGCCGCCGCCGGCTGCTCATCGGGTCCGCAGGGCCCGGCGCAGACAGCCGACGCCTTCCTCGACGCCTTCGCCCGCCACGATGTGCGGGCCGCGGCGGATTTCACCAGCCTGCCCGAAAAGGCCGGTCCCGCACTGGCTTCCGCCTGGGACCAGCTCCAGGCCGAGGAACTGTCGGCGACCTCCGGCGCTATGCGGGTCAGCGGCGACACCGCCACCGTGGACTACACCTACGCGTGGAAACTGCCCAAGGACCGCCTCTGGACCTATCGCGGCCAGCTCAATATGGGCCGCAGCGACGGGCGCTGGGTGGTCCGCTGGATGTCGTCGAATATCCATCCGCAGCTGGGCGATACGCAGAGCCTGCAACTGCGGTCGGTGCCCGCGCCCCGCGCCCGCGTCAACGAGCGCTCCGGCACCGATGTGCTGGTGCCGGGCCCGGTCTACCGCATCGCCTTCACCCGCTCCGCCAATGTCGATCCCACCGCCGTGGCAACGACATTGGCGACGGTGCTGCGCCGGTTCGACGAGCGGATCACCCCCGCCTCGGTCATCGACGCCGCCCGCAAGGCCGAGGGCCCCTACACCGTCGCGGTGCTCTCGGAATGGGAATTCGGCCAGGTGAGCGCCGATCTGCTCGGCCTGCCGGGGGTGACCTTCGGCAAGCAGTGGGACATGGTCCCCACCGATCGCCGCTTCGCCCCGGATCTCATGACCCAGGTCCGCAAGACCGTCATCGACGAGGTGGACGGCAAGGCCGGCTGGACCGTGGTCACCGTCAATGCCAACGGCGTCGACACCGATGTGCTGAAAGAGGTTGCGCCGCAGGTCTCCCCGTCGTTCTCGCTGAGTGTGGACCGGCACATTCAGAATGCCGCCCAGCGCGCCGTCGACGGCCGCGCCGAGCAGGCCATGATGGTGGTGATCCAGCCGTCCACCGGAGCCATTCTCGCCATCGCGCAGAACGAGGCCGCCGACGCCGACGGCCCGGTCGCCGCCTCGGGCCTGTACCCGCCGGGCTCCACCTTCAAGACGGTGACCGCGGCCGCGGCCATGACCGCCGGCGACGCCACCCCGGACACCATCGTCCCGTGCCCGAGCCGGATCGTGGTGGGGGAGCGCACCATTCCCAACTACAACCTCTTCACCGTCGGCGACGTGCCCATGTCGACGGCCTACGAGCGCTCCTGCAACACCGCCTTCGCCAAGATCGCCTCCGAGCTCGGCGGCGAGGATCTGCGCACGGCCGCCGCGGCGCTGGGCATCGGCCCGGACTACACGGTGGTCGGGCTGCCGACGGTCTCCGGCTCGGTCCCGCGCAGTGACGATCCGGTGCAGCGCGCCGAGGACGGCATCGGCCAGGGCAAGGTGCTGACCAGTCCCTTCGGCCTGGCCCTGATGGCCGCGACGGTCGCGCACGGCAGTACGCCGGTGCCGTACCTCATTTCGGGCCACCCGACCGAGATCAGCGGTGAGCGCCCGCAACTGCCCGGGGACGTGCTGGCGGGCCTGCGCGCGATGATGCGCAAGGTGGTGCTCGGCGGTACCGCCGAACGCGTGCGCGATCAGGGCGAGGTGTACGGCAAGACCGGCGAGGCCGAAGTCGACGGCGGCTCGCACTCCTGGTTCGTCGGCTACCGCGGCGATATGGCCTGGGCGACCCTGCTGGTGCGCGGCGGCAGCTCCGACAACGCGGTGGCGGTGACCCGGGACATGCTCACGGCGCTGCCGCCCGGGTACTGAGCCGGGGGCGATGCCGCAAGGTCAGCGCGGGGAGGAGGTCTGGTAGCGCCCGCCGAGGCTCACGCACGCGGCGGGCTGGATTTCCCCGGTGAGGGTTTCGGATACATAGCGCTGCTGGGCCAGGGATTTCGCGGGCGGGCCGACGGTGGACGCATCGCCGAGGATTTCGACGACACCGGCTCCGGCGAGGACCATGCCCGCGGTGGTGAGTAGCAAGAGGGCCGAGCGCTTCATATCCAACTCCCTTGTTCAGGGGGATCGAGTCAGGCTATCCGAACGGTGGATTTCGGATAGCCGATGCTCATTAGGGTTGGCTGACTGTTTGCCACCGTAAGGAACGGTAATCCGAGTGTGATGGGCCTGGCAACCCTCGAATGTGATCGAGCACACTTCTGGAACCGGAGTGCCGCAGGTCACCTGGACGTTCGTCTCGGAAGTTGGATTTCAGTTCATCGGGTCGTCACCCGCCGCGCGCGGCGCTCAGTTGGCGCGCTGCATGGTGGCAGCGAGGTGATGCTGCAGCGGCTGCTCGACCGCGGCCATGCGCAGCCGGTAGCTCAGGGTGTCCCCGGCCAGGGTGATGCTGCGGCCCAGGGCCGTCACCGATTTGGCGGTGCTGCTGCGGCCGATCGAGGTGGAGTCCAGCTCGATGCGCATGCCCTCGTCGTCGCGGACGATGGTGCCCTCGCAGATCTCGGTGATGCCGGTCGGATGGGCCAGGATCAGCTCGATCCGGTCGCCGCCGATGGCCCGGAGATATCCGGTTTCGCTATGCATCGGGCGGCCGTCGGCGGCGGCGCGGGTGCGTTGCCGGTAGGTCAGGAACGGCCGGCCGACATGACCGAAATGCACTTCCTCCAGATATTCGAAGGAGTCGATGGTCGGGTACTCACCCTGCCCGCGGCCGCGCCATGTGCCCAGCAGCGGGGCCAGATGTGCGATGTCGGGATGGGGCGCGACGGCGGTTTCGGGTTCGAGCACGGCGGTCAGCTTAATCCGCCGCGTGTGATTCGGCGGCCGGTCGACGCGCCGTGCACGTGTTATTTACAGAAAGGGGGGTTGATAGGGCGTTTCGATCATGGAATCCCGGATAAGGGGGTTTGCTCAGCGGCGGCTGGCGCGGCGGTAGCCGTAGGCGGCGGGCAGGGCGAAGACGATGATGGCGCCGACCGACCAGGCGATGGTACGCAGCAGCGGACTCGCCAGGGGTCCGCCTTCGGCGAGGGCGCGCATGGTGTCCACGGCGACCGACATGGGCTGATTGCGGACCACCGGCTGGATCCACTCCGGGTACGCGCCCAGCGGGACGAATCCGGTGCTGAAGAACATCAGCAGCGAGGACAGGATGGCAATGGCCTCGACCAGCGTGGATTTGGCGGTGAACACCGCGATGGCGGTGACCATGGTGGCGAAGGCCAAGCCGAACAGCACCGGCACCCACAGGAAGGCGAAGGCGGCGAGCGGGCCCTGCCGGAAGCGGAAGCCGAGCAGCATGGCGAATCCGATGATCACCAGGGTGCCGCCGAAGATGCGGCAGCCCTCGGCCAGAATGCGCGCGGCCAGCCCGGAAGCCCGGTGCACCGGCAGCACCCAGAAGCGCGCCAGCAGTCCGGCATCGCGTTCCCGGCCGAGCATGACGCCGCTGGCGACGGTGCCCGACAGCGCGCCCACCAGGCACACCATGGGGACCGACCCGTAGAGGGCGCTGCTGCCGGAGAACTTCTCGATCTGCGAGCCGACCACGATATCGAGCATGAGCAGCAGCAGGCAGGGCACGATCAGGGTTTCCAGCAATGTGATGGGATCGCGCACCCAGCGCAGCAGCAGCCGCAGCGTCTGAATCCAGGTGTGGCGCACCAGCGCCGGGGCCGAGCCCTCGGCGGTGGTGATGGTGTCGGCGGAGCCGGTGCTCGGGGCGAGGGTGATCACGTCACGACCTCTTCGTGTTCAGGCGGACAGTGAAGTACAGCGAGAAGACAATGATTCCGATGCCCCACAGCAGTGGCGGCGTCATGACCGCCCAGGTCACCTCGCCCGCCCTGCCCAGCGAATCGCCGCCGAGGGCGCGCAGGCCGAAGGCGAATTGCGAGACGGGCTGGTTGCGGACGAAAGGCTCGACCCAGTCCGGGAATTGGTTCGCGGGGGCGAGGCCGGTGGAGAGCATGCCGAGAATGAGCGGCGGCAGCACCAGCATCTGGGTGGTGGCCTCGGGGGATTTGGTCACCGTGCCGATGACGTCGGCGCCCAGGCAGAAGGCGATGCCGATGAGCATGGCCAGGCCCAGGAATCCGAGGGTGTGCGAGAGCGGGCCCTCGAAGCGGAAGCCGATGACGTGCACCGAGATCAGGGCGGAGATGAGCGCGATGATCATGCGGAAGACATTGGCGGACATGCGCGCCGCGGTCGGCACCAGCGGGTGCATGGGCATGGCGTCGAAGCGGCGGTCCAGGCCGGAGACCATATCGGTGGCGGCCCGGAACGCCGCGGAGATGGCGGTGAAGGCCGCGGCCTGCAGGATGACGATGGGCGCGAAGAACTGTGCGTAGCTGCTGAATCCGTGCCCGGCGAAGCTCATCACCTTGTTGAGCGGGATGTAGAAGCTGATGGCGAAGGTCGCCGGTGCCAGGACGGCGGTGAGGATTTCGCCGGTCTTCACCGAGGGCACGATGAGCCGCACCGTCAGCACCCACCACTGCTGCAGCGTGCCCGGGGTGGCGCGGGTGCTGGTCAGCCAGGCGCCGGAGGCGGTGGCCGTGGCGGCGGTCACGAGCGGGCCTTTCCATTGAGCTCCTGCTCCTCGGTCATATGCCCGGTGAGCGAGAGGAAGACATCGTCGAGCGAGGGCCGGCGCAGGGCGATGTCGACCAGTTCCAGTCCCGCCCCGTCGAGCCGGCGCAATGCCTCGGCGAGGGTCTTGGCGCCTTCGGGCGCGGGAATGCCCAGCCGATCGGTATTGCGGGTCAGCGCTTCGCGACTGGCGTCGGGCAGCAGATCGCCCAGGGCGGTGGCGATTCTGGGCAGTTCCTCGATCCGCAGCGGCACGATCTCGCAGTAGCTGCCGCCGGTGCGGGCCTTGAGTTCGTCGGCGGTGCCGTCGGCGATGACCACCCCGTGGTCGATGACGATGATCCGATCGCACAGCGCGTCGGCCTCTTCCAGGTACTGCGTGGTGAGCAGGGTGGTGATGCCGTGCTTGCGGAACCCGCTCACCAGATCCCAGACGCCTTGCCGGCTGCGCGGATCCAGGCCCGTGGTGGGCTCGTCGAGGAACACCACCTCCGGCCGCACCACGAGCCCGCACGCGATATCGATGCGCCGCCGCATACCGCCGGAGTAGGTGCCGACCCGGCGGCCCTTGGCCGCGCCGAGATCGAATTCCTCGATCAGCTCCTCGGCCCGCGCCCGCGCCGCGCGTTTGCGCAGGCCCATGAGCCGCCCGAACATGACCAGGTTCTCGTAGCCGCTGAGCGCGTCGTCGAGCGCGGCGAACTGACCCGTCAGCATGATGGAGCGCCGCACCGCGGCCGCCTCGCTCACGCAGTCGTGCCCGGCGACCTGGGCGCGTCCGGCATCCGGTGCGATGAGGGTGGACAGGATGTTGACGGTGGTCGTCTTGCCCGCGCCATTGGGCCCGAGAATGCCGAGCACCTCCCCGGGCGCGGCCTTGAAGGTGATGCCGCGCAGGGCCTGCACGGTTCCGAATGATTTCTCGACGCCTTCGACGATCACGCCGTCCACGCCGCTGCCGGGTTTCACTGGGTCCCTCCGAGGTGTTCGTCGAGGATGCGGGCGATGGCCGCCAGCGCGTCCGGCGAGGTGAGCTCGTCGTGCGTGGCCTCGATGTCGTAATTGGTGATCTCCCCGGCGATCCAGGGCCGCCAGCCGGCCGGCCCGAAGATCTCCGAGGTGTCCACGGTGCCGCTGAAATACAGGGCGTCACCGTGGAATACCGGCCGCTGATAGCCGGTGCGGGTGCGGGCGGAGGCGTTGTAGGACGCGGCCATCCGTTCCAGGGTGAGCGCGTCCACGAGCGCGACCCCGCCCATGCGCTCGCGGATCAGTTCCGCCGCCTCTTCGGCGGTGGCGTCGGGTGAGACGTCGGCAATGCCGAAGACCTGGCCGAAGGTGGCGACGAAGGATCCGGCGGTGAGCTTGTCGACGCTGTCGCCGTCGATATCGGTGCTGTCGGCGTCGAGCAGGGCCAGGGTGCCGATCTCGGCGCCCTCGGCGAGCAGCCGGGTGGCGACGGCGTGCGCGATGAGGCCGCCGAAGGACCAGCCGAGCACGTGGTAGGGGCCCTCCGGTTGCAGCCGGCGGATCTCGCGCACATAGCGTTCGGCGAAATCGCCGATGCTGCGGGCGGCGGGTTCGCCGGACAGGTCGGGGGCCTGCAGGCCGTAGATGGGGCGGCCGGGGCGCAGCAGTTCGGCCAGGCCCAGATAGGTCCAGGCGATGCCCGAGGACGGGTGGATGCAGAACAGGGCCGGTTCGTCGCCGTCGGGGCGGATGGGCAGCACCACGTCCAATCCGAGACCGGGGCCCGAAGCCGGTCGCGCGGCGGCCAGTTCCGCGGCGGCGCGCGCCTGTGCCAGCTCGGCGGTGTATTCCGCCTCCGCCGCGGCGGCCTCCTGCGCCTCGGGCGTATCGGCGAAATCGGCTGCTGCCGTGAGGGATTCCATCCACAGCATGGCCAGTTCGGCGATCTCGTGCCGCGCGGTGAGCGTGACCGGGAAGGTGAAGCTCGCCTGCAGCCGATCGCCGACCACGACGGCATTGATCTCGATCTCGGCGGTCACCGGCACCTCGGGGTGCTCCTCGGTGTGCAGATCGCCGAACTCCTCGGTCGGCAGCCAGCCCAGCCCCTCCAGTCCGGCCGGGATGTCGGCGGCGGCATAGCGGCCGAGGTAGTTGAAGCCGATGCGACCCGGGATCCGGTGCGGCAGTTCGCGTGCGGTCTCCTCGTTGAGATAGCGCAGCAGGCCGTAGCCGATGCCCTTGCCGGGCACGGCGAGCAGTTGATGCTTGGCCGCCCGGATGGCGTCGCCCATGGCCGGGCCGCCGTCGAGCGCGTCGTCCACATCGATGCCCGGCAGGTCCAGCCGCAGCGGATACAGGGTGGTGAACCAGCCCGCGGTGCGGGAGAGATCCGCGCCGGGAACGATTTCCTGTTGCCGCCCATGCCCTTCCATACGGATGAGCACCGAGGCCGGGTTCGGCTCGGTCTTCCCGGTGTGCCCGGATCGCTCGGCCCGCCAGCGCAGCACGGCCAGTCCGAGGGTGGCCAGCAGGGCGTCCTCGACGGTGCCGTCGAACAGCGCCGGGAGGGTGGTCAGCAGCGCGGTGGTGACCGATGCGGGCGCCGACACCTCGACGGCGCGCACGGTGACGGCGCGGTCGACGGCCGGATCCAGTTCCCGGGCGCCGATGAGCGGATCGGGCGTCGCGGCGATCTCGCGCCAGTAGCCGAGTTCGGCTGTGCGGCTGTCGCTGTGGGCCTCCTCGCGCAGGGCGTGCGCCCACCGGCGCATGGAGGTGCCGGTCTCGGGCAGGACCGGCGTCGCCCCGCCGGAGAGCTGCGCCCAGGCGGCGATCAGGTCCGGGATGATGATGCGCCAGGTCACGCCGTCGGTGACGAGGTGGTGCGCCACCAGGATCAGCCGCCCGGTGCGCTCGTCCGGGCCGGTGCCGACCGGGTCGAACCAGATCAGCTGCAGGACCACGCCATTGGCCGGATCGAGCCGGTTGAGGGCCGAATCCACCTCGGTCACCGCGTATTCGCGCAGTTCGGCGGTGCTCGCGGCGCGGAATTCGATGCGGTGCACCAGCTTGTCGACATCGACGGCGCCGGGCTCGCGGGTGTGCAGCCGCCATTCGCCGTCGGTGCGGGTGAGCCGGGCGCGCAGCATATCGTGCTTGTCCACCACCGCGGTGACGGTGGCGACGAGCTGTTCGCGGGTGATCCCCTTCGGCATTTCCAGCACCGCCGACTGCGCGAAGCGCCCGAAATCGCCGCCGCGCTCGGTCATCCAGCGCACGATCGGGGTGAGCGGCAGCTCGCCGACCCCGCCGCCCGGCAGTTCCTCGAGCACGATGGCAGCGCCGGCCTCCTCGGCGAGTGCCGCCAGGGCCGCGACGGTGCGATGCTCGAACACCTGCAGGGGCGAGAGCTCGATGCCGCGCAGCCGTGCCCGCGACACCAGCTGGATGGCGAGAATGCTGTCACCGCCGAGTGCGAAGAAGGAGTCGTGCACGCCGACGCGCTCCCGGCCGAGCAGCTCCGCCACGATCTCGGCCAGCGCCGACTCGGTGGCATCGGTCGGCGCGCGGTACTCGGTCTCGGCCTCGAACACCGGTTCCGGCAAGGCTTTCCGGTCGAGCTTGCCGACCGCGTTGAGCGGGATGGCGTCGAGCACGACGAAGGCCGCCGGCACCATATAGCCGGGCAGCGTGTCGGCGGCATGGGCGCGGATGGCGGAGATGTCGGGCACGGCGCCGGGGGAGGGCAGCACATAGGCGGCCAGGGCGGTCGCCCCGCCCGGGCCCTTGACGCCCAGCGTGACGGCGAATTCGACGCCCTCGGCCCGCGCCAGCACCGCGTCGATCTCGCCGAGTTCGATGCGCTGGCCGCGCACCTTCACCTGGAAGTCGGTGCGGCCCAGGTATTCCAGCCGCGGCGCGGTGAGCGATCCGGTCCAGCGCACCAGATCGCCCGTGCGGTACATGCGCTCGCCCGGACCGCCGTAGGGATCGGCGACGAACCGGGCCGAGGTCAGTCCGGTGCGATCGTGATAGCCGCGCGCCAGCGCGTGGCCTGCCAGGTACAGCTCACCGGCCACACCCATCGGCACCGGCCGCAGCCGATCGTCGAGCACGAGCGCGGCCGCACCGCGGATCGGACGGCCGATGGTGACCGGCTGATTCGCCTTCAGCGCATCCGACGTCGTGGCCCAGATGGTGAATTCGGTCGGGCCGTAGAGATTGACCAGCATCCGCCCGGCCGACCAGCGCTCGACCAGTTCCGGTCCGATGGCCTCGCCCGCCACCGCCAGCACGCGCACGCTGGACACCGCCGCCGGGTCCATGGTCGCCAGTGCGGAGGGGGTGATCACCAGATGCGTGACCCGCTGGGCGGCAATGAGATCCTGCAATGCGTCGCCGCCGAACACATCGGGCGGTGCGACCACCGCGGCGCCCCCGGCCCCGAAGGCCATGAGCGCCTCGAACGCCGAGGCGTCGAAACTGGGTGAGGCGACCTGCAATACCCGCGAGCGTTCGTTCAATCCGAGCGTATGGTGCTGCGCCCGGACGAGATCGGCCAGGCCGCGATGCGAGACGGACACGCCCTTCGGCGTCCCGGTGGATCCGGAGGTGTAGATCAGCCACGCGGGATGGTCGGGGTTCACGGCGTAGTCGTAATCCCGTTCCCAGGCTTCCCGCGACCAGCGGTCGATGTGAATGACCTTGGTGCGCGCGTCTTCCTGCGGGCCGTCGAGCACCAGCCACTGGATGGTGCCGGGCAGCAGCGGCCGATGCGCGCTGGTGGTGAGCCCCAGCACCGCCCCCGAATCGGTGAGCATGTGATCGATGCGGTCGAGCGGGTTGCGCGGATCGATGGGCAGGAAGGCCGCACCGGTCTTGGCGGTGGCCCAGATGGCGGTGAGCAGCGCGGCGCTGCGGGAGATGGCCAGGGCGACAACCGTTTCCACTCCGGCGCCGGCCGCGGTCAGCTGAGCGGCCAGGAAGTCCGAGGCGGTATCGAGCTCCTGATAGGTGGTGGTCCGCCCCTCGGCGACGATGGCGGGCCGATCCGGGTGATAGGCGGCCGCGGTGGCGAGCACCTCCGCCAGCATGGTGATCTCACCCCCGCGCGGCCCGCGCAGCGGCACCAGCGCGCGCCGCTCCGCCTCGTCGAGCAGATCGATATCCGACAGTCGCACCTGCGGATCGGCGATGACGGCGGCCAGGACGCGCTGCCAGCGGGTCACCATCCGGGCCGCGGTGGCCGCGTCGAACAGATCGGTCGCGTAGCTGAGCGTGCCCTCCAGCCCCGACGGTTCCGCGCCCGGCCGGGGATCGCGCAGGTCGAAGGCCAGATCGAACTGTGAGGTATCGCGGTCGAACGGCTCCACTTCCACGCGCAACCCGGGGAATTCCAGGCTCGGCGGGGCGAAGTTCTGCAGCGACAGCGTCACCTGGAACAGCGGATGGTGGGCCGTGGAGCGCGCCGGATCCAGCACCTGCACCAGCCGTTCGAAGGGCACCTCGGCATGGGCGAACGCGTCCAGATCGGCCGAGCGCACCGCGGTCAGGAAGTCCCGGAACCCGCTGCTGGGATCGACCGGGGTGCGCAGTGCGAGAGTGTTCACGAACATGCCGACCAGATCGTCGAGCGCGGCGTCCCCGCGCCCGGCCACCGCGGTACCGACCACCACATCGGGCGTGCCCGCCAGCCGGGACAGCAGCACGGCCAGCGCCGCGTGCAGCACCATGAACAGGCTGGTGTCGGTCTCGGCCGCCAGCGCCGCCAGCCCGGCGTGCAGCCGGGCGTCGAGCGCGAACGGCAGATCGGTGCTGCGCATGCTCTGCACGGCGGGCCGCGGCCGGTCCGTGGGCAGCTCGAGCACATCCGGGCTGCCTGCCAGCTGCTCGCTCCAGTACCGGACCTGCTGGGCGGCACGGGATTCCGGATCCCGCTCGTCGCCGAGCAGTTCCCGCTGCCACAGCGAGTAGTCCGCGTACTGCACCCGCAGCGGTTCGCGCACCGGCTCCGCGCCCGCGCTGCGCGCCAGATAGGCGGTCAGCAGGTCGGTGGCCAGCGGTTCCATGGACGCGCCGTCGGCGCTGATGTGGTGCACGACCAGCACCACGACATGGGTGTCGGGTGTATCGATGATCCGGAACAGCCCGACGCGCAGCGGCGGCTCCCGGGTCACGTCGAATCCGGTTCCGGTCAGCTCCTCGATCCGATCCCGCAGCGCCGCACCGTCTTCGGTGTCGACCACCCGCATCTCCGGTGCGGCGGTCCGCACGCTCACCACGACCTGGCGCGGGCCGTCGGCATCACCGGGATAGATGGTCCGCAGCGTCTCGTGCCGGGTCACCAGATCGGTGACGGCGGCGCGCAGCGCCTCGGTGTCCAGCTCGCCGGTGAGCCGCAGCGCGGCGGTGATGTTGTAGGCCGCCAGGCTCGAATCCATGCGATTGAGCACCCACATGCGCTGCTGCGCGGGCGACAGCGGCACCCGGTCGGGCCGCAGGCGCGGCGCCAGCGCCGGGCGGCCGGACAGATCGGCGGAAGGCACGACCCGAGAAGACAATTGGGCGACCGTCGGGGCGTCGAACAGATCGCGCAGCGCGACCGTCGCGCCGAGCACCGCGTTCACCCGCGCCACCACCTTGGTGGCGCTGAGCGAGTTGCCGCCGAGTTCGAAGAACGACCGGTCGATGCTGACCCGATCGAGCCCGAGCACCTCGGCGAAGACCTCGCCCACGGCCCGCTCCACCGCCGTGCGCGGCGCCAGATACCGCTCTTGCAGGCTCGCGAAATCCGGTGCGGGCAAGGCATTCCGGTCCAGTTTGCCGACCGGCGTCAGCGGGACGTCGTCCAGTTCGATGAGGTAGCTGGGCACCATGTATCCCGGCAGCGCCGCCGCCACCCGGGTGCGCAGCAGTTCGGTGTCGAGCGGCTTGCCGCGCACGCCGACCACATAGGACACGAGTACGGTCTGCCCGCCGGGCCCCGGCGCGCCGATGGTCGCCGCGTACTCGATCGCGTCATCGGCATGGAGCACCGCGTCGATCTCGCCCAGCTCGATGCGCAGGCCGCGAATCTTGACCTGGAAATCACTGCGCCCCTGGTATTCCAGCTCCAGCCGCGCCCCGTCCGCGCCCTTGACCTCCACCCAGCGCACCATGTCGCCGGTGCGGTACATGCGGGTGCCCGAGGCCCCGTACGGATTGGCGATGAACCGCGCCGCGGTCAGCGCGAACCGGTTGAAATATCCGCGCGCCAAGGCGGGTCCGGCCAGATACAGCTCGCCGGTCACGCCCAGCGGCACCGGCCGCAGCCAGGAATCGAGCACCATGGCCTGCGCGCCGCGAATCGGCGCGCCGATGGTGATCGGTTCGCCGGGCAGCAGCACGCCGGGCCCGGTGGCCCAGATGCTGAATTCGGTGGGCCCGTACAGGTTCAGCATGCGCCGGCCGGGCGCCCACGCGGCCACCAGCTCCGGCCCGGCCGCCTCGCCCGCCACCGACAGATTGGTCAGGTCGGAAAGCCCCATCGGGTTCATGGTCGCCAGCACGGACGGCGTGATCACCGCATGAGTCACGCCCTGGGTGCGCAGCAGCTGTTCGAGTTCGCTGCCGCCGTACACATCCGGCGGCGACACCACCAGCCGCCCGCCCATGGCGTGCGCCTTGAGAAGTTCGTGCACGGAGGCGTCGAAACTGGGGGAGGCCACCTGCAGCGTGCGCGACATCTCGTTGAGGTCCAGGCCCTTCTCCTGGGTGGAGACCAGATTGGCCAGGCCGCGATGGCTCACCAGCACGGCCTTGGGCTTGCCGGTGGAGCCGGAGGTGTAGATCAGGTAGGCGACCTGGTCGAGGCTGATGGGCCCGCCGCGTTCGGCATCGGTGATCGGTGCGTCGGAGACCGTCATGACGCGCCGGATGGTGTTGAGATCGTCGAGCAGCAGCCAGTCGATGCTGCCCGGCAGCGACTCGCCGACCGCGCACACCGTCACGCCGATGGGCGCGCGGGAGTCGGTGAGAATGTGCTCGATGCGCTCCACCGGATAGTTGGGATCCAGCGGCAGGAAGGCGGCGCCGGTCTTGGCCAGCGCCCACACCGCGACCACCGATTCCACCGAGCGGGTCAGGGCCAGCACCACGAAGACCTCGCGGCCGACGCCGCGGCGCAGCAGCACCCGCGCGAACCGGTTCGACCAGGTGTCCAGGTCGCGGTAGGTCATGGTGAGATTGCCGGAGCTGATGGCGATGCCGTCCGGATTCACCCGCGCGCCGGCGGTGAGGATATCGGCCAGCGTGCGCATGGGCACCGGATCGCCGCCGCGCACCGGCAGCAGGGCGCGGCGCTCGGCCGGATCGCAGTGCTGCACCTGCGCCACACGGCGGTCGGGCCGGTCGGCGATCTGATCGAGCAGGTGGACGAACCGGTCCAGCAGCCGCCGCGCCGCCGCCTCGGGCAGGTGGTCGGCCAGGAATTTCACGCTGATCTGCAGGCTCTCGGTGCCGTCCGGGGCGCGCTGCGGAATCACCATGAGGTTCAGCGGGTAGGGCGTGGCGTCGGTGCCCTCCACATCCAGGATGCGCATGCCCGCGATATCCATGGCCTGCGAAAGGGTTTCGCGGTCGATCGGGTAGGACTCGAACACGGTGAGGGTGTCGAAGAGCTCGGGCAGCCCCACGGCCTGATGGATGGCGGCCAGCCCGACATGCTGATGGTCCAGCAGCCGCGCCTGCTCGGCCTGCACCCGCGCCAGCAGATCCGCCACGCGCTCACCGGGATGCAGCCGCACCCGCACCGGCAGGGTATTGATGAACAGCCCCACCATCTCCTCGACGCCGGTCAGCTGCGGCGGGCGGCCGGAGACGGTGCCGCCGAAGACGACATCGGTGCGGCCGGTGAGCATGGCGAGCAGCAGCGCCCACCCGGCCTGCACGGCGGTGTTCACCGTCGCGCCCGCATCGCGCACGGTGGACTCCAGCCGGGACAGCTGCGCGGCGGTGAAATCGACCGTCACCATGCCGGATTCGGTGGAGGTGATATCGGCCAGCGTCGGGACGGCCCGGGTGGGCGAGTCCACGCCCGCCAGCGCCTCGGTCCAGGCGGCGAGGGAGGCGGCGTCGTCCTGGTCGGCGAGCCAGGCCAGGAATTCGCGATAGGAGTGCGCGGGCGCGGCGGTGAGTTCCTGACCCGTGATCGAGGACAGGTAGCCGGCGAGCAGTTCCCGCACCACCAGCGGCGTGGACCAGCCGTCCAGCACCAGGTGGTGATTGGTCATGAGCAGCGTGCACGCCTCGGTGTCGGTGCGGATGAGGCTGAAGCGCAGCAGCGGCGGGCGGGTGAGATCGAAACGGGAACCCGCGTCCACGTGCACCAGGCGCTCCAGCTCGCGCTGCCGGGCCGAAGCCTCCGGGAGATCGGTCAGATCGATTTCCTGCCACGGGATCTCGGCGGCGGCCAGCACCAGCTGCCGGGGCCCGTCGGGGGTCTCGGCGAAGGCCACGCGCAGCACGTCGTGCCGGTCGAGCAGGGCCTGCGCGGCCGTGCGCAGCCGGGTGGAATCCACGCGGCCGGCCAGCGACAGCCGGGTCTGCACGGTGTAGCCGTCGGCGGTGTCGTTGTCGTAGCGGGCGTGGAACAGCAGCCCGTATTGCAGTGGCGAGAGCGGCCACACATCGGTGAGCCCGGCGTATTCGCGCTCCCAGCCGTCGATGTGCTGTTGCGTGACGCCGACCAGCCCGAAATCGGAGGGGGTGTGCCCGCCCGCGCCGGATTGGCGCGCGTGGGCGGTGAGACCGGCCAGCGCCCGGGCCCACAGGTCGGCGAATTCCCGCACCTGCGTCTCGGTGAGCAGCTCCGAGGCGTACGCCCAGGTGATCTCCAACCCGGCGTCGGTGTGGAAGGCATTGATGTCGATGGCCGCTTCCAGCGGCGCGCGGTCGTCCTGCGTGGCCGCGAAACGCCGTGGCAGCCACGGGGTCTCGCCGCCGTCGGAGGTCTCGACACCCGCGCCGGTGCGGCCCAGGTAGTTGAAGCTCAGCTGCGGGACGGCGGTACGGGTGAGGCTCTGCCGGGTGTCGGGGTGCAGATACCGCAGCATCCCGTAGCCCACGCCTTTGTCCGGAATGGCGCGCAACTGTTCCTTGACGGCCTTGAGCGCGGCGCCCGCCGCGGGCCCGCCGTGGAACGCCTCCTCGGGATCGATGCCGCCCAGATCGAGCGCGACCGGGTAGACGCTGGTGAACCAGCCGATGGTGCGCGAGATGTCCGCGCCCGGCGCGATCGACTCCTCGCGGCCGTGGCCTTCGAGGGTGAGCAGTGTCCGCCGGGTGTCCCGCCAGCGGCTCGCCGCGAGTGCGAGCGCGGTGAGTAGCGCGTCGTCCACACCGCAGTGGAAGCGTTCGGGAACCAGTTCCAGTGCCGCGGCGGTGGTTTCGGCATCGATGACCGTCCGCACCTGCCGCATGGTCGCGACGGTGTCGGTCTGCGGGTCCAGCGCCCGCGATCCGAACAACGGATCGGGTGTGTCCAGAATCCGTTGCCACAGCGGGACTTCCGCCAGTCGTTCGGCGGCCTGCTCGCGCTGGGCGTGCGCCCACCGCCGGAACGAGGTGCCCACCGGCGGCAGCTCGCCGCCCGCCCAGGCGGTTGCCAGGTCGGGGAGCAGGATGCGCCAGGACACGCCGTCGGTGACCAGGTGGTGCAGTACCACCCACAGCAGCGGATCGGCGTTCTCGCGCTCGATCAGCACGAAGCGCGCGACCACGCCGGCGGCCGGATCGAGCAGGTCGGCCGCCGCCTGGAGTTCGTCGGAGCCATCGCCGTCCGCGAGCGCGTGGACCGTGTCGATGAGCGATTCGGCCCGCACCGTCCCCGGTTCGCCGACCGCCCACTGCCGGCCGCCCGCGCCATTGCCGCGCGAATCACCGTGGTGCGCGAGGGTGCTGCGCAAGAGATCGTGCCGGTCCAGCAGCGCCTGCACCGCGGGCACGAGCCGGTCGCGATCCACATCGCGGGGCAGGCCGATCAGCACCGCCTGCGCGAAGCGCGGCCAGGTGTCGCCCTGCGCGAGCATGGCGTGCACGATCGGGGTGAGCGGCACCGGGCCGATCCCGCCGCCCGGCAGTTCCGGCAGGGCCTGCGCCGCCGCATCACTGGCCACGGCCGCCAGCGCGGCAACGGTCTTGTGCTCGAACACATCCCGGGCACGCACCGACAGCCCGGCCTTCTTGAGGCGGGCCACCAGCTGGATGGCCACGATGCTGTCGCCGCCCAGGGCGAAGAAGTTGTCGTCCGCGCCCACCGCCTCGAGACCGAGCACCTCGGCGAAGACGGCGGCCAGGATCTGCTCCCGCTCGGTGCCGGGGGCCCGGCCGGTGTGCGCGCGAGCGCCGAAGTCCGGCTCCGGCAGCGCTCGCCGATCCACCTTGCCCGCCGGGGTGAGCGGCAGCGTGTCGAGGACCATGACCGCAGACGGCACCATGTGCGCCGGAAGGTGCTTGCCCACAGTGGCTTTCACGGCTTCGGGGTCGATCGTGGCATCGGCGGCGGCCAGCACGTAGGACGCCAGCGCCGTGGCGCCGCCCGGCGTCGTGGCCCCGACCGTGATCGCCACCTCGACCCCCGGATGCCGTGCGACGGCGGCGTCCACCTCGCCGAGTTCGATGCGGAAGCCGCGCACCTTCACCTGGGTGTCGCCACGGCCCACGTATTCCAGTTCCGGGCGGCCGTTGCGCCGCCGCCAGCGGACCAGATCGCCGGTGCGGTACATGCGCTCGCCGATGGCGAAAGGGCTGGCCACGAAGCGTTCCGCGGTGAAGCCGATGCGCTGGTGGTAGCCGCGCGCCAGGCCCGGGCCGCCCAGGTACAGCTCACCGGTCACCCCGGGCGGCACCGGCCGCAGCCACGGGTCGAGCACCACCGCGCTCATTCCCCGCGCGGGCGCGCCGATGGTGATCGGATCGTCCGGCGCCAGCGGCGTACTCAGCGTCGCGGTCACCGTGGTCTCGGTCGGGCCGTACCCATTCAGCACGCACCGCCCGGCCCAGCGCACGGTCAGCTCCGGCGGCACCGACTCGCCGCCGACCACCACGGTCCGCAGCCGCGGCAGGGTCTCCGGCTCCAGCGAACCGGCCACCACCGGAGTCACATTCAGATGCGTGACCTCCAGTTTGCGCAGGACTCTCGCCAGCTCCTCGCCCGCGTACGCGGCGGGCGGCACCACCGCCACCGTCGCCCCGACGGCCAGCGCCACGAGCAGTTCCTCGATCGAGATGTCGAAGCTCGGCGACACCGCGTGCGCCATCACCGCGTCCGAGCCGACGCCGAAGGCCGCGCCCGAGCCGGTGACCAGATTCGCCAGGCCGCGATGGGTGACGCCGACGCCCTTGGGCAGGCCGGTGGAGCCGGAGGTGTAGATCAGATAGGCCAGCTGATCGAGCCGCACCGGGGCGAGCCGATCACGGTCGGTGATGGGCGCGGAATCGGTTGCGGCAAGGGTCGTCTCGGTCACCGGATCATCGACTGTCAGCCACCGCACCCGATCCGGCAGGGCCGCCCGCACGGCCGCGACCGTCACCCCGGCCACCACGCCGCTGTCGGTGATCATGTGCTCGATGCGGTCGGTCGGATAGCCGGGATCGATGGGCACGAAGGCCGCGCCCGTGCGCGCCACCGCGATCATGGCCAGCACCGACGCCGCCGAGCGCGGGATGGAAATCGCCACCGCGCGTTCGGGTCCGGCGCCGGCCGCGATCAGCACCCGCGCCAACCGGCTGCTGTACTCGCTGACCTCGCGGTAGGTGAACGCCGTGCCGTCGGCGCGCATGGCGATGGCCGACGGATCGACCGCGGCGCCCGCCGCCAGAATCTCCGGCAGCGTGCGCGGTGCGGCGCCGGGGCGGCCGCGGGCGGGGACGAGTTCGGCGCGCTCGGACTCCGACAGCGCCGCCACCGCGGACAGCGGCCCGTGCGCCCCGCCCGCCAGGAAACGGTGCAGGAAGTCCAGGAACCGCGCGTGCAGGGCGGCGAGCTCGCTCTCGCCGTAGCGGTTCGGATTGGCCTGGAAGTCGATATGGGTGCGCTCGCCGCCCACGCCCGGATACACATTGACGAACAGATCGTCGATGAGCCCGGAGGTCAGCACGTGCAGCCGCCCGGTCACCCCGCCCAGGCGTATGCGGGTATCGGCCAGCATGAGATTGACCGTCGGCCCGAAACCGGCCATTTCGTCCATGGCCCAGCCGAGATCGCGAATGATGTCCTCTTGGCGATAGCGCTGCCGGCGCAGGGCGGCGGTGAGCTCACCCTGGGTGGCGCGAATCAGATCGCCGACGGTGGCGGTGGGCGCCGGGTGCAGGCGCAGCGGCACCACATTGGCCACCATGCCGCCCGAGCGCCGCAGCACCGCGGTGGTGCGGCCGGACACCGGCAGGCTCAGCACGATTTCGCCGCTGCCGGTCATGGCGCCCACATAGGCGGCGAAGGCGGCCACGATGATCGGCGCCGGGCTGCTCGACAGTTCGGCGGCCAGCGCGTCCAGCAGCGCCGCGGTCCGCTCCGGCAGTTCCCCGCTGAGCAGGCGTGGATGCGCGTCGACCGCCCCCGTGCGCCGGCCCAGCGACACCGGTTCGGCCATCCCGGCCAGATGCTCTTTCCAATACTCCCGGTCGGCCTGCAGCTTGTCCGAATCCCGGTAGGCCGCATCGGCTTCCACGATCCTGGCCAGCGGTTCGGCCTTGCCCTCGGGGATCTCCCGGCCCGCCACCGCCGCGTTGTAGATCTCCGAGGTGCGCTGCAGCATGGTCAGCGCGCCCACGCCGTCGAGCAGGATGTGGTGGAAGCGGGAGTACCAGTACCACCTGCCCTCGGCCAGCTTCAGCATGCGCACCGCGCACAGGCGGTCGCGCGTCATGTCCAAGGGGGCGGTGAACTCCGCCCGCATCCACGCCTGGGCCGCGGCCTCCGGATCCGGCTCGCCGCTCAGGTCGATGGTCTCGATGACGTCCTCGAGCGTGGTGTCCACGACCTGCCAAGGCAGTTCGTCGATTTCGAGCAGCCGCAGGTAGCCGGTCCCGAACTCCCGGCCCGCCTGCCGCGCCGCCGCGGCCAGCAACTCCACGTCCACCGCGCCCGCCAGCTCCACGTACTGGGCGATGGAGACGGGGGTGTCACCGGCCAGATGCTGGGCGAACCAGATGCCGCGCTGGGCCGCCGACAAGGCGAACGCCTCGGTGGGCAGGGCGGGGGCGGAACCGGACAGGGCAGAGCTGGAAGCCATGAAACATCCTGCGTGCTGGTGACATTCGGCGGGTTAGGAGGCCTTCCTCGCCATATACAATTCCGCGTCGGAAATCGGTTCAGCGGAGCCGGTCAGGTACTGCACCAGTGTGGAGCGGTCGTCCAGCACCAGCCAGCGGGCCGGGTCGGTGATCCGATCGCGGCCCTCCTTCGTGGTGATACCGAAATCGACGCGCGCGGAGGTGGTTTCGGTGGTGAAGGGGACCGGGGTCGCACCGGTCTTGGTGATGGCCAGCCGGGACACGATCGCCTCCAGCTTGGGCACGTCGGCGATCACGATCCGGGTGCCGGGGCGGGCCCCGAGGGCGAGCAGCATGCGGGCCAGCCGGTTGGACCAGCGATCCAGCTCGGCGTAGGTCAGCTCGCAGTCGGCGGCGGTCACCGCGACGGCGGCGGGATCCGAGTGGAGGGCGGACTCCGAGGAGGGGGCAGCGGTCTCCCCGCTCGCCCGCATCGGAACGAGTGTGATGGCGGGCGATTCGGCCGTCTTGCACATCGATATCATCCTCTCGGAAGTGCGACTGTGTGGGGCTGTTCGGGATGTATCCACTGTCGCAACCACCGAGTTCGACCGACAGCAACCACAGTGCTGCCCGTCCCCGCCCCGGGGGTGCGGGATTGCCCACCTAGGGTGGGTGGAAGATCAAATCGGGTTGTGTGAGATCAACTTCCGAGATCGACGATGGCCTGGGAGATCATGGCCATGGAATCGCGGGGGCTCAGCGCCATGGCGCGCAGCTGATCGAACATGACGCCGTAGCGGCGCACCTCCGGATGACCCTCGATGAGCTCGTCGCTGGCGATGCCCTCCACGTAGACCAGTTCCGGATCGGCCGGATCCGGGAAGTCCAGCAAGGTGAACGAGCCGAGCATGCCCGGATGGGCGCCGGCGTCGAAGGGCAGGATCTGCAGGATCACATTGCGCTTCTCGGTGTGGAACAGCAACTGGTCGAACTGTTCCCGCATGACCTCCGGACCGCCCACGAGCCGGCGGATGACCGCCTCGTCCAGCACCACCCACAGCTCCAAGGGATCGGACTTGTCCTTGGTGAGCACGCGGGCGCGCTCCTGGCGGGCCCGGACCCGTTGCTCCCGAACCTGTTCGGAGATCTTGGGCATGGTGGTCTCGTAGACCGCGTTCGCGTACGCCTCGGTCTGTAACAGGCCCGGGACGTAGGTGGACTGGAAGAAGCGCGCCGAGAGCGCCTCCGCCTCGAAGTTGATGTACGCGCCGTAGACCTCGGAGACGGCGTCCTCGAAGGACCTGGCCATACCGGGTTTGAGCGCATCCACCAGCAACTGCAAGGCATCTGAACGCTGCGGCTCGCCGATGCCGTAGAGATCGAGCATGGCGGTCAGGGTGCGGCGCTGTGGCCTGGCCTGCGCGGTCTCGATGCGGTACAGCGTGGTGACATTGATCCCGGTTTTGGCGCTGACCACCTCTTTGCTGAGATGGGCGTCCTCGCGCATCTCGTGCAGCATCGCCGCGAGGCGGCGCAAACGGACGGTAAGCACGGTGCGCTTGCCTGCCATGACAACCCTTTCGCCTTGCGCACTACCTAGAACGCATTCTTGCGTTCTTGCATTTGTAAGAGCATGATCCAGCTAGCCTATTCGTGAACAACCGATCCGATGAGCGGTATAGCTGAATCCGGAGACCAATCATGTTGGTGCGATTAGTGATGTTGTCGGGTGCTTTTGGGGAGTCGCGATGACCATGTCGATTGCCGGCGCGCTGCCGACTGCCCCGCAATTGCTCTGTGCCTTCCAGGGCCGTCGATTTCAAGATCGAGTTCTGCTCCGGTCGGCACATGCTCTCGCCGAGCTGCACGAGCGGCGGGCTCAGGTGCGCGACCCCATGTTGATCACCGAGATCGATTGCCGCCGCGACGAACTCGTTGACGATATCAACGATTGGGTGGATCAGGAACTGCCCCAGCATCGCAATGGCGCCGCGCTGCACACGGAAAGCCTTGGGGCGGTGGTGGACCGTATGGCCAGGAGCTGGGTGGAAGCCAATCAGGTGATAGATCATGAAGGCGCTGCTAGTGATAACACCCATAAACACTGGTACCATCTGGCCGAACTGGTTGACGGTTACACTGATCTCGTAATCGACGTGGCCGGTGGCCGGCGCCGTTTACCAGAACAATGATTCCAAATGCATTGACACAATTGATGTATTGCCACGGAACCATTGTCGTCATCGGTGACGTCAACCGAGTGGCGCTATCGGACCAGTAGCTCGCTCGAACCGTGAGACGTCGCCCGCCCCAAGACGGCGGGCGCAACGGGGCGCCCCGCCCGGCGTGCCGCGTGGTCGACTGGCGCGGCACGCCCGCCTCGGGTTTCACGCGCTGTCGAGTCGCACACTGTTCATTCGCGAAATTGCGGTCGTCAATCGTCTTTTCACATTCGAGGACGGAGTCCCGTCGTGACAGCGGGGGAAACCACAGCCCATGAACTCTACCGGCAGGCTCGCACCGGCGCCTTCCGCATGGAGATTCCCGCGGCCCGCAAGTGTGCCGCGAACTTCCTGCGGTTCGCCGACTGCCTGGATTCCCATATCGACCGCTCCACCAGGCTACGGACGCTCTCCGGCTTCGGCGACTTCGACTCCGCCCACCAGCTCCGGCGCGGATTCGAGGACAAGGGCACCCAGCTGACCGAAACCCTCACGGCCCTGCGGGACTCGGCCCTGCGCATGGCCGCCGCCTACCTGCTGGCGGCCGGACTGATCGAAGCCACCGACCGATCCCACGCCCGCCCGCTGCTAGCGGCCACCGCGGGCCTCTGAACTCCGGCACCGATCCCTCCCGGAGAACAGTTGGGCTGGTACCGCCACAGGTACCAGCCCAACTGCCGTGTGGGCGGGCGCCATCCATCCGGCGAGCGGCCTCGAATAACTGCTAATCCATTTCTGGATGTCTAAATCAGTACGGACCTGTCGGTATTTCAACTAGCAGTAGGAAGGAGGGCGCGATGATCCCGCATTTTCTCGGCACGATCGTCCATATGGTCAACAGCTTCCTTGGGATGCTTCTGATTCCGTAGGTGTGCTGTAAGGGGTCCCGGGGCGGGCAGCCGCCCCGGACCCGGTTCATGGTTGCTTCGTGGCGGCGAAGTGCAGCAGCGCGCCGGAGCGGTCGAGGCGGTCGGGGCGCAGGCCCGCCCCGGTCATCCAGCCCTCGAAGTCGGCCGCGGTGCCGCTGGGGCCGAAGACCCCGGAGGTGCGCATGGTCAGCTGGAACAGCTCGGAGCGCGAACCGGCGCCTCGGATGATGGCCGTGCCGATCAAGCGGGCGCCCGGCTTGAGGCAGCGGGCCATCTCCCGGATGGCGGCGGCCGGATCGGGCAGGCAGTGCAGCCCGTTGTAGCTGAGGCAGAAGTCGAAGGTGTTGTCGGCGAACGGGAGTGCCTCGATATCGGCCTCGGTGCAGCCGATCCCGGTCAGGCCCAGATGGGTGGCGCGAGCCCGGGTGCGGTCCAGCATGGCGGGGGAGATATCGGCGGCGATGTAGTCCAGGCGCTGGCCGGGGCGCACGGCGCGCAATGCCACCCCGCCGCCGCAGGGGACGTCCAGGACCGCGGTGCCGTCGGGCAGGTCGCCCAGGAAATCCATGCTGCTGTAGAAGAGTCCGACATCGGTGCCCCAGAGCACGCGCCCGGCGGGCCGGGCCAGCTGCTCCCGTTCGACCACTGCGTCGTACACGCCGGCCCCGATCGCTCCGAATGTCTTGTTGCGCCAGGTCTCCCGTGTATCCGGCATCGTGTACCCCCTCGCTCCGGGTAAATCGACACTACCCAGTATGGCGCAGGGGAACCCGATGGTCAGTCGTGCAGGTTCGCTTGGAACGCAATGCGATCGCCGCGATAGAGCGAGCGGACGCGCTCCACCGGGACGCCGTCGACATCGACGCTGCGGCGGTGCAGCAGCAGCATGGGCAGGGCGGTGGTGCATTCCAGCAGCGTCGCCTCGCGGGGCGAGGCCAGCACCGTCTCGATGCGCTCGGTGGCCTGGGCGTAGACCACCCCGCTCGCGCGCACGGCCGCGTAGAGCGAGGTGGCGGGATCGTAGGCGCCGCGCAGGCCCGCGAAGCGGGGTAGCGGCATGTACGTGCTCTCCAGGCCGATGCGTTCGCCGTCCGCGAGCAGGATGCGCTCCAGGTGCATGACCGGCGCGCCGGGCTCGATGTCCAGCACGGCGGCGGTATCGGGATCGGCCGGGATATCGGTCCAGTCGACCAGTAGGCGGCCGGGCGTGCGGCCGAATTTCAGCGCCCCCTCGGTGTAGGAGCGCAGCGACAGCGGCTGCACCATCTTGGGCCGCGACACCACCGTGCCCCGGCCCTGGCGGCGAATCCTGCCCTCCACCAAGAGTTCTCGCACCGCCTGGCGAACCGTTTCGCGCGCCACGCCGCAGCGCAGCGCCAGCTCGCGTTCCGACGGCAGCGGATCGCCCTCGGCCAGGGTGCTCAGCAGCGATTCCAGTTCCGCGCGCACGCGGTAGGACTTGGGCATGCGGGCCGATTCTGCGGAAAGCATGGTCCCCAGCGTACCCGGAATTGGTCTATACCAATTATTAACCCAGCGTTTGCATACGAAACACTCCTAGGTCTAGACCATTCGCCACCATGGGCGCATGCGATTGGTCATCATCGGAGGCGGCATTCTCGGCACGGCCCACGCCCTGGCCGCGATCGGACGCGGTCACGACGTGGTTCACCTGGAGCGGGAGGTCGAGGCGCGCGGCGCCACCGTTCGCAATTTCGGCCTGGTGTGGGTGTCCGGGCGCAGCGCGAACGAACTCGACATCACGCTGAAGTCCCGGCAGCTGTGGGAGGAGATCGGCGGCAAGGTGCCGGGCGTGGGCTTCCGGCCCGCGGGCTCGATCACCCTGGTGCGCACCGAGGCCGAGCTCGCCGTGGCCGAGGCGGCCGCCGCGAACGCCTCGGCGGCGCAGCGCGGATTCGAACTGCTCGACCCGGATCGGGTGCGCGCGGTCAACCCGGCGCTGCGCGGCAAATTCCTTGCCGGACTGCACTGCTCGACCGATGCGGCCGTGGAGTCCCGGCAGGCGCTGCCCGCGCTGCGGCACTACATGGCGGCCACCGGCCGCTACACCTTCTTCGCCGGCGCCGAGGCCCGCGCCGTCACCGGCACCACCGTGGTCGACGACCGCGGCCGCCGCCACGAGGGCGATCTCGTCCTGGTCTGCCCGGGCGCGGCGCACTCCGGTCTGACCCGCGAGCTCGCCGGTGATCTGCCCGTGCGCCGCGTCCGGCTGCAGATGATGCAGACCGCGCCGCTGGGCGAACCGCTCACCACCGCGGTGGCCGACGGCGACAGCTTCCGCTACTACCCGGGCTTCCGGGGGCCGGAGCTGGATCGCCTGAATCGTGAAGAGGCCCAGCCCTTCACGGCGGCCCAGCACAAGATGCAGTTGCTGTGCGTGCAGCGGCTGCACGGCGGGCTCACCATCGGCGACACCCACGAATACGACGAGCCGTTCAACTTCGATGTCGACGAAGCGCCCTACGAGCACCTCACCGCCGTGGCCGAGGAACTGCTGGGCCGCAAGCTGCCGCAGATCGTGCGCCGCTGGGCGGGCGTGTACAGCCAGTCCATCGATCCGGGCGCCATCGTCACCCGGGCGCAGGCCGCCGACAACGTCTGGGTCATCACCGGTCCGGGCGGCCGCGGCATGACCCTCGGACCCGCGCTCGGCGAAGAGACCGCCGACCTGCTCGAGCTGTAAGGAAATTCCTTGACCGACAAGCAGATCGATCTCGCCGTCCTCGATATGGCCGGCACCACCGTGCTCGACGACGGCCTGGTGATCCGGGCCTTCGAGCAGGCCGCCACCAGTGCCGGCATTCCGGTCGCCGGGCCGGAGCGCGAGGCGGCGCGGCAGTACGTCATCGACACCATGGGGCAGTCCAAGATCGTCGTCTTCCGGGCGTTGCTCGGTGACGAGGACAAGGCGCAGCGGGCCAACGAGGCCTTCGAGGCCGCCTACGCCGAGTTCGCCGATGCCGGGGTCACGCCGATTCCCGGTGCGGAGGAGGCCATTTCGGCGCTGCGGGCGGCAGGGATCAAGGTGGCGCTGACCACCGGATTCAGCCGCGCCACCCAGGACAAGCTGCTGAACGCGCTGGGCTGGAAAGAGATCGCCGACCTCACCCTCGCCCCGTCGGATGCCGGGCGCGGGCGCCCCTATCCGGACATGGTGCTCACCGCCGTGCTGCGGCTGGGCATCGACGCCGTGGATCGCGTTGCGGTACTGGGCGATACCAGCAGCGATATCGGCACCGGCCTGGCCGCGGGCGCGCGCATCGTCGCGGGCACGCTCACCGGCGCGCACGACGAACAGCAGCTGCGCGCCGCCGGAGCCACCCACGTCGTCGCCTCCGTCACCGAGTTCGCGCAACTCCTGCTGGCCGAACGCGCCTGAGACTTCCGCCGCCCCGCCGGGGCGGCGGAACACCCCCGAGTCCCTCCGAGCAGACCTACCCCACGAACCGAAAGTTGCAGTCACCGTGCGTAATACGAACAACCGCCTCGCACGCACCCTCGCCCGCACCGCCCTGATCCTCACCTCCGCCACCGCTGTCGCCCTCGGCCTCACCGCCTGCGGCGGCACCGGAGCCGACTCCGCCGACGGCAAGAAGGTCACCGTCTACTCCGCCGACGGCGTCGGCGAGTGGTACAAGACCCAGTTCGCGAAGTTCAAGGAGCAGACCGGCATTGCGGTCGACCTCGTGGAAGCCGGTTCCGGTGAGGTCGTCAACCGCGTCGAGAAGGAACAGTCCAACCCGCAGGCCGATGTGATCGTCACCCTGCCGCCGTTCATGCAGAAGGCCGACAAGTCCGGGCTGCTGCAGTCCAGCGGCGTGGACACCGCCGCCTTCGCGGCCGCCGACAAGGACGCCGCAGGCAAGTGGGTCACCCTCGCGGGCAACTACCTGTGCTTCATCGCCAACCCCTCGGTCGACGCGGCCGAGCTCACCTGGGACGACCTGCTGAAGCCGGAGTACAAGGGCAAGCTGCAGTACTCCACCCCCGGCCAGGCCGGTGACGGCACCGCCGTGCTCATCCTGCTGCAGCAGCTTTACGGCAAGCAGGGCGCGCTGGACTACCTGACCAAGCTGCAGGCCAACAATGTCGGCCCGTCCTCCTCCACCGGCAAGCTGCAGGCCAAGGTCGACAAGGGCGAGCTCCTCATCGCCAACGGCGATGTGCAGATGAACCTGGCCACCATCAAGGAGAAGGGGGCCACGTTCACCGTCTTCTTCCCGGCCGCCGCCGACGGCAAGCAGTCCACCGTCGCCGTGCCCTATCTGATGGGCCTGGCCAAGGGCGCCCCGCACTCCGCGGAGGGCAAGCAGCTCATGGAGTTCCTGCTGTCGGCCGAGGTGCAGAAGACGCTGCCGGACGCCGATGCCGTGTCCGTGCGCACCGATCTCGGTGAGGTGACCGCCACCGGCGCGGGCCCGACCCCGGCCTCGCTCATCAAGAACGTCACGGTCCTGCACCCGGATTGGAACCAGGTGCTCAGCGATCTCGACGCCGACCTCGCGGCCTACCAGAAGGCCACCGGGCAGTAATCGAAACCAGGAGCAGCAACCATGTCCTCCGCGTTGACGACAACCTCGGCCACCGCCACCGCCGCCGCCGCCGCCGAACCGGCCATCGTGTTCGACCGGGTCGGCGTCACCTACGGCCGCGGCCGCAAAACCACTGTCGCACTGGCCGATTTCAACCTGCGCGTCGCCGCGGGGGAAACGGTTGCCCTGCTCGGACCCAGCGGTTCCGGCAAGTCCACCGCGCTCAAGGCCCTGGCCGGATTCATCCGGCCCACCTCGGGCACGGTGCGGCTGGCCGGCCGTGATGTCACCGGCCTGTCGCCCGCCAAGCGCGGGATCGGGGTGGTGGTGCAGTCCTACGCGCTGTTCCCGCACATGCGGGTGCGCGACAATGTGGCCTTCGGGCTGAAGGCGCATCGGGTGCCGCGCAACGAGATCGGCGATCGGGTGACCGAGGCCCTCGACATGGTCGGCATGGGCTCCTACGCCACCCGGCTACCGCGTGAACTCTCCGGCGGCCAGCAGCAACGGGTCGCCATCGCCCGCGCGCTGGCCATCCGCCCCAAGGTACTGCTGCTCGACGAACCCCTCGCCGCACTGGATGCCCAGCTGCGCCAGAACATGCTGGGGGAGCTGCAGCAGCTGCGAAAGGCATTGCCGGACACGGCGATGATGTACGTGACCCACGATCAGTCCGAGGCGCTGGCGCTCGCGGACCGGATCGCCGTCATGCGCGACGCCCGGCTGGTCGATATCGATACCGCGCACAACCTGTGGCAGCAGCCCTCCACCGACTTCACCGCCTCATTCCTGGGCGGCGCGAATCTGCTGCCGTGCGAGGTGAAGCACGTCTCCGGCACCGCCGCGCTGATCACCGTGGGCGAACACACCCTGCGGGCGGAAGCGCCGCCCGCGGGCGTGGGCAGACCGGACTGGGCGCCGAATGCCGAAGCCCACCTGTGCGTTCGCCCGCATACCGTGCGGGTCGTGCCGCTCACCGAGCGAGATGCGTTGCGCGGCACCGTGACCACCAGCGTCTGGAAGGGCGCCTCGACCCGCCTGCACCTGGAAGTCTCCGGCATCCCGGTCGAATTCACCGCCGACGTCCCCGGCCACACCCCGCTCACCCCCGGTGATCACGTGGGTGTGAAGTTCGCCGACCCCGCGGGCGTGCTGATTCCGCCGGGTATCGGAACCGATGCCGCGACAACGGATCCCGAGGTGCGGGCATGAGCGCCGCGATAGCCCGCGCTGGGGGTGCGCGCATCAGCGCCGGGTCAGCGCGCGCTGGAGGTGCGAGCGGGAGCGCCGCCTCTGAGCGGCTGGACCGGAGTTCCGCCCGTCATCCCGGCGCGCCTTTGGCCGGGATCTCCACCAGGCCGGTGGATTCCGGCCGAAAGCGTGCCGGAATGGCGAGGAGGAATCCTGTGCAGGCGTTCGGCCAGGTTGGGGATGCCAGAGGGAGGGGCGTGCCGAGTTGTGCGCGCGGTGCGGGCGGAAGCACTGCGCAGAGTCGTGCGCGCGGTGCAGGCGGGCGCATTGCGCAGAGTCGTGCGCGCGGTGCAGGCGGGCGCATTGCGCAGAGTTGTGCGCGGGGTGTGGGCGGGAGCACTGCGCCGAACTGTGCGCGGGGTGCGGGCCGGAGCGGCACGGCGATCCGTGAGGGGGATCGGCCGTGACCGCTCTGCTCGAATCTCCGGCCGCGCCGGCGGCGCCGGAATCGCATCCGCCCGTGCGCGGTTGGCAGCCGATCCTGTGGACGGTGCCGCCGGTGCTGGTGGTTCTTCTCGTCGCGGTGTATCCGATCGGGCGCGTGCTGGTGGAGTCCACGCGGACCAAGGACGGCGGGCGGGGCACCGGGACCTGGACGAGTGTGCTGGGGGAGGAGTCGTTCCGGAATGCCTTGTGGCGCACGGTGTCCATCGCCGTGTCGTCGACCATCGGCTGCCTGGTGCTGGGCATCTTCCTGGCGATTGTGCTGGCATTCATCCCGTTTCCGGGGTCGCAGGTGGTAGGGCGGCTCATCGACACCATCCTCACCCTGCCGTCGTTCCTGGTGACGCTCGCTTTCACCTTCCTCTACGGAACGGCGGGCGCGGTGAATGCGCTCATCGGGGAGCTCACAGGCAGCACGGAACCGGCGTTGAACTTTCTCAGCACGCCGTGGGGTGTCATTCTCGCCGAGATCACCTTCTTCACGCCGTTCGTGGTGCGGCCGCTGCTGGCGGCGTTCGCGCAGTTGCCGCGGGAACAGCTCGATGTGGCTTCGAGTCTCGGCGCGTCGCCGTGGCGGGTGCTGCGGCAGGTGGTCATGCCCGAGGCGTGGCCCGCGCTCGCGGCGGGCGGGAGTCTCGTACTCCTGTTGACCCTCAACGAGTTCGGCATTGTGCTGTTCACCGGAGCCAAGGGTGTGATCACCTTGCCCGCGCTCATCTATACCCGCGGCATCGTCACCTTCGACCTGCCCGGCGCGGCCGTGCTGGCCACCGTCCAGGTGCTGCTCTCGCTGAGCCTGTACATCGGCTATCGCGTGATCTTCGCCCGCTTGACCGGAAACCGGAAGGAGAGCTGACCATGCTGGTCTGGACTCGTCGCGGTCGCCTTGCCGTGCTCGCGGTGTTCGCCGTGGTCGTCACGGTCGTGTTCGTGGCGCCCATCGCGACCGTGGTGGCCGCCGCGCTGGCCGGGAGCTGGACCGGGCCGCTGCCTTCGGATCTCGGGTTCGCCAACTTCGGCGAGGCGCTGTCCGGTGAGCAGGCCGCCAGTCTCTCGGTCAGCTTGCAGACCGCGCTGCTGGCCGGCGGCCTCGCGCTGGTTCTCGGCAGCTGGGCGGCACTGGCGGCCCGGGAAGCTCCGAAATGGTTGCGAACCATCACCGATGCCGTCTTCCATGTGCCGGTGGCGGTCCCGTCGGTGGCGATCGGCCTGGGCGTGCTCATTGCCTTCAACGAGCGCCCGCTGCTGCTCGGCGGCACCAAATGGATTGTCATCCTGGCGCATACGGTGCTCGTCCTGGCCTACGCCTTCAGCGGCGTCTCGGCAGCGCTGGACCGGCTGGACCCCGGCTATCAGCAGGCCGCCGAATCCCTGGGCGCGGACCCGGCCCGGGTGCTCTTCCGAATCACCCTGCCGCTCTTGCTCCCCGCGCTGGGCGCGGCCGCGGGCTTGGCCATCGCCCTGTCCATGGGTGAACTCGGCGCGACCATCATGGTCTACCCGGCGAGCTGGAAGACCTTGCCCGTCACCATCTTCGCGGCCACCGACCGCGGCGAGGTCTTCGACGCCGCGGCCAGCACCACCCTGCTCGTCCTGGTGACGCTCATCGCGCTGGTCGTGCTCGGCCGCCTGAAAGGCCGTGCCGCCCTGCGCTGATCATCAGCGGACCTGCGGTGCGACCTTCGAGCCGAGCAGATCGATATTGCGCAGGACCTTCTCGTGCTCGAGGGTGCCCACGCTGGTGTGCAGCATGAAGCGGTCCAGGCCGAGGGTGTCGCGAATGTCGGCGATCTTGCTCGCGACGTAGTCGGGGGTGCCGACGAACAGGGAGCCGCTCTGCGAGCGCAGGGCGGAGAACTGTTCCGGGGTCATCGGGCCCCAGCCGCGCTCGCGGCCGATGCCGGACATGGCGCGGGCGTAGGGGGCGTAGAAGTCCGAGACCGCTTGTTCGTCGGTTTCGGCCACATAGCCGTGGGCGTGCACCGCCACCGGCTGGGGCTCGTGGCCTCCCTCCTCGAGGGCACGGTGGTAGAGGTCTACCAGCGGCTTGAAGCGGGCCGGTTGACCGCCGATGATCGCGATGGCCAGGGGCAGCCCCAAAAGGCCTGCGCGGACCACGGATTCGGGGCTGCCGCCCACGGCGATCCACACCGGGAGCGGACGGTTCTCGGTGCGCGGGTAGACCACCACGTCGTTGAGGGGTGCGCGGAACTTACCCGACCAGGTGACCGGCTCGTCCTCGCGGAGCTTCAGCAGCAGGGCCAGCTTCTCCTCGAACAGCTCGTCGTAGTCGGACAGGTCGTAGCCGAACAGCGGGAAGGATTCGATGAACGACCCCCGCCCCGCCATGAGCTCGGCGCGGCCGTTGGACAACCCGTCGAGGGTCGCGAAGTCCTGGTACGCGCGCACCGGATCGGCCGAGCTGAGCACGGTCACCGCACTCGTCAGCTGAATGCGCTCGGTCCGGCCGGCGATGGTCGCGAGCACCATGGCCGGCGAGGAGGCGGCGAAGTCCTTGCGGTGATGTTCGCCGACGCCGTAGACGTCGAGCCCGGCCTGTTCGGTGGCCACGGCCTCCTCGACCACCTGGCGCAGTCGTTCCCCTGCGGTGGGCACCGGCCCGTTGCCGCCGACCGGGTGCGTCTCGGCGAATGTAGTCAGTCCCAGTTCCACGGCGTCCGCCCTCTCTCCTGATTCGTTTCCGGATCAACCAACACCCTAAACGGACCGTGGTCCGGAACTATTCCCGCGGTCGAGACCGGCGGTGAAGCCGTGCCGATGCAGATCTGCGAGGAACTCGACCGGATCGACCAACTGCTCGATGTGCCGGACACCGGCCGGGAACCGGTGCACGCGTTCGGCCAGCAGCGCGGCCGCCACGCCGGTCGCCCGGCTCTGCCTGCGGCCGGTGAACCACGCACCGGCGACGTCGGATTCGACCTTCAGCGCGAATCGATCCGAACCCACATGCACCCGCGCGAGCGCGGCTTCGACCGCGCGGCCGCGCATCAATCGCCCCATCCCGGGCCGGCGGGCGGCGGCCAGCAGCGATGTCAGCAGCCGGGAATCCAGGGCCAGACCGGTGCGCACCCGGGAGACGCCCAGGGTGGCGGAAAGCGTGTACTGATCGGAGAACGGGAACCGATGCACGGTGCGGCAGCCCTGCGGAAAGGTCATTCGCCAGGATCCGGATAGCGCGCCGAGCCCGTCCAGCGTCCAGCGAATCGCAGCGCGGCCGTGCGCCTCCCCGGACCCGAGCAGCGCACCGATCCGGATCTCGGCGGCGGGGGAGCGCTCGATCACCATGCGGGCCAGCAGATTCGACACCCCGGGTATGAGGCCGACGCTGAGCACCCCGACCGCATTATTGGCGGCGGCCACCTCGTGCAACGCCTCGAGCTCGGCGATCACCGCACGCGCCGCGGTGACATCCAGATAGTGAATGCCCCGCTCGAAGCACGCCCGCGCCACCGCCGCATTGTGCGACTCGGCGCACATCACGACCACGTCCGCGCGCCCGTGCCTCCGGTCCGCACCGTCGCGCTGGTCCGCGGCGCCGTCGCACCGCTCGATCGCGCCGCCGCGCCGCTCAGCCGTACCGTCGTGCACCTCGGTCGTGTCGTCGGGCTGCTCGCCCGTGTGGTCGTGCGTCGCGTCCGAGCCGCTGCGGAGTATCCCGCCCGCGCTGCGCCGCATCGCGCTGGTGCCGGTGTGTGCGTTATTCGCTCC
This sequence comes from Nocardia sp. IFM 10818, assembly GCF_054655275.1. Classification (NCBI taxonomy): domain Bacteria; kingdom Bacillati; phylum Actinomycetota; class Actinomycetes; order Mycobacteriales; family Nocardiaceae; genus Nocardia; species Nocardia sp. IFM 10818. Next base: position 2,617,595 of record NZ_BAAHJH010000001.1, read on the forward strand.
GCGTGGCGGCTCCGCGCTGCCAGGTGTGCCGGGCGCGCCGTCGAGGAGGGCCGCTACCTGAGCGGGATCGGCCGCATCGACCTGCGTCAGGCTGGCGCCCGGCACCGGGATCGCTTTGGCTGGATCACGGCCTGCCAGCACCACATGCGCTTCGGTCGCGACCAGTAGGGCGGCGGCTTCGCGGCCGACTGCGCCGTAACCGCCGAGTATCACGATTCTGCTCACGGTGTCACCGGGCCTGTGCGAGTTCGCGATTGCGGTCCGGGGCGTACCAGGCGAGTGCGACGACGACGCCGAGGGCTGCCAGCAGTGCTGCCGCGGCGAAGTCGATTCGCAGGCCGGTGGCGCCGCCTATGTTCGCGGCGACGATGAGCGCGGCGGTCAGGCCGAGCGAAGCGCCCAGGCGCTGAACGGTATTCACCACACCGGAGGCCGCGCCCTTGTCGGCGTCCGCCGCCGCCCGCAGCACCGGCGCGGTCGCGCCCACGAACACCGGGGGCAGGCCGACGGCGAAGACCAGACTCACCGGCAGCACCACCGTCAGATATCCCGCGCCCGGTGTCAGGAACAGCGCGTAGCCCGCCAAACCGGTGGCCTGCAATGCCATTCCGGCCGCCAAAACGATGCGCGCGCCGTAGCGTTCCATGGCCTTGGGCACGATCGTGCGGGCGACAACGAGATTCAGCAGCGCGATGGGCAGCACCGCGAACCCGGCGGCGATGGCCGAGTAGTGGAAGTGCTCCTGGAGCATGATCGTGATCAGCACGAACGCGGGGACATGGGCCGCTCCGAGAATGAAATTCGCCGCGGACCCGGCATGTACGGCTCGCAGGCGCAACAGTGCGTTGGGCACCACCGGCGCGGCGCTGCGCCGCTGATTGCGCACGACGACGAGGGCGCAGGCGAAGGTCAGCGCCGCGGCGGCGAGGGTGACCGCGTCGATTCCGCGGCCCGGCAGCTCCGAGGCTAGATAGACCAGCGCCAGCAATCCGGCCGTCGCGCTGAAAGCGCCTGTGGGATCGAGTTTCCCGGCGCCGCGCGAGGTGGCTTCGTCGGCGGGCAGCACCCGCGCACTCGCGATGAGCACCAGCAGTCCGACCGGGACATTGATCAGGAAGATCGCGGGCCAGCCGAACCACTCGGTGAGCACCCCGCCCAGTGAGACGCCGATGGCCGCACCGGCCGCGCCCATGGCGCTCCACACCGCGAAAGCCTTTCGGTACGCGGCGGGTTCGGTGAAGATCGCCGAGAGCAGGGCCAGCTGGGCGGGAATGACAATGGCGCCGCCCATGCCCTGCACCGCCCGTGCCGCGATCAGCCAGCCGGCATTCGGCGCGAAGGCCGCGGCCAGGGACGCGGCGGTGAACAGCGCCAGGCCGATCCGGAAGACGCGCCGCCGTCCGTACAGGTCGGCCATGCGCCCCGCGACCAGTTGCAGGCCGCCGAAGGTGAGCAGATACGCGTTGACCACCCACGCCGCGCCCGCCGGGGTCAGCCCGAGCGCGGTGGTCATGGCCGGCAGGGCCACGTTCACCACGGACCCTTCCAGGAAGACGAGCAATTCGACCGAGGTGAGCAGCAACAGGGCCGCTCTTGTTTTCGTAGTCACGCTACAAGAATGTTTTAGTAGTGCCGCTACAGTCAAGGGTGTTGGCAAAGTTTTCGTAGTGGCACTACCGTCAGTTGGCATGGTGAAAGAAGACGGCCGCAAAGCGCGGGCCCGCGCGACCAGGACCCGGATCGTGCGGGCGGCCACCGAGCTGTTCGTCTCCGACGGCTACGCCGTGACCAGCATCGCGGCCGTCGCGTCGCGGGCCGGGGTGGGCGAGCAGACCGTCTACTACTCCCTCGGCAACAAGCGGGCCCTCCTCACCGCCGCGCTCGATCAGGCCATTGCCGGTGACGACGAACCGGTGCCCACCCTCGAGCGATCGTGGACGACCGGCGCACTGGCCGACCCGGACCCGATCGCCCAGCTGCGCGCACAGGTCGAGGGCGCGGCCGAGATCCTGCAACGCGCCGCGCCGCTGCTCGAAGTGGTGCGCGGAGCCGCCGCCACCGATACGGAACTGGCCGGCATCTGGACCACCAATATCGAGCAGCGCGCCACCGTGCAGCACACCTTCGCCGCCGCGCTGGCCGCGAAAACACCGCTGCGCGACGGGCTCACCGTGGCCGAGGCCGCCGACATCATGCTGGCGCTGCTCGGCCCGGAGAACTACACCCTGCTCGTCGGCGCGCGCGGCTGGTCGCCGCGGCGCTGGCGGGAGTGGACCCTCGGCGCCTTGATCCGGGAGCTGACCGAACTGTCACCCCGGCCGGGCGGATAGTCTTGATCCATGTCTGTGCGCACCCGCAAACCCCTCGTTCCCGGCACCCAGTCGCCCATCCGCGAGGTGCCGAAATCCATCGAGCGGCCCGAATACGTCTGGAAGAAGACGGCCAACGAGGGACACGAGCCCTGGGTGCAGACCCCGGAGACCATCGAGAAGATGCGCATCGCCGGCAAGATCGCGGCGCAGGCCCTGGAAGAGGCCGGCAAGGCGGTCGCACCCGGCGTCACCACCGATGAGCTGGACCGGATCGCGCACGAGTACATGATCGATCACGGGGCGTACCCGTCGACGCTGGGCTACAAGGGTTTTCCCAAGTCCTGCTGCACCTCGCTGAACGAGGTCATCTGCCACGGCATCCCGGACTCGACGGTCATCGAGGACGGCGACATCGTGAACATCGACGTGACCGCGTTCATCGACGGCGTGCACGGCGACACCAACAAGACCTTCCTCGCCGGTGACGTGGACGAGGAGGTGCGGCTGCTGGTCGAGCGCACCGAGGAAGCCACCATGCGCGCCATCAAGGCGGTGCGGCCGGGCCGCGCGCTCAATGTCATCGGCCGCGTCATCGAGTCCTACGCCAACCGGTTCGGCTACGGCGTGGTGCGCGACTTCACCGGTCACGGCGTCGGCCCCACCTTCCACAGCGGCCTGGTCATCCTGCACTACGACCAGCCGGCCGTGGACGCCGTCATCGAGCCCGGCATGACCTTCACCATCGAGCCCATGATCAACCTGGGCGGCATCGACTACGAGATCTGGAACGACGGCTGGACCGTGGTCACCAAGGACCGCAAGTGGACCGCGCAGTTCGAGCACACGCTCGTCGTGACCGACGACGGCGCGGAAATCCTCACCCTGCCGTGAGCGGACGCCTCGTCATTCCGGCGCGGAACCGTCCCCTCACCATCCCGGCGCGGAACTCTCGAGGGCTGCGCCGTGTTGACGAAGGGCGGCGCGCGTGAAGGGCGTGCTGCTTGTCGCCGGCACCACCTCTGACGCGGGCAAAAGCGTTGTCGTGGCCGGGCTTTGCCGGATGCTGGCGCGGCAGGGCGTGCGGGTCGCGCCGTTCAAGGCGCAGAACATGTCCAACAATTCCGTCGTCACCCTCGACGGCGGGGAGATCGGGCGCGCCCAGGCCCTGCAGGCGCGCGCGTGCGGGCTGGAGCCGAGCGTGCGGTTCAATCCGGTGCTGTTGAAGCCGGGCAGTGATCGGCGCTCGCAGCTGGTGGTGCGGGGCAAGGCGATCGACACCGTCGGGGCCAAGGATTACTTCCGGCACCGGACCGCGCTGCGGGCCCTCGTGGCCGAGGAATTGGCTTCGCTGCGGGCGGAATTCGATGTGGTGATCTGCGAGGGCGCGGGATCGCCCGCCGAGATCAACCTGCGCGCAACGGATCTGGCGAACATGGGGCTGGCGCGGGCGGCGGACCTGCCCGTGGTCCTCGTCGGCGATATCGATCGCGGGGGAGTGCTGGCGCATCTGTTCGGGACCGTGGCGATCCTGGAACCCGAAGACCAGCAGTTGATTTCCGGATTCATCGTCAACAAGTTCCGCGGTGACGTGGAGCTGCTGCGGCCCGGCATCGATCAGCTCACCGAGCTCACCGGGCGGCCCACTCTCGGGGTGATCCCCTTCGCCGAGGACCTGTGGATCGACGCCGAGGACTCGCTCGGCACTGTCGCCGACGCACCGGTCGGGCGACCCCGGCCGCCGCTGGGCGGGACCTGGCTGACGGTCGCGGCCATCCGGCTCCCGCGGATCTCGAACTCCACCGATGTCGAGGCGCTGGCCTGTGAGCCCGGCGTCGCCGTCCGCTGGGTGGACGATCCCTCCCGACTGGCCGGGGCCGATCTCGTGGTGTTGCCGGGCAGCAAGGCCACCGTCGGCGATCTCGAGTGGTTGCGCCGCACGGGCCTTGCCGCGGCGCTCACCGAGCGCGCGGCGGCCGGCGGCCCGATCCTCGGCATCTGTGGCGGCTATCAGATGCTCGGCCGGGTCATCGCCGACGAGGTCGAGTCCGGGGCCGGTGAGGTTCCGGGACTGGGCCTGCTGGATCTGGAGATCGAGTTCGCCGATCCCAAGGTGCTGCGCCGTTCCGCCGGTCACAGCGGGGAAATCCCGGTGCGCGGCTATGAGATTCACCACGGCCGGGTGCGGTTCAGCGGCGACGAGCCCTGGCTCGAGCTCGGCGGAATCCCCGAAGGCAGTGTGCGCGGGGCGATCTGGGGCACGCACCTGCACGGCGCGCTGGAATCCGACGAATTCCGCCGAGCCTGGCTGCGTGCGGTCGCCGTTGCGGCTGGTTGCACGGATTTCATTGGGGCAGAAGACGTTTCGGTCGCAGACGAGCGCACCCGGCAGCTGGACCTGCTGGCCGACCTCATGTCGGCCCATCTCGACCTCGCCGCACTCGAAAAGCTCATCGCCGGTGGGGCTCCCGTCGACCTGCCGACACTCACTGTTCATCGGTGACGCCGCTCACGGCAATCCGTGCGACTCCCGCCGGGGACCTCCGGCGGCCGTGTAGCGTAATTCGATATGGAATCTCGGCGGATCACGGTCGGTGACCGCGTATGGACCGTGCGGGTCGGAGGCAACGAATCCCGGCACCACGTAGTCCTGCTACCCGATGCGGGCGATCCGGCCGACGTGTACGACGAGGTCTGCGCCCGGCTGCAGACCTCGGATTTGCGCACCATCGTCATCGAGACGGCCGACGGGCTCGACACCACGACCGTATTCGCCATCCTCGACGAACTGCGGGTGCCCTGGGCCAATCTGGTCGGCTGCGGCGCCGGCGCGGCGCTGGCCTGGCAGCTGGCCGCGCGCGGCTTCGGCCGGTTCATGAGCCTCATCGCCGCCGGCAGCGGCCATCCCGCCACCCCCGGCGCGGACGGGACCATCGCGGACGCGAGCTGCCCGCCGGTGGAGATCCCCACCACCCTGCTGGCCACCAAGCGGCTGCCGCCGGAGCTCGCCGAAGCCTCCGGCCGCCACGTCTACGGCGAATTCCGGCTGGTGCCGGTCGATGTCGCGGACGTGGCCACCGAAGCGGGCAGCGAGCTGGCCACCGAGATCGTGCTACGCACCAGCTTCTGGTGACCCGGCCGCCGCATCAGGCCCGGAGTCGGCAGCCTGCGTAACCACGGAGGGCTCCGCGGCGGCCGCTAGGACACCGCCGAGAGCCACTCCAGCCAGGAATCCAACTCGGCGAACGCCTCGGTGCGCGGCTTCTCCGACGAGAGGAACACGTCGTGACGTGCGCCTTCGATGGGGACGATATTGGTGCGATCGCCGAGGCAGCCCGACCAGCGCTGGATCTGGCGCACATCGAGCACCACATCGGCCACATCGGCGGCCGGGCCGTACTTGCTCATGAACTTGGTGATCTTGGACCGCAGCACCAGCGTGGGCACGCCCACGTCCAGGCCCTGATGCACGCGGGCGTGCCCGCGGCGGATGGCGCGCAGCCAGCCGGCGTGAACCGGGAAGCCGGTCAACGGTTTCCAGTCCAGGTTGTAATCCCATTCGCCGGAGGCGGTGCGGTGCAGACTGTCGCCGTAGGTGGAGATGACGCCCAGCGGCAGCTTGGTCATGGCGCTCAACCGGCCGATGCCGTGAATCAGCGCCGTGCCCACCGAGCGGTAGTACGCGGGCCCCTGCAGGTCGAACCACGGGCTGTTGAGCACCAGCCCGGTAATGCCCTGCGCGCGGGCCCCGCCCGCCGAGTTGAGGCGGTTGAGCCACAGCGAGGTCACCAGCCCGCCGGTGGAGTGTCCCATGACCAGCACCGGCAGCCCGGTCTCCTCGCGCACGATCTGCAGCGAGCGATTCAATTCGGCGTCGTAGAGCGCCAGATCGCTGACATAGTGCGGGGTTTGCCCGGCCCGCGAGGAACGCCCGCACTTGCGCAGATCGAGTGCGTAGAAGGCATACCCGCGCGCGGCCATGTGCTGGGCCAGATGCTCCTGGAAGAAGTAGTCGGTGAACCCGTGCACATACAGCACGGCCCGGGTCACGGTCGGGCGCTCGGCCGGCGCGTAGCGCACCAGCGTGGCCACCACATCACCCTCGCCGTCCGGGTCCGGGCCCAGCGGGATGGTCAGTTGCTGGTAGTCCGCTCCGAGCACATCGGGCTGCCAGGAGCCCGTGGCCTGCGCGGGGGCGGAGGTGGTCGCGGTGGAGGACGTATCGGAGCTCACATGCCCAAGGCTAATGCCGCCGTCGCCCGATGGCGTGTGGAGGTATCTCTCACATTCGGCCTTTTCGTTGCGGGATTTCCACGTGTCCAGGGGCACAATCGGTCTTAGGTGAACGACGGGTAACCTAAGCGCCGCTGGGTTGCCATACAAAGACAAGGAAGTCGATCAACGCCGTGTCGAACGCTGCCACGATTGAAAAGACCGATGTAGTCCTCATCGGTGCCGGCATCATGAGTGCCACCCTCGGCGCACTGCTTCGACAGGTGCAGCCCGATTGGTCGATCACCCTCTTCGAGCGGCTGGACGCGGCCGCCGCCGAGTCCAGCGATCCGTGGAACAACGCCGGTACCGGCCACTCCGCGCTGTGCGAGCTGAACTACACGCCGCAGAACGCCAAGGGCGAGGTCGAGATCACCAAGGCCGTCGACATCAACGAGCGTTTCCAGGTGTCGCGGCAGTTCTGGTCCTACGCGGTCGAGAACGGCGTGCTGGCCAACCCGTCGAACTTCATCAACCCGATTCCGCACGTGAGCTTCACCCACGGCGCGGCCGGCGTGGAGTACCTGCGCAAGCGCTACGAGGCGCTGGCGCGGCATCCGCTGTTCCAGGGCATGGAGTTCATCGACGACGCCGACGAGTTCGCGCGGCGACTACCGCTGATGGCCAAGGGCCGCGACTTCTCCGATCCGGTCTCGCTGAACTGGACCGAGTCCGGCACCGATATCGACTTCGGCGAGCTCACCAAGGAGTTGCTCGCCTACCTCGGCGCGTCCGGGGCGGATATCGCCTTCGGGCACGAGGTCAAGGACCTGACCAAGCAGTCCGACGGCTCCTGGATGGTCAAGGTCCGCAACCTGCGCAATGGCAAGGTGCGGGTCATCAAGTCCAAGTTCGTGTTCGTCGGCGCGGGCGGCGGCGCGCTGCCGCTGCTGCAGAAGGCGGGCATCAAGGAGATCTCCGGCTTCGGCGGCTTCCCGGTGTCGGGCCTGTTCCTGCGCTGCACCAACCCGGACCTGATCGCCCAGCACGAGGCCAAGGTCTACGGCCAGGCCTCCGTCGGCGCGCCGCCGATGTCGGTGCCGCACTTGGACACTCGCGTCATCAATGGTGAGCGCGGCCTGCTGTTCGGCCCGTACGCCGGCTGGACGCCGAAGTTCCTCAAGGACGGCAAGATGACCGACCTCCTCAAGTCGGTCAAGCCGAACAACCTGTTCTCCATGCTCGGCGTCGGCGTCACCGAGATGGGCCTGGTCAAATACCTGGTCTCCGAGCTGCTCAAGTCGCAGGCCGGCCGGGTGGGCGTGATGGAGGAGTTCATCCCGCGCGCCGACGGCCACGACTGGGATCTGATCATCGCCGGCCAGCGCGTGCAGGTCATCCGGCGCAAGGGCGCGGGCGGCGTACTGGAGCTGGGCACCGCGGTCGTGGCGGCCGAGGACGGCACCATTGCCGGTCTGCTCGGCGCCTCCCCGGGCGCGTCCACCTGTGTGAGCGCCATGCTGGACGTCATGCGCAAGTGCTTCCCGCGCGAATTCGACGGCTGGGAGCCGAAACTCAAGCAGATGGTGCCCTCGCTGGGTGTGCGACTGTCCGAGAATCAGGCCCTGTTCCAGGAGGTCTGGGACTGGTCCAACAAGGCGCTGCACCTGGACGGAACCAACACGCCGAAGCATGCCGGGGTTTCTTCTCACGCATAGTTGTGATAGCAACAATCGATGATGTCAACGGTTGCTCTCAAAAGGTCGTGGGCCGAAGATCTCGACACCGCGACGCTGTACAAGCTGTTGAAACTGCGCGTCGAGGTGTTCGTCGTCGAGCAGAAATGTGCCTACCCGGAACTCGACGGCTTCGACCTGCTCCCGGAAACCCGCCACTTCTGGCTCGACGACGAGGGTGACATCGTCTGCACCCTGCGCCTGCTCGAGGAACACGAGAACGGTGTGAAGTCCTTCCGCATCGGCCGCGTGTGCACCACCCCGTCCGCACGCGGCCACGGCTACTCCAACCGGGTGCTGCAGGCCGCCCTGGCCGAAGCCGGCTCGGCGACCGTGCGCTTGAACGCCCAGAGCTACCTGGCCGACATGTACGCCAAGCACGGCTTCAAGGTCGACGGCGAGGAATTCCTGGACGACGGCATCCCGCACGTTCCGATGCGCCGAGGCTGACCAACCGCTCACGCGCCCGCTGTGGATACCCACAGCGGGCGCGTGGCGTTTAGGCGTGGGCACAGACAGCGGCTAGCGGCGAGCTGAGGCGGAGCGACTGAGGTGGGTGGCTGAGCCGGGCCGGGGCCGCCGACGGCCGGCATACGGGCCAGAGGAGGCCGCCATGAGCGGCGCGCATAGAGTTGGGGGCGTGTCCGTTTCCTCTGTGGCTCCCTATTCCGAATCCGTGCGCACGGGCGGGTCGTCCGGTGACGAGGCCGGGTTCCCGTTCTCAGCGGTCGTCGGGCAGGAGCGGTTGCAGCTGGCGTTGATCCTGTGCGCGGTGCATCCCGGCATCGGCGGCGTGCTGGTGCGCGGCGAGAAGGGCACCGCCAAGTCGACCGTGGTGCGCGCGCTCGCGCAGCTGTTGCCGCCGGTGGTGGACGAGAGCGGTGCGCGTCCCGCCCGCCTGGTGGAACTGCCGGTCGGCGCCACCGAGGACCGCGTCGTCGGCTCCCTGGACCTGGAGCGCGTGCTGCGCGACGGGGAGCAGGCGTTCAAACCCGGTCTGCTGGCCGCGGCGCACCACGGCGTGTTGTACGTGGACGAAGTGAACCTGCTGCACGACCATCTGGTGGACGTGCTCCTCGATGCGGCCGCCATGGGCCGGGTGCACATCGAACGCGACGGCGTATCCCATTCCCACCCCGCACGATTCGTGCTCGTCGGCACCATGAACCCCGAGGAGGGCGAACTCCGCCCGCAGCTCCTCGACCGCTTCGGCCTGACGGTCGACGTCGTCGCCTCCCGGGACGTGGACGTGCGCATGGCGGTCGTCCGCCGCCGCCTCGACTACGAAGCCGATCCGGCCGCCTTCGCCGCCCGCTACGCCGCCGCCGATCGCGATGTCGCGGAACGCATCCTGACCGCCCGCGACCGCCTCGCCGATGTCGAACTCGACAATGTGGAACTCCGCCGAATCGCCGCCCTGTGCGCAGCTTTCGATGTCGACGGCATGCGCGCCGACCTGGTCGTCGCCCGCACCGCCACCGCCCACGCCGCGTGGCGGGGCAGCGCGGAGGTGACCGAGGCCGACGTCCGGATCGCCGCCGAACTGGCCCTCCCGCACCGCCGCCGCCGAGATCCCTTCGACGAGCCGGGAATCAGCGAAGAACAACTCGACGACGCCATGCAGCAGGCGGCGGAAGAAGCCACCCGGGCCGAGCGGCAGAACGGCGGTGCCGACGACCTGGGAAAAGGTGAAGCGGTCCCGCAGGACGATGCGGGGCCGCAGCACCTGACCGAGGACGGCTCCCAGGGGCCGGACGACGACCCGGACGGCGGACCCGATTCGCCTGGGGGAGGAGCGGATTCGCCCGAATCGTCGTCCACCCAGCATGGACCGGATACGCCGCCCTCCAGTGACCCCGCCGGATCGGATTCGGCAGGCGATCCGAATCTCACTGGCAGCAGCCGGGATTCGTCCAACAAATCCGACTCCCGGGGCGAGCCTGATTCGCGGGGCGAGTCCGATGCGCAAGGCCGCCCCGCCCGCGAGGGCCGTACCGCCGCACCCACCGGGTCGATCGCCAAGCCGCCCCGCTGGGAGGTCCCCGGCATCGGCGAAGGCGCCCCCGGCCGCCGCTCCCGCGCCCGCACCCGCAACGGCCGCGTCGTGCGCGCCATCGCCGAGACCGGCGCCGGCCTGCACCTGCTCGGCACCATCTTCGCCGCGGCCCCCCACCAGCGCGCCCGCGGCCGCTCGTCCGGCCCACTGGAATTCGCCCCCGGCGACCTGCGCGGCGCGTATCGCGAAGGGCGCGAAGGAAACCTGGTCGTCTTCGTGGTGGACGCCTCCGGCTCCATGGCCTCCCGAGACCGCCTCGCCGCGGTCACCGGCGCAGTCATCGCCCTGCTGCGCGACGCCTACCAGAGCCGCGACAAGGTAGCCGTGATCACCGTCCGGGGCCGAGACGCCGAACTCGTCCTCCCACCCACGTCCTCGGTGGACATAGCGGTCCGCCGCCTCAGCACCATGCGCACCGGCGGCAAAACCCCTCTGGCCCAAGGCCTCCTGAAGGCCCGCGAAGTCCTCCGCCGAGAGCGGGTCCGCGACCCCCACCGCCGCCCCCTCCTGGTCATGCTCACCGACGGCCGAGCCACCGGCGGCCCCGACCCCGTCCCCCGCGCCCGGGCCGCCGCCCGCCTCCTCGCCGCCGACTCCATCACCGCCATGGTCGTCGACTGCGAACGCGGCATGATCCGCCTGGGCCTGGCCCGCGACCTGGCCACCGACCTGCGCGGCGGCTACCTGCGGTTGGCCGAACTCACCGGCGACGCCGTAGCAGGAGTAGTCCGCGCCACCAGCGCAGCCTGAGCCCCCGCACCGACTGGCACCGCTCGCCCCCGTCGCGCAAGCCGAACACAATCGAGCGGCAAGCGCCCCGCCCTACCGTCGCCCCATGAAACTCGTTCGCGCCCTTGCCCTGTCGTTGTTCGCCATCGTGACGACGGGATGCTCGATATCCACCGATCCCGATCCCAGAGTCGACGAGGCCGACCTCGAGCACTCCGTCCAGCAAACACTCACCGACCAGGTCGGGCAACGCCCGGATTCGATCGACTGCCCCGGCGACCTCACCGGAACGGTAGGCACCACAATGCGCTGCACCCTGTCCTCCGCCGGCTCCCAAATCGGCCTCACCATCGAGGTCACAGGCATCAAAGACGGCAAGATCGCCTACAACGTCGAAGTAGACGCCAACTGACACCCAAACCCGATGGCCACGTCCAGCCCGTCTGGTCTCCAGCCCGTCCACTCTCCAGCCGGTCCGATCGCCAGCCGGTCCGATCGCCAGCCCGGCCGATCGCTAGCTGGTGCGATTTCCAGCTGGTGTTGGCTCGAACTGGTGCGGACACGAGCCCGTCGGGTCCCCAGCCCGTGTGCTTGTGTGTTGGTCCGCCGCAGGCGAACTGTCGATGAACGGTAGGGATGACAGTTGGTGCATCGACTGTGTGGGTTCGGGGCCGTCTCGATTTTGGACTGAGTGGAGCGTGCGTCGGAGCGGGGGAGCGAAGCGGAGGAGCTCCGGCGTGCGCGGAGGGAGGGAAAAATCGAGACTGTCAGGCCCCGAACCCCGCCGGAGCGAAGCGGAGGCAAATCAAACACAGCCACGAGCGGTCCCGGATGGAACTCCCCGCCCTCCCGGTTCGTCTGAACGATATGGGGATTTTTCGTCGCAACAGATCGCGCCGCCGCAGAGAGGTGGCCGAAGCCGGTGGGGACGTGGCCGGTGAGGCCGTGATCGGCGCGGCCGAGGCCGTGACGTCCGGCGCGCTGCACGCGGTCGGCGCCGGCCTCGGGCGGATCCTCTCGGCGATCGCGCACGCTCTGACCTGAGCGTTCCGCACCGCTCTGACCTGAGCGCTCCACACCGCCCGCCGACCCGCGCCCGCCGGTGGCGCCGCGCCCCCGGTATGGCACCGTTGGGGGCGAGTGGCCGGAGGCGGCCGTGCGGTGAAAGGAGCTCGTTCGATGCCCAAGGGTGTTCCGCTGCCGGAAAGCATTCCCGACGACGGACTCACGACTCGGCAACGGCGCAATCAGCCGGTCCTGGCGGTGCACACCGGCCCGGGCAAGGGGAAGTCGACCGCCGCATTCGGCATGGCCTTGCGCGCCTGGAACCAGGGCTTCGATATCGCGGTCTTCCAATTCGTGAAGAGCGCGAAATGGAAAGTGGGCGAGGAAGCCGCCTTCCGCACCCTCGGTCAATTGCACGAGGAGAAGGGCGTCGGCGGCGCGGTCGAGTGGCACAAGATGGGCGAGGGCTGGTCCTGGACTCGCAAGCACGGCAGCGATGAAGACCACGCCGCGGCCGCCCTGGCCGGCTGGCAGGAAATCGCCCGGCGCCTCGCCGCCGAACAACACCGCTTCTACGTGCTCGACGAATTCACCTACCCGATGAAGTGGGGCTGGGTCGATGTCGACGAGGTCGTCGAAACCCTGCGCAACCGCCCCGGCAACCAACATGTCGTGATCACGGGCCGTGATGCCCCGCAAGCGCTCATCGACGCCGCCGACCTGGTCACCGAGATGACCAAGGTGAAGCACCCCATGGACGCGGGCCGCAAGGGCCAGCGGGGCATCGAATGGTGAGTGTGCCCGCGGTGGTGATCGCCGCCCCGGCTTCGGGCAGTGGCAAGACCACCCTCGCCACCGGATTGATCGGCGCGCTGCGGCGGGCCGGACATCGGGTCGCGCCGTTCAAGGTGGGGCCGGACTACATCGACCCCGGCTACCACGGCCTCGCCGCCGGACGCCCCGGCCGCAACCTCGACCCGGTCCTGGTCGGTGCGGAGCGGGTGGTTCCGCTGTACCGGCACGGCAGCCAGGGCTGCGATATCGCCGTGGTCGAAGGCGTCATGGGTTTGTTCGACGGCCGTATCGACGAAAACAACACCGCACCTGTCGCCGAAGGCTCCACCGCCCAGATCGCCGCCATGCTCGGCGCCCCCGTCATCCTGGTCGTCGACGCCCGCGGCCACAGCCAGAGCCTCGCCGCCCTCCTGCACGGCTTCGCCACCTTCGACACCGGAATCCACCTCGGCGGAGTCATTCTCAACCGCGTAGGCAGCGAACGCCACGAACAGGTCCTGCGCGCCGCCTGCGCCCGAGTCGGCCTCCCCGTCCTGGGTGCTCTCCCGCGCATGGCCGAATTGGCGGTCCCTTCACGGCATCTCGGCCTGATCCCCGCCGTTGAGCACGGAACGGCCGCCCAGGCCGCCACCGACGCCATGACCGAGCTCGTCGCCGCGCACGTCGACCTGCCCGCCGTGGCCGCCCTCGCTGCCTCGAATACGACTGGGCCACTGTGGGACCCGGTCGGCGAGCTGCATGCCGCCGGCTCGATCGACAGCCGCGCCGGTCGGGCAGTCCCGGCTGCCGATGTCGCCGAAACGTCGGCTGGTTCGTCGCCGAGCGCCCCGGTCCTGGCAATCGCCGGCGGCGCGGCCTTCACCTTCGGCTACGCCGAACACCGCGAACTCCTCGCCGCGGCGGGTGCGCGGGTAGTCGCCTTCGACCCCCTGCGCGACGACCTGCCTTCCGGCACAGCGGGACTGATCCTCCCCGGCGGCTTCCCCGAAGAACACGCCGCCGACCTGGCCGCCAACACCCCTCTCCTGGAATCCATCGCCCACCGCGCCCGCGCGGGCATGCCCATCCACGCCGAATGCGCCGGTCTCCTCTATCTGACCCGCTCACTCGACGGACACCGCATGGCGGGTGTAATCGACGCCGAAGCCGAATTCGGCCCCCGCCTCACCCTCGGCTACCGAGACGCCGTAGCCCTCACCGCCTCCCCACTCTGGCAACCCGGCGAACGGGTCCGCGGCCACGAATTCCACCGCACCCGCCTCACCACCCCCGCCTCCGCCCCACCCGCCTGGGCCTGGCGCTCCCCGTCCGGCGAGACGGTCCGCGAAGGCACAGCCGTAAACCGAGTCCACGCCTCCTACCTCCACGCCCACCCCGCAGGCAACCCCACCGCAGTGGCCCGCTTCGTCTCCGCCGCAGCGGATTTCGCCACTTCACACGCACCGGCCTGACGTCGATGCCCAGCCGGGACCCCGCGTGTGTGCCGATGGCGGCGACACCCCGAACCGTCCGCCCGCTCTCAACAGGCGGCGCGAGTCGTCGAGCCCCGCGTCCTCTGCACCGCCGGCATATCTGTGCCAGCCCAGCCGACCGCCCGCGAGCGCGCCCCACTGGCGGTGACACGCCACCAGTGACCCGCCGAAGCGCCACTAACCCCCGCCCGTGTGTCGAGTGTGCACCAACAGCGGTGATACGCCGGAATCGCCGGAGTTCATTGCACACTCGACGAGCCTAGGGGCGGGCGAGTGTGCACTGGCGGCGGGGTTACGGCGTATTTGCCCGGGTTGGCTGCACACTCGATGGTGTGGGAGATGGAGTGCGACGTAATGACGTGCGGGGAGAGTTGGCGGTTGGCGTGGGAATGCGGGTCGGGGTGACACCCGAGGCGATTGTGGCAGCGGTGCGAGAAGCGGTGGGGGAGCGCCCGATCGGCTGCTTGGCCTCGGTGGACCGCCGGGCGCGGGAGCCGGGTCTGGCAGCCGCGGCGGAATACCTCCGCGCGCCGGTGGTGGCGTTCTCCCCGGAGGAACTGGCAACAGTCGCAGTCCCCACGCCGTCGGCACGCACCGCGGCGGCGATCGGCACACCCAGCGTGGCGGAAGCGGCCGCGCTGCTCGCGGCGGGGAGCGATCGGCTGGTGGTCCGCAAGACAGTGATCGGCGGGATTACGGTCGCGGCGGCGGTGATCCGGGACCAGGGCGAGATCTAAGCTGCGGTTGTGGTGTATTCGACCGAGGGGGCCGGCCGGTGGCGGGGATTCTCGGCGCTCTGGTTCGTCATGGGCGCGGTGGGGTTCCTGGTGGCGGCGGCTGTGTCCGTCCTTCTCTACGATGTGCAGAGCTATCGGCGAATTCCGTTGGAGTTCTGGGTATCTCCCATAGTTGTTTGGGTGCTCGCGGGTGGCGTCGCATGGGCATCGGGGTGGGTCGCGCGCCGGCTGGGCCGGTCGCCGTACTGGGGGATCGGTGCGGGGTTCGCGGTGTTCCTGCCCGGTGAGTACCTCTGCGCGGTGGCTGTGGCGAACTACCTGTGGTACTAGCGAAACGAATCCGCCGCACCCGCCGGCTGGTTGGTACCGGCGGGTGCGGCGGGGCGAATCACGGTTGCAAGGGAAGTGATTCGCGGATACGGGGAGTCAGGGGGCGACCGAGCCCCAGTCGGCGAAGCCGGTGGGGTCGTGGCGGCCGAGGCTGCCGTGTTCGAACAGGCCCCAGCCCTCGGCGCCGTTGCAGCGGGCCTTGCCGACGTGGTCGATGACGCCGAAGGGGATGCGGCCGGCCAGGGCGGGATCGGAGAGGTCGTAGAGTCGGCTCTCGGACCAGTTGCGCCCCTTCCATTGGCCGTGCAGCCAGTCCGGGTCGCCGCCGTAGCCGCAGCCGACGTTCAACGCCACGAAGGTGCCCGCCTCCACCTCGACCTCGAGGGGCTTGCCGTCGGGCGCGGTGAGTTCCAGGCGCAGCGCGGTGGGGATGCGGGTGCCGGACTTGTAGGTGAGATGCACTCGCGGCCAGCCCAATTGCTCGATGCGCCCGTCCGCCCAGATGCGGGTGGCGTCATTGAGGGTGCGGAAGCCGTTGGGCTCCTCCTGGACGATGACGATGATGGAGAAGTCGTCGAAGCGCAGCGGCACGTAGAGCCACCAGAACCCTTCGGAGGGTTCGTCGGCCACGCGCCCGGCCGGGTCGCCGTCGCCGACGGGCCGGATGCCCCAGGAGCGGTCGCGGGTGCCGGTCCACACGGCGGGATCGACGGTGAAGTCGGTCCCGTCGACGGCGAGGGTGCCCGACCAGGAACCGACCTGAGCGAAACGCTGGGCGTCGATAATGGGCCGGTTCAGCCCGGTGATGATGGTGTGCGGCTCCTCCTGCACGACGGGGAAGGCGCCCTCCCAGGTCATGTCGAAGGACAGATCCTCGTGTTCGCACACGACGCGAAGCTTCTGCAAGGGCTCCACGATCTCGATGCGGTAGCCGCCGACCTTGGTGTCCAGGCTGCGTTCGGTGAGCGCGTCGGAGAACCGCACCGCGCGCTGCTGATCCCCGCGGCGCACGGTGGCGAAGGCGTCGATCACCCCGAGGTTCGGGTACACGCCGAACCCGGTGACCAGGAAGGTGCCGTCGTCGCGATCGCAGGCGTTGAAATAGCTGCGGTCGTAGAAGTTCCGATCGCTGGTGCCGACCCGCGCCATGGGCAGCGGGGTCTGGTGGATGGGGTATTCGTCCAGTGGACCGATCATGGTCAGTTCTCTCAATCCCAGGCGTAGGTGCCGTCGAGCAGGGCTTCCAGCAGTGGCCGGTGCATGACGTAGTCGTCGCGGTCGGCGGTGTCGGTGTCCTCGCCGAAATGGATCATGCGGCGCTTGATGCGGCCCATGACGATGCCGTGCCGCAGCGCCGCGTAGAGCAGATACCAATCCAGGTCGACGGGCCGGTGGCCGGTGAATTCCTCGTACATCGCCTCGACGTGACTGCGGCGCATGTAATCGGGCAGGCCCGGCTGGTCGAATCGGGTGGCGATGTCCTGGAAGAAGCGGTGGATCAGGATGGTCCAGGCGATATCGAGCTCGCGCGGCCCGAGGGCGGCCATCTCCCAGTCCAGCACGGCCACCGGGTCGTAGCCGTCGAAGATGATATTGCCGGGCCGGGCGTCACCCCAGCTCAGCACGGTCTCGGTCTCGGCGGGCCAGGTGGCTTCCAGATGATCGAAGGCGCGCTCCAGCAAGGGAATACGGAAGCCGTCGCGTGCGAGCGCCCAGTCGTACCAGGCCTTCTGGGCGTCGAAATGCCGGCGCAGCGCCGACCCCTCGCCGTCGAGCATCGGGAACTTCCCGAGCGGATTCTCGATGGCGTGGATCTTGGCGATCACCTCGACGGTATTGCGGGTCAGCCGATACCGCTCCTCGGGCGTGGAATCGAACAGCCAGCCCAGGAATACGTACGGCGGATTGTCCTCGGGCACACGGCCGTCGACCCGCCGCATGACGAAGAACGGCGACCCGAGCACCCTTTCGTCGTTCTCCAGCCAGCACAGCGGCGGCAGCGGCACATCGGTGGCCTTGGCGACGCCGTCGATGACCGCGTATTGCGTTGCCAGATCGTATTTCTCGAATACCGGGAAGGAACTGTCCTCGGGCGCCAAGCGCGCCACGAAGGAGCCGCCCGCGGGCTGTCCGTTCTCGCTCCACTCGGCCTCGAAAAGCAGCGTGGTGCTGGACATGCCGCCCGCCGTCGGACGGGTCAGCGAGGTGACCTTCGGCGGCGCATCGGCGTCGACTTTGGTGGCGAGCCATCCGGCGAGTTCCTCGGTGAGCACATCGAGGTCGCGCTCGCTGGTGGTCAGCTGCCGCCGCTGGTTGGGGTCGGCCGACGTCATTGGTCCTCCTGACACAGTGAAATTGGGTGAAATGTAACTCGTTCTAGTTGCCTTCCGGGGGGAAATCCGGCGTCGAAATCGAGCAGTACCGTTCACCGGGATTCCGCTTGTCGACCCTGATGTTGCGCGCGTAGTTCCCAGGGGCGATTAGTTCTGTAGGGGGACGCGAGATTCGCTCTGGAGTGTGATGCGGGCCGGTGTGCGCATTCCATAGCGTCGGTGCAAATGTGACGTGAGGGGCTTGGATGAGTGTGCAGACTGCGGACGCGACGATCGACCTCCAACCGGAGATTCCGGAGGAGCCCGGACGCTGGAACCCGGCTCTGCGCATCCTGTTCCGGTTCTGCTTCGTGTACTTCGGGCTGTTCCTGCTGATCTATCCGCAGCCGATCCTCGCGCTGCTCGGGCCCGCAACCGAATTCGTCCCGGACAACTGGGCACAGACCTACGCCAGCTTCCCGAGCCTGCTCGTGGAGTGGGTGGGCCGCACCGTCTTCGATGTCGAGGCCGTCCTGCACACCATGTCCGGCAGCGGTGATCAGACCTACCTGTGGGTCCTGGTGTTCTGCTTCTTCGTCACCGCCGTGGCGGCCACGATCGTGTGGAGCGCCTTGGATCGCAAACGTCCCGAATACCGGCGGCTCGCGGGCTGGTTCCTGCTGTTCGTCCGGATTCTGCTGGCCGGTCAGATGCTGCTGTACGGCTTCGCCAAGGCCATTCCGGCGCAGATGCCGGAGCCGTCGCTGGTCACCCTGCTGAGCCCGTTCGGCGAGTTCACCCCGATGGCCGTGCTGTGGACCCAGGTCGGCGCCTCGCCGGTCTACGAGAGCCTGCTCGGCATCGCCGAGATCACCGGCGGCGTGCTGCTGTTGCTGCCGCGCACCGCCCTGGCGGGCGTGCTGGTCAGCCTGATCAGCATGGCGCAGGTCTGGATCCTGAACATGACCTACGACGTGCCGGTCAAACTGCTGTCGTTCCATCTGCTGTTGCTGGGCCTGGTGCTGCTGGCTCCCGACGCGCGGCGGCTGACGGCGGTGCTGCTGGGCGGCGCGGCGGGACCCTCCACCGCGCCCGAACCGGTCGACAGCCGCCGGGGCCGCCGCATTGTCGCCGCCGTGCAGGTGGCGCTCCTGCTCTGGTTCTCGGCCGGATTCGCCATGGCGACCTGGGAAGGCTGGACCCAATGGGGCGGCGGGCGGCCGAAATCGGAGCTCTACGGCATCTGGGAGGTCACCGAGTTCACCCGCGACGGTCAGCCGGTGGCGCCCCTGCTCACCGATGAAAGCCGGTGGCGGCGAATGATCTTCGAGGATCCGGGCACGGCCGTGTACCAGCGGATGAACGACGAGATGGTCATGGTCGGCGCCGAGATCGATGCGGGCGCGCATCGCATCACCCTGAGCCCGCCCGAGGCCCCGGCGCCCTTGGCGACCTTCACCTACGACCGGCCCGCACCGGATTCCATGACGCTCACCGGTGAACTGGAAGGCCGCCCGGTGACGATCTCACTGCACGCGGTCGACCTCGACTCGATACCGGTCCGCCAGCGCGGAGTGGACTTCGTGCAGGACTACCCGCGCACCGGCGCCGGAGTGCGCTAACCGGCGGCGCTGTGCGGCATGCCGTGTCATGCCAGCAGAGCTCAGGAATCCCGCACCGATTTCCCGGGCACGACGCTCCGCCGGGAATCTCCGTGTGCACCACGGCGTTCACTCCACGCGTGACCACACTCCCGGAGGAACTCGAGAAGTACGTCGACGAATCGAAGGTCTACGCCACCGTGGCGACCATCGGCGCCGACGGCCAACCGCACCTCACCGTCGTCTGGCTGCTCCGCGATGGCCAGGACCTGATCTACTCCACCACGGTGTCGCGCCAGCAGTACAAGAACCTGGTTCGCGATCCCCGCGCCACCGTCCTGATCCTGCCGCCGGACCGCCCGTTCGTCTACGCCGAGATCCGCGGCAAGGTGACCATCGAACCCGATCCGGCCCGCGAACTGCCCGATCGCGCCAGCCTGCACTTCACCGGCAAGAAGTACGCCGAATTCAATCCCGCCTCCGTCGACGACGCCGAGCGCGTGATCGTCCGGATCACCCCCACCAAGGTCTACAGCCGCATCTGATCCCGCCGCGGCCCGGCGCCCGCGTGCCGCGCGACCGCGGCGGCGGGCTCCGGCCCGGGTCGCCCGGTGAGGTTTCTATCGGTTGCCGCACGGACGCCGGGCGGTTGATGCCCCCGCCGATCCAGCCCGTAGGCTCAATCCTTGTGCCACACACGTCAGCCGCAGCCGATGACCAGCCCGTTGGAGACCCGAACTACCTGGTCGGGCTCGATCTGAACGGCCGCCGCGTCGTGGTCGTCGGCGGCGGAACCGTCGCCCAGCGCCGCCTCGGCCTGCTCATCGCCTCCGGCGCGGACGTGCACGTCATCACCCGCGAGGCCACCCCGGCGGTCGAGGGCATGGCCACCTCCGGCCAGATCACCCTGGAGTTGCGGCCCTACGCCGACGGCGATCTGGACGGCGCCTGGTACGCCATGGCCTGCACCGACGAACCCGAGACCAATGCCGCGGTCGTCGCGGAGGCCACCCGCCGCCGCGTGTTCTGCGTGCGCGCCGACACCGCCCGGCTGGGCACGGCCGTCACCCCCGCGACCGCCCGCTACGACGGCATGACCCTCGGCGTGCTGGCCGGCGGCCAGCACCGCCGCTCGGCCGCGGTCCGCACCGCACTGCTGGAAGCGCTGCAATCCGGTGTGGTCACCGATGATTCGGCTCCCGTCACCCCCGGCGTGGTGCTCGTCGGCGGCGGTCCGGGCGATCCGGATCTCATTACCGTGCGCGGCCGCCGCCTGCTGGCGCGTGCGAATCTCGTTGTCGCCGACCGGCTCGTGCCACAGGAACTGCTGGCCGAACTCGGCCCGGACGTCGAGGTGATCGACGCCGCCAAGATCCCCTACGGCCGGGCCATGGCGCAGGAGGCCATCAATGCCGCGCTGATCGAGGGCGCGAAGGCCGGGAAGTTCGTGGTCCGCCTCAAGGGCGGCGACCCCTATGTCTTCGGCCGCGGCTACGAGGAGCTCGAGGCCTGCGTCGACGCCGGCGTTCCGGTCACCGTGGTCCCCGGCGTCACCAGCGCCATCTCGGTGCCCGCCCTGGCCGGGATCCCGGTCACCCATCGCGGCGTCACCCACGAATTCGTGGTCGTCTCCGGCCACGTCGCCCCCGACCACCCGGATTCCCTGGTCGACTGGCCGGCCCTGGCCCGCCTGCGCGGCACCCTCGTCCTGCTCATGGCGGTCGAGCGCATCGACAAGTTCGCCGCCGCCCTGCTGGACGGCGGCCGCGCCGCCGGCACCCCGGTCACCGTGATCCAGGAGGGCAGCCTGCGCACCCAGCGCATCGTGCGCGCCGACCTGTCCACCGTGGCCGAACGGGTCCGCGCCGAGGGCATTCGCCCGCCCGCCATCATCGTCATCGGCCCCACCGCCGGTTTCACCGCCGGAGCGCCGGAGGGCGAGCCCGCCGCGGCGAGCCCGCGCTGATCCGGGTTCAGCGGCGCCGCAGGGCGAGCCAGAGGGCCGTGCCCAGCAGCCCGCCCGTGCCGATGACCACCGCGACCAGCAGCACCAGCACGACCGCGAGATCCGGCGCCCCGGTCGCGACCATGATCCAGGCGATGACGAGCTCGACGACGGCGACCGCCAGCAGCCCCAGGCAGACGGGCAGGGAGATGGTGCGGCGTGGCGGTCTCTCGGACACGGCCAACTCCTTCGCAGCGCGCGGCGATACCTGCCGTGATGTAGCGATCGTAGCCGCGCGCCCAGGGCCGGGGCGCATTTCGCGATGCGGCGGGGGAGTGCCGCGCTCAATGGGCGGGCGCGATACGAGGACGGCTCCGCCGCAGCGACATCCGCTGCGGCGGCGGGAGCTGCCCGGCGGCTACCGCCGCCAATTCCGGGTGATCGCACGACGAGTGGGGGTGCGGTGTGTCGAGTGACGGCGATTCGCCGGCGGAGGGCATCCACTACAGTGGCGGGGTGCTCGAGAAACCCGCTGCGACGATGCAGTATCCGGTGACCACGCGGGCGTTCGGGCTCGCCATCCTCGTACTGAGCGGTTTGCAGCTGATGGTGGTGCTCGACGGCACCGTCATGATTCTGGCGCTGCCGCGGCTGCAGGACGAGATGGGGCTGTCCAGCGCGGGCAGCGCCTGGACCGTCACGGCGTACGGTCTGCCGTTCGCGGGGCTCATGCTCCTGGGCGGGCGGCTCGGTGACTCGTTCGGACGCCGGCGCATGCTGATTCTCGGCGTCGCGCTGTTCACGCTGGCGTCGGCGCTGTGCGGTATGGCGCAGAACGAGGCCTGGCTGATCGCGGCTCGCGCGCTGCAGGGCACGGGCGCGGCGATTGCCGCGCCGACGGCTTTCGCCTTGGTGGCGAGCACCTTCGCGCCCGGGCCGGCGCGGAATCAGGCGGTTGCCATCTTCGGGTCCATGGTGGGCATCGGATCGGTGGGCGGCCTGGTGCTCGGCGGCGCCCTGACCGAATGGGATTGGCGCTGGATCTTCTGGATCAACGTGCCGATCGGCATTCTCATCGTGATCGGCGCGATCTATCAGCTGCGCGATACCGAACACCAGCGGATCAGCCTCGATGTCCGAGGTGCGGTGCTGGGTACCGTGGCCTGTGCCGCAATCGTTTTCGGCGCGACCGAGGGGCCGTCGATGGGCTGGGACAGCCCGGTCATCCTGGGCTCGCTCATCGGCGGGCTGGCGCTGCTGATCGTCTTCGTGTTCGCCGAGCGCTCTGTCGCCAACCCGCTGCTGCCGTGGTCGCTGTTCGACAGCCGGGACCGCGTGATCTCCTTCGTCGCGATTTTCCTGGCCTCCGGCGTGCTGGGCGCGACGACCTTCTTCGTGGCGCAGTTCCTGCAGAACGTGCTCGGGTACAGCCCGCTCATGGCCGGTCTGGCCAGTATTCCGTTCACCCTCGGCGCGGGTGTGGGCACCGCCGTCGCCTCCAAAGCCGTGCAGTACGCGCAGCCGCGCTGGCTGCTGGCCGGCGCCGCGACCCTGCTGGCCTGCGGCCTGTATTTCGGTTCCACACTGGATGATTCGGCCCAGTACGTGCCGACCCTGCTGGTTCTGCTATCGGTGGTGGGTTTCTCGGTGGGCATGGCCATCGTGATTCTGCCGCTGTGCGTACTGGTCGGTGTGGACATGGCCCATATCGGCCCGCTGTCGGCGGTCGGGCAGATGTTCATGAATATGGGCACCCCGTTCGCGGTCGGCCTGCTCAGCCCGGTCGCACTGTCGCGCACCCTGTCGCTCGGCGGCACCAATGGCAAGGCCGCCGATATGACCCCGCTGCAGATCGACGCGCTCGGCAGCGGGTACACGCTGGTGCTGCTGGTCTGCGCGATCGGCACGGCGGTCATGGGCCTGCTCGCGCTCACCCTGCGCTACACCCCGGCGCAGCTGGCCCAGGCCCAGCACGCGCAGGACGAGGCGCAGAAGTCCTGAGCCGCGCATGCTTTCGGCCGTGCGCACCCGAGCCGCGGGCGGCCGGGGCGGTCAGCCCAGCGCGTCCCGCAGGGCGGTGGCAGGGAGTCCGTGTGCCTCGGCAACGGGTGAGCTGACCAGCTCTCCTTCGATTGTGGCCAGGCCCTTGGCGAGTGCCGTGTCCGCCCGCAGGGCGGTGCGAGCGCCGTTGTCCGCCAAGGCCGCCGCATACGGCAGGGTCACATTCGACAGCGCGCGGGTGGAGGTGCTCGGCACCGCGCCGGGCATATTGGCGACGCAGTAGAACAGCGAATCGTGCACGCGGTAGGTGGGTTCCGCGTGCGTGGTGGGGTGCGAGTCGGCGAAACAGCCGCCCTGGTCGATGGAGATGTCGACCAGCACCGAACCCGGCTTCATCTGGGCCACAAGGTCATTGGAGACCAG
This sequence comes from Nocardia sp. IFM 10818, assembly GCF_054655275.1. Classification (NCBI taxonomy): domain Bacteria; kingdom Bacillati; phylum Actinomycetota; class Actinomycetes; order Mycobacteriales; family Nocardiaceae; genus Nocardia; species Nocardia sp. IFM 10818. The sequence goes on from NZ_BAAHJH010000001.1 coordinate 2,641,258, forward strand.
CTCGGGCGCGCGGGCGCCCGGCACCAGGACCGCGCCGATCACCAGATCCGCGGCGCGGACCTGTTCCTCGATGGCGTGCGCGGTGGAGGCGACGGTGGCCATGCGGTCGCCGTGGCGGCGGTCCAGTTCGCGCAGGCGCGGCGCGCACACCTCGAGAATCCGTACGTCCGCGCGCATTCCGGCGGCGATGACGGCCGCGTTCTCACCGGCCACGCCGCCGCCGATGACCACCACGGTGGCCGCGCCCACGCCGGGCACGCCGCCGGGGAGCACGCCGCGGCCGCCGAACGGGGTCATCAGGTGGTACGCGCCGACCTGGGCGGCCAGGCGTCCGGCGACCTCGCTCATGGGGGAGAGCAGCGGCAGCGAACCGTCGGGCAGCTGCACGGTCTCGTAGGCGATGGCGGTGACCTTGCGTTCCAGCAGGGCCTCGGTGCAGGCCCGCGACGCCGCCAGATGCAGATAGGTGAACAGGATCTGCCCCGGGCGCAGGCGTTCGTATTCGGGCTCCAGGGGCTCCTTGACCTTGAGGATCAGGTCGGCGGCCCAGACATCCGCGGGGGTGGGCAGGATGCGGGCGCCGGCGGCTTCGAATTCGGTATCCGGGATGGCGGATCCGGTTCCGGCGCCCTGCTCGATCAGGACCTGGTGGCCGCGGCGGGTCAGGTCGGCCACGCCGGAAGGGGTGATGGCGACGCGATACTCGTGGGTGGTGAGCTCGCGCGGAATGCCGACTTTCACGGTTGCTTGCCTTTCGATGACCGCGCCGGGAGACGCGGTGTTTGTGGATACCTCCGAGCCTGGGCGACCGAATCAGTGCGGTCAAGCGCGAGGCTCAACCGATTCCGTCGCGGAAAGTGTGTCGGACGACGCAAAACGATCTTGGTGACTCGCCACGCCGACGGCTCCGGTTGTTGGCCCCGGCGGGTTTGCGCAAGGATGACCAGGGTGAGCGATCTGAATTCCGGCAAGGGCGCCCCGGTGCTCGACGATATCTCCAAGCGGATCATCGCCCAGTTGCAGGAGGACGGGCGGCGCGCCTACGCGACCATCGGCAAGGCGGTCGGGCTGTCCGAGGCGGCGGTGCGGCAGCGGGTGCAGAAGCTCGCCGACGCGGGGGTCATCCAGATCGTGGCGGTCACGGATCCCTTGCAGGTGGGGTTGTTCCGGCAGGCCATGATCGCGGTGACGGTGGACGGTCAGGTGCAGCCGGTGGCCGATGCGCTGGCCGCCATCGACGAGATCAACTATGTGGTGGTGTGCGCGGGGCGCTACGACGTGCTGTGCGAGGCGGTGTGCCCGGACGACGAGGCGCTGCTGGATCTGGTGTCCACGCGCATCCGGGCGCTGGCCGGGGTGCGGCACGCGGAGATCATGGTCTACCTGAAGTTGCGCAAGCAGACCTACAAGTGGGGCACGCGCTGAACTCGCAACGAAATCCGTAGCTGACAATCTTGTAACAACGAAATCGGTTGCCGAGTGGCCGAAACTGTGGGATAACCGAAGCAAGTCCGACTTCGAGGAGTCCCCATGACCGCCACCGCCGAATCCAGACCCGTCGCCGCCGACGATGCCGCTCGCGTCCTGCGCGACCACCTGTGGATGCACTTCACCAATCACAATGGGCGCGACGAGGCCGAGGCGCCCGTCATCGTCCGCGGTGAGGGGGCCTACCTGTTCGATGCGAGCGGCAAGCGCTATCTCGACGGATTGGCGGGCCTGTTCGCCGTGCAGGTCGGGCACGGGCGTGCGGAACTGGCGCAGGCGGCCGCCGCGCAGATGATGGAGTTGTCCTACTTCCCGCTGTGGGGCTACGGGCATCCGCCGGCCATCGAGCTCGCCGATCGGCTGGCCGCGTCCGCGCCGGGCGATCTCAACCGGGTGTTCTTCACCGTCAGCGGCGGCGAATCCGTCGAGACCGCATGGAAACTCGCGCGGCAGTATTTCAAGCTGGCGGGGGAGCCGGCCAAGCACAAGGTGATCAGCCGGTCGATGGCCTATCACGGCACCTCGCTGGGCGCCTTGTCGATCACCGGAATCCCCACCGCCAAAGCGCCTTTCGAGCCGCTGGTGCCCAGCACCCAGCGGGTGCCGAACACCAACTTCTACCGGGCCACCGAGCACGCCGACGACTACGAGGCGTACGGCCTGTGGGCGGCCGACCGCATCGAGGAGGCGATTCTCTTCGAGGGTCCCGAGACCGTCGCCGCCGTCTTCCTCGAGCCGGTGCAGAACACCGGCGGCTGTTTCGTTCCGCCGCCCGGGTATTTCCAGCGGGTCCGCGAGATCTGCGATCGCCACAATGTGCTGCTGGTCTCCGATGAGGTCATCTGCGCCTTCGGCCGCCTCGGATACGCCTTCGGCGCACAGCGTTTCGGCTACCAGCCCGACATCATCACCACCGCCAAGGGTCTCACCTCCGGCTATGCCCCCCTGGGCGCGGTGCTGATCAGCGACAAGCTCATGGAACCCTTCCAGCGCCAGGATGTTCCGTTCATGCACGGCTCCACCTACGGCGGCAATCCCGTGGGCTGCGCCGTGGCGCTCGCCAACCTCGACATCATGGAGAACGAGGACCTCTACGGCCACGTGCGCGCCAACGAGGATCTCTTCCGCACCACCCTGGAGAAGCTGAGCGACCTCCCGATCGTCGGCGAAGTCCGTGGCGCGGGCTACTTCTGGGCGGTGGAACTGGTCAAGGACAAGGCCACCCGCGAACGCTTCACCGCCGAGGACTCCACCCGCGTGCTGCGCGACTACATCTCCCGGGAGCTCTTCGCCAACGGCCTGCACTGCCGCACCGACGATCGCGCCGAACCGGTCATCCAGTTCGCCCCGCCCCTGATCTGCGACCGCACCCAGTTCGAGGAGATCGAGCAGATCCTGCGCACCGTGCTCACCGGTGCGACCCGCCTCCTCTGAGCAGCTGGTTCGGACCTCCTCGCTATTTCGGCGTGTACTCGGCCGGGATCCACTGCCTCGCGGTGGATCCCGGCCACGAGCACGCCGGGATGACGGAGCCGCCGTCTCCCGCTGCCCGGTCGAGCGGGCGGTCGTGTCAGTCGGTGAGCTCCGTGATTTCGGCGGCCAGGTTGGCACGTGCGGCGGCCTCGTAGCGGGTGCGCGCTGTCGGCGTCCGGAACAGGTGCTCCTGCTGCATCAAACCCTGCAGCACCGCCGCGCGCCCCTTGCGGAACAGCTCGTCGGGAACCTGCGCATACTCCGCCCGCACCGCGGAAGTGTATGCGGCATAACCGGATTCATCGGCCGCCAGGATCGCGAGATCGGCATCGCAGAGCACCCCGCCATTGCGATCGGCAGCCTCGGGGTGATGCCCCGAGGTGAGCCGCACCAGCCGCGCCACCTCGGCCACGGTGCCGCTCGGCACCCCCAGCCCCGGCAGTACATCCTCGGCCAGCCGCGCGCTCCGCTCCTCGTTGTCCACGCGATCTACCGCATACACGGCATCGTGAAAGAACGCCGCATACCGCACCGCATCGACATCGTCGGCATCCCCGGCCAGATCGTCGATCACCGCCAGCATCGCCGCCAGATGCTCCACCGTGTGATACCGCCGATGCGGTTCGCTGTACCGCCGCACCAGATCCTCCCCGACCTCCCGCGCCATCGGCCCGGCCAACTCGGTCCACCGATCCAGCAATATCGCCTCGAGACTCGTCCCCATCCCCGCAGTGTGCCGAATTCCCGGCATCGGCAACAGTCCTCACCCCCGGTGCTTTGCACCACACCAAGGCGCCACCTCCGCCCTGGTCACCGCTATCGGTCCCGGCCAATGTGACCCGCGTGGGGCCGGAGTGTCGGGGGCCGTTGCGCCACAGTCTAAATGAAATGCCGCGGTTGTGGAATTCCTATTGTGTACACATTGTGTGGAAGTTACCCAATTTGTACAAGTGGGGATGGAAGTTACCCAAAATGTACAAGTTTGGAGATATCCGAGCAGACGCGAGAGGCTAATGTGCGCAAATTGTCGGTAATGTGGTAAATCATTGGGCATCACTTTTCGCGTATGTAGGGGAACTTGTGCTGCCAGAGGGGATTTCGTTCGATCTCGAGGTGATGCCCCGGGGCGGGCCGCACTCGAACTGGCTGGATCGGCTGTTGCAGACGGATCGATTGGAGTACACGGACCGTGCGGATGTGCCGGACTCGGTCAAGCAGAAAGTCGTTGCGGCACTGGCGTATCTCGGTGACCGCTACGGCACGCACGAAGCGAACGCCGAACTGATCGGGGGCATGGTCGAGGGGATTGCGAAGCCGCGGGTGCTGGAGCTGGGCGCGGGCCACGGGCTGCTGTCGCAGCATCTGCTCGACCTGCATCCCGGTGCGCTGGTGACCATTACGGACGTCGATCCCGTGCTGGTGGCCGATATGGCGGCTGGACCGTTGGGTGCGCATCCGCGTGCCACCGTGCGGATCATGGACGCGACCGCCATCGACGCGGCCGATGACAGTTTCGATCTGGTGCTGTTCGCCGCGGGATTCCATCATCTGCCGCCCGGACCGGCCGCGCGGGCGATCGCGGAAGGCACCAGGGTGGGCGCGAAATTCGTTGTGATCGACGGTATCCGGCCGCCGGCACTCGAGCTGGTGGTGCGTTCCGTCACGCTCCCGCCCATTGTGGCCGCGGTGATGGCATTGAGCCCGCGGCTGCCGTGGGCGGCGATCCCGCCGACCGTGCACGACTGTTTCATCACTTGCCTGCGCAACTACAGCCGGTCCGCTTTCGAAGCGCTCGCGGCGGCAGCGGATCCGGCCATCGGCGTCGAGTTCCCGGTGACCGATCGTGTCGAGAACGACGACAAGCCGGTGATCTTCACCAGACCCTGATCACGCCGACTGTGCGCCCACCCTCGCTGGGCACTGATCGGTCGCCGAGTCTCCGTGCGTCGGAGCGAGCACAGTGCGGTGTTCGCCGGAGCAGCGGCGCACGGGTCGTCGGGGTGAGCGGCGACGCCACCCCGACGGCGTTGGCCCTGCGGTGCCGCGATGGGGGCGGCACCGCAGGCCGGTGCCTTACGAGTCCACCCGCGCCCAGGTGAGCAGATCCCACATTTCGGGCTTGTTCCACTTCTGGTTCAGCACTTTGTGGATGTGCCGTCGGCGGACGTTGTCCGGGCACAGCACGGTGACCTCGGTGGGCTCGTTGAACTCCTTCTCACCCGGGACCGTCGTGAGGAACCGCTCGAAGTCGGGATTCTGCCGACAGAGCCCGAAGATGTGATCGATGTCCGCACGCGGCACGGTGCTGGCGCCGATCAGCACCAGGTACTGGACGACGTGCGCGGCCATCCTCGACCAGGATTCGCCGAAGCTCTCGCGGGCGCCCGGGTTGTTCAGGATCTCCACGATCAGGTTCACCCGATCGTCCGCGCTCGGCTCGGGAAACCACGGGAAGGTGTCCTTGAATGCCTGATTGGTGGCCATGATGTACAGCTGCGGCCCCTGGGCATACGCCGCCGGATTGCCGATCGACTCCAAGAGCTCGAGGTCTCCGCGGTCGAACACCGGCGGAAAGCCGCCGGTCTGAATCGCAATCGAGTTCGGAATCAGGCAGGAGGCGACGACGGGGCCCAGGGTGAGCGGAATCCCCAGGTTGCGGACGATCGTATCGATCATCGCGTTCGGCATCCGCCGTTCCAACCGCAGGTACTTGTTGATGCTGTTCTTGGTCTGGCCGACCCAGGAAGCCATCTCCGCCCGCGTGATTCCCAGAACCTGAGCGGTCGCATCGATAGCGTCCATCAGTTGCTGCATGTGCTGGTCGGGATCATCGATCACATCGAAGGGCGGGTACACCCGGTTCTTGCGTGAACCATGCGCTCGCGGGTCTCGGGGCTTCTCCTCGGCCATGAACCCTTCTCCGTCCCTCGCACCCGGTCCCGGCTCGCGGCGTCGGATGCTTGTAAAGCTGCCTAGCAGAGTGAGATACACGCTGTGCGGACCAGCAGTCAAACCCGTTGGTACGCAGACGCACCCGCGTCCACCGCGGTGCGGTACCGTTCGATGCCACAGATCAAGATCGGAGTTACGTTGATGGGTCCGCGAGCACAGGCCACCACCGCACGCCCGCCAGGGAAGCCGAAATGGCCGTGGATCGGCGGTGCGGCAATCGTGGTCGCCGTCATTCTCGGTGGTGCGATCCTCGTCGGTACCGGAAAGTCCTCCGACACCGCTGCTCCACTGCCGGGACCGGCCTTCAGCGCTCCGACAGACGAGTGCCAGCTGGTATCGAAGACGGTGCTGGACCGGTACGTGCCAGGGGCGGCGTGCAGGGCGAGCGCGTACCGGTCCAGCACCTTCTCTCCCAGTTGGACGGTCACCACCGGCGATGCCGAGGTTTCCAGTATCGAGGTCGCTCTCACCCTTTCCCCTGATCCGCGCGTTACCTACGCCCAGGCCAAGAAGTCGGTCGTCGATGGTTTCGTTGCGCTGCAGCGGAGTCCGGCCGAGGCGGACCTCCCGGCGGCCGACCTCGATCCGAACGCGCGAGTGCACGAAGCGCACATGATCAGCGGTCAAAACAAGCTCAACCCCGCCCTCGTCGACGCTCGCCTGTTCGTGCTGGTCGGCGGCAACGGGGTCCTTGTTGTGCGCGGCGACGGTTGGAAGGACGCCGAGTCCGCGCGCACGGGCATGACGGCCATCGCGACAGACATCATCGCCAACCTGCGATAGCAATCCTCGGGACGCTAGGGTTCGACCCGCACGAAACTGGTCTTCTTCCAACTCTGTGTCGGAAAGTCCTGCCCGCTTTCGATGATCTCGTGCAGCTTGTACTCCCCGGATTCCGGGATGCGCAGAACCACGCTGCTCGCTGTGAAGGATTCGTCGGTAAGCTCCTCGATCGCGAGCAGCCTCCAGCCGCAGCCAGGGAATCCTAGGGATGAGGATCCTCGGAACCTTCAGGTACAGAAGAATCTTCACGAGCATGGAGTTCGGGATTCCGAGCTGCCCGTTCTCGTACTTTCTGAGCGTGCTGACGGAGATGTGCACCGCGTCAGCGAGTTCCTGCTGTGTCACTTTGCGTGCCACACGAAACGCGTACAGACCTAGTCGCAGGCTCTCGTTCATCTCGACCGGATCCAGGCCCATGTACAGGTCCCGTCTTCTCCCAGCCATCGCATTCCTTCATTCACGCCGTCAACGCGGCAGTCTCGTCCTGCCGGCCACCTGTTCGCGCATCGCCTCGGTCACCTGCATCATCTGCGCGTCGCTGTTTGTGGCGGTGTCGTATTCGACCTGGATGGTGAGACGGTCATCGATGGTGAAGATGGTCATCTTCGGCGCCATGCCTTTGGCCATGGCGAACATGTCGTCGCGGACGAATTCGAGGCCTTCCGGTAGCGAATGTGCGTGCAGCCGACCGACATTGGACATACCAAGTGTCGGGGGTGAGGCGAACAGGGCGGCGGTGACCGCGTCCAGGTCGCGCTGGGTGGCGGCCATGTAGAGGGCCGGGAACTTCAGCTCGAGTGCGGCCCGCATACCGGCGTCCACCATTTTCGCCAGCTCGATCGGGTCCGAATCCGCGCTCGCGACGACCGGGGTGGCGACACCGGCCACGCAACACAGCACCGTGGTGGTGGGGACCGGCGGAACCAGATAGGAGCGCACGTCCACTGCGTGCCCGGCCAGCATCGGCACCGGACCGGCGCCGGCGTCGAGGTGCGGGCGCACCGCCATCAGTGCCGCGCCGGTGATCAGGCTGCTCACCGAGAAGCCTTGTGCGCGTGCGAGGGTGACGAGATCCGCAGTCTCCGCCGCGGTCAGTTCGATGCGGCGTACCGCAAATCGCCCCAGCGGATCACCGTTGCCCTCGCCGTCGCGCACCACCTGGCGAGGGGCGGCGGCCGCACTCTCCGGAGCGAGCGCGATGGCGTTGAGCTGGGCGATGAACGCGTCCACCTCGGCGTCGGTGACGGTGCGCATCAATTGCGCGTCCGCGCCGTCGATCAGGGCGCGGTCGCCGTCGAACAGCGGCAGGGGCGAACCCGCCAGATGTGCGCTGTAGCGCTGCCACATTTCATCGACGAGCGCGAACATCGAGCGCCCGTCGGACATGCCGTGGTGCACGATCAGCACGATCTGGGTGCGGTCTCCGTCGCGCAGCACCCGCGCCGCGAAAAACCCGGCGCTCCAATCCGGTTCGCTGTTGATCAACCTCCGGTAGGCGTCGTCGCCGCCTTCGGTCACCTCGAGCGTGGGCCGATGGTCCGCGCGCAGTTCGAATCGTGGCGCACCGCCGGGGTCGTCGACGAGTACCGCGCGCAGCAATGCATGCCCGGCGGCGAGCTCGTCCAGCACGAGCCGCAGGATGTCGATATCGACTTCGCCGCGCACCGTGGTGCCGATGAACAGCGGCACTTCGCTTTTCGGCACGCCGGTGAGCCTTGCCGCACCGCCGAAGTACGCAATCTCGAAGGGGGAGAGCAGGCGATGTGTATCCATAGGGTGACCCGTGCTTCTGTACAGGGGGCTAACGCTCCGACCCTACACAGAGGTGACCGGCGGTCGCGGTCAGCAGCGGGTGTGGTTGGGGTGTTCGTAGTTGTGGAGGGGGGCGGTGGTTTTGGGGGACATGATGCGGCCCAGGCCGGTGATGGATTCCAGGAGGGGGATGCGGGCGAGGGTGTTGCGGAGGGTTATGCCGAGGGAGGATTCGGGCATCATGAGGCGGACGTTGGGGCCGATTCTCTGTTTGGTGTCGACCAGGGGGCGGAGGGCTTGTTCGTAGTGGGAGAAGGCGGTGCGGTGATTGCCGGCGGCGGTGGCCAGGGCGCCGGAGAGGTGGTAGGCGCCCAGGAAGGAGAGTTCGGCGCCGGCGCCGGAGGCGGGGGAGGCGCAGTAGGCGGCGTCGCCTACGAGGGCGATGCGGCCGGTGGACCAGGTGGGCATGTGGACCTGGGCGAGGGCGTCGAAATAGAGGTCGGGGTCGGCGAGGGCGGTGGTGAGGAGTTGGGGTACGTGCCAGGCGGTTTCGGTGGCGAAGCGGTCGGTCAGGACGTGGCGCACGGAGTCGGGGTTGCGGTGGTCGATGTTCAGCTCGGGGCTGCGGAACATCAGGTAGGCCTTGGCTTCGGGGGAGGTTCCTGAGCTGTAGATTCCGGCCAGCCGGCTCGGGGTGTTGAACATGGTCATCCAGCCGGCGGGGCCCAGGGACGGGTCGGCGTCGGCGAAGGCGAAGTAGTGGCCCATGTGGCGCACGAAATCGGATTCGGGGCCGAAGGCGAGGCGGCGGACGATGGAGTGCAGGCCGTCCGCGCCGATCACCAGGTCGAAGCGGCGGGCGGGGGTGTGGTCGAAGTCGACGGTGACGCCGCCGGGATCCTGGTGCAGGGCGGTGATGGTATCGCCGAACAGGTATTCGGCCTCGCCGGAGGTGACATCGTGCAGGATGCGCACCAGGTCGCCGCGCAGGATCTCGACATCGGCGCTGTTGAACTTCTGCTGGATGCGGCGCATGTCGACGCGGGCCACCTCGCGGCCCGCGGCGTTCACGTAGCGCAGGCCGGCGGTATCGGTCGCGGCGGCGCGGGCCCGGGACAGGATGCCCATGCGTTCGGCCACCTCGACGGCTTGGTCCCGGATATCGACGCCCTGGCCGCCGCGGGGGAGGTGCGGCGCCCGTTCCACAACGGTGGGCCGGAAGCCGTGGCGGGCAAGCCAATACGCCAGCGTCTGGCCTGCGATGCCCGCCCCGGAAATCAGAATTCGCGCGTTCTGCATGATGACATCCCGTCTCAAAAATGCTGACCACTGGTCAGTCGCGACGGTACGGTACTGACCGGTGGTCAGTCAACGGTTAGGATTCGTCTCGTGACCGATGATCCGCGCAGTCGAATACTGCGGACCGCGCTCGAGCTGTTCGCCGAGCGCGGGTACTACCCGGTGTCCGTGCGCGAGATCGCCGAAGGGGTGGGGCTGACGAAAACGGCCGTGCTCTATCACTTCCCGAGCAAGGCCGATATCGCGGCCGCGCTGGTCGAGCCGCTGCTGGTGGAGTCGAAGGCGGCGGTGGAAGCCGCGCGCCTGGTCGCGGATCCGCGGGCGCGGTGCTGGGCGGCCATCGAGGGGCTGGTCGACGCCTGGCTCGCGCACCGGCAGCTGATGCGCATGCAGATGCGCGACCAGGCCTTGTCCGCCAACTCGGCGACCTTCGCGCGGATGCGCGAGATCGCGCTGAGCGCACAGGAATTGATTGCCGGGCCGGATCCGGACTTCGCCGCGCAGGTGCGGGCCGCGCAGGTCTTCGCGGCGCTGGGCGATCCGGTCATGATCTACGCCGACCGGCCCTTGGCCGAGCTGCGTCCGGCGATTCTCGAGGGGGTCGCCCGCCTGCTGGGAACCGTTCCCCCGGAAGATGAATCGCGCATCAGGGTGGAGCCGCGCGAGGCTCCCGCCAGGCCGTCCGGTCGCGGCCGCCCGGGCGCCATGTCCGCGGCCATGGTCGCCTCGGCGCGCCGCATGCGGGATTCCGGCGACTACTCCATGGATCGAATCGCCGCCGAACTGGGCGTATCCCGCGCCACCGTGTACCGGCACCTCGCCGCACCGGCCGAATAGAACTATTTTTGAGACAATTGCGAGACGGTCTCGCCGATGAGCCGGACGGCCCGGCTCCGCACGGGAGCCGGGCCGTCGCACTCAGCTGTCGAACCCCAATCCGGTGGCGTCCATGGCCTTCAGCCACAGATTGCGACGCCCCTGATGCGCATCGGCCCGCGCCAGTGACCAGCGGGTGAGATTGATGCCGACCGAACGGAACGGCTCCGGCGGCATGGGCAGCGGCCGGGAGCGCACCATGCGCAGCCGGGTGCGCTCGGTATCGAGCCCGTACAACTTGTCGAGCATGACCTCCGCGCCGAAGCGGGTCGCGCCCACACCGAGCCCGGTGTAGCCCGCGGCGTAGACCAGCCGGCCCTTGTAGGCGGAGCCGAAGAAGGCGCAGAACCGCCCGCAGGTGTCGATGATGCCGCCCCAGCGGTGGGTGAAGCGCAGACCGTCCAATTGCGGGAAGGTCTGGAAGAAGTGTTCGGAGAGTCTTTCGAAGGTTTCCTCGTTGTACTCCAGGTCGGGGGCGATTTTGCCGCCGAAGTGGTAGATCGCGTCATAGCCGCCGAACAGAATGCGGTTGTCGCTGGTCAGCCGGTAGTAGTGGAACTGGTAGGAGGCGTCGCCCAACCCCATGCGGTGGCGGCCCCAGCCGATCGATTCCAGCTGCTCCTCGGTCAGCGGCTCGGTCATGAGCGCATAGTCGTAGACCGGCACCACGTGTCGCGACACCTTGGCCAGCGGCCCCTGGAAGGCGCTGGTGCACAGGGCGACTCGCGGCGCCCGCACTTCGCCGTGCGGCGTGTGCATGGTCAGCTTGCCGTTCGACTTCGAAATGCGCTGCACGGGCGTGCCTTCGTAGATGCGCACGCCCAGTTCCAGGCAGGCGCGGCGCAATCCCCAGGCCAGCCGGGCCGGGTCGAGCATGGCGACGCCGTCGCGATCCCACCACCCGCCCAGATAGGTGGGGGAGTGCACCAGGTTCTGCACCTCTGCGGCGCTGAGCAATTCACTGCGATAGCCGAGCGCGACCGCCGCGTCATGGCTCTCCCGCAGCCATTCGAGCTGATGCGGTTCGGTGGCGACCTCCAGTTCCCCGGTGCGCTCGAAGTCGCAGTCGATGCCGTAGCGGCGAATGGCGGCCTCGATGGCGTCGAGGTTCTCCCGCCCCATGCGTTCGAGATCGTCGATCTCGTCGGGGAAGCGGTCCATGCCATTGGCGAGCCCGTGGGTGAGGCTGGCGGCGCAGAAGCCGCCATTGCGGCCGGAGGCCGCGTGCCCGCACATGGCGGATTCGACGAGCACCACATCGGTGCCCGGATTTCTTTCCTTGGCGATCAATGCCGTCCAGAGCCCGCTGTAGCCGCCGCCGATGACGGCCAGATCGGCGTCGGTGGCGGTGGTCAGCGGCTCCGTGGGCGCAGGCCGGTCCGGCCGGTCGGTCCAGTACGGCGTCGGCGCTGCTTCAGACAGTGCCGACGCCCACAGTTTGCTCGCTTTGGCCTGCATGGCCGATCAACTCCTTCTCTCTTGCCCGGCGGTCCGGCCGCCGAGCCCAACAACGGTGTGCGTTGGCTCCATGGGGGGTGTTTTCATCTCCCGGGTGCGCGAAAGCCGCCGGTGATCACTCCCGGAACAGGGAGGATCGACCGGCGGCTCGCGGAAGGGTCAGCTGGTGGCGGCGCGATCGTCGGAGCGGCGGCGCATGCGCAGCTGCCCGGCGATGACGAAGACCAGCGAAATCAGGAAGGTGGCACTGGCGACCGCATTGACCTGCGGCGGAATGCCACGCAGGTTGATACCCCAGACATACATGGGGAAGGTCTGTTCGGTGCCGGCGGTGAAGTTTGTGACCACGAAGTCGTCGAAGGACAGCGAGAACGCCAGGAGGGCGCCTGCCAGGATGCCCGGCCAGACCAGGGGCAGCACCACGGATCGGAACGCCTGGAACGGCGTCGCGTAGAGATCCATGGCCGCCTCCTGCAGCCTCGGGTCGAGCCCGGCCAATCGCGCCTTCACGGTGACTACGACGAACGATAAGCAGAACATGACGTGTGCGATGAGAATAGCCCAAAACCCGAGCGGAATGCCCAATCCGATGAAGAGTGTCAGCAGCGATGAGCCCATGACGATCTCGGGAGTGGCCATCGGCAGGAAGATGAGCGCCTGCACCGTGGAGCGCGCGCGGAAGCGATAACGCGCCAGCGCGAACGCGATTCCGGTGCCCAGCGCGGTGGCGACCAGCGCCGCGAGCGTGGCGATGAGCAGGCTCATGAGCAGCGCGTCACGCAATCCGGCGGGGCCGAACATATCGGTCCAGTTGTGCAGCGTGAAGTGGAAGTCGTCGAAGTCGAGAACATAGGTGGTATTGCGGCTGCCGGGCTGATTGAACGACAGCAGCAGCACGACCGCGATCGGCGCGAGCAGGTATCCGAGGATCAGAAAGCCGAGCAGCAGCACCCAATTCGCGCGCAGCCACTGCGCGATTCGCCGGGGCCGGGGCCGGGTCCGGGTCCGGGGTTTCCGGGGCGAAGCCTCGGAGAGTCCCGAGAGTTGGGACATCTACACCACCTCATCGGTATCGGTCTTGCGCAGATAGAGCACCACCAGCACGAGAATCGAGAGCATCAGCATGACCGACAGCGCGGAGCCGACAGGAATGTCCTTCACCACCAGCAGACGCGACTGAATGACATTGCCGATCATGGTGGTATTCGTGTTGCCCAGCAGTTGCGCATTGACGTAATCGCCCATGGCGGGCACGAAGGTCAGCAGTGTTCCGGCGACCACGCCGGGCATGGACAGCGGCAGGGTCACCCGCCAGAACGTCCGCACCGGCCCGTGCGCCAGATCGGCGGAGGCCTCCAGCAGCCGCGGGTCCAGCTTCTCCAGGCTGGCGTAGAGCGGCAGCACCATGAACGGCAGGAAGTTGTAGACCAGTCCAGCGATCACCGCGATGGGCGTGGCCAGCAGCCGCCCGTCCGCGTCGAGCAGGTGAATGGCCTTGAGGAACCCCACCACTTCACCGGTATCGGCGAGGATCGCCTTCCACGCGAAGGTCCGCACCAGGAAGCTGGTGAAGAACGGCGCGATGACGGCCAGCAGCATGAGGTTCTTCCACCGCCCGCCCTTCAAGGCGATGGCGTAGGCGAGCGGATATCCGAGCAGCAGACACAGCACGGTGCAGATCAGCGAATATCCCAGCGACCGCAGGATCTGCGGGTGGTACAGCTCCCACGCGAAGGAGAAGTTGTCGATCGAGAACGTCTGCGCGTAACCGGATTCGATGGATCCGGTCCGGTCGTACATGCTGGCCGCCAGCAGCTGCACCGTCGGCACCGCGAAGAACACCAGCAGGAACAGCATGCCGGGCGCGAGCAGCAGATACGGTGTGCGCCCGCGTTTCACGCGCGGTGCGGCGACCTCGGTGGCCGCGGTGGGTAACAGGGCAGGCATATCACGACCGTCCCAGCAGGAAGGCGTGATCGGGATGCCAGTGCACCGCCACCGGCGAATTCGGCCGGATGGTGGCCGCGGGACCGGCATTGGGCACCAGCGCGGTCAGCTCCTGACCCCACTCCGCCTTGACCAGATACTGCGTCGACACACCCAGGAAGATGGCATCGGTGACGGTGCCGGCAATGCTGGTGTGCGCCGCGGGCACCTTCTCGGGATCGGCTGCGATGTACAGCTTTTCGGGCCGGATGCCGACCAGCGCCGCGCCCGAGGTGACCCGGCTGCGCTCGACCGGCACGGCCAGCCGCTGCCCGTGCGCGTCCACGGTCACGCAGTCGCCGCTGCCGGTGACCGTGGCTTCGATGAGATTGGTCTGCCCCAGGAAGTTGGCCACGAAAGCGGTCGCCGGATAGTCGTAGATCTCCTGCGGCGCACCGGATTGCTCCAGGCACCCGCCGTTCATCACCGCGACGGTATCGGCCATGCTCATGGCCTCTTCCTGATCATGGGTGATGTGCACGAAGGTGGTGCCGACCTCGGTCTGCAATCGCTTGAGCTCGAGCTGCATCTGCCGCCGCAGCTTGAGATCGAGTGCGCCCAGCGGTTCGTCGAGCAGCAGCACCTCGGGATGGTTGACCAGCGCGCGGGCCAGCGCCACCCGCTGCTGCTGCCCGCCGGACAGCTGCGCGGGCTTGCGCGACCCGAAACCCTCCAGCTGCACCAGCTTCAGCATCTGCGCGGCCTGGGTGCGCGCCTGTGCCTTGCCGACGCCCTTGCGCCGCAGCCCGTAACCGACATTGTCCTCGACGGTCATGTGCGGAAACAGCGCATAGCTCTGGAACACGGTATTGATCGGCCGCCGATACGGCCGCAGCGGTGTGATATCGGTGTCGCCCAGCTTGATTCGCCCTGTGGTCGGCTCCTCCAGCCCGGCGATCATGCGCAGCGTCGTGGTCTTTCCGCAGCCGGAGGCCCCGATGATCGCGAAGAACGACCCGTCGGGAATGGTGAGATCCAGCTCGCACACGGCGGTGAAATCGCCGAAACTCTTTGTCACGCCCTCGATATGGAGGTCTCGAGCAGTCACCCTCACGCCCCCGTGACGGCCTGGAACTTGGACTGGTAGTCCTTGTCCTTGGCCTCGTCCAGCAGCATGAAGACCTCCAGCTTCCGCTGGGTCTCCACGCTGGGGAAGATGAGCTCGTTCTTGGCCAGCTCCGGATCGAACTTGGCCATCTCCTCCTGCGCGCCGGCCACCGGGCACACATAGTTGACGAAGGCCGACAGCCGCGCCGCGACCGCCGGATCGTAGTAGTAGTCCAGCAGTTTCATCGCATTGCCGGCCTTGGCCGAGGTGATGGGGATGAGCGCCTCGTCGGAGTAGAGCATGGCCCCCTCGTCCGGGCTGATGAACTTGATCTTCTCGTCCTTGGCGGTCAGCTGGATGACATCGCCGGACCACGCCATACAGGCCGCGATATCGCCCTTCACCAGATCCTGCACGTACTCGTTGCCGGTGAACTTGCGAATATGCCCGGACTGCACCGCCTTCTGCAGTTTGGCCAGGGCATTGTCGAAGTCGTCGTCGCTGAACTTGGCGGCGCTCTTACCGAGCGAATGCAGCATCAGGCCCATGGTGTCGGGCATCTCGGTCAGGCAGACCACCTTGCCTTTGAGATCGGGCCGGGTGAGCAGTTCGTCGATGGTGCGCACCTCACCGGTGACATTGGTGTTCACCCCGATGCCGACCAGACCGGACTGCCACGGCACCATGCGATCGTTGTCCGGATCGATCTCGGTCGTGCGCAGCATGGGCGCGAGGTTCTTGCTGAAGTTCGGCATCTTCGACAGCTCGTACTTCTGGGTGTAACCCTGCCGCACCACCTTCACCGCGGTGGAATCCGACAGCACCATGATGTCGCGGCCGATGGACTGGCAGGCGGTGAGCTGTGCGCTGACCTTGCCCCAGAACTCGTTGTTGTCATTGACATCGGCCACGTATTCCACCGAGATGCCGGTCTTGGCGGTGAATTCCGCCATGGTGGGGTGCACTTCGGCATTGCCGGGATCCTCGTCGAGGTAGCCCGGCCAGTTGGAGAAGTTGAGGGTCTTATCGGTCGCTGAGGTGTCGGTCGGGGCGGTGCAGGCGTCGGCGCCGGTATTGGACGAACCCTTGGTGCCGCAGGCGGTGAGCGCGCCGGCGGCCGCGAGCAGTGCGCCGCCGCGGAACAGGCCGCGGCGGGTGGGCCGGGCGCCGAGTATGCCGTGCAATTGGGGAGGCAGGGAGTCCGGGGACTTGTTCATGGGGTGGCACCTTCACCAAACGAGATTCCGAAGTGCGCAGCGGTGCTGCGGCGTTGGGAAGATATTCCCATAGTCTGGTTTCTGCGCAAGCGATTCCATTGAAAAATCCCTGTTACGCAACGAATTCAGTTGTGGAGCGTGATTTCTGCTGCGGGCATGCCGGTGAGGGCGGGTGCCGAGCGATTCGGCGACCCACCCCCACGGCGGTCTGTATTCGGTTGTGGACGATCCGTCCTCTTACTCGGCGCGAAAGATCACGTCGTGCCACGGCTTGTGCGCGGCCGCGGTGATATCCGACATCACATGCTTGATATTGGTGTACTCGTCGAATGCGTAGGCAGACATGTCTTTTCCGAAACCCGACGCCTTGTATCCGCCGTGCGGCATTTCGCTGATGATCGGAATATGGTCGTTGATCCACACGCATCCGGCCTGGATCTCGCGGCTCGCGCGCTGCGTGCGGTACACATTGGTCGACCAGGCCGAGGCGGCCAGACCGTAGGCGGTGTCATTGGCGAGTGCGATGGCCTCATCATCGGTATCGAATGGCAGCACCACCAGCACCGGACCGAAGACTTCCTGCTGCACGATTTCCGAATCCTGCGCGGCGCCGGTAATCAAGGTGGGCTCATAGTATGCGCCGCCCTCGTGCGTGTGCTCGGGAATGCGGCCGCCGCGAACGACTTTCGCACCGGCGTCGCGGGCGCGATCGACCATGCCGATCACTTTGTCGCGATGCTTGCGCGTAATGAGCGGTCCCATATCGGTTTCCGGATCCTCGACCGGCCCGAGCGTCACCCGATCCATGAGATCGGCGACCCGCCCGACGAATTCGTCGAACAATGGCCGCTGCACATACGCGCGCGTGGCCGCGGTGCAATCCTGGCCGACATTGATCAAAGCGCCGGCGACCGCGCCCCGGGCGGCGGCCTCGAGATCGGCGTCGTCGAATACCACGAACGGCGCTTTACCGCCGAGTTCCAGATGCACGCGCTTGACCGAGCCCGCCGCGGTCGCGGCGACCTGCCGGCCGACCGCGGTCGATCCGGTGAAGGACACCATGGCGACATCGGGATGCTCGACCAGCGCCTGCCCCGCGACCGGCCCGACGCCGGTGACCACATTGATGACGCCCGCGGGCACGCCCGCCGCCGTCGCGGCCTCCGCGAACAGCAGCGAGGTGAGCGGCGTCAGCTCGGAAGGCTTGAGCACAATGGTGTTTCCCGCCGCCACCGCGGGCAGGATCTTCCACGCCGCCATCTGCAGCGGGTAGTTCCACGGCGAGATGGACCCGATCACGCCGAGCGGTTCGCGGCGAATCATCGAGGTGTGGTCGCCGGAGTACTCCGCCGCCGACTTGCCCTCCAGCTGCCGTGCCGCCCCCGCGAAGAACGCGGTGTTGTCGATGGCGCCGGGCACATCGAATTCCTGGGCCAGCCGAATCGGCTTGCCCGCGTTGACGCTTTCCACGGCGGCCAGCTCACCGGCGCGCTCGCGCAGTACGCGCACCCAGGCGTGCATGATGTCCGAGCGCTCGCCCGGCGTCCTGCCCGCCCATTCCGGGAAGGCGGCCTTGGCGGCGGCCACGGCCGCGTCGACATCCGCGGCGCTCGCGCCCGTGCCGGTGGCGATGACCTCGCCGGTGGCGGGCGCGGTAACGGACAGCGGCTCATCCGACCCGGGCCGGCGCGCACCGCCGATGTACTGGAGTTCCTGCTGACTCACTGCGCTCCTTGATTCATGTCGTGGTCACCGAGCAGCCACCACACGTTCGCACTCTTTGCCCGATTCCGCATCCGGTACGGGCAAATCCGCCGCTATCCCGCCGAGCGGGACGGCGGCGGGATGCGATCGTGTTCAGCCCAGATGCGAGTCGGCGACCGACAGCGCCTGGTCCAGGATGGCCAGACCCTCCTTGGCCTCCGCCTCGGAGATGGTGCACGGCGGGACGACGTGCACCCGGTTGAAATTGACGAACAGCAGCAGGCCCGCGGCCTTGGCGGCGGCAATGGTCTCGGCCATGGCCTGACTGGTGCCGCCATAGGGAGCCAGCGGTTCCCGGGTCTCCCGGTCGCGCACCAGCTCCAGGGCCCAGAACACGCCGAGCCCGCGCACCTCGCCGATGCAGGGATGCCGATCGGCCAGCTCCCGCAGCGCCGGGCCGAGCACCCGCTCGCCCATCTCGGCGGCGTTCTCGACAATGCGTTCCTCGGTCATGGCAGTGATGGTCGCCACCGCCGCGGCCGTGGCCAGGGGATGCCCGGAGTAGGTGAGCCCGCCCGGATAGGCGCGATCGTCGAAGGTCGCCGCGATATGCGGTGCGATGGCGACGCCGCCCAGCGGCACATATCCGGAGTTCACGCCCTTGGCGAAGGTGAGCAGATCCGGCGCCACATCGAAATGCTGGATGGCGAACCACTTTCCGGTGCGGCCGAAGCCCGCCATCACCTCATCGGCGATGAGGACGATGCCGTAGCGGTCGCACAACTCCCGCACGCCCGCCAGGTATCCCGGCGGGGGAACCATGATTCCGGCCGTACCCGGCACGGATTCGAGGATGATGGCCGCGATGGTGCTCGGCCCCTCGAAGGCGATGGTCTGCTCGAGGTGCTCGAGCGCCCGCTGCGTCTCCTCGGCCTCGGTGCTCGCATGGAACTGCGAGCGATACAGGAACGGCCCGAAGAAGTGCACGATGCCCGCATTGCCGTGATCATTGGGCCAGCGCCGCGGATCGCCGGTCAGGTTGACCGCCGTCTCGGTGCCGCCGTGATACGAGCGGTACCGGGCCAGCACCTTGTAGCGCCCGGTGTGCAATCGCGCCATGCGCACCGCGTGCTCGACCGCGTCCGCGCCGCCATTGGTGAAGAAGATGCGGTTCAGCTCGCCCGGCGTGCGCTCGGCGATCAGCCGCGCCGCCTCCGAGCGCGCGTCATTGGCGTGCTGCGGGGCGATGGTGCACAGCTTGGCCGCCTGCTCCTGGATGGCCGCGACCACCTTCGGATGCTGATGCCCGATATTGGTGTTCACCAGCTGCGAGGAGAAGTCCAGCAGGCGGTTGCCGTCGCCGTCCCACACATACGAGCCCTGCGCGGCGCTCACCACCATGGGTTTCAGCGCGGCCTGCGCCGACCAGGAGTGGAAGACGTGCTTGCGATCCAGCTCGTAGGTGCGCGCCGCCGCGGCGCGGGCGGCCTCCGGATCGAGTCCGTTCGGGAGAGTCATCGCAGTGTCCTTCTCAGTGGTTCTGCGGGAAGCCGAGATTCAGCCCGCCGTGGCTGGGATCGAGCCAGCGGGTGGTGACGGCCTTGGTGCGGGTGAAGAAGTGCACGCCATCGGTGCCGTGCGCATGCGAATCACCGAAGAGCGAGTTCTTCCAGCCGCCGAAACTGTAGTAGGCCATGGGCACCGGAATGGGGACGTTGATGCCGACCATGCCGACCTCGACCTCATTGTGGAAGCGCCGGGCCGCGCCGCCGTCATTGGTGAACAGGGCGGTGCCGTTGCCGTAGGGGTTGCCGTTGATGAGGGCCAGCGCCTCGTCGTAGGTCTCCACCCGCACCACCGACAGGACGGGGCCGAAGATCTCGTCGGTGTAGACGCTCATCTCGGGGGTGACATTGTCGAGAATGGTGGGGCCGAGCCAGAATCCGTCCTCCGCGCCATCGGCCTGGATGCCGCGTCCGTCGAGAACGACGGTGGCTCCGGCGGATTCACCGGCCGCGACGTAGGAGGCCACCTTGTCGCGATGGGCCTCGGTCACCAGCGGTCCCATATCGGTGCCGCGGGTGCCGTCGCCGGTGCGAATGGTCTTGGCGCGCTCGGTGATCCGGGCGACCAGGTCATCGGCGATGGGGCCGACCGCCACCAGCGCGCTGATGGCCATGCAGCGCTCGCCCGCGGAGCCGAAGCCCGCGTTCACCGCGGCGTCGGCGGCGAGGTCGAGATCGGCGTCGGGCAGCACCACCATGTGGTTCTTGGCTCCGCCCAGGGCCTGCACGCGCTTGCCGTGCTTGGTGCCGTTCTCGTAGACGTACTTGGCGATCGGGGTCGAGCCGACGAACGAAACCGCCTTGATGCCGGGGTTTTCCAGCAACTCGTCCACGGCGACCTTATCGCCCTGCACCACATTGAACACACCGTCGGGCAGCCCGGCCTCGGCCCACAGCTCCGCGATCCACAGCGACGCCGAGGGATCCTTCTCGCTCGGCTTCAGCACCACCGTATTGCCCGCGGCAATGGCGACCGGGAAGAACCACATGGGCACCATGGCCGGGAAGTTGAACGGCGAGATGATCGCCACCGGCCCCAGCGGCTGCTGGATGGAGAAGATGTCCACCTTGGTGGAGGCGTTCTCGGTGTACCCGCCCTTGAGCAGATGCGGGATGCCGCAGGCGAATTCGACGATCTCCAGCCCGCGCGTCACCTCGCCGAGCGCGTCCGCGAGCACCTTGCCGTGCTCGGAGGTGATGATCGCGGCCAATTCCTCCTTGCGGGCATTGAGCAGCTCCCGGAACTTGAACAGCACCTGGGTGCGCTTGGCGAGGGAGGCATCCCGCCACTCCGGGAACGCCGCGGCGGCCGCCTCGACCACCGTGCGCACGTCGGCGACATTGGCCAGCGTGACGTGTCCGGTCACCACGCCGGTGGCGGGATTGGTCACGGGCGCATTGGCCTCGCTGGTTCCGGCGAAGGGTTTGCCGTCGAGCCAGTGTGCGATGGTCTGCATATCTCCTCGATTCGATGGATGGACCTGCATATGCGCAAGGGGCCCGCCCCGGTCGCCGGCACGACTGGGACGGGCCTCGGAGGGAGGACGGTTCCGCGCCCCGCCCGGCGGGGACTACGGTGGCCCGGCTTCAACTCTGCACCATGACCGCCGATCAGCCTCCCGACGATCTGTACGCGATTCCGCATTTCGTATTACGATTCGTCGGTGCTCCTCTCAGTCGCTGATGTCCTGGCGATGCCGGTGGTGCGCGCCGGGCAGCCGGAAGTGATCGGCGGCGGGTCCCTGGACCGGCCGGTGCGGTGGGTGCACGTCAGCGAATTGCCGGATGTCGCGAAACTGCTGGTCGGCCGGGAATTGATCCTGACCACCGGCCAAGCCCTGGCCGGTAGCGACGCGGCCGGCGTCGAATATCTGGAATCGCTGTCCCTGGCCGGTGTTTCGGGCCTGGTGGTGGAGCTGGGCACCTATCTGAAGGAACTGCCGCCGATCATCGGCGAGACCGCCGACCGGCTCGGGCTGCCGATTGTCGCGCTGCACCGGATCGTCCGCTTCGTCGAGGTCACCGAGGCCGTGCACCGGGTGATCGTGGCCGACCAGTACGCCGAACTGGAATTCGCCCGCACCGTCCACGAGACTTTCACGGCACTGAGCGTGCGCCGCGCCTCCCTCGCCGAAATCGTCAAGACCGCCGCGGGCATGCTCGACGCCTCGGTCGTCCTGGAGGACCTCACCCACCGCGTCCTGGCGCTGACGGCCCGCCACACCGCCACCTCCACCCTGCTCGACCATTGGGAATCCACCTCCCGCCTGCTGCCCGATCACGATGCGAACGTGGTCCCCGTGGGCCCGCACACCCAACGCTGGGGCCGGCTCATCCTGCGGTCCAGCCGCGTCCCCAATGCCCGCGCCCGCATGGTCCTGGAGCGCGCCGCGCAGACCCTGACCCTGCACCGCATGATCGAGCGCGACCGCTTCGGCCTGCACCGCCAGGCCCAGACCGGCCTCATCGACGATATGATCACCGGTCGTCTGACCGACGAGCGCGATGCCGTCGCCCTGGCCGCCACCCTGGGCCTGTCCCGCCGCGCCCGCTACGTCCCCCTGGCCATAGCCGTCTCCGCCGCAACCGAATCCGATCCCGTCGCCCACCAGCGCCGCACCGCCGCCATTCTCGACGCGGCCCTGCACGGTGTCGCGCTCGCCAAGGCGACGGCCCTGGCCGCCCCCGATCACGGCAATCGCGTGATCCTCATCCTCGCCGTCTCCCGCACCGGCGACCTGGACGATCTGCTCACCGCGGTGTGCACCACCATGCTCGCCGAAATCCGCCGCGTGGCGGGCATAGACCGCGCCGTCCTCGGCGCGGGCTCCGAATCCGATTCCCTGCTCGACACCGCCCGGGAGCTCGCCCAGGCGGCGCATGTCGCCGAAGTGGCGCTCTCCCTGCCGACCTCGGCCCCCCGCGCCTTCTACCGCAGCGGCGACGTCCGCCTGCGCGGCCTGCTCTCCCTGATCCGCGACGAGCCGGGCGTGCAGCGATTCGCCGAGACGGAGTTGAGCGCATTGCTCCGCCACGACATCCGCCAAGCCACCGACCTGACCCGCACCCTCCGCCAATTCCTGGACCTGGCGGGCAATAAGACCGAGTTGGCCAAGCGCCTCAACATCTCCCGGCCCACCCTCTACGACCGCCTCTCCCGCATCGAGCGAATCCTCGACGTGGACCTGGACAATGGCGAAACCCGCACCTCGCTGCACACCGCCCTGCTGATCCGCGACCTCACGGTTTCGCCCGACTGACAACGGGCACATCAGACCAAATAGGTCACGACACCGGGGGCGCTCAGGGATGACATCGCAATCGGCCCGATCCCGGACTCGCTCCGCTACCGCGATCGACATCGAACCCTCTTGACGGACAAGGGGATTCGATTGGCCGGCGTAGTCTCTGCTGCGCGCGAGGGGATCAGGCCGGGTCGGCGCCCATGGGGTTGGGGTAGGGGACCGTGCCGCTGTGGGCGATCGCCTTGGCGGCCGGGGTGAGCAGGGTGAGGACGGACTCGATGTTCGGGATGTCGCGGTAGGGCGCGGCGGCGAGGGCGTCGGTGCGGGATTCGATGTGGGTGCGCAGGGCGCGGCCCTCGTCGGTGAGCTGGTCGCCGGTGAGGAGGTTGCGGGATTCCAGGCGGGAACGGGCCGCGGCCCAGTCGGATTCGGTGAAGCCGCGGTTCTCCAGCCAGAAGGAGGCGGGGCCGCCGGAGAAGGCCATGAACAGGACGTGGGCTTCGCAGCCGTCGATGCCTTCGGCCAGGAGGCAGGCGATGTGGCCGTCGCCGCGGTGTTCGCGCAGGGTGGTGACGGCCTGCCAGAAAGCCTGGGCCGGATCGCCGGGGGTGGGGAGGTCGCGGTTGGCGGCGAAGAGGGGACGGCCGGAGGCGGAGGCCCGGTCGATCGACTGCTGGAGGCGGGGGAGGGTCTGCTCGGCGAGGTCGGCCAGGCCGGGGACGAGGGTGCGCAGCACCGAAGCCGCGGCGGTGCGGCGGGTTTCGAGGATGGCCTCCGGGGTGGCGAAGGACCAGGCGTCGGGGATGGCGCGGCGGATCATGGCCGGGTGGAAGTTGTAGAAGGTGGCTTCCACGACGCTGGGACCGACCGGGCCGAAGGGGGCGGAGCGGGCGCCGAAGTAGCCCATCCAATAGCCGCGCAGGCCGACGGCCTTATTGGCGGCGCGGCATTCCGGGGCGAAATAGGTGACGGCGTGCAGGGGCTCGAGCGCCCGCCACATCGCACGGGCGAAGGCGTTGTCCATCGACGAACCGTAAAGTCGCGGAAGGTGAATCATCTAGCCTGTAAGGTTTGTGACTTGAGTCACAGTATTGATTTCCGCTGGTAACTCGGTTTCATATCCGCGCAACAAACTCGCCCGCACAATCCCTCACACGGTCATGCGACCGGGATGAGGAGCTACACAGATGGAAGCGAGTACGCCACCCGTACTTTCGAGCGGAACCGAGACGACGGGCGCGGTCTCACGACTCAAACCCAATGTCGTCGGATTGCTCGGCGTGGTGTTCATGGCCGTGGCGACGGCCGCGCCGATCACGGCCATGACGGGCAATGTGCCGTTCATGATGTCGGCGGGCAGTGGAATCGGAACGCCCGCGGCCTTTCTCATCGCCATGGTGGTGCTGGCGATCTTCTCCGTCGGCTTCACCACCATGTCGAAACACATCACCGCCACGGGCGCGTTCTACGGGTTCATCTCCTTCGGCCTCGGCCGCACCGCCGGGCTGGCGGCGGGCCTGCTGGCCACCTTCGCGTACATCGTGTTCGAGCCGTCGATCATCGGCATCTTCTCCTATTTCGCGCAGACCACGGTGCTGGACCAAGCCGGCGTCGACATCCCGTGGTGGATCTTCGCGATACTGATGCTGGCCATCAACGCCTTCAGCACCTGGTTCGGCGTGGCCGTGGCCGAACGGGTGCTGATCGGCCTGCTGGTGACCGAGGTGATCGTGCTGGCCATCATGGCGGTGTCGGTGCTGTTCCACGGCGGCGGTCCCGAGGGCATCTCCCTGGAACCGATCAACCCGGTGAACGCCTTCAGCGGCGCGGCCTCCGCGGGACTGGGACTGTTCTTCGCCTTCTGGTCCTGGGTCGGCTTCGAATCGACCGCCATGTACGGCGAGGAATCCAAGGACCCCAAGCGGATCATCCCGCGCGCCACCATGATCGCCGTGCTCGGCGTCGGCGCGTTCTACGTATTCGTGTCCTGGATGGCCATCTCCGGCACCGGCCGGGACACGGCGCTGGAGTACGCCGCCTCGGCCAATCCGATGAACGTCTTCTTCGCGCCCACCGAGACCTATGTCGGGCACTGGGCGGTCACCACCATGCAGTGGCTGATGATCACCGGCTCGCTGGCCTGCGGTATGGCCTTCCACAACTGCGCCTCCCGCTACCTCTACGCACTCGGCCGCGAAGGCGTGATTCCGGGGCTGCAGAGGACCGTCGGCCGGACCCACCCCAAGCACGGTTCGCCGCACATCGCGGGCCTGGTACAGACCGGGATCGCCGCCGTGCTGGTGCTGGCCTTCGCGCTGGCGGGCAAGGATCCCTACACCGGTCTGTACACGCTGCTCGCGGTGCTCGGCACCATGGCCATCCTGGTGGTGCAGGCGGTGACCTCGTTCGCGGTCATGAACTACTTCCGCACCAACCATCCCGAGACCCGGCACTGGTTCAAGACCTTCCTGGCCCCGCTCCTCGGCGGCGTCGCCATGCTCGGCGTGGTGCTGCTGCTGGTGGTCAATATGGATACCGCCGCGGGCGCGGAGGCCGATTCGCTCATTCTGAAGGCGACCCCGTATCTGGTGGCGCTCGTCGCCCTCGCCGGGATCGGCTACGCCACGTACCTGAAGCGCAGTGATCCGGCGCGCTACGCGCTGCTGGGCCGCACCGTGCTCGAGGAAACCCACGAGAGATAGCGGGAGGAAACAACAGTGGCACTGACCGACGAGTCCCAGGTCGCCTACGGCGATCGCGTCGCCGCCATCGAGCCCGGCGGTGACGAGTACATTCCCGAGGCCGCCCGGCACGGAACGCCGCGAAAGCTGTTCTGGACGTGGATGTCTCCCAATCTGGAGTTCGCGACGATCTTCATCGGCGTGCTCTCGGTGACCGCCTTCGGAATGAACTTCTGGCAGGCGAGCCTGGGTCTCGCGGTCGGTGTCGGCCTCGGCGCGGCCGCGCACTACGTGCTCTCCGCGCGCGGGCCGCTGCACGGCGTCCCGCAAATGGTGCTGGGCCGCATGGCTTTCGGCTATCGCGGCAATGCGCTGCCCGCCGCCTTCATGTCGGTCATGTGCGGTGTCGGATGGTTCGCCACCAACAGCGTCAGCGGGGCCTTCGCACTCAACACCCTGACGGGCCTGCCGAAGGTGCCGGCGCTGCTGGTGATCGTGGTGGCGCAGACCGCCTTCGCGTTCTTCGGCCACAACCTGGTGCAGGCGTTCGAGCGAATCGCCTTCCCGCTCTTGGCCGTCGTGTTCGTCCTCGGCACCATCGCGATCTTCGGCGAGGCCGAGCTCGGCGCGGCCGCGCCCGCCGGGGGAGCGGGCGGCCTCGGCGGCTTCCTGCTGACCGTGGGCACCGCCTTCGGCTATGCGGCGGGCTGGAATCCCTACGCCGCGGACTACTCCCGCTATCTGCCGTCCACGGTGTCGAGGACCGCGACCGGGCTGTACGCGGCGGCCGGATTGTTCATTTCCTGCCTGTGGCTCAGCATGCTCGGCGCGGCGTCGGCGACCATAGCGAGCACCGCGACCGGCAGCCCCACCGATGTGTTCACCGGCAACCTGCCGAGCCTGCTGGCGGATCTGGCGCTGCTGGCCATCGCGATCGGGGCGGTGGCGGCCAATGCGCTCAATGTCTATTCCGGCGCAATGGCTTTCGTGACCATGGGGGTGAAACTCCCGGTGCACACCCAGCGCGCCCTGGTCTGCGTCGCCTTCGGCGGCATCGGCTTCCTGGTCGCCTGGTGGGCCCTGGCCGACGCCGCCGCGAGCTACGAGGCCTTCCTGCTCATCGTCGCCTACTGGATCGGCCCCTGGCTGGGCGTGGTGCTGACCGACCAGTTCCTGCGCCGCGGCCGGCCCGTCGCCCACCTGCTCTACGACAGGACCTACGTCAACCACAGTGGTGTCGCGGCCTTCGGCATCGGCCTGGGCGTGTCGGTGCTGCTGTTCTCCAATCAGCACAAGTTCGTCGGGCTGATCCCCCGGCAGCTGCCGGAACTGGGCGACATCACCTTCTTCGTCGGCTTCGTGCTGTCCGCCGCGATCTACTGGACCCTCGAGCGTTCCCGGATATCGCGCGCGGCGGTGGCAGCATGATCGGCATGATCAAGGCATCGGAACTGCTGGTCACCGCCTATGAGGAAGCACTGATCGGGCTGGACGAAGGCGGCATCCCCATTGGCGCCGCCCTGTTCGACAGCGCGGGCAATCTGCTCGGCCGCGGTCGCAACCGTCGCGTCCAGCAGGACGACCCCAGCCTGCACGCCGAAACCGACGCCTTCCGCAATGCCGGACGCCGCCGCGACTACCGCGACACCATTATGGTGACCACCCTGTCGCCGTGCTGGTACTGCAGCGGCCTGGTCCGCCAGTTCGGCATCGGCGCGGTCATCGTCGGCGAAGCCCAGACCTTCACCGGCGGCCACGATTGGCTTGCCGCACACGGGGTTTCCATCACCGTGCTCGACGACGCGGCCTGCATCGACCTGATGACCCGCTTCATCGCCGACCGCCCGGACCTCTGGCACGAGGACATAGGAGTAGCCGAGTGACCGCCATCGCCACCATCGACCTCGACCGCTGGCGCGCCGGCGGCGACCCGGCCGCCGCCGTGCTCCGCGAGGTCGACGCGGGCATGCAGCGCGCCGGCTTCCTGCTGGTGCGCGGACACGGTGTGCCCGAAGGACTTCCGGCCGCCCTGCGCGCCGCCGCCCGCCGCTTCTTCGCCCTCCCCGAGCAGGTGAAACAGCGCTACGCGGTCTCGGTGGGCGGACGCGGCTGGATCGGCCCCGGCATGGAGGCCAACGGCTATGCCGAAGGCACCGAAACCCCGCCGGATCTCAAGGAGACCTTCGCCCTCGGCGCGGACACCCCCACCGGCGATCCGGCCGTCGACGACGTCTGGTTCCTGAACAATGTCTGGCCCCGGGAGATCTCCGAACTCCGCGACCTCGCCACCGCCTACACCGACGCCATGCGCACGCTGTCCGATGAATTGCTGGCCCTCTTCGCCGCCGCACTGGACCTGCCGCACAACCCTTTCCGGGACCTCGCCACCCGCCCCACCTGGACCTGCAATATCAACTGGTACCCACCCCTCACCCACGTGGGCGCGCCCGAACCCGGCCAGTTCCGCATCGGCCCGCACACCGATTTCGGCACCGTCACCGTCCTGGACCGCGAACCCGGGGCCGGTGGCCTGCAGGTCTTCACCGACGAAGGCGGCTGGGAAGACGCCCCCTACGACCCGTCGGCCCTCACCGTGAACATCGGTGACCTCCTCGCGCATTGGAGCGGCCAACGCTGGCCCGCCGGCCGCCACCGCGTCCTCCCACCCCAGGAATCCGCCCCCGACGAAGACCTCGTATCCCTCATCTACTTCTACGAACTCGACCACGACGCCCGCGTCACCCCCCTCGCCCCGCCGATCGGCCGCCTCGACGGCCTGCAGCCGGTCATCTCCGCCGAATTCCTCCGCACCCGCCTCGACGCCATCACCCTGGGCTGAGACCACCCGGCGAGTTCTCGCGGCCGCCGGTGGTCGGCGGCCGCGAGAACGAACTGCGCCCCGCCGGGAACATCACCGCACCGCCGGATGTCGGCAGGGGGCATGGCCCGGTGGCGCCGCCGACCGGACCGCCCTGCCCATCGCGGGGGACGGCAGCGACGCGAAAGTCGCTGCCGCCCACTTGATCGACGCTCTCGGATACGACACCGTCGATATCGGTTCCCTTGCCGACAGCGGCGCACCCAGCCCGACACCCCGGTGTACGGCACGCCTTACGCGTCCGCCGAACCGTTCTGGGAGAACCCCGCCGCGCCGGCGAATGCCGAGAAGATTCGCAAGCTGGTCGAGGCCGCCGAGCGCTGAGCACAAGGGAATCCGAGGGTCAGCCGTTGCAGATGGCTTCCTTCACGAGGTAGGAGTCGTGGTACCACTTGGCATCGGATTCGGCCTCGTACGGGGTGGCGCCGTAGCCGCCGGTGTACTTGTTCATGAACTCGGAGTAGGCCACCGCACCGCAGTCGGTGAAGGTGGTGACGACCGAACAGCTGCCGTAGCCGCACTTTTCGAGGGCGGCGTCATTGGCGGCGCTCTCGGACTGGTAGTTCCAGGACCAGCCGAGGTCGCCGTCGGCGGAGACGGCCATGGCGCCCCAGTAGCCGGTGTAGGCCTGCGCGGGGGCGGCCGGCGCGACGGTGGCGAGGGTCGCGAAGGCGACGCCGGCCATGCCGATGAGGATCTTGCGCATCGATTTCCTAGCGTTTGTCGAGATGAGATGCGGCGGCCGAACAGTGCTGCGCGGCCGTGCAACTCACTATCGCGGGGGGTACCGACAAACGTTTACAACTCGATGACTGCTACGCGGGAGCCCAGCGGTTGGCGGTGAGGGTGTAGCCGGGCAGGGCCTCGGTGGACATGCTGGACTCGTATATGCGCTCGTACCCGGTGCGGGCGATCCGCCAGACGCCGTCCTCGCGGCGGTACTCGTCGCGATAGTAGGCGGCGCCGCGAATCAGGACCCGGAAGTCGGGGACGATCACCGTGTCCTCCAGACACCAACTGCCGGTGGCGGTCTCGCCGTCGACGGTGATCTCCGGGTGGTTGGCCACGTGCACGGTGATGATATTGCCGCCCAGGCTCTTGCTCATGTAGTCCACGACCTCGTCGCGCCCGGTGAAATCCAGCGGCCTGCCGCCGGACGGCGATCCATAGGAGGCGACGATGTCCGCACTCAGCGTGTCGGCGAACTCGTCCCACAGCTTCAGATCCAGGGAACGCAGGTAACGGTACTTCAGGGCGCGAATCTGCTCGAGCGCCTCGATGCTGCTCATCGGAGAATTCGATCACGGGTTGCCGGATCGGGGAAGCGTTCTCGCCGATCACCGGACACACTGGGGGACATGTTCAAGAAGTTGCTGGCGTCCGTCGGGGTGGGCGGCGCCGAGGTCGAGACCGAACTCCACACCCCGGGAGTGCAGCCCGGCGGCACGGTGCAGGGCGTCATTCGCTTGCGCGGCGGCAAGGTCGCGCAGGACATCGCCCGCGTCGCACTGGAATTCGTCACCCGCGTCGAGTTCGAGCATTCCGACGAGGAGTCGCAGGGCGATCGGGGTTTCGGCCGCACCGATGTGCACTGGGCCTTCACGCTGGGCCCCAATGAGCCCTTCGAGATCCCGTTCTCGCTGTACACGCCGCTGGAAACCCCGATCACCTTCTACAACGGCCGCCACCTGCCGGGCGCGGTGGTGTCGGTGCGCACCATTGTCGAGATCGAGAATGCGGTGGACGCGGGCGACAGCGATCCGCTCGGCATCGGCGCGCTGCCCGCGCAGCACGTCATCCTCGAGGCCATCGAACGCCTCGGCCTGCCGCTGCGCTCGGCCGATGTGGAATGGGGGCAGCTGCGCGGCATCCGCCAGGAGCTGCCGTTCTATCAGGAGATCGAATTCGGTCCAGCGCACCGGTATCCGCGGCTCAACCAGCTCGAGGTCACCTTCGTCGCCCGGCCCGAGGGCATGGACGTCATTCTCGAGGCCGACAAGAAGGGCGGCTGGATCAGCGAGGGCAGCGATGTCTTCGACGTGCTGTTCGTGGACTACAACGCCCTCGGCAATGTCGATTGGGCGGCCGTGCTCGACCAGCGCTTGTCGGCCATGTCCTCACGCTGAACCCGGCTCCCGAGGCGGCCGCGAGAAAACTGGAACGTGTTCTGGAAATCGCCTCGGAACGGACCAAGCAATTGCTACCCTCCGGCCATGATTTCCACCGTGGTCTGGGGCACCGGCAATGTCGGCCGGGCCGCCATTCGCGCCGTCGCGGCCCATCCGGCGCTCGAACTGTCCGGCGTGCTCGTGCACAACCCCGCCAAGGTCGGCCGCGACGCCGGTGAATTGGCCGGACTGGAGACGGAATTGGGGGTGGCGGCGACCGACGATATCGCCGCCACCCTCGCCGCCGGACCGCGCGCGGTGGTGTACGCCGCCTCCGGCGACATCCGTCCCGACGACGCGCTCGCCGACATCCTGCGCGCGATTCGCGCCGGAGCCGTGGTGGTCACCCCCGCGCTGTACCCGCTCTACGACCACCGCAGCGCCCCGGCCGAACTCCGCGGCAAGGTGCTGGAAGCCATTGCCGAGGGCGGCGGTTCGCTGTTCGTCTCCGGTATCGACCCGGGCTGGGGCAATGACGTGCTGCCGCTGCTGCTGAGCGGTCTGGGCAGCCACGTCGACGTGGTCCGCTGCCAGGAGATCTTCGACTACACCACCTACGACCAGCCCGACTCGGTGCGCTACCTGGTCGGCATGGGCCAGCCCATGGACTACCAGCCGCCCATGCTCCTGCCGACCGTGCCGACCATGGTGTGGGGCGGGCAGATTCGGCTGCTGGCCCGCGGACTCGGCGTGGACCTCGACGATATTCAGGAGGTCGTCGAACGCCGTCCCCTCGACGACACCGTCGAGACCGAGCGCATGGGCAGATTCGAGGCGGGCACCCAGGGCGCCATCCGCTTCGAAGTGCAGGGCATAGTCGCCGGCCGCCCCCGCATCGTCATCGAGCACGTCACCCGCATCCACGCCTCCTGCGCCCCCGACTGGCCGCTGCCGCCCACCGGCGACGGCGCCCACCGCGTCATCATCGAGGGCCGCCCGCGCATCGAGCTCACCCTCCAGGCCACCGATGAGGACGGCAATCACTCCGCGGGCGGAAACGCCACCGCCGTGGGCAGATTGGTGCACGCCATCGACTGGCTCACCGCCGCCGCACCCGGCCTCTACGACGCCCTCGACATCCCCCTCCGCCCCGGCACTCTCGACAGGAGCACCCCATGATCATCGACATTCCCGAGGGCAAGGACCCCATCGGCTACGTGTGGGGCGAAATGGTCCCCGGCATCGGCGTGGCCGCCGCCAACTTCTCCCTCGCCGTCTACTCCCACACCACCCTGGGACTGCGGGAATTCGAGGCCGCGCGCCTGCGCATCGCGCAGATCAACGGCTGCCTGTTCTGCCTGGACTGGCGCACCGACCGCAATGGCGAGAAGGTCGAGGAGTCCTTCGCCGACGATGTGACCAACTGGCGCACCACCGCATCCTTCGACGACCGCACGCGGCTGGCCGCCGAGTACGCCGAACGCTACGCCCTCGACCACCACAACCTCGACGACGACTTCTTCCAGCGCATGCTGGCGCACTACACCCAGGCCGAAATCGTGGAACTGTCCATGTGTCTCGGCTCCTGGCTGGCCTTCGGCCGCCTCAACCACGTCCTGGGCCTGGACGCAGTGTGCGTCCTGCCCAGCCACCCGGCCCAGTAGCCGAGAGGTCTAGGTCAGAACGAGAAGTTCGGTGGGGGAAGCGATTTCGATACGCAGGCCGGACTTCTCCGCCACCCGGGCCAGACCGTTGATATCGGACGGCTCCGACCGGGACAGCACCAGCGCGCGGGCCAGCAGACCCTTGTGGTGTTTGTTGAAGTGGCTCACCACGGTTCGCGTGCCATCGGGGCGCTCGGTGAGCACGGTCGCGGTGATCGCGCCCGGAATGCGGCCCAGATTCTGATAGGTGCCCGAACGCAGATCGACGGTCAGCGCGCCGTCGGTCTCCGCGCGCAGGGCCTCGGGCAGCACCTGCTTCCACACCGCCTGCAGCGTGGGCAGGCCCGGCAGTTTGGAACCGCCGGACAGCCGGTAGGCCGGGATGGGATCGCCCGCGCGAATCACGCCGAACAATGCCGAGCCGATGGCGAGGCGGGCATTCGCCTTGGCGCGCTGGGCTTTGGTGAAGTCCGCGGCATCCAACGCGTCGTAGAGCACGCCCGTGTACCGATCCAGCGCGGGCCGGGTGGGGGAGGTGCGCAGCGCGGCATTGCGTGCGATCTCCGCGTCAGCCCCCTTGCCCAGGCCGAGTGCGGTGCGCGAGGCATCCGGATCGGCGGCCAGATCGGTCAGCTGCGTGACCAGCTTGTCGCGCACCGCGGTGAGCTGCGGCATCGACAAGGCGCCGAGGTCCAGGGGAGCGCCCGATCCGCCATCGGACTTGGTTTCGGAGGGAGGCAGCAGCACCAGCACGAGCGAACACGGTAATGCCTTGTGAGTCTCGAGTGGTCAGCGGCTACGCTGTGTCCCCGTGATCACCCGTCTCTCCCACCTCTTCCTGCGTACCCTGCGCGACGATCCCGCCGACGCCGAGGTGCCCAGCCACAAGCTGCTCGTCCGCGCCGGATACGTGCGCCGCATCGCCCCGGGCGTCTACTCGTGGCTGCCGCTCGGCCTGCGCGTGCTGCGCAAGGTCGAGAATGTGGTCCGGGAGGAAATGGACGCCATCGGCGCCCAGGAGATCTCGCTGCCGGCGCTGCTGCCGCGCGACCCGTATGAGGCCACCAACCGCTGGACCGAATACGGCGACGCGCTGTTCCGCCTCAAGGACCGCAAGGGCCAGGACTATCTGCTCGGCCCCACCCACGAGGAACTGTTCGCGCTCACCGTGAAGGGCGAGTACAGCTCCTACAAGGACCTGCCGGTCACGCTGTACCAGATCCAGACCAAGTACCGCGATGAAGGCCGCCCCCGCGCCGGCATCCTGCGCGGCCGCGAATTCATCATGAAGGACTCCTACTCCTTCGACCTCGACGACGACGGCCTGAAGAAGAGCTACAACGCCCACCGCGAGGCCTACCAGCGCATCTTCGACCGACTCGGCGTCAAGTACGTCATCGTGGCCGCCACCTCCGGCGCCATGGGCGGCTCGGCGTCCGAGGAGTTCCTGGCCGACAGCCCGGTCGGCGAGGACACCTACGTCATCTGCCGCGAATCCGGCTACGCCGCCAATGTCGAGGCCGTCGTCACCGCCGCGCCCCCGGAGATTCCCCTGGAGGGCCAGGCCGAGGCGGTCGTCCACGACACCCCCGACACCCCGACCATCGCCACCCTGGTCGACTGGGCCAACGCCGCGGGCATCGCCGAGCAGTTCGGCCGTCCCGTCACCGCCGCCGACACGTTGAAGAACGTGATGGTCAAGCTGCACCACCCCGACGGCAAGATGGAGATCATCGGCATCGGCGTCCCCGGCGACCGCGAGGTCGACGACAAGCGCCTCGGCGCCTCCGTCGAGCCCGCCGAGGTCGAGATGCTCGACGAGGCCGACTTCAAGGCCAACCCCTTCCTGGTCAAGGGCTACATCGGCCCGAAGGCGCTGCAGGCCAACGGCATCCGCTACCTGGTCGACCCCCGCGTGGTCACCGGCACCGCCTGGATCACCGGCGCCGACGAACCCGGCAAGCACTACGTCGGCCTGGTCGCCGGCCGTGACTTCACTCCCGACGGCACCATCGAGGCCGCCGAGGTCCGCGACGGCGATCCCTCGCCCGACGGCCGCGGCCTGCTGGAAGCCGCGCGCGGCATCGAGATCGGCCACATCTTCCAGCTCGGCCAGAAGTACACCGACGCCTTCGAGGTCGACGTGCTCGGCGAGAACGGCAAGCCGGTCCGCCTCACCATGGGCTCCTACGGCGTCGGCGTCTCCCGCATGGTCGCCGTGCTGGCCGAGCAGATGCACGACGACAAGGGCCTGCGCTGGCCCGCCGAAGTCGCCCCGTACGACGTGCACGTGGTCATCGCCAACAAGGACGACGCCGCCCGCGCCGGCGCCGAACAGGTTGTCGCCGAACTGAACTCGGCCGGCCTCGACGTCCTCTTCGACGACCGCACCGCCTCCCCGGGCGTCAAGTTCAAGGACGCCGAACTGCTCGGTATGCCCTACGTCCTCGTCATCGGCCGCGGCTGGGCCGAAGGCAAGGTCGAACTCCGCGACCGCTTCGCCGGCACCGCCGACGAACTCCCCGCCGACACCGCCGCCCAGTCCGTCATCGCCAAGATCCGCGGCTGACCGGCGCCGGCCCGCCGCATACGAGACGCGCCCCACTTCCGAATTGCTTGGAGGTGGGGCGTTTTTCATACACTGGGGTATGAACGAACCCGGGTTCCCGTGGTGCGAGGTGTGCGGGGTGGGAGCGCTCGAGGAAGTGCGAGACTTCACCGGCTGGCGGGATGAGATGAGTGGCGACCACCCCGACGCATCGAACGGTGGACAGTGAACGACTCAGTGGCAGGCCGTGGCGATGCCTGCCATCCACGACCGGATGGCGGCGCGCTGTGCGGGTGGAAGGTTGGACTCCAGTTCGGACTCCCGGCGTGAGACGGCGATGCGGGCTGCGGCGAAGCGTTCCCGGCCGCGGTCGGTGATGTAGATCTGGTGGCTGCGCTTGTCGGCCGGGTTGGGGCGGCGTTCGACCAGGTCGTCGGCTTCCAATCCGGCGACCATTTCATTGGCGGCCTGGCGGGTGCTGGCCACTTCCCGGGCGATCTCGGCGACCGACATTCCGGCCCGGGCGCCGACCATCATGAGGGTCGCGTACTGCGAGGTGGACAGCCCGAAGTCCTTGAGTTCCTCGCCGATTGCGGCGCGCATGTTCAGCCAGACGCTGCGGACCATGAAGGTGAGTGATCCGTTCTCGTCCCAGTCCCCGCTCAAGGGCAGCCTTCCTCCCGGATTGACAGGTACCTGACAATTGAGCATTCTTTGAATCGTCAGGTTCTTACCAATCGTACCGAAGGTGTTCATGACCACGCCTCCGACGCTGCCCATTGCGCGGCAGCGAATGATCCTCGCCGTCCTCCTGCTGTCCTCCGTGCTGATCTGGCTGGACAACACCATTCTCGGCACCGCCCTCGAAACCCTCGCCGACCCGGTGCACGGGCTCGGCGCCAATCCGGCCGAATTGCAGTGGGCCACCGGCTCGTACACCCTGGTCTTCGCCGCGCTGATGTTCACCGCGGGCGCGCTGGGCGACCGGTTCGGCCATCGGACCGTTCTCGCAACAGGATTGGCGCTCTTCGCCGCGTCCTCGGTCTGGGCCGCCTACGCCGGTGATGTCGGCCAGTTGATCGCGGCGCGCGCCGCCATGGGCGTGGGCAGCGCGCTCATCATGCCCCCGACCATGGCCATCGTCACCTGGACCTTCACCGGTCCGGCCCGGGCCGCCGCCATCGGCCTGTTCTCCACCTCCGCGGGCATCGGATTGGCGGCGGGCCCCTTGCTCGCCGGCCTGCTGCTCGACCACTTCTGGTGGGGCTCTGTGTTTCTCGTCAATATCCCGGTGGTCGCCGTCGCGCTGGCCGGAATCGCCGCCCTGGTCCCGAACTTCCGCAGCCCCACCCGCCGCCCGCTGGATCCGGCCGGTCTGGTGCTGTCCATCAGCGGGCTCGGCGCGCTGGCCTACGGCCTGATCAAGGCGGGGCAGGTGGCCTCCTGGACCCCGCTCGACGTGTGGGCGCCCATCGTCGCCGGAGTGATCCTGCTGACCGCCTTCGTGCTCGTCGAATTGCGCAGCGCCCAGCCCAGTTTCGATCCCCGGCTGCTCGCCGAGCGCACCTTCGGCGGCGGCAATGCCGCTCTCGGGCTGCTGTTCCTCGCCATGACCGCAGTCGGTTTCTACGGCGCCTTCTATCTCCAAGGCGCACGTGGCTTCTCGCCGCTGGAAGCAGGTCTGGCCAATGCTCCCGCCGCCCTCGGCGTGATCGTCGGCGGCCCGCTGGGCATCCGGCTGGTGCGCCGGTTCACGCTGCGCCCGGTCGCCGTCCCCGCGCTCGCCATCGCGGCCCTGGCCATGGGCAGCTTCGCCCTCTTCGGCCTGGACACCCCGATCATCTGGAACGAGATCGTCGTATCGATCCAGGGCCTCGCCCTCGGCATCGTGATCGGCACGGTGACAGCGGCTCTGATGAGCACCCTGCCCCTGGAGCGCGCGGGCGCGGGCTCGGCCGTCACCAATACGGTCCGCCAGACCGGCAGCGTCCTCGGCATCGCCATCGGCGGCACCATCATGTCGATCGTCTACAGCCGCGCCATGGCGGGCTCGGTCCGGGACCTCCCGCCCGCGGTGGCCGACCGGATGCGCGAATCGGCCGAACTGGCCCGCCCCACCGCCGCCGCCCTCGGCCGCCCCGATCTCGCGCACGCGGCCGACGAAGCCTTCATCCACGCTCTGCACGTCGGCGCGCTCTGGGCCATGGCCTTCACCCTCGTCGCCGCCGTCCTCGCGATCACCCTGCGCCCCAGCGGTATTCGCCCTCAGTCTGCCAACTCGGCGGCCGATTCCCTGCCTGCCTCGGAGCAGCCCCGCAGAAAGTCGGTGATGACCTCGAGCTCGGCAGGCGAGTAGCGGTCGCACAGCGCGTCCATGCGCCCGTTCATGCCCGAGAGCATGCGGTAGAGCTCCGGGTTGCGGTCCCGCACCGCGCGGACGGTGACAGCGCGGCGGTCGAGGATGCCGCTCGAGGTGGCGGGGTGCAGACCGGCCAGCCGGGCCAGAGCGCTGGGAGTGAGCGGCCCGTGCCGGCTGACCAGATCCAGGCAGGTCCAGTCGGGAATCTTCGTGGCAGTCGACGGGTTCGGGCCGCTCAGAACTCGAGGTCGGACCACGGAATGCTGATCGGGAATGGATGGTCGATCTCGATGTCGCGGGTATGCGTCCATTCGCCGACCAGGAGGTAGTTGGCCGGATACAGGGGATGCACGCCTTGAGGCAGGAGGTCCTGCCTCGTCTCCAGGGCGTAACAGCGGACAGTTGCGATGGCACTCTCCTCGGGTGTGAGCGCAACCTCCCAGTACCAAGGAATCCCGGCTCCCGCGTAGCGGGCCTTCTTGGCTTCGACATCCGAGCGGGTATTGGAAGGCGACAACACCTCGCCTACCAGGACCACGTCGGCAGCGCGCACGTCGTGGTACGGCGGCAAGCAGCGGTACACGAGGAAATCGGGGGTGGCGAAATCCGACTTCCCGCTGGTGCCGAAGAAGACGTTCGTCTCCAAGTTGGAGACCCAGCAGTGCTCGGTATTTGTCGCCATGTCCTTGCGTGTGCAGCGTTCGAAGGCATTGGTGATTCGGCGCATGAAGGTCTGATGCTCGCCGGGTCCGCGGCGTAGCCACACCACTCGGCCGTTCCACAGCTCGATCTGTTCGGCGACCTCCGCAGGCAGGCGCTCCAGCTCTTCCCAGGTCATGTACTCGGGAAGATCGGGTTGGCCGACGTGCGGGATCGACATGTCGGTCATGCTACCGAGTGCTGTCGGCTGTGTGGGCTGACGTTGTCGACCCCCCGGTCGGACCGGTCGCTCCGGCAGCTGATTCCGGCTCAGTTGTAGGCCTTGGCGACCCCGTCGAGGAGGCGCTCCAGGGTTTCGTAGCTGGGCAGGTCGACGACGTCGATCAGGTTCGGGGTCACCGGGACCTGTGTGCGGTTCGCGACCTGGGTGAACAAGGCCGGGTCGTTGGGGCGGAAGCCGTGCTCGGCCGCGAGGCGCTGCAACTCCGGGTCGGTGGACAGCAGTGTGCCGAGGCGATCACCGTTGTCGTTCAACGGGACCACCGTGTGCTGGGACAGCACGGTGGGGGAGGGATACATGAGCACCATGTCGGGCTTCAGGCGGCCCTGGACGGCGGCGTCCACGTACTGAGCCTCGTAGATCCACACCAGCGGAGCCGGGCCCATGCCCGCCGCCAGGTATTCCCGGAACGGCCCGTCCGTGCTGTTCTCGGTGTAGCCCTGGCGGGTGAACAGGCGTGAAACCCGCGACAGCGCATGATCTTCGGCCGCGGTGCCGCGCACGATCGAGTTCTCGTTCGCCACGTAGGCCGCCACCGCCAGGTACATGGCCGCCGAGTTCGAGGTGCGCGGATCGGTGGTGGAGATGAGCACATGCTTGCGGACCGGATAGGAGGTATTGCCCGCCAGCTCGTCCCACTGGGCGCCCTTCTCCACCAGCTCCAGGTACTTCGCCATATCGAGGATGGGCGTCGGTCCCGGCCGCACCACGCCCGCCGCGGTGAGCAGCTCGGCGATCGGCTCGAAGGTGGCGATGGCCATGGGGGAGGAGAACGGGGTGTATTTCCCGCTCACGTTGCGCTGCCGCTGGATTCGCTCGGCGGCGGTCGTGCTGGACGGGAAGGCGAAGTCGTAGCCGCCCAGATCCACCGAGGTGGCGATCTGCCGCGAACCGGCCGGATCCACCTCGGCCCGCACGCCGTGTTTCGCGAGCGCGTCGATCACCTTCGGGTCGGAGAAGAACCCGATCTTCTCCGAGCCCACCACGCCGCGGACCGTGGTGAGCGCCGCCGGAGCCGCGGCGGGCGGCGCCGAATCCGGTTGCCGCACCGCCAGCGCCACCGCGACGACGAGCAGCAGCGCCACGGCCGCCGCCAGCCCGCCGAGAATCCGCTTATCGCCCGTCAAGGTGTCCAGCAGGTTACCGGCAGTCGAATTCGCTTTGTCCCCCACGGAAATTGCCGAAGCATTATCCGAATTCGACTGCGGGGTATCTTGTTCCGCCTCTGCAGGCGTCAGTTCGCGCCGTGCAATGCGCTCCACCAGAATGGGAACGAATTCTCGAATGGCATGGCCGTCGAACCGCTGCCGCACCGCCCCCACCACGGCCGTGACCTGGTCCGCGCCATGTTCTTCGCCATAGGCTTCGACCAGGCGATTCGTCAGCTCCAGCAGAGCTTTTTCTTCCCGGGCAGTATCGACCGCCACGCTGTCTCCCTCGACCTCACACCGGAATTTGATTGCACGGCAGGGAAATGCGCCTGCCGACGCGCGACAACCCTACCGGCATACCGCACCGATTTCCGATCGACGGGGAAATCGGCGCGGGCCGGGCGGATATCGAATTCGGACCGACCGAGGGAAATTCGGCCCGCTGCTTCAGGGCTGACCTGGGAATGCGATGGTCGGCGGGTTGGTGCCCAGGATCGACTGCCATGTGGCCAGTCGCACAGCCGATTCGGTGAGCGCCTCGACCGCGGTGCGCCGCACATCCGGCGTGCCCGCGGTCTCCACCGCCGCGCGCCAGGCGGTGGCGCAATCGGTTTCGACCGCGACCGCCAGCTTGGCCGCCGGAATCGGATCGTCCACCACGAAGGGTGAGGTGTAGGCCGCATCCGGCGCGGGCACGGCCGCGTCGAGCGACTTCAGCGCATCGGCGGTCGCGTCGCGGCGCACCCGGTGCGCGGCGGTGTACTCCGAAACGAGCTTGGCCCGATCGGTATTCGCATAGGCCGCGATGACGCCGTAGGCGTAGACGGCCGCGTACTCGGCGCTCAGGGCGGCCGTGAGCGCCCGCTGATCAGGTGTGGTCATGCGAGCAGCACCCCCGCGTGCGTCGCGCAGGCGGCGCTGATCGAGGCGAGCAGCCCGGCACGGTAATCGGACAGCTGCGCGGACAGCTCGGCCGCCGACCGCCCGGCGGCGGTCAGCTGGTCGCGCAGGGTGGCCACCGACGGCGGCGGCACCGGCGCGGTGGGCGTCACCGGGGGCGTCCGGTAGGAGGGCTTGGTCCCGTCCCCGTACGTGCCGATGGCCCGATCGATCTCGGTGCGCAGCGCGGTCGCGTGCTCGGTGCGCTGCGCCGCGATGGTCTCCAGCGCGCGGGCCTTCTCGGGCGCGGTGGCAATGGCCGCGGTCGCGGCGGCGGCGTCGACCAGCGCCGATTCCTCCTGGGCCAGCAGCGGATCCGGGGCGGCCGGGGCCTTCTCGTCCGTGCACGCGCTCAGCACACTCACGGCGGCGACGGTGAGCACGCCGCCTCCGGCCATGCGTAACACGGCACGACGGTCGAGGGCGGGCGCGAGAGACGCTGGCTGGATTGTCAACTTGGTTGCGAGGCGGCTATGAGCGCGGGGCACCGGTACATGGTGCCAGTCCGCAAGGCCGCCCCGCCGAACCGGGCCGTCGGACAGGCTTTGAATCCTTCCTCCAGCCCGAAGGTGGGGAATTTCTGGCTCATACTGCCCGACCGCTCGGCGAGCGACCTGGTCTTCCGCAATCAGCACCAGCAGGGTTGAAACCCGCCCTGTAGAACACCGCCGATACTATGCGTCTGATCCGAGCGCGGCGGTGGTCTCGGCGAACCGCCTTCCGCGTTCCGGCGCGTCGCGGCAGACGCGCCGCCGGATGTGTTTGCGCCGACTATGCGGAGGTCGTGAGCTCCCGCTGGTCCACTACACTCTTCCCGCGCGTTACGCTAGACCTTCGGCAGGGTATTTCGCCGTCTCTGCCCGACAACTCAACCCGTCACAACTGAACCAGGAGCCGCCCCACATGCCGATGCCGACCGAGGAAAGGGTGAGCCAGCTAGTTGCTGGACTCGTCGAACGCCGAGGATTCGACCTCGAAGGCGTCGATATTTCGGCTGCCGGGACGGCGCACACCAAGGTGAAGGTGACGGTCGACAGCGACGGATCCGCCGATCTGGACGCCGTCGCCCAGTTGAGTTCGGAACTATCGGAAGCTCTCGACGAGGCCGGCGACTTCGGTGAGACCCCGTATCTGCTGGAGGTCACCACCCCCGGCATCGATCGCCCGCTCACCGAGCTACGCCACTGGCGCCGCGCCCAGGGCCGCAAGGTCAAGGTCACGCTGCGCCCCGGCGTCGAATCTCCGGAGGAGAAGGGCAAGTCGCGGTTCGAGGCCCGCGTCGGCGCCGCCACCGACACCGAGGTGGCGCTGGTCCTCGGCGGCAAGCGGAAACCACACCGGGTGACGGTGCCGCTGGCCGATATCGAGTTCGCCGTCGTCCAGGTGGAGTTCGCTCCCCCCGGCGCGGCCGAACTGGAACTGGCAGGGGGAGTAGCGCCGGGCCGTCCCCAGCCCGGCGCCCAGGAGGAATCCACTGAAGACGAAGCAGCAGCGTCCGATTCATTGACCGAAGGGATCGTGGAATGAACATCGAAATCGAAGCCCTGCGTGCGATAGTCGCCGACAAGGGAATCTCGATGGAGACGGTGATCTCCGCGATCGAGTCGGCCTTGCTCACCGCCTACCGGCACACCGAGGGGCATCAGCCCAACGCCCGCATCGACATCAACCAGAAGACCGGTGTCGTGCGCGTCATGGCCCGCGAGCTCGACGCCGACGGCAATGTCATCTCCGAATGGGACGACACCCCCGAGGGGTTCGGCCGCATCGCCGCCACCACCGCCCGCCAGGTCGTGCTGCAGCGGCTGCGCGA
The DNA here is from genome assembly GCF_054655275.1 of Nocardia sp. IFM 10818. NCBI lineage: Bacteria > Bacillati > Actinomycetota > Actinomycetes > Mycobacteriales > Nocardiaceae > Nocardia > Nocardia sp. IFM 10818. The sequence continues at coordinate 2,683,185 of NZ_BAAHJH010000001.1, forward strand.
CGCCGAGAACGAGAAGTCCTTCGGCGAGTTCTCCACCCACGAGGGCGACATCGTCGGCGGCGTGGTGCAGCGCGACGCCCGCATGAACGCCCGCGGCACCGTGGTGGTGCGCATCGGCAGCGAGGCGCACGGCGCCGAGGGCGTCATCCCGCCCGCCGAGCAGGTGCCGGGTGAGACCTACGAGCACGGCGACCGCATCAAGTGCTACGTCGTCGGCGTCTCCCGCGGCCCGCGCGGCCCGCAGATCACCCTCTCGCGCACCCACCCCAATCTGGTGCGCCGCCTGTTCGCCCTGGAGGTCCCCGAGATCGCCGACGGCTCGGTCGAGATCGTGGCGGTCGCCCGCGAGGCCGGCCACCGCTCCAAGATCGCGGTCCGCTCCACCGTCCCCGGCGTCAACGCCAAGGGCGCGTGCATCGGCCCGATGGGCCAGCGCGTGCGCAATGTGATGAGCGAACTGGCCGGCGAGAAGATCGACATCATCGACTACGCCGAGGATCCGGCCGCCTTCGTCGGGAATGCGTTGTCGCCGTCGAAAGTTGTCTCCGTCACGATCGTGGACCCCGAAGCGCGTGCCGCGCGGGTCGTGGTCCCGGACTTCCAGCTCTCCCTCGCCATCGGCAAGGAGGGCCAGAATGCCCGCCTGGCGGCCCGGCTCACCGGCTGGCGGATCGATATTCGCAGTGATGCGGCCCCCGACGTCGCAGGTGGGGTGCGTACGGAGGCGGGCCGGGGCTAGAAACCCGGGAGCGCTGCGCGCGCTGTCCCGGTAGCGTCGATCGCGCTCGGATCGACCAAGATCGCAAGGTGGAACAGACCCCTCGGATGACAGCTTGGTAACTTCCAAAGGGTACGGATGCGGAGATCGGGACATGACAGCGGTACAGTGGACGCAGGCTCAGCGCGAGTCTCCGGCCCCTTCGCGTGCCGCACGGGAACGATCGAGATCAGAACCCGTACGGACCTGCATCGGATGTCGGAAACGAGAGTTGGCCGCCGAGTTGTTGCGAATCGTGGCGCAAGACGCTGGGGACTCCCAGACGATTGCGATCGTTCCCGATCCGCGGCGCAGACTGCCCGGAAGGGGTGCCTGGTTGCACCCCTCTTCGTCTTGTCTGAGTTTCGCGACCCGGCGCCGAGCATTCGGCAGAGCACTACGAGTGTCCGGATATCTGGATATCTCAGCCCTGGAGCATTACGTAGAGAACAGGCACGAGCACTCATGAGCACACCGTGAAGTCCCAGCGATGATCGGCCATCGGAAATAATCTGAGGTCGTGCGGGCGCCCCTTCCCAAAAGGGTTGCCACGCTCGACCTCTCAGTGAGGAGAGCAGTGGCAGGCAAGGCCCGCGTGCACGAGTTGGCGAAAGAACTCGGTGTCACGAGCAAAGAACTACTCGCGCGGCTCAAGGAGCAGGGCGAGTTCGTGAAGTCGGCGTCGTCGACGGTGGAGGCCCCCGTCGCACGCCGCTTGCGGGAGTCGTTCGCGGCGAAGAACGCCCCGGCGAACGGCACCGCGAAGTCCGCAGCCAAGCCCGGCGATGCGCCGCGCCCGGCTGCCAAGCCGTCCCCGGCCAATGCCGGTCCGCGCCCCGGCGCACCCCGTCCGTCCGCACCGGCTCCGGCCGCTCCGGCTCCGGCCCCCGCGCCGAAGCCCGCGGCCGCCGAACAGGCCGCCCCGGCGGCCCCGTCCCCGGCCGCGGCGGCCAAGCCCGCTCCGGCGGTCCGGCCCGGTCCGGCTCCGAAGCCGGCGGCGCGTGAAACCGCGGCTCCCGCAGCGGCTTCCGCCGCTCCGGCCACTCCGGCGCAGCCGACCCAGCGTCCGACCCCGGGCGCCCCGCGTCCGGCGCAGCCGGGCCAGCAGGGTCAGGCCCCGCGTCCGGCGCAGCAGTCCGGCGCTCCGGCCCCGGGCCCGCGTCCGGCCGGTCCGAAGCCGGGTCCGAAGACCCCGCGCGTCGGCAACAACCCGTTCTCTTCCGCGCCCGAGCGGCCCGCGCCGCGTCCGGCGCAGCCGGGTCCGCGTCCGGGCCAGGGCCAGGGTCAGGGCGGTCCGCGTCCGGGCCAGGGCCAGGGTGGCCCGCGTCCGGGTCAGGGCGGCCCGCGCCCGGGTCCCGGCCAGGGCGGTCCCCGTCCGGCTCCGGGCCAGGGCGGCCCGCGTCCGGGTGGCGCCCAGGGTGGCGGCCCCCGTCCGGGTGGCCCGCGCCCGAGCCCCGGCTCCATGCCTCCCCGTCCCAATCCGGGTGCGATGCCGCAGCGCGCGGCGCGTCCGGGTCCCGGCGCCGGTGGCGGCGCGGGTCGTCCGGCGCGTCCGGGTGGTCCGGGCGCCGGCCGTCCCGCCGGTGGCGGCGGTCCGTACCGCGGTGGCGGTGGCGGCGCTCCGGGCGCCGGTGGCGCTCCGGCCGGTGCCGGTGGCGGTGCCGCGGGTGGTTTCCGCGGTCGTCCCGGTGGCGGTGGCGGCGGTCGCCCGGGTTCGGGTGGCGGTCGCGGCGGTGCCGCGGGTGCCTTCGGACGTCCGGGTGGCGCGCCCCGCAAGGGCCGCAAGTCGAAGCGGGCGAAGCGCGCCGAGTACGAGTCGATGCAGGCGCCCGCCGTCGGCGGCGTGCGGCTGCCGCGCGGCAACGGCGAGATCATCCGTCTCGCCCGTGGCGCGTCGCTGTCCGATTTCGCCGAGAAGATCGGCGCCAACCCGGCCTCGCTGGTGCAGGCGCTGTTCAACCTCGGTGAGATGGTCACCGCGACCCAGTCGGTGAACGAGGAGACCCTCGAGCTGCTGGGTTCGGAGATGAACTACGTCGTGCACGTGGTCTCCCCGGAGGACGAGGACCGCGAGCTGCTCGCCAACTTCGACCTCACCTACGGCGAGGACGACGGCGACGAAGAGGATCTGCAGTCCCGCCCGCCGGTGGTGACCGTCATGGGTCACGTCGACCACGGTAAGACCCGACTGCTGGACACCATCCGTAAGGCCAATGTCCGTGAGGGCGAGGCCGGCGGCATCACCCAGCACATCGGCGCCTACCAGGTGCTGTCCGATGTCAACGGTGAGGATCGACTGATCACCTTCATCGATACCCCGGGTCACGAGGCGTTCACCGCCATGCGTGCCCGCGGTGCGAAGGCCACCGATATCGCGATCCTCGTGGTCGCGGCCGACGACGGCGTCATGCCGCAGACGGTGGAGGCCATCAACCACGCGCAGGCCGCGGACGTGCCGATCGTGGTGGCGGTCAACAAGATCGACAAGGAAGGCGCGAATCCGCAGAAGATTCGCCAGCAGCTGACCGAATACGGTCTGGTCGCCGAGGAATACGGCGGCGAGACCATGTTCGTCGACATCTCGGCCAAGCAGGGCACCAATATCGAGGCGCTGCTGGAAGCGGTCGTCCTGACCGCGGACGCGGCCCTCGATCTGCGGGCGAACCCGGACATGGACGCGCAGGGTGTGGCCATCGAAGCCCACCTCGACCGCGGTCGCGGCCCGGTCGCCACGGTGCTCATCCAGCGCGGCACGCTGCGCGTCGGCGACTCGATCGTGGCGGGCGACGCCTACGGTCGCGTGCGCCGCATGGTCGACGAGCACGGCGCCGACGTCGAGGCGGCGCTGCCGTCGCGGCCCGTCCAGGTCATCGGCTTCACCTCGGTGCCGGGCGCGGGTGACAACCTGCTCGTGGTCGAGGAAGACCGCATCGCCCGGCAGATCGCCGACCGCCGCAACGCTCGCAAGCGCAACGCCCTGGCCGCGCGCAGCCGCAAGCGGATCTCCCTGGAAGATCTGGATGCCGCTCTGAAGGAGACCTCGGAGCTGAACCTGATCCTCAAGGGCGACAACTCCGGTACCGTCGAGGCCCTCGAAGAGGCGCTGCTCGGTATCGATGTGGGCGACGAGGTGCGACTGCGCGTCATCGACCGCGGTGTCGGTGGCGTCACCGAGACCAATGTCAACCTGGCGTCGGCGTCGAACGCGATCATCATCGGGTTCAATGTCCGGGCCGAGGGCAAGGCGACCGAGCTGGCGAACCGCGAAGGCGTGGACATTCGCTACTACTCGGTCATCTACCAGGCCATCGACGAGATCGAGAAGGCCCTCAAGGGCCTGCTCAAGCCGATCTACGAAGAGGTCGAGCTGGGTCGGGCGGAGATCCGCCAGATCTTCCGCTCCTCCAAGTTCGGCAATATCGCCGGCTGCATGGTGCTCTCGGGCTCGGTCAAGCGCAATGCCAAGGCGCGCCTGCTGCGCGACAATGTCGTGGTCGCCGAGACCGTGACCATTGCCTCGCTGCGCCGCGAGAAGGACGACGCCACCGAGGTCCGCGAGGGCTACGAGTGCGGTATGACGCTCACCTACAACGACATTCGTGAAGGTGACATCGTCGAGGCCTACGAGCTGCGGGAGAAGCCGCGCGACTAGGTTCGCCATAGCTGAACCCGCTGGGTCCGGAGCGATCCGGGCCCGGCGGGGGCTGTGGCGGTCTACGGTTCTCCGTGGGCCGCTTACCGATCCGACGCGTTCCCGCGCACGCCTATTGGGCGCGTTGGTCTTACGAGAATAAGTGCGTGCGCATCACATGGGAGACAAGTTGTTCTTCGGAGCGCTGGAATTCGACATCCTGCTCGGCGATGTGCATTCGCTCAAGCAGAAGCGCTCCGTCATCCGCCCGATCCTCGCGGACCTCCAGAGAATGGGTGTCTGCGCCGTCGAAGGCGGGGAACACGACCTTTACCGGCGTACGTTGCTCGGTGTGGCGATGGTCAGCGTAGGCATGAGCCATCTCACCCAGGTGCTGGACAAGTGTGAACGGCACGTGGCGGACCGCCCGGAGTTACAGTTGCTGGCGGTACGCCGCCGCGTCTTCGGACCCGAAGACTGAATCGATTACGTGAGGAGGGCATGGCCATGGTGGATCAGGCCAGGGCACGCCGACTCGCCAAGCGGATCTCCACGATCGTGGCTACGGCCATCGAATACGAGATCAAGGATCCGCGGCTGCGTTTCGTCACCGTCACCGATACCAAGGTGACCGGTGATCTGCGGGAAGCCACCATTTACTACACGGTGATGGGGGAGACCCTCGACGCCGAACCGGACTACGCGGAAGCGGCCGCCGGGCTGGAGAAGGCCAAGGGCATTCTCCGTTCCAAGGTCGGTGCGGGCACCGGCGTCAAGTTCACCCCGATCCTGTCCTTCGCCCTCGACACCGTCCCGGACGCGGCCAAGCAGATGGAGGAGTTGCTGGCTCGCGCCCGCGCCGCCGATGCGCGCGTCGCCCAGGTCGCGGTCGGCGCCACCTATGCCGGTGACGCCGATCCGTACAAGGCCGACGACGAAGACGACGACGAAGACTGACCTGCGGTCGCGAACCGGGGAGGAGACGCGCCGGTGACGGAACAGGTCGATCTGGCCGCGGCGGTGTCGGTGCTCGACACCGCCCGGTCGGTCACGGTGCTCTGCCACGTCCAGCCCGATGCCGACACCATCGGCAGCGGGCTCGCGCTGGCGCAGGTGCTGCATCGGCGCGGGGTGCCCGTGCGGGTGTCCTTCGCCGAGCCGGCGGAGCTACCGGCCTCCATGCGGTCGCTGCCGGGCATCGACTTGCTGGTGCCCCCGGCCGAGGTGCCGCGGGAGGTCGACGTGCTGGTGGCGGTGGACTGCGGGAGCGCGGGCCGGTTGGGTGCGCTGCAGGACCGGCTGTCCGGCGCCCGGGTCAGCCTGGTGCTGGATCACCACCGCTCCAACACTCGCTTCGGCGACGTGAACGTGGTCGACGAATCGGCCGAATCGACGGCGGGTCTCATTGCCCGCATTCTCGACGCCTGGGGTGAGCCCATCGATCGCGAGGTGGCGCATTGCCTCTATGCCGGGCTGGTCACCGATACCGGATCCTTCAAATGGGCGCGTCCCGGCTCGCACGCGCTCGCCGAGCGGCTGCTGGCCACCGGCATCGACGGCGCGGGCATTACCCGCACGCTCATGGACACCCATCCCTTCGGCTGGCTGACCATGCTGTCGCGGGTGCTGGCCTCGGCGCAGCTGGATCGCGACGCGGCCGCGGGCGCGGGGCTGGTGTACGCCTTCGTGCGCCGGGAGGATCTGGACGGGGTGCGCTCCGAAGAGGTGGAGAGCATTATCGACCTGGTCCGTACCACCTCCGAAGCCGAGGTGGCGGCCGTCTTCAAGGAGTCCCGTTCCCGGCCCGAGCAGTGGACGGTCTCGCTGCGCTCGCACGATTCCGCCGACGGCTCGCCCGGGGTGGACGTCGCCCGCGTGGCGACGGCGCTCGGCGGCGGCGGGCATCGTTATGCCGCAGGCTATTCCACCACCGGGACGCCGGAAGACCTGGTCACGGCCCTGCTGGCGGAACTCGGCGGGCGTTGAGCCGCGGCGGATGTGATATCCGGCACGGGCGCGCACCCGCTCTCGGATGTAACGAATCCGGATTGCCCGGCGCGGCTTAGCTATTCGATAGCCATCAGCTACAAGCGCTGATCAAGGGTAATTTCTACGCATTTGGCCGAACTGTCGAGCAGTCGGCACACTTCTAGCAATCCACTTGATAGATCTGCTTGGAGTAGTGCTGTGCGCAAAACGTCTCGTCTCGCGGTAATCCTGGTCGCCACGGCCGCCGTACTCGGTTCGGCGGCCGGCACCGCCGTCGCCGTCGATCCGCCCGCGACCGGCTCCCACTCGCCGGCCATCGAGCCGGTGCGCGACGCGGAGCTGGCCGAACTCGTCCGGCTCTCCGATCCGGGCACGCTGACCGACCTGCACGACGGCGAACAGCGCATGAACCGCATCGCCGAGATCTTCACCGGCCACAAGGACCGCCGCGGCATCTTCGCGGTCTTCTATCGCAACATCCTGCGCGACGCCAATCCGCTGCTCGATCAGGGCCGCTTCGACGACCCGGTCTGGGCACGCAAGGTCAGTTACGCCTTCTTCCACGAATACCTGGCCAACCTGCACGGCCACCTCACCGGCGGCCCGGTCACCCCGGGCTGGCAGCGCTACTACGCCATGGCCGCCGATCCCGCCCGCTCGGCGGGCCGCGTGGCCGGCGCGGGCCTCGACGCCCACCTGCTCATCGACTTCCCGAAGGCCATCGCCGAGACCGGCACCCGCCTCGAGAACACCCGCGACTTCTTCACCATCGGCGACGCCCTCATCGGCACCACCCACAACATCACCGACGAACTGAAGGCCGAATACGGCGCCCAGCTCGCCGACTTCTTCAACCTCTACTTCGTCGGCAAGGCCGGTGACGTCGTCCTCGGCGACGGCAACACCAGCTACGTCCTGTTCCAAAGCGTGCGCGGCACTGCCCTGTCCCAGGGCATCGCCATGAAGAACGAGCTCACCTGCGGTCCGGCCGAACTGTCCATGCAGGGCCTGTACTACACCGCCGAGGCCGTATTCGACGGCCTGGAGGCCGCCGGCTGGGTCTGACGGATGCCAACCGGATTGGCCTCACCTTTGAGACCGTTGCGGGTGCGAGTCTCCTGGATCGCTTGGCTGACGCGTGAAAACTCCACGCTGCCAAGCTGATCGGAGCGCACTCGCTATGATGGCAGCGGGAATGGCGGACCCGCTGGCCTCGGGTTTCGGAGGATGAGTCTGGAGGGGAGCCTGTCGTGACCACCGCGCTGATCATCGGCGACATTCAGAAGGGGATCACGGACGGCTATCCGTTCGCCAAGAGTGTCGTGCCGCCGCTGACCGAACTGCTGCCGCGTGCTCGCGCGGCCGGTGTTCTCGTTGTGTTCGTGCGCTTCGCCATGCGGGCCAATGGGGCCGATCTGCCGCCGGGCAACGCGCTGTTCAAGTCGTTCTTCGAGTCCGGGGACGGTTTCCATGAGGGGGCGGCCGGAACCGAGATCGCGCTGCCGGTCGCGGACGAGGACATCGTGGTGGTGAAACGCCGCGCGAGTGCGTTCGCGGGGACCGATCTCGACCTGGTGCTGCGGGCGGGCGGCGTCACCACGCTCGCGATCGCGGGGGTGGCGACCAGCGCGATGGTGGCCGCCACCTGCTACGACGCGGCGGATCGCGGGTATGGGGTGACCGTGCTGCGGGACGGCTGCGCCGATGGGGACGCGGCGATGCACGACTTCTTCCTGGACGCTGTCTTCCCCAGCCGGGGACACGAGGTCGTGGCCTGCGCCGATTGGAAACCGGCCTGACTCACGCGTGGCTGCCGCGCCCCCTCGGGTGGGTCTCCCGAAGCCGAAGCGGATCGGCGAACGAGCCCGCCCCGAGATGATGACCGGGCCGTGCGGTCAGCGTGCGCGGCCGTCCGTGTCGTAGGCGTGTGGGAGGGTGATCGGATGCGCAATGGTGAGGACTGCGGGGTGGACGGGGTGGGGGAGCCGAGTTCGGCCGTGGCGGATGTCGCGACGCGCAAGCGCGGGGACGAGGCGGTGCAGGCCGGGCCGCGGCGGATTCTCGGGATCGCGGTGCCGACGCTGGGGGTGCTGGTCGCGGAGCCGATCTATCTGCTGTTCGATATGGCGGTGGTCGGCCGCTTGGGAGCGCTGGCGCTGGCCGGGCTCGCGGTCGGCGGATTGATTCTGGCGCAGGTCAGTTCGCAGTTGACGTTTCTGAGTTATGGCACGACGGCGCGGTCTTCGCGGCGGCACGGGGCCGGGGACGAGGCCGGGGCGGTCGAGGAAGGGGTGCAGGCCAGTTGGATCGCGGCCGGGGTGGGGGTGGTGATTCTCCTTCTGCTGCAAGCGTTCGCGGGGCCGGTGACGCGGGCCATCGCGGGTGGGGGTGGTATTGCCGATGAGGCGTTGCCGTGGTTGCGGATCGCGTTGTTCGGGGTGCCGTTGATTCTGTTGTCCATGGCGGGGAACGGGTGGATGCGCGGGGTGCAGCAGACGCGGCGGCCGTTGGTGTATGTGGTTGCGGGGCTGGTGGTTTCGGCGGTGCTGTGCCCGGTGCTGGTGCACGGGCTGCTGGGTGCGCCGCGGTGGGAGCTGGCGGGGTCGGCCGTGGCGAATGTGGTGGGGCAGTTGGTGGCCGGGGGATTGTTCGTGCGGGCGTTGTTCGCCGCGAAGGTGCCGTTGCGGCCGCGCTTCGAGGTGATGCGGGCGCAGTTGGTGCTCGGCCGGGATCTGATCGCGCGCAGTCTCGCCTTCCAGGCGTGCTTCGTGTCCGCGGCGGCGGTGGCGTCCCGGTTCGGGGCGGCGTCGGTGGCGGCGCATCAGCTGGTCCTGCAGTTGTGGAACTTCCTGGCGCTCACCCTGGATTCGCTGGCGATCGCGGCGCAGACCCTGGTGGGCGCGGCGCTGGGGGCCGGGAACGCCCGGGGCGCACAGGGTCTCGCGCGGCGGATCACCGGGTGGTCCACGGCCTTCGCGGTGGTGCTGGCGGCGGCGTTCGCGGCCGGATACGCCCTGATTCCGCGGCTGTTCACCGAGGATCCGTCGGTGCTGGAACGCACCCACGTGGTGTGGTGGTTCTTCGTGGGCCTCATCCCGGTCGCCGGTGTGGTGTTCGCCCTCGACGGCGTGCTGCTCGGCGCGGGTGACGCGGCCTTCCTGCGCAATGCCACGCTGGGCTCGGCGCTGCTGGGCTTCCTGCCCGCCATCTGGCTATCGCTCGCCTATGACTGGGGCATCGCCGGAATCTGGTCCGGGCTGGTCGCTTTCATGGTGCTGCGGCTGATCGCGGTGTGCGGGCGGGCGCTGTCCGGGCGGTGGGCGCGAGTCGGCGCGGAGGTGCCGCGCCGACTCGCGTGAGCCCGGAGCTGGAGTGCCCGGCGCACATCGCATCGGTCATCGGCGGCTGACTCGGCGTCAGGGGGCCGGGGTCACCAAGCCCGCTTCGTAGGCGGCGATGACCAGTTGGACGCGGTCGCGGGCAAGGAGTTTGGCGAGGATGCGGCTGACGTGAGTTTTGACGGTCAGCGGGCTCAGGACCAGGGTTTCGGCGATTTCGGCGTTGGTGAGGCCGCGGGCTATGAGGATGAGGACGTCCAGTTCGCGATCGGTCAGGGTCGAGATGGACGGGCGGGGTGCGGGATCGGGGAGGGTGCGGACGCGGGTGATGACGGCGGCGGTGGCGCTGGGGGACAGGAGGGCTTCGCCGGCGGCGACGGTGCGGATGGCGTCGAGGAGGGCGGCGGGTTTGGTGTCCTTGATGAGGAACCCGCTGGCCCCGGCGCGGAGGGCTGCGAGGACATTGTCGTCGGTGTCGTAGGTGGTGAGAACGAGAACCCGCACACCCGCAAGGTTCTCGTCCGCGGCGATCTCGGCGGTGGCGGCGATGCCGTCCAGGTCGGGCATGCGGATGTCCATGATCACGACGTCGGCGCGTTCGGTGCGGGCGAGGGCCACGGCCTCGCGGCCGGTGGCGGCCTCGCCTACGACCCGCATATCGGCCGCCGAGGCGATGAGGAGGGCGAAGGCGCCGCGTACCAGGGCTTGGTCGTCCGCCAAGAGGACTCGGATCACGGCTGGGCCTCCATCGGCGCATCGATTGCCGGTCGCGGTGCGGTTCGCTCGGTGCGGTCGGCCCGGCGCTCGGCCGAGTTGTACAACGCCGACCCGGGTTCGCTGGGCGGGATCGGCGCAGCCCCGGGTTCGCTGGCCGGGCTCCTCGCGGCCTCGGGTTCGCTGGGCGGGATCGGTGCCGGTGCGGGGTTCGACGGGCCGATGAACGGGAGTACGGCGGCGATCTCGAAACCGCTGCCGGTATCGGTCGCGGAGACGGTGCCGCCTATGGCCTCGGCGCGCTCGATCATGCCGCGGATACCGAAACCAGTAGTGGCCCTGGGGGTTCCGGAGTCGTCTCGCTGCTGGCCGCGGCCGTTGTCGGTGACGCCGATGAGCAGGCGGTCGATGCGGTAGTCGAGACGCACCGTCGCCATGGTTGCCCGGGCGTGTTTGGCGACATTGGTCAGGGCCTCTTGAATGATGCGGTAGCCGACGAGCTCCACGGTCGGAGCCAGGGGGCGCTGGTGCCCGGCGGTCACGAATTTCACGGTGACTCCGGCAGCTTCGGCGTGATCGGCGAGCGTACGCACCCGGGCGAGATCGGGCAGGGGCTCTCGTGACGTGCTGTCCTCGCGTGCGCCCCTGTCCGGTGCACGCAGCACGCCGACGGTCGCGGCGAGTTCGGCGCGCGCGTCGGCGCAGGCGTCGGAGATGGTTTCCAGCGCATGGATCACGATGCCGCGGTCGGCATGTCGCTCGGTGAGCAGGTGCGCGGCCACGCCGGCCTGCACCTGGATGACGGTGATGGTGTGAGCGAGGAGGTCGTGCAGGTCGCGGGCGATGCGCAGGCGTTCCTCGGCGACCTGGCGGCGGGCCTCCTCGTCGCGGGTGCGTTCGGCGCGTTCGGCGCGATCCAGCACCTCGGTGATGTAGGCGCGATGCAATCGGACCGCTTCACCGGCCACGCAGGCGAGCACGATCCAGCCGACCGCGCCGAAGGTCTGCAGTGCGGTGTTCTCGTTCTCGGTGCGGGAGAGGAGGATTCCGCCGGCCGCGAGCGCGATGACGGCGAGGATGACGCCCGCGGTGCGGCGCCGGGTGCCGTACCGCGCCACCGTGTACAGGGCGATGATGGTCGAGGGAATGATCGCCTCGTGCGGGAATTCGTTCGCGTGATACGGAATCGCCAGCGCCGCATGTGTGATCAGCACCGGCATCGGGTACCTGCGCCGCGCGATCAAGGGCAGGGTCGCCAGCACCAGCAGCGCGATGCCGAAGCCGTTGATCTGTTCGGTCGCCGGTATCAGGAAGCCCGCCACCAGTTCCGCGAGCAGGACGAGGCCCATGAGCAGGCCGTCGGTCCACCACACGCGGTTCATTCCCGCCATTGTGCGGCAGTGGCGGGCCGGGCGCGTACTCCGTGCGGAGTATTCGCAACAGCCGACCCCGGGCGGACGTTTTCTCTTCGGCTTCCCGCGACGCTGCTGTCATGCCCGATGCGAGGAGTCTGTCATGGGAATGAAAGCCAGAGCGCTACTGCTCATCGGCCTGTGGATCGCGGTGCTGGCCGCGATGGTGCCGTTTGCCGGTGGGCTCGATGATGTGAAGTCCGACAAGGAAACCGATTACCTGCCCGCCTCGGCGCAGTCGACCACGGCCGCGCAGCTCGAGCAGACGCTGCCCGGCGGGACCGAGAACGTCTTCCTCGTGGTGTACGAGCGTGATTCGGGCGTCACCGAGGCGGATCGTGCCACCGCCGCCGCCCAGTACGCCGCGCTGCGGGCGACGTACGGCAGTGCGAGCGGGCCGGATCAGCCCATTCCCTCCGCCGATGGGAAGGCCCTGATGTATCCGGTGATGGTCGGCGAATCCCATGGTGAACCTTCCTCCTACATCGAGGAATTCCGCTCGGCCGTGGCCGAGCATCCCGCCGGGCTGACCGTGCAGGTCGCCGGGCCCGGTGCGCTCTCGGCCGATTTCGAGGGCGCGTTCGAGGGCATCGACGAGCGGCTGCTGCTGGTGACGGTCCTCGTGGTGACCGTCATCCTGCTGCTCACCTACCGCAGCCCGCTGCTGTGGCTGGTGCCGCTGCTCGCGGTGGCGGGCGCGAACCTGCTGTCCATGGCCGCGGTGTACGGCCTGGCCAAGACCTTGGACGTCACCGTCAACGACCAGAGCGCCGCGGTGCTCACCATCCTGGTCTTCGGCGTCGGCACCGACTACGCCCTGCTCATCGTCGCCCGCTATCGCGAAGAGCTGCGCCATCATTCGGATGTCGTCATCGCCATGCTGGCCGCCCTGCGCCGCTCCGTCCCCGCCATCGCCGCCTCCGCCGCCACGGTCAGCCTCGGCCTGCTGTGCCTGCTCGCCGCCGACATGAACAATGCCGCTGGCATGGGCCCGGTCGGTGCGGCCGGGATCCTCTGCACCCTGCTGGTCATGGTGACCCTGTTCCCCGCCCTGCTGGTGATGTGCGGCCGCTGGATCTTCTGGCCGCGTGTGCCCCGCCCGCAATCCGACGCCGTCGCCCGCGCCACCCTGTGGGATCGCATCGGCGCGTACATCGCCCGCCGCCCGGTGATTTCGGCCGCCGCCTCGGTAGCGGTCCTCGCCCTCCTCGGCCTGGGCCTGCTCGGCAACACCGGATCCCTGTCCCGCGCCGACCAATTCGTCGACACCCCGGAATCGGTCCACGGCCAAACCGCCATCGCCGCCCACTTCCCTGAACGCGCCGGCACCCCGCTGCTGGTCCTGACCCCCAATACCGTCCGCGACGCCGTGCTCCGAGCGGTGGAATCCGATCCGGGCATCGGCTCGGCCGAAGCGGGCCGCACCGGCCCCGAGTTCTCCGAGATCACCGCCATCCCACGCGATCCCGCCGACTCGAGCGCCGAATACGCCACCATCGACCGCCTCCGCGCCGGTCTCGGCGACCTGGCCCCGGGCACCGTCATAGGCGGTCCCAGCGCCTCCAACCTCGATATCGCCGACGCCTCCACCCGCGACCGCCGGGTGGTCATCCCCCTCGTCCTGCTGGTGGTGACCGCTGTTCTGGCCCTGCTCCTGCGCTCCCTCGCCGCCCCCCTCGGCCTCCTGCTGACCGTCGTCCTGTCCTTCGGATCGGCGTTGGGCGCAAGCGTTCTCGCCTTCGAACACCTCTTCGGCTTCACCGGCTTGGACTCGGGCCTGATCCTCTTCGCCTTCCTGTTCCTGGTAGCCCTGGGCGTCGACTACAACATCTTCCTGGTCAGCCGCGCCCGCGAAGAGGCCCGCCGCATCGGCACCCGCCCCGGCATGCTCCGCAGCCTCTCCGTCACCGGCGGCGTGATCACCTCCGCCGGCGTCGTCCTGGCCGCCACCTTCGCCGTCCTGACCACCCTCCCCCTGGTCTCCCTGGCCCAAATAGGTTTCGCCGTAGCCTTCGGCGTCCTCCTCGACACCCTCCTGGTCCGCTCCATCCTGGTCCCGGCCCTCACCATGCTCGCCGGCGATCGCGTCTGGTGGCCTGCCCGCCTCCCCACCCCGGCGCCCACCGGCTCCGCCCCGGCCGCACCCGCCCCTGAGCCGGCAATGACCCGAACGTAGAGTTCGCCACTCGGTAAGGCCATCGCTCTAGTCGATGGCCTTACTGATCAGGGTGATTGCCGCAAACACCCCACCGACGACGATCAGACCATAGTGGCCCGCCGATCTGGAGTAGTCGTAGGTGGAGGCGGCGATGGTGACCGCCGCAATCAGAAATAGCAGGCGCTTCATGACTGGCTCCCACGCACTCGCCTTCACCGTAGAAGATCGATTTCCCTTGCGCCACAGTCGAATACGAGAATGGCAGCGCAGCGGCGGCGATGGTGCAGCGAACGGCGGGACGGACCGCCCAGTTCCCCGTATAGCCGCCGTCGAGTGGGTGGGCACCGTGCGGGAAGGCCTTCTAGCGGGAGTTCAGCAGCGACTTCGCCCACTCGAATAGCGGGCAGTCGGCCGGGTCACAATCTCGGTGTAGATCAGCGACTTTCGATACTTCGAATGGCTGCACCGACTCAGGGTCCAGCTTGCAATTCACCAACTCAATACTTCGCGGCGCTTCATAAGTGGGCATTCTTCACCTTCGATGGTGTTTGCCGTTGGCGCGGTGCCTTCCGGATTCGACGGGCATGAGCACCCGGTTGCGCTTCAATCGACCGCAGCGAATCAGGATGGCTCGGGCTGCCGCCTTCGCCGCGCATACGGTCACCGGGTGGTCCTTGTGGATCTCCCAAACCAGAACGGCGTGGTCCTCTGTCCATGAATCCCGTTCCGGTGCAGTGCAATCGGTGAGCGCCGGGTCGGCGGGTCTGCTCAGCAACATCGGGTTCACGCCCCTTCATGCCAAATGGTTTGGTCCCCCCGATGGCCGGTAGTACTCGATTGCCGGTTCCGTCGCTTTCGGTGTGGGCACACGGCGAGCGATCCGAGTTGGATTCTCCGGAGCCAGCATTCGAGGTTTCCGACCACCTGGGGTGATTCCAAGTACACACCTATCGGATAGAATTTGGTGCATCCAACTGCGTCATCCAGGCATGTAGTGCCACACTGCCAAATCAGATAGTTCCAGAATTAGGCTCCATCGATAGCGAGGCTAAAAGATGGCTGGATCTACGCTTGCAAGCCGGGCCCTCGGGCGACTCCTGGCGCAGCATAGAAAGCGAGTAGGACTGACCAGGTATGCGGCCGGTCAGATCGTGGACACCTCTCAGCAGACCATGGGAAGGATCGAAGACGGCCTGAAGGCGAAGGTGTCTCAGTTGTGGATCAACGCATGGGCCGATGCCTACCAGGTCAGCGATGATGACCGACGGCTCATGCTGGACCTGGCGCACGACATGGCCGTTGCCGAAAAGAACTGGTGGCGTGCGTATGCCGATGGGCTGCGGTCAGGATTCGATCACTACATGGGCTTGGAGGGGGCCGCACGCAAGCTCACCACGTGGAAGCTGGCCATCGTTCCCGGAATGCTCCAGACTCCGGAGTACCGTCGCGCGATCGCATGGTTCGAATCGCCGAATCTTCCGCATGATCAGGTGGAGAACCGTGTCGAGGTTGCCATGCGTCGCCGGGCGCGGCTGGATGACGAGACATTCACCCTGGAAGTGCTGATTTCCGAGATGGTTCTACTTGACCAGATCGGCGGGCCGGGTGTTATGACTGAGCAACTCCGGCACCTGGTGGACGTGAGCCAGCGATCGAACGTGTCGGTCCGTGTGGTCCCGCTCAATGCCTCCGGTCATCCTGGTTCATTGGTGGGATCGTTTGTACTCCTGGAGTTTCCGAAGCTTCCCGCTACCGGTCTGCTGGAGCCGCCCGTAGTCTACGTGGAGGGCTACGCGGGCGATCTCTATATGGAGCGGGAACCCGAAGTGCAGCGTTATCGCGATGCATTCGTCCAGATCGACCGAGTAGCGTTGGACCAGTACGCGTCCAGACAGCTCATACTGTCGCTAGTCAAGGAGTATGACGAGTGAACATCGACCTGACCGGAGCCCAGTGGTTCAAGTCGAGCCGGAGCCACTCTAGCGGCGAATGCGTCGAGGCTGCGCATCTTGCGGGCGGCATGGTGGGGGTTCGCGACTCGAAGCTCGGAAACACCAGCCCCGTATTGGTTTTCGAGCCGGTTGTGTGGGATGGCTTCCTCGGTGCCCTCGGTACAGGCGAATTTGACCTGTAGTCGTGACCAGCTCCTCGATGATGCGGCGTTGGAGAGCTCGTCCGTGGTCGCGAACAATGCGATGAATCGCGGTCGGGGGCTGGCCGGCGTCAACAGCTACGCCCGTGAGCTCGGCTTCGATCCCTATGAGCGGTTGGCGGATGTACTGCGCGCTGATTCGGGGGCCTCGGTCCGCTGGATCGACGTGTGTTGCGGGTCGGGAAGGGCGCTGCTCGAAGCCGAGCAGCGCTTCGCCGTGGAATTTCCCGCCGCCGATGTGGCCGTGATCGGAATCGACTTGGTGGATCACTTTCTCGCGGCTCCGCGCACTCCGCGACTGCGCTTGATCACCACCAACGCGGTCGGCTGGCAACCCGAGGGTCTCGCTGATCTGGTCAGCTGTGTGCACGGGTTGCATTACCTCGGGGACAAGTTGGGCATGCTGTCGGCGATGACCCGATGGGCAAGGGCCGGTGGGACATTCGCCGCCGACTTCGACCCGCATTCCATCCGGCATGCCGACGGTTCCTCGGCCGCGCGCACGGTGCTGGCTCGGCTCCGGGCGGCAGGGCTGACCTACGACGGCCGGCGGCATCGGCTCTCGGGGAACGACTTCCGCCCGGTGGATTTCGCCGCTACCTATCTCGGTGCGGACGACACCGTGGGCCCCGGCTACACCGGTCAGCCCGCGGTTGCGTCGTACTACGAGTTCTGAGCTGCGGGTATCGCGCGGCTATGCCGTCGGCACGGGAACCGCGTTGATGAGGCCGCCGTCGATGAGGAGGTCGGTGCCGTTGATGTAGGACGCTTCCGGGGAGGCGAGGAAGGCGACGGCGGCGGCGACCTCGTCGACCGAACCTACGCGACCGGCGACCACCGTTGTGGCGGCGGCGTTCTGGGCGGCGACGGGGAGTTCGGCGCGGAAGGCGGGGGTGTCGATGTAGCCGGGGCTCACCGAGTTGACGCGGATTGCTCTGGGGGCCAGTTCGGCGGCGAGGGTGCGGGTGAGGTTGTGGACGGCGGCCTTGGTGGCGGAGTAGAGGGCGGTGGCGGCGAAGCCGCGATGCAGGCCGAAGGAGGCGTTGATGATGATGGAGCCGTTGTCGGCGAGGAGGGGGAGGGATTGCTGGATGGTGAAGAAGGCGGCTTTGAAGTTGGCGTCGAGGACGCGGTAGAACTCGGATTCGGTGACGTCGGCGATGGGCTGGAAGGAGCCGATGCCCGCATTGGCGAACACCACGTCGAGGCGGCCGTAGCGGTCGCGGATGGTGGTGGCGAGGGTTTCGATATCGGTGAGGATTGTTGCGTCGCCGGGGATTCCGGTGGCGCGGTCGCCGATCTGTGCGACGGCCTCGTCGAGGCGGGACTTGTCGCGGCCGGTGATGATCACCTGTGCGCCCTCGGCTGCGAGGCGGTGCGCCGTGGCCAGGCCCATGCCACTGGAACCGCCGGTGACCAGAGCGATCTTGCCGTCGAATCGGAAGCTGTTGTGTGTCATGGGCACAAGCGTGCCGTCGGCGGCCGGGGGTAAACAGTGCGTGTTTATGGTGGGTGTGGCACCACCAGGATCGCGCGGATCGACACCACCGCCCTCGGGCGGCATCACCCGGATCGGCGGGTCAGCTTGCTTCGATCAAAGGTTCGGCGAGACGTAGGTGGGGGAGGCGTTCCAGGCGCGCCGCGGTGTCGGTGGCGGGCTGCGGGTTGTAGAGCACCAGATGCCAATCCGGATGGTCGGCGACGGTGAGGGTGGTCGCGTCGAAGTACAGCTCACCAGCTTCGGGGTGGCGCAGGGCGTTCACGGCCTGGACGGGGACGCCCACGTCGTGGCGTTCCCACAGGGCGGCGAATTCGGGGCTGCGTGCGCTGAGCCGCTCGACCACTCCGCACACTTCGGGTTGGCCGGAGCAGTGCGCGGTATCGGCGCGGTAGGCGGCCACCACGGCGGGTGCGGCCGATTCCCACACCTCGCCCATGGCGCGGTAGCGGGGATTGGTGAAGTAGGTGATCAGGCAGTGCTGGGGGTCGTCGTCGTAGCCGAAGACCAGGCGCGCGGTGTCGTTGAACGCGAGGATGTTCCAGTATCGGTCGCGCAGGACGGCGGGTCGCCGGCCCCAGGCGTCGAGCAGGTGGCGCACTTCCTCGGTGACCGCCGCGCCGGGCTCGCCGCAGGCGGGCGGCGGGTTCATTCCGGCCAGCACGTAGAGGTGCGCGCGTTCGCGATCGCTGAGCAGCAGCGCGCGAGCGACCGCATCCAGCACATCGGCCGAGACCGAGATATCGCGCCCCTGTTCGAGCCAGGTGTACCAGGACACCCCCACGCCGGCCAGGACGGCGACTTCCTCACGTCGCAGCCCCGGCGTCCGACGTCGTCCCGCCGCGGGAATTCCCACGTCTCCCGGCGTGATTCGCGCTCGCCGCGAGCGCAGGAAGTCCGAGAGCTGCTCGCGCCGCCGGAGTACGGAATCGCTGGCCATAAGCCACGGTAACAATGACCGCCCGCGCACGGGAAACGAGCCGGTTCAGCCCTCCGCGGCGGCGTCCTCGGCGGCGCGGCGGGCCAGGTTGGCTGCGAAGAGGTGTTTTTCCGCTACATCAGCGGGTTCCTCCGCCATGACTTTTACGGAATCACTTACGGCAGAAGCGGATTAAAGAATATCGACCGGTCCGTCGAAGGATTGTCAAGGGGGCTGTCGGGTCTGTCCAGGCCCCTTGTGGAGGTGTCATGCTGAGAACGTGGCTTCAGGGCGCTCGCTCGAATGGTCTGGCGGATACGCCCACACGGCCCACCTTCCAGTGGCGCAGGGGGCGGAGCGCGATCGAGCCTAACCGGCATGCAGACCTTCCTCCTGTTCCTGTTCAGACGCAAGGATGGAGACACGGCGATGGCATGGCAATGGAGCGACCAAGGCAGCCCACAAGGCCGGACTGTGGACCCGAACGCGATCGCGACGGCCACCTATCAGGGCAACCCGTATGCGTTCGTGCGAACGAAAGATGGCCATCTGTCGGTGAATTCGTGGGACGGCGGGAAATGGAACTGGTCCGACCAAGGAACTCCCCAGGCTCGCACGGTCGATCCCAATGCGATCGCGTCGGTCGCCTACCAGGACCGGCCCTATGTATTCGTGCGGGGCAGCGATGGTCATTTATGGGTGAACTGGTGGGATGGCGGGAAGTGGAACTGGTCGGATCAGGGCGGTCAGATCGATCCGGACGCGATCGCGGTGGTCACCTATCAAAACCGGCCCTACGTGTTCGTGCGCGGCAGGAATGATGGTCATTTGTGGGTGAACTGGTGGGACGGCGGGAAGTGGAACTGGTCGGATCAGGGTGGTCAGATCGATCCGGACGCGATCGCGACGGTGACGTATCAGGGGAATCCGTATGTGTTCGTGCGCGGTAGCAACGATGGTCATCTGTGGGTGAACTGGTGGGACGGTGGGAAGTGGAACTGGTCGGATCAGGGTGGTCAGATCGATCCGGACGCGATCGCGACGGTCACCTATCAAGACCGGCCCTACGTGTTCGTGCGCGGCAGCAATGACGGCCATTTGTGGGTGAACTGGTGGGACGGTGGGAAGTGGAACTGGTCGGATCAGGGTGGTCAGATCGATCCGGACGCGATCGCGACGGTCACCTATCAAGACCGGCCCTACGTGTTCGTGCGCGGCAGCAATGACGGCCATTTGTGGGTGAACTGGTGGGACGGCGCGAAATGGAGCTGGTCCGACCAAGGAACTCCCCAGGGCCGCACGGTCGATCCGAACGCGATCGCGACGGTCACCTATCAAAACCGGCCCTACGTGTTCGTCCGTGCCAGTGACGGGCACCTGTGGGTGAATTGGTGGTCGTAATCGCGGCTGGAGGTCGTGCCGGTTGACGGAAGTCACTCCGTGAGCAGCCCCTCGCCTTCCGGGCGGCGGGCTGCTCCGCTGTTCTACGGGTGTAGGGGAGGAACCTGTCGACGTTCGGTAAAGAACTGCGGCGGGTTCCGGGGCGGTATCGGGCGTAGTAGGGCGCGGCACCCGGGTCGAAAACTTGCGGGTTCAGCTCTCCTCCGCGGCGCGCTTGGCGAGGTTGGCGGCGACTTCGGCCTGCCAGTTCTCATTGGCGTGGTTGGTGTCGACCTCGTATTCGAAGCGCGCGGTCATTTCCGGGGTGATATCGGCGACGTCCACGTAGAACTGCTCGTACCAGCGGCGGTGCTGATAGACCGGCCCGTCTTCCTGGGTGAGCAGCGGATTGTCGATGCGCGTCTTGTGTTTCCAGATCTCCACGTCCTGGAGGAATCCGACGCCGAAGCTCTTGCCGAAGGACTTGGCCAGTTTGGCGGACTTCTCCGGCGGCAGCCCTTCGATGCGCTGGACGCTCACACCCCACTGCAGCATGAACGAGTTGTTCGTGACGGGGTAATGGCAGTTGATCAGAACGACTTCCACGGTGTTGTCGCCGAAGTCGTTGTGCAAGTAGTTGATCATGTACGAGGGCCCGTAATAGGACGCCTCGGAACGCAGCAGCGACACCTGCCCGTAGTTGGAGCCGCTGTACATATCGGGGCGGCCCTTCGACTGCAGGAACTGTGTCGAGACGTGTCCTTCGAACACATTCTTGAAATACACCGGATAGGCATAGTGAATGTAGAAGAAGTGCGCCATATCGACGTTGTTGTCGATGATTTCGCGGCAGTGCGCGCCCTCGATGAGCAGGGTGTTCCAATCCCAGTCGCTCCAGCGATCGGTCTCGATGCCCTCGATGTGCGGTATGGCGACCTCGGGCGGCGGCGGATTGCCCTCGGGATCGTTCCAGACGAAGAACTGCCCGTTCTCCTCGCAGGTGATCCAGGATCGGGTGCGCGCCAGCGGCGGGACCCGGCGCGCGTACGGGATGGCCGCGCATTTCCCGTCGCCGCGCCAGCGCCAATCGTGGAAGGGGCAGGCGATATTGTCGTCCTTGACACTGCCGTAGGACAGATCCGCGCCCATGTGCCGGCAGTAGCCGTCCAGGGCGTGCAGCTTCCCGTGACTGTCCGCCCAGATCACCAGCTTGCCGCCGAAGGCATTGACCGAGTGCGGGTTTCCGTCGCGGAACGATTCGGCCAGCCCCAGACAGTGCCAGCCGCGCGCGAATCGCGTAATCGGTTCTCCGACATCGATGGTGCGGACCTGATGGGTCGCATGCGTCGCCATGTGCCGAGATTAAGCGTCAGTGCTTAACCGGGCAAGGGTTATTGATCTTTTGTCGCCTCGCGATACCGCCGCACAATGACTTTCGCGGGCCGCAGCGAACGCCCGGCAGCGGTGAGCCCGGGCTGGATCACCTCGGAGATCGTGCGGTCCAGGCTCGGATCCGCGGCGGCGGCAACATCGGCGGCCTCCATGGTGAGCGCGTCGAATTCACTGCCCGGAACCGGATCCACGAGCTGCCCGCCGCGCCCCGCCAGCAGCCGCTCCACCCGCGCGGCGAACGCCTCGAAGGCAATGCGCTCGGTCTCGGAGGCGGCGGTGGCCGCGAAGGAGCGGGCATCGTTGTAGAGCGCGAACAGATCGACGACGAGGGGAACGTCCGCACCGGCCCGCTCGCGCTGGGCCCGCGCCTTGGCGTCGTCGGCCAGCCGCTCCAGCGTCCCGGCCTGGCGGGCGAGCACCCGGGCGAGGTCGTCGATGCGCTCGGTGATCTGGTCGAAGCCGGTCGCTGCGCCTGATTCGGTCATGCCGAAACGATAATCCCGGGTGTCGGTTTCGGCTGCTACGATCGCGCCCATGGCGGTTTTCGGAATCGACCTGGGGACAACAAATTCGGCGATTGCAAGAATCGATGCTGACGGCCGCCCAGAAGTACTGATCGGGATGAACGGGGAGCCCACGGTTCCCTCGGTGGTGTTGTTCGCCTCCGGCTTCGACCATGTGGTGGGCGAGGGCGCGCGCCGGCAGGCCCGCCTGGATCCCGAGCATGTGTGCGCGCTGGTCAAGCGGCGGATGGGGGATGCGGACTGGCGGTTCGTGGCGCACGGGCAGACCTGGTCGGCGCCCGCGGTGTCCTCCCTGATTCTCAAGAGCCTGGCCGCGGACGCCGAATTCGGCGGCGGCGAAACGGTGCAGCGCGTGGTCATCACCGTGCCCGCGTACTTCGGCGACGAGGAGCGGCGCGCCACCATTCAGGCCGGTACGTATGCCGGTTTCGATGTGGCGGGCGTGCTGTCGGAGCCCATCGCGGCCGCGCTGTCCTACGGGTTCGGGCGGCTCGACGGCAGTATCGATATCGGCAAGGGCGGGGCGCGCGAGACCGTGCTGGTCTACGACCTCGGCGGCGGCACCTTCGACGCGACCGTCATCGAATTGGCCGACCGGCGCATCTCCGTGCTCGCCGTGGAGGGCGATCATCAGCTCGGCGGCGCGGATTGGGACGAGCGCATCGCCCTGCACCTGTCGCAGCAGTTCTGCGCCGCCAATCCCGACGCCGAGGACCCGCTCGACGATTCGGCCGGCTCGCAGATGCTGGTGCTGGCCGCCGAACAGGCCAAACGCGAACTCAGCGAGCGGGAGAGCACCGAGATCGTCATCGCCCACGACGGCGCCCGCGCGGTGGTCACCCTGACCCGCGCCGAAATGGAGGCCATGACGGCCTCCCTGCTGCGCCGCACGCTCGATCTCACCCGGGCGTGCATCGCCGAGGCGGGCAAGCGCGGTGTGCATCAAGTGGATCGGCTGCTGCTGGTCGGCGGTTCCTCGCGCATGCCCATGGTGGCCGAGGGGCTGCGCAAGGAATTGGGCCTCATCGGCGAATTGCGCGATCCCGATCTGTCGGTGGCGCGCGGCGCGGCGCTCTACGGCGAGAAGCTGGAAATGGAACGGCTCATCATCGCCGATCTGGTGACCCGCGGCCGGCTGCGCGACGGCGCCGCCTTGTCCGAGGCGGCGCCGGATGATCTGAACCAGTCCCTGGCCCGGGTCGCCGCCTCCTTCGGGCAGCCGGTGGGCCTGGTCAAGCGCATGCTCGAAATCCAGGTCGACACCGTGGTGTCGCGCGGTTTCGGCGTGCTCGCCCTCGACCCGTACAACGGCCTGGCCGCCAGCTGGCTGGTGCATCGCAATCAGACGCTGCCGATTCGGGTGCGCCGCTCCTACGGCACCGTGCGCGCCGATCAGGATCAGATCGAGCTGACCATCGTCGAACAGCAGGGCCAGGCCGCCTCCACCCGTCCCGAGGATACGAAAATCCTGGTGGAGGGCCGGATTCGCGATATTCCACCCGGCTACCCGGCCGGCAGTGAAGTCCAGGTGACCTTCGAGATGGGTTTCGACGGCGTCCTGCACGTCACCGCCTACCACGTGGACGCGCGCATGCCGCTCGCCCTGTCGGTGCAGACCGGGGCCACCCTGTCCCAGGCCGATGTGACGCGGGAACTGGATCAGTTGCAGCGCACCCGCCGCCGAACCGTCTGAGCGCAGCCGTGCACGCCTTCGACCCCAACGATTACCGCAAGCGAGTGCTGGCCGCCGTGGAACGCCGCGGCGGTCTCGAGCACGCGGATTGCTTCGAGCTCTACGACATTCCGCTGGAGGAGTCGGATCGGCTCAGCGACGCCGAGGTGCAGGCGCGCGTGGACGAGGTCTGGGCGTTCTGGCAGAAGCAGCGCGACCATCCCAAGTACCGGGTGCTGGTGGGCCTGCTGGTGGACGCGCACGAGGAACTGTGCGATCCGCTGCTGTACGCCGCCTCGCGGCGGGTCGAGGCCGAGCGCGTGAAACAGCAACGTGCCCGGCGTGATTCGGAACGCTACGAAATGCTCGACACCGCCATCGAGCGACTCGTGCAGCGGCACGGCGGCATTCCGGCGAGCAAGATCCCGGGGCTCGAGGACATCGGCAAGATGGGCAACCTGAGCGCCGCCGAAATCGAGGCCCGCATCCGCCGCCATCGCATCCTCGAGGAGATCGCCGCGCCCGCCCCGGCGGCGACCAGCGCGGTGAGTGCCGGGCGGCGGCAGCAGATCCGCAAACTGCTGGCCGAATACGAGCGGCTGCTGCCCGGCGATCCGGTGCCGACGCTGCTCGCGCTGCTGCGCCTGGATTTCACCAAGGCCCATCAGACCGGTGAAATCCGTTTGCGCGCGGAGGCTTTGCGCGCGCGGACCCGCGAGCTGCCGCCCGGCCGGGTGCGGGTGGTGCTGGACGAGCTGCTGGTGCACATCAAGGACCTGCTGGAGGCCGGCGGCAGCGTCGTCGACGACTACCTGCAAGCCGTCATCGAGGATGCGACCGAGGCGCTGCGCCCGCAGGTGCGGGCGGCGGTGCTGGTGGAAGACCACCTCATCGAAGGCGATTTTGAATACCTCGTCGGCGAGGGCATAGCCGCGGGCCTGGATCGCGCGCACGCCGAACAGGTGCTCCTCGCCCTGGTCACCGAACTCGGCACGACCATCGAGGGCCGCGAGCACCTCGCGGGCACCACACATCGGGGACCGGGCGGCGCAGGCTCCGGCGCTGCTGGCGCAGGCACCAGCGGTCCGGGTGCCAGCGGCGCAGGCACCGGTGGCTCGCGCTCTGGCAGTGCGGGCTCCGGCGGCATGGGTGCTGGCGGCGCGGGCGGCGGCGTTGCTGGCGCAGGCACCAGCGGTCCGGGTGCCAGCGGTGGAAGCTCCGGTGGCTCGCGCTCTGGCAGTGCGGGCTCCGGCGGCACGGGCACCGGCAGCGCGAGCGCTTGGCGCTCGGATTCGACTGCGGCGGACCGTGGTTCACATCGGACGCCGACCCCACCCGCGCGGGCTTGGGAGGAGCCGCTCAAGGCGGCGCGCGCGGCCTTGCGCCGTGGCCGCCCCAAGGAAGCGTGGCAGCAGGTGGCCGACGCCCAGCGCAAGGTGGGCGGCGACCCCGCGGGCAGCACGGCGGTCCGCCCGGTCGCCGAGGAAGTGGATCGGGTCTTGGCCGAGGCCGCCCAGCGGTGGCGCGCCGCCTCCGTCAGCTGTGCGGGCAAGCGATTCGTCGAGGCCCTGGAAAGCCTGGAGTACTTGGAGCGCAGCGCTTCCGACGTACCCAATCCCGACCACCGCGGCCCGAACCTGGAGCAGCTGCTCACCCAGGCCCGTGCCGCGCTCACCGAGGCCGATCGCATGCTGGCCGCGGCCCCGGCCGCCCCACCCGCATCCCGAATGCGGGCCCTGCTGGCCGTTTTCGACGTCTGCGCCGATCACGCCGGAGCCGCCGCCGCGCTGTCGGCCCTGCCGGTCGACGCCCCGCCGCAGGTGCAGGCCACCCGCAAACCTGACGGCACCGTGGTCATCACCTGGTCGCCCTCGGCCACCGAACAAGCCGAATACCGTGTCACCCGTTTGCAACCCGACGGCTCCTGGCGCGTGGTCGGCCGCACCCGCGGCACCACCCTCGAGGACGGCGGCGCCACCACCGGCCCGGTCCCCGTCTACGGCGTCGTCGCCTCGGTCTCCGGCCGCACCTCCGAGCTCAGCCGCTCCGACGGCCCGGCCCGCCCGGACCAATCCGCCGCGGGTGCGTCCCCGGCCGCGGGTGCAACCCAGGCCGCGGGTGCGTCTCCGGCCGCAGGTACGACCTCGGCCGCGGATGCGACCCCGGCGGCGGACCCGACTCCCAGCGGCATGCCTGTGGTCTCCGCTCTCACCGTGCATGACGGCCTGCTCACCTTCGAATGGCCGATCGGCATCACCGAGGTCATGGTCGTCGCCCGCACCGACGCCCCTCCCACCGATCCGGACGATCCGGCAGCGGCCCGCAAGTGGAAGGTCACCAACACCCGCTATCAGATCGACGGCGGCGTGAAAATCCCCGCCGACATCCCACGCCCCTGCCACCTGGCCATCGCTTCCTGTCGCCGCGACGGCGGAACCCTGGCCGTGGCGGCGGGATTCGCCCCCAACGCCCGCATTCGCTGGGTCGGTTGATCGTCCGCGAATCCCGGCGTGGGAATCTGGTGGCGGCCGATGTCGTTGCTGCGAGGACGGTCGTGAGCAGAGAGGCGGAGCTGGGTGATTCCGAAACTGATGGCGGTGAGCGACATCCATGTCGGTCATCAGGGCAATAAACCCGTGGTCGAGTCGATCCGGGCGGATTCACCCGAGGACTGGCTGATCCTCGCCGGTGACGTGGGGGAGAAGACCGAGGACATCCGCTGGGCGCTGGAAACCCTGCGCGGGCGCTTCGCCAAGATCATCTGGGTGCCCGGTAATCACGAATTGTGGACCACGGCAAAAGATTCCGTGCAGATGCACGGCGCTGCCCGCTACGACTACCTGGTGTCGATCTGCCGCGACCTGGACGTGCTCACGCCGGAGGATCCGTTCCCGGTGTGGGAGGGCGCGGGAGCGGAGGCGCACGGGGGCGCGGTCACCCTTGCCCCGATGTTCACGCTCTACGACTACTCCTGGCTGCCGCAGGGCGCCAAGACCAAGGCCGAGGGCCTGGCCATCGCCCGCGAGCGCAATGTGGTCGCCACCGACGAGTTCCTGCTCTCCCCGGACCCGTACGTCACCCGCGACGCCTGGTGTCACGCTCGCGTGCAGTACACCAAGCGCCGCCTCGACGCACTGCCCGCCGAGACCCCGCTGGTCCTGATCAACCACTGGCCGCTGCTGCGCCAGCCCGTCGACATGATGTGGTACCCGGAGTTCGCCCTGTGGTGCGGCACCGACCTCACCTCCGACTGGCACACCAGCTACAACGTGGTCTGCGCCGTCTACGGCCACCTGCACATTCCCCGCACGGCCTTCTACGACGGCGTGCGCTTCGAGGAAGTCTCCCTCGGCTATCCCCGCGAATGGCAGCGTCGCGGCCTGCCCGACAAGCTGCTGCGCCAGATCCTCCCGAATCCGGAGTACGGCCCCGATGATCTCAACGAGTGGGGCGGCCACTTCAAGATCACCCCGGAGATGCGCGAACTCGCCCAGAAGATGCGCGCCCAGGTCGACAAGCGCCGCGGCATCTCCTGACCGGGGTTTCCAGGGTCCGAACTCGCACATGGCCGGCCTGTTGATCGAACGCCGAGCTGTTGGGGGTGCGGCCGGTGAACCAGGAGCGGAAAGTCCCGCGCATGATGCACCGAGTCAGCATAGGTGTCCGCTATTTTCTCGGGCGTGTACACGCTAGTGTGTACACTCGAGGTATGTCCGAGATCAGCACCCGGGAACTCCGCACCAACCTGGCGAAATACATCGACGCCGCCGAAGCGGGCGAGCAGGTGATAATTCTTCGTGACGGCACCCCCGCCGCTGCCCTGGTCCCGCTGTCCGTCGTGGAAGCTGTCGACGACGCCGAGGACGAAATGCTGGCACGCGAAGCCGCCGCGCGGCTCGCCGACGGTTCGGCGACCGTCAGCATGGCCGAAGTGCTCGCCGACATTTTCGAGGCGCGTAAGTGAAATACGCGTTCGAGTTCCACGAATCGGCCCGGCGGGAACTGCGCAGCCTGGAACAGCAGGACGCGATGCGCATCCTCACTGCATTAACGGCGCTCGGTAACGATCCGTACGCCGAAGGGCCGGCAATCCGGAAGCTGGTCGGCGTGGACGCCTACCGGCTGCGAGTAGGCCGATTCCGTGTCGTCTACCAAGTGCAAGACGAAGTGCTGGTGATCCTGGTCGTGAAAGTGGGGTGGCGGCGTGACGCGTATCGCGACCTGTGATGGTCGCTGCGGTGTGATTCGCCAGCTCGGGTAGGGCCGTGTGTGCTCGCGAGCATGTGGTCGTCGCAGCGGGCGGCGCGCCCGATTCGGGCCCAATGATGTCATAGCCGCCTGCGCAAGCTGTTGACGGGACCGGACGGCGCGCAAGCCAATGTCCTGGAGATGGATCCGGGCACCTCCTGGCCGCAACGCGATGTCCACGAGCCCGGCCCGGAGGAGGTCTATGTGGTCGCGGGCGTGTTCAACGACGGCGCCCGCGCCTACCCGGCCGGAACCTTCCTGCACGCCCCGGTAGGTTCCTGGCACGTGCCCACGACCGAGACCGGCTGCACGCTGTTCGTCTTCTATCCCGAGGGCTGATTCCCACCGTGCGGTAACGGTGAGATTGCTGTACGGGTGGCTGGCGTGCGAGTCATCTCGTGAGCAGTGATGATGGGGAAGTGCGTGAGTTGCTGCCGCAGCTGATCGATCGGGTCCGGCAGGGCCCGGTCGCTCTCGCCCGCGTCGTGGCCGTCACGGGGGCCGGGCCGCGCGCTGCCGGGGCGGCCATGCTGGTGACCGGGGACGGGGAAGTCGTCGGGTCGGTATCGGGAGGATGCGTCGAGGCGGCGGTGGTCGACTCGGCGATGGGCGTGCTCGATGGCGGCGACGCGGTGCTCGAGCATTTCGGTATCGCCGATCCCGAGGGGGTGGCGATCGGGTTGACCTGTGGCGGTGAGATGGAGGTGTTCGTCGAGCGGGTCACGAGAGCCCGGCTCGGCGATCTGCTGGCACTGGAATGCGAGATCCGGCAAGGTCGTCCGGTCGCGATGGTCACCACGCTCGACGATGCGCCGTCGTGGTGGTTGATCGGCTCGGGTGAACCGGAGGCGGGTGTGAGCCGCGATGCGGTGCACCTGGCGCGGGCGGGGCGCACCGGCACGATCGGGCTGGATGAATGCGAGCCGACGGCGTTTCCGCCGCGCGCGTTCGTGCAGAGTTTCGGCCCGCCCGCGCGAATGATTCTGGCGGGGGCCAATGATTTCGTGCGGGCGCTGAGCCGGCTCGGCGGACAGCTCGGATATCGGGTCACCGTGGTCGACGCGCGCGAAACCTTCGCCACCGCAGCACGATTCCCGGCAGCCGACGAGGTGGTGGTGGACTGGCCGCATCGGTACCTGCGGCGGGAGCACGAGCGCGGCCGCATCGATGCCCGCACGGTGGTCTGCGTGCTCACCCACGACACCAAATTCGATGTGCCCCTGCTGGCCGAGGCGCTGGGCATCGAGGACATCGGCTTCATCGGAGCGCTCGGGTCGCGGCGCACCCACGCCGATCGGCTGGGACGACTGGCCGAGGCCGGGGTGAGTCCGGATCAGTTGCGGCGGCTGCGAAGTCCGGTGGGGCTGGACCTCAATGCGTCCACGCCGGAGGAGACCGCGGTCTCGATCGCGGCGCAGATCATCGCCGAGTGCGGCGGTGCGTCGGGCCGCCCGCTCTCGGCAACGGACGGCCCGATTCACCACTGAGGCAACGGGTTCAGATCAGGTGCTCGATGCGGACCGGGATTTCGCGGATGCGTTTGCCGGTGGCGTGATGGATCGCATTGATGATGGCCGCGGCCGCACCCACCATGCCGAGTTCGCCGAGACCCTTCACGCCCAAGGGATTCACCACCGAGTCCTCCACCTCCACGAAGGAGATGTCCACCTCGGGGGCGTCCGCGTTGACCGGCAGCAGGTATTCGAGCAGTGAGGGATTGGCCCAGCTGCCGTCGCGCGCATCGGGCAGGGTCGCTTCCATCAGGGCCTGGGACAGGCCCCAATTCAGGCCGCCCAGCACCTGGCTGCGCGCCAGCTTGGCATTGAGAACACGACCCGGCGCGTACGCGCCCACCATGCGGCGCACTCGCACCAGGCCCAGTTCCGGATCCACCGCGACCTCGGCGAATTGGGCGCCGAAGCTGATCATGCCGAAGGGCTGACCCTGGGCCGGGGGACTCCAGGAGCCGATGGTCTCCGCGTCGGTGAGGTGATTGCGGTTCAGGAGGGTCGAGTACTCCTCGCGCACACTGGGATTCGCGCGCAGCCGGAGTGCGCCGTCGCGCCCTTCGATCTCCACCGCCGCATGCCCGTGCAAAGGCGATGCGGTATCGCCCACGGCCAGGTCGATCAGCTGCGCCAGCAGATCGGTGCACGCGGTGTGCACCGCCGCGCTGATGACGCCCGCGCCCATGGAGCCCACGGCGGCGGCGATATTCGGATAGTCGGTATCGCCAATGTCGACACGGATCCGGTCGAACGGAATGCCGAGGGCGTCACCGGCCACCTGCGCCATGGTCGTCGCCACGCCGGTGCCGAAATCCTGGGTGCCCGCCTGGACGATGAGCGACCCGTCGGCCAGCAGCCGGGCATGCGCGCGCTGCGGCTGGGCCGGTTCGTAGACCGGGTAGCCCGCGGTGGCCATGCCCCGGCCGAGCACCCAGTTCCCGTCCGTGCGTGGGCCTTTCCGGTATTCGGCGGCCGACCAGCCGAAGCGTTCGGCGGCCGTGCGCACGCACTCGGCGTACCCGTCCGAACTCCACGGATGCCCGCTCTCCGGATCGATGGCGGCGTGATTGCGCAACCGCAACTCCACCGGATCCATGCCGAGTTCGGCGGCGAGTTCGTCGACGGCGCATTCCAGGGCCGCCATTCCGGAGGCCTCGCCGGGCCCGCGCATGAATGTCGGCGTCATGGTGTTGGCGCGAATCAGCTCGTACCTGCCCTCCCAGTTGGGGATGGCGTACGCCTGCCCGGCCGCACTCAGCGACGGTTCGGCCCAGTCGTCGAAAGGTGAAGTGAGCGACAGCTTGTGGTGCCGCAGCCCGGTGAACGTCCCGGCGGCGTCGCATACCAGGGTGACCCGCTGCTCCTGTTCCTCGCGCAATCCGGTGCCGTAGAACATCTGCGCGCGATCCAGCACCACCTTGACCGGACGGCCCAGCTCCCGCGCGATCATGGGCGCGAGCGTCACGTGCGGCCATATCATGGCCTTCGCGCCGAATCCGCCGCCGACGTAATGGGCCACCACGCGCACATTGGCGGGCGAGATGCCGAGATAGGCGGCGATGGTCGCCTGCGAGGCGGCGACGCCCTGGGTGGTGTCGTACACCGTGACCGTATCGCCGTCCCATACCGCGGCGGTCGCCGAGCATTCGATCGGATTGTGGTGGTTGGCGGCGAAATGGTAAGTGGCGTCCACGGTATGGGCGGCCCGCTGTGCCGCCGCCTCGAAATCGCCGCGGGACTGCGCCGCCGGAATCATGCCGCAGAAGATCGTGTCGGGCTGATAGGCGGCAGCGCGCCCGTCCGCGAGCCGCACCAGCGCCTCGCGCTCGTCGTAGTCGGCGGTGACCAGTTCCGCGGCTCGCTGCGCCTCCTCGAAGGTATCGGCCACCACCACCGCGATGGGCTGACCGAAGTAGTGAATCGTGTTGTCCTGCAAAGGGAAGAAGGTCTGCCCCGGCGCCGGCCCGCCGAAGGCGGAGGGCCACTGCGGCGGGATGCCGGCCACCTTCGGCAGGTTCTCGTGGGTGAAGACCGCCACGGCGCCGGCGGCCATGGCGGCGGCGGTGTCGATGGTGCGCACGGCGCCGCTGCCGACCTTGGCGCCCACGATCACCGCGTGCGCCATGCCGGGCAGCGGGATCTCCGCGGTGTACTGCGCCGCACCGGTGACCTTGGCGCGGCCGTCGAGCCGATCGAAACCCTGGCCGACCAGCGGCCGGGACGCGGTGGCGGTCATGTGAAACCTCCCAGCGGATACACCTGCGGGCGTACGGTTTCCAGCGCCCGCGCCAGGGTGCGCTGGGCGAGTTCGACCTTGAAGGCGTTCATGGGATGCGAGGCGTCGGCCGCCGCCAGCTCGGCCGCGGCCGCCTTGGCGAAATTGGCGGTGGTGGCGGCCTTTCCGATGAGCTGGGCTTCCGCGGTGCGGGCCCGCCACGGTTTCGTGCCCACGCCGCCCAGCCCGATCCGCACATCGACGACCGTGCCGTCGGCGACATTCAGGGCGACGGCCGCGGAGGTGAGGGCGAACTCGTAGGATTCGCGATCGCGCACTTTGAGATAGTGCGAATTGGCGGCGAACGGCAAGGGCGGAACATCGATTCGCGTGATCAGCTCATCCTCGGCGATCGGATGCTCGAGGTGCGGGGTATTGCCGGGCAGCAGGAAGAAGTCGTCGAATCCGATGGTGCGCTCCCCGCGGGGGCCCCACACGGTGACCGTTGCGTCCAGGGCCACCAGGGGGATGGCCACATCCGAGGGATGGGTGGCGAAGCACATCGGGCTGGTGCCGAGAATGGCGTGCCCGCGGTGCATTCCGTCCGCCGCCGCGCAGCCGGATCCGGGCTCGCGCTTGTTGCAGGCCCGCCCGGGTTCGCGGAAATAGGCGCAGCGCACCTTCTGCATGAGGTTGCCGCCCATGGTGGCCATATTCCGCAGCTGCGCCGAGGCGCCCTTCCACAGCGCCACCGACAGGAACGGATAGCGTTCCACC
This sequence comes from Nocardia sp. IFM 10818, assembly GCF_054655275.1. Classification (NCBI taxonomy): domain Bacteria; kingdom Bacillati; phylum Actinomycetota; class Actinomycetes; order Mycobacteriales; family Nocardiaceae; genus Nocardia; species Nocardia sp. IFM 10818. Next base: position 2,715,469 of record NZ_BAAHJH010000001.1, read on the forward strand.
ACACCGGGTTCGGCGGCCACCTCGCTCATCTTCGCCAGTGCGCCGATGCGCAGCCCGCCCTCGGGGGTGTGCTCGATCCCGCCCAGCGGCAGCCAGGTGATGTCGACGACATTGTCCGGTTCCATGGCGCCGATGCGCAGCATGTCCACCAGGGTGGTGCCGCCGGCCAGGAAAACCGTTCGCGGCCTGGCGGTTACGGTGGTCACGGCCTGTTCGACGGTGCCGGGGCGGGCGTAGGAGATCGGTTTCACGGCAGTTCTCCCGCCGCCCGGTTCATGGCGTCGCGGGCGGTGCACACCGCGGCCCGGATGTTCTGATAGGCCGCGCACCGGCAGATATTGCCGCTCATCCATTCGGCGATCTCGGCCTCGGATTCGGCGTGCCCCTCCTCGATGCATTTGATGGCCGACATGATCTGCCCCGAGGTGCAGTAGCCGCACTGGAATCCGTCGGCCTCGAGGAAGGCCTGCTGCACCGGGTGCAGCGCCTCGCCGTCGGCGAGGCCCTCGATGGTGGTGATCTCGCGGCCTTCGGCGGCGAGGGCGAGGGTCAGGCAGGACAGCACCCGCCGGTTGTCCAGCCAGACCGTGCAGGCGCCGCAGCCGCCCTGATCACAGCCCTTCTTGGTGCCGGTGAGATGCAAATGCTCGCGCAGGGCGTCGAGCAGGCTGGTGCGCGGTTCGAGGACCGCGAAGTGGTCGTGGCCGTTGACTCGCAATGTCGCCATGATGCGGGACGGGCCGATGAATTCCGCCGGTTGCGCGCTGGTGCGGCCCGGTGACTGCTCGATGGACATCCTTCGCCTCCTTGCCGCGCGGATCCCCGAGGATGCCGCGGTCGTCGCCGGACTGCGCCTGGTGATGAGCTGGCAAAATCCTAGCAACCATCCGCTGGTCGTGCAGGGTGAATGCGGACCGGTAGGCTCGATGCGTTGAGTGTGGTGCGAGCAGGAGGCGGGTCATCGAGCAGCGGGCGGTCGCGGCGACATCAGGGGAAACGACCCCGGAGTCGGCGCGCTTGATCGGAACGATTCTTCCCCACGGCGTCGCGGCGGCGGAGCTGACGACCTATCCGGAGGGCCTGCGGCCGCATCCGGCCGAGGAGCATCTGATCTCCCGGGCGGTGGAGAAGCGGCGGCGCGATTTCATCGGCGCCCGGCACTGCGCCCGGCAGGCCCTCGCCGAGCTGGGCGAGCCCGCCGTGGCCATCGGCAAGGGCGGGACCGGGGAACCGCTGTTCCCGCGCGGCATCGTCGGCAGCCTCACCCACTGCGACGGCTACCGGGCCGCCGCGCTGGCGCACAGACTGCGTTTCCGCTCCATCGGCATCGATGCCGAACCGCACGGACAGCTGCCCGAGGGCGTGCTCGATTCGGTGAGCCTGCCCGCCGAACGCGACTGGCTGCGGACGGTGCTGCCCGGCACCGGCCTGCACCTGGATCGACTGCTGTTCTGTGCCAAGGAGGCCACCTACAAGACGTGGTTCCCGCTCACCGGCCGCTGGCTCGGGTTCGAGGACGCGCACATCAGCTTCACCGTCGACGAGGAATCCGACGGCGCGGGCGCGGGCACCTTCCACAGCGAACTGCTGGTGCCCGGCAACACCACCGACGGCGGCGCACCCCTGAAGTCCTTCGACGGCCGCTGGCTCATTGCCGACGGCCTCATCCTGACCGCGATCGTGGAGGCCTGATGGGCGAGAAGCGGACTCCCGTGGTCGGCGCGCTCGGCGGCCTGCTCATTGTCGACAAGGACGGCGGCTGGACCAGTCACGATGTGGTCGCCAAGAGCCGAAGGCTGTTGCGCACCAAGAAGGTCGGTCACGCCGGCACCCTCGACCCGATGGCCACCGGCGTGCTGGTGCTCGGCGTGGAACGCGCCACCAAACTGCTCGGCCAGCTCATCCTGACCACCAAGGCCTACACCGCCACCATTCGCCTCGGTCAATCCACCATTACCGATGACGCCGAGGGCGAGACCACCGCGACCACCCCGGCCGCCCATCTCACCGATGCCGAAATCGCCGCCGCCGTCGCCGAATTGACCGGCGACATCCAGCAGGTCCCTGCAACCGTCAGCGCCATCAAGGTCAATGGCGAACGCGCCTACGCCCGCGCTCGTGCGGGGGAGGACGTGGAGCTGGCCGCGCGCCCGATCACCGTCAGCCGCTTCGACATCCTGGCTCGCCGCGATATCGACACCGGCGCAACCACCTTCGTGGATCTCGACGTCGAGGTCGAATGCTCCTCGGGCACCTACATCCGCGCTCTGGCCCGTGATCTCGGTGAAAAGCTCGGCGTCGGCGGCCATCTCACCGCCCTGCGCCGCACCCGCGTCGGCCCCTTCACCCTCGAGCACGCCCGCACCCTCGATCAGCTGGCCGCGGCGGCCGAGGCCGACGAGCCCCTGCTCAGCCTGGATATCGACGAGGCCGTGCGCACCGCCTTCCCTACCCGCGACATCACCGATGCGCAGGCCGAGGACCTGCGCAACGGGCGCTGGCTGGATAGCATCGGCCTGCCCGGCGTCTACGCGGCCATCGACTCCTCCGGCCACGCCATCGCCCTGCTGAAGGAAAGCGGAAAGCGCGCCGCGTCGGTCATGGTGGTCCGCCCGGCCAATCTCTGAGTGTCCGCGCGGCGACGCGCGAAACACTCATCGCAAACTTGCTGGAATCGGAGAGTTCTGGCACGGTTGAAGGTGGTCTTGATCATTTCGTCCCTCAATGGTGAGGAGATTGAGAATGAACGTCGGACTGTCGGATGAGATATCCAGCAATGCGTTTGAATTCCTCGGGATCGGGAACTCCAGTCGCCCTCTCCATATCGTGCTGGTAGCCCCGCCCTATTTCGATATCCCCCCCTACCGGTTACGGCGGCGTCGAGGCGGTGGTCGCCACCCTGGCCGACGAACTCGTCGATCGCGGGCATCGGGTCACCCTGATCGGTGCTGGTCGCGACGGTACGAAGGCGCGGTTCATCCGGGCGTGGGGCGAACTGCTCACGCACCGGCTGGGCGAGCCCTACCCGGAAATCGTCAATGCCATGAAGGTGTGGCGGATCATCGAGAAATTGCATGCCGAAGATCCCATCGATATCGTGCACGACCACACCTTCGCCGGGCCGTTGAATGCGACGGCGTATCGGACGCTCGGAATACCGACCGTGCTCACCGTGCACGGGCCGGTCGACGACGAGATTCACGAGTATTACCGATCCCTGGATCGCGGCGTGAAACTCGTGGCCATCAGCGACCGGCAGCGGGAATTGGCGTCCGACCTGAATTGGATCGGGCGGGTGCACAACGCGATTCGCCCGGACGAATGGCCGTTCCACGAGGAGAAGATGGACTACGCGCTGTTCCTCGGCCGGTACGCCCCGTACAAGGGGCCGCACCTAGCCCTGGAGGCGGCGCACGCGGCCGGGATCCGGCTGGTGCTGGCGGGCAAATGCAATGAGCCGCCGGAGAAGTCGTTCTTCGACGAGCAGGTCCGGCCGCTGCTCACCGATACCGATCGCGTCTTCGGCGAGGCCGATGCCCGGGCCAAGCGGCAACTGCTGGCCTCGGCGCGCTGCCTGCTGTTCCCGATTCGCTGGGAGGAGCCGTTCGGCATTGTCATGATCGAGTCGATGGTGTGCGGCACACCGGTGGTGGCGCTGCGCGGCGGCGCGGTGGCCGAGGTCGTCGACCACGGTGTCACCGGGTTCGTCTGCGATGATCCGGCCGAGCTGCCCGAGGCCATCGCGCGGGCCGGCGACCTGGATCCGCATGCCTGCCGGCAGCGGGTCGAGGAACGGTTCGCCGCGGGCCGTTTCGCCCACGGTTACGAGGGCATCTATCGCCGGGCGATCGCGGGCGGCGCGTCGCGCACCACGCATCTGCCGATCGTCATCGGGCAGAGCGCCAAGAACGGCCTCAGGTCCCGCCGGTGAGCATCTTCAACGCCGGACCGCCGGCCGCGACGGGCGGCGGTCTGGTGACAATGGTCGAGGCCGGCACCTTCTGCCTGTCCGATCAGCTCGGCGATATGCACGCCGGATCGGCGCAGGGGCTGTTCTATCGGGACGCCCGGGTCATCAGCCGCTGGGAGTTGCGCTTGGACGGCCATGCGCCGGAACAGCTTTCGGTCATGCCCTCGGAGGCGTTCCGGACCCGGTTCGTGGCGCGCATGCCACCGCGCCAGGGCGTGGCCGACGCCACCGTGCTGGTGCTGCGCAAGCGCATGATCGGTGACGGCATGCGCGAGAAGATCATTGTGCGCAATCTCGGTGACGAGGACACCGCGGTGACCCTCACGCTCACCGTGGATTCCGATTTCGCCGATCTGTTCGCGGTCAAGGAGGGGCGCTCGAACACCGGCGGCTGCGATTTCACCGTGGCCGACGGCGGACTGCGGCTGACCGATCGCCAGGATGCCGGTCGCGGGCTGGTGATCACCGCGACCGGCGATCCGGTGGTGCAACCGGGCCAGTTGTCCTGGCGGGTGGTGGTGCCGCGCCGCGAGAACTGGCACACCGTGGTGGAATGCCAACCGTTGCTGGGGCATCGGGCCGTCCCCATGAATCTCGACGACGCCGATGAGGACAGCCCCACCAGCAAGATCCGGGAGTGGCGCGCCAATGCCACCAGGCTCACCGCCGACGGTGCGGGCCTGAGCGCCATCCTGGCGCGTACCGAGAGCGATCTCGGCGCCCTGCGCATGGACGACTCCGACGACGGCGCCATGTACGTGGCGGCGGGCGCGCCGTGGTTCATGGCGCTGTTCGGCCGCGACAGCCTGCTCACCTCCTGGATGGCGCTGCTGCTGGACTCCGACCTCGCCCTGGGCACCCTGCGCCGACTGGCGAAACTGCAAGGCACACAGGTCGATCCGATCACCGAGGAGGAACCCGGCCGCATCATGCACGAAATGCGGCACGGCCCCTCCGGCGATCAGGTGCTCGGCGGCGCCGTCTACTACGGCACCGTCGACGCCACCCCGTTGTTCGTCATGCTGCTGGCCGAATGCCGCCGCTGGGGCGTCGACGAGGACGCCATCAAGGAACTGCTGCCCGCCGCCGACGCCGCCCTGGCCTGGATCGACCATTACGGCGACGCCGACGGCGACGGCTTCGCCGAATACCGCCGCAAAACCGATCGCGGCCTGGCCAACCAGGGCTGGAAAGACAGCTGGGACGCAATAAGTTTCGCCGACGGCCACCTGGCCGACCCGCCCATCGCCCTGTGCGAGGTGCAGGGCTACGTCTACGCCGCCCGCCTGGGTCGCGCCGACCTGGCCGAAGCCTTCGGCGACACCGCCACCGCCACCCGCCTGCGCGCCCGGGCCGCGGACCTGAAAGCCCGCTTCGACGACGCCTTCTGGATGCCGGGCCCCGGCTGGTACGCCATGGCCCTGGACGGCGCCAAACGGCAGGTCGACTCCCTCGGAAGCAATGTCGCCCAATGCCTCTGGACCGGCATCGTCCCCGATGAACGCGCCGCCACCCTGATCGAGCGCCTCGCCGCCGAGGACATGGACAGCGGCTTCGGTCTGCGCACCCTCTCTTCGAACATGCGCCGCTACAACCCCATGGGCTACCACACCGGCTCCGTCTGGCCCCACGACTCCGCCATCGCGGTCGCCGGTCTGCTGCGCTACCGCCACATCCCCGGCGCGGTCGAACTGGCCGAACGCCTCTCCGGCGGCCTCGTCGAAGCCATCCTCGAATTCGGCGCCCGCCCACCCGAACTCTTCTGCGGCTTCGCTCGCAAGGACCTGAGATCCCCGGTCCCATACCCCACCTCGTGCTCCCCGCAAGCCTGGGCCAGCGCCGCCCCGCTGCTACTCATGCGCTCCTTCCTCGGCCTGTCGCCGAACGTGCCGCAGCGCACCGTCACGGTCGCGCCGCGACTACCCGAGCGGGCCGGGCGCGTGCGCTTGTCGGATCTGCGGCTCGGACCGGCGACGGTGACCATCGAGGCGCAGGGGACCACCGTGAAAGTCGATGGCCTGCCCGGTGATTGGCAGCTGATCCAGGCGTAAACGGGTCGATCCGGAGCGCGGTCCGGAGTAGGCCGTCCGGGGGAGGGCATCACCATATCCGTAGGGCGATATGCGCATCCAACTACGCATTTCAGGCGTTTCGTACTGGACGGAATGCAATGGTCATTGACCTGCGGTAATTCTTACCGGCCCAGCGCCGATACGCCGGTATCGAGGTTTGATCGGAGGGGATCGGCGGTGCGACCAGGGCGGATGGTTCAGGCGATGCTGATGAGTGGGGCGGTGGTGATCGCTGCGGCCTGCGGGTCGGATGATGGCGGATCATCGGGGCCGGGGACCACTACGGCGGGGAGTGCCGTCACATCGGTGTCCACGAGGCCGGTGACGGTGCCGACTTCGGATGCGCCGGTGGGGAAGAACGGGGGGACGACGCCGGGTGGGGCGCCGGGGCCGGTGGCGCCGCAGCAGCCGCAGGAGCCCGGTCCGTTGCCGGACAAGTCGACGGTGCTGATTCAGACGCTGACGGTGCAGGGGGTGGCGATTCCCTATGTGCCGGTGAATCTTCGGCTGTATCAGCCGTGTGATCCGGCGTCCCGGGATCTGCCGGAGGGGACGCCGGAGGTGCGGCGGTGGGACGGGGTCACCGATGCCAATGGGCAGACCGGGTTCCTGGTTCCGGTGGGGTGCTATCGATTCGGGATGGCGGCGCCGCTGGGGACGAATCCGGTGCCCGAGGGGCTGCACACGCTGTTCGTGGAGCGCGAAGGGCAGATTGTGCACGGGCGGTTGCGGTTCCAGGATCCGGCGCCGGATCCGGTGTGCGCGTCGCAGACGATCCTGCACGATCTGGGGGAGGGGCCGCCGTATACGACGACCCTCGCGACGGTGAGTGAATGCGATGGGTTCTGGGCGGTCATCGTCTGGGATATGCCGGGGGACAGTCAGCGGATCGTGCATCGCGGATACGACTTCGGCTGGAGGAATTACGTGTACTTCCCGCACGACGTGTGCTGGAGCGAGGCGAAAGCCGATGGGGTTCCGGCGAATCTGGAGAAGTACTTCCTGAAATGCTGACGGGGCTCACCGCGATTGCAGCGGTGCGAGCGCGCCCAGTGCCGCGCCGACACAGGCGTCGCGCAGCACTGGGCGTGGGCAATGGCGGGTCTCCAGCCAGTCGACGGTGAGCACGCGGACGAAGGTCAGCCAGCTCATGAAGACCTTGGCATTGGCCTCGAAATGGTCCAAGTGCAACACCACCGCGATTCGCTGGCTGGCGGGCATCTTCGCGCTCGGCGCGGTGAGCCGGGCCTGAGCGGGCCGCTACCGGCCGAGCAGGCTGTGCGCGAGATAGGCGGCCTCGGCGGCCAGCCCGGGCGGGTTGGTGGCGATGAACATCGAGGAGGCCGCGAGGTTGCCGAGGATGCGCCAGGTCGGGTCCGGCCGCCCGGCGACCAGCAGACCGCGGGTGGCGGGGTGCACGGCCAGGCCGCCGGCCGGATGCGGTTCGGCGGCCTTCGCCTCGAGCAGCGCGCTCACCAGGGGTTCGGTGTCCTGCGGCGTGGTGTAGGCCGAGGGATTCACCGCATTGAGCACCACATCCGCCGTCCACTCGGCGTCATCGCGCACCGTGAACCCGCCGCCGGAGCGGGCCTCGATCTTGCGCACCCCGGACCGCAACCGCAGCTGGCCCGAATCCAGCAGGTGCAGCAGGATTTTCGCATTGTGCGGCACCATGGGTGAGCTGACGCCGTTGACGGTGCGGAAATGCGCCGTCCGCAGCATGGTCCGGTCGGCCTCCGCCAGCCGCGGCCAGGCGATCGGGCCGGTGACGCGAATGAGCATGGCCAGCAACCGGAGTCCCGCGTGCGGTGAGTCGACGGTCGCCAGCTGGCGGCGCAGGCGATCCACGGCGGGCTCGGTCTCGGCGGTCAGGATCTCGGTGGCGAGGGTGTCGAAATCCTGGCCGAGCTCGGCGAGTTCGGCGCGCACCAGCGAGACCAGCTCGGCGAAGGTCACCGCGGTGCGCGGTGCGATCGCCTCCGGGGTGAGATGCCGCGGTGTCAGCCGCATGGGTCGCTGCTGGACGAATGGCAGTGCGCCGGTGCGGGACACGAAGGTGATCGGGCCGGTGTGGCCGTGCGCGGTGAGACCGGCCGCGATATCGACCGCCGTGAGACCGCTGCCGATGACGGCGACATGCGCGCCCGCGGGTATCCCGGGCAGGGTGCGCGCCAGCGGATACGGTTCCCCGACATAGCCGGGCGCACCCGTCAGCCCGTAATGGTCACGGGGACGGCCGCTTCCGACGCCGAGCACGGCGCGATCCACCGGCACCGCGTAGCCGTCCTCGGTGTGCAGGACCGCCCCGCCGTCCCGCGAGAACCCGGTGACCCGCGACTGCACGACGCTGACCCGGCACCCGGTGGCCCGCAGAGCGGTGATGGCGGCGCGAGCGGTGTCCTGCAGATATCGGCCGTAGAGCGCACGCGGCACCAGCGGCTGACCGAGGCTCTCGTCGAGATAGCCCGCGATATCGTCGCGCTCGCTCAGCCAGCGCTGGAAGTGCGCCGGATCGCCCGCGCGCATGGACATGATCATGGGCGGTGCGTTCACCCGCACGGCCTCGATATCGGGCTGATAGGCCCGGCCCCGCCACAGCGTCTCCGCTCCGTCGAACACGGTGACGGCCCGCGGCGTCCGATCCGCCGCGGCGAGTGCGTCCAGCAGGCCGACCGCGGCGGCGCCCGAGCCGACGATCCCGATGTGCATGACAGTGCTCCCTTGCGATCCAACGATGATGACGCCGCCCAGCCTCATCGGATCGCCGCGGCGATCCCATCCCGCAAATGCGGGGAATTGCCGGCGCGCACAGCCGTGTCCCGGTGTGCGGAATGGCGAATCGACGGGTAGGCGCGCGACAGGATGCCGGCCACGCCCCCGGCCGTGAGCGCAGCGGGACAGCGAAACTTCCTGAGAGCTCTAGGGGGTTGGCGGTTCGGGGGTGAAGCCCCTGAGAGCCCCCGAGAGTTGGGCCTACCCCTCATTCGTGGGATGGCGGACTCGAGGCCGCACGCGACAGGATGGCGGGCATGACCACTTCGACCCGGCACGCGGTGACCGCCCTGCTCGCCGATATCGCCGCCGCCCCGGACGCGCAGGCGCTGTTCGAGCGGACCTCGGCCCGGCTGCGCCGCATCGCGCCGTTCGACGCGGCGGTCTGGGTGGCCACCGATCCGGTCAACGGGCTGACCACCGCGCCGGTGCGGGTGGAGAACCTGCATGAGGGCGGCTGCGGAACCTATTGGGAGTCGGAGTTCTTCGCCGAGAACGTCAACCTGTTCCGCGATCTCGCCCGCGCTCCGGTCCCGGTGGCGGGCCTGCGCGCGGTCACCGGTGATCGCCCGGCCCGCAGTTCGCTGTACCGGAACTTCATGCGCCCCCGCGGTTTCGACGACGAATTGCGCGCGGTGTTCCGCGCCGACGGCCTGCCGTGGGGTCAGCTGAGCCTGTTCCGCGAGCGGGGCCGCGCCGAATTCGCCGCCGCCGACATCGCTCTCGTCGAGACCCTGTCCGCGCCGATCGCGCAGCGGCTGCGCTCCTTCGCGCAACCCGCCGACCCGCAGCCGCACCCGGAGGACGCCACCGCGGCGCCCGGCCTGCTGCTCTTCGACGCCGACGGCGGCCTGGTCTCGGTCAACGACGAGGCCCGGGAACTGCTGGCCCGCATGCCCTCCGGCCCGTCCACCACCACTCCGCTCGGCATCGATCTGCCGCTGCCGGTCTGGATTCTCAGCACCGCCGGGCGCGCCCGTCTCACCGGCGTCAGCGCGCGCATCCGGATCCGCACCACCGACGGCCGCTGGCTGGTGTGTCACGCCTCCTGCCTGCGCGACGCACACGGCAATGCGGGCATGACCGCCATGGTGATCGAACCCGCGACGCCGTCCGAGATCGCCGAACTGGTGCTGGCCGCCTACGAGTTGACCCGCCGCGAACTCGATGTCGTCGAGCAGATCGCGCGCGGCCTGCCCACCGCCGAGATCGCCGAACGGCTGCACCTGTCCCCGCACACGGTCCGCGACCACGTGAAGGCGATCTTCGACAAGGTGGGCGTCACCAGTCGCGGCGAACTGGTCGCCAAGCTGTTCGCCGAATTCCAGCTGCCCGCCGCGGAGCGCCGTACCGTCCGCGTTGCGACCGACTGACCACCGCGCCGAGACGCTCCCCGGCATTCCGGCGCGTTCTCGACCGGAATCCGCCTGCCGGGAGACAAGCCGGGGTCTTGTCGATCGCCGGGGTGGCAGCGGCACCTAGGGGGTGCAGCGTCGAAAGGAGCGGTGACCGCTGCCATCAACCACCTTGCGCTGTCGTGCGACCGCGGACAATCCTTTCGGGTAGAGCCGAAAGGGGGCCGATCGTGCTGCGGCTGTGGCTGGAATCCGAGGATTTGGCGCGAGTGATCATCGCGCGGGGAACTCCGCCGATGGGGGCGGCGGTGCTGGCCGCGCAGGCGCTGGCCAAACCGAATCCCGATGGCGTGCTGGATCGTTGGCGCGCGGGTGCGCGGCAGCGGATCACGCCCTCGATGACGCCGCTGCTGGATCTGGTCGGCCACGGCCGCTACATCCCGGATTTCCTGACCCCCTACACCGACGCCGGATCCGGTGTGGACGGCCAGGTCGACGCGGTGCTGTCCACGCCGCGGCAGGAGGTGCGCACCCAGCTCGCCCGGGCCTTCGGCCGCAGCCTGCCGCCGTCGTGGACCAAACTGCTGGCCGATGACGACGGCGCGGCGTGGGCGGCGCTGGCCCGTGCGGCCCGGGAATTCCACGAGCAGATCGTGGCGCCGGACCTCTCCCGCCTCGACGCCGGCATGGGTGCGGAGACCGCCGCGCTGGCGCACACCGTGGCGACCGAGGGTGTGGCGGCGGCATTGTCGTCGCTGCATCCGCGAATCCGGTTCGCGCATCCGGTGCTCGAGATAGAAACCCTGCGCGGCGGCGATATTCATCTCGGCGGGCGCGGATTGCAGTTGTGGCCTTCGGCATTCGTCTGGCCCACCCCGCGCGTGCTGCTCGACCACGAGGGCCCGGCCGTACTCGTCTATCCGGTGCCGCCGCCCGCGCAGTCCGCCGGGATCGCGGCGGATCCGCTCGGGGATCTGCTCGGCCGCACCCGCGCCGCCGTGCTGCGGACCCTGGCCGTCGCCGAGCACACCACCAGCGGGCTGGCGCGCGAACTCCAGATCAGCGCCGCCTCGGCGTCGGAGCACGCGGCCGTGCTGCGCAATGCCGGGCTGCTGTGCAGCATTCGCGACGGCCGCGCGGTCTGCCACCGCATCACTCCGCTGGGCACCTACCTCCTGCGCCCGCCCGCGTTCTGATGCTCGGAAAGCCAGGCTTCTCGAAAAGCTCAGTGCTCGTGGGTGAGCCAGATGGCCTCGGCCGCGATACCGCCCAGATCCACCGTGCGCTCCTCGATCCGCACCGCGATGGTGCCCGCGAAATCGCGTCGCTCCACCACCGTGATCGGGGTGTCCAGGGCGATGCCCAGCGAATCGAAATACCGCAGCATGGCCGGGTCGGAGTCGGAAATCCGTGCCACCCAACCGGATTCGCCGTCCCGGAAATCGCTGAGCTGCCGGGCGGGCGGGGTCGGCACCGCGCCGTCCACCGACGGGATGGGATCGCCGTGCGGGTCCCGGTCGGGATGGCCGAGCTTGGCGTCGATGCGCGCCATGAGCGTCTCGGAGACGGCGTGCTCGAGCACCTCCGCCTCGTCGTGCACCTCGTCCCAGCCGTAGCCCAGCTCGTTGACCAGGAACGTCTCGATGAGCCGATGCCGGCGCACCATGGCGATGGCCGCGCGCCGGCCGTCCTCGGTGAGGGTGATGGACCCGTAGCGGGCGTGCTCCACCAGGCCCTGTTCGGTGAGCTTGCGCACGGCCTCGGAGACCGTGGAGGCCGACACTTCCATGCGTTCGGCCAGCAGCTTGGTCGTCACCTTGTCCTGTGACCACTCCTGCGCGGTCCAGATGATCTTCAGATAGTCCTGGGCGACCGAGGACAGCACGGGGGCGATATCCGATCCGCGGCTCGCGGCGGCAGTGTCGGAGGTCCCGTTGGCTTCGGACGGATCGGCCAGCTCGCGGCGCGTGGCGATGTCTCGTTTTCCGGGCACGTACCCAACCTTAGGCACACCCGGTCTCGTTTCCCACATCGGCGCGCTTGCTGGTAGGGAGTCGAAAACAGCGGCCCGAAGGGTCTCGGTTGAGGGTGGCGGTGGGAGACGGGTGGGCGAACAGGGGGTGTCTACCATGCTTCGTCCTGTGAAGTTCCACAATGCCGAATACTGTCTGTGACGCGCTTTGCGTAGGCTTCCGGTGTGCAGAGATGGCGAAGTCTCGATGAGATGCCCGCGGAGTGGGGCCGGTGCGTGCTCACGATCGGGGTGTTCGACGGCGTGCACCGCGGTCACGCCCAGCTCATCAGCCGTGCGGTGAAATCCGCTGCGGTGCGGGGCGTTCCGTCGGTGCTCATGACGTTCGACCCGCATCCGCTCGAGGTGGTGCGGCCCGGATCGCATCCGGCGCAGTTGTCCACGCTGACCCGCCGCGCGGAACTGGTGGAGGAACTCGGCATCGACGTGTTCGTGGTGATGCCCTTCACCCACGACTTCATGAAGCTGAGCCCGGAGCAGTACGTGCGGCAGCTGCTGGTGGACAAGCTGCACGTGGCCGAGGTCGTGGTCGGCGACAACTTCACCTTCGGCTCCAAGGCCGCGGGCACCGTGGACACCATGCGCGAGTTCGGGGAGCGCTTCGGCTTCGACGTGGACGGGGTGCAGCTGCTCGGCGAGCACGCCGTGACCTTCTCCTCCACCTACATCCGCGCCTGCCTCGCCTCGGGCGACATCACCGCCGCCGCGGAGGCGCTGGGCCGCCCGCACCGGGTCGAGGGCGTGGTCGTGCACGGCGACGGCCGCGGCAAGGGCCTCGGCTTCCCGACCGCGAATGTGGCCCCGACCATGCACGCCGCCATCCCCGCCGACGGCGTGTACGCGGGCTGGTTCACCGATCTCGACCATCCCGGCGCCGAACCCCGCATGGCCGCCATCTCGGTCGGCACCAACCCCACCTTCGACGGCCGCAATCGCACGGTCGAGCCGCACATCCTCGATTTCGACGGCGACCTCTACGAGCATCGCGTGGCGGTGGACTTCGTCGAACAGTTGCGCGGCATGCGCAAGTTCGAGTCCATCGACGATCTGGTGGAAGCCATCGGCCAGGACGTGAGCCAGGCCCGGAAAGTTCTGAATCCCGACGGCGTGTAAACTGGCCCGTCGGGTTTGCTGCGGTCCGCGGCGGCGCCCGCTCCCGGATTCGTCCGGGATCCCTCGTGCGCGGACTGAAACACAGGAGTGATACGTGGCTCTGACCACCGAGCAGAAGAAGGCGATCCTCGCCGAGTACGGCGTCCACGAGAAGGACACCGGTTCCCCGGAGGCGCAGATCGCGCTGCTGTCGAAGCGGATCGCCGACATCACCGAGCACCTCAAGAAGCACAAGCACGACCACCACACCCGCCACGGCCTGATGGCGCTGATCGGTCGTCGCAAGCGTCTCTCGAAGTACCTGCAGAACACGGACATCGAGCGCTACCGTGCCCTGATCGAGCGTCTCGGCCTGCGTCGCTGATTCGAGCGACACAACCTGGCTACCAGAGGTAGTTGACGAACCGGCCAACGGGGAGGCTTAGAATCTCCTCGTTGGCCTTTCGTGCATCCGGTGAAACTCGCCTGGTGCACGCCAACACGAGCCGTATGCACCCGTCGCGTGGCGTCGGTCTTCGGTAGTGGCTTTTCGGGGCGCGCAAGACGTGAGAGATTGCGTTGCCGGAGGGCTTCGATCGATGACCGCCTCCGCGTCGCCGCTCCCAAGGGGGAGTAGGCCGGGTGTGCGCGCCGTGACCAGGAGGGTCGTGGCGCGCCCATGCCGGGTACGGCAGACGAGCCGGATCGCGCACCAGGGAAAGGTGCGCTGGATCCGGCGAGACGAGAGGTTGAGAGAAGAAAAATGTCCGATACACAGAACAGTTCGGCCGTCGAGGTAGAGCCCGGCGTCTTCGAGTCCGTCGCCCTGATCGACAACGGCAGCTACGGCACTCGCACCGTCCGCTTCGAGACCGGACGCCTGGCCAAGCAGGCCGCCGGCTCCGTCGTCGCCTATCTGGACGACGAGACCATGCTGCTGTCGGCCACCACCGCCGGCAAGCACCCCAAGGATCAGTTCGACTTCTTCCCGCTGACGGTGGACGTCGAGGAGCGCATGTACGCCGCGGGCCGCATCCCCGGCTCGTTCTTCCGTCGTGAGGGCCGCCCCTCCACCGACGCCATCCTGACCTGCCGCCTGATCGACCGGCCGCTGCGCCCGTCGTTCGTGGACGGTCTGCGCAATGAGATCCAGGTCGTGGTGACCGTCATGTCGCTGGATCCCAAGGATCTCTACGACGTGGTCGCCATCAACGCCGCCTCGGCGTCGACCCAGCTCGCCGGTCTGCCGTTCTCCGGCCCGGTCGGCGGCGTGCGCGTGGCGCTCATCGGTGACCAGTGGGTCGCGTTCCCGACCGTGGAGCAGCTGGAAGGCGCCGTGTTCGACATGGTCGTCGCCGGCCGCGTGGTCGAGGGCGACGTCGCCATCATGATGGTCGAGGCCGAGGCCACCGACAATGTGCTGGCGCTGCTGGCCGACGGCGCCACCGCGCCCACCGAAGCCGTTGTGGCCCAGGGCCTCGAGGCCGCCAAGCCGTTCATCGCGCGGCTGTGCAAGGCCCAGCAGGACCTGGCCGATCTGGCCGCCAAGGAGACCGAGGAGTTCCCGCTCTTCCCGCCGTACCAGCCCGATGCGTTCGAGGCCGTGGAGGGCACCGCCAAGGCGGAGCTGAACGAGGCGCTGTCCATCGCCGGCAAGCAGGAGCGCGAGGAGAAGATCGACGAGATCAAGCTCTCGGTGCTGTCCTCGCTCGCGGAGTCCTTCGAGGGCCGCGAGAAGGAGCTGGGCGCGGCGTTCCGCTCGGTCACCAAGAAGCTGGTGCGCCAGCGCATCCTGACCGACGGCTTCCGCATCGACGGCCGCGGCCTGGCCGATATCCGTGCCCTCTCCGCCGAGGTCGCGGTGGTGCCGCGCGCCCACGGTTCGGCGCTGTTCGAGCGCGGCGAGACCCAGATCCTGGGTGTCACCACCCTCGACATGGTGAAGATGGCGCAGCAGGTCGACTCGCTCGGCCCGGAGACCTCCAAGCGCTACATGCACCACTACAACTTCCCGCCGTTCTCCACCGGTGAGACCGGTCGTGTGGGCTCGCCCAAGCGCCGCGAGATCGGCCACGGCGCGCTCGCCGAGCGTGCCCTCATGCCGGTGCTGCCGTCGCAGGAGGAGTTCCCCTACGCCATTCGCCAGGTGTCGGAGGCGCTGGGCTCCAACGGCTCCACCTCCATGGGTTCGGTATGCGCCTCGACCCTGTCGCTGCTGAATGCCGGTGTGCCGCTGAAGGCTCCGGTGGCCGGTATCGCCATGGGCCTGGTGTCGGACACCATCAAGAACGACAAGGGTGAGGACGAGGTCCGCTACGTGGCCCTCACCGACATCCTGGGCGCCGAGGATGCCTTCGGCGACATGGACTTCAAGGTCGCCGGCACCCCCGAGTTCGTGACCGCGCTGCAGCTGGACACCAAGCTCGACGGCATTCCGTCGCAGGTGCTGGCCGGTGCGCTGAACCAGGCCAAGGACGCGCGTCTGACCATCCTGGATGTCATGGCCGAGGCCATCAACACCCCGGACGAGATGAGCCCGTACGCGCCGCGCGTCACCGCCATCAAGATCCCGGTCGACAAGATCGGTGAGGTGATCGGCCCCAAGGGCAAGGTCATCAACCAGATCACCGAGGACACCGGCGCGAACATCTCCATCGAGGATGACGGCACCGTGTTCGTCGGCGCGACCGACGGCCCGTCGGCGCAGGCGGCGATCGACGCGATCAACGCCATCGCCAACCCGCAGCTGCCGAAGGTCGGCGAGCGCTTCCTGGGCACGGTCGTGAAGACCACCGCCTTCGGCGCGTTCGTCTCGCTGCTGCCGGGCCGCGACGGTCTGGTGCACATCTCGAAGCTGGGCAACGGCAAGCGCGTCGCCAAGGTCGAGGATGTGGTGAACGTGGGTGACAAGCTGCGCGTCGAGATCGCCGATATCGACAACCGCGGCAAGATCTCGCTGGTGCCGGTCGACGAGGATTCGGACAACGCGGACGCGGCGCCCGCCGCGGACGTGGCGGCCGAGTGAGTGTCGTAGCTCTGGCGTAATCTGCGGTGGCCCTTCGCTCCGGATGATGGAGTGAGGGGCCACCGGTTTCTCGTCTGCCAGTTGTGGGGAAGCATGGTTCGGAAGAAGGACACTCGAGTGTCGGGTAAGGAAGCTGCGCTGGTTCGCACCACGACGGAGGTGCCGTACGCCGATACCGGGGTGCGGAAAACCGTGCTGCCCGGCGGACTACGAGTCGTCACCGAGCATGTGCCCGGCGTGCGCTCGGCCTCCATCGGCGTGTGGGTCGGGGTCGGCTCGCGCGATGAGGGCCCGACCGTGGCCGGGGCCGCGCACTTCCTCGAGCATCTGCTGTTCAAGGCCACGCCCACGCGCAGCGCGCTGGATATCGCGCAGGCCATGGATGCGGTCGGCGGTGAGCTGAACGCGTTCACCGCCAAGGAGCAGACCTGCTACTACGCGCACGTGCTCGACGAAGATCTGCCGCTCGCAGTGGATCTGGTGTCGGATGTGGTGCTCAACGGGCTGTGCCGCGCCGAGGATGTGGCCGTCGAGCGGCAGGTCGTGCTCGAGGAGATCTGCATGCGCGACGACGATCCCGAGGACATGGTCGGCGACGCCTTCCTCACCGCCATGTTCGGCGAGCACCCCATCGGCCGCCCGGTGATCGGCAGCATCGAATCCATCGAGGGCATGCAGGCCGCCCAGTTGCGGTCCTTCCACCAGCGCCGCTACCGCCCCGACCGCATGGTGGTCGCCGTCGCGGGCAATATCGAGCACGAGCACACCGTCGAGCTGGTGCACCGGGCCTTCGCCCCGCATCTGGAACTCGGCCGCGAGCCCGCCGGCCGCCGCGAGGGCAAGTTCCGGCCCCGCGGCAATCCGGGACTGCTGCGCATCCACCGCGACAGCGAACAGGCCCATCTGGTCTTCGGCACCCGCGCCTTCGGCCGCCACGAGGGCGAAAAGCGCTGGCCCCTCTCGGTTCTCAACACCGTGCTGGGCGGCGGCCTGAGCTCCCGCCTCTTCCAGGCCATCCGCGAGGAGCGCGGGCTGGCCTACTCCGTCTACTCCAGCGTCGACACCTTCGCCGACACCGGCGCCTTCTCCGTCTACCTCGGCTGCCAGCCCGAAAACCTCGGCAAGGTGGCCGATCTCGCCCGCGGCGTCCTCGAAGAGGTGGCCGCCACCGGCATCACCGACGCCGAATGCGCCCGCGCCAAGGGCTCCCTGCGCGGTGGCCTGGTCTTGGGCCTCGAGGATTCCGGCTCCCGCATGAATCGCATAGGCCGCAGCGAACTCTCCTACGGCAACCACCGCAGCGTCTCCGAAACCCTCGCCCGCATAGACGAAGTCACCACCGACGAAGTCTCGAAAATCGCCCGCACCCTCCTCGCCCGCCCCTTCGGCGTGGCGGTCGCAGGCCCCTACCGCCGCACCCGAGACCTCCCCGCCGCCGTCCGCCGCCTCGTCGACTGACGGCCCGCACCCGCTGTGGCGGTGCGCGGCTAGAGGTTTCGGCGCATGGCGGTGCGGGGCCAGCGGTCGAGGCCGATCTCGGCTTCGTGGGCGCGGATCTTGCGGAGGCCGGGGGTGAGGGTCTCGTCGGGGATGCGGTGGAAGCCGAGGCGCTCGTAATACGGGGCGTTCCACGGGACTTCGGTGAACGTGGTCAGAGTCAAGGCGCGCAGGCCGGCGGCGCGGGCGCGGGCGGCGGCGTGGTCTAGCAGGCGGCGGCCTATGCCCTGGTGGGCGGCCTTGCGATGGACGGAGACCTGGGCTATGTGGGCGGTGCCGTCGACGTCCTCGTCGATGAGATAGGCGAGGGGAGCGTCGTCGGTGCCGACGGCGACCCAGGCGCGGCCCATGCGGCGGTAGGCGTCGAGGGATTCGATCGGAAGCGGGTCGTCTTCGGCGATGTCGGGCATGCCCACCGTGCGGAAGGGTGCGCCGGCGGCGATCTCGATGTCCTGCAGGATCGGGAGGTCGGCGGCGGTGGCCGGGCGGATGCGCATCAGGCGAACGTAGCGCGGGCCGGGTGGGGAGTCATTCGGATTTCTGGTTGGCGGCGGCGAGGATCGCGGGCAGCAGGCCGGGCAGGGCGGCCTCGACCGCATCGGCGCGCAGCAGCTGGTGGGCGTTGCCGTCGATGACGAGTCTCTCGGTGAGACCGGCTTCGCGCAGGATCTTGAAATGGTGCGCGGCCGTGGACTTGCTGACCCCGTCGTACAGGGCGGTGCAGCGCAGCGAGGTGCCCGCATTGCCCAGCCGGCGCACCATTTCCAGACGGACCGGGTCCTGCAGGGCGGCGAGCACCGTCGGCAGCGGCGCCACCTCGGACACCACGGCGGGCAACGGATATTCGGTCTCGGGCATGATCTACTTCACTCCGCTAATGGTTTGATGATCATCGAACCTGGCGTAGGGTCAAGTTCGATATTCATCAAACTTACCTGATTGGAGGGGCCGATGTCGGCAGCGACGGTTGCGGTGCGGACCGAACAGGGCAATCAGACCTGGGCGTATGCACTCGTGCTCGCCGCGAGCGGCGTGGCGCTCGGCGTTTCGGGCGCACCCGCCCCGCTCTACGGGCTGTACCAGCAGGCGTGGCATTTCTCGCCGCTCACCACCACCTTCGTCTTCGCGGTGTACGCGATCGCCGCGCTCGGCGCGGTGCTGGTCTCGGGGAAGATCTCCGACGTGGTCGGCCGAAAGCCCGTGCTGCTGGGCGCATTCGGCATCATGATCGCGGGACTGGTGGTGTTCCTGCTGGCCGACAATGTGGCCATGCTGCTGCTGGCGCGGGCGTTGCACGGCGCGGCCGTGGGCGCGACGGTGGTGGCGGGCGCGGCGGCGCTGCTGGATCTGCGGCCCATGCACGGCGCGCGCTCCGGGCAGCTGTCGGGCGTGGCGTTCAATGTCGGCATGGCGGTGGCGATTCTGGGCTCGGCGCTGCTGGCGCAGTACGCGCCGCATCCCATGCGCACGCCCTATGTGGCCATCACCATCGTGTGCCTGATCATCGCGGCCGGCGTGCTGGCGCTGCGCGAACCGCACACCGCGCGGGTGTCGGGCCGCATCCGGATCGCCAAGCCCGCTGTACCGCAGGAGATTCGCGGTGACTTCTGGTTCTCGGCACTGGGCGTGATGGCGGCCTGGTCGGTGCTGGGCGTGCTGCTGTCGCTGTACCCCTCGCTGGCCTCGGCCGAGACCGGCATCCACAATCTGGTGTTCGGCGGCGCGGTGGTGGCTTCCACGGCCCTGGCCGGTGCGCTGGCCCAGGCGTTCGCCACCGGCATCCCCGCCCGGCGCGCCGCCATCACCGGCGATATCGGCATGGCCATCGCACTGGTCCTGACCATTCCTGCCCTGCACACCGGCAACTGGGTGCTGGTCCTGGCCGCCGGATTCGCCCTCGGCGCCACCTTCGGTCTCGGCTTCGGCGGCTCGCTGCGCCACCTGTCCAACGTTGTGCCGCAGCACAAGCGGGGCGAGACCATGTCGGCCTACTATCTGCTGGCCTACTCGGCCATGGCCCTGCCCACCGTGGTGGCGGGCTGGGCCGCGACCACCTGGGGGCTGAGCACCGTGTTCCCGTGGTTCGTGGTCGTGGTCGCGCTGGCCTGCCTGGCGGCGGCCGGAATCGGCCTGCGCAAGCGCGAACCGGCCGTCCTCGACTGACCACCGGCGCCGTGCCCGGGATCCGGCGGACCGCGAAATCCTTTGGCGGACGCCGGAAATCCCGCCATCCGATGCACCGCGGCAGCGGTGTCGCTATCCTTCCGCTATGCGGCGGTGGGGGTGGTTCGGCGGCGGGCTGAACCGGAGGATGCACCGGTCGGCACTGATGGTCTCGGTGCTGGCCGCGGTCGTCGGCGGTCTGGCGGTCGCGGCGCTGACCTATTGGCTGCTGCGGCAGCTGCTGGGCGTCGAGGACGTGAAGCCGAATCAGTTGGACCTCACCAAGATCGCGCTCACCGTCGCGGCCGGCCTCGGCGCGGCGGTGGCGCTGGTGGTGGCGTACCGGCGGCAGCGGGATCTGGAGCGCGGCCGCTTCGCCGAACTGTTCGGCGCGGCGGCGCGGCAATTGGGCGACGCCGATGTGGCGGTGCGCATGGCCGGGGTGTACGCCATGGCCGGTGTGGCGGACGAGTTCTCCGCGCCGGGCCGCCGCCAGCAGTGCATCGACGTGCTGTGCGGCTATCTGCGCCTGCCCTACGCCCCCGATGAGGGCAACAGCCACCTGGTCTCCAAATCCCAGCGCATCGAGGACTCCGGCACCGCGGTCGAACGCGTCTACCACTACCGGCAGAACGACCGCCAGGTCCGCGACACCATTGTGCGGGTCATTGCCGGACGCCTGCGCGCGAGCGCCGAAGTGTCCTGGTCCGCCTGCGATTTCGACTTCTCCGACGCCATCTTCGAAGACGCCGATTTCCGCTACGCCGTCTTCGCCGGCCGCAATACCCGCTTCGCCAACGCCATGTTCGTCGGCCCCCGCGCCACCACCTTCGAGAAGGCCCGCTTCCTCGGCAAGCGGGTCACCTTCCGCGGCGCCATATTCCGCGGCGCCGCCACCTCCTTCGAGGGCGTCGCCTTCGCCCACTCCCGCGTGGACCGGTCCGAACGCGACAGCGCCGGAACCACATTCGTCGACACCACCTTCAGCGGCCCGGTCACCTTCGACGGGGCCGTCTTCGCCGGCGCCCGCACCGCCTTCACCCGCGCCAAGTTCGCCGGGACGCGCAGCAGCTTCGTCAACGCCGGATTCACCGCCGAGCTGACCTCCTTCGAGAAGGCCATCTTCGACGGCGACCGCGTCGCCTTCACCGGCGCCGAATTCACCGGCGCCGCCGTGACTTTCGCCGCCTGCCGTTTCTACGCCGAAGCCAGCTCCTTCGAATGCGCGCACCTGGGCGCCAATGCCCGCTTCCGCACCACCCGCACCCGCGAGATCAGCTTCGCCCGCTCCGAATACCACAGCAAGGTCTCCTTCGCCGACGCCGTCTTCGGCGGCCGCTCGGTGGTCTTCACCGGCGGCGACTTCTTCGGCGACATCTCCTTCCGCCGCGCCGCCTACGACGCCCGCGAGATCACCTTCGAGCGCCCGAAGGCCTGGGTCGGCGTGCATTTCGACTGGGACGGCACCCCGGTCACCAAACCGGCGAACATCCGCCCCGAGCAGTGGCCGCCCACCCCGGCCGAAACCGCGCCCGCCCCGGCCTCCTGAACACGGTCAGCGGGCCGGGAATCGGATGATGCGGTCGTCTCCGGCGCGGGCATCGCCGCGGCCGTCGGTATTGGAGGTGGTCAGCCACAGCGCGCCGTCGGGCGCGATCTCGACCGTGCGCAGGCGGCCGTAGCGCTCCTCGAACAAGGCTTCCGGCTCACCGGTGACGCCGTCGTTCAGCGGGACGGTCCACAGTCGTTCCCCGCGCAGGGCCGCCGCGTACAGGGTGTCGCCCGCGATGGCGATGCCGGAGGGGGAGGCTTCCGAGGTCGTCCAGGTGACCAGGGGATTGACGTACCGGCCGCCGCGGGTGTCGCCGGCGCCCTCCACCTCGGGCCAGCCGTAATTGCGGCCCGGCTCGATGAGGTTGATCTCGTCGAAGGCATTGCGGCCGAACTCGGCGGCGAACAATCGCCCCGCCCGATCCCATGCCAGCCCTTGCACATTGCGATGGCCCAGGCTGTAGACCGGCGAGCCCGCGACCGGATTGCCCGGCGCGGGTTCGCCGTCCGCGGTCAGGCGCAGGATCTTGCCATTGGGGCCGCCGGGATCCTGCGAGCGGGCGGTCTGCCCGGCGTCCCCGGTGCCGACGTACAGCATCCCGTCCGGCCCGAAGGCGATCCGCCCGCCATCGTGAATGCCGGCCTTGGCGATGCCGTCGAAGATCACCTCCGGTGCGCCGTCGAGCCGGAACCGCACGATGCGATTGTCGGTGGGGGAGGTGAAATACGCGTACACGTACCGGTCGTCGCCGTAGCGCGGCGAAACGGCCAGCCCGAGCAGCCCGCCCTCGCTCTGGGCGTCGACCTCGGGCACCTGATAGACCCGCTCGGGTTCCGCACCCGCCCGCACCCGCAGGATCGTCCCGCTGTCGCGCTCGGCGACCAGGGCGCTGCCATCGGGCAGGAACGCCAATCCCCACGGCACCTCGAGGCCCTGCGCCACCTCCTCACCGGCGTTCAGATCCGGCCGCCCGCCGGGCAGGCTGGGTGCGGTACTGGTGGCGGTGGGCGCGGACGGTTCGGTCCCGCAGGACGCCACCGCGCCCCCGAGCAGCAGGACGGCGGCCACGAGGCGGAGCGGGGCGATGCGCATACCTCCATCCTGCGCGGAGATCGTCCGCGAGGTGCCGCATTGCCCGCCTCTCGGGGGCTGCGCTAGCGTCGAAGGTGGGATCGGAAGTGGCAGGGGATTGTGGTGGGGTCTCGCGACGTGTGGTGGCCGGCAGCCGGTATGGCGCTGCTCGTCCTGGCGGCGGCGGCCGGCTTCGCGGCCATCGCGAAAGAGCGACGCGCGCGCCGTGATTCGGGTGGCCGGGCGGCTCCGGCGAGCCGGGGACTGGCCATTCTGGCCGTCGCGCTCGCTCTGCCGGGCTGGGCCGGAGTCGCCGCCACCGTGGTGCCCGCCGTGCAGTTGATGGCCGGTGACACCATCGCCGGCTCCGCGGGTCCGACCTCCCCGGGCCTGGTGCAGGCGGGCCTGCCGACCACCACGACCTCCGCGAAACCCGCCGCCCCCGACCCGATGTCGCTGCTGGTCCCCGGCGACTGCGTCGAGGTCCCGATGGACCGGACCACCGACGCCTCCGGCACACCCACCTGGGAACCCGGCGATCCGGCCCCGGCCGACTGCAATTCCCTCGATGCGAATTACCGTGTGCTGCAAACCGGCCCGCAAGCCTGCTCGGGCACCCTCTACAAACTGGAGACCAGCCGCCACGACAAGTCCGGCAACCTTCTCTACCACCTCTGCCTGGCCTTCGACTGGCGCGTCGACTTCTGTTACGACACAACGCAAATGGCCGAGCCGTTCAAAGTGGATTGCGCCACCCCCGGCCGCCACGTCGTACAGGTCACCGCCGTGCTGGAGAACACCACCGACGGCGCGCGCTGCCCCCGCGACGGCCAGGGCGCGGTCTGGGTCGTCTGGAACAAGCGGGAGCTGACGGTCTGCTTCCGCGGCAGCGACGACCCGGGCGAATAGCTAGGCGCGGCGGCCGATGGTGATCATGTCCGGGACCAGCCAGGGCGGCAGCGGGAAGCGGCGGACCGCGCGCTGATCGGTGACCTCGAAACCGCTGTCCCGCAAGAGCTTCCGGGTGGCTCGTGCGGAGGGCGCGTGGGCGGGGAACAGCGGACTGCTGGTGACGCGCTGCACCGCGGCGGCGGAGGCGGACGGCCGCATGGTGGCAATGGCCACCAGCCCGCCGGGCGCCAGCACGCGGTGGAATTCGCGCAGGGCGACCGGGTGATCGAAGAAGTGGAAGGCGGTGGTGGTCACCACCGCGTCGAGTTCGCCGTCGCCGATGGGCAAGTGCTCGGCGGCGGCATGCCGCCACTGGACGGTCGCCGACCGGTTGCGGGCCTGGGCCAGCATGCCGGGGGAGGCGTCCACGCCGTAGATGATCTCCGGACTCAGTTCGCGTTCGATGCGGGAGGTGAGAATGCCGGTGCCGCAGCCGATATCGGCGATCCGGCGGGATCCGGCGGCGCGCAGTTCGGCGACCACCTCGTGCTGCGGCGGGCGATAGACCACCTGTTGCAGCGGCGCGGTGTCGTAGGCCCGGGCGACGCCGCTGAAGAATCGGGTGATGGCGCGGTTGAAGGCTCGGTTTCCGATGGTGGCGGATGTGCTGTGCATACGTGCTCCTGTCCGGTACTCATCGAATCAGATATCCGACTGTCTGGGAAGGTGTATGCGGTAGCGTCGGGCATATGAGGATTCGTGGAGCTGTCCTGGAACGAATCGGCGCCCCGGCGCCCTACGCCGAGTCCAAGCCGATCGTGGTGGACGAACTCGACCTGGGCGAACCCATGCCCGGTGAACTGCTGGTGCGCATCGAGGCGGCCGGGCTGTGCCACTCGGATCTGTCCGTGGTGGACGGCAATCGGGTCCGCCCGGTGCCCATGCTGCTCGGCCACGAGGCCGCCGGCCGGGTCGAAGCCGTCGGCGCGGGCGACAGCGATATCGAGGTCGGCCAGCGGGTGGTCATGACCTTCCTGCCGCGCTGCGGTGAATGCTCCGGCTGCGCCACCGAGGGCCGCACCCCGTGCCTGGCCGGCAGCCTGGCCAATAACGCGGGCGAAATGCTCAGCGGCGGACGGCGGCTGCTGCGCGACGGCGCGGAGGTCCATCACCACCTGGGCGTCTCGGGCTTCGCCACGCACGCGGTGGTGGACCGGCATTCGGTGGTCCCCGTGGACGACGACGTGCCCGCCGACGTCGCCGCGGTGCTCGGCTGCGCGGTGCTGACCGGCGGTGGCGCCCTGATCAATTCGGCCAAACCGCGCCCCGCCGACCGCATCATGGTGGTCGGCCTCGGCGGCGTCGGCATGGCCGCCGTACTGGTGGCCGCCGCCCTGCGCGAGGGCACCGGCCGCGAGGTGATCGCCGTCGACACCGTGCCCGAAAAGCTGAAGATCGCCATGGAACTGGGGGCCACCGCGGCCTACATGCCCAGCGATGTCGCCGATCAGGGCATCCAGGCCGAGGTGGTGATCGAGGCCGCGGGCAATGTGCGCGCCTTCGAAACCGCCGTCGCCGCAACGGCTCCCGGCGGCGCCACCGTCACCGTCGGCCTGCCCGCGCCGGATGCCCGCGCCAGCATTTCACCGCTGGGCCTGGTGGCCCAGGGCCGCACCATTATCGGCAGCTACCTGGGCTCGGCCGTGCCCTCCCGCGATATTCCGGAATTCGTGCGGCTCTGGCGGGCGGGCAAATTGCCGGTCGAACGCCTCATCTCGTCGCGGATCCGCTTGGACGACATCAACGAGGGCATGGACCACCTGGCGGCGGGCCACGCCCTCCGCCAGGTCGTCGTCTTCGATTGATCAGCCGTCCCCCCCGCAAGCTGGACGGACGATCACCGGGAACTGGTGGCGGCATTTGGCGAGTAGCCACCGCCACCAGTGCCCGGTCGGCGTTGTTTCAGATCAGCGGACGTCGATGCTGAGGGTGGTGGTCTCGGTCTTGGCGGGAAGTTTCGTCGTGTCCACCAGGAGGATTTCGCCGGTGTCCTGGACGCCGTTGGGGAGGGTCTTGGCCTTCAGGCCGTATGGGGGCTGGTCGCCGGTGCTGTCCTCGAGGCCGAAGTCGCTGTCGTTGGCGATGTAGAGGGTCTTGCCGCCGTCGGTGGTGGCGACGCCTTCGATCTTGTCGTGGCCGAAGAACTTGCCGTCGGCGTTCAGGCTCGCGAGCAGACCGGCGAAGTCGAGGTTGGATTTCTTCGCCACCGGGGTGATTCCGGCCTTCTGGAGGGCCGCGACGCCGTCGGCGGTGGAGACCGTGCCGACGTAGGTTTCCAGCGGCTTGCCGCCGACCTGCAAGCCGTTCTTCGGATCGTAGTGAGCGCCGGGGACTTTCGCCTCGGGGCCGATATCGGTGGCGCCGGAGATATCGATGGTCCACAGCTTCTTGTCGGCCTTGGGCGCCTTGTTACCGTCCCGCTCGTCGACGACGAAGGTCGTATTGCTCAGCGCGGTGATCTCCGAAGCGCCGAGCTTGCTCTTCGGGTTCTCCAGGGGGTAGGCGAATTCCTTGACCGCCTTGGTCTTCAGATCCACGGTGACGATGCGGGTCATCGGCACCTCGCGCGCCGACTCCAGGCCGGGGGTCTTGAGACCGCTCTGCATGATGCCGACCAGGGTGCTGCCGTCGGGGGTGACGGTGAGACCCTCCATGCCCTGATTGGGGGTGCGCAGGGCGAGCTCGGCGGGCAGTCCGCGGCCGGGGGTCAGCCGCTCGAGTTCGGTGCCCTCGGCATCGAAATGCACCAGGAACGGGCCGTATTCGTCGGAGACCCAGAAGGTGCCGTCGGCGAGTGCGACCAGGCCCTCGCTGTCGATGCCGTGATCGGTGGGCGCGAGCTCCCTGCCGTCGAGGCCGCGCACGGTCTCGCCGGTCAGTGCCGAGGTGTCGACCAGGCCGTTGAACGGCTGCCCGGCCGGATTCTTCAGCGCGAGGGTGGATTTCACCACCGCCTTGGTGCCGGTGAGCTCGATCTTCGCGATCTGCGGGGTGAAATCCGCGATCGGGGCGAGCTTCTCGTTCTTGGCCTTGCCGTCCACATTCGGCCCGCGATCGGTGAGCCCGTAGAACTCGGCGGCAGAGCCCGGCACCGGCACGAACGCCGACCCGAACGCACTGCCCTGCACCGTGACTCCGCCGAACTGCCCCAGCGGCGCGACATCGGTGGCGAACAACCGCACCGCATCGGTGGTGGTGACGGTGATGCTGTCCGCGCCCGTGTACCCGGCCGCGGGCGTGTACACCAGTGACCCGTCGGTGCCGCGGCTCACCGTGCCGTGCTGCGGATCGGCGATCGCCACCACCGCGCTCCCGCCGGCCTTCGCCACCAGGTCGTCCAGCGAGACGACCAGCGGCTGATCCTTGGTCGCGATGAACCCGGCCCCGGAATCGGAGGACGAGCAGGCGGCGGTCACGGCGGAGGCGCACACGGCGACGGCGACGAGCGCGCTGCGGGTACTACGGCGAATTCTCACCAACGATGCCTACCGCCCGATTTCGACGCCCAGTTGACCGGCACCTGAACAGTTCCCGCTACCGCACCCGCCTGTGACCTCGCTCACCGCGCGGCGCTCGCGCGACCGTGTCAGCTGATTGCTTACCTCGACGTTGGTATTTCCCAGAAAGGTGCGTACTTGCCGCTCGCGAGCGGTGGATCGACAGTGACAGGCGAGACGGCGAGCAGATTCCGCCGCCGATCGCCCCACCGAATCGCCTTGAAACGGAGCACTTGTGAGCGATATCGAACGCACCCCGGTCACCGTCCTCGGACTCGGCTCGATGGGACGTGCCCTGGCCGAAGCTTTCCTGGCCGCCGGTCACCCCACCACCGTGTGGAACCGCACCCCGGAGAAGGCGGCCCCACTGGTGGCGGCCGGTGCGACGCAGGCCGAGGACATCGAGCGAGCGGTGGCGGCGAGCCCGCTGGTGGTCTCGGTGCTGACCACCTTCGCCGCCACACTGCAAGCGCTCGGCCCGGCCTCGGACGTGCTGGAGGGCCGCACCCTCATCACCCTGAACAGCGGGAATCCGGCCGGTGCGCGCGCCATGGCCGACTGGGCCGAGGCCCGGGGAGCCCGTTTCCTCGGTGGTGCGATCAAGGATGTGCCTGCGGCCGTTGGCAAATCCGGGACCCTGCTCTACTTCGGCGGTGATCGCACCGTATTCGACGAGTACGAACCAGTCCTGCGTGCACTCGGCGGCCACACCGTGCATCTGGGCCCCGAACCCGATCTCGCCGCCCTCTACGAATCGGCTGTCGGCGCCACCCTGCTGCCCGCCCTGCTCGGCTTCTTCGAAGGCGCGGCCATGATCACCGCGCGCGGGATCAAGGCCGCCGACATGGTCCCGTATTCGGTGAAGTGGTTGCAGATGATCGAGTCGATCCTCCCGGTCCTGGCCGAAGAGATCGACAACGCCGACTACACCCGCCTGGGCTCCTCGGTCGGCCTCTTCTACGAGGGCCTGGCGAATGAGATGGCCAATGGCGCCGACGCGGGCGTCGACCTGTCCTGGCATCGCCCGATGAACGACCTGCTGCAACGCGCCATGGACGCGGGCTACGGTCAGCAGAGCATCACGGCCCTCATCGAACTGTTGCGCACCCCGGCCACGGCACCCGCCTGACCGACCACCCGGGCCCGATCGGGTCACCGCGCCGCAGCAGTTCGGCCGCACCCGGAACGTGCCCGCCGCGCGGGGTCGCGGGGCGCGAACACCTCTCGGCGACGGTGCCCGGATCGGCGCGGGATGGCTATCGAGGTAGCGGGGCTCGATCGGCGGATTCTCCGACCCGATAGGCTCTGTCCGTAGCCCTGACGGGTGCCGAGACGGACGTATGTGAGGAGACCAGGTGACCACGAACCGGATCAAGGTAGGTGTGCTCGGGGCGCGCGGCAAGGTCGGCCAGGCCATCTGCGCGGGCGTCGAGGCGGCCGCCGATCTGGAGCTGGTGGCCCAGGTCGACAAGGACGACTCGCTCGAGCTGTTCACCGAGACCGGCACCGAGGTGGTCGTCGACTTCACCCATCCCGATGTGGTCATGCCGAACCTGAAGTGGCTGGTGGAGAATGGTATTCACGCCGTGGTCGGCACCACCGGCTTCGACGCCGAACGCCTCGATCAGGTGCGCGGCTGGCTGGCGCGGAACCCGGAGACCGGCGTGCTGATCGCGCCGAACTTCGCCATCGGCGCGGTGCTGTCCATGCGCTTCGCCGAGCAGGCGGCCCGCTGGTTCGAATCCGTCGAGGTCATCGAGCTGCACCACCCCAACAAGGCCGACGCCCCCTCCGGCACCGCCTACCGCACCGCCGGCCTCATCGCCGCCGCGCGGGAGAAGGCCGGGGTGGGCCGCAGCCCCGACGCCACCAGCACCGAGCTCGAGGGCGCGCGCGGCGCGGATGTGGACGGCGTGCGCGTGCACTCGGTCCGCCTGGCCGGTCTGGTCGCCCACCAGGAAGTGCTCTTCGGCACCCAGGGCGAGACCCTGACCATCCGCCACGACTCCATGGACCGCACCTCGTTCGTGCCCGGCGTCCTGCTCGGCGTGCGCAAGACCCCGCTGCGCCCCGGGCTGACCGTGGGCATCGACCCGCTGCTCGACCTGTGAGTGCCGCCGGATCCGGCGACGTGCGCCGCGAGGTCATCAAGCTCATCGCGTTCATCGCATTCCTGGTCGTCGCCCTGTTGGTCTACTTCGCAGGTCTGGGCCAGCGTGCGATCTTCCTGCTCACCACCTCGGATCCGGCCTACGACACCCTCGTCTTCAAGGCTGTCGGAATCGGGGTGCTGATCCTCCCCTTCGTCGGCGTCTGGGCGCTGGCCAGCACCCTGCGCGCGGCCTGGGATCATCAGCGCCTGGCGCGGCGGATGCACGAGGAGGGACGCGAGCTCGACACCTCCGATCTGCCCCGCCGCCCGTCCGGCCGAATCGAAAAAGCCGCCGCCGACCAGCTGTTCGAGAAGGTCAAGGCCGAATTCGAAGCAGACCCGGACAATTGGCGAACCAACTACCGCGCCGCCCGCGCCTACGACTACGCCGGCGACCGCACCCGCGCCCGCGACATGATGCGCCGCGCCGTCGAACTGGAACGCGCCGAACGCGCCACCCGATCCTGAACCGCTGGACGGAGTTCGCTCCTCGATCCCGCCCGTCGTCTCGGGTCCTGCTCGTCTCGGTCCCGGCCGTCTCGGTCCCGCCCCCGTCATCCCGGCATGCTTGTGGCCGGGATCAACACCAGCACGGTGGATTCCGGCCACAAGCGCGCCGGAATGACAGAGCTGGGGTGAACCCTTGACCAGGTGGTTGAACTCCCGACGGCAGCGGCCCGGAATCTCTTGATTCCGGGCCGCGTTCGTTGTCGAGCCTATGCCTGGGGCGGGTGCACCGTGCGCCAGTGGTCGGCGATGTCGATGCGGCGTGCCAGCCAGACCTTGTCGTGGGACTGGACGTAGTCGAGGAAGCGCTCCAGCGACTTGGCCCGGCTCGGGCGACCGACCAGGCGGCAGTGCAGGCCGATGGAGAGCATCTTCGGGGCGCCCGCCGCGCCCTCGGCGTAGAGCACGTCGAAGGCGTCGCGCAGGTGCGCGAAGAACTCGTCGCCATTGGCGAATCCGGCGGGGGAGGAGAACCGCATGTCATTGGCTTCCAGGGTGTAGGGCACCACCAGTTGGTCGTGCTCGCCCACCTTGACCCAGTACGGCAGATCGTCGGCGTAGGAGTCCGAGTCGTAGGCGAAACCGCCGTGCTCGACGACCAATTCGCGGGTCTGCGGGGAGTCCCGGCCGGTGTACCAGCCGCGCGGGGGTTCGCCGAACAGCTTGGTGATGATGGCGACCGCCTCGTCCATGTGGGCGCGTTCGGTGGCCGGATCCACGGACTGGTAGGAGATCCAGCGCAGGCCGTGGCAGGCGATCTCGTGGCCGAGGCGTTTGAAGGCCGCCACCGCTTCCGGATTGCGTTCCAGCGCCCGGGCGACGGCGAAGATGGTGAGCGGGATATCGCGCTGTTCGAACAGCCGCAGCACCCGCCACAAGCCGGCGCGGGAGCCGTACTCGTAGAGGGATTCCATGCTCATGTGCCGTTCCGGGAAGGCCGCCGCCGGAACGATATCGGACAGGAAGGTCTCCGAGCCCTCGTCGCCGTCGAGCACATTGTTCTCGCCGCCCTCCTCGTAGTTGAGGACGAACTGCACCGCGATATTGGCCGCACCGGGCCACTGCGGATGCGGCGGGTTGGGGCCGTAGCCGACCATGTCCCGGGGGTAGTTCAAATCGAAATCGCTCATGCCAGTTGGTCTTTCTGCTCGGCCTCGAGGCGGGCCACGGCGGCGTCGGTGAGAGTGCCGAAAAGGCGCAGCCGCGCCAGGCCGCCGTCGGGGAAGGCGTCCAGGCGCACCTCGACCACCGGCTCGTCGGAGGCGAGGGCGAAGCGGTGGCGGGTATCGGGCTGAATCGCGGTGCGCGCCAGCAGTTCCACCTCGCTGCCGTCGGCGCGGATGCCGGTGAGCGCGGCCGCGCCCGGGCTGTTGAACAGGAAGTAGGAGGTGTCGATCTCGGCCATGGTCAGCACGCCCTCTTCGGCGAGGCGCACGGTGACCCAGTCGTTGTCGCGGTCGCGGCGGCGCGCGGTCTCCCAGCCGTCGCCCATGACGCGGGCGCGGCCGGGCATGAGGATGTTCTGCGGATGCGAGAAGAAGCGGTTGGAGCAGTCCGCGACCAGCCCGCCGTTCTCGATGGCGGCCAGATCGAACGATCCCGAGTTCAGCCATCGCAGTTCGGGTTTGGCAATGCCGTGCACGCGCAGGCGGGCAATGCCGCCGTCCGGGAACATGCGCAGGCGCACATGGGTCCAGCGCTCGGCGGAATCCACCGGGAACGAGTTGCGCGAGTCGCCGGATACCTTGGCGCGCTCGACAATGGTGGTCCAGCCCGCCAGCTCGGCCAGTTCCCGCGGCGACGGATAGCCCTGCACCGCAATCGCTTCCACCGAGACCTCCGGCGGATAGTTGCCCTTGAACCAGGCGGTGTCCACGACCACGCCGCGGATCACGCCGGGCACGCCCAAGCGCACGATGGCGGTATCGCAGTCGTCGGCGGCGGGGGCGTCACCGAGTTCGCCACGGCGGCGGCGGGTTTCCCAGCCGTCGTACACCTGGCCCTTGTGGCCGAAGGTGGCGGGGGAGTAGGTGGACTCCTCCGGGCGGATGAGATTCTCCTTCTCCGCGAAGGATTCGTCATTGGCCCAGACCACCGCGCCACCGAGGGTGCGGACGGCGAGATCGGGCAACAAGGTGAAATCGGACGAGTCGCTGGTCATCAGGCTCCTCTGGCTTGCCGCAAAAGCGGGGCTACTTCTGATCAAGAGTGCTAACGTGCAAAGTGGCCGCCGGGCGGGCGGTGACAGTCTGTGGAGATGACGTAAGACCTCAACGGTGCGCGTTCCGGGCGGGCGGTCGTCGCTGAAGCAGAAACCTCAATCCGCGAGGGTTGGGAGTCTCTCCGTCAGGAGGGGGACGTCAAAGTGCCGGAATCTTCCTTTCTCGCAGTTGATGCAGGACTTCGACTGTGGCGGACGGGGCCAATGCGGTCACGTCATCCGGCATGAATGCGCCGCTGCCTAGGCCCCGCAGCACGACGGTCGCGAGGGCCTGGGCGGTAGCGGGCTCGTCCACCACGGCCCCGCCCTGGCGGTCCAGGTAGCGGCCGATGCGGGGCGCGGCCACACCCAGGGCGGTGCGGTAGAAGGTGAAATTGGCCAGCCAGCGGGTGACCAGATGGCCCGCGCCCATATCCCAGCCCTGGTAGTAGCCGCGTTCCAGGGAACGCGTGACCAGCCGGTTGTGCCGGACGACCGCGGCGCGCACCTCCTCCGGCGACCCGATGGGCAGCACCTGGGTGGAGCCGTCGCACACCCACACGCCGGTCTGGGCGGCGGCGGCCTGCATGACGGCCTTGGCGTGATCGGCGACGGGGTGCTCCAGGGACTGGAACTGCGGTGCGATACCGCAGGCGGCGCTGTAGTCGTAAGTGCCGTAGTGCAATCCGGTGCAGCGGCCGGCGGCGCGGTGGATGGCGCGAGCGACGGTGGCGGTGCCGTCGGCGGCGATCACGGCCTGCGGGCTCTCGATCTGCAATTCGAACCGCAATGTGCCGGAAGGCAAGCCGTGCGCGGCTTCGATGGCATCGCACAACGCGACGGCGATGTCCACCTGATCGAGGTGACGGATCTTCGGCAGTGTGAACACGAACCCCTCGGGCACCCCGCCCGCGCCCTCGAGCACCAGTTCCAGGGTGCGCACCGCCCGCGCCCACTCGGCGGTGGTGAGCCCCTTGAGCCGGACCCCACGCGAGAAGACCTCGGCGGGAAGCGCTTTCAAGGCCGCTCCGGCGCGCAGCGCGTCACGGTCCTCGACCTCGTCGCCGCGGGTGCCGTAGCCGTCCTCGAAGTCGAAGCGCATATCCTGCACCGGCCGCCGCGCCAGGGTGGCGAGCACCAGCTCGACCACCTCGGCCCCGGCCAGTTCGGTCAGCAGCTCGCGTTGGCTCTCGGCGAGTTCGATGGCCGCCGCACCCCAAACCGCCGGCATGTCCGCCGAGGCGTCCGCCCCGCTCACATACGCGGTGTGGACCGGCTGCCCCGGGCGCTCCCCCGGATAGTTCCGGGCCAGCTCCGCGTCGACCGCAGCGAGCTTGGCTCCGATTCCTGCCAGCACCTCTGGTGGCAGCGTCACGAATGAACCTCCGCATTCTCGATGGTGAACCCGGCCAGCGGGCCGGTGTAGGACTTGGGCAGCGGCCGCGCGAACTCCCCGCGCCCGGACTTGCGCAATCCCATGGTGACCAGCGACTGCACCGTCAGCGTGGCCGCCGCGACCCCGTCGACGACCGGCACCCCGACCTCGCGGGTCAGGTACTCGCACAGATCCGCCATACCCGCGCAGCCCAGCACGATGGCATCGGAGTTGTCGGCGTGCACGGCGTCGCGGCAGGCGTCGGCGATGACGGTGCGCGCGGTGGGGTCCTCCAGCTCCAGGACCGGGATCTCGGCCGAGTGCACGCCCAGGCAGAACCGCTGCATGCCATAGCGTTCGGCCAGATCGAGGGCTCGTCCCTCGGTCCGCGACAGGGAGGTGACCACGCTGAACCCGCGCCCCAGATGGCTGGCCGCCTGATAGGCCGCCTCCGCCATGCCGATCACCGGCCCGCGCGCCAGCTCCCGCGCCGCGTCCAGGCCCGGATCCCCGAAGCAGGCGATCACATACCCGTCGGCCCCCTCGGCCTCACCGCGCGCGATCTCGGCGAGCAGCCCGGGCACCGCCAGCGCCTCGTCGTAGTGGCTCTCGATGGAGGCGGGCCCCATGGCGGGGGTGATGCCCTCGATCACGGTCCCCGGCGCCGCGACCGCGCGGGCGGCCCGGGCGGCGAGTTCGGTCATGGCCGCCGTGGTGTTGGGATTGATGACTCGAATTCGCATGAACCTCACCGATTCTCGGAAACGGGGGCGGGGAGTCCGGCGAGCGCGGTGAAAGGCATGTCGCACATCCGATCTCGTCGGGTCCCAGGAGCGGGAGCATGGTCATCGCCACGCTATCGTGCGGGTGTTGCCCGGTTATTGCTGAAACTATATATCTTTCTGACCAGCCGAATCCGCAAAAAGTCCGGTATCGGTGGGCAGTCGCGACAGTACTCCGTTCAACCTGGAATGGTGCAGGTCCGTGGCGGTGAGCAGGGCCTCGGCATCGCGGGCCAGGAAGGCGGCGAGCTGCTTGGAGTGATCGGCGTGCAGCACCACCCGATCGGCGGTGCTGACATGCACCATGGGCTGCACCGGTTCGGTGATGTTCCAGGCGTATTCGAGCATGTGCACCACGCGCGGCATGCCCGACGGGCGCACCAGCGCGAGATGGAAATTGCGGGTCTCGCGGTGGTAGGCGACCGCGTTCTCGGTCAGGATGGCCCGCTCCAGCCGGGCATGGATCTCCCGGGCCAGCTCGTGATCCTCCGCGGTGGCGTGATGCACCGCCGCCGCCAGCGCCGCCGACTCCAGCCGCTCCCGCACCACATACAGTTCCCGCAGCTCGGCGGCGGTCAGCAGGGTGACCTGATATCCGAAATTGGGCCGGTGCGCGAGCAGCCCCTCGCCGATGAGCGTCTGCAGCGACTCGCGCACCGGAATGGCGCTGACCCCGAACTGCCGGGCCAGCTCACCCAGCGGCAGCCCGGTGCCCGGCGGCAGATTGCCCTCCAGGATGAGCCGGCGCAACTCGGTCAGGATCTCCTGCTGCGAGTAGCCGCGCTTGGCGTCGGCGGGCGGGGTGAGCTGGGGCAGGCGGGGTAGTCGCGGTCGGGACGGCACCAGCCAACGGTAGCGGCTGGCGCGGGCGGGCCCGACGGCGTCTCCCGCGAATGCTTGCGCGGCCGTGAACTGCGCAAAGCCGGACGATCAGAGGTCGTCCGGCCCGTAGCCGAGCGCTTTGAGCGAAAGCCGGTGCAGCGTTTCGCGTTCCGCCGCGGTGAGCCGCTCCAGCAGGATGTCGGTGGCGTCGGCGATGCGCGCGTCGGTCTCCTCGCGCTGCCGGTTCCCGGCCTTGGTCATGGCCAGCCGGTACTTGCGCCGGTCCTCCGGATCGCGGGTGCGGGTGACCAGCCCCGCCTTCTCCATGCCGTCGATCAATCGCACCACCTCGCTGCGGTCGATGGCCATGGCATCGGCCATCTCCTGCTGCGAGATCTCACTGCGTTCGGCGAGGTAGGTCAGCATCCAGTGCTCGCGCAGGGACGTCCCCAGCCGGTTGTGCATGGCCTTGTGCAGCTTGCCCAGCACATACGTCGGATATCGCAGCAGTCCGCGGGGGTGGAACTCGCGCTCATCGGTCACTTGCTGATTCTACCTATTGTTGAGTTCCTCAATCATTGTTAGTCTCCACAGTTGAGAAGCTCACGTACAACTGAAGGGATGGTCCGATGACGCAATCGCGCACGGACACACGACTTTCCGGGGCGATCGATCCCGGCCTCGCCGACCGGATCCCCGCGCATGTCTGGCGGACCGCCGTCGTCGTCGTCTTCGGCGCGGTCATGGGCATGCTCGACACCTCGCTGGTCAATATCGGGCTGCACACCATGGGCGAGGACCTGAACGCCTCGCTGGCGACCATGCAATGGGTGGCCAGCGCCTACCTGCTCGCGCTCGGCGTCTCGCTGACCGTCTGCGGCTGGCTCGGCCGGCGCTTCGGGGTCGGGCGGCTGTGGCTGGCGGCGCTGGCCGCGTTCACGGTGGCCTCGACGCTGTGCGCGCTGGCGCCGACCGCGGGCTGGCTGATCGCGCTGCGGGTGCTGCAGGGCCTGGCCGCCGGGGTCATGATCCCGGCCGGGCAGACCATCCTCGGCCAGGCGGCCGGGCCGCACCGGATGGGGCGGGTCATGGGCATGGTGGGCATTGCCGTCGTCGGGGCGCCCGCCATCGGGCCGACCATCGGCGGCGTCATGCTCGCCAACTGGAGCTGGGAGTGGTTGTTCCTGATCAATATTCCGTTCGGCCTGATCGGATTCGCGCTGGGACTGCGCTATCTGCCGCTGAGTCCCGGTGCGCCGAACGGGACCATCGATGTGCTCGGGTTGGTGCTGGCGGGCGGGGGAGTGTCGGCCGTGGTCTACGGGTTGTCCGAGATCGGCGTAGGCAGTTCCTCGGCCGTGCTCTCGGTGTGGCTGCCGATCGTGCTCGGCCTGGGCGGGCTGGCCGCCTTCGTCGTCCGCAGCGCCGGGCGCGCCCGCCCGCTGCTGGACGTCCGGATGTTCGGCAATCGGGTCTTCGCCGCCGCCAATGCGGCGGGCTGGTTCGCGGGCGCCGCGATGTTCGGCGTCATGGTGTTGCTGCCCTTGTACTTTCAGGTGCTGCACGGTGACGGATTGATTCGCACCGGCGTCTCATTGCTGTCCTACGGGCTGGGCGGTGTGGTCACGCTGCCGCTGGGCGGGCGGCTCGCGGACCGCTTCGGCGGCGGCGTGATCGCGGTCGGCGGAAACCTGGCGGCCTGCGTCACGGTCGCGCCGTTCGCCTTCTTGCCGGTCGATGCGAATACCGCTGTGGTGCAGGCGCTGCTGTTCGCCGCCGGGGTGGCGACCGCGCTGGCCTCACTGCCGCTCACCGCGGCCGCCTATGCCGCGGTGCGCCCGGATCAGCTGCCCGATGCGGCGGCGTTCGTCAATATCCTCATGCGGGTCGGCGGGGCGGTCGGTGTCGCCATCGTCGCGGTGATCCTGTCGCGAGCAACGACATCCGGCGCGGATCTGCTTGACAGCTACCACTGGTCCTTCGCCGCCATGGCCCTCATGTCGCTGTGCGCGGCGGCCGCGTCCACGGTGTTGCGTCGCCACCAGCGGGGATAACGGTAAGGGGATAAAGACCCGATGCCGACCCGCCGGGCTCTGCCCGGCGGGTCGGCATCGTTGTGCCGCCAAGTGGCTGCGCCGCTTACGTGGTGCGCACGGTCAGGTCGTCGAGCAGGATCATGACCTCGCCCTGGGTCTTGACCACATCCAGCAGGCGGATCTTCAGACCGAGCAGGCGCGCGTCCTCGATGGTGTCGCGCACCGCGTGCTCCACGTGCTGCCATTCGCCGCCCACGGTCACCTTGCCGATGAGCAGCTCGTGCTCGTCGGCGGTATTGCCGAGCCGCGCGTACACCCGGATCGAGGCGTGCGGCGAGCGCACCCACAGCTTGATGTCCGCCAATTGCCCGGCGATGGAGAAGGTTTCGCCGGACTTGGCGACCAGCTCCACCTCGAGATCATCGGCCGCCTGCCGGATCAGCAGCACCAGCGCGCGATAGTCGCGCCCGGTCTCCCCGCTGGCGAAACTCGCCTGCTGCTTGCCCGGCGCCCCCTCCGCGAACGTGGTGAGGTGCGTGCGGTCGGCCCCGGTCCCCGCCACCGCCCAGTTGTCCTTGTTCTCGAAGTCGTCGAGGAGCACCTCCGACGATGCGTCCGACATCTCCGGCCATCCCTTCACCCACGCGTCGTCCGGACCGACTCCGGTTCGCCCGCAACCCTACAAGTCCCGGAATCTCCTTGTATCCCAGCTAGGCTCGGATCGTGCCGAAACTGCTGATCATTCATCACACGCCGTCGCCGCACATGCAGGAGATGTTCGAGGCGGTTGTTTCGGGGGCCACCGATCCGGAGATCGAAGGGGTCGAGGTGGTGCGGCGGGCGGCGCTGGCCGTGACCGCCGCCGATGTGCTGGCGGCGGACGGATATGTGCTGGGGACTCCGGCCAATCTTGGCTATATGAGCGGTGCGCTCAAGCACGCGTTCGACACGATCTATTACCCGTGCCTGGATTCCACGCGCGGCCGGCCGTTCGGCTATTACATCCACGGCAATCAGGGGACCGAAGGCGCGGAGAAGGGCATCGAAGCCATCACCACCGGGCTCGGCTGGGAGAAGGCCGCGGCGGCCGTGATCGTGTCCGGTCCACCCGCCAAGACGGATGCCGAAGCCTGCTGGGAACTCGGCGCGACCGTGGCCGCACAGCTCATGGGGTGATCGCTCTTTTCCCCCGAATTCTGGTGGCTGACGGATCGCCCCTGCCTACCGTCATACTCGTACGGAAGTTTTCGTGGAGTGTGGGAAGAGGTGACGGCCGCCGTGGAGGCGCAAGATTCGGGGATTCGCCGCATCGGGCTGGTCGAGGATCATGAGTCGGTGGCGATCGGGCTGTCGGCCATGTTGGCTCCGGAACCCGATCTGGAATTGGTGATCACGGCGGGGACGGTGGCGGAATTGCTGGCCGCCGGACCGCGATTGGATCTGGTGGTGCTGGATCTGCGGCTCGCGGACGGATCCTCGCCGGAGGACAATGTGCGGGCGCTGCGGGCGCGGGGCATCGAGGTGCTGGTGTTCACCGGCGCGGACAATCCCTTCCTGGTGCGCGAGGCCGCCAAGGCCGGCGTGCTCGGGGTGGTGCGCAAATCGGAGGACGTGCCGACCGTGGTGGCCGCGGTGCGCCGCGCCGCACAGGGCGAACAGGTGGTGACCACCGACTGGGCGGCCGCCATCGACGGTGACCCGCAGCTGATGGATGTCGGGCTGAGCCCGCGCCAGCAACAGGTGTTGCAGCTCTACGCCTCCGGCGAGAAGGCCAGCCGGGTGGCGCGCATGACCGGACTGTCGGAGCAGACGGTCAATGACTATCTGGGCCGCATCCGGCAGAAGTACGCCGATGCCGGACGCCCGGCTCCCACCAAGACCGATCTGTACAAGCGGGCCGTCGAGGACGGGTGGCTGCCCGTGCCCGAGCGGCATCCGCGCGCATGACCGCCTCAGGCACGCTGGAATCCGCCACCGCGCAACGCTCCCTGTCCGCTGTCACCGCGCTCGCGCAGCGGCTGGGCGGCGGGCTGACCGTGGCCGCGGACGATCCGGCCACCGCCGCCTACGACCGCATCATGCGGCGGCTGGGCATCAGCGTCGGCATCGCGGGGATCATCGTCGCATTCGTGGAGCTGCCCGAGATCGCCGAGCAGGGCCACCATGGCCCGCCCTGGTGGACGCCGGTGGCGGTGGCGCTGGCCTTCGGCTGGTATCCGATTCTGGCGGTGGTGTCGGCGGTCGCGGGAACACGGCACATCCGGTTCGTATCCGGGTGTGCGGCGGTCAGTTTCCTCGGCGCGCTGGTCACCATTCCGCTCGCCCTGCAACTGCACACCATCGATGCGACCACGGTGTGGCCGTACCGGGTGACCGCGCTGGCGGTGACGGCGGCCGTGCTGGCGTTCCCGACCCGGGTGACCGTCACCTATCTGCTGGTCGCGTCGGGTTCGGCCGCGCTCGCGCCGGTGTACACCATCACCGAGGTCACCCCGCTCAGCATTGCCGAGAATTTCGCGCGCGCAGCCGGTCTGGCGGCCCTGTTCGTCTGGTGCGGCACCGCCGCCACCGGCGCCGCCGCCCGCGTCGACCGCGAATCGGCCATTGCCAGCCGCCGCGCCGCCGCGGCCGCCGCCGCGCAGGGCCGTGATCGCGAACGCGCCCGCTTCGCCGCGCTCATTCACGACGCGGTGCTGTCCACGCTGCTGGAAGCCTCGCGCGCGGGCACCGAATCGGATGTGCTGCGCCGCCAGGCCGAGCGCACCCTCGAACAGC
Organism: Nocardia sp. IFM 10818; assembly: GCF_054655275.1. Taxonomy (NCBI): domain Bacteria; kingdom Bacillati; phylum Actinomycetota; class Actinomycetes; order Mycobacteriales; family Nocardiaceae; genus Nocardia; species Nocardia sp. IFM 10818. The sequence continues at coordinate 2,755,167 of NZ_BAAHJH010000001.1, forward strand.
TCGACGAATGCCGTGGCAGCGAACGCGATCCCGATCTGCTGGACGCGCGCTCCGCGGTCCTGTTCCTGCGCACCGCCGTGCACGAGGTCAATCCGGGCATCCGCTTCGCGACCCGCACCTGGCCCGGCTACGACGATCTGCGCATGCCGGTGCACGCGGCGTCCACCATCGCCGCCGCCCTCACCGAGGCGGTGCGAAACAGCCTGCGCCACGGCGCCGTTCCCGGCCGCGAGGTGCACCGCACCGTCACCGCCACCGTCAGCGCGGGCAGCATCCGCATCGTATTCACCGATGACGGCGCGGGTTTCGACCTCGCCGCCGTTTCGGCCGACCGTCTGGGCATTTCGATGAGCATCCTCGGCCGCATGCGCCAGCTGGCGGGCGGCTCGGGCTTCGTGGAATCCCAGCCCGGCGAGGGCACCACCGTGACACTGGTCTGGGGCGGCGATGGCCTTCGCTGAAACCCGCACGGCGGACCTGGATTCCCGTTTCGGCCTGCGCGACCTGCTGGGCCTGCGCGGCCGTTCCGCGTGGCTGTTCCTGCTCATTCTCGAGGCGACCATCGCGCTGTACATGGTCCCGTATTTCGGTGCGGCGCCGCAGTGGGCGGCCTTCCTCGGCATGGCGCTCATGCTCAGCGCCGCCGCCGTGGTCGTGGCCATGCCCGTCGATCCGCTGCCCCTGCCGGTGGCGTTCTTCGCGGCCTCGGCGGGCCCGATCGCGACCGGCCTGGTGCTGGTGACCTCCACGCCCGAGCACGCCCACCACTCGGTGTGGTCCGCCTTCGCGTCGTCCTATGTCTTCGCGGTGCTGGTGCTGCGCGGCCGCGTCCGCACGGCCTGGGCCGGTGTGCTGGCCGTGGCCGCCGTGCTGGTGCTGGCCAGCCTGGACTCGCAGATCCATTCCCGCGCCATGATCGGCTCGCTGGTTCCCATCGGCACCGTCGCCGCCATCTCCGTGTTCGCCGCGGTCATGCGTCCCATGCAGCGTTCGCTGCGCCTGCTGCGCGAGGAGGCCATGCTGCGCGCCGCCGCCGAGGCCACCATGGCCGCCGCCGACAGCGAACGCACCCGGCAATTGGCCCGCCTCGATCGCGTGGCCCGTGACATTCTCGAGCGCATTGCCGACGGCGCCGAACTCTCCGCCGCCGAACGCGAGGAATGCCGCCTGCTGGAAGCCGAACTCCGCGACGGCCTGCGCGCACCGCAGCTGGTCACCGACGAACTCAGCGACGCCGCCCGCGGCGCCCGCTCCCGCGGCGTCGAAGTGGTCCTGCTCGACGACGGCGGCTTCGCCGGCGTTCCGGAGTGGGTCCGCAAACGCGTCATCGACGCCGCCACCCGGGAACTCGACGCCACCAACACCGGTTCCGTCACCGTGCGGGTCCTCCCGCTGGGCCGCCGCGTCCTGGCGACGGTCCTCGCCAATGCCCCCGACCACGACCGCCGCACCGAGATCGACACCGACGGCAAGGTCACCGTCATGGACTGAGCCGCCGGGGTCGGGGCTGAGCGTCCGGGTGAAAGCTCGCCTCGTCACTCCGGCGCGCTGGTGGCCGGAATCTCGCACGACGCAGTGGATCTCGGCCAATAGCGCGCCGGGATGACGGGCGGGCTACCGTCCGCATGCTCAGGGGGTGTCGCAGCGGCCGGGGCCGCCCCTTTTCATCTGGTCGCGCAGCGCGCTCTGCACGGTGGTCGACAGCCAGGAGTTGAGGGACATGCCGCTCTGCGCGGCGGCCTCCTCGGCGCGCGACTTGATCTGCTCGACCAGGCGCAGGGTGACCCGGCTGATATCGCCGGTCATCTCCTCGAAGCTGGGGTTGTCCTGGTCGGCGGCGGTCTTGCGAACGTCCACGTGCGCGTCGGTGCCGTCCACGGAGACGTGCACGGTGCGGTCGCCGACCGCGGCGCTGACCTCGGCGGCGAGTTCGGACAGCGCGGCCAGCAGGACCAGGCGCGCCGAGTTCTCGGTGGCGGCGGCGAGGGCGGCGGCGGTGGCCTGGGTCTTCTCATCGCCCAGGGCCGCGGCCGCGATGAGGTTTTCGCGCAGCTGATCGGTGTACTTAGTGAGATCCATGACACCAGTGTGGTGTCACCAGTGACGTCATTCAAGGAAAGTTTTGGCGTCACACTGGGGCGAGTGAGGCAAATCGCCGTCGGGCCAGCACGGGTTCGGGTATAAGGATGCAAAAGCCGTTCAGGTGACCGGGTAGCCTTACGGTCTATGACGAACGGTGAATCGACGCGAATTGAGCTGCACGCGTCCGGCACAGTAGGTGTCGCGATGGTGACTCCCTTTACGGCCGAAGGCAAGCTCGATGTCGATGCCGGCGTCGGACTGGCCGCCCGCCTGGTCGACGGCGGCGTCGACCTGCTCGCCATTTCGGGAACCACGGGAGAGTCGCCGACCACCACCGAGTCGGAGAAGTTCGATCTGCTGCACGCCGTCGTCGATGCCGTGGGCGATCGCGCCACCGTCATCGCGGGCGCCGGCACCTACGACACCGCCCACAGCATCGAGCTCGCGCGCAATGCGCAGCGGGCCGGGGCGCACGGGCTGCTCGTCGTCACCCCGTACTACTCGCGGCCCAGCCAGGACGGGCTGCTCGCGCACTTCACCGCCATCGCGGACGCCACCGATCTGCCGGTGACCCTGTACGACATTCCGCCGCGCTCGGTGGTGCCCATTGCTTCGGACACCATTCGCCGGCTCGCCGAGCATCCGAACATCGTCGCGGTCAAGGACGCCAAGGGCGATCTCAATGCCGGCGCCGAGCTGATCGCCGAGACCGGGCTGGCCTTCTACTCCGGCGACGATGTGCTGAACCTGCCGTGGCTGTCGCTGGGCGCCACCGGATTCATCAGCGTCATCGGGCATCTGGTGCCCGACCGCCTGCGCGCGCTGCGCGAGGCCTACCTCGCCGGTGATGTGGCGCGGGCCCGCGAGATCAATGTCAGCATGATTCCGCTCAACCGGGCCATGGCCCGCCTCGGCGGCGTCGCCATGACCAAGGGCGCGCTGCGCCTGCTCGGCGTGGAGGTGGGCGAGCCACGCTTGCCACAACTCATGCCGAGTCAAGAACAACTCGACGAGCTCGCGGTTGACCTGCGGGCAGCCGGGGTGCTTGCATGAGCGGCCCCGTGGAACGCCGGCCGCGCCGAACCGCCAGCCGCGCCGCGGGTGCACCCGCCCCGGCCTCGGCCCGCCCGGAACCGGTTGCCGCGCAGCCGGAACCGGCCGTGCAGCAGGACTCCGCCGCCGTGCCGCCGGAGAACGCTGCCGTGCGGCAGGCAGCCGCTGCGCCGGAGGCGACCGCCGCGCAGGGCGGCCGGTCGGGCCGCGGCCGCAATGGGACCTCGGACCGGTCCCGATCGGCGCAGGCCGAGAAGGCCGCCCCCGCCAAGGCCGCGCAGCCGGAGAAGGCGCAGACCGAATCCGCCCCGGCCAAGGGCCGCCAGGAAGATTCCGGCCCGGGCCGTTCCCGCCAGTCCGATCGCGGCCGCCGCCCGGGTGGCCGCTCGCGCCAGTCCGGCCGTTCCGAGCGCACCGATCAGGTCGAGACCGAGTCGCGCCGCGATCCGCACGCCATGGGCACCCCGCCCAAGGCCCCCAAGGGCGGCCTGCGCGTGTTCGCGCTCGGCGGCATCGGCGAAATCGGCCGCAACATGACCGTTTTCGAGTACGGCGGCAAGCTGCTCATCATCGACTGCGGCGTGCTGTTCCCCGAGGACCAGCAGCCGGGCGTGGATCTGATCCTGCCCGACTTCGGTCCCATCGAGGACCGGATGGACGATATCGCCGCCGTCATCCTCACCCACGGCCACGAGGACCACATCGGCGCGGTGCCGTTCCTGCTGCGCCTCCGGCGCGACATCCCGGTCGTCGGCGCGAAGTTCACCCTCGCCCTGGTCGCCGCCAAGTGCCGCGAACATCGCTTGCAGCCCAAGCTGATCGAGGTCGTCGAGGGACAGCGCACTCAGCACGGCCCGTTCGACTGCGAGTACTTCGCGGTCAACCACTCGATTCCCGATGCCATCGCCGTCGCGGTGCGCACCCCGGCCGGGCTGGCGCTGCACACCGGCGATATCAAGCTCGACCAGCTGCCGCTGGACGGCCGCCTCACCGACCTGGCCGGTTTCTCCCGCCTCGGCGACGAGGGCGTCGACCTGTTCCTGGTCGACTCCACCAATGCCGAGGTCCCCGGCTTCGTCACGCCCGAGCGCGAGATCGGCCCGGTGCTCGACAATGTGATCGGCAAGGCCAAGGGCCGGGTCATCGTGGCCTCCTTCGCTTCCCACGTGCACCGCATCCAGCAGGTGGTCGAGGTGGCGCAGCGCTACGACCGCCGCATCTGCTTCGTCGGCCGGTCCATGGTCCGCAATATGCAGATCGCGCAGGACCTCGGCTACCTGGATGTGCCGGACGGCCTGGTGGTCGATCTGGATCAGGCCGCGAATCTGCCGGTGCACAAGCTGGTGCTCATCTCCACCGGCTCGCAGGGCGAACCGCTCTCGGCGCTGTCGCGCATGGCGCGCGGCGATCACCGCCAGATCAATATCCGCGCCGACGATCTCGTGGTGCTGGCCTCCTCGCTGATCCCCGGCAATGAGAACGCCGTGTTCGCCGTGGTGAACGGCCTGGCCCGGCTCGGCGCCACCGTGGTGACCCAGCAGAACGCGAAAGTCCATGTCTCCGGCCATGCTTCGGCCGGTGAGCTGCTGTACCTCTACAACGCGGTGCGTCCCACCAATGCCATGCCGGTGCACGGCGAATGGCGGCACCTGCGGGCCAATGGCGCGCTGGCCGTGGCCACCGGCGTCCCGGAGGAGCGGGTCGTGCTGGCGGAGAACGGCGTCGTGGTCGACCTGGTCGACGGCATCGCCACCATTACCGGCCGCATGCGCGTCGGCCAGGTCTACGTCGACGGCCTCTCGGTCGGCGACGTCGGCGAATCCACCCTCTCCGATCGCCTGGTCCTCGGCGAGGGCGGCTTCATCTCCATCACCGTCGCCGTCGACTCCACCACCGGAAAGGCCGTCAGCGCACCGGAAGTCAGCGGTCGCGGCTTCTCCGACGATCCGGAAGCCCTGGTCGACGCCCAGGAGCTGGTGGAAGCCGAACTCCGCCGCCTGGCCGGCGAGGGCGTCACCGACACCCACCGCATCGCCCAGGGCGTGCGCCGCGTGGTCGGCCGCTGGGTCGCGGAAGTCTATCGCCGCCGCCCGATGATCGTGCCCACCGTCATCGGCGTCTGACGACCCGGAACACCAAGAGCGACAAGGCGAGAGCGCCCGGCAGCAGGAGCTGCCGGGCGCTCTCGCCTATAAAGGCCGATCCGGCGATTGCGGCCGTTCGGGCTCGGTCCGCTCGGCTGCCGTTCGTTCCACCCCATACGCGAACCGGCCCCGGCAGCGTCAGCTGCCGGGGCCGGGGCTCTCGTGCGTGGCGACTACTCCTGGCAGGCCGCCGAATCCAGCTTGGCGGTCTTGACGATATTGCAGGCGAAGGCGTGGTCGACCTTCCATTCGTTGCCGTCGGCGACGAAGGAGACCGAGCCGTTCTCGACCGGGGCGCCGCCGATGGTGATCTTGGCGTCGGCCTTCAGCTTGCCGTCGACCGGCTCGCCGACATTGGTGATCTCGACGGTCACGTCGTTCTTCTTGGCGGCGTCGACCAGCTTGGCGACCAGCTGCGGGTCCTGGCCGGCGTTCTCGATCCAGTCGACCTTGGTCTTGGCGTCGATGGACGGATCGAAGGCCTTGGTGATCTTGTCGTTCAGTTCCTGCACCGTGGGCTTGGGCAGGTTGGCGACCGAGGAGGTGGACGGCGCGCCGGTGATCTCGCCGCCGTCCTCCACCCCGCCCTCGAACTTCGGGGCGTCGGTGGTGGCGGCCGAGGTGGTGGCGGCGGTGGTGGTCGTGCTCTCACTGGTGCTGCAGGCGGCCAGGCCGAACGCCGAGGCGGCGATCGCCAGGGCGGCGGTCGCGCGGACGATGGTGTGCTTCAACGGATTTCTCCCCTACGAAAGATGCGTACTCGGAATTACAGGTCGTAGCCGCTGGTGCAGTTCCAGTGGTAGATGTAGGCGTCGGACCGGTTCCGGTTCAGCGCCTCCGCACGCGCGGCCGACTTCGAGTACGCCGCACCGTAGGTGTAGAGCCCGGCGCGGTTGGAGAAGGCGATCACACCGCAGCCGTTGGCGAAGCTGGCCACGATCTTGCAGTCGGAGAACGGGCATTCGCTCAACGCGGCGTTCTTCGCGTTCTCGCGGCTGGGGGCGTCCCAGGAGTAGCCGACATGGCCCGTGGAGGGGGACAGCGCGACCGCGCCCCAGTTGTCGACATAAGCATTGGCCGGAGCCGCGGTGCCCACCAGCAGGGAGCCGGCGACCGCGACCATCGCGGCGGCGCCGGAGACGATCTTCTTCAAGGTATTGCCCTTCTCAAATTATTGGGTCCACGACCCGATGGACCGAGTGATCAAGCTACCGACCCGGATTGGTTGACGCCAACCGGTGGGACCGCTCCATGATCGAATTCGGCGCTTATCGCCGACCGTGCGGTTTCCTTAACGTCCGCGCCCGTGTACGCCGCCGGAATGTCCGGTTAGGGTTCGGGTATGACTTTGGCCCAACGGGAACGCCAGGCCCTGGTGCGGACAATGGCCGAGGTGGGGCCGGACGCGCCCACCCTGTGCGGGGAATGGACCACCCGGGATCTGGCCGCGCACCTGATCGTCCGTGAACGCCGCCCCGATGCCGCGCCGGGCATCATGCTCGAGCCTTTTGCGCGTCATCTCGAGAACGTGCAGCGCAAGGTGGCGCAGCGGCCGTTCGAACAGTTGCTCGACGAGGTGCGCGGCGGGCCGCCGTGGTACCTGCGCCCGGTCGACGGACTCATGAATCTCACCGAGATGTTCGTCCATCACGAGGACGTCCGGCGCGGATCACCGGGCTGGGAACCGCGGCAGCTGGCCGCCGCCGATGAGGACCGGCTCTGGAAGGTTCTGGTCGGCTTGGCGCGCATGGCGTATCGCAAATCGCCCGTTACCGTCGCGCTCGCGACGCCGGGCGGCCGCCGGGTGATCGCGCACCACAAGGGTGACCGCACCGTGGTGCTCGCCGGACCGCCGTCCGAGCTGCTGCTGCACGCCTTCGGCCGCAATGAGGTCCGCCTCGAGGCCACCGGGGACCCGGATGATGTGCGCGCCGTGTACGCACTCGACCGCAGTGTATGACTTCCAGAATCTGAGACGATCTTCCCAGCTCGACTGGTAATAACCAGTCCGATCATGAAACGATCATGCGGCGAACGGTAGCTTTCCTGAGCCGAACGGTTGCTTTCGCGGGATGAGCGGTCGCCGCCGGACAACGGCGGAGGCCCGTGCTGTGATGAGGTGGTAGGCAATGTCTTGGCAACTGGCGGTTCTCGGACCGGTCGAGTTCGGGTCGGCGGGCGTGCCCACCGCGCCCATGCCACCCAAACAGCAGGCGGCCCTGGTCATGCTGGTCTGCGCCCGCGGGCGCGCGGTCTCGGTCGAGGAGCTGATCGACGGCATCTGGGGTGGGGACCGGCCCACCTCGGCGGTCGGCGCGCTGCGCAACTACGCCTGGGCGCTGCGCAAGACCCTGGCCGCGAGTGCGGTGCAACTGTTCTCGGAGTCGCGCGGGTACCGCCTGGAAGGCCCGGTCGACCTCGATAGCGATCGCATCGACGCCGTCCGCGCCGACGCCGATCGGGCGCGCGCCGCCGGAAACCTGGAACAGGCCGACACCCTGGTGCGCTCCGCGCTGCGGCTGTGGCGCGGCGACCCGTTGAGCGGGGTGCCCGGCCCCTGGGCGGCCGCCGAGCGCGCCCGGCTGCGGCGGCTGCACCGGGTGCTGGAAGAAGACCTCCTCGAGATCGCGGTGCAGCGCGGCGAATACTCCCGCGCCATCGCCGATCTGGAGGCGCTCATCACCGGCGACCCGCACAGCGAGCGATTGCGCGCGCTCATGATGACCGCGCTGTATCGCGCCGGGCGCCGCACCGAGGCCCTCGACGAATTCCAGCGCATCCGCCGGCTGCTGGTCACCGAGCAGGGCATCGAGCCCGGGCCGGTGCTGCTGGAACTGCACCGGCAGATCCTCGCCGACGAACTGCCCGCCGCCGCGCCCGCTCCGGCCGCCGCCCCGCGACCGGCCCAATTGCCGCCGGACACCGCCGATTTCACCGGCCGCCACGCCTTGGTACGCGAATTGAGCACCGTGCTCGGCGGGCCCGCGGATCCGCCCATCGTGGCCATCTCGGGCATGGGCGGGGTGGGGAAGACGGCCCTCGCGGTGCATGTGGCGCACCGGATCCGGGATCGCTATCCGGACGGGCAGCTCTATGTGGACCTGTGCGGCGCGGGCAGCGAACCCGCCGATCCCGAACACGTGCTCGGCGCGTTCCTGCGCGCCCTGGGCGTACCGCAGCGCGATGTGCCGGTCGGCGTCGCCGAACGCGGCGCGCTGTTCCGTTCGGCCATCAGCGGCAGGCGCATGATGCTGCTGCTCGACAATGCCGCCGACGCGGCGCAGCTGGCGGCGCTGCTGCCCGGGGAATCCGGGTGCGCGGTGCTGGTGACCGCGCGGCGTCCGCTCACCGCGCTGCCGGGCGTGCACGCGATTCCGCTGACGGTGCTCGAATCCGAGGAGGCCGTCGAACTGTTCGCGCGGATCGCCGGGGCCCGGCGGGTAATGGGCGATCTCGATGCCGCGCATCGCATCGTGGAACTGTGCGGGCTGCTGCCCATGGCGATCCGCATCGTGGCGGCCCGGGTCGCGGCCCGGCCGCGGTGGACCCTGGTCTCCGAGGCCGACCGGCTGGCGGCCGAACGCCATGACCTCGATCGCTTCCGCGTCGGCGACCTGGCGCTGACCGCGGCGTTCCGGGCCGGATACGAACAGCTCCCGGAGAGCACCGCCCGCGCCTTCCGATTGCTGGCCGTGGCGGATCTGCCGGATCTGCCGCTGGCGGCCACCGCGGCGGTGCTGGACACCATCGAGCCGCTGGCCGAGGACCTGTGCGAGGAGCTCGTCGATCGCGGCATGCTCGAGACCATCGGCCGCGGGCGCTATCACTATCACGACCTCATGCGCCTGTTCGCCATCGGCCGGCAGGCCGCCGAGGTCGACGTCACCGCGCGGCTGCTGGACTACTATCTGGCCACCGTGAAAACCGTGCTGCGCGTGCGTCATCCGGGCCTGCGCCTGCGGCTGGCGCCCACGGCGAATCCGGGCACGCGGCTGACCGATCTGGACGCCACCCTCGAGTTCCTCACCGTGGAGCGGCGCAATCTGGTCGCGCTGTACCGGATGGCCGTCGCGGGCACCGCGCAGCATCGCGCGCTGGCCGCCGATCTCGCCCTGGCGGTGGGGGAGACCATGCTGGCCGGTGATGCGACCGTCGATCTCGAGAAGGCCCTCGAGGAGCTGATCCGCGCCATCGAGGGCGACGGCAATGCGGTCGCGGCCCGCCGCGCCCGGCTCGCGCTGGTCTTCGCCCTGGTCGTGGAGTTCAGCGCCCCCGAGCGCGCCGCCGCCCACCTGCGGCGGCTGCTGGCCGAGGCCGATCCGGAGAACGAGCCCTGGGTCGCCGGGACCACCAATGTCTTCGCCGGCATCCTCGCCCTCTACGACCAGGACCCGCACCGCGGCGCCACCCATTTCGCCACCGCCCTGCACCTCTTCCGGCGCGGCGTCAGCCCCGAAGGCGTGCGCATCGCCTATTCCTTCCTCGCCCAAGCCCATTCGGCCGCCGGCCGCAACCGTGACGCCCTGGCCGCGGCCGCCCGCGCCGTCGTCTGCGACAGTCACGCCGGCACCCGCCTCAATGCCATGTGGGCCCTCACCGAAGCCGCCTGCGTACTGTCCAGCGAAGGCGAGGACGATCTCGGCGCCCGCCTCTTCGACGCCGCCCTGCACGCCGCCCGCCGCGCCGGCAGCACCCGCTTCGAATCCGCCGTCCACGCCCGCGCCGCCCAGAACCACCTGGCCGCCGGCCGCCTCCGCGAAGCCGCCCACCACGCCGAACGCGCCGAACAAACCCGCGCCGGCCACCTCGGCCTGGTCGGCACCCACAACCTCCTGGTCCGCTACACCGCCCTCCGCCGCCTCGGCCGCAATGTCGACGCCGCCGAATGCTACCGAGCCGCCGCCACCCAAATCCCCGACTTCCACACCACCCTCACCCGCTGGTCCGCCCTCCTCGCCCCCACCCCGACCCCCGACCGGAAGCTGCCATTGGCGGCGGCCCACTGAGCCCGGCCCAACGTGCTAGGACAAACGCGCAGCGGACGCGCCGCTGTGCCGCGAGCGTTCCGCCGCTGTCACGCGGGATTCCGCCGCTGTCGGACCGGGGACCGCGCTGCTCACGCCGCCGACTGTGTCCGGGGTTCGGGCGCAGCGGTGTGGATACGGGGCGGGGCCGGTCCTGGCGCCCTGGAATCGGCTCGGATTCCGAGACCAGCCGCCGTCATGTCTCGGGGGGTTTGGGGGCTTGCCCCCAAAGTTCTTCCTCTCTAGGGGTTCGGGGGCTCGGCCCCCCCGAATTTCCCCTGCCGACCGGGGGTCGGCGTTGCCATCACCACATGTCTGGAATGTGTGGGTCGGGTGTTGCGGATGGTCCGCATGGGGCAGTTGCGGCTAGCCTGAGGTGCATGGCAGGTAAGTCCCGCGGTACCGCAGCATCACGGTCGCGAGCGGGATCGGCGCGGGGGCAGGCCTCTGCACGGTCCGGATCGCGCACTCCACGCACGGCTGCGGGAGGACGCGCGAACGGTGCGGGCCGTCCGGGCGGGGCGGCGCGCAAGGCGCCCGCGCGACGGCGTCCGGCGCCGCGGCGCAAGTCCGATACCGCGCCCTTGGCGGTGGTCACCCGGACGGTCAGCGGCGGCTGGAACATGCTGGCGCGCGGGCTGGGGGCGAGCACGCGGGCGATCAGCCGGGCGGGGGATATCGAGCACGGGCATCGGCGCGACGGGATCGCGCTGGCCCTGGTGGCCTTCGCATTCATCATCGCGGCGGCGGTGTGGCTGTCCGCGGGCGGTCCGGTCGGGCACTGGGTGGATACCGCGATTCGCGCGATCTCCGGATCCGCTTCGGCCGGGCTGCCTTTCGTGGCGGTGGCCGTCGCGGTGATCCTCATGCGCACCGAGCCGGATCCGGAGATCCGGCCGCGCCTGGTGCTGGGCGGTCTGCTGGCCGGACTGCCGATTCTGGGCCTGTGGCATCTGGCGGCGGGCGCGCCTGCCGATGCGCACGGCCGCGCGCACGCCGCGGGTTTCGTCGGCTATGTCATGGGCGGTCCGCTGCGGGACGGGTTGAGCGCCTGGCTGGCGGTGCCCCTGCTGTTGCTGGCCATTGTGTTCGGCATCCTGCTGCTCACCGGCACCAAGGTGCGCGAGGTCCCGGAGCGCATGCGCGAGATCTTCGGCACCGCCAGCGGCGGCGACGAATACGAGAGCTATTCCGACGGCCTCTACGATCCGGCCAACTACGACGCGGACGGCTTCCCGCTGCACCGCCCCGAGGTGCGCCGCCGCCGCGGTCGCAGCCCGGCGGACAACTATCCGGCCGATGAGTTCCCCGGTTCGGACGCGGCCACCGAGATCATCGGTGAGCCGCCCTTGCAGGACGCCAAGGACATCGCCAAGGAGCCGCCGAAGCCCAAGCCGCGCAAGCCCGCTCCCAAGGTCGTCGACCAGACCCCGCCGCCGCCGGAGCCGCAGCAGCTGGAGTTCGTGGCCGACCGCGAGGTCGACGGCGACTATCAGCTGCCGCCGCTGAGCCTGCTCACCGATGGCGATCCGCCCAAGAAGCGCAGCGCCGCCAATGAATCCATGATCGAGGCCATCACCGAGGTGCTGGTGCAGTTCAAGATCGACGCGGCGGTCACCGGTTTCGTGCGCGGCCCGACGGTCACCCGCTACGAGGTCGAGCTGGGTCCCGGTGTGAAGGTCGAGAAGATCACCGCCCTGGCCCGCAATATCGCCTATGCGGTGGCGACGGAGAACGTGCGCCTGCTCGCGCCCATTCCCGGCAAGTCGGCGGTCGGCATCGAGGTGCCCAATGCCGACCGCGAATTGGTGCGCCTGGCAGACGTTCTGAAGGCCCCCTCCACCCGCAACGATCACCACCCGCTGCTGATCGGCCTGGGCAAGAACATCGAGGGCGAATTCGTCTCCGCCAACCTGGCCAAGATGCCCCACCTGCTGGTCGCGGGCTCCACCGGTTCGGGTAAGTCGAGTTTCGTGAATTCCATGCTGGTTTCGCTGCTGCAGCGCGCCACCCCCGATGAGGTCCGCATGATCCTCATCGACCCCAAGATGGTGGAACTCACGCCCTACGAAGGCATTCCGCATCTCATCACCCCCATCATCACCCAGCCCAAGAAGGCCGCGGCCGCCCTGGCCTGGCTGGTGGAGGAGATGGAGCAGCGCTACCAGGACATGCAGGCCAACAAGGTCCGCCACATCGACGACTTCAACCGCAAGGTCAAGTCCGGCCAGATCACCGCCCCGCTCGGCAGCGAAAGGGTGTACCGCCCTTATCCGTACATCCTCGCCATCGTCGACGAGCTCGCCGACCTCATGATGACGGCCCCCCGGGATGTCGAGGACGCCATCGTCCGCATCACCCAGAAGGCCCGCGCCGCAGGCATTCACCTGGTCCTGGCCACCCAGCGCCCCTCGGTGGACGTGGTGACGGGTCTGATCAAGACGAACGTCCCGTCCCGCCTGGCCTTCGCCACCTCGTCGCTGACCGACTCCCGGGTCATCCTCGATCAGCCGGGCGCGGAGAAGCTCATCGGCATGGGCGACGGCCTGTTCCTGCCCATGGGCGCCAACAAGCCCACCCGCCTGCAGGGCGCCTTCATCTCCGACGAGGAGATCCACGCCGTCGTCGAATTCACCAAGGAGCAGAAGGAACCCGACTACCAAGAGGGCGTCACCGCCGCCAAGGCGGGCGAGAAGAAGGACGTCGACCCGGATATCGGCGACGACCTCGACCTGTTGCTGCAGGCCATCGAATTGGTCGTCACCTCCCAATTCGGCTCCACCTCAATGCTTCAGCGCAAGCTCCGCGTCGGCTTCGCCAAGGCCGGTCGTCTCATGGACCTCATGGAGACCCGCGGCGTCGTCGGCCCGAGCGAAGGCTCCAAGGCCCGCGACGTGCTCATCAAGCCGGACGAACTGGATGGCCTGCTCTGGACCATCCGCGGCGGTGACGGCGAACCCCCGTCCTCGGATGAGGAGCCCGGCGACGGCTGAACCGCCAGCGCCGTCCGTTACCGCCGTTCCCTCACCCGTCGGCCACGGATCCGGACAGCAGCCGGCCGCGTCCCTCCAGCAGGACGGTGTCGAACAGGGCGTGATAGCTGCGCTGGGCGGCCGCGGCGACCGCCCCCGGTCTGAGATAGGCGTCGAGCCGGTGGGCGGTGTGCACCAGCCGCACCGCCCACCGTCCCGCCTGCTCACCGGTGGACAGCAGCAGGTGCTCGACCTGGTACGCCAGATCCATGCAGGCCGAACCGATTTCGGCGTAGGCCCGGGCCTCCTGCTCCCAGTCCGGCCGCCCGGTCGGCTCCAGCACCTCCACAATGGCCGTCAGCTCGGCTGTGATGCGCTCCAGTCGATGCTGATAGCGGGCCAGCCCGTTGGCGCTGCGCAGTGTGCGCATGGTGATCGGCGGCCGGCATTGGATCTGCTCGGCTTCCGCGGTGCGCGCCACCCCGCGCAGCGCGGCGGCGGACAGGTCGCGCAGGACCCAGTCCACCGTCAGTTCCAGATCGATGTTCTCTACACGCACGGCAACCGTGCCTCTCCGCCAAGGCATCCGCGAACACCGGCCCCCGCGCCGGAATGGACATGAGCACAACCCGTGCTCGCTAGCCGTATCGGCGCCGCCGCGAAATATGTTGCCAAAAGTTAGCCATCAATTGTGTGGCGGCTGTCACGGCATGAACTCGGCCGGATCCGGCCATTCAGCGGAGTCTCGCCGTCAACCGGCGATGGCGGGACGGCGGAACCATCCACCGGAAATACGTTGGGACATACTGGTAATCAGGAGTGTGCCGACGAACAGGTGTCCGAATCCGGACCGGACACAACGAGCGTCCGCCCGGCATCATTCGGCTGTCGCAGAAGCCTGGCCGACCCACCGGCGTTCGGCCCGCGCGGATGTCGCCGTTGACATCTACTCCACGCTGAGGTGCGCGGGACCGGAAAGGTGGACGGGGCCCAGGCGAGGGCCCCATGAGGGCCTGCGACCGTGCGACCCGCCTCTCACGCGGCGTCGAGGGCCGCGGTGATCTTGTGGACCATTTCGGTCGTGGCGGGTCCGATGGGGCTCTTTCCCGCCTGCGTTGCGGCATCGATCGCCACGAGGACGGTGGTACGGAAGTTGGCGGCCTCGCCCGGGTCCTGCTGCTGCAGCAGGCGCACCGACGCCGTCAGGGCCGGCAGCACCCGATCGGCGAGCTCGGCAACGGATTTCCCGGTCAGCTTGATGTCCCGCGACTTGGCCGCGAGCACGTACCCGACCTGTCCGGTCGCGGAGTTCAGGGCGATGCAACCGGCGGTGGAGGCCTTGTGTGCCGAGCCGGTGGCGGAGAGCAGGGAGACGGCGCCGTACGCGGCGATGCGGATGGTGCTCTTGTCCTGGTCGGTCAGGGTGATGGTGGACATGATGTGTACTCCTTTGTGTGAGTTGTGGTTTCGGCCGTCCGCGGTGCGGGTTCCGGTCGAGCTCGATGTACACACTGTCGGGGTCGCGACTGACAGCGGCCTGACAGACCTCTGACATGCCCACTGACACGAAATATGCAGTCTGAACTGAACAGGCTGACCCGCGCCCTGCTCGACCGGTACACCGATGCCGAGCGCGCGACGATCGCCGAGGCGCTGGCGCTGCTCGACCGGTTGTCGGCCGCGGACCCTTCCGGCAGCAAAGGACATTGAAACCATGGCTCTGACCACCCCGGATCCGAATACCGCGCTCGTGCTCGTGGATCTGCAGCGCGGCATCGTCGCCTCGCCCGCCGTGCCGAACTCCGGCGCCGAAGTCGTCACGCGCTGTGCCGAACTCGCGCAGGCGTTCCGCAAGCGCGAGCTGCCGGTGGTGCTGGTGAACGTGAACTTCGGGGCGGACTTCGCCGCGGCTCCGAAGGGCCGCAAGGAGATCGGGCCCGCGGCCGGGTTCCGGCCCCCGGCCGACTGGTCCGATCTCGTCGACGGGATCGACGCGCAGCCCGGCGATATCCGGGTGCGGTGCCCAGCGCGTACAGGATCGGCGGCAGGGCGGCGGAACACAGGTACGGCAGTAGGGTTTTCGCCCGGTAAAACGGTTTCCGAGGGCGCCGCCACAAGGTAGCCATGTGGTGACTCGTCTGTAGCAGGCGGGCCCCCTGGCTGCGGTTCGTGCGCGGCGATTGTTTGTCGGTGGGTCGCCGTAGAGTTGCGTTCATGAGCATTTCGATGTGCCGGCGCGCGGGGCCAGGCGAATTCAGTTGCGCGACTGGTGGTTCGGATAGCACTGTGTTCGTCGTAAGCGATATAGGAGAAGGGCCATGGGGAGTGGTCCTCCGGGGGAAGGAATGAATGCCATGAACTGCAATATGGTTCGCGGGGAGCGTCGCGGTCCGAGGTTCGCCAAGAGCAGCTTCAGCTATGGCGGCGGCGATTGCGTGGAGGTTGCCTACCACGAAGGCCGGATCGCGGTGCGTGATTCCAAGGATCGGCACAGCCCGACCTTGTGGTTCACGAAATCCGAGTGGCGAGCATTCACATCGGGTGTCCGGGCCGGCGAATTCGATTTCGGCGGCTGACGGGCAGGTGGTGTCGCAGCGAATTCGCTGCGACACCACCACCCCACGTGCGGCCGACCCCTCGTGCGGCCGCTGGAATCAGGTCAATTGGTTGCGATGCGGTGTATTTCGTCCCGGAGTCCGGCGAGAAATACGCGGGCATCGCTGTCGAACACCGCCATTCGAGTCAAAGCCGCCCAGCGGCGGCGATGGGCGTCGACGAGTTCGGGGCCGCGCGTGACCATGTTGCCCGGAATAGGCTCCGCGGAGGCGAGCGCGTGGTCCTCGTTCTCGTAGATGACAAAACCGTGCGGAATCGTGGTGCTCGCCTCGATATCCTGCGGAATAATCCCGATGCTGACCGAATCGAGGGTCTCGATCGAAATGATCCGGTCCAGCTGGGCGAGCAGCATGCGATGCGGACCGGGCCGAAACCGCAGGGCCGCTTCGGTCATCAGGAATTCGAAGCGCTTCGCGGGGTCGTACAGCACCCGCTGACGATCCAGCCGCGCCGCCAGTGCGGCCGCCAGAGCGTCGGGCGTATAGGGCGGATCGAAGGTGGCGAACACGCGGCGCGCATAGTCGGCGGTCTGTAGCAGCCCCGGCACCAGTGCGGGCTGAAAATTCCGCACCACCAGCGCGTCCTCCTCGAACGCCCGCACATCGTCCTGCAAATGCGCGCGACCCGCGAGCGAGGCCGCCCAGTCCTGTACCTCGGGCGAATGCGCCGCCTCGGTGAGCGTGCGCAGCAACTGCAGGGAATCCTCTTCCGCCCCAACCGCCTCGGCCCAGTCGAGCACCTGCGGTAGCGGCGGGACCGCATGGCCGGCCTCGATCCGCGACAGCGTCGACTGACTGATCCCGACCCGCTTGGCCAACTCCCGCCCGGAGATCCCAGCCACCCCCCGCAACCGGCGCAACTCGGCAGCCAACTGCTGCCGCGGATGTGACTGCCGTGCAGCCGAATCCGCGGCGGCGTCCGCCGCCGTAGCCGTGCCCTCCGCGGGCTGATTCACTGGAACCATGATGATTCAGATCGAATCAGATCGATTCACTCGAGTCAAGACTGGGCGTTCACACCGTGAATCATGAATCATCGATCGAAAGATGGTATGCCCGGGAGGAATCGAACCTCCGGCCTCTTCGTTCGCAACGAAGCGCTCTCTCCGCTGAGCTACGGGCATGTGATCCGCGCTGATGTCGCCGTTGACATCTACTCGCCATTGAGACGCGCGGGGGGCAAGGACGGGTATGAAAAAGGGCCGCTCCGAGGCGTATTGCCGGATGCGGCCCTGAGGGGTCTGGGACGTAGACCCTTAGGGACCGCTGCGAATTCGCTGACGGAGGAAGCCGGGTACGACGAGGAGGGCGCCGGACGTGCGGGCGCCGTCGATCCAGCGCTGGCGCTGGGTGCGGGGCTGCCCGTACATGGAGTGGACCTTCCTGGTCGTATCGGTTGGTGTATACCGAAGGTAGCACCGTGGATTCGGCTGCGAAACCGAATTATCGAGCGGTCTCATGGGAGGGGGTGGCGCCCTCAGGCCAGGGCGCCGCCGTCGATGGTGAGGACGGCGCCGGTGATGTAGGAGGCGGAGGGGCTGGCCAGGAAGACCACCCCGGCCGCCAGCTCTTCGGGCTTTCCGTAGCGGCCCATGGGGTTCCAGGAGCGCTGGATATCGGAGGTGGGGCCGTCCGGGGGATTCATGTCGGTGGCGAAGGCGCCGGACTGGATGACGTTGACGGTGATTCCGCGGGGCGCCAGGTCGCGTGCCGCGCCTTTGCTGTAGCCGATGACGGCGGCCTTGGATGCGGCGTAGTCGGCCATGCCGGGGGTGCCGGTGCGGGCGGACAGAGTGGAGCCGATGGTGATGATGCGGCCCTCGTCGGCGAGCACCGCGGCGGCGGCGCGGGTCGCGCTGACGACCCCGCCCAGGTTGACGTCGTAGACCGGGTTGCGGTGGCCGGGCGTGACCTCGCCGAGTGTTCCGGATTCGATGACCCCGGCATTGTTGACCAGCACGTCCAGGCGGCCGAAGTCGGCGACGACCGACTCGATCAGTGTGGCGACCTGCGCCGGATCGGATTGGTCGGCGCGGTAGGCGCGCGCCCGCCGGCCCCTGTCCTCGATATCGCTCACCACCGCGGAAGCCTTGCCGGACATGGACGTTGAACTGATCGCCACATCGGCTCCGGCCTCCGCGAGCGCCTTGGCGATGGCCGCTCCGAGTCCGCGCGAGCCGCCGGTGACCAGCGCGACCTTGCCGTCCAGCGAGATGTTCATCCGAGTCTCCACTCATTGTGTACTGAAAGGTATAGAACTCTTCTAGTAATATACTTATCGGTACAGAAAGGCAAAGGGAGAGCGGTGACCACTGGACGACCACGCGAGTTCGATATCGATGAGCGGCTCGATCGCGCCATGCGGGTCTTCTGGCGGCAGGGCTACGAGGGGACCGCCCTGTCCGACCTGACGGCGGCGATGAACATCAACCGGCCCAGCCTGTATGCCGCATACGGCAACAAGGAAGCCCTGTTCCTGCGGGCGGTCGATCGCTACGAGGCGGGGCCGGCCGGCTATGTCGGCCGTGCGCTCGCCGAGCCGACGGCCCGCGCCACGGCCGAATCGCTCATGCGCGGTGCGGTCGCGCTCACCACCTCGGAACCGCGCGGCTGCCTGTTCGTCCAGGGCGCATTGGCCACCGGGCCCGGAAGCGACTCGGTGCGTTCGGAATTGGCGGCCCGGCGGCAGGCGGCGCACGCGACTCTCCGGGATCGTTTCGACCGTGCCCGCGCCGCGGGCGAGTTCCCCGCGGATATCGATGCCGACGCTCTCGCTCGATCGATCTGGGCGACCACCTATGGTCTCGCCGTCCAGGCGGCGAGCGGCGCCTCTGCGGTGGAACTGAACCGTGCCGTCGACATGGTCATGGCCACGTTCCCCTGAGTGCCGCCGTGATGTGCGGCAGGCGATGTGGGCCGGATGGCGGCAAACGTCGTCCTTGACAGGCAGTGCCGGCGGGCGCATTCTGAACCGTGTTCAATTTGAACCGTGTTCAGAATGGCGGGTAGATGGCCACGAAGTGGGGTGACCGGGAGGCTCGGCGGGTCGATATTCTCGAGGCCGGGCGGCGATTGCTGACCGACCGGGGGTACGCGGCCCTGCAGATGCGCGATGTCGCCAAGGGCGCCGGGATCAGTCCCGGCACGGTGTACACCTACTTCGCGACCAAGGAGGCGCTGTACGCGGCGTTGTACGCGGCGCGGCTGGCCGAATTCGCCGACAAGGTCGAACCGCTGTGCGCGGAGTGCGACGACGCGGAGGATCTGTTCGTCGCCATGTGCACCGAGTATCTCGAGATGTACCGGATCTACGGGCAGGAGCTCAATATCTGGGCGGTGCTCGCGGGTGAGGTCGAGCTGGACCAAGAGGTGGGCGGGCAATTGCTCGTGGCCGCCGCGCGGATCTACGACCTGGTGCTGCGGACGGTCGATCGGTTGCGCATCGCGGAAACCGCTGCGGCGGAGGCGGATCCGGGTCTGGTGGTGACCATGCTGTGGGCGGTCATGACCGGGCTGGCCGATCACTTCACCAGCGTGCGCCACTACCTGCACGCCCACCAGTGGGAGGAGACCGTGCGCTTCACCGCGCGCACGTTCACGGCGGGCCTGCGGAGCCCGCGGGAGCAGGAGAGACAAGTATGAACAATGGCGTTCATCCGGCCGCCGAGCTGGCGCGGCGAGCCCTGGACCGGGTGGTGAACCCTTCGCGGCTGCGGGACGCGGAAGCGTTGCGGCGCAGTGTATCCGGCAAGACCGTACTGGTGACGGGCGCCTCGTACGGGCTGGGGGAGGCCACCGCCCGAGAACTCGCCGCGGCCGGGGCGACCGTGCTGCTGGTGGCGCGCACCGCCGAGCGGTTGGAAGCCCTTGCCGCGGAGATCGATTCGACGGGCGGGACGGCATTCGCGTACCCGGCGGACTTGACCGACGAGGTGGCGGCGGGGGAGCTCGCGAAAACGATTACCGAGCGCCACGGCGCGCTGGATGTGATCGTCAACAATGCGGGCAAGTCCATGCGCCGCTCACTGCACCTGCAATACGACAGGTTCCACGATTTCGAACGCACCATCGGCGTCAACTACCTGGGCCCGATCCGGCTGCTGCTGGGCCTGCTGCCGGCCATGCGCGAGGCCGGGCGCGGGCACATCGTGAACATCTCCACCATCGGCGTCCGGATCGCACCCGGACCGCGCTGGGGCGCGTACCAAGCCTCCAAGGGCGCCTTCGACGTCTGGTTGCGCAGTGTGGCACCGGAATTGCACGCCGACGGCGTGACGGTGTCCACGGTCTACATGGCCTTGATCTATACGCGGATGAGCGCACCGACCCCGATCATGCGCGCACTGCCGGGCCTCTACCCGGCCGAGGCCGCCGATATCGTCGCCAAAGCCATCGTCCGGCAACCTCGTTCGATCGCGCCCTGGTGGGTGTGGCCCGCCGATGTGCTGTCCGCGGCGCTGCCCGGGCCACTGGACGCCTTCATGCGGATCTGGGCGCGCGTCACCCGCGACACCGACGCCGCGACCGCGGGGAGCCCGCAGTGAAGGCGAACACGATGCTGGAAACCGGTCTCGCTGTCGGCACGGCCTTGACCGAATCCCGGCTGCTGCGCCCGGTGGGTCCCCGGTCCGCGCTCCGGATGGGTCGCGCACTCGCCTCGAAATCCCCGAATGCCCCACTGCTGGCGGCATTGTCGGCCGCCCGCTGGCCGAACCGCGTCGCCCTCGTGGACGACCTCGGCGCACTCACCTACGCCGACCTCGCATCCTGGATCGATGCCGTCGCGAGCGGTCTGCACCACGAATTCGCCGTCGGCGCGGGCGGTGCGGTCGCGGTCATGTGCCGCAACAGCCGCTACTCCGTCGCCGGACTGCTCGGGGCAATGGCGACCGGCGCCGACGTGATTCTGCTCAACACCGACTTCCACACCGAAGCCCTACGCCGCTCACTGGCTCGCCAGGAAATGCGGGTGATCATCTGCGACGCCGAATTCGAGGCCGCCCTGCGTGCGGCCGGTTACGCCGGCCCGCTCGTGCTCGCTTTCGGCGCCGCCCCAGTCGAACCGGCCGAGGCCGTGGGGAATTCGGCACCGGCGAGCCGAGCGACCGCGCATCGGGTGACCAACAGTCAGTGGGCAGCGGGTCGGACGAAGACCGGCTGGACGGTGGCGGGGGAGGTGGCCGTTCGGCAGGCGTCCGCGAGCCACCCGGTCGTGCGGGAGGCGAGTGAAGGGGAGGCGGCAACAGGCCGTGTGTCGGGCGAAGTGACCGCCGTTGGGCAGGCAGCGGGCTCCGCGCCGGGCGGATCGGTCACGGTGGACGGGTGGGTGCGGCGCGGGTATCGGCCGCTGGGGCGGATGCCGGTGGGGCGGTTGGTGATTCTGACCTCCGGGACCACCGGTACGCCGAAGGGGGTGCCGCGCCGGCCGGGTCTGTCCATGATCGCGGGCACCGCCGCGAGCATCCTGCACCGGACCGGGCTGCGGACCGGCAGCGTGATTGCGGTCGGCATCCCGATGTTCCATGGATTCGGTCTGGGCGTAGTGCTACTAGGGCTGGCGCTGGGCGGAAAGCTGGTGATGCACAGGCGGTTCGACGCCGAGACCGCGCTGGCGGCGATTGCCGGGCATCGGGTGGACATGTTCGCCGGGGTGCCGGTGATGATGCAGCGAATCCTGGCTCTGCCCAACGCGACTCGGCAGCGGTACGACCTGTCGTCGCTGCGGGTGGCCCTGTCGGGTGCGGCCCCGTTGAGCCCCGCCCTCGCACGGGAATTCACCGCCGTCTTCGGCGAGGTGCTCTACAACGGTTACGGCTCTTCGGAAGTCGGCATCGGCGCACTGGCCACCCCGGAGGATCTACGGGTCGCACCGGGTACGGTGGGCCGCCCGGTGACCGGCGTCGAAGTGCGCATTCTCGACGATACGGGGCGTGAACTGCCGCCGTGGGCGGTCGGCCGCATCTTCGTCGGCGGCGATCTCGGCTTCTCCGGCTACTCCGGCGGCGGCAACAAGGATCGGGTGGACGGGCGGATCAGCAGCGGCGATATGGGCTATCTGGACGCCGGCGGGCGGTTGTTCCTGGTGGGCCGGGAGGACGACATGATCGTCTCCGGCGGCGAGAACGTGTATCCGCAGGAAGTGGAGTACGTCCTGGCAACCCATCCGGCCGTGGCCGACGTCGCGGTGATCGGCGTGGACGACGCGGAATACGGCCAGCGGCTGGCCGCCTTCGCGGTGCTCGCCCCGGAGCATCACCTCGACCCGGGTGAACTTCGAGACTTCCTGCACGACAAGGTCGCCCGATTTCAGCGCCCGCGCGATATCACCCTCGTCGCACAGATTCCGCGCAATGCCACCGGCAAGGTCGACCGAAAGGCATTGCGCGGAACCGGGAATCCGTCCGGCGCCGCCTGAGCGACGGCGACCGGAACCGCGAAAGCCACTGGGGCAGAACGTGGGTACGTCGCTGGTGCTGGCATTGCCGCCGATCGATGGCTTCAGCTCGCTCTCCCAGTCGTGGCGACCCTGACGCAAGTCCAATTCGGCCGCCGTCACGGTTGCGGGTCGGGAATGCGTTCCTGCAGACCGTGTTTCAGGTGGTCGATGACGGCGCGGGTGCGGCGGGGGAGTGCGGGGGAGACCGCGTAGACGGCGTGGATGTCAGCGCTGGGGGTCGGGATGCCGGGGAGGACCTGGATCAGGTCGCCGCTGTCCAGCAGCGGGCCGACATGCCAGAGGGAGCGCATGATCAAGCCGCGTCCTTCCAAGCACCAGCGGGTGATGACATCGCCGTCGTTGCTGACGAGGTTGCCGGCCACGCGGACGGCGGTTTCCGTCCCGTCGGGGGCGAATCGCCAGAGGGAATAGTCGCTGTCGTTCTCCTTCAGCACGATGCAATTGTGCTGCTCCAATTCGGCGAGCCCGGCGGGCAGGCCGTGGCGCCGCACGTATTCCGCTGATGCGCACACGATTCGGCGATTCCGGCACAATCGCGTGGTGGTGAGCCGGGAATCGTGCAGTGTGCCGACATGGATGTCGATATCGAATCCGGTGCCCGCGATATTGAGCGGTGTCGAGGACAACTCCAGATCGATATGGATCTTGGGATGCACCGCAACGAATTCGGCGACCAGTTCGGCGATATGCGCCCGGCCCAGCCCGATGGTCGACCGCAGCTGGACCCGGCCGCGGAGTTCGTCGTGCTGTTCGGATATGGAGTCGGCGAGCACGAGGCCGCCGCTGCCATGCTGTCCGCGGTGGAAGCGGTGCTCGCACAAGGTCATGCCGCGCTGACACCGGATATGGGCGGCGTCGGCACCACCGAATCGCTCGGCAAGGCGATCTGCGCCCGCCTGGAACAGCCTGCGAGTTGACATGAGCTTGAAAGACAAGACCGGCAGGACCTTCCGGCGCGGGCTGCCGCGGCTCGACGGTGTCCGCTGATCGTTCCGGTGGGACTCACCGCCATCGTCCTGATCGCGGGCAGGTTCGACGCGGTCCCGGAGAACATGATCGGCGGACTGGCGGTGATCGTCGGGCTGGGCACGCTGCTCGGGCCGCTCGGCAACCGCCTGCGATCGTCTCGAAAATCGGTGGCGGCGCGCTCGTTTGCCTCATGGTGCCGTCGATCCGGGTGTACCTGGGCGCATTCGAGCAGAACACCCTCGATGCGGTCACCGTGGCGATGAAGCAGGCGAATTGGCTGTACTTCGTGATCAGCACCCTGGTGGTCGGCAGCATTCTGGGAATGAGCCGCACACTCATGACCGGCGGCCTGGTCCGCATCTTCCCGCCGCTGATCGCCGGCACCACGGTCGCGGTGGCCGCCGGACTCGGCACGGCCATGGCCTTCGGCTACGACTTCCATCGCGCCCTGTTCTACATCGTGGCGCCGATCATCGGCGGCGGCATCGGCGAGGGCGTCAGCCCGCTGTCCTCCGCCTATGCCGCGGCGCTCGGCGGGGAGCCGGGAAGCTATGTGGCCGAACTGATTCCGGCCGCCATTCTCGGCAATATCGTCGCCATCGTCACCGCGGGCCTGCTGCGCCGCCTCGGCGAGCGCCGCCCGGCGCTGGACGGCGGCGGGCAACTGGTGAAATCACCGGACCCGGCACTGTCCGCAGCCCCGGCCGAAACCGCTGCACGCGAACCGAATTACGCCTTCGGCGTGCTCACCATCACCGGCCTGTTCGTCCTCGCCACGCTCCTGGAACTGGTCATTCCGCTGCCCGCCCCAGTACTGGTGATCATCCTCTCGGTGTTGTGCAAGGCGTTCGACTTGTTTCCCGCCGAGGCGGAAGCCGATGCGCGAGCGGTGTATTCGATCATCTCGCGCTGTTTCATCTACCCGACCATGATCGGTCTCGGCATGCTGTACCTCCCACTGGCCAACGTGATCGGAGTCCTCGCACCCGGCTACATCCTGGCCTGCACGGCGGTCGTCCTGTCGATGGCGGCCACCGGATTCCTCATCGGCCGCGCCATCGGCATGTACCCGGTCGACGCATCCCTGGTCACCGTCTGTCACAGCGGCCTGGGCGGCACCGGCGACGTGGCCATCCTCTCCGCGGCCAGCCCCATGGTCCTCATGCCCTTCGCCCAGATCTCCACCCGCATCGGCGGCGTCTCCACGGTGATCTCCGCCGCCTGGCTGATCCGCATCCTCTAGACGGGGCCGTCCAACCTGTTCGTCCCACTCGGCCGGAAACTCCGCCCGCTGCGCGCACACATCGGCTTCGCCGACGGCGGTTCCGCGGTCCTCGGCATCGCCCGAGCGGTGTAGTCGGTCGCCCGCCGCCCTCATCGTTAACGGGCGCTTCCGAGCGGGGCGATTATTCGGCGGTGATCCGATTGTGACGGCGCCGGCGCCGGCTCGTGTCACCATCTCGACTGCTAACTCGGAGCTATTGACAGGAGTGTGCGACGGTGACTGCCGCGAACGGTGAACAGGGGCCTGCGATCGGGCAGATGGCGGTGATCCATCGGACCTTCCGCAGTGAATTCGCGACCGCGCCCGCCCTGGTGCGGGCCCTACGGCCCGGCGCGGGGGAGCGGGTTCGGCTGGTGACCGAGCATCTGCGGAATGTGCTGGACGGGTTGCATATTCACCACACCGGTGAGGACGAGATCCTGTGGCCGCTGGTGCAGCAGCGCGCGCCCGAGGAGGCCGAGCGGGTGAAGCTCATGGTGGACCAGCACGAACGGGTCGATGAGCTGGTCCAGCAGCTGACCGCGTTGCTGCCGCAGCTGGCGGCCGATCCGCTGGCCTATCGCGAGGACACGGCGGCCAAGCTCGAGGAGTTGGGCGCCGAATTGGAGACGCACATGGCGGCCGAGGAGGCGGAGCTGCTGCCCATCGTGGCCCGGCACGTCACCGCGGCGGAATGGGCGCAGCTGGGGCAGCACGGTCTGGCCCGCGTCGACAAGAGTCGTCGCCTGCTCACGCTGAGCAACATTCTGGATCTCGCCACCCCGGAGGAGCGGAAGCTGTTCCTCGCCGAGCTGCCCGCACCGGTCAAGGTGCTGTGGAGGCTGGTCGGCAAGCGGCAGCTGGCCCGCTCCCGCGCCCGGTTGTACGGCGCCGCGGCCTGAGGCCGCGGGCCGCACGGCTCGTCAGGACACGAAAGCGCCCATCACCGGCTGCCATTCGGCGACCCGGCGGGCCTCGACCAGGCCCTCGCGCTGGAACGGATCCTCGTCGAGGAGCTTGTGCACCGTCTCGGCGTCCGGGGCCTGGAACAGGATGAGCGCGCCCAGGCCGTCGGTGTAGGGGCCGCTGGTGAGCACGATGCCCTGGTCGACGAGGTTGTTCAGGAACGCCCGGTGCTCGGGGCGATGCTCGGCGCGCGCCGGGACGGTGGCCTCGGTGTAGGTGTAGTGGACGGCGAAGATCGGCACTGATGGCTCTTTCCGGTCGGGGGAACTTGTCGAAGAATCAGAGCGTCAACAGCATTCGGGTATTCCCGAGCGTATTGGGCTTGACGTAGCTGAGGTCGAGGAATTCGGCGACGCCGGTGTCGTAGGAGCGGCACATCTCGGCGTAGACCTCGGCGGTCACCGGGGTGCCGTCGATCTCCACGAAGCCGTGCCGGGTGAAGAACTCCACCTCGAAGGTGAGCACGAACAGCCGCTTCAGCTGGAGTTCGCGCGCGACGGCGATCAACTGCTCGACCAGCAGCCGCCCGGCCCCGGTGCCCTTGATATCCGGGTGCACCGCCACCGTGCGCACCTCGCCGAGGTCGGCCCACAGCACGTGCAGCGCCCCGCAGCCGATGATCTGCCCGTCCTTCTCGGCCACCCAGAATTCCTGGACCGCCTCGTACAGCGTGACGAGGTTCTTCTCCAGCAGGATCCGGCCGGCGTAGATGTCGATGAGCTGCTTGATCGCGGGCACGTCAGAGGTTCGGGCGCGGCGGACGACCGGCTGGGTAGCCGTCGTTCCGTCGATCGAACCGCTGTGAGGTGCCCGTGTTGTCATGGGGTGCACAGTAGTCGGCCCCGGTACCGATAGGCTTGGCGGTGTGTCGCACATCCAGCTCCCCCGCATACCGGAATGGTCCGGAAACCAAGGCCGGTTCGGCGGCCGGTGGGGGCGCTGGTGACGGTGCAGCGTGACGAGTGGGATGGTCGCTGGGCCGATGCCGGTCCCCAGCGACCGGGATTGGCGGCGGTACCGCAATCGGCGGGCGTGGTGGAGACCGCGGCCGTGCCGTTGATGAACATCGCGAATGTGCTGACCATCCTGCGCATCCTGATCGTGCCGCTGTTCCTGGCCGCGCTGTTCGCCGGCGGCGGGCACGACACCGGCTGGCGCTGGGCCGCGGCCGCGCTGTTCGGCGTCGCCGCCATTACCGATCGCATCGACGGGCAGCTGGCCCGGAAGTACGGTCTGGTCACCGATTTCGGCAAGCTCGCCGATCCGATCGCGGACAAGGCGCTCATTGGCGCCGCCCTCATCGGACTGTCCATGCTCGGCGATCTGCCCTGGTGGATGACCCTGGTGATCGTGGCCCGCGAACTCGGCATCACCCTGCTGCGGCTGGCGGTGGTGCGCCGCGGCGTGATCCCGGCCGGGCGCGGCGGCAAGCTCAAGACGCTGGTCCAGTCGGTGGCGATCGCGGTGCTGTTGCTGCCGTTGTCCGGGGGATTCGCCACCGCCGGAATGGCTTTGATGTACGTGGCGGTGGTGCTCACGGTGGTGACCGGCCTCGACTACGTGGTGCAGGCGGCCCGGCTGTGGTTCGGCTCGCCCGGCGGCAGCCGTGCCGCCTGAGGTCCGTCTCACCCCGCTCGGGTCGCCCGACCCGCTGACCTCGCTCGCGCCGGCCGCCGACCTGGTGGCCGCGCTGCGCGCCGCGGGTCAGACCATCGCGACCGCGGAATCGCTGACCGCCGGACTGCTGGCCGCGACCATTGCGGGAATTCCGGGCGCGAGCACCGTGTTGCGCGGGGGACTGATCGTCTACGCGACCGATCTCAAACATGCTCTCGCCGGTGTGAGCACCGACACGCTCACCGCGGACGGTCCCGTCGCCGCGAGCACCGCGGAGCAGCTGGCCGTCGGCGCCCGCACCCGCTGTGGAGCCGATTGGGGCGTCGGGCTCACCGGTGTCGCCGGGCCCGATCCGCAGGACGGTCGTGAGGTCGGCACGGTCTTCCTCGGTATCTCCGGTCCGGAGGGCACCGAGGTGGTCCGGTTGAAGTTGTCGGGAGACCGGTGGACGATCAGGGTGGGCTCGGTCCGCGCCGCGGTCACCGAACTCGTCCGCAGCATTGCGGGCGGGTGATGGGGCCGGGAACGCGCGGCCGACGCCGGACGTTGTCCAGTCAAACGCTGGGTCCGGCGAGACGAGTGTGAGGAGAACGAGATGACGCTGCTGCGAGAAGCGATCGGGGAAAGCCTGCGGCGCGCTCGGGTCGCCCAGAGCCGGACGTTGCGTGAGGTCTCCACCTCGGCACGGGTGAGCCTGGGGTACCTGTCGGAGGTGGAACGCGGGCGCAAGGAGGCTTCCAGCGAGCTGCTGGCCGCCATCTGCCAGGCCCTGGATCTGCCGCTGGCGCAGGTGCTCTTCGATGTCGGTTCGGCCATGGCCGAGGCCGACAAGGCCGCCGCCAAGCAGCCCGAGCCGGTGGGGGTGGGTGCGCCGAGCGCGCCCCCGGCCTCGAATGCTCAGCTGTCGGCGGCCGGTGCGAAGGTCACGCCGCGCGGCGGGGACGGCGCTTTCGGTCCGCGAATCGTCATTCCGGCGCCGAAGTCGGACCGGCTGGTGCTGGTGGCGGCCAAGTGATCGCTGTGCGCTGGAGCCGAAAGGGATAAATTCTCTGTAGGCTTCAGGCCGGAGGCGTCGTGCAGCTGCGGGGGTTCCGCTCCGCGGCTGCCGGCGCAGTGGATGGAGACAGGGACAACCGGGTGCGTGACGGTCGCGCACTATGTCGCGCTACCGAGTGCGGCACGTCATATGGAGGCGGGATCAATCGATGGCTAATCCGTTCGTGAAGGCCTGGAAGTACATGATGGCCCTCTTCGATTCCAAGATCGAGGAGCATGCGGATCCGAAGGTCCAGATCCAGCAGGCCATCGAGGAAGCCCAGCGCCAGCATCAGGCCCTGTCGCAGCAGGCCGCGTCGGTGATCGGCAACCAGCGTCAGCTGGAGATGAAGCTGAACCGGCAGCTCGACGAGGTCGAGAAGCTGAACGCCAATGCGCGCCAGGCGGTCATGCTCGCCGATCAGGCGACCGCCGCCGGCGATACCGAAAAGGCGATCCAGTACACCAATGCCGCCGAGGCTTTCGCCGCCCAGCTGGTCACCGCCGAGCAGGCCGTCGAGGATCTGAAGGTGCTGCACGACCAGTCGCTGCAGGCCGCCGCGCAGGCCAAGAAGGCGGTCGAGCAGAACGCCATGCTGCTGCAGCAGAAGGTCGCCGAGCGCACCAAGCTGCTGTCCCAGCTGGAGCAGGCCAAGATGCAGGAGCAGGTCTCGGCCTCCCTGCAGCAGATGGACTCCACCCTCTCGGCCCCCGGCACCACCCCCAGCCTGGACGCCGTGCGCGAGAAGATCGAGCGTCGCTACGCCAATGCCCTCGGCGCCGCCGAACTCGCGGGCAACTCCGTCCAGGGCCGCATGATGGAGGTCCAGCAGGCCTCCATCCAGATGGCCGGCCACAACCGCCTCGAGCAGATCCGCGCCTCCATGCGCGGCGACGCCCTCCCCTCCGGCGGCCAGCAGCAGTCCATCCCCACCCAGCCCGCCCAGCCCCAGCCCCAGATGAACAAGGGCCAGGCCGCTCAGCAGTAGCGGTTCACGGCGCGAAAGGCAGCACACCGATGGGGAGATCGCGGGCAGAGCACGACCCCGCGACCTCCCCTGCCCGTTTCCGCCGCCCCCGGGTCACCGCCCCGCTGACTTCCCTGTTCCCCTCGCCCTTCGGCCGCACCCCGAGTGAACAGCCACCCACTGGGCCTCGGTCATCCGAAAAGGATGCGGCCACCACCGAATCCGCCGCGCCCGGCGCTGTCCGAACCCCCGGCGCGGACAGTCTCCCGGCTCGGCCCACCTCGGAATTCACCAGTGGCGCAGCCGAACCCGCCGGCTCCGCACACTCGCCGATCGGGCCGCGTTCCCACGGCGGAGTAGCGAACCCCGGCGGGCATACAGCAACCCGCGACTCGTCGGCCGCTGCGAGCGATGCCGCGCGGGCGCAGTCGACCGGATCTCCCGCAGGCGGTTCCGCCGCTGGGTTCCCCTCGGGCGAAGCCACGACCTCGTCGCAGACCGGGCAGCCGCCGTCGGGCGCGCCCGGATCGAGTAGCGGAGCTGGATTTGGTTCCGGGGGCGTTGCGGCGACTTCCAAGGCCCGTGGCGCCGAGGCGTTCCCTCAGGCCACAGCGGTCTCCGATGGCACGAAGCAGCCGGGGTGGCAGCAGTCCCTCGATGGCTGGACGACCTCGCCGTATCCCGGATCGTCGCCCGCGTCGGCACCCGGAAGGCGCGGCGCTGCGGGCTATGACGCCGGACACGAGTCGGGCGCGGCCGCAGGGCAGCGCGGACGGGCTCGGACGGACAGCGGATTCGGCCGCGGTGAGGCCGGCCGACCGGCACCGGGCAAGGGACGCGCTGGGCGGCGGAGCCGGCGGGAGCGGGCCACCGAGGTGGTGCGGGAGGCGTTGGCGCCGACCGGGATGGAACCCGAGGAGTTGGCGCAGCGGCTGCCGGAGACGTTGCGGGGGATGGGGGAGCAGGCGCTGGTCGCGGTGCGGAAGTGGGCCGATCCACGGGAGCGGGAGCTGCGGAAGCGGCGGCGGGCGCGGCGGCGAAGCCTGAGATTGGGAACCGCTTCCGGGTTGACCACGGCCGGAACTGTTGGGCTCGTGCTGGTTTCGGCGCCGGCCTGGGCGGTGATCGTGGTCGGCGGCGGGGCGGTCGCCCTGGTCACCGGCACGACCGTAGCCGTGCGCCGCTACCTGGAACTGCGCAAGGAACCATTGCCGCAGGCGGCATTCCAGCCCCGGCGGTTGCCGCCGCTGCGGTCCGCCGCGCGGGCCGCGATCAGCCGATTGGTGCGGGCCGAGCGGGCCTTGCACGGTTTGGGCGATCAGATCGCCAAATCCGGGCGACTACCCGCCGACGACCTGGTCGACACCCTCGAAACGGCCTCCTCCGGCGCGGCGGCGCTGCACGCCCTGGCCGCCGACGTGGTCGCCATGGAGCGCGCCGCGGATGCACTGGGCGCGGCGAAAGCCCCACTGGTCGAACACGTCCGGGCCGCATCGATTCGCCTCGACGACGGCGTGGTCGAGTTCGAAGGCATGGTCGCGGCCGCCGCCCGGGTGCTCGCCGTGCCCGAGAGCGCCGCCGTGGCAGACGATCTCGGCTGGGCCATGGTGGGGCTGCGCGACGCCGCCGACCGCCTCGACGGCTGGGCCCAGGCCCTCACCGACCTCGCCGACGACCGGTATCGCGCCAATCCATGAGCGCGTAACGGCTTTCGGCCGATCCGGCTGAGAATGGGTGTGGGCGTGTGGATGACGCCTGGCTAGCGGTAGCCGTTCATATTGGCCCATTGGTCGACCGAGCCGCTGAGCAGGCCGGTGGTGGCTGCTGCGCGGAGGATGGTGACCAGGATGCTCCAGGCCAGGTATTCGGTGTCCATTGTGACCTCCTGACGGGAGAATGTATCCAGTGTGTGCGGGGTGTGCTTGGTGTGAAGCAGGGTTGGCTCAACCGTGAGCGGGGGAGGGTGGGGGTCGGGCGTAGGCTGTTGCGGTATGACTCCAGCTGTCGTTGCCACCGCCTACGGTGGTCCGGAAGTGTTGTCGCTCATCGAGGTTGAGGTGCCGCCGCCGGGGCCCGGGGAGGTCACCGTCGAGGTTCGTGCGGCCGGGGTGAATCCTTTCGACTACAAGCGGTTCAGTGGGGCGTTCGGCACCGATCCCGCGGCCCTGCCCATGCGGCTGGGCGGGGAGGTGTCGGGGGTGGTTACCGCGGTGGGCGCGGAGGCGACGGGGCCCGCTGGGCCGATCGCGGTGGGTGATGAGGTGCTCGCGCGGGTTGCCGGGGGATATGCCGGGGTGGTGAATGCCCCGGCCGCGCGCGTGGTGCCCAAGCCCGCCGAGGTGAGCTGGGAGGTCGCGGCGGGTCTGCTCGCCGTGGGAGGCACGGCGGTTCATCTGGTCGCGGCGACCAAGGTCGGGCCGGGGGACACGGTGCTCGTGCACAGTGCGGCCGGGAGTGTGGGGTCGGTGGCCGCGCAGTTGGCGGTGGCGCGCGGCGCGCGGGTGATCGGCACGGCCGCGGCGAAGCATCATGATCGGCTGCGGGCCTATGGGGTGGAACCTGTCGAATACGGGCCCGGTCTCGCCGACCGGGTGCGCGCTCTGGCTCCGGGCGGCGTGGACGCGGCGCTCGATACCGTCGGCACCGAGGAAGCGGTGGAGGTGTCCGTCGAACTGGTCGCCGACCGCGCCCGGATAGCCACCATCGTCGCGTTCGAGCAAGCGGCGAAGTACGGGTTTCAGGGGCTGGGTTTCGCGCCCGGTGCGGATCCGGGGGTCGAGATCCGGGAGAACTCGTGGCGGGAACTGCTCGACTCGGTGCGGGCGGGCAAGCTGGATCTGGTGATTGCCGCGACGTATCCGCTGGCCGAGGTGGCGGCCGCGCTCGAGCTGGTGATGGCCGGGCATGCCGGCGGCAAGGTCGTGCTGCTGCCCTGAGGCGGATCGCGGGCCGGTGACCATCCCGATCCGGGGACTCGGGGACAACCCTGAACTTACCCCGATTTCGCCGTTGACCTGGTGCTTTTCTTTTGTGGAGGCAGCAGTATGGATGGTGTCGGATCGCGCTGACGGCGGTTCGAGACCTACGGGAGGCATTCAATGCTTTGGAAGATCATCGGCGTCGTCGCGCTCGTGTGGATCGCGTTCGCGATCATCGGCGCGCTGATCAAGGGTCTGTTCCCGATCCTGATGATCAGCGCGGTCGTATTCGGCCTTTACCTGCTGTACAAGGCGGTGTCCAACTCGGACAAGACCACGATCGGCAAGTTGTAGCGAGGTTTTCGAAGGGGCCGTGCGGTGTTGTCAAGGACGCCGGACGGCCCCTTCGCATGTCGGCTGGACCGGTTTGCCTGATTTGCCCTCCGGCCTCGCCTGGGTCGCATATGTTGTTGCCCACAACATATCGATAAGCGGTCGTCACAGACGTATGCGTGCCACGACCGCGGCTCGGGAAGGTCACCGTGATGAGGACGAAAAGCCCGCTCTTGCCGAAGAATTCCGGCCACCGGAGATTCCGGATCGGATACGCCGCCGTGGCGCTGGCACTGTCGGGAGCAATGACGCTCACCGCATGCGGGTCGAACACCAGCAGCAACGACAAGTCCGATTCACCCTCCGGCGGAGGCGGCGACACGGTGGGCGTCATCCTGCCGGAGACCGCGACCTCGGCCCGCTGGGAATCCTTCGACAAGCCGATGCTCCAGCAAGCCCTGCGCGCCGAGGGCTTCGACGCCGACGTGCAGAACGCCCAGGGCGACGTGCAGAAGTTCACCACCCTCGCCGACGGCATGATCGCCAAGGGCGTGAAGGTGCTGATCATCGCCTCCATCAATAGCGAGGTCGGCAGCGCGGTCGCCGCCAAGGCCAAGAAGGCCGGCATCCCGACCATCGACTACGACCGGCTCAATCTGGGCGGATCCTCCGACTACTACGTGTCTTTCGACAATGTGAAGGTCGGTGAGCTGCAGGGCCAGGCCCTCGCCGACGCCTTGAAGTCCAAGCCGGGCGCCGAGGTCATCGAGATCGAGGGCGCGCCCACCGACAACAACGCCACTCTGTTCCACCAGGGCCAGCAGAACATTCTCAAGCCCCTCTACGACGCGGGCACGCTCAAACTGGTGCGCTCCCAGGCCATCGACGGCTGGGACAACCAGAAGGGCGGCACCACCTTCGAGCAGATTCTCACCGGCAACGGCGGCAAGGTCGACGGCGTGGTCGCGGCCAATGACGGCCTGGCGGGCGCGGTGATCACCGTGCTGAAGAAGAACGGCCTCAATGGCAAGGTGCCGGTCACCGGCCAGGACGCCACCGCCGAGGGCCTCAAGGCCGTCCTGCGCGGCGACCAGTACATGACGGTCTTCAAGCCGATCCTCGGCGAGGCGCAGGCGGCCGCCAAACTCGCCGCGGCCCTGGCCAAGGGCGACAAGGCGGCCGCGGACGCGCTGGCGGTGAGCGTGAGCCAGGATCCCAAGGGCAAGCGCGAGGTGAAATCGGTGCTGCTGCAACCGCAGACGGTGACCCGCGCCGAGGTGAAGGTCGTGACCGACGCCGGTTTCGTGAAGGCGGCCGATATCTGCGGTGGCGATCTGGCGGCGGCCTGCACCGAGCTCGGTATCCGCTGAGGGTGAGGGTATGAGCGAGCCGCTACTCCGAATCACCGGACTGAACAAGAGTTTCGGTGCGGTGCACGTATTGCACGACGTCGATTTCACGGTGCCCGCGGGCGAGGTCACGGCCCTGGTCGGCGACAATGGCGCGGGCAAGAGCACCCTGGTGAAATGCGTTGCCGGGATTCATGGTTCCGATTCCGGCGAGGTGCGCTTCCGGGGCGAACCGGTGCACCTGCGCGGCCCCAAGGATGCCGCCGAGCTCGGCATCGAGGTGGTCTATCAGGACCTGGCCCTGGCCGACAATCTCGATATCGTCGCGAATATGTTCCTCGGCCGCGAACGCGGCAAGCCGTGGCTGCTGGACGAGGCGAGCATGGAGGAGGCGGCTCGCCGCACCCTGGCCTCACTCGGGGTGCGGACCGTGAAATCGGTGCGCACCCCGGTGTCCGCACTGTCCGGCGGGCAGCGCCAGACCGTGGCCATTGCCAAGGCGGTGCTGTGGAACAGCAATCTGGTGCTGCTCGACGAGCCGACCGCGGCGCTGGGCGTGGCGCAGACCCGGCAGGTGCTGGATCTGGTGCGGCGACTGGCCGAACAGGGCCTGGGCGTGGTGCTGATCAGCCACAACCTGGCCGATGTGTTCGAGGTCGCCGACCGCATCGCGGTGCTGTACCTGGGCCGGATGGCCGCCGAGGTGCGCACCGCCGATGTGACGCACGGCCAGGTGGTCGAGCTGATCACCGCCGGGCGCTCCGGCGATCTGGGACTGGCGCGACCGGAGGCGGTGGCGCTGTGAGCGAGAGTGGAATGCGCGAGGAGAACACCGCCGGGAGCAACGACTCCGGGCGTACGGAAGCCGCTGGGATGACGAAGGTTTCGGAGCCGGGTGCGGTCAAGACCGCGGAGACCGCGGTCGCGGATTTCGGCATCGACACCACCACGCTGTCGAGCCGGGAGGCGGTGCGCGACTATGCGGCCCGGCTGCGGGCGGGTGAAATCGGTTCGCTGCCGGCCATTCTCGGCCTGGTCGCGCTGGTCGTGCTGTTCTCGGTGATGTCGGATGTGTTCTTCTCGCTCAACAACATCGCCAACTTGCTGGCGCAGGGCGCGGGACAGACGATCATCGCGATCGGCATCGTGTACGTGCTGCTGATCGGGGAGATCGATCTGTCGGCGGGCACCGCCTCCGGCGTGGCCGGCGCGGTGCTGGCCATGCATTACGTCGAGGACGGAAATCTCATGTCCGGCATGGGATCCACCGTGTTCTTCATCTTCAACGCGCTGCTGATCCTGGGCGCGGTGCTCGCGGGCCTGCTGCGCATCTGGCCGGGCGTGGCCATGTCGCTGCTCGGCGTGGCCATCACCGTGATCGGGTTCAAGGCCAATCCGTGGGTGGAGATGCTGCTCGCGGTGTGCGTGGGCGCGGCCATCGGCTGCATCACCGGATTCCTCATCGCGAAGATCGGCATGCCGTCCTTCGTGGTGACGCTGGCGCTGTTCCTGGCCTGGCAGGGCGTGATTCTGCAGCTCATCGGCGAGGGCGGCGTGCTGGGCATCAGCTCCTCGCACGTGCTCGATCAGGTCGCGAACGGAAATCTGTCGACGCTGGGCAGCTGGCTGCTGTTCGTGATCGCGGCCGGCGGATACGCGGCGGTCACGCTGGGCGGGCATTTCCTGCGCCGCCGCCGCGGGCTGGTCACCCAGCCGACGCCGCTGGTGCTCGCGAAAGTGGTGGCGCTCACCGTTTTCGCGGCCATCGTGACCATCCTGCTCACGGTGAACCGCTCGCCCAACGATCTCATCGAGATCTCCGGCGTGCCGTATGTGGTGCCCATCGTCCTGGCGCTGATGGTGGCCGGCACCTATGTCCTCAACCGCACCACCTACGGCCGCCACATCTACGCGGTCGGCGGCAACGCGGAGGCCGCCCGGCGCGCGGGCATCAATGTAACGCAGCTGCGGGCAAGCGTTTTCGTCATCTCCTCCTCGTGCGCGGCGATCGGCGCGATCGTCTACTCCTCGAAGGTCGGATCGGTGGATCCGCAAGCGGGCGGCCTGAATACGCTGTTGTTCGCGGTCGGCGCGGCCGTCATCGGGGGCACCTCGCTGTTCGGCGGGCGCGGCCGGGTGGCCGACGCGGTGATCGGCGGCGCGGTGCTGGCGGTGGTCTCCAATGGCCTCGGCCTGCTCGAACAGCCGGCCGCGGTGGTCTCCATCGTCACCGGTCTGGTGCTGCTGCTGGCCGCCACGGTCGACGCATTGTCGAGACGACGCGCGGCGGTGGCGCAACGGTGAGCGCGGCAGTGGTATTCCTGAGGTCATGACCGTCGCCCGACCGGACGAGGTGCGCCGCTTCAACCGGTCGAGCCTCCTGCGCCTGCTGCACATCGGAGGCCCCGCCACCCGCGCCGCGCTGGCCACCGAACTGGGCCTGAACCGCTCCACCATCAAGATGCTCGTCGACGCGCTCGCCGAGAGCGGACTGGTGGAGGAGCGGGTGCCCCGGTTGCCCCGCGGCGCGGGCCGCCCGTCGCTGCTGGTGCTGCCGCAACCGCATGCGGCGGTGGTGCTCGCGGTCGATGTGCAGGTCGAGCACGCCGGTATCGCGCTGGTCGGGTTCGGGGGGCAGATCCTGGGCCGCAACAGCTGGAATCTGCATGGGCGGCAACGAGAACCGGACGAGGTGATCACCCATATCGCCGAATCCGCGACGCTGCTCGCGGCCGATCTGGGCCTGCGGCCGGTGGCGGCCGGCATCTCGGTGCCCGGCGTGGTGCGGCGGGCCGACGGGCTGGTGCACGATGCGGCCAATCTGGGCTGGGCCGATGTGTCGCTGGGACAGCGGATGAACGGTGTGCTCGGTGTGCCCGTGGTGGTCGGGAACGATGCCGAATTCGGAGCGCTGGCCGAATACGCGCGCGGCGCCGGACGCGGCGCCGATGACGCGGTCTTCGTCTCCGCGGATGTCGGGGTGGGCGGCGGGCTCATCTCGCAGGGCACCTTGTTGCGCGGGTCCGCCGGATATCTCGGCGAGATCGGCCATATGACGGTGCGCCCCGGCGGGCGGTCCTGCCACTGCGGCAATGAGGGCTGCTGGGAGACCGAGGTGGGCGAGGCCGCGCTGTGCCGGGCGCTGGGGCTGTCCGAGCACGGTCCGCGCGGGGCCATTGTCGCGGAACTGCGCTCCCTGCACGGTGATTGCGAACCCCGGCTCGGCGAATACCTGGACTGGCTGACCCTCGGTCTGGTCAATGTCGTCAATATCCTGGGCCCCGAACTCGTTGTGCTCGGCGACCTTTTCACCGCCTTGCCCGATGCCGCCGTCGCCCGAGTCGGCGATCAGGTCCGCCGCCGCAGCATGGTCAGCCGCGCCCTCGGCGGCGTGCGCATCGAAAAGTCCCGGCTGGGAGCGGATTTGAAGCTGCTCGGCGCCGCCGAAGCGGCCTTCGACGGCGTGCTGGGCATGCTCTGACCTGCGGATCAGGGGTTGTGCGGTATCGATCGGGCGCGCCTGGTGTTGAATTCAGGCATGGAGCAGCTACCCGAGGACTGGGAGCGCGGCATCGTCATCGTCGCGCACCCCGATGACATCGAATACGGCGCGGCCGCGGCCGTCGCGCGCTGGACGCGGCAGGGCAAGGACATTCGCTACGTCCTGGTCAGCAGCGGCGAAGCGGGCATCGCGGGCCTCCCGCCCGTCGAATCCGGCCCGCTGCGCGAACTCGAGGAACGCGCGGGCGCCAAGATCGTCGGCGTCACCGAAGTCGAATTCCTCGGCCACCCCGACGGCCGCATCGAGGAGAGCCTCGCCCTCCGCCGCGACCTGGCCGCCGCCATCCGCCGCCACCGCCCGGAAATGGTGGTGCTGTTCAACTTCGGCGACGTCTGGGCCCGCGGCTACCCCAACAGCGCCGACCACCGAGCCGTAGGCCGCGCCGCCCTGGACGCCGTATCCGACGCCGGCAACGAATGGATCCACCCCGACATCGCCGACCTCCCGATCTGGTCCCCCCGCTGGGCCGCCGTCTACGGCGTCCCCAACGGCAGCCACGCCGTAGACGTCTCCGACACCATCGAACCCGCCATCGAATCCCTCATGGCCCACGCCCGCTACCTGGAGGCCCTCAGCCCCGAACCAGTAGCCACCCAGGCCCGCGCCGTCATCGACATGACCGCCGGCCCCAAGGAAGGCTTCCCAGCAGCCCACGCCATCTCCTTCGAACTCTTCTACTTCGCAGGCTGACTCACTCACAACACCCCGCGTTCCCCCTGCCGACCCAACCCCGCCCGCCGAAGGCGAACCCCGAAATCCCGTGACGGGGTTGATCTATCCGAGCCCGTCCGATTGTCGGCCGGTCCGGGCACCCGCCGGTGCGATCACCAGCCGGCCCGATTGTCGGCCAGTCCGGGCACCAGCCGGTCTGCTCGCCAGCCGGTCTGCTCGCCAGCCGGTCCGCTCGCCAGCCGGTGCGGTCGCCCGCCGGTGCGATTGTCGGCCGGTCCGGGCACCAGCCGGTCCGCTCGCCAGCCGGTCCGGTCGCCCGCCGGTGCGATTGTCGGCCGGTCCGGGCACCAGCCGGTCCGCTCGCCAGCCGGTCCGGTCGCCCGCCCGTCCGGTCGCCAGCCGGTGCGATTGCCGGCTGGTCCGGGTCACCAGCTGGTCGGGTCGTCAGCTCGTGTGCTTGTGTGTTTGTCCGCCGCAGGCGAACTGTCAATGAACGGCAGGGATGACAGTTGGTGCACTCGCTGTGTGGGTTCGGGGCCGTCTCGATTTTGGACTGAGTGGAGCGTGCGTCGGAGCGGGGGAGCGAAGCGGAGGAGCTCCGGCGTGCGCGGAGGGAGGGAAAAATCGAGACTGTCAGGCCCCGAACCCCGCCGGAGCGAAGCGGAGGCAAATTAAACACAGCCACGAGCGGTCCTGAGTGGAATGCCTTCACCCCACCGCCCCGCAACTAACACCCGACGGCAACTCAAACCCCATGTGGCATGGTATGGGCGTGCGAGTAGCGGTGGTAGCCGGACCAGATCCGGGACATGCCTTCCCAGCGATCGCGTTGTGCGTGCGATTCCTGGCAGCAGGCGACGACCCGGTGCTGTTCACCAGC
The DNA here is from genome assembly GCF_054655275.1 of Nocardia sp. IFM 10818. Lineage (NCBI taxonomy): Bacteria > Bacillati > Actinomycetota > Actinomycetes > Mycobacteriales > Nocardiaceae > Nocardia > Nocardia sp. IFM 10818. Next base: position 2,794,047 of record NZ_BAAHJH010000001.1, read on the forward strand.
CCCCGCTGGTTCGACGCCGCCCGCAACGCCGGAATCGGCGTCCGCCGCCTCAAAGGCCTGGCCCCCCGCGCCGAGGACGACGACGCCGACGCCGGAGCACGCATTCACCAACGCGCAGCGCACATCGCCACCGAAATCCTCCCCGACCTGAGCGCCATGCTCCCCGAACTCGTAGTATCCGACATCCTCACCGCCGGCGGCGGCATGGCAGCCGAACGCCTGGGGCTCCCGTGGGCGGAATTGTCGCCGCACCCCCTGTACCTGCCGTCAAAAGCCCTACCCCCCATAGGAAGTGGTCTCGCCCCCGGCGAAGGCGTACGCGGCCGAGCCCGGGACTCCATGCTGCGCACGCTGACCGCCCGCGCCATCCGCCGCGGTGAGGTCCAGCGCGAGGAAGCCCGCGCGAGCATCGGCCTACCACCCCAGGACCCCGGCCCGACCGCTCGCCTCATCGCCACGCTCCCCGCACTGGAAGTACCCCGCCCGGACTGGCCGGACAACGCACATCTGGTCGGCCCGCTGCTCTGGGAGCCGACCGATCACGTGCTGGAGCTCCCGCCCGGCAACGATCCGCTGGTCATGGTCGCGCCCTCGACCGCGCACACCGGAGTCAACGGCATGGTCGAAACCGTCCTCGAAGCGCTCGACGGCGCCGGAGTCCGGGTCGCGGTATCCATGCTCGACACCCCGCCCACCGACCTTCCGCCCTGGGCCACAGCCGGTTTGGGCCGCCAGGACGAGATTCTCCGCCACGCCTCCGTCGTGATCGGCGGCGGCGGACACGGCCTGCTCGCGAAGTCCCTGCTAGCGGCCGTCCCCGTCATCACCGTCCCGGGCGGCGGCGACCAATGGGAGCTCGCCAATCGCGCCGCCCGCCAAGGCAGTTCGATTCTCATCCGCCCGCTCACCCCGGAATCCGTGCGCGAGTCCGTCCAGCGGATCCTCGACGAGCCGTCGTACAAGGCTGCGGCCGTATCGGCAGCCGCAGGCGCGGCGGTGGTCACCGACCCCGTCCAGGTCTGCCACGACGTGCTCGAGGCCGCCCGCGCCGGCTGACCTCACCGAGGGGCGAGCAGCCGGGCCGAGGGTCCGCTGCTCGTCCTCCGAGGCTGTTGAGCGGCTGGGCCGGAGGGTCCGCTGTTCGTCCTCCGAGGTGGTTGAGCGGCCGGCCCGAGGGTCCGCCCGCCCGTCATCTCGGCATGCTTTCGGCCGGGTCCACATCAGCCTGGTGGATCCCAGCCCGAGCGCTCCGGAATGACGAGGAGGCCTCTCGGCCAATGCGCTCAGCCGAGCGCCCCGTCGATTCAGGTGGTGATCCCCGCGTTTTCGGGCCACGCAGCCCGGTGGCGTAGGCTCGCGGCCGTGCGGTTGACGGAGTTCCAGGAGCTGTTGCATACCGAATTCGGGACGACGCGGGGAGATGCGCTGCTGACCGATCATGTGTTGCCGTCGATGGGAAAGACGGGAGCGCAGGCCATCGAGTCCGGGATCGATCCGCGGGACGTGTGGCGGGCGCTGTGTGCGGAATTCGATGTACCGCGTACGCGGTGGTGAGTGGAAGAGCTGATTGCTGTGGGATCCGAGTTGTCGTCCGAGCTGCCGCCTGCCGTGAACGAGTTGTTCGGCGCTGATCCGGTGTTCTCCGACGACCATGAGGGCGCCAGCGGCGGCGTGGTCAACGTCAACGGAACCTATTGGATGAAAAGGGGTTCCGAGGCCGTCGCCGAGCACGCGCGTCTGGTGTGGCTGGAGGCGCAGGGCCTGCCGGTCCCGAAGGTGGCCTTGTTCGACGCCGATGTGCTGGTGCTCGCCGATGCCGGCGTCGCCAGTCTGGCCTCCGCCGAGCTGGATTCGCCCGGTACGGCGATGGGCGAGGTGCTGCGGCGGCTGCACGCGCTGCCGATCGCCGACTGCCCGTTCGACGCGCGGATCGACACCATGCTGCGGCTGGCGCGGCGGCAGGTAGCGGAAGGCCTGGTCGACGCCGAGGATTTCGACGACGACAATGCCGGGCGCACCCCGGAGGCGGTGCTCGAGCAGCTGATCGCCGAGCGTCCCGAGACCGAGGATCTCGTTGTGGTGCACGGCGATTACACACCGTCGAACGTGCTCGAGGGCGGCATGCTCATCGATCTGGGGCGGCTGGGCGTGGCCGACCGGTACCGCGATATCGCGCTCGCGCTGCGAGATCTCGAGGACGATTTCGGGCCGGGCGAGGTGGCGGCATTCCTCGCCGCCTACGGACTGTCCGAGCCCGATCAGCGGCGCGTGCACTATTACCGGCTGCTCGACGAACTGTTCTGAGCAGTCGACCATTCGCCCGACCGCTCGACGGCTGTTCCGAGCGGGTTTCGCCGGTTGCTCGGCAGTCGTTGCCAGCGGCGGTTATTCGCCCGGCTGCGTCTTCTTCGCGTAATGCCGGGTGGCCTTGGCGCGGTTGCCGCAGGTGGCCATGGAATGCCAGCGGCGGGCGCCGTTCTTCGAGGTGTCGTGGAACCACAGCACGCAATTGGGGTGGGCGCACTGTTTGATGCGGTCGGGGGCGGCCAGCAGGGATAGCAGGTTGTCGGCCGCGAGCCAGGCGGGCAGCCAGTGCGGATTGCGGATCTCGGTTTCGTCGGCGGGCCCAGTAGAGGTGAGCGTCCGGCGGATGCGGCCGTGGTCGAGCACGGCATTGAGGGCATCGCCGGATCCGCCGCGCGCCACCTGCAGGATGGCTTCGCGCGCGGTGAGCAGGGCGCGCAGGGTCGGTTCGTCGGCGGGGGCGGTGAGGTCGTTGTCGGCCAGCCACCGGCGCAGGCCGTCCACATCGGTGAGCAGGTCCTGCGGTCCGTCGGGGGATATCCAGCGGGTGTTGAGCAGGTCCAGGGCGAGCGGTTCGCCGAGGTGGGGGCGTGGATCGGGCACGACTGAGGGTAACCGGCGCGGGTTCGTCATCGGGGTAACGCCTCCTCTCTAACCGGTAAAAGTAATTATGAGGGTTGACACTGGGATTGCCGTATCGCTAGGTTCTAACCTGTCAAACAATGAACACTGGTTAAAGCTTCCCAAGGGGTCATCATGACAGCACCTGCGCTCGCCACCGGCCACATCGGCCTCAATGTCACCGACCTGGATCGCTCGGTGGACTTCTACCGGCGCGCCCTCGGATTCGAAACGCTCGGCGCCGGCGGAGAAGGGGAGCGGCGGTTCGCCTTCCTCGGGGCGGACGGCAAGCTGCAGGTCACGCTGTGGCAGCAGAGCGACGGGCGGTTTGATGTGAAAACACCGGGACTGCATCACCTTTCGTTCCAGGTCGGCACCATCGACGAGGTGTGGGCGGTGGAATCGGTGCTCCGGGAACTGAATGTGGCCTTCGCGCACGACGGCGTCGTCGCGCACGGCGAGGGCGCGTCCTCCGGCGGCATCTTCTTCACCGATCCGGACGGGATCCGGCTCGAGGTGTACGCGCCCGCCGGGGCCGAGCACGCGCCCGCGCCGAGTGGCGCCGCGCCCACCTGCGGCTTCTTCTGAGCAGGAACCCTCCGCCACAGCGCAGTTCGGAGTGGGCCGCGCGGCCCGCTGACAGGAGCACACCATGACCATCGCCTATCACTCCGGTGAACTGGCCGTGCAGGAGCGCATGGGTCAGGCCGATATCGCCCAACGTGTGGGGCGCATGATCCGCGCCGACATCCCGGCCGCCGCGGCGGAATTCCTGGCCGCCCAGCCGATGGTCGTGGTGGCGGCCGCCGATGCCGCGGAACGGTTGTGGGCGAGCCCGCTGACCGGGCCCGCCGGGTTCGCCCGGGCCGTGGGCGAGCGCACCATCGTGGTGGACGCGCTGCCGGTTCCCGGCGACCCGCTCGCCGAATCACTGCGCGCCGCAGGACATCTCGGCATGATCGCCTTGCAGCCGCAGCGGCGGCGGCGCATGCGGGTCAACGGGGTTGCCGAACCCACTCCGGCGGGGCTGCGGATCACCACCGATCAGGTGTATTCCAACTGCCCGAAATACATTTCCCGCCGGGGGATCGAGGAGTGGTCGGACGGCGGCGCGGTGACAGTCCGGCGTGCGACGGAGCTGGATCCGGAGCAGCGGCGGGCGCTGGGTTCCGCCGATACGTTCTTCATCGCCTCCGCCGACCCGGACGGCAATGCCGATGCCTCGCATCGCGGCGGTAATCCCGGTTTCCTGCAGGTGCTTTCGCCGAGCCGTCTGCGCTGGCCGGACTATCGCGGCAACTCCATGTTCATGACGCTGGGCAATATCGCCGCCGATCCGCGCTGCGGGCTGCTGGTGCTCGACTGGCGGACCGGCGCGACGCTGCAAATGACCGGCACCGCCGAAATAACCTGGGACGAAGCCACGTTCACCACCGGTGCGCAATGCTCCATCGACTTCACCCTCACCGAGGTGATCGAGATCTCCGGCGCCACACCGCTGCGCTGGAGCGAGCCCGAACTCTCACCCGCCAACCCCTGAAAGGACCCGCCATGCGACCCCCACTGCCGCCCTTCGACCTGGAATCCGCCAAGGCCAAGGTGCGCGCCGCCGAAAACGCCTGGAACACTCGCGATCCCGAGACGGTCGCGAACGCGTACACCGAGGATTCGGTGTGGCGCAATCGCGATGAGTTCCTCACCGGGCGCGCCGAGATCGTCGACTTCCTGAAGCGCAAGTGGGCCACCGAGAACGGTTACGCGCTGCGCAAGGAGCTGTGGAGCTTCCGGGAGAACCGCATTGCCGTGCGGTTCCAGTACGAATGGCACGACGAGAACGGCCGGTGGTATCGCAGCTACGGCAACGAGCTGTGGGAATTCTCGCCCGAGGGGCTGATGTCGCGGCGCGAGGCCAGCATCAACGATGTGCCGATCGCCGAGTCCGATCGCCGCATCTTCGGGCCGCGCACCGCCGCGGAGGAGGACGCTCTGCTTCCGATCCGCTGAGGCCGCGGTCGGCGCCGGCCCCGTCGCGGGGTGGGCCGGCGCCGTCGCGTGGGCTCGGCCGGCATCCTCGAAAACTTCGCTGGCGTGTCGCGGGGCGTGGTGTTTGCCTCGAACACCTGTTCGTTTAAGCTGTCGTCGGAACTTGTCGGTGCTGCCCTCTAACGTGGGCGCCAACCACAGAACGAGATACACCCATCAGAAGGGGACCAGACGATGGCACCACAGGCTTTTGACCGCGACAAGGCGCTCGAGCTGGCGTTGGCGCAGGTCGAGAAGAGCTTCGGCAAGGGCGCGGTCATGCGCCTGGGCGAGGAGGCCCGCCAGCCGATCTCGGTGATTCCGACCGGCTCCATCTCCCTCGACGTCGCCCTCGGCATCGGCGGTCTGCCGCGTGGCCGCATTGTCGAGATCTACGGTCCGGAATCCTCGGGTAAGACCACCGTCGCCCTGCACGCGGTCGCCAATGCGCAGGCCGCCGGCGGTGTCGCCGCCTTCATCGACGCCGAGCACGCGCTGGATCCCGATTACGCCCGCAAGCTCGGTGTGGACACCGACGCGCTGCTGGTGTCCCAGCCCGACACCGGTGAGCAGGCCCTCGAAATCGCCGACATGCTGGTGCGTTCCGGCGCCATCGACATCATTGTCATCGACTCCGTGGCCGCCCTGGTGCCGCGCGCGGAAATCGAGGGCGAGATGGGTGACAGCCACGTCGGTCTGCAGGCCCGCCTCATGAGCCAGGCGCTGCGCAAGATGACCAGCGCCCTGAACAACTCCGGCACCACCGCCATCTTCATCAACCAGCTGCGCGAGAAGATCGGCGTCATGTTCGGTTCGCCGGAAACCACCACCGGTGGTAAGGCGCTCAAGTTCTACGCCTCCGTGCGCCTGGACGTGCGCCGCATCGAGACCCTCAAGGACGGCTCCGACGCGGTCGGCAACCGCACCCGCGTGAAGGTCGTCAAGAACAAGGTCAGCCCGCCGTTCAAGCAGGCCGAGTTCGACATCCTCTACGGCGTCGGCATCTCCAAGGAGGGCTCGATCATCGATATGGGCGTCGACCAGGGCTTCATCCGCAAGTCCGGCTCCTGGTACACCTACGAGGGCGACCAGCTCGGCCAGGGCAAGGAGAACGCCCGCAAGTTCCTGCTCGAGAACACCGACGTCCGCGACGAGATCGAGAAGAAGATCAAGGAAAAGCTGGGCATCGGCGCCGACATCACCGCCACCGACGAAGCCCCGGCCGATTTCTAGCCAATGCCCGATCGGGAAACCCCTGGGCCCCGGCCGCATTCGCCGGGGCCCACCGGCCCCCGCCTCGACGCGGTGGAACGCCTCCGCCGCGAACTCGAAGCCCTCGAATCCCGCCACCCCAAACGCGGCCGCACCACCCGCGCCCGCGTTTCCTGGGACACCACCGACTCCACCTGGGATCTCGGCGGCGAATCACCCGCCACATGGTCCCGCGCCGCCCATGAACCGCCCGCCGACCATGAGCTCGACGGGGAGTCCCCCGACAGCGCACCAGCCGACGACGCCTTCACCGAAGACGACCACCCGGCCACGAAACCGAGGCGCGCCCACCAACGTCCGCCCCACGGGCTACGCCGATCGCCGGGGCAGCGGCGAGAGGAAGTGCCCGCTGACCCCGGCGATGGCGACGACGTGCCCGGTGGTGATCGGCACGGCTTCGCAGATGTTCCGGTGACCGCAGCCGAGGACGGTGGATCGGACGCTCGGGCCGAGGCGTTCGCTATCCGCTTGCTTGCGAACGGTGCCCGGAGCCGTGCGGAACTCGCAGATCGCGTGGTCGCCGAAGGGTTTACCGTCGAGACGGTCGATCGCGCGTTGAACCGGTTGGCCGCGGCCGGTCTCATCGACGGTGCCGCTGTCTCTCCAGGTTCTGGTGTCCGTGGGGGAGAGCTGCACCGGAAGCACGCCGCGCGTCGAGGTTCCGAAGCGGGGATCGCGGATCATGTGCCGCCCGACAACGATCGGGAATCCGCCGTCGAGGCGGAGCAGACGGCGTTCCGCGCTCGTGAGACTCGGGGCGAGCGGGCTGCTCGTCGCCGGGCCGAACGCACGGAGCGTTCCCGGGCGGCGCGAAACGCGCAATTCGGTGATCCGGAAACCGGTGGCACCGAGGCGCAAGCCAAAGAGGTTTGTCTGCGGCTCCTGGCCGACCGGGCTCGCAGTCGCTCCGAACTCGCGGACCGCTTGGCCGCCAGGGGGTTCACGCCGGAAGTAGCGAATCGCGCGCTGGACCGCCTCACCGAGGTCGGGCTGATCGATGACGCTGCCTTCGCTCAGCAGTGGGTGCATTCCCGCCACACCTACTCGGGCAAGGGGAAGAAGGCTCTTGCCCAGGAGCTGCGGCGCAAGGGTGTCGCGCAGGAGGACGCCGAGGAAGCGTTGTCCACCATTACCGGTGATGACGAACAGGTTCGCGCCACCGAATTGGTGCGCCGCAAACTCCGGTCGATGCCCCGAGAGCTGGATCGCGAGAAGACCATTCGCCGCCTGGTCGGCATGCTGGCCCGCCGCGGCTACGGCTCCGCCACCGCCTACGCCGTCGTCAAGGCCGAACTCGACAATGCCGGGCAGGATTTCGACTCGTCGGAACTCGACTGATCGAGAATTCCGGCGCCCGCGCCGGACCTCCACCGGCCTTCCCGTGCAAGCTGCGAAAACGGCGGCGCACCAACAGTTTCGGTAGCGTGGACGGCAGCACCGCCTGTGTGATTCGGGCTGTTGGAGCGGCCGGGCGGCCGGAGGGAGGACAGTATGGTCGAGAGCGCTGCCGCGGAATCGATCGAATTGGTGGACGAGGACTTCTACACCGATCCGCATCGGTATTACGACCGCTGGCGTGAACGCGGCCCGGTGCACCGGGTTCAACTCGTGAGCGGTTCCCAGGTCTGGGTGATCCTCGGCTATGCCGAGGGCCGGGCAGCACTGGCTGATCCGCGCCTCCGCAAGAACGCCGCCGACCTGTACGAATTGTTCCGGCAGCGAAACGTTCGAACCCTCTCGGACTCGAACGCCCAAACCCTCGCCGCTCACATGCTCAACAGCGACCCGCCCGAGCACACCCGCCTGCGAAAACTCGTCTCCCGAGCCTTCCTGCCCCGCCGCGTCGCCACCCTGCGTCCGCGCATCGAGGAAATCACCGCGGCCCTGCTCGACGACATGGCCGCCCACGACGAGGTCGACCTCATGCAGGTCTTCGCAAACCCGCTGCCGGTCACCGTCATCTGCGAACTCCTGGGCGTCCCCTTCGACGAACGCGCCGACTTCCAGGAATGGACCAGAATCCTGGTCAGCTCCGGCGGCACCATAGAAGAACGCGCCGCCGCCACCCTCGGCATGAGCGAATACCTCCGAAAACTCATGGTGGACAAGCGCGCCCATCCCGGCGAGGACCTGCTCTCCGAACTGGTCCAGCCCACCCCCGACGGCGACCGCCTCGACGAGCAGGAATTGGTCGCCATGGCCTTCCTCCTCCTCGTAGCCGGCCACGAGACGACAGTCAACCTCATCGGCAACGGCACCCACGCCCTCCTGCGCAACAGACCCCAATGGGACGCCCTCCGCGCCGACCCGACAGCCATCCCCGCCGCCATCGAAGAATTCCTCCGCCACGACGGCCCGGTCGGCTGGACCACTCTCCGCTACACCCACGAGCCGGTCCAGATCGCCGGAATCGACATCCCGGCAGGGGAATTCATCTATGTCGCCCTCTCGGCCGCCAACCGCGATCCGGCACGCTTCGATAGTGGCGACACCCTCGACACCACCGCGAACGCCACCGGCCACCTGGCCTTCGGCCACGGCATCCACTTCTGCGTAGGCGCCCCCCTGGCCCGCCTGGAAGCCGACATAGCCTTCAGATCCCTGCTGGCCCGCTTCCCCGACCTGACCCTGGCCGACCCCACCTTCGAACCCTCCTGGCAGAACAGCCTCCTCATCCGAGGCATGTCCGAACTCCCCGTCCGCCCCCACGGCTGACCGGCACCCGGAATGGTTTCGACGCACCGGAACCGAACTGCCAGAATGGCGAAATGGCAGAGGAGATCACGGCGGCACTACGCGTCCTCACCGCGGTCTTCTCGCCGTACCCGCGTCGTCCGGTGCTCGACCGCTGCCCCCACTGCGGCCCACCCGTCAGAGTGGACGATCATGACCTCTTCTGGCTCACCATCAAACTCGGCAACACCATCGGTGACCGCACCGACCTGAAAGCTCTGCTCCCACGACTGCTCGAGAAACTGGCCACCTCGAACGAACTGGACCCCAACATCGTGCTGGGCAAGCTGTCCAAGGAGCAATGGCGCACCTGGCCACCCGCCGAACAGCAGGCGATCGACAACTACCTCGACGCCGTGTGGCATTCCGTACTGGCCGAATTCCCCGCACCGCCCGGGTCGCTGTCGGATCCGGCCGAGTTTCTCGCAGCAGTCGCCGCGGCGGCCATAGCGCCCGACAGATTCCTCGCCACCTGGGACAAAACCGCGACCCAATCAGCGGACCGCCACCTAGCCATGCTGGTGAACCAGACCTTCGCAGTAATGGGCCTGCCCGCCACACTCACCGCATGGTTGCGCCGAGACACGATGCGGCACCGTCTACTCCAGGCATACGAGCGCGATCACGCAACCCCGTGGGCGGACTCCCTGGCCCAGGCCCACGACACCATCTCTCTGCTCTGAAAGCGGTACCCGAGATCAAGGTCGGCAGCGGAGACGCGCCCAGCGCTCGACTTCTCGTCCAGCAATACCTCTGCCTTGCGGTGGGGGAGGCAGAGTTGGCCCCTGCCTTCGGGCTTCACAGAAAGGAAGTATCCGCGACCTGCGCACCGGGTACCGCGATCGAGGGTAGCACGTACCTGAAATAGGGGAATTCAGTGTGAGATTCGGCCGGATCGGCGACTTCCGGTTCGGCTCGGGCCCCGGTTCTCGCCGCGGCGTGGCGGCCGGTGCGCGGCCAAGCGGGGGAGCGGATCGCGTCGGGGGGTGGCGGGGTGGCGTCGACCGCGGGCCGCGATCATTCGCTTGCGGGTTTCCAGGACCCACGTCACTCCGACCGCCCCGACGAAGGCCGTGAGGCCCGCCAGGAGCGGAGTGACGACCATGACCACGAACAGTCCGAGGATGAATTGCCGCTGGTCCCTGTCCTCGTCGCTCATGAATCCCAGTATGCGAGCCCGATCTCCCCGTGTCCGCCATCTACCGACATTGACCCCAACCAGCAATCGGGCGAATGGGCTGCTCCCGGCGTGTGTGGATAGCGTTGCGGGCGCGGAGCTTATCGCTCCGCGCCCGCACTGTTCGGATGGGATCCGGACTACTTCTTGTCGCCGTCGCCGGTGAGGACGATGTCCATGCCGGGAGGGGCCGCGGTGAGGGTGGTGTCGGCGGGGAGGGCTCGGCCACCGCGTTTGCGGGTGCGGAGCCAGTGTTCCAAGCGGGTGGCGAAGACGGTCAGGGCGTAGTTGAGGGCGATCATGATGACCGCGATCACCAGTAGGGCGGGAATGATGTTCTGCTCGGCGGCGCCGAGGCGCTGGCCGGAGCGGACGATCTCCAGATAGGTGATCTGGTAGCCGAGGGCCGAGTCCTTGAGGGCCACGACCATTTGGGAGACCAGAGCCGGGAGCATGGCGGTGACGGCCTGTGGGAGCAGGATGGTGGTCATCACCTGGGTCTTGCGCATGCCCAGGGCTACGGCTGCCTCGGTTTGGCCCTTGGGGAGGGAGCGGATGCCGGAGCGGACGATCTCGGCGATGACCGAGGCGTTGTAGATGGTCAGCGCCGTCACCACCGCAGCCAGCGCGAGCTGGGTGGAGGGGAAGACGTTGTAGTCGGAGAAGACGGCGAACAGGAAGATCATCAGGATCAGCACGGGGATGGCGCGTGCGAATTCCACGATGGTGCCCGCGACCAGGCGCACCCAGGCGTGATCGGAGAGGCGGAGGACGCCGAAGATCATGCCGAGAACGAGCGCGAAGACGATGGAGATGACCGCTGCCACGATGGTGCCGCGCAGGCCGGGCAGCAGGTAGGTGCTCCAGATTTCGCCTTCCACGAACGGCTTCCACTTGTCCGCGGTGAACTGGCCCTTGTCGGCCAGGCCCCGGTAGGCGACCCAGGCCAGCACCGCCAGCGCGACGACCACCAGCACCGAGTAGAGGCGGTAGCGCAGTTGCGCGCGGGGGCCGGGCGCGTCGTAGAGAACCGAAGCCGCGGTCATCGTGCCACCTCGTATCGTTTGGCCAGCCAGCCGAAGAACAGGCCGGTGGGCAGGGTCAGCACCACGAAGCCCAGCGCGAAGATGGCGCCGATGGACAGCAGCGCCGCCTCGTTCTCGGTCATCTCGGCCATGAGCAGTGCCGCCTCACCGACGCCGATGGCGGCGGCGATGGTGGAGTTCTTGGTGAGCGCGATGAAGACCGAACCCAGCGGCGCGATGACCGCCCGGAAAGCCTGCGGCAGCACGATGAGCCGCAGATTCTGGGTGAAGGTCAGCCCCAGCGAGCGGCCCGCCTCGGACTGCCCCAGCTGCACGGTATTGATGCCCGACCGCAGCGATTCGCAGACGAAAGCCGCGGTGTAGATGCTCAATCCGACGATCGCCCAGCGAAAGTTGTTGTCCGCGATATCGGTCGGCCCCTCCGGCGCGAGCTTGAACCCCAGGGTCGAGTACAGGCCCAGCGAGCAGAACACGATGATCAGCGTGAGCGGGGTATTGCGGAACACGGTCACATACGCGGTGCCCAGCCAGCGCGCCACCGGCACCGGCGACACCCGCATGGCGGCGACAAGCGTGCCGACGATCAACGCCCAGAACGCCGAATACAGCGTCAGTTTGATGGTCACCCAGAATGCGTCGAGCAACCGGTCGTCATACTCCGAGATCAAGTCGAACACGACAGTCGCGTCCCTCCGATCGAAATGCCATGCGGGCCGGGCGGTGTCATCGGGATCGCCGTGACCTGCCGCCCAGCCCGCGTTGTCAACTCAGTACCGATCAACCTTCGGCGGCTCCGGAGCCGTGAATCCGGTGCCGGCGAAGTTCTTCTCGAGGGCCGACTTCCAGGCGCCGCTGGTGATCATGGCCTCGATGGCGTCGTTGATCTTGTTACGCGATTCGGTATCGCCCTTCTTCAGGCCGATGCCGTACTTCTCGGTGGTGAACGGCGTGCCGACGACCTTCAGCACACCCGGCGACTGCGCCGCGAAACCGCGCAGGATGGTCTCATCGGTGGTGAGCGCGTCCACCGAACCCGACTTCAGCGCCTCCACGCACAGCGAGTAGGTGTCGTACTCCTGCAGCTGAACGTCCTTGGCGTACTTCTCCTTGACGTTCTGCGCCGGGGTGGAGCCCTTCACCGAGCACAGCTTCTTGCCGCCGGTCAGCGACTCCACGCCGGTGATGTCGGTGTTGTCCGACCGCACCAGCAGCGACTGACCCGTGATGTAGTACGGGCCCGCGAAATCGACCTTCTCCTTGCGCTTGTCGGTGATCGAGTAGGTGCCGACCACATAGTCGACCTGCCCGTTCTCGATCAGCGTCTCGCGCTGCGGGGTCGGCGCCTCGACGAACTTGATGTTCTCCGGCTTCACACCCAGCTGCTCGGCGACGTACTTGGCGACGTCGACGTCGAAACCGCTGTAGGAGCCGTCCTTGTTCTGCAGGCCCAGGCCGGGCTGGTCGAACTTGATGCCGATGGTGAGCTTGCCGTCGGCGGCGTTCTGGCTCGCGGTCTTATCGCTGCCGCCACCGCACGCGGTGGCGGCCAGCGCGAGGGCGATCGCCCCGACAGCGACCCGGAGCGCTTTGTTGAACCTCATCGGGAGTCCTTCTCTCTCGTGAAACGAACGGTCAGTGGCTGAGGATCTTGCCGAGGAAATCCTTGGCGCGATCGGATTTCGGTGCGGTGAAGAACGAGTCCGGATCGGTGTCCTCGACGATCTGGCCGTCGGCCATGAACAGCACCCGATTGCCGGCGCGGCGGGCGAAGCCCATCTCGTGGGTGACCACGACCATGGTCATCCCGTCCTTGGCCAGCTGAACCATCACCTCGAGCACCTCGGACACCATTTCCGGGTCGAGGGCGGAGGTGGGCTCGTCGAACAGCATCACCTTGGGATTCATGGCCAGCGCGCGGGCGATCGCCACGCGCTGCTGCTGGCCACCGGACAACTGGGCCGGATACTTGTCCGCCTGATTGGCGATGCCGACCCGCTCCAGCAGTTCCATACCGCGCTTGCGGGCTTCCTCCTTGCCCTGGCGGCGCACCTTCACCGGCGCCAGCATGACGTTCTCGATGATGGTCTTGTGCGCGAACAGATTGAACGACTGGAACACCATGCCCACGTCGGCGCGCAGCTTGGCGAGAGCCTTGCCTTCGTCGGGCAGCTTCACCCCGTCGATTGCGATATCGCCGGAGTCGATCGTCTCCAGTCGATTGATGGTGCGGCACAGTGTCGACTTGCCGGATCCGGATGGTCCCACCACGATCACGACCTGCCCCTTGGGCACTTCGAGATTGATGTCACGCAGAACGTGCAGCGAGCCGAAGTGCTTATCCACATTCCGCATCGAGATCATCGGCGCGGACTTGTCCACGGAAATGGCAGCGTCGGTCATGACCAGTGACCTTAGAGGGCTCATGCCCGAAATGCTCAACTTTCGCCTGTCGAACGAAACTGTGCCGCGACCCGACACTCGTCCGTAACCCCGGATTGACGCGGAAGTGATGGGAGAGACGCGGGTCACCCTCCGGTTAGGGGTGGTCGCAGGTGGTTGAGGAGCACTCTCGCACAGCCATTACCCTGGTTGGGTGAATTCGTTGGGGCAGGTTTCAGCACGTAGCGCGGTCGTCGACGCGGTGGTGGGCGAGCAGGATGCCCGGACCTACGAGGTCCGCACCTACGGCTGCCAGATGAACGTGCACGATTCCGAACGCCTCTCGGGTCTGCTCGAGGACGCCGGATACGTCAAGGCGGCTCCCGGCGATACCGCCGACCTGGTGGTTTTCAATACCTGCGCGGTGCGCGAGAACGCCGACAACAAGCTGTACGGGACGCTCGGGCACCTCGCGCCCATCAAGGCGGGCCGGCCGGGCATGCAGATCGCCGTCGGCGGCTGCCTCGCCCAGAAGGACCGCGACACCGTGGTCAAGAAGGCGCCCTGGGTGGACGTCGTCTTCGGCACCCACAACATCGGCTCGCTGCCGGTGCTGCTGGAGCGGGCCCGCCACAATGAGGAAGCCCAGGTCGAGATCATCGAGGCCCTGGAGGCCTTCCCCTCCACGCTGCCCGCCAAGCGGGAGTCGGCCTACGCCGGCTGGGTGTCGATCTCGGTGGGCTGCAACAACACCTGCACCTTCTGCATCGTCCCCTCGCTGCGCGGCAAGGAGGTCGACCGCCGCCCCGGCGATGTGCTCGCCGAAGTGCAGGCCCTCGTCGATCAGGGCGTCATGGAGGTGACGCTGCTCGGCCAGAACGTCAACTCCTACGGCGTCTCCTTCGCCGACCCCACCGAGGAGCGCGACCGCGGCGCCTTCGCCAAACTGCTGCGCGCCTGCGGCGGCATCGAGGGCCTCGAGCGCGTCCGCTTCACCTCCCCGCACCCGGCCGAGTTCACCGATGACGTCATCGAGGCCATGGCCGAGACCCCCAATGTCTGCCCGCAGCTGCACATGCCGCTGCAGTCCGGCTCCGACCGCGTGCTCAAGGCCATGCGCCGCTCCTACCGCAGCGCCAAGTTCCTCGGCATCATCGAGAAGGTCCGCGCCGCCATGCCGCACGCGGCCATCACCACCGACATCATCGTCGGCTTCCCCGGCGAGACCGAGGAGGACTTCCAGGCGACCCTGGATGTCGTCCGGCAGGCGCGGTTCACCAGCGCCTTCACCTTCCAGTACTCCATCCGTCCCGGCACGCCCGCCGCGACCATGCCCGACCAGCTCCCCAAAGCGGTTGTGCAGGAACGCTACGACCGGCTCATCGCGCTGCAGGAGCAGATCTCCCTGGAAGGCAATCAGGCGCTCATCGGCACCGAGGTGGAGTTGCTGGTCGCCGAGGGCGCGGGCAAGAAGAACGCCGCCACCGCCCGGATGAGCGGTCGCGCCCGCGACGGCCGCCTGGTGCACTTCCGCCCGCCCGCCGATCTGGCGCCCGGCGCGGAGATCCGCCCCGGCGACATCGTCACCGTCACCGTGACGGGCGCGGCCCCGCACCACCTCATCGCCGACAGCGAGGTCCACACCCACCGCCGCACCCGCGCAGGCGACGCCCACGAACGCGGCGTCACCCCCAAAACGGCCCCCATCGGCGTCGGCCTCGGCCTCCCGCGCATCGGCGCCCCCGCCCCCGAACCCGTGTCCTCCGGCTGCGGCTCGGGATGCGGAGCATGATGGGACCCGCCCCCCGGGCATGACCATGCGACTCCAGCTGGACAGGCGATCACCGGGAACTGGTGGCGGCATCGCGCGAGTAGGGTCCGCCACCAGTGCCCGGTCGATGATGTTTCAGATGGTGCCCGCCCCGTTGCAGGATTCCTGCCCGACTCAGGAACACGCCCTATGACCGAGCAACACCCCAACGGCCCGGACGACGCGCGCCGAAAGGACGATCCGGTGACAGGCAACGACGACGCCCCGGCCCAGGAGACCGGCGGATCGCCGAAGCAGCCGGAGGACAAGGCGGTTCGATCCGGTGGATCCGGCCCGGCATCGGGCCGGCCGGGTGGGGCCGAGGCGGGGGAGGGGCCGGGAGAACCGGCGGGACAATCCGATTCGGCGTCCGAACCGGCGCCCGAGGCGAACGAGGAGAGTATGAAGGCGGCCGAGAACAGTCAGGACTTCGACCAGTTCCGTGCGGATCTCGAAGCCGTGGAACGCAGGATCGCGGGGGAGATCGATCCCGGCGTGCGGGCCATGGTGGTCGCGGGCGCGGTGTTCGTGCTGCTGCTGTCGCTGGTGCTGCCGCATGCGGGGGAGGCGCGCGGGTTCGATGTGCTGCTGTACGACGCGGCGGCGATCAAGGAACACATCGGTCTGCCGTCGCGGGTGTTCGAGTGGTTCGTGACCGTGTTCGGGATCGGGTTCTCGCTGGCGGCGCTGCTGACCCGGCGGTGGGTGCTGGCGTGGATTGCGGTGGCGGGGACCGCTATTGCGAGTGTGTTCGGGGTGTTGTCGATCTGGCATCGGCAGACTCCCGGGCTGGGTAACTACGAGGGGGCCGGGCCGGGGATCGGGCTCATTCTGGCCACGATCGCGGCCATGGTGCTGACGTTCCATTGGGTGCGCGTGGTTTGGAGTCGTACTGCGGTGCATCTGGCTGCCGAGGAGCAGCGCCGGATTGCCGCCGCACAGGCGGAGGAGCACGATCACCGGAAGCTCTTCGGCGAGAAGTAGTCTCGCGCGAACAGGCCCGGCGACACCGGATACGGTTGCCGCCGGGCCTGTTTCATGTTCAGCCTCGGGTCAGGATGTACTCGCCGAGCAGGTCGTACTGTTCCTCGGCGATGCCGTCGTCGAGAGGGACGGCTACGGCGACGGTGCCCTCGTCCTCGCCGGCGAAGAGGGCGGGGTCGTTGCAGTCGGCGAAACCGATGGCGTCGAGACCGGCTTGGGCCGCGCCGCCACACCAACCGTGGTCGGCGACAACCAGATCCGGCATGGGCTCACCGCGGCGGGCCAGGTCGGCCAGGACCAGCTGAATCGGGAGAGGGGAATGGGTGTGGATCGGCACGCCACCGTCCGCCAGGATGCCCACGCCCATGAAGGACTCGACTTCCACCCGGCGCACCATTCCGTACCGGTTCTCGGCGTCGTAGCCCAGGTCCGCGCCGAGTGGGACGACGGTGCCGCCCGCCTCGGTCAGGGCGGCTGCCAGGTGTTGGTAGAGGCGGGCGAGAGTGCGGGGGTGGCCGGTGGCGAACAGGACTCGCTGCTTGGCTTGCAGGGCTTTTCCGAATCGGGCGGCGTAGCGGTCTAGTGCGTCGGCTGTGAGTTCCGGGTCGATGGT
This sequence comes from Nocardia sp. IFM 10818, assembly GCF_054655275.1. Taxonomy (NCBI): domain Bacteria; kingdom Bacillati; phylum Actinomycetota; class Actinomycetes; order Mycobacteriales; family Nocardiaceae; genus Nocardia; species Nocardia sp. IFM 10818. The sequence continues at coordinate 2,811,008 of NZ_BAAHJH010000001.1, forward strand.
GTCCTGGCCGCGGCGGTGGTTGAGGCGGGGGTCGACGCCTGCCTTGCGGACCATCAGGTCGAGGACTGTGTCGGGGGTCCAGATGCCGAGGTTTAAGCCGAACTGGTAGTGCGGGTCTCGGCGCGCCATGCGGGCGTAGTGCTCGAGATTGTTCTCGCGGGGGGTGGCTACGGCCCCTGCCATGCCCGTCGCCAGCAGGTGCGCGATGAGCTGTTCCCGGTTTGGTGCCATGGAACCGAGACTAATCGGGGGGGTGGGGCGGCCTGTCTTTATCTGGCCCACAGTGTGATCCGGTCGCAGCGGGAATGCGGTCCACTGCCTGTGATGACGGAATTCTGATCAGGGACGCTCGTGGCTGTGTTTAATTGCCTCCGCTTCGCTCCGGCGGGGTTCGGGGCCTGACAGTCTCGATTTTTCCCTCCCTCCGCGCACGCCGGAGCTCCTCCGCTTCGCTCCCCCGCTCCGACGCACGCTCCACTCAGTCCAAAATCGAGACGGCCCCGAACCCACACAGTGAGTGCACCAACTGTCATCCCTGCCGTTAATAGACAGTTCGCCTGCGGCGGACCAACACACAAGCACACAAGCCGGAGACCCGACCAGCTGGTGACCCGGACCAGCCGACAATCGCACCGGCGGGCGACCAGATCGGCTGGCGACCGCGCCGGCTGGCGATCACACCAACTCGTGACCGCACCCGCTGGCGACCGGACCGGCCGACAATCGCACCGGCCGGCGATCGCACCGGCTGGCGACCACACCAACTCGTGACCGCACCGGCTGGCGACCGGACCGGCCGACAATCGCACCGGCCGGCGACTGGACCGGCGGGCGACCGCACCGGCTGACGACCAGATCGGTTGGTGCGGACTAGTGGGCTGGCGCGGTCCGGTGGGCTTGCGCGGGCCGGTGGGCTTGCGCGGGCTGGCGGGCTTGCGCGGACCGGCGGGCTGGCGCGGACCGGCGGGCTCGGGACTGCGGGGGTTCCGGCTCGAGGGAACTTCGTACTCCGGCCGGAACCGTGTGCAGCTGTCTTCAGGGTGAACCTGTTGTGAGGCTGGTTGATTCAGCGTTGGCTGACGGCGCCCTCGGCGGCTTCGGCCCATTCGCGCCATTGTTTGGCTTGTTCGCGGGCTTTTTCGGCGTCCCGGGTCTTGCCGGCAGCTTCGGCTTTGGCGGCTTGTTCCTCGAATTGTGCGACCCGCTCGCGGAATTGGGCGGCGCGGGCCATGGCCTCGGGATCAGTGCGGCGCCATTGGGCGTCTACGGCGTCGCGGACGCGCTTTTCTACGGCGCGGAGGCGGGCTTCCAGGTCGTGGATGCGTTCGCGGGGGACCTTGCCGATGGCGTCCCACTTTTCCTGGAGGTCGCGGAGGGCGGCTCGGGCGGCGTCGAGGCCGGCTTCGGGGTCGATGTGCTCGTAGTGCTTCAGCAGTTCTTCCTTGGCCGCCGCGTTGTGCTCGAATTCGGCGTCGCGTTCGGAGGCGTGGGCGTTGCGGGCGGCGAAGAAGATGTCCTGGGCGGCCTTGAAGCGTTTCCAGAGTTGTTCGTCTGCCTCGCGGGGGGCACGGCCGGCGGCTTTCCATTCGGCGAGCAGGTCGCGGAAGACGGCGGCGGTGCCGGACCAGTCGGTGGAGCCGGAGAGGTCTTCGGCGCGGACGCAGAGTTCTTCTTTGCGGGTTTTGGCGGCGGCGCGTTCGCGGTCGAGTTCGGCGAAGTGGGCGCCGCGGCGGCGGTTGAAGGCTTCGCGGGCCTTGGAGAAGCGGCGCCAGAGGGCGTCGTCCACCTTGCGGTCCACGCCGCGGATGGTCTTCCACTCGTCGAGGATTTCGCGCAGGCGGTCGCCGGCGACCTTCCACTGGGTGGATTCGGCGGCGATCTGCTCGGCCTCGGCGGCCAGGGCTTCTTTGCGCTCGGTTTGCTCGTGCCGGGTGCGTTCCTTCTCCTCCTTGGCGTGCGCGGCCGCCTCGTCGGAGTGTTCGATGATGGCCCGCAGGCGCTGCGCCAGACCCTCGATATCGCCGATGACGGCGGCGGTCGGCAACGTTTCGGCAAGCGCGGTGGCGGCGGCCTTCGTCTTGCGGGCGTCGGTGCCCGCGGCGAGGCGGGCCTCCAGCAGGGCCACCTCGGTGGCCAGGTCGTCGAAGCGGCGGCCGAAGTGGGCGAGGCCCTCGGCGGCGTCGCCGGCCTGCCAAGAGCCGATGACGCGTTCCCCGTCGGTGGTCTTGACCCAGGCGGTGCCGTCCTCGTCGACCCGTCCCCACTGGCTGGGGTCGCTCACGGTGGGCACCACGACCGGGTGCGGATGCGGGGTCGCCGGGCCGGGAGTGGGCTTGACGGCATGTGGTTTCGGAGACTCCGGTTTGGGACCCGCGGCGCCCGGGCGGGGGCCGGCGGCGGCTGCCGGGGAGGGTCGCTTGGCGGCGCCGGGCTGCGGCGCCGGGGCGGACTCCGGGTGGGTCGCCTTCTCGTTTCCGCTGTTGTCGGTCATTGCTCCTCGTCCCTGCCGCGCGTCACGGCTGCCTGGTTACGCCCTAGCTCATCGGTCTAGCTCATCCCATTCAACCAGGCTGAGATGGGAAATGCTGTCTTTGAGCACACCTCGGCGGCGCGGTGTTCGGGCGGGGTGGGGCTGGTGAGGTGCGTTAGCGCTACGGTTGACGGCGTGTTCTGTGTTGCGTCGCTGGTTCCCTCGCCGCCCGTGCTGGTACCCGAACTCGGGGGCGCGGCCGGCGACGGTGAGGTGACCCGGGTGCGCGCGGCCGCGTTGCAGGCCGCGAAGGCGCTTTCCGGGCGCGCGACCAGGTGGATCGTGATCGGCACGGACGAGGCGAATCGCGTGATCGGTGCGGATGCGGTCGGCACATTCCGGGGATACGGCGCCGATATTCGTATTGGTTTGTCCGGAACATTCCAATTTGGCGGCGATAGCAACAATTCGGTCACTGCTGTCGCCGAGGCCGCCGATCCGGAGCTGCCGCTGCCGGTGCTGATCGCCGGGTGGTTGCGTGAGCAGGTCGCCCCGGACGCTGTCGCCGAGGCACGCCTGATCGACGCCGCGACCTCGCCCGCGGACTGCCTGACCTTCGGCGCGCGGCTGCGTGGCGAACTCGATGCCGAGACCGAGCCGTGCGCGGTGCTCGTCGTCGGCGACGGCGCGGCGACCCTGTCGCTCAAGGCCCCGCGCTACTTCGACGAGCGCGCCGAGTCCGTGCAGGCGGAGATCGACCGGGCGCTGACGGCGGGGGACCGGCGGGCCCTCGCGGCCCTGGATCCCCGACTGTGCGCGGAACTGGCTGTGGCGGGCCGCCCCGCCTATCAGATCCTGGCCGGGCTCTTCGACGCCGATGCCGCCGATCCGCAGGTCGAAACCCTCTATGCCGCAGCCCCCTTCGGCGTCGGCTACCACGTGAGCGTGTGGCGTCCGGGAGGCGCGGCGTGACCACCCCCGTCGCGGTGGTCGGCCCCACCGCCACCGGAAAGTCGGATCTGGCCCTGGATCTGGCCGAACGCCTGCACGGCGAGATCGTGAACATCGACGCCATGCAGCTGTATCGCGGCATGGACATCGGCACCGCGAAACTCCCGGTCTCCGAACGCCGCGGCATTCCGCATCACCAGCTCGACGTCCTCGATGTCACCGAGACCGCCACCGTCGCCGCGTATCAGGCCGCCGCCCGCGCCGATGTGGAGGCGATCATGGCGCGCGGTCACACGCCCGTCATCGTCGGCGGCTCCATGATGTACGTGCAAGCGCTGCTGGATGATTGGGACTTCCCGGCCACCGACCCCGCCGTGCGCGCCAAATGGGAGGCGCTGCTCGCCGAGCGCGGTGTGGTGATCGTCCACGAGGCGCTGAAGCAGGCCGATCCGGTCGCCGCCGCCACCATCCTCCCCACCGACGGCCGCCGCATGGTGCGCGCCCTCGAGGTGGTCGAGCTGACCGGCAAGCCCTTCGCCGCCTCCGCCCCCCAGATCGGCGAACCCCGCTGGGGCACGGTCATTGTCGGCGTCGACCGCGAGACCGCCGAACTCGATGCCCGCATCGAACTGCGCACCGCGAAGATGTTCGAATCCGGTCTGCTCGACGAGGTGCGCACGCTCATCGGCCAGGGCTTGCTGGAAGGCCAAACCGCCCGTCGCGCTATCGGTTACGCACAAGTCCTCGCCCACTTCGATAACGAATACGACCTGAACGAAGCACAGGAGCGCACCTTCATCGGCACACGGCGCTATGTTCGACGACAGCGCTCGTGGTTCCGCCGGGATCAGCGGGTGCGATGGGTGGACGGCGCCGATCCCGAGCTGGCGGAGACGGCGCTGGCGCTCATCGGCTCCTCGACGACGAGGGACGAATAGGACATCCGCGCAGTGGCACGCCGCTCGAACACCGCCTCGGTCCAGGTTTGGCAGGCATATCTGAACAGCCGGGCCAAACGCCTCCGCGATCAACGGTTCCTGGTGCACGGCAGGCGGCCCATCACCCGGGCGCTGGAATACCGGTGGCCGCTGGAAACCCTCGTCTACCGGCTGGGCACGCCCGAGCCGTCGGCGTGGGCAAGGGAGATCCTGGACTCCAGCGGCGTGCCCCGCGTCGGGCTGGTGCCCGAGGTCATGGCCGAGCTGTCCGAACCCGCCGAGCCGGTGCCGGAACTGGTGGCCGTGGCCATGACCCGGCGCGCGGAACTCGACGACTTCGCCCCCGGCGCACCGGAAGAGCCGCCCACGGTCGTGGTCATCGACCGGCCCGCCTCGGCCGCGGGCCTGGGCGCGCTCATCCGTTCCGCGGTCGCCTTCGGCGCGGGCGGGGTGATCATCACCGGTGCCGGCGCCGACCATTACGACCCGCAGTGCGTACGCGTCTCCGATGGCGCGCTGTTCGCCGTCCCCATCCTGCGCGCCTCCGGTCCCGCGCAGGTGAGCGCGTTCCGGGACCGCCAGCGCGGCCGCGGTATCGACACCCGTATCGTCGGCAGTGACGACCACGGCGGTATCGCCCTCGACGATTTCGAATTCGGCGGCGCCACCGTCCTGGTCCTCGGCGACGACAGTGAGACGCTCGCCCCCGCCTGGCAGCAGGCGTGCGACGAGCTGGTGTGCATCCCGACCGATGGCACGCTGGGCGCGCCGTCCTCGGCGGCGGTGGCGCTCTACGAGATTTCCCGGCAGCGCCGGGCGATACGGTGAGGACTATGGAGAACGAGCGCGCGGCGGATATCGAATTCACCAAGGGGCACGGCACCCAGAACGATTTCGTGATTCTGCCGGATCCGGATGCGTGGCTGGAGCTGACCGAGTCGCGGGTGGCGGCGCTGTGCGATCGCCAGCGCGGGCTCGGCGCCGACGGCGTGCTGCGGGTGGCTCGCGCCGGGGCGCTGGTCGAAAACGGTGCCATCGCAGCGCTTCCCGAGGGCGTGAGCGCCTCGGACTGGTTCATGGACTACCGCAATGCCGACGGTTCCATCGCCGAGATGTGCGGCAATGGGCTGCGCGTGTTCGCGCACTACCTGGTGGCGAACGGTTTCGAAGAGCGCACGGAGTTCGTCGTCGGCAGCCGCGCCGGGGCCCGCCCGGTGGTCGTCCACCATGCCGATCCGGTGCACGGCGAGGTCACCAACACCATGGGCACGGTCACGGTGCTGGGCGATTCCACCGCCGCGGTCGACGGCCGGCAGTTCACCGGTGTCGGCATCGATGTCGGCAATCCGCACCTGGCCTGCGTGGACCCCACCCTCACCCCGCAGGAGCTGGCGGCGCTGGACCTGACCCGCATGCCCGGCTTCGACCACAGCCTGTTCCCGCACGGCGTGAACGTCGAGATCCTCACCGCCCTGACCGTCGGCTCCGACGGCCGCAAGGGCGTGGACATGCGCGTCTACGAGCGCGGCGTCGGCGAAACCCGTTCCTGCGGAACCGGAACCGTCGCCGCCGCGGCGGCAGCCCTGCTGCGCGACGGCTTCGATCTGGCCGCCGACACCGGGCACGTGGAGGTCCGCATCCCCGGCGGTGAGGTCACGGTGAGCATCGAGCACGGCACCGCCTTCCTGCGCGGCCCCTCGGTGCTGGTGGCCACCGGCCGGATTGCCGCCAAATGGTGGCAGGACGCCTGAGCGGGCACGCCCAGAAATAACCGAATGCGCCTTCTCGTTGGTCCGTGGGACCATGGAGGCGTATGAGTAAATCAGAAACGTACGAGTTCACTCCCGCCCAGGAGCTCGAGGACGACGCCGGGACCGGTTGGTCCACGGCGCCCACGGTCGGCGAAATGCAGCTCGAGGAGCGCAGTTCGCTGCGCCGCGTGGCCGGGCTGTCCACCGAACTCACCGATATCACCGAGGTCGAGTACCGGCAGCTGCGACTGGAGCGAGTCGTGCTGGTCGGCGTCTGGACCGAAGGCACCGCCGCACAGGCCGAGGCGAGCATGTCCGAGCTGGCCGCGCTCGCCGAGACCGCCGGTTCCCAGGTCCTCGATGCCCTGATCCAGCGCCGCGACAAGCCCGATCCGGCCACCTACATCGGCTCCGGCAAGGCCGACGAACTGCGCGGCGTGGTCCTCGACACCGAAGCCGACACCGTCATCTGCGACGGTGAACTGACCCCCGCCCAGCTCAACGCGCTGGAAAAGGTCGTCAAGGTCAAGGTCATCGACCGTACCGCCTTGATCCTGGACATCTTCGCCCAGCACGCCACCTCGCGTGAGGGCAAGGCCCAGGTGTCCCTGGCCCAGATGGAATACATGCTGCCGCGCCTGCGCGGCTGGGGTGAGTCCATGTCCCGGCAGGCCGGTGGTCGTGCCGGCAGCAATGGCGGTGTGGGTCTGCGTGGTCCCGGTGAGACGAAGATCGAGACCGACCGCCGCCGCATCCGCGAGCGAATGGCCAAGCTGCGCCGGGAAATCCGCGAGATGAAAACGGCCCGCGACACCAAGCGCGCCCGCCGCACCTCCAGCGGTATTCCGCAGGTCGCCATTGTCGGCTACACCAATGCCGGCAAGTCGAGCCTGATGAACACCCTGACCAATGCCGGAATCCTGGTGCAGGACGCCCTGTTCGCCACCCTGGATCCGACCACCCGCAAGTCCGCCCTGGAGGACGGCCGCGAGGTCGTGTTCACCGACACCGTCGGCTTCGTCCGCCATCTGCCCACGCAGCTGGTCGAGGCCTTCCGCTCCACCCTCGAAGAGGTCACCGGCGCCGACCTGCTGCTGCATGTCGTCGACGGCTCCGACCCCCTCCCCGGCGAGCAGATCAAGGCCGTGCGCGAGGTCATCACCGACGTCCTCCGCGAAACCAAGACCCAGGCCCCGCCGGAGCTCCTGGTAGTCAACAAGATCGACGCCCTGGACCCCATGGAACTCACCGAGATCCGCGGCTGGCTCCCCGACGCGGTCTTCGTCTCGGCCCGCACCGGTCAGGGCATCGACGAACTCCGCGACCGCCTGGACCACGTCCTGGGCGGCCTGGACGTCGAGGTCAGCGTCCTGCTGCCGTACACCCGCGGCGACCTGCTGGCCCGAATCCACGCCGACGGCCGCATCATCAGCTCCGACCACGACGAGTCCGGAACCCTGGTCCGCGCCCGCGTCCCCCGCTCGCTGGCAGGCCCACTGGCCGAGTACGCCCACGCGGGATCGGACCCGGTCGAGTAAGCAACACACGAGGTGGAGGCCCACCAGCCTGCCGGTCCGATCGCCTGCCGGTCCGATCGCCGGCTGATGTGGTCGCCTGCCGGTGTGGTCGCCAGCGGGTGCGGTCGCGAGTTGGTGTGGTCGCCACCCCGTCCGGTCACCAGTCGGTCCGGTCACCAGTCGGTCCGATCGCCTGCCGGTGCGGTCGCCTGCTGGTGCGGTCGCCAGTGGGTGCGGTCGCGAGTTGGTGTGGTCGCCTGCCGGTGTGGTCGCCAGTGGGTGCGGTCGCGAGTTGGTGTGGTCGCGAGTTGGTGTGGTCGCCTGCCGGTGCGATTGTCGGCTGGTCCGGGTCACCAGCTGGTCGGGTCTCCGGCTTGTGTGCTTGTGTGTTGGTCCGCCGCAGGCGAACTGTCTATTAACTGTAGGGATGACAGTTGGTGCACTCGCTGTGTGGGTTCGGGGCCGTCTCGATTTTGGACTGAGTGGAGCGTGCGTCGGAGCGGGGGAGCGAAGCGGAGGAGCTCCGGCGTGCGCGGAGGGAGGGAAAAATCGAGACTGTCAGGCCCCGAACCCCGCCGGAGCGAAGCGGAGGCAATTAAACACAGCCACGAGCGTCCCTGATCAGATTCCAGTGGTGTGTCACTGTCCTCCCACCGGCAAATATCGGGTAACACTCGCCTAATGGCTGAACCCGCATTGTCTGCTCGCCTCTTGGCGGCACTGCGAGCCGCCGAGACCGCCGTGCGCCCGAACTACTTCGGCCTGCTGGTAGCGGCCATCTTCTTCGCATGGTCCGTCTCCCCGTCATTGCTGCCACGCAGCTGGATCTTCCAGGGCCTGGTCAGCGGCGTCACCGCCGCCATCGGATACGGCGTCGGCTGTGTCCTGGCGTGGGCCTTCCGGCGGTGGGTCCGGCCGCGACTGCCGGAGACGCCCGCCCGGGTGGCGGCTCTGGAGAACCAGCCGCAAGGCGTGCGCGATGCCATCAAGGCGGTCATCGTCCTCGGCTGCATCGTGGGCGCCGCAATCATTCTGGCGCGCTCCGCCCGCTGGCAGCGTGATCTCGAAGTCCTCATGGGAATGGACCCGACCACCACCTCCGGATATCTCCGCACCGAATTGATCGCGGCCGCGACGGTCGCCTTCGTGGTCGGCCTGTTCCGCGTGGTGCGCTGGGCATTGCGGTCGGCGATCCGGGTCCTGAATATCCGCTGGCGCCTCCCGCGAGTGGTGGCGGTACCCACCGCCGTCGTCATAGTCGCCGTGGCCGCCGTCCTGCTGTTCCAGGGCGTCCTGGTGAAAGTATTCTTCGACGCGGCCAATTCAGCGTTCAGCCTGCGAAACGGTCACACCTCGGCGGCGGCGCAGCAGCCGCGGCTGCCCGAACGGTCGGGCAGTCCCGAGTCACTCGCCCCCTGGGACACCCTGGGCTCGGAGGGCCGCTGGTTCGTCTCCTTCGTCCCGACCAAGGAACGAATCGCACAGGTCACCGGCAAACCCGCACTGGATCCGATCCGCGTCTACGCCGGTCTGCAATCGGCCCCGACCCCCGAGGACATCGCCAATCTCGTAGTCCGCGAATTGGACCGCACCAAGGCATTCGAACGCGAAGTCCTGGTACTCGTGACCACCACCGGCACCGGCTGGGTGGATTCGACCACCGCCGAGGCCATCGAATTCATGTACGGCGGCAATACCGCAATCGCCGCCACCCAGTATTCGTACCTCCCGAGCGTCCTGTCCTTCCTGTCGGACAAGAACAAGGCCACGGAGGCGGGCCGGCTGCTGGTGCACGCGGTGCATGCCCGCTGGGCGCAATTGCCCCCGGACGCCCGCCCGAAGCTGCTCGTCTACGGCGAAAGCCTGGGTTCGCAAGGCTCGGAAGGCGCCTTCACCGGCCTCGACGATATTCGCTCGCTGGTCGACGGCGTCCTGTGGGTCGGCCCGCCGAATTCCAATCGCATCTGGAGTTCTCTCGAGGTGCGCCGCGATCCGGGTACCCCGGAGATTCTCCCCATTTATGCCGACGGCCTCATCGTGCGCTTCGCCGCCGACGCCGCGGATCTCGAGCGACCGCCGAGCACGTGGCTGCAACCGCGCATCGTCTATTTGCAGCACGCCTCGGACCCCATTGTCTGGTGGTCCCCGGATCTGCTTTTCGAACAACCCGATTGGCTCGCCGAACCGCGCGGCCCCGATGTCTCGAAGTCCATGCGCTGGTGGCCCATCGTCACCTTCTGGCAGGTGAGCGCCGATCTCGCGCACGCCCAGAAGGTCCCCTCGGGCCACGGTCACCGCTACGGCACGCTGGTGCTGGACGGCTGGGAGGCGGTCGCCCCGCCGCCGGAGTGGAGCCAGGACCTGGAGGACCGGATTCGCCAGGCCCTCAATGAGGATTCGGACTGGGAGATAGCCCACAAGTAGGCTGCGCCACCCACAGTCGGTGCCCCGCACTGAATTTCGTTACGATGCCGTTATCGAATTCAGTGCAGGGAGGGTGTGTCTTGACTCGAACCGACAATCCGTCGTCCGCAAATGAGACTCCGCAGCGGCTCACCGATGGCGCGCCGCTGCATGTCGAGTTGACCGATACCGATCGGCGCATCATCACCGTGCTGACGGCGCCCTCGCGCGCCTGGTTCAGTCCGCGCTTCTACGGCATGGACAATATCCCGGCCGACGGTCCGGTGCTGCTGGTCGGCAATCACACCCTCGCCGGCGGCACCGATGCGCCGCTGCTCGCGGCCGAGGTGCTCGCCCGACGCGATCGGCTGGTGCGGGGGCTGGCCGAGAACGTGCTCATCGACGTGCCGGGCCTGCGAGATGCCCTGCACCGCTTGGGAATCGTGCGCGGCAACCGGCACAACTGCACCACGCTGCTGCGGCAGGGCGAGGCCGTGGCGGTGTTCCCCGGCGGCGGCCGGGAAGCCATGCGCGGCAAGGGCCAGAAGTACAAGCTGCTGTGGGAGGGCCGCACCGGCTTCGCCCGCATGGCCATCGAAACCGGTGCGCCCATCGTGCCCACCGCCATGATCGGCGGCGACGATATCTACGACATCATCTTCGACGGCGACGACCCGGTCATGCGCCCGCTGCGCAGCCTCGTCGTCGGCCTGGGCCTGCGCGCCAACCTCACGCCCCCGCTCATTCGCGGCGTCGGCCCCACCCTGCTGCCCAAGCCCGAGCGCTTCTACTACTCCCTCGGCACGCCCATCGACACCAGCCCGTGGCGCGATGCGGCCGATCCGGAAGAGGCCGCGCTCGAACTGCAATCGGTGGTCCGCAAGGCCCTCGAAGGCGAACTCGACTTCCTGCTCGCCGAGCGCGACAAGGACCGCGGGCGCAGCCTGCTGGGCCGCACCCTGTCCGCCGTCGGCTGGTAGGACCCGGGCCCCCGATCACATGGTGACGCGCAGGTCGGGGGCCAGATACATGCGGTCGCCGGGCTGGACTCCGAACGCGGTGTGGAACTCGGGCATATTGCGGGCCACCTGATTGACGCGGAACTCGGCGGGGGAGTGCGAGTCCAGCGCCACCATGCTGGCGGTGTATTCGTCGGTCGCGGCGTGCCGCCACATGCGGGCGTAGGCGAGGAACAGCGGGCGATAGTCGGGATCGGTCACGCCGCGGCGCTGTTCGGCCAGCCGGAATGCGGCCAGCGCGGTGGTGAGGCCGCGCAGATCGGCGAGGTTCTCGGTGACGGTGAGCTCGCCGTCGACGTGCTGTTCGGGTGTCAGCCCTTCCGGGACGAGCGGATCGTATTGCTCGATCACCAGTTTGGTCTTGGCCTCGAACGCGGCCTTGTCCTGCGGCGTCCACCAGTCGCGCAGGGTGCCGTCGGCATCGTATTTCGAACCGCCGCTGTCGAAGCCGTGGCCCATTTCGTGGGCGATGACCATGCCGATGCCGCCGTAGTTGACGGCCGGTTCGGCGTCGGGATCGAAGAACGGCGGTTGCAGAATGCCCGCGGGCAGCAGAATTCGGTTGAGTTCCCAGCTGTAGCTGGCGTTCACGTCCGAGGGCGTCATCATCGACCATTCGGCGCGGTCGGCGGGGCGGGTGAGTTTGCCCAGCTCCCAGCGGAATTCATGGCTGTCGACGGCGCGCAGGGCGGCGATGAGCGAGTCGCGCGGCACGCTCAGGCCGGAGTAGTCGCGCCATCGCTCCGGGTGGCCGGTCACCGCGACCACCTTGTCCACCTTGGCGACCGCGGCCCGACGGGTGGCCTCGGACATCCACGGCGTCTCCGACAGCGCGGTCCGGTAGGCGGCGAGCAGATCCCGCACCAGCTCCTCGACGAGCTTCTTGGTGCTGTCCGGGAAGTACTTGTCCACGTACTGGCGGCCGAGGGCGTCGCCGAGTCGCTCCCGCACGATCCGGACCGCCCCGCGCCAGCGCTCCGGCTGCTCCCGGGTGCCGTGCATGGCCTTGTCGTAGCAGTCGAAGTGGGCGTCGGCGAAGGGTTTCGCCAGGGCGGGCGCATAGCGCGCGATGAGCCGCAGCCGCAGGTAGTCCCGCCAGACGGCGATATCGGTCTCGGCCCAGACGCGGGCGAGGACGGTGGCGTAACCGGGCTGGTCCACGATCACGGTGCCGAAATCCCCTGGGCGATCGGTCAATCCGGACAGCCAGGCGTCCCACTCGAATCCCGGCGCCAGCTCGGCCAGCTGCCGCCACTCGTACGGGTGATACGACGACAGCGATTCGATCAAGCGCGGCAGGTCCACATGCCCGGCGGCGATGCGGGTCTCCAACTCCAGCGTCCGGGCCGCGACCTCGTCTGCGGCGGGTATCCCGGCCGCCTGGGCGATGCGCTCGAGATAGGTGCGGTAGGCCTCGCGCAGTTCGGCGTACTGCGGTTCCCGGTAGTAGGACTCGTCCGGCAGGCCGAGTCCGGATTGCATCAGAGACGGCCGATGCCGGGTCGAATCCATGCGATCGGGCCAGATCCACAGCTGGAAGGGCGCGGGAACCCCGAGCGTGGTCAGCCCGCCGGCGATGCGCGCGAGGTCGGTGCGGGTGCCCGCCTGCTCGATCTCGCCCAGCAGATCCGCCAGCGGCGCGATGCCCGCCCGGTCGAGCGCGGCGCTGTCCAGGAAGCCCTCGTAGATATCGCGCAACCGCTGCTCGTCGGTGCCGGGCGCGGCCTCGGAGAGGGATTCGAGCACGGTCCTCAACCGCTGCTCGTTGTGGTCGACGAGTTCCTCGAAGGCCCCGTAGGAGGGTTTGTCCGGGGGCAGCTGGAAGTCGCGCAGCCAGGCGCCGTTGACATTGCGGTACAGGTCGTCCTGCGGGCGGACGGCCGGGTCCATGCCCGTCAGATCGGGGCCGGTGGCCGGTGCGGGCGCGCTGTCCGTCGTGCACGCCGCCAGCGCGACGACCAGCGGGACCGCGGCGGTCCCGGCCAGGAACCGGCGCCGGTCGAACCGGCCGTGGGCAGTGCGTTCGTCTCCCGTATTGCGTTCGCTCCCAGTCATATTCGCGACGCTACGGGACCGGGACCGGCGCGTGATCGCGCTGCGTGATGATCATCGATGCGCCTGTGGGGGGATCCGGCCCCTGAACATCACCCTGACGCCTCCCCGAGCCATCGCCCGTGCGAGTCGGCGCGGCCGTCTCCTCCGATACCTCCCGACTATCGAGTAGGTTTACTCGGGTTCAGATGGTGTTCCGGGTGGGTGGCCCGAGAAGATTCCCAGTTCGGGGCGGTTTCCGGTGATTCGAAGTGAACGACCATTCGGGTTCCGTGTACGGTATGGGGCATAGGCGATGTGCCGATGTGGTCACTTCAGGAGGTTGGCGTGGAGCGCACTCTTTTCGAACCCGAACACGATCTTTTCCGGGAGTCGTTCCGAAAGTTTCTCGATCAGCATGTGGCGCCCCACCACGAGGAGTGGGAGAAGGCGGGCATCGTCGATCGCGCGGTGTGGCTGGAGGCCGGTAAGCAGGGCTTCCTCGGCATGGCCGTGCCGGAGGAATTCGGCGGCGGCGGGGTGAAGGACTTCCGCTACAACGCCGTCGTCACCGAGGAGACCACCAAGGGCCAGTACTCCGGCCTGGGCTTCGGTCTGCACAACGATGTCATCGCGCCGTACCTGCTGGAGCTGGCGAACGAGGAGCAGAAGGCGCGCTGGCTGCCCGGCTTCTGCTCCGGTGAGATCATCACCGCCATCGCCATGACCGAGCCCGGCACCGGCTCGGATCTGCAGGGCATCAAGACCCGCGCGGTACGCGACGGCGACGACTGGATCCTCAACGGCGCCAAGACCTTCATTACCAATGGCATCAACGCCGATATCGTCATCGTGGTCGCCCAGACCGATCCCGAGAAGGGCGCGATGGGCTTCTCCCTGCTCGTCGTCGAACGCGGCATGCCCGGCTTCGAACGCGGCCGCAATCTGGACAAGATCGGCCTCAAGGCGCAGGACACCGCGGAGCTGTCCTTCACCGATGTCCGCGTCCCCGGCAAGAATCTGCTCGGCACCGAGGGCCAGGGCTTCATCCACCTCATGCAGAACCTGCCCCAGGAGCGCCTGTCCATCGCCGTCATGGCCGCCGCCGCCATGGAGGGCTGCCTGGAGACCACCATCCAGTACGTCCGCGACCGCAAGGCCTTCGGCAAACCCATTGGCGCCCAGCAGAACACCCGCTTCGTGCTGGCCGAACTGGCCACCAAGACCACCGCCGTCCGCGTCTTCACCGACCGCTGCATCGAACTGCTCAACCAGGACAAGCTCACCGCCGAGGAAGCCGCCATGGCCAAGATGTGGAGCACCGAGGAGCAACTCGACCTCATCACCAAGTGCCTGCAACTGCACGGCGGCTACGGTTACATGCGCGAATACCCGATCGCCAAGGCCTACATGGACGCCCGCGTGCAGACCATCTACGGCGGCACCACCGAGATCATGAAGGAGATCATCGGGCGCAGCCTGAAACTCTCCTGACGGGCGTCGGCTTTCCCGCTCGGAGGCGGCCGGATCGTTCCGGCCGCCTGCGAGTATCCGACAATCGGGATGGGTTGGCGCAGAGCGTATGTCGCGCGAAGCCGGGTGGGTGGGCAGACTCGACGGCATGGATCGTAGTTTTTATGCGGGCGGGATCGCGGTTGTCACCGGGGCGGGGGCCGGGATCGGGCGTGAGCTCGCGGTGCGGCTGGCGCGGGCGGGGGCATCGGTGGCGCTGGTGGATATCGATGGGGAAGCGCTGGGGGAGGCGGTGGAGGAGGTGCGGCGCGGCGGCGGGGAGGGTGTCGGGTTGGTCGCCGATGCCGCCGACGCCGCGCGAATGGGCGAGGTGGCGGGGGAGGTCGGCGGGCGGTTCGGCGGGGTGGATTTTCTGATCAACAATGCGGGACGGCTGTACTACGGTGGTGTGGCCGAGTCGGCGCCGGCCGATTTCGATGCGGTGATGCGGGCGAATTTCGGTGCGACAGTGGCGAGTACGAAGGCGTTCCTGCCGGCGGTCGTGCAGTCGTCGCGGGGGCGGATCGCGAATCTTTCCTCCGCGTACGGACTGATCGGGCTCAGCGGGGCGGCACCGTACACCGCGGCCAAGTTCGCGATCCGGGGATTCACCGAGTCGCTGCGGTCGGAACTGCGTGAGCATCCCCAGGTGGCTGTGACCTGTGTATATCCGGGTGGGGTGAAGACCGGGATCGCGTGGTCGGCGCTGTCGGCCGCGGGGGTCGACGCGCATCGGGCGGCGGTTCGTTTCGACCGCCATGTGGCACGCACCCACCCGGAGCAGGCCGCGCGAATCATCCTGCGCGGTATCGCACAGGGGAGGAGTCGTGTTCTGATAGGGCCCGACGCGATCCTCGCCGATACCGCCGCCCGGATGGCAGGCGGTCAGTACGAGCGGCTGATTCGGCTTGTGATCAGGGGATAAGAGGGGCATACGGCGATGGCTGGCACACGGTGGCTGCTGATCGAGACCTTCGGCGGCGGCGAGCCCACGGTAATCGGACTCGGCAGTGCGCCAAGGAAATTCATTCCGCTGGCGCAGCTCTTCCGGCATCGTGAGACGCTGGCGACGATTCGTGGGGCAATAGCGGCGACCGCCGACACGCTGGCGCCGGTGGAGATGCTCAGCGATGACGGGCGCCGCCGCACCGTGACGGTGCCGAGGCTGATCACATCCGAGCGCATGCACGCGATCCTGGTGTGGTCGGGGCCGGTCGAGGAGCAGGTTCCGCCGCGAGATCCGGTGGGGGCGTGGTACTTCAACCTTTCCACCTCGAAGTCCACCCGCTCCGACGATCTGCTGGACCTCTACGGCGTACCCCCGGAGCAGCGGGCCCGTGAGCACGCCATCGCGGGCGTGTTCACCCGCGTCATCACCAATAGCGACGAGTCGGACGCGCTGGCCAAGGTGGTCAGGTCGGCGCCGGGCACCGAACACCAGGCGGTGTGGACCGTCCGCCGTGACGACGGGGCCCTGCGCGCGGCGCACTTCTCCTGCCGGATGCTCGAAGAACGCAGTGCCACAGGGGAATCCGAAGTGCTCCTGCGCGGGGTCACCCACGATATCGGCGACGCGACCGATATCAGCGCCGCGCCGCCGCCGGTGATTCTCGAGCACCGCGTGCTCGACGCGGCCGCGGCCGATGGCGAGTTCCGGGCCATCGTCGACCTGCGCACCTTGCGGCTGCTGCGCTGGATGGGGCCCGCCATGCCGGAGATCGCGTGGCAGGCCCTGGCCGGGGAACCCGAGCCGGCAATCCATCCGGACGACATCACGGCGGCGAAGACCATGAGCCGCGACCTCGCCCACACCCGCACCGCCGGGCGACTTCGCCTCCGGACACTCGACGGCGGCTGGAAACCGGTCCATGCCCGCGCCGTCCTCATGGCGCTCGATCAGTACACCACCGCCGCGCTGGTCACGGTCCGCGAAGCCGACGGGCCGGAGGCCGGCTGACGGGTGATTCGGCGCGGTCAGCAAACAGACCATCGGAAATGTTTGTCGGATTGGTAACACCGGCTGAATCCGCACCCCAGGTCACCGCCGCTGGCTGTGAAAGACGCAGTACAACAATGGATTTGCTCGCTTGAAGGCGGGACGCCGGATCATTAGAGTGCGACCGGTACGCACCCGCGTGAGCGGGAATCTTGTCGGTGATCCTCCGTGATGCCGCCTGGCGCGTCGTTGACAAGCCCTGCCCGCAACGCTGACGGCGTTGGCCCGGGTGGCAGGGCTGCTCGGCGTAGGAGGACGGCAGTCATGCTCGGATGGGCGAAGACGCGGAGGGCTCTCCCTCAGGCGGCGAACCACCCTGTTCTCGATACGCTTCCCTCGGCATTCGTGCGAATTCCTTTGTACCGATTGCATATCGAGAGCATGGTCCGGAAATCAGGTGAAGTCGGACGGCATATCGACGCACTCTCGGATGTCGCGGCGGCGCTGCCGCCGATAGTCGTGCACCGCCCGCGGATGACGGTCATCGATGGCCTGCATCGGGTGCGGGCGGCGCAAGCCTGCGGCGCGCAGTGGATCGACGCGGTCTACTTCGACGGCGACGATGGTCAAGCGCTCCTGCTGGCGGTGCAGCTGAACAATGCGCACGGCCTGCCACTGACCACCTCCGACCGCAAAGCCGCCGCCGAGCGCGCGCTCGCCTTCTATCCGGCATGGTCGGACCGGAAGCTGGGCGAGGCGATCGGCTTGCCGGAGAGTGTGATCGCGGATATTCGGAAACGATTGGCGACGACGTCGCAATGGAGGTTGTCCGGTGTGTCGGCAATCTCTCGGCGAATGGTCGCCGGATAATTCGACGGGTGGAACTGAGCCGAAGATCCGTGCTGGCTCTGGCGGCGGGGCTGCCATTGCCCTTTCTCGTGTCCGGACGGGCGGCTGGGGCGCCGACGGCCGCTCCGGCGGTGGAGCCGAGCGTGCGGTACACCATGACGGCATTCACCAATGCCAGTGAAACCGATTTGTATGTCTACGAATCCACGGATGCCACCACATTCCTGCCGGTGCGGGGTCCGGCGTACACGCCGCCGGGGGGATTGCTGCGGGATCCGAGCCTGATCCGGCACCGGGACGGGCGTTTCTACCTCACCTATACGACCGGGTGGGAAGGGCAGACGATCGGGTTCGCGCGCAGTGACGACCGGATCAACTGGACGCACCTCTACGACTATCAGGTGAAGGTGCCCGGTGTGACCTCGACCTGGGCTCCGGAATGGTTCGCGGACCCCAATGGGGAGATCAATGTGGTGGTCTCGCTGTCGGACGGGTATCGGTTCACCCCGCACCTGATGACGGCCACCGATGCCGAGCTGCGGTCGTGGACGCCGCTCACGCCGATGGCGGGGCTGGCGGCGAAGGACGAGGTGAGCTACGGCTATATCGACACCACCGTGGTGCATCACCTGGGCAAGTATTACGCCTTCACCAAGAACGAGAGCACCAAGTATCTGGAGCTCGCCGTGGCCGAGCAGCTCGCCGGCCGGTATTCCTTTGTGCAGACCGATGATTGGGCCGGATGGGGGACGCCGCGCGAGGGGCAGTCCGTCATCCGATTGCCGGACGGGGGCTGGCGCATCTTCTTCGACGCCTACAACGACGGCAAGTATTTCTACAGCGACAGCCACGACGATTTCCGGACCTGGACGCCGCCCGCCGAGCTCCCGGGCCTGTCCGGCACCGTCCGGCATTTCACGGTGCTGGCCGAATCGCGGGGTGCGGGCGCGGCGCACAACGGCTGAGATTCGGCATGGTCGAACGAAGGAAATCGCAGGTGAACAAACTATGACCGAAATCTGAGCCGACTCAGTTTTTCCCTGCGGCGACCGGCCGTTCCTGTTCGGCGGCCGGGCTTTCCTCTCTCGGCGTGACAGTGCACACGGCGAATTTTCGGCAAATGAGTTCTAGCGTTTGCCTCAGCTGATCGCACGAGGTGGTGCGGCAGCCGATCCCATTCACTGTGTGCCCATAGCACTCTCGCTCCAGGGAGCAGCTCGAAATGAACAGAATCCTGCGTTCGCCGCGCCGCGCGGCAGTGGTCACGGCAGCCGCGTTCATCGCCGCGGCATTGACCACCGGGGTCGCCGTCGCCGATCCCGGCCCGGCGGCGGACACGCATTCCTCCGACACCGTCGGCTACGGGCCCGAGCTGACCGACGAGGCGGCGGCCTTCGTCTACGGGCTCGCCAATCCCGACGCGGCGCCGCAGGGATCCAACAACTGGGACTGCAAGCCCGATGCGGCCCATCCCCGCCCGGTCGTGCTCGTGCACGGCACCTGGGCCAGCGCGTTCGGCGCGTACTCGTACATGTCGCCGGAGCTGGCCAAGGCGGGGTACTGCGTGTTCACCTTCAACTACGGTCGCGCCAATGCGCCCGGAGCCGGACTGGTGCAGCCCACCATCGGCGCCACCGGCGATATCGACGAGTCCGCGGGCCAGCTGGCCGCCTTCGTCGACCGGGTGCTGGCCGCCACCGGCGCGAGCCAGGTCGACACCATCGGCCACTCCCAGGGCGGCGTGGTGATCCGCGAGTACCTGAAATTCCACGGCGGCGCGGATGCCGGCGACCCGTCGCGCAACAAGGTGAATCACGTGATCACCTATGGCGCAACGAATCACGGCACCACCCTCAGTGGTCTGGGCAGTCTGCTCGGCCCGCTGGGCGGCGCCCTGGGCGTGGATCTGACCAACCCGACCGCGGACCTCATCGGCCAGGCGGGTGTCGAGCAGCTCATCGGATCGCCGCTGCTCACCAGGCTCAATGCGGACGGCGACACCATGCCCGGCATCGACTACACCATTGTGGCCGACCAGTACGACGAGGTGTCCAGCCCGTACAGCCGCACCTACCTGGACGCCGGGCCCGGCGCGACCGTGAACGACGTTCTGTTGCAGGACGGTTGCGGCCAGGACACCTCCGACCACAACTCGATGGTCTACTCCCCGCGGGGATTGTCCATCGCGCTGAACGCCCTCGACCCGGTGGCCCACCCCACCCTGACCTGCTCCGCCAACCCCTGGCTGCTCTGAGCAGGACGCCCGAATCCGCCCGGCGCCCCGAGGCGACGGGCGGATTCTCGATGCCGGTCGGCGTGCTGCCGTGCGGCGGGTGCCGGACGGTCAGTTTGCCGAGTAGTTGCGGTTTGGTGACGGTTCGAGGCGGTCAACTGATAGCGAACTAGCATCGCGGGTAGGTCGGGGTTGTCCCTGGAGGCCCCAGATGCGTACCAGTCGAAAAGCTCGTCTCTCTGCCCCGGTGCGGTGGATCGCTGCCGCGGGACTCGGGGCCGCACTCGCGCTCGGCCCACTGGCCACGCCCGCCGCTCATGCCGACGCCGATTACGGCGGCGGCTGCGTGCTGTACAGCGGGAATCCGGCGGCGACCATCGATTCCCTGCGCTTCCGGTGCAATCCGGCGCAGCAGGACGCCCTCTTCCGCGATGCCTCGCCCGGCGCGGTGCCCGTGGGCGTGAAGAACGGGTGGGTCATCCGGCCGGTCGACATGCAGGCGTGGGCGCCGGCGCTCTGGATCGGCAAGACCTTCTACACCGGCCCCGACGGCGGCTATCTGATGAACCGGATCACCGGAGCCGGAATCGAGGGCTGGCCCGCCGACGTGTACCGCGGTCCGGCATTGCTGGACGGCGGCCCGGCCTGGGTGCTGGACTATCGGCCGTCGCCGAGTCCGCAACTGTACGACGAGATTCGGGAGATCACGCCGGGCGTGTGGTTCGGCTACTCGTGGTCGCGGGAGCCGGGCGGACCCGCCCGGTTGCTCACCTTCGCACTGGCCTGAGTGATACGCGCTCGATCGCAAGGTTATTCGGCGCGCCGCCGCCGACCTATCCTGTTCGGAGTACGAGCGGGCAGGATTCGACTCTAGGGCGTGACAATGCGGATCGAGCAGGTATCGGAGTCGGTGTACGCCGTCGCCGGGACGAATGTGAACTGGGCCTTGGTGACCGGTGATTCCGGAGTGACGGTCGTCGACGCCGGATACCCCTCCGACGCACACGATGTGCTCGCCTCGGTGCGGCAGATCGGGCACGACATCGCCGATATCGCGGCGGTGCTGCTGACCCACGCGCATCTCGATCACATGGGCGGGATTCCGCTGCTGGTCGAGACGGTCGGCATGCCCGTCTACACCGGGGCGGCCGAGGTTCCGCACGCGCACCGCGACTTCCAGCAGCAGATCACCCCCGTCGAGATGCTCGAGCAGCTGTTCGTTCCGGGCGGGGCCAAATGGGTGATGCAGACCGCATGGGCGGTCAAGGGCGGGCTCACCACCAAGGTGCCGACGGCCACCGCCGCCGAGGAATCGGTGCTGGCGCAGCTGCCCGGCGGCTTCGTCGCCATTCCGACGCCGGGCCACACCATCGGTCACACCGCCTACCTGATGCCTTCGGAGAAGGTGCTTTTCAGCGGTGACACCCTGGTGACCGGGCACCCCATCGCGGCGCACGACGGGCCGCAGGTGCTGCCCACGGTGTTCAATCACGACGAGGAGGGCGCCCGCGCCGCGGCCCGCTCCCTCGCCGCCTACGATGCCGAGATCCTGGTGCCCGGACACGGCCGGGTCGCCCGGCAACCGGTAGCCGTGCTCGCGAATTCGCTACTCCAGGACCGGGATACGGAGTAGGTGCCGGGCGCCTACGGTCCGCGTCCGGCGCTTGCGCATCGAAACGGACGGAACTGCCGCAATGGGTTTCACGGCACCTGCGTGCCTTCCCGGAGCCGCTGATCCGCGGTCGGTTCGTCGGATTCCGTGAGCCGGCCGTCGCGCAGGGTCAGCCGGTGGTGGGCGCGCAGCGCGGCCTCGCGATCGTGGGTGGCGTGCACGACGGTGACGCCGCTCGCGGCGGCCGCGTGCAGGGCCGCCGCGATCTCGCGCTGGGCATCCGCATCGAGTCCGGTGGCCGGTTCGTCGAGCAGCAGCAGGTCCGATTCCTGGGCGAGAGCCTGTGCGAGCAAGGCGCGTTGACGCTGGCCGCCCGACAGCGCGGTCAGGGGGCGGTGCGCGAGATCGGCGATGTTCATGCGCTCCAGGCAGTGGTTCACGATGGCCTTGTCGGCCCGGGTCAGCCGCCGCCACGGCCCGCGCTCGGCCCAGCGGCCCATGGCCACGGTCTCGCGGACGGTGATCGGCAGCGTCGGCGGAACGCTGGCCTGTTGGACGGCCAATGCCGGTCGGCGGCTTCCGGCATGTTCGATCGTCCCGGACGTGGGGGTGATGACCCCGGCGAGCGTGCTGAGCAAGGTGGATTTGCCCGATCCGTTCGGGCCCACCACGGCCGTCACCCGGCCGGCCGGAATCTCGGCCGTGACCTCGTGCAGTACGGTGCGGCCCGCGTAGGCGGCGCACATCCGGTGGATTCGTAGTGCCGGGTTTGTCCGGTTGTGCACCTCATCACCTCACTTGTATTGAAATTCATTTTCAATATATCGTCCCGGCCCATGGAATGGCTCATGACCCCCTTCGAGGTCGGTTTCGTGCAGCGCGCGCTGTGGGGTGGTCTGCTCGTTTCCTGCGTCTGCGCCATTGCCGGAACATGGGTTGTGGTGCGGGGCATGGCATTTCTGGGGGACGCCATGGCGCACGGGATGCTGCCGGGAGTGGCGCTGGCCTCGCTGCTGGGCGGGAATCTGTTGCTGGGGGCGGCTTTCAGTGCGGCGGCCATGGCGTGGGGGGTGTCGGCGCTGGGACGCAATCCGCGGTTCTCGCCGGACACCTCCATCGGCTTGCTGTTCGTGGGGATGCTGTCGCTGGGTGTGCTGATCGTGTCGCGGTCCGGATCGTTCGCGGTGGATGTGACCGGGTTCCTGTTCGGGGACGTGCTGGCCATCCGGACGCGGGACCTGGTGTATCTGGCGGTCGCGGTGGTGCTGGCCGGGGTGATCGCGGTGCTGGGGCATCGGGCTTTCGTGGCGCTGGCCTTCGATGCGCGCAAGGCGCACACGCTCGGACTGCGGCCGCAACTGGCGCATGCGGCGCTGCTGGGGCTGGTGACGCTCGCCATTGTGGCGTCGTTCCATCTGGTCGGGACACTGCTGGTGTTCGGGTTGCTCATCGCGCCGCCCGCGTCAGCCGCGGTGTGGGCCAACCGGATTCCGGTGATCATGGCGCTGGCGGGCGCGCTCGGGTGCTTTTCGACCGTGGCCGGACTGCTGGTGTCCTGGCATGCCGGGACGGCGGCCGGGGCGAGTATCGCGGTGATCGCGGTCGGGCTGTTCTTCGTCTCCATGATCGCCGCCTGGCTGCGCGAGCGCGTGCGGTTGTGCGGGGGAGGGGTGAATACCGTTGTCGCGCTGTCCATTGCGGCGATCGTGCTGCCGCTGGCCGGCTGCGGCCCGGCCGAGGAGGAGAAGGCCGAGGACGTGCCGCACGGGTATGTGCCCGGTGCGGCGGAGGCGGCGGAGGAACAGCCGCGAGTCACGCTGGCCGACAAGGAAACCGGGCGGATCCAGATCCTCGATCTGATCACCGAGCAGGTCACCGACCTCGGCGCGCTGCCGGGTGTGGAGGGCATTGCCCGTGACAACCGGTACGCCTATGTCAGCGCGGGTGCGCGCGTGCATGTGGTGGATGCCGGCGCGTGGGTGGTCGATCACGGCGATCACATGCATTACTACCGCACGACGCCCCGGGAGATCGGCACGCTCGCCCGCACCGGGGTGACCGCGGTGCACGGTGATGTGGCGCTGACCGCCGTGCAGTTCGGCGCTCGGACGGCGCTGCTGGATCGGGTCGCGCTGGATGCGGGCCAGGTTGTCGAGAAGCGGGTGGTCGACGGTCTCGTCGTGCCCTACGCCGAGAAACTCGTGGTGGTCCGGACGGATTCGGGCCGGGCGGAGATCCGCGACCGTGACGACGCGGCCGTGCGTGCCCTGGGCGAATCCTGCCCGGTCCCGCGTGGATCGGCGGTCACGCGACGAGGGGTCGTGTTCGGTTGCGCCGATGGGGCGCTCGTGGTCTCGCACACCGAGGACGGTTTCGCGGCGGCCAAGATCCCGTATCCGCAACCGGTTCCGGACGGCGAGCGCGCCGCCGCTTTCGCGCACCGGCCGGGCAGCACCACGCTGGTCGCTCCGGCGGGCGCGCGCGGCGTGTGGGTGCTCGATATCCGCGCCAGGACATGGACTTTGGTGGAATCCGGCCCGGCGGTGTCGGCGAATACGGCCGGTGAAGGGTCCGCGCTGCTGGTGCTGACCCGCGACGGCGTCCTGCACGGCTACGACCCCGCGACGGGAGCGCCGACCGGCCGATTGCCGGTGCTGTCCGGACCCGTTCCCGACGGCAGCGCGCCGGTGATCGAGATCGACACCAATCGCGCCTACGTCAACGACCCGCGAGCCCGGGTCGTGCACGAGATCGACTACCGCGACAACCTGCGTGCCGCCCGCACGCTCCCGGTCGAGAGCACGCCGAGCTACCTGGTGGAGACGGGCCGATGAGCACCGCGATCAGAGTCGTCCTGGCGGCGCTCACCCTGACCCTGTCGCTGACCGCGTGTTCGGGCGGCGACGGGCGCGGCGGCGAAATCATGGTCACCACGAATATTCTCGGCGACATCACCAAGGCGATCGTCGGCGCCGCGGCCGAGGTGACGGTGCTCATGCCGCCCGACGCCGATCCGCACCAGTTCGCGCTCACCGCGCAGCAGGCCGCCGGACTGGAACGCGCCGGGCTGGTGGTGCACAACGGGCTCGGGCTCGAAGAGGGCGCCGGGCGCGCGGTGGCCGCCGCCGCGGATGCGGGTGTACCGACGCTGGCCGTCGGTGAACACGTCGATCCGATCAACTACCGGGCCATCGAGAACGCGGCCACCGCCGACCCGCACTTCTGGACCGACCCGGTCCGGGTGCGGCGCGCGGTCGAGGTGATCCGCGACGAGGTCGTCGACCGCATTAACGGTATCGACGCCGCCGCGGTGCGCGCCAATGCCGACCGCTACCTGGGCGAGATCGACCAGCTCACCACCTGGATGACCGAGCGCTTCGCCGCCATCGCGCCCGAGAAACGCAAACTGGTCACCAATCATCACGTATTCGGTTATCTGGCACAGCGATTCGGTTTCGACGTGATTGGCGCCGTCATCCCCAGCGGGACCACCCTGGCCTCGCCCAGCGCCACCGATCTCGCCGGATTGGCCGACGCCGTTCGCGCGGCCGGGGTGAACGCGGTCTTCGCCGACTCCTCCCAGCCCGACAAGCTCGCGCGGGTGCTGGCCGATCAGGTCGGGCTGCACGTGAAAGTCATCGCCCTGCACACGGAGTCGCTCACCGCGCCCGGCGGCGGGGCCGGCACCTACCTCGACATGATGCGCGCCAATACCGACGCCATCGTGCGCGGTCTCACCGCGCCCAAACCCTGAAGTGTGCCGTGAGGGCACGAGAGATGGAGCAGCACATGCAACTACGTTCGCACGCCACCACGGCGGCGGCCGGTCTCGCCACCGTCCTGCTGGCCGTGACCGGTTGTGGCGCAGACGATTCCAAGTCCGGCCACGAGTCCGGGCACCAGGAGATCTCGAATCCGCTCGCGGTCACCTATGACGGCGGCGTCTTCCTGCTCGACGGCGATACCCTCGCCCAGGCGGCCGACCTGAAGCTGGACGGCTTCAACCGCCTCAACCCCGCCGGCGACGACCACCACGTCATGGTCACCCACGGCGAGGGCTTCAAGGTGCTCGACGCGGTGCACGGCGAATTCACCGATATCGAATTCCCGGCCGCCAAGCCCGGACACGTGGTGCGCCATGCCGGCAAGACCGTGCTGTTCGCCGACGGCAGCGGCGAGGTCACCATCTTCGACCCGGCCGCGCTCGAGGACGGCAAGCCGCCGACCGACACCTACAAGTCCGCCGCGCCCCACCACGGCGTCGCCGTGCAGCTCGCCAACGGGAATCTGCTCGTGACCCTCGGCACCGAGGAGAAGCGCACCGGCATCGCGGTTCTGGACAAGGACCGCAAGGAGATCGCCCGCAACGAGGACTGCCCCGGCGTGCACGGCGAAACCATTGCCGCCGATGAGGCCATCGTGGTCGGCTGCCAGACCGGCGCCCTCATCTACCGCGACGGCAAGATCACCAAGGTCACCAGTCCGACCGCCTACGGCCGCATCGGCAACCAGGCCGGCACCGAGATCTCCCCGATCGTCCTCGGCGACTACAAGCAGGACAAGGACGCCGAACTGGAACGCCCCCGGCAGGTCTCCCTGATCGATACCCGCACCGGCACCCTGCGCCTGGTCGACCTCGGCGGAGCCAGCTACACCTTCCGCTCCCTCGGTCGCGGCCCCGCCGGCGAAGCCCTGGTCCTGGGCACCGACGGCAAGATCCACGTCATCGACCCCGGAGCCGGAACCGTCACCCGCACCATCCCGGTCATCGGCTCCTGGGAAGAGCCGCTGAAGTGGCAGTCCCCGCGCCCGGCCCTGTTCGTCCGCGACAACAACGCCTATGTCACCGAACCTGCGACCAACAAGGTGCACAAGGTCGACCTGACCTCCGGCACCATCACGGCCACCGTCGCCCTGCCCGGCGCGGTGAACGAGATCAGCGGCGTCATCGCACACTGACGCCCCTGATCGGCAAGGGCTCGCGGCCCACCCCGGACCGCGAGCCCTTCGCCATGGGCGGAATCGGCCGGCGACCACCGGGCCGTGTGCGATGTGACCAGGGTGCACACGTGACTTCGCGAGCAATACCCTCGTCACCTTCGTCGCCCACGTCATTCCGGCGCGCTTTTGGCCGGAATCCACAGCCTGCCAGGGCGGATCCCGGCCAAAAGCATGCCGGGATGACGACGGGATGACTGGTGACATGCGCGTGCACAGGGTGGTCGTGCATGGGTGCGTTCGGTGTGGAGCGGGCCGGTTCGGTGTGAAAAGGCATCGACCGGGAACTGGTGGCGGGGGCTACTCGCACAATGCCGCCACCAGTTCCCGGTGATCGGCTGTCCATGTCGGCGGCGTGTGGCGTGTGATGGCGTGGCGGGGCGGGAGCCTGTCGCGGGGCGGTTGGTGCGGCGTGGCCGGGGGCGGCATGCCGGGCGGGAGGTTTGGCATGGCGAAAGTCGGCTTGTGGGAAAGGGTTCGGGCCTACCATCTGACGCATGTCTGACCGCCGGGACGACTCGATGATGATCGAGGGGCGGGTGGCGCCTGGATTGGGCGCTTCCAGGGCCCTGCGCATCATGTTTTCCGTGGGGCCGGACGAGCCGTTGGCGGTGGGGGTGCAGGGGGCGGGGAACGGGGTGGGGGCGCGGGCGGCGATCTTGTTCGGGTTGCAGAACGTGGGGGTGGGGCGGCATCTGCTGACCTATACGGACGGGTCGGTGGTGTGGGTGGACTCGCATCGGGAAACGCCCACTGTGGTGTCGCGGGGGGATGGGGCGGCCATCGGGAAGATCGTGCGGGCCGAGACCTCCACGGCCGTGGGGGCCACGGCGGGAACGCTTTTCCACTTCGTGCCGGATCCGGAGCATCGGGATACCGATGATCTGTTCCATCTGCTGGTGCTGGATCGAATGGGCGAGGAGGCCGGGCGGCTGGATGTGGTGCGCACGGTGGCGGGGTGGTCGGCGGGGCGGCTCGCCAATGGGGCGGGGGACACCTTTCTCTGGTGGGATCGGACGGGGCCGCCGCTGCGGGCCCCTGTTCTCGGGACGCGGTTGGTGATCGGGCACGCGCTCGACCGGACCGAGCGGGATGTGCTGCTCGCGGCGTGTGTGGATATCGCCCTCGGATTGCGGCCGTATGTGGGGTCGATGAGATAGCCCACTCGGCGGGCGCGGGGTGAACCAGCGGCTTGACAGACTTAGGCCCGCCTAACCTAAGCTGTCGGCTCGTGACTTTGGTTGACGCGACACGTACCCGTGCCGTGCGCAGACGAATACCGTTGCTCGGCATCGGATTGCTCGCACTGCTGGTCGTGGTCGTGCTGAGCCTGGCCCTCGGGACGCGGTCGGTGCCCGTCTCGACGGTGCTCGGAGCGCTGTTCGGTGATGACCACAGCCGCGACGCGTTGGTCATCACCGGAATGCGGCTGCCGCGGACGGTGGTCGGTATTGCCGTCGGCGCGGCGCTCGGGCTGGCGGGCGCGGTGGTGCAGGGCATCACCCGCAATCCGTTGGCGGCGCCGGTGACCCTCGGCATCAATGCCGGGGCCGGATTCGCCGTCGTGGTGGCGATTTTCGCGCTGGGGCTGTCGCATCCGGTGCAGTACATCGGCTTCGCCTTCGCGGGCGCGGCCGCCGCCGCGGTGTTCACCCTCGCGCTCGGCCGGCGCTCCGGCGATCTCGATCCGGTGCGCCTGGTGCTCGGCGGCACGGTGCTGCAACTGGTGTTGGTGTCGTGGACCTCGGCGGTCATGCTGTTCAGCGAGCGCACCCTGGACGAGGCGCGCTTCTGGCTGGCCGGTTCCATCTCGGAACGCAACTTCGATGTGCTGGTGCCCATGCTGCCCACGCTGATCATCGGCGCCCTCGTGGGACTGGCGCTGGGGCCCGCGCTGAACGCGTTGGCGCTGGGCGACGAATCGGCCCAAGCGCTCGGCGTGCCGGTGGCGCGGATCCGGTTCGCCGGCATGGTGGCGGTGGTGCTGCTCGCCGGTTCGGCGGTCGCCATCGCCGGGCCGATCGCATTCATCGGTTTGGCCGCACCGCATCTGGTGCGCCTGGCGGTGGGCAACGATCATCGCCTGCTCATCCCCGGCTGCCTGATCGCGGGTCCGCTGCTGCTGCTCTCGGCCGATATCCTCGGCCGGGTCATCGCGCGGCCCTCGGAGGTGGAGGTCGGCATTCTCACCGCCTTCCTCGGCGCGCCGCTGCTGGTCGTGCTCGCCAAGCGGGGGAGGGCGCGATGAGCGCTCTCGCAACCGTCGAGCGGGGACCGCGAAAACCGTTCCGCGGCAGCGCGACGCCGCGCACCGGCGCGCCGACCACGACGGCCCGGCGGCGACGGCGCACGATGGCGCTGGGCGCCGCCCTGGTGATCGCCCTGGTGACCCTCACCGCGATCGCGCTGACCTCCGGCGAAATGAACATGCCGGTGGGCGCCGCGCTGCGGGCCGCCTTCGGATTCGGCGACGCCGGTGACGTTTTCGTCGTCCAGGAGTTCCGGATGCCCCGGCTGGCGGCCGGTGTGGTCGCCGGCGCCGCGCTGGCCATCGCCGGTTCGGTGCTGCAACGGCTGCTGCGCAATCCCCTTGCCTCACCGGATGTCATCGGTGTTACCGGCGGCTCCTCGGTGGGCGCGGTCGCGGTGCTGGCCCTCGGCGCCGGGCAGACCCTGGTGCCCTTCGGGGCGGTCGGCGGCGGCCTGTTCGCCGCGCTGCTGCTCGGCGTGCTCGGCCGGGCCGGGCTGCCGATCACCCGACTGATCGTGGTGGGCCTCGCTGTCCAGGCCGGATTGCAGGCCGCGGTGAACCTTTTCATCGTGCGCTTCCCGGCGGAGCTGGCGAGCGCGGCCAAACAGTGGACCACCGGCTCGCTCTACGGGCGCACCTGGACCGAGGTGGCGGGCGCCGCCATCGCCTGCGTGCTGGTGATCGCGCTGCTGTTCCTCCAGTACCGCACCCTCGCGGCCCTCGATCTCGGCGACGAATCGGCGGGCGTGCTCGGCATTTCCGCGTCCCGGGCCCGGCTGCGGCTGCTGGTGACGGCCGTGGTGCTGGCCTCGCTGGCGGCGGCCCTCACCGGCCCGATCGCCTTCGTGGCCCTGGCCGTTCCGCAACTGGTGCGCCTGCTGGTCGGCCCGCCCACCGCCGCCACCATGGCCGTCACCGGGCTCATGGGGGCGACTCTGCTGGTGGGCTGCGATCAATTGGCGCAACACGTGCTGCCCGGCGGGGTGCCGGTGGGCGTCGTCACCGCCACGGTCGGCGCGCCGTGGCTGCTGTATCTCATGCTGCGCGAGAGCGGCCCGGCCCATCGGAGGACATCGTGAGCGACAATGTGCTGGCCACCAAGGATCTGGCGCTGCACTACGGCGACCGGGCGATCATCGACGGGCTGGACCTGGAACTGCCGGGCGGCGCGGTCACCGCCATCGTCGGACCCAATGCCTGCGGCAAATCGACGCTGCTGCGCGCGCTGTCGCGGCTGCTGCGCCCTTCCGGCGGCACCGTGACCCTGGATGGCGCGGACCTGCACCGGATGTCGGCGCGCGCCCTCGCCCTGCGGCTGGGATTGCTGCCGCAGCAACCCATTACGCCCGAGGCGATCACCGTGGAGGCGCTGGTCCGGCTGGGCCGCTATCCGCATCAGCGCATGCTGCGGCCGTGGTCGGAAGTGGATCAGGCGGCCGTCGAGGAGGCCATGCGCCGCACCGGAACCGACGGCCTGCGCGATCAGCAGGTCGATCAGCTCTCCGGCGGTCAGCGCCAACGCGCTTGGATCGCACTGGCTCTGGCGCAGGACACCGAGCTGCTGCTGCTCGACGAGCCCACCACCTTCCTCGATCTGCGCCACCAGCTCGATGTGCTCGATCTGGTCTCGGAGCTGCATGCCGAGGCGGGCCGCACCGTCATCATGGTGCTGCACGATCTCGGGCAGGCGGCGCGCTATGCCGACCATCTCGTCGTCCTGCACGACGGCCGGCTCGCGGCCGCCGGGCCGCCCGCCGAGGTGCTCGACGCCGATCTCGTGCGCACCGTCTTCGGCGTCGACTGCCGGGTGATACCGGATCCGGAAACCGGTACCCCCCTTGTCGTTCCGCGCAGCCGCGCCGCCCGGCACCGTCCCGAACTCAGCCCCGCCTGACCCCCCACACCGTCACCCACACCGGGTGACGTGGCTTCACCCAACGAGAAATGAGGACGATCATGTCCACACGCCGATTCCGCATGCGCGGATTCGCCCGCGTCACCGCCGCGATCTGCGCGGCCGCCGTCGGCATGTCCGGCATCGCGGCCTGCGGAAATGGCTCCAGCACCGGCGATTCACCGGTGTCGGCGGCCGATTCCGCCAGCTTCCCGCGCACCCTCGACACCGTCATGGGCCAGGTGACCATTCCCAAGGCGCCGCAGCGGGTGGTCGTGCTCGATACCGCGGAACTGGATTCGACCACGCTGCTGGGCATCAAGCCGGTCGGCGCGGTGGTTCCGCACACCAAGACCAAGGGCGGCTTCCCGGACTACCTGGCCGACAAGCTCGGCGACGTCACCGATGTGGGCCCGCTGCTGGAGCCGAATCTGGAGCGCATCGCCTCGCTGCAGCCGGATCTCATCCTGTCCTCGAAGGTCCGCCACGAGAAGATCTACGACAAGCTCTCCGGCATCGCGCCCACCGTCTTCACCGAAACCACCGGCGGCCCTTGGAAAGCCAATCTCGCCGTGCACGGTAAGGCGCTCGGGCTGGACCAGCAGGCCGCCGACGCGCTGCGCGCCTACGAGGCCCGCGCCCACGCGCTGGGCGAGGCCATCAAGACCAAGAACAACGGCGCCCTGCCCACCGTCTCGGTGATCCGCTTCCTGGCCGGCCCGACCCGCCTGTACCAGAGCAACTCCTTCAGCGGCGTGGTGCTCGCCGATATCGGCCTGCCGCGCCCGGCCTCGCAGATCTCCAATGACCCCAAGAAGATCATGACCGAGGTCAGCGCGGAGCAGATCGATCAGGCCGACGCCGACATCATCTTCGTCGCCACCATCGACGATCCGGGCAAGACCGAGAAGAACGCCGTCACCACCAGCCCGGTCTGGAAGGACCTGCGCGCGGTGAAGGGCAATGGCGTGGTCGAGATTCCGGACGAGACCTGGATGTCGGGCATCGGCGTGCAGGCCGCCGGCCAGATGCTGGCCGATGTGGCCGAGGCGACCGGCGTGGAGCTGCCGAAGTCCTAGCCGGACACCGTCAGTCGGACACCTTGATGACGAGCTTGCCGAGATTCTTCCCGGTGAGCAGTCCGCGGAAGGCGTCGACGGCCTGATCCAGGCCGTCGACGACATCCTCGAGATAGGTCAGGCGGCCGTCGGCCAGCCAGCGCGCGGCGTCGGGATAGAACTCGCCTGCCTGATCGAGGAATTCGGTCTGGATGAACCCGCGAATGGTGAGGCTCTTGCGCAACACGAGGCCCATGAGCATGCCCAGGCGGTCCGGGCCGGGGGGAAGTTCGGTGGCGTTGTAGCCGGAGATCAAGCCGCACACCGGGATTCGCGCGAACTTGTTGAGGCGGGGGAGCACGGCGTCGAGCACCGCCCCGCCCACATTCTCGAAGTAGACGTCGATGCCGTCGGGCGTCGCGGCCGCCAGCTGATCGACGAAGTCGGGGGCCTTGTGGTCGACGGCGGCGTCGAAACCGAACTTCTCGCGAAGCAGTGCCACCTTCTGCGGCCCGCCCGCGATGCCGACCGCCCGGGCGCCCTTGATCCTGGCGATCTGGCCGACCGTCGCGCCGACCGGTCCGGTGGCGGCCGCGACGACCACGGTTTCGCCGGGTTCGGGCCGCCCGATGGTGAGCAGGCCGGAGTAGGCCGTGAAGCCCGGCATGCCGAGCACGCCGAGTGCGGTGCTGAGTGGCGCGGCCGACAGATCCAGCTTGCGCAGGTATCGGGCCTTTTCCACCGAATGGGTCTGCCAGCCGCCGTACCCGAGCACGTAATCGCCGGGTCGCAGTGCGGGTTCCTGGGATTCGAGCACCCGCGAAACCGTCGCGCCGCACATGGTCTCGTCGATCTCGACCGGGGGCGCATAGGACGGGGCATCGCTCATCCGCCCGCGCATATAGGGATCCAGCGACAGATAGAGCGTCTGGAGCAGCGCCTCACCGGGCTGCGGTGGCGGCAGTTCCACCGTTTCGGTGCGGAAGTTCTCCTGCTCCGGCATGCCGGTCGGGCGGGAGGCCAGGACGATCCGGGTGCTCTTCATCGGCGGTACGACCTTTCGATGGGCGACCGCCCCATTCTCGACCAGTGCCCGGCCCGGATTGCCGGGTTTCACAGGGCGTGTCCCGGTCAGCGGTGTTGCGGTAGTCCGCCCCGCCAGATGTCGAAGCTGGCCATGATGTGGCTGCGGACCGTGCTCCACTCCGGGACGAGCCGGGAGGCCGCGGGTACCGAGGTGGTGAGCAGGACGCCGGCGACGGTGATGAGTGTGATGCGCATCCAATCCCGGGCGCCCGGCCGGTCGGCCAGCTCGCCGAGCACCTGGCGCGCCACCGAGAACACGGTGGTTTCGATATGGGCGACGAGATCGGCTACGGTGCTGGCCATATCCGGATCGGTGCGCGCGGCGGTCAGGAATTCGAATCCCACGCTGATCGGAGCCGCCTGCGCCAGCGCCCACAGCGAGTCGACCAGTTCGGCGACCTGCTCGCGTTCGGATCCCGTTATCCCGGAATGGGTTTCGACCACCGCCCGGGCGGTCTGATCGGCCAGCCGCCGGATGGCCGCGTCCAGCAGGGCGGCGCGGGTCGGGTAATAGTGCTGCACCGCACCCTGACTCAGCCCCGCGAGCTCGGCGACGCCGCGGGTCGAGGTGGCCGCGTGGCCGTGTTCGACGAGGCTGGCCACGGTGGCGTCGAGGATCGCGATGCGCGTGTCCTCCCGCTGGTCGGCCCGGCTGCGTTTGGCTTTTCCCGTTGAGACCGGCACGCCGCCCACGATACCGGTCCGGATACGAACAAGTCACATGACTTGTGAAGTCTCACGACTGGTCAATACGCTTGCTGGACAGCCGAAATAGAAGAATCAAGGCGAAGGGGGTTCGGGGGCAACGCCCCGAGAGCCCCCCGAGAGTTGGGGTAACCCATGGCGAAGCAGGATGTCCGCATCTGGCGGCGCGGCCCCGCGCCCACGCCCGCGGGACTCGATGACAATCACGACTACGGATACTTCGGTCCGGGATCACAGGTGTGGCGGGTGCTGTTGCATCCGGTGGCCGCCACCTTCATCGGGCAGGTGACGGCGCTGCTCGAGCTGACCCACATTCCCCTGCAAGCCGTCCTCGTCGACCACGATCCGCTGGCGGTCCAGGGGCGCGCCCAGCGCCGGATGAGCCCGATCACGGCGGTGCGCCGGGCGCAGCGCACGGTGGGCGTCCCGGTCCCGATCATCTTGGGCGACAAGGCGACCGCCGATCGGGTGGCCGCGCACCTGCGGCGCTACCACCGGTCCATGACCGGAACCATCCCCGGCACCGGTGAGCAGTATTCGGCGCAGAGCGAGGAACTCGTCCTGTTCGCGCATGTGACGATCCTGCAGGCGGCGCTGCTGGTGTACGAGAACCTCGCCTTCGAGGGCCTGCGCCCGCCGCATCGCCTCCCGCCCGCCGAACGCGACCAATTCTGGCTGGAAGCAAAGCAATTCGGCATTCTGATGGGCGCGCGGCCGGAACAGATCCCCACCACTTGCGCCGAGGTGGCGGAGTACTACGCGGGCATCGCCCATCGTTTCGGAGTGATCGAAAGCTTCGGGCCGGACCTCGTGGTCGCCCCGATCGTGGCCATGCTGCGCGGCTTCGCACCCGCTCAGCTGTGTGAGCTCGCTCCGATCCTGTTGACCGCCTTGATCTTTCCGCAGCTGGTGGCCGTCGTTCCCCGGCCCGCCCGCCGCAATCTCGGTGTCCCCGCCGTGGCCGACCCGCTATTGACGCTGTCGCTGTGGTTGACGCGACCGGCCATGCTGGCCTTCGCCTTCCGTCCCTTCGCCGATGCCATGAACCGGTACTTCGGTGGCCCGGATGCCATGCGCTTGGCCGCCCACGCTCGGGAACTGCAAGCGCGGGTCGCGTAATCCGAACCGGGGCGGCATGATTCGCCGTCCCGGTTCGAATGCGTCAGCCGCGTGCGGCCGTGCGCCGAGCCGGGCGCGACCGCGCGGCGGGCTGCGGGAGCAACTTCTGCAAACCCTTGCGCAGATGCTCGCGCGCCGTGTCCGTCTCCAGTTCGCCGCACAGCCAGCGGGAGGACAGGCCCTCGGTCAGCGCGGTGGCGATGAGCCCGGCCTCGTCCGGGTCGACCTCGTCGGCCACCTCGCCGACCGCCTGCGCCAAGCGGATGG
The DNA here is from genome assembly GCF_054655275.1 of Nocardia sp. IFM 10818. Lineage (NCBI taxonomy): Bacteria > Bacillati > Actinomycetota > Actinomycetes > Mycobacteriales > Nocardiaceae > Nocardia > Nocardia sp. IFM 10818. Next base: position 2,845,608 of record NZ_BAAHJH010000001.1, read on the forward strand.
TGTCGGCGATCTCCTGATTCCAGCGTCGCGCGGTGCGGGCCAGCGGATCCCGCAGGGCCGGTTCGTAGACGGCGCAGGCGCGCAATTCGTTCCAGGCCAGGGAGATCTCGCGGACCTCGGGATTCTCCTGGATCTCGCCGAGCATCTGGCTGATGAGCCGCTCGCGCGCGGACTCGGAGTGATCGGAGGCGGTGCGGTAGGCGCGGGCCCGGTCGTTGATATAGGTCAGCGCCGCGGCGAGCAGTCCGTCGCGATCCTTGAAGTGGTAGTACAGCAGTCCGGGTGACACCCCGGCCACCTCGGCCACATCGCTGACCCGCAGGCCGCGCACCCCTCGCTCGGCGATCGCTGTGGCGCTGGCCTGCAGGATCGCTTCCCGCCGGCTCGTCATGCCACTACTCCTCGTCCGTTCGCAAAGCTGCGGTCATGCTAACGCAGCGGGTTGCTGCTGGGTGATGCAGTGGATGCCGCCGCCGCGCGCGAAGATCTCCCGGGCGTCGACCGAGACCACCCGGCGGCCCGGGTACGCCTCGGCCAGGATGTCGCGGGCCTTGGCGTCATTGGGATCGTCGAAACCGCAGCAGATGACGCCGTCGTTGACCACGAGGTGGTTGATGTAGCTGTAGTCCACCCAGCCCTCGTCATCGCGAAGCACCTGCGGCGCGGGCACTTCCACGATGTCCCAGGCGTTCCCGTGCACGTCCCGGCTCTCCCGCAGTCCCGCGATGATGTCGGCGGTCACGGCGGCGTCCGGATGCGAGGCATCGGTCTGGGTGTGCACCAGCAGCTTTCCCGGCGACGGGATGGCGGCCACGATGTCCACATGCCCGCGTGTGCCGAAACGCTCGCTGTCGCGGACCAGCCCGCGCGGCAGCCAGATCACCTGGGACACACCGAGAGTGCGCGCCAACTCGGCCTCCACCGCCGCCTTGTCCAGTCCAGGATTGCGGCCCGGATCGAGCTGCACCGTCTCGGTGACCAGCACCGTGCCCAGCCCGTCGACCTGAATGCCGCCGCCCTCGTTCACCAGCGGCGAATCGATGAGCTCCGCGCCCGCCAGACGTGCGACCGTGGCGCCGATGTGCCGATCGTGCTCCCAGCTCGCCCACTCCTGCGCGCCCCAGCCGTTGAACACCCAGTCGACCGCGCCGAGGCGGCCCTCCTCGTCCAGGACGAAGGTCGGCCCGATATCGCGCATCCAGGCATCGTCGAGGGGAGCCTCGACCACGTCGATCGACGCGGAGAGGTACTTGCGAGCGGCGTCCCGGTCGGCCGGATCGACCATCATGGTGACCGGCTCGAAGTCCAGCACCGCGTGCGCGACCGCCGACCAGGCCGTCCGGGCCGCGTGCACCGAGTCCGCGTCCTCGAAGGCGGTGGCCCCCAGCGGCGGGAAGGCCATCCAGATCCGTTCCTGCGGAGCGGTTTCCGCGGGCATCCGCCAGCTCACGAGGCCACCGCCCCGTGCGGCCGGTCGGCGTCCACCGGCGCGGTGAGCGCGGCATAGGTATCGGGCCGGCGGGTGGTGAGGAAGGGGAACAGGTCCAGCCAGTCCCCGCGCTGCGCCAGATCCAGATCGGCCACCAGCACCGCCGCCCGATCCCGCGGCGCCTGCACCAGCACCCGGCCGTACGGATCGGAGATGAACGAGGACCCGTAGAAGTTCACGCTGCCCTCATCGCCGAAACGATTGGGCACCACCATGAACGTCCCCGCGGTGATGCCGTTGCCGACAATGACGTGCTGCCACAGCCGCTGGGTGTCGAACGCCGGGAACGACGGCTCCGAGCCGATCGCCGTCGGATAGACCAGGATCTCCGCCCCGCCCAGCGAGTAGGCCCGCGCCAGCTCCGGGAACCACTGATCCCAGCAGGTCGGCAGGCCGATCGCGGCGCCGTCGAGCGCGTCCGGGCGATACACCGGGTAGGCGTCCTCGGCCGGCCCCTGCCGGAAGTAGGTGTCCTCGTAGTAGCCGTCGCTGATCGGAATGTGCAGCTTGCGGGTGCGCCCGAGCAGTTCGCCCTCCGGCGAGACCAGGATGGCGGTATTGAATCCGAGACCGTCCCCGGCCTCCGCCCGCTCGTAGAGCGAGGCGTGCACCAGCACCCCGTGCTCGCGCGCCGCCGCGGCGGCGAACCGGAAGGTCGGCCCGGTCAGCAGGTCCTCGGCGGTCGCGCCGGGATTCTCCGCGGCCCGCACATCGGCCGGGTACCGCGACAGCGTCAGCTCCGGCAGGAATACCGCGCGAGCCCCCTGCGCCGCCGCCAGCCCGATGCCCTCGCTGAGCTGAGCCCGCAGCGCCTCGGCGTCGGGCAGCCATTGATGCTGCACCAGCCCGACCCGCAGCGGCGCGCGATCGGGCTCGCTCGCCCGCGCGAACGACGGCGGCGGGGTGAGCGCGGTGGCGAGTACGAATTCCGGCTTGACCATGGGGCTTCATGCCTCCCGTGTGGGGGTGTGGGTACGCAGCCACCATAGAAACTGAAAGTTCAGTCAGTCAAGTAGCAGCTTTCCGAAGGCATGAGTCGGTTGTTTCGAGTAAAAACTGAAATCCTAGTCAGACAATGACCGGGTAGCTCGGGATCTACTGCCGCAGCGCGCTGCCCGCCACCCACTGGTCCCACGGCACGCCCCAATCCCCGTTCTGCCACACCTCGAGCGGATCGCCGCCGGTATTGCGGACCTCCACCACATCGCCGATCATCGAGAACTCGTAGAACCACGCGGCATTGTCGCTGCTCAGATTGAGGCAGCCGTGCGAGACGTCGGTGGACCCCTGCGCCCAGACGGTGGAGTCCAGCGCGTGCAGGTAGATGCCGTCGGTGCTGATGCGGGTCGCCCAGTAGATCTTCTCCTTGTACCCGAGGCGCGAATTCGACGGCAGGCCATAGGTGGAGGAGTCCATGATGACCGGGCTGGCCTTGCCGAGGACGGTGTAGACGCCGGGCTGGGTCCAGAACGAAATGGTGCGTCCCCCAACGGTTGTGCTGCCGCCCATCCCCATGGAGGTGGGCATGGTGCGCACCAGGTTCCCGTTCTCGTAGACCTCGATCCGGTGGGTGTTGTCATCGGCGATGGACACATGCGACGGTCCGATGACGAAGCTGGTCCGGGCGTCCTCCTGCCCGAACAGTCCGGGCCCGAGCTCGGCGCCGTAGACGTCGGCCGCGACCGTCACCCGGGTGCCCGGTGCGTAGTACTCGCGCGGCCGCCAGTGCACATTGCGGTTGTCGAGCCAGTGCCAGGAGCCGGTCACCGAGGGAACCGTGGTGACGTGCAGGCGTTTCTCGGCGGCCGCGCGGTCGGGGATGTCCTCGTCGAAATGCGCGACGATCACCGTCCCGACGCCGTAGGTGCCGCCGTCCTGCAGCGGATCCGCGCCGGTGTTGCGCAGCGTCACCTTGGTCTGATTGTCCGGAGTCAGCGTCGAGAAGGTGGAGGTGATCGGCCCGGTCGGCCCGGTGACCGCGAGACCTTCGGCGGTGAGGGTGTAGCTGCGGCCGTAACCGAGTTGCTCGCTGGGTCTCCAGGTGGTCTGGTCGGGGGTCAGCGTGCCGTCGATGATCCGGCCCTCGTCATTGGTGAGGGTGACCCTGGTGAGAATGCCGCTGCTGGTGCTGACCGACACCGGTGCGGCCGGGTCGACCCGCTGTGCGCCGGGCGGCGGCAGCACGGTGATGAGCGGCGGTGGCGGTGGGACGATCTCGGGTGTCCCGCTCGTCGTCGAGGGCGACGAGCAGGCGGTATTCACGAAGATCAGCGCCCCGAGCACTCCGGTGGCGGCGGTGGATCGAAACCGGCGGGGTGGCATGAGCGCTCCCTTCCGTATTCGCCGTGCACCGCACTGCAGCACAGCTCTTGTTACGGCTCAGGCTAGTAGATCGTGCCGGATTTCCGCTGATACGCGCCGTGCTCACCGGGCCGGGCGGAGCAGATTGCCGCGCAGTACACCGTGGGCGGTGCGCACCGCGACCACCGACCAGGCGGCCACCAGCAGGGCGTAGAGCGCCACGGCGACGACGGCGAACAGATCGGCTCCGGTGTGGGCGAACAGCACGGTGCTGCCGGTGACGCAGGTGCCCAGCGGGAAGGTGAAGCCCCACCAGGTCATATTGAAGGGCATGGACTTGCGGGCGTGGGCGGTCACCGCGATGGCGAGGGCCAGCCACAGCATGGCGAAACCCCAAGTGGGAACGCCGAACAGCAGGGCGAACTCGTCCAGGCCGCGGGCATCCTGAGCGGGCAGGGCCAGCGGGGCCACATGGGCGAGCTGCCCGGCGGCGGTGACCGACTGGCCGAGCGGGCCCAGCACCAGCCACACGGTGGCGACCATGCCGGCCGGGGGCAGGCCGTGGTGCAGCAGCCGCGACCAGATCAGGGTGATGGTGACGACGGCGGCGATCAGGGTCAGGCCGAACATGGCGAGGCAGGCGAACAGCAGGGTCAGCCGGGCCTGGCCGGCGGGAGCGTAGGGCACCAGCAGCGCGCCGGTGGCGGCCGACACCATGGGCGGCACGACCGGCATGAGCCAGCCGCCGAAGGCGGAATCGGCATCGAAGTTGTGCCGGGTGATCATGCGGTAGGGAATGGCGGCGGCGGTCATGAGCCCGAGCGCGGTACCGGCCGACCACAGCACCCAGTCGATGGTCAGCGCGGCGGACGGCCCGATCACCTCGCTCCCCAGGGTGAGGGTGCCCGCGCCCACGGTCAGCAGCGCCATCGGCAGTGCGCCGTAGAACTGCATCATGACCGGGTTGGCGCCGTGCGAGCGGGCGGCGTCGGGATGGCGGCGCCACAGCGCGACCCAGGCCCCGGCCAGCACGATCAGCAGCAGCGCGGCCAGGCCCCACACCACGGTGGCGGCGGCGCGCAGGCCCGGGAACTGCAGCGGCAGGGTGGCGGCGGCATTGGCCACGATGCCGGTGCCCATGACGACGGCGAACCAGTTCGGCCCCAGCTGCCGCAGCGAATTGGCGGGTTCCCGGGCCGATTCGGCGGTCTGCCGCGGCGCGGACGCTGCGCGCTTCGCGACGGGTGCGGTGGTGTCGGCGCTGCGGCGGAGGGTCACTGTGGTCATGCATCCAGCATCGGCCGCGGCGGATCCGCCGGGTAGCGGCCGGAAATCGATGGATGCATAGAACGAATCTATGCCCCCGCCGCGCCTGCGCTCAGTTGCCCGCGGGCGGTGCGGCGGCGCGCAGGATCTCGAGGAAGGCGCGCATCCACTGCGGATGGTCGGGCCAGGCGCGGCCGGTGACCAGATTGCCGTCCACCTGTGCGGCGCTGTCCACCCAGCGCGCCCCGGCGGCGGTCATATCGGGTTCCAGCGCCGGATAACTGCTGGTGGTTCGATTCCCGAGCACCCCCGCGGCGGCCAGGATGAGCGGGCCGTGGCACAGCGCGGCAATGGGTTTGCCCGCATCGGCGAAGTGCTGCACGATCATTCGGCAGTCCTTGCTGCCGCGCAGATATTCGGGCGCGCGCCCGCCGGGCAGGACCAGCGCCGCGTAGGCGCCGGGATCGACCTCGTCGAAGGCCAGATCCGCGGGCCAGGTATGGCCGGGTTTCTCGGTGTAGGTATCGAATCCGGGCACGAAATCGTGCACCACGAACTGGAGTTGCTTGCGGGCGGGGGCTGCCACGTCGACCTCGTAACCCTCTTCCAGCAGCCGCTGGTAGGGGTACATCACCTCGAGGTCCTCGGCGGCATCCCCGGTAATCAGAAGTACCTTCGGCATGACGCCACCTCCACTTCGCATGGTAGCCGGGACCGTTGTGGCGGCAGGGGCTTTCGCGCAGTGGCCGGAAATGCCACGGTGTGCTCGAAGTTATCTGAGAACGCCGATGTTCTCCATGAAGCCGGAGTGTGTGCGAGACTACATCGCAGGGGAAACACGATTGGTGCAGGTAGATGGCGGACGAGGACTTCGGGGAGAAGTCGGGGCGGGTGAGCGTTGAGCGGGGATGAGCGGCTGGCACGGGTGATTCCGTTTCCCGCGGGGAGGACATCGCCGCCGCGCCGCTGGACCGGGCCGGGTGGTCCGAGCAGGACCATGCCGACCACACCGGTGGTGCGCGACGTCAAGTTGATCGGTTTGCCCGTCGCCTATCTGGGCCGGCGGGTGAGCGGCCGGGGCCGCCGGCTGCTGGGCCGGTCCGCGGAGGACGTCGAGCAGGACATCCAGCAGCGCACGGCCCGGCACTTTTTCGAGGTGCTGGGCGAGCTGAAGGGCTGCGCGGCCAAACTCGGGCAGGTGGCGGCCATCTATCGGGCGGCGCTGCCCCGGGAGCTCCTTCCCGCCGGTCTGGCCGGTCCGGTCGGCGCGGAGCTGGGCCGGTTGCAGGACTCCGCACCACCCATGCCGGCCGAGGTGGTGCGCGAGGTCATGGCCGCGAACCTCGGGCCGGACTGGCTCGCCGAATTCCGCAGCTTCGACGAGGAGCCCGCGGCGGCCGCCTCACTGGGGCAGGTGCATCGGGCGGTCTGGCACGACGGCCGCACCGTCGCGGTCAAGATGATGTATCCCGGCGCGCGCGAGGCGGTCGCCTCGGATCTGCGGCAGCTGCGCCGGTTGTCGGGATTGTTCGGCGCGCTGTTCGCGGGCGCGGATGTGCAGGCCGTCATCGAGATGCTGTGCGCCAATATCCACGATGAGCTGAACTACCACCGCGAGGGCATGTTCCAGTCCTGGTTCGCCCGTGCCTTCGCCGATGACGCCGAATTCGTGGTGCCCAGGGTCGTGCTGCACAGCGAGGACGTGCTGATCTCCGATTGGCTCGAGGGCGTGCCGGTGAGCCGGGTGATCGAATCCGGCGATATCGCCGAGCGCAATAGGGTGGCCTTCCAGATCCTGCGCTTCGGCCGGGCCGCGCACGAGCGGTGCGGGGCGTTCATGGGCGATGTGCATCCCGGCAATTTCCTGGTGCTCACCGACGGGCGGCTCGGGGCGGTGGATTTCGGTGCGGCCGCGGAGTATCCGCCGCAGCTGCGCGCCATGGTGGCCGATATCGGCGACGCCCTCTACAACGGCACGCCCGCGGAGGTGGAGGAGGTGCTGCGCCGGTACCGATTCATCCGCAACGGTCAGGAGTTCGATGCCGAGGAGCTGGTGCGCGTCGCCACGCCGTTCCTCGACATCCTGTTGCGGCCGGAGCTGCGGTTGTCCGATGACTGGCTGCGGGAACAGGTTTCGGCCATTGCCGAGATCAGGTTGTCGAATGTCTTCCGGCAGATGACGCTCCCGCCGGAGCTCACGGTGACGGGGCGCGCCGTGCTCACCGGGTTCGGCATGCTGTGCCAGCTGGGCACCCGGGATTCCATTCGGGACGAATTCCTGGCCTGGTGGCCGGGATTGGCGGAGGCGGTCCGCCGCCACGAGGCGCGCCGCGGCGGAACGCCGGTCGCGACGCTGCCCGTCAGCCCCGAACGCTGAGCCGGCGCGCACGCAGCAGTTCGGTGAACTCCTCGCGGGTGAACGCCTCCGGAACCGCCTCGGCGTCCGCGCCGGTCCAGGTGGTTCGCAGCGCTCCGGGCACGGTGCTGAAACTGTAGTGCCGGAAGGGGAAATGTTTGTTCCCCCACCACATCTCGAGATGGGTGCTGGGCCGGATCGGGGCCGGGTCGCCCTGGTAGTTGACGTAGTAGGTGTTGGACCCCGCGCAGGCGTCCGACAGCCACATGGTCTGTGAGCCGCGCCGGAGGCATTTGCGGAAGTAGGCGTCGTGCGGTTCCTGCCTGACCTCCACGGCGGTGGCGCCGCGGCGGCGGGCCTCGCCGATGGCGCGGGCGGCGTGCCGGGCCGTGCACTCGATCATGGCGATATAGGAACCGGCCGCGAAACCGTAAGGGCCCGTGATGAGGAACAGATTCGGGAACTTCGGCACGCTCACGCCCTGATAGGCCTGATACCGGTTGCGATGCCAGAACTCGCCCAGATCCAGCCCGTCCCGGCCGCGCAGCGGATACGGCGGCGCGTAGCCCTTCTCCATGACGCGGAATCCGGTGGCGCACACCAGCACATCCAGATCGTGGTGACGGCCGTCGGCGGTGACCACGCCGGTGCCGGTCACCTTGTCGATGGCCTCGGTGACGAGCTCGACGTGCGGGCGGGTGAAGGTGCGCAGATAGCGATTGGACACCGAGGGCCGCTTGCAGCCGGGCGCGTAGTCGGGGGTCAGCCGCCGGGCCAGCTCGCCGTGCCCGGGCAGCCAGGCCCGGTACATGAGCCCGCCGCCGACCTGCGCCAGCTTCACCAGGCCGGGAATCCGACTGTGGAACACGCCGACTCCGGAGATGCCGAAGTCGATGCCGAGCGTGACCGCCGCCCGCACGGCCCGGCGCAGCGGTCCCACATTGACCAGGACATCCTTGGCCAGCGCGGGAATCGGGAAGTCCGGTTTGGGGGCGACCCAGATGGGCCGGCGCTGGAACACGGTCAAATGTGCTGCCACATCCGCTATTTCGGGAATCAGCTGCAGCGCGGTCGCTCCGGTGCCGATGATGGCGATCCGTTTGCCGGTGTAGTCGTAGTCGTGATCCCAGCGCGCGGTGTGCACGATCTTGCCGGTGAAATCGCCGATGCCCTCGAACTCCGGGAGTTTCGGGATCTCCAGCCCGCCCACCGCGCCGACCACGAAACGGGCGGTGACCTCCTGGCCGGTGTCGAGCGTGCCCCGCCACAGATGGTTCGCCTCGTCCCACCGACCGGCGACGACCTTGGTGTTCAACAGGATTCGCGGCCGCAGCCCGTAGGAGTCGACCACCTGGTCGGCGTAGGCCTTCACCTCCGCACCCGGGGCGAACATGCGCGACCACCGTTTGGGCGGTTCATAGGAGAAGCTGTAGTAGATCGACGGAATATCCACCGCCACACCGGGATAGGTATTGGCCTGCCAAGTGCCGCCGATATCGTCGTTCTTGTCGACGATCAGGAAATTGTGTATCCCGGCCTTGCGCAGTTCCACGCCCATGCCGATACCGCCGAACCCGGCGCCGATGACGACGACCTCGAAATCGGGTCGTTCGGGGGTGTGCCGCAGGGGAGTGGGCTGCTGCGCCTCGAGTGCTGTCGACACGGGTCACCTCCGTTGGTGCTGTTCCCCTCGACGGTAGCACTGTCCCAGACAGATGACCAGGCTCAGCTCACGATCGAGAACCGCCGCGCCGCCGGCGTGGCGCGCAGCTGCCGGGCGAGATGCAGATCGGTCGGGTTTGCGCGCCGGTTGTCGAATCGCTCGAAGACCGCCGCCAGCTCCGGTGACCAGCGTGCGAATTCGGCTCGGATCGGTCCCTCGGTGCCGAGCTGACAGGCCACCCCGACCGCGGTCAGAATGGCTCGGGCGAAGGGCGTGAAATCCGCGTCCATGGTCAGCTGGCGATTCGCATTGCTCAGGGTCGGATCCATGAAGCGGCGCACCTGGCGGCGCATCCAGTCGTTGGTCAGCCGGAAGGTCGGCGTCGCGAGCGGTTCGAACACCATGGTCAGGGCCTCGCCGATGGTCTGCACATCGAAGACCCGGTCGCGCTCCACGAAGCCGTGATTGCGCATGGCCAGATCGAGTTCGGCGGGGCCGCCGTTGAACACGGCATCGGTGATGTCGTGCACCAGATCGGTGAAGCCCTCGATGGGCCACGGCGTGCAGGCGCCGAAATCGACCACGCCGAGCCGGCCGTCGGGCAGCACCCGGAAATTGCCGGGATGTGGATCGCAGTACAGCAGTCCGGTGCGCACCCACGACGAGAGCAGGAAACGCAGGATGAGCATGCCGACGCGGCTGCGCTCCTCGGGCGCGCCGGATTCGATGATGCGCGAAACCGGTGTGCCGGCCAGCCATTCGGTGACGATCACATCGCCGCGCTGGGTGATCACGCCGGGGACCGCGAAATCCGGATCGTCGGCGAAGACCTCGGCGAAGCGGCGCTGATGGTCGGCCTCGGCGGCGTAGTCGAGCTCGTCGCGCACACAGGAGCAGATGGCCTCGGTAACGGCCTTGACATCCGCGCCGGGCAGGAAAACCGTGGCCAGCACCGAGATTCGCCGCAGCTGATCCAGATCGGTGAGCACCGCCGCGCGGGCGCCGGGGTACATCACCTTCACCGCGACCGGGCGGCCGTCCTTCCACACCGCGCGGTGGACCTGCCCGATGGAGGCGGCCGCGGCGCGCCGGTCGTCGAATTCCTTGAAGTACCAGCGCCAGCTCTCGCCCAGCCCGGCCGCCATGGCCGTGTGCACGGTGCCCGGCAGCATGATCGGCGCGGAATCCTGCAGTTGCACCAGCGCCGCGCGATAGGGCTCGGCAATGCTGGGCGGTAGCGCGAGTTCGTAGATGGACAGCAACTGACCGAGTTTGGTCGCGCAGCCCTTGAGTTCGCCGAGCACCTCGAAGATGTGCTGGGCGGTCCGCACCTGGATATCCAGGTTGATCTCGGCGGCCGAGCGGCCCAGCGCCCGCTTGCCGACGCCCGCGGCCTGCCGGCCGGCGAAGGCCACCGGCAGGGTGGCGAGTTTGGCGCCGCGCACCAGCTTGCGCCGCGGCGGCGTCCCGGCCGCACTGCCTGGCGGATTGCTCCCCGAAAGTCCCTCGGCGCCCCGCAATCGGCCGCCGATCCGTCGTCCAGACATTGCTCACCTCGTCGTGTCCGCGGCCCACAGGGGGTGCGCACGTGCAGTTTGGCACACGACAGCCTAAACTGTCTGGGACGTATTCGAAAGTTGTCGAAAGGTGACAGGATGGGAGCCCAGACGGTCGTCGCCGACGTCGCGGACGAGCTGGCTCGCCGCGTCGTGACCGGGACCTACGAACCCGGCGATCTGATGCCGTCCGTCCGCCAGGTCGCCGAGGAATTCGAGATGAATCGCGCCACCGCGCAGCTGGTGCTGGGGCGGCTGGAGTCCTACGGATTCGTGGACGCCCATCGCGGGCGCGGATTCACGGTGCGCGATGTCCGCCGCGACGGCGGGGTGGACGTGTACCGCCGGCTGTTCCGATTGTCGCCGCCCGATATCGCCGTCGAGATGTTCCGCGATGTGATCGAGACCGAACGCGCCATCGTGCTGGACGCGCTGCTCGCCTACACCGAGAGCGAGCGGCGAATTGCCCCCGCGCGGCTGGCCGCCCGGATCGACGAGCTCGAAACGCTGGCTCGCGCTGCCGAACCCGATCCGCGCGCCCTGCTGGCCATCGAGGCGGACCTGGTGCGCGGGCTGCTCGGCGAGCTCGGGCACAGCATGCAGCGGGCGGTGCTGAATTCGCTGGCCGAGTTGCTGTTCGAGGTGCCGCAGGCGGTCGAGGCGTACTTCGCGGCCTCGGCGGATCTGCACGTGCTGGTGTGGCGGGCGCTGCTGGCGGTGTGGGAATCCGAGGCCGGTCCCTCCGAGGCGCAGCTGGCCCTGTTCGAGGATCTGTTCGCCATGTACCACGAGAAGGTGCTGGCGCGGTTCGAGGAGCTGGTGCGGGGCAGGGCGAATCCGGGGGTGCGGCACGCGGTCGGCGCGTGACGTAATCCGCTGCGCCCACAGCGATTCGATGCACGCGCAGAGCGTGCCGCCTCGGATCCGCTACCGCGTCGGCGCGGTGTTCAGGGCGCGACGACGGCGGCGGCCGCGCACAGCGCCGTGATGACGGCGATGGCCAGCACCGCCACTATCAGCAGGTTTCCGCGGGTCGGCGGTTCGGCTCCCGGCTGCGGGTTCGGTTGCTCGGCCATGGTGCTCATCTCCTGAGGGGAATCGGCGGGGGCGCCGGTTCGTCGTCGTATTCCGGTGGCTCCCAATATGTTTGCAGACCGCGCCGATGCGGCATGATCTCGGCCGCCTCACGCGCGACGCCGAGCACGGCGGGATGGTCGATGGCGAACCGCAGCACCCGCTCCACCTCGGGGCCGGTGGTGAGCCGCATGACCTTCCGCGAGATCCGCGGGAAGGCCCGCGTGAGCCGGTAGACCAGCGCCGATTCCGCGCGCAGCGGCAGCACGGCGCGATTGCGGCGAATGGCCGTCACGATCTTGTGCCCGGCCTTGTCGGGATTCATGCCCAGCAGCGTCATGCCCTTCACCGTGATCTGCCGCGTAATGGCCACCTGATCGCCGGACATGGAGGCGAAGACGGCGGTCGCGGGCAGATTGGTGGCGATGAGTCCCGGGCACACGGCCGTGACTCCGATTCGGTGCGCGGCCATTTCGGTCCGCAGCGTCTCGCTGAAATGCTTGACCGCCGCCTTGGTGAACGATTCCGGCAGGCCCATCCGGATCGGGACGAACCCGGCCATGGACGACATGTTCACCAGATGCCCGCCCGCGCCGCGCTCGACCATCTGCGCCCCGAACAGCCGGCAGCCGTGCACCACCGCCATCAGGTTCACATCCACCGCGCGCCGCAGATCCGCCGGCCGGATCTCGAAAAACGGCCCCCCGACCAGGATTCCGGCATTGTTGACCACGATGTCGGGCACCCCGTGGGTGGCCCGCACGTACGCCGCGAAATCCTCCAGCGCGGGCACATCGGCCACGTCGAGCGCATAGGGAAACGCCATCCCGCCCGCCGCGCGGATGCGCGCCACGGTGTCCTGCGCCGTCGCGTAGTTGATATCGGCCACGATCACCTCGGCGCCGCGCGCCGCCAGCGCCTTGGCGGTGCCGCGGCCGATGCCGCTGCCGGCTCCGGTCACCACGGCGAGACCCGGATGGAAGGGTTTCATCGGTCTTCTGCTCCTCGGCCTGGGAATCCAGAGTGTACACTGTCTGGGACAGTGAATACCAGCCGTGCTCGCCGCGGCCGCGGGAGGATTCCATGACTGGCTTCGACAACGAGGTTGTCGTGATCACCGGCGCGGGCGGGGGTATCGGCCGCGCCACCGCCCAGCGCTTCGCGCGCAAGGGCGCCCTGGTGATCGCCGCCGACCTGGACAAGGACCGCGCCAATCAGACCGTCGAAGCCATCGAGGCCTTCGGCGGCGCCGCCGCGCCCTACGCGGTGGATGTGGCCGACGCGGCGGCCATGGAGAACTTCGCCGATGACGTCCACGCCGAATACGGCCCCCCGCGCGTGCTGGTCAACAATGCCGGCTACACCACCGCCGGCCCTTTCCTCGACCACACCCTCGACGACTGGGATCGCCTCATGGGCGTCAATGTCTGGGGCCTGATCCACGGCTCCACCTTCTTCGGCCGCCAGATGATCGCCGCCCGCCGCGGCGGGCGCATCATCAATGTCACCTCGGTCGCGGCCTTCACGCCGATTCCCATGTCCACCCCCTACTGCACCACCAAGGCGGCGGCCCAAATGCTCACCGAGGGACTGCGTCTGGAGTTCGCGGGCACCGGCGTGGGCGTCACAGCCATCTGCCCCGCCCTGGTCGACACCGGCATCTACGACGAGGGCGAGCCCGACGGCGCGGACGCGGCGGAAGCCGCCCGCACCCTCAGCGTGGCCTCCCTGGCCGCTCGCCTGGTGGCGCACAGCCCGGACAGTATCGCCCGCACCATCGTTCGCGTGGCCGCCCGCAATCCGGCCGTGGTGCCCACGCCCATCGAGGCCCGCGCGCTGTATCTGGCCACCCGCGTCTCGCCCGGCGGCGCCCGCCTGGCCGCGCGAGTCTTCCAGAGCGACAAGCTCACCGGCCTGCGCGGCCGGCTGCTGCCGCGCGGAGCGCTGCGGCGCATCGACGCCTATCTCGAGCAGAAGCTGGAGTACCCGGGCGGGGACGACCGGGCATGAGTGAGGGCCCGGCATCGGGGAGCCGGGCCCTCGGCGGCGCCGCCGGAACTGTTGCCGATCAGTATTTTCCGAACAGCACCGCGGCATTGTGGCCGCCGAAGCCGAACGAGTTGTTCAGGACGTATTCGACGGGGGTGTGCCGGGGTTTGGCGTGGACGATGTCGAGATCGATTTCGGGGTCCTGGTTTTCGAGATTGAGGGTGGGCGGGATGACCTGGTCGCGCAGGGTCAGGACGGAGATGACGGCCTCCAGCGCGCCGACCGCGCCCACCGAGTGGCCCAGGGCCGATTTGGGGGCGTAGACCGACGGATGGCTGCCGATGGCCGCGGTGATGCCCTTGGCCTCGGCCAGATCGCCCATGGAGGTGCCGGTGGCGTGGGCATTGACGTGGTCGACCTCGGCGGCGGTGACCCCGGCGGTCTCGATGGCCCGGCGCATGGCCCGCGCGCAGCCCAGGCCTTCCGGATCGGGGGCGACCAGATGGTAGCCGTCGGCGGTGAGTCCCGCGCCCAGTAGCCGGGCCAGGGGTTTCGCGCCACGGGCCAGGGCGTGCGCCTCGGATTCGACCAGCAGCAGGGCGGCGGCCTCGCCGAAGACGAACCCGTCCCGGTCGCGGTCGAACGGGCGTGAGGCGCGCTCGGGTTCGCCGACGCGGGAGCTCAGCGCGCGGGCCATCGAGAAGCCCGCGAGGGCAACGGGATTGATATAGCCCTCCACGCCGCCCGCGACGATCATGTCGGCCTCGCCGAGAATGATGGAGCGCCAGGCGTGCACCAGGGCTTCGCAGCCGGAGGCGCAGGCCGAGACCGGGGTGACCAGGCTTGCGCGCGCGCCGATTTCGAGCCCGAGCACGCCGGAGACGCCATTGGGCATGCTCATGGGCACGGCGAACGGGGACACCTTGCGGTAGCCGTGATCGCGCAGGGCGTCATTGGCGGCGACGATGGTGTCCGCGCCGCCGAGGCCGGTGCCGACGCAGACGCCGAGCCGGTCCTTGTCGACCTCGGGTGCACCGGCCGTCTCCCACAACCGTTTTCCCATGACATACGACATTTGCTGCACATAACACATGCGGCGCTTCTTGACCCGGTCGATTTCCTCGGTCGGATCGCGGACGAGCCTGCCGCCGATGGCATTCGGCAACTCCAGCCGAATCGTCTCCGCATCGGTCAGCCGGGTGATTCCGCTGGCGCCGTTCAGCAGGCCCTGCCAGGTTCCCTCGGTATCCGGTGCGAGGGACGTGGTGATCTCCACCGCCGTGATCACCACGGACCGGAAACCGCCGTTGCGAGTGGTGAAGCTGTCGAGCGTCTGCACGTTGGTCGAATCCTTACTGTTGTGTCAGTCCCACAGGCTCGAACACGGCAACGCCGGTGGATCGGGGGAGACGTCGTTGTCTATCGTCGCGTGCAGCGTGGCGGACCAATCGTCAAGCGCGGCAAGGAAATTCTGCGCTTGCGTCAGCGTAGCCCGGAAGTCGAGGACGAGCAGACCGGAATGGATGGTGGTCGTATTCACTTGTTGTTCTCCCTCGATGGTGTGACCGATCATCGGCGTGACCGTGATCGGTGACATCGACCCCGGCCGCCAGAAGGTATGCATTTCCCGTCCCCCGGGCCTTGGCCGGCCATATTGGAACGCGCCATCTGGTTCGACTGTCTGAGACGGGGTACGCTGTTTGGTGCACCCGCCTGACGGGTGCCGAAAGTATTCGGGAGGTTCGACGATGAGCCGCAGGCCGCGATGACCCCAGCGATCGCCGCCTGCGTCCGGCGGTCAAGCGCCGGATCATTCCGGTCACCGGCTCCTCCTCGGCGAGCACACCCACCCCGGGCGGGCTGACCCGGTTCTCGAAAGGCGACACCGATGAGCACCTCCACGATCCCAGATTTCCAGGTCGCCGTGATCGGCGCGGGTCCCGGTGGCATTGCCGCCGGGGTGAAACTGAAGAAGGCCGGCATCGAGGATTTCGTCATTCTCGAACGCGCGGAGGATGTGGGCGGCAGTTGGCACGAGAACCACTATCCCGGCCTCGGCGTCGACATCCCCGCTATCGCCTACCAGTACTCCTTCGCCCGGAACCCCAACTGGAGCAGGGTATTTCCGCGCGGCGCCGAAGTACAGCGCTACCACGCCGACGTGACCCGCCGCTTCGGCCTGTACCCCCACATTCGCTTCGGCACGAATGTGGAGCGCGAGGTCTGGGACGACGCCGGCCACCTGTGGCGCCTGCACACCACCACCGGTGACGTCACCACCGCCCGCTTCCTGATCAGCGCGGTAGGGGCGTTCATCCGCCCCAAGGACGACCCGGGCATCCCCGGTCTCGCCGACTACGCGGGCAAGATCCAGCGCCCGTCGGACTGGGACCACGACTACGACCACACCGGTAAACGCGTCGCCGTCATCGGCACCGGCGCCAGCTCGGTCCAAATAGTCCCCGCCATTGCCGCCGACACCGCGGAACTGGCCGTCTTCCAACGCACTCCCGTCTGGTGCGCACCCAAACCCGACTTCCCGATGCCGAAGTCCGCCCAGCGCATCCTGGCCGTTCCCGGCCTGGTCGCAGCGGGCCACGGGGTCGTCCTGGTAGGTGTGGATCTGGTCCTCCGCCTGGGCACCTCGGTCCCGCTCTGGCTGGCCAAACCCGCCATGTGGACCTTCGACAAGGCCACCATCCGCGGCTACCGCCTCTACCTCCGTGCGATCGTCCGCGACAAGGACACCGCCCGCCGCCTCGCGCCCACCCACGGCGTCATCGCCAAACGCCCCACCATGTCCACCGGCTACATCCTGGCCTTCAACCGCGACAACGTAGACCTCATCACCACCCCGATAGAGTCGTTCACCGAAAAGGGCATTCGCACCCGAGACGGCGTCGACCACGAATTCGACATGATCGTCCTGGCCACCGGCTACGAAGTCTTCTCCGACGCCGAAACCTACCGCCCCGGAACCGTAGTCGGCCGCGACGGCTTCGACCTCGGCCACTTCTACGCCACCCGCGGCCTGCAGGCCTACCAGAGCGTCTCCCTGCCCCAACTCCCCAACCGCTGGACCCTGGTGGGCCCGTACTCCTGGACCGGCACCGGCTGGCACGCCTTCATAGAAATGACCGCCGACCACGCCATCCGCGCCATTCGCGAAGCCACCCGCCGCGGCGCCACCCTCATGTCCGTCCGCCCCGAAGTCCACACCGCCTACCACCACGCCACCTACAAACGCGCCGCCGCCCTCCGCTACTACCTGGCCGACCTGAACGCCCACGTCCCCACCTACTACCGCAACGCCCAAGGCGACACCACCTACATCCGCCCCTCCGGCTTCTTCGAAGCCAGCCGGGGCAACCGTCACTTCCCGCTGGACGACTACCACTACGAGCGCCTCCACGCCGCCGCCCCCCGCCAGGCACTCGGCGCGTAATCGCGTGACCCCACACCGCCGGCGGCGTGGAGATGGTCAGATGGCGCGGCGGCGGGTCAGGTAGCCGACGGCCAGGAGGCCCACGGGGATCTGCGACCAGAAGGTCAGGAGGCGGAAGGCCAGGGCCACGGCCACCGCCAGGGCCGCGGTGACACCGGTGATCGCGGTCAGGCCGGTGATCATGGCGATTTCCTTGGTGGCCACGCCATTCGGGGACGGGATGAGCGGGGCCAGGACGATGGTGAGCAGGTAGACGACGAAGGCGTCCATGGGGGACAGCGGCACGTCGAGCGCGTGCAGGATGGCCAGGAGCGCGGCGATATTGAGGAAGGGCTGGGCGGCGGCGGAGGTCCACAGGAGGGTGGCTCGGACGGGGTGGATTGCGGTGGCGGCTATGGATTTCCAGGAGAAGTCGGCGGGGGTTCGGGTGTGCCGGTGGGTCAGCCGGTGGCGGATCAGGGCGCGCCAGCCGCCACGGCTGGTCGCGTAGCGGTGCGCGAGGCAGGCGGCGGCGAGGGTGAGACCGAGGAGGAGCAGGGCGGCTGTCGCGATGATTGCGGCGCTGCGCCCGGGGTTTTCGGCAATGGCGGTGCGGGCCGAGCCGAGGGTGGCGCCGAGACGGTTCCCGGGGAGGCGGGTACCGGCGCGGTCCATGAGGTTCGGGGTGGCGAGGACGGCAATGAGGATCAGCGGGAGGCGGACGGTGATCACGGCGGCGCCGAGCAGGATGATCGAGGAGAGGGCGGCGGCGTGGCTGAGGCCGGCTCGGCGGAGGAAGCGCAGGCGGAGCAGAAATGGCGCGGCCGGAATGAGACTGACTGCGGTGACCGCCCATTGGACGGCGAAGAGGTGGGCCGTCGGCGGGTTCACGGGCATGGATCCGCGCAGCATCCAGACCGAGGTGGGCCACATTGCCGCTGTCGCGAGCAGAGCAGGCGCGAGCCAGCGCGGGTCGGCGCCGGCGAGGCTGCCGATTCCGGCGGCCAGGGTCTCGCGCTGCCAGACCGCGACCACCACGAGGATGAGGGTGAATACCGCGGTGGGCAGCAGGCGCGAGCGAAACAGGCTGCGGAGCCGCCGAGGCGCGGCGTTCGGCGCTGGTCGCGGCTCATCGTCGATCGGGTCGGCCATCGGTGATAAGGCGGTCGCCTCGCTCGTGGATGGCGCCGCGGTTGTTTCGCCGGCGGGTGGGAAGGCGGGCATTGTCGACAGTGCGGGTGTGGCGGCGCCCGATTGTGGCTGCACCGTGGTCCTCCCTGCCTCCGTGCGCATCAGGTCCGTCCCGGGAATCTACGGAGGCGGGACATCTGTGGGTTCAATGGCGAGTGAATCCCGTGTGAAGCTCGCTTGCCGGCGGGCGCATTCGACCGCGAGGGATTACGCGGTATCAGTGGCGTCGGCCGGGCGCTGGGGTAGACGCGCTGCGTGTCCGGCGAAGGCTGGCAGACCTCGGCGTCTCCTGGCCGACTTTGCGATCCCAGCCAGGAGGACACTGTCCGAGGCAATATGCCCAGATGCTCGCAGCGCGTCGTCCGGCCTGCGGAGACGAGCCGGTGAATCAGTCCAGCAGCGCTGCGGCAACCACTGACGCCAGGTACGCCTGCCCGGCGACATTGGCGTGCAACGGAACCGTCGGCGTGGTCGGGGTCGGCCCGTTGACCCAGTGCGTCCCGGCCGGCTCGCACATGTCGTGCCCCGTCTTGGCGAAGTTGTCGGCGAAGCGGGCGTCGTGCCGCGCCGCGGTCTCCCGCAGCGCATCGGTCAGCCGCTGCTGGCCGCCTTGGTCGACGAGCCCGAAACAGCCTCCGCCCGGCGGGAAATAGCGCAGATAGGTGGTCAGCACGACGGTGGCCCGCGGCGCGCGCTCGTGAATGCCGTCGAGCACCACGCCCACCCGCTGCCGGACGGTGTCGAGCATGGGATCGGTGACGGCATTGACGTTGAAGGCGCCGATATCGTTCGCGCCGATGGTCACCGTCACCAGATCGGTGTCCGGTGTCAGCGCCTCGAACTGCGGCGGATTCGAACCCCCGTCGCCGTACTGCGGCTGGGTGGTATTCGTGGTCTTCGCGCCGCTGCAGGAGGCGTCCGCGAATTCGGTGACCCCGAGCGCCTCGGCCAGGACGGAGGGATAGTTGTCCGCCGCCCGGGTGCAGAACAGCGGGCTGCCCGGCTGTAGCTTGTCGAGCGAGCCGACCGCCGCCGCGGAATCCCCGAGCGCGACATACCTGCCGATCGGGGGAAGCGCTTGCGCGGGTGCCGAAGCCGCGGTCGTGGCCACCAGGGCCGCACCCGTAGCCGCAAACACGGACAAGCGTCGCATTCCCGTAAACACCGAACTCTCCTTCTCGCTCAGACGGTTCCAGATGGCGGTGGCGCACCCTATTAGCGCACGTCCGCAGGCCCCGTGGCAGGAAAAAGCCCGAGCGCACCGGCTAGCGCCGGTCGGCGGGTGGCGTGAAGGAGTTGAGGTATGCGCGCGGAGCGGTGCCGTTGACGGTGTGGTCGCCGATGAGGGCGGCCTTGTAGACGGCGGGGTTGTGGGAGGAGATGGTGCGGGCATTGCGCCAGTGGCGATCCAGGCCGAGCGGGGAGCGGACGGCGGTGGCGCTGCCCGCGTTGAACAGGTGCCAGGAGGCCGAGCCCGCCAGCTCGGTATTGGATATCTGGGTGGCGGCCGATTCGAGCAGGGACCGCTGAGCGGTCGCGGGGGAGGGGGCGGCGTGGAAGGCGTCCAGGGTGCGGGCCAACTGGAGGACATTGGCGCGGGCGGAATAGGCCTTGGCCCAGACCTCGCCGACGATCTGGGTGATCTGCGGATCCGCGGCCGGATCGGGGGTGGAGGCCAGCGGGTAGGAGCGGGTGCGAGATTTGACGAGCGCCGCCAGATCGGTGGCTATGGCGCGGGTGATGCCCGCCTGGGTGGCGGAGAGAACGAATTGATAGAAGGCCTCCATATAGTCGTTGGCCAGCGGGTTGCGGTGGCGCAGTAGGTAGTCCGGATCCACCCGCACGTTCTCGAAGACCGCGCTGCCGCTGGCGGTCAGGCGCTGGCCGAAGCCGTCCCAGTCGTCGAGGATGGTCACGCCGGTGCTGCGGCGGGGCACGATGGCGGAGACGAATTCGCCGTGGTCCACGACCAGGACATTGAGCCAATCCGCGTACAGGCTGCCGGTGGTGTAGAACTTGCGGCCGGACAGGCGGTAGGCGTCGCCGTCCCGGTGCAGTTCGGTGGCCAGCGCGGTGAGGTCGGGGGTGGCCAGCTCGGCGCCCGCGGGGCCGAAGAACTGACCGGCGGCCGCGGCGCGCAGCAGGGTTTCGCGGGCCGGACCGGGCGGGGCCAGGCGCAGGATCTCGGTGAGGCCGAGATGGCCGCGGAAGATCTGCGCGACATTCGAGTCGCCCGCGGCGATATCGATGAGCACCTCCGCCAGATCGGCGACCGCGGCGCCGGAGCCGCCGAATTCGACCGGCACGCGCAGCGCGCCCGCGCCCGCGGACAGCAGCGCCGCGAGCTGGTCGGTGGGCAGTTTGTGCTCGGCGTCGCGGGCCACCGCATCCTCGCTCAGCCCGCCCGTGACCTGGGCGATCGCCACCAGCCGCGTCCGCAGATCGTCGTCAGCCATTACTCCCCGTTCGTCGTGCGGGCACCGCGCGGTGACGCCGCGTCGTGACAGATCGCTCGCGAAAATCACACCGCTCCAACGGGTTTGCCGGAAGACATCGGATCACGGTGGTCGCAACTGTTTCCAACCCGCCGGGGTTCCCGCACGATGGCCAGCGGACCAGGGGGGTTTCCGACAACCAGTTCACTTCTACGAACGGACGTCCACGTGTCTGATGTCGTCAGCGAGCCGCTGATCCGGTACTCCGAGGAGGTGCGCGAGGCGCTCGCCCGGCGCGCGCCGATCGTCGCGCTGGAATCGAATGTGGTGGCGCACGGCTTCCGCCCGCCGGAGAATGCGGCGGTCGCGCGGGAGGTCGAGGCGGCGGTGCGCGCCGGGGGCGCGGTGCCGGCCACGATCTTCCTCGCCGGCGGGCGCATCGTGGTGGGCGCCAGCGATGATGAGCTCGAAACACTCGGCGCCGCACCCGATGTCGCCAAGGTGACCAGTCGCGATATCGCCCTGACGCTGGCCCGCGGGGCGTGGGGCGGCACCTCCATCGCGGCGACCATGGCCATTGCCGACCGGGTGGGCATCGCCACCGTGGCCTCGGCGGGGCTGGGCGGCGTGCACCGGGACGCGCCGACGTCCATGGACATCTCCGCCGACCTCACCGAATTGGCCCGCACCAGGCTGATCGTGGTGACGGCCGGGGTGAAGAAGATCCTCGACGCGGGGCTCACCCTCGAGTTCCTGGAGACCCAGGGCACGCCGGTGCTCGGCTATCGGCACCGCGGATTCCCGGCGTTCTACTGCCGGGAGAGCGGATTCGATACCCAGGCGCGCATCGACGATCCGGCCGCGGTCGCCGCCATCGCCCGCCTGCACCGGCAGCTCAACGATCGCGGATCGGTGCTGGTCACCCATCCGATTCCGGAGGAGGACGCCCTCGACGGCGAACGGATCGAAGCCGCCATCCAGGAGGCGCTGGCGCGGGCCGCGGCGGAGGGGGTCACCGGGCCCGCCGTCACCACCTTCGTGCTGCGGGCCGTGGACGCGGCCACCGGTGGCGCGGCCGCGGCCGCCAATCGCGCCGTCCTGCTCAGCACCACCCGCGCCGCCACCGAGATCGAGGTGGCGCGCAGCGCCGCCGAACGCGCGGCCGCCGATCGAATCATCCACGACCAGGAGGTTTCCCATGCCATCTGAGACCGCGCGGCCATCCGGGACCGCGCACGCGGCGGTGCTGTTCGACCTGGACGGCACCCTGCTCGATACGCCGCGCGCCATTGCCGAACAGTTCTCGATCGCGGTCGAACGCGTGACCGGGGTGCATCCGGGGGAGGAGGCGGCGCGGCGGCTGATCGGCGCGCCGCTGGAGAAGATGGCCGGCTCGCTGTCCGGCACCGACCCGGAATCGGCTACCGCGCAGTCGATTTCGGAGGAGTACCTGACCCGCTACCGGGAGCTGATCGTGCCGAAGGCGGCGGATCTGGTCTTCGACGGCGTGGCGGAGGGGCTGGAACGGCTCGCGCGCAGCGGATTCGCGCTCGCGGTCGTCACCAGCAAGCGCCATCACAGCGCCGAGTTGATTCTCGAAGCGGCCGGTATCCGGGACCTGTTCGCCGCCGTCGTCGGCGCCGACGACGTCTCCCATCCCAAACCGCACCGGGAGAGCGCCGATGTCGCACTGCGCCTGCTGGGCCGCGACGACGCGGGCGCGGCCGGAGCGGTGGTCGGCGACACCGCCGCCGACATCGGCCTCGGCACGGCCATCGGAGCCTTCACCGTGGGCGTCACCTACGGCGTCTATTCGGCGGGACAGATCACCACCGCCACACCGGATTTCATTGCCCACACCTTCGGCGACGTGACCCGCGCCGTGCTGGGCCGGATCGGAGAGTGAGCACCACCATGACCACCTGGACCCGCCCGACCACCGAACCCGTCGACATCGAGGAATACCTCGGCGTCAATGTTTTCGTCCTCCCCGCGCAGCCGGGCCTGATCGCCCTGCACACCGAGGCCCGCGACGCCGGCGCCGATCAGGCGCGCTTCGTCCGCGCCACCCAGCGCATCATCCGGCTGCTGCTGGAAACCGCGCTCTCGCACCTGGAACACCGGCCCCGGCCGGTCACCACCCCCACCGGTTTCGTCTTCGACGGGGTCGAACCGGCCTCGCCCGAGCTGTACGCGGTCTCCATTCCGCGCGCCGGCGACGCTCTGGAGGGCGGCCTGCGCGAAATCCGCCCCGACACCCGTTTCGGCAAGATCCTCATCCAGCGTGACACCGTGACCAAACAGCCGACCCTGCACTACCGCAAACTGCCCGCCGGGATCGCGGGCAACGAAGTGCTGCTGCTGGATCCCACCATCGCCACCGGCGGCACCCTGCTCACCGCCGTCAACGAACTCGTGGCCGCCGGTGTGGAGGAACACCGCATCGTGGTGGTCAATGTTCTGACCTGCCCCGAGGCGCTGGCCACCGTGCTGTCCCGGCGGCCCGATCTGCGGATCGTCACCTCCCACATCGACCAGACCCTCACCGACCAGGCCTTCATGCGCCCCGGCATCGGCGATTTCGGCGATCGCTTCCACGGCACCACCGTCCGGGCGTGAGGAAACGGAGCACAGCGTGAACCTCCTCGACCTGCTCGACGCGCACGTCCGGGATCGCCCGAACGCGGTTGCCGCCATGGATGATTCGAGCAGCCTCAGCTATGCGGAGCTGAGCCGTCGCGCCGATGGCGTGGCCGCGGCGTTGTGCGGTGCGGGCGTCGCACCTGGTGACATCGTGGGCGTCTTCCTGAATCCGTCGACGCACCTGGTCGTCGCGGTCTGGGGCATTCTGCGCGCGGGGGCGTCGTATCTGCCGCTCGCCGTGGACTATCCGGCGGAGCGCATCGGCTACATGGTCGCCGACAGCGCGATCCGGCTGGTGGTCACCGACCCGCGCGGCGGCGAACTCGCGCGGCGGATCCTGCCCGCACGGGTGGACACGCTGTGTGTGACCGAATCGGGCACGGGCGCAGGGAAACCGGAGGCGACCGGTCCGGCCGATACGAGCGCGGTCTACACGATCTACACCTCCGGAACGACCGGCGCACCCAAGGGCGTGGTCATCCCGCATCGGGCCATCGCCAACCAGATGACCTGGCTGGCAGCCGAACTCGGACTGGGGCCGGGCGCGCGAATCCTGCTGAAGACCCCCGTCAGCTTCGATGCCGCGCAATGGGAGCTGCTCGCCAATGCCGTGGGCGCCACCGTGGTCGTCGCGCCCGCGGGCACCCACACCAATCCCGACGACATCCTCGCGCGCGTGGTCCGTGATTCGATCACGGTGCTGCAGTGCGTGCCGACCATCTGGGCGGAACTCGCCGCCCTGCCCGCCATTTCCGCCGCCACCACCCTGCGCACGGTGGCCAGTGGCGGCGAGGCCCTGCCCGGCGCGCTGGCGGAGCGGCTGCGCACCGCCCTGCCGCACGCCCGCGCGATCAACCTGTACGGCCCGACCGAGGCCGCCATCAATGCCACCTGGTTCGACTTCACCACCGCGGACCTGACCGGCACCCCGATCGTGCCCATCGGCGCACCCGTCGACGGCTGCGCCATTGCGATCGTGGACGACCGGGATCGCCCGGTTCCGGAGGGTGAGACCGGTGAATTGCTCATTGCCGGAATCCAGCTCGCCGAGGGCTACCGCAATCGCCCGGACATCACCGCGGACCGTTTTCCCACCCTCGCTCTCGACCCCGGTCACCCTCGACGCTGGTACCGCACCGGTGATCTGGTCCGCCGCCGCCCCGACGGCCTGCTCGTCTTCATCGGCCGCAATGACGAGCAGGTCAAGGTGAACGGCCATCGCATCGAAACCAATGAGGTCCGGGTCTGGATCGAGAAACACGACTGGGTCCGGGCCGCCGCCGTCATCCCCTGGGTGAACGCACGCGGCGCCACCCAATTGGCCGGTTTCGTCGAATTGGACCCCGACGAAGCGCCCCTCATGGACCAGGACCGGGCCGGTCGCCATCATCGATCCAAATCCACCCGCACCCAGGTCACCGCCCAATTGGCCGATCTCGGCCTCCGCGACACCACCACCGAACCCGAAGTCCTGCTCTTCGGAGCGGAGCCCACGGCGGCCCAACGTCGCCGCGTCTTCGCCCGCAAGACCTACCGAACCTTCGCCGACGACCCCGTCGACCTCGCGTCGATCACAGCGATCCTGCGGCAGTTGCCCGGCTACGCCCAGGATCCGGGCGGAACCATCACCGATCTACCGGCGCGTCCGCCCGCGCGAATCACCGCCCAGCGGCTGGGCGTGCTGCTGCGTTGGCTGGGACCGTTCCACAGTCCGGATCGGCTGCTGCCCAAGTACTTCTACGCCTCGCCGGGCGCGTTGAACGCCACCCGGATCTACCTGGAGACCGGCGGGCTCCCCGGATTGGCCGCGGGCGTCTACTACTTCCACCCGATTCGCCACGCCCTCTACCGGGTCGGCGCGGCCGGTCGCGCGGGCGTGCGCCTGCACCTGATCGGCCTGCCCGAGGTGATCGAGTCGGTGTACTCCACCAATGTGCGCGAGGTTCTGCAGTTCGAGGCCGGGCACATCCTGGGCGTCCTCGACGAGGTGAGCGCGGAGTTCGGCTGGCAGGTGCGCACCATACCCGCCGTCCACGGTCTCACCGACGGAATCGCGACCGCCAGCGTCGAAATCGGCCCGCCGGACGCGGTTTCGGCGACGACGGTGGTTTCGGCGACGACGGTGGCTGCCGAGACGCCGGTGGGAATTCATGTGCAGGTGCACGGCGCGGTCGGCGGTGCGCGGCATGGGCTCTACGAATTCACGGATGGGGGACTCGAATTCGTGGCCGACGGCAAGATCGAGCGGCGGCATGTGATCGCCATCAATCAGCGGTCCTACGATCAGGCGTCGTTCGGGGTGGTGCTCGCTGTCGCGGCGGGGACCGGGTGGGATGGATTCACCGCGCTCGGTCGCGCGCTGGCGCATCTGCAGCAGATCGGGAGCCACAACGGCATCGGTTTCATGTCGGCGGGGTACGCGTCGCTGACCGGACGGGACCTGGCCGCGGCGCGGCGCTTCGACGAGATCCGCGGCCGGCGCGCAGTGAGCTACTTCGCGCTGGCCGGGCGGGTCACCCCCGGGCAGGTGGCCGCGACGGATATGGCCGAGGACGCCGTGCACATGAAGGGGCCCGAGGAGCTGCTCAAGGACGATCTGCGGGCGGTGCTGCCGCCGTACATGGTGCCGCCGACCATTCACGTCGTGGAACGTATTCCGCTGTCGCAGAATGGGAAACAGGATCGGACCGCGCTGACGGTGCTGGCTTCCGAACTCGGGTCGCGGGGCGCGCGTGCCAGTGATCCGCCGGTGACGGCGCGGGAGCTCGAAGTGGCGCGAATCTGGTCGGAGATACTCGGATACGAGCCGGTCCATCGCGGGGACGATTTCTTCGTGCAGGGCGGCAATTCCATTTCGGCGCTGCGGCTGATCCGGGCGCTCGGCGCGCGGCTCGGGACGGAACTGCCGGTGCAAACGATCTTCCGGGCGCCCACGGTCGCCGAATTGGCGGCCGCCACGGGCGATTCCGCGCCGGTGTCACGATTGCTGCGGCTGGCCGGGCCGGCGCGGGCCACCGCCACCACGGTGCTGTGGCCGGGGCTGGGCGGTTATCCCATGAGCCTGCGCGCACTGGCGGGCGAGCTGGCCCAGCACGGTCATGCCGTCTACGGGGTGCAGGCGCGCGGACTCAATTCGGGGGAGACGCCGCACGACACCCTCGAGGCGCTGATCGCCGACGATCTCGCCGAACTGCTGGAACTCGAGCTGCCGCAACCGTTCCGGATCGTCGGCTATTCGTTCGGGGCGCGGGTGGCGGCGGAGGTGGCGCAGCGGCTCGTCGCGGCGGGGCACGAGGTCGAGGAACTGGTGGTGATCGCGCCCGGGTCGCCCGTCATACCGGGCCATCCGGACGACGAGGAGGTCCGTTACGACAGCACGTATTTCAAGCGCGTGCTGGCCTCGGTGTTCAGCGCTCGCATCGATCCCGGGTACACCGCGGACCTCGACAAGCTGGTCACCAGCCGCGGCGAGTTCATCGATCTGATCGTGGCGAACGAGCCCGGCTTCGACCGGGAGACGGTGCAGCGCATCGTCGCGGTGGTCGAACACACCTACCGCTTCCGGTCCCGCCCGGCGACCGTCGATCAGGACCTGCTCGATCGCAGCCTCTACCTGCGCGCCCGCGGCGACGGTCCATCCTTCGCCGACATTCCGGTCGCCCCACTGCGATTGCGCACCCGCCCGGTGAGCAATCTGCCCTACCACCACTACGACATCGTCACCGCCGGCGCACTCGACATCGCCGCGGCGGTGCTGGAACAAACCATGAACAAGGAGCTGGTCCGATGCCGCACGTAGAGATCTCGCACTTCCCGGCCGACCTGTCCGCGGATGCCAGGCAACTCCTGGAGGTCGCCATTACCGCGGCGGTGACCCGCGCCTTCGGCGTCGCCGAGGGCGCGGTCTCCATCGGACTCGCAGGCGTCGCCCGAGACGACTGGCAGGAGCGGGTATACCGCCCGCTCATCACCGAACGCGCCGAGGGCGCCGCACTGCTGCGCGCCCCGAACTACTGATGGACATCCGGGATGCAGCCGACGCCGGGCCCGTCTCCGAGGCGTCCGAAGCCGTGACCGCAGCGCCCGAACCGGTTTCGTCCAACCCCGTGGCTCCCGGCGCGGTGGTGTCCGCGGTGGGTGAGGCGCCCTCGGCCCTGGTCCGGCTGGCCGCGCCGGTGGCCGCCGTCGGACTGGTCGCGTTGAACCTGCGGCCGGGCATCACCACGGTGGGGCCCGTGCTGGAAAGGGTCACCGCGCACTACGGCGCGGGGTCGGCGGCGGCCGGCGTCGTCACAGCCGTGCCGGTGGTCGCCTTCGCGCTGATCAGCCTGGCGACACCGCTCCTGCTGGCGCGGATTTCGCTGCGCGCGGGCCTGTACGTGGCGCTGGGCCTGATCACCGTCAGCCTGGCGGCGCGGCCCTGGGGCGATCTCGCGGTCTTCGTGATCGCCACCTTCACCTCGGCGCTCGGCGTCGGACTGCTGTCGGTGCTGATTCCCGCCCTCATCCGGACCACCGGCAGCACCCGGACACTGGTCACCACCTTCACCACCGCGCTACAGGCCGGAGCGGCAATCGGATTCGCGGCCGTCGTACCCCTCGCGCAGGCGGTCGGCGGATGGCGACTCGGCCTCGCGGCCTGGGCGCTGCTCGCACCGATAGGCGCCCTCGCGCTGTGGCGTTCGCCCCTGGCGCAGCGGGCGCCCTCCGCCGATGCGTCCGCGCCCGGCGCCGAGTCCACCGGTCCGGCCGCCTCGCACGCCGACGCGCCGGGCGCCGCACGGGCGGTCGAGAATCCGATCTCCATTCTGCGGCGGACCGGAACGGTCGGGCTCGCGGTGTTCTTCGGGCTGCAGGCCATGCTCGCCTTCGTCGTGATCGGGTGGCTGCCCTCGGTGCTGGGTGACGCCGGTGTCGGCGAGCGGGCCGCCGGTGGACTGCTCGGGTTGCTGACCTGCCTGGCGGTGCCGATCAGTCTTGTCGTGCCGCCGTTCGTGGTCCGCTCCGCGCATCCCGAGCGCTGGCTGGCCGGCTTCAGTTTGTGCAGTGTGCTGGGCATTCTCGGGTTCCTGCTCGCACCGTCGGCGGCGCCGCTGGTGTGGTCGCTGATCCTCGGGGTGGGGCTGTCGGTGTTCTCGCTGGCGCTCACCGTCATTACCGTCCGGGCGCCCACACCGGAGCAGGCGGTCGGATTGTCCAGTGCTGTTCAGGGTGTCGGTTATGTGATCGCCGCGCTCGGACCGTACGGCATCGGCGTCGTCCGGCAATTCGACTCCGGATGGGGTTTCCCGCTGGGGGCCTTGCTGATCACGGCCGTGGTTCAGACGGTCGTCGGCTATCGAGTCGGCGCGGCGCGGACGGCGGATCCGGAAAACGTTCCCACCAATGAAAGGCAGTGATATGACGGCCGAGGCCGTGGCGAAGGTCGCCGATCTGCTCGACGATCGCAGCCACCACATCGAATTCAATGGTCACCTGACGAATCACGTCAAGCACGCCGTCGTGGCGCTGGCCGCGATCGGCGCACCCGAACACGTCATTCGCGACTACTACAAGGGTTATGCCGAGCTGACGCCGTACGGCTTTCCACTCGAACCGCAGCGGCCCTCGGCCGTGGTGATCGATGCGGGCAACTGGCGCGAATTCATCGGACAGCGTGCGCATTTCAGCGCTTACGTCGCCTTCTTCGACGGGGAGGTCGCGGCCAAGGGCATCTCCGGTGCGGTCGCCGAGTACGCCCCGGAACTGCTGGACGGCTGGATCGGCGCCTTCACCCACGCCACCATCCATCTGGGCTGGGCGATCTGGGCCGAACATCCCGGCATGACCGCCGAAGCGCTTGCCTACCTGGCCTTCTCCTTCGTGCGCGTGGCTGATGACGAGCGCACCCCGCCCGCCTCGGACGCCGCCGATCCGCTGGAATCGCTGCTGCGGCTGAGTGCGAGCTGGGCGCAGGACGAGGTATTCCGGAGCGCGGTCGAATCGGTGATCGCGGATACCAACAGCTTCACCGAACTGCACCCGGAATTGAACCGCTCGGGCCTGCAGGCGCGGGTCGCCGGGGTGGCGATCACCGGGATTCCGGAACTGACCGCCGCACCGGCATGGATCCGGGAGCTCTCCGCCGCCGAACGCCGGATCCGGGTCCGGCGCGCGGTCACGCTGCTGTATCTTTCCCAGCCCGGCGATTTCGTGGTGCTGCACCTCATCACCTCGCTGTTCGCGCTCGAGGTCATTGCCGACACCCTGGACTCGCCGACGGCGGAAGACGCCGTGTACGAACTGTTCTGGGCCGGGCTGCGCATCATCGCCGCGGCCGAGCGCAAAGTACCGACCGCGCACAAACTCGGCGAGCTCGCCCGCCTGTACTCCACCGAGTCCAGCGCCGACACCCTCACCGGCGCCGCCGAATTCGAGTTCAGCGCCCGCCGCGCCTGGCTCGAGGACGAGGAGCACAACCCCAAGCTCGTCTTCGTGCTGCGCTCCTGGTGGGACGCCGACCCCTGGAGCGCGCACCGGCACGCGGCCGGTCAGTTCACCCGCACCCCGGACCTGCCCGCCAGTTTCGAAGAACCCCCGAACGAATAGGACCATCCATGACAGAAGTGATCTCGACCGTGCTGCGGGAGCAGCTGCACAAGCGCTACGGCGCGGCCGCCCCGGCGGCCGACGGCATCGGGAACGAGACCTTGGAGGTGCTGCTGCGCCATCGCACCGTGCGCCGCTTCCTGCCCGGCGATATCAGCGAGGCCGAACTGGCGGTCATCATCGCCGCCGCCCAATCCGCCTCCACCTCCGCCAATTTCCAGTTCACCAGCGTGGTCGTAGTGGACGATCCGGACCTGCGGGCGCGGCTGGCGGAGCTGGCGGGCGGGCAGCAGCTGATCAATGACGCCGCCGTATTCCTGGTGTGGCTGGCCGACTGGTCCCGCAATATCCACCTCGCTCGCGCCAACGGGCACACCATCGAGGCGACCGAATACCTCGACAGCGCGCTGTCGAGCGTCATCGACGTCACCCTGTCCGCGCAGAACGCCGCCACCGCGGCCGAATCCCTCGGCTACGGAATCACTTTCGTCGGCGCGCTGCGCAATAATATCGACGCGGTGATCGAGGCGCTGCACCTGCCGGAGCACATCTTCCCGGTGTACGGCCTGGCCATCGGCATTCCCGACCCCGCCGATCCGGCCGATATCAAGCCCCGCTACGGGCAGAGCGTGGTGGTGCACCGCAATGCCTACACCCCGCCCGCGGCCGAGGACGTCGCCGACTACCTGGATCGCATCAACGCCTACTACCGGGAGCAGGAACTCCCCGAGGACTGGGTGAAGAACCGCCTGGCCGGGCGCATCTCGACCAAGGAGAGCCTGCACGGCCGCCAGGGCATCCGGAACACCTTCAACAACCAGGGTTTCCCGCTCAAGTAGCGGGCACAGCGGAACGGCCCGGCTACCTTCGAAAGGTAGCCGGGCCGTTGGTCTTTCGCGGATCAGCCCTGCCGCAGCCAAGCGTCGTAGAACTGCAGCCGCGCCGAAGCCTCGAACTTCAGATCCGATACCTTGTCCGACACCCCGACCGCCTGCGAGAGCTCGATGGTGGGAATCCACAACCCGTTGTCCAATACCAGCTGCTGGGCCTTGCCGATGAGCTGCGCCCGCGCCGCGGTGTCCAGGGTCTGCAACTCCGCCGTGAGTACCTCGTCCAGCGCCGGAATCGGCCCGCGCCCGTTCAGATTCCGCCCGTCCAGCGCGAAGCTGGTGCGCAGGATATCGCCGTCGGCCCGGGTGATGTTGTAGTACAGCGCCTCGAAATTCTTGCTGTTCTGCCGCACCGTGTACTCCGCGTCGGCGAGCGGTTCGAGCCGCAGCTCGATCCCGGCCTTGCGGACCTGCTGCTGGACCAGCTCGAGAATGGCCTGATTCCCGGCGAAGGCACTGGTGAAGGTGACTGTGAAGGACAGCCGGACCCCGTCCTTGACGCGGATGCCGTCACCCCCGGTCACCCACCCGGCCTGCTCCAGAGTCCGGCCCGCGGCCGCGGTGTCGTGGCCGAGCCTGCTCGAAAGGTCGGTATAGGCGGGGGTTTTCGACCCCAAACTGCTGCTGGCCTTCTTGAACTGCGGCCCCAGCACGGTATCGATGAGCTCCTGCCGGTCGATGGCGGTCAGTAGCGCCGCCCGGACCGCCGCATCGGCGAGCACGCCGCGGGTCACATTCGGCTGCAGCCCGAACGGGATACCGGGATTCGAGGTGATCTGCACCCGCCCGCCCGCGGCTTCGATCTGCGGTGCGTCCTGCGGCAGCGCGTCACTGATGGCATCGAGCTGTCCGGAGGTCAGACTGCCCGTGCGGACACCGGATTCCGGCACCACCCGGTACTCGATCCGATCCAGATACGCCTCGCCCTGGTGCCCGAAAACCGCGGAGCCCCAGGCATATCCGGCCCGCTTGGCGAGCACGGCCGACTGACCCTGCTTGTACTCGGCATAGGTGAACGGCCCGGTCCCGATATTGTCGCCGCCGCACCGCTGATCGGCGGACCTGGCGGTGGTCGCCGCGCCCTGGATGCCGAGCTGCGGCGTCGAACTCGCCTGCAGGAACTGCGCATTGGGCCGATCGAACTCCACCCGCGCGGTCAGTGGATCCACCACGGTGGTGCCGGTGTAGCCGAACAGATAGGTGGCCCCCAGCGGCGCCTTGGCGGGGGTGAGCGTCTTGACGATGGCATCGAAGTTCTGCTGCACCGAGGCCGCCGTCAACGGCGTCCCATCGCTGAAGGTCACCCCCGGCTTCAGCTTGAACGTGAAGGTCTTCGCATCCGGGCTCACCTCCCAGCTCTGCGCCAGCCACGGCTTGATCTCGCCGGTCGCCGGGTCCTGATCGGTCAGCGAATCCACGATCTGCCGGGTGACGTACAGGGTCTGGTTGGTGCCGGACTGCGCCGGGTCCGAGCAGGTCGGCGCCAGCGAGAGCCCGTAGCGCAGGGTCCCGCCCGGTTGCGGCGGTCCCGCCGGCTCTCCCGAACTGGTATCGGAGCCGCCACAGGCGGCGAGCGTCGCCGTCGCGGCGAGCGCACCGAACAGGGCCACGGGTCGTTTCATCGAATTCTCCGGATCGACAGGGAACGGTGCGCGTGACGCTATGTCCCGCACACCGCCCTGTCGCCGGTCTGGCGCGCCCTGAATCCAATGCTTGTGATCGGCGCCCCGGTGCACGAATTGGCGCTCGAAGTCCATGCGCTGTCCGGAAAGTAGCCGAGCGTGTGCTACCTGTCTCGACGGCTCATGGCACCGGACCGGCCGCCATCGATACCTCCGACACCGGCAACTCGAACGAGTAGGCTCGCGGAGGACATCGGGGTCGGGCGGCGAACGTCTGAGAACAGCACAGTCTGAGAACAGGACATACTGTGGCGAAAACCTTGACGCCCTGGGTATTGCTGAAAGAGCTGGAACCGGTTGCGGAACAGAATCTCAACCGGCATCTATCGATGGCCAAAGAGTGGCATCCACACGATTATGTGCCGTGGGATCGGGGCCGGAATTTCGCCGCCATGGGCGGAATCGATTGGGAGCCCGAGCAATCCGCGCTCAGCGAGGTGGCCAGGGCGGCCATGGTCACCAATCTGCTCACCGAGGACAACCTGCCCTCCTACCACCGGCTGATCTCGGAATCGTTCAGTCGCGACGGCGCCTGGGGCACCTGGGTGGACCGCTGGACCGCCGAGGAGAACCGGCACGGCATCGTGCTGCGCGACTATCTGGTGGTCACCCGCGGCGTCGACCCGGTCGCCCTGGAACAGGCGCGCATGATCTGCATGTCCCACGGCGTCGACAACCCGACCGGCACCGGCGACAACAGCTTCCTGCACGGTGTCGCCTACGTGACCTTCCAGGAACTGGCCACCCGAGTCAGCCACCGCAATACCGGCCGGGTCTGCGAGGACCCCGTAGCCGACCACATCCTGCAGCGCGTGGCCGCCGACGAGAACCTGCACATGGTCTTCTACCGCAATATCTGCGGCGCGGCCCTCGACGTTGCCCCCGATGACGCTCTGGAAGCCATTGTCGAAATCATCCGAAACTTCCGCATGCCCGGCGCGGAGATGCCGAACTTCCGCCGCAACAGCGTCCTGATCGCCAAACACGGCATCTACGACCTCCGCCAGCACCTCGAAGAGGTGGTCCAGCCCGTCCTGCGCAAATGGAACATCTTCGACCGCACCGACTTCACCGCCCGCGGCGAACAACTCCGCGAAGAACTGGGCGCCTTCCTGGAGCAGATGGCCAAGGACGTCCTGCGCTTCGAAGAACAACGCGACCGCATGCTGGCACGAGAAGCCGCCAAACGCGAACGCGAATCCGCTTGATCGGCCGGTAGCGGTTGTGGACAGCCGAGGGGTTGTCCACAGACTCGCGCTGTACCGCGCGCCGAGGGCTTCGAGCTGTTAGGTTCGGCTCGAAGGAGGGGATATGGGGGACATGCTCCGCGCCGACGTGGAGGCGCTCCGGATCATGGCGGCCGGCCTTCGCGGTGAAGCGGCCGCCATCGCAGCCATCGATCCAGTGGATCAGGTCGCGAAAGTCGCACGTGCCATGCCGAATTCGGCCATCGGTGCGGCGGCCGTAGGAATAGGCGAACCACTACTGGCAGCGCTACGGCAGCTGGCGGGCGAACTGACCGCGGTGGCCGCCGTCGCGGAGTACGGCGCCGTCACCTACGAAGCGGCCGACGAGGCGTTCGAACGCCAGTTGGACGAATACCTGACCGGACCCGAATAACCCGGTGACCTGGCGGTACGGCTCGCCGTGCCGAGCCGCCGGGCCGGTCGACGGCGCATTGCGGCGGATGCGGGATGGCTACGGCGGCTGGACGACTACCTGAACGGGTTCCGTATGCCGCACTGCCAGTGGCGGTTCAGTGCGCCCTGGCCGCCGAGATCGATATGGCGTTCCCTCACGCATGAGCCGGCGGACCCCGTGTCGTCGTCACTTCGTAGGGACAGCTTGCGGCGGCAGCGACAGCGGCCACTGTGGCGTTGGCCGGCGCGGAAGGAGCTGTGGCACTCGAGGAGACGGCGATTCGGCGCTGAGGAGCAGCCGCATGATCGCATGGCACGAGGAGGGCATGGCTCGTGCGACGTATTCACAGCTGGGTGGTTGGCAGGGGCGATTGTGGTGGCGGCTGACAGGGGAGAGCGGCGGCGGGGCGGTGAATGACCGGACGGCATGGGAGGGGCATGTCTCGGGCAATGATGTCGCAGGTTCGCGGATGGCATCCGGAGATCGCGGGCGTTGCCAGTGCGGCTCTGGTGGCGGCGAATCTGCGGTTCGGTGCGGCCATGGGGCAGGTGCGGCGGTCCGTGGATACCGCGCTGAGCGGCTGGCAGGGGGAGGCTGCCGCTGCGGGCTCGTTACGGGCGGTCGCCGCGCAGTTGACGGCCAACCACATTGGTGCGGCAGTGCTGGATATCGCCGATGCGCTGGCCGATGCCGGTGGGTTGGCCGGATTGCGTGCTGCGGTGCTCGCCCTCGAGGCGGAGGCTGTTGCGAACGGATGCGTGGTGGCCGAGGACGGGATGGTTGAGCCACCGCGCGCCGACAGCGGGAATCCCGCATTGGATCTGGCGCTGCAAGCCTGCTTCGACGCCGAGGCGCAGTCGGTGACCGCCAGGCTCATCCCCTTGCTGGATCTGGCCGGGGACACCGATCGTGAGATCGGTGCGCGTCTCACCGAGGCATCGGCGGCACTGGACGCGCTGCGCGCCGCACCGCAGGGCGGACCGCTGGGGAGTCGGGTGGCCGACATCATCGACGGGCGTGCGGTGCTGCCCGAGGAGCCGAAAGCGCTGTGCGCGCTGTGGGAATCGTTGACTCCGGCGGAGAAGGACGCGCTATTCGCCTACGACCCGATGATCGGTAATCGGGACGGCATCCCGGCGGTCGCCAGGGATCACTACAACCGGCTCGGCCTCGAACGGCTGCACACCGACGCGCGGTTCCAGTTGGCGAAGCTCGATGCGCAGCACCCGGACTGGGCGCGGGCGGAGAACCTGCCGACCAGCGCGCCCGACTGGATCCGGTTGCGGGAGTGGGACGCCGACCGGGCGGAGTTGCGGACCCGGATTGCCGGGTACGAGGCTGTCGCCGCTGAGGTCGGCCCGGGTCATCGCGATCGGTTCCTGCTCGCCATCGACAATCGCGGCCACGGAGCCATCGCGCTGTCCAATCCGGACTCCGCACGCCATGTCGCGACCTTTGTGCCCGGGACGGGTGCACCGCTGAGCGGGATCGCGCTCGGGTTGGCGCGCGCCGGGGCGTTGCAGTCCGCGGCCGAGCGCGCGGATCCGATGGCTCGGACCGCGGTGATCGCCTGGTACGGCTATGACACCCCGCCCGGACTGGGGGAGGCCATGTTCGATCACTACGCCGACGCCGGTGCACCCGCGCTGGATCGATTCGCCGACGGGTTGCGCGCCACCCATGACGGCTTGCCTTCGCACAACACTCTGATCGGGCACAGCTATGGCGGCACGGTCATCGGCACGGCCGCCACCGGCGGCGGCTCGCTCGCGGCCGATGAGCTGATCTTCGCGGGCAGTCCGGGCGTCGAGGCCGATGAGGTGTCCGAGCTGCGCCTGGACGGCATTGCGGCGGACGGCAATGCGGCACATGTCTTCGCCACCGCCGACCCCGCCGATCCCATTCCGTTCGCCGGGCGTTTGCCACATGGTCCGGCGCCGACCGATCCGGGTTTCGGGGCAACGGTTTTCGACTCCGCCGGGGCAACATTCGACGTCCTTTTGTTGCGCGACATACCCGTTGATCCGGGTGCGCACGGAAGTTATTGGGATGGCGGCAATCCGGCTTTACAGACCCAGGGCGAGATCATTACCGGCGCCTATCGCCGCTAGTCGCCCGATGACCTGCGCGGCAGTCTCCGGCCTGCGCCTATTGTGCTCGCGGTCAATTAACGCGCTGATAGCGGACGCCACACCCGCGTTGCGCAATCTTGATCTGGGCAAGGGACCAAGTGTGGTTTGAAACGGTTGGTTCCGTGTTAATGTTCCGGGGAACAGAGGTTGGAAGCGGAGACAAATGCGCACAGAGAACATCAATAGGAAGTTCAAACTGCATGACGAGCGCAGGTTAGCCGCCCAACTTCCGGAACAACTGCAGGGTCTCGACGTCGTCGGTTTCGTCCGGGTGGACGAGTTTTCGGAAGAGTTGCTGAACTCCTTCGACGAGGCGTCGAACGCCACCGTCGCACCCCTGAGCCGGATCTACCGCAACGCCCAGCCCAATCGCATCGACGCCTGGGTCCTGGACCTGTTGCGGCACGCCCGCATCGGCGACCGGTTCTACCTGCGCACCGGCCTCGAGTACTTCCCGTGGGCCGACTGCCGTGTTCTGGACCATCGCTGGCTGGAATCCCTGCGCCGCGTCATCGGCACCAATCTGGGCTTCATCGCCCAGGACAAGGCCACGGCCGCCATGACCGTGGGCGCCCAGTACGAGCTGTTCGGCTTCGTGCACCCGGCCGTCGCGCCCCTCCCGGCCGACGCGGACGCCTCGAACCCTCCGGGCGACAACGAGACCACCGTGCTCATGTCGCGCATCGAGGTCCCCGAGGAAGTGCCGACCCGCCCGGTGGGCGACGCCGCCCCGTAGCCGACGCCGCCCGGTCGACCGCGGCCCGCCCTGCCGGACGGCATGGCGGGCCGCTCTGCTCAGTACCCGATCGTGAAGCGCCGCTGCACGAATCGGGGCAGTTCGGCTTCGTCGATCAGCGCGACGGCGGCATCGGCGAAGGAGATCCGGCTGCGCCCCTCGGCGTCTACGATCTCCTGATCGGTCCCGATCCGGTAGCGCCCGGTGCGCTCGCCCGGCCCGATCTCCCCGGCCGGGCTGAGGTAGGTCCACAGCCGATTCGAGGTGCGCAGCGCATCGAGCGCATCCCGATGCCCGCGGACCGCCGCCGCGTATCCCCGCGGCAGCCCGATCTCATCCATGACGGCGAGCAGCCGCTCCTCGTCGTCCACGGTGGTCCGCCCCGGAGCGAACTCCAGACTCCCCGCTCCGCCGATCACGAGCAGCCGGGTGCGCGGGTGGGTCTCGAGCGCCTTCAGCAATGACCGCGCCACGGTGGCGTACACCGTCGGGTCGGCGATCGACTCCGCGACGGTCGCATCGAAATCCCGTGCGGCATTGCCCGGTTGATAACAGCTGATCAGCACATCCATCCCCGGCAACCGCGCCGCCACCGCCTCGGTATCGAACACGTCGAGTTCTGCCCACGTCAGGTGCGGGTGCTCGACGTCCGCCCGCGCGATATCCCGAGTGAACGCGGTGACGTGATGCCCGCGCTCCAATGCCTCACCCAGCACGAGCCGTCCGATATTGCCGGTGGCGCCGATGATCCCGATGAACATCCCTACTCCTGCGATCCAAAATTTGTGCGGCGTGAGAAAACTATATGCTGTGAAGTAATTTGACAATGCTCAGTTTCCTCACGCCGTTGATAGGGTGTTCTCGTGACCAGCGCTACCCCCACCCGCCGCGAACGCCGCCGCTCCGAAACCACCGCGGAGATCAAAGAGGTAGCCCTGCGCCTGATGGCCGAGAGCGGCCCCGGCGCCATCACCCTGCGCGCCATAGCCCGCGACATGGGCATGACCCCCAACGCCGTCTACAGCTATTTCCCCACCCGGGACGACCTGGTCACCGCCCTGATCGCCGAGGTGTACGGCGACCTCGTGGACACCGTGGAAGCCGCCCGCGACGTCCACCCCCAAGACGCCCCCGCCGCCCGAATCATGGCCTGGGCCACCGCCTTCCGCGACTGGGTCATCACCAACAAAGAGGGCTTCCTCCTCATCTACGGCGATCCGGTCCCCGGCTACCGCGCCCCCGAAGGCGGCCCCGCCCCCGAGGCTCTCCACCGAGCCTGCACCGGCCTCGTCGGCCTCATAGCCGGCGCCTGGCCCACCGCCGAACCCCTGTACGCGGACGAGCCCTTCGGCTGGAACGATTTCGACCCGACCCTGGCCACCGTCGCCCGCCAGGAATTCCCGGCCCTCCCTCCGACCGCGATCGCCCTGGCCCTGCGCACCTGGGGCCGCATGCACGGACTCGTCGCCCTGGAAGTCCTGGGCCACCTCCGCACCCAAACCACCAACCCCGCCAACCTCTACCGCACCGAAATGAACCACCTAGTCCGAGAACTCGGCCTCACCCCACCCCCCTGACGTCAGCCGAACCACGCGCCATCCCGCCGGTCCGCGCGCCCGGTCATGCGTCGGTCGGGTCGTCAGCCGGTGTGGTTCCGAGCTGGTGCGGTCGCCAGCTGATGTGGTTCCGAGCTGGTGCGGTTGCCAGCCAGTGTGGTTACCTGCTCGTGCGGTTGAGTGCTTGGCCTACTGCCGGCTGGTCTGATCGCCAGCCGGTCCAATTGCCGGCCGGTCTGATCGCCAGCTGGTGCGGGCGCCAGCGGGTCCGGTCGCTAGCCGGTGCGGGCGCTAGCCGGTCCGGTCGCAAGCTGGTCCGGTCGCTAGCCGGTCCGGTCGCAAGCTGGTGCGATTTCCAGCTGGTGCGGACACGAGCCCGTCTGGTCCCCGGCCGGTGTGCTTGTGTGTTGGTCCGCCGCAGGCGAACTGTCAATGAACGGCAGGGACGACAGTTGGTGGACTCGCTGTGTGGGTTCGGGGCCGTCTCGATACCCCAGCGCGTCGGGTCACGGGCTGGTCCGGTCGCCAGCCGGTGCGGTAGTCGGCCGGTCCGGGTTCCCAGCCCGTCGGGTCCCCAGCCCGTGTGCTTGTGTGTTTGTCCGCCGCAGGCGAACTGTCGATGAACGGTAGGGATGACAGTTGGTGCATCGACTGTGTGGGTTCGGGGCCGTCTCGATTTTGGACTGAGTGGAGCGTGCGTCGGAGCGGGGGAGCGAAGCGGAGGAGCTCCGGCGTGCGCGGAGGGAGGG
This sequence comes from Nocardia sp. IFM 10818, assembly GCF_054655275.1. Lineage (NCBI taxonomy): Bacteria > Bacillati > Actinomycetota > Actinomycetes > Mycobacteriales > Nocardiaceae > Nocardia > Nocardia sp. IFM 10818. The sequence goes on from NZ_BAAHJH010000001.1 coordinate 2,884,969, forward strand.
AAAAATCGAGACTGTCAGGCCCCGAACCCCGCCGGAGCGAAGCGGAGGCAAATCAAACACAGCCACGAGCGTTTCTAGGTCAGACCAGCCCTCGACACTCTCGGCACCCCGCCGTTTCCCTCACATCACAAGCGAACCCCACCCCCTCGACATACGTTGTTCAGGTATCCCCCACCCCCCACCGAATCGAGGGTCCCGCCATGTCGACATTTCGTGGCCTGCCCGCTCACATCCTGCTGGTCCACGGCTTGGTCGTGCTCGTCCCCCTGACGGCGGCACTCGTGATCCTGTGCGCCCTGTGGCCCGCCGCGCGCAGCCGTCTGGTCTGGCCCACCGCGATGCTGGCGGTCGTAGTCGTAGCGCTCACCCCGATCACCACCGAGGCGGGGGAGTGGCTGGAGGACCGGATCGGGTCGACCCCAGCGATAGCGGAGCACACCGAACTGGGGAACGCCATGCTGTACTTCGTTGTCCCCCTGGTGATCGCAGCTGCCCTGGTCGTCGTGACGCACCTGCGCGCGGAGCGGAACCGACCGCTCGGCCGCGCGATACTGGCGGCGATCGCGGCATTCGCCGTCGCGGCCGGAGCGGCGGCGACGGTGCACACCTACCGAGTAGGCGACACGGGCTCCCGGGCGGTCTGGACCGGAGTGGTCCAGTGAGAACGCGACTGTCGTGACCCGGCGCCCGGTCTGCGGGGCGGACGCCGGGTCACGGCAGTGCGGCACGGTCAGATCTTGCGAATAACCGTGACAACCTTGCCGAGAATCTGGGCATCGTTACCCGGAATCGGCTCGAACAGCGGGTTGTGCGGCATCAGCCACACCTGAGACCCGGTGCGCTTGAACGTTTTCACCGTCGCCTCGCCATCGATCATGGCGGCGACAATGTCCCCGTTGTCGGCCACATTCTGTTGGCGGACAACCACCCAGTCGCCGTCGCAGATGGCCGCATCGATCATCGACTGGCCGACGACCTTCAGCAGGAACAGCGATCCCTCGCCGACCAGTTCGCGCGGCAGCGGGAACACATCCTCCACCGCCTGCTCGGCCAGTATCGGCCCACCGGCGGCGATCCGGCCGAGGACCGGGACATAGGTCGGGATCGGGTGATCGCCCGCGGCATCGGCGTCCGCGGACACCGCGCGCAGCTGCGATACGCCGGAGGTGGCGCGTACCGCCGTCTCGTCCAGCCCCCGGACGTCCACGGCGCGTGGACGATTCGGGTCGCGGCGCAGATAGCCCTTGCGTTCCAGGGCGCGTAGCTGGTGCGCCACCGAGGACGTCGACGTCAGGCCGACGGCGTCACCGATCTCCCGGATGCTGGGCGGATAGCCGCGGTCGCTGACCGAGGTGCGGATGACCTCCAGCACCTTGCGCTGCCGGGAGGTGAGATCCGCCCCGGTGCCCGATGGTTCGGTAGTGCCGTCGCCAGCGAGACCGACCGGCCCGTCCTCACCTGCCACACCGCCGTGTTCGCTCACCGCCGCAGTCCTCCGTTCACTGCTGTGTCTCACCGGAATTCGCTCCCCGGACGGCGTGCGTAAGGCCTGCCGGAGAACTCGTGCCTCGACTGTAGTCCGCGCAAGCCCGGTGATCAAACATCTGTTCGACGCATGTCGCGTGGATAGCTGACATTGTCGGCCCGGCGTGGTAGAAATTCGAACATCAGTTCTTCGAACACATGAGCGAGTCAATCGTCCAGTGCAACCGGTCCCGTCCATTTGGAGGTTTGTTCGATGCGCACTGTGGTCAGCGAATTCGATACTCTCGGAAGTGATCTCGGCTTCGACAGCATTCCGTGGGAACTGCGCGCCGGCGGCGCGCCCACCCGCGGCGCCGAGGCCGCGCGGCGGCCCGTGGCCGATCGGCGGCAGTGCACCGCGCGCCCGCATCCGGTCGCCACGCGCGAGCGCGTCCGCGCGGCACGCCCCCATGTCGTCGCGCGACACGCCGGAGGCCGCGCCCATGGCCTCCATCCGCTGACCCGCGTGCAGCGCGCCCAGGCCGGCTTCGCGGCACTCGCCATCACCGCGCTGGTCAGCGCCCTGGCCGTGGCCGGTCTCATCGGCCTGGCGCAATTGCGCACCGGCGACTTCCATTCCGAGACCACCCCCGTGGTCGACATGGTCCCCGCCCCGCCGCGCTAGCCGGTGATCGCGGGCGAACCGCCGCGATCGCACAGGGGATGGTGCGATCGCCGAAGGTTAGCCGCACGACCGATAGGGATGCTCGGCCACCGGTATGGCCGAAAATGCAGATTGAAAACTGAAACCTGTTGTTAGCGTGCCCGAGATGTGACAGCGGCTACATTCGCGCCGGTCCGCAGGGGACCGGCGCGCATCTCGACAGGGGGCGCAATGTCCAATGGCACCGGCGGAATACGGCCGGCACGCGGCAGCTCACTCCGGGCGGGCGGACCGCGCCGGATCTCCGCTTTCCTCCGGCTCGCCGGACTCCTCGCCTGCCTGCTGCTCGGATTCGCCGCGCTCCCGGCGGCACACGCCGAATCCGCCTATGCCGCGTACCTGGATCTGCCCTCGGTCAACGGCGCGGGCGAGAGCGGCGGCGGACTGCACCCGGCCCTGCCCCTGGATGCGGCGGAACTGCGCACCGCCCTCGACGCGGCCCGCGCCGCCGGCCTGCCACCGCAGCGCTACGCCACGCTGCTGCACCAGTATTGGCTGGTCGTCGCCACTGACCGGGCCGATATCGACCTCGCCGCCTGGGATCCCCCGCGCGGCGTCGCGGCGAACACCCGCACCTTCACCCAGGTGTACGTGAACTACCTGCGGCTCAACAATGAGCACCCGGACTTCTTCTGGACGGGCCTGGCCGGTCTGGCCGGCGGCTCGTTCGCCTCCGGATTCTTCGATATGGGCGATGTCTCCGCCCTCATCGGCCTGCCGGGCGTGCATCAGCTCGGCAGTGCGGTCGCCGACCTGCTCCGCGGCACACCGGCCGAACTGGTGGACGCGCTGCCCGCGGACCTCCGGACCCTGGGCCTGGAAGGCGCGCGGCTCACTCCCGCGGACCTGGCCTGGTACCAGACCCGGTTGATGATCATGCAGAAGCACATCTTCATCGACCAGGTCCCCATGCACGAGGCGTACGCGGCCGAGGGCCTGGCCGGAGTCGAGGAGATGTACCGGGCCGGAGTCCTCGACCTGAACGCCATCCTCGCCTGGCGCGGCATCGACGGCGGCACCCCCGCCGGCCTGGCCGACGCCGCCGTGCGCATGACCGACCGCGAACAGAACCAGATCATCGCCGATCAGTGGGACGTCACCGCACAGGGCCGCGGCGCCATGGGCCGGGTCATGACCTATGTCAGCACCATCGCCGGCAAGGCCGCCGTGCCCGGCGTCCGCGCGCCGGGCGTGTTCGCCCCCGTGACCATTGCCTCGGGCACGGCCTCGCTGCGCGCCCCGCTCCCGGATTTCAACTGGGCCGATCGCGACACGCGGTGGCACTACATCACCAATGATCTGCTGCCGCGCTACCTGGAACTCTGCGCCAACGAGGCCGTCGCGAGACCGATTCTGGCCGAGCCGTTCCCGGCCAAACTCGCCACCGGCCGGCTGCTCACCCGGCTGCCGGACCTGCTCGCCGATATGACCCAGCAGTGGCGGGTGACCGTCTGATCGGGCCCCTTGCCCGGGCGGACGCACGGTGACCGCGCCCACCCGGGTATCCTCGAGATTGCTGAGGAGCTCAGGCACCGACGAAGGATTCCGGATGCATTGCCCGTACTGTCGCCATCCCGATTCGAGGGTTGTCGACTCGCGTGAGGCCGAGGAAGGCACCGCCATCAGGAGGCGACGTGCCTGCCCGGAGTGTGGGCGGCGTTTCACCACGGTCGAAACCGCGATTCTCTCGGTCGTCAAACGCAGTGGCGTCACCGAGCCGTTCAGCCGCGAAAAGGTGATCCGCGGTGTGAGCCGCGCCTGCCAGGGTCGCGAGGTCGATTCCGACGCGCTCAACCTGCTCGCCCAGCAGGTCGAGGATGCGGTGCGCGCCAAGGGCTCCCCGGAGGTCCCGAGCCACGAGGTGGGCCTGGCCATTCTGGGCCCGCTGCGCGATCTCGACGAGGTCGCCTACCTGCGCTTCGCCTCGGTGTACCGATCCTTCAGTTCCGCAGAGGATTTCGAGCGCGAGATCGCCGAGCTACGCAAGCACCGCGCGGACAATGCCGTGGGCGCCGGCTCCAGCTGAGCCGCGATCGAATCAGTGCCGCCAGCGGAAAGCCGTGCCGTAACACACGTAGGTGGCCGCCGACCGGCTCACGCCGAAGCCACTGACGCCGGCACTCGTACTGGTGCTGATGCGCGCGCCGACGATGCCATCGGCGTGATCGCGGGCGGCGATGTCCTGCATCATCGCCATGGCCTTGGACAGATCGTTCGCATAGCCCCAGACGATCCAGCCCGCAGCCATCTCGGCATCGGCGGCGCCGGGGACGTGGTCGGTGGTGTACACGCCGGGAAGGGACATGGACCACCATGGCATCCGATGCGAATCCGAGTCCATCCCCGGCGCGGTTCAGCGTCGCGGCGAGGGAGTCTTGCGCACGGCGTCGATGGCCTTCTCGATGCGTTTGACCGACACCGGATACGGCGTGCCGAGTTGCTGGGCGAACAGGCTGACCCGCAATTCCTCGATCATCCACCAGATTTCGACGACATCCCGGCCGCCCTTGCGGCCCTCGGGCAGCGCGGCCACGAGCCGATCGTAGGCGGCGTGCGCGCGATCGAGTTCGAGCATGCCCTGCCGGTCCCGGTTGGCCGATTCCGGTAGCGCCTCCAGGCGCACCCGCGCGGCCTCCAGATACCGTGGCAGTTCCCGCAATCGGGCGGTGCCCCACTCGGAGATGAAGCCGGGGAACACCAGATCGTCGAGCTGATGCGAAACATCCTCGGCCACTTCGCGATTACGGCTGTCGGCCAGCGCCGACCGCACCCGGTGCGCCTCGGCCAGCACCGGCACCACCGCGCGGACGATGGTCGCCACCGCCGTGGTGAACTGCGGCCGCAGCTTCTCCAGCAGCGCCTTGAACTGCTCCGGCGTGCGCACCGGTCCGCCGTTCGCGGCAATGAGTTCATCGGCGGCCGCCGCGCGGCAGTCCTCCACCAGTGCGTCCAGGGACCCATACGGATTCTGGCTGAGCGCCAGGCGATCCGTCGGCGGCAGGCTCGCGGTGACGGAGCGGACCGTGGTCGGCAGCGCGTTGAGCAGCAGGGTGCGGGTGCCCACGCGCATGGCGGCGGCCTGCTCGGCCGGTGAGCTCAGCACGCGGACGGCCACGCCCTCGGGCTCGGCGACCAGGGCCGGGTAGCCGGTAATGGTCTGCCCGCCGACCTGGCGCTTGACCGACGGTTCCAGCGAGCCCAGCGATTCCGAGGTCCACACCGTGGCCGGTGCGCGTTCGGCGGCCGTGTTCGCGCGCGCGACGGATTTCGAAACCTGTTCCGCCAGGCGCGTTTTCAACTCCGCGAGGCTCTTGCTGCGGGCGATCACCGCACCCGCGGGGTCGGTGGCCGCGAAGGTCATGCGCAGATGGTCCGGCAGTCCGGCGGGGTCGAGGTCGGCGGCGGTGATGGTGACCGAGCCCAGTCGCGACAGCTCGCGGGCCAGTCCGGTGCGCAGCGGTTCGGCGCGCGGCGTGAGCTCGGCCAGGGCGGCCTGGGCGAAGTCGGGAGCGGGAACGACCAAGCGCCGCAACTGTTTCGGCAGCGTCTTGATGAGCGCGGTGGCGAGTTCCTCCCGCATGCCGGGCACCAGCCAGTCGAATCCGACGGCCCGCACATGGGCCAGCTGCGCGACCGGAATGTGCACGGTCACACCGTCATCGGCCTGCCCGGGCTCGAACTGGTAGGTGAGCGGGAAGGTCAGCTCACCCTGCCGCCAGCTGTCCGGGTAGGAGGTCGGGTCCAGCAGCGCCGCATCCTCGTTCACCACGGTGGAGGCCGTGAAGTTCAGCAGCTCGGGTTCCTTGCGCTGGGTCTTCTTCCACCAGCTGTCGAAGTGCCGCACCGACACCACGTCCGCCGGAATCCGCCGGTCGTAGAACTCGAACAGCACCTGATCGTCGACCAGGATGTCGCGCCGCCGGGCCCGATGCTCCAGATCGGCCATGTCCTCCAGCAATTCGCGATTCTTGGCGAAGAACTCGTGCTTGGTCTGCCACTCGCCCTGCACCAGCGCATGCCGGATGAACAATTCCCGCGACAGCTCCGGATCGATCCGCCCGAAATCCACCCGCCGCTGCGTCACCAGCGGAATCCCGTACAGTGTGACCCGCTCGTAGGCCAGCGCCGCCCCCCGCTTGGATGACCAATGCGGCTCGGAATAGGCGCGCTTCACCAGATCCCCCGCGAGCCGCTCGGCCCACTCCGGCTCGACCCGTGCCGCCGTCCGCCCCCACAACCGCGACGTCTCCACCAACTCCGCCGCCATCACCCACCGCGGCGGCTTCTTCGCCAGCGACGACCCGGGGAAGATCATGAACTTCGCATTCCGCGCGCCCAGAAACTCCCGCGACTCCGCCTCCCGCACACCGATATGCGACAGCATGCCCGCGAGCAACGCCTGATGGATCGACGTAATGTCCCATGGCAGCGCGTCATCGGCTGCTGCCAGCGCCGCCGGTTTCGCGGACTGGTCGTCACCGCGCCCCTTGCCCGGCCCGCCCTGTGCCGTGGCATTCGCGCCGCGACCCCCGGCCTCGCCGACCCGTGCCCGTAGCGTGCTCCCGGCGCCGGTCCGGCTGCCCTGTGCGGCGGGAACTCCGTGCCGCGCACCGGTATTGCCGTCGCGCCCGCCGCCGTTCCGGCCATGTCCGCCGGAGGTTCCGCCGCGACCGCCACGGCCGGTGCCGCGCTGGCGCGTGCTTTCGCCTTGGGCGCTCGCGCCGAGATCAGTCGCGCTGTCGCCGCGTCCATCGGTCCTCTCGCCATGCCCGCGAGTAGCGCGGCTGCGGCGTGTCCCGCCGTCGTCGCGGCTGTCGGAGATCTCCCCGTCACCGGAGTCGTCGCCGTGGCCTCGGCTGTTCGCTCCGCGCCCGCCGGACTTACCGCTGTCGCGGGTGCTGGAGTCCTCGGGGTCATCCGTATTGTCGCCGGAGCGGTCGGCGGCGGTGGACCAGCCCAGGCCGCGGGTGATGGTGCGGAGCTGGCCGTGCAGGTCCTGCCATTCGCGGATGCGCAGGTAGTGCAGGAACTCGTCGCGGCACAGGCGGCGGAACTGGTTGGCGGACAGGGATTTGCGCTGTTCGCCGAGGTAGTCCCAGAGGCGCAGGTAGGCCAGGAAGTCGGAGCCTTCGACGGTGAAGCGGGCGTGCTTGGTGTCGGCGGCCTGCTGGAATTCGACGGGGCGTTCGCGGACGTCCTGGATGGACAGGGCCGCGACGATAATGAGGACCTCGGCCAGGCAGCCGGTGCGATTGGCCTCGACCAGCATGCGGGCCATGCGCGGATCGACGGGGATCTGCGCCATTTCGCGGCCGATGGGCGTGAGAACCAGTCCGGCGTCGGGGATTTCGGGGCGCTGGGCGGCGTCGTCGGTGCGGCGGGCCAGCGCGCCGAGTTCCTCCAGCAGGGCGATGCCGTCGCGGATGGCGCGATTGTCGGGGGCTTCCACGAACGGGAAGCTCTCGATATCGCCGAGGCCGAGGGCGGTCATCTGGAGGATGACGGCGGCCAGATTGGTGCGCAGGATCTCCGGTTCGGTGAACTGCGGGCGCGATTCGAAGTCGTCCTCGGAGTACAGGCGGATGGCGATGCCGTCGGCGACGCGCCCGCAGCGCCCGGAGCGCTGGCGGGCCGAGGCCTGCGAGACCGGTTCGATGGGCAGGCGCTGCACCTTGGTCCGCATGGAGTAGCGGGAGATGCGGGCGGTGCCGGGATCGATGACGTAGCGGATGCCGGGCACGGTCAGCGAGGTCTCGGCCACATTGGTGGCGAGCACGACGCGGCGGCCGGTGTGCGGGCTGAAGACCTTGTGCTGCTCGGCCGCCGAGAGCCGTGCGTACAGCGGGAGGATCTCGGTGCGCGGCAGTGTCATATCGCGCAGCGTGTCGGCGGTATCGCGAATCTCGCGCTCGCCGGACAGGAATACCAGGATGTCGCCGTCGCCCTCGCCGAGCAGTTCGCGCACGGCGTCGCCGATGGCGTCGGTGGGGTCGCGGTCCACGATTCGAGTGTCCTCGTCATCGGGATCGTCGGAGGTGAGCGGAACCTCCAGCGACAGCGGCCGATACCGGATCTCCACCGGATACGACCGTCCCGACACCTCGACAATCGGTGCGGGCGTGCCGTTCTCCCCGCTGAAGTGCCGCGCGAACAGCTCCGGGTCGATGGTCGCCGAGGTGATGATGATCTTCAGATCCGGCCGCTTGGGCAGCAGCTGCTTGAGGTACCCGAGCAGGAAGTCGATATTCAGACTCCGCTCGTGCGCCTCGTCGATAATGATCGTGTCGTAGCGCCGCAGCAGCCGGTCGCGCTGGATCTCGGCCAGCAGAATGCCGTCGGTCATGAGCTTGACCAGGGTGCGATCCGAGGCCTGATCGGTGAACCGGACCGTATAGCCGACCACATCGCCCAGTTCGGTGCCCAATTCCTCGGCGATCCGCTCGGCCACCGTGCGCGCGGCCAGCCGGCGCGGCTGGGTGTGGCCGATGGTGCCGCGCACCCCGCGCCCCAGTTCCAGGCAGATTTTCGGTATCTGGGTGGTCTTGCCCGAGCCGGTCTCACCGGCCACGATCACGACCTGGTGGGCGGCGATGGCCTCGGCGATATCGTCGCGGCGCGCGGACACCGGTAGCTGTTCCGGATACCGGATGGCGGGTACGGCGGCGCGGCGGGCGTCGACACGGCGCTGGGCGGCATCGATATCGGCTTCGAGATCGGTGAGATCGCCGCCGCGGGCCTTGTCGAGCCGGCGACGCAAACGATATTCGTCGCGGATCGAGAGATCGGCCAGGCGGGTGCGAAGCTCGCGAAAGGTGGCGGCGGTCCTGGTCATTGCACTGTCAAGGGTAGCGAAGCCGGGATCCGTTCCGGTCGGCACGGTCGTGCATACCGCCCAAATGTGATTGCCAGAAGTGTGCTGAATCGGCGTATCGTCCGCGTTCCGGCGCCCGGGCGTGCGACGATTCGATCATGATCGCCACAGCTGGGACGCCCTGGTGGATCCGGGTGCTCCGTATCGCCTTCGGTGTGCTCGGAGTTTTCACGCTGGCTTGGGGCCCGTTGCGCAATCTCGACAACCCCACCTATTCCATCGCGAACTACTTCTCCTACTTCACCATTCAGTCGAACATTCTCGCGGCGGTGGCGTTGCTGGTCGGCGGCCTGCTCGATCCCCGGGACCGGCGCTGGCAGCTGTTCCGCGGTGCGGCGACGCTGTACATGATCATTACCGGCATCATCTACGCCGTGCTGCTGGCCGATATCGACGTCCAGATGCAGGATCAGTGGACCAATACCGTGCTGCACCGGGTCATCCCCATCGTCATGCTGGCGGACTGGCTGCTCGTCCCCGCGGCCATCGGCCTGACCGCACGCCTGATCGGCAGCTGGCTGATCTATCCGATCCTCTACGGCGTCTACACCCTCGTGCGCGGCCCGATCGTCGACTGGTACCCCTACCCGTTCATCGATCCGCGCGAGCAGGGCTACCTGGACATGTCGATCGGCCTGGTGCTGATGGTGCTGTTCTTCCTGGTGCTCGCCCTCCTGGTGGCCGGACTGGGCGTGCTGGTGTACCGCCGCTGGGAAGCGCGGCAGACCCACTACACCCGAGTCTGATCGAGCCTCAGAGCGTGCGCGTCATGAAGATGGAGTACGGATCCTCGGCGTACTCCGCGAACGGCGCGCACCGGGTGAACCCGTGCCGCTCGTAGAGCCGCACGGCCGGCGCGAAGAACTCTGGCGACCCGGTCTCCAGGCTCAGTCGCTCGTACCCGCGCGTCCGCGCCTCGTCGAGGATGTGCCGCAGCAACAGCGAGGCCACGCCCCGCCCCCGCCGGTTCGCGGCCGTGCGCATGGACTTGATCTCCCCGTGCGTCGGATCCAGCTCCTTGATCGCCCCGCACCCGGCCAGCTCGTCACCCTCCCAGACCGACCAGAAGGTGATCTCGGGCTTGCGCAGCCCTTCCAGATCCAGCGCGTGCACGCTGTCCTCGGGTGAATGCTCGTGCATCTCGGCGACATGGGATTCGAGCAGAGTAATGACCGCGGACCCGGACAGGTCGTCGAGAACGATGCGCATGCGGCCAGATTATCGGTACCGATCGGTCGACTATCGGCACGGTTTATCGGCCCTGGTACCGAGATCGGCGAGCAGCGCGTCGAGTGCGTCCACATCGCTCCAGCCGTTCACCGCAACGGTGCCGTCGGCGCCCACCCGCACCTCGACGCGATCCGGCGCGGTGACGAACTCCAGGTCGCGATACCGCTCGGTGAGTGCCCGCAAACCCTGATTGGCCGAGCCCACCCACGGCCGCTCGCGATCGAGCAGATCCGCGCGGAACGGCCCGTCGGCCAGCAGATCGGTCCGCTCGAGCAGATCCCGGATATCGCGCCGCCGTCGAGCCCACTCCTTCAAATCGGCGTATTCGTACCCGGTGAACGTCATGACCGACAGCCCCCGAGCCCGCGCCGCCGCGGCCAGCCGGGCCAGCGGCGCGGCCTGCTCGAACGGTTCACCCCCGAGCAGCGTGATGCCTTCCACCCCGGCTTCCGCCGCATCGTCGAGCACCCGGGGAATCCACTCCGCGACCTGCACCACCGTGCCGCCCGCCGCGGCCCACATGTGCGGATTGAAACAACCCCGACAGCGAATGGAGCAGCCCTGCACCCAGATCGCCGTGCGCCGCCCCGGCCCCTCGGCCTCGGTGACAGTGAGGACGCGGCTCAATCGCACCGAGTGCCCCGGCACCTCACCGGGCCGCGCCGATACCGGAATCATGCGTCCAGCTTCCGGCCGAGCAGCGTGATGCCTTCGACCCCAGCCTCCGCCGCGTCGTCGAGCGCCCGGGGAATCCACTCCGCAATGGACAGCGCCGTACAGCCTTGTACCCAGATCGTGGTGCGCCGCCGCCCCGGTCCCTCGGGCTCGGCGGCGGTGAGCATCCGGCTCGAGCGCAGCGCGTCCCCGGGCGTCTCGCTCGGCGGGGCCGATACTCGAATCACAGGTCCAGCCTCCGGCCCAGAGCGTGCGGCGGCTGCGCGGCGGCGGCCGTCCCGGAGAAATCGAGTCGGTCCGCGATCCGCTGCAGCTCATGCGGTTTGAGCCCCGACGCCGAGGAGAACTGCCGCAGATCGCGGATGCCGCCGCTGTCCCGCGCCTCGAGGACGGCGACCACCGTCCCGGCGTCCAGGCCCAGTGCCGAGAGCTGTTCCGCGGAGGCGGTATTCACCGGCACCCGGCCTGTCGCAGCAATGGCGACCGCGGGCTGCGCGTGCCGGATTTTCGTGGTGACCTGCTGGGAAGTATCGACGGGGGGTCCGGCTCGATAGGCGGGACCGGGCGGGACCGGGTGCTGCGGCGGCGGACCGGATGGTCCCGTCCAGTACTGCTGCGGATCGCCGGTCAGCCATGTCGGTCCCTGCGGATTCCGAATCGGATTGGGGTAGACCGGCATCGGCGGGCGCTGCTGTTGCGCCGTGTGCAGCCGATGCAGATAGTGCGGCCGGGCCAGCAATGCGTGGACGATACCGCCGAGCCAGACCGCGATGAGCGCTCCGCTGCCCCAGTCGCTGATGGTTTCCTGGGTTCGGGTACGCGGCGGAGCCTTCGCGGCGGCGACGTCGGCGTCGGTGGGGCCGCCCAGGCTCAGCAGGACGATCAGCCCCACCGTGGCGGCCGCGTATACGGCCGCGCTGATCAGCCAGCTGCGGTTCTTGGTACGCACGCCGATGTAGAGGAAGCTGGTCCAGGTCAGGAACCCGCACAGGAAGGTCGGGATGATCCACAAGCTGTTCGCCACGCGCCAGCCGTGGGTTCCGGGCAGCGCGCCGTTCACAGCCGGTCGTCCACCCGGGCGGGATCGACGGCCGCATCTCGGTGCGAGACCACTTGGGCCGACTCGGTTTTCCACCAGTCGCCGGTGTACTCGCTGTCGACCGTGGTGGCCTCGAGCAGGTTCTCCAGCACCTGGATGTAGGGCAGGCACTGTGCGCCGACGGTGTCGTGGGTCTGCGCGCTGACCTGGCCGTCGGTGGCGATGGTGACGGTAATGCGGACCGGCTCGTTCACTGGTTGACCTCCAGCACCATGGTCACCGACTCGTCGGTATTGGTGGTTTCGGAGACCAGCGTCATCCCGGCGGCGGGTGCGCGGTCGCGCACCTTCCGCAGGACCTCGGCTTGGACGCGACGGCCGTAGGCGGCGTCGACGGCGAGCACGGCGCCGACGCAGCGCTGCTCATCGGTGGTGCCGGTGAAATGCGCCTGCCAGATGCCGTCGGCATCGCGCCGCAATTGCGCGGCGAGCTCGGCCCATTCGACATCGATGGCATCGGGCCCGGTGACGGTGGCGCGGCCGCCGGTATCGCCGAGGGCGAGGGTCAGCAGCCGCGGGTCCCGCAATCGGGTCGAGACGGTGCACACGTTCGCCGCGGGGGAGCCCTGGGACGCGGCGGCTTTGGCGACCGCGCCGATGGCGAGAGGGAGCAGGATCAGGGAGACGCTCATGGTCGCAAGTATCCGTTCGCCGCTTGTCATCGTCTTATCGATTTCTTCGGGCGCGGACGTTAATCGGCCCCGCCGACAGCCGGATCGAAGGTCGAGGCCGCGACCGCGCGCAGCTTCGCCCATTCCCGCAGCGCGGCGATCTGGGCGTCGTGCAGCGTCGAGAGCGGGACGGTGTTCTCGATGGCGTGGAAGAGGTCGGCCGCGTCGAGGGGCCGCCGCCCGGAGTAGGCGTCGAACAGCCCGGCGATCACGGCCTGCTCGATCTCCGCGCCGGAGAAGTCCTTGGACCCGCGCGCCAGATCGGCCAGCAGCGTGGGCGTGACCTCCAGCCCGGCCGCGGGACCGGTGAGCCGCCGCTCCAGGTGCAGCCGCCAGATCGCCTCGCGCTCACCGGCTCCGGGCAGATCGACGAAGAAGATCTCGTCGAACCGGCCCTTGCGCAGGAACTCCGGCGGCAAGTTCTCGATGGTGTTGGCCGTCGCGATGACGAAGACGGGCCGCTCCTTCTCCTGCATCCAGGTGAGAAAAGTGCCGAAAACGCGTGCGCTGGTACCGGTGTCGCCCGCGGTGCCCGCCCCGGCGAAACCCTTGTCGATCTCGTCGACCCACAGTACGCAGGGCGCGGACGCCTCGGCGGTGGCCAGGGCGGAGCGCATATTGTGCTCGCTCGCACCGACCAGACCCGCGAAGACCCGCCCGATGTCCATCCGGATCAGTGGCAGACCCCATTCGGCCGCAACGGATTTGGCCGTCAGCGATTTACCGCAGCCCGGAACCCCGGTGATCAGCACGCCCTTCGGGACCGGCAGGCCGTAGGCGGCGGCCTCGGCCAGCCAGGAGTCATTGCGTTTGCGCAGCCATGATTTCAGCTCGTCGAGCCCGCCCACATCGGTGAGCGCCAGCTCGGTCCGCACCAGTTCCAGCAGCCCGGACTTGCGAATGGTCTGCGCCTTCTCGGCCAGCACCACCTCCACCTCGGCCTCGGTGAGCCGGCCGTCCTGCACCATGGCCAGTGAGAAGGCGTTCTCGGCCTCGGACAGCGTGAGTCCCAGCGCCGCCTTGATCAGCCGGTCGTGGCCCCGCTCGCCCAGGTCGACGGCGACGGTATCGCGATTGTTCGCGATCATGCCGTGCAGCAGCTCCCGGATCTCCGCCTCCCCGGGCAGTGCGAAATCGACCACGGTGACGTCTTTTTCGAGCTCCGGCGGGATGCGCAGCACCGGCGCCACCACGATCACGGCGCGCGCCACCTGGCCGGAGCGGAAGTCGCGCACCACATCCCGCAGCGCCCGCACCACCGTCGGCTCGGCCGGGCGGGTGCCGTCGCCCAGGAAGGCGTGCAGATCGCTGCACACGAACACCGCCCGCTCACCGACGCGCCGGATGCCCTGCAACATGGCCGCGGGCTCATGGGTATTGCGTTCGGGCAGCCCGCCGGTGCGGCGCAGTCCCTCGGTCGCCGACCAATGCCACAGCGGGCGCGGCGTCTTCAGCGCCGCCAGCGTGGCGCTGATCTCGTCGAGCACCCGCTGTTCCTCGAAGGTCTGGATGTAGAGCAGCGGAAAGCGGGCCTGCAGCAGCTGGGTCAGGGCGCGGCGAAACGGGTGCACAGACGCCGATGGTAGGGAAAATCGCTGGCCGCCGTGCTGCTCTCGACCGTACCGTGATTCCGGCGCGCCGATCGATGGAAAGGACACAGTGGAAGCGACGGTCACGGTGACACCGGATCAGTTGCCGGAGTTGCTGCTGCACGTCGCGGTGGTGCGTCCGGTATTCCTGTGGGGTGCGCCCGGCATCGGGAAGAGTTCCCTGGTGCGCGCGTTCGCCGAGGCGCTCGGCCTGGACTGCGTGACGCTGCTGGGCACCCAACTGGCGCCGGAGGATCTCATCGGCGTGCCGCAGATCATCGAGGATCGCAGCCGGTTCGCGCCGCCGGAGATGATCGCCCGGCCGGAGCCGTACTGCCTGTTCCTGGACGAATTGAATGCCCCGGGCTCGCGATGTCCCTCGCGCCCACGTGGTCTACTGCGATGCCGCCGCCTACGACGCGGGCTACCTCCCCGTCGACGAGATCGCCTCGAAGGCCCGCATCCGCGGCCGCGGCGGCACCGTCCTGCAACCGGGCATCCGCCTGCTGGAACGGGCCGAGGACTTCCCGCCCGACGGTCCGATCCTCATCATCACCGACGGCAGGTGCGACGTTCTGCGCGTCCGCCACGAACACGCCTACCTCATCCTGGCGGGCGCCGCCCTCCCGTTCCGCCCCCGCGGCCCGGTCCTCCGCATGCGCTGATTCACCGCATCACACAGCCGAGCACCTCGCTGCGGTACTCGTCATCCCGATCCAGCGCATCGCGATAGGTCTGACGCACCGTGCACCGCAACCGATCTCCCACCGCGACCTCATCCGGCAACAGGCTCGCGGGCAGCCGATACAGGAACGAGTCCACCAATGCGTCGTCCTCCGCGGACCCGGGCACACTGCGCAGCTCCGCGGTGCCCGACACGAAATCGACCCGCTCCACCACGAACTCCATATGCCCGTCCCACTTCCGCTCCACGTCACGCGGGAAACACCCCACCGCGACCACCGCGGCCATGAGCAGTCCCGCCACCGCCGCGACCACGAACGTCACCACCCGCGACCACTCGCGCCCACCGTCCGACAACCCACGGATCTCCGGCCACATCGGACAACCCTCCCTAGCTGACCCCCACCAGCCATGGTCCCATCGCCCTCACCGCCGTGCCCGCCCGCGCGCACCCGGTTGCCCACCTGAGCCGCAACGAAAGCCATACCGCGATCTCGGTGCTGCCGGATGGCCGCCATCAGCTGCCGCCGCCCGCTCCCGCACCGCCACCAACGGTCGTAACGGATGGTGGCCCGGCGCGCAGTGCGGCCCGACCGGTGCACCGCGAGCGGGTCCTCGGCCGCCACCGTGGCGGCGCGACCGGATGGGCGGCGATCCGGGCGGGGGCGGAGTGGCGCGGGAGTGGCGGTGTTTCGTCCCGGTTCGCTGCCACTGATACGCCGTCGCTGCCCTTTCGGCTGCCTCCGGGCGGGGTCCGGTGCGAGCATGGAGGGATCCGGTCGCCGCGAGAGGTGGTGGGTGTGACGGTATTCGTGCAGGAATACGACGTGCTGCGCTGGATGGTGGTCGCCGCGTTCGGGGTTGCGGTGGTGATCGTGCTGGGGCGGCTCGCGGGGGCGGGGTCGGGGACCGCGGCGGCGGGTGCGGGTGGGTATGTGCTCGGGGACGGTGCTCCCGGGGCGGCGTGCGCACGCGCCGTTTTAACCGGGGGATCGGTGCATTCATCGGTCCCGGACGGAATGCCAGTGGGGCGCGGTGGTTTCCGCGTGGTCGATCAGGAGTCGGATGCCGCGCATCTGCTGATGTGCCTGGTGATGCTGGCAATGCTGGTGTTTCCGGCGGCGGCGGATCCGCGGGCGGTGCGGGGTGTGCTGACGGCGATGACGGTGGTGTTCGCGGGATTGCTGGTGGAGCGGATACTGCAGCGGCACAGCGTGGCTGGGATTCAGGTCGCGCCGAGTCGCGCCGCACGACCGGAGGCGGGCGGCGGATCCGTGGCGGGGGAGAGCGTGACGGCGTTCGCCTATCACGTGCTGGCGGCCGCGGCGATGTTGTACGCGATGAGCGGGCACGAGGTGGGCGGGCATCATGGGAGCGCGCCCGCACCGGGGTTGATGCTGGGGCTGGCGGGGCTGTTCGCGGTGGATGCGGTGCTCATGGCGGCGCCGGGGTCGAGACGGGCATTGCGGCACGTGTTTCCGCATCCGGTGGGTGCGAGCGGGTCGCTGGCGGTGGTGCCGCACGTGGTGATGGATGTGGGGACGGCGTACATGCTGGTGGCGGCCGCCCTGGGCTGAACCGGTCGGTTGGCCAGGGGGTAGTTGCCGCTGATCACCCGGGTGGTGGTGTGATGGTGAGGAGAGGTTCGGGCTGCCACGGGGCGCCCGGTATCGGGTGATGGAGGTGCTGGATGGGTTCGCTGTGGCATGGCTTCGCCGATATGGGCGCGGTCGAGCGGGATGGTGCGTTCGTGGTCGCGCGGGGTGCGGGCGCCTACATCTGGGATGAGGGCGGCACCCAGTACCTGGACGCGACCGGCGGACTCTGGTTCGCCAATGTCGGGCACGGGCGGCGCGAGATCGCGGACGCGGTGGCGGCGCAGCTGAACGATATCGCGCACTATTCGAACTTCGGGGATCTGGCCTCGCCGGTCACCCGCGAGCTGGCCGAGCGGCTCTCCGGCATCGCGCCGGTGCCGGGCAGCAAGATCTTCTTCACCTCCGGCGGCTCCGACGGCATCGATACCGCGGCCAAGCTGGCGCGGCGCTATTGGCACGAGCTGGGCCGGCCGGACAAGACCATCGTGGTCGGCCGGCAGCGCGCCTATCACGGCATGCACGTCGGCGGCACCGCGCTGGCCGGCCTGCCGCCCAACCGCGAGGGCTACGGCGAGTTCATGCCCGATGCGCGGACCATCGAATGGGATCGGGCCGAGGCGCTGACGGCCCTCATCGAGGAGGTGGGCGCGGACCGCATCGCGGCCTTCTTCGCCGAGCCGATCATCGGCGCGGGCGGGGTGTACCTGCCGCCGCGGGACTACCTGACCGAGGTGCGCCGCATCTGCCGGGAGAACGACATCCTGTTCGTGGCCGACGAGGTCGTCACCGGCTTCGGCCGGATCGGCGGATCCTGGTTCGCCTCCTCGCGATTCGATCTGCAACCCGATCTCATGACCACCGCCAAGGGCCTGACCTCCGGGTACATCCCCATGGGCGCGGTGTTCATCGCCCCGCACATCGCCGAGCCGTTCTTCGCCGGCGGCGTCTGGTGGCGGCACGGCTACACCTACGGCGGGCATGCGGCCGCCGCGGCCGCGGCCATGGCCAACCTCGACATCATCGAGCGGGAGCACCTGCTCGATGCCAGCAAGAATCTGGAATCGCTGTTGCACGAGCACTTCTCGCCGCTGGCCGAGCATGCCCGGGTGTCCGAGGTGCGCAGCGGGCTGGGCGCGGTCGCGGCGGTGCAGCTGGCCGATCCGGCGCAGGCGCCCGGCATGGTGAAAACACTGCGCGCGCACGGTGTCTCGACGCGCGCCGCCGGTCAGGGCGCATTGCAGATCTCGCCGTCGTTCGTCATTACCGAGGAGCAGGTCGCCGAGCTGGCGGCGCGCTTCGCTCGCGCGCTGGACGCCTGACGTAGACAGCCGTGCGGCCCGGACACTCGACAGTGTCCGGGCCGCACGCGTATCGGGCAGCTCCGATTGTGACCAGAGGTCAGTGCCCGTCGTGTCCGGGCAGTTCCCCGGCGGGAATGTGCTCGAGTTTCACGAGCGCGATCACCGCGATGGCCGCCGCGGCGACCGTGGCGATCCCGGCGGTCAACTGCACGCCGTCCACGAAAGCTTCCCGAGCCGCCGTCAACACGGCCGATCCGAGCTTCTCGGGCAGCGAATCCGCCACCGCCACCGCCGCACCCAGGGTGTCCCGGATCGACTGGGCAGCCTCCGCGGGCAATCCGGCCGGCAGCGTATCGGCCAGATCGCCGCGGTAGATCGCGACGCTCAGGCTGCCGAGGATCGAAATACCGAGCGCACCACCGAGTTCCGCGCCGGTCTCGGACAATCCCGAGGCCGCGCCCGCCTGTTCCGGCGGAGCCGAGCCGACGATGAGTTCGGTGGTGATGCCGAACACCGGGGCCAGCCCGAGCGAAATGAGCAGGGAGGCAACGATTGCCAGCACCGGCCCGGTGCCCGTGCCGACCTGTGTCAGCAGTGCCAGCCCGATCGCCGCGGTCAGCATGCCGGCGCCGATCAGGTACGCCGGCTTCACCACCCGGACAATGCGCGGCGCGAGCTGCGAACCGACGATGAAGCCCAGACCGGACGGGGACATGGCCAGACCGGCCTGCAGGGGCGACATGCCGAGCACCAGCTGGAAGTACTGGCCGACGAACAGGAAGTAGCCGAAGGCCACGAAGACGCCGATCACATTGATGGCCAAGGCGGTTCGGAACGCGCTCAGCCGGAACAGCCGCAGATCCAGCATGGGATCCGCGCTGGTCAGCTGCCGCCGCACGAACAGCGCGCCCACCGCCAGCCCACCGGCCAGCGCGGCCAGCGCCGCCACCCCGACGCCGTCCTGGGCGATCTTCTTCATGGCGAAGACCAGCGCGATCATGGCGGTCACCGAGAGCGCCGCACCGAGGAGATCCATGCGCCCGGCCTCCGCATCCCGGAACTCCGGCAGCACTTTGGGCCCGAGCACCAGCAGCAGCGCCATGACCGGAACGGCCAGCAGGAACACCGAGCCCCACCAGTAGTGCTCCAGCAGCACGCCGCCCGCGAGCGGGCCGATGGCGCCGCCGGCGGAGAACGCGCCGACCCACACACCGACCGCGACCGAACGCTGACGGGCGTCGCGGAACATATTGAAGATCAACGAGAGGGTGGAGGGAGCGAGGGTGGCGCCGGCGATGCCGAGCACGGCCCGGCAGACGATGAGAATCTCGGCGGTGGGGGCGAAGGCCGCCACCACCGAGACCACGCCGAAGGCCGCCGCGCCGACCATGAGAATGCGGCGGCGTCCGATGCGATCGCCGAGGGTGCCCATGGTGATCAGCAGACCGGCCACCATGAAGCCGTACACGTCGATGATCCACAGCAACTGCGAGCTGGTCGGGTGCAGCTCGGCGCTGATCATCGGCACCGCGAGATGCAGCACCGTGAGGTCCATGGCGTAGACCAGGCAGGCCAGGGCGAGCACGACCAGGCCGATCCATTCCCGCCGCCCGGCCGAGGGCTCGGCGCGGGTGGCCGTGCCCGGCGATAAGGCGGTGTTCTCCACGGCAGAGTCCTTCCGATCGGGAGCGTGCGACTGCCGGTAATGACGGCGCGGTACAGATGATTTCATCGGGCACCGACAGGTCGGGGCAACCGAATTTCCGCGCGAGCACGCCGACTTCAGAGGCAACTGCCCAGCTCAGTGAGCTATTCCTGAAGTCGTCCGATCATCAGATGAGAACTGTACGGTTGGGTGCGCCGGCGCCCGGCCCGGCGGCTAGACGACCACCGGATGATCGGGCACGCAACGCCCGCCGAGGCGGACCCAGCCGTCGGAGTCCCATTCGGTGAACAGCTGCGAGCCTTGACCCTGGGTGATGTGCAGGCCGCGGCGCAGCCGGGCGGTGAGGGCGATGGCGGCCGCGCCGGTGGCCTCGTCTTCCGCGACTCCCATGTCGGGGGCGAACATTCGGCTGCGGACCGCACCCCGGGCTTCATTGGTCCAGCTCCAGACGTAGTGGTGCCCGTCGGTGAAGTCGGCCGGATCGAGGGTCAGCATTTCCTCGGTGTCGGCGAATTCGTGGAAGATGAACTTGGGCGCCCATTCGGATTTGGCGCGGACCCAGGTCATTCCGTCGGTCTGGGCGACCTGCACCGGTCCGGCGGGCACATCCAGCACCTGCACCGGGCGGCCCTGGGTGGCCAGCCACCAGGCGGTGCCGACGGTGGGGTGGCCCGCGAAGGGCAGTTCGACGGCGGGGGTGTAGATGCGCATGCGGACGCGGTCGGCCGCGGGCTCGTCCACCACGACGGTCTCGCTGTAGCCCAAGCGCGCGGCGAGGGCCTGATGATCGACTCCGGCCACATCGCCGGCGCGCGCGATGCCGAGCGGATTGCCGAATCGGCCCGCCGCGTCGGTGAAGACGCGGATCACTTCAACCTGTGTGCCATCGCTTTCCGGGGTACCCATGGTTGCCGAGCTTACCGACGGTTATCGAACGGCGGAGGGTTGGCAGGAATCCAGCATGTCGGCCAGGGCCGACTTCTCGGTGGGCTGCACCGACAGGCCCCAGCGCTCTTTGACCCCGACCCAGCGGCGGGCGTAGTCGCACCAGTACTCGGCGCGCGGCCGCCATTGATCGGGGGTCTTGGAGCCCTTGTCCTGATTGGCCTGTTTCTGGACGGCGAGCAGATTGCCCAGGTCGTTGGCGAATCGCTCGCGCCGTTCGGGATTCCATTCCGAGGCGCCCGAACGCCAGGCATCGCCCAGTGCGACAACATGATCGATCTCGATGCCGGAGGCCTTGAACCGGTCGTAGGGCAGGTGCTCGCCGGTGTACGGGTCGATCAGCGTCCCGGACAGCACCATGCACGAATTGCCGTCCGCGAGGCGCACATCCGTCAGGTCGCGCTTCATGACGTCCTCGCGCGCGGTGCAGCCGTCGGCGAGCTCGGGTTCGCCGCCGCGCCCCGACCAGCCGGGACCGAAGGCGTTGCGCTCGTAGGATTCCCAGTTGCGGTTCCAGGCGACGGTGAGGCGGTCCAGATCGGTGCGCGCCTGCTCGGCGCCGGGTAGCGGGGTGCTGGTCGGGTCGGCGCCCGCGGCATTGCCCGCGGGTTCGGGTTCCCGCGTGTTCAACCACAGGGCGAGCCCGCCCGCCGCCAGCACGATGAGCACGACCGAGGTGGAGAAGAAGCTGCGCCACCGGCGCCGGGCGGTGGTCCGCGTCCGTGTGGGCATGCGGGGGAGTCTAGGACGGGAAACCGGACGATCCGGTCAATGTTGCGGACCGGTGACCCGATTGCAGCTATCTGTTCGCAAATGCGAAAGGGGCTGTGCACCGGATGGTTGCACAGCCCCTGTCGGAGAGCTTGCGATCGAATCGACTCGCTTTAGACGGTCGCGCCCGCGAGCGCCTCGGTGGACGCCACGGCCTGGCCGACACCGGCCACGATCGCGGCGGCACGCAGCGATTCGAAGATCACCTCACGTGAGACGCCGGCCTCGCGCAGGGTGTTCTCGTGCGCCTCCAGGCAGTGCGCGCAGCCGTTGATCGAGGAGACCGCGAACGACCACAGCTCGAAATCGGCCTTGTCCACGCCCGGGGCGCCGATGATCTGCATGCGCAGACCGGCGCGCAGATCGTCGTAGCGACCGCCCAGGAACGCCTTGCCGCGGTAGAACACATTGTTCATGCCCATGATCGAGGCGGCGCCCAGGGCGGCGTCGTACGCCTCCGCCGACAGCACGTCGGCGGCCTCTTCGGCGATCTCCCGCAGCGTGGTGGCCGAGCGGGTGGCCGCGGCCGAGGCGAGCAGGGTGCCCCACAGCTGCTGCTCGGTCAGCACGGTGGTGCGTGCGATCGAGGACAGGTTGAGCTTGAGGTCCTTGGCGTACTCGGGGAGCGAGTTCTTCAGGTTGTCGATGGTCACGCTGGAACTTCCTTAACCGTATCGGGCTGGGATCAGGGT
The DNA here is from genome assembly GCF_054655275.1 of Nocardia sp. IFM 10818. Classification (NCBI taxonomy): domain Bacteria; kingdom Bacillati; phylum Actinomycetota; class Actinomycetes; order Mycobacteriales; family Nocardiaceae; genus Nocardia; species Nocardia sp. IFM 10818. The sequence continues at coordinate 2,906,948 of NZ_BAAHJH010000001.1, forward strand.
CGAACCGGATCAGACCGAGGCGGTCATGAGCTCGCCGGCCTTGATGGTCGGGTCGCCCTTCTTCCAGTTGCAGGCGCACAGCTCGTCGGACTGCAGGGCGTCGAGCACGCGCAGCACCTCGTCGACATTGCGGCCGACCGAACCGGCGGTCACGGACACGAACTGGATCTCGTTGTTCGGGTCGATGATGAAGGTGGCGCGGTCGGCGACGCCGTCGGCATTGAGCACGCCGGTGGCGGCGGACAGCTCACGCTTGAGGTCGCTCAGCATCGGGAAGGGGAGGGTCTTCAGATCCTCGTGCTGGGCGCGCCACTGGAAATGCACGAACTCGTTGTCGACGCTGGCGCCGAGCACCTGGGCGTCACGATCGGCGAACTCGTCGTTCAGCTTGCCGAACGCGGCGATCTCGGTCGGGCAGACGAAGGTGAAGTCCTTCGGCCAGAAGAAGACGATGCGCCACTTGCCGGCGTAGTCGTCGCTCGAGATCTGGGTGAAGTAATCGTCGGGCTGCTGAGCGTTCACCTTGGACAGATCGCCGCCGATGACAGCCGTGAGGTTGTAGGCGGGGAACTGGTCGCCGATGGTCAGCAGGGCCATGAATGTGCTCCTTCGTAGTCGAATCGATTGTGTCGTGACTTCCGCGAACGATCTTGCCCATCCTCCAGTGAGAGGTAAAGGTGATCAGTCGCACTATACTGATAGGCGTGACTGATCAAACTTATCAGCCGACCCTGTCACAGCTGCGTGCGTTCGTGGCGATCGCCGAATACCGGCATTTCGGCACCGCTGCGACCAGGCTGAATGTGAGCCAGCCAACGTTATCTCAGGCCCTGGCATCACTGGAAAACGGACTCGGGCTGCAATTGATCGAGCGCAGTACGCGGCGGGTGCTGGTGACGCCCGCGGGCAAGCGGTTGCTGCCGCAGGCCATGGCGACCCTGGAAGCGGCGGACCGCTTCGTGGCCTCGGCGGCCGGGTCCGGGCTCGGCGGCACGCTGCGCATGGGGATCATTCCCACCATCGCGCCGTATATATTGCCGACGCTGCTACCCGAACTGCGCAAGCAGCTCCCGTCCCTGGTGCCGCACGTGATCGAGGATCAGACGGCGCGGCTGCTCGACTCGCTGCGCACCGGCGTGCTCGACGTGGCCCTGCTGGCGCTGCCGGCCGATGCCTCGGGACTGCTCGAGATCCGGCTCTTCACAGAGGAATTCGTGCTCGTCGTACCTCGCGGGCACGAGTTCGCCGGACGCACCGATCTGCGGCCCGCCGATCTGGACTCGCTGCCGCTGCTGCTGCTCGACGAGGGGCATTGCCTGCGCGATCAGACCCTGGACCTGTGCCGCTCGCACAATGCGCATCCGGGCGCGGTCGGCGATACCCGCGCGGCCTCGCTGGCGACGGTAGTGCAGTGCGTCGCAGGGGAACTGGGTGTGACGCTCATTCCGGAAATGGCGGTGGCGGCCGAAACCTCGCGCGGGACTTTGGATATCGCGCGCTTCGCCGGTCCCGCGCCCGGGCGCACCATCGGCTTGGCCTTCCGGGCCTCGTCCGCGCGGGCCGAGGACTTCGAGCGGCTCGCCGATATCATTCGCGGTCATCGCCCGGAGTGACGCGCGTGAGTGAGGTCCGTCGCCGCGGACGGCGGCCGGGCGCGTTCCGATTGACCGCCAGGGTGGCGTCTGCGACGCTCGGGCCATGCGGATCCACCATCTCAACTGCGGCACCATGGCATTCGGCGTGATCGACCACTGCCTGCTCATCGAGACCCGTACCGAACTCGTGCTCGTGGATACCGGTTTCGGCCTCGACGCCGTGCGCCGTCCGGGAAAGATGATCGGCCCGAGCCGGTTCGGCATGCGCCCCAAGCTCGCCGAACACGAGACCGCGATCCGCCGGATCCAGGCCCTGGGCTACGACCCCCGCGATGTCCGCCACATCATCCTCACCCATCTCGACCTCGATCATTCCGGCGGCCTGGCCGACTTCCCGGAGGCCACCGTGCACGTGCACGGCCCCGAATTCCGCGCCGCCACCGCCACGCCCACGCTGTCCGAGCGCATGCGCTACCGGGCGGCCCAGTGGGCGCACGGCCCCAAATGGATGGTCAACGAGGTGGAGGGCGGGGAGGACTGGTTCGGCTTCCGCGCCGTGCGCGACCTGCCCGGACTGCCTCCGGAAATTCTGGTGATCCCGCTGGCGGGCCACACCCGCGGCCACGCCGGCGTCGCCATCGACCACGGCTACGGCTGGCTGCTGCACGCCGGCGACGCCTACTTCGTCGAAAGCTCCATCCAGCCCGAGAATCCGCACACCCCGTTCCTGTGGCAGGTCTACCAGTCCGGCGCGATCGTGGGCGACGCCTACAAGGACAATCAGCGCCGCCTGCGCGAACTGAACCGCCAGCACGGCCACGAGGTCACGATCATCAACTCGCACGACGCGGCGGCCTTCGCCCGGGTGGCGGTGCGGTGAGCGCCCGCAACCGCTGGACGCGGCGGCTGCCCGACCCCGCCGACCCTCTGTTCGTCTACGGCACGTTGCGGTTTCCGGAGGTCCTGCTCCCCTTGATCGGCCGCGCACCGGCCGCCGAACCCGCCCGGCTGCCCGGCCGCCGGGTGGCCGAACTCCCCGGGCGGGTGTACCCCGGCCTGGTCGTCGCGAACGACACCGTCGCGCAAGGCTTCCTGCTCACCGGGCTCACCGCGGCGGAATGGCAGGTGCTGGACGCCTTCGAAGACGACGAATACGACCTCGTCCCCGTCTCGGTGCACGCGGGTGAGCGCGAGATCTACGCCTGGACCTACGCGTGGACCGCGGAGGCATCCACTGCCGATTGGTCCGCACCGGATTTCGCGACCGCACACCTGCCGCGCTACGCCGACAACTGCGCGGCCTGGCGCCGGACCCTGGTGCTGCCCGGCGGAGCCGCCTGACACTATCCGCCCGAACTCGACATCGCCCAGGTCGCACTCACTCGAAGAGTTCGACAATGGAAGACGCTGTCATCGCTCGCAGCGTCCATTCCTCGAGCTGATCGAGATCGGTGCAGGAGTCGATCCGAGAACGAATGTCGTCGGGCACCGCAAACCCTCGCTTGTCCAGCACGGCATTCAGCAGCCGCATCGCCTCGATGGAACGTCCCTCGGCTACCAGGTCGCGAAATGTGTCGCTGAGGTATTCACGCCGTGCCGTGGTCATCAATGTCTCCAAGGACAGTCGGGCTGCGTGGGACAGGGTGGACTGAACCAAGTCGTGGTGCCGAAGTTCGTGACCTTCGTCGACGCGCTGCCGAAGAATCCCAGCGGCAAGATTCTCGAGCGCGAATCGCGCTCGGAGTACGCGAATCTCGCCGCTGGCTAGCGGGTGAGGTTGCGGGGCACCGTGATGGCGGTGAGCTTGTCCGGGTTGCGCGTGCAGTACAGGTTGGCGATCTTGTCGTCGGCGATCTCGAGCACGATGGTGGCCTCGAGGCGGTCGCGGTGGAAGATGGCCAGCGCGGGCGCGTGGTTGTAGGTGACCGTGTCGATCCGGATGCCGGGCGCTCGTCCCAGCATGGCGAAGAAGCGGGCCAGCAGGCGGGCCACCGCCCGCGCGCCCTCGGTGCGCAGGCTCACCGCGCTGACCTTGCCGCCGCTGTCGGTGGTCCAGGCCGCGTTCGGGGCGAGCATGGACAGCAGCCCGTCCAGATCGCCGGTGGTGGCCGCGGTCATGAACTGGGCGGTGAGCTCGGCGGTCCGCTCGGAGTCGACCGGGCCGAACCGATTGCGCCGCGCCTGCACGTGTTCGCGGGCGCGGTGCGCCATCTGGCGCACCGCGACCACGGTCTTGCCCACCGCCGTGGCGATATCGTCGTAGTCGAAGCCGAACACCTCGCGCAGCACGAATACCGCCCGCTCATCGGGGGTGAGCGTTTCGAGCAGGACGAGCATCCCCATCGAGACCGATTCGGCGAGCACCACATCCGCGGCCCCGTCGCGCTCCTCGAGCAGCAGCGGCTCGGGCAGCCACGGACCGACGTAGTCCTCGCGGCGGCGGGCGCCGGCCCGCAGGGCGTTGAGCGCCTGCCGGGTCACCAATTGCGCCAGATACGACTTGGTGTCCCGGACGACCGCGAGATCCACCTGCGCCCACCGCAGATAGCTGTCCTGCAGTACGTCATCGGATTCGGTTGCCGAACCGAGGATTTCGTACGCGATGGTGAACAGCAGCGGGCGCAGATGGGTGAACCGCTCGGCGTGCTCGTCGGTCGTGCTCACGAGTGCGCGACCGCCTCGCGCTCGAACCCCGGCTGTGCGGGCCGCTTGCCGTCGCCTTTCATGGTGCTCATCGCGCCGGGCTTGCGGGCCTCCTTGCGGATCGCGGACACCGTGCCCTTGCAGATCATCTCCTTGAGCGAGGCCCCCAACCGACCGCCGACGTAGTACTTCGTCGAGGTGTCGTCCTTGCGGGCGATCTGCATGGTGGCGGCCCGCCGGCCCAGGCTCACGCACGAGGCCACGAATCCGATGTTCAGCGCGGTGGGCCGGTCACCCGCGATCCGGCTGAGCACGGTCTCGGCGGCGTGCACGCCGAGCGGCATGGCGGCCTGGCAGCTCATGCGCAGCGGCTGCCCCGACGGTGCGGCAGCATCCCCGGCGGCCACGATCCGATCGTCGTCGGCGCTGGTCAGCGTCTCATCGGTGAGCAGCCGGCCCAGGGCGTCGGTGCGCAGTCCACTGCGGGCGGCCAGATCCGGCACCCCGAATCCGGCGGTCCAGATGGTGATGGCGCTGGGCGTCACACTGCCGTCGTCCAGTGCGACGGCGTCCGCGCGGACCTCCGCCACCTTGCGGTTCTCGATCACGGCGACCCCGTTCCTGTTCAGCCACTTGGCAATCGACCGCCGCGCCGGATCCAGCAAGCTGGGAGCCAGCCGACCGCCGCAGACGAGAGTAACCGCATGGCCCTGCTCGGCGAGTTCGGCGGCCGTCTCGATACCGGTGAGCCCGCCGCCGACAACGCTGATCCGCCCCTGCGGTGGCATGGCGGCGAGCGCCGTACGCAGCCGTCCGGCGTACTCCCATTCCCCGATGGGATAGGCGAATTCGGCCGCGCCCGGCACCGCGCCCGGTGTCGCCGCCGTGCTGCCGACCGCGTAGACGAGGTAGTCGTAGTCGAGTTCAGCGCCCGACGCCAGCGCCACGGTCCGCGAGTGGGCGTCGATGCGGGTCGCTGCGTCGACGATCACCCGCACCCGGTCCCCGAGCACCGTGCCGAGATCCGAAGCCGCGTCGTAGTTTCCGGCCACGAACTGGTGCAAGCGGATCCGCTCGACGAACTCCGGCCGGGGATTGACGAGGGTGACCTCGACATCGTCGCGCCGCAGCAGCCGGTTGGCCGTGGTGGTGCCCGCGTACCCGCCGCCGATGATGACAACCTTGGTGGTGTTGCTGTTCTCAGTCATGCCCTCGAGACACCGGCGGCCGCCAGGGCGTGACCGATTGTGGCGGGCCTCACGGAAGACCTGTCACCCGATCCGATCCAGGTGCGCGATATTCGCCCGATCCCCGGGATCCTCGCTCGCCGCCCCCGCGAACCAGGCATCCAGGATCTCGGTGAGCAATGCTCGCGAGGTCAACCGCAGACTCAGCGCCAGCACATTGGCGTCGTTCCACTTCCGCGCCCCTTGCGCGCTGTAGGCGTCCACGCACAAGGCCGCCCGCACCCCCGCCACCTTGTTGGCGGCAATCGACGCCCCCGTCCCGGTCCAGCAGCACACCACCGCCTGCTCGGCCCGCCCCTCCGCGACATCCCGGGCGGCGGCCTCACTGGCCCACGCCCAGTCGTCCCGTTCCCCGGGTTCCAGCGCCCCGTGCACCGCCACCTCGTGCCCCCGCCGCCGCAATTCCGCCACGACCTCCGTGGCCACCCCGGTGTCCTCGTCAGCAGCTACCGAAATCCTCATCTGCCCATTGTGGCCCGTGCCAACCGGATCAGAGCTGTTCGGCGGTCGCCAGCAGGCGCAGGTGCGCGGTGGCGTGCAGACGCTGTTCGCCCGGGAGGCAATGAATTTCGGTGATCTCCTCGACCGCGACGGCGTATACCAGCGACTCTAGCGAGCGATACCGACAACGGCACGGCGAAGCTCGAGGGTCCCGATTCGAGCTCGGCCGGTCAGTTCTCCTGCTCCGCCACCGTCGCCGCCAAGATCTGCAAGGAGCGCAGGAACGTTTTCCGATCCGCCGCGGGCAACTGCGACAGCAATTCCTCTTCGTTGCGCTGGATCTCGGCCTGCGCTCGATCGCGCAACTCGCGCCCGGCGGGGGTGAGCGAGACGAGATTGACCCGCCGGTCCGCCGGATCCGGCGCGCGCGTGATCAGTTCGCGCCGTTGCAGATCGTCGAGCACCGCGATGATGCGCGTCTTGTCCGCGCCGATCGCCTTGGCCAGCGCCGCCTGGGTGTACACGGGCTCCCGGCCGAGTCCGAGCAGCACGGTATACGCCCACATGGTGAGCCCGTGCCGTTTCAGCACCGGCATTTCCGCCGCCATGAGCGCCCGGCCGAGCGGTGCGATCATCGCGGCGAGATCGGGGCGGGGGGCTTCGGGCATGGGAAGAAAATACCGCTTGAACGATTATAGGCTCGAGCTTATGATAAGCGCATGCCTACAAATAGCCCGGACCTCGTCGCCCTGAACGCACGAGCGGTCGAGGTCAGCATCGACCTGGTAGCCCGGCTCACCGCCGCCGATCTCAGCAAATCGACCCCGTGCGCCGACTGGACCCTGCACGGCCTGCTGACCCACATGATCGCCCAGCACCGCGGTTTCGCGGCCGCCGCGCGCGGTGCGAACGACCTCGTGGATTGGAAGACCCGCCCGCTCGGCGACGACCCGGTGCGGGGCTATCGGGAGGCCGCCGAGGATGTCATGGCGGCCTTCGCCGCACCCGGCTTGCTCGACCGCGAGGTCGCGCTGCCGGAGTTCAGCGCCACCCACCGATTCCCCGCCGCGCAGGCGGTGGGCTTCCACCTCGTGGACTATGTCGTCCACTCCTGGGATGTGGCGAAGACGCTGGGCATCCCGGTGCACTTCGACGCCGAGGTGCTGGCGGCGGCCCACGAGGTGGCCGCCGCGGTACCCGGCGGTGCGATCCGGGTCGCCCCCGGCGCGGCCTTCGCGCCGGAGGTCTCCTGGTCCGGTGCGGATGCGCTGGACCGGATCGTCGCCATGCTCGGCCGGTCGCCGGAGTGGCCGAAATAATCCGGCCCCCTTGGTGATCGGTCCGGTGAATCCTTGACGCCCGCTCCGCATTCTCGGTGCGAGCGCGACGGCCGAACTCCGCCAGCGCCGGCGGCGGCGACCCTCCACTATCGGTTGGCATGACAACCAACCCACTCGACGTGCTCCGTGGCTTCTACGCGGCGGAGGCCGCCTACCTCACCGAGGGTGCGGAGTTCGCGGGCATGGCTCGATATCTGGCCGAGGATGTCGTGCTGTATCAGGCGGCCGGACTGCCCTACGGCGGTGAGTGGCGCGGTCACGGAGGTATTCGGCGATTCATCGAGACCATGCACGAGGCCTGGGACGCACTGTATTTCGACGAACAGCGGTTCGTGAGCGATGAGCACGCCGTGGTGGCCTACAGCCGGGTGCGATTCCGGGCCCGGCGCACCGGCCGCATGCTGGAAACCTCACTGCTGCAGTGGATCAGCTTCCGCGACGGGCTGGTCACCGAGTTCCGGCCCTACTATCACGACACCCTCGCGGTGGTGGCCGCGCTCGACGGCTCGGCCGCATGAGTCGGGGTGCGGCCGAGCCTGTGGCGCAAGGGATCTACTTCCCGGCCGCGCGGGCGATCTCCGCGGGGTAGCGGTCGCCGGCGAAGGCGTCGGCGGGGGCCGCGGCCTCGATCGTGGCCAGATCCTCCGGGGTCAGGGTGATCGCGGCGGCGGCGACGTTCTGCTCGAGATAGGTGCGGCGCTTGGTGCCGGGGATCGGCACCACGTCCTCGCCGCGGCTCTGCACCCAGGCCAGCGCCAATTGGCCTGCGGTGACGCCCTTTTCCGCGGCGAGCTCACGCAGCGTGGCGACGATGGCGAGGTTGCTGTCGAGATTGCCGTCGGCGAAGCGGGGGAGGCGGCGGCGGAAATCGTCGGCGGGCAGATCCTCGGTGGAGGTGATCGCGCCGGTCAGGAAACCGCGGCCCAGTGGCGAGAACGGGACGATGCCGATGCCGAGCTCGCGGCAGGTGGGCACCACTTCGGCCTCGATATCGCGGGTCCACAGCGACCATTCGCTCTGCAGCGCCGTCACCGGATGCACGGCGTGCGCCCGGCGGATGGTTTCCGGCGACGCCTCGGAAATGCCGAGGTACCGCACCTTGCCGGCGGTGACCAGTTCCGACATCGCACCCCAGGTCTCCTCGATGGGCACACTCGGGTCCACGCGATGCTGGTAGTACAGGTCGATGTGGTCCACGCCGAGGCGGGCCAGCGATTCATCGCAACTCTGCTTCACATAGGCCGCATCCCCGCGCGCCTCCATGCCGCCGTCGCCGGTCCACACGATGCCGAACTTGGTGGCCAGCACGACCTGGTCGCGGCGATCGGCAATGGCCCGCCCCACGAGACGCTCATTGGTCTCCGGCCCGTAGATGTTCGCGGTGTCCAACATCGTCACGCCCAGCTCCAGCGCCCGATGTATGGTGGCGATCGACTCGTCGTCATTGTCGCGCACGCCGTACGCCTGACTCATCCCCATGCAGCCGAGCCCCTGCGCGCTCACGGTCAGCTCGCCGAGTTTCCTGGTCGCGATCATGCGGGAAGTCCTCCTTGGTGACGCCGGATCAGTTGGTGAGCCTCGCTCACGACATGAAGCTACGACTTGGAGCGCACTCCAAGTCAAGCGCGCCTTCCCGTGGCCCGGAGCACACCGCCGCGGGCCTCGCGCACTCCGGCGGGCGGCTGGACGAACGTCCATGCTTCGGGCTAAGGTCGTCTCCGTGACTGCCGGGTCGGCGAATAGCCTTGCACGGACGGGTTTCCCGGCCGAGCTGTGATCATCCGGCGGGCCAGGGGCCCGCCCACCCTCCTTCGCGTCTCTCCGTAATCCATTACGGGACAGCGAAAGGAGGTGAACATGTCCCCATCGGAGAATCCGGAAACCACCTGGCCGGCGTTCGCCGCCGCACACGAGGTCGGATCGACCCTGCAAGCATCGGTCGTATCGATCGTGCCCTTCGGCGCCTTCCTCGAAGTCGCGCCCGGCGTGCACGGTTTGCTGCATCGCAATGAATGGCGAGAGTGGTCGGCCGCGCCGGAAGTCGGTGCGACCCTGACCGTTCGCGTGCTGAACATCGACAACGAGCAGCATCGCGTGGCCCTCGGCGAAGTCCGCTGACCGATTGCGGTGGCGTGCCGGAGCAGTCTCCACCTGCTCCGGCACATCACGCAGCTTAATCCCCGATCAGGCCGATCCGCGGAAAGCGCGGACCGCCTGAGGCCGAGAGCGATTCGCAGCAGCAACAGACCGGTGGCCGCCGCCGGAAGGCCGTAGGTCCCGTTCGCTCGCTCGAGCCGTCGTCGCCCCGGCCCGAACATCATCGAAGCGGTACTGCGCCCGGTGATCTCGACCGTCTTCACCGGGGACCGCCATCGCTATATGCGCTGAGCAGCTCATATCTGCTCGGTCGATCGAGGGAGGGGGCGGTTCAGCGGTCAGTTGTCGGCCGACAGCATTGCGAGGGTGCGGGCGAGGCGGTTGGCGCGGGTGCCGGGGGTGCGGGCGCGCAGGAGATCGAGGACGAGGGCGTATTGGCGGGTGCGGTCGAGGGCGGCGTAAGCGGCTGCGGCGCGGGGGTTTTCGGTGAGGGCCGCGTCGAGGTCGAGGGGGGTGGTGAAGTCGCGCTGGGAGGGGTAGGCGGCGGACCAGCGGCCGTCGGCCTTGGCGGCTTCGACCTCGGCCAGGCCGGGTGGGCGCATGCGGCCCGCGGCGAGGAGTTTCGCGACCTTGTCGACATTGACCCGGGACCAGTGGCCGCGGGGTCGGCGGGGGACGTATTTCTGGAGGTAGTACTTGTCGTCGAGGGCTTTGCGCTGGCCGGAGATCCAGCCCCAGCACAGGCCGACGTCGACGGTTTCGTCTTCGGTGATGGAGGGGATGCCGGAGCCCTTCTTGGCGATCTTCATCCAGACGCCGTCGGAGGCGGCGTGATTGGCGGCCAGCCAGGTGTCGAAGGCGGCGGCATCCTCGAAGTGGATCGGATCCATGTATCCAGCATTCCAGAAAGCTCCGACAGCTTCGGAATTCGTTGTCGCGGGCCACGGAAAGCGAAGCGCCCCGCACGGATTCGTGCGGGGCGCCTCCGACAGGGTGTCGACTAGCCGACGGTCGCGCCGACGCGCAGGGCGTGCGGCTCGATCGCGCCGCGGACCAGGGCCCGCTCGTCGATGGTCTCGGCCTTGTAGGGCAGCGTCGAGAGGGTGGCGGTCATCTTGGCGACCGGATCCTCCAGGGTCTTCGGAGTGCCGAAGATGAAGGTCCACTCGTGCTCGTCACTGACGTACGGGACGACCGTGGGGAACAGGTTGTGGAACCGGGTCCACGACCGCTTCAGGGTCTCGTTGCGCCACATGGTCTGACAGCCGGCCTGCGCGGCGAGCACGCCGCCCTCGGCCAGCAGCGCCTTACAGCGCAGCAGGAACTCGTCCTCGTAGAGGCGGTTGTGCTGGGCGTCCTCGACCCGCTCGTCCGGCAGGTCGATGCAGATCATGTCGTAGCGCACGCCGTCGGCCTCGGCCTTGGCCAGGAAATCCCAGCCGTCGGCGTAGTGCATCTTGATCGGGCCGGTCTGCGCGACCGCCTCGGCCAGATCGGCCTCGGAGTAGCCGTAGGGGAGGTGCTTCGCGCACAGCTCCACCTCCAGCTGATCGATATCGACGTGATCGACGAGCGCGGCGCCCGCGGCCACCGACATCTGCGAGGCGACGCCCTCGCCGGAACCGATGATGAGCACCTTCTCCAGCTTCTCGGCCAGCGCGTACCCCGGGACCAGCATGGCCTCGTGGTAGGTGAGCTGCGAGAACTCGGTGGACTGGCGATCGTCGTCGGAGAACAGGGACACGCCCTGCTCGGTCCGGGCGATCACCATGTGCTGGAACGGGGTATTGGTGTCGACGATGACGTCGGACATGTTCCAGACCCGGGTCAGGCCCTCGCCCACCGGCTCGTGGATCCGGCGGGCGGTGTGGCCGCGCTGGATGACCTCGATGTTCACGCTCTTCGGCGAAAGCTCCTGCTGCAGCAGCTCGACCGCCTTGGTGGCGCCGGAACCGATACTGCCGCAAGTGAATACGTCGACGAAGATGTCACCCGACTCCGGGTAGGTGTGAATCGAGGCGTGCGACTCGGACAGTAGAGCCAGGACGGTGACGCCCTGCGGCTCGAACTTCTTGCGCACGACATCGCAGATGGTCACCCCCGCGGCGACCAACGATTTTCGAAGCGCGGTTTCGAGTCGTTCGAGGTCGTCGCAGAGGGACGCGTCGACACCACCGAACTCGGCCAGCACGTGCCAGCCGGTGAATTCTGCCGTCATGGCTAAACTCACTCTCGCTCAGCGCCAATGACATGCACAGTCAGAGGCGGAAAACCGTTGAAGGACACCGACGAATAGCTCGCCGTATAGGCGCCGGTTTCGAGGATCCGAACGGGATCACCGGCTCGCAACGTGGTCGGAAGAAGGACCCGCGTGCGTTGATACAGTACATCGTCGCCGTCACAGGTCGGACCCGCGACCACCGCCTCGTCCTTCGGATCGGTGTCCCGATCGGTCTGGATCCGGTACTCGATGTACTCGTTCTCGGTCTCGGCCATACCGTTGTAGCGGCCGATATCGAGGTATACCCAGCGCCTCCCGTCGGGCGCCTGGCGAACATTCACCACCTCGGCGTGAATCACGCCGGTATTGCCCACCAGGGCGCGACCGGGTTCGACGACGAGTCCGGTGTGTTCCGGGAGATGGGTGGCCGCCGCCTCGGCGATCACCGCGCCCAGCTCGCTCAGTTCCGGAGCCGGACCGGCGTATGAAATCGGAAGTCCCCCACCGATATTCACCGCAGTAACAGGAATGTCCTTGGCCGCCAGCGCCTCCGCGATGGCGCCGGCCTGCTCGATGCCGATCTTCCAGGCGATCGGATCCAGCTGCTGCGAGCCCACATGGAAGTAGGGCCCGACCACCGTCAGCCCGAGATCGCGCGCCCGCACCAGCAGGTGCACGGCCTCACCGGGCGCGCAGCCGAACTTGGTGCCGAAGGGCGTCTGCGACTGCGGCGCCGCGGACAGGAACCGGCATTCGATCTCCGAGCCCGGCGCATGCTCGGCAATGCGCTCCAGATCGTCCTCGGTATCGCAGGCGAAGCGCCGCACACCGGCCGCGTGGGCCCGGGCGATATGGGCGGCCTTCTTGATCGGATTCCCGTAGCACATGACCGCAGGGTCGACGCCCTGTTCCAGGCAGAGATCGATCTCGCCGACGCTGGCGACGTCGAACTCCGCGCCCTCGTCGTTCAGCAGCCGGATGATCTCCGGCACGGGACTCGCCTTGACGGCGAAGCGAATTCGTGCCGCAGGTAGGGCGGCGTGCAGTGCGCGGTAGTTCGCGCGCACCTTGTCCAGGTCGATGACGAGACAAGGAGACTCGGGCAGGTTTCGATCGGTCAATCTAAGGGAACTCTTTTCGATCGGCCGCAGCGGCGGGATTCAGGCAACCTGCGCGACAATACACGCGTTGTGCCTCGGGAAACGAACCGATGGCCCGGTCGACTTCGTCACTGTTCCGGCCGGACGGTCAGTAGTACCGGACCCGGCCCGTCGCGATCATCCCGCGGTAATGCCGACCTCGTCGAAGACGACCTCACCGGCCGCATCGGACTCGGCCAGATCCACCACGGCGTCGATGGACCAGCCGTGGTCGCCGGCCGGATCGTCGAGCACCTGGCGCACATGCCAGAAACCGTCGCGCACCTCGACCTGGAACAGCTTCGGGCCGCGCGCGTTGGGACCGGTGCCGATCTCGGTGTACTCGGCGAAATAGGGCTCGAGCTCGGTCACCCAGTCCAGGTCGTCGCCGAAGTCCTCCAGGGCCTCCCAGCGGTGCAGGGCGGCCAGCTCCACGCGCCGGAACAGGGCATTGCGCACCAGCACCCGGAAGGCGCGCTCATTGGCGGAGATGGGGCGCACGGTCTCCGCGCCGAAGGCGACCTGTTCGGTATCGGTCTCCGCGCCCGGATTGGTGAGCTGCTCCCATTCGTCGAGCAGGCTGGAGTCGACCTGGCGGATGAGCTCGCCCAGCCATTCGGTGATGTCGTCGAGCTCCTCGGTGCGCGCCTGTTCGGGCACGGTGCGGCGCAGCGCGCGGTAGGCGTCGGCGAGATAGCGCAGCACCACGCCCTCGGAGCGGGCCAGCTCGTAGCCGGAGACGAGTTCGGCGAAGGTCATGGACCGCTCCACCATCTCGCGCACCACGGACTTGGGCGAGGGCTCGAACTCCGACACCCACGGATGCCCGGCCTTGTAGGTCTCGTAGGCGGGCAGGATGAGCTCCTCCGCCAGGGGTTTGGGCCAGGTGACCTCTTCGAGGAGTTCCATGCGCTCCTCGTATTCGATGCCGTCGGCCTTCATCTCCGCGACGGCGGCGCCGCGGGCCTTGTGCTGCTGGGCCATGAGCAGCTGCCGCGGATCCTCCAGGGTGGCCTCGATGAGGGAGATGACGTCGAGGGTGTAGGTGGGGGAGTCCTTGTCGAGGAGTTCCAGCGCGGCCAGCGCGAACGGCGACAGCGGCTGATCGAGCGCGAAGTCGCGCTGCAGGTCCACCATGAGCCGGGCGTGCCGGCCGAACTCGTCGGGTTCGTCGAGCTGCTGCACCACCCCGGCATCGCGCAGCGCCCGGTAGAGCCGGATCGCCTTGAGGATGTGCTTGCGCTGCGCCGCCCGCGGTTCGTGATTGTCCTCCAGCAGATGCCGCATGGCGTCGAAGCAATTGCCCTTGCGCGCGATCACATTCAGCAGCATGGCGTTGGTGACGTTGAACCGCGACACCATGGGCTCGGGCGAGGCCGCGACCAGCCGGTCGAAGGTATCCTCCGACCAGGACACGAAGCCCTCCGGCGGTTTGCGCTTCTGCACCTTCTTCAGTTTCTTGGGGTCGTCCCCGGCCTTGGCGATGAGCCGGGCGTTCTCCACCTCGTGCTCGGGCGCCTGCACCACGACCGTGCCCATGGTGTCGAATCCGGCGCGGCCGGCGCGACCGGCGATCTGATGGAACTCGCGGGCATTGAGCCGGCGGGTGCGCACTCCGTCGTATTTGGTGAGCCCGGTCAGCATGACGGTGCGAATGGGCACATTGATGCCGACGCCGAGAGTGTCGGTGCCGCACACCACCTTCAGCAAGCCGTCCTGCGCCAGTTTCTCCACGAGTCGTCGATATTTGGGCAGCATGCCCGCGTGGTGCACGCCGACGCCGTGCCGGATGAACCGCGACAGCGTCTTGCCGAAGCCGGTGGCGAAACGGAATTCGCCCAGCGCCTCGGCAATGGCGTCCTTCTCCGCCTTGGAGGAGAAGTTCACGCTCATCAGCGCCTGCGCGCGTTCCATGGCCGCGGCCTGGGTGAAGTGCACGACGTAGACCGGCGCGAGCGATGTGGTCACCAGATCCTCGAGGGTCTCGGTGATCGGCGTCTTCACATACGAGAAGCTCAGCGGCACCGGGCGTTCCGCGCCGGAGACGATGGCGGTATCGCGCCCGGTGCGGCGCTTCAGATCGGCGGCGAAGAAGTCGACCTCGCCGAGAGTGGCCGACATGAGCAGGAATTGGGCCTTCGGCAATTCGATGAGCGGCACCTGCCACGCCCAGCCGCGATCCGGGTCGGCGTAGTAGTGGAACTCGTCCATGATCACCTGGCCGACATCGGCCGCCGCACCCTCGCGCAGGGCCAGATTCGCCACGATCTCCGCGGTGGCGCAAATGATGGGCGCGTCCGGGTTCACCGCCGCGTCACCGGTCACCATGCCGACCCGGTCCGCGCCGAACACCTCGCACAGGGCGAAGAACTTCTCGCTCACCAGGGCCTTGATCGGCGCCGTGTAGTAGCTGCGCTGCCCGCGCTGCAGCGCCGCGTAGTGCGCGCCCAGCGCCACCATGGACTTACCCGACCCGGTCGGGGTGGCGAGAATGACGTTCGCGCCGGTGAACAGCTCGAGCAGGGCCTCTTCCTGCGCCGGATACAGCGTCAGCCCCTGCTCGAGGGTCCAGTCCGCGAAGGTTTCGTACAGCCAGTCCGGGTCCACATCGGGTACGGCGCGGTCTGGGATCAATTCGGATAGCTGCACGCCCACCACGTTACTTCGCCGGTCGAGCGGTTATGACCACCGCCGTCCGCCGCTAGCGGAAGTCGCCGCCCTCGGGGCCCTCGCCCTCGGTGAATCCGGACTGCTCGGCCAGGAAGCGCTCGAACTCCGCGCCCAGCTCCTCGCCGGTCGGCAGATCGGCGTCGGGGGCCAGCAGGCTGGACTGGCGTTCCTGGGCGGTGACGAAGCTGTCGTACTGGCGCTCCAGGGCCTGCACGACGGTCTCCACCTCGGAATTGCCGGCAATGTGCTCGTTGACCTGCTCGCGCACCCGCGCGGCCTGTTCGGTGAGCGCCGCCAGCGGCAGTTCCAGGCCCGCGTTCTCGGCCACGCTCTCCAGCAGCGTCTGCGCGGCCTCCGGATAGGCGGTCTGGGTCAGATAGTGCGGCACGTGCACGGAGAAGCCGACCGATTCGTGCCCGTGCTGGGCCATCCGGTACTCCAGCAGCGAGGACGCGCTGCCCGGCACCTGCAGCTCGCCCGGCCAGCGCTGGTGATCGCCGATCAGGTCGCTGTCGCTGGCGTGCGCGGTCATGCCCAGCGGACGCGTATGCGGAATGGCCATGGGGATCGCGCTCAGCCCGATGGTGCGGCGCACGCCCAGCTGCTCGGACAGCAGCCGCACGGCGGTGACGAACTTCTCCCAGCGCAGATCCGGTTCCAGCCCGGCCAGCAACAGGAACGGCGTGCCCGCCGTGTCCTTGAGCGCCCACAGATTCAGTTCCGGCTCGGTGTAATCCGAGAAGTGATCGGTCTTGAACATCATCAGCGGCCGCCGCGAACGGTAGTCCAGCAACTCGTCCATATCGAACGAGGCGACGAGCTCGCTCTCCAGGCTCTCGCGCAAGTGAGTGGTCGCCAAACGCACCGCATGGCCGGCATCGGTGAAACCTTCCAGCCCGTGCACCAGCACCGGACCGGCGCCGTCGGCGGACGACAGCTGCGGAGAGGGGAACTCCAGCTCGTACATTCGCGACTCGTAGTCCATCGCGTACTCCTTCCTGCGTGGCCCACTTGCGCGACCATTCCACATTGTCCCTCATGCGCCGACGGGCCGCGCACGGCCCGCACCCGACCTGCAACGCAGCTGACCCGGACGAGCATTCCCGGTGCGCGCCCGAGGGCGGCGCGCATGGAGTTCCAGGGACGAAGCCGCAGCAAGGCGCCCTTGGGGTTCGGGCGAAGCCCAAGCGTGGCGCTCTCGAGGTTTCGGGCGATACCGCAGCGTGGCGCCTTTGGGGTTTCAGGGGCGAAGCCCCTGAGAGCTCCTGAGAGTTAGGTGTGTCGCAATCGGTGTGATCAGCCGATATTCGGCATAGTGGACGGGTGATCGTGCCGGATTCGCCGTGCCGTAAATCCGTTCGCGCCGTGGGCCTCGTGGTGCTCGGCTGTCTGCTCGCCGCCTGTGGGACGACCATTTCGGGCCAACCCGTGGCGTCGCGCGGACCGGCTGCGACGACGCCGTATACGGATGGCGGACTGGCGCGGCTATTGCCCGATTCGTCCCAGTTTCCCTCGGGTTATCCGGCGGTGGTGCTGCCGAACGATATAGCGAGCCAGGCCGCGAGTGATCTTGACGGCATTCTGCCCGGCGCTCAGGTCGAACCCGGGGCCTGCGTACCGCTGACGCCCACCGCCGGTCCGGTGGTCAGCGTCGGCACCGATGACGACACCCGCGCCACCCTGACGGTCGAACTCGTGCGCACCGACCAGCCGCTGTCGAAACTGCGAGATCAGTTGCAGCGCTGCGGCACCGTGCGCGCGGGGTTCGGCGGGACGACCGCCACCATTACGACCGAACTGGATCCGCCGCCACCGCTGGACGCCGATGACACCCTGGCCCTGCGGCGCACCGTGAGCTCCGAATCCGGTGGGGCGGGCCTGACTCGGAAGATGCAGTCCCTGGTCGGCCAGATCGGGGATGTGCGAATCAACGTGACCTACATGTCCTATTCCGACGGCAGGGCCGACGCCGAGGCCCTCGATTCGCTGTTCACCACCGCAGTGAGCAAGGTCCGCAAGGGCTGACTCAGCGCCGGTACCGTTCGACCAGTTCCTCGCCGAGACGGCACAATTCGTCGCGCACCGAGTCCGGTTCCACCACTTCCAGGTCCGCGCCCCAGCCCGCGAGATTGCGGGCGATATCGAGCGGCGTCGGCGCGGTGATCCGCACGCGGACACGGCCGTCGCCGATCGGGCCGTCCTCGACGCAATGGCGCCCCTGCTGCCTGCGCAGGATCGGCAGCAGGGGAGCCGGAACCAGCACGGTCGCCGACAAGGTCGACCGCTGCCGCTCCACCTCCTCGACCACGCCGGACCACACCGTGGACAGATCGAAATCCGCGGGCCGGTGGGCGGTCTCGCCGGTGATCTCGGCCTCGCTCATGCGGTCCACCCGGAAGGTCCGCTGCCCCCGCTCGGTACCGGCCACCAGATACCAGATGCCGTCCTTGTCGACCAGACCCCACGGATCGACCGTCCGCTCGGAGCGAACGCCTTTGCGCTCGTAGCCGAATCGCACCCGGCGGCGGCGCACCACCGCCTGCTGCAATTCCTCGACCATCGTGGGCGCCTGCGCATCGGGCTCACCCCAGCGCGCCGGATCGACCACCACCGCGCCCGCGGCGGCCTCCGCCGCACCGCGGAAGGTCTGCGGCAAGGCGCGCAACAGCTTCCGCAGCGCGGACTTGGTGGCCGGCGTGCCGGTGGCGACCGGCCCCAGCAAGAGGAACAGCGCCTGGGCCTCACTCGCGGTCAATCCGCTCAGATCCGTGCGCGCCCCGCCGACCAGCGCCCAGCCCCCGCCCCGCCCGGGCTGCGGGTACACCGGAATCCCGGCCGTGGACAGCGCCTCCAGATCGCGTCGCGCGGTCGCCACCGAGACCTCCAGTTCGGCGGCGACCTCGGCCGCGGTCACCCGCCCGCGCGTCTGCATGAACAACAGGGTCGCCACCAATCGGTCCGCTCGCATGGAGAAAACTCTGCCCGAAAAAGTGCTCATTCGGTGAGCACTTTAGGGCGGATCCTTGATTTCAAGAAGTCCGGAACACCGATCGAGGAGAACGACAATGCTGCGTGGAATGGCGACCGCGAACTACTACGCCGACGACCTGGAGGCCGCGAAGGCTTGGTACAGCGAGCTTTTCGGCGTCGAGCCGTACTTCACCGTCCCCGGTGGCTACTACGAGTGGCGCGTCGGCGACTACCAGGGCGAATTCGGCATCATCAACCGCAAGTTCGCACCCAGCCACCCCGACCGGCCCGGCGGCCAGATCGTCAACTGGCACGTCGACGACATCGCCACCGCCTACCAGCGCCTGCTCGCCCTGGGCGCCAAGGAATTCGAGCCCATCACCGAACGCGGCCAGGGCTCCGGCTTCGTCACCGCCTCGGTCATCGACCCCTTCGGCAACGTCCTCGCCATCATGTACAACCCGCACTACGTGGAAATCCTGGCGAAGACCGGCCCCGCGTAGGCCGCGCACGATAGCACCGGCCACCGACAACGCCGTCGTCGCCGGTCACGTGCCACGCCGAATTCCCCACGGCGCGCGCGATTGTCCACAACCGAGCGAAAACCCCAGGTCGGCGTGAGCGGCGGCACCGACGCCGCCGCGCACGCTCGATGTCATGACCACGCCCGCTGAACCCACACCTCCCGACCACCTCGACAGCGCCGTCGAGCCGGCCGACAACGCCGTCGACCCCGAACCCGTACTGCGCCTGCGAGATCAGGCCGCCCTCATCGCGACGGCACCCGCGGCCGGCGATGCGCCACCCACCGAACCCCATCGAGCCGACGAGCCGCGCGCTGTGTCGGTCAGCGCTCGCGACGGGTGCGCCGCCGACGCCGAGTACGCCATCGGTCATATATCCCGCGAGCAGCGGGAGATCGAGGCCGTCGGCAGCTCGGACCGGCCGGGCTCGACGCACGGCGTTTCGCCGCTCGATAGCGACTCGTGCCTGCGGGATCCGGGTGAGTTCATCGCCGCGGTGCCTGCGATGCTCGGCTTCCCGCCGGCCAGATCGCTGGTGGTGACCGCGCTGCGGGAGGATCCCGGTGCGCCGGAGCGGGCCGGTGTGGACGTGGTGGTCAGGCTGGACCTGGACAATCCGGGCCGCGCGGCGACCGCCGAAATCCTGGAGCGGGTGGCGGGGGTCTGTGTGCAGCACAATGCCATTGCCGCGATCGCGCTCATTGTCGACGATCGCGCGACGCCGCCCGCCGAGCACCATCGGGGTGTCCGTGCTCGCCGACATCGGGATCTGATTCATGCTCTGGAGCATCGCCTGGATGCGGACGGCATTCCGCTGGCAGGTGCGTGGGCCGTTACCGGGATCGGCGCGGAGCTGCCCTGGTGGAGTCTGCTGGGATCGGCCCGGAGGGGGCGTCAGCCGGATCCCGCGAGTTCCATGGTCACCCTGCGGCAGGTGCTGGAGGGGCGTCCGCTGCGCGGATCACGCGCCGAGCTGACCGATCTCGTGGCCGTCGATTCCGAGGTCCGGGCGCAGGTCGTGGCGGTCTTGGATGCCGCGACCGCCGAGGCCGCGCGGCAGCTGGCGCGGGCGGTGCGGCACGGCGATCCCGATTCCTACACCCGCGCCGCGCTGCGGAAGGTGTTGTGGCACATCGCGAATGTGGAATCGGGGGCGCGGCCGGACCCGCCGGAGCTCGCGGAACTGGCTGTCACACTGCGCGACAAAGCCGTGCGTGACATGCTGTTCGGGCTCATGCCCGGCAGGCACGCCGATGCCGCCGAATCCCTGTGGCTGCAACTGACCCGAGTGCTGCCGGATCCGGATCGCGCCGAAGCCGCCGCGCTCCTGGGCTATGCCGCCTATGTCCGCGGCGACGGACCCTTGGCGGGCATTGCGCTCGAAGCGGCCTTGTCCGCCGACCCGGAGCATCGCATGGCGGTCCTGCTCGACATCGGCCTGCACACCGGTATGCACCCGAATCGTCTGCACCGGCTGGCCGCCTCCGGCCGCGAAGCCGCCGCGGATCTGGGTATCGACCTGGGGGCCGAGCACCCATGAACCCGCGGCGCGGCTGCGGGGGAGAACCGGCTCAGCGGGCGCTGTGCGCGCGATCGCCGAGCGAGCGCAGGAAATCCCAGGCGTCGGAGACGATCTCGTCCAGATCGGTGTGCTCGGGCCGCCAGCCCAGCTCCGCCATGGCGCGGTCGCTGGAGGCGACGAGCACGGCCGGATCGCCCGCGCGGCGGGGCGCGTCGACCGCATTGATCGGCAGGCCGGTCACCCGGGCACACGACGAAATGACTTCGCGCACCGAGAAACCGGTGCCGCTACCCAGATTGAAGATGCGGTGGACGCCCGGCCGCGACTGCGCCAGCGCCAGCAGGTGCGCCTGCGCCAGATCGCGAATGTGGATGTAATCGCGGACCGCCGTGCCGTCCGGCGTCGGATAGTCCGTGCCGAAGACCGAGATGGACTCGCGCTGGCCCAGCGCGGTCTGCAACACCAGGGGGATGAGATGGGTTTCCACCACGCGGTTCTCGCCGAGACCGGCGTATGCGCCGGCGACATTGAAGTACCGCAGGCTGGTCGCCGCCAGTCCGTGCGCCACCGCGTAGGAGGTGATGGCGTAATCGATGGCGAGCTTGGACGCGCCATACGGATTCGTCGGCGCCTTCGGAGCGTCCTCGACGATCGGCACCTGCTCGGGCTCCCCGTACACCGCCGCCGTGGAGGAGAACACCAGCCGCTGCGTGCCGGCGGCGCGCATGGCCTCCAGCAGGGTGAGCGTCTTCACCACATTGCCGTGCCAGTACTTCTCCGGCTGCTGCACCGATTCGCCCACCAGCGACTGCGCCGCGAAATGCAGCACCCCGTCGAAGTTCTCGGCGGCGATGAGCTCCGCGCCCACCGTGGCGATATCGCCCTCGACGAACTTCGCCCCGGCCGGCACGCCCTCGGCATTGCCGGTGGACAGATCGTCGACCACCACCACCTCGTGGCCGTCCTCGAGCAGCACCTGCGCGCACACGCCACCGACGTAGCCCGCGCCTCCGGTCACCAGAAGCTTCAAATCTCAGACCAACTTCACCTGGACGGCGTGCGCCATCTCGTCGGACAGTTCGAATCCGGCATGCCCGGGCACCAGGATGACCACCGAGCCCGGCTTGGTCTCGACGTTCACGCGGGCGTCCGGCACCACGCCGGCCTCACGCAGCTGATTGATGATCTCCGGATCGGTCTGGATGTGCTCGGACAGCCGGCGCACCACCACCGCCGCACTCTGCCCCGCGGGCAGGTCCGACAGCCGCACCAGCTTCTCCTCCGCACCGGAGCTCGGCTGCACGCCCAGCTCGTCCAGACCCGGAATCGGATTGCCATAGGGCGAGGTCGTCGGGTGGTTCAGCACCTCCACCAGGCGGCGCTCCACCTCCTCGCTCATCACATGCTCCCAGCGGCACGCCTCGGCGTGCACGTTCTGCCAATCGAGCCCGATGATGTCGACCAGCAGCCGCTCGGCGAGCCGATGCTTGCGCATGACCGCCACCGCCATGGACCGACCCTTCTCGGTCAGCTCGAGATGACGATCACCGGCGACGGTCAGCAGACCGTCGCGTTCCATCCGGGCGACCGTCTGACTCACCGTCGGGCCGCTCTGCTCGAGGCGCTCGGCAATGCGCGCGCGCAGGGGCGTCACGCCCTCCTCCTCGAGGTCGTAGATGGTACGGAGGTACATCTCCGTGGTGTCGACCAGATCCTTCACCTGTTAACCCCTTCGTCGGCACGAATTCTACCCATGCGCGGCGGCTGCACCGGGCGACAGCTTATTTCGCGAACGCACGGAGAACACCGAGCACGCGCTGCGTGTTCCCTGCGGGTTTGCGCCGTCACCAGGATGGCGCGGGGGTACGACAGCGTTGCGAGGCAATCAGCCTACGAATGTGTGCAACGCATTAGCGTGGCAGGTATGCCTGACCTAGCGCGTGGCGACGGAACCGTCGTCTGGACCGACAAGTTCCTCGACTACGCGTGGACGCCCGAGCATCCCATGCGGCCGGCGCGGCTGGAGTTCACCATGGCGCTGGCACAGGGACTCGGACTGCTCGACGGGGTCGAGACGCTCACGCCGGGCGCGGCGGGGGAGACGGATCTGCTGCGCGTGCACACCCACGAGTACGTCGAGGCCGTCAAGCACGCGGTGCGGCCGCCGGGCCCGCCGCCGGCGGTGGCGCCCTACGGGCTGGGCACCAGCGACAACCCGGTGTTCCCGCACATGCACGAGGCCGCCTCGGTGATCGTGGGCGGGACCCTGGCCGCGGCGCGGGAGATCGCGGCCGGGCGCACCCGGCGCGCGGTCAGCATCGGCGGCGGCATGCACCACGCCATGCCCGAGTCGGCGGCCGGATTCTGCGTGTACAACGATGTGGCGGTGGCGATTTCGTGGCTGCTCGACAATGGTTTCGACCGCATCGCCTATATCGACGTGGACGTGCACCACGGTGACGGGGTGCAGCGCATGTTCTACGGCGACCCGCGCGTGCTGACCATCTCGATCCACCAGCATCCGGCGACCTTGTGGCCCAATACCGGATGGCCCGAGGAGACCGGCATGGGCAGGGCCGAGGGCACGGCGATCAACCTGCCGATCATGCCCGGCACCCGGGATGCGCTGTGGCTGCGCGGATTCCACGCGGTGGTGCCGGGAGCCCTGGCGGCCTTCCGGCCGCAGATCGTGATCAGCCAGTGCGGGGTGGACACCCACCGCGAGGATCCGCTGGCGGATCTGGAACTGAGCGTGGACGGCCAGCGCGCGGCCTTCCTCGCCATGCGGGAAATGGCCGACACCCATGCCGAGGGCCGCTGGCTGGCGGTCGGCGGCGGCGGTTACGGGCTCATCCGGGTGGTGCCGCGGGCCTGGACGCATCTGCTGGCGACCGCCCTGGACCGCACCATCGATCCCGGCACCCCCGTTCCGCGCGAGTGGAAGGATCGGGTCGGGGCGTACGCGCCGACGGTCGCGCCGCCCGAAACCATGGGCGACGGAGCCGACACCGCCTTCGATCGGTGGGACGGTCCCGGCGGCGGTCGCGAAACCGGCGACGAGCGGGCCGACCGCGCGCGCCGCGCCCTCGACACATCCGTATTGGCAACCCGCCGGGCGACTTTCGGGCTGCTCGGCCTGGATCCGGAGGATCCCCGTGACTGAATCCGCCGATCCCGCAGCCGTCCCGGGCAACGGGGCCGGTGCGGTGAATCCGCCGCTGCCCGCGGACACTCCCGGCACGCCGGTGAATCCGCCTCCGCCGCCGCTGCATTGGTTCGCCGATGTGCTGGCCTCCGACGGCGGCGTGGTGCGGCTGCGGCCCATCACCCCCGCGGACGCCGAGCCGATGGAGCGCTTCCACGAGCGGCTCTCCGACCGCACCCGGTACCTGCGCTACTTCGGGCCCTATCCGCGCATGACGCCGAAGGACCTCTACCGCACCACGCACGTCGACTATCACGACCGGGTCGGCCTGGTCATCGAGCTCGGCGACGACATCATCGCGGTCGGCCGCTACGAGTTCCTGGCCGAGCGGCCCGGGCCGCGCGCCGCCGAGGTGGCCTTCGTGGTCGCCGACGAGCATCAGGGCCGCGGCCTGGGCTCCATCCTGCTCGAGCACCTCGCCGGCGCGGCCGCCGAGAACGATATCGAGACCTTCGTCGCCGAGGTGCTGGCCGAGAACAACGCCATGGTGCAGGTGTTCCGCGATGCCGGGTACCAGGTGCAGCGCAGCCGCGACGGCTCGGTGCTGCACCTGGAATTCGCCATCGACCCCACCGAAGCGCTGCTGTCGGTGCGGGATGCCCGCGAACGCGCCTCCGAGGCGCGCAGCGTCGGCAATCTGCTCACGCCGCGCTCGGTGGCGGTCATCGGCGCCACGCCCTCGACCTCACGGGTCGGCGGCGCGGTCCTGGCCAATCTGCTCTCGGGCGCCTTCCAGGGCCCGGTGTTCCCGGTGAGCCGCAGCCGCACCGCGGTGCGCGGGGTGCGCGCGTACCCGACCGTGCGCGATATTCCGGACGAGGTCGATCTGGCGGTCATCGCCGTGCCCGCCGCCGAGATCGGCTCGGTGCTCGACGACTGTATGGCCAAGGGCGTCAAGGGCCTGGTGGTGCTCACCGCCGGTTTCTCCGAGACCGGGCCCAGCGGTTACGCCGCCGAACGCGATCTGCTCGACGCCGCCCGCGCGCACGGCATGCGGGTGGTCGGTCCCAGCGCGCTCGGCATCGCCAATACCGATCCGGCCGTCGCCCTCAATGCCACCCTCGCCCCGGTGCTGCCCGGCCGCGGCCGCATCGGCTTCTTCTGCCAGTCCGGTCCCCTCGGCGCGGCCATTCTCGGCGAGGCGGCCGCCCGGCAGCTCGGCCTGTCCACCTTCGTCTCGGCCGGTAACCGCGCCGACGTCTCCGGCAATGACCTCATGCAGTTCTGGGATACCGATCCCGACACCGATGTGGTGCTGCTGTACCTCGAGACCTTCGGCAATCCGCGCAAGTTCTCCCGCATCGCCCGCCGGGTGGCGCGCACCAAACCCATTGTGGCGGTGAGCAGCGGGCGCAATACCGCGCGCGTGGAGGGCGAGCAGGATCTGGACCGCTCGCTGGTGCGCAACCTGTTCGCCCAGGCGGGCATCATCCAGGTCGACTCCATTACCGAGCTGTTCGACTGCGCCATGCTGCTGGCCTATCAGCCGCTGCCCACCGGCCGCCGGCTCGCGGTCATCGGCAATAGCGCCGCGCTGAGCTGGCTGGCCGTGGACGCGGCTCGCAGCGAGGGCCTCGAGGTGGGCGAACCCATTCACCTCGGCCCGCAGGGCAGTCCCGCCGACTATCTGACGGCGGTGGCCGCGGCCGTCACCGATCCGCATGTCGACGCCGTCATCGTCATCTACTCCCCGCCGGTGCCGACGGCCGTCGCCGCCTACGCCGAGGCCATCCGCTCGGGGGCCCGATCCGATCCGGGCACACCGGTTCTCACCACCTTCGTCGCCGATCAGGGCATGCCCAACCTGCTCGCTACCCGGGGGCCGGGCGGCATTCTCGAACGCGGCTCCATTCCGTCGTTCGGTGATCCGGAACGCGCCGCGCGCGCCCTGGCCCGGGTCCGTCGCTACGCCGACTGGCGCACCCGCCCCGGCTCACCGATCGCCCGCCCCGACGGCGTGGACACCGCGCGCGCCCGGGAACTGGTCGACCAGTGGATGACCGACGATCCGGCCCACTGGCTGACCGACCTGCAGGCCGCGGAACTGTTGTCCTGCTATGGAATCCGCGTCGTCGACTTCCGTGAAGTGGACGATCCCGATGCCGCCGTCGCCGCCGCCGAGGAGCTCGGCTATCCGGTGGCGGCCAAGGCCACCGGCGAGATGTGGCGCAACCGCCCCGATCTGACCGGCGTGCGCCTGGACCTGTGGCGGCCCGACGCCGTCCGCCGCGCCTACACCGATCTGGCCGAAATCTGCGGTGGCCCAATCCATATCCAGCGCATGGCCACCAAGGGCGTCGGCTGTATGTTCCGGGTCCAGGACGACCCGTCCTTCGGTTCGGTCATCAGCTTCGGTCTCTCGGGCACCATCATCGACCTGCTGGGCGACCGCGTGTACCGGGCGCTACCGCTCACCGAGGCCGAGTCCGCCGAACTCATCGACGCCCCGCGCGCGGCCCCGCTGCTCTCGGGCACCGTCGCCGGTCGCGATATCGGCAAACCGGTCGACCGTGATGCCCTGGCCGAACTGGCGCAACGCATTTCGGCGCTCTGCGATGATCTGCCCGAGGTGCGCGAACTGCAGTGCGAGCCCATCCTCGCCTCGCCGGAGGGCGCGGCGGTGCTGTACGGGCGGGTCCGCATCGGTCCCGAGCCCAATCGGTTCGATATCGGTCCGCGGCGCATGGTCTGACGTGATCGGCATGGTCTGACGTGATCGGCGCGGTGTGACGCGATCGGCCGGGGGTGGAAGGGTCCTGACGGGCGCCGGGTCGATACTGTGGCTGTATGCGCGAAGATCAGATCGAGACCGCGACCGCGCCGCTCCGGGACGATATCCGGTTCCTGGGCGGAATCCTCGGCGAGACGATTCGCGACCATGAGGGCGCGGAGGTCTTCGACCTCATCGAACGGGTCCGGGTGGAGGCGTTCAAGGTGCGGCGCTCCGAGGTGGAGCGCAGCGCCGTCGCCGACATGCTGCGCGAGGTGGACATCAAGACCGCGCTGCCGGTGATCCGGGCCTTCAGCCACTTCCTGCTGCTGGCCAATCTGGCCGAGGATCTGCAGCGCGATCGGCGGCGGGCGGTGCACGTGGCCGCGGGGGAGCCGCCGCAGGATTCCAGCCTGGCCGCCACCTACCGCAAGCTCGACGCCCTCGGGCCGGACGGGGACGTGGTGGCCGAGCTGCTGGCCGGGGCACTGGTGTCGCCGGTCATCACCGCCCATCCGACCGAGACGCGGCGGCGCACCATCTTCGACGTACAGGCCCGCATCACCGAATTGATGCGGCGGCGGCAGCGCTATGCCGAGCACGAGCCGGAGTTCGCGCGCATCGACACCGATATCCGGCGGCAGGTGCTGGCCCTGTGGCGGGCGGCGCTGATCCGGTTGGCGCGGTTGCGGATTCAGGACGAGATCGAGGTGGGGCTGCGGTACTACGACCTCACCCTGTTCGACGTGATCCCGCGGATCAACGATCAGGTGCGCACGGCGCTGCGGGCCCGCTGGCCCCAGCACGAGCTGCTGGCGCGCCCCATCCTGCGGCCCGGATCCTGGATCGGCGGCGACCGGGACGGGAACCCGTTCGTGACCGCGGACGTGGTGCATCGCGCCACCCATCGCGCCGGGTCGGTCGCATTCGAGCGGTATTCGACTTCGCTTGTCGAGCTGGAGAAGTCGTTGTCGCAATCGGCGCGGCTGGTGCCGGTGACGCCGGAGCTGAAGGCCCTGGCCGATGCCGGATTCGACGACTCGCCGCAGCGCGCCGACGAACCGTACCGGCGGGCCATTCGCGCCATCCGGGCGCGCCTGAGCGCGACGGCGCGGCGGGCGCTCGGTGAAATCCCCGCGGACGGAATCGATGTCGAGGCGCAGCCCTATGCGGGACCCGAGGAGCTGCTCGCCGACCTGAACGTGGTCGACGCCTCCATGCGCGCCTCCGGCGACGGCCTGCTCGCCGACGATCAGCTCGCGGCCCTGCGCGGTGCGGTGGAGACCTTCGGATTCCATCTGCAGGGCCTGGATCTGCGGCAGAACTCCGAAATGCACGAGCTGGTGGTGGCGGAGCTGTTCGCCTGGGCCGGAGTGCATTCCGACTACGCCTCCCTCGACGAGGCGCAGCGGGTCGAGCTGCTCGCCGCCGAGCTGACCACCCGCCGCCCGCTCATCGGGCCCAATGCCGCACTCAGCGAGCTGGCCGCCAAGGAGCTCGCGGTCGTGCGCGCGGCCAAGACCGCCCTCGACGATCTGGGCGCGGACACGGTGCCCAACTACATCATCAGCATGTGCACCTCGGTCAGCGACATGCTGGAGGCCGCACTGCTGTTGAAGGAAGCCGGCATTCTCGACCCGGGCGACGCCGCCACCGCGCCGTCCAGTCCGGTCGGCGTGGTGCCGCTGTTCGAGACCATCGACGACCTCCGCCACGGCGCCGACATCCTCACCGCCGCTCTGGAAGTGCCCGCCTATCAGCGGCTGGTGGCCGCGCGCGGCATGCAGCAGGAGGTCATGCTCGGCTACTCCGACTCCAACAAGGACGGCGGCTACCTGGCGGCCAACTGGGCGCTCTACCGCGCCGAACTGGATCTGGTGGACGCGGCTCGCAAGACCGGAATCCGCCTGCGGCTCTTCCACGGTCGCGGCGGCACCGTCGGCCGCGGCGGCGGCCGCAGCTACGACGCGATTCTCGCCCAGCCCGCCGGCGCGGTGCGCGGCTCGCTGCGGCTGACCGAACAGGGCGAGGTCATCTCCACCAAGTACGCCGAATCCGGTACGGCCTACCGCAATCTGGAAGCTCTCGTCGCGGGCACCCTGGAGTCGACCCTGCTGGATGTCGAGGGCCTGGGCGCCGATGCCGAACCGGCCTACGAGGTCCTCGACGAGCTCGCCGAGCTCGCCCGCCAGGCGTATTCGAAGCTGGTGCACGAAACCCCCGGCTTCGTGGACTACTTCCGCGCCTCGACCCCTATTGCCGAAGTCGCCGACCTGAACCTGGGTTCCCGCCCGGCCTCGCGCAAGCCCACCAACTCCGTCTACGACCTGCGCGCCATCCCGTGGGTCATGGCCTGGAGCCAGTCCCGGGTCATGCTGCCCGGCTGGTACGGCACCGGTACGGCCATCGAGCAGTGGATCGGTGACGATCCGGCCCGCCTGGCCACCCTCACCGACCTCTACAACCGCTGGCCCTTCTTCCGCACCGTGCTGTCCAATCTCGCCCAGGTCATGGCCAAGGCCGATATGGATATCGCGGCGGCCTACGCCGATCTGGTCCCCGACGAGTCCTTGCGCGA
Source organism: Nocardia sp. IFM 10818 (assembly GCF_054655275.1). Taxonomy (NCBI): domain Bacteria; kingdom Bacillati; phylum Actinomycetota; class Actinomycetes; order Mycobacteriales; family Nocardiaceae; genus Nocardia; species Nocardia sp. IFM 10818. The sequence goes on from NZ_BAAHJH010000001.1 coordinate 2,935,850, forward strand.
CACCGTCTTCGCCATGATCCGCGCGGAGTACACCCGTACCGCCCGCATGCACGCCGCCATCACCGGCACCGATGAACTCCTCGCCGACAACCCGGCGCTCGCGGAGTCCATCCACAACCGCTTCCCCTATCTGGAGCCCCTCAACCAGCTCCAGATCGAGTTGCTGCGCCGCCGTCGCGCCGGCGACGACTCCGAATTGGTGGAGCGCGGCATCCTGCTCACCATGAACGGACTGGCTACCGCACTGCGCAACTCCGGTTAGGACACGCGCTGGCGCGGGGCCGGGCGCTCGCGGTGGGTGATGGCGTCGACGAAGTCGGTCCAGCCGTCGGCGAGCGCGGCGAGCCGGTACCAAGCGGTATGGACCAGCACGCCGGAGAGGTCGTCGCTGGTATGCAGCAGCCGATTGGCGCGGACCTGTGCGGCGGCCATGCGGTCCACGAAGCCGCCGGGCGAGCTGGGGTGCCGATCCGGCGCGGGACCGAACTCGAGCAGCACCCAATTGTCGATCAGTGCTATCAGTTCGGCTCTGCGGCAATCGATCTCGGAGGCGTGCCCGGGATCCTCGCGGCGATTGCGGTGCAGTTCCGCCAGCCGTGCGGCCGACCGGACCACGGGGTGATCGTCGGGCCGTCCGCCGCGATGGCCGCCGAACGCGGCCAGCAACTCGTGCCAGTCGGGCAGGCCGGGCCGGGTGCGGGCGGCGCCCGCCGCCGGGGTGGTGTCATGCGGAAACATGGTCGGCCCCTTGCAGTATCGCGTCACGGACGGCGCTCAGCACCGTCGTGCGACGCGGTATCAGCAGCGGTCCGGCCGCCGGTTCGCACGCCCAGTGCCAGCCGCCGGGCCCATCGGTGCGCGGCAGCATGATCCGGGTGCCCGGCTGCGGAACCGAGGCGCCGTGGGCGGACAGCCTGCGTTGCAGGGCATCGGGAACGGGCTGATAGGGGATCGGCGGCGCGACGAGGAACCGCCACTGCCGGTCGCGCGGATCGGCGATCACCGGTGTGGCCCCCCGGTGCGCGAGCGCGTCCCGCACCCGGCGTCCCAGCTCGGCGGGCAGGCAGACGGTTTCCACCGTGTTCCCGGTGGTGAGGTACGGCCGATCGGCGAACACCTGCACCGGTAGTCCGTAGCGCACGCGCAGCAGATGGGCCGAGTCATAAGGGGAGCAACATGATTCGAACATCGGATCCTCCGAACGCCGGGGTGGTGTGCACCCGGCGTCGCAGGGGAGGGGCGGTGCCCGGCGCCGGGTGCAGAAGAAGTCTGCGCGGCGACCTTGCCCGGCCGGTGACGCGCCGATGCCATTCGCGTGACCGTCTGTAACGCTGTCGTTCCCGCCCGCGCGAGCGCTTTCGTGAGGTCCCTCACCGCGCAGAATTCATTGTGTTGGAGGAGTTTCCACGTTACGTTGCGTCGATGGCGGCGACATCCGGCGAGTTCACTGTGACGTCCTTGGACGCGGCCGCGGCGGCGCGTCGCCTCCCGGGCTGGGTGCCACTGTACAACGCCTGTTTCCATGGCCCGCCTTGGAATTCACCCGCCCGGGATGTGATGCAGTACACCGCGCAGACCGCCTGGCATCTCGAGCAGCCCGGCTTCACCGCCTTGGAGGGCCGCACCCCGACCGGCGCATTGGCGGGAGTGGCCTACGGCTGGCCCACGCCGGTGCCGTGGCCGGACACCGAGTTCTACCGCGACGTCACCCGCGACCTACCCGCCGACCAGGTCCGGCGACTCCAGTCGCCGGGAACCTTCGAAGTGGTCGAATTGATGGTCGACCCGTCCATGCAGGGCCGAGGCCTCGCCCGGACGCTCCTCGGCGCCCTGACCCACGAGCACCGCCGTGCCTGGCTCGTCACCCTGCCCGAGTCCCCGGCCGCGTCGATGTATCGCCGATGGGGCTGGCAACCGACCGGCGGGTTCTCCACCGAGCTCTATCCGCGACTCGAGACCTTCCTCCTCGACTCGTAGCAAATCCGGCTCAGCGCGTAGGAAAAATCCTACGGTTGACATGTAGGTAAAAACCTACATATAGTCTCGATCATGACGATCTCGCAGATCCAGACCATTACCGCCTTCGTCGACGACCAGGACCGCGCCAAGCGCTTCTACACCGAGGTGCTCGGATTCGCCGTCCGCAGCGACCGGACCATGGGCGACAACCGATGGCTCGAGGTCGCCCCCGGCGACTCCGGCACCGCCATCGTCCTGCACAAGCCGTTCCCGGGCGCGAGCGCCGGAACCCTGGGCGGGGTGATCCTCGCCAGCGCCGATCTCGACGGCACCGTGGCACGGCTGCGCGCCGACGGGGCGCAGGTCGACGGACCGGCCGACATGCCCTGGGGACGGCAGGCCACCTTCGCCGACCCGGATGGCAATTCCTATGTGCTCGTCGCCGCGTAATGCCGCAGCGCCTGAAATCCAGTCTCGCCGACCGGGTGTTCGGCGCGCTGGCCAACCCGACCCGCCGCGACATCCTGGACGCGCTGCTCGACGGTGAGCGGACCGCGGGGGAGATCGCCGAGCTGTTCGATATGGCGCGGCCGAGTGTGTCCGAGCATTTGAAGGTGCTGCGCGACTGCGGTCTGGTCGGCGAGGACAAGCGCGGGCGGCATCGCTACTACCGGGTGGAGCCGCAGCCCTTGCACGATCTGCAGTCCTGGCTGGATCCGTTCGAGCGGTACTGGCGTGACCGCATGCGCGATCTGGGCGCCACCCTCGACGCCATGCCCGACGAGCCGAATGAATCCGATGACGGAACGGAGCCGATGCGATGACCGACGATCCCAGCACCATCGAACTGGACCAGTTCTATCCACATGCGCCGGCCAAGGTGTGGCGGGCGCTCACCACGCCGGCGCTGATGGCGCGGTGGCTGATGGAGCCGGAGGGTTTCGAGCCGGTCGTCGGCACCCGTTTCCGCTTGCGCGCCAAGCCGATTGCGGCGACCAATTTCTCCGGTGAGATCAGCTGTGAGGTGCTGGAGGCGGTCCCGGCCGAACGCCTGCGCATCACCTGGGAGGATGCCGCCGCCACCGCGCCGGCCGGGTGGACCGTCACCTGGGATCTGCACCCGGAGGGCCGCGGTACCCGAGTCGTGCTGACCCACAGCGGATTCGATCCCGATGATCCCACCGCGCAGCTGTCGCGCAGCATTATGCGCGGCGGGTGGCCGGGCATCCTCCGCCGCCTGGAGCAGGCGCTCGGGGACGAGGACTCCGGCGCGGACTAGGCGGGCATCGCCATCAGGAAGGCCGGGGCGTGATCCCACGCCCATTCGGCGTAACCGCGTGGCGCGCGGCCGAGTACGCGTTCGACATCGCCGGTGACGGTGGCATTGCGGCCCGCTCGCGCATAGACCTGACCCGCGAGCGCGCCATCGGCGAATTCCGCCGACATGCCGGAGGCGATCATGTGCTCGCGCGCCACCTCGTGCGGTATGTCGACGACATCGATCGGCCGCTCCAGCGCGACGGGGAGCATGGCCGCCTGCTCGTGCGTGGTGATCGCCGCCGGAATCGGCGACTCGCCCAAGCGCTTCGCCCGCATCGGTCGCGTGCGACGGATCCTGGCGGCCGCGGGCGACACCGCCTGGGCCGAACTCGCCGCGGCCGCTGGATATTACGACCAATCCCATATGACCGCGGATTTCCGGTCCCTCATGGGCGTGACGCCGGACCGATTCCGCAAGGGCGATCTACCGGCCCCGGCGGCCTGCCGGGCGCTCACGCGCGCGGCCTAATCGCCCCAGTTGTTCGTCAGATCCACCGCGCCGATCCCCGCCAGCATCTTCTCCGGATGCCGCTGCTGCACAAGAGCGTTGGCGAGGGTGCCCGGCATCGCTTTGAGCGGGTTGGCCATCGCCTGCGCGTCGACGATATCGGCGAGGGCCCGCCCGCCCCCGAGCCGCGGATACCGCGCGTGCACCAGATCGCCGTACCCGGCCGGCAGATCTCCCGGACCGCCGCCCACATCGATCCCGATGCCCGACACCGCGATCCAGATCTCGGGGCGCCTGCGGCGGCGGAAGACGGGGGAGTCGATGAACCCCAGGGTGTGCACGGCGATCGCGTCCCACACCACGTCCACCCGTTCGCCGGTGACCCCGTTCTCCTCCAGGAACCGCGCCGCGAAATCCGCCCCGTCGACCTCGAACCGCTGATCGCCATTGGCCACGTCGGACAGGCCGATATCGTGCAGCGCGCAGATGAGATAGACCAGCTCGTCGTCGAAGTCCGCCCCCGCGCGCAACCCCTGCTCCTGGGCCAGCCTGCGGCCGAACAAGTATCCGCGCACACTGTGATTGCGGATCGCGGCGGTGAGCGAATCCTCCATCAACTGCTGCGCCTTCGCCGCCAGCGGTGTGGTCGGCAGCGCGAGCGCGTCCTCCTCGGCGCTCGCCCGACCCGGCTGCAGCGCCATTGCCACGCCGGCCAGCCCGGCTCCTGCGAGCGCGTTTCTACGCGAGAACTCCATCGGTATCTCCTTGGATAGCAGCGGTATTCGCCGATGAACGGATGATCGTTCTCGATTTTTCGGCGAACACTCACCACCCGACAGTGGCCAGAATGACACAGTGCGTTAAATTCTGGCCATGCACGTGGTAGCCGTCCTGGCACTCGAGGGCGTGGTCCCCTTCGAGCTGACCATTCCCGGCCAGGTCTTCGGCATGGCCAACTCCTGCGCCCCCGCACCCGCCTATGAGGTCCGCCTGGTGGCGCCGGGCCGGCAGGTCACCGCCGATCTCACCCTCGGCGGCTTCGTCCTGCGCACCGACTGGGACCTTCCCGACCTGACCGCCGCCGACACCGTCATAATCCCGGGTCACGCCAATTTCGCCGCGCCCCAACCGGAACCGGTCCTGACCGCGGTGCGCGCGGCAGCGGCGCGAGGCGCGCGCACAGCCTCGGTGTGCGTGGGCGCCTTCACCCTCGCCGCCACCGGCCTACTGGACGGCCGCCGCGCCACCACCCACTGGCGGCACGCCGACGAACTGTCGCGCCTCCATCCCGGCATCGAGGTGGACCCCGCCGTCCTCTTCATCGACGACGGCCAATTCCTCACCTCGGCCGGCGTCGCCGCCGGCCTCGACCTGTGCCTGCACCTGGTCCGCCGCGACCTCGGCGCGGCCGTGGCCGCCGAAACCTCCCGCGGCATGGTCATGCCCCTCCAACGCGAAGGCGGCCAAGCGCAATTCATCCAGCATCCGATACCCGGCGGCGACGGCAACCACCTCCAACCCACCCTCACGTGGATGGAATCCAACCTCCGGCGCCCGCTCACCCTCGCCGATATAGCCCGCCACGCCAACCTCAGCGTCCGCACCCTGACCCGCCACTTCCAGGAACAGGTCGGCACCACACCCCTGCAATGGCTGTTGTCCACCCGCGTCCGCTACGCCCGCGAACTCCTGGAAACCACCGACCTGGCCATCGAAACCATTGCCCAGCAAGCCGGTTTCGCCACCTCGACCACCCTGCGCCACCACTTCACCCACCGGCTGGGTACCTCCCCCCACCAGTACCGCAGCGCCTTCCGCGCCCGTGAGCGCGCCTCATAGGAAGTCCCGGAACACCGTCCCGGACCGCAGGTGCGCGGCGAATCAGTCGGCGGTGGCCTTCACCCAGCGGGTGGCGAGATCGACGACGGCGGGGAGCTTGGCGCGCACATCGGCCGCGTCGGCGAAGGTGATGAGACCGCGGTCGGGGGAGCGCCAGTCGATCAAGCCGGTGGGGTCGTCGAAGGTGAAGCCGTCGATATCGGCGTCACGTTTCTTGGCGCCGCGGTGGAAGATCAGGGTGACGACGTCCTTGGGCTGGAGTTGGAAGGTGATGCGGTCGTCGCCGTTGACGCAGAAGCTCGGGGCGTTCCACTTGATCTGTTCGGTGAGTCCGGGATTCGCGAGGAGGATGGCGGCGCGCAACTCTTCGATCTCGGCCTTGCGGGGGTGGGTGGATTCGGCGAGGAACTCTTCGACACTCTGCTTCTTGGCCATGGTCACTCCGTCGGCTCGGCAGCATGGAAGGAAATGCCGTGATCGCAGGTGATCCTACGCCGGACACGTAGAAGCCGGTCGGTTCGCGATACCCGGAGGGGGACAAGCGGGTATCGAAAACCGACCGGCGTGGATCGGGCCGGCGCCTCGAAGACGGCCCGATGTCTGGGGGAGAACTATCAGCTGGCGTAGGCACGCAGGCGGTCGGCCCGCTCACCCTTGCGGAGCTTGGACATGACCTCGCGCTCGATCTGGCGGACACGCTCGCGGGACAGGCCGAAGAGCTTGCCGATCTGGTCGAGGGTGCGCGGCTGCCCGTCGTCGAGGCCGTAGCGCAGGCGGATGACCTGCTGCTCGCGCTCGTCGAGGGTGGCCAGCACGGTGCGCACATCGCGGTGCAGCAGACCGGCGATGACGGCGGACTCGGCGGAGGTGGCCTCGGAATCCTCGATGAAATCACCGAGCGGGGCCTCTTCGTCATTGCCGACCGGCATGTCCAGGCTTACCGGATCCCGGCTGTGGTCGAGCAGATCGGCGATCTTCTCCTGCGGAATCCCGGACTCGCGCGCCAGTTCCGCATCGGTGGCCTCGCGGCCGAGCTGCTGGTGCAGTTCGCGCTTGATGCGGGCGAGCTTGTTGACCTGCTCCACCAGATGCACGGGAAGGCGGATGGTGCGGCTCTGATCGGCCATGCCGCGGGTGATCGCCTGCCGGATCCACCAGGTGGCATAGGTCGAGAACTTGAAGCCCTTGGTGTAGTCGAACTTCTCCATGGCGCGGATGAGGCCGAGGTTGCCCTCCTGGATCAGATCCAGCAGCGGCATGCCGCGGCCGGTGTAGCGCTTGGCCAGCGACACCACGAGGCGCAGATTCGCTTCGAGCAGATGCTGCCGGGCGGCCTGACCCTCACGGACCAGGATCGCGAGATCCTTCTTGCGGGCCGCGGACAGTCGTTTGCTCGTCTCCAGCAGATGCTGCGCGTAGAGGCCCGCCTCGATGCGCTTGGCCAGCTCGACCTCGTCGGCGGCCGTGAGCAGCGCGGTCTTGCCGATTCCGTTCAGGTACACACGTACCAGGTCGGCTGCGGGGCTCTGGGCGTCGAGGTCCTGTTCGCTGGTGCGCACGTCAGTGGTGGCGGGGCTTGTCATGACTTGCCTCCTGTCGGTGGTGTCTCGCTCCGTTCAACGGACCCGACATCAGGAAAGTTCCCCGCCGCACCGCGCGTAAACCGCATCTGAGCTGCGGTTTTTACGGCGCACGTCTGAGAAGTTCCTGAGAACGGCGCAGGTCGGGGAACACGGTCGTGGCATGGCCGGTCGCCGGTGTCCGGGCGATTGCCGCCCTCGGATCCGAACTGCCGCCCGCCCCAATCGATTACGTGTCAATGGATCCCCGCCCTGCTACTGGTCCGTCCAGCTGCCGATGCAACGATGCGCAGGTCATCGGCATTCCCCGGATCTTGCGCGGCAAGCCTGGTCTGTGACCGGTATCACTCCGAATTATCGGTCCGGGAGGGTATACGGCCGCTGACCGGGGGAGGTTCTACGCCTTTTGCTGGTATGGTCATACCACTTATGTGGTACGTTCATATCAACAACGAGGGCGAGGGGATGCCGTGGCCGACAGGAGACGCTTTCGCTCAGCGGGGATGGATGAGGCCGTGCCGCACCAGCCCGACCACCACGCCCATTGCGGCGGCTTCGAATTCGGGGGTCGCGGCCTCGCCGGTCGCGCCGAAAGCCAGCAGTTCCACCAGCTCGCTCAGCGGCAGCCCGTCGGGACGCATACCGGCCAGCAGCGCCGCGATGGTGTCGTCGACCTCGTGCTGCCAGCGCGGGCCGTCACCGCGGTGCAGGCGGGCCACCCGCTGGTCCCAGCCGTCCGCGCCGGGCAGGTACACCCGCTCCAGTGCGGTGGCCGGATCCACCTCGAAGCGCGAGGCGAGAATGCGGTCCGGATCGGTGGCCACCGCGCGCAGCCAGGCCGACCGCTCGAAGTAGCGGGTCGCCTCGGCGCCCAGCGGATCGTCGAAGCCGTGCGTGAGGTCCTCGGCGAGCAGTTCGGTCGGGCCGTCGATGGCGCGCAGATAGACGAAGCCGAAACCGATGCCCGCCACATCCGCGGCGGTGAAGGCGTCGAGCCACTGTTCGGCGCGCGCCTGGGCCGCCGGCTCGCGCGGATCCAATCCGGCGTCGCGCAGCCAGGTTCCGACATACAGGGCGGGATCGGCGATATCGCGCTGCACGATCCAGGCATCGACGCCGTGGTCGGGCAGCCAGCTCGACACCCGCGTGCGCCAGTCCTCTCCCTCTATATGCACCCACGACGCGAGCAGCGCCGCGGTGCCGCCCGGATTCAACAGTTCCGGGATGCCGGAGATGACCAGTTCGCTGGCGCCGTCGAGGGCCAGCCCGGAATCGCGGTAGGTGTGCTCGATGCGCGCGGGGCCCACCACGAACGGGGGATTGGCCACCACCTGATCGAATCGGCGGCCCGCCACGGGCTCGAACCAGGAGCCCTCGCGCAGTTCGATATCCAGCTCGTTGAGCGCGGCATTGGCCTCGGCCAGCCACAGCGCGCGCTTGCTCACATCGGTGCCGGTGACGGTGCGGGCGTAGGACTTCGCGTGAATGGCCTGCACGCCGCAGCCGGTGCCGAGATCCAGCACGGTGCCGGCCGGATCGGTCGGCGTCGCGCGCAGCAGCGAGAGCGAGGCCTGGCCGACGCCCAGCACGTGCTCGGCGTCGAGGGTGCGGCGATGCATGGAGTCGTCGAGATCCGACAGCACCCAGCGGGTGCCGGCGCCGAGGTCGAGCGGGCGCAGATCCAGCGCCGCGCGCAGCTGGCCGCCGTCGCGTTCGAGCAGTCCGGCGGCCACCGCGCGGTCCATGTCCACGGGGGCGAGCGCGGCGGCCACCTCGCGTTCGGGCATCGGATCGCCCAGCAGCAGCAGGCGAATCAGGGTGCCGAGCTCACCGGCGTCGCGCGCGGCGTGGCGCACCGGCACCGGCTCGGAGCGGCCGAGGGCGGCGTGCGCGTCGGCGCCGAGGACGTCGAGGAGGGTATCGGCGTCGTAGCCGACGCGGGTCAGCGCGGCGCGCAGGGCGGGCGCGAGGTCGGCGAGCAGGGACGAGGCGGTCGTCTGGTTCGTCGGCATGACTACGAACTCTGCCACCGCAACCCCCGGGCATTGCGCACCGGCCCCTGCTCAGAACACGCGGTGTCCGAGATGCCGGAATACAGCGCAACTCCGGCTATTATTCGCAACAATGCGTTCGGCGTCGGGCCCGTGTTTGCGGGGCTTGATATCCGGGCATACAGACCATTCCGTATTTATTCTTCAAGCCCTCATCGGCGGGGCCGTGACCTGCGACGGCCCCGGCGGGTCGGAAGTTTGCCGGAATCGTGTGGCCGAAAGCCGTTACCGCGATTCAAGATCAACAATTTGAAGATCAGAATTGTTGTCACACAATGTTCTTCGTCTGTGTATGCTGCGATCATGTGCGGCTCCACGACGAGGTGGTATGACGGCGAGGCGGTGTCGTAAGTGGATGTCAACAAGATCCGGCGTCGAACCGCCGCAATTGCGGCGATCCTCGGGGTGCTGGCTCTGATGGTTACTGGCGCGTTGGATCGATTGTTGCTGGGTGTTTTCATAAGCGCCGGGCTCACCCTCGGGTGGGTTAACGCTCAGCTCACCTGGATGTCCATTGTGCGCATCACCGATTCGGAAACGCCGAGTAAGCAAAAGCTCGCGATGTCCTCGGCTGCGCGGCTACTCTCATTGACCGGTCTGGCCATCCTGATCGCCATCTTCACCCGGCCCAACGGCATCGGAATCTTCTTCGGGCTGGCCGTCTTCCAGATCGTGCTGATCTACCACACCGTTGTGCCCGAACTGAAAGGGCTTCGACAGCAATCATGAGCTATACAGTCGCTTCGATCGCCCCGCCGGGCGGTCCCTTCAGTCTGTTCGCGGCAGAGGAGGGCGAGTCCAAGATCCATGTCGGCGAATACATGCAGGCGCATTTGTTCGGCATGACCTTCAACGTCGACACCATCGTCTCCACCGCGGTCGCCGCGATCATCGTGCTGGCCCTGGCCTTCTATCTGCGCGTGAAGATCACCTCCGGCGTGCCCAACGGCGTCCAGCTGTTCTTCGAGGCCGTCACGGTCCAGATGCGCAATCAGGTCGAGGGCGCGATCGGCATGAAGATCGCGCCGTTCGCGCTGCCGCTGGCGGTCACCCTGTTCGTCTACATCCTGCTGTCCAACTGGCTGTCGGTGCTGCCCGTGCAGTACGGCCAGGGCGAATTGATCAAACCGCCCGCCTCTGATATCAACTTCGTCTTCGCGCTGGCGGCCTTCGTCTTCGTCTTCTACCAACTCGCCGGTGTGTGGCGGCGCGGCGCGGGCGGGCATGTCAAGCAATTGCTCAAAGGCCATACCGGCTGGGGGCCAATGGTCTTCATCAACGTGATCGAGGAAGTAGCCAAGCCGCTGTCGCTGTCGCTGCGACTATTCGGCAACATGTTCGCCGGCACCGTGATGATCTCGGTGATCACGTTGTTCCCCTTCTGGATCAGCTGGGGCCCGAATGCCATCTGGAAGGTGTTCGACATGTTCGTCGGACTCATCCAGGCCTTCATTTTCTCCCTGCTGACCATCCTGTACTTCAGCCAGTCGATGGCGGTGGAGCACGAAAAGCACTGATCGACTGCTGATCTCCCTCTTCGACAACGTTTTCACAAAAGGAAGTGACAAATGGAAACTGCGACCATCGTCCAAGGCGCGCTCATCGGCGGCGGCCTGATCATGGCGGGCGGCGCCATCGGCGCCGGCATCGGTGACGGTCTCGCCGGTGCGGCCCTGATCAACGGCGTCGCGCGCCAGCCCGAGGCCGAGCCCAAGCTGCGCGTCAACTTCTTCCTGACCGTCGGTCTGGTCGAGGCGGCCTACTTCATCAATCTAGCGTTCATGGCTCTGTTCGTATTCGCTACTCCCGGCAAGTAGTCCGGTCATGTCTCCGCGAACAGATGTGGTGGCCCAGCAGAATTTCCTGATTCCCAACGGCACCTTCTTCGTCGAGCTCGCGATCTTCCTGATCGTGCTCGGAGTCATCTGGTTCTTCGTGGTCCCGCCGATCCGGAAAGTCCTGGAGGAGCGGGAGGCGCGCATCAGCGAGACGGCGGTGACCGCCAAGGAGGCCGCCGACGTCTTCGCCGAGGCCGAGGCCCGCTACAACACGGCGCTGGAGAAGGCCCGCGCGGAAGCGGCCGAGATCCGCAATCAGGCGCGGGCCGAAGGCAGGGCGATCCTCGAGGAACTGCGCGGCGAAGCCCAGCAGGAAGCCGATCACATCGTCGAGGAGACCACGGCGCAATTGCGCGCCGAGGCCGATCAGGTCGCCGCCGAACTTCGAGAATCCGTTGAACCGCTCGCTCACGATCTGGCCGATCGCATGCTCGGCATGAACATGAACGGTCGTACCCGAACCAGTGCCGGCCATCAGAGAGGACAGGGGTCGTGATCGACGCGTACGACCTGCTCGCCGCCGAAGGCATCTACAACATCACCTGGGATTGGCCCATCTTCTTCAGCCAGCTGTTCGGCTTCGGCGTCATCGTGTGGTTCTTCTGGAAATACATTGTCCCGCCGGTGAAGAGGATCATGACCAAGGCCCAGGAGCAGGTCCAGAAACAGCTGGACGACAGTGAGCGGGCGGCGGACCGGCTGCTCGCCGCGAAGCAGGCCTACGACTCCTCGGTCAAGGAGGCGCAGGCCGAACTCGAGCGCATGCGCGAGGAGGCCCGCGTCGACGCCGACCGCATCATCGCGCAGATGCGCGAGGCCGCCGCCGAGGAGGTGGAGCGCGTCCGCAAACAGGGTCGCGAGCAGATCCTGCAGTTCCGCCGCCAGCTCATCCGCGATCTGGAGGCCGATCTGTCGGCCGCCATGCTCGCCCTCACCGAGGAGAAGATGCGCGAGCACGTCAGCACCCCGCAGGCCCGGGCCGAGAGCGTCGAGAAGTTCCTCGAAGACCTCGAAGCCCTTGCCAATTCCGCACCGGCCGCGCGGCCGGAGCCGCGGACCGGTTGGAACTGAACGAATTTCAGGCAGGCTTCCGGCCGGTCACGCAATAGGGCTGACCGGCCGGATCCGCCAGCACCAGCCAACTGACGCCCGCCGACAGCCGGCGGGCGCCCAGCTTTTCGTGCCAGGCGGCGGTGGCGTGAATATCGGTGCTGGCCAAGTCCACATGGGCCGAGGTCGGCCGGTCCTCGCCGAGCCGCTGCAACAGCATGCCCATGGGCAGCACCGGATCCGGTCGCAGCCGCATGAATTCGTCCTCCGTGGTCGGGACGAAGTTCCAGCCGGTCAGCTCCTGCCAGAACCGCACCTCGTCGTCGAAGTCGGCGGCCCCGATATCCAGGCACACCTGATCGAGCCGACTGCGATCACCCTCCGGCCCGGTCACCGTCGGCGTGAGCTCCCCGCCGCCCCGATCGGCCGGTGTGAGGCAGAAGGTCAGGCCGTGCGGGGATTTCAGCACCACATAGTCCGGATGCTCGAGCACGAGCGTCGCGCCCAGGCCGACGGCCCGCTCGGTCTCGGCCGGAATATCGTCCACATCGAGGTCGAGGTGCACGCGCGGCCCGCCCTCGATGGCTTGCATCTTCACCGTCGGCGCACCGGATTCCGGTAGCAGCGTGACGAATTCGGAGTTCGCTCCGCGCCGCGGCGACACCGTCGAGCCGGTGACCGCGGACCAGAACTCCGCGCATTCGTCGAATTGCGCTGCCGGACGGTCGAGGAACGCCCAGATCCAGCGAATCGTCATGCTGCCTCCCATCACTCGTTGTCTTATTACTCGTGGCTTATTACTCGTGGCCCGCACATCTTCTTACTCGTGGTCCGCACTGCCGACGCTAGTCCCGCAGCGCGAGCTCCGTGTTCGCGATTGCCCGGGCCGGGCCGGAGCGAAACGTCTTGCGGTAGGCCAGCGGTGACACGCCCAGCTCGCCGCGCATGTGGTGGCGCAGCGAGGCGGCGGTGCCCAACCCGGCCGCACGCGCCACCTCGTCCACCGGCAGCGCCGTGGTCTCCAGCAGGTGCCGGGCATGCCGCAGCCGCTGTTGCAGCACCCAGGCGCCCGGAGCCATGCCGGTCTCGGCCTTGAAATGCCGGGTGAAGCTGCGCACGCTCATACAGGCGTGCGCGGCAAGGGTATTCAGGTCCAGATCGCGGTCGAGGTGCCGCAGCGCCCACAGCCGGGTGGCCGCGGTGCCGCCGCCGTCGGCCTCGGGGATGTGCCGTTCGATGTACTGTGACTGCCCACCCTCCCGCCACGGCGGCACCACGCAGTAGCGGGCCACGTCATTGGCCACCGCCGCGCCGTGATCGGTGCGGATCAGATGCAGGCACAGATCGATCCCGGCGGCCAGACCCGCCGAGCTCCAGACGTTTCCGTCCTGAACGAACAACAGGTTCTCATCGAGGCGCACCCGCGGATACATCGAGCGGAACATCTCGGCGAAGCGCCAGTGCGTGGTCGCGCGCCGATCATCGAGCAGCCCGGCCGCGCCGAGCACGAAGGCCCCGGTGCAGATGGAGACGATGCGGGCCTGTGGGCGGATGGTGCCCAGCGCCACGGCCAGCTCCGAGGACAGCGCACCCTCGACGCGCGGCCCGTGGATACGGGTGCCGGGCACGATCACGGTGTCGGCGCGCGCCAGCAGTTCCGGGCCGAATTCGGGAACGATGAAATAGCCGGTGGTGGAGGCGATCCTGTCGGTGTTCACCCCGCAGACGTGCACGTCGTAGAGCGGATTCCCGGCTTCGTCGCGGGCCGAGCCGAGCACCGTCGTCGGGATCGTCATATCGAATCCAACGGTCGGTTCCAACGCGAGAACGGCCACCAGATGGGGTTTCGGCACGGCTTGCTCCTTGCACGGGTTGGCGCGATCTTTACGCATTGTGGCATTCAGGCCACTCGTTCGCGACCGTGATTTCCGGGACGCTCGTGCGGTGACTGAACTTCGGAACGATCCCGCCACGCAATCACGGGGTGGCGCAACGCGATTGCCCGCCGGCAGCCGGCGGCGACTGCATCCGGCCTGGATCGTGGCGGCGGTCGGCTTCGTGACGCTCATCGGCGCGGCCGCCTTCCGCTCGGTGCCCAGCGTCCTGATGGATCCGCTGCACGAGGAATTCGGCTGGTCGCACGGCACCATCGGTGCGGCGGTGTCGGTGAATGTGCTGCTCTACGGCCTGATCTCGCCGTTCGCGGCGGCGCTCATGGATCGCTTCGGCATTCGCCGGGTGGTGGCCGGCGCGCTGGTGCTGGTCGCCGCGGGCAGCGGGCTGACGGTGTTCATGACCCAGGCCTGGCAGCTGGTGATGCTGTGGGGCGTACTGGTCGGCGTCGGCGTGGGATCCATGTCCATGCCGTTCGTGGCAACCATTTCCGGGCGGTGGTTCGTCGCGCAGCGCGGCCTGGTCACCGGTGTGCTCACCGCGGCAGGCGCGACCGGCCAGCTGATCTTCCTGCCGTTGATCGCGGCGCTCGCGCACGATCACGGCTGGCAGTTGCCGTCCTTGCTGGTGGCGGGCATCTCGCTGGCGGTGGTGCCGCTGGTGTGGTTCTTCATCCGCGACTACCCGAGCGATATCGGCGAGACCGCCTACGGCGCGGAACCGGGCAGCCGGGTCGGGGTGCGGGTGACCGTCACGGGCGGTGCGTCGCGTGCGCTGACGGTGCTGTTCACGGTGGCGCGCAAACCGGTGTTCTGGCTGCTGGCAGGCGGTTTCGCAATCTGCGGCATGTCCACCAACGGCCTCATCGGCACCCATTTCGTGAGCGCCGCCCACGATCACGGCATGCCGGCCACCACCGCGGCCGGACTGCTCGCCCTCGTCGGCGTCTTCGATGTGGCCGGCACCATCGCCTCGGGCTGGCTCACCGACCGGGTCGACTCCCGGTATCTGCTGCTGGGCTACTACGCGCTGCGCGGGCTGTCGCTCCTGGCCCTGCCCGCCCTGTTCGGGCCCGATGTGGAGCCGAGCATGTGGGCGTTCATCATCTTCTACGGCCTGGACTGGATCGCCACCGTGCCGCCGACGGTCGCGCTGTGCCGGGAGCATTTCGGCGAGGACGGCCCGGTGGCCTTCGGCTGGGTGTTCGCCTCGCATCAGATCGGCGCGGCCATTGCCGCGGCGGGCGCGGGCGTGATCCGCGACCTGCAGGGCAGCTACAGCCTGGCCTTCTACATCGCGGGCGGATTGTGCGGGGTGGCGGCGCTCATGTCGATCGCCATCCGCCGGCTGCCCGCCGCGGCCCCGTCAGCCGTCGATGGCGCGATGCGGTCGTGATTCGATAGCGGCCTGGTCCTCGCGCCGGCCGTCCCAGCGGCTGGGTTCGTCCTTGCTGCGGGGCGGCCGGTCATTGGCGATCAGCACCGCGATCCACGGCAGCGGCACCGAGATGCCGATGATCAGCAGCGAGATCACCCAGTTCTCCCACACGCTGTAGGCCACCGCCGCCAGCACCAGGCACGGAATCCGGAACGCCATGAGAATCGTGTACCGCCGCACCCGATCGCGATGCTGCTGCTCCAGCGAGGGCGCCGCCTCGGTGATCAGCGCCGGATGTTCCTTCTCCCCCGGAAAATACCCCTCTGACCTGCGCGGCGGGTTCGGTATCGAACCGGCTGGGTGAAATTCGACTTCGGGGCGATCACCGCCACCGACCTCGGCCTCGGAATCGCCGTCGCGCTGCATACCCCGAGTCTTCCACTACAGCCTGTCGAAGTCACATGACGGTGGTTGCGTGCTCCCGCGAGGGGCATCCTGGCATCATGGATCAGGTGAGCGCAGACACCCTGGTACGCCCGGATACGACCACCGACGAGTCGACCGACAACGACAGCCCCAAGTTCTTCCACTACGTGAAGAAGAACAAAATCGCCGAGAGCGCCGTCATGGGCACCCACGTCGTAGCCCTCTGCGGCGAAGTCTTCCCGGTGACCAAATCCCCCAAGCCCGGCTCCCCGGTCTGCCCGGAATGCAAGCGCATCTACGAGATGATGAAGAAGGACTGACCGGTCCCGATCGATATCTCGTCGAATGGTTGGGCGCGATGACCGCGGCACGTGAAGTCCCCGATCCCTGGGCGGACGCACGTGCCGTCACACACTGGGTTCCCGCCCGCGGATTGACCAATGGCCTGCATGCCCGCACCTGGGGCGTCCTCGCGGACCTGCCCGAATCGCAGGTGTACCGAGTGCTTTTCGCCCTCGTCGACGCGGGCGTCGCCGCCTATGTCATGCCGGTACGCGTCACCGTGCTCGAACCCGGCGATCCGGACCTCGCGTGGCGGCTGCGGGTCGACCTCACGCGATTCCGCGCGGCGGAGGACCTGGTGATGGAGTTGCTGCGCTACGGCCGCTCGCGGGTCTCGCCCGGCCGGCCGCTCCCGGCCCGCCGTCGCCGGCTGCGGGTTCCGCTGGTTCGCCGGTGAGGGAGGGCGCGGGGTCGATGCGGCTGGCATGATCGCGGTGTGAACCTACGATTCGGTATTCAGTTGGCGCCGACGGTGTCCGAGTTGCCGCAGTTGCGTGCGATGGCGAAGGTGGCGGACCGGGAGGGCTTGGATCTGCTCGGGATTCAGGATCATCCGTACTCGGGTGGGCTGGCCGACACCTTTGCGGTGATTGCCACGGTGTTGACGGAAACCGAACGGCTGCGGGTGTTTCCGGATGTGGCGAGCCTGCCGTTGCGGGGGCCCGCCATGCTCGGGAAGCAGGCTGCGACCTTGGATCTGCTCAGTGGCGGGCGGTTCGAGCTCGCTGTGGGGGCGGGGGCTTTCTGGCCCGCTATCGGCGCCATGGGCGGGCCGGTGCGGTCGAATCCCGAAGCGCTGCAGGCGCTGGAGGAGGCGACCGCGATCATCCGGGCCATGTGGCATCCGGGGACGAAGGCGAAAGTCGTAGGGACGCACTACACCGTGAAGGGTGTGCAGTCCGGGCCGGCGCCCGCGCATCCGGTGGGGATCTGGTTCGGGAGCGTCGGTCCGAAGGCGAATGCGCTCACCGGGCGCATCGCCGACGGGTGGGCCGCGCCCATTCCGCACTACCTGCCGTACGAGAAATGGCAAGCGACACAGGACATCATCTCCGCTGCCGCGATCGACGCCGGGCGCAAGCCGGGCGATATCATGCGGATGGCACAGCTCGTCGGGACGATCACCGAGACGCCGGGGACGGTCACGCTGCGTGGCGAGGAGCCGATTCGCACCGATGCCGCGGGGTGGGTCCGCATTCTGGCCGACTTCGCCACGGAGACCGGTTTCGACACCTTCGTGTACTGGCCGGAGTCCGCCGACGACACCCAGCTCCGCCGCTGGATCGGTGACGTCGTTCCGGCGACGCGCGCCCTGCTCGACTGACCGGTCGGCGCCGTGGTCAGCAGCCGAGTGCGTCGGCCAGTTCGGTGAAGCTGGTGACGGACAGGTCGCTGGTCACCTCGGCGCTGCGGTCGGCGGGTGTGTGCGGCCCCTTCTCCAGGGGCCGCTCCAGGAAGGCGGTGCGCAGACCCGCTGTGCGGGCGCCGTCGATATCCCAGCCGTGGCAGGCCACCATCAGCGCTTCCGTCGCCTCCACGTCGAGCAACTCGGTCGCCCTCAGGTAGGCGGCCGCGGCGGGTTTGTAGGCGCGCGCCAGTTCCGCGGACAGGATGCAGTCGAAGGGCAGCGATTCGGCCTTGATCAAGGCGGTCAGCAGAGCGAAGCCGCCGTTCGACAGCGCCGCCACCGTGTACTTCCCGCGGAGTCGCTGCAATCCCTCGGCGGCATCCTTCCAGGCGGGCAGCCGATGCCACGCGCGGACCATGCGGCGGCGGGCTTCCTCGTCGAATTCCTGCGCCCAGCCCCGGGTTTCGATCAGATCGTCGAGCGACTCGCGGTGCAGGGCATCGAGATACGCCCACGCCCGTTCGCCGGTATCGACTCGCCGCATGGAGGGCAGATAGCGATCGCGCCAGTCCGAGGCGAACGCGCCGCCGTCCAGCGACACACCGGCCTCCCGCGCGATCTCGGCGGTTTGCGTGCTGACACCGGTGTACCAGTCCACCGTGGTGCCGAAGATGTCGCACAGCACGACACGAATTCCGGTCGGATCGAAACCTGGCATATGCCGACTCCATTCGGACGGTTTCCGCATGCATCGAACGCTCTTGCCCGCCAACCCGTTATATCCCTCTCAGGACACCGTCGACAAGGAGTGGACGGTGCGACGAGAGGGGCGGGAATGAGCGAAGCGGTGATAGTGGCGCTGTCCGAACCGGCCGCGGACGCCTATGCGGTGATCGCGCCGTTGGTGGACGAATACGTGTGGTGGTGCGTGAACGAACTGGCCGAGCGCGGCGCGGTGTTCGAGGACCGTGCGGCTGTGGTCGCACGCCATCGTGTTCTGTTCCGGGACAAGCTCCCGGAGCTGCTGGGCCCGCGGGGGCGGCTGTTGGTCGCCTTCGCGGGAAACGAGCCGGTCGGGGTGGGCGCGCTGGAACCGATCGATGCGGCCGTCGCGGAGATCAAGCGGATGTATGTGCGCCCGGCGGCGCGGGGCGCCGGTATCGCCCGTGCCCTGCTCGACCGGCTCGTGCGCGATGCGGCCGCGCTCGGGTTCGAGACCGCGCGCCTGGAGACCGCGACCTTCATGACCGAGGCCCAATCGCTGTATCTGTCCATGGGATTCGTCGACATCCCACTGTTCGACAATTCCGAGACCAGTCACTCCGGGCTCGAATCGCAGGCGCGATTCATGCACCGGCCACTGTTTTCCGCGGTCGGCGATCGGAGGTAGCGGCGCGGAGCAGGGTGGCCACGCCGTGGCTGCCATCTGATCACGGACAGCAAACCCGTCCCGCCTCAGGCGAGTGCCGCGCGAACCTTCTTCAGATCGGCGACGAACTCGGCGTAGGCGGCGGAGCGGTCGGTGGCGCGCAGCACCGACGCCGGATGCACGGTCGCGATCACGGCGTGCCCGGGCGGATCGGGCGCCTCGACGAGTTGCCCGCGGTGGGCGGTGACCCGGAAGGACGATCCGAGGATGGCTTTCGCCGCGACGCTGCCCAGGCACACCACCAGCCGCGGCCGCACGGCCCGCAGTTCGGCCTCGAACCACGGTGCGCAGGCCACGATCTCGGTGCGGCCCGGCTGCTTGTGAATGCGCCGCTTTCCGCGCTCCTCGAATTTGAAGTGTTTGACCGTATTCGTCAGATACACACGCTCACGGTCGATTCCGGCCTCGGCCAGCGCACGATCCAGCAGTCCGCCGGCGGGTCCGACGAAGGGATGCCCCTCGCGGTCCTCCCGGTCGCCGGGTTGCTCACCGACCATGACGATCTCGGCGCTCGCGGGTCCCTCGCCGAAGATCGTCTGTGTCGCATGGCGATACAGATCGCACCCGTGGCAGTCGCGGGAGGCCTCCCGCAGCTCGCCCAGATCCGCGTCGGGGGGAACGTATTGCGCCGCGCCTGCCTCGGCCATCAGGAATCACCCAGAGCGGCACGGAGTTTCGCGAGCAGCGGGGCGGCGGCCTCGGCGAGGAACCGGTCCTGCTGATCGTCGCCGACCTGCACGACGGCGATATCGGTGTAGCCCGCGTCCCGATAGGGCCGCACCGCTGCCACGATGGCGTCGAGATCGGGCCCGCACGGGATGGTCTCGGCCACGTCCTGCGGGCGCACGAATCGCGTCGCGGCCGCGAAACCCGCCGGCGTCGGCAGGTTCGCGTTCACGTCCCAGCCGCCCGCCGACCATCGGAACTGCTCGTGGGCCCGCTCGATGGCCTTGTCGCGGTCGGTATCCCAGCAGATCAGCAGCTGTCCCGTCACGCGCGACGTCGTCCCGCCGGACTCGTCCGCGCGCACCCGCTGCCAGGCCCGGACCAGTTCGGCCTCGGGCTCGGTGCCGACCATCTCATCGGCCAGCGGCGCGAACCGCCGCACCGATCGGGCCCCGGAGACCGCGACCGCGATCGGCACCGGCTGCCGCGGCACATCCCAGAGCTTGGCGGCGTCGACCCGATACCAGTGGCCGTGCCGGTCGATCGCCTCGCCGGAGAACAGGTCGCGAATAATGCCGATGGCCTCCACGAGGCGATCCTGCCGCTCCTCCAGCCCCGGCCAGCCCGCCCCCACCACGTGCTCGTTGAGACTCTCGCCGCTGCCGAGCCCGAGCGTGAACCGTCCTTCGGCCAGGATCTGCAGGGTCGCGGCCTGCTGCGCGACGACCGCGGGGTGATACCGCATGGTCGGGCACGTCACGTAGGTCATGAGCGGGATGCGCCGGGTCGCCTGGGCGACGGCCCCCAGCGTGGTCCACGCGTGCGGCGCGTGCCCCTGCTCCTCGAGCCAGGGGGCGTAGTGGTCACTACAGACCAGGAAGTCGAATCCGGCCGCTTCGGCGTCGACCGCGTAGCGGACCAGCTCGCGCGGACCGCTCTGCTCGGTCATCAGCGTGTATCCGAATCGGGTCACGGGCACTCCTCGCCGCTCGGTGGGACAGGGGCTGCGGTTTCGGTGTGCCCGGTTCCGGGCCGAATACACGCCGCCGGCCGGATCGCCACGGCGGGGACGCCCCGCGATCACCGGCGCGGTCCGATTTGCTTTCGGCGATCCGACCGGACGCGGTAGTGTCACGGCAGCACAACCGAATACGCCGATGACGCGCGGCGGGAGAGCCTCCCCGAGGAGGCGCCGAAGGAGCAAATTCCTCCCCGGGAATCTCTCAGGCACCAGTACCGCCGCGCCCAGGCAACTCTGGAGAATGGACCCGGCCCGGCCGGTGCGCCATACCGAAGGTGTAGTGCCGCCGCGTACTTCGCGTCGCGGCTGAAGACTCTCAGGTTTCAGGACAGAGCGGGGAGGACCACCGTCCCGTCCGGCCGATGCCGGCCCAGCGATTCCGGAGTCCTCGATGAACGCCTTCCCCGTCGACCGCAGCTACACCGCCGAGCACGAATGGGTCATGCTCGCACCGGGCGCGCCCATGCCGGACGCGCCGGTGCGCGTCGGCATCACCACCGTCGCCGTGGAGGCCCTCGGCGATCTCGTCCACCTCGATCTGCCCGCGGTCGGCTCCACCGTGGCGGCGGGCTCGCCCTGCGGTGAAGTCGAATCCACCAAAGCGGTCTCCGAGATCTACTCCCCGGCCAGCGGCCGGGTCACCCTGATCAACACCGCGGCCCTGGACGACCCGAGCCTGGTCGGCTCCGACCCCTACGGCGCGGGCTGGCTGTTCGCCGTCCTCCCCACCGCCACCAGCGAACTGCTCACCGCCGCCCAGTACGCGGAGAAGACGAGCCAGTAGGCCGTTCGCCGCCGGGCCTACGGGACGATCGGCAGGGAGCGAGGTTTCTTGGCGACCGGCTCGACCGCCGGGGGAGTGGGCGTGTCGTCCGGATCCTTCGGCGTGGTCGCCCTGCGGTGCAGCAGGCGGGTGATCCAGGCCCGGATCGGCAGCAGATGGGCCGAGCGAGCGGGCCAGAATTCCTGCACGCTGGCATTGAACTCGGCGCCGAGAATGACGGCGAAGCCGAGGAAGAAGGTGAACAGCAGGAAGGCGATCGGGGTCGCGAGGGCGCCGTAGCTGATGCCGGTCCTGGTGATCCAGGACAGGTAGCGGCGCAGGCCCTCGCTGGCGGCCATGAAGAACACGCCGGCCACCAGTGCGCCGCCGAAGAGCCGGTGCCAGGGCAGGGTGCGGTGCAGGGCCAGCTTGTAGAGCGTGGTCAGGGCGATGATCAGCAGGAAACCGACGCCCGGATAGTAGAAGCCGTCGATGAGGCGTAGGCCGGGTTCCTTCCAGCCCGAGGGCAGCACCCGGCCGATCATCGACGGGCCCAGCGCCACCAGCGGCAGAATCAGCACCGAGGCGATCAGGAAGCCCACGTACAGCAGCAGGGCGAAGATGCGCTGCCAGACCGGGTGACGAGCGTCGGACTGGCCGTGCGCGGCGGTGATGGCGTCCACGAAGGTGGCCATGGCCGAGGAGCCCGCCCACAGCGAGAGCACGAAGCCGATGGAGACCACGCCGCCGTGGCCGCGCTGCAGGACGTCGGAGACGGTGGGGGCGACCAGATCGTCGACCACACTGGGACTGAACAGCTTCCGGCTGAAGCTGATGATCTTGGAGTTCACGATGTCGACGGTGTCCGGGCCGAACCAGTGCCCGACATAGCCGAGACTGCCGAGCAGGCCGAGCAGCAGCGGCGCCAGCGACAGGGTCTGCCAGAACGCCGCGGCGGCGGATTTGGCGAAGATGGAGTCGTCCCAGGCCTTCACGGCCACGTGGACGACGAGTTGCCGGACCCGGCCCAGGCGTGTGGCGGCGCGCACGCTCGGCCCGCCCGGCGCGGGGGCGTCGGCGTGTTGCCCGGGATCATCGTGCGCGTTCATGGTGGCTACAGCATCGCCTACCAGCGGTTCGAATGGGACAGGACCCGCGATGTGTCGTGCGGCACTCGAAGGGACTGTGTCGGATTGGTGGACTGTCGGTGGGAATCGCTAATCTCTACCGAGTGACTTCGGGTGGTGGCGGTTCATTACGTGCTTGGCAGCGCAGGGCTCTCACCAAGTATCTGACAACCAAGCCACGCGACTTCCTCGCTGTCGCGACTCCGGGTGCCGGTAAGACGACTTTCGCGCTGCGGGTGGCCGCCGAACTGCTCACCGACCGCACCGTCGACCAGGTGACCGTGGTCGCGCCGACCGAGCATCTCAAGCATCAGTGGGCGGCTTCGGCGCAGCGGATCGGCATCCAGCTCGACTCCAACTTCTCCAACTCCACCGGGTCGACCTCGTCGGACTACCACGGGGTGGTGGTGACGTATGCCCAGATCGCCTCGCACCCGTTCAAGCACCGGGTGCGCACCGAGAACCGGCGCACGCTGGTCATCATGGACGAGATCCATCACGCCGGCGACGCCAAGAGCTGGGGTGAGGCGGTCGAGGAGGCTTTCGGCGACGCGACCCGGCGGCTGCACCTGACCGGTACGCCGTTCCGCAGCGACGATTCCAAGATCCCGTTCATCACCTACGAGGTCGACGAATCCGGGTTCGAGAAGTCCCGCGCCGACCACACCTACGGCTACGCCGAGGCCCTCGCCGACGGCGTCGTGCGTCCCGTGGTCTTCCTCGCCTACTCCGGTGAAGCGCACTGGAGAGACAGCGCGGGCGAGGAGTACTCCGCCCGCCTCGGCGAACCCCTCAATGCCGAGCAGACCGCGCGCGCCTGGCGCACCGCCCTCGATCCGGCGGGCGACTGGATGTCGAAGGTCCTGCAGGCCGCCGACACCCGCTTGCGCCAGCTGCGCGCCACCGGCATGCCCGACGCCGGCGGCCTGGTCATCGCCACCGATCAGGAGAAGGCCCGCGACTACGCCGAACTGCTGGAACACATTTCGGGAACCAAACCGGCCGTCATCCTCTCCGACGATCCCGACTCCTCCGACCGCATCGGCGAGTTCTCCAACAACACCGATCCGTGGATGGTCGCGGTCCGCATGGTGTCCGAAGGCGTCGACGTCCCCCGCCTGGCCGTCGGCGTCTACGCCACCAGCGCCTCCACCCCGCTCTACTTCGCCCAGGCCATCGGCCGCTTCGTGCGCGCCCGCAAGAGCGGCGAGACCGCCAGCGTCTTCCTGCCCTCGGTCCCGGTGCTGCTCGACCTGGCCGCCCAGCTCGAACTCCAGCGCGATCACGTCATCGGCAAGCCGCATCGCGAGAAGAGCGATCTCGACGACGAACTGCTCATCGACGCCAACCGCCAGAAGGACGAGCCCGGCGAGGAGGAGAAGAAGTTCATCGCCCTGGCCGCCGACGCCGAACTGGACCAGGTCATCTACGACGGCGACTCCTTCGGCACCGCCACCTTCTCCGGCAGCGATGAGGAAGCCGACTACCTGGGCATTCCGGGTCTGCTCGACGCCGACCAGATGCGCGCCCTGCTGCGCGACCGCCAAACCCGTCAGCTCCAGGAGCGCACGGCCCTGGCCGAGGCCCCCAGACCCGACGGCCCCAGCGTGGCCGCCGCGGCCGAGCGCGCCGCCACCGCCGACCGCCTCTCCGAGCTACGCCGCGAACTCAACTCCCTGGTGGCCATGCACCACCACCGCACCGGCAAACCGCACGGCGTCATCCACGGCGAGCTGCGCCGCGAATGCGGCGGGCCGCCGACCGCTTTGGCCACCGCCGATCAGCTCACCGAGCGCATTGCCGCGCTCCGCCGCCTCTAGAACCCCGCGATCGTCTGCCTCTCGGCCCGGCGCGCTCTCGGCCGGGATCCGCACCATCTGTGCATCAACGGTTTTCGTGGATTCCGGCCAAGAGCACGCCGAATGACAGGGGTCTCTTCGCGAGGCGTTCTGCAGACGGGGCGTTCGAATTCGTGCGAGGGCACGGCCCGGGTGGATGTCAGGCGATCTCCAACTCGACGTGCACCGTGTCACCTGCCTGTAGGTCCTCGGCGACCCGCACCGGCTTCTTCATCGGCAGGATGTAGGTGCCGCGTTTGGTATCGGGGAACAGCGAGGTCGACCAGCGGCTGCCGCCCACGGTGACCTTCACCCGGATCGAGCCGAAACCGGCCGCGCGGTGGGCGTGTAGCTCCTCGATCTCATCGGCCATCGGCTCGGGCAGGCTGACGAAATGCCACGCCGCGGGGCCTTCCCACTCCCAGAGGGTGGCGGTGAACGCGTAGTCCGATGGAGCCATAGGGCGACGGTAGCTCAGCGGTGTGACAGGTTTCGCCGCTGTCGGGCGGGTCAGCGGGTGAAGTAGCGGCCGGGGGAGATGCCCACCTCGCGGTGGAAGGCGGCCACGTAGGCGCTGGGCGTGGCATAGCCGACTCGTTCGGCGATCCGGGCCAGGGGCAGGCCGGCGGCCAGCAGCGGCAGGGAGGCCGCCAGCCGGATCTGGGTTCGCCAGTGGCCGAAGGTGATTCCGGTCTCGGTCAGGAAGACGCGGGCCAGGGTGCGGGGGCTGGTGGCCACCGCAGCGGCGAGCTCGGTGAGGGTGCGGGGGTCGGCGGGACCGGCGAGCAGAATCCGGGCGACCCGGCGGGCGCGCGGGTCTTCGGGGAGCCGTGCGCCGAGCGGGACGACCTCGACCGGGGTGATGAGGTCGAAGACGACGGCTTCGGCGCGCTCACGCTGGGCCGGGGTCGTGGTGTCGGCGGTCAGATGGTCGAACAAATCGTGCAGCAGGCGGCTCACCCGGAGCATGGTCGGCTGCTCGAAGGTGAGCGGGGTGCGCGCCGGATCCAGATAGATGCCGCGCATGATCGCGCCTTCGTAGGTGCCGGTGCGGTGGCGAATTTCGCCGGGGATCCAGAGGGCCCGGGTCGGTGGCAGCACCCAGCGGCCGTCGCCGACCTCGACGGTGATCACACCCTGTGCGGCCCAGGCGATTTGATGCTGCGGATGCTCGTGCTCATCGAACCAGTGGCCGGCGGGGAGGGTGCCCGCGCCGAACACCATGGCGGTGGGGCCCGCGGGGACCGGGAACACCATGGTTTGGCCGTTTGGCGACATGACTTGTCAGCGTAGTCTGTCGTGGTCGAGGCGGTGGATGCCTAGCGTCATACGGCATGGGGATGAACGTTTTTCATCAGTTGTTGTGCCGCTCCTCGCTCTGGGAGCGCAAGAGCGCCACCCGGATCGTGCCGTGGGCGCTGCGCAATGTCGAGCTCGGTGACAGTGCGCTCGAGGTCGGGCCCGGTTACGGCGCGAATGTCCGCACCCTGCACGAGCGGGCGGCCACGCTCACCGGCCTCGAGATCGATTCCGCGCTCGCCGCGAGACTGCGTCGCGAGCAGGGCGGCCGGTTGCGGGTCATAGAGGGCGATGGCACCGCAATGCCCTTGCCGGACAAGGAATTCAGCTCGGTGGTCTGCTTCACCATGCTGCATCATGTGCCTTCGCCGGCGCAGCAGGATGATTTGTTCGCCGAGGCGTTCCGGGTATTGCGGCCCGAGGGCGTTTTCGCGGGCAGCGACGGCCTCGACAATCCGTTCTTCCGGCTCATCCACCTGGGCGACACCTGTGTTCCGGTGCCACCCGCGACGCTGTCCGAGCGGCTCGCGCGCATCGGCTTCACCGATATCGACATCGAAACCGCCGCCACCATGTTCCGCTTCCGCGCCCGACGGCCGTAACGAAGCCCGGCGCGGCACTCCGCCTCTCAGAGCACGGGCACCCCGAGGGTGTTGGAGGAGAGGGCGGATCGCGCGCGGCGCGTGAGATCGTCGGCGAACACTTCGGCAGCGCCGGACTCGACGGCGTCGAGTATGGCCGCCGCGACCTCGGCGGGGGAACTCTTGGGGAAGTCGACCCGGGCCGCCATATCGGTGTCGATGAAGGAGGCGTGCACGCCGACCACCAGCGTGCCCTGTTCCCGCAAGGCCATGCGCAGGCCGTTGGTGAGGGACCAGGCGGCGGACTTGGATGCACAGTAGGCCGGAACCGCCGGCAGACTGGCCCACGCCAGCACCGAGAGCACGTTCACCAGCGCACCGCCGCCGTTCGCGGCGAGAATGGGCGCGAACGCCTGGCTCATGCGCAGGGTGCCGAAGTAGTTGGTTTCCATTTCCTCGCGCGCGGTATCGAAGGTGGTCGCGGCGGTGATGCCGCCCGGCCGGCTGATGCCCGCATTGTTGATGAGCAGCGTGGTGTCGCCGCAGCGTGCGGCCGCGGCCGCCACCGCCGCCGGATCGGTCGTATCCAGCTGCACCGCAATCAGATCCGGATCGGTGACGGTGCTGCGATCGCGCACTCCCGCATACACGGTCGCCGCGCCGCGCTCCGCCAGGGCGCGCGCGATGGCCCGCCCGAGACCGCGGTTCGCGCCCGTGACGAAGGCGGTGCTGCCGTCGATCTTGACGCCGGGTTCGCTCATGACATGCACTCCTTGTGAGTTGGAAATTCCAACCCACTATGGCATGAGGTAAGTTGGAAATCCAGACTTACTGGAAACGAGGAGGTGGCGGTGCCATCGGAAGCCCGCGCGTGCTCGATCGCCAATGCGCTCGAGGTCGTCGGCGAGCGCTGGAGCCTGCTCGCGGTGCGCGAGATCATGCTGGGGGTCAATAGGTTCGACCAGATCGCCCGCAATACCGGGGCGAGCCGCGACATCCTCACCACGCGGTTGCGCAAGCTCGAGGAGGTCGGGCTGCTGGAGCGGACGCTGTACCAGGAGCACCCGCCGCGCTACGAGTACGTGCTCAGTGAATCCGGGCAGGCGCTGCACTGGGTGCTGCTCAACCTCATGAACTGGGGGGATCGCTACGTCACCGAGGGCGCGCCGCCGCTGGTCTTCGAGCACGATTGCGGCGCGGTCCTCGAACCGGTGACGGTGTGCGCGCACTGCCGCGAGCCGGTGCGGCCGACCAGCCTGCGGCAGGTGCGCTAGGTTCCGCTAGGCGACCGGGACCTCGAAAAAGGTTGCGGGATCCAGGGTGTCGACCGGTGTCCAGCGTGGCGCCGGGACGTCGGCCGCGGACTCGTCGCCGGCCGTCTCCCCGCCGCCCCGCAGGATCCGCCCATATCCCTGGAGATCCAGAGCGAGCCAAGGATTCTCGTCGACGGCCCTGGCCACCGCGTAGCAGGTGGCGAGCATGTGCAGACAGCGCTCATTGCGCGCACGACAGGAGCAGTCGATGGCGGACAGCTTGGGCGACACCGCGATTCCAGCGGCGAAGATCGCCGCGCGATGTTCGTCGGTGAGCGTGACCGCATCTCCCGGCACCACCTCCGAGATCGCGCGGACCGCGTCGGCCGGCAGCGGCGCCACCTCGAAATAGGTCACCGAGGCTTCCGCACCGCGATGAATGGTGGCCCGCACCGTGGCGCCGCTGATCTCGGTCTGCACGAGATTGTTGCGAGCGATGCTACGGGCACGGGGGAGCAGCGGCTCGGGCTTGCTCACTGTCAGCGGCTCGGCCAGCCGCACCCAGTCCATACCCCATGTGGTGTAGCCGAATTCGTTGTCGGGCATCAGTTCCCTCGCTTTCGGCGCAGCAGGTCGAGCAGGCGGTCGTCGTCGAGGCGGGCCAGGGCGGCGATGCCGCTGGTGTCGGTCAGGTCGGTCAGCGCCGACTTGCGGTCGTGCATCCCGGCGATGTGCTCCTCGATGGTGGTGCCCGAGGTGAGGGTGGTGACGGTGACCGTCCGGGTCTGCCCGATGCGGTGGGCGCGATCGGAGGCCTGCGCTTCCACGGCCGGATTCCACCAGCGGTCGAAGTGCACGACATCGGCGGCGCGGGTCAGGGTCAGGCCGGTGCCCGCGGCCTTCAGGCTCAGCACCAGAATCGGTGGACCGTCCGGGGATTGGAAGCTCTGCACCAGCTCCGAGCGTTCGGACTGCTTCAACCCGCCGTGGAAGAACGGCGCCGTCACCCCGAACTGCTCCGCGCACTGCCGCACCAGCAGCTCGCCGGTGCGGCGGTACTGGGTGAACACCAGGGTGGGCGACCCGGTGTCGAGGTTGTTGGCGAGAATATCGGTGCACACATCGAATTTCCCGGAGCGCCCGGACAATTCGTCGAGATCACCGGTGACCAGGCCCGGGTGATTGCAGACCTGCTTCAATTCGGTGAGCACCGCCAGCACCCGGGCATTGCGCTGCGCGCCGGACCCGAAGCCCGCCTCCTCCGCCCGCGCCAGCAGCTCGTCGTAGAGCCGCTCCTGCTCGGCGGTGAGATCGCAGATCAGATCGCTGTGGATCTTCGGCGGCAGCGTGGACGCCACGTCGGCCTTGCGCCGCGCCAGCACCACCGGTTCCAGCGCATCCCGCAATCGGATCACCGCCGCCGCGGACCCCTCGTGAATCGGCCGCACGAATCGCCGCCGGAACTGCGCCTTGTGCGTGAACGCCTGCGGCACGGTCAGATTCAGCAAGGCCCACAACTCGTCGAGATGGTTCTCCACCGGCGTCCCGGTGAGCGCGATCCGTACGTCCGCGGTAATCGCCCGCGCCGCCTTCGCCACCTGCGTGCGCGGATTCTTCAACACCTGCGCCTCATCGAAAACCACACTGGTCCACCGCTGCCCGGCCAGCGCCCCGCCGTGCCCCCGCAGTGTCGGATACCCGGTCACCACGATCGTCCCCGCCGCCGCCTCCGGCGCCTCCCCGCCCCGCCAGGTCACCGGCCGCAGCCCCGGCGCGAACCGCTCGATCTCGTGCGCCCAGTTGCCCACGAGGGAGGTCGGGCACACCACCAGCTGCGGCCCCTCCCCGCTCCGCCCCAGCAGATACCCGATCGCCTGCACGGTCTTGCCCAGCCCCATCTCATCGGCCAGCACCGCCCCGCCGTGCGCCGCCCCCGTCTCCCGCAACCAGGTGATCCCCCGCGCCTGATAGGACCGCAGCTCGGCCTTCAAACCGGCCCGCAGCTCCCCGCTCACCGCCACGGTGTCCTGTAGCACCCGCAGCGCCCGCTCGCCCGCCACAATGGCCGTCCCGGCCGCGTTCGGCACCGCGTGCGCCGCGGCCGGCAACTCGCTCGCGGCGATCTCCCCGCTCAGCGCCGCCCGCCACGCCCCGACCGAGGCCCCGGTCTCGCCCAGCTCGAGCCCCGCCAACTGCTCCGGCTCGACCAGCGCGCACTCGACCTCGGCCACCGCGATCCGTCCCTCGGACGGCACGGCCAGCGACAGCGTCTCCAGCTCACCGATCCCGCGCGGCGCGGATCCGGGACCGTTCCCGGTCCACGTCCACAAGGCGAGCTGATGGCGATCGGGCAGGTAGGTGGCGTGTACGGCAGGCAGCTGAACTCCTAGGTCGTAGCGACAGACGACCGTTGTACCCGATTTTCAACCCACCGTGCACATGGCAATTCGCGTGATCCATCCCATGTTGTCCCCACTGGGAAGGCATATCTCCACCCTGCCCGCCAAACGCGACGCCCCGAAAGGCTGTGGCGGCGATCCCGCGATCGCCGCCACGTCCCCCGAAACGACCGCGGCGGGCGCTCTTGCGAGCGCCCGCCGCGGGGTTTTCTGTTGGGAAGATTCAATTGTCGAGCGGACCCCTCGGGATGGCGCACCATCCGCGAGGTGGAGGAGCTATGAAAGCGCCGGTGCCGACTCCGTGTCGATCACGGCTTCGAGCTCACGGAGACGATCCATGTGCTCATTGGCGTGATGCTGGCAGAAGAGCAACTCGCCACCACCGGGAAGGGTCGCACGCACGCGTGCGCCTGCCCCGCAGCGGTCACAACGGTCGACCGCGGTCAGTGGGGTGCTTGTCAGGGTTCCTGGCATGACTCCTCCGTCCTGGCTCCCGGCGCTCGCGCGCCGTTTGCCTGGTGTGGGGCCCACAGTCCACTCTGTGAGCCTCGCTACCGCTACTTCCCAGCAGTGGTTGATGACTACTCTGTCAGACGTTCGGCGAGAGGTCTTTGTTCCCGGGGAGTTTCCCGTGTGTTTTGCCTAACACGACCTGGGGTTTCGCTGAAAGCGAACAGGCCCGGGCGCCAAGGGAAAAACGCCGTGAAGCCCACCGGGCTCTGCGCCGAACACGCTGATCGAGTTGTCTACCGGGAGACTACCCGCGCACCCCGACACCCACACTCCGATTGAGTAACCCTATGAGTACGAGACAGCAAGCTCACAGCCACGATGGATCCAGGTCGAGGGTGGTGCGGTCGCGGGAATCCAGGAGATCGAACAGCGCGGACGTGCGCGGCAATTCCCAGCGGAAGAAGTAGCGGGCGGCGGCGCGCTTGCCCCGGGCGAGGTCGTCGGTTCGCGGGGCGGCGGCCAGGGCTTGTTCGAGCCAGATCCAGGACAGGACCACGTGGCCGAAGGCTTCCAGGTAGGCGGCCGAGTTCGCGAGGGCGATGACGGGGTCGGCATCGCGCCACAGGCCCGCGGTGGTGGTGGCCAGACGGGTGGTGGCCGACTCCAGGGCGTCGGCGAAGGCGGTGAGCTCGGGGTCGGCGGCGGCGCGCACGGTGCGCACGGTGGCGGCCATCGTCTCCAGCAGGGTGGTCAGGGCCGCGCCGTGGTCGAGGGTGACCTGGCGGCCCAGCAGGTCGAGGCTCTGGACGCCGTGGGTGCCCTCGTGGATGGGGTTGAGGCGGTTGTCGCGGTAGTGCTGTTCCACGTCGTAGTCGCGGGTGTAGCCGGCGCCGCCGTGGACCTGGATGGCCAGGTCGTTGGCGGTCAGGCACCACTGGCTCGGCCAGCTCTTGGCAATGGGGGTGAGGATGCGCAGCAGGGTGGCGGCGCGGGTGCGGTCGGCGGGTGCGGGGGCGGTGCGCTGGTCGTCGACGAGTTTGCCGCAGTAGAGCTGAAGTGCCAGTGCGCCTTCGGCATAGGACTTCTGGGCGAGCAGCATGCGGCGCACGTCGGGGTGGTCGACAATGGGGACCTGCGCGCCGCCGCGGGCGCCGACGGGGCGGCCCTGAGGGCGGTTGCGGGCGTAGTCGAGGGATTTCAGGTAGCCGGTGTAGCCCAGTGCGGTGGCGGTGAGGCCGACGCCGATGCGGGCCTCGTTCATCATGGTGAACATCTGCGCCAGACCGTGATTCGGCTCGCCGACCAGGTAGCCGATGGCCCCGGGTTTGCCGCCGGGGGTGAAGTTCCCGTCGCCGAAGACCGGTGCGGTATTGACGGTTCCGCGCCAGCCCATCTTGTGGTTGATGCCCGCCAGTACGATGTCGTTGCGCTCGCCGGTCGAACCCGCTTCGCCCGGCAGGTATTTGGGCACGATGAACAGCGAGATGCCGCGGGTGCCCTCGGGCGCGCCGGGGATGCGGGCCAGCACCAGGTGGACGATGTTCTCCGAAAGCTCGTGGTCGCCACCGGAAATCCACATCTTGCGGCCGAAGAGCCGGTAGGTGCCGTCGTCCTGGGGTACCGCGCGGGTGGTGATGTCGGCGAGACTGGACCCGGCGTGCGGTTCCGACAGGGCCATGGTGCCGAAGTTGCGGCCCTCCAGCATGGGGCGCACGAAGGTGTCGATCTGCTCCGGGCTGCCGTGGGCGGCCAGCAGATTGGCATTGGCGGCGGTGAGCAGCAGATACGAGGTGGTGCCGACATTGGCGGCGTGGAACCACGTCATGCAGGCGGAGTACACGACGTGCGGCAGCTGCATGCCGCCGATGTCGTAATCCATTGCCGCGCCGACCAATCCGGCATCGGTGAAAGCGCGCAGGGCCTTGCCCACCGCGGGGATGATGTGCACGCGCTCGCCGTCGAAGGTGGGCTCGGACAGATCGTTCGCACGATTGTGCGGGGCGAAATAGGTGGTGGCGAGATCCTGGCACAGCCGCAGCACCTGATCGAAGGTGTCGCGGGAGTGGTCGGCGAAACGTTCCCGCTCCGTCAGCGCGGTCACGTCGAGCCAGTCGTAGAGCAGGAACTCGATATCACGGGCGGACATGATCACTGATGGGTTCACTGGGTCCTCGCACGGTCCGATAGGGCTGGTCTACCAGCTGGTCTACCAGACGGTCCGCGGGGAGGCGGAACGGTCAGTGCGCGCGGACGCTGGCCCGGCCGCGGTGTAAACGTCCGAAATGTCCGGGGGACTGTCCCTTCCAGGAGCGGAAGGCCGAGGCGAAGGCGGACACGCTGGAGTAGCCGAGGCGTTCGGCGGCCTGCTCCACGGTCAGACCGGCGATCAGCAGCTCCTCGGCGAGCATGCCGACCGTCTCGGTGCTCAACTCCCGGAAGGTGGTGCCCTCCTCGGCGAGGCGGCGGCGCAGGGTGCGCACGCTGACATCCAGGTCGGCGGCTATGCGGGACTGGTCGGCGGAGCCGCCGTGCCGGATGAGCAGCTGGCGCACCCGCCCGCTCAGGCCGCTGCGGCTGCGGCGGCTCTCCATGAGGTCGGCGCACTGCTGCTCGTAGAACCGTGCGGTGGACAGATTCGCCTGGGGTAGTGGGGTTTCCAAGGTGCTGGCCTGGAAGCTGATGCGCGATTGCGGCATGGAGAACGCCACGTCCTCGACGCCGAAGACCGCCCCGAACATCTCGTAGATCGGATGCGGGTCCACGTACAGCTCCACGCGCACGGCGGGCAGCCGCATGGGCAGCAGATCCTGCTGGATGGTGGCGATGGCGGCGAGGTCGCGCTCCAGGGTGAAGCGGCGGATGTCCTCGGGCAGGGGCGAGTCGTCGCGCACCACCCACACGTGGCTGCCGTGGTCCTCGAGGCGGTGGCGGGCGGCGCTGAAGGACAGGTCGGCGTAGCGCAGCGCGATGTCCATGGCGTGGCGCAGGGTGGAGCTGCTCATGAGGGCGAAGCCGAGCACGCCCATGGACGGCGGATGGCACAGCAGCCCGGCCAGCAGGCCCAGTCCGGGCTCGTCGTCGATGCCGGCGACCACATTGCGCATGACCGAGAATTCCTGGCCGGTGGTGATTTCGAACGACGGGTCGCGCAGATCCACGTCCCGGATGCCGGTCCCCTCCAGGACCGAGCGCAGGGTGAGCCCGCGGCCCAGCGCGAAATCGGCCAGCAGGGCGGTGCTGGTGATGGAACGCAGTTGCCCCAACTCTTCCGTCACTCAGGCAGTCTCGCAAACTTTGGGCGTCCCCGAGGCGTTACCGGCCGGTAAGTTGCCTGGCTGCGGCCCATATTCGTCGGTTCCTGGCCGATTGCAAGCTGGTCGCTCGAAAAGCTCAGCCATACGGTGAGATTCATGCGCACAGCGCTCTCGACCCAGATGAAGGTGCCGGATTCCGGAAAGGTCCGTCCGCCGATGCTCACCGTGATCGCGCCCGCCGACGGCCGGGTGATCGATGCCATCCCCACCGATGATCCGGATCAGGTGCGCACGACGGTGGATCGGTTACGGGACAATGGCGCGCTCTGGCGCTCGCTCGGGGTGGTCGGTCGGATCCATTGGCTGACCTTGTTCCGAAACTGGTTGCTGGACAGTCGCGATGAGCTCGTCGCGCTGCTGGGCCTGGAGACCGGCAAGTCGGAATCGGAGTCCGAGGCGGAGTTCGCGCTCGCGCTCGAGGCTCTCGATCACTACCGCGCCCACGGCGCGGATTTCCTCGGCGGCTATCACCCGCAGGTAGCCGTGCGCCCGGCCGCCTCCATGCAATTGGTACTTGCGAACCATTTGTGCTCGGTGGTGGGGGTGGTCGGGCCGTGGACATATCCCTTGGCGCTGGCGGTATTCGACGCCGTGCCGGCGCTGGCGGCCGGGGCCGCGGTGGTGGTGAAGCCGTCCTCGGAGACGCCGCTGACCATGCGCGCGGTGACCGCGGGCTGGGCGAGCATCGGCGCCCCAGCGGTTTTCGAGACGGTCGCCGGGCACGAGGCCGGACCGGCGGTGCTCGACAGCGTCGACTATGTGCGCTTCACCGGCAGCGCGGACACCGGCAAGGTGGTGGCGCTGCGCGCGGCCGGGCGACTCATCCCGTGCTGCCTCGATATCGGCGGCAAGTCCGCGGCCGTGGTGCTGGCCGATGCGGACCTGGATCAGGCCGCGGCCTGTATTGCCCTGGGCGGGCTGGCGAACAGCGGGCAAAGTTGCAATTGCGTGGAGCGGATCTATGTCGAATCTGCCGTCTATGACGCATTTGTCGGCAAATTGGTGAACGAGGCCGCGGCCTTCGGCCCCCTCGACGGCGATGAGGCGGGCACCGGAGTGATGACCTCGGCGGCCCAGGTCGGCATCGTCCGCGATCAGGTGCGCGACGCCCTG
The DNA here is from genome assembly GCF_054655275.1 of Nocardia sp. IFM 10818. Classification (NCBI taxonomy): domain Bacteria; kingdom Bacillati; phylum Actinomycetota; class Actinomycetes; order Mycobacteriales; family Nocardiaceae; genus Nocardia; species Nocardia sp. IFM 10818. Next base: position 2,970,577 of record NZ_BAAHJH010000001.1, read on the forward strand.
CTCAAGGGCGCCCGGCTGTGCTGCGGCGGCACCGGCTCCGGGCACGTCTTCGAACCCACCGTGCTCGCCGATGTCGATCCGGCCATGTCGGTGCTGACCCGCCAGACCCTCGGCCCGGTGCTGCCCGTGGTGCGGGTCGCCGAGGCCGGCGAGGCCTTCGAGCTCGCCCTGCGCCCGCCCGCCGCGCCCTGCGTGAGCGTATGGACCACCGATGCCGCGGCCGGCGCCCGCGCGGTCGGCCGGTTCGCGCCCGCGCGGGTCGGCCTCAACGACGTCTCGGTGCACATCGCGCGCCCCGCGCCCTTCTGAGGCCGATAGACTGCGGCTTCGGACGAGAACGCGGAGCGGATGGGGATGATGGCGGACACCACACCGGACGATGCGACACCGGACACCTTGGTGCACATCTGCACTCGCGACGATTGGGCGGCCGCGCAGGCGGCGGGGGAGTACCTCGCGCCCTCGCTGGCGGAAGTCGGCTTCATTCATCTGTCCGCGCCGTATCAAGCGCACTTGCCCGCCAACCGGTTGTTCGCCGGGCGGCAGGACCTGGTCCTGCTGTGGCTGGATCCGCACGCCCTCGACGCGCCGCTGCGCTGGGAGCCGGGCGTGCCGTCCGATCCCGAGTCCATGCGATTCCCGCATCTCTACGGCCCGCTGCCGCTCGCCGCGGTGACCGAGGTGACCGACTACCTGCCCGCCGCGGACGGGCACTTCGCACCGCTCACCGCCGAGTGACCGGCGCCCGGCGGCGGGTTGCCCCGTTTCACCGCAAACTGCGCGGTCTGTCCTAATCTGGACCGGTGAACGTCGACGTGACAGCGCTGCCCGGTATCGGTGTACGCAAGGATTTCGAGGTCCGGGCGGGCCGCCGGATAGGGGTGGTGGCGCACCGGGACGGCGGGATCGACCTCATCGTCTCCCAGCTCGACGACCCGGACGCCTGCCTGGCGCAAGTGCCGCTCACCACCGACGAGGCCGCCGTCATGGCCAATCTGCTCGGCGCGCCGCAATTGGTGGAGAGCCTGAAGGAGGACCACCGGGACCTACCCGGGATCACCACCCGGCAGCTACCCATCGGCAGCAATTCGCCGTATCAGGGCCGCATGCTCGGCGAGACCGGGATGCGCACCCGCACCAAGGCGTCCATTGTCGCCATCATGCGCGCCGGGCAGCTGCATCCCTCGCCCGGACCGGACTTCGTGCTCGACTCCGGCGATCTGCTGGTGGTCGTCGGCACCCCGCACGGGCTGGACGCGGCCGCCCGCATCCTGGCCGACGGCTGAGACTGTGGATCCGACCGGTCTAGCCCTCGTCGAGCTCGGCGCGATCTTGTTCGCGCTCGGCATGCTGGGCCGGATCGCCGCCCGCTTCGGCATGTCGCCCATTCCGCTGTATCTGCTGGGCGGTCTCGCCTTCGGCAAGGGCGGCATCGTCGAAATGCAGGCCGCCGCCGAATTCGGTCATCTGGCCGGTGAGATCGGCGTGGTGCTGCTGCTGTTGCTGCTCGGATTGGAGTACACCGCAGCCGAATTGGTGACCGGATTGCGCCGCTCCTGGGTGGCGGGCCTGGTCGACATCGTCGCCAACGCCACCCCGGGCGCGGTGGTGGCGCTGCTGCTCGGCTGGGGCGCGGTCGGCGCGGTCACCATGGGCGGCGTCACCTACATCTCCTCGTCCGGGATCGTGGCCAAGGTGCTCAACGACCTGGGGCGGCTGGGTAACCGCGAAACCCCGGTGATCCTGTCGATCCTGGTGTTCGAGGATCTGGCCATGGCGGTGTACCTGCCCATTCTCACCATGATGCTGGCTGGGCTGAGCTTCGCCGCCGGGGCGAAATCCCTCGCCATCGCGCTGCTGGCCATCACCGTGGTGCTGGTGGTGGCGCTGCGCTACGGCCGCTATGTGTCGGCGGTGGTGGACAGCAACGACAATGAGGTCTTCCTGCTGAAGCTGCTCGGGGCGGCGCTGCTGGTGGCCGGAATCGCCTCGGCGCTCAATGTGTCCGCGGCGGTGGGCGCCTTCCTGCTGGGCATCGCCATCTCCGGATCGACGGCGCACGAGGCGGCGAAACTCCTGGAACCGCTGCGAGATCTGTTCGCGGCCATATTCTTCGTGGCCTTCGGGCTCAATACCGATCCCACCGCCATACCGCCCGTGCTGGGCTGGGCGGTGGCGCTGGCGGTGCTCACCGCGCTCACCAAGCTGGGCACCGGCTGGTGGGCGGCCAAGCGGCAGGGTATTCGCCGGATGGGCCGCGCGCGTGCGGGCGCGGCGCTGGTGGCGCGCGGCGAGTTCTCCATTGTCATTGCCGGACTGGCGGTTTCGATGGGCGGGGTGGACAGCCGGCTGGCGGCGCTGGCCTCGGCGTACGTGTTATTGATGGCCGTGCTGGGGCCGATCGCCGCGCGGCTGGTCGAGCCTGCCGTCCGGCTCTTCCAGCGCATCGGGCGCCCCGCCGATTCGGTCGGACGCACTCCGGGCGGGGATCCGGTCGGGCTCTGAGCCGGCCTCGGTCCGACCTGCCTTGTTCCCGGGCTTCTGTGTCCTGGCCCCGGATGCCTTGCGCGCCATCACCTTCACGAAGCGGCGCGAGAGCGCGACGGCGGCGGCGCCGACCGCCAGCCCGATCAGCAGCGCGAAGAAGTGGCCGTAGTCGGTGAACGTGCGGCCGTCCCACAGCGCGGCTCCCCACCAGATCACCAGTCCCACAGCCCAAATCCAGCGGGCGGCGCCGCGCAGCCGGAAGGTCAGCGCGCCCAGCATGGCCGAGATTCCGTAACTGGGGCCGACATCCGTCGCCACGGTCACGCGCAGCGGGATCAGGCCGTCCTCGAGTCGCTGCGTGAGTCCGTAGGCCACGAGCAGGGTGGCCCCGATATGCCCGGTGGCCACCACCAGAATCCAGCGCAGCGAACCGAGCCAGCGTTCGGCCAGCGCCATGAGCGTGAGCATGATGATGATCTCGCCCCACGGGAAGCCGCCGTCGGTCCAGAACGCGGAGGCGATGAGCACCTGGATCGGATCCCGATGCAGATTGCGCAGATTGGTGGAGGCGGACAGGATCAGCCGGCGGCCGACCATATCGCTGGCCCCGCGCAGCGTCCACCAGGTGACGAACAGGGTGAACGCGTAGGCGATCGAGGCGGGAGTCACCGCCAGCAGGTCGTGATAGGCGCCGAAGGCGCGGCGCAGCCGGTGCGGGCGCCGCCACCAGGCGCTGATGGCGCGCACTTCGTCGTGGATGTCCACGGTGCGCAGCCAGGGCGGCTGATACGCGTCCAAGGCCATGTGCCGGGGTCCGTTCTGCCGTGCGCTACCGGGGTTCGCTGCGTGAACCGACGTCCGATCGGGGCGTCGGGGCAATCGTATCCCGAGGTCAAGCGGGCTCGGAGGTGAGGTTGGGCGTAACTCGTTACGCGCGGTAATGACGCGGGAAAACGACGGTTACAAGCCAGCAACATGGGCCCGGAGGATCTGACGGGTAACCCCTTTCTGGGCGATTGCTCAGTTCCTGTGTGAGGAGTGCGAGTCCCCTTATGACGACTGCGACCCGAACGGCGTCGTCCGCCGAACCCGCCGACGACTATCTCGCCAAGCGAACCCTGCGCCAGGGTTCGGCGGGCTGGGTGCTGCTGGCCGGGCTCGGCGTCAGCTATGTGATCTCCGGTGACTACTCGGGCTGGAATTTCGGCCTGGCCCACGGCGGTTTCGGCGGCCTGCTCATCGCGACCGTGCTCATCGCGGGCATGTACCTGGCCATGGTGCTCGGCATGGCGGAACTGTCGGCGGCGCTGCCCGCGGCCGGGGGCGGCTACACCTTCGCGCGGCGGGCGCTGGGTCCGTGGGGCGGATTCGCCACGGGCGCGGCCGTTCTCATCGAATACGCCATCGCGCCGGCGGCCATCGCCACCTTCATCGGGGCCTATGTGGAATCGCTGCACCTGTTCGGGATCACCGACGGCTGGTGGGTGTACCTCGCGGTGTACGCGATCTTCATCGGCATTCACCTGGCCGGGGCCGGGGAGGCGCTGAAGGTCATGTGCGCGATCACCGTGGTGGCGCTGGCCGGTCTGGTCGTCTTCGTCATCGCCTCGTGGGGCAAGTTCGATCTCGCCAACCTGACCGATATCCCGGCCGATCCGAATGCCGTTGGCAGCTCGTCGTTCCTGCCGTTCGGCGCGTTCGGGATCTGGGCGGCGGTGCCGTTCGCCATCTGGTTCTTCCTCGCGGTGGAAGGTGTGCCGCTGGCGGCGGAGGAGGCGCGGGAGCCGGAGAAGAACGTGCCCAAGGGGATCATCGCGGCCATGCTGGTGCTGCTGGTGACCGGCGGCGCGGTGCTGGTGCTGTCCACCGGAGCCCTTGGCGCGGACAAGCTTTCGCAGTCGGGCAATCCGCTGGTGGAGGCTCTCGGCTCCGGCGGGGCGGCCACCGTGGTCAACTACATCGGCCTGGCCGGGCTGGTGGCCAGCTTCTTCTCCATCGTCTACGCCTACTCGCGGCAGACCTTCGCGCTGTCCCGCGCCGGATATCTGCCGACCGGCCTGTCGGTGACCAACTCGCGCAAGGCGCCCGTGCTGGCGCTGATCGTGCCGGGCGTCATCGGTTTCGGGCTGTCGCTGACCGGCGAGGGCGCGATGCTGCTGAACATGGCCGTGTTCGGCGCGGCGGTCAGCTACGTGCTGATGATGGTGAGCCACATCGTGCTCCGGGTGCGCGAACCCGGCATGAAGCGGCCGTACCGCACCCCCGGCGGCATCGCCACCACCGGATTCGCTTTGGTCGTCGCGTGTGTCGCGGTGGTCGCGACCTTCCTCGTCGATCCGGTCGCGGCGGCCTGGACGCTCGCGGCGTTCTGCGCCTTCATGCTCTATTTCGGGCTGTACAGCCGCCACCGCCTGGTGGCCAACTCGCCCGACGAGGAATTCGCGGTGCTGGCGCGGGCCGAACAGGAGCTGGAATGACCGTCTACCACCAGCACATCGGCGGGGCCACCTACACCTTCGACGGATTGGTGGAGCTGCTGGCCAAGGCCACTCCACTGCGCAGCGGGGACGAACTCGCCGGGTGCGCGGCGCATTCCGACGCCGAACGGGCGGCGGCGCAATGGGCGCTGGCGGAGGTGCCGCTGACCGTCTTCCTGAACGATCCGGTGGTGCCGTACGAGACCGACGAAGTGACGCGGCTGATCATCGACACTCATGATCGCGGTGCGTTCCAAGCGATTTCGCATCTGACCGTGGGCGGGCTGCGTGACTGGCTGCTCGGCGTGGCCGCCACCGAGCACGCCGCGGTGACCCTGGCCGCGGTCGCGCGCGGGCTCACCCCCGAGATGGTGGCCGCGGTGTCCAAGCTCATGCGCAATCAGGATCTGATCGCCGTCGCCAAGGCCACCGAGGTGACGGCGGGCTTCCGCACCACGGTGGGCCTGCCCGGCACCCTCGCCACCCGCCTGCAGCCCAACCACCCCACCGACGATCCCCGCGGCATTGCCGCGGCCGTCCTGGACGGGCTGCTGCTCGGCTGCGGCGACGCGGTGATCGGCATCAACCCCGCCACCGATTCACCGCAGGCCACCGCGGATCTGCTGTACCTGCTCGACGAGGTGCGGCAGCGCTTCGACATCCCCACCCAGTCCTGCGTGCTCTCCCATGTCACCACGACGCTGGGCTTGATCGAAGCGGGTGCGCCGGTGGACCTGGTCTTCCAGTCCATCGCGGGCACCGAGGGCGCGAATTCCGGTTTCGGCGTGAACATCTCGCTGCTGCGCGAGGCCAACGACGCCGGACGGTCCCTCGGCCGCGGAACAGTCGGCGACAACGTCATGTACCTGGAAACCGGTCAAGGCTCGGCACTTTCGGCGGGCGCACACCTGGGCGCCGGCGGAAAACCAGTCGACCAGCAGACGTTGGAGACCCGTGCCTACGCCGTGGCCCGCGACCTGGACCCGCTCCTGGTCAATACGGTGGTCGGCTTCATCGGCCCCGAATACCTCTACGACGGAAAGCAGATCATCCGAGCGGGCCTGGAAGACCACTTCTGCGGCAAACTCCTCGGCCTCCCCATGGGCGTGGACGTCTGCTACACCAACCACGCCGAAGCCGACCAGGACGATATGGACACCCTCCTGACCCTCCTCGGCGCCGCGGGCTGCGCCTTCGTCATAGCCGTCCCCGGCGCCGACGACGTCATGCTCGGCTACCAATCCCTCGCCTATCACGACGCCCTCTACGTCCGAAAAGTCCTGGGACTCCGCCCCGCCCCGGAATTCGCCGCCTGGCTCGACCGCCTCGGCATGATGAGCGCCGACGGCCGTGTGCTGCCGGTGGAGCCCCTGTCCTCCCCGCTACGGGCGCTGGCGAGCTGACATGAACGATCTGCCCACCTGTTCGGCCCTGCCCGGCGTCCGCCCATGGACCGGGAAAACCACCGGCTCCAGCCATGATCGGATCGCCTCGCGGGCGTTGCGCGCGGTGCGTCGTATGGACGGCAGTTGCCGACTGTCCTCGGCGGGCCGCTCCGAAGACGCGGCACGGACCCCGGAGGAAGACCAATGAGCGCGCACGAATCGTCCCGCCCGGCCGCCGTTCTCGCGGGCCGTGCCATCCATCCCGCCGGCCCGGCCCCCGATCACTCCGGAAGCGCGACACCCGATGCCGCCCAGGACTTCTGGGCCGAACTGCGCCGCACCACCCAAGCCCGCATCGGTCTCGGCCGCACCGGCGACGCCCTCCCCACCACCGAGGTCCTCGAATTCCGCGCCGCCCACGCCGCGGCCCGCGACGCGGTGCACAAGCCACTCGACGTGGCCGCCCTGGCCGCCCGGATATCGGCCCTGGGCCTGGGCGATCCCGCCCTCGTCCGCAGCCGTGCCTCGGACCGCTCCGAGTACCTGCGACGCCCGGACCTGGGACGCCTGCCCGCCGGTGCCGAGCCGACCGATCGGCAGCGCGCCGCGCGCCCGGCTGATGCAGCGCCGAGCCTGGAATGCGCTCCCGCACAGGACATCTCGGACAAGGCCGCAGGACGAGGCGGTCCGGGGCGGGCGGGCGTGTCGGAGGACGCGAGCGCTCCGTTCCTTACCGGACTTCCGCGCACAGGCGCCGATATCGGGGTTGTGCTCGCCGACGGCTTGTCTCCGCGCGCCCTCACCGACCACGGGGCGCCCATGCTGGCCGCCCTGATCGAAGCCCTGGGTGATCGCTACTCCTTCGCCCCGCCGGTCATCGCCACTCAGGCCCGTGTTGCCCTCGGCGACCACATCGGCGAGGCCATGGGAGTCACCACCCTGCTGGTGCTCATCGGCGAACGCCCCGGTCTCTCGGTCGCCGACAGCCTCGGCATCTACCTCACACATCTGCCGCGTCCGGGTCGCGCCGACTCCGAACGCAACTGCATCTCCAACATTCACCCCCCGGAGGGGCTTGGTTATGCCCGGGCTGCGCAGGTTGCGGCCGGATTGGTCGACGGCGCGCGCCGCCTGGGGCGGTCGGGCGTGGACCTCAAGGACACGTCCGCCGGTGCCGCGTTGACGGCCGACCCCGCGCTGGTGCTCGAGGTCGCTGATTCGGCGTAAGCACCGGGCCGGTTAGGGTCGGGCCATGCGTCCGCTGCTGGTTGCCCTGCGTGTGCCGCCCCTGCTGGTGCTGGCGGCGCTCATCGCGTTCACGGCTCATGTGCTGGTGTACGCCCGGCGGCCGCAGCGTCCGGGCGCGGACGTCATCGTCGTGCTCGGATGCAGACTGCGGGAGGGCGAGCCCGGCCGGTTGCTGGCGTCCCGCCTGGACCGGGCCGCCGAGGTGTACCGCCGCGAGCGGGAAAGCGGCGCCACGCCACTGCTCGTCACCTCGGGCGGTCAGGGGCCCGGGGACAGCGCGGCCGAAGCCGATGTCATGGCCGACTATCTCGAGGCGATCGGCATCCCGCCCGCTGCCCTCGTTCGTGAGAACCGCTCCCGCAATACCGAAGAGAACCTGCGCTTCACCCGGCGCGAACTCCGCACCCGCGGTCTTGACCCGTTCGCCACCCGAATGACGGTGGTAACCAGCGACTTCCACGTCTTGCGCAGCACCGCCCTAGCCCGCCGGCTCGGTCTGCCCGCCCAGGTCACCGGCGCCCGCACCGCCTGCTTCGCCGTCCGGAAGGCCTTCCTGCGCGAGTTCGTCGCCGTGCTCGCCACCTGTGTCGCCACAGCGGCGCGCTCCCCGCTCAGATCGGCGGGTTTCGGCGGAGGTCGAGGCGGCGCATGACGCGGTCGACCACGTCGGGTGGGATGCCGGGTTCGCGGCGGGCGGCCAGGGCTTCGGCGCGGCCTGCTTCCAGGACGTCGTTGGTGATGGCGCGCATCTTCTTGGTGAAGGCCAGGGCGCGGTCGGTGTTCTCCTTGGCGTTCTTGTCGGCGGCTTCGGGGTCCACTCGGGCCAGGCGGCGTTCGAAGTTGTCGCGGAGGCGTTCGTAGACCTCGTCGGGGAGTTGTTCGGTGGACGAGATCTGTTTGAGGCGGGTGAGTTCGGCATTGAGGACCCGGGTCCAGAGATTGCGTTCGATTTCGCGTTCCAGTTCGGTGTCGGCGTGGACGCCGGTGGCGCGGACCACGGCGGGGAGGGTGGGGCCTTGCAGGAGGAGGGTGAACAGGACCACGGCGAAGGCGGTGAAGAGGATTTCGGTGCGGCCGGGGAAGGGCTCGCCGGTGTCGGTGGTGAACGGGATGGCCAGGGCCAGAGCGACTGTCGCGACGCCGCGCATACCGGCCCACCAGGTGACAATCGTCTCGCGCCAGGTGTAGGGCTCGTCCTTGTCGCGCCGCCGCCACCAAGCCTGGAAGATGGTGGTGGTGCCCAGCAGCCAGATCAGTCGCAGACCCACCACGACGCCGATCACCGCCGCCGCGCCGCCGAGGTAGCGCGGCCAGTCCGGACCGGCGTCGCGCAGCACGGTACTCAGTTCCAAGCCGATGAGGCCGAAAGCGAAACCGGTGACCAGCATCTCGATGATCTCCCAGAAGGAATCACCGACCAGGCGGTAGTCGCTGTCGCCGAAATCGGTTGCCGCGTCGGTGAGGTACAACGCGCACACGAGCACCGCCAGGACGGCCGAACCACCGCGTGACTCCGAGACGCCGTACGCGGCGAACGGCAGCAGCAGCCCGAGCGCCACCTTCCACGGGGCTTCGTCGAGCTGCTGCATGAGTTTGCTGCCGATCCATCCGGCGGCCAGGCCCACGACCAGGCCCACCACCGCGGAGACCGCGAAATCGCGGGCCGCGTGCCAGCCGGAGAAGGTGCCGGTGACCACCGCCTGGATGGCGACCGAGTACAGCACGATGGCGGTCACATCGTTGAACAGGCCCTCGCCCTCCAGCACCGACACCAGGCGGCGGGGCAGCCCGAGCCTGCCCGCCAGCGCCGAGACCGCCACCGGGTCGGGCGGGGCCACCAGTGCGCCCAGCGCGAGCGCCGCGCCGATCGGAACGGCCGGGTACCAGAGGTGGAAGGCCCAGGCCACGGTCACGGTGGTCACCACCACCAGCACCACCGCCCGCAGGCTGATGGCTCCCCAGTTGTCCGCGAACTGCCGCCAGGAGGTGCGCCGGGCCGCGGCGTAGAGCAGGGGCGGCAGCACCAGCGGGAGGATCACGTGCGGATCGATCTGGATCTCGGGCACCTGCGGCAGCAGCGCCAGGACGACGCCGAAGGCGGTCATGAGCACCGCCGGCGCCTGGCCCAGCCGCTTGCCGAGCGGTTGGGCCAGGATGGTCGCGAAGAGGACCAGGAAGATCAGTTCCAACTGGTGGGGCTCCACGGCAGCCAGTTTGCTACCGATATGCCCGAGAGTCGACCAACCGGTCCGTGTTCTCAGCTAGCGGGGTGAAATCTCAGGAACTGCGCCGCTGCCGCCGAGGCAGGCCGATATTCTCTCGCGGCGTGCTCAGGCCGGTCTGCGGAAAGCCCGGCGGTAGCGGCGGGAAGGCGGGCGCCTGCGCCGCCGGAGCGGGCCGCTGTGGCGGCTCGGCGAAACCCGCAGCGGCCGGGGCCGATTCGTGTGGCCGCGCCGCATGCGCGCGGCGGGCCTGTTCGGCGACGTACCGCCGCGCGCCGACGCTGCCGTAGGCCACACCGGAATCGGGCTGTGCCGCACCGAACCCGGGCCGCGGAGCTTCCCGGCCCGCCATGTCGACGCCCGGGTTCACCTGCCGCTCCGCCGGATTCGCCTGCAACGACCACGCCGCATGCCCGCCCGGGTCCGGTTTCTGCGCGGGGCGCTGCACCTCGGTCATCCGACTGGCCTCGTCGACCTCGGTCAGCCCGACGTGGATGAGCAGGATCATGGTCACCATGCTGACGCTGATCATGAGCGGCGCCAGCAACTGCATGGCGCCCGCGCCGGCCGGGACATCCACCGCGTGATCGGCCTCGTGGGCGCTCATGGACGCCATCCCGGTGTAATGCATGCCGCACACCGCCACGCCCATGATCAAGGCCGCGCCGATGGTGGCGAAGATCCCGTTGATGTGCAGCGTGAACCACAGCGCCGCGGTCGCCGCCACCACCGCGATCAGCAGCGATACCGCCACGATGCCCGCGTCGTAGTGCACCACCACATCGGTTTTCATGGCGTACATGCCCGAGTAGTGCATGGCGCCCACGCCGAGCCCGGTGACCGCGCCGCCCGCGATCAACTCCCAGCCCCGCCAGCGCGCGCTCGCCACGATGGACAGCCCGATCCACACCACCCCGATGGCGATCAGCGCCGAGAGCAGCGTAATCGGGATGTTGTATCGAATATTGGCGCCGCGGATCGAAAACCCGAGCATGGCAATGAAATGCATCACCCAGATGCCCGTCCCGCCGATGGCGATCGCCGCGGCGATCAGCCAGCCCTTGCGGCCTTCTCCCGCGCGGGCGCGCGCCGTGCAGCGCAGTCCGAGCAGTGATCCGGTGACGGACATGATGTACGCCAGCACGGGTGTGAGCCACCCGTAACTGAAGTGGTGAATTTCCAGCACACGAACTCCATTGCCAGAACAGGGTTTTCGTCGTCGCGCACCGCGACGTGCGCACCCTACAGCCAGATCGCCCGGATAGGAAATTAAGAGGATTGTTTTCCTCGAAAATTTTCCGAATGGGTTGTTCGGACGTCCTAGCAGGTAGTGGGTGTGCGTAGCGTACGCCCGGAATCCGTTGTGCGCCTCGTGATCTGACAAATAGCCGTTGCGGATGCAATTGCAGCGGAACGGATCCGATTCCCGTGGTTCTCGGGGCACCGGCGATCGGGGCAACGGTTTTGCCGGATACGCCCGGCGTGCTCGCTCTCATAACGTTCCGCCCGCAGGGCAATTGGGAGTGGGAGGAATCGACGTGGTTGCGCAACTGACCTCGGAGGCGGTGCGCCCGGACGCGGAGCCGGAGCGAGACGAGCGGTGGCATCCGCTGGCGCGGGTGCTGTTCCGGTTCGGATTCGTCTGCGTGGGAATCGGGATGGCTGCGGTGTGGCTGGTGCACGCCCTGCTGCGCTCGTTCGGCGTGCCGCAGGAGATGGTGACGGAGCTGGGCCGGTGGACCGCACTGTATCCGCTCACCGACTGGGTGGGCCGCCAGTTCTTCGATGTGCGTGTCGATTACACGCCGACCGGCAGCGGTGACACCGCGACGCACTGGGTCTCGCTGTTCACCCTGCTGCTCGTCTCGGCGGCGGTCACTCTCGTCTGGTCGCTGCTCGATCGCCGCCGTCCCGGCTACCCGCGGCTCTACGCGTGGTTCCGATTGTTGCTGCGCGCCACTCTGGTGAGCGCGCTGTTGCTGTACGGGATGATGAAACTGCTGCCCTCCCAGATGTCGTTCAATCTGGAGCGGCTGGTGCAGCCCTTCGGCGAGATGAGTCCGATGGCCGTGCTGTGGGCGCAGACCTCGCTGTCGGAGCCCTACGAGATCGCGCTGGGCGCAGCCGAAGTCGTCGCCGGCCTGCTGCTGGTGCTACCGGTCTCCGCCGGCCTGGGTTCGATTCTCAGCGTCATCGTCGCCTTGCAGGTATTCCTGCTGAACCTGACCTTCGATGTGCCGGTGAAGATCTTCTCCTTCCAGCTGCTCGCCTACGCGACGATCTTGGCCGCCCCTGATATCCGCCGAATCGTCAAGGCGCTCACCGGTCGAGCCCTTCCGGTCCGCCGTCCCGAGCCCCTGCTCACCACCGTCCGCGGCACCCGGATCCTGCTGGTCGCCCAAGTCGTCCTGGGCGTCTGGCTGCTGATCACCACGTTCCTCGAGTGCCACGACGCCTGGCGTACCCACGGCACCGCCCGCCCGCAGTCACCGCTCTACGGCATCTGGAACGTCACCGAATACACGGTGGCCGACCAGCAATTGCCGGCCTTGGTCGACTACACCGATGCACCGTCCACCTCGGTGCTCGGTGCGAACGACCGATTCCGGCGCATCATCTTCGACATCCCGATCGGTATCACGGTCCAGCGCATGAACGATGCCCTGATCTCCTTCCCCGCCCGGATCGACACCGACCGTCAGATCATCACGATCTCGAAGGATCTGGCCCACCAGTACCCGATCGCGATGTTCGGATACCAGCAGCCGCAACCGAATCGGCTCATCCTCACCGGCCAGGTCGCCGGCCGCCCGGTCCGCATGCAACTGGATCAGGTCGACCTCGACCGCTATCCGGTCGTCTCCCGCGGCTTCAACTGGGTCCAGCCCGCGCCCTACTTCAAGTAGACCGCGAGTTCGCGTCCACCACCGGGAGTCTCGTGCGATGCTCGAATCATGACCTGGTCGATTCTCGGTGGGTTCGCGATCGCCGTGCTTCTGGCGGCCATGGTGCCGGGCCCGACCACCGCCCTGGTGATCCGCCGCAGCGCCCTGGGCGGTACGCGGGCCGCCCTCCCGATCATCGGCGGCATGCAGGTCGGCCTCTACTTCTGGATCGCCGCTTCGGCTTTCGGCCTGTCCGCCCTGGTGGCGGCGAGTGATGTCGCCTACACCGTCATTCGCGTCATCGGCGCGGCGGTCTTGATCTGGCTCGGATTCCAGGCCTGGCGGGCGGCTCGCCGCTCCCACGACGACATTGCGGTGGACGAGCAGGCCGCGCGCGCCAAGACCTGGCGCGCCTGCTCGATCGGACTGCTCACCAACCTCACCAATCCGAAGGTCGCGGTCTTCGCCTTCGCGTTCTATCCGCAATTCGTTGCCCCGGAAGCGAATATCGTCGCGACCACCCTGGCCCTGGGCCTGCTGCAGGTGGCGGTCGATGCGAGCTGGTTCCTGCTCGTCGCCACCTTCGTCGGCCGCGCCCGCGCCTTCTTCTCGCGCACCCGGGTGCGGCAGTGGCTCGAACGGATCACCGGCACGGTACTGGTCGCGCTGGGCCTGCGACTGGCCCTCACCGAAACCTGATGCCCCGCCTCACCGCGGTTGCCGGCGCGGGGCCCGGCGGCGCGGGGCCGCACGGTGACGCCGCGGGATCGGTTGGGCGGCAGGCTCTTCGCCGAGCGCGGCAAGGAGCTCACGACGGCGCTCGGTGCTGATGCTGCGGCGGTCACGGTAGGTGAGCGCTCCCTCCATGGCCCACAGCATCTCGCGATTCAGGCCCTTCACACCGGCGGCGCGCATGCGGCGGTACGCCTCGACCGCGCCGACATCGGCGAGCTCGTCGAGCGTGGTCACCTCGGCGTGCGCGAGCAGGACGGCGGCGGCGCGACCGAGTTGGTGGCCGCTGCCGCGCCATTCGCGAATGCGCAGGTGGGCGTCGCCTCGGACCGCTTCGGCCTCATCCCAGACCGCCCAGCGCAGGGTGGCCGGATCGCGCGGCGCGTCGGCACGCGACAACACTTGCGCGCGGGCCTGGGCGGCCACGTTCACCATGGGGCGGAAGCGCCGGAACACCTGGACTTCGCCGTCGTGTCCTCGATTCCAGCGGTCGAGGTAGAAGTAATCGGTACCGAATCGGTCCGAGGTGTCCAGATCAGCGGCTTGTAGCGCCCATGCGCGGGCTTCTACCGCGGTGCTGGGCGCGAGGATGAGCAGCCCTTTACGGCGGGTGATATGGCTGGTGTGCTCGCGGTGCCGATAGCCATTCCACCAGGCGTCCGTCGCCGCCGGTTCCAGCGTCCGGTCCAGGCCGAAGGTCTGCCAGCGCACGGTGCCCGCCGGATTCGATCGGGGGAACGGTCCCTTCAGCTGCCGGGCCAGATCGTCATCGAAGCCGCTGCACCAGCCGGGCACCAGCACGATGGCGTCGGCCGGATCGGCATCGAACGGATTCGGCACCAGGAACCGGCGATCGATGAACACCACCGTGCCCGGCCGAGCCTGATAGGACAGCCCCCACAGCAATCGCGCCAGCAGCCGCGCCCCATGATCGTCCGACAGCACATGCCAGGTGTTGTGGAACCTGTTCGTGCTGAACCGGGCATGGGTGCCGGGCCGCAACGTGATCACCGTGCGCACACCGTCGCCCGACCGCACCAGGCGCCGGTGCAGTTTGAGACCGTCGGTAATGGATCGGGCCGTACCCGGGCGTTGCTGCTTCATCGCATTCCATGACGCCACACCGGCATCCGCGCGGACAACCGATTTTCGATCTATCCCGCAGCGGATTTCGTGCTGCCGAAGGCGGTGCGGTAGCCCTGGGGTGTGGTGCCGACAATGCGTTTGAACCGGTCGCGGAGGGCGGTGGGGGAGCCGAAACCGGCTTGGGCGGCAATTCTTTCGACGGGTAGATCGGTGGCTTCGAGGAGGTGTTGGGCCCGGCGGACGCGGGCGCGGAGCAGCCATTGCATCGGCGTGGTGCCGGTTTGCTCGCGGAAATGGCGGTTGAGGCTGCGGGGGCTGGTGCCCGCGTGGGCGGCGAGGTCGTCGAGGGTGAGGGGAGCGGCGCAGTTGTCCTCCATCCAGCGCAGCAGGGGTTCGAAGCCGGAGCCGCGCGGGGTGGGCGGACGGTCGTGAATGATGAATTGCGCTTGGCCGCCTTCGCGTTCCAGGGGCATGACCGCTTGCCGGGCGGCGTCGGCGGCGACGGCGGAGCCGTGGTCGCGGCGGACCATGTGCAGGCACAGGTCCAGGCCGGCGGCGGCGCCGGCGGAGGTGAGCAGGTTCCCGTTGTCGACGTAGAGGACGTCCGGGTCCACCTCGATGGCCGGATACAGCTCGGCGAGGGTGCCGGCGGCCAGCCAGTGGGTGGTGGCGCGACGGCCGTCGAGGAGTCCGGTCGCGGCGAGGGTGAAGGCGCCCACACAGATCGAGGCGATTCGGGTGCCGTGCGCGGCGGCGCCGCGGAGGGCGGCGAGGACCTTCTGCGGGATCGGTGCGGTCGGGTCGGTGCAGCCGGGGATGACGATGGTGTCGGCGCCGGACAGGCCGTCCAGGGTCCACGGGGCGTGCAGGGTGAACGGGCCCGCGTCCACCCGTGGCTTCGGCGCGCAGACCCGGATCCGGTAGGCGGGACGGCCGCCGGGGAGCCGGGCGCGGGTGAACACCTCGATCGGAGTGGCCACGTCGAATGCGATCACCTTGTCCAGGGCGAGAACGGCCACCGTGTGCACGAGCCAAGAATAGGTTGGCGAGAATCCGTTGGTAACTGTCGATTTCGCCACTTCTGCGCGGGTCTCCGAGTCCCTACCGTCGAGGACGACCGAACGAGAAGGAGACTCGGATGCTTGCTCAGATCGTGTTGTTCGACGGGTTCGGGCCCATGGATGTCGTTGGGCCCTATGACGTTTTCTGCGCCGGGGCCATGGTCACCGGCGGAGCGCTGGAGGTCGAACTCGTCTCCGCCGAGGGCGAGCGTGAGGTTCCCGGCGGAGTCGGCACGCTGGGGCTGCGCGCCACAACGGTATTCGACCCCCGGCGTGCGGACATAGTCGTGGTGCCCGGTGCGGCGGGCGACATTCCGGAGCCGGGAACGCAGCCGGGCGAGGACAGCATCCCGGCCATCCTGGCCCGCTGCCTCGAAACCCCGCTGCCGGGGCTGCTGAAGCAGGCCCTAGACCAGCCCGGCTCCACCGTGGCCGCGGTCTGCGGCGGTTCGGTGCTGCTGTCGATGGCGGGCCTCATCCAAGGCCGTTGCGCGACAACCAATCACCTCGGCATGGACGTACTCGAAGCCACCGGCGCCCGGCCCGTGCATGCCCGCATCGTGGACGACGGCGACCTGGTGACCGCGGGCGGCGTCACCTCCGGCCTGGATCTGGGCCTGTATTTGCTGGAGCGCGATTTCGGCCCGCAGGTGGCGCTGTCGGTGGAGAAGCTGTTCGAGTTCGAGCGGCGCGGCACCGTGTGGCGCAATGCCGGAGCCGCGCCCGCCAGGCCGTTCTGAACGCGGCTGTGCGGGCTAGACCCGGCTGCCTCGGGCACTGAGCCTGCGGATCGGTGCGATGAGCATCCGGTAGATCGGGCGTACCAGGCGGCCGGGTACGTAGCGGTGACGTTCCTCATGCCAAACCCGCGCCCGCGGGTGCGACACGATGGGTGACCAGCGATCCGGAATCGGGGGCGCGGATGTGTGGAATTCAATGCGGCACAGGTGTTTTGTATTGATGAACCCGTACTGACCCGGGCTGACCAGCCGCAGCGGTGCGCCGTGGTCACTGTTGAGCGGCCGCCCGTCGAGGCGGTCGGCGATCAGCACATCATCGGCCAGGACATCCTCGAGGACCGCGATCGACCGGAACCCGTCGAGCCCCTCGAAAACGACGTGGGTGATGGGCGCTCGCGGGTCGAGAAGTGGCTCGACCCGCTTGCGGTAGAGGGTCTCGAACGAGATCCCCTCCCACAGCAGATCGGTGGCCGACCACCCTGCGACACAGTGAAAGTCGGCATTGAGTTCCCGCCGCGGCAGCTCAGCGAGATCGGCCAGGGTAAGCGTGGCGTTCTCGGTCACCGCTCCACCGATCTCGATAACCGGATCAGCGGGAACCGCCGGCGGCGGATGATGCAAATGGGTACCGAAGCGCGGGAATCCATCGACAGCGCGCTGTCCAGGAGGAAGTGTCATGGCGATCCTCTGCGATCAACTAGTGCAGTCGCTCTATATAGAAGGACCGTACTAGTATGCGGCCCGGTCGCGCAACCCACCTCACCCGTGCCGCCCTCGAATCCGCCTGGTTTGAACCGAGATCCAGTATCTCTACGACCTGACGTCGTAGTCGAGGCCGAGGTTCACGACGAGCAGGTTGGCTTGGCGTACTGGAAGCCGGCCGAGCCCTCGATTCGCCGATACGGCGGGCGATACCTCGTGGCCACCGTGCCCGAGGTCCAGGAGGGCGAATGGCCGGGACGTGTGGTTGTGCTCGAGTTTCCCGATCTCGATCAGATCAGGGCCTGGTACGACTCACCGGAATACCGTGCCGCGCGCGAAGTTCGGAAGTCCGGCGTCACCGTGCGCCTGGTCTTTGCCGAAGGGATGTGAGCAACTCGGCCGCACTGACCGCTGGCGCATGTGAAACGACGGCGACCGGGAACTGGTGGCGGCAAAGCGCGAGAAGGGTCCGCCACCAGTTCCCGGTCGAAGGTATTTCACATCGAGATGCACTCGACACGCACGCTCATACCGATGAGCGCGCCTCTTCGCTGGGCCGGGATACACAAGAAGCGGTCGCGAGTATCGAGGAAGCACCGATGCGCAGAAGGATCAACGACGGGACCGCATCCGGATTGTCGCCGACGAGCGGTCGCAGTAGTAGGAAGATCTCTCCATGCATGTCTTCGCGAGTTCGCGCACCCTCGAGGTCTGGCAATGGGGCACGGGCCACACTGGGCTATTGCTGCGCGCCTGGGGCGGCGCCGATGACGAGCCTCTACTCCGATTCGCCCATCAGAGAATCGAGGTGCTCAATCGCCGAACCCGACAGTTTCGACCGGTCGATCCGGGCAAGCAGGGCCGAGAAATCTGTCTTCGCCGTGCCTGCACCGACAATCGCGCACACGGCGTTCAACTCGGACTCCACCGCACTCGGTGATGTCTCGATCTCTGCCGCGCACAGGAGAACATGGATCAGTGCCGATGCTTGCTGCTGGTCGTAACTACCGGCCCAATCCGTACCGTCGTCAGCAGCGCGTTCCCGTTGTGCTGCCGAGTCGCTGAGCAGGGCCCGAACCAAGTTGAGGTAATCCTCGGTATGGACAGACAAGTCGGCCCTTTCCGGCGTTCCGTGCATGGTCTGGTGGATGCCTCAGATTATTCCGGACCGGTGGGCGTGCATCGCCGAGCGACTCGATTTGGCACATACTGTCCAGGAACGCATTACATTGCCGCTGGTCGTGCGGACCGAGTCGGCCAAGCCGCGCTGCCGGCCGAACGCACTGAACTGCCGAGTTGAGGGCCTCAAACCATGATGGGCGGCGGCTTGGCTTTGTCGGCCTGAGTGTCACTGTGGCTGGTTAGGATTCGCGTCGTGTCACATATCTTGCACGTATACCTTGTCGATTTGGCAGAGGTCGAGGCGGTCATCGGATCCAAGGACGAAGAGTTCCTGAACCGGTTGCTTGCCGAGCGTCCGGATCATGATCCGGAAGTTGGCTGCTGCGAACTGTGCGATCTTCCTGACTGCGAGGGTCCTGACTGTGAAGAGTGCGATCTCTGCGAGGAGGTACAGCAGCCGCAGGCGTTGCGGACGATCTTCGAAGGCGGCCCCTTCGACGAGCACCACGCCCACGCCTACATCTCAGCGCTGGAATTGATCTGTGAAGACCTTGGCCGGGCCATAGGCGATGCGAGCTTCTGGTTCGGCTATGACAGGCTTCCCGATGTGATCCTGGGTCTGGCCAGCAACATGGACGGCGAGGATCCGTTCCCATCCACCGAGGAGAACGGTTGGGGTCATATCGGAAAGGAAAGCTGCGCGGAACAACTGGCCGAGTGGGAGACCATCGCCGCAGGACCCGACGACCACGGCGGCTACGCCGACTGCATCGTCGAGTGGTTCCGCGAATCCAACGCCGCCAACAAGGATCTCATCGGCTTCTGGGCTGGATAGCGTTGACGGATCGGTCTCGAGGACCACGGCGACCGGCGCGTAGCTGCTCATTGCGCCCCTCATGTCGCCGTTCGGAGACATCTTCTTCGATTCCGTGGATGGTGTGTGGATGCTGGATGTGGCCGAGGAGACGTTGGAGTGCGGGTGGGTTGATCTCGAAGGGTGCCGTTTTGGAGTTGCGGTCGGAGGTCCTGGACTTCACCATTCCTCCGCGGGTGGGCGGGGAGCTGGGCCTGGACAACGTTGATGTCATGGATTTCGTCACTGCTGCGGGGATGGCGGGTCAGATCCACGATCAGTTGAGGTTCGCGCCGGAGGGCACAGCGATCCAGTCTGACCGAACCCGCCAGGGCGAAGTGGCGGACGGCGAGGCCGCCTGCGGCACAGAACATGTGAAAGGACATCGACCGGGAACTGGTGGCGGTGAAGGCCGAGGAGGGTCCGCCATCAGTTCCCGGTCGATGGTGTTTCGGATCGCCCAATATCTTTGACTGGCAACTGAAGACGCATGCGTCGATCGGCATCGCAGTTGACTGAGGCTTCGTTCTATCGGTTCCGGATCTGATACGGTGCGCCGATCAGTGGGTGTGCAGAGGTTGGATTCGTCATGGTGATCAGAGACGTCGACGGCTATGTAGACGACCGGGAATCGACGGTGACCGTGTCGGTTTCGGTTACGGTGAACGTGAGTTCGGCACCGCTGCGACAGGAATCTAGTTTCGCGGTGTCGGCGTCGCCGTCCGCTGAATCTGGTCGGGCGCTGTCTGTTGTTCCGTTCCCGTCAGGGGGTGCCGGTCCGTTCGTCACCATGACGTTGGATGGCAGCAGGCTGCCGATCCGTCTGGAATTCAGTTCCGAGTGGCGTGATCGGGTGCCGTCGAAAGAGGTTGGTTGTGAGCTGTTCGAGGCGTACTCGCGGGCACTGAACGAACACGATGGTCGGCATTCGGCCGCGGACGGCGCCGCTGATGGGTGGTATCTGTCCGCTCGGGAGCAGGCGATCATGCTGCTGGAGACCACTACCTGGAACAAGTACTGCCGGGTGCACGACGACCTCCAATCGGACAGTGACTATCTGGTCCGCGGAGCTGCCACGCAGTACGGCAAGGCCGTCGTCTCCATGTCCGGAAACCGGCACGCGATCCATTCGATCACCGTGTCGCCGCTATGGCCCGGCTGCTCGGATTCGCGGGCGCTCGAGGCGGAGGTGCTGTGGTGTGCGGACCAGATTCGCGCGCTGCGCCCCAAGTTCGCCGCCAAGGGGGACTGGACGCGCTACTCCGATGCCGAGCTGTTCGAACTGCAGCGCCGGCACCGGCAACAGCTGATGCGCAACAGCATGTTGTGAACGCCGGGTGGGATCAGATACGAGAACGGGCCTCTGAGCTGCAGCTCAGAGGCCCGTTCTCGGGGTGATCGCTAGTCCAGGTAGTCGCGCAGGACCTGGGAGCGGCTCGGGTGGCGGAGCTTGCTCATGGTCTTGGACTCGATCTGGCGGATGCGTTCGCGGGTGACGCCGTAGACCTGGCCGATTTCGTCCAGGGTGCGGGGCTGGCCGTCGGTGAGGCCGAAGCGGAGGCGGACTACGCCGGCTTCGCGTTCGGACAGGGTCTCGAGGACCGACTGGAGCTGGTCCTGGAGCAGCGTGAAGCTGACCG
Organism: Nocardia sp. IFM 10818; assembly: GCF_054655275.1. Classification (NCBI taxonomy): domain Bacteria; kingdom Bacillati; phylum Actinomycetota; class Actinomycetes; order Mycobacteriales; family Nocardiaceae; genus Nocardia; species Nocardia sp. IFM 10818. The sequence goes on from NZ_BAAHJH010000001.1 coordinate 2,991,217, forward strand.
CGTCGACGGCGACGACTGCTTCGGAGTCTTCGATGAAGTCGCCGAGTTGGGAGTCGCCTTCGTCGCCGATGGTCTGGTCCAGGGAGATGGGCTCACGGGCGTACTGCTGGATTTCCAGCACCTTTTCCGGCGTGATGTCCATTTCCTTGGCGAGCTCTTCGGGGGTGGGCTCGCGGCCCAGGTCCTGGAGGAGTTCGCGCTGGATGCGGCCGAGCTTGTTGATGACCTCGACCATGTGCACGGGGATGCGGATGGTGCGGGCCTGGTCGGCCATGGCGCGGGTGATGGCCTGGCGGATCCACCACGTGGCGTAGGTCGAGAACTTGTAGCCCTTGGTGTAGTCGAACTTCTCGACCGCGCGGATCAGGCCCAGGTTGCCTTCCTGGATGAGGTCCAGGAACGCCATGCCGCGGCCGGTGTAGCGCTTGGCGAGCGAGACGACCAGGCGGAGGTTGGCCTCGAGCAGGTGGTTCTTGGCGCGGTTGCCGTCGCGCATGATCCAATTCAGATCACGGCGCGCCTGCACCGGCAGCTTCTCACCTTTCTCGGTGAGCTCGCGCATCTTCTCCGTGGCGTAGAGGCCGGCCTCGATCCGCTTGGCGAGCTCGACCTCCTCCTCGGCATTGAGCAGCGCGACCTTGCCGATCTGCTTGAGGTAGGCGCGCACCGAGTCGGCCGAGGCGGTCAGCTCGGCGTCCTTGCGGGCCTGCCGCAGCGCCTCGGATTCCTCTTCGTCCCAGACGAAGTCGCCGGAGGCCTTGTCCTTCTCGGAGGGCTCCTCGGCCTCCTCGGCCTCGGCTTCCGCCTCGACCTCTTCGGCCTCTTCCTCCTCGTCGTCGGCGATCTCGACGTCATCGTCGCCGAGCTCGACGTCGTCGACGTCGATATCACCGAGATCGTCGAGTTCCAGCGACTCGTCGTCGCCGATCTCCTCGACGTCGCCCTCGGGGCCGCCGTCGGCCTTCTTGGGGCTCGCCTTCTTCGCCGCGGCCTTGGTGGCCTTGGCCGCCTTGGCGGGCGCCTTCTTGGCGGCGGTCTTCTTGGCCGCGGCCTTCTTCGCCGCGGCCTTCTTGGCCGGGGCTTTCTTGGCGGCAGCCTTCTTGACCGGCCGTGCTGCGGTGGTGTCTGCTGAATCGGCGGCTTCGGCCGAGTCGGCGGTCTCTCGGGTATTCGTGGCTACCACGTACGCCCTTTCGTGACGGTCTCGTGCGGCGTCACGCCAGAGTCAATCCGGCGGAGCGGTCTGTCGGGGGGAACCGGCGCGAGTGCCGGGTTGGTTTCACCGGCTCACCGCCGGACTGTTCCATTGTAACGATCGAACCAGCATGCTCATGGCGCGATACCGGCAGACACGGCCATCGCGGCGCCGACGATGCCGGCGGTGTTCTTCAGATCGGCCGCGACGACCGGGGTTCTGTTGGTGAGCAAGGGAATCCATTCGCGGTAGTCACGACTGATGCCGCCACCGGCCACGAACACATTCGGCCAGAACAGGTTTTCAATGGTGACCAGCACCTTGGAGACCTCCGCGGCCCACTGCTCGTAGGTCAGCTCGTCGCGGTCCTTGATGGAGGCGGCGGCCCGGTGCTCGGCCTCCATACCCCCGACTTCCATGTGCCCGAGTTCGGTATTGGGCACCAGCGTGCCGTGGTACATCACAGCCGATCCGATCCCGGTGCCGAAGGTGAGCAGCACCACCAACCCGGTCAGATCTCTTGCCGCGCCGTAGCGGTCCTCGGCGAGTCCCGCGGCGTCGGCGTCATTGAGCACCGTCACCTCGCGCCCGCCCAGGGCTTCGGAGAACAGATTGCGCGCGTCGGTCCCGATCCAGTTCTTGTCGATATTGGCGGCCGTGCGGACCACGCCGTCGATGACCACGCTCGGCAAGGTGATGCCGACCGGTCCATCCCATTCGGCCTGGGCCACCAGTTTCGCCACCGTCTCCGCCACCGCGTTCGGGGTCGACGGCTGCGGGGTCGGAATCTTGATGCGCTCGTGCACGAGATCCCCGGTGCCCAGATCGACCAAGCCACCCTTGACACCGCTACCACCGATGTCGATCCCGAATGCCTGCCCCCGAGCGGCCATGAAGACTCCTCGTTCTCCCTGATGAGCTGTGTCGTGCACGACAAGCCTAATGCGCGCCGTGCCGGATCTGTGCTGCGATGGACCTCGTGCCGGAATCCGATTTCACTTCCACCGCATCGAACACCACCCCGACCGCCGAGGGGGCCGAGATCGCCGAACTACGGCGCGTAGCGGTGCATCTGGCCGAGACCGCCGCCGCCCATGTGCGCGAGCGCCGGCCCCAGGTTTTCGGCCCGGGCGCGCGCGAGACCGACGCCGTGCGGTCCAAGAGCACCCCGACCGACCCGGTGACCATAGTCGACACCGAGACCGAACAGTTGGTTCGGAAGCTGGTGGCCGAGCTACGCCCCGGCGACCACGTCCTGGGGGAGGAGGACGGCGGCACCCTGGCCGCCGACCCGGACGCCGTGCACTGGGTGGTCGACCCCATCGACGGCACCGTCAACTTCGTCTACGGCATCCCCGCCTACTCGGTCTCGGTGGCGGCCGTGCGCGGCGGCCGCTCGGTCGCCGGGGCCGTGGCCGATGTGGCGCACGGCGTCACCTACAGCGCCGGGCTGGGCCGGGGCGCGCATCGCAGCGCCCCGGGCTCGGAGCCGATCGCCTTGCGCTGCAACGAGGTCGAGTCGGCGGCCATGGCCCTGGTGGCCACCGGCTTCGCCTATGGCAACGCGCGCCGCACCCGGCAGGGCGAACTGGTCGCCCAGGTGTTGCCCCATGTCCGCGATATCCGCCGGATCGGCTCGGCGGCCCTGGATCTGTGCATGGTGGCCGAGGGCCGGGTGGACGCCCACTACGAGCACGGCCTGAACCTGTGGGACTGGGCCGCGGGCGCGCTCATCGCCGCCGAGGCGGGCGCGCACGTGCGCGTGCCCGCACCGGATTCGCCGGGCGCGGCGGGGGAGCTGGTGGTGGCCGCGGCCCCCGGAATCGCGGACGAACTGATTGGTCTGTTCGAACGCCTGGATGTCACCACCCCTATCCCGCAACCGTGACACCCGGGTAGACGGCCCGGGGTGGCCGAAAAGTAATCGCCGCGCCCGAGACGGGCGCGGCGATTCACGGATTGGTTTCGGGCACTGCGGTTTTCAGCACTTGGCGTGCCGGGCGGCCTCGAGCAGCTTGGAGTCGATGGCGGGCGCGCTGCCGGGCGTCGGATTCTTCAGCGACCGCAGCACCTCCTCGGCATCGGTGCTCGGCCGCAGATCACGGAACAGCGACCCCAGCACCAGATCCACGCTGTCGTCGGTGCGCGCATCCTCGATGAGCTCCGCGCACGGCATGACCAACTGCACCGACGCCGCCGCCGGACGGCCGTTCACGCCGAAGCGGATCTGCCCCGCGCACTCCAGATCACCGTTCACATAGACCGGATCATTGCCGACCTGCACATCCGGCGCGCTCGCGAAGCCGAGATCGCCCAGTTCGGAGGCCACGTGCGCGGCCTGCCCGCGCTGCCCGTTGGCATTGAACACCCGCACCTTGGCCTGCGCCAGCGCGGCCGGCTCCACATCACGTAACCGTGACGGCGACACCCGCTGTCCGAGCGGCACGGCCGCGGTGGAGGAGGCGCTCGCGGCCGGGCTGGGCGAGTTACAGGCGATCGCTCCGGTATCGGCCTCGGTCTGCGTCAGTGCGCGAAACCACACTCCGGCGCAGATCAAGGCTATGACGCCCACCATGGCCGCCCACGGCTCCCACCGTCGCCGGATGAACGGCCGCCCGCTGCGGGGATCGGTCGACTTGCCTTGGGTGATCAGTGAAACCACGCCATCACTCTACGAAAACGTCGCGGTCAACGCGCGAAAGGTCTCGGTAAGTCCGGCGAAGGTCTCGGAGTGTTACCTCGCGGGTGACGATTGCCCCTCAGTTTCGAGTCGCGAGTGTTTTGATTGCGACTTTTGCGCAGGGGTCCGCTATTGTCTGGCGGCCCAGATCGTATCGCCCGGGTTGAATCGGGGGGTCGATTTCGGGAACAACGAGGGCATGCCCTGCGTTGACCGAGCGCGATCCGGTGCGGAACTGATGCATCCGGCCCGATCGGTGACCGGCGTACGCGTGACGTACGCCACGGGCGGGGCGGCACACCCGCGCACGGTTCCAGCAGGAACCGGGCACAGGTGCGCCGGTCCGGGATATACGGAGTAAGGACGAGGGGAAGACGACATGGCAACCGACTATGACGCACCGCGGCGCAGTGAAACCGACGAAGTGTCGGAGGACTCGCTCGAGGAGCTGAAGGCTCGTCGCAACGAGGCCGCGTCCGCCGTCGTGGATATCGACGAATCCGATACCGCGGAGTCGTTCGAGCTTCCCGGCGCGGACCTGTCCGAGGAGGTGCTCTCGGTTCGGGTGATCCCGAAGCAGGCCGACGAGTTCACCTGCTCGAGCTGCTTCTTGGTGCACCACCGCAGCCGGCTCGCCAGCGAAGCGGGCGGTCAGCTGATTTGCATGGACTGCGCGGCCTGAGCCCAGGCGCACAGCCCTGAAGAAGGTATATCCGACAGCCCGCGCTCGGTACGCCGAGCGCGGTCAGGATCTTGCCGGGTCTCGCAGCGCGGCCCGGCGGATACCTCAGAGACCCAGCGCTGCCATGATCTTGTCGGGATGACGCGTGCTGACCAGCCAGTACGGGGTCGGATCGTCGGGATCATCGAGGACGAGCAACACCATGGGGCCCACCCAGCCCCGATGCTGGACATAGGCGGCCGGGTCGAGTTGGCGGCCCAGCGCCGCGCTCTTCGCGCTGGCCGGCACCGCCGCCGCCCGGGCCACGAAGGTGGCGGGCAGGTGGGCGCGATCCACGCGCAGTTCCGGGGTGCCGGCCGAGTCGGGCACCACCTCCACCTTGTGCCGCGACATCCACAGCAGCACCCAGACCGCCACCGGGAACAACACCGCGTACGGCAGCCAGGCGCGCAAACCGGGTGCGCCCATGTGGATTTCGGCCGCCATCAAACCGGCGACGCCCAATGCCACCGGCCACCACCACAGCGGCACCCAGAGGCGCTCGGTGTAGCGGGCGGTGGTCTGCTGCTGAGGTTCCATGGTCACCTGAGGGGGCTGGTCGGACACGTCATCAGACTAAGTCAAGGTGTGCGGTGGTGAGCGCGTAGGCTCGGCGTACGTGACCGGTATTCCATCCATCCCCCTGCTGCGGCTCGATCCCGGCATCCCCGTACCGACGCGCGCCCACGAAGGCGACGCGGGCGTGGACCTGTGCACCACCGAGGACGTCATCATCGAACCGGGGGAGCGGGTGCTGGTGGGCACCGGCATCGCGGTCGCGCTCCCGATCGGGACCGTGGGACTGATCCACCCGCGGTCGGGTTTGGCTGCCAAGGCCGGGCTTTCGGTCGTCAACACCCCCGGCACGGTCGACGCCGGCTACCGGGGCGAGATCAAGGTGTGCCTGATCAATCACGATCCGCGCACGCCCATCGAGCTCCGGCGCGGCGACCGGATCGCCCAGCTGCTGGTGCAGAAGGTGGAGCTGGTCGACTTCGTGGAGGTCGGCTCGCTCGACGAAACCGAGCGGGGCGCAGGAGGATACGGATCGAGCGGTGGGCACGCCAGCCTGACCCCGGAGTCGGGTCGAGCGGCCGGCAAGGAGGCATGAGGGATGTTCGGTAGAAAGAAGCGCAAGGGTGGCGCGGAGGAACCCGCGCAGCAGTACGACGACGAGTACTACGACGAATACGACGAGTACGACGAATCCGAGTACGAGGCAGACGAGTACGACGATGCGGACTACGACGAGACGGAGTACGAGCTGCGCGCTCCGTCCGGCGACGATTCGCCGCGCATGGGCCCGCACAACTACGAGGATGTCGCCGACCGCTTGGCCGCCATCGCCGATCAGCGACTGGATCTGGGCTCGGTCATCCTGCCGGTCCCGCCGGGCGGGCAACTGCAGGTCGAGATGACCCCCGAGGGCGCGCCGCAGGCGGTGCACCTGGCCACCCAGCACGGCCGCATCACCGTGGCCGCGTACGCCGCGCCCAAGACCGCGGGCCAATGGCGTTCGGTCGCGGCCGATCTCGCCGACACCCTGCGCAAGGACGGCGCCCAGGTGTCGGTGCAGAACGGTCCGTGGGGCCGTGAGCTGCACGCCGTCACCGAGGGCGCGGATCTGCGCTTCATCGGCGTGGACGGATACCGCTGGATGGTGCGCCTGGTCGCGGCCGGCCCGTCCGGCGCGGCCGACGAGGGCCAGCCGCTGGTGACCGCGGCGCGCGCGATTCTCGGTGAGACCGTGGTCCGCCGCGGTGACGAGCCGCTGCCGGTGCGCGAGCCGCTGCCGGTGGTGCTGCCGCAGGAGCTGGCCGATCAGCTGGCCGCCGCGCATCAGCAGCAGTTGCAGGCGCAGCAGCAGGCCGTGGCCGCGCAATTGGCCGCCATGCAGGGCGGGCCGCAGCCGGGGATTCCCACCCAGTCCCAGGAGCCGCCACGCCGCGGCGCCGACGGCTCGGCCATGCAGCAGCTGGGGCTCAACTAGAAGAACGACCTTCGCCTCCGGTGGGAAGCGAAGGTCGTTTGCTATCCGGGGGATTCGGGGAGCTCTGGGGGATTTCGGGGGATTCGACCGTCAGACGGTTTCGGCGCCGCGCGCGAACAGCGCCGCAATGCCCCGCGCGCCCAGCACCGAGGGGTCCGCGCCCAGCTCGCCGAGGGTGATGGAGTGCAGGTCGGCCCCGGGAATGAGCGCGGCCCACTGCTTCGCCACCTCGAACGGGTGCACCGGATCATCGATCGCGCCGACGATCGACACCGGCGCCGCAATGCCCGCCAGCACCTCGGCCTCCGGCCAGCGATAGGCGGCCGCCTCCGACAAAGCCGCGGGCAGATCCGGCCATTGGGACCGCCACGAGCGCGTGAGCGCCTCCGCGAGCCAGGCCGGGCTGGACGCGCGCATACCGTCGATGACGGCCTCGAGCCCGTCCGCGCGCAGGGCCGCGGCGGTGGCGGCGGCGCTCAGCGCGGCCGGGCAGCCGGTGGTGTCCGCACCCGTCCAGGCGGGCAGCGCCGCCACCACGCCCGCGACCGCTTCCGGGCGCTCGGCGGCCCATTCCACGGCCACCGCCGCGCCCAGCGAGATGCCCGCGATCACCACCGGTCCGTCCGCCGCGGCCCGATCCAGGGCGTCGCGATAGCTGCCGATGACCCGCCGCGGGTCCGGATCCACCGGCAGAAATGTGATTTCCATTGCGGCGCAGGCCGGTCCGAAGGCACGCGCGGCGAAATGGGCATCGGAGCCGGTCCCGGGCAAGGCGACGGCAATTCGCGGGCGCGCGAGGTCGGCCGCCGGAAGTGGTAGATCGGGCACCGGCCGAGCGTACTGCGACGGGCGCGGATGGCGGGTGCGGGCCGACCCCTCTACAGTGGCGGTGTACGGCCACAGCCTCCTTCGGGTGACGAACCCACCCAGGCGTGTGGAAAGAAACAACGACGTGAGACCCACGCCGTCTGCTCTATGGGAGAGCGTGCGAGATGCCATCCACGGGTGGGAAGGACACACCCTCGGGCTATTTCCGGCGGCTGAGCCGCCGATTGACCGAGGACCTGGATCGTCTGGATGCGGAGGAGCTGGCCGAGACGTCGGAAGCGTCGGGCGCCTGTCACGCATCGCAATGCCGGCGGGGTGAGGAAGTCACCATGCTGGGCCGGCTCCGGAGTGTCGAGGCCTGTCCCAAGTCGGCGGGCGCGGAGATCCAAGCCGAATTCTTCGATGGCACCGACAGCGTGTCGCTGGTCTGGATCGGCCGCCGCCGCATCCCCGGAATCGAGCCGGGACGCCGTATCCTGGTCCGCGGCCGCATCGGCGAACGCGCCGGCGGCAAGGTCATCTTCAACCCCTACTACGAACTCCGCGAGAGCTCCTGACACCTATGCCGATATCTGCCAGCAGCAATGACGAGGGCCGCACCGGCCGCCTTGCGAAAGACGAGCCCCCCGACAGCCCCGCCGAGCTGGAAGGCTCCGCGCTGCTGGAGTCCGGACTGGCCGAGGCCGAACGCGAACTGCTCGCCGAGGAGATCGAGGAGGCCCGCGAGGAGGCGGCGGAGCAGACCCTGCTCGAACAGCTCGGCGGTTTCAGCGGCCTGATCTACTCCTCACTGCCCGTACTGGTCTTCGTGCCGGTCAATACCTGGCGCGGGCTCACCACGGCCATCTGGGCCGCCCTGGGGGTTGCTACGGCGATTCTGGTGTGGCGCATCATCCGCAAGGATCCGGTGCAGCCGGCCATTTCCGGATTCCTGGGTGTCGGCGTGTGCGCGTTCATCGCCTATCGCATGGGCGAGGCCAAGGGTTTCTTCCTGTTCGGCATCTACGCCAGCCTCGTGTACGCGGGCGTGTTCCTGGTGTCGCTGCTGGTTCGCTGGCCGCTGGCCGGCGTCATCTGGGGCGTGCTGAACGGGCACGGCCACGATTGGCGCTCCGACCGCCGCGCCGTGCGGCTCTACGATCTGGCGACCGCGGTGTGGGCGGTGGTGTTCGCCGCCCGGTATCTGGTGCAGAACCACCTCTACGACGCCGACAGCACCGGCTGGCTGGCCGCGGCCCGCATCGGCATGGGCTGGCCGCTCACGGCGGTGGCGTTGGTGGTGACGGTGTGGGCGGTGCGCCGAGCGGGCCATTTGCCCGCCTCCAGGTCCGCCGAATCCGCCGCGAACTGACCGTCATCGGCGCTTTATCGCGTTAAACTGCCACCGCGCAACACCTTCGGGGGTATCAGGGGTGAAGAGGGGGTGGCACACCCACCCCTGGGGTGTCTATTTCGGGGGCCTCGATCAAAGCACGATCGTCATGAGACGAAACGGCGAAAGGATCGGGGAGTTGGTTACCGACGGCAAGGCAGTGGCGGAGTCGCAGGACCGTGGCGTGGGGCGCGGTGCGACGACGCAGAGTGCGGCCGCACGCCGGCACCAGGCGGGGCGGGGAAACAAGAACAGCGCGGCGACGTCGGAATCCCGGCGCGCGGCCGCGGAATTGGACAGGCTGATCGGCCCGGCCGCGGGTGGCGACCGGGAGGCGGTGTCGGAGATCCTCAAGATCGTCTACCCGCTGGTGCGCCGCTACTGCGCGGCGCGCATGGGCGGCTCGGCGCATCTGCACGTGACGGCCGACGATGTGGCACAGGAGATCTGCCTGGCCACCGTGCAGGCCATCCCGCGCTACCGGGATCAGGGCAAGTCGTTCCTGGCGTTCGTGTACGGCATCTCGGCCAACAAGGTCGCCGACGCGTTCCGCCGGGCGCAGCTGCACCCGGCCTATCCGGTGGCGGAGTTCCCGGACACCCCGGAGACCGAGGCCGGACCGGAGGAGCGGGCGCTGGCGTCCGAAACCCGCCGTGCCACGCGGGAACTCATGAAGGTGCTGGCGCCGACCCACCGTGAGGTGCTGGTCATGCGCATCGTGCTGGGGTGGACGGCGGCGCAGACCGCCGAGGCCATCGGCACCAGCCCGGGCGTGGTCCGGGTGATGCAGCACCGGGCGCTGAACAAGCTGCGCGCCGAACTGCGGGCCGCCTCGTAATGCCGGTCGGAGGCGCCGAACCTCAGGCGCCCGCGCCGACCGGAGTTCCGAAACCGTTGACGCCGAGGGCCTTCCGCAGATCGTCCTCGGCTTCCACGGAGGCCACGAACAGCAGCTCGTCCTCGCCTTCGAGGGGATCGTCGGCCTGCGGCACGATGACCCGCCCGCCGCGCAGGATGGTCACCAGGGCGGCGTCGCGCGGCAGCTTCAGCTTGCCGACGGCCTTGCCCGCCAAGGGCGTATCGGTGGGCAGGGTGATCTCGACCAGGTTGGCCTGACCCTGGCGCAGGGTCATGAGCCGCACCAGATCACCCACCGACACCGCCTCCTCGACCAGCGAGGCCAGCAGTCGCGGTGTCGACACGGCGACATCGACGCCCCACGAGGTGTCGAACAGCCATTCGTTGCGCGGATCGTTGACCCGCGCCACCACGCGCCCGACCCCGAATTCGGTCTTGGCGAGCAGGCTGAACACCAGATTCACCTTGTCGTCGCCGGTGGCGGCGATGACGACGTCATAGGTTTCCAGGCCCGCCTCTTCGAGCGTCTCCAGCTCGCAGGCGTCGGCGTGGGTCCACACCGCGGTGGGCGCGCTGGCCGGATCGATGTGATCGAGTCGTCGTTCCAACAGCATGACCGCATGACCGCCGCGCAGCAGTTCCTGGGCGATGGATCGGCCGACGGCGCCGGCGCCCGCAATGGCTACCTTCATGATCAGTCCTCGCTCGCGGGGGGATTACCGGCCAGGGCGACGGCCTCGCCGACCGTGCCGGACGTGGCGGCGATGTAGACGACGTCATCGGCCTGCAGCATGGTCTTGCCATTGGGCAGTACGCCCTGCCCGAAGCGGATGAGGAAGGCCACGCGCGCGCCGATGGCGCTTTCCAGGGACTTCACCGTGCGCCCGTACCACTCCTCGTTCAGGACGAGCTCGGTGACCGCCACGGTGCCGGTGGGATCGCGCCAGGTGGTGGTGGATTGATCCGAGACCAGGGTGCGCAGGAACCGGTCGGTGGTCCACGGCACGGTGGCGATGGTCGGAATGCCCAGGCGCTCGTAGACCGCGGCGCGCTTGGCGTCGTAGATGCGAGCCACCACGCGCTCCACGCCGAAGGTCTCGCGGGCCACGCGGGCGGAGATGATGTTGGAGTTGTCGCCGGAGGAGACCGCGGCGAACGCGCCGGCCTTCTCGATTCCGGCGCGGGTCAGCACATCCCGGTCGAAGCCGACGCCGGTGACGCACAGGCCCGGGAAATCGCGGCCCAGGCGCAGGAAGGCGCTGGAGTTCTGATCGATCACCGCGACCTCGTGGCCGATGCGGACCAGGGCGCGCGCGAGTGAGGATCCCACTCGTCCACACCCCATGATCACTACGTACACCGTGCGAACCCCATTCCCGAAAACCGTATGTGCGGTCTGGTTGCTTGTCCGGGCAGCAACCGTACCGTTCGAGTTTTTCCCGAGGCACTTTCCCCCTCCGGTCCTGACTCAAACCGGAAGGGGCAAAAGTCACACTGCTCACATCCCACGGTACGACGTCACCTGCCACGCGCCGCGCCGTGGACGCGAGTGGTCCCGGGCTCCCTTATGCTGCCTAAAGTGTCGAAGTTGACGACGGCTGCCAAACGAATGCTGGTGGGCCGCCCCTTCCGTAGTGATTCGCTGGGGCACACGCTGCTCCCCAAACGGATCGCGCTCCCCGTGTTCGCGTCCGACGCCTTGTCGTCGGTGGCGTACGCGCCCGAGGAGATCTTCCTGGTGCTGTCGATGGCCGGGCTGTCGGCGTACGTGTACGCGCCCTGGGTGGGCATCGCGGTGGCGCTGGTGATGGCGGTGGTGGTGGCCAGCTACCGGCAGAACGTGCACGCGTACCCGTCCGGCGGCGGCGACTACGAGGTGGCGACCAAGAACCTCGGGCCGACCGCGGGCCTGACGGTGGGCAGTGCGCTGCTGGTGGATTACGTGCTCACCGTGGCGGTGTCGATTTCGTCGGCGGCATCCAATATCGGCTCGGCCATTCCGTTCGTGGCCACGCACAAGGTGCTGTTCGCGGTGGTGGCCATTGTGATCCTCACCGCCATGAACCTGCGCGGCGTGCGGGAATCCGGGACCATGTTCGCCATCCCCACCTACGCCTTCATGATCGGCATGTTCGCCATGCTGCTGTGGGGATTCACCCGCATCGGGCTGCTGGGCGAGCAGGTGCACGCCGAGTCCTACGGATTCGAGTTGAAGGCCGAGGAAGAGCATCTGTTCGGAATCGCCCTCGTGTTCCTCATCGCCCGCGCGTTCTCCTCCGGCTGTGCGGCGCTCACGGGTGTGGAGGCCATCAGCAATGGCGTTCCCGCCTTCCGCAAACCCAAATCCCGCAATGCCGCGACCACACTGCTGCTGCTCGGCGGGATCGCCATCACCTTGTTCATGGGCATGATCGTGCTCACCCAGAAGGTGGGCGTGGTGTACGCGCACAACACCTCCGACCTGATCGGCGCGCCCGCGGGCTACGAGCAGAAGACGCTCATCGCACAGCTGGCCGATGCGGTGTTCCAGGGCTTCCCGGCCGGGTTCTACTTCATCACCATCGTCACGGCGCTGATCCTGGTGCTGGCCGCCAATACCGCCTTCAACGGCTTTCCGGTGCTGGGCTCGATCCTGGCGCAGGACCGATTCCTGCCGCGCCAGTTGCACACTCGCGGTGACCGGCTGGCGTTCAGCAATGGCATTCTCTTCCTGGCCGGGGCCGCCATCGCGTTCGTGGTCCTGTTCGGGGCCGAGGTGACCAAGCTCATCCAGCTCTACATCGTCGGCGTGTTCGTATCGTTCGTGCTGAGCCAGACGGGCATGCTGCGGCACTGGACCCGATTGCTGCGCACCGAGACCGATCCGGCGCAGCGGGCGCGCATGAAGCGCTCCCGGGTGATCAATGCCATCGGCCTCACCATGACCGCCACCGTGCTGGTCATCGTGCTCGTCACCAAGTTCCTGGCCGGCGCCTGGATCGCCATCGTCACCATGGCCGGGATCTTCGTGCTCATGAAGATGATTCGCCGCCACTACGACACGGTGGCGCACGAACTCGACGAATCCGAATGGGACGGCGTCCTGCCCAGCCGCACCCACTCCATCGTGCTGGTGTCCAAGCTGCACCTGCCGACCAAGCGCGCCCTCGCCTACGCCCGCGCCACCCGCCCCGACACCCTCGAGGCCATTACGGTCAATGTCGACGAGCCCGACACCCGCGCCCTGGTCCGCGAATGGGAGACCAGCGATATCGCGGTGCCGCTCAAGGTGATCGAGTCCCCCTACCGCGAAATCACCAAGCCGGTGATCGACTACGTCAAGCGCCTCCGCAAGGACGCGCCCCGCGACGTGGTCACCGTCTTCATTCCCGAATACGTGGTCGGCCACTGGTGGGAACAACTCCTGCACAACCAGTCCGCCCTCCGCCTCAAGGGCCGCCTCCTCTTCGAACCCGGCGTCATGGTCACCAGCGTCCCCTGGCAGCTCACCTCCTCCGCCAAAGCCGCCCAACTCCGCACCGTCAACGCCCCCGGCTCCGTTCGCCGCGGCTTCGGAGACGACGCGTGAGTCATCGCCACTCGAGTGCGCCCGGCGTAACCGCGCCGGACTCCTCCGGCACGCCGCCCGCGCACCGGGCCGACGCGATCGGTCAGGAATCAGTGGCGAGCGCAGCCACACCGGGCGCGGCGGCATGCGGTGCGGTGTGGCCGCGGCCACGAACCGAGAGCGTTCGGAGCTGTTCTGCGTCAATCGATGTCATCGCGGTGGGCGGGCCGGATATCGGTGTGCGGCGGCGTATGCGCGTGTCCCGAAAGGTGTTGGTGTGAGCTCCGGAGCGGATTGGCGCGGAACGACTGTCGACGTTCGGCTCGGACCGCCCGGGCACGGTGGGTTCTGCGTGGCGCGGTACGAAGGGCGAGTGCTGTTCGTGCGGCACGGGCTGCCCGGGGAGTTGGTGCGGACGGTTGTCACCGAGGATCGGGGTGGGTCGTTCTGCCGGGCTGACGCGGTCGAGATTCTGGAGGCGTCGGCTGATCGGGTGCCGGCGACGTGTCCGGTGTCGGGGCCCGGTGGTGCTGGATGTTGCGACTTCTCCTTTGCCACACCGGAGGCGCAGCGGGCGTTGAAGGCCGCGGTGGTGGCTGAGCAGCTGCGGCGGCTCGCGGACTGGGAACCCGAGTTCGTGGTCGAGGAGATTCCAGCGCTTGCTGGTTACGGTGGCGCGCCGCTGCGTGAGTCCGGCGGGGCGGGTACCGGATCCGGTCGGGGGCCGGGTGCGCCCGGTAGCGGGCCTGGTCCGCGGCGCGCCGGGTTGGGTGTGGGTGGTGTCGCGCGGGGAGTCGGCTTCGCTGTGCGCGGCATCGGTGATGTCTCGGGAGGCACGGGCGGCACTGCGCCGCTGGCGCATTCGGGCGGGTGGCGGTCGCGGGTGCGGCTGGTGGTCGATGCGCAGGGGCGGGCCGGGGTGCACAAGTATCGGGGGACGGAGGTGATCGCTGATCTGCGGTGTCCGCAGCCGATGGCGGGGGCCATGGCGGGGATCGCGGAGCGGGAGTGGACTCCGGGGGCGGATCTCGTGGTGGCCGTGGATGGGGATGGGGTGCGGCATATCGTCGAACTGGCTCCGCCGGAAGAGGATCGGGGCGGGCACGGCTCGCGGCGCGGCGCGCAGGGTGGTGGCCGGCGGCGGGATCGGCACGGGGGCGGGGATCGGCGGAGTACGGCTGCTCGGCGGGCGGCGGCGCACAGTGCGCGGGACGAGCGGGTGGTCGAGGGGAGTGGGCGGGCTGTTCAGTATGTGTCGGGGCGGCGGTGGGAGCTGTCGGCTACCGGGTTCTGGCAGCCGCATTTCGGTGCGGCGCAGTGTTATTCGGATGTGGTGGGGGAGTGGGCGGATGCGGCGGCCGGGGCACTGGCGTGGGATCTGTATTGCGGGGTCGGCGTTTTCGCGGCGCGGTTGGCGGATCGGGTCGGTGCGGGCGGGGCGGTGCACGGGGTGGAGTTCTCGCGGACCGCTGTGAGCGAAGGGCAAGCGGCGCTGCGGGATCTGGGGGCGGTGGAGTTGCGGGCCGAGCGGGTGGAGCGGTGGATTGTCGAACAGCCGTCTACCGCACCGGATGTGGTGGTGCTGGATCCACCGCGGGCCGGTGCGGGGAAGGATGTGATCAACGCGCTGGCAGAGCGGGGGCCGCGGCGGATCGTTCATATCGGTTGTGACCCGGCCGCTTTCGCGCGGGATGTGGGTCTCTATCGAAGCGCGGGCTATCGACCGGTTGGGCTGCGAGTCTTCGATGCCTTCCCGGCAACGCATCACGTGGAATGCATCGCCGTGCTGGAGCGCTGAGCCCGGTCGCGGCAGCTTCGCGCCAAGTGCATGCATGCGCACATGCATGCAGGGTGCATTCCATTGCCGGAGCGCTGATCTCGGGCTTTCCCACTGAGCACGGGCTGCGCGGCGGCGAAGTTGGGCATCCGTCAAGATGTTGCTCATGACTACGCTGTCCGATCCGACGCTGGTGTCGGTGGCCGAATTGATCTACGGCGATCAGGCCAGGTTTCACTCCCTCGAAGGGCTGCTGCTGAGTGTGGATCTCAAGCGCCCGGAGTATCAGGTCGAGCTGTGGGTGAATGCCGAAAGCTATTGGGGGCGGCTGGTTACACCGGTGTACGGCGCACGGATGGCGGCGCTGGGCGGCAATGCCGACGCGGATCGGGCCCTGCTGAACCTGGTCGAGGTGACGGTCGAGAAGTTCCTGCGCGGCGAATCCGTGGAGCGCAAACAACTCCCGTCCTGGCTGCCCGACCTGCGCGCCGCGCTGCTGGCCGACGGCTACCAACTGCGCATCGAACGCGTCGGCGACGGCCCCGACGCCACCGGCCGCTGCCGCCTGCGCCCCACCAACCGCCTGCCCCTCCCGCTCGCCGAGCAGATCGCCCTCATCGAGACCGAACTCGAATTGCGCGGCCAGCAAACACCTCTCGACCACCTGCAACAGGCGATCGACCGCTACGCCGCCCGCGACTACACCGCCTGCGAGGAAAACCTCCGCACCGCCCTCGAACACCTCACCGCCTACGCCGCGGGCACCCAAACCCTCGACAGCACAAAGAATGTCCGCCACCTCATCGACACCGGCCGCCTAACCGTCCGCGAAGGCACCCGCCTGCTCCGCGACCTGCGCGTCCTCACCTCCGACAACCCGCATCCCCACCGCACCCGCACCGACGCCGCGCGCTTTCGCATCCAACTGACCGCCGCCCGCGCCACCACCCTCCTGGAACACATCGACCTCTGAAGGTCAGAACCCCAACCGTGCGCTCGACCGAGATCCGCTCGTCATTCTCATGGTCCGCCTGCTTGTTCCGGTCCGCCTCGTCAGTCCGGCGCGGTCTTGGCCGGAATCCACCCCACCGCTGGTCATCCCGGCCAACAGCACGCCGGGATGACCAGCGGGACACACTCTGGGATGACCGGCGCACGCGAGCCAACGGGACGAGCGGGCGTTGCTCGGCGTGGTCAGGTGAGTTGCCAGGTGACGCGGACGGTGGCGGATAGCTCGCTTTCGCCCAGTTCGACCGGGATCGGGGAGGCGCCTGCGTACGCGGTGTCGGCGGCCAATTTCATGCGGGGCATGGGTACCGAAGGACCGGAGGTATTTTCGGTGATCTCCAGCACCGGGCCGAGGGCGCGGCGTGCGCGGGCGGCGTATTGCTCGGCCTTGGCGAGGGCGTGGTCCCAGGCCGCGTCGCGGGCGCGGGTGAGGAGGCTCTCTTCATCGGAGACGGTGAGGGTCAGGCCGCCGAGGCGGACGTCGTCGCCGCCCGCGTCGACGGCGTGGGCGATGATCTGCGCCGGACCGCCGTCGGCGGACGGTTTTCCGATGTCGCGCAGCGTCACCGTCAGCGAGGTGCTTGCGACATAGCCGACGAGCTGTTCCCGATTGCCGTCGGTCCATACGGTTTCGGTGCGCACCGACAGGCCACTGGTCGAAATGTCGCGCGGCGCTACACCATCCGCGCGCAGCACCTTGACCACCGCATCGGTGCGCTGCCCGGCGGCGGCGTAGGCGGGCGCCACCGACTCGGCCCGCGTCTCGATGGAGATGGTCACCCGCATGATGTCCGGTGTGGCGCTCGCGCTCCCGGAACCGAAGGTCGTAATGCTGCCGAGCGCACTCTCACTGCTGGTCACGCCATCCTCCTCGTCCGGTTCCGCTATCTCGGCCGATGCTACCGATTCCGGACAATCCGCTGGTCCAACCACACGGTCGGGCGGCTGCGCCCGCGCGCCGCCGAGCGGACCGGCAGCGGTGTGGGCAGAACTGGACGGCGCCCGTCCGGTGGTCAGGCGCCGCCGTGGGCGGCGAGGGCGCGGATGGCGGCGTCGGATTGGGCGTAGGCGGCGGCTGCCAGGCGTTCCAGGAGGGCGAGTTTGATCTCGGGAGCCTCACTGGTGAGCAGGTCGAATTTCTCGGGTGGCAGGACGGCGAGGCGGACGGTGGTTTCGGCGTGGATGTCATTGCTGAAGCGGACGCCGGCGAGCATGGGGATTTCGCCGAAGGACATGCCGGAGGCCAGGGAGACGAGGCGGTGGCGGTGGCCGGTGCGGTCCTCGAAAGTGATGCGGACGCGGCCGTCGAGGATGAGGAACAGGCCCGCGCGGGGGGTGTCGCGGGCGATGATGAGTTCGCCGCGGGCCACCGTGCGGATCTCGAATTCTTTTGCGAGGCGGGCTCGTTCGTTTTCGCCGAGGTCGATCAGGGCGGGATGTTGATCGACGGTGAGGGCGGCGTGGGGGAGTTCGCCGGGCGGGCGGTGTTTGTCCAGGACGAGTTGTTCGCACCATTCGGTGGCGCTGTCGCGGTCGGCGAAGACGCGGCCGCGCGGATCGGCCGGGTCGAGGCTGGAGGAGAAGTGGCCGAGTTTGGCTTCGGGGTCGACCAGGGCGACGCGGCATCCGGTGGCGGCGAGTTCGGCTTGCAGATCGTCGAGCATGCGGACGGCGACGGCGCTGACATCGCCCACCTCGCGCAGGTCCAGGACGAGCGCGTCCAATTCGCCGGGAGTCTCCTCGACGGCCCGCACCGTGGATTCGGCTCCGGCGAACAGCAGGTCGCCGTGCAGTTCGAAGATGCGGGCGTGGTCGCCGTAGCGGCGCAGCACCGCCAATTCGTCCGGATCGCGGCGTAGCCGGGAGGGCGCTTCGGTGACCGAGTACGCGGTGCGGATGGCGGTGTGCGCGGCGCGGGTCACGTGCAGGAAGTGCAGTCCCAGCCGGTGCGAGAGATCGCGGCAGACCTGCACCCCGCGCACGCTGCTGCCGTGCGCGTCCAGGCGCGGCGAGTAGACGGCGATGCCGATCTGTCCGGGCAGCACCGCCAGAATCCCGCCGCCCACACCGCTTTTCGCGGGCAGGCCGACGGTGGTCACCCAGTCGCCGGCGGCGTCGTACATGCCGCAGGTGGTCATGACGCTGAGCACCTGCTCGACCAGCGGCCCGGACAGCGCACGCTCGTGGGTGAGCGGGTTGACGCCATTGTTGGCCAGCGTCGCGGCCATCAGAGCGAGATCCCGGCAGGTGACATCGATGGAGCACTGCCGGAAATACCGATCGACCGCTTCGTCCGGGTCGATATCGATGATCCCCGCCCCGCGCAGCAGATACCCGATGGCCCGATTGCGATAGCCGGTGCGTGCCTCGGAGGCGTACACGGCCTCGTTCATGGTCAGCTCGCGCCCCGCGAATCGGCTGTAGCTGTGCCGGATCCGGGCGAACCGATCGACCGCGTCCCGCCCCTCGATCAGCGACGCCGCGGCTATCGCCCCGGCATTGATCATCGGGTTGCGCGGCCGCTGTGTGCGCGGATCGAGACTGATCTCATAGAAGGGTTCGCCGGTCGGCTCCACATCGATGCGCCGGGCCACTTCCGCGGTCCCGCGATCGGCCAGCGCCAGTGCGTAGGTGAACGGTTTGGAGATGGACTGAATCGTGAAGGCGGTCTCCAGATCCCCGCTCCCGTACACCCGCCCGTCCGCCGTCGCCAGGCAGACGCCGAACGAATCCGGTTGCACAGCAGCCAATTCCGGAATGTAATCGGCCAATTCCCCCGAGGTGTCGGGGCGGAAGCGCCGATAGGTCTCGTCGATGATGCGGGCCACAACGCCATTGGCGGTCGCAGCCGTCCCACGGGTTTCCGCAACGGAGGAGCCCACACGGCCCACTGTATCCGGGTAGTGTGTGTGGAGCCTCACATTCGAAGCGGATGTCGCAGGTGGCGCTTCGTTCCCGGCATCGGGGGCCGGTTGGGGCTCCGTAGACTGTTGCAAACAATCAGGAGACATGCCGGAGGGAGCAATAGCCGTGGGAGTGCTTTCCCGGGTCGACACGCCCGAGGACCTGCGCCGGCTGTCGGTACCGGAATTGAATGAGCTGGCCGAGGAGATCCGCGAATTCCTCGTGCGCAAGGTCGCCGTCACCGGTGGACATCTGGGACCGAATCTCGGCGTGGTGGAGCTCACCATCGCGCTGCACCGGATCTTCGACTCGCCCGCCGACCCGATCATCTTCGATACGGGCCATCAGGCGTACGTGCACAAGATCCTCACCGGCCGCAAGGACGGGTTCGACACGCTACGCAAGCAGGGCGGGCTGTCCGGCTATCCGTGCCGCGACGAGAGCGCCCACGACTGGGTGGAGTCCTCGCACGCCTCGGCCGCCCTGTCCTATGCCGACGGGCTGGCGAAGGCGTTCGCGCTGACCCGGCAGAAGCGGCACGTGGTCGCGGTCGTCGGCGACGGCGCGCTCACCGGCGGCATGTGCTGGGAGGCGCTGAACAATATCGCCGCCGGGCCGGACCGCTCGGTCATCATGGTGGTCAATGACAACGGCCGCTCGTATGCGCCGACCATCGGCGGGCTGGCCGAGCGGCTGGCCGGGCTGCGCATGCAACCCGCCTACGAGCATGCGCTGGACGCCACCAAGCGGATCGTGCAGAGCATTCCGCGGGTGGGGGATTCCGCGTATTCGATGCTGCACGCCATCAAGACCGGGATCAAGGACGCCGTCGCGCCGCAGGAGCTGTTCAGCGATATCGGCCTGAAGTACGTGGGCCCGGTCGACGGGCACGACACCGTCGCGCTGGAGGCCGCGCTGCGCCGCGCCAAGGATTTCGGCGGCCCGGTCATCGTGCACGTGGTCACCCAGAAGGGCCGCGGCTACAAGCCGGCCGAGGATCACGAGGCCGATCAGATGCACGCCGTGGGCCGCATCGATCCGCTCACCGGCGAACCCATGGGCGGTTCCGGGCTGACCTGGACCAAGGTCTTCTCCGATGCGCTCATCGAGCAGGCCGAGCAGCGCGACGATATTGTCGGCATCACCGCCGCCATGCCGGGTCCGACCGGTTTGACGGCCTTCGGAAAGCGCTTCCCGGAGCGCATGTTCGATGTCGGCATCGCCGAACAGCACGCGGTCACCTCCGCGGCCGGTATGGCGCTGGGCGGCCTGCATCCGGTGGTGGCCATCTACTCCACCTTCCTCAATCGCGCCTTCGATCAGCTGCTCATGGATGTGTCGCTGCTCAAGCTGCCGGTGACCCTGGTGCTCGACCGCGCCGGCATCACCGGTGACGACGGCGCGAGCCACAACGGCATGTGGGACCTGTCGGTGCTGGGCATCGTGCCCGGTATCCGGGTGGCGGCCCCGCGCGATGCGGCCACGCTGCGTGAGGAATTGGCCGAGGCCGTGCACATCAGCGACGGCCCGACCGCCATCCGCTTCCCGAAAGGCACTGTCGCCGAGGATATCTCCGCGGTCGAACGCCTCGACGGGGTCGATGTGCTGCGCCTGCCCGATGTCGAGGACGCCTCCGCGCGTTCGGTGCACGGCGACGTGCTGCTGGTGGCCGTGGGCGCCTTCGCCGATCTCGCGCTGAAGACGGCGGAACTGCTGGAGTCCGAGGGCATTTCGGTCACCGTCATCGATCCGCGCTGGGTGCTGCCGGTGTCCGATACGGTGGTCAAGCTGGCCGAGAACTACCGGCTCGTGGTCACGGTGGAGGACAGCGGGCTGCACGGCGGCATCGGCTGTACGGTCTCGGCCCGGCTGCGTGCCGCGGGCGTGGATGTGCCGACGCGCGATCTCGGTGTGCCGCAGCAGTTCCTGGATCACGCCTCGCGGGCGCAGGTGCATCAGGAGCTGGGTCTCACCCCGTCCGATGTCGCGCAGCGCATTACCGGGTGGCTCGGTGACAGCGTGCATCCGGCGGTCGCCGCCGGGTCCGGGAACGGGCGCGCGGAGTCCCATGGCGCGAAGCCGGGCGAGCCGCTGCTGTCCGAACAGTCCCTGGTGCCTCCGGTCGCCGAGAAGGCGCTCGCGGAATAGGTTCGAATCGGCCGCGGTTCGCAGCGTTTTCGCCTGTGGGCCGCGGCTTTCGTATACGGCGGCACGCTTCTCGCGTAGATTCTGTAACCGGTTACAGTTTTCCGGTCAGGAGTCCGCATGTCCTTCGTGCTCGTCGAGAAGCCGCGTCCGCAGATCGCGCTGGTCACCCTCAACCGCCCCGAGCGCATGAACGCCATGGCCTTCGACGTGATGGTGCCGCTACGGGAAACCCTCGAAGCGGTGGCCGCCGACAACGAGGTGCGCGTCGTCGTCCTCACCGGCGCCGGGCACGGCTTCTGCTCCGGCGCGGATCTCCAGCACGCGGGCAAGGTCCCCGGCGTCGCGGGCCTGACCAGGACCAGCGTGGCGCGGCGTTCCATGGACCTGCTCAACAACGTCATGCTCACCATCCGCCGCATGCATCAGCCGGTGATCAGCGCCATCAACGGCGCGGCCATCGGCGGCGGCTTCTGCCTGGCCGTCGGCACCGATATCCGGATCGCCTCCGAGGACGCCTACTTCCGCGCCGCGGGCATCAACAATGGCCTCACCTCGGCCGAACTGGGCATCAGCTACCTGCTGCCCCGCGTCGTCGGCACCACCCGCGCCTACGAGATCATGCTCACCGGCCGCGATGTCGACGCCGCCGAAGCCGAACGCATCGGCATAGTCTCCCGCGTCGTCCCCGCCGACAAACTCCTGGAAACCTGCTACGACACCGCCGACCAGATCATCCGCTGGAGCCGCGTGGGCACCGAGCTCACCAAACGCATGCTGTGGAGCGGCCTGGAAGCCGGCAGCTTCGAATCCCACATGCAGCACGAAGGCATGTCCCAGCTCTACGTCCGCCTCACCACGGACAACTTCGACGAGGCCATCCGCGCCCGCAAGGACCGCCGCCCACCCAATTTCGAGGACTGACGCGCGGCGCGAACCGGTCCGATCTGCCAGGCAATACCACCGCGCTGGAGGACCGCCGCGGCAGCGGGTACTGGTCCGATCCACCGGGTGATGACACCGCGGTCAGGGCCGTCGCGCGGCGGAACCGGTTCGCTCGGCGCTGACCGCGACCGTCGTGAACGGCACCGTGAACCGGCCTCCGATCGCGTCGATGGCGGTTCCCACCGCGGTCAGCAGCGCTGTCAGCGCATCCGGCGGGAGCTGGGCCATCGACCCGAGGGTCGGTAGTTGATCCAGCCACCCGTCGCGAGTGAAGGTCCGCTCGGCATCGAATCGCCACTGCTCGGGCTCGGCGAACCCGCCCGTTTCTCGAAGCCCCGCGGCGGCTTCGGCGGCCATGGCCTGATAGCCCGCGAGCGCCTGCTCGGCCGTCGCCGGAAACCGGAACGAGGAGTCGGGCACGACCCGGTGATAGGCGTCCGTGAAAGCCCGGGTGACTTCGGGCGGCGTGGTGAGCACGTACCAGAACGCCGTGAACCGCCCGCCGACGCGCAGGGCCGCGGCCGCTTTGCGCGCT
Source organism: Nocardia sp. IFM 10818 (assembly GCF_054655275.1). Classification (NCBI taxonomy): domain Bacteria; kingdom Bacillati; phylum Actinomycetota; class Actinomycetes; order Mycobacteriales; family Nocardiaceae; genus Nocardia; species Nocardia sp. IFM 10818. Next base: position 3,013,722 of record NZ_BAAHJH010000001.1, read on the forward strand.
CCCGCAACGGGATCCACCCAATGCCAAGCCTGTCCCGCTGTGACCGCGTCGAACTCGCGTCCCCCGCGGTCCCAGTCCTCGAAGGTCGCCACCTCGGTCTCGAGCCCGCGCCCGCGCGCGAAATCGGCCATCCGCGAATCGGGTTCGACGCCGAGCACCGTGCAGCCCGCCTCCTGCAGCTGCCGCGCGGCGATCCCGGTCCCACAGCCCACGTCGAGCACCTCGCGCGCGCCGGCGGCGATGCGGCGAATCAGCTCCTCGGGATAGTGCGGCCGAGTCCGGTCGTAACGCTCGACATCGAGGCCGAACGACTCCGCCACCTGCCGCTGCCGATGCGGCTCGGGCACTGCGGGATTCGAATCCTGCGACGGTATAGTGGGCATGCGCCCACCTTAAGTGGGCGCATGCCCACTCGTCAACGAATCCACCCGAGGAGACCGCCAGTGCCGACCGGCGTAGCCATCCGCGACCCCCGCGCGCAGCTGTTCGACGCCGCCGAGCGATTGTTGTTGCGGGAAGGCCCACACGCCTTGACAAGTCGCGCCGTCACCACCGAAGCCGGTTGCGCCAAGGGCGTTCTGCACCGCCACTTCACCGATTTCGACGCCTTCCTGGCCGAACTCGTCCTCGACCGCATCGACCGCCTCGCCGATCAAGCCGCCGCACTTCGCGATTCCGCCGGCACCGGCGACGTCCCCGGCAACCTGACCGCCGCCCTCACCGATGTCTTCAACTCGGTAGCCGTGGCGATCATCGCCTTGATCACCTTCCGCGACGACCTGCGCACCCGCCTGCGCGCCACCCGATCGACCCCGGGCATCCCCCTCGTCTCCGAGGCCACCGCCATGATCAACGACTACCTCGCCGCCGAGCGCGAGCTGGGCCGCCTCACCCCCGATGCGGACATCGACACCCTCGCCCCTACCTTGATCGGTTCCGCGCACCTGCTGTTCGCCGACCGTACGAGCGAACCCCCCACACCGGAGACCATCGCCAAGATGGTGACCGCAGTGACCGCTCCCGCACTGTCCCGGCCATGACGAACACCCGGTGGGATCGACGAGGGCTGCGCGGCCCTCGCCCGCCTCACCGGCCTGCGCAATCCGCCGACCGAGTGAGTTCACGGTGCGCCGCGCCTCGCCCGCAAAGCCCCAGCCGTATTGGACCGATTCGATCGGCTACGGCTGGATCGCTCGCGCCCGAGCCGTCGCAAGCATCCGCGCCCGAACCTCGGGCCGCCGCAACGGAGGCACGGTCTTCGGCGGCACCTTGCGCTCGGGTAGTTCGGCCAGCAGCCGCGTAGTCACAGCAGCGATATCGGCGACCGCAGCGTCCACAATGGCGCGGTTGGCGTCCGAGATGCTCGACAGCCCCCCGACCTTACGGACGTACTGCAAGGCGGCCGCCTGGATTTCCTCGGCCGTCGCCGCGGGCTCCAGCCCACGCAGGGCGGTGATGTTTCGGCACATGAGTCCGACGGTAGCGCGCGGGTGTGACAGCGCCGCTCGAGCGCAGGGAGGACGCCGCCGGGCACTGCGCAGCGGCGCGGGCGCGGCGATCAGGGCCGGAGGGCCGAGGTGCTAGTCGCCGGACTTGTCCGGTGCCGGGTACAGCGCCGCGGCCAGGCGCGGGACCGCGAGGTCGCGTTGCCAGGGGCGCGCGCCACCGGCGGTCAGGAAGTCGTCGATCATGGCCGATGCATCGCCATTGGTCGCGGTGCGCGGGAGGCCGTCCCAGCACATGCGGCGCAGCAGGTCCGGCGTGAGCAGATTCTCGACGGGCACTTCGACCTCGCCGGAGAGTTCGGTCATGGCGGCGCGGGCACGCTGCAGCCGGGCGGCGGCGGCCGGGTCGCGGCGTTCCCAGCGGTTCACGGGCGGGGGTCCGTCGAAGGGCTGGGTCAACGGGGGAAGCTCGTTATCGGGCAGTGCGCGGGCGCGTTCGACGGCGCCCAGCCATTCCCGGGAGTAGCGGCGCTGCCGCGGCCCGCCGAATACCGGCAGCGCCCGCAGCTGGGCGATGGATTTGGGTTCTCCGGTCGCGGCGGCCACGATCGCCGAGTCGGGCAGGATGCGGGCGGGAGCCACATCGCGCTGGCGGGCCAGCCGGTCGCGGGTGGTCCACAGTTCACGCACGATGGCGAGCTGGCGGGTCCGCCGCAGCGTGTGGATCCCGGAGGTGCGCCGCCACCGGTCGGCCTTGGGCGCGGCGGGTTCGGCGGTGCGGACGTGCTCGAATTCCTGTGCGGCCCAATCCGTCTTGCCCTGGTGTTCGAGGTCGACGGCGACCGCGTCGCGTAACTCCAGGAGTAGCTCCACGTCCAGCGCGGCGTAATTGAGCCATTCGTCGGGCAGCGGGCGGGTGGACCAGTCGGCGGCGCCGTGGCCTTTGCGCAGCTCGCGGCCGAGCAGCTTCTCCACCATGGCGGCGAGGCCGACACGCTCGTACCCGGCGAGCCGCCCGCCCAGCTCGGTGTCGAACAGCGCGGCCGGGTACAGCCCGAGTTCGGCCAGCCCGGGCAGGTCCTGGTCGGCGGAGTGCAGCACCCATTCCAGATCGTTGACGGCCGCCGCCAGCGGCGCGAGATCGCCGTCCACCGGAATCGGGTCGATGAGGAACGTTCCCGCGCCCGCGCGGCGCAGCTGAATCAGGTAGGCGCGATTGGAGTAGCGGAACCCGGAGGCGCGTTCGGCGTCGACCGCGAGCGGCCCGGTCCCGGCGGCGAGCAGACGCGCGGCCTCGGCGATTTCGGCAGCGGTGTCCAGTACCGGCGGCACACCCTCCACTGGCGCGAGCAACGGTACCGCGGCAGTGGCTTCGGGTTCTTCTGGTACGGACATGGTCTTGAACTCTACGGGTAGGGGCAGGGCGGTCCGCGTCACGTCCAGTGAAACGGCAGGCCGCGATCTTGGTTCGCGCATGGGGGGCACCTTGCGTTGCGCGCCTCGGGAACACGAATGTGCCCATCTCCGGCACCCGCCGCAAGGCTGTTCGGAATCGTAATCCGCCCGCGCCGATTTCGTTGCGGTACAGAAGTTCTCGATTGCGCCAATCGGTTGCCCGCCGCGCCCGCCCGAGGCTTGCCCGGCGGCCGTTTCGCCAGTATTCGCGCAGGATACGGCGAGTCGGCCGGTACGAATCGGTTCGCGGCGAGGCGGCCGGGAACCGCTATTCCTCGTCCTCGTTGCCGCGCTTGACGTCCAGCCGGGTGACGCCCGCGGGCGGCAGTCCGGCCGCATAGGCGAGCACCTCGCAGAAGGCTTCCACATGCGGCCGCATCTCGGTGTCGCCGACGGTCCACGACGCCCGCAGCTCGAGCTGATGCGCGCGCGGCGGCCCGGCGATATCGCCGTAGCGGACCGAGCTGGTGGAGGTGACCGTCCCGCCGAGCGCGGTGAACGGGGTGCGCGATTCGAGCGCGTCCACCAGCCAGCTCCACGCCACCTCCGGCAGCAGCGGATCGGCCGCCAGCGCCGAGTCGATATCGGCCTGGATGTAGGCCACCAGCCGGAACACCCCGTGCCAGGCTTCCTGGCCGTTCGGATCGTGCAGCAGGATGAGCCGGCCGAACGCGTCGCCGTCGGAGTCGACGGGCACCACATTGGTATCGGGTCGGGTGACTTCCGCGCCGAGTGCGTAGGAGTACGGGGCCAGGCGCTGCGGGGGCCGGATCGGTGCGAGCTCGATTCGAGGATGCACGGTTGCGGTGCCCATCGCATCGACCGCGGCGCGGAACCTGGCGGGTTCTTCTGGTTCCGGGGTCGGTGCGGCGCCGTCGCGGAAGTCGAGCGGTGTCACGAAATGCCACGCTAGACCTCGGAGGCGCGGTGTAGTGAGAGGCGCGCCGCCGGGCCCCTTTACGATGGCTCGTGATGAGCACTCACACCCGCCGCCAGCTGACCGATGCCCCGTTCCTCGTCGCCGCGAACGGCGGCGTGCCGCATCGTCGCCCGGTGTGGTTCATGCGCCAAGCTGGGCGTTCGCTGCCGGAGTACCGCGAGCTGCGCGCCGGCATCGGCATGCTGGAGTCCTGCTTCGATCCGGAATTGGTGTGCGAGATCACCATGCAGCCGATCCGCCGCCACGATGTCGATGCCGCAATCCTGTTCTCCGACATCGTCGTTCCGCTCAAGGCCGCCGGCATCGACCTGGACATCGTGGCGGGTGTCGGTCCCGTCGTCGCCGATCCGGTGCGCACCGTCGCCGACGTGCGCGCCCTCCCGCGCCTGCGCCCCGAGGAAGTGGGCGCGGTCACCGCCGGCATCGGCCTGCTCCTCGACGCCCTGGGGCGGACGCCGCTGATCGGTTTCGCCGGCGCCCCCTTCACCCTCGCCTCCTATCTGGTCGAAGGCGGACCGAGCAAGAACCACGAGCGCACCAAGGCGATGATGCTCGCCGACCCGGAAACCTGGCATCAGCTCCTGGGCGTTCTGACCGACATCACCATCGAGTTCCTCCAGGCTCAGATCGCGGCGGGCGTCGACGCCGTCCAGCTCTTCGACTCCTGGGCCGGCGCGCTGACCCTCGCCCAATACCGCGAATACGTCCTCCCGCACTCCATGCGCGTCTTCGCCGAGGTGGCCGAGGCGGGCATCCCGCGCATCCACTTCGGCGTCGGCACCGGCGAACTCCTCGGCGCCATGGGCGAAGCCGGCGCGGATGTGGTCGGCGTCGACTGGCGCATCCCCCTCAACAATGCCGTCCGCCGCGTCGGCCCCGGAAAAGCCTTGCAGGGCAACCTCGATCCCGCAGTCCTCTTCGCCGGCCCCAAGGCCATCGAATCCGAGGTCCGCCGCATCGCCCACGAAGCCGACGAGGCGATCACCTTGGGCGCCAAGGGCCACATCTTCAACCTCGGCCACGGCGTCCTCCCCAATACCGACCCCACCGTCATCACCGACACGGTCGCCCTCATCCACAGCCTCCCCATCCCGCTCTGAACCCGGCGGGCTGCGCGCTGGGTCACATCGGGCCCGGGAGTAGGTTGCTGGTAGGGGCTGAGTGACTGAGGAGTGGTCGATGCGGATCGCGGTGGTCGGTGGCGGGATCAGTGGGCTCGTCGCGGCGTATCGACTGCGACAGGCCCTGGGGACCGCCGCCGAGCTGATCCTGCTCGAGCGCGCCGAACGCCTGGGCGGCATCCTGCACACCGCCGAGATGGACGGCGAGCCGGTCGATTTGGGCGCCGAGGCCTTCGTCGGCCGCCGCCCCGAAATCCCGGAATTGATGCGGGAACTGGGGATCGAAGATCAGCTGGTCTATCCGGCCGGGAAGCGCCCGCTCATCTGGTCGGAGGGAACCGGCCACCGGCTGCCCGAGAACACCTTGATGGGTATCCCCGCCGCCCCGGAAGCGCTTGCCGGGCTGGTGGATTCGGAGACGCTCGCGCGCATCGCGGGGGAGTCCGAGCGCCCCCTGCACTGGGTGCGCGGCGGCGATATCGCCGTGGGCGCGCTCGTAGCGGACCGCTTCGGCGACCAGGTCGTGCGCCGCAGCGTCGACCCGCTGCTGGGCGGAGTCTACGCCGGACTGGCCGACGCGATCGGTGTCCGCGCCGCACTGCCCACCCTGGCCGCCGCCCTCGACGCGGGTGCGACAAGCCTGACCCGAGCCGTGCGAGACGCCCTCCCCCCACCCTCGACAACCCCGGTATTCGGCGGCATCCGCGACGGCTACCGTGTCCTGCTCGACGCCCTGCGCGCAGCGGCCGACGTGAAGATCCGAACCACCACCGCCGCAACCCGACTCACTCGCACCTCGAACGGCTGGCAGCTCGATCCCGTGGGCGCGGTCGATGCCGTGATCCTCGCCACCCCCGCTCCCGTGACCGCCACTCTCCTGCGTGAGATCGCCCCGGCCGCAGCCGAACTCGCAGCCGGAATCGACCTGTCCTCCTCGGCCGTCGTAGCCCTGGCCCTGCCCCGCGACACCGCACTCCCCGACAACTCCGGCATCCTCGTAGCCACCGGTGAACCCTTGCGCGCCAAGGCATTCACCTTGTCCAGCCGAAAATGGCCGCACCTGGCGGAACGTGACGTCGCCCTGGTCCGCGCTTCCTTCGGCCGCTTCGGCGACGACGCCGCCCTGTCGTGGCCGGACTCGGACCTGATCACCGCCGCGGTCGAAGACCTCACCACCGTGACGGGCGCGGAGATCCACCCCATCCAAGCGCTAGTGCAGCGCTGGGTCGGCGGCTTGCCCCAGTACGCCCCGGGCCACACCGCTCGCACCGCCGACCTGCGCTCGGCCACAGCCGATCTCGAGGGAATCGCCCTGGCAGGCGCATACCTGAACGGGGTTGGGGTCCCCGCCTGCGCCGCCTCGGGCACCGCCGCCGCCCGCCGCATCATCGATCACCTGACCTGAGGTCGAACCGAGAACCAGCGCGTAGCGTCCGAGCGTTTGGTCTTTGACCGTAACCACGGCCATCCGGCCAGGCCGGAACGTGAGTTACGGCTCCCGACCGGGGAGCCGAGGCCGGGTACGGCAGGCGGGGTGACCCCACTGATCGGTTCGTCTTTGCGCACGCCGGCAGTGATGACGAGCTTCGTTGTCCAGAGGTGTATTTCGACCGCACCACGGTTCTGGCCGCGTACGCGCCCAGTGGATGACGGTGTGTCCGCGTCGAGAGACGGTGGGGTCTGAAATACGCCTCGATCCGAGGCCGTGGGTGCGGCTCTGCCGGCGTTCGCAGAGCGAAACGATCGGTGGGGTCGCCTCGTCTGCCCTACCGGGCCTGGGCTCCCCGGTTGGGAGCCGTAACTCACGTTGGGGACGGGGTGACTGGCTGTGGTTGCGTTCAAAGACAAAACCCCAAAACACCCCAAGCGGGCATCCGGATGGCGGGCAAGATCTGAAACGACGCCGACCGGGAACTGGTGGCGGGGTTTTCCGGCGTGTCGCCGCCACCAGTTCCCGGTCGGTGATGTTTCAGATTCTGGGGTCAGCGGGGGACCAGGTCGGAGGGGTCGGTGTTGGCGCCGCAGATGATTACGGCGATTCGCTCGCCTGGGCGGGGGGTGTAGGCGCCGGAGGTCAAGGCTGCCAGGGCGGTGGCGGCGGCGTGTTCTACGGCGAGTCTGCGGGTGTCCCAAAGGTGTTGGCGGGCGGCGATGATCTGGGCGTCGGTGACCAGGATCGAGTGGGTGTCGGCTGCGGCGGCCGCGGTGAGGGACATTTCGGAGACTCGGGTGGCGCCCAGGGCGTCGGCGGCGATGGAGTCGATGTCGACGTCGACGGGGTGGCCCGCGGTGAGGGCGGCGTTGAAGGCGCGGCAGCGCTCCGGTTCGACGGCTACCACGCGGACGCCGTGATGGGCTGCGGCGGTGGCTATTCCGGTGAACAGGCCCGCGCCGCCGACGGAGAGGACGACGGTGTCGAGGCTCGGGAGCTGGGTGACGATCTCCTCCAGGAGGGTCCCCGCCCCGGCGGCGATGTGGGGGTCGTCGTAGGCGTGGGAGCGCAGCGCCCCCGTGGTTTCGGCGTAGCGGGCGCAGTCGGCGGCGGCGTCGGCGTAGGTGGGGCCGCCGGACATGACCTGGGCGCCGAGGGCTTGCAGGCGGGCGACTTTCACGGCGGGCGCGGTGCTGGGCAGGAAGACGGTGGCGGCGGAGCCGACCTTGGCGGCGGCCCAGGCGCAGGCGACGCCGGCATTGCCGCCGGAGGCGATGGTGACGCCGATCTTGGGGAGGTCGCCGCGCTCGCGGTGGGCGAGGGTGAAGTTCATGGCGCCGCGGGCCTTGAAGGTGCCGGTGTGCTGCATGTGTTCGAGCGCCAGCCAGAGGTCGCCGCCGGTGGGGATGGTGGCCGGGTCGGCGGGGGCGAGGACCACCGGGCGGATGTGGCCGGCGATGCGATCGGCGGCTGCCTTCACGTCGGCGTACGTGGGATGCACTGCGATTCCTTCGTGGTTCGTGGTGGATCTGGCCGGTCGTGCCGGGTCGCGGCGGTTCCGGGAGGTGCGATGTCCGGGTCGGCGCACCGGATAGTTACACTGTAACTTACGCTGGTGACATGCCCAGGACATCGAAATCCCTCGAGGAGGCGACGCCGCGCGCTATTGCGCGGGCGGGACTGGCGATCATCGAAACGCGGGGCGCGCAGGAACTGAGCTTCCGCGCCATCGCGAACTATCTGCGAATCTCGCACACCACGGTGGTGCGGCGCGGCGGCGGGGATTTCAACGGCCTGCTGGACCTGCTCGCCGATCACCTGGCCGAGGACCTGCCCGAGATCGCCCCCGGCTCCGCCCCGTGGGCGCGGCTCACCGAGGACCGTTTCGTCGCCTGGCACACCCTGCTCATCGCCCATCCGGGCCTGGTCCTGCTGCGCGGCGCCCGCCCCTGGCTCGGCCCGCGCCTGCTGTCCCGCCTCACCGAACCGCAACTGGCGGACAATCTTTCCCTCGGTATGACCATGGTCGAGGCCATGCGCGCCTACCGCGAGATGTACATCTACACCCTCGGCGCCGCCGCCCTGATCGAGCACCGCGATCCGAAACCCCCGCTGCTGCGCACCCGCGCCGCCGTCGCCGCCCTCGACCCGGACGAATATCCGCTGCTCTCAGCGCATCTGGGCGAGATGACGACGGTCCTGACCGGCGACGACGTCTTCCGCGACGGCCTGCGCCGCCTCATCGATTCCTGGGCCGCAATCACAGCCTGACCGCGCGTGTTCACCATCACCCCGGGCCCCCGCCACCGGGATTCGGCGCGATGGCACGATGGGGGTCATGGCGCGACTCGACTACAAGGCCCTCAACGACACCATCCGCTACCTCATGTTCTCGGTGTTCCAGGTGGAGCCCGGTGAGCTGGGGGACAACCGGACGGCCGCCATCAAGGAGGCCCGGGAGTTCTTCGAGTCCCTGGAGGAGCGCGGCGTGGTGGTGCGCGGCATCTACGATGTGGCCGGTATGCGCGCCGACGCCGATTTCATGATCTGGTGGCATGCGGAGAAGATCGAGGATCTGCAGGCCGCCTACAGCGACTTCCGCCGCGTCACCGAGCTGGGCCAGATCAGCACCCCGGTGTGGAGCAATGCCGCGCTGCATCGCCCGGCCGAGTTCAACAAGAGCCACATCCCGGCCTTCCTGGCCGGTGAGGAGCCGGGCAATTACATCTGCGTGTACCCGTTCGTGCGCTCCTACGAGTGGTACCTGCTCCCGGACGAGGAGCGCCGCAAGATGCTGGCCGATCACGGCAAGGCCGCCCGCGGCTATCCGGATGTGCGCGCCAACACCGTGTCCTCGTTCGCGCTGGGCGATTACGAGTGGATCCTGGCCTTCGAGGCTCCGGAACTGCACCGCATCGTCGACCTCATGCGCGATCTGCGCGCCACCGAGGCGAGGTTGCATGTGCGCGAGGAGATTCCGTTCTTCACCGGTCCGCGCGTGGATATCGAGAAGCTGATCAACTCGCTGCCCTGAGGTAGCCGGACAGCCGGGGGCCCGGCCGCCGACCGGCGGCCGGGCTCCGGTGTTTTCGCTGGTTGTCGGCGTTTCACCGCCGGCGTGCCCGCAGAATTCGGGGCATGCGCGGAATCACATGCGCCCCATAGGGTTTTTGCGACCCCGCTCTATGCGCTGTCCGAGGGGTGCAGTCGCAGCGAGATGGAGTTGATGCAGTAGCGCTTGTCCGTGGGCGTCGGGTAACCCTCGCCCTCGAACACGTGCCCCAGATGGCTGTGGCAGTTGGCGCACAGCACTTCCACGCGGCGCATGCCCAGCGAATCGTCCGCGCGCAGGATCACCGCCTCCGATTTCGCCGGATCGAAGAACGACGGCCACCCGCAGCCCGAATGGAACTTCTCGCTGCTGCGGAACAATTCGGCGTCGCAGGCGCGACAGGAGTAGACGCCCTCGGTCTCGGTGTCGGTGTATTCGCCAATGAAGGGGCGTTCGGTGCTCGCCTCGCGCAGCACCCGGTATTCGTCCGGGTTCAGCTTGGCTCGCCATTCCTGCGGCGTGAGCTGGAGGCGCGGTGCCGGTAGCGAGGTATCAGCATCGGAACTACTCATACATACAAGCTAATACGTTGTCATCGTGGCGGCAGAAGCCGACGCCCCGAGCGGCCAACTCGTCATCCCGGCACGCTTTCGGCCGGGGTCTCCGGCGCCGCGGTGGATTCCGGCCGAAAGCGCGCCGGAATGACGAGGGGTAGGTCAGCTGACGGGCTCGGCGACCGTGTCCTTGGCGCGACCGTTGCGGGCGCCGGGCGCGTCGGCCGCCCATTCCGGATGCATCCACGCCGGATCCAGGGACTTGCCCGCGACCAGTCGCCCTTCGCGCTTGGCGGTCAGGTACCGGTCGCCCAGCACGCAGAACGCCACGATGAGCAGCAGCCCCCACCCGAAGGTGACGCGCAGGTATTCCAGGGTCCGCCCGATGTCCTGCCAGCGGTCCGACAGCCACTTGTCATAGGACATGAACCCGAACACCGCCAGCCACGCCGGCCAGTTCCGCATGACGGAGTTCTTCTGCACCACGGTCAGGATGATCGGGATGAGGAACATCGAGTAGTACTGCTGCCCCAGCGATCCCAGCAGCATGGTGGCCGTGATCAGCACACCGGAGGCGGTGCAGAGGAAGAACACCTCGTCGTCGCGGTAGTACCGGTACAGGATCCACAGCGTCGCCAGCACCATGACGCCCATGGCGATCCGGATGATCCAGGTCAGCCAGTCCGCGACGCCGTAGTACCCGGCATTGCCGACGATGGCGCTGTTGAAGTAGTCGCGCGACTCCAGCAGATACGGCAGCGTGTGCTTCCAGAACTGCGCGTAGTCCACGATGAACGGCCACGCCAGCAGGTTCAGCGCCACCGGCACGCCGAGCGCGGTGAGGAACACCTTCCACTGCCCTCGCACCAGTGCGATGAGCAACAGCGGCGCCAGTAGTGGCCCCTTGACCGCGAGCGTCAATCCCAGCGCCACACCGGCCCATAGGTCACGGCGCTGCAGGAGCAGGTGAAAGAACACCACCATGCACAGGAACAGCACGCCGTTGATATTGCTGAACGCCAGCGTATTGGTGACCGTCTCGGAGGCGAACATGCCCAGCAGCAGCGCCGGCGCGGCCACCGAGCTCAGCGTGAACTTGAACAGCCGCAGCAGCAGATACCCCGCCAGGATGATGGCCGCGGCATTCAGCAGAATGAAGCACCACCGCGACTTCTCCGGGTCGATGATCGCCAGCGGCGCGATCAGCAACGTCCCGCTGGGCATGTACAGGTAGTGCGGATCGGTCGAGTCGAAGTTGGCGTTGTAGATCGGCTGATGGTTCAGAAACGCCAGCGAGGCGTTGTACACCGGCCGATAGTCATCGGTGACATGCCAGTTGATCGCCTCGATGAACACCCGGTGGATCACGGTCATGATCGCGAAGGGCCACAGGGCATAGTTCAGAACCTGGGCGGTGGTTCGCGCGGTGCGAGGCTCGAGCTGGCGAAGGAACACTCGGGCACGGTACACCGGAACACCCCGCAAAGGGTGCGCCGACCCGCCTTTCGCACACCACACCACCCACCAATACCCGCCGCTCTGCCCGCCAGCCGGTCCGTGCGTCGGCTGGTCCGTGCACCGGCCGGTCCGATCACCAGTTGGTCCGTTTGCCGGCTGGTCCGTGCACCAGCCGGTGCGGTGATCAGCTCGTGTGCTTGTGTGTTGGTCCGCCGCAGGCGAACTGTCAATTGACTGTAGGGATGACAGTTGGTGCATCAACTGTGTGGGTTCGGGGCCGTCTCGATTTTGGACTGAGTGGAGCGTGCGTCGGAGCGGGGGAGCGAAGCGGAGGAGCTCCGGCGTGCGCGGAGGGAGGGAAAAATCGAGACCTCCAGGCCCCGAACCCCGCCGGAGCGAAGCGGAGGCAATTAAACACAGCCACGAGCGTCCCCGATCAGACCGGCCTTCCGAACCGGCAGCCAGATCCGCGTTCCCCGCCACAACCCCCCAGCACTCAAGCAGGGCAGGCGGTTCCGTCCGCCGGAAGCTTGGCGTCCTTCAGATACTCCGCCACGGCCTGTTGTGCGCAGCCGGAGTGCGCAATGGTGGGGTGTCCCCACCCCTGCCACACCACGGTCGAGGTGCGGGCCCCGGCCGCGGCGAGCGCCCCGGTCACCGACGGCCGCCCATCCTGCCCCGTGACCGGATCCGCATTCCCGCCGAGCACCAGCACCGGCCGGTCGAGCTTCTCCGGCAGCTTCATCTCCGCCGCCGTAGCGGGCCAGGCCGAGCAAGCCATCAGATCGACGGCGGCCGCCTTGCCGAACACCGGATACTGACCACCCCACTGCGCGACCAGTTCCTTGGCGCGCACCGGGCTCGCAGGCTGATGGTTGTCGCTACACCGATTGACGAACGCCCCATCATTGGCAATAGCCGAGGTCTCACGCAGCACGAACGGCGTAATGGGCCCGCGATCGCCGCGTCCGAGGGCCGAGAGCGCATCGGCGAATTCGGTGACAACCGGATTCTGCACGGCCCGCGGGTCCCCGAGGAAGCCACTCAACGTGGTGACCAGCGTGGCCGCCGACAGGTCCCCGAACTCACCGCCCCCGGCCCGGCTCACCAGCGTGGCGATGGCCGCGCGCGGATCGGCCCCCAGCGCACAGTTCAGCGCCGCGCAGCGTTGCGCGTACGCGGTCAGCGCGGCCTCCGCACCCTTGACCCGCTGCTCGGCGCGCCCGGCCGAATCCAGCCCCACGGCCTGCGGCGAATCCAGCACCAGCCGCCCGAGATGGTCCCCGTACTTGCGCGCGTACTCCAGCGCGACGGTCCCGCCGCTGCCGGTCCCCAGCAGCCCGATGTGCTCCACTTGCCACTGCTTGCGCAGCTGATCGAGATCATCGGCCGCATGAGCCGCGTCGAAGGTGCTCTGCGCGGGCGTCAGGAAGTCCAGGCATTCGATGGTGGCGTCCTGGCTGGCCTCCGCCACCGCGTCCACGGGATCGGTTCCCCCCGCGGTGAATTGGCCCTGATCGGCAATGGTCTTGCGAATCTCGGTGGTCATGCAGCTCACCGGCTGCGAACTCCCGATGCCACGCCGGTCGACGGCCACGATGGGCCGTGAGGCCAGCAACGGATTGGTCGGCCCGGCCGCGAGCGCGGCGAGGGTGGCCGTCGACGCCCGATCCGATCCGGAGGTCAGCACCAGGGGCGCGGCGTCCTTGGGCGTGCTGTCGTAGCGCGCCCGCATGGCCGCGGTCCGGAAGTTGCCGCTCACCGCGCCCGCGATATCCACCTGCGTGGTGTATTCCGCGCATTCGAGCACCAGCCCGCCCGGCGGCGTCCCCAGCGACAGCAGGTTGAACGTCGGCACCGTGCAGTCGTGCCAGGACAGTTCGGTCTTGGGCACCTCGGGCGCGGGCGGTTCGGCCGCACCGGGTTTGGTGGTCTCGACGACCCCGCCTCGATGGGGTCGTTCCACGGCGACGGCCGGCCGGTCCGACGGCCCGGCACCACAGCCGGTGGTCACCAGGATCGAAAGTGTCGACGCCAGCAGAGCGGCCCGAGTCCAGCGCATGCGCTACAGCCTGCCAGGTCCGGCAACCGGTTTCAGCTCTGGGTGTGGCTGCGCTCCCAGCGGGTCAGGATGGTGCCGTCGTCGTCGACGATGAGATGTCGTCGTGTCATGGGTGTCGGCGTTGCCGTGGGGGACACCGCGATTCGCCCGCCCGTACCGGCGACGAGCAGCGGGGAGACGGTGAGGCACAGGTCGTCGACCGCGCCCGCGGCCAGCAGGTCCCCGAACAGCGAGGGCCCGCCTTCGCACAGCACGCGCCGCAGCCCGCGCTCTTCGAGGGCGGCGCGAATGCCGTTCGCGGTGCAGGTCGTGTCCCCGGCCTCGACGATTTCGCCGCCGGCCTCGGCGAGCACCTTCTTGCGGTCGGCGGGCGCGTCCTTGGTGGTGATGATGATCGGCCGCGCCCCGGTGTCGGTGAACAACCGGCTCGCCGGATCCAGCGCCGCGCTGGCGGTGACGACGGCGATCCGCGGCGGCGCGCCATCGGGATGCCCGCCGAACCCGTGATGCCACAGCCGCGTCCGCAGCTGCGAATCGGTGTGCGCCGCCCCGTAATCCTCCGCTCGCACCGTGCCCGCCCCGACCAGCACCACATCGGCCAGATCACGCAGCAGCAGGAACACCTTCCGGTCCGCGGGCGTGCCCAGCCCGCCGGAGCGCCCGTCCAGGGTCACCGCGCCGTCGATGCTGGTGACGAAGTTGACCCGGATCCACGGTCGCGCCGGTCCGGCCGGGTAGGCGTACCAGCGCACCAGATCGTCGCGGCCGAGTTCTGTGAGCTGGATCGCATTGGGCATACGCTGCATGAGTACCGATCACACCACGTCCGTACGCTGCTTGCGTGCAACAACGCCTCGTCGATCGCCACCCGGAGGTTCCGGCAGACCAGCTCGTGGCCCAGATGGTTCCCCCGCCCACCTTCGACGAGGTGAGCTTCGCTTCGTACATCCCGGATCCGAAGGAGCCCACGCAGGCCGCCGCGGTCCGGAAGGCGGAGGATTTCGCGGACCGGGTCACCAAGCTGCACAAGGCCGCCTCGAAGAAGTCCCTGTTCGGTAAGAAGAAGCCGGTCATCGGCATCGGCCTGTACCTGGACGGCGGGTTCGGCGTGGGCAAGACCCACCTGCTGGCCTCGATCTTCCACAGCGTGCCCGAGCCCAAGACCTTCGGCACCTTCGGCGAGCTGACCAATCTGGTTGGCGCGCTGGGCTTCAACAATGCCGTGGAGCGGCTGTCGGGCAACAGCGTGCTGTGCATCGACGAATTCGAGCTCGACGATCCCGGCGACACCATGCTGGTGTCGCGGCTGCTCTCGGAGCTGACCGCGCGCGGCGTGTCGGTGGTCGCGACCTCCAATACGCTGCCGGGTCAGCTGGGCGAGGGCCGTTTCGCCGCGCAGGACTTCCTGCGCGAGATCAAGAAGCTGGGTTCGCTGTTCGAGCCGATCCGCGTGGACGGCCCGGACTACCGGCACCGTGATCTGCCGCCCGCCCCGGAGCCCACCGCGCCCGATCTGCTGGCCGAGAGGGCCGCCGCCACACCGGGTTCCACGCTCGACGATTTCGACGCGCTGACCAAGCACCTGAGCACCCTGCACCCGTCCCGCTACAACGCGCTCATCCAGGACGTGTCGGCGGTGTTCATCTCCGGCGTGCATCCGGTGACCGATCAGGCGGTGGCGCTGCGCGTGGTGGTGCTGGCCGACCGGCTCTACGACGCGGGCACCCCGGTCACCGTGTCCGGGGCCAAGCTGGACCAGATCTTCACCCAGGAAATGCTGGACGGCGGCTATCGCAAGAAGTACCTGCGCGCCATCTCGCGTCTGCTCGCCCTGTCGCGGTTCGAGGCTCCGGCCACCGCGTCCTGATCGCCCGGCCACGAGCCGGGCCTTCGACGAAGGAGTTCGCATGATCCGACCCCGCATGCTCGGCACGTCCCTGGTGCTGGCCGCCGCGCTGTCCTTCGGCGCGGGCCCGGCCGTCGCGCTCGCCGAACCGCCCGCCGCGGCCAGCGTCGCCGCGCCGGCCCCGACCGGCAGCGTGGTGGTGTCCACCGATGCCCGTTCGCTGAACCTGCAAGGTGTGGTGAACGCCCGCGACGCGGGCGGCTACCGCACCTCCGACGGGCACACCGTCCGCACGGGCCTGGTGTATCGCACCGGCGAGCTGAGCAAGGCCACGGATTCGGATCTGGCCGTGTTGACCGGCGACGACGTGAAGTCCGTGCACGATCTGCGCACCAGCTATGAGCAGCAGTTCATGGGCGTGGACAAGGTGCCCGCCGGGGCCACCGCGTTCCACAACGACGTGATCGGCCAGGCCCCGCCGCAGGTGCTGGCCTCCACGCTGACGGCGGGCACCGACCTGTATCGCGCCTTCATCACCGCCCCCGGCGCGAATGAGGCATTCGCCGATGTCCTGCGCGATATCGCCCACAACCCCGGCGCGGTGCTGTTCCACTGCACCGCGGGCAAGGACCGGACCGGCTGGACCAATGCCGTCCTGCTCACCCTCCTCGGTGTGGACCGCGACACGGTCACCTACGACTACCTGCTGTCGAACTACTACCGCAACGCCGCCGACGGCGACATGCTGAACGGGGTCAGCGTCGCGGCCCTGGATTCGGCCTTCGATCAGGCGACCCAGTCCTATGGCAGCTTCGACGACTACGTCCGCGAGGGCCTGAAGCTGACCGACGCCGATATCGCCGCGTTGAAGGCGAAAATGCTTGCCTGACATCGGGTTTCAGTTGTTCGAGTGGGCCCGGCCGGAGGTTTCCGGCCGGGCCCACTCGCCGATTTCACCGGCCGTGTCACGTTTCCGGTGCGGGGGCACTCTTAGGGTTGGCAAGACGAACGACAAGGTTGAAGGGGAATTGTCATGAAAGCTCTGCTCGTGTGCACGTCCGTATCCCACGGCAACACCCGGCGTGTCGCCGACGTTATCGGCGAGGTGCTCGATGCCCGCGTCGTCGCACCCGACGAGGTCGATCCGGCCGAGCTCGCCGGTTACGACCTGATCGGCTTCGGCTCCGGTATTTTCAACATGAACTTCCATCCGCGCCTGCGCGAGTTCATCGGTTCGCTCCCGGCCGGATCGCGCGGGAAGGCATTCGTGTTCTGCACCAGCGGATTTCCGGAACCGCCGATCCTGCCCTACCGGCGCAAGCTGGCCGATCGGCTCGAAGAGAAAGGGCTCGAGGTGATCGGCGGCTTCTCCTGCCGCGGGTTCGACACCTATCTGCCGTTCAAGCTGGTCGGCGGCGTCAAGAAGGGGCATCCGAATGCCGAGGACCTGGCGCAGGCGCGCGCCTTCGCCGAGGCCCTGCGGGTTCAGTTGCCCGCTAACTGATTTCGGCGTGCGCCGGAGCGGTCCCGCGCAGGCTGTAGAGCTCGCGAGCCTGCGCGGGGGTGATCGTCTCGAGTTTGGCGGGCGGTTCGCCCTGCAGATGCTGTTCGAGAATCCGCCCCGCCATCGGGGCGATGAAGGGCGCGGCCTTGCGCAGTCCGAACGAGGCGAACAAGGTGAAGAGCCACACGATGATTCGCGCCGGAATCCGGATGGCGAGGTCGAGGAGGGCGGGGGTGTTGTAGTACGGCCCCAGCGTCCGCATCCAGCGCGGTGTGATGGCCGAGGAGGCCAGCGAAAGCAACCGGCTGCCAAGGGCATAGGAGATTCCGGCGCCATTGCGCGGTGAGGTGCGCAGCAGGTGGCGCATGCCCTCGTCGGCGGCCTCGGAGTTGCACAGGCGCGGGCGCACCCGGGCGAAGTACTCGCGCACCTCGGCGCGGGAGCGCGGCACGTCCTCGGGCTTGCAGGTCTGCAGTTCGGCGGCAATGGCGCACTCCCGCCAGAACTGCGCGTCCTCCTCGGGTGTGAGCGGGCCCGGCCCGAAGACCTCGTAGGCCTTGAGCACCGAATGCCAGCCGGTGATGTGGATCCACAGCTGGGTCTCGGGACTGTTGGCGCTGTAGCGCTTTCCGCTGATCGGCTCGATGCCGGTCATGGGCGCGTGCACCTGCATGAGGTGCTCGGACGCCTGGATGGCGGTGCGCCCGTCGCCGATGGCGGCGATGAGGAAGTAGGCGAAGGTGTTGTCGAGCCGGCTGCGTGGATCGGTGTAGATGCCGCGCGCGTCGGCGACCGCGGCGGTGAGGAACGGGTCGAAATGCTCGAGCACCACCGCGCGCTGGAAGCCGATCACCGCGGTGGGCGCGGTCCAGATCTTCCAGCTCATCGAATCCGGGCCGAAGAATCCGTAGTCATCGCGTCGAAGCGTGGTCGGATCGAACCCCATCGTCACTCCCTTGTGCGTCGGCCGCCCAGCCGGTGCGCTGCAACTCCCGGCGGCGAATACAACGCAACCGTAGCAATTGCTCGAATTGAATACAACGGTCGCGTAGGATTTTGTCGAACAGGGTGCGGTCCAGCAGGCTGACCCGGTGCACCAATGGAGGCGGAACGGGAAGTGACGGAATCACGCGCGGCGACCGGCCGCCCCAGGCGTCGCTACGCGCCGCGGCTTCCGCCCGAGGAACGCCGCGCCCAGCTCTTGGACGCGGCCTTCGACGTGCTCAGCCGCGCGGAACTGCACGAGCTGAGCATGGAGGCCGTCGCCGCCCGAGCCGGAGTCGGAAAACCGGTGCTGTACACCGTGTTCAAGACCCGCGCGGAACTGGTGGCGGCCCTGCTCGAGCGGGAACGCGAACGCGGCCTGGAGCAGGTGGCCGAGACGCTGCCGACGGATCTGCTCGGTGCGGACCCGGTGCTCGCGGCCTCGAAGACGGTCGAGGCGTTCGTCGGCGTGGTGCTGGAGCATCCGATCCGCTGGCGGCTCATCCTGGCCAGTCCGGGCAATGCGCCCGAGGAATACCGTGCGGCCCTGCGTGATTCGCGCACCGGCATCTTCGATCAGGCCGAGGCGCTGATCCGCATGGGCGCGGCCCTCGATTCGCGTTGGGCGGCAGTGGATTCCGCCCTGCTGGCCGATTCGCTGCTCACCATTGCCGAGATGCTCGGCCGCCTCGCCATCAGCGACCCGGAGGGTTATCCGCGCGACCGCCTGGAAGAGTTCGTTCGCTCCATCGTGCGCCTGCTCGGCGGCGGCCCGGTCGAACGGTGAGTGAGGAGACTCTGAGAACCGCTGTCGCGCTGGGGTTTTCCAGCGTTAACAGACGCCGTGCCCCCAATATTGGGGTCCGTTGCGTTTGCTAATGATCGCCGGATCGCCGCCGACGCACTGATCATGAGTACGACACACAGCCCCGCCCGCAAGACTTCGATGCTCCGTCGCGCCGGCGTCGTCGCCACGGCGGCCGCGGCCGCCCTGGTCGGCTTCACCGGTCCCGCCACCGCTCTGCCGAGCGATCCGGCCACCATCTTCTCCACCACCCTCACCCGCGTTCCCGGCCCCAGCTGCGCCGCGATCATCAATGCCACGGTCGTACCCCAGCCGCAATCCGGTGTGTTCGGTGTCCGGGTGCGGATTACCCAGGACGGCGAGTTCTGCAGCGCCTATCGCGTAGCGGTGGTGTGGCGCAATCTGGATTCCGGGTACAGCGACGGGCAGTCGCACCGAGTCAATGAGCGCGGGGTGCTCGAGCACACGCCGGACAACGTGATCACCGGCTTCGGCACGGCGCCCGGCGCGGGCCGGGTGGAGGCTCGGATCGTCGCCCAATACGACGACGGCACCCAGCGGGAACTGGAGGACCAGATCAGCGGCACCGCGACCTTCACGCTGGGCTGATCGCCATACCGGCAGGGCATCG
Organism: Nocardia sp. IFM 10818; assembly: GCF_054655275.1. Classification (NCBI taxonomy): domain Bacteria; kingdom Bacillati; phylum Actinomycetota; class Actinomycetes; order Mycobacteriales; family Nocardiaceae; genus Nocardia; species Nocardia sp. IFM 10818. The sequence continues at coordinate 3,033,011 of NZ_BAAHJH010000001.1, forward strand.
GGGCTCGCCGTCGGCGAGCCCCGATGCCGTACCCGGATTACTTGCGCTGCTCGGCGTCCCAGCGGTCCAGCAGCGCCGGGAGCTGCTTGCCCATCCACACGAAGAAGTCGTGCATATCCCGCACGCGCGCCGCGTCCTCCCCGTTCGGATCGTCGAACAGCGCCAGCCCGCGCGAGGTCATCTCGGTGAGGCTGTCGTACATGCCGCTCTGCCGGCGGGTCAGCTCGGGCAGGATGCCGGGCCGGATCGAGTAGTAATCGCGGCGGTCGCCGGGCTTGGTGGTCTTGTCCACCCAGTGCATGGTGGTCAGCGTCTTGAGGGAACTGGAGATGGAACCCTTGGACGCCTGCAGCGCCTCGGCGATCTGATTGAACGTCTGCTGCGCCGGGTCGCTGACCAGCAGCCAGCCGACGGTGCGGCCGACCATCCGGACCAGTCCCATGCGTTCCAGGACGAGCGCGAAATCCTCCACGAAGGCCAGTTGGGCTTCGGTGGGGCCGTGGGGCTCGGCGGCCGCGCTGCTGGGGTCGGGCGTTGCGCTGGTCATGACTCGAGTATTCCTTCCGGTTGAAACGACCGAACGGGGTGGGTTCGGTGAACCCACCCCGCGGGGGACTGCTACACCGCGAGGTCGCGGCGGTCGAAGACGGTGAGCGCCAGGCCGATCGCGGCGGCGATCAGGACGGCCAGCACCGCCATGTTCCCGGCGTCGAAGCCCTGGACCGCCGGCGCGCCGCCGACTCCGTAGTGGAACGGCGACAGCTTCTGCAGCCAGGCGCCGCCGTCGATGATCCCGCCGATGCTGTTGGCCACGTAGCCGACGACCACGAGCAGTGCTGTCAGGCCGAGGGTCCGGGCGCGCTTGCCGGTGACCGCGCCGATCGCCTGGGTCAGCGCGCCGACCGCGAGGGCGAACAGGCCCAGTCCGAAGTCCGCGGCGAGGATATTGCCGGCCGGGATCCCCATCTGCCCGGCATTGGCTCCGGCGAGCACGCTGAGGCCGAGCACGGTGGTGACGATGGCGATCTGCGCCGCCAGCGCCGCGAACCGCTGCGCCAGGAACGAGGTGCGGCTGATCGGTTGTGCCAGCAGCAGATCCAGCGTCCCATTGTCCTCCTGGGTGGCGGTGCGGGTGCCCATGCTGATCGCGAAGACCAGCATGAGCAGCATGCCGATCAGGGCGAACACGGTGGAGTGCAGATATCCGGCGGCGGTGCCGAAATCGCTCAGCCCCATGGCCGTGTACATGTCGTTCTGCTTGATATCCAGTGACCCTTGCTCTTTGAATGACTGGAAGCTGGGCAGGTAGATCATGGGAACGACGGCGAAGCCGATCGACCAGCCGATGAGGGCGCGGCGCTGTTCGGTGAGGGTGCGGGTGAAAACCGAGGCGGTCATGGCGTTTTCCTCTGTGCGAGAAGGTGAGTGAATGTTCGGAGGAGCGGGTTCAGTGGCGCTCGTAGAGGTCGAAGAACAGTTCTTCGAGATCGGGCTCGGTGGACAGCACGCTCACCAGCGGGTACTTGGCCGACATCTTGAACAGCGCGTCGACCTCGCCTTCGGTGGTGCAGCGCACGGTGTTTCCCTCGATCACGAGGTCGCGCACGCCCGGCAGGCGGGTGAAGTCGTCGGCGAAGACGTTCTCGCCGAACACGATTTCCACCGAGCGCGGCGCCCGGCGGCGCAGATCCTCGACATTCTCGGTGCCGAGCAGGCGACCGGCGCGCATGATGACGGCGCGGTCGGCGGTCTGCTGCACCTCGGTGAGGATGTGCGAGGACATGAACACCGTCTGGCCATTGGCCTTGGCCTCCTGCACCAGGCTCAGGAACCGTTGCTGGAGCAGCGGATCCAGGCCGGAGGTGGGCTCGTCGAGAATGAGCAGATCCGGCGAGTGCATGAAGGCGGCCACGATGCCGACCTTCTGCTTGTTGCCCTTGCTCATCGAGCCGACCTTCTTGGACAGGTCCAGATCCAGCAACTGCGCCAGCTCGTCGATGCGCCCCGCGGGCACGGTCTCGCGCTGCCCGGCGAAGTAGGTCAGCAGTTCCTTGGCGGTATTGCGGCCTTCCAGCGCCAGCTCGCCCGGCAGATATCCGATGCGCTTGCGCAGCTCCGGCCCGCCGGCGCGGGGATCGGTGCCGAACACCTCCACCTGTCCCGAGGTGGGCCGGATGAGGTCGAGCAGGATCCGGATGGTGGTGGACTTCCCGGCCCCGTTGGGTCCCAGGAATCCGAACACCTCGCCCTGCGCGACCTCCAGGTTCAGGTCGGTCAGCGCGACGTTCTTGCCGTAGTGCTTGGTGAGACCTGCGACGCGAATGGCGGGGGCGGTCATCTCTTACTCCTTCGAAGCGGGCTCGCACTCTGTTCTGTTAGTGCGATGTGTTCAGTATCGACTGAACAAACAGAACCTGTCAATACCCGCGTGGAGAATCATCGGTCAGCGTGCCCCGGCCGCCCGCAGCAGCATGACGATCCGGCCCCGTCTTCCGGCGGTAGCGAGAGCCAAAGTTGTTCGGCCAGCGGCTGTTTCGGCATTGATGTCGGCCCCGCCCGCGATCAACTCCCGCGCGGTCGCGAGTTGCTTGCAGCGAACCGCGACGTGCAGCGGGGTATCCCCGTTCTCCGCCCGGGCATCCGGATCCGCGCCCGCGGACAGCAGCTTCCGGGTGGCGGCCACCCGGCCGTGCGCCGCCGCGATATGCAGGGGAGTGCGCCCGGTGTCGTCCCGTGCGTCGATGTCCGTCCCGAACCCGATCAGCAGGTCGATGGCCTTCGCGTCAGCACGCAGCGCCGCCGCGTGCAGCACGGTGCCCTCGGCGCCGCGGATCCCGGTGTCGGCGCCCGCGGCGAGCAGCACGGGCGCCAGCCATGCGCACGACTCGAACAAGGCGACATACAGCGACGTTTTCCCCGACAGCGTCTGCACGTTCGGATCGGCTCCCGCGCCGATCAGCGCCTGCACGACCGGCGCCGTCCCGGCGGAAACCGCAATGTGCAGCGGCGTGATGCCGAGCGAGTCCTGGACATGGGGATCGGCTCCGGCCGCCAGCGCCTCCCGGGCCAGTGCCGCATCGCCCGTGCGTGCCGCGCGCTCCAGCAGCAGGCTCTCGTCCTTGCGCAGGCTGGCCCGCAGCACCTCCGTTCTGCATGCGGCGCACCGGCCTTCGAGGATCAGATCCAGCGGTGTCGGCCGGCCCGGGTCCGCGCCGTGCGCGTGCGGGTCGGCCCCGGCGTCGAGCAGCAGCCGCACGATCTCCGCGCGGCCCAGGTGCACGGCGAGGTGCAGCGGCGTTTCCCCGGTTGTCAGCTGCCGCTGGACGTCGACTCCGGCGGTGAGCAGGTCGCGCACGAGCTCGGGCAGGCCGGCCGTGATGGCCGTGGACAAGGCGGTCTTGCCGGACTTCGACACGGAGTGCGGGTCGGCTCCCGCCCGCACCAGTTCGGCGACCGCGTCGAGGGTTTCGTGCTCGATCGACGAGCGCAGCAAGCGATTCAGCGACAGCCGATACCCCTCGCCCCGGAACAGCGAGTAGCACCCCATCAGTGGCGAGCCCAGGGCGGCCATCGCTCGTTCCCGCTCGATCTCGGCCGGATCGTGGGCGAACGCTCGCAGCGCGCCGCGCTGCCACCCGACCACATGCACTTCCGGGCCACAGTCGATCAAGAACGTCTCGACCACATCCGGTGGCAGGACGGCGGGCCGCTGCTCGATCATCTGCATCCCCCCGGTCAGCGATCGGACAACAGTATTCGGTGTGTGAGCCGGCTCGCAATGGATTCGGGGTTGACGAAGCATCGCGTCCTGGATAGCTTCGTAAACCTCATGGGAACCTTGATTTTCTTCCTGTAATCGCCTCGCCGCGTTGAGCTTCGCTCCGCCGCGAGATCCACCCCACACGTATTCGCCTCCCGGCGTCCCTCTTCGGCATGCACTCCGTCCCCGGTGTTCGCATGCCCTCGTGTGGGTTCCCCAGCGATCCGGCACACGCCGAGAACAGGAGACCCCCTTGCTTACCGCTACTGCCCAACTCACCCTCTCCCACGTCACCAAGCGCTACGACGACCGCGTCATCCTCGACACCGTCGGCCTCTCCATCCGCCCGGGTGAGAAGGTGGGCATCGTCGGCGACAACGGTTCCGGCAAATCCACTCTGCTGCGCCTGATTTCGGGCCACGAGCTCCCCGATAACGGTGAGCTCACCGTCCAATCACCCGGCGGCGTGGGCTACCTCGCCCAAACCCTGGACCTGCCGCCGACCGCCACCGTCGCCGACGCCATCGACGTGGCCCTGTCCGACATCCGCGACCTGGAATCCCGGATGCGCGCGGCCGAAGCAGCCCTCGCCGCCCCCGGACCGCTAGGAGATCGCCTCGACGAATACGCCGACCTGGCCACCCGATTCGAAGCGCGCGGCGGCTACCTCGCAGATCAACGTGTGGAAACCGCCCTGCACGGCCTGGGCCTGCCCGGCCTCGACCGCACCCGCCCGCTCGGCACCCTCTCCGGCGGCGAACGCCGCCGCCTGGCCCTGGCGGCCACCCTCGCCGCCGCCCCGGAACTGCTCTTGCTCGACGAGCCCACCAACGACCTGGACGACAGCGCCGTCGAATGGCTCGAACAACACCTGCGCACCCACCGCGGCACCGTCGTAGCGGTCACCCACGACCGGGTGTTCCTGGAACGCATCACCTCGACCGTGCTCGAAGTCGAAGCGGGCCGAATCACCCGCTACGGCAACGGCTACGCGGGCTACCTGACCGCCAAAGCCGCCGAACGCCGCAGACAGCAACTGGAATACGAGGAGTGGCGGGCCGAACTCACCCGCAACAAGCGCCTGGCCGAATCGAATGTGGTCCGCCTGGAAGCCATCCCCCGCAAGATGGAAAAGGCCATCTTCGGCTTCGGAGCCTTCCGCGCCCGCGGCTGCGCCCACGGCGCCATGTCCCGCATCCGCCAAGCCAAGGAACGCGTTGATCGACTGACCGAAAACCCGGTGGCACCACCTCCCAGCCCACTGCGATTCACCGCGGAGCTGTCCGCGCCGATGTGCGCGGACGAAAAGCGCGCGGACGGAAACACCACCCGTCATTCCGGCGTGCAAAACCCCGCCGGGATGACAAGGGAAGCCTCCCCGGTGACAGGGGAAGCACCCGCTGCGAGGCCACCGGTGGCGGAGCTGACCGGCATCGTCGTCGACGGCCGCCTGCGGCTGGACGGCTTGCGCCTCGGCGCATCCGACCGCCTGCTGGTGACCGGCCCCAACGGCGCGGGCAAGACCACCCTACTGCGCCTGCTCGCGGGTGAACTCACCCCGGACGCGGGCTCGGTGACGATCCGCGGCCGCGTCGGCCACCTACGACAGGAGGAATCCCCTTGGCAGTCGAACCTGACCGTGCTGCAAGCCTTCGCATCCGGTCGCGTCGGCTACCCGGACGAGTACGCCGACCAGCTACTCGCCCTCGGCCTGTTCCGCCCATCGGAACTGACCTTGCGCGTCGGTGAACTGTCCTACGGTCAGCGCCGCCGCATCGAATTGGCCCGCCTGGTAACCGACCCCGCCGACCTGCTCCTCCTGGATGAACCCACCAACCACCTGTCCCCAGGCTTGGTGGAAGACCTGGAGCAGGCTTTGTCCGGATACCCGGGCGCAGTGGTCCTGGTAACCCACGACCGCCGCATGCGCGCCCAATTCACCGGCCGCCGAATGGAACTCCACGCCGGCGAGCGCGCCGACCTCGAGGCCGCATAATCCGCCAGATTCGGCTCCGATTATGAATGCCACCGCCCTCCCGGCACGTTCACTGCGCCCGCCGACGCCTGCGGCGCAGGCTCCCCCTGCCGATTCGCGACCGCAGCCGTGACCGAGATGGCGAAGATTGCGCGACGCTATCCATGAGTTCGCTGTCTGGCAGGGATGGTCCAGTCTCACCGCAATAGTCACAACCATTGCCGCAGTCGGCGCACTCTGGTTTTCCAGCCGGTCATTGCGGACCACTTTGGATGTGGCGGTGACACCGCCGAGCCGCCCGAAACCATGATCGCCGCTGCGTTGTTCGATCAGAACTTCAGGAGCATGACGTAGTCATCGTGGCGTTGTGTACCGACAAGGAAGGTCTTTGTGCCGGTGACAATGAAACCTTGTTTTGTGTAGAAGCGCTGGGCGCGAACGTTTTTCTGGTTCACGCCGAGCCATGCCCCGGCGGCGCCCTCGGTGCGGGCGGCGTCGAGGGCGGCGGTCATGAGCTGTGCGGAGACGCCGCCGCCGTGGTGGTCGGGGAGGACGTAGACCTTGGAGACCTCGATCAGTTTGTCGAGCTCCTCGCCGAGGGCCGCGATGACGTCCGGGTCGGTGGGGGCGAAGGCGTTGAGCAGGGCGTAGCCGATGATTTTGTCGTCGGCGACGGCTTTGAGGACGGTGCGGGCCGGGTCGGTGAGGTATTCGGTGAAGCGTTGGGGAGAGAGGACGTTCGCGATGAATTCGGCGGTGTCCTCCGGTGTGGTTTCGGGTGGGCAGGCCAGGGGGAAAGTGATGGCGGCGACTTCGCTGAGGGTTTCGGCGTCGGCGGGGGTGGCGCGTTCGATGATCACTGGGCTGCTCACTTGTCCAGTGAAGCATGGCCGGGGGCGGGGTGGACCGGCGCGGGCGCGGTGGTGGCGCGGCGGTGGAAGGCGCGCGCGAAGGCGATGAGGATGATCGCGAAGAGGAGGGGCATGGCGAATCCGGCTCGCAGGGTCAGGCCGGCCGCTATGCCGCCGACGACTACGCCGCCGATCAGAGTGCCCGCGTAGTTGAAGAGGTTGAGGCGGGCGATGAGGGAGTCCAGGTTGCGGCCGCTGGTGAGTTGGCCGGCTTCGCTGAAGCACAGGGGGACGATGACCGGGAGGCCGAGACCGGCGACGAGGAATCCGATGATGGCGACCTCGGGGCCGGGTGCGGCTACGACGATCGTGAGGCCGAGGGTTCCGATGAGGGCCGCGGCGCGGACGACGGCTCGCGGCCCGAATCGGCGGACCCAGAGGTCGCCTGTCAGTCGGCCGAGCAGCGATGCGCCTTGGTATGCCGCCAGCGCGAGGGCTGCCGTCGACGAGGTGGCGAGCAGGTCGTCGGTCAGGTAGAGCGCCGACCAGTTGCCTACCGCGAAGTCGATGGCGAAGGCCAGGGCCACCACCGCGCCGAAGGCGAGGAAGATTCGGGTCGGCACGGATCCGGCGGGTTCGGGTTCGGCGGGCCCGGCTTCGGCCTGCTGGGTGCCGAGCAGTCGTGGTCCGGCCGCGAGCCCGGCGGCCAGGACGATCATGGCCGCGGTGAGGATGGAGAGTTCCAGGGAGACGTTCGCGGCTTCGAATATCGATACGAACAGCGCGCCCGCAATGGCTCCGGCGCTCCAGGCCGCATAGAACGACGACAGCACGAAGCGCCCGTAGCCGTGCTGGATGAAGACGGCCTGCATATTGGTGCCCGCGTCCACGATGCCGACGGCCACGCCGTAACACCCGAGCGTCACGAACACGACGACGATATTCGGCGACAGCGCGACGGCGGTTCCGGTGACGGCGATGAGCCCCAATCCGATTCGCAGCGCCGCCCGGCTGGACCAGCGCAGTGCCATGCGCTCGGCGAGCAGGCTGCCGCCGCCTGCGAGCAGGGAGATCATGGCCACGGAGACGACGATCAACGTGTCGGTCAGCCCGAATTTGTCGCGTTGTTGCGGCAGTTCGGTGAGGACGACGGCGAGAAAGAAACCTTGCAGTGCGAAGGCCACCGAGTTCGCGACGCGCGCCCTTCTGAGCAGCGCATTCGGGGCTTGCATGTCGAACATTTCGAAAGAGTAGCGGCGGCAGGGTCCTCGGGCATCCGCATTGGGGATCTCGCGGGTCGGCCGCGAGGATGATTCCCGGCTCGGCCGGGTCGCGCCGCGACGCGCCGTTTCTGTCCCGGACTTTGTTCAGATACTGGTCAGATCCCGCGGATCCGTGCCCGCGATCGGGTGATCTTGCCGATGATGTACGCGCTGTGTCAACCGAACTGTCAAGCGCGTGAACGGATTCAACTGCATGGTATGTGCTTTGCGCGCATCACGATCGGCATCGCCGTTCATTACGTACCGCTCGCGATCGGGTAACGAATCTTGCCGCTTCGCTGTGAAGGGCACTGTTTGCTCGGGCACTCTGGAAGTACGGCGTGGGCTGGTGGTTCCCGGAACAGCGGGGGCGGTCCATGTGGTGGAAGTGGCTGGGGATGTGATCGTGTGAGCACGAGGCGAGTGGAAGTTCCGCATCGGCGGCCGGTGGCGCTCGCCGGGCCGCGACCGAATCGGAAGTCGACCGTTGCGGATTCGCGCGGTCATGCGCCGGGGGAGCGCTGTATCGAACCCGGGTGCGTCGATTGCCGCTGGGATGCTCAGCGCCTGAAGTACTGGTTACGGGGCCGGCTGCTGGCGGCGGGCGCCGAGGAGGCGCAGGTCGATGTGGCTCTCGGTGCTCATATTCCGGATGTGCTGTGGCGCAAGGGTGATCGGTTGGTCGCCGTTCAGGTGTCCAGCGCACCACCGGAGTTGACGCGGGCCCGGGCGCTCACGAACATATTGCGGACCAGTGGTTGTAGCGAAGTGCTATGGATTTGCCCTCCTGGTTTCTGGACCTCGCAATTGCCCGCGCTGGGCATTGACGATTTCGCGGCCGAGGGCTGCGAGTACCGGGCGGTCGGCGGCGTGCTGACCACCGGTCCGGGCGGTGTGGTCACACCCAGCCATGCCGCCTGCGAATTGCGCGATTTCATTTCGGATTGGGTGGCGGAAGAGTTCGCGTACGGCTTCCGCGATGAGCACACGGGAGGTTGGGCCAAGGTGACCGACTGGGAGCGGCACACCCGCACGCAGGCGGCCGTCATCGCACGGCAACGGCAAGAGTTGATGAACCAGCGCACCGCGCTCGCCCTGGCCCGCAAGATCACTCGCGACAAGTCCAAACAGCTGCTCCGCATGACCCATCGCCTCGAACGCGCCGAGCAGGCCGCCCAGGACCAAGCCGACGACCTGGCCCGGGTCCGCCGCCGCCTGGCCGACCACGACCGCGTGGACGCCACCCTGCGCCTGACCGTCGCCAGCCAGCGCTCGGCCGTCCAGCACTGGCAACTCATCAGCTGGTTCGCCCTACTGGTGATCGTCACCTTCATCGTCGCGGGATTGGTGGTGGTCTGACCGCCTACACCGGCGCGGTGGGCCACCACCGATCACGCAGGCACCGGCCCGCGCTGCCCATCGGCGCGGGTGCGCTGTGACGTGTTGATCGAATAGTGTTGGTGCACTACAGTTTACGTGCACGACAAGCAGAGTTCGGCAGGCTGATCGGGCAGCTTCATCTTGGCTCGTGGCAGTCGAGGCATGGAAGCGAGGGGGGATGCACGATGAACAAGAAGAAGGTTGCTGCGTCAGTCATGGCGGGTGCGGTCTGGGCGCTCCTCGGCGTGGGCGTTGCGCACGCTGGAGAATCGTATCGCGACGCGGTTGGTGAATCTGAGGCTGCGAAGCAGGATCAAGACTCGACTGCGGCGGAGTCTGGCGCTGGTCAGTGGGGCCAAGTGAAAGAGTGGGTGGAAAACACGCCGCTGCCGAGGTAGCCGGCGTAATCGTCTGAGGTTTCACTTCGCCGGCGGAGTGACAACGCCGCGTGCTGACCGTCGCTCCAGAACGTCTGGCGCTTCCTGAAGGTCAAGTCCATTGCTGCTCACCGGGTCTCGTGATGCCGGGTCAGGTGCGTAGTGTCTGGCTCGGTGGTATGCCGTAGACCTTGCGGTACCAGGCCGCGAAGCGGGCCGGGTGGGTGAAGCCCCAGCGGGCGGCGATGGCTGCCACGGTTACGCCCTGGGTGGGGTCGGCGGCTTGCAGGTCGTGGTGGGTGTTGGTGAGCCGGACGTGGCGGAGGTAGGTGAGCGGGGTGGTGCCGAGGTGGCGGCGGAATCCGGCTTGCAGGGCGCGGGGGCTTACGCGGACCGCTGCGGCGATTGCGGTTACTGTCAGCGGTTCGGCGGCGTGTTCGTCGATGAACTGGGCCGCGCGCCGGATGACCGCGGGTGTGGTCTGCCCCGGCTCGGGGGTGTAGGCGACGGTCATGGTGGTGTTGGGAAATGTCGCGAGCAAAGCGGTGGCGGTCAGCCTTTTCAACCCGTGCAGCACCAGCGGATTGATTCCGTCGACCCGGGATTCCACCAGCTGGCGGTACAGGAAGGTGGAGGTGTCGGCCCACACCCGCTGCGTGCCCGCCAGCGGGGACAGTCCATGGAATCTCAGCTGCCGGCCGGACAGGTCGCACACCTCGGCGGCATACTCGGCGACCTCGGACAATGGCAGCCGGACCAGGGCGTACACCATGTCGTGCATGTCGGTCTCCCAGCCGCTATCCATCGGCGCCAGGAACGCCCCGCCGACGGTGACCGCCAACTGTTGCTTCGCGGTGGCCAGGCGACCGCGGCCCGCGATCAGCACCGCCACGAGCAGGCGGTCGAATGGTTCGCCGTCGGCGTGATAGCCGATCCCGGAGAAGCGCAGCAGGTCGGCGCCGAGCCCGTCAGCGGTGGCCGACTGCACCTCGACACGCACCCGCTGCGGCGCGGACACGGTGATCCTCGCGCGGTGATCGATCACCAGACTCTTGACCACCGCGATACCCGTATCCGGCTCACAAGCGCGAACTTCGGTTCGGTTGACGGGAACCGTCGCATAACCGGCCACAGTGTCTCCGATCGCAGGCACCCCAGCTCGTTCCATCGCCGCGCGGCCGGCGTCTCAGCCAAGGATATCCGGAATGCGAAGGCGACATACCGAAAACGAATCCTGCTTGCCCACAGCGTATCCGGTCACGGCTTCGGGCACTGATGATAGAGGGAGCGGTCTGCACGAACGGGTTACCGCAACGACGCACCCCGGCAGTGGCAGTGCCCGGGCCCCGCAGGAATCAGCACCCCCGTCTCCCCGGCGGGGCCCACCCCCTCGCCTCCTTATCCCCTCGGCCGAGGCGAGTCAGGTCGGCAGTGCGTTGTTCGTGCCCGAACGCACCGCTATGCCGCACCCGCGCCGATCGTGCTCACCGCACCGGCGCGGGTGCGGTACCCCGTGTCGACGATCCGCACTGAATCGATGATTACTCGAACCGTCTTCCGATGCCGCTTTCGTATTTCGGAAACAATTCGACGGCATTGCGGCGGTAGACAATAATCCAGGCGAATCATTCTCGTGGCAGCGGTGTTTCGTAGGAACATCCAAATCGATCGAGAAGCCCCGGCTGTGATTTGACCCACGCCGACCGGCTGGCGTACTTTCAGCAGCACACCCGGCGCTCAGGACCAGGAAGGAGGCGACCCGGATGTCCACCAGCTCCGATCTCCGTCGCCTCGCCCACCGTACGGTGTGGGTCCCCGGTCGCGTCGCCCACGGCTTCTGACATCCGTTTTCTTTTGATGTCCTGATTCGCGCTCCCGGCCTGTGGGTTTGCGTGCTCGAAGTAGAAAGCGGCCTAGAATGAAAATTCGAGATATAAACATGCCCGGATTCGGAAATGGGGGCGTGTCATGACGGCGCCACAGATCAAAATCAACGGCACGGTTACGCCGATTTCGGCTGCGCCGCACACGTCGATCCTGGACTTCCTGCGGGAGCGCGGTCTGACCGGAGCCAAGGAAGGCTGCGCCGAAGGCGAATGCGGCGCCTGTTCGATTCTGGTGGCGCGTCCCGGCGTCGTGGAGCCCACCGAGTGGGTGGCGGTCAATGCCTGCCTGATTCCGGCGGCCGCGCTCGACGGCCAGGAGATCATCACCTCCGAGGGCCTCGGCACGCCCGCTGAGATGCATCCGGTGCAGCGCGAGATGGCGGTGCGCGGCGGGTCCCAGTGCGGTTACTGCACCCCGGGCTTCATCTGCAGCATGGCGGCCGAGTACTACCGTCCCGACCGCACGCCCGCGGCGTCGATCTGCGGCGGCGCGAACGGCAGCGCCCCCGCCAACGGCAGCGCCCAGGTCAACGGCGGCGCCCAGGTCAACGGCACCGTCAATGGCAGCGTCAGCGTCAATGGCAGCGCCAACGGCAAGGGCAGCGCCAACGGCAAGGGCAGCGCCAACGGCAAGGGCAGCGCCAACGGTCACGGCAGCCCCGAGGGCAACGGCAGCGCCGGCGCCAACGGCCACGCCAAGCCCTGCGCCGCCCACGGCGACGACGCCGAGCACGGTCCGAACGGTTTCGACCTGCACGCGCTCAGCGGCAACCTGTGCCGCTGCACCGGCTACCGCCCCATTCGCGACGCCGCCTACGCGGTCGGCGCCCCGGAGGCCGACGATCCGCTGGCCCAGCGCCGCGCCGAGGCCCCGGCCGAGCCGGTGCCCACCGTGCTCACCCAGGACGGCCGCACCTTCGTCCGCCCCGCCACCCTGGACGAGGCCCTGCGCCTGCGCCGCGAGCACCCGGAAGCGGTGGTCGTCGCCGGCAGCACCGACTGGGGCGTGGAGGTGAATATCCGTTCCCGCCGGGCGGATTACGCCATCGCCATCGACCGCCTCCCCGAATTGCGCGGTCTGCGTGTGGAATCCGATCACCTCGAGATCGGCGCGGCCCTCACCCTCACCGAGATCGAGCGCCGCCTGGACGGCAGCGTGCCGCTGCTGGCCCAGCTGTTCCCGCAGTTCGCCTCCCGCCTGATCCGCAATAGCGCGACCCTGGGCGGCAATCTCGGTACCGGCTCCCCGATCGGCGACAGCCCGCCGGTCCTGCTGGCCCTGGACGCGTCGGTCGTGCTGGCCGACGCCGACGGCGAGCGCGTGGTGCCGCTGGCCGAGTACTTCACCGGCTACCGCCAGTCGGTGCGCCGCCCGGACGAGCTGATCAAGGCCGTCCGCATCCCGACGCCGCTGGCGCCGGTCACCGCCTTCCACAAGATCGCCAAGCGCCGCTTCGACGACATCTCCAGTGTCGCGGTCGCTTTCGCGCTCGATATCGACGACGGCGTGGTGCGTTCGGCGCGCATCGGCCTGGGCGGTGTGGCCGCCACCCCGATCCGCGCCCTCGACACCGAGGCCGCGCTGCTGGGTCAGCCCTGGTCGGAGGACACCGTCCGGCAGGCCGCGCAGATCCTGCAGGCCGCGGGCACACCGATGAACGATCACCGCGCCAGCGCCCGGTATCGCACCGCGATGCTCGGCCAGAGCCTGCTGAAACTGTATGCGGATACCACCGCCGGGAAGGTGCTGTCATGAGCCACCTGTCACAGCGACCGGAGAACCCCGTGGTGGGTGTCGCGATGCCGCACGAGGCGGCCGCGCTGCACGTCACCGGCGCCGCGCTCTACACCGATGATCTGGTGTACCGCACCAAGGACGCGCTGCACGCCTACCCGGTGCAGGTCTTCCAGACCCATGCGCGCATCACCGGCCTGCGCACCGAGCCCGCGCTGGCGGTGCCGGGCGTGGTCCGCGTGCTCACCGCCGCCGATGTGCCGGGCGTCAACGACGCCGGCGTGAAGCACGACGAGCCGCTGTTCCCGACCGAGGAGGTCTGCTTCCACGGTCACGCGGTGTGCTGGGTGCTCGGTGAGACCCTGGAGGCGGCGCGCCTGGGCGCGGCGGCCGTGGAGGTCGACACCGAACCGCTGCCGTCGCTGATCACCATCGCGGATGCCATTGCCGCCGAGGCCTTCCAGGGCGCGCAGCCGCTGGTGCAGCGCGGTGACACCGAGGCCGGTTTCGCCGCGGCGGAGCACGTCTTCACCGGTGAGTTCCAGTTCTCCGATCAGGAGCACTTCTACCTCGAGACGCATGCCGCGCTGGCGCTGGTGGACGAGAACGGGCAGATCTTCGTCCAGTCCAGCACCCAGCACCCGTCGGAGACGCAGGAGATCGTCGCCCACGTGCTGGGCCTGCACAATCACGAGGTCACCGTCCAATGTCTGCGCATGGGCGGCGGTTTCGGCGGCAAGGAGATGCAGCCGCACGGTTTCGCGGCCATCGCGGCGCTGGGCGCGACGCTCACCGGTCGTCCGGTTCGGTTGCGGCTCAACCGCACTCAGGATCTGACCATGTCGGGCAAGCGGCACGGCTTCCACGCCACGTGGAAGGTCGGCTTCGACGCCGACGGTCATCTGATCGCGCTCGACACCACGCTGACCGCCGACGGCGGCTGGAGCCTGGATCTGTCGGAGCCGGTGCTGGCTCGCGCGCTGTGCCATCTGGACAACACCTACTGGGTGCCCAATGCCCGCTTCCAGGGCCGGATCGCCAAGACCAACAAGACCTCCAATACCGCCTTCCGCGGTTTCGGCGGCCCGCAGGGCATGCTCGTCATGGAGGACATCCTCGGTCGCTGCGCGCCGCTGCTCGGCCTGGATCCGATGGAGTTGCGCCGCCGCAACTTCTACCGTCCCGGCCTGGGGCAGACCACCCCGTACGGTCAGCCGGTCCGGCATCCGGAGCGCATCGAGGCCACCTGGGAGCAGGTGATCGAGAACGGCGATATCGAGGCCCGCAAGCGGGAGATCGAGCTGTTCAACGCCACGCACGAGCACACCAAGCGCGCGCTGGCCATCACCGGCATCAAGTTCGGCATCTCGTTCAACCTGACGGCCTTCAACCAGGCCGGCGCGCTCGTCCTCATCTACAAGGACGGCTCGGTGCTCATCAACCACGGCGGCACCGAGATGGGTCAGGGCCTGCACACCAAGATGCTGCAGGTGGCGGCGACCACGCTCGGCATCCCGCTGCACAAGGTGCGGCTGGCGCCGACGCGCACCGACAAGGTGCCCAATACCTCCGCCACCGCGGCCAGCTCCGGCGCGGATCTCAATGGCGCGGCGGTGAAGAACGCCTGCGAGCAGCTGCGCGAGCGCCTGTTGCAGGTCGCCGCAACGCAATTCGGCGTCAACCCGTCGGATGTGCGTATCGCTGACGGCATTGCGCGCCCGCTCGGTCCCGGCGAGAAGCAGCTCGACTGGGATGACCTCTGCCGCACCGCCTACATGCAGCGCGTGCAGTTGTCGGCCTCGGGCTTCTACCGGACCGAGGGCCTGCACTGGGATGCGAAGACCATGCACGGCTCGCCGTTCAAGTACTTCGCCTACGGCTGCGCCGCCACCGAGGTGGAGGTCGACGGTTTCACCGGCGCGTACCGCATCCGCCGCGTGGACATCGTGCACGATGTCGGCGACAGCCTGTCCCCGCTCATCGATATCGGTCAGGTCGAGGGCGGTTTCGTGCAGGGCGCGGGCTGGATGACCCTGGAGGACATGCGCTGGGACGTCAGCGACGGCCCGGGCCGCGGGCGGCTGCTGACCCAGGCGGCCAGCACCTACAAGCTGCCCAGCTTCTCGGAGATGCCCGAGGTCTTCAATGTGACGCTGCTGGAGAACGCCACCGAGGAAGGCGCGGTGTTCGGTTCGAAGGCGGTGGGCGAACCGCCGCTCATGCTGGCCTTCTCGGTGCGAGAGGCGCTGCGCCAGGCGGCCGCGGCCTTCGGCCCGGCCGGGATCAGCGTCGAGCTGGGCGCGCCGGCCACGCCGGAGGCGGTGTACTGGGCGATCGAATCGGCGCGCGGCCGGGTCGAGTCCGAGACCGCGCACGACACGGGCCGAGTCGGTGTCTGACATGACGTGGGTGGCCGCGGTCGCGCGGTTGCGGGCCCGCCGGGAAACCGGCGTGCTCGTCACCGTCGCGACCGTGCGCGGTCACGCACCCCGTCCGGCCGGCGCGAAACTCGTTGTGGGCCGGACGGAATCGTGGGGCTCGATCGGCGGCGGCAATGTCGAGGCCGTCGCCATCGACCGCGCGCGGGAGCTGCTCGGCAAGGCCGATGCGGAGCCCGAGCTGATGGAGTTCGCCTTGAACGACAAGGTGACCAACCGCCACGGCGTGCAGTGCTGTGGCGGTGAGGTCACTGTGCTGCTGGAGCCGCTGCCGGTGGTGCCCGCCGTGGCGATCTTCGGAATGGGCCATGTCGGAATGGAATTGGCGCGCATTCTCGCCCGCCACGATCTGGATCTGCACCTGATCGATTCCCGGGCGGAGATGCTGGAGCCGGAACGCCTGGCGGCGCTGTCGGATTCGGTGGCGCAGGTGCACGTGCACCACACGCCGCTGCTGCCGGAGGAGGTGCTCGAAACCCTGCCGCCGGGCACGCACGTCCTGATCATGACCCACGATCACGCCGAGGACGCCGCCCTCTGCGATGCGGCCCTCCGCAGCGATCACCTGGCCTCCATCGGCCTGATCGGGTCCTCCGCCAAGTGGGCTCGCTTCCGCAAGCGACTCACCACCGAGGGCGGGCATTCGGAGCAGGATCTCACTCGCATCAAGACGCCGATCGGCCTGCCGGATATCGCGGGCAAGGAACCGGCCGTCATTGCCGTGAGCGTCGCCGCCGATCTGCTGCTCGCCTTCGAGAAGCAGCGCGCCAACCACTGAGCTCGCGCCGGCCGCCGAACTAGGGGAGCGGGTTGCTGTTGAACAGCGCCCACATCCGATTCCGTACATCGGCGCCGCGGTCACCGGCGGGCCAGTCGTGCGCCTTGGTCACATCCTCGGGTCCGTCGTAGAGCCGGTAGACGACCTGGATGCCCGCCGCGCAGTCGAAGCGCTGCCCGCGCAGTACGCCGGGCCCGGATTCGCTGTGCTCGGCGCCGCAGCTGTTCATCTCCCGCCAGTGGTCGCGATGCTGTTCGGCGACCCACTGCCAGATGACCGGATCGTTGTCGTTGAGCATCACCCCGAACGCGATCGGGCGGTCGGTGGGGCATTCGTTCGCGCTGGTGTCCCACGCGCCCTTCGCGCCCGCCCACACGGCCGCCGAGGCGATCAGATCCGATGCGTCACACGCCATTCGGGAGGTCATCTGCCCGCCGTTGGAGTGGCCGACGAAATGGATCCGTTCGGAAGCGACGCAATATTTTCCGGTGATTTCCCCGACGACATTGCGCAGGAACGGGACATCCGGCCCGACATTGCGGGCGAACTCCCACGCCCACTTGTCGGTGCCCTCGTTCTTGCTGCCGCGCGGATAGGCCACGATGACCTTGTTGGCACCGGCGAACCCGGTCCACCCGCTCTCGCCCTCGAATTTCGCCGGATTGCTCTGCCCGCCATGCAAAGCCACGATCAGCGGCGCGGGCCCCGACAGCCCCGGCGGCACGAACAGCCGATACGGCCGCCCGCCGATGTCCTCGTCGATGGTGCCGCCGGTGGGTGCGGTCGAGCAGGTCGCGGCAGGTTGGGCCGCCGCCGGTGCGCCCGTCGCCAGGAACGAGGCCGCCGATAATGCCCCCGCTACCGCCAGCACCGGCCATTTGACCCGCAATTTCATGAATGAACCTGTCTATCAGTCACTTTCGCGGTGACTGTAGCCAAGCGGTGCGCGCGCCGGGTGGGTCTCGGGCATTTCCGGGGGGTGGCGCAAACGAGTCGCTCGTACTCGGGCGCGAATTGAGAAACGATTGTGAATTAGTCGAGGCTAATATAGGTTAGCCTAGCTTTTCACGCCGTGAAGGGCATCGCGCCTGAAGGAATGCTCATGAGAAACACCACCCTGCGGATGGCGGCCCTGGCGGCGGTCGCGGCCTTTGCCCTCACGGCCTGCTCCGGCGGCGACGGCGGTATGGACCGCGCCGACGAGGTCGCAGCCAACTGTGACAACTCCGGCGACCCCAATACGGTCACCGTGTATTCGGGCCGCACGGAGAAACTGGTCGCGCCCCTGCTGAACTCGATCGGTCCCGACGTTCTGGGTGCAGGCGTGAAGATCGAGGCACTCTACGACCAAAAGCCGGTCAAGGTCCTCGAGGAGGGCGGGAAGAGCCCCGCCGACGTCTGGTTCGGCCAGGATGCGGGCGAACTGGGCGCCCTGGCGGCGAACGGCTACCTGAGCGAACTCCCGGCGCAGGTCCTGGGGGCGGTGCCCACCCAATACGCCGATCCGGGCAAGCGATGGGTTGCCATCACCCTGCGTTCCCGGGTGCTGGCCTACGATCCCCGCCAGATCCCCGCCGCAGACCTGCCCAGCGGCATCGACGGCCTGGTCGACGAGAAGTGGCGGGGCAAGATCGGATACGCGCCCACCAACGCCTCGTGGAAGAGCTTCGTCACCGCCCTGCGCGTGCTCCGCGGCGAGGACGGTGCCCGCGCCTGGCTGCAGAAGTTCAAGGCCGTCGAGCCCGTCGAATTCGACAAGAACAGCGCCGTTCTGGACGCGGTCGACCAGGGCCGGCTCACTTTCGGCCTGATCAACCACTACTACTGGTTCATGAAGGCCGCCGCCCAGGGAGCCGATAACGTGACCGCCAAGATCCACTACTTCAAGGGCTCCGAAGAACCGGGCGCGCTCGTCAATATCGCCGCCGCCGGCGTCCTCACCTGCTCCGACAACAAGGAAGCCGCCGCCAAACTCGTCGAATTCCTGCACAGCGCCCGCGCCCAGCAGTACTTCGCCGACGAGACCGGCGAATACCCCGTGATCGCGAACATCACCTCCAAGCACAATCTCCCCACCCTGACCGAACTGAGCCCACCCACCATCGACCTGAACCAGCTCTCCTCGGTCTCCGAAACCGAGGCCATGCTCCGGGATGTCGGTCTACTCAAGTGACCCCTCCTCGCGTCGCAGCGACACCGCCCCCTGGGGCGGCGGTTTCGCTTGGTGCCGTGGTGAACGCGCCGCGCGGCGTGAGTGATCGGGCCTCGGCATGGCGGTGAAGGTGTCTCCGGATCTGGTGCGACGAGCGGCGCTGCCGCTCGCGGTGCTGCCGGCGGTCGCCATTGCTCTGCTGCCGTTGGTGTACACGGTGTTGCGCGCCACGGATCGCGGGTGGGCTCCGGTGTGGCGGTACACCTGGTCGGATCGCACCGGGGAGTTGGCGCGGAACACCCTGAGTCTGCTGGCCGTCGTGACGGTGAGCGCCATGGTGCTCGGCGCCGGGGCGGCGTACCTGCTGGCTCGGACGGATCTGCCGTTTCGTCGGATGCTGTTGCCCCTATTGGTGATGCCGCTGGCGATTCCCTCCTATGTGTCGGCATTCTCGTGGCTCACGCATTTCCCAGGGCTGGCGGGGTTCACCGGGTCGTGGCTGGTGCTGGCGACCAGTAATGCGCCGCTGGTGCTGTTGCCCGTGTATGCCGCGCTGCGGGGAGCCGATGCCGCGCCGGAGGAGGTCGCGCGGTCGCTCGGCGCGGGGCCGGTGCGCGCGTTCTTCTCCGCGACGCTGCCGCAGATCCGGTTGGCGTTGCTGGCGGGCGGGCTGCTGGTGGCGCTGTACGTGCTGCACGATTACGGCGCGGTGGCGATGATGCGCTACGAAACCTTCACCAAGGGCATCCATTACGCGTACAACGCCAGTTTCGATCGCACCGCCGCCGGTGTGATCAGCCTGGTGCTGGTCGTACTGGCGCTGCTGTTCGCGGTGGCCGAAGCGCTGGCGCGCGGCCGGGGCGCGACCCGGGTGGGCGGGGGAGTCACGCGCCCCGCCGCCCCGCTGCGGCTGGGCCTCGTGCGGCCGATGGCGTTGCTGGCGTGCGTGATCCTGGTGGCGGCATCGGTGGTCATGCCGCTCGGCGGTCTGCTGCCGTGGCTCACCGGTCGCACCACCGGCAGCCTGGATGTCGGCGAACTCGTTGCGGCGCTGAGCAACACCCTGTCGTTCGCGGGCTGGGGCGCGGTGCTGACCATACTGCTGGCGCTGCCGGTGGGCATTCTCGCCGCGCGCTCCGGGGGACTGTTCGCCCGTGGCGTGGAACTGGCCGCGTACGCCGGATACGCGTTGCCCGCCATCTCGGTTGGGCTGGCGCTGGTGTATTTCGGCATCAATGCGGCGACGTCCTGGTACGGGCGCGGGCAGATGATCGTGCTGGCCTACATCGCCTTGTTCCTGCCGATCGCCATCAGCGCCGTCCGGGCCTCGGTCGCGTCCTCGCCGCGCCAGTTCGAGGAAGTGGCTCGCTCACTAGGGAACTCCGGATTTGTCGCCCTGGCCCGGGTGACGGTGCCATTGGCCGCGCCGGGCATCCTGGCCGGTGCGGCGCTGGTATTCGTCAGCTGCGCAAAGGAATTGCCCGCGACCCTCATCCTGCAGCCGCCGGGCCGGAACACCCTGGCACTGGAGCTGTGGAAGCACGCGGAGGTCATCAACTACACCCAGGCCGCGTGGTACGCGCTGGCGCTGGTAGTCGTGTCGGTGGTCCCGACGGTAGTGCTGCAACGGGTGGCCGAGGGGCGCGGTCGCGCGTCGCGGCTGGGGCCGCCGGGCGCGGGTGGAGTGGTGGGGCTGGGAACGCCGGGCGCGGGCGGGATGGCAGGGCTGGGAACGCCGGGCACGGGCGGCGCGACGGCGCTGAGATCGCCGGGCGCGCCTGGGATGGCGTGGCTGGGGTCGCCGGGTGCGGGTGGAGCGGTGGGGCTGGGGTCGCCGGACGCGGGTGGGGTTGCGGGGCTGCGATCGCCGAGTGCGGGCGGCGCAGCGTGGCCGGACGCGCCCGCCCCTGGGCGCGTAGACAGCAGCTCCGCCCGTGGTCGAGCCGCGAGTCTTACGCGTCGTCTCGCCGTGAGTCTTGCACGTCGTCTCGGTGCGAGTCGTTCACGTCGTCTCGCCGCGAGTTTCGCCCGTCGTCTCGGCGTTGGTCCCGCCCGGCTCCTCGGCAGCGCCGCCCGTCGTCCCGGCAGTTCCGGCCGTTTTTTCGGCAGCGCGGCCCGTCGTCCCGGCATGCTTTTGGCCGGGATCTCGCCCGCCGCGGTGGATTCCGGTCAAAAGCGCGCCGAAATGACGAAAGGGCTGACGAAAGGGCTGGCGAAAGGAATTGCGGGTTCGGGCGGCGGTGCGACGGCGGAGGGATCCCCATGAGCGAGTTGCGGATTCGCGGGCTGGACGCCGGGTACCGGGGTGTCGAGGTGTTGCGTGGGGTGGATCTGGACATTCCCGCGGGGAGCCTGACCGCGGTGCTCGGTCCCTCCGGGTGCGGGAAGACCACGCTGTTGCGGACCGTGGCGGGTTTCCTGCGGCCCACGGCGGGGGAGATCCGGGTGGGTGGTCGCGTGGTCGCGACGGCTACCTCAGTATTGCCGCCCGAGCGGCGGAAGGTGACCATCGTCCCGCAGGAGGCGGCGCTGTTTCCGCATTTGTCGGTGGCGGCGAATATCGGTTACGGCCTGCGCGGCTGGAATGTGACTGCTCGGCGACGGCGGCGTCGGCGGGTGGAGGAATTGCTGGAAGTCGTTGGCTTGCAAGGCTATGCCGAGCGTCGGCCGCACGAGTTGTCGGGCGGGCAGCAGCAGCGCGTGGCCTTGGCGCGGGCGCTGGCTCCCGGGCCCGCGGCGGTGCTGCTGGATGAACCGTTCTCCGCCTTGGATGCCGGATTGCGCGGCCAGGTGCGGGATCAGGTGCGCGAGATTCTCACCGAACTCGGCGCCACCGCGGTGCTGGTCACTCACGATCAGGACGAGGCGCTGTCCATGGCCGACCAGGTCGCGGTGCTGCGCGAGGGCCGGGTGGCGCAGGCCGGGCCGCCGGAGGAGATCTACCGCAGACCGGTGGATATCGCACTGGCCCGCTTCCTCGGCGAAGCGGTCCTGCTCACCGCCACCGCCGACGGCCCGGTGGCGCGCACCGCGCTGGGCGCGGTGCCGCTCACCGCTCCGGCCAGCGGAAACGGCTCACTGCTGGTGCGACCGGAGCAATTGCGCCTGCGCCCGGCGACCGAATCCAATGGGCACGCCACCGCCATCGTGCGGCGGGTCAGTTTCCACGGCCACGACGCGGTCGTGCTGCTACGCGCCGCCGCGGGCGCGGATCTACTGGCCAGGGTGCCGTCACCGCTGCCGGTGCGGCTGGGTGACGAGGTGGTGGTGGAGGTGGCGGGCAGCGCCGTGTTCTACCCCGAGAATTCCGCGGGCGACCCGGTCAGTTCGAGTGCACGATGTGATCTCTGATGATGTCCTCGACCGGTTGCCCGGCAAGGGAATCGGTGGGTTCCGCGCCCTCGAGGATCGTATCGAGAATGTCGGCCCCGTCGAGAGTGGCCGGAAACCTGTGCGCCGCACGGGCACTGACGATGACGGCGTGCAGCACGGTGGCATAGACGCGCGAGCGCGGCGCGGTCAGCCGCCACCCGTGGCGCTCACGTTCGTGCAGCCGCGCCTCGACAATGTTCAGCACATCTTCGATCACACGGATTTCGATCTGGTCGCGCTCGTCGGTGTCCATTACGGGCCTCCGGTCCGGCTGATGTGATGTCGCCGAGCACACCACTGGCATCGCCCTTGTGCACGCAGAATCGGATGTTTGGGACCGAGTGCGGGAAATCGCCAGGAGGAGTTCCGTATTGGACGTACAGTCCGTTCCACGCGGGTATGTGTTTCCGTTCCGAATATTGCGGAGGGTACAGACATGACCAGCGCGGATGAACCGACGAGACTGCCCCGGCGCCAGCTGGGAAGGTTCCTGCGCGAGGCTCGTGAAGGCCAGGGGCTGTCGCTGGAACGAGTCTCGCATCTGATGGAGCTGAGTAAGACCGCGTTGCACCGCATCGAAACCGGCGGGGTCAAGAAGCCTCGCATCCGGGATGTCCAAAGGCTGTGCGAGCTGTACGAACTCAGTTCCAGCGACATCGACCGAGCGGTCGAACTCGCCAAACAGGCACAGGTCGCATCCTGGTACACCGCCGTCGGCGGGCTCTACAGCGATACGACGTTCAACATGTACGTCGGACTGGCCGCCGCGGCGCGGCAGCTGACCGCGTACCACGAGATCGTTCTGGGTATGTTGCAGACCGCTGAATACGCCAAGGCATTGATCGGCGGGTTCTATCGCGATAACAGTCCCGAGGACATCGACCGCCGGGTCGAGCTTCGGCTGAAGCGGCAAACGATTATCACCCGCAAGGCCGACCCGGTGAAACTCGAACTGCTGCTGCATGAGTCAGCGCTGCATCGCATGATCGGTAGTCCGCGCGTAATGGCAGCTCAACTGCACCACCTTGCTGAAGTCAGCAAGTTGACCAACGTCTCGCTGCGCGTTCACCCGTTCGCCAGTGGCTGTACCCACGGCCTCCTGCATGGCCCGTTCGTGATTCTCGACTTCGGTGCCGACGCCAAGCATCACCCGGTCGAGCCATCCCTGGTTTATATCGAAGGAGCCGGAAAGCCGGACATCTACATGGAACACGCCGACGACGTGCGGCGCTACCATGAAATCGCTTCGGCCATACGGCGTACGGCCCTGGACGAGACACAGACGCGAGACCTGCTCCGGCGGGTGGCAAGGAGTTACGCGACGTGAATACCGAACTCTCCGAGGCGAGCTGGTTCAAGAGCACCTATAGCAGCGGTCAAACCGACTGCGTCGAGGTGGCATGGCTACCGGAAGGCATTGTCGGCCTGCGCGACTCGAAAGACCCGAGTGGCCCTGCCCTGCTGTTCTCCGGAAACGATTGGGCCGCATTCACCGCTGCGGTCACCGGTGGGGCCTTCTGATCCAATGTGAAACATCACCGACCGGGAAACTGTGGCGGTCCCTTCTCGCGAAATGCCGCCACAGTTTCCCGGTGATCTTGTTAGCTGACCAGAGTCAGGAACTCGGCGAGGCTGATGCGCTTATCGCCGTCCAGATCGGTCTTCTCCAGGATGGCCAGGGCGGCCTTCTCGGCGTCGGCGTGCGAGAAACCGTACGCTTCAACCGCCTTGGTGTACTCCTCGACGGTGATGTACCCGTCGCCATTGGCGTCGACCTTCTCGAAGACCGCCTTGGCCTCTGCGACGGTGAACGCGCCCATGACCTTCTCCTTCATTCGTTCCGTAACAAACTGCCTCAGTCGTATCACACCCGCGCGTACCGACCGGTACCGCGAGCGGTGATCGACTGCGTGATCAGTGGGTGAACGCTCGGGGCGTTTGTTTTTCTCCGCGTGGCCCGGCGCTGAGTCGATCATCATAGGTGCATGGGTGATCGCGAAGTCGTCATCTTCGACCTGGACGGCACGCTGGTGCGGGGCGACAGTTTCTCCCGCTTCCTCACCGGACTGCTGGTCTCGCGGCCGGTGCGCGGGTTCCTGTCCTCGCTGGTCGCCGCCCCGATGCTGGTGGTGCCGCGGCTGCGGCGGCCCGCGGTGAACCTGTGGTTGTGGTGCGCCACGGTGGGCATGTCGGACGCGCACTACGAGGAACTCGTGGAGTCCTATGTCGATCGCCGCTATCGCCCGCAGTCGGGCCGCCGCATCGAGGCCGCGCTCGACCGGGTGCGCGAGCATCGCGCCGCCGGTCACGAGGTCGTGGTGGTGACCGGCAGCGAGGAGCGCCTCGCCCGCCGGATCTGCCGCCGTCTCGGCCTCGCCGGGGTCGAGGTGCTGGGTTCGACCCTGGTTCGCCGCCGGGGCGCACTGGCCCTGAGCGTGCACTGCTACGGCCCGGTGAAGCTCGCCCGCCTGCGCGCCCAAGGGTTCCTCGGACCCATTTCCTGCGTCTACACCGACAGTTCCGCCGACCTCCCGCTGCTGCTGGCGGCCACCGATCGCGTGCTGGTGGAACCGGGCGTCTGGAACCGCCGGCGCGTGCACGCCAGGATCGGCGCCTGCCCGGTCCTCGAGAAGCCCGCCGAACCGGCGCCGCGCGGTCATCGGTCCTGGACTCGCCTCCCCATGACGATCTCCCGCCGGCCGTCGGCGCGGACGTCCTCCGGTTCCCCGGTGACCTCGAATCCATTGCGCCGGTAGAGCGCGATCCGTGCGAGTTGTTAGTTTGCGATACGTGGACCTCTTCACTCGCTCGTGGACAGCATTGCGGACCGCGGTCGCCGATCTTCCGGACGAGGACTTCGCCCGGCCGTCCGGGTGCGCCGGGTGGTTGGTGCGGGATCTGGTGTGTCACTTGATCATCGACGCTCAGGACGTTCTGATCACGCTGGTGACACCGGCCGATGCGGAACCGACCCGGACGGCGGTGACCTACTGGGAGACCGCGGACAAGCCGCCGACCGGTGACGATCCGCTCGACGCGTTGATCGTCCGGTTGGCGGCGGCCTATCAGGATCCGGGTCTGTTGAAGTTTCACCTCGACGATGTCGGCGCCGCGGCGGGACGGGCTGCGGCGCTTGCCGATCCGGGTCTCCGCGTGAGTACGCGCGACATGATTCTCACCGCCGGTGACTATCTGTCCGCATATGTCCTGGAGTGGACTCTGCACCACCTGGATCTGGTCGCACATCTGCCGAATGCGCCCCAGCCGCCTGCTGAGGGCCTTGCTTACACCCGGCATCTGCTCGAACAGATCGCGGGCACACCATTTCCGGCGTCGTTCTCCGACAAGGACGCACTGCTGCTGGGCACCGGACGACGTGCCCCGACTCCCGCGGAGCAAGCCGAACTCGACAGCGAGAGCGCGCGTTTCCCCGTCTTCCTCGCGTAAGCCTCCGGATCAGGGGAGCGCCCGACCGGCGTAGGCGGCGGCGAGGGTGCCGCCGAGGGCCGAAGCGGACACGATGGTCCAGGCGACGGGACCCAGTGGGACGCAGCCGAAGAAGGTGTTCACGCCGGGCGTCATGATCACGCCCGCCAGCAGCGCGGCGCTGCCCGCGGCGGTCACCCAGACCAGGGGGCTGTGGCGGCCGATCACCAGGGTTTGGCCCAGCTGGGTGGAGATGAGAGCGGCCAGGGCCATGGTCTCGGCGCGGCGCGGGCGACCGGTGGCGCGGCCCAGCAGCCAGGCCGCTCCCGCTCCGGCGGTGGTGCACGCGCCGCGTACGGCGACCGCCCGCAGGAAATCGCCGCCCAGGTCGGGGCGGGGGAGGGCGCTGAGTTCGGCGCCGGTGTCGGCGGGTTCGATGGCGTCCTCGGCGGTACGGGTGCCGGAGAGCGCGACGGCCATGGCCGGTCCGAGGTCGGTGAGCAGGTTGACCAGCAGGAACTGGCGGGTGCCGATGGGTGCGCGGCCGGACAGCAGGGTGCCGAGAACGGTGAAGGTCACCTCGCCGGCATTGCCGCCGACCAATACTCCGATGGCATCGCGCACGCGCTGCCACATGCCTCGCCCCTCAACGAGGGCAGTGAGCAGCACGGACAGATCGATGCCACCGGGATCGGCTGCCGGGCTTCCCGGACCCGGCGGCGGTGCGGTCGATGCACCGGGCTCCTCGGTATCGGAGTCCTCGCTGTCCGAGCGCGATGCGGGCTCCGTGGTCGCCGCAGCTGTCTCGGCCGCTGTATTGCCGAGTACCTGGTCCGCGCGCCCGGAGGTCTTCGCGTCACGGGGGTTCTTCGCGTCATGGGGGTTCTTCGCGTCATGGGGGTTCTTCGCGTCATGGGGGTTCTTCGCGTCATGGGGGTTCTTCGCGTCACGGGGGTTCTTCGCGTCACGGGAGTTCTCCGCGTCACGGGGGTTCTTCGCGTCACGGGGGTTCTTCGCGTCACGGGAGTTCTTCGCGTCATGGGGGTTCTTCGCGTTACGGGAGTTCTCCGTGTCACCGGGGTTCTCTGCGTCACGGGAATTCTCCGTGTCACGGGAGTTCTCCGGGTCGTCTGCGGTATCCGTGTCCTTCTCGGTCCCCGGGGCCGGCTCCGTCTCCGTGCGGATTCCGGTATCCAGCCGGGATGCGCTGTCGGTGTCGCCTGCCGAATCGGCCTCGGCGCGAACGTCATCCGAGCCGGTGATGATCAGGTCGGCGGCCTCGCGGGCGGCGACCGAGCCGCGGGCGGCCAGGCCGATGCCGATATCGGCGGTGCGGATGGCGGCGGCGTCATTGCTGCCGTCGCCGGTCATGGCGACCACATGACCGCGGCGCTGCAGGGCGGTGACTATGCGGACCTTGTGTTCGGGGGTGACGCGGGCGAAAACGGTTGCGCGGTCGATCAGATCGGCTTGCGCGTCCTCGTCGAGGGCGTCCAGGTCGGAGCCGGTGGCGACGGTGTCGGCGGGGATGCCGAGCTGCGCGGCGACGGCGCGGGCCGTGACCGGGTGATCGCCGGTGATCATACGCACGCTGATGTCGTTGCGGGACAGCTGTTCCACCAGGTCCGCCGTCTGCGGGCGGGGCGTGTCGGCCAGGCCGATGAAGCCGAGCAGGGTGAGTTCCTCGATCTCGTCGGCCACATCGTCGGGCTCGCGCTGGAAATCGCGGCGGGCCACGACCAGCACCCGCAGCCCGCGTTCGGCGAGTGCGCGCACGGCGTCCTCGGCGGCGGCTTGCTCGTCCGGGGTGAACTTCACCAGTTCGCGGTCGCCATTGCCGTTGGTGCGCAGCACTTGACTGCAATGGGGCAGTAGGACTTCCGGTGCGCCCTTCACCGCCAGCCGGATGTGGTGGGCGGTGTGCCCGACGGCGGCCGAATAGCCGCGGCTGCTCTCGAAGGGGATCTCCTCGATGGGATCCCAGGTGTGTGCGGCGCGCGCGCCCAGCGCGCGATCGGCGGCCTCGACGACGGCGCGGTCGGTGGCGTGCACCAGCGGACCGTCCTCGGGATGCGGGCAGGCGCGGGCGGCGGCGCGCAGCAGCCGCCGGGACTGCGCTGTATCGGCGGCCTGCGCGGTGTCCCAGGTCTCGTCCGTATCGCCCAGTGCGGCAAGGTGCAGGCGTCCGGCGGTGAGGGTGCCGGTTTTGTCGAAGCAGATGGTGTCGAGCCGGCCCAGGGCCTCGATGGTGCGGCTGGAGCGCACCAGCACGCCGCGCCGGGACAGCCGCCGGGTGGCGGAGAGCTGGGCGACGGTCGCCACCAGCGGCAGCCCCTCGGGCACCGCCGCCACCGCCACCGCCAGCCCGTCGGCCAGCGCCGGGCGCAGCGGCAGGCCGCGCAGGAAACTCGTTGCGGTGACCACGCTTCCGCCGCCGAGGGTGAGCGGCAGCACCCGCGCGGAGAGTTCCCGCAGCTGGGCCTGCACGCCGCCGGTGCGCGGCGGTCCGGCCGCGGCCAGCGCGCGCCCCGCCTCGGTGGCGGTGCCCACCGCGACCACCACCGCCCGCGCGGAGCCGTTCACCACGACCCCGCCCTCGAACACCATGCAATCCCGATTGCCCAGTGCCGCACCGGGTGTCGCGGACACCTGCTTGTCCACGGTCACCGATTCCCCGGTGAGCCCCGATTCGTCCATCTCCAGCCCGTCGGCCTCCAGCAGCCGCGCATCGGCGGGCACCACGTCCCCGCTGCGCAGCACGATGATGTCACCGGGCCGCAGATCGTCGGCGGGCGTATCGGTTTCCTCGTCGTCGTGCACCACATGCGCCAGCAGCCGCTCCCCGACCAGCAGCCGATGCAGCGACTGCCCCGCCCGCTGCCGCTGCAGGGCCGACACCACCGCATTCAACGCCAGCACCGACCCCACCAGCACCGCATCGGTCGGCGACCCCAGCAGCGCCGAAGCCACCGCCCCCACCGCCAGCAGCGGAGTCAGCGGATCCGCCAACTCCTTGCGCACCTGCCCGACGAACTGCATCACCCCCGTCGCCGGAGCCCCGATCCTTTCCGCCGCTTTGATCGCCCCCGCCGCCACCGCCCCATGCTCCGGCCGCTCCCGTCCCCCCGGCTCCGGCAGCCGCGCCAGCACCTCATCCGGCTCCAGCGCATGCCACGGCACCAACGGCACCGGCGTCACCTCATCCGCCCGCCCCGCCTTCCGCGCCGCCAGCACCGCCCCCGCGAAACTCAACAGCGTCGCACTCGCCACCGGCGACATCACCGCCACCGGCCGCGCCCCCACCGGCCCACTGGCCAGCAACAACCCACTCAACGTAGCCGCCGACAACGTCAACGTCCGCCCCCGCTCACTCACCGACCGAGCCACCCCCGCCGCCCCCACAATCTGCCGCGCACACCCCAAATCCGGACACACCACATCCGCCTGCCACGGAACCCGCACCCTCGCCCCCATGCCCCCACCGTCCGCCGCCCGATCATCGTCGGATGCGGCAGCGGGTTCGTTCGCCTGTCGTTCCAGCAAGCCGATGCCCAGATCCGCAGCGGCCAGGGCCTTGTGCCCGCGCCCGCTCAGGACCGCGACCACGTGGCCCTGCTTCTGGAGCCGTCGCACCACGGCGCTCTCGGAGCCGCCCGCGGGGACGAATTCGTCGGCGCTGCGCCGCAATTCGCCGGTGGACTCGTCGCCGATCAAGACCACTCGCAGCCCGGCCCGGCGCGCTGTCGCCAGCAAGGCCACGGCCTCCGGGTGCAGTTCGAGACCGATGAGCACTCGTCCGACGGCGCGTTTCCCGTCGTACAGCCGGTGCCACACCGGATCTCCGCGCCGGTCCTCGTCCGGTTCCGCTGTCCGGTTGCGGTTCTCGCGACCGTGCTGGTGGTCCTGCGCGCGAGTTTCTGCGCGGCCGGATGCGCGGGCAGTGGCCCGTGTTTCCCGCCCGCCAAGATCGTTCGCGTCGTCTGCCGCGCCGCTTCGCGTGCTACTGGATTCGCTTCCGTCGTCGGTGTCCATGGCGGCGGTTTGCGTGCGACCGGATTCGCCTCCGTTGTCGGTGTCCACGGTGGCGGTTTGCGTGCGACCGGATTGGCCTGTGTCGTCGGTGTCCATGGCGTCGATCCGCGTGCTGTCGGATCCGACTGGGCTGTCCTTGTTTTCAGCGTGCTGGGTGCGGCCGGCAGGCGTTCTGCGGCGGGCTGGGGGACCGGCGGCACGGTCCGTGTCGGGCGGTTCGCATTCCTCGAGGCGCAGGCGGTCGCGTTCGCGGCCGCGCGGGGGTGGGATGGGGAGGTCGGAGCCATTGCGCCACAGGAGTCTTTGCGCGGCGCTCCAGACGTGTTCGGTGGACCAGTCCGGGTCGTCGGTGTCGGCGGCGAGGACGACCGGCCGGTCGCCGCGGACGGCGTGGCGGTCCACGACCAGGGCGGAGACACGGTCGAGGCGGCGCCAGAGGATGGGGTCGATGGTGAGGACGCCTTGGCCGGCCATGAAGGTGGACAGCAATCCGGCGAAGGTTTCGCGCCCGGCGCGGGCCGCCCGCGGGACGCCCGCGGCGACGGCGTCGGCGGCATCGGAGGACTCGCGGCCACCGGTGAGGGTGGCCAGGGACACCAGGGTGGAGCCGGTGCCGACTTGTTCGGCGCAGCGTTCGATGGGCCCCGGCAGCAGGGGAGCGGGGCGCGGGGCGGGCGGTTCGTAGTCGTGCACGCCCGGATGATCGGAATCCGCGATGAGCTCGTCCCACCGCCGCCACTGCGTGTATCGGGAGTACGCCTCGACGACGCGCACACCGCGTTGCAGACTGTCGGCGAACAGTCCGGCGATCTGCGCGTCGAGCGCCTGCCCGAGCGCAGTGCCGATGGTGAGCACCGTATCGGCGCGGTGCGTGCCCAGATGTCGCACCAGCAGCGCCCGCACTCGCGGCTGCCCGTCCACGAAGGCCACGCCCGCGCGCAGCAGTTGCGCGGTGGTCGACTTCGGAAACACCGAATTCGCCACGGCCAGCGCCATTCCCGTCACATCGCCCGCCAACTGCACGGCGGCGGTGAGCACCGGTTCCCGGTCCGCGGGATCGGCCCGGTGCCGGCTCCACTCCTCCTCGTCGGTCCCCACCTGTTCTTCCACCGCCGCCAGCCGCGCCTCCACATCCTCGGCGCAGCAGCGATCGAGATCGACCGCGACGGTCACTCGCCCGGTAGCCGCATTCACCCGGACCCACCGCGCCCCCTCGACCCCTTCGAGCGCCTCGCGCACCGCGGCCCCCACCCGCGCCGCGTTCTTCGACCGCAACCCCTTCACCTCGGCGTGAATCCGATTGCCCAGCATGGTGACCCGCCGCTGCCGCCGCCCCGCGTGCACATCCATCAGCGACTCGAAGTCCCGCCCCACGCCGTCCGCGAGCTCACCCACCACCGCGGTGACCTCATCGGCGAACTCGGTAACCGCCTCGGGCAACACCGGCTCCAGCAGATCTCTGGTCTGCTGCGCCACCACCATCGCGGGCCGCCCGACCAGCCCCACGGCAATAGCCGTACCCCGCAACGGAATCCGCACCGACGCACCGACAATCGACCCCAGCACCGACATCACTCATCAACTCCAGCCGTCCGTCCCTGCACCGCCGACTCACCCGTGGCCCGCGCCGTCCCACTCCGCGCCGACGCCGAGCCCACTGCCTTCCCGCCACCGCCGTCCGCCGGTCCGCCGCCCTCGGACACCTCGGTCTCGCTGCCTGTGTGCCCACCGCCGTGCTCGGATGCCTCGCCGCTCATGCGGGCTGCACGTCTCGTCCCGCCCTGACCGGCTGAGCTTTCGCTTGTGCTGTTCGTCCGGGTGGATCCGCTCCGCGCCGACGACTTGTCGCCCTTCCCCGAGGCGCGCGTGGTTCCGGTACCACCGGCCGAACCCTTGCTCTTGCCGCTCTTGCCGGTGGCGCGTCCGGTTCCGCTCCTATCGGATGACCCGTCGTTCTTTTCGGTCGCGCGGGTGGATCTGCCCTTGGCGGATGAGCTGTCGCTCTCGGTTGCGTGGGTGGCTCCGCCCTCGGCAGACGGGCTGTCGCTTTTGGTTGTGTGGGTGGTCCGGCTGCCAGCGGATGAGCTCTTGGCCTTGCCGGTCGTGCGCGTAGATCCGCTGCCGGCGGAGGAGCTGTCGGTCTTGGTTGCGCGGGCGGATCGGCTGCCGGCGGATGAGCTGTCGCTCTTCGTCGCGCGGGTGGATCGGCTGCGAGCGGATGAGCCTGTGCTTTTGCCGCTCTTGCCGGTGGTGTGTCCGGGGCCGGCACTGCTGGACGAGCTGTCGCCGCGACTGGCCGTGCGGGTGGATCCGCTCTTGGCGGGCGAACTGCCGCTGGATGAACCTGCGCTCTTGCGGGTTGATCCGCTGCTGGCGGATGAGCTTGTGCTCTTGCTGGTTGCGTGTGCGGTTGCGCTGCCGCTGGATGAGCCGGTGCGCGCCGCTTCGCTGCGAGTGGAAGTGCTGTCGCTCTTGGCGGATGCGGCCGCGCGCTTGCGTGTCGCGGGCTGCTCGGCTGAGCCGCTGGGCGCGGCCGCCGGTCCGCTCGGGGCTGAGGTGCTCGACTCGGACCGAGTGGCGTGGCCATTGCCGACGGCGTGGGATTTGCCCTGTTGGACCGAATTCCTTTGTTGTCTGGCGCGTTTCACGGCAATGATGACGCCCACCGCTCCGGCCGTGGCCACCACGACGGGCCATTCCACCAGTCCGACCAGTCCGGCCGCCGCGGCGCCGAGAATCACCGCCGTGGGCGTATCCATGCGCGCCTTGGCCCCCGAGTACGCTCCGGTCACCGCCCCTCGCGCGGCTCCCGTGACGGCTCCGGCCGCCGCCCCGCCGGCCGCCGCGATCGCCCCGGTGGTCGCGGAAGCGGTCGCCCCCAACGCTTTTGCGCTCCCGACCGCCGTCGTGCTCGCGACTTTCGCGCCGGCGGCGGCTGTCACTCTCACCGTCTTCGCGGTTGCTGACGCGGTGGTGCTCAACAAGTTCGCCGTACCCGATGCAATGCCCATGATCGTTCCCGGAGATTGAAAGCCAAGACTTGTTGGTCGTGCCCGCGCGTGCGGGATGCAAACATCTCCGGCCGGGGTGATGTGGCTTTCTCAGGTGCGGCGAGCTCTGGTCAGAGGCCCCGGCTGAGGCGGAACGGCCCGCGGTCCCAGCGCCAGCCGTGGCGGAGGGTGAGGGCGGCCAGGTCCAGTAGTTCCATGCCGGTCTCGGCGCGGTGTTCCCGAAGTTCGGACCAGGTCAGGGGACCGGTGGCGAGGCGGTTGCGGAGGATGTTCTCGTGGCGGGCGTCGACCTCGCGGCGCATGAGATCGGCGACGCCGGAGCTGCTGCCGGTCCAGACGAGCCAGCCCCAGCCCTGGGCGTGGGCATAGGCGCGAGCTGCTGCGGCTTTTGCCCGGTTCACCTGGAATGCCACGTGGCCCAGCGGGATGACGTCCAGGAGAACCACACGGCCGTCGGCGAATTGGGCCACGGCGGTGGGGTAGTGGAGGCGTTCCTGGCCGTCGATGTCGTAGACGATCTCGACCGGGTACTCCTGGAAGTGGTCGACCCGGTCACTGCCGTCGAGCAGCCGCAGCAGCTGCGCTTGCAGACCGGTGTCGAATGTCGTTTCGCGGCCGAGCTTTTCGGAGAATATGGAACCGCGGCCATCATCGTCGAAGTCGGCGGTGCGGGCCGGGACGACGGGGAGATCACCGGGCGACCCGTCGCCCCATTCCACCCGGCGCAGCCACGGATTCCAGATGCCCGCGGGCACCTCCTCCGGCTGCTGCGGCGGCAGCAGATGCCAGCGCCCCTTCTGCTGCCACCCGGCGATGCGCTGGAATACGAAGCCCGCCATGCGTTTGGAGTCCTGCAGATCGTGCCCCGCCAGCCGGAGCTTGAGATACGCCCAATCCTGGGCCGCGATATCGGTATCGGTGGCATAGGTTTCGCCGAGCAGCGTGCGCACCAGCCGCTCATAACCCCACCCCACCGGATACCGCTCGGCGAACACGCCCAGATCCGGCTGCCCGGTGGCCTGCGCCTGCCGCACCATATTCCCGACCGCGCGCGTGTACAGCTGCCGCGCCCGGTCCCGCGACACCCCGAACCGCAACCCCAGCAGCGTCAGCGTCTCGGGCGGCTCCCCGTCCAGCCCCAGCCGGCAGGTAATGAGCTCGGCCTCGCGCGGCCAGTCCACCGCCCGCTCGGCCACCATCCCGGCCAGCACCTCATTGACATCCTCGAGCCCGAAGGACACCCGCTCG
Organism: Nocardia sp. IFM 10818; assembly: GCF_054655275.1. Taxonomy (NCBI): domain Bacteria; kingdom Bacillati; phylum Actinomycetota; class Actinomycetes; order Mycobacteriales; family Nocardiaceae; genus Nocardia; species Nocardia sp. IFM 10818. The sequence goes on from NZ_BAAHJH010000001.1 coordinate 3,066,694, forward strand.
CGCAGGTCGTCACGCAGCCCGGGGCGCAACTCGCCCCGCACCGAATCCATCTCGCTCCTCGTCAAGGTGGCCCCTACCTCTTCGCCAGTCTGTTCGACGAGCCTAACCGCGCGCACCGACAGTTACCGCCAACCGAGCCCAGTGAGCATCGGACAAATCGACAACTGGAACGCCGTGCGGGCACGAGTGTTTCAGAGGTTGAACCCCTACAGACGCCCCCGCTGATCTTGTTGAATGCGCCCATGGCGAACCAGACCCGCATCCGCATCACCTGGCCCACCGGCCACCTCACCGCCACCCTCGACGACGGTCCGACCACCACCGCCCTGCGCGCGGCCCTGCCCATCTCCGCCACCGCGAGCACCTGGGGCGAGGAGGTCTACTTCGACACCGGCGTCCGCGTCGCCCGCGAACCCGACGCCCAGCAGGTCGTGGCCCCCGGCACCGTCGCCTTCTGGACCGACGGCGACTCCCTGGCCCTGCCCTACGGCCCCACCCCGATCTCACGCGCCCACGAATGCCGCCTGGCCAGCCCCTGCAATATCCTCGGCCGCATCGACGGCGACCCGCGCGATCTGGCCACCGTCCGTGGCGGTGACCCGATCCGCGTGGAACTGGTGAACTAGACCCGCTACCCGATGGCCGCGTTCATGATGGTGCCCGCGCTGGTGGCGATGATGCCGCCGATCATGGCTCCCGCCACCATCTTCGGGGAGGCGAGTCCGCCGCCGGACCATTTCTCCCAGGCGAAGCGGCCACCGGCGTAGGTGATGGCCAGGACGCCGCCCAGCAGCACGAACCAGGTGAAGTAGCGCACCAGTCGCATGAGTTTGTCCGCCGCGGGCGGTGTTTCGGGCGTGGGGTTGCCGATCTGCGCGAACACAGTCTCGTGGAGCGGGAGCACAGTGTCGTGGAAGGCGCTGAGCATGGTGATCACCAGACGAGATTACCGCGAAGAACGGGCAACATGCCCGGGATGTGCGCGAGATCTATTGCGCGAGAAGGAAATTCATTTTCGTCGAGGGAGTGACGAGATTCGTTGAGCGGATGACGAGATTCGAACTCGCGACCCTCACCTTGGCAAGGTGATGCGCTACCAGCTGCGCTACATCCGCATGCTCACGTTTCCGGGGCGTTTGCCCCGTCCGGCTTGCGAGAAAGAACCTTAGCCGATGATCTGCCAAGTTCCAAAACGCCCGGGAATTGCCGGATCTACCTGCGTATTCACCGCGGGGTGGCTTCCTCCTTGAGCGGCACGATCGAGGAGACCAGGGTGCGGTTCCCGACCACGGTGGTGATGACCAGCTGGGCGGGCCAGGTGCGCTTGGTCCCGTCGGGATGGGTCTCGCTGACGATCATCACGTGCTGTCCGTCGAACGGACCGGGCAGGATCTGCACGCAATAGGTGGTGCCGACCGGAATGGTGTCGATCCCGGCCTGGATCTCGGCCGCCGGGGGCGCGATGGCGTCGGGCGCGAACATCTCCCGCACCGCCTGCCCGGACCGGTCGCCGTAATACCGGCTCTGCAGTGCGAGGATCACATCCGGCCCGGACCCGGTCCCGCCCGGCCCGTTGCCCCGCACATGCGCCCCGTTCACCTCGTTCGGGCATTCGGCCGAGGGTTCGGCGGCCGCCACCGCCGAGGTCGGCGTGGAGGTGGGCCCGGCCAGGGTGGAGATGGGCCGCGGTTCGGTCTCCGGGCTCATCTTGGCGACCTGCACCGCCACGGCCGCGACCACCGCGAGGATGGCCAGCAATCCGAGCAGCGGCACCGCCCACTGCTGCCGCGAGCTCTCCGCCACCCGCCGATGCCCGACCGGCCGCCGCGCGGCCGCGCCCACGCGCCGCCGCGGTGCGGGTTCCTCGTAGTAGTCGTCGTCCTCGTCGTAATCGTCGTAGTCGTCGTCGTATTCGTCGACGGGCTCCGTTTTGCGCGGCTCGGGAATCCAATCCGACCAGGAGCCGGTGTAATCCGCGTCCTCCCGCGGTAGCTGCGGATCCGATTCGGTGGTGCTCATGGCGTCGCCTGCGGTTGGCCACTGGGAATGATGATCTGATACCCGCTGGTCGGCGCGCCCGAGGTGGTGAACGACGGCATCCCGCCGACGGTCGACGGCGCGGTGGTCGCGCCGAAGTCGAAGGGCAGCTGCCCGCTGGGCGGGATGGTGGACGGCGCGGTCGACGGCTTGAAATCCAGTCCGCCGCCGGGCCGATCGCTGCCGCCGCTGGGCTCCCCGCCGGATTCCACGACCCCGGCCAGATCATTGGCGACGGCCGCGAACCACTTGCCCACGAATTCCGCCGCGCTCTCACCGAATCCGGCGCCCTGCGGGTTGGCGTAGTCGTGCTTCTGCGCGGTGTTCCAGTACTTCACCCAGGTGGTGACATCCAGGAGATCCTTATTGTCGGTAACGTTGGTCACCACCGCGGTGAACGCCTGGCTCACCAGGCGGCTGATGGTCGCCGGCGGCACCAACTCGGTGACGGCCCCGAGCAGTTTGGTCCCGAGCACCGCCAGCCCGGCCAGGGGATTGGCCAGCCCGGCGGTGGCGATCTCGGCGATATTGGCCGGGGTGAGAATGCTCTTCGCCACGGCCACAATCGAGTTGAGCACGATCGAGCCGACCTTGACCACCGCCTGCAACGCCCCGCCCAGATCGACCGTGGTGCGCGGATCGGAGGCCTCGGCGACGCGCTGGGACAGCGACTTTTGCGGCGAGATGGACAGATTGGTGATCGAGGTGCCGGAGATGTCCTTGTTCACCACATCGGTCAGCGTCTTGATCGAGGTGGAGGCGAGCGCGTCCACGATCGACCGCAGCGAGGCGATGGGATCCCCGCCCGACAATTCCACCTGCCCGGCGATATTGGCTACGGCCGTCACCAGCGGCGCACCGGTCGGCGCGTCACACGCCAAATCCCCGGTGGTGCAGAAGCTCGCGACCCGTCCGCTGAGACTGCCGAAGTTGGCGGCCGTATCGCTCTCGGGCCCGATGCCCTTACCGCTGGCCGGCGTCGTCGACTGCGGCGGCGCCGGCAACGCCGCCACCGCTGCGCCATCGGTGCCCGGCGCGGGATCGGGCGCGGTCTTGCCGGGCGATCCCGGGAACAGCGGTGCGTTGGCATTGCGCGTCGGATCGCCGAACAGCGCCACCGCCGCGACCTTGTCGGCCGGGATGGCGCCCTTGCCCGCCCCGACCTCCTGTGCGAACAGCGAGGCCACATGCGCCCCTTGCGAATACCCGGTGATCGCGACCCGCGTCCCGTCGCAGCGCTCGATCGCCTGTTTCGCCATGGACTTCAACCGATCCAGGCCATTGGCGATCGATTGCGAATACGGCGTCTTGTCATTGGACACCGCCCCGCCGAACGAGGCCTCGTACGGCACATAGGCGCGGTCGACCATGCCCTCTTCACCGGCCCCGGCCATCATGGGCCGGAAGACCATCGACAGCATGCCGGTATCGGTCTGCACCTCGGCATCCGGCGAGGACTCTCCGGTGCCCTGAATCCCCAGCGCGTACAACGCCGGACATTGTTCGATGGGCAGTTCGGTCTCGGGCGGACTGCCGCCCGCACCGCCGATGCCCACCCCCGTGAAAACACAGACGGCGGTGGCGATCAGCGTCGCATTGCGCATTGCCGCCAGGGGCGGTCGTTGTCGAGCCACGTCGCACCTCGTTCGGGTCAAGAAGCGGTGTCTGCGCCGGAGTAGGCGCGGGCGGTGATCCGCGCGCCGGCCGTGCGGGCGGCGGCGAGGATCTGCTCGGCCAGAAGCCGAACCGGTTGCGGTGGGGTGCGGGTGGGATCGCCGTCGTCACGCGGGGTGACGTCGGCGTCGGGATTCCATTCCGCGAGTTCGTGCGGTTCCAGGGCGCGCCACGGCTCCAGCCAGCCGAGCCGCCAGGATTGCGCGCCGAGGGCTCTGGCCAGGGCTTCGACCTCGTCGCGCCGTTCTTCGGCCCGATCCGGCAGCGGGCGGGCGGAATCGGCGACGGTGACGATGCCCACGACATGACTTCCGGCGGGAGTGGCATTGTGGCGGTGCGAGAGCAGGGCGCGTTGCAGGGTCGCCAGACCGCGCATATGCGTGCGGGCGACCAGCACCACCAGCGGCGAATCCATATCCGCGCCCAGCCCGATGCGCGCGGGCCAGCGCTGCCCGGCGTCCCCGGCCCAGCTGAGGCTCGCGGCCAGCGAACTCACGCCCGCCCCGCCGTGCACGCCGACCAGCCAGACCAGCGGCGGGCGCGGCGGCCGATTCGGGACGGCGCGATGCCACATGGGCACGGGCGGCAGCGTAATCGCGGTCATCGCAACGCCCCCAGCAAGGCGAGGTAGGCGTCGCGGGTCTCGGCGGCGAGCCGATGCCAGGAGATGACGCCGCCGCTCGCGAGATGAATATCGAAGGGCACCTGGATGACTTCGCGCACCCACGAACCCAGATGGGTGCGCACGTGCTCGACCACGGTCTTCCCGGCCCCGGGCACCTGCTCGGTCAGCACGATCACCGCATCGCCGACCACGAACTCGCCGAAATTCTCGTCCAGCCATTGCAGGGCGGGCTGCAGCCGGTTGATGGCATCCGGGCGGGCGGCGACCGAGATCACCAGGCCCACCCGCGGATCGGCCAGCAGGGGAGCGGCCAGCCGGCTGGTCACCGGCGCGCCCGCATCGAAGACGGCCAGCAGACCGGCGGTTTCGAGATGCCGCTGCACCGACAGCAGCGATTCCCGCCGCGGCAGCGGATCCGGGCTGCGGTCCAGAATCCGCACACCCGTCGACGCCTGCCCCGAGCACGCGCCCACGGTGGAGGGCAGTTCGGGATGCGGGGTGAGCAGCCAATCCTGCACGGTGCTCACCGGTTTGGCCACATCGCAGCCGCGCAGCGCGAGATCGCCGCCGCCGAGGGTGGCGTCCACCGCCACCGGCCACACCTCGCCCTCGCTGTCCACGGCCGCCGCCGCGGCCAGCCCGAGCGCGGTGGTCGACGCCCCCGACGATCCGGATCCGCCGAGCACCAGCACCGACGGCAGCGCGGCCCGCACCAGCCGCCCCTGCCCGCCCCGCAACGGGACCGGGTCGGTGGGCTTGCCCGCGGGCGCGGGCTGGGCGAGTTCGGTTGTCTCGGAATCGCTCGCGCGCCGGATGAGATCGCGGACGTCGACCATCGCTCATCCACCTCCGGCATGGTCAGCGGTGCGGTCGGTCATGGCGGCTCAGCCTCCGGCGACGATCGAGCTGATCCGCACCTGGCCGTCGCGCACGGTGGTGGTCATGGTCTGCTGCCACGCCGATTGCGAACCGTCCAGGCGGCGTTCGTCCACCCGGACGTTCCAGCGGTCGGTCGCGACCTTGGCCACGGTCACGCAGTGCTGGGTGCCGACGGGGATGGAGGAGATCGCCTCGCGGGTGGATTGTTCCGGGGCGGCCAGTGCGTCCGGGGTGAGCAGGCCGCGCACGGCCTTCGCATCGCGCAGCACGTACCAGGAGTATTCGAGGCGCAGGATCACGCCCGGCCCGGTGGTGAGATCGCCTGCGCCGGAACCGCTGACGATATCGCCGTTATTGGCCTCCGGGCACCAGCCCGGCGCGGGCTCGGCCACCGGGGTGACATTCTCCGAGGTCGGGGAGACGGCCTGCGGCGGCTGCGTCTCCTCGGGCGTGACCGTCAGCAGCACACCGGCGATGACCAGCGCGAGCACGCCCACCGCCGCCGCGACCAGCGTGATGCGCTGCCGCAGCTGCTGTTTACGGCGCTCGACGCCCGCCCGCCGCCGGGCCTCCAGCACCAGCGGGGCCATCGGATCCTCGGCGAGCAGTTCCGCGGCCGCCACTCTCGATTTCCGCAGCGCACCGCGCTTGTGGAACGCCCCGTCGGCATCCCGGACCGGCGGCCGATCGCTGTCGAGCCACTCCGCCCATCCCGGAGCCGGTTTCGGTGCGGGAGCGGGATCCTCCTTGTCCAAGATCACCGGCAGGGCGGGCATCGGAGGGCGCGCCGCCGTGGTGTCATCGTCTTTCACGGCGTCACCTTCTCCGTTCCTCTCAAGCGGGCGGGGCCGGCTGCACCGCGGCCAGGAAATCCTCGGGGGTCAGCGCGGGCATGGCGGGCATGTTCGCGAGCGCGGCGCCGAGGGAGTTCACCTGCGTGGTGGCGTCGTGGACGGCCTGTTCGACGTTCTGGGAGAACTGATCGACCGCGGTGGAAACCTGTTCGACCACCGGGGCGACCGCCGCCGCGACGGGTTCGACGGCCTGCGCGATCGGGGCGGCTACATCGACGCCGGGGGCAATGGCCTCGGCCACCGGGGCGACGGCATTGATGATCGGCGCGGCCACTTCCTGCGCCGCGACGCTCGGAGCCGAAACCGGGGCTACCGCAGGCTGACCGGCAATGGGCGCAGCTGCATCGACCGTTGCGGGATCGGGCGGCTGAACTTCGGGAGTGCCACCGGACAAGCCGCCGAGCGCGCCGCCAGCAAGTGTGCCGACTGCAGCTCCCAAGACTCCACCTGGCAGAGCACCGACTGCGCCACCGATCATGCAGCCAGCCACGCCACCGATCGCCGCACCCGCAGGAGCGCCAGCACCGGCGGTTGGGATGCCACCGATCAATGCGCCTGCGACTCCACCAATCACCCCGCCGGCAACGCATCCTCCGAGACCGAAAACCGCCGTGCCCGCGATGCCGATTCCTGCTCCTACGACGCTCCCAGCAACGCTGCCAGCGGCCATGCGATCTGACTGTTCGCGCGGAAAACCCAGGCCGTCGTACATTGCGGCAATCTGCCACTCAGCCATGTCGAGGTAGGCCTGCGCCTTGTTGCGCGTCTTTTCGTCAATGAAATCGGGCAGTTGAACCTTGTTCGTGCCGACCCGCAGCTGATGTGGGTCGGCGGGCATGACAGCTGGCCCATTTGGGTCAGCCGGCTGAGGCTCAACGGCTTCAGGCTCACTGTCGCCCGCATCCGGAGTCTGTGGCGTGACCAATGTGTCGATATTCGGCTGCGTCTGCTGCTGTGGCCGCGGCCGGTTCGGTGGAGCAACGGGCGGATCCGGAATGTAATCCGCCGGACTCGGCGCGGGCGCGACCACCGGCGGTTCCGGGGTGGTGCTCAACCCCGGCTGCCCCTCACCCGGTACCGCCAGCCCGGGTTGCCCGGGCTCCGCGCCCGCTACCCCGTGGCCCGCCACCAGCATGAGCGGTAAGACGGATAATGCGAAGGAGGTACGTTTCGAAGTCATTCCCATTCCCCAATTCCCCGAAGATCCTGCGGGCCCTCCCGCTCGAAACCCCCTGCCAGTAGCGCCTTCCGCGCCCCTGACCCGCGACATCGCAGATGGCCCATCCGAACTGGTTCGTGACGACCCATGACGAAACCCCACCACCGTGCGATGATCATGTTGCCGGGTCGATATTACCCGTAACCGCTCCCCTCACAAGGGGATACGGAGCAGTCGGAACGAATAATTCAAGCAACGGGTTCCCGCGTCGTAATATCGCTCCCACACACGCAAGAGCCGTGCGCCGCAATCCCTCTCGCCCGCCCGCCGGTTCCCGGAAGGAATTCCCATGCGTGCCAAGGCAGCACACTTCACGCAAATTTTCTTGACCTTGGTCTTCGCCGCCGCGCTCGCCGCCTGCGGAACCCCCGCCCCCACCGTCACACCCACCACGACCACGCCACCTCCGGACCCGACCCGCCCACCCGCCGAAATCCGCTGGGAGCCCTACCAAGGCATCCAGCTACCGATCGGCGCACAGGACGGCCCCGCCAAACCGTCCCCCGTGGCCATCGGCTACTCCCATTCCCCCCAGGGTGCCGCCCTAGCCGCCATCAATCACACGCTTCGGCTTTCCCTGGCCCCCGACGGCGCCTGGCCCCACATAGCCAACCTCACCCTCATCACCGGCCCCGCCAAGGACTCCTGGGTCCTGGCCCGAGCCCAGATCTCCATCACCACCCCCGCCGACCCAGCCACCGCCCCCCGCATCTCCGCCTACAAGATCGCCTCCTACACCCCCGACCGCAGCGACGTCACCATCTACACCACCTACCCCGACGCCAGCATCGCCTCCACCACCCGCACCGTCCTCTGGGCCGCCGACGACTGGCGCCTGCAACTCCCCGACCCCGAGTCCAAAGAGCCCACCATCCAAGCCATCGACTTCATCCCCTACGACGCGATTCCTCTAACCCCACCCGCCTGACAGCGACCGATCAATTCAGATTCACGGTGTGCCGCCTGATGATGTCCTCGATCGGCCGCCCCGAACCGTCTCGGCCCGTCGATTCAACACCATCGAAGATGGCGTCCAGAATGTCAGCCCGATCGAGAGTGGCAGGCAGCCGATGCGACGCCCGCGCACTGACAATGACCGCATGCAGCACGGCCGCATAGACCCGCACCCGCGGCACAGCAAGCCGCCACCCCGATCCCTCCCACTCCCGCAACTGCGCCGCCACGGCATCGAGCACATCCACGATCACCTGAATCTCGACCCGATCGGGGTCATCGCAACACATGACGCCCCCCGAGAAACACAGCCCCATAACCGAACACCGCAACCCGCATCATCGCGAACACCGACTTGCGCCGTCTCGCCGGCGGCCGCGCGGCGGCCCGCCCATTGAGAACCATGCGCCCGGCCGCGACGAACACGTCCCGCACCCGCCGCCGCACCAGACACCGATCCACCCCGCACCCGAGATGCCACTGCATAGCGGTGTGGGCTTGAGTGGCAGTCAATTCGCCGGGGTCGGCGTAGCACGACCACAGCCCGCGCACCGAATACCCCACCGCGGCCGCCTCGGGCGTGGGGTGACCGACATCTATGGCCTGCTGCTTCTCGCGGTCGACGCGTTCGATAATCGCCTGCGCCGACCATGGGTTCGTCTGCTTGTTGCCGAACATCGTTGGCCTCCTCGGCCTCTCGTGGCTCCGTACGCCCAGATTCAGTTGCGCGGGAACGATGGTGAATGTCGGGCCGGGCGTGCCACCAGCACAGCACCAGCATTCGATAGAGACCAGCAAAACCGAGAACTCGATTATGATTGATCTGTTGCCGCAGAGCGGGATCCGCTTACGAGATGAAGTCAGATTCGATTTCCGATCCGATGTGACTCGATTTCTGGGAGAAGAACGTGAGCAGCATCGAAGACGACGGTCCTTCCTCGACCCTTCCGCGCCGCCAACTCGGGCGGTTTCTTCGCGAACAACGTGAATCGACCGGATTCACCATCGCCGAGGCGGCCAAACTGGTTGACCTGTCCAGAGCGGTCCTCCAGCGCATCGAGACCGGGCAGATTCAAAAAGTCCGCAAACAGGACGTCGACGCCTTGTGCAAGCTGTACGACGTCGGGGAAGACGAGACCGCGGCCGCCGTAGATCTTGCGGTTCAAGCTCGGGCCAAGAGCTGGTACCACGCCTACGGCGGGCTGTATAGCAGCGCCTTCAATATGTACGTCGGGCTCGAGGCTGCCGCCCGGCGGTTGACCACCTACCACGATCAGCACATCCCGGGACTGCTCCAGACCGCCGAGTACGCGCGAGCGATCATCAGCGCATTGCCCAGGTTCACCAGCCGGGAGGACATCGATACGCGCGTCGAGTATCGAATGAAACGCCAGGTGCTGATAACGCGCCGGACGAACCCGGTAGAGATGGACGTCGTGCTCCATGCGTCGGTGCTCCACCGGGTGATCGGTGGCCCGAATGTCATGGCGGGAGCGTTGCGGCATATGGCCGAGATGTCCAAGCTCCCCAACATCACGATCCGAATCCACCCGTACAGCGCGGGCCTGACGTGGGGGAGGCCGCACGGCTCGTTCATCCTCCTGGAGTTCGACCGGAACGCCAGAGGAGAGGCGATCGAGCCCCCGGTGGTTTACATGGATGGCGGGCTGTCCCAAGACGTTTACCTCGAGAAGACCGACGATGTGCGGCTCTATAGTGAGCTTGCTACGGCCATCCGGGGTACATGTCTGGGTGAGATAGAAAGCAGAAACCTGCTGCGGCAGGTAGCGAAGGAGCACGAACGTAGTGAACGGTAATCTATCCGGGATGGCGTGGTTCAAAAGCAGCTACAGCGAAGGCAGTTCGACCTGTGTCGAGGTGGCCTGGCTCGAGGGGGGAGCGGTCGGCATCCGCGACTCCAAGAATCCCAGCGGCCCCGCACTGGTCTTCGCTCCTGGCGAGTGGGATGCCTTCACCGCCAACATAATCGACGGCAACCTCACACACCCATAATGAACGCTCCTGGCGCTGAACCCACCACGATCAGCGAAGCGGCCGCTGAGCCGAGAACAACGTGACGTCACCGACGTCGGTGATCTCAACCTCGGCGAACGCGGCCCGCAACGCCGCCTCCAGTCCAACTCGATCATCGGCGGCGTTGTTGAACGCCCCAACGCGGGTGTAAACAGCGGTAAGCGCACGCCCGAACAGCGTGCGCGGCCGCTGGTTCAGGATCGTCGACCCGAACAACGTGCCATCCTTGGCAAGTACTCGCGCCAAATGCGCGAACGCGACACCTTTCTCCGCGAAAGAGCCCGGCACGCAGTGCATCACGAAGTTCACCCCGATGGAATCGAAGTCAATCCCCGCCCTGTCGGGCACCGGATCGAGCACGTTACCGGTAACGGCTCGCACCTCACATCCCTTGCCGCGCAAACGCCGCCGAGTGTGCTCCATCGGGACCCGGTTCAGATCCATCAAGGTGACGACGGCCCCGGCGACCCGCCGCGCGTTGACCAGATACCACCCCGACCCAGGCCCAACCTCGAGATGCCGCCGCCCAAAATGCTTGTCGTATGCCGCAAGCATGACCTCAGCCGGACACCGCCACGCAAACCGATCCGACAACCGAATCACCCACAGGTCATAAATCGCCAGAAACACCGGCGTATACGGCCGCACAGCACGAACCGCATCCTTGTCGACCATCGTGTACTTCACCCCCGTAGGACGTAATGACTTACGGTCGTTATTGCAGAACCGCTTCGATGAATTCCATAGGCGGACGGTACGAGTGCTCACATACATAGTGAGCGATCATGTCCGGTGTCGCGTATTTCACGCCATCAGTGCCCTCGACTCGAATCTCGCCGAACCCCACCGGAAAATCTCCGTTGGATGACTTAGTAACGGTTGGCGCTGGCATAGGTCCGGCGGGACGGGGACAAAGGTTGCATGTGTGCCAACCCCGAGTTCGATTTACCGAGTTACGGCACAGCTCAACCAATCGTTCAGAAAACTCTCCAGGAGTTTCCCCTCGGGCGTACACCTCCGCCTCGTCGAGCCAACCAATACTGATTGCCCCGTCCTTGAACTCGTCGATAAAAGAATACGGAGATGAATCCTCAAAATAGGTCATCAAACTTCACCCCTGTATGCAGCCAAGTGCACATTACCCTGGCTCGGCCTCAGCAACTTCGACAGCCGGGTCGGCTGAGCCGCGGTTACTGGGTATCTTAATACGGCAGCTTCATCCCTCTTTTCGCCATCATTTGACCATAGGCAGATTCCATCGATTCCACTTTCTCAAGGGCTTCCCTGACGGCAAATAAGGCATCATCGATGTTCCTGTTGCTGAGCTCCGCCTCGGCTTCCTGTAGAGTTTCCTTCAAGAGGTGTAAGCTGTCGCCCTGTATGGTCAATCCGGGAAACCTCCTTCCCTCCCAGGAGACGAGGGAATAATCGCCTTGCGTTTCCAGTAGCTGTGCTTCGAATCCCATTTTCTACTATCCTCCTAGATTTGGGTAGAAGGTCACGTAAGGGAGGCCTTCTGCGGGTGGATGGGTGAAGATGTCGATTCGCCGCCCGTATCCAAGCTCTGTCGATCCTTGTGGCAGCGATCCCTTGATTCTGCTCCGCATTCTCGAGTTTGCATCGGGTATCGAATAGTCCCAGTCGGACCACGGTCCAGCTGTGCCGGATGCCCGACTGCCAACAACATGAATTTCTACTCCACGAAGATTTGCAGCATTCTGGATGCGGAGAGCGTCGGACGGGGAGATGTTATCAATATTCCCGCCGTTACCGTACGTCGGCTTTCGGCATCCTTCAGGAGCGAGCCCGAGCGGGTCGCTCCAGACTATGGGGTTGTGCGGGTAGGTAATGGGATTCAGTGCGGGAGCCAAGCCGAGCGGGTCAGGTGTAAGGAATCTTCCTGTCGCCGCGTCGTAGAAACGATGAAGATTGTAGTTCAGCCCAGACTCTGAGTCATACTGTTGCCCGGCAAATCGCAGAAGCGTGGCCACATTCCCAACCCAAGAGACATGTCCCCAAAGGGTTGTTGCCGAGGCACCCTCGACGGAGGCGGAGTCGACGTCGATGAGTTCCGTTGGGTTTCCGACGAGATCGGTGACGATGGCGTAAAACTCACGATCGATGATCGCCGGGTCTGTGGACTGGGTGATAGGGATATGGGTGCTGGGTTTGTAGTGCCACCGGGTTGACAAGCCACCTGCGGTTTGTTCGGTGAGGTGGGTACCGTCCCAGGTGTAGTCGACGCGTTCTAGGACGGTGCCGTCGATGGCGAGGTGTTGTTTGGTGGCGCGGCGGCCGAGGGCGTCGTAGGTGTACCGCCACCACTGGTGGTCGGGTGTCCAGACGTCGGTGAGTTGGTCGAAGGCGTCGTACCGGTAGTGCCAGACGTCGGGCTTGCGGGACAGGCGGGTGGTGGATTTACGGATCAGGCGGCCGGATTCGTCGTAGTGATAGTGGGTGCGGCCGTCGTGGATGAGCAGGTTGTCACGGTACTTGCGGCGGGTGTGCTGGGTAGTGGTGGCGCGGGCGTCAACGGTTTCGAGCGGTGCGGTCGAGGGCGTGCTAGGAGTTTGGCTGTAGGTGATGTTGCTGAGTGCGTCGTAGGTGTATTGCTCGGTGAGGGTCCCGTTTTGGGCGAGGGTGGTCACCCGGCCAGCTGAATCCAGTTGATAGTCACGATAGATCGTGGCCTGATCAGCATGGGTGGTGTGATTGGTGATGTACCCGTCTGAGCGCCAGGTGTATTCGTCGGTGCGCAGTTGCCGGGGATCAGGGCGTGGGCTGGTGCCGAGGCCGAGGGTGGACAGGCGGGCGGGGAAGCCTGTGACGGTTTGGCGTTCGAGGTGGCCAAGCGGGTCATGCTGGTGTGCGATGGACAGTTCACCGACAGTCCATTCGGTGAGTTGTCCGGCAGGGTTGTGGGCGAAGCCGATGGTGTGGCCATCGGTGTCGAGAGCAGTGGGGCGGCCGCACCAGTCCCAGCGCCAGCGCGTTTGTGCGCCGGTGGGCGTAGTGCGGAGGTCTCGTCGGCCCATTGGGTCGTACTCGAATCGCATCGGGGTGCCCGCGTCGAGTGTTTGGGTGCTGAGCTGGCCGCCCGGGGTGTAGGTGAAGTCGAGGGCGTGGATTACGCGGTCGGCGTGGCCGCTGATGGCGGTGAGCAGGCGGCCGAGGGGGTCGTGGGTGTAGCGGCGCCAATCGCCGGAGTCGGCGGCGATTTCGGTGAGGCGGCCGAGGAGGTCGTAGCGGTGTCGGCGGGTGACGCTGGTGGCCGGGGTGACGGTGGCGACGCGGCCGGCGAGGTCGTGGGTATAGGTGGTGGTGGCGCCGTTGTAGTCGGTTTCCGAGGTCAGTCTGCCCGCGGGGTCGTAGCGGTAGTGCCAGGTGTGGCCGAGGGGGTTGGTGACTGCGGTGAGGCGGCGTTCGGTGTCGTAGGTGTAGCGGGTGGTCGAGCCGTCCGGATCGGTGCGGGAGATGGGCAGATCCCAGCTGCCGTAGGTGTATTCGGTGGTGCCGCCCGCGCGGTTGGTGTGGGTGAGCAGGTTGCCTTCGCCGTCGTAGGTCCACGACTCGTGGTGTCCGTCGGGGTCGAGGCGGCGGAGGAGTTTCCCTTCCGCGGACCAGTGATAGCGGGTGGTGTGGCCGAGGGGGTCGGTGACCGCGATGGGGTGGCCGAAACCGTCGCGAACGATGCGGGTGGTGGCACCGAGAGGGTCGACCACCGAAATTGGAAGACCGGCCGCGTCGACGGTGATAGCGGTACGGGCGGTGTTGGGTTCGGTGATCGTGGCGACCGCGCCACCCGGGTGATACGTGTAAGCGGTGCGGATTCCACCGGGATCAGTTGTGGCGGTGAGGTTTCCGTGTGCGTCCCAGTCGCGGTGCTCGGTGCTGCCGTCGGGATGGGTGATCGTCTCCGGGCGATTGCGCCAGGCGTAGTCGATGTCGATGGCGAGGCCGTCTGGGCGGACGATGCGGGTCACGTCGCCGTCGGCGGTGTAGGTGTAGTGGGTGATCGCGTTGTCGGGGGCGGTGACCCGCAGAGGTTTTCGGGCGGCGTTGTAGTCGATGCGGGTGTGCCCGCCCGCAGGGTCCATGATGTCGCGGACGCGCAGATCGTGGTCGAAGCCCCGGGTGGTGACCGCGCCCTGGGAATTGATGTGGCGGGTGAGATGGCCGGAACCATCAGGGTAGGCGAGATAGTCGAATCCGGCGTTGAGGATGCCGTCGGTGCCGTGTTGCAGGATCACGCGACCGGCGCTGTCGTAGGTGTTGACCATCGACGTGCCGCGGGAATCGGTCCACGACAGCATGCGGTCACGGTCGTCGTAGGTGTAACCGGTGGTGGCACCGGCGCCGTTGGTCACCGCCGCCAGATTGCCTGCCGCATAACCGAATCGACGCACGACCACGTGCTCCGGGTGATCGGAACCGGCCTGGCCGGCCCCCTCGGCATCGTCGAAACCGCCGCTGCCGCTGGATGTTCGGCTCGGGTCGAGGACGGTGAGCGCCGTGACCCTTCCGATGTCGGAATCGGTGGTGATCTCGACGCGGTAGCCGCCGCTGTGAGTGATCGCGGCCGGCGCGCCGTCGGCGTCGTAATGGAATCGAATGCGATTGCGGTGCCGATCGGTGATCGCCGCGAGCCGATACACCCCGAACATCCCATCGAGGCCGGGCTCGGGAGCGAAATGCCAGATGATCTCGCGTTCGGGATCGGCGACGCGGTAGGTGCCGGTATCGGCGCGCACGCACGTGTACCGCACCCCGCCGGTGAGCGGCGGCACCGCGGCACCGGGGTCGGCGTGCGGGTAGGCGAGCAGGAGCCCGTCCTCGCCGAGGAAGGTCACCTGCTCGGCGTCGACGACCACCCGCATATCCAATGTCGAGGACCAGGTGGGCCCGAACCAGCGGCCCCACCGATAATTCGAGCGATGCCGCCGCCGCAGTATCAGCGGCAGTACGCCCGGCAGGGTGAGATCGATTTCGGGCAGCAGGAATTCGCCCGTCGCGGCATCGACCGGGTCACCGCATTCGGCGACATCGCGAGCGGTTTGCGTATTCGCCGGGTCCCCGGCCGCATCGGCGACATCGCGGTCGGGACCGGGCGGGTCTTGCGGTGAATCCGAATCCGGTTGCCCGCCTTGGTTATCGGGTTCGGGACTTGGTTCGTGGGCTTTCGGCTCGTCCGGCCGGTCACCGGCATTGTCGTCGCCACGCGTATCGGGATCGCGGCCATGGATGGTGTCGTCGTCGGGAGACGATCCGTGCTCGGGTTCGGTGTGCGCGCGGGGTTCGGGGTCGCGGCGTGGTGTGTCCGGGGCGTCGGAGTGCGGGCGCGGCGGATTTCCTGCGTCCAGGTTGGTGCGTGGAGTTGTCGCGTCACCGGGGTGTGGGCGAGGACCTGCCGGGGTGTCCGGGGCAGGTCGGGCGCCCGGTGCCGGGTTGCTGGATCCCGAGCCGTGGTGGGCGGGGCTGACCGACGCCGGAGACGACGGACTCCGGCCGGACGGGCTGTCCGCCCGTGCCGGACCGGCGACCGGTTCCGGGCGGGTCACGGACCCGGGAGCATCCCGCAGCGGGGCTGAAGGGGCGGTGGAGGATGCGGGCCCCGCAGTCGGTTCGTCCGCGCGGGGACTGGGTTCCGCAGCCCGTTCGGGCGCGGAGCCGGTGGTGTCGGTGCGCCCGGTTCCCTCGTCGGGTGCTGGGGCATCGGACCGGGTTGTCGCCGGTGAGCCCGGCTCGGAATTCGGTTGGTGCCCAGGGCTGTTCGCACCGGGATCGGCGTGCACCGTATCCGTGCCGTCGGGGGTGATATCGGTGTCGGCGCGTGCCGGTGCGGGAGCGTCACCGGCTGGGTGGGTCGCGGGGGCGTCGGAGTCCGGACGTGGGCCCGGGGTGGCCGGGTCGTCGGCTCGTGCCGGTCCGGTCGAGTCATCTGGGCGTTGCGCCGGTGCGTCGGGCGTCGGATCGAGATGCGTTGGCGGAGTATAGGTGTCGCGCTCCGGTCCGGATGGGTCGGAGTCCGGCCGCGTACCGGGCGTGGCCGGGTCGTCGAGTCCGGACCCCGCCGACGGCTCGCCGGCGCGAGGACCGGCCGTGTCGACGGTCGTATCGGGCCGCGCCGTCGGTGAGTCCGGGCTGGGCTGCCCTCGCCCGTCCGACACCTCGACATGCCCGCCGCCGTCATCGTCGGTGTGCTCGCGGGCACCGGGCTGCTCGCGCGCGGGCGCGGGTTGATCCTGATGTGCCGCTTGCACATTCGCGTCGGGACGCTCCGGTTCCGGGGCTGCGCCCGCACCGCGATCCTGCGGCGGAGCGTCCACGTCCCGTGGGCTCTGGTCCGCCACATCGGGCGTATCCCGTTGCGGCACACCGCTGCTGGTATCGGCATGGTGATCGACCGGCGAGCCGGATCTGTCCGGCGCCGTCCGGCCGAGGTCGGGTGTGCGAGTCGGCGCATGGGGCGACGGGGCGAGATTGTCCACCTTGTTCAGCAGCGACACCGGCTTGGTGGCCAGCCCGGCGCCGCCGGTCGGGATGGCGGTCACCGCGTCGAAGGTCAACGCGCCGAGCGCTTCGAACGGGTTGGCCTTCGCATCGTCGATCATCGCGTCGACCACCGGCCCCGGGTCGGCGGCGGTGACCGCCAGGCCCCCAGCCATATTCGACAAATTCTCCAAGTACTCGCCCGGATGGGTGAGGTTGTAGACATCGGTCGGGTTGAGTTGCCGGACGAACTGCACCAGCCCCGACCCCGCGGTCGAGAGCCCGTCGATGAAGCTCAACTTCGCGTATTCGCCGATCTGCCCCAGGTCCTCGAGATCGGCGCCCATGCGGGAGATGAAGGGTGGTTCTTCCGGCGCGGTTGCCTTGGCCGCCGCGATATCCGTCACCGCCTGCGCTGCAGCGGTGTCGCGGTTGGTCCGTGCCCGCGTCAGGGTGTCGCGGGCGGCCTGGAACATCGGTGACCAGGTATCGACCACCGTGGTCTTGGCCTTCTCCTCATCCGAGAGCGAATTCCACCGCGCCAGCACCCGTCGCCGCTCCTGTACGGCCGCATTCCACTGCGCGATCGCATCCGCGGCCAATCCCTGGGCCGCCGACACCGCCGCAGCCCACGCCTCCAAGGCGGTCTTGGCGTCGGTGAACGCGTCGGCGGCGTCGGTCCACTTGGCGGGTTGCGGGGAGAATCCCACCTGGTACCCGTCCGCGCCCGAGCCCTCCCAGCCGCTGATATTCCCGACCGCGCGCAGCCCTTCCCCGGTCTGGTCCGCCGCCGTCGACAGCTTCCCGAGACTGGTGCCGGCCTCGGTGATCGCCGACGGCTCCCCGCGGATCAGCTCCTTCGGGTCCTCGGTCTCCCCCAGTTCGCGTTCCTCGACCTCACCGCCCAACGCCGAGGACACGTGGTCGCCCACATCGTCGAGGGACTCGCCGAGCGAATCCCACCCGAGCCCGCGGGCGGCGTCCGCGCCGACATCGAGCACATCGTCGACTGCCTCGCCGAGTTTCGCGGTGGCAGCTTCGGCCGCGTCCTCGACGGCCTCCCCGACCTGATTGACCTTGTCCTCGAGCCAGTCCCCGATACCCACGATCTGGCTTACTTCCCCTGTCCGGGTTGCGGATTCAGCAGCGGCTCGTACTTCTTCTGGATCTGCTCGACCTGTGCGGCGGCGCCCGTGTTCCAGCCCGGCGCGGGCATGCCGTCGACGTCCGCGACCAGTGTGGCCGGATTGCTCACCACACCGAGGTTGGCCGCCGCCTGCGGCCCGACCGCCTGGATGATCTCCAGGTTCATCTGTGCGGCAATCGTCGCCCGGTCGAACGATTCCCGGCTGTAATCGGCATTCAGCACCTGCGTGAACGCATTGTCGGAGAACGTGTCCCCCCAATCCCGGGCGGCGATCTGATCGCGGGTCAGGTGCGGGTTGCCGGCCAGATTGGTCCACAACACCTTGAACATCTCCTCGGCCTTGGCGTCCATCGCGTGATAGCGGCCCGCCGCCAACCCCAACGCTCGGGCGATCTCATTGCCCGACTGCACCAGCGCCCGCACACCCCACGACCACCGCTCGGTATAGGACTCGAACTCCGTCTGCACCGATGCCTTGCCCGCCTCCAACGCCGACAACGCCAGCAACGCCAACCCACGCCCGGACGCGGCGGTCTCCTTGAACCCCACCTCCGCCAGCGCATCGATCATTCCCGTGATGCCCTTGGCGGTCTGCTCCAACGCCGCCGGATCGACCCGCAACCGCTCACCCGCCACTACTCAGCCTCCCTCATCAGGAATTCCATGCCCAATCGAATTCCGGCTACATCCGATACGTGATTCGAAGCGGCGCAGCCTCTTCCCATTGCGGGGTTCCGGTGGTGGGCGCCGTCGGTCGGCTGTCGTGTGCGAGCTGCCCCAGTAACTGGGCAGCTTCGGCTTCGGCCTGCTCCCTCGCTCGGCGATGACAGCGTGAGATCACGGCGGCGAGTCGGGCGGCATCGGCTTTCATCGCCTCGGGATCGATCCGCAGGTCCGTGATCGTCCCGTACGCATCGGTCTCGACAACCACCATCCCCCGCGACTCCTGCGCACGCCCACGCACTTTCGACATCGCCTCATCGACCTGCCGGGCGCGAGCGGCCCGCTGCTGCGCATCCACCCTCACACCCCCTCATCCACCACCGAAACCGAGCATGCGCTGATCCGAGCGTCCCGCCCGATGCTAACCACCAGCCCGGAACCGGACAACTTCGCCCGCGGCGTCCCTTTCACCGCGCCGCGACAACCACCGGGCATGCTGCCGCGCAGGCGAATGCTAGGACCAAGCGGTGAGAGGTGACGTAAGAGAACTCGACGGCCCCCCATCGGCCCGGCCCTGGTCTTCGCTTCCGGCAAATGGGATGCCTTCACCGCCAACATAATCGACCAGAAGCCATATGGTTGGACATATGGGGCTGGCCGATGAGATCCGCGCGGAAGAAGCGAAGATTCGGGCGGAGCAGATCGCGGCTCGACAAACTGAACTCGATGGATGGCGAGCCACTTTCGAAGCGATCGATTCCGTAGCTGCCGACATAGCAAGCGCGTGCGTTCAGCTACTTCCGCCGGTTGGCAGGCGAGGCTGGATGTTGGATATCCAGAACCCGCGCAACTGGACGGGCGCAATGTGGGTCGTCTTCTATCCCGACGGGTCGTGGGGCATGGGTCGATCACCACGGCTACCCACTCAATTCAGATTTGTCCGCTGGCCCTCCGGGACGCGGTGCGGACAACGACCCGGATCGAATCCGTCCGGTCCCGAATCTGTCGGTTGCGGATGTCTCGAGGTCCGCGCAGAACGCGATGATGGCCCGGAGGGTGAGCAGGTAGCGGGCCTCGACCCTCCAGAGAAGCGGATCTCGATATGCGGCGCGGGGCAGACAGATCAGGAGACGAGTTTCAGGCCGACCACGCAGGCGACGATGCCCGCCAGCAGCAGGACCTTCAGCGAGCCGACGGCCTCGCCGCCGGTAGCCATCGAATAGACGACGGTCAGCACCGCGCCGATGCCCACCCACACGGCATACGCCGTACCGACCGGCAGATCGCGCATCGCCCACGCCAGCCCGGCCATGCTGCCGACCAGCGCCACGCCGAACAGCGCGGTCGGACCCAGCCGCGAGAACCCTTCGGACTTCCCCAGCGCGGTAGCCCACACGGCTTCCAGCACGCCCGACATCACAAGAATCACCCAAGACATGACAGACCTCCGAGGCCGTCTTGTCGCGCGCCGGGTACGGCTCCCTCGTCCGGGGTTCCAGAGCGGAACCGCCTTCCACCATGGCAAACAATGCGCTATCCGGGCAAGTTCACGCCCGGTGACTTCGATCGCCCTCCGAGAGCCATACGGCGAGAATCACTACTTTCACCCAAAGCCGCACGGCCGCAGTGTAAGTCCAGCCGTATCCGGGTAGGGTCTGCTTTCCGGTGTGGGTTCCGGAGCAGAAAGCGATGTGGGGGATATGGACCCGTCTGAACGTCCGCGCGAATTCGAGCTGTTGCTGCGCAGCGTCACCGAACCCGGTTCCGAGGGTGCGCTGCTGCTCGGTCCGGTGGGGTCGGGGAAGACCACGCTGCTGCGGGTGCTCGAACAATCGCTGACACGGCGCGGGCGGGCGGTCTTCCGGGTATCGCTCGCCGGATTGCGCTATCCCGACGGGGTCGGGGAACGCATCGTGACCGTGATCGCCGCGTCGTCCTACGGCCGGCTCGTCGGGACGACTCGCTTTCTGCGCTCGTCGGCGGGCGCGCCGCCGATCCGGGAGACAGCGGAATTCCTGGAACGCTTCGCCAGCCGGGTGCCCGAGCCGGTGCTGCTGCTGGACGCGCTCGACGATACGGCCAGCCCCTCGCGCTTCGCGGCGGCCATCGAGGAGCTCACCCTGCTGCTCGACGACTGGCGGTTCGTGCTGGCGGCGCGTGAGGATCTCCGGGAGTTCCGCCGCTTCACGGGTTTACAAGTGATCCGGATCGAGGAACCGATCCCGGATGAACTGTGGGGCTACGACTCCTCGAGAGCTATGCCCAGTCCGCCGGCGGGGGCCTTGGCGGGAGCGCCGCCCCTCACTCCCGGTTCCACCGTGGGGATGTCGATGGCCGAGAGCGTGAGCTCGGCGATCGATACCTCGCCGAACCCGGCGAAGGTCGCCCAGCTGCTCGAGGAGATCGCGCTCGCGGGCGGTTCGGCGAAGATCGTCACCCTGGCAACGAAGACCTCGATAGCGGAGGACGAGGTCCGCAGCCTGCTCGCCGCGGTACGGCTGGGGCCGCGGCCGCTCGATATCGAGGATGGCGACGATCCGTCGGTGGCGATGGGGGAGCCGCACAAACGCGCGATTCTCGCCGCCCGCATTCTCATCCCACGGTTTCGATTGGCGGACTTGACGTTCGGATCCGAGGAAGCCGAACGAGACGAGTTTCTGGACCGCAGCTTCGTTCATCGGGGAAAGCTGAAAGCGATTGTCGGCCAGCGCCGCTCCCTCGTCATCGGTGATCGCGGCTCCGGCAAGAGCGCGATCTTCCGGAGGCTGTGCACCGATGAGTCGGTGGACCGTACTCGAATCGATGTGCGTCCGGTGGCGAATACTGGTGAGCTGCTGCACCGCATCGTCGATGGCGATTCCTGGCTCGATGTGGACGGCTTGCGCGCCGTCTGGCTGATCGTCGTGGCGTCCGTGGTGGCGTCGGCGCTGCCCGCCTCCGCCTCGAAGCGATTGCGCCGCGACGCCGCCGATCTGCGCGCCGCCCTCGGCATGGCCGAGCCGCCCGGGCCGGGCCGCCGGATGCTCCGCGCGCTGGTTCACCCCCTGCGCGGTACCAGCGTGAAATTCGCGGTGGGACCGGTCAATCTCGAAACCCAATTGCCCTCGGGCGCCGAAACCGGTTCGCGCAGGGCCGAAGTGGATGTAGAAGCGTTTCTGCAGGAGGCGGAACTCACGCTGCGGCAGGCCGGACGGCGGGTGCTCGTGCTGTTCGACCGCATCGACGAGACCTTCAAATACGATCGGGCCAAACAGGAAGCCGTCGTGCAGTCGCTGCTGCAGGCCGAAGGGCGCGTATCGCTGTTCGAGAACATCGGCCTCACCATCTTTCTGCGGACCGACCTCTTCGAGCTCTATGACATCCAAGAGAAGAACAAGGTGGTGTCGCGGACGCTCACCCTGGAATGGTCCGAGGATCAGTGGTTGCAGGTGCTGATCCGTCGTGTGCTCGCCAATGAGGAGCTCGCGAAACTGGCCGACCGAGCGCGAAACGCGGACGGCTCCCTGGAGATCCGCACCGCACTGGAGATGATCTTCCCGGCCGAGATCGAAGGCCGGCCGATCGATCGCTGGCTGATCGACTCGCTGCGCAATGGAAACGGCGACATCTCACCGCGCTCGGCCGTGCTGCTCCTGCATCTGACCCGCGAGCTGTCGAGCAAGTCGGACGAGTACGTCACCGACCTCCCCCTCTTCCCCGAAGCCTCGGTGACGCCCGCCATGACGAAGGTGTCCGACCTGAGCTTCTCCGAGGTCGTCAATGACTTCAAGGTCGCGCCGTCGTTCGTATTGAACTGCCGCGCCGGAAAACTCACCGAGTTCGCCCTCCACGAAGTCACCGACCTCTTCGAAGCATCCGAGGGCAAGATCAGCGAACAGGTCCGCCTGCTCGAGCGCCTCGGCTTCCTCGAACGCGTGGTACAGGAGACCGAGACGGGGACCCGATCGCTGTTCCGGATCCCCCGCCTCTACACGCGCTGCTGGGATTACGCCTGAGCGTTCAGGCGAAGCGCTGCACGAAGCGCGGGCGCTGCGGCCGCTGTTGGACGAAGCCATCATTCAGTTCGCGGTCCGCGGCCGAACGACTCGGACGGTTGCTGGTCACGATGGAGCCGGGCGCGAAGTTCCGGTTCCCATTCCTCTAGGCCCTGGGCGGTGTCGCCGATGGGAAGGCGTTCGGGGTGTGGCCCACATCCTCATCGAACTCACCGATCACGTTGCCGGGCTGGATCAGTGGCTGTCTCAGGGCGGCTTTCTGCCCAAGGAATGGGAATGGGCCCACAGTGCCGGGAGGGCCAGACTCGCATCCATCTGCGTAACCAGCCCGCCGAGCTCGAAATCGGAAAGAAACTGGCGCTCAGCAACTTTGACCTGGGTATGCTACATCCATCCCAACGTCGCCATCAGAGGGGGAAAAAACGACTATGGCGAATTTGACTACCAACCAAAAAGCTGTGGTGGCCGTGCCTGGCTACTTCGCTGTTACTTCAATTTTAGGAGCGATGATTATCCAATTCATGATTACAGAAAAGGGGGATTGCTTTTCTCGGCGTTATGATCGGAAGGAGTGTAAGGCTGAGGTGAAAACGCTGGAGTCGATACTGTACTCACTTCTTGGATCGGCCTTGTTCTGGGGGCTCCTCGCGCTTGTTTTATTCATTATTTTTGCTAGTGGACCTTCTTCGGAAAGGTCACCGATAGGATTAGCCGAGGAAGACGATTGAGTTCGCTATTTTTTCAAGAGGTAAGCGATTGGCCGTCCGCATGGCATCGAATATCGCATACTTCTTGACGAGGGGTGGGCACTCGACACAGGAGTACCCGCCGGGGCCTGCCAGGCGAGCATGAGCAGATCGGTCACCTAGTTCGGCGCTAGTTTCGCCCCCCGACACGCAGACCGATCTGCGGTGATGGAGCAGGTGAGTAAAGGAGGAAGCGTGTCGGGTAATCGGTAGGTAGGGAAAGAGTTTCAGAGAGTGAAGATGTAGCTGGTTGGGTAGGAAGCGGTGTCGTTGGGTAGGTGGTCGGGTTCGGTGACGTGGCGTGCGTACGTGACGGTGGGATAGGTGGCATGGTCCGGAGCGCTGGCGCGGTGGTGATCTCCGGTGCGAAGAGTTGCGTCGAGGTGGCCGAGTCCGGTGAGAATTTCGCGGTTGCCAGCCCGGTACCGAGTACGGCCCAGTGGTGTTGTGCGGGTGGGGGATTCCCTGGGCGCGCGCCGCATTGTGTGGGGCCGCCCCTCCGAATTCCCGACCCCACCCCCCGGAGACCAACCGCGCGGTGTGTGACGGTAATTCGGTCGCGCACGCATTGGCGCGTTCCCTGGAACCCGGAGCCTCTGCGGCCCCCGGGCAGGCGGTGCGGGCAGGCGCAGGACCTGCCCCGGCGAGAGCGCGGCGTGCGCGCAGGGAATCCACGCTCTCCCGGGCGCTCCCATCCCGTTGACACGTACGTGTCAAACCGTTGGGCCGCAGGTTGAGGCGAATACGAACGGCATGGACTGTGGGCGCAAGATCCGGATATCGCGCAGTACCTTCGAGGCGGGGCCGATCTACTGCGGAAACTGCGGGGGAGCTTCGAAGTCGAGGGCGAACCTGGGATCCGCGCCTCAGTTCAGATCGAGTTCACACCGCTCGGTGCACGTTGAGTTCACGACAGCAGAAAGGCCCGGTCGAAACCGGGCCTGATCTGGCCTTACTCTGGTGCGCGATACTGGGATTGAACCAGTGACCTCTTCCGTGTCAGGGAAGCGCTCTCCCGCTGAGCTAATCGCGCATGAAAATCCCCCGTTGAGCGGATGACGAGATTCGAACTCGCGACCCTCACCTTGGCAAGGTGATGCGCTACCAGCTGCGCTACATCCGCATTCGCTTGCCGGGGCTCTGGGAGCCGATCGGCTTGCGGGACAGAACTTTAGCGTACAACCGGGGTGGAAATGCAAATCGGCACGTCAAAGAGTCGGGGCGGCTGATCGCGGCGCACCGGTGGCACGGTGGGGCGCTGAGCGGGAGCGCCCGGCAGGACTACGATTGGGCCGTGCCCGGATGTCTGCTGCCGCCCGCGGTGCCGTGGATTCGTCCGGCATCGCGGTGCCGACCATGAACACCGACGACGCCGCCGACAAGTACAGCGTGGTCGCCGTCGCGTCCTCGGCCGGGGGGATCGGCGCGCTCATCCGGGTACTCGGGGCCCTGCCCGCCACCTTGCCCGTCCCCGTGCTGGTCGTGCAGCATCTCGATCCCCGCCACAAGACGATCATCGCCGAATTGCTCGGCCGCAGAACACGACTGCGGGTCGAGTTGGCCAGGGCGGAGGTGACGGCCGAGCCGGGGACGGTGTACATCGCGCCGCCGAACTACCATCTGCTGGTCGAGCCGCACGGCGTGCTGTCCCTGTCCAGCAGCGAACTCGTGCATTTCGTGCGCCCCTCGGCCGATCTGCTGTTCGAATCGGTCGCCGGCGCCTACGGCGCCCGCGCCATCGCGGTGGTGCTCACCGGCACCGGCAGCGATGGCGCGATGGGGGTGAGTGCGGTGAAATCCCGAGGTGGCACAGTGATCGTGCAAGATCCCGAGGACGCGGAGTTCCGGGGAATGCCCACGGCGGCCCGAGCGACCGGGGCGGCCGATCTGGTCCTGCCGCTGGACGAGATCGCCGCGGTCGTCCGTGGTTTGGTGGAACCGGGTGAGGTATGACCGAGTCGAAGAGGGAGACCATGACGGAACCGAGCGAGACCGCCGACCCGGCGGCCGACGCCGCGTTGGAGGACCTGCTGGTTTTCATTCGTGATTCCCGTGGATTCGATTTCACCGGATACAAGCGCTCGTCGCTGACCCGGCGCATCCGCAAGCGCATGCACGAGGTGCGGGTCGGGGACTACCTCGACTACCGGGACATGCTGGAAAGTGACGCGGAGGAATTCCGCCACCTGTTCAACACCATCCTCATCAATGTGACAAGCTTTTTCCGGGACCTGGAATCCTGGGAATATC
Source organism: Nocardia sp. IFM 10818 (assembly GCF_054655275.1). Classification (NCBI taxonomy): domain Bacteria; kingdom Bacillati; phylum Actinomycetota; class Actinomycetes; order Mycobacteriales; family Nocardiaceae; genus Nocardia; species Nocardia sp. IFM 10818. The sequence goes on from NZ_BAAHJH010000001.1 coordinate 3,092,260, forward strand.
TGCAGCGCGAGGTGCTGCCCGAAATCATCGGGGCCGGTGATCCGGGCGACGAGATCCGGATCTGGAGCGCCGGCTGCTCCAGCGGTGAGGAAACCTATTCGCTGGCCATCGCCCTGGCCGAGGTGCTCGGTCTCGAGGAAGCCGTGCGCCGGATCAAGATCTACGGCACCGATGTCGACGAGGAGGCGCTGCGCGAGGCCCGCGCCGGCGTTTACCCCGCTCGCGCGCTGGAGAAGATGTCCAAGGAGCTGCGGGACAGGTATTTCGAGCCGGTCGGCGACAAGTTCTCCTTCCGCTCCGACCTGCGGCGGCGGGTCATCTTCGGCCGCCACGACATCACCCGCGACGCACCGATTTCCCGCCTCGACCTGCTGGTGTGCCGGAATACCCTGATGTACTTCAATGTCGAGGCGCAGACGCAGATCGTGGATCGCTTCCACTTCGCGGTCCGCGAGGGCGGTTTCCTGTTTCTCGGGAAGGCCGAACTATTGGTCTCCGATGGTGAACGATTCGAGGTCACCAATATGCGCCAGCGCATTTTCCGCCGCCGGGCGGGGCAGGCCGGGCCCGCGTATCTGTCCGGTCCCGCCCGGTTCGACAGCGAACTGGGGCAGGAGGTGCAAGGTTTGGTCAAGAAGCGGCAGCTCGGCGACCTGGCGCTCGAGACCGCGCCGTTCGGGATGCTCGGCATCGACGCCGACGGCCGGGTCTCGATCATCAACAATCAGATGCGCAGTCAGTTCGGCATGGCCGTGCACGATGTCGGCCGGCCACTGAGCGAACTGGAGATCTCGTATCGCCCGGTGGAATTGCGGTCCCTCATCGAGCAGGCGGTCAGCGAGCACCGCGCCATCCGGATCAACTCCGCCGAACGCAAGCTGGGCCCGGAGGAGGTCCAGTACTTCGAGGTGCACATTCAGCCGCTGTGGGCCGCGGACGGGGCCAGCGTCGGCGTGGCGGTCACCTTCGTCGACATCACGTTCGCCACCCGGCTCTCGATGGAAGTGAAGATCAAGCGCGAGGAGCTCGAGACCGCCTATGAGGAACTCCAGTCCACCAATGAGGAGCTGGAGACCACCAACGAGGAGCTCCAGTCCAGCATCGAGGAATTGGAGACCACCAACGAGGAATTGCAGTCCACCAATGAGGAATTGGAGACCACCAACGAGGAATTGCAGTCCGGCAACGAGGAACTCGAGACCATGAACGAGGAGATGCGCCTCCGCACGGACGAATTGGATGAGGCTAGAACGTTTTTGGAAGGCGTCCTCTACAGCGTCGGCGCCGGTGTGGTGGTCATCGACGGCGATCTGCGCGTACGCAGCTGGAACCGGGGCGCCGAGGAATTGTGGGGATTGCGGTCCGAGGAAGTGCAGAACGAGAGCTTCTTCACGCTGGATTTCGGCTTGCCGACCGAGATGGTCCATGAAAGTCTGCAGCAGTGCTTGAAAACCGGCAGGCGTGTAGGGCCGCTGGATATTCCGGCGCGGAATCGGCTCGGGCGGCCGATCATCTGCTCGATCGTCTGTTCACCGCTGGACGGGAGCCGGGATGGCGTGGTGCTGCTGATGGAGGAGTCCACGGCGAGCCCCGATGCGCGTATGGACTGATTGACCGTGCCACCGGGCTGGTGAGCGTACCCTTTTAGCGTGCCGAGTGACCCGGACTATCCCGCCTTGATCGTCCGCGAATGGCAGGAGTACAGCGCTGAACGCGAACGCGCCGCACGGGCGGCAGCCATCGCTGCAAGGTTCGAATTGCAATCCACGCAGGCGCCGTTGAGCTTGCGACCGCTCCGGGAGCGCATGGCCGAACTGTATCGGGGGATCGAGGAGCGCCACCTGGCCTGCGCGCGGCTGCACCAGAACTACGCGCGCCGTTTGCAGCGCTGGCTCACCGGCAGCCGCGCCACCTCGCGCCCGGTGTTCATGTCCGCGGTCGCCGCGCAACTCGGCGTGGACAGCGCCGCGATCACCCTGTTCGGCCCCGAACGGGAGGAACTGCTGGTGGCGGCGTCGGACAGCACCGCCCGCACGGCCCACGACCTGGAGCTGACCATGGAGGAGGGGCCGGCGCGAGATGTGCTGAACGGCAACGACCTCGTGGTCGCCCATCCTGGCGAGCTGCAGGCGCGCTGGCCGCAGTTCGGCCCGGCCCTGAGCGATCTCGGTGTGCGCGCCGTGCTCGCGGTGCCGCTGCGTTCGTCGGGTCTGCTCGGCGCCATGTGCGCCTATGCCTGCCGCGCGAAGCTGCACCGCGAGATCGCGCCGATGGCCGACCAGGTGGCCGATGTACTGACCAATGCGGTGCTGCTCGCTCCGAGCTCCGCCGATTCCGATGGTCTCGGCCTCGGCGGCGCGCTGTTCGAGGAGGCCGACTACCTGTCGAATGTGCACCAAGCGATCGGCAAGGTGGCGGTGCAGTGCGGGTGCGACGTCGACTCGGCGTGGGCGCTGCTGCGGGCGCGGGCCTTCGCCAGCGGAATATCGGTCGAGGAGCTGGCTCGCCAAGTCGTTGCCGGAGGTCTCCAATTGTGCTGATCTACAGGTCCTTTCATGCTCGATGACGTGGCCGCGGGAATGTCGGAGCTGGCAGTGCTGCTGCTCGCCGGGGACGATGTCACCGAATCTTTGCGCGCGATACCCGATATCGTGTCCCGCATGCTGCCCGGGCATCCGCTGGTCCGGGTCGTCGTTCCCGGCCCCGGTGACACCGGTGTCGACGAATCCTCTGGGGCCGAGGTGGTTCCCGCTCCGGGATTCCGCTCCCTCTGTGTGCTGCCGCTCGCGGTGAACAACCGGCAGGTCGGTACTCTCGCGCTCTATGCCACTCGCCGCGCCGGGATCAGCGACGAGACCCGGCACGCGGCGACCTTGACCGCCGACTACATCGGCGTGCTGCTGGATGTGGCGCACGGCGCCGCCCGGCGGGCGAAACTGACCGCCCAGCTGCGCGCGGCGCTGGCCTCACGCTCCACCATCGACCAAGCGCTCGGCATCGTCATGGGCCAGCAACGATGCACCCGGGCGGCCGCGTTCGACCGGTTGCGCGAGATCTCGATGCGGCGCAATATCAAGATCTCCGCGCTGTCCGCGGAGATCATCGAACAGGTCACCGGCGCGAAGCCGGTCGCACCGCATTTCGTGGAGCCCGGATAGCGTGCCGGGCACGGTGTCCAGGCATATGAGCTTGTCGCAATCGGTCTCGGTGAGGTCCGCCACCGCCCGCTCGGTGGCCAGCGGCGCGGCGAGCACGACCCGGATCGCGCCGAGGTCGTAGGCATGATGGCAGACGGCGCGGGCCGCGACCGGATCGTCGAGCACATCGGCGATGACGACCACGGTGCACCGGGCCACCGGGCTCGGGCCACGACCGTGCCCGGATGCCCGGGCATCGGCGATGTGCAGGGGGACATCGAGGGTCTCGGCCACTTCGCGGGCCACCTCGACACCGCCCGGCGCGATGGCGAGCATCGCCACATCGGGTCCGCGGAAGGCGCGCAGTCGATCGACCAGTCGGCGACCTGCCTCCCGGCGGTCACGAAACAACATGAGAGTGCTCCCGAGGTCTCGGCTTCGGCAGGTTCACCTGTCGCGAAAAATGGCGTTTCGCAACGCATTCAGCCGTAGTTCGGCGAAGAACAGACGCCGGGTGAGGTAGTTGCCCAGTGCGGCGATCACCGATGTGCCGGGCAGGCGCGCACGCGCGGCCCGCGGGGGCGGGATGTGCAGGAAGGCGTCGACCATGGCGGTCTCCTGAGTCGCTCGGGTGGCTCCGGAGCCGCGCTTCAGGACTCGAAGGAGAACGTAGTACAAAGGTTACGCTCGTCGAACCGCCGGAGACAGCGGAATTTTCGCATTCCGAAGGGTGTGAACAGTCGAGAGGAACGCGCCGATTCCCGCACCGGCGGCATTCATCAGCACGTCGTCGATCGACGAGTACCGTCCCAAGTCGAAGACGTACTGCGCGGTCTCGAGCACGGCGGACAGCGCGGCGCCGACCGCGAACATGCGGAAGACGCCCGCGAACCACGGAAAACGCAGCGGCAGAAAAAAACCCAGTGGGATGAAGAGAATCGTGTTGGCGACGATCTGCACCACGGTATTGGTCGACGCCTCCATCACCGTGGCGATCAAATCCCGGAACGGAACCAGGATCACCTTCCGCTCGCCATGTGCCGGGGTGAGGATCATCCATATCCACGGCAAGGTCCCCAGCAGTATCCCCGCCTCCGCGATCGACCATTGCAACGCTTCGCCGGGAGTCCGCCCGCGCCGCATCCGCCTCCGTGCCAGACTCGCCGCCCCGAATGCGACGACCGGCACCGCGATCGCCCACACCACGAGCACGTCCCCCCACGATTCCCACACCTGCCGCATCAGCCCACAGTAACCGCGCCCCGCGACCGTCAGCCGCCGTCATTTCCGGGGTCGCCGTCACCCGGACCGCCCGGGCACGCCGGCGGTCCGGTAATTTTCCGCATGTGAGCACCGATTACGACACGATCGTCGACGAGATCCGCACGCTCCACCACGACCTGGCGCTATGGCTGGGCACCGCCGGCGCCACGGCCGCCCTGGACCGGTTCCTGACCCAGCAGCACCCCGACTTCTCCATGGTCACTCAGACCGGGATGGTGGTGGCCCGCGAGCCGCTGGCGGCGGGCCTGCGCGGCGCGGGCAACTCGACCCCCGGTCTCACCATCGAGGTCCTCGACATCGAAATCCTGCACCATTCGCCGGATTCCACCGTGGCCCGCTTCAAGGAAGTGCACCGCCACCCCTCCGGCCCCCGCGCCCGCTTCACCACCGCCCTCCTGCTGGCCGATCCCGAGGCCCGCAATGGCCTGCGCTGGCGCACCGTCCACGAGACCGCGGTGGCCCGCTGAGCTTCCGGCTCAGGAACGAGCGGTCTCCCGGGCGGCGGTGGCCAGGATGCCGGCGAGGTCGGCCGGAACGGGCAAGGTGGTCAGGAGACCGTATTCCCCTCCGCCACAATCCGAATCGCCCGCTGCATCCGCAACCATCGCATATACGGGCGCAACGGCAACCCCACCTCCGCCCGCACCCACCCGCGCAACCCGTCCGCCGCGCGAATCCCGTCGGTGAGGCGCGCCCCCGCCACGGATTCGGGATCCACATGCACGAGCCGCCCCATCCCCGTTCCCCACACCACCTCGTGCACGGCATCCGCCGGAATCACCACGGCCTCCGATTCCGCCCGCACCCCCACCCGATCTCCGATTTCGACCCCGCTTGCGGCGCTGATCACCTGAACCGTGTGATGCGCGTGCAACCCGGCCGTCCCGATCGCCCCCTCGACCACCATCAACCCGGGCCGCACCCACGCCCGTCCCACCCATCCCGCACTACTCACCCCGCCGGTCTCCCTTGCGCCAGGAGCATGGAAACCGGCAGCCGGGCACTGGGTTCCGGTTAAGATCGGGGGCACGACATGATCACCGCGTGGGGTGCTCGGGCCGCATGTCGGTAGCGGTGTTCGGCGCTCAGGAAGAGACTTCCGCCATGACCACCAGACGCACTGTCCTTGTATTGTCCGCTCTGCCAATGATTTTGGCCGCAGGTCAGGGGGTGGCGACGGGTGCGCCCGCCGCCGAACCGCAGCCGCTGCAGGCCGGGACGACCGTTATCGAAGTGCCCGCGTGGGTGGATACCCGCACCCGGGAGAAGGCGCAGGCGTATCTCGATGTCGCCGAATGGCAGATCGCCACCGCCTACGACAGCATCGGGTTCTCGCGGGAGGAATCCGATCGGCGGGCCGCGTCGACGGTGATCGGCGGGGGTATCGGGGCGGTGGTCGGCACCCTCGCCGGGGGGACGTTCGCGGTCGAGGGGTGTCTCAAGGGGATGGCGGTGGGCGGCATCATCGGTGGCACGGCGGCTGGTGTGCCCAGCGCGGGCATCGGTGTTCCGCTGGGCGCGGCGATCGGCGGGACCGTGGGATGCATGGTGGGCGGTGTCGTGGAGGGCGTACCCGCCGCGGCATTGGGGGCCGCGATCGGCGCGTCCGTGGGCGGTACCGCCGGTGGGGCGCTGGGGAGCGGGGTCGACGTGGAGCAGCCGGCGCCGCCACCGCCGCTCATCGATGTGGCCGCGCTGATACCGAATGCGCAACCCGCGGTGGAGATTCCGGGGCCCGACCTCGGCGCGGCGGTGCGCGCGACCGCGGATACCGTCGCCGCGATCGGTCCCGAAGCCGGTGCGGCGGTCACCTCGCTGCGGGCGGCGATCGATGCGATGCCGCCTTTGAGCCCCGAGATTCTCGGTCCACTCGCCGCACCGATGAACGAACTGGTGACCACGCTGGGCGCCGGCCTCTGACGTCCGCTCGACGAGCCGCGTTCAGCAGTGAGCCGGTGGCGACAGTCGCCCGCCAGCAGCGTCGCGGGCGCGGCGAACCTGCGATCAGTGGTGCGACCTGCGACAGATCGGCGACCGAGGAACGTCTGCTCGCCGGCTGGCCCGGCGTGTCCTCAGCCACCGGAACCCGTGGTGGTCGTCGCGGGTGGCGCGACGGTCAGCCCGGCCGAGAGGCAATAGATGATTTTCCTGATCAGGCCGTATTTCGCAGCTGGTTTCCGCCTGAATTCGGATTACGGGCGGGGTCGCCGTATGGGATCGTTGGCCGGGTGAGCGGGAGATTCCTCAATATCGATGTCGACGTCCACGCGGACACGGATTTGTCCGGGCTGCGTGCGGAATTCGGGGACGATATCAGCGTCCTGTACTGCGGTGCGGACGAACCGCGCAGGTTCCGGCTGTCCTTCGAATGGAACGAGCCGGTCGGCGACGGCATCGAACCGGACGAGGTCGCGCGCGGCCTGTGCGCGGTCGTGGAGCGATTGCCGGCTCGCGGCCGCGCACTGTGGGATTCCGCCGCCGATCGGGTCTTCGACATCGGATTCGAGGCGGAATCGGGCCGCGGGACCGGGCAGGCCCTGCTGCAGCCCGGCACACTGGTGCGGATCGGTGAACTCCGCGCTCGCCTCGCATGCTCGATCTACACCCTCCACCTCACCGAAGCGGAGCCATCTGGCATGAATCAGTGAACGAGCGTACTCTCACTACTTGTTGATCAAGGAGTGCTAGTCACACTGTAGAGGGGCGATCAGGTATGAAGTCGCAGTATTCGAGTGAACGATCGTTCCTCGGTGAACTCGCCCGCGAACTCTCCCGCGTCGGCCGCCGCAGCGGCCGCAGACTCTCCCGCGTCGGCAGCGATGCCGCCTATCAGACGGCCGTCGAAGTCCAGGAACTGCTCACGGAGAGCAGGCATCTGGTGCTCGGCGCCATCCGCGCCAAGGCCGATGAACTCGGCGTGCGCGCCCGGCGACTCTGACGAATTCTCAACGGTAAGAGCAGCTTCGGCTCGGCCGGGCCGGGCGCGGAGGGTGCGAGCCGTCCCACGCCGGTGCTTGCGCGCAGCGCAGCCGGACCGGGCTGCCGCCATTCCCGGCCGTGACGACCTGCGGCGCGAGCACCTCGAGCAGGCGCTGTGGATCGCCGGTTTCCAGTGCGCGCCGGAATGATTCGAGCACCGCGCGGGTCCGGATGGGGGAGACCTCGGCCCGCGGGCGGCGGGTCTGGACGTGCCGGCGCGCGCGGTGCGCGATCTGGTGGACGGCCTCGGGGGATTTGCGAAGAGCGGACCCGATCTCGTCGCAGCCGACGTCGAATACCTCGCGCAGGATGAAGACGACCCGCTCGGTCGGCGACAAGGTCTCCAGCACGACCAGGAGCGCCATCGACACGTTCTCGTCGCGCTCGACGTCCTCGGCCGCATCCGGTGCGGTGAGCAGTGGTTCGGGCAACCACGAGCCGACGTGTTCCTCATTGCGACGCTGCCTGCTGCGCAACCTGTTGAGCGACAACTGGGTTGTGGCCCGGGCCAGGTACGCGCGCTGATTGCGCACTCGGCCGAGGTCGACCCCGATCCATCGCAGCCGGGTTTCCTGCACCACGTCCTCGGCGTCGGCCGCGGACCCGAGGATCTCGTAGGCCACCGTGAACAGCAGGCTGCGGTGAGCGAGGAACGACCCGCCGACCGGCGACAAGAGCGCCCGCGGGGCTCGGCGCGGCCATCGTCGGCTGGAAGGGCTGCAACAGGCCTGCGGGTCGCTACGGAACAGCCCGAGCGAACAGAGTTTCAGCGGCTGATCTACGCGCTGACCATTGGCGTCGGTTGGGAGGCGCAGATCGCGCTGCGTGACGTGCGCGGTCTCGACCCGCAGTCCGAGGCGGAGGTCGTGCGCTGGGCGGCGCGTGTGCTGGTGGAGGCCGCGATCCGGGAGAGCGGCGCAAAAACGGTGCGCGACAGCGGAATTTGATCATGCGCTCGGCCGGCGCGCCGCGCGATACCGATTCGCGAACAGGTCCGGCGAAGTACCGTCGTTCGGTATGGCGGAACTGGTTCTCGGTCCGGTGTTGCGGCATGTCGACGCGACATCGGCGACCGTCTGGGTGGAAACCGACAGCGCGTGCGAAGTGGATGTGCTCGGCCACCGGGCGCGCACCTTCCAGGTGGGGGAGTTGCACTTCGCGCTGGTGATCGTCGATGGGCTGGAAACGGGCGCATCGATTCCCTACGAGGTGCGCCTCGATGGCGAAATCGTCTGGCCGGAACCGGAATCGGCGTTTCCTCCGAGCCGTATTCGCACCCGGCCGGTCGAAAGCCTGCTGTTCGGTTCCTGCCGCGCGGCCAAGGCCACTCCGGGCGCGCTGGAGTCGGACAAGGTCGGGCCCGATGCTCTGGACGCCTACGCGATTCGGATGAGCCGGTTACCCGACAGCGAATGGCCCGATGCGCTCCTGCTGCTCGGCGACCAGGTGTACGCCGACCAACCGACCCCGCAGTTGCGCGCATGGCTGACCGCGCGGCGCGCCGGCGAGGAACCCGAGGACGAAGTTGTCTCGTTTCGCGAATACGCCGAGCTCTACCACGAGTCCTGGTCGGACCCGGAAATCCGCTGGCTCATGTCGAATGTCCCGACCTCCATGATCTTCGACGATCACGACATCCGCGACGACTGGAACACCTCCCGCGCCTGGCGTCGTCAGATGGCTGGAAAACCGTGGTGGCGCAGGCGTATTCGCGCCGGGCTGGCGTCCTACTGGGTGTACCAGCACATCGGGAACCTGGATCCGGCCGAACTCCGGAACAATTCGCTCTTCCGCGAGGTCACCGAATCGGAGAAGGACGTCCAAGACCTGCTGGAGGACTTCGCCGAACAGGCCGATCAGGAAGTCGACGGCCGCAAGCCGACCCGATGGAGCTACCGCCGCGACTTCGGCCGAATCCGCCTGCTGGTCATGGACACCCGAAGCGGCCGCATCCTCGACGGCCAGCGCCTCATGGTCAGCAATGACGAATTCGCCTGGATCGAGCACAACGCCGCCGGCGACCACGACCACCTCCTGATCGGCTCCTCCCTCCCGTGGCTGATGCCCCCGGTGGTCAGCCACATCCAATCCCTCAACGAGCGCGCCGCCGATCTCCCCGGCTGGCGCGGCCGCTTGGGTGAAAACCTCAGACAGGCAGCCGATCTGGAGCATTGGCCCGCCTTCCGGGGCTCCTTCCACCGCCTGGCCGCCCTCATCCACCGCCTCGGCTCCGCCCCCGCGGCCCCCGCCACCATCTGCGTCCTCTCCGGCGACGTGCACCACAGCTACGCCGTCCGCGCCGACTACCCGGCCCCCACGAAATCCGAAGTCCTCCAACTGGTCTGCTCACCCGTCCACAATGACCCCCCGAAGCGCTTCCACCTCCTCTTCACCCTGCTGTGGTCAACCCCGCTGGCCCGGCTACTCCGCCGCCTGGCCACCCTCCGCGGCATCCCACCGGACCCGATCCGCTGGCGCAAAGCCAGCGGCCCCCACTTCGGAAACTCCATAGCCACCCTCCGCTTCACCGCCCGCTCCGCCCACTTCACCCTCGAAACAGCCCACCCCCGCACCGGCCTCCACCCGGTGACTCGCCTCCCCCTCACGCCCCCGCCACCTCATTGACATCCCGAGCCGTCAGTATCCGCCGCGGATACCCCTCCCGAGCCACCGCCAACACCGCCCGCCACCGCCCCTGTCAGCGGCCAGTTGAAACTCTCCGCTGGCGGCCATTTGGTGGGAGCTAACCGGCCGCCAGGCAACCTCATCGCAATCAGATTTCCGGCTGACCGCAAGGGGTATGCGGCAGAAGCGGATGGTTTTCCTCTCCGCGTGACCGCGTTTTCTAGAGTTCGATGACGACCTTGCCCTTCACGCGCCGACTGGCCTGGAGTTCGACCGCGGCGCGGATCTGTTCGATCGGGAAGCTCGCGGCTATGGGGATCCGGAGGCGGCCGGTCGCCACCAGGTCGGCGAGTGCTTCCAGCGTGCCGGGGGCGGCGTTGGCGCCGTTGGCCGATGTGATTCCGTCGATCTGGGCGGCGATGGCGGTGATACGGCTGTCGGGGACCCCGAGTGTCCTTGCGGCGTGGACTGTTTCGGTGCCGAAGAGATCGATCGCGGCGGTGATACCGCTAGGGGCGATGGCGCGGACCCGGTCTTCCAGGCCGTCGCCGTAGGTGACCGGCTCGGCCCCGAGCTCGCGCAGGTAGTCGGCGGACGCCGCTGATCCGGTTCCGATCACCCGCGCCCCGGCGATCCGGGCGAGTTGCACGGCGAACACCCCAACTCCGCCGCCCGCGCCGCCGATCAACACGGTGTCCTCCGGCCCGACTTCGACCACGGCCACAGCGGCCGAGGCCGTGCGCCCGGCGATGGTGAGGGTGGCGGCGGTACGGTCGTCGACGCCATCGGGAGTGTGATGGGCTTCGTTCGCCGCAATGCCCGCGCCCGGATCGATCACCACGAAATCGGCGACCGCGCGCGAGAGGGCGCCGCCGAACACTCGATCGCCGGGCGAGAAGCCTGTCACCCCCGCACCGATCTGGTCGACCACGCCGGCATAGTCGGTCCCGAATCCGACCGGCAGGGTGAATCCGAACCGGCGGGCGGTGTCCGCGTCAGAGGTCATGTACCAGTCCATCGGATTCAGTCCGGCCGCGGTGACCCGCACACGCAGCTGTCCCGGTCCGACCTCCGGAACGGGAACCTCACGAACTTCCAGTACTTCCGGTCCGCCGAACGAATCGAGCCGGACCGCCCTGCTCACGGTGTCATCGTGCACCTGCATGCTCGCCTGCCTCCCGATGTCTGTCTGATGGAATTGCCGGAGAGTGCCGTGATCAGGCTGCCTGCCCGCGTGCGCGGCGCGGCGAAGTCAGTGCCGGTAACGCATAACCCACCACCGCGAGCAGGTAGAGGATCAGCGCGGCGACGGGAACAACCAGCCCCACCGCCGCAATCGCGGCGAGCGCTACGAATCCGACGACTGCCCGGCGAATCTCGGTCCGGACGACGTCGGCGCCACCGCCCGGCTTCAAGAGCGTCGGGTCCCGCCGCACTGCGATCCACATGACAATCCACGCGCCCGCCTGAACCGCGGCGGTGAGGAAGTAGAAGGCGGTCGCAACACCGGCATTTCGGCCGCCACCCTCGAGATGATGCGCCAGCACCGTGGTGGGGAAAGGCAGAAAGGCCACACAGAGCAACACCAGTAGATTCCCGAGCTGAAGCAGACCGTTCACCCGCTGGATACGGGCGAAGGCCGCGTGGTGATACAACCAGATCACCCCGATGGTGGCGAACGATCCCAGGTAGGCCAGGTAACTCGGCCACAGCCCCAACAGCTGCTCCAACAGATCGTCCTGACCTTCCGGCAGCCGAATATCGATCACCAGCAAGGTGATCGCGATCGCCATGACGCCATCACTGAACGCTTCCACCCGAGAAGCGCTCAGCGGCCGAACGGGGACTTCCGCAGTCGACGCATCGGTCATGGTCAGGACTTTACGAGAACAACTCCGTTCTGCCAGGTCAACGCTCCCGGACCGCCAGGCCGGCCACCAGAACCGCAGCGCCCAGACACCCTGAATTCGGCATTTCAGTGCGTTCGTTGGCTCAGCTGATCGGCCTCTACCGCACGTTCGGGTACCAGCTCCGGTGAGTATGGTTGCTCCGGTGTGATCACGCAGGTGGTGGAGCCGGAGTCACCGGGGCTGCTTTCGCCACTTCACTACTGGGGAGGCCAGTTGATGATTACTGCGGTTTGCTGACCAGGTGTGAATGCCATGTCGGTAGGTGCCATTCCCTGACCAACTCTTCGTAGATCCTGCTCAGATTGGCGGCCGTGGCGAAGGTGGTCTGGATCTCGATGCCGGCCATGATCATCTGCATGTCGTCGAGTGGTTGCCGGTACAAAGGCAGCAGCTCACGCAGCGCCATAAATCGAGCTTGGGCATCATGCAAGACGAACCAGCCTCCACGATCGATGGGTCGCCAGATGTCGAGTCTGAGGTTCGAGGAGAGGAAGTGCTCGACCATGGCCAGGATACGGTCGGGTAGTGGGCTCGGTCCGTCAGCGATCTCATGCCTGTGGTGGTCCAGATCGTCGAGTAGACAAAGGATCTCGTTGTGCTGGTAGTTGAAGGTATTGAAAGCCGAATACAGCTTTGATCGGCGAGCAAGCAACCAGAGGTAGGTGATGCTCGCATCATCACGACCCAGCACGTTCTGCTTGGGCACATGGATTGTCACTGTCGTTTGTGAGTCAAAGTCAGGGTTGCCAGGTAGCAGAACTCTGGAAATGTAGTCGTTGAGGCACACGTAGTAGATAAGCCCGGTGTCCATCGTCGCGACACACAGCAGCACGGGCGTAGCGTTGCCCATCGCCTCGATCGTGAGGATCTCATCGACATCTAGGACACAGGGCAAGACCTCCATCTGGGCGGACTCGCCGCCGCTCGCCTGCTTCGGCCCGTACTTGGAGACGTTCCTACGTTCATGGAGTGTTATCGTCCGAAACGTCGACGTCGCACGGGATTTCACCTGGACGAACAGGTGCTCTCCGAGAGTGTCGGCACTTTTTCTGCTTTCGTCGGTCCAGTCGAAGACCTCGACGTGCAGATCGATCCCGAAGTCGGCGCTGATCTTGCGGGTCAACCACTGCCGTGGAAACGCCGCCGCGACCAACTCCTCACCAGAGTCCCCTTGCATCTGGTTCAGGCTGCGCCGCTTGCGATGCGCGATCCGCGCGCGCTCAGATCCAGCCACGTTCGCAAGTAGTCCTATCTGCACCGAGGGGCGTGCACTCGTTCGCCCGTGCAGCCTGCGGGATGGGCAGCAGTCAGGGCAACGCACGCGAAGTTGGTCGAGTTTAGCTGTCGCCTCCAGGGTTCTGGTCGGGGGCGGGTGACTCGGTAGCCAGTGGGAACCGATAGGGCGAGGTTGGTCTGTTCTCGACATATGTCACGCAGTGAAGCTTTGTGTAATCGGCATGAGCGTGCGCGCAATCGGGATGCTGATTACTTGCTAGGTGCTCTCAAGTGTCTGCCCGTGGGGAATTGAAACTGGCCGTACACGGGGAACTTTCGGTGGCCGCTGACAGCCCCGGAAAATCAGTTGCCGATCACCCCATCACCTGCGACCGTTGACCTACCGCAGGTCCTCGACCAGTGGTGTTCGGAAGGTTCCGGCCTGAGGAGGCCAGCCGGTCTTGAAAACCGGAGGGACGTCACGACGTTGGGGTTCGACTCCTCAACCTTCCGCTGTGATCGAAGCCGAAGCGGTCGAGGCACCGGGTTGTGATCCCGGACAAAGCGGGTTGGAGTCCCGCCGATCACCCCACCATCCCACCGCCCCAATGGTGGCGAACGTCCCTCCCCAACCTCCCCGTCCACCCGTACCCCCCGAGCTAGCCTGTGCTCGCACAAGATTCGAGACAGGAGCAACAATGGGCCTATTCGATAACCTCAAGGACGCCGCAGGCAAAGCCGCCGACCTGGCATCCCAACACGCCGACAAGCTGGACCCCCTGGTGGACAAGGCCGGCGACCTCCTGGACGAGCGCACCGAAGGCAAATACGCCGAACACGTAGACAAGGCCCAAGAAGCAGTCAAAAAGGCCCTCCACGACCAGCCCGCCCAGTAGCAAACTCCCCCCGGATCCGAAACACCGTCGACCGGGAACTGATGGCGGCAAAGCCCGAGAAGCCCCCGCCACCAGTTCCCGGTCGAAGTCGTTTCACATGCCTGCACGGTGAGGCCCGATTGCCGAAGGACTCCAACCGCGGTCCTGGTCGTCCTCGACGAGTAACGGTCCGAGTGACCGGGCGCTCCCTGATGAATTACGCGGGTATTCCGAGTCCTTCGGCGAGTATGGGCCAGGACTTGTAGAACGCATCGCGCCAGTATCCCCACGAATGAGTGCCCGCCGGTGCGTAATCGAACGTGGCCGGGATCTGAAGTTGGTTGAGCCGGTCCTGCAGGTTCCGGGTGCACCAGCCGGTGGCGGCCTCGATGACGCCGCCGACGATCAACTGGTTGGCGAGACCGTAAGTGCCTGGCAGGGCGTAGTCGCCATCGAGGGTGTCCCACTGGCCGGGCAGGCCGTTGCCGGTGGACACGAACAGCCTTGTGCCCCGCAGGGCTTCGGCATTCACGACCGGATCGTTCGCGACCCATGCCGGATCATCGTCCTCGCCGTACATATTGCGGACATCCCCGCCGCCGTAGGTCTCGACGACAAGTTTGGTGAACTGCTTGCCGGCCGGGTCCGCGATCTGCGCGCATCCGCTGTACCCGGCGACGGTCCGATAGAAGCCGGGCTTGGCTTCGGCCATCTGCAGCACCGCGGTAGCGGTCATCGAGTTCGCGGCGATCGCGTTGATCCCGTTGGTGCCCAACGCTTTGTCGATCAGCGGCGGCAGCTCGTCGAGGAAGAAGGTCCGCCACTTGTTGCGACCCATCGCAGGATCGTCCTTCTGCCAATCGGTGTAGTACGCGAAGGCGCCGCCGATCGGCATCACGACATTGACATCCTTGGTAGCCAGAAAGTCACCCACATCGGTCTTGGCCCACCAGGTGGCCGCATCCGTCCCGCCGCCCGCGCCGTTGACGAGGTAGAGCACCGGCCGAGGCGCAGACGCATCGCTGGGGCGCTGCACCTTGACCGTAATGTTCCTACCCATCGCGGCGGAGTAGACCTGCAGCGTCAGATCGCGGCCCTCGATCGTGCCCGAGGCGATCTTCGAACCGTCAGGTGCGACCGGGTCCGCGAGGAGCTTCTTGGACTCGATGATCGGATCACCGGTGTCGGCCAGGCCGTTTCCCGCGCCGAAGGCCGCGATACATGCCGCAACCATCGTGCCCGTGACCACGAATGACAATGCACGCCTGAGCGATTGGCACCTCAACTCGAACCCCCAAGTCCAATCCATCTGGTAACAGGAACTCTAAGGGACGCCGTCGATGTAGCGTCTGTAGCCATGTCCAGAGCGCTGTGCGCAGGGTCTTTCGACCCGGTGACCAATGGCCATATCAACGTGTTCGAGCGGGCAGCAGACCGGTTCGACGAGCTCGTGGTCGTGGTCATGGTCAACGCGAACAAGAAGACGATGTTCACCATCGACGAGCGTGTCGAGATGCTGAGCGAAGCCACGGCCTTCATCGGCAACGTGCGGGTGATGTCCTGGCAGGGGCTGCTGGGGGACTTCGTGCGCGAGCAGGGGATCACCGCGATCGTAAAGGGACTGCGGGGCGGCGACGCCGATTACGAACTGCCCATGGCGAAACTGCACCGCACGCTCGCCGGTGCGGACACGTGTTTCATCTCCGGTGACCCGGCCTACGGGTTCCTGTCGAGTTCGTTGGTCAAGGAGCTCGCCGCGCGGGGCGGTGGCGTGATCGACTTGGTGCCGGCGGCTGCGCACGGCCGACTGCTGAGGCGGCTGGCGGGTCTGGGCAACATCTAGGTCAGAACAGCAGAAAGGCCCGGTGGAAACCGGGCCTGATCTGGGCTTTCTCTGGTGCGCGATACTGGGATTGAACCAGTGACCTCTTCCGTGTCAGGGAAGCGCTCTCCCGCTGAGCTAATCGCGCGGGTCTTGATCTCTTCAATGAAGAAGAGGCGGCGACGGGAATCGAACCCGTGTGCACGGCTTTGCAGGCCGTTGCCTCACCACTCGGCCACACCGCCAAGCAGGCCGTGTTGGCCTCTCGAGCGGATGACGGGATTCGAACCCGCGACCCTCACCTTGGCAAGGTGATGCGCTACCAGCTGCGCTACATCCGCATTTCGTCCCGGGGGCCTCTCGGCTGGTCCCGCTGACGAGAGAGAACATTAGCCGACTATCTGCGCAGACAACAAATCGCCTGGTAGGAGGGGGTGAAAGTGAACTACAGGCTTGTAGTTCGCTACGCATCGCCGAACACTCGGGGATTCGGCATTCGGTTGACGCCCGAAAAACCGGTTCGTGGACCCTGTTGAGGTTCTGGAAGGGCGGCCTTGCGGGTAGGGGGTGGCGGTACTGCGCACAGTTGGGGCGGCCGGAGATCTGCGGCGCGTCGCGGGGCGCTCCCCGGTCGGGGGCCGGTTTTACGGCGTTGTGCACGCGATTTGGTGTGGTGGTGGGGGTGCGTGTTAATGTTCTTTCTCGTTCGGAGCGGCAGAAAAGCCCAGACGAGCAGCCACTTCGGTGGGACCCCTGGTTCTATAGCTCAGCGGGAGAGCACTCGCCTCACACGCGAGGGGTCGCTGGTTCGAACCCAGCTAGAACCACTTTGAAGAAGCCGCAGGTCGCTGACCTGCGGCTTCTTTGTCGTGTCAGTAGACCGAGGCGTCCTCGACAGCCCGCACCGCTGCCCCGGTGCGCCGCTGGCCCGGCTGGAGGCGCAGGTGGCGCTGCCTACGCTCTTTCGGCGGTTTCCGCAGATGAAACTGGCCGTTTCGCTGTCGCGATGGTTCGGCGCGGCGTCGAGTACGGCCTCCGACTCGGTGGCCTCGGTAACGGTCTCGCTGACCGTGATCCGGGGGCGGGCCAGCGAGTCGATCCCCTCCGGGTCGTACTCGGCGTCGGCCGAGGGCCGGGGGCGCGTACCGCGAACCGCTCCGGTCCCGGTTGGTGATCAGGTCTTCGGCGGCGTGGCGTTCGCCCATGCGACGGCGTTCGGGTGGCCTGATCTCGGACAGGTTTTCCAGCTGCACAGTGAGCATGTCGTGTCGTGCGTGGACAGGGCCGGGTTTCTCCAGAGCAGCCAGAGTGGTCGCGTCGGCGGGACGGAAGACTGCGGGCGGGATGCATTCATAGATGTACTCCGATTGGACCGTCGATTTCATGGGTCGGTTCCGATTGCGGCGGGACGTTCATGAAAGTACGGAGGTTCGGGGGTTGCGCCATCCGTGCTGGCTCAGCGGGAATCTCCGTGCTGGCACGGAGTTCGGGCTCGCCGGGGTGGCGGGGTGGCGGATACTGGGCTGAATCCGGCGGTAGTGCGAGGAGCGGCGGATGAACCGGTGGGCGGGGATCGGTGCGGGGGTCGCGACCGTTGTGCTGGCCGCGGCGGTGACGGCGGCGGTGGATTGGTCATCGGCGGCGTTGCATGATCCGGCCCGCACCCTGCTGCTCGGGCCGCGGGCGTCGTTCGTTTATGCGCGGAGTCCGGATCCGCCGGTGTTCGGGGCGGGCGAAATGGTGCTGTTCCTGGTGTGCGGGATCGGGTTCGTCGGCGCCGGCGTCGTGGTGTGCCGCACGCGTCCGGCGGACCGGGCGGGGTGGTTGATCGTGGTGGGCGGCTTGCTGTGGCTGGCGGCGGGACTGCGCCGGTCGAGTAGCCCGATCTTGTTCACCGTGGGGATCGTGCTGACGAATGCTCCTCTGCTGCCGGTCATTCCGCTCACTCTTGGATTCCCGAGCGGTCGGCTGCATTACCGGTGGGAGCGCTGGTTCGTGGGCACCTACCTGACGCTCTCGACCGTCGGGGTGGCGGCCGGGTGGTTGTTTCTCGACCCACGGGCCGAGCCCGCTCCACACCCGTCGTCGTCGGTGAATCTGCTTCTCGTACACCACGATCCGGCGATCGCGGAACCGATCCAGGTCACGGTGGGTTCGGTGGGCCTGCTGCTGGACGTGATCCTGGTCGTCGTCGTGACAGCGCGATGGCGATCCGGCACTCCCGCATACCGATTCGCGTTCGCGCCATTGGCCCTCAGCTTCCTGCTGTCGGCAATGGTGAGCGTGGTGGCTGCCGCCAGTTCGATGCAGGTGCCCGGCCTGAGCAGCGGCTGGGTGATCTATCTGCGGTATCCGGCCACCATGCTGCTGCCCGTGGCGGTGGCGATCGGCGTCATTCGGTTCCATATGGCGCGCGCCGCGGTCGGCACGGCGATAGTCGAGATCGGTGCGGCGCCCCTCGGCGATGAATTCCTCACCGCCCTGCGCCGCGCGGTGCGCGACCCCACGCTGGAATTGTGGACCTATGAGCCCGAATCGGAGTCCTACCGGGATCCGCGCGGCAATTACCGGCGCCTGGACGCCATCGGCGACACCATGGCCGCCACCGCACTCGAACGCGACGGCAAGCCGATCGGTGCGCTGGTCCACGACGCCACGTTGGCCACCAATGATCCCGGACTCCTGGCCGCGGTCCGCGCGACGGCGGCCCTCGCTCTTCAGCACGAGCGGCTGAATATCGACCTGCGCGCCCAACTGGCCGAGATGCGCCGCTCCCGCGAGCGGATCGTCACCGCCGCCGACACCGAACGCCGCCGGATCGAGCGCAATCTGCACGACGGCGCCCAGCAACGCCTGGTCTTCGCGGCCATCCTGCTGCGCCGCGCGCATCGCGCCGACGACCTCGAGACTCAGCGCACGCTGCTCACCGACAGCGTCGCCGAGCTCGACACCGCGATCGCCGAGCTGCGCGAGCTCGCCCGGGGCGTGTATCCGCCGGTCCTCACCGAGTGCGGATTGACCGCGGCCCTGCGGTCGCTGGCCGAGCGCGCGCCGCTGCCCGTGCGCGTCAGCGGCGCCCCGGCCGGGCGAGCACCGGCCGCCGTGGAGGCGGTCGCGTATTTCCTTGCCGCGGAGGCGGTCGCCAATACGATCAAGCACGCCGGCGCGACCGCGGCCGAGATCCGCCTCGCGCACGACGGGGATTCGCTGCGGATCACCGTGGCCGACAACGGGTCCGGCGGCGCCATCGCCACGCCCGGCGGCGGACTCGATGGGCTCGTCGATCGCGTCGCCGCGCTCGGCGGCAGCCTCACGGTGGCGAGTCCGGCAGGCGGCGGTACCCGCGTCACCGGAACGCTCCCGCTGAGCCGCACCTGATCGGAGAACCGGTTGTGTCCCTCACCGTCGCCCTCGCCGATGATTCCGCATTGCTGCGCAATGGAATCGCACTGCTCCTCGGTGCGGAGGGCATCGATGTGGTCGGCCAGGCGGCCGATCCGGACGCGCTGCTGGAGATCGTGGATGCGCATCGGCCCGAGGTCGCGGTCATCGATATCCGGATGCCGCCCTCCTACACCTCCGAGGGCATCGATGTCGCCGCTGTCATCCGCGCCCGCTACCCGCGCACCGCGGTGCTGCTGTTGTCGCAATACGTGGAAACCGAACACGCCCGGGAATTGCTGGCGGGCGGTGCGGCCGGTGTCGGCTACCTGCTCAAGGACCGCGTGTCCCACATCGACCAATTTCTCGACGCCCTGCATCGAGTCGCCGCCGGCGGCACCGCCATAGACCCCAGCCTCATCACGCGCATGCTCGCGACGCCCAGCCGTGACCGCCCCGCGCTCGGCGATCTCTCGCCGCGAGAACTGCAGGTGCTCGCCGTCATGGCGGAAGGTAGATCCAATCGCGGCATCGCGGCGGCGCTCTCGCTCGCCGAGCGCACCGTCGAGACTCACGTCAGCGCCATCTTCGCCAAACTCGCCCTGGCTCCCGCACCCGATGACCACCGCCGGGTGCTGGCCGTCCTGCATCACCTCAACGCCATCTCCTAGCGCCCGGACCGGGGCCGGATCGCGGGCGGATGCCGTCATGTGCAAGATGGGACGTATGCCCAACTCCAATCCGATCAGTGCATGGAAGTCGCTTCGCGAGGGAAACGAGCGGTTCGTCAATGGCGAGCTGCTGCATCCGAGTCAGGGTGCGGCGGACCGGGCCAAGCTGACGAGTGGCCAGCAGCCTTCGGCGATCTTGTTCGGATGTGGTGACTCGCGCGTCGCCGCCGAGATCATCTTCGATCGCGGGCTGGGCGATATGTTCGTGGTCCGGACCGCGGGCCACGTCGTGGACAGTTCGGTGCTGGGTTCCATCGAGTACGGCGTGCAGGTGCTGAACGTGCCGCTGATCGTCGTGCTCGGGCACGACAGCTGCGGTGCGGTGCGAGCGACGATCGATGCGCTGGACACCGGGGCGGTGCCGGGCGGGTTCATTCGCAGCGTGGTGGAGCGGGTGACGCCGTCGATTCTGCTCGGGCGGCGCGAAGGGCTGACGACCGTGGACGAGTTGGAGGCTCGCCACGTCGAGGAGACGGCTCGGCAGCTGCTGCAGCGGTCGACCATTGTGTCGCAGCGGGTCATGGCCGGCGAGTGCGCGATCGTGTGTGTCACCTACAACCTTGCCGACGGGCAGGCCAAGCTGAACAGTGTGTTCGGCAATATCGGCGAACTCGTTTAGAGCGGCGCGGGAGACAGGGCGTCCGCGAGCCCTGTGAGAGTTCACAATCGGCGATCGGATTCGCTGGTCCGATCGACAGTGCGGCAGCTCCCGCCGACCCGGCCGGGAGCCGCCGGACGGTCGTGAATTGCACAGGTGCACTGGGTATTTCGAGTCACCGGCGGGCGATCCGATGTCGCCGAGACGGCGGATGAGAGCAAGCACACATCATTGCCTGGCATTTGCCGAACCTAGACTGGCAGCGAGTTCGGATCGGCATCGACGCCCGTGGTCCGGACGTGTCGCGTGCGAATTCTCCCGAGGAGCCGATCCAGTTGAGCAGCGCCTTCCGACGCCGCATCTCGCCCACCGAACGGATGTATCTCTCAGCGCGGGAGGTGCATCCGCCGTTCTTGATTCAGGTGATCGTCGAGGGGGCGGGCACGCTCGATCCCGACCGGCTGCAGAGCGCGGTGGATCTGGCGTCGCGGTCGCATCCGGGTGCGCGGCTGGTGCGTTCGGGAAAGGACTGGGTCGCCGGCGCGGCCGCGCCCCGGGTGCGAGTGATACCGCAGGTCCTGCTCGACTACGACCGATTGACCGACGACGCGGTCGTCAACAGCCCCATCGCGCGACCGGACTATCTGTCCGAGGCGCCCAACTGCGAGGTGCTGCTGCTCACGGCCGATCCGGTCACCGTGATCTTCCGGGCCTTCCACGGCGTCATGGACGCCAAGGGGCTGCAGATGTGGGCCGGTGACGTGTTCCGGGTGCTGCGCGGTGCGGTTCCCGAGGGTGCGCTCGACACCACCACGGATCTGGAACTCGCACTGCGCCTGGGTATTCCGGGCAAGCCGGTGCCGATGCGGATGGGCTTCCGCTCGCCCGCCGGGCGCGGCGCGGATATCGCGGGCCGTCCGTTCCTGCTGCGGCATCGCACCCTGCCGGGCACGAATCCCGCCATCGTGGCGCGAATCGGTGAGATCGTCACCGGCGCAATCGGTTCGCGGGCGCGGCTGATGATTCCGGTCGATCTGCGCAGGCATGATCCGGAACTGGCGTCCACGGCCAACCTCACGCTGCCGTTGTTCCTGGACGTCACGCCGGGGGAGGGCTGGCGGGAGATCAACGCGCGCATGCTCGCCGGGCTCATGTGCCGCGACGAGCTCAATCAGATGAAGAACCCTGGGCTGGAGCGGATTCCGGCGCCGATCGCGAAGGCCGTCATGCGCTCCATCGAAGCGGTGGGCAGACGGACGGGGCGTAACCTGTGCTCGGCCATTATTTCTCACGCGGGGAAGATCTCGCTGGAGGATTTCTCCTCGCCAGATTTCACGCCGACCGGCGTGGTCGCGATTCCGGCGCACACCGGGCTGGCGCCTATCAGCTTCGCGATCGTCGAATCGGAGCACTCGACCGGAATCACGGTGTCCTGCCGCAATGGTCGCGGTGTCGCGGAACGGCTGGAGCGCCTGCTCGGCGAGATCGCGGGTGTGCTCGGGGACGCGAATCCAGAGTCCGGTCCGGCATCCGCATCGACCGCCGACGCGAAGCCGGACCCCGTCTCCGCGACCGTAACGACGTCCGTCGCCGAGCCGGAGTTCTCGCAGCTACCCGCGACCCTGGTGGGCGTCCTGCGCGAACAGGTCACGACGCGGCCGGACGCGGTCGCGATCACCGGACCGGACGGGTCCCTGACCTACGGCCGGCTGGGTGAGCGTTCCGCCGCGATCGCCGCCGTGCTGCGCGAGCACGGCGTCCGCCGGGGCGATATCGTGGCCGTTCTCGCGGGCCGGACCCTGGCGGGCCAGGCCGGACAGTGGGGCATTCTGGAAGCCGGTGCGGCCTTCCTTCCGCTGGATCCCAAGCATCCCCGGGATCGGATCAGCGAGACCCTGCGCGATTCCGGCGCACGCCTGTGCCTGGTCGAACGCCGCTACGCCGATATCGCCGGCGACGCCCTGCCCACGCTCGTGCTCGACGACCTGCCCGACAACGGTTTCGAGCCCGTCGACGCCGGAGTCACGCCCGCCGATATCGCCTACGTGACCTACACCTCCGGTTCCACCGGACGACCCAAGGGCGTGCGGGTCACCCACGACGGTGTCGTGCACTATCTGCGGGCCGCCCTGGACTGGTATCGCCTCACCCCGGCCACCCGGTACGCCCACTATCACACTCCCGCAGCCGATATGGCGTGCATGGCCATGGTCTCCCCGGCCGCCGCGGGCGGCACGCTGCTGCTCGTGCCGGGGGAGATGAACCATCTCAGCCTGTCGGCCATGCTGGGCGAGAACGGCGCGGACACCCTGTTCTTCACGCCCAGCCTCGCGGAAGTCGCACTGCGCCAGGGTATTCGGCCGGTCGGCATGCGCACCGTGGTACTCGGCGGTGAGCAGCTCAGCCGCGACCTGGCCGACCGGGTGCGCGAATTCTTCGGTCCGGCAGTGCGATTGGTCAACAGCTACGGTCCCACCGAGGTGAGCCTCGTGTGCACCTCGCACCTGCTCGCCGACGCGCTCCCGGCGGGCGCGGCCTCGGTCCCGATCGGCCTGCCGTCACCGGGCGCCACCGTGCACCTCCTGGACCCCGCCGGGCTGCCGGTGCCCGACGGCGAGGCGGGCGAATTGTATGTCGGCGGACCGCAAGTCGCCGCCGGCTACCTCGACCGGCCCGAGCTCACCGCCGAGCGGTTCGTCACCGTGCACGGCGAGCGCACCTACCGGACCGGCGATCTGGTGCGCCGCCTGCCCGGCGGCGCCCTCGAATTCGTCGGCCGCGTCGACCACCAGGTCAAGATTCGCGGCAATCGCGTGGAACCCGACGAGGTCGCGTGCGTGCTGGAAGCGCATCCCGATATCGCCGCCGCTGCCGTCGTGGGCCGCCGCCGCGAGGAACACAGCGACCACGTCCTGGACGCCTTCGTGGTGCCCGCGCCCACCGCGCCCGCGGGGCAGCCGGACGATCGGGCGCTGCGCGATTTCCTCGCCGACCGGCTACCGGTCTACATGATCCCCAACGCTTTCCATCGGCTCGCCGAACTGCCACTGACCAGCAATGGGAAGACCGACCGCACCGCACTCGCGGCGATGTACGCCGCACCGGAGCCGGATTCGAACCCGCTGCCCGCCATCGGCGAGGAGCCCGTCGGCGACATTCAGAGCCAGGTGGCCGAAATCTGGGCCCGCATCCTGCGCTGCGACTCCACGGACCTGGCCGCCGATTCCGACTTCTTCGCCTTGGGCGGCGATTCGCTCGCCACGGTGGAAATGCTCGCGCAGGTCTCCCGGCAGATCGTCGGCACCGCAGCCGAACAAGCCTTCGTGGCCCAGGTGGAGGGCCTCATCCACCACCTGACCCTGAACCGTGTGTGCGAGGCCGTGACCGCGGCGAACGGAGGAGCCAACTGATGATCTTCATCGGAAGCGGTTCCCTGCTCTGGCGCGCGGTCGACTTCACCACCGCCGCAGGACATCCCGTCGACCTTGTCGTAGTCCCCGCAGGCCAGGAAGCAACGGCCGCCCACCGCACGGTGCCAATCCTCGCCACCACCGATGTGAACACCGCAGCCGACCACGTGGCCGCCGCCTGCACCGACAACATCGTGTTCTCCATCAACAACGCCACCATCCTGCGAGACCCCTTGCTGGGCAAAGGCTTGCGCATCTACAACATCCACAACGGCCTGCTACCCCGCCACCGCGGCCTCCCCGAAGCCGCCATCGCCCACGCCATCCTCAACGGCGACCCCGCCTACGGCGCCACCCTCCACGAAATCGACGCCGGCGTGGACACCGGCGCCATCCTCGACACCGAACAATTCCCCATCACCCCCACCGACGGCTTCCAAGACATCATGCTCGAGGGCCTCCGCGCCTGCACCCTCCTCTTCGAACGCAACCTCACCCCCATCGCCGCCAACCGCGCCACCCCCCGCCCCCAACCCACCGAGGGCGGCAACTACTACGGCCGCAAATCCCTGCAATCCCTCCGTGACCTCACCGCCCACCCCGCCTTCCCCCGAGCCACCGACCTGGGCATCTTCTCGGCCTTCTACCCCGAACTAGCCGCCGCAACCCGCACCCCCGCACCCCACCCATAGCGGCAATTAGTCATTGGCGCGGATGTGGTGCTAATGTTCTCCCTCGTCCGGAACAGCCGAACAGCCGCCCGGACAGCCGCTTTCGAGCGGCGAGCTACGGTTCTATAGCTCAGCGGGAGAGCACTCGCTTCACACGCGAGGGGTCGCTGGTTCGATCCCAGCTAGAACCACTTGGAAGCAAGCCCGCAGGCCATCGGCCTGCGGGCTTGTTTGCGTTCGTGATGGGCCAGAGGCGTGTCGCCGTGCGGACGAGGTCGGCGACGGCTTTGGATCTGCTGTGTGGGGGCCAGGCGATGACGGTCGTGACGGCCGGCGCGTCCGGCACCGGCACGATGGCGTGGTCGTCGCGGAGGTGGGCTCGGAGTGATTCGGGCATGATCGCGCAGGCTCGTCCGAGTGCGATCAGTTGGGTCAGTTGGGTGTGGTCGCGAACCTGTGGGCCGGGGCCGTCCGGATAACTTCCATCCGGCCGCGGCCAGCGTGGCTGGGGTAGGTTCGGCAGGGCGTTGACCTCGGCCATCGACAGGTGGGGGCGGTCGGCGAGGTGGTGGCCTGCGGGCAGGACGACGATCTGCTGTTCGGTGTGCAGGTCCTCGGTGTCGAATCCGGCTGTCGTGTCGTAGGGGCGGTGGAGCAGGGCGGCGTCGGCAATTCCGTTGCGTAGCAGGGTTTCTGGTTCGCCGGGCCCGCACAGCACCACCTCGACCGCGACGGCGCCGGGTTCGGCGGCGTAGGCGTCCAGCAGTTTCGACAACAGTTCTCTGGATGCTCCTGCCTTGATGGCCAGCACCACACCGGGCCGTTCGGCGGCGGCGCGGCGGGTGCGGCGTTCGGCGGCGGCGACCGCTTCGAGGGCGAGGCGGGCCTCGCACAGCAGCACCGATCCGGCTTCGGTCAAGGTGATCGCGCGCGAACCGCGGTGCAGGAGAACGACTCCGAGTCGCCGTTCCAGCTGCTGGATCGCCCGCGACAGCGGTGGTTGCGCCATCGAGAGCCGTTGTGCCGCCCGCCCGAAGTGCAACTCCTCGGCGACGGCGACGAAGTATCGCAACTCCCGCGTTTCCACCACGGCATCGTATCCGGCGCTCACCGCGACCGATACCCGTGCGGTATCGCTGCTGACCTGATCGGTCTTGGACGCCGCACCCGGAACCGCAGCACGATCGGCGGTGTGAGTGAACAGGCGATCGCGCTGGTGACCGGCGCGAACAAGGGAATCGGATACGAGATCGCCGCCGGCCTGGGGGCTCTCGGCTGGCGAATCGGGGTGGGTGCGCGGGATCGGCAACGCCGCGACGCCGCGGTGGAGAAGCTGCGCGCCACCGGGGCCGATGCGTTCGGTGTGCCGCTCGACGTGACCGACGACGCAAGCGTGGCCGCGGCAGCCGAATTGATCGCCGACCACGCCGGAGGGCTCGATGTGCTGATCAACAATGCCGCGATCACCGGCGGCTCGCCGCAGACACCGACCACGCTCGATCCCGCGACCGTGCGAACTGTGGTGGAAACCAACGTGATCGGGATCCTCCGCGTCACCAATGCGATGCTGCCGATGCTGCGCGCCTCGGCCGCACCGCGAATCGTCAATATGTCCAGCAGCGTCGGCTCGCTCGGCCTGCAAACCACACCCGGCATCGATATGGGCCCGGTCCCGGCCGCCTACCTGGCGTCGAAGACCTTCCTCAACGCCATCACCATTCAATACGTCAAGGAACTGGGCGACACCAACATCCTGATCAACTCCGGCTGCCCCGGTTTCACCGCCACCGACCTCAACGGCTTCCGCGGCGTTCGCACACCACAACAGGGCGCCGCGATAGCGATTCGCCTCGCAACCCTGCCCGACGACGGACCCACCGGCGGATTCTTCGACGACGCCGGAACCGTGCCCTGGTGAGGGGAACCAAGAATCCCAAAAGCAGTCAGGTACAACGAATTCGGCGGAATCGACGTCCTGCCGATCGACGAGGTCACCCGGCCCGGCCCGAGGACAGGCAGCTCCTCGCGCACGTGGAAGCGACGGGCATCAACACCGGTGAGGCGGCCATCCGCACCGGCGCGATGGCGGACCTCTTTCCTTCGATCTTTCCGTCCGGGCAGGGCAGCGAGCTCGCCGGAGTTAAGAATGTCGCTTGGGGAGTGGCCGACGCCTGTACGTCGCCGGCATGACCGCATGAACCCGTACATCTGAAGCAAGGCGAGAGCGTCGTAGTCTCCGGAGCAGCCGGAGGAGTCGGCTCGCTCGCCGTTCAGCTTGCGTGCCGCACCAGCCATCGACTGGGCTCCGACCGGCCCGAGCCGACCGGTAAGCGGCTAGAGCCAGGGCCTGGCCTTGAAGTGGTTGTTGGAATTGCGTTTACGGCGCGTCGGCGTGTCAGCTGGGCCAGGTGCCGGTCAGGCGGCGGGTTGCGGTGGCGCCGGCGCGGTCGACGGCGGCTTTCACTCCGGCGAAGATCGCGCCCTGGACAACGGCGGCGAGAAGTACTTCCTGCCAGCTCCGGTCCTCGTCGGTGGCTGCCGGTACGTGCTCGTCGTGGCCCAGCATCTTCCAGGTCTGCTTGAATACCGCCCCGGCGAGCAGGCCGCTGATCGCGCCCAGGATGAGACCGACCGGCTTGTAGGCAATCGTGATTGGTTTCACCTGCTCATCCGTTTCGTCGCCGGCGGACCGCCCACACCGTGATCACCGCGCCAGCCGCACCCGCGAGCACGAGGCCGGGGTGACTGCGGGCCTGGTCGGCGAGCTGGGCGGTCCTGTGCTGCACCGGTTTCGGTGTCTTGGCCTGCAATGTGTGGCCGACCTGCACGGTTCGGGCGCGAGCCTGCTCGGCGACGTCGGTGGTTCTCTCCTTCAGCTGCTCGACCTTGGCGGCGGCCTGTTGTCCGGCCGCCTCGGCCTTGTCCTGTGCGCGTGCTTTGACGTCGGCCTTGGCCGAGAGCGCTTCGACGGTCTGCGCGAGTTCTTCGCGGGTGTGCTCGACCTGCTCACGCAGCTCGTCGACGGCGGCCGTGGTCTTCTTCTCCGGGTCCGGCTGATTCATCGGTGTGAGCTTTCCTTGATCTGAGCGATATCGGCTTTGACGGTTTCGATGGTTTGCTCGGGGGTCGGCGGGGTGGCCTGACCGACTTCCTTGCGGCCGATCAGCGCCAACACCGCGGTGATCACGGCGAGCACCGCCGTGACGATCAGCGCCGACGCCCACACCGGCAAGGCCACGGCCAACGCCGCGATCATGGTGAAGACCAAGGCCTGCAAGGTCAGGAATCCGGCGACGCCGGCGCCGCCGAACAGCCCGCCGCTGATCCCGTACCGTTTGCCCTTCTCCCTCATCTCCGCCTGTGCCAGCCTCAGCTCCCCACGCACCAGCTCGGTCAGCTGCCGCGAGGCTTGCTGCACCAGCTCACCCACCGTCTCCTGGCTCGGGTCGCGGGTAGCCGGCCCGGGTCCGATGTGCTGCGATTGCGCACTCGACACGACAATCACCTCCGCATTCACTGTCGCTCAACGGTCGTCACGTCCGGGCAGCCCCGAACGCCTCTGTCAACCGCCTACCCAAACCCGTGCGTCTGACACCGCAATAACGACCTGTTCGCGAGCGGCCCTGAATACCCGGAACTCGGCAGGTGCGGGCGTATCGATCGCATCCAGCTGTGAAACACCGTCCACCGGGAACTGGTGGCGGACCCTTCTCGGCGTTTGCCGCCACCAGTTCCCGGTCGACGTCGTTTCACATGCCGGAGGACTACTGCGCGGGCCCGCCGGTCAGGCCTATGCCTTCGACAATGCGGAAGTCGCGCTGGACGTCGTCGGGAAGGGCCACCAGTGCCTTCTGGTATGCCTCGCTCTCGTAGGCCGCGACGGCCTGTTCGAAGCTGTCGAACTCGATCAGGATGACGCGCTGCGGGATTCCGGCCTCGTGGGCGACGACTCGGCTACCGACATGGGACAAGAGGCGCCCGCCCCCGGCCTGGACGGCCGGACCCGCCAGCTTGTTGTAGGCACTCAGCCTCTCAGGGGCGGAAATGGCGGGGTAGACACTCACCCAGTAGCCCTTAGGCATGAAAACCTCCTGTGGTCGGACGGACACGTTCGACGTCGGGTACTGCGGTCGGTTGAATCGTCATATGCGCAGGTTAGGGCTTGGTGTGCCGTCGAGGGAAAGACCGATGCGCGATAGGCTCAGAACGGATCGTTATCAATCGGCAGGGAGGGCATGTGGCGCCGGATACGGTGAGCCTGCGGTACTTTCTGGTGCTGGCGCAGGAGTTGAACTTCACCCGCGCGGCCGCACGGATCGGTATCGCACAGCCCGCACTCAGCGCCCGGATGCGCCGATTGGAGGCGGAGCTGGGTACGGCCCTGCTGGTCCGCAACACGCGTAGCGTCGTATTGACCACGGCCGGTGCGGCTTTGGCGGAGTCCGCGCCGCCCGCGCTGGCGGCGCTGGACCGGGCATGGGAGACCGCCCGGAGCGCGGCGGCCGGTGAACTGGGCACGCTCCGCATCGGATACAGCCTCAGCGCCGGCGCCGAGACGGCACCGGCCCTGGTGGACAGGCTGATTCGCAGCAGCCCGGGACTCCAGGTCGGCGCAGCCCCGATGCCGACACCGGAAATTTCCCCCGCGGTCGCCGACGGCCGCCTCGATGCGGGTATCACCCGCGGTGAACAGCCGGGCCGTGGCGTGCGCCGGTACCTGCTGCGGCGTGCGCGCGTCGGAGTCCAACTGGCGCAGCATCATCCGCTGGCCGAACACCCGGAGATCGAGATCGCCGACGCCGCCGCCTATCCGCTGCGGCTCCCGGACCGTGCGGCCAACCCCGTGATCCACGATCAGCTGTCCGCACTGTTCCGCAACACCCAACCACACCCCCGATTCCACACGCCCGCAGTCTCTTTCGACATGACTCAGCACGACCTGCGCGACGGCCTCACCCTAGCCCCGGCCAGTGAAGCCGCGGTAACGACACTATCGGCCGGTCTCACCTGGCGACCGCTGCGAGGCGCACCCAGCCTGACACTCCACCTGGTACTCCCGCGCGAGCAGTCACCAGTCCACCGCCGCATCCGTGCCGTCGCCAAAACCCTGGCGCACGAACTGCACTGGCTGCCGAACTGACGCGCAAAAGGTCGAGCGAGCCGCACATCTGTGGTGGCGAGGCCGAAGACCTTGCGCCCGGCAGACTTCGCGGTGACGACGACGGTGGTCTCGCTGTATGTTCCGACACGACCTCGCTAAGCCGACGGCTCAGCATCCGATGATGACCCCTGCGATCCGCTTGCCTGGCGGTCGGGTCGCTGCGTCCTGTATTCGAATATCGATCGCATCCAGCTGTGAAACACCATCGACCGGGAACTGGTGGCGGCCCCTTCTCGGGCTTTGCCGCCACCAGCTCCCGGTCGACGTCGTTTCACATGCCGGAGGGGATTATCACGCGTTCGGGTCACAGGGCTGATCACCCGGACCCGCTCGTGCGTGGCTGATTCGGTCAGCGCGATATGCGGCAGTAGCGGAGGTGCCGTGATCGGTGGTCGCAGCTGTCCTTGCCGTGAAGGTCTGGCGTTGTGGCGACTTGGACCGGTGGGTCGTCCACTGTCACAGCCTCTTTCGGGCGATGACGTGGCCGCCCGTCGCAACGTTTCCCCGAACCGTGGCCCGTCGCTTCACCGATCAGCTCGGAACCAGCCCGGGCGCTTGGCTCCTGCCCCGCCGCACAGCCGCCGCCCGCATCCTTCGCGAGGACACCGGCCTTACTGTCGAGGCGATCGCCACCCGGGTCGGCCTCGTCTCGGCGGTCAACCTCCGCCGCCGCGTCCGCACCCAGGTCGGGGCCACTCCCGGCGCTTGCCGCCGCGCATTCCCGCACGTGAGGTTCCGGTCGGCGAACGCTGTGTCTGCGGCTTTGCCGAGGTAGCGAATTGCGATGGGGCCCACTGTTTTCGCGGTGCCGGGCGCGGCGCCGGTCACGAGGTTCGCGCGAGGATGCGGAGGATCGTGCGGGTGAACTCCTTTGGGTTCTCCAGGAACGCGAAATGGCCCGCTCCGTGGAGCGTGTACACCTCCTTCATCGGAGCCGTGGCCTTGTCGGCGTACTCGGTGACGAGGGGCAGCGGGGTGACGCGGTCGTGTGTGCCCATGATGAAGAAGAGGGGTACTTCGAACGCCGCGGGGTCGGGTGCGGCCAGCTTCCAGAAGTTCTCGCCTTCGTTGCGGGCCAGGCTGTTCAGAGTGAACGACGCCCCTTTCGGGAAGTTCGCCATGTCCCGCAGCGAATACGTGCGGGACAGCAGCATGTCCCGCACGAGGCGGGATGGTCCGCGCCGTCCGCTGAGCATGTGACCGAACTTCCACATCCAGGAGTACTTGGCACCCAGGTCGTGCGCGGGCTGCGGGTAGGGCGGGTGGCCGATGCGCTCGAGCGCAGCGCGGGCGGCGGTCCGGTGGCGTCGCGCGGCCTCGTCGAGCAGGCGGTGGTGCGAGAGTGTTTCCTGCCGCAGCAGGTCGATCAGCTGGCCCGCGCCGATGTACGCATGGAGGTTCTCCGGGTGCCGCCTCGCCTCGGTCAGCCCGAGGTAGGCGCCCCACGAATGTCCCGCCAGGTAGATCTTCTCCGCACCGAACCGCTTGCGCAGCAACAACACCAGTTCGTGGGTGTCCGCTTCGAACTGCGCGACGGTGATGGACCCGCTCGGAGTGCCGGGGAACGATTTGCCGCTGCCCCGCTGGTCCCACTGAACCACCACGAAATGCTCCTCCAGCTCCTGCTGGAAGCAACGCGCGAAGCCCATGTAGGGACTGCCCGGGCCGCCGTGCAGGAACAGCAGCACCGGGTTGCGGCGATCCCGGCCCCGGATGAGCAGCCACTGCGTGGTTCCGCCCAATAGGACCGGTTCCACGAGCGCGATCCCTTGTCCGCCGGTCATCGACCCACCGTCCAGGAACGGTGGGAGTCGGCTCGGTGGCGGTGGACACCGAGCGCAACCCATTCTGCTGAGAAGTTGTCAACGCAGGTCATGGGTCCAGTGAACGGACCGGGCCGGAGCCCGTCCAACAACTGTTCCAGCCGGTTTGACAACCATTGGTTGTCACGCCAGGGTGGCCGCATGGACCTCGACACCGCCCTGCTCCGGGCGTTCGTGGCGACCGCCGAGGAAGGCCATTTCGGTCGGGCCGCCGGCCGACTGTTCGTCACGCAGCAGGCGCTGTCGAAACGGATCGCGCGGCTGGAGCAGCTCCTCGGCGCGCCTGTGCTGGAACGAAACACGCGGACGGTGCGGTTGACCGCCACCGGCGAACGGCTCCTGCCGTACGCCCGAGACGTGATCGAGGCCGTCGACGCCGCCGCGTCCGCCGCCGGGATCGGCGGTCCGGTGCGCGTGGACGTGATGGACCCGCACACCGCAGCCGCTGGCCTGATCCGGCGCGTGATCGACCAGGACCCGAACCTGAGCCTGCGGATCACCGCACGCGGCGCCCGCGGTACAGCGATCGACGCCTTGCGATCCGGAGACGTGGACGTCGCCTTCGGCCGAGCCTCGGCCGTACCGTGGCCCGCCGAGATCCGGCGCCGGTGCGCACTGATGGAACCCGTCGGCCTGCTGCTCAGCACCGGGCACGCGCTCGCGGCGTGTTCCCGGGTCGCCATGGCGAACCTGGCGCACCTCGCGCTGCGGTTCCCCATGCACGACGCCCCGCCGGACTGGGTGAACCTGGTCGACGAGTTGACGGCTACCCTCGGCATCGTGGTCGATCGTTCCGGGTCGAACCTGGGCTTCGACCATTTCCTGGACCAGACCGCCGACGATCCCACCACCGCGACGTTCTATGGGCTGCACATGCCGCCGCCGGACGATGACCGCCTGCGCCTCGTCCCGATCGTCGCGCCGACACCGGTGTTCGCCTGGGCGGTCATGTGGCGGCGACGCATCCCCGACTCCCTCGTCAACCGGCTGGCCCGCCCTGGATCGGCGACTCTTCCCGACGACGCCTGGCTACCCGCCGCCGACCGGGCCTGGCTCGCCCGCCGATCTATCGGCGTATCCGACCCCGTCGCAGTCCACACCTCAGACGACCACCTGTGACGCGAAGGTACTGACTCGCGCCGCCAGTGGACCCTTGACCCTGGAGCGATCGATGAGGCGGCGAAGGCGACGCCCGCAGTAGTCACCGCCAGGCGGTGGGGATGCGGAGGTTTTGTGGTTCGGTGGTTGCGGGTGCTGCGTTCGGGGTGGTGTGTGCGATAACTCGGTGTGGAGAAGTCACAGTTCGAGTCGGGGGCGTTCGGGGAGCGCGTTGGATTGGTTCCCAGGGCTCTGCCGGTGATGCGTAATTCGTTGTTCGCGGTTGGGGTGGGGGTGGTGATTGTGCTGCTCGGTGTTGGGTTGGGGCTGTGGAACAGTTCGCAGTTGGCGGGGAAGACGCGGACCGATGGGACGGTGGTGTCGGCGCCGGACAGCGATGGTGACGGCGGGGCGGTGCGGTTTACCGCTGCTGACGGGAGGGGGTATCTGGCTGAGATCACTTCGTGGAGTGTTTTGCACCAGTACTGGCGGGGCGATGTCGTGGCGGTCGCTTACGATCCGGATGATCCCAATGATGCTCGGGTGGCGGACTTTCATGAAACCTACAGTGGGACCGTGTTCATTGGCGGGTTCGGGGGGCTGATCATTCTTGCCGGGGGGTTCGGATTGGTGATGGCGCGGCGGCGGCGGCGACTGATGGCTTGGCTCGCCGAGCACGGTCGGGAATTGCATGTTCCGGTGCGGTCGGTTCGGGTGAAGGAGGGTGGGCGCGCGAGGAGGTCGGGGGAGGTGCTCAGCTATACGCTCGAAGCGAGCTGTGTCGATCCGGTCACCGGGCGCGGGTTCACGGCGAAAAGTGGAGCGTTCGAACAGCATCCGGGTTCTTATCTCGCTGCTCGTCAACATGTGCGGGTGCTCTACGACCCCGCCGATCCGCGCCGCAGTCAGTTGCTCTGAGCGCCGGTGTCGGGGTCGCCGTCGAAGCGGCCGGTTTCCAGTGCGGAACGGCGGTGTCGTTGCGGGAATCCCGGGCCCAGGCGGGCGGTGACATCGGGGTGGTGCAGCGGTTCGCGGCAGTGGGCGCAGACGACTTCGGCGTGGGTGTCGTGGTCGCAGGTGGTGTGGTGCAGGACGACGGGTGGGCCGTCGGGGGCGAGCCAGCGGTCGCCCCAGTGCATGATGGCGGCGATAACGGGGAAGAAGTCGCGGCCCTGGTCGGTGAGGCGGTATTCGTGGCGCGGTGGGCGGTCCTGGTAAGGGACCCGTTCCAGTAGGCCCTCGTCGACCAGGCGGGTCAGGCGCTGGGTGAGGACATTGCGGCTGAGGCCGAGCCCGCGCTCGAATTCGTCGAAACGCTTTGCGCCGTAGAAGGCTTCGCGCAGCACCAGCGGCGTCCACCAATCACCGATGAGGTCCACGGTGCGGGCCACGGTGCACGGCCAGTTCGCGAATGTCGTGCGTTTCATGCGTCCACGGTATCCAGGCGGGCGGGGACGTACTTGTGCCACGGGGTGCCGACCCATTCGTCCCGGGAGTCGAATGCGGTGAGTTCATTGGGCGCGACGCCCGTGGTGACCGGGACGCCGGTATCGTCGGCCACCGACAGGCCGAAGCCATTGGGCAGCGACAGGTGGCCGGGGCGCATGCGGTCGGTGGGCTCCACCGGGACCCGCACGCTGCCGCGGCGGGTGCTCACCCGGACGAGATCACCCGCGCGCAGGCCGAGGCGGTCGGCGTCGGTGGTGCTCATGCGGAGCGCGCCGCCGCGATCGCGGGTGCGCCACAGCGGATCTCGCACGATGGTGTTGGCGGTGAAGGCCCGGCGCTCACCGGCGGAGAGGATGAACGGCCAGGATCCCGCCTCGGGTTCGGGATCGGGCAGGGTGGCGATCACCCGCAGCAGCTCCGGGACGTTCAGCTGGACGGTGTTGTCGCGCAGCCGGTTCCAGGTCTCCTCGTAGTCGTCCTCGGTGATGACGATGCCGTGCTCGCCGGTGAGAATGGCCTCGAAGAGCCGTTCACCGGCTGCCGAACCCGTTCCGTATCCGGCGCGTTCGACGCTCTTCGGGAATTTGCGGGCACAGTTGTAGGCCGCCGCCCACAGCAGGGCTGCCGCGGCGGCTCCGCCGGGCAGGGTCGGGCCCAGGGTTCGATACAGCAGCACGGGTGCGAGTTTCGCCTTGCTCCGGTCGGCCAGAATGCCGAGAAAGGCCATGGCGAAGGCTTCCCGCCCCTGTGCGAGCGCGGCCCGCAGCGGAGCGTAATCGTCCTCGGACAATGCTCCGGCGGCCTCCACCAGCCGGGCGTGGATCTCCGGCTCGGCCAGCACCCCCTCGGGTGCGGACAGCACCGGATGCCGGAGGTGGAAGATATTGCGCGGAAAGTCGAAATTGAAGAACGTCGCCTCGTACTTCTCGAATTGCGTTGCCGCGGGCAGGATGTAGTGCGCCAGCCGGGCGGTCTCGGTCATGGCCACATCGACGGCCACCACCAGTTCGAGTGACTCCAGGGCCTCTCGCATGCGCGCCGAATCGGCCAGGGAGTGCACGGGATTGCTGCTCTCGATGAACATGGCGCGATACCGGGCGGGATGGTCGGTGAGGATCTCCTCGGTGATCACATTGCACGGCACCAGCCCGCCGATAATGGGCGCGCCCGCCACCGGGCTGGTCGGCCACTGACCCGCCGGATGCCCGCGATCGTGCCCGATGGCCGACATGCCGGTGAACGCGTACTGCGTTCCGGGCTTGCCCAGATTGCCGGTGAGCAGCCACACCAGCTTCTCCACATAGCTGACCACCGTGGAGTACCGGTTCATCTGCACGCCGAGATCCTCGAGCGCGGCTACCGAGGTCGCCGCGGCCAGCCGCCGCGTCGCCGCTTCCACCAGCTCGATATCCACATCGGCTATGGCGCAATACTTTTCGATGGGAACCTCGCGCAGCACCGCCACGACCTCGTCCAGTCCGTGCGCGTGGGCGGCCAGCCAGTCGGCGTCGATCAGATTGTCGCGCACCAGGATCGACGCCATGGCCGACAGCAGGTACACATCGGTGCCCGGCCGCAGCTGGAGATGGAAATCGGCGAGCTCGGCGGTCTCGGTGCGGACCGGATCCAGCACGATCATGGCGCGCCTCGGATCCTTGGCGATCTCCTTGAGCACCGCGCGCGCCCTCGGAAACCCGTGCGACTGATAGGGATTCTTCCCGACGAAGAACGCCACCTCGGCGTGCTCGACATCGGCGCGCACCGGATGCCCGAACATACGCGCCCCCACCCAGAAATCCCCCGTCTTCTCCTGCGCCAGCGCACTGGACCGATACCGCATCCCGAACGCCGCCATGGTCGCCGGCGCGTACGCCCCGCCCAGGTGATTCCCCTGCCCGCCCCCGCCGTAATAGAAGATCGACTCCCCGCCGTACCGCGACCCGATCTCCCGCAGCCGCGCGGCCACCTCGGAAATCGCCGTCTCCCAGTCGATCTCCTCGAACGACCCGTCCGGGCGGCGGCGCAGGGGCGTGGTGACGCGCCCCGTGCGCCCGTTCTGATAGTGATCGAGCCGCAGCGCCTTGTTGCAGGTGTAACCCGCCGAGGCCGGATGCAATTTGTCGCCCCGGATCTTCTCGAACGTCCGGCCGTCCGCCCCCACCAGTACTTGAACACCGCAATTGCACTCGCACAGGATGCACGCCGTGGGCCGCCACTCCGTCATGGCAGCAGTGTAGGCAAGTAAGTTCACTTGCGCTACTAACTCCGGCGGACACGTACTCTGGTCGAGGTGAGTGCTGATCGCCTTGCCGAATTGCGCGGGACCTTTCAGGTGGGTTCGCGGCATGTGGTGCACGGTGCGCCGGGGATGTTCCGGGGGCTCGAGGTGGTGCGGTGTTTCGGGTTCGACGTGTGGGAGCCCGAACCGGTGCGGCGCAGGAAGATTCCCGGCGGGACGGTGAAGATCGTGTTCGCGCTGGACGGGGTGTTCGACGGGCGGCGGGTCGAGCCCATGCCGTTGGTGGTGGGGCTCCATGATCGGGGTGGGACCGTTGCGCACTCCGGGCGGATGGTCAGTGTCCAGGTGCAGTTGGATCCGCTGACGGCGCGGCGCGCGCTCGGGGTGCCGCTGCACGAATTGCGGAACAGCGCGGTCGATCTGACGGATCTGATGGGGCCCTCGGCGCGGCAGCTCGCGCAGCGGCTGGCGGAGACGGAGGAGTGGGATACGCGGTTCCGGCTGGTGTCGGAGTTCTTGCGCGAGCGGGTCGACGCGACCGAGCGGGACGGCGAGATCTCCGATGCGATCCGGCGGCTGCGGCAGTCGCGGGGCGCGGTGCCGGTTTCCGCGCTTGCGGACGAGTATGGCTGGAGCAGAAGGCATTTCAGCCGGAGATTCACCGATCGGGTCGGGTTGTCGCCGAAGTCGTACGGTTCGCTGATGCGGTTCTCGGCGGCGCTGGCGGCGCTGACCACATCGGGTGCGCACGAGCTGAGCAGGGTCGCGAGCGAGCTCGGGTATTTCGATCAATCCCACCTCAACCGGGACTTCCAGCGGTTCGCGGCGACCACGCCCGGACGGCTGCTGTCGATGTCCCAATCGTCCAATACCGGGTAGGGCCGACGTCCTTAACGTTTCGGCTGTCCAGACCGGAATCGAAAGGACCGCCCACCATGCCGGGATCGCCGTTATCGGTCCGCGTGGCCGCCGCAGGCGTCGGTATCCACGCGATCAACCACCTCATCGTGATTCTCGTTCCGCCCGTGAGCTGGAATCCCGGAACGATCTACCACCTGATCAGCGCCCCGCTCTACGCCGCCCTCATCCTCCCGCTGCTGGGCGGCCGCAACTGGGCCAGGATCACCATCTCCATCCTGCTGGCCTGCCAGTTCGCCGGACGGTTCGTGGTCTGGGTGATGTTCCCATCGATCGGAGTCCACTACGCGCTGCTCGCCGGATGGGCCATCTCCCTGATCGTGCTGGCGGCCTTGTGGATTCCGCGATCCGCGCGCGATCACTTCCGGCGCGGGGGAGTGGTGGCGAGCCGGGCGTGACCGCCGGGTCGCGCATCTAGTTCGCGGTCTGCCTGGAGCGCAGGAAAGCCCGCCATCCCGTGGCTGCTCGACGGCGTCGCGGCGCGTCCCGCGCGCACGCTGCGCACGATCTTCGACTGGCTGCACTTCGACATCAACATCCCCTGCGCCTACCAGCAAGCCCTGTCGGCCCGACTACCCACCGGACCGCTGCCGCGTTCCGGCTGTTTGGACGCGCTGGTGAATTCTGTTGTGGTCGAGACGGTTTGGCGGTGGGACTGAATTGTCCCCGGTGGTCCGCCGTCAGCCGGTGGATTTCACCCAAGGGATCACGCCGCCGGCGAGGACCGCGTCGACCTGGTTGCGGGACAGTCTGTGCGTCATCTGGTACCGGTGGTCGCGAGTGGTGTTGTGCACCGCTACCTTTCCGTCGCTGCCGAGCTGGGTTCGGATGTCGGGCACGGTGAGTTCGTCGCCGGGCTCGATGCGGGCGTAGTCGTCGGGATCGGTGAATTCGAGGGGCACGATGCCGAAATTGGCGAGGTTCTGCCAGTGGATACGGGCGAACGAGCGGGCCAGGACCACGCGCAAACCCAGGAAACGCAGTGTGATGGCGGCGTGTTCGCGGGAGGAGCCTTGGCCGTAGTTGTCGCCCGCGACCACCAGGTGGGTGCGGCCGGGGACCTCGGCCGCTCGCCTCGGGTAGTCCTGGTCGATGCGGTCGAAGGTGAATTCCGCCAGTTTGGCCAGATTCGATCGGAAGGGCAGCGCGCGTGCGCCGGCGGGGGAGATCTCATCGGTGGAGATGTTGTCGCCGAGTACGAGAAGGACCGGGCCGGTGACGGTTTCGGGTAGCGGGTCGAAGTCCGGCAGGCCGGTGATATTCGGGCCGCGGATGATCTCCGCTCGTGCCGCTTGCTCTTCCGGGAGCGGTGGGACCAGCATGTCGGTGTTGACGCTGGATTGTTCCGGGATCCGGGGGTGCGCCTCGGAAATGCCCCAGCGGGAGGCCAATTCGCGGGGGTCGGTGATCTCGCCGGTCAATGCGGAGGCCGCGGCGGTCTCGGGGGAGCACAGCCATACCGAATCCTCCCGGGTTCCGGATCGGCCCGGGAAGTTGCGGGGGAAGGTGCGCAGCGAGT
Source organism: Nocardia sp. IFM 10818 (assembly GCF_054655275.1). Classification (NCBI taxonomy): domain Bacteria; kingdom Bacillati; phylum Actinomycetota; class Actinomycetes; order Mycobacteriales; family Nocardiaceae; genus Nocardia; species Nocardia sp. IFM 10818. The sequence goes on from NZ_BAAHJH010000001.1 coordinate 3,131,105, forward strand.
TGCGGCCGACCGCGGGGGCCTGGCCCATGCCGATGCAGCCGAGGCATCCGGTCTGGTGAATGCGGGCGCCCGCGTCGATGAGATCGGAGGTGATGCCCGCCTTGGTGAGGTCGGCGAAGATCTGGCGGGAACTGGGGTTCACGTCGAAGCTGACCGCATCGCTGGTCTGCCGGCCGCGCACCAACTCCGCGGCTATCGCGTAGTCGCGATAGCCGGGATTGGCCGACGAGCCGATCACCACCTGGCTGACCGGTTCCCCGGCGACTTCCTTGACGGGTACGACGTTTCCGGGTGAGGAGGGGCGCGCGATGAGCGGTTGGACCTCATCGAGGGCGATCTCCTCGGTGTGGTCGTAGTCCGCGTCGTCGTCGGCCAGCAGTTCGCGGAAGTCGCCCGCGCGCTGCTCGGCGCGCAAGAACTCCCGGACCGCGTCGTCGGCGGGGAAAACCGTTGTGGTGGCGCCGAGTTCGGCGCCCATATTGGCGATCACGTGCCGGTCCATCGCGGTGAGGGTGGCGAGGCCGGGACCGTGGTATTCGATAATGCGGTGCACGCCGCCCTTCACGCCGTGGCGGCGCAGCATCTCCAGAATGACGTCCTTGGCCGACACCCACGGCCGCAACCGCCCGGTCAGCCGCACGCCCCAGATCTCCGGCATGCGCAGCCGCAGCGGCTTGCCCGCCATTGCCAGCGCGACTTCCAGGCCCCCGACGCCGATGGCCAGCATGCCCAGCGATCCGGCCGCGCAGGTGTGCGAATCCGAACCCGCCAGGGTCGCGCCGGGAATTCCGAAGCGCTGCATATGCGTCGGATGCGACACCCCATTGCCGGCCTTGGAGAACCAGATGCCGTAGCGGCGGCAGGCGGTCCGCAGGTATTCGTGGTCCTCGGCATTGCGCTCGTCGGCTTGCAGCAGATTGTGGTCCACGTACTGCACACTCACCGGGACCTGCGTGCGCCGCAGCCCCAGCGCCTCCACCTCCTGCATGACCAGGGTGCCGGTGGCGTCCTGGGTGAGCGTCTGGTCGATCCGCAGCCCGATCTCCTCCCCGGCGACCATAGAGCCCGTCACGAGGTGATCACTGATCAGTTTTCGGGCGACGTTGTACCCCATGCGGGTGGCTTAGCCGTCCACGGCCCCTTCAAACGCCGGCGTGCCGGGACCGCCAGCCCTCCAGCTTCGAATGCACGTCGCGTAGCCGGCGGTAGGAGTCGCGGTACACCTCGAACAAGGGGTCCAGCAGCGCCGTACGGCCGGTGTCGGGTGTGAAGACGCGGTCGGCCGTCGTGGTCCCGGCGGTCGCGGCGGCGAGGTCGGCATGGATTCCGGCGCCGACACTGCCCAGCAGCGCCGCACCCAGAACCGCGCTGTAGTCGCGCGTCGCCAGCCGCTGCACCGGCCGCCCGAGCACATCGGCGAAGATCTGCGCCCACAGCTCGCTATTGGAGCCGCCGCCGGAGAAGGTGATCGATGCCAAGGGTTTTCCGCACGCCGACTCGACGGCCTCCAGCACCTGTCTGCCCGACATGGCGACGCCCTCCAGCACCGCCCGGCCCAGATCCGCGCGCGTGGTGGTGGTGCTCAGCCCGAGAAAACTCCCGCGCACCGCCGAATCCCACAGCGGCGCACGCTCACCCATGAGATGGGGCGTGAACACCACACCGGAGGCGCCCGGCGCCGCGACTGCCGCAGCGGCGAGCACCTCCGCGACAGTTGATCCGGAAGCCCGGCTCCACCACCGCAAAGCGTCACCGCCCGCTTGCGTCGGCCCGGCATGGATGGTCACACCCGCCGAGGGCGGAAACGTCACGATGCCAGCCGTCGGAACCGCCACCTCGGCCGACCCGGCGACGACAAGCGAAGTGCCACAAGAGATCATCCCCCGTCCCGGAACGGTGAGGCCACACGCGTACATCTCGCTCAGCGCATCCATGGTGCCGACCACCGCGACGGCTGCCTCGCGCCGGTCCAGCGCGGAAACGGTAACCGGCCCGAGCGGATCGGTGGCGGGCCGCAGCGGAGGCAGCCGGTCGCGAAGCCCCTCGACCAGCCCGACCGCACCCTCGAGATACCCGTCCCCGGCCGCATCGACGAGCCCGATCGAGGACATGCCGTCACTGGCGACCACCCCGGTGAGCAGCGCATTGACGTAATCCTTGGGACTGAGCACCCACCGCGTCTCCCGCCAGACCTCCGGTGCGTTCCGTGCCACCCACACCACCCGCGGTATCAACCCCGAAGCATCGAAATCATAAGAACGCCCCCAGATCTCGGCCCTCCGCACCGCCGCGACCTCACGATTCAACTCCCGAGCGGTCTCCGCACATCGCTGGTCCTGCCACGTGATCGCAGGCAGCAACGGCCGCAACCGCGCATCGACGAACACATGCGTATTGACCTGACTGGTGACCCCGACCGCACGCACCGTCTCCATCGCGGCATCCGCCGAGACCTCCTCGATCCCGCGCAGGCACCCCGCCCACCACTCCCGTGGATCCTGTTCGGCCCAATTCGGATGCCGCCGAATCATCTCGTGCCCGGTGGTGTGCGAACGAACGACCTTCCCGCCTTCACCGAACAATGCCACCTTGACCGCCGTCGTCCCGACGTCGATCCCGAGAACCGACCCGCCTGCACCACTCATCGCACCTCCCGCGAACCTTCAGCAATTCGGAACATATCGCATTCCCCGTGGACGAGGCCGTGGCCTCGGATGCCGCCTATCAGGTTCCGGCATCTCCGGTGAATGCGAGAGCAGCGAGCGGGGCGATGAAGCGATGGGCGTAGCGGCGGAGGGCGGCGTCGTCATCGAGGTCGATCACGCTCTCGCGGTTGAAGACGAAGGACATGGCCAGGCGCACAGCTGTTTCGGCCAGCTGCTCCCGGGCTTCGGGGGCGCTGCCGCCGGCCGGGGACGCGGCGGTGAGGCGCTGGACGAGATAGGTGCGGGCGATGGTGACGAGCGAGCCGCCGCGCACGGTGAGAAAGGGCAGCAGTTCCTCGCTGTCGGAGAGCAGCAATTCACTCAGGATCGGGCTGGCGCGGATGAAACGGACGGTGGTGACGAAGCCCTCGGCGGCTGCCGTGGCGGGGTCGGCGATGGTCGCGGTGGCCGATTCCAGCTCGGTGAGGAAGCGGTGCAGTTCGCGCGTGAGGACCGCGGAGATCAGATCGGATTTCTGGCGGAAGTAGCGGTACACGCTGGAGCGCGCCAGACCGGCCTCGGCTGCGACCGCGTCCATCGGGGTGCGGCGAATCCCGTTGCGGCCGAAGCAGGTCAGCGCGGCATCGAGAATGCGCTCGGCGGTGGCGTCGAGCGGGCCCGCGTAGGTGACGCCGAACGGGGGAGCCATGTTCGTCACGTCGACAGGCTAGCCGGTACCGGGCGGCAGGCCGATGACCTCGTCGATAAGACAAATCCTGTGATACTGTCCGATAGGACAGTGAGAGAAATATTGTCCTATTATCTCGTTCGATGGTGAGGTGGAAGCGATGACCAGCAGCTCGACGGCGAGCCTGGCGGGGAATTCCGGAGCGCTCGCTCCGCCGGTCGAGGATCGAACTCGCCCGCTCGATGCCGACACGATCGCCTTCCGCATCGTCGGCGACCTGCGGCTCGGGTTCATGCTGGGCAGCGGTCTGCTGATGCAGACCCTGCACCCCGTGGTGGGTGCCGGTGTCGCCGAGCATTCCATCTACGAGAGCCGGCCGTGGGAGCGGCTGTTCTCCTCGCTCATGCCGATCCTCGGCTGCGTCTACGACGGACTCGATGCCGCGGACACGGGCAAGCGAGTTCGCGCCGCGCACAAGAACATCAAGGGCGTGGACGCGCAGGGCCGCAAGTATCACGCCATGGACCCCGACGCCTACGGCTGGGTGTGGGCCACCATCTTCGACGCCGTGGTGCGCATGCGTGAAGTCTTCGCCGAGCCGCTGTCGCCATCCGAACAAACCGAGTTCTACTGGGAATGGCGGTATGTCGGCCTGACCATGGGACTGCGGCCACAGGACATGCCGCCGTCGCTCGACGCGTTCCGCGTCTACTACGAGCGCATGATCCACGAGCGACTCGAACACGGAGAGGTGCCCGATACCGTGCTCGCGATGATCGCCTCGGTGCCGCCGCCACCGTATTGGCCCTTGGGACAGACGATTTGGCGTGTCGTCCGCACGCCGGTGTGCCGGGCGATGGTCAACACCACGAAGGGCACCCTGCCCGAGGAGGTGCGGCGCGCCATCGGCATCGAATGGTCCGGCCGGGACATGCTCGAATTCGCGGTGTACGCGACCGTCATCCGCGCGGTGTTCGCCCTTCTGCCGCGGCGGATCTCCTACTTCCCGCGCGCGGCGCGGGGCAGACGGCAAGCGCGACTCCCACTTTGACCGCATTCCAGCGCATCGCCCGCGGGCCTGCTCGTATCCTGCGGTCGTGACTTCAGCGGCGCAATGGACGATGACACTGCGGGGTGCGGTGGTGGGTGGTACGGAGTGCGGGGACCGAGAGGGGTATCCGGTCCTGGCTTTTCACGGCGCTCCGGGTTCGCATGTCGAAGCTGCCGCCTTCGCCGAGACCGCGGCGGTGGGGGCGGGTTTGCGGCTCATCGCGATCGATCGGCCGGGTATCGGGCTGTCGGGCCTGTCCAGGCGGCGGCAGGTCGTCGACTGGGCCGATACCGTGGCCGAGGTGGCCGACGGGTTCGGGCTGGATCGGTTCGCGGTGCTCGGCGCTTCCGGGGGCGGCCCCTACGCGATGGCGTGCGCACACCGGATCCCCGACCGCGTCAGCAGTGCCGTCCTGGTGAGCTCGCCCGCCCCGTTCGACGACCGCACGAGCGATGCGAACCACGATGGCATCAAACGCGCGGGCGGCCTGATGATCTTGCGGCGCTGCCCATTCCTGGCCCGGCCGGTGTCGGCACGCATGGCCGCGGTGACCCGCAACCCCCGCGGCCTCATGGCGCTCATCGCGCGGATGTCGCCGACCGACCGCGCCCGCATTGCCGACGACGACGAACTGCTCGGCAGGATCGCCGACAATATCCACATGGCCTTCGCCCAGGGCAGCCGAGGCGTGGCCGCGGACCTGCAGGCCCTCTTCGCCCGCCCCTGGGGCTTCGACCCCGCCGACATCACTGTGCCGGTACATATTTGGCACGGCGAAGACGATGCGAACGTGCCCGTGGCCGACGCCCGCCGGCTCGCCGACGCCCTCCCGAATCACCGGCTCGAAATCATCCCGGGCACAGGCCATCTACTGTTCGTCGACCACGCGGCGGCGATTCTGGACTCGATCACCGTCGGCGGGCCGGAGCAAGCCCCGCACTGATCAGGTCGCGTCCAGGACGCTGGCGGGGACGCCGTAGGGGAGGAAGCGGACGCGGCGGCGTTCGTCGGTGTTGTCGCGGTGGGCGCGCAGGGCTTCGAGTTCGGTGGGGAAGACCTGGTCCACGCGGGCGGCGCCGGTGTCGTCGAGGGTGTAGATGGCCCAGACGCCGCTGCCGGTCTCGCCGGTGGTCTCGCCTTCGGATTTCGGGGGGCGGGTGCGTTCGGGCTGAACGAATTGGGCGAAGAGGGCGCCGAGGGGGTTGGCGCTGGTGCGGTCGATGTATTCGCCGGCCTTGGCGATCAGGTCGCGGACCTCGATGCCCGCCTCGCGCAGGGCTCGTTCGAATTCTTCCGGATCGATCCCGAACGGGCCGTTGGTTGCCATCGAATCTGCTCCTGGGGACGAAGTCGGCGCTACCTCCCTCAGTGTCCTCGCGGAACGCCGACTTCGCCAATGGCTCAGGGCACGGGCCCAGGACACCGGGGCTGCTTCGCCGATTCGGTCAGCCGCACGATGCACAGGCCGCTGCGCTCGGCTGTGACATCGGTGACCTCGAGCGGGTACGGCTGCGCAAGCCCCTTCGCGCAACTCGACGATATCGAGAACGCGCCCGCCGACTAGCGCGTCCGCCCCGCGCGGCCGGCGCGGAAGCGCTGATCGCGGCCGGTCCGCGGCCGGCCGCCGCCGTCGCTGTCCGAATTTGTCCGTGCCCGGTGCGAGACTCTGGGACATGCGATGGGCGGTGGCGGAAGCGAGCGACGGGGGTGTGCGGCTGTGCCCGCTCGATCAGGACGGCCGCCCCGCGGGCCCGGTGCTCCGCGAACCGTCGCTCGCCGACGCGGTGCGCGCCCGGCCCGAGGTGGAGCGCTGGGTCTGGCGCTCGACCGCCGAGATCCATCGGCGGCTGCTGGCCGCCGGTGTGCGGGTCGAGCGCTGCTATGACGTGGAGGCCGCGGAGGCGCTGCTGATCGGCCATGAGGAAGGACAATCCGGGCAGGCCCGCTCCCTGCCGGCCGCCTGGGCGCGCCTGCACGATCTGCCCGTCCCGCCCGACGCCCCCGTCCGGGCCGCCGACACCCAGCCATCCTTGTTCGAATCGGGCCCACCGCCGCTGCCGCCGGGCACCGACGAATTCACCGCGCTGCTGGAGGTCTACGCCGATCAGGTGGCCCGTACCGCGAGAACCGAGCACCCCGAGCGCATGCGGCTGCTGCTCGCCGCCGAATCGGCCGGCATGCTGGTCGCCACCGAAATGCATCGCGCCGGAATCCCTTGGCGCGCGGACGTTCACCGGGAGCTGCTGGACGGGATGCTCGGTGAGCGCATCGCGGGCGGGGAGCCGCGCCGGATGGCGGAGCTGGCCGAGGAGGTGTCGAAGGCATTCGGCGACGGTGTGCGCGTCCGTCCGGATCTCCCCAATGACATTGTCAAAGCCTTTGCCCGCGTGGGCATCTCGCTGTCCTCCACCCGGAAGTGGGAACTCCGGGAGATCGATCATCCCGCGATAGCCCCGCTGCTGGCCTACAAATCCCTCTACCGCCTCTACACCGCCCACGGCTGGTCCTGGCTCGAACAGTGGGTCCACGACGGCCGCTTCCGTCCCGAGTATCTGCCCGGCGGCACGGTCACCGGCCGCTGGACCACCAATGGCGGTGGCGCACTGCAGATCCCGAAGGTGGTTCGCCAGGCGATCCGCGCCGACCCGGGCTGGCGGCTGGTGGTCGCCGACGCCGACCAGATGGAACCCCGCATCCTCGCCGCCATCTCCCGCGATCCGGGACTGATGGAGGTGGCCGGCCGCGGTGAGGACCTCTACGCGGATCTCGCCGCCCGCGCCTTCGGCGGCGACCGCGCCCAAGCCAAAATCGCCATGCTGGGCGCCATTTACGGCCAGACCTCCGGTGACGCCCTCACCCATATGGCCGAACTGCGCCGTCGCTATCCGGCCGCGGTGGCCTATGTCGACGACGCCGCCCGCGCCGGGGAGGAGGGGCGCCTGGTGCGAACCTGGCTGGGCCGCACCTGCCCTCCGCTCTCCGCCGACCAGCCGGACCACGACGCGGAGAACTCCGGCGGATACGGCAGCACACCCAGAGCGCGCGCTCGCGGCCGCTTCACCCGCAATTTCGTCGTCCAGGGCAGCGCCGCCGACTGGGCGCTGCTGGTCCTGGCGGGCTTGCGCCACACCATGTCCCGCGCCGGTCTCCGCGCCGAACTGGTCTTCTTCCAGCACGACGAAGTGATCGTGCACTGCCCGGAGGAGGAGGCCGCCACCGTCGCCGAGGCGATCACCGACGCCGCGGACACGGCGGGCCGAATTGCCTTCGGCCCCATGCCGGTTCGCTTTCCCTTCACCACGGCGGTGGTGGAGTGTTATGGGGACGCCAAGTGAGAGTGCGGATCTCAGGCGATCCGCAGTAGCTCGCGCTCGGACGCGGCGTTCGCCCGCGTCAACAGCCGGACAACGGCCTGCGCCACGTGCTCCGGCTGCTCGAGGATCACCGAGTGACCGGCGCCCTCGACCAGCACGAGATCCGAGTAATCGATGCCCGCCGCCGTCGCGACCGAGTGCGAGGGCGGTGTCATCAGATCCGCCGAACCGCACAGGACCAGCGTCGGGATCCGCGACAGGACCGGCAGCGCATCGGTGCGGTCGAAGTCGATGAGGGCGCTCAGGAAGGTCGCCATCGTCAGGATCGGCGTCGCATTGTGCATGGCATTGAATAGGGCGACGATCCGGGGACTGACCTGCCGGTCGCCGAATTCGGCGATCCGGATGATCGGCGAGAAGACCTTGCAGGCCAGCAGTTTCGCATGACGCATGAGGGTGGGAGCGCGCCGGACAGCGGCCTGGAACAGCGACACCAGCGGATGGCGCAGCAACCGGCCGAAACCCGCGTCGGCGAGTCCGCTCGCGGCGGTGGCGATGAGCGCGACGCCGACAATGCGGGCGCCGATCTCGTGCGGGTTCTGATGGGCGTAGGTCAGCACGGTCATACCGCCCATCGAATGGCCGACGAGGACCACCGGTCCGGCGGGAGCCACGGCATCGAGCACCTCGCGCAGATCGCGGCCGAGCTGTTCGATGGTGTAGGTCCGCGGCAAGGCGGCGGCGGACTCGCCGTGGCCGCGATGGTCGTAGCAGACGATCCGGGCCCCGGAATACCGCCGCAGCAGCGCTTCGCGGATATCGGACCAGGATTCGGTGCGCATGCAGTGGCCGTGCACGAGCACCACGGTGAGGTCGGCATCGCGCGGGCCGGTGATGCGAACGGCAAGCGCCACACCATCCTTCGTCACGACCGTGGCTCGACGCTCGGTCGCGGCGGCGATCGTGCGGATGGTCGGCATGGCGGGCTCCGGGTTCGGTGGGCTGTGTCTTCCCACTGTCCGCCGGATCGTTCGCCGATATCAGGACCCCGAGTGCTGTGATCGCTCCCTCGAGGGTGAACGAATCACCACCTGGGTGGGGCCCCGATCCGCACGCGCGGTCAGGCCGCCTCCCAGGCGAACCCGTCCGGATCGGTGAAAGAACCACCGCGACCGCCGATGACGATCCGATGCGACCCGCTGCCCTCCGGCGCGACCCCGGCGTCCTTGGCCGCGGCACGGTGCCCGTACAGCGCCAGCTTGACCGCCGAGGACGGCGCGGCGAACTCGACGTACTTGCCGCCGAAGCTCTTCGCCACGGTCAGCCCATGGTCGATATAGAACTGCTTGGTCGCCTTCACATTGGCGACGCCGAGCAGCACCACGAAGTCGTCGATCTCACGAGTGGCCGGACCGGTGTCCTTCTTCGCCGAGGTCGCGATCTTCCAGATCGCCCCGTCCGGCGCCTGGATGACGCCGCCGTAGCCCCAGAAGCTCTTCTTGGCGGGCTTGAGCGCGGTCGCGCCCGCCTCGAGCGCGGTGCCGATGAGGCTGTCGACGGTGCTCGGCTGGGACACCACGAGCGAGAGGATGTAGCCGCGGAAACCGGTCGTGGGGGAGTCGGTGGCGCGGAAGCGCAGCTTGTCGCCGAGACCGAACGCGGCGTCGTAGAAGGCCGCGGCGGCCGCGGGATCGATCACCTCCAGGGTGACGGCGTCGATGGTGTTCTGATCAGCGGTGATGTTCATGAGAGCAACGCTATTCGCCGCCCGGCGCCCGGTGCTTCTCGATTCCTGACGGGTCCGAGCGCGCCGTCGCGCGCCGCCGGACCGGGCGCTCCCGCCGCGGGTGGGATGATCGAGGTAGCCGCCGAAAGGGCAGGGTCCGCCCGTTCGACCGGGACGTCCGCACCATGATCTACGAACGCGCCAAAGGCATTCACGGCGACCTGTCCTTCGGCACCGAACGCGATGTGGACCCGGCGCAGCTCACCCCGCACATGCTGCGCAAGCGCATCTCCACCACCGAGCAGCTCTCCTATGCCGAGCTCTACGACTGGCTGGAGCCCGGCCGGCTGCTGCAGGAACCACCGCCCGACTGGTCCGCAGCCGATGCCGACACCTTCCGCCCGCTCGTGCGGTGACGGTGTCGGAGCAGCGTGATAATCGACACGCACAATTAGATTGTGCACAACTAAATTGCTGTCTACAGTCTTGGTATGGCCGATCCGATGGCGCTCGAGCAGCAGGTGTGCTTCCCGCTCTACGAGGCGATGCGGGCCATGACCGCCGCCTATCGCCCGAAGCTGGAGGCGCTCGGGCTCACGTATCCGCAGTATCTGGTGATGCTGACGCTGTGGGAACGCGACGAGCGCACCGTCGGTGACCTGAGTGCGGCGCTGGCGCTGGACTCCGGCACGCTGTCGCCCTTGCTGAAACGGCTGGCGGCGGCGGGCCTGGTCGAGCGCAGGCGCTCGGCCGCCGACGAGCGGCGGGTCGAGATCCGGCTGACCGAACGCGGTCGTGAAATGCGCGATCGGGCCTGCGATATTCCCGCGCAGATGGCCGCGGCCACCGGGCTGTCGGTGGACGAACTCGTCGCCCTGCGCGACACCCTGCGCCGCATCACGCGGGCGCTGAACCATTCCGAGGAGAGCTGAATGAACGTCCTGTACACCGCCGAGGCGCTGGCCACCGGCGACGGCCGCAACGGCCGTACCCGCACCACCGACGGCAAGATCGACGCGCACCTGTCGACGCCGAAGGAATTGGGCGGCAATGGCGAGGGCACCAATCCCGAGCAGTTGTTCGCCGCCGGGTACGCGGCGTGCTTCCATTCCGCGCTGCGCCTGGTCGGCACCAAGGCCAAGGCCGATATGACCGATTCCGCCGTGGGTGCGAAGGTCGGCATCGGCCCCAATGACAAGGGCGGTTTCCAGCTGGCGGTGACGCTCGAGGTCTCGCTGCCGCATCTGCCCGTGGATCAGGCGCGGGCGCTGGCCGACGCGGCGCATCAGGTGTGCCCGTATTCCAATGCGGTGCACGGCAATATCGACGTCCAGGTCCTGGTCGCCGAAGACTGAGCAGAAGGAGCGGAGCATGCGTGCGGTAACCATCGAACAGTTCGGCGAGCCCAAGGACGTGCTGGTCGCGACCGAGCGGCCGATTCCCGAGCCCGGCCCGAACGAGGTGCGGATCGAGCTGATCCTCGCGCCGATCCACAATCACGATCTGGCCATTATTCGCGGCGTGTACGGCTATCGCCCGCCGCTGCCCGCCATCCCCGGCACCGAGGCCGTCGGCCGCATCCACGCCGTGGGTGCGGACGTCACGGGGCTGGAAATCGGTCAGCGCGTGACGGTTTCGGGTATCCAAGGCGCGTGGGCGGAGTACTTCCCGGCCCCGGCGGCGGCGGTGATCCCGGTGCCCGACACGGTATCCGACGCCACCGCGAGCCAGCTGCTGGCCATGCCGCTGAGCGCGCTCATGCTGCTGGAGGACTTGAATGTCGCTGCCGGCGAATGGATCACGGTCAATGCGGCCAATGGCGCCGTCGGCCGCCTGCTGAACGTGCTGTCCCGGCAACGCGGTATCAATGTACTCAACCTGGTCCGCAGCCCCGAGTCCCGGCAGACGTTGCAGGACTTGGGATTCACCCCGGCCTTCGACACCGAATCCGCCGGCTGGCTCGAGCAGGCCACCGCCGCCACCGCGGGCGCTCCCATCGCGCGCGCCGTGGACCAGGTCGGCGGCCGCGCGGCCGATGACCTGCTCGCCCTGCTGGGCCCGCGCGGCGAACTGATCTCCTTCGGCGCCCTGTCGGGCCGGCCGCTGCTGATCGACCCGGGCAAGATGATCTTCAAACAGGCTGTGGTCAAAGGCTTCTGGGGCTCCAAGCGGGCCGAGGAGATCGGCGGCGCCGACCGGCGCCGCCTGATCACCGAACTCGTCGAGCTGGCCGCCCGCGGCGTCCTGCGACTCGAGGTCGAGGAGACCTTCCCGCTGCGGGCCGCCGCCGACGCCGCAGCCGCGAGCGAACGCCCCGGCCGCAATGCCAAGATCGCGCTGTCCCCGGCCGAGCTCTGACGAGGCTTCCGATCACGACCGCGGTGTGCTGATGGCATCCCGGGCGCGGTCGAGCATGGCCGCGAACGGACCGACGAGCAGGTTCGCTCCGACCGATTCCACGCCCGCGTGCGGGCGGGTCGGCGCGAGCGCCTCGGCGATCTCCACGGCGCGGCGCATGCTGCAACTGCCGGTGCTGGCCCGACCGCCCTTGCGAGCCTGTTCCACCGTGTCCTCGCGATTGCCGAACTGTCCTGGATTGCTGCTGTCTGCCATCGGATCTCACTCCTCTGTACGGGCTGCTGTTCCGGCGCGATGCCGGTGTGCTCGCACTACCCCGAACGGATGGCGGAAATCATCGCCCGCCTGCGGAGTCCGGCCGTATCACGGCCAGGGCGTGTTCCACTCCCGGGACACCTCGGAGGGGTCGGCGACCCGTGCCGGGGGCTCGGGGGTGCGGGTGACCGGCCGGCCTGTGGCGCAGGCGAGTTCGGCGAAGCGAACGACATTGTGAACGGCCGCGCCGCCCGGGTCGTTGTTGAAGTAGACGTAGACGTCGCACTCCTTGTCCCAGGTGTCGTCGAGGCGGCGTACCCAGTCGGCGAGGACGTGGTCGTCGTAGCACGGCCACGGTGCGCCCGTGCCCTGGTGGAATCGCAGATAGCCCCAGTCGGCCGTCCGCCACAGCGGCGTGACGGGCCGGTCGAGCTTGTCGGCCCAGCACAGCGCGGCATTGTGGCGCTGCAGGATGTCGCGGACCTCGCCGGTCCACCAGGTGTCGTGCCGGGGTTCGACGGCCACCCGCAGATCGGCGGGGAGCAGCCGGAGCACGGCGTCGAGCCGGTCCGGCGCGACGGGCAGGGTGGGCGGCAATTGGATCAGCAGCGGCCCGAGTTTGCCGCCGAGCCCGCGCGCCGCGTCGATCATGCGCTCGAGCGGCGGATCCGGGTCGAGCAGCCGGCGGCGGTGGGTGAGCACGCGGCTCGCCTTGACCGCCATGACGAAGTCGGCGGGCGTGCGATCCCGCCAGCCTTCGAAGGTGGCGCGCGGCACCGGCCGGTAGAAGGAGGCGTTCAGCTCGACCGTGGCGAACGAGCGCGCATAGTGTTCCAGCCAGCGCCGCTGGGCCAGGCCGCGGGGATAGAGCACCGCGCGCCAGTCCGCGTACTGCCATCCCGAAGTGCCGGCGAGCATCGTCATATCCGCGGAGATTCCCGCGCACACGATCCGCAATCACGATTACGATCGGCCCGCGGGGCCGTGCGGGAATTCCCGATCCGAGGGAGAACGATGCGGACGATCGAAAGCCTCGATGAGCTCACCGGCTTCGTGGCCGGTGTGCACCGGGCTACGGCTGCGTGAGCCCGCCCGCGGCCGCGACCACCCAGGCGAGCTGGGTCTTGAAGATGTCGCTGTGCGCACCACTGGGCGGCCCGCCCTGATTGACCACCTCCGACGCGTCGAGGTTGAGGATGCGGTGGGGCTGGAACGGATAGGCGGTCCCGGCCGCGCCGAGAGGCCGGCGATCCGCTTCGAACGCGCCGTGCGACCCCATGGCGCGGAAGCGGAACAGCCTGTCGTCGGCGCCGCTGGAATCGTCCTTGGCGGCGAGCGAGGCGAGCGGGTACATGGTGCTCAGGGCCGAATCGTGACTCGAGTGGCAGACGGTTAGCGGGCCGTCGAGCCGGGTCAGGCGGCCCGCCAGCGCGCCGCCGCCGTCCCGGAAGGGCAGCCTGTCGGTGAAGGTGAAGCGCGAGAACGCGCCTTGCAGCAGGGTGATCGACTTGACCGGCGAGGGGCCCTCGGCGAGACCGTCGAGCGCGTAGGCCACGACGCGGGCGCCGAAGCTGTGGCCGACGAGGTGGATGCGCAGGCCGTTGTGCTCGGCGGCGAGTCGCGCGACCACCGGCCCGAGACCGGTGCGGCCGACGACGCCGGCGCGGTTCTTCATCTTCCAATAGCTGAGCTGGCGCAGCGCCTCCTTGGCGCCGTGCAGGGCCTTGTCCAGGAAGCTGCCCGCGGCGGCTTCGCCACCGCCGGACTCGAATTCGACGCCGGTCGTGGCCAGCGTGGCCGCGAACTTGTCGAACACCTCGGTCGGTGTGCGGTTGGTGTCGAGCATGCCGGGTTCGTCGGGGGCCTCGGCCTCGCCGTCGTCGAATCCCTGTCGCGTCGCCGCGTGGAACGAACGCAGTTGCGCGAACAGTTCATTGACGCTCTCCTGGCTGGGCGGTGCGGCGAGCAGTCCGGCGATCGCGTCGAGTTGCGTTGCGCCCGCGGGGAACATGGCCTTCAGGTCGGCGAGAATCGCGGGGTCGATGGTCGGAGCGCCGGCCGGCACCACCGGTCCCGCGTCCAGCGCGGCCGCGCCGCCGCCGTCGGCGTGCCGGGTGATGGTCTCGAAATCCGGGATCGGTTCGTCGCGCCAGAGCTGCGAGGGCCAGAACACGCCGACGAACCCCACCTTCCGGGCCGCGGCGATATGGGCGGCGAGCAATTCGAACCAGCGCTTGTAGAGCCGAATCGCGGTGTCCTCACCGTTGTTCCAGCCGTGCGAGAACAAGACGACATCGCTCACCCCGGACTGCCGGATCTCCGCGGTGAGGGTGGCGATGAGCTGCGGGTCCACATCGCCGTCGTCGTCGAACACCAGCCGCCAGAACGGGCGGCCGGCCACCGTATCGGTCATTGTCCTTGTCCTTTCCGGAAATTCACACCGATTGCAGAGCACGCATGAGATCGACCAGGCCGCCGCCCTGGAAGGCGGGGTCACGGCCGAGTGAAGTCGCCGACTCGACGAAGATGCGTTTGACGGCCTCCGGGTCGCCGATGAATTCGCGCTGTACCGACAGAAACGCCGCGATCGCGCCGGACACATGCGGGGCGGCCATGCTCGTTCCGCTGTCCTCGATATAGATCGCCATGTCCTCGGCTTTGTCTGCGCTCTCGCCCTCCAGCGTGCGCAGCACCGGCCGCAGCAATTCCCCGGCCGCCGCCGACGCGATCCGCTCACCGGGCGCGACGAGATCGGGTTTGCGGCGGCCGTCGGCGGTGGGGCCGCGCGACGAAAAATACGAGATGCCATAGGAATGCGGTGCGTCCTTGTGCGTCGATCCCACGGTGATCGCGCGTTCGGCATTGCCCGGATCATTGATGGTCATGGCGGCGCTGAACTGTGTCACATCCGACTTCTTCGCGACGACGGTGATGAACGCCGAATTGCCCGCCGCGACCACCACGACCACGCCGGTGCGCACCAGCTTGTCCACCTCGAGGCAGAGCGGGCTGCGCCCGCAGGCGAACCATTCCGGATTGAATCCGTAGCCCAGGCTCAGGTTCACTCCCTGGATGCGCGGCAATTTGCCGCTGGCGGCATTGATCTCGCGGACATAGGCCAGCGCCTCGATCACCCGGGTGGTGCGGGCCTCCTCGTCCCCGCCGCCGCCGAGCACCTTGAGGCTCACCAGTTTCGCCCGCGGCGCGATCCCGGCCAGGTCCTCCCGGCGCTCGAACGGCCGCGGCTTGACGATCGGCATCTCGGGTTCGGCGACATTGAACCGCCGCTCGGTGACCAGGATCTTTTCCGTCGGACCTTTCCAGAGTTCGAGCCCGCCGGCGATGATGCCCGCGACGTGGGTGCCGTGGCCCTTCTCGTCGATCAGTGCGGCATCGGGGCCCCTGCCGGCGCCGGTGAAGTCCTTGTGCAGCTCACGGACGCTGGGATCCTCCAGGGTCCGATAGCCGGCGAAGTGCGGATGCTTGCCATCGATACCGGAATCGATGACGGCCCAGACGATTCCGTCGCCGAAGCTGTTGAACGCGCGCTGCGCGGCCGTGGCCTTGATCGTCCGCGCCGACACGTCGATCTGCGGCTTGATCGGGAAGTCCGGCCAGATCCGGAAAATGGCGCGGGTCTCCCACTTGCCGTCGACCGCGTCCGCGGAGATCAGGCCCTCGATCTCGGTCGTGGTCAGCTCGCCCACCGCGTATTCGTCGGCCAGGTGCCGGGGCTTATCGGTTCTGCCGAGGTAGCGCCACAGTTCGGCGATCCGCTTCATGGCCTTGTTCGGACCCGTGCGATACCGCAGATTCAATTCGATCATGATCGGAATCGGCTCGGCGGAGCGCTCCGCCCCGACGCGCCTTTTCGCGAACTCCTCGCGCATCGGCGGCGTGAGCACGCCCGAGACCAGGATGTCCGCGCGCTGCGGCGTCTCCGGCGCGGCGGTGAGCTCCCGCTCCGGTACCGCGTGGGCGCGCTCGCACGCCTCGGCGAGCGTGCGCTCGCCTTCCTCGGTCAGGCTCAGATCGCGGACGAGCCCGCGTTCGGCAAGCGTTGTCAGCGCTGCCTTGACCTGATGCTGCCAGGCGGGCTTCTCATCTCTGTAGAGCCGATCCGTGGCATCGAATCGCGACGCGTACCGAGCGGCGACCATGATGAGCACAGACTTCTCGGTGCGCTTGATATAGCGCGTGGAGATCTCGCCCAGTGCGCAGTGCACGCGCGGAATCCACACGGTCTGGTCGTCGCTCATGATTCCGGCTCCCTCGGGCTACGGTGCGGGTAAAGGGGGAATCGCGGGCTCATTGCCATCGGAATTCACCTGGCGGAACCGATCGAAAAGAAATGCGACGATCTGCGCGATGGTGTTCGCGTTTCGCAGGGCCTCATCGAGATTGCTCACCGAGTTGTCGCCGATCCCGATCACATGGAAATACTCGTGCGTCATGACGTCCCGTTGCAGATCCGCCGGCGCCGCGAAGAACGGCGTGCACAGACTCACTTTGGGATCCGGATCCTCGGCCAGCGTGGCGGCGAAGGGCGGCGGGGTGGACGCGCACCTGCCGAGCACGCCCTCGTCGATGACCGTCACCGGTTGGGCGAGGTTCTGCCGGATCAGATTGATGACGGACGTGAGGCCCTGCCGCAGCAGCGCGTCGAGCGGGTCGGCGCTGACCACCAGCCGCCGCGCCAGCACCTGGAGGTCACGCGCGTGCGCGACGCCGATGATGCCGGCCTCGAAGGTCCGCGCCGGTTCCGGGAGCGCCGCGGCGATATCGATTTCGGTGCGCAGCCCCACCAATCGAGCGAGGACGGCTTCCTGCGACTCCCGGCTGCGCCGGTGTGCCTGCGACATCTGGGTGCCATGGGTGATGCCGCCGGCCGCGAGATCATCGTCCATGCTGCGAATCGTTCGTTTGCCGACAATATCGTCGGCGTCCTGTTGGATGGCAAAATTGATGATGCGCCGAATACGCTTGTAGTGCAATACCGCGGCGGCGGTCTCGGGACCGTACTTGAAATTGTCTTTCTCATCGCTGGGCAGCGTGATTCCTTCCAGCACTTCGAGAGCCAGTTGAATCTTGAGAACGTGCGCACCGGTCTGGCCGGGGGTCACATGTGCCGCGTCGTCGGTCAGGACGGCCTCGAGGCGGGCGTCACCGGCGAATTGGGGTGAGTTGAGAGGCATCGGAATCGTCCTTTGCTGTCGGGTGTGTGGAATCACAGGTACAGATGATCGGCGTAGACCAGTCGCGAAATCGTGGCCTTGCCTTCGGCTCCGGGTTCCGGATCGGTGGGCAGCAGCTCGAATTCCTCGATCAGGACGCGGAGTTCGGGTGCGGTGCCCGGGGTCCGGAGCGGGTGAGCCGGGTCGAGTTGCAGGACGCCGCTCCAGCTGGCAGCCAATTCGGTGATGCGCGAATCGCCGGGGTCGAGGTGCACGCGGACGCCTTCGACGGTGCAGTGCACCTGTTCGACCTTCGTCCACCCGAGGTCGCTGTCGGAGCCGGGATCCTTGGCCTGCAATGTCGCGACCACGCGGCGGCTGGTGGGCAGCGCCCAGGCGGCGAATTCGGCCGGATCCACCGGCTGCGGTGGGGGATTCGGCGCGTCGAAGAGGCCGGGGAGATTGGTGAACGCGGTGGAACCGGAGACGGTCACCCGGACCTGTCCGGCCTCGGGGCGGCTCAGGGTGGCAATACGTTCCGGCAGCAGCTGCACGAAATCGGTGGCAACCGTCGGGGAGAGGAAACAGCCCGCGACCGAATTCGGCTGGTAGCGGGCGAGAGTCAGCCGGACGAACGGCCAGGCGGTGTCGGCGGCGTCGAATACCACGTCGACGAACCGGCGCTTGCGGCCCGTGTGGTTCTCGGGGCGGAACAGGTACGCGCCGCGCTGGGCATCGAGTTGGACGTAGGACACCGGTCGTCCGGGTCGCTGCTGTGGATCCAGGCCGAGCTGGAGGGCGCGCTGTTGCCAGGCCGGAACGACCTGCAGATCGGTGGAATTGCGCAGGACCGGCGTCACGAACGCGGGATCGCGTCCCCACAGGCTGATGGCCTCCGTGGTGGGGGTATCGGTGGGCTTGTCGGGATCGCCCTTGCCCGGAACCGGGAAGTCGACCGCGCCGACGATGACCGCGAGCAGTTCGCCGTCGCCGCTGGAGAACCACGGTTTGTCGAGCCAGATCCGCACGCCGCTGCGGCGGGTGCGGCGGCGGGCGAACGGATGCTCCGGTTCGCTGTCCTCCTCCCACAGGAACATCGGCATGACATCGCGCACGCTCGGCGGCAGCGGCGGCGCGGAGTTCAAATGCGTGACCTGCCAGGTGTTTCCGGCCGAGGCCGCATCGTCGGGTGCCGGCAGGTCCGCGGCGTCGAAGAACTCGCGGTACCGCGAGGCGCCGTGCAGTCGATAGTCGACCTTGCGGTACTTGGTGTCGGGCAGGGTGTGCACGATGGGGCGCACCGGCACGCCGGGTGGGCGGGTGCCCGCCGGGGGAGCGCTCGTGGTGGTGATCAGCGATTCCTTCTCGTCCTGCCCGACGGGGAAGGCGGCGACGATTTCCCGATGTTCGACGGCTGCGGCATCGCCGGCGCTCTCGTCGTCCACCAGATCGGACCAGCTCGCCCGCAGCTCGGCGCGCTCGGTGCTGTCGCCGTGGATGTCCAGTGTGCCGACCAATTCCGCGGTGACGACGCCCTTTTGGCGGCCGAGGGCGGTGAGCGCGGTGATGGCGGGCGGGACGGCGGGACGCATGGTGGCGTGCACCAGGCGCAGGTCGATGCTCGGGGTCAGCCACCACAGCCAGCCGTCGAGGGCGGCCCGCTCGAGCAGCTGCCGATCGGACTCGGCGACATTCGGGTCGTGCACCGCGTGGAATCGCCACAGCCCCAGGCGATCCAGGTGCTCCTTGTCCAGGGTCGTGGAGACCGCGACGGCGATCTGCTCGCCGGGCGGAATGCCGACGTCGATCACGGACCCGTCCTGCTTCGCCCGCAACGCCGGTGCGCCGTGCACCACCAGGCGCAGCGGTTCGATGCTCGGCCATTGCCCCGCAAAGGGAATCACCACCGATTGCAGGATCTGAGCGGTGCGCAGGTGATGGCCCGCGCCCGCGCGGTAGAAGACCAGCGCGATGCCATGGGCCATGGAGTCCGGCAGATACGGCACCACCAGGTTGTCGACATCGTGGACGACGTACTGGCCCTCGGCGGGCTGCTTCTCCGGGTCGGCCTCGAGTTCCTCCAGGGTCACGAAGGCGCCCGGATCCGCTCCCGGGGAGGCGTGCAGCGAAACACCCGGCTGTGCAACGGTTCCCGCCGGATCGTCGAGATTCTGGATGCGAATGTCGAACAGGCTGCCGCGCTCCTTCAGCGCGATGGCGTAGCCGCGGCGGCGGTCGTCGAGATCGGCCGAACCCATGAGCGCGTCGAAGCGCCCGTCCAGCTCGGCGTCGAGCTGGGTCGACTTGGGTGGCACCAGGTGGCGCTGCGAGGTCACCGAGCCGTCCACGCTGTCGCGAATCACCAAGCGGTTCAGCGACTCTCCCGCGGTGTAGGGATGGCGCGGCACCACCGCCGGCGGCAGCACGGCCTCCCACCGCAGGAACAACCGCGGGGTGGTGACGATATTCGGGTCCTCGGCTTCGGCGGCGAACAGACCGGCGAACTGGACGGGCTCGACGTCGAATTGCGGCCGGGTGGTCAGCCGCGCGGCCTTGGCCTCGATGGCCGACACCGCGGTCTCGACCTGGGCGACCTGCTCGTTCGCGGGCGGCACGGCGATGGCGTCGCCGCGCTGCTGCTCGAGCAGCCCGGCGGCGTCGCGGGCGTCGGCATCGGCGCGCAGGGCCGCGATATGGGCGGTCGCGGTCGCGACCACGGCATCGCCCGCGGCCACCGAGCGCGTGGTCATGCTCCGTTCGACGCTATTGCCCGCCAGGTCGACACCGACGACCCGGAAGGCGTACCGGCGGCCGTAGCGCAGGGCGGGCAGGGTGCCCGTCGCGGCGACGCTGCGGATGCCGATGCCATCGGCGTCCGCTGTCGGGCGCTCCTGCTTGTCGGTGAGCATTTCCTTGCCCGGCTTCCCGCCCTGGCCGCTGTCGTGGACGATCTGGAGGCCGGGGCGCGGCGCGGCCAGACTCCAGCCGTCCCAGCCCGCGATCACTTCGTGCACGTAGTACGGGTTCGCCGGATCGCCCGGCGCCCGGCTC
Organism: Nocardia sp. IFM 10818; assembly: GCF_054655275.1. Lineage (NCBI taxonomy): Bacteria > Bacillati > Actinomycetota > Actinomycetes > Mycobacteriales > Nocardiaceae > Nocardia > Nocardia sp. IFM 10818. The sequence goes on from NZ_BAAHJH010000001.1 coordinate 3,151,367, forward strand.
ATGGGCGCGTTCTGCAGGTACCCGGTGTCGGGGACGTCCGAAAGTAGCTCCGTGCCACGGAAATCCGCGTGGACGCGCCGCCGGTGCAAACTGTGCCAGCCCTTGGTGACATCGTCCCAGACCTCCACGCGGTAGCCGCGGGCGAGGGAGTCGAAGCCGAAGCTCGGGCGCTCGCCGATGGGGGTCTGCCCGGCCGAGACCCGGGGCGTCATCTGCTCCGCGGCCTCGACCCGGGCCCGCAGCTCATCGGGCCGGTCGATGTGTGCCAGGGAGAACCCGGACGACCGCAGCGTGCCCGGAGCGAAAGTCGCCGGGTCGCCGTTCAATTCGGTCGCGGTGGCGCGCACGACGCCGCGCAGCAGCTGTTCGAGTTTGAGCCCGGAGGCGTCGGGATCGAGATCCATGACGCGGTAGCGATCGGGGCGGCCGATGGTGAGGAAGCCGTTGACCCACTTATCCGATTCTGGGGTCGCCAGGAACCGCTTGCCCGCCACGACGCACCGCGTGGCCGGTCCGATGAGCAGCTCCACACCCGGTGCGGTGACATCGCAGCAGATGAGCGTGGCGGTGGCGAGGGTCGCGAGGTCGGCGACCTTCAGATCCAGGACGAATCCCAGCTGCCGCGCCAGCACGGGCGTGCTGCCGATGGCGGCGGCGCGGGCGTGGAAATCGGGGACCACCGGCGTCGGCCGCGGCTCGTGCACCTTCTCGGTCGGCCGCGGCTGGTACGGGGTTTGCTCCTCGGCCCGGTGGTAGAAGCGCTGGGTGGCATGGGCATCCCGGACCATGGCGAAGGTCGGATCCTCCGGCGCGCTGTCCTGCAGCGAATTGTCGAGAAATTCGGTGACCTCCCGGTCGCAGTCGTCCAGCGGGGCCTCGATCGGGGAGCGCCACGGCTGTTCGCCACTCGCGAAGGTCAGGTTGACGTCGGGTCCGGCGGGGCCGGGCTCCGGTCCGGGTTCCGGCGCATCGGCCGGCGGATCCGGCAACTCGAACCGCACCGCCGCAGCGGCATTCGTGGTCGCGGAGTCCGCGAATCCGGCGCGCCGCCGCCGCTGCCTCTCGGCATAGGAGTCCAGCAGCGCCAGCGTCTCGCGCAGCTTCGGCGAATGACCGTCGCCGATCACCCGCTCGCGCAACAGATTCAGGACACCCTGCGCCAGCCGGTTCCCGGCCACGCCCGGCCTGGTGACCGGCGAGGAGAAGGCGGAGGAATAGTGCGCGGCCAGCGCGTGCTCGGGCAGGCGATTGGCCGGATAGGTCTTCCACGGCGCCTCGGAGGTCTTGGGCGATGGAAAACCGCGCACCGGCGTCGTGCCCGGAAACGCCGTCTGCCAGGCCGATTCGCTGAGCGGGCCGAACAGGGGCGTGCACGCGATCGTCCCGGCATCGGTGTGCAGGGTGATCCGCGCGCTCTTCAAGGTGGTCACCCAGTTGCCCATGGCCGTCAGATCGGCCAGGGTCTCCGTCGCGCCCGGCGTCAGCCGGTGGGTGAAGAACAGCGACACATGGAAATCGGCATTGGGATCCACCGAGTGCGGCAGCACCGTGGTCATCAATTGGACTGCGCCGGCCATGTCAGGCTCCCATCGCGAACGAGTCGAAGTACGAATTCCACGTCGACTGCCCGCCGGCATGCGGCGGCATGATGTCGAGCATCGAGGGATCGCCCTTGGATCCGGCCAGTTGACGTTCACAGGTGATCTCCACCGACGCGGAGAAGAACAGCACCTCGACCTCCACGGTGAGGCTGGCGCGGCCGATCATCTTGCCCGACTCGAAGTGATAGGTCAGCGACAACTCCAGCGTGATCGACGCCGAGATCAGGCCCAGCACATCCACTTCGCCGCGAATGCGGAAGTATCCGGTCAGCTGGCCCTTCTTGTCCTCGAGCCGCAGATAGACCCCGATGGACACCGACACCGACCCGGAGGCGACGCCGAGATCGACGCTCAGGCTCGCACAGGCTTCCAGGCCCATCTCGAGCACCACCATCTTGGCCGGGCTCAGCCGCAGCGCCACCCACCCGCCGCCGCCGATGCACATGACCGTCAACCGGAACGGGGATTCCTTGCTGCAGAAGCCGAATCCGACCGTCACGGCCTCCCCGAGGAACGGGATGCGGCAATCCGCGGCGAGGGCGATGTTCTCCAGGCTGAAGACACCCACGGCCACACTGGGCAGAGCCAGATCGAAACCGGCGGTGACGCCCTCGGTGGAGATGTCCACATAGGGAGGGTCGGCGAAACCGTCGAACGGGATGAGTTGGCGGATCTTCTCGATGAAGGTGAGCGGGCCGAGGAATTCGAGTTTGTCGAAGACGACGTCGATCTCCGGCTTGCGCCCGGTGGCGACCCGGAACCCCAAGCGGCCGAAGCGCATCGACACGAGCTGCTCGCCCGGCATGAGGATCAGCTCGAAGGCCCGCAATTGGGCGCTCACATCGACCTGCGGCTCGTCCTCCTCGGTGATGCGGACCTCGACTGCGATGGTGAGGCCGTCCTTGTCCGGCTTGAACACCGTGGGGCCGCCGGGGGGCCAATCCATGATCTCCGGCTGCCATTCGAAGCGCATGACATCGGACAATGTCGGCGCTTGCAGCGCGGCGAGCAGATTCGCGCCTTGTGCCACGGTGGCGATATTGCGCAACGCCGCCGCCGGCTTCTCCACCGCAGCGCGGACGGCGGCGGGCAGAATCGGGTCCGAGACGACCGCGTCGACACTCGCCAGCTTCCCGGCGAACGCCGTCGCCGCGCCGGCCGCATTGTGTGGTTGCCCGGCAAGCGCATCGGCGAGTGCGGCCTGGAGGTCGCCGGCCGCACCCGCCAGCGTGGTGCGGGCATTGTCGACCTTCCCCCGCAGCGCTTGCAGGCGCTGTCCGGCGGCGGCGCTGGCGGCATGGCCGATATCGTCGGCGAGATCGGTGCTCGCCGTGTCGAGCGCAGCCACCAGGCGGGCGAATTCCGAAGCAAGCGAACCGATCATGCCGAGTTGCTCGGTGATGAGATTCGGTGCGCGGTCCAGACCCGTCCTATTGATGATCTTCATGAGGTCGAAGAGACCGAACAACTTCGGCAGTGCTCCGGCCAGGAAGGCGGACGGATCGAAATCGCCACGGCGGAGCGCGCTTCCGGGATCGGCATTGGCATCACCGATCGCGCCCAGGGTCCGCGACAGAGCCGCGACGCCGACGCTCGGTTCGATGAAACCGCCACCCTGGTCACTGCCTTTGGCGAAGTCGAGCCGCTGCCGTTGCGTCAGGGTGAGGAAGACCTCGGCCTGGTCGCCGAGCTCGAAACCTTTATCCTTGTAGTTCTTTTCGTAGACGACCTCGACCGGTGCGCGCCCGCCGTTGATCGCGTTGAGCGCCGGGATCGCGATGAAGGCCCGCGCCATGGAAGGCGTGCTGGTGAGCTTACCGGGCTCGTAGGAGCCGTCCAGGTCGAGCTTGTGCACCTTGAAGGTCGTATCGCCCTTGGCCGTCGGCGGAGCCATGGCGACCTCGGCGTCGTTGACGTCGATCCGCCGCTGTTTCACCTCCCACTCCGTCCGGATTTCTTGAATGGTCGTGGGCTTGTCATCAGCCGTCAGTGTCACCAGGACGAGTGGAGCGAGCATGGTGATGGGCTGACCGGCGTGATCGACGCCGGTGACCTTCCAGCGGTAGGGCTCGCCATTGATCCTCGGAACGACCGGTTTCGAGGTATTGACGTCGATGAAGTCGAGGTCGGGGGTTACCGGCGGATCGATGGCGACGACGTCGAACGGAAGCGTGTGCAGCACGAGCCTGTTCTGGGGGTCACGGTAGGACCTGGTGCGCTCGCGTACCACGATGAACGACCGCTGCTTCAGGAATGCGACCGGGTTGTCGCCGACGCCGATGCGCCGTTCGGTGATGTTCACCAGGGTGACCCGATGGCCGAACGGAAACAGGAACGCCGGAACATCGACCCGGATGTAGGCGTCACGGCCCATCGGAGCCAGGTGGCGATATGCCTCGAGTATGGTGGTCGCGTCCTTGGGCGGGTAGGACTTCTCCGGCTTGTCCCACGTGACGTTCCAGTCCACCCAGGCGCCGACCGCGCTCAGATACAACCGCCGCACCTCGAGCGGTTCAGGCTGGAGCGGCGTGCCGTTCTCCCGGTGCCGCACCGTCCGGTCCGCGGTTTGACGCACGATCCCCCTGCGGAGCGGCTTGTCCAGCGACGCGCTGAGACCCTGGGGCGCCACGCCGCCTTCGTCGTCGTCGCGCGTCCATACCGCTCGCACAACGCGTTGTGTGGTGTCCTTCTCGTCGACCTCGGTGAACTTGCCGTCGACCACCTTGCGCACGCCGAGCCTGGTCGTCCACAACTCGGTCCGGGCCCGATCATCCGGAGCCGACGACAGCTCTGCACTGTGCGCGAATCCGCCGTGCGGGCTCGGCGACACGATCAAGCGGAACGGCGCTTCGATGGCCGTCTGGTCCGCCTGCGGCGGCGCGGGTGCGCTCGTCGTATCACCGGTCTCCCCGGCGGGCAGCGCCAGCTTGGACACCCGCAGCGGAAACGTGGTGAGCGCGGTGAGCACGCCGGCGATCGAGTAGTCGAACTCGCTGCCCTTGGCCACCGCGAACACCACCCGCGAATCGTGCGCCGCGAGTACCCGTGCCGGAGCGTTCGGCGCGACGTCGAACCGCTCCTCGAGCAGGTTCTGGCTGCCGAACCGCACGATGATGTGCGCGTCGTCGGTGACCGCGACCAGGCGCGACTGCCGGTCGCTCGGCGGGGCCGGCGGGCGCACGGCCGGAATGGTCAGCACCTGCCCGGGATGGATGACATTCGGGTCGGCCAGGTGGTTGGCGGCCGCGATGAGCGTGAACAGCGTCGGGTCGCCGTAGAACCGCGCCGCGAGGTCCCAGAGCGTATCGCCCGCGACCACGGTGTGAGTGGTGTCCGGCGCGGGTCCGGGGACGTCCGGGATGACGAGTACCTGCCCCGGGAAGATCAGGTTCGGGTCGGCGATGTGGTTGGCCGCCGCGATCAACGCGAACTCGGTGCCGTCGGTGTAGAAGCGCACCGCGAGGTCCCAGAGGGTGTCGCCCTCGACGACGACATGCGTCACCACATCCGGCTGCGGCGCCGGCGCGAACCGGAAACCGATTGCCTCGCAGCGCAGATCGACCAGATCGGCCGGGCGCAGCAGCCGGAAGGCGATTCTCTCGGGCGGTGGCGGGGGAGTGGGTTGCGGATCCGGCGCGGGGCCGGGCAGATCCGGGATCTGCAGAATATGGCCCGGATGAATCAAATGCGGGTTCGCTATTCCGTTGGCGGCCGCGATCACCGCGAATTTGGTGCCGTCGCCATAGAACCGGATTGCGATGGCCCACAACGTGTCACCGGATACCACTGTGTGCACGCGCGCCATCGGACTCTCCCGTCGCGTATCCCCGACCCCGATAGGACGAGATGACCGTACGGCCGCGCGGGGCCCGCGAGCACGAGTAGGGGACTACTCGTCTTTGCCCGCCGATTTACGCGGTGACCTGCGATTTTTTGGCCCCGCGCAGGAACATGGACAGGCCGGTTCCCAGCAGCGCCGCCAGCGGCAGCAGCGGAATGTAGGACACCCCGACAATGGGATCCGGCAGGGACAGGGCGACGATGGTCGCCAGGACGGTGACGATGAAGACGACGGCCGACCAGCGGTGGGTGCGCCGGATCCGGTCGGTGCGCGGCCTCGGGGTGCGCAGTAACAGGTACAGGCCGGCGAGGAAAAGCAGGGCGAGCGGGAACAGCGGTATATAGGACAGCCATTCCGGGCCGCCGGCCGTCAATCCGACGACGGTGATGACGACCGTCGCGGTGAATACGATCCCCAGCCATCGATGCCATTGCCGGATCGTCGTGTTCCAGTTCATCGAATCCTCCTTCGAAGGACGAGCAACCTGCCCGCCGCCGGTTCGTTCCGAGCGGGCGTCCATACGGAGAACGCTAGCCAGACCGCATCCGGCGGCGCTTCTCGATTCCTGACCGGCTGCGGGATCTGAAGCGCTACATTACGGCCTACGAATTCGGGGTCGAGGTAACTGTTTCGCCAGGAATCAAGAACGCCAGCAATTTCTGGGTACATGGTGCGCAAGCCGGGCCGGACCCGGAGATCCCATAAATGAAGAAAGTCACGACCATGCGTAGAGCAACGGCGCTCTTCGCCGCAGTAATGCTGGCCATCCTCCTTTCCATCACCATCGCGACGACTCCACGGGCCCAGGCCGATCCCTGCCTGGGTGACTGGGCCATCGGAATCGGCGGCCTGGGCGACAACACCTCCTCGGTGTTCACCGCCTTCGTGAATCAGCCCGTCGGGTACAACTCCGCCGATCCGATGTCGGGGTTGAACGAAATCGACCGGCTGTTCTGGTCGCATCGCAATCAATGCCCGGACGATCACATCAGGCTGATCGGGCACAGCGAGGGCGCGGCCCTCGTCCACGCGTGGGTCACCGCGCATCAGGACGTGGGCAATGCCAACGCCATTCTCCTGTCGGATCCCAAGCGGGCCGCAGGCCCCGGCGGACCCGGCCTGTCCGCGACTCCGGGCAACCATCTCATCGGATATCCGCTGGCCGGAGTCGATGATTGGTTCGGCGGTTTCCCGGTGCTGACCGTGTGCAACCACGACGACCAGATCTGCGACACCAACGCGGGCTGGTGGGGTTACTTCTTCGCGGGCGCGCACAGCCGATACGATTTCAACGTATGGAACTATGGCGCTTGGGATTCCGGGGTCTGGTACCGGTAATCGGTTGATTCGTGGGGATCAGTAGCCGTGCGGCACTGGTCCCCATTGGCTGAACCCGTGACCCATCGAGGTGCACACGGGAATGGCTTTGAAGGTGATTTGACACGTCGCCCCGGCATGGGTCACCGAGTACTGCGGATCGTGGTAGTTCACCGGTGTGATGCGGGGCAATGACGGATTTCCGCCCGGCAGTGTGTGACTGCCATTGGAGTTCCACTGGGGATGCGCCGGCCAGGTGGCCGAATCGATGACGATGGCGGGCACGTTCGGCAACGGCACCTGCATTCCGGCAATCAAAACATTCATGGACGCGGCCGGGACCACGAGATCGCAGCCCACCGTTCCGCCCGGATCGATCGAGCAGTTCCAGTCGCCCAGAGCGAAATACGCGGTGCCGTCCACGAGCACCGGACCGGGTGGGTCCTCCGCGTGCGCGGTGCTCACCCCGAACAGGCACAAGACAATCCCGAGAATTCCCCCGCAAACCCGTGCGGCGGTAAGTTTCACAGCCCTGGACACGGCATCTCCCTCGATGCACAGAGAGTTTTCGGTCGAATCGACCATAGAGAAAAACTATCACCATACGGAGAAAAGGCAAGATATTTGTCGAGGGGGCTAACGCAATTTCCGCGGCCCCGTCCGGGTGCTCGCAGCCGGATCCGGCGACGCGACAGCAGATTCGGATTCACAGGTTCGGGTGGTAGGGTCTCGCACCCGAGTCAGGGCGAGGCGCAGCCGATGCTGGATGAGTGGTGCGGCGCATGGGCGGCGCTCGCCGGAGCAGCGTGGGTTGGAGGGTGCAATTCTATTGCGGGGCAGTGCTTCCGGGGATTCCAATGGGGTGGCGGAGCGGGACGGGTGGAGTGATCCGCAGCGGGGCAGGCATCGGAAGCCCTCGGCCATCAAGGCTTTGCAGGGGCGCGCCGTGCTGGCGGCCATGGCACTGGGAGCCACGGTGTCGGCCGTGCAGGCGGGCATGCAGTCGGCGTCCGCGCACGAGACGGTCGAACTCCTGGCGCAGGGCATGCCGCACTCGAATGCCGGGGCCGCCGCCCAGCCGGCCGCCGGGCTCGCGGGCACGGATGCGCATTTCCCCGAAATCCTCAGCGCGGCACCCGTGGAGGATCCCGAGGAGATCCGGAACCTGTTGCGCAACGGCCGGCATTTCGCGGCCGATGACGAGGCGCGCGCCACCGCGAATCTGCGTCCGCTCTTCACGAAGTTCGCCGAGGGCGTGTTCACCTCGGGTTTCGGAGCACGCTGGGGCGTCACGCATTACGGGGTGGACGTCGCGGCGCCCATCGGAACCCCCATCGAGGCGGTCGAGGACGGCACCGTCATCAGCGCGGGCCCGGCCTCCGGCTTCGGCATGTGGGTGCGGCTGCTGCACGACGACGGCACCATCACCGTCTACGGTCATGTCGACACCACCACGGTCACGGTCGGCCAGCGGGTGCTGGCCGGCGATCAGATCGCCACGGTGGGCAATCGCGGCTTCTCCACCGGCCCGCACTGCCATTTCGAGGTGTGGCTCAATGGCACCGACAAGATCGACCCGCTGCCCTGGCTGGCCAGTCGGGGCATCTCGCTGGGACCGGAACGGGACTGAGCCGAACGGCACGAAAGATCGCGGTGCCCGCTATTGTCGGACGGGTGGCCAGTAAGTCGGCCTCGCCGGCCGTGGAACTGACGGTGGGCGAGCACACGGTGCGCGTCTCGAATCCGGATCGGGTGTATTTCCCCGAGACCGGGGCGACCAAATTCGACCTGGTGCAGTATTACCTGAGCGTCGGCGACGGCATCGTCAACGCGTTGCGCGACCGGCCGTGCATGCTGCATCGCTTCCCCAAAGGGCTGCCCGGCGGGAAGGTGCATCAGAAGCGGCTGCCCGGCGGCGCTCCGGACTGGATTCCCACCGTGGAATTGTATTTTCCGCGCTACGGGCGCACCGCCGACGAACTGTGCGTGGAGAAGCTCGCCGACGTCATCTGGGCGGTGCAGATGTCGACGGTGGAGTTCCATCCCTGGAATTCCCGCCGCTTCGACACCGAATTGCCCGACGAGTGGCGCATCGATCTGGATCCCATGCCCGACTGCCCGTGGTCGCGGGTGCAACGGGTGGCCGGCGTCGTGCACGAGGTGCTCGACGAGCTGGGCGCGGTCGGCTGGCCGAAAACCTCCGGCGGCACAGGGTTGCACGTCTATGTGCGCATCGACCCGCGCTTCGGCTTCCAGGAGGTGCGCCGCGCCGCCCTCGCCTTCGCCCGCGAGGTCGAGCGGCGCGCCCCCGACGACGTCACCACCGCCTGGTGGCGGCGCGACCGCGACCCGCGGCAGCTGTTCGTCGACTACAACCAGAACGCCCGCGACCACACCATCGCCGCCGCCTACTCGGTGCGCGGCATCCCGGAGGCCACCGTCTCCACTCCGGTCCGCTGGGACGAGATACCCGACGTGCATCCCCGCGACTTCACCATGACCACCGTGCCCGCCCGCTACGCCGAGCTCGGCGATCTGCACGCCGGGATCGACGACGCGGTCTTCGACCTCGAACCGCTGCTGGAATGGGCCGATCGCGACAAGGTCGACGTCGACCTGGATGCGGACACCGACGACTGAGCGGCCTCAGATGGCCGCGCCGCCGCGCAGCCAGTCCGGCCAGGGGATGGTCCAGTCGCCGTTCTGCCAGATGTCGAGCGGGTCGCCGCCGGTATTGCGCACCTCGACCACATCGCCGGGGATGACGAAGTCGTAGAACCAGGCGGCGTCGTCGGGGGAGAGGTTGAGGCAGCCGTGGGAGACATTCGTATTGCCTTGCGCCCACATGCTTTCCGCCAGGGCGTGGACGAAGATGCCGTCGTGGCTGATGCGCACGGCGTGGTCGATGACCGAGCGGTAGCCGAGACGGGAGTTGACCGGCAGGCCGTAGCTGGAGGAGTCCATGGTGACCGGGTGCTTGCGGTCCAGGACCGTGTAGACGCCGGGGCGGGTCCAGAACGACAGCACCTTGCCGCCGGCCACCGCGGTGCCGCCCATGCCCATGGAGGTGGGCATGCTGCGCACCAGGTTCCCGTTCTCGAACACGTCGATGTGCTTGGTGTTGTCGTCGGCGACGGCGATATGGGCGGGGCCGATGATCACCGAGACGCGTTGATCGCGCAGCCCGTAGGCGCCGGATCCGAGTGCGGCGCCGAAGAGTTCGGCCGTGACCGTGATGCGCGTGCCCGGCGCGTGATAGCGCTCCGGACGCCAGTGCGCGTTCTGATCGTCGAGCCAGTACCAGGCGCCGGTGACGGCGGGCTCGGTGACGACCTTCAGATGGGGTTCGACCGCCATCCGGTCGACGGGTTCGTCGAACCGCGCGACCAGGACGAAACCCACTCCGTACGTATCGTTTTCGGCGAGTTCCACGAGATTGCCGGAGCGCAGCGAGACGTCGACGAGCCGCTCGGGCCAGACCGTGGAGCACACCGTCGTCGCGGTGACCTCACCGGTTTCGCCCTGCGCCACGGCCTTCGCGGTATAGGTGTGGCCGTAGCCGAGCGGTTCGGAACTGATCCAGCCGCGATTATCGGGCGCCGGTGTTCCCGGCAAGGGTCTGCCCGTCTCGTCGAGCCATTCGACCGAGCGCAGCGTGCCGTCGGTCACCGTGACCCTGCCCGGCGTGCGCGGGTGGACGCCGTGCGAATCCGGCGGCGGATCGAAGCGGATGACCGCGGGCTTGGGTGGCGGCGGCGGTTGCCGTTCCCGTGCGCATCCCGCGAGAGCGAAGCCGCCCGCCCCCGCGAAGCCGATCAGCAGCTCACGACGTCGCACCGCCACCGTGTGTCTCCCTTCGCCGGGCCAACCCCCAGCAGCCCAGCACATCGGGGCGATCTCGGTCGCGGCGACGAGCGAACCTCCACCCTTCCGTCGCGGAACCGACACCGTTCCTTTGCCTGCTCCGCCGTGTCCCGTGCCGGTTGCGCCGGGCTCGCTACACCTCCGAACAATGTGATTCCCGGATCATTCGCACTACCGACGGTCGCGTAACCAGACGGTTGGTTGGCAAGATCGAACACCATGCCGGACATCGAACTACCGAAAGACATCGTGTCCTTCGTCGCTCTCGGCGACAGTTTCACCGAAGGCATGGACGATCCGTATCCCGACAGCGGGCAGACCCCCAACGGGCGGTACCGGGGCTGGGCGGACCGGGTCGCCGAACATCTGGCCGGGCACGTCGGCGAGGTCCGATACGCCAATCTCGCGGTGCGCGGCAAGCTGATTCGGCAGATCGTCGACGATCAACTCGCCCGCGCCGTCGAATTGCGACCGGACCTGGTGACCTTCTGCGCCGGCGGCAACGACCTCATCCGGCCCGGCGGCGATCCCGACGAGCTCGCCGAGATCTTCCGCGACGCCGTCGCCGAATTGCGCGGCACCGGAGCGACGGTGGTCGTGTTCACCGGATGGGATCCGGGATTCCAGCCGGTCATGCGCCATCTGCGCGGCAAGATCGCCACCTACAATATGAACCTGCGCGCCGTCGCCGACGAATTCGACTGCCCGGTGGTCGATCTGTGGGGCATGAAGCCGCTGCGCGACCACCGCGCCTGGAGCTGGGACCGGCTGCACCTGTCCGCCGAAGGCCACCGCCGCCTCGCCCTGCGCGTCTGCGAGGTGCTCGGCGCGCCCGTGGCCGAGGACTGGCGCGCCCCCTGGCCGGCCGAGGAGCCCATGCCCTGGCAGGCCGCCCGCCAGCAGGATCTGCACTGGGCCAAGGAATTCCTGCTGCCCTGGATCCACCGCCGCCTCACCGGCCGCTCCTCCGGCGACGGTCTCGACCCCAAACGGCCCGACCTGGAACCGGTCCCGGCCTGCGGCGGCGACATCGGGTAGCTCGGGCGGGCCACCTGCCCCGATCCGCACGCCCCGTCGTGCGGATCGCTACGCCGGGTCGCTGTCCCGGATCCTGCGGGCGACCTCGCCGAGACCGTCGGCGAGGGCGGTCCGCTGCGCGGGCGTGAGCACATCGATGAGCAGATCGCGGACCAGGGTGACGTGCCCGGGCGCGGCGTCCTCGAGCTTGCGGCGCCCGGCCGCGGTGAGCACGGCGGCAATGCCGCGGCTGTCGGTCGGCAGCGATTCGCGGCGGACGAGGCCCGCCTTCTCGAGCTGATCGACCTGGTAGGACAGCCGGCTCTTGGAGTTGATCAGGGAGTCGGCGAGCTCGGTCATCCGGATGCTGCCGTCCGGGGCCGCGGCCAATCGGACCAGCACCTCGTACTGGGTGTGCGAGAGACCCGCGTCACGCTTGAGCTGCCGCTCGATCTCCCGCTCCAAGAGCGCCCAGCCGGACAGCAGCGCCTTCCAGGCGCGCATTTCCTCGTCATCGAGCCACTGGGGTTCGGGCATGGGCCCAGCCTATCGGTGTTGTTCGAATTTGAACAATCACGTACGCTGTGGTTCTCGTTCAAATTTGAACAAGAGGAGATCCGGTCATGATCGAGGACGCGCACCGTATGCCCGTGCTGTACCTGTCGCACGGCGCACCGCCGCTGGCCGATGACCCGGTCTGGCCCGGACAGCTCGCGGCCTGGTCGGCGAGTCTGCCGAAACCCGAAGCGGTGCTGATGGTTTCGGCGCACTGGGAGGACGCGCCGGTGGCGCTCGGGGCGATCGCGACGGTGCCGCTGGTGTACGACTTCTGGGGATTCCCGCAGCGCTACTACGAGGTCCGCTATGCCGCGCCGGGCGCGCCCGCGCTGGCGGAGAAGGTGCGAAAGCTGTTGCGGGGTCCCGGGACCGCGGTGCAGGACGTGCCCGGGCGCGGACTGGATCACGGGGCCTACGTGCCGCTGGTGGAGATGTATCCGGACGCGGATGTGCCGGTGCTGCAGATGTCACTGCCCACCCTGGACCCGGGAGCGCTCCTCGACCTCGGGCGCAGACTCGCGCCGCTGCGCGAGGAGGGCGCGCTGATCGTCGGCAGCGGCTTCTTCACCCACAATCTGCGGGCGCTCACCGTCGACGGTTCGGTGCACCCCGTCATGGCCGAGTTCGACGAGTGGGGCCGCGAGGCGCTGGCCGCCGGCGATATCGATGCCCTCCTCGACTTCGAGAACAAAGCTCCCGCACCGCATCTGGCGCATCCGCGCACCGAACACTTCGCCCCGCTGTTCGTCGCGCTCGGCGCGGGCGAATCCGAGCCGGCCGGGCCGCGCACCGTCATCGACGACTTCTGGCGCGGCCTGGCCAAACGCTCCATCCAGCTCGGCTGATCACCCCATCCCCACAAGGAGTTCCAATGAGCACCACCACCCTGACCCGCACCGCCACCGCGACCGAGGGTTCCGGTCAACTCGGTTATGACGCAGGCTTATTGGTGCTGCGCCTGGCGCTGGGCCTCACCATCGCCGCACACGGCGCCCAGAAGCTGTTCGGCTGGTTCGGAGGCGGCGGCATCTCCGGAACGGGGAAATTCTTCACCGGCAGCGGCTATCCCGCCGGTGACGTCATGGCCGTCATCGCCGGTCTGAGCGAAACCCTCGGCGGCCTGGCGCTGGCCCTCGGCCTGTTCACCCCGCTGGCCGCGGCCGCCGTCCTGGGCACCATGATCAATGCCATCGCCGTGCACGGCACCGATTCCTTCTTCGCCCCCGAGGGCTTCGAATACGAACTCCTGCTCGCGCTGGGCGCCGCCGCCCTGGCGCTCGCCGGTCCGGGCCGCATTGCCGTCGACCACTACCTGCCCGCCCTGCGCAACCACCGCTTCGGCTGCGGCGCCGCCGCCATCGCGCTGGCCGTGATCGCCGCGGGCATCACCCTGCTGCTGCGGAGCTGACCGGCGTTCGATCTCGGGCGCGGGCCGGGGCGGCTCACTCGATGTGCAGCCCGATCCGGCCATCCGCCATGGCCTCCACCCGCACATGGGTGAGATCCGGCAGGTGGGCATCGGGTCCGAGGGCGGCCGCCCGCGGCCCGACGCCGATCACCCGCATGCCCGCCGCCCGGGCCGCCGCAACGCCCGCCGGGGAGTCCTCGAACGCCACGCACTCCTCGGGCGCGAAACCCAGCTCCGCCGCCCCCTTGAGGAAGCCCTCCGGTGCGGGCTTGCTGGCCCCCACGTGCTCCGCGGTCACTCTGACCTCGGGCACCGTCAGCCCGGCCGCCCCCATGCGAGCCTGGGTCAAGCCCTCGTCGGCCGATGTCACCAGGGCATGCGGCAACTCCGCGATGGCCCGCAGGAAGGCGGGCGCACCCGCGATCGGCACCACCCCGTCGACATCGGTGGTCTCCTCGGCCAGCAGTGCCGCATTCTCCGCGTAGTTCTCCGCCATCGGCCGATCCGGCAGCAATTCCGCCATGGTCGAATACCCCTGACGCCCGTGCGCCACCCGCAGGGTGTGTTCCGGATCCAGCCCGTGCTCGAGGGACCACCGCCGCCAGATGCGCTCCACCACCGCATCGGAGTTGACGAGTGTCCCGTCCATATCGAGCAGCAGGGCACGGGTGATCAGGACGGGCATGCGGAACTCCCTGGGACGTGTGTGCGCGGACGGCGGACCGATTGCCACGATACAAATTTCCGCGGCGGGCGGCCGGGGCGCTCGGGCCGATGGCCGCCCGGGCGGCCGATTCCCGCCGTATCAGTGCGGGGCGTGCACGGCGGTTCTTCCATGATCGACACGAGTGGATGCCGTAGGTTGCCAGCGGGACGGTTCGATCACTGGTGTTCGGGGCGTGAGGAGGCGCGTTGGCGCGAGCCGATGGGGACCTGGAGGTGTCACGATCCGGGGCGGCGGTCGCCGCCACGCCCGCGGGGCTTCCGCTGTCGGTGGCGCAACTGCGCTGGTGGGTGGCGCAGCAGCTGTATCCGGAGGTGCCGAATACCGTCGCCCTGTCGCTGGAGTTGTGCGGACCGGTGCGGGCCGAGCTGTTGCGGGAGTGCGCCGGGCGGGCCGCACGGGAGCTGCAGTCGCCGTGTGTGCGGTTCGGGCTCGACGGCGGTTATCCGAGGCAGTTCCTCGATCCCGGCGCGTTCGCGCCCATGGCCTACGCCGACCTCACCGACCGGCCCGACCCGGCGGCGGCCGCGCTGGAATGGATGGAGCGCGATCACGCCGCGCCGCTGGATCTGTGCGCCGATCGGCTGACCGTCGCGCGGTTGTTCCGCATCGACGCGGAGGTGCACCTGCTGTATCTGCGCAGCCATCACATCGTGCTGGACGGTCTGGGGGCGGCGGCGGTCTTGCAGCGGACCTTCGAGTTGTACACCGCCGCAACCGATTCGGTGAACGGATCGGCGGCGAACGGGGCGCGACCGCTCACGATCGCCGAACTGCTCGAGGAGGAAGGCGGCTATGCCGCCTCGGCGCGGGCGCGGGCCGATGGCGCCTATTGGTCCGAACAGCTGGCGGGCGCGGGCGAGCCGGCCCGCCTGGCCGGGCGTCCGGCTTCGCGGCCCCGGCCGCCGCACCGGGTCGCGGCGACCGTGCCCGCGGGCACCGCCGCGCGGCTGGCGGCGTGGCGGGAGCGCTGCGGGCACACCTTTCCCGAGCTGACCATCGCGGCCTTCGCCTGCTACCTGGCGGCCGCGACCGGTGCGGAGGAGATCCTGCTGTCCCTGCCGGTGGCGGCGCGCCCGACGGCGGCATTGCGGCGTTCGGCCGGGTCGGTGTCGAATGTGGTGCCCCTGCGGCTGTGCGATTTTCGCGGCGCCACGGTCGCCGAGACCGTCGAACTGGTGCGCGCCCGGCTCATCGGCGCGCTGCGGCATCAGCGCTACCGCTATGAGGACATCCAGCGGGATCGCGGCGAAAACCAGGCCGCGCGAGGCGGTTTCGGCCCGGTGGTGAACATGCTCGGCGCGGTGGAGCCGCTGCGGATGGGATCGTCCACCGCGCGGATCCGGTTGCTGGCGCTGGGGCCGGTGGAGGATCTGCTGGTCAACGGCTATCAGCTCGGGCCGGACGCGGATTCCATCACCATCGATATGCAGGCCAATCCGGAGTTGTACTCCGCGGCCGACATCGCCGCGCATCATCGGCGATTCCTGCGGTACCTCGACGAGTTCCTCGCCGAGCCGCAGCGGGTGGTGCGGACCTTGGATCCGGACCGCGCGATACCGGTCGCGGCAGCCGGGTCTGCCGATCGGCTGCTGCCGGATCTGCTGCGCACCAGGCTGATCGGCGCCGGTGATCGGGCGTGGGCGCCGGATCGGGTTGCGGTACAGGACGGTTCCCGCACGTGGACCTACCGTGAGCTGGACGAGCTGTCCTCGCGGTGGGCGCGCGAGCTGATCGAATCGGGCGCGGGTCCCGGCGATGTCGTGCTGGTGGCGGTGCCGCGTTCGGCCGAATCGGTACTGGCGCTGTGGGCGGTGGCGAAGACCGGGGCCGCCTTCGCACCGGTCGATCCCGGCGGCCCGGTCCGCCGATCGGCCGCCATCGTCGCCGATTCCGGCGCACGCCTCGGGCTGACCGTGGACTCCGCCCGGCCCGCGCTGCCCCCCGGACCCGCCTGGTTGTCGCTCGACGATCCGGGCACGCTGGCGCGGGTGCGGCAGCGGTCCGGCGAGCCCGTCGGCGATACCGAGCGCACCCGGCCGCTGCGGCCCGACAACCCGGCCTATCTGATCCACACCTCGGGCACCACGGGCGTGCCGAAAGGCGTGGCGGTCACGCACCGCGGGCTCGGCCCCCTGACCGATTACATCGTCGGACATTATGGCGTGGCACCGGATTCACGTGTTCTGCACGCGCACGCTCCCTCGTTCGACGCGCACCTGCTGGAACTGCTCGCCGCCTTCGCGGCGGGAGCCCGGCTGATCGTCGAACCGCCGTCGGTGATCGCCGGAGCGGACCTGGCCACCTTGTTGCGCACGGCCGCGATCACCCACTTCCTCACCACCCCGGCGGTACTGGCGACCCTGACCCCGGCGCAGGTTCCGGGATTGCGGGTCGCGGTGGTGGGCGGTGAAGCCTGTTCGGCCGACCTGATCGGCCGCTGGGCTCCGGCGCTGCGGCTGTTCAATGGCTACGGGCCCACCGAAACCACGGTCATGGCAACGCAATCCGATGCCCTGACAGCCGGCGACCCGGTGCCCATCGGCCCGCCGCTGCCCGGCGTGCGGGCGCTGCTGCTCGACGACCGGCTGCGTCCCGTCCCGCGCTGTGGCCGCGGCGAGCTGTACCTGGGCGGTCCCGGTGTGGCGCAAGGCTATCGGGGACGACCGGGTGCGACAGCCGAGCGTTTCGTCGCGGATCCGTCCGGTACCGGCGAACGCGTCTACCGCACCGGCGATCTCGTCCGCGCGGGCGCGGGCGGCGGGTTCGAATTCCTCGGCCGCGGCGACGACCAGCTGAGCGTGCGCGGCCGCCGCGCCGAACCGGCGGAGGTGGAGGCGGCGCTGACCGGACTGCCCGAGATCGCGCACGCCGTGGTCACCGCCCACACCGGGCCGCGCGGCCTGCGGCTGATCGGATATGTCGTTGCCGCGCAGGGGGTCCGGCTCGACCACGCCGATATCATCCGCCGCCTGCGCGACGTGCTGCCGGCCGCGCTGGTGCCCGCGCAGCTGGTCGACCTGGATCGGCTGCCGGTCACCGCGCACGGCAAGGTCGACCGCTCCGCACTGCCCGAGCCGCCGGCGGGGGAGCGGCCCTATCGTGCCCCCGAATCCGACCTGGAACGCCTGGTCGCGGAGCAGTTCGCCGCGATCACCGGCGCCGAGCGGGTCGGCCTCGACGACGATTTCTTCGAACTCGGCGGGAATTCCCTGCTGG
The DNA here is from genome assembly GCF_054655275.1 of Nocardia sp. IFM 10818. Lineage (NCBI taxonomy): Bacteria > Bacillati > Actinomycetota > Actinomycetes > Mycobacteriales > Nocardiaceae > Nocardia > Nocardia sp. IFM 10818. The sequence continues at coordinate 3,168,916 of NZ_BAAHJH010000001.1, forward strand.
GCGTGGCGCTTTCGGCCGAACTCGGCGCCGCCACCGCCCTGCCGGTGACGGTGCGCTGGCTCTACGCCGCCCCGACTGTGCGCGAGCTGGCGGCGCGCCTGGCCGCCGGCGACGACGCCCCCGGTGATGCGCTCGGCGTGGTGCTCACCCTGCGCCGCAATGGATCACGACCGCCCCTGTTCTGCGTGCACTCGGCCGTCCCGCTGGCCTGGTGCTATTCCGGCCTGGCGCGCCAGGTGACCGATCGCCCCGTGTACGGGCTGCAAGCCCTGACGCTCGAGGGCGCACCGCGCGCCGATGCCGGCATCGACGAGCTCGCCGACCTGTACGCCGACGAGATCGTGCGGGTGTGGCCGGACGGTCCCTACCATCTGCTGGGCTGGTCGCTGGGCGGGCAGATCGCGCACGCCATCGCCGTGCGATTGCGCGCCCGCGGCCACACCGTCGCCACCCTGGCCATGCTCGACAGCGTCATCTTCCCCGACGACATGCCGCCACCGCCGGTGCCGCGCATGCGCGATCTGCTCACCCATCTGCTCGGCGACGAACCCGAGGACGGCGATGCGCTCGCCGACCTCACCGCCGAGCAGGCCGCCGCCGAATTGGCCGCCGCCGCACCGTCGTTCGGCACCGGACTGACCGCCGACCAGCTGACCCGCCTGCATCGCGGCTACGCCGACGGCGTGCGCCTCTCACACGGATACCGGCCCGGCGTCTTCGACGGTGACCTGCTGTACTTCTCGGCCACCCGCGGGGTCACCGAACTGCTCGACGCGCAGATCTGGCGGCCCCATGTCACCGGTGTGCTCATCGAGCATCCGGTGGACGCCACCCACGCCCAGCTCTGCAATGCCGATGTGGTGGCGGTCATCGGCCCGCTGCTCGCCGCCCATCTGGACCGCGAGGACGCGCGATGAGGACCGGAGCGCGCTCGGGCGTGCGCTGGTGCAATGTGTACGCCGACCCGCAGGACTGGGTGCGGCAGGGACCGGCGGCCGCGGTGCTCACGCAGTGGATGGCGGACCATCTGCTGCAACCGCATCCGGACCTGGGCCGGCCGGGACCGGTGTGCCCGTTCATGCGGCACAGTGCCGCACGGGAACTCGTCTGGGCCGGATGCGCCGCCGGCGGCGACGCCCTGCCGATGGAGGGACTGCACGAGATCGTCGAGGACGCGGTCGAGGTGTACGGCGGCCTGCGGCGGGAGGATCCGGCGGGCGCGGCGCGGTCGACGCTCATCACCGCATTCCCGGAACTCACCCGCTACGACCTGATCGATGCCGTGCATCGGGCGCGCAAGACCGAGGTGGTCGCCCAGGGCTTGATGCTCGGGCAGTTCTATCCGGGCTGCGCGGTGCCGGGACTGTGGAATCGCGACTTCCATCCCCTGGACGCGCCGGTGCCGATGCTGGTGCTGCGCCCAATGATGACCACCGACTTCCCCTTCCTGGTGGGCCGTACCGACTGGCTGTTCGCGTACTTCACCCGGTTTGCGCCGGATCTGCCGCGCAGGCTGCGATGGGCTATTGCTGAGCGAATGCACGTCGAAGGTCCGGAAGCGGGGGAAATTACGGCGTTGCGCATACATTCCGCCGATGAACACGCCCGTTGATCACAGGAAATCACTCCTTCTCGCGCGATACTCCATTCATGCATCGGCTCGCGCGCTGCCTGATCGTCTTCGTTTCGGCATTCGCTGCCCTGTTGCCGCTACCGGCTGCTGCCGATCCCGGATCCGCGATTCTCGAAGTCCGCCCGCTCGGCGGCCGCCAGTTCGAGGTCGTCGTCTATTCGGCGGCCATGGGCCGGGCGATCCCGGTGTGGGTCTCGCATCCGGGCGGCCCCGCCCCCGCGCTGTATCTGCTCAATGCCGTCGACGGCGGCGAATCCGGCGGTCCCTGGACCAATCGCACCGATGCCGCCCGGTTCTTCGCCGACAAACCGGTCAATGTGATCCAGCCGATCGGCGGGCGCGCCTCGTTCTACACCGACTGGATGTCCGACGATCCGGTCCTGGGCCGCAACAAGTGGTCGGCCTTCCTGATCGACGAACTGCAGCCGCTGCTGGACTCGCATTTCGGCATGACCGGCCGCAATGCCGTTGCCGGAACGTCGATGTCGGCGACCTCGGCGCTGAATCTGGCCATCGAGGCCCCGGGCCGGTTCCAGGCGGTGGGCTCCTACAGCGGTTGCCCGCGCACCAGCGACCCGCTCGCCCGCTTCTACGTGCACTCGCAGCTGCAGCTGTTCGGCGCGAATGCCGACAATATGTGGGGCGCGGCCGACAATCCGGCCTGGAGCGCCCACGATCCGGTCCTCAATGCCGACCGGCTGCGCGGTGTGGCGCTGTACATTTCGGCGGGCAATGGCGCGCCGGGCGTGCACGACACCCTCGCCGCGCCCTCCATCGCGGGTGACGCCGCCCGGCTGGCGGACCGGATGGCGATCGGTGGCGTCATGGAAGCCGTTGTCCGGCAATGCACCGCATCGCTGACCGACCGGCTGGCGGCCCTCGGCATCCCGGCCACCGTGGTGCATCGCGACGGCACGCACGCCTGGCCGTACTGGGAGGACGATCTGCACAACTCCTGGCCGCTGTTCGCGGGCGCTCTCGGGGTGTAGCGAGTCAGCGCCGATCCGCCGGTTCGGGCAGGGCGAGGGTCAGGGCACCGGTGGCGATCGCCACCACCGCGATGGCCGCGAACATGGTGACGCTGCCGGACAGCGTGTGCGCCCGGAAGAACACCGCACTCAGCAGCGCCAGCCCCAGCGCGTTCCCGATCTGCTCGATGGTCGGCACCAGCCCCGAGGTGGCATCCAGCTGCCGCTGATCCAGGCCGGACAAAATGACCGGTTGCAAGGGCACGGAGAACAATCCGACCCCGAGCCCCGCCAGCACGACCGGACCGACCACCAGCGGCACCGATAGCGCGCCGCCGGTGAGGTGGAGGTATCCGGCCCCGATGGCGACCCAGGCGCCGAATCCGGCGATCCCCGCCGCCAGCACGCGAATTCCCCAGCGCCGCACCAGCATCGGTGAGGCGAGCGCGCCCGCACAGGCGCCGATCGCGAACGGGGTCATGAGCAATCCGGTCTGCCACGGCGAAAACCGCAGCACCTCTTGCAAAGTGATGGAGATGGCGAGCACGAACGCCGTGAACAAGCCGAAGAACACGGTGATCAGCACCGATCCCAGTGTGAAGCCACGGTCGCCGAAAACATCGAATCGCACCAGCGCGGCCCCGCCCCGCCGTGCGGCCTGCCGCTGCTGCGCCACGAACACCGCCGCTCCGGCCACCGCCACCGCGATCATCGCCAATGGCCCTGCCCGCCAGCCGTTCTGCTGGATATCGGTGAGCGCGACCAGCAAGGTGAACAGGCACGCTCCCGACAGCACGGCCCCGGGCAGATCCAGCCGCTCCCGCCGCTGCGGCCGCCCCAGGCGCAGATAGCGCAGCGCCAGCCCGAACGCGATCAGCCCGAGCGGCACATTGATCAGGAATATCGAATGCCATCCCAGCCCGAACACATTCGCCGTCACCAGCGCCCCACCCAGAATCGGCCCCACCATCCCCGCGAATCCGGCCACCGCCCCGTACATGGCGAACGCCTGCGCATGCCTGCTGCGCGGAAAGCTCGCTCCCACAATGGCAATGGTCTGCGCCGCCATGCCGCCCGCCGCCCCGCCCTGCACCACCCGCGCCGCCACCAGCTCGCCCGCGCTCCCCGCCATCCCGCACCACACCGACGCCGCGGTGAACCCCACCACCGACCCCAGAAACATGGCCCGCCGCCCCACCAGCTCCCCGAGCCGCGCCGCCGTGAGCAGCGTGCACGCGAACGCCAGCGCATACCCGGACACCACCAGCAACTGCGCCTGCGCCGACGCCCCCAGATCCGCGGTGATCCGCGGCAGCGCCGTGGTCACGATGGTCCCGTCGACCATCTGCATGAACACCGCTATCAGGCAACCCGCGAAGCACAGCCAGGCCGCAGTCCCGCCGCCCGGCCGAGCCTCGGCGGCGACCTCCCGGGAACTCTGCGGTGAGTCGATTTCGCCAGCTTAACGGCACTGGATACGGGCGCGGGTGATCTCCTGCGCGGGTCCTGATCCGGCCGCTGCCGCCCGCCTCGTCAATGCCGCTGGACTCGGACGAATGGACACCGGGGATTGACCTGCGCGGAGCGCCTTGGTGAGCTGTGGGGCGACGGTGTAGCAAACGGCACGGCCTGTTCGGTGTGCCGCCAGATGAGGGGATCACGGGTATGAGCGACGGCTTGCGGTTTGTGTCGACCACCGGCGAACTCGAGGAGTTGCCGTTGCTGTCGGTGATCATGGCGGCAAAACCGTCGCGGTCGGTTTTTCAGAAGTGGATCGACCGGCAGGGTGGGACGCCGACCTGGGTGCGCACCATGAGCGATGATCGCTACACCTCCGAGGAGCTGGCCGTCGGCCCGTTTCCACTATCGGCGCCCCAGCGATTCCGGTTCGTGGTGCTCTACGACCCGTCCCTGCACGGCCATCCGAACGAGTGGGAGAGCGAGCTGTCCGCCGCCGAGTGAGCGGCGCGAGCCCGTCACCCGGCGACGACAGTGGTCTGCGCTTCGCGCGCCGTCACGAGGTGGCGGCGACGGCTGGGCAGCATCAGGGTCGGGTGGTTGACGCTCCACACCGTCGACGCGCAGATGAGTTCCTTGATGCGCGCACCCATGCGGCCCGTGGTCACCTTGGTCGTGGGCTGATCCTCGGGTGTCACATGCTGGATGACGGCATCGCGGCGGCCCAGGCTGATGCACTGCTTGGCATAGCCGATCGGGGCATCGGGAACCTTGCGGCCGGTCAGGCGCGCGGCGAGGGCGTCGGCGCCCTGCCAGGCCATGGGAATCGCTGTGGCGCAGCCCATCCGGAGCGGCTTGCCGCCCTCCCCGATGACGAACGCGGAGTCGCCGAAGGCGTACACATCCGGATGCGAGACCGAGCGCAGCGTGGCGTCGACGACGATCCGCCCGTTTCCGGATACCTCCAGGGTGCTGGCGGCCGCGATCGGGTGCACCTCGAAACCCGCGGTCCATACGGTCAATTCGGCCGGAATCTCCCCGTCCGGAGTGACAACGCCGTTCGCTGCCACGCGAGTGACCTCGGTCTGCTCGTGGAGGGTGATGCCGAAGCGGTCGAAGGCGGCGCGCAGGTAGCGCTGCGCCTTCTCGTCCAGCCAATCGCCGAGACCGCCGCGGGCGGCGATCGCGACCTTCAGGTCCGGGCGCGACTCGGCGATCTCCGCGGACACCTCGAGGCCGGTCAGGCCGCCGCCCACGATCAGCACCCGCGCACCCGGCGCCAGCTCGTTCAGCCGTTCGCGCACCCGCAGCGCGGCCGCCTTGCTCGCGACATTGTGCGCGAACTCGGCGACACCGGGAACGCCGTAGTCGGCGATGGTGCTGCCCAGGGCGTACACGAGGGTGTCGTAGCCGAGGGTCTCGGCGCCGCGCTCACCGGTGAGCTCCACGGTCTTGCGGTCCGCGTCCACCGCGGTGACCCGCGCGATCCGGACCCGCACGCCGGTGCCCGCGTAGATCTCGCGCAACGGCCGCCGCGGCAGGTCCTGGCCGCTGGCGAGCTGATGCATGCGCACGCGTTCCACGAAGTCGGGATCGGCGTTCACGATGGTGATCTCGACGTCGTCGCGGTGCAGCCGCTTGGCGAGGCGGCCCGCGGTGATGGCTCCGGCGTACCCGGCTCCGAGGACGACGATGCGGTGCTTCATGGCTGGCTCCTATCGGGTTGGACTCACACCCTGAACCGGACAGCTGCCCGAACCCTGACAGGAAAGCGTTGTGATGTGGGTCACCACCCCGTGCGGTAGGGCCGCTGAGGCCCGGCGGCGGCCCACTGACGCTTGATGTGCACCAGCTTGTCCGGGTTGACCTGGATATGGATCGCCGCGACGCCGTCGGCGGTCGCGTCGATGCCGAAGACGCCGTACACCTGCCCGCCGATCTCGAGCAGCACGCCCGGCCCGCCGTTGATCTCGACGGCGTAGATGCTCGGGACGCCGTCGACCAGTGCCTGCTTGGCGGCGTTGGGATGGAACAGGTTGTGCAGGTAGCGGGCGACCCGGGCGACGCCCAGGACCGGGGTCCGGCGCGCGTGCACCTTGCCGCCGCCGTCGGCGATGCTGAACGCATTGTCGGTGAGCAGCCGGATCAGCGGCTCGGTATCGCCGCTGAGCGCCGCGGCCAGGAACTCCTCGACGATCTTGCGCGCGGCCTCGGCGTCGACCGTGGTGCGGGTGCGCTCGCTGCCGACATGCTGTTTGGCGCGGCGGTAGATCTGCTGGCAGTTCACCTCGGTGAGGTCCAGGATCTCGGCGATCTCGCGATGGGAGTGGCCGAACGCCTCGCGCAGCACGTACACCACGCGCTCATTGGGGGTGAGCCGCTCCATGACGGTGAGCATGGCCATGGAGACCGATTCGCGCTGCTCGGCGGTGTCGGCCGGGCCCAGCATCCGGTCACCGGCCAGCACCGGTTCGGGAAGCCATTGCCCCACATAGGTTTCCCGCCGGGCGCGCGCCGAGGTGAGCTGATTGAGGCAGATATTGGTGAGCACCTTCGTCAGCCACGCCGCGGGCGTCTCGATGAGCTCCCGGTCCGCGGCGTGCCAGCGCAGGTACGTGTCCTGCACCGCGTCCTCCGCATCGCTCGCCGAACCCAGCAGCCGATAGGCGATCGCCTCCAGGCGACCTCGGGAGGTCTCGAACAGATCGGCTTCGTACGTGCTGAGCGACATCTGCCCATGGTCGGCCACGGAGCCGGGCCGCGTCCACTCGCGCCCGGTCCGGAGCGGGGTGGCGGCGGTCACGGGAATATTCGCTGGCCGGTCACCGGCGACCCTTGTTAGGGTCGGTCCCGTGAGCTACCAGTTCTACCTCTGATTCCCTCGAGTCCCGCACCGCCTGAGCGAGCCGTGCGGGACCGTCTCGTGACGTCCTGACGCGCCGAGGTGCGCGCGACTCATCGAATCACGGCACGCCATTCTCTTTTTCGCGATTCTTCGCGGGGTACGGGCGTGCCCGGAGGAAGACCATGACCATCTGGACTCAGCCCGCCCGTGAGCGGGCGCAATTGACCTGTTCGGCTGTGCGCGTGGAGCGCGGCGGCCACCTCGTGCTCGACGGCGTCGACCTGAAGGTGTCGCCGCGCTCGCGCTGGGCGATCGTCGGCGAGAACGGCCGCGGCAAATCCACGCTGCTGCACGTGCTGGCCGGGGAGCTCGCCCCGGATTCCGGTGCGGTGCAGCGGATCGGCACGTTGGCGCTGGCGACGCAGGAGCTGCCCGATCACGACGAGCGCAGCATCGGCGATGTCATCGACGAACAGCTCGCCCCGGCGCGGGCCGCGCTGGAGCGGCTGGACGCGGCGACGGCGGCGCTCACCGCGGAGTGGCCGGGCGCGGACGAGGAATACAGTGCCGCACTGGATCTCGTACAACTGCTCGACGCCTGGGACGCCGACCGGCGGGTGGAAGTCGCGCTCGAAGGACTCGGCGCCGTCACCGACCGGCGGCGCCCGCTCGCGACGCTGTCGGTGGGACAGCGATATCGGGTGCGCCTGGCCGTAATGCTCGGCGCCGGACACGATTTCCTGCTCCTGGACGAGCCGACCAACCATCTCGACAGTGCCGCACTGGAATTCCTCACCGCGGCGCTGCGCGGCTTCGCCGGCGGCGTGGTGCTGGTGAGCCACGACCGGGCGCTGTTGTCCGATGTGGCGGAGACCATCATCGATCTCGATCCCACCCGCGACGGCCGCCCGCGCGTCTACGGCGGCGGCTATGCCGGATACCGGAAAGGCCGTGCGGCCGAACGGGAACGCTGGGAGCAGGAGTACAAGCAGCAGCGCACCGAGGCCGAGCGGCTCGCCCAGGATCTGACCGCGGCCCAGGACCGCCTGGTCACGGGCTGGCGGCCGGACAAGGGCACCGGGAAACACCAGCGCGCCACTCGCGCGGGCGCCCTCACCCGCGCGGTCCATCGCCGCCAGGACGCCCTGGACCGGCACAGCGTCGACGGACCGCCGCCGCCACGGCGATTCACCATGCCCGCCATGCCTTCCCGGCCCGGCGTGACCCTGATCCGCGCCGAGGAGGTGACGGTGGATCAGCGGCTGCGCGCACCGGTCGGCGTGACACTGGATTCCGGTGACCGGCTGGTGATCACGGGCGCCAATGGCGCGGGCAAGTCGACGTTGCTGGAGGTGCTCGCCGGGACGCTGGAACCCACCACCGGTTCCGTGCACCGGGCGCGCCGGGCGCGAATCCGGTTGCTGCGCCAGGAATCCGCGCAACAACCGCAACGCCGGGCCCGGGACGCCTACGCCGCGTTCACCGCCGGTCTGGTGTCGGGCGGCCTGCTCGCCGCCGACGAGGTCGTCGATCTCGCCGAACTCGGCGTGCTGTCGGGCGAAGACGCGAACAAGCGGCTGGGCGAGCTGTCCATGGGGCAGCAGCGCCGGCTCGACCTGGCGTGCGCGCTGGCCGCGCGCCCGCATCTGCTGCTGCTCGACGAGCCGACCAACCACCTGTCCATCGCGCTGGTGGACGAGCTCACCGAGGCGCTGCGGGCGAGTGCCGCGGCGGTGGTGGTGGCCACCCATGATCGGCAGTTGCGGCGCGATATCCGGCAGTGGCCGCACCTGCACCTGCCGGCCCGGCCCCCGGCCCCCGCGACTGCCTGATGCGTCACTTTTCGGGATTCGGGTGGTTGACCGGCCGCCGATATCGTGCAATATGCTTAGGCTTACCTACCTAAGAGGAGTTTTACCCCATGATCCGTTCACTCGTCGCGGCCTCGCTGGCGACCGCCGCCCTGCTGTCCCCGGTCGCCGCCGTCGTCGTCGTCACCGCTCCCGCCGCCGTCGCCGCTCCGGCCACGCCGAGCCCGGGTGAACTTCAGGGCAAGCTGCAGGCCGCGCTCAATGGCTCGGCCGCCGAGCTCGAGTCCGGCGATGCCGCGTCGATCGCGGTGGTCGGCCAGACCATCAACCGCATTCCCGGCTACTCCTGGGATGTTTCGGGCCCGGTCACCGTGGACGGCGATGTCCTCCATGCCACCCTGAACAGCCGTCTCGGCTCCTACACCTTCCCGATCCCGTTGACCTGGAAGAACATCGGCGGCACCTGGAAGCTGTCGCAGGAGAGCCAGGACACCCTGGTGAGCTACGCCAATATGGCCTGGTAGCGAACCGGACGGTGCGCCGAACTCTCCCCTCCTCCACGAGTTCGGTGCACCGGACCCCGCGGCGACGATGTGCGGACCGAAACGCGAATCCTGTCCGCGCTCGCGGCGCAGTGGTCGATATGACGGCCGTCCCGCGATAGGGGTCGGCCGATCGCGCGGTGAATTGATAATTCTCACCCCTGTTTCGGGATTTCCTCTCGTTGCTGGTCACGCAGGTGTATTGCGGCGCAACGGGGTTCGGATAGGGGTGGGGAGCAGCGGGTAGGGGTTGGCGAGCCGATCGCGGGAATGATATTTCTCGGTGGCCGCGGCGGCGTCGCCGATCGGAACTCTCTTTGTCGAAGTCGACGAAATCCCGCTCATTATTGGAGGAGTCTCCATGTTCACGCGTATCGCCATTGTCAATCGCGGTGAAGCAGCGCGACGGCTGATTCATGCGGTGCGCGAGTTCAATGCCGAGCACCGGGACCGGGAACCCTTGCGGACCATTGCCTTCTACACCGAGGGGGAGCGGCACGCCGGATTCGTGCGGGAGGCCGACGAGAGTCACTGCCTGGGACCGGCCGCCGCGCGGCCCTATCTCGACCTGGAGGTCCTGGAGCGGGCGCTGATCGCCACCGGGGCCGAGGCGGCTTGGCCCGGTTGGGGTTTCGTGGCCGAGGAGCCCGCGTTCGTGGAGGTGTGCGACCGCGCCGGGGTGACCTTCATCGGGCCCAGCGCCGCGGCCATGCGGGCGCTGGGCGACAAGATCGGGGCGAAACTGCTGGCCGAGGCGGCCGAGGTGCCGGTCGCGGCGTGGAGTCGCGGGCCGGTGGAGACCCTGGAGGCGGCCCTGGACGTGGCCGAGCAGGTGGGGTACCCGCTCATGCTGAAGGCGACCGCGGGCGGCGGCGGGCGCGGGATTCGCATCGTGACCACGCCCGCGGAGTTGCGGGAGGCCTACGCGCGCACCGGGGAGGAGGCGGCCCGCGCCTTCGGCAATCCGACGGTGTTCCTGGAGCGGCTGGTCACCGGTGCGCGTCATATCGAGGTGCAGGTGATCGCGGACGCGCACGGCGGGGCGTGGGCGCTGGGCGTGCGCGACTGCACGGTGCAGCGGCGCAATCAGAAGATCATCGAGGAGTCGGCGTCGCCGCTGCTGGACGCCGCCCAGATCGCGCAGCTCAAGGAATCGGCCGAGCGGCTGGTCGCCAAGGTCGGCTACTGCGGGGCCGCGACGGTGGAGTTCCTGTACCAGCCGCAGGAACGCCTGTTCGCCTTCCTGGAGGTGAACACCCGCCTGCAGGTCGAGCATCCGGTCACCGAGGTGACGTGCGGAATCGACCTGGTCAAGGCGCAATTGGAGGTGGCGGCGGGACTGCCGCTGACCGGGGAGCGACCGGTCGAGCGCGGGCACGCCGTCGAGGCGCGGCTCAATGCCGAGGATCCCGACCGCGACTTCGCGCCCGCGCCGGGGCGGATCGAACTGCTGCGCTGGCCGGCCGGACCGGGCATTCGCATCGACACCGGGGTCGTCGAGGGCGATGAGATCCCACCGGATTTCGACTCCATGATCGCGAAGATCATTGCCTACGGCCGGGATCGGGGCGAGGCGCTGGCGCGGCTGCGGCGCGCGGTGGCCGAGACCACCGTGGTCATCGAGGGCGGCGCGACCAACAAGAGCCTGCTCATGTCGCTGCTCGAGGCCCCCGAGGTGGTGGCGGCGACGGCGGACACCCGCTGGGTCGACCGGGCGCGCGGCGCGGGTGAGCTCATCGCGCCGCATCACACCGGCATCGCCCTGGCCGCCGCGGCCATCGCCGGCTACGAGGACGACGAGGCCGCGCGCCGGATCCGATTGTGGGAGACCGGGCGCGGCGGCCGACCGCAGCTGCTGGACGAACCGGTCCGCGCGGTCGAGGTGAAACTGGCCGGTCGCGGCCATCGCGTGACCGCGGAGCGGATCGGGCCCGCGCGATTCCGGATCGGCATCGACGGCGACGCGCGCTTCGATGTGGATTTCCTGCGGCGCGACCGGTATTCGAGCCGGTTGACCGTGGGGGAGCGCAGCTATCGGATCGTCACCGCCACACACGGAATCGTGCAGGTGGTCGAGGTGGACGGTGTCACCCACCGGGTCAGCCGCGACGAGGGCGGCGCGGTGCGCGCGCCGGCCCCGGCGCTGGTGGTGGCCACACCGGTGGCGGCGGGCGCCGAGATCGCCGCGGGCGCACCGGTACTGGTGCTGGAGAGCATGAAGATGGAGACCGTGATCCCGGCGCCCTTCGACGCCCGGGTGCGGGCGCTGCTGGTCTCGGTGGGCAGTCAGGTCGCCACCGGAACGCTGCTGGCGCAGCTGGAACCGCTGGGCGAGGCCGCCGACGCCGAGTCGGCCGAGCCCGTCGATCTGCTGCTGCCCGCGCTCCTCGAGCCGCCGCTGACCGCCGCGGCGCTGGCGACCCTCAGCGAAATCAACTGGACCGTCCTGGGTTTCGATCGCTCGACCGGCCCCGAGGGCGCGCTGGCGCAGTACCTGCGCGATCGCGCCGCGCTGGCCGCCGAGGCCGGCGAGGTGCACGCCGCCGAATGCGAGATCCTAGAATCGTTCTGCGATATCGCCGAACTGTGCGACTCCCGGCCCGAAGCCGACTCCCATCGCAGCCGCCGCGAACAGCTGCACATCTACCTGCAGAGCCTGGACGTGAACCGCGGCGCGCTGTCGGCCGGATTCCGGCAGGCGCTGACCAGCGCGCTGCACCGCTACGGGGTCGGCGGCTTCACCCGCACGCCCGAGCTCGAGCAGGCCGTGTACCGGATCGTGCTGGCCGCCAAGAACTTCGACGCCCATGTGCACACCGTGCAAGAACTGCTGAAGATGTGGCTGGGCGATCCGGCGCCCGCGAGCGAGCCCGTGCGCGCCACCTTGGAGCGGCTCATCACCGTGCTGGGCGGGCGCGCGCCGCTGCCCGCGGACCTGGCGCGCAGCGTCGTCTCCCGCTGGTACCTGCATCCGGAGGCCGAGGCGGCGCGCACCGCCCTGCTGGCCGCGGCCGCCGACGAATTGCGCGCCCTGGCCGCCATTCCGGCCTCCCGCGAGCGCGCCGAGCGCCTCGCCGCGCTCGCCGAGGTGCCCGAAACCCTCGACGGCATCGTGCTGGCGCGGCTGCGGCAGCAGGGTTTCGTGCCCGATCAGCCGCTGCTGGAGGTGCTGTGCCGCCGCCGCTACGGCGAGCAGCAGCTGGGTTCGGTGCGCACCCTGGTGGTCGGCGGGCGCGTCTTCGCGACCTGCGACTACCAGCTCGAGCTGCGGCCGCGTCACACGGTGCCCACCGTCTGCGTCGCCGGTATCGGCCGGATGGCGGATCTGCGCTCCGGTGACGACAGCTCACTGGTCGCCGGGGTGAACGCCATCCTGGCCGCCGGACCGGAGAATCACGTGCCGGTCGTCGACCTGCTGCTGGCCTGGCCCGATGGACCCGGCTCGGTGCCCGAGCGCGCGGAGGAACTGCTGAACGCCCTGCGCGCCACCGGGATAGCGCAGCAGGCGCGGCGCATCACCGTGGCGGTGCCGCCCGCCGAGGACGGGCCGGTGGAGCATTACACCTTCCGCCGCCGGGACGGAGAGCTGGTGGAGGACAGCGTGATCCGCGGCGTGCACCCGCTGGTCGCGCGACGCCTGCACCTGTGGCGGCTGCGCGAATTCCACCTGAACCGGCTGCCCGCCGCGGCGGATTCGATGCTGTATCACATCGAGGCGAAACAGAATTCGTCCGATCAGCGGCTCGTCGCCATGGCGCAGGTGCGGCGCTTCGAACCGGTTCGCGACGAGACCGGGGCGATCGTCGGCGTGCGCGGCGCGGAGGCCATCCTGGAAGGCTGCGCCGAGGCCATCGCGCGGGCGCGCCGCGAACTCGACCCCTCCGGCACCCGGCTCGAACCCAATTCCATCTGGCTCGATGTGCGCCCGGTCATCGAGGCCGAGCCCGAACTGCTGGCCGAGTGGTTGCGCACGGCCGCACCGCATATCGTGCGCGCGGGCCTCGGCGAGATCGTCGTGCACGGCCGGGTGCGCCGCGCCGACGGATCGCACGACCTGCGCATGGCGCGGCTGCGGTCCGCCCGCGACGGCGGCACCGAGGTCACGGTCGGCGCCCCGCCGGAGCAGCCGCTGCCGCCGCTGGACGACTACCACCGCAAGGTGCTGCGTACCCGCCGCCGCGGCGCGGTGTACCCCTACGAGCTGATCGACCTGCTGACCGGGCCCGACGGCAGCTACACCGAACTCGACCTGGCCGGGGACGCGCTGGCCGAGGTGGATCGGCCGCGCGGGCTCAACCGGGCCGGCATCGTGGTCGGCGCGGTCAGCACGCCCACCGCGCTGCATCCCGAGGGCATCCGGCGCATCGTGCTGCTCGGCGATCCGCACGCGGCGCTGGGCGCGGTGTCGGAACCGGAGTGCGCCCGCATCGTGGCCGCGCTGGATCTGGCCGAACAGCAAGGGATTCCGGTGGACTGGTACGCCATCTCGGCGGGCGCGCGCATCGCCATGGACTCCGGCACCGAGAACATGGACTGGGTGGCGCGGGCGCTGCGCCGCATCGTGCGGTTCACCCAGGCCGGCGGCGAGATCAATATCGTGGTGGCGGGCATCAATGTCGGCGCGCAGCCGTACTGGAACGCCGAGGCCACCATGCTCATGCACACCAAGGGCATTCTCGTCATGACGCCCGCCTCGGCCATGGTGCTCACCGGCAAGCAGTCCCTGGACTTCTCCGGCGGCGTCTCGGCCGAGGACAATTTCGGCATCGGCGGCTACGCCCGCGTCATGGGACCCAATGGCCAGGCCCAGTACTTCGCGCCGAATCTCGCCGCCGCACAGGACATCCTGATGGCCCACTATGCCCACACCTACGTGGCGGCGGGCGAATCCGGTCCCCGCCGCGCCCCCACCACCGACCCCGTCACCCGCGACGTCACCGTCTACCCCCACGAACACCCCGACAGCGAATTCACCACCGTCGGCGCCATCTTCTCCGCGACCGCGAACCCGGATCGCAAGAAGCCCTTCTCGATTCGCGCCGTCCTGCGCGCCGTCTCCGACCAGGACCACCCCCTGCTGGAACGCTGGGCCGATATGGCCGAGGCCGAAACCGCCGTGGTCGCCGACGCCCGCATCGACGGCCGCCCGGTCTGCCTGATCGGCATCGAATCCCGCCCGGTCGCCCGCCACGGCTTCCCGCCCGCCGACGGCCCCGAATCCTTCACCGGCGGAACCCTGTTCCCGCTGTCGTCGAAAAAGGTGGCTCGCGCCATCAACGCCGCCAGCGGCAACCGCCCCCTGGTCGTCCTGGCCAACCTCTCCGGCTTCGACGGCTCCCCGGAATCCATGCGCCGCATCCAGCTCGAATACGGCGCCGAAATAGGCCGCGCCGTAGTCAATTTCGAGGGCCCCATCGTCTTCACCGTCATCTCCCGCTATCACGGCGGCGCCTTCGTGGTCTTCTCCAAGGCCCTCAACCCCGCCATGACGGTCCTGGCCGTGGAAGGCTCCTACGCCTCGGTGATCGGCGGCGCCCCCGCGGCCGCGGTCGTCTTCTCCCGCACCGTGGACGCCCGCACCGCCGCCGACCCCCGCATCCGCACCCTCGAAGACCGCATCGCCACCACCGACACCCCCGAAAAACGCGCCGACCTCACCACCGAACTGGCCGATCTGCGCACCCAGGTCCGCGCCGAACACCTCTCCGCCCTCGCCACCGAATTCGACCGCATCCACAGCATCCAACGCGCCGTGGAAGTCGGCTCCGTGGACGCCGTCATCCCCGCCGCCGCCCTGCGCCCCCGCATAGCCGCGGCCATCGAGCGCACCCACGGGTGACGCCGCGACGGCCTCAACGGCAGAACTCGGCGACGAGGCCGGTCCAGGTCCTGATCTCGTCGCGCAGCGCCGGTGCGAGCGACTCGTCCGGGACATCCGGGGTGAAGTGGAACTGCGGTCATTGGCGTTCACTCCGCCCGTCCGACCGGCGATCCATACCCGTCAAGGGTGTGGATGATATCGGGGAAGAATTCCGGATTCACGTGTGAGTGGCCGAGGGGCGGGTATGGCGGCGGTGCGGAGACGGCCGCTTCGCACTGTCCGATCGGAGGAGGTTGGCCATGACCACAGCGCCGAAAGAGGATGTCGTCGTGTTGCTGCTGGAGCAGCACGAGCAGATCAAGGGGTTGATCCAGCAGGTGGAGAGTGCGGCGGGGGAGGCCAGGCGGGAGCCGTTCGAGGAGCTCGTGCGGTTGCTGGTGGTGCACGAGGCCGCGGAAGAGGAAGTGGTGCACCCGGTGTCGCGGCGGGCCGCCGTCGCCGACGCGGTGGTGGATCACCGGCTGGAGGAGGAGGGGCAGGCCAAGCAGATGCTGGTCGAGCTCTATGACATGGGGGTGCAGCACGAGCAGTTCGCGCAGCGATTCCACACCTTCGCCCTCGCGGTGGTCGAGCACGCCGAGATGGAGGAGAAGGAGGAGTTCGAGCAGCTGCGGCAGCGCCTGTCCGAGGAGGATCGCGGGCGGCTGGCGACCGCGGTGCGGGTGGCCGAGGCCGTCGCGCCCACCCGGCCGCATACGCAGGCGGGGGAGTCGATGGTCGGGAATATCGTCGCGGGGCCGCCGCTGGCGCTGTTCGACCGGATTCGCGATGCGCTGCGCGACTGGCGTCGCAAGACCGAAGGGTGACCGGCATGGAGAACGGAGCGAACGACAAACAGCGGCAGCTGGACGCGTACCGGGTCGATCGCGAGCAGGGCAAGCTGACCACGCAGCAGGGCGTGCGGGTGGACCACACCGACGACGCGCTGTCGGCGGGTGCGCGCGGGCCGACGCTGCTCGCGGATTTCCATGCGCGCGAGAAGATCACGCATTTCGATCACGAGCGCATTCCGGAGCGGGTGGTGCACGCGCGCGGCGCGGGCGCCTACGGAAGTTTCCAGCCCTACAGTGACTGGCTCGGCGAGTACACCACCGCGCATTTCCTGACCGATCCGAGCATGGAAACCCCGGTGTTCGTGCGGTTTTCGACGGTGGCCGGATCCCGCGGCTCCGCCGACACGGTGCGCGACGTGCGCGGCTTCGCGACCAAGTTCTATACCGACCAGGGCAATTACGATCTGGTCGGCAACAACTTCCCGGTCTTCTTCATTCAGGACGGCATCAAGTTCCCGGACTTCGTGCACGCGGTGAAACCCGAGCCGCACAACGAGATTCCGCAGGCCGCCTCCGCCCACGACACCCTGTGGGACTTCGTGGGCGAGCAACCCGAGACGCTGCACGCCATCATGTGGCTGATGTCGGATCGCGCACTGCCGCGCAGCTATCGCATGATGCAGGGCTTCGGGGTGCACACCTTCCGGCTGGTGAACGCCGCGGGCCGGGCCACCTTCGTGAAGTTCCACTGGAAACCCGAACTCGGCGTGCACTCGCTGCTGTGGGAGGAATGCCAGCAGGTCGCCGGGCAGGACCCGGACTTCAACCGCCGCGACCTGTGGGACTGCATCGAGGCCGGCCAGTATCCGGCGTGGGAGCTGGGCGTGCAGCTCATCCCGGATGAGAACGAATTCGGCTTCGACTTCGACATCCTCGACGCCACCAAAATCATTCCGGAGGAACAGGTCCCGGTACAGCCCGTCGGCCGCCTGGTCCTCGACCGCAACCCGGACAACTTCTTCGCCGAGACCGAGCAGGTGGCCTTCCACACCGCGAACCTGGTGCCCGGCATCGACTTCAGCGATGATCCGCTGCTGCAACTGCGCAACTTCTCCTATCTGGACACCCAGCTCATCCGGCTGGGCGGCCCGAATTTCGCGCAGCTGCCGGTCAATCGGCCCATCGCCGATGTCCGCAACCATCAGCAGGACGGCTACGGCCAGCACGCCATCCCGCAGGGCGAGGCGGCGTACACCAAGAACACCATCGGCGGCGGCTGTCCGGCGCTGGCCGAGGAGGGCGTGTTCCGGCATGTGGCCGAACGCATGTCGGGCGCCGCGATCCGGCAGCGCGCCGAGAGCTTCCGCGAATACTATTCGCAGCCCCGCATGTTCTGGCGCAGCATGTCCCCGCCCGAGGCCGAGCACATCGTGTCCGCCTTCGCCTTCGAACTGGGCAAGGTGACGCGCCCGGCCATCCGGGAGCGGGTGCTCGAACACCTGGTCCGCATCGACGCGGAACTGGCGGCGCGAGTGGCCGGGGAACTCGGCATGCCCACCCCGCCGGTCGAGGCCGACACGACCGAGGCCGTCCTCTCACCCGCCCTGTCCCAGATCGGCACCGGCGACGCCGGCATCGCGACCCGCAAGATCGCCCTGCTGGTGGCCGACGGCGCGGACCTGGACGGGGTGCTGGGCATCCGATCCCAGCTGATGGCCCGCGACGCCGTGGTCGATGTCATTGCCCCGCACGGCGGTTCGGTCACCGGCGAGGGCCGGGACGGCGACACGCTCACGGTGGACAAGTCGCTGGCCACCGTGGCCTCGGTGCTCTACGACGCCGTCCTGGTGGCGGGCGGACCGAAGTCGGCCGATGTGCTCGTCGGCATGGGTTCGGCCGTGCACTTCGTCCTGGAGGCGTTCAAGCACGCCAAACCCATCGGGGCCTTCGGCGGCGGCGCGGCATTGCTCCGCATTGCCGGGCTCATGCCCAATATCGCCGTCGACACCGAATTCGCCGCCGAGAACGGCGTGGTCGTCACGTCCGCCTCCGGGACCGAGGCCCCGGGGCAGTTCGTCGACACGTTCGCGGAATTGCTGTCCCAGCACCGGATTTGGCGGCGCGCCACCGCCGCCGTTCCGGCCTGAGGCCCGCCGGCTCAGTGCGGTGCGGAAATCCCGGCCGCACTGGGCTTCTCGAGCTTGGAATGGGTGCGGGAGTACAGGAAGTACACGATCAGGCCGGCGATCAGCCAGACCGCGAACCGCGCCCACGTCTGCCAGGGCAGCGACCAGATCAGATAGATCGAGAAGCCGATGCCGATCAGCGGAATGACCGGCATGAAGGGGAGCGTGAACTCACGCGGCTCATCGGGCCGGGTGCGGCGCAGCACGATGACCGCGACCGACACCACGATGAACGCCATGAGAATGCCGATATTGGTCAGCTCGGCGACCACGGTGATATCCAGCAGCCCCGCCATGGCCGCGGACCCGATGCCCACGATCCAGGTGACGCGGGTCGGAACCTTGCGCGTCGGATGCGTTTTGGCGAACCATTCCGGCAGCAGCCCGTCGCGGCTCATGGCGAACCACACCCGGGTGACGCCGAGCATGAATGTCAGCACGACGGTGACGATGCCGACAATGGCGCCGACCGCGATGATATTCGCGATGCCGGGCATGCCGACGGATTCGAACGCGGTGGAGAAGCCGCTGGTCGGGCTGATCTCGGTGTACTTCTGCATACCGGTCAGCACCAGGGTGGCCAGCACGTACAGCACCATGGCGATGGCCAGCGAATACAGAATCGCCTTGGGCAGATGCTTCTTCCCGTCCACCGATTCCTCGGCGGCAGTGCTCATCGCGTCGTAACCGAAGACGGCGAAGAACACCGTGGCCGCACCGGTCCACACCGCGCCCGCCCCGAACGGGAAATACGGGGTGTAGTTGGAGCTGTCGATATGGAAGACGCCCAGCACGATGATCAGCACCACCAGCGCCACCTTGATGCCCACGGTGACCGTCTCGAACCGTCCGACACTGCGAATGCCGCGCGAGAGCACGAAGGCGGTGCCGAGGCAGAACAGGACGGCGAACACGTCCACGACATGGCCGTCGCCGGTGCCGGACGCGCCCATCATCCAGTTCGGCAGGTCGATATTCACCTGCTCCAGCAGGAATTTGAAATATCCCGAGACCCCGATGGCGACCACCGCCGCGACCGCGATGTACTCCAGCAGCAGATCCCAGCCGATGAACCAGCCCGCCAGCTCACCGAGGGACACATAGCCGTAGGTGTAGGCCGAACCCGCCTTCGGGACCATGCCCGCGAATTCGGCATAACACAGCGCGGCCGCGGCACTGGCGACGCCGGCAATGAGAAACGAGATCAGCACCGAGGGCCCGGTGACGGAATGCGCGACCGATCCGGCGAGGGTGAAGATGCCCGCGCCGATAATGCCGCCCACGCCGATCGCCGTGAGCTGCCAGAGCCCGAGGTGCCGGGCCAGCCGTTCATCGGCGGGCGTGTCCTCCTCGACTTCCCGGAGGGGTTTGCGGCGCAACATCTGATTGCGCAATTCCGCGAGGGGCATATGCGGATGTCCTTTCCTTGCTGCGATACCCGGGGATGCGTAACGCAGGTGACACTATTTGCTGGAGTCAGCGCCGATTGCCAGGCGTCAGGGAGCGCAGGAAAAACGCCAGGTTGGCGGGTCGTTCGGCGAGTCTGCGCATGAAGTAGCCGTACCACTGGTCGCCGTAGGGCAGATACACCCGCAGGTGGTAGCCGTCGCCGGTGAGCCGCAGTTGTTCGGCCTCGCGAATGCCGTGCAGCATCTGGAACTCGAAATCCTCCACCCCGCGTTCGCATTCACCGGCATAGCGCTGCGCGGCCGCGATCATGGCCGGATCGTGGGTGGCGACCATCGGATAACCCTGGCCGTCCATGAGAATGCGCAGGCAGCGCAGATACGACAGGTCGACATCGGTGGCGCTCTGATAGGCGACGCTCGCGGGCTCCCGGTACGCGCCCTTGCACAGCCGGATCCGCGATCCCGGACCGGACAGGTCCCGGCAGTCGTCCGCGGTGCGCCGCAGATACGCCTGCAAGACCGTGCCGAGGTTGGGGAAGTCCGCCCGCAGCTCCCGGACTATGGCCAGGGTGGAATCGGTGGTGGTGTGATCCTCGGCGTCGATGGTGACCGATACTCCGGATGCCTCGGCGGCGGAACAGATCTCGTGCGCATGCTGGAGTGCGATGGCGTGCCCGTCGTGCGGCAGCGACTGTCCCAGCGCCGACAGCTTGAGCGAAATCTCCAGTGGCCCGGTGATTCCAGGGGACATATCGGTCAGCTCGGCCAGCGCGGGCAGCAGCGCCAGGTAGTGCGCCACGGTAGTGCGGGCCTGCGCGATCTCGGTGGTGTCCTCACCGAGATAGTCGATGGAGATGAACCGCCCCGAGCCCAGCAGTCCCCGGGCCGCGGCGATGGCGGCCGCCTCGGATTCACCGGCGACGAAGCGATCCACCAGCTTCCGGGTGGCCGGCAGCCGGCTGATGGTGCGCTCCAGGCGCGGGGAGCGGGAGGCGGCCAGCATGGCGGGCCGCAGCAGTCCGGCGGTGGTCATCGGTTCTCCTGATCGGCGGCCTGGTGCGGGTACAGGTGGTCGGTCGGCGGGACGAAGGTTTCCTTGATGGTGCGAGCCGAGGTCCAGCGCAACAGGTTCTGCGCCGAGCCCGCCTTGTCATTGGTGCCCGAGGCGCGACCGCCGCCGAAGGGCTGCTGCCCGACGACCGCTCCGGTCGGCTTGTCGTTGATGTAGAAATTGCCCGCGGCGAAGCACAGCCGCTCGGTGGCCCGGGCGACCGCGGCGCGATCGTCGGCGATGATGGATCCGGTGAGCCCGTACGCCGAGCCCTGATCGATCGATTCCATTGCGGCCTCGAAGGATCCGGCCACCGCGTCGTCATAGACGTGGACGGACAGGATGGGCCCGAAGTACTCGGTCCGGAACGCCTCGTCGGAGGGATCCTCGCCGAGCAGGATGGTGGGATCGACGAAGTAGCCGACGCTGTCGTCGGCGCTGCCGCCCGCGGCGATGGTGAGCCCGGGCGTGGCCTTGGCGCGCGCGATGGCATCGGCATTGCGCTCGAAGGCGTGCCGATCGATCACGGCCCCACCGAAATTGGCGAAATCGGTGACATCGCCGTAGCGCAGCGCGGCGGTCTTGCCGATCAGATCGTCACCCATGCGCGCCCACACCGACTTGGGAATGTAGGCCCGCGACGCCGCCGAGCACTTCTGGCCCTGGTAGTCGAAGGCGCCACGCAGCAGCGCCGTGGTCAGCACCTCCGGATCCGCCGAGGGATGCGCGAGCACGAAATCCTTGCCGCCGGTTTCGCCGACGAGGCGCGGATAGGTCCGGTACTCGGAGATGTTCGCGGCGACGGCCCGCCACAGATGCTGAAAAGTCTTGGTGGACCCGGTGAAATGCACCCCGGCCAGCCGGGGATCGGCCAGCACCACATCCGACACCTTGGGCCCGGCGCCGTGCACCAGATTGATCACCCCGGGCGGCAGGCCCGCCGCCTCCAGCAGCTTCATGGTCCAGTAGGCGGCGACCGACTGCGTCAGCGCGGGCTTCCAGATCACCGTATTGCCCATGAGCGCCGGCGCGGTGGGCAGATTGCCCGCGATGGCGGTGAAGTTGAAGGGGGTGACGGCGTAGACGAACCCCTCCAGCGACCGGTACTCCATCCGATTCCACACCCCGGGCGTCGAGATCGGCTGCTCGGCCAGGATCTGCCGCGCGAAATGGACATTGAAGCGCCAGAAGTCGACCAGTTCGCAGGGTGCGTCGATCTCGGCCTGGTACGCGGTCTTGGACTGCCCGAGCATGGTTGCGGCGGCGATGGTTTCGCGCCACGGCCCGGCCAGCAGATCCGCCGCCCTCAGGAAGATGGCGGCCCGGTCCTCGAAGGACAGCGCGCGCCACCCGGGCGCGGCGGCGGTGGCGGCCGCCACGGCCTCGCGCACGTCGTCCGCGGCGGCCGCGGTGACGGTGCCCAGGATGGCGGCGTGATTGTGCGGCTGGACGACATCGATGGCCGGACCGTCGGTGCGGCGGTGGCGGCCGCCGATGACGTTGTGCACCTCGGTGGGCGTGGCGGCGAGTTCGGTGAGCTTCGCGCGCAGCCGGGCCCGTTCGGGGCTGCCGGGGGCGAAGGTTCCGACCGGTTCGTTGGCCGGTGGGGGCGTGGTCGCGATGGCGTCCATGAGAACTCCTGTCGATAGCGCGTTCGGGTCTGTGCGCTGGGACACATTCCGGTGACCGCGAGTCAACTACGCGAAGCGCCGCCGAAAATGAGCCGGATGGACAAGGATCGACTTAGTTTGTTGTTCAGTTGGATGAAGGACGGTGTCGCATGACCGCGGAAGCACTCACCGCCGACACCGATCTGTACGGTCTCGCGCAACTGGTCGCCGATCAGGCCGGCGGCATGGTGTCCATCGAGGATCAGGCCTCCCACGTGCTGGCCTACTCCGCCTCCGGCGAGGCCGCCGATCCGCTGCGCATCCAGTCGATCCTCGGCCGCGAGGGCCCGCGCGACTATCTGCGGGTGCTGCGGGAATGGGGCGTGTTCGACAGCATCCGCCGCACCGACGAGGTGATCGATGTCCCCGCGCACCCGGAGCTGAACATCAAGCGCCGCTTGGTGGTCGGCATCCGCCGCGCGCCCGGCGGCGGCGCCGCGCCGGACGTGCTCGGCGCGATCTGGTTGCAGCAGGGCGACACCCCGTTCGCCCCGGAGGCGGCGCAGGTGCTGCGCGGCGCCGCGGCCATCGCGGCCCGCATCATCACCCGGATCCTGGACGCGCCCTCCACCGAGGCGCTGATGATCCAGCGCCTGTTCGGCGTCCGCGGCGAGGGCGTCGACGTCCCGTCCATCGCGGGCGCCCTGAACCTCCCGGTGACCGGTCCGGCCGCGGTACTGGGCTTCGCGGCCGCCGACCTGCGCGCCGGGCCGGAACACGCGAATCTGGCGAGTGTGATCCGCTTGCACGCCAGTGCTTTCCGCCGCGATTCGGTCACCATGGCCACCGCCGAGCGGGTGTACGTCCTGCTGCCCGGCTATCGCTCCGAGCATGCCGTCACCGCCTGGGTCCGCCAGCTCGTCGACCAGCAGGAGCCGCGCGTGGCCACGCTGCGCGCCGCCATCGCCATCCCGGTCGCCGACCTGCACGGCGTCGCCGCCGCTCGCGCCGAGGTCGACCGCGTGCTCGACAGCACCGCCGCCACCTTCCCCAAGGGCCGCGTCACCACCCTCGCCGAATCCCGCACCGCGGTCCTGCTCGGCGAGGTCCTGGATCTGCTGCGCGCGCATCCGGAACTGCACGACCCCCGGCTGCGCGCGCTGTTCGACTACGACCGCAGGCATGCGGCGAACCTGCACGAGAGCGCCGAGACCTATCTGCGCGAGCACGGCGACGTCCGGCGCGCCGCCGCGGCGCTGCGCGTGCACCCGAACACGTTGCGCTACCGCATCCGCCGCGTCGAGGACATCACCGGCCTGGCCCTCACCGATCCGGCCGACCGATTACTGCTCGAACTCCAGCTCGCCCTGCACCGGCGCGGGCAACGCTCCCGTTAAGCGGGATTAACGCGCCCGCGCGCGAATACCTCCTCTACGACCACCGGTAGCGGGCGTGTCGCGGGGCGACGCCGCGTGCATTCGCCGGGCAATTCCCCGGAATTCATTGCTCCAAAAGAGCCGGCCTGCCAGGATATGTCGCACGCGACCACCTCGATATAGAGCGGCCGTGCTCGGTTTTCCTTCCTTTTATCGGCTTGTGTCTGTATTCAGGAGTTCGAAGATGACCGCGGGGCGCTTCTCCGAGACGGGAGAACTGCTGACATTCGGTCGGGAAGCCACTCGCGAATTGGTCCGTGAATTGTCCCTGGGCGCCGCGCAATCGCGCACGGGAGTATTGCGGGTGACCGGTGATCCGGGTGGCGATTTCTACCTCGTCGACGGGAACATAGCGATTGTGGCCTCGGCCGGCGCGCCCGGCGTGCGCGATCTGCTGATGCGGCCCGGGCGCACCTCCACCGGTGCGGCGGATCTGCGGCTGGTGGCCCTGATGGCGGCGCTGGACGGCGCCTTCGCCATTGCCTCGGGCTGGCTCGGCGGCTGCTGCTGGCAGGACTCGCCGAACCTGCCGCCCGACATGCCGGCGATCCCGACCGTCGATCCGGGCCGGCTGCTGCTCGAGACCGAGCGCCGGCTGCGCGCCCTGGCGCACGGCCCGGTCTCGCCGCACCGAAATCACCTGTCGCTCACCGACCGCGGCCGCGCGCTGCTGGCCGGACCGGAACGAACGCCCTGGCAGGACATTCTGTTCTGGGTCAACGGCCGGCGCACCTGCCGGGATATCGCCCTGCTGCTCAGCCGCGGGCTCTACGCGGTCACCGTCGAGGTGTCGCGCATGCTGGACGCCGAGGTCCTGGTGATCAGCCCGCCCCTGCCCGTGGCCGTGCAGCCGTCACCGCCGCGCATCGGCATGCCCCGATCGGTGCTGCCGCGCCGCCGCCGCGGCGCCAGCGGCATCAACGACACCCTGCCCACGCCGTCACCGCGCGCCGCCCGCGCGGGCCGCCAGAATTCCCTCCCCGTACGGGAACAAGAAAGGACGATATGAGTACACCGACCAGCACAGGTGCCGGCAGTCTTTCGGACCGGGTCGCGATTCTGGTGAAGGCGCTACGGTCCGAAGCGCCGGAATGCATTGCCGCCGGGGCGATCGATATGGCGACGGGAATGCTGCTGTCGGTGGACACCGTCGACAATCATCCGCCGGAAGTCCTCGACCTCCTCGCGGCGGCCACGCTGGATATCTTCCAGGGTCGCAATGTGACCATGATCGAGGATATTTGGAAGGAGCGGCGCGGAATACGAACCGACCGCCATTATTTCCTGGAAATTCTGGTGAACAGCGATAACCTCACGCATCTTTTCATTCGCACCGAGAGCCGCGAGGACGTCGTGGTGGTGGTCGTGTGCCGCAAGACCGTCAATGTCGGCATGCTCTTCGCCCAGACCCGGCGCGTGCTCAAAGACGCGGGCCGCCTGTGAGTTTCCCGCCCGCAATCCCCGGGCCGCGCGGCGCGCGCCCGCCACGATCTCCGGTGGCCGCCGGTGACACGTCGGGTTTCGTCGCCTGACGTCGGCCTCCGGACGCGCTCCCGGCCGAATGCCCCTCACCCTCGGCCGGGAGCGCCCTGTTCCTCAGCGGGAGGGCGTGCTCACTTGGCCTCGTGCCAGTTGCTGCCGCCGGCGCCCTGGATCTTGTAGCCGATGGACTTCTTGGTTCCGTAGAAGTCGCTGCCGGAGGTCAGATCGCCGAGGCTGGTCTTGAGGGATTTGGCGAACTCGAAGGAGTTGCAGGTGGACAGGTAGATATCGCCGGTGTAGCCGGTCGGGATGATCGGCTTCAGGATGCCCGCGAGGGTGGCGGGGGTGAAGGAGAGCGCCGGGCCCGTGTCGTCCTCGTCGCCGATCTCCTCGTCGTTGCCGTGGGCGGTGATGAAGAGGTTCTCCTTCTTCTCCAGCCGGATGCCGCCGGGCCACAACTTCTTGTTGTAGGCGTAGGCGATGCCGAACCCATCGCTCTTGTCGGTGTAGGAGTCCTTGTACCCCTTGTCGACGATTCCCATGTCTTTGGCTACGAAGACCAGAATCATTGTCTTGCCGTTTCTTTGGGAACGAAAGGATATCCGAACGGAACCTGTTGCGTCCGTTCGGCTTTCGCTCGATCTGGTGGATCGAGTGTAGCTCCGGGACCGGAGGCGCAGGCGTGGTTCTGGACATCCGACCGACAGGTCTGCCGCCAATCCGCGCATCCGTGCAGAGAGTGGCCCAGGTCACATTTTGGCCGCAGTTCGCCCCAATTCTCGAAAACCCTTTTCAGCTTCTTTGCACTGTCTTTACGATTGTGCCGTTCGATCTTCTCCATAGCGTCGTGCTGTCACAGCTTCGCCCGCCGCTCGCTCTCGATGCCAGTACATGTTGACCGATGAACCGGACCGGTCCAGGCCGTCCGGCGAAGGAGAAATATGTCCACCGACACCGATCAAGCACTCCGGACGTCGCTTCCGCGATTGGCAACAGTGGTGCGATACGACCTGCCCGCCTCGGTCGTGGTCTTCCTGGTCGCACTGCCCCTGTCCCTGGGGATTGCCGTCGCTTCCAATGCCCCGGTCGAGGCCGGCCTCATCGCCGCCGTCGTAGGCGGTGTGGTGGCCGGATTGCTCGGCGGATCGAATCTTCAGGTGAGTGGCCCGGCGGCCGGCCTGACCGTGGTCGTCGTCGAGACCATCGACAAGTTCGGCTGGCGTGGAGCCTGTTTCATTACCGCGGCGGCGGGCGTGTTGCAGATTGTCTTCGGGCTCAGCAGGATTGCGCGCGCGGCACTGGCCATCGCGCCCGTGGTGGTGTACGCGATGCTCGCGGGCATCGGCATCACCATCGCGCTGCAGCAGGTACATGTGCTGCTGGGCGGATCGTCGCACAGCACGGCGGTGCAGAACATCGCCGGGCTGCCCGCACAGGTGCTCGATGTGCACGGGGAGGCCGTGGTCATCGGCTGCGCGGCGATCGCCATCTTGGTCGGCTGGCGCTGGATGCCGCCTCGGGTGCGGGTGATCCCCGGACCCCTGGTCGCCGTATTGGGCGGCACCGCACTGGCATTCGCGTTGCCGGGGGACGCGGAGCGCGTACGGCTGGACGGTTCGCTGTTCGATGCCATCGGCCTGCCGGAGATCCCGGACCAGAGCTGGGGCGTCATCGCACTGTCCGTGCTGACCATCGCGCTGATCGCGAGTGTGGAAAGCCTGCTCTCGGCGGTCGCCGTCGACAAGATGTCGGGCGGGGCCCGCACCAACTTCGACCGCGAGCTCGTCGGGCAGGGCGCGGCCAATCTGACCTCCGGGCTGCTGGGCGGACTCCCGGTCACCGGCGTCATCGTGCGCAGCGCCACCAATGTGCAGGCCGGGGCGCGCACCCGCGCATCCGGTGCGCTGCACGGGATCTGGGTGCTGGTCTTCGCCGTCGCGCTGGTCGGCATCGTGCAGCAGATCCCCAAGGCGGCCTTGGCCGGTCTGCTTATTGTTGTCGGCATCCAATTGGTGAAGCTGGCGCACATCAAGCTCGCCCACCGCACCGGCGACCTGGCCGTGTACGCCCTCACCATTGCCGGGGTCGTCCTGCTCAACCTGCTCGAAGGCGTGGTGATCGGCCTGGCGGCGGCCTTCGCGCTGCTGCTGTGGCGGGTGGTGCGGGTGGCGGTGTCCGCCTCGGCCATTGATGCGCGCCGCTGGCTGGTGACCATCGACGGCGTCTGCACCTTCCTGGCGCTGCCCAAGCTCACCAAGGAATTGGCGAAAGTCCCCGCGGGAGCGGAGGTCACGCTCGAGATGACGGTCGACTTCCTCGATCACGCCGCCTGCGAGGCGCTCGAGGAGTGGATGCGCCGCCATCGCGCCGACGGCGGCACGGTCGAGTGCGTCGAAATGGGTTCCGCGCGCATGGCCAATGCCGGTTCCGGCCCGCCGGCGCGCGGGCACGGCCGCCGCATTCTCAATGACGTGCTGGGCCCGCGGCGGCGCACCGGCGCACAGGTCGATCCGATCGTGGCCGGCATCGCGGCCTATCACCGCAGCCACGCCCACGTCATGCGCCCGCACCTGGGCGAACTCCTGGATGGCCAGGAACCCGATGCCCTCTTCCTGACCTGCGCGGATTCCCGGATCGTGCCCAATGTGATCACCAATAGCGGTCCGGGCGATCTGTTCACCGTGCGCAATGTCGGCAATCTGATTCCCGCGCACGGCCGTGATTCCTCCATGGAGGCCGCCATCGTCTACGCCCTCGACAAACTCGATGTGCGCTCGGTGGTGGTGTGCGGGCATTCCGGTTGCGGCGCAATGGATGCGCTGTATCGCGAGGCCGTCACCGGATCGGGGCTGGACGACTGGCTGGCCAATGCCCGGCCCAGTCTGGACGCCTACCGCGGTGGGCATCGGGTGGCGCGGGCGGCCGCGGCGGCCGGATTCGGGCCGGTCGATCAGCTGGGCATGGTGAATGTGGCCGTGCAGCTGGAGACGCTCTACGCCCATCCGGTGGTGCGGCGCGGGGTGGACGAGCGCGGGGTGGTGCTGTCCGGGCTGTTCTTCGATATCGCGACGGCCAGAGTGGTGGAGGTCACGGTCGACGGCATTGCCGAGATCGATGACCTGCACCACCGGGCGGCCGAACCGCAACCGGCGTGAAAATCCGGGTTGACCGGCTGGATGTCGCAGAGTTGCCAACACGGTGCGGGCGTGACCTCACACAAGGTTCACGCCCGTTTTACATTGTGGCTCATGTTTTCTCAGCCTTTGCTAAGGCTTTACTTTTAGCCTTGCCTCAGCTCGTCCGGTGAGTCTGTGGCCAGCGCCGCCCACAGCATCAATTCGATGCCCGCAGAACATGTTCGACGTCTTACGGAGCCGCAGCTCCGGAGAAGGAGCCGAGATGTCCCTCGACACCGATTCACCGCCAGGCAGACCGACTGACCGGTTCAACACTTGGTTGCGCCACGATTTGCCGGCCTCATTAGTCGTCTTCCTCGTCGCCCTGCCCCTGTCCCTGGGCATTGCCGTCGCCTCCGACGCCCCCATCGCCGCCGGCCTCATCGCCGCCGTCGTGGGCGGCGTGGTGGTGGGCGTGCTCGGCGGATCCGCCCTGCAGGTCAGCGGCCCCGCCGCCGGCCTGACCGTGGTGGTCGCCGAGACCATCAACCAATTCGGCTGGAAGACAGCCTGTTTCATTACCGTCGCGGCCGGCGCGCTGCAGATCGTGTTCGGCCTGAGCCGGATCGCCCGCGCCGCGCTGGCTATCGCGCCCGTGGTGGTGCACGCCATGCTCGCCGGCATCGGCATCACCATCGCGCTGCAGCAGCTGCACGTGCTGCTCGGCGGCTCCTCGCACAGCACGGCCTTCCAGAACCTGGTGCAGCTGCCTGGCGAACTGACCAGCCTGCACGGCAACGACCTCCTCATCGGCGCGGTCGTCATTGCCATCATGCTGGGCTGGAAGTACGTGCCCGGGAAGCTGAGGGTGCTGCCCGGCCCGCTGGTCGCCGTGGTGGCCGGCACCCTGCTGTCGCTGGCCGTGCCCGGCAATGTCGAGCGCATCGTGCTCAGCGGCTCGCTGTTCGACGCCATCGGGCTGCCGGAGATTCCCAGCGGGGGCTGGGGAGCCGTCGCGCTCGCGGTGCTGACCATCGCGCTCATCGCCAGTGTCGAGAGCCTGCTGTCCGCGGTCGCCGTGGACAAGATGCACACCGGCCCGCGCACCAACTTCGACCGGGAGCTCATGGCCCAGGGCGCGGCCAATATGACCTCCGGCCTGCTCGGCGGCCTGCCGGTCACCGGCGTCATCGTGCGCAGCGCCACCAATGTGCAGGCCGGGGCCCGCACCCGGGCTTCGGCGTTCCTGCACGGCATCTGGATCCTGGTGTTCTCGGTGCTGCTGGTCTCCGTCGTGCAGCAGATCCCCAAGTCCGCGCTGGCCGGTCTGCTCATCGTGGTCGGCATTCAGCTGGTCAAGACCGCCCACATCAAGCTGGCGCACCGCACCGGCGATCTGCTCGTCTACGTCGTCACCGTGCTGGGCGTGGTCTTCCTGAACCTCCTGGAGGGCGTGCTCATCGGCCTGGTGCTGGCCTTCGCGCTGCTGCTGTGGCGCGTGGTCAAGGTCGTGATCGTGGCCGGTCCGGTGGAGGGCACCGAGAACTGGCTGGTCAGCGTGGACGGCACCTGCACCTTCCTGGCGCTGCCCAAGCTGTCCAAGGAACTGGCCAAGGTGCCGGCCGGGGCCGACGTACTGGTGGAGATGAGCGTCGACTTCCTCGACCACGCCGCCTACGAAGCCATTCACGACTGGGCGCGTCAGCACGAAACCACCGGCGGCCGAGTCGATTTCGTGGAGCTGGGCACGGTGCCCATGGCCGATGCGGTGACCGGCCCGCCGGTGCGCGGCCACGCCCGCAACCTGCTGCACGATGTGCTGCGCCCCTGGCGCAAGGGCGAGGGCAACCCGGTCACCGCCGGGGTGGCCGAATACCACCGCCGCCACGCCCACGTGGTCCGCCCGCACCTGGACGAACTGCGCAACGGGCAGAACCCGCACTCGCTGTTCCTCACCTGTGCGGATTCGCGGATCGTGCCCAATGTCATCACCAATACCGGTCCGGGCGATCTGTTCACCGTCCGCAATGTCGGCAACCTGGTGCCCCCGCAGGGCCGGGACAGCTC
Organism: Nocardia sp. IFM 10818; assembly: GCF_054655275.1. NCBI lineage: Bacteria > Bacillati > Actinomycetota > Actinomycetes > Mycobacteriales > Nocardiaceae > Nocardia > Nocardia sp. IFM 10818. Next base: position 3,199,184 of record NZ_BAAHJH010000001.1, read on the forward strand.
CATCGAGGCGGCGCTGTCCTTCGCACTGGACGAACTGCACGTCGATCACCTTGTGGTATGCGGACATTCGTCCTGCGGAGCGATGAACGCCCTGCTCGCCGGTGCGCCGAACGGCCCGGGACTGGGCGCCTGGCTGCGCAATGCCGCACCCAGCCTGGACCGCTTCCGGCGCGGCCATCCGGTCGCCTTCGCCGCCGCCCGGGCCGGTTTCGGCGTCCCGGACCAGCTGGCCATGGTGAACGTGGCGGTCCAGCTGGAAACGCTCGCCACCCACCCCGTGGTGCGCCGGGCCGTGCACGAACGCGGAGTCACGCTCTCGGGCCTGTTCTTCGATATCGGCACCGCCCGCGTCCTCGGGGTGACCGCCGACGGTATCGCCGAGATCGACGATGTCGAGCTATCCGCGGAACTGGCCGCGGCCATGAGCTGACGCTCCGGCAACCGAATACGCGGCGGCCGCGCACCCCGAATCCAGGGTGCGCGGCCGTCGCGTTCGTCCTCCCGGTGGGTACCGCGTACCTCCTCGCGGTGGATATCGGTTTGGGGGCTTTCCCGGAGGCCGCACCGGGCGGCCGGACGTAACCTGGCCTGTGTGAGCACCGAGATTGATCCGAGTCCGCGGACCGCGGGGGAGTCGCCGGAAAGTGCGACGGGGAAGTGGCGGCGCTGGCGCGCCTTACGTGGACATGTGGCGGATCGACCTACGCTGAACGTCGTCTACCGCATCGCGGTGGGCGTGCTCGGTGTCGCGGTGCTGGTGGTCGGAATTCTCGCGATTCCGTATCCGGGCCCGGGCTGGCTGATCGTTTTCGCGGGGCTGGGGATCCTGGCCACCGAATTCGCCTGGGCGCATCGGACTCTGCACTGGACGCACCGGCGGTATCGGCGGGTCATGGACTGGTATTCCGCGCAGGGATGGCTGGTCAAGGGGCTCGGCGCGGTACTCACCCTGGCCGTCGTGCTCGTGACGCTGTGGCTGCTCGGAACCTTCGGTGTCGTCGGCGACCTGATCGGAGTCGAATGGGAACCATTGCGCAGTCCGCTGTTCCAGTGAACACCGGGCCGGTGTTCGTGCCCGGCACGGAATTGCTGCGCCCGGAATGGCTGGACGAGCGGATCGCCGATATGGGCGTCTCCTGGGGCACCGGGGACACCCGCGTGGCGGGCACGCTGTGGTGGTGCATGGCCGCCTCGTCGCTGGTGAACCCGATCGTCACCGCGTACGCGCGCGACGACGACGATTTCGATCCGACCCTCGAACGCCTGGCGCTCGAGATGCGGCCCGACGGCGGTATCGAACGGGTCGTCCAGTCCGCCGCGCCGCACGAACCCGCCGGATCGGCGCTGCTCGAACCCGGCGTGCGCCTGGAGCCCGGTATTCAGCTCGAGTCCGCGGCGGAAGCCTTCGCGCGCACCGGCTCGGGTCCGGTGCTGCGGCACACGCTCGCGCAGGTCGTTCCGGTGGTGGCCCGGGTGTCGGGCGCCGGGGAGGCGTCGCTGTGGGCGATCGTCGCGGACGCCATCGGCAACCGGGCGCTGGACGCGGGCGATCAGGAGGCCGGTGCGCACCTGGCCCGCGAGGTGGCCGGACGGCTGCCGGTGCCGCGATTCATTGATATCGGGGAACGGACTTTTGTGCGTCGCATCTCCTGCTGCCTGGTGTTCGAGGTGCCGGGGTGCGAGATGTGCACCAGCTGCCCGAAACGTCCCGCGGCGCAGCGGGAAAAGCTGCTCGCGGAGCTGGCCGCGCGCGGCTGAGGACGGTCCGGCGCATCTCGGAATGATGGCGGTGCACCCGTGGCCGACGCCACGGGGCGGTCCATCGGCGCGCGGCCCGCACCGTGCCGATAGCATGGTGCGCGCCGACGTCGCGCGTTATCGGACGTGTGACCGGCCATCCGAACAAGATCGGCGGGGCAGCCCGCCACGACACTGCCAAGGAGTGCGCAGCCGTGAACACCTCACCCCCGAAGACCCCAGCCGCCCTCGTCCGGGTGCCGGCCGGGACTACGGCGGGTGCCGCGGTGCGCGAGGCGGACCTGCCGAGCAAGGGCCCGAACGCGGTCATCGTCGTGCGCGACGCGGAGGGCAACCTCAAGGACCTGTCCTGGATTCCGGACACCGATGTCGAGGTCGAGGCCGTCACCGCCGACTCCGAGGACGGCCGCAGCGTGATCCGGCACTCGGCCGCGCACGTGCTGGCGCAGGCCGTGCAGCAGGAGTTCCCGGAGGCCAAGCTGGGCATCGGCCCGTTCATCAAGGACGGCTTCTACTACGACTTCCAGGTCGACCGCCCCTTCACCCCCGAGGATCTGGCCAAGCTGGAATCCCGGATGAAGAAGATCGTCAAAGGCGCGCAGCGGTTTTCACGGCGCGTGGTCGAGGTCGAGGACGCTCGCGTCGAACTGGCCAAGGAGCCGTTCAAGCTGGAGCTCATCTCCGATAAGTCCGGCATCGACGATCCGGAGGTCATGGAGGTCGGCGGCAAAGAGCTGACCATCTACGACAACCTGGATCCGCGCACCGGCGAGAAGGTGTGGGGCGATCTGTGCCGCGGCCCGCACATCCCGACCACCAAGTACATTCCGGCGTTCAAGCTGACCCGCTCCTCGGCCGCCTACTGGCGCGGCGATCAGAGCCGCGAGGACCTGCAGCGCATCTACGGCACCGCGTGGGAATCGCAGGAGGCCCAGGACGAGTACCTGCGTCTGCTGGAAGAGGCCGAGAAGCGCGATCACCGCAAGCTGGGCCTGGAGCTGGACCTGTTCTCCTTCCCCGACGAGCTCGGCTCGGGCCTGCCGGTGTTCCACCCCAAGGGCGGCATCATCCGCAAGGAGCTCGAGGACTACTCGCGCCGCCGCCACATCGCCGCGGGCTACGAGTTCGTCAATACCCCGCACATCACCAAGGGGCATCTGTTCGAGGTCTCCGGCCACCTGGACTGGTACCGCGACGGCATGTTCCCGGCCATGCACCTCGATGCCGAACTCAATGAGGACGGCACCGTGCGCAAGCCCGGCCAGGACTACTACGTCAAGCCGATGAACTGCCCGATGCACAACCTGATCTTCCGGTCGCGCGGCCGGTCGTACCGGGAACTGCCGCTGCGCATGTTCGAGTTCGGCTCGGTGTACCGCTACGAGAAGTCCGGCGTGGTGCACGGCCTGACCCGCGTGCGCGGCATGACCCAGGACGACGCGCACATCTACTGCACCAAGGAGCAGATGCACGCGGAGCTCACCTCCACGCTGCAGTTCGTGCTCTCGCTGCTGCGCGATTACGGCCTCGACGACTTCTACCTCGAGCTGTCCACCAAGGACCCGAAGAAGTTCGTCGGCTCCGACGAGTTGTGGGAGGAGGCCACCGAGACGCTGCGCAAGGTGGCCACCGACTCCGGCCTGGAGCTGGTGCCGGATCCGGGCGGGGCCGCCTTCTACGGCCCGAAGATCTCCGTGCAGGCCAAGGACGCGCTGGGCCGCACCTGGCAGATGTCGACCATCCAGCTCGACTTCAACCTGCCCGAGCGCTTCGAGCTGGAGTACACCGGCCCCGACGGCGCCAAGCATCGCCCGGTCATGATCCACCGCGCGCTGTTCGGTTCCATCGAGCGGTTCTTCGGCGTGCTCACCGAGCACTACGCGGGCGCCTTCCCGGCCTGGCTGTCGCCGGTGCAGGTGGTGGGCATCCCGGTCGCCGAGGCCTTCGCCGAGCACCTGGACAACGTCATCGAAGAGCTTGCGGCACAGGGTATTCGGGCCGAGGTCGATCGCAGCGACGACCGCATGCAGAAGAAGATCTTCAACCAGACCGCGCAGAAGATCCCGTTCATGCTGCTGGCCGGCGCCCGCGATGTGGAGGCGAACGCGGTGAGCTTCCGCTTCCGCGACGGTACCCAGGTCAACGGCGTGCCGGTGGCCGATGCCATCGCCACCATCGTGGATTGGATTCAGCGGCGCGAGAACACCTCTCCCACCGCGGAGGGTTTCGAAGTTCGGAGCGCCACGGCATGAATGGTCAAGGCCCGGAGGAGGCAGCCTGCGTAACCATGGAGGGCCTCCAGTCATGCCTCGGGGGCACAGCATGAGTGAGCGTACGGCGTCCGGCAACTTCTCCGATGAGGTTGCCGCGCGACAAGATTCGGCACCGCGCGAGCAGATCGTGGACACCGGTGCGGGGGATCCGGATCGGCTGCAGCGGCTGTGGACGCCGTACCGCATGTCCTACATCACCGGGGCGGCCGAGGAGCGCGTGGAGCCGAATGCCGACGCACCCAAGAAGACCGGGCATCCCTTCACCGACATCCCGCAGATGACCGATGAGGACGGGCTCATCCTGGCGCGCGGCCAGTGGGTGTACGCGGTGCTCAACCTGTACCCGTACAACCCCGGCCACATGATGGTGGTGCCTTACCGCCGCGTGGCCAACCTGGAGGACCTGACCGCCGAGGAGAGCGCCGAGCTGATGGCGTTCACCCAGCGGGCCATTCGGGTCATGAAGCGGGTCTCCCGGCCCGAGGGCTTCAATGTCGGCCTGAATCTCGGTGGCGTCGCCGGGGGTTCACTCGCCGATCACCTGCACCAACACATCGTGCCCCGCTGGAGTGGAGACGCGAACTTCATTACCGTCGTCGGCGGAGTGAAGGTCATGCCACAGCTGCTACGGGAAACCCGGGCGCTGCTGGCGGAGGCATGGAAGGAATCCGAGTAGCGTGCTGAGCTTCTTCGGTCGCGAAACGTTCGCCAAAGCGACTGCGCCGCTGGGCAAAGCCTTGGTGAGCACCGGTCTCACACCGGACGCGATGACGCTCATCGGCACCACCGCCTCGATCGCCGCGGCGGTGACTCTGTTCCCCACCGGTCACCTGTTCTGGGGAACCATGGTGATTTGGCTGTTCGTCATGTTCGACATGCTCGACGGCGCCATGGCGCGCGCCCGCGGCGGCGGCACCAAATACGGTGCGGTGCTGGACGCCACCTGCGACCGGGTGGCGGACGGGGCCATCTTCGCGGGGCTGGCCTGGTGGGCGGTCTACCACGAGGGTTCCAAGCATCTGTTCGCGGCGACGCTGGTGGTGCTGGTGACCTCGCAGGTCATCTCCTACGCCAAGGCGCGCGCCGAGGCCAGCGGGCTGTCGGCCGACGGCGGCATCATCGAGCGGCCGGACCGCCTCGTGATCGTGCTGGTCGGCGCCGGATTCACCGGTATCGGCGGGCATTTCGGCATCGAGTGGCTGAGCTACGCCGTGTACGCGGCCATGTACATCCTGGCGGTGCTGAGCATCGTCACCGTCTTCCAGCGGGTGCTGGCGGTGCGCAATTCGCCGGGCGCGCGCGATGTGATCCCCATGGCGGCCAAGGCTCCGGAGGAACCGCAGCGGTGAGCACCTCTTTCACGTCCGCGATGACCGACAAGGCGTACGCGGCCGGGTGGCGGCTGGTGCGCGCCCTCCCGGAAGGGATGGCGCGCAAGGGATTCGACGCCGGCGCCGACTTCGCGGCGCGCAAGGCCAACAAGGCAGCGCACCGGGGACAGCGGAATCAGCTGCGGCGCAATCTGGCTCGCGTGCTCGGCACGACTCCGGAACAGGTGCCCGACAGCCTGATTCGCGACAGCATGCGCTCCTACGCCCGCTACTGGCGCGAGGCGTTCCGGCTGCCTTCCATGGATTACGCCGCCATCGGCCGCCTGACGGTGGACGGCGTCGAGAATCTCGAAGCCGCCCTGGATCGCGGCCGCGGTGCGGTGCTGGTGCTGCCGCATTCCGGAAACTGGGATATGGCCGGCGTGTGGCTGGTGCAGAACCACGGTGGGCTGTCCACCGTCGCCGAACGGCTGCAACCGGAATCGCTGTTCGAGCGCTTCATCGAATACCGCGAGAGCCTCGGATTCGAGGTCTTCCCCCTGACCGGCGGCGAACAGCCGCCCTTCCCGATCCTCGCGGATCGCCTGCGGCAGAACAAAGTCGTGTGCCTGATGGGCGAACGCGACCTCACCGGCAAGGGCGTGCCCGTCGACTTCTTCGGCGAGCGCACCTGGATGCCCGCCGGCGCGGCCAAACTCGCCATCGAGACCGGGGCGGCGCTGATTCCGGTGCACTGCTGGTTCACCTCCGACGGCCGCGGCGGGGAATCCTGGGGTATGAAGACCGAGGCGCCCCTGGATGTTTCGGCCGGCGTGGCCGCGGCAACCCAGGCATTGGCGGACCGGTTCGCGGCCAATATCGCCGCCCATCCCGCCGACTGGCATATGCTGCAACCGCTGTGGGAAAGTGACTTGTCGCAGGCCCGCCGCGATCGGATCGCGGCGGCCCAACAGGCACTGGGGCATCGGGAACCGGCCGCCGACACCGGAACCGAGGGGCACAGGGGAGACGGCGCGCTATGAGAATCGGCATGGTCTGCCCGTACTCGTTCGACGTTCCGGGCGGTGTGCAAGCCCATGTCGTGGAATTGGCGCAGGTGCTCATCGAACGCGGGCACAAGGTGAGCGTGCTCGCGCCCGCCGCCGAGGACACGCCGCTGCCCGATTATGTGGTGTCGGCGGGGCGGGCGGTGGCCATCCCCTACAACGGGTCGGTGGCGCGGCTGTCCTTCGGGCCCACGGCGTACACCCGGATCCGGCGCTGGATCGCCGAGAACGATTTCGACGTGCTGCACATCCACGAGCCGAACGCGCCGAGCCTGTCCATGCTGGCGTTGAAGATCGCCGAGGGGCCGATTGTGGCCACCTTCCACACCTCGACCACGAAATCGCTGGTGCTCAGCACTTTCCAGGGCGTGCTGCGGCCGTATCACGAGAAGATCAGCGGGCGGATCGCGGTCTCGGAACTGGCGCGGCGCTGGCAGGTGGAGGCGCTGGGCGGGGATGCCGTCGAGATCCCCAATGGCGTGGACGTGCCCTTCTTCGCGCACGCCCCGCTGCTGGAGGGGTATCCGCGGGCGGGCGGCACGGTGCTGTTCCTCGGCCGCTACGACGAACCGCGCAAGGGGATGGAGGTGCTGCTCGGGGCGCTGCCCGCGCTGGTGGCCCGCCATCCCGATATCGAGGTGCTGATCGTGGGCCGCGGCGATGAGGAGCGCCTGCGCCGCGAGGCCGGGTCGAATGCCTCGCACCTGCGTTTCCTCGGGCAGGTCTCCGATGCCGACAAGGCGTCGGCCATGCGCAGCGCCGATGTGTACTGCGCGCCCAATATCGGCGGTGAGAGCTTCGGCATCGTGCTGGTGGAGGCCATGGCGGCCGGTACCGCCGTGGTCGCCAGCGAGCTCGACGCCTTCCGCCGGGTGCTGCGCGACGGCACCGCGGGCATGCTGGTTCCGGTCGGCGACTCGGACCGGCTGGCGACCGCCCTCGACACCATGCTCACCGACACCGCGCGCCGCGAGGAGTTCATTCGCACCGCGAATCAGGTTGTCGGCGAATACGATTGGCCCGTGGTCGCCGAGCAGATCCTGCGCGTCTACGAGACCGTCACCGTCGGTGACGTGCGCGTGAGGACCGCCGGATGATCACCTTCTCCGCGACCGGCATTCTGGTCGTAGCGCTCATCGCGGCGATCATCATCACCATCGGCGTCTGGGCCTACACCACCGCCAACCGCCTCGACCGCCTGCACGTGCGCACCGACCAGGCCCGGCACGCGCTGGACGCGGCGCTCGCGCGGCGGGCCGTGGTGGCGCGCTCGGTGGCCACCACCATTTCCGGTCTCGGCTCCGATCCGGAGCTGCTCGACCAGGCTCGCCGCCTGGTGGCGCTGGCCGATCGCGCCGAGCGCGCCAACTGGCGCGACCGCGAAGCCGTCGAAAACCAGCTCGCCGCAGCCCTGTCCGCCGTCGATATCGCGCTGCTGCCGCCGCAGCTGGTGGCCGAGCTCGCCGATGCCGAGGCCCGCGTGCTGATCGCCCGCCGCTTCCACAATGACGCCGTGCGCGACACCCTCGCGCTGCGCACCCGCCGCCTGGTCCGCACCCTGCACCTCGGTGGTACCGCGCCGCTGCCGACCTATTTCGAGATCGCCGAGCGCGTGACTCCGGCGGCCTCCACCGGTTTGGATGTGGACACCGTCCGCACCTCGGCGCGGGTCGTCCTGCTCGATGAAGAGGATCGCGTGCTGCTCTTGCGCGGATGCGATCCGAAGGTGCCGGACGTGCCGTTCTGGTTCACCATCGGCGGTGGCGTGAATCCGGGGGAAACCTTGCGTGAGGCCGCCATTCGCGAACTCTACGAGGAAACCGGCCATCCCGCCGATTCCTCCATGCTGCGCGGACCGCTGTGGCGGCGCGTCGCCGTTTTCCCGTTCAATGGCGAGCTGATCCGTTCGGAGGAACTGTTCTTCGCCCTGCGCACCAAGAACTTCGACCCCGTCCCGGCCAATCTGGACTATGTCGAACGCCGCTCCATCAATGGCAACAAATGGTGCACCCCCGCCGATATCGCGGCCCTGGATCATTCCGGCGAAACCGTCTACCCGTACCACTTGGACCAGCTCTTGGACGAGGCCATCGCCGCCGCCGATGCCGACACCGATCCGGAAGTGCGCTCCATCCGCTGATCCATTCCCCTCCGCATGGCCGAGCGCCAACCAGATAACGCGTGGTTACCCTTGGTGGCGTTCGGATCGGATATATCAGTCCCCGAAAGTCGGGGAACCGTGCGCGCGTCGCTCAGAGGAATATTCCGATTCCAGTGAGCGCAACGACGACCGCGAACACAATTGCCGCGACCACCAGATCGATGATCATTGGATCTTCCTTTCTTGCGTTCCCGCACGGTGCGGGTATGGAGTAAATCTCCAGCAAAATGTGATGCGTTTCACTGTTCGGCCCGCCAAAGCAAAATGGTTGTCTAACGGGTGGGCCTTTCCCGGTCCGATGGATGGGATCGGCCGCCGAAACCGTGCGGCTGCACGCATCGCAGGGTCTACGGTTCCGGCATGAAACTGATGTACGCGCTATGGGGTGCGCACGCGGGGGAGCGCTTGCACTCCGCCGAGTTGCGGACCCGATTGGCGGATCTCGGCGCGACCGAGCTACAGGTGAACGTGCGGGACGCCGAGGTGGCCGGCGCGCAACTGCGGCACACGACCTATGCCGAGCCGATCGATGCGATCGTGAGCGTCCGCACCGGCGGCGACCACGAAACCGTCACCGCCGCACTGGCTTCGGTGGCCGATACGGTGAACGGCTGGATCGTCGACGAGCGCACGCCCCTCGTGCCGCCGCCGGTCGAGAACGGGGTGCGCACCGACGCGCTGGCCAATATCGCGTTGCTGCGCATTCCCGCCGAGCTCACCCGCGAGGAGTGGCTGCATCGGTGGCACGATCTGCACACGCCGGTCGCCATCGAAACCCAGGACACCTTCGGGTATGTCCAGAACACCGTCCGCGCGGCCATTACCGCCGGTAATCGCGTGGACGCCCTGGTCGAAGAGCTCTTCCCCATGGCGGCCATGGCCAGTCTGCACGCGTTCTACGGCAGCGGCGGAGACGACGCCGAACTGCAGCGCCGCATGACCCGCATGATGGAGAGCGTGGTCGGCTTCGGTGCGCATCTCGACCTCGATATCGTGCCCACCAGCCGCTACGTGTACAAGCTGCACTGAGGCCCGCGGGTGCGGGATGCCCGGCGTGGGCACCCCGCACGGACCGGTCTAGCCGCGGGCGCGGACGCCGGTGGCGAGATCGGCGGTGAGCGCCGCGATCGCGGTGCGGCCCGCCTCCGCGCCGGGGGCGTCGAGCATGGCCTTGACCAGCGCGGAGCCCACGATGACGCCGTCGGCGAAGGTCGCGACCTCGGCGGCCTGGGCGGCGTCGGAAATGCCGATGCCGACGCAGATCGGGAGGTCCGTGACGGATCGCAGGCGGCGGGTCAGCTCGCCGGCCGTCGCGCCGACGGAGGTGCGGGTGCCGGTGACTCCCATCAGGGCCGAGGCGTAGATGAAACCGGAACCGGCCCTGGCGATTTCGTCCAGACGCTCGGTGGTGCTGCTGGGCGTCGCTACGAATACGGTGGCGAGTCCGTGCGCGGCGGCATGGCGTCGCCACTCCTCGGACTCCTGGACCGGGAGGTCGGGCAGGATGCAACCGGCGCCGCCCGCGTCGGCCAGCTCGGCGGCGAAGCGCTCGATTCCGTAGCGGTCCACCGGATTCCAGTAGGTCATCACCAGAACGGGTTTGCCGGTGGATCGGTACGCCTCGCGAACCGTGCGCATGACATCGGCGATGCGGACGCCGCCGCGCAGGGCGATATCGTCGGCGGTCTGGATGACCGGACCGTCGAGCACCGGATCACTGTGGGGCAGGCCGACTTCGATAATGTCGGCGCCGCTGGTGAGGACGGTCTCGACGGCGGCGATGCCGCCGTCCACGGTGGGGAAGCCCGCCGGAAGATATCCGATGAGCGCGGCCCGGTTCTCCTGCTTCGCCTTGGCCAGGGTGTCGGTCAAGAGCTGGATATTGCCGCTCATTCGGCAACGCTCCCTTCGGCCGCGGCGGCGGCCTCGTTCTCGAAATAGCGTGTGGCCGTGTCCATGTCCTTGTCGCCGCGGCCGGACAGGTTGACCAGGATCAGGCCGTCCGGGCCGAGTTCCCGGCCGACGTCGAGGGCGCCTGCCAGAGCGTGCGCACTCTCGATGGCCGGGATGATGCCCTCGGTGGCGGAGAGCAGCCGGAAGGCCTGCATGGCGGCATCATCGGTGATCGGCCGGTATTCGCCCCGCCCGGTCTCGAAGAGGTGGGCGTGTTCCGGCCCGATGCCGGGATAGTCGAGTCCCGCCGAAATGGAATGGGCCTCGGTGATCTGCCCCTCGTCGTCCTGCAGCACATAGGAGCGCGAACCGTGCAGGATCCCCGGCTCGCCCGCGGACAGCGTCGCCGCGTGCCTGCCGGTCTCGATTCCGTATCCCGCTGCCTCACAACCGATCAGCCGCACGCTCTCATCGGCGAGAAAGGGATGGAACATGCCGATCGCGTTCGATCCGCCGCCCACGCAGGCGATCACCGCATCGGGCAATCGCCCGGTGCGCTCCAGCAGCTGCCGCCGCGCCTCCACCCCGATGACCCGCTGGAAATCGCGAATCATCGCCGGAAACGGGTGCGGCCCCGCCACCGTCCCGAAAATGTAGTGCGTGGTCTCGGTATTGGCCACCCAGTCCCGGAACGTCTCATTGATCGCATCCTTGAGCGTGCGCGACCCGGTGGTCACCGGCACGACCTCGGCCCCCAGCATTCTCATCCGCGCCACATTGAGCGCCTGCCGCTGTGTATCGACCTCACCCATGTACACGGTGCAATCCAGGCCGAACAGGGCGCACGCGGTAGCGGTCGCCACCCCGTGCGATCCGGCCCCGGTCTCCGCGATCACCCTCGTCTTGCCCATCCGCTTGGTGAGCAACGCCTGCCCCAGCACATTGTTGATCTTGTGCGATCCGGTGTGGTTCAAATCCTCCCGCTTGAGGAAAACCCTTGCCCCACCGGCATATTCAGCGAACCTCGTCACCTCGGTCAGCGCACTCGGCCGCCCCGCGTAATTGCGCAGCAAGGCATCGAACGCGGCCCCGAACGCGGGATCCACCTTCGCCTTCTCGTACTCGACGGCCACCTCGTCCACCGCCGCGACGAGCGCCTCCGGTATGAACTTCCCGCCGAACCTGCCGAAATACCCTTCACCACTGGGGAATCGCCCCTCGGGATCCGGAATGAAGAACTCGTTTGTCATGGTCGGAACACTCCTCTAACCGGAACCGCAGTCCCGGTCGCATACCTGGTCAGTGTCGCGAAAACGCGCCGACGCACGACGAAGCGCCCCGGCCCAGCCGGAACACGTCATCCTCGATCAGAGAAAACAGGGCAAGGGAGAAGCTCCTCCCTCACGCACCCCGCACCATGCGCGGCGCGCAAAGCCATCGCATTCCATTCACCTGACCGGGCTCCGCCCCGATCACCCATCGAACCCGCCGCCCGTGCACCCGCCGCGCAGGCGCCCGGCAGCCACGCGGCCGGCAACCACGGGCGAGACGAGCGGCAATGGGCATGTCCGCACGGTAGCGCATCCCGTCGCCCGAAGCACGCCGCCCCATCCCCATCGTCGCGACGAAGGCGCGGTTCGTTTGATCGGGATGTGACCGCCGCCCTTCTCGGTTAGGGTCGGTGGCGGTTCGCCGGACCGGGCGAACCCTCGTGTGGAGGTGAGTGGTTTTGTCCTACCTGTTGTATGACTTCCTGGTGCCGTATCTGGGGCCCTCGGGCGCCGAGTACTGGGCGACCATGCTGGTGGTCGGCTGGCGCTGACGGGTCAGCCGAGCGGGCTGTGTCCGAGCAGGGCACGGCCGGTGAAGCGGGTCTGTTTGGCGCGGGGGAGGGGATGGAACAGGCAGCCGTGGACGTCGCGGTACCACATCTCCAAGGGGAGGGCGCGGGAATAGCCTGCGCCGCCTACGGTTTCGATGGCCAGGCGGACGGTGGCGACCAGGGAGTCCGCCACCACCGTTTTGCGGCTCAAGGTGCGGGCGGCGTGGGCGTCGGTATTGGGGAAGCGGAGATTGTCCGCGTCGGTGAACATGGCGCCGAGGAGGTCGGCGGCCGTGGTGTAGGCGTTCATCATCTCGCCGGCGAGGGCCACCATGTGCGGCTCGGTGCGGCCGCGCAGCAGCTGGGCGACCAATTCGACACTGCGGTCGGCGATTCCGAGGTAGGCGGCCATGACCAGGGGGAGGGCCGCGCCGATCACCGAATTGAGGATCGGGGGCCACAGGTCGGCGGGGCGAACGAGAGAGACGGCGGCGTCGGGTACGAAGACGTCGTCGAAGACGATGGTATGTGATCCGGTCGCGCGCAAACCGATGGTGTTCCAGGTCTTTTCGATGCCGACGCCGGGCGCGCTCAAGGGGATCGCGCAGTGCAGTACCTGCGGCCCGTCCGGTGCGTCGTCCCAGCGGATGCTGGTCACCGCGACGGTTCCGGCCTCGCAGCCGCTCGCCGGGGCCTTGCGGGCGCTCACCCGGTAGCCGCCGTCGACCTTGACCGCGCTGCCATTGGACTCCACCCAGTCCGAGGCCCCGGTGCTGGCCAGAATCGCTCCGGCGACCACCTTCTCGAACACCGCGCTCGCGTCCATGCCGTGCCGATGCCGCCACACCTGCAGGGCCACCAGATGCGTGTGCATGGCGAACGCCACCGCGGTGGACGGGTCGTGACGACCCAATTCCCTGAGCGCATCGCCCATTTCGCGATGGGTGGCCCCGCCGCCGCCCGCCTCGGCCGGCACCAGCGCCCGGCTGAGCCCGGACGAGCGGAGCAGATCGTAGGCCGCGAGCGAGAGTTCGCCGCTGCCGTCGCGCTCGGCGACACCCTCGGCCAGAGCGGTCCCGACGGCGGTGGCCGCGGCGACCCAGTCGGTGGTGGGAGTTACGGATTCGGTGATCGTCATACCGCGGAGCTACGCGGCGCGTTCGCCGCGGGTTCGACGGCGGTGCGACTCGTGACCCGAACTCGGGCTAGCCGCCCGGCAACCAGATGTAGGCCGCCCACGCCCCGGCCCAGACCGCCAGCATGATCAGCGTGGAGATGCGCGGCCCGCGCCGCCGCGGTTGCGGGTGCGCCGGACCCAGCCACACCGAATACGCGTCCGGATATCCGCGGCGCACCGGATCCGGCGCGTCGGCGGCCTCGGCACTGCCGCTCACCGAGATCTCCTCTCCGGAATCCATATCTGAACGGTATCTTCCCTGGTCCGCAGCTCGCCACCGGCGCGGCCGGTCAGCCGTAGCGGCAGAGTAGCCGTCCCACCCGGCGCTCCCGAGCGGCCAGTGTGATGCGGGCTACTCTGCCGGTGGCAGCAGTCCTACTCGGCCCGTGGTAGCAGTCCAGTCGTGTCCGACTGGCTATGAAGTGGCCTGATGTGGACGCCTAGAATCGGGTTGTTCGATTCCGAGCGATCCGATTGGCCCAGATGACACAGGAGTTTGCCGTGACTACGCCCGAGTCCACCCCGACCATCGGCACCGCCCGCGTGAAGCGCGGTATGGCCGAGATGCTGAAGGGCGGTGTGATCATGGATGTCGTCACGCCGGAGCAGGCCAAGATCGCCGAGGACGCCGGCGCCGTCGCCGTCATGGCCCTCGAGCGGGTGCCCGCCGACATCCGCGCCCAGGGCGGCGTGTCCCGCATGTCGGATCCGGACATGATCGACGGCATCATCAGCGCCGTCTCCATCCCCGTCATGGCCAAGGCCCGCATCGGCCACTTCGTCGAGGCGCAGATCCTGCAGTCGCTGGGCGTCGACTACATCGACGAGTCCGAGGTCCTCACCCCCGCCGACTACGCCAACCACATCGACAAGTGGAACTTCACCGTCCCCTTCGTCTGTGGCGCCACCAACCTGGGCGAGGCCCTGCGCCGCATCACCGAGGGCGCGGCCATGATCCGCTCCAAGGGCGAGGCCGGCACCGGCGACGTCTCCAATGCCACCACCCACATGCGCAAGATCCGCGATGAACTGCGCCGCCTGTCCTCCCTCCCCGAGGACGAGCTCTACGTCGCCGCCAAGGAACTCCAGGCCCCCTACGAGCTGGTCCGCGAGGTCGCCGAAACCGGCAAGCTCCCCGTCGTCCTCTTCACCGCCGGCGGCATCGCCACCCCCGCCGACGCCGCCATGATGATGCAGCTCGGCGCCGAGGGCGTCTTCGTCGGCTCCGGCATCTTCAAGTCCGGCAACCCGGCCCAGCGCGCCGCCGCCATCGTCAAGGCCACCACCTTCTACGACGACCCGGACGTCCTGGCCAAGGTCTCCCGCGGCCTCGGCGAAGCCATGGTCGGCATCAACGTCGACGAGATCCCCCAGCCCCACCGCCTCGCCGAGCGCGGCTGGTAACCAGATCCGAAACATCGCCGACCGGGAACTGGTGGCGGCAAACGCCGAGAAGGCTCCGCCACCAGTTCCCGGTCGCTGTCGTTTCACACGTTGGCCTGGCGGACGCCGGCGCGCCAGACCTCCGCGATGCCGGTGGTCGCGGTGGTGACTCCCGACAACACCGTCCGCGGCATCTACTCGGTGACCAATCCGGACAAGCTGACCGGCGTTCGCTGAAGGGGCCCGAGCAGGGGCACGAGCTCCGCGGAGGCTTCGAACAGTGCCCGGGACCGGGTTTCGATGGCGGTTCGCCGGGTGTCCAGCGCGGCGTGGACATCGGCCCAGCGGCGGGCGTCGCGCAGATGGGGCAGGAGGGTCTGCAGCGTGGTGATCCCGTAGCCCGCGAGCCGGAGCTGATGGACCACCCGGGCATCCCGGACATCGGCGGGGGCATAGACGCGCGGTGCGCGCGGAGCGGTGCGCGCGGGAGTGACGAGTCCGGTTGCGTCCCAATGCCGCAGCGTGGAGGTGCGGACGCCCAGGGCGGTGGCCAGCTCGGCGATGGTCATCGAATCCGACCGCCGGACATCGGCGATCGGTTCCGCCGAGATCGATTCGACGGCGGCGCGGGCGGATTCGAGGTCTCGGCGCTCCCGGTCGAGCCGCGCGTGCGCCGCGTCCAGCAACGCCAGCAGTATCGGCGGGGGTTCGGTGCGGGCCGTGCGCACGATGCGTTTGGCCTCGACCGGCCCGACTCCCGCCGCCAGCACGCGGTACGCCCGAGCGGCCCGCACATGGACCTCCCCGTACATGCGATATCCGCTGGGCGTGCGCCCGGCCGGCGGGAGCACGCCGTCCCGCTCGAGATTGCGGATCTGCTGGACGGAGTAGCCCGCCCGGCGGGCCACCTCGGCGGTGCGCAGTCGATGCGAGTCGAGACTTTTCACCCCTGTATCTCCCGATTGCCGCGTGAAACTCTCCACAAGCACTTCAATGTAACGCTGGAACACATGACAGTCGACGACATCACCGAGTTCATCGAAGCCCTGGGCGGAGTGCTGACCCTGAAGCCGGGTCCGGGCGACGGCACCCCCGAGATCGCCTGGGGTGATCGCTTCTTCTACTACGCCCCGGACGGCCGGGTCCCGTCCACTCAGCCGTTCGCGACCATCGTCACCAAGGACTACCCGGACGACACCGCCTCCCGCCTGGACCGTCCCGGCGCCTTCCGCGTCAACGTGAACGCGGGCAGGGACGCCTTCACCCGCTGGACCGGCCACACCCCGCGCGAAACCGCCGACCGCGGCGCCGATCCGAGCCTGCCGGACACCCTGGTGGCGCACCCGGTCTACGGCGGAGTCGCCTGGCTGGCCGTGGTCGAACCCGGTGCGAACACCGCCGAGCCACTGCGAGAGCTCTTGCGGGCCGCCCATGATCGCGCCCGGACCCGCTACGACCGCCGCGCCGCAGACAGACCGATCGGTCACTGAGCGATAGCCGCGACTGCTAGTTTCGAAACGGATCTTGTCCGCCCACACGCCGATTCGGGAGTACGCAGTGAGCCTGTCGATTGTCAACGCCGCGGTCTTCGATGGTGAGTCGGCGGAGCTGGTCGAGGGGCCGGTGCACCTCGAGGACGGCCGGATCGTCGCCGTCGGCGGCGATTTCGACGCCGAGCGGGTGATCGACGCACGCGGCCGGACGGTCCTGCCCGGATTGATCGACGCCCACTGCCACGCCTACGGCACCTCCCTGGACCTGCTCGGCATCGAGAGCAGCCCGCTGAGCTACGTCGCCCTGCTGGGGGCGCGCCGGCTGCGCGCGGCGCTGCATCGCGGGTTCACGACCGTGCGGGACGTGGCGGGCGGCGATGCCGGGCTGGCACGCGCCATCAGCGAAGGCCTCATCGAGGCGCCGCGCTACCTCTACACCGGGGCGGCGCTGAGCCAGACCGGCGGACACGGTGATCCGCGCGGCGTCGACATGGACGTGTGCGGATGCCACTCGAATATGACCGAGGTGGTCGACGGCGTCGACGCGGTGCGCCTGGCCGTGCGCGACCGGTTCCGCCGCGGCGCGCACGCGATCAAGATGATGACCTCCGGCGGCGTCATGTCGCTGACCGATCCGATTCGGATACCGCAGTATTCGGCCGAGGAAATCCGCGTCGCCGCCGACGAAGCCGCCCGTCGCGGCAGTTATGTTGCCGCTCACGCCTATTCGCCCGAGGCGATCCGTCACTCGGTCCGCAATGGCGTGCGCTCGATCGAGCACGGCAATCTCCTGGATGCCGAAACCGCCGCCCTGATGGCCGAACACGGCGCGTTCCTGGTGCCGACCCTGGCCACCTACGACGCCATGGCGCGCCGCGGCAAAGAGGTCGGCCTCGCGCCGGTGTCGGCGGAGAAGAACCTCGAAGTCCTCGATGCCGGCGCCGCGGCGGTGGCCTTGGCGCGTGCCGCCGGGGTGCGCGTCGGCTTCGGCACCGACCTGATGGGCGCGCTGGAAGACGAACAGCTGCAAGGCATCCGGCTCCAGGTCGAGATCGACGGCCCCTTCCTCGCCCTGCAATCGATGACCTCGGTGAACGCCGATCTGCTCGGCCGCCCCGACCTCGGCCGCGTCCGCCCCGGGTGTGCCGCGGACCTGCTCATCGTCGACGGTGATCCGTTCGCCGACCCGGCCGTGCTCTGGAAGGGTGCGCGCACGGTCATCCGAGCCGGTGTGCCGATCGGCGACTGAGCGGGACCGCCCGGGCCGTCCTGTGCCGCAGCAGGTTTCGGGGGCCGCCCAGAAGTTGCGGGCCGGGAGCGGGACGTCCAGGGAGCTAGACGGGGAATCGCGGGTGGCGGCGCGGCCGCGCGCAGTCCCGCTACCTGCGCGCATAGGACTCAGCAAACTCGAAATCTTTTCCAGGATTGTGCTGCGGCAAATTTACTACCTGGAGTTTTGTGGTTAGTCTTCGGCGCTATCACCGGTGAACAGTCGACCTCAGAGCTTCTGGCAAGGAGTCCGCATGCTGGAAATCGACCAATTCACCTATGGCTGGCTGAATCCGCTGCTGGCCTATCTCATGTCCGTCACCGGGTCGTTGCTGGCCTTGCGCTGCATGGTGCGGGCGCGCAATCAGCACGGGCACGGGGGATGGGTGGCCATCGGGGCGGTGGCCCTGGGCGGCACCGGGATCTGGGTCATGCATTTCATTGCGATGCTGGGGTTTTCGGTGCGCGAAGCCCATATTCGATACAACGTGCCGATCACGGTGGCCAGCGCGCTCATTGCCATGGGCGTGGTGTGGATGGGGCTGTCGATCGTGGTGCACCGGCACGGCGGTGAGGGATTCGCGCTGCTGGTGGGCGGGACCGTCACCGGGCTGGGCGTGGGGGCCATGCACTACTCGGGCATGTACGCCATGAAAACCGATGCGGCGGTGCGGTACGACTCGTGGATCGTATTGCTGTCGCTGCTGATCGCGGTGGTGGCGGCGACGGCGGCGCTGTGGTTCGCGCTGCACGTGCAGGGGATCGTGGCGACCGTGGGCGCGGCGCTGATCATGGGAATCGCGGTGTGCGGCATGCACTACACGGGGATGTTCTCCATGCGCGCCCATGTGGCCGAGCACATGCACATGCCGTCGGGGGCGCAGCCGGCGCAATTGCTGACCCCGCTCATCATCGCGGTCAGCATGGTCACCCTGCTCATGCTGCTGCAGGTGGGCATCACCGATGTGGACGAGCCGGATCTCAGCCGCATCCGCGGGCAGTACGCCAGCCGGTACTGGCCGAGCACGGGCGGCCGCGGCGCGCACCCCCGATTCGATCCCGACGACTTTCCCACCGAGACCTTCCGGGCCAAGCGCCGCCGCGAGTGAGGGTCAGCGCGGTGCGGGGGCCCCGTCGGGGGCCGCTTCGCCGGCGAGGACGCGCAATGCGTTCGCGGTGAAATCATCCAGGGGATAGAACAATTCGATCGCCAGCTCGGACAAGGTGACATCGGCGGGCGCGCCGAACGCCACCATGGTGCTGAACAATCTCAGCTCGCCCAGCGGAGTGCGGATGCGCAGCGGCACCGCGAACGGTCCCGCGATCTCCTCGTCGTCCTCCTCCAGCTCGGGCGGGTACGGATACCCGGACACCTCGTCGTACAACTCGCGCAGCACCGGATCACCGGTGGCCTTGACCTGCCGGAGCAGGCGATCCAGCAGGTTCTCCCGCACCTGCCGGTAGTTGACCAGATGAGAAGGGGCGGAAGGGCTTTCCGGGTACAGGGCGAGCCGGTACATGTTCGGCGTCCGATCCGCGATCGGCTCGGGCACCGCGCCCTCGAACAGCCCCATCGCGCGATTGGTGGTGACCACATTCCAATACCGGTCCACCGCCACCGCCGGATACGGCTCGTGCGTGGCCAGCATGGTCTCCAAGGCCGTTCGCGCCGCGGCCATTTCGGCGTCGTCGAGACTGCTCTCCCGATACTCCGGCGCGAACCCGCCCGCCATCAGCAGCGTATTGCGTTCGCGCAGCGGCACATCCAGCACATCGCTGAGCCGCAGCACCATGGCGCGACTGGGCTGCGCCTTCCCGGTCTCGATACAGGACACATGCCGCGCCGAACTATCGGCCGCCAACGCCAGATCCAGCTGGCTCAACCGCCGCCGCTGCCGCCACTCCCGCAACAACACGCCCACCGCAGACCCCTGACCCGTCACCTGCCCAGCCTATCCACCCGCGGTGAACCCCTCCATGACCTCCGAGGTCATTGAGACCATGACCACGCGGCTGGCACGGTCGATCCCATGACCACGAACCAGCACGACGAAACCGCCCTGCTCGCCCTGCTGCGCGCCCAGGCCGATGCCTGGGCGGCCGGTGACGGTGCGGCCTTCGCCGCCACCTTCACCGAGGACGCCGACTTCGTCTCGGTGATCGGCGAATTCATCCACGGCCGGGCCGAAATGACCACGGAGATGCAGAAGGGCTTCGACGGTTTCATGAAGGGGACCCGGATGTCCGACCCCGGCACACTGAAAATCCGCTTCCCCGCGCCCGATACGGCGATCATGATCACCCAGGGGGTCCGGCCCAGTCGCCCGGACGATCCGGCCGGGCCCGATGAGCAGTCCATTCAGACGCGGGTCGCGGTGCGCACCAAGGGAACCTGGCTGTTCACCAGCTTCCAGAACACCCGTGTCACCCAATTCCCGGTCTGAGCTGCGCTGTCGCCCGGGTTGTCAGATCGCTGCGGCCGAGGCGGGGGTGGTCGGGCGGCAGATGTCGGCGAGGGTGTGGAAGGCGCGCTTCGGGGCCAGGGCGCCATCGGGCATGACCTTGACGACGCCGAAGGAGGCGAGGTGGCCGTGACCCCGACAGCAGACGCCAGCGCTACGTCATCGACGATGACGCGGGCATGCGCACCGTGCTGGCCAGCGCCCGCGCCAACCAGCGCCTCGCCGCCACCGCACAACGCGCCGCGAACACCTTCGGCCCCGACACCCCCGCCGGCGCCCGCCTGGCGGCAGCCGCCGAATTCCTCGAACAAGTGGGCAACGACATCATCCGCTCCGCCGAACGCTGGCGTGCCGGCCTCGAATCGGCCCGAGCGCTCAGGCCCCGATAGCTCGCGCCAGATGCGGCCACGAATCATGAAGATCGGTTTGGAATTGCCCCCACGTATGCGAGCCAACCGGCCTGTTGACATACACCGGAGACATCCCCAGCTGCGACAAGCGCGCCGCGAAATTCCCCGTGCACGAGGCCGCGATCGCCTCGATCACCGGTGACGGCAACCCACCCTGATCGATCGCCCCCGGAATCCCCGACGCCGACGACAGATAAATCACCTTGCCGCGCAACCGCTCCGCGCTCAGGACCGGATCATGCGACCGCCACACCTCCCCTCCCGGCGCGCCCCACATATTCCCCGGATTCCCACCCCCGCGCAGCACCACCGCACTGGCCATCGCCACCCCCGCCGAATCCGAAGTCCACGGACACCCGCTGTACGACGCGACCGCACTGTACTTCTCACCCGCCTGCACAGCCAGATCGATCGCCGACCCCCCACTCATCGAAACGCCCGCGACAGCATTGCGCCCCGTGGTCCCGAACCGCTCATCGATCACCCCCGGCAACTCCGTCGTGAGATACGTCTGCCACCGATTCCTCCCCATGATCGGATCATCAGCAACCCAATCGGTATAGAGACTGAACGCCCCTCCCGTCGGCAACACCACATTGACATTCTTGTCCGCGAAGAACTCCCGGATATCGGTGTCATCCCACCACGAAATCCCATCCTCCCCACCACCAGCCCCGGTAAGCAGATACAACGTAGGCGCAGCCCCACCCCCGGCAGCCCGGATCACCCGATTGGACACCACCCGATCCATCGCCGGCGAGTACACATCAACCTGCGAAATACGTTCATCGATAGGTCTTTCCCCAACCACGCGCGCCCCGCTCGGAGCAGCCGCAGCAGGCTGAACCAGGACAAGGGAGGCGGCGACGACACACGCGAACAAAGCCCAGATCTTGGTAGCGGTCACCACTCCGTTGTACCCACCGCAGCCTCCGAATCTTGCCGAATGTGTCGTAATCCCTTGTGCGAAGGTGTGATAGCACACCGACCCGATGGGCCGAGCGAGCAGCCCGCACGCGAAAATCCGGGCGACGCCGAGCCCATGGTTTGGAAACATGGTCCTGGTGACGACCACCGCACCACCGTCTTTCCACGGCGATTTCGAGGCGCACCTCACCGTCCGCGGTGACACCGCTGCCCGGATCGACGCCTTCGAAAACTATGCCGCCGCCCACGATCTGAAGTTCGTCCACATCGTGCTGGATCGAGGTCGGGTAGCCCAGCAGCCGATGATCACCGTGCGGCACTCCGGATCGTTCGAGACGGTTCGCGATGCGGTCGAACAGCTCGCGGCTCGCTTGTCCGGCGACGGATTCCCGGTGGTGCGCACCAAGATCGAAGCGACCCCGTGGGCCGAGGGCGTCCCGCTATCCGATGCCGAAGCCCTTGGCGCCCGCTACTACTTCGAACACCATGTGAAGCTCCTGCTTTCCCCGGCCACCGATATCGCCGCGCTGACCGCGCTCGCCGTGACCCACTCCGCGCACCTGTCCGCCAATGCCCGCCGCACCCGCCCCGACGGCCACGCCGAACGCTTCGTCACCCAGCGCTGCCGCCGGGTCGGCGACGCCACCGCGGCGGCACACCTGGAAACCCTGATGTCGGCCCTGCGCGCCGATGCTTACGAAATCCTGTCCGCCGAACGCGAATTCGTCGTCCACGACAGTGACGAGTCGATCGACGACGGCTGGATCGCCGAAGGAGTGAGGTCATGACCGCCGGTTCCTGGGAGAACTTCCAGCGCTCCCACTACGCGAAGGAATACCCCGCGCCGAACGCTCCCCTGTCGGACGCCACACGCGCGGACCGGCACCTGCCCCGCACCCTGGCCCCTGTCGTCGGTGACGGTGTGACCCAACAGCTGTATCACGACATCGCCTTGACCCACTACATCAATGGAATGCGGCTGACCGAACCGCATTTCGCCGACTCCGCAACAGGCGCGGCATGGTACGCGGCCCGCCGCGACGCCCTGGACCGGGTGCTGGACGCCGTCGCGACCACCCGCTGGGTTCCGCACCTGGTGCTGCGCGGCAGCATCCTGCTGCGCGCCTGGTTCGGCGCGGCCGCCCGCGAACCCGGCGACGTGGACTTCGTTGTCGTGCCCCAGGACTGGCAACTCGGCGACGAACGAGTCGAGGACATGTTCACCGAGATCGCCGAACAAGCCGAGACCACCTCCCGGGCCGCCGACAGCACCGTTCGCTTCCACGCCGAGAGCGCCACCACCGACGACATCTGGACCTACGGCACCGTCCCCGGCCGCCGCCTCCTGCTCCCCTGGACGGCTCTCGATCCGGCGATCCCCTCGGGCTCGATACAGATCGACTTCGTCTTCGGCCAGCCCCTGGTCCAACCACCCACCCTCACCGAGATTCCCCACATGGCCCGCCCGCACACTTCCGCCGTCCTGAACGCCGCCACCCCCGAAATGTCCCTGGCTTGGAAACTCCTGTGGCTGTGGAGCGACGAATACCCGCGCGGCAAGGACCTCTACGACGCCGTCCTCCTCGCCGAGCACTGCCACCTCCCGAGCGAAATCCTGGATCGAACCATGAATCAGGACGCCGACTACCGCCGCTACGGCGGATACGACGAGCTGGTCGCCTACGTCACCGCCGAAGTCGACTGGACCGCCTGTATCCGGGACTTCCCTCAACTGGCCGGCCGCGAGGAGGAACTCGCGCACCGCCTCCGCCGAGCCTTGACATGACCGGATCACCGTGGGATCGAGTCGTTTACGACCCGCTCGCCCGGCAGTCCGCACACCGGCGTCGCCCGACGGAACGCCCGTACTTCTACGACCCGGCGCGCGCCGAAGCCTGGGTCGCGGCGCGGCGAGAGGCGATGGACTGCGTCCTCGCCGCGGCGGTCGCCTCCACCTGGTCGAACAACCTGGTGCTGCGCGGTAGCGCCCTGCTCGCCGCCCGGTTCGGCGCCTGGGCGCGCGAGCCTGCCGATCTGGACTTCGTGGTGACTCCACGGCGGCTGCGCGCCGACCAGAGTGCGGTGGACCGGATGCTCGACGAAATCGCCTCGCGTGCTGCTGGACTGGCGCTACTCGACGACTCGGTACGAATTCTGGCGGAGTCGGATATCGCCGAGATCGAGCCGGTGTGGCCGTACCGTGGTACGGCGGGCCGCCGCCTGACCTTGGCGTGGGACTGTCCGCGCCGCGGCCGTGGGACCGTGCGGGTGGATTTCGCGTTCGGCGAGGAGCTCCCGGAACCCGCGCGGGAGATTCGAATGCCCCGATTGGGGCGTCCGGGGCCGCCTGTCGTCATGGCCGCGGCCACCGAGACGGCAAGCCTGGCGTGGAAACTGATGTGGCTCGACGAGGACGTCTCCAGCGGAAACCTCGCGCAGGGCAAGGATCTTTTCGACGCGGTCCTGCTCGCGGAACACGGTGAGCACCCCGGCGGGCTGTTCGAGGCGATGACGAGGCTGGGCGGCCTCGTCTACGACTGGAGTCCGCCGGGCTCCTATGACCCGGAAACACTGGCGGATTTCGGCCGAAGGGTGGATTGGTCCGGATTCGCCGTGGACTACCCACTATTGGTGGAGGCGCACGAGGAGTTCGTGCAGCGGTTCGTCGCCGCTGTCACTCGGGTGTACTAGGCGCTCGGGTCAGGTCGCCAATGAACGGATGGCCTCGGTGACCGTGGCGAGGGCCATCAGCCGGACGACGTCGACGTTGGATTCGACTTGGCCTGTCGCGGCGGCGATGAAGCCGTCGCCGTCGAAGCGGGTGTGGGGTGGGGTGAGGGCGCGGGAGAGGCCGTCGTGGGCGCCTTGGGCGACTATGTGGCAGGCGGTTTTGTCGAGGCGGGCGTTGGTGAGGATGGCGCCGATCGTGGTGTGGGCGCGGGGGTTTGCGAAGTCGAAGGGGCGGTTCAGTTGGGCTACGGCGTCCAGGGAGATGTCGGAGGTGCCGGGGTCTATGTCGCCGAAGGCGTTGACTACGCAGAGGGCGCCGACGATGACGTCGTCGAGGCGGCGTTCGGCGTAGGCGATGCCGCCGGGGCGGCGGAGGTCGGGGCCGCGCCAGTGGGAGGTGTAGGCGCCGGAGCCGGCGCCTATGCGGCCGTGCAGGATTTGCTCGCCGGTGGTGGCCAGGGCGGCGGCGTAGCCGTTGGCCGCGGTGGGGCGGGTGGCCGGATCGCCCGCGGCCAGGTCGAAGAGGGCCATGGTGGGGACGATGGGGACCGCGCCGCCGGGGGTGGGGACGCCGCGGCCTTGTTCTTCGAGGTAGCGCATGACGCCGTCGGCGGCGGCCAGGCCGAAGGCGGAGCCGCCGGTGAGGAGGATGGCGTCGACGGTGGCTACGGTTTTGTCGGGGGCGAGGGCGTCGAGTTCGCGGGTGGCGGGGGCGCCGCCGCGGACCTCACAGGAGGCGATGGTCCATTGCGGCAGGGTGAGGACGGTGCAGCCGGTTTCGGCGACCGGGTCCGACCAGTGGCCGATACGGACTCCCGGGATTCCGATGGTCATGCGCCCCTCCGTTCTCGCGCAGCGGCTTGCGATGCGCGCCTGTTGAATTCGCAGACTGGATCGATCATCTCACCGGGAAGGTGTGCCGGCGGCCGGCAGTGGCGAGTGCCACGCCGAGGCGCTCGGGCCGATTCCCGGGAACCCGCGCGGTGACCGCGCCGGGATGTCAGGCCCGGCGGGTGCGGAGCGCGCGGAGGTAGCGGCGGCGGTAGACGCGTTGGGCCAGGAGCAGGACCGGGAACACGGTGCGCCACAGTCCGGCAGGTGCGGGGCTCGTATGGGAACGCAGCGTCAGCCAGACTGTGCCGTCGGCAGCCCGATGCACGATGAACGCTTCCTCCCCGGATACGGGATGGCCGGGCAAGGTGCCGTAGCAGAAGCCCGCTCGCTCCGGCGTATCGACCACCGCGACCACTCGCACCGGCTCGTGCACGGTGAGCGGCCCGAATCCGGCGGTGATGCGGTACTCCGCGCCCTCGACCGCGCGAACACCGACGGTGGTCAAGGGCGTGATCCGAAAACCGCTGCGCCGCTTGACGCCCCACTCGAGCACGGCGGTCGACGCGGCCTGCCAGTCGGCATCGCCCTGGCCGATGACCACGGTCCGCTCGAACCGGCGGTAACCGGTGATCGCGGCGGGCCACTCGACCGCAGCGGGTGCGGTGACGCCGACCGGGGCGTAGGTGAAGGCGGAGGAACGCTGTGCCCGGCGCTCGGAAGTCATAGGAGTTCCTGTCGATGGCGGTATCCGGATCGCGACAGTAGCCCATGGTGCGGGATCGATGCTCCGCCACGGCCGGTCCCACACTCCGCTGCCCGGTTGCTCTGCTCTCTTCGCCGCCCAGCTGCCCTGCTACCCCGGCACTTTCCGGTGCCCGGTCGCTCTGTACTCTCCGCTGCCCGCTGCCCGCTGCCCGCTGCCCGCTGCCCGCTGCTCCGCACTCTCCGCTGCCCGGCGGCCGACCTCGCCGAATCGCCTAGCCGACTCGTACGGCGGGGCGGTCCGGGTGGTCCCAGGCGACCGTCAGATCGGGTTCTCCGGCATGTGCATGGTGCTCGCGCAGCGCGGCGAGGGTGAAGTGCTCGTCCGGGTCGGTTCCGCGCCGCAGCGCTGCGTCGGACATGCGCAGGCCGACGGTGAGGTCGAAGGCGAGGCCGCGGCCCAGCAGCATGGGCCCGGCGACGAGGAGAACCGTTCCCGCGGCGGCGGGGCGGCGGCGCGCGCGGGCGGAGCGGTCGGTGCGTTCGTTCCACAGCGCCGGGAGCCAGCGGTCGTGTTCGCGAAGCGCTTGCAGGACTTCGCGATCCAGGGCGGCGTAGTCGAACCACAGCGTGCGATAGGACAGTTCGTCGGCGTGGCCGTGCTCGTAGCGCAGGGAGGCGGGGCGGACGAAATCGTGCAGGGCGACGACGTCGGCGGGACGGCCCGCGGCGCGCAGTCGGTCGGCGACCGCGCGGGCGACGGAGACGGGATCGGCGGCGTCGGCGCCGTCGACGGCGATCACCGCGTGGCCCGGCAGGTCGGCGGCGCGCTGCGTGAGCAGATCGATCAAAGCGTCGGGGGTGATGGCGGCGAAGGCGGGCACGGGTCCATCATGATCGATGGGCGCGCCTGGCGGCGGATGGTGTTGTGGCAGGTCCTGCGGGTGGGTTCAGTGAACGGCTGTTAACCTGAGCCGACGATTCGGAAGGGAACGGGTGCATGGCGACGATCGAAGAGGCGCTGGAGATCGAGCGGCTCGAGCGTGACATCTTCCGGGGTGCGTCGACCAAGACGCAGCTGCCGCGCACATTCGGCGGGCAGGTCGCCGGGCAGGCGCTGGTGTCGGCGGTGCGCACGGTGGAACCGGAGTTCCAGGTGCATTCGCTGCACGGGTACTTCCTGCGGCCGGGCAACCCGCAGGAGCGCACCGTGTACCTGGTCGATCGCATTCGCGACGGGCGCTCGTTCTGCACGCGGCGGGTGACCGGCGTGCAGAACGGCGAGGCCATCTTCACCATGTCGGCCTCCTTCCACCGCGGCGACGAGGGCCCCGAGCATCAGGACGATATGCCGACCGTGCCTGTGCCGCAGGACCTTCCGGACGCCCGCACCTCCATGAGCCCGGAGCGGCTGTGGGCCATGCGGGAGTGGGAGCACTGGGATATCCGCACCATTCCGCAGGAGCAGGTGGACCGCCGCGACGGCCTGGCCGCACAGCAGCAGGTGTGGTTCCGCTACCGGCACCCGCTGCCCGACGATCCGCTGTTCCACGTCTGCACCCTCGCCTACATGAGCGATATGACGCTGCTCGGATCCTCGAAGGTGCCGCATCCGGACGAGCCGACCCAGAACGCCTCGCTCGACCACGCCATGTGGTTCCTGCGCCCGTTCCGCGCCGACGACTGGCTGCTCTACGACCAGCAGTCGCCCTCGGCCGGATTCGGGCGCGCGCTCACCGGCGGCCGCATCTGGAACCAGCAGGGCGAACTGGTCGCGGCCGTCGTGCAGGAGGGACTCATTCGCACCCCGCGCGACAAGAACGCGAAGTCCTACCCGCCGGGCACCAACTGACTGCTACTCGGGTCGAGGCGGCGACCTTCCCCCGTCATTCCGGCATGCTTGTGGCCGGAATCCACGAAACCGTGATGCGCGGAGGGTGTGGATCCCGGCCAAGAGCGCGCCGGGAGGACGGGGGTAACGCGCCGGGATGACGGGGTGTGAAGCCGCCGTCGGTGATCAGGCCGTCTGCACCCGCAGATGGCAGACCACCGTATCCGGCATCTTCCGCAGCACCCGCTCCAGCTCGTCACTGCGATGACTGGGCAGCACCCTGTTCCACCCCGCCGGCGGTTCGATCTCCGCGATCACCACCACCTTGCGCCGCCCGGGGAAGGTCTCGCGCACATACCGCGCGACCGGCCCGCCGACGGTGGCGTCGCCGTCCTCCAGCAGAATCAGCCGCACCTCGGGATGCCACGCCTCCCACTCCTTGGTGAACACGGTGATGTTCTCCCCGGGCAGGCACACGTGCACCGCGACCACATCCCGCCCCAGCGACATGGCCGCCGACAGCGCCTCGCGGCTCAGCTCCGACACCTCCGAGACCGGCACCACGATCGCGGTCTCGCTCGCCTTGGGCGTCTCCGGCACGCACCCCGCGCCCCGGCAGCCGTCGATCTTGCGGTAGGTCTTGCGAATTCGCTCCATGGCCACCACCAGCAGCGGCAGCACCACCACGATCAGCCACGCGCCCTCGGTGAACTTCATGGCCGTGGTCACGATGGCCGCCACGAAGGTCAGCAGCGCACCGAACCCGTTGAGCGCGATCCGCCACTTCCACCCGGCGCCACGGGTGGCCAGCCAATGCCGCACCATCCCGACCTGCGCGATGGTGAACCCCACGAACACGCCGATCGCGAACAACGGCACCAGCGCGTTCATATTCCCGTTGGATGCCGCCAGCAGCACCGCCGCCGAAACACCCAGCGCCAGCACGCCGAACCGGTACACCTGCCGCGGCGAGGCCACCGCGAACCGGTGCGGCAGGCAGTTGTCGTCGGCCAGGATCTTGGTCAGCGTCGGCAGCCCGCCATAGGAGGTGTTGGCCGCCAGCGCCAGCAGGATCACCGTCGCGAATTGCACCACGTAGTAGGCGATTCCGTGCCCCAATGCCGCCTCGGTCAGCTGCGACAGCACGGTGGTGCCCTCGCGGGGATGCACCTCGAACTTCTCGATCAGCGTCGCCAGCCCGAGCAGCATGACACCCAGCAGCACACCCAGCGCCACCTCGGCCCGCTGCGCCCGCCGCGCCTTGGGCTGCGCGAAGCTCGGCACCGCGTTCGCGATCGCCTCCACCCCGGTCAGCGCCGCGCAACCGCTGGAGAAAGCCTTGAGCAGCAACAGGATTCCAATGGTGTGCGCATCGGTCACCACCGCCGCGCCGGTGGCGACACCGGCCGGTTCCGCTCGCAGCAGCCCGCCGATGATCACCGCGAAGATGCCGAGCACGAACACGATCGTCGGAATCATGAAGGCGCGGGCGCTCTCCCGGATCCCGTACAGATTCAGCGCCGTGATGCCCACCAGCACCGCGAGACAGATTTCCACGGTATAGGCGTGCAGTCCGGGGAACGCGGAGGTCAGCGCGGCCACGCCGGCGGCGATCGACACCGCCACATTCAGCACGTAGTCGACGATGAGCGAGGCCGCCGCCACCAGGCTGGTGCGATGCCCGAGCCGCTGCTTGGCCACCGCGTACGCGCCGCCGCCGTTCGGGAAGGCGGCGATGACCTGCCGATACGAGGCGATGAGCACCGCCAGCAGCACCACGATGGCCGCCGTCACCGGCAGGGCGAAGCCGAGCCCCGCCGCACCCGCCGTGGCCAGCACCAGCACGATGGCTTCCGGACCGTAGGACACCGACGCCATGGCGTCCAGCGACAGGCCCGCCAAGCCGGTCGACACCGTCAGCCCGTGCCCCGCCTTGCGCCGCAACCCGATTGGCCCCCGCGTGCGGCGAGGCTCCGGCCGATGGCCCGCATCGCCGCTCCCGCCGGAATCCGGATGCGAGTCGCCACCTCGTCCGCCCGGATCCGAATGAGAGTCTCCGACCCGGTGCGCGGCCGGGTGCGATTCGGCCCCGCTCGAGATGGTCTCGCCCGGGGTGTCGGAGTGCCCGTCCGGAGTCTGGTTCAGCCCGTTTCGGGTGCTGGTTCGCTCGGCTCGGATCATTCCCCGGGAGCGGGGCGGCGGCATGTCGACTCCGCCGCGCGGCCCGGGCGTGGTTTGCGGTAACGCATCAGTCACTCGGGCGAGTGTGCGCGCCCCCTATCGGACTGGTCATCCGTCCTAACGGTTCCTTCACGCCCTGGGTGAGCAGGGCCACATCGCCCGCGAAAAGTATGCTCGACGGCGTGACTCCGAGGATTGGTGTGCTGGCATTGCAGGGTGACGTGCGCGAACATGTGCACGCGCTGGCGGCGTGCGGGGCCGAGCCGGTGGCCGTGCGCCGTGAATCCGAGCTGGCCGCGATCGACGGCCTGGTCATCCCGGGCGGCGAATCCACCGCCATCAGCAAGCTCCTCGAGGTCTTCGATCTGCTCGAACCGCTGCGGCGGCGGCTGCGCGACGGACTGCCCGCCTACGGGTCGTGCGCGGGCATGATCCTGCTGGCCTCCGAGGTGCTCGACACCCGCCCGGATATGCAGCCGCTGCACGGCATCGATATGACGGTGCGGCGCAATGCCTTTGGCCGCCAGGTCGATTCCTTCGAGACCGATCTGGAGTTCACCGGCCTGGACGACGGCCCGGTGCGCGCGGTGTTCATCCGCGCGCCCTGGGTGGAGCGGGCCGGTGACGGCGTCGAGGTGCTGGCCACGGTGCCTTCCGGCCCGGCGGCGGGGCGGATCGTCGCGGTGCGGCAGGGCAATGTGCTGGCCACGTCCTTCCATCCGGAGGTGACCGGTGACCTGCGCGTGCACAAGCTGTTCGTCGACACCGTGGTTCGGCCGCGCGCCGGAGTATGACTGGTACAAGATCATGGGTATGCGGCCGCTCCGGCGGCGCGCAGTAGACTGGGGCCTCGCTGTCCGTCCGCGGGCGACGTTGCCCCCTGAACCGAGGAAGTAGGGAATGAGCGGCCACTCCAAATGGGCCACCACCAAGCACAAGAAGGCTGCGATCGATGCCAAGCGCGGCAAGCTGTTCGCCAAGCTGATCAAGAACATCGAGGTGGCGGCCCGGACCGGTGGTGGTGACCCGGACGGCAACCCGACCCTGTGGGACGCGATTCAGAAGGCGAAGAAGTCGTCGGTCCCGAACGACAACATCGAGCGCGCCCGCAAGCGCGGCTCCGGTGAAGAGGCCGGCGGCGCCGACTGGCAGACCATCATGTATGAGGGCTACGGCCCCAATGGTGTTGCGGTGCTGATCGAATGCCTTACCGACAACCGCAACCGCGCCGCCGGCGAGGTGCGCGTGGCCATGACCCGCAACGGCGGCAATATGGCCGATCCGGGTTCGGTCGCCTACCTGTTCAGCCGCAAGGGCGTCATCACCCTGGAGAAGAACGGTCTCTCCGAGGACGATGTGCTCATGGCCGTGCTGGACGCCGGCGCCGAAGAGGTCAACGATCTCGGCGAGGAGTGGGAGATCATCTCCGAGCCCGGTGATCTGATCGCCGTCCGCACCGCGCTGCAGGGCGCCGGCATCGACTACGAGTCCGCCGAGTCCGGCTTCCAGCCGTCCATGTCGGTGGCCGTGGACGCCGATACCGCGCGCAAGGTCTTCAAGCTGGTCGACGCCCTCGAAGACAGCGACGACGTGCAGAACGTCTACACCAATGTCGATATCTCCGACGAGGTGCTCGCCGAACTCGACGCCTGATCGAGTTCGCCGACGAGACGAAGGCCGCCTCCGTGCCCGGAGGCGGCCTTCGCCGTACCCGGGGGCGGGTCAGCGCATCGGATTGATGCTGGACCGCTGTTGCAGCCGCGGCAGCACCAGACCCAGCACGACCATGCCCGCGCCGAGCCCGAAATGCAGCCAGTCATCAGCGGTATTGACCGGAACGAAGTTGGCATCGCCGGTCTTGTCGATGACGAGGCCGTAGATCCACAGCAGCAGATACAGCACGCCGCCGCCGAGCAGGAAGTAGGTGGCGTAGCCGATCGTGCGCGCGGCCAGCAGCCCGGCCACGCCGAAAATCAGATGAACGATGTTGTGCAGCACCGAAACCTGGAAAATGCCGAGCAGTTCGGCATGGGATTCGTGCCCCGCCCAGCCCAGGCTGTCGTAGTCGGTGACGATGCCCGGAATGAATCCCAGCACTCCTGCCAGCAGGAAGACCGCGCCGACCACGGCCGCACCCAGTTGCACCGGCGTCCACCGGGTGGTTGTTCGTGAAGTCACCATTGTCCGTTCGCCTTTCTCCATCCGGCGTGGCGATCCCGTAGGACACTGCGGTGATCCACACCGGCTTGTTCCGCCGCATACCCGGCGGGGCAGGGCACAAACGGGTGCGAGAATCCGGATATGGCAGATCTGATCGCGGTCCGCGGGGACATCACCGAACAGCACGTCGACGCCGTGGTGAACGCGGCGAATTCGTCGCTGCTCGGTGGCGGCGGAGTCGACGGGGCCATCCACCGCAGGGGCGGCCCGGAGATACTCGCCGCCTGCCGTGCGCTGCGCGCCTCGCACTACGGGCGTGGGCTACCGACCGGTCGGGCGGTCGCCACGACCGCCGGGAACCTGCCCGCCCGCTGGGTGATCCACACCGTCGGACCGGTGTGGTCGGCGGGGGAGGACCGGTCCGCGCTGCTGGCGTCCTGCTATCGCGAATCCTTGCGGGTGGCAGTGGAATTGGGCGCGGAGACGATGGCGTTCCCGGCCATTTCGACCGGTATCTACGGCTGGCCCATCGAGGACGGCGCCCGCATTGCGGTGGAGACCGTGCGCGGTGCGGATATCTCGGTGCGTGAGGTGCGATTCGTCTTGTTCACCCCGGATGCCTACGCCGCCTTCGACGCGATTCTCGGCGAAAAGGCCTGAGGGTCTGCTCCGGGACCCGAACTTGTCGGCGGCATCTGCCATGGTGGTGCGGTGACGAATGCCCCGCCCCTGACCGCTCCGTGTCGGTGGCCGGGGAGTCCCGCTGCGTCCGTTAGACTCTCGAACAGTTGTTCGTTGGCTGGGAGAGGGGATTTCGTGCGGGTGATGGGTGTCGACCCCGGGCTCACCCGGTGCGGCCTCAGCATGGTGGAGGGCGGGGTGGGCCGGCAGGTCACCGCCCTGGCCGTGGATGTGGTTCGCACACCGCCGGATATGGATCTCGCCGAACGGCTGCTGCGGGTGGCCGATGCCGCCGAACAGTGGATGGACACCCACAAGCCCGAGGCCGTCGCCATCGAGCGGGTGTTCTCCCAGCACAATGTGCGCACCGCCATGGCCACCGCGCAGGCGGGCGGGGTGATCGCGCTGACGGCCGCGCGCCGCGGCATTCCGGTGCACTTCCACACCCCCAGTCAGGTCAAGGCCGCCGTCACCGGAAACGGTTCGGCGGACAAGGCGCAAGTGACCGCCATGGTGACCCGTATCCTCGGGCTGGCGGTCGCGCCCAAACCGGCCGACGCCGCCGATGCGCTGGCGCTGGCCATCTGCCACTGCTGGCGCGCGCCCATGCTCGAGCGCATGGCCAAGGCCGAGGCGCAGGCCGCGCAGCAACGGCGCATGTACGAGGAAAGGCTTGCCCAGCAACGGAAGGCGGTAACGCGGTGATCGCGTCGGTACGCGGCGAGGTGCTCGAGATCGGGCTCGACCATGTGGTCCTGGAGGCCGCCGGCGTCGGGTACCGCTTGAACGCCACCCCCGCCACCCTGGCCGGGCTGACCCGCGGCGAGGAGTCCCGCCTCTACACGACCATGATCGTGCGCGAGGACTCCATGACGCTGTTCGGTTTCGCCGACACCGAGGCGCGCGAACTGTTCGTGCTGCTGCAGACGGTGTCGGGCGTGGGCCCCAAACTCGCCATGGCGGTGCTCGCCGTCCTGGAGCCCGAAGCCCTGCGCAAGGCCCTCGCCGAATCGAATGTGGCCGCCCTGACCCGGGTGCCGGGCGTCGGCAAGCGCGGCGCCGAACGCATGTGCGTGGAACTGCGCGACAAGGTGAATCT
Source organism: Nocardia sp. IFM 10818 (assembly GCF_054655275.1). NCBI lineage: Bacteria > Bacillati > Actinomycetota > Actinomycetes > Mycobacteriales > Nocardiaceae > Nocardia > Nocardia sp. IFM 10818. The sequence continues at coordinate 3,232,807 of NZ_BAAHJH010000001.1, forward strand.
CGTTCCCGTGCAATCCGGTCCGCCCGGCGCCGGCCCCGCGCCCATGGTCACCCCCATTCGCGATCAGGTGGTCGACGCGCTCATCGGTCTGGGCTTCCCCATCCGCCATGCCGAACCCGCCGTGGACGCCGTGCTGCTCGATCAACCCGACGCCGACACCTCCAAGGCATTGCGCGCCGCGCTGGGACTGCTGGGCAAGAACCGATAGGCGATCATGACCGACGATTCCGACTTCGCCCCCGCCGACCCGGACGAATCCGCCGTCAGCCCCGGCTATCTGGCCTCCGACGGCGAGATCGAAGCCAGCCTGCGCCCGAAATCCCTGGACGATTTCATCGGCCAGCCGCGCGTGCGCGAACAGCTCGCCCTGGTCCTGCGCGGCGCCAAGCTGCGCGGCGGCACCCCCGACCACGTGCTGCTGTCCGGCCCGCCGGGCCTGGGCAAGACCAGTATGGCCATGATCATCGCCGCCGAACTCGGCACCGCCCTGCGCCTCACCTCCGGTCCGGCCCTCGAGCGCGCCGGCGACCTGGCCGCCATGCTCAGCAATCTGGTCGAGGGCGATGTGCTGTTCATCGACGAAATCCACCGCATGGCAAGGCCCGCCGAGGAAATGCTCTACCTCGCCATGGAGGACTTCCGCGTCGACGTGGTCGTGGGCAAAGGCCCGGGCGCGACGTCGATCCCGCTCGATATCGCCCCCTTCACCCTGGTCGGCGCCACCACCCGCTCCGGCGCACTGACCGGTCCCTTGCGCGACCGTTTCGGCTTCACCGGCCACATGGACTTCTACGAACCCGATGAGCTGCAACTGATCCTGCAGCGCTCGGCCCGAATCCTGGGCGTGCGCTTGGAGGTCGAGGCCGCCGTCGAGATCGCCGGCCGCTCCCGCGGCACCCCCCGCATCGCCAACCGCCTGCTGCGCCGCGTCCGCGACTACGCGGAGGTCAAGGCCGACGGCCTCGTGACGCGTGCGGTCGCGCAGGCGGCCCTGGCCGTCTACGACGTCGACGCCCTCGGCCTGGACCGCCTCGACCGCGCCGTGCTCGGCGCCCTCATCCGCAGCTTCAACGGCGGCCCCGTCGGCGTCTCCACCCTCGCCGTCGCCGTCGGAGAAGAGGCGGCCACGGTCGAGGAGGTCTGCGAACCCTTCCTCGTCCGAGCGGGATTGGTGGCCCGCACCCCCCGCGGCCGTGTCGCCACCGCCGCCGCCTGGGAGCACCTCGGGCTCGTCCCCCCACCGGACCTGGTCTTCGGATCCATCGAAGTGCGTGCCCGCGAATCCCATCCGACACTGGACCTCTTCGAATAGCGGGCACGCGACCGGCTTCGAGGGTCAGGCGGCGGTTCGCACCGCGACGCGACCGAGATTGCGGCGGGTCTCGATCATGTCGATGGCCGCGTCCATGCGATCCCAGGGCAACACCGTGTGCCGGGGACGGAGTTCGCCCGCGGCGCGCAGCCGCCACAATTCGGCGCGGTAGGACTCGATCACATCCGGCCGGGTGCGACCGAGCAGCCCGACCGAGAATCCGCTGACAGTCTTCAGATCCGCCAGCAGTCCCGAAACCTCAACCGCCCCACCGCCCGCACTGAACGCCACCAACCGACCGTGCGGGGCAAGAACATCCACCCCGCGCTGCACGAACGGCCCACCGACACCGTCGAGCACGACATCGACGGATTCACCCCAGGGATCGTCGTAGGTGAACACGGTGTCGGCCCCACATTCCCGGAGAAACTCGGCCTTGTCGGCGGATCCGGCCGCGGCCACCACCCGCGAGGCGCCGAGCACCCGCGCCAGCTGCACCGCGAGATGCCCCACACCACTGGCGGCCCCGATGACCAGAACCGATTCCCCCGCCGTGAAGCTCGATGCCCGCAGGGCGCCCAGTCCGACCAGGCCCCCGCGCACCACGGCGAGCGCATCCGCGTCCGTGATGTCGGCGGGCAATTCAGTGATCAACTGTGGTGCGGCGAGCACATATTCGGCATAGACGCCTTCGAACACCAGCCCGCCCACTCGCTTGCCGACCCACTCGGACGACACCCCGGAACCTGCCGCGACCACGGTGCCGACCATCTCCCCGCCCGGATCGGTCACCGCCCCCTCCCGCAGCAACTGCACCAGCCGCACCCCAACCCCCACCAGTTCGGTGCGCACCAGCAACTGTCCGGGACCGGGCTCGGGCTCGGCCACCGCAATGGTTTCCGGACGACTGGAGAACTGAATCTTGCGCACTGACCACGGCCCTTTCACGGCGGAAACGTCTGACGAGCGCAAGTTATCCCCGTGAGAAATTTATGTCAATCCTAAATTGCGGACCCTATCGGTCAGAGCATCTCCCGTGCTCGCCCCAGCAGCCGCAGTTGCCGCTCGTAACCCCGCCCATCGAGCGCGAATCCAATGTGGTCGGCCCCGGCGTCGGCATACCCGGCGCACCGTTCCGCAGCCGCTTCCGACGTCGAGGTCAAGGAAACCGGCAACCGGCCCGGGCCGGGAAATCAGTCCTCCAGATCGGCTCGCAATTCGGCGACGACCTGCAGCGCATCCGCGAAGGACTCCGACTCCTCCCACAGATCCCGCCACTCCGACTCATCGGCCACGATCCGGTCCAGCGCGGCAATGGCCAGCGCCGCCAAATCGTCGTCGACGTCCACGGTTCCGCCTTCGAGCAGGAAGTCCGGCGCATACGACGAGGTGATCGGCGTCCGGGTGCGCTGTGCGGCAATGATCGCCGCGGCGGCGATCGCGTCATTGGCGAAATCGCTGTCGAGATAGTCGTTGTTGTTCGCGACGACCGTCAGCGCTTCCCGGATCATCAACTGCCGCTTGTCCGGCGCGGCGTCATTGAGGCCGCCGCACCAGTCGGCGGCGGAATCATTGTCGAACGGACCTACGTCCCACGTACCCATGGCGGAATTTCTACCGCCACGGGCCGCGGTCCGCACCTCGGATCAGTCCACGGTGAGCACCAATTTGCCCACGGTGCGGCCGGTGTCGCCGATGGCGTGTGCCTTGGCGGCTTCGGCGAGCGGGAAGACGCCCGCGAGGGCGGGGGAGAGGGCGCCGGATTCGGCCAGCTCGGCCAGGGCGGCCATGCCCGCGTGATCGGCCTCGACGAGCAGCGGCAGCGCGCGCCGGCCGAGGCGTTCGGCGGCGGCGAGCAGGTTGTCGACTCCCATGGGGCGCAAGGTGACCAGCACGCCGCCCGGGCGCAGCGTGGGCAGGGAGCGAATGGCATTCGCCTCGTCGATCGGATCGAGCACGACATCGACATCGCTGACCGCCTCGGCGAAATCGACTGCGCGGTAGTCGATTACCTCGTCGGCGCCGAGGTGGCGCAGGAAATCGTGATTGGCGGCGCTCGCGGTGCCGATGACATGCGCGCCCCGCGCCTTGGCGATCTGGACGGCGAAGTGACCGACGCCGCCGGCCGCGGCGTGGATCAGGACGCGTTGGCCCGCACCGACATCGGCGGCGTCGACCAGCGCCTGCCAGGCGGTGAGGGCCGCCAGCGGAATGGCCGCCGCGTGCGCGTGGTCGAGATCGGCGGGCTTGCGGGCGAAGGCGCGCGCCGGGCCGGTGACGTATTCGGCGGCCGCGCCGTGGCCGTACGGATAGGGCAGCATGCCGAACACCTCGTCGCCCGGCCGGAACAGGGTGACGCCGACACCGGTGGCGACCACCTCGCCGGAGACATCCCAGCCCAGCACGAACGGCGGTTCCGGCAGGAACAAGCCCGGAATCGACCGGTGCTTCCAGTCGGTCGGATTGAGCGCGGTGGCGCGCACCCGGACGAGGATTTCACTCGGGCCCGGCCGCGGAACGGGACGCCGGACCTCGTGCAGGACCTCGGGACCGCCGAGGGTGTCCTGGCTGATGGCGCGCATGGTGTCGGGAAGCTCGATCTCGGTCATGTCCTTCAGCCTGCTCGCGAGCCGCAGCCAAGAAAATGGCAGGATAGCCATTATTCGATAGAATCGTGCCATGCAGTCGAACGGAATTCGGCCACACCGCGTGGTGGTCCTGGCCCTCGACGGCGTATACGTCTTCGAGCTCGGCATCCCCAAGCGGGTCTTCGGCACCGCCGACGGCCGTTACGAGGTGATCACCTGCTCGCTCGACGGCCGGCCGGTGCGCAGCAACTGCGACTTCGACATCGCCGTCGCGCACGACGGCGATGTGCTGGACACCGCGGACACCGTGATCATTCCGCCGAGTGACGTCGAGTCGATCCTCAGTGACGGCCTCCCACAAGCCGTTTCGCACGCACTGGCCCGAATTCCCGCCCACGCCAGACTCGTATCCATCTGCACCGGCGCGATCGTGGTGGCCGCCGCCGGACTCCTGGACGACCGCGCCGCCACCACGCACTGGAAGTTCACCGAGACCTTCCGCCGCGCCTTCCCGCGCGTGCACCTGGATCCCGACGTCCTCTACGTCGACGACGGCGACATCCTCACCTCCGCCGGCGCCACCGCCGGAGTCGACCTGTGCCTGCACCTCATTCGCCGCGACCACGGCAGCGAGGTCGCCAATAGCGTCGCCCGCCGCTGCGTGGTGCCGCCCTGGCGCGACGGCGGACAGGCGCAGTTCATCGAGCAGCCCGTGCCCCCGGCGGCCGCCGTCGGCACCGCCGAAGCCCGCCACTGGGCCCTGGAGAACCTGCATCTCCCGCTCACCATGGCCGACCTGGCCGAACGAGCGCACATGAGCGGGCGCACCTTCGCCCGCCGCTTCCGTGACGAGGTCGGCATGAGCCCCGGTCGCTGGCTGATCCAGCAGCGCGTCTTCCGCGCCCGCGAACTCCTCGAATCGACCGAGTTGCCGGTGGATCGCATTGCGGCCGAGGTCGGCTTCGCCACGGGCACCTCGCTGCGCCAGCATCTGCACGAGTCCATCGGCGTCACCCCGCTGGCCTATCGCCGCACCTTCCGCTCGACCCCCGCGCTCGCCGAATCCTGAGTCGCGGTGGCGACTCCCGGCGCGGGTTCAGTGCTGCGGCAACTTCTCCAGCTGATGCGCGACCAGGTCCAGGAACGCGTCGACCTCGTCGCGGTGATACGCGGGCATGCCCGCGGCGGCAGTGTGAAAAGCGGTCTGCCGCACATCGTCCGCGGTCAGGCCATTGGGACTGTGGTGGGCCAGGGTCGCGGCTAATCGATCCAGGAAGGCCCCGACCTCCTCGGCCGCGTACCCGGACACGCCGTGCGGCGGCGCGGAGAACCGGATGTGCAGCACATCGTCGTGGGTGAGCACATCCGCGAAGCGCCCGGACGGGATCCGCCCCCGCCCGCGGCGCAGGAATTCCAGCTCGGTGCACACCTGGTCGAGGAAGTCGTCGACCTGCTCGATGTCGTAGCCGCGATGCCCGCGCGGGGGCGCGTCGAATTCCACCAGCCGGATATCGGCGGCGGTGAGGTGATCGCGCCCGGACATGGTCTCGGCAATGCGCGCGCAGAAGGCGTCCACCTGGGCCGGGTGATAGCCGTGGTGCCCGAACGGTGCATGGCCGAATCGTTTGCGGCGGACGTCCTCGGGGGTCACCCGCGCCATTGTGCCAATCCCCGCATGTCCGAATCTCCGCCGCCCCGAGCCGAATCCGGTTTGCCGGATCAGTCCTTGCGCACGCCGTCGATGAGCAGCCGGCGAATGGCCTGGCCCAGGCCCTCGACGGCGGTCATATCCGGATCACGCAGGCCGTGGATGATGGCCGCCAGGATCATGCCGGTGACCGCCTTCGCGGTATTGGCGGTATCCAGATCGGCGCGCAGATAGCCCTGCTCCACGCCGTGCTCCAGATAGCCCGCGGTGAGCGCGTCCGCGGAGTCCAGCAGGCCGTACAGGCGCATGGTGAGCTCGGCGTCGATGCCGGTGGCCTGGAACAACAGCAGCTGCGCCACCCGCTGATCCTCCAGGAAGATGCCGATCAGCGCGGTGCCGATGCGCTCGGTCTGGGCCCGGTAGGACTCCAGGGTGTCGGCCGCGTCGGGGGCGTTGTCGGTGCCCAGCGCCTCGATGATGCGGGCGGCCAGATCGTCGATGACGTGATCGATGATGTCGCGCTTATTGGCGAAGTAGCGGTAGAAGGTGCCGTGCCCGATGCCCAGCTCGGCGGCGATATCGGCAATGCCGGTGGCGTGGTAGCCCTTCTCGGCGAAGCACGCGAAGGCGGTGTCGATGATGTCCTGGCGGAGCTCGGCCTTGCGTCGTTCGATTCTCGAGGATGGCTTCGTCACGCTCCCGATGATACGGTGATCACAAACGGAATGAGATGTCATTCCGTGACATGGGCATCATTTCTTTGGAGGTTCGGCGTGGCACCTCAGTACGACGCCATCGTGGTCGGTGCGGGCTTCGGCGGTATGGGCGCGGGCATCGAGTTGGATCGGCTCGGCCTGAGCAATTTCGTGATCCTGGAGCGCGAGGACGATCTCGGCGGCACCTGGCACGTCAATCGCTATCCGGGGCTGGCCGTGGACATCGCCTCGGTGACCTACTCCTACTCCTTCGAGCCCAACCCGTACTGGTCGCGGCTGTTCGCGCCGGGCGCGGAGCTGAAGAAGTACGCCGAGCACGTCGCCGACAAGTACGACCTGCGCCGGCGCATGCGGTTCAACACCGTGGTCGGCGGGGCCCGCTGGGACGAGGAACAGCAGCAGTGGACAGTGGCGCTGGAGAACGGTGAATCCCTCACCGCGCGTTATGTTCTCGCCGCCACCGGATTCCTGTCGCAGCCGTACACGCCGCCGTTCCCGGGCATCGACACCTTCCAGGGCAAGATCATCCACACCACCGCGTGGGAGGACGATTACGACCTGACCGATCGCAGGGCCGCCATCATCGGCACCGGAGCCACCGCCGTGCAGCTGATTCCGGAGATCGCCAAGCAGGCGCGCGAGCTGACGGTCTTCCAGCGCACGCCGATCTGGGTGGTGCCCAAGGTCGACACCGCCATCCCGAAGCCGGTGCAACAGCTGTTCGCGCGAGTTCCGGTGACGCAGAAGGCCGCCCGCCTGGTCAACACCTCGCTGCTGGAAGCGCTCATGGTGGTCGGCGTGCTGCACTTCAAGGAGGCCAAGCCGCTGAACAAGGCGGCCGGCGTGCTGGCCAAGGCGCATCTGCGGGCTTCGGTGCGGGACAAGGAGACCCGCGAGAAGCTCACCCCCGATTACGATTTCGGCTGCAAGCGGCCCACTTTCTCGAACACCTACTTCAAGACGTTCAACGAACCGCACGTGCGGCTGGAGACCAACTCCATCGATCACCTCGAGCCCGACGGCATCGTGACCGCCGACGGCCACAAGACCGAGATCGACACCCTCGTGCTGGCCACCGGGTTCAACCTGTGGGACGTCAACTTCCCGGCCATCGAGATCATCGGCCGCGATGGGGTCAATCTCGGAAAATTCTGGCGCGACAACCGCTTCCAGGCCTACGAGGGCGTGACCATCCCGAAGTTCCCCAACTTCGTCTCGCTCAACAGCCCCTACTCCTACAGCGGCCTGTCCTACTTCACCACCATCGAGGCGCAGATGAAGCACATCGGCCGCCTCTTCGGTGAGATGTTCCGCCGCGGCGAGCAGGTCTTCGAGGTCACCGAATCCGCCAATGCCGAGTTCCTGGACCGCGTCACCGACAAGCTCGGCTCGTCGGTCTTCTACGGCGGCCAGTGCGCCACCGCCCGCAGCTACTACTTCAACCAGCACGGCGAGGCCGCCCTGCTCCGCCCCACCAGCACGCTCAATGCCCACCGCGAGGCGTCCAGCTTCCCGCTCGACGACTACACCTACGGGGTGCAGTCGGCCTGAGCAGGGAGCGCGCGGTCGGCAGAGTCGGCGGCCGACCGCGCGTCCCGGACCCCGCGGCCCGGTCAGGCCGGGAGCACTTGATAACGGGCGCAGGCGAATTCACCGTTCATCGCGACTTCGATGAGTTTCAACTCGCGACGCCGGGGTAGCAGGGGTGCCCCGGCGCCGAGGGTGACCGGTGCGAACCAGACGACGAGCTCGTCGAGCAGGCCGTGATCGGCGAATTGCCCGGCCAGATCGCCGCCGCCCATGACCCAGAGGTTCTTGTCCCCGGCGGCGGCCGCCATCCGCTCGTACACGGTGGGCGCCGGATCGGTGGTGAACCGGATATCGCGACCGGGAGCGGCGGTGAGTTCGCGATGGGTGAACACCCAGACCGGGACGTTGTACGCCCAGGTGTCCGGGTCGTGGTCGATGATCCACTGATAGGTGTTGGCGCCCATAGCGATCGCTCCGATGCCGTCGACGAACGGAGCCAGCCCCATCGGTCCCCGCTCGTCGTTCTCGCGGTGCAGCAGCCACTCCAGGGAGTTGTCGGAGTCGACGAGGAAGCCGTCCAGGCTGGCGGCGGTGTAATAGGTGGCGAAGGTCATCTCATCCTCTCTGGCGGAGCCACATGATCGGGTCTCCGTAACCGAGTTTTTCTGCGATATCCGGTGATTCGGCGCGCAACCAGTGCCGCACCAGCAGCCGCCGGTGCGCGGAGAACGTGAGCACATGCGCGATCACGCTGCCGAGGACGAAGCTCTCCGGCGGTTCGCACAGCGCGTCGATGAGGGTGTCGTTCCACCCGCCCCGCCGATCGATCTCCCGCACTGCCTCCAGCCAGCGTGGCGCGACCGCGTTGAAGCGCAGGATCAGGCTCTCCGGGTCGTCCTCGCCCTCGGGTGGCGTATCCGCCCCTTCGATCGAGGCCAGCCACAACTCCCGCGTCCGCACGTGCCGGTGCAGCACGGCCGCGATGGATTCCTCGGGACCGTCCCACGGCAACACCGTCAACCCCGCCGCCTGCACCCGGCGATACTGCTCCTCATCGAGCCCCGCTGCCGCGGTGAGCAATTCGCGCGTGTCCTCCAATTCGTTGTGCACCATGACCGCCGTGGGATCCATATCCGCCCGTCCTCTCGGCTCGCTCTCCACCCACAACGACATCGGCGGATGGAAATGCACTCCGTTCACAGCGGGCAGCCAGCGCTGCTTCCGCTCGTTCGTGGTCCCGCTGGGCGGATGCCCGTACGCCCGGCTGAACGCCCGGCTGAACCCCTCCACCGAGTCGTACCCGGCGGCGAACGCCACCTCGGTCACGCTCTTGCCGCCGCTCAATTCCCACGCGGCCCGCTCCAGCAGCACCCGCCGCCGTAGCGCCACCGGTGTCTCCCCGGTGCCCCGCGCGAACTGCCGCGAGAAGTGAAACGGCGAGGCGTAGGCATCCGCCGCCATATCGCCGAGCGTGGCGTTGTCCTCGTCGAGCACCGCGTCCAGCAACTCCCGAAGCCGATCCCGTCCTGTCTGCACCACTCGAGTCTTCCCGACCCGCGGCCGTCCCGACATGACCGAAATTGCTCAGTCGGCGACGCCGCCGTTACCGCCCGCGACACCGGGCGCGATATGGAAATGGCATCCGGAACCGGACGCCGCCCGGCCGGCCGCCGGGCTCACCATGGGGGGACCACTATGAAGTCACGCCTGTTTCCATTGCTCGCCGGCGCCGCCATGGCTGCTCTCACCGCCGCCGCGGCGCCCGCCCAGGCCGGCGACACCGGCCAATTCCGCACCCCCAGCGGCAATATCATCTGCGCCACCAGCGACCGAGGCGTGGTCTGCCAAATCCTCGAATACGCCTACGCCACCCCGGACCGCCCCGCGACCTGCTCCGGCGCCTACGGCGACGTCTTCTCCCAATGGGACGGCACCCACGCCGAAATCCGTTGCCACACCGACCGCCCCTTCGACCCCACCCAGGGCCGAATCATCGACTACGGCAAAACCGTCCAAGCCGGCAGCGTCGTCTGCACCGTCCAGCCCGCCTACCTCGAATGCGTGGACCCCTACGCCCGCCACGGCTTCCACCTGTCCCGCGAGTCCTACACGGTCTACTGATTCATATGAAGTGGATATGCCGCCTGGCTGTCGCAGCACTGCTCACGGTTGCGATTTCCGTTGTGGCGCAACCGCCTACCGCCTGTGCTTGCAGCCACTGTCCGAGGCCGTCCGACGCCGAGGCTTTCGCGCAGTCGGACACGGTCCTCATCGGAACCGTGCGGAGCGTCGAGGAGCTCGACGACTACGGCGGCGGGGTCTTCACCGTCGAGGTCGACACCGTGTACAAGGGCTCGGCGGCCCGCTTGCAGGGCGTTGTCACCGCCCAAGCGACCGCCTGCGGCTGGAGCGGCGAGGTCGGCCAGCGCTACGTCATCTTCGGTGAACGCGCCGGCGACCGCATCAGAACCGATTGCGGCGCCGGAAACCGACCGGCTGGATCTGCCCTGACCGTGCCGCCGGGCATGACCGCCATCGCCCCGGAGCCGGGCGAATCCGGCGTCCCGGCATCCAGTGTCTTCGGCATCCCGAGCACGTTCGTCGGCTACGCGGTGCTGATCGCGACCGCCTTCCTTCTAGCGGCGGCCGCCTTGTGCGTCGGTCTCGTCGTCCGGACAGGGCGCGGCAACCGGCAAGCCTGATCGCCGGCGGTCGGGGAACCCAGATTTCGAATCAGGTAGTGCTGCTTGAAGATTGGTATGGTCGAGCCGTGTGTATCGAACATGCGTTCGTGATCGGCGGGTACGTCGCATGGTGACCCGGGACGAGGCGCATCGAGCGGCGCTCGACCACCTGCTCGGTCTCATTGCGGGCTCGCACTGGGGTGGGGATCTGGTGCTGCGGGGCAGCATGGTGCTGCTGGCCTGGCTCGGGGAGCGGGCGCGCCCGCCCGCTGATCTGGACTGGATTCTGACCGACCCGCGCAAGCCGCTGTTCCGCAGTCTGGATCGGTGCGACGAGGTCTATCCTCCCTTCGACGCGTACGTCGATCCGCTCGATCCCTATCCGTACGTCGACGACATCTCCCAGGTGCAGCAGTGGCCGGAGGCGGCGGGCGGGGCCGCCCGGTATCGACTGTGGGCGGAGGAGGAATTCGGCACGTTCGGGACCCGGCCGATCCTGCCGCCCGAAGGGCTGCGGTGGGCGCACGAAGGCGACTTCTGGCCGGGCGAGGAGTTCATGGTCGACACCTCGCTGTACGACGATCTGGTCGCCGCCGTGCGCCGGGATCCGTTCGCCGGTCGCGGAGTGGTGTTGTGCCCCAACGATATCGGCCTGGATCGACAAGGCTGGTCCGGGTATCCGGGCGGTTACGGTGCGCCCGGGGCGCGCTATCTGGTGCCGTGGATCGCGGGTTCGGAAGCGGGTGTGGTCCGCGTCGAGATCGCCGCCGACGAATACCTTCCGAACGAACCCGTCCGGACGCCGATTCCGCGCGCCGACGGTGGCGCGCCCACGGTCGTCACGACCGCGGGCCGCGGCCTGTCCCTGGCGTGGAAACTGTTGTGGCTGCACACCGATGCCACCGAAGGCGAGGGCGCCCGCGGTAAGGACCTCTACGATGCGGTCCTGCTGGCCGAATACCCGAAGACCAGACTGCCGCCCCAGCTGATGACCACGGTATTCGGCGACCCCGCCCGTATCCGACCCGCCGACATCCCCGGCTGGAATGTCAACTGGGAGCAGTTCATTCGGCAGTATCCGGCAGTCGAGGGGGATCTGGCGAACTGGCTGCACCGCCTGGCCCGCGCCTACGCCCAACTTCCGGCGCGGCGCAGAAAGCAGGGCCGGGAAGTGACCACTGTGCGCCCAGCTCGGTGAAACAGCGCGCACTAGAGCCCGCAACAGTGGTCGAATTCCGCCTCAACGTCTGAACGATTTGAAACATCGCCGACCGGGAACTGGTGGCGGACCCTTCTCGCGTTTTGCCGCCACCAGTTCCCGGTCGATGTCATTTCACTTGGCGGTGATGTCGGCGATGGTCAGGCGGCGCAGGACGATTCCGCGCCGCGCCGACACTTCCGCGACCGATGTGCCTATCTCGGCCCACGCGGGCCAGGGGTGGGTCCACTGTGCCTGTCTGACCCTCTGACTGTGACCGGGGCGTAGCGTCGGGGTATGGATCGCGAGGGTGTTGCGCGGTGGGTCGGCGCGTATGAGCGGGCGTGGCGGACGGCCGGGACCGCGGCGGTGGGGGAGCTGTTCGCGGACAAGGCCCGGTATCTGGTTTCGCCCTGGGCGAAGCCGATCGTGGGGATCGAGGCGTTGCGGGGGTTTTGGGAAGCCGGGCGGAAGGGGGCCGACGAGCGGTTCCGGATGATGTCGGAAGTGGTCGCGGTGGACGGGAACACCGCGGTCGTGCGGGTGTTCGTGGAGTACGAGGACGAGGAACCGGGCAGGTGGCGGGACCTTTGGGTGCTGCGGTTCGACGGGGAGGGCAAGTGCGAGTGGTTCGAGGAGTGGCCGTTCGCGCCGGATCAGGAGGATGGCCAGGAAACGGTTGGCGGGGTCGGATAGAGAGTCGGCGCGTCCTGTTCGGGGGAATGCTGGCAGACTGTGGGGGACACGCCACCCATCCGACCATTGACTAGGGGCTGACTTCGACGATGGACCTTCTGCTGCCGCTGCTGCTGGTTGCTCTGCTCATCCCGATGTTCCTCGGTGTCCGCCGCCAGAAGCGCGAGATGGCCAAGGTTACGGAGATGCAGGAAAGCCTGAAGACCGGCGACCGGGTCGTCACCACGTCGGGGCTGTACGGCACCGTGGTGGACGTCGATGACACCACCGTGGACCTCGAGATCGCCGAGGAGGTCGTGACCACCTGGTCGCGCGCCGCGATCCGTGAGGTGCGCACCGACGACATCGAGACCACCACCGAGGACACGACGACCGCCCCCGCTTCCGCGGAGCCCGTCGCCAACGGCACCGCCGACGCCGTCTCGGACGCCGCCGACGACACCACGCGCCTGTCCAAGGACTGACACATCCAGCGCCGTCCGCCGCCGGGCACACCGGCGGCCGACGGCGCTGCGGTGTGCCCGCTCGCTCCCCTCGATTCCGCCTAGGAGATAAGTACTGTGCCACCTTCCCAGGGAAAGGCGCGCCAACTGCGCCTGCTCGGCGTCTACGCCGCACTGGTGGCCGTGATGTTCGGCCTGGTGTTCTTCACCGGTGACAAATCCGCGACCCCCAAGCTCGGCATCGACCTGCAGGGCGGTACCCGCGTCACGCTGACCGCCCGCACCGTCGACGGCGGCAAGCCGAGCCAGGACAGTCTGCGCCAGGCGCAGGACATCATCGAGCGCCGCGTCAACGGCCTCGGCGTCTCCGGGTCCGAGGTCGTCATCGAGGGCGAGAACCTGGTGATCACGGTCCCGGGTGAGGATGGCGGACAGGCCAAGTCGCTGGCCAGCACCGCCAAGCTCTACGTCCGCCCGGTGCTGCAGTCGATCCCGCCGCAGGTGGTCAACGGCCAGCCGGTCAACCAGCAACAGCAGCAGCCGGCCCCGCCGGCCAATGCCACCGTGCCGCCGACGGATGCCACCGCGCCCGGCGCGGAGACTCAGACCCCGCCTGCCACGGGCGAGGCCCCGGCCGTGCAGAACCGCGTGTTCCCGGCCCAGCAGCCGACCGAACCGTCCGAGCCGACCACGGAGCCGGCCCCGACGACCGAACCGGCCCCCGCCACCGAACCGGCCGCGCCGACCACCCCGGCCAACCAGCCGCAGAACCCGCAGCAGCAGCAAGCGCAGGACATCGCGGCCGCGAAGGCCTTGCGGCAGAGCACCGATCCGTCGATCCAGCAGATCGCCATGATGAGCATGGACTGCTCCAAGCCGGATCCGCTCGAGGGCAACGACGACCCGAATCTGCCGCTGGTCACCTGCAATACCGAGGGCACCGAGGTCTACCTGCTCGACGTCTCCAAGCTCGACGGCCAGGAGATCAAGAACGCCACCGGCGATTTCAACTCGCAGGAATCCAAGTGGATGGTCAGCGTCGAGTTCAAGTCCGCCGGCGCCGACACCTGGGGCAAGCTCACCACCGAGTACTACAACCAGCAGCTGGCCTTCGTGCTCGACTCCAAGGTCGTGAGCGCGCCGGTGGTGCAGCAGGCCGGCCAGTACGGCGGCAGCACCGCCATCTCCGGCACCGGCATCAACAAGACCACCGCCAAGGAACTGGCCAATACCCTCAAGTACGGTTCGCTGCCGCTGTCCTTCGCCACCTCCGAGGCCGAGACCGTCTCGGCCACCCTCGGCCTGTCCTCGCTGCGCGCGGGCCTGATCGCGGGTGCCATCGGCCTGGTCGCGGTGCTGCTGTACTGCCTGCTCTACTACCGCATGCTCGGCTTCCTGGCCGGTTTCTCGCTGCTCGCGGCGGGCGCTGCGGTGTACGCGATCATCGTGCTGCTGGGCAGGTGGATCGGATTCACCCTCGATCTGGCCGGTATCGCCGGTCTGATCATCGGTATCGGCATGACGGCCGACTCGTTCGTGGTGTTCTTCGAACGCATCAAGGACGAGATGCGCGAGGGCCGCAGCTTCCGCTCGGCCGTCCCGCGCGGCTGGTCGCGCGCCCAGCGCACCAACCTGTCGGGCAAGACGGTCAGCCTGATCGCCTCCGCGGTGCTGTACCTGCTGGCCGCGGGCCAGGTGAAGGGCTTCGCCTTCACCCTGGGCGTCACCACCGTGCTCGACGTCGTCGTGCTCTACCTGGTCACCGGACCGCTCATGCTGATGGCCTCGCGCTCGCCGTTCTGGGCGAAGCCATCGGTGAACGGCCTGGGCGCCGTTGCTCAGATTGCCCGTGAACGCAAGGCGGCGGCCGGCGTCCTGGTGAAGGAGGCGTGATCATGCGCAAGTCCAGTAGCCCCGCGCTGGATATCGATTCCGAGCTCGATTTCGAATCGGATCGCAGCACGCCGCAGCACAGTGTGTTCGAGCGGCTCTACACCGGCACCGGCGGTTTCGAGATCGTCGGACGCCGGAAGTTCTTCTACGCCTTGAGCGCCCTGTTCGTGGTGATCGCCATCGCGAGCATCGCGATCAAGGGTTTCACCCTGGGCATCGACTTCGCCGGCGGCTCCCGCATCCAGCTGCCCGCCGCGGACAATGTCACCACCTCCAAGGTGGAGGACGTGTACAAGTCCGCGCTCGGCCACGATCCGGTGACCGTGCAGAAGGTGGGTTCCGGTGCGGCGGCGGCCATTCAGATCCGCTCGGAGTCGCTGGACGACCAGCAGTCGACCACGCTGACCAACGCGCTGTACGAGGCGTTCCAGCCGAAGGACAAGAACGGCCAGCCGAATCCGAATGCCATCTCGGTGGCGGAGATCAGTGAGACCTGGGGTGGCCAGATCACCCAGAAGGCATTGATCGCGCTGGCGGTGTTCGTGGCATTGACCATGGTGTACATCGCGATTCGCTTCGAACGCGATATGTCGATCGCGGCCATCGGCTCGCTGTTCTTCAACCTGGTCGTCACCGCGGGCATCTACTCGCTGGTCGGCTTCGAGGTGACGCCGGCGGCGGTCATCGGCCTGCTGACGATTCTGGGCTTCGTGCTCTACGACAATGTGGTCGTCTTCGACAAGGTCGAGGAGAACACCCAGGGCGTGCTGCATCTGCGCAAGCACACCTATGCGGAGAAGGCCAACCTGGCGGCCAATCAGACGCTCATGCGCTCGATCAACACCACCATCATCGGCATTCTGCCGATCATCGGCATGCTGGTGGTCGCGGTGTGGCTGCTGGGTGTGGGCACCCTCAAGGACCTGGCCCTGGTGCAGCTGGTCGGCATGATCGTCGGCGCCTACTCCTCGATCTTCTTCGCGGTGCCGCTGCTGGTGTCGATCAAGGAGCGGTTCGGCCCGGTGGCCGAGCACACCCGCAAGGTGATGGCGCGCCGCTCCGGCGCGGCCAGCGCCCGCGCCGGTGAGGTCGGCGCCCAGCGCGCCGGCGCCGCCAGCCGCCCCTCTTTCGAGAAGAGCGCCTCCTTCGATGGTTTCGCGGCCGGACGGGAGAGCCACGGCCCGCGCACCCGGGACGGCGGCGGTCCCCGACCGGGCGCCCGGCCGAGCGGGAAACGACACAAGAGAAGGCACTGAGCATGCGCAGGGGGTCGACAACGGTGGGACGGCGAGACAGCGAATCGATCGGCCGGACCGCCGGCCCCCGCGCCCTGCTCCGCCGTGGCCTGATCGTGGCCGCGGCGGGGGTGCTGGGCGCCGGCGCGCTGGCCGGTTGCGCGGGCAAGAACCAGGTGCCCTCCATCGGCTACGGCGTGGACACGGCGGTCGCCAGCTACAACGGCGGCAGCACGCTGGGCGCCAATAGCGGTGCGGCGGCGGTGTTCTCGCGCGTGCTGACCGGGTTCTTCTACACCGGCCCGGACGGGCAGCCGGTGGCCGACACCGATACCGGCACCGCCAAGGAGGTGCCGGGGGAGTCGCAGACCATCCAGTACCGGCTGAATCCGGACGGCGTCTACTCCGACGGCACCCCCACCTCGTGCGACGATCTGGTGCTGGCCTGGGCGGCGCGCTCGGGCCGGTTCACCAAAGCCGGTCCGGGCGGCCCGATTCCGATGTTCGATGCCGCCTCCACGCTCGGCTATCGCGATATCGAGCGGGTGGAATGCCAGGCCGGGTCCAAGGACGCGACGGTGACCTTCCGTCCGGGCAAGCATTATTCGGCGTGGAAGACGCTGTTCAATGCCACCGAGATCATGCCCGCGCACGTGGTCGCCACGGCGGCCAAGGTGCCGAATCTGGTGCAGGCCATCACGACCGGTGATCAGGCCGTCATGGAGCGCATCGCCGACTTCTGGAACACCGGCTGGATTCTCACCCCGGGCAAGCTGGATCTGTCGGCGCTGCCGTCCTCGGGTCCGTACCGGGTCGAATCGTTCAGCAAGGACGACGGCCTGGTCCTGGTGAAGAACGACAAGTGGTGGGGCAATGCCGCCAAGACGCCGCGCATCGTGGTGTGGGACAAGAATTCCGACCTGAAGAAGAAGGTCGGCGACGGCGCGATCGGTGTGCTCGACATCGGCGCCGGATCCCTCGGCGAGGTGAGTCTGGACGGGTTCAGCGGGGGCAGTGTGCCCGGCCGCGGCGCCGAAACGCTGACCCTGAGCACCGGCGGCGTCTTCAGCTCCACCGAGGCCCGCCGCGCGCTCGCGCTGTGCACGCCCCGGCAGTCACTGTTCGACAAGCTCGGGCATCCGGGCTTCGACGCCGACTCCGCGCTCGGTGCGGGACCGCTGAATTCCCGCACCCTGCAACAGGACTCGCTGTACTACTCGGCGGTCACCGGTGCAGCCGACCGCTACGAGAACGCCGACGCCGCGGCCGCCGGCCAGGCGCTGAAAGCCTCCGGGGTGCAGAACCCCACCGTGCGCATCGGCTATGTGGCGCCGGACGAGCGGCGGGCGCAGACCGTGTCGATGATCGCGGAGTCGTGCAAGGCGGCCGGTATCAATGTGGTCGACGCGGGCGCGCCCGATTTCGCCGCCGCCCAGCTGGCCGAGGGCAAGGTGGACGCCGTGCTCGGCGGCGCCGCCGCCATGCCCGGCCCGTCGGGTTCGCTCACCGGCACCGACGCGATTGCGGCCTTGCACACAGCGCAAGGTTTGAATTACGGCCGCTTCGGCAATGGTCGCTACGATGCCATCGCGGATCAGCTTGCCGGTGAGCAGGATTCGGCCACCGTGCTGAACCTGCTGACCGAGCAGGAGAATCTGCTGTGGAGTGAGATGCCGTCCATCCCGCTGTTCGCCACCCCGCGCACCATCGCGTTCGGCGACGGCATGGAGAACGGCATCGCCAGCCCGACACGCGCGGGCGCGGGATGGAATATGGATCGCTGGGTACTGAAACGGTGAGGGCCGTGGCGGCGTTGGTGACGAGGAGTAGGTGCAGATGAGCAAGCACGAGATGGCAGAGACCGCCGAGGTCGCCGGGGAGCGCAGTGCGCGCGCCGCGGACGCGGTGCAGCGGCTGACCCGCTGGCACGACGACTTCCCGACCCCGGGCGTGCGATTCGCCGATCTGACGCCGGTCTTCGCGGACGCCGACGGCTTCCGCGCGGTGCTGGACTGCTTCGCCGCCTGCGCGCCGGACGCGGACCTGGTGGCCGGTGTGGACGCGCGCGGCTTCTTGCTGGGCGCGGGCGTGGCCGCGGTACTGGGCACCGGCGTCATCGCGGTGCGCAAGGCCGGCAAGCTGCCGCCGCCGGTCATCTCGCGCGAGTACACCCTCGAATACGGTTCGGCGGCACTGGAGATCCCGGGCGACGGCATCGACCTGGCGGGCCGGCGGGTGCTGCTGCTCGATGACGTGCTCGCCACCGGCGGCACCCTGGCCGCGGCGGCGGAGCTGTTCAAGGCGGCCGGCGCGGAGGTGGTGGCGGCCGCCGTGGTGCTGGAGCTGAGTTTCCTGGGCGGCCGGGACCGGCAGGGCGATTACCCGCTGACATCGATCGTCGAGCTGGACTAGCCGGCGGGTCGCCGGTCAGTCCAGCAATCGGGCGATGAATCCGGCGACCACCAGCCAGAACACCGCGGCCAGGCCGTAATTCACGACAATGTCGAGTTTGTCGTCACCGGTGTGGAACAGTCCGGGGAAGAACAGTGCGAGCGGTTCGGCCAAGGATCTGATGCCTTGGAAGAACCGGTTCGCCTGGTCCGCCTCGAAAACGAGCATGAGAATGTAGATCGCCTCGATGAGGGCGAATAGGGCACCGACGCCCGCAATAATGCGGGCCCCTGCGCCCTCACGGGTTCGGTACATGTAGGGCATATCCGGGTGATGCCCGCTGCGCACCGATCGAAACGGACCGGTCAGCGGCCGGTTCCGATGGCCTGCCCCAGCAATGCCGCCAGCGCGGTCGGCAGGACTTCCGCCGCCGTCTGCCAGAATCGCGGCTCCGCCATGACGAACGTGGGACTGCTGATCGCGCAGCCCGGTGCGGCGGGCACGCCATCGAGCCGGTCCCGCAGGAACTTGACGGCCCCTGGCAACTGCGCGGCGACGCCGGATATGTGCTCGCCCACCAGCTCCCGTTCGTAGGTGACGCTGGGCGCGCCCTCGGCGCAGTACTTGTCGACGAGCCGGTCCACACCCGCATTGGGCAGAATCTCGTCGAACTGCGCGTGATAGATGTACACCGGCATATTCGGCGTCGCCTGCCCGAGCGAGTTCTCCGCCAGGAACCGCTGCACGGCCGGATGCTGGAACGGATCGCCCTGGAACGCGCCGAGATAATCGTAGAACGGCACCAGCGCGGTCCCCATGGGATGGCACAGCAGGTGTTTCGACGCCAGCAGCACCTGGCTCACCGGGTCGACGATGCTGTTGCGCAACATCTCCCGCACCTCGGGGTACTCGTTGGAGATGCCCGCGAACACCCCCATGATCAGGCCGGTGTAGACCCCTCTGTTGTTGTGCCGCAAGGCCGTCGCGAAATCGGCCGCCGCGACCCCGCCCGCGGCGATGCCGACGATGTTCAGTTCCGGCGCGTAGGTCTGGGCGATCTCCGCGGCGAAGGAGGAGGGCACGGTGCCGCCGGAGTACCCCCACAGGGCGGTCGGGGTATCCGGTCCGGACAGTTGTGCGGGCGCGAAGTTCTCGACCGCCCGAATGCCGTCGAGGGTGGTCTGCGCATTCAATTTGGACGTGCCATAGGACGATTTCGGGCCCTCGTAGTCCGGCAGCGCCACCGTCCAGCCCTCACCGACCCCGGCCGCGATGGGAATCAGCACCTCGGCGGCATTGACGTAGTCGAAAGGGATTGCCCCGGACTGGATCACATACGACGGTGCGCAATACTGCGCGGCGCTGTCCTCGGCGATCTGATACGACAGCAGCTTGCGCCCGCCCTCGGGCGGCGGCGCCTTGGGCACCAGCACGGTGGTGACCGTGGCAATGGCCTCGCCGAAACTGTTGCTGGTCCGGTAGAGCAGCTGCCAGGCATCCACATTCAGGTGCACGAACCCGAAGTACGCCGGCATGATCCGCCGCGCCCGCAGGATCTCACCGGGCTGCGCCGCGGCCACCAGCCCGGCCTCGGGCGCGTAGAACTCGTCGAATTCCGGCGGCAGCGTGACCGCCGGCGGCGGCTCGATCGCGACCTCCCGAATCGGCTCGGCCCCGGCGCTCACCGGCGCCGCCGCCAACAGCAGGCCCAGGGCGACACCGGTCGCGAGCAGCCGTCCCCAACTGCGTGATGTCATCGAATCTCTTTCTCGTGCACGGCGATGTGGGCATCAACCGTCTCAGACGAGGGTGGTCGCGGTCTCTGTGCGCGGAATCAGGGTTGCGGCACGGCTTTTGTTCGAATGACAGGATTCCGGTTGGCGAACGGCGGAATCGTCCAGTTCCGTGGCATTGCGCTGCGGACTCGTTGGTTCGGGGCAACAATGTCGAAGGTGAACACCGCATCGGGGGATCCGGCCCTGCCCTTCGCCGACTTCGTCGTCGCCAACCTGCCCGCGGTCGCTCGCGCGGTGATGGCCGAGGTCGTGCGCAGCGTCCCGGACTACGAGCAGCTGCCGCACGAGATCGTCGAACAGGATCTGGTGCACCGCGCCGAGGACAATCTGCGGCTGTTCCTGCGCCTGCTGACCGAGGGCCGCGCACCGCGCGCCGGGGATCTCGACGATATGATCGATGTCGCGGTTCGCCGTGCGCGCGAAGGCATTCCGCTCGATGCCGTGCTGTCGGTGTATCACCGGGGCGCGCTGGCGGCCTGGAACTTCCTGTCCGCCGCCGCGCAGAGCGAGGGGCAGCGGGAGGAACTGCTCGCCGCGGTCCCGCGACTGCTGGAGTATCTGGGCGCGGTCATTCCCGGGGTCGCCGGATCGTATCTGCGCGAACGCCAGGACCTGCACTGGGAACAGCGCGAGGCCAAACGCACGCTCGCGCAGGCGCTGTTGCAGGGCAAACCGGTGGAATTGCTGGCCGAGCGTTTCGGCATCCCGCTCGGCGGCCAGCACGTGCTGGCGCTGCGCACCGCCGACGCCGCAGCCACCGCCGACGGCGTGCGCCCGGCCATGCGGGTCATCCACGGGGAGATCGACGCCCTGTCCCCGCAGGCGCTGACCCTGCTGGACCGCGCCGGCGGCTGGGTGCTGGTGCCGTCGAGTGAATCGCCCGCCCGCCTGGAGGCCGCGGTGGGCCGTATCGCCGCGGCGGCCGGTGTCCGGGTCATCGCCGGAATGGCCACCGCCGCAGCGGCTGCCGAGGTGCCCGTGCGCGCGGAGGAGGCCGGGGAGATCGCCCGCCTGGCGCTGGGCCTGGGCCGCCCGACCGGCGTGTACCGGATGTCCGATCTCGCCCTGCAATATCAGTTCGCCCGCCCCGGCCCGGCGAGCGCCTGGCTGCTGGGCCTGCTCGCCCCGCTGACCGAGCATCCGCATCTGATGGACGCGCTGCGCGCCTTCCTGGCCCACGACCAGAATCGCGTGGCCGCCGCGGAGTCGCTGGTGGTGCACCGGAATACGCTCAACTACCGCCTGAACCGCATCGCCGCCCTCACCGGATACGATCCCGGCCGCTCCGAGCACACGCCCTTGTTCGCCGCGGCTCTCACCGCGTTCGATCTGCGCGCCGCCGACCTGTAGCGGGCACGGTGCTCGCTATCTTGCTATGGCCCGGGCGATAAATCCGCTGACGATCAGCCAGAAGATCGCCGCCAGACCGTAATTGAGGATGATGTCGAGATCCGCGTTGCCGGTCTTGAACAATCCCGGGAAGAACAGCGCGAGCGGCTCGGCGAGCGACTTGATGAACTGGAAGAACCGATTGGTCTGATCGGCATCCAGCACCAGCATCAAGATGTACAGGCCCTCTATCAGGGCGAACACTGCACCGACCATCCCGATGATGCGGGCGGCGGTGGCCTCGTTGCGGGCGACATACGGCATATGCCCAGGATGCCCGTTGAATGTCACCGAATAAACGGTGCGACGGGCGCGTTCGAGCGACACGCGGGGGAGGTGAAAGCGCGTGTCGGGCAACCTCATCCTCGGCGCGAGACATGGCATGATGTCCGGGTGATAACCGCGGCGGCCGTGAGCGTCCGGGCGTGAGGCCCAAGGTCCTCGTCGGCGCGGTATTCGGTACCGCCCTGGCCCTGGTGACCCTGGTGCTGGTCATCATCCTGCCCGCCACCGAAGAGGGCTGCGCGCCCGGCACGCCGCTGATTCCCGCGGCCACCACCGCGCGTACCGAACCCACCTGCCCGGCCACCGGGTCACCGGCCGAGGATGGCCTGCAGGACGGCGCGTTGCGCACCCTGCGCTGTGTGGTCGCCCGCTTCGGAATGATGGATATGCGCGGGGTCATTCCCGATGACGACTACCCGGATCACCGGGCCGGACGCGCCGTGGAGTTCATTGTGGGCGACGATCAGGCCAAGGGCGATCAGATCGTGGCCTTCCTCCAGGAGAACGCCGCCGCCTTCCAGGTCGACTACGTGATCTGGAAGCAGCGCAGCTGGACTCCCGAGGCGGCCGCCGGCATCCAGTGGCGGCCCCTCGAGGATCGCGGCGATGCGGCGCGCAACCACCAGGACCGCGTGCAGGTGACCATCAAGGCGGCCGCCGCCACCTCCACCGTCGCCGCGCCGCCGAGCGTCTCGCTGGCCGCGCAGAATGCCGCGGTGAACGAGGCGGGCCTGCTCAATAGCCTGGGGCGTCGCCAATACCCCATGGCGGAGGGCACTTTCACGATTTCCGATGTGTTCGGCTCGCGCGGCGGCGGACACCTCGGCATCGATATGGCGGCCGCCTCGGGCACCCCGATCTACGCCGCCTCCGACGGTCTGGTGGTCGCCTCCGGCGCGGCGTCGGGCTTCGGCAACTGGGTGGTCATCGACTCGCTCGACGAGAGCGCGCGCCGCTACTCGACGGTCTACGGGCACATGTACGCCTCAGAGATCTTCGTGCGGGTCGGCGATGTGGTCACCATGGGCCAGCACATCGCCAATGTCGGCAATGACGGCGAATCCTCCGGCCCGCACCTGCATTTCGAGGTCGTCCCGGGCGGGCGCCTCACCGGCGGCTCCCAGGTGGATCCCATTGCCTGGCTGGGCGGCTCCAGCCTGCCCGTGCCGAGTACGCCATACTGCGACAACGGATTCGGCACCGCGGGCGGCAATCTCGCCTCCGGCAAGGTGCCGCCCGAACTCGAGGTCTGGTACCGCCGCGCCGGATCGCTGTGCCCGCAGATCTCCTCCTCGCTGCTGGCCGCCCAGGGCCAGGCCGAATCCGGCTTCCGCCGCGGCCTGACCTCTCCGGCGGGCGCCCAGGGCCTGGCCCAGTTCCTGCCCGGCACGGCGGCCTCGCTGGCCCCCGACGGCCAGCCCTATGTCATCGACGCCGACGGCAATGGCGTCGCCAGCGTCTGGGACGACGGGGATGCCATCATCGGGCAGGGCCGGTACATGTGCACCATTGCCGCCACCGTGCAGGGCTGGCTGGAGGAGGGCAAGGTCACCGGCGATCTCACCGAGCTCACCGTGGCCGCATACAACGCCGGCGAAGGCGCGGTGCTGGCCTCGGGCGGCATGCCCAACCAGTACGCCGCCCACTTCAGCGAAACCCGCCCCTATGTCGCGAGAATCCTTGCGGCGGAAGCGGGTTTCCGCAGTATGGGCAGCGGCGGCCGGTTCATTCCCGATGCCGACGAGGACCTCGGACCGCAGGTCGTCGAGGCCGCCAACGACTGGCGCGGCACCCCCTACGTCTTCGGCGGCGGCGGCCCGCAGGGGCCCAGCCATGGCGGCTTCGACGAGGCCGGATTCACCTCCGCCGCGGTCTTCGCCGCCAGCGGCGGCACCATCACCCTCCCCACCACCGCCGAACAGCAGTGGGAGCGCGGCGTGGAGGTTCCGCTGCTCAAAGCCCAGGCCGGTGACCTCGTATTCGGCAATTTCGGTGACCGAGGTCCGGCAACTGTCGGCGTCTACCTGGGCAACGGGCGCATGCTGCACGCCGAACCGAACGGCAAGGTCGCGGAGGTTCCCCTGCTCAATGGCATGAAGGCGCGCCGCATCGGGCAATAGGACCGCCGGTACGCGGGAATCCGCTGGTCACGACCCAGTGGCTGGATGATCAAGAAATCCCCGAAGCGACGCGGGCCCGGCGCCCCGTCTGGTACGCATGACTCAGCTGTCCGGCTGCTGAGGTCGGTATGCGGCAGCCGCTCCTACCAGCACGGAAGAAGGAGCGATGGAAATCAAACGATTTGCAGCAACCGCCGTGCTCGCGGTTGGTGTCACGGCGATCACGGCCGGCATTGCCGGCGCGGACCCGGTCGGAGTGCCCGTCACGGACCCATCCGGGATATCCGTCCAGGATGAGCCCGCTCGCGTCGAGGTCCTCACGCCCGAGGACGACGTGGCCATGCGCCAGTGCAATGCGCTGATCGGCGCGCTGGTCGGCGGCGTCATCGGCGGCACCGGAAGTGCGCTGCCCGGCGCTCTGATCGGTGCGGCGATCGGCGCGGGGATCGGATGGACGCTGAACTATCCGCCGGGCCCCCCGCTGTCGTGTTGGCAGCCATCGCAGGAGGGCAACCCGCCGAGCTGACGCTCGCCGCGCCTGCGCCGCTCGCGTGATCACGGCGACGGTGCGCCATCGGAGCAGGCATCCGATGGCGCATCGGCACGTGCCCGGAGCGGTGTGTGCCGTCACACGAAATATCCCCTTGCGCAGTCTCATTGGGATTGATTAACCTCGTTGTCGTTCTCATACCCTCCTGATCGGAGCCCATGCGTTGATTTCCTGAGGTAACCGCCGAGCGGCCCGCATCGCGCGCCGCATTCTTCGCGCTTACCCCTGGGAGGTCCGCATGTCATTTCCTGTTGTCTCTATTTCCGATCTCACCTTCGCGTGGCCGGATGGCACCCCTGTCTTCGACGGGCTCGACGCCGTTCTGAGGTCGGGTCATCTCGGTCTCGTCGGCAGCAATGGCGCCGGTAAGTCCACTCTTTTCCGGCTGATCATCGGCGAACTGCGCCCGGTGCGCGGATCGGTGACGGTGCCCGGGCGGCTGGGCTATCTGCGCCAGGATCTCGGGCTGTCGGGCGGGCAGCGGGTGGACGAGGTGCTCGGCATCGCCGAGATCCGGAAGGCGTTGCACCGCATCGAATCCGGGGACTGCGCCGAGAGCGACTTCGATATCGTGGGCGCCGCCTGGGATATCGAGGAGCGCGCGGTGGCCCTGCTCGGGCGGCTCGGGTTGCATTACGTCGCAGACGATGTCGGGCAGCTGGATCGCCGGCTGGAGACGCTCTCCGGCGGCGAGACGGTCCTGCTCGGCCTGGTGGCGGAACTGCTGCGCGAGCCGGATGTGCTGCTGCTGGACGAGCCCACCAACAACCTGGATCTGGTTGCGCGGGAACGGCTCTACGAGGTGGTGGGGCAGTTCTCCGGGACGGTGCTCACCATCAGCCACGACCGGGAGCTGCTGGAGCGGGTGGATGCCATCGCCGAATTGCGGCAGGGCGAGATCCGGTTGTTCGGCGGCAATTTCAGCAGATACGAGCAGATCATCGAGGCCGAGCAGGAGGCCGCGCGGGCGGCCGTCCGGGATGCGCGCAGCGACGTCAAGAAGCAGGCGCGCGAACTGGTCGAGGCGCGGATCAAGCTGGACCGGCGGCTGCGGTACGGACAGAAGATGTGGGATCAGAAGCGTGAACCCAAAATCGTGATGGCCGAACGCAAACGGCAGGCCCAGGTGTCGGCGGGCAAGCTGCGCAACAACCACATCGGAAAGCTCGACGATGCCAAGGACGTGCTGACCGAGGCGCAGGAGAAGCTGCGCGACGATCGGGAGATCCGGGTCGATCTGCCCGGCACCCGGCTGTATCCGGGACAGGACGTGATCGATCTGAAGCGGGTGGTGCTGGCCAACGGTCCGGTGGTGAGCCTGAAGGTCAGCGGACCGGAGCGGATCGCCCTCACCGGTCGCAACGGGGCCGGGAAAACCACGCTGCTGCATCGCATCTGCGCCGAATCGCCGAAGGTGCCCTTCCGCATGCTGCCGCAGCGGCTGGACGTCTTCGACGAGGACAAGTCGGTGTTCGAGAATGTGGCGGCCACCGCGCCGCACGCGCTGCCGGAACAGATCCGGGCCCGGCTGGCCCGCTTCCTGTTCCGCGGCGGCGACGCCGATGTGGCGGCCGGTGCGCTCTCGGGCGGGGAACGCCTGCGGGCGGCGCTGGCCATGCTGCTGCTGGCCGATCCCGCGCCGAAGCTGCTGCTGCTCGACGAGCCGACCAACAACCTGGATCTGCCGAGCCTGCGGCATCTCACCGAGGCGCTGGCGAGTTTCCAGGGCGCGCTCATCGTGGTCAGTCACGATCCGCGGTTCCTCGCCGAGATCGGGGTCACCCGCCGGGTCGAGTTGTCCGCCGACGGGCTCACCGACAGCCCGGTCGGGTGAGGTGCGCGGGGTGCGGGGACTCCTATTAATAGGGAGTCCCCGCACCGCTGTGCGAACCGGCCGGTAGGGGTGCGAAGACCGGTTCGGGGGTGCGAACGCGCACCCGGAGCAATCCGGACGCAATGCGGCCTCGAAGAGCCTGCGGTAGCGAGTATCGTTCAATCCCCGACCCGCGCCCGACCGGGGCGGATCCGCGTCCCGTTCTCGAAACGGATCTCGGACTAAAGTGGGTGGTCTGGGAGGTTGAACGGTCCGATAGGGTAACCCGATCGAGGCCGGAGAGGTGGTGGCATGACGCAGAACCTGGAAAAGGCGAATGCCGGGCAATCGGGCAATGGCGAGTCCGCCGCCCCGCAGCCCGGTGGTACGCCGCCGCGTAATGCCCCGACCGCCGTGCCCACGTCCGCCTCGCGCCGGGTGCGCGCGCGGCTGGCGCGGCGGATGACCGGCCAGCGTGGGATCGCGGCCGTGAAGCCGGTGCTGGAGCCCTTGGCCACCGTGCACCGGGAGTTGTATCCGAAGGCGAATCTGGCTCTGCTGCAACGGGCTTTCGATGTCGCCGACGAGAAGCACCAGCATCAGTTCCGGAAGTCCGGCGACCCGTACATCACCCATCCGCTGGCAGTGGCCAATATCCTCGCCGAGCTCGGCATGGACACCACCACGCTGGTGGCGGCGCTGCTGCACGACACCGTCGAGGACACCGGGTACGCGCTCGAGGATCTGACCAATGAGTTCGGGCAGGAGGTCGCGCACCTCGTCGACGGCGTGACCAAGCTGGACAAGGTCAATCTGGGCGCGGCCGCCGAGGCCGAGACCATCCGCAAGATGATCATCGCCATGGCCCGCGACCCGCGCGTGCTGGTGATCAAGGTCGCCGACCGGCTGCACAATATGCGGACCATGCGGTTCCTGCCGCCGGAGAAGCAGGCCAAGAAGGCGCGCGAAACCCTCGAGGTGATCGCGCCGCTGGCGCACCGGCTGGGTATGGCGACGGTCAAATGGGAGCTGGAGGATCTCGCGTTCGCGATCCTGCACCCCAAGAAGTACGACGAGATCGTGCGCCTGGTGGCCGATCGCGCGCCCTCGCGCGACACCTATCTGGCGCGGGTGCGCGCCGAGATCGTCAACACCCTGGAGGCGAGCCGCATCCGGGCGATCGTCGAGGGCCGGCCCAAGCACTACTGGTCGATCTACCAGAAGATGATCGTCAAGGGTAAGGACTTCGACGACATCCACGACCTGGTCGGCATCCGCATCCTCTGCGACGAGGTGCGCGACTGCTATGCCGCTGTCGGCGTGGTGCATTCGCTGTGGCAGCCCATGGCCGGGCGGTTCAAGGACTACATCGCCCAGCCGCGGTACGGCGTGTACCAGTCGCTGCACACCACGGTCGTCGGGCCCGACGGCAAGCCCCTGGAGGTGCAGATCCGCACCCAGGACATGCACCGCACCGCCGAGTTCGGCATCGCCGCGCACTGGCGGTACAAGGAGACCCGCGGCAAGCATTCCAACGACTCCACCGAAGTCGACGATATGGCGTGGATGCGTCAGCTCCTCGACTGGCAGCGCGAGGCGGCGGACCCGGCGGAGTTCCTGGAGTCGCTGCGCTTCGACCTGAAATCGCCCGAGATATTCGTGTTCACCCCCAAGGGCGATGTGATCACGCTGCCGCAGAAGTCCACCCCGGTGGACTTCGCCTATGCCGTGCACACCGAGGTCGGCCACCGCTGCATCGGCGCCCGCGTCAACGGGCGCCTGGTCGCGCTGGAACGGCAGCTGGAGAACGGTGAGGTCGTCGAGATCTTCACCTCCAAGGCCCAGAACGCCGGCCCCAGCCGCGACTGGCAGAACTTCGTGGTGTCGCCGCGCGCCAAGGCCAAGATCCGGCAGTGGTTCGCCAAGGAACGCCGCGAGGAAGCTCTGGAGGCCGGTAAGGAGCAGATCTCCAAGGAGGTCCGGCGCTCGGGTCTGCCGCTGCAGCGGTTGATGAGCGTGGACGCCATGACGGCGTTGGCCCACGAACTGCACTACACCGATATCTCGGCGCTGTACGCCGCCGTCGGTGAGAACCAGGTCTCGGCGCACCATGTGGTGCAGCGGCTCATGGCACAGCTCGGCGGTGTCAGCGATGTCGAGAACGAGCTCGCCGAACGCTCCACCCCGTCCACGGTGCCGTCGCGGCAGCGGCTCACCGGCGATGCGGGCGTGGAGATTCCGGGCGCGCCCGGCACAGTGTCCAAACTGGCCAAGTGCTGCACCCCGGTGCCCGGCGACGAGATCATGGGCTTCGTGACCCGCGGCGGCGCGGTCAGCGTGCACCGCACCGACTGCACCAACGCGGATTCGCTGCGGGCGGAACCGGAACGGATCATCGAGGTCAAATGGGCCCCGTCGCCGTCCTCGGTGTTCCTGGTCGCCATTCAGATCGAGGCGCTCGATCGGACCCGCCTGCTGTCGGATGTCACCAAGGTCCTCGCCGACGAGAAGGTCAATATCCTCTCCGCCGCGGTGACGACTTCCGGTGACCGCGTGGCCATTTCGAAGTTCACGTTCGAGATGGGCGATCCCAAGCACCTGGGTCACCTGCTGAACGTGGTGCGCAATGTGGAGGGCGTCTACGACGTGTACCGGGTGACCTCGGCGGCCTGACCGGCGGGAATCCTCACGGGTACAAGGGAATCGGGCGGCCCGCGACGCAGGGTTGCGGTGCGGGCTCGCCGTAGATTCCGCTCAGGAAGGTCTTGAGCGGCCCGAGCAGCAAGGTGAGCAGGGTCTGCTGGGTGGGAACGGTCACGCAGTAGCTCGGGCCGGACGGGCCCTGCGGGGAGACCTCGACCGCGACGGCTTTGGACATGGCCGGATCGGGGGTGACCACGCGCGCGCAGGCGTCGCCGTCCTTCTCGATATTGCAGTCGAACCAGTCGACGGAATAGTTGATCGAGGTGCGCCAGGATTCCAGGGTGCGGGGGAAGAGCATGCCGACGCCGACGGTGTCGTAGTGGCTGCCGCCCTCCAGGGTCAGGAACTGCAGCGGCGCGGTGCCGGTGCGGTTGCGGCGGATCCAGTCGTACCAGGACTTGCCGCCGAGAGCACCGTCGGTGGGATCGAAACCGATGTGCGCGCCGAAGACGTCGAAGTCGTTGACCGGGAAGATGCCGCCGCTGGTGAGGCCGGGGATGTCGTTGTCGGAGGTCTGGATCTGGGTCGGCACATCCGCGAGCGACGGCTCGAAGCCGGACAGCAGGACCGCCGCCGCAGGTTTGGGTACCGGGCGGCCGTCCATGCCCTGCCCCTGCCCGACCGACCAGAGGTAATGGCTGGTGGCGATGGATCCCATGGAATGGCCCCACACCCCGATCCTGGTGGTATCGACCAGGTCCCGGATGGGGTTGGGTGAATTGTCGCCCGCCGGAGCGTAAGCCGGGTCGTATCGCTGCCCCAGGCGCGGAATGTGCACGGTATTCCAGAAATTCACCAGGCTGGAGGTGTCGCCCAGCAGGGTCTGCGTATCGGGTGCGGGCAGAATGTCCGCGCCGGTCACCCAGCGCATGACATCCTCGATATCGCGGCACGGCCCGGATGCGAAGCAGTGCGGGGTGTTGTACGGAATGACGAGATCCAAGGCGGTGCCGTCGCTGGCGCCCTGTCCCGCTTCGTCATAGGTGAGCGCGATGTACCCGCGCCGCACCGCCTGCATCGACCAGGCGTAATAGGTGGACTGCAAGGCGATCGCCCCATCGCTGAACACCGTCATCGGGAAGGTGCGCCCCGGCTCCGGGTCGAGCGCCTCCTCCGGCAGCATGATGGTCGCCGCCAGCCGCAACCCCCGCGCATTCACGATCTGAACCTTGCGCGCCTCCCCGAACTTGAACTCCGCTCCCGCCGCATCCCCGGAAACGCAAGTGCCGTCCCGTGTTTCGTACAACACCACATCCCCCGGCTCCACACACGGATACCGGAACCGCGCCACCGCCCCCACATTCCCCGCCGAATCCACGTCCAGCGCATCACCATCCAAGGAATTGTCCGCGACCTCCCCGAACACCCCGTTCCCGTTCCAATCCGGCACATACCGCGGATCGCCCGGCGCCAACTGCGCCCCCGCCAGATTCGGCAGGAAATGCACCGTGCTGTCGATCAGCTTCTGCACGGTGTCCCGCAACCGCTGCTGCCCCTCTTCCCCCTGGTACTGCCCCGGATCCAGCATTGCCGCCAGACTCTGCCCGGCTCGCCCCGGCAGACTCCCGAAATGCTGCACCCAGAACTGCACCAGTGCCGGATCGTTCCAATCCCGCCCATACCCTTGCAACAACATGAGCAGGTTCTGCACCACATACACCGGATCCACCTGCGTGCCCACGGTCGGTGTATCCGCTACCAGCGGCTCCTCGGTCACCGGATCCGCCGGTGCCGGCAGTGCCGGGACGAGCGCCAGCGCCGCCGCGACGAT
Source organism: Nocardia sp. IFM 10818 (assembly GCF_054655275.1). NCBI lineage: Bacteria > Bacillati > Actinomycetota > Actinomycetes > Mycobacteriales > Nocardiaceae > Nocardia > Nocardia sp. IFM 10818. The sequence continues at coordinate 3,263,568 of NZ_BAAHJH010000001.1, forward strand.
CACACCGATTCGCTTGATACGCAATCGATTCGAAACCTTCATCGGCAATCCTCGCGTGCGGCGGCCACCGAACAGACTCCGACTGTACGCCCGGTTTCCACCCGCTGTTCGTGATAGTCGCCGCCAGGTTTATGACCGATCACGCCACTTGATGGCCGCCCGGCGGGACCGTGCCGGGCGGCGCCCCCGCAGCCGCCGAGTACGATCAGCGGGTTCGAGACCGCCCGCCTGGGTCGGTCCACCCCGACCCGAGAGGCTCCCCACCGGCATGAAGTTCGAGAACGTCACCGTCACCAAGAAGGCCAATGTCTACTTCGACGGCAAGTGCGTCAGCCACAATATCGAGCTGGCCGACGGCACCAGCAAGTCCGTGGGCGTCATCCTCCCCGCGACCCTGACGTTCAACACCGGCGCCCCGGAGATCATGGAACTCCTCGAAGGCGAGTGCAAGGTCACCCTCGCCGGTGCGGACGAGACGATCACCTACAAGGGTGGCGAGTCGTTCTCCGTGCCCGGCAACTCCTCGTTCCAGATCGAGGTCCTCGAGCCGGTGCACTACGTCTGCCACTTCGGCTGATCAGTATCGGCTGGTCGAACATGGTGCGTCGAGTCTCGGTGGTGGGGACTTCCGGGTCCGGGAAAAGCTCACTGGCGCGGGAGATTTCGCGGCGGTTGGGGATTCCGTACATCGAGCTCGATGCCATTCACCATCAGCCCGGGTGGACGCCCATGCCCGAGGGGGAATTCCGGGCTGCGGTGGCCGACCGGATCGCGCGGGACGCCTGGGTGGTGGACGGCAACTATCACGGGAAGCTCGGGGATCTGGTGTGGCAGCGTGCCGATACGGTGATCTGGTTGGACCTGCCGCGGCCTCTCGTCATGTGGCAGATCATTACGCGGACCGTCGGGCGTTGGGTCATGCGGCGGGAGTTGTGGAATGGCAATCGGGAGCGACTGCGGGACATGTTCTCGCTCGATCCTGAGCAGTCGGTGATCCTGTGGGCGTGGACTACCCATGCCAGGAATCGTGAGAGGTATCTCCGAGCGGAGCGGGAACCGGCATACCGACATATCGAATTCATCCGGGTGCGCAGTCGGCGTGAAGCTGCGGCCGTGCTGGCCAGGCTCACCCTGCGCCCGGCGGACGCAGGGGGCGAGGGGCAGGAGTCAGCTGGCCAGGGCGGTGCGGGCGGCGGAGCGGATGGCTGAGGTGACGGTGTCCGGGTCTTCCATCATGACCAGGTGACCGCAGTCGGGGAGGCGGATGGCGCGGGTGGGGCAGAGGGTTTCGTTGAGGCGGGCGCCTGCTTTGGCGGACAGGATGCGGTTCTTGGCGCCCCAGATGGTGGTGATGGGCGGGAAGCCGGGGGTGGGGCGGAAGGTGTCGAGGACGGAGAGTTTGGGGAGGTCGCGGGCTATGGCGGCCGGGGGGAGCAGGCGGCGGGGTTCGGACCAGCGGCGGCGGAGGGCGGCGAAGGTGTCCGGGTCCATATTGCGGCCGCGGGGGCCGAGCTGTTCGCGGACGACCCAGCCGGCGGCGAGGCCGGGGACGCTGATGGCGCTGGTCAGGGGGTCCAGAGGGAGGCGGGAGGCGGTGCGGGCGGTCCAACCGGTCGGGGTGGGGCGCAGGGTGGCGGCCGTCAAGGGGCTGCACAGCACGAGGGAGCGCACTCGCCGGGGGGAACGGCGCGCGTAGAGCAGGGACAGGGCGCTGCCGAAGCAGTTGCCGACCAGGGTGACATTGCGCAGGTCCCGGGATTCGATGAAGTCGGAGACCAGGCGAACGTAGTTGTCGACGGTGTAGCCGTCGGCGGGGGTGTCGGATTCGCCGTAGCCGAAGAGGTCCAGGGCGAAGACGCTGTTGGTGGGGGTCAGGGACTGCACCTGGCTGGACCAGATCCGGCGGTCACCGCCGATATTGTGCAGGAACAAGATCGGATCACCCGATCCGGCGTGGTCGTATGCGACGGATACGCCGTGGAAATCGAACACCGGCATCGGGCGCTCTCCTCATTGAGTAGCGGTGCGGCACTGCGCCTCCGCTCATCGCGCTGTCTCGGTAGACATACCCGATGAGCGGTAATGCAGTCCATGCTAGCCGGTACCGTGCGTAACACAAGTTTTGGTCCGGCAGCGCCCGTTCGCTGGTCAGCGTGTTATTTGCGCGTTGGATTCTCCTGTCCGGATCCACGATTGCAATTGAGCCATGCCCGAATCGCGATCTACGACCGGTCGGTATCCGAAATCCCGGGTGGCCGCGCCGGTATCGTAGGTCCCGGTCCGGGTCATGACCGCCACCGAATACCGCGACAGCGGGGGAGTCCAGCGGTTGGCCAGATACGGTATCCGCCTGAGGTTTTCGATCACGCACACCACGGCGTTCACCGCGCGCGGGTCGAGCTTGCGGCGCGGTGGCTGATAGCCGAGTTCGATCGCCACCCGACTCAGGAACGGCCACACATCGGTCTTCTCGGCATCGGCGATGAAATACGCTTTGCCGCCGACATTGTCGCCGGCAGCCGCCTTGACGCAGGCCTCGACAATATTCTCCACGTGACACAGCGAGGCGTATACGTTCTTGCCGCCGGACAGATCCGGCAGCGTGCCCGCCTTGGCGCGATCCAGCAGCCGCACGATGGGTCCGGAGCGATCACCCGCACCCCAGATGGCGCGCGGTCGCAGCGCACAGGTGGTGAACCCCTCGGTATTCGCCTTCAGCACCAGCCGTTCGGCCGCCGCCTTGGTCTCGCAGTAGTAGTTGAGGTACCGCGTCGGATACGGCACCGACTCGTCGATATCGACCTGATCGCCCCCATCGCGATCCATCAGGGCGCTCGGACTGGAGATGAAGACGAATCGCGAGGCCCCCGCCGCCTGCGCCGCCGTCACAAGCCGCGAGGTGGCGGCGACATTCTCGGCCCAGAACACCTCGCGCGTGCCGCGCTCGTCCACCCGCGCGGCGCTGTGGAACACCACATCCACGCCCGCCACGGCCCGCTCCAGGGAATCGGCGTCGGCGAGATCGCCGGTAATGATCTCGATCTTGTCGATCACCGCTTCCAGATCGCGCAGATTACTGGTGGGCCGTGCCAGAATCGCGACCTCGTACTCACCGTCGCGCACCAGCCGCCGCGCCAGCGCGCCGCCCAGGAACCCCGACGCCCCCGTCACCAATGCCTTCACGGCACCTCCTGCAGTCCGCTGGTCATGGTCGGCCCGGCGGTGAGCGCCTTGGCCCGTGCGCCGGCTCCGAGGGCCCGCCGGCTCGCCAGCTCGTCCACGGCCATGACGAGCAGCAGCCGCGCCCCCACGATCAGCCCGGCCGTCACCAGCACCCGATCGAACAGCGAAATCGACCGCGAGATCAGGATTCTCATCACTTCTCCTTCGCATTGAGCTGTCTGGTCGCCCAGACCGTGAGCTTCTCCCGCCCGATCTTGGCGTTGTGCCGGATATCGACGGGGAACTTGGGATGGAAGAGGAATCCGGTCACCGGCGCGGCGATCTCGAACTCCTCGCGCCGCCGCCGCAGCTTCGCCTCGACGGCCTCCTGATCCGCGCCCGCCTCGAGTTCCACGCACAGCACCGGCCGTTGCGCGCCCCGTTTCCCGATGCCGACCAGCGCGGTCCGCGCCACGCCCGGCACGGTATTGAACACCTGCTCCACCTGTACCGTGAACATGGGCCCGTCCGCGGTGTCCAGCCGCTGACTCTTGCGCCCGCAGAAGCGGATTCGACCCTGCTCGTCGAGCCAGGCCAGGTCGCCGGTGCGGTGCCACACCGTCGTCCCGTCGACGATCTTGCCGACCAGGTTCGCCTTCTCCGGCCAGAAGTAGCGGGTGCTCACATTCGGCCCGGCCACCACCAGCTCGCCGATTCCGCGCGATTTCGCCAGATCCGCCGACCGCGCCTCGACATCGGCCCAGGTGGGCAGCGGGTCATCGGTGATGGCAATGATCCGCGCCCGCACGTCGAGGGCGGGCTTGCCCACGCACACGCCCTTGCCGCGCCGCGCCTGCTCGACGAGATCGCCCAGCAGCTCCCGGGATTCGATGGTCGCCATGGGCAGCGCCTCGGTGGCCCCGTATCCGGAGTACACCCGCGCGTCCTCGGGCAGCACCTTGCGCAGTCGCGCGATGACGGTATCGGGCACCGGCGCCCCGCCGGAGTAGATGCTGTCCAGCGTGGCCAGCTTCGCTCCGGTCTCCTCCACATGGGTCAGCAGCGGAATCAGCACCGCCGGCGAGGCGAACATGGTCCGCACCCCGTACCGCTGCACGGCGTCCACCACGTGCACCGGATCGGTGGCGCCCACCTTGGACGGGATCAAAGGCGGTAGCACGCACCGCGATCCGAGCAGCAACTCCAGAATGCCCGCCACCGGCGCGGTGATGAGCGAGGTGCCCGGCGCGATATGATCGCGCGCCGCGTCCACCTGCCCGATCATGGCGCTGAGATTGCCGTGCGTCAGCACCACGGCCTTGGCGGGCCCGGTGCTGCCGGTGGTGTAGGCGATGAGCAGCGGATCATCGTCCGGCGCGGGCTCTCGATCCGGCAGCGGCGCAGCGGGTTTGCGCCCCCAGCTCTCCAGCGTCGGCCCCCGCCAATAGCACCGGCCGACGGTCACGGCCACCTTCACCTTGCGGAAGTAGGCGCGGAACACGATCCGCACCGCCTGCGCCTCCGGCACGCCCACGAACGCCTCGGCCTGCGCGGCCTGCAGGCAGCGCAGCATCTTGAACAACCCCATGCCCGGATCGATCACCACCGGCACCGACCCGATCTTGAACAACCCGTAGAGCACCGCATACAACTCCGGCCCCGGCCGCACCAGCACGATCGTCCGCATACCCCGGGTGACGCCGGCCGCGGTGAAGTTCTCCGCGATGGCGTCCGACCAAGCATCCAGCTCGGCGTAGGTGATCTGCGTGTATTCCGGCAGCCCGGCGCTGGTCCGTCCCTTGGGATAGATCACCGCTTCCCGATCGGGATGTTCGGCGACGATATCGCGGAACCGGTCGAGTGCACGCCAGTAGGTCGTGGTGGTGGTCACTGCATCACCTCGGAGAATTTCGAGCGCACGCGAATTCGAATAGCAATCGCTATCGCGGGTGCGGAAATGATGGATACGGAATGCGACACACTGCCCCCTGAAATGTCGATGAATGCGATGAGCAGTTGGGGTGAGGGTACCGCACGCCATCCGGCTCCGCCACCGCGAGAGAGTTGGGAATGTGTTGTCGCACAATATCGTTGGATTGTGTCAGGATAGCTTTGGTGTGTCTGCGGGTACCGACACGAGTTCTTGCGCAACCCCTACAACACCCCTATACGGATACCCCTGCAAAGATTCCGTAGACCACTGTCCACCTGCGTGTTCGGCTTGGCAAGCACTGAAACTCGGGTGTTCTCAGGGTGATTCACGAGGCTCGGGAGCCGGAGTGTTACCAGTGAGTACCGGTAGCATCCGAATCGGCATCGAGGCCTCTGGATAACGGTGGGATGGGCCTCGGGAATTCCGATTGCCGCTCGCCGCCCCAGAATTCGACGAACGCGAAACAAGCCAGAGAAGAGGGGGCCATGCGTACACGCTTCGAATCGATCGGTGCGTACACACCCAGCACCGTCCGCTCCACCGAGGATGTGATCGCCAGCCTTTCGGTGCCAAGGGCACTGGATCTGGAGCGCATCACCGGAATCAAGAACCGGCACGTTTATAATTCCGATCCGGAAGAATACGAATCCTCGTTCGCACTCGCCCTGCAGGCCATCGGCGATTGCCTCGAGCATTCCGACTACGACGCCGCGGATCTCGACGTGGTCATCTCGGTCTCGATCACCCGTTTCAACGGGCCGGGAACCCACACCTACGCACCGTCTTTCGCCACCATGCTGGCCAACAGGATCGGCGCGACCAAGGCCAAGCACTTCGACCTGTCCAATGCCTGCGCCGGCATGATCACCGGCTGCCTGCTGCTGGACCGCATGATCAAGGCCGGCGTGGTGCGCAATGGCCTGGTGGTCAGCGGCGAGCAGATCACGCCCATCGCCGAGACGGCCACGCGGGAGATCAGCCAGCCCTACGATCCCCAGTTCGCCGCGCTCACCGTGGGCGACGCCGCCGTCGCGGTCGTGATCGACAACCGCGGTGACGACAATGACGAGATCCACTACATCGAGCTCATGACCACCTCCGCCGGCGCGGAACACTGCATCGGCATGCCGAGTGAGAAGACCACCGGCATCGCCATGTACACCGACAACCGGGCGCTGGCCAGTGAATCCCGCTACCTGCAGGGCATCAGCCGCATGGCGGATTTCATGAAGGAACGCGGACTGGCCTGGGAGAGCGAGAAGTTCGACTACTGGATCCATCACCAGTTCAGCGGTCCGGCCATCGACTACATCGCCCAGCTCACGGAACGGCATTTCGACACCCCGATGCCGCAGCTGCTGGACGTCTACGCCGAATTCGGCAACACCGCCTCGACCTCGCACTTCCTGGTACTGCACGAGAGCCTGGCCAAGGATCGAATCCCCAAGGGCTCCAAGGTATTGCTTATTCCCGAGGCGTCCGGTGTCGTCTCGGGTCACCTGGCCGCGACCATCTCCCGACTGGAGGCATGACGTATGGCAACCGAAATCGTCTCCGCGGCGGTCTGCACCGACGCCGATACCGCCAGCTACTTCGAGCTGGCCGCCCGCGCCGGGCGCAAAGCCCTGGAACAGGCCGGAGTGTCGCCCGACAAGGTCGGCCTGGTGGTGAACGCGGGTGTGTTCCGTGACAGCAATATCGCCGAGCCCGCCGTCGCGGCCCTGCTGCAGAAGCGCCTCGAGGTCGGCCTGGAATACGAGTCCGGCGATGTGCCCGCGTTCTCCTTCGATCTGATGAACGGCGCCAACGGCGTCGTGCACGCGCTCATGGCGGTGGACTGCTTCATCGCCGCCGGCGATCTGGAGTACGCGGTGGTGCTGGCGGGCGACACGCATCCGTCGCTGCGGCGTGATGTGCCGGATTTCCCGTACACGCCCAGCGGCGCCGCCCTGGTGCTGCGCACCTCGGCGGAGGCCGGCGGTTTCGGCCGCCTGCACACCAGCGCCGCCCCGGACGCGGTGCCCACCGCGTGGGCGGATCTGGATGCGGCGGGCCTGGAGGGCCGTGCGGCCCTGTCGCTCGGACCCGGCACGGCCGATCCGCTCGAGGCCGCGGCGCAGGTCGTCGCGGACTGCCTCGTCGACGAGGGCCTCGATCGCAACGACTTCGCCACGGGCGCCGCGGTGTTGCTGGCGCCCGCCCCGGTGCCCGGCTTCCGAGAGCGGCTGGCCTACCGACTGGGCGTGCCCTCGGCGGCGGTCGCGGGCGTGGACCCCGCCGCGGGTGATCCCTACAGCGCGGCCCCGGTGCACGCCTATGTCGCCGCGGCCGAACTCGGCCTGCTCGGCAATGCCCAGGTGGTGGTCGTCCTGGCGGTCGACGAGACCGCCGCCGCCTGTATAGCCTACCGTCCGCGGCCCCTGCAGCTCGCTGGGACTGCCGTGGGAGCGGATTCCAAATATACTGGCGCGGAATGAAATTCATTCGGTAGACCGCCGTCAGCGGGCAGTGGGGCGCGCCGGCGGTTTGCCGGAGACGTTGTGTCCCGGCTGAATCGGACGCCCGCGAGCGTCCACCGCTGCAATGATGCCGCTCCAGCGCACCTCAGCTCGCCGTGCCATCCCTCAGTCGGGCTCATCGGTACACGATGAAGGGAATGGAATGCAGCGGTCGGTCAGCAGGGGGGACCGGAAACATATGGCGATCGTCGGTGGTTCGCGCCCACTCCCGGGCGTGCGGCCACGGCGACCGGAAGAGGACGAGGAGACGCTCGCCGGATTGCTCCACGGCGACGATGTGATGCGACTACGCATCGCGCGCGCGGTGGCGGTGCTGGGCCCGGCCGCCACCGCGAGCCTGGTGGCGGCGCTCCTCGGCACGGAGCTCGAGGACGTCGAGCGGGTACTGGGGGAGCTGGCGGAGCTGGGGGTGGTCGCGGGGGAGCGCTGTGCGCATCCCGCGATCGCCACCCGCCTGCTGGCGGATCTGTCCGAGGAACAGGCTCGCGACCTGCACGGCCGGGCCGCGGAACTGTTGCATCGCACCGAGTTTCCCGCCACCGTCGTGGCCCGGCACCTGGTCGCCGCCGGGGACGCCCGCGGCTCGTGGGCGGCGCGGGTGCTGCTCACGGCCGCCGGGGAGGCGACGGGCGTGGACGAACTCGACCGCACCGAGCAGTGCCTGGAACTGGCGTACCGCGCCAGCCGCCGTGCCGACGACCGGGCCGGGATCGCGGTGCGGCTGGTGACGGTGGAGTGGCGCATCAACCCCTCCGATCGCACCCGCAATTTCGGCCGGCTCAAGGCGGCGCTGCGCACCGGCCGGGTGCCCGGTCCGGACCTGCCCGCGACCGTGCTGCACATGCTGTGGCACGGCTACACCCTGCACGCCGATCACGCGCTCAACCTCATCGATCGGGATCGCGGTGAGGGCGACGCCGCCGCTGACGCGCGTCTCGATTTCCTGTGCGCCTGGCTGCGATACACCCATCCGACGCAGGTGCCCGGCCATCCGCGGCTGATGACCGGCCGCCCCCGGATGCGCGGATACGCTCCGGCGCAGAAGAATTCGGCGCATCGCCAGGCCAGCGAGCTGCTCATCGCACTGTGGACCCAGCAGCCGCCCGCCGAGATCGCCGCCGCGGCCCAGCGCATTCTGGCCGGGCACCGCCTGACCCTCGACACCGTCGAGGTCCTGGTCGCCGCCGTGGACTGCCTGATCCACTCCGACCGGCTCGACACCGCCGACGCCTGGTGCGCCGCCCTGCTGGCCGAGGCCGCCGCGCGGTCCGCGCCGACCTGGCAGTCCATCTTCGCCGCCGCCCGCGCGGAGACACTGCTGCGCAAGGGCGATCTCACCGGTGCGGCCGAATACGCCACGCTCGCCCTGAATCTGGTGCCCGCCGAACACCTGGGCGTGTGGGTGGGCCGCCCCATCGCCGTGCTGGTGCGCGCCTGCACCGCCCAGGGCAAGCATGCCGAGGCGGCCGCGCAACTGCGCCGCCCGGTGCCGCGCGCGCTGTTCGAATCCCGTTTCGCGCTGCCGTATCTGAGCGCCTACGGGGAACACTGCCTGGCCACCGGGCATCCGGAGGACGCGCTGCGGCACATTCGCCGCTGCGGCAACCTCATGCACGAGTGGAATCTGGATTTCGCCTGGCTGGTGCCCTGGCGCACCCAGATGGCCGCCGCCTGGCTGGCGCTGGGTCAGCAGTGGCAGGCCCAGACCTTCGTCACCGCGCACCTGGATCTGATCGGCGGCGCGGAGGCCCATCACACCGGCGGCACCGCGCTGCGGCTGCTGGCCGCCACCAGCGACGCGCATCGGCGGGTGGTGCTGCTGCGGCGGGCCGTCGCGCTGCTGCGCGCCGGGGCCGACGAGGTGGAATTGGCGACGGCGCTGACCGATCTCGGCGACGCCTACCGCGCCATCGGCGATGTGGACCGGGCCCGGCCGCTGCTGCGGGAGGCCGCCCGCCTGGCCGAGGGGGCGGGCGCGCAGGTGCTGCGCGGCCGCCTGCGCGGGGTGCGGCCGCTGCCCGAACCGGCCGCGGCTCCGGTGCCCGCGTCCGCCCGGCTGGACGCGCTCAGCCCCGCCGAGCGCCGGGTCGCCGAGCTGGCCGCGCACGGCCGCCGCAATCGCGAGATCGCCGCCGAGCTCGACATCACCACCAGCACGGTGGAACAGCACCTGACCCGGGTGTATCGCAAACTGTCCGTCGCGCGTCGCAGCGAGCTGCGATTCGCCCTGGTGGCGGGGGAGGGCGCGGACGACACCCGGACAGCCGTCGGATGAAACCGCAGTTCGAAAGGGGTAGAACATGGGTGCGAATCCGGCCGGTGCGATCGCGCCGGTCACCGCGGAGGTCGCCGGTCCGCGCCGGCTCGAGCCGGCCGAACCGCCACTGCCGGAGGACGATCCGTTCTACCGCTCGCCGCGGGCGCTGACCCGGTTGAAACCCGGCCGGATACTGCGCACGCGGCCCGTGGAACTCGCCCTGCTGGGCCGGATACCGCAGCGAATCTCGGCCTGGCAGCTGCTGTTCCGCAGCACAGATCTGAACGGGAAGCCGGAGGCGGCGGTCACCACGGTGCTGCTGCCGTGGGGCGCGGATCCGCGGCGGCCCCGCCCGGTGGTGTCGTATCAGTGCGCCATCGACGCGGTCGCCTCGAAGTGCCTGCCGTCGTACGCGTTTCGCCGCGGCGCGCAGGCTCTGGGCGCGCTGCCGCAACTCGAACTGCTGCTCATCACGCACGCGCTGACCCGGGGCTGGGCCGTCTCGGTGCCCGATCACGTCGGCACCGCAGGCCATTTCGGCGCACCCCGGGAGCCCGGATATCGCGTACTCGACGGATTGCGCGCCACCCTCGCCTTTCTCGGCCGCCCGCCCGATACTCGCGTGGCCCTGCAGGGCTATTCGGGCGGCGGCCTGGCCACCGTGTGGGCGGCGGAGGAGGCCGCCGCCTACGCTCCCGAGCTGAATATCATCGCCGCCGCCATCGGGTCCCCGGTGGGGGATCTGGAATCGACCTTCTTCCGGCTCAACGGTTCCCTGTTCGGCGGCCTGTCCACACTGTGCCTGGCGGGCCTGCGCCGCGCCTATCCCGACCTCGCCCGCGGTCTGCGCGAGCATCTCGACGGCCCGTCGCAGGCCCTGCTCGACCGCGCCGAGACCAGCGCCACCATCCCGATCATGCTGCGCGGCACCGGGACCCGGGTGGAGGACCTCGACGGCGGGGCCCTCGCCGCCCTGCGCACACTGCCGCACATCCGCACCGTGCTCACCGATCTGCAACCCGGCGATCACCCGCCGCGCTTCCCGGTGCTCGCGGTGCAGGGCGTACACGACCTCATCATCTCGGTCGGCAATGTGGACCGCCTGGTGGACCGCTATCGCGCCGAAGGCACCGCGGTGCACTACGTCCGCGACCTCACCGGCGGGCACATCGGCCTCGGCCTGCTCGCCGCCCCGTTACTGGAGAACTGGGTGGCCGACCGCTTCGCCGGCCGCCCGCTGACCGCGCCGTACACGAAAACCGTGCTCTCCCTCGCCCTGTCGGCCGCCGCCCTGCGGGGGTACGCCGGCCTGGCGAAGGTCCTGCTCCGAGGTGCGATTGGCAGGCCGATTCGAACTCACTGACGGCCCCGCACGCGACTGTCGGTCCGGCCGTTGTCGGCGCGGGGATGAGCCCGGCGGTGCGTGCGACAGGCCGGGCGCGATCGTGTGGTCCCCGCGAGCGCGGGGGACGACGCCGAGAATCGGGGAACGGCCGAGGTTTCGACCTTCGGCCGGTTCCCCGAAACGCTGCTAGCGCGGGGCCATGCGGATCGCGCCGTCGAGGCGGATCGTTTCGCCGTTCAGCATCGGGTTCTCCACGATGTGGCGGACCAGTGCCGCGTACTCGCTCGGATCACCGAGGCGAGCGGGGTGGGGTACCTGTGCGCCCAGGGCCGCGATCGCTGAATCGGGCAGCGTCGCGAAAAGGGGCGTATGGAAGAGGCCGGGCGCGATGGTCATGACGCGGATCTTGTACGAGGCCAGGTCGCGGGCCACCGGCAGGGTCAGGCCCACGATGCCGCCCTTGGAGGCGGAGTAGGCGGCCTGGCCGATCTGGCCGTCGTAGGCGGCCACCGAGGCGGTGTTGACGATGACGCCGCGCTCGCCGTCGACCTCCTCGGCCGCCGCGATGCGCTCTGCGGCGAGGCGGATGACGTTGAAAGTTCCGATCAGGTTAACGTTGATGATCTTGGTGAAGGCCTCCAGCGGGAACGCGCCCTGCTTGCCTACCGTCTTGATGGCATTGCCGATTCCCGCGCAGTTCACCGCGATTCGCAGCGTGCCGAGTCCGGCGGCGGCGTCCAGGGCGGCCGTCACGTCCGCCTCGCTGGTGACGTCACCCGGCAAGAACACCACGCGCTCACCGAGTTCCTCGGCCACGGCCTTGCCGTCGGACGACGGAAGATCCAGGACAACGACCTTCGCGCCCGCCGCGTGCAGTTCGCGCACCGTGGCCAGGCCGAGTCCCGAGGCGCCGCCGGTCACTACCGCGACGATGTCAGCTGTCTTCACACAAACCTCCATAGAACGTGTTCTAGTTAATGTAGATTCTCATACCGTCCGACGGAAGAGGGACACATCGGCGTGGTGCGCACGAGCGGTCGGTTCTCCTGCTATCGCACGCGCGCGCGGATTCTTAGGCCAGCCTTCCGGCGCGTCGAGTCGTTGGAATCCTGCACATGCGAGAGAATTTCCGATCGGGAACGTCCCATGGCAGACGACAACCGACAACGACCGACCGCCGAGAGGGTCCACCATGCAGCACGACGTGCCTGGCGCCGCGGGGACCGGGGGAATGTTGAAGTCGTACAAAAAAGTCTCGCGCTGGTATCCCGCGCTGGAGCCCGCGGCGCAGGACGCCGCGCCCGCGCCGGTGGACGCCGAGGACGTCCTGGGCGACACCGACGGTCCCGCCCGCTATCCGCACTACATCCACGACGATCCCGAGCCCGAGCTGGATATTCCGCCGGTGCCGGATTCGGTGCTGCGCCGCGGTCATTTCAGCGGGGCCTGGTCGGATTGGATGGCCGATCGCGAGTCCGCCTCCGGCGCACCGCGACTGCGCTACCGCGGCGCCGCGGTGGTGGAGTTCCCCTGGGAGAGCGAGGAAGACGAGCGGCGGCCCGTCGACCGCGCCTCGGCGCTGCTGGACGCGGTGGGCGACGCGCCCTCCGCCCCGCGTGAGCGGTCCATCGGCCGCCGCGCTCTCGCCCTTGCCTTCCTGATTGTTGCCATCCTGTTGCTAGCTGTCGTCGGCGGAGTTGCTCTGTATGCGCTCAATTCGCACAGTGACACTTCGCAATCCATCGGCACACTCAATGGGGAGGTCCGTTCCGGTCCGAGCGACCGCCCGGCGGCGTACAACGAGATGACGGCCACCGTGGTGATCGGCGACCATACTCCCGCGGGCATCCCGGCAGGATAAGAGGAGAGCTGAGACGATGGATCAGGACTGGAGCCGCTGGCTCGACGAGGTGCCCGAGGAGGGCGAACCGTCGGGCCGGGCCGCGCGTTCCAAGGCTCCGGTGGTGCGACTGCGCAAGCGACGTGGGGATTCCGATGAGAGCGAGCCCGCGCAGCGGCCGATTCTGGTGGTCGGCGGCTGCGGCGGCGCGGGCACCACGACCACCGCGCTGGGCATCGCGGGGGAGATCGCGGCGGCCGGGGCGCAGACCGTGGCCGTGGACGCCACCTTCGCCGGCAGCGATCTCGCGCTGCGCGGGGCCGATGAGCACCTGAGCCCGATCAGCCTGCAATCGTGGCTCTACGGTCGCGGGGACGACGAGCCCGCGCCGCTCAAGGAATGCCTGTCCCGGGCGACCTCCGGCATCGGGCTGCTGTGGCGCGACCCGGCCCCGCTGCGGCGGCGCGCGACGTACTTGACGGTGGCGCGCGGTATCGACGACGCCGGCTACACGCCCGTCTACGACGGCGGAAACCCCATTGCCGGAAGGCATCTGCGGCCGCTGCTGGAGGATGCGGACATCGCGCTGGTGCTGGCCATCCCGGCGCGCGCCGACGCCGCCAACCGGTTGCGGGTGACCCTGGAGTGGCTCGACGATCAGTTCGGCGGCCAAGGCGAGGGCCAGGGCGGCGGAATCGTCGGCGATACCACGATTGTGGTGTCACATCAGTTGCCGGGCAGCGATTCTCGGATCGCTGATCATTTGCGGGAGCATTTGGACGGCTGGGTGCGCGATATTCGCGAGATACCCTATGACCCACACCTCGCCCGCGGAGAGCTGGTGCGGCACAGCAACCTCGCTGCCGAGACACGCCGGGCATATCGCCGCCTGCTTGCTGGAGTGGCATCATGACCGCAGCCATGAAGGAACGCCGATCCTCCTCCGAAAACGCCATGGCGGCCGGTGTGGTGCCGCCGCCGGAGACCCGCCGGGCACCCATCTGGGACCGCCCCGTACCCGGCGGCGGCCGCGCACCCCTGGTGTGGCTGCTCGGGGTGCACGGCGGCGCGGGCGCCAGCACCCTCGCGCATGTGCTTGCGCCGGCGGCGGATTCGTATCGCCGCTGGCCCGGCGGCTTCGAACGCGAGTCGCCCTTCGTCGTGCTGATCGCCCGCGAGACCATCGCCGGTCTCACCCGCGCCCACGACCTGCTGCGCCAGCACCACGCCGGCCTGGCCGGGCCGAGTGAGGTCCTCGGCCTGGTGACCGTCGCCGCCCGCCCCGGCCGCATTCCCGCCGAAATCCGCCGCTACCGCGACGTTGTCGGCTCCCTCGCCGGTCAGGTGTGGCAGGTGCCGTGGCACGAGGAGTGGACCCTGGTCGAACCCGATCAGCTGCCGATCTGGTCGCCCGGCGATCCCGTGCCACCCCAGCGAAAGCGCAAAACCGACCCGTTGGAAGAGGTTACGGTTGATATCCGGGAACTGGGCGCCGGCATCGTGGCCGCCGCCCAGGACGCCTTGGACGCGCCGTCCGCGGACCTACCGGACGCGGACCAGTGAGCCCCCGCGGCGCGGATGACCTCCGTGTGATAGAGATTCTCCGCGACCGCGGGTTGTCGGGTGCCGTATCGCACAGTGCCCCTTGGTATTTGGAGAAGCCGGCCAACTATCTTCGGTCCGGACGGACCGCATTGAGCGACTTAGTGATTGACGGTTTGCTAGTGGACAGGGAAAGACAATGAGCATGCTCCTCGCCGTACACGACGCGTACGGCTCGATCCTCGCCCAGGTCGGCAACCCGACCCCCGAGGCGCCGCCCGCGTCGGACAAATTGATGAGACTGGTTCGTTATTTCACTTGGTTCGTGCTGCTGTCGGGAGTCATGGGCATCACCTACGCGGGCGGCAAGTTCGCCTGGGAGAAGTGGACGGGAGGCGGTTTGGAGTCGCCGAAGATGGTGGCGGGAGCCATGATCGGCGGGATCATCGCGACCAGTGCCGGCACGATCATGAATGCCGTGATCACCTAATGTCCGCCACCCTGGCCGTGCTGGCCTACAAGCAGATGCCGGCCGACGTGCTGCGGCCCATCATGCAGCTCATCGACTGGCTGCTGTGGTGCGTGCTGCTGTTCTGCCTGGCCTGGATGATCCTCGCGGCGGGCAAGCTCTGGTACGCCTTCCGCGACGACATGGCCGCCAACGATGCGACGCACGGGGTGGTGATGAGCCTGCTGGGCGCCATCATGGCGAGTTCGGCCAGCGGGATCGCACTCGCCTTCCTGCCGACGTAGGGCTCGGGATAGCTGAATTGTCCAATGGCACAGACACTGTGGAGGCGCCGAAATGAGCGAGAAGGAGTCGCCCGAGCGCGACCGCGTCTCGTTCGGCGTCATCGCCTCGGCGGCCGTGGTGGCGCTGATCATCATCGCGGGCGTGGTGGTGTACATCACCCGCGACGATGCGCCGTCGAGCGCGACGACCGAAGGGACGCCGTCCACTTCGGTGACGACCGGGCAGACCGGGTTCGCGGCCGCGGAGATCGACCTGTTCGGTCGCCGCGTCGACATTCCGAACAATCCTGCCGGGCAGCCCTTGCCGCAGGATCCCAGCAAACAGCGCAAGCCCGCCGACACCGATTGGCTGACCGCCGTCCCGGCCGGGCTCACCGAACCGCACGGCTGGCAGCGGGTGTACGGCGCCTCGGTGCCGTTCTCCACCTCCGACGGTCCGACGCGCTTGGAAAACGGTCTGGCCGTGGGGTATTCGCACACCCCGCAGGGCGCCGCCCTGGCGGCGGCCCAGATCACCTATCGGCTCAACGCCCGGCCCGCCGACCGGGAACTGTACGTACGGCAGGTGCGGGTCTCGGCGCAGCAGGTGGCCGATTACGACCAGGCGCTGGCCGAGGAGCGGCTGCCGAAACAGCAGCCGGAGAAGGTCACCCGCTATCTGGTGGCGCCCGATGCCTTCCAGGTGGAGAACTACGCCGACGACATGGCCATTGTGCGACTGGCCGTGCGCGGCCCGGTGCGCGACGGCCGGGTGCAGTGGGCGGCGGTGCGGTTGATCATGGTGTGGGACGCCGGGGATTGGCGGCTGAAGCCGTCGACGTCCAGGTCTTCGCAGACGGAGTACGTGGATTCGCTTGCGGGGTGGACGAAATGGTGACCGGTGACAGTTCGACGACAGTGGCCCTGCGACCCTTCGAGGGGTGGACCATATGGTGAGGCGCCTTCTCACGATCCTCGCGGTCGTGTTCACCGTCATGATCGCATCGCCGACGGTGGCGTACGCGCAGTACGGCTTCGACGAGGCGTGCAACGAATTACACGACTCGCTCGACGGACTCGGCATTCCGGGCATCTCCCTGGGTGACGCGGCCTCGGCCGCGTGCAAGGCGGGCAATGTCGCCACCCATCCGGCCGAGGCCGCGGACGCCGTGCGCGACAAGGCGTGGGACTCCACCTTCGGCAAGGTGGTGGACTCGTTGATGAGCGGCCTGGGCGAGGCGCTGATCCTGGCGCTGACCTTCTGGATGAAGGTGCCCAACGAGAGAGTCAGCGACTCCGGCGCACTATTCACCAAGATCAACGACTACACCTATCAAGCGCAGATATTGCTCTTGATGGTGTCGGTGATCCTGTCCGGCGCCAAACTGGCCGAGGCCAGGCGAGGGGCCGCGGTCAGCGAGGCGGCCGAATCCTTCCGCATGTTCGCCCGGGTCATCTTCAGCTCCTGGATGCTCGGCGCGGTGATCGTCGCGGCCACCCAGGCCTCGGACAAGTTCTCCGAGTGGGTGATCACCGACTCCACCGACGGCGAGGCCAAGAACATCGCCGAGCTGATGGTGAAAACCTCCAGCCTGCAAGCCTTCTCGCCGGGCCTGGTGCTGATCATCGCCATCGTGGGCCTGCTCGGCGCGCTCGCGCAGATCGTGCTGGCCATCGTGCGGCAGGGCCTGCTGGTCATCGCGGCGGGCGTATTGCCGCTGGCGGCAGCCGCTTCCGGCACGGGAACCGGAAAACAGTCCTATCCCAAGCTGGTCGGCTGGATCATTGCCTTCATGCTCTGGAAACCCGTGGCCGCCATCGTGTACATGATCGCGTTCACCACCGCCGGGCATGTGGACGAGCTGACCGCCACCGGATCGCTGCCCGACGCCGATCAGGCCCAGCGCATGCTGGTCGCCATCGTGCTGCTGTGCAGCGTGGCCTTCGTGCTGCCCGCGCTCATGCGCCTGGTCACCCCGGCGGTGGCCATTGTCGGCAGCGGCGGTTCGGGTTTGACCGCCACCACCGGCGCCCTCGTCGGCGTGGCCGCGGTCGGCGCGGTCGGCTCCCGGGCCATCGCGCCGCGCGCGGCGGCCGCACCGGGCGCGGCCGGCTATGTCGGACCGGGCCGCGGTCCGCGCCCACCGGGCGGTGCGGGCGGACGCGGCGGCGGCGGTGGGGGCGGCCCGCGGCCGGTACCGCCACGCGGCGGTGGCGGCGGTGGCGGAGCGGCCGCCGCGAGTCCTGCCGGTCCGGGCGGCTCGGGCGCAGTACCGTCAGGCGCGTCCGGCGCGGCGCGCGCCGCCAACCGGGTCGCCCAGGTGCGGGCCGCGGCCTCCGGATTGAACCGGGCCGACGCCGCCATGGGCGATGTCGCCGGTGATCGCTGGGCCAACCGTTCACCCGACCTCGGCAGGAGCACCATTCCGCGATGACGATGACCGACACCTACGAGCGCCGCTCGTACGGCCTGTGGCAGAAGCCCCGCAGCGCAGGACTTTTCGGCCTGCGCTGGGGCGAGACTGTCGTCGGTTTCGCGGTCGTGATCACCGGTCTGCTGACGGCACTGGTGGCGGGTCCGAAACCGGCGTTCATCGTCGCCGGGATCGGCCTGATCGTGATGGTTCCACTGGTGTGGCGGACGGGGGGCCGCTCCGGCTACGAGAACGGATTGATGATGTTCCATTGGTTGCGCGGCCGCAGCAAGGGCGAGCACGTGTACCGCGGCGGCCGGTTCTCCCGGATCCCGGGCGGCGTCACCCGGCTGCCCGGAATCATGGCCCCGTCGCGGCTCTACGAGGGCATCGACGCCGGCGGCTACAGCTTCGGCATGATCCACCTACCCCAATTCGGGCAGTACACGGTGGTGCTGCGCGCCTGGCCGCAGGGTCACGAGGCCGTCGACCAGCCGGTCATCGACCGCTGGGTCGCCGCCTGGGGCAACTTCCTGGCCTCGCTGGGCCAGACCTCCGACATCGTGGCGGTGGTGCCGGTGATCGACACCGTGCCCGAGACCGGAAACCGTTTGCTCACCGAGGTTTCCGCCATCACCCGCCCCGAGGCGCCGGATCTGGCCCAGCAGGTGATGTACGAGCTGGCCACCGAACTGCCGCAGGAGCGCGTACAGCTGCTGCCGCGCGTGGCCATCACCTTCAAGGCCACCACCGCCGAACGCCGCAAGAATCCCGCGGAGGAAGCGGTGGAGATCGGCCGCCGCCTGCCCGGCATCTGCGCCGCCCTCGCCGAGGCCGGCGTGCGCTGCCAGCCCATGTCCGCCGACGACGTCATCTCCTTCATCCGCCGCAGCTACGACCCGGCCTCCCAGGCCGACCTCGAGGTCGCGGCCGGCGAACCCGGCGGCCACGGTCTGGACTGGGCCGACGCCGGCCCCGTCTCGCACGAGGAGCGCTGGGACCACTTCATTCACGACGGCGGCCGCTCGGTCACCTGGGAAATGGACACCGCCCCCGAGGGCGCCGTCGACGAGCGCGTCCTGCAGCGTCTGCTCGCCCCGAATCCCGAAGTGCCCCGCAAGCGCATCGCCATCGTCTACCGTCCGCACTCCGCCGGCGATGCGGCCCAAATCGTCGACGACGACTTCAAGAACGCCCTGGTGGCCCAGCAGAGCGAACGCGGCGTCGTCTCCGCCGCCGCCACGCTGCGCGTGGGCGCCACCCAGCAAGCACGCGAAGAACAAGCCCGGGGTCACGGTGTGACCCGCTTCGGCGCGCTGGTGACCATCACCGAACCTCTCCGCGGCGACCTCCCGCGCATCGAAGCCATCACCCGCGACCTGTCCACCCAGGCGCGCCTCAAGATCCGGCGCTGCTACCGCTACCAAGCAGCCGCCTTCGCCGCCTCCCTCGGCTGCGGGGTGATCCTGCCGGAACACGCCACGATCCCGAAAGCCCTCGCGGGGTGATCACCCATGGCACGTGACCTCGAACCCCCAGTCCGCGAACGCGACCCGGCCGCCCCCACCCGCCGCAGCCGCCGCGACGACACACCGGTCGACCCCACCCCGGTCGCACCGGAGGAGCGGCCCGCCTCCCGCGTGGTCCGCGATGAGCACCGGCCCCGCCGCGGCACCCTGCCGGACCGCCGGATGCTGCGTCGTGACCCGCTGCCCGAGACCGCCGAGCCCGAGGCCGCCGAGGCGGTGACGGGCCCTGCCCCGGAACGGGACTCGACGCCGGTGCGGCGGGAAGCCCCGGCGGCCGCGGAGCTTCCGGCGAGTGACGCGCCCCCGGCCGCTACCGGCGAACGCCTGATCGGCTCGGCACCCGGACAGCCCGAACTCGAGGGACCTCCGGTCCGCAAACGCGCCGAGACCGACGCCCGCGCCACCGAATCCGGAACCCGTGCGGCCGAACCCGGAACCCGTGACGCCGAGCCCGGGGCCCGGCAGCGTCCGCGCGGTCCCAAGGATTCGGCGCAGCCGGCTCGTGAGGCGCGACCGGATCGTGAGGCGCGACCGCGCCGGGAGCGTCCGCGTGCGGGCGATGCGGCACCGGGGGAGCGGCCGCGCGGTGCCGAGGCGAACGGGCGCGAGCGCCGCAAGCCCCCGACCGGAGAGCGAGAAGAGCAGCGTCCGAAGGGGAGCGAGCCGCGGCCGCGGCCGACCGACCCGGATCGCGTGCATCTGGGCGGGCGGACCGCCAACCCGGAGCGGGCTCGGCGTCCGCGACCGGAGGGGGATATGGGGGAGCGACCGGTGCGCAAGAATCGGCCTGCTCGGTCGGGGCGCCCCGAGCGGCCCGTGGCCGAGGACCAGCGGGGCGCCGGGCGCAAGGACAAGGCCGCCAAGGCCGAGGCGCGGAAGCGGGCGGCCAAGAATCAGGCAGCCCGCAAGCAGGCTGCCAGGAAGAAGCAGTCCGGGCCGAAGCTGCTCGATGACGCGACGCGGGCCAAGTACGAGGTCATCACCCGTGAGCAGAATGGGCTGCGGGCCATGTGGGCGACCTTCCGGTTGCACACCGATGATCTGCGACGGCGGAACTTCGCGGCGCGGGCCGAGCGCATGGAGTACGGCAGCGTCGACGAATTCGACCGCACCACACAGCAGCTCACCGATCGCGGATACATCGGGGCGGGCGGCGGGCGGATGAACGTGGTGGGGCGGCCGGTCGAGTACCGGGCCACCACCGCGCAGGTCGCCGGGCTGTGGCCGTGGTCGGTGGGCGCGGGCGCGCCGCTGATCGGGACGCCGCTGGGATCGCATCTGCACACGGGCTCGCCGGTGTGCTTCGACCCGATGAACTGGTTCATGCGCGGTAGCTTCATCACCGCGCCCAGCCTTTTCGTGCTGGGGCTCAATGGTTTCGGCAAGTCGTCGCTGGTGCGGCGGATTGTGCTGGGCGGTGTGGCGCAGGGCATCACGCCGCTCATCCTGGCCGACGTCAAGCCGGATTACCGGAAGCTGGTGGAGCTGGTCGGCGGGCAGGTCATCGACTTGGGTTACGGCCACGGGCAATTGAATCCGCTGGCCGCCGGCGTGCTCGGGTCGATCGTGCCGCGACTGGACGATTTGCCCGTGCTGCAGACGCAGGTGATGCAGGAGCTGCGGGCGCGGCAGGTCACCCTGGTCGCGGGTCTGGTGGAGCTGGTTCGCGGTGCGCGCGTGCGCGACTACGAGGAGACGCTGATCTCCACGGGGCTGCGCATCCTGTACCGCGAGGGCAGTGAGTTCACCCCGGACCGGCCGCCGATCCTCGAGGATCTGCTGACCGTCATCGTCGCCGGCGGCGATGAACTGCAACTCGACGCGGGCGCGGACAATCCCGACGAATACCAGAACGCCATCAAGGGCCTGCGCCGCTCGCTGCGCGCGCTCACCCAGGGCCCCTTCGGCGCGGTCTTCAACGGCCACACCACCACGCCCATCGACACCGCCGCCACCGCGGTCTGCATCGACGTCTCGCACATTCCCAATGGCGACAAGAAGCTCAAGGCCGCGGTCATGCTGGCCTGCTGGGCCGACGGTTTCGCCTCGGTGGAGGCCGCGCACGTGCTCGCGGACGCCGACCTGGGCCCGCAGCGCTACTTCCAGGTGGTCATGGACGAGCTGTGGCAGGTGCTCGGCCTGGGCGACTTCATGGTCGACCGCGTCGACGAGCTCACCCGTCTGCAGCGCAGCATCGCGACCTCGCTCATCATGATCAGCCACACCATCAAGGATCTGCAGGCGCTCGGTTCGGAGGCCGCCATCGCCAAGGCGCTCGGCTTCCTGGAACGCGCCCGCGCCAAGATCTTCGGTGCGCTGCCGCCGGAGGAGATCTCCCGTCTGGATTCCACGGTGCCCTTCACCGCCGCCGAGGAGGAAATGGTGACCAGTTGGTCCGCGCCGCAGGCGCTCACCGGTGAGGCCCTCAAACCGGGCCAGCAGCGCCCCTCGGCGCCCGGCACCGGCAAATTCCTGCTCAAGATCGGCGAGGACCGCCGCCCCGGTATCCCGTTCCACATGGAATTCACGCATTCCGAGAAGGAGAGCGGAATCCACGACACCAACCAGCGTTTCAGCGAGTTCACCGAGTCCACCGCGCGCGGCGGCAGCGACGAAGGGAGTGCCGCATGATGCCGCACCGCTCCTACCGCAGAGTATCTCCGGAGGTCAGACAGGCGGCGGTCGAGCAGGTGATCTCCTTGACCGCCAAAATGCGCTCGGAATCGGAAGCCTGCCGGGTGGTCGCCGAACAGATCGGCGTGCACACCAATTCGGTGCGCAACTGGGTCCGCGCCGCCGAGAGCCCCGGCCTGGAACGCATGGACGCCATCGCCCTGCGCCGGAAAGTTGCTCTGCTGCAACAGCAGCTCGCCGCCGCCGCGGAAATGAACCGTACCCTGGTGGAGACGCTCAGCGAATCCAAGCGGGGCACATGACCGCATTCCGGGGAGTATTTCGCCGATTCGGACACGCCGACTCGGGAAAATGGCTGGTATGGCCCGTGCGTCACCCCGGCCGACTAGCCTGGACATCGGTGACGTCCGCCCGCCGGACCCGCGGCGGGTCTCCGCCTCCGACGCCATGGGTCGTTCCCCGCGCGCGCGGGGGTGAGCCACAGGTGGTGATGCTGTTGGTAAGCGTCGCACTGCTGGTCACCGCATGCGGCAGTGACAGCGGTGATTCCGGCTCGGGCACCGGCCCGGGCGGCGCCGCCACGTCCACCACCCGCTTGCTGGAAAGTGCCCCGGCGCCCGATCCCACCAGCGCCGAAGGCGTCGCCGTGGCGGCCCTGCGGGAGATCTACACCTGGAATCCGGCCACCGAGACCCCGGGCGCGGCCCTGGCGCGGGCGCGGAAATGGCTGGGTCCCACCCTGATCCGTACACTGGATACACCACCCACCGGCGTCGAAACGCCGAAGCCGTCGCTGCAGTGGGCCGATTGGGGGAAGGCCGGCGCGCACGTCGAGGCATTCGCGTTCGCGTCCGGGGAGAAAGCGCCCAACGGCACGGATCCGAACCGGCAGCAGTACAAGATCGGTATCGAGCAGACGGTCGTCTATCCGGACGGACGGCGCGAACCACTACCGCCGGCCACGGTTGTCGCCACCGTCGTGCGCAGCACCGCCGGCGGCACCTGGCTGCTGGACGAATTCCGTTGAGCGGCACCGACACACA
Organism: Nocardia sp. IFM 10818; assembly: GCF_054655275.1. Lineage (NCBI taxonomy): Bacteria > Bacillati > Actinomycetota > Actinomycetes > Mycobacteriales > Nocardiaceae > Nocardia > Nocardia sp. IFM 10818. The sequence goes on from NZ_BAAHJH010000001.1 coordinate 3,286,518, forward strand.
GGTCATCCCAGGAGGCTGAAGATGGCGAAGAAAACGGTGAAGGACCCGGCCGATCCGGGGCCGGACACCACCCTGTACATCATCTACGCGTGCTTCGTGATCTTCGGAACCCTGTGGCTCGCCTTGCATCTGGGCAATCTGCTGTCCTCGCCCAAGCAGGATGTCCCGATCAATCCCATTGCCATCGGCGTGGATCTGGCCAAGGGCAATCTGACCTGGCCCACCGCCGCCACCGTCATCGTGGTGGTCATCATCCTCGCCGGTGTGGCCTGGATCTGGCTGCGCCGCCGGATGAAGGCGCGCGCCAATGTCGGGCGGCTCGCGGTGGACGACAAGGCCGACTACATGGGCAATGGCGGCGCCATCGCGGCGCTCACCGAGGCCGGCGTGCGGGCCAAGGCCGAGCAGCTCGGCATGCGCCTGGGCCGCGAGGACATGCCCGGCGTGCCCATCGGCATGTCGGTCTCCGACCGTGTCATGCTCTACGGCTCCTACGAGGATCTGCACGTCGACATCTGGGGCCCGCGCCAGGGCAAGACCACCTCCCGGGTTGTCCCCGCCATCCTGTCCGCCATCGGCCCGGTGCTGGTCACCTCCAACAAGCGCGATGTCGTGGACGCCACCCGCGACGTGCGCGACCACAAGGGCAGCCCCATCTTCATCTTCGATCCGCAGGACATCGCCTACGACCCGAAGAACCCGGATGACAAGGCGCGCAACTGGTTCTGGGATCCGCTGGCCTGGGTGGACGCCCGCAGCAGCGGCTGCGAGATGCGCGCTGCCCGCCTGGCCGGCCACTTCGCCGACGGCGACGACGGCGGCGGCACCGTCGCCACCTCCACCGACACCTACTTCGACCAGGAAGCCGAGGACCTCCTATCCGGTCTGTTCCTGGCGGCCGCCGTGGACGATCGCCCCATCACCCAGGTCTGGGAGTGGGTCACCAACCCGCAGGACACCGAACCCATCGAACTGCTGCGCCGCACCGGCCGATTCCACTTCATGGCCTCGGGCCTGGCCCAGCAGTACAACGTGGACGAGCGCACCCGTTCCGGCGTCTTCGGCACCGCCAAGAAGATGGTCCGCTGCCTCAAGCTGTCCAATGTGCACCGCTGGATCACCCGCGAATTCGGCGGCGAGCAGTTCGACGAACTCGCCTTCATCCGCGACAACGGCACCCTGTACTGCCTCTCGCTGGAAGGCCGCGGTTCGGCGGCGCCGCTGGTCAGCGCCCTCACCGAGGCCGTCATCGACGTCGCCATGCGGGAGGCCTCCCGCTCGCACGGCGGCCGCTTGGAGATCCCGCTGCTGGCGGTGCTGGACGAGGCCGCCAATGTGGTGCGCTGGAAGGATCTGCCCAAGCAGTACAGCCACTTCGGCTCGCGCGGCATCGTCGTCATGACGGTGCTGCAGTCCTGGGCCCAGGGCGCGCGCTGCTGGGGCGTCGACGGCATGGAAGCCCTCTGGGCCGCGGCCAATATCAAGGTGCTGGGCAGCGGCGTGGACGACACCAAGTTCCTGCAGGAGCGCTCCGAGGCCATCGGCGAATACGAGAGCGTGTCCTCCTCTGTCTCGGAATCCAAGGGCGGCAAGAGCTATTCGCGCTCACTGGGCTCGTCCAAGACCTTCAATGTGCACGCCCTCGCCACCCTGCCGCGCGGGCGCGCCATCGTGTTCTCCTCCGGTACCCCGGCCGTGCTCGTGCGCACCGTGCCGTGGTGGGAGGGCGACTACGCGGAAGACGTGAAAAGGTCGATCGCGCACCACGATCCGTCACCGCGTCGCAAGACCGAGATCAAGGATCTGATCGGCGCGCCGTCGCTGATCAAAGCGGAGCCGGCGAACGACGCCGGGCAAATCGAGGAGGTCAAGCCGCTGTGAGCGAGCGTGCGAGCGAACCATTGACACAGCGTGCTTCACTCGTGGGTGCGCCGAGCGCCAGCGAGGCGCGCCCATGAGCGACCAGCAGCAGAAACCCATGGTCTACGCGAGCGTCGTCGAGTTCGTGGAGAACTATCTGAGCCTGGTGTACCGGCGGCAGGTGACCGACATCAGCGATACCGTGTGGTGCCCGGAATGGTGGAAGCACGCGGAGGCGGTGGCGCGGCTGGATGCCATGTGGCGGGCGTGGGAGCACTACCGGCTGGACGGCAAGACCGGGCTGAGCGTGTGGTTCCTCGACCACGCCGATCCGCACATGGCCAAACTGTTCGACCCCAAGGGGCCGTTCAAATACTGCAGTGTGCGCAACGGGCACAAGGACATGCTCACACCGCTGCCGCTGAAGTCCCCGCAACAGGGGCTGTTCAGCAATCCGGCCGCGCCGATGGGCGATTACCCGAGCTGACCGGGCCGATGTCGCGCGGCTCCTCGGAGCCGCACGATAAAGCTGTTCGACTCAGGAACGGACGCGCTGCAGTCCGCGGGCTTCGACCTCGCGGGCGCGGCGCTGGGCGACCGCGGCTTCCTGCTCGCGAGCGCGCACGGCCTCGGCGGCCGACTGGGCCTGCCCGACTTCCAGCAGCATGCGTACCGCGGCCAGTTCCGGCGCGATCCCCATGCGGGAAAGATGCTGTGCGAGAGCGGTACGGCGCTCCACCGAGTCGTATCGCACCAAGGACTTGTTCACTGCGGCCTGGGTGGCGGCCATACGCGTGGCCTCGGCCTGAGCGGCGAACCGATCCTTCTCCAGGGATACGCCCTTGTCCAGGGGCGGCCTCTCGATCATCTTGGCGAGTTCGAGATTGCGCGGGTCCTTGGCCTTGGCGTCCGCGGCCTCGCGGAGCTGGAGCTCCCGGGCCTGCTTCTGCCGGGCTTCGGTGACCTTCGCGCGGCCTTCCGCCTCTTTCTGGCCACGTTCCCGGGTGCGCAACGCGACAAGTGTCGCGAGCTGCAACATTTGCCTCATCATCGCCGCTGTTTCGCGGCCGATGTCGTCGAGTTCCTCGGCCATTGCCTGCTCCCCGATGCTGCAGTGATCACTATGGATGATTGTGGTGCTTCGTCATGAACATCGCCACACGAACGGTAATTCGGGTAGCCATGTCCCGCCTGCAACGTGGACACCGGGAGTATGTGGGGGCGTGGGAGGGTCCGTTGGGGGTCACCCGGTGGGCCGTACTACGCCACTTCGTACTCCGTTCTACGAGGTTACCAGCGAAAACTCGGAAACTGCCGTACGCGAGCGTCGCGATCCAGCATAACTCTCACAATTCCGGCACTGAACGGAAAAGTTCGGATTTTCTTTGGTTAGGAAAGCCTTACACCGAACGTTCGGCGGCCCCTGGACGGTTGACCGGCCGAAAAATGAACGGGCCCGACCTCACCGTGACACGGCGGATGCCGCATCGTGACGTCGGGCCCGAAAGGCCGTGCTGGTCAGTTGATTTGGACCGATTGAATGGTCACATCGGTGGCCGGTTTGCCGTCCGAGGCGCCGCCGGTCACGCCCGCCTGGGCGATCTTGTCGAGGGTGGCCAGACCGGCCTCGTCGACGGTGCCGAAGATGGTGTACTGCGGCGGCAGCTGCGAGTCGCCGTAGACCAGGAAGAACTGGCTGCCATTGGTGCCCGGCCCGGCATTCGCCATGGCCAGCACGCCGCGCTTGTAGTCGACCGGGAACTGTGCGGCCTGATCATCGGCCGCGTACTGATCGGTCGGGTATTCGTTGTCGAACTCGTACCCCGGACCGCCCATGCCGGTACCGCTGGGATCGCCGCACTGCAGCACCTGCAGGCCCTTGCCGGTGGTCATGCGGTGGCAGCTGGTGCCGTCGAAGAAGTTCTGCTTGGCCAGCGACTCGAAGGAGTTCACCGTGCACGGCGACTCGCCGGCATTGAGGTTCAGGCCGATCTCACCGGCGCTGGTCACCATGGTGGCCTTGGCGTTCGCGGCGGTCGACATCTCCCCGCCCGGCTTGCTGACCTGCTTGTCCGACGGCCGCTGCGAATCGCGGTAGTCGCAGGTGACCGAGGCGGGCTTGGCCTTGGCGGCCGGCGGCGGAGCCGAGGACAGCGAGGCTTCCGGAGTGCTGGTGTCGGTGGCGGTGGTGGAGGCGTTGTCATCGCCCTTGGTCAGGAAGTAGATGCCGACCCCCGCCGCGACGGCGACCACGACGCCGAGAGCCGACGCGGCGATCGTCATCTGCTTGCGCTTGCGTGCGCGCTGGGCGCGGTTCTCCAGTTGACGCTCCAGCTTCCGTTTCGCCGCAGCGCGTCGCTGTTCATTGCTCGGCACTAGCCAGTCCCTCCGTATCGGTTGCTTCCGGCTTAAGAGTGTGCCATCCCTTCCTGAGCAGCTCCTATATAACCGTCACGCGCCTCGCGGGCGGGCCCGCCGATAACCGGTTGGACTTGCGAGGCGGCCGTGGGGAAAACTTATCGGCGTGACCAAGACCAGCAGCTTCAGTGCCCCGAGGGGGGTCCCCGACTATCTGCCGCCCACTTCCGCGGAGTTCGTCGCCGTGCGCGACGCGCTGATTCGCTCCGCGCATCTGGCCGGATACGGGCTCATGGAGCTGCCGGTGTTCGAGGAGACCGCCCTGTTCGCCCGCGGCGTGGGCGAGTCCACCGATGTCGTGTCCAAGGAGATGTGGACCTTCGCCGACCGCAATGGCGAGAGCTTCACGCTGCGGCCCGAGGGCACCGCCGGGGTCATGCGCGCGGTCATCGAACACAATCTCGATCGCGGCTCGCTGCCGGTGAAGGTGTACTACTCCGGTCCGTTCTTCCGCTACGAACGCCCGCAGAAGGGGCGCTACCGGCAGCTGCAGCAGGTCGGCGTGGAAGCCATCGGCGTGGATGATCCGGCCCTCGACGCCGAGGTCATCGCCATCGCCGACGCCGGATTCCGTTCGCTGGGGTTGACCGACTTCCGGCTGGAGCTCACCTCGCTCGGCGACGAGACCTGCCGCCCGCAGTACCGGGAACTGCTGCAGGAGTTCCTGCTCGGGCTGCCGCTCGACGAGGAGACCCGCCGCCGCGCGCAGATCAACCCGCTGCGCGTGCTCGACGACAAGCGCCCCGAGGTCAAGGAGATGACCGCGGACGCGCCGCTCATGATCGACCACCTGTCCGAATCCGCCAAGGCGCACTTCGACCAGGTGCTCGGCCTGCTCGACGCGCTCGGCGTGCCGTACGTGGTGAACCCGCGCATGGTCCGTGGCCTGGACTACTACACGAAGACGACCTTCGAGTTCGTGCACGACGGTCTGGGCGCGCAGTCCGGCATCGGCGGCGGCGGCCGCTACGACGGACTCATGGCCGAACTCGGCGGCCAGCCGCTGTCCGGCATCGGCTTCGGCCTCGGCGTGGACCGCACCGTGCTGGCCCTGGAGGCCGAGGGCAAGTCCGCCACCGACGGCACCCGCGTCGATGTCTTCGGCGTCCCGCTCGGCGATATCGCCAAGCAGCGCCTGGTGGTGCTGGCCGCGCAGCTGCGCGCCGCCGGCATCCGCACCGACCTCGCCTATGGCGGGCGCGGGGTGAAGGGCGCCATGAAGGCCGCCGACAAGTCCGGCGCGCGCATCGCCCTGGTGCTCGGCGACCGCGAGGTGGCGGCGGGTGAGATCGCGCTGAAGGACCTGCGCACCGGCGACCAGCGCCAGATCCCGCTGGACGAGGCCGTCGCCCAGGTGTCGGCCGCCCTTGCGGGCGAACAGAATTGACGCAGCGCCGCGGACCGGACGGTAGGTCCGGTCCGCGGTGATATCGCCCCGGGCGCGCGGTCGAATACCCGCCTACTTTCCGATCACCCTGGTAGCGTCCCGGGCGGTGTCGGCCCCGGTGGTTCCCATCGGCCCGCATCTCCTGTCGGACCCGGACGAATGCGCGAGCTGTGACCGAACAATCCAAATCCGAGCCCGCCGATGAGATCGGGCTCGACCTCATCGCACCCGAGATGTACGCGCCGGCGCTGCGGCGGCTGGCCCTGGCCGCGCTCGGAGTCGGGGTCGGGGTGGGGCTGCTGCTCGCGGTGGTGGTGAGCTGGCCGTGGGCGCTGGCCGCGGGCATCGTGCTGGGCGCGCCGACAGCGCTGTATGCGATCGGGGTACAGCGGCGGCGGATCTGGTTGTCCGGCACCGTGATTCGAGCGCGGACCTGGCTGGGGGAGGCGCGGCTGGATCTGGCGGCGGCGACCGGGGTGGAGATCCTGGTGTATCCGGCGCGGCTGAGCCGGGTGGTGCTGCGGGTGACCGCGGGGCCGGATACGCGCATCGTGCCGCTGGCCATGTACACCGATTCCGGGAGCGGGCGGGAACTGCACATCCTGGGGCTGCGCAAGCTCGCCGACGCCTTGGCGGCCTGTCCGCTGGCGGCGGCGCTGTCGGTCTCGGGGGTGCTGGTGCAGCAACTGCGCGCCGAGGCTCGCGACGCGGCGGCGGAGGAACGGCCGCTGTACCGGGCCATGCAGCTGGTACGGGACCGGGACGCGGTCTCGATGGTGGTGCTCAGCGACGCCGACATCGCCCAGCTGGCGCGCTAGTTCGACGCAGGCCGCTGCCGGGGGCCGCTGGTGCGCGGAGCGTTCCGGCGTACGGAGCCGCTGCGGACCATCGGCACGTGCTGTCCTCCGCTGGAGCGGTGGATGTCTGGTTGCTCACGACGGGTGGGAGGCGGCGGTGAGTGATCGTTAGGGTGGGTACGGGATATCCGCCTAGCGCGAGGAGTTCGCCGTGAGCAGTGCCGCTCGACCCGTGACCGTGACCGTGACCGGAGCCGCCGGGCAGATCGCCTACGGTCTGCTGTTCCGCATCGCGTCCGGTGCGCTGCTCGGCCCGGATACGCCGGTGCGGTTGCGGCTGTTGGAGATTCCCGCCGCGGTCGGCTCGCTCGAGGGCGTGGCCATGGAGCTCGAGGACGGCGCGTTCCCGCTGCTGTCGGGCATCGACATCGCCGATGATCCGTGGGTGGGCTTCGACGGCGCGAATATCGCGTTGCTGGTCGGGGCGCGGCCGCGCACCGCGGGCATGGAGCGCGGTGATCTGCTGGCCGCCAACGGGCCCATCTTCACCGATCAGGGCGCGGCCATCAATGCCAATGCGGCCGCGGACATCAAGGTTCTCGTGGTGGGAAATCCGGCCAATACCAACGCTTATATCGCCATGAGCAACGCACCCGACGTGCCCGCGGAGCGCTTCACCGCGTTGACGCGCCTGGACCACAATCGCGCGATCGCGCAGGTGGCCGAGAAGACCGGTGCGGCGGCGGCCGATATCCACCGGATCGCCATCTGGGGCAACCACTCCGCGACGCAGTACCCGGATATCAACCACGCCACGGTGGCGGGCCGCCCGGCCGTCGAGGTCATCGGCGACCGGGCGTGGCTGGTGGACGATTTCATTCCGACCGTGCAGCAGCGCGGCACCGCGATCATCAAGGCGCGGGGCGCGTCCTCGGCGGCGAGCGCGGCCAGCGCCGCCATCGACCACATGCACGATTGGGTGCTGGGGTCCGCGCCGGGCGACTGGGTGTCCATGGCGGTGCCCTCGGACGGTTCCTACGGGGTGCCGGAGGGGTTGATCAGCTCGTTCCCGGTGACCTGCGCCGATGGCCGGTACGCCATCGTGCCGGATCTCGAGATCGACGAATTCTCGCGCGCCCGTATCGATCTCAGCGTCGCCGAACTGGCGGCCGAGCGGGATGCGGTGATCGAGGCGGGCTTCGCCAAGCACGGCTGAGCCCGGCTCGATCGGCAGGTGATCGTCAGCTGAGTTTGGCGATCACATTGTCGCCGTACCACTTGATCTTGGTGATCTTGTCCTCGAGCGATTCGGTGTCGTGCTCCATGGCGTAGGAATTGCGGAAGCCGATGATCAGATCGGTGATGCCGCGCTCCTCGAGGCGCTTCACGCCGTCGGGGGTGTAGCCGTCCCGCGACACGGCATGGATCTCGAACTCGCCGGGATTGTCCCGCTCGCTGCGCAATTCGCGGATGCGCGCCAGGTACTTGTCCAGCTCCTCGTCCTTGCCGCCGGCATGCATCCAGCCGTCGCACAGCCGGACGGCGCGGCGCAGCGCGGCATCGCTGTGCCCGCCCAGCAGGATGGGCAGCGGCGCGGTGGGGGCGGGGGTCATCTTGATCTTGGGGATGTCGTAGAACTCGCCGTGGTACTCGAAGTACTCGCCGGTGGACAGCCCACGCACGATCTCGATGCACTCGTCCAGGCGCTTACCGCGCCGCTCGAAGGGCACGTCCATGATCTGGAAGTCCTCCGGCCACGGGCTGATGCCGACGCCGAGGCCGAAGCGGTTGTTGCTCAACCGGGCCAGCGAACTGGCCTGCTTGGCCACCAGTACCGGTGGGCGGATCGGCAGCTTGAGCACGAACGGGGTGATCCGTAGCGTGGTGGTCGCCGCGGCAATGGCGGCCGAGAGCACGAAGCACTCGATGAACGGCTTGCCGTCCAGGAACTCGCGATTGCCGTCCGGGGTGTAGGGATATTTGGAGTCCGACTCCGCCGGGTACGCGATGCTGTCCGCAACGGTGATGGAGTGGAACCCGGCCGCCTCCGCCGCCTGCGCCAGCGGGACGTAATAGTCCGGATTGGTCATCGCCTCTGCGTAGGTGAAACGCATCGATCGTCCTCTCGACGGTGAGCAAGTACGAAAACTAGAACAGATTCTAGTTGTTGTTCGGATCATAGTCCCGGTAACCGAGACCATTTTTCGGCCTCGCTTGCGGGCTGATTCTGCACCTTGTTCTAATCGATGTCATGACCATTGCCATCACCGGATCGGGCTCGGGCATCGGCGCCGCGACCGCCGCTGCGCTGACCGCCGCCGGGCACGACGTCATCGGCATCGATCTGCGCAATGCCGAGGTGACCGCCGATCTGACCGATCCGGCGGCGCGCGCGGCGGCGGTCGCGGCCGTGCTGGAGCGCTCGGGCGGCGTGCTGGACGGTGTGGTGCTCTGCGCCGGAGTCGGCCCGCAGGTGCCGGACCCGAACGTCATCGTGGAGATCAACTACCGGTCCACCGTGGCCCTGCTCGATGCGCTGCTGCCCGCATTGCGGAAGGGCGAATCGCCTGCGGCCGTGGTGGTTTCCTCGGTGGCCTCCACTCACATCCAATGGGCCGAGAATCCGATCGCCAAGGGCACCGAGGCCGAAGCCTTCGCGCAGGCAGGCGATTTCGCCGGTTCCTACGCCTACGCCGCCTCGAAGAACGCGGTGACCGTCGCGGTCCGCGAGCGCGCCGTGGAATGGGGCATGGCGGGCGTCCGCCTCAATACGGTGGCCCCCGGCAGCGTCGATACTCCGCTACTGCAAGCCGGGCTGGCCGATCCCCGCTACGGCGAATCCATCCGCAACTTCACAGCACCCATCGGCCGCAATGGCTCGCCGGATGAGATCGCTTCGCTTATCGTGTATTTGCTGGGCCCGCACGCCGGTTTCATCCACGGGGCGCAGTTCGTCATTGACGGCGGCATCGACGCGCAGGTGCGCCCGACCGTCGTCTGAAAACCGCAGCGCCCGGCGGCAATCGGGCGCTGCTCCCCGCGTGTGTGGGGATGAGCCTGGTGGTCGGTGCCCGCGGGGTGTACAGCCGCAGTCGGCCTCCACTGATGCCGCGGTGCCGGAGCAGCTACTCCGGTAACCGCGGCATCGCCTTGTTCACACGCTGCATCGCCTCGTTCACACGGGGCGCATCGCATGGTCCAGCCACCGTGCAGAAGTCAGGCCGGGTCGCCGTCGTAATCTCCGGCAACCTCGTCCTCGGCCTCGCCGATGACGTTCGGGGCCGCCTCGCCCAGATTGCCGGTGAGTTCGCTTTCGCCGGAACGGCTCTGGTGCGGCAGCACCGTGCGCGAATACTCCTGATCGCCGCCGCGCTGGCCCGCGCCCGCCGCATGCGGGGAACCCATGAAGCCCGGGCCGCCGACGCCGCTCGCGCCGGGCAGCCCGCCCGTGCCCGAGCCGAACGGGCTCGCGGTACCCGCCGGGGCCTTGCCGCCGGGAATCGAGGAGCCGGGACCGCCGGGCGTCGATGCGACGCCGCCCAGGCCGCCGCCACCGAGACCGCCGCCGCCTCCGGCACCGCCGCCACCGCCGCCGCCTAGTCCGGCGGCCTTGGTGTCGAGATCGTTCGAGCCGGGCTCGGCCGGGGCGCCGCCGAGGGGATCGCCGGGGGCGCCGCCGCCCTGCAACAGCCCCTTGGCCTGTTCGAGGATCGGCTGGCCGACATTCTGCGCGAGCGACTGGGCGACCTCGGCCGGGTTGGGGCCGCCGCCCTGGCCGAGCAGCTGGGCCACGACACCGTTCAATTGCGCGGTGTATCCGGCCAGTTCGCCGCGGGTGATGTTGACGACCGCCATGGCCTGGCCCAGGTGCTGGGTGGCCGAGGCGATGAGGGCGGTCTGGGCGGGCGGGGTCATGATGACCGGGGCCAGCGCGGTGGCCTGTGCGGCGAAGGACTGCGCGATGGCGGTGAGTTGGATATTGCCGCGCTGCACCACGGCCGCGGCCTGTTCGGTGACCGCCGAGATGTCGAAGCCGCGCTGCGCGGTCTCCTGACCGTGGTTCTGCGCCTGCTGACCGGCGGCCTGGGCATTGCGCGAGGCCTGGCCCTGCCACACCTGCTCGACGGTCTTGAACGCGCCCTGCCCGACGCTCATGGCGCCTTCGATGAGCTTGGAGCCCTGGCTCAGGATCGAGGCCGGATTGAGCCGGCCCAGGACACCGGTGCCGAAGCTGTTGATCAGATCCAGGAACGGCTTGAACAGGGCGTCCATCCCCGGGATGGCGGGCAGCGCCAGGCCCTTCATGAGATCGCCGACCGGGTCGGCGGGCAACGGCGGCAGTGCGGCCGGGTCCACCCCGGCCCGAGCCAGGGCGGCCTGCGCGGACTGCAGCGCGGCGGGCACAGTGTTCAGCGCCGCCTGTGCCGTGCCGAGCGCGCCCTGCGCGTCGCCGAGGGCTTGCTGTGCAGTGCCGAGTACGCCCTGTGCGTCCTCGAGCGCTTGCTGCGCGCCGCCGAGTACGCCGTGCGCGGCATCGAGGGCGGGGGAGTGGGGGCCGTCGAGGACCGAGGCCGCATAGGTGTCGTCACCGTGCGACGAGCCCGGGAAGCTGTGCGGCATACCGCCGGTCAGCGGCGACCCGCCCTGCTCGATCTCCTTGCGCGACAAGGCGAATGCGGGCGGCTCGAACGGGGGCATATCCTCGGGCAACTGCCCGAGCGGCGGGTCGAGCAGGACGCCGGACGCACCGGCGGGTAGCGTGGCGGCCGCACCGGCGACGCCCGGAGCGGTAGGGGCGACGACGCCGATCACGCCGTCCTCGGGGAACCTCATGACTGCTCTCCACGCGGTCCGGCACCGGAGCCGAGGCCGGCGGCGCAGCGGACGACGCCGACCGCGCCAGCCTCGGAAGACTTCGTGCCCGTCCTCCGCGCGGTCCGGCGCCGGAGCCGTCGGCGGCCGTCGCCGAGAACGTCCTCTCCACGGGCGTTCATGCCTGCCCCCCGAGTTGCCCGGTGACCCTGCTCAGCCCACCGGCGAATTCGGCATCGGTGGCGTCGTAGGTGGCGGCGGAGCCGAAGGCGGCCTGGCCGACGTGGGCGAAGCGGGCGGAGAGGGCGTTGATGTCCTTGTCGTGCAGCAGTTCGGCGGCGGCGAAGCTGACCAGGAAGTCCGCGCCGATCAGGCCGAAGACGGGTGTCATGGCGGCGACGTGGGATACGGTGTCCAGGCCGCCGGTCGCGGCGATGTCGGCGGCGACGCCGTCCTGCGTCGCGGCGAAGGTGCGGACCGCTGTGGTATCGACCGAGAGTTCGGCCATGATGTGCCCCCCTATCGTCGTGGACATGCGATGCCGAATATAACCCATCGTTCGTCCAGCTCGGCGTGCCGTCCGGCCCCACGCCGCCGCCGAAGCTTGTCCCGGCCGTTGTTGCAAATTAGAACAAGTTCTATATTCTTCAAGCCATGAAGGTCGCAGTCACCGGCGCTGCCGGGTTCCTTGGCACCAATTTGCTTCGCCTGCTTACGGATCGCGGTCACGAGGTGATCGCCATCGATCGCGTCCGCCCGGCCGGCGCGAGCGAACCCGGTGTCACCTGGGTCTCCGGTGACGTGCTCGATCCGGCCTCCATGCGCACCGCGCTCACGGGCGCCGAGGTCGTCTACCACCTGGTCGCGCTCATCACCCTGGCGCACAAGAACGATCTCGCCTGGCGGATCAATACCGAGGGCGTGCGGGTGGTGGCCGAGGCCGCCAAGGCGGTCGGGGTGCGGCGCATGGTGCACACCAGCTCCATCCACGCTTTCAACCAGTACAGCTGCGGCGGCACCATCAACGAGCGCTCGCCGCGGTCCATCGATCCGGATCTGCCGGTGTACGACCGCTCCAAGTTCCAGGGCGAGGTCGAGTTGCGCAAGGTCATCGACGCCGGCCTCGATGCGGTGATCTGCAACCCGACCGGTGTGTACGGCCCGGTAGACCACTCCGATTCCCGTATCAATGTCACGCTGTGGGATTCCGCGCGCGGGCGCACCCCGGTCATGATCGGCGGCGGCTTCGACCTGGTCGACGTGCGCGATGTGGCGCAGGGCCTGGTGCTGGCCGGCGAGCGCGGCAAGACCGGCGAGAACTATCTGCTCGGCGGCCATTTCGTGAACATGCTGGAGATCACGCGGTTCGCGGCCGAGTACAACGGCAAGCTCAAGCCCGCCTTCGCGATTCCGCCGAAGGTCATCAATGCGCTCATTCCGATCCTGGAGCCGGTGTCCAAGGCGCTGGGCAGCGACCGGATCTCCAAGGCGGCCATGGGTGCGCTGCTGTCGGCGCCGATCGTGGAGAACGCGAAGGCCAAGAGCGAGTTGGGGTATCAGCCGCGCTCCGCGCAGGAGACCGTCGGCGATCTCATCGACTTCTACAACGGGCGCAAACTCGAGCCCGACACGCAGAAGATCGCTTGACAGTCGGTAGAACAAATGTTCGACTTGGGTGGTGCGCTGGCAAAGCCAAACCCTGGACGCCGATGACGGCGCGCTGCCCGGGCTCGAACGTGCCGGTTTCGTACGCAGCGTACAGACACCGGAGTTCGAGGGCATCACATTCCACGAGGTGCTCTGCAAGAGCGCGCTGAACAAGGTGCCCGAGGGCGGGTCGCTGCCGTTCGGCTGGACCGTCAATCCCATGCGCGGCTGCTCGCACGCCTGCCGCTACTGCTTCGCGCGCGGCTCGCACGAGTACCTGGATCTGGACTCGGGCAATGACTTCGACTCGCAGATCGTGGTCAAGACCAATGTGGTGCCCATTCTGCGCAAGGAGCTGCACAAGCGGTCCTGGCGGCGGGAACCCGTCGCACTGGGCACGAATACCGATCCCTATCAGCGCGCCGAGGGGCGCTACCGGTTGATGCCGGGCATCATCGGCGCGCTCACCGAATCGGGCACCGGCTTCTCGATTCTCACCAAGGGCACGCTCATGCGGCGGGATCTGCCGCTGCTGACCCAGGCCGCGCGGCAGGTGCCGGTGCACCTGGCGGTGTCCATCGCCATCCTGGATCCGGAGCTGCACCGGGCCATCGAGCACGGGACGCCCTCGCCCAAGGCGCGTCTGGAGCTGGTGCGCGCCCTGGCCGACGCCGGGTTCGCCGTGAATGTCATGGTCGCCCCGGTCATTCCGTATCTCACCGATTCCAAGACCCATCTGGACGAGCTCATCGGGGCGATCGCCGAGGCCGGGGCCGCGAGCGTCACCGCTTTCCCCATGCATCTGCGCGGCAGCACCCGCGGCTGGTTCCTGAACTGGCTCGCCGAAGCGCACCCGGCGCTGCTGCGACGCTACCGGCAGCTGTATGGTCGCGGTACTTCGGTCACTCCGGAGTATTCTGCGTGGCTACGCGGCCGTATCGAGCCGCTGCTCGACAAGCACGGCTTGAACCGCGACCGTCCGGCCGAACCCGAGGTGCGTGCCGCCGAATCGCATACGCCCGACCCACAGCTGGCGTTGTTCGCCTGACGCCGGTGTAAATCTCTGCGTTCTGCCGCTCACTTTCGCCGGTGTGTCGCGAATAGAGCGGAGTAGTTTGGCGTTGGTACTTCTGACTCGACGAGGAAGTGATGCAGGCGCATGGTTTCGCAGCATGACAACCCGGTGGCGGCGCCCGGAAACGGCGCTGCCGCAGAGAAATTGGAAAAGGTCGTAATTCGCTTCGCGGGCGATTCCGGTGACGGCATGCAGCTCACCGGTGATCGCTTCACCCACGAAGCGGCCGCCTTCGGCAACGACCTTGCCACTCAACCGAGTTTCCCGGCCGAGATCCGCGCACCCCAGGGCACCCTGCCCGGCGTCTCCTCCTTCCAGATCCAGATCGCCGACTACGACATCCTCACCGCCGGTGACCAGCCCGATGTGCTGGTGGCCATGAATCCCGCTGCGCTCAAGGCGAATCTGGAGGACCTGGCGCGCGGGGCCACGCTCATCGTCAACACCGACGAGTTCACCAAGCGCAATCTGGCCAAGGTGGGCTACAGCGGTGATCCGCTCACCGATGACACGCTGACCGATTTCGTGGTGCACCGGGTGCCCATGACCTCGCTGACCCTCGCGGCGACCGAACCGACCGGTGTGGGCAAAAAGGATGGGCAGCGGGCGAAGAATATGTTCGCGCTGGGATTGCTGTCCTGGATGTACGGGCGGCCCATCGGCGGCACCGAACAGTTCGTGCGGGAGAAATTCGCGGCCAAACCGGATGTGGTCGAAGCGAATATCCTGGCATTTCGCGCCGGGTGGAATTACGGCGAGACGACCGAGGCATTCGCCACCACCTACGAGATTGCTCCCGCGACGCTGCCGCCCGGCACCTACCGGCAGATCACCGGCAATACCGCGCTCGCCTACGGCATTGTGACGGCCGGGCAGCTGTCCGGTCTGCCGGTATTCCTGGGCACCTATCCGATCACCCCGGCCTCGGACATCCTGCACGAGCTGAGCAAGCACAAGAACTTCGGCATCACCACCTTCCAGGCCGAGGACGAGATCGCCGGAATCGGTGCGGCGCTGGGCGCTTCGCTGGGCGGCGCGCTCGGCGTCACCAGCACCTCCGGGCCCGGGCTGGCGCTCAAGAGCGAGAGCATCGGCCTCGCGGTCATGACCGAGCTGCCGCTGGTCATCATCGACGTGCAGCGCGGCGGGCCGTCCACCGGCTTGCCGACCAAGACCGAGCAGGCCGATCTGCTGCAGGCGCTCTACGGGCGCAATGGCGAATCCCCGGTGCCCGTGGTGGCGCCGCGCTCGCCCGCCGACTGTTTCGATGCCGCCGTCGAGGCGGCGCGCCTCGCGCTCACCTATCGCACCCCGGTGCTGCTGCTGTCCGACGGCGCCATTGCCAATGGCTCGGAGCCGTGGGCGATTCCGCAGGTCGACCGGATGCCGCGCATCGATCCCGGCTTCGAACCCGGTGGCGAGCCCGACGATTCGTTCCAGCCCTACGCCCGCGATCCGGAAACCCTGGCCCGCCCGCTGGCGGTGCCCGGCACCAAGGGCCGCGCGCATCGCATCGGCGGCCTGGAGAAGGCCGACGGCACCGGCAATATCTCCTACGAGCCGGCCAATCACGAACTCATGGTGCGGCTGCGGCAGGCCAAGATCGACGGCATTGCCGTGCCCGATCTGGAGGTCGACGATCCGGGCGAGCGGGCCGAACTGCTGCTCATCGGCTGGGGCAGCTCTTACGGTCCCATCGGCGAGGCGTGCCGGCGGGCGCGGCGGCGCGGGGTGCCGGTGGCGCAGGCGCACCTGCGGCATCTGAATCCGTTCCCGGCCAATCTCGGTGACGTGCTGCGCCGCTATCGCACCGTGGTCGCGCCGGAGATGAACGGCGGCCAGCTGGCCATGCTGCTGCGCGCCCGCTACCTGGTGGACGTGCAACCGTGGACCAAGATCGCCGGCACCGCCTTCTCCGCGCAGGAACTGGTCGGCGTCATCGACGCGGCCCTGGACGGCTCGATCGCCGAGATGGAACAGAGCAAGGCCTTCGCCGCGCGGGCGCGGGCGACGTATCGCACCACAGGGGGTAAGTGATGACAATTCTGGAAAACCCGCTCGTCGGCACCGATCTCGGCCTCACCGGCCTGTCCGGCGTCCCCACCGCCGACAGCCCGCAGAAGGCCAAGGACTACACCTCCGATCAGGAGGTGCGCTGGTGCCCCGGCTGCGGTGACTACGTCATCCTCGCCACCGTGCGCGGATTCCTGGCCGAGCTCGGCCTCAATCGCGAGAATCTCATGTTCGTCTCCGGCATCGGCTGCTCCAGCCGGTTCCCGTATTACCTGGAGGCGTACGGGATCCACTCCATCCACGGCCGCGCCCCCGCCATCGCCACCGGCCTGGCGGTCACCCGCCCCGATCTGTCGGTGTGGGTGGTGACCGGTGACGGCGACGCCCTGTCCATCGGCGGCAACCAC
Source organism: Nocardia sp. IFM 10818 (assembly GCF_054655275.1). Taxonomy (NCBI): domain Bacteria; kingdom Bacillati; phylum Actinomycetota; class Actinomycetes; order Mycobacteriales; family Nocardiaceae; genus Nocardia; species Nocardia sp. IFM 10818. The sequence goes on from NZ_BAAHJH010000001.1 coordinate 3,302,934, forward strand.
CTCATTCACGCGCTGCGCCGCAATGTGAACATGACGATCCTGCTGTTCAACAATCGGATCTACGGCCTGACCAAGGGCCAGTACTCGCCGACCTCGGAGACCGGCAAGGTCACCAAGTCCACCCCCATGGGCTCGGTCGACCATCCGTTCAACACGCTCTCGGTCGCTCTGGGCGCCGAAGCCACCTTCGCCGCCCGCGCCCTGGACTCCGACCGCGCCGGCCTGACCGAGGTGCTGCGCGCCGCCGCCGAACACCGCGGCACGTCCTTCGTCGAAATCCTGCAGGACTGCCCGATCTTCAATGACGGCTCCTTCGACGCCCTGCGCCGCGAGAACGCCGAATCCCATCTCATCCGGCTACACCACGGCGAGCCCATCCGCTTCGGCGCCGACGGCGAATTCGCCGTAGTCCGCCATGGTTTCGGCCTGCGCGTGGCCCGCGCCGACAGCGTCGCCGAATCCGACATCGTGGTGCACGACGCCTACGCCGACGATCCCGAGTACGCCTACGCCCTGTCCCGCCTGTCGGATCAGGACCTGAACCACGTGGTGACCGGCGTCTTCCGCAGCGTCTCGCGGCGCACCTACGACGACGGCGTCCGCGCCCAGCTCGACAGCGCCGCCGAAGACAAACCGGTGCACGAGGATTCGCTGCAGGCCCTGCTCACCGGCCGGGAGACCTGGACGGTCGGCGCGGCCGGCTAGCCGGCCTCCGGACAGGGGAAGGCGCGGCGGTAATCGCTGGGGGAGACGCCGATCTGCTTGAGGAAATGGTGGCGGAGGTTGTTGGCGGTGCCCAGGCCGCTCAGCTCCGCCACCTTCTCCACCGACAGATGCGTTGTCTCGAGCAGGGTTTGGGCCCGGCCGAGGCGCTGGTTCAGCAGCCATTGCAGGGGAGTGGTGCCGGTCGTCTCCTGCAGGCGGCGGTAGAGCGTGCGCGGGCTGACGGCGGCGCGGCGCGCCAGATCCTCGATGGTGAGGGGCTGGTCGAGATTGGCTCGCGCCCAATCCAGGACGGGCGCCAGGGTGTGCTCGTCGGTGGCGGGCACCGACAGATCGATGAACTGGGCCTGCCCGCCGGTCCGGTGCGCGGCCACCACCATGCGGCGGGCCAGCTGATTGGCCACCCGGGCGCCCAGATCGCGGCGCACCAGGTGCAGGCACAGATCGAGCCCGGCGGTCATGCCGGCGCTGGTGAGTAGGTCACCGTCATCGGTGTACAGCACCGAATCGTCGACCCGGACGCGCGGATAGCGGCGAGCCAGCTCGGCGGTGTGCATCCAGTGCGCGGTGGCGCGGCGGCCATCGAGCAGTCCGGCCTCGGCGAGTGCGAAGGCGCCCGTGCACAGCGAGACCATGCGAGCGCCCGCCGCGGCGGCCTCGCGCAGGGCGGTGATGAGATCCGCGGGCAGCGGAAGCCCGTCCTCGACACAGGCTTCCGGAACCGAGGGGACGATCACGGTATCCGCGCCGACAAGACCGTCCAGCCCGTAATCGGTGCGCAGTGTGAGACCCGTTTCCGCGCCGGGTGCGCGCTCACCGGTCCCGCACAGGCGCAGCTCGTACCAGTCCGGCGACAGGTCCGGCTGCGGCCTGCCGAAGATCGTTGCGGGAATGCTCAACTCGTACATGTCCCAGGACGCCAACCCGATGTCGCCGGGCACGACCAGGGCGACGGAACCGACGCTCATGCCCGTCAGGATATGGCAGGAATTTGGTGATACCCGGCATCGGTGTCACTGGTTCGCCATGATCGACGCTGCGAACCTGGTTCCTGTCAGAGCATCGAATGCAGTACGTCCCAAGGAGATCGCGGGCATGAGCACGAAGGTCGGCCTCTTCGCCGAACTGGAGCCGGAGTTCAACAGCTACGTCGGGGCCATCAACTACGCCACCATGGTGACCGTCGATTCCAGGAACCGGCCGCGCACCCGGGTGCTGATCCCGGTGTGGGAGAACGTGGACGGGCGGCCGCTGGGGTGGCTGGCCACCTACCGGACCCCGATCAAGGAAGCGCATCTGGCGCGCAATCCGCACACCAACTTCTCCTACTGGGCGCCGGGCAACAACTCGGTCGCCATCGACGCCGTGGCCACCGGGGTGGAGGACCGGGCGGACAAGGAACACGTGTGGGAGCTCTACCGCCGCACCAGCCCCCGCGGCGCGGGCTACCACCTCGGGCAGTTCTGGCGCTCGCCTGCCGATCCCACACTGCGGGTGCTGCGGCTGGAGCCGTGGCGGATCCAGGTGATCCGGGGCCGGGATCTGCGCAGCCGCATCTGGCAGGCCGATCCCGGCCCGCGGAATCAGCTCGCGGAGAAGGCGTCGAGCAGCTTGTCGTAGAGCGTCGCGAACCGGGCGCGCGCGGCCACCTGCTCATCGGTGAGGCCCTCGGTGGATTCGGGCGCGTACACGATCAGGTGCACGTCCGGATCCGGCTGGGCCGGCATGAAATCGAGGATCATATTGCCCTGATCGGTGACGGTGGGCGTGCCCAGATCCACCTGGGCCAGGGCCCGGATCTCGGTGGCGGCCGCGGTGGTCACCTCGGTGGGGACCTTGCCCTGCAGTTCCCGGGGCCCGCCGTCCGGCCGCCTCACCGCGGTGCCGTCGGAGCGGATCTCCAGTACCGGTCGCAGATCGAGCCGACTCTGCCAGCCATTGGGCATGGTGGTCAGCATGAACACCGTCGTGGCCGCCGGTTCGTCGGCGGCGGCGAAACCGCCTGTGCCGGTGAGCATCGCGGTCGCGACCAGCACCGCCGCGGCCGCGCGTCGCGCCGCTGTCCCGAATCGTGTTCTCGCGCCCAGTCTTCGCATTCACGTCCTCCGAATCCCTGTGCGGGCGTGCGCCCGCCGCCGGTGATTCTGCCTCGCGCACGACGGGCAGGAGCCGGGGGCACGCCGACGACGGCGCGGATCAGCGCAGAGCGGGCGGATTGTCCAGGTCGCGGGCGGAGTAGGTGTCGCAGGAGGCCACTTGGCCGGTCTTGTAACCGGACAGGAACCACTTCTGCCGCTGCTCGGACGAACCGTGGGTCCACGCTTCGGGATTCACGCGGCCGGTGGCCTTCTCCTGGATCCGGTCGTCGCCCACCGCGGAGGCGGCGGACAGGCCGTCGCGCACATCGTTCTCGGTGAGCCGTTGCAGGAACGGCGTGTTCGAGCCGGGGGCCGGCAGCTTGTCGGCCCAGTACGCCCAGACTCCGGCGTAGCAGTCGGCCTGCAGTTCGGTGCGCACCGCACCGGATTCCGGGCCCTGCGGATCGCGCTGGGCGCGGCCCAGATCGCCGAGCAGGTTCTGGATGTGATGACCGAACTCGTGGGCCACCACGTACTCCTGGGCCAGCGGCCCGCCGGTGGCGCCGAAGCGATCCTTGAGCTCCTGGAAGAAGGCGGTGTCGAAGTAGGCGGTCTGGTCGGCCGGGCAGTAGAACGGGCCGACCGCCGAGGACGCGCGACCGCAGCCGGTATTGATCACACCGGAGAACAGCCGCACCGACGGATCGGTGTAGCGGGTGCCGGTCTGCTTGGCCAGTTCGGTTCCCCACACCGAATCCAGGCTCTGCACCGTCAGCACCACGCGGCAGTCGACGTATTTATTGGCGTCCGCGCCGGTCCTGCAGTGTTCGGGCGTCCCGGCGACGGTCCCCTCCTGCTGCGCCTGCTCGCCGGTGAACTGGCCCAGCACGCTGCCGGGATCGCCGCCCAGCAGCAGCGTCGCGATCAGCGCGATGATGCCGAGGGCGCCACCGCCGAGGACCATACCGCCGCCCATGCCCGGCCCGCCGCCACCGCTTCGCACCCGGTCCGGGTCGATTTGCAGGCCCTCGTTGAAGGTCATGGCTCCTAGCTTGGCACGGCGGCGCGGATATCGGTTTCCTCTAGTCAAACGTGTCTCACTACGATAGGGGCGCACCCGGCCGACCCCGTGGTGCTTCGAGCCCGTCGAAAGGAATCCCGTGCTGCGCACCCACTTGGCTGGTTCGCTGCGAAGCGAGCACGCCGGTCAGACCGTCACCCTCACCGGATGGGTGGCCCGGCGGCGAGACCACGGTGGCGTGATCTTCATCGATCTGCGCGATGCGTCGGGTGTGTCGCAGGCTGTGTTCCGTGAGGGCGAGCCTGCCGAACAGGCCCACAAGCTGCGCAACGAATTCGTCGTGAAGATCACCGGAGTGGTCGAGAACCGACCCGCCGGCAGCGAGAACCCGAATCTGCCGACGGGCGCCATCGAGGTCAACGTGACCGAGCTCGAGGTGCTCAACGAGGCCGCGCCGCTGCCGTTCCAGCTCGACGACGAGCCGGGCGAGGAAGCCCGGCTGAAGTACCGGTACCTGGATCTGCGCCGCGAGGGCCCGGGCCACGCCATCCGGCTGCGGTCGAAGGTCAATGCCGCCGCCCGCGACGTGCTGGCCAAGCATGCCTTCGTCGAGGTCGAGACCCCGACCATGACCAAGTCCACCCCGGAGGGCGCGCGCGACTTCCTGGTGCCCGCGCGGCTGCAGCCCGGCTCGTTCTACGCGCTGCCGCAGTCGCCGCAGCTGTTCAAGCAGCTGCTCATGGTCGGCGGCATCGAGCGCTACTACCAGATCGCGCGCTGCTACCGCGACGAGGACTTCCGCGCCGACCGCCAGCCCGAGTTCACCCAGCTCGACATCGAGATGAGCTTCGTCGAGCAGGAAGACGTCATCCTGCTGGCCGAGGACATCCTGACCGCGCTGTGGAAGCTGGTCGGCTACGAGATCCCGACCCCGATCCCGCACATGACCTACGCCGAGGCCATGCGCCGCTACGGCTCGGACAAGCCGGACCTGCGCTTCGGCATCGAGATCACCGAGATGATGGAGTACTTCAAGGACACGCCGTTCCGCGTGTTCCAGGCTCCGTATGTCGGCGCGGTGGTCATGCCGGGCGGCGCCTCGCAGCCGCGCCGCCAGCTCGACGCCTGGCAGGAATGGGCCAAGCAGCGCGGCGCCAAGGGCCTGGCCTACATCCTGTTCAACGAGGACGGCACCCTCGGCGGCCCGGTCGCCAAGAACCTGTCCGACGCCGAGCGCGAGGGGCTGGCCAAGCAGGTCGGCGCGGAACCCGGCGACTGTGTCTTCTTCGCCGCCGGCGATGTGAAGTCCAGCCGGGCCCTGCTGGGCGCGGCGCGCGGTGAGATCGCCCGCAAGTGCAATCTCATCGACGAGGACGCCTGGGCCTTCGTGTGGATCGTGGACGCCCCCATGTTCGAACCCGCCGCCGACGCCACCGCCAGCGGCGATGTGGCCCTGGGCCATTCGGCCTGGACCGCGGTGCACCACGCCTTCACCTCGCCCAAGCCGGAGCACCTGGCCACCTTCGACACCGATCCGGGTGCGGCGCTGGCCTACGCCTACGACATCGTCTGCAACGGCAATGAGATCGGCGGCGGTTCCATCCGTATCCACCGCCGCGATGTGCAGGAGCGGGTGTTCAAGGTAATGGGCATCGGCCAGGAGGAGGCGCAGGAGAAGTTCGGCTTCCTGCTCGACGCCTTCTCCTACGGCGCCCCGCCCATGGGCGGCATCGCCTTCGGCTGGGACCGCATCACCGCGCTGCTGGCCGGCATGGACTCCATTCGCGAGGTCATCGCCTTCCCGAAGTCCGGCGGCGGCGTCGACCCGCTGACCGAGGCGCCCGCGCCGATCACCTTGCAGCAGCGCCAGGAGGCGGGCTTGAACGTGAAGCTCGACGCCGACGGCAAGCCGATCAAGGACGACAAGGGCAAGGAAACCGGGAAGTAGGCGCTCACCCGGCTAGGCTGCACCCGGCCGGTATCGACCGATACCGGAAAACCCGCTGATCACAAGGGGGTTCGGGTGCTGCACGTCCGGGTGATCTGTCCGGCCGAGACCACCGACGCCGCGCTGGCGCTGCTGCGCGGCGATCCGGGGGCGACGCTCGTCACCGTGCAGCGCGGCGCGGCGGTGGAACCGGCCGGCGATCTGGTCGAGTGCATGCTCGCCCGCGAGGCCGCCGACACGGTGCTGGAAGGGCTCACCGGGCTCGGCATCACCCACAGCGGCGGCATCGGCCTGGAACAGATCGACACCGTGCTGTCGGATATCGCCGACGAGGCGGTCGAGGCCGCGCCGGGCAGTCCCTCCGATGCGGTGGTGTGGGAGGAACTGGTCGCGCAGACCGGTGAGGCGTCCACGCTCACGCCCTCGTATCTGGCGTTCATCACCATCGCCTGCCTGCTGGCGGTGGTGGGTGTGGCGACCGATTCGCCGGTGACCATTGTCGGGGCCATGGTGGTGGGCCCGGAGTTCGGGCCCCTCGCCGGGACCGCGGTCGCCTTGGTGAGCAAGGACTTCCGGCTCGCCGCGCATTCCTCGCTGGCCCTGCTGGTCGGATTCCCGGTGGCCATGGCCATCGCCTGGCTGGCCACGCTGTTGTTCCGTAACCTCGGCTGGATCACCCGCGAGGGGATGGACAACATCCACAATGTCGACTTCATCTACAAGGTGGGGCCGTTCTCGGTGGTGGTGGCGCTGCTGGCCGGCGCGGCCGGGATGCTGGCGCTCATGACCCCGAAATCCGCTGCGCTGGTAGGCGTTTTCATCTCGGTCACCACCATTCCGGCGGCCGGTTTCGCGGTGGTGGCGGCCACGGTGGGGGAGTGGCACAAGGCGTTCATGTCCATCGGGCAGCTGGCGGTGAACATGGTCGGCATCGTGGTGGCGGGCGTGCTGGTGCTGTGGGTGCGGCCGCGCTACGGCAGGCGCGGCGGCGCGCTGGACCGGTTGAAGCGGTGGTGGCTGTCCGACGCGCGGTGAGCGATCAGACCTGCACCACCAGGCCGCCGGTGAGGGTGCGGTAGGCGTAGGTGATGGCGATGGCCGAGACCGGACCGGCCACCAGCAAACCCAAACCGCAGAACAGCATTCCGACCGCGGTGATGATCAGCACCGCCAGCGCCAGCAGCACGGTCGGCACGGGATTGCGGAACACCAGCTGGGCGCTGGACTTGATGGCGGTGACCGGATCCTGCTCCTGATCGATCACGAAGTGCAGCGCGAACATGCACAGCACACCGACGATGACCGCCGGGAACACGCACGCCAGCGAGGCCACCAGCGCGCCGACGAAGACCAGCACCGCGGTCAGCAGCACGCTGCCGGCATTCACGAAGCCGAAGAAGGCCGGGAAATCCGGTGGGGTGCCGTCGGTTTCGTAGAGCGCGCCGCGGATCATGGCCGCTTGCAGCAGCCACACCAGCAGTGAGGCCACCGCGAACAGCAGTAGCAGGGCCGGCAGCGACCGCACATCGAACACGTTCACCAGCAGGGTGACCGTCAGCCAGGAGATCAGGCCGAGCAGGCCCATGCCGATCCAGGGAATCGGATTGAGGCGGAAGCGATCCCAGCCGTAAACCAGGGCGCGGCCGACATCGAGCGATTCGGTGGGCTGGTAGGGCAGCGGCGGCTCGGACACCTGCGGCGGCGGCGCGCCCGGCGGCAGGCCGCCCGCGCCCTGATAGCCGGGCTGGGGCGGCAGGCCGCCCGGCTGGGGCGCGGCGCCCGGGGGCGGCACACTGCCCGGGGGCATGGCGCCGGGCGGCAGTGGAGTTTGCTGTGAATAGCTGGGCGCTGTACCCGGCGCGCCCGACTGCGGGGGCAGCGGCGGCGGGGGTTCCACGGGCTCGCTGCCGTACTGCGCGGCGCCCGGTCCCTCGAACTGCGGGTAGCCGGCGCGGCCGGGCAGCTCGTGCCGGCCGTGCCCCGGGGGCGGTTCGGGCGGTGCGGAATGCGCTGCGGGCTCGGGATTTTGGTGCCGGCCGGGCCGGGCGGAGAATTGCCGGCCACCCTCCTCGGCGGGCGGTTCGCCGGAGGGATCGTTCGGTGCGGAGGGCGGCGTGCCGGTCATGGTCGCGAGCCTTTCACATTTTCCGGTTTACGGTGTGGCGCACGGCAGTTGAACATGAGACAACTAGACCTGCCTGGTTGTGTCAAGCAACCAGCGCCGCGTGGGCAAACCCTTCACAAAGACACGCCGGACGACGCGCGAAAGGTTGCGCAACCGCTCGCTGAAAGTGACCTGAAGCGAGTAACTTGGGACGCGATGACCGCACTATTGGCCGAACGCGCCGCCGAAGTCGTGTCCGCGGCACAACAGTTGCTCACAAAGCGAATGGGTGCTCCGGTAAAGCTGAGCGATCCTATGGAACTCAGCGGCAGTGGTAGGACGACGGTGCTACGCGTCCGTGTTGCGGAGAACGCCTTTTCACTTCCGCGCACCCTCATTATCAAGCAGGTGCGCGGCGGAGCGAAGGAACGACGCACCGGCGGTATGGCGCCCGGCGTAGCCAGCATCGACTCCGCCTTCCTGCGGGAGGCGGTGTCGTACCAGTTCACCACCGCGCTGGGCCGTGACCACCGACCCGGTGCGTACCTGCTCGGCTACAGCCTGCCCGAGCGCCTGCTCATCCTCAGCGACCTCGGGGAGAACACCTCGCTCACCCAGGTGCTGCAGGCCGGCGTGGAGCCCGCCGGGCGCAATGCGCTCATGGCATTCGCCCAGGCACTCGGCCGCATGCACGCGGCGACCGTCGGCCGCGAGGCCGATTTCGTGGCATTGCTACGCCGGGTGGACGTGGTGCACCGGGTGGACGGCATCGCCCAGCAGGCCGAATCCGCGGTCGCCGAGGTGCCGATCATGCTGCAGCGCGAACTGGGCATCGAGGTGCCCGGCGAGATCGCCGAGCGCATCGTGCGCGGTAACCGGCTGTTCTCCGCCGGGCGGCACCGGGCCTTCAGTCCCTCGGACCTGTGCCCCGACAATGTCATCCTCAATGACGAGGGCGCGCGGTTCCTCGACTACGAATGGGGCGGCTTCCGCGACGCCACCCTCGATATCGCCTACGCGCTGGTGTCCTTCCCCGGCTGCCTCTGCGATGTGGAACTGTCCCGCGAACGCGCCCGCCAGATGGTGGAGGCGTGGCGCTCCGAGGTGGTCGCGGTGTGGCCGTCCCTCGCCGACGACGAGGTCCTGGCAGAACGCATTCTGGAGGCGCGCCTCATCTGGGTGTGGCTGTCCACCTTCTGGTTCCTGCCCGCCGATCATTCCCGCATCGCCTCGGCGCGCGAGCACGGGCTCTCGATTCCGCGCTCGGCCGCGCTCATCAACCGGTGGGCCGCGCTCGCCGAGGACGCGCGCTGCACCGGAGACGATCCGCTGGGCGATTTCGCCGAGCACGTATCGGCGACGCTCGAGGAGCATTGGGAGGAATAGTGAACCGGCCGCGTTTCGGGCGGCCGGTCCGTTGTGCTCCCAGGTCGTTCGTTCAGTTCACCGGTCCCGGCCGCGCTTCCACGCGCCCGACGCCGCTGCGCACCCCGAACGAGGCGCCGTGGCGCACACCGGTGTCCGGATCGGCCGCGGCGGTGACGTAGAACCAGTCCATCTGCGCCCGCTCGGCGGTGACCTCGAAGACGCCGTAGCCGTGCGAGTCGAGCTCGGCGTAGTGCAGGTGCGGGTTCAGGTTCCTGATCGTCTGCTCCAGGCCGAGCGATACCGTGCGGGCGGGCGTGTGCATGATCTCGCCGATGCTGGCCATGGACACCGAGGGCACCACGAATTCGGTGGCGGCGACCCGGCCGTGCGGATACTCGCGGGTGTCGACGGGGACATCGGCGGCCCACGAGGTGTGGATGTCACCGGTCAGGAACACCACATCGGCGATGCCGTGCGCGGTGATGGTGTCGAAGAGCCGCTGCCGGTCGGCAGCATAGCCGTCCCACTGATCCAGATTGATCGGGATGCCGGAGTCGGGGGTGCCCATGACCGCCTGGAAGGCCGCCGCCACGGCCGGATTCGTGGTCGGCAGGTGCAGCGGCGCGAACATGACCGGGGTGCCGACCAGCTTCCAGCGGGTGGGCGCGGAGGCCAAACCGGCGGTGAGCCAATCCATCTGATCCTTGCCCGTGATCGAGCGATGCGGATCCTCGGTTTCGCGCCAGCCCGCGACCGCGGGCAGCTGCTCGTCGCGGTAGGTGCGCAGATCCAGCATCGACAGCTCGGCCAGCGCGCCGAACCGGAAGCGACGGTAGAGGCGGGCATTCGCGGCGGTTCCGTTGGCGCGCACCGGCATCCACTCCAGATATGCCTGCAGGGCGGCGGCCCGGCGGGTCTGCCAGTCGCCCTCGGAGGGATCGTGGTTCTCCGCACCGCCCGCCCAGGCGTCATTGGCGGATTCGTGATCGTCCCAGATGGCGATGAACGGATAGCGGGCGTGCAGGGCCGCGAGATCCGGATCGGTCTTGTACTGGCCGTGGCGGATTCGGTAATCGGCCAGCGACACGATCTCATTGACCGGATCGTGTTCGCGCACCATGGGCAGCAGGCCGCGGTGCTTGCCGCGGGAGTACTCGTAGAGGTAGTCGCCCAGATGGATGACGGCGTCGAGATCCTCGCGTGCCGCCAGGTGCCGGTAGGCGCCGAAGTATCCGCCCTCCCAGTTCGCACAGGAGGCGACACCGAAACGCAGCCGGTCGGGGGAGTCCTGCGCGGCCGGGGCGGTGCGGGTGCGGCCGATGGCGGAAACCGCTGCGAGCGCGGTGAATCGGTAGAAGTAGTCGCTGCCCGCCGACAGGCCGGAGACATCGACCTTGACCGTGTGGTCGGCGTCGGGTCCGGTGGTGACCGCGCCCGAGGCGACGACCCATGCGAACGCGGCGTCGGTGGCAACCTCCCAGGTCACCGAAGCCGGTTCGCCGACGCCCGAACCCGGGGCGGCGGCCTCGGAGGGAGTGACGCGGGTCCAGATGATCACGCCGGTGGGCAGCGGATCGCCGGAGGCGACGCCGTGCCGGAACACTTGCCCCGCGGCGTGCGCCGGAGCGGCGGACAGCAGGGTGGCTCCGGCGGCGGCCGTCGCGGTGGTCTTCAACAGGCTGCGGCGGCTCAGCCCGCCCGGCCCGAGATGAACTGAAACACTGGAGTTTTGTTTCACAGCTGTATCGAACCCTGAACTCGGAATGCTCGCTACCGGACGGCGGGGAGTCGTCAGACGAGGGGACCCGGCCGCGGCTCCAGCCGCCCGCCGCGACGGGCGGCGAACGAGGCGCCATGGCGCACACCGGCATTCGGGTCGGCGGGATCGGAGATGTAGAACCAGTCCATCTGCGCCTGCTCGGCGTCGACGTGCAGCACGCCGTAGCCGTGCGAATCCAGTTCGATATAGCCCAGGTGCCGGTTGACGCCCCGAATGGCGCCCTCGGCCATGAGCGAGGCGGTGCGCGGCGGCGTTTTCGTCATATCGCCCATGGAATCCGAGGTCACCGACGGCACCACGAACTCCACGCCCGCGGTCTGGCAGGCCGGGTAGGTGGCGGCCACGGCCGGGACGTCGGCGGCCCACGAGGTGTGGATATCGCCGGTCAGGAACACCACGTCGGCTACCTGATTGCCGATGATGGCATCGAGCAGGCGCTGCCGGTCGGCGGTATAGCCGTCCCACTGGTCGAGGTTGGCCGGGATACCGGCGTCCGGGATGCCGATCAGCTCGGTCAGCGCGGCGGTGCTCGCCGGATCCAAGGGCGGGAACACCAGCGGGGAGATCATGACCGGATTGCCCACCAGCTTCCACTGCACCGGGGCGGTCACCAGAGCATTGGTGACCCAATCCATTTGGTCCTTGCCGGTAATGGTGCGGTTCGGGTCGTCGACCTGCCGCCAGCCCGGACCGGCGTGCACCTGCTCGCTGCGGTAGCTGCGCAGATCGAGCATGGACAGCTCGGCCAGGGTGCCGAAGCGCAGCCGCCGGTACAGCCGCCGGTCGGCGCCCGCGCGCACCGGCATCCACTCCAGATACGCCTGGCGGGCGGCGTCCTTGCGGGCCTGCCAATCGCCCTCGCCCGGATTGTGGTTGTCCGCGCCGCCGGACCAGGTGTCGTCGGCGGTCTCGTGATCGTCCCAGGTGCAGATGAACGGCAGCAGGGTGTGCAGGTTCGCCAGATCCGGGTCGGTCTTGTACTGCGCGTGCCGGATTCGGTAATCGGCCAGCGAGATGATCTCGTGCGCGGGCTCGTGCAGGCGGACCGAGCCGTTGCGGCCGCCGTACTCGCCATTGCCGTACTCGTAGAGGTAATCGCCGAGGTGCACGATGGCATCGAGGTCGCCGCGATCGGCCAGATGCCGGTAGGCGCTGAAGAATCCGGCCTCCCAGTTGGCGCACGACACCACGCCGAAGCGCAGGCGATCGGGGGCGTCGTCGGCGGCCGGGGCCGTGCGGGTGCGGCCGGTCGGGGAGGTCTGATCGAGCGCGGTGAAGCGGTAGAAGTAGTCCGCGCCCGGCGCCAGCCCCGAGACGTCGACCTTCACGGTGTGGTCGGAATCCGCTGTCGCGGTGTGTGTTCCGGAGGCGACGACGGAGCCGAACCCTTCGTCCCGCGCGACCTCCCAGCGCACGCTGACCGGGTCGCCCGCCCCGGAGCCCGGTAGCGCGTCCTCCGACGGGGTCACCCTGGTCCACAGGATGACGCCGCCCGGCAGCGGATCGCCCGAGGCGATGCCGTGCCGGAAGACCGCGGACTCGGCGCGCGCGACGGCGGTGCCGAGCAGGCCGGCCGCGGCGGTGCCGGTCAGGAGTACCGCGGCGGTGCCGCCCTTGATCGCCGCGCGGCGACCGATTCGGGCGGAAATGATCTCAGGGAGGCGCACGCCACAGATTCGATCGGATCGGCATCCCGAAAGCAAACTGGACAGATGAACAGTTAGTGAATCGATACCTGCCCGGACCTGCGCGCACCGACCTGTCGGAGCCCCTCGGTAGGGTCGTCCAGGTGAGCGATGGGTTGTTCGACGCGCCCGGATCGGAGGCCGTGTCCGAGGAGTTCGAGGTGATCAAGCCGACCGCCGGCGACAGGTTCGCGCCCTTGGCCGTGCGCATGCGCCCGCGCACCCTCGACGAAGTCGTCGGTCAGGAGCACCTGCTCGGCCCCGGATCCCCGCTGCGCCGCCTCATCGAAGGCTCCGGCGCCGCTTCGGTTCTCCTCTACGGACCGCCCGGCACCGGCAAGACCACCCTCGCCTCGCTGCTGTCCCAGGCGACCGGCCGCCGCTTCGAAGCGCTGTCCGCCCTGTCCGCCGGTGTGAAGGAAGTCCGCGGCGTCATCGACCTCGCCCGCCGCCGCCTCACCGCGGGCGAGCAGACCGTCCTGTTCATCGACGAGGTCCACCGCTTCTCCAAGACCCAGCAGGACGCCCTGCTGGCGGCGGTCGAGAATCGCATCGTCCTGCTGGTCGCGGCGACCACGGAGAATCCGTCCTTCTCGGTGGTCTCCCCGCTGCTGTCCCGCTCCCTGGTGCTGCAGCTGAAGTCGTTGTCGGCGGACGACATTCGCGCGGTCCTGACTCGCGCCATCGCCGACCCGCGCGGCCTGGCGGGCGAATACAAGGTCACCGACGCGGCCCTGGATCACATCATCCGCATCGCGGGCGGCGACGCCCGTCGCTCGCTCACGGCCCTCGAAGCCTCCGCCGAGTCCTCCCTCGACGGCACCGTCGACGTCGAACTCGTCGAAGCCAGCGTCGACAAGGCCGCCGTCCGCTACGACCGCGCCGGCGACCAGCACTACGACGTCATCAGCGCCTTCATCAAATCCCTGCGCGGCTCCGACGTGGACGCCGCCCTGCACTACCTGGCCCGCATGATCAGCGCCGGCGAAGACCCCCGCTTCATCGCCCGCCGCCTGATGATCCAGGCCAGCGAGGAAGTCGGCATGGCCGACCCCACCGCCCTCCACACCGCCGTAGCCGCCGCCCAAGTCGTCCAACTGGTCGGCATGCCCGAAGCCCAGCTCGCCCTGACGCAGGCCACCATTCACATCGCCACCGCCCCCAAATCCGGTGCGGTGGTCAAGGGCATCGGCGCGGCCATGGCCGACATCCGGGCGGGCAAAGCCGGAGCCGTCCCACCGCATCTACGCGACGGCCACTACGCCGGAGCCGAAAAACTGGGTAATGCCAAGGGCTACAAATACCCCCACGACCATCCGGACGGCGTTCTCGCCCAGCAGTACCCGCCCGACGAACTGGTCGGCACCGACTACTACCACCCCACCGACCACGGCTACGAACGCGAAGTAGGCCCGCGCGTCACCAAACTCCGCCGCATCGTCCGCGGCAAATAGAACGGCCCGATTCAGGCGCGGCCGAAGGCGAGGGCGACGTTGTGGCCGCCGAAGCCGAAGGAGTTGTTGAGAGCGTAGTCGATGCGGGTCCGCCGGGGTTCGTTGGTGACGACGTCGAGATCGATTGCCGGATCGGGGTTTTCGAGGTTGAGGGTGGGCGGGATCACCTGATCGCGGAGAGCCAGCACGGTCAGGACCGATTCGAGCGCGCCCGCCGCGCCGATGGAATGGCCCAGCGCGGACTTCGGGGCGTAGACGGCAGGGTGCGTGCCCACGGCCTGGGCAATGGCCTTGGCTTCGGCGAGGTCGCCGACCGAGGTGGCGGTGGCGTGGGCATTGATGTGGGTGATGTCGGCGGCGGACAATCCCGCCACCTGGATGGCCCTGGTCATGGCGCGCGCCGCGCCGGTGCCCTCCGGGTCCGGGGCGACGAGGTGGTAGCCGTCGGAGGTGATGCCGGTGCCGAGCAGGCGGGCCAGCACGGTCGCACCCCGGGCGCGAGCGTGCTGTTCGGTTTCCACCACCATGAGCGCGCCCGCCTCGCCGAAGACGAAACCGTCGCGGTCGGCGTCGAAGGGGCGCGACGCGCCCTTCGGGTCGTCATTGCGGGTGCTCATCGCCCGCATCATGGCGAACGCCGCGATCATGAGCGGATCCAGACAGCCTTCGACGCCGCCGGTGACAACCATGTCGGCATCACCCATGACGATCATCTGCCACGCCTTGGCGATGGCCTCCGAACCGGAGGAACACGCTGAGACCGGGGTGATCACCCCCGCGCGCGCCTTCAACTCCAGGCCGACGACCGCCGCCGGGCCATTGGGCATCATCATCTGCACCGCCAGCGGCGAGACCTTCCGATACCCGCCCGCGGTGAGGGCGTCGCGCGCGTGCACCACCGCGTCCGCGCCGCCCTGCCCGGTGCCGATCGCCACCGCCAACCGCTCGGTATCGACCTCCGGACTGCCCGCATTGCGCCACACCTGGCGGCCGAGCACCGCCGCCAGCTGCTCCACATAGGCCAGCCGCCGCAGTTCCACCCGGCTCAACCGGGTCTCGGGTTTGACGCGCAGCGCGCCCCCGATCCGCACCGGCAGCCGGTAGGTCCGCACCCACGGATCGGTGAGTTCCTCGATGCCGGATTCACCCGCAAGCAGCCCGCTCCAGGTGCCCTCTACATCACCGGCGATCGATGTCGAGGCCGCCAGCGCCGTTACCACGACATCCGGAAACCTGCCGTCCTCCGCGAACGGATTGCGCACTCCCACCGTGCCCTCCCGCTTTTCCACCCAGTGTGAGCCAGGTCGTACTCGGGAGATACCCAGACACCGGGCGGATTCGCCCAGCAGCGGCGATTCTGCGTGTCGTAAAGGTGAGTCCCCGCAAATTTTGCTCGCTGCGCGACACTGGTACCTAGGCTGATCGCGTCGATCCGCGATCCGCCCAGCAGAACGGAGGGATTCGGTGCCCGTCATGGCGAATCGGCCGAACGCTGCGGACCAGCCGCAGATGTCCGTTGCGGACTTCGAGGAGCTAGCGCGTCTGGCACGAAATGCCGAGTTGGGAGCCAGGCTCGAATTCATCGACGGGAAGCTGGGGGCGAAGCCGATGCCGGACGGGGATCATGACGAGATCTTCCAATGGCTGCTCGACCAGTTCCGCGAGCAGCGGGATGAGCGCTCGGTATATCCGGAGGTCGGTCTCAAAGTCGCGTCATATCGGGGTGGGCGGGCCCGTACCGATGCGGTGCTCGCGCCCAAGCGAGCTTTTGCCGGTCAGGGTGAGTGGAAAGATCCCGACCCGGTGCTGATGGTGGTGGAAGTGACATCCTTCGACTCCGATACGGATCGGCGCGACCGCAAGGAAAAGCCGCGCGCCTATGCCGAAGCGGGCATTCCGGTCTATTTGCTGATCGACCGGGACGTGTGTGAGACCTTCGTGTACAGCGGGATCGTGAACGACGTGTATTCGTCGACGGTCCACCTGCCATTCGGATCGGAGGTCGAGCTTCCGGAACCGGTGGGGGTGATCCTCGACACCGAGCCCTTGAAGGATCTCGTTCGCTGAGGCCGACGTGGGGTGGAGCGGGGCCGGTGGTGGGTGAAAACTCCCTGGACCGGGACCGGTAGGCTGGATACCTGTGCAGACCCACGAGATTCGACGGCGCTTTCTGGAGCATTTTGTCCGTGCCGGACACACCGAGGTACCCAGTGCCTCGCTGATCCTGCCCGACCCCAACCTGCTGTTCGTCAACGCAGGCATGGTCCAGTTCAAGCCCTACTTCCTCGGACAGGAAGCGCCGCCGTACTCGCGAGCTACTAGCGTGCAGAAGTGCGTGCGCACCGGTGATATCGAGGAGGTCGGCGTCACCACCCGGCACAACACCTTCTTCCAGATGGCGGGCAACTTCTCCTTCGGCGATTACTTCAAGGAAGGCGCGATCACCTTCGCCTGGGATCTGATCACCAAGTCGCAGGAGGAGGGCGGCTACGGTTTCGATCCCGAGCGCATCTGGGTGACCGCCTACGAGTCCGATCCGGAGGCCGCCGAGATCTGGGAGCGCGTCGCCGGGATCCCGAAGGAGCGCATCCAGTTCCGCGACGGCAAGGACAACTACTGGGATATGGGCGTGCCCGGCCCGGGCGGTCCCTGCTCGGAGATCTACTTCGACCGCGGCCCGGCCTACGGCAAGGAAGGCGGCCCGGTCGCCGACGAGGATCGCTACCTCGAGATCTGGAACCTGGTGTTCATGCAGGACATCCGCGGTGAGGACAGCCCCAAGCTGGGTTTCCCGCCGATCGGATCGCTGCCCAAGAAGAACATCGACACCGGTATGGGCGTCGAGCGCGTCGCCATGCTGCTGCAGGGCGTGGAGAACGTCTACGAGACCGATCTGCTGCGCCCCATCATCAACAAGGCCGAGGAGCTGACCGGCAAGTCCTACGGCGTCGAGCACACCGACGACGTGCGCTTCCGCGTCATCGCCGACCACGCCCGCTCGGCGGCCATGCTCATCTCCGACGGTGTGAACCCGGGCAATGACGGCCGCGGCTACGTGCTGCGCCGGCTGCTGCGCCGCATCGTGCGCTCGGCCCGCCTGCTGGGCGCGGACAAGCCGGTCATGGGCGCGTTCATGAAGGTCGTCAGCGACCTCATGTCGCCGTCCTACCCGGAGCTGGCCACCGACTTCAAGCGCATCGAGAATGTCGCCGTCGGCGAGGAGACCGCCTTCCTCAAGACGCTGTCCACCGGCACCAAGCTCTTCGACGAGACCGTCGACGAGGCGAAGGCCAAGGGCGCCAAGAAGATCAGCGGCACCGACGCGTTCACGCTGCACGACACCTACGGCTTCCCCATCGATCTCACCCTGGAGATGGCGGCCGAGGCCGGGCTCGAGGTCGACGAGGCGGGCTTCCGCTCGCTCATGGCCGAGCAGCGCCAGCGCGCCAAGGACGACGCCCAGGCCCGCAAGCACGCGCACGCGGACCTGACCGTCTACAAGGAGCTGGTCGACCGCGGCGCCACCGAGTTCACCGGTTTCGACGAACTGGCCACCGAGGCAACGGTTCTCGCCCTCATCAAGGACGGCGTGCGAGTGCCGGTCGCCGAGGCCGGATCCGATGTCGAGGTCATCCTGGACCGCTCGCCGCTGTATGCCGAGTCCGGCGGCCAGATCGCCGACCGCGGCTCCATCTCCTCCTCGCAGGGCCTGAAGCTGCGCGTCAACGACGTGCAGAAGATCGCCAAGAAGCTGTGGGTGCACAAGACCACCGTCGAGGCCGGCCAGGTCACCGAGGGCGACACCGTGCTGGCCAGCGTCGATCCGGCGTGGCGGCGCGGGGCGACCCAGGGCCACTCCGGCACCCACATGGTGCACGCCGCGCTGCGACAGGTGCTGGGCCCCAACGCCACTCAGGCCGGCTCGCTCAACAAGCCGGGCTACCTGCGCTTCGACTTCAGCTGGCAGGGCGCGCTGTCCGAGCAGCAGAAGGCCGATATCGAGGCCGTCTCCAATGACGCGGTCGCCGACGACTTCGCGGTCAACACCTTCGTCACCGATCTGCCCTCGGCCAAGAAGATGGGCGCGCTGGCGCTGTTCGGCGAGAACTACGGCGACGAGGTGCGCGTCGTGGAGATCGGCGGACCGTTCTCCATGGAGCTGTGCGGCGGTACCCATGTGGGTCACTCGTCGCAGATCGGACCCATCACCGTGCTCGGCGAATCCTCGGTCGGCTCCGGCATCCGCCGCGTCGAGGCCTTCGTCGGCCTGGATTCCTACAAGTACCTGGCCAAGGAGCGCGCGCTGCTGGCCGGTGTCGCCTCCGCGCTGAAGGTGCCCTCGGAAGAGGTTCCGGGCCGCGTCGAGCAGCTCGTCGAGCGCCTCAAGGTCGCCGAGAAGGAACTCGAGCGCACCAAGATGGCGGCCGTGCTGTCGAGCGCGGGCGCCTTCGTCGAGCAGGCGCAGCGGGTCGGCAAGGTGCTGCTGGTCGCCGCCGCCGCGCCGCAGGGCGTGGGCGCGGGCGATCTGCGCACCCTGGTGGCCGACATCAAGGGCCGCTTCGGTTCCGAGCCCGCCATTGTGGCGCTGCTCGGCAATGCCGACGGCAAGGTGCCCTTCGTCGTCGCGGTCACCAAGGCGGCGCAGGAGCTCGGCGTCAAGGCCGGTGATCTGGTGCAGTCCTTCGGTCCGAGCATCGAGGGCCGCGGCGGCGGCAAGCCGGAGATGGCGCAGGGCGCGGGCGCCAACCCGGCCGGCATCGAGGCCGGACTGGCGGCCTTGCGGGCGCGGGTGGCCGAGCTCGCCGGGTGATGCACGGTTCCGACTCTTCGGATGCACCGGTCGACACGGACGGGCGGTTCACAGCGGACCGCCCGTCGCACGCCGAGGATCCCGGCCGCGGGCGGCGCATTGGCGTCGATGTCGGCACTGTGCGAATCGGTGTCGCGAGTAGCGATCCGGACGGTATTCTCGCCACTCCCGTGGAGACCGTGCCGCGCGCGAAGAAGGTCGCGCCCGGCGCCCTCGCACCCGACTTGGCAAGGATCGCCGATATCGTGCGCGAATACGAAGCCGTCGAAGTGATCGTCGGCCTGCCGCGCACCTTACGCGGGGAAAGCGGCTCTTCGGCTAAGCTGGCGGCCACCTTCGCAAGGCGTTTGCGGACCCTGATCGAGCCGGTCCCGGTGCGACTTTCCGACGAACGTTTGACTACGGTGTCTGCTGCACGCGCGTTGCGGGACAGTGGAGTTCGTGCGCGTGGGCAGCGGCAGGTCATCGATCAGGCGGCCGCCGTATCGATCCTGCAAGGCTGGTTGGACGAACGGAGTGCACTTTTGAAGCCCCGCGGGGATGATGCATGACCGACCGCTGGACGCGAGCCGAGGAACGCTACCGGCAGAACGCGGAGCGCCGCTACCGCCGCGATGATCTGGACTGGGCGGACGCGGACGACTACGAGGACGACACCACCGTCATCCCGCGCTACGAGGACGAGGACGACGAACCGCCGCTCGAGCCCGAGCCGCGCCGTCGCCCCGCCCCGCAGCGGGCCGCCGGTGGCCGTCGCCCCGCCGCGCCGCGCGCCGGATCCCGGGCCGCGGGCGGCCGCTCCGCGGGATCGCGGGCGAAGCGGTCCCGGGTCGCGTCGCGCAAAGCCGCCGAGCGCAAACGGCGCCGCCGCAATCTGTGGGTCGTCGCGGTCGTGTTCGCCCTGCTGCTCGCCGCCGGCGTGGGGTTCGTGGCGTGGAAGTTCATGAACCGGCTCAGCCCGGCCGAGGATTTCGCCGCCGGGTCGGCCGGGCCGCTCACCGTCGTGCAGGTGAAGTCCGGCGACACCGCCACCCAGATCGCCGAAGCCATGTACGACAAGGGCGTCGTCGCCAGCAGCGCGGCCTTCTACGAGGCGGCGGTGCGCAACTCCAATATGAACTCGGTGCAGCCCGGGTACTACGCCATCGCCAGTCACAGCCCGGCCGCCGAAGCGGTGACGGCCTTGGTGGGCAAGAGTTCTCGCGTCGGCAATGTGGTGATCTCCGAGGGCCGCCAGCTGCACGACTCCACCGATGTGCACACCGGGGCGCGCAAGGACGGCATCTACCGCAAGATCGCCGACGCCAGCTGTGTCGGCACCGGCAGCACCGCCAAATGCGTGACCTACGAGCAGCTCGAGGCCGCGGGCGCCACTACCGATCCGGCCGCGCTGGGCGTGCCGTCGTGGGCCATGGAACGGGTCCGTTCGGTGCCCGATCGCAGCCGGCAGCTCGAAGGGCTCATCCGCGCGGGCACCCTGGACTTCGATCCCAGCGCGAGCCCCGAGCAGATCCTGAAGCAGCTGGTCACCGAGAGCGCGGCCAGCTACGAATCCACCGGACTGCTGCAATCGGGCGCGTCCAACGGCCTGACCCCCTACGAGACGCTGATCGCGGCGTCGCTGGTGGAACGCGAAGCGCTGCCCAATGACATGTCCAAGGTGGCGCGGGTCATCGTGAACCGCTTGGCCGTCGATCAGCCGCTGCAGTTCGACTCCACGGTCAACTACACCCTCGACAAGACCGAGGTCGCCACCACCGACGCCGACCGGGCGACCAGGACCCCGTGGAACACCTACGCCATGGCCGGTCTGCCCGCCACTCCCATCTCCGCGCCGTCGCTGGAAGCCTTGCGCGCCATGGAGAAACCGGAGCCCGGCAACTGGCTGTACTTCGTGACCATCGACCAGCAGGGCACCACGCTGTTCACCGACGATTACAACGAGCACCTGCGCAATATCCAGAAGGCAATGCAGAGTGGAATTCTCGACAGTGGCCGGTGAGGTTCGCAAGGCCGCCGTCCTCGGCAGCCCGATCACGCACTCGCGGTCGCCGCAACTGCACCTGGCGGCTTACCGCGCGCTGGGCCTGAATTGGACCTATGAGCGCATCGAGTGCACCGGCGAGCAGCTGCCGGGCCTGGTCGACGGACTCGGACCCGAATGGGTCGGGCTGTCGGTGACCATGCCCGGCAAGGTCGCCGCGCTCGGCTATGCGGAGGAGCGCACCGACCGGGCCGAGCTGGTGGGGTCGGCGAACACCTTGGTGCGCACCGCATCCGGGTGGCGCGCGGACTGCACCGATGTGGACGGGGTGCGGGGCGCGCTGCAAGGCGCCGGCGTCGAGGAGATCGAGCGCGCCGTCGTGCTCGGCGCGGGCGGCACCGCCCGCCCGGCGCTGCTGGCCCTGGCCGAATTGGGCGCGCACACCGTCACCATCGTCGCCCGGGACAAGGGCCGCGCGGCCGGCACCCTGGAATTGGCCGAGCGCCTGGGCATGTCGGCCGAAGTGATCGACTTCGATCCGGACGGGCTCGGGTTCGTCTGCTCCGACGTCGATGTCGCGGTCAGCACCGTGCCCGCCACCGGCGCCGCGCCCGTGGCGGAGGCGGTGGCCGCGGCACCGGTCGTGCTGGACGCCATCTACAACCCGTGGCCGACGCCCTTGGCGGAGGCCGTCATGCGTGCCGGTCACACCGTCGTCAGCGGTTTGGAGATGCTGCTGAACCAGGCCTACGGCCAGGTCGAGCAGTTCACCGGCAAGCCCGCGCCCCGCGCGGAAATGGCCGCGGCACTTCAGGAATGACCGGGGCGGGCTGATGCGGCCCGCTCAGGTTCGAACGCGTTCCGGAATGTGAACGCATACGGCGTGGGCCCGTGCTCGCGCAGATGCTCGAGACGCTCGACGGCCTCGCCGAGAGTCGGTATGTGCCCCACCGGAATCCACCACAGCGCGACCGGCGGCTCGCCCAGCGGCAGGAACCATTCGCGGCGGCGGCGCATGAATTCCATGTGCTCGCTGCGGTAGACGTAGTCGAACAGCGCCTCGCGCGATTCCCACACGCTCAGATTGATGAGCATGTCGTCGTCCCAGCCGTCCGGGCGCAGGGAGACGGCATTGTCGGACTCGCCGTCGACCAGCCGCCAGACGAAGCCGGGGGAGGTGTCGGCGAGTTTGTTGATCCGATCGAGGGCGTCGAAGAAGTCGGCCACGCGCGGATCGCCCTGCGGTGCGACCAAGCGGCCGATATTGAGCTCTGCGAGATGCATGATCGGACTATAACTAATCTTCGCTTGTTTTAGAAAAGCTCACGCAACAACGCCCTGGCGCCGGATCCATCCGGGCCGTCCACCCGGCCTCCGCCGCCGGGCGCTCGAGCAGGGCCAGATTCATGCCGCACACCAGCGGCGGGAAGTCCACCGCGAGCCGGTGAAAAGGGCAGTTGCGCAAGCGAATCACCGCACCGTCCCGGTACGGTTCGTACCCGCGCTCGCGCAGCGCCTCCAGCAGATCCCTCCCATCCAGCGAGGGGGCGTGCGCGGCAGCGGCTTTCGCGATCGCCTCCTCGAATCCGGCATGTTCCACCGCCTCGGCGAGCACCGCGGCGACGGTCCGGTAGTCCCGGGCGGGCAGGCTGACCGCGAACTCCGCATCCGCCCGCCGGTAGAACTTGGCGGGCCGCCCCGACCCGGGCCCGGTCCTGCCCTCGGGGCGGCGGAACACGGCGTCGAGCAGCCCGGCCTCGGTCAATTTGTCGAGGTGGAAGGCCGCCAGCGGCCGCTTGATCCCCGCCGCCTCCGCCGCCTCGTCCCGGCCCACCTCATGATCCGCCGCGGCCACATAGTCGTAGAGCCGCCGGCGAACCGGATCCTGCAACAGGGCGACGGCATCGATACTCACCATGCATTTCTACCGCGTGCGCCGCGGCGCTCCGGCATCACCGCACCTCGAGCACCGCCTTGCCGTGCAGGCGACGGGTCCGCAGCGCCTCGGCCGCCTCGTCGATCTCCGCCCAGTCCCCGCGCCAGAAGATGTTCGGATCCAGCGCGCCGGCCGCGACCTGCGCCGACAGCCAGTTCAGGTCCGGTGCGAGATTCGGGCACGACAGCAGGAAGAAGGTGACCACCGAGCGATCGTGGCGGCCCTGATCGCCGAAAAGCGCCCCGTACGGGAAGATCTCGTCCTGCCCGGCCGCATGGCCGACCGCGACCAGCGTCCCGCCCTCGGACAGGTTCCGGTAGGACTCGACCAAGTGGCGTCCGCCGACCAGATCCAGCACGCCGTCGACGGGTGACCGCAATTCCGAGGGATCGGCGATGACCTCGGCCGCACCGAGTTCCCGCAGGCGCGCACCGTGGGCGGCGGGATCGCTGCGGCCCACGCCGCCGGTCGCGCCGGCGCCGCGCTCGAGTTGTTCGCCGAGCGCGGGTTCGGCGCCACGACTCTCGACGAGCTCTGCGAGGCCGTCGAGATCTCCAAGCGCACGTTCTTCCGCAACTTCACCAGCAAGGAAGACGTGGCCATGGCCCCGCTGCAGGATCTGTGGGCGGCCTTCCTCGTGGAGCTCGCCGAGCGTCCGGGGAGCGGCACGCTGCTGGACATGGGGCAGGACGCCCTGCTTGCGGTGGTGGAACGGATGCCATCCGACGGCTGGGCCGAGCGCGCCCGGCGCAGTTATCGCCTCACCGATTCGACCCCCGCCATGACCGCCCACAATCTGGAGTTCTGTGACCGCACCACGCGCGACGCCCTGCGAATCCTGCGGGAGCGCTTCGGTCTCGACATCACCGCCGATCCCCGCCCGCGGCTCGCGCTCGACATCGTGATCGCCGCATTCCGCTGCGCGCTCGACACCTGGACCGCGCGCCCCGAATCCGCCGGCGCCGCAATATTGTCCGCGGATCTGCGTGCCGCGTTCGCCGCGATCCCCGGTGCGCTCACCATGACCCCGGCCGGAGTCGGTTAAGGTTCTAGAACGAGTTTCAATTCGGCCAGGGGGCCGCGCAGGTTAAGGTGATCGACATGAATGCGTGGGTGATGCGTGCCGTAGCTCTGGGG
The DNA here is from genome assembly GCF_054655275.1 of Nocardia sp. IFM 10818. Taxonomy (NCBI): domain Bacteria; kingdom Bacillati; phylum Actinomycetota; class Actinomycetes; order Mycobacteriales; family Nocardiaceae; genus Nocardia; species Nocardia sp. IFM 10818. The sequence continues at coordinate 3,326,962 of NZ_BAAHJH010000001.1, forward strand.
GCGCTGACCATTGTGCTGCGAACCCTGCTCGGATTCGCCATGGTGTACTGGCCGACCGGCGGGTCCTGGATGCGAATCCTGAGCCTGATCATCCTGCTCGCGGCAGTCGTCACCTGGGGCGTTCTCGACGGCCGCGCCGATCGCCGCGTCAGTCCGGATCCCGAACGCGGCGCGGATCTCACCATGCGCTGGCTGAAGGCGGGCGCCGCGGGCGGTCTCGGCAGCGGCCTGGCCGCCTGGCTGCTGGACTACCTGCCGAAGTTCGACCTCGGCGACAACGGCCTGCTGTTCGAGATCACCTCCGGTGCGTCGTTCATCATCCTGCTGATCTTCGTTCCGGCCATGATCGGCGTGACCATCGGCCGCTACCTGGTCGGGCGCGAGGCCGACAAGGCCCCGGCCGAGCCCGAAACCATTGCCCTGAAAAAGGAATCGGCCACGACCTGACCGCGCCCACTACGGGGCCCCTCGGTCGCGATGCGGGCTGTGTGACGGGCATCACGGGAATAAATCACTGTGAGCGGGAATCGGGAGACCGCTCGCAATGTTGTTAGCCTTGCTTAGTACTTGTTTGCTGTCTGGTCGATGGATACGGCTCTGGTCCGGATCTCGATGTGCGAACGCGGGTGACAGGCCGGATCCGTTCGGAGCGTGAAACAGCTCTGTTCAGGAGGCTGACCATGTCGTTCTTCACCGAAGCGCAGGAACATCGAATCGCCGATCTGATCGCACACGACGATCAACTCGCGCAGGCCCGGCCCGATCCGGGAATCTCCCTACTGCTGGACGATCCGGGCGCGAGTCTCGCCGACCTGGTGCGGACCGTGCTGGCGGGGTACGCGGACCGCCCGGCATTGGGCAGCCGGATATCGGAGCTGGTCACCGATCCGGACACCGGCCGGACCGAACCGCGATCGACCGAGAAATTCTCCATCCTCACCTACGGGGAGCTGGCGCGCCGGGCGGAGGCGGTGGCGCGCGGACTCGGGCGGGGGTCCGGGGGCGGGCCGCCGTTGACGGCCGGCGATCGGATCGCCGTGCTGGGCTTCAACAGTGCCGATTACACGGTGCTCGATCTGGCGTCGATGCTCGCGGGGACCGTGGCCGTGCCGCTGCAGTCCAACGCCTCGATCGCCCAGCTGCGCCCGATCATCGAGGAGACCGCGCCGCGGGTGATCGCGGCCGGCATCGGCTACCTGCCCGCCGCGGTCGAACTCGCGCTCGCCGATGCCGGGACGACGCGGCTGGTCGTCTTCGACTACCTGCCCGAATCCGACACGCAGCGAGAGGCTTTCGCCGCCGCCGCACAGCGCTTGATCGACGCGGGCTCCCCGGTGGTCCTGGAAACGCTTGCCGCGGTAGCGGAACGAGGCCGGGACGGCGACGACATCGCGGTGGGGCTCGCACCGGATCAACTGGCACTGCTGATCTACACCTCGGGCAGCACCGGCGCGCCCAAGGGAGCGATGTATCCGGCGCGGCTGGTGGCCAATCTGTGGCACAACGGATTCGCCTTCGACGGTGCGGACAATGACCGCGTTCCGTCCGTCACCATGAACTTCCTGCCGATGAGCCATGTCATGGGCCGGGCCACGCTCTACCGGACGCTCGGATCCGGCGGCACCGCGTATTTCGCAGCGAGCAGCGACCTTTCGACCTTTCTCGAGGACCTGCGCCTGATCCGGCCGACCGAACTGCCGTTCGTGCCCCGGGTGTGGGAGTTGCTGTTCCAGGAATACCGGCGGGCGGTCGACCGGCTGCCCGACGACGGCCGGCGGGGCGAGTGCGAACAGGAGATCCTGGCCGAGTTCCGCGATACCGTCCTGGGTGGCCGCGCGATCTCCGCGCTGACCGGGTCGGCGCCGACCTCACCGGAGGTCCGGGAGTTCGTCGAGGCGCTCACACAGGTGCCGCTGGTCGAAGTGTACGGATCCACCGAGGCGGGCGGCGTGCTGGTGGACGGGCGGGTGCGGCGGCCGGTCGTGCAGGACTACAAGCTCGTCGACGTGCCGGAACTCGGCTATTTCGGCACCGACCGGCCGTATCCGCGCGGTGAGCTGGTGGTCAAGACCGAGCACCTGTTTCCCGGCTACTACCGGCGGCCCGAGGTGACCGCCGAGGTGTTCACCGCGGACGGCTACTACCGCACCGGCGACGTCGTCGCCGAGATCGCGCCCGATGAATTGCGCTATGTGGATCGCCGCAACAATGTGCTCAAGCTGTCGCAGGGCGAATTCGTGGCGGTCTCGCGGCTGGAGGCCGACTACGAGGACAGTCCGCTGATCGAGCAGATCTACCTCTACGGCAACAGTTCTCGCGCCTATCTGCTGGCCGTCGTGGTCCCCGCCGCCGATGTGGTCGCGGCCGGGGATCCGGCGGCGGCGAAGCCACTGCTGGCCGAGGCGCTGCGGGCGGTCGCGGTCCGCAAGGGGCTGCAGCCGTACGAGATTCCGCGCGACTTCCTCATCGAGACAACGCCGTTCACCGTCGAGAACGGTCTGCTGACCGGCATTCGCAAACTCGCCCGTCCGGTGCTGCGGCAGCACTACGGCGAACGGCTCGAACAGCTCTACCAGCAGTCCGATCACGACCGGGAAGCCGAATTGCGCACGCTGCGAGCCGGTCTCGCACACCGTCCGCTCGAGGAGACCGTATCGCGCACGGTCGCCGTCGTACTCGGGCTGGATGCGGCCGAGGTCTCGCCCGAGGCGCGGTTCACCGATCTCGGTGGCGATTCGCTGTCCGCGTTGACCTTGGCGAACACACTGCACGAGCTGACCGGGAGGGAGGTGCCGGTCGGCGTGATCGTCGGCCCGGCCACCGATCTGCGCGCGCTCGCCGCATACCTGGGCTCCGCCGGCGACCAGCGACGGCCCACGTTCACCAGCGTGCACGCGAGCGCGGCGACCGAGATTCGCGCGAGCGAGCTGACATTGGACAAGTTCATCGATGCCGGTACGCTCGCCGCCGCGCCTGCGCTGCCCCGGGCGTCCGGGCAGATCCGCACCGTATTGCTCACCGGCGCCACCGGATTCCTCGGTCGCTTCGTGGCATTGGAATGGCTGGAGCGACTGTCGCGGGTCGACGGGCGGCTGATCTGCCTGGTCCGCGCCGCCGATGACGAGCAGGCCCGGGCCCGGCTCGACGCTGTCTTCGACAGCGGCGATCCCGAACTGTGGCAACGCTATCGGCAACTCGCCGAGCGGCACCTGGACGTGGTCGCGGGCGACAAAGGCGACTCGGGCCTGGGACTCGACCCCGCCACCTGGCAGCGTCTGGCCGAGACGGTCGATCTGATCGTCGACGTCGCGGCGCTGGTCAACCATGTGCTGCCCTATCAGCAGTTGTTCGGTCCCAATGTGGCCGGCACCGCCGAGCTCATTCGCTTGGCGCTCACCGGCAAGCTGAAGACGTTCGACTACATCTCGACCGTCGCGGTCGGCGCCGGAATCGATCCCGACGCGTTCACCGAGACCGCCGACGTGCGTGTCATGAGCCCGGTCCGGCCGCTGGACGACAGCTACGCCAATGGGTACGGCAACAGCAAGTGGGCCGGTGAGGTGCTGCTGCGCGAAGCCCACGACCTGTGCGGGCTGCCGGTGACCGTGTTCCGGTGCGACATGATCCTCGTCGACGGTCGCTACCTCGGCCAGTTGAATGTGCCGGACATGTTCACCCGCCTGCTGTTCAGCGTGCTGGCCACCGGTATCGCGCCGGAATCCTTCCACCCGCTCGACGCGGCGGGGCGGCGGCAGCGCTCGCACTACGACGGGCTACCGGTGGACTTCATCGCCACCGCCATCGCCGAACTCGGTGTGCGGGCAGGATTCCGGACCTACCACGTGATGAACACCCACGACGATGGTTACGGCCTGGACGAATTCGTGGACTGGCTCATTGCCGCGGGCAACCCGATCGAGCGCATCACCGGATACCGGGACTGGTTCGGCAGATTCGAGACGGCCTTGCGCGCACTACCGGAGGATCAGCGCAAGCATTCGCTGCTGCCGCTGCTGCACGCTTACGCCGAACCGCAGCCGCCGCATGCGGGCCGCCCGGAGTCGACCGCCCGATTCCGGGCCGCGGTCCGGGCCGCGAAAATCGGCCCGGACCAGGACATTCCGCACATCACCCCGGAAACCATCCGCAAGTACGAGGCCAACCTGCGGCACCTGAAACTGCTCTGACGGTCAGAGCAGAATCGAGTTGCCGCCGGGCGACTGCTCACGGGCGATGGCCGAGTAGGCCGCGGCCAGCAGGCTCGGGTCCGGGCCCTCGAGGCGGCCGGGCTTGGCGAGGCCGTCCAGGACGACGAAACGCAGCACGCCGGACTGGGTCTTCTTGTCGGTCTGCATGGACTTGAGCAGGTCGGGCAGGGCGTCGGCGTCGTAGCTGACGGGCAGGCCGATGCTGGAGAGGATGGCGGCGTGCCGGTCGGCGGTGGCGTCGTCGAGACGGCCGGCCAAGCGGCCGAGTTCGGCGGCGAAGACCAGGCCCACCGAGACGGCCGCGCCGTGCCGCCAGCGGTAGCGCTCCCGGCGCTCGATGGCATGGCCGAGGGTGTGGCCGTAGTTGAGGATCTCACGGAGGTCGGCCTCCTTGAGATCCGCGGCGACGACATCGGCCTTGACCTGGATGGCACGGCGGATCAGCTCGGGCAGCACCTCGCCGGTCGGATCGAGAGCGGCCTCGGGATCGCGCTCGACCAATTCGAGGATGACCGGGTCGGCAATGAAACCGGCCTTGATGATCTCGGCCATCCCGGCCACGATCTCATTGCGCGGCAACGACTCCAGCGTGGCGAGGTCCACCAGCACCGCCGCGGGCTCATGGAACGACCCGACCAGGTTCTTGCCCGCCTCGGTATTGATACCGGTCTTGCCGCCCACGGCCGCGTCGACCATGGCCAGCAGCGTGGTCGGCACATGCACGATGCTCACACCGCGCATCCAGGTGGCGGCCACGAACCCGGCCAGATCGGTGGCCGCGCCGCCACCCAGGCTGATGACGACATCCTTGCGCGTCAGCCCGATCCGCCCCAGCACCTCCCAGCAGAAGCCCGCGACCTGAAGATCCTTGCCCGCCTCGGCATCCGGAATCTCCACCCGATGCGCGTCGAGCCCCTTGTCCGCCAGCGCCTGCCGCACCACCTCCGCGGTCTCGGCCAGCGACGGCTGATAAAAGATCGCCACCGTCCGCACCCCGGACCGCCCGGTCACCTCGTCCACCAGGTCCCCCAGCAACCCCCGCCCAATGATCACGGGGTACGGGTCGGCGGTGCGGACCTCGATGCGGGTCGGCTCGCTCATAGGTGCTGCTCCGATTCTTCTCGTACGGTCTGATCTGCTGTGTGCTGCGCCGCCCGGGCCCGCGCCCGAGCCCGCCGAGCCCGCGCCCGCCGCGACCGCCCGGACCCCGGCGGCGGTGCCGGATCGGCCGAGTCGTTCGCCCCGGAAGCGGAATCCGCGGTGCCGCCGCCACTCTGGCGAGTGCCGGCCGCGGCATTACCGGCGCCGGCCCCGCGCCGGGAGCGGCCCGTGCCCGGCACATGTGCGGCCGAGCCCGAATCCTGTTGATCGGCCTTCGCCCCCGCACCGCCGCCAGTTCGAGCCGCGTCGGCCGCGGTGGCCTCGGTGTTGTCGGTTCGGCGAGAGCGTCCCGCGCCGCGCGATGTTCCAGCCGAGTCCTGTCCGCTGGCAGCGGAATCCGTGCTACCGGCAGCGCGACCGCCGCCCGATGCGGCTGCACTTGCGCCGGTGCCATCGCCCGCGGCGGCAGTCACATGTCCACCAGCGGCGTTACTCGTACTGGCTGGCGGATTACCGCGCGCAGCGGAGGTGTCGCCCGCCGGCGTGCTCGGGGACGGCGAATTCGTGCTGGAAGTCGGGGGATTCGCCGGAGCGCCCGTTGCTCGGGAGGCGCGTCGTCGGCGGCGGTTGCTCGTCGCGCCGGAGGCGGTGGCGGATCCGGCGGCGGGTGTGGCGCCTGTGGCGGGGGAGACTTCCGCTGCCGCGGTGGAATTCGTCGCTGCCTCGGCTGCGGTCGCCGTCGAACCGCCGGACGTCGTGCCCGGCCGCGAGGAGGTCGCGGAGGCGGGGGCGGCGGACCCGGATGTGGGCGTGCGGGTTTCGGAGTCGTGGCCGATCGCGGGTGCGGTGGCTGCACCCGAACGGCGACCGCGGCGTCGGGAGCGGCGGTTGCGGCGGGCGGGTTTCGCGGCGTCGGGGGTGGCGGCGTCGCCGGGCTCGCGGGTCGCGTTGTCGGGTGCGGTGGGCGAGTCGGGTTCGGCGGGAGTTGAATTCGAGGTTGTCGTGGTCGCGGGGGCATCGGGGCGGCCGCCACGGCCACGGCGGCGGCGGGAGCGGCGGGAGCGGGCGGCGCCGGTCGGGGTGGGGACGGTGGGCTGGGTGGCCGGGTCTTCCGGGCGGATCACCGATTCCAGGCCGAGTTTGGCGAGGATCATGCGGACCACGCGGCCGGGGCTGCGGCCGTCGGTGCGGACTCGGACCGTTGCCACCTCGCGGTAGAGGGGGCGGCGGATCTTCATGAGTTCGCGGTATTTCTTGGCGGGGTCGTCGCCGTTGAGGAGGGGGCGGTTGGTGCTGGCGCCGGTGCGGCGCAGGCCCTCGCCGACGCTGATCTCCAGATAGACCACGGTGTGGCCGCGCAGCAGCGCGCGGGTGGCGGCGGACAGCACGGAGCCGCCGCCGAGGGAGATGATGCCGTGGCCGGTCAGGACGGCGTCACGGACGACTTCTTCCTCGATGCGCCGGAATTCGGGTTCGCCGTCCTCGGCGAAGATTTCCGGAATGGTGCGGCCGGTGCGCTCCTCGATGCCGGCGTCGGTGTCATAGAGGTCCACGCCGAGTTCGCGAGCGAGTTTGCGGCCGATCGTCGACTTGCCCGCGCCGGGCGGACCGACCAGCACCACGCTCGGTGGTGACTGATCGGGCTCGGTCGTCACTGGGGCGCGTTGCCCGAGGGAACGTGCGGGCGCGCGTTGATCCGCTTCAGGTAGGCGGCGATATTGTCGACCGTCTCGGGCAGCGAGTCGCCGCCGAACTTCTCCAGCACCGCCTGCGCGACCACGAGCGCCACCATGGCCTCGGCGACCACGCCGGCCGCCGGCACCGCGCACACATCGGAGCGCTGGTGAATGGCGACGGCCTCGCCGCCGGTGGTCATATCGACGGTGGCCAGCGCCCGCGGCACCGTGGAGATGGGCTTCATGGCGGCGCGCACGCGCAGCGCCTCGCCATTGGTCATACCGCCCTCGAGACCGCCCGCGCGGTTGGTGGAGCGCAGCACGCCGTCCGGGCCGGGCTTCATCTCGTCGTGGGCCTGGCTGCCGCGGCGGCGCGCGGTCTCGAAACCATCGCCCACCTCGACGCCCTTGATGGCCTGAATGCCCATGAGCGCGGCCGCTAGTCGCGAATCCAGGCGCGCCTCACCACTGGTGAACGACCCCAGGCCGACGGGCAGGCCCTCTATCACGACCTCGACCACGCCGCCGAGGGTGTCGCCGTCCTTCTTGGCGGCCTCGATCTCGGCGATCATGGCCGCTTCGCCGTCCTTGTCGAAACAACGGACCGGGCTCTCGTCGATGGCGGCCAGATCACCGGCGCCCGGCACCACGCCCGAAGTATTGGCCGCGGCGCCGATCGAGACCACATGCGAGATCACCTCGACGCCCAGGGCCTGCCGCAGGAAATTCTTGGCAACGGTGCCGGCGGCCACCCGCGCGGCCGTCTCGCGGGCGCTGGCGCGCTCGAGCACATTGCGGGCATCGTCGAATCCGTACTTGAGCATGCCCGAGTAATCGGCGTGCCCGGGCCGCGGCCGGGTGAGCGGCGCATTGCGCGCCAGCTCGGCCAGCTCGGCCTCGTCCACCGGATCGGCCGACATGACCTGCGTCCACTTCGGCCACTCCGAGTTGCCGACCTCGATCGCGACCGGACCGCCCATGGTGCGCCCGTGCCGCACGCCGCCGATCATGGTGACCGCATCGGCCTCGAACTTCATCCGCGCCCCGCGCCCGTACCCCAGGCGCCGGCGCGCGAGCTGCGCGGCCACATCGGCAGAGGTCACCTCGACACCGGCCACCATCCCCTCGAGGATCGTGACGAGAGCGGGACCATGGGATTCTCCGGCAGTTATCCAGCGCAACACGGGTTACATCTTTCCACGAGAATTCGCTCGGCCGGACACGCGGTCCGCCGTAAGGCGATACGACTCACCATTGCTCGAGGTTCTGTCGGCCCCGAACGCCTGTCGCGCTCCGCTGAGCCACGGCCCGAACACGGTCGCGGCGGCCCCGTCCGCGGGGCCCGCACCGCACAATTTCGTCCCGGTCAGGTTCGCGCTGGGCAGGCTCGCGCGGTGGCTCGGGTCGGTCCGGTTGGGCTCACTGGGCCGCCAGCAGCGCGAGGATGCTCGCCGCGCACATGGCCGGGCCGTGCGGGATCGTGCCGGTGGATAGTGGGAGCGCCGGTGCGGCGTGGTCCGGGAAGGAGGTGGGAGCGGTGAGCGCCGCCGACCTGATGGGCGAATGTCGCTGGTGAGCGCAGCTGGTGACGGTCTCGTGAGGCGGTGGCATTGGTCCGGCGACCGTCGCTGTCAGTGCAGCGCCCGCCCCGGCTGCCGCGGTGAGCATGGGTGCGGTGAGCGCGGCCCATACCCAGCAGTTGGGCCCGCCCAGCGCGGTCGCGGCGCCGAGTCCGAGGGCGAGCTTCATATCGCCGGCACCCAGTGCGGCCGGATTCCACAGGTGCACCAGGAGATAGGGGGTTGCGAGGAGAAGTGCGCCCAGCACGGCGAGCGTGGGGCGGCCCAGGGCGGTCGCGTAGGTGAGCGCCGCCGCGGCGCCGGGCAGTGTCAAGGAATTGGGCAGTCGCCGGGAGCGCAGGTCGAACCAGCTCAGTGCCGCGCACCAGGCGGTGAGGATCAGCAGGGGAAGCGGTTCCATGGGTCGAGGGTCCCGCGGCGGGTGTTCGCGCGGGCCGCTGATTCGCGAAATGTGGAGGACCACTTGGTATGTGAACATCAGGGCTTTCGGCGAGAACCGCCCGGCTCCGTGTTGGGTGTCGGAGATACCGCGTGTCGGCAGTACCTTGGACGCATGTCTGCTGATCACGATCCGGTCCGGCGTCCCGACTACGCACTGCGCCGAGCCAGCCTGCGCAATCTGCTGGTCGAAAACCGGGTGGACGCCCTACTGGTGACCGATCTGATCAATATCCGGTACCTGACCGGATTCACCGGGTCGAATGCCGCCCTGCTGGTCTATGCCTGGGACAGCTCCGAGGATCGCACCGTCATCTGCACCGACGGCCGCTACATCACCCAGGTCGGCGAGCAGGTCCCGGATCTGCGCGCGGAGATCAATCGCGCCAGCGCCCGCCGGGTGGTGGAGATCGCGGGGGAGTGGCAGACCGGCCGCGTCGGCTTCGAGAGCCATATCCTCACCGTCGAACAGCACCAGGCCTTCGTGGCCCTGGGCACCGGCCTGGACCTGGTCCCGGTCGCGGGCCTGGTGGAGCAGCTGCGCATGGTGAAGGACGACTACGAGGTCGGCCGCCTCGCCGCCGCCTGCGATGCCGCCGACAATGCCCTGGCCACCCTGCTCGAACGCGGCGGCCTGCGCCCCGGCCGCACCGAACGCCAGGTCGCCCGCGAACTGGAATGGCTCATGTTCGAACACGGCGCGGACGCCGTCTCCTTCGAGACCATCGTCGCCGCCGGCCCGAATTCGGCCGTCCCGCACCACCGCCCGACCAATGCGGTGCTGGCCGCCGGTGATTTCGTGAAACTCGACTTCGGCGCCACCGTCGACGGCTACCACTCCGATATGACCCGCACCTTCGTGCTGGGCCAACCGGCGGACTGGCAGCGCGAGATCTACGACCTGGTGCACGCCTCCCAGGCCGCCGGCCGCGCGGCGCTGGCGGTGGGCGTGGCGACCAAGGCCGTCGACGCCGCCTCCCGCTCGGTCATCGAGGACGCCGGCTACGGCGAGTACTTCGTGCACGGCCTCGGACACGGCGTCGGCCTGCAGATCCATGAAGCGCCCGGAATCGCCAAAACGGGCACAGGTACACTGCTGGATGGCGTGGCGGTGACCGTCGAGCCAGGTGTGTATCTTCCCGGCCGCGGCGGTGTCCGGATCGAGGACACGCTCGTGGTTCGCAAGGGGGGCCCGGAACTGCTCACCCACACCAGCAAAGACCTGACCGTCGTCGACTGACGCGCGGTTTGACCGACTAGTAGGAGATCCGAGGACAGTGGCGGACACCAGCGACTTCAAGAACGGCCTCGTGCTGAAGATCGACAATCAGCTCCAGCAGATCGTCGAGTTCCAGCACGTGAAGCCGGGTAAGGGTCCCGCCTTCGTGCGCACCAAGCTGAAGAACGTCGTCTCGGGCAAGGTCGTCGACAAGACCTTCAACGCCGGCGTCAAGGTCGAGACCGCGACCGTCGACCGTCGCGATATGACCTACCTGTACCACGACGGCTCGGACTACATCTTCATGGATGGCGAGACCTACGACCAGATCCACCTGGGCGAGCAGCTGCTGGGCCGCAGCGCCGGCTTCCTGCTGGAGAACATGCAGGTCCAGATCGCCATGCACGAGGGCGAGGCGCTGTTCGTCGAGCTCCCCGTCGCCATCGACGTCGTCGTCACCCACACCGAGCCGGGCCTGCAGGGCGACCGCTCCTCGGCCGGCACCAAGCCCGCCACCGTGGAGACCGGCGCCGAGGTGCAGGTGCCGCTGTTCATCAATCAGGGTGACAAGCTGCGCATCGACACCCGCGACGGCTCCTACATCAGCCGCGTCAACTCCTGACGCGCGCGGATAATAGGACCGTGGCCGATCAGCCCGTGGACAAGAAGTCGAATTACAAGAAGCTGGGTGCGCGCCACAAGGCGCGCCGCCGGGCCGTGGACCTGCTCTTCGAGGCCGAGGCCCGCGATATCGACCCCGCGGAACTGCTGACCGAGCGTGTCGCGCTGTCCGTGCGCGACGACTCGGTGGCCCCGGTGAACCCCTACACCCGCGTCCTGGTCGAAGGCGTCGCCGACGATCTGGATCGGGTGGACGGCACCATCGAGTCCTATCTGCAGGACTGGGCGCTGTCGCGGCTGCCCGCCGTGGACCGCGCCATTCTGCGGGTGGCGGTGTGGGAGTTGTTCCACGCCAATGACGTTCCCCCGGTGGTGGCCGTCGACGAGGCGGTGGAACTGGCCAAGGCGCTGTCCACCGACGATTCCCCGTCGTTCATCAACGGCGTGCTCGGCCAGGTGGTCCTGGTGGCCCCGCAGGTCCGCGCCGCGGCCGCGGCCACCCTGGCCCCGCGCCCGGCCGACGACGAACAGCAGTAATACAGAGGAGAAGCGCAGGGTGCGCAAATACCTGGTGATGGCAATGCGCACTCCGCGCTTCGATTCGTCCGTGGCCCAGCCACACCGCGAATGGCTCGACGCCGTCCGCTCGCGCGGCCAGCTGGTGGAAACCGGCAAGTTCACCGACAACTCCGGCGGCGCCTACGTCATCCTCGCCGAAAACCTCGACGCCGCACGTGCATTGGTCTGCACCGACCCCATCCACACCACCGGCGCCTCCGAACTCACCGTCTACGAGTGGGAGATCACCGGCTGATCGCGAGTCGGGATCTCCATCGGCGCACAGCGAGTTGTCCCGTGGCGTAATATCGAGGGTATATACAGCCTCTAAATACGGGAGGTGTGCATGAGCGTCACCAGCGTCAACGTGGATGATGAGCTGATCAAGACCGCGCAGCAACTGAGCGGGCTCGGTACCAAACGCGAGGTTATCGATCTCGCCCTTCGTGAACTCGTGCAGCGAATCAAACAGCGCCTCCTGGCCGAACGCATCGCCGCCGGACAGCTGACCCCCACCCCCGAACTTCTCCAGCCGGAGTTCAGGGCGGCTGCGCGGCGGTGACCGGCTACATCATCGACACCAGTGTGTGGTGCAGGGTGGATCGGAATCCCGATGTCGCCCGCCGCATCGAACATCTGTTGCGAACCTTCTCCGTTTTCACGACGACCCCTCTGATACTCGAGCGTTGCTACTCTGGGCCCGATATGGCGACATATCTGGCTCTGCGCGAAGAGATGGAGCTGCTGCCGCGGCTGGATCCCGACGCCGAAAGCTGTGGGATCGCCCTGCGATTGCAAGAGGACCTCTGGGCTCGAATGCCGCGCGCGGCAGGCGCATTCGATGTCCTCGTCGCGGCAGTCGCGATCCGGGACGAGCTGACGGTCGTGCATTACGACGCGGACTACGAGCATCTGGCCGAGGTATCGGAGCTCCGCCACGAATGGATCGTTCCGCGGGGGACGATCGACTGATACCAACCGCTGTCAGACGGCGGGGTCGGGGCGCAGCACGATCGTGCCCAGGGCGCTGCGCTCCTCGATGAGCCGGTGCGCGGTCGCGGCTTGCGCGAGCGGCAGCACCGTCGCGGTGAGCGGTGTGAGGGATCCGCGGGCGGCGCGTTGCAGGGCCGCGCCGCGCGCCCGATCCACCCGGGCCAGCCAGTCCGGCCCGGCGCAGCCGATGAAGCTGAGCCCGCGCATGGTCAGATCCGTCGCCGTCACCTGCGCGAAGGAGCCGGACAGCAAGCCGTAGCCCAGCATGCGGCCGCGCAGCGGGGTCATCAGGTCCAGCAGGGTGGCCGCGGTGTCGCCGCCGATGGCGTCGAACACCACATCCACCGTTGTGCCGCCGAGGATTTCGCGCAGCCGCTGCGGCCACTGCGGATCGCGATGATCGAGCACCTCGTCGGCGCCGAGCTCGCGCGCCCGGTCCATCTTGTCCGGACCGCCCGCGGTGGCGATGATGCGGGCCGCGCCGAATTCCTTGGCCAGCTGGGTGAGGTAACCGCCGACTCCCGTTGCGGCGGCTTGGATCAGCACCGTCTCGACGCCGGTGAGCGCGGCGGCCTCCAGCAGCGGAATCGCCACGGAGGCGCTCATGGTCACCGCCGCCGCATCCACCGCGGACAGTCCGTCCGGGATGGGCGTGACGGATTCCGCTGGTACGCACACCCATTCGGCGTATGTGCCGAAGGTGTTGCTGGCCACCATGACTCGCCGACCGGTGAGCGCGACGTCCGCGCCCGCGCCCACCTCGGTGACCACGCCCGCCGCCTGCGTGCCGAAGACCAGCGGCAGCGGCGCGGGGATCGGGAACGCACCCGAGCGCAGCATGGTCTCCGGATACAGCACCGGGATGGCCTCGGCGCGCACGAGCACCTCGCCCGGCTGCGGGCGCGGCGCGGGCACCTCGCGCGCCTGGAGCACCTCGGGTCCACCGGTTGCGGTGATTAGGATTGCCTGCATCGAAACTCCATAAATTGACTGACGGTCCAGTTAATCTGATGACTATATGGACCGCCGGTCAATGTGTCTAGGAAAGTCGAGGAAATGCCTGATCAGCAGCCCAAGGAACGCGCCGATGCGGCGCGCAATCGGCGCGCGATCCTGGACGCCACCCGGATGCTGCTGGTCGAGCACGGCGCCGACGCGCTGAGCATGGATCGGGTGGCCGCGGCCGCCGGGGTCGGCAAGGGCACGATCTTCCACCGGTTCGGGAGCCGGGCGAATCTGCTCTACGCGCTGCTCGCCGAACCCGCCGAAACGCTCATGGGCGCGATCACCGACGGGCCGCCGCCGCTGGGTCCGGGGGCTCCGGCGGGGGAGCGGCTCGTCGCCTTCTTCGACGCCATGACGGTGATGATGGCCGACAATGTCGAGCTCATGGCCGCCTATCGCGCGGTGCCCGTGCCCCCGCATCCGCGCACCGCCGAATTCCACGGCACCTGGGACACCCACATCACCGCGCTGCTGCACGAGGCCCGCCCCGATATCGACGCCGAGGCGGTCGGCCGCCTGCTGCTGAGTTCGGTCGGTTCGGACCTGGCCCGGGAGATGGTGCGCGCCGGGGAAACCGACCGGCTGCGCGCCTCCATTCGGGAGATGGTGCAATCGGTCTTGCGACGCTGACGCATGGCTCACGAAAAAGTCATAATCTGCTGGCTACGCTGAGCTGGTTTTCATTCCGATTCCAGGGCGAGAGGAATCAACCGTGCGCCACCGAACCAGACTCGCGGTCGTCACCGCGGCAGTAGCGCTGCTCCTCACGGGCTGCTCGAGTCCCGATGAGCCGTCGGATGGGGCCGGGAGGAACGCCCCCGACGGCGCGGAGGCGACGCCGCTGGCGAGCCTCGCGGAATACGAACAGCAGCGGATCGATTGGCAGCCGTGCGCCGAACGCCCCGACGCGCAGTGCGGCACCCTGCGCATTCCCATCGACTACGCGAATCCCGGTGCGGCCGCCATCAAGATGCCGCTGATCAGGCTGGCGGCCACCAATCCCGCGGCCCGGCTCGGCGTGCTGACCACCAATCCGGGCGGGCCGGGCGAATCCGGTTTCGATTCGGTGCTCCTCCTCGAAGACGACGACCCCGCCCTGGGCCGACTGCGCGAGCGCTACGACCTGATCGGCTGGGACCCGCGCGGCATCGGCCGGACGGCGGGCATCAAATGCCTCAGCGATGCCGAGATGGACGAGTATCTGGCCACCGACTTCACACCTACCGATGAGGCGGGCCGGCAGCGAGTCGCGCAGGCGCACAAGAACTATGGCGAGGGCTGCCAGCGCAGTGCCGGCAAGCTGCTCGGCTTCGTCGGCACCGAGGTGCTCCCGCACGATATGGACGTGATGCGGGCCGCGCTCGGCGAGGACAAGCTCAACTACGTCGGCTTCTCCTACGGCACCCGGGTGGGCCAGTACTACGCGGACCGCTTCCCGGATCGGGTCGGGCGCATGGTGCTGGATTCGGTCGACGATCCCGGTGAGTTCGACGGCGCCTCCGAGGATTCCGAGGCGGGCGGGATGGAATCCGAGCCGCAGGAACTCGCCCAGGAGGAGCAGTCCGTGCGCACCATCCTGTCGGCCTGCGCCGCCGAACCGGCCTGCCCGGTCGGCGCCGATCCCGATGCCGCCATGGCCAAGCTGCACGACCTCGTCCAGCGCGTGGACGCCGACCCCCTGCCGCTGCCCGATGGCCGCAAACTGGGCTCGAACATGGCCTTGACCGGCGCGTTCCAGGCGACCTACGACACCGCCGACTGGTCGGTCTTCGACCATGCGCTGGCCGATGCCCTCGCCGGCAACGGCGCCGAACTGGCCGCGCTCGCCGATGCGTACGTGCACCGCAATGCCGCGGGCGAATACGACACCGCCGCCTACGCGTTCTCGGCGGTCAGCTGCCTCAATGGCGATCCCGCCAAGTACCGCAGCAGGTCCGACGAGCAGCTGCTGTCCGATCTGGACCGGGACGCCCAGCGGGCGCGCGGCGGCTCACCGCTGTTCGGCGTGAACGACGTCTACAAGGGCGCACTGTGCGAGTTCTGGCCGGTCGCGCCCTCGGCGAAGGCGACCGCCCTGAAGGCGGCGGGCGCGCCCGCCATCCTGCTGATCAACAACACCGGTGATGCGGCCACCACCCTCGCCGCCGCGGAGAACGTCGCCGCGAACCTGTCGAACGCGGTGCTGGTCGTGAACGAGCGCGATGACCACATCGCCTTCGGCAAGGGCTCGGCCTGCGTGGACGACATCGTCATCGGCTACCTCTTCGACGGCAAGCTCCCCGAACGCGGAACCTTCTGCCGGGCTTAGTTTTTCGAGGCCACGCCCCCGTCCTGCGCCTCGAATGCCCACATGGCGGCAGGACGGCCCGTGGCCTTCACGCGCACCCGCTCACCGGTGCGCGCCAGCCCGGGCAGCGCCGCCAGCGTGCGATTGAGATTGCCGGGATCCGGCCGCGCACCGTGCAGCGCGGTGGTCAACTCCACCGCGCGCGTGGCCGGAAACTGCTCCCCGGTCAACGCCCGCGTGAAAATCAGGTCCTTCCACAGCATTTCACCCAGCCGCGTGCGTGCCGCCGCAATGATCCGATTGTGGTCGAACGCCAGCGGCGGCACCTCGCCGAACGCCACCCACTCGGCCGCACCGGGCTCACCCACCACCGCCCACATGGCGATGGACAGCGTCGGCCCGCGCGGATCACGATTGGGCTCATCGAACGTCGCCACCTGCCCCACCGCCGCAATGGCCTCCTCGGCGACCCCCAGCTTGGTGTGCACCGCCCGCACGGCCGCCTCCGCAAGCCGCTCACCCCGCCCCAGCAGCACACCGGGCAATGCCAGCTCACCGGCGAACGGCTCCCACCGCCGCGGCGCGATACCCACCGTCACGGTCGCGTCGTCCCGCGCGTACCGCAGGGCGATCACATCGATGGATACCGCCGATTGTTGCTCCACAAGTGAACAATCATGCCGTAGTGGCCACCTGGATCGTGCGATCGGCGCGATCCGGGCCGTGTGCGGTGAGGACCACCGGGACACCGAGCTCGGCTTCGAGGTAGGCGGTGAGGTCGGCGGGCAGGTCGGTCAGGACGGGGGTTGCGGCGTTCGCCAGACCGGTGAGCCGCCGCTGGTGCTCGAGATCTTGCCAGGCGCCGCATGTGAGTCGATCGGTATAACCGTCCGGGGTGAGATAGCCGGTGGCGGTGCGAATTCCGGCGGTGGCGTCGAGGTGGTTGACGACCAGGCCATCGATGCCGCCGCAGGCCTCGACGGCATAGCGCAACAGGATCGGATCGAGGTGGCCGATGCGGAATTCACCCTGGTAGGGGCCGGTTCCATTGTGGTGCTCGGGGATTCGGAGGGCATGGTCCTCGGTGGGGAAGGGGCCCGCGCCGTGCCGGGTCCCGTAGGCGCGCGTCACGCCCAGCACGTAGGCGGGCGCGCCGATGCGGGCCAGCATGGCGCGCGCGTTGCGCGGTTCCACCGTGGACCAGGTGGTGTACGGGTGCAGGCCGCGCCATTCGTCCAGGAGCACGCCCTGTGCGCCCTCGAACACCAGGCGGCCCGCGTCGGCGAAGCAGGCGAGCTGATCGCCGGGCAGGATGGTCACGGCGTGCGCGAATTCCCGGTACAGATCGATCAGATCGTCGATCGGGTCGTGGCGGTGTGCGCCGCCGGCGAGCAGTGGGCGGTAATGCTCCTCGAGTGCGATCAGTTTGCGCCGCAGCACATCCGGGCGGCGGCAGTCGGCGACCCTCGGTGCGTCGTGGGTGAGGGCGTAACCGGCCGTCTCGCCGATGCCGAGACCGCACGAACCGTGCCGGGAAGCACCCCTCGCGTCCTCCCGGCAACGGTTGGCGGCCCCGTGGATCGGCGTGGTGAGCAGCGCTCGTTCGTCCACGTAGAGCAGCGACAGCGGGTCGGCGACGCCGAGCGCGGCCAGGGCGCGGGCTTCGGCGGCCAGCGCGATGGGCTCGACCAGCATGTGCCGCGACAGCAGGGTCGGCACGCCCGAGAAGGTGCCGGAGCCGAACTGGCGGAAGGTGTGGTGGCGCCCGGTGGCGACCACATTGTGCGCCGCCTGCGCGCCGCCGTTGAACCGCACCACGGCGGCGACGTCGAAGTCCGCCGGCGGTGAGCACAGCCAGTCCACGGTCGCGCCCTTGCCGGCGTCGCCGAAGCCGAGGTCCACCACGATCACGTGCCGGTCGCCGAACATGGGTGTGTCCCTTCTAGTTTCCGAAGTCGACGTAGTCGTCGCCGGTGGTCGCGGCGGGCAGCGCGCCGGTGCTGCGCCCGCGCGGGGCGGCCGCGGTGAGGGCGAGGGCCTTGCCCACCGCGTCGGCTTCGGCCTCGGAGCCGATATCGCGCAGATCCGCCAGTCCCGCACCGAGATCCACACGATCCTCGGTAATGCCGATGGTCAGTGCGATGAGCTCGCACACCGCCGCCGGATCGTCGAGTCGCAGGAACCGCTCGCCGAGCAGTCCCCGCCAGTGCTCGCCGATTTCGGGATCGTTGTAGTAGCTGGACTGATTGGGCAGGATGTAGAACACATGCCAGCGATCGGCCAGCTCGCGGTAGATCGACGGCACCGTGATATCGCGCCGCACATCGTCGCCGATCACGGCGCGCACATGCCGCCGTGCCAGCCGCGGCTTGTTGAGCTCGTCGCCGACAATGAACAGATAGCCCTTGCGCCCCCGCTTGTCCCAGGCGTCGGTTGCGGTGTGCCGGGCCATGAAATACGCGGCCAGCTCGTAGCTTTCGGACTTCTGCCCGCCACCGCCGCCCTCCAGCAGGATCAGCCGCAGCTGCTCGTCCATCCGGTTGTCCGACTCGAACTGCCCGACCTGCAACGGAACCCGATCGCTGTCGGCATCGCCGATGGCGCCGAACATGATCTGCGGATCCTCCGCATAACCTTTGCGCTGCAACAGCCCGTGCAATTTCGCGAGCTTCTCCTGCATGATGCGCGGCACCCGGCCCATGGACCCCGTCACATCGAAGAGCACCGCGATCGGCAGCGAATTGCCGTGATCCTCGGAATCTCTCGACTCCCGCACCCGCACCCCCTTGGGGTCGAGCGAGGGGTGCGCGGTCCACTGGCCGTAGGGCACCGACCGCAGATCGGCCGTATAGCCGAAATCATCGAGCCCGCGCGCGGCGCGGAAGGTGCGCGCCGCATCGTAGGCGGTGTCGTCCCAGCTTCCGTAACCCATTGCCATCACTTTCCTTTCGGGAGCTCGAAGGGCCGGAAGCGGTGCTGTCCGTAGAGCCCGTCGAGCAGATCGTCGAATTCGCCGAGCAGGTCGGCGGCGTCCGGTCGCATGCGCCGCCACCGAGCCCCGGACATGCAGTGCCCGACCGGATACGCGCATCCCGCATACCTCGAATTCCGGCGCCCCGGTATCCAGCCACTGCCGATACAGGTCCGCGAGCCGCGCGAACGCCGAGTCCGCGGCGGCGGTCTCGCCCGCGCCCGCCCGATCGGGGTGCACCAGCGCCGCCAGCCGGTGATATTCCCGCCGCTGCCGGTCGGCGGAATCGCTTGCGGCAGTGCCGAAGAGGTCTTCGGAGCGCCGTGCCGCTCGAATCGTCTCGGCGGTGGCCCGCGCTGTCGTCATGGTTTTAGCCTAGCCGACTAAAACATGGCGATCCAGACTTTTGCGAAACGTTTTTGTCGAGATGACAAAAACTATGGTGAGCGCATCGCCCGCCCCGAACGGCTAAGGTGAGAGAAGTTGTGGCAATTGCTCTCATCGAGGAGGCCGGATGGCTGCCGAACCCGTGACCGACGGCGCCGCGCGACTGCGCGCCCTGATGGCCGACGGCTGCACTCCGGAGCAGGCGTGGGAGCTGTTCGACGCGCTGTCCGCCGTGCCCGTCGAGGAGATCACCACCGGGCGGTGGCGCGGGGACGAGCTCGACACCGGCCATCCCTGGAAGGGCGTGCTCGTCGAATCCGGCTGGTACGGCAAGCAGTTCGACGATGCCGACACCGTGCAGCCGCTGCTGTTCGCCGGGTCCGACGGCGCGGTGTTCGCCGTGGATCCGCGCCGGGTGCCGCTGTTCCTGGCGGGCAAGGTCCCGGCGTCGGCCCTGCGGTCGGTGCGGCGCGGCCTCGGCGTGCTGCGCCCGCTGCTGAGTACGCGGACGCCGCGGGCCCGGCTGCGGAATCTGGAATTCCGCGGGAAGACCAGTGCCGCAATGATCTACGACCACCTGCCGATCATCGACGTCTTCCGCCGGGCCGACGCGGACACGCTGCTCGGTGTGATGGATCTGCGCGGGCTGCGCGAGCCGTACTTCTTCGTGCTGCACCGCGAGCGGTAATCCCCGAACCGCCCAGCCGCCGCGGATTCGGTCCTACTCTGGAAAGGGACCGATGGTTGGCGCGCCCGGGAGGGAAGCCCGATGGAAAGCACGACCTGTCTCGTCGCCGGCGGCGGTCCGGCGGGAATGATCTTGGGGCTCCTGCTGGCTCGCGCCGGCGTCGAGGTGACGGTGCTGGAGAAGCACGGGGACTTCCTGCGGGACTTCCGCGGGGACACCGTGCATCCCAGCACCCTGGTCCTGCTCGACGAGCTCGGCCTGCGCGAGGATTTCGCGAAATTACCGTACCGGCGGGTGAATTCGGTCCAGGTGCCCATCGGGGGCCGCATGGAGCGGTTCGCCACCTTCGACCACATGCCGGGCAAGTACAAGTTCATCGCCATGGTGCCGCAGTGGGATCTGCTGGATCTGCTGGCGCGCGCCGGCGACGCCGAACCCGGGTTCCGGTTGCGCATGCACACCGAGGCCACCGATCTGTTGCGTGAGCAGGGCCGCGTGGTGGGCGCCGAGTACCGGACCAAAGACGGTGCGACCGGGGAGATTCGCGCCGATCTCACGGTGGCGTGCGACGGTCGCGATTCGACGCTGCGCGCCGCGGCGGCCCTGGGTTCGCGCCGCTGGCCGACGCCCTTCGACGTGTGGTGGTTCCGGATCCCGCGCAATGGCACCGATCCGGCGGGAGCGGTCGCGGTCCTGACCGAGAATCGCGTCGCCATCATGATCGACCGCGGCGACTACTGGCAGATCGCCACCCTCATCGGCAAGGGCAGCGATCCGGCACTGCGGAGCGGGCAGCCGGTCGGCATGATCATGCGCAGCATGGCCGACAGCGTGGCGTGGCTGGCCGATCGCCTCGATGCCGTCCCCTCCTGGGACGACGTGAAGCTGCTGGATGTGAAGCTGGACCGGCTCGACCGCTGGTACACCGAGGGCCTGCTGTGCCTGGGCGATGCCGCGCACGCCATGTCCCCGGTCGGCGGCGTGGGCATCAATCTGGCCGTGCAGGATGCCGTGGCCGCGGCGCGAATCCTGGCCCCGAAACTCCTGTCGCATACGGTGACGACCCGGGATCTGGCCCGGGTGCAGCGCCGCCGCACCGTGCCGACGGTCGTCACCCAGACCCTGCAGCGAATCGCGCACGCACGCGCCATCGGACCGGCGGTTTCGGGCGCGCTGAACATCTCCAACGCACAGCGAACTCCCCTGGCATTGCGTGTCTTCCGCCGGATTCCGGTGGTGCGGAGCCTGCCGCCGTTCCTGGTGGGTCGCGGCGTGCTGCCCGAACACGCGCCGGACTTCGCCCGCCGCCCCTGAGCATCGGGGCGGCGGTCGAGAAGTCCTGTGCCGGAAGGTTACGCCGAGACTTCGGCCGGGGCGACGGCGGACAACCGTGCGAACTGCTCGTCGGACAGCCGCACCGCGCCGGCGGCGACGTTCTCCTCGAGGTGCGCGAGGGAGGTGGTGCCGGGAATCGGCAGCAGGGTGGGGGAGCGGTGCAGCAGCCAGGCCAGCGAGGTCTGCGCCGGCGTCGCGCCCAGCTCCGCGGCGACCTCGGCGAGCGGGCCCTCGGCCGCGGCATGCGCGCCCATGGCGACCGGGAAGAACGGAATGAACGCGATCCCGTGCGCCGCAGCGTAATCCACGACATCCTCGTGATGGCGGTCGCCGAGGTTGTAAAGGTTCTGCACGCTGGCGATCGGCGTGATCTCGGCGGCTTCCCGCAGCTGGTCGACAGTGGCTTCGGACAGCCCGATATGCCGGGCCTTGCCCTCGTCGACGAGCTGCTTCAACGCCCCGATCTGATCCGCGAGCGGCACCGCGGGATCGATGCGATGCAGCTGCAGCAGATCGATTCGGTCGAGTTTCAGCCGTCGCAGCGACAATTCGGCCTGCTGGCGCAGATATGCCGGATGCCCCAGCGGAACCCATTCGGTGGGCGACGGCCGCAGCACGCCCACCTTGGTCGCGACGACCACGTCCTCCCGATACGGGTGCAGGGCCTCGGCGACCAGTTCCTCGTTCTCGCCGAGCGCGTAGGAATCCGCGGTGTCGATGAGATTCACGCCCAGCTCCACGGCGCGCCGCAGCACGGCGACGGCGGAGTCCCGCTGCTCCGGAGCGCGCCAGATATGTCCGGGTCCCGGATCGAACCCGGGCTCCGGCGCGGCCGCCAGTCGCATGGTGCCGTATCCGATGCGGTTCACCCGCAGATCGCCGCCTAGCTCGAATGTTGCTGACATACCAACCACTCCTGTTGTGACTTGCCGTTGCGGAGCGAATGAACTTCCGCCATTCCTGTTTCATTCCCTGGGGGAGGCGGTGTCCCCGGAAATAGGGGTGGAGGCGTGGCGCGCGCACCACCTACGATGAGGGACGACGGGGGTCGGGTGGTGCTCGAAGGGGAGGAATTCAATGGAGCGCACCACGTGTTCGGTCGTGGGTGGGGGCCCTGCGGGCATGTTTCTCGGCTTGTTGCTGGCGCGTGGCGGGGTGGAGGTGACCGTGCTGGAGAAGCACGCCGACTTCCTGCGCGACTTCCGCGGCGACACCGTGCATCCCACCACCATGGACCTGCTCGACGAGCTCGGCTTGGGGGAGGAATTCGAGAAACTGCCGCAGCGGCACGTGAGCGAGGTCCAGGTGCCGGTCGACGGCCGCATGCGAACCTTCGCCACCATGAAGCATCTGCCCTTGCGGCACAAGTACATCGCCATGGTGCCGCAATGGGATCTGCTCGATCTGCTCGCCCGCGCCGCCGATGCCGAACCCGGTTTTCATCTGCGCATGAATACCGAAGCGACCGGTGTGATCCGGGAGCGCGGGCAGGTCGTCGGCGTCCGCTACCGCGCGAGAAACGGTGCGGCGGGCGAGATTCGCGCCGATCTGACCATTGCCTGCGACGGCCGTTCCTCGATCCTGGCCGCCGACGCCGGATTGCCGTCGCGCAGTTGGGAGATACCGTTCGACGTGTGGTGGTTCCGGCTGCCCCGCAACGACGCTACCGATCCGATCGGTGATGTGCAGGTGACGGCGGAGCAGATGGTCGTCATGGCCGATCGCGGTGACTACTGGCAGTGCGCCGTCATCATTCCCAAGGGCAGTGACGATCTGCTGCGCCGCGAACCCGTCGCCGATATCACCCGCCGCATGGCCGCGGCCGCGCCCTGGCTGGCCGATCGCGCCGGGGCGCTGCACAGCTGGGGTGAGGTGAAACTGCTGGAGGTGCAGGTGAATCGCCTGGACCGCTGGTACACCGACGGCCTGCTGTGCCTGGGCGATGCCGCCCACGCCATGTCACCGCTGGGCGGGGTGGGCATCAACTTGGCCATTCAGGACGCGGTGGCGGCCGCGAGAATCCTGGTGCCCGTTCTGCGTTCGCGCCCGCTGACCGTCGAGGACCTCGCCCGCGTCCAGCGCCGCCGCCAGTTTCCGGCCGCGGTCACCCAGCGCATGCAGTGCGCCATGCACACCGCGGTCGTGAAACGCGCTCTCGCCGACGCCATTCGCCGCCCCGACTCCGCACAGGCCCCGCCGCTGCTGCGCATGCTGCGGCATATCCCGATCGTGCGATCGGTGCCGCTGTTCCTGGCGACCCGGGGCGTAAGGCCCGAGCACGCACCGGATTTCGCGCGCCGTCCCGCTCGTGGGATTACCAAACCCCTTGTGGCCGAAACTGGATACTGATCCGCGGGCCGACCGGCCGCCGGGTCTTCGGCACCGCGTGCTCCCAGGTCCGCTGGCAGGAGCCGCCCATCACGATGAGATCCCCGTGCCCGAGCGGGTACCGAATGCTCTCCCCGCCCCCGCGTGGCCGCAGGGCCAGCGTGCGCGGCGCGCCGACCGACACGATGGCGACCATGGTGTCGGTCGTCGCGCCGCGCCCGAACGTATCCCCGTGCCAGGCCACACTGTCGTTGCCGTCCCGGTAGTAGCACAGCCCGGCCGACACGAACGGTTCCCCGAGTTCGTCGCGGTAGTGCGCGCTCAGCGCGTCCCGTGCCTGCGCCAGTACGGGATCCGGCAGTTCCCGTCCCTCCTTGTACGAGCACAGCAGCCGCGGCACATCGACCACCCGGTCGTACATGGCCCGCCGATCCGCCCGCCACGGCACCTCGGCCGCGAGCGTGTCGAACAGCAGGTCGGCCCCGCTCAGCCACCCGGGCAGCACATCCACCCACGCCCCGGCGGTGAGCTCGGTGCGCCGGATCCCGTCCAGCGCGCCGAGCTCGACCTCCCCGAACCCATCGAGCAGTGATCCCTGCAGCGGTGTGATCATGCCGCGAATCTACCATTATTCGAACAAATGTTCGCATAAAGGGGGTTGGCGGTGGCTGGGCCCCGGACCCCCTTTGTTCGCACGGGGCGGCTTGCGGGGGTGAGGGAAGGTTGCGGGGCTAAGCCCGTGTAACCCCCTTACTCACGGAGTGCGAGCGCGCCGGACGGGCACGCGTGCAACGCGTCCCGCAGCGCACGACCATCGCGTGGTTGCGGGTCGAGCAGGCGCACCCTGCCGTCGTCCTCGTCCTGATCGAAGACCTGTGGTGCGAGCAGGGTGCACATGCCCGCGCCGATGCAGCGTTCCCGATCGGTGGTGAGGTGCACGCTCATCGGTCCGCATCCGTCCAGGTGACCGGCAGTTCGTGCACGCCGTAGATGTTCATATCGGTGCGCAGCGGCACTTCTCCGGCGGGGACCGCGAGGGCGAGGGTGCGGAAGCGGCGGGTCAATCCTTCGAAACCGGCGCGCATTTCGATGCGGGCCAGCTGCTGGCCGAGGCAGGCGTGCACGCCGTGGCCGAAGGACAGGTGGCCGCGGGCCTTGCGGTGGATGTCGAGGGTGTCCGGGTTCTCGAAGCGCTGGGGATCGTGGTTGGCGGCCAGTAGCGAGACGACGACGGTGGAGCCCGCGGCGATGGTCTCGCCGCCGAGTTCGATGTCCTCGGTGGCGTAGCGGTAGAAGATGTCGGCCACCGACAGATAGCGCATGAGCTCCTCGACGGCCTCGGGGACCAGCTCGGGGTTCGCGCGCAGTTCTGCCAGCTGCTCCGGGTGTTCGAGCAAGGCGAAGGCGCCCAGCGCCAGCATATTGGAGGTGGTCTCGTGGCCGGCGAGCAGCAGCAGGAAGGCGATGCCGGTCAGCTCCTCGATGCCGAGGTCCTCGTCGCGGGCCAGGTCGGAGAGAATGTCCTCGCCCGGCTCGGCGCGCTTGCTCATGACCAGGCCGGCCAGATACGTGGTCATCGCGCCATAGGCGGCCATCTTCTCCTCGACCACCGGATTCCGGACCAGGAACTTGGCGGAGTTGAGCTGGAAGGTCGCCCGGTCCTCGTACGGCACGCCGAGCAGTTCGCAGATCACCAGCGACGGCACCGGCAGCGCGAACTCGCGCACCAGGTCCACCGGCGGGGTCAGCCGCGCCATCTCGTCCAGCTGCCGCTCGACGATCTCGATGATGTGGTCCTCGAGCTGCTTCATGCGCTTGACCGTGAAGGCGCCGGTCAGCTTGCGCCGCAGTCGCGTGTGGTCCGGGGGGTCCATGGCGATGAACAGGCCCGGAATCTGCGGGGACGGCTCGGTCTGCGCGGGCAGGTCGGGCGATTCGTCCAGCGCGTGCACGACGCCGAGGTCCTGGCGGGAGCTGAAGCGGGTGTCGGACATGACCCGGCGGACCGCCTCGTAGCCGGTGACGAGCCAGCCTTGATGCCCGCTGGGGAAGACGAGCGGACTGACCGGGCGCGCCTCGCGCAGCCGGGTGATCGCGCGGGGCGGATCGAACGGGCCCGCATCGCGCTCCGTGGGCAGGCCGTGCGGGACGGGAACCGTCGAGGTCATGGGGTTTTCCTTTCGTGGCGGGCTGTGCCGACCACGGTCGCCGAGGGCCCTGACATACGACTGACACGGATCTGACATCGCGGCCATGGCAAGATCGGCGGGTGCAGATCGGGATCCTGGGACCATTCGAGATTCGTACGGCCGACGGCGGTTTCGCCGACGTGCCGGGCGCTCGGTTGCGCGGGCTGCTGACGGCCCTCGCCCTCGAGCCGGGTCGCGCGGTCCCGAAAGCGACGCTCATCGACTGGATCTGGGGCGACAACCCGCCCTCCGATGCCGCGAACGCCTTGCAGCGCTTGGTTTCCCGGCTGCGGAAGGTCCTGCCGGAAGGGGCGATCGAGGGCCGGCCGGACGGCTACCGGCTGCGGGTGGAACCCGACGACGTCGATGCCGTGCGATTCGAACGTCTCGTCGCTCGAGCCCGCAGCACCGACGATCCGCTGGGGGTGCGGTGGCTGCGCGAGGCCCTCGCCCTGTGGCGCGGTGCGGCCCTGCAGGACATCGGCCTGCAGGAGTCCGGGGCCTTTGACGCGGTGATCACCCGGCTCGACGGTCTGCGCCTGGCGGCCCTGGAGGATCGTTACGACGCGGAGATCGATCTCGGCAACAGCGCGGAACTGGTCACCGAGCTGACCGATCTGGTGGCCGCGCATCCGATGCGGGAACGCCTCGTCGCCGCCCTCATGCGCGCCCTCACCGCGACCGGCCGCGAGAACGAGGCGCTGCGCGTCTACGAGCGCACCCGCGAAACCCTGGCCGAGGAACTGGGCGTGGACCCCTCCCCGGATCTGTCCGCCCTGCACGTCAAGCTGCTGCGCGGCGAGATCGGACGCCGCGAGGAGACCCGCAAGACCAACCTGCGGGCCGAGCTGACCAGCTTCGTCGGCAAGGACGCCGATATCGCCGCGGTCCGCGAACTCCTCTCCGGGCACCGGCTCACCACCCTCATCGGCCCGGGCGGCTCGGGCAAGACCCGGCTGGCCACCGAAACCGCGCGCACGCTGCTCGGCGACCTGCCCGATGGGGCCTGGGTCATCGAACTCGCGGCCATCGGCGCCGACGGCGACCCCGGGTCCGCGGGACAGGGGAGCGGCAACAACATCGCCCAGGCCACGCTCGCCGCGCTCAAACTGCGCGATGCTCTGCTCGGCGAGGCGCAGGACGCGGATGCGACCGAACGGGTCATCGCCGCGGTCCGCGAGCGGCAACTGGTGCTGATCCTCGACAACTGCGAGCACGTCATCGAGTCGGCCGCGGCCTTCGCCCATCGCGTGCTCGGCGACTGCCGGCGGCTGCGCATCCTCGCGACCAGCCGCGAACCCCTCGGCATCACCGGCGAAGCGCTGTGGCCCGTCGTGCCGCTGGCCCTGCCGGAGGACGACGCCGACCCGAGCGAGATCGAATCCGCTCCCGCCGTGCGGCTTTTGCGCGACCGCGCCGATGCCGTGCGCAAGGACCTCCCGGCCGACGACACCACCCTGGCGACCCTGGCACGGGTGTGCCGGGCGCTGGACGGCATGCCCCTGGCCATCGAACTGGCCGCGGCCCGCTTGCGCACCATGTCCCTCGAGCAGCTCGCCCATGGCCTCGACGACCGCTTCCGCCTGCTGACCGGCGGCAGCCGCACGGCGCTGCCGCGGCACCGGACCCTGCGCGCGGTGGTGGACTGGAGTTGGGAGCTGCTCACCGACGCCGAACGCGCGGTGCTGCGCCGGCTGTCGGTGTTCTCCGGCGGCGCGAGCCTGGAAGCCGCCGAACGGGTCTGCGCCGACGAGACGGTCGAGACCTGGGAGGTGCTCGACCTGCTGACCGCGCTGACCGAGAAATCGCTGGTGCTCACCGAGGACGGCCCGGCGCCGCGCTACCGCATGCTCGGCACCATCAAGGAATACGCCCGGCAGCGTCTCGCCGAAGCGGGCGAAGCGGATTCGGCGCGGCACGCTCATCTGGGCTATTTCACCGACCTCGTCGAAGTCGCCGACACCTATCTGCGCCGCGCCGAGCAATTGGAATGGCTCGCCACCCTGGAAGCCGAGCACGACAATATCGCCGCCGCCATGCGCGGCGCGATCGCCGCGCAGGAGGCGGACGCCGCCATGCGACTGGCCGCGGCCGCCGGCTGGTACTGGTGGCTGGGCGGGCACAAGGCCGAGGGCGACGAGCTGATCATGGCGGCCACCGCCCTGCCCGGCGAGGTGGCCGACAAGAGCCGGGCCATGGTGTACGCCTTCGTCGTCCAGTTCGTGGCCTCCGGCCGGCAGGGCGACCAATTCGAGGCCGAGGAGTGGATCCGCAAGGCCTACGAATTCAGCCGGCGGGTGCCGGCCAACCACCCGGTGCTGAAGATCGCCGCCCCGCTGGAACGCATGCTGCGGGGACCGGAGGAGATCCTGCCCGCCTGGGAAGCGCTGGCGGGCGACGAGGATCCGTGGGTGCGCGCCCTGGCGCGACTGCACTTGGGCAAGATGCGCATTCAGCTCGGCGACACCGGCCGCGCGGCCGACGACTGCCTCGAACGGGCGCTCACCGAATTCCGCGCGATCGGCGACCGCTGGGGGATCTCGTTCGCCCTGACCGAACTGGCCGATCGCATTGCCATGCGCGGCGAATTCGCCGCCGCCTGCGAGTACTACGGCCAGGCGGTCGCGGTCGTCACCGAGGTCGGCGCCATCGAGGACATCGTGCGCATGCGGTCCCGGCAGGCCCAATTGTATTGGCTCATGGGCGATTCCGAGTCGAGTGCGGCGGCCCTCGCCGAGGCGCAGCGGACCGCGGAGCGGGTCGCCTGGCCGAATGTGCTGTCCGACCTGGCGCTGTCGAAGGCGGAGCTGGCGCGCTGGAGCGGCGACGCCGAGCAGGCGCGCCGGCAACTCGACCTCGCGCGCACCGCGCTGGGCGCGCACGCCGACCGGGCCCTCATCCGCGCGGTCGTGCACGACCTGCTCGGCTACCTCGCCGAGGATCTCGCCGAGGCCCGCGCCCACCGCGCCGAATCCTTCCGCTCGGCAGCCGAAGCGGGGCACGCACCACTGATCGCCGGTGTCTTGGTCGGCGTCGCGGATCTGGCGCTGCGCGAGGAACGGTACGAGCAGGCCGCGCGCCTGCTCGCGGCGAGCGCCGCGGTGCGCGGCCTGACCGATCGCTCCCAGCCGGACGTGGCCCGAATCGAGCGGGCCGTACGAGATCACCTCGGCGACCACGGATTCGAGGTGGCCGCGCGGGAGGGTGCGCAAGCGCGCCCGAGCGAACTTGCCGAGGCAACGCTCACCCCATGAGCCGCGGCAGGCTCGCTCCGTGAGCCGAGGCAGGCTCGCTACGTGAGCCGGGTCAGGCTCGTTCCGTGAGCCGGGGGCTGGCTCGTTTTGTGAACGGGGGCTGGCTCGTTTCGTGAACGGGGGCCGGTGAACTCGTCGGCCCCCGGTCACGTTCCGTGGACGGTCAGCTGCCGTTCACATGGCTGCGCACGAAATCGACCACGGCATCGGTGAATTCGTCATTGGCATCGCTGGCCGCGGTGTGCGCGGCCGAACCGATCTCGGCGTATTCGGCGTCGGGCACCAGGGCGCGGAAGGCGGCCACCCCGGCCTCGCTCACCACGTCGGAGAGCGCGCCGCGCACCAGCAGCACCGGAATCTCCAGATTGCGCGCGGCGTCTTCGAGCACAGTGCTGTGCAGGTCGATGTCCTCGCCGCGGCCCGACATCATGGCCGGATCCCAGTGCCAGTACCAGCGGCCGTCGGCGCGCTGCCGCAGATTGCGTTGCAGCCCTTCGGGACTGCGCGGGCGGCGGCGGTGCGGGAGGTACGCCGCGACGGCGTCGGCAGCCTCCTCTAGGGTGGCGAAGCCCTCGGGATGCCCGCTGAGGAAGTTGAGCACCCGCTCCACGCCCGCCCGCTCCGGGCGCGGCACCACATCGACGAGCACCAGCCCGGTAATGCGATCGCGCTGCGGGTGCGCGGTGGCGAGCAGCCCGGTGAGCCCGCCCATGCTGGCGCCGACCACGAAGGCCGGACGGCCGAGCTGGTCGATCACGCCCATCAGATCCTCGACCATGGCCTCGCGGCGGTAGTTGCCGTCCGGGGCCCAGTTGCTGTCGCCGTGCCCGCGGGCGTCGAGCAGCACCGCGCGCATGCCGGCCTTGGCCAGCGCGAGTCCGGAGTCCTTCCAGGAGTGCCGGGTCTGGCCGCCGCCGTGCAGGAACACCACGAGCGGCCCGGCCTCCGGGCCCCAGCCGTCACCGGCCAGCGAGATGCCTCCGAAGCCACGGAAGGTCATCGGGGTGGGGTCGTTCCAGGCGGCGTCGTTGCTCACGCCTTCGAGCATCGCACACGGCGATATACGGTGTATAGACGATCTCGGTCGCCGGGATCGAGCGCGTGGCTCAGGGCTCGGTGCGCCCCGCGAGATCGGCGCTCACCTCGGCCGCGGTGGTGAGCGAGAGGTCCGGGTCCAGGCTGGCCAGCGCCGCGGTCGTCGGCGACTGGATGTGCAGCACCCGCATCGGGTACGGAATGACGATGCGCTCCTGGCGGTAGCGCCGGTGCAGGGCCTTGATGAATTCGCTGACCAGCAGGTACTGATCCTCGTAATTCCGGGTGCGCAGCACCACCCGGAATTCCACGCCGGAATCGCCGAAGGTGTGGAACCGCACCCGCGGATCGGCGCTGGCGAAGCCGCAGTCGAGCTCCTTCATCACCCGCCGCGCCACATCCAGGGTCACCTCCTCGACGAAGTCGAGATCGCTGTCGTAGGCCGCGCTGACCTCCACCGTGATGGCCATGTCCTGATCGGGCCGGTGGTAGTTGGTGAGGATGGCCTCGGCGAACTTGCGATTGGGCACGATGATGTAGTTGCCCGGGATGTCCTGGATGGTGGTGGTGCGCCAGTTGACGTCGCTGACCCAGCCCACCTCGCCGGTGTCGAGCTTGACGAAGTCGCCCGGATTCACCGTCTTCGAGGCGAGGATGTGCACGCCGGCGAAGAGATTGGCGAGCGTGCCCTCGAGCGCGAGCGCGATGGCCAGCGCGCCGATGCCCAGCGCGCCGAGCAGCGGGGTGATCTTCACGCCCACGCTGTCCAGGGTGATCAGCAGGCCCAGTACCAGCACGATGGTCTTGGTGATGGTGGAGAACAGGCTGACCGATCCGGCCACGCCGGTGATCCGGCGGGTGATGGAGATGACGACCTCCGCGGCCAGTCGCGAGACCGCGAACGTAATGGCCAGCATCATGGCCGCCGTCAGGATCCGGCGCACCAGATCGGGGGAAACCGGCAGCCCGGTCGGCAGCGAGACCGCGATCATGAGGCCGACCAGCGAGCAGACCGGAACCGCGATATCGCGGGCGAGCCCGAAGGCCATCCGGTACATCGCCCGGGTGCGCGTGGAGGTCTTCGCCTCCAGGCGATCGACCAGCCGGCGCAGGGTGATGCCGATGAGCGGGCCGGCAATCGCGATGGCGGCGGCGATGGCCCAGACAACCGGTTTATTCATCGAAACACCTCCTTGGATACGTCGTCCTCGAGAGCCGGAGGGATACGCAGACCCAAGCAGTGGATCTCACAATCCAGCTGTTTGCCAAGTAAGTCGTTGTTAGCCTGTGCGCCATGGCATCGTCGCGGGTGAAGCGGGCGTACAAGTACCGCTTCTACCCGGCCGAAGATCAGGCAGTCGAGCTGTCGCGCACATTCGGATGCGTCCGTAAGGTCTACAACCTGGCGTTGGCTGCTCGTACCGAGGCATGGACGCTTCGAGCCGAGCGCATCAACTACAACACGACCTCGGCGATGCTGACCGCGTGGAAGCAAATCGAGGAACTTGCCTATCTGAACGAGGTGTCGTCGGTGCCGCTGCAGCAGGCGTTGCGGCACCTGCAGGCCGCGTTCACGGCATTCTGGGACAAGCGAACGCGCTATCCGAAGTTCAAGTCGCGCAAGAAGTCCCGTGCCAGCGCCGAGTACACCAAATCGGGATTTCGGTGGCGCGACGGCTGCCTCACGCTGGCGAAGATGAGCGAACCACTCGCCATCGTGTGGTCGCGTCCGCTGCCCGAGGGTGCGGAGCCGTCCACTGTCACCGTCTCCCGTGACGCGGCAGGGCGCTGGTTCGTGTCCATCCTCGTCGAAGAAACCATCACTCCGCCCGAGTTTGCTGAGGGTGTGGTGGGTATCGACGCCGGCCTCGAACATCTCCTCACCCTTTCCACGGGCGAGAAGATCGCGAACCCGCGGCATGAGAGACGTGACCGCGCCCGGCTTGCGAAGGCTCAGCGGAACCTGTCCCGCAAGACGAAGGGGTCGATAAACCGAGACAAAGCCAAGCATGAGGTCGCTCGCGTTCAGGCTCGGATCGGTGATCGTCGCCGCGACTTTCTGCACAAGCTCACCACTCGACTCGTGCGTGAAAACCAAGCGCTCGTGATCGAAGACTTGACCGTGCGCAATATGGTCAAAAATCCGAAACTGGCCCGCGCCATCAGTGACGCGGCGTGGGCCACGTTCCGGGAGATGCTGGAGTACAAGTGCGCGTGGTACGGGCGAGAGCTGGTAGTCGTGGACCGTTGGTTCCCGTCGTCGAAGCTGTGTTCGAGCTGTGGCGCCCTGTACGAGGGAATGCCGCTGAATGTCCGCATGTGGACGTGCGGGTGCGGTGTGACCCACGACCGGGATGTGAATGCCGCGCAGAATATTCTGGCCGCCGGGCGGGCGGTGTCGGTCTGTGGAGCCGGTGTAAGACCTCAAAGGAGTTCTCCTGGAGGGCGGTTGGCGCTGAAGCAGAAAGCCCCGACTGCGAAGTCGGGAATCCCCATCCTGTAGGGCGGGGAGGACGTCAAGTGAGATTCCTCCCAGCTTCTTGCAAACCAAACGTTCGGATCATAGCTGTGAGATAGCTGACACTGTGTGGCTAATGGCAGCAAATCTCGGACACGAATGCGCAGGTGTCGAGTTCGCGGGCACCGATCGGGACGAACTGGCAGGTCGCTGGGACCAATGGTGGAACTGGCCCGCGTGAGCCTCCCGAGTGCCGGTTGCCACAGGGGTGCGGTGTGTTCGCAACGAGGCGGCGCTGATAGGCTCGGCAGCCGAAAAGACATCCTTTAACGGACCGTCCGGTGAGGCGGGGAAGGAGGTCGGCATGGCTGTGCCCGAAGACCGGGCGGCCAAGTCGAGCGCTGCCGAATACTCGCAGCGGCACGACCCTGAACAGGTCCAGGCCGGACGCGAGCTGCTGTCCGATTCCGATGTGGGCCGGACCATCGCGCGCATGGCGCACCAGATCATCGAGAAGACCGCGCTCGATTCCGGCGATCCCCATGCCGCTCGCGTCGTTCTCATTGGAATCCCCACCCGCGGAACCACTCTCGCCACGCGGCTGGCCAACCGGATCGAAGAGTTCTCCGGTGTCCGCCCCGCCATGGGCTCCCTTGACATCACCCTCTACCGCGATGATCTGCGCTCGCGCCCGCACCGCCCGCTCGAACGCACCTCGGTGCCCGAGGGCGGTATCGAGGACGCGCTGGTCGTGCTGGTCGACGATGTGCTGTTCTCCGGCCGCACCGTGCGCTCCGCGCTGGACGGGCTGCGGGATCTGGGCCGCCCGCGCGCGGTCCAGCTGGCCGTGCTCATCGACCGCGGCCATCGCGAACTGCCCATTCGCGCCGACTATGTCGGCAAGAACGTGCCCACCGCGCGCACCGAGGACATCTCGGTGCTGCTGCGCGAGCACGACGGGCGTGACGGTGTGTATCTGCGACAGGAGGGCGAGGACCAGTGAGGCATCTGCTGTCGGTCACCGATCTGGACCGCGCCGCCGCCACCGGACTGCTGGACGAGGCCGAGCGATTCGAGCAGGCGCTGCTGGGGCGCGAGGTCAAGAAGCTGCCGACGCTGCGCGGCCGCACCGTCATGACGGTGTTCTTCGAGAACTCCACCCGCACCCGCGTCTCCTTCGAGGTCGCCGGGAAGTGGATGAGCGCCGACGTCATCAATGTGAGCGCGTCGAGTTCCTCTGTCTCCAAGGGTGAATCGCTGCGCGACACCGCGCTGACCCTGCACGCCGCCGGTGCGGACGCGCTCATCGTGCGGCATCCGGCCTCCGGCGCCGCGCACCAGATCGCGCGCTGGTTCGCCGAGATGACCGACAAGAGCGGCGGGTACAACGGCCCCGGCCCCTCGATCATCAATGCCGGCGACGGCATGCACGAGCACCCGACCCAGGCGCTGCTGGACGCGCTGACCCTGCGCCAGCGCCTCGGCGATCTGGAGGGCAAGCGCATCGTGCTGGTCGGCGATATCCTGCACAGCCGGGTCGCGCGCTCGAATGCCTTCCTGCTCAGCACCCTCGGCGCCGAGGTGGTGCTGGTGGCCCCGCGCACGCTGCTGCCGGTGGGCGTGGACGCCTGGCCGGTGCGGATTTCGCACTCCCTCGACGCCGAACTGCCCGGCGCGGACGCGGTCATGATGCTGCGCGTGCAGGCCGAGCGCATGAACGGCGGCTTCTTCCCCTCGGCGCGGGAGTACTCGATCAACTACGGCCTGAACGAGCGCCGCCTCGGCATGCTCGACGAGCACGCGGTGGTGCTGCACCCCGGCCCCATGCTGCGCGGTATGGAGATCGCCTCGGCGGTCGCCGATTCGCCGAAAGCGGCTGTGCTGCAACAGGTCAACAACGGAGTCCATATGCGCATGGCGGTGCTGTTCCGCCTGCTGGTCGGAACGGATGAGGTGGTGGCATGACCGGCGTGCTGATCAAGAACGTCCGTCTCTACGGTGAGGGCGACCCGGTCGATGTGCTGCTCGCCGACGGCGAGATCCGGCAGATCGGCACCGATCTGGGCATTGTCGAGGCCGAGATCGTCGACGGCACCGGCAAATACCTGCTGCCGGGCTTCATCGACCTGCACACGCATCTGCGTGAACCGGGCCGCGAGGACACCGAGACCATCGACTCCGGTTCCGCCGCGGCGGCTCTGGGCGGCTACACCGCCGTGTTCGCCATGGCCAATACCAATCCGGTCGCCGACTCCGCCGTGGTCACCGACCACGTGTGGCGGCGCGGCCAGGAGGTCGGCCTGGTCGACGTGTACCCGGTGGGTGCGGTCACCGTCGGCCTGCAGGGCAAGCAGCTCGCCGAAATGGGCACCATGGCCCAGAGTGTCGGCGCGGTGCGCATGTTCTCCGACGACGGCCACTGCGTCTACGACCCGCTGATCATGCGCCGCGCCCTCGAGTACGCGAACTCCCTGGGCGTGCTCATCGCCCAGCACGCCGAGGAGCCGCGTCTCACCGAAGGCGCTGTGGCGCACGAGGGTCCGACCGCCGCCCGCCTGGGCCTGGCCGGCTGGCCGCGTGCCGCCGAGGAGTCCATCGTGGCCCGCGACGCCCTGCTGGCCCGCGATGCCGGCGCCCGCGTGCACATCTGCCACGCCTCCACCGCCGGCACCGTCGAACTGCTGAAATGGGCCAAGGCCCAGGGCATTTCGATCACCGCCGAGGTCACCCCGCATCACCTGCTCCTGGACGATTCGCGCCTGGAGACCTACGACGCGGTCAACCGCGTGAACCCGCCGCTGCGCGAATCCTCCGATGTGGCCGCACTGCGGCAGGCCCTGGCCGAGGGCGTCATCGACTGCGTCGCCACCGATCACGCCCCGCACGCCGAACAGGACAAGTGCTGCGAGTTCGCCGCCGCCCGTCCCGGCATGCTGGGCCTGGAGACCGCGCTGTCGATCATCGTGGAGACCATGGTCCGCCCCGGCCTGCTGGACTGGCGCGGTGTGGCGCGCGTCATGAGCGAGAACCCGGCGCGCATCGTCGGCCTCGACGACCAGGGCCGTCCGCTCGAGGTCGGTGAGCCCGCCAATCTGGTGCTCATCGACCCGGATGCGGAATGGACCGTCCGCAGCAAGGATTTGGCGAGTATCGCCAACAACACGCCGTTCGAGTCCATGACCCTGCCCGCGAAGGTGTCCGCCACCTTCCTGCGCGGCGCGATCACGGCCCGCGACGGCAAAGTCCTTGCCGGGGAGGCTCGGCGGGCGGGGAACCGAGGAGGACCGTAAATGGAGTTGGAGCGATGGCTGTGGGTCGTCGGGCTGCTCGCGCTGTTCGTACTGACCCTGTGGGCCATGTACCGCGCGTGGACCGGCCGGGCGAAGCGGCAGGCGGCCTCGATCGGTGAACTGCCGGCCGTGCCCGCCGACTGCGGTGCGCAGCTGCTGGAGCCGACCACCGGCCTGTATCTCGGCAGCACCCTGGCCCCCAGCTGGATTCAGCGAATCACGGTGGGCGACCTGGGTTTCCGGGCCACGGCCGAACTGACTCGATTCGAGCGCGGCATTCTGCTCGAGCGCGACGGCGCATCCACGATCTGGATTCCGCAGGAGTCCATTACCGCGGTGCGCGCCGAGCGCGGGCATGCCGGAAAAGTAATGACGGAAGATGGTGTGCTGGTAATTCGCTGGAAATTGGCGACCGGAACCGAGGTGGACACCGGGTTCCGGGGCGACGACAAGACGGTGTATCCGGCCTGGACCGGTGCGATGACGGGAGAAGAGGCATGAGCGGCAATACGGCGGTGATGGTGCTCGAAGACGGCCGCGTGTTCCGCGGGACGACCTTCGGCGCCGTCGGGCAGACTTTGGGTGAGGCGGTGTTCTGCACCGCGATGACCGGCTACCAGGAGACCCTCACCGACCCCAGCTACGACCGCCAGATCGTGGTGGCCACGGCCCCGCAGATCGGCAATACCGGCTGGAACGACGAGGACGACGAATCGCAGCAGATCTGGGTCGCCGGCTACGCCGTGCGCGATCCGGCGCGCCGCGCCTCCAACTGGCGCGCGAAGCGCACCCTGCAAGCCGAGCTGGAGAACCAGAACATCGTCGGCATCGCGGGCATCGACACCCGGGCCCTGGTGCGGCACCTGCGCACTCGCGGTTCCATGAAGGCGGGCATCTTCTCCGGTGAGCGGCTCGCCGACTACGACGAGCTGCTGGCCCGCGTCAACGGCCAGCCCTCCATGCTGGGCGCGGATTTGGCCGGTGAGGTCTCCACCAAGGAGATGTACACCATCGACCCGGCCGGCGACGCCCGATTCACCGTCGTCGCAGTCGATCTCGGCATCAAGGCCAACACCCCGCGCATGTTCGCCGAACGCGGCATGCGGGTGCACGTGGTCCCGTCCACTGTGACCCTGGACCAGATCAAGGAACTCAACCCCGACGGGGTGTTCCTGTCCAACGGCCCCGGCGACCCGGCCACGCAGGACGACGCCGTCGCCCTCACCCAGGGCGTGCTGTCGGAGGGCCTGCCGCTGTTCGGCATCTGCTTCGGCAACCAGATCCTGGGCCGCGCCCTGGGCCGCAAGACCTACAAGATGAAGTTCGGCCACCGCGGCATCAATATCCCGGTCGTCGAGCACCACTCCGGTCGCATCTCGATCACCGCGCAGAACCACGGCTTCGCCCTGGAAGGCGAGGCGGGGGAGCAGTTCGACACTCCCTTCGGCCGCGCCGAGGTCTCGCACACCTGCGCCAACGACGGCACCGTCGAGGGCCTGAACCTCCTGGACGGCAAGGCCTTCTCGGTGCAGTACCACCCCGAGGCCGCCGCCGGACCGCACGACGCCGCCTACCTGTTCGACCGCTTTGCCATGCTGATGGAAGGAGCCTGATGCCACGCCGCACCGATCTGAACCACATCCTGGTGATCGGCTCGGGCCCGATCGTCATCGGCCAGGCTTGCGAGTTCGACTACTCCGGCACCCAGGCGTGCCGGGTGCTCAAGTCCGAGGGCCTGCGCGTGTCGCTGGTCAACTCGAACCCGGCGACCATCATGACCGACCCGGAGTTCGCCGATTCGACCTACGTCGAGCCGATCACCTGGGAATTCGTCGAGAAGGTCATCGCCAAGGAGCGCCCCGACGCCATCCTGGCGACCCTGGGCGGGCAGACCGCGCTCAACTGCGCTGTCGCCCTGCACGAGAACGGCATCCTGGAGAAGTACAACGTCGAGCTCATCGGCGCCGACTTCGAGGCCATCCAGCGCGGTGAGGACCGCCAGAAGTTCAAGGACATCGTCGCCAAGGTCGGCGGCGAATCCGCCCGCTCCAAGGTCTGCTACACCATGGACGAGGTCCGCGAAACCGTTGCGGACCTTGGCTTCCCGGTGGTCGTGCGCCCCTCGTTCACCATGGGCGGCCTGGGCTCGGGCATGGCCTACAACCACGAGGACCTCGACCGCATCGCCGGCGGCGGCCTGGCCGCCTCGCCCACCGCGAACGTGCTCATCGAGGAATCCATCCTGGGCTGGAAGGAATTCGAGCTCGAGCTCATGCGCGACCGCAATGACAATGTGGTCATCGTCTGCTCGATCGAGAACGTGGACCCGATGGGCGTGCACACCGGTGACTCGGTCACCGTCGCCCCGGCCATGACCCTCACCGACCGCGAATACCAGAAGATGCGCGATCTGGGCATCGCCATCCTGCGCGAGGTCGGCGTCGACACCGGCGGCTGCAACATCCAGTTCGCCGTCGACCCGCGCGACGGCCGCCTCATCGTCATCGAGATGAACCCGCGCGTGTCCCGCTCGTCGGCATTGGCTTCCAAGGCAACGGGTTTCCCCATCGCCAAGATCGCCGCCAAGCTGGCCATCGGCTACACCCTCGACGAGATCGTCAACGACATCACCAAGGAGACCCCGGCCTGTTTCGAGCCCACGCTCGACTACGTGGTCGTCAAGGCGCCGCGGTTCGCCTTCGAGAAGTTCCCGGGCGCCGACACCACGCTGACCACCACCATGAAGTCGGTGGGCGAGGCGATGTCGCTGGGCCGCAACTTCTCCGAGGCCCTCGGCAAGGTGCTGCGCTCGCTGGAGACCAAGGCCGTCGGCTTCTGGACCCAGCCCGACGGCGAGTGGACCGATCCGCAGGCCGTTCTCGACGACCTGAAGGTTCCCACCGAGGGCCGCATCTACCAGGTGGAGCGGGCGCTGCGCCTGGGCGCGAGCATCGAGGACGTGGCCGCCGCCTCGGGCATCGACCCGTGGTTCGTGGCCGAGGTCGCCGGACTGGTGGAACTGCGCCAGGAGATCATCGACGCCGCCGTGCTGGACGAGCCGCTGCTGCGCACCGCCAAGCACTACGGCCTGTCCGATCGCCAGATCGCTTCGCTGCGACCGGAACTCGCGGGCGAGGACGGCGTGCGGGCGCTGCGGCACCGGCTCGGCATCCGCCCGGTGTTCAAGACCGTCGACACCTGCGCCGCCGAATTCGAGGCCAAGACCCCGTACCACTACTCGGCCTACGAGCTCGATCCCGCCGCGGAATCCGAGGTCGCGCCGCAGCGGGAGCGCGAGAAGGTCATCATCCTCGGCTCCGGCCCCAACCGCATCGGCCAGGGCATCGAGTTCGACTACTCGTGTGTGCATGCCGCGCAGACGCTCTCGGACGCGGGCTACGAGACCATCATGGTCAACTGCAATCCGGAGACCGTGTCGACCGACTACGACACCGCCGACCGCCTCTACTTCGAGCCGCTCACCTTCGAGGACGTGCTCGAGGTGTACCACGCCGAAACCGAGTCCGGCACAGTCACCGGCGTCATCTGCCAGCTCGGCGGCCAGACCCCGCTCGGCCTGGCGCAGCGCCTGACCGATGCCGGCGTCCCGGTGGTCGGCACCTCCGCGGCCGCCATCGACCTGGCCGAGGACCGCGCCGAATTCGGCGATGTCCTGGTCGCCGCGGGTCTTCCGGCTCCGAAGTACGGCACCGCCACCACCTTCAACGCGGCCAAGAAGATCGCCGCCGAGATCGGCTACCCGGTGCTGGTGCGCCCGTCCTACGTGCTGGGCGGCCGCGGTATGGAGATCGTCTACGACGAGGCCACTCTCGAGGGCTACATCTCCCGCGCCACCGATATCAGCCCGGACCGCCCGGTGCTCATCGACCGGTTCCTGGAAGACGCCATCGAGATCGACGTCGACGCCCTGTGCGACGGCGAGGAGGTCTACCTGGGCGGCGTCATGGAGCACATCGAGGAGGCCGGCATCCACTCCGGCGACTCCGCGTGCGCGCTCCCGCCGATCACCCTGGGCCGCAGCGATATCGAGGCCGTGCGCCGCTCGACGGCCGCGCTGGCCAAGGGCATCGGCGTCAAGGGCCTGTTGAACGTGCAGTACGCGCTCAAGGACGATGTGCTCTACGTCCTCGAGGCCAACCCGCGCGCCAGCCGCACCGTGCCGTTCGTCTCCAAGGCCACCGCGGTGTCGCTGGCCAAGGCCGCGGCGCGCATCGCCTTGGGCGCCACCATCGCCGAACTCCGCAAGGAGGGCCTGCTCCCGGCCGAGGGCGACGGCGGCCACGCCCCGTTCGACGCGCCGGTCGCGGTCAAGGAAGCGGTCCTGCCCTTCCACCGCTTCCGCCGCCCGGACGGCTCCGGCATCGACTCGCTGCTCTCGCCGGAGATGAAGTCCACCGGCGAGGTCATGGGCATCGACGCCGATTTCGGCACCGCCTTCGCCAAATCGCAGGCCGGCGCCTACGGTTCGCTGCCGACCGAGGGCACCGCCTTCGTGTCCATCGCCAACCGCGACAAGCGCGCCATGGTGTTCCCGGTCAAGCGCCTGCACGACCTGGGCTTCCGCATCCTGGCCACCGACGGCACGGCGGAAATGCTGCGCCGCAACGGTATTCCGTGCGAGCGGGTGCGCAAGCACTCCGACCCGGGGCTTGCGGAGGGTCGTTCCAGCACCGCGGACGGGTCCGAATTGATGCCGAGCATCGTGGACATGATCCGCGACGGCGAGGTCGACATCGTCTTCAACACCCCGTACGGCAACAACGGGCCCCGCGTGGACGGCTACGAGATCCGCACCGCCGCGGTGGGCGCGAACATCCCGTGCATCACCACCGTCCAGGGCGCCGCGGCCGCCGTGCAGGGCATCGAGGCCACCATCAACGGCGGCATCGGCGTGCGGTCCCTGCAGGAACTCCACGCCACCCTGCGGGGCTGA
The DNA here is from genome assembly GCF_054655275.1 of Nocardia sp. IFM 10818. Taxonomy (NCBI): domain Bacteria; kingdom Bacillati; phylum Actinomycetota; class Actinomycetes; order Mycobacteriales; family Nocardiaceae; genus Nocardia; species Nocardia sp. IFM 10818. The sequence goes on from NZ_BAAHJH010000001.1 coordinate 3,367,537, forward strand.
CCCGATGACGACATTCGGTGTGCAGCTGCGGGAGGCGATGGGCAAACACGGTCCGCTGTGCGTGGGCATCGACCCGCACCCGCCGCTGCTGCGGGCCTGGGGCCTGACCGAGGACGTGGACGGCCTGGCGCGGTTCGCCGACGCCTGCGTCGCCGCCTTCGCCGGGCGGGTCGCCCTGGTCAAACCCCAGGTGGCCTTCTTCGAGACCTACGGCTCCGGCGGCATCGCGGTACTGGAGGAGGCCATCGCGACCCTGCGCGCCGCGGGCACCCTGGTGCTCGCCGACGCCAAGCGCGGCGATATCGGCTCCACCATGGACGCCTACGCCCACGCCTGGCTCGGCTACGGCCCCCTGGCCAGCGATGCGGTCACCGTCTCCCCGTATCTCGGATTCGGTTCCCTCGCACCGGCTCTGGAGCTGGCGCGGATGAACAACCGCGGCGTCTTCGTGCTGGCGGCCACCTCGAACCCGGAGGGCGCGGAACTCCAGCGCATCACCGGCTCCGACGGCCGCACCATCGCCCAGCGCATGGTCGACGACGCGGCCGCCGCCAATGCGGGCGCCGAATTCGGTTCGGTCGGCGTCGTCGTGGGCGCCACCCTGACCGAGGCCCCCGACCTGTCCGCCCTCAACGGCCCCATCCTCATGCCGGGCGTGGGCGCACAGGGCGGCGGCGCGGACTCCATCCGGAAGCTGGTCCCCGCGAGCGATCTGGGCGCGGTCGTGCCGAACGTCTCCCGCGAGGTTCTCAAGTCCGGCCCCTCGGTCGCCGCCCTGCACGAGCGCGTGGCCGAACTGACCGACGAATTCGCCTTCCTCCAGCGCTGATTCGCCTGGTCGGCGTCGATCCACCGGAACCCGGGGCACATGGTGTCCCGGGTTCCGGCGTTCCGGCTTAGGCTGTCCCAATGCTGTCGACCGCTCAGATTCTCACCCTGGCCGGAGTGATCGTGCTCGGCTCCATGACCCCCGGCCCCGATTTCCTCGTGGTCGTCCGCAATTCCGCCGTCTCCGGCCGGCGCGCGGGCATCGCCACCGCCGCGGGGATCGCGGCCGGTGTGTTCGTCTGGTCCCTGGTGACGGCGGTCGGCATTGCCGGGCTGCTCGCCGCCTCGGCCATGGCCTACACCGTCGTGAAGCTCGTCGGCGCGCTGTATCTCGCCTACCTCGGCATCCGCGCCCTGCTGGCCGCCCGCCGCGGCGATTATGTCCCCGAATCGAAATCCGGCGCCGCGGGTCCCAGTGCGGCCGTGACCTTCCGGCAGGGGCTGCTCACCAACCTGCTCAACCCCAAGTGCGCGGTCTTCTTCATCGCGCTCGTCCCGCAGTTCCTCCCCGCCGACCCCACCGCCCTCGGGACCCTGGAACTCGCCGTGGTCTGCGCCGTCGCCAATATCGCCTGGTTCGCCACCCTCGCCGTGGGCGTCGGCGCGCTGCGCCACATCTTCACCCGCCAGCGCGTCCGCCGTGCTCTCGACGCCGCCATGGGCACGCTGATGGTCGGTCTCGGCATTCGAATCGCCGTGCAGAGCAACTGATTCGGGGCGGCTCGCGAAACGGTCAACCGGAGAAGTGCGCTCCGGTACCGTGATTGCATGTCTGCCGCCGTGCCATCCAACGCATCTCGTCACACGCTCGTGCTCGGGGGAGGTGGTGCGGTCGGCATCTGCTGGATGGCCGGATTGCTCACCGGATTGCGGGACGCCGGTATCGATCTCGCGCTCGCGGACACGATCATCGGGACTTCCGCGGGCGCGGTCGTCGGTGCGGTGCTGGCCGATGACGGCGATATGAGCCGACTGGTTGTTCCGGCGCCGGGGGAGGCCGCGCCGATCGCGGCGGATCAGTCCGGGTTCATGGAGATCCTGGGCATTCTGTCCACGCCCGGGATCGAGCCGGTGGAGGCTCGGCGGCGGGCGGGAGCGCGCACGCTGGAGATGGATCTCGGCGATCCGGGCGATCACATCGGGCGCATTCGCGATCTGGTCGGCACCGACGCGTGGCCGCGCACGGAGCTGCTGGTCACCAGCGTCTCCGCGCTCACCGGTGAGCTGCGGGTGTGGACCCGCGCGGACGGGGTGCCGCTGGGCGCCGCACTCGCCGCCAGCACCTGTGTGCCCGGTGTCTTCCCGCCGATTCCGATCGAGGGTGATCGCTACTTCGACGGCGGCCTGCGCACCTCGATCAATGCCGATCTGGCGGTGGGCGCGGAAGTGATCGTCGTGATCGAGCCGCTGGCCCACCTGTTCCCGCGCGGTGCGCGCGATACCGAACTCGGCGAGGCCGCTTCACTGTTCGTGGTGCCGGACGCGGAATCCATTGCCGCGATCGGGTACGACCTGTTCAGCAGTGCCGCGTTCCAGCCCGCCTACGACGCGGCCGTCCGCCAGGCCGCCGAGGAAGCGGCGCGCGTGAAGGCGATCTGGCCCGTCCGCTGATCGAGGCGCGCCTACTTCGGCGTGGCGATGAGCAGGCGGTGCGGAATCGGTTTCTGGGGCAGGTCGCTGCGCTCGACGGTGCAGCCCGCGGCCTCCAGGGCATCGACGACTTCGGATACCGGGCGCAGCGTGAAACCGTATGGGGTGAACGGCATTTTGGCCATGGCGTCCGGGTCGCCGATGCCGACGACCAGCCGGCCGCCGGGGCGGACCACGCGCACCAGCTCGGCCACCGCCGCGGGCAGATCCGGGACGAAGTAGATCGTGTTGACCGTGATGGCGGCGTCCAGGCCGTCGTCGGGCAGCGGGAGCGAGGTCAGCGACCCCTCGGCGAGGCGTAACCGGCCGGTGGCGATATCGCCCGGGAAGCGCGACCGCGCCCGGTCCAGCATGTCCTGCGAGATCTCGATGCCGTGCACCGCGCCGTCGACGCCGACCCGGTTGAGCAGCAGCGGAAGCCCCGCGCCGCCGCCGAATCCGATATCGGCGGCGGTATTGCCGGTGGTGAGGCCGGTGGCCTCGACCGCGGCCGTGATCGCCGCGAGATTGCCCCGGTTGAGCAGCAGCGCAACGCCTTTGCCGAGCAGGCCGTGCGGATTGCCGAGCTGCCCGGCGATGGTCGCGAGCAGACGGTCGCGGACACTGGTCATGCCGGACATCGTAGCCGGGATCGAACACATGTCCTGATCGCTCGTCTCGCGGCCGTGCTGCTGCGGAACGCCCGGAAACTCACGGCGCGGTGGTTTCGCCCGCGAGTGGGCGTTCCAGGGGCCGGAAAGGGCCCTCCGGGGGTGTCGCGAGGCCCCGACCTGCGGCGGAATCGGGCATTACTACGACTGTGCATCATGTGGCTCGGAGGTCGTTCAATCGGTCCGCGTGATGCGCGACACGCGGTGCGGAATCGCCCGACACGCCGATAAATCCGAGAAAGTTCCAGGTCGCGTGATTACAGCTCGGTCACGGTTTCTGCGGGTGCCCGCACAACTCCTGCGCCCACCCCTGCCGAACCCGAAAAAGCCCTGGTGGCAAGGATATTCGCGGTTGTGGCGAGCGGATTCGCACGCCCGGTCGAGCCCGGCCCGCAAGGATGTGCTTCCGGCCTGGTCGTGCCCGGAATCTTGCGCTGACCTGGGGGGTGGGTTCGCAATCGCCGGGCGGCGTGGGTACGGTCGCTGAGACCGCTGGGTTACCGGCGGGAGTAGATGCAATGAACGATGAGACGGAGGAACCGTGGCCCTTCCCCAGCTGACTGACGAGCAGCGCGCCGCTGCTTTGGAGAAGGCGGCTGCCGCTCGCCGCGCTCGGGCGGAGCTCAAGGAGCGCTTGAAGCGTGGCGGTACCGATCTGAAGACGGTCCTTGCCGATGCCGAGAAGGATGAAGTTCTCGGCAAGATGAAGGTGTCGGCTCTGCTCGAGGCTCTGCCGAAGGTGGGCAAGGTCAAGGCGGCCGAAATCATGAGCGAACTGGAGATCGCTCCCACTCGCCGCCTGCGCGGACTGGGCGACCGGCAGCGTAAGGCGCTGCTGGCCCGGTTCGACTTCAGCGCCGAATAATCCGAGGGTGGTCGAACACACTCGGAAGGGTCGACTGGTAGTACTGGTCGGCCCCTCGGCCGTCGGCAAGTCCACCGTCGTGCGCTGCGTGCGCGAACGGCTCCCCGAATTGGTTTTCAGTGTGTCGGCCACCACCCGGGCCCCGCGGCCCGGGGAGGTCGACGGACGCGACTACCGATTCGTGTCCCGAGAGACATTCGACGCCATGATCGCGGCGGATGAACTTCTCGAATGGGCCGATATCCACGGTGGGTTGCAACGGTCGGGAACCCCGGCCGCACCGGTCCGGGAGGCGCTCGCGTCCGGACACCCGGTTTTGATCGAGGTGGACCTCGAGGGCGCGCGCTCGATCCGCACGGCGATGCCGGAGGCCCTGCTGGTCTTCCTGGCCCCGCCGAGCTGGGACGAGCTGGTGTCGCGACTGCGGTCGCGGGGCACCGAATCGCCCGAAGTGATAGAGCGCAGGCTGCAAACCGCCAAGACGGAATTGGCGGCATGTGACGAGTTCGACATCGTCATCGTGAACGACGAGGTGACCAGCGCCTGCGAGCGGTTGGTATCGTTGTTCGTTAGCACAAAATCGCGGTGAGCCCGTCCGGGTGAGCCGCGACCACCGGCTCCCCGCCTCTCTTGATCGATCAGCAGGGGAGGGGGCCGGTTCTGATCCGTTCCGACGACAACCCCGCAGGAGCCTCTCTAGTGAGTACGGACATGAAGGCAGCCCCGGCATACGACACTCCGGTCGGCCTGACCAACCCGCCGATCGACGAGCTGCTGGAGCGCACCTCGTCCAAGTACGCGCTGGTCATCTACGCGGCCAAGCGGGCCCGGCAGATCAACGACTACTACAACCAGCTCGGCGACGGCATTCTCGAATACGTCGGCCCGCTGGTGGAGCCGGGTCTGCAGGAGAAGCCGCTGTCGGTGGCCATGCGCGAGATCCACGCCGACCTGCTGGAACACTCCGAAGGCGAGTAGGACCCGAGCAGGACATCTCTACTACGGCGCTGGAGGCGTAGTGACGAACGAATTCACCCGGGGCATGCGGTGACCCGGGTCATCGTCGGTGTCGGCGGCGGAATCGCCGCATACAAGAGTTGCGCCCTCGTGCGCCGGTTCACCGAGACCGGCCACGAGGTGCGCGTCATTCCCACCGAGTCGGCGCTGCAGTTCGTCGGCAAGGCCACCTTCGAGGCGCTCAGCGGCAATCCGGTCAATACCGGGGTGTTCGCCGATGTGCCGGAGGTGCCGCACGTCCGCCTCGGACAAGAGGCCGACCTGGTGGTCATCGCCCCCGCGACCGCGGATCTCATGGCGCGCGCCGCCTCCGGCCGCGCGGACGATCTGCTCACCGCCACACTTCTGACCGCCCGATGTCCGGTGCTGTTCGCGCCCGCGATGCACACCGAGATGTGGGAGCATCCCGCCACCGTCGCCAATGTCGCGACGCTGCGCGCGCACGGGGCCATTGTCATGGAGCCCGCGCACGGCCGGTTGACCGGCGCCGATACCGGACCGGGCCGGCTGCCCGAGCCGGAGGAGATCTTCGGCCTGGCCATGCTGCTGCAGGAGCGCGCCGACGCGATTCCGCGCGATCTGGAGGGCCGCCGCGTCGTGGTGTCCGCCGGTGGTACGCGCGAACCGCTGGATCCGGTGCGCTTCCTCGGCAATCGCAGCTCCGGCAAGCAGGGCTACGCGCTCGCGCGGCTGGCCGCCCAGCGCGGCGCGCACGTGACGCTCATCGCGGGCAACACCATCGGCCTGGAGCCCCCGGCCGGTGTCGAGGTCGTGCACGTGACCACCGCCGAACAGCTGAAGGTCGCCGTCGACAAGCACGCGCTGGGCGCGGACGCGGTCATCATGGCCGCCGCGGTGGCCGACTTCCGGCCGGTGAACGTGGCCGCCGCGAAGATCAAAAAGGGTGCGGGCGAACCGAATTCGATCGAATTGTCCAAGACTCCCGATATTCTTGCCGGACTGGTGCAATCGCGCCGGGACGGTCTGCTCGCGGGTACCGCGATCGTCGGCTTCGCCGCCGAGACCGGTGACGAGCACGGCGATGTGCTCACCCACGCCAGAGCCAAACTGGCCCGCAAGGGCTGCGATTTGCTGGTCGTGAACGCCGTCGGCGAGGGGAAAGCCTTCGAGGTGGACCACAATGACGGCTGGCTACTCGGGGCCGACGGCACCGAGATCGCCCTGGACCACGGATCCAAGGCCTTGCTCGCGAGCCGGGTGCTGGACGCACTCGGTCCGCTGTTGCGCTGAGAGCCCTCGGCGCCGCGCTGAGAGCCCTCGGCGCCCGCAACCGCGCTGAGAGCCCTCGGCGCACCCGCCGCACTCGGCAGGCAACTGTCCGAGACGCAACCGCACCGTCATCAGGGTGCGGCGTGGCGGGAACACTCGCGTGGCCCACGCGGTAATACGTTTGGAATAGTCTGAGACAAAGGGTTGTGCAGGGGCGCTCGGGCGCTACTGTCGCAGGCCGATACGAGAAACCCGTTCAGGGAGAGGGAACAACTGTGCGCACGTCTGGCAGCCGCCTATTCACCAGTGAGTCCGTGACCGAGGGTCATCCGGACAAGATCTGTGACGCCATCAGCGATTCCATTCTCGACGCGTTGCTCGCGGCCGATCCGCGCAGCCGCGTGGCGGTGGAGACCCTGGTGACCACCGGCCAGGTCCATGTGGCCGGCGAGGTCACCACCTCGGCCTACGCCGATATCCCGACCATCGTGCGCGAGAAGGTTCTGGAGATCGGATACGACTCCTCCGCAAAGGGTTTCGACGGCGCCTCCTGCGGCGTGAACGTCGCCATCGGCGCGCAGTCGCCGGATATCGCCCAGGGCGTGGACACCTCGCACGAGGCCCGCGTCGGCGGCGAGGACGATGAGATCGCGCGCCAGGGCGCGGGCGATCAGGGCCTGATGTTCGGCTACGCCACCGTCGAGACCCCGGAGCTCATGCCGCTGCCGATCTCGCTGGCGCACAAGCTCTCGCGCCGCCTGACCGAGGTCCGCAAGTCCGGTGTGCTGCCGTACCTGCGTCCGGACGGCAAGACCCAGGTCACCATCGAATACGAGGGTGACAAGCCGGTGCGCCTGGACACGGTGGTCATCTCCACCCAGCACGCCGCCGATATCGATCTCGACAACCTGCTCACCCCGGACATCCGGGAGAAGGTCGTCGACTCGGTGCTGTCGGAGCTGGCGCTGCCGAACCCGTTGGACACCTCCAATATTCGCCTGCTGGTCAACCCGACCGGCAAGTTCGTGCTCGGCGGTCCCATGGGCGACGTCGGCCTGACCGGCCGCAAGATCATCGTCGACACCTACGGCGGTATGGCCCGGCACGGCGGCGGCGCGTTCTCCGGCAAGGATCCGTCGAAGGTGGACCGCTCGGCCGCCTACGCCATGCGCTGGGTCGCCAAGAACGTCGTCGCGGCCGGGCTGTCCGAGCGTGTCGAGGTCCAGGTCGCCTACGCCATCGGCAAGGCCGCCCCGGTCGGCCTGTTCGTGGAGACCTTCGGCACCGAGCAGATCGATCCCGCCAAGATCTCCGCCGCCATCGGCGAGGTCTTCGACCTGCGTCCCGGCGCCATCATCCGCGACCTGGATCTGCTGCGCCCCATCTACGGCCCCACCGCCGCGTACGGCCACTTCGGCCGCACCGACGTGGACCTGCCCTGGGAGCGCACCGACCGCGCGGACAAGCTGCGCGCGGCCGCCGGTCTGTAATTGGCCCACACGGAACCAGCAGCGGCGGGACGCCCCATCGCGCGGGTGCTCCCGCTGCTGGAACCGGCACACCTCGACCGGGACTTCGACTACCTCGTCCCACCCGAGATGGACGCCGACGCCCAACCCGGCGTCCGCGTACGAGTCCGCTTCTCCGGCCGCCTCGTCGACGGCTACCTTCTCGAACGCCTCGAAACCACCACCCACACGGGCAAACTCATGCCCCTGGACCGCGTGGTCTCCCCCGAACGCGTCCTCACCCCCGAAATCCTCCGCCTCATCACGGCAGTCGCGGCCCGCTACGCCGGCACCCGCGCCGACGTCCTCCGCCTGGCCATCCCACCCCGTCACGCCAAGGTCGAAACCGAGGGGCAAACCAAACCCCCCGCGAAGCCGAAATCCCGCCGCAAGAAGGCCACCGGAAACACCGAGCTCCAGGCCATACCCCCAACCCCCGCCTCCGATCCGCTTGCACCAGAAGACCCTTCGCCCGCGAGCTCGACAGCCGCCGCGCCCGACACAGCGGACGCTCCGTCACGTGACGCTCCCGCGGCCGAGCCCGGCGTTGCCGCGGAGCACGTTTCGCCCGAGATTCTCGGTTCGGAAGCAGTTGGTGGTGCTGCCGCGACCGCAGCGCAGGTCCCTGCGTCCACCGAAAATCGTGCGTCAGAGGGTGATTCCGTGGCGCATGAACCGGCGGCCGGTGCGACCGAAGGCGCTTCCCGCGCGAATCTCGCCCGCGAGTCCGGTGCCGTCGCTGATGGTGCCCGAGGCGCTATCGCGGGCACAACCGGCTCGGCAGATATGCGGCGGGGAGCCGAGGCCGCTGCCGCTCTGGTCGTCGAAGTGAACGCGGCCGGCGGGGGGAGCGCGACACACGCGCCCCACATGTCTCTGGCAGGAGGGGATTCGGCAGAGCCGACGGTGGCGGCGGCCGCGGACCGGTCAACCGATGCGGTGGCGGACGGTGCAGGCAGCGTTGCCGACGGCGACGAGCCGGGCGGAGACGCCGCTGCGGGCAGTGGAGTGGCCCCGGCCAGAACCTCGGAAACGCTCAACTCCGATGTAGCCGCCTCGAAGGCGCGGCCGGAAGACTTTCCGGCGTGGGGGAGGTATGTACACGGGCGGTCGTTCCTGGGCGCGCTGGCTGCGGGGCGGGGGCCGCGGGCGGCATGGCAGGCGTTGCCGGGGGAGGATTGGGCGCGGCGGCTGGCGGAGATGGCGGCCGTTGTCGTCGGTGGTGGGCGCAGTGCGGTGCTGATGGTGCCGGATCAGCGGGATTTGGATCGGGTGCTGGGGGAATGCGTTGCGTTGGTGGGGGAGTCGGCGGTCGGGTTGGCGGCGGGGTTGGGGCCTTCGGCGCGGTATCGGCGGTGGCTGGCGGCCCTGCGGGGGACGGCCCGCATTGTGGTGGGGACGCGGAGTTCGGTGTTCGCGCCGGTGAAAGATCTTGGGCTTATTGCCATTTGGGATGACGGGGACGATACGTTCGCGGAACCCCGTGCGCCGTATCCGCATGCGCGGGAAGTGGCGATGCTGCGGGCGCACGAGACCGGGGCGGCGTTTGTCGCGGGCGGGTTCGCGCGGACGGCCGAGGTGCAGGCGATCGTCGAATCCGGGTGGGCGCACGACTTGCTCGCCGATCGCGCTGATCTGCGGGCGGTCATGCCTCGGATCAAGGCACCGGGGGATACCGATGTGGCGTTGGAGCGGGATCCGATCGCGAAGGCCGTGCGGATTCCAGGTGAGGCGTTCATGGCGGCCAAACGCGCGCTGGCCGAGGGGGCTCCGGTGCTCGTGCAGGTGCCGCGCCGTGGGTACATTCCCGCGCTGTCGTGCGCGAAGTGCCGGACACCGGCGCGCTGCCGGCACTGCAATGGCCCATTGGCGTTGCCGGACAACGGGTCCAAGCCATCGCCGCCTCGGTCGAATAATGGTGGCACCGGTGCGCCGGGTTCCACCCGCGGCGGTGGTGCCGGGCGTTCGTCCGTGGGCGATGGCGATCGGCGCTTTGCCGGTGGCGACGGTGCCGGGCGTTCTGCCGGTGGCGACGGCGCTCGGCGTTCGGCCAGGGAGGTCGGTGTGGCCGCGAGTGTGGCCAGGGGCGGGGCGGAGGTCGCGCACAGCCCGACCTGCCGGTGGTGTGGAAAGACCGAGCCCGCCTTCCGCTGTGGGGCGTGCGGATCGCGGGCGCTGCGGGCGGTCGTGATCGGTGCGGCGCGCACCGCCGAGGAATTGGGGCGGGCCTTTCCCGGGGTGCCGGTGCGCGGATCCGGGGGCGGGAACGTGCTGAGCGAGGTGCCGCCCGGACCGCAGGTGGTGGTGGCGACCATTGGGGCCGAGCCGACGGTGCCCGGTGGGTACGGCGTCGCGCTGCTGCTCGACGGCTGGGCACTGCTGGGGCGCGCCGATCTGCGGGCGGCCGAGGACACATTGCGGCGCTGGATGTCCGCGACAGCGCTGGTGCGGCCCAAGGGACAGGCCCTGGTCATGGCCGAACCCACGTTGCCCACCGTGCAGGCGCTGTTGCGCTGGGATCCGGTGTGGCACGCGCAGATCGAGCTGTCCGGCCGCACGGAGGTGCGGTTCCCGCCCGCCGTGCGACTGGCCGCCATCGACGGCACCACCGACTCCATCGCCGAATTGCTCACCGAGGCAAAGCTTCCCGACTTCGTCGAGGTGCTCGGACCGGTCCCCTTGCCATTCGGCGCGCGAAAGCCGTTCAGCGGCGGGGATTCTCCGGCCGAGGTGGAACGCATGATCCTGCGCGTCGACCGCTCGGCGGGCTCCGCGCTGGCCCGTGCGCTGACTGCCGCGCAGGCCGTGCGCAGCACCCACAAATCCGATGACCCGCTGCGGGTCCAGATCGATCCGATCGATATCGGCTGATCCGCGGCCGCCGGCAGCGGCGTTAGGCTGGTGGGAATAGCGCTGTTATTCAGGCAGGAGGCCCTGCGATGGGCAATCGCTATCTCGAGGGTGGTTTCGCCCCGATCCAGCACGAATACACCCTGACCGAATTATCGGTCACCGGAACGATTCCCGATCACCTCGACGGCCGTTACCTCCGCAATGGCCCCAATCCCATCGGCGAGATCGATCCGAATCTCTATCACTGGTTCACCGGCGACGGCATGGTGCACGGCGTCCGCCTGCGCGAGGGACGGGCGGAGTGGTATCGCAATCGCTGGGTGCGCGGTCCGATGACCTCGGCCGCGCTCGGTGAGACGCCGGTGGTCGACCCGGGCGACGGGTTCGGAATCGGCGCGAACACGAGCGTGATCGGGCACAACGGGCGCACCCTCGCCCTGGTGGAAGGAGGTGCGGCCAACTACGAGCTGTCCGAGGAACTCGACACCGTCGGTGTCTGCGATTTCGACGGCACCCTGAGCGGCGGCTACACCGCACATCCCAAACGCGATCCGGAGACCGGTGAACTGCACGCGGTGTCGTATGCGTTCCGGAGCCCGAAGTCGGTGCAGTACTCGGTGATCGGGGTCGACGGCCGGGCCCGGCGCACGGTGGATATCGAGGTCGGCGGATCGCCGATGATGCACGACTTCTCCCTCACCGAGAAGTACGTCGTGCTCTACGACCTGCCGGTCACCTTCGATATGCGCCGGGTGGCCGAGATGTCGGTGCCGCGCTGGATGCGGCTGCCCGCCCGGCTGCTGCTGTCGGCCCTCATCGGCCGCGTGCGCATCCCCAGCCCGCCCCGACCGGCCGCGCCGCCCCGCGACCGGCGGCTGCCCTACAGCTGGAATCCCAAGTACCAGGCGCGCATCGGGGTCATGCCGCGCGCGGGAACGGCGGCGTCGGTGCGCTGGTTCGAGATCGAGCCCTGCTATGTCTTCCATCCCATGAACGCCTACGACGACGGCGACACCATCGTCCTCGACGTGGTCCGGTATCCGAAGATGTTCGATACCAGCCAATTCGGTCCCGAGGAGGGCGCGCCCGCCCTGGATCGCTGGGAGGTCGATCTGACCGCGGGCAAGGTCCGGCAGTCCCGGTTCGACGATCGCGCCCAGGAATTCCCGCGCATCGACGAGCGCCTGATCGGCAAGCGGCACCGCTTCGGCTACGCGCCCGCCGCCGGGCCCGGCTTGCACGGCGAATCCACTCTGTACAAACACGATCTGGTCAACTCGACGACCGTCTCCCGGTCGTTCGGCGCGGGAAAACAGCTGGGCGAGTTCGTCTTCGAACCCGCCGCCGCCGAGGCCGCCGAAGACGAGGGTGTACTCATGGGCTTCGTCTACGATGCCGGAACCGATCGCAGCGACCTCGCCATCCTGGATGCCGGGACCCTCGACACGGTCGCGAGCATTCACCTGCCGCACCGGGTACCCGCCGGATTCCACGGCAACTGGGTCCCGGCGGTGTAGGCGGCTGGTTCAGCGGAAGGCGGGGATATGGCGCTGCGCCCAGGCGGCGAACGGGCGAGGCGCGCGACCCAGGACCTGTTCGATATCGGGGCTGATGCGCAGCTCGTCCTCGGTGGGGGAGCCGAGGACCGCGAGGGTGGTGTCGACGACCTCGGGTGGCATGAACTTCAGCATCTGCTCGTGCGCCTCCTCCGGAGTCTGCTCGAGGAATTGCACGGGCTCGCCGAGCATTTCGGCCAGCACCCGGGCGCGCTCGCGCGGCGACTCGGCGACCGGCCCCGTCAGTGTGTAGATCCGGCCGGCGTGGCCGTCCTCGCGCAGGACGACGGCGGCCATGGCGGCGATGTCCGCCGGATCCACGAAGGGAATGCCGACATCACCGAAGGGCGCGGCAGCGGTGCGCTCGCTGCGGACCTGCTCGGCCCAGGCGAACATATTGGACTGAAAACCGCCCGGGCGCAGGATTGTCCACTCGAGCCCGGATTCCTGGACGGCGACCTCGATGGCCTTGCCGAGTTGCCCGTGTGAGACGCTGTCCGGCCGGGTGGCCACGCCCTGGGAGGACTGCAGCACGACGCGCCGCACCCCCGCCTGCGCGGCCGCCGCAAGGACGGCCGGTACATCCGCCTCGAAGGAACCCGGTGCGAAGAGCAGGTACAGCCGCTTCGCTCCGTCGAGGGCTCCGGGCAGACTCGTCACATCGGTCAGGTCGGCGGCCACGTGCCGCACGCCCTCGGGCAGGTCCGCGGGCGCGCGGCGGGACACCGCCGTCACCTGTTCGCCCGCCTCGGCGAGCATCCGCACCAATGCGCTGCCGACGTTTCCGGTCGCTCCGGTCACCACGATCATCTGTCTTACTCCTGAGTTAGTTGGCTGACTAACAACGAACGGTAGAGCATCCCCGCGCGGTTGTCTATAGTCAGTTGGGTGACTAACTCAGTGACTCGAGCGGGGAGTCCGCGCGGCGGCAAGCGGGAGCGGCTGGCCGCGGCGGCGGCGCAGGTCTTCTACGAGCGGGGCGTGGAGAAGACGACCATCGCCGATATCGCCCGCGTCGCCGAGGTGCCCGTGGGCAATGTCTACTACTACTTCAAAACCAAGGATCAGCTGATCCAGGCGGCCATCGGTGCGCACGACCGGACCATGCGCGAGGTCATCGCGGTTCTGGAGCGGGACGAGGACCCGGCCGAACGGCTCAAAGGGCTGGTGCGCGGCTGGGTGGAGCAGCGTGAGCTGGCGGCCGAATACGGTTGTCCGTCGGGCACTCTCGCCACCGAGCTGGACAAGCGCGCCGATGGGCTCGATCAGGAACTGGCCGAGGTCATGCGCGGGCTGCTGGACTGGATCGAGACGCAGTTCCGGGCCATGGGCCGCGACGACGCGCGGGAGCTGGCGGTGGCACTGCTCGCCGCGTATCAGGGGATCTCGCTGCTCACCAACACATTTCGGGATCCGGCCATGATGGAGGCCGAGGGTCACCGCTTGGAGCGGTGGATCGATTCCCTTCAGCTGTAAGCCGATTGCGCCGGGCGCACACTCCAGCGCCCGTCGGCGCGCACGATCCGGACCGGGTGCTCGAAGCAGGCGCTGATGTGCTCGGTGGTGACGACCTCGTCCACCGGCCCGGCCGCGACCACGCGCCCGCCGCGCAGCAGCAGGGCGTGCGTGGTGCCGGGCGGCAGTTCCTCCAGATGGTGCGTGACCAGGACCGATGCCAGGTCCGGGTGAGCGCGCTGCAAGCGGTCGACGCGTTCGAGGAGCTGCTCGCGCCCGGCCAGATCCAGACCGGTGGCGGGCTCGTCGAGCAGCAGCAGGCGGGGACTGGGCATGAGCGCGCGGGCGATGAGCGCGCGACCGCGTTCGCCCTGGGACAGGATCGGCCACGGGGCGTCGTGGCGATGCGACAGTCCGAGCAGCTCGATCAGGCGGTCGGCCGCGGCGAGCTGCTCCGCCGCCGGCTCCCAACGCGGCACCAGCGCAGCGGTATTCGTGATCCCGGTCAGCACGACCTGGTGCACCGAAAGGGGAGTGGGCGGGGTGTGCCGCGGATCGACATGACCGATGGCGGTGCGCAGCGCGCGCATGTCCACCGTGCCGAGCCGGTGCCCGAGCACCGCGACCGCACCGCGCGTGGGGTGCTCGAATGCGCCGAGCATACGTAGCAAGGTGGTTTTGCCCGCACCGTTGGGCCCGAGCAGCGCCCAATGCTCACCCGGGCGCACGATGAGCGAAACCTCTTGCAGGATGGGGTTTCCCTCGCGCACGAAATCGACCGCATCGACCTGGAGCACCGGTGAGTCCGTCATATCCACACCCTAGCAAACTCCTCAGACAAGTTGAGGAGTGTGGGCATCGCCCGGATAGCCGGCGGTGCGCTGTGTAGGGTGGCGACATGGCGATCGAGGCAGTGCTTTTCGACTTTTCCGGCACCCTGTTCCGACTCGAGGAAGCGCAGTTCCGGGAGGTCGAGCTCACCGACAACGACGGCCGCCCGCTCGACACCCACGAGATCACCGAGATCATGCGGCGCATGACGGCTCCGGTCGGGCAACTCGTCGAATTCGACGAGGCCGGCCAATACGCTTGGGAGAACCGGGATCTCGATCCGGCGCTGCATCGCACCGCCTACCTTCAAGTGCTGGAGCGCTCCGGCGTGCCCGACGTTCCCGCCAAACAGCTCTACGAGCGGTTGCTCGATCCCATGGCGTGGACGCCGTATCCGGATACCGGTCAGGTGCTGCGCGCGCTGTACGAGAGCGGCCTGGCCGTGGCCGTCGTCAGCAATATCGCCTTCGATCTCCGCCCGGCGCTCGTTGACCGCGGATGGGATCGATATATCGGCGATTTCGCCCTCTCCTTCGAGGTGGGCGCCATGAAGCCCGATGAGCGCATCTTCCGTTCCGCGCTGGAACGCCTCGGCGTCGCGCCCGAGAACGCCCTCATGGTGGGCGACAGTCTCGAAGCCGACGGCGGCGCAACGGTTCTCGGCTGTGAGTTCGCCCTGGTGGATCCGCTGCCCACGGTGGATCGCCCGTCCGCCCTGGCCGAGGCCGTGCGCTCGCGCGGTCTGCTGGACGGCTGCCGCTAAAAAGCCAGGCCAGTCGGTTTGTGTCTCGCCTCACTCTTGTCTTGGATAGATTGCCGATATATCGTCGATATTGTCAAGAACAACGACAAGCCTGAGGAGGCACACCATGGAACCCATGGACATGAACAAGGAACGGGGCCGCGGCCCCTGGCGGCGACTGCGCGCCGAAGAGCAGCAGGGCCCCGAACATCCGCGATTCCGCCGCGGCCCGCGCGGTGAGCGCGGCGGCCGCGAGCACGGCCCGCACCGCCACGGTCACGGCCGCGGCTTCGGCCCGGACTTCGGTCCCGGCGGCTTCGGACCCGGTTTCGGTCCCGGCCCGCACTTCGGTCGCGGCCGCGGACGCGGCGGACGTGGCCGGCGCGGCGATGTGCGCGCGGCGATCCTGCTGCTGTTGCAGGAGAAGCCCATGCACGGCTACGAGCTCATCCAGCAGATCCGCGAGCGCAGCCAGGATGTCTGGCGGCCCAGCCCCGGCTCCATCTACCCCGCGCTGGCCCAGCTCGAGGACGAGGGTCTGGTGCTCATCGAGAAGGTCTCCGGTCGCAAGACCGCCAAGCTCACCGAGGCCGGCACGGCCTATGTCGAGGAGCATCGCACCGATCTGGGCGATCCCTGGCAGGACGTGAAGGACGGCGTCGGCGATCAGGCGCTGGATCTTCGCGGGCTGGTCGGCCAGCTCATGGGCGCGGTCGCCCAGGTCGCTTCCGTCGGCACCGCGGCGCAGGCGGAGAAGGCGGCCGAGGTGCTCACCGAGGCGCGCCGGTCGCTTTACCGGATCCTTGCCGAAGACGACACACCCCAAAAGTAATGTCGTCGAATTGCCAACTCCGAATAGGGATTTCTGGCACATCTGCGCCATCATTTGGTCATGGGAATTGGGAGGTGGCCGGCGCTGCGACGCCGGATCACATCGGTGGGGGTCGTCGTACTGGGAGTCATGATGGGCGCGGGGGCCGCGCCCATCGAATCGGGCATCGCCACGGCTGATCCGGCCGGGTCGGTCGTGGTGCCCACCCAGTGGGGGCCGCAGCAGACCGATCATCTGACGGCCGCGCGGTATCTGAAGCAGTACCCGAACGCGGCGCCGCAGGGCGTCAACGACTTCGGATGCAAGCCGAGCGCGGAGCATCCGCGCCCGGTGGTGCTGGCGCACGGCACCGACTCCTCGGCCTACTCCGACTATTCCGTCATCGGCGCACAACTCGTGCAGGCCGGCTTCTGCGTTTTCGCGCCGAACTACGGCGGCAAGGCGGGCGCCAAGAGCTACGGCACCGAGGATGTGTTCCAGAGTTCCGCGCAGATCGGCGCTTTCACCGATCAGGTGCTGGCCGCGACCGGCGCCGCGCAGGTGGACATGGTCGGTTTCTCCCAGGGCGCCAGCGTGACTCGCTACTGGATCAACCAACTCGGCGGCGCGTCCAAGGTCGGCCAGTGGGTGGGCATCGCCTCACCCAGCTACGGCGGCGTCATGTACGGCCTGGTGACGGTCGCCGACACGGTGCCGATCGTCTACGACCTCGTCGCCCTGGGCAGCTCTACCGCCGCGGTGCAGCAGGCCGCCGGATCGCCGTTCATCACCGCCCTCAATGCCGGTGGCGATACCGTGCCCGGCGTGCGGTACACCACCATCGGCAGCCGGGTCGACGAAATGATCCAGCCGCGCGAGAACATCGCCCTCAAGGGTGCGGGCGCCACCAATCTGGTGCTGCAGGACCTGTGCGCCGACAATCTGACCGGGCACTTCCACATGGTCTACGACCCCTACGTGCAGCAGCTCGTGCTCAATACCCTCGATCCCGCCCACGCCCGGCAGCCGACGTGCGCGCCGGTGGCGTTCGGGACGGGCATCAAGGAAGTGGTCCTCGCCTCGCATTCCTAAGGGTGACCGACCGCACCGCGGCCATCGAAAATGATCAACGAAACATATCCTCACCTGCGATTTCAAGCAGGCTTTCACGGCTAGGCTCGCTGCTGTGCAGTGGAATGGAGGACGGTCCCGACAGGCGTTGATCGCTTTCGCCATAGGTGCGGCCGCCGCGGCGTCCGTGTTGTCGGGGGTGTCCGCGGCCGGTCCCGTCACCGGTTCGGTAATGGCGATACCCCGCTATCCCGGCCCGCCGCAGCCGGATCATCTCGGTGCGAAACGCTTCCTGGAGGAGCATCCCGACGCCGTCCCGATGGGTGTCAATGATTTCGGCTGCCGGCCCGGCGTCGACCACCCCCGGCCGGTGATCCTGGCGCACGGGACCGATTCGACGGCGTACTCCGATTACTCGGTCATCGGGCCGCAGCTGGTGGCGGCCGGATTCTGCGTCTTCGCGGTGAACTACGGGGGCAAGCCCGGTGACGACACCTACGGCACCCAGGACATTTGGACGAGTTCCGCCCAGATCGGGGTCTTCGTCGAGCAGGTGCTCGCCGCGACCGGGGCCGCGCAGGTGGACCTGGTCGGATTCTCCCAGGGCGCCAACGTGACTCGCTACTGGATCAACAAACTCGGCGGCGCGCCCAAGGTCGGCCAGTGGGTGGGCATCGCCTCGCCCAGCTACGGCGGCGTGCTGTACGGGCTGGTCCCCGTCGCCGAGGAGCATCCGATCATCTTCGATATCGCCGAGCTGGTGTCCTCGGTGGCGGCGGTGCAGCAGGCGGCCGGATCACCGTTCATGCTCGCACTCAATGCCGGCGGCGACACCGTGCCCGGTGTGCGATACACCACCATCGGCAGCCGGGTGGATGAAATGATCCAGCCGTTCGGCAATATCGCGCTGCGGGGTCCCGGGGCCGTCAACCTGGTGCTGCAGGACCTGTGCCCGATCAATCTGACCGGGCATTTTCATATGGTTTACGACCGCTTGGTCCAGCAGGTGGTGCTCAATACCCTCGATCCCGCGCATGCCCGCCGGCCGGTCTGCGAGTACGTGCCACTGGGCACCGGCATCGCCGAAACGCTGGAAGCGGGGCAATCGGAATCGGCGGACCTCGGCTCGTCCGTAAAATGAGACGACCGTATCTTCGTTAGCTACCCGGAGCTGCCCGTGACCATCCAGCCTGTCCGCCTGTTCGGCGATCCGATCCTGCGCGCTCGCGCGGCGGAGGTCGAGACGTTCGATCGGGAGGTGCGCCAGCTGGTGACCGACCTGACCGACACCATGTACGAGAGCGGCGGCGTGGGGATGGCGGCCCCGCAGATCGGGGTCGGGCTACGGGTCTTCGTCTACGACACCGGGGACGCGCAGGGGCATCTGATCAATCCGGTGTTCGAGGTGGTCGGGGAGGAGACGCAGACCGGGCCGGAGGGCTGTCTGTCGATTCCCGGTGTGCGCGAGGATGTCACCAGGGCGCTGACGGTCAAGGCCAGCGGTGTCGACATGGACGGCAAGCCGGTGGAGTTCGAGGCCACCGGGCTGCTGGCGCGGTGCGTGCAGCACGAGACGGATCATCTCGACGGCGTGCTGTTCCTGCAGCGGCTGGAACCGGCCGCGCGTAAGGCGGCGATGCGCGTCATTCGCGAATCGTCTTGGTTCACACAGGGAATCACCACGCTGGCGGCCTCCGAGATCGGCGGCCGCCGGTCCATCGCCACGCGGGAACGGAGTCGCTGATGCGCGTGGTCTTCGCGGGAACCCCCGAACCGGCGGTTCCGTCGCTGCGGCGGCTGCTCGAGTCCGAGCGTCACGAGGTGGTCGCCGTCGTCACCCGGCCCGACGCGGTCGCCGGCCGCGGGCGCAAAGTGACCCGTTCGCCCATCGGCCGCCTGGCCGACGAGCACGGCATTCCGGTATTCACCCCGCGCCGTCCCTCGGAACCCGAATTCATCGAGCAGCTCACCGAATTGGCCCCCGACTGCTGTCCCGTCGTCGCCTACGGCGCCCTGCTCCCCGAAGCGGTCCTCGACATCCCCCGGCACGGTTGGATCAACCTGCACTTCTCGCTGCTGCCCGCCTGGCGCGGCGCGGCCCCCGTGCAGGCGGCCATCCTCGCCGGTGACGAGATCACCGGCGCTTCCACCTTCCGCATCGAGAAGGGCCTGGACACCGGCCCGGTGTACGGCACGATCACCGAGAAGATCCGTGTCACCGACACCGCCGGCGACCTGCTCGCCCGCCTGGCCGACAGCGGCGCCCACCTCCTGGAATCCACCCTCGACGGTGTGGAAGCCGGTGCCCTGCAAGCGGTCCCGCAATCCCTCGACGGCATCTCCTACGCCCCCAAGGTCGATCCGGAAGCCGGCCACATCCGCTGGGACCAGCCCGCCCTGGCCATCTCCCGCCGCATCCGCGCGGTGACCCCCGCCCCCGGCGCCTGGACCGAAGTAGACGGCAAACGCCTCAAACTGGCCCCCGTCGAACTGATCGAGGAAAACCTCCCCGAACGCTCCATCGAAGTCCGCAAAACCGGCGTCTACATCGGCACCGCCACCACCGCGGTCCGCCTGACGGAAGTCCAGCCCCAAGGCAAACGCATGATGCCCGCCCTCGACTGGGCCCGTGGCGCCCGCCTCCAACCCGGCGCGGTGGTCGAATGACCCGCCCCACCCGGGCAACCTCCACCCACCAGCCCCCCGGCCGCCCCCGCCGCGACCACAACCCGCGGAAGGACCCCATGCGGCCCGACAACCCCAACCCCCGAAACACCAACTCCCGCAAGAACACCGACGACCGCACCGGTGAGCGGAAAGACTCTCCGGCACAGGACAACCAACGCCGCGGTGCCGGCGCAGCCGGTCGCCGGGCCGCCGGCGACGGCGGTCATGCCCGTGGCGGAGCCCGCTTCGGCGATGAGCGCGGCGACGGTGGCAGCCGCTTCGACGCCGACGAGCGAGGCTCGCGCAGCGGACGTCCAGCAGGCGCGGGTCGCGGTGGAAGCCGCGCCGGTGGCAACACCCGCAGCGGCGACCGCGAACGGTACGCAGAGCAAGACGATCGGCGCGGGGGTCGTGCGGCCGGTGGGCGCACGGGCGGCTACGACCGTGACTTGCGCGGCGGAACTCGTTCCGGTGGTACAGGTTTCGGTTCGGATGAGCGAAACTCACGGGATGGCGGCGGTCGACGCGCCGGTTCGGGCCGCGATGGCGGCGACAGGGCGGCGGACCGTGGCACCGGCGGCGCGTCGGGCAGGGGCGGGAACGGCGAGGGTTTCGGTGACGGCGGTCGGCGTGGTGGGGAGCGTGGATCGGCTGGGCCGCAGGCGGATCGGCGTCGCGCTGTCGGTGGCGGACAAGGGAGCCGGGGGCGTGACGGCAAGTCCGGCGCTGGTCGTCCGGGTTCCGGTGGAGGCAAGCGCGCCGAGCACGGCGGGCATGGGACGGATCCCGTGCGGGTGGTGGCGCGGGATGTGTTGCGGGCCGTGCGGGAGCGGGATGCGTACGCGAATCTGGTGCTGCCGGGGTTGTTGCGGGAGCGGCATATCAGTGGGCGGGATGCGGCGTTGGCCACCGAGCTCACCTATGGTGCGGCGCGGTCGCAGGGGCTGTTGGACGCGGTGATCGAGGCTTGCGCCGGGCGGTCGGTCGAGGAGATCGACGGGCCGCTGCTGGATGCGCTGCGGTTGGGGACGTATCAGTTGTTGCGGACTCGGATCGGGGCGCATGCGGCGGTCGATACCTCGGTGGCGCTGGCGCGGGCCGAATTCGGGCAGGGGCGGGCCGGATTCGTGAATGCCGTGCTGCGGCGGGTGGCGGAGAAGACGGTCGAGCAGTGGGTGGAGCAGCTCGCGCCTCGGGATCCGCTGGGGCATTTGGCTTTCGAGTACGCGCATCCGGTCTGGATCGCACAGGCCTTCGCGGATGCGCTGGGCGCGCGGGCGGGCGAGTTGCGGGAGGTGCTGGCCGCCGACGACGCGCGGCCCGCGGTACACCTCGTGGCGCGGCCCGGCGATATGACCGCCGAGGAACTCGCGCTCGTCACCGGTGGCGAGGAAGGGCGCTGGTCGCCGTACGCGGTGTACCTCGACGGCGGTGATCCGGCGAAGCTGGAACCGGTGCGCGACGGCATGGCCGCCGTGCAGGACGAGGGCAGTCAACTGGTGGCGCTGGCGGTTACGCGCGCACCCCTCGAGGGCGCGGACGGCGGCCGCTGGCTGGACCTGTGCGCCGGCCCGGGCGGCAAGACGGCACTGCTGGCCTCCATCGCCGAGATCGACGGCTTCCACGTGGACGCGGTCGAACCGGCCGAACACCGCGCCGACCTGGTCCGCAAGGCCACCCGCAATATGCCGGTCGACGTCCACGTCGTGGACGGCCGCGACACCGGCCTCGAACCCGGCTACGACCGCATCCTGGTCGACGCCCCCTGCACCGGCCTGGGCGCTCTCCGCCGCCGCCCCGAGGCCCGCTGGCGCCGCCAGCCCTCCGACGTCCGCGAACTGGTCACCCTGCAGCGCGAACTCCTCACCGCCGCATGGGAACTGCTCCGCCCCGGCGGCGTGGTCGTCTACTCCACCTGCTCACCCCACCTCCCGGAAACGGTCTCGGTGGTCGCCGACATGGCCCGTCGCACCGGCGCCGAACAACTCGACACCCGCGACCTCCTCCCCGGCGTCCCCGAACTCGGCGACGGCCCCGGCGCCCAACTCTGGCCCCACCGCCACGGCACCGACGCCATGTTCCTCGCCGCTCTCCGGAAGCCGCTGAAAGCCGAGTAGGCGCCCGACCTGAACGACGCCCACCGGGCACCGGTCGCGCGGTGCCCACCGGACGCCGCCATCGGTATCCGGTGGCGCCGCCACCGGCCGGATGTATGCGAGCTGCAGACTCTGCGGCGCGAGTTGCTCAGTGCCGCAGGGGAACTGGTTCGGCTCAACGGCGTGCCGCGTTCGAGGTGGTGGCAGTCGGCACTTGCCGGAGGCGGTGGCGGTGGTCGCCGGTATGGTCCGCGCCACCAGCAGTTGTGGTCGCATCGACACTTCGTCGCCCTCCGGAACCGAAACGACGCCGACCGGGAACTGGTGGCGGGGGCTTCTCGGGAAATGCCGCCACCAGTTCCCGGTGATCATGTGTCCAGGCTGGATGGGCTGTCGCCGAGCGGCTGGGGCGGCGGGCGGGTCGGGTCTTGGGGATTGGCAAGGTGATTCGAGGGTTGACCTGTGGTTCAGGTCTCGCCGATGATGGGTTCGGGCCTACGACAGGCGGCAACCCGGTACGGGTGCCGACCCACACTCTTGGAGAGGACCCGCGCGTGAATAGCAGTGTGTCGGCTGTGCCCGAAGCGATTACCCGGTTCTTGCGGGAACATGAGGCGGATCGGATTCCGCATCCTGGCGGCACGCTGATGGAGCATCTCCATCGTGTTGCCGGACTGCTGGGGTCCTGGGGCGGTGGTAGCGATCTGCAATATGCCGGGGTGTGTCATGCCGCGTACGGCACCGATGGGTTCGACCGATCGCTACTGGATCTTCGGGATCGCGCGACGTTGCGAGCGCTGATCGGGGAGAAGGCCGAAGCGCTGGTGTATCTGTATGGCAGTTGTGATCGCGCGGCGGTCTATCCGCGGATCGATGCCACGCCGGTGGTGTTCCGGGATCGGTTCACCGGTCGCGACCATGAACTCGCCGAGCCGGAGCTGCGGGAGTTCTTGGAGCTCACCGTTGCGAACGAGCTCGATGTCATGACCCACAATGCCGAACTGGCTGCGGCGCATGGTGCGGCGCTGTACCAGTTGTTCGAGCGGTGCAAGGATCACCTGTCGGCGCCCGCGTGGCGGGCCTGCCGGATGCTGCGCTGAGACCGGGGTCACTCGCGGGCTGATTGCTCCCGCAGGCGCGCAAGGGTTTTCGACAGGATTCGGGAGACATGCATCTGGGAGATGCCCATCTGCTGCGCGATCTGGGTCTGGGTCATCGATTCGAAGAAGCGCATGGTGAGGATGCGGCGTTCGCGTTCGGGGAGGCCGGCCAGCAGGGGGCGGATGGCGACGTATTCCTCGACGCGGTCGAACTGGGATTCCTCCTCGCCGAGGGTGTCCAGCAGGGACGCCTCGGTGTCGCGGCCGACGGAGACCGCGTCGATGGAGCTGGGCTGGTAGGCGTTTCCGGCAATGACGGCCTGGGTGACCTCGTCGGGATCGATGCCGAGTTCGGCGGCGATCTCCTTGGCGGTGGGGGAGCGGCCCAGCTGCTGCGACAGGGCGTCGATGGCGGCGCCGATGCGCAGGTGGGTTTCCTTGACGCGGCGCGGGACTCGCATGGCCCAGGTGTTGTCGCGGAAGTAGCGCCGGACCTCGCCCATGATGGTGGGCACCGCGAAGGACAGGAAGTTGGAGCCGCGGCCGACGTCGAAGCGGTCGACGGCGTGCACCAGGCCGACGCGCGCCACCTGGGTGAGGTCGTCGAACGGTTCGCCGCGCCCGCTGAACTTGCGAGCGATGTGGTCCGCCAGCGGAATACAGCGATTGATCAGTTCCGCGCGTAAGGCCGTGCGGCGCGGCGAGGCCGGGTCCGCGGCGGCCAGCTGCTCGAACAGCGCTGCCACATCGTCGTATCCGGAGACGCTGCGCGCGACCTCTTCGGCCTCGTCCGCGTCGATGGCCTCGTCGGCATCGGCATCGGCCTCGCCGTTCTCGGCGCCGTTCCCGGTATCGCCGGCGTCCTCGGCCTGCGCGGGCTCGAGATCCGGTTCCTCGGCGGGATCGGGCTGTGCTGCTTCGGGGGATGGGATCACGATGTCCTCGTCGGTCACTACGCCTTCCCCCGGCCCCGCCGGAATTCCACACTCGTCGGGTAGCCGGAGATCGCCGGATCGAAATCGCCCTGGGTCGCGGTGACCTCATCGGAGAGCGTCCGCAGCACATGCCAGCCGAAGCTGCGCTGATCCGGCAGGCCCTCCGCGGCGGCGGTCCCGCTGACCCGCACCACCAAATCCTGCTCGCCGACGGTGAACACGCACTGCAGTGTGGTGCCGGGCGCGGCGAGCGCGATCAGGGTGGAGGCGGCCTCGTCCACGGCGAGCCGGATATCGGCCACTTCATCGAGTGTGAAATCGCTGAGCAGCACCAGGGTTTCGGCGAGTCCGCGCACGATGGGCAACTGGGAGACGGATGCGGCGACACCGATCTCGACCGGTGTGGCACGCAGGCCTTGTTCCGCCGAAATGTTGATCACCTGCAATAGGCTACCCATTCCGGCGCGCGGCAATCAGCGCAATGGTCGCTATCGGGGTGTCTCCGCGTCGCGATACGATGCCGTTAGACTGCCGCCTGTGTGCACCTCTTCCTCCCCTTTCGCGCGGCCCGCGCCGATGATCGCCCCGTCCATCCTGTCCGCCGACTTCGCGCGTCTCGGCGATGAAGTGAAGGCCATCGAGGGGGCCGACTGGGTGCATGTCGATGTCATGGACAACCACTTCGTGCCCAACCTCACCCTCGGCCTGCCGGTGGTGGAGTCGCTGCTGAAGGCCACCGATATTCCGCTCGACTGCCACCTCATGATCGAGGATCCGAAGCGGTGGGCGCCGGGCTATGCGGAGGCGGGCGCCTACAACGTCACCTTCCACGCGGAGGCGACCGATGATCCGCTGAGCGTGGCCCGCGATATCCGCGCCGCCGGTGCGAAGGCGGGCCTTTCGGTCAAACCCAACACCCCCATCGAGCCGTACCTGGAAATCCTGCGCGAGTTCGACACCCTGCTGGTGATGAGCGTCGAACCCGGTTTCGGCGGGCAGTCGTTCATCCCGCACGTGCTCGACAAGGCCCGCACCGTGCGCCGCCTGGTCGACGCCGGTGAGCTGCGCCTGGTGGTGGAGATCGACGGCGGCATCAATATGAACACCATCGAGCAGGCCGCCGAGGCCGGTATCGACTGCTTCGTCGCCGGTTCGGCCGTGTACGGCACCGCCGATCCCGCCGCGACCGTGGAAGCGTTGCGGCAGAAGGTCATCGCTGTGGAGGCCGCACAGGCCGCCGAATAGGCTCCGCCCACCCCGGAACAGGCTCAGCCCACCCCGTCCTCGCCGACCCCGTCCTCGCCGACCCCGTCATCCCGGCGTGCTCTTGGCCGGGATCTCTCTCGCCCGTGTGGATTCCAGCCCGGAACACGCCGGAATGACGGAGGAACTAGCGACCGAGGATGGCCTCGACCACGGTTTCCAGCGGCGGCACGGCCGTCACCGAATCCGGCGACTGGATCCAGGTGCGATATCCCGTCCGCTCGTCATCGGCGGACGGGAGCACGACCTGTGCGCCCGAGCACGCGACGGTGGCGTAGAGCCGGAACAGCGCGGCCGAGACCGCGGTGCTCAGTAGGTCCGGGCGTGCGGGACCGGTAATGAAGGTCCAGCGCCGCGCCCGCGGATGATGGACGACGGGCCCGGCCAGGTCGGCTTGCGCCAGCCGCTGCTGTACCCGCTCGCCGAGTTCGGCGGGCATGGTGATGGCCCCGTACCGAGTGCCTATCTCCAGCAGGATGTGCCGTGACGTCGGATCGATCGATGCCGGCAGATGAAATTCGCGCCGATACTGCACACAGCGAACTTCCAGTGTCGAATCGAGAAGCGTGGTCACGCTGCACTCCCAATGATGTTGTCTTCCAACCGGATCCGACCCACGCGGGGTCCAACCTTCCCTAGGTGCGACTTGCTGCGACGCGTACCCCGGCCCGATGACGGCCCGGGACGCCGGTGACCGTTCTGCGCTGAACTGCTCGCGGAGAAGTTGAACTGTAGGAATCAGCTGCATAACAATCTTGCGACCATTTCTGCTGATGCGCAAGATTTTGGTGTAAGCGAGTCGCGAATTGGGTAAACGCCGCCTTCCGCTGTCTTCCGGTACCGAACGCTCCGGCGAACGAGGCCGTATGTCGCCTACGACCGCGCGTCGTTAGGCTGGTGGCAGCAGCCGCTCACCGCGGGAATACCGCCGGTGGTCCGGGCTGTTGGCGCAAGCGGCGGGCCCGGCAGGCGGGCCGGAGGGAGAGGCAGGGCATGTTCACAGGCATCGTGGAGGAGCTGGGCGAGATCGTCGCCACCGAGCAGCTGGCCGATGCGGCCCGGCTCACCATTCGCGGCCCCCTGGTCACCTCCGATGCCGGGCACGGTGATTCGATCGCCGTCAACGGCGTCTGCCTGACCGTGGTCGATGAGAAGGTCGACGGTGACACCTTCACCGTGGACGTCATGGCCGAGACCCTGAAGCGCTCCAGCATCGGCGGCCTGGACGTCGGCTCCCGGGTGAACCTGGAACGCGCCGCCGCGGTCAACTCCCGGCTCGGCGGCCACATCGTGCAGGGCCATGTGGACGGCACCGGCACCGTGCTCTCCCGCACCCCCTCGGAGAACTGGGAGGTCGTGCGAATCTCGCTGCCGGACAGCATCGCCCGCTATGTCGTGGAGAAGGGCTCCATCACCGTCGACGGCATCTCGCTCACCGTCTCCGGTCTCGGCCTCGCCGACGCGCCGGCCGCGGACGGCGCCCGGGACTGGTTCGAGGTCTCGCTGATTCCCACCACCCGCGCTCTCACCACCCTCGGCTCGGCTCCGGTGGGCGCCACCGTGAATCTCGAGGTCGATGTGATCGCCAAGTACGTCGAACGGCTCCAGCAACGCGGCGAGTAGGCGGCGCGCCCGGAGGCGGCGCAAATCGGACACCGGACCTGCCTTACTGTAGGTAGGCACCTAATCGAGATGGAGCACAGCAGACGTGACCAGGTTCGACACCATCGAGCGCGCAGTCGCCGACATCGCCGCCGGTAAGGCGGTCGTCGTCGTCGACGACGAGGGCCGGGAGAACGAGGGCGACCTCATCTTCGCGGCGGAGAAGGCGACCCCCGAGCTCGTGGCCTTCATGATCCGATACACCTCCGGTTATATCTGTGTGCCGCTCACCGGCGCCGACTGTGATCGGCTGGGCCTGCCGCCCATGTACGCGGTCAACCAGGACAAGCACGGCACCGCCTACACCGTGTCGGTGGACGCCCGCGAGGGCATCAGCACCGGCATCTCGGCCGCCGACCGCGCCACCACCATGCGCGTGCTGGCCGACCCGAACGCCAAGTCCGATGATCTGACCCGCCCGGGGCACGTGGTTCCGTTGCGCGCCAAGGACGGTGGCGTGCTGCGCCGCCCCGGCCACACCGAGGCCGCCGTGGATCTGGCGCGCATGGCCGGGCTCAGCCCCGCCGGCGTCATCTGCGAGATCGTCTCGCAGAAGAACGAGGGCGATATGGCGCGCACCGAGGAGCTGCGCGTCTTCGCCGACGAGCACGATCTGGCGCTCATCTCCATTGCCGACATGATCGCCTGGCGGCGCAAGCACGAGAAGCATGTCGAGCGCGTCGCCGAGGCCCGCATCCCCACCGAGTTCGGTGACTTCAAGGCCATCGGCTACAAGAGCGAATACGACGACACCGAGCACGTCGCCCTGGTCATGGGGGATATCGCGGGCGCCAATGGCAAGGGCGAGGAAGTCCTGGTCCGGGTGCACTCCGAATGCCTCACCGGTGACGTCTTCGGCTCGCTGCGCTGTGACTGCGGCCCGCAGCTGAACGCCGCCCTGCAGATGGTGGCCGACGAGGGCCGCGGCGTGGTGCTCTACATGCGCGGGCACGAGGGCCGTGGCATCGGGCTGCTACACAAGTTGCAGGCCTACCAGGTGCAGGACGAGCAGCAGCTCGACACCTACGACGCCAATCTCGCCATCGGCCAGCCCGCCGATGCCCGCGATTACGGCACCGGCGCGCAGATCCTCGCCGATCTCGGCATCTCGTCCATGCGGCTGCTGACCAACAATCCGACCAAGCGCGCGGGTATCGAGGGTTACGGCCTGTCCATCACCGAGCGCGTGCAGATGCCGGTGCGCGCCAACTCGCACAATCTGCACTACCTGCGCACCAAGCGGGATCGCATGGGCCACGACCTGGTCGGCCTGGACGATCTCGACCTGGGCGAAACAGCGAACTGACTCCGACCGCACAACTGACTACCGAGAGGGGCGGCTACCGATGAGCGGTACCGGCGTACCGACATTCGAGCTCGCGGATGCCAAGAATCTGAAACTTGGCATTGTCGCGTCGCGCTGGCACACCGTGATCTGTGATGCCCTCGTCGCCGAGGCCGAGAAGACCGCGCGCGAGGCGGGCGTCGCCGATATCACGGTGGTCCGGGTCGCCGGCGCCATGGAACTGCCCGTCGTGGCTCAGGCGCTGGCCCGCAGCCACGACGCGGTGGTCGCCCTGGGTGTCGTGATCCGCGGCGAGACACCGCATTTCGAGTACGTGTGCGATTCGGTCACCGCCGGCCTGACCCGGGTGTCCCTCGACGAGAGCACGCCGGTCACCAATGGCGTGCTCACCGTGAACACCGAACAGCAGGCCATCGACCGCGCCGGCCTGCCCGGTTCCATCGAGAACAAGGGCGAGCAGGCCGCCGCCGCGGCCCTGGACGCCGCGCTGACCCTGCGCGAACTCGGCCAGACCGTCTGATATGCCGGTCGTCCGGATCTGGAAACGCGACGGCGGCTCCGAGGAGCCGCCCCGCAAGCCCGCGCCCGCCGATCCGGCGATCGCCACGCCGCCCGCACCCGAGTCGAAGTCCGGAGAAGCCGAAGTGCCTGCCACGGAACAGAAGTCGGATCACGAACCCCGACCGGAGGCAGAGGGCCCCGGCGGGGAGTGGGACCTGGAGGTCAAGCCCCGCCACGCCATCATGACCGCTCGCATCGTGGCGGCCGTGCTGTTCCTGATCTTCCTGCTGGCGGGCATCTTCCTGCGCATCGACGCCACCGGCGTGAACTTCCGGGTGACCGATCAGGTCGCCATGGCCGTGATCGGCCTGTTCCTGGCCGGTGGCGTGCTGATGCTCACCCGCCCGCGGGTGCGGGTCGGCGCGCAGGGCGTCGCGGTGCGCAATATCCTGGGCGACAATATCTTCCGCTGGCAGGATATTCGCGGCATCTCCTTCCCGGACAAGAAGTCCTGGGCGCGACTGGAACTCGTGCACGACGAGTACATCCCCATGATGGCCATCCGCTCCAATGACAAGATGCGCGCCGCCGCGGCCATGGACCGCTTCCGCGAGCTGGGAGCGAAATACACCGAGGGACAGCCGGACTGATCCCTATCCGGGGATGTGCGCGACCGCGGCGGTTCCCGCCAGGTTCGCGTCGTCGAGGGGGAAGTAGCCCTGCTGCGGGGTGGTGTCGGTGCGGGTGTGCGCGGCGGGGATCTGGGCGCGCGAGATCAGACCCCAGGTGGTGACCCGGTTCTGGAGGAAGTCCTCGTAGGTGCCCGGTGCGGGTTCGGGCAGCTCGAGCACCGCACTGCGGCCCAGGCTTCCGGCAATGAAGGCGTACCGCTCGCCCAGTAGCGCCCCCACGATGGCGCCCGCGCTCTGCCACCCCAGCTCCATGGGTCCCATGGCCATGGTGCTGAGGTGTCGTTGCAGGTGCAGGTTGTGGGCGAAGACCAGCGTCGGCCCGCGCCCCGCCTCGAGGTCGCGGATCTCCAGGAGATTCCGGGCCATGAGCGCATCCCTGGTCCCCGACAGCCGCGACCATCGGGTGTTGTCGTCGAAACCACGCAGGGCGGCCTGCTTGTGGTAGCGCAGCAGGCCGAGACCCGCGGTGAGATAGGTTCCGGCCCTGACCCATTCGGCGTGTGAGGTGGCCGCGATCAGTTCCGGGGCGCGGGCGTAGAGCTGGACGAGCATGTCATCGGCGAGGACGCGCAACCTGTCCGCCTCCGCTGTCGCACCGGGCGATTCGGCCGCGTCCAGCACCGCCTCGGTCCGGTCCCACCGATCGTCGGCGCCGGTCAGACTCGCCACGTCGAGATCCAGTTTCAGATAGTCGCGGGCGTATTCGAGATGGCGGCGCGGGCTGGGGACATTCATGGTCTCCATGGCGGCGTCGAACCCGTGGAAGGCCAGTTGCTCTGCCGCAGGCCGGTTCTCGTTGTACTCGCGCATCCACGCGACCAGTCGCCGATTGGCGTCGAACTCACCGAAGCCGTGCGAGAAACCGGTCTCGAGCACGGCATCGAGGGTCCCGATCCCGTCCCGGACATAGTCGTTCACGATGAGCGCGGAGACCCGATCGGTCTCCAGGGCGATGGATCGGAACCCGTGCGCGGCCAGCTGCGCGAACAGCTCGTTGCGCAGCAGCGCGGACGCCGGTTCCCGATGCGCGGGTTCGCCCAGGCCCAGCAGTTCACAGGAGGCGGGTACGAAGTCTCGAATGTCTTGGCTCATGTGTCTCAATCGTATCGTTCAAGAATCGATTGAAACTTTTTGGCGATTCCTCACGTGAAACTTCTTGTAAAGTCTCAAACCAGTGAGAACCTTGCGACCATCCGACCTCGCCCGCGAGCACGGCCTCTCGGCACAGGCGGTGCGCAACTACGAGCAGGACGGGTTCCTCCCGCCCGCCGAGCGCACGCCCAGCGGCTACCGCGTCTACACCGAGACGCACGCGGTCGCGCTGCGCGCCTTCCTCGCGCTGGTTCCGGCCTACGGTCACGCGGCGGCCGGTGCGATCATGACCGCGTTGCATCGCGACGACCCGGACCGGATGCTGCTGATCATCGATCGCGGTCACGTCCAGATGCTGCGCGACCGGGAGACGCTCGCCGCTGTGCGCAAGACGATCGGCCACCTGGCAGCGGCGGAACTCACCGCGGAGCCGGCGGTGCTCGCTGCGATGCCCGTGCGCACCGCTGTCATCGAGCCTGCGTCCAGGGCCGCGGCGCTGACCATCGGCGAGCTCGCTCACAGACTCCGGCTCACCGCGGCGACCTTGCGCGCCTGGGAGGAAGCCGGGATTCTCGTGCCGTCGCGCGACCCGGCGACCGGTTACCGCCGCTACCGCGCCACCGACATCCGCGACGCCGAACTCGCCCATCTGCTGCGGCGCGGCGGCTATCCGCTGGACCACATCGCCACCGTGGTTCAGCAGATCCGGACCGCCGGTGGCACCGACGCCTTGGCCGCCGCCCTCGATGATTGGCAGCGCAGGCTCACCGCCCAGGGGCTGGCCATGCTGGACGCAGCCGCCGAACTCAGCCGCTACCGGAGCCTGCGCGGCGATACCCGATAAAGCGCAGGAGTCTGCACCGCTGTATCGAACGCACCCTCGGGTAGCATCCGCAGATGGAGCAGGAGGTGGTGTACGCGGTCGTTCTCCGCGCCATCGACGAGGGCAGCGACGATCCGCAAAACCCGTACGCAGGAGTGAGATTCGTGGAAGACGGCGAGCCGCTGGCACATGCCGCCACGCCGCCGGACTACCTTCCCGACTGCGGAGCGACCAAGCGCGTCATCCCCGGCTTGCCGTGGTCGGATCCGCTCCCAGCGGCCTATCGGCGCTGCCCGGAATGCCTGACAGCGCACCCGCTGTCGTGACGCATCGCATGGCAGACATCACCAGTCCAAAGATGTGTCAGCCGTTGTCGCCGAGGACCGCGCCTTCGCGGCGGGGGTCGGCGCCGCCGATGAGGCCGGTGCCGTCGCGCACGAGTGCGGACAGGCCGCTGACCTGCTGGGCGACCGAGACCTGGTGGCCCATTTCGCGCAGTTTCTGGACCAGCGGATCGTGATCGCCGTTATCGCTGGGGTCGATGGCGGGGTGTTCGCCGCCGACATTGGTGGTGGGGCTGTTGCCCGCGCCGAAGGAGACCGAGGAGACGGCCTGCTGCGGGTCCAGGCCCCAATCCAGCATGGAGATCAGGGTTTTGATGACGAACTGGATGATGACCGAGCCGCCGGGGGAGCCGGTGACATGGGTGAGGGGGCCGCGGGCGCCGTCGGGGGCGAGGTCGAAGACCAGGGTGGGGGCCATGGAGCTGCGGGGGCGCTTGTTCGGTTCCAGGCGGTTGGCGACCAGGGCGCCGTCCTCGCCGACGGGTTCGGCGGCGAAGTCGGTCAGCTGATTGTTGAGGATGAAGCCGTCGACCATATTGAACGAGCCGAAGGCGGATTCGACGGTCGTGGTCATGGCGGCGGCATTGCCGTACTGATCGATGATCGAAATGTGGCTGGTGCCGTGCTCTGGCGGCTGCGGGCCGGAGCCCAGGGGGACCGGGCCGAAGTCGCCGGGCTTGGCGGTACCCATGCTGCGCAGCGGATCGATCAGATTGGCGCGTTCCTTCAGGTACTTCGGATCCAGCAGCGCCTGCGGCGAATTACCCGGCAGCGGAATGAAATCCGAGTCGGCAATGTACTTGTTGCGGTCGGCGTAGGCCAGGCGCTCGGCCTCGGAGATGAGGTGCACGGCCTCCGCGGTCGGCTTACCGCCATTGCGCGCCGGATCGGTGTCGCCGGAGGCATTGGCGGGAGCCAGGGCGGCCAGATCGAAGTTGGACAGAATGCCCAGCGCCGCCGCGACCGTAATGCCGCCGGAGGACGGATTGGGCATGCCGCAGATCTGGTGGGTGCGGTACGGCGCGCACACCGGATCGCGCTTCTTCGCTTGGTAGGCAGCCAGATCCGCCGCCGAGACCACCCCGGGCGTGCGGCCGCCGGAGGTGTCGGCCACCGCGGCCACGATGGCGTCGGCGATGGCCCCGGTGTAGAAGGCGTCCGCCCCGTCCGTGGCGAGCGCGCCGAGGGTCTTGGCGTAGGCCGGGTTGGTCAGGGTGGTCCCGGCGGGTTTCGGACTGTTGTCGCCTTGCAGGAAATAGGCGCGGGCCGCCTCGTCGCGCGCGAGATCGGTTGCCGATTCCGCGATTTGGCCCGCCAGCCGGGGGCTGATCTCGAAGCCCTGGTCGGCCAGGGCGATGGCCGGGCCGAACAGATCCCGCCAGGGCTGCTTACCGTGCTCGCGGTGGGCCAGTTCGAGCAGCCGCAGCACCCCCGGCACCCCGATGGAGCGACCGCTGGCGCGGGCATTGGGTTGCGGTGCGGTGCGGTCGGTCTCGCTGATCCAGCGCAGATAGTCCTGGGTGGCGCCGCTGGGCGCGGTCTCGCGGCCGTCATAGGTCTCGAGCGTCTTGGCGGCGCCGTCGTAATAGAGGAGGAAAGCCCCGCCGCCGATGCCGGAGGCCTGCGGTTCGACCAGGCCGAGCACGGTCTGTGCCACGATGAGGGCGTCCGCGGCGGTGCCGCCGTCGCGCAGCACCCGGCAGGCGGCCTCGGTGGCGAGCGGATTGGCGGTGGAGACGGCGAAGGTATCGGTGTGCACCGGGGTCATGCCGGTGCGGTACCCGGAGGCGATCTCGGGACGCAGGCTCAGGTTCGGGGTGGTGGCGCCGGTCGCGGCGGTGGTGCGCGGGGTGATGGCGACGCCATTGGGTCCGGTCACACACGAGGCCCGGCCGGATTCGGTGTCCGAGCCACAGGCGGTGGCGAGTCCGAGGGTGATCAGCAGGGCGGCGGCCGCGCCGCCCCAGGTGTGCCGTCGCGTGCGCCTCATGATCGGACTCTAGCGCCGGGACGCGGGCCGGGCGGGGGCTTTGCGGGTCCGAATCGGGGCCGATGTCCGCGGGCGGCGGACCTGGGCGGATGGAGCGTCTGGCCCGCTATCTAGGCAACCTGCCCTGTCTGACAGCATGACAGGTGCTGTTTTGTCAAGAGTTGCCCAGCTCGGAGCGCCGATATGGTTCTCAGCACATGGCAAGGTACTCTCGGTTCGCCTCAATACACGATTGCGGAGGGTTAACCGGCGAATGACCGAGATCCGGACAAAGGCCACGAACCTTACTGCCGAGGACAGTGGCTATCACAAAGCCCTCAAGCCTCGGCAATTGCAGATGATCGCCATCGGCGGCGCCATCGGCACCGGCCTGTTCCTGGGAGCCGGCGGACGCCTGGCCAATGCCGGGCCGTCGCTGTTCCTGGTGTACCTGATCTGCGGCGTCTTCGTCTTCTTCATCCTGCGCGCGCTCGGCGAGCTGGTGCTGCACCGCCCGTCCTCGGGTTCGTTCGTCTCCTATGCGCGCGAATTCTTCGGGGAGAAAGCGGCTTTCGTCGCCGGGTGGATGTACTTCCTGAACTGGTCCATGACCGGCATCGTGGACACCACCGCCATCGCCACCTATCTGCACTACTGGGGGCCGTTCGAGCCCATCGCCCAGTGGATCCTGGCGCTCGGCGCGCTGGTCATCGTGCTCGCCATCAACCTGGCCTCGGTGAAGTGGTTCGGCGAGATGGAGTTCTGGGCGGCCATGATCAAGGTCGTCGCCCTGGTCACCTTCCTCATCGTGGGCACGGTCTTCCTGGCCGGGCGCTTCGAGATCGACGGTCAGGAGACCGGATTCCGGATGGTGAGCGAGGCCGGGGGCTGGTTCCCGACCGGCATCCTGCCGCTCGTGGTGGTCACCTCGGGCGTCGTGTTCGCTTACGCCGCAGTCGAAATGGTCGGCATCGCGGCGGGCGAGACCGAGAATCCGGCCAAGATCATGCCGCGCGCCATCAACTCGGTGATCATGCGGATCGCGCTGTTCTACTGCGGTTCGGTGATCCTGCTGGCGCTGCTGCTGCCCTACACCGCCTACAAGGCGGGGGAGAGCCCGTTCGTCACCTTCTTCGGCAAGCTCGGTGTCGCGCACATGGGTTCGATCATGAACTTCGTGGTGCTCACCGCGGCGCTCTCCAGCCTGAACGCGGGCCTGTATTCGACCGGCCGCATTCTGCGCTCGATGGCCATGAACGGCAGCGCGCCGAAATTCACCGCGCGGATGTCGAAATCCGGTGTGCCCTACGGCGGCATTCTGCTCACCAGCGCCATTGCGCTGTTCGGCATCTGGCTGAATTACATCGTGCCGTCGCAGGCCTTCGAAATCGTGCTGAACGTGGCCTCGCTGGGCATTCTGGCATCCTGGGCCACCATTGTGCTGTGCCAGCTGAAGCTGTGGTGGCTGTGGAAGCAGGGGCAGGCGCAGCGGCCCGCGTTCCGGATGGCCGGCGCTCCGTACACCGGAATCGCCACGCTGATCTTCCTTTTCGCGGTGCTGGTGCTCATGGCCTTCGACAAGCCGGTCGGCACCTGGACGGTCGCCAGCCTGGTCCTCATCATCCCGGCGCTCGCCATCGGCTGGAAGTTCGCGAGCCCGCGGGTGCTGGCCATCGCCAAGATGCGCGAGGGCTATACCGGTGAGTTCCCGGTGATCCCGCCGATTCCGCGGGACGACAAGTAGTTTCACGCTGTCCCGGCGGCCGTGCACGGAATTCGTGCACGGCCGTTTCGTGTTCGCGGTCACTGTTTGCGCGGGTCGGCTATCGCCTGTGGCCATGGTCATAACTTCGCTGCGCAGATTGTCCGGAATCGAAATATTTGGTTAGCGTCAGGCGCAGCGCGTTCGCAGGGGGCGCGTAACCAGATACTCGATGAGGAGTGCTGTGACTTCGCATGCGCCTACGGCCGCAGAGGTGGAAACCTCGTCGGCGGGTAATGGTTTCGAGATCGCGGTCCCCGCGCAGGTCCGCGAAACCCGCTACGCCGCCTTGGCGGCAACGGGATTCGCGATCCTGCACGGCCTCATCTCCGTGACCGACGGCCTGACCAGCGCCTTCGGCAGCGTCCTGCATTTCTTCGCGGCCTGGGCGATCGGCGGCGTCGCACTGCTTTTCGGCCTGCGCTCGCGCTGGATCTGGATCGCCGCGCTGGGACTGGCCAGCCTGCAGGCCTTCCACGGCATCTTCACCCTGGTCTCGGCCGAAATGCCCACCGGCGTGGGGCCGTTCACCGTCCTGTTCGGCGTGATGGCCTCCGGCGTCGTGCTGGCGCTGCTGCTGCGCCGCGAGTGCTACCGCTGGTTCGTCACCGCCTGAGGAGGGCGGTCCGATTCATCGGTCCAGCGTGCGCGCCAGCGCCTTTCCGGCCGCGCGGCCGGAGAAGATGCAGCCGCCGAGGAACGTGCCCTCCAGGGCGTTGTAGCCGTGCACACCGCCGCCGCCGAATCCGGCGACCTCGCCCGCGGCGTACAGGCCCGGGAACGGGGTGCCGTCCGGTCGCATCACCTGTGAGTCCAGATTGGTCTGCAAGCCGCCCAGCGTCTTCCGGGTGAGGATATTGAGCCGCACGGCGATGAGCGGCCCGTGCGCCGGATCGAGGATCTTGTGCGGGGTGGCGACGCGGCCCAGCTTGTCGCCCACATAGCGCCGGGCATTGCCGATCGCCATCAGCTGCGCGTCCTTGCTGAACTTGTGCTCGGCGTCGCGATCGCGCGCCACGATCTGGCGCTCGATCTCCGCCGCGTCCAGATGCGGGCCGCGAGCGATCTTGTTCATCCCGGCCACCAGCTCCGGAAGACTGTCCGCCACCACGAAATCCACGCCGTGCTTCTTGAAAGCCTCCACCGGCCCGGGCGCGCCCTTGGCGACCCGGCTCTTGAGCGTGAGCTTGAGATCCTTGCTGGTGATATCCGGATTCTGCTCCGATCCGGAGAGCGCGAACTCCTTCTCGATGATCGACTGGGTCAGGACGAACCACGAGTAGTCGTATCCGGTGGACAGGATCTCCTTCATGGTGGCATTGGTGTCGAAACCCGGGAAACACGGTGCGGCCAGCCGCTTTCCATTGGCGTCGAACCACAGCGAGGACGGTCCGGGAATGATGCGGATGGCGTGGTCGGGCCAGATCGGATCCCAGTTGTGAATGCCTTCGGTGTAGTGCCACATGCGATCCCGGTTCACGATCCGCCCGCCGGCGGCCTCGGTGATGGCCAGCATGCGCCCGTCCACGTGCGCGGGCACGCCGGAGATCATGTACTCCGGGCACGGCCCCAGCCGGTCCACCGGCCAGTTGCGGCGAATGAGTTCGTGATTGTGGCCGATGCCGCCGGAGGACACCACGACCGCCCGGGCCCCGAACTCGAACTCGCCCACGATCTCTCGTGAGGACTTCACCCCGCGCTCGGCCTCGGAGGGTTCGAGCACGCTGCCGCGCACACCGGTGACGGCATCGCCCTCGACCACCAGCTCGTCGACCCGGTGCCGGAAGGCGAAGCCGACCTGCCCGCGCCGCTCGGCGGCGAGCACCGGCTCCAGGAACACCCGCACCACCTCCGGCCCGGTGCCCCAGGTGAGATGAAACCGCGGCACCGAATTGCCGTGCCCGTCGGCGGTGGCGCCGCCGCGCTCGGCCCAGCCGACCAGCGGCGTCACCCGCAGGCCCAGATCGTGGAGATACTGCCGCTTCTCGGTGGCCGCGAACTCGACATAGGCGCGCGCCCACTGCCGGGCCCAGCTGTCCTCGTCCTCGCGGTCGAAGCCGGCCGAACCGAACCAGTCCTGCATGGCCAGCTCCAGCGAATCCTTCACGCCGAGGCGGCGCTGTTCCGGACTGTCGACGAAGAACAGCCCGCCCAGCGACCAGAACGCCTGACCGCCCAGGTTGGCCCGGTTCTCCTGGTCCAGGATGAGCACCCGCCGACCGGCCTCGACCAGCTCATGGGTGGCGACGAGACCGGCCAGACCGGCGCCGACGACGATGACATCCGGGTTCTCGATCATGCTTTC
Source organism: Nocardia sp. IFM 10818 (assembly GCF_054655275.1). Taxonomy (NCBI): domain Bacteria; kingdom Bacillati; phylum Actinomycetota; class Actinomycetes; order Mycobacteriales; family Nocardiaceae; genus Nocardia; species Nocardia sp. IFM 10818. Next base: position 3,405,121 of record NZ_BAAHJH010000001.1, read on the forward strand.
CCTCGCATCGGTGGAAGTTCGATACACGAGTGTATCGAACCAGCGTGTGATTCGGCCCGCATCGCCCAGTCTGCCGGATTCGCCCGCGCGGATCGCTGTCATCGGAGTGTTGCCAACAGATTGCTGTCATCGCGTCAATGGCGCGCCGGGTATGAATACGGGAGGCAATCGCGATAGCGGAATTCGAACAACCGGACTGAGCGGATGCCTACCGAATGGCACGCTGTATCGGCATCGCGGCACTATTCGTCAGTCGGCCGGATTCGGATCCACGCTGCTTCCGATCGGAAAGAGTATGTGGCAGAATCGAATTGGCGGGACACGCTGAACGTGCAGGGGAACTTGCAGCGTGGATGGAATCGGTAATCGACTGTGTGGTAAGGGATCCATTGAGGCGGAAGCCGGAAGGGGGCTGGATGGCGGCCGTTGATCCACGTGAACCGAGGGTGCTGCGGCCCGGTGAGCGAATCGAATTGCGCAGATTGCAATTCGGTTTGTCGCGCCGGGTGGTCGCGAATTTGGTCGGGCGCAGTGAGGAGTGGCTGCGCCTGGTCGAGACGGGCCGATTACGACTCGACAGCGTCGAAGTCATGATGCGGCTCGCGGAAGTGCTGCGGATAGACGACTTTCGGCAATTCATCGATCTCCCGTACCGGGAGGCCGGCCCGCCCATTGCGGTCGCCACTAGATTGCTGGATGATCTGCGCCGCGAGATTCTGCTGATTCCGGCGCTCGGCGCCGCCGCACCGGACACGCGCAACCGCGGCGGCCGGGACCCGGCGGCGGAGCTGCTCGCCTGCCAGGAGATCTGGAACGGATCCGAGCGGCGCTTCACCGGACTGACCACCCGGCTGCCGCGATTGCTGTCCGCGCTGCGCCGCCGCTACTACGAATCCGGCCGTGCCGAGGCCGGCGTTCCGCTCGTCCGCGCCTACCATCTGTGCCGCGAGGTGCTCACCCGCATCGGCGCGCACGACCTGGCCTGGCTGGTCGCCGACCGGGCCATGCTCGGCGCGGACTACAGCGGCCGCCCCGATCTGCTGGCCGCGAGCGCATGGCAGCTGGCCGCCGCGCTGCTGCATCTGGGCAAGGCCGTGGACGGCCGCGAGTACGCCTTGTCGGCGGCGGCCGGATTGGACGGGCACGACCTCGGCACCGCCGAGCGCACGGTGCTGCGCGGCGCCCTGCACCTGCTGGCCGCGGAGGCGTCGGCCGCCCTGCCCGATCCGATTGCCGCCGACCAGTTCCTCGGCCTGGCGGAGCGGGCCGCGGCGGAGCTCGGCGGCTACCGCCGCGTGGCGGGAATCGGCTTCGGCCCCACCGAAATCGGGCTGACCCGAATGGAAATGGCCGCCGCCCGCCGAGACTCCGGCGCCGTCATCGAGGTCGCCGTGGCGACCGATATTCCCGACCGGTACCCGGCGGGCCGGCGCGCGCGGTATCACATCATGGCGGCGACCGCCTTCGCCGAGCGCGACGACGAGATGGGCGCCGCGTTCCAGCTGGCCAAGGCGGCCGAGGTCGCCCCGGAGGATCTGCGCTACGACGTGGACGCCCACCGCACCCTGCGCCAGCTGCTGCGCCACGAGAACCGGATGCTGCGCCGCGATCTGGTGCGCCTGGCGGCGCTGATCGAATTCGACGGCGGCGCGGCGCGTTCCGTCGGCGCGTGAGGGCGATCCACGTCGATTTGGGCGGCCATCCGCTCCGCGTTTTGCGCTGCGGCGCGCCCCGCGATTCGCCGGGAATACCAATCCGATTCGCGGAGAACCGGTTTTGACGTCCGGGAGCAAGAAGGCATTGCCGCCGGACGCTGCCCCGATTTGGGCTGGGGCCCTCGAGTCGTCCGTACCGTCGGCGGCGGGCAGTTTTCTTCGACGATTCGAGGAGTATCGCTATGACCAGCCGTGTCCTCATCCAATTCCCGGGCCTGGGCGGTTATCTGCCGGGCGTGCTCGCCCGGACAGTCGCGGACTCACCGCATCTCGGCGCGGTGCTGGCCGAGGTCGACACGGTGGCCGCGAGCTACGGGATCGCCTCGGTAGCCGCGACGCTCACCGATCCGGCCGGGCCCGATATCGGTGAACTCGCCCGGACGCCGCAGCGGCTGCACATGGCGTGCTTCGCCGCCGCCTACGTGCTCTATCAGGCCCTGCGCGACAAGGGAATCGACGGCGATGTGCTGCTGGGGCAGAGCACCGGCGAGATCACCGCCCTCACGGCCGGCGGGGCGCTGACCGTCACGGATGCGGCGCGGGTGCTGTGCGAACGGGAGATCGCCGTCGAAGCGGCGAACATTCCGGGCGGGCTGGTCGCGGTGCGCACCGGCGCCGCGCGCGCCCAGCACCTGTGCGGTGCGGCCGATGGCTGGTCGCTGCAGGTGTCGCTGACGAATTCACCGGAGCAGTCCGTGATTTCGGGGACCGAGCAGGATCTGCCGCGGGTGGAGGCGGTGGCGCGGGCCGCGGGTATCCAGGCGACCCGGCTGCTGGTGCGCTATCCGCATCACAATGCCGCGCTGCGGCCCGCCGCGCACCGGCTCGCCGCGGTGACGGCGTCGTATCCGTTCCGGGATCCCACCGCGCGGGTCTTCTCGCCGATTCTCGGTCGCTTCGTGGCCGATGCCGCGGACGTGCACCGCATCGTGGACCGGCATCTCAGCGATCCGGTGCACTATCTGCGGGCGATCCGGATCCTGTACGACGACTTCGGTATGCGCGAGTTCCTCGAGGTCGGGGCCCGTTCGGTGCTGACCGACTGCACCCGCGAGATCGTGCCCGCCGGAACCGTCCTGCGCAGTGCACCGCCGAATGCCACTACGGCGCGGCAGATCCTGGACGTGCTGACCGGCGCCGCCACCCCGGAACCCGCGGCGGCGGCCAATGGCTCGGCGCTGTCACCACCGGCGCCATCGCCGAATGGCTCCGCGGTCGCGCAACCGGCGTCCTCGGCGAACGGCGCGGCCACCCGGTCCCTGCCGGACCGCCCGGAGCTGCTGGATCGACTGCGCGCCCTCTTCGCCGAAGCGCTCGGCTATCCGGAGGATGTCTTCACCGAGGACGCGCACCTGGAGGCCGATCTGGGCATCGCCTCGGTCAAGAAGACCGAACTGCTGGTCCGCCTGCTCGACGAGTACGACCTGCCGACACCACCGGCCCACCTGCGGATGCGTGACTACACCACACTCCCGAGACTCGCGGACCTCATGCGGGACCTCGCCGGCGGGGCCGCCGCATGACCACCCACGCGGTCGCCATTGTGGGCATCGGCATGGTCGCTCCGGGAGTCGACGGCCCGCGGGACTTCTGGCGAATCCTGCATTCGACCACGAACGCGCTGCGGGCGCCCGAGCACTTCGACGTCACCCACTGGTTCGACGCCGACCGCTCGGCGCCGGACAAGACCTACGCGTACGTCACGGGATTCCTGCACGGATTCACACCGCATCCACGCCTGCGGGAGGAACAGCCCCTCGGCTACTGGGACGGCGCCGACCAGACCGCGGTCTTGGTGCGGCACAGCCTGTTACAGGCCATGGACACCGTCACCCTGCGCCCGCACGACCGCTGCGGAGCCTATGTCGGCGCGCCACCGAGCGGTCTCGCGCTCGAGGACGCGATACTGCTGGCGACGGCGGCCGGCGCGCTCGGTCCCGGATCGGCCGAACGGCTGCGCTCCCACTATCCGCACGCGCCCGAATATTTCGCGGACGCCTTCCCCGACCGGATGCTGCGTACGGCCTGCCGGGATCTGCTGCCGGAGGACAGTGAGCTGCTGATCGTCGACACCGCCTGCTCGAGCTCGCTGTACGCCATCGATCTGGGCGTCAAGAGCCTGCTGGCCGGGGAGCGGGACGTGGCGTTCTGCGGTGGCGCCATCATGGGCGCGCGCCGCGATCTCGTGCTGTTCGCGAAACTCGGGGGGCTGGCCGACAATGGCGAGCTGCGGGCCTTCGATGCCGCCACCACCGGGACGCTGTTCGCCGACTCGGCGGCGGTGCTGGCATTGAAACGGCTCGATCGCGCGCAGGCCGACGGCGATGAAATCCTGGGTCTGCTGGGCGGATTCGGCGGCGCGACCGACGGCCAGGGCAGCCTGCTCGCGACCTCCCCGGTGGGGCAGCGCCTGGCCCTGCACCGGGCCCACGCCGTCGATCCGGGCACCGCCGAGGCGGTCGAGTGGATCCTCGCGCACGGCACCGGAACCAAGGTCGGCGATGATGTGGAGCTCGAAACGCTCACCGGCGCACCGGGTTCCGGTCCACTGTGGTGCACCTCGAACAAACCGCTGATCGGGCACGGCGCGTGGTCGGCCGGTGCGATCAATGCCATTCACGCGGTACTGGCCATGCGGCACGGGGAGATCCCGGCCGAGCAGTTCTTCACGGCGCTGCCCGACAGCGTGCCGACCGAGCGGATGACCATTCCCGTCACACCGGTGCCGTGGGCGGCGCGCACGGACCGTCCGCGACTGGCGGGCCTGTGCGCCTACGGCCTGGGCGGGACCAATGCGCACCTCCTGGTCCAGGCTCCGGATCCGGGCTTCCCGCCGCCTCGCCCGGCGGTGGCGAATACGGAGGAGCGACAGCGGGATCCGATGGTGCTGGTCGGCACGGCGGTGCAGTTCCCCGGTGACCTGCCGGAGACGGAGATCAGCCGTTGGCTGGGCGGCGCGGGACCCGCCCCCGCGCCCTCGTTCGGGGAGGAATATCCGCTGCCGCCGTTCGAGGAACTGCGGATGCCGCCGGTCAGCGCCCGCAGCATCGACCGCGCCCAGCTGATGGCACTCGCCGCCACGGGGAAGTTCGTGGCCGAGCACGGTGAGCTGTGGGACGACCTGCGTGAACGCACCGGGGTTTTCACCGGCCATACCGGTCCCACCCGCTCCATGGCCGAGTACAGTATCCGGGCCGGAGCGGATGATCTGCGCGCCGCGCTGCGCGAAGTCCCGGACGTGGCGCCCGGACAGCTGCGACGGCTGGACGACCTGCTGACGGCGCTGCGGGCACGACTCCCCGAATCCAATGACGCCAGCATGACCGGACACCTCACCAATATCATCAGCGCCACGGTGGTCAACCGCTACCGGCTCAATGGCGTGGCGATGAACATCGACTGCGGCCGGTCGTCCACCCAGGGCGCGCTGCATGCCGCCGAACGCTATCTGCGCTCCGGCGAACTGGATTTCGCGCTGGTCATCGGCATCAACGGCAACAGCACCGCACTGATGGCCGAACTGAGCGGCATCTCCGGCGCGGAACTCGCCGAAGGCGCCGTCCTGCTGGCGGTGACCCGCCGTTCCATCGCCGAGCGTCAGGGCTGGCCGATACGGGCCATCGTGCGGACCGATGCGGCCCGGTCCGGGCGGCACGCCGGTATTCCGGGTGCGCGGGGGCGCTGCTATTTCGGCGCCGACGGCGCACTCGCCGCGCTGCGCGCGCTGGCGGACGGCCGCGCGGGTGCGATCGTGCTCCGCAATGCCGATCCCGCCCCGCGCGTCGAAATCGAGCCGGTGCCACCGCATGTCGCCGACGCTCCGGCCCTGCCGGACCGCTCGGTGGTGGTACTGCGCCGCAGCGATCCCCGGCCCGGCGGCGCGCGGCGACCAGTGATCGAGCGCGGCACCCTGATCCTGACCCACAGCGCCGAGCTCGCGGCGCGGCTGGAACCTCGTGCGCGAGCGGCCGATTCGTGGATCCTGTGCACCGACCGGGCCGCAGTCGGCACCGACCGGATCACCGTGGTGAACGGCGCCGGACCGCGGGCGGCCATCGATGCCGCGGTCATGGGCTCGGATCTCGAGCATGTGCTCGTCGTCGCCTCGGTGCGCACTCCGGCCGCCGGCTGGCCCGCTCCGCCGGCACCGGAGCTCTCGGCGCTGCAGGAATACACGCTGGCCGCCGCCGCGGCCCTCGGCGAGCAACCCGACCCCGGCGTGACGGTCACGGCATTGCTGCTGGATCCCTTGCGCCGGAGTGTCATTCATCCGCATCTCACGCTGTTCACCGGCTTCCTGCGCGCCTTCGCGCACGAAGTCCCCAATCCGGTCCGCGCGGTGGTCACCGATGCCGGCCTCGGCGCCGGCCTCGAACAGCTCGCCGCGGAGGCGGACCAGCCCCGCGACCGGACCGTCGCGTACTACCGGCAGGGCCTGCGGTACCTCGAACAGCTGTGCACCGCACCGCTTCCCGCGCATCGCGTGACCGGTCCACCGCCATGGCGGGACCACCCGGTGATCGTCGCCACCGGCGGCGCGCGCGGCGCCACCGCCGTGGTGGTGACCGCCCTGGCCCGGCGGATGCGCCCGGCCGCGGTATGGCTGCTGGGCACCACGCCGGTCGATGAGTTGCCCGACGACCTGCTCGCGGCGGCGGACCACGAGCTCACCCGGCTCCGCTCGGAATTCCTTGCCCGGGAGCGGAAACTCGATCCCGCGGCCGCCATCGTGGCGCTCAACGAGCGATTCGACACCCTGCTGCGCGCCCGCGAGATCCACGGCACCCGGCGCCGGCTCGAGCAGCTGTGCGGTCCCGGCAACATCCACTATGTGGTGTGTGACCTGCGCGAGCGGGAACAGGTCATGCGGGCGGCGAAATCGGTGTACGCGCGGCACGATCGCATCGATCTGCTCATCCACGGCGCGGGTCGCATCCGGTCCGGCGCCGCCGCGCACAAGTCGCTCGCCGAATTCCGGGAGATCCGCGACGTCAAGGTGGCCGGCTATCACCACGTGAAAGAGGCCTTCGCGCACCCGGCGCCCGCGCTGTGGTGCAATTTCGGCTCCGGCGCCGCGCTGATCGGCGGCCCCGGCGACACCGACTACGTCTCCGCCAACGAATACCTCTGCGCGGCAGCGCGATACGGGGACGACAACGAACTCACCCCGGCCTGGGGGCTGTGGACGGAAACCGGCATGGTGCACCACCTCGCCGAGCAGCTGCGGCGCGACCACGGATTCGCCGAGATCAGCAACGAACGCGGCGCCCGCCTGATGCTGTCGGAACTCGCTCTGCCGCGCCCCCTGGATCGGGTGCCCGTATTCGGCTACGCCGAGGCCTGGGACCGCCACCCCGAACCGGTCGGCCCCCTGCTCGGCGATCCGGACCGCGCGGGAGTGTGGACCTGGCGGCCCGACCCGGTGCGCGACGCCTACCTCGGCGAGCACCTCATCGACCGGCGGCCGGTGCTCCCCGCGGTGATGATGCTGGCCATGGCCGCCGAGGCCGCCCTGCGGACGCGGCCCGGATCGCGGGTCACCGCCCTGCGCGAGGTGCACGTCGACGCACCGCTCTACGCCGATGCGCCCGGGGCCGGCTGCCGGATCACGGCCGAAACCCTTGCGGCAGGGACCATTCGGGTCGAGCTGCGCTCCGATGTGGTCGCGCCGGACGGGCGGGTACTGGTCCGCGACCGGCGGCACTGCCGGGTCGAGGTCGACCTCGGCGAGCTCGCCCCGCCGCCACCGGCGCCGCATGTTCCGGACCTGCCGGAACTCGAGGACGATCCGGCGGTCCGGCCCGATGTGGCCGCCCAGCTCTCCGGCGTCTGGCGCACCCTGCACCACCCCGCGAGCGATGCGACCGGAGCCCGGGCCCGCTGCCGCCCGCATGCCGAGCCGCACGGCGTCTTCGCGCGGCTCCCCATTCCGGCGCTGCTGCTCGACTCGACGCTGCGGCTCTTCGGTTTCCCGCCGCTGCCCGACGGCCGCCAGATCATGGCGGTGCCCGGCGCCGCCGCCCGCATCGATTTCTACACCGCCGACACCGATATCGCACTGGCCGCACGCTATCCGGCCGGACTGGACCTGTCCTTCGACGTCGCCACCGGCCGCGCCGTGGCGGCCGCCGAGGGCCGGATCCTGCTGGCGGTCACCGACCTGACCATTCACACCGTGGACGCCGTCCCGGCGCAGATTCCGTATCAGGAGTGGCACCCATGACCATTCTCGGCGCACCCGTCCTGCGGACCGGCCAACTCGACCCGCCACCGCGCGAAACCCCGTGGTTCACCATCGAACACACCGTCACCGCCGGTGACACCAGCGCCGTCGGCCCCGTCTACTACGCCCGCCTCATCGACTGGCAGGGCCAGTGCCGCGAACGCGCCGGCCTGTCCGGCGCGCCCCTGTTCAGCAGCGATATCGCCAGCGGCTACCTCATGCTGACCCAATCCTGCTCCTGCGAATACCTGAGGGAACTCTATTTCGGCGATCTGGTGGCGATCCGGGTCACCGTCCTCTGGGTGCGCATGCACCTGATGAAAGCCGAATTCCGCTACCACCGAATCGATTGTCCGGGCGATCCGGGCGGTGCGCTGGTCGCCCGCGGCGAACAGCTGTGGGCGAGCGCCAATCTGGTGAACGGCCACGCCGACCCCTGCCCGTGGCCGCCCGAAATGGCGGCCTGCGCAGCCGAACTCGGCGCCGATATGAGCCGCGCCCAGATCGGGGACTCCCCGCTCTATCCGAAAGAGAGAAGGCAGCGATGACCACCGTCGATACGCCCTCCGCACAGGCCGAACACGCCGCACACACCACACCCGTCGCGGAATTGCCGCTGGCCCCGCTGACCTGGCGCAGCGCACTCCGCACGGTGGACGTGCTGCTGTCGTTCGCGGCTCTGGTCGACGATCCGGGACTGCGGTTGCGCGAGAGCGGCGAGATCTACCGGCTCGCATTTCCCAGGCTGCCGAATCCGTTGAAGGCGCTCATTACCGAGTCCTTCGTCGACCGATTCGCCGGTGAGACCGTCGTCATCACCTCGCCGCGGCTGGTGAAAGAGCTGTACAGCCTGCCGCCGGGGCAGCTCGATTACGAGAACTGGAAGAAGTTCCTGCTCTTCACCCTCGGCAATCAGAGCCCGTTCGTGGTCGGCGGGCGCGATCACGTGCGGATGCGCCGGGCCATCGCGGCGGAGTTGACCCCGGCGCGCACCGAACACTATCGGGAGGGCATCGTCACGGTGCTCGACGCGATGATCGACGAGCTTCCGCTCGACACCCCGGTCTCGCTGCACGAGTTCTTCACCCGATTCACGCAGGACGTCATTCTGCGGGTCGTATTCGGCTGGGACTGCCCGGATCTCGGGCGGCTGCGGGAATTCCTGTACGAGGCCGGGCAGACCTACGCCGAACCGGGCGGGCTGCGGCTGGGCAGGTTCATGGTCGCCAGCATGGTCGCGCTGCGGCAGGGCGATCACCCCGTCGAGGTCTCGGCGCGTCCGGATATGCCGTCGCGACTGTTCTCACCGCGCGGCTACCGGTTGCGGCGGCGATCCAATGCGCTGATCTACCGCAAGATCGACGAGTTGCGCGCCCACCCCAATGACAGCATGGCCGCGCGGCTCATCGCCTACGGTGACCGCGAGGATCCCGCCTGGACCGACAAGCGGCTGCGCGACATGATCGCCACGCTGCTGTCCGCCGGTCACGACACCTCGGTGGTCGCGTATTCCTGGGCTGCCCAGTACCTGCTGCACAATCCGGGCCCCAGGGCCGAGGTCGTCGCCGAGGCCCGCGCGGGCGTCACCGACCGCTATGCCCAGGCGGCCAATACCGAAGCGCTGCGCATGGTTTCGCCGGTCACCTCCGTGGTGCCGCTGCCGGCCCGGCAGGACATCGCCGTCGGCGGCTACCGTATCCGCAAGGACACTTTCATCTTCGTGCCGGTGAACGCGCTGCACCACGATCCGCAGCTCTACCCCGAGCCCGAACAGTTCCGCCCGGAGCGCTGGCTCCAGCACGAGCCCGACCGCTGGGGCTTCGTGCCGTTCGGCGTCGCGACCCAGCCGCACCGCTGCCCCGGCAGCACGTTCTACCTCACCGAGGCGAGCATCGTCACGCACCGCCTGTTCGGCCGCCTCGACCTGGAACCCGTTCTCCCGCAGGTGGATTCCGCCCGCTATGTGATGGCCACCCTGAGCCGGCCGGCGGGACCGACCGAGGTGATCGTGCGCAGGCGCCGCGCCGCCGCCGAGGTGCCGTGGTATCGGCCCGGCGGGGACGAGCGGATGAGCCCGCTGAAGGAGGCGCTGCTGCCCCCGCCCGACACCGGCGAACCGGCCCGCTGCCCCCGGCAATGAGCCCCATGGCCGGATCTTGTCGGTGGGTCATGGCATGGTGCTGGGATGCGCACCATGTCCCTCGACGCGGCGCGTCGCACCGCCCTGGCAGCTCAGGGGTTCGGCGCGACCCGGCCGAGTAGCCCGCCCAGCCGCCGCACGATCATGAAGGTGCTGGACAGCACGCGGTTGCTGCAGCTGGACTCGGTATCGGCGGTGGTGCGCGCGCATTATTCGCCGGTATTCGCCCGCATCGGGGCCTACGATCGCGAGCTGCTGGACGAGGCGGCCTGGAGTCACACCGCGCGCCGCCCGCGCAAGCTGGTCGAGTACTGGGCGCACGAGGCGGCGCTGATTCCGGTGCAGGATTGGGCGCTCATGCGCTGGCGCATGGAGCAGTACCGGCACGGTCGCTGGAACGGGATGCGGCAGGTGCTGGAACGCAATCCGCGCCTGGCCGACGATGTGCTCGGCGTGATCGGTGAGTTCGGCGCCAGCACGGCCGGTGAGGTGGAGCGGCACCTCGAGCTGGATCGCCCACGCGCCAAGGACAATTGGGGCTGGAACTACAGCGATACCAAGGTGGTGTGCGAGGCGCTGTTCGCGGCGGGGGAGTTGACCGTGCCCACACGCGTCGGCTTCCAGCGGCATTACGACCTCGCCGAACGGGTCATTCCCGAGGAGGTGCGCAATCTCCGGCTCGACGAGGCCGACGCCATTCGCGAATTGCTCCGGCGTGCCGCGGCGGCCCACGGTATCGGCACCGAAACCGACCTACGCGACTACTACCGGCTGACCCGCAAGCAGACCGAACCCGCCATCGCGGATCTGCTGGCGGCGGGGGAGTTGGAGCAGGTCGAGGTGGCGGGCTGGGACAAGCCCGCCTATCTGCATGCCGAGGCCCGCACCCCGCGCCGGGTATCGGGCGCGGCGCTGCTGTGCCCGTTCGATCCGCTCATCTTCTTCCGGGCCCGCACCGAGCGGCTCTTCGATTTTCACTACCGCATCGAGATCTACACGCCGGAACACAAACGCGTGCACGGCTATTACGTCTTCCCGTTCCTGCTCGACGGCGAACTCGTCGCCCGCGTGGACCTGCGCGCCGAACGCGGCGCCGGACGCCTGCTGGTACCGGGTGCTTTCGCCGAACCCGGCCGCGATATCGCCAGGGTCGCAGCCGAACTCGCGGAATCGCTGCGCGAGATGGCGGACTGGCTGGAACTCGACACCATCGAGGTCGGCGAACGCGGCGATCTCGCGCCCGCGCTGGGCGCGCTCGTGCATTCCCGGCTGTCGGCGTGAGCACCGCTCGGCCGCGGTCGACGGCACGACCGCGGCCGAAGGTGCGACGGCCCGGAGCATTGCCGCGGCGTCCGATCCCGCCGCGGCGAGGGCTCAGAACGGGCCGTCGAGCCAGTAGTCGAGCACGATGCCCTGCCGTCCCTGGCCGGTGCACTCGACGGTGAGCGGAATGAACGGCCGGATCGAGTCACCCACGATGTAGGTGGGCTGCTGCACCCCGCGGCCGACCTGCCGGTAGCCGGCGCAGCGGACCACCGCCGCGTACCAGTTCTCGGTGTCGGTGCAGAAGAAGGTGGCGGTATCGAGCGTGCGGTCGATCCGGCAGCCCTCCCCGTGGGTGAAGGCCTGGGACGGCGCCGCGACCGCGACCAGCCCGACCGCGCTCAGGCCTACCGCCGAGCCGACGGCGGCGACCCGGTGACGCAGTCGAAAACGGGAAATCATCTGATGGTGCTCCCCTCGTGTGCAATGCCGATCGTCCAATGACAGGTCGTCCCATACTGACCGCGTGCGGACCTCCGGTGGGGAATTACGCCCCGTAGGCCGCCTCGGCGTGGCGCGTGTCCGCCCGATCGAGCCGACCGTATCCCCACCGGGCGGCTGGACAGCAGCGCCGGTCGCGGGGCGGCGATCAGGCGAGCGTCGTCCTGGCCGGGGTCTTGCCGCCGCAGAGGATGAGCGGCGATTCGTGCCTGAGGTAGTCCCCGTACACGAAGATCGACCCGTCGGAGTCGGCGGCCGCGGGCATGGACACGGCCACCAGCGCGGCGGCCGCCAGGCTCAGGGCGGACCCGATCGCGAGGGACCGGCGGCGACGGCGAAGGCGGATCATGGTGCAACTCCTCATCTGTGCGCTGATCTTGCCGATACCTTCGTCGCCGCGGCCGATCCGGATGAGCACATGCGGCGTGGCGCGTTCCCGGCCGTGTCGGCGGCTTGTCGGAGCGGCTCGTTAACCTGGTGGCGTGGCAGATCCCGCGACGTACCGGCCCGCGCCGGGCACCATTCCCGTCGAACCCGGTGTGTACAAATTCCGGGACGTGCACAAGCGGGTCATCTACGTCGGCAAGGCGAAAAGCCTGCGGAGCCGGTTGAACTCGTACTTCGCCGATGTGGCCTCGCTGCATCCGCGCACCCGGCAGATGGTGACCACGGCGGCCAGCGTGGAGTGGACCGTGGTGTCCACCGAGGTGGAAGCGCTGCAGCTGGAATACAACTGGATCAAGGAGTTCGATCCGCGCTTCAATGTGCGGTATCGCGACGACAAGTCCTATCCGGTGCTGGCGGTCAGCCTCAACGAGGAATATCCGCGGGTGTTCGTCTACCGGGGCGCGCGCAAGAAGGGCGTGCGCTATTTCGGCCCCTACGCCCACGCCTGGGCCATTCGCGAGACCCTGGATCTGCTGCTGCGGGTGTTCCCGGTGCGCACCTGTTCGGCCGGAGTCTTCAAGCGGCACAGCCAGATCGGGCGCCCCTGCCTGCTCGGCTACATCGACAAGTGCTCCGCGCCCTGCATCGGCCGGGTCGACGCCGCCGAGCATCGCCGGATCGTGGAGGACTTCTGCGACTTCCTCTCCGGCAAGACCGACCGGCTGGTCAAGGAGCTGGAACGGCGCATGCACGCCGCGGCCGAGGAGCTCGACTTCGAGACCGCCGCCCGGCTGCGCGACGATGTGCAGGCGCTGCGCCGGGCCCTGGAGAAGCAGGCCGTGGTGCTGGGCACCGGCACCGACGCCGATGTGATCGCCTTCGCCATCGACGAGCTGGAGGTGGCCGTGCAGGTCTTCCACGTCCGCAATGGCCGGGTGCGCGGTCAGCGCGGCTGGGTGGTCGACAAGTCCGGCGACGCCCTGGACTCGAGTTGGTCAGGCCCGGAGGCGGCAGCCAGCGTAACCGCGGAGGGCCCCGACTCGGGTCGAATCGGGCACGACGATGTGGAGGCCGGCGGCGAGGTCCCCGCCCTGGTCGAGCAGTTCCTGACCCAGTTCTACGGCGAGCAGTCCGCCATCGCCGATCAGACCGGCGAGGACGGCGCGGGCACGGTGGTGCCGCGCGAGGTGCTGGTGCCGGCGCTGCCGAATGACGCCGAGCAGGTGCAGCAGTGGCTGTCCGGGCTGCGCGGGTCGGCGGTGCAGCTGCGGGTGCCGCAGCGCGGGGACAAGAAGGCCCTCGCCGAGACCGTGCAGCGCAATGCGCAGGAGGCTCTCGCCCAGCACAAGCTCAAGCGGGCGGGCGATCTCACCGCGCGCTCGGAGGCGTTGCAGGGCATTCAGGACGCCCTCGAACTCGACAGCGCCCCGCTGCGCATCGAGTGCGTGGACATCTCTCATGTGCAGGGCACCGATGTGGTGGCCTCGCTGGTGGTGTTCGAGGACGGGCTGCCGCGCAAATCCGACTACCGGCACTACACCATCAAGGAGGCGGCCGGTGAGGGCCGCTCCGACGATGTCGGCAGCATTGCCGAGGTGACCCGGCGGCGTTTCGCGAAACTGCGCCGCGATATCGATGCCGCCGAGGCCGCGGATCTGGAATCCGATTCGGGGGCAACGGAATACGATGAGACGCTGCATCCCGGACTGCCGGGTATCGATCCGAAGACCGGTAAACCGCGCCGTTTCGCCTACCCGCCCAACCTCTATGTCGTCGACGGCGGCGCGCCCCAGGTGAATGCCGCGGCCGAGGTGCTCGACGAACTCGGCATCACCGATGTCGCGGTGATCGGCCTGGCCAAGCGCCTGGAAGAGGTGTGGGTCCCCAATGAGCCCGATCCGGTCATCATGCCGCGCACCAGCGAATCGCTGTATCTGCTGCAGCGCGTCCGCGACGAGGCGCACCGCTTCGCCATCACCTTCCACCGCAGCAAGCGCTCGCGCCGCATGACGGCCTCCGCCCTGGATGCGGTGCCGGGCCTCGGTGCGACCCGTAAGACCGCGCTGGTCACCCACTTCGGTTCGGTGGCCAAGCTGAAGAAGGCCACTGTGGAGGAGATCACCCAGGTCCCCGGCATCGGAGTCGCCACGGCAAAGGCCGTGCTCTCCGCCTTGAATCCGGAGGAACTCGCCGCCCCCGACACCGAATAACCGGGCCGGTTTCGGGGTAGAACCCTGCATGTCGGGGTAACCCGCCACCCGGCGGGTAGGCGTACCTCCGCCTGCGCTCCGGCCGGGCGCGGGCTTAGGGCGGCTACGCCGACAGCGTCCGTTAGGCTGTGGGCGCCGAGCCGCGCGACACGCCGAGAGGATGAATCGCGACACGCCGTCTGTGCAGGTCGGGAGGGAGAATCGGAACTGTGTCTCGCCTCCCGCGTGTGTCTGCCGCGGAATACGGCATCGGTGCAGGATGATCGACGGAAACCCAGAAACGAACCCGGTAGGACATGACGCGCGTCGAAGCCAGCAATAATGCGGTCGAAAACAGCAGCAGCACAACCGATATCGGTGATCCACAGCAGGCGCCCGTGGAGGTCGTCATCGTCACCGGACTCTCCGGCGCCGGTCGCGGCACGGCCGCGAAGGTGCTCGAGGACCTCGGGTACTACGTGACCGACAATCTGCCGCCCGAACTGATCGGCCGCATGGTCGAACTCGGGGAGGGCGCGCAACCGCCGATCCGGAAGCTGGCCGTGGTCATGGATGTGCGCAGCCGCTTCTTCACCGGGAATCTGTCGGCGGTGACCGAGCAATTGCGCTCCGCGGGCGTGCGCACTCGCATCCTTTTTCTGGAAGCCAGTGATGATGTGCTGATTCGCCGCTATGGTTTCGCGCGGCGTCGCCATCCGCTGCAGAGCGAGAGCGCCGACGGCACGCTGACCGCCGGCATCGCGGCCGAACGCGAGCGCCTGGCATCGGTGAAGACGGCCGCGGACCTGGTCATCGACACCACCGAATTATCGATCCACCAGCTGCATCGGAAGATGGAGGAGGCTTACGGCGGGGATGCGCCGACCGCTCTGCAGCTCACAATCCAATCGTTCGGTTTCAAGTATGGAGTACCACTCGACGCGGATATGGTGTTGGATTTGCGTTTCCTGCCCAATCCGCATTGGGTGCCGGAACTCCGCGAACAGACCGGACAGGATGCCGCGGTCAGTGAGTACGTGCTGTCGCGCCCGGGCGCCCAGGATTATCTGAGCACGGGCCGGCACCTCATCGACCTCACGACCGAGGGCTACCGCCAAGAGGGGAAGCGATACATGACCGTGGCAGTGGGCTGTACCGGTGGCAAGCACCGCAGTGTGGCGATAGCCGAAGCGCTGGGGGAGCTGCTCGGCGCGGCTGCGAACAACGGGGCGGCCGACGTGGTGCGCGTGGTCCATCGGGATTTGGGGCGGGAATGAGTGAGCGCGAAGCGAATCCGGCCATCGTCGCGCTGGGCGGCGGGCACGGTCTGTACGCCACCCTGTCGGCGGTGCGCCGGCTGACCCGCAAGATCACCGCGGTGGTGACGGTCTCCGATGACGGCGGCTCCTCGGGCCGGCTACGCGCCGAGCTCGGCATGCTGCCCCCCGGTGATCTTCGAATGGCGCTGGCCGCCTTGGCCGAAGAGACCGACGGGGTGTGGGCGCGCACCATCCAGCATCGCTTCGGCGGCTCCGGAGCACTCGCCGGGCATTCGGTGGGCAATCTGATTCTGGCCGGGTTGACAGAGGAATTGGGCGACCCGGTGGCCGCGCTCGACGAGGTCGGCCGGATGCTGCGCATCACCGGCCGGGTGCTGCCCATGTCGCCCATCGCGCTCACCATCGAGGCGGATGTCGCCGGGCTGGAAGGCGATCCGCGGGTGAGCCGCTGCATCCGAGGTCAGGTGGCCGTCGCGACCACGCCGGGCAAGGTGCGCCGGGTGCGGCTGATTCCCTCGGATCCGCCCGCGTGCCCCGAATCGACCTCGGCCATCGAGCACGCGGATGTCGTCGTGCTGGGCCCGGGCAGCTGGTTCACCAGCGTCATCCCGCACCTGCTGGTGCCCGAATTGCACGAAGCTCTACTTCATACCCGGGCGCGGAAAGTGCTGGTGCTCAACCTCGCTGCGGAACCGGGCGAAACGGCCGGATTCTCCGCGGAACGGCACCTGCATGTATTGTCCCAGCACGCACCGGATTTCACAGTCGACCATGTTCTGGTCGACTCGGGTTCCGTACCCGAGGGTAGGGAACGCGAACATGTGGCAAGAGCTGCCGAACAGCTGCGAGCACGAGTAACCTTCGCTGATGTCGCCGAGGCGGGGACGGACCGGCACCACCCCGGAAAGCTTGCCGCCGCACTGGATCAGGTGATCCGGCAACCTCGGCCGGAATTGGCAGGGCTTCGAGTCGAAGGACGGCATATGAGCCAACGTGTGCGGTCCGGTTTGGGTGGAAAGGAGCGCGTCTCGTGGCGATGACAGCGGAAGTGAAGGACGAGCTGAGCCGGCTCACCGTATCTCAGGTGAGTTCGCGCAAAGCGGAGCTGTCCGCACTACTGCGGTTCGCCGGTGGATTGCACATCGTCGGCGGTCGGGTGATCGTCGAGGCCGAGGTGGACATGGGTTCCATCGCGCGTCGGCTGCGCCGGGAAATCTTCGAGTTGTACGGATACGGCTCGGATGTGCATGTTCTCGGCGCGGGTGGGCTTCGGAAAACCTCCCGGTACGTGGTGCGTGTTTCCAAGGAAGGCGAGGCGCTGGCCCGCCAGACCGGTTTGCTCGATGTGCGCGGCCGCCCCGTGCGGGGTCTGCCCGCGCAGGTCGTCGGCGGCAGCATCGGTGATGCCGAAGCCGCCTGGCGCGGAGCGTTTCTCGCGCACGGCTCGCTCACCGAGCCGGGCCGCTCCTCCGCTCTGGAGGTGAGCTGCCCCGGTCCGGAGGCCGCGCTGGCCTTGGTCGGCGCGGCCCGGCGCATGGGCATCTCGGCCAAGGCCCGGGAGGTGCGCGGCACCGATCGGGTCGTGGTGCGCGACGGCGAGGCCATCGGCGCCCTGCTCACCCGGATGGGCGCGCAGGACACCCGGCTCACCTGGGAGGAGCGGCGCATGCGCCGCGAGGTCCGCGCCACGGCCAACCGGCTGGCCAACTTCGACGACGCCAACCTGCGCCGGTCGGCGCGCGCGGCGGTTGCCGCGGCCGCCCGGGTGGAGCGCGCGCTGGAGATTCTCGGTGACGATGTGCCCGACCACTTGGCGGCCGCCGGCAAGCTGCGCGTCCTGCACCGGCAGGCCTCGCTGGAGGAACTCGGCCAGCTGGCCGATCCGCCGATGACCAAAGACGCTGTGGCGGGCCGCATTCGCCGCCTGCTGTCGATGGCCGACCGGCGGGCCAAGGAACTGGGCATTCCGGATACGGAGTCCGCCGTCACGGCGGAGCTGCTGGAAGAAGCCTGATCGGCGGCGAACCCCCGCGCCCACGGTGCCGGGGGTTCGCTGCTGTCCTGAGGCGCATGACAATTGGTCATTCGCACAGGAAAAACCTCACCGCGGCCGAGACCATTTTGTGACACGCCCAGGTCACCAGTGACAGGGGCGTGTCGGAGATGGTTTCGGACGGGGCTAGGGTGATAGGCGCAACGGAAACGATCCGCTTGAAAGCTGAGGAGCGATAACGTGACTGTCCGGGTAGGCATCAACGGCTTCGGCCGTATCGGACGCAACTTCTTCAGGGCGGTCGAGGCGCAGAAGGCGCTCGGCCAGACTGACATCGAAATCGTCGCGGTCAACGACCTCACCGACAATGCGACGCTGGCGACCCTGCTCAAGTACGACTCCATCCTCGGCCGCCTGCCGCAGGACGTGTCGCTGGACGGCGATTACATCGTCGTCGGCGATCAGCGGATCAAGGCCCTGGAGATCAAGGAAGGCCCGGCGGCGCTGCCCTGGGGCGACCTGGGCGTCGACGTGGTCGTCGAGTCCACCGGCATCTTCACCAATGCCGCCAAGGCCAAGGGCCACCTGGCCGCCGGCGCCAAGAAGGTCATCATCTCCGCGCCCGCCACCGATGAGGACATCACCATCGTGATGGGCGTGAACGACGACAAGTACGACGGCTCGCAGAACATCATCTCCAACGCCTCGTGCACCACCAACTGCCTCGGCCCGATCGCCAAGGTGCTGCACGACTCGTTCGGCATCGAGCGCGGCCTGATGACCACGGTCCACGCCTACACCCAGGACCAGAACCTGCAGGACGCCCCGCACAAGGATCTGCGCCGCGCCCGCGCCGCCGCCCTGAACATCGTGCCCACCGGCACCGGCGCCGCCAAGGCCATCGGTCTGGTGCTGCCCGAACTGCAGGGCAAGCTGGACGGCTACGCGCTGCGCGTGCCGGTCCCGACCGGCTCCATCACCGACCTCACCGTGGATCTGGCCAAGGCCGCCTCCATCGACGAGATCAATGCCGCCATGCAGGCCGCCGCGGACGGCCCGATGAAGGGCATCCTGAAGGTCAACCACGATCCGATCGTCTCCACCGACATCGTGACCGACCCGTACTCCTCGATCTACGACGCGCCGCTGACCAAGGTCATCGACAAGCAGGTCAAGGTCGCCTCGTGGTACGACAACGAGTGGGGCTACTCCAACCGTCTGGCCGACCTGATCGGCCTCGTCGCGAAGTCGCTGTAATCCGACGATGACGATCAAGACTCTCGAAGATCTGCTGAACGAGGGCGTCGAGGGCCGGGGCGTGCTGGTGCGCTCCGACCTCAATGTGCCTCTCGACAACGGTGTCATCACCGATCCGGGCCGCATCATCGCGTCCGTGCCGACCATCAAGGCGCTCGCCGAGGCCGGCGCCAAGGTGATCGTCACCGCGCACCTGGGCCGCCCGAAGGGTGAGCCGGATCCGAAGTTCTCCCTGGCGCCCGTGGCGGCGCGGCTGGCCGAGGAGCTGGGCCGTAATGTCCAGCTCGCCGGCGATGTGGTGGGCCAGGACGCCCTCGCCCGCTCCGAGGGCCTCACCGACGGTGATGTGCTGCTGCTGGAGAACATTCGCTTCGACGCACGCGAGACCAGCAAGGACGAGGCGCAGCGGGTCAAGCTCGCCAACGCTCTCGTGGAGCTGGTCGGCGACGACGGCGCGTTCGTCTCCGACGGTTTCGGTGTGGTGCATCGCGAGCAGGCGTCGGTCTACGACGTCGCCAAGCTGCTGCCGCACTACGCGGGCTACCTGGTGGCCGCCGAGACCGAGGTGCTGAAGAAGCTCACCGAGAACCCGGAGCGCCCGTACGCGGTCGTGCTCGGCGGTTCCAAGGTCTCCGACAAGCTGGCGGTCATCGAGGCGCTCGCGCCGAAGGTCGACACCCTGGTCATCGGCGGCGGCATGTGCTTCACCTTCCTTGCGGCGCAGGGGCTTCCGGTCGGCGGCTCGCTGCTGCAGGCCGAGATGATCGACACCTGCAAGGATCTGCTCGACAAGTACGCCGATGTCATCCACCTGCCGGTGGACATCGTGGTGGCCGACAAGTTCGCCGCCGACGCGGAGTCGAAGGTGGTGGCCGCCAACGAGATTCCGGACGGCTGGATGGGCCTGGACATCGGTCCCGATTCGGTCGCCCGCTTCTCGGCGCTGCTCACCGAGGCCAAGACGATCTTCTGGAACGGCCCCATGGGCGTATTCGAGTTCGAGAAGTTCGCCGCGGGCACCCGCGGCGTCGCCGAGGCCATTGCGGTCGCCACCGGCAAGGGCGCGTTCACGGTGGTCGGCGGCGGCGACTCGGCCGCGGCCGTGCGCACCCTCGGCCTCCCGGACGACGGTTTCTCGCACATCTCCACCGGCGGCGGCGCGTCGCTGGAATACCTGGAGGGCAAGGAACTTCCGGGCATCGCGGTATTGGAGGACTGAGCCATGGCGCGCAAGCCTTTGATCGCCGGCAACTGGAAGATGAATCTGAACCACCTCGAGGCCATCGCCCTGGTGCAGAAGATCGCTTTCGCCCTGCCGGAGAAGTACTTCGACAAGGTCGACGTCACGGTGATCCCGCCGTTCACCGATATCCGCAGCGTGCAGACGCTGGTGGAGGGTGACCGCCTGCTGATCACCTATGGCGCACAGGACGTCTCCACCCACGACGAGGGCGCCTACACCGGCGAGATCAGCGGCTCCATGCTGGCCAAGCTGGGCTGCAAGTTCGTCGTGGTCGGCCACTCCGAACGCCGCCAGTACCACAACGAGGTCGACGCCACCGTGCTCGAAAAGGCCAAACAGGCCCTCAAGCACGGCATCACCCCCATCGTCTGCATCGGCGAGGGCCTGGGCGTCCGCGAAACCGGCACCCACGTGGCATACAACCTCGAACAGCTCCGCGGCTCCCTCAAGGGCCTGACCCCCGAGGAA
This sequence comes from Nocardia sp. IFM 10818, assembly GCF_054655275.1. Lineage (NCBI taxonomy): Bacteria > Bacillati > Actinomycetota > Actinomycetes > Mycobacteriales > Nocardiaceae > Nocardia > Nocardia sp. IFM 10818. The sequence continues at coordinate 3,425,780 of NZ_BAAHJH010000001.1, forward strand.
ATCTCCAAGGTCGTCATCGCCTACGAGCCCGTCTGGGCCATCGGCACCGGCAAGGTGGCCAGCGCCGCCGACGCCCAGGAAGTCTGCGGCGCCATCCGCAAGGAACTGGCCGAACTGGCCAACCCCGAGGTGGCCGCGGGCGTCCGCGTCCTCTACGGCGGCTCCGTCAACGCCAAGAACGTCGGCGAACTGGTCGGCCAGACCGATATCGACGGCGCCCTGGTCGGCGGTGCCTCCCTCAAGGGCGACGAATTCGCCACCCTCTCCGCGATCGCCGCGGGCGGCCCACTGCCGTAACGGTTTTCACCCGAAGGGGCCGGGCATCCGCGAGATGCCCGGCCCCTTCGTCGTTCAGCGGCGCAGCAGCCGTCGCCACCACGATCGGCGGGTGGTGGATTCGGCCGGGGGCGGCACCGGCGTGGCCGCGGCACGCTCGGCGCGCGCCGCATCCCGTTCGGCTCGCCAGGTGGCGACGACCTCCTCGACCTTGGCCGGGCCGATCGGCACCGCGGGGCCGGTGGGCATGCGCAGCCACTGGACGATGCGGTCGTTGAGGTCGGAAACGGTGTGGCGGACTTGCTGTTCGGTCTGCAGGTCGCGGACGGTTTCCTGGAGGCGTTCGCGTTCGCGGCGCAGGACGATGGATTCGGGGAGGAGGGCGTCGGCGCGGACGCCTTCGCGTTTCAGGAGGCCGCGCAGCCACCAGTCTTCGTCGGCGGCGCCCGGGGGGATGGGCTTGCCGGCTCCGGGAAGGTCGTTGAAGTCGCCCCGTTCGGTCGCTTCGCGCACCTGTTTGTCGATCCAGGATTCGAAGCTGAGATCGGGCGGTTTCCGCTCGGTCACGCCATCCAGCCTACCGGTGGGTCAGCGGGCTCGGCGGCGGCCGCGGAGGGCCTGTTCGCGGTCGGCGAGGATGCGGATGCGGCGGTCGGCCATGGCGGTGGCGGGGGAGGTGGAGGTGAGGCGGGCCTGGTAGACGGCGTGGGCGTCCTCGAGGGCGTCGCGGGCGCCGACGCCGGCGGCGGGGGTGATGGCGTGGTCGGCGTCGCCGATGAGCAGGACGGGGGTGGTGGGGGTGGCGGCATTGGTGAGGGGGACATCGCGGGCATTGCTGACGTGGACGGATTCCGTTGCCGCGAGCAGGGTCTTCAGCAGTGCCTCGTTGGAGGGCGTTGCGGCGGTGATGGTTTCGGTCCATTCGGCGACCGGGCGCAGGCCGATGTCATTGCTGGTGCCGGGCAGGGGCGGGCGGGGGACGCGCAGGAACCACAGGGCGGCGGGGTCGCCGGGCCGCCAGATGTGGCCGAGGGTGCTGCCGGGTGCGCCGGTGGCGGTCATCTCGGCGAAGAAGTGCAGGGTCGCCGGTGGGGTGGGGAGGGTGACCGGTTCGGTGGTCATGCCGTAGAGCACGACGTCGCCGGCGTATTCGGCGGGGCGATCGGGTTCCAGGCGGGCGCGGACCACCGAGTCGATGCCGTCGGCGGCGACGATGAGATCGTCGTCGACGGTCGTGCTGCTGCCATTGTGGTGCAGGATGCAGCCGCTCTGGGTGAGCGTGACATCGGTGATCGGTGTGCCGTAATGGATTTCCGCGCCCGAGCCGGCGACGAAGTCGGCGAGGATTCCGATCAGGTTGCGCCGCATCCAGAATCGGTGACCACGGCCGGTCAGGGCGCTGAATCGTCCTGTGCTGGTGGTGTAGTCGAGGCCACCGGTGACCGGATACGAGCCCGCCTCGATGGCGGATTCGGAGACGCCGAGTTCGGTGAGAGCCCGGTGGCCGCGATCGTCCATGAACAGGAAAGCACCGCCGCCCGCGGAGCCCGATCGCTGCTGTTCGTACAGCTGCACGGCTTCACCGCGGCGGGCCAGCCCGCCCGCCAGCGCGCATCCGGCTATGCCTGCGCCGATCACGGCCACCATTGGAGCACCTCCAGTTCGCTGATACGCCAAGGTAGCCCATCAACGGCAGGCATTTCAGGAAGACAGCGCGGCGGGGCGCGGCTCGGTCCGTCAGTCGGTGGGCAGGGCGTCGGAGTAGTCGCCGGTGATCGGGATATTGGTGATGATGTCGACGAGGGTCCCGCTGGGGTCGACGGTCATGAAGTGGCGCTGGCCGAAGTCCTCGGTGCGGAGTTCGAGGGGGATCTCGAGGCCGCCTTCGACCGCGCGCGCGTGCACGGCGTCCACATCCTCGACCTCGACGGAGATGAGCACTCCGGCGGGCCGATTGCGGAATGCCGCGGGCACGCTGGCGTGTTCGCGCTCGACGATGCCGATCTGCGCCTTGGGTTCGGCCGGGGCTTCGAGCTGGACATACCAGCCGCTGTCGAAGATGACCTTGAAGCCGAGCAGTCCGGTGTAGAAGTCGCGGGTGGCGGCGACGTCGTCGGCGCAGATGGTGGGGAAGATTCCGGTGATCATGATCGCTCCTCGTCTCGGTGGTGCGATCAGCCTAGGGTCTCCCGTGAGGGGAGAGTCGAGCGCCGTGTCCGACCCCACTTTTCAACGCGCCCCGATCCTTTCGGCGAGCTCCTCGGTGAGCGGATACGTCTTCTCCGGCGGTAGTAGGGCTTTCGCGCGGTCGGCACGGCCGTCGCGTAGGTGCGCGGACATCTTGTGCACCAGCGGAGTCAGATCGCGGATGTCCACGGTCCAGTCCTCGACATAGCGGTCGATAATGTGGCGGGAGAGCCCGACCTGAATGCTGCGATGGTCGAGTTTCGCTCCGCGCAGCGAATATTCGGGATCCCACTGCACATGCACGTGCGCATGCTTGAACTGTGCGCGCCACTGATTCGCATCCGCGTACACGCGCCGCTCCGGGCTGGTCAGCACCGCTTGGCCGAGGGCTTCCTCCCAGCCGGGGCGCGTGATGCGCACGGCGAGAATGCGTTCCTGGCCGGGCTTGCGCGCCCAATTGCTGCGCTGCATGAGCCAGCGGAACGACGGCTTGATCCACGTCATGCGATGGAGTGAGAACGGCGCGACGAACCGCTGCGCGGCCACGGCGGGCGCGGCGATGGCGTCGTTGTAGGCCTGATAGACGACGATGGTGTCGCGGTCGAAGTCGGCTCTGATTTCGTACTGATTCATTGCGAGAGCAACGCTAGGTCGGCGCGGCCCGTCACGGCCACTGAATTCTTCGCGGACCCGATCCGCGACATTCTCGGCGGCACAACCCCGGGTATCCGTGTCGCTCACGATTTGCTGGACGCGCGCCGCGTTCAATGGTCGGCGTGGTGCACACGCCGGATACCAGGACCGACGAACTGCGGATCGCCGATCGCCGGCTGCGGGCGGCGCAGCGCGGCGACGCGCACCGGCTGACCTCGCTCGGCGGACTGGCAGCCTTGTCGCTGGACGCGCTGTCGAGCGTGGCCTACGGCCCCGAGGCGATCGTGCTGGTGCTGGTGGCGGCCGGTGCGGCGGCGGTGGTGTGGACCCTGCCGGTGGCCCTGGCGATCACCGCGCTGTTGCTGGTGCTGGTGGTGTCGTACCGGCAGGTGATCGCGGTGCATCCGGATGGCGGCGGCAGCTACGCCGTCGCCAAGAAGGATCTCGGCCGCGGCGTGAGCCTGCTGGCCGCCGCGAGCCTGGTGGTCGACTACGTGCTGACCGTCGCCGTCAGCCTGGCCGCCGGCGCGGCCAGCCTCGCCAGCGCCTTCCCGGCACTGGCCCCGCACCTGCTGGAGCTCACGCTGACCGGGCTGGTCGTGCTGGCCGCGGTGAATCTCGCCGGGATCGCGGAATCGGCGAAGGCGCTGATGGGCCCGACCCTGCTGTTCGTGATCGCCATCTTCGCGGTCATCGTGGTCGGATTGCTGCGGCCCGCGCCGGTCGCGGTCATCGGCACCGATCCGGGCCCGATCGATCCGGTCGAGGCGGTGGGAATCGTCCTGCTGCTCAAGGCTTTCGCGGCCGGCTGCTCCTCGCTGACCGGTGTGGAGGCCATCGCCAATGCGGTGCCCGCCTTCCGCGCGCCCGCCGTGCGCCGCGCCCAGCACACCGAGGTCGGCCTGGGAATCCTCTTGGGCGCCATGCTGCTCGGCCTCGCCTGGCTGATCCGCGAGCACCGGGTGACCCCGCGCGGCGATGTGACCGTGCTGGCGCAGCTCTCGGCGGCGGCCTTCGGCACCGGCTGGGCCTTCTACCTGACCAACCTGCTGGTCACCCTGGTGCTGGCGCTGGCCGCCAACACCAGTTTCGGCGGGCTGCCGGTGCTGTTGTCGTTGCTGGCCAAGGACCGTCGCGTGCCGAGCCTGTTCGCCATGCGTTCGGAGCGCCCCGTATTCCGCTACGGCGTGGCCGCGGTGGCGGTGGTGGCGGGGCTGGTACTGGTGGCGGTCGACGCCGACACGCACCGCATCCTGCCGGTTTTCGCCATCGGAGTGTTCATCGGCTTCACCATCAGCCAGGTCGGCCTGGTGCGGCACTGGCAACGCCAACGCGGGCCCGGCTGGCGATCCCGGCTGGCCCTCAACGGTTTCGGGGCGATGCTGACTGCTGTCGCGGGCGTGGTTCTGCTGGTGGAGAAGTTCACCGAGGGCGCCTGGCTGCTGCTGATCATCATCCCGTTGCTGGTGGTGTCGTTCGCCCGCACCGAGAACTACTACCAGGAAGTCGCCACTGAGCTCGGCTTCGGCCGCATCCCCGCGCCGGGCGAGCGCCAGCCGGATTCCGGCCGTCCCCTCGTGGTGGTCCCGGTCGTCGCGGTCAGCACGGTCACCGCGCGCGCCCTGCGCGCCGCCGCCGATATGGGTGGCGACATCGTCGCGGTCGCAGCCGAAATCGATCCCGCGTCCACCAAACACCTGAGCGCACAATGGAAACGCTGGAATCCCGGTGTACCGCTCGTCGTGCTGCCCGCCCCGCATCGCAGCCTGATCGCCACCCTGGTCGGCTACGTACGCAAGCAGTCTCGCGAGGGCAGGCGGGTGATCGTGGTCCTCTCCCAGGTCGAGCCCCGCCGACCCTGGCATCGCCTGCTGCACAATCCGCGCGGCCCGGTCCTCGCCGCGACGCTGCGCGCCCGCACCGACGCCGTCGTGGCGACCCTCACCGTCCGCATCGACTAGGACCGGCCGGCCGTGGACGCGAAGCGGGCGGCGAAGGCGATGCGGTTGGCCGACACCGGATTCCGGTCCCACACGGCGAATACCACCCGATCGAACGCCGCGCCGTACTGCCGCAGGGCGAGATCGAAGGCCTCGGCCACCTCGGCCGGATCATTGCGGAACACGCCGCAACCCCACGCGCCGAGCACCAATTCGCGCACACCGTGCCGGGACGCGACCGCCAGCACCCGCTCCGCACGCTCGGCCAGCACCGCCCGCACCGAGACCGGCTGCTCCGACCGCAGGGCGAGCTGACCGGCATTGGGCGCGGGCGAGGTGAGGAACGATACCGGGATCGGCGGGGCGGCGAGCTCACCGCGCTCATCGCGGATCACCGGTACCTCGGGGGAGAAGATCACCCGATGGCTGTAGCGCAGATCCGGCGACGCCCGGTGGGCCGCATAGTAATCCGGCGCCTCCAACAGGCATCGGTACAGCAGCGCGCTGCGGCACAGGTCCTCCTCCTGAGCGCGCGCACCGCGCAGATAGCCGCCGCCCGGATTCCGCGCCGAGGCGAAATTCAGCACGGCGACCGCCTTCCCGCCGGATTCGTACAGCCGCCGCGCCGCGGCCGCACTGCCCTCCCCGGTCACCTCCACGGTTCCGGTGAACGGTCCGCGCGCGGCGTCGCCGAGATCGTCGGCGGGGGAGTAGGACACGGTGCCCGCACGCGCGGCGGCCAGTGCGGCGCTGATATCGACGACCGCTCCGGCGCGCGTCCGGTAGCTGCCATGATCGGCGATCTGCTCGTTCTCCGTGGCGATCTGCCTTGGGCTGGTACTCATTCCGGTGACCCTACGGGCCGGGCCGCCGCCGGTCACCCTATTTTAGTCGCGTGAACTAAATCAAACCGGCCGGCGCGTGCCGCCCTGCGGACGAGTCGGCCCCTGCGCCTACGATGACCGCATGACCAGCCAGCGCCTGCGCATCGTGCCCTCGCAGTTCGTGGTGGAGCACCTGCCCAACTCCACCTTCCCCGAGGACGACGAGTGGATCGCGCTGGTGCGAGCCCCCGAGGGCCTCACCGTGATTCGCGAGGCCCCGCCGTGGGCCGACGGCGAACGCTGGAAGGGCTTCTACGGCGACGCCGCCCACGGCCTCGACCAGCCCGGCATGCTCGCGGCGCTGGTCGGCCCGCTGGCCGAGGCCGGGATCCCGGTCTTCGTCGCCTCCACCTACCACGCCGACCTGGTACTCGTCCCTGATCACCGGCTCGACGACGCCGCCACCACGCTGCGCGAGGTCGGGCACCGCATCGCCGACTGATCGCGTCCGCGCCGGTCAGCGGACGTAGGAGACGACCGCCATCATTCCGGATTCGGCGTGATAGATGTTGTGGCAGTGCATCATCCACTGCCCCGGATTGTCGGCCTGGAAATCCGCCTCGACGGTCTGCATGGGCAACACCATCGTGGTGTCCTTGCGCGGCCCGTTGCCGACGGCGTTCACCACCTGGAAGGTGTGCCCGTGCAGGTGCATCGGATGCGCCATCATCGACTTGTTGACGAAGCGCAGCCGCACCCGCTGGCCTTCGGTGATATCGAGCGGCGCCTGCTCCGGAAAAGCCTTCCCATTGATGGTCCAGATGTACTTGGTCATATCGGATCCCAGCGCCACGTCCAGGGTCCGATCCGGTGACCGCTGCGGGAATCGCACGGCATCGGCGGCCACCAGCCGATCCCCGGTGACCGGCGCGACCGCGAGCTCGGCCGGGCGCACATCGGCCGCCGGCGCCGCGCCGCCGCCGGTCCGGATGAGCGCCAGCCCCTGACCGTTCTTGCCTTCGGCGGACGCGACGAACGGAAAGACGCCATCACCCAGCTCGACGACGACGTCGTACCGCTCACCCATGCCGATGAGCAGGCTCGACGCCGTGAGCGGCAGCACCGGAAAGCCGTCGCTGTGCGTGATGCGCATGATGTGATCGCCCACCGCGACCCGGAAGGTGGTGTCGGAGGCGGCATTCACGATCCGCAACCGGATACGCTGCCCGGGCCGGGCGGCGACGGTGACCGGATCGGCCCGGATGCGGCCGTTGACGAGATAGTAGGGATAGGTGACATCCCCGGCGTCCGCTCCGAGCGGATTGTTCGGATCGGCGGGCATGGACATGCCGGACCCGTTCATGCCGCCGTGGTCCATGCCGCCCATGCCGCCCATGCCGCCCATGCCGCCGCCCATGTCCATTCCGGCCATGCCCTCATCCTGCAGCTTCCGCAATTGCTGATCGGGATCGCGCCCGTCCACGCCGTCGAGCCAATCATCGAGTACGACAACGGCTTCCAGGTCGTAGTCGCGCCCGTCCGCGGGATCCTCGACGATGAGCGGCGCATACAGCCCGCGATCCAGCTGCACTCCCACGTGCGGATGGAAGAAGTACGTCCCGGCATCGGGCGCGGTGAACTCGTAGCGGAACACGCTGCCCGGCGCGATCTCCGGCTGCGTGACGCCCGGGACGCCGTCCATATCGTTGCGCAGCGCGATCCCGTGCCAGTGCACGGTGGTCGGCGCGGGCAGCCCATTGGTCAGCTCGGCCCGCAGCACCTCACCCTTGCGAATGCGGATCTCCCGCCCGGGCAGCTGCCCGCCGTACGCCCAGGTCCGCACCTGCACCCCGCCGAGGTCGACGGTCGCAGGCTCGGCGCGCAGCGCCACCTCCCGCACCTGCGCGTTCGCCGCGCGCCGCGCGGCCTCGGCCTTGCGCACCGCCTCCGAGTCCGGCTGGACGGCGCCCCCGCCGTCGTTCTTCGCGCAGGCGCCGAGCGTCAGGGCCGCGGCCGCGCCCGCTCCCAGGGCGAGGAATCCTCGCCGGTTGAGGGCCGATGGGAAGTGCCGGGACGACATGGTTCTCCCTTCCGGTTGCGCCGAACGCGCTCCCGAGCAACGATACTACTGTCTACGTACGTAGACAGTATGAGTGCGCGAGCCCGCCCGTGCGCCCCGGCTTGAGCCGCACCCGGCGCGACCCTACGATCGGGTACTACGCACCCGGGCAGTAGGCCGGACACGGTGCGAACCGAGTGCCGTGAGGTGAGGAGACGTCAACGTGGCTGCGCGAGGCTTCGGCGAGCTGGAAGCGGTCGTGATCGAACGGATCTGGGACCGCGCCGAGAAGACGACGGTCCGGGAGATCTTCACCGACCTGTCCGCCGAACGCGACATCGCCTACACGACCGTCATGTCCACCATGGACAACCTGCACCGCAAGGGCTGGCTGCAACGCGAACGCGTCGGCAAGGCCTACCGCTACTGGCCCTCGCTGACCCGCGAGGAATACAGCGCGCAGCTGATGCGCGAGGCGCTGGGCAGCGGCGGCCGCTCGGATCTGGTGCTCGCGCACTTCGTGGAGCAGATGAGCCCCGAGGAATCCGACGGACTGCGGGCGGCGCTGCGCAGGCTGTCGCGCGCCAAGCCGAAATAGCGCGGCACGCCGACGACTCGCGCATGCCGGCGCGGCGGAGTACGTAGCTGGATAGTAGATTGGTGTGCGGCGCCGATCGACGTTGCGTCCACAGGGGCTCGTCCGGCCGGAATGAATGCTCGGCCGCTCGGATTCGAGGCAGGAGGTGTCGGTGGTGGGAGCTGCTCCGCAGCGTCGCCGACCCGCCGTCGCCGTGGCCGTCGTGACGGCCCTGCTGGTGGTCCTGCTGGCGGACTGCACGCTGTTCCGCTCGGAGGGCCACGCGCACACCGCGGGGACCGCCGAAACGTCCGAGACCTCCGTCCTCGCCGCAATCGGGCTCGCCGAGGGCGGGTCGGTTTCCGAGACCGCCGGTGAAATCGAGGACTGCACACCGCATCTGGAGCATTGCGTGAAGTCCGCGCTGCCCGGCGCGGGCGGGATCACGGTGTCGCCGTTGCCGATCCTGCTCCTGCTCGCGATCATGCTGCCGGTTGCCGCGGGGATCCTGCCGGGCGTGCCCGGCGTACGCGGCCCGCCCGGACCCGCACTACCCGTCGTCGGCGGCCGAATGCTGTTGACGCGCATCTGTATCGCCAGGCGCTGACAGGTCAGCGCCAGGCCGGCGTGGGCATACCGCCGGCCGGTGTCCGCTGCCCGCGCACATCCGGTCGTCCCCGCGCGGACGACCCGATACAGAAAGCGACACCCATGGACAAGGTCCTGCTCGACAAATTCGCTTCGCTCGCAGAGGAATCGGTGGTGGCCGCGCCCGGCGCGGCGCGGCAACCACGCGCCCTGGTCGGCAATACGCCGGTGCTCTGGGTCGGCGAGCCGCTCGCCCCGGCCGGACGGGGGTTCTGGGCCAAGCTCGAAGGCTTCAATCCCGGCGGTATGAAGGATCGCCCCGCCCTGCACATGGTGCGCTGCGCCGAACTGCGCGGCGATCTCGCCCCCGGCGCTCGGATCGTCGAGTCCAGCAGCGGCACACTCGGTTTGGGTCTGGCGCTGGCCGGTCTGGTCTACCGGCATCCGGTGACGGTGGTGACCGATCCCGGGCTGGAGCCGATCGTGGCGCGCATGCTCGCCGCCTACGGCGCACACGTCGATCTGGTCGCCGAGCCCCGTCCGGACGGCGGCTGGCAGCAGGCCCGCCGCGATCGGGTCGCCGAACTGCTCGCCGCCGAACCCGGCGCGTGGTGCCCCGACCAGTACAGCAATCCGGACAATGTGGCCGGCTACGAGTCCCTGGCCCTCGAACTCATCGACCAACTGGGCCGCATCGACGTGCTGGTGTGCGCCGTCGGCACCGGCGGCCACTCCGCCGGAGTCGCGCGCGTACTGCGGCGCTTCAACCCGGATCTGAAACTCATCGGCGTCGACACCGTGGACTCCACCATCTTCGGCCAGTCCGCCGGACCACGGCTCATGCGCGGCCTCGGCTCGAGCATCCACCCCCGCAATGTCGATTACGACGCCTTCGCCGAAATCCATTGGGTCGCACCGGCCGAGGCCGTCTGGGCCTGCCGCACCCTGGCCGCCACCTATCACGCCAGCGGTGGCTGGAGCGTCGGCGCGGTCGCCCTGGTGGCGGGCTGGGCGGCGCGCACGCACACCACTGACACCCGGATCGCGGCGGTCTTCCCGGACGGCCCGCACCGCTACTTCGACACCGTCTACAACGACGCCTACTGCGCCGAGCACGGCCTGCTCGCCGCCGCACCTCCACCCGAACCCGACGTCCTCACGCACCCGGCGCAACGCCAGGTCCGCTCCTGGACGCGCTGCGCCACCGTCATCGATCCGGCCGCTCCCGAGGCCGGGACGCGCACCCGGGAGCACACGTCATGACGATCCTCGCCCGCTTCCGCGCCTTCGACACCGCCGCACGCCTGCTCATGATCAACCAGTTCGGCATCAACCTGGGCTTCTACATGCTCATGCCGTACCTGGCCGGATATCTCGCGGGCCCACTGGGTTTGGCCGCCTGGGCCGTCGGCCTGGTGCTCGGTGTGCGCAACTTCTCCCAGCAGGGCATGTTCCTGCTGGGCGGCACCCTCGCCGACCGGCTCGGCTACAAACCACTCATCGTCGCCGGATGTCTGCTGCGCACCGGCGGTTTCGCCCTGCTGATCTTCGCCGAATCGCTGCCCGGGCTGCTGATCGCCTCGGCGGCAACCGGATTCGCCGGAGCGCTGTTCAACCCCGCGGTGCGCGCCTACCTGGCCGCCGAGGCCGGCGACCGGCGCGTGGAGGCTTTCGCGATCTTCAATATCTTCTACCAAGCGGGCATCCTGGCAGGCCCACTGGTCGGACTCGCATTGATGGCCTTGGAATTCCGCATCACCGCCGCCGCGGCGGCCATGGTCTTCGCGGCACTCACGGTGGCACAATTGTTCGCCCTCCCCACCCGGCGCCCGGCGGAACCGCACACAAGAACGTCGGTCCTGGAAGACTGGCGCACCATCGTCGCCAACCGCCGTTTCGTGGCCTTCTCCCTCGCCATGATCGGTTCGTACATTCTGTCGTTCCAGATCTATCTGGCGCTGCCGCTGCAAGCCGAGCACCTCGCCGGTGATCGCGCTCGAGCGCTGATTTCGGCGCTGTTCGTCATCTCGGGCGTCGTCGCGGTGGTCGGTCAGCTCCGCATCACCGCATGGCTGCGCTCGCGCTGGGGCAGCGGCCGCAGCCTGGTAGCCGGTATGGCCGTCCTCGCGGTCTCTTTCCTGCCGCTCGCAATAGTCTCCGGCCCAACGCCTTTCGGCACATCGGCCGCCATCGGCGCCCTGCTGGCAGCGGCGGCGCTGCTGGCGGTCGGCACCGCGGCGGTCTTCCCGTTCGAGATGGACACCGTGGTCGCCCTGTCCGGCAACCGCCTGGTCGCCACCCACTACGGCTTCTACAACACGGTCGTCGGCATCGGCATCCTGATCGGAAACCTCGCCACGGGCGCGGTGGTGGGCGCGGCCCGCGCGGCCGACGCCGACTGGGCGGTGTGGACGGGTCTGATGGCCGTCGGCGCACTCGCGGCACTGGCCCTGTACCTGCTCGACCGTCGCGCACCCGCCGGGAAGCCGGACACCCCGCTCCCGGCCGACGACTTCGTCACCGAACCCCTGCCCGTCCTGGCGGGCGGGGGCCGCCACCGCCGCGATCCCGCGCCGACGGGCCGTCACCACCGGCGGTGAGCAGGGGAGTTCGTTTACCTCAATACGCCGTGCCCATCGCATCGCGGACCTCACCGAGCGTGCGGTCCGCCATCTCGTTGGCGCGGCGGTTGCCGTCACGCAGCACGCCGCGCACGTAGCCGGGATCGCGCGCGAGCTCGTCACGACGTCGGCGATGCGGTGCGAGGAACTCGTTGACCGCGTCGGTCGCGAGCTTCTTGAGGGCTCCCGCACCGGCATCGCCGATCTCGGCGGCGAGTTCGCGCTCGCCCACGCCCGTGCACAGCGCGGCGGTGGTCAGCAGCGCGGAGATGCCGGGACGGCCGGCCGGGTCGAAGGTGATCAGTCGTTGCGAGTCGGTGGGGGCGCGGCGGACGAGGGCCGCCGTCTCGTCCGCGGTCATCGACAGGGCGATCGCATTGCCGTAGCTCTTGGACATTTTCCGTCCGTCGAGACCCGGGACCTCCGGTGCCGCGGTGAGCAAGGCGTGCGGTTCGGGGAAGACCTCGCCGTAGCGTTCGTTGAAGCGGCGTGCGACCACCCGGGTCAGCTCGATATGCGGCAACTGGTCCTTGCCGACGGGCACCAGATTTCCCTTGCAGAACAAGATGTCCGCGGCCTGGTGGACCGGATAGGTGAGCAGCAGTCCGCTCAGCGCTCGCCCCGATGCCGCGAGTTCCGCTTTGACGGTGGGATTGCGATGCAGTTCGGCCTCGCTGACCAGGCTCAGGAACGGCAGCAGCAGCTGATTCAGCGCGGGCACCGCGGAATGGGTGAAGATGACCGCTCGATTCGGGTCGATCCCGGCGGCCAGATAGTCCAGGACCGCGGAGTAGACGTTCTCCCGGACCCGGCCGATGGCGTCGCGGTCGGTGATGACCTGATAGTCGGCGAGGATCACGACCGTGTCCACGCCCAGCCGGTGCAGGCGCGCCCGCTCGGACAGGGTCCCGAAATAGTGCCCCAGATGGAGCGGACCGGTCGGGCGTTCACCGGTGAGAATGCGGTACCGGTGCGGATTTTCGGCAATGTCGGCGCGGACCGAATCGCTGCGTTCGAGGGTGGCGGTGAGGGAATTCAACCTACAGCTCCTTGGAAGAGGGAAGAGCTGTACGAACCGCGGGAAATCGGAGCGACGTCACGGGCTGCGTACAGCCCGTGGACAGGATCAAGCGGGCTGCTGGAGCAGCCACCACCATGCCTGTCGGAAATCGATCACCAGGCGATGATAGCAGCCCGCCATCGCAGGGGACCCGGAGGAAACCGGGTAACCGCGCCGCCCGCCGGCCGTGCTCAGCCGGAAAACGGTGTGCAGAGCGCGATTCCGAGCACGGCGGTCAGCACGGAGGCCAGCGGGGCCAGGGTGGCCGTGGCCGCCGCCGCGGTGAGACCGATCCGGGCTCGGAGGCGCGAGGCCGCCGCGGTCGGGGCGGCCAGGCGCTGCACCCGGGTGGCCAGGGCGACCTCGGCCGCCCCGAGCGCACCGGCGGGCCCGGCCTTCATACCGGAGAGGGTGAGCAGCGCGCGCAGCACGGTGCCGCGGCCGTGAATGCGGGCGGCGGCGTCGTCGGCGAGCATTTCGAGCAGGCGGGCCACCTCGGTCGCGCCGACCGTGAAGAGGGTGAGGCGGGGGAGGACGGCGGCCAGCCCGCGGGTGGCGGCCAGCAGCAGATGGTGGCGGCCGGCGAGGTGGGCGCGCTCGTGGCTGAGCACCGCGTCGAGGTGGTCGTCCGGAAGGGCCGCGAGGACCGCTCTGCTGAGCACGATCGTATGCGGTTTGCCCGCAACGCAATACGCGGCGGGCTCGTCGACCTCGAGTACGACGGCATCCAGCTCGGGATGGTGACGGCCCGCCATGCGGGTCAGCTGTGCGTGCTCGAGGGTGGAGCGCCGGGCGCGCAGCAGGGATTTCGCCAGCCGCACCCCCAGCACCCCGGCGGCGAGGGCGACCAGACCGGCCAGCAGCAGGAGACCGGCTTGGACCGGCGTGCCGTACCGGCCGACCGAGGCGTCGTGCAGATGGGTCACGCAGGTATCCACGAACCGCTTGGGCGCGGTGGAAATGCCATGGGAGACAAGGTCGATGAGCAGCAGAACGGTGGCGGCCGACCAGGCCAGGACCGTCGAGGCCATGGACGCCAGCCAGGCGACGAGCGCGACCCGCGGAGCCGCGCCCGCATGGGTCACGCGCTGCAGCAGACGGGGTGCGAGCACCGCGACCGCGAATCCGTACAGCAGCAGACATACGGCGACGCTCATCGAACCACCTGCCCTGCCGTCCGGTGCACCATTGCTCCTTCTGTCGACCGCGCACGAGTGTACGGACGAAACCTGAGGGGATCCTTACCCGCGACCGGCCGCCGCACGCAGGCGGTCGGCGAGTTCGAGGCTGCGCTCCCGGAATTCGACGGGCTCCTCGATGCGGAAAGCCACGCCGAGGAAGGCGATGGTGAGGATCATCCATTCGAAGGAGTCCACCCAGATGGTGACTCGGCACCGGTCGGGGGACAGCGGCTCGATATCGCAGTCCTGGAACTTCAGCGCATCGGCGACCGCGCTCGCGCCGGCCTCGACCACCGCCACCGCACGGTGCCGTCCGGCGGTGAGCCCTTCCCTCAGGTAGTCCGCGGCCGAGCGTGCGGGCAGCGGGCGCGGCGTGAAAGGTGCAGCGGTGCTGGCGATTCCGGCAACCCGATCCAGGCGGAAGGTGCGCCACCCGGCGCGTTCGACATCCCAGGCCAGCAGATACCAGCGCAGGTGCATGTGGACCTGCCGATACGGTTCGACCCGCCGGGGCGTGGTGCGGCCGCTGCGGCTGGTGTAGTCGAAGGTCACCACCTCGTGGCGGGCCGCGGCCAGGCCGAGGGTGGTCATGGCCTCCGGGTCGACCGCGGGCGCGGCCAGCGGTGCGGCTTCCACCGTGGAGCGCAGCGCGCCGACCTGGGGGCGCAGGCGTTTGGGGAGGAACTGGTCGATCTTGCCGAAGGCGCGGTCGGCAGCGGTGCCCATATCGGCGTGGCCCTCCGGCTCGGTAGGCGCGGTTGCGCCGAGCAACGCCAGTCCCACCAGCGTGGCGACCGCTTCCTCGTCGTCGAGCACCAGCGGCGGCAGGGTGCGACCCGCGGCGAGCTGGTAGAACCCGCTCGGCCCGGGCTGGGTCGTCACCGGATACCCGTAGTCGCGCAACCGCTCCACATCGCGGCGCAGTGTGCGCGGGCTGATCTCCAGCCGCCCGGCCAGTTCGTGACCGCTGAAACGGCGGCCGGTCTGCAGCTGGGCCAGCAGTTCGAGCATGCGGCGCGTGACATCGGGCATGCCTCCATCATGGCCCGAATTGCGGTCAGGATCCGGCCGCATCTGTTCGTACCGTCGCAGTATGACGACGACACAGCCCGCTGACCTGCCTCATCGCCGCATCATCCGAATCCGGGCGGCGCGCACCAACAACCTGCGCGATATCGATATCGATGTGCCGCGCAACAGCCTCGTGGTGTTCGTCGGCGTCTCCGGCTCGGGCAAGTCCTCGCTCGTTTTCGACACCATCGCCGCGGAGGCGGGTTATCAGGTCAACGAGACCTATCCGCCGTTCGTGCGCAACCGGCTGCCGCGCTGGAGCCGCCCCGAGGTGGACGCCATCGACGGGCTCTCGCCGGTGGTGGTCATCGACCAGAAACGCCTGGGCGGCAATGCCCGATCGACCGTGGGCACCATCACCGACACGTACAGCTATCTGCGACTGCTGTTCTCGCGGGCGAGCGAACCGTATGTTGGTGAGTCCAACCATTTCTCGTTCAACGATCGCGCCGGTATGTGCCCCACCTGTTCGGGGCTGGGGGAGACGATCGTGACCGACGTGGACAGCGTGCTCGACCTGGACAAGTCGCTGGAGCAGGGCGCGATCCTGTTGCCCGGCTTCGGAAACGGGCAGTTCTGGTATCGCCAGTACGCCGATATCGGCTCCTTCGACGCGTCGACCCCGCTGCGGGACTGGTCCGCCGAGGAACGCCGCGCACTGCTCCACGGCGGCGAGGCCGCGGCCCGGCTGGGCACGCGCCCGCCGAAGGACTACGAAGGAGTGATCAACCGTTTCGAGCGCATCTACCTGCACACCGCCGACAACCCCTCCGAGCGCAAACAGGCTGTGGTGGAACGCTTCACGCACTCGCGGACCTGCCCGGAATGCCACGGTGAGCGGCTCAACGAGGCGGCCCGCACGGCGCGCGTGCTCGGCCACACCATTATCGAGATGAGCCGCATGGAGATCGGGGAACTGGCCGACCTGATCCCGGGCGTGACGGCATCGAATGTCGCCCCGGTGGTGGCGGCCCTGCGCGACCGGCTCACCGCACTGGCCGATATCGGGCTGGGCTACCTGTCCCTCGCCCGGCCCACCACCACCCTGTCCGGCGGTGAATCCCAGCGCATCAAGACGGTCAAGCACCTGGGCAACAGCCTCACCGAAATGCTGTACGTCTTCGACGAACCCACCGTCGGCCTGCACCCGCATGATGTGCGCTCGATGACGGAGCTGCTGAAGCAGTTGCGGGACAAGGGAAACACCGTGCTGGTGGTCGAACACGATCCGGATGTCATGCGCATCGCCGACCAGATCGTCGAAATCGGCCCCGGCGCGGGCACCGCCGGCGGCGAGGTCGTCTTCCAGGGCTCCTACGCGGATCTGCGCACCGCCGACACCCTCACCGGCCGGGCGCTGCGGCAGCGCCGCGGCTCGGCCGCAGCGCGCCCGGCGACCGGCAAGATCCGCATCGAGAACGCGACCCGCAACAACCTCGAGGGCATCGGCGTCGATATCCCCACCGGCGTACTCACCGCCGTCACCGGCGTCGCGGGCGCGGGTAAATCGAGCCTGATCGCCGAACTGGTGGAGCAGCACCCGGCCACCATCGTCGATCAGCGCGCGGTCACCACCAACCGCCGCTCCACACCCATCACCTACACCGGCATCGCCCCCGCGGTCCGCAAACTGTTCGCCGCCCGCAATGGGGTGAGCCCCACCCTGTTCAGCGCCAACTCCGAAGGCGCCTGCCCGGCCTGCAACGGCCTCGGCGTGGTCTACACCGACCTGGCGTTCATGGACGGCCAGGAGGTCGTGTGCGAAACCTGCGGCGGCCGCCGCTTCACCCCGGAGGTCCTCGCGTACACCCTCGACGGGCTGAGCATCGCCGATGTGGACGACCTCACCATCGACGAAGCCGCCCAGCGCTTTCCGGACCCGGCCATCACCCGCGCCCTGCGGCACGTCGAGGAGGTCGGCCTCGGCTACCTGCGCCTCGGCCAGGCGCTCACCACGCTCTCCGGCGGCGAATGCCAGCGGCTGAAGATCGCCAAGGAGCTCGCGAAACGCAACGGCCACACCATCTACGTGCTCGACGAGCCCACCACCGGGTTGCACCTGTCCGATATCGACACCCTGCTGGAGGTGCTGGGCCGGCTCGTCGACAAGGGCAACACCCTCATCGTCATCGAGCACAACCTCGATGTCATCCGCCGCGCCGATTGGGTGATCGACCTCGGGCCCGGACCCGGCCGCTACGGCGGGCGAATCCTCTACGAGGGCACTCCGGAAGGGTTGGCCACGCACACCGAGTCGAAGACGGCTCAGGCCCTGCGCGGATGACACGCGGGCACAGCGCGCGGTTGATGTGTGGGATCCGCCCGGTCGATGCGCGTGACCTGCGTGGTTGCGCGGCGTCACTACCATCCGGTATTACTAACTACGTACGTACTACGTAGATAAGCCTGGCGCCGCCCCCTCATCGGCGCCGGGGCGCCGACCGGACCGGCGCCGGCGACGTACCGGGATGCCGTACCCCCTCATCACGGTCATCCCGGTACGTTGTCATCCGGATCAGGGTGCGGCAATGAGCTTTTCGGCCGCCGCCTCGATCCGGTCCTCGTCCAGCAGCACGGTATTGGCGGCCGGGCCGAGCGGGACGAAACTGTCCTCGCTCGTCACGCGGGCGATCGGCCCGTCGAATCCGGCATCCAGCAGCGCCGCGCACACCGCCTCGGAAATGCCTCCGCTGCGGCGGGTCTCATCGGCGATGAGCACCCGCCCGGTGGCGCGGGCATTGTCCAGCAGCTCGTCCACCGGCAGCGGCGCGAGCCAGCGCAGATCGAGCACCCGGGCGTGAATGCCGCGCGCGGCCAGCCGCCGCGCCACTCGCAGGCTCATGGGCACCCCATTGGCGAAGCTCACTATGGTGAGATGGGTTCCGGTGCCGTGCACCCGCGCCGCGCCGATCTCGACGTGCCGCACACCGGAAATCGGTGCGGCCCAACCACCGTCGCCCGGCCGATGCAGATCGCGCGTGTGGTACAGCGCGATCGGCTCCAGGAATACGCACACCCGCCCGTCCACCCGGGCCGCCGACACACAGGTCCGCAACATGGCCGCGGCGTCATCGGCCCGCGACGGCGAGGCGATCACGACCCCGGGGATATCCCGCAGCGCCGCAATGGAATTGTCATTGTGGAAATGCCCGCCGAACCCCTTCTGATAGGCGTACCCGGCGATCCGCACCACCAGCGGATTCCGGTACTGCCCGCTGGAGAAGAACGACAGCGTCGCGGCCTCCCCGCGCAGCTGATCCTCGGCATTGTGCACATAGGCGAGGTACTGGATCTCCGGAATCGGCACGAACCCGGCCAGCGCGGTCCCGAGCGCGGTGCCGAGCACGCTCTGCTCATCGAGCAGTGTGTCGAAAACCCGCCGCACGCCGAAGGTCTGCTGCAACCCCTTGGTGACGCCGTACACCCCGCCCTTACGGCCGACATCCTCGCCGAAGACCAGCACGTCGTTGTCGCGCGCGAGCAACTGCCCGAGCGTGTGATTGATGGCCTGCGCCAACGTCATCGGATCTCCGGTGGCGGCCGTAGCGGAGGCCGCCGCAGCCGGGGTGGTCACCGGGGGAGTGGCGGCCTTGGCCGGTTCCGCCGGGCCGGCCGAGCGAATGGCATCGGTGCGCACGACCGTCGGCCGGGCCGGCGCGAGACTGGCCGTGACCGCGGCGGCGGACTCGAGTTTCGTTTCGCCCGAGACCTTTTCGGCCATCTCGGCGACTCTGGCCGCGATGTCGTCGTATCGCCTCAGCACCTCACCGGGCGTCGCCACGCCGGAGGTGATGAGCAGCTCCCCGGTGCGCGTCACCGGATCCCGGCGCAGATCCGCCGCCAGTTCGGCGGGCCGCCGGTAGGCCGCCTCCACATCCGAGCCCGCATGACCGAGCAGCCGCACGGTCCGCAACCGCAGGAAGGCCGGTTTGCGGTGCGCGCGAACATAATCCGCCGCCTGCCGGGCGACGGTGACCGCATCGGCCAGATCCGCGCCCTCGGCGTCGAAGTAGCGCAATCCGGGCCTGGCCCCATAGGCGTGCTCGATCCACGTCCGCGGCGTCGGCACGCTGATGCCGATGCCATTGTCCTCGCACACGAACAGCACCGGCATGGGCACGCCCAGGTGCGCGGTGTGCACGGCGGTATTGATGGCCCCGGCCGCCGTCGAATGATTGGCGGAGGCATCGCCGAAACTGCACACCACCACCGCATCCCCGGGCCACTGGCAGGCCACGCCGAGGTTCGCGGCTCGGTCGATGGCGAAGGCCAGCCCCACCGCGCGCGGCAGATGCGAGGCGATGGTGGAGGTCTGCGGAATCACATGGGCGGGCTTACTGCCGAAAACCTTGTGCCGCCCACCGGAAATGGGATCCGAGGCCGCCGCGACCACGCCCAGCAGCACATCGCGGATGGGGTCGAGCCCGGGTACCTGCCGGGCCCGCTGCACGAAGAACCCGGCCGAGCGATAGTGCAGCAGTGCCGGATCGGTGCTGCGCAGGGCCGCGGCCACCGCCGCATTGCCCTCGTGCCCGGAGGAGCCGATGCTGTAGTACCCCCGCCCGTCCCGGGTGAGCTGCCGCGCCGCGAAGTCGAGGTGCCGGGCGGTGGCCTGGGCGTCGAACAGCTCCAGGCATTGCGCGCCGGTCAGGGATGCTCCGGGAGACAGTGGTTCCTGTTGTGGCCGAGTAGGTCCCGGTTTCGTGGCGGCGATTTCGGCACGAAACCATTGGTCCAGCTCCGCTTCGCGCTCGTTGATACGACCCACCTCTCCCATATGTCCCATATGTCGCGTACGTCGGCCTCAGCGTAGATGTGAAATGGGCATCTCCGTGGCAACTCCACGCCGAAGGTCAGCCGGGCCGCACGCTCCCTCTCATCGTGGCCAAGGACGGCCGGTCATGTGCTCGATATCGGTGTTGAATCGGCGCAAATATCCGGCGAACGCGGCGACGTCCGCGGCGGACCAGCCGGCCATGGTGACCTCTAAAGCCTTGATGTTCTCGCTGCGCTCGTTGTCGAGCTGCCGCTCGCCCTCGGGCGTGACCCGGAAGCGCCGGGCCATGCCGCCGTCCGGATCCGGGATGCGCTCGATGAGCCCGTCGCGCATCATGGCCGCGGTCTGCCGCCGCAGTGTGGACGCCTCCAGTCCGAGCGCCTCGCTGAGCTGGCCGATGGACATGGATTCCTGATCGCGCAATCGGCTGAGCAGGGTGTAGGCGCTGCGGTCCAAGGTCCGGCTGGTGCGGGTCACGAGGGTGTACCGCCCCAGCAGCATCGTCTCGAACTCCACCAGATCCAAGGGCTTGTCCATCGCCATCCTCGCTGCTCGGCATTGGTTTCTCGGCAGGTATACCACGCGGTCCGTGTATCGACCATGAGTCGTGTAATAAACATGTTGCGTGTATCCAGCACGATGTGTGTATTCTACCCACTGCGTGTATCGTACACGCAGTCGTTCGAGTCAGAGAAGGAAAAGCTCATGAACCCGCCCGTCCCCGCGGTACGGCCCACCGGTGTGCTCACCGTGCTGGCCGCGGCCGGCATCCTCGCCGCGTTGATGCAGACCCTGGTCGTGCCCCTGATCGGTGATCTGCCCCGGCTGCTGCACACCAGCGCCGCCGACGCCTCCTGGGCGATCACCGCGACGCTGCTGTCGGCGGCGGTGGCCACGCCGATCGCCGGACGGCTCGGCGATATGTACGGCAAGCGGCGCATGCTGCTGGTGTCCACGCTGCCGCTGATTGCCGGTTCGGTGCTGTGCGCCATGGCCGGATCACTCGCGCCGATGATCATCGGGCGCGGGCTGCAGGGTCTGGGCATGGGCATCGTGCCGCTGGGCATCAGCGCCATGCGGGATCTGCTGCCGCCCGAGCGACTCGGGTCGGCCATCGCGGTCATGAGCGCGTCGATGGGCATCGGCGGGGCCCTGGGCCTGCCGATGGCCGCCGCCGTCGCGCAGCACACCAACTGGCATGTGCTCTTCTGGGGCGCCGCCGTGGTGTGCGCCGTGATCGCCGCGCTGATCTGGGTGTTCATTCCCGCGACCGGGAATGCTTCCCCCGCAGGTCGTTTCGACGTGCCGGGCGCACTCGGCCTGGGCGCGGGACTGGTCTGCCTGCTGCTGGCCATGTCCAAGGGCGCGGGCTGGGGCTGGTCGAGCGGTCCGACCGTCGGGCTGTTCGCGGCCGCGGTCGTGCTGCTGATCGCCTGGGCGCGGTGGGAGCTGTTCACCACCGATCCGCTGGTCGATCTGCGCGTCACCGCGCGCCCGCAGGTGCTGCTGACCAATGTGGTCGGCCTGGTGCTCGGCTTCGCGGTCTACGCGCAGTCGCTGCTGGTGCCGCAGCTGCTGCAGCTGCCGGCGGCCACGGGCTACGGTCTGGGGCAATCGATGCTGGGCATGGGTCTGTGGATGGCGCCGTCGGGTCTGGTCATGATGGCGGTGTCGCCGCTGGGCGCCCGGCTCTCGGCGGCCCGCGGTCCGAAGACCACGCTGATCATCGGGTCGCTGGTCATCGCCGCCGGATATGCCTCCGGTCCGGTGCTGATGGGCTCGGCCCGGGGTCTGCTGGTGCTCACCTGCGTGTGCGCCGCGGGCATCGGCCTGGCCTACGGCACGCTGCCGGCGCTGATCATGGGTGCGGTGCCGCTGTCGGAGACCGCCGCCGCCAACAGCTTCAACACGCTGATGCGGTCCATCGGTTCGTCGATCGCGGCAGCCGTTGTGGGCGTGGTGCTCTCGCAGCTGACCATTCAGTTCGGTTCCTACGCACTGCCGTCTGAGACCGGATTCCGCGCCGGCCTGCTGATCGGCTGCGCGGCCGCGGTGCTGGCCGCGGCCGTCACCGTCGCCATCCCCGCCCGGCGCGCCATTGTCACTACTACTTCCAAGGAGCTGCAACCATCATGAAACCGATTACCGAACGCGACATCCGGGCCTCGATCGTCAACGGTTCCAAGGGCGATGCCAAGCGCATGCCGGTCCCGCGTGACCTCGACACCCGTCCCTGGGAGGACCTGGACTTCCTGGGCTGGACCGACCCGTCCTATCCGGGCCGCGCCTATCTCGTCGTCCCGCAGGATGACCGCCTGGTCGGCGTGCTGCTGCGTTACGAGACCGGCGGCTCCGGCAAGACCCAGATGTGCACGGTCTGCTCCACCACGCACACCGCGCACGGCGTATCCCTGATGACCGCCCCCAAGGCCGGCGACTCCGGCCGCAAGGGCAATACCGTCGGCACCTATATGTGCACCGACCTGGCATGCTCGCTGTACGCGCGCAACAAGCGCCAGCCGACCCTGGGCCGCCGGTATCGCGAGGACCTCATCTCCACCGAGGAGAAGGTCGAGCGGGTCGTCGAGAACATGAACGCCTTCCTGTCCCGGCTCTACAGCTGATCGGCGGTGGCGCCCGGCCAGGCGTCCTGTTTCATCATCTCGATGACGAGGGCGGCGATGTTCCACGCGTCATCGCCGCCCCGGTGGTGGGTGCCCTCCAGGGGCAGCTCCGACATGGCCAGGGCGCCCGCCATCCCGTAACGGCGGTGGGTGCCACGGGATTCGGAGAAGGCGAGTTTGGCGTTGGTGTGGCGCGACCCGAACGGATACGGGACTCCGGTTGCGCCACACTGGCGTTCGAACTGCTTGCGGTCGTAATCCCCCCAGCTGGCCCAGGGGCGGGAAGCAGCGTGGAACTCGGTGCGCAGCAGCTCGCACGCCTGGGCGAAGGAGATGCCGCCCGCGACCTGTTCGGGGGTGAGAGTGGTGAGCTGCGTACAGAATTCACTCACCGTGGACCGATCCGGGCGCACCAGGATGCTGTGCTTGCTCACCCGTTCCAGGGTGCGGGTATCGAGCACGCACAGGCCGATCTCGATGATCTCGCTCGGCATGCCGGGCGGATTGGCCTGCTCCCAGCAGGTGGCCTCCACATCCACCACATTGAGATAGCGATCGTTCATGTCGCCGGACGGTACCGGGCGGGTGCCGTCCGGCGACAACGCTTTTTACTCCGCCGTCAGCTTCAGGCCGGTGCCGTTGGCCGCATTGCTGATGGTCAGCATGTCGGAATCGACGGTGGCCGTGGTCTTTCCGTCGAGGGCCTCGAGCACCTGGGTCTCGACCTCCATCACCTCCGGCGCGCACAGCATCTTGGTGGTGCCGATCTTGAAGGTGACGTCACCGCCCGCGATCTCGGCGGTGCCGGTCATCCGATTGCATCCGGCGCTGCCCGAGACCGCGCCGTCGGGCGCGATGGTCAGGGTCGGCCGCACCTCGTCGAGGGTCACCGAGCTCACCACGGCATCCGGCCGCACCAGCGAGGTGACCACCCAGGTGGTCCCGGTCAGCGGCTTGTCCGGATGGGCGACCTTGCGATCCAGCAGGGTGACGGTGCTGCCATTGCCGGTAATGGTGAGATTCGGCCCGTCGAGCTTCCAGGTCGGCTTGGATTCCAGCAGACCGGTCATCCAGCCGTCGGCCCCGGCGGTCGGCTCCGGGCAGCCGATCAAGGTCATGGCCAGCTGGTCGGTCTCGAGCACGTTCCCGTTCAGCGTGACCGGCCCGGACGCGGAATTGCAGCCCGCGCTCGCCAGCACCCTATTGTCCTTGAACCCCAGGTTCAAAGGCCCGCCGCCGGGAATCGGCAGGCCCTCGACCTTGGTGGAGACGTACTCCTTGCCCATGGGCGTGGCCTCGGGCTGCGGATCGGTGTCATCGCCGCCGGAGGAGCAGCCCGCCGCGGCCAGGGTCACGGCGAGCAGAACGCCACACACTCGAGTAGCTGACATAGCGCCGATCGTACGGACTACACCGGCATTCCCAGCGCCGACGCGAGGGTCTGGCCGATGGTATCGACGAACGCGCCGATGGCGCCCGGATCCAGCAGCGAGGTGATGACGTCGCGGTTGTTGCAACCGGCCGGGACGCTCACGCCATTGAGCCGGTCATCGAGCCACAGCACCGCGCTCGCGGTGCCGGAGACCGCCGCGATGCCGTGCTCGCTGAGCAGGTCGCGGGTGTAGAAGACGCGGGCTCCGGGATCCTTGCAGTAGGTGTCGTAGAGGTTGTTGACCGCGTTGATCGGCATCACCTCGTCGAAGGGGGATTCGTAGATGTAGAGCGGGCTCGGGGGAGTGCCGCGCTTGCCGAGGGTGAGCTCGTCGAGGACCGGCTGCATTTCCGGGGCCCGCATGGGATCGCCGGGATAGTCGAACAGCCCCTTGATGTTCACGAACGGGAAGGCTGCGAATTGCAGTGCCACGCACTGTCCTTCGTGCACCACCCGGGCCGCCTTGCCGAGCGGGTTCATGTACCGGTCGATGAACCGATTCACCTCCGGGTATTCGCGCGCCACCCCGAACAGCCCGCCCAGCACCGCGCCGCCGAAGGTCGAGGTGCCGTTGTTGTAGTCGATGGCCATGCGGATATCGGCCATGAGACCGCCCGCGGCGGTGCCGACCAGGTTCAGCTCCGGCGCGTACTCGGGTTGGAGTTCGGCCGCGTGCGCGGTGGGAATCGCGCCGCCGGAGTAGCCCCACAACCCGACCCGGGTATCCGCGCCCGGCAGCCCGGCGGGTGCGAAATTCTCCGCGGCGCGAATGCCGTCGAGCGTGATGCGGCCGCCGAGCGGGCCGACCGCGTACGCGGCGTTCGGGCCCTGATGGTCGGGCACCACCACCGCGTGCCCGAGTTGCAGCATGGCCTGCACCTCGATGAACTCCGCGCCGATGACCGGGTTCAGCGGGTTGGGCAGCGAACCCATCTGCAGGGTGTAGGACGGCGCGCAATTGATCGACAGCGAATCCTCGGCCATCTGGAACGACAGCAGCGAGCGCTCCCCGGTGGGCGCTCCCCGGTGCGGCACGATGACGGTGGCGACCGCCGCGATCGGCTCCCCGCGAGTATTGCTCGACCGGTATGACAGCTGCCAAGCCTTCACATTGAGCGGAATCAACCAGAAATTGGCCAGGTTCACCTGCCGCGCCGCGAGAATCTCCCCGGGCTGCGCCGCCGCCACGCGCGCCGGATCCGGTTGGTAGAACGCGGTATCCAGATACGGCGGCGCCGGCGGCACCGGGAACGGCAGTGCCGGTTGTACCGGAACAGGTTGTGCCGCAGCCGTATTCGCAACCACCGGGCACGCGGCGAGCGCCAGTCCGGCAGCCACCCCCAGGCACGTCCGGGCAATCGCGGTCCGGGTCCCCGCTGTCATATCGAACTCCTCCACGCCGCACCGCGGCCGAGCGCCCACCCTCATAAGATAGAGAGTGTTTGTTTTCTATGTTGCGATGGGGAGACTACGGCCACCGCGCGGAGTGTGTCAACGGTCACGTCGGCCCGACTGTTCGCACCACCGCGCCGACACGGCAGGATGTGCGAGGTGAGCGAAGTTTCCCGCCCGCGCCGGACGCAATCGGAACGCCGGGCAGCCACCGTGGCGAAGCTGGTCGACGCCACCATCGCCGCCATCGGTGAAGTCGGCTACCAGCGCGCCACCGTCCAGGAGATCTGCGGCCGCGCCGCCCTCTCGGCCGGCGCCATGTTCCGCCAGTTCGACACCCGCCTCGACCTCATCGTGCGCACCGCCGAAGAAGCCTTCGGCCGCCAACTCGAGGCCTACCGCGTGACCATGGATCACCTTGGCGCCCAAGACAACCCACTCGACGTAGCGCTCCGCTTCCTCCGCATGGCCCAGCAGTCCAACCTCACCCATGCCCTGCGCGAGATCTACCTCGCCGCCCGCTCCGACGTCGAACTGCGCGCCCGCATAGCCCCCATAGCCGAAACCTACTACCGCGAAATCGTCGCAACCTTGGAACGCAGCGGCCTCCTCGACGCCTACCCGCCCCAAGTCCGCGAACCCATGTTCTTCATGCTCCTGCACCTCTTCTCCGGCGAAGCCGTCGTCCGCGGCGTCTACCAACGCCCCGACCTCGACACCGCCGTCCTCGACCTGGTCGAAGACATGCTCGCCGCCTACGCCGACCGAACGGCCTCATCCCCGAAGCCCTGAACATCCCGCGCGGAATTCCCGCGCCCTCGTGGCGCGAGTGCCCGCGCTGCGTCCGGGCAGTGCCCGTTCGCCGCCCGGGCAGTGCTGCACGATGCTCGGGCGGTGCCCGTTCGCCGCTCTGCGGTGCCCGCTCACAACCTGGCCGGGCTCAGCCGCGTGCGTCGTCCCCGCTTGTTGCGTGGGCATGAGACCGTCGGGTCATCCCGGCGTGCTCGAGGCCGGGATCCACGTCGTCCCGGCGGATTCCGGCAGATCCCGGGCCAGAATGCGGCCGTGCGCATTCGTTAGGGCGCTCAGCTGCGCATATGCTTCCTCCGGTGACCGATGTTCGTGTGCAACCCCCTCCCGTGTCGGCCTGGGCGCCGCTGTCCTCGAAGGTGTATCGGGCGCTGTGGGTCGCGCAGTTGGCATCCAATCTCGGCACCTGGATGCAGACCGTTGGTGCGCAATGGCTGCTGGTGGATGAGCCGAATGCGGCGATGCTGGTTTCGCTCGTCCAGACCGCGACCACGCTGCCGGTGGTGCTGCTGGTCATTCCTTCCGGGGT
Source organism: Nocardia sp. IFM 10818 (assembly GCF_054655275.1). Classification (NCBI taxonomy): domain Bacteria; kingdom Bacillati; phylum Actinomycetota; class Actinomycetes; order Mycobacteriales; family Nocardiaceae; genus Nocardia; species Nocardia sp. IFM 10818. The sequence continues at coordinate 3,452,382 of NZ_BAAHJH010000001.1, forward strand.
GCTGGCCGACCTGATCGACCGGCGGCGGTTGCTCATCGGTGCGCAGTCGGCGATGGCGGTCATCGCTCTGGTGCTCGCCGTCTCGACGGCGCGCGGGCACACTACGCCCGGTGTTCTGCTCGGGCTGCTGTTCCTGATGGGCTGCGGGTCGGCGCTGACGATGCCGACCTGGCAGTCGATCCAGCCGGAACTGGTCCCGCGCGAGCAGATTCCGGCGGCATCAGCGCTGAACGGCTTGAGCGTCAACAGCGCTCGCGCCGTGGGGCCGGCCATTGCCGGTGTACTGGTCGCGGCGGCGGGGCCGTCGTTCGTCTTCGCGCTCAACGCCGTGTCCTTCATCGGCATTGTGCTGGTGCTCATTTCGTGGCGGCGGCCGGTGCGCGAGGAGAAGCTGCCGCAGGAGCGCCCCTTCGCGGCGCTACAGGCCGGTATGCGCTTCGTGCGTTCCGGTCCCGCCATCCGCCGGGTACTGCTCAGGGCCGTGCTGTTCATCATCCCGGCCAGCGCGGTCTGGGCCCTGCTACCGGTCGTCGCACACGAGCGGCTAGGGCTGTCCTCCTCCGGCTACGGCCTCATGCTCGGCGCGCTCGGCGTCGGAGCGGTCCTGGGCGGCGTCTCCTTCGCCCGCCTGCGCGCCCGCCTCACCGCGACCCGGATGCTGGCCCTCTCCGCCCTGCTGTTCGGCGTCCCGACCGTCGTCCTGACCGCGGTGCATCATCTCCCACTGGTCCTCATCGCCCTGTTGATCGCCGGCATCGGCTGGCCCCTGGCCATGTCGACGCTGAATTCGACCATGCTGCTCATGCTCCCGTCCTGGGTCCGCGCCCGCGGCATGTCCGTCTACACCCTGGTCTTCATGGGCGGCCAAGCGGCGGGCTCCCTCCTGTGGGGCGCGACCGGCACTGCCCTGGGCGTCTCCTCCGCCCTCTTGATCGCCGCCGCCCTCCTGGCCCTGTGCCTGGTCAGCCTGCTGTGGTGGCCGATCCGCCAGGACGCCACCGGCTTCGACCTCACCCCCATGGCCTTCTGGCCCGAACCCGACATAGTCTGCGAACCCGATCCCGCCGACGGCCCCGTCCTCGTCCTCCGCCGCTACCACGTCCCCGCCGAGGTCACCGAAGAATTCGTCACCGCCATGGCCCGCGTAGGCCGCTCCCGCCAGCGCACCGGCGCCATGGAATGGCGTCTCTACCGCGACGTCGGAGTAGCCGACCAATACGTGGAAGCCTTCGTGGTCCGCTCCTGGGCCGAGCACATGCACCAACACGAAGTCCGCCTCACCGCCCAAGACCTCCGCGGCGAACAGGAAGTAGCCAAATACACCCTTGGCGAGGACGAAATCACCCACCTCATCGCCGTCGAGGACGCCCGCTGACCCGTCGGCGACGCGGCAACTCCCGCGGCGGCCCACGGAAAATCCGTTGCGCTACTCCCGTGCGCCTGCGAATGTGGTTGTACCGCTGGATCATCCCGGCGGAGAGCGAAGATAAACCGGTCAGGGTGCCGGGACTCGTTGCTCTTCGTTATCGGAACGATTCCACCCGTAATCCGTGCGTTTTCACGATAGTCGGAATGTCGTTCGGCCGGATCAGCTGGCCTGCTGCGCACCAGTTGTGGGCAGAGACATGGCTGCCACACCACGTGCGAGCGCGGTCGGCGGGGGCATCGAGCTGGTGTTCTCCCTGAAAACGTTCGATCGTGGCTGATTCTGGCTATTGATACATGAGCAGCGATGTGCGCACTCGACTGTCTGATTGGGATTTCCGTTTTGAAGAGTGATCTGATAGGCGTACGACACGAGGCCCGCTTGAAGCCTGGACTCTACTCCGAGCTTTGCCATTATTCGGGCGACATGAGCTTTTACCGTGCGCTCCGTGATATTCAGCTGCCCAGCAATTGCACGATTGGATCTGCCATTGCCCAGCAGGTGGAAGACTTCGATCTCTCGGGACGAGAGCATGACGGCACGCTCAGCTTCCTCATGCCAGTTCGGCGGGTTGAGATTGGAGATGTAGGCACATCGTAGATTCCCCTGCGCTATCTCTTCAGACATTCATTTCCCCCATAGGGACGCTGCTCGATTTATTGCACCAAATCACTCAACCATGCGGTATCTAGGAGATCCTTTATACGCCTCTCTCACTGCATCCGTGTCGGTACCGGCGCAGTCGAAACAGTCACGCGGACATCGAACTGTGGGTGCCCGCGAGAAACGTCATGGGGGTGGCAACTGTAGCCAGTATTCACCCCTTTCTATGTGTCCGGCCAGATTCGTCCTATCAATCGGTGATGATACCTCAGGCTAACGACCGGTTCCAACTGGAACCTTCAACGTTGTGCTTCCGAGCGCTGCGCTCGGCCCTCCTTGATTGCCCGGCAGTTCACCCGCTGTCGCGCATCTTCCTGCGGTTATAGCAGACTTCGATGTGGGACTGGATCTTTACATCAAACCCTGGGTAATACCAAAGTTCGATGGTTGGCCGGTGGAATAAGCGACCCGTGAATTGCACCGCTCGCTTGCGGATTGAAATGGCAGGCATATCCGCTACCTGCACGAACAACTGGTTGGATTGATGCACAACGAATCGGAGTCGATGGCCACTTCTTGCCGAGGGTTCGGCACGAAGCGGCCATCGTGGCCATGCTAGGAGTCGCTGGATTCCAGAATGACGGCGGTGGATATGCCGCCGAGCCCGTGTGCCAGCAGGAGGATGTTCTGCCAGGTGGCCTTCTGGGTATTGACGAGGTAGTCCAATCCTGCCAGTGGATCCGCGGGACCAATGTGTCCTACGCGGCGGGAGAAGTCCCACGGTGTAATCGAGAGGTCCAAGGACAGTGGTTTGAGGAACTGTTGCATTGTCAGCTCGCGACCCAGGAACGGGCAGACAACGAAGTCGATATCTGAAAGTTTCACACCGGCCTGGCTCGTAGCGATTTCCACTACCGCTCGGATATCGCTCGCGAGAGCGGCCATGATGCGATCGCCGTCCAGGACCTCTTCGTGGCGAGTTCGAAGGTAAACGGGCCCGGATGAGTTTTCGCGCTCTGGTGTGAACGGATTCTTGCCGCGGCCGATGTACTCCAATTCCGGGTCGCTGAAAGATGCCATGCCGGCTATGCGCGCGAATCCGCCTTCTCGTGAGAGTATTGTCGCAGCCGCTCCGTCGCCGAACGGATTATTGGAAGTTCGCCATCGGTCCACATCGTGCTCGCGCCAAATGTCACCTGCTGTGATCAATGCGGTTTCATGCTTCTCCCGTGTCTTCAGAAAAGCAGCTGCGAGTTCGATTGCGATCAGGGCGCCATCGCATCCCGCATTGACATCACTGGTCGTGCAACGGCCAGATGGTATACCGATACCTCGGTGAATATACGGGGCGCCGTGCCACAATCGTCCGCCGGGTGTGAGCATCATGCAATGGAGGGCTAGGGCAATTTGTGCGGGACTGCTCCGAGCTCTTTCCAGAGCGAGCTTCGCGGCCGTCACCGCCAAATCGGGGGAGTTTTGATCGCGCGGCGCGACTGTGACTGAAATCTGCTGAGTTTCCGCAGCTTCGCGATTGGTCCATGCACCCGCTGCCAAAGCATCGCTCACCGGCATGAACGGTGGTATGTCAGCGGCGATTCCGGAGATGAAGACGTCACTCATGGTGTCATATCGGCTTTCTTGGAGATTCTGCGAACATATCAGTGCAGCTGTTCTAGTCCGAATGGCGGGTTCTCGTAAATTGAACCATTGCACATGAACGAAAGGTCATGTCCGAAGGTTCAATTGAGTGCAGGTCGAGGGCCTACCAAGATCTCAAGCATGTTGACTGCCGTCCAGCCCGTTCCATAGACATTCGCTGCGAGGATACAGATGGATTTTGCTCTCACTGCCGTCCAGACCGAGTTATACGAGGGGATCCTTGCCGGGGTGCGTCAGCGATTGGCCGGCGCCGGCACGTCACACGACGATGACTGGCGATCCGTTGCCGACCTGGGTCTCACGGGCCTGTGTATTCCAACCCGGTACGGTGGGGGAGGCCTCGGCGCATTCGACACTGCGCTGTGCCTGGAGGCGTTCGGTCGCGGGTGCCCCGATATGGGCCTCGTCTTCGCGGTGGCCGCGCACCTGCTGGCAGGCGCTGTGCCGATTCGGGATTTCGGATCCGAGAGTCTTCGCGACGAACTGCTGCCCGGTCTGGCAACCGGGGGACTGTTGGCCGCCAACGCGATCACCGAGGACGGGGCCGGCTCGGACACCAGCCGACTCGCTGCCACCGCGCGTCTCGACCTCGGTCGGTACGTGCTCGATGGCGACAAGTCGTTCGTGAGCAACGGGCCCGTGTGCGATGTTCTCGTAACCTATGCCGCCACCGACCCAGAGGGTGGATTTCTCGGCATATCGGCTTTCGCTGTACCGTCCAAACTCGGCGGTATCAGCCACAGCGAGCCGTTCGAGAAGATGGGCTTGGAGGGCTGTCTGGCGGGTCGGGTGCAATTTCGTGAGTGTCGTGTTCCGGAGGCCTACCGTCTCGGGAGCGAAGGGCAAGGCTCCGCGATCTTCGCTCATGCGATGACCTGGGAGCGAGCCTGTTTGTTCGCGGCTTACATCGGCATGATGGAGGATCAGCTCGACCGTTGTGTCGTACATGCCCGCGAAAGAAGCCAATTCGGTAGACCGATAGGCAAGTTCCAGGCCATCTCACATCGTATCGCCGTAATGAAGCAGCGGCTGGAGAGCGCCCGGCTGTTGCTCTATCGCGCCTGCTGGCTCATCGATCAGGGCCGAACCGAGCAGGCCTCCGCCGCTGCGCTCGCCAAGGTGGCCGTATCCGAGGCGGCGGTGGCGAACAGTCTCGACGCTGTCCAGATTTTCGGTGCGTCAGGCTATTTGGTGCCCGGAGGGGTTGAACGATACTTGCGGGATTCGATACCGGCCAGGTTGTTCTCGGGTACCACCGAGATCCAGCGGGACATCATCGCGAAAGCGGCAGGTCTATGAGTTTGCATCGTCTGCTCATGGATTCGGCGGCGAGGCATCCGGATCGGATGGCCCTCGCCGGGCCGTTCAGCGAGCTGAGTTATCGGGAGCTCGATCTGCTCGCCGCTCGACTGGCCCACGGGCTGGCCGCGCTGAACGTCGCACGAGGCGATCGAATAATCGTGTGGGAGGACAAATCTCCGATTGCCATCGCTGCGATGCAGGCTGCGCTGCGCGTGGGTGCGGCCTACATTCCCACTGATGGTGCGACGCCGCCGGCCAGACTGGCGGCGATTGCGAGAGACTGCGGGGCGGTGGTCGTCTGCTCTTCCCGGCCGCGGATCTCCGATCTGCCGGCCGGCGTGGTGTGGTTCGATCTGAATACGGATGCCCTTCCTGACGACAGGCTTTCCGAGGTTGTCGATGCGGAGCCTGCCGACCTGGCGTATGTTCTCTACACATCCGGATCGACGGGCGCTCCCAAGGGAGTGTGTATAAGCCACGGCAACGCACGCGCATTCGTGGACTGGGCCGTTGCCATGCTGGGAGCCCGGTCCGACGACAGGTTCGCAAACCATGCTCCGCTGACGTTCGACCTCTCGGTGCTGGACCTCTATGCCGCATTCGCCGTCGGGGCTTCGGTTCATCTCGTTCCCGCCGAGTTGGGCTATGCCCCGGTGCAGCTCGTCGAATTCTTACACGCGCGCTCGATAACCATCTGGTACTCGGTGCCCTCGGCCCTCATCCTCATGATGCGTGACGGCGGACTCCTGAATCGGCCGGCGCCACCAGCTCTGCGCGCTGTGCTGTTTGCCGGTGAGCCGTTCCCGATCCAGCACGTTCGAAGTCTGCGTGCATGGACCGATGCACGTTTGCTGAACTTGTACGGGCCGACGGAAACCAACGTATGCGCAGGCCACGAAGTAACGAGTGCCGATCTGGAGCGCGATCTGCCGGTGCCGATCGGAACGGCCACATGTGGAAACACGATCTGGGCGGTCCGGCCCGACGGCACGGTCGCCGGGCCGGGCGAGGACGGCGAGCTGATTGTCACGGGACCGACGGTCATGTCGGGCTATTGGGGCCAGGAGGCGCATCGGGGTCCCTATCACACCGGCGACGTCGTCAGGGTGCTCAGCGACAACCTGTTCGACTATCTCGGACGTCGAGATCACCTGGTGAAGATCCGCGGCAACCGAATCGAGCTCGGTGAGATCGAAGGCCGGCTCAACGAGCATCCCGCAGTCGCTGAAGCCGTGGCCGTGGTACACGGTACCGGGATGGATGCCCGCCTGGCCGCGTTCATTGTCGCGCGAGCGGGAGCCGAGTTGAGTGTGCTGGAAGTCAAGCGGCACAGTTCGGAGAGGCTGCCGCGGTACATGACACCTGACGAGGTGCATCTCGTACCGGCTCTGCCCAGGACGAGGACCGGCAAGACGGATCGCGTGGCTCTTCGTGAAGCTGCTGTTCGCGGGGTTTCCTTCCAAGCCGATACAAGGAGTAGTTCATGACGCAAGCCGACACCACCCAGGCCGAGGTCACCGCACGGCTGTTGTCCTTCATTCGCGATCGTTTCCTCGGCAACGATCCGGCAAGCAGGTTGGATGGCGAGACGCCACTGCTCGACTGGGGAATCCTCAACTCGATGAACACGGCGGAGCTGGTCACTTTCATCCGAACGGAGTTCGGCTACTCGGTACCGCAGGACGGCGTCAACGTGAAGAACTTTCGAACAGCCGATCGCATCGCCGCGATGATCGTCAACCGGGTCGATTGACCACATCGGACGTGCGCGCCGGCGACCGCGTCGGCGCCGCACAACCGGATACGGTGTGTCCGGCGCGGCGTCCGCAGCTGGGAGCATATGCCGATCGAGCTTCCCACTCCTGTAATGTCCTCGTGGACAGTGGTACCCAGTCAAGAGGGGGGAGCTGGCGTCCGGCTACGAACGCTTCTCCCGACAACCACCAGTGGTGAAGGGAGCGGGGCTTGGAGTTGGACCTCGGCGCAGTCCGGGCCTTCATCAGCGTCGCTGACCACCTCCACTTCGGTGCAGCCGCAGATCATCTGGGGGTGACGCAGCAAGCGGTCTCCAAACGCATCGCCAAACTCGAAGTCGGCCTCGATACGACGTTGCTGCATCGCTCGCGGTTCGGAACCCGCCTGACCGATGAGGGCGCGGCTTTTCTCCCCCATGCGCGAGCGTTGGTGGCATTGGCGGACCAGGCTGTGGAATCGATTCGCGGAGGCACCCGCCCGCTCCGTGTGGACGTGCTCGGCACGCGACTGGCCGCAACGGATTTGATCAGGACTTTCCACGAGGCTTACGCGGGCGTGGAGATCGATGTAGTCACCTCGAGTGGACTCCGGAGCGGCCGGTCCGCGCTCGTCGAGGGATCGATCGACGTTGCGTTCGCGCGCGTGGTCGGTCCGCTCGATGCCGCTATCGAGCACACTCCGGCCTATCTGGAGCCGCTCCATGTCCTGGTCGGACGCAGACATCGTTTGGCCGATCGCCGCGAGGTCCGGTTGACTGATCTGTCGGATTTGATCGCGCGCATGCCCAGCAATGAGCCGGGAAGCGAGTGGGCGCAGTTCTACGACGATCTCGCTGACGAGTTCGGGCTCACAATCGATACTTCGGGTCCCGACTTCGGACTGGACCATCTGCTCGACGAGATCTCTCGCTCAACCGAGAGCTTCGTCTTCTCCGGCGAACGTTTGCGCGTCCCATGGCATCCCGAAATCGTCCAGGTGCCGATCGTGGACCCGACGCCTACGTATCCCCATTCGATGCTGTGGCATCGACGCAACCGCCACCCCGCATTGCCGCGACTGATAGCGCACGTCACGACAGCCTTCCAGCCGTTCGATCCGGAACGTCATTGGCTTCCGGCGGCCGATATCGATGCGGGACTGTTCGGCGACTATCACCACCGGGCGTAAGAGCGGCCGTCACCAGTCGTGTAGACATTCCGCAAGCTGGTCGTCATCGATTTCGGCGGGCAGCACCTCGATCAGCCAATCCTGCCAGCACGCTGCCAGTACCGCATGGTCGTTCAGGGCCAACTCCTCGCAGCGGAGAAGCTGGTCGATCAGAGCCTGCGCGGCAGGCTTGTTCCGGTCGCAGTGGCTGCAGAGGCTCACCCTGCGGGTTCCTTGCACCTTGAACCCGTCGGCCCGCAGGAAGGAGTGCGGAACCGCTACCGACATGATCAGCGCGTCTCCACATCGATGGCACGGCACATTTTCGGCTGAGACTTCGACTGGCCATGACCTCATGTATCGATTGGACTCGATCATCAAATACATTGTCCAACAACCGAAATCCACTTCGATCAACCAATGGTTGTGAAGGGGCGCGCCTGATGTGGAGTGGATGTATTGCGGTAGTCTTCGCTCGTGCTCGATCCTGCGGAACGTACTCGAGATTTGGTGAGTTATGTGGTCTTGGTGGATCCCGACAATCGAGCTGTGTTCCTTGGCCAGCACCGAGACGATGGCCTGTGGCTGCCGATCGGGCGACGCGTTGCGCACAATGAGCATCCACTCTCCGCTGTCCGAAAGGCGGCACGCAAAGAACTCGGGATCGACGCCGAGTTCAGCATCGCAGGTGATGCGCCGTTGTTGTCGACGATAGCCACCACTGCCGGACATGAAAGCAATTCCGGAGATGCCGTGCTGTGGTACGTAATCCAGGGTGATCGCTCCATGGAGTACAACCTGGATCGGGATCGCTTCGCGCAAGGCAAGTGGTGGGACATCGATATGTACGCGATCCCGTACTCGGTGCCGGAATTCGTGCGGTTCCTGCACACTCTCGATGCGGCAATGCGCAGGGCCGAGTAGCGATACGTGCCTTCGGCCGTCCCGGCGCTGGTTCGAAGGTGTTGTCAGGTAAGTACTTTGATGCCGCGCACCGCGCGCAACTCGCCGAGCAGGGCCGAGCTGACAGTCACGGGATAGCCGTCGACAGCCAGCGTGGTGCGTCGCTGGCGGTAGCACAGGATCAGGCGCACCGGAGTTCCTCCGTGATGGGATTGCAGGGCGGATTTGAGTTCGAGCACGCTATCGCGATTGGTGGTCTCTGCATTGATCTCCAGCATCAGCGGAGGGGTCTGGTCGCCGCGTTCGACGGAACTGACGTCGATCGGGGCGAGATTGGTTCCGAAGACTCCCATCTTTTCCTCCCGCCAATTGACGCGACCCTCGACGACGACGACCGCGTCCACGACCAGATCCATCGCGAATACGCTGTAGCTCTTCGGGAAGAACAGAACCTCGACCGATGCGTCCAAGTCCTCGATGACAGCGATTGCCCAGCTTTCACCCTTCTTGTTGACCCGTCGTTCCAGTGCGGCGATCATTCCCGAGATCGTGATCGTTCCCTCTTTCGGAGCGTTGGCCAATACATGTGCGATCGGCTTCGGAGCGGCCTTGCGGAGAATGTGATTCGTACCGTCCAGGGGGTGGCCGGAGACGTACAGTCCCAACATTTCTCGTTCCAGCCCGAGGAGCACTTTTCGAGGCCACTCTTCGCCGTCGAAGCTGAGGTGGCTCAGTGGCGAGGAATCATTGGAGACATCCTCTGCGGTGTTCTCGATACCGAACAAATCGAACTGTCCCATCGCCTGTTGGCGCTTGAGTCCGGTGACCGCATCCACCGCCAGCTCGTGGACATCGATGAGCGCCTTGCGCGGGTGACCGAACGAGTCGAACGCGCCGGCCTTGATGAGGGATTCGAGGACGCGCTTGTTGCAGCAGACCAGCTCCGACTTCTCGACGAAATCGGCGAATGAGGTGTACTTGCCCTTCTTGGTGCGTGTCTCGATGATCGACTCCACCACGTTGGCTCCGACGTTGCGAATACCGCCGAGCCCGAACCGGATATCGTTGCCGACCGCGGAGAACCGAAGTGAGGACTCGTTGACATCCGGGGGCAGGACCTTGAGGCCCAGCTGTCGGCACTCGGCGAGGTAGATGGCCGACTTGTCCTTGTTGTCCGCCACCGAGGTGAGCAGGGCCGCCATGTATTCGGCCTGATAGTTGGCCTTGAGGTAGGCGGTCCAGTAGCCAACCAGCGCGTAGCCCGCGGCGTGCGACTTGTTGAATGCGTATCCGGCGAACGGCAGGACCGTATCCCACAGCGCCTGCACCGACTCGTCGGAGAACCCGTTCTCGCGCATACCCGCGCGGAAGCCTTCGAATTCCTTCTCCAGAACCTCGAGCTTTTTCTTGCCCATCGCCCGGCGCAGGACGTCGGCGCGGCCCATGGAGAAGCCGGCCACTCGCTGGGCGATCTGCATGATCTGTTCCTGGTACACGACCAGGCCGTAGGTCTCGGCGAGGATATCGCGCAGTGGTTCGGCCAGTTCTTCGTGGATCGGCTCGATCGCCTGCCGACCGTTCTTTCGGTCGGCGTAGTTGTTGTGCGTGTTCATCGCCATCGGTCCCGGCCGATAGAGCGCGTTGACGGCGATGATGTCCTCGAAGCCGGTGGGGCCCAACCGTCGCAGGAGATCGCGCATCGCATTGCCGTCGAGCTGGAACACTCCGAGACTGTCGCCTCGGCCCAGCAACTCGTAGGTCTTGATGTCGTCGGTCCCGAGCGAGTCGAGCTCGACCTTCTCGCCGCGATTGGTCTCGATGTTGTCGATCGCATCGCCGATCACGGTGAGGTTGCGCAACCCCAGGAAGTCCATCTTCAGCAGGCCGATGGCCTCGCAGGACGGGTAGTCCCATCCGGTGATCACCGCGCCGTCCTCGCGCTGCCACAGCGGGATCACATCCGCCAGCGGTTCCGAGGACATGATCACCGCGCACGCGTGCACACCCGCGTTGCGGATCAAACCTTCCAGGCCCCGAGCGGTTTCGAAGATCGTGGAGACGTCCTTGTCGGTCTCGATCAGCGAACGGACCTCGGCGGCTTCGGGGTAGCGCTCGTGCTTCGGATCGACGATGCCCGACAGCGGGATATCCTTCGCGGCTACCGGCGGGGGCAGCGCCTTGGAGATCCGGTCGGCGATGGCGAAACCCGGCTGGCCGAAGTGGACTCGTGCGGAGTCCTTGATCGCCGCCTTCGTCTTGATCTTGCCGAAGGTGATCACCTGGGCCACGCGGTCGCTGCCGTATTTCTCGGTGGCATAGCGGACCATCTCACCGCGGCGACGATCGTCGAAGTCCATATCGATATCGGGCATGGACACGCGTTCGGGGTTCAGGAAGCGTTCGAACAGCAGGCCATGCCGGATAGGGTCCAGATCGGTAATGCGCAATGCGTAGGACACGAGTGATCCGGCGGCCGAGCCGCGACCCGGCCCCACCCGGATGCCGACCTGCCGCGCGTAGTTCATCAGGTCGGCGGTGATGAGGAAGTAGGCGGGAAAGCCCTTCTGCACAATGATGTCGATCTCGAACTCGGCGCGGCGGATGTACTCGTCGGGCACGCCGGCGGGCAGTCGCGCGTCGAGGCCGCGCATGACCTGCTCGCGGAACCACGAGGTCATGTCGTAACCGTCGGGCGCTTCGTAGATCGGCATTCGGTCGGTGTGTTCCCATACCTCGGCGTAGGACTCGACCCGCTCGGCGATCAGCAGCGTGTTGTCGGCCGCGCCCGGGACCTGGGTGTCCCAATACGCTCGCATCTCTTCGGCCGATTGCAGGTAGTAGCCGTCGCCGTCGAACTTGAATCGAGTCGGATCGTTGAGCGTCTTGCCGGCCTGGACGCACAGCAGCGCGGAGTGGGCGTTGGCCTGGTCCTTTGTGACGTAATGAGAGTCGTTGGTGGCCAAAGGCGGTAGGGCGAGTTTCGCGCTGATCTCGAGCAGGCCCTCGCGGACCGATCTCTCGATGGGCAGCCCATGGTCCATCAATTCGACGAAGAAGTTGTCTTTGCCGAAGATGTCGCGGTAGTCGGAAGCGGCCTGGATGGCCTCGGCGTGCTGTCCGAGCCGTAGCCGAGTCTGGACCTCGCCGGAAGGGCAGCCGGTGGTCGCGATGATCCCGTCGGAATGTGCGGCGATCAGTTCCCGGTCCATGCGGGGTTTGCGGTAGTAGCCCTCCATGCTCGCCAGCGAGGACAGTTTGAACAGATTGCGCAGACCCCGCGCATTCCGCGCCAGCATCGTCATATGCGTGTAGGCGCCGCCACCGGAGACGTCGCCGCCGACGCCCTCCCCGTTGGAGCCGCGCTGATTGGCCTGGCCCCAGAACACCGGCTTCTTGTGCCACCGGCTGCCGGGGGCGATATAGGCCTCGATGCCGATGATGGGCTTGATCCCCATTTTCGTGGCGACCTGGTAGAACTCGTCCGCGCCGAACATGTTTCCGTGATCGGTCATGCCGACTGCCGTCATGCCGAGCCTGCCGGCCTCCTCGAACAGCGGCTTGATCTTTGCCGCACCATCCAGCATCGAGTACTCGGTGTGAACATGCAGGTGAACGAACGAGGACAACGGACGCCTCCAGACGCGACTCGGGCTCGGATCGACCTATTCGAGCCCGAGTCGGCGATCGGGGTCAAACAATCGACACGCACACGGTGACAACCGATCGTTGTCTCGGCTGGCCCTGTGCCGCAAGCTATTCCGCGCGCAGACCGGACATGCCCAGTAAGGACTCGATGACGGTGTCGATGACGGCGGTCCGGTGGTCGGTCAGGAAGAAGTGCCCGCCGGAGAAGACCCGGGTTTCACACCTCGCGGTGGTGTGCCGCGCCCAGTCGCGCGCCTCGTCCACGGTCGTCTTCGCGTCGCGGTCACCGACCAGCACTGTGATCGGTGATCGGACGGTGACTTCCGGTGCGCACCGGTACGTTTCGATCGCCCTGTAATCGCTGCGGATCGCGGGCAGGATCATCCGCAGCACCTCTTCGTCGCCGAGCAATGTACGGTTCGTGCCGCTGAGCGATCGAAGCTCCGCCACGATCGCATTGTCGTCCTGGGCATGGACGTTCTCGTCACGATGCCGAGAGGGCGCTCGGCGACCGGACGCGAACAGCATGGCCAGTACGATGCCGTCACGCTCCTCGAACCGGCGGGCGACCTCGAAGGCGACGATCGCACCCATGCTGTGGCCGAAGAAGGCCAGCGGGAGGTCGGTCCACGGTTTCAGCGCGGCATAGATCTGTTCGGCGAGTGCGCCGATGTCGTCGATGCATGGATCCAGGCGCCGGTCCTGCCGCCCCGGGTACTGGACGGCGAGCACCTCCACCAGACCCGAGCCGGACAGGGCCGCCGACATCGGGAAGAAATAGCTCGCCGAGCCTCCGGCGTGCGGAAAGCAGACCAGTCGGTGCGTCGGGGTGGGCACGGGATGGGTCCGCCGGATCCAGAGCGCATCGGTCGCCTGCTCTGTCATGGGTTGGGTCCTCCTGTGATCGCGGGTCGAACTTCCCGCTCCGCCACCCGGAATCGGTCGGCGGAGCGGGCTGGGATTCGAGACTTCAGGCGGTCAGTAGCGGCGCTCGCCGTCGCCGCTCAACGGCGACCACCACTGGGTGTAGTTCGTGGCGCCGTCACCGAAGATCCCCCCGGCGCCCTCGACGACCTTCCCGTTCTCCCACTTGAGCATCTGCACACCGGAGATGTCGAGCACGTCGAACGGGGAGGTGCTGCCCTCCGGCGCGCCCTTGCGGACAGCGTGGATGTGGTTGGCGTCGATCGAGTAGCCGTCCTCGTTATTGATGAGCAGCGTGACGGGCCGCATGCTCCACGTGCCGCCGGAGGCCTCCAGCATGCCCTGCACGTAGGCCATGAAATCGTCGATGCCGGTTCGCCAGCCCGCGTGCGCATGACTACCCGGCGCCAGGAAGCGCAGGTCCTCCGACCAGTACAGCGCGGTCTTCTCGCGGTCTCCCGAACTGACCGCCTCGTAGGCGGCGGCGACCAGTTCGGGGGTGATCTCGGTCATTTCTCATTCTCCTTTTCGGTTGTCACAGCCACTGCGGTGAGCCATGTATCCGCCGCTCGCGCGGCGTCTTCGGCGTGCTCTGCCAGGATCGTGAAGTGGTCGCCCGGGACCGCGAGGTTGGCGTCGCAGAGCTTCCACGCCGGTCCCCAGTCGGCCTCGGCCAATGGTGTTCCGTCGCTGTCGGGCAGTGCGTCGGAGGCGCGCAGGAACAGCGTCGGAGCGTCGATGCGCTGCGGCTCCCAGGCGCCGAACACCTCGAAGTACCCGCCCATGGCAGTGAGCGAGATGTGGTCCATCGACACCAATTCGCTGCGCCGCGCGAACAATCCGTGCGTGAACGCCTGGCTGAGCCGCGGATTCATCTCCTGGGGCAGGTAGGTGTCGATGAGTACGACAGCGGCCGGCGGCGAGTCGGTCTGTTCCAGGCGGGCGGCGACCTCGTGCGCGATCCACCCGCCCGAGGAGTAGCCGACCAGTGCGTACGGCTCGCCCGCCGCATGCTCGAGCACCGCCTGCGCCTGGATCTCGGCGAGGACCGCCACGGTGCTCGGAAGCTGTTCTCCGGCACCGAATCCCGGCTCGGGCAGGACCACGGTATCGCGGCTGTCGCGCAGCGCCGCGGCGAATCGGGCGTACTGGTGCGCGCCGGACATCGCCACCACGGCGGGGAAACAGATCAGCCGCGGCCGCCGCGGTCCACGAGACAACGGCACCGGATTCGGCCGGCGGTCGAGTTCGTCCGGTCGATGGAACACGGGGCGCAGGCGCGCCGCCACGCGCGCCAGCTCCATGCCCGCGTCGATCCGGTCTTCGGCGCACGCGAGCCGGAAGAGGGCGCCGAGGGTGTCGTCGCCCGCGGCGCCGGTCGCCGGGGCGGTCTGGATCAGCTCGTCGGAGAGGTACCGGATCAGCGCGGGTGGTGTCGGATGGTCGAACACCAGGGTGGCGGGCAGCCGCAGCCCGGTCGCCCGTTCCAGCCGATTGCGCAGATCGACGGCGGTCAGTGAGTCGAACCCGAGCTCGGTGAACGCCCGCCCGTCGTCCAGTTCCTCCGGCGAGGCGTGACCGAGCACGGTGGCCACCTCACGGCGGACCAGGTCGAGCAGTGCCAGTTCACGTTCATCGTCGGACAATTCGGCCAGGCGCGCGGGCAGATCTGGTTGCGGCGCCGAGCGGGTATCCGTCCGGGCGGGCCGGATCAACCCGTGCCAGATCGGTGGCAGCGGCTCGCGGTCGGCCGCGGCCCGGAGCGCGGTGGTATCCGCGTGCACCGGCACGAGCAGGGCTTCCGGCCGGGCCAGTGCCGCGTCGAAGAGCGCGAGGCCTTCCTCGGTCCGCAACGGGACGAGGCCGCCCCGCACGAGCCGGCGGCGTTCCGTCGCCATGCCGTTCTCGATATCCCACGGTCCCCAGGCCAGCGAGACCGCCGACAGCCCTTGCGCGGTGCGATGCGCGGCGAGTGCGTCGAGGAACGCATTGCCCGCCGCGTACGCGGCTTGACCCGCCGAGCCGAGGACGCCCGCCACCGACGAGAAGAGCACGAACGCCGCGGTGTCCCCGGCCAATTCGTGCAGGTGCCACGCCCCGTTCACCTTCGGGCGCAGCACCCGCGCGAGTTGTTCGGCGGTGAGCGACTCGACGACACCGTCGTCGAGCACACCGGCGGCGTGCACCACCGCCCGGACCGAACGCCCCGCGAGCAGGGCGGCAACCTGTTCTCTCTCAGCGACATCGCAGGCGACCACCTCGACGCGCGCGCCCGCCTCCGTCAATTCCCTGCGCAGCGCGCTCATTCCACCGGTCCGGCTGACCAGTAGCAGATCGCGCACGCCGTGCGCGGCGACGAGGTGGCGGGTCAGCAGCTGGCCGAGTGCCCCGGACGCTCCGGTGACCAGGACGGTGCCGGCGCTCAGATCCATCCGCGCCGAGGCGGGCCCCGTGACCGGCGCGAGGCGGGGTACGTGTACACCACCGTCTCGGATCATCGCTTCGGGTTCACCGGACGCGAGTGCCGCGGCGAGCGGACGCCAGCCGGGGTGTCCTGTGCCGGAGGGGATATCGATTGTCATCACGCGGCCCGGGTGCTCGGCCTGGGCGGCACGCAGCAATCCGGTGAGTACGGCCATGACCGGGTTCGTCGCGGCGTCTCGGGTCACCAGAACCAGGCGGCTCGCGGCGAAGCGCCGGTCGGCCAACCACGCCTGCAGAGTTGTGAGGACGCGTGAGGCGAGCCGGGCGGTGGCCGAGGGCAGGTCATCGCCGGATTCGGTCGGCGCGAAGAACACGGCATCGGGGACAGCGCTGGAAATCGTCGCCGCCGAGGCCAGTTCCGTCAGATCGGGATACGACTCCACATGGGCGCCGCTGTCCTGCAGGATCGAGGCCGGCCCCTGCTCGTCGTCGAGCACGGCCCACCATGACGGGGCTGTTACCGCATGCATCGGCAACACCTGCCAGCGCACGCCGAGTAGCGACCGGGGAGTCCCGGTCCGTTCGGAGTCGATGGCCACCCTGCGCAGCGTCAAAGATTCGACACTGCCGACAGCGCGGCCGTCGGAGTCGGAAAGGTCGAGCGCCACGGTGCCATTGGCGGTCGACCGGAGACGCACCCGCAATGCGGTGGCGCCGGAGGACGTGATGCGGACACCGCGCCAGGCGAACGGCAGACTCGGGGCGGAGTCGTCGGCCTCGATGAAATCGCCGAGCCCGATGGCGTGCAGCGCGGCGTCCAGGAGGGCGGGGTGGATGACGTGTCCGGAAGTATCGGTGCCCTCCGGTAGCGCCACTTCGGCGAACACCTCCTCCGACGTTCGCCACGCGGCCCGCAGACCACGGAATGCGGGACCGTACTGCAAACCGTTGTCCGCCAGCCGATCGTAGATCGCCTCGAGGCCGAGACGCTGAGCGTCTCGCGGAGGCCACGGCTGCGCGGTCGCGACGGGCTGCGGTGCGCTCGGTTCGGTGAGCACCGCGGTGGCGTGGCGGTCCCAGCTCTGCGCGGCGCCGGACTCTCGGGTGTGCACGCGGACGGTCCGGCGGCCCGCGTCGGGCGCCTCGACCGTGACCCGGATATCCAGTGTCACACCGGCGGTGAGCACGAGCGGTGTCTCCAGGATCAGGTCGTCGATTTCGCTGAGACCGCATTCCTGGCCCGCGTGCAGGACGAGGTCGACGTGTGCCGCACCGGGCAGCACGATCCGGTCCGCGACCGCGTGATCCGCCAGCCAGGGATGGGTGTCGAGACCGATGCGGCCGCAGAACGTCAGCGCCTCCGAGTCGGGATCGGCGACCACCGCCGTCAGCAGGGCGTGTCCGGCACTGTCGACACCGGCCGCCGCGAGGTCGGCCGGACCGGACGCGTGATGGTCGAGCCAGTAGCGTTTGCGCTGGAAAGGGTAGGTCGGCAGCGTCGTGGTGCGTGCTCCGGAACCGGCGAAGTAATTGTGCCAGTGGGGGTTCGCTCCGCGCACGACGAGGTGGGCGAGCGCGGTGGTGAGGGCATGCGGCTCGGGTAGGCCGGGGCGGAGGCTGGGGACCGCACCGGTCGCGAGGTGGGGGATGAGGGTCGATGTGGGTCCGATTTCCAGCTGTGTGTCGGCAGTGATGTGTGTGAGCGCGTCGGCGAATCGAACGGTGTTGCGGGCGTGGCGGATCCAGTGATCGGGGTCGGCGAGGGTGGCGTGGTCGACGGGTCTGCCGGTGACGGTGGAGATCATGGGGAGAAGGGGACGTGCGAAAGACAGGTTCGCGAGAGCTTCGCGGAACTGGTCGAGGATGGGCTCCATGAGGGGCGAATGGAAGGCGTGTGAGACGCGCAGCCAGGTGATTCGGCGCCCGGTGAGCGCGGCGGTGATCGCGGTGAGCGCGGTGCGGTCTCCGGACAGGACAAGGGAATTGGGCCCGTTGACCGCGGCGATGCCGACGGTGTCCAGGTGGGGTGTGAGTAGGGGGCGGATGGCGCCTTCGTCGGTGTCCACGGCGACCATGGCGCCGCCTTCCGGCAGCGATTGCATGAGTTGCCCGCGTGTGGTGACGAGCGTGGCGGCATCGGCGAGGGTGAGTACGCCGGCGATGTGTGCGGCGGTGATTTCACCGATGGAGTGCCCGGCTACGACGGTGGGTGTGATGCCCCAGTGTTCCCACAGTCGGTAAAGGGCGACCTGCACCGCGAACAGGGCGGGTTGAGCGTAGCGGGTCTGGTCGAGCAGATCCGGGTCGTCGCCGAAGACGATGTCGTGCATCGGCTGTGCGAGATGGCGGTCGAGTTCGGTGCAGGCGTTGTCGAATGCCGCTGCGTAGACAGGGTAGGCGTGGTAGAGCTCGCGGCCCATGCCGAGGTGTTGGGTTCCTTGGCCGGAGAAGATCATCGCGACCCCGCCCTCGCCGGCCCGGCCGACGATCACACCCGGATGTGAGCCACCGCGCGCGAATGCGCGGAGGGCCGCCGTGCGCTCGGCCGGATCGCTCGCGACCACCACGGCCCGCTCGTCCAGAGCGGCACGGCCCACGGCCAGTGCGTAGCCGACGTCCACGGGGGCCTTGCCATCCACGGCGTCGGCAAGACGAGTTGCTTGGGCGCGCAACGCCGTCGCCGTGTGCGCGGAGAGCACCCAGGCCAAGCATTTGTCGTCGCCAGGCCCTGGTGTCGTGTCGTTCTCGTGGTCGTCGGGCGCCTGTTCGAGGATGACGTGGGCGTTGGTGCCGCTCACCCCGAAGGAGGAGATGGCGGCGCGGCGGGGTCGGTTGGTGTCGGGCCAGGTCTGATTCTCGGTGAGGAGGGCGACTTTGCCCGTGTTCCAGTCGACATGTGGTGTGGCCTGGTCGATGTGGAGGGTGCGGGGGAGGGTGCCGTGGCGCATGGCCATGATCATCTTGATCACGCCCGCGGCGCCGGCGGCGGCTTGGGTGTGGCCGATGTTGGATTTCACCGATCCCAGCCACAGGGGCCGGTCGCGGTGTTGTCCGTAGGTGGCGAGTAGTGCTTGGGCTTCGATGGGGTCGCCGAGTCGTGTTCCGGTGCCGTGGGCTTCGACGGCGTCGATGTCCGAGGGGTGCAGGCCCGCGTTCGCCAAGGCTTGGTGGATAACTCGTTGCTGGGCGGGGCCGTTGGGTGCGGTGAGGCCGTTGGAGGCGCCGTCCTGATTGATTGCGGAGCCCCGGACGATTGCGAGGACGGGGTGGTTGTTGCGTTGGGCGTCGGAGAGTCGTTCGAGTAGTAGTAGTCCGATGCCTTCGCCCCAGCCGGTGCCGTCGGCGGTGCTGGAGAACGCTTTACAGCGCCCGTCGGATGCGAGACCGCCTTGTCTGCTGAATTCTGTGAAGGTGGTGGGGGTTGCCATGAGGGTGACACCGCCGGCCAGCGCCATGGTGCATTCGCCGTTGCGCAGCGCCTGGGCGGCCAGGTGCACGGCGACCAATGAGGACGAGCAGGCGGTATCGATGGTGATCGCCGGGCCCTCGAGCCCGAAGGTATAGGCGACCCGTCCGGAGGCGATGCTGCCCGCGCTGCCGTTGCCCAGGTAGCCGGCGACGTCCTCGGGGGCCCGGTCGAAGCGGGCAGCGTAGTCGTTGTACATGACGCCCGCGAAGACACCGGTTCGGCTGCCGCGCAACGACATCGGATCGATGCCCGCGCGCTCGAAGGTCTCCCACGTGGTCTCCAGCAGCAAGCGTTGCTGCGGGTCCATCGCGAGCGCCTCGCGCGGCGAGATTCCGAACAGCGCCGCATCGAATTCCGGGGCCTCGTGCAGGAATCCGCCCTCCCGGGTAGCAGATCCGCCGGGACCGTAGATGCTCGCCTCGTCCCAGCCCCGGTCGGTCGGGAACGCGGTGATCGCGTCCTGCCCGGCGGCCAGGAGCCGCCACATATCCTCCGGGCTGCCGATGCCGCCGGGGTACCGGCAGCCCATGCCCACGATGACGATCGGATCATCCTGGGATGCGGCGACGATCGCCGGTTCGGCGCCGGTCGCGGCCGTGCCGAGCAGTTCCCCGCGCAGGTACTCGACGAGTGCGGCCGCGGTGGGGTGATCGAAGACCAGCGTGGCGGGAAGCTCGAGCCCGGTCGCCGCACCGAGGCCATTACGGAACTCGACGGCGGTGAGGGAATCGAAGCCGAGGTCGTGGAAGGCGCGGGTGGGGGCGATCGCTGCCGCGTCGGCATGGCCGAGCACCGCTGCCGCCCGCTCGCGGACGAGGACGAGCAACGCGGTGTCGCGATCCGCCGGCGACATGCGGCGCAGCCGTTCGCGGAACGACTCCGACTCGCCCGCAACCGCCTTGCGCGGTGCGACGGGCACCAGCGCACGCAGCAGGGCGGGCACCGAACCGGTGGCGGCGGCGACCGACCGCGGGTCGAGATGCATAGGGACCGCGACGCGGGCGTCCGAGGTCAGCGCGGCGTCGAACAGCCGCAGGCCCTCCTCCGTGGTCAGCGGCCGCATCCCCGCCCTGGTGGCGGCGGTGTGTGCCATGCCGGTGTTCCAGAGGCCCCAGGCGATGCTGGTGGTGGGGTGTCCGGTGGTGGTGCGGTGGTGGGCGAGGGCGTCGAGGTAGGCGTTGGCGGCGGCGTAGTTGGCTTGGCCGGGTGAGCCGAGGGTGGCTGCGGCGGAGGAGAACAGGATGAAGGTGGTGAGGTTGTGGTGTTGGGTGAGTTGGTGGAGGTGCCAGGCGGCGGTGGCTTTGGGTGCGAAGGTCCGGTGCAGATGCGCAGGGGTCTGGTTGAGGAGGACCGCATCGTCGAGGGTGCCCGCGCAGTGCACGACCGCGGCGAGGTCGCGGCCGCGCAGGACGGCGGCGAGGTCCTCGCGATCGGTCACATCACAGACGGCGGACGTCACCTGCGCGCCGCCGGAAGTCAACTCCGCCAGCAGTTCCGCCGGAATCGGGCGACGTGCCAGGAGCAGGAGATCACGCGCACCGTGCGTGTGCACCAGGTGACGGGCCAGTAGGCCGCCGAGCGCACCCGCGGCCCCGGTGATCAGTACCGTGCCTGCGGTCCAGTCCGGGCCCCCGGTCGTGCCGGGCGCCGCCCGGACCAGCCGCGGCGCGTACGCCGTACCGCGCCGTACCGCGATCTGGGTCTCGCCCGCGGCCACCGCGGCGACGACCTGCTCACGCCACGGCGCGTCGAGGTCGTCGACATCCACCAGCACGAACCGTTCGGGATGCTCGGACTGCGCCGACCGCGTCAGGCCCCACAGTGCCGCATTCGCCAGAGCCACCGGCACATCGGCGGGCTCGTCGTCGTCGAGCAGGTGGGAGCCGGTGGTGACGATGGCGAGGCGACCGATCGGGTCGCTGGTGTCGGTCAGCCGGCGCTGAAGTATGGACAGTGCTTGTGCCGTAGCGTGTTCGGCGTCCACGGCCGGATGTACCGGCAGGAAATCCAGTTCCGGCGCCTTGCCGGGTTCGGTGTCCCGCAGCGGCACCCACGAGGTTCGGAACAGTGAGCGATGGAGCCGATCCATTGCCGCCGACTGCGGCAGCGGCCGCAGCGTGAGCCGCGCGATATCGAGCACCGGACGCCCCGAGGTATCGGTGAGCAACAGCGACACCGAGTCCCGCCCCGCGGGTGCGATGCGCACCCGCAGCCGCCGGGCGTTGACCGCATGCAACGAGACTCCGCCCCATGAGAACGGTACGACGGGAGTGCCGGCGTCGTCGACGAACGGGGCGAGCCCGATGGGATGCAGCGCGGCGTCGAGCAGTGCCGGATGCACCGCGAAGCGGTCCGCGTCCGCGTGTTGCGCCTCGTCCAGCTCGACCTCGGCGAACACCTCGCCATCGCGCTGCCACGCCCGGCGCACACCCTGGAACGCGGGGCCGTATCGGAGCTCGGGTCGATCCGCGTAGAGCACATCGGTATTCAGCGAGGTGGCCTCGGCGGGCGGCCACTGGGTGAGGTCCGCTACGGACTGCGCGGCC
The DNA here is from genome assembly GCF_054655275.1 of Nocardia sp. IFM 10818. Classification (NCBI taxonomy): domain Bacteria; kingdom Bacillati; phylum Actinomycetota; class Actinomycetes; order Mycobacteriales; family Nocardiaceae; genus Nocardia; species Nocardia sp. IFM 10818. Next base: position 3,474,184 of record NZ_BAAHJH010000001.1, read on the forward strand.
ACGGCGGTGAGCCGTCCCTCGGCATGCTTGGTCCACGGCTCGTCCGGGGCGGCGTCGGCGGCGCGGGAGAAGACGGTGACCGTTCGGCCGGTGTCGTCCGGCTCGTCCACCAGGATCTGGACCTGGACCTCGGCGTTGCGGGGGAGTACGAGGGGAGCGCCGAGCGTGAGCTCGGACAGGTGCGGGTGATTCAGGTGTTGCCCGGCCTGCAATGCGAATTCGACGAATGCGGTGCCGGGCAGCAGCACCTCACCGTGCACGGTGTGGTCCGCCAGCCACGGGTGGGTGACCGGGGAGAGCGTGCCGGTCAGCACCGCCCGATCTCCGTCGGCGAGGCCGACCGCGGTGTCGAACAGCGGATGGGCCGAGTGGCCGGTGGCCTCGGCCGATTCGAGCCAGTACCGCGCGTGCTGGAAGGGATAGGTCGGGAGCGGCACCGCACGCGCTCCGCTGTCCTCGAAGTAGTTGCGCCAGTTCGGATTAAGACCGCTGACCACGAGCTGGGCGAGCGCGGTGGTGAGCGCACGTGGCTCCGAGTGGCCGGCGGGCAGGCTGGCGACGGCTCCGGCAGGCAGATGCGGGACGAGCGCGCCGCCGGGGCCGATCTCCACGAGTGCGGCCGGTTCTCGCGCGGCGACGGCGGCGACGGCATCGGCGAAGCGGACGGTATTGCGGGCATGCCGAATCCAGTGCTCGGGGTCGGCGAGGGTGCGGGGGCCGACCGGCGCCCCGGTGACGGTGGAGACCAGCGGCACATCGGGCGCTCGGAAGTCCAGTCCTGCGACGATATCGCGGAAGCGATCGAGGATCGGGTCCATCAGCGGGGAGTGGAAGGCGTGTGAGACGCGCAGCCACTTGGTCCGATGCCCGTCGAGACGACCGACGATCTCGGCGAGCGCGGTCTTGTCACCGGACAGCACAAGGGAATTCGGACCGTTGACGGCGGCGACGCCGACCCGGTCCGCGTACCCGCGCAACTGTGGGCGGACGGCGTCCTCGGTGCAGTCGACCGCGACCATGGCGCCGCCTTCGGGCAGCGATTGCATCAGCATGCCGCGGTGCGCGACGAGGGTGGCGGCGTCGCCGAGCGTCAGGACGCCCGCGACGTGTGCGGCGGCGATCTCGCCTATGGAGTGCCCGGCGAGAACCGTGGGCGCGACGCCCCAGTGCTCCCAGAGCCGGTACAGGGCGACCTGCAGGGCGAACAACGCCGGTTGGGCGTATTGCGTGCGATCGAGGAGATCCGGATCGTCACCGAATACGATGTCACGCAACGGATGCGGGAGATGCCGGTCGAATTCCGCGCAGGCCGCATCGAAGGCTGCGGCGTAGACGGGGTAGGCGTCATGGAGTTCGCGTCCCATCCCCGGGCGCTGGGTGCCCTGTCCGGAGAACACCATGGCCACACCGCCCTTGGCCGCCCGGCCCGTCACCGTCGCGGCGGAATGGCCGCCCGCGGCCAGTGCGAGCAGCGCCTGCCGGTACTCGTCGTGGCTGTCGGCCAGCACCACCGCACGTTCCTCGAACGGGGTGCGTGTGGTCGCTAGTGCGTAGCCGATGTCGAGCAGGGCGGTGGCGTCATCGTCGACACGGTCGGCCAGCCGGGCGGCGTGCGCGCGCAGGGCCTCCGGCGTTCTGGCGGACAGCAGCCAGGGCACCAGCGGCGGGGGAGTTCCGCTGTCCGCCACCGCAGTCGGCTCCGGCGCCTGTTCCAGGATGACGTGGGCATTGGTCCCGCTGAAGCCGAAGGAGGACACGCCCGCTCGACGGGTACCGTCCCGCTCGTCCCAGGCGGCCGGCTCGGTCAGCAGTTCGACGGCACCGGAACTCCAGTCGACCTCGGCGCTGGGTTCGTCGACGTGCAGTGTCCGCGGCAAGGTGGCATGGCGCATGGCCATCACCATCTTGATCACGCCCGCGATTCCCGCGGCGGCCTGGGTGTGGCCGATATTGGACTTGATGGAGCCGAGCCGCAACGGGTGTTCGCGATCCTGTCCGTAGGTAGCGAGCAGGGCCTGCGCCTCGATCGGGTCGCCGAGCCGGGTTCCGGTCCCGTGCGCCTCGACCGCGTCGATCTGATCGGCGCGCAGTCCGGCGTCGATGAGGGCGTCGCGGATCACACGTTGCTGGGAGGGTCCGTTCGGCGCGGTGAGGCCGTTGGACCGGCCGTCCTGGTTCACCGCAGTGCCGCGTACGACCGCCAGGATCGGGTGGCCGTTGCGGACAGCGTCGGACAGCCGCTCGACCACCAGCATGCCCGCGCCCTCGGCCCAGCCCGTGCCATCGGCACTGCGGGAGAACGACTTGCACCGGCCATCCGATGCCAAGCCCTGCTGCCTGCTGAAATCGATGAACGGCGCCGGGCTCGCCATCACGGTGACGCCGCCGACCAGGGCGAGCGAGCACTCCGAACGGCGCAGCGCCTGACCCGCCAGGTGCAGCGCCACCAGCGACGAAGAGCACGCGGTGTCGATCGTGATCGCGGGGCCCTCCAACCCCAGCGTGTAGGCGAGCCTGCCCGACGCGATGCTGCCCGAGTTGCCGGTACCGAGGAACCCCTCCACCACGTCCGGGATTCTGGCCAGGCGCGACGCGTAGTCGTGGTACATGACGCCGACGAAGACCCCGGTGCGGCTGCCGCGTAGCGAACCGGGCACGATGCGCGCGCGTTCCACCGCCTCCCAGGCGGTTTCCAGCAGCAGCCGCTGTTGTGGGTCCATGGCGAGCGCCTCGCGCGGGGAGATTCCGAAGAACTCCGCATCGAATTCGGCCGCGTCATACAGGAATCCGCCCTGCAGGGTGTCGGTGCTCCCGGTTTCACCGGGGCGCGCACCGCGCAGTCCCTCGATGTCCCAGCCGCGATCGACGGGGAACCCGTCGATCGCGTCGCGGCCGGACGCGACCAGCTGCCACAACTCTTCGGGCGTGCTGACCCCGCCCGGATATCGGCAGGCCATGCCTATCACGGCCAGTGGTTCCCGGCCGCTTTCCTCGACGTCGCGCAGCCGCTGGCGGGTGTCGCGCAGCTCGGCGGTGAGCCGCTTGAGATACTGAAGGGTCTTTTCCTCGTTCACGTCACGTCACTCTCGTCAGGACAGGTCGAGTTCGTCGTCGATGATGTCGAAGAGCTCGTCCAGGTTTGCGTTCGCCAGTAGGTCGTCGTCGCCGTTGTCGTTTCCGGCCGCCGTGTTCTCCCGGTCGTCCAGAAGCGATCGCAGCCGACTGCGTACCCGGGCCGCGTGCTGTGGTTCGAGCTGGGCGAGATTCGCCGCCAAGCGGTCGATATCGGCGAAAACCGAGTCCGCCGTGGCGGATTCGCCGGACAGCGCGCCGTGCAGGTGCTGGTGCAGCGCGGCGGGCGTGGGATGGTCGAAGATCAGTGTGGCGGGCAGGAGCAGCCCGGTGGCCGCGTTCAAGGCGCCGCGCAGTTCGACGGCCATCAGCGAGTCGAACCCGAGATCGGTGAAGGGCCGGTCCATGTCGATCGTCTCGGCCGGGTCGTGCCCCATCACCGCGGCGATTCGGCCGCGGATCAGTTGCCCGAGTCGCTCGCGTCGCTCGTGCGGCGCGAGCCCACGCAGGGTGTCGGCCAAGGCAGGCTGTGCGGCGGCCGCGGCGGCCCGGACCGGCCGCGGGACCAGGCCGCGCAGCACCGCCGGAAGCTGCCCGTCCGCGGCGCGGCGGCGCAGCATCGCCCGGTTCACCGGCAGCGGCACGACGACCGGGTCGGCGCCGGATACGGCCGCGTCGAACAGCGCGAGGCCGTCCGCCTCCTCGATCGGAGAGAGACCGGTGGCGGCGAGGCGCCGCCGATCCGCGTCGCTCAGCCGGTGTGCCATGCCGGTGTTCCAGAGGCCCCAGGCGATGCTGGTGGTGGGGTGTCCGGTGGTGGTGCGGTGGTGGGCGAGGGCGTCGAGGTAGGCGTTGGCGGCGGCGTAGTTGGCTTGGCCGGGTGAGCCGAGGGTGGCTGCGGCGGAGGAGAACAGGATGAAGGTGGTGAGGTTGTGGTGTTGGGTGAGTTGGTGGAGGTGCCAGGCGGCGGTGGCTTTGGGTGCGAAGGTCCGGTGCAGATGCGCAGGGGTCTGGCGCTCCAGGGTCGCGTCGTCCAGCGCACCGGCGCAATGCACGACGGCGAGCGGCCGCTGACGCGGGATGGTGTCGACTGCGGCGGCAAGCTGGCGCGGATCGGTGAGATCGCAGGCGATCTGGGTGACTACGGCGCCGGCGGGTTCCGGTGCGTCGCCGCCGCGGCTGAGCAGCACCAGATCACGGGCGCCGTGCGCATCGACGAGATGCTGTGCGATGCGAGCGCCCAGCGCGCCCGACGCACCGGTGACCACGATGGTGCTCGCGCTCCAGTCCGGGGTCACGGGTGACGCGGCGGGGGCGGGAACGAGACGAGGTACGCGAATCTCACCGGCGCGCAGCATCATCTGCGGCTCGTCGCAGGACAGCGCGTGCGGCAGGGCTGCCCACGATCGCTCGTCGGTATCGATGTCCACCAGCAGCACCCGTCCCGGCTGCTCGATTTGCGCCGCGCGGACCAAGCCCCACACGGCCGCCCCGGCGGGCGCGGGTGTACTGTCCACGGCAACCGCGTTCGATGTCACGACCACGATCGTTCGATCGTCGGCGCAGGATTGGATCGTGCTCAGCACCTCGGTCGCGGCCGCCAGTGCGGCGTCGGGGTGCGGATCGGCGCCGTGGTTCGCTCGTAGCAGCACATGCGTGGCCTCGGCGACCTCGCGCTCATCTCCCATGTCGGCGAATACCACTGCCGCCGTGGGGGTTTCCAGGGGCAGCCAGACGGGCACGAACATCGACCGCTGCGTGCTCGCGAACTGCTCCGGTGCGATCTTGCGCATGGTGAGGCGATCGACCTCGGCGACGGGCCTGCCCGTGACATCGGCGACCAGCAGCGCCACCGCGTCCTCGCCCTTCGGCGACAGGCGGGCCCGCAACACCGGCGACCCTGCGGCATACAGCGTGACGCCGGACCACGAGAACGGCAGGCGGGCCTGGCCGTCCTCACCGAACATCCGGCCGATCCCGACGCCGTGCAGTACGGCGTCCAAGAGCGCCGGGTGCAGATCGAAGCCGGCGGAGCGGTGCTCCTCCTCCGGCGCGAATGCCACCTCGACCGCAATGTCCTCGCCGATCCGCCACGCCGACCGCAGCCCCTGGAACAATGGACCGTAATCGACGCCGGCGGCGGCGAATTCGGCGTAGACGTCCGTGACGGACAACGCGACGGCGCCCTGCGGAGGCCAGATACCGAGGGACCACGACGGTTCGGCGCCGGGGGCGGCGTCGAGAACGCCGGTGGCATGGGGTTGCCACGCTTCGCCGGGCGCGTCGAAGCGGGAATGAACCGCGACCGCGCGGCGGCCGTCGCCGTCCGGTTCGGCAACGGCGATCTGCAGATCGATGGCGCCGCTCTCCGGTAGCGTCAGCGGGGTCTCCAGCGTGAGTTCCCGCAGGCTCCGCAGTCCGATCGTCTGCGCGGCCTGCAACACGAGTTCCACGAATCCGGTGCCGGGGAACACCACCGCGCCCGCGACACTGTGGTCGGCCAGCCACGGGTGAGATGCGAGTGACAACCGACCGGAGAGCACGACACCGCCGGACTGCGCGAGTTCCACGCTGGAGGTGAGCAGCGGATGACCCGAGCCCGCTCGATCCTGTGCGGCGGTGGACTCCGGCCAGTAGCGGGTGCGCTGGAAGGCATAGGTGGGCAGCGGGACTCGGCGTGCACCGGTACCGGCGAAGTAGCCGTGCCAGTCGGGGTCGATGCCGGCTGTGACGAGCCGCGCCAGGGCGGCGGTGATCGCGTCGGCATCACCCTGCTTGCGGTGTATAGACGGGATCGCCGTGCCGGGGACGTGCGGGGTCAGCGTGGCGTCGGGGCCGATCTCCAGATACACCGATGCCGCGGTGCGCTCCATGGCCTCGGCGAAGCGGACGGTGCCGCGGGCGTGCCGGACCCAGTAGTCCGGATCGGCGAGGGTCGTCGTATCGACGGGGCCGCCGGTGACGGTGGAGACGAACGGGACCGCCGGAGCGGCGAACGTCAGACCCGCGACGGTATCGCGGAACTCGTCGAGGATCGGATCCATCAGCGGAGAGTGGAAAGCGTGCGAGACGCGCAGCCAGCGGGTGCGGTGTCCGGGCAGCCGGTCCGTAATCGCGACGAGCGCGTCGTGCGCGCCCGAGAGGACAAGCGAATTGCGGCCGTTGACGGCGGCGAGGCCGACGTGGTCCGCGAATCCGTCGAGCAGCGACCGGATCTCGTGTTCGGCCGCTTCGACGGCGACCATGGCGCCGCCGGCCGGCAGGGATTGCATGAGTCTGCCGCGGGCGCTGACGAGCAAGGCGGCGTCGGTGAGGGTGAGGACCCCCGCGATGTGTGCGGCCGCGATCTCGCCGATCGAGTGCCCGGCCACCACGGCAGGCGTGATGCCCCACGATTCCCACAGCCGGTAGAGGGCGACCTGCACGGCGAACAGTGCGGGTTGGGTGTACTCGGTGCGGTCCAGGAGCGCCGCGTCCTCGCCGAATACCACATCGCGCAACGGATGCTGCAGCTCGAGCACCGCGCAGACGGCGTCGAAGGCCGCGGCGTAGACCGGATAGGCGTCGTACAGCTCGCGGCCCATGCCGAGGCGTTGCGAGCCCTGACCGGAGAACACCATTGCCACAGTGCCGCCCGTGCCCCGACCGGTGAACACGCCGGGCAAGACCTCCCCCGCGGCCAATGCGGTCAGCGCCCGGCCGCGTTCCTCGAGGTCGCCGCCGACCAGGACGGCGCGGTGTTCGAACGTGTGGCGGGTGGTAGCGAGCGAGTAGGCGATGTCCAGTGTGGAGATGTCCAGTGCCGAGATGTCCAGTGCCGAGGTGTCCCCGCCGACCTGGCGTGCCAAGCGGTCCGCCTGCGCGCGCACGGCGGCATCGTCGCGTCCGGACAGGACCCACGGCGCCGTGACCGGCGCGGGCGGCGCCGTGTCGTTCTCGTGGTCGTCGGGCGCCTGTTCGAGGATGACGTGGGCGTTGGTGCCGCTCACCCCGAAGGAGGAGATGGCGGCGCGGCGGGGTCGGTTGGTGTCGGGCCAGGTCTGATTCTCGGTGAGGAGGGCGACTTTGCCCGTGTTCCAATCCACTTCGTCGGTCGGTTGGTCGATGTGGAGGGTGCGGGGGAGTGTGCCGTGGTGCATGGCCATGATCATTTTGATGATGCCGGCGGCTCCGGCTGCGGCTTGGGTGTGGCCGATGTTGGATTTGATCGATCCGAGCCAGAGGGGGTGTTGGCGGTCCTTGCCGTAGGTGGCGAGTAGGGCTTGGGCTTCGATGGGGTCGCCGAGTCGTGTTCCGGTGCCGTGGGCTTCGACGGCGTCGATGTCGGTGGGTTGTAGTCCGGCGTTGGTGAGGGCTTGTCGGATGACGCGTTGTTGGGCGGGGCCGTTGGGTGCGGTGAGGCCGTTGGAGGCGCCATCCTGGTTCACCGCCGAGCCACGCATGATCGCCAGTACCGGATGGCCGTTGCGCCGGGCGTCGGAAAGACGTTCGACGAGGAGCAGACCGACCCCCTCGGCCCAGCCGGTGCCGTCGGCGGTGCTGGAGAACGCTTTACAGCGCCCGTCCGGTGAGAGACCGCCCTGCCTGCTGAATTCGACGAATGTCGTGGGGGTGGACATGAGGGTGACGCCACCGGCCAGCGCCATCGTGCATTCGCCACTGCGCAGCGCCTGGGCGGCGAGATGAAGGGCGACCAGGGACGACGAGCACGCCGTATCGATGGTGACCGCCGGGCCCTCGAGTCCCAAGGTGTAGGCGATGCGCCCGGATGCCACGCTGGTGGTATTGCCGGTGAGCAGGTACCCCTCGGTGCCCTGGGCGCCGTTCTGCAGCAACGAGGCGTAGTCCTGGCTGTTCCCACCCACGAAGACGCCGGTCTTGGTGCCGCGCAATATCATCGGGTCGATTCCCGCGTGTTCGAAGGTCTCCCACGCGGTCTCGAGCAGCAGCCGCTGTTGCGGGTCCATCGCGAGCGCCTCGCGCGGCGAGATTCCGAAGAACGCCGCGTCGAAATCCGCCGCACCGTCCAGGAATCCACCCGCCGTCGCCGTACTGCTGCCGCGCTCACCGGCCGCGGTCTCCAGTAGCGAGCCGAGGTCCCACCCGCGATCGGTGGGGAACTCGGACACGGCATCGCGACCCGCGAGCACCAGATCCCACAGTTCTTCGGGGCCGTGGACACCACCCGGGAAACGGCAGCCGAGGGCGACGATGGCCAGTGGCTCATCCGACTCCGCGATCGTCGTGGCGGGTTCGGTCGGTGACTCGTCGCCGAACAGCGCGGTGAGGTGCACGACGAGCCGCTCCGGGCTCGGATGATCGAACACCGTGGTGGCCGGAAGAGCGATACCGATGGCTGCGCTGAGTCGGTCGCGCAGCTCCACCGCGGTCAGGGAGTCGAACCCGAGGTCTCGGAACGCCCGGTCGGGATCGATCTCGCCCGTCTCGGCGTGGCCGAGCACGGCCGCCACCTCGGATCTGACGATGTCGAGCAGGCGTGAGCGCCGCTGTGCGCCGCCGAGCGCGGAAAGATGATGCCGCGCCGCGGTTTCGGGCACGTCACGTGTGCTCAGGAGCGCGCGCGCCTCCGGCAGATCGGACAGCAGGGCACTGTGGCGGGCGGAGACGAAAAGCGGCAGGAAATCCTCCCAGCGCACGTCCGCGACGGTCGAACACGGTTCGTCGTCGCACACCGCCTGCTCCAGCGCCGCGATCGCGAGATCGGGCGAGAGCGGAACCAGGCCGCGGCGGCGCATGTGCGCACCCGACTCGCCCTGGGCCATGCCGCTCTCGGCCCACGGCCCCCAGGCCACCGACGTCGCGGGGAGCCCGCGATCACGGCGGTGCTGTGCGAGCGCATCGAGGTAGGCATTGGCGGCGCCGTACGCGGCCTGCCCACCGGTGCCCCACACGCCGGAGACGGAGGAGAACAGGATGAAAGCGTCCAGCTTGCGGTCGCCGGTCAGTGCGTCGAGATGAGCCGCCCCGGCCGTCTTCGCTCGCACGATCTCGGCGAACGTGGCGATACCGGTATCGGACAACGGGGTCAGCTGTCCCACGCCGGCGGTGTGCACGACCGCGGTCAACGGCCGGTGATCCGGCACGGCCGCAAGCACATTCGCGACCGATGCGCGGTCCGCCACGTCGCAGGCAGTGATGGTCACCTCCGCGCCGAGCGCCGACAGTTCGGCTTCCAGTTCGGCCGCACCCGACGCCGCCGGACCGCTGCGGCTGACAAGCAGCAGATGCTCCGCTCCGCGCCGGGCCAGCAGGCGCGCCACGTGTGCGCCGAGCGCACCGGTGCCGCCCGTGATCAGGACGGTGCCCCGGGGTTCGAACCGTGTGGTGCCGGACGCGGACCGCGGTGTTCGCGCCAAACGCCGGGCGAACGCACCCGATGCACGGAGGGCGAACTGGTCCTCGCCGGCGGGATGAACCAGCAGCGCGGGCAATCGGGTGAGCGTGCGGTCGTCGAGAGTCACGGGCAGGTCGATCAACCCGCCCCAGCCCTGCGGCCACTCCAGCGCTACAGCGCGCCCCATACCCCAGAACTGGGCCTGTGCGGGCGAGCGCAATGTCTCGGAGCGGCCGATGGCGACCGCACCGCGAGTCAAGCACCACAGCGTTGCGTTGAACCCGGTGCGCTGCAACGTCTGAACCAGGGTGACGGTCGCGGTGAGCCCGCGCGGCAGCGCGGGTTCGGTGTCGTCGGCCGCCTCGTCGAAGGCCAGCAGCGACACCACCCCGGTAAGTCCGGAGACGTCACCGAGATCGGCGATCTGTCCGACCTGTATGTCGGCGCCTGCGTTCCGCAGGGCCTTCAGTACGGCGGTCACCTCGGCGTCCTCGTAGTGTGGCGACGGCACGACGACGAACCACGTACCCGAGAGCTCCGATGGCGTCCTGGTCAACGGTGTCCAGGTGACGTGATAGCGCCACGAATCCACCACGGACTGTTCGCGTTTGCGCTGTCGCCAGCCCGCGAGCACGGGCAGCGCGGCTGCGAGCGTCTCCTGGTCCCGGCTGCCCAGTTCACGGGCCAGCGCCGGAAGATCCGCTCGCTCGATCGCATCCCAGAACCGGGACTCGGCCGCGTCCGGCGTCGCCTCGCCGCTACCTTCCTCGTCTTCCCGGCCGAGCCAGTAGTGCTTGTGCTGGAACGGGTAGGTCGGCAGCGAGCTGGTGCGTGCGCCGCAGCTCGCGAAGTAGCTGTGCCAGTCGGGGTTCGCGCCGCCGACGACGAGGTGGGCGAGGGCGGTGGCGAGTGCCTGCGGCTCGGAGGTGTTGTGCCGCAGGCTCGGGACGGCCGTGCCGGGAAGGTGGGTGGTCAGCGCGGCATTGGGGCCGATCTCGAGACAGGCGCCCGCGGTGATGTGCGCGACGGCGTCGGCGAAGCGGACGGTGTCGCGGGCGTGGCGGATCCAGTGGTCGGGGTCGGCGAGAGTGCTGTCGTCGACTCGTGCGCCGGTGACGGAGGAGATCATCGGGAGGGTGGACGGGGCGAAGGACAAGCCTGCCACGGTTCGGCGGAACTCGCCGAGGATGGGTTCCATCAGTGGTGAGTGGAAGGCGTGTGAGACGCGCAGCCAGGTGATGCGGTGGCCGTGCAGGGTGTCGGTGATGGCGCTGAGCGCGGCGCGATCTCCGGACAGGACAAGGGATTTCGGTCCGTTGACGGCAGCGATGCCGACAACGTCGCTGTACTCGCTCAGACGCGGGAGCACCTCGTCCTCGGCGGCGTCGATCGCCACCATCGCGCCGCCTTCGGGGAGCGACTGCATGAGCCTGCCACGGGCGCTCACGAGGGTGGCGGCGTCGGCGAGGGTGAGCACGCCCGCGATGTGTGCGGCCGAGATCTCGCCGATGGAGTGTCCGGTCACGACCTCGGGGGTGACGCCCCAGGATTCCCACAATCGGTAGAGCGCGATGTGGAGGGCGAAGAGTGCGGGTTGGGCGTACCGGGTTTGGTCGAGTAGTTCGGGGTTGTCGCCGAAGACGATATCGCGGAGCGGCTGGGGGAGATGGGGGTCGAGTTCCGTGCAGGCGGCGTCGAAGGCGTCGGCGTAGGCGGGGTAGGCGTCGTAGAGCTCGCGACCCATGCCGAGGCGTTGGGTGCCCTGGCCGGAGAACGCCATGGCCACTCCGCCCTCGGCGGCGCGACCGGCGATCAGGCCCGGGACGGCCTGCCCGTTCGCGAACGACTGCAGCGCACGCGCGCGTTCGGCCGGATCGCCACCGGTCAGTACCGCCCGCTCCTCCAAGAGGGCGCGCGAAGTGGCGAGAGAGTAGCCGATGTCGAGCACGCTGGTCTCGTCGCTCACCTCTTCGGCGAGCCGGGCGGCCAGGGCCGACAGGGCGCCCTTGTCCCGCGCCGACACCACCCACGGAACCACCGGGGGAGATGCCGGGGTGTCGGCGAGCGGCTCCTGTTCGGGCGCCTGTTCGATGATCACGTGCGCATTGGTTCCGCTGACGCCGAACGCGGAGACACCCGCCCTGCGGGGCCGGTCGCCCTGCGGCCAGTCCCGGTCCTCGGTGAGCAGCGAGACCGCGCCCGATGTCCAGTCGACGTGTGGTGTGGGCTCGTCGACGTGCAGGGTGCGGGGCATGATGCCGTGCCGCATGGCCATGACCATCTTGATGACACCCGCGGCGCCCGCGGCCGATTGGGTGTGACCGATGTTCGACTTGATCGTTCCGAGCCACAGGGGCTCGTCGCGGTCCTGTCCGTAGGTAGCCAGCAGCGCCTGGGCTTCGATGGGATCACCGAGCCGCGTTCCGGTGCCGTGCGCCTCGACCGCGTCCACCTCGACCGGACTCAGGCCGGCATTCGCCAGCGCCTGGCGGATGACGCGTTGCTGCGCGGGGCCGTTCGGCGCGCTGAGCCCGTTGGATGCGCCGTCCTGGTTGACCGCCGAACCTCGCAGCACGGCCAGCACGGGATGGCCGTTGCGTCGAGCGTCCGACAGCCGTTCCAGCAGCACGACACCCGCGCCTTCGCCCCAGCCGGTCCCGTCCGCGGCCGCGGCGAATGCCTTGCACCGGCCGTCGGCGGCCAGACCCCGCTGGCGGCTGAATTCCACGAAGGCCGCCGGTGTGGACATCACCGTCACGCCGCCGGCGAGCGCGAGGGAACACTCCCCGGCGCGCAATGCCTGGGCGGCCAGATGCAGCGCGACCAGCGACGACGAACACGCGGTATCGATGGTGACGGCCGGGCCTTCGAGACCGAAGGTGTAGGAGATGCGGCCGGAGACCACCGCCGTCGCCGTGCCGGTGATGAGATAGCCCTCCGCGCTCTGCCCGGCGGCGCCGGTGGCGTAGTGCGAGGTGGCGGCGCCGATGAACACTCCGGTTCGGCTCTCCCGCAGGGCATCCACCGCGATGCCCGCCCGCTCGAACGCCTCCCATGAGGTCTCCAGCAGCAGTCGCTGCTGCGGATCCATCGCGATCGCTTCCCGCGGTGAGATCCCGAACAGCGCGGCGTCGAACTCCGCGGCCGCGACGAACGCGCCTTCGCGGGTGTAGGAGGTGCCCGGCCTGGAGAGATCCGGATCATAGATGCCGTCGATGTCCCAACCACGATCGGCGGGGAATTCGGAGACCGCGTCGCCGCCGCGCATCACCAGCTCCCACAGCGCCTCGGGCGAATTGACGTCGCCGGGGAATCGGCAGCTCATCGCGACGATCACCACGGGATCGTCGTCCCGGGGCGTCGCCTCGACCGTTGGCGCGGTCCGGGCGGTGGCGCCGGACATTTCCTGCTCGAGGTGCGTCACCAGCGCGGCCGGCGACGGATGGTCGAACACGAGTGTGGCGGGCAGCGCCAGGCCGGTCGCGGTGCGCAGCCGATTGCGCAGCTGGACGGCGGTGAGGGAGTCGACGCCGAGGTCACGGAACGCGGCACGCGGCGACACCGCCTCGGGCGACGCGTGCCCGAGCACGCCGGCTGCCTCGGCGCGCACCAGGTCGAGCAGGACACGATGGCGTTCGGCGGCGGTGAGTCCCGCGACCCGCTGCCGCCAGAGGCTGTCGCCCGAATCGACTGCGGCGGAACGTGGCTCGTCGAGTGCCGCGCGCGCTTCGGCGAGATCGTCGATCAGCGGGCGGCGGCGCATGGCGCTCAGCGTCGGTGCGAAGGTGTCCCACACGATGTTCGCGACCGTGACGGTCGTATCGTCGCCGTCGAGCGCCCGTCGCAGCGCCTCGACGGCGAGTTCGGGTGCCATGGCCGGCAAGCCGGTGCGGCGCAAGGCTTCTGCGGCCGAACCCTGTGCGGCCATGCCGTCGCCGCCCCACGTTCCCCACGCGACGGCCAGGGCGTGGACACCGCGGTCACGGCGAGCCTGCGCCACCGCGTCCAGGTACGCATTGGCGGCGGCGTAGGCGCCCTGCCCGCTGCCGCCCCACACCCCCGCGCCCGAGGAGAACAGCACGAACGCATCGAGTTCGGTATCGGAGAACGCATGGTCGAGGTTTCGGGCGCCCAGCGCCTTGCCCTCCCATGCCCGCGACAGCAGTTCGGTGTCGGTGTCTCGCAGCGACGCGGTGGTGCCGACGCCCGCGGTGTGGAACACGGCGGTGATCGGGCTGCCCACCGTGTGCAGCAGTCCGTCGAGCGCGGCGCGGTCGGCGACATCGCATGCCGCGATGTCCACGCGGACCCCGGGAGCGATCTGCTCCAGCTCGGCCCGCAGCGCTCGGGCGCCGGGAGCGTCGATTCCTCGCCGACTGGTGAGCACGAGATGCCGCACCCCCGACCGGGCCAGCCACCGCGCGACGTGACCGCCGAGGGCGCCGGTTCCGCCGGTGACGAGCGCCGAACCCGCGGTGGACCACGAGCGTCTCGTGGTCGCGCTCGATGCGCGAGTCAGCCGGCGGGCGAACACGCCGGAGGCGCGCACGGCGAGTTGGTCCTCGTCCCAGCCGCCCGCCAGGATCGCGGCGAAACGGGTGGCGGCGCGGTCGTCGACATGCTCGGGCAGATCGACGAGACCGCCCCACCAGCGCGGGAATTCGAGGCCCGCCACCTGACCCAGGCCCCACACCGACGCCTGTTCTGCATCGCGCATCCGGTCCGGACGGCCGAGGGATACCGCACCGGACGTCACACACCACACCGAGCCGTCCACGTCGGCGTCCGCGCAGGCCTGCAGCAGCGTCAGGGTCGCAGCCGCCGGGTCGGCGGCGAATGCGAGGAACGAGAGCACTTGCCGCGGTCGGTGTTCGGTGAGCAGCGCGGCAATGGACTCGCGAGTCGTTCTGTCGTCGAACGGGATTCGGACGACATCGGGAAGCACGTCCAGGGCGGCGGTGATCGCGGGGTGCTCGGCGTGCTCGGGACGAATGAAGGCGAGCACGCGCCCACCGGGCTCGGCCGCGGTGTGCGTCGCCGGAAGTGGGCGCCAGGTGACGTGGTACCGCCATGCGTCGACCGTCTCTTGCGCGGCGCGTTTCCGTCGCCAATCCGAGAGCAGCGGCAGCGCCGGGCGCAGGACATCCTGGGAGTCGTGGTCTCCGACCGCCAGCATCGCCGCCAGCGCATCGAGATCCTCGTGCTCCACCGCGTGCCAGAACTCCGCATCGGTCTCGCCGTCGGCCGCGACGGCCCGGACCGGAGCGTCGAGCCAGTAACGGGTGCGTTGGAAGGCATAGGTGGGCAGGGGGATTCGGCGTGCGTCGGAGAACTGCCCGGTCCAGTCGACGTCGATGCCGCGCGTCCAGGCTTCGGCTGCGGAGATGAGCAGCCGGGCGAGAGCGCCGTCGTCGCGGCGCAGCGTGCCGATCGCGACAACCGTGTCGGCGGACTCCTCGACGGCCGCGGTCAGGCCGGGGTGCGGGCTCGGTTCGATGAAGGTGGTGTGGGTCGGTACCAGTGATTGGACGACCGGGTGGAACAGAACGGGTCGGCGGAGGTTGCGGAACCAGTAGTCGGCGGTGAGTTCGGTGCCGTCGAGCCGGGTGCCGGTGACGGTGGAATGGAACGGAATGCGTCCGGCGCCGGGGACGATCGGCGCCAGGGCCGCGGTCAGTTCGGATTCGAGAGCGTCGACGTGCGCCGAGTGCGAGGCGTAGTCGACGGGGATGCGCCGCACCCGGACGTCCTGCTGTTCCAGTGCGGTGAGCAGGTTCTCGATCGCGGCGGCGGAGCCGCTGACAACCGTGGAGCGAGGTCCGTTGAGTGCGGCGATGTCGAGATCGGGGTCGTCGGCGAGGTGGTGCCGGACGGTGTCGGCCGGCAGGGCGATGGCGGCCATGGCGCCGCGTCCGGCGAGGCGGCGGGCAATGATGGCGCTGCGGAGGGCGACGATGCGGGCGGCGTCGTCGAGGGTGAGGATGCCGGCAACGGTGGCGGCCGCGATTTCGCCTTGGGAGTGGCCGATGACGGCGGCGGGTTCGACGCCGAGGGAGCGCCAGTTCTCGGCGAGGGCGACCATGATGGCCCAGAGGGCGGGCTGGACCACGTCCACCCGGTCGAGCGCGGCATGGTCGTGGCGTAGCACCTCGGTCAGCGACCAGTCCACGAACGGCGCCAGCGCCTGTTCGCAGCGGTGCATCCATGCGGCGAATACCGGTGCGGTGTCGAGCAGTTCGGCACCCATCCCGGCCCATTGCGAACCTTGACCGGGAAAGACGAATACAACCTTGCCCGCGGAGTCGGCCGTACCCTCGACCACGGCCGGGTGCGGGGTCCCGTCCGCCAGCGCTTGCAACCCGGTGAGCATCTCGGCGTGGTCACCGCCGACCACGACCGCTCGGTGGGCCAGCGCGGCGCGTGAAGAAATCAGCGACCAGCCGACATCGGCCGGGTGCGGGCCGGTCAGCGTCTTCAGCCGCCGGGCCTGATCGCGCAGCGCCGCACCGGTTGTGGCCGAGACCGCCCACGGCACAGCGACCGGCGCGGGTCGTGGCGCGTCGGATTCCTCGGTGGCGGGCGCCTGCTCGAGGATGACGTGCGCGTTGGTGCCGCTGATACCGAAGGAGGACACGCCCGCGCGACGTGCCCGGCCGGTCTCCGGCCATGTCCGGCTCTCGGTGAGGACGGCGACGTTGCCTCTGTCCCAGTCGACTTCGGTCGTGGCCTGGTCGATGTGCAGCGTGCGGGGGAGTATGCCGTGGTGCATGGCCATGATCATTTTGATCACGCCCGCGACTCCGGCGGCGGCTTGGGTGTGGCCGATGTTGGATTTGATCGATCCGAGCCAGAGGGGGTGTTGGCGGTCCTTGCCGTAGGTGGCGATCAGTGCTTGGGCTTCGATGGGGTCGCCGAGTCGTGTTCCGGTGCCGTGGGCTTCGACGGCGTCGATGTCGGTGGGTTGTAGTCCGGCGTTGGTGAGGGCTTGTCGGATGACGCGTTGTTGGGCGGGGCCGTTGGGTGCGGTGAGGCCGTTGGAGGCGCCGTCCTGATTGACGGCCGAGCCGCGGATGATCGCCAGCACGGGATGGCCGTTGCGCTGGGCGTCGGAGAGTCGTTCGAGCAGCAGCAGGCCCACGCCTTCGCCCCAGCCGGTGCCGTCGGCGCCGTCGGCGAATGCCTTGCAGCGCCCGTCGGGCGACAATCCACCCTGCCGGCTGAACTCCACAAACGTTCTCGGCGTGGACATCACGGTCACGCCGCCGGCCAGCGCCATGGTGCATTCGCCGTTGCGCAGCGCCTGCGCGGCCAGATGCAGCGCGACCAGCGAGGACGAGCACGCCGTATCGATGGTGACCGCCGGGCCCTCGAGTCCGAAGGTGTAGGAGATGCGACCCGAGGCGATACTGCCCGCACTACCGTTGCCGAGATGCCCCGCAACCTCGTCGGGGACTCGCTCGAAACGTCCCGCATAGTCGTTGTACATCACGCCGGTGAAGACGCCGGTCTTGCTGCCGCGCATCGCCGTCGGATCCATGCCCGCGTGTTCGAATGTCTCCCAGGCGATTTCCAGGAGCAGTCGCTGCTGCGGGTCCATCGCCAGCGCCTCGCGCGGCGAGATACCGAACGGGGCCGGGTCGAAATCGGCTGCGTCGTGCAGGAATCCGCCCTCACGCACAGTGGAGGAGCCGGGCGCATCCGGGTCGTCGCCGAACAACTCGTCCAACGGCCAGCCGCGATCGCGTGGGAACGCCGAAATGGCGTCGCCACCAGAGGACACCAAGCTCCACAAGGCTTCCGGGGTGTCGGCGCCGCCGGGGAAGCGGCACGACATCGCCACGACCGCGATGGGCTCGCGGTCGCGGTTCTCCACCTCCGACAGGCGTTCCCGCGCCTGCTGGAGATCAGCGGTGACCCGCTTGAGATAGCTGAAGAGCTTTTCGTCCTGCGCCATGCGCGCAACCACCTGTCGATTCGAACGGATGTCGGTACGGGTCTGCGTCAGAGATGGCGGTCGATGAACTCCATCAATTCCTCCGGAGTGGTGGTGTCGGCAAGGTCGATGCTGTGGTTCCCGTTCCCGGCGCCGGCGCCGGCGGCGGGAACGCGCAGATTCCAGTCGGCGAGCAGACGGGTGAGGCGTTCGGAGACCAGCTCGTGGTCGGCCGCCGACTCGGCTTGCAGCAGTGCCTCCAGCCGATCCAGTTCCGCGATCAAACCGCCGGTGGCGCCGGGCAATTCGTCGTCCAGGAATGCGGCGAGCGCCTCCAGCGACGGGTGGTCGAACGCGAGGGTGGCCGGGAGCGGCACACCGGTGCGCGCGGTGAGCCTGTTGCGCAACTCGACCACGGTGAGCGAATCGA
This sequence comes from Nocardia sp. IFM 10818, assembly GCF_054655275.1. Taxonomy (NCBI): domain Bacteria; kingdom Bacillati; phylum Actinomycetota; class Actinomycetes; order Mycobacteriales; family Nocardiaceae; genus Nocardia; species Nocardia sp. IFM 10818. Next base: position 3,491,974 of record NZ_BAAHJH010000001.1, read on the forward strand.
AGCCCAGATCGGTGAAGCTCCGGCGGGGATCGAGCGCCGCGGCGGAGGCGTGGCCGAGCGTCGCGGCCACCTCGGCGCGCACCGCGTCGAGCAGCAGATCCCGGCGCTGCTCCCCCACCAGCCCGCCGATCCGATCCCGCAGCGACTCGGTGACCCGCCCGGCTGATTCCGGTTCGCGCCCGGCGACGGGCACGAAACCGCGCAACACGGCTGGAACATCGACCGTATCCCGCAGTGCCGCACGGTTCAGCAGGAGAGGAACGACGAGCGCTTCCTCGGATGCGAGGGCGTCATCGAACATCGCCAGGCCCTGCTCTCGGCGGATCGGCACCACACCCGCGCGGGCCAGGCGGCGACGATCGGCATCCGCGAGTTCGCCCGCCATGCCATGCGGGCCGTCCCACAGACCCCACGCCAACGCGACCGCGGGAAGTCCCCGCTCCCTCCGCATCTCAGCGAGCGCATCCAGAAACGCGTTCGCCGCGGCGTAGTTCGCTTGCCCCGCCGAGCCCAGCACACCTGCGGCAGAGGAGAACAACACGAACGCCGACAGCTCCAGATCGCGGGTCAACTCGTGCAGATACCACGCCGCGTCGGCCTTGGGCGCGAATACGGTCCGCAGGCCTTCACCCGACTGCCCCGCCAGCGTCGCGTCCTCGACCACGCCGGCGCAGTGCACGACGGCCGACAGCGGGTGCCGTTCGGTCGCCTGGGCCAACACCCGCGCCAGCGCCTGCCGGTCCGCCACGTCGCACGCCGCGAATTCCACCTCCGCACCGAGTTCACCCAGTCGGGCGGCCAGGTCGCCGGCACCGGGAGCGCCGGAGCCTCGCCGGCTGATCAACAGCAGCCGACGAACCCCGTGCGAGCGCACCAGATGTTCCGCGACCAGACTGCCCAGCGCTCCGCTGGCTCCGGTCACCAGCACGGTGCCGTTCCAGGAAACGGCCCCGGAGGAAGGAGTCCGGCGTACGAGCCGCGGCGTGAAGGCACGCCCCGCATGCAGCGCGAGCTGTGGTTCGCCGGAAGCCACGGCGGCGGCGAGCCGGTCGGCGCCACCGTCGGTGTCGACCAGCACCACGCGACCGGGATGTTCGGCCTGTACGGACCGCACCAGTCCCCACACCGCGGCAGCCGGCAAGCGGCGATCCGGATCACCGGACCGGAGGCCCTCGGTCACGACGAGCAACCGGTCCCCGGTTCCGGAATGCCGCGCAAGCCAGTCCTGGATCGAGTGCAGCACCTGCGCGGCCGTGCGACGGGCCGATTCGGCGAGGTCGCCCCGGTTCGACGGCCGCACAACGACGTCGAGCACCGCGGTATCGGCCGGCAACTCCGTCGCGGGCGGCAGCACGACCGGCTGCCAGTCCATCCGCAAGGCCGATTCCCGCGCCGATCGCAGCCGAACATCGGGGACCGGGCGTCCGACGAGCGATGCGACCGAGACGAGGGCAGCGCCGGACGCATCGGCGAGATCGACCGCGACCTCGCCGGGGCCGCGGCGGACCAGCCGGACCCGGAGCTCACGGCCCGCACGACCGTGCAGCACGACACCGGACCACTGGAACGGAAGGCTCGCCGGTGCGTCGGTCCGGGCATCGATCGCGGTGGTGTGCAGGGCGGCGTCGAACAGGGCCGGGTGTACGGCGAAACCATCTGTCGCATCGTCCAATTCGATAGCTGCGAACATCTCGTCCCCGCTGCGCCAGGCCGCACGCAGACCGCGGAAGGCCGGTCCGTAGCTGATACCGGACTCGGTCATTCGCGCGTAGAAGTCGGCCACGTCGACCTGTGTCGCGGCCGCGGGCGGCCACCGCACCGGCTCGACGGGCGGGAGGACGGGCGCGGTATCGAGCGTGCCGTCACAGTGCCGCGTCCACGGCTCGCCGGGTTCCGCGCCCTCCGGCCGGGAGAACACCGCGACCGTCCGGCGGCCGTCGACCGGCTCGTCGACCTCGACGCGGAGCTGGACGGCTTCGGTCTCGGTGAGCACCAGCGGGACACTCGTGGTGAGCTCCGCCAATCGCGGGTGGCCGCTGCGGCGTCCGGCGTGCAGCGCCAGATCGACGAATGCCGTGCCGGGGAACAGCACCGCCCCGTGCACGGTGTGGTCGGCCAACCAGGGCTGCGACTCCAGCGACACCCGGCCGGTGAACAGAATCCGGTCCGATGCCGGAAAGGCCACTTCCGCCTTGAGGATCGGGTGGTCGGCGCTGTCCAGGCCCGCGACACCGAGATCGATCGTCCCGGAGGGCTGGTTGTCGAGCCAGAGGTGCCTGCGCTGGAACGCATAGGTCGGCAGCGGTGCCGAGCGTGCGTTCGTGTCCGCGAAGTAGTTGTGCCAGTTCGGATTCAGGCCCGTGACGACAAGGTGCGCGAGCGCGGTGGCGAGCGCCTCCGGTTCGGGCCGGTCGTGGCGCAGTGACGCGACGGCGGGACCGGTGACGTGTGCGATCAGCGCGGCGGTGGGGCCGATCTCCAGATGCGCGACCGGGGCGTGCGCCGCGATCGCGGTGAGGGCATCGGCGAAGCGCACCGGCTGTCGTGCATGCCGGACCCAGTGCTCCGGGTCGGCGAGGGTGGTGTCATCGATCGGCGCTCCGGTGACGGTGGAGATCATCGGGAGGGTCGGTGCGGAGAACGCCAGATCGGCTACGGTGCTGCGGAATTCGTCGAGCATGGGCTCCATCAGCGGAGAGTGGAATGCGTGGGAGACGCGCAGCCATCGCGTCTTGTGCCCGTCGAGGCGCGCGGTGATCTCGGTGAGTGCGCCGCGCTCACCGGACAGCACAAGGGAATTCGGGCTGTTGACCGCGCCGATGCCGACCCGGTCCCGGTATCCGGCCAGCAGGGGCGAGACGTCGGTCTCGGATATCTCGACGGCCACCATCGCCCCGCCTTCGGGCAGCGACTGCATCAACCGGCCCCGGACCGCGATCAGTGCCGCCGCGTCGGCAAGGGTGAGGACCCCGGCGATGTGCGCGGCGGCGACCTCGCCGATGGAATGCCCGGCTACGACGGACGGGGTAATGCCCCACGAACTCCACAATCGATAGAGGGCGACCTGTACCGCGAAGAGTGCGGGCTGGGCGTATCGGGTCTGGTTCAGTAGCTCCGTGTCGGCACCGAAGACGACTTCCCGCAACAACACCGGCAGATGCGCGTCGAGGTGTGCGCACACCTCGTCGAATGCCTTCGCATACACGGGGTAGGCGTCGTAGAGTCCGCGGCCCATGCCGAGGCGTTGGGAACCCTGGCCGGAGAACACCATCGCCAAGCCACCCTCGGTGGCACGTCCGGTGATCACCGCCGGGTGCGTGACCCCCGCGGCGAGCGCGCGGAGCGCCGCTACCCGGTCGGTCCCGTCGGCCGCGAGGACGACCGCGCGATCCTCCAGGGTTGCTCGGCTGACGGCGAGCGACCAGCCGACATCGAGGATCGAGGCGTCCTCGGTCAGCTGCCCCGAGAGCCGAATCGCCTGGGCCCGCAGCGCAGCCGGGCCGCGCGCGGACAGCACCCACGGGACGACCGGCAGCGCGTGCGGTTCGGCGGAGTCGGGCTCGATCGCGGGCGCCTGTTCGAGGATGACGTGGGCGTTGGTGCCGCTCACCCCGAAGGAGGAGATGGCGGCGCGGCGGGGTCGGTTGGTGTCGGGCCAGGTCTGATTCTCGGTGAGGAGAGCGACTTTGCCCGTGTTCCAGTCGACATGTGGTGTGGCCTGGTCGATGTGGAGGGTGCGGGGGAGTGTGCCGTGGTGCATGGCCATGATCATTTTGATGATGCCGGCGGCTCCGGCTGCGGCTTGGGTGTGGCCGATGTTGGATTTCACCGATCCCAGCCACAGGGGCCGGTCGCGGTGTTGTCCGTAGGTGGCGAGTAGTGCTTGGGCTTCGATGGGGTCGCCGAGTCGTGTTCCGGTGCCGTGGGCTTCGACGGCGTCGATGTCCGAGGGGTGCAGGCCCGCGTTCGCCAAGGCTTGTCGAATGACGCGTTGTTGGGCGGGGCCGTTGGGTGCGGTGAGGCCGTTGGAGGCGCCGTCCTGATTGATTGCGGAGCCGCGGACGATTGCGAGGACGGGGTGGTTGTTGCGTTGGGCGTCGGAGAGTCGTTCGAGTAGTAGTAGTCCGATGCCTTCGCCCCAGCCGGTGCCGTCGGCGGTGCTGGAGAACGCTTTACAGCGTCCGTCGGATGCAAGACCACCCTGCCGGCCGAACTCCACGAACGGTGCGGGCGTCGCCATGATCGTCACGCCGCCGGCCACGGCCATGGTGCATTCACCCGAGCGCAGCGCCTGCGCCGCCAGGTGCACGGCGACCAGCGACGACGAGCAGGCGGTGTCCACGGTGACCGCGGGCCCCTCCAGTCCGAAGCTGTAGGCGACCCGTCCGGAGGCGATGCTGCCCGCGCTGCCGTTGATCAGATACCCCTCGACATCGGCCGGCACGTCGGTGAGACGAGCGCCGTAATCGTGGTACATCACGCCCGCGAAGACACCGGTTCGGCTGCCGCGCACCGACATCGGATCGATGCCCGCGCGCTCGAACAGCTCCCAGGAGGTTTCCAGCAGCAAGCGTTGCTGCGGGTCCATCGCGAGCGCCTCGCGCGGAGAGATCCCGAACAGGTCCGGATCGAACTCGGCCGCGTCGTACAGGAATGCACCCGTGCGCGGCGCCGCCGGGTCCCAGCCGCGGTCGGACGGCATGGCCGACACGGCATCACCGCCGGCGGAGACGAACTCCCAGAATGCTTCCGGAGTGCTGCCGCCGCCGGGGAACCGGCAGCTCATCGCGACGATGACCACCGGGTCGTCGTCGAGCTGCCCGGTGGGCACGGCATCCGGCGCCGGGTCCCCGTGTCCGTACAGCGCGTGTTCGAGGTGCGCGGCGAGCGCGGTCGGGTTCGGGTGGTCGAAGACGACGGTGGCGGGCAGGCGCAGCCCGGTCGCGGCATTGAGGCGGTTCCGCAGGTCGACGGCGCCGAGTGAGTCGAACCCGAGGTCGCGGAATGCGCGAGCCGACGGCACTTCGTCGGCGGAGCCGTATCCGAGCACGGCGGCGGCGCGGGTTCGCACCAGGTCGAGCAACACGCTCGCCCTCCGATCGGCGGGGATGTGCGCCAGCGGCCGCGCGTCGTGGTCCCGGCCGGCCGCGGCGCGCCGAATCGGGCCGCGAACCAGGTCCCGCAGCAGCGGCGGGACCGGGCCGCCGGACGCGAGCATCGCACCGGCATCGAGCCGGACCGGAACCAGCGCGGCGTCTTCGTGCGTGCCGTGCCAGGCCGCGTCGAAGAGCGAGAGCGCGGATTCCGTTGGCATTGCGCCGATGCCCAGCCCCGCCAGGCGGCGCAAGTCCGAGTCGGTCAGACCGGTGGTGAGCGCGCTGCGCTCGTCCCAGAGTCCCCATGCCAGCGATACCGCCGGTGCGCCGTTCTGCCTGCGATAGCGGGCGAGAGCATCCAGGAAAGCGTTCGCCGCCGCGTATCCAGCCTGCCCTGCGGAACCGAGAACTCCGGCGGCAGAGGAGAACAGGATGAAGCGGTGCACATCGTGCTGCCGGGTCAGTTCGTGCAGGTGCACGGCCGCATCGACTTTCGGCCGCAGGACCGTGTCGAGCTGCTCGGGGGTGAGTGAGCCGACGACTCCGTCCGCGAGCACACCCGCCGTGTGCACCACGGCGGTCACCGGGTGGGTGGTCCGCAGGTCGTCGAACAGGTGCGCCAGTTCATTCCGCTCGGCGACGTCGCACGCGACGATCTCTGCATGCGCACCGGCGGCCCGTAGGTCGGCGAGCAACTCGTCGGCGCCCTCCGCGCGCGGACCCTGCCGGCTGACGAGCAGCAGGCGGCGCGCACCGTGCTTGCCGACCAGATGCCGGGCGACCAGCCGCCCGAGTGTTCCGGTGCCGCCGGTGATCAGGATGGTGCCGTCGAGATCGACGGGTGCGGCGGCCGGGTCGGCCGCGCCCGCGTGCACCAGCCGAGGACAGCGAGGTTGCCCCTGGCGCATCGCGATCTGCGGCTCGCCGGTGGCGACCGCGAGCGGCAGCCGCTGGTACGAGGCGTCGGCGCCGTCCACGTCGGCGAGGACGAACCGGTGTGGATGCTCGGTCTGGGCCGCGGTCACCATGCCCCAGACGGTCGCGAACCGGGTGGTCACCGGATCGTCCGGGAGTACCGGAACGGCGTGCCGAGTGATCAGCACGAGTTGCAACTCGTCGAACAGCGGTTCGGCGAGCCAGTGCCGCAGGAGTTCAGACACCCGCACGGCCTCGTCGCGCGCGATCGCGGCCGACGGTTCCGCGCTCTCGTCGGGCCGAAGGTCCAAACGGGCGACCACCAGGCTCGGCAGCTCGGCATCGTCCTCGTCGAACGCGGCCGCCAGCGCGGCGAGGTCCGCCGCATCCGACACCTCGACATGCGAGACGATATCCGCGGGCACCACGGAAGCCGGAGTGAACACACTCCACTCGATGCGCAACAGCGCGTCGCCGCGTCCGCCGCCGAGCCGGGTCAGCCCGGCCAGGTCCACCGGCCGCAGCACGAGCGCCTCGGCCTCCGCGATCGGCACGCCCGCATTGTCGGTGATCGACAACCGGGCTTCGGTGCGGGAGAGCATCTGCAAATGCACCCGCGCGGCGACGGCACCGGCGGTGTGCACGGTGAAGTTTCGCCACTCGAACGGCAGTACCGAGGGTGCGCCGTCCCGCGGCGGGGCCGCGAGCAGGACGGTCTGCGCTGCCGCGTCGAGCAGCGCGGGGTGCAGGGTGAACCGTTCCGCGGGCGCGTGCTGCTCCTCGGGCAACGCCAGCTCCGCGAATACGTCACGGCCGGAAAGCCATACGGCTCGTAGCCCCTGGAACGCGGGACCATAGGAGTATCCGCGCCCGGCGAAGCGTTCATACACGGTGTCCATGGCCAGGGGTTCGGCGTCGCGGGCAGGCTGCGCTGCGGATGCCGCGGGGGCCGGGCGGCCCGAGCGGCCCGAGCGGCTCAGGCTACCGCTGGCGTGCAGTGTCCACTCGTCGCCTTCGAGGACGTCCTCCGGCCGGGCGTGCACGCTGATCGTGTGACGACCGTCGCCGGAGGGGGAAACCCGTACGCGCAGTTGGATTCCGCCGTGCTCGGGCACCACCAGCGGCGCGGTCAGCGTGAGCTCCTCGACGAGGTCGCAGCCGACCTCGTCGCCCGCCCGCACCGCCATCTCCAGTACGGCCGTGCCCGGCAGCAGGAGCACTCCGGACACGGCATGATCGGCGAGCCACGGGTGTGCGTCGAGCGAAATCCGTCCGGTGAGCAGCATTTCCTGCCCCTCCGGCTGATCGATGCGCGCGAACAGCAGCGGGTGGTTCAGCGCGGTCTGCCCGGCGGCCGCGAGGTTCGCCGTACCGGTGGGCTGCCCCTCCATCCAGTAGCGCGTGCGCTGGAAAGGATAAGTCGGCAACGGTACCGGTCGTGCCTGCGGGAACACCCCGGCCCAGCCGATGTCGATGCCATGGGTCCACGCCGTCGCCGCGGCGGTGAGCAGCCGGGGGAGACCGCCGTCGTCGCGGCGCAGCGTGCCGAGGGCGGTAACGGCGGATTCCGATTCCGAGAGAGCCGGGATGAGGACGGGATGCGGGCTGGGCTCGATGAATACCGTGCGGTTGCCCGCGACGAGGGCCTCGACCGTGGGATGGAACAGCACCGGCTGCCGGAGATTGCGGAACCAGTAGTCGGCGGTGAGTTCGGTGCCGTCGAGCGGTGTTCCGGTGACGGTGGAGTAGAAGGTGATGTCGCCCGGCCGCGGGCGAACCGGTGCCAGTGCCATGTCGAGATCGGCGCGGATGGCCTCGACGCCCGGAGTGTGCGAGGCGTAGTCGACGGGGATGCGGCGCACCCGGATCTCGCGCTGTTCGAGGGCGGACAGCAGCTGTTCCAGCGGCTCCGCAGGTCCGGCGACCACGGTGGATTGCTGTCCGTTGCGGGCGGCGATGCCGATGTCGGGGTGGTCGGTGAGGATGCGCTCGACGTCAGCGGCGGGCAGGGCGATGGAGGCCATGCCGCCGTGGCCGGCGAGGCGCTGGGCGATGATCTTGCTGCGGAGAGCGACGATCCGGGCGGCGTCTTCGAGGGTAAGAATTCCGGCGATGCAGGCGGCGGCGATTTCGCCCTGCGAGTGGCCGATGACCGCGGCGGGTGTCACGCCCAGTGAGCGCCAGGTTTCGGTGAGGGCGATCATGATCGCCCACAGTGCGGGTTGTACGACGTCGACGCGATCGAGTGCGACGGAATCGGCGCGCAGCACCTCGGTGAGCGACCAATCGACGAACGGTGCGAGTGCTTGCTCGCAGCGTGTGATGGATTCCGCGAATACCGTTGAGCTATCGAGCAATTCGGCGCCCATGCCGGTCCACTGCGAGCCCTGGCCGGGATAGACGAACACGATCTTGGCCGCAGCATCGGCGGTGCCTTCGACAACGGTCTCGGCTTGCACTCCGTCGGCGAGCGCGGTGAGCCCGGCCAGTAGCTGTTCGCGGTCGCTGCCGACAACGACCGCGCGATGGTCGAGCGCGGCCCGCGTGGCGGCCAGCGACCATCCGACATCCACCGGATCCCGGTCGGCGACAGCCAGCAATCGCCGGGCCTGATCACGCAGCGCGGCAGTCGTTTTCGCCGACAGCACCCAAGGCACGGTCGCCAGCCGCCCCGTCGGCTCCGCCTCCTGCCATCCCTGTGTGCCGGGCTCGGGTCGAGTAGTCGCGGGCTCGTCCGTGACGAGCGGCGCTTCGAGAATGATGTGGGCGTTGGTGCCGCTCACGCCGAAGGACGAGACCGCCGCGCGACGGGGGCGATCGTGACCGGGCCACTCCCGCTGCTCCCGTAGCAGCCGAACCTCGCTGGAGTCCCAGTCGACGTCGGGGGTCGGCTCGAGCACGTGCAGTGTGCGCGGCAGCACGCCGTGCCGCATGGCCATGATCATTTTGATGACGCCGGCGGCGCCGGCGGCGGCCTGGGTATGGCCGATATTGGATTTCACCGACCCCAGCCACAGCGGCTGCTCGCGATTCCGGCCGTAGGCGGCCTGCAGCGCCTGCGCCTCGATGGGGTCGCCGAGCCGTGTTCCGGTGCCGTGGGCTTCGACGGCATCCACGTCCCCGGGCCGCAGTCCGGCATTGGCGAGGGCTTGCCGGATGACGCGTTGCTGCGCAGGACCATTCGGGGCCGTGAGCCCATTGGACGCGCCGTCCTGGTTCACCGCGGACCCGCGCACGACGGCCAGCACCGGGTGGTTGTGGCGCCGGGCCTCGGAGAGGCGTTCCACGAGCAGCAGGCCCACGCCCTCCGCGGCTCCGAACCCGTCCGCGTCGCTGGAGAACGCCTTGCACCGACCGTCGGGTGAAAGCCCTTGCTGGCGGCTGAATTCGGTGAACATGTGCGGTGTCGCCATGATCGCGACACCACCGGCCAGGGCGATGGAGCATTCACCCCGTTGCACCGCCTGGGCGGCGAGGTGCAGCGCCACCAGTGAGGACGAGCACGCCGTGTCGATGGTGACGGCCGGCCCTTCGAGGCCGAAGGTGTACGAGATACGGCCCGAGGCGACACTGGGTGTCGCACCCGTCAGCAGGTAGCCCTCCAGATCCTGCGGTGGCTCGGCGATACGAGTCTGATAGTCGTGATAGGACATGCCGACGAACACGCCGGTATCGCTGCCGCGCAACGACATCGGGTCGATGCCGGCACGTTCGAAAGCCTCCCACGCGGTCTCGAGCAACAGTCGTTGCTGCGGGTCCATCGCCAGCGCCTCGCGGGGTGAGATTCCGAACAGCGCCGCATCGAAATCCGCCGCGTCGAGCAGGAATCCACCGCGACCGGTCGCCGAAGTACCCGGCCCGCCCGGCACCTCGGGCAGCAGCCGCGCGAGATCCCAGCCACGGTCGGCGGGGAAGTCGCCAATGGCCTCGCCGCCATCGGCGACCAGCCGCCACAGCGCCTCCGGAGAGTCGATTCCGCCCGGGTAGCGGCACGCCGCCGCGACGATCACCACGGGATCGTCGGCATCGCGCGCCGCCGCGCTGGTCGGCGGCGTCCCGGTCTCCTCGGCACCCAGGAGTGCGGACTCGAGATAGCGGGCGACCGCGCCGGCCGTCGGATAGTCGAACACCAGGCCCGACGGCAGCCGGACGCCGGCCTCGGCGCCGAGCCGGTTCCGCAGCTCGACACCGGTGAGCGAGTCGAATCCGAGGTCGTGGAAGGGCTTTTCGATGTCGACGGCGAGCGCGTCGGAATGTCCCAGCACGGCGGCGATCTGTGCCCGCACCACGTCGAGCACCGCCGCTGACCGCTGTTTCGGGGACAGCGCACGCACTCGCGCGGCCAGCCCGGAGCCGGGCTCGTCGTTCCGGCCGCCCGCGCCCGCCTCGAGCTGTGCGCGAACTTCGGGCAGATCCTCGATGAGCGGCCGCCGGCGCGCCTCGGTATAGGCGAGGAAGAAGCGGTCCCAACGGACATCGGCCACCATGACCGTCGCCCCGTCCTCGGCCGCGTCGCGGGTGAGGACGGTCAACGCGTGGTCCGGGGCGAGGGGCGGCACACCATGACGGCGCAGCCGGTCCTCCACACCACCGCTCGCGGCCATGCCATCGCCTGCCCACGGGCCCCAGGCGTAGGAGGTGGCCGGCAGACCGAGCCCGCGGCGATGTTCGGCGAGCGCGTCCAAATAGGCGTTGCCCGGCGCGTAGCCGCCCTGACCGGGGATGCCGAGCACCCCGGAAATCGAGGAGAACAGGACGAATTCGTCCAGTTCCATTCCGGCGGTGAGTTCGTGCAGATGTCGTGCGCCCTCGGCCTTCACCCGGAGCACGCGGTCGAGCTGGTCAACGGTGAGAGTGTGGACCACCGCGTCGTCGACGATGCCCGCCGCGTGAAACACCGAGGTCACCGGGAACCGCGCCAGCAATCGCGCCACGGCCGCCCGGTCGCCCAGATCGCATGCCACGACGCTGACTTCGGCACCGAGGTCCCGCAACTCGGCGGCGAGCTGGTCCGCGCCGGGCGCCTGGGGCCCGCGGCGACCGGCGAGCACCAGGCGGCGGACCCCTTGCTGGGCGAACCGTCGTGCGAGCTGCGCGCCGAGCGCGCCGGTGCCGCCGGTGATGAGCACCGTGTCACGCGGCGCACGCTGCTCGGCGGTGGGCGCGGCACCCGCGGCGTGCACCAATCGCCGTGTGAACACACCGGACTCGCGAATCGCGACCTGGTCCTCGGTCCGCTGGGCCAGCACCGTGAGCAGTCGCTCGACCGTCCGGTCGTCGGGCTCGGCGGTGACGTCGACGAGTCCGCCCCAGCGTTCGGGCTGCTCCAGCGCTACGACGCGACCCAGCCCCCACACCTGGCTCTGCACGGGATTGCGCAGGCCCTCGGTCCGGTTCACCGAGACCGCGCCCGAGGTGAGGACCCACAGCGGAACCTCGAGTCCGGCATCGGCGAGCGCATGGACCACCGTCAGCGTTGTCGCGGTGCCCGCCGGAACCGCGTTGCTGCCCGGATTCGGCGTCTCGTCGAGCGCGAGCAGCGACAGCACCCCGTCGACGGTGTGCGGAAGACGATTGCGCAGCGCGGCGCGATCGTCGGTGCCGGGCCGCAGCTCGACGACCTCGGCACCGGCGGCGCGCAGCGCGGTGAGCACCGCCGGTGCCCAGGCGGGCTCGTGCGCGACGTCCGGTATCACCACGAGCCAGGTACCGGCTGGTGCGCCACCATGGATCGTGGTCGACGGCGCCCACCGGATCGAGTACCGCAGGGCGTCGAGCGCCGAACTCGCACGGTGCGATTCGCGCCAGCGCGCCAGCGCGGGAGTCGCCTGGGCGAGCCAGTCCGGCCGGTCCTCCCGAAGTCCGAGCACCGTCGCGACCGCGTCGGCGTCGTCCGCCTCCACCGCCGTCCAGAACGCGGTGTCGTCCGCGTCGGCGGCGACCGGTTCGACCGTACTGCTCAGCCAATAGCGGGTGCGCTGGAAGGGATAGGTGGGCAAAAGGATTCGGCGTGCGACGGGGAACCGCGGATGCCAGTCTACGGCGACACCGTGCGTCCACGCCTGGGCGGCCGCGGCCAGCAGGTCGGTGCCGGAGCCCTGTTCGCGGCGGAGGGTGCCGACGGTGTTGACGGCGATATCGGCCGTCTCGGCGGTGTCCTGGATGGCGGCGGTCAGGACGGGGTGTGGGCTCGGCTCGATATAGGTGGTGTGGGTCGGTAGCAGTGAGTGGATGACGGGGTGGAATTGGACGGGTCGGCGGAGGTTGCGGAACCAGTAGTCGGCGGTGAGTTCGGTGCCGTCGAGCCGGGTGCCGGTGACGGTGGAGTAGAACGCGATTCGGCCCTGACGAGGCGCGAGATCAGCGAGTGCCGCGTCCAGTTCGGTGCGAATGCCGTCGACATGAGCAGTGTGCGAGGCGTAGTCGACGGGGATGCGGCGTACCCTGATCCCGCGCTGTTCGAGGGTCGACAGCAGATCTTCCAGCGGCCGCGGTGAACCGGCCACCACGGTGGACCGGGGTCCGTTCAGAGCGGCGATGTTCAGATCGGGGTAATCGGCCAGCACATCTCGGACAGCGTCGGCGGGCAGGGCGATGGAGGCCATGCCGCCGTGGCCGGCGAGGCGCTGGGCGATGATCTTGCTGCGGAGAGCGACGATCCGGGCGGCATCGTCGAGGCCGAGAATGCCCGCGACCGTGGCGGCGGCGATTTCGCCCTGCGAGTGACCGATGACGGCGGCGGGTTCGACACCGAGTGAGCGCCAGGTTTCGGCGAGCGCGATCATGATCGCCCACAGTGCGGGCTGGACCACGTCGACACGGTCGAGCGCGGCGTGTTCGTCGCGCAGTATCGCGCTGAGCGACCAGTCGACGAAGGGCGCCAGCGCCTGTTCGCAGCGGTGCATCCATTCGGCGAATACCGGTGAGCTGTCGAGTAGTTCGGCGCCCATGCCGGCCCATTGCGAACCCTGGCCCGGGAAGACGAACACGACATCACTCGCGCCCGCGGCCGCGCCGCGGACGAGCCCCGGATGCGGTCGTCCCGCGCTCAGCGCGGCCAGCGCCTCGGCGCGTTCGGTGACGTCCGCGCCGAAAACGGCGGCGCGCAGCCCGAAGACGGGACGAGCGGTCGCGAGCGTGGCGCCGACCGCGATCGGATCGGTCGCCTCGTGCTCCCGCAGAAATTCGCCCAGACGCCGTGCCTGGGCGCGTACCGCGGACTCATCCACGGCCGACAGCAGCCATGGCGCATCGAGCTCGCGACCGGTCGTGCCGTCGAGCGGATCGACCACCGCAACCTCGGCGCCAGGTGATTTCTCCAGCACCACATGGGCATTGGTGCCACTGATGCCGAAGGACGAGACGCCGGCGCGCCACGGCCGGTCGCCTTCGGGCCATGGCTGCTGCTCGGTCAGCAGCCGGACAGCGCCGGCGGACCAATCGACGTGGGTGCTGGGCCGGTCCACATGCAGCGTGCGGGGCAGGACGCCGTGCCGCATGGCCATGACCATTTTGATGACACCCGCGACACCGGCCGCGGCCTGGCTGTGGCCGATATTGGACTTGATCGACCCCAGCAACAGCGGCCGCTCGCGGTCCTGCCCGTAAACGGCGAGCACGGCCTGGGCTTCGATCGGGTCGCCGAGCCGTGTTCCGGTGCCATGAGCTTCGACGGCGTCGACGTCCGCGGGCCGTAGGCCGGCGTTGGCGAGAGCCTGGCGGATAACTCGCTGCTGCGAGGGGCCGTTCGGTGCGGTGAGCCCGTTGGAGGCGCCGTCCTGATTGATCGCGGAGCCGCGCACGATCGCGAGGACCGGGTGGTTGTTGCGCTGCGCATCGGAAAGACGTTCCACCAGAAGCAGACCCACGCCCTCGGCCCAGCCGGTGCCGTCGGCGCTGTCGGAGAACGCTTTGCAGCGACCGTCCGGCGCCAGCCCGCCCTGCCGGCTGAACTCGACGAAGATGCCGGGGGCGGACATGACGGTCACGCCGCCGGTCAGGGCCATCGAGCATTCACCGCGCCGCACCGCCTCCGCGGCGAGGTGCAGGGCGACCAGCGACGACGAGCAGGCCGTGTCGACCGTGACGGCGGGCCCCTCCAGGCCGAGCGCATAGGCCACCCGGCCGGAGGCCACGCTGCCCGTGGTGCCCGTCAATCGGTAACCGTCGGAGCCGTCCGATGGTTCGTGCAGGCGAGGACCGTAATCCTGTGCCATCGCACCGATGAACACCCCGGTGTCGCTGCCGCGCAGCGTCTGCGGGTTGATGCCGGTGCGTTCGAAGGCTTCCCAGGCTGTTTCCAGCAACAGCCGCTGTTGCGGATCCATGGCGAGCGCCTCGCGCGGCGAGATGCCGAAGAACGCTGCGTCGAATTCGGCCGCGTCGTAGAGGAATCCGCCGCGGGAGGTCACCGAGGCGCCCATGCCGTCGAGATCCCAGCCTCGATCGGCGGGAAGCTCGCCGATCACGTCACGTTCGGTGGCGACCACTCGCCACAGCTCCTCCGGCGAAGACACCCCGCCCGGGTAGCGGCAGGCCATCCCGACGATCACCACGGGGTCGTCGTCGCCTGCCACCGCCGCTCGGACCGGGACGGTCGGGGCGGCGGACGCCGTGCCCCGCACGCGCTCTTCCAGGTGGGCGGCGAGGGCCAGCGGTGTCGGGTAATCGAAGACCGCGGTGGGCGGCAGGCTCACCCCGGTCGCCCGGGCGAGGTCGGCGCACAATGTCGCCCCGGCGATCGAGGTCAATCCCTGCGACCGGAACGGCGCCGCGTCCTCGATCTCGCCGGGCATACCGAGGCCGAGGGCCAGCGCCGTATGCCTGCGCACCATGTCGAGCAGGACATCGCGCACATTCTCGGCGCCGGCCTCCCGCAGCCGCAGCGCGAGCGCCGACATGTCCGCTGCGACCGCGGCGTCCACGGTGTCCAGCCAGTGGCGGGTGCGCTGGAAGGGATAGGAGGGCAACGGAATTCGGCGCGCACCGGTGCCATCGAGCACTGTGGTCCAGTCGATCGCGACGCCGGCGGTCCATGCCTCGGCGGCCGAGCGCAGCAGTCGTGTGCGGGTGCCCTCGTCGCGGTGCAGTGTCCCGATCGCCGCGACCGGCCGCCCGGCCGCATCGGCGGTCTCCTGAACGCGGACCGTGAGCACCGGATGCGGGCTCGGTTCGATGAACGCCGCGTGCCGTTGCAGCAACGCCGCTACGACGGGTTCGAACAGGACCGTCTCCCGCAGGTTGCGGCACCAGTACGCCGCGGTCAGTTCGGTGCCGTCGAGCGCACCGCCGGTGACTGTGGAATGGAACGCGATATTCCCGGCCCGGGGCGTGATCGGTTTGAGGGCCTCGAGCAACTCGCCGGTTACGGCGTCGACGTAGGCCGAATGCGAGGCATAGTCGACGGGTATCCGCCGCACCCGGACCGCACGGCTCTCCAACAGCTCGAGAAGCCGCTCCAGCGGTCCGGACGGGCCGCTGACCACCACGGAGCGCGGCCCGTTGAGCGCCGCGAGTCCGACCTCGGGGTAGTCGGCGAGGATCTCACGCAGCTCGTCGGCAGACAGCGCGACCGTCGCCATGCCGCCTCGGCCCGCGAGGTGCCTGGCGATGATCCGGCTGCGCAGCGCGACCACGCGCGCACCGTCGGAGAGCGAGAGAATGCCCGCCACGCATGCGGCGGCGATCTCACCCTGCGAGTGCCCCACGACGGCCGTCGGGCGCACGCCCAGCGATCGCCACACGTCCGACAATGCGACCATCATCGCCCACAGTGCGGGCTGTACCACGTCGACACGGTCCAGCGCCGCGTCGGTCCCGTTGCCGCGCAGCACATCGGTCAGCGACCAATCGACGAACGGCGCGAGAGCGTTCGCGCACCGGTCGATCGACTCCGCGAATACGGGTGAGGAGTCGAGCAACTCGGCCGCCATGCCAACCCACTGCGGGCCCTGACCGGGAAAGACGAAGACCGGATCGGCCGCGTCGACCGCACGTCCGGCCACCACCGAGGCCGCGGGCTCGCTCGATGCCACCGCGGCGAGTCCGTCGAGCGCCGCGCCGACAGCATCGCGACCGGGCGCGAATACCACGGCGCGGTGGTCGAGTTGAGAGCGCGCGGTGATCAGCGACCAGCTCGCGTCGAGCAGGTCCGAATCCCCGCCGAGCATGGCGGCGAGCCGGGTCGCCTGCGCGCGCAGAGCCGCCGCACCGGCGGCGGACAGCACCAGCGGCACCGGTGTCGGTTCGGCGGCCGGGCTGTCCGCACGGCGCACCGGCACCGGCGGCGGCGCGGAAACCGCGACGTGGCAATTGGTCCCACCGATGCCGAAGGCGCTCACCCCGAAGATCGCCGAGTCGTTCCGGATCGGCTCGACGACCGTCTGGACGCGCAGGTTCAGCTCATCGAGCGGGATCTGCGGATTGGGTGTACGGAAATCCGCAGTGGGGACCAGTGTTCCGGCACGCACGCACAGCGCGGTCTTGATGAAACCGGCGATACCGGCCGCGGCCTCGAGATGACCGATGTTCGACTTGATCGACCCGACCCGCAGCGGATCTCCGGCCTCGCGCGCTGCGCCGAGCACCGCGCCGAGCGCGGCGGCCTCGACCGGATCACCGGCCGGAGTGCCGGTTCCGTGCAACTCGATATGCGCGACCGTGCCGGGGTCGAGGTTCGCCTGGCGGTACGCGGCGCGGATCGCCTCGGCCTGACCTTCGACCGTCGGCGTCGAAAGCTGCTCGCCGCCACCGTCGTTGGTCACGGCGCTGCCGCGGATGACGCAGTAGATGTCATCGCCGGCGGCGAGCGCGTCGGCCAGCGGTTTCAGCACGACGGCGCCACCGCCCTCGCCCTGGGCGAAACCATTGGCGCGCGCGTCGAATACATGGCACCGCCCGTCCGGGGACAGCGCTCCGATCCGATGGGCGGCGATGGCGTGGTGCGGGGTGAGCCGCAGGGTGACGCCCCCGGCGATGGCGAGGGAGCACTCGCCGCGGCGCAGACTCTCCGCGGCGAGGTGGACGGCGACCAGTGACGAGGCCTGTCCGGCATCGACCACGAGGCTGGGGCCCTTCGCCGCGAGGAAGTAGGACACGCGATTGGCGACGATGGATCGCTGTGATCCGGTGAACGTGTGCGGAGTGATCGCCGCGGCACCACTACTTCGTGCGAGCGTGGTGTAGTCGTCCCCGGCAACGCCGACGAACACGCCGGCGCGGGCGCCGGACACCGACCGGTCCGCGATTCCGGCGTCCTCCAGCGCCTCCCAGCTCAGCTCCAACATCAGCCGCTGCTGCGGGTCCATCACCGCGGCCTCCGAGGGTGACACCCGGAAGAACTCGGCATCGAACCCGGCGACATCGTCGAGGAAGGAGCCACGCCGGATGATGTCGGCCTCGGTGACGGACACGCCCGCCAGTGCGTCGGCCGCCCAGCGTCCGTCCGGAACCGGTGCGTCGACGATGGTTCCGGACATGAGCAGCGACCACAGCGCATCCGGGTTGGCCGCGCCGGGAAACCGGCAGGCGATTCCGACCACCGCGATGTCACCGTCGATACGCAGCGGCATCTACTTCCCCTTTCGTGGGTTCGTGTTCACTGGAGGCCGATCGAGTCGTCCCGCGGTCCGCGGCGTGGCGGCGTGGACAGAACGACGAATCACCCTGCCCGAGGCGAAAACGGACGTGCGGCGCAATGCATCGCGCCGAACATCCATCGTCAATTGCCCGGCACTGGTGGACCGATGAGAGTAATTTACTTTCAGTAACTTCTACTGAATTAGGACGCGAAGGTATATTGAACCTTCGTACACGCGGAATGATGCTGTGTACAAAAGGTCAATGCACTGTACTAAAGTGCAATTCTGGAAGAATTCCGATTACTGCGCGCCCGGCCGCTACAGCACGCGAGACCGCAAGGCAGCGCCGAAGTCGCCGTAGGGGTAACCACTCGGGCACGGATCGCTGGCCTCGGTCAACCGCGCGATCTCGTCGTCGTCGAGGGCGAGATCGCGGGCTGCCAGATTGCTCGCCACCTGTTCGCTGTTTCGGGCTCCGAGTACCACGCAGCTCACGCCCGGCCGGGCGGCAACCCAGGCCAGGGCCACACCGGCGGGCGTCACGTTCCTCGTGACGGCGATGTCGTGCAGGATCTTCAGCACCGCCCAGGTGCGGTCGCGCGCGATATGTCTGCTGTAGAGGGCCGTGACGTAGTTGTCGTGCATCATGCCGCGATCCAACTGCTCGCCGAAGCGGGAGCCCTCCGGGCGGGTGTGTGCGGAGTACTTGCCGGTGAGCAGTCCGCCGGAGAGCGGGGACCAGGCCAGCATGCCCAGGCCGTTGTGCCGGCCCGCCGGGATGATCTCCCACTCGACCTCGCGGCACAGCAGGCTGTACTGGGCCTGGTAAACCACGGGTCCGATCAGGCCGAGCGCTTTTGCCAGGTCGACGGCCCTCTGTAGTTGCCATCCCGTGAAATTGGACAGACCGATGTACTGGATCTTGCCCTGGCGCACCGCATTGTCCAGGAAGGACAGGGTTTCCTCCAGGGGAGTCAGGGGATCCCACGCGTGCACCTGGTAGAGGGGTATGGAGTCGACCCCGAGCTTGGTGAGCGAGGTATCGAGCGCCCGGGTGAGGTTGTGCCTGGTATTGCCCCACTCGTTCATCGCGGCGCTCGTGGTGTAGCCGCCGCCCTTGGTCGCGATCAGGACACGCCCGCGGATCTCGGTGGATTGCCGGCCGAGCCAGCGGCCGACGATCTCCTCGGCACGCCCGCCGGTGTAGCCGTCCGCGGTGTCCACCAACAGCCCTCCGGAGTCCACGAACACGTCGAGCGCGCGGCTCGCTTCCGCCTCGTCCGTGGAATCGCCGAAGGTCGCGGTGCCGAGGGCGAACACCGACGTACCGGCGCCACTGGCTCCGAGCAGTACGTGCTTCATCTATTGCCACCTCGCTGGCCTGTGGACACGAGCAAAACGATTTCATCCTCGCCTATCCGTCCGGCGGATTTGAATTGAACTTTCGTACACGACCGGTGCGAAATGCACAAAGGTTCAATTCACACTCGTGCTGCGGTGCGGTACCAACGAAATGATGCAGCGCACCTTCCACGGGATCCGAGGATGAGAATGTCCGATAAAGCGCCGGAAGTCGACTACGATCACCATTCGGCCGAGTACGCCCGTGACCCATGGGCCGCAAACATTGCGTTGAACACCCATACGCCGGTGGCCTACAGCAAACACCATGGCGGCTTCTGGCTGGTCACCGGCTACCAGCAGGTTTCGGACGTCGCGCACCAGCCGCAGTTGTTCTCCTCGGCGCACGAGTTGCCCAACACCCCCGGGCGGCCGCAGGGGACGGTAGTGCCCGCTTCCTCGTTCCGCGGGTTGCCGCTCGAGCTGGACCCGCCCGAATTCCTGGACTGGCGTAAGGCTTTGAACGCCTTCTTCTCGCCGGTATCGGCACGGCGGCTGCGTCCCCGGATCGAGCAGTTCGCCACATGGTGCGTGGACCAGCACATCGAGAGCGGCGAGATCGATCTGGTCATGGATCTGGCCAATCCGGTACCCGCACTGGTCACCCTCGATATCGTGGGCCTGCCGATGGACGAGTGGCGGCTGTACGCCGATGTCGTGCACGCACTGGTCTACACGCCGCCTGGCACACCGGAATTCGCGCGGGTCGAGGCCGGCTTCGCGCAGCTCATCGAGACCGTGCGGGAGCTGATTCCCAAACGCCGCGCCCAACCCGGCGACGATCTGCTCAGCTTCCTGACCCAGCTCGAGATCGACGGCGACAAGCTCTCCGACGAGGACATCGTCGCGGTGTGCAACGCGGTCATCCCCGGCGGGGTCGACACCACGACGGCACTGCTCGCCTCCACCCTGCACTATCTCGAGCACAACCGGAAAGCCCGGCAGCGGCTGATCGATTCCCCTGAGCAGATTCCGGCGGCCTGCGACGAGTTTCTGCGGTACTACACACCGGTCATGGGAGTCGGCCGCACCGCGATGGCCGACACGGAGATCGACGGATGTCCGGTGGGCAAGGGGGAGCGAGTCCTGTTGTCTTGGGCCGCAGCGAATCTGGACGAGAAGGTCTTCCCACACCCCGATGTCATCGACCTGGATCGCGATGCCCGCAAACAGGCCGCGTTCGGCATCGGCATCCACCGGTGCATCGGCCGCCACATCGCCCGGATGGATTTCGAGGTCGTCATCGATGAGGTGCTCCGGCGCATGCCCGACTACCGCATCGTTGCGGCCGAGAAGTACCCGACCGTGGGGCAGATCAACGGCTTCGTGCGGATGCCCGCCCACTTCAGCCCAGGATCCCGGATCGGTGCGGAAGCGGACGGCGTTCCCGCACAGCCGTTCCTGTCGAACTGATCCGAGATGAGGAAACAATGACACAGCAGAGAACACTGCGCCTGGGCGCATGTATCGATGGCCCCGGCGGCCACATCGCGGCCTGGCGGCATCCACAGACCCCCGCCGCGGCGCAACTCGATTTCGCGTTCCACCGCCGGAACGCGCAGGCGCTCGAACGCGCCGTGTTCGACTGTCTTTTCGTCGCGGACGTCGTCGCATTGTGGGGCACGGATGTGGAGCACCTGAGCCGGACTGCCCGCAACGAGCATTTCGAGCCGCTCGCCCTGCTTTCGGCCTACGCCGCGACGACCGACCGCATCGGGCTGGTCGCGACCGCCACGACCACCTACAACGAACCCTACGATCTCGCACGGAAATTCGCGTCCCTCGATCACCTCAGCGGTGGTCGGGCAGGTTGGAATGTGGTGACCTCTGCCGCGCCGTGGGAATCACGCAACTTCGGCTTTCCCGAGCACATGGAGCACGATCTGCGCTATGCGCGCGCGGACGAGTTCGTGGCGGTGACGAACCGACTGTGGACTTCCGGCGCCGAGCCGATCGGGCACCGCGGACAGTTCTTCAGCGTTCGCGGTCCGCTCAACGTGGCGCCCGCACCGCAGGGGCGACCGGTGATCTTCCAGGCGGGCGCGTCGCCCGTCGGTCGCGCGTTCGCCGCCAAGCACGGTGAGGTGATCTTCACCAGGCACACGCAGCTGTCCGACGCCCAGGAGTTCTATGCCGACATGAAGGCGCGTGCCGCCGGAAATGGCCGCGGACCCAATACCATCCAGATCTGGCCCGGTTTGGCGCCGATCGTCGCTGGCACCGAGGCCGAGGCGAAGGATCGGCTGCGGCAATTGCAGGAATTGATGCCGGACATCGTCGCATTGCGCGCGCTGCAGGCCCAGCTCGGGGAGGTGGACCTGACCGAGTACCCGCTGGACGGCCCGGTGCCGGATCTGCCCGTCACCAACAACTCCCGCAGTACCGCCCAGCGCTGGATCGACCTTGCCCGCCGGGAGAATCTGACCCTGCGCCAGCTGTCGGTGCGCACAGCGGGAGACATCGTCGCGGGTACCCCCGAACAACTCGCCGACCATATGGAGACCATGTTCACTCAGGGCGCCGCAGACGGATTCCTCGTCGACTTCCCTTGTCTGCCGGGGTCATTGGACGACTTCGCCGAGCAGGTGGTGCCGGAGCTGCGCCGGCGCGGGCTGGTGCGCACGGCCTATGTCGAGGGCACGTTGCGGGATAATCTCGGCCTGACCGAGTCGACGCTGGCAGGTGCGCGATGACCACCGTGCTCTTCGCGCAGTTGACCACCGCGGGCGGTGGCGGCGGCAACGGCCGGGCCACCTTCGCCCACGTCTGTGAGTGGGCGCGCGCCGCTCAGCGTGCGGGAATCGACGCCCTGCTGTTCGACGACGGCCAAAGCGTCCGGCCGGAGGGCCCCGGCACATTCGAGGCCGGCACACTCTCGGCCGCCCTGGCCGCCGCGACGGACGGTATCGGTCTGGTGCCGTCGATATCGACCGACCAGCTCGCGCCGTATCACGTCGCCCGACTGCTCGCGACGCTCGACTACCTCAGCGGTGGTCGCGCGGGATGGGAAATGAGCGCGCACGGCGACAGCGGCGAAGCCGCCAACTATCACGCGGACGACCCGGCGGCCGAGTGCCAGAACCTCGCCCGCGCCGAGGAATTCGCCGAGGTGCTGGGCGGGCTCTGGGACAGCTTCGACGACGACGCGTTCCTGCGTGATCGCGAATCCGGCGTCTATTTCCGGCCGGAGCGGCTGCACACCCTGGACCACAGGGGCGAATACTTCGAGGTGGCGGGGCCGCTCAACATCGCCCGGCCGCCGCAAGGGCATCCGGTGCTGGTGCGCCGAGCTGACAGCGCCGCGGCCGCCGCGCTGGCGGGCCGGGCCGCCGACGTCGCCATCGTGCCGATGGATTCGGCCGATGCGGTACGTGAGATCGCAGACGCGGTCGGCGAATCGGCTCGCGTCGCCGGCCGGCAGCGCGATGACGTCCTGACCCTGCTGGAGTGTTCGACTTCCACATCGCTCGACGACCTGGGCCGGCTGGCCGGCTCGGGCGTCGTCAACGGCTTCAGTTTGGTTGCCGCGCAGCATGATCCCGCGGAAGCGGCGTACGCCGACATGCTGGAGATCGCCAGCGCCCTGCGTCACCGGTCGCCGGGTGCGCCGGACGGGACGCTGCGAGCGAGGCTGGGGCTTCGCCGTCCGCTCGGCAAATGGAGCGCGGCATGACGCCGGCTCGACCATCTCAGACAGGAGCCACGCACAGATGAGCGCATATCCGGATCTCCGTGGAAAGGTCGCCGTGGTCACCGGCGGCGCTTCCGGCATCGGCAAGGGCACCGCCCGGCAACTGCTCGCCGAGGGGATGCAGGTGATCATCGCCGACGTCGAGCGCGAAGCATTGGAGCGGACCGCGGCCGAGATCGGTGCGATAGGCATCCATACCGACGTCAGCGATCTGGCCAGCGTGCAGGCGCTCGCCCGGACAGCGGTCGATCGATTCGGCACCGTGCACGTCGTGTTCAACAACGCGGGCGTCGGGCCTATCTCGCGGATCGCCGATCTCACGATCGAGGACTGGCAGTGGATGCTCGGCGTCAATCTCTTCGGCGTCATCCACGGCGTGCAGACCTTCCTGCCGATCCTGAAGGCGAACGCGGACGGCGGCCACATCGTGAACACCGCCTCGATATTCGGCCTGTTCTCCCAGCCGCCGATGGCTGCGTACGCCGTCAGCAAGTATGGGGTGGTCGCCCTCACGGAGGCGCTGGCGGGCGAACTCGATCAGGACGGTTCGAAGGTCGGGGCAACCGTATTGTGCTCGGCCACTGTGGAAACCAACGTTGCCTCGAGCACCCGTAACAGGCCGGAGCGCTACTCCGGTGGTGGCCTGTCGGACTTCGAGATGACCGAAGAGGAGTACCGGTCGCAGCGGTGGTTGACCCCCGCGGAGGTGGGTGCGATCGTGGTCGCCGCTATCAAACGCGGTGACCTGTATGCCGTCACCCACTCGGAGTGGTTCGCCCCGATCGAGCAGCGGCACAAGGCCATCGCCGCAGCCTTCGACCGTGCCGCCACCGACGCCCTCGAGGCCGGCTCGGCGAAATAGCAGTACATGAGAAGGGCGGGGCTTCCCTCGGAAGCCGCGCCCTTCTCATGTACTCGACCGTCCAGAAAAGCCGGGTCGCGATGTCATCGCGACCCGGCATACGGCCACTGTCAGCGGCGTGTGGCGGTGATGAACAGATAGCCGTTCTCCGGTGTAGCCGCCGCGCGGCGCATGAAACCGATGAACGAGTCGAGTTCTTGCTCCGTCGCATGCTCCAGGAATTCGGCGCGCTTCTTTTCGACCGCGCCGGCGAGCACGATTCCGGTGCGATTGACTTTGTCGGTGATATCGGTGATCTCGACATCGACGAAATCATTCGCGGCCAACTGATCGCGATACTCTTCAACGGTCCCGAGCGATTGGATCTTGTAGGTGGTGCGGATGTGGTCGAGCACGACCTTGCCCTCGGGGCTGACGGGCCCACGCTCCACCACATCGGCGATCGCCAGGCGCCCGCCGGGACGCAGCACGCGGGCGGCCTCGGCCAGCACCTGCCCGCGGTCGGGCATGTGCAGCATCGATTCGAGGGCCCACGCGAGATCGAAGGAGGCGTCGGGGAACGGCATATCCATCGCGTCGGCCAATCGGAACTCGGCGCGGTCGGCGAGACCGAGTTCGGCCACCCGGGCCTGGGCCTGCTCGGCCTGCACCCGGCTGATGGTGATGCCGACGACGGACACATCCGCTGTGCGCGCCAGGCGCAGTGTCGGATTGCCGTTGCCGCAACCGATGTCGAGCATGCGCTGACCCGGCCGCGCGTTCAGGCCCGCGATCATCAAGTCGGTGAGCCGATCCGTGGCGACCTCGATGGGGCCGTCATCGTCGGAGTCGTCGTCCCAATAGCCGTAGTGGAGATTCGCACCCCACAACTCGTCGAGCTTGCCCTCCAGACTGAACTTGTCGGTCCCGTCGTAGAAGCTGGCCACATCTTCCGTGCTGACTGTCATCGGTCTCTTCCCGTTCGATTGCGGATTCTTGGTGGGCTCTTCGTGAAGTGCCAGAGCGGCATTGGGGCAGAGCCGGACGACTTGCCGGACGATGTCGGCGCGGGAGGGATCGGGTTCGGGATCCGAGACGACGACACGACCGTCCTCGCCGGCGTCGAAGATGTCCGGGGTCGCGCGCAGACAGTGCCCCGCGCCGATGCAGCGGTCCCGGTCCGCGATGATGCGCATGCCAGGCCTACCAGGTGACGGGGAACTCGTCCAGGCCGAAGATCGCGGCGTCGTATTTGAACGACAGGTCGTCGATCTCCGTGTTCAGCCGCAGGCTCGGAACACGCCGGAAGAGCGTCTCGTAGGAAGTCTCCAGCCATGCCCGGGCCAGGTTCTGGCCGATGCACTGATGAACGCCGTACCCGAAGGCCAGGTGGTTGCCGGCGCCGCGGTGAATATCGAATTCGCCTGCCCGGGCAAAGGCCCGTTCGTCGTGATTAGCCGAGGCGCACAGCGCGAAGACGGCGTCTCCGGCCCGGATGACCTGGTCACCGACCTCGATGTCGCCAATGGCGATGCGGCCGAAGGTCGGCCCGTCCGCGACCGAGTGGTACCGCAGCAGTTCGTCCACGGCGGCGGGCCAGCGCTCGGGGTCGGCACGGAGCTCGGCGAGCTGCCCGGGGTGCCGCAGCAGGGTGAGCGTGCCGAGCATGATCATGTTCGAGGTCGTCTCGTGCGCGGCGATCAGCAGCTGCAGGACCATGCCGACGGCCGCCGCATGGGTGATTTCGCCCGTCGCGACCCGTTGGGCGACCAGCCGGCCGATGAGGTTGTCCCCGGGCTCTTGCTCGGCACGGGTGATCGCGGCGTCGGTGTAGGCGCGCAGCTCCCGGACCGGGGCCAGCATGTCCTCGGACGCCTCGATCTTGCGGGTTCGCACCCGGGACTGGAAGAACTTGTGGTCCTCGTAGGGAACGCCGAGAAGTTGGCAGATGCCGAGCGAAGCGACCGGCAGCGCGAACGCCTCGGCCAGGTCGGCCGGGGGACCGCTCGCGAGCATGGCGTCCACCAGCTCGTCGATCATGTCCTGGATGCCCGCCCGCAGTGCCTTGATGCGCTTGAAGCTGAACTCGGGGATAAGCATTCGCCGGTAGAAGTCGTGCTCGGGGGAGTCCATATTGAAGAACTCGCCCTCGAACAGCTGATAGCGCTCCGCATCCGGGTCCGAGGTCAGCTCGGGAAACCCGGGGCGAGTGATATCGGTACTGATGTACGGATGAGCCAGCACCTGCTGCACTTCGGCGTATCGTGTCACCACCCACGCCGGCCGGCCATTGGGTAGCCGGACACGGGCGAGCGGTCCCGCGTCGCGCAGCTCGGCGTATTCCGCCGCCGGCGCGAATGGGCATTGACGTCGCATTGGAAAGCTGCGCACCGCAGCCGGATTTTCGTCGAAAGTCGTCACTGTGCTGTCTCTTGAAACTCTGCAACCGGTGTCGCCATGCTCGCAGTATTGCGCACGACGACAACGCATTTGAAGTGAACCTTCGTACATCAAACCTTCGTGCGATGCACGAAGGTTCACTTTACTTCGGGGCGTCGGCACATTTAGAAATAATTCGTTCATGCCCAGGAGCGACGGGAGAATCGGCGTGACCCAGACGAGTAACCAGACGCGATCGGACGCGGTTGACCAGCGCTATGTCACGCAGTTCAGGGAGGACGGCTTCACACACATCCCGAATGTGCTCACCGCGGAGGAAGTGGCGCATTACCGGGAGGCGGCGCTGGCGGAGATCGAGCGCACCGGTGTGGTGGCCGGCATGGGAATGAAGGTCGGGGTGACGGCGGTCCGGATTACCAAGGATGCCTTCCGCAACAACGAGGTGCTGCGAAGTCTCGCCCGCCATCCCCGGATCGGCGCGATCGCCGAGCAGTTGTCCGGTCTTTCGTTGCGCGTATGGGGTGGCGAGACGCTCGTCAAGTCGCCCGGCGATGCGATGCCGACCACGTGGCACGACGATCTGACGCTGGCGCCACTGGAGGGCCGTCTGCTGCTGAACGCGTGGATCGCGTTGGTCGATGTTCCGGTCGAACGTGGTTGTATGACTTTCATTCCCGGCTCGCACCGGCGCCCGGAACCGTTCCGCGCTCCGCTGACCGCCGCGCAGGAGAACCCCGAGTCCTACCTCTTCGATACCTACCCGGGGCTCACCTGGGATCGACGGGTCACTGTCCCGCTGCGCGCCGGAGACGCCACTTTCCATCAGTGGCGGACCGGACATACCGCGGGTGGCAACACTTCTCAGGCCGACCGCGTCGCCTTCATCACCACCTACACCGATGTGGAGGCGACCTACCGGCCGCATCCGGGCCACCAGTGGGCGGATCTGGAGGCCGGGCAGCTGCCCCCCGATGAGATCTATCCGCGGGTCGCCGATTTCGCGTGAGCACAACGATTTTCGAGGGAGCGCTGTGAAGCACGCGGTCGTGACAGGTGCGACCAATGGGATCGGCGAGGCGATCGCGAGTCGCCTCGCCGGACCTGACCGGACGGTAACGCTGGTGGGCCGCAGTGATTCTCGGCTACAGGCGGCTCGGGAACGGATTGCGGCGGCCGTGCCCGGCGCGGATCTGGTCCTGGTGCGAACCGATCTGGCGGAACTCGATCAGGTACGCGATCTCGCCGACCTGCTGTCGAGCGGGCCGCCGCCGGATGTTGTCGTCAGTAACGCCGCAGTGGTGGCGCCGGTGGATCGAATGACACCCGATGGCCTGCCACGGATGCTGACCATCAACTATCTGGCACCGTATTTGCTGCTGCGGATCCTGTCCGAGACCTTGGATCGAGCCAGGTTGATAGCCATCGGCTCCGACCCGGTCCTGCTCGCGCACGAGCCGGTCGACCTGGATGACATCACGTGGTCGGATCCCGAAAGCCTGGGCTCGCACGCCGGTCTGTGGCCGTACTACGGCTATGCGCGCAGCAAGAACATGACCACGATGTTTGTTCACACTCTCGCCCGGCGCTCGGCGGGGACCGGCTTAACCGTCAACGTCTGCCATCCCGGCACGATCGCGGGAACGGGGCTGGGCGGGGAGGCACCCGGTCTCGGCCCGATTATCGTGCAGGCCCATCGCGACGGGATTCTGCCTCAGCCCGGCCCGCAGCCTGGCGTCGGGCGGTGGGAGCACGGCCGGTCCGATCCGGCGAACCTGCCCGGCCCTGACGTCGGTGCGCAGACTCCAGTGTGGTTGGCCACTTCACCGGAGGTGGAGGGCGTTTCCGGCCGCTTCTATGTGGACCGCGCCCCCGTCGACTCCCCGTCCCACGTCACCGACCCCGAACGTTGCGAACGATTGTGGCGGGCGAGCGCTGATCTGGTCGGCCTTGCTCCGTGAAGCGAGCTCCTGTGCCAGGAGCATTGCGGCAGAGCGCCACTACGACGCTCGGCTCCGACCGCGATGAGCTCATCGCCACCCTTGGACGGGGCGGATGTGGATCGCGTCGAGCATTCGATCGGCTTCGAGACCCGGCGAAGTAGTGCGCACCCGAACGGGGCGGGCAGATGCAGGGTGAACTTGCCATAGCAGGCGGCGCGGGCCGTTATCGGCTGGAGGATGCGTCCTCCGAACTCCCGTCCGCCGCCCCGCTCGACAGACCGTAGGAATCCGCACTGCGGCAACGTATCCGAAGGATCGTCGCGCATGGGTCGGCGTCGTCATCGAACGCGGAACCGCCCCGATACTCGAACCTGTGCTCGCCGATACGCCTTCCGCGATGCATGGTCCCGCATTGCTGCACCTGCCGATCTGAAGGTCGCCGGTTCGAATCCGGCCACCGCCGCGATGGTCGGTCGACCCTGGCCGGGGTCGGTCCAGTGGCGTCGGTATCTCAGCGGGCACGCGTTCCCGCTGAGATACCGACTATCCGAGATGCCGTCCGGGTAGTTGCAGGACCAACCCGTGGGGCGACTGCGAGCCGATGCGAAGGGGGTGCTCGGCTCGCGCCGAGTCGGCCCCAGGGACCCCGCAGCAGTCCTGGGGTCGACTGGCGAACGCCGACAATACCGGCGGTGACGGTGGGTTCCTATGCGATGAAAATCGATTAGGGGGTGATGTGTGTTACTTCAAATAACACTCCTGATCGGGGGATCTCCCGGCGGCGCCGCTCTCGGCTCCGCTAGGGGATTCGGCGGACCACATGATCGTTCAAAGCGTTGAAAACAGACTGGGCAACTGTTCAGCATCCGGGCGCGGGCCGTCGGCGATGCGGCGACGCCCGATGTTGAGGCTGCAACCAGGGTGAATGCGAGGGCCTTTGTGACTACCGCATACAATCTCCGGCATGCGCATGTTCCTGGATATCCTCCTGATCATCACCAGCGTGCTGCTGGTGCTGCTGGTGCTGCTGCACCGCGCGAAGGGTGGAGGTCTGTCCAGCCTTTTCGGTGGCGGCGTGCAGTCCAGCCTGTCGGGTTCCACCGTCGTCGAGAAGAACCTCGACCGCATCACCATCTTCATCGGTGTGATCTGGTTGATCTCGATTCTCGGCATCGGGCTCGAGATCAAGTTCTCCTGACGCGCTGAGCACAGACTTTGCACCGGGCGCCGCATGATTGCGGCGCCCGGTTGACGTGTGCCGGGGCTACGTTCGCTGTCGAACAGGCGGGGGCGGGTTCGTAGCGCGGTGGTTGTGTGCCCGGTTTGTGTGGGTTCTGTGTGGATCCGCGCTGCGGGCGGATAACCGGGGGCGGATCGGCCCGCGGTGTGGGCATGATGATCGGCATGGACTTGGTGGATGCGGTTGCGCGGAGCCTCTCGGGGGTCTCGGGCCGCAACTTCTTCTGGTTGGCGTGGAACACGATGCTGGCGTGGATTCCGGTGGCGTTGGCGCTGCTGGTCTTCCGGCTGGGCACCGCGAGAGCCGGGCGGTTGCCGGTGTCGCCGGTGTGGTGGGCCGGGGTCGTGTTGATCGTGCTGTTCCTGCCGAATGCGCCGTACGTGGTGACCGATCTCGTGCATCTGCGCGATGACGTGCGGGCGGTGGGGGACGGGCCGGTGGTGAGCACGGTGCTGCCGGTGTACGGGGCGTTCATCGCCTCCGGATTCCTGGCCTACTACCTGGTGCTCAGAGAGATGGGCCGGTTCCTGGACCGCTCGGGGCTGTCGTCGTGGCGGACGCCGGTGACGATCGCGGTCCATTTCCTGTGCGCGATAGGCGTTTTCCTGGGCCGCTGGGTGCGGCTCAACAGCTGGGAGCCGGTGGTGGAGCCGCGCGGCACCTTCGAGCGCATGATGCTGGCGCTGACGTGGGAGTACGCGCCGATTCTCATCGCCGTCATGTTTATCGTGACGGCAGTGGGGCACTTCGTGACTCGTGCGGTGGTGGAGACCGGAGCAGCCAGTGCCCGCCGGGGCGTCGAACTGATACGCACCGTGCGGGCGGCTCCACCTCGCGCCGAGCAGGCGTGATCGAGCGTTGTTGGGGCGCTCGATCACGCCTTGCTGATCAGGCGATGCCCAGGCGTTCCTGAGCGATCACGCGGACGGCCTTCTTATCGGGCTTGCCCAGGCCGGTGAGCGGCAGCTCGTCGATGACGAGGACGTGCTTGGGCACCTGCACGGAACCCTTGCGCTGCTTGACGGCCTGTTGGATCTCGGCGGTCACCGTCGCCACCGCGTCCGGATCGGCGGCGGTGTCCGGATCGAGCACCAGCACGGCGGTGACGGCCTCACCCCAGTGCGCGTCGGGCACGCCGACGACGGCCACATTGTGCACCTTGGGATGTTCGGAGACAACGTCTTCCACCTCGCGGGGGAAGACGTTGAAGCCGCCGGTCACGACCATGTCCTTGCTGCGGCCGACAATGAAGAGGAAGCCGTCCTCATCCTGCCGGGCCAGGTCGCCGGTGCGCAGCCAGCCGTTCTTGAAGGTGTCCGCGGTGATCTCGGGCAGATTCAGGTAGCCCGCGGCGAGCAGCGGTCCGGACACGCAGATCTCACCGACCTCGCCGGGGGCGACGGGATTGTCCTTGTCGTCCAGTAGCGCCACCCGGATGGCGGTGGAGGGCCGGCCGCAGGAGGTCAGCCGTTCCTTGTCGTGCTCGTCCTTGGCCAGATAGCTGATGGCCATGGGCGCCTCGGACTGCCCGAAGTACTGCGCGAAGATCGGCCCGAAGCGATCGATGGCCTCCTGCAGGCGATTCGGATCGATGGCCGAAGCCCCGTAGTAGACCGTCTCCAGCGACGACAGGTCCCGGGTCTTCGAATCCGGGTGATCCAGCAGCGCGTACAGCATGGACGGCACCAGCATGGTGGCCGAGATCTTGTGTTCCTCGATGGCGCGCAATACTTCTCCGGCATCGAAGCGCGGCAGCACCACGCATTGGCCGCCGAGCAGCACGACCGGCAGGAAGAAGGCCGCGCCCGCATGCGAAAGCGGCGTGCAGATCAGGAATTTCGGATGCTTGGGCCATTCCCATTCCGACAGCTGGATCTGCGTCATGGCGGACATGCACTGCGATGTGCCGATGACGCCCTTCGGCTTGCCCGTGGTGCCGCCGGTGTAGCTGATGGAAATGACATCATCCGGCCGCAGTTCGGCGGCCTCGACCGGCTGCGGCGCGTAGCTGTCGGCCGCGGCCAGCAGATCGATGCCCACATCGGCGAGCGCCTCCGGCACCGGCCCCAGCACCAGCACCTTGTTGAGTCCGGGGACCAGGTCGACCAGTTCCCGGGCGCGCTGCACGAAGGCGGGCACCGGATCCAGGATGAGCGTCGAGATCCCGGCGTCGGCGAGCACATACGCGTGATCGTCCAGACCGCCGATGGGGTGCAGCGCGGTCCGCCGCGAACCCACGATCTGCCCCGCGCCAATGGTGAACAGGACTTCCGGGCGGTTCAGCGCGAGCACGCCCACCGGCGTCCCGGTCCCCACCCCGTGCTCGGCGAACGCGGCGATGTAGCGGCTGATGGCATCGAGCACCTCACCGCCGGTGAGGATGGCGTCGCCCAGGGTGAGCACCGGCCGATTGCGATGCCGCCGCAGTCCGGCGACCAGCGCGTGGCCATTGTGCACGGGCATCCGCAGCCGGGTCTCGGGATCGATTGTGGTCATTGCGTTTCCATTCCCTGCGAATAGTGCTGTCAGAGCGTGCCGGCGGCGTAGAGGGTGACGACCACCGCCCCGCCGAGTCCGAGATTGTGCGCGAGGGCGGTGCGCGCGCCCGCCACCTGCCGCTCGCCCGCGAGTCCGCGCAGCTGCCAGGACAATTCGGTGGCCTGCGCCAGCCCGGTGGCGCCGAGCGGATGCCCCTTGGAGATGAGCCCGCCGGACGGATTCACCACCCAGGCGCCGCCGTAGGTGGTGGCGCCGGATTCCACGAGCGCACCGGATTCGCCTTCCCCGCACAGGCCCAGCGCCTCGTAGGTGATGAGCTCGTTGATGCTGAAGCAGTCGTGCAACTCGATCACATCGACGTCATTGATGCCGATTCCCGCGGTGGCGAACACCTTTCCGGCCGCCGCGCGGGTCATGGGCGCGCCGACCACATCGATCATGGATCCGGTGGAGAAGGAGGTCGCGTCGTCGGTGGCGAGCTCCTGGGCCAGGATTTCGATGGCCTGTCCCTCCAGTCCGTGTGCGCGCACGAACTCCTCGCTGACCACCACGGCCGCCGCCGCACCGTCGGACATGGGGGAGCACTGCGAGCGCGTCAGCGGCCCGTGCACCGGCTTGTCGGTCAGCACCTGCTCGAGGGTGTACGCATCCTGGAACTGCGCCAGCGGGTTTCGCGTGGAGTGCTCGTGATTCTTCACCGCGACCGCCGCCAGCTGCTCGGGCGTGGTGCCGTAGCGCTTCATGTGCTCGATGGCGGCATTGCCGAAGAACTGCGTGGTGATCGGCGCCTGGCTGAAGTCGTACTGCTCGCGCATGACCTTCAGATGCGGGTCCACGGTGGTGGCCTTCGGCTTGGTCGCTGGCCCGGCCATGGACTCCTTGGTCATCTGCTCGAAGCCCACCGCCAGCGCCACATCCACGATTCCGCTGCCGACCCATTCCCGGGCGAGCATGAGCGCGGTCGACCCGGTGGCGCAGTTGTTGTTCACATTGACCACCGGAATCCCGGTCAGCCCAATGTCGTACAGGGCCCGCTGTCCCGCGGCCGAGGGCTGGAAGACGTAGCCGACGGCGGCGCGCTGCACCGTGTCGTAGCCGACGCCCGCATCGCCGAGCGCCCCGCGCACGGCCTCGCCGACCATCTCCGTATAGGTCCAGTCGCGGGAGGCGATCTTCACGAACGGCGTCATGTGCACGCCCACGACGAAAACGCGTCGCATCACTATCTTGTACTCCTGTTCTCCGGGAACGTCTTTGGTCGTCAGTCGGCGCGGGGGACGCGGCCGTCGATGTCGGTGAAGCCGTAGCTCTCGGCGAGATCGGCCACCTTCCAGGCCGCGCCGCTGCGTTTGCGCCGGTCCGGGTCGGCGGCCAGGGCCACCACCGCGCGCCCCGGGAACCGCGGGGATTCCGCGTCGGCCAGGTCATAGGTGCCCTCGCCGGGCAGGGTGACCAGGCGGCGGCCCTGTTCGTCGGCCGGAACCATTTGCAGCAGTTCGGTATCCACGATGCCGGGCCACAGCGACACCGCCGTGACGCCGGTATCGGCGAGATCGTGGGCGAAATCGGCGGTCAGGCGATCGACCGCGGTCTTGCCCACGCCGTAGACCGCATTGTGCATATACCGTTGCGCCCCGGGCGAAGACACGTTCACGATGAGCCCGCCGGAGCCGATCAGCAGCGGGGCGGCGAAAACGCTTGCCACATAATGCGATCGCACCCCGATGTCGAAGGTCTCGTCCCATGCCTTGGGCGGCACCTCCCAGAATTTGCGCCCGAGCCAGCGCGCCGCGGCGGGGGAGTTGTACACGTTGTTGACCAGCACATCGAGCTGTCCGCACTCGTACTTCACCCGATCGAACAACGTCTCCACCGCCGCGTCGTCGCGGTGATCGCACACCACCGCGACCCCGGTCCCGCCCAACTCGTCGATCTCGGCGGCCGTGGCGTGCACCGTGCCCGGCAGGTGCCCGGGCGTGGTCGTGCGCCCGGTGACGAAGACGGTCGCGCCCGCCGCGCCGAGCTCCAGGGCAATGCCCTTGCCGATGCCGCGGCTGGCCCCGGTCACCACCGCGACCCGCCCGGCGAGAATCTTGGGTATTTCGCTCACGACCTCTGGACACTACCTTGAAATAGGAACGTGTTCTAGAAAACGGAGGCAGCAGTGGAGCTGACGCACAGGATCCTCGACACCGGGGCTGTTCACATGCACGTCGCGGAGCAAGGCGAGGGCTTCCCGGTCGTCTTCTGCCACGGGTTCCCGCACACCTGGTTCATGTGGCACCGCCAGCTGTCCGCGGTCGCCGCCGCCGGTTTCCGCGGCCTCGCCCCCGATCTGCGCGGCTACGGCCGCACCGACGCCCCCGTCGCCGTGGCGGCCTACACCAACGAGGCCGTCATCGGCGACCTCCTCGCCCTCCTCGACGACATCGGCGCGGACCGAGCCGTCTTCGTGGGCCTGGATTTCGGCGCCCAGCTGGTCTGGGAGCTGTCCCTGCGCAATCCCGAGCGCGTAGCCGGCGTCGTAGTTCTGAACAACCCGTTCGCTCCCCGCCCCCCGCGTCCCCCGTCAGCGTTCTGGACCAAGGCCGCCGAACGCCACTTCCTCCATCTGTCCTACTTCCAGACCCCCGGCATCGCCGACGCCGAACTGGCCGCCGATCCCCGCGACTTCCTGGCCCGCGTCTACTACTCCCTCAGCGCCGACTACCACTACCTCGACACCTGGAAGAACCCCCCGGGCCTCGGCTACCTCGACGTCCTCCCGCAAGCCCCCGCCCTCCCCTGGCCGTGGCTCTCCGAGGCCGAATTCGACACCCTCGTCGAGGATTTCCAGCGCACCGGCTTCACCGGCGGCCTCAACTGGTACCGCAACCTCGACCGCAACTGGGACCTCACCGCCGCCTACGCCGACGCCAAGATCGAAGTCCCCACCTACTTCCTCTACGGCGAAAACGACCCCGACATGGAAGGTTTCAGCGGCCGCGACCCCCTCGCCACCCTCCGCGCCAATGTCACCGACCTCCGCCGAGTCCAGGAGGTCCCCGGCGCCGGCCACCTGGTCCAACTCGAACGCACCGACGCCGTCAACGATTTCCTGATGGCCGCGCTCACCGATGTCGTCAGCCGAGGAGGCACGCCAGTTCCGCGGTGACGAACTCGGGGCGGACGATCGAGACAACCCCAGCGGGCGGTATCGGCGGGGAACTGGGCGGCGCACTGGAAGGCAACGGCCGCGCCACCCCTCACCACCCCCGCCTCCGAATCGCCGGATCAAGCTTCCGTCGTGAATCTGCCTCACTCGCAGGCAATCCCGTCACGATCACGATCCAAGTCGTAAATATCGCTGCCGATCACGCTGATCGGACCATCCACATACGCCGGGCCATTGCCACTCCCACCGGCACAATCGACATCCGAGGCGATCGGGACGCATCCGCTGTAGTTCGGGTCGCACTCCGGCCGTGGCGCAGGAACTGCCGCCTGCGGCGCGGCAGGCTGTTCGACAGCCGATGGCAGAAGCGGAGCGGATCGTTCGATCGTCGGTGGTGGGGCGGGTTGTCCGATGGGAGGCAGCGTTGGGACGAACGTCGTCGTCACATGTGGCGAAGCCGTCGTCACCATCGCTGTGCTGCTGACCGGCCGATCGGCAACCCTCGTCGTGCTTCCCGGCACCGTCGGCGAGCGGCCGGGCTCCTCGTCCCGGTCCGCAATGCTGCCGAGAAAGAGTGCCGCCGCCACGGTCCCACCCGCGATCCACGCCTTCCGATGCTTGGTGAACCTCCCCGCCGGCACAGATCCGGACGCCGGCAATCCGGTGAACCCGACCCTGTTCGACGGGCCCCGCTCCTTCATGCCCTTTGCATCGGACGCGGCCAGGACCCGTTACGACGCTCGCTCGGCGGCGATTTCGTGCTCTCTGACCGTGCACCCGTCGAGCTGGGGCCCGCGAGCGTGTCGCCCTCAGCTCGATTGAAACGTCGCCGACCGGGAACTGGTGGTGGGGGCTTCTCGGGGTTTGCCGCCACCAGTTCCCGGTCGAGGTGGTTTCAGATTCTGTTGGGTTGCTTGGGGACTCGGGGGTGGGGGGTTTGGGTGGTGGGGGTGAGGGTGGACAGGAGGTGGAGGGCGTCTGCGGTGGGGCTGGCGGGGGGTGCGGAGAGGATGATGAGTTCCATGCCGGATTCGTCGGGGAGGGCGAAGTTTTCCTGGTGGAGTTCGAGGAGGCCGACCAGGGGGTGGTGGTAGGTCTTGGGGCCGTGGGTGCGGGCGCGGACGTCGGCGCGGGCCCAGAGGCGGCGGAAGCGGTCGCTGCCCATGGCCAGTTCGCCGATGAGGGAGGCGAGGCGGGGGTCGTCGGGGTATTTGCCGGCGGCCAGGCGGAGGTGGCCGACCACGTCCAGGGTGCATTTCTCCCACTCGCCGTAGAGGCCGCGTTCGGTTTCTTCCAGGAAGATGTGGCGGGCGGTGTTGAGGCCGGGGAGGGGGCGGCCGTAGAGAAGGGCGGCCAGGCGGTTTCCGGCGATCACGTCGAGGCGGTGATCCATGATGAGGGCGGGGGCGTGGGTGACCAGGTCCAGGACGCGGAGGAGTTCCGGGCGTGGCCGTCCGGCCGGTGTCTTGGCGGGGCGGCGGCGCTGGCGGGCCAGGCGGTAGAGGTGGCCGCGTTCGGTGTCGTCCAGGCCGAGGACGCGGGCGAGGGCGTCGAGGACCTGTTCGGAAGGTTGGGTGGCGCGGCCTTGTTCGAGGCGGACGTAGTAGTCGACGCTGACGCCGGACAGGTGTGCGACCTCTTCGCGGCGCAGGCCTTCGACTCGGCGGTGCCTGTCGGTGGGGATGCCGACGGCCGCCGGGTCGACGCGGGAACGCCGGGTGCGGAGGAAGCCCGCAAGATCGTCCATACCCCCAGTATCGCCGCGGTGGCGCCGGCGAAGGTGGTCCTGTCGTTACCAGGAAGCCCTGTCCGATGGAAGCAGCGCCCCTGAACGGCGGACGTCGCGGCGCCCAGGATCGAAAGCACCCGATCCCAAGGAGTTCTCATGAAGACGCTGATCGTCCACGCCCATCCGGAGCCGAAGTCGCTCAACAGCTCGCTGAAGGACCTCGCGGTGTCCACCCTGGAATCCGCCGGGCACGAGGTGCGGGTGAGCGATCTGTACGCCATGAATTGGAAGCCGGTCGTGGATGCCGCGGACTACGGCCCCGAGGCGTCGAGCCCGCTGAAGGTCGCGCTGGACTCGGGCCGGGCCTTCGAAACCGGGAATCTCACCCCGGATGTCCGCGCCGAACAGGAGAAGCTGCTGTGGGCCGACACGATCATCTTCCAGTTCCCGCTGTGGTGGTACACGATGCCCGCGATCCTCAAGGGCTGGGTGGACCGGGTGTTCACCTACCGTTTCGCTTACGGCGTCGGCGAACACAATGAAACCAAGTACGGCGAGCGCTACGGCGAAGGCACGCTCGCGGGTAGGAAGGCGCTGCTGTCGGTGACCATCGGCGGCCCGGAATCGCATTACGCCGCGCGCGGAATCAACGGCCCCATCGAGGATCTGCTGTTCCCGATCCACCACGGCATCCTCTACTACCCGGGCATCGAAGCGCTGCCGCCGTTCGTGCTGTACCGGGTCGACCGGATAACCGAGGCGGACTTCCCGGATATCGCCGAGGCCTGGGTCGAACGCCTGCTCACCCTGGAGTCGACCGAGCCGATTCCCTTCCGGCGCCAGAACTTCGGCGATTACGAGATCCCCGCGCTGCAACTGAAGGAGGGGCTGGAGCTCGCGGGCCGCACGGGCTTCGGACTGCACCTGCGCGCCTGAATCGAGGTCACCGAACCCGGCTACGCGGGGCCGATCGGCGTGCCATGCCGGGCGCGGGATCCGATGAGGGAGTCGCCGTGCAGAATCCACCGTCGGCAGCCGAACTACCGGAGGCGCTGGCCGAACTGCTTCGGACACATCGACCGTCACCACCGCCGGTACCGAATCGCCGAGGGCGCGGAGGAAATCCAGATGCGCCGGGTCGCCGGGTACCTGTTCGGCTTCATGGATCGCACCGCCGTCAAGGGCGTGTGAGACCGGGTTCACCGGCGCCGCACACGCGAAAATGCCTTGCCTCGCGCTGCTACCGTCAGTGACATGGCCGTCGTCATGCGTGTGCGTCGATTTACCGGCCCCCGAGCCCTCGAAGGGCGCCGCCGGGGTCGGATGTCGCCACGTTCACCGCGCTGAGCCGACAGATCTTGGTCAGCGGTCGAGCCCGGGGCTTCGGGGGTCTCCGAATTCACCCGTCGTTCTCGGCCAGGAGCCTGTCATGCCCGCGCATCTCTCCAGTGACCAACTCGCCCACGATCTGTCCATTCGCGATCTCACCGATCCCGAAGCCGGTCCGCACGCTCTGCAACTCGTCCTCCGCGCCGCGGTCGATTCCTTGGCGCGGCAATGGGAATGCGACGTCCGATGGTGGCGTGGCGAACGCATCGTCACCGTCACCGACAACTACGACAACCTCGGCTATCGCACCGACGATGTCACTCGCGACGCCCGCTATACCCGCTATGTCGACGACCACCGGATGCTGCGCAGCCATTCGACCGCGCTGATCCCCGGCGCACTGCGCGCCCTGGCCGAGGACCCGGCCGACGACGTGCTGCTGGTCTGTCCCGGGATCGTCTACCGCCGCGACAGCATCGACCGCCTGCACACCGGCACGCCCCACCAACTCGACCTCTGGCGCATCACTCGCCGTCCGGTCCCCATGGTCCCGGCGGACCTCGACGACATGGTCACCGCCCTCATGGACGCGGTGCTGCCCGGCGCGCAGCACCGGTACGAGGACCGCGTGCACCCCTACACGGTGCACGGCCGTCAGGTCGATGTGGCCCGCGCCGGCGAATGGGTCGAGATAGCCGAGTGCGGCCTGGCCGACCCGCGCGTACTGCGCCGCGCGGGCCTGGACCACGCCTACAGCGGACTCGCCCTCGGCATGGGCCTGGATCGAACCCTGATGCTGCGCAAGGGCATCACCGATATCCGCCTACTGCGCTCGACCAATCCCGCGGTGGCCGCCCAGCTGACCGACCTCGCCCCTTACCGCCCCGTATCCGCCATGCCCGCCATCCGCCGCGACCTTTCCGTCGCGGTCGACCACGATGACCGAGCCGAAGACCTCGGCGACCGCGTGCGCGACGCCCTCGGCCCCGACGCGGATTATGTCGAGTCCGTCGAGATCCTCACCCAGACAGCCTGTTCGCAACTCCCACCGCAGGCTCTCGAGCGACTCGGAGCCCGCCCGGACCAGAAGAACGTGCTCCTCGCCGTGGTTCTGCGCGACCTGACCAGAACCCTCACCGACCACGAGGCCAACGAGTTGCGCGACCGCATCTACGCCGCCGTCCATCGAGGCGCCACTCACCACTGGGCGACAACCAGTTGATCAGGCCCGGACCGGGTCGTGGGCGTCGGTGAAGCTCAGGAAGCGGGGAATGACCTGATCCGGATTCGCCCAGAGCAAGTCATGCCCGATCCCCGGATAGATCTCGACCTCGGCCGACGGCATGTGCGCGCGAGCGCGAGCCGCCGCGAGTCCGGGATCGCCGACGACCGTTTCCGCACCGAAGAGCACCAGACTCGGCGCGGCCATGGCCGCCAGCTGCTCATCGGTGAACGGTCGATCCCAGGGCATCGCCATCCGGAACTTCAAGGCCCCCATGGCCACAGCGAATTCCTCATCGGTGAGTTCGAAGCCGGGCATCAGCCACTTGTTGAACTTCCGCATCCGTTCCGGCGTGGGCCGAATGCCCGCCTTGAGGAATTTGAGCAGCATGCTCAAACGCGGTTTGGCGAACGTGGCCGCGCTGGGCTCGATCATGGTCAGGCTCGCCAGCCGCTCGGTGCGATACACCGCGACAGCTCCGGCCAGCCAGGCGCCCAGAGAGTTTCCGGCCAGATGGACGCGCTCGGCGCCGAGCCCATCGAACACCTCCGCCATCCAGGTCGCGACGTCCTCCGCATCGCGCACGGGCGCGGTCTGCACGCACCGTCCGGCCCATCCGATGACATCCGGCGTGTACACGACGTGGTCCCGGGCCAGTTCCTCGATGACCCGGTGCCAGATCTGGCCATTGCCCCCGATCCCCGGCAGCAGCACCAGCGGTGCACCGTCCCCGCTTCCGGACTTCCGCACTCGTGTTGTCCCAAAGGATGTTTCAACATCGAGGTTGGTCGATGGCACCGGCCACTTCGCGGCCGCAGCGTCGTAGTCGCGCAAGAACGCCGCCTTCGCCGCCTCGCTGGTGAATCGCCCGATCCTCGCCATGATCTCCCCTTCCGATTTGATGGTACGAGCGTACCATGCGAAATGGTATGGGCATACCAGCACGGTCGGAATCGAACTCCGGCAAGCTGTTTGAAGCGCTGACTGCGGGGAAGGATGGAGATGGCCGTTCGTATGCATGGGCGGCCGATTGGAGATCAGAGAGAAAGAAGTCGTGATGTCTCTGCCCGTTCCACGCTCCCACTATCCGCAATCCACCCCGGCGCGCTGGGATCCGTTCCGGGACTTCGACGATCTGTTCGGCCGCATGAGCCGCTTCATGGACGAGATGTTCGGCCCGCGCGCCGAAATGCCCGGCCGCTGGGCGCCCTTGGCCGATCTTTCCGAGACCGACAACGCCTACGTGGTCGAAGTGGACCTCCCCGGCATCGACAGAAGGGACATCAATATCGAGGTCTCCGGCCTCGAACTCCGCGTGCACGGTGAGCTGAAAGAGACCGAACGCGAGGGCGTCTTCCGCCATCGGACCCGCCGCACCGGCGCCTTCGACTATCGGGTGACCCTCCCGCAGAACGTCGACCCCGACCGCATCGAAGCAACCCTGCGCGAAGGCGTCCTCACCCTGCGCGCCCCGAAGTCCGACGCCGCCAAACCGCGCCGCATAGAAATCAACGGCGCGTAATCACCCGGGCTGCGGCGAGCCGCTCAGATCGGCAGCCCCTTCGCCGACACCGGCTCCCCGACAAGGAATTCCGACTCGGCGATGAGCACCGCGAAAACCGGCCCCGCCGCAGCCATCACCTCGCTGTCCCGGGGCATCCACCGCCGAACCCAGGCTACCGCCGCACCGGGATCGTGTCGGCGCGTCGGCTGTGGCGAACCGGTGGTAGCGACCGAGGGGTCTCCCGTATAGTGCGGCGCGGCGGGAGGAGAGATCGCGGTGGTTTTCGTTTGGGTTGGGCTGCTTTCGGTGGCGGCGCTCGGACTCATTGGGGCGCTGTATGCCGGAATACGTCTGAAGGGGCGGGGAGCCAGAGGGGTTTGGGCCTGCGTTGCCGGAGGGCTGGTGGCGCTGCTGGTGGGCGGGGTGGCCATTGCGGGGATGGTGAACTCGCTGGGGGACAAGGATGATCCGCGGCCCTATATCGAGAAGACGTACAAGCGGGCGGCCGAGCTGGACGACAAGCTCGGGGGGAAGGTGTACACCGCGACGCATGCGCCGGCCCGGGTCGAGAAGGATATCTCGAAGAAGGCGAATCCCACTGCGGTGTATCGGGACAAGGACCTGACGTTCCTGCGGTATCCCGCCTGGCTGGTGGTGCTGGGTGCGCACGCGGGGGGAACGAAGATCGACGTGGACGGCTACGACAACGGCTACAAGAGGTACCGGGATCGGCTGGCCGGGTCGAACTGGCCGTCGACGTCGAGTGCGGCCAGCGGTAACGGCGGAAACAACTCGGGCAAGTAGCCCAACACTTTCTAGGAGATGGACATGCTTGCCGATCTGGCTCGCGACGGGGGAGCGGCACTGGCCTACAGCGTCGTCGGGATCGTCTTGATGGCGTTGGGCTTCGTGCTGGTCGATATGATCACGCCCGGGAATCTGCGGCATCAGATCTGGATCGACCGGAACCCGAATGCCGCGCTGCTGACCGCGTCCAACATGCTGGGCGTGGGAATCATTGTGGCGACCGCCATCTGGACCTCCGAGGGCAGTATCGGGCGGGCGCTGGCCGCCAGCGCCGTGTACGCCGTCATCGGATTGATCGCCATGGGCGTGGCTTTCGTGCTGCTGGATCTGCTCACGCCCGGGGAACTGGGGGAGATGCTGGTCGATGCCAATGGGCGCAATCCCGCGGTGTGGGTGTCGGCGGCGGTGCACATCGCGGTGGCGCTGGTCGTCTCCGCGGGCCTGACGTAGTGCCGGAAGCGATTCCGCTACGGCGGCGGGCGGCTCGCCTCGGACTGCTGCTGACCGTCTTCGTGTGCGCGG
Source organism: Nocardia sp. IFM 10818 (assembly GCF_054655275.1). Taxonomy (NCBI): domain Bacteria; kingdom Bacillati; phylum Actinomycetota; class Actinomycetes; order Mycobacteriales; family Nocardiaceae; genus Nocardia; species Nocardia sp. IFM 10818. The sequence continues at coordinate 3,533,843 of NZ_BAAHJH010000001.1, forward strand.
CCTGCGGTCTGGTGTACGAGCTGGCGCTGGTCACCCTCGGCAGCTTCCTCATCGGCGATACCGCCGTGCAGGCGTCGATCGTGCTCAGCGTCATGATCTTCGCCATGGGCGTGGGCGCGCTGGCCGCGAAACCCTTGCAGCGCTGGGCGGCAGCGGCTTTCGCGGCCGTGGAGCTGCTGCTGGCCTGCCTCGGGGGATTCTCGGTCATCGTGCTCTACGCCGCGTTCGCCTGGTTGAAGATCTACACCGGCGCGCTGATCTTGGTCGCGCTCATTATCGGCGGCCTCGTGGGCGCGGAGATTCCGCTGCTCATGGTGCTGCTGCAGCGGATTCGGCAACAAGCCGCGAGCTCCGCGGTCGCCGACCTGTTCGCGGCCGACTACATCGGGGCGCTGCTGGGCGGCCTGGCCTTTCCCTTCCTGTTGCTCCCCGCGTTCGGTCAGATTCGCGGCGCGCTGGTCGTCGGAGCCGTGAACGCCCTTGCGGGACTTGTCCTGGTATTCACCGTATTCCGGCACGACCTGCGCCCCGTGGCCCGCGGCCTGCTGGGCGCGGCCGCCGTCACCGTCGCCGCCGCCCTGGGCGCGAGCTACCTCTACGCCGACAAGTTCGAGGCCACCGCCGAGCAGGCCCTGTTCGCGAATCCCATCGTGCACAGCGAGCAATCGCCGTATCAGCGCATTGTCCTCACCGAGGCGGCCTCCCCGTTCCGCACCAAGGACACCCGCCTCTACCTCAATGGCGACCTGCAGTTCTCCTCCGTCGACGAGTATCGCTACCACGAGGCCCTGGTGCACCCCGCGCTGGCGCGGCAACGTCGGAACGTGCTGGTGCTCGGCGGCGGTGACGGCTTGGCGGTGCGCGAGATCCTCACCTACCCGGATGTCGAAACCGTCACCCTGGTCGAACTCGACCCCGCCATGACCCGCCTGGCCCGCACCTTCGACACCCTCACCGAACTCAACCGCAATGCCTTCGCCGATCCCCGCGTCACCGTCGTCCACGCCGACGCCTTCAGCTGGCTGCGCGACTGCGCCTGCCGCTTCGACGCCGCCATCGTCGACTTCCCGGACCCGGACCAGACCTCCATCGCCAAGCTGTACTCCAAGGAGTTCTACGGCCTGCTCGCCCGCGCCCTGGAACCCGGCGGCGCGGCCGTCATCCAATCCGGGTCGCCGTTCTACGCCCCCAAATCCTTCTGGTGCATCGCGGCGACCGTGCGCGCCGCCGGGCTCGACACCACGCCCTACCATCTCAATGTCCCCAGCTTCGGTGACTGGGGTTTCATCCTCGCCACCCGCGACGCGCCCGCTCGCCTGGAGCTCGCCCCGACCGCGCGGCCGCGCTCGCTCGACAATGCCGTGCTGACCGCCGCTACCGTCTTCCCGCCCGATCGCCGCGCCGGCAGCGCCGATGTCTCGACCCTGCTGCACCCGGTCATCCTCGACCACCTCCGCCAGGAGTGGTCCACCCGCTGACCGGCCCGCCTCGATTCGATCTGAAAATCCCATGAGAAACGGACCGGCGTGGCACTTTCGAGTACGTCACGCACGTTGGTATGGGTAAGACCGACGGCGCAGCCACTGTGAAGGAGTCGCCATGAGTCTCATCGGAGACCTGCTCGGATTAATACTCGGTATCTTCCTTCTCCTGCTGATCGCGCGGCTGATCCTGGACTGGATCGTGACCCTGTCCACCGGCACCCCCGCCCCGTGGGCGCTCAAGGCCCGCGATTTCACCCACCGCTGCACCGAACCCGTCATCGCACCGGTGCGCGGCGTGCTCAAACCGATCCGGCTGGGCGATATCCAGATCGACCTGGCGTTCACGGTGGTGTTCATCGTGGTGCTGGTGCTGCGCGCCTTCGTCTCCAGCTGGTAGCGCGGGACCGGGATCCAGGGTCTCCCGCAAGGACTTTCGCCCCTGCTGTGCGTCCGTGAGCGGGCGCACAGTGAAGGGAAACGCTACGTCGGCCGTCCGGCCGCACGTATCGATCGCGAAAGTAGAAGGCCATGGGTTCGCGTGAATCCCATATGACGCAATCGGACCTGTTCACCTGGAGCATGGAACAGGATCCGGCCTTGCGCTCGACCATTGTCTCCGTCCTCGTACTGGATCGGTCACCGGACTGGAATCGCCTGGTGCGCATGATCGACCGGGGCACCCGCGCCGTGCCGCGATTCCGGCACCGGCTGACCGCCGTGCCGTTCGGGCTGGCGCCGCCGCGCTGGATCCCCGATCGCGAATTCGATGTGCGATGGCACCTGCGCCGCATCGCACTGCCGCCGCCGGGCGAGTTCGCCGCCGTGCTGGAATTCGCGCGCGTCGAGGCGATGACCGCCTTCGACCCGGCCCGGCCGCTGTGGCAGTTCACCCTGCTCGAGGGCCTGGCCCAGGGGCGGACCGCACTGGTCTTCAAGGTGCACCACAGCCTGACCGACGGCATCGGCGGCATCCGGATCGCCGGGGAGATGCTCGATCTCGTTCGCGCCGGCACCGAACGCGAACCGGTCCCGGAACCGGAAGCCGATGGCGCGGGAGTGCTCGGCGACATCGTGTCCTGGAACTCGGCGCTGGCGGTCGATCTCATGCGCGGCGGGGTCGCCGCGGCGCTGCCCGTTCTCGGCCGGGTCGCCACCGATCCCGCGCGAGCGGTGCGCGACGGCCTCGCCCTGGGCGGTTCGCTGCTGCGCCTGGTGCGGCCCATCACCCGCACGCTGTCCCCGCTGATGACCGGGCGCGGTCTCGGGCGGGCCATGGCGGTGCTCGAGGTGCCGCTCGACGACTTGCGAACGGGTGCGCACCGAGCCGGATGCACCACGAACGACGCCTTTCTCGCCGCGGTGTTGCTCGGCATCCGCGCCTACCATGATCGGCACGGGGCGCACCTGCCCGGGCTGCGCGTGGCCATGCCCATCAGCCTGCGCAAGGACGGGGATCCGCTCGGCGGCAACCGCATCACGCTGGCCCGCTTCGAAGTGCCGCTCGGCGACACCGGCCCGGTCGCGCTCGAACGCGAACTCGACGCCATAGTCCGCATGTGGCGGCAGGAACCTGCCATCCCGCTGTCGAATGCCGTCGCCGCCGCCTTCAACCGGCTGCCGATCGGCCTCCTCACCGACATGTTCAAACACGTCGATCTGGTCGCCTCCGATGTGCCCGGATCCCCGGTCCCGCTCTATGTGGCGGGCGCCGAGATCGAACGCATCTACGCTTTCGGCCCCACCACGGGCACATCGCTGAACGTGACGCTGGTATCGCACGCGGGCATGTGCTGCGTCGGAATCAATGCCGATACAGCGGCGGTGCCGGACCTCGGTGCGCTCGCCGACTGCATTGCCGCCGGATTCCGGACGATCGTGGGCCCCGGGGACGCCGTGCCCGAACGGCCCGGCGCGAGCGTCCGGCCGGGCGAGCCGGTCGCTACCCCCTGAGCGGCGTCGAGCCCCGCGGGCCGGTGCGCATCTCGCTCACGACGGCCATGGAGCCGACAGCCGGCCCGGCGGCGGAATCGTCTGCGAGCACGAGGAATACCCCCACGGCGAGCAGGATGGCGATCATCAGGCCGATGCACAGACCCACGATCACGCCGGTGCCGGATGGCCGGGGAGATCCGGGTGGGACGCGGTGGCCGGGCAATGGTCCGGCGGGTGGAAAGGGTCCGGGCCGGGGCGGCGGCGGGGAACCGGCGTGCCCGCTCGGGCTCTGCCGACTCGCGCCGTAGCCCGCCCGCGCATCCACCGCGGCGTCCGGAACCGACGTCGTCGGCGAGTCGTTCCCGGTTGCGGCTGTCAGCGCCCGCTTTGCGGCGCGGGCGAATTCGGTGCACGATCCGTAGCGTTCCGCGGGCCGTTTCGCCAGGGCTCGGTGCAGGACGGTATCGAGGGCGGAGGGCACTTCCGGCCGCCATCGGCGCACCGAGGGCGGCGTTTCCTGGAGATGCCCGCGAATCACCTCCGTGGGTTGCGGTGAGCTGTAAGGGGTTCGGCCGGTCAGCAACCAGAACAGTGTGCAGGCCAGGGCGTATTGATCGGACCGCCCGTCCAGCGGCTGGCCGGTGAGCTGCTCCGGGGATGCGAATTCCAGGGTGGCAGTGAATGTCCCGGTCCGGGTCAGTTGCGCGCTGTCCTCCCGCAGTCGCGCAATGCCGAAGTCGGTCAGGAAGACCCGCTCTTCGCCGCCCTTCGAGCGAGCCAGGAGAATATTGGCCGGCTTCACATCACGGTGCAGGACACCGGCTCCGCTCGCGTAGTCCAGCGCCGCGGCCGTTGCCGTCACGATCTGCATCGCCCGCTTCGGATGCAGGGTGAGCGGATCCACCGTCGCCGCGTCCACTCCGTCCACGTACTGCATGGAGATCCACGGCCGATCCCCCTCGACGCCCCGGTCGTATACCGCCACCACATTCGGGTGATCCAGCCGCGCAACCAGATCCGCTTCCCGCTCGAATCGCGCCCGCACCTCGGCATCGCCGAACATATCCGGGTTCAGCAGCTTCAACGCCGTCTTGCGCGGCAGTCGCGGATGCTGAGCCAGATACACCGACCCCATCCCGCCCCGGCCCAGTCTCCGTTCGATGGTGTATCCGGCGAAGACCTCACCCGTCTCGAGCACGCCCGATCTCTCCTATGCCCCACCCGCACCCGGCCCGCCGAGGTGCGATCCGCTCGGTTGCCGAACATTAGTCCATCCGAGTGGCCTGCTGTCCAACGACTTTCGTGCGCGGGGAAATCGGCCGTGATCGAGTGGGGCCGGACCGCCCTGGCGGACCGGCCCCGACCGGATCAGGAGATGTTCTTCAGGAACGACACCGCATTGGCGGCCCCCGCGACCACGATGTCGAGCTTGCCGTCGCGATCGAAATCGGCGATCACCGGCGTCTGCGGCTGCGAAGTCACCGCGTGATCACCGGTCTTGGCGACGGTGCCGTCACCATTGCCGGTGAAGATGACCATCTTCGAGTCGAGCACCGCGGACATGGCCGCATCGAGCGTGCCGTCACGGTTGAAGTCCCCGACCGCGATGCTGGTGGGGCCCAGGCCGGAGAGGGTGATGCGGTGGGTGTCGCGGAAGTCGCCCGCTCCGTCGGAGATCAGCACCGTGGTGCTGAAGGAGAACGAGTCGGCGGTGATCACATCGTCGATGCCGTCGCCGTCGAAATCGCCGGCGCGGACATCCTCGGTGATCAGCCCGCTGGTGCTGCCGCCGGTGCGCGTGAAACTGCCGTCGCCATTACCGGTGAACACCTCCACCTGCTGCAGCAGATCATTGTTGATCGCGATGTCGATGCTGTTGTCGGCATTGAACTTCCCGACCGTGAACGCCGCCGCCGGCCCGGCGATGATGGCCGTCGCGCCGCCGTTGAGCGTGCCGTCGCCCTTGCCGAGCCAGGTCTTCACCCCGGTCGGGACCAGGCTCAGCACATCGGCCTTACCGTCCCCATTGGCATCGGCCACGATCACCTCCTGCTGCGCGCCCTCCAGCGTCGTGTACTTCTGCCCGGCCTTGAACGTCCCGTCGCCATTGTTGAGGAACACCGCGATCGAGGTCCACGCCTGCGCCACCACATCGGTGCGCCCGTCGCCATTGAGATCCCCGACCCCCACCGCGCCGTACCCATTGCCGGCCGACCCCACCCGCGTCCCGGTCGCGAAGGTTCCGTCCCCCTTGCCCGCCATCATGATCGGCCCGTCCCCGCCGAAATCGGCCGCGACCACATCGGTGATCCCATCCCCGGTGAAGTCCGCCCCCACCGTCCCGATCGGCGAGGGCCCCGGTCCCCACGACGGAAACGAGCCCCCCGAAGGCGAATCCACCTTCGGCGCGAAATCGATGTTCCCCGCTGCCGAAGCCGTCCCCGGCAGTGCGAGCACGACCGCCGAGGCGGCAGCGGTGAGGGTGAAAAAGGTGCGGAAAACGCGACTTTGCATAGGTGTTCCTGAGTCCGAGTAACTCCACCATCCGGTGGTGGCCACGGACTCTAGGGCACCGGTATTCGGGATTGGATCGCGTTCAACGCAATTCGGCCGATTGCCGGACCAGACACCCTTCCGCTCGTGCACTGTGCACCGAGACGGCCTCAGAAGTTGGCATTGAGATAGTCGGCCGCATGGGTCGTCCACAGCACCCCGGTGCCCGGCATGTGGTGCCCGGAGTACCGCACGTGCTGCCCATCGGGCCACGGGGTGAGGTACCCGAGCAGCCCGCGTAATGCGGCGGCATAGCGATCGATATTGGCGATCGGGTCCTTGAGCAGGAATTCCAGCAGTTCGGCATGGAGCACCTGGGTGAGATCGCCGATCCGGGCGCCCTCCACCAGGGAGAACGGCGAGATGCCCGCATCCAGGATGCGCAGCGGCGAATTGGCGGGGGAGGAGGTGATGATGTCATCCGGATTCGCGTACTCGCGAACCTCCACCTCCAACGGCCACGCGCCGCGAATACCGTGCAGGCCGAACGTGTTCGTGGGACAGAGATCCCCCACGGATTCGCCCGGGCGCCGCATGGGATTGGCGATATTCACCACGAACGCGATCTCCAGCGGCGAGCCATCGATATTGGTGAATTCCCCCGTGACCACCCCTTCGAGAATCTTGCTCGCGACAATCCCGCCCAGCGAATAACTCAGCAGCCCACACACATTGGGTGAATCCTGAATGGCCTGCACCCCCGCCGCGACGCCCAGTCGCACCGAAGTCTCCAGCGACGGCCCCCACACATCCGGAGTCGGCCCGATCGAGGCGGGCCAATCCGGTTCGAAACAGCTGAACTTCTCGGTATCCAGCAGCTTGGTGATATCGGCGAGCATCCCCGCCGGCGTCCCGTTGGCATTGCGCGATTCCCCGGTTCCCCGCAGCGTAATGACATCGATCATGATCTTTCCCCTCCCGCGCCGGACTCTTCGGCACGCGAGGGCCAGCGTAGAACTCCGCCGGGCGCAATGCGTGAGTAGCGCACTACTCGGCCCGCCGGCCATGAGCCGGACCGGCAGCAAAAGATCCGCCCCGGTGCAGGGAGCACCGGGGCGGAGGATCGCGGCGAAATCAGCCGGGCACGGCCGGCGCCTAGCGGGGCAGGTCGGCGGCGGCGGCCTCGTCGAGCAGCCAGGTGGTGGACTCGCTGCCGATGGCGCCCGCGGCCGGGATGTCCAGCGGGGACGCCCCGTTGAGCGCCGCCGCGACCGCCGCGGCCTTGGCCTCGCCGGAGACGATGAGCAGCACGTGGCGGGACCGGCGGATGGCCGGGAGCGTCAGCGTGATGCGCACCGCCGGCGGCTTGGGCGAATGCGTCTCGGCCACCACGAGTTCGTGCGCCTCGCGAGTCGCATCGGTGTGCGGGAACAGCGAATTGACGTGTCCCTCACCGCCCATGCCGAGCAGGTGCAGGTCGAAGGCGCCGTACTCGTTGAGGTGGGCGTGCACGGCCGCCGAGTACTCGCCGGCGGCCTCCAGCGGGTCCGGGTAGTCGCCGCTGGAGGTTTCGGTGGGGTGCACGCGGGCCGGGTCGACCGGGACGTGGTCGAGCAGGGCCGCGCGGGCCTGGACCTCATTGCGTTCCGGGTCGCCGACCGGCAGGAAACGCTCGTCGCCCCAGAAGATGTCGAGCGTGGACCAGTCGATATCGCCGGGCGCCTCGCGGACCCACTCCAGCAGCTTGATGCCGGTGCCGCCGCCGGTGAGCACGACCGAGGCCGAGCCCCGCAGGCGCTGCGCCTCCACCACCTCGGCGACGAAGCGGGCCGCGGCGGCGCGCACCAGTTCGTCCGTGGTGGCGAAGGTTTCGACGGCGGGCTTACTCATAGGTCACCCTTTCGATTCCGGTGAGGGCCTCGGCGTAGATGTCGTCGGCGTCGAGGTGGCGCAGCTCCTCGGCAAGGCAGTCCCTGGTCTCGCGGCGGGCCAGCGCGAAACGCTGGTCGGGTTCGCCGGTGCGGGTCAGGGTCGCGGTGCGGCCGTGCTGCGGACGGGCGATGGAGATGCTGACCGACGGGCGGCGCAACTCCACCTTCAGCTCACCGGTGCGGCGGATCACGGGGCAGGACAGGCGGGCGGCCAGCCAGCCGGCCAGCATGTCCAGGGCCGGCTCCTCGCGCAGACCCGAGACCGTCACGGACTCGACGGCTTCGAAGGGCGCCTCGTCCAGCGCGGAGGCCAGCAGCGCCCGCCAGTAGGTGACGCGGCTCCACGCGAGATCGGTATCGCCGGGCGCGTACGAGGCGCGGCGCTTCTTGATGGTCTCCTGCGGATCCGGCGCGAAGGTGGCGTCGGTAATGCGGCGAGTCGCCAAGCGCCCCACCGAATCCTTGGACGGGAACTCCGGGGCGCCCCGCGGCCACCACGCCACCACGGGGGTGTCGGGCAGCAGGAACGGAATGACCACGCTGCTCTCGTGGCTCACCAGATCGCCTTGCAGCCGGAGCACTATCACCTCGGCCGCGCCCGCATCCCCGCCCACGCGGATCTGGGCGTCCAGGCGGGTGTCGGCCTTGCGATCGCCACGCGCCAGCACTATCACCCGGCAGGGATGCTCCCGGCTCGCGTCATTGGCGGCGTCGATGGCGTCCTCGGCCTCGGAGCTGTCCAGGGTGCACACCACCAGGGTCAGCACCCGGCCCATGGTGATCACGCCATTGGCCTCACGCAGCTGCACCAGCCGCTTCGATACCTCGCGGGTATCGGTATCGGGCATATCGATGATCACGGCCGCCGCCATTCCCGCCCGCTGCGCGCGAGCATCTTGTCGGCGGATTCCGGGCCCCAGGTGCCCGCCTCGTACGCCTCCGGCCGGCCGTTGGCCGCCCAGTGCTCGAGGACGGGATCGAGGATGCGCCAGGACAATTCGACCTCCTCGTTGACCGGGAACAGCGACGGCACGCCCAGCAGCACATCCAGGATGAGCCGCTCGTAGGCCTCGGGGGAGTCCTCGGTGAAGGCCTCGCCGTAGCTGAAATCCATATTGACGTCGCGCACTTCCATGCTGGACCCGGGCACCTTGGATCCGAATCGCATGGTGATGCCCTCATCCGGCTGCACCCGGATGACCAGGGCGTTCTGCCCGAGCTCCTCGGTCATGGTCTGGTCGAACGGCAGATGCGGGGCGCGCTTGAACACGACCGCGATCTCGGTGACCCGGCGGCCCAAGCGTTTTCCGGTGCGCAGATAGAACGGCACGCCCGCCCAGCGCCGCGTCTCCACCGCGAGGGTGATGGCGGCGTAGGTCTCGGTCTTGGAGTTCGGGTCGAACCCGTCCTCCTGCAACAGCCCGACCACCGGCTCGCTGCCCTGCCAGCCGGAGGTGTACTGCCCGCGCGCGGTCGTCTCATCAAGGGGCGCGACCAGTTTGGTGGCCGAGAGCACCTTGATCTTCTCGATCTGCAACTGCTTGGGCTGGAAGCTGACCGGCTCCTCCATGGCCGTCAGCGCCAGCAGCTGCAGCAGATGGTTCTGGATCACATCGCGGGCCGCGCCGATGCCGTCGTAATAGCCTGCGCGCCCGCCCAATCCGATGTCCTCGGCCATGGTGATCTGCACATGGTCGACATAGTTGGCATTCCAGATCGGATCGAACAACTGGTTCGCGAAGCGCAGCGCCAGGATGTTCTGCACCGTCTCCTTGCCCAGATAGTGGTCGATGCGGAACACCGACTGCTCCGGGAACACCCCGTTCACCAGAGCATTCAGCTGGATCGCACTCTCCAGGTCGTGACCGAACGGCTTCTCGATCACCACCCGCCGCCACGGCAGCGGATGCCCCGGCGCGGACGCCGCCGCCGAGGCCAGCCCGTTCTTGGACAGCTGCTCCAGCACCACCGGGAACTCGTCCGGCGGAATCGACAGGTAGAAGGCGTAATTCCCGCCCGTCCCGCGATCGCGATCCAGATCCTTGAGGGTCGTGGCCAGCCTGTGGAAGGCCGCGTCGTTCTCGAAAGTGCCCTGAACGAACCGCAATCCCTCCTTCAGCTGCTGCCACACCTCCTCCCGGAAGGGGGTGCGCGCCGAAGCGCTGATCGATTCGTGGACGAGTTGCGCGAACTCGTCCTCGCTCATATCGCGGCGCGCGAACCCGACCAGGGCGAAACCGGGCGGCAGCAGCCCCCGGTTCGCCAGGTCGTAGATGGCCGGCAGCAGTTTGCGCCGCGACAGGTCACCGGTCACCCCGAATATCACCATGCTGCACGGTCCAGCGATATGGGGAACCCGGCTGTCGCGCCCATCGCGGAGCGGATTCCCCATCGTGACCGTCGTCGCCGCGCCGGAAGCCACCGTCAGTTGCTCCCCGCCGCCTGCAGCTGCTCGGTAGTGGCGACGAGCAGTTCCTCCCAGGACTTCACGAACTTGTCGACGCCCTCGGTCTCCAGCACGCCGAACACATCGTCGAGATCGATGCCGACCGCGGTCAGCGCGTCGAAGACCTGCTGCGCCTCGGCGGCGGTGCCGGAAACGGTGTCACCGGTGATCTCGGCGTGGTCGGCGACGGCCTCGAGGGTCTTCTCCGGCAACGTGTTCACCGTATTGGGCGCCACCAGCTCGGTGACGTACATGACGTCGGAGTACTCCGGATTCTTCACACCGGTGGAAGCCCACAGCGGACGCTGTTTGTTCCCGCCCGCGGAGGACAGCCGCGCGTACACATTGGTGTGCTTGCCGCCGTCGAACACATCCTGGTAGGCGGCATAGGCCAAGCGCGCGTTGGCGATTCCGGCCTTGCCGCGCAGCGCCAGCGCCTCCGGGGTGCCGATGGCCTCCAGCCGCTTGTCGATCTCGGTGTCCACGCGGGAGACGAAGAACGAAGCGACGGAATGGATCTTGGCCAGATCGTGCCCGGCGGTCTTGGCGTTGGTGAGCCCGTCCAGGTACGCGCCCATGACCGCGATGTAGCGCTGCACCGAGAAGATCAGCGTCACGTTCACGCTGATGCCCTCGGAGATGACCCGCGTGATGGCCGGCAGACCGGCCTCGGTGGCGGGAATCTTGATGAACAGATTGGGCCGGTCCACGATCTTCCACAGCTCGACCGCCTGGGCGACCGTGCCGTCCTCGTCGAAGGCCAGGCGCGGATCCACCTCGATGGACACGCGGCCGTCCACCCCGCCGGTCTCGGTGAAGACCTCCGCGAGCACATCGCAGGCGGCGCGCACGTCGTCGGTGGTGATGGTGCGCACGGCCGAATCCACATCGGCGCCACGGGCGGCGAGCTCACGCACCTGCTCGTCGTAGTCGTGGCCATTGGCGAGCGCGCCCTGGAAAATGGTCGGGTTGGTGGTGACGCCGACGACATTGCGGGTGTCGATCAGGCCCTGCAGATTGCCGGACTTGATGCGACCGCGCGACAGATCGTCGAGCCACACCGAGACACCGGCGGCCGACAGCGCCGCGGTATTGGTGTTCTGAGTCATTGGTTTGCTTATCCCTTCACCTTGGCGAGAGAGCGGGTAGCAGCGTCCACAACGGCCTCGGCGGTAATGCCGAACTCGCGGAACAGGGTCTTGTAGTCCGCCGAGGCGCCGAAGTGCTCGATGGACACGTTCTCGCCGTTGTCACCGGTGAACCGGTGCCACGGCATGGCGATTCCGGCCTCGACCGTGACGCGCGCCTTGACCGACGGCGGCAGCACCTGGTCGCGGTAGGCCTGGTCCTGCGCGTCGAACCACTCCACACACGGCATGGACACCACGCGGGCTCCGATGCCCTGTGCCTCGAGGGTAGCGCGGGCCTCGACCGCGAGGTGCAGCTCCGAACCGGTGCCGATGAGGATCACCTGCGGTGTGGCGGTGGAGGATTCGGCCAGGATGTAGCCGCCCTTGCGGACGCCCTCGTAGGAGGTGCCCGCGAGGACCGGAATGTCCTGACGGGTCAGCGCCAGCGCGGACGGGCCGTCCTGATGCGGCGGCTCGGAGACCAGGAAGTGCGAATGCCGCTCGGCGGAATCGCGTTCCAGGATGGTGCGCCAGGCGTAGGTGACCTCGTTGGCGTCGCCCGGGCGGACCACGTTCAGGCCCGGGATGGCGCGCAGGGCGGCCAGGTGCTCGATCGGCTGGTGGGTCGGGCCGTCCTCGCCGAGGCCGATGGAGTCGTGGGTCCACACGTAGACGACCGGGGTGCGCATGAGCGCGCCCAGGCGCACGGCGGGCCGCATGTAGTCGGAGAACACCAGGAAGGTGCCGCCGTACGGACGGGTCGGTCCGTGCAGCGCGATACCGTTCAGGATGGAGCCCATGGCGTGCTCACGCACACCGAAGTGCAGGGTGCGGCCGTACGGGTTGGCCTTCCACATGCCGGTCGAGATCGACTCCGGGCCGAAGGACGGCACGTTCGGCATGGTGGTGTTGTTGGACTCCGCGAGGTCGGCCGAACCGCCCCACAGCTCCGGCAGCACCGGGGCCAGGGCGGCCAGGACCTTGCCGGACGCCTTGCGGGTGGAGGTGCCCTTGGCGTCGACCTCGTGAGTGGGCAGCGCGTCGGCCCAGCCCGCGGGCAGGGCGCGCTCCTGCAGGCGATCGAACAGCGCCTTGTTCTCCGGGTTGGCCGCGGCCCACGCGTCGAATTGGTCCTGCCAGGCGGCGCGCGCGGCCTTGCCGCGATCGGCGGCCAGATTGCGCGAGTGCGTGATGACCGCGTCCTCGACGGCGAAGCTCTGCTCCGGATCGAAGCCCAGGATCTTCTTGGTGGCGGCGACCTCGTCCCCGCCCAGGGCCGCGCCGTGCGCCGCGCCGGTGTTCATCTTGTTCGGGGCCGGGTAGCCGATGATGGTGCGCAGCACGATGATCGACGGCTTGTCGGTCACGGCCTGGGCCTCCGCGATGGCCTTCTCGATGCCGACGATGTTCTCGCCGCCCTCGACGACCTGCACGTGCCAGCCGTAGGCGCGGTAGCGCTCGGCGGTGTCCTCGGTGAGGGCGATGGTGGTGTCGTCCTCGATGGAGATCTTGTTGTCGTCGTAGAAGACGATCAGATTGCCCAGCTGCTGGGTGCCCGCCAGCGAGGACGCTTCGGAGGTGACGCCCTCTTCGATATCGCCGTCGGAGGCGATGACGTAGATGAAGTGGTCGAACGCGCTCTGCCCCTGCGCCGCTTCCGGATCGAACAGGCCGCGCTCCCGCCGCGACGCCATCGACATGCCGACCGCCGAGGCCAGGCCCTGGCCCAGCGGTCCGGTGGTGATCTCGACGCCCGCGGTGTGCCGGTACTCCGGGTGACCCGGGGTCAGCGAACCCCACTTGCGCAGATTGACCAGATCGTCGAGCTCGAGGCCCATGCCCGACAGGTACAGCTGCACGTACAGGGTCAGGCTGGAGTGACCGCAGGACAGCACGAACCGGTCGCGGCCCACCCACTCCGGATCGGCCGGATCGAAGCGCATGACGCGGTGAAACAGCGTGTACGCCAACGGCGCCAGGCTCATGGCGGTGCCAGGATGGCCGTTGCCCGCGTTCTGCACCGCGTCGGCGGCGAGGACACGGGCCGTGTCGACGGCTCTGGTGTCCAATTCGGTCCAGTCGGTGGGATGGTTCGGCTGAGTGAGCGCGCGGATGTCGTCTGTGACTGACACGACCGAGGTTCTCCTGACCTTCTCGTCAACGATGCGGTTGTGGGCGGCGGGTGTTCGCTGCGGGGTGATGGCCGGTACGACGCCGATCGAACTGAAACGACGACGACGCACCGATGTACCCACCACCCTAGAGGTGGGCGATTCTCGGCCGTACAAGAACCCGCTTTCACCGGCCGCCGTGTCGTATGTTCGTGTCCGCGCGCGGACCTGTCCGTGACCCGGAACGAGCGGATCGCGACGGTGTGTCCCGGCTCTCCCGAAGCCGATTCGCCGCTGCCGTGCAACGGACGCGCGGGCACGCAAGGGGTGGACCTGGACGAGAGCACGGTCAGCGGGGGTCTACCATTCTCTGTAGTAGTAGCCGCGCCGCATCGGGCCGAGTCCAGCGCGCTGCTAGTTCGGACCGGATCAAAGATGCACGGCGTGCGAGGAGAAACAGTGCGGATTGGGCAACAGCCGGGTGGCGCTCACGGCTCCTCCGGGACGGTGCTGGCCGACCGCGTCACGGGCAGCGGACCGCTGTCGGTGGCGACCCGCCGAGTCCTCGCCTACATCGCGCTCACCAAGCCGCGCGTCATCGAGCTGCTGCTGGTGGCGACGATTCCCACCATGCTGCTGGCCGACCGCGGCACTGTGGACATCCGCCTCATCCTCGCCACCTTGTTCGGCGGCTGGATGGGCGCGGCGAGCGCCAATACCTTGAACTGTGTCGCCGACGCGGACATCGACAAGGTCATGAAGCGCACCTCCAAGCGCCCGCTGGCCCGCGAGGCCGTCCCCACCCGCAATGCCGCCGTCTTCGGCATCACCCTCGGCCTGGCCTCCTTCGCCTGGCTGTGGTGGCAGGCCAACCTGCTCAGCGGCGTGCTGGTGGTGGCGACCATCCTGTTCTACGTCTTCGTCTACACCCTCGGCCTCAAGCGCCGCACCTCCCAGAACGTGGTCTGGGGCGGCGCCGCGGGCTGTATGCCCGCCCTGGTCGGCTGGTCCGCCGCCACCGGTTCCATCGGCTGGCCCGCCCTCGTGCTGTTCCTGGTCATCTTCTTCTGGACACCGCCGCACACCTGGGCGCTGGCCATGCGCTACAAGGAGGACTACAAGGCGGCGGGCGTGCCCATGCTGCCCGTGGTCGCCACCGAGCAGACGGTCACCAAGCAGATCGTCATCTACACCTGGCTGACCGTGCTGGCCACCTTCGCCCTGGTTCCCGCCTCCGGCGTCATCTACGCCGCAACGGCTCTGGTGGCCGGCGCCTGGTTCCTGCTGATGGCCCACCAGCTGTATTCCGGTGTGCGCCGCGGTGAATCGGTCAAGCCGCTGCGACTGTTCCTGCAGTCCAACAACTATCTCGCCGTCGTCTTCTGCGGGCTGGCCGTCGATTCGGTGCTGGGCTGGAACACCATCGGCAACACCCTCTTCGGCTGGGCCTGACCCCGAATCCGCTCACCCCGCTGCACCGGGAGCGGATTCCGGCTCGAGCAGCTGCTCGATCAATGTGGCGGCCGGCCGATGCGCCGCCTCGACATCCCCGCAGTTCGAGGACTCGACACTGGCAGCAGCCACCGAAATCGCCACCCTCGCCCGGGCAGCCCGCGCATTCCTCGGTCTCCCGCCCGATCAGCCCTCCGGATCGGACCCGGGCTCAGCAGCGGTTCGCTGTCAGCAGCCCGGCTGGAGAGGGAAGCAGGGTGGGGCGATGGTGGTGCTGGGGATGGTGGGATCGGTGGTGGTGGTTGGGGTTTGGCGGATCGAGGTGGTGGGACGGGGGTCGCGGTCGTCTTCGTTGCCGGAGCCGCGGCTGGCGCACATGGCGGTGATCAGGAGGATGAGGAAGAGGAGGATGAGGCCGCCGACTATGGGGAGGTCGCGGCGGCGGCGGGTGGTGGGGACCTGGGCGCTGTGGGGGCGGTCGGTCCAGACGGGGAAGCCGGGGGCGGCCGGCTGGTTGGTGGAATGGGTTGCGCGGGGGTCGGATTGGTGGAGGTTGGGTGGGAGGGGCTGTTCGGTGCGGCGGCCGCGGAGGCGGTCGACGAGGGAGCGGCGGGGTGGGCGAGTAGGGCGGGGGAAGGACGGCGGAGTGCCCGGGTAGGCGGGGGGTTGCTGTGGCGCGGGATCGGAACGGTGCGGTTCGGAGGTGCCGGAGACGGCGCGGTAGGCGGCGGCTGCCGCGCCGGCGGCGGCTACGCCCGCGGCGGCCGCGGCGGCCGGGTGGGGGCGGGAGGACTTGGACTTGGACTCGGGGGCGGGTGGGACCTGTTGGGCGGCGGCAGATTCGGGGCGGGGAGCCGCCTCGGGGCGAGAAGCCGCGGGTTGGTCGGGTTCGGCGCTTCGAGCAGCGGGCTCGGGGGTGTCCGGGCGTCGTGATTCAGCGGACCGGGTGGGAGGTGCGGGGGCGGCAGGCGTCGGCGGCGGGGTGCGGGATTCGACCGGGACCGAGGGGACTCGGACGGTGGGGGCGGCCGAAATCGGCAGGGGAGCGCCGGCGGCGGAGGCGGGTTGGGGGAAGCCTTCGGAGATGAGGTCGGAGTAGCCGGCGGCGGCGGCGAAGCCGAGGGCGCCGAGGGCCTGGCCCACTTGGGCGGAGTCCCAGGCGGGTTCGGCGCCTTCGGCGAGTTTGGTGAAGTAGGCGCGCAGGGAGGAGGGGCCGTCGCCGATGAGGACGTCGATGCCGGGTGGGAGGGCGCCCTTGTCGAGTTTGACGCGGCTGCCGAGTTGGGGGACCAGCAGGACCAGGCCGCTGACGGGGACGTGTTCGCGGCCGGGGGCGGAGCGGAGCTGGCCGGCGAGGGAGACGGTTTGGCGGCGGACGCGTTCGAGGGGGTCGGCATCGCCGTCGATGGGGGCGGGTTTGCCGTCGACTGTCCAGGGCTGGTCCCGGGCGCAGGACAGGGTGCCGGTGACGCGTTCGGTGAAACCGTGCACGCCGACCACCACGCAGGTCTGCGGGGTCCACACCACCACATCGGCGTCCTGGCACTGGACGATCGCGATACCGGGCACGGCGTGCGGCCCGCTCCACGACTTCAGCCAGTTCACGACGGTGCGCTCGGTGCTCGACAGCCGCGACGGGTCATCGTTTCGGACCTTCACCAACATCCAGACCACCCTCTGACCGATGCCATCATCTGCGGCCGCCCGACCTCCTCGCCGCGACCACCTTACGGCGTCGCCCTGCATGGTTGCAGCGAATCGTCTTGCGCGGCAGCAAGATCATTCTGCACGTTTCGGCCCGAAGTCGCCCCCGGGCGGTATTACCCACGGGTTGCTGAGCGAAACGGTCGCGATCATGCACTGGTGCAGGTGAATTCGGACAATGGCCTGCACCGGTGCAATGACGAGGTCAGGGACGGGTGAGCAGGGCCAGGTAGCCGTCGGGGCGGACCAGGGCGCGGGTGCCGGGGGTGGCGGAATACGCCCGGTGAGCGTGACCGCCCGTATCGACCAGGACGCCCTCGGCCGGTTCGGCATCGGGGCCGGCGATCGAGACGACCCGGATCTGCGTCGCGGGCAACTTCGCGGAACGGCCGGGATCGGACGAACCGGTCTGGTCCGGTGTATCGCCGAAAACGAGCAGGGTCGCGTGCGGACCGCGGAAAAGCTCGAACAGGCTGACCGTTTCACCCGTGGAGGTTGTCAGGGGCGCATCCGGAGCGCGGTCCCCGGCCTGGAGTATGCCGTCGTCGGCAGAACTGTGCGACACCAGATTCCGATAGCTGATATCGAGTTGATGGGTGCCCTCGCGCGACATGGCATCCGCATCGCCATTGACCGTCTTGTCCAGAATCTCCGAACTCAACCCGAGCACCTTCGCCGCCACCGCGCGCCGCTCGGTCGCATAGGTGTCGAGCAGCGCATCGGTCTCGTCACCGGGATTCCGCAGCGCCGCCGCGAGTTTCCAGCCCAGGTTGTAGGCATCCTGCACCCCGGTGTTCAACCCCTGCCCGCCGGTCGGCGGATGCGCGTGCGCGGCATCGCCGGCCAGGAACACCCGCCCGACCCGGAAACGTTCGGCCAGCCGGATATTCGGCCGCCACACCGTGGACCAGGTGAGATCGCTGAGCACGATGTCCGTGCGCCGCGACAACCGGTCGACATAGCCCTGCAGCACCGCCAAGCCGGTCCCGGAATCACCCGACAACGGCGCGGCGAACTGAAACTTCCGCCCGCCGGGCAACGGCGTCATGGCGATTCCCGCCATGGGCGCATCCGGTTCGGCGAACCAGTACCCGTAGGAGTGATCGAGCGCATCGGCCCGCACATCGCCGAGCAGCATGCGTATCGATTCGTCGGTGCTGCCCTCGAACGCGATCCCGAGCGCCTTGCGCACGGTGCTGCGCCCGCCGTCCGCGCCCACGAGGTACTCCACCCGCACCGTCTCGGTGCTGCTGTCCTCGTGCGTGAGCGTCGCGGTGACGCCGTGGTCGTCCGCGCTGAAATCACTCAGCGCCACACCCGATTCGACCTTCACCCCGAACTCGGCCAGCCGCCCCCGCAGCACGCCCTCGGTATCGGACTGCCCCAGCACCCACGGATTGGGAAACGGGACATCCGGTGTCGGCTCCCGCCATGCGGTCATCCGCCGCTCGGCCACGAACTCCCCGCCCAAATACGCCCGCAGCGGCGCCTGCGCAGACCCCGCGGCGAGCACCGCGTCCAGCACCCCGAGATCGTGGAACGCCTCGAGCGTGCGCGGCTGAATCCCGTCACCCCGCGACCCGTCGAAGAACGTCGCGGCCGCATCCACGATCCGCACCGCGACCCCGCGACGCGCCAGATCGATGCCGAGTGTGAGTCCGGTGGGCCCGGCGCCCGCAATGAGAACCTGCGCTGACATGCCAACTCCAAACGCTGAATTTAGATTCACTGAAGATAGATTCAGTATTATGGGTGGTAGTTTCCGCTGTCAAGGAGGTGATGCCGGAATGGCGGGACGACGCCGGGAGAAGTCGGCCGAGACCGAGCAGGCGCTCAAGGACGCCGCACGGCGATTGTTCGCCGAGCGCGGCTATCTGAATACGAAGATCACCGACATCACCGCGGCCGCCGGACGCGCCGCCGGATCGTTCTACAACCACTTCGCGAGCAAGGAAGAACTCCTGCAAGCCTTGCTGAAAGACCTTGCCGACGCGGGCGATTCACGCGCGGCCGATCCGGACCACAACCCGGACTTCACCGACCCGGAAGCGGTCCGCTACCACATCCACGGCTACTGGACCGCCGCCCGCGAGAACTGGCCGGTCTTCCGCGCCATGGAACAGGCCGCCCTCGTCAACGAGGACTTCGCCCGCATGATGGCCGGCTTCACCGCCGACCAACGCGCCGATGTCGCCGACCACCTCGACGCCTTCGACGCCGCGGGCCTGCGACTCCCCAGCACCCCCGACGCCAGCCTCGCCATGATGTTCCTGCTCACCACCGGCCTGTTGCAGGCCGTCGACGACGGCACGGTCGACCTCACCGACCAGCAGGCCATCGACGGCCTCACCAGATTCGTCTACCGCGGCCTCACCGGCCGAGACTACTGATCACCGCGCCGAAACCGGACCCGCCAGGGCCTCGTCGGCTGCCCGGAGACTTCGTTGCCCCTCGGGACGGCGCGCGGTGTCCCGCCACCTCGCCCGGCGATACCGCGACGGATGGTCGGCGGCGGCGGTGGATTATGCTGGCGCGCCGGGCAATTGCCGCTCGGACCAAGGTTGGGGGCTGAGCGGCAATCCGGGTGTTCACGGGAGCAGGACGACCGAACCGGTCGTCTTGCGTCCTTCCAGATCGCGGTGCGCCTGCTCGGCCTGGGACAGGGGGTAGGTCGCGCCGATTCGGATGGTCAGTGTCCCGTCGGCGAGGGCGTTGAGGATATCGCCTGCCCGCCACAGCAATTCGGCGCGATCGCGGGTGTAGTGGGCGAGGGTCGGCCGGGTCACGAACAGGGAGCCGGCGGCGGCGAGGCGCTGGAGGTCAAACGGGGGGACCGGGCCGCTGGCCCCGCCGAACAGCGCGAGGGTGCCGCGTACCCGCAGGGAGGCGAGGCTGGCTTCGAAGGTGTCCTTGCCGACGCCGTCGTAGGCCGCCGCGACGCCCACGCCGTCGGTGAGTTCCCGTACGCGGGTGGCGATCTCGTCGTCGTAGCGCAACACCTCGGCGGCGCCCGCCTCCCGGGAGAGCTTC
The DNA here is from genome assembly GCF_054655275.1 of Nocardia sp. IFM 10818. NCBI lineage: Bacteria > Bacillati > Actinomycetota > Actinomycetes > Mycobacteriales > Nocardiaceae > Nocardia > Nocardia sp. IFM 10818. The sequence continues at coordinate 3,553,556 of NZ_BAAHJH010000001.1, forward strand.
TCCTTGTCATCGGTGGACACCGTCGTGATCACCCGGATGCCGCGCGCGGCGAGGAGCTGGGTGAGGATCAGGCCCACACCGCCCGCCCCGGCGTGCACCAGCACGGTCTCGCCCGGCTCCGGCTTGTAGATCGATTCGATCAGGTAGTGCGCCGTCATGCCCTGCAGCAGTATGGAAGCCGCGACCGGCGCCTCCACCCCGGCCGGCACCGGAATCGCCACGGCCGCGTTCACGGCCACCTTCTCGGCGTAACTGCCCGGAGCCGCCGCCCAGCACACCCGATCGCCGACCTTGAATTCGGTGACATCGGGCGCGATCGCCACCACGACGCCGGTGCCCTCGCCGCCCGGAATGTAGGGCACGGCCTGCGGATACCGCCCGGTGCGAATGTAGGTGTCGATGAAGTTGATCCCGATGGCCTCGGTCTCCACGAGCAACTGCCCGGGACCGATCTCCGGATCCGGAACCTCGACCGACCGCAGGACTTCGGGACCACCGTGCTCGGAAACCTGAATGGCGCGCATCATCCGTTTGTACACCCCGCCACGGTGTGAGGTTCGCGGTGGCTCATGGACTCTGCTTTACCGATGGGTAAACTCCCTCACATGAGCGCTACCACCGCACCGGCACCAGTGAAGTTGTCGCCGTCCATCGTCGATTCCATCAAGGGGTTCATCGCCGAGCACGGCGGTTCCGCGACCGCGGTGCTGCAGCCCATCGGGCGCATCGGCGTGCGGGTCACGCTGGTCGGCAAGGACGGCATCCTCGGTGATCGCGTGGTCGCCGATCTCGCCACCGCCAAGGCGCTGGTCGAGGCCATCGACGGGCTCACCGAGGCCGACGAGTGGGACCGCGAGCTGACCTCCATCGTCACCCCCGAGAAGAGCCACTGGGCCAGGATGGCCGGCTGGGTCGCCCGCCAGAAGCGATTCCCCAAGGCGCGCAACGAGAAGTAGGCCTCGATGAGCCCGCGGCGAGCGGGGGAAACGGAAAACCTGAGGATGACGTGGCGGGACGCGTAACCAAGCAGGCGCAGCTGCGATCGGCGCTGACGACCCTGTGCGCGAAGCTGCGTCCGGGCGAGATGCTGCCCAGCGAACGTCAGCTCTGCGACGACTACCGGGTCAGCCGCATGACGGTGCGCGAGGTGCTGGGGCAGCTGGAGTCCGAGGGCGTCATCACCCGCATTCCGGGCAAGGGCACCTTCGTGGCCGAGCGGGTGGCGCGCTCCCGGCTGCACATGGCGTCCTTCAGCGAGGATATGCGCCGGCTCGGACGGACGCCGAGTACCGTTGTGCTGCATACCGATTACGCCGTGCCGCCGCCGGCGTCGACCACCGCGCTGAGCCTCAACGCCAATGAGAAGGCATTCCACCTGGTGCGGTTGCGGCTGGCCGACGGGCTGCCGATCTCCATCGACGACGGCTGGTACCGGGCCGATCTGCTGCCCGGACTGCTCGATCGCGATCTCACCCAATCGCTGTACTCGCTGATGGCCAACGAATACGACTGCCCCGTCGATCGCGCCGATCAGACGGTGCGCGCGGTGGCCGCCGACGAGCGGCACGCGGGCTGGCTGGGCACCGATACCGGATCCCCGCTGCTGGCCTTCGATCGCATGTCCTACTCGCGGGACCGCTGCGTGGAACACGCGCATTCCTGGTACCGGGCCGACCGGTACCAGGTCTACATGACGGTGTCGGCCGGGGACAACGCCCAGCCGCAGCATGATCTCAGCTCCAAACCCATTGAACTGCACAATGGTTGAGGCCACGCACGACCGATAGTCGGCGTGACTCGGCGCGGCCGAGCATCGGCGCGACCAACCCCCGATATGACTGAGCCGCAGCCCGATTCGGCTGCGGCTGACGTCGTCTGCTGGTGGGCGCCTAGATCGAGAACAGCACCGCGCCGGTGCTGACCGGTCCGGTGACCGCGTCCTGCGCGGAACCGGGGGCGGTATCCATCACCACCACCGGCACCGCGGCGCTCAGACCGAGCCGGCGAATGGCATTGGGGGAGAAGATGACCAGCGGGTCGCCGGCCTGCACGCGATCGCCCTCGGCGGCCTTCACCTCGAAGATGTCGGGCTTGCCGACGGTATCGATGCCGACGTGCAGCAGCACACCCCGCCCGGCATCGTCCACGATGACCGCGGCGTGCGGGTGCAGCTTCACGATCGCACCCGCGATCGGGGCGACCACGGTGATGTACTCATCGGTGTCCGGCGGTTCGATGGCCACGCCGGATCCGACCATCTCCGCGGAGAACACCGGATCGGGAACTTCGGACAACGGCATGGCGCGCCCGTCCAGGGGCGCGAGGATCTGAGTGTTCACGACGGGTCAGAGGAGATCGTTGATGTCGTCGGCGAGGGCGTCCGCGGTCGGGCCGACCACGACCTGCACGGCGTTACCGGCCTTGACGACACCGTGGGCGCCGGCGGCCTTGAGGTCAGCGTCCTTGACGAGACCGGAGTCCTTCACCTCGACGCGAAGGCGCGTGATGCAGCCTTCGACCTCGACGATGTTATCTACGCCACCAAGGCCGGCGACGATCTGATCGACTTTGGACATCATTCCTCCGAGCGTGTCGAGTGGACAAAACTGGTTATAACCAGTATATCTCTGGTTATAACCAGTCACCATACATGTGCGTGACCCTATTCACAGATCCTGAGGACCCGCCATGGCCGATACCGCTGCTGCACCTAGCACGCGCAAGAAAATCGACCTGTCCGGACTGCAGAAGCTCGGCCGCAGCCTCATGCTGCCCATCGCCACGCTACCTGCTGCCGGTTTGCTGCTACGACTAGGACAGGACGACATGCTCGGCCGCTGGTCGGCCCTGAAGACCGTCGCCGACGTCTTGGCGGGCGCGGGCGGCGCGCTGCTCGACAATTTGCCACTGCTGTTCGCGGTCGGCATCGCCATCGGCTGGGCCAAGAAGGCCGACGGCTCCACCGCCCTGGCCGCGGTCGTGGGCTACCTGGCCTTCAACGGCGTCACCAAGGCCATGGCGCCGATCGTGCTGGAGGGCAAGACCGATTCCAAGGGTGCGCAAGCCCTGGTCAACTTTGGTGTCCTCGGCGGCATCGTGATGGGTCTGACCGCCGCCATCCTCTGGCAGCGCTATCACCGCACGCAGTTGCCCGACTATCTCGGGTTCTTCTCGGGACGTCGCCTGGTGCCGATCCTGACCGCCTGCGCGGCCGTGGTGATCGGTGTCGTGGCCTCGTTCATCTACCCCGCCTTCAACTCCGGCCTGACCTGGCTCGGCGAATCCGTCGCCGACAACTCCGTCGTGGGCGGCGGCGTCTTCGGATTTGCCAACCGAATGCTGATTCCGCTCGGGCTGCACCACATCATCAACTCCGTGGTGTGGTTCACCCTCGGCGACTACAACGGCGTGCACGGTGACATCCCGCGCTTCCTGAGCGGCGACCCGACCGCCGGAACCTTCATGACCGGCTTCTTCCCGATCATGATGTTCGGCCTGCCCGCCGCGGCCCTGGCCATCTACCGCACCGCCAAGCCGGAAAACCGCAAGATGATCGGCGGCATCATGCTGTCGACCGGTCTGACCGCCTTCGTCACCGGCATTACCGAGCCACTGGAATTCGCCTTCATCTTCGTGGCGTGGCCGCTGCTGTTCATCCACGCCATCTTCACCGGTTCGGCGCTGGCGCTGACCAATGCGCTGGGTATCCACGACGGCTTCACCTTCTCGGCGGGCGGCATCGACTACCTGCTGAACTTCGGCATCGCCACCAAACCGCTGTGGCTCATCCCGATCGGTCTCGGCTACGCGGCGCTGTACTACTTCACCTTCAGCTTCATTATTCGACGCTGGAACTTGCAGACCCCCGGCCGCGAAGCGGACGAGGCGGAAATCGAGAAGGAGAACGTCAAAGAATGATCACTCGCACCGCTGTTGTTGCGTCGAAGACCGGTCTGCACGCCCGTCCGGCAGCGCTTTTCGCCAAGGCCGCTGCCGCTTCCCCTGTCCCCGTGACGATTTCGATCGACGGCAAGGACCCGGTCGCCGCCGGAAGCCTGCTGCAGGTGATGACCCTCGGCGTGAAGCAGGGCGACAAGGTCACCCTGCACGCCGAGGACGGGGCCGACGCGGCCCTGGACGAGCTCGTGACGCTGCTGGAGACCGATCTTGACGCGTGAGGTGCGCGGTGTCGCGGCCGCTCCCGGAGTGGCGCTCGGACCGGTGAAGTGGCTGGCGTCCGCGCCCGTCACCTCGCCGGACGACGCTCCCGGGAGCGACGTGGACGCCGAGATCTCCCGGGCCGAAACCGCTTTCGAGACCGTCGCCGCGCGCTACAGCGCGCAGGCGCTGGACGCGCAGGGGCCGGCCGCGGACATTCTGTTCATGACCTCGGCGCTGGCCGCCGATCCGGCGTTGCTGGATCAGGTGCGCGCGGGCATCCGGGCCGGTCGGCCCACCGCGCACTCGGTCACCGAGGCCGTGGCGCACTTCGCCGAACAGCTCGCCGCGCTCGGCGGCATGATGGCCGAGCGCGCCTCCGATCTGCGGGACGTGGGCCAGCGGGTGGTGGCCGAGCTGCTGGGCGTGGATCCGCCCGGAATCCCGGACAGCACCGTGCCTTTCGTGCTCGCCGCCCAGGATCTCGCGCCCGCCGATACCGCGACGCTGAATCCCGAGATCGTGGTCGGGCTGCTGACCGTCGCCGGCGGGCCGACCTCGCACACCGCGATTCTGGCCAAGGCGCTGGGCATTCCGGCTGTCGTGGCCTGTCCGGGCGCCGTTGCTATCGCCGAGGACACCGAAGTGGTTCTCGACGGCACCGGTGGCACCGTGGACATCGCGCCGAGTGCCGAGCGGCGCGCGGAAGTCGAGGCGGTTCGGGCGCGGCAGGCGGATGCCCCGACCGGACCGGGCCGCACCGCCGACGGGCACGCGGTGCCGCTGCTCGCGAACGTGGGCAGCGCGGTCGACGCGCGGCTCGCCGTCGAGCTCGGTGCGGAGGGCGTCGGCCTGTTCCGCACGGAATTCCTTTTCCTGGACCGCAAGTCCTCGCCCACCGTGGACGAGCAGACGGCCCAATACACCGAGATCTTCCGGATCATGGGGGAGCGGCCGGTCACCGTCCGCACCCTCGATGCCGGATCCGACAAGCCGCTGCCGTTCCTGAACCTGCCGGAGGAGGAGAATCCGGCGCTGGGTGTGCGCGGCCTGCGGTTGAGCAGCGTCGATGAGGGGGCGCTGCTCGACCAGCTCACCGCGATCGAGACCGCCGCCAAGGCCACCGGCACCCCGGTCAAGGTCATGGCGCCGATGGTCGCCACCGTCGAGGAGGCGAACTATTTCGCCACCCGCGCCCGCGCGACCGGGATCGACACGCGCGGCATCATGGTCGAGATTCCGGCGGCGGCCATCCGCGCCGGGCAGCTCGGCGCGGAGGTGGATTTCTTCTCCATCGGTACGAACGACCTGTCGCAGTACCTGTTCGGCGCGGATCGCATGTCGTCTGCGCTGGCGGCGCTGCACACTCCGTGGCAGCCGGCGCTGGCCGCGACCATCGCGCTGGTGGTCGACGGGGCGAGCGCGCACGGGGTCACGGTGGGTGTGTGCGGCGAATCCGCGTCCAATCCGGAATTCGCCTGTGTGCTGGTGGGTCTCGGCGTCGAGACGCTGTCCATGGCCCCGCGCTCACTGGCGGGTGTGCGGGCGGCGCTGGCCGAGGTCACCCTCGAACAGTGCAAGGCCGCCGCCGCGGGCGTGCTCGCGGCCCGGACCGCCGACGACGCCCTGGCGGCGGCGCGGAGAGCGCTGGGGCGAGCCAGCTGATGCCGATCCTGCGCGGGCGGGTCGTCACCCTCACCGAGGTGGGCGAACTCGCCGACGGAGTCGTGTCCTTCGACGGCCCGATGATCGACTATGTCGGCCCGGCAACGGAATTCGATGGCGAACTGCCGGATCTTCCGGAGGAACCGCCGATCATTCTGCCCGGGCTCATCGACGTGCACTGCCACGGCGGCGGTGGATACGGCTTCCCCGAAACCGATGCCGAGGGCATCGCCGCGGCCGCGAACTTCCATCGCGACCGCGGCACCACCACCCTGGTGGCCTCCCTGGTCTCGGCGACCGAAGACGAACTGCGCGAACGCATCGGCCTGCTCGGTGCGGCGGTGGACACCGGGCTGCTGGCGGGCATCCACCTGGAGGGCCCGTTCATCAGCGAACACCGCCGGGGCGCCCACGATCCCGAGCGGATCGTGCCCGGCGATCCCGACATGCTGGCCCGGCTGGTGGAATTCGCGGGCGGGCGCATCGTGGCGGTGACCATCGCCCCGGAGACCGAGAACTTCGACAAGCTCGCCGATGTGCTCGCCGACGCGAATATCGTGCTGTCGCTGGGGCATACCGTCGCCGACTACGAGCATTCGGTGCACGCCATGAAACGCGGGTGGCGGGTGTCCATCACCCACCTGTTCAATGCCATGCCCGAACTCGCCCATCGCGACGCCAATTTCCTCACCGCCGCCATGGCGGCGGCCGGGCGCGGCGATGTGGTGGCCGAGGTCATCGCCGACGGCGTGCACCTGGCCGACGGCACCGTGCGCATGGTGTTCGACACCATCGGCGCGGACAATCTCGCCCTCATCACCGATGCCATGGCGGCCGCGGGCATGCCCGACGGGCGCTATCACCTCGGTGTGCTCGACGTCGTCGTGCAGGACGGGGTATCGCGGCTGTACGACCCGGACGGGGAGGGCGCGATCGCGGGCGGCACCGCCACCGCGGCGGATGTGCTGCGGCGCACGGTCTTCCACGCCGGAGTCGAGCTGACCTCGGCCGCGACCGCGGCGGCGGCCACTCCGGCCCGGCTGCTCGGGCTCGCCGACCGCGTAGGTTCGCTGCGCGCGGGTATGAACGCCGATGTGCTCCTCGCCGACCACCACCTGACCCCACTGACCGTGTACAAGGACGGACTCGCATGGAACTCGTGATCACCGACAACGCGGCCGAAGCCGGTGTGCTGGCCGGCCGCATCATGGCCGACCATGTGCGCCGCGGCGCCCGCGCCATCGGCCTGGCCACCGGCTCCTCGCCCCTGGGCGCCTACCGGGAGATGATCCGGCAGTACGAGGCCGGGGAACTGAGTTTCCAAGGCGTGCAGGCCTTCCTGCTCGACGAATACATCGGCCTGCCGCCCGGGCACCCGCAGTCCTACGCCCAGTTCATTCGCGACGAGTTCACCTCGCACGTGGACTTCGACGACGCCGACGTGCACAGCCCCGACGGGCAGGCCGCCGACATTCCGGCCGCCGCCGCCGCTTACGAGCGCGCCATCGCCGGCACCGGGCGGATCTCGGTGCAGATCCTGGGCATCGGCGCCAACGGGCACATCGGTTTCAACGAACCCGGCTCGTCGCTGCGCTCGCGCACCCGCGTGAAGACGCTGACCCCGAAGACGCGGGAGGACAATGCCCGCTTCTTCGACGACGACCTGAGCCAGGTGCCGACCCACGTCCTCACCCAGGGTCTCGGAACCATCAGCGACGCCGACCATCTCGTCATGATCGCCACCGGTCCGGGCAAGGCCGAAGCCGTGGCCGCCGCCGTCGAAGGTCCGGTCTCGGCCTTCTGCCCGGCCTCCATCCTCCAGATGCACCCGCACGTCACCGTGATCGTGGATCCGGATGCGGCGGCCAACCTGAAGGCGATCGACTACTACCGCTTCGCGGTGGCGAACAAGCCGGAGTGGCAGAACTTCTGATCACGCGGCTGCGGGTAACCAGGCGTTCCGTCCCCCTTCGGTACTCTCGAACGAGAACCGAAGGGGGACGAGCCATTTACCGCAGCAATCGATTGATCAGAGTTGCTCGAATCGGTGTGGTCGGTGTGCTGCTCGCCGCCTTCCTGGCGGGCTGCGGGAACAGCGCCGACACCCCGGCCTTCCCCGCCGATGCGGCGGCCACCATCGACCGCATCGTCGAATCGGGAATGACGGCGGCGCTCATCCCGGGCGCGATGGTGGCGGTGGTCGATCCGGACCGGGGCGCCTACGTGAGGGCATACGGCACCTCCGACCTCACGACCGGCCGCCCCGCCGGCGTCCACGATTCGGTACGAATCGCCAGCGTCACAAAGACTTTCACCGCCACCGCCATCCTGCGCCTGGCCGACGAAGGCACGCTGTCCCTCGACGACCGCCTGAACCGCTACGTCGACGGCATCCCCTACGGCGACGCCATCACCCTGCGGGATCTGCTCGGCATGCGCGGCGGCGTCTACGATCTCGACCACGAGGCCGCGTATCAGGAACAGCTGGACGCGAAATCGCCGACCCTCGGCTGGCAGGAGGGCGACCGGCTGCGCGCGATCACCGGCAATCCGCAGTACGCGACACCGCCGAACACCCGCACCGCGTACTCCAATTCCGAGTACTACCTGCTGGGCCTCGTCCTCGAAAAGGTCACCGGCAAACCGGTGCACGAGGTCATCAACGATCTGGTCGCCGACTACGGCCTCACCGAAACCGCTTACCCCGTCGACGCGGCCATGCCGGCCCCGGAAAGCCGCGGCTACGCCTACTTCGACGAGACACCGTCCGACGTCACCGGCCGTGCCGCCCCGGTCCTGTACGGTGCGGGCGGCAGCATGGTGTCCACCATCTCCGACCTGGCCGAATACACCGGCATGCTGGGCCGCGGCACCCTCCTGAAGCCCGAAACCCAGCACGCCCGAACCCAATCCACCCAGGCTCGCGGCGGCCTGTCCTACGGCCTCGGCGTCATGGTCTCCGGCCGGTGGTTCGGCCACAGCGGCACCACAGCCGGCTACACCACCTACATCGCCTACCTCCCCGACCGCGACGTCTCCATCGCCGTCGTCGTCAACCAGTTCACCCGCCTGCTCTGGCTGCGCGCCGACGACATCTGGAAGGAAATCGTCACCGAGCTCTACCCCGGCACTCTCGGCGAGGCGGCGGCCCCGGAAGATCCACCGCCCCCAGTACCGACGGCAAGCGAACTCGACGCCCAACTCCGCCAGGCCTTCGACCCCGCCATCCCCGCCTCCGAAAAGTCCCTCCGCGTCGCCGACGACGACAAGGACCCGGACCTGATCACCCGCCTGGCCACCGTCCTCGCCCAGTACGACACCAACTTCGAGGTATCCCGAGCCACGGCGGTGAACCGATCCCTCATGGCCCTCGGCCTCGCAGCCACCCCACAGGGCAAGTCCCCCATGGTCGTCCCCTTCGTCGCGATCGACGGCGCCTGGCGCATCAGTTCGGCCTGGGCCTGCAATATCCTCACCGCCGGCGCCGTCCCGTCACCCGCCTGCACCTGACCGGCTACTGCGGCGGGCAGGTGCGCACCCGCACGCCGGTGGCGATCAGCCGCGTCGCGGAGAGCCCGAATGTGGTCCGGAACCGATCCGCGAGATGCGAAGGGCTGGCGAACCCGGCCTCGGCCGCCACCGTCGTGAGGTTGTGGCCTGCGGCCGACAGCGTCGCCGCATGCATGAGCCGAACCCACAGCCGGTAGCGGCGCAAGCTCGTGCCGAGTTCCTGCCGGAACAGATGCAGGAACCGCGATTCCGACAATCCCGCACGGGTTGCCAGCTCGCGCGCGGGAATGGCCCCCGCCGGATCGTCCCGGAGCGCCCGCGCGGCCGCGGCGATGCGTTCGTCGACGACATGGGGAGTGATGGGCGCCGCCAGCTCGAGCAACTCGGCCGCGCGCTCATCGGCGGGCTGTGTGGAGTCGTGGCCGAGCGCCGCACCGAGAACCGCCAAACGATGCTCCTCCGCGTGCCGCGCACCGATCATGTCCTGCCAGTGCGCCATTCGCTCGCGACAGGAACGCGCGCGGTCCGATGCGGGATCCAGATAGCAGAACACCATCCGCCCGCCCTCGGCGATGAGCTGATGGGTGGTGCGCGGCGGAATCAGGGCACTGCGCACCGCCAGCGGGCGACTGTCCCCGACCCGCACGGTGAACGGCCGATCGATACCGATCGCGAGGCACCACACCGATCCGGAATGCGGCGAAAGATCCAGCGCCGCACCGACATAGAGCGCTTGCCCGGCCCACAGCCACACCCTGGGCCCGGCACGCGGCTCACCCTCGCTCCTCGCCGCAGCGGCCACCGCCAACCTCCTGATCGAACCGAGCAGAAGGCTACCGCCCGCCGTCCGTGCCCTCCGCCGTTGCCGCAACGATTTCTGCTCCGGCCTTCGCCCGTCGAGACCCGCCGCCCGAACCTTCGGCCTGCGTCCATTGTTCGCCGTCCACGGCCCGTCCCCGCGCGCGATGCGGCGGCCGTGGCCGTCCGTCGCTCTGTCGCGAACTCGTCCCCGGGATCGGCGACCCGAGGTGGGCGGGCGCGCCGCCGATACCGGGCAGGTCGCGGTGCCGATTCGGTCGCCTGCGCGGGAGGAGTCGTCGATAGCAGGTTTGTGGAAGCGGCCGATGCGGTCCGGCTTGCATGCTGACTCGGAATCGTATTCGGAGTGGAGGTTGTCGTGGCTGTCGTCATCGCTGTGATTGTGGCCGTGTTGTTCTTGGCCATGGGTGGGTATGCGCTGGTGGCCCCGGGGGCGACGGTGCGGCCGTTCGGGCTGCGGACCGACGATGTCCGGGCGCGCTACGAGGTGCGGGCCGTGTACGGCGGGTTCGGGGTGGCGATGGCGGCGATTCTGATTGTGGCGGCGGTGAATCCGGGATCGCTGCGGGAAGGGATCATGGTGGCGGTCGCGGCGGCGCTGGGCGGGATGGCGCTGGGGCGGGTGGTGTCGGCGGTGCTCGATGCGCGGACGGCGTTCTATCCGATTTGGTTCTTCGCCATTGTGGAGGCGGTCGCGGCGGGGGCCTTGCTGGCGGGGGCCGGGCAATGATGTGCCGGTCCGGCATCGTGATCTGCCAGGCTCGTGCGGTCGCGGATGGCCGGACGGCGGTCGGCCGGTTCACCGATCCGGTTTCCATACGGATGTTGCGGGCTCCGGAACGGGCCGCCGTGGAACGGATCCGGAGCGCCGCCGAACCACAGCGGACCATGGCGTGGCTGCGCTACCGGATGCTCGCCGAACTGGCGGACATCCTGGCCGCGCGCACGGTCGTGATCGATGACGCGGTGCGGGCGGCCGCCAATCCGCAGCTCGTGGTGCTCGGGGCCGGGCTCGACGCGCGGGCCTGGCGCATGGCCGAACTCGCCTGGACCGTCGTCTTCGAGGTCGACCATCCCGCGGCACAGGCCGACAAACGCGACCGTATCGGGGATGCGGATCCGGCCGCGGCGTCGGTGCGCTTCGTGCCGGTGGAATCCGGCAGTGCCGCACTGGCATCCGCGCTCGAGGCGGCCGGGCAGCTGGCGGCGGAGCCGACGACGTGGATCTGGGAGGGCGGACTGCGGTATCTGCGGAAGCCGCACGTGGAACGCGCACTCCGAGCCATCGTCGCCCGCTCCGCACCGGGCAGTCGCGTGATCGCCGGCTATACGACGCCCACTCTGCATACGGTGCTGTTGCAGCCGTGGGGAGTCCGGCTCTGGATGGCCGTGGCCGGCACCGCCGGGGCGAAACGGGAGGAACGTATTCGGTCGCTGTGGACGCCTGCGCAGATGGCCGCCCTGTGCACGGCTCACGGCCTGGAAATCGACACCGACGAGGATTTGCTGAGCATTGCTCGCGCGCTGGAGATCCCGTATGAGGCGCCCGAGTGGCTCGCCAACAGTCGGGTGGTCGTGGCCGACCTGCCCTGACGGCGACGGAATGTCGCATCCGCCGCGATACCGGGCGGGTGCGGCAGCATAATTGCTCGTTATGGCAGGTAACGAAGCGAGCCGGACCGCTGTGCTGGTCTGTCAGGCGCGGGCGATCGGCGACGGGCGGATCGCGGTGGGGAGATTCGCCGATCCGGTGGCGGCGCGATTGTTGCGCGAGGGGGAGCTGACGGAGGTGGAACAGGCTCGCGGGGAGGTCGAGCCGCGCCGGATGGGGGAGCGGATCAGGTACGAAACGCTCAGGGCGACAATGGAGATCCTCGTCCCCCGCACGGTGGCGATCGACGAGGCGGTCGTGGAGGCGGGCAACCCGCAGCTCGTGGTGCTGGGGGCGGGATTGGACGCACGGGCGTGGCGGATGCCCGGGTTGGCTGCGACCGCGGTGTTCGAGGTCGATCAACCCGCCTCGCAGGCGGACAAGCAGGCGCGGCTCGGCGGTCTGGAGCCGATCGCGAAATCGGTTGCCTTCGTACCGGTGGACTTCGGGCGCGACGCGCTGGGGGATGCGCTCGAAGCCTCCGGGCATCAGCCGGATCTGTCGACCACCTGGATCTGGGAGGGCGTCATGCCCTATCTCACCCAATCGGAGGTCGAGCGCACGCTCGACATCATCGACCGGCGTTCCGCGCCCGGCAGCCGCCTCATCGCCACCTACCCGACCCCGGCGTCGGGGTCGGCGCTGCTGAAGCGCTGGGGGCTGCGGATGTTCCTCGCCGCGGGCGGTCGATCGGGATCGAAAGCGCAGGAACGCCTGCGGTCGGCGTGGACGCCGGAACAGATCCACGCCCTGTTCGCCGTCCACGGCTTGGACATCGTCACCGATCAGGACCTGCTGGTCGTGGCCCGCGCCCTCGAGGTTCCGGTACGCCGGTCGCGGGTGCTCGCGACCGGCCGTGTCGCCGTAGCCGATCGGCGGTAGCCGCTGACGCCCGACAGCCGAACGTCAACGAGCGGCGGGCCGTCCAGCGGTGCAGCAACGAGCGGCGGGCCGTCAGGCGGTGACCGGTTCGCGCTTCTCGGCGGGCACCGATTCGCGGGTACGCATGGACGCCCACAGCGCCGCGGTGGCCGCCGTGCAGGCCGCCGCACCGCCGACGTGAATCGCGACCAGGGCGGCCGGGACGTCGGTGAAGTACTGCACCACGCCCACCAGCGCCTGGCTGCACACCAGCGCCAGCAGCACGAACAACCGGACCCGGATCGCGCGATTCATGCCGACGGCGGCGAGGCCGAAGGCCAGGCCGACCAGCAGGGCGAGGTAGGCGACGAGCAGTTCGGCGTGCAGGTGGACCAGGGTGACGATCTCGACCTGCAGGCGCTCGACCTGGCGTTCGATGCTCTTGTCACCGGCGTGCGGGCCGGCGCCGGTCACCAGGGTGCCGGCGATCAAGGTCGCGGCGAGCAGGACGCCGCTCAGCACGGTCAGCAGCCGCAAAGGCTTCGGCACCTGCACGGTCTGCACGCCGTCGTCGGGCTCGCAGATCTTGGCGTAGAGCAGTACGGCCAGCCACACCATGACCATGGAGGCCAGCAGGTGCACCGCGACCGTCCACCACAGCAGTCCGGTGCGCACGGTGATACCGCCGATGATCGCCTGCACCACGGTGCCGCCGGGCATGAGCCACGCGTAGATCCGCACCTCGCGCCGCCGCTTGGCGCGCGTCACCGCGATCACCACCGCGGCCGCGAACAGCGTCACCACGAAAGTCAGCATGCGATTGCCGAATTCGACGGCTTGATGCAGCACCGGCACCTCGGCCACCGCCATCGGCGTGAAGCTGCCGGGGAAGCACTGCGGCCAGGTCGGGCAGCCGAGACCCGAGGCGGTGACGCGGACGATGGCTCCGGTCACCGAGATTCCGGCCTGGGTGAGGATCACCGCGAAGGCGATCAAGCGCTGCGCCCGAAGCGAGGGCATCGGGAACAGATCGGCGAATCGCTGGAATGCGCGAGCAAGCACGCACCGATGGTAGCGGGACGCGATCAGCCCCCCGCACCCGGCCTACTACAACGCGTAAGAGTCAGTACAACTCTCGAAACTCTCAGGGGCTTCGCCCCCGAACCCCCAGGAGCCTCTCGGGGGCTTCGCCCCCCAACCCGCACTGGTGTCGTGGCCGTTGCCCCGAACCCCCACTGGTGTCGTGGCCGTTGCCCCGAGCCCCCAACTGGTATCGCGGCCGCTGCCCCGAACCCCGACTAGTGTCGTGGTCGCTGCCGTGTGACCCGACCAGTGCGAATGGCGCTCAGTCGAATCGGAAGAAGCGGGTCGCGAGCCAGCCGCTCATGCCGCCCCAAGCGGCCAGAACCGCGACGCCGTACCAATCGATGCTGTTGCGCAGCGCCTGTTCGAGGCAGTGCGACAGGGCGCCCGAGGGGACCGCGCGGGCGAGCAGGCTCACAGCGCTGGGGAGGTCGTCCGACATGAGGACGAGGCTGGCGATGCCGAGCATGACGAACCAGAGGATATTCGCCAGGGCGAGAACGATTTCGGCCTTGAGCGTCCCGCCCAGGAGCAGGCCGAGGGCGGCGAAGGTGGCGGTGCCGAGGGCGATGACGACCGCGCCGAGGAGCAGGCCGGAGATCGACGGCCGCCAGCCCAGCGCGAAACCGATGGCGCCCAGCAGAATTGATTGCAGGACCACCACGATCAGCACGGCCGCGCACTTGCCCGCCACGATGCCCCAGCGGGGGAGGGGAGTGGCGCCCAGGCGTTTCAGGGCCCCGTAGCGGCGGTCGAAGCCGACGGCGATGGCCTGGCCGGTGAAGGCGGTGGACATGACGGCCACCATCATCACCGCGGGCACCACGCGTTCGACCCGGTGGTCGCCGAGGCCGTTGAGCGGCAGCAGCGTCAGGCCGATCAGCAGGGTGATCGGGATGAACATGGTGAGCAGCAGCTGTTCGCCGTTGCGCAGCAACAGGATCAGTTCCAGGCGCGTCTGGGCGGCCAGCATCTTCGCCCGCGTGGTGGGTCGCGGGTCGGGGGCGAAGGTGCCGGGTGCGAACCGGTTGGCGGTGTCGATCACCCGCGTAGCTCCCGTCCGGTGAGTTCGAGGAACACATCTTCCAGGCGGTGCTGGTCGATGCGAATATCGGTGGGCAGCACATTGATTCGCGCGCACCATGCCGTGAGCGTGGCCAGCACCTGCGGGGTGATGTCGCCCTGCAGCAGGTAGTAGCCCGCGCTGATCTCCTTGGGCGCGAACCCTTCCGGCAGCGCCGCTTCGAGCAGGCTCAGATCGAGTTTCGGCGGCGCGTGGAACGCGAGCCGGCCCTCGGCCCCTTGCGAGGTGACCTCACTGGGCGTGCCCTGCGCCACGATCTGCCCGTGATCGATGATGACCAGCTGGTCGGCCAGCTGCTCGGCCTCGTCCATCATGTGCGTGGTCATGAGCACGCTCACCCCGTCGCGCCGCAGCGCGTCGATGAGCTCCCACACCAGATGCCGTGCCTGCGCGTCCAATCCCGCCGTCGGCTCGTCGAGGAACACGATCTCGGGCCGCCCGACCAGCGCGCACGCCAGGGCGAGCCGCTGCTGCTGCCCGCCCGAGAGCCGCCGATACGGCGTCCGCCGCGCATCCTTCAGCCCGAGCGTGTCCAGCAGCCAGTCCGGATCCAGCGGATCGGCCGAATACGAGGCCACCAGGTCGAGCATCTCCCCGGCCCGCGATCCCGGATACGCCCCGCCGCCCTGCAGCATCACCCCGATGCGCGGCCGCAGCGTGTCCGAATCGGCGATCGGATCCAGCCCGAGCACCCGCACGGTTCCCGCATCCGGGCGGACGAACCCCTCGCACATTTCGGTGGTGGTGGTCTTGCCCGCCCCATTGGGCCCGAGCAGCGCGAGCACCTGCGCCCGTTCGAGTTCGAAGCTGATCCCGTCCACCGCGGTGGTCTCGCCGTAGCGTTTCACGACGCCGTCGATGCGCACGGCGGGTCCGGAGGCTGCGGTCACGAGGAGACACCGTAGGCCGTGGGCTCCTGTGACGGAGCCGACACCCCCGGCTGATTGCGCCACGGCAGCGCATTTCGCGTGATGAAGATGAACAGCAGCCCCACGATCACGGTCGCGATGGCCGACTGCACGATCTGGAAGACATAGAAGTCCGCGCCGCGCGGCATGACGAGCACGCTCACGATGACCGACAGCGCGACCGCGGGAACCCGGAAGGCGGGCCGGTTCGCCCACGCCGCCAGCGGCACGATCGCCCACAGCAGATACCACGGCTGCACCACCGGGAACAGCAGCACGAGCACGCCGAGCGACACCCCGAGCGCACCCACCGGATGCAACCGCCCGGTCCAGGTCGCCACCAGCATGCGCACGATCACGAACGCGGCCACCGCACTCGCGATCGGCCGGGTGATGCTCAGCAGCGCGGTGGTGTGATCGCCCAATCCCAGCAGTACCCCGCCGAATCCGGTCGCTATCCCGATGGCGGTGGGCAGCGACAGATAGCTGCGCACGGCATTGGCGGTGTTCAGCGTGAAGATCCAGCCGAACCCGAGACCGCTTGCGGTGACGACGAACAACGTGACCCCGACCGCGATCACGCCGAGCCCGGCCCCCACCGTGATCACCCGTTTGAATCCGCCGCCGAGCCGCCGGGCCAGCGCCATCCCCACGAATCCCAGCGCGATCAATGACGTGATCTTGATGGTCGACGACAGCGTGATGACGACCGCCCCGAACAACACCAGCAGCCACGCCCGCCGATCCGACAATCGCAGATCGTCGATCCCTCGCAGGCAGAACTCCAGCCCGGCCAGCATGAGCCCGAGCATGAGCGCGTCATTGTGCACGCCGCCGACCAGGTGGAAGAGCACCAGCGGGTTCGCCGCCCCTAGCCACAGGGCGCTCACCGGCGCGACCCCGCACCGCCGCGACAGCCGCGGCAGCGCCCACACCATGAGCGCCACCGCCGCCAGCACCAGCAGCCGGTGCAGCCACACGCCGGCGATGATGTTGTCCCCGGTCACCAGTGCGATGCCCTTGCCCATCCACAGGAACAGCGGCCCGTACGGCGCCGGCGTCTCCCGCCAGATGTTGGGCACATTGTTGGTCAGCACGTTGTAGAGCCCGAGTCCATCGGCAGGCCCCACCTTGTACGGATCCAGCCCCCGCGCCGCGATCTCGCTCTGCGCCAGGTAGGAGTACACGTCATTGCTGAACAGCGGCGGCGCCACGCTGAGCGGAATGATCCACAGCAGCAAGGTCCGATCCATCTGCGACCGGCTCAGCCGATGCCGCGGATTCCCGCCCCACCCGCCCACGGCGAACCGCCCCAGCAGCAGCCAGGCCATGATCACCGCGACCGTGCCGATCATGCACATGGCCAGCGTCGAGGTGTGCGCTCGCGCGAAGAACCCCAGCACCCGCAGCCCCGAGGTCGGATTCTGGTGCACCGGCTGCGCGCCCACCCCCAGGGCGGAAATGGCCATGATCACCGCGCCGGTGGCCCCCAGCAGGCGGATCCGCATCAACTGCAGCGTTTCTCGCCGGTCCAGGCCGGGGACCTCGGTTTCGACGCTGTGCAGTACGGCGACGGTGTGATCGTCAGCGGGGACGTCCAGGCCCAGGGCCCGGCGTCCTACGTCGATGACTTTGCGCCGCGCGCCCTCCACTACCGCCACGTCCGCAAAGCCTAGTAGGAGCTTTTCGATCCGCGGTCGGTCGGTGCTCCTGTGTCGCCGCGTCACGGGAGACCTCGCTCCCGGCGCGCGCAGCGCAAACCAGGAAGCGGCGGCAACCCGAGCTTGTGCTCTTCGGATCTCGGGCCCTGAACGTAACCACGGCCATCCAGCCGGGCCGGTACGACCGGCTTCTCGCGGCCCACGCTCACCGATGTACCGGCCGCCCGTGGATCGAAACCCGCCTGGCATGCGAATGTGCAGCCGGTGCAAGCAGATTGAGTCTCGCAACTCAACCGACTGGCCGATTCGCCCGATCTATGTCGGTCCGCCCTCCTACCCTGGATAAATGGTTTCCGAGTCGAAACGCCGAATCGAGGTGGCCGCGGCCGGGCTGCTAGCCCGCCACGGCTATCACGGCTTCGGTCTGAAGAAGCTGAGCGAGGCGGCCTCGCTGCCGTATGGCTCGATCTACCACCATTTTCCGGGCGGCAAGGAGGAGATCGCGGTCTCCGCCATCACCGGAACCGGGGTGCTGGTGGGCCGGATGATCCAGCAGGCTCCCGCGGATGTGTTCGGCACGGCGGCAACATTGTTCGACTTCATGGCCGCGAGACTCGAAGCGTCGGACTGGACCGCGGGCTGCCCGGTGGGCACCCCCGCTCTCGACGGCGGCAGCGATGTCGAATCCGTGCGCACCGCATGCGTTTCCGCATTCGATGCCATGGCGCACGGGTTCGCGGAATTGCTCGCCGATCTGGGGCTGCCGGCGGGGGAGGCGCGCGAACTGGCCACCACCGTGGTGGCCGCCTACGAGGGGGCGACGATTCTCGCGCGGGTGCGCCGCTCGGATGAACCGCTGCACACCGTTTCGGCGGCCATGGCCCGGCTGATCCGGTTGAGTCTCGCCGAAGCCGCGGCCAACGGTGCGGGGTTCGCGCCCGCGGGTCCGGAAGTCGCTGCCGCCGAGTGATTCTCACCCCTAGGGTGGGTTGTCTAGAAAGAACGTTCTAGCGATGATCGGTCGATGAAGCGATTAATGCTGGACGGTCCCGGAGCACTGCACTGGGAGGACTGCCCCGAACCCGTCCTCGCCGCCCCCGATCAGGCGCTGGTCCGCCCCATCGCCGTGGCGACCTGCGATATCGACCCCGCCGTCCTGCGCGGAAGTTTCCCCCTCGAGGGTCCCTACCCCTTCGGCCACGAGTGCGTCGCCGAAGTCGTCGCCGTCGGCGACGAGGTGCGCACCGTCGCACCCGGCGACCGCGTGGTGGTCCCCTTCCAAATCTCCTGCGGCGCATGCCCGTCCTGCCTGCGCGGCAACACCGGCAACTGCACCGCCCACCCGTTCATGTCCACCTTCGGCCTCGGCCCGCTGGGCGGCGTGAACTGGGGCGGCCTCTGGGCCGACCGCACCCTCGTCCCGCACGCCGACAGCATGCTCGTTCCGCTCCCCGCCGGTGTCGACCCCGTCGCGGTCGCCAGCGCCAGCGACAACATCCCCGACGCCTACCGCGCCGTGGCGCCGCAGCTGGCGGCCGACCCGCACGCAGAGGTGCTCGTCCTCGGTGGTCGCGCGGCCCCGTCGATCGGCCTTTACGCCGCCGGTCTGGCCGTAGCCCTCGGCGCACCGCGCACCGTCTACCTGGATACCGACCCGGAAAGACTGTCCATCGCAGCCGAATTGGGCGCCGAGCCCATCGAAGGCAGACCCGACGAACGAGTAGGCCGCTTCTCCGTCACCGTCGAAGCCGCCGGCGGCGCCACCGCCCTCCGGGCCGCCGTCAACGCCACCGCCAACGACGGCTGGTGCACCAGCGTCAGCGTGCAACTCGAGGACGTCCCCATGCCGGTCTTCGAAATGTATTCGCGCTGCTGCACCTTCCACACCGGCCGCGCCCACGCCCGCCCCGCCATCCCGCCCATCCTCGACCTCGTCGCCGCCGGCCGCTTCGACCCGTCCGCGGTCACCACCCGCACCGTGGCCTGGAACGACTCCCTCGACGCCCTCCTGGAAACCCCCTTGAAACTGATCGCCGTGCGCTAGTCGCCCACGCCGCTCCACGGTCCAGCGCATGATCATTCCCGGCGTTGGCGGTGGCGCCCACGGTGGTGGCCACCGATCTGCGCGGAAAAGCCGTGCGCGGCGTTCACTTTCTGCCCGAGGAGAATCCCGACGTCGTCGCGCGGGAACTGCTGGACTTCTTGGCCGCCCGACCCTTATTATGACTGAATAGTCAGTCATAATAAGGGGTGTGGATGTCACCGAAGAAGGTCGACAAGACGGCGAGACGGCAGGAGATCCTGGCGGCGGCGGTCCGGGTTTTCGCGCGAAAAGGCTTCGCCGCCTCGCGAATCGACGATGTGGCCGCCGAGGCCGGGATCGCCAAGGGCAGTGTGTACCTGTACTTCGACAGCCGGGATGCGTTGCTGGATGCGGCATTCGATCAGTACAGCGGCGATTCGCAAGAGATGGTCCGGCACATCCTCGAGGGTGGCGCACCGCCGCTGGCCCGGTTCGAGGAGTTGGTGCGCGGGATTCTCGAACTGATCTCGAGCCGGCCCGAGCACGCCCGGATCCTGCTGGACCTGTGGGCCACCGACTACATGAAGACCGTCTACCGCGAGCACCGGCAGGCGATCGGCTTGCTGCTGAAGGAGATTCGTCCCGACCTGGGGGAGGCGCACGCGACGGTGATCGTCGGCGTCATCGAAGGCGTGCTGCTGCAATGGCTCGTCGACCCCGAGGTCCCCATCGACCGGCTGGCCCAGCCGATTCTGGATATCTGCCTCGACGGACTGCGGGAGCGCGCATGAACACCCGGACCCTCGGCGACCATCTCATCGCCCCCGACGCCACCCGCGGCGAACAACTGCTCTGCTACGGCACCGCCCTGCTGGGCTCGGCCGGCGCCGTCGCGCTCGCGCTGCGCGCGGAACTGTCCGTCCTGGCCGTCGCCGTGATCGCCGTCGTCGCCTTCGACCTGTGCGGCGGCGCGGTCGTCAATGCCACCGCCTCGGCCACGCGGCATTTCCACCGCCCCGGCCGCGCCGGGCGGCACCACCTGACCTTCGTTGCCATCCATGTGCAGCCGTTCTTGCTCGCGCTCGTCGTCCCCGATTTCGGCTGGCTCAGCGCGGCCGCGCTCTACGCTCTCGCCCTGCTCGGCGCGGTATTCGTTCTTGTGGTCCCGGCGCAACTGCGGCTCCCGGCGGGGTTCGCCTTCGTGACGCTGGCGCTCTTGATTCCCCTCGGCCTCCCCGCCGTGCTCGCCTGGGTGGCTCCGGTTCTGCTCATCAAGCTCCTGCTGGCCCATCTGCAACCTGCCGGATCGCCCGCCTGACCGGCGCGAACCCGGTGTGGAATGTTTCACACCGGGAATACGCGTCAAGTAAGGTGACCCTTCCTGGAACCGGGGAAGGAATTCCGTCACACTGATGTTGTGAAAACCGTGGGTTTGCGGAACGCGGAGACAGGCACCGGGCGCCGAAAGGGCGCCCGGACTGTTGTCGTGCCCGCGCCGGCGGGCGAGGGACACACCCGCGAGGCCGTCATCAAGCTGCTGCTGGAGGAAGGCCCGATCACCGCGACCGCCATCGGCGAGCGGCTGGCACTGACTCCGGCGGGGGTGCGCAGGCATCTGGACGCGCTCATCGAATCGGGCGAGGCCCGCGCCACCCGGTCGGCGGCGTGGCAGCAGAAGGGCCGCGGTCGTCCCGCCAAGCAGTACCAGTTGACGGCCACCGGCAGGGGCCGGTTGGGTCACGCCTACGATGACCTCGCCGGTGCCGCCATGCGTCAGCTCCGCGAGATCGGCGGCGACAAGGCCATCGTCGAGTTCGCGCGCAAGCGCGTCGGCGTCATCGTCGCCGGTATCGACCGTCTCGGAAGGCATACGCCGGAGGAGACGGCGGCCAAGGCCGACGAGATCGCGGAGGCCTTCACCGACGCCGGTTTCGCCGCGTCCACCCGGAAAGTCGGTGCGGGAGTGCAGATCTGCCAGCACCACTGCCCGGTGTCGCACGTCGCCGAGGAATTCCCGGAGCTGTGCGCCGCCGAGCTGGAGGCCTTCCGGGAGCTGCTCGGCACGCACGTGCAGCGCCTGGCCACCATCGCCAACGGCGATTGCGCCTGCACCACGCATGTGCCGCTGACGCTCATGCCCACACATACCTCGAATACCGCAGAAACCCCCGTTGCACAGCCCGCAACGACTTCTACACACGACTCCGGAAGGAGTGCCGAATGACGACGACCACCGACCAGGTGCAGCCGCTGACCCAGGAAGAGACCATTGCGTCCCTGGGCAACTACGGGTACGGCTGGGCCGACAAGGATGTCGCCGGTGCCAGTGCCAAGCGCGGCCTGTCCGAGGAGGTCGTGCGCGACATCTCGGCGAAGAAGAGCGAGCCGGAATGGATGCTCGACTTCCGTCTGAAGGCGCTGCGCATCTTCGACAAGAAGCCCATGCCGAACTGGGGCTCCAACCTCGAGGGCATCGACTTCGACAACATCAAGTACTTCGTGCGCTCCTCGGAGAAGCAGGCCGCCACCTGGGAGGACCTGCCCGAGGACATCAAGAACACCTACGACAAGCTGGGCATCCCGGAGGCGGAGAAGCAGCGCCTCGTGGCCGGTGTCGCCGCACAGTACGAGTCCGAGGTCGTCTACCACTCCATCCGCGAGGACCTGGAGAAGCAGGGCGTCATCTTCCTCGACACCGACACCGGTCTCAAGGAGCACCCGGAGCTGTTCCAGAAGTACTTCGGCTCGGTCATTCCCTCGGGCGACAACAAGTTCTCCGCGCTGAACTCGGCCGTGTGGTCGGGCGGCTCGTTCATCTACGTGCCGCCGGGCGTGCACGTGGACATCCCGCTGCAGGCCTACTTCCGGATCAACACCGAGAACATGGGCCAGTTCGAGCGCACGCTGATCATCGTCGACGAGGACGCCTACGTGCACTACGTCGAGGGCTGCACCGCGCCGATCTACTCCTCGGACTCGCTGCACTCGGCGGTCGTGGAGATCATCGTGAAGAAGGGCGGCCGCTGCCGCTACACCACCATCCAGAACTGGTCGAACAACGTCTACAACCTGGTCACCAAGCGGGCCAAGGCCGAGGCGGGCGCGACCATGGAATGGGTCGACGGCAATATCGGCTCCAAGGTCACCATGAAGTACCCGGCCGTGTGGATGACCGGTGAGCACGCCAAGGGCGAGGTGCTCTCCATCGCCTTCGCCGGCGCGGGCCAGCACCAGGACACCGGCGCGAAGATGCTGCACCTGGCGCCGCACACCTCCTCGAACATCATCTCCAAGTCGGTGGCGCGCGGCGGCGGCCGCGCCTCCTACCGCGGGCTGGTGCAGGTGAACAAGGGCGCGCACGGGTCCAAGTCGACCGTGAAGTGCGATGCGCTGCTGGTGGACAACGTGTCCCGCTCCGACACCTACCCCTACGTCGACATCCGCGAGGACGACGTGACCATGGGCCACGAGGCGACCGTCTCGAAGGTGTCCGAGGATCAGCTGTTCTACCTCATGTCGCGCGGTCTCACCGAGGACGAGGCCATGGCCATGGTGGTGCGCGGCTTCGTGGAGCCCATCGCCAAGGAGCTCCCGATGGAATACGCGCTGGAGCTGAACCGCCTGATCGAACTGCAGATGGAAGGAGCCGTCGGCTGATGGCCGTCGAGAACGTTGCCGAGGCCGCTGAGGCTCGCACCCCCGCCGTGAACAAGGGCGAGGTGTTCGCCTCGTTCGATGTGAACGCCTTCGAGGTGCCCTCGGGCCGTGACGAGGCGTGGCGCTTCACGCCGATGCGCCGCCTCAACGGCCTGCACGACGGCACCGCCGTGCGCGACGGCCGGGCCGCCGTCGAGGTGACCGAGGTCGCCGGCGTCGCCGTGGAGACCGTAGAGCGCGGCGACGCTCGCCTCGGCCAGGGCGGCGTGCCCACCGATCGTATTGCCGCGCAGGCGTACTCGGGCTTCGAACAGGCCACCATCGTGTCGGTCGGCGCGGAAACCGAAGTGGCCGAGCCGGTCACCGTGACCATCACCGGTCCGGGTGCAGGCAAGGTCGCCTACGGGCACCTGCAGATCCGGCTGGGCAATTTCGCCCGCGCCACCGTGGTCGTCGACCAGCGCGGCAGCGGAACCTACGCGGAGAACGTGGAATTCGTGCTCGGCGACAGCGCCGCGCTGAATGTCGTCATCGTGCAGGACTGGGCCGACGACGCCGTGCACGTCACCGCGCACCACGCCCGGCTGGGCCGCGACGCCACGCTGCGGCACACCAATGTCACCCTCGGCGGCGATGTGGTGCGCCTGACCGGCAATGTGCGCTACGACGGTCCGGGCGGCGACGCCGAACTGCTCGGCCTGTACTTCGCCGATGACGGCCAGTTCTTCGAGCAGCGCCTGCTGGTCGATCACTCGCAGCCCAACTGCAAGTCGAATGTGCAGTACAAGGGTGCGCTGCAGGGCGATCCGTCCTCGTCGAAGCCGGACGCGCACACCGTGTGGGTGGGCGATGTGCTCATTCGCGCCGCCGCCGAGGGCACCGACACCTACGAGGTGAACCGCAACCTGGTGCTCACCGACGGCGCGCGCGCCGACTCGGTGCCGAACCTGGAGATCGAGACCGGCGAGATCGTCGGCGCCGGACATGCCGCGGCCACCGGGCGTTTCGACGACGAGCAGCTGTTCTACCTGCGCTCGCGCGGTATTCCGGAGGAGGCGGCGCGACGGCTGGTCGTGCGCGGCTTCTTCCACGAGATCATCCTGAAGATCGCCGTCCCCGAGGTCCGGGAGCGGCTCGAGGCGGCCATCGAGGCCGAGCTCGCCGCTGTCGGAGTTTGAGCGGCTCGCCGCTGTCGGCGTCTGACACCAACTTTCCCTCCCCGCAAAGGAATTCGAATTCGATGACCACCCTGGAAATCAAGGACCTGCACGTCGAGGTCGCCAACCCCGACGAAAACGGCGAGCCCATCAAGATCCTCAAGGGCGTCAACCTGACCGTGCGCTCGGGCGAGACGCACGCGATCATGGGCCCCAACGGTTCCGGTAAGTCGACCCTGTCCTACGCCATCGCCGGGCATCCGAAGTACACCGTGACCTCGGGCTCCATCACCCTCGACGGTGAGGACGTGCTGGAGATGTCGGTCGACGAGCGCGCGCGTGCCGGTCTGTTCCTGGCCATGCAGTACCCGGTCGAGGTTCCCGGCGTCTCGGTTTCCAACTTCCTGCGCACCGCCGCCACCGCCGTCCGCGGCGAGGCGCCCAAGCTGCGCACCTGGGTGAAGGAAGTCAAGGAGAACATGGCCGAGCTGGAGATCGATCCGGCCTTCGGCGAGCGCTCGGTGAACGAGGGCTTCTCGGGCGGTGAGAAGAAGCGCCAGGAGATCCTGCAGCTGGGCCTGCTCAAGCCGAGGATCGCCATCCTCGACGAGACCGACTCCGGTCTGGACGTCGACGCGCTGCGCATCGTGTCGCAGGGCGTGAACAACTACAAGGAGCGGGAGAACGGCGGCGTGCTGCTGATCACCCACTACACCCGCATCCTGCGCTACATCCAGCCCGACTTCGTGCACGTGTTCGTCAACGGCCGCATCGTGGCCGAGGGCGGGCCGGAGCTGGCCGAAGAACTCGATGCGAATGGCTACGTGCGTTTCACCTCTGCTGCTGTAGGAGCGTAGATATGACCACTACGGTGCCCGCCTTGGATGTCGCCCGGATCCGGGCCGACTTCCCGATCCTGAGCCGCACTGTGCGCGACGGCAAACCCCTGGTCTATCTCGACTCGGGCGCCACCGCGCAGCGGCCCATGGAGGTGCTGGATGCTGAACGCAATTTCCTGATCCAGCGCAATGCGGCGGTGCACCGTGGTGCTCACCAGCTGGCCGAAGAGGCCACCGACGCCTACGAGGGCGCACGCGCCGATATCGCCCGCTTCGTGGGCGTGCACGCGAACGAGATCGTCTTCACCAAGAACGCGACCGAATCGCTGAACCTGGTGACCTACGCCTTCGCCGACGACCGGTTCCCGTACCACGTGGGCCCGGGCGACGAGATCATCATCACCGAGCTCGAGCATCACGCGAATCTGGTGCCGTGGCAGGAGCTCGCGCGCCGCACGGGTGCGACGCTGAAGTGGTACGGGGTCACCGAGGACGGGCGCATCGATCTGGATTCGCTGGAACTGTCGCCCGCCACCAAGGTCGTCGCGTTCACCCACCAGTCCAATGTGACCGGCGCGGTCGCGCCGGTGGCCGAATTGGTGCGCCGCGCACAGGAAGTCGGCGCGCTCACGGTGCTCGACGCCTGCCAGTCGGTGCCGCACATGCCGGTGGACTTCCGGGAGCTGGGCGTGGACTTCGCCGCCTTCTCCGGCCACAAGATGCTCGGCCCGTCCGGTGTCGGCGTGCTCTTCGGCCGCTACTCGCTGCTGGAGCAGACCCCGCCGTTCATCACCGGCGGTTCCATGATCGAGACCGTCTTCATGGACCACAGCACCTACGCCGCCCCGCCGCAGCGCTTCGAGGCCGGCGTGCCGATGACCTCGCAGGTGGTCGGATTGGGCGCGGCCGTGCGGTATCTGGAAGAGATCGGCATGGATGCCGTTGCGGCGCACGAGCATTCGCTGGTCAGCGCGGCCCTGGACGGGCTGGGCAAGATCGACGGCGTGCGCATCATCGGACCGACGGACACTGTGAACCGCGGCGGCGCGGTCGCTTTCGTGGTCGACGGCATCCACGCCCACGATGTGGGCCAGATCCTCGACGACGAGGGCGTCGCCATCCGGGTGGGCCACCACTGCGCCTGGCCGCTGCACCGCCGCTTCGGCGTCGCCGCCACGGCCCGCGCCTCCTTCGCCGTCTACAACACCCTCGACGAGGTGGACGCGCTGATCGCGGCGGTGCGGAAGGCTCAGAGCTTCTTCGGAGTTGCATAAACCATGCGCATGGAGCAGATGTATCAGGAAGTGATCCTGGACCACTACAAGCACCCGCACCACCGCGGCTTGCGAGAGCCGTTCGGCGCCGAGGTGCACCACGTCAACCCGACGTGCGGCGACGAGGTGACCCTGCGCGTCCAGCTCGACGACAACGGTGACGTCGCCGACGTCTCCTACGACGGCCAGGGCTGTTCGATCAGCCAGGCCTCCACCTCGATCCTCACCGATCAGGTCATCGGCCTGCCGTTGCAGCAGGCGCTGAAGGTGGTCGAGGCCTTCGACGAGATGGTCACCAGCCGCGGCACCATCGAGGGCGACGAGGACGTGATCGGCGACGGCATCGCCCTCGCCGGCGTCGCCAAGTACCCGGCGCGCGTCAAATGCGCATTGCTGGGCTGGATGGCGTTCAAGGACGCCGTCGTGCGGATAACCTCCGCAGCGGAGACCACACTGCCGATGGCCAATGGGGAGAAGAAGTCCGATGAGTGACACCGAGCCGACCACCGAAACCACCACCGAGGTCGAGCTGTCCGCCGAGGAGATCCAGTTCCTCGAGGACCTGGAGGAGGCGATGCGCGACGTCGTCGATCCGGAACTCGGCATCAATGTCGTCGACCTCGGCCTCGTCTACGGCCTCAAGGTCGAGGACGGCATCGCCAAACTGGACATGACCCTCACGTCCCCGGCCTGCCCCCTGACCGACGTCATCGAAGACCAGTCCCGCAACGCCCTGGTCCGCAGCGGCCTGGTCGAAGACCTCCAGATCAACTGGGTCTGGATGCCCCCGTGGGGCCCCGACAAGATCACCGACGACGGCCGCGAACAACTCCGCGCCTTGGGATTCACCGTCTAGCCCGAATCCGAACTCGGGCATATCGCAATAGCGTGGGCCGGCGCCGAAAGGTGTCGGCCCACGCTGTTTTCACGCTGTAGCGAGCGGCGTGGTGTCGAGCGGGTAGCGGTCGTCGAGGGCGGAGCGGTCGTTGTAGCAGAAGTTGAGGACGAGATCGTCCGCTACGCGGAACAACTCGTCGCGGCCCTCGAGTGGGGCGATCCACTCCATCGGGAGGGCGGCGACGCCGTGGACCGCGCCGATGAGGTTTCCTGCTACGGCACCGGTGGAGTCGGAGTCGCCGGAATGGTTGACGGCCAGCAGGAGGCCACCGCGCACGTCACCGGTGCGGTAGGCGTACAGCGCGGAATAGACGGCGATGGCGAGGCATTCCTCGGCCACCCAGCCCGCGCCGACCTGTTCGACCCGCTCCGGCGTGGGCGGACCGAGTTGCGTGACCGTCAGCGCGGCGGTGAGGGCGGTAATGGTTTCCGCCGCGGCGGGCATGGTAGTGAGGCGAGCGATGGTGTCCTGCAGGGCGATCGGTAGTTCGGCGCCGGAGAGAACACTGTCGATCAGGATGGCGAACGCGCCCGCTGCGAGGTAGGCGGTGGGGTGGCCGTGGGTGAGCTGGGCGCAGCGCATGGCGGCGTGGAAGGCACGGTCCGGGCCGAGGCCGGCCAGGCCGAACGGGGCGGAGCGCATCACCGTGCCACAGCCCTTGGACGACGGGTTCACGGGGCCGGGTTCGCCGAATTCCAGAGCGGGAAGGTAGCCCTCGGCTTGTCGGCGCAGACCGTTCATGCAGGCTCGGCCCGGAGCCCGCATCGCATAGAGGAATTGCTGTCGCGCGAGCCATCCGTCGGCATCCGGCGCGGGCTTGTCCTGCTGCTGGGTGTCCCGCCAGCGCAGGTAGGCGTTGCGCAGCACAGGTGCGGGGTCCGCGCCCGCGGGACAGCGCAGCAGTCCTTCCGCGGTGAACAGCGTCATCTGTGTGTCATCGGTGATCGCCTGCGGTGCACCCGGCACCGGACCGGGCGAATAACCCGTCACCCCGGAGGCCCCATACCGATCCCGGATCTGCGCCAGGGACAGGAATTCGATGGGCCACCCCAGCGCGTCGCCGATCGCCCCGCCCAGCAGTGCTCCGCGCACCCGGTCGAACAACTTCTCGTGATCCTGCACGACGGCCAGCCTATTCAAGGTGGCGATACCGCTGTATTCGCGTGTGCGCCATTAGGATGCCCCGGTGACCGGATACGACGACTTCGATGGGTTCGAGCATCTCGATACCTCCACGCTGCCGGAGCGGCAGCAGCGGATTCTCTGCACGATTCGCGATTGGGTACAGCGGCACGGGTATTCGCCGAGTAGCCGGGAGATCGGGGATGCGGTGGGGTTGAAGTCGACGTCTTCGGTGTCGAAGCATTTGAAGGAGTTGGAGGAGCGGGGGTTCCTCAAGCGCAGTGAGTCGGTGACGCGGCCCATGGACGTGCGGTTGTTTCTGAAGGCGGCGCCGCAGCAGGCGGCCTCGGCGGGGGATTCGGTGCCGGTGCCGGTGGTCGGCGATATCGCGGCGGGCACTCCGATCCTGGCCGAGGAGCACACCGACGATGTGCTGTCGCTGCCGCGGGAGTTGGTGGGGCGGGGGACGGTGTTCGGGCTGCGGGTGCGCGGGGACTCGATGGTCGACGCGGCCATTTGCGATGGCGACATCGTGGTGGTGCGCCAGGAGCGGGAAGCGCATTCCGGGGAGATCGTGGCGGCCATGATCGATGGGGAGGCGACGGTGAAGGTGTACCGTCGCCGGAACGGGCACGTGTATCTGGAACCGCGCAATCCGGCTTATCCGATCATCGATGGTGATGAGGCGGTTGTGCTGGGGAAAGTCGTATCCGTTATGCGCCGGGTCTAAACCTCGAAGTTGGATTGGACAATCAGGGTGGGCTCGGACATGATTCGTCCCGTTATTACAAACCAGCACGGGGAGTATCGAATGTCGTTGCTGCGCAAGGCCGGTATGGGCCTCGCTGTCACGTCGATGGCCGCCATGGGTGCGGTGGCCGCCGGACCCGCCCATGCGGCGGCCGAAGGCGAGCCGGGCTTCACCGCAACCGCCGGCGATCTGTACGGCGCTCTGGCGCTCTCGCGGAGCACCGGAAATGTCGCTTATGCGGTGAATTACACGAGCTGGGGGAGTGCGGACAGCGCTGCCATCAGCAAGTGCGGCGGCGGCGACTGTGAGGTCGTCGTGCACTTCGCCAATGCCTGCGGTGCGGTCGCCCAGGGCGCCGACACCCGCTTCGGCTGGGCGTGGGCGCCGAACAAGTCCGAGGCCGAGACCAAGGCGATCGAGGTGCTCGGCACCAGTGCCCCGGCGTTCCCGGACACCGGTTCCGCCTCGCCGCGTCAGGGCAAGGTCATCCTGTCGGCTTGCACCGAAAACGCGAGCTGATCGCATCAAACCCGTGCGCCGCGCCGAATCCTTCGGCGCGGCGCACTTTTCTATGACCGG
The DNA here is from genome assembly GCF_054655275.1 of Nocardia sp. IFM 10818. Lineage (NCBI taxonomy): Bacteria > Bacillati > Actinomycetota > Actinomycetes > Mycobacteriales > Nocardiaceae > Nocardia > Nocardia sp. IFM 10818. The sequence goes on from NZ_BAAHJH010000001.1 coordinate 3,583,256, forward strand.
ACGCGATTTCACGACAACACGCCCGGCGTCCCGGCGATGATTTTCCTGTGGACGACATCACCTACGAAGACACCCGGTTCGCGTTGCACGCGGCGGCGGAACTGCTGATCGCGGGCCCGCAGTACCGGCGGTTCGGCAGCATCCGCATGCGAATCGTCCTGGGTGGATTTACCGGCGTCAAATGGCCGGTGTCGGTGACCGGCACCGATCTGGTCTGGCCCGAGGGCCGGCTGCGCCTGCACGGCACCTACCGCGATCTGGCGACGGCCGCCGGCTTCGAGGCCGACGGACCACCGAACGGACTCTATTCCGACGGCACCAATATGGATGCCGACGAGCCCTTCACCATCGATACCGACGCGGCGGCGACGGTGCACGACTGGTTCGCGGTGGGGGATACCGCGCTGCGAAGATTCGCGGCCGAGGCGCCGGTGCTGTGGCCGGAGCACTTCGATCTGTCGGTGGCGGTCGACGAGGTGAACTACGGTGTCTCCCCGGGCGATTGGGAGCACCCGCAGCCCTATGCGTATGTGGGTCCGTGGACCCGCCGCACGGGCGAGTTCTGGAATGCGCCCTTCGGCGCCATGCGCCCGCGTTCGGAGGCGGGCACCGTCCAGAGCCTGATCGATTTCTTCCGGGAGGGAAAGGAGCGCGCGTTGGCCGAGGCCCGGCGGGCCTAACGGCCGCCGATCAGGAGGACCGACCGGGCTCCCCGGCCGGTTTGGTGGCCGCCAGTCCGTACAGCAACGGCAGGATGGGGTCCGCGGGCGGCAGCCGGAACCAGTCGTTGTCCGTGCGGACCATGCGCGACCAGCGTGGCCACGGCAGGGTGTCGGTCTCGGTGAGGTCGGTGATGCGCAGTCCCGCGCGGACCAGCGCGGTCACTACCTCGCCGAGTCCGTGGCGCCATTCGTAGGCGGTGGTGTCGGCGGTCAGCGGCGGGCCGTCGGTGTAGGTGTGCGAACTGTCGCGGCGTTGCGCGCCCCGCCCTTCGAGATAGTCCTCGTGCAGGACGAGCGCGTCCGGATCGACTCCGGCCGGCGGTGTGGGCGCCAGCGCATGCAGCAAGGGGTGGAACTCGACGATGTAGACCAATCCGCCGGGTCGCAGCAGTTCGGCGAGAATGCCCGCCCACCGCGGCAGATCGGGCAGGTAGCACAGTGCGCCCTTGCCGGTGTAGACGATGTCGAATTGCCTGTGCCCCAGCGCATTCAGCGCGTCGTACACATCCGCGCACACGTACTCGACCGCGTCACCGGAGAGCTCGCGGGCGCACCGGACCGTCTCCGGGGAGAAGTCGAGGCCGACCGCTCTGGCCCCCCGCTCGGCGAATTCGATTGTCTCGGTTCCGAGATGGCATTGCAGGTGCAGCACGTCGCGGTCGCGCACATCCCCGAGCACATCCCACTCGAAGGGCGCGAACCAGTAGGACGAGTCATGATCGCGATAGAACCGGCTGGCCGCGTGAATCGGTGCGCGGGCGTCCCAGTTCTCCCGGTTGACCCGCAGCGGGTCGAGCCCCTCGCCGATGTCGCCCTCGTCGGTGTCCACCGCCCCATCGTATTTCGTCTCGGCCGCCACCGCGGTTCAGTGCGTGGGCAGCCGCTCGGTGGATCCTTCCGCCAGTGCCGCTTCGACATTCCCGATCCCGGCCAGCACGCCCCGGCCGTAACCGTCGTCGTCGAGGGCGTCCACCCGGCTGCGGGCGGCGTCGAGATGCCTGCGGGCGGTGTCGAACGCGCCCAGCCGGCGGTAGCAGTCGGCCAGGTTGAGGTGCAGGGACGGGTAGAAGCCCCGCACGCTCAGCGAGGCGTGATGCTGCCGGGCGCGCTCATCGGTGAGCGAGTCCACGGCGTCGAGCGCGCGGAGGTCCCAGGTGAGGGCGTCGGCGGCGTGATCCTGGAGATCGGCCATGAAGTGCGCGAGCGTGACGCGGTGCAGCGGATCGCCATCGGGGCCCATCGTCTCCCACAGCTCGCTGAGCTGTTCCCGGGCTTGTGCGGTATTGCCTTGGCGGCCAAGGGTTACCGCATCGTTGATGGCGATCATCACGTCGTCGATGACAGTCATGCGCCCACCGTAGCGGCGGGGTCCGACAAGTTCGCCCGCGCGCCGCGGTCAGTTCTTCGGCCGCCCGTGTCGTCCGTCGCCGGTAATGCGGCCGCGCCGAATGAGATCGCGCTTGGTGCCCGGGCCCAGGGTGATCTGCTCGTCGTTCTCCGACAGGGCCTCGTCGGGATTGTTGCGCACGAACAGCGTGACGGTCGTGCCCTCGGTGAAGCCGTTCTTGCGCATCATGCCCGCCGACGCGGAGTTGTGCAGCTCCACATCGGTGACGATGCGCCGCGCGCCGTGCTTGAACAGGGTGTCGCAGCAGGCGGTCATGAGCTTGCCGGCCACGCCGCGCCCCTGCATATCGGGCGAGACCGCGATCCACTCCAGATAGGCCCAGTCGTCGCGCAGCTCGAACTCCATGGACGCCAGCACGAACCCGACCACCCGATCCGAGTCCACCGCCACCCAGCAGGAGCGGCCCGCACTGTCCAGGTGCTCGGCGACCGAGGTCAGCGACCACGAGGTGTAGGGCTTGGCGGAGGTATCGAACACCTCGTACCCCAGGTCGATGACCTGACGCAGATGTCCGAGACCCATCGGAACGATGGCTATGTCGGATTCCATGCCCGGCATTTTGCCAGTTGTGTGCCGGAACGTCGCGAACCGCTCCGGCCCGCGACCGGCGGCGGGCATGTGCTATCAGGCGCCCTTGCGGGTCTGTTTGGCCGGGGCCTTCTTCGCCGCGGCCTTCTTGGCGGGCTTCTTCTCCGCGGTGGCCTTGGTCGCCTGCTTCGCCGGTGCGGCCGTCTTCTTCGCCGGGGCCCGCTTGCCGGAGGCCTCCAGGCTGCGCTGCAGGGCCGCGACCAGGTCCACGACCTCGGCGTCCATTTCCGGGGCGGCGGCCTCGGGGGCGCGGGTGACCTTGCTGCTGCCGCTGGCAATGGCCTCGTCGAGCAGTTTCTTCAATTCGATCTGGTATTCGTCGACGTAGAGGCCGGGATCGAAGTCGTCGGAGAGGGTGTCGACGAGGGTTTCGGCCATCTGCAATTCCTGTTTGCGCGGCTCGGGTACGTCGTCCAATTTGTCGAAGGCGACCGAGCGCACCTCATCGGGCCACAGCAGCGTTTGGAGCACCAGCACGCCGTCACGCACGCGTAAAGCGCCCAGCCGGGTCTTCTGCCGCAGCGTGAAATGCACCAGGGCCACCCGGTCCACCGCTTCGAGCGTCTTGGCGAGCAGCACATATGCCTTCGGTGTACTGGAATCGGGCTCCAGGTAATAGCTCTTCTCGTACAGCATCGGATCGATCTGGTCCGACGGCACGAACTGCAGCACCGGAATCTCGTGCTTCTCGGCGGCGGGCAGTTTGGAGAAATCCTCGTCGGTCAGAATCACCCGATCGCCGTCGGGTGATTCGTAGGCCTTGTCGATATCGGAATACTGCACCGGCTGCCCGTCGATGGTGCAGATCCGCTCGTAGCGAATCCGCCCGCCGTCGGCGGCGTGCACCTGGTGGAACTTGATGTCATGGTCCTCCGTGGCGGTGTAAACCTTCACGGGGACATTCACCAGTCCGAACGCGATGGAGCCCTTCCAAATGGACCGCATAGCCCCACTCTACGAGAGGCGACTCAGACATTCAGCCCGAATCGCCACCGACCTGCGGATTCCGCTGACGCCTCAATCGGCCGAGACACCCAGCGCGGGCGCGAGAGTCTGCCAGGCCGGGCCCAGCTGGGCGGCGAAATCCGGCCAGGCGTGCAGGCCCGTCGGCGCGTAGTGCAGGGTGGCCGGAATCCCCAGCTCGGCGAGCCGGTGGGCGAAGCGTTCGGTGCATTCGCGGGCCCCGGCCTCCAGCGCGATGCCGCCGCCCGCCTCGGCCAGCGCCTCACCGATATTCGGGGCCTGCGCGAGGGCGAGGAGATTCGGGGCGCCGGGCATTCCGCTGGCCACGGACAGGTGGATGGTCGTATCGCGCAGCGCTTCGGCCCCGAGCAGGCTGTCGTGGGCGATCCAGTCCGGCGAGCTCGGCGGACCCCAGAGATTGAACACGTTGCCACCGCGCGAGGCGACGATGATCTGGGTGATGGCGCGGCCGAGATCGTCTGCGGTGGAATAGCATCCGCTCATCCCGGCCACGGCGGCATACTGCCCCGGATGGCGCTGCGCCAGCATCATGGCGCCCTGCGCACCCATGGAAACCCCCGCGATCGCCCGCCGCCCGGCCGAGTCCAGATACTTCTCCACGATCGGCGGCAATTCCTCGGTCAGAAAGGTCTCCCACCGATTGAGCCCGAGTTTCGCGTCGTAATGCTGCCAATCGGCGTACATGCTGCCTACGCCGCCACTGGTGAGAACCACATCCACCGGCTTCCCCGCGAAGAACTCCCGCACCCCGCCCTCGGTGATCCAATCGGAGGTGGGCTCCGCTTCGACCCCGTCGAGCAGATACACCGTCGGCCGCGGCCCCGCACCCCCGCCGTGCAACACATCCACCGGCACCACCCGCCGCATGGATTCCGACACGATATGCAACCGCTCCCACCCCGCCCCGCGAATCTCGGTGCGCACCAATTCGGTTCGCAGCACCGTCGGATCGGCGACCGGCCCCGGCGGCGCCCACATCCCCGGAGCCGTCCCCAGCGCGGCAGTGGCCAGAGCGCCGGCGAACGCCAAATGCATTGCAGCGGAACCGATACGGCGATAGAAGATCATATGTAGCTTCTCGTCGGCAGCAATTCGTGCCACCATACGCCCGGTCACAGAGGCCCCGCAAACACTTCCGGCGTTGCGCCGCCTGATTCGCGTGGTCAATTCCCGAATGTCACCTATGTGACATCCCGCGCGATAGTGCCGTGCCGCTTCCTCATTTCGGTGCGAAAAGCTGTGCGCCTACGGCGGGGGAATTACCGTCGAGTCGGTTCGACGGTGCGAGGAGGCGGTCATGACGGGTCGGTCGTGGTGGGGGTGGGGGAATACCGCCGAGGCGGGCCGGTGGGCACTACGCGACGGTGTACACCCATATCGATGACATGGTCGAGTCCATGTGGGTGGTGACGCCGGCCGGGGTCAGTGCGTCGCGGCGGTTGCCCGCCTCGGGGGCGGGGCCCTCGCCGGATCGGATGTTTCTCGGTTCGGAGGGCATTCTGGGGGTGATCACCGAGGCATGGATGCGGGTGCGGCGGCGGCCGCGCTGGCGGGCCGGAGCGTCGGTGGTGTTCGGCGATTACGGCCGGGCGGTCGCGGCCACTCGCGAGATCGCGCAGGCGGGCCTGTATCCGGCCAACTGCCGGCTGCTCGACCCTGTCGAGGCGTTCATCAATGCTGGAACCGCTTCTGCCGGTGGGGTTCTGGTCTTGGGTTTCGAATCCAGTGATCATCCGGTGGACACGTCGATGGAGTTCGCCCTGACGATCTGCCGCGAGTACGGGGGAGAGGCTCCCGACGGGGTTCGCCTGACCGACAGCGCCGCCGATTCCGATTCGGCGCGCACGGGTGCGGCCGAAAGCTGGCGGTCGTCGTTCCTGCGCATGCCGTATCAGCGTGATGCGCTGGCCGCACAGTCGATGATCGTCGAGACCTTCGAAACCGCGTGCACCTGGGACCGTTTCGACGCCCTGCGGGCCGCGGTACCGGCCGCTGCGGAGTCGGCCTTCCGATCCGCCGGGGTCACCGGAGTGGTGACCTGCCGATTCACCCATGTGTATCCGGACGGCCCGGCCCCGTACTTCGGGATCTATGCCGCGGGTATCTGGGGACGCACCGTCGAACAGTGGGATGAGATCAAAGCCGCTGTGTCGGAAGCGATCGAGACCTGCGGCGCCACCATCACCCATCATCACGCCGTCGGCCGCGATCATCGCCCGTGGTACGACCGGCAGCGCCCCGAACCCTTCGCCGTCGCCCTGCGGGCGGCGAAGTCCGCCCTCGATCCCGCCGGAATTCTCAACCCGGGCGTGCTGATCGACCCGCACCCCGGTGCGTGATCCCGCTCACAAGGTGTCAGGAATTCCTGTCCCGCGGTGTCAAGTTCGCGAACACCTCGAGCGAAGGAGACACCATGAGCGGCAACATCGACGTCGTCGTGATCGGCGGCGGATACGCGGGCGTCATGGCGGCCAACCGCCTGATGCGGCGCGACGACGTCACGGTGACCCTGATCAATCCGCGCCCGCAGTTCGTCGAGCGGCTGCGGCTGCACCAGATGGCGGCCGGAAACTATGACGCCGCGGTCGATTACCGCGAGGTGCTGGCCGACCGCGTGCGGGTCGTGGTCGACAGCGTGACCCGCATCGACGCGGGCGATCGCAGCGTGCGCCTGGCCGGCGGCGGCACCATCGGCTACGACTACCTCATCTATGCGGTGGGCAGCGAGAGCGCGCACCCGCACGTGCCGGGAGCGGCCGAATTCGCCTACCCGATAGCGAGTCTGGAGCAGGCGCAGCAGCTGCGGCCGGTGCTCGACGCCACACCCGCCACCGCCGATGTGACGGTGATCGGCGGCGGTCCCAGCGGTATCGAGGTCGCCGCCGAGCTGGCCGAACAGGACCGCAGGGTCACCCTGGTCTGCGGCGGGGTGCTCGGCCCGTACCTGCACGCCCGCAGCCGCCGGTCGGCGGTCAAGCGACTGACCAAGCTCGGGGTGACCGTGCTGGACGGCCCCGATTCGAAGGTGACCGCGGTGACCCGGACCGTGGTGCGGCTCAGCGGCGGTCGCCTGGTGCCGAGCGCGGTGACCATCTGGACCGCCGGATTCGGCGTACCCGATCTGGCGGCCCGCAGCGGATTGCGCACCGATGCCGCGGGACGCCTGCTCACCGACGAGACATTGACCAGCGTGGCCGATGACCGCATTCTCGCGGCGGGGGATTCGGCGGCCCCGTCGGACCTGCCGTTCCGGATGAGCGCCTACGCCGCGGGCTGCCTCGGTGCGCAGGCCGCCGACACGGTCCTCAGCCGCCTCGCCGGCGAGCGCCCGGCAGACGTGCACCTGCGCTTCAATGCCATGTGCATCAGCCTGGGCCGCGGCGCGGGCATCTTCCAGTTCGCCGGCAAGGACGACACCGCCAACCGGTTCGCCATTCGCGGCGGTCTGGGCGCGAAGGTCAAGGAATTCGCGTGCAAGAGCTCGATCAAGCACCTGATCGAGGAAGCGCACAAGCCCGGCTCGCACTCCTGGGTCACCGATGACCAGCACCGGCAGCGGCTGCTGGCCGCGCGCTCGGGCGCATCGGCCACGGCCTGACCGCGCGCATTCTTTTCACCCACCGCCGGATCCGTTGACGGTCAACGGATCCGGCAACGATCCAGGAGAAGTCATGGCCACACAGGCCCCACCGGCATCCGGCACCGCACCGTCTCCCTGGCCGAGGGTCGCCGCCGCGGTCGCCGCGCTCACCGCGATCATCAGCGTGCTGCTCATCGCCTTCGCCTGGCCGTCGGTGCGATCGTCGGTCCACGATGTCCCGATCGCCCTCGCCGGTCCGTCCGCCGCGGTCGAGCGGATCGCCGCCGCATTCGACCAGCGCCAGCCGAACGCGTTCGACATCACGGTCGTCGCCGACACCGCCGCCGCCGAGCGCTTGATCCGCGACCGCGAGGTATACGGCGCGATCGACGTCAGTTCCGGTGCGCCACAGGTCATTATCGCTTCGGCGGCCAGCACCGCGGTGGCCCAGACCCTGACCGGCGTGGCAGCCGGTCTCGGGCAGGCGCAGTCGCAGGGCGGCGCACCGGCGGTCGCCGTCCGCGACCTCGTCGCGCTGCCCGCCGACGATCCCCGCGGCGCGGGCCTGTCCGCCGCCGCCCTGCCGCTGGTCATGGGCGGCCTGCTCACCGCCGTGCTGTTGAGCAGGCTGGTGCGCGGCACCGTCCGCCGGGTGGCGGGATCGCTCGCCTTCGCGGCGACCGGCGGCCCGGCCGTGGCGGCGATCCTGCAGTTCTGGTTCGGCTCGCTCAGCGGCTCCTATCCGGCCAATGCCGCCGCCATCGCCCTGACCATCGCCGCCACCGCGATGACCATCCTGGGACTGGAGGCGGTGCTGGGTGTCACGGGCCTGGGCCTCGGCGCGGTCACGATGATGCTGATCGGGAATCCGCTCTCCGGCACCGCGACCGCGCCCGAGATGCTGCCCGGCTGGTCCGGCGCACTCGGCCAGTTGCTGCCGCCGGGAGCCGGCGGCCGAGTGCTGCGGTCCACCGCCTTCTTCGACGGCCACGGTGCCGCGCAATCCGTGACGGTTCTGCTGGCCTGGCTCGCGCTCGGTGTGATCCTGTGTGCGGCAAGCGGTCTGCGCGCGCACAGGTCCACAGCCGCGGTGGTGCCCGCGACGGCGTGAGGCGGCCTAACGCAGGGCGAGGGCGAGGAAGAAGTCGACGCGGTCCTCGAGCCGGGACAGATCGCGTTCGGTGAGTTCCTCGATGCGCTGCACGCGGTAGCGCAGGGTGTTGACGTGGACGTGGAGCAGGTCGGCGCATTTGGACCAGGACCCGGAGACCTGGAGGAAGGTCTCCAGGGTGTGCACCAGGTCGGCTCGATTGTCGCGGTCATAGGTGGTGAGCGGGTCCAGCAGCCGCAGGCGGAACATGCGGCGGACCTCGTCGGGGACGCTGGCCAGCAGCAGCATGTGGGTGGCCAGCTCGTCGTGGCGGACGATCGAGGTGGGCTGGCGGCGCTCGGCGGCCATGCGGCGCGCGTAGCGGGCTTCCTCGACGGCGCCGCGCAGGCCCTCGCCGTCCACCGCGCCGGAGATGCCCACCGATAGTCGGCTGCCCTGCAGGCCGGGTTCGAGGGCTTCGACCGCGCGATGGATGCGGTCGTCGAGATTGTCATCGCCGCCCAGGGGTACCAGGGCGATGGCTTCGCCGTCGACGACGCCGGCGGCAGGCGTTCTGCCGGAAAGGATTTCGCGCAGAATGGCGCGCAGCTCGCCGGGCCGGACGGCGCCGTTGTCGGCGGTGGCGGCGACGGCCAGATACCGGTCGGACAGCGCCAGGCCGGTGAGCTCGAGGCGGGAGATGATGTCGGCCGGTTTGGCGTCGGACACGATCAGCTCGATCAGCTCCTGCGCCAGGCGGCCCTCGGCGCTCTGCCGGTCGTCCTGACGGGCCCGCTCGAGCGACACCACGGCGGCGAGTTCACCGGTCAGCGCGCGCCGCTCCTCGGGCCAATCCTTGTAGTCGCTCTGGAAGATCAGGAACCAGTCCGCGATGCGGGACGTGCTGTCGGGATCCACCCCGAACAGCGAGAAACGGGTCCCCTCGCTGGTGATGACGTGGGGTAATCGGGGCGCGCTCAGCGTGGCGGCCCGCACCTCGTCGGGCGGCGAGTCGGTCGGCCCGGCGACCACGCGACCGGTGGAGGACACCACCCAGCAGGGTGTGCCGAGATTGCGATGCAGCAGGTCGAGCACCGAATCCAGGCCGCCGCCGGAGACCAGCTGCCGGTGCCGGTCCAGGATCGCGGCCAGATCCGCCGCGCGACCGGTCGAAAGATTGCGATTGATTTGCTCGGTGACCGTCGCGAAGGCGATGTGCTCGGGCACCCGGAACAGCGGCATGCGATGGCGGCGACAGGCCTCGACCAGGTCCTCCGGGGGTTCGCCGTAGAGCGCGTCACCGGCCGCGAGCCCGGCGACCTTGGCGCGGGCCAGGGTGGCGACGAAGGTGTCGCTGTCGGAAGGGTCACGCCGCCAGGCCATTCCGGTCAGCACGAGCTCACCGCCGGACAGGTACCGGCTCGGGTCCAGCATGTCGGTGGTGACGACCCAGCGGACGAACCGCTCCAGCTCGTCCTCACCGGTGACAAGCTGCAGGTCAACCTCTGTCATGGCAAGCAGGGAACGCAACCGCATGATTGCCGAGGCTAACAGCCGATGACCTGAGGGTTACCGATTTGGATGTATATACGAAACCCCTGCTGTGAACTAGGCCACTTGTTCGGACATATCGTCGTGGCCGCCGACCATCCCCGAGGGCTGTACTGATCGGGCAACAAGCCAAACGGATGGAGGTCGGATGTCGAGTCGCCTGGAATGGCTCGGGTCACTGTCCCTGGAAGAGGCCGAGGCGCAGCTGCTGACCTGCTGTGCGTCGCGGCGCTGGGCAGTCAAGCTGGTGGCGAATCGGCCGTATGCCGACGAGTCGAGCCTGATCGAGGCCGCGGTCGCGGGCATCGGCGAGCTGGAGTGGGCCGATATCGAGGAGGCCCTGGCGGCCCACCCGCGAATCGGTGAGCGGGCGCAGGCGCACGCGCGGGGTGTGGATTCCTCCAAGGGGGTGGCGCCCGATGCCGAGGCCGCCGCCCGCGAGGCGCAGTGGTCGCGCGACGAGCAGTCCGGCGCCGATCACGCCGATGCCGCCGTCAAGGCGGAGATCGCCGAGCGGAATGTGGCCTACGAGAACCGTTTCGGTCACGTCTTCCTGATCCGCGCCACCGGCCGGTCCGCCGAGGAGATGCTGCACGCGCTGCACACCCGGCTGCACAACTCGGTCGACGACGAAAGGGCCGTGGTGCGCAGCGAACTCGCCGACATCACCCGGCTGCGAATCCGGAAACTGCTGGGGCTGATATGAGTTTGTCGACACACGTCCTCAATGCGGCCACCGGCCGCCCGGCCGCCGGTCTCGCGGTGCGCCTGGAACGCGCCGACGGCACCGTGCTGGCCCAGGGCCACACCGATGACGACGGCCGCATCAAGGATCTGCCCGCCCCCGCGGCGGGAACCCACCGGCTGATCTTCGACACCGGATACATCAGCCCGTTCTATCCCGAGGTGACCATCGCTTTCACGGTCACCGATCCGGCGGAGCACTATCACGTGCCCCTGCTGCTGAGTCCCTATTCCTTCTCCACCTACCGAGGTAGCTGAACCATGACGATCAAGCTGGGCCCCAACCGTTACGGAAAGGCGGAGACCCGCGTCGTCCGCGTGACCAAGAACGGCTCGAAGCATGAGATCCGGGACCTGAACGTCAGTTCGGCGCTGTCGGGCGATATGGAATCGGTCCACTACACCGGTGACAACTCCGCGTGCCTGCCGACCGACACCCAGAAGAACACGGTCTACGCTTTCGCCAAGCAGTACGGCATCTCCTCCCCGGAGGACTTCGGCCTGAAGCTGGCGCGCCACTTCGTGGATTCGCAGCCCACCATCCACCACTCCCGGGTGGAGCTCGAGGAGTACACCTGGGAGCGCAATGTGGTGGGGCTCAACGCCCACCCGCATTCGTTCGTGCGCTCGGGCCGCGAAACCCGCACGGCGCTGGTGCATTACGACGGCAACAAGGCGTGGGTGGTCAGCGGACTGAAGGATCTGGTGGTGCTGAACTCCACCAACTCGGAGTTCCACGGCTTCATCAAGGACCGCTACACCACGCTGCGCGAGACCAAGGACCGCGTGCTGGCCACCGAGGTCACCGCCCAGTGGCGGCATTCCACCGACGATGTGGAGTGGGACAAGTCCTACGAGACCGTGAAGCGTTGCCTGCTGGGCGCTTTCGCCGACACCTACAGCCTGTCGCTGCAACAGACCCTCTACGAGATGGGTGAGCGCGTCCTCGAGACCTGCCCGCACATCGTGGAGGTCAAGCTGGCGCTGCCGAACAAGCACCACTTCGAGGTGGACCTGTCGCCGTTCGGCATGGTCAACGACAACGAGGTGTTCTTCGCCGCCGATCGGCCCTACGGTCTCATCGAGGGCACCGTGATCCGCGATGTCCCGGCCGCCGGACCGGCCTGGGACTGAATGCTCGTGGACAGGGTGACCATGTTCATCGCGTTCATCGCACTGTATCTCTCGATGGTCGCCCTGTTCGTTCCCGTCTGGTGGCGGCCGTCGCGCAAGCGCGACCTGATCCAAGGAAAGGCGGCCGCCCCATGACGACCGACAACACCAAGCTCGTCATCGAGAACGCCTACATCGCACCGGTGGCAGGCGCGGAGATCGAGCACGGCTACCTCGTGGTCGAGGATGGCCGCATCACCGACCTCGGCGCCGGACCGGCGCCGGCGGTGGTGGGAGCCGACCGTCTCTCCGGCGCCGGCTGCCTGGTGACCCCGGGCCTGGTGAACACCCACCACCATCTCTACCAATGGGCCACCCAGGGCCTGTTCCAGGACGCCACCCTGTTCGAATGGCTGACCGGGCTGTACCGCCTGTGGGCCACCATGGACGCCGAGATCGTCTACGGCGCCGCCTCGGCCGGTCTCGGCTGGCTGGCGCTGACCGGCACCACCACCTCCACCGATCACCACTACATCTTCCCCAGCGGCCGTGGTGATCTGTTCGAGGCCGAGGTGCGCGCGGCCAGCGAGATCGGCCTGCGCTTCCACCCGTGCCGCGGCTCCATGGACCGCGGGCAGTCGCAGGGCGGCCTGCCGCCGGACGAGGTGGTCGAACAGCGCGAGGCGATCCTCCTCGACACCGAGGAGACCATCCGCAAGTATCACGACCCGGCCTTCGATTCCATGCTGCGCGTGGCCGTCGCGCCCTGCTCGCCGTTCTCGGTGAGCGAGGGCCTGATGGTCGATTCCGCCGCGCTGGCAAGGCAATACGGCGTGCGCCTGCACACCCACCTCGCCGAGACCCTCGACGAGGAAGAGCACTGCCTCGCGCAGATGGGCTGCACCCCGGTCGAATACATGGAGCGGCTGGGCTGGCTCGGCGACGACGTGTGGTTCGCGCACGCGGTGCACCTGCACGACAAGGACATTCGCCGCTTCGCCGACACCGGCACCGGGTCGGCGCACTGCCCGACCTCCAATGCGCGCCTGGGCGCGGGCATCGCCCGCGTCCAGGACCTGCTCGCCGCCGGCGCCCCCGTCGGCCTGGGCGTGGACGGCGCGGCCTCCGCTGAGCTCACCTCCATGGCCGGGGAGATGCGCCAGGCGCTGCTGTTGCAGCGCGCGGTGCACGGCCCGACCGCCATGACCGCCCGCCAGGCCCTCGAGGTCGCCACCCTCGGCGGTGCGCGAAACCTGGGCCGCCAGCACGAGATCGGCTCCCTGGAGCCGGGCAAGCTGGCCGATATCGCCATCTGGCGGGTGGACGGCTTCCGGGCCGCGCTCACCGATCCGGTGTGCGCGCTGGTGTTCGGCCCGCAGCCGCCGCTGGCGCGCCTGCTGGTCGGCGGGCGGACCGTGGTGGAGAACGACGAGTTGAAGACCATCGCCCACGACCAGGTCGGCCGCAACGGCGTCGCCGCCCGCGAGCGCATCATGCGGCAGGGCGCGCGATGACCGCCGCCGTCGTGGCCGTCCGCCCCGCCCGCTTCCCGCACGCGCTGGTGGCCATCGCCTACTCCGGGGGCCCCGACGACTTCGCCACCGCCCAGGTGCGGTTGGCGGTCGTCGACGGTGAACCCGTCGCGGTGCACGAGGTCTCGGCCGCCCGGTGCCCGGTCACCGTCGCCGCGCAGATCGCGCGCACGGAATTGGGCATCGAGCAGGTGGTGGTGCGGCCCGCCGACAGCGGTGTGCGCGACCTCGCCGCGAGCGTGGACGGGCGGCAGACGTTCATGACCGGCGGCGCCGTCACCGGAGCCTGCGAGGCGGTGCGCCGGCGCGTGCTGGCCATGACCGCGAGCAGGCACGGCCCGTACCGCGGGATGAAACTTGTTGGCGGCAGGGTCGTCTCGGCCACCGGCATGGTGCTCGACACCATCGTCGACATTCTCGGCGACGAGGTGGTCGAGGAGACCCGGACATACATCTGGCAGCAACGGAGGAAATACAGGTAGCAGACATCAGGTGCGGAGGCCCGTCAGCGGCCGTATCGACCGCACCGACCGGACCATCATCCGGAGCAGTTGATCAACAGGGGCAAGTCCGGCGCCGCCGGTAAAGACCCCACAACAGCAAACCGAGTCCGCGGCATGGGACAGGGAGCCATTACCCTGCCCTGTCCCAGCCGTAGGTCGGCTACGCCCCGAGGAGGGCAGCCATGACCCAGATTCAGACACCGAATACCACCGCCACCGAACGCTCGGCGCTGGACCGGTTCTTCAAAATTACGCAACGCGGCAGCACGGTGTCTCGTGAAATCCGCGGCGGAATCACCACATTCGTGGCTATGGCCTACGTTATCCTGCTCGTCCCGCTGATTCTCGGCGGTGTGACGGATATCAATGGCGACAAGCTCAGCATCGCCCAGCTGACCACCGCCACCGCATTCTCCGCCGGACTTTCTACCATCCTCATGGGACTGGTCGGAAATGTGCCCCTCGCCCTGGCCGCCGGCCTCGGCGTGGTCCCGGTGGTCGCCTTCCAGGCCGCGCCGCACATGACCTGGCCGCAGGCGCTGGGCCTGGTGGTCATCATGGGCGTCATCATCGTGATCATGGCCGCCACCGGCCTGCGCACCTTGATCATCAATGCCATACCGACCTCGCTGAAGAACGCCATCGGCGTCGGCATCGGCATGTTCATCGCCATGATCGGCCTGGTCTCCTCCGGCGTGGTGGGCAATGCCGCCGCCGGCGGCCCGCCGGTCACCCTCGGCGTGGACGGGCATCTGACCGGTTGGCCCGTGGTGGTTTTCGCCATCGGCCTGCTGCTCATGCTGGCGCTGTTCGTGCGGAAGACGCCGGGCGCCATCCTGATCAGCATCGCGGTCGCCACCGTGATCGCCATCATCATCAATGCCGTGGCCACCATCGATCCCAAGTCCTGGGGCACCGTGGTTCCCGAGGCTCCCGATTCCCTGTTCGCCACACCGGATTTCGGGCTGATGCTCGATATCGATCTGTTCGGCGGCTTCGCGCAGGCCGGCGCCATGACGGCGGGCGTGGTGCTGTTCACGCTGGTGCTGACCGGCTTCTTCGATGCCATGGGAACGGTTTTCGGCGTCTGCGACGAGGCCGGGCTGACCGATGAGAAGGGCACCGTCCCCGGGATGGGCAAGATCCTGACCGTCGACGGCGTCGCGCAGATCATCGGCGGGGCCAGCGGCGGCGCGGGCAGCACGGTGTACGTGGAATCCGCGACGGGTGTCGGTGAGGGCGCCCGTACCGGACTCACCAGCGTCGTGACCGGCACCCTGTTCGCGCTGGCGGTGTTCTTCACCCCGCTGGCGGCCGTGGTGCCGATCCAGGCCGCCGCACCGGCCCTGGTGCTGGTGGGCGCGCTCATGATGACCCAGGCCCGCAAGATCGACTGGACCGATCTGGAGATCGCGGTCCCGGCCTTCGTGACCATCGTGCTCATGCCGTTCACCTACTCCATCACCAATGGCGTCGGCGCGGGCCTGATCGCCTACGTGGTGATCAAGGCGGCGCGCGGCAAGTTCAGCGAGATCCATTGGCTGGTCGCGGTGGTGAGCGTGGTGTTCCTGGCCTACTTCGGCATCAACGGCCTCGAAGTGGCCCTGGGGTAACCATGCGCGATATCGCGGCACAGCTGCTGGATTGGCATGTGGCGGAGCGGGACTACGCCATCGCCTCCATCATCGGAATCGGTGGGAGTGCACCGCGTCCGGTGGGATCGGCCCTCGCGGTGGACGTCGACGGGGCAGTCGTCGGCTCCCTGACGGGCGGTTTCATGGAGGGTGCGGTCTACCGGCTGTGCCGCGAGTCGTTGCGCACCGGTGCGGCGAACCGGGAAACGTTCGGCTACAGCGATTCCGACGCCGCGGCGGCCGGACTCGCCCGGGGCGGGACGATCGAGGTGTTCGTGCAACCGGTGACCGCGGCCAATCGGGTGACCTTCGAGTCGGTTCTGCGCTCGACCGAACCCGTGGCCCTGGTCCGGGACCTGCAGAACGGCGCGGCCATGGCGCTGGGCTCGTGGTGGACCGTCGGCGACAGCCTGGGCCGGGCCGTGGTCACCGAGGCGCGGGCCCTGCTCGCCGCCGCGGCGACCGCGGTGCGGACCGTGCGCTGCGCGGACGGCGCCCGGGAAATCTTCGTGGAAACCTGCCGGGCCCACGAGGATCGGCGCTCGTGCCCCATGATCGGCCGCGTTCTCGGCGGTCGTACACCCGCGGAGACATCCGTCTCCGGCCCCGCCGAGAACACGGTGGTCCACCGCGGCGGCTCGGCTGTGCCGCTGGCCGCGGTGGGCGGTCCCGTCGGCCGGGATCCGTTCCCGGCGTAGATGAGGGGAGGCAGGGCGTGTCGTCACCGCAGATCCGCGGCGAGGGCACGCCCTACCTCGGTGAGCAGCGGCACCGCCCGCTCCACCAGATCCTCGGTCATCCGGCCGGCCGGGCCGGAGATCGAAATCGCCAGCCGGGCGGGAGCTTCCGGCAGCGCGACCGCGACGCACCGGACCCCCAACTCCTGTTCGCCGTCGTCCATCGCGTAGCCGGTGGCCGCGGCGATCTCCAGCTGCCGGGCGAATTCGGCCGGATCGGTGATGGTGTGATCGGTGTAGCGGGGCATTCCGGTGCGCTGCAACAACTCCCGCACCCGCTCCGGCGGCATGCCGGCCAGCATGACCTTGCCCACCGCGGTGCAGTGCGGCAGCACGCGCCGGCCCACCTCGGTGAACATGCGCATGGAATGCCGCGAGGGCGCCTGCGCCACATAGACGATGCCGTCACCGTCGAGCCGGGCCATATTCGCCGACTCGCCGAGTTCGTCCACCAGTCGTGTCAGATGCGGCAGCGCGCGCGAGCTCAGCATGCGCGCCGAACTCTCGCCGAGGCGGATCAGCTTGGGCCCCAGCGCGTACTGGCGTGAGGGCTCCTGATGCAGATAGCCCAGTTCGACCAGCGTGCGCACCAGACGGTGAATGGTGGGCAGCGGCAGGCCCGAGGCGGCCGCCAGCTGGGACACGCCCATCATGCCGCCCTCGTCGGCCATGGTCTCCAACAATGCGAAGGCACGCTCGATGGATTGCACGCCCCCCGATCGCCCGTTGGTCCCGTTCGCTGCACTCACTGGCCCGCCTTGTCGAAGTTTCCGGATGGCGGAAGTTTACCGGCACGTCGCGGAAGGCGAGCGCGGTAGCCTATGGCCCATGCGGCTGCGCGCGGAATTCACGACCGAACCCTTCCACGGCGAGGGTGATCCGCCGCCGCATGCCGTGGAACCGCTGCAGGCCATTGAAAAGGCCGGTCTCACCTGTGAATTCGGCCCGCTCGGCACCGCGGTCTCCGGACCGGACTCGGTGCTTCTGCCGGCGCTGGGGGAGGTCCTGGCCATCGCCCTCGCGCACGGGGCGTCGCGGGTGACCCTGCAGGTCGAGCGCGATGTGGACGAGGCCGAGAACGCCGATGGCTGAGCAGCCGAGAAGGCCGATGGCTGAGCAGCCGAGAACGCCGAACGCTGGGCACCCGGCCATCGACGCCACCCATCCGGTGCTGGTGACGGTGGCCCCGCTACTGGATAAGATCGGCGCCCGGCTGGTGCCGTCGGATATGTGTTCGCCCGAGGATGTCCCGCTCGTCTGGGAGGGCGCCACCCTGGCCTGCGTCCGGCTGGCCGGAACCGACGCCGAATCCGAGAGCGGCATCGCCCGCCTGCTCAACGAGGTCGCGACCGAATTCGGCGTGCCCCTCGCCGAGTTGCCGCGCGCGGAGAAACAGCGCGCGGTGCGTTTGCTGGAGGAACGCGGGGCATTCAGCTATCGCAAGTCCGCCGAAACCGTCGCCGAAGCGCTCGGCGTCACCCGCTTCACGGTCTACAACTACCTCAACCGCACGCGCGCCTGAGCGCGACCGGCGTGGCGGCCGTGCCGTACCGCCCGCGATCGGAGGTGAGAAGTGGCAGCTCGCAAGAACACGGGTGTCCGGGTGACAACCGGCGAGGTCATCGGGTTCCGGCTGCACGCACACCATCTCACCGGCCGCCGCCCCGCCGCCGCCCTGCTCGATATCGCGGGCGCGTGCGGCATTCAGAACAGTCCGCCCGGTTCGGCGCTGCTCGCGCTGCACGCCCGCGTGCGGGACGTGAACCAGGACCGCGTCGACCACCTCGTCGGCGAGGACAAGAGTCTGCTGCAGACCTGGTGCATGCGCGGCTCGCCGTTCTACTTTCCGACCGCCGACGCAGGGGTTTTCACCGCCGGCGTCCTGCCGCCCACCGAAGCGGCTCGGCTGCATCTGGTCGGCGGCGTCGATCAGGCGCTGCAAGAGCTCGGCATGGGGCTGGACGAGGCGGTCGATCGCACCGCCGAGGAGATCGAGGCCGTCCTGTCGGGCAGGCAGCTGGCCATCGACGAACTCGGTGCGGAGCTGGCCGAGCGCATCGCGCCGAAACTGTCTCCCGCCCAACGCAAGAGCTGGCAGGCGACCGGCCCCTATGCCGCGAACCAGCCGCTGGGCGAGGGTGTGGTGCACTTCTGCCTCCGGATCCTGACGCTGCGCGGCGTGCTCTGCTTCGCGCCGCGCAGCGGAAACAAGGCCCCGTTCGTCCTGGTATCGGAGTGGCTGGGCCGAGCCCTGCCGAAGACCGACGCCGACCGTGCCCGCGCCACCCTGCTGCGGCGCTATCTGCACTGCTACGGCCCGTCCACCCGCAAGGATTTCGCCGCCTGGGTCGGCGTTCGCGCCGGTGACGCGGACCCGTGGTGGGACGCGGTCGCGGACGAACTCACCCCGGTCGACTTCGACGGCACCCGGACGTGGATCCTCACCGAGGATTCGAAGGCCCTGCAATCGCCGCCCGAAGCGCGCGGTGTACGGCTGCTGCCGCCGCGTGACCCGTTCACCCAAATGCGCGACCGGGGAACGATTGTCGACAAGAAACACCATCGCGCCGTGTGGAAGCCGGTGGGCGATCCCGGTGCGGTCCTGGCCGACGGCCGGATCGCTGGAATCTGGCGACCCCGCAAGAGCGGTCGCACCCTGACGCTGACGGTCGAGACGTTCGGGTCGCTGAGCGCCGATCTGTGCGATCAGGTGCGCGCGGAGGCCGAACACGTGGCCGCCCTGCGCGGCGCGGCGACGGTGCGGGTCGAGTTCTGAATCCCGCTGTGTAGCAGCGATTTTTACCGTTCACCTGCGGCGATGCCGCCTTCCGTGTGTACTTCTCACACAAATTTCAACAAACTGTTGACGTAGCTGCGTGACCCGTGCCACTATTTCGTTATTCGGAAGTTGACTTCCGTAATACGAGAAAGTGCTGGTCATTGGTCACTATCGAAGAGTTCAACGCGATGGCGAGCGACCGGCTGCGGCCCACCCTGGCCGACTGCTGCGACGCACCCGAATGGATCGACGGCCTGCTCGCGGCCCGGCCCTTCGCGGACTTCGGCAGTCTGATCGCGACCGCGGACCGGCTCGCCGGCGCCATCACCCCCACCGGTGTGGACCAGGCGCTGTCGGCGCACCCCCGCATCGGGGAGAAGCGCGCGGGCGCGGATCGCGGTGCGGCCTGGTCCCGGGAGGAGCAGTCCGGCGTCGCGGCCGACGTGGAAACCGCCGCCGCGCTGCATTCGGCGAATCGCTTGTACGAGAAGCGATTCGGCCGCGTCTTCCTGATCTGCGCCACCGGGTTGTCGTCGGAGGAGATCCTCGCCGCCGTGCGGGCGCGCCTGGACAACGACCCCGACACCGAGGACAAGGTCGTCGCCGAGGAACTGCGCAAGATCGCGGTCCTGCGCCTGCGAAAGGTGATTCATCCATGAGCGCCGTCACCACCCACGTGCTCGACACCGCGCTCGGGCAGCCCGCGGCGGGAGTCCCGGTGCGCCTGGAATGGCTCGCCGCGGACGCGACGCAGCCGGTCGTGCTCGCCGAAGCCGTGACCGACGCCGACGGCCGCATTCGCGATCTGGGTCCCGACCGGCTCGAACCCGGCACCTACCGCCTGGTGTTCGAGGTCGCCGCCTACGCCGCCGCCACCGGACAGCGCAATTTCCTGTCCGCCGTGGACATCAGCTTCACACCCACCGGCAACGCGCACCACCACGTGCCGCTGTTGCTCAGCCCATTCGGCTGTTCCGCCTACCGAGGGAGTTAGACAGTATGGCCATCCAGCTAGGACACAATCAGTACGGCAAGGCCGAGAACCGGGTCGTGCGGGTATACCGCGATACCGATCGGCACACCATCCGCGATCTCAATGTCTCCTCGGCGCTGCGCGGCCGCTTCGAGGACGCGCACATCACCGGTGATCAGAAGGACATCCTGCCCACCGACACCCAGAAGAACACCGCCTTCGCCTTCGCCAAGGAGAAGGGCGTCGGCGCCATCGAGGACTACGCGCTGACCCTGGCCGACCACTTCATCTCGCGCTGCCCCGGCGCGGACGGCGCCCGGGTCGCGGTGGAGGAGTACGCCTGGGACCGGATCCCGGTCGACGGCCAGGGCCACGATCACTCGTTCGTCCAGGCCGGCGGCGGCGTGCGCACCACGGTGGTGAACATGGACGGCTACGGCTCCGATCGCCGCACCCACGTGGTGTCCGGCATCAAGGACCTGGTGCTGTTCAAGTCCACCGGCTCGGAGTTCCACGGCTACTTCGAGGACAAGTACACCACCCTGCAGCCCACCAAGGACCGCATCATGGCGACCTCGCTGGTGGCGCGCTGGCGCTACGACCGCACCGATGTGGACTGGGACAAGTCCTATGCCGCCATCCGCTCGACGCTGCTGCGGCAGTTCGCGGTGGTGCACTCGCTGGCGCTGCAGCAGACCCTCTACAGCATGGGCCGCGCGGTGCTCGAGCAGTACCGCGAGGTCGCCGAGATCAAGTTCTCCGCGCCCAACAAGCACCACTTCCTGGTCGACCTGAGCCCGTTCCATGTGGAGAACCCGGGCGAGGTGTTCATCGCCGCCGACCGTCCCTACGGCCTGATCGAGGCCAGTCTGCACCGTGACGACGCGACCCCCGCCGGCAATGCCTGGCTCGGTGTCCCCGGGTTTTGCTGAGGAGAATTCCGTGTTCGGCGTGAAACTGCAAGGCAACCAACGACATCCGGGGCCCGAGGACGAGCGGTACTCCTTCGGCAGAACCCTCGCCTTCGGGGCCCAGCACATCCTGACCAGTTACGGCGGGGTCATCGCGCCGCCGCTGGTGGTGGGCAGCGCGGCCGGGCTCTCGGCCGCGGACGTGGCCTTGCTGGTGACGGCCGGACTGTTCGTCTCCGGTGCGGCGACGCTGCTGCAGACCCTCGGCCTCGGCCGGGTCGGCAGCAGATTGCCCATCGTGCAGGGCATTTCGTTCGCCACCGTCTCGACCATGGTGACCATCGCCAACTCCGATGGTCTGCGCGCGGTCTACGGCGCGATCATCGTGGCCGGGCTCATCGGCCTGGTGCTGTCGTCGTTCTTCGCCAAACTGGTGCGGCTGTTCCCGGCCGTGGTCACCGGCAGCATCATCACGGTGATCGGCCTGTCGCTCATGCCGGTGGCCTTCAACTGGGCTTTGGGCAGCAATCCGGCCGCGCCCGGATACGGGTCGATGGGCAATGTCGGGCTCGCGGGGCTCACGCTCTTGGTGATTCTGGTGATCAGCCGGGTGTTCCAGGGTGCGATCTCGCGCTTGTCGATCCTCATCGGATTGGCGCTGGGCACCGGTGTCGCCGCCCTCGTGGGCAAGGCGGACTTCTCCGCGGTCGGCGAGAGCAAGGTGTTCGCGTTGCCGTCGATCCTGCCCTTCGGGTCGCCGACCTTCGAGATCGGCGCGATCGTGTCCATGACCATCGTGATGGTGGTGATCATGACCGAGACGGTCGCCGACATCATCACCATCGGCGAGGTCATCGGCGCGGATATCGATACCCGCCGGGTGGCGGACGGCCTGCGCGCGGATATGGCCGCCTCGGCCGCGGCGCCGTTGGTCGGCTCCTTCCCGTGCAGCGCCTTCGCGCAGAACATCGGCCTGGTGGCGCTGACCGGCATCAAGAGCCGGTTCGTGGTCGCCGCCGGCGGCGGCATGCTGCTCCTGCTGGGCCTGCTCCCGGTCATGGGCGCGGTGGTGGCCGGGATTCCCTATCCGGTGCTCGGCGGCGCGGGCGTGGTGTTGTTCGGAACCGTTGCGGCCAGCGGCATCCGGACCCTGGCGCGGGTGGAGTTCCACGACAACCTGAACATGGTCATCGTCGCGGTGGCCCTGGCGGCCGGGCTCATTCCGATTGCGGCGCCGAAGTTCTGGGACGCCTTCCCGGACTGGCTGGGCACCATCATGCACTCGGGCATCAGCGCCACCGCCGTTGTCGCCATCGTGCTGAATCTGCTCTTCAACGAAATCAAGATCGGCAACCGCACGGGCGCCTCGGTCTTCGCGGCCGCCGCGGACGAGCGCGACGGTCTGGGCGAGCGCATCGACGACGACATTCGAGATTGATCATTCGGAATCGCTATCGCCGGGCCGCTGTTTTCGGGCCCGGCTGGAGGAACCTACGAAAACGGATACGGATCGAATCACACGATTGAGCCGATCTGTCGTGTCGGAGCCGACACCGTAGTCAGCATAATTCGTACGCACGGGGAGGAAGGAATATTTCGATGCCCCTTATCTTTTTGAACGGCGGCGCCATGCGCGGCGGCCCCCTGAACCACCTGCTGGCGGGAGCGCCTTTCGCCGGCGAGGTCACCACCACGCCGAATTACCGGTTCTATTCGGTCGGCGACCGTTTCCCGGGCCTGGCCCCGGTGTCCGACGGCGGCGCGCCCATCAAGGGCGAACTGTTCGACGTACCCATGGAGGTGCTGCGGACCAGCCTGCTTCCGGCCGAACCGCCGGAGCTGGAGCTGGGCGTCATCGAGCTCGACGACCACCGCTCGGTGCTGTCCATGGTGCTGCGCCGTCCGCCCGTCTCGTATCCGC
Organism: Nocardia sp. IFM 10818; assembly: GCF_054655275.1. Taxonomy (NCBI): domain Bacteria; kingdom Bacillati; phylum Actinomycetota; class Actinomycetes; order Mycobacteriales; family Nocardiaceae; genus Nocardia; species Nocardia sp. IFM 10818. Next base: position 3,606,026 of record NZ_BAAHJH010000001.1, read on the forward strand.
AGCTGTTCGACATCACCGAATTCGGCAGCTGGACCACCTATCGCGAAGGAAAGCAGTGAAATACACGGCCGGGGGCGCGCCCCGGAAATTCGACGTCAATTGTTCGATTCTGTTCACCGATCTGCCTTTGCTGGAACGCCCGGCGGCGGCCAAGGCGGCCGGATTCGACGCGGTCGAATTCTGGTGGCCCTTCGGCGAGGATCCCACGCCCGCCGATCGTGATATCGACGCATTCGTCTCGGCGCTCTCCGACGCCGGAGTGCAGCTGGTCGGACTGAACTTCATCGACCTCATTCCGGCCGGTCGCGGCCTCGTCTCCGTGCCGGGGGAGGAGACGCGCTTCCGCGACAATATCGAGGTGGCCGTCGGCATTGCCGAGCGCACCGGCTGCAAGGCCCTGAACGCGCTGTACGGCAACCGGATCGCCGGTGAGGATCCGGCCAAGCAGGACGAGCTGGCGCTGGAGAATCTGCGCCTGGCCGCTGCCGCCGCCGACCGCATCGGCGCGACGGTGCTGCTCGAGGCCCTCAATGCCTATGAGTCGCAGGACTATCCGATCGTCTCCGCCGCCCATGCGGCGCGGATCATCGACGAGGTCGGCGCGCCGAACGTGAAGTTCCTGTGCGACCTCTACCACCTGGCGCGCATGGGCGAGAACCTGACCCAGGTCATCGACACCTACGCCGGATACCTCGGCCACGTGCAGATCGCCGACTCGCCGAACCGCGGCCGGCCCGGCAGCGGGGTGCTCGATTTCGACGAGCTCTTCGCCGCCCTCGACGCCGCCGGCTACGACGGCTACATCGGCCTGGAATACAAAGACCCTGAACTGGATTGGGAGTGGATCAAGTGAGCAAGATCGGTTTCATCGGCCTCGGCATCATGGGCGGCCCCATGGCGGGTCACCTGGTCAAGGCCGGACACGACGTCACCGGATTCGATCTCAATCCGGCGGGCCTGGAGAAGCTGAAGGCCGCCGGCGGCGCGACCGCGGGCAGTGCGGCGGAAGCGGTGCGCGACAAGGACATCGTCATCACCATGCTGCCGCAGGACGAGCATGTGGAGGCGGTCTTCGTCGAGATCCTCTCGCACGCCGCCGAGGGCGCCCTCTACATCGACTTCTCCACCATCACCCCCAAGACCGCCCGGTGGACCGCCGCCGAGGGCGCCAAGAAGGGCCTGCGGGTGCTGGACGCCCCGGTCTCCGGCGGTGAGCCTGGCGCGATCGAGGGCGTGCTGTCCATCATGGTCGGCGGCGCCGAGGCCGACTTCGCTGCCGCCACCCCGATTTTCGAGGCCGTGGGCAAGTCCTTCACCCTGGTCGGCCCCAATGGCGCGGGCCAGGTCGTCAAGGCCGCCAACCAGCTCGTGGTCGGCGGCACCTACGCGCTGGTGGCCGAGGCCATCCTGCTCATGGAGAACCTGGGCGCCGATGCCACCAAGGGCCTGGACGCCCTCGCCGGCGGCCTGGCGGGCAGCACCATCCTCGAGCGCAAGCGCAAGTCCATGGTGGAGCGCAGCTTCGCGCCGGGTTTCCGGATCGATCTGCACCACAAGGACATGGGCATCATCCTCGCCGCCGCCCGCGACGCCGAGGTGTCCATCCCCATGGGCGCGCTCACCGCGCAGCTCATCGCCGCCGGCCGGGCCATGGGTCACGGCTCGCTGGACCACTCCGCGCTGCTGCTGGTGGCGGAGGCGCTGTCCGGTAAGGGCAAGGCGTGATCACCGCCACCGACCTGCGGGCGCCGGAGAAGTCGCACACGCTGTGCGGCACCCGGCTGCCCGCGGGGTGGGTGCACACTTCCGCTCCGGCCGAACCGCCTCGGTGGTCGGAGCGTCCATTGGCACACGGGAACCGGGAGAACTGAAATGGCACGTATGAGAGCCGTGGACGCGGCGGTGCTGATCCTCGAGAAAGAGGGTGCGACACAGGCATTCGGGCTGCCCGGCGCCGCGATCAATCCCTTCTACAGCGCGATGCGCGCGCACGGCGGGATCAAGCACGTGCTGGCCCGGCATGTGGAAGCGGCCTCGCACATGGCGGAGGGCTACACCCGCGCCGCCGCCGGGAATATCGGCGTCTGCATCGGCACCTCCGGGCCGGCGGGCACCGATATGATCACCGGATTGTATTCCGCCAGTGCGGATTCCATTCCGATCCTGTGCATCACCGGGCAGGCGCCGGTGTCCAAGCTGCACAAGGAGGACTTCCAGGCTGTCGATATCGCCTCGATCGCGGCGCCGGTCAGCAAGTGGGCGGTGACCGTGCTCGAGCCCGCGCAGGTGCCGGGCGCCTTCCAGAAGGCGTTCCAGCTCATGCGGTCCGGGCGTCCGGGGCCGGTGCTGATCGACCTGCCGATCGATGTGCAGCTGGCCGAGATCGAATTCGACATCGACACCTACGAGCCTCTCGAGGTGCACCGACCGGCCGCCACTCGCGCGCAGGCCGAGAAGGCGATCGCGATGCTGATGGCGGCCGAGCGGCCGTTGATCGTGGCCGGTGGCGGCATCGTGAACGCCGACGCGGCGGATCTGCTCGTGGAATTCGCCGAGCTGACCGGTGTTCCGGTGGTTCCCACCCTGATGGGCTGGGGCACCATCCCGGATGATCATCCGCTGCATGCGGGCATGGTCGGTTTGCAGACCTCGCACCGGTACGGCAATGCCACCATGCTCGAGGCCGACTTCGTGCTCGGCATCGGCAACCGGTGGGCCAACCGCCACACCGGCGGTATCGAAACCTACACCAAGGGCCGCACTTTCGTGCACGTCGACATCGAGCCGACGCAGATCGGCCGGGTCTTCGCCCCCGATTTCGGCATCGTCTCCGACGCGGGCGCCGCACTGGCCGCCTTCCTCGAGGTCGCCCGCGACCTGGTGGAGGAGCGCCCGCTGCCCGATCGCAGCGCCTGGGCCGCCACGGTGCAGGAGCGCAAGCGAACCCTGTTGCGCAAGACCCACTTCGACGCGGTGCCGATCAAGCCGCAGCGGGTCTACCAGGAGATGAACGCGGCCTTCGGCAACGATGCCCGCTACGTCACCACCATCGGCCTGTCGCAGATCCAGGCGGCGCAGCTGCTGCACGTGTTCAAGCCGCGGCACTGGATCAATGCCGGACAGGCCGGTCCGCTGGGCTGGACGCTGCCCGCCGCCCTGGGCGTCGCCACCGCGGCCCCGGACTCCACCGTGGTCGCGCTCTCGGGTGACTACGACTTCCAGTTCCTGATCGAGGAATTGGCCGTCGGCGCCCAGTTCAACATCCCCTACATCCACGTGGTGGTGAACAACTCCTACCTGGGCCTGATCCGTCAGGCGCAGCGGCAGTTCGACATGGACTACTACGTGCAGCTGTCCTTCGAGAACATCAACAGCCCGGAGCTCGGCGTCTACGGCGTCGATCACCTGAAGGTCGCCGAAGGACTGGGCTGCAAGGCGATTCGCGTCACCGAACCCGGCAAGCTGGGCGCGGCGTTCGAGGAGGCCAAGCGGCTGCGCGACGAGCACCGGGTGCCGGTGCTGGTCGAGGTGATCCTCGAGCGCGTCACCAATGTGTCGATGGGCCTGGAGATCGACAGCATCAACGAATTCGAGGAGCTCGCGGATTCGGTCGTGGACGCACCCACCGCCATCGCGGCGCTGTCCCCGGCCGCGGCCGGTGCGGCGGAGTACGAATCGGCTGGGAGCGCACGGTGATCGGGGTGCGCGGCGGTGCTCGCAAGGGGTGGCAGGAAGGGCATGTGATCATCGCCCCGGACAAGTTCAAGGGCTCGCTCACCGCCCCGCAGGTCGCCGCGCACCTCGCCGCCGGACTCCGCCGGGTGCGCCCGGAGCTGCCGGTGCTCACCGTTCCCGTCGCTGATGGGGGCGACGGGACCGTGGACGCACTGGTGGCCTCCGGGTACTCCCGGCTGCAGACCACCGTCACCGGACCGGTCGGCAATCCGGTCGTCGCCTCCTACGCGGTGCGCGACGAGACGGCCGTCGTGGAACTCGCCGAAGCCTCCGGGCTGCGGCGACTGCCCGGCGGTCCGACCCCCGCCTCCGCGCTGGCCGCCACCAGCGCGGGCACCGGTGAGCTCGTCCGCACCGCGGTGCAGGGCGGGGCGCGCCGGATTCTGCTGGGCCTGGGCGGGAGCGCGTGCACCGACGGCGGCGCGGGCCTGCTCACCGCCCTCGGGGCGCGGCTGCTCGATGCCGACGGGCAGCCGCTGCCGCCCGGCGGCGCGGCGCTGGCGCGACTGGAGACCATCGACCTGAGCGAGCTGATCCGGGTTCCGGTCACCATCGCCTCCGATGTCGACAACCCGCTGCTCGGACCGAACGGCGCCACGCAGACCTACGGCCCGCAAAAGGGCGCGGGCCCAGCCGAACTCGCCGAGCTCGAACGCGGCCTGGCCCGGTTCGCCGAGGTCGCCCGCCGCGATCTCGGCGTCGATCTGGCCGACCGGCCCGGCGCCGGGGCCGCGGGTGGCGTGGGCTTCGGAGCCATGGCGTTCCTCGGGGCGACCCTGCGTCCCGGCGTCGAAATCATCCTCGAGCACGTCGATTTCGATGCCCTGCTCAGCGGCGCCCGCCTGGTCATCACCGGTGAGGGCTCCCTCGACGAGCAGACCCTGCACGGCAAAGCGCCCATCGGCGTCGCCCGCGCGGCGGCGCGCGCCGAGGTGCCCGTGCTGGCGGTCTCCGGTCGGCTCATGGTGGCCCGGACCATGCTGCGCCGCTTCGGATTCGAGGACGCCTTCGCGCTCACCGACATCGAATCCGATCCGGAGGTCTGCATGTCCGAGGCCGGTCGCCTGCTCGAAGAGCTCGCGCTGCGCATCGCCGAGTCCGGAGCGATCGAACCACTGACCCGAAACACCTTGTAAGACCCCGAACTCGATTCCCTGGCGAGGCCCGGCGGCTCGGCATCGACCACTCCGATGCCGAGCCGCCGCCCGCCCCCGGTGGGGTGGCCCGCCTGCGCATCCCCGGCTCTCTCACATCCGCCGGGGAGCGGTCGCCGGCTGGGGGCCGGGGCGAGAGGCGCGCGATCATTCATCCACTCGATGCTGCCCCGAAAACTGGGGCTGTGCTCAGGAAATTGCTCGTGCTTTGGTTGGTTGCAGCGTGAACCGGCGCCGGTCGAAATCCCAGAAAAGGTAGATCGGCCATTGCGCGGTGTGCGCCAGCCATGCTCCCGTTATCACGGCGCGATGATAGGGGAGCACCTCGTAGCCGTGTTCCTCGATGGTCCGCAAGCCGGAGAGCTGGAATCGCCACCAATCGCCGGGATTTGTCCGGCGGCGGCGTGCCGATGTGGTGGCGCGCATTTTCTTCAATTGATCGATGCGCAGGCCGCGAATGGTCAGGCACAGTGCGAGATCCAGGTCTTCCACGACATTCGGAGCGGTATTCGTGCGGTCGCGGATCTGCTCCCAGGCCGTCTTCCGGATGGCCATGTTCGGGCCGTGCATATTTCCGACGCGGCCGCCGAGCTTGCCGCGGCGGTCCTGGATCCAGAAGCCGAGCCGAAGGAAGAAGCCGACGGGGGAGTCGTGGTAGGTGGTGATGCCGGTGACCGCGGCGGTCTCGGCGTTGTCGGTGAGATGGCGGCGGATGGTGGCCGCCCAGGCGGGGTCCGCGAGGGTGTCGCCGTCGGTGCGGGCAATGAATTCGCCGCGGGCGGCGTCGAATCCGGTATTGCGTGCCCGGGCAAGGCCGCGGCGCGATTCGGTGACGATCTGAATTCTGGGATCGGACTCCTGGTAGCGGAGCGCGATTTTCAGTGTGTCGTCGGTGGATCCATTGTCCACGACGACTATTTCATCCACCGCCTCCTGGCCGATCAATCGGTCGAGGGTTGCGGCGATACCGGTTTCTTCGTTCAGCACCGGTATGACGACGGACAGAACGACGGAATCGGTGCTGTGGCTTGACATAGGCGCATTACTCCCGGCGTGAGCGGAAATTCAACGGCCTAATCTTGAGCCCGGCTCCGCACCCGTACCAGCCCCAGAATATGGGGTGAGCGTCCAACTCATCGTTCGGCCGCGCGACCGAGCCCGACGGAGGCGGCGGCGACGGTGCGGCGCATCCGCCACGGCAGCGCGGCGAAGACCGAGATCATGGCGCTCATCATGCCGTCGAGATCGTCGCGGCCGGAGAGGTAGGCGCGTTGCCGGTCGGGGGGCAGGGTGAAGAAGGCATCGAAGAACAGTGGAACCTCCTGCGGGGCAAGCGATAGCAGTGCGCGCAGGCCTGCGCTGCGGAGGTGGTGCACGGCGCGAGCCGGGGCGGGCCAGAGGGTGTCGCCGGTGATGGCGGCATCGGCCAGGCGCAGGGCGGTGGCCACGCTGTAGCCCGTGGCCGGATGCACCAGGGCGCCTGCCGCGCCGAAGGCGTGCGGACCGGGCCGCCCGCCGTGCACCGGGAATCGCACGCGCTCGATTCGTTCGGCGCCGGTGAGAGGGATTCCGCGGCAACGCAATCGGTATTCGAGGCGGGTGCGCAAATCGGTGAGGTCGAGGGCGGGGCGACCGGCCAGGCAGGTCTCTTCCAGGAGCACGGTGTCCGCGTCGAGCGGCACCGCGTACAGAAATGACGGGGGCGCAGCGGGATCCGCGCCATTGTCGGGGCGCCAGTCCATGAACAGCGTCTCGTCCGCGGTCCAGCGCTCCCGCTCGACCACCACACCGAAGGCGGTCTGCTCGGCGAGCGCGGGGGAGCGCGGCACGCCCCGCGCGTCGATCACGCGTCCGCCCGGCAGCACCGTGCCGGAGGCCAGCCGCACCGAGGGCAGATCCAGTGCGTGCCCGCTGCGCGACGGGCCCGCGATCTCGACCACCCGATCCGCGATGATCCGCGCTCCTCCGAGATCGAGTGAATCCTGGAGCCCCGCGGTATCGAATACGACGTAGCGACGATCCAATTCGGCCCGCCGGGTGCCCCAGGCCACCGGCTGGTCGACGGCGGCGGCCACCACCTGCGGCGACAGCCAGCCGGGCAGCTCATCGGCCCAGGCCGCATAGGTGGCGGTCCAGCGCCGGTGTGGTTGCGGATCGATCACCGTGACCGATAGTCCCCGTGACAGCGCCCGATGCGCGAGCGCCCGGCCCGCCGGGCCCGATCCGCAGACGACGAGATCACTGGTGGTCACCCTGCGATTGGATCATGCCGGGCGCGCGTCATACGCTTCGGTAACCATTGCCGCGCCGGGGAGGTCGCGGTAACTGCGAAAGGTTGAGAGATGACGTATCCCCCCGGACCGCCGACCGGTCCCGGATTCGGTGGCGATCCGAATGCCCACGGTCAGCAGCCGGAACCGGGCGCGGCGTGGTGGGAGGGGCCCACGACACCGCCGCCGGCGCAGTACCCGGCGCAACCGGCCTGGCCCGGCGCCGCGCCGGAGCAGGGAGCGTGGCAGGGTCAGCCCGCTCAGCCGGACTGGAATGCGCAGCAGGGCTATCCGCAGCAGCCCGGCTACCCGCCGCCACCGCCGAAATCCAATACGGGGCTGATCGTCGGCATCGCGCTCGGCGTGGTCGCGGTGCTCGCGGTCGCGGTCGGCGCGATCGTGGTGTTCGCCCGCGGCGGCGATTCCGAACAGGCCGCCGTGACCTCCTCGACGACCACGGCATCGACCACCTCCGCCGCTCCCACCACGCGCCGCACCACCACGACCACCACCAAGGCCGCCCCCGCGGGCAACCACTTCAGCTACACCGAATACAGCGGCGCCTGGAACTTCAAGCTCGGTGACGTTGCCCTGCAAGCGGATTGGGTCACCGGGCAGGACTACACCGACTGCGCCCCCGTCGAGGAGACCGGCAAACTCACCAGCCTCGGCTGCCAGTACAGCGCGGAACTGGTCTGGCAGGCCGAAGGCGGCGCCCTCATGCTCACCCAGTACGTCCTGGGCATGGGCGACGCCTCGAAGGCCTCCGGCGCCGAAGGCCAGTTCGACGACAAGGACATCCGCCTGAACCCCGGCAGCTACATCGCCGACTGGGAAACCGGCAAGTGGCGCGACGGCAGCGAGAAGGAATTCCTGGTCATCACCTTCGCCACCGCCACCGCCGCCGTCGATGCCGATACCGTCGAGAAATACCTGCGCTACCGCCATCAGGACACCATCGGAGCGCTCATCTTCCGCTGAGCCTTTCCGGCTGCTGAGGAATTGCTGTTTCCCCGTCGCGTGGCGGCTCTCACGCGGCGGGACCATCATGCGCCACGGCTGAATCTCGTGTCGGTCGCTACAGGCCGTGCGTGTCAGTGGAGTTCGCCCGAGACGGGCACGTACGCTGCCGAGTTATGGCTCGTCATGTGATTCGCTCAATGATTGCTATTCTGACGATCGCGGCCGGAGTCGCCGGTGCGTCGCCGGCGTTCGCCGCCCCCGGCGCGCCACCGCTGCCCGGACAGGACCCGTTCTACGATCAGCCGGCCGACCTATCCGGCGCGAGCATGGGCAGCATCGTCGACAGCCGCCCGGTCGCCGTGCTCGACATCCCGACTCGCGCGCAGATCAGCGCCTGGCAGGTCAAATACGTCAGCCAGGACACCAAGGGCAAGCCCTGGACCACCATGGCGACCATTATCAAACCCGTCACCGCCGGACCCACCCGCCTGCTCGCCTTCCAGCCCTGGATCGATGCGCTCGACACCCGGTGCAACCCCTCCTACCAATTGCGCGCCGGCTTCGGCTACATGGCCTCGACCGGCATGGTGGGGGAGACCCTGAACCTCGGCACTGCCCTCGACCGCGGCTGGACCGTCGTCGTCCCCGACTACCTCGGCCCCGAAAACCAGTTCGCCGCAGGCTATGTCGAGGGCCGAAACACCCTCGACGGCATCCGCGCCGCGGTGAACTTCGACCCGGCGGGCGTCACCGCCGCCGACCCCATCGCCCTGTTCGGTTACTCCGGTGGCGCCCGCGGCACCGAATTCGCCGCCGAACTGGCCGCCGACTACGCCCCCGAACTGAATATCGTCGGCTCCGCCGCGGGCGGCCTCCCCACCGATATGGCCGCCTCCGCCGCCCTCATGAACGGCGGCGCCTTCTCCGGCATCGACTTCTCCTCCGCCTACGGCCTGGCCCGTGCCTACCCGGAACTGGACATTCCCGCCTATTTCACCGATCCCCAACTGGAACAGTCGCTTTCGGGCATGTGCCAAACCCAGATCCTGTCCGCCTACCCGTTCACCTTCGTCCAGGACAAAACCGTCGATCGCATCTGGCCCCTGGGCGAACCCGAGGTCGCCGCGGTCCTCGACACGCTGAAGGCGGGCCGCTACGGCACGCCGAACGCCCCGCTCTACCTCTTCACCGCCGAAACCGACCAGATCGCCGTGACCCCGAAAACCGATGAGCTCGTGGCCGACTACTGCACCCGCGGAGTGCAGGTCACCTACGTGAAATACCCCGGCACCGAACACGTCACCGCCGAAACGGCGGGCTCCGGCGCCGCCCTCGACTGGATCGCCGACCGCTTCGCCGGCGCTCCCGCCGGTACCAGCTGCACTCGGGCCTGATCCGGACAGGCCGGCGAGTCGACACAAGGTGGTACCCGAAGTCACTGTGATATCTCCAAAGGGCCCGGGAGGTAACACAGTTCGCGCGAGCATCGCTTTACCGTCGGATGAGGACGGAGTGCGAAGGAGCGTGCGGGTATGCAAGGCTTCGACAATCGTGTGTTCGGGGGACTCCAGGCGGTGCTGGATCGCCGGGTCGTGGTCGACTTCGGCTGGGCGGGAATGATTCTCGAATACGCCGCGACATACGCCGAGGCGTGGGAATTCGCCACCGCCGCGGCGCAAATCGGACTCAGCGTCAGGGTGGACGGCAAGATCCGGCCCGGGCTGCGGCCGCTGCCGTGCCGTCGCCTGTGGGGTTGAGCGCCGATCAGGCGGCGGGCTGATCGGGTGGCGCGCCGGTGAGCAGGCGCTTGAGGACCTTGCCGGTCTCGCCGCGGGGGAGGGCGCTCAGGAACACGATGTCGCGGGGCACGCTGAAGCGGCTGAGGCGATTGCGGATGTAGGCGCGAATCATGTCCGAGTCCAGGCCCGCGCCTTCGCGTTTGACGATGTAGGCGGCCAGGCGCTGACCGAAGACGTGGTCGGGGACGCCGACCACCGCCACCTCGCTGATCTGCGGGAGGTGGGCGAGAGCCTCCTCGACGGGGCGCGGGAAGACGTTCTCGCCGCCGGAGATGATCATCTCGTCGCCGCGCCCGGCGATGAACAGCCGGCCGGCGACGTCGAGGTAGCCGAGGTCGCCGGTGTCGAGCAGGCCGTCGGCCTCGTCCGGCGGCGGGCAGTTGACGTAACCGTCGAAGAGCATGTGATTGCCGACGTAGATGCGACCGGTCGCGCCCACCGGCACCGGGCGCCGGTCCTTGTCCAGGACGGCGACTTTCGTGCCGAGCGGCGGGCGGCCGGCGGTGGTGGGGGAGACGCGCAGATCGTCGGGGGTGGCGATGGTGGCCCAGGAGACCTCGGTGGAACCGTAGACGTTGTAGAGGATATCGCCGAAGCCGTCCATGAAGGTCAGCACCGCCGCCGCGGCCAGGGGCGCGCCGCAGCTGGCGACAATGCGCAGGCTGGCGGTGTCGTAGCGGGCGCGGACGGGAACCGGCAGGTCGAGGATGCGCTGCAGCATGGTGGGGACGACGATGAGGGTGGTCGCGCGGTGTTCGGCGACCAGCCGCAGGCAGTCCTCGGCGTCGAAGTGATCGGGCAGCACGACGGTGGCGCGCAGGGCGGTGCTCAATTGCAGCGCCGCCAGTCCCCAGGTGTGGAACAGCGGGGCGGGAATGAGGATGGTCTCGTTCATCCGGAACGGGATGCGCGACAGCAGGGCGGCGATGGTGGCGAATCCCTTGGCGTGCGGCCGCCGCGCGCCCTTGGGCAGCCCGCTGGTGCCGGAGGTGAGCACCACCAGCTGGCCGGGCCGGACCGGCTTGCGGAACCTGGTGCGCCCCACGGCGATCAGATCGTCGACGGTGGTGTGCCCGGGCGCCGTGGCGTCGGTGCGGTAGCGGCGGATATCGGCGTGCAGATAGTGCACGAGGTGGTCCAGCTCGCCGTCCACGAACAGGGTGGTCAGCCGGTGATGCTGCACGATCTCCTCGAGGGCGCGCGCCGAGAGTCCCGCATTGAGCAGGATGACGTCGACGCCGAGTTTGCCCGCGGCGACCATGGTTTCGACCATCCGGGCATGATTGTGCGCCAGCAGCCCGATGGCGTCACCGGAGCCGAGCCCGAGCCCGGCCATGGCGCCCGCCAGCAGATGACTGCGCTGGTGGATCTCCCGGAAGGTCCGCGTTCCGCGATCGTCCACCACCGCGGTCCGGGCGGGCGTGTACGCCGCCGCGGCGGCATAGCCGCCCGCCAGATTGAATCCCCACCTGTACAGTCCGCCGAGCTGTTTGGCGCTGCGCACGGGCCGCACGGAACGCACGACACCGGTCGAGACGACCTGCCCGGCCACCTGGAGACGACTGCGCAGCCCGGTGGACTCGGCATTGGTCACCACCGAGGTCTGTGAGCCCGTGACCAATTCGACCAACCGGCCCAGCCCGGCGTGCACCCACGCGGTGACCTCGGAATTGGGCATGTCGGTCAGCATGGGGTGCACGCGGCCGATCAGGTAGAAGGTGAGGGCGACCCGGGTCCGCTCCTCGTGCTCGCGCAGCCGCACCGAGACCAGACCGCCGGTGTCCACACACCGCAGTGCGAAACCGCCCTGGCGATCCACCAGCAGGGTCGCCCGGCGGATGTGGATGTCCCCGCCCGCGGCGCCCATGCGGATCAGCCACAGGGGTTTCCCGTCGACCGTATCGGCCTGCTCGCACGCGCCGACGCCACGCAGAATCCGCGGATACAGTTGCGGATCCAGCAGCAGCTCCCGGACGGCTCCCGGCGCGATCGGCAAATCCGCGGTCATATCGAAGATGGTGGTAACCAATGCTCTGCCGTCCCTGACGAGCCGATTCGTACCTCTGAATCGGCGGGCATCCATTGATAACCGGTGAGCGGCCGCCGGGTCGGTGAGTTGACCGAAATCTGTGATCGCGCCCTGCCGGCGTGGTCCGGCATTGTGACACAGCGGCGTTCGGCGGTGTCCACCGCCGATGAGCCCGGACTGCGACGGGCGGAGGACCCGATCCTGCGACTCACCGGCGGCGGAATATGCTCGCCGGGAGGGGAATTGGGCAGGCAGCCCGGCGTGCGCGGGAACAACGGTGTTCACCTCCCCGCCGCGGGAACGGCGAGTACATCGACCCTAGGGCCGCGCCGCGACCGGGTGCGACTCCGGCCGCGGAGTCTGAGCGCTGTCACAGTGGCGGCGGTCTTTTCCTGGGGGCCATCACGATTGCCGCCGATAAGGCTGTCGGCGGCCGAATTCCCCGCATAGCTTCGCCCGCACCAGTTCCCGCGTGTTCAGGGGTGAGGCATCCGTGATTATCCGTATGGACCGACGATTCCGCACCACTATTCAGCCGATCCTCGCGTGCCTGATCGCTCTCCTGGTCGGCGCCACCGGTTCGGCGCCGGCCGAACCGGTGCTCGAGGTCGACGCACCGGCGCCGGAGCGGGCGATGGCCGCCGCCCGGCCCGCCCCCGGCGGCGCCCGGTTGATCGCCGCGGCGCGCGGCCCGGGCCGGGTCCTCGAGCTGACGGTGTACTCGGCGGCCATGGGCCGCCACATTCCGGTGGCGGTGCTTCCGGCGCCGGATGATTCGCGGCCGGCTCCCGTGCTGTACCTGCTCAATGGCGTCGACGGCGGCGCCGATACCGGGGTGTGGAGCGAGGGCAGCAATTGGCTCACCGAGACCGATGCCGAGCGGTTCTTCGCCGACAAGCAGGTGACGGTGGTGGTCCCCATCGGCGGCGCCGGCAGCTTCTTCGCCGATTGGCGCGCCGACGATCCGGTCCTGGGCAGGCAGCTGTGGACGACATTCCTGACCGAGGAGCTGCCGCCGATCATGGACACCGCGTTCGGCGGCAGCGGCGCCAATGCCGTTGCGGGACTGTCCATGGCCGGCTCCGCGGTTTTCCGGCTGGCGCTGGCCGCACCCGGCCGCTATCGCGCCATCGGCTCCTACAGCGGCTGCGTGCGCACCAGCGATTTCGCCGGTCAGGCCATGGTGAACGCCATCGTGGCCTCGCGGCGCGGTGATCCGCTCAACCTGTGGGGCCCACCCGGGGATCCGGCCTGGGCCGCCAATGATCCCTACCTGCGCGCCGCCGAACTGCGCGATATCGCGATCTTCGTGGCCACCGGCACCGGCCGGCCCGGCCAGTTCGACACCTTGAGCGCGCCCGGCGTGAACGGCAATCCCATGCAGCTTTTCGATCAGCTCTTCGTCGGCGGCCTGCTCGACGCCGCCACCCACCTGTGCACCCGGCAGCTGCGGGATCGCTTCCGGGAGCTGGACATTCCGGCCGTGTTCGACCTGCGGGAGACCGGCACCCACTCCTGGAAGTACTGGCAGCAGGATCTGCACAATTCCTGGCCGATGTTCGCCGCCGCCCTCGGGGTGTGAGCACCGCGAAAAGTGAGCGGATCTCTCGAACCGTGACGGCGAGGCCGCTGCGCAACCATGCGATCGATGGCTCATCCGCTGGCCACCACCATGATTCGCGGTCCTCGGCCCGCCCGCCAAAGAGGAGTAGAAGATGAGCGGTTGATCACTTTAGAGTTCGATCACCGTCAATACCGCAGCAATCGGGCGGAAGGGAGTCGACGATGACAACCAATGGGGCAACTCGGGCGGGGCTCACCGTCTCCGGAAAGCCGATGTCCACACCTCTGCAGGATGTCCGGACGGTGTCGCGTCGCATGGTCGGCCACTTCGTCGACAATGTGATCCCGTGCGGCACCCTGCCCGGTGACATCATCTCCGGCGACGTCACCGCCGTGACCCGGCTGTGCCTGGAATTGTCGGTCGGCATGCTCGACGGGCACGATATTCCGGCCACGACCGACCGGCTCGCCGCGGCCGCCGCCGGCTGGGCCCGCGAGGGCGTGCCGATCGACACGATCCTGCATTCCATTCACGAGGGCTTCAAGGTCGGCATGGATCTCATCGTCGCGGACGCGACAGCGCAGGATCACAAGAACTTGATCGACGGCGCGAAACTGGTGATCGAACTGCTCGACACCATGAGCGCGACGGTCGCCCGCGCCTACGTCCGCGAGCACAAGGCGGTGGTGAGCGAGCATCACACGGCCGTGCACACGCTGACCTCCGCGCTGCTGGGCGGCTATCCCACCTCGACCATGGCCCGCGAATGCGGAATCGCCCTCGCCGAGCAGTATTTCGTACTGGCGCTGGATATCCCGAAGCATCCGGACGAGCGGCATCCGATGCTCGACGGCAAGGTCGTCGCCCGCCGCAAACTGCGCCGCCTGCAGGCCGAACTCGCCACCCAATGCGAGGAGAGCGCGCTCGCCCTGCTCAGCGTTGACGGCGGGACGATCCTCATCCCGGCGTCGGCGGAGGGCGACGCGCATCTGGACGAGCTCGTCGCCGGGCTGTCGGCGGCCGCGCGCGTGCCCGTGACCGCGACGGTGGTGACCGCGACGGTGGCCGAGGTGCCCGGCGCCGCCGATCGCGCCCACGAACTGCTCGATATGGTGCAGCGCCTGCGGTGCGTGCCCGGCGTGTACCGCTTCGCCGATCTGGCCCTCGAATACCAGCTGACCCGGCCGGGACCGGGCCGCGAAACCCTCGGCTCACTGCTGGATCCGCTCGATGCGCACCCGGAGCTGCTGCAAACCCTGCGCAGCCATATCAGCAACAACCTCAATCGCCAGCGCACCGCCCGGACCCTGCACATCCACACCAATACCGTCGACTATCGGCTGCGGCGCATCGGCCGGCTCACCGGCCTCGACCCCACCGCGACATCCGGTCTGTGGCAACTGCGTTCGGCGCTCATCGCCCGCTCGTTCAACGAGGCGCACACGGCCGGCGAGGACGAGCGGCCCGACTCCGCGTGATCGTATTCGGCAGCGTCACAGCGGGATGCGCCGGATTCTGTGAGTTGTACGAAGATCGCCGCGACGCTCCCGGCACGGCCGGTCCGGCTCCTAGCGTGAGGCCACCGCGCACCTGCTGACAGGAGCATGACCGATGAGCCAGCCCAGCGTGCCTGCCGTCGCGGCGACCGCGCCATCCGCCGCCGATCGGCCGCGCCCGCGATCCGGTGATGACGCCTTCGCCGCGAAACTCGTCGAGCATCTCGCGGGATTCGGCGCCGACCGGCCGATGTTCGGCGAATTGGACGCCCGCATCCGGGAATGCCTGGCGCCGGCGGCCCGCGCGGTGTGCGCGCCGGATCCGCGCGATACCGAATGGCTCATGGAACTCGCCGAGGCGGCGGCCACATGGGCGCGCGAGGGGGTGGAGCTCGACCGCGTGCTGCTGGAATACCACGAGGCCATCCGCGGTGGCCTGGAACTGGCGGCCGGGCAGCATCCGGGCGAGGGCGGTGTGCCGGTGAGCCAGGCGGAGACGCTGCTGCGGCTGCTGCAGACGGTGACCGTGGCGACGACCGCCGCCTTCGTCGACGAATACCGATTCGTGGCGCGCGAACACCAAACGGCCGCACAGACTCTGGTGGCCGCGCTGCTGAGCGGGCACAGCCGCTCGGCGCTGGCCAGGCAGGCGGGCATCGCCATTGCCGCGACGTATCAGGTGGTGGCGCTGAGCATTCCGGCGCCGCCGATCACCGACGATCCGCGGGCGAATGTGGAAACCGAAGCGCTGCGCCGGTTGCGGCGACTGCAATCGGCGTTCGCTCCGGTGCTGGGCTCCCGCGCGCTGTCCCTGCTGACGACGGCGGGCGGAACCATCCTGGTACCGTGCGACGCCGCCGCGGGACGGGAACTCGGCGATGTGTTCGCCATGGACGCGGACGCGCTGCGCTCGCTGTCCGAGGCGGCGGCCGCGCCGCTCACCGCCGTGGTCCTCTCCGGTCCGGCCGACCACATCCCGGAGCTGGCGACGCGCGCGCACGAATTGCTCGACCTCGTGCGCGCCCTGGACCGCCCACCCGGGGTCTACCGCATGGCGGATCTGGCGGTCGAGTATCAGCTGACCACGCCCGGACCCGCCCGTGATCACCTGGCCGGGCTGCTCACCCCGATCCAGGCGGCTCCGCGCCTGTTCAGCACGCTGCGCGCCTTCCTGGCCAGCGGCCTGGACCGCATGGAGACCGCGCGCCGGCTCGGCGTGCACCCCAATAGCGTCACGCACCGCCTGCGCCGCATCCACCGGCTCACCGGACTGGATCTCGGCTGCCCCGAGGGAATCTCCCTGGCCCGCGCGGCCCTGCTGATGCGCACGCTCGACCTGCCCGGCGCCGAGCACGCCTGATCCGGCGCCACCCTGTGCGGGCAAGCAATGACCGACTCACTGACCGACGAAACCATTCCGCGCGAATTGAATCCGGTCGCCGGAACGCAACTCGACGACCACCTGCGCACGGTACGACCTGCGCCAGCGCGTGGACATCGTGCTGCGGCCGGTGCTGCGGTCCTGGAACGTCTTCGAGCGCTCCGACCTGACCGGCGACGGGGGCGCGGGCTCGGGAGGAATTGCACGCGTACCTCGAGCGACCGGAGGTGCGGGCCCGCAGATTCGAGGACGGCGCGACCGCGCACTCGCCCGCGACGAGGCGCGCGACGGCCGCGGGCCGAGGGTTCCGCCGCTCAGCCCCGCCGGGTGGTCGCCGCGAAACTCACTTCGGCGCTCGCGTAGCCGAAAAGATTGCGCCCCTGCGATTTCGCGGTGACCGCGATGGTCGCGGTGTGGCGGCGGCGATCACAGGCGATGACCCGGCCGCTGAACTCGAGCTCGGCCCCGTCGACCGGCGGCACCGCCAGATAGTGCACCTGGTTGGCGAATTCGGCGCGATACTTCGTCACCGCGGCCGGATCGCTGGTCCACGAGGTGAGATAGCCGGTGGTGAGCGCCAGCACCAGCAGACCGGGCGCGATGAGCGCGGGCCGACCGGCGGTGCGCGGGTCCGCGACCGCATCCTCGATCGGATCACCCACCACGCGTGCGTAATTCACCAGATCCCGGGCGGTCAGCGTGGCGCTCGCGGCGGGTAGCACGGCATTCACGGCGAGCCGGTCGAACTCGACGCGGGTGTGCGGGTGGCGGCGTTGCCGGACCGGTGTGGCCGCGGCGTCGGCCATCGTGACGAAACCCGGTGGGGCGAGCGGAATCCGCTCGGCGGCGTCCCGGTGCGAGCCGGTGTGCGCGAGCAGGGCGGTGGACCCCGTCTGCACCGGCGCTCCGTGCTGATCGCTGAGCACCCCGGTGACGGTGATGACATCGAAGGAATGGAAGTGCCGGAACGACTCTACGTACACATCGCAGGTCAGCACGTCCCCGGCGAGCAGCGGCCGCCCGATGTCGAGGGTCTGGTCGACGTGCACGATCCGATCCAGGAGATACCCGGTGGTCAGCGTCTCCAGGATATCCCGGCGTGCCTGCTGCCAGATCAGCGCCGCGAACGTGGGCGGCGCCACCACCGCGTCGAATCCCAGTCGCGCCGCGGCGCCTTCGTCCCAGTGCGCCGGATGGTAGGCCTGTACGGCGCGGGCGAATTCCCGAATGCGCTCGCGCTCCACCCGGAACGGCGCCGCACACCGGTAACGCCGGCCGATCAATGCGCGCGCCCGATCGGCCGCGGTCGGCAGGATACTGGTCATTGTCGCGTCCTTTCGGCGTAGTCGGTCAATGATCGATCGGATTGCCGACGGTCCGGGTTGTTCATTCTCTGCTCTGTATTTCTCACCGTATGCCCGAGGCGAATTGGTGAGGTCTGCCAGAGTCCGTGCGAGCGCCTTATGCGATATCCCGGGCAGTTCTAGCGTGAGCGCAGTTTCGGATGCCGAAATTGCTTGCCGGGCAGCCGAAATCGAATCCACAACAGGCTGCGTGAAAGGCATGAAATGCGACGGAGAACCCGCTGCGGGACAGTGAAAGCGGCGGTGCTGACCGGGGTTTCGGTACTGGCCGTCGGCCTCGGCAGCCAGGTCGCCGGGGCCGCCCCCGAATCCGCGCCCACCGAACAGCAATTGGCCGACTACATCGCGGCCGGCCGGAAAGCCGGACCGGTCGCCGGCTCCGGCAGCGCGGGTTCCGGATCGGCGTGCACCTCGGGCAGCGGCGCGGGATCGGGCAATGGATCCGGCGACTGCTACGGCGGTTCCGGCTCGAGCTCGGGCTCCTCGGGCGGCTACGCCTCCGACACCGTGGGCCGGGGACCGGTCATGACCTCCTGGCTCGCGGCCTTCGGCTACGGCCTGCTCAACCCGGACGCCACGCCGCCGGGGGCGAACGACTGGAACTGCAAGCCGACGCCGGAGCATCCCCGGCCCGTCGTGCTGGTGCACGGCACCTGGATGAACGCCTTCAACGGATTCGCGTACATGGGTCAGCCCATCAAGGACGCGGGCTTCTGCACGTTCACGCTGAACTACGGCCGCGCCAACCTGATCGAGGGCGGCGGTGTGGGCTCGGTGCTACCGGGCACCATGGGCACCGGCTATATCCAGGACTCGGCGAAACAGCTGGCCGACTTCGTCGATCGGGTGCTGGCGGCGACGGGCGCCGCGGAGGTCGACATCGTCGCCCACTCCCAGGGCGGCTCGATGTCGAACTGGTACACCAAGTTCGAAGGCGGCGCGGCCAAGGTCGGGCAGCTGATCACCTACGGCGCCACCCATCACGGCACCTCGCTGGTGGGCATCGGGGCGCTGGGCCGGGCGATCAACAATCTCGGCATCGACATCCTCGGCTTCATCGAGATCTTCGTGGGCCATGCGGGAATCCAGCAGACCGTCGGCTCGGATTTCGTGAACCGGCTGAACGCCGCGGGCGATACCGTCGCCGGGGTCGACTACACCTCCGTCGCCACCCGCTACGACGAGGTCACCAATCCCTACGACCTGACCTTCCTGAAGGCGGGCCCGGGCGCCACGGTGCAGAACATCCTGCTGCAGGACGGCTGCGAAACCGATGTCTCCGATCACCTGACGATGATGTACTCCCCACGCGCGCTGTCGATCGCGCTGCGGGCGCTGGATCCGGTCCGGTTCCCGAACCTGGAGTGCACCTTCAATCCCTGGCTGGTGGGTGGAGGGGGGTCGCTGTGAGATGAGAAGCCCGGACCTCGGCCTCGAGCCACGCACCCATCATCTGTGCGGTCATGGCGATGGCCTCCCGGCGTTCCGGATCGTCGACCTCCGGCACCGAAGCCCGCAGCACGGCGGCGAAGCCGGTATTGACCAGCACGAAGGTCATCATGTCGTAGCGATGATCGTCCCCGGGGCCGAGGATCTGGATGAGCAGGACCTTGACCAGCAGCCGCAGCCGCGGCTCGAATTCGGGAATGCCGCTGCTGTAGAACTGCACCCCCGCGATCAGCGCGCGCACCAGCTTCGCATTGGCGACCAGTTCCTCGGTGAACACCTCCAGGATCTCGGTGACCAGCTCCGGCACCCGGTCGAGCAGTTCCGGGATCGATTGCTGCGGGCGGGTCGACATCCAGTGGGTGAAGCGCTGTTCGGCGCTGACCAGCATGCGTTCGAGCAGTTCGTCGACAATGACCGCGCGGTCCGGGAAGTACCGGTAGACCGTGCCGATGCTCACGCCCGCCTCGGCCGCGATCCGGTTGGTGGAGGTCTCGGCGATGCCGCGCTCGCCGAACACCCGGGCCGCGGTGGCGAGGACGTGGTCGCGGGTCGCCTGGGCGCGCTGCTGGGTCGGGTGACGGCGGCGAGTCCTCGGCGGCATCACGGCCTCCTGCGGTGAAACGAGCGGTGCGAATCTGAGGTGCCGACGATCGTCGCACTGCCGCGTGTGGCCGCGCCACGGAATGCGGGGGAGCCGCGTGTGGTCGTCGGCCGGGCCGCCCGCCATCGGCCATGCGGCCGCGCCGCCGGTCCGCGCATCGACCCCGGCGAGCGGCCGCATTCGCCGTGACCGCGGCGACGGGCGCCGCGGCTACGACTGTCCGTGCCGCCCGCCTGATTCGAGCAGCCTCGACGACGATCGATCGTAGTTGTACCGCAAGGGATTTCGATCAACGGGAGCCAAGACTCGCACCTTCCACAAACGCGGGCCCACGCGCCTGTGAAGCTCCCCAAAACGTGCTATCCGGCCAGCAGCACCGCGGCGAGTGTGAGCGCACCGGGCAGGGCCTGCGCCACCAGAATCCGGCGGCTCGCGGTCGCCGCGCCGTACAACCCGGCGACCACCACGCACGCGGAGAAGAAGATCTGCGCGGCGCGGCCGACCGGATCGGCGGCGATCAACCCCCAGATCAGGCCCGCCGCGAGGAATCCGTTGTAGAGGCCCTGATTGGCCGCCATGACCTTGGACTCCTCGGCGAATTCCACCGTGGTGCCGAAGGTGGCCCGGACCCGCGGCGTGGTCCACAGGAACATCTCCATCACCAGGATGTAGAGGTGAAGCGCGGCAAGCAGCCCGACCAGTATTTCGGCAACGACTCGCATGATCGCGCACCTTTCGTCTCGGCCCGGCTCGCAGGGCCGCTGGTTGATCTCGACAGCTTCGCCGATTGGTCCGCGGATCGCCGTCAGGCGCGCGGGGGGTAGGTGCCGGGCAGGCTGGTCAGAAATTCAATCAATGATTGAATCATTGATTGAGACGTGGTTCACTGAACGGCATGCCGGACCGGATCTCCCTCGATACCCGTGAGCGGCTGCTGGCCGCCGCCGAGCGGCTGCTGCTGACGCGCTCCTACGACGAGGTGTCGGTGCGCGGCGTGTGCACCGAGGCCGGGGCGAATCCCGCCGCGGTGCACTATCACTTCGGGTCGAAGGACGCGCTGGTCGGGGCTTTGCTGGAGGACCGGCTCGGGCCGCTGTGGGCCGAGCGGCTGGCGGCGGTGACGGCCGAGCGGGCGCGGGTGCCCGCGATCGTCGACGCGGTGATCGAACCGTTCGTGGAACTGGCCGGCGATCCGATCGGGCGGCTGCATCTGCGGCTGCTGGCCGGGTTCGTGCTCGGCCGGCACGCGACCAGCTGGCAGCAGCCGTGGTTCCGCCTGGATTCCTGGGTGCCGCTGCTGCCGGAGCTGAGCAAACAGGAGAGCCGGCGGCGCTGGCAGCTGGCCTTCGACCTGATCATCACGCGGTTCGGCAGCGCGGAGCGGGAGGTGTCGGAGCCGGCGGTCGAATCGCTGAAGGCCTTCGTGATCGCCGGGCTCTCCGCGCCCGAACGAGAGTAGGGAACGCATGAACGACGACGTCTTCGCCCCGGCACGGCTGGGCCCGATCACCGTGCGCAACAGGGTGATCAAGGCGGCGACCTTCGAAGGCCGCACCCCCGACGCGCTGGTCACCGACGAACTCATCCACTTCCACCGCGAGGTGGCGGCAGGCGGCGTCGGTATGACCACGGTCGCCTACTGCGCGGTCGCCCCCGACGGCCGCACCGACCGCCATCAAATCTGGATGCGCCCGGAAGCCGTACCGGGACTTCGTCGACTGACCGACGCCGTGCACGCCGAGGGCGCGGCGGCCAGCGCGCAGATCGGCCACGCCGGACCGGTCGCCAATGCGGCCTCCAATCGTCTTCCCGCCCTTGCCCCGAGCCGCATGTTCAGCCCACTCGGCATGCGCCCCATGCGAGTTCCCACCGAACCCGAGATCGCCGACCTCGTCGAAGCCCACGCCGCAGCCGCCCGCCTGGCCGCCGACAGCGGCTTCGACGCCATCGAAATCCATTTCGGCCACAACTATCTGGCCAGCTCATTCCTGAGCCCCCTGCTCAACCGCCGCACCGACGGCTACGGCGGCTCACCCGCCGCCCGCGCCCGCTTCCCCCGCGAGATCGCCCGCGCCGTCCGCGCCGCGGTAGGGAACCGCCTGGCCGTCATCGCGAAACTCAATATGGAAGACGGCATTCGGGGCGGCCTGACCGTCCCCGAATCCCTGCGCGTGGCCGCCTGGCTGGAGTCCGACGGCGCGCTCGACGCCCTCGAACTCACCGCCGGCAGCTCCCTGCTCAACCCGATGCTGCTCTTCCACGGCGAGGCCCCCCGCCGTGAATTCGCGAAAGTCCTTCCCCCCGCGGCCCGCTGGGGCTTCCGCGCCGCCGGCCGCGCCTTCCTGAAGGAGTACCCCTACCGCGACGCCTACCTCCTCGAACGCGCCCGCCACTTCCGCCGCGAACTGTCCATGCCACTGATCCTCCTCGGCGGCATCACCGACCTGGACAGCATGCGCCTGGCCCGCATCGAAGGCTTCGACTTCGTGGCCATGGCCCGCGCCCTCCTCCGCGAACCGAACCTCCTGCACCGCATCCGATCCGACGCGACCACCCGCTCCGCCTGCGTCCACTGCAACCAGTGCATGCCCACCATCTACACCGGCACCCGCTGTATCTTCCGCCTGGATCAAATGCCCCCCGTAGCCAGCAACCCCCCATCCACCCGCACCGTCTCCCCGGTGATCCACCCCGCCGCATCCGAAGCCAGGAACCCCACCAACGCCGCCACATCCTCCGGCGACCCCAACCGCTTCATCGGATAAGCATTCGCCGCCGCCTCCTCATCCGCCGAATACAGCGCATCCGCGAACTTGGTCTTGACAACCCCGGGCGCGACGGCATTGACCCGAATCCTCGGTCCCAACTGCCACGCAAGCTCCTCGGTCAGCCGAATAAGCGCAGCCTTCGACGCCCCATAGGCGGCAATCACCCCCGTAGACCGGATCCCGGCAACGCTCGCCAGATTAATGACGGACCCGCCGTTATCCCGCATCCAAGCCTTGTACGCCTCCTGGATATACCCGAGCGCCGCAACAACATTCACATCGAAGATCTTCCGCACCGCCTCCAGATCCGCATCCATCAACGACCCGTAAACCGGATTGATCCCCGTGTTGTTGATCAAAATATCCAACGACCCGAACTCCGCCACCGCAGCAGCCACCTGCTCGGCCCGAGCCCCCGCATCCCCGGAATTCCCCGCCACCGCGACAACCTTCCCCGGATGCCCCAGCCCCCGCAGCCGCTCAGCCGCCTCCGCCAACGGCTCCGGCTTCCGGGCCGTGATCAACACACTGGCCCCCCGTCCCAGCAGCTCCGCCGCCACCGCAAACCCGATACCCCGGCTCGCGCCACTGACCAGCGCGCCCTTGCCCTTCAGATCATCGCTCATGTGACGGCACGCTACTTCAGTCACAGAAAAGGGTCGAATCTGCCCCAAATCGGGGTCCGTGCCTCTCCGCCGCCATGACAATCCGGACACACGACCAGCCGCGCCGTCGGGCGGCCGGATACTCCGCTGCGGAACATATTGTTGCTCAGCATATTTCGCACAACGCATCAGCGGTTGGTGACCTACGCCCGACGCAACCGATCATGTGATGGGCATCTCAATACCCTGGCGTCGAGAACCGGGAGCGTGTCAGCCTAACCGCGATTTGCTGAAAAGTTGCTGAATGTGGGGTTGGTTGCGTGAGGATGATTCCACCGGCGGTCACAGACCGGCTGCGCCGTCTACGCCTCCAACGGCGTAACCCCGGGCCCGGGGCTGTCGATCGGCCCGAACGCCTCGGTCACCATCTCCCACGCTTTTGCTGTCCGCTGTAGTGCGCTTGTTCAGGAAGGTCCGACGCCGATGACCGATACCACTCCCGCCGCCGAAACCGTCGCCCCACCGCGTGCCGACGCCGCGCCGCAACCGTTGAACCCGACCGTCGTCGCGGTCGGCGGGCTCGTCCTCGGATTGGTGTTGCTGATCGTGGCGTTCGCCAACCTGAACCGGATGCCCGGCTGGGCCGACGACTACGGCGCGATCCTGGTCTACCTGGCGCTCTTCCTCTACATGTCCCTCGCCGGACGACTCACCTGGTGGGCCGTCGACACCCTGCGCGACCAGACCGCCAACCGCCGGAACCGCCGATGAGAGTCCGCCTCGCCCGCGGCGCGCCTCCTGGAAGCCGCGGTCGGTCCGCCACAGCCGCTGTCACGATAGGTCCGGCTGTTCTGCGACTGTGGCGGACTGCCGTGGCGAACCTCCCGGGTCGCGTGGTCATGCTCTCGGATCTGGTCGGGGGGAGGTGATGGATCGGGCCAGGGCTGAGAGGACGGTTGTCCAGTCGTTGGCCAGGTGTTGGATGTCGGCGGGGTCGAGGAGGGTTTCGGGGAAGCGGAGTTCGGCGACCAGGGCGCCGTCCAGGACGATGGCGGTGATGTCGAGAGGGGCGGCAACGGTGAGGTCGGGGTCGGGCATGGCGTTGTAGAAGGATTCGGTTATCTGGGTCCAGGGGGCGGAGGAGTTCGTGCCGGTGCGGATCTGGCCCAGGTAGTTGAAACAGATTTGGCCGGGCATGGCGGTGGGGAGGTGGCGGGCGGTGTCGGGGTTGAGATAGCGGAGCAGGGGGTAGCCGATGCCCTTGTCGGGGATTGCGTGGAGGCGTCTGCGGACGCCGGCTACGACCGTTGCGATTTCCGGCCCTCCCGCGGCGGCGGCAGCGATGTCGATAGTGGAGAGGTCGACGCGCATGGGGAACATGGTGTTGAACCAGCCGACGGTGCGGGACAGGTCGGCTCCGGCGATCTGCTCCTCGCGGCCGTGGCCGACCAGCCGGAGCAGCACGGATGGGATGTCGCGGTGGTAGCGGCGATGCCATTGGGCCACGGCCACTCCCAGGGTGGCCATGAGGACCTCGCTGACTTCGGCGTCGAGGGCGGCGGGGACCTCGCCGAGGATGGCTGCGGTCACCCGGGGGTCGACTCCCGCGTGGACTCGGCTGCATCGGGAGGTGATGTCGATCGCGGGGTTCAGGGGGCGGAGGCCGGGGAGGGGGTCGGGGCCGTCGAGCATCGACTGCCACATGGGTAGTTCGGCGGTGCGGGCGGGGGAGCGGGCCTCGGTTTCCAGGGCGTGCATCCAGGTGCGCATGGAGGTGCCTGCCGCGTCCAGCACCGGTGTGGCTCCCGCCGCTACCTGCGACCAGGCCGCCGCCAATTCCTCGATGACGATCCGTGCGGACACCCCGTCGAGCACCAGGTGGTGGGCGACCAGCAGCAGCCTGCCGGGGCGCTCGGGGCCGCTGTCGAGCCAGACTGCGCGCAGGACCGCGCCCGTGTGCGGATCCAGTTCGGCCACAGCCGATTCCCATACCTCGCCGAGGGGCGCCGAATCGTCGCCCACCGTCACCTGGCGCAGCAGGGCGGCCGCGTCCACCGATCCGGGCGGATCCGCGATGAGCCGCCAGTCCGGCCGGGCCCCGGTCCCGGTGCGGCGCAGGCGGGCGCGCAGCATGTCGTGCCGGTCCAGCACCGCCTGCAGGGTGGCTGTCAGGCCCGCACGGTCGATACCGCCCGGCAGCCGCACCAGGACCGAGAGGTGGAAGCGGTCGATGCTGCCGCCCAGGTCCATCAGCCAACGCGCCACCGGCGCCAGCGCCATGTCTCCGACACCGCCGCCGGTGATTTCGGCCAGCGCCGGGGCGGTGTCGCCTTCGGAGGTCACCTGCGCCAGGGCCGCCGCGGTCCGCTGTTCGAGCACATCGCGCGGGGTGAATGTCAGTCCGCGGGCACGAGCTCGTGCCACCACCCGGGTGGACAGAATGCTGTCGCCGCCCAGAGCGAAGAAGTCGTCGTCCACGCCGACCCGGTCGATTCCCAGCACGTCGGCGAAAACCGCGCACAGCGCCCCTTGCACGGGACCGGCGGGGGCGCGATAGGCGACGCGCTCGGTCTTCGGCGCGGGCAGGGCCGCTCGATTCAGCTTGCCGTTCGCCGTCACGGGCCACTCGGCCAGTTCGACGAAGTGCGCCGGAACCATATACGGCGGCAAGCGATCCACCGCGAATTCGCGGAGCGCCTCCGGCAGCGGCGCGGATCCGAGGCTGTTCGCGGCCGGCGCGACGGGCAGGATGTAGCAGATCAGCTGGGCGTCCCGCTCTCGATCCGGACGGTGCGCGATGACCACGGCCCGGTCCACCGCCTCGTGATCGGACAGTACGGCCTCGATCTCGCCGGGCTCGATGCGCACTCCGTGTATCTTCACCTGGAAGTCCGTGCGCCCCAAGTATTCCAGCGCGCCCGAGGATCCCCAGCGGACCAGGTCGCCGGTCCGGTACATGCGCTGATCGCGCTCGAAGGGGTTGGCGACGAAGCGATCCGCGGTCAGTCCCGGACGTTGCGCGTAGCCGCGCGCCAGTTGAATGCCCGACAGGTACAGCTCGCCGGGAACTCGGGGCGGCACCGGCCGCAACCAGGCGTCCAGGACGAAGGCACGGGTATCCGCCACCGGCGCGCCGATCGGCACCGGTTCGGAATCGGCGTCGCCGACGGGATGGAAGGTGACGTGGACTGTCGCCTCGGTGGGGCCGTACAGGTTGTGCACGGCGATCTGGCGCCCGCGCAGGCGGGCTGCCAGATCGGCGGGCAGGGCTTCGCCGGAGCAGAAGACCTGGCGCAGGGTGGGACAGGATTCGGGATCGGATTCGGTGAGGAAGACCGCCAGCACCGCGGGGACGAAGTGTGCGAGCGTCACCCGCTCGGCGGCGATGAGTGCGGCCAGGTACAGCGGGTCGGCGTGCCGGTCCGGTTCGGCGATGACCAGTCGGGCACCGGACAGTATGGGCCACAACAGTTCCCAGATCGACACGTCGAAGGTGATCGGGGTCTTGTGCAGCATGACGTCGCCGGGCTCGACCGGATATTCGGTCTGGAACCAGCGGAGCTGGGCGGTGATCGAGGCGTGGGTCACCATGACGCCCTTGGGTTTTCCGGTCGATCCCGAGGTGAAGATGAGGTAGGCGAGGTCGTCGTGCCGGAGCGGCGCGATCCGTTCGGCGTCGCCGATCGGGGTGTCGGCGAAGTCGTGCAGGGCGAGGCGGTCGATCTCCACCGTGCGCACGGCCGCGGGCACCGCGGTGAGCGCCCGGTCCCGGGCGGTGGTCAGGATGCACAGCGGCCGCGCCGTCTCGGTCATGTACGCGATGCGCTCGGCCGGTAGGGCGGGATCCACCGGGAGGTATGCGCCACCGGCCGCCAGGACCGCGTACATGCCGGTCAGCAGATCGATCGAGCGGGTCATGGCGACTCCGGCCACGGTGCCCGGTCCCACCCCGTGCGCGATCAGATATCGCGCCAGGCGGTTCACCTGTCGAGCGAACTCGCCGTAGGTCAGGGATTCTCCCGCGTAGCGCAGCGCCACGGTGTCCGGGCACGCCGCCGCGCGCGCTGCGAACATGGCCGGCACGGTCGAGTCCGACGCCGGATCGGCCAGCGCGGCGCCGATGCCCTGGCTCAGCACCCGGCGTCGCTCGGCGGGGCCGAGCAGTTCGATACGGCCGAGAGGCGTGTCGCCGGGCAGCGTCAGGAACTCGGACACGAAGTGCAGGAGCCGATCCAGCCGCCGCCGGATATCGGGCTCGGTGTACAGGTCGGCATTACCGATGAGGTTCACCGAGATCGGCGCATCGGGGCCGGTGCGGTAGATGTCCATGTGCAGGCCCTCGGTGCGGCCCGCGGTGAGAATCTGGACTTTGCCGAGGGTTTCGCCGAATCGGATGGTGGTGTCGAAGAACAGCAGATCGACCGTCGGCCCGAAGACATCGCGATCACCCTGTGCCGCACCGGCATCCCGGCGAATATCCTCGTACCGGTAGCGGGAATGCCGCAGCGCCGTCGTCACTTCGGCGGTGGCGGCACGGATCAGCTCGTCGCGGGTCACCGGGAATCCGCAATCGAGTCCGACGGGCACGAGATTGGCGAGCATGCCGCCGGAGTGCCTCAGGGCCGCGGTGGTGCGCCGCGCGGTGGCCAGGGAGAGGACGCCGGTGCGCTCGCCCGTCATGGCCGCCTCGAATGCGCACAGCGCCGCCACCAGCACCCGGGCGATACTCGTACGAGCCTCGGCGGCCATGGTCTCCAGCCGGGTGCACAGTGCGGCGGGCAGGGCGCCGTGCGCTCGGATTTCCGGCCGCCCGGACTCCGCGGCGGTGACGCTGCTGGGCCGTCGCAGTTCGGTCAGGCGTCCGGACCAGTAGTCGCGGTCGGAGCGGAAGCGATCCGAGGCGCGATATCGGTTCTCCAGGTCCAGCAGGTCCTCGGCGGACACGCCGCCATAGGGCGCGGGTTCACGGCCCGCGACCAGTGCCGAATAGCGGTCGGCGATCCGCGTCGCCAGTCCCAGCCCGCCGACCCCGTCCAGCACCGCGTGATGCGAGCGCATGTACCAGAAGTAGTGCCCGACACCGACTTTCAGCAATGCCAGCGAGGTCAGCGGATTGTCGATCATGGCCAGCGGCGCGGTGTGGTCGCGGCGCATCCACCGGTGCGCCGCGGCGATCGGATCGGCGTCGGCGGTCAGGTCCAGCGAGCGCATGGGCGGGCCGATGGAATCGGCCAGCCATTGGAAGGGAATGCCGTCCCGTTCGCCGAATCGGATCAATCCGGTGCCGGTCGCGGTGAATTCGTCCGTACAGGCGCGCTCCAGCAGCGGGGCATCGACCGCGCCCGATATCTCGACGCAGAGCGCGACGGTGCCCGCGGAGCCGTCGGCCGGCGGCACGGCCAGCCACTGGCCCAGCTGGGCGCGGGTGAGAGCCAGTGTGGGACGAACGATTTCCACCGAAAGAACTCCTCGAATAGTTGTCGGCGTGCCGAAATACGAGTGCCGGCGCGCCGATCAGGGGATATCCGCGCCCGCGGTCCGGAACTGCCCGGCGAGAAACGCCAGCAGGTCCGCCACCGCGGGCGTCAGCCCGGTGCACTGCCGGGCCAGCCCGGCGATCTGCTCGGCCTCGCGCGCCAGGCATTCCATCGCGACATCGGGTCGCGGGATGTACAGCAATTCGCCCTCCAGCTCGAAGGACGGCCCCGCCGTGCGGCCCGGCCGTCCGGAGGGCAGGGTCACGATCAGCTCGCCGACGGGGCGCAGCACCGCGACCATCAGATCCAGAGACCAATTCATCAGCCGCGACCGCCGCAGATTGCTGTCCGGGCAGTAGCCGAAATGCTGCACCATGAGCTGCATGGCCAGCTGATACGAGCGGTTGAACACGGTCATTGCCAGCCGCGCGGGCGGATGCGTGACGAGATCCTTGGCGGCGTCTCCGGCCCGCAGGGTCGGATTGCGCAGCACCGGGTAGGCTGGGTTCCACGGGATACGCCGTCCCGCAGGGTCTTTCGTGCGCTCGACGGCCAGCGCGTCGGAGATGCGCAGGAAGGTGTCGAAGTGCGACTCCTCCGCGGGTAGCAGCGAGCTGATCTTCCCGCCCTCCCCGTGCTCGGTCACGAAATCGATGGCGAACATCGCGCTCTCGACATCGTCGACCGCCAGCTGATAGTCCGGGTGCACGGCATTGACGGATTCGCGCATGAACAGGTGATGTGTTCCGCCGCTGTGGCCCTTGCGGGCGACCAGCGCGCCCGGCACGCGCTGAATGCCGTCGCGAATGGCGGCGTACAGCTCGCTCAGCGAGCCGTACGCGTGCGCCGCATCGGGCACACCGGTATCCCCGGCGAGGGCGGGCAGCAGATCGAAGGGCTGTTCCAGCGCGGCGAACCGCTGCACGGCAGCGAGACCGAAGGGCTCCAAGGAGAATTCGAGCGGTACGCACACCTGGCCGTTGAGTGCGCCGAAATCCAGCCGCGGCACATGGAACGGGCGGCCCATGGCCATCAGAATGTTGTTGATCGCCAGGAAGTGCATCATCTCCTCCCTGGCCACGTTCAGCAGCGCGCCGCGCCAGCCGTTGGCCAGCGTCCCGGCGCCGCGGCCGCAGGCGAGATCCAATTGCTCGGCACTCCATTCACCCTGTGCCACATACTGTTTCGCGGCACCGTGCGTCGGTATGGAGTACGCCGCGTACAGGTACTGGATCATGACGGCCAATTCGACGGTCAGCGCCTGATCCAGCGCCCGCAGCAACTCCTCCCGCGTGGTGATGACGCCGATCTCGCGGCGGCGCGAGGTCAGGGCGGGCGGCGTCTGCCGTTTCGCCTCGCCCGCTTCGAGATAGCGCAGCAGCAGCCGGATCTGCGGTGTGCCGAGGTCGCGGGTGGACGGCATGTAGAAGGTGCGGTCGCGATGGCGGGCGTCGCTGACGTGCCAGATCAGCCGGGCGTACGGTTCCACCTTGAACTCGTCGGCGAGGCTGAAAACCTCCGCGCGCATGAACGAGTACAGCAGCTCGTAGTACGCGAACACCTCGCGGTAGAGCACGTCGAAGGTGATCTCGTCGTCGGCCAGCTCGTCGAGGTGCCAGTAGTCGGGCAACACCCGCACCGCGAGACTACCGGCGGCGGACCAGTATTCGAACTCATCGTCATTGTCGTAGGCCGCGGTGGCCGTGGCGGCGGGCGGGGAGGGCGTGCCGCCCGGCTGCAGCAGCACCCTGGCGGCCCCGCCCCGCAAGCCCTTGACCGTGACCACGGCACGCCCGCGCGCATCCGTGCCGACGGTGCACTCGGCGGCGTACTCGGCGTCACCCGGGCCCCGGAACGCCACGACGGCAATGTCTTCCGGCCTGGCATCCGCAGCCTGTGCGACCGGATCGAGGGGCAGGGCGCGCGGATTGAAGAACTGCCGTACGTGAATCTCGCTGACATGCGCGGGTTCGCCGCGCACATAGCACCGCAGCGGAATCTCGACCGCGAAGTCCTCTCCGGTGCGGCTGTTGGGATGCTCCAGGAACAGGCACGCGTCATCGGACTGCACGACCGACTCGACCTCCTCCAGGAGCACCCGTCCCCCAGCGGAGATGTGCAGCGCGGCACCGGGATTACCACGCCCGTCGTCGAGGCGGGGCACGGTGACGATGCCCGAGGTTCGTTCGAGCTCCCGGTCCCCGTAGGCGCCGGCCGGGATGACGGCGACGAGTGTTCCGTGCGCCGTGCGCAATTCGAGATCCCCGATATCGGCGGCCGGGACGACGCGATGGGTGGGACCCGGGCCGCGTTGCGCGGCACGGTGTCCGGCGCGAATCGCGGTGACGAGATTCGCGGTCACCTCGGTGTCGCCGATCCGCACGCTCATGGTGTGCAGCGGGGCCGCCGCGCCGCCGGGCCCGCCTGCCGTCGCGCTCAGCAGCCGTCCGGCGGGATAGGTCCGCAATTCGTGTGCCCGCCACGGCCCGACCGTGCCGCGCACATCCCAGTGATCCGGCTCGTCCGGAGCGGTCGGCGTGGCCATATTGGTGAGCGCGAACTGCACCACCAGGCCGTCGGCGGAGCCCGAATCGACGAGCTGCCGCAGCGCGGCCAGGACCGGGGAGCCGGCGGCGCCCGCCAGCCAGTGCAGATCCTCGTCGCCGCGTACCGTGAACTGGTATACCACTGAGCGCCGAAACCATTGTGCGAGTGGATGTTCGCCGACCTCGCGAATATGGGCGAAGTCCTGCCAGCGCGGCGGGCTGCAGCCCTCGACGTCGCCGGTCACCAGATAACCGACCTCGTGCGAGCGCCCGAGCCTGCCCAGCGCCAGTTGCCCGACCATGACCGTGGTGGTCCAGTTCGAGGCCGGATCCACATCGAAGACCCGGGACCGATTGGCGGTGCCCGCGGTGTACTCGCAGTAGTGCCCCCAGAAATCGATCTGCCGCCCCACGATCGGATCCGAGGTGTCCACCAGCCCGGCCACCCGCTCACAGCCGGTCACCGCCGCGTCGATCCAGAAGTGCCCATTGCCCCCGCAGTGTTCGCCGCGTCGTTCCAGGAATTCGACGTATTCGCCGACCGGTCGATCCAGCGGAAACGGCCCGTCATCGGTCAGCGCGCGATTGGTGGCCAAATCCAGTAGTCCGGAGCGCGGCCCGGTCGGCAGCCGCGTCACCGCGACGCCGGAGAAATGCAGCCGCGGTGTTTCGAGGACGCTCATGCACCCTCCTTTCCCGCCGGAATTCGACGGCTCACGGCGCGTCCCACACCGCGCCGGTCATGGTCGGAATCAGATTCGGAGTGATCCGCACGCCCGGCAGCGCCGCCGCGTATTCGCGGGTGAATTCGGAGTCGGTGAGCGGCAGGCAGGTGGCGCTCATTTCCCGCCAGCGCGGATGCAGCATCATGCGCATGGAATCGACGGCGGCCTCCACATCGCCGGAGGCTTCGTAGATGATGCGGGCGGTATCGAACGCGTAGGAGCTCGGCAGCTCGGCCGGGGCGCCGTCCGGGCGGGTGACGTCGATGACGATCAGCCGGCCGCCGGGCGCGACCAGATCGCGCAGCCGTGGCAGCACCATCTGTACGGGACCCATGTGGAATACCGCGTTCACCGACATGACCAGGTCGAATCTGCCGTCTTGGGCCGGGTCGAGGCTGAGGGCGCTGCGGCAGTCGTACCGCACCGGAACCCGGCTGGGTTTCGCCGCCGCGATATCGAGCATGCGCTGGGCGATGTCCACGCCGACGACCTCGTCGTAGCGTTCGGTGAGCAGTACGCAGTTGTTGCCGCTGCCGCAGCCGGCGTCGAGGGCCCGGCTGCCCGGCGGCAATTGCTCGATGAGCCATTTCCGGATCGGGCTGGTGACCGCATCGCGAACCCGGGTGAATCGCTCGTACAGTTCGGCGAGGTCGTCGAAATAGGGTTCGGATTCTGGCACTGGCGTACCGGCTCGAGTGGTCATACCGCGAACGTACGTCCGCCGTCGCGGCGACGTCAGGGCCGAGAGCGGCCCGGACCGGGAAACCGCGCACTCGTGCGGGGTGGCCGCGGGCGAATGCGGGATATGGCGCGGCGGCAGGCGTTCACCCGGATATCGAAACTACACACCGAGGCGGTGTCCGAGCCGTCGAACACATGATGTGGTGCGCCCCGGCCCTTGGGAATACTCGCCGCATGAGCACCGAATTCACGCGGGTCACCGAATGAACAGCGAAGCCGTGCACGCCGACCACGATTGCGATGTGCTCGTCGCCGGAGCGGGCCCGAGCGGGCTGTGCGCCGCACTATTGCTGGCGCAGAACGGAGTTCGAGTACGCGTCCTGGATCCCAAGCACGGTCCGGTCGAGCAGGCGCGCGCCGCCATCGTGCACGCGCGCACCCTGGAGTTGTTCGATCGCCTCGGCGTCGCCGGGCAGGCCGTGGCACGGGGACTGCCCATCACCCATGTGGCCCTGCACGAAACCGGCCGCCAGGTGGGGGAGATGCCCTTGGCGGGCGCGGGCGCCGCCGATCGGACGCGTTTCCCCTACGCCTTGGCGCTGGAGCAATCCGAGACCGAACAGCTGCTGGTGGCCGCCCTCGCGGCGCACCAGGTGGAAATCGAATGGGGTTGTGCCGTCCAGGATCTCATCGAAACAAGCGAAGGTCTGCGGGTGCTCGCGCGACGCGGCGGGACCACCGTGGAGGTGACCGCGCGGTGGGTCGTCGGCGCGGACGGCGCGAGCAGCACCGTGCGGCGGCTGCTGGGACTGGACTTCGACGGCGAAACCTACACGCAGAGCGGCATGCTCGCCGATGTCACTCTCGACGTCGACCTCGGCATCGAGGGGATGCGGCTCAATCTCACCCCCGGCGGCTTTGTCGGGCTGCTCCCGCTGGCCAGCGGACGCTACCGGCTCTTCGGCGTGGTGCCACCGAGTCTGCACCGCGCCCCGGACGCCGGCGGCGCCCCGACCCACGAGGCGTACGCGCCGCTCGACCACGCGGATCTGCAGCGCTGGTTCGACGAGTACTTCCGGGTGGACGCGCGGCTGCGAGAGGTGGTGTGGGCCTCGATGTTCCGCTTCCACAGCCGGATCGCGCAGCGCTTCCGCGCCGGGAACGTCTTCCTCGTCGGCGATGCCGCGCACATCCACAATCCGGCGGGTGGGCAGGGACTCAATCTCGGTGTCGGCGACGCCGTGAACCTGGCGTGGAAGCTCGCCCAGGTGGTCAATGGGCAGGCGCCGGCGTGGCTGTTGGACACCTATGAGGTCGAGCGGCGCCCCATCGCGGCGACCGTGCTGGCGCGCACCGATATCGGCTTCAAACTGGAGACCGCCACCGATGCGGTGGCCGTGTGGATGCGTGCGCACGTCGCCACCCGGCTCATCGGCATTGTCAGCCGGCTGGCGCCGGTGCGGCGACTGTTCTTCCAGCTGTTCTCCCAGTTGTGGATCTCCTACCGGGACAGTCCCGCCGTCGCGACCGCGCGCGGGCGGGGGCCGCGGCCGGGCGACCGCGCACCCTATGCGCCGCTGGCCGAGAGTCCGGACGGCGCGCGCAGTGTGCTGGACTTGACGCACGGAACTGGTTATCACGCTCTGTTTTTCGGCGTCGACGGCAGCGCGCGGGCGGGGGAGCTGGCCGAGCTGCTGGTCACCCGGTACGCGTCGGCGATCTCCTGCCACGTGCTGCCGCGGCAGGAGGCCGCGGCATACGCCGCCTATCGCGTCGACGGCCCCAAGCTGGTGCTGGTGCGCCCGGACGGTCATATCGCCGCCATCGCGAATCCCGTCGACCCCGGCGAGATGGACTCCGTGCTGCGATATCTCGACTGGGTGCTGGTTCCCGTGGTGGCGGCATGACCGGCCGCGTCGCCGTCGTCTCCGGCGCCTCCCGGGGAATCGGTGCGGCGATCATCTGCGAGTTGGCGGCCGCCGGATATCTGACGGTGGGACTGCATGTCCGGCAGACGGATTCATCGGAGGCCGTGCGGGACCGGATCCGGGCCGTCGACTCGCGCAATGCGTTGATGGTGTGCGACACCACCGACCGAGCCCGCGTCGCGGAGGTGTTCGCCCGCATCACCGAGACGATGGGCGCGGTCACCGATCTCGTCAACTGCGCGGGCGTGACCCGGGACGGTCCGCTCGCCCTCATGCCCGATGCGAACTGGGATGACGTCGTGCGCACCAACCTGACCGGAACCTACAATGTGACAAGGCAATTCGTGTATCCCGCCATGCGGAACGGCTTCGGGGTCGTCACGAACATCTCCAGTATCTCCGGTGTGCACGGCAATGCGGGGCAGGCCAACTACGCCGCCGCCAAAGCCGGGCTGGACGGGTTCACCCGATCTCTCGCCAAGGAGGTCGGCAGATCGGGGGTGCGGGTCAATTCGGTCGCGCCGGGCTTCATCGACACCGATATGACCGCCGGACTCACCGAGACGCAGCGCAAGCGCGTCACCTCGTCGATCTCCCTGCGCCGGTTGGGCGTTCCCGGTGATGTCGCGAGCGTGGTCGCATTCCTGCATTCGGCGGGGGCCGGATACATCACCGGACAGACCATTGTCGTGGACGGCGGTACCCGGCTGTGAGCGCCTACGCCTCGTGCACCGGCGTCCCGGATTCGCTGCGCCGCGAGGGCGATGAGGTCGTGCTGGTGAAGCGCATCGCCGCGGACGAACCCTATCTGTCCGGGCACTTTCCCGGTGACCCGGTGTATCCGGGCGTCTTTCTGATCGACCTGTGCCTCAAGATGGTTCCGGAGCTGTCCGGCGCGGCCGCGGACCGCTTCACGCTGCGCTCGGTGCGCTTCTTCAGGCCCATCCGGCCGGGCGACGAGATCACCATCCGCGGATCACGGTCCGGCGCCGGAACCCGGTTCCTCGGACGCACACGGGACGGGACCACAGCGTTCACCCTGCACCTGTCGGGTGATTCGGCATGATCCTGTCCGGTAAAGCGCTGCGGTGCGTGCTGCCACACCGCCCGCCCATGCTGCTGGTCGATCAGGTCGATCTGGATCTCGCGGAGCGAACGGCCGTGGGGCACAAGAGCATTACCGCGGTCGAACCGTGCTACGGCCGGTGCGAATCGACCGGCGGCATCGCCTATCCACCCGGGCTGGTCCTCGAGTCCATGCTGCAAACCTGTGCGGCGCTGTGGGTTTCGCTGCGCCGCGTGGAGGTCGCCGAAGCCGGCGATCCCACCCTGCTGTTCGGGAAGGCGGAGCGGGTGCGGTTTCTCGGGTCCGCCCGGCCGGGACAGGTCCTGTGCCATCACATCGCCATAGCGAAGCAGATCGGCGGGGTCGCCTTCATGAGCGGCCGCACCACGTGCGACGGCGAATTGATGGTCGTCGCCGAATCGCTCGTCGGCGCAACCGGCCGGCCGCGTCCGGACCGGTCCGCATGACACCTATCGACGAAGGAGAGAAAATGGACGGCAATACCATCGAGCGCCGGACCGACCGCCTCGAGACCCTGCGCGGACTGATCGCCGCGGTCCTCGAGATCGAGCCGGAGGAACTGACCGACGAAGGGCAGTTCGGCGAGGAGTACGACGCGGATTCGCTCAGTGCCATCGAGATCCTGTCCCGCATCGACAAGGAGTTCGGCGTCGAGATCCCGACCGCGGAGGTCGAGCGAATGGACAACCTGGTGCACGTGTACGACGTGGTCGCCGCGTACGCCCGCTGGGATGCGCGGTGACCCGCGTCGCCGTCACGGGCCTGGGCCCGGTCTCGAGCATCGGCATCGGGCGGGCGGACTTCGAACGGAACCTGTTCGCCGGTGTCGTCGGCACCAGCGAGATCGAATCGTTCGACTCGTCCGGATTCCGGACCCACCGGGCCGGGGAGGTCAAGGGGTTCGCGCCGGACGACATCTGTGAACACGTGGAGGAGCGGGACTTCGGCAGAACCTCGCTGTTCGCCGCGAGCGCCGCGCGGCTGGCGGTGCGGGACGCCGGACTGTCGGGTGCGGATCTGGCCGCCGCGCGCACCACGGTCTGCATGGGCACGACGAAGGGCGAGTCGCGGGAACTCGAGCATGCGACCGAGCAGTTCTATCTCTCCACACCGGGCCATATGAGCCCCGTGGTCGCCGCCCGGCTGGCGCCCGCCGCCATCACCCGCGCGGTGCGTACGGAGATCGCCGCGGGACCCGGCCCCGACCATCTGTTCGGCACCGCCTGTGCGGCGAGCAACTACTCGATCGCCTACGGCGCATTGCTGATCGAGTCGGGGGCCGCCGATATCGTGGTGGCGGGCGGCGCGGACTCGGTGGTGCGGTGGGCGCACGCCGCATTCTTCCGGGTCGGCGCGCTCGCCCCGGATGTGTGCCGTCCCTTCGACGCCGACCGGCAGGGCATTCTCACCGCCGAGGGCGGCGTGGCGCTGGTGCTGGAATCCGAGACGCACGCCCGCGCACGCGGCGCCGAGATCCTCGCCTACGTGCTGGGCGCGGGCATGAACTGCGACGCCGCACACGTCTCCGCGCCCGATCGCGACTCCATCGCCCGCTGCATTCGCATGGCACACCGGCGCGCCGGGATAGCGCCCGGCGATATCGACTACATCTGCGCGCACGGCACCGGCACCCGAGCCAATGACGCGACGGAGGCCGCGGCCATCCTCGATGTCTTCGGAAGCCAACCCCCGCCGGTCAGTTCGATCAAGTCGATGCTCGGCCACACCATGGGCGCGGCCGCCGGGTTCGGGGCCGTGGCCTGCGTGCTGGCCTTGCTGCGCGGGCAGTGCCCGCCCACCGCGAACCTGCGCCGCCTCGATCCCGCCCTCGGCCTGCCGAATGTGGTGGCGGGCGCCGCGCAGCCCGCCGCGCTGCGCGTGGTGCAGAACCACGGGTTCGCCTTCGGCGGCAACAATGCCATTGTCGTCCTCGGAGCCGCCTGATGTGGATCTCGTGTCAGAGCGTCGGCGCGGTCACGCGATTCGGTCTCGGCTTCGATCCCGGCGCGGACTACACCGGGGCCCCGCGCGGCGACCTCGCGCTGCCGCCGTTCGATGCCAGGGAAGAGCTGGGACGCAAGGGATTCGGCATGCTGGATCGCACCGCCGTGCTCGCGCTGCTCGCCGCGCGCGATTGCCTGGCGGGCCGCGAGATCGACCCCGACGGCACCGGGGTGACGGTGGGCACGACCATCGGGGGATTCGAGGCCGCTGCCGACTTCGCGAGCCGCCCGCTGCTCGAGGAGAAGCCGTATGACGTTCCACCCCTCCGGTTTCCGACTGCGGTCATGAACTTCGCCGCCGGGCAGATCGCCATTCGACACCGGCTGCGCGGCGCCAACACCACCATCGCGGGCGGCGAGTCCGCCGGTCTCACCGCGCTGCGCTACCTGACCACCCTGTTCGAAGCCGACATGATCGAGGCATCGCTGCTGGTGGTGGCCGAGGAACTGTCGCCGCACCGGCTCGCCGCCTGCGCGCCGGCCGCCCGGCCGGCCTGCGCGGAGGCCGCCACGGCCTTCCTGCTCCGGCCGGGCAGTGTGGACGACCGCTTGTTCCGGATGCGCGTGACGCCGCCGGAACCGCCGCCGGACCCCGGGCCGCACCTCGATATCGATTCGTGCCGAAGGTCTTTCGGCAGTGTCGGCGCGGCCGTATTCGGCTGCCAACTGCTCATGGCCCAATCCATGCTGCACGTGGATGCCACACGCACGGTGTCCATTGCCGCCGCGCGCCCCGCCGTGACGCCCGGCTGCGAGGTCGCGCCATGACCCGGGGGATCGACGTCGGTCCGCACCGGGATCGCCACGCAGACCAGGCGAGCCACGCTGCCCACAACCGAGATGGCGCGGTGACCGGCGGAACGGTGGCGTGCACCGAACTCGAGACGGGGACACGGCGGTCGCTGCTGCGGTCCATGCTCGTCGCGCGCGGGATCGACGAGGAGGCGACCCTGCTGCAGAAGCAGGGTGCGGTGGACCTGTGGCTGTCCTGCCGCGGTCAGGAGGCCGCGCAGGTCGGTTCGGCGTTCGGCGCCGGAAGCGATCCGGTCGTGTTCCCCAGCTATCGCGAGCATGCGGTGGCGCTGGTGCGCGGGGTGCGGCCGGAGGAACTGGTCGCGCAATGGGCCGGGCGCACATTGTGCGGCTGGCGGCCCCGCGAGCTGCGGTTCTTTCCCTACACCCTGGTGCTCGCCGCACAGACGCTGCACGCGGTCGGGTATGCGCTGGGCAGGCGGCTGAGCGGGCATGCGGAGCCGGTGCTGGTCTACGTCGGCGACGGAGCGACCAGTGAGGGGGATATGTCCGAGGCGCTGAACCTCGCCGCCGTCGAATCGGCGCCGGTGCTGTTCCTGTGCCAGAACAACGGGTGGGCGATATCCAAACCCGTCGCCGAGCAGATGGCCACCACGCTGGCCGCGCGCGCCGGTGGTTTCGGCATCCGGGCCGCGCGCGTCGACGGCGGCGATCCCGAGATCGTGCACCGCGCCACCGCGCGCGCCGCCGAGAGCGTCCGCCGCACCGGGCAGCCCTATCTCCTCGAAATGAAAGTCGATCGCATGCGCGGGCATTCGACCGCGGATGCGCAACAGCTGTATCGCGATGCGGATGACATGGAGCGCGCCGAGGCCGCCGACCCCGTTGCCGCCTACACCGCGCGGCTGCTGGATGAGCGCGTCGTGGACCGCGAATGGCTGGACACCGTCGCCGCCGAGGTCGCGCACGCCCGGCGGGAGCTGGCGCGGAGGTATCAATCGCGGAGGGATCAATGCTGAACGAGAAGCGGTCGCCATGCCTGGCCGAGGCCATCAATGCCACCCTCGCCGGACTGCTGACCGATGATCCGCGCACCGTCCTGCTGGGCGAGGACATCGGCCGGCTGGGCGGGGTATTCCGGGTTACTCGTGATCTGCGGCGGCGTTTCGGGCCGGACCGCGTGCGCGATACGGTGCTGGCCGAGTCCAGCATCATCGGCAGCGCCATCGGGATGTCCCTGGCCGGGCTGGTCCCCATCTGCGAGATCCAATTCGACGGGTTCGTCTTCCCGGCGGCGAATCAGCTTGTCACCCAGGCGAGCCGAATGGTCGACCGGTGGAACGGCGACCTGGCGCTCAACCTCGTCGTGCGGGTGCCCAGCGGCGGCGGATTCCGCGGCGTCGAACACCACAGCGATTCCAACGAGGCGTTCTTCGCGCACGCGCCCGGGATTTCGGTGGCCTGCCCGTCCACACCCGGCGACGCGGCGCGCATTCTGCGCCACGCCGCGGGTCTCGGCCGCCCGGTCATGATCTACGAGCCGATTCGGTTGTACTGGCGCAGGGAGCTGCCCGAGCGCGCCGACATCGGCGCGGAGTCCGCGACCGGCGCGCGCATCGCCCGCACGGGTGCGGATCTCACGGTCGTGACCTTCGGGGCCATGACCTGCGATGTGCTCACGGCCGCGGCGGCGGCCGACGTGGAGGCCGAGGTCATCGATCTGCGCTGGGTATCGCCCATCGACATCGACGCCATTCTGACCTCGGTCGCCCGGACCGGCCGATTGCTGATCGTGCACGAGGCGGCCGGGTTCGCGGGCATCGGCGCGGAGATCGCGGCGATGGTGTGCGAGAACGGTTTTCATCACTTGCGCGGCCCGATTCGCCGGGTGGCGGCGCGGGGCGGCGGTTACCCGCCCGCCGATTTCGAGAACGACCACGTGCCCGGGGTCGAACGGATCATCGAGGAAATACGGAAGGCGGTCGGATGAATACCCACGCGGCGGTCGTACCGGTCCCGGCGCTCGGCCACGGGCTGGACGAGGCCCTGCTGATCGAATGGCGCGTCGCCGTCGGCGCGCGCGTGCGGCGCGGCGACCTGGTGGCGGTGCTCGAAACCGACAAGGCGGCAGTCGATGTCGTCGCGGAACGGTCCGGGTCGATCGTCGCCCGGTGCGTGGACGCGCGCTCCATCGTCCGGCCCGGACAGCCGCTGTATCGCCTCGCCGCCGAGGACGACGGCGAAGAGTCGGGGGCGCGATGAATTCCGGCATCGTGGATCTCGCGGTGGCGCGGCCGGGCGAGCTCATCGGCAATGAGCGGTTCGAAGCGATCGGGCTGACCGACGAGTGGATCCGCCGCCGCACCGGCATTGCCGGCAGGCACTGGTTGCCCGCGGACGGGTCACTGGCCGAGCTCGCCGCCGCCGCGTGCGCTCCCGTCATCGAACGGACCGCGGACGAGAACGCGATCGGGGCGCTGCTGGTAATCAATACCTC
Source organism: Nocardia sp. IFM 10818 (assembly GCF_054655275.1). Taxonomy (NCBI): domain Bacteria; kingdom Bacillati; phylum Actinomycetota; class Actinomycetes; order Mycobacteriales; family Nocardiaceae; genus Nocardia; species Nocardia sp. IFM 10818. Next base: position 3,646,901 of record NZ_BAAHJH010000001.1, read on the forward strand.
GGCGCGACAGCGCATTCCGGGAATCGCGCAGGAGATCGCCGAGCGCGCCGGACTGACCGGATCGGTCATGGCCCTGGATCTGAACGCGGCCTGCTGCGGATTCGTCTTCGGTCTGGTGAACGCGTTGTCGCTGTGCGACTCCGGCCGGGTCGGATCGGTGCTGGTGTGCACCGCCGAGGCCATGTCCGCGGTGGTGGACCGGACCGACCGCAAGACCGCCTGCCTGTTCGGCGACGGCGCGGCCGCCGTGCTGGTCGCGGCCCGCGCCGAATTCCGGCCCTTCCACTGTGTGGCGGGCGGCGACGGCGCGGGCGCGGCGCTGATGCGGGAGGACCCGGCCGGCGGCATCCAGCTGGACGGAATCTCCGTCTACCACCGTGCGGTCCGCAGGATGAGCGAGTCCGCCCGGCGCTTGTTCGAGGTCGACCCGAAACCCTCTGTGCTGGTGGGGCATCAGGCCAATGGGCGAATCCTCGAGCAGATCCGGCTGCACACCGCCGATCTGGGCGTGCCCTTCGTCAATCGCATCGCGCACTCCGCCAACACCTGCTCGGCGACCATTCCGCTGGCCCTCGCCGACGAACTGGATGCCGCCGCGCTGCCTCCGCGCGGGCGTCTGGGGGCGGTCGCCTACGGCGCCGGTGAATCCTGGGGCGGCGTTTCCGTGGACTACGACCTGCGGCGCGCGGCCGGGCCGCGCGCCGGATGAGGACCGCAGCCGGTCACGCGCGGCGGAGCCGGAGCAGTTCGGGGCCGTGGAAAACCATGTCGTGCGGGTATTCCACGGCCGCCACCGTGCATCGGTCCAGGATCGGCAGCAGCAGGCCGAGGCCGATCTCGAGCTCGGTCCGCGCCAGCGTCGCGCCCAGGCAGTAGTGAATGCCGCGACCGAATCCGAGGTGACCGGCGGTGGGCCGCGCCGGCAGGAAGGCGTCCGGCTCGGCGAAGCGGGCCGGATCGCGATTGGCGGCGCCGAGCATGGCCACCATTTTGGCGCCCCGGGGGATGCGCTGTCCGGCCAGCACCAGATCGTGCTGCGCCCAGCGGGTCACCGCCTGGACGGGCCCGTCGAATCGGATCAACTCGTCGACGGCGCGTGCGTGCAGGCGCGGTGCGGCGCGCAGGCGGGCCGCCGCATCCGGGTGCGCGGCCAGGGTGAGCACCGCCTTCCCGAGCGCGTTCGTGGTGGTTTCGTGCCCGGCCGTCATCAAATGCACACAGGTCGCGGCGAATTCGTCATCGGACAGGCCATCGCAGCGCAGCAGCAGCGAAATCAGATCATCCCGCGGCGCGGCGCGGCGCTGGGCCGCCACGGACAGGAAATAGTCGCGGAGGTCGTGCGCTGCGGCGTCTGCGGCCGCCAGGGTGTCCGCCCGGCCTCCGGCCCGGCTGCTGCTGGCCCCCTGAATGGCGACCGCACGCTCGCGCAGCCAGTCCCAGCGCTCGGCGGGCACCCCCAGCAGTTCACAGATGACCAGGATCGGCAGCGGCGCGGCGAAGGCGCGCACGAAATCGAATTCGGCGGCCGCGGCGATGTCATCGAGCAGCGCCGCGGCGATCTCGGTGATCCGGCCGCGCAGATTCGTCACCACCGTCGGCGAGAACTCCCGGCTCAGTGCCGAGCGAAGTGCGGTGTGCCGCGGCGGATCCAGGAAAACGAGCCAGTTCTCGACCATGGTCCGCAATGCGGCGAATCGGTCGGGCACCAGCGGGCGGGCCGCGCCGTCGGCCGTGTGCGCACGGCGTCCGAAGTCCCGCGCGGCCAGCAGGGTGGTCACCGCGTCATAGCCGAATACGTAATGCGTGCCGTCCTGCGCGCGGTGGACAGGGGCGGCTTCCCGGTAACGCCGGTAGACCGGATAGGGATTCGCGATATCCGCCGCGGCCCAGCCGGTCAGGCCGAAGGGCGGGAGTGTGCTCTCGGTCGTCACGGTCACCTCGCCACCCCGATCGCGCCGCGCACTCGGTCCGCGAGTTGTTCTGGGTTCGTGGGTAATTCGTCACCACGCCAGCCCACATGACCATCCGGGCGGACGAGCACGAACAGGCGCTCGTAGGCGGCGGCGACGCCGGGCACGGTGCACGGCACGATGTGCAACGGCACGTCGCGCGCGCGGAAGGCCGCCTCCAACCGGGGAATCCGCTCGGAGCCGGTGAAGCACAGCAGGACGAAGCCCGCGCCGAAGAGATCCAAGGTGGAGACTCCCGGTGCGATCCAGGCGTGCGGTGCGCGTGAGCCCGGACGCGTATTGGGCCGCCGGTCCGCGACATCGGATGCGCGCACGTCGGGATCGGGCAGCACCAGTGGCGAATCCGGGTAGGCGAAACCGAGATGGATCTCGGGGGCATCGAATTCCCGTTCCACCCCGGACTTTCCGAGCAACTCCCGGACGCGTTTGCGGGCCTGCTCTCCCGCCGCGGAATCCTCGTCCAGTTCCCCGGGCACTCGGCGCCGCATGGCGCGCACCAGATTCCGGTTCGCCTCCTCGATGCCCTCCATGGCGATGGGCCGCCGCTCGGTCGTATAGCTGTCCAGCAGCTGCGGGCCCGCCCAGCCGTCCAAGGCGGCGGCGAGCTTCCATCCCAGATTGGCGGCGCCGCAGATGCCGATATTCATGCCGAACCCGCCCGACGGCGAGAGCGAATGGGCCGCGTCACCGACCAGGAAAACCCGGTCGCGACGGAAATCCTCGGCCACGCGATGCACGAGATGCCATTCATTGTCCGAGATCACCTCCGTCGGGGTGTCGAAGGCGATGGCCCGGCGCACCAGCGTCTCGGCGTCGGCCGTGGATTCCGGATCGCCGTGCAGCCCCACGGTCAGGCGATAGAGTTCGCGACCGTCCAGTGCCCGCACCGGGAAGCGCAGCGCGGAGGAGATCATCAGATAGTAGAAACCCGCGGCGTGTTCGCCCAGTTCGGCGCGCAGCCGCGGTGCGCGGAACAGAATGTTGCGGAAGACCTGGGTCTCGTGCAACGCCGGTGCGGGAATGCCGCAGCCGTGCCGGATGGCCGATGAGGTGCCGTCGCAGGCGATGAGATAGCTCGCGTGCACGAGCGTCTCGGCGCCGGTGGCCACATCGGTTGTGTGCGCGTGGATTCCGTCCTCATCCTGATCGAATCTGTCCAGGCGGACGCGCATGCGCACCGGACCGTCCGGCGCCACGCCGAGCTCCTCGCGCAGCAGGGGCGCGAGCCAGTGCTGCGGGCAGACGGCGTCGGGTTCGGGCGTGTGCCGGAACTCCGGGCGGGTGTCCATGGTGAACCGCGGCAGGCGGAACAGCTCGTGCCCGCCGATCCGGGTGACCCAGGCGCAGTCCAGCGGATGGTCGCCCGGCCAGCCCGCCTGCCGAATCCGGTCCGCGACGCCCCAGCGCCGGAAGTATTCCATCGAGCGCGGCCCGATTCCGCTCACCCGCGGATGCGACAGCGCACCGTCACCGGCTTCCACCAGCACGAACTCCACACCCCGCGAGCGGAGTTCGAGCGCCATGGCCAGTCCGGTCGGACCGCCGCCGACAATGAGGACGTCGGTGCTCTCGACCCTGCGCGCCCTCATGCGGCGCCACCGGAAACGTGCTGGAATCCGTTGACCGACACCGTGATCGCCGGTGGGGCGCAGGCGTCGACAGCAGCCGCGGCGGCCAGGCCCGATTCGATGGCGCCCTCGATCCACGCCGGAGCCGTGGAACAGTGCTCCCCGGCGAAGAACAGCCGCCCCTGCGGCGCGGCGGCGAGCGCGCGTTCCGCCTCGGCGGTGTCGACATCCTTGCTCCAGCGCACCGAGGCCGCGCCCCGGCTCAGCGGATCCTCGCCCCACGCCTGCACCACCGTGTCGAGCACCATGCCCGGCCGGGCCAGTTCCGGGTGGATGGCGCGCAACTCCGTCAGCACCGTGGCGACCCGCTCCCGCGCCGGAATCCGGTCCAGCAGTTCGGCATCCGGACCGATGGTGTAGCTGGCCAGCAGGGCCGCGCCCAGACGCGGATCGTTCTCCACCGGCGGGTAGTAGGTCTGGCGCACGAGGCCGCCGGTGAACGAGCCGCCGCCGGTGATTCCGTCCTGCTCCCAGAAGGCCTCCCGGCAGTGCACGGCGATCTTGGTCGCCGGCCAGTACTGCATATCGTGGATCACCGCGGTCTTGTCGGCGGTCAACCCGGACAGCTCCATACCCCGGACCACCGAGAACGGCACCGTGCACAGCACGTAATCGCAGTGGGCGGTCACGGTGGTCAGGCCGTGCCGCTGCCGCACCAGGACGCCGTCGGGCGTGACGTGCAGGCCCTCCACCCGACGGCCGCGATGCACCGGCCCGCGCAGCCGTTCCGCCAGCCGCAGCGCGATCTGGTCGATCCCGCCCTCCAGCCGGAACAGCGCCGAGGACGTCTCCGTGATGACGTCGTCGAAGAAGTGCTGTAGGCGGCTCGTCGCGGCGAAATCCCGGTGATTGGCGAAGAAGCGGTTCAGGTCGATGCGCTCATCGGCGCCGTGCCGGACGATGAACGGCCGCACGTCGATTCGCTCCAGCAGGTCCAGCAGCTCCACATTCAGATCGGCTTCCAGGGTGCACCGGAACTTCGCGGGCGCAATGGCATTCACACTGGCCGCAAGCCAGGCCGCGCACAGCAGCGTCTCCGCACGGCAGTCGCGGTCCGGTGGTATGGCCTTGCGGAACTCCTCCACCAGGATCGGCGATGCGGCGAGCACGCGGGCATGACCGGCGGGAGTCTCCACGTAGGCGGCATTGTCGGAGAACAGCGTGCGGAACTGCCGGACCCGGTCGGCCAGGCCGAGCTGATCGATCATGCGCATGGTCCGGTGGTGCGCCGCCGGAATGCGCATCGCGCCCAGCTCCGCGATCGGCCCGCTGCCGTGCGGGGTGAAAGCGTGGGTGCGCAGCCGCCCACCCAGGCCGAGGCGCGCCTCCAGCACCCGGACCCGGTGCCCGAGCCGCTCCAGCTCGTGCGCTGCGGTCAAGCCCGCGACTCCCGCACCGATCACGGTGACGTGTTTGGGCCGCACGGCTCTTGCCGCGGTACGGCATTCCTCCGGTAGCAGATCCATCTGCGCTCGCTCCTCCTCGCCTCGGGTGACGACTCGGCCTCCATGCTCGTTTCGGGCAAATGGTCCGCACATCCCGCGCTATCGGAAGCGGCAGGTGGGTTTCGGCGACGCGACTCCCGGTAGCCCCGAGCCGATTTCGGCGCACACCGCACGAGTCGGCGGGATCGTCGCGCCACCGGTCCGGGCGGCGAACCCGGAGCGATACTGGGCATCGCACCAGGGAGGAGAACGGGATGACCGAGCACGGGAATCGCGGCGGCGCGGCCGCCGGCGAAATGGCAAGGAGCATGACCACTTACGACGGCCTGCGGCTCGCGGGCACGGCGGTCGTCACCTCCGGCGCAGGGGAGCACGCCGTTCTGCTACTGCACGGCGAAGGCGCCGACCGCGACCACGGCGGCTTCTTCCCCAGGCTGGCGGCCGAATTCGCGGCGGCGGGCATCGGCAGCCTGCGTTTCGACCTGCCCGGCCACGGCGAGAGCGAGGGGCGGCCGGAGGAGCTCACCCTGTCCGGTCTGCTCAATGTGGTCGATGCCGGACTGCGTGATCTGCGCACCCTGCTGCCGGGCGCGCGGCTCACGCTGTTCGCCTCCGGGCTCACCGGCGGAGTCGCGGCGGGCTATGCGGCCCGGCGCGGGTCCCGGATCGACCGGCTCGTTCTGATCAACCCGCTGATCGACTACCAGCGGCAGTTCGTGGACGAGTCCCCGATGTGGTCGGACGGCCGTCTCGATCCGGACGCGGCCGCCGTGCTGCGCGGCACCGGCCGCCTCGACCACGCGCCCGCGTACGTGCTCGGCCGCGCCATGCTCAACGAGGTGTTCTGGTTGCAGCCGCGCGGCGTGCTCGAGGCGATCACCGCGCCGGTGCTCATCGTGCACGGCGCGGGCCCGACGCCGGTGCCGGTCGACTCCTCGCGCACCGCCGCCGCGGCGCTGCTGTGCCCGCATCGGCTGGTCGAGATCGGCGACACCCAGCGACGGGAATGGCGCGCACCGGTCATTCGCGAATCCATCGAATGGATTCTGGCACCGGTGGATTCCGGCCGCGCCGAGGCCGAACCGCTGCCGACGGCGCGGTGACGCCGAGGGCAGCGGCGGCCCCGGCTCACGGCGCGAGCCGGGCCAGATCCACCCGCGAATTGACATCCAGCTTGCGATAGATCTGGCGGAGATGGAAACCCACGGTATGCGGCGAGATGAACAATTCCCGGGCCACCAGCCGATTGGTCAGGCCGCGCGCCACCAGGCGCGCCACCTTCTCCTCGGTGCTGGTCAGGCTCTCCCACCCGGATTCCGGGCGCGGCGCGTGATTCCAATGGCGTCGCCGGACCCCGAGCCGCCGCAGCCGTCGCCGCACCCGGGCGGTGTCCCGGTCCGCGCCGATGTCCTGATAGGCCGTGGAGGCCCGGATGAGCTGGGCGACAGCGGATTCCCGGTCGGACTCGCACAACAGCACGCCGCAGTCCTCCAAAGCGGTCGCCCGCACCCACGGATCGGCGTAGTCGTCGGCCAGTGCGGCGATGGCGGATCCGTCCCGATTCAGCAGGGCCCGTGCGTGATTCGCCGCCCTGGTGAGGACGGTGTGTCCGGGATTGGCCGCGCCGATCGACTCGGTCTCCCGCACCACGTCACCGGCGACGTCCTCGCGTCCGGCGGCGAGCAGCAGCCGCACGGACGACGGCGTGCCCACCGGATCCGACCGCACCAGGGTACGAACATCGCCCGCTTCCAACAGCATTCGCAGCGCCGATTCGTTCTCCCCGGAGGCCGCGGCCACGAACGCCGCCACCCGGCAGCGCATGATCCACAGCGGATGCTTCTCGTTGCGGGGCACCGTGTGCTCGAGCGCCCGGACCCGTTCCTGCGCCGTCCCCAGATCGCCCCGGCGCAACGCCGTCAGCGCGAGAACCGCGTGGAGCGCGGGCAATGGCAGCGCCATGCGCGTCTCGTGGCAGCGATCCAGGGCGTCGGTCGCATCGGCCTCGGCGCCCGCCAGATCGCCCCGGCCGAGCCGCACCCAGGCCCGCAGGGCCGGCGGTATGGCGGCCAGCACCTCGGTCCGGCTCGATTCGATGAGGGTGGTCAGAGTCGCGATCGCCGTATCGGCTTCGTCGAATCGGTGCAGCCGCATCAACATCCACGCCTGCTGCCACAACGGATACGCCCGCACCACGTCGTTGGACCGTCCGGCTGCCTGCTCGACCGCGTGGAAGGCCTCGTCGATGCGCCCGCCATCCCACAGTGACACCGCGCGCACCACGAAGGCCGCGGCGGCGACATCCTCGCACTGGTTCTCGGGCGCGGCCAGAATGTCCTCGGCCGCTTGGCCGGTGGCCTCGTCACCGGTGAACAGCGCGGCGCTGAGCCGGACCAGCTGGATACAGACGCCGCCGCACACCAGATCACCGCAGGAGCAGACCCGGGAGGTGAGTTTCAGCGCCTCCTCCAGATCGCCGCGCAGCAGATTGATCGTGGCCAGCCCCGCCTGCGCGGTCTGGCCGCTGATACCGGTGCCATTGGGCGTCTGCCAGACGATCTGCCCGGCGATCTCGGCGGCGCGATCCAGGCTGCCGCAGCGCACCAGCGCGGTCATGGCCGTCGAGGCCATGGCGAGGTGGTCCGGCCCGCCACGCTCGGCGATCTCCATACCGCGCACCGCCAGCGTGGCCGCCTCGTCGGGAGCGGCCTCGAGCAGCTGATGCGCTGTGCGGGTGATGGTTTCGATGGCCTCGGCGTCATCCGGCCGGGCGCAGTGCACGAGATGAGCGGCGGCCTCCTCGGTGCTCGCGCCCTCCCTGGCGAGCAGGATGGTCGCGGCCTGGCGATGCAGCAGCGACAGCATCGGCGGCGGAACGCCCGCCAGGACCGCACGCCAGATGGGGTCGCGGCGGAAGGTGAAATCCTCGGACCGGCTGACCAGGATGCCTTCGTTGAGCGCCTCCGCCAAGGGCTGCAACAGGGCCGCGGGCGGTTCGGCGAGCATGTCCGACAGATCCCGGGGCGTGAAGCAGCTGCCGAGCACGGCGGCCACCCGCAGCATGCGGCGGGTCGGCTCGGACAGCGTGCCCAGGCGCTGATCCATCAGCGACTGGAAGCGCCGGGGGATGGGCGCGGGTTCGGCGTGGACCGCGGCGGCGGGGGCATGGCCGCCGTCGGTCAGCCGGGCGACACCGCCTTCGATCTCGATCGCCTTGTCCCGGCGCAGGCCGTGGCACAGGTCGACCAGGGCCCGGACATCGGTGTCCAGACATTCGGCCAGGGCCAGGAGATCCGGATGCGGTGTGGCGTCGAGCAGATCCGCGGCGATCTCGGCCACCGTCGCCGCGGGCAATGCGCCGAGAGGTTCCAGCCATTCGGTGCGCTCGTGCCGGCCCAGAGCGTCCAGTACGGCGGCCGCGGCGCCGTGCGGGTGACCGGAGCGGATGGTGCAGAACCACACCAGCGGATGCTCGTCGAGCCGGATGGCGAGCGCGGCGAGTTCCACTAGCGCGGACGCGTCCAGCCAGTGCAGGTCGTCGAGGGCGATCAGGACGGGACCTCGATCGAGCAGGGTGATGAGCCGGTTCTCCCAGAGCCCGGCGGGTCTGCTCCGTCCCTCGCGGTCCGGGCCGGGCGGGCGCGGTCCGCGCGCGATCGGCCTGCAGGTGCTCGGTGGCCGCGATTCGGCGGGCGCGCTGTGCGGCAGTCGGTCCTCCCATCCGTCCACCACGGCGAAACCGCGCCGCTCGGCCAGGGCCATCGCCTCCCGCAGCAACCGGGTCTTACCGCTGCCCGCGGGCGATTCCAGCAGGATGATCCGGCCGCGGCGGGTGCCCGCCGCGGTGCTCAGGGCGCCGGCGATCCGCTCCACCTGGGCGGTGCGCCCGCGCAGCGGTAGCGGCCGGTTCGATACCGGCCTCGTATTCGTCATGGGGTGATCCCTCGATCATTGTCACGAGATACGCAATTTCAGGGGCGCGAGATTTCGCGAAATGTAATTTCGGAAATTCGCGAAGGAGTGCGCGCCGGCCGCTTGCCGGTGGCCATGATTGCGCTTTATACCGTGACGTTCACGAGTCTCGGAAAATGAAATGCGATCGGGGCGGCGAGGGCGGCGCTCGGTTCGAAACGTCAACCGTAGTCTAGGAATTCATGACTCTCGCGCAATGTCGGCTCTCTCTCGAAACGGTGCGGCCGGGCTGATCGGTGGCCGTCGTTGTCGATTCAAACAGCCGACGCTGAGAGATTGCTGAAGGTTGACTCGGACATCTTCAGCTATTCCCCGAAGGCCATTCCGCATACCGTCGCAGTCCGTAGAGCAGGGGCTCGCGGTCGCAGAGCCGGGTGGTCGCGAAGACCTCGCCGAAGATCACCGCATGGTCGCCGACATCGCGCCGGGACGCGATGCGGCAGTCGGCGATCGTATGCGCGGCCTCGACCAAATGCGGGCCGCCGTGCCCGGGCTCGAATTGCCAGGTCACCCGGTCGAAACGATCCGGCGCACCGGAGGCGAACAGGTCCGCGGTCCGGTGTGCGCCGCGGTGCAGCAGGTTCACGGCGAAGGCGCCCCGCTCCAGCATGGCGTGCAGGGCGGGGCTGCCGCGGCGCACGCAGACCAGCAGCGTCGGCGGGTGCAGCGCCACGCTGCACAGCGAGGAACAGGTCAGGCCGCGCGGCGTGCCGTCCGCGGCCCGGCTGGTCAGCACCGTCACGCCGGTGGGAAAGCGGGACATCGCATCTCGGAAGCCCGCCGGGGTGACGGCGTCGCCGAGCGCCGCCGCCTCGTGGCGCCCGGCAGCGCGCAGCAGTTCGGTCATCGTCGCTCCCTCAATGGAACTCGGGCTCGGTGGGATTCGAGCTCAGTGGAATTGGGCGAAGTACTCGTGCTGAGTGGGCAGCGACTCCCGGAGGCTGCGCGCCTGCGCGGCCACCCGGTCGAACTCGCGCCGGGCGGGCCGGTCGTCGAGCAGGCGCAGGGCCGGTGACGCCTGCAATCGGATGCCGCCGAGGCCGAGCAGCATGCACACGTACGAGTAGGGCTCGAAGCCGTGGTAGTACGGGTACACCGATTCCGAATCGGGCAGCTTGGTGCGCCAGCGCTCGATCCGCTCGGCGAGTTCGCCCGGGATCTCGCGCCGCTTGGTATCGCGCCAGTAGTCGTTGTCCGCGCGCGCCGCGCCGTAGTAGTGCAGCACCAGGAATTCGCGGACGCCGTCCATGCACCGGGCCACCAGCCGGTTGTAGGAGTCGCGCAGGGTCTCGTCCCAGGTCGGGTCGGGGAAGTGCTTGACCAGCTGTTCGATCGCGTGCTGGATGAAGAAGATTCCGGTCGATTCCAGCGGTTCGACGAAACCGCTGGACAGTCCCACGGCCACGCAGTTGCCGACCCAGGATCGCCGGCTGCGGCCGATTCGCATGCGAATGTGGTTGGCCTCCAGGTCATCCGCGGCCGGGCCGACGAAGGCGCGCAGCGTGCGCTCGGCCTCGTCGGCGTCGCAGTAGTCGCCGGAATAGACGTAACCGGTTCCGATGCGGCCGAACAGCGGGATGGTCCAGATCCAGCCCGCGTCCTGCGCGGTCGCGGTGGTGTAGGGCCGCAGCCCGGCCCGGTGCATGTCGACGGGCACCCGGAGCGCGACCGCGCGGTCGTTGGGCAGGCTGTCCTGATAGGACTCGAACGGTTCGCCCAGTGTGTTCTGCAGCAGCAGGCTGCGGAATCCGGTGCAGTCGATGAACAGATCACCGGTCAGCTCACCGTGCCCGCGGGTGCGTACCGAACCGATCCAGCCGCGATCGTCGCGTTCGACGTGGACCACGTCGTCGACTATGTGCCGGACGCCGCGACGCACCGCGTAATCGCGCAGGAAGTCGGCCAGCAGGCCGGCGTCGAAGTGGTAGGCGTAGGGGAACTGGGTGCGCTGCTCGGTGAGGGTGGTGCGGTGCAGGCCCTGCTCGGCGATCTGTTCCTCGAACAGCGCACCATTCAGGTAACGCGGGGATTTCTGGTTGTCGCACAGGGTTCCGACGAGGAAGCAGTCGCTGTCGAACCGGGTGGTCCGGGGGTCGTGCAGCCACCAGTCGGTCAGGCTGAATCCGTCCACCACGCGCTGCCGTTCGAACGGGTGATAGAAGTGGTGGCCCGGTTCGCGCCAGTTCTCGAAGCGGATGCCCAGCTTGTAGGTGGCATTGCAGGCGGGCATCCAATCGGATTCGGCGAGGCCGAGGTATTCGAAGAAGTGCCGGACGGTGCTGAACGTCGCCTCACCGACGCCGATCCTGCCGACGCTTTCCGACTCGACCAGGGTCACCGAGATCCGGTCGCCGAATGCGGCGCAGAGGTACGACGCCGTCATCCATCCCGACGTCCCGCCGCCGACGATCACTACTTTCTCCAACACCTATGTCTTCCTTTCCCATGTGCGGTGTGCGGACGTGTTCGGGCCGGAATCCGGTGCCGATGATCCGGCTCATGGCCTTCCGCAGAATTGGTACGCGCTCGAAAATCACCGGGGCTCTTGGTTTTCCGCCCTCGCGCAGGGCGCCGTCGATCCCGAATCGCTGCACCAGGCGTTGCAGGCCCTGCGACAGCGCGGTGGCGGCCACGCGCCGGCGCCGGACCGCGGCCAGGATCTCGTGATCGAATGCCGCGCCGTACTCCTGAGCCTGGTACAGCGGCCGCCACAGCGTGTTCGCCGCCGCGACGGCATCCTGAACGGCCAGGTTGACGCCGAATCCGGCGACCGGGGACATGGCGTGCGCCGCATCGCCGATGAACAGGATCCCCGGCCGGTGCCAGGCCGGGAGCCGGTCGATCCGGCATTCGAGCGGACTGAGATCGCCGATGCCGCGGATCTCGTCGACCCGGTCGGCCAGAAACGGCACCAGTTCCGCCAGATCCGCGCGGAATTGCGATAAATCGGTGCCGCTCAAGTGTTCGAAGGCGCCTCGGCTGGTCTCGTAGGACATCTGCCAGTACGTGCCGCGGTCGGTGGCGCCGAAGACCCTGCCGTTCCCGATCCGCACGCAGATGCCCTCGTCCGGATCGGTGTCCCGGCGCGAAATCCGGAAGAAGATCACATCCAGCGCGCTGGCGAAGTCCTTGGGAGCCATGCCCATTGCCCGTCGCAGCGCCGAGTGGCGGCCGTCGGCTCCCACGGTCAGCGTGGACCGCACCACGAACTCCCCACCGGGACCCCGCACCCGCACCCCCGCGACGCGACCGCCCGCGCGCACCACATCCACGACTTCGGCGTTCATGATGAGCCGGAACGTCGGATACCGTTCCGCCGCCCGGGCCAGCAAGGTGAGGAAGTCCCACTGCGGCACGAACGCCATATACGGATGACGCACCTTCAGCATCCGGAAATCCGCGATATCGACGCGCCTACCGCCCTGAACCACCCCGATGGTCGAGACGCGCTGATGGGGCAGCGCATGAAAATCCGCCCCGAGCCCGATATCGTCCAGGATGTCGAGAGTGGCGGGATGCACGGTGTCCCCGCGGAAGTCACGCAGGAAGTCGGCATGCTTCTCCAGGACGACGACCTCGATCCCCGCACGAGCCAGCAACAGCCCCAGCATCATTCCGGCAGGACCACCACCGGCGATGCACACGGTCGTCCCCAGCTCGTTCATCGCCGACCGGTCCTGCCCGGCCGAATATCCCCCGAACAGCGATCAGCGCTGGCGCGCAGGTGAATTCGAACCACAATGCCTTCCCTCGTCGCCGGGATGTCGGTCTGATACGACCATCCTGTGCACGACCCACGCACCACACATCCCCGACCGGAGCGAGCAAACGCGCAGTTTCCCGCGCCTGGTCCGCGTGCTACAGACCGACTCGGCCAACCACCTCACGCAATGACGCGGGTTATGGGCAGTCGCGCCAGAACGGCACGGTGGCGCGCGTGTGCCGCTGCCCGCCGGTCGGCGTCCTCGACGCGATCGAACTCCCGGGCCACCGGGTCATTCAGGTCAACCGGTGCGCAGGCAGCGGAACGAGCGTCGGCACACCGCGCAGCCACTGCCGTGCTCTGTAGCCACTGCCGTGCTCTGTCGACGGCGCGAGCCGATTCCGGTGCCCACGGTGGTGGCGAGAGCGCGCGTGGCCGGCGCGGCGAGTCCGTCGTGAGGGTGATCGGGCGGATATCGGGTACCGCGTGGGTGACGGGTGCGATGTGCGGGCTGCTGACGCCGGTGCACTTCGGCGCCGTGTTGACGCTCGCGTTCTGATCGGAGGACGAATGACCCATATCAGCAGCCTCACTTGGGTTTTCACCATCGGCGTGATCGTCGGACTGCTGGCGGTCGATCTTGCCCTCGCCGCGGCGCGCCCGCATCGGGTCGGGTTCGCCGAGGCGACTGTCTGGTCGGTGTTCTACATCGCTGTCGCACTCGGCTTCGGTGTCTGGTTCGCTACGCGCTTCGGCGGTGAGCTGGGCACCGAGTACTTCGCGGGTTACCTGGTCGAGAAGAGTCTGTCGGTCGACAACCTGTTCGTCTTCGTGATCATCATGACCACCTTCGCCGTGCCGGAGGCACACCAGCACAAGGTGCTCACCTTCGGCATCGTGCTCGCCCTGATCATGCGTGCGATCTTCATCGCGCTCGGGGCGACATTGCTGGCGCTGTTCTCGTTCGTGTTCCTGCTGTTCGGCGTGCTGCTGATCTACACGGCCGTGCAGCTGTTCCGCCACCGCGACGAGGACCCCGACATCGAGGGCAATGTCGTGGTCAAGGCGGCCCGCCGGATGCTGCCCATCACCGGCGACTACGTCGGCGGCCGGCTCACCGCCCGCGTCGAGGGACGGCGAATGGTCACCCCGCTGCTCGTTGTCCTGCTCGCCATCGGCAGCGTCGACGTGCTCTTCGCCATGGATTCCATCCCCGCCGTCTTCGGCGTCACCGACCAGCCGTATATCGTCTTCACCGCCAACGCTTTCGCGCTGCTCGGCCTGCGGGCCCTGTTCTTCCTCGTCAAGGGTTTGCTCGACCGCCTGGTGTATCTGTCCGCGGGACTCGCGCTGATCCTGGCGTTCATCGGCGTCAAACTCATCCTGCACTGGGCCCACACCGACATCGACGAGCGAATCCCCGAGATCCCCACTCCGCTCAGCCTCGCCGTGATCATCACCGTGCTCGCCGTCGTCACCGTCGCAAGCCTCGTCAAAACCCGCCGCGACCCCACCGCCACAGCCCATTCGGGCGCACTGCGCGCGCACCCCAGCCGGTCCGCCGCCGACGCGAACCGCTCCGCCCAACGTTGACCGAAACATCTCCCGCCGCACGCGCCGGCTGGAACGTTTGTGATTAGCCGACGATCGGTGGGTATCCGGGCGAGACCCGCGAGGTTGCGGAGGTATTCGAATGCGGGATCGCCCACGTGGCGCCGTCGGGACAAAACGTGAGAATTGCCTGCTCATCGTCTGAATTGCCCCACCGGGATAGCGGCTGGAGCAGTTGGGCTCCCCGTAGGCGTGTTGGACACGTTCGTGGCTACGGGCTGGATGCGAAGCCGATGAGTTCGACCTTCTTCTTTCCGGAGCAGGCCACGAGCACCGCTCCAGGGGCTGCCATCAGCCAGGATTCGTCGCACACCTGGTCAGGGTGGTCGTAGGGGATGCTCTGTACGAGACTGCCGTCGGCGCGGCTCCACGCCCGGACCTCGGGTCGGGCGTCGCCGTCGGGGCCGAGGTAGAGCGCCTGCTCCACCACTTCCGCTGACAGGAACATCGAGTCGTACAGCGCACCTTCCATGCCGGGGAGCGGGTATTTCACCGCACCGGTCTCGAGGGATACCACGGTGTATCGGCCGGGATCCGCTGGCGGCACAGTGGGATCGCGGACTATCGCATCCTGACCGTTCGGATCGGCGGTCTTCACGGAGTAACCCGATCGCGCAGTAACACGGGCGGTGGCAAGCTGTTCCGGCGCGCCGAGGGTGACCATCCCGGTTTGGCCTTCCCAGTCCCAGTCGATCCCAACCGAGTTCCCGTATCCCGTGAGGGTGGTGCTCCGGGAACCGCGGTCTGCAGGACGAGCCGATCGCCCCAGTTCACGCGAGCCGATCCGCGCACCGGTGCGCGGATCCAGAATCGTTGCCTGTATCCAGAATTCGGTGTCGTTGGCGCAGTCGTCCACCCGATAGACGGCCCGGTCGGTGACGGTGACCCGTTGCATCGTGCCCCAGCAGTCGGGCACGCTCGTCTCCGTGGACCATTGCCGCGCCCCGGTGCGGGCGTCGTAACCCGCGATCCTGTCCTCGGACGCCAGCACCAGTGGACCTCGACTGGGCGCGATGCTGGGCACGTGACGGTATCTGCGATCGTCCCTTTCGCCGAGGTCTCGGCTGAAATCCGATGTCTGCCACAACAGTTCACCGGTTGTCGCATCGAGTGCGGTCCAACCGCCGCGGCTCCACTCCGCCAGCACGACGCGCCCGTCATCGCGTGCGCGCAGCGTCTCGGCAGATAAGGTGATCCCGTATTCGCCATCGTGTTCGGCGCCAGTGCGCCGATAATGCCACCGGGGCTCACCGGAGGCGCCGTCATATCCGGTCAATCCCTCCCAGGTGGCGCTGACGAACCCAGCGCCCGCCGCCACGAAGGCACCGGAGGACGGCAGGCTCAGACGATATTTCTCGGTGCCGAGACGATCCGGCACCGCCGCGGGCCCGACCGCGGATGCGGTGACGTGGTCGATATTTCGGCGGTCATCGCCCGCTGTGATCGAGGTGGCCGCGATGCCGGCCGATATCAGCAGCCCGACCACGCTCGACAGAGCCACGACCCAGGTGCGCAGGTCGCGCATCCGCTCGGGCTGGACACCGACGCGCACGCCCAACATCGTGCCCACCACCAGCAGCAGACATGCCGCCACCGCGGTAGGCAAACGTTCGAACCAGGGATACTCGAACCGGATCTGCTGGTATGCCTCGGGTAATCGATTGTTGAACGCCATGTCCGGCAGAACCAGCAGGCAACCCAGCACGGCGGCGGCAACCAGCAAGATCGTGCCGCGGGAGGTTTCCCAGCGCCGCACGAGCCGGACACCGATGAGCGCCACCGTGGTCAGCAGCAGGCCACCGAGCACCACCGCCGCGGTGGCGAAACTATCGGCCACCCCCGACGCCTCCGCGCCACAACTCTTGATCTCGTTGCTCGCACAGCCGACCCAGACGTTCTCGAGGGCCACGGTCGAGGCGAAGAAGCGACTGTAAACCGCCAGGCATGCACCGCCCACAATCAACCCGGCCCCAACCGCCGCGGCCACGGCCCACACCCGCTTCACCCAACGCCCCCTCGGCGGTCGCCCTTCGCTGCGGCGGCAAGCCTACGGGAAGCCCGGGGTGCTTGCGAAAATCGGCTGCGGTGCACCCGAACTGCTGTTCCGGCACAGCAACTTCGAGCACGGAACTCGGGGAGCATATCGAGGAGTCTTCGGTCCGCAGCGCAGGGTCACCGACCTACGAGGATCACCGCCCACCCCAGGTGTCCTGCAACACTGGATGTTCCGCCGATCGCGGGCGCGATCAAACCGATCCCGAACAGCACCGTGAACGCCGCCAGCAACAGTCCCGTGACATCGGTTTGCTTCTTCATCCCCGCCTCACTGCATGCATTGTTTCGAGATAATGCCTCGAGCTTCGGTCGGTACGCGCGTCAGCCGTTGCATTGGGTCGTGACGAGATGGCCTTCGTCGTGCATGCCGGCCGCGCTGCCCACGGGCGGGAGGATGGTGGAGCGGTGCAGATCGGCGAACGCCTTCTCCTCCGCTTCCTCGGGGGTGGCACCCACCCCGAGGCCCTTGAAGGCCGGGCCGTCGTTGCCCATGGTCAGCGCCGCGCACCCGGCGGTCCATTCGAGCTTCGTCGAGCAGTTGCGTGTACCGCCACATTTGTTGATCGCGGCGCGATTGGCGAGGTCCTGGGTCGGGTAGTTCGAGGCGACTCCCCAGCTTCCGTTGTCGGCATAGGCGATCGAGCCGTAGTACTTGCCATCCGGTCCGCGCTCGGCCGCCGCCACCGAACCGCCAACCATGACCAGCGTTGCGGCCGCCGCGGCGATCGTCATGGACCTGAGCACAAACGACATCGAACATCCCCTCGGAGAACACTTTACGAACAAGACGCTCACGATCTTGCTCTGACGGAACACGATCGTTCAAATCGACAGCGGCACAATCCCCAAAATGGGCAACTCGCCGACCTGAGGCGATCACCCACCCGAACCTCGATGGCGTCAAACCAATGGTGTTCACCTCGTGCGGATTGCACCGGACCGGGCTCCGCAGTCGGCGAACCCAGCGTCCGCAGGTGAGTATCTTCGATCACCGGCGCCGGTACGGATTGCCCGAGCCGGTCACGCATTGTGCATCCTGTGGAGCGAGCTTGTCGGCCACGCAACGGATACGGTTCACGCTGTCACCGGCGTTGCGCAAGCTGGGCGTGCAGGGAGGGGATCAGCAGGGCGTTGGGGATGTCGGTGTCCACGTGAAGTGCCTCGGTCTGCGGCCGTCCCGACGGTTGCATGCGCACCCGGCTGCCCACTACATCGACCGTCCATACAGATCCGTCCCACCATCTGTCGCCGCCGGTTCCCGTTGGATCGGCGTACCAGCCCGCTTGCGCCATGGAAAATCCCCCGTGTTTCTGCCGACTGTGATCGCTGCATACCCACGGTCCGGATTGCTGCCGATCGCCCTCACCGCAGCGCAGGGCGCCCGATCCGAGGGCTACAACCGCCGGTCGCCGTCCACGCCGACTGCGCGGATCAGTCCTGCAAGTCGTGTGCGACCTGAACCAGGAACTCGGCCGCCGCCTGCACGTCATCGGCCTCGAGTAGCTCCTGGTGGGGGCTGTCCTTCACGAAACGCATCGCAGCTGACCAGGTTCCATCCTGGACATAGATCTCGGTCCAATACGGCAGTGGGGCACCCGTCCATGCCTTCCCTTCGAAACCCGCCAGGGGCAGGAGGTAGGAAGGGACCTCGAGCGGCTCAGCCGTTCGAGGATTGTGTACTTGCAACACTCCGATCAACTTGCCTCCGGTGTGCCGGCCATTGCAACTGGTCGACCAGCCGACGATGCCCCCTTCCTCGGTGCCGATGGGGCTGTCCGCGTACGCATCGGTGATCAGCAGTTTGCTGCTGAGGAAGCTGCGGAAGCGGTCGCACAACTCGACTCCGTTGTACTTCGACGGCGGGGTAGCAGTGACCGAGATCGAGGAACAGCCGACCAGACCGAACACCGCCGAAATGACCAGCATGACAAGACGCTTCATCGCAAATCCCGCTTCTCGATTGCCGTGGACCGTTCCAGCACCCCGGACACGATCGAACCGCTCCCATCGACTCCGGCCATGACTGCTCCTGGCAGCATCGGATGCAGACCGACTCTCCCGCACCCGCCTACCCCGTCAACTCCGAGAGACACTAGTGCGTGCCTTCGGCCCACGGCATCTCGCCGAGTCGGAGGGTTCATGGACAGCGTCGAACTGATTGTGGTCGTAACGATTGATTCGGTGGGGAGATGCCGCAGGACCATCTCGATGCGCGCGTGGACATCCACCGTTCGTATGCACTTGCCGCGGAGCGGTTGCGCCATCATGCGTCGCTGTGGTGGCCGAATGGGCCGCGTTGTCGGCTGGAAATGGACTGCCCCACGTCGTCGCCTTCGAGTTGCCGTCACCCGGGATAAGCACGCAGGTGCCCGCCAACAGGGTTCCAAAAACCGAGAGAAGGCGCGGCACGCCCCTTGGGGAGGGCTGGTTCGATCGCGGGGGCATCCAATGCGGTTGCAGATAATATGACGACCGGTCTACTATTCTCGGCATGGGAACGAAGGGTGCTGAGACGCGGGGGCGGCTGGTTGCGGCGGCGCGGTCGCTGGTCGAGTCGCGGGGGTATTACGGCACCGGGCTCAATCAGGTGCTGGAAGTTGGTGCGGCGCCGCGGGGTTCGCTGTACTTTCACTTTCCCGGGGGGAAGGATCAGCTTATTGCGGAGGCTATCGCGGAGGCCGGTGCGGAGATCGGCGCGGTGATCGGGTCCGTGCAGGCCGCTGATGCGCGGGGGTTCCTGGAGGAGTTGGTTGATCTGCTCGGTGAGCGGCTCGAGCGGTCGGGGTGGACCGCGGGGTGCCCGATCGCGGGGGTGGCGTTGGATGCGGCCTCGTCGAATGACATTGTGCAGCAGGCTTGTTCGGCGGCGTACGGGCAGTGGGAGGCGATACTGCGGCGTCGGTTGAGCGACTACGGTCATGCGGAACCTGAACGGTTGGCGACGGCGGCGCTGGCGTTGATCGAGGGCGGGATGATTCTGAGCCGGACCCATCGCGATCGGGCTCCGCTGCGGCGGATCTCCGACACCATCTCGACCCTGGTCTGAAATCGGGCCGTCGTGCGGCGGCCCCTTCGTTTGTCCACAGAATATGTAAATCGGTCTACTGAAAGTAGGATGTTGTGAACCACGCTGATTCGATCGTTTTCGGCGCCGCCGGATTCATCGGCCGCTCGCTCGTCGCCGAACTGCTGCGCGACGGGCGCCGCGTCATTGCCGCCGTGCGCGAGGGCGGCCGGGACCGTCTCGCCTCCTGGCTCGCCGATCAGGATGTGGACCGGAGCAAGGTGAGGATCGTGGACGCCGATATCACGCAACCGAACCTCGGACTCGCGGAGGACTTCGACGGCATCCGCGATGTCTACAACACCGCCGCGCTGATGAAGTTCGGGCTGAGTGCCGAACAGGCACAACGGGTCAACCTCACCGGTGCGCTCGAGGTCGTGCGCTGGGCGAGCGCACAACCCGGGCTGCGGCGGCTCGTTCATATCAGCGGCTATCGCGTCACGGTCGGCGGCGGATCCACGGGCGACTACCGTTCCGGCGCGTACGAGGCGTCCAAGACCGAGGCCGATCCGGCGGTGCGCGCACTGGCCGCCGAACTGGGTGTACCGCTGACCATTGCGAACCCGGCGTCGGTGCTCGGGCCCGGCCAGTATTTCGGGCTCGCCGATCTGGTCGAGCAGCTGTGGCGGGGTGCATTGCCCGCGCTGCCGGGGCGGCGGGATACTTTTGTTCCGGTTGTCGGAATCGACTATGTGGCAAGGTTTCTGGCTGCGGTTCCGGCGCTGCCGGAGGCCGCGGGGCAGGCCTACACCCTGCTCGACCCCGCCACCCCCGACCTGCCCGATCTGGTGCGACTGATCGCGGACCACCTGGGTGTCCGCGCCCCGCGCTTCAGCATTCCGGTGCCCATCCTGCGCCTGCTGCCCCGCGCCCTGACCAACGCCGACCCGGAATCACTGGCATTCATCACCGGCGACCGCTACGACACCAGCGCCGCCGACGCGGTGGCGCGCACCATCGGTCTCACGCATCAGCCGGTGGGAGATCTCTTGCGCGCCTGGGCCGATGGCGTCGTCGACAATAGCGTCAGAACGGGGCAGGGACGTCGATGATCAGTTCGGCGGGGTTGGGGTTGGTGCTGACCTGGACGGCAACACGGCCCGAGCCGTCGAGGGTGAAGAAGGCGGCGTGCCAGCCGTAGTGGCCGTCGTATTGGGTGGTGCGGGTTTCGGTTTTGCTGGCGCCGGTGTCCAGGTTGCGCATGGTGACGGTGGTGGAGATTTCGCAGTTGCCGCCGGGGGTCGCGGACATCGAGCCGACAGGGTTGGTGTCGGGGGTGAAGTTCACCGAGACCCTGGCGGTGCTGTCGATGAAGTTCGCGAACTCGCGAGCCTGTTGGCCCTGGCTGGCCGACAGTTCGGCGGTGACCTTGCCGGAACACCCGGGCTCGGGGCCGTTGACCTGGGCCGGCTCGAAGTAGAGCGGGTCTGCGGAGGCTGGACCGGCGGGAATCGAGAATGCCGCTAGGGGCAGGACCGCTGCTGTCGCGATCTTCAGTATGGCTCGCTTCATGGCTCCCATCCTTTCTCGCGTTTACCGCGGAGATTGGGCAACTGGTTGGCAAACCTGCGCTCCAGGCTACCTCCCTCGCGGCCGGTCCGCGCTGGGGGTGAGCGGGGACGGTGGATCCCAGGACCGGGTATGGAGCTGACCGAGAAAGTTCGAATGGAACGGGCGAACCATCGATCGCGCACGACTTCGGCGGAGCCGTATCCTTGCAGGCCGCCCTCCGGCACGGCCGTGATCCATTATCAACTCGCTCCGCGCCACCTCGACGGGCTGGTCGAACCGTGGCTCGCCACCCAATCGGGCCACCCGTCGTGGCCGACACTCCGATCGCTGTGCCCGCCGCGGGCGTGAGTTCGGTGGAACTCGTTCGGCAAACATAGAGCACCGTTATCGGAGATGTCGGTGTCGTGGCGGGGGAGCTGCGATCGGGTGGAAATCGGGCATGGTATAGGGCATGTGTCCGATAGCGCGGGGCTCGCGGTGCGTCGTAGTTTGAAGGACTATCTGTCGTGGTCGAATCAGGCCTAGGGACATGAGATTTCGCATTGGAGCTGAAGGAGATTCGTGCACCGTGAGGTGATCCGTCGAGTCGGCCGGACTGGTTATAACCGCGTCGGCTGCGTCCGTCGGCGGTGCTCGGCGGGGGTCGCGATCTCGTGGTTAACCGAACTGTTGACAGTTCAAGATCGGAACAATACTGTTCAGTAACCATGAATCCTGTGCTGTCGTACGAGAATCCGAGAGGGATCGTTGTGCAAATCCACATCGGCTTCGCGTAGGAGTTGCGATCGGATCCTGTTCGGAACTACCTCCTCGTGCGCGTGCCTCGATCCTCGGGCATGAACCCGCAGCGCTCGAGCCTTCGGCACGACCTGCCGAGCAATTGCGCTATTGATTCCGGTGACACCACCACACCCCTGTCCGGCCTGGCCTTTCAGGGCGCTTTGTCAACCCTTTATGGTGTAGAAATCCGTTGCGCCGAAACGGAATTGTCTGAGTCGGCTCAGCTTACCCAATCTTTACTTCAACGAAACTTAATGAAATCGCAAGTTTAGAACTGCGAATTAGACGGCAGATGTTGACGGGGGGAGCGTGCACTGAGGAAGGATGTTCAGGGGTGTCAGAGGTGACCGGGTCGGCTTTTGCCGTCGCTATTGTTGGCATGTCTCGCAGAATGCCGGACGCGGCCGATCCTGACTTCGCGGACACCACAGGGCAGTTCGACGCGGACTTCTTCGGGATCGCGCCGGACGAGGCCCGGAGCATCGATTCGCGGGAGCTGCTGGCACTGGAGCTGAGCTGGGAGGCGGTCGAGGACGCCGGCCTGGCCGGGGCGGCGCACGATGCCCGGCGATTCGGGGTGTTCCTCAGCGGCATCGGCGGTGGCGGTGCCGAAAACCGTGCAGCCCACCGTATTTCGAACTACTTCCGATTCAACGGCCCGAGCGTCGTGGTCGACAGCGCACAGGATTCCACACCCGCCGCCGTCCAGTTGGCATATGAGAGCCTGCGCAGCGGCGCCAGCGATCTGGCCTTGGCCGGGGAAATCGGGCAGGGCGCGGGCGGCGGTTTGGCGGTGCTGAAACCTCTTGCCCGGGCGGTCGCCGACGGTGACCGGATTCGTGCCGTGATCCGCGGCAGCGCGGGGGATTCGGGTACCGGCGTGATCGTGGAGGAAGCGCCCGCTGTCGACACCGCCGCGTCCCAGAGAGGCGACGCTGCCGGTGCGGTGCCGTGGGTGGTGTCGGCGCGCAGCGAGAGCGGCGTCGGCGCGCAGGCGGCCCGGCTGCGCGAGTGGGTGCTGCGCCATCCGGAGCTGAACGCCGTCGACGTGGCGCACTCGCTGCTCACCACACGTGCCCAAATGGACTGGCGCGGAGGCATTGTCGGACGGAACCGGGAGGAGCTGCTGGCGGGTCTGGCGGCCCTGGCCGACCCGTCCGCGCCCGCGCCGTCGATCGAACCGGTGACCGGGCGGGCCGAGCGGCGGCGGGTCGCGTTCGTCTTCCCGGGCAATGGCAGCCAGTGGGAGGGCATGGCGCTCGGACTGCTGGATGCGGGCGGGGAATTCGCGGAATCCATTGCGGAATGCGAAGCGGCCCTGGCGCCGTACGTCGACTGGTCGCTGACGGCGGTGCTGCGCCGCGAAGCCGGTGCGCCCGCGCTGGAACGCGTGGAGGTGGTGCAACCGGCGCTGTTCGCGGTCATGGTGTCCCTGGCGCGGATGTGGCGCGCGGCCGGGGTCGAACCGGATGCGGTGATCGGCCATTCCCACGGTGAGATCGCCGCCGCCCACGTGGCCGGTGGGCTGTCGCTGGCCGATGCGGGGCGCGTGGTGGCGCTACGATCCCGCGCGCTCGCCGAGGAGCTGGCCGGACGCGGTGGCATGGTCTCTGTCGGGCTCGCCCCGGATGCGGTGCGGGAACGTCTTGCGGCGCAGGGAGATCGGCTGTCTCTCGCGGCGGTGAACGGACCGGCGCAGACCGTCGTGTCAGGTGACGTTTCGGCGCTGGAGGATTTCCTCGCCGACTGCGCCCGCGATGGCGTGCGGGCGCGCCGGGTCGCCATTGATTACGCTTCGCATTCCCAGGCGATCGAGCGAATCCGTGACCGGTTGCTCGACGAGCTCGAGCCGATCCGCCCGCGGTCCGGGACGGTGCCGTTCTTCTCCGCGGTGGTCGCCGGCCGCGTCGATACGGCGGAGCTGGACGCCGAGTACTGGTATCGCTCGGAGCGGGAACCGATCCGCTTCGCCGAGGCCGTATCGGCGCTCATCGCGGACGGGATCACCGGATTCGTCGAGGTCGGCCCGCATCCGGTGCTCGCGATGGGCATCGGGTTGACCGCCGAGGCGGCCGGTGCGGGCGAAGACGTGGCGGTGGTCGGATCGCTGCGGCGCGGCGAGGGCGGCCCGGAACGGTTCCTGGCGTCGCTGGCACAGGCCTACTGCGCCGGATTCCCGGTGGTCCCGCGTGCGCTCGCCCCCGGTGGTGCGCGAGTCGATCTGCCGCCGTACGCATTCCAGCGCCGCACCCCCGGTGCCGGAGTTGCGGATATCGGGGATCGGACCCGAACATGGCACGACGGTCCGCTGGCCCGAAAACTTCTGGATACACCCGAATTCCAGCGCGGCACAATCGTTCTCGACATCGTCCGCGAGCACGCCGCGGCCGTCCTGGGTCACGAGTCGGCCCGATCGATTCACCCCGATCTGCCGTTCACCGAGTTCGGCATCGACTCCGTCAGCGGGGTGGAGCTGCGCAATCGGCTGATCCGCGCCACCGGTCTGCCACTGCCCGCATCACTCATCTTCGATCATCCGACCGCGAATGCCGTTGCGGCACTGCTGCAAGCCCGTGCATCCGGCGCCGAGGCAGGCGGGCGCCGGGTATCGCGGCGCGCGATCGCGGACGAACCCATTGCCATCGTCGGCATCGGCGCCCGCTTCCCCGGCGGGGTGCGCTCCGCCGAGGACCTGTGGAACCTGGTCGACGCGGGCCGGGACGTGATCAGCGAATTCCCCACGGACCGAGGCTGGGACCTGGACCGGCTGTTCGACCCGGACCCCGGCAAGCCCGGCACGGTCTACACCCGCCACGGTGGATTCCTCAGCGATGCAGGTGATTTCGATCCCGGATTCTTCGGCATCAGCCCGCGCGAGGCACTCGCGATGGATCCGCAGCAGCGGTTGCTGCTCGAGACCTCATGGGAAGCCCTGGAAGACGCGGGCATCGACCCGATGTCGTTGCGGGGCAGCGATACCGCCGTATTCGCCGGCGCCTGCTCCTCGGGTTACGCACGCCGGGTGACCGGCGACCTGGAGGGTTACCGGCTGACCGGCACCTCGCACAGCGTCATCTCGGGCCGCATCGCCTACGTGTTCGGTCTGGAAGGCCCGGCGGTGACGGTGGATACGGCATGCTCGTCGTCACTGGTGGCCCTGCACCTGGCCTGCCAGGCGCTGCGCCAGGGCGACAGCTCGCTGGTGCTCGCCGGCGGCGTGACCGTCGCGGCCGGCCCCTCCCTGTTCGTGGACTTCGCCCGCCAGCGCGGCCTGTCGCCCGATGGTCGCTGCAAGCCGTTCTCCGCCGCCGCCGATGGCGTGACATGGTCGGAGGGGTCGGGCGTCCTTGTCCTCGAACGACTTTCGGACGCACAACGGCGCGGCCACACTATCCTGGCCGTCATCCGCGGCAGCGCGGTGAACCAGGACGGCGCGAGCAATGGCCTGAGCGCGCCCAACGGTCCGTCGCAGGAACGGGTGATCGCGCAGGCCCTCGCCCATGCGGGACTCACGGCGGCCGAGGTGGACGCGGTCGAGGCGCACGGCACCGGGACGAAGCTCGGTGATCCGATCGAGGCGCAGGCGTTGATCGCCGCCTACGGACAAGATCGCGGCGATCGGGAACCGGTGCGCATCGGCTCCCTGAAGTCGAATATCGGCCATGCCGTCGCCGCCGCCGGTGTGGCCGGTGTGATCAAGATGGTGCAGGCCATGCGGCACGAGCGGCTGCCGCGCACCCTGCACGCCGAAACGCCGTCGCCGCACGTGGATTGGTCGGCGGGCGCGGTGCGCCTGCTGACCGAGGCCGAACCCTGGAGCGCCGGGGATCGGGTGCGCCGCGCGGGCGTGTCCTCGTTCGGTATCAGCGGGACCAATGCACATGTGATCCTCGAAGAAGCCCCGCCCGCATCGGTGGCGGCCGCCGGGGGCGGCACCGGAGACGATGCGGGGCAGTCGACCGTCACCGTGCCCGTCATCCCATTGCTGGTCTCGGGCAAGGGCGAAGCCGGTCTGCGCGCACAAGCCACCCGGCTGCGCACCTGGCTGTCGGAGCGGCCGGAGATCGATATCGCGGCGGTGGCCCGGGCGCTCGCGACGTCGCGAGCGCAGCTGGATTCGCGGAGCGTGGTCCTCGGCCGCGATCGGGAGGAGCTGCTCGAGCGGCTGGCGAATCTCGCCGAATCGGGGACCGGCGCCGGTGTGATCGCAGGCGTCGTCGGCACGGGCCGCACGGCCTTCCTGTTCACCGGTCAGGGCGCCCAGCGCATCGGCATGGGCGCCGGGCTGTACGAGGCGTTCCCGGTATTCGCCGAGGCGCTGGATTCGGTGTGCGTGCAGTTCGATCCGCTGCTGGGGTGCTCGCTGAAGGCTCTCATGTTCAGCGGTGTCGACGGCGTCGGAGCCACGATGCTGGACCGGACGGAGTTCACGCAGCCCGCATTGTTCGCCTACGAGGTGGCACTGCATCGCCTGCTGGAATCGTTCGGCGTCACCCCGGATGTGCTGATCGGTCATTCGGTCGGCGAACTCGCGGCCGCCCACATCGCGGGCCTGTGGTCGCTCGAGGATGCCTGCCGATTGGTGGCGGCGCGCGGACGCCTCATGGGCGCGCTGCCCGAGGGCGGAGCGATGCTGGCCATCGGGGCATCCGAAATTGAGGTGAACGATGCGATCACCCGGTACTCGGGGCGCGTGTCGGTCGCCGCGGTGAACGCGCCCGAGGGACTGGTCATCTCGGGCGACGAGGACGCCGTCGCGGAGATCGAGGACCTCTTCGCCGAGCGCGGCCGGAAGACTTCGCGGCTGCGCGTCAGCCATGCCTTCCACTCGCATCGCATGGAGCCGATGCTGGCCGAATTCGAGTCTGTCGCACAGGAATTGACCTACAAGCGGCTTCGGCTGCCGGTGGTGTCCAATGTGTCCGGCGAGCTTGCCGGGGACGAGGTGCTCGAACCCGCGTACTGGGTTCGGCAAGTACGGGCCGCGGTGCGATTCGCGCCGGGCCTCGAAACCTTGCTCGCGGCGGATGTGCGCCGGTTCCTGGAAGTGGGACCCGACGCGGTGCTGACCGCGATGGCCCGGCAGACCCTTCCGGAGGGCGCGGAGGCGATTGTCGCCGCGGCCGCGCGCCGGGATCACGATGAGCCCCAGCAGTTCCTGACAATGCTGGCGCAGGCCCACACGGCCGGTGTGCGCGTGGATTGGACGCCACTGTTCCGTCGCGGGCCGGCACCGCGAATTCCCCTGCCCACCTACGCCTTCCAGCGCCAGCGCTTCTGGCTGCCGCCGCGTCCCGAAGCCGCCGGCGGCGACCGGGCCCATCCGCTGCTCACCGGCGTGGTGCCGGTGGCCGGTAAGGAGGAGTTCGTCTGCACCGGCCGCTTCTCGCTGGCCACCGAGCCGTGGGTCGCCGATCACGCGACCTACGGCACCGTCGTGCTACCGAGTGCGGCCCTCGTCGAGTTCCTGCTCACCGCGGGCAGTCGAATCGATTGCGGCGTCGTCGAGGAACTGACCCTGGAAGCCCCGATCCCGCCGTCACACGACGACGAGGTGGAACTCCAAGTGTCGGTGGGGGAGCCCGACCACGCCGGGCGGCGGCAGTTCGGGTTCTACTTCCGTGCGGCGAGCGCGGCCGGTGAATGGGTGCGCAACGCCAGCGGCGTCCTCGCCCCGTCCCGGGGCGGCGAGGACGCGCTGCTGGATCAGCTCCGAGCCGAACCCTGGCCGCCGGCCGACGCCGAAACCCTCGATGCCGCAGCGATTCCCGAGCTGATCGCCGCAGGATCCGGCCTCGAATACGGCCCGGCGTTCACCGGCGTCACCGCCGCATGGCGGCGCGGCGAAACCGTCTTCTCCGAGATCGCCCTGAATACGACCGCCGCGCCCGACTCCGAGCGTTTCGACCTGCATCCGGCCCTGCTCGATCTCGTACTGCACGCCGGACTCGCCGGGCTCCTCTGGCGCGGGCAGGACAGCGATCCGGTCACCGGCCGGTTGCTGTTCCGCTGGGGCGGAGCACGATTGCATCATCCGCTTCCCAAAGCAACGACTCTGCGAGTCATCGCGACCTCCACCGGGCCCGAGACCATTTCCGTTGCTGCCGTCGATGATTCGGGGCAGCCCGTGGTCTCCGTCGACGCGGTCGTCATGCGGCCCTACGACGTCCGGCAACTGCGCGGCGCACTGGCCGGGAACGACACCGACCTCTACGAGATCCAGTGGACGCCCGCACCGGCCGCGAACGTGTCCCCGGCCCGGATGGCCGTACTCGGTTCCGAGCCGATCGCCGGAATCGGAACATTTCGCCCGAGCCTCTCGGAACTCGTTGCCCTCCCAGAGATCCCGGATGTCGTCATATGGGGTCCGGAGGCCGTAGCCGCCGATCCGGCGGCCGTGCGCGCCCACTTGGAAACGGTGCTGGCGACGGTACAGAACTGGCTGGCCGAGGCCCGCGTGGCCGACACCCGGCTGGTTGTATTGACGAGGAACGCTGCCGCACTGCCGGACGAGACACCGAACCTCGCCGCCGCGGCCGTCTGGGGCCTGATGCGCAGCGCCCAATCCGAATATCCGGGCCGATTCATTCTGATCGACACCGATCCCTCGGCCATTGCGGCCCCGAGTGATCCGACGCTCATCGGCGCGGTGATCGCGGCAGGCGAATCACAGGCCGCTGTGCGCGGCGGAACCCTACTCCTGCCGCGACTGGTGCGAGCACGATCCGACCGCAATACCGAGCGGGCACCGCACCAGCGCGATGGGTCCATCATCGACCGGATCAGCGGCCCCTCGGACGGCCACGTCGTTCAGGCCGACGCGTCGCATTCAGACGGGCGCGTCGATCAGGCCGACACGCCGCAATCGAACGGCCGCGTCGCTCGGGGTGACGCTGCGCAGTCGTACGACCGCGCCGCTTGGGGTGATGCCGCGCAGTCGGACGGCCACGTCGCTCAGGGTGAGGCGGCGCGGTCGGGCGGTCGGGTCGGGGAAGCTGGCGCGCCGCAGGCGGATGGTCAGGTCGATCAGGCTGATGCGTCGCAGTCGGACGGCGTCGTCGAGCAGGCCGGCGCGCCGCAGTCGGGCACTGACCTGTTGCGCGACCTCCATCGCCGATCGGGACGAGGCTCGGCGCTGCCGCTCGGTGAGGGCACCGTCCTGATCACGGGCGGTACCGGTGGCCTGGGTGCGCTGATGGCACGGCATCTGGTCGCCGCGCATGGCGTCCGCGACCTGTTGCTGGTGTCCAGGCGTGGTGAAGCAGCCGACGGTGCAAGAAACCTGGTGTCCGAGTTGGCAGCTGCCGGAGCCACAGTCCGGGTGGCGGCCTGCGATGTCGGTGATCGGGAAGCCCTGCGTGCGCTGCTGGAGTCGATCGCGGCCGAGCATCCGCTGACCGGTGTGGTCCATGCGGCGGGTGTCCTCGATGACGGCACGCTCGCGGGTCTCACCGGCGAGCAGTTGGGGCGAGTCTTCATCGCCAAGGCAGAGGCCGCCTGGCACGTGCACGAGCTCACTCGCGGCCTGCACTTGTCCGCCTTCGTCCTGTTCTCCTCTGTTGCCGCCACGATCGGATCGGCAGGCCAGGCCAACTACGCCGCGGCCAATGCCTTCCTCGACGCGCTGGCGCACCGCCGGCGCACCGAAGGACTGTCGGCGCTGTCACTGGCTTGGGGTCCGTGGAACTCGGCGACCGGTATGACGGGTCGCCTGGATCGCAGCGCCGTCGCCCGCTGGGAGCGGCTCGGTCTGCACCCGATCGAGAACGACGAAGGGCTGCGGTTGTTCGATGCGGCCATCGGCCGTGCTGCCGCGCATTTGACGGCGATCCGGTTCGACCCGGCGCAGCTGCGGCGCGAAGCGCGTGACGGCGTCGTGCCGGCGGTGCTGCGCGGCTTCCTGCCCCGCGCCACGGATCGCACTGCGGCCGCGTCGAGTTCGCTGGGCGCCCGGCTGAGTCGGGTGCCGGAGGCGCAGCGCGCCGATGTGGTGCTCGGCCTGGTCCGGGAGCACGTGGCAGCGGTGCTGGGGCACGCCTCCGCCGAAGATATCGGTGCCGGTGAGCGTTTCGACGCCCTGGGCATCGACTCGCTCGGCGGCGTCGAATTCCGCAACCGGCTGTCGAAGGCCTCCGGTGTCCAATTGCCGTCCACCTTGGTCTTCGACCATCCCACCGCCGCGGCCGTCGCCGCCCTGCTGCTCTCCAAGATCGAGGGCACGGAGTCCGGCGCCCAGCCGGCGCGGGTGTCGCGCCGGGCCCGCGTGGACGAGCCCATCGCCATCGTGGGCATGGCCTGCCGTTTCCCCGGCGGCGTCGAATCACCGGATGCGCTCTGGGATCTGGTCGCGACCGGAACGGATGCGACCGGTGAGTTCCCGGCGGACCGCGACTGGGACCTGGAGCGGCTCTTCGACCCGGATCCCGGCACGTCGGGGACGGTCTACACCCGTCGTGGCGGATTCCTCGACAACGCGGGCGATTTCGATCCGGGCTTCTTCGGTATCGGCCCGCGCGAGGCGACGGCGATGGACCCGCAGCAGCGGTTGCTGCTGGAGGTGTCCTGGGAAGCGCTGGAGCACGCGGGTATCGACCCGACCTCGTTGCGCGGCAGCGACACCGGCGTCTACACGGGCGTGATGTACCAGGACTACGAGGCGGTGATCGGCAAGGCCGGTCCCGAGGTCGAGGGCTATGTCCTCACCGGCGGCCTGGGCAGCGTGGTCTCGGGACGGGTGGCCTACGCGCTGGGTTTGGAAGGTCCGGCGATGACCGTCGACACCGCCTGCTCGTCCTCTCTGGTGGCGTTGCACCTGGCCTGCCAGGCCCTGCGTCACGGTGAGAGCTCGCTGGCCTTGGTCGGCGGTGCGACGGTGATGACGACACCGATGGTTTTCCAGGAGTTCTCGCGCCAGCGCGGTCTGGCCCGCGACGGCCGATGCAAGTCGTTCTCGGCCGCGGCCGACGGCGTCGCCTGGTCCGAGGGCGCGGCCGTCCTGGTCGTGGAACGCCTGTCCGATGCCCGCCGCCTGGGCCACGACGTCCTGGCGGTGGTGCGCGGCAGCGCGATCAACCAGGACGGGGCCAGCAATGGCCTGACCGCGCCGAACGGTCCCTCGCAGCAGCGGGTGATCGCCTCGGCATTGGCCAATGCCGGCCTGCGCCCGGAAGACGTGGACGTGGTCGAAGCCCACGGCACGGGAACGGCATTGGGCGACCCCATCGAAGCGCAGGCCTTGATCGCCACCTACGGGCGGGACCGTGCGGGGACGCCGCTGCGTATCGGTTCGCTCAAGTCGAATATCGGTCACTCGCAGGCGGCGGCCGGTGTCGGCGGCGTGATCAAGATGGTGCAGGCCCTGCGGCACGAGATGCTGCCGAAGACCCTGCACGTGGATGAGCTGTCGCCACACGTGGATTGGTCCGCGGGCGCGGTACAGGTGCTGACCGAGGCGCAGTCGTGGTCGGCGGGCGGCGCGGTGCGCCGGGCCGGGGTGTCCTCGTTCGGCATCAGCGGCACCAACGCGCATGTGATCATCGAGGAAGCGCCCGTCCCGACGGTATCGACGACCGAGAATGGTTCGGGCGGGCCGGATATCGATCTCGCCGTCGTGCCGTGGCCGGTGTCGGCCAAGTCCGAGGAGAGCCTGCGTCGGCAAGCAGAGCGGTTGCGGGCGTGGCTGGCCGATCATCCGGACGCCGATATCTGGGCGGTGGCACGGTCATTGGTGGCCTCTCGGGCGTTGCTGGACCATCGGGCGGTCGTCATCGGCCGGGATCGGGACGAGTTGCTGTCGGGCCTGGCCGATCTGGCGGCTGGTTCGCCGAATGCGATCCGGGGAACGGTAGGTTCGGGAAAGACCGCGTTCTTGTTCACAGGTCAGGGCGCACAGCGAATCGGTATGGGCGCGGGCCTGTATCGGGCGTTCCCGGTCTTCGCGGCCGCCCTGGACGAAGTCTGCGCGCAGATCGATCCGTTGCTGGGACGCTCGCTGCGGGACTTGATGTTCACCGATGCCGACGGCGTGTTGGACCGGACCGAATTCACCCAGCCGGCGTTGTTCGCGTTCGAGGTGGCGCTCTTCCGTCTGATCGAATCCTTCGGCATCACACCGGATCTGCTGATCGGCCATTCGATCGGTGAGTTGACCGCGGCGTACATGGCGGGTGTGTGGACGCTCCCGGACGCCTGTGCGATCGTGGTCGCGCGCGGTCGTCTGATGGGTGCCTTGCCACAGGGCGGGGTCATGCTCGCGGTCGCGATGCCGGAAGCCGAGACCACCGATTTGCTCGCCACTTATGACGGTCGAGTGTCGCTGGCGGCGGTGAACGGCCCGTCCTCGGTGGTGCTGTCCGGTGCAGCCGCCGCGATCGACGAGATCGGAGATCGGCTTGCCGGGCAGGGAGCCAAGACCTCCCGGCTGCGAGTGAGCCACGCATTCCATTCGGTCCTGATGGAGCCGATGCTCGACGAGTTCCGCTCTGTCGCCGCGGGATTGACCTACCGGGAACCATTGCTGCCGATCGTGTCGAACCTCACGGCGACCATGGTCACCGGCGAACTGACCGATCCCGAATACTGGGTCGCGCAGGTGCGAGGATGCGTCCGATTCGCACCGGGGATCGACACCCTGATCGAGGCGGGCGCCCGGCGGTTCGTGGAGATCGGACCGGATGCCGTGCTGGCCGCCATGACTCGGCAATGCCTGGCCGAAACACCCTCCGTCGAAGCCAAATCGACGGTGATCGCCACCGCCCGGCGCTCGACCGACGAACCGCCGCAGCTCGTGACCGCGCTCGCCCAGGCCGCTGTCAGCGGTATCGGGGTGGACTGGACACCGCTGTTCGCAGGCCGCTCGATGCAGCGAATGACCTTGCCCACTTACGCATTCGAGCATCGACGCTACTGGGCACGGCCACTCGAAACGCCGGACCCGTGGCAATCGGGCCTGGACCGAGCGGGCCATCCGCTGCTGAACGCCATGGTGCGACTCCCGGACTCCCAGGAGGTGGTGTTCACCGGAAGACTGTCACGATCCGCTCACCCCTGGCTGGCCGATCATACCGTGGCCGGAGTGGTGCTGCTCCCCGGCGCGGCCCTCGTGGACCTGGCTCTGCACGTGGGAACCACGGTGGATTGCCCATGCCTGGCAGAACTGGTGATCGAAGCGCCCCTGCCCATCCCGGCCACCGGGCCCGTCGACCTGCGCGTGGTCGCGGGCGCACCGGATGCCACCGGCGCGCGAACGGTGTCGGTGCACTCGCGCTCGACCACCGCCGGCTCGGAAACGCCGAATGACGATGCGGACCAGTGGATTCGCCACGCCGTCGCGACAGTCACCGATGATTCGGACGCGCCTGCTGTCGACGGTTCGACCACCCGGGTGCTCGCCGGTTCCCCCGATCCTTCCGGCGGGACTGCGGCTGAGCAGCTGAGCTGGCCGCCCGCAGGTGCGACAGCGATCGATCTGGACAATGCCTACGCTCACCTGGCCGAGCGCGGCTACGAATACGGCCCGGCATTCCAGGGCCTGACTGCCCTGTGGGCACGCGGCGGTGAGGTTTTCGCCGAGGTCGTCCTCCCGGAGTCCGCAGGATCGAACGACGCGAGATTCGGTGTACACCCGGCACTGCTGGATGCCGCGCTCCACGCCATCCTGCTCGGCGGCCTCGCTCCCGCCACCGAGTCCGGCCAGATCGCCGTCCCGTTCTCCTGGGAGAACGTCACGCTGTACGCGACCGGCGCGACCACCCTGCGAGTCCGTATCGCCAAGACCGGCTCCGGCCCGGGCGGCGATCGTATAGCCCTCACTCTCGCCGACCCCGCAGGTATGGCGGTGGCCGAGGTGGAAGCCCTGACACTGCGCAGCCTGTCGGCCACTGCCCTCGGCGCAGCGCAACGCCGCACCGAAGGCGTGGGCTACGAAGTGCACTGGATCGCACTACCCGAACCCTCGGGCGAGCCCACAACGGCCGACATCGCAAACGTCGCCGACGTCCCAGGCGGTGCCGACAGCGAGATCCCCGCCGGTGCCGCGAGGGCCGCTGGTTCCGTAGGCGTTCCCGGTGCGGGTGAAATCGTGCCGATCGCGGGGCACGGTGCAACAGAGTCGCGGCTCGATGCGTCCTCGTCGCGCGCTGAGACCGCGACGTTCGACGGTCATCTACAGCCAGCAGCCTGGAGTCCTGACTTCGACGGTGAGGCGCTTACGATCGCGGGTTGCGACGTGATGGTGCTGCGGCTCGACGTGCAGCAGTGGAACGCACTGTCGCCCGCCGAGTCCGCGTCCGCGGAGCGCGCGTCCGTTGAGTCCGTGTCTGCCGAGTCCGTGTCTGCCGAGTCCGCGTTCGCTGATCCCGCGTTCGCTGATCCCGCGTTCGCCGGGGCCCTCGCCGCCGAGCCCGCGTCCGTTGACGCGTCGTCTGCGGAGCTGTCGTCTGCCGAGCCCGCGGCCGTCGAGGGCGATCTTCCCGCGGCGGTACGGGGTCTTGTCGCGAGCGTGGCCGCGCGGGTGCAGCGGCTGCTGGTGCAGGATCGGCTTATTGTCGTGGTGACGCGGCAGGCGGTGGCGGTGCATGCGCACGAGTCGGTTGACCTGGGCACGGCGGCGGCGTGGGGTTTGCTGCGGACTGCGCAGAGTGAGAATCCTGATCGGATTCTCCTTGTGGATGTCGACGACTGGGCGGACGTTCGATCGGCGGTGGCCCTGGCATTGGCTACGGGCGAGGAATCTCAGCAGGCCGTCCGGGGCGGGAAGGCATATGCGCCGCGCCTGGATCGGGGTGAGTCGAGTGCTCTTGATCTCGGGGTGTCGAATTCCCCGGCGTGGGCGCTGACGCTGCGCGACAAGGGCACGCTGGCCGCGGACAACTTCGCGATCGGTGAGCATTCGAGTGCGCTGGAACCGCTTGCGCCGGGGCAGGTTCGGGTGAGTGTGCGGGCGGTCGGGCTCAACTTCCGGGATGTGCTGATGGCACTCGGGACCTACCCGGACAAGGCCGGCCGGCCCGGTGGTGAGGGGGCCGGGGTCGTCGTGGAGGTCGCCTCGGATGTGATCGAATTCGCGCCTGGTGACCGGGTTTTCGGGTTGATCCCGGGTGTCGGATCAATGGCGGTGGTCGACCGGCGACTGCTCGCGCCCATGCCGAGGGGCTGGTCGTTCACTCAGGCGGCGGCGATTCCGATCGTGTATGCGACCGCCTACTACGGCCTTGTCGACCTGGCTGCCGCGCAACCGGGCGAGATGCTGCTGCTGCATGCCGCGACCGGCGGCGTCGGCTTGGCGGCTGTGCAGATCGCGCGGCATCTGGGTCTGCGCCTGCTGGTCACCGCCAGCGAGCCGAAATGGAATGTGCTGCGCGGGTTGGGTTTCGATGACTCCGTCATCGGCAATTCGCGCACCTTGGACTTCGAGCAGAAGTTTCTCGATGTCACCGGCGGTCGCGGTGCGGACATCGTCTTGGACTCGCTGGCAGGCGAATTCGTGGACGCGTCGCTGCGGCTGCTGCCGCGTGGCGGCAGATTCGTCGAGATGGGCATGATCGACCGGCGGGATCCGGTCGAGGTGGCCGCCGAGTATCCGGGGGTCGACTACTTCAGCTTCATGCTGATGGAGGCGGGGCCGGATCGGCTGCGCGAGATTCTGACGGCGCTGGTCGAACTCTTCGAAGCCGGTGCGCTGGCGCCGTATCCGACCATCGCGTGGGATATGCGGCAGGCGCCCGAGGCGTATCGGTACCTGAGCCAGGCGCGGCATATCGGCAAGAATGTGCTCACCGTGCCTGCGCCCTTGCGGCCCGAGGGCACCGTTCTCATCACCGGCGGCACCGGAGGGCTGGGCGCTGTCGCCGCACGGCACCTGATCACCGAGCACGGCGTGCGCAGGCTCATCCTGGCGAGCAGGCGGGGTCCGGATACGCCCGGCGCGACCGAGCTCGTGGCCGAGTTGACCGCGCTCGGTGCGCATGTCGATGTGGTCGCGTGCGATGCGGCCGACCGGGGCGCATTGGAGGCGGTGCTGGCGTCGATCCCGGCGCGGCACCCGCTGACCGCCGTCGTGCATGCGGCGGGTGTCCTGGCCGACGGCGTGTTCGCCGCCATGACCCCGGAGCAGATCACGAAGGTATTGCGGCCCAAGGTGGATGCGGCCTGGAACCTGCACGAGGCGACCAAGGACATGGATCTGTCGGCGTTCGTGCTGTACTCCTCGATCGCCGGTGTGATCGGCAATCCGGGCCAGGCGAACTACGCGGCCGCCAATGCCTTCCTGGACGCGCTGACGCGACACCGGCGCGTGAGCGGGCTGCCCGCGACATCCATCGCCTGGGGTCCGTGGGAGCAGAGCGGCGGTATGACCAGCGGGCTCGGCGCGGCCGACATCGCGCGGTTGCGGCGCGAGGGGCTGCTTCCGGTGGGCGATGCGGACGGTATGGCGATGTTCGATGCCGCACTGGCGGGCGGTCGCCCGGAGTTCGCGGCCATCCGGATCGACCGGACCGCGCTCGGCGAGGCGCGACCGGACGAGGTGCGCGCGGTCATGCGCGGACTGGCGCGCCCGTCGAACCGGCGGGTGGTCGGAACGAGCGCGTCGCCGACGGCGTCGCACGGCGGCACCGCCGGCTCCGCGTCCTTGGTGGCGCGACTGCTCGGCCTCCCGGCGGCCGAACAGGATCGCGTCATCCTCGACGTGATCCGCGCACAGGCCTCGCTCGTCCTGGGCCACGCCAGTGCCGATGCGACCCCTGCGGACAAGCCGTTCAGCGATATCGGATTCGACTCCCTCGGCGTCATGGAATTCCGCAACCGCTTGAAATCCGCTGTGGGCGTGCAGTTGTCGGCCACGGCGATGTTCGACTACCCCACCCCGGAGGCCTTGGCCGGTCATCTCCGGCAGGAGATCGTTCCGGCCGATGATCCGGCGAAACGCCTTGCGGCCGAGGTCGAGTCGCTGGCGCGCAGTTGCGCCGCGGCGGAGCTGTCGGCGGCGCAGCGGTCCGAGATCGCGACCAAGCTGACGGCATTACTGCGTGAGCTCGAAGGCAAGGACGCCGATCTCGACGTGAGCGGCGTCGACGGTCTCGACGACGCGGATGATCGCGAGCTGTTCGACTTCATCGACCAAATCAGTTGACGCAGTTCAACACCCCTCTCAGCTGAGCACCCACGATCTGGAGTTCCACCCATGGCCGACAACGATGAGCTGCGCCGGTATCTGAAGAAGACCGCGAAAGAGCTCTACGAGACCAAACAGCAACTGCGTGCGCTCACCGACCGATCGCGGGAGCCGATCGCCATCGTCGGCATGGCGTGCCGCTATCCCGGTGGGGTGCGCTCGCCGGAGGATCTGTGGCGCACCACGGCCGAGGGTGTGGATGCCATCGGCGGCTACCCGGCCGATCGAGGGTGGGATCTGGACCGGCTGTTCGATCCGGATCCGGATGTGCCGGGGGGCATCTACACCCGGGACGGTGGATTCCTCGATGCCATCGGCGAATTCGACGCGGCCTTCTTCGGGATCGGCCCGCGTGAGGCCGCGGCCATGGATCCGCAGCAGCGGCTGATGCTGGAGGCGACCTGGCAGGCGCTCGAGGACGCGGGCATCGACCCGGTGTCCTTGCGCGGCAGCGACACCGGTGTTTTCGCGGGAGTCATCCACCAGAACTACGGCCCCCGCATCGGCGGGCCGAATATCAGCGCCGAGACCGAAGGCCATGCCTACCTGGGTGTGTCGAACGCGGTGCTGTCCGGCCGGATCGCCTACAGCTTCGGATTCCAGGGCCCGGCCCTGTCGGTCGACACCGCCTGCTCGTCGTCGCTGGTGGCATTGCATCTGGCGTGCCACGCACTGCGACAGGGCGATACGTCCCTCGCGCTCGCGGGCGGCGTGACCGTCATGTCGGATCCATCGCTGCTGATCGCCTTCGCACGCCAGCGCGCCTTGTCGCCGGACGCGCGGTGTAAGGCCTTCGCGGCAGCCGCGGACGGGACCGGATTCTCCGAGGGGCTCGGCGTGCTGGTGCTGGAGCGATTGTCCGACGCTCAGCGGCTGGGTCACACCGTGCTGGCGGTGATTCGTGGCAGTGCGGTCAATCAGGATGGTGCGAGCAACGGCCTGACCGCGCCCAACGGCCCCTCGCAGGAGCGCGTGATCGCGGCCGCGCTGGCGAATGCCGGTCTGGCCCCGTCGGATATCGACGCGGTGGAGGCGCACGGCACCGGCACCATGCTCGGCGATCCCATCGAGGCGCGGGCACTGATCAGCGCGTACGGCACGCGGCGGGAGAGCGGCCCGCTGCGCGTGGGATCGTTGAAGTCGAACATCGGTCACACCTCGGCCGCCGCGGGTGTCGGCGGTGTGATCAAGATGGTGCAGGCCATGCGCCACGGCGTGCTGCCCAAGACCTTGCACGTGGATGCGCCGACCCCGCATGTGGATTGGTCGGCGGGCACGGTGCGGCTGCTGCAGGACAGCGAGCCGTGGCCGGCGGGGGAGCGGGTCCGGCGGGCCGGGGTGTCGTCGTTCGGCGCCAGCGGCACCAATGCCCACCTCATCCTCGAAGAAGCGCCCGCTGCACCGGTCGCCGAAGCACCCGCCGCCCCAGCGCCTGCCGCCCCAGCGCCTGCCGCGCCTGCCGCCCCAGCGCCTGCCGCGCCTGCCGCCCCAGCGCCTGCCGCTCCTGCCGCCCCAGCGCCTGCTGCCGCCTCGGCGCCTGCCGCACCTGCCGCCTCAACACCTGCTGCGCTTTCCGCCTCAGCTCCTGTCGCTCCTGTCGCGTCAACACGGGGCGCATCTGTCGACTCAGCGCCTGCCGCATCTGTCGCCGGAGGAGCGGTCGCATCTGTTGCCGGAGCGTCGGTCGCGCCTGTTGCCGGAGAGCCAGTTGCGCCTGTCACCGGACCGGCTGACGCACCCGCCGCCGGGCCCGTTGCCGGGGCCGAACCGGCTGCGGCTGCGAAAACCGTTGCTGTCGATATCATTCCGCTGCTGATATCGGCGAAGTCCGAGGAAGCGCTGCGTGCTCAGGCGGATCGGCTGCGGCAGTGGTTGATCGCCGATCCCGAGGCCGATGTGTGGGATACGGCCTACTCTCTGGTGACGTCGCGGGCTCAGTTGGACCGGCGCGGTGTGGTTGTCGGGAGTGACCGGGACGAGTTGCTGTCCGGGCTGGCCGATCTGGCCGCGGGTGCGCGGGGCGCGATCGAAGGGCATGCCGGTTCCGATCGGACGGCCATTCTGTTCACGGGCCAAGGCGCGCAGCGCGCGGGCATGGGTGCGGGTCTGTACGAGGCGTTCCCGGTGTTCGCGGCGGCAATGGATGAGATCTGCGCGCAGTTCGATCCGCTGCTGGGCCGGTCGCTGAAGGACCTGATGTTCGCCGACGCCGAGGGCGTACTGGATCGGACCGAGTTCACTCAGCCCGCGTTGTTCGCGTTCGAGGTGGCGCTGTACCGACTGCTCGAATCCTTCGGTGTCACACCGGATGTAGTGATCGGCCACTCGATCGGTGAGCTGGCCGCAGCGTATGTGGCGGGAGTGTGGTCGCTCCCGGATGCCTGCACGCTGGTGGCAGCGAGGGGCCGGTTGATGGGCGCGCTGCCGGTGGGCGGCGCCATGCTCGCGGTGGCGGTCGGTGAAGACCGAGCGGCCACAATCATCGCCGCTTTCGCCGACCGCGTATCGATCGCGGCGGTGAACGGTCCGTCGTCGACGGTGCTGTCCGGCGACGCTGACGTCATCGACGAGATCGAGCAGCAACTGTCCGCCGCAGGCGTGAAGACGAATCGCCTGCGGGTCAGCCATGCGTTCCATTCGGCGCGCATGGATCCGATGCTGGCCGAGTTCCGTGCGGTGGCCAGCGGCATCGAGTTCCGTGCGCCGCGTAAGCCGATCGTGTCCAACGTGTCCGGTGAGCTCGCCGGAAACGCGGTGACCGATCCGGAGTACTGGGTGCGGCAGCTGCGCGGTTGCGTCCGGTTCGCGCCGGGCGTGGACACGCTGGTCGCCAGCGGTGTGCGACGATTCGTCGAGGTCGGCCCCGACGCGGTGCTGGCGGCGATGACGCGCGGCGTGCTGGCCGAGAACCCGGAGATCGAGTCGGCGTCCTCGGTGGCGGCGGCGTCGCGGCGGTCGGTCGACGAGGTCGAGCAGTTCGCTGCGTCCTTGGCGCAGGTGCATGTCGCGGGTGCGCGAGTGGACTGGGCTTCGTGGTTCGCGGGCCGCGCACTGCGCCGGGTTCCATTGCCCACCTACGCCTTCCAGCGTCGCCGCTTCTGGTTGGCGGGCGCGTCCGACGCGCCGCAGTCGTCCGCGGACCACCCCATCCTGACCGGCGTGGTCGGGCTCGCCGCCAGCGACGAGTGGCTGCTGACCGGCCGGTTCTCGCTGCGGACCCATCCGTGGATCGCCGACCACATGACCTACGGCGTGGTCGTCGTGCCCAGCGCGACCTTCATCGAGTTCCTCCTCGTCGCGGGCCGCCGGATCGGTTGCGGTGCGGTCGAGGAACTCACCCTGCAAGCGCCGATCCTGCCGACCACCGACGACGAGGTCGAGCTCCAGGTGCTGGTGCAGGCGGCCGACGAGTCCGGGCGGCGTCCGTTCGAGTTCTACTTCCGCACCTCCTCCGACGCCGAATGGATCCACAACGCCACCGGTGTGCTCGCGGCCGGGGCGCAAGGCGATGCGACGCTGCTGGCGCGCTTGCGGGACGCGCAATGGCCACCGGCCGCCGCCGAAGTCCTCGACAGCGAGCGACTTCCGGAGCGGATCGCCCACCTCGCCGGGCTCGAGTACGGGCCGGCGTTCATCGGAGTGCGCGCCGCCTGGCGGAGCGAGGACGCCGTCTTCTCCGAGATCGCCCTGAACACCGAGGCCGCGCCCGAGCCGGGACGGCACGTCCTGCACCCGGCCCTGCTGGATATGGTCATGCACGCGGGATTCGCCGGATTGCTGTGGCGCGACGCGGATTCCGATCCCGACAGCGGCAGATTGCTGTTCCGTTGGGGCGGCGCACGATTCCACGAGCCGGCCACCGAGGACGGGCAGTGGCCGTCCGAGGTGACCTCGTTGCGAGTCATCGCGGTCGCGTCCGGGCCCGAGACGATTTCGGTCGCGACCGTCGATCCGGACGGCAATCCGATCGTGTCGGTCGACGCGGTGGTGATGCGACCCTACGACGTGAAGGAATTCCGGAGCAGCCTCGTCGGTGACACGGCGGGTCTCTACCGGGTTCACTGGGAACCCACCACCGAGCCGATCACGGGAACCGGCCGCCCCGCACCGTCCCTGGCGGTACTCGGGGACGCGACGGTGGCAGGAATCGGCACGAACTATGCGTCGGTCGCCGATGTCGTTGCGGCCGAGGATATTCCCGCGGCACTGGTGTGGCGGGCGACCGAACCTTTCGCAGCAGGTTCGGCCGTCGCAGGCCCCGAATCGGTACGAGCCGGCGTGCAGGGCGCATTGGCGACGGTGCAGTCCCTGCTCGCCGAGCAACGCCTGTCCGGCGTCCGGTTGGTCGCGGTGACAACCGGCGCCGCCGGACTCCCCGATGAGGCTGCGAACCCGGCCGCGGCGGCGGTCTCGGGATTGCTGCGCAGCGCACAGTCCGAACACCCGGACCGATTCGTCCTCGTCGACGAGGATCCGGCCCGGCCGCTCGACGCCGATCGCATCGCGGCGGTGCTGCGATCGGGGGAGCCGCAGACTGCCGTCCGGGGAGCGGAGATTCTGGTTCCCCGAATGGTGCGCGCCTCCGCG
Organism: Nocardia sp. IFM 10818; assembly: GCF_054655275.1. Taxonomy (NCBI): domain Bacteria; kingdom Bacillati; phylum Actinomycetota; class Actinomycetes; order Mycobacteriales; family Nocardiaceae; genus Nocardia; species Nocardia sp. IFM 10818. Next base: position 3,688,400 of record NZ_BAAHJH010000001.1, read on the forward strand.
GACTCGGGCCCAACGAAACCGACGTCGCCGGTGGGCGCTGTAACGCGGCCGTCGCTGGCGGACGGGACCGTGCTGATCACGGGCGGTACGGGCGGGTTGGGTGCGCTTTTCGCCCGGCATCTCGTCGCCGAACACGGTGTGCGCAATCTGCTGCTGACCTCGCGCCGGGGACCGGAATCACCCGGAGCCGCCGAACTGGTCGCCGAATTGGCGCGGGCCGGGGCCGAGGCGCGCATCGTCGCGTGCGATGTCACCGACCGCACCGCGGTCCGAAACCTCTTGGAGACAATCGATCCCGCCGCCCCACTGACCGCGGTCGTGCACACCGCGGGAATCCTGGACGACGGCACCATCACCTCGCTGACCGCCGAGCAGCTGGATCGGGTGCTCGCGCCGAAGGTCGACGGAGCCTGGCATCTGGACGAGCTGACCCGCGACATGAATCTGTCCGCGTTCGTCGTGTTCTCGTCGATCGCGACAGTGCTGGGATCCTCGGGGCAGGGCAATTACGCTGCCGCGAACGGTTTCCTGGACGCCCTCGCACACCAGCGGCGGGCCGCCGGGCAGGCCGCCACGTCGCTCGCGTGGGGGCCGTGGAACCAGGGCAGCGGCATGACCGGTGGTCTCGACCGCGCCGCCCTCGCCCGATGGAATCGCCTGGGCCTGAGCCCGCTCGAAAACGGTGAAGGCACAAGACTGTTCGATGAGGCGCTCGCACACACGGACGCCCGGCCGGCACCCATCCGGTTCGACGCGACTGTCCTGCGCCGCGAGTCCGACGCCGACACCGTCCCGGCGGTCCTGCGCGGCTTCGTGCGCCGCCCGGCCCGCCCGGCCCAACCCGCGGCCGGCGCCGCGGCGACGGGCACGCTGGCCGCGCGGCTGGCAGGTGTGCCCCAAGCCCGGCGTGGCGAACTGGTGCTGGAGCTCGTGCTCACCGAGGCCGCGGCGGTGCTGGGCCACGATTCGTCCGCCGATATCCGGCCCGGGCGGCGCTTCGACGAAATCGGTTTCGACTCCCTCGGCGGCGTGGAATTCCGCAACCGGCTCGGCAAGGCCACCGGCCTGCACCTGCCCTCGACCCTGGTGTTCGACTACCCGACCCCGGCGGCGGTCGCGAAACTGGTGCAATCCCGCGTCGAGCCGACGGTCGGCGAACCCGTCCAGAAGACCGCACGCCGCACCCGGGCCGACGAGCCGATCGCCATTGTGGGCATGGCCTGCAAATTCCCCGGCGGCGTCGAATCACCGGAACAGCTCTGGGATCTCGTCGCCTCCGGCACCGACGCCACCGGCGACTTCCCGACCGATCGCGGCTGGGACCTGGAGCGCCTGTTCGACGAGAACCCGGACAAGCCCGGTACCGTCTACACCCGTCGTGGCGGATTCCTCTACGACGCGGGCGATTTCGACCCGGCCTTCTTCGGTATCGGCCCCCGCGAGGCCTCCGCCATGGACCCGCAGCAACGGCTGCTGCTGGAGGTGTCCTGGGAAGCCCTGGAAGACGCGGGCATCGATCCGGCGTCACTGCGCGGCAGCGACGCCGGGGTGTACGTCGGCGCGGGCTACTCGGGCTATGTCGACCGGGTCGCCGGAGACCTGGAGGGCTACCGGCTCACCGGCACCACCAGCAGCGTCATGTCGGGTCGCGTGGCCTACGTCCTGGGCCTGGAAGGCCCGGCGGTCACCGTCGACACCGCCTGCTCGTCCTCGCTGGTCTCCCTGCACCTGGCCTGCCAGGCGCTGCGCCAAGGGGAGAGTTCGCTCGCCCTGGCCAGCGGTGTGACGGTGGCGGCCAGCCCGTACCTGTACGTGGATTTCGCACGGCAGCGCGGTCTTTCGCCCGATGGACGGTGCAAGGCGTTCTCCGCCTCGGCCGATGGCGTCGCCTTCGCCGAGGGCGTCGGCGTGCTGGTGCTCGAGCGGCTCTCCGACGCCCGCCGCCTGGGCCACAACATTCTCGCCCTCGTGCGCGGGACCGCGGTGAACCAGGACGGCGCGAGCAATGGCCTGACCGCGCCCAACGGTCCCTCCCAGGAGCGGGTGATCGCGGCCGCGCTGGCCAATGCCGGTCTGGAGCCGTCGGACATCGACGCGGTGGAAGCCCACGGCACCGGCACGACACTGGGCGATCCCATCGAAGCCCAGGCGCTCATCGCGGCGTACGGGCAGAACCGTGCCGACCGGCCGCTGCGCATCGGATCGATCAAGTCGAATATCGGCCACACGGTGGCGGCGGCCGGTGTCGGCGGCGTGATCAAGATGGTGCAGGCGCTGCGCCACGAAACCCTGCCCAAGACACTGCATGTCGACGCACCGAGCCCGCACGTGGACTGGTCCGCGGGTGATGTCGAGCTATTGACCGAGGCGCAGCCGTGGCCGGCCGGCGGACGGGTCCGCCGCGCGGGCGTGTCGTCGTTCGGTGTCAGCGGCACCAATGCGCACGCGATCCTCGAAGAAGCGCCCGCCCCGGCGGCGGTTGTCTCGGCACCGGCGGCCGATCGCCCCGCCCCGGTCCTACCGATGCTGGTCTCCGCCAAGAACGACACCGCCCTCCGGGCACAGGCGGCGAACCTGCGGCAGTGGCTCGCCGAACACCCCGACGCCGATCCGGCGGATGTGGCGTACTCGCTCATGACAACCCGCGCGCAGCACGAGGTGCGTGCCGTCGTGCTGGGCGGCGATCGCGACGAACTGCTGGCGCGCCTGGCGCAACTGGCCGCCGGATCCGCTACTGCCGGAGTGGTTTCCGGCACGGTCGGCTCCGGGAAGACCGCCTTCCTGTTCACCGGTCAGGGCGCACAGCGAGTGGGAATGGGCGCGGGCCTGTCCGAGTCCTTCCCGGTATTCGCCGCGGCGCTGGAAGAGATGTGCGCGCAATTCGATCCGCTGCTCGAATGCTCCTTGAAGCAAGCGATGTTCACCGGACACCTGCTCGACGATCAGGGAGTCGCCGCGGACACCGGGATGCTGGATCGGACACGGCTGACCCAGCCCGCGCTGTTCGCCTTCGAAGTGGCGCTGTACCGGCTGCTGGAGTCGTTCGGCGTCGTCCCGGATGTGGTGATCGGGCATTCGATCGGTGAACTGGCCGCGGCACACGTGGCCGGCGTGTGGTCACTCGAAGACGCCTGCCGGCTGGTCGCGGCCCGCGGGCGGCTGATGGAGGCGCTGCCGGAAGGCGGCGCGATGCTCGCGGTCGCCGCGTCCGAGACCGAGATCGAGGCGGCGATGGCCGGACTCGGGGATCGGGTGTCGGTGGCAGCGGTGAATGCCCCTGGGGCCGTAGTGGTCTCGGGTGACGAGGACCTCGTCGGCGCGATCGAGCGGCGGTTCGCCGAGCAGGGCCGCAAGACGAGCCGATTGCGGGTGTCGCACGCGTTCCATTCCCACCGGATGGAGCCCATGCTCGCCGAATTCGAGACCGTGGCGGGGAGCGTGGCCTACCACGCCCCACGGATTCCGTTGGTATCCAACCTCTCCGGCCGGATCGCCCAGGACGAGATCCTGGACCCGGCGTACTGGGTGTCACAGGTGCGCGGCGCGGTGCGTTTCGCGCCCGGCGTCGAGTCGCTGGCGGCCTCGGGCGTGCGCCGGTTCCTGGAAATCGGACCCGACGCGGTGCTGGCGGCGCTGACCCGGCAGACCCTGCCCGCGGATATCGAGGCGCGCTCGGTGGTCGCCGCGGCCGCCCGCCGCGATCACGACGAGGTCGGACAGTTCCTGACCATGCTCGGCCAGGCGCACACCGCCGGTCTGGCCATCGATTGGTCGCCGCTGTTCACCGACCGCCGGATGACACGAGTCTCCTTGCCCACCTATGCCTTCGAACACCGGCGGTACTGGCTGGAACCCGCCCTCACAGACTCCGGGCACACCGGTTCGGACCACGCGCTGCTCACCGATGTGGTGCGGGTGGCCGAGCGCGACGAGTGGTTGTTCACCGGGCGGCTCGCGCTGCGCACCCATCCCTGGATCGCCGACCACACCACCTACGGCGTGGTGGTCGTCCCGAGCGCCGCGCTCATGGAGATGCTGCTGGTCGCGGGCCGGCGAATCGGCTGCGAGGTCGTCGAGGAGTTCATCCTCGAAGCGCCGATCCTGCCGCCGCCGGACGGCGCCGTCGAACTCCAGGTCCTGGTGCGCGAACCGGATTCCACCGGACGCCGATCGTTCACGTTCTACTACCGCCTCACCGGCGACAGCGCGGGCATCGAGTGGACGCGCAATGCCAGTGGCGTCCTGAGCGGCCGGCCATTGGTCGACATCGGGCTCATGGATATGCTGCGCACCGCACCGTGGCCGCCGGTCGAGGGCGAACCGGTGGACACCGACTGGATTCCGGCGCACGCGACGCGCGTCTCCGGACTGGCCTACGGTCCCTCGTTCCTCGGCGTCGATGCCGCCTGGCACAGCGGCGGCACGACGTTCTCCGAAATCACCCTGAACCCGGAAGTCCCGGCCGACGGGTTCCAGCTGCATCCCGGACTGTTCGACATGGTGATGCACGCCGGGCTCGTCACCTTGATCTGGCCCGATCTCGGCAGCAATCCGGCCGAGGGCAAACTCTTGTTCCGCTGGGGCGCAACGCAATTCCACACCACATCCAGGGTCACCAGCCTGCGGGTGATGGCCGTCCAGCGCAGCAGCGAGGCCATTGCCGTCGTGGCCGTCGACCAGGACGGAAACCCGGTGGTGTCCATCGACGAAGTGGTCATGCGCTCCTACGACGTCCAGCAGTTCCGCGCCACGCTCTCGGGCGGACGGGCGGCACGGTACGGGTTGCGCTGGGCCGCAGTCGACCTGGCAGGCGGACTCCCGGTGACCGGGAGCATGGCCGTGCTCGGAACCGCGCGTGTGGCCGGAATCGACCAGCGGTACCAGGATCTGGCGGCACTCGCCGCGGCGGCGACCGTTCCGGAGATCGTGGTGTGGACCGAACCCGGTGCACTGCAGGATGGTTCGCGATCATCCGCGAGCGATCGGGTGAAGACCGCGCTCCACACGGTGCGAGATTGGCTCGCCGACGACCGATTCGCGCGGTCACAGCTGGTCGTGGTGACCGCGCGGGCGGCGGCGCTGCCCGATGCGGCGCCGGATACCGCGGCGGCCGCGGTCGCGGGACTGATCAAGAGCGCTCAAACCGAATACCCGGGCCGGATAGTGTTGCTCGACGGCGACGAATCCGAGGGAACCCGCATCTCCGCCGACTCGATCCGCGCGGCGATCGCCACCGGAGAGCCGCAGCTCGCGCTGCGGGGTGACCGCGCCCTGACCCCACGACTGGAGGCGGTGACATCCACTGCCGTGGAACAGGTCTCGTTCGGGTCCGGAACCGTGCTGGTCACCGGCGGCACCGGGGGATTGGGCTCGCTGGTGGCCCGGCGCCTGGTCGCCGACCACGGTGTGCGGCGGCTGCTGCTGGTGTCGCGCCGCGGCGAGCGAGCCGACGGCGCACCGGATCTCGCGGCGGAGCTGTCCGGCCTCGGCGCCGAGGTGAGCATCGCCGCCTGCGATGTCACCGACCGCGACGCACTCCGCGATCTGCTGTCGGGCCTGCCCGCCGAGGCTCCGCTCACCGGTGTCGTGCACACCGCGGGCGTGCTCGACGACGGCACCTTCCACACGCTCACCGACGCGCAGGTCGATCGGGTGTTCGCGCCCAAGGCCGATGCGGCCCGGCACCTGCACGAGCTCACCCGCGACCTGAATCTGTCCGCGTTCGTGCTGTTCTCGTCGATCGCCGGACTGATCGGTTCGGCCGGGCAGGCGAATTACGCTGCCGCGAACAGCTTCCTGGACGCTCTCGCCCTGCAGCGCCGGGCCGAAGGCCTACCGGCGCTGGCCCTGGCCTGGGGTCCGTGGCAGCGGGACCTCGGCATGACCGGCGCATTGGATCGCACCGCCATGAGCCGGTTGGAGCGACTGGGCATGGCCCCGCTCGACCGCGCCGACGGCCTGCGATTGTTCGACGAATCGCTCACCACGGCGGAACCGGTGTCGGCGCTGCTGCACCTGGACACCGACAAGCTGCGCATGGAAGCGCACGGCGGCCTGGTCCCCGCGGTGTTGCGCGGATTCGTTCGGGCGCCCGGCCGCTCGGCCACGACATCGGCCGCCGAACCGGCTCTCGGAGAACGGCTGCACGGCGTGGCGGAGGCCGAGCGCCGGGGCGTGGTCCTGGACCTGGTGCGCGAACACGCGGCGGCGGTGCTGGGCTACGAGTCGATCGACGACATCGGACCCGATCGCGGCTTCGACGAACTCGGCTTCGATTCCCTCGGCGGAGTGGAATTCCGGAACCGGTTGGCGAAGGCGACGGGCCTGTCGCTGCCCTCGACCCTGGTGTTCGACTACCCCAATGGGGGCGAGGTCGCCGGCTACCTGCTGGCGCAGACCGTGGTGACCGCGCCCGCGCAATCGACGCCGGCGGCCGCGGCGCCCGCCGACATCGCGCAGCTCGAGGCGCTGCTCGAACGCATCATCGCCACTGCCGGCGACAGCGACGAAACCGTCGCCGGACTGCGGGGCGTCAACGAGCGCCTGCGCGCCTACCTGGGGGGCCAATGGTCGGAGGGCGAGTTCGACGACCTCGAATTCACCTCCGACAGTGAACTTTTGGATCTGATCGACGAGGAGTTCGGCCCAGCATGAGCAACCCCGGCACCGGCAACGAGGAACGTCTCAGCCGGTATCCGCGGAAGGTGACCGTCCGAACTGATGCCTGCGCGGAGGAAACGCTCGATGTACGAAACTGAAGCCTGCCTCGAAGACGTGCGCAACGTCTTGGTCGCGCCTGCGGCGTTGCGGGACAGCGAATTGTCGGGGACTTCTTCGGGTCCGCGATCACGCCGGAGGAATTGGCATGCCCGTCAACGGCATCATGGCCTTCTGCACCTTCTACGACGGCCTCGACAAGCTGCGGCCCCTGACCGGCGACGCCTTCGACTACGGCGTGCAGCGCATCAGCGGACTGACCGAACTTCGCTTCCGCCTCAAGGATTCGGTCGAAGAGCGCGACAGCCGCACGCTCCCTGCACAATTCGACTTGACCCTCTATCCCGGCTCCGTCTTCTTCATGCCGCTGTCCACCAATCGCCTGTAGACCCACGAGATCCGGCCCTCGACATTGGACGCCGAACTGCTGCCGACCCGCCTCGGATACGTGGTGCGCTGCTCCAACACAGAAGCCGTCCACAAGGACGGCCAGACCTTCCTCGCCAGGAACGGAGACCTGGTGCAGCTCGGGCCGCCCACCCCGGACCTGGGAAAAGGCCGCCGAGGCGCCACCCTCACCAAACCCGATGCGGCAGGCCGCATACCCCTCGTCCGCACCACCACCCGATACCGCAACCCACCCCAGCCCTTCCGCGCCATCCACGAGCGCCCGGCCCACCGGATCCGAACGCAAGCCGGACTCCCACTCGCCTTCAACAACGCTCTACTCGAGACCTACACGAACGCCTACACCACCATGGGCAGCCATTCCGACCAGGCCCTGGACCTGGCCGACGAATCGTTCATCGCCCTCTTCTCCTGCTACCGGCACCCAGAAGCCACCCCACCAAGAATGCTGATCGTCGAACCAAAGGGCTTCCCGGAAAGATTCGAATTCCCCCTGACCCACCACAGCGTCGTCACATTCTCCGTCGCCTCGAACCGCCGACTCATACACAAGATCGTCCTACCCACCCCCGCCCACCTCCCGGACAACCAATGGCTGGGCATAACCTTCCGAACATCGAAAACCCTCCTCCACTTCCACGAAGGCCACCCCTACCTCCCCCAGGGCCCCCGCCTCACCCTCGCCGACGACGACCAGCAACGCGAGTTCTACCAACTCCGGCGCCGCGAGAACAACGAAACAAACTTCACCTACCCCCCGCTCACCTACACCGTCAGCGAAAGCGACCTGATACCACCCGCCCGATCCCGCCCGCTCCTGCCGTAACGACCCCGTGATTCCGAATCAACCGCATCCCAATTTGAAACACCATCGACCGGGAACTGATGGCGGCTCCTTCTCGGACTTCGCCGCCATCAGTTCCCGGTCGCTGTCGTTTCACATGCCGGAGGTCCCGGCCGCCCGGCTGTGGTTGTCGTATGTGCCTGGCGGAGGCCGACAGCGGGCCGGAATCACTTCAGGTGCCGGGTGAAGAACCGGCCCGCTTCCTCGCCTGCGTGTTGCGGGACGCCGGTATGCCCGCCCATGTTGGCGTTGAGCGTCTTCTCCTTGGAACCGAAGGCGTCGAACAGGTCGAGAGACCGCTGCCGGTCGTTTCCTTCGTCGTCCCACTGCAGCAGAACATGCAGCGGGATGGTGACCTGGCGGGCCTGTTCGAGGATGGCGCGAGGGACGAAGCTGCCCGCGAACAGGACGGCGGCGGAGATGCGTGGCTCGACCACCGCGAGGCGGGTGCCGACGGAGATCACCCCGCCCGAATATCCGACCGGACCGCCGATCTCGGGCAGCGCGAGGAGGGCGTCGAGGGTGGCCTGCCATTCCGGGACCGCCTGGTCGACCAGTGGGAGGATAAGGCGATCGATGATGTCGTCGGTGACCGGTTCAGCGGCGGCCAGCGCGCGGCGCAGGTCGGCGCCGGCCTGATCGGCGGCGGCGGAACGGGGTCGTTCACCGCTGCCGGGGAGTTCGATGGTGGCCGCGGCGAAGCCCCCGGCCACGGCGTAGCGGGCCCTGGCCAGCAATCGCGGGTACATCGTGCGCAGTCCGAGACCGCCGGGCTGGCCGAGCAGAATCAGCGGCACCGGTGCGGATGTGGACGCGGGTGTCCACAGGATGCCGGGGACCTCGCCGAGGGTGAATGCGCGCTCGAGCAGGCTGCCGTCATCGAGGCGCTGTTCGGAAGTGAAGTGCATGGTCGTGCCTTTCGGGAGTGCGGTAGAACGGCGCTCCCGGACGACCTATCGCCCGACCGTGACCCCGCAGGGGAGCACCCACGTCGATACTGCGTTCACGGGTACCACCTCCTCGGTCTTGCACGGCCTCCGGCACGGTAGCAGCGGCCGTCGCGGTTCGACAACAGGTTTTGCGGTGGCCCCGTGGCAGGACGCACGCGACTCGGCCCGCGCATGCTCAGGTGGCGGCGTGGTCGAGCCGGACATGACGGAAGCCGGAGACAGTCAATGACAGTGCTGCCAGAACGAGACCTGCGACGGCCGTCCACAGGGCGGCACGGGTCCCCGCCCAGGCGGCGAGCAGACCACCGAGCGGGGCGCCGATCACTATGGCGCCGCGGTTGAGGGAGCGGATGGTCGCGCTCGTTCGGCCCAGCAGCCGGTCCGGTGTGATCGATTGCTGGTAACTCATCTCGAGCGGGCTGTCGATGCCGACGGAAAGCCAGAAGACGAACTGTGCCGCACACAGGAGGGTGAAGCCAGCGGTTCCACTGTGCGCCAAGGGAATCACCTGCCCGCCGACCTGAGCGACCGCCGCGGACTGCTCGAGCCGCGCATTGGCCTGTACCAGTAGCGATCTGGGAACCAGTCCCGGCAGGAACGACCGATGGGCCGCGTCGTAGACCAACGACACCAGCCCGACAGCCAGCACGAGCACGATCAGTATCCGGACCGTCAGCACCTGAGTGAGGACCAGGAGCGGAATGAGGGCCAGCAGCACCGCGCGGGCGAGGTCCGCGCCCACCAGAATCGGCTTGCGCCGGCACCGATCGACGAAGACCCCGGCGAGCAGCCCGAACAGCAAGTAGGGCAACCAGTGTGCCGCCCGCAGAATCCCGAGTTCGAAGGCCGACGCGCCGAGCGTCAGCACCGCGAGCAACTGCAAAGCCTGCGCCGTGACATAGGTCCCGAACATCGACACCGAATCCGCGAACCAGAACAACACGAAGTTCCGCGACGAGCACAGCGTACGCGCGCGTGTCGCCCCCGGATCGGTTTGAAACACCATCGACCGGGAACTGGTGGCGGCCCCTTCTCGGGCTTTGCCGCCACCAGTTCCCGGTCGACGTCGTTTCACATGCCTGCGCGGGATCACGAGGGGCACGAGGCCGGATCGGCGAGCAATTCGGCGAGGAGGACTTCGCCTTCGGGCCAGGGGCCGTGGGCCCCGGTGAGATGTCCGACGGCGCCGATGTCGACCAGGCGTGCGCCCCAGGAGGCCGCGAGGGACGCCGCCCGGCCGGGCGTCATCCACCGGTCATCGCGACTGGCCGCCAGGATCGAGGGAAAGGGAAGCGCCACACGGGGAATCGGATCGAACCCGCGAACCTCCGGCTCGGGATTCTCCTCCACGTCCGCCGGCGTCACCAGCAGCGCGCCGCGCACCGGCCGATTGCCGCCGGCGCCGACCCAGTGCGCGATCGTCAGGCAGCCGAGGCTGTGGCCGACCAGCACCGGCGGCCGGCGACACCGCCCGATTGCCTCATCCAACCGAGCCACCCACGCCCCGCGCCGGGGCTTGTCCCAGTCATCCTGCGCCACCCGGACCGCATCGGGAAGGCGCTCGCACCAGATCGACTGCCAATCCTGCGGCTCCGGTCCATACCAGCCGTCCACGAACAACACCGTCATGAACGCCAGTGTGGCACTACACGTTTGGGGTCGCACTCAACTCGAACCAGCCCGGCGCCCCCAGCGGAGTCCGGCGATTGCGGGCAGTCCGAACCGGCGAGTCGTAGCGTCTCCGCAGTCCTGCCCGCTGCCACTGGCCTAGGTTGCAGTACATGTCCCGATACCAGGTCTTTCGTGCAGCGCACATCGCGGGCCATGTCGCGTGGTGGGCCTTCGTCGTGGCAACCATGCTGGCGGGAGGCATTACCTGGCTCGGTGACGATGTGCAGGACGACTTCGGGTGGACGGCCTACACGCCCCTGTCCGATCAGCCGCGCCGGTACGCGGACTACCTGCCGTCGAACGGGTTCGACGCCATGGGCGCCGTCTCGCTGACCGCGTTCTGCCTGCTGGTGCTGGCGGCGATCGCCGCGGCTGTCACGGCCGGGCGGCTGGCCGCCGGAATCGTCACCGTGGCAGTGCCATTCGCGGCCGGGGCGCTCATCTGGCTCGCGCTGCCACGCGGGCACTCGGGCTTCTCCCTCCAACCCGTTGCCACTCTGGTGGTGATCCTCATGGCAGTCGCGATCCGCGAGGTGTGGGAATGGAGGCTCGCACGCACGGCCGCACGCACATGACCGGCCGCGCAGGGTTCGAAGGAAATAGGCGCAAGGACCGGCCGGGCGACAGCGAGCTCACCTGGGCACGAGTTCCTTGATGAGATGTTCGACGCGGGTGCGGATTTCGTCGCGGATGGGGCGTACGGCGTCGAGGCCCTTGCCCGCCGGGTCGTCGAGTTGCCAGTCGCGGTAGTCGACGCCGGGGAAGTAGGGGCAGGTGTCGCCGCAGCCCATGGTGATGACGACGGTGGAGGATTCGACGGTGTCGGGGGTGAGGATTTTCGGGGTTTGGGCGGTGATGTCGATGCCGAGTTCGGCCATGGCTTGGACTGCGGCGGGGTTGAGGGTGTCGGCGGGGGCGGATCCGGCGGAGCGGACTTCGATGGCGTCGCCGGCGAGGTGGGTGAGGAAACCCTGGGCCATTTGTGAGCGGCCGGCATTGTGGACGCAGACGAACAGGACGCTGGGCTTGGAGTCCATGGGTGGGTGAACACCTTTCCGGGGGTGGGGGACGACGACCTGGTCGGCGATTTCGGCGGGGTGGGGGTAGAGGACCGTGATCAATGCGAGTCCGGCTGCGGCGCCGAGGATTTGGGCGGCGATGAAGGCGGGGGCGCTGGCGGGGGCGATACCGGCGAAGGTGTCGGAGAAGATGCGGCCGAGGGTGACGGCGGGGTTGGCGAAGCTGGTGGAGCTGGTGAACCAGTAGGCGGCGCCGATATAGGCGGCGACCGCGGCGGCGGAGAGGGCGGCCCGGCCGCTGCGGGCGAGGGCGAAGATGACCGCGATCAGGCCGGCGGTGGCGACGATTTCGCCGATGAGGTGGCCGGTGGTGATGCGGTCGTGGGCGGAGATCTGCCAGGCCGGCAGATCGAACATCGCATTGGCCAGGATCGCGCCGGTGACGCCGCCGCCGATCTGGGCGCATGTGTACGCGGCTACCTCGGGCAAGGTGAGTCCGGTGCCGTGGCGACGGCCGGCCCACCAGTCGGCCGCGGAGACAACCGGATTGAAATGCGCGCCGGAGACCGGGCCGAGGACCAGGATCAGCACGCCGAGTCCGAGCACGGTGGCGGTGGAGTTCTCCAGCAGCTGCACCCCGGTATCGCCGGGCGAGAGTTGCCCGGCGGCAATGCCGGAGCCGACGACAATGGCGACGAGCGCGGCCGTGCCGACGAATTCGGCCAGCAGGCGGCGGGGGAGGGCGATCACGAGACCGACTCGACGGCAGCGTAATCCAGCAGCTGCGACAAGCTCGCGAGGGTGGAGGGCACGAGCCGGTAGTACACCCACGAACCCCGGCGTTCACTGGTCAGCAGTCCGGCTTCGCGCAGCACCTTCAAATGGTGGGAGATGGTCGGCTGGGAGACGTCGAAGCCCTCGGAGATATCGCAGACGCAGGCTTCCCGCCCGGCGCGGCCGGCAATGATCGAGAGCAGCCGCAGCCGGACCGGATCGGCCAGCGCCTTGAGCGTGGCCGCCAGGGCGACGGCCTGCGGCTCGGTCAACGGCTCGCCGATCACGGCGGTCGGCTCGCAGTCCCGCGCGGTCACGTCCGTCAACGGCAGCTCTGATTTAGACACGCATCGATATTGATGGATATCGAATCAGCAGGCAAGCAAACATCCGGTGAACGGCCCGGCGAGCGACCCGCGGCCCGGGATCAGGCGCAGCCCGCGCCCCGGCGTTCCAGTAGCACGGTGTCGCGCCATTGCCCGTCGAGCCGGGCGATGCGTTCCCGCACGCCGACGGTGCGGAACCCGGCCGAATGATGCAGCGCGATGCTCGCCCGGTTCTCCGGGAAGATCGAATTCTGCAGCGTCCACAGCCCGTCCCGATCGGCCGCGAGGACCTGGGTGCGCAGCAGGGCCTTGCCGACCCCGCGGCCGCGCATGCCCGCGGCGACGTAGACCGAGGTCTCGGCGACCCCGCGATAGCACTCGCGCGCGGAAGCCGCTGTGGCCGCGGCCCATCCGACGACCCGGCCGTCGATCTCGGCGACCCACCGGTGCCCGGCCAGCCATGTGGCATCGAGTTGGTCGCGGGCGGGGACCTCGGTTTCGAAGGTGGCGTTGCCGGTGGCGATGCCCTCGCCGTAGATGCGCAGCACCGCCTCCCAATCGTCGTCGGCCAGCGCCCGGACGGTGACATCGTCGGGGATGTCGGCGGGGCAGCACGGCTGCGGCGGCAGCACTCCCATGACGACGTCGGCCGCGTGCGGCAGTCCGGTGCAGCACGCGGGGTTGATCGCGACGATCGTGCTGGTGCGGTCCTTGTGGATCGTCACGAATCCGACATCGGCCAGCTTGCGCACATGGTGCGATACCGTCGGCTGCCCGACCCCGAGGGCGTCGGCGATCTCGCCGATGGTCGTACCGGCGGGCTGGGCGGCGACGTGGTGCAGCAGCCGCACCCGGGTGGGGTCGGCCAGGCAGGCGAACCAGCTCGCATAGGTGGTCGCATCCGCGATCGGGAGGGCGTTCACGCGGTGCTCGGTCCGGACGACCGGCATGTCCAGCGACGTCATGATCCCACTATATCGATATTCGTCGATGCTTGCTTTCATCGACGTTCGTCGATACAGTTCTGGGCATTAAATCGATGAGTATCGATGAAAGGATGTCCCGATGAACGAGTTGCCCGTCGTCGTGGTCGGCGCCGGACCGATCGGCCTGGCCGCCGCGACCGAACTGCGCGAACGCGGCCTGACGCCGGTGGTGTTCGAGCGCGGCGCCACCGCCGGCGCCGCGGTCGCGGAATGGAATCACGTGCGGCTGTTCTCCCGCTGGGGCGAGCTGATCGCACCCGCCGCGCGACGGCTGCTCGAATCCGCCGGATGGGTTGCACCCCGGGCTGATTCGTATCCGACCGGCGGTGAGTGGGCCGCGGACTACCTGGCGCCACTGGCGAAGGCCCTGGGCGAGGACGTCGTGCGCCTCGGGGTGGAGGTCACCGGCATCTCGCGGCGCGGCCGCGACCGGGTCGTCGACGCCGGGCGGGACAGCGAACCGTTCACCGTGCGCGTGCGCCACGCCGACGGCCGCGAGGAACGCCTGCTCGCCCGCGCTGTCATCGACGCCTCGGGCACCTGGGGCGGACCCAATCCGCTCGGCGGCGACGGCCTGCCCGCGCTCGGCGAAACCGCTGCGGCACAGGCGATCTCCTACCGCGTCCCCGATCTCGACGACGAGCGGGTCCGTGCCCGCTACGCCGGCGCGCACACCGTGATCGCGGGCAGCGGGCATTCGGCGCTCACCGCCATCGTGGCGCTGGCGGGCCTGGCCGAACAGGCCCCCGGCACTCGCATCACCTGGGTGCTGCGGCGCGGTGAGGTCGGCAATACCTTCGGCGGCGGCGACGCCGATCAGCTGCCCGCGCGCGGCGCGCTGGGTCTGCGCGCCAAGGCGGCGCTCGATCGGGGACTGCTCCAGGTGGTGACCGGATTCCGCACCGCCGCGGTCGAATCCGGTGACGACGGTCGTGTCGCGCTGGTTTCGGAGGCGGGCGCCCGCATCGAGGGCGTGGATGCGGTGGTGACCCTGACCGGGTTCCGTCCGCAGCTGACGTGGCTGTCGGAGATCCGCCTCGGCCTGGACCCGGTCCTGCAGGCTCCCGTGCGCCTGGCCCCGCTCATCGACCCGAACGTGCACTCCTGCGGCACCGTGTATCCGCACGGCGTGACCGAACTGTCCCACCCCGAACCCGGGTTCTACCTGGCCGGGATGAAGAGCTACGGCCGCGCCCCGACCTTCCTCGCCCTGACCGGATACGAGCAGGTCCGCAGCATCGCCGCCGAACTGGCCGGCGACCACGAATCCGCGACGCGGGTGGAATTGACCCTGCCCGAAACCGGGGTCTGCGGCGGCGCGGGCGTGTTCGACGAGCCCGGCACCACCGCCGAGGAGGCGGGCGGCTGCTGCGGCGGTTCCGCTGCGCCGCAACTGATCACCCTCGGATCGGTATCCGGCACGAACTGATTCACCGCCGTACCCACCGCGAAACCGCCGCGCAGGCCGACTCGCTCACCCGAGTCGGCCTGCGCCGGTTACTAATTCAACAGCGCCTGCGCGCTGTGATCGCGGATCACCTGGGCTACCGGGTGGGCGTTCGCGTCCAGGAAGAAGTGGCCGCCGGGGAAGGATTTCGCGGCGAAGGACCCCGAAGTGTGTGCGGCCCAGCCCTCGATCTGCGCGAAGCTCGCGTCGGGGTCGCGGTCGCCGACCAGGGCGACGATCGGGGTGCCGACCAGCGCGCCGGTGCTGCATTCGTAGGTTTCGATGGCCCGGTAGTCGTTCCTGACGATCGACAGAATCAACTGCCGGAATTCCGGGTCCTCGAGCAAACCCGGTGGGGTGCCGCCGAATTCCAGCAGGTGCCCGGCGAGTTCCCGATCGCTCAGCAGGTGCATTCGGATCTCGGGCAACCCGGCCGATGGCGCGCGCCGTCCCGAGGCGAACAGAACCCGTGGGCTCGCGCCGAATTCCCGCTCGAGTCGCCGGCAGGTCTCGAAAGCCACGACCGATCCCATGCTGTGGCCGAACAAGGAGAATTCCCCGGCGTCCCCGAGGGCTTCGTTCAATTCGGGCAGCAAGCCGTCGACGAGGTCCGCGATATTCCCCACGAGCGGTTCGCGCCGCCTGTCCTGTCGCCCCGGATATTGGACGGCGAGCACCTCGTGGTCCGGCCCGACGGCTGCGGCCAAGGGGCCGTACGAGATTGCGGAGCCGCCGGCGTGCGGGAAGCACACCAGCGTGTGAGCGCCATCGCTCGATGCGGGGGACAGGCGACGTAGCCAGCTGTTACCCATGAAGCGTATTGAGCCTTTCGTTCACGGACCGGGCGCATGATGCGCGGATACATCGGCCACCACCTTCGCAAGCGGCGAAGGGCACTCGATGTCGCAACAAGGGCATCCACGGTCATGGATGCTGCCGAATTGCTCGAATAGATTCGTCTGCGCCGACACCCCCAACAACACCGCGTCGGCCCCCCGACTGCCCGCTCTGCCTCCTACCCCGGAGCGGGCAGTCACCTCGCCGGTCAGATATTGACGCCGTAATCGCGGGCGATCCCCGCCAGACCCGCGGCGTAACCCTGCCCGATCGCGCGGAACTTCCATTCCGCGCCATTGCGATACAGTTCGCCGAACACCATCGCCGTCTCGGTGGAGGCATCCTCGGTGAGGTCGTAGCGCGCCAATTCGGCGCCATTGCTGCGATCCACGACGCGGATGAAGGCATTGCGCACCTGGCCGAAGGACTGCTGACGCGCCTGCGCATCGTGAATGGAGACGGGGAAGAAGATATTGGTGATGGTCGGCGGCGTATTGGCCAGATCGACATTGATCACCTCGTCGTCGCCCTCGCCCTCACCGGTGAGATTGTCCCCGGTGTGTTCGATGCTCCCCTCGGGCGACTTCAGGTTGTTGTAGAACACGAAATGCTGGTCCGACAACACCTTCTGATCCGGTCCGCACGCCAGCGCGCTGGCATCGAGATCGAAATCGGTCCCGGTGGTGGACCGCACATCCCAGCCGAGCCCGACCGCCACCGCGGTCAGATTCGGCGCCTGCTTCGACAGCGAAACATTCCCGCCCTTGGCCAGACTGACACCCATAACCATTCCCTCCTGATCAACAATCGAGCCGGCCCCGCGGCAGCGGCCGGCCATTCCGCCCTCGACTGTAGTAGCCCCACCGCCCGCGGCCACCGCAGTTACTCGCCGCCCAGGCGAGTTGCTAATGTTAGCAATCAGGTCATACGGACAACCCGGGTGCGCGGGCCGGGATCAAGGTGCCGAGCCTGGTGGGTCTTGCCCAGCAGCGCGTTCCCGCCGTAACCCGAACCGTAGGACCAGATCTCGCGGCGCTCGGGGAAGTGGGAGATGTACTTGGTCTTGTCGCACGGCCACGGCACATCCTGCTGGCCGGGGCTCAGCGGTGCGCCCACCGAATGCAGGCACTTCACGAATTCGGTGTCGTCGGTGAGCTTCTCCCACACCTGGGCGCCGGACCGGGTCATGATCTGCATCGACACCGCGACGTATTCCGAATCGGTGATCTGCACACCGTATTTGGGATCCTCCGCATCCACCGGCCCCATGCAGAACGCGATCACGTACATGGCGCGACCGGCCATGGAACCCCGGTAGTGCTCGGTCATGACCGTGCGCATGTCCACCGGATCCACCCAGTTGTTGGTCGGCCCGGCGTCGCCGCGCTCCTCCGAGCAGATGAAGGTCCGATCCTCCACCCGCGCCACATCCTCGGGATCGGAGACGCACCAGAAGGAGTTCGGTTTGGCCTGTAGCGGCACGAACGTGCCCTTCGCGACCAGATCCTCGGTGAGTCGATCCCACTCCTCGCGGGAGCCGTCGCAGTAGACGATCCGCTCCGGCGCGGTGAGTTCGGCGACCTCGGCGACCCAAGCCAGGATGCCCTTGTGGTCGGTCGGCGCCAGCGCGATCCCGGCGGTGGTGGGGTCATCGGTCACGACTGCATTCTCCTTCGCAGAAACACTAGGTATTGAGTTTAGAAAATCTGCAACTAGCAGGCGCACGCGCACCCCGCATAGCAGGTTCGAGATCCGGTTACGCGGGCTCTTCGAGCGCTTCGACCTGGCCCGCGACGACGCTGGTGAGGATGATGCGCGCCGTCGCCAGCAGCTCCGCGACCTTGGGGGAGGTCAGCTCATAGGTGACCGAGAGCCCCTCGCGCCGCGCGGTGACCAGCCCGGCACGCCGCAGAATCGACAGCTGCTGCGACAGATTCGCCGCCTCCACCCCGATCTCGGTCAGCATCTCGGATACGGCATGCTCCCGCTGACTGAGCAACTCGAGCACGCGAATACGCACGGGGTGTCCGAGCGTCTTGAAGAAGTCGGCCTTCATCTGATAGAGCGGCCGCTGCATCCCTGGCATCCGAGCCGCTCCTTCCGCTGATGGCGGAATCCTGCCGACGGCCGCCGTATTGATTGCAGAGTTTAGCAAACAGCGCAATCACTCGTCGGCGCGCTGCCCGGCGACGTAGCGGATGACCTCGACGGGGTCGAGCAGGACCAGCCCTTCGATGCCGAGTTCGTCGAGTTGGGGCAGGAATTCGCGGATGCGCCGCTCATCATCGACGATGACGATGGCGACCGGCAGGTCCTGCGACAGCGACAGCAGTCGGCTGGTGTGGATGAGAGAGGTGGCGCCGTAGCCTTCCACGCCATGGAAGACCGACGCCCCCGCCAGCCCCGCGCGGTGGGCGCGATGCACGATCTCCGCCGAGAGCGGTTTGTGATGCCAGGTGTCGCTGTCGCCGATGAAGATCGTCAGCCGTAACGCACTACCCGCCAATCGCATCGAAGCTCACCCTTCCCGTAGTTCGGGTAACGCCGTGCCTTCATGGTCCCAGAAGGGTTGGCGGCCGTCCGGTGTGGGTAAAGAACTGAGCGTCTGTCGTCGTTCGATCTCGGGGGGACCGGTGTCCGATCTTGCTGGCAATAATCATGAAAATTCCACCGCCGCTCCCACATTCGTCTTCGTGCACGGATTGACGAGCAACAGCTTCTACTGGGCGCCGGTGGTTCGCGAACTGGCTCTGCTCGGGCACCGCAGCCTGCCGGTGGATCTGCCCGGACACGGGCTCGGCGCCTCGTTTCCGCTGTCCTACCAGGCGCAGGACATGGCCGCCTTCGCCGCCGGGCCGTCGCCGATGTCCGCGATCACGGTGCAGGACAACGTCGCCCACGTCATCGACGTCGTGCGACAGGTACGTGCCCATGGCCCGGTCATCCTGGTCGGCCACAGCCTCGGCGGCATTACGATCGGCCTGGTCGGCAATGCCATCCCCGAGGCCATCCACCGCATCGTCTACCTCTCCGCCTTCTGCCCCGCCACCCCGGAAGCGCCCAGCGCCATGGCCCTGAGCCAGACTCCCGAAGCCTCGAAAGACGTCCCCACCCCGAACCCGGACCACTCCCTGTTCCTGGGTATGGAGCCGGTCTCGCGCGGCCTCATCCGCTTCAACCTCCGCTCGGCCGACCCCGAAGCCCTCGAGGACTTCCGCCGCACCAACATGCCCGAAGCCACCCTCGAACAGATGCTCCCCCTCCTCAACTTCGGCATGCAACCCGAGGACGCCGCCCACACCAGCTTCGCCGACGCCCGAGTCGACCCCGCCACCTGGGGCCGCATCCCCCGCACCTACATCCGCCTGACCCTCGACAACGTCATCTCCCCGGCCCTCGCCGCCAAAATGATCACCGACGCCGACCACCTCACCCCGGACAACCCCTTCGACGTCCACACCCTGCCGGCCGGCCACGTAGGCGTAATCCTCCAGTCCCGCGAACTGGCCGCCATCCTCGCCGGCCTCACCTGAGCTTTCATGCACAGCATCTGTATGCGATCGCTGTGATCGCGGCGGATTCCCCCGGCGCGGGCGGCGTCGTCGTGGGCTCTGCGAGAACATCCGGCGGGCACGGCACCGGTTCGCAGGAGTCGAAAATTTCCGGGTGCTCGAACAACCACGCCAAACCCCACAGCAGCGCCGCCAGCAGCAGAACCGACACGAACGCAATTCGGAACTTCACCATCCGCATGCTAGTGCGCGACGGGCAGCCGCCCGTCTTGTCGCCCACCTGCGGCGCGACTCCCACCGTCTCCTCTACCGTGGCCTGAGGACGCGGTAGGAATCGGGGTGCGGACATGATGCGAAGGACGATGGCCAGAGAGCTCTACCGGGACGAGATCGATCGGTACGAACCGGTCGGGACGATCGAATTGGCGCTCAACCGGTTCGGCGCCGCCGATATCCACAGCGCCATCGACGAGGTGGCCCGCGCCGCCGCGGAACTGGGCGGCGAGTGCTTCTGGGTATCCGAGAGCCTGGGCGATCGGATTGTCGCCGAGGTGTTCCGGCGGCCGCGCATGCGCTGACAGCGACCCGGGAAACCGGTCGCCCGGGTTCAATGCCGGGTCGGAGCCGGCTGGGGCGGCAGACTGGTCGTATGGAGATCACAGCGGCGGTCGGGGCGGTGCTCGGGGCGTTCGGGTTGTCGGGGGCGGCGGGGCTCAATGCCTGGTTGCCGCTGCTGGTGGTGGGGGTCGCGGACCGGGTCGGGTGGATCGATCTGGGCAGCTCGTACGGGTGGCTGTCGTCTACTCCGGCATTGATCGTTATCGGGGTGGTATTCCTGCTCGACCTCGTGGGGGACAAGATTCCGGCGTTGGATTCGGCGCTGCACGG
Organism: Nocardia sp. IFM 10818; assembly: GCF_054655275.1. Taxonomy (NCBI): domain Bacteria; kingdom Bacillati; phylum Actinomycetota; class Actinomycetes; order Mycobacteriales; family Nocardiaceae; genus Nocardia; species Nocardia sp. IFM 10818. Next base: position 3,708,779 of record NZ_BAAHJH010000001.1, read on the forward strand.
CATCGGGACGCTGGTGGCGCCCGCCTCCGGTGCGATTCTGTTCGCGGCTGAGACCAGCCTGTCGGCGCAGTTGCCGCCCGCGGTCGCCGCGATTCTCGGCGCCGTCACCGCGGGCAGTGTGCACGCCGGCCGGGCGGTGGCGCGGCCGGTCGTCACGGGAACGACTGCGGGCGTGGGCAATCCGGTGGTCTCGACGGCCGAGGACGGCACCTCGCTCGCGCTCACGATCCTGGCGCTGGCGGTGCCGGTGGTGGCGTTCGTGGTGATCGTGGTCTTGCTGATCGGCCTGGGCTGGTTGGCATTTCGGGCGGCTCGATGGCTGCGTGGTGGGCGCGAGCGCGGGTAGTTCGGGACTAGTGTTGGCCGGTATGGCGAGCAGGGACATTGTGGTGACGGTGGGCGAGGCTGACTGGCGCACGTTGAACGATGCCGCCGAATGCGCGGGGATGAGCGTGGAGGCCTATGTCTCCTGGGGTGTGCGGGTGCTGGCCATGCAGGCCAGACCCGGCGGGGCGAAGCAGGGCGGTGGTGCGGGCAGCCCCAGGGTGGGACGGCGCAAGCCCGGGACCACCGAGGAATCGGAGTCGGCCGCCTGGACCGAAACCTTCTCCGAGCGCCTGTCCCACCGCGCCGACCGGCACCACACCGACTGAGCAAAGCCCGCGGATCACGACCGCCCCGACGCGGCCGCCGCAGGACTCGGGCGTGTGGTCCAGCGGGCGTCGAAGGAGTAGGCGCCTGCGCCGACGAGGAGCAGGAACGCGCTGCCGCACAGTTGGGCGAGGTCGGTGCGGGATTCGTGGAGGAAGTCCCACCAGCCCGACTTGCCGCGGAACAGTGCGGCGTCGCTCCACAGGATGGGCAGTTTGGTGATCAGGAGCGCGCCGAGCATGTTCACGATCATCGGGACCACCGCGAGGCGGGTGAGCAGACCAGCGAGAATGAGTACGCCGCAGACGATTTCGAAAATCCCGTCCAAGGGGGCGAAGAATCCCGGTGCCGGGATCCCGGCCTTGTCGAAGCGGCCGGTGCCGAGAGTATCGGGCCGCAAGAATTTCAGAATGCCTTCGAACAGAAAGATCGCGCCCACGTAGGCGCGGATGAGAATCACCGCGGCGGGCGCCTGGGTCGCGATGACGCGGTCGAGGATACGAGTTCGGTTCTCGGACATGAGCTTTGCCCTCCACATAGGGAATGTCACGGCGAACTGCTTGCCGATCCAGTATCGACCGAGACGGCCCGGCGGCGCAGCGACCAGCGCCCGACCGCGTCGCGGTCAATCCAAGGGGGCCGACCAGCGCAATTGCGTCCCCGAGCCGTCGGCGCCGCGCAGCGCGGCGAAGGTTCCGCCCGCCAGTTCGGCGCGGTGCGCGAGGTTGTCCAGTCCGCTGGGGGTGATGGCATCGGGAATGCCGCGGCCATCGTCGGACACGGTGATGGTGAGATCGTCGGAGACATCGACTCGCACCGTGGGCGTGTCCACCCCCGAATGGCGGATGGCATTGGAAACCGCTTCGCGCACTACCGATTCGGCGTGATCGGCGAGTTCGGGCGCCACGACCGACAGCGAACCGGAGATCCGCGGCGAGGAGCGGATGTCGGCGTCGGCGGTGTGCAGCGCGAGGACGTGTTCGAGCCGTTGGCGCAGCCGGGTGCCGGCGCCGTTGCCGCCGTGCAGGGCGGGATGGTCGCCGATGTTCTGCAGCCGGATCGGCGTGTGCTGGGTGAACAGCAGGCCGAGGACGCCGTGACCGTGGGGCAGGTCCCCGATGAGTGTGCGGGTGTGCCCGTCGATGCCCTGGTAGACGAATTCGGTGAGCCGGCTGTCGCGCCCGCGCACTCCCAGCGCCCCGGAGCGGCAGTCGACCAGGGTGGTGGCGGTGTGCACGATGGTGCGCAAGGTGTCGTCGAGGTTCAGTCCGGAGGTGACGGTGAGCATGGCTTCGACCAGGCCGTCCATGCGGTCGCGAGCGTCGATGATCTGCTCGATGCGGTCCTTGACCTCGATGAGCAGCTCGCGCAACCGCAGCTGGGACAGGGTTTCGAGGACCGAATAGGCGTCACGGGGCTCCGCGCAGCACCGGTGGGGTCCTCCCATTTCTCGACACACGAATCTTGTTTCCCACCAGGGTGGGTCGCGCCTCCCGCGCCGAGGTAGGGCTCAAAGTCACACCTTTTGATAGCGAAAGAAACAGGGGCGGTGATGGTCAGGATGTCGGCGAGTGGTCGCCGGGGCGTGCGCGGGACCGGATCCGCATCCCTCGGCGCCATCCCGATCCGCACCATCACCTGCGGTACGCCGGAATGGATCGGTTTGCGGCTGAAGACCGGGAAGATCTCGGAGACGATGCCGAAGAACGGCAGCGCGATCACATACACCTCGGGATGGCCGAGGAACCAGAACCGGTGCTGGAACAGCATGACGCCGCCGGAGGCCGGATCGTAGATGTGCCCGCCCAGATGCCGGTCGTAGTACAGCGCCAGCGCGGCCGCAGTCAGCAGTGGAAACGCCAGCAGGATAAGGTAACTCGCGACGACGACATTCCAGGTGAAGATCGGCATCCGGAACATGGTCATGCCGGGGCAGCGCAGGCACACCACGGTGGTGAGCATATCGACCGCGCCCAGAATGGTGCCCAGGCCCGAGACGCCCACGCCGAGGATCCACATATCGGCTCCCACGCCGGGGGAGTGGATGATGTCCGACAGCGGGGTGTAGGCGGTCCAGCCGAAATCCGCCGCGCCCGCCGGGCGTGATGAATCCGGCGGTGGCCAGCGTCCCGAAATCGCGGCCAGCGCGGAGTGGATGTCGCTCCTGCGTGAACTGGGGACCGAATTCCACACTGCCGCAGTGGAAATGGATATCGAGCAACTGAGATACCAGTGGACGACGATCAAGCAGACGCCTGCGCGAATACACTGCAATGTAGATATGCGAATTTATGCATGTACGCCGCCGTGTCGCTCGAACATGACGACTGCGCCTGAAGGTTCTACGGGCTCGGACACGTGCCCACGGACTCCAGCGCAGACGAGGGCTGACGGCCCGGTGAGGTGATGACGTTGTTCCCTGGGGTGACCGGCCGGGGAGCGGGATGCTCGGAGCATCACCGGAATCAGGAGACATCATGGCTGACAACGTTCTTCCCGCGCCGGATGCGGGCAACCTTCCGATTGTGGCTGCCTCGGACGGGTCGGAGATCTCCTATCAGGCGGTGGCCTGGGCGGCGGCCGAAGCGGAGTTGCGGGGGTGTCCGCTGCGCATCATCACCTCGTATGCGATCACCGTCGGACAGGATCCGCGGACGGTGTACGGCGCGGCCGAGATGGCCGGGCTGCGGCGGGACGGTGAGCGCGTGCTGGGCGAAGCCCTGCGGATCGCCAGGCATGCCGTGCCGGACGAATCGCTGGAGATCACCACCGAGTTGACCTTCGACCTCATTACGCCGACTCTGCTCGGATTGTCGAAGCGGGCGCGCATGCTGGTGGTCGGCAATCGTGGGCGGGGTGCTGTCCGGCGGGCGGTGCTCGGGTCGGTGAGCACCGCGCTGACGCGGCATGCGCATTGCCCCGTCGCCGTCATTCACGGGCTGTCGGAGTCGGATCCGGGATCGTCCGGCAAGCCGGTGGTGGTCGGCGTCGACGGCACCGAGAACAGCTTGCCCGCAGTCGAAATGGCCTTCGACGAGGCCTCACGCCGCAAGGTGACGCTGATCGCGGTGCACGCGTGGAGCGACACCACCGGCTACGACCTGCCGGTGGTCGGCTGGGACGGGATTCGCGAAACCGAGGATGTGCTGCTGGGGGAGAGCCTGGCCGGATTCGGCGAGCGCTATCCGGACGTGCGGGTGGAGCGGGTCGTGGCCTGCGATACCCCGGTGCGCGCCCTGCTCGAGCAGGCCGACGGCGCCCAGCTGCTGGTGGTCGGCAGCCATGGCCGCGGCGGATTCTCCGGCATGCTGCTGGGCTCGGTGAGCACCGCGCTGCTGCATCTGTCCGGCTGCCCGGTGCTCGTGGTCCGGGAACCCTGAAACGCGAATTCCGAGGAAGGACAACCGATGCCGAGGACACATCCGGATCCCGAGACGCTGCGGGCGGCGCTGACCCTGGCGGTGCGCGCGCCCTCGGTGCACAATACCCAGCCGTGGTTGTGGCGCGTCGGCGACAATACCGTGCACCTGTACGCCGATCACGGCAGGCAGTTGCCGCACACCGATCCCGACTGCCGGGAGCTGGTGCTCAGTTGCGGTGCGGCGCTGCATCATCTAAGCGTGGCGTGCCGGGTGTTCGGCTGGGAGGCCCGGGTGCACCGGCTGCCCAATCCGGCCGAACCGCGGCATCTGGCCGCTGTGGAATTCGCCGCCGCCGCGCCCGATCCGGCGTCGGTGCGCCTGGCCCGGGCCATTTCCCGCAGGCGCAGTGATCGCCGGCGATTCACCTCCTGGGAGGTACCGGCCGGGCAGGTCGCGAGGATCACCGCCACTGGCACCGACCGGGGTGTCACGGTGCACGATATCGATGGGGCGGGCGAGCGGGCCCGCCTGCTGAGCGCCTTCCGGCAGGCCGCGGACGAGCACGCGGGCGATGCCGCCTATCGCGCCGAGCTGGCCGCCTGGAGCGGCCACCACGCGGCGCCGGAGGGCGTGCCCGCCCGCAACGCGGTGCCCGCCATCGACCCCACGGTGCGTCCGTTCGCGCAACCCGCGCTGGCCGAGGCGGTGGTGCGCGATACCGACGAGGCGGCGCGCATGCTGTTGCTGTGCACCGCCGCCAATGATCTGGAATCCTGGCTGCGAGCGGGCGAGGCCGCCAGCACGGTGCTGCTCACCGCCACCGCGCACGGCCTGGCCACCTGCGCGCTCACCGAACCCCTGGAGATCCCGCGGCTGCGTGAACGCATTCGCACCGACATTCTGGGCGGCTTCGGGCACCCGCAGCTGATCATCCGCATGGGCTGGGCGGCGACGAGTGCCGCACCGATCCCGGCGACACCCCGGCGCCCGCTGCACGAGGTCGTGCGGCCGCTGGAACCGGCCGACGCGAGGTGATCGGCGATGGCAGGCAATCCCGTCCCGCTGCTGCGCGTGTGGCGGCTGCAGCCGTGGAACCGTAATCCGCTGATGCGCGGTACGGACCGCTGCCAAGCGGTGATCCGGCTGCTGGTGATCGCCCTGCTGCTGATCGTCGTGCCGGTCGCGGGTGCGGCCGGCACCGCGGGCTACACCCGCACGGCCGACCGGATCGAATCGGAATCGGCCGCGAAAACCCTGGTCACGGCGACCCTGGTGACCGACTCCACGCTGAAGCCGGGAGTCGGTGAATACCAGGCGGGTCGTTACGAAGCGCAGGTGAGCTGGCGGCGGAATGGGAATACCGATACCGGGACGGCGACTCTCGACACGGCGGCGGCGATCGGCTCCGACGTGCAGGTGTGGCTCGACGCGGACGGGCGCCTCGCCGCCCCGCCCCCGGAAGCGGGAACAGCCGTCGGCGACGCGGTCGGTATCGCGCTCACGGTGCTGGTCATCGGCTGGGGCGGTGCGATGGCCCTGCACTGGGGTGTGGTCTGGCTCCTGGACGGACTGCGCAGCCAGCGGTGGGACGCCGAATGGCGTGCTTTCGCCAGACCTATCGGCACCGACTGAGACATCCACGGACTTGGAGGACATCATGACAGAACAAGCCAATTCCCCTGCGAAGCAGTTGAATCCGCCGGTAGTGGTGGCGGTCGACGGTTCGGCCCTGTCGTATCACGCCGCCGCCTGGGCCGCGGTCGACGCCGGGCTGCACGGCTGCGCGCTGCACATCGTCACCTCGGTGGCGGTGCCGACCGGCTTCGGTCCGGGCGCGGTGCTGACGGAGTCGGATATCGAGTGGCTGCGCACCGACGGCGAGCGCGTGGTGACCGAAGCCGCCCGGGTGGCGCGGACGGCGGCCGCCGGTGAGGCCATCACCATCGGCACCGAAGTCACCCTCGAACCGATCATTCCGTTCCTGATCGAGCGCTCGAAGCAGGCCCGGATGGTGGTCATGGGCAGCCGTGGCCTGGGCGCCTTCCAGCGCAGCCTGCTGGGCTCGGTGAGCACCGCGCTGAGCCGGCACGCGCACTGCCCGGTCGCGGTCGTCCACTCCACCGCGGGCACCGATCAGGTGTCGGCGGAGAAGCCGGTGCTGGTCGGCGTGGACGGCTCGCCCACCAGCGTGAAGGCCCTCGAGCTGGCCTTCGAGGAAGCGTCACTGCGCAAGGTGGGCCTGACCGCGCTGCACGCGTGGAGCGATTATCTCGGTGCGGATTACCCGATGCTGCCGGGCTGGGATGTGATCCGGGAGGAGGAGAGCGCGGTGCTGGCCGAACGATTGGCCGGCTTCGGCGAGCGTTATCCGGATGTCGCGGTGCGCCGGATCCTGGTGATGGACCGGCCCGTTCGCTCCCTGCTCGAGGAATCCGAGCATGCGCAACTGATCGTGGTGGGCAGTCACGGTCGCGGTGGATTCACCGGCATGCTGCTCGGATCCACCAGTGCCGCACTGCTGCACAGCGCGGACTGCCCGATCATCGTGGTGCGCGAACGCTGACCGCGGCGCCGTCGCATCGGATTCGATTCCGGTGCGGCGGTTCTGGGTGCGGCGGCGCTCAGTGCAGTGGCACCGACCACCGCAGCCGGGTGCCGCTGCCATCGGCATTGGGCAGAATGGCGAATTCGCCCCCGACCTGCTGGGCGCGGTGCTCGAGATTGTTCAGCCCGCTCGGCGTGATGGAATCCGGAATCCCGCATCCGTCGTCGGACACCACAATGGTGAGGTCGTCCTCGACTTCCACGGTGACGGTGAGGGTTTCGGCCCCCGAATGCCGCACCGCATTGCTGACCGCCTCCCGTACCACCGCTTCGGCGTGATCGGCCAGCTCCGGCTCGACCACCGACAGCGGCCCGGAGATGCGCAGCGAGGTGCGCATCTCGACCGATGCGGTGTGCTGTTTGATGATCTGCTCCAACCGCTGCCGCAGCCGCGTGCTCTGCCCGTTGCCGCCGTGCAGGTCGAAGATGGAGGTGCGGATCTCCTGCACCACGTCTTGCAGATCGTTGATGACCTCCGAAAGGCGTTGCCGCACTTCCGGAGTCCGGGCCCGCGCCACGGTGCCCTGCAGGTTCAGCCCGGCCGCGAACAGCCGCTGGATGACATGGTCGTGCAGGTCGCGGGCAATGCGATCGCGGTCGGTGAGCACATCCAGCTCGCGCATGCGCTGCTGCGCCTCGGATAGCTGAATGGCCAGCGCGGCCTGGTCGGTGAAGGCCGCCGCGAGTTCCAGCAGTTCGTCGGGGAACAGCGGCGCCGCCAGCGGCCGCACCATGACCAGGACGCCGAAGGTGGCGTCCTGGGCGTGCAGCGGCAGGATGAGCGTCGGCCCCGCGTTCGCGATCGGCTTGCCGAGGTCGATATCGTCGGCGCTGTCGAAGCGCAGCGGGGTGCCTTCGGTGAATACCTGGCCGATCGCGGTGCCGACGGTGCGGGCGACCGACACGCTGGGCCCGTCGGCCGGTCCGGACCACTGGGCGATACGCAGCTCCGTGACCTCCTGCGGGGTGCTCTCCGGGTCGTCGTTGACGGCGAGGAATGCCTGCTCGGACTGGGTGAGGGCGCGTGCATGGGCGACCACGTCGGCGAGCACGGCGTCGGCGTCGGTGCCGGCGAGGAATTCGGTGGCGATATCGCGGGTGGCCTCGATCCAGGCCTGCCGGGTCTGGCTCGCCTCGTAGAGCCGCGCATTGTCGATGGCGGTGCCGGCCGCGGCGGCCAGCGCGCGCACGATGACCTCGTCGTCCTCGGTGAACGGGTGCCCGCCGGCCTTCTCGGTGAGATAGAGATTGCCGAAGATCTCATCGCGGATCCGGATGGGAACACCGAGGAAGGTGCCCATGGGCGGATGGTTCTTGGGGAAGCCCACCGATGCGGGGTGGTCGGCCAGATTGAGCAGCCGAATGGGCTGGGGCTGGCTGAACAGCAGTCCCAGGACACCGCGCCCGGCGGGCAGATCGCCGATGTGGGCGGCGGTGACGCTGTCGATGCCCTCGTGAATGAACTGGGTGAGCTGCTGGTCGTGACCGCGGACGCCGAGCGCGCCGTAGCGGGCGTCGACCAGGCTGATGGCGGTGCGGACGATGGTGCGCAGGGTTTGATCGAGGTCGAGTCCCGAGGTGACCGTCAGCATGGCTTCCACCAGGCCGTCCATCCGATCGCGGGCGTCGATGATCTGCTCGACGCGATCCTTGACCTCGGTGAGCAGTTCCCGCAAACGCAATTGCGAAAGAGTCTCGCGCACCGAGTAGGAATCGCCTCGGGGATCCACGGTCATGGTCGTCTTGTCCTGTGTCTGTGGTCGCGATCCGGATGCCCCGCACCGCGTGCCCACATTCTATTTGGACAGGAATTCATTTGTATTCCACGCCGGACCGAGTCGCCGCATACACCCGAAAAGCACAGATTATTCGTCGATCCGGTGGGCGGTCGCGTGCTCGAGCAGGATCCGGCGCTCGGCCGCCGCGACGGTCTTGCGGGTGTGCGCGAGCGCATCGGGGGTCACCGAGACCGACGTGATGCCCATGCGCACCAGGTGTTCGGCGAACTCCGGGTGGGTCGAGGGCGCTTGGCCGCACAGCGAGGAGGTGATGCCGAGCCGGCGCGCGGTGGTGATGATGCGTTCGATCGCGTCGAGCACCGCCGCGTCGGATTCGTCGAACAGCTCGGCGCATTCCTCCGAATCGCGGTCCACGCCCAGCATGAGCTGGGTGAGATCGTTGCTGCCGATGGACACTCCGTCGATGCCCATGCCCACATACTCGGGCAGGCGGTAGATGACCGACGGCACCTCGGCCATGACCCAGCGGTGCAGGCCGCGGTGGCTGCCGAGGGGGCTGCGGTCCACCAGTTCCAGGCAGGCTTCCAGCTCCCAGCGGGTGCGCACGAATGGAATCATCAAGTGCAGGTTGGGGGTTCGCTCCCGGACCCGGGCCAGGGCGGCGAGTTCGAGGGAGAACATCTCCGGTTCGCGGACGTAGCGGTAGCAGCCGCGGAAGCCGATCATCGGATTGTGTTCCCGCGGCTCGTAGCGGGTTCCGCCCTCGAGCGCGCGGAATTCGTTGCTGCGCAGGTCGGTGGCGCGATAGACGACCGGCCGCGGCGCGAAGGCGGAGGTGATGCGATACAGCGCGTCCGACAGCCGCCGGACGAAGGCTTCACCCTGCCCGAGCGCGATGAGATCGCGCGGATGGCGGCCGTCGAGCGCCTGGGTGAGCAGGGTTTCCGCGCGCAGCAGCCCGACGCCGTCGACATCCTGGGCGGCCACTCGTTCGGCCACCTCGGGCAGCGCCAGATTGACGTAGACGCGGGTGGCCGTGGGCTCGGCGGCGATCGGGGCGGCGGCCCGGTCCGTGGCGGTGGCGGATTTTCCGGAACGTCCGGCGCGGATCTGCCCGGCCGTGCCGTCCACGGTGACCTCGGTGCCGGTATGCAGTTCGGTGGTGGCGGTACGGGTTCCGACCACGCACGGCACGCCGAGCTCGCGGGCGACGATGGCGGCGTGGCAGGTCATGCCGCCGCTGTCGGTGACCACGGCCGCGGCGCGCGAAATGGTGGGCAGCCAGTCCGGATTGGTCATCGGGGCGACCAGCACCTCGCCCTCGCGCAGCACCGCGCCCTCCGCGGGGGAGTGCAGGACCCGCACCAGACCGCTGGCGCGGCCGGGCGCGGCGCCCAGCCCGCTCGCCAGCACCCGGCCCGGAACCTCCTGGGCCATCGGGGTTCTGACGCCGGCGTGGTCGGGCAGCATGGTGATCGGGCGGGCCTGCACCAGCCACAGCTGGTCGTCGTCGAAGGCCCACTCGACATCCTGGGGGCGGTCGCCGTGATGCTGCTGCACTCGCAGCGAGAGCCGGGCCACCTCGACGGCTTGTGCATCGGTCAGGACTGGCGCGGCGGTCTCGTCGCCGGTGAGCTCCACGCGCCGATCGCCGTCGGGGCCGGGCACGATGGCGAAACTCTGCTTGCCCGGCCGGGTGGCCAGCAGATTCGGGCCCGCGTGGTCGAGCAGGTAGGTGTCGGGTTCGGTCGCCCCGGACACCACCACCTCACCCTGGCCGCGGGCGGCGTCGATGACGACCCGGTCGCGGCGACCGGTGGCCGGATCGGCGGTGAACGCCACGCCGGCGCTGCGGGCGGTCACCATGCGCTGCACGACCACCGCCATCTCGGGGCGATCGTGCATGCCGCGGCGGGCCCGGTAGGTCAGCACGCGCGGGGTGAACAGCGAGGCCCAGCATTCCACCAGGGCGGTCAGCAGCTGTTGTTCGCCGTGAATATTGGTGCGCGAGAGGTTCATTCCCGCGAACGAGGCCGTGGCGCTGTCCTCGCCCACCGCCGACGAGCGCACCGCGACGCCGATGTCCTCGCCGAGCGTGCGGTAGGCGCCGAGGATGGCCTCGTGCACCGCGGGCGTCAGCGGCGAGTCGTGCACGAGCTCCCGCATCCGGTGGCAGTATTCGTCGAGCCGCTGCTCGTCCGCGCGGGCGCCGCGCAGGGCGGCGTCGAGCGCCTGGGCGTGCAAACCGTCCAGTTCCTGTCCGTGCGGGCCGGCGCAGACCACGTCCTCGTAGCTCGAGCGCAGCACCACGAATCCGGGCGGCACGGGCAGTTTCGCCGCCACCAGCTCGCCGAGATTCGCGCCCTTGCCGCCCGCGCGATCGGCGTCCGCCATCCGCAGCTCACCCAGATCGGCCACATAGTCGCCCATTACGGCTCCGTCCCTCGCGTGTCGTCCCTACCAGCGTCGCTGGCGTGGCCGAGCGGGCGGCAGGGGAGAAGGTCCCGGCCTCGGCGGGCGTTGGACCCGCGCCGCGATCCGACCGGTTCGCGTGACGACGGTCACTCGCCGTGAGGACCTTCGGGACTCACCCGCCCGGTGCGGGCCGCGCAACGATGGAGTGGGTAATACCCATTCGACATAGGTATCGGTCATGACCGAATTACGACCGCTGGACGCGGGATTCATCGAGCTCGAGGATTCCGATCAGCACATCAGTCTTGGAATCGGCGCTGTGGCGATCATTTCCGGGCAGCCACCCACCCGCGCCGAGTTCGCCGACGCCCTGAACGGGCGGCTGGCCGACAATGCCCGGCTGCGCCAGCGCGTGCGGCGTGCGCCGCTGGACCTGGCGACCCCGGTGTGGGAGGACGATCCGAATTTCGATGTGGCGCACCATATTCGCTGGACCGCGCTGCCGGAACCCGCCGACGACGCCGCACTGTTCGAGTTCATCGCCACCGAGCTCGAGGAGCGCCTCGACCGCGATCACCCGCTGTGGCAGTGCGTCGTGGTCGAGCACCTGCGCGATGATCGCTGGGCGCTGCTGGTGAAGGCGCACCACAGCCTGGTCGACGGCGTTTCCGGGGTCACGCTGTTCGCGAGCCTGTGCGATCGCGAGGACGAGGGCCCGCAACTGACCGTGGTCCCCGCCGCGGGCGATGCCGCGCCGCGCACCGGTCTGCTCGATACGGTGACCGGGGCGCTGCGCTGGACCCTCGACGCGCCCCGCGCCCTGACCGGCATGGTGCGCAGCCTGATTCCCATCGTGGTCTCCGTCGTCACCCCGGCCGCCGGGTCCTCGCTCAACGGCCCGATCGGCCGCCAACGCCGCTATGTGGTCGCACGAGTCTCCCTGCCCGATGTCCGCGAGGTCGGCGCGGCCTTCGGCGCCACGGTCAACGATGTCGTCCTGGCGGCGATCGCGGCCGCCTACCGCGCCCTGCTCCTGGGCCGCGGCGAACAGCCCAGCCACGACAAGATGCGCACCCTGGTCCCGGTGTCCATGCGCCCCGAGAACGCGAAATACGTTCTCGACAACCGCGTCTCGGCCATGCTCCCGTTCCTGCCGATCGAGATCGCCGACCCGGTCGAACGCCTCGAGGTCATCCACCGCCGCATGACCAAACACAAGTCGCGCGGTGAGGCCGGCGCCGAGAAGTCCCTGATCACCATGGCTTCCCTGCTGCCCTTCGCCCCCATCGCCTGGACCCTGCGCCTGATCTCGCGCGTCCCCCAGCGCGGCGTCACCGCCGTCGCCACCAATATCCCCGGCCCCCGCCACCCCCTCACCGTGCACGGCCGCAAGGTCCTCGAACTGCTGCCCGCCGTCCCCATCGCCATGCGCCTGCGCACCGGCATCGCCATCCTCAGCTACGGCGACCAACTGAACTTCGGCATCACCGGCGACTACGACACCACCCCCGACATCGACGTCATCTCCACCGGAATCCAGCGCGCCGTCACCGAACTCCTCACCGCCGCCCGGCACGGCGCACCGCACGCATGAAAGACCGAGTCCCCTCCCACCCGGGGCAGTAGTGCTCTACGACGCCGATCCCGCGCCGACAACCATGGGCCTATGCGCAATGACGAGGACACCCAGAGCCGGTTCGTGATCGAGAGATTGACCACGCGTCATCCCGACGTGGCCCCGGGCATCATCACCGCGCTCGTCGGGCACGTCCGAGAATCCTTCGCCGGAGCCCGAATCCGCACCTTCGTCCCCCTGCTGGTCGAACGGCGCGCCGCCGAGCAACTGGCCGCGGTCCGGATCTGACGACCCGACAGCGCCCCGCTCACCCGCACAGCGGGTCGGGCGGGGCGCGGTCGCGTCGGCGGCCGCCGTGCCGTCACAGACCGGTCGGATAGGTCTCCGGTGTCGTTCCGGATTCCCAGCGGCTGCCCGGATACAGCGGCTCGAGCGCGGTGGTGCGGTCGATGTGGACGAGGGCGTCGTAGCGGTCGGCCGGGCGGGCGTGGAAGTAATGGCTCTGACGTTCGGTGGCGGGCTGGTAGATGACGCCGATGGCGCGTTCCAGGCGTGGGGCGCGCAGGATGTCGGCCGCCTCGGGGGAGGCGTCGGTGCGCAGGAACAGCGCCGGCAGGCCGATATCGTGCAGGAGCTCTTCGAGGCTGGTGGGCAGCGGCGGGCGGACGGTCTTGCGCTCGGCGTCGCCGCCCCAGTTGCTCGCCGCGGTGACGGTGCCCGAGCCGGTGGTGAATCCGATACTGCGGCACCGGTCTCCGTGGCGTTCGCGCAGCAGCTGGCCCAGCGAGAGCTGGCCGTCGGCGCCCATCTCGGTGGCGCGGGCGTCGCCGATGTGGGAGTTGTGGGCCCACACCACGATCCGGGCGGGGGCGCCGGGGCGGTCCAGATGGCGCAGCAGCGCGTCGAGGGTGTCGGCCATGTGCTCGTCGCGCAGATTCCACGACGACACCCGATCACCGAACATGGCGCGGTAGTAGGCCTCGGCGTCGCGCACGGTCCAGGCATTGCGCAGGGCGTCGAAATGCGCCTCGCCGTCCTGGATTTCGCCGAGGGCGGGGGTGTTGCGCTGCAGGTCGACCAGCTGGCGCACCACCTCGGCCTGACAGGATTCGCCGGCGCCGAACGCGGCCGCGAATCCGTAGGCCTGGCCGTCGTCGTCGGAGGTGCGGTCGAAACAGGCGTAGCGGCGTTTCGCCCGCTGCGCCGCCGCCGGATCCACCTGCTCGAGGTAGTCGATCACCTGTCGCATGGAGCGGTGCATGCTGTAGAGGTCGAGGCCGTAGAAGCCGGCGCACGCGCCACCGGCGCGGCGTTGCGCGTCATTGTGCAGGCGCAGCCAGTCGACGAACTCGCGGACCACGGTATTGCGCCACATCCAGGACGGGAACCGTTCGAAACCGCTGAGCGCCTGCGCGGGCGATCCGTCGGCGCCGCGGCCCCGCACATAGCGGTCGACGCGGTAGGCGTCGGGCCAATCGGCCTCGGCCGCGACCGCGCTGAAACCGCGCTCGCTGATCAGCCAGCCGGTGATGGCGGCGCGCGCGGCGTAGAACTCCCGGGTGCCGTGCGAGCTCTCGCCGATCAGGACGATGCGGGCATCGCCGAGGAACTCGGGCAGCGCCTGCTCCGGCGGCACGCCCGCGGGCGCTTCGATGGCCGCCGCGCGCAGGACGGCCACCGGATCGACCACGGGCGCGGGCGCGCCGATCGTCGGCGTGGCGAGCAACTGCCGCACCTCGTCATCGGTGACCTGGCTGAAGTTCCAGAACGAATGGCCGACCGCGAGGAACGGGGAAGGCATGGTGGCACAGACCATCTCGTCGACGAGCGCCCCGAACTCGCGGCAGGTGGATTCGGGCGCGGCGGGCACCGCCACCACGATGCGCTCGGGCTCGCCGGCGCGGATGGCCTCGACCGCGGCGAACATGCTCGCACCGGTGGCCAGCCCGTCGTCGACCAGGATGACCGTGCGCCCCGCCACCTCCACGGGCGCGCGGCCGGATCGGTAGGCGCTCTCGCGGCGAGCCAGTTCGCGGGCCTCGTCGCGGGCGATGGAGCGCACCTGTTCGGCGGTGAGCCGCAGCGCCCGGACCACATCGTCGTTCAGCACGACCCGGCCGCCGCCGGCGAGCGCCCCGATGGCGAACTCCGGCCGGCCCGGCGCGCCGAGCTTGCGGACGATGAGGGTGTCCAGCGGAGCGTCCAGGGCGGCGGCGACCTCCCAGGCCACCGGCACCCCGCCGCGGGCCAGGCCGAGCACCACGACGTCCGGATCGCCGCGATAGTGGGCGAGCAAGCGGGCCAGCGTCCGGCCGGCCTCGCTGCGGTCCCGGAAGATCTGCTGCGGTTCGTCCCGCAGGACCGGGGTGGCGTTCATCGGGAGCTCTTGGGGGAGTAGGGGATCGGGAGGCCGAGGGCGGAGCGGTCGCAGGCCAGGATGAGGTCGGTGGCGGTGACGATGCCCAGCAGTGGGCCGCCGGCGTCGGCCACCGCGAGGGCGTCGAGGTGGGGGCGGAGGACGGCGCGGGCGGCGACATCGGCGAGGCGCTCGTCGGGGCCGGCGATGGCGCCCGGGGGCAGGCGGCGGGCGATATCGGCGACTCGGGTGGTGTGGCGGGCGGATTCGGGGAGGGCGGCCACGTCCGACCAGGCCAGGACGGCGATGGGGTGGCCGGTGCGGTCGGTGACCGGGAAGACCCGGTGGCGGGTGTGCACCGCGTCGGAGGCGAGCAGCGCGGGGATGGGCCAGTCGGCGGGGATGGCCAGCGGGTTCGGGGTCATGACCTCGCGGATTCGGGTGTCGCCCAGGCGATGACGCAGGCCGGAGAGGACGAGTTCGGTGTGGGCGGCGGTGTAGAGGAACCAGCCGAGCAGCATGAGCCAGACGCCGCCGAGGTGGCCGATGGCGATGAACTCGGCGAAACCCAGTGCGCCCAGGGCGAATCCGAGGATCTGGCCGCTGCGGGCGGCGTGCGTCTCGGCGCGCAGGCGATCGCCGGTGCGCCACCAGATGATCGCGCGCAGCACGCGGCCGCCGTCGAGCGGGGCGCCGGGCAGCAGATTGAATACGGCCAGCACGGCATTGACGATGGCCAGCCAGCCCAGGGCGGCGGTGAGCGTGCTGCCGGGGGAGACCAGCGCGGTGAGCATCGCGGCAGTGCCCGCCACCGCGGCCAGCAGCAGGCTGGTGCCGGGCCCGGCCAGCGCGATGCGCAGATCCGAACGCGCATCGCGAGGTTCGCCGCTCAGCTCCGACACTCCGCCCAGCAGCCACAGCGTGATGCCCTGCACCTGCACCCCGTCGCGGCGGGCCACGAGGGAATGCGCCAGCTCGTGGGCGAGCAGACAGGCCACCAGTGCGATTGCGCCGGCGATGGCGGTGATCCACACCGTCGCGGTGCTGCCGGTGCCGGACAGGTAGACCCCGAGCACCCAGGCGAACAGGGCGATGGTGACGAGGGCCGACCAGTGCGCCGCGACCCGGACGCCCGCGATTCGGCCGAGTGGGAATGTTGCCTTCAGCATGTCGAATCCTTGGTTCCGGTTCCGATTACGGTCGGTGCTCGCTCGGGCGGGGCCGCGGGGTGCGCACGTCACCGGGCAGCAACAGCAGCGACAGCACCGGGACGGCGAGCGCGAGCAGCGCGAACAGCATGGTGGTGGCCGAGGCGCCGGCCAGCTGGAGTCCGGTGACGACCACCGGCAGGGCGATCACGAACAGTGGGGCATGGCGGATGGTCATGAGGGTGTCCCTCCGAACGGGGCGCGATCGGTGTCAGTGCGGACGGGCGGCGGGTCCGGTCAAGCCCTCCGCGAGCAGGATGCGATGAGCCTGTTGGGCGGCGGAAACCTGTGCGGTGGGGGCGGATTCACTGCCGGGTAGGGCTTCCAGGCCGCGCGCGAGCACCGCGACCGCGTCGGTGAGCGCCTGGATGCGCTGCTCGAGGTCGGCGAGGGGCGCGATATCCGGCGGGGTGAACACCGCCGCCGCCGCGAGGATGTCGCGGAAGTCCGCGCCCAGCAGGATCTGCCGCAGTTTCACCGGCAGCTGCGCGAGCACGTGATCGAGCTGGCCGGGGGAGAACAGTTCGGCGAACGCGTCGGTCACCGCCCCGGCCAGGGTCACCGCGTCCTCGGGGGAAACGCCGGCCTCGCGGGCGAATTGGCCGATGAACGCGGGCCCGTCGTGGGCGACGGGCACGTGGCCGGGGATCCAGCCCTCGTAGAAGATGCCGCGCAGGATCTCGGGCAACTGCGCGCTCAGATGCGCGGCCGCGCCGACGGGCAGGCGGTCGCGCACGGTGTGCAGCCAGGCCCGGACCGCCTTGTGGGCGAATATGCGGTCCTCGGTGCCGAGCCGGTCGGCGACGGTGCGCAGCCATTGGTTGGCGGTGTGCAGAGCCGGGGCGAAGGGGTCGGTGTGGTGGCTCATCGGATGCGCCTTTCAGGGGTGGGTCGGAATGGACTGCGGCCGCTGCAGTCTCAGCTCTTCGGCGATGTGGTAGGACCAGAGGCCGATGGCGGTCCAATCGCGCAGGTCGCCGTAGCGTCCGCCGCCCATGAGGCGGTACAGGATGCGGGCCTTCAAGGAGACGCCGACGCGCTCGTAATGCCCGGCGAAGCAGCGGTATTCCCGTGGGTTGATCGAATCGCGCAGGGCCGCGATCTTTTTCGGCACGCGCCGCCCGACGCGGCGGCCGATGGGGCCGCGCAGGGCCGGTCCGAGCCCGACGCCGAACAGCCACACATCGCGAGAGCCGAGCTCGGCGCGGTGGCTGTGCACATATTCGGTCGCGGCCGGCAGGAAATCCATGTCGTGGACGGCGCTACCCAGGATGACCGCGTCGAAACGGGTCAGATCGGGGGCGTGCTCGACATCGGCGATCTCGACGGTCGCGCCGCGGGCCGACAGATCCTCGCCGATGTACTCGGCGATCTCCCGGGTCGACCCCTGGGCGGTGGCGTAAACGACTGCGATACGGGGCTTGTGCTTTTCCATGTCGCCAGCGTGCCCGTGCACAGTGGCCTGGACGGAGAGGACTCGTGCCCGCACCGGCGGGACCATGGTCACCGCTCAGGACGCCGAGGCGGCCCGTTGCCGGAGGCTGTCGAGGGCCGCGGCGAGCAGCCGCCGGGCCTGCGCGGCGATCGGCTCCAGGGCCGGCTCGGCGGTGACCCGCATGAGCACCTCCGGATCGGCGGCCTCCACCAGGACACCGGTGTCGTCGGCGCGCAGCACGACATTGCACGGCAGCAGCAGCCCGGCCTGCCGGTCCGTGGCCAGGGCGCGGGCCGCCAGCTGCGGATTGCAGGCGCCCAGAATCAGGTACTCCTCGATGTGCTCGCCCGCCTTCTCCCGCAGCACGGCCTGCACATCGATCTCGGTCAGGATGCCGAATCCGTGCTGTTGCAAGGCTTTCCGCGTGCACTCCACCGCCTCGGGGAAGGTCGCGTCGAGATGCACCGCGATGGCCGGCGACGGCGCGACAGGGATCCGGATCTCGGTGATCAGCTGACGGGGATCGCTCACCTCGTCGGGGCCGATGAGATACGCCTCGGTGGGCGGGCCGACCGGCCGGCATCCGTTCTCGTGCAGCCATTCCCGCAGCACCCGGTACGCGGCGTCGATGGTGTGATAGCCGCCGCGATGGCAGGTGCGCGCGATCAGCGCGGGCGGCTGGATGACCAGTTCGGCGCCGGTACTGGGGCCCAGCGTCGGCGCGGTCTCCACGGGCAGCCCGCAGTCCACCGTGATCACGTCCGCGGCCGGCAATTCCCGATGGAACGTGATGGTCGGCGCGCCGCTGGCGGTGAGCCCGGCGCGCTGCGCGACCTCGGTCAGCCGCTCCATGGCGATCACGATGCCCTCGCTCAACAGGTCCGGGCGGATCTCGAGCGGTACGCGCAGCACGGTCTGCGGCGCCGTCTCACACAAGCTCACCCGATAGTCCATCGTCTGCCTCCTCGGTCCGGGTTCCTGCGTCCAGCGTGCGTCCGCTCCGCCGACCGGCCACAGAGGCGAAGGTCCTGCCGCCCCGGGCAGAAGCGCAGTGCCGTTTCCGGCGGAGGCGGAGGTCATCGCGGCAATGGTCTTTGCGCCCTGCCGGAGCGCGGCGCGGTCGGCGTTGACTTGATCCGGGAGGACCCATGAGAACCGTCAGCCGTGAGGGCGTCTCGGAACGCGAACCGATGCGCTGGGCACCTATCGACAAATCCACCGACCAACGATCCGCCGCCAACCTCACCGATTACCGGACGGCGTACCGGGAATTCAGCTGGCGCGCCGCCCGCGCCGCCCTCGGTGACATGCCCGGCGGCGGTACGAATATCGCCTACGAGGCGGTGGACCGGCATCTGGGCACGCCGCGGGCCGATACGGCCGCGCTGCGCTGGCTCGGCGCGAAAGGCAGCCGGGTGAACCTGACCTACGCCGAACTCGCCTCGCTGAGCAATAGATTCGCGGCGGTGCTGCGCGGCATCGGCGTGCGCCGCGGGGACCGGGTGTGCCTGCTGCTGGGCCGCACCCCGGAGCTGTATGTCGCGATTCTCGGCGCCTGGAAGGCCGGATGCGTGGTGTCACCGCTGTTCTCGGCGTTCGGACCGGAACCGGTGCGCCAACGGCTGGAGATCTCCGGCGCCACCACCCTGGTGACCACCACCGAGCACTACCGGCGCAAGGTCGCGCCCCATCGCGCCGCGCTGCCCGCGCTGCGGCATGTCCTGCTCACCGATGCCGGGGTGGAGGCCGAACCCCTCGACGACACCATCGAACTGTCCCTGGCGCTGGCCGCGGCCAGCGACGTATTTCCCATTGTGCGCACCGGATTCGAGGATCCGGCGCTGCTGCATTTCACCAGCGGCACCACCGGGCGGCCCAAGGGCGCGGTGCACGTGCACGGCGCGGTGCTGGCGCACCGCATGTCCGCGCAGTACGCCCTGGACCTGCGGCCCGGCGACATCTTCTGGTGCACAGCCGATCCCGGGTGGGTGACCGGCATGACCTACGGGGTGATCGCGCCATTGTGCCTGGGCGCCACCGTGATCAGCGACGAGGCCGAGTTCGACGCCCGGCGCTGGTACGACATCCTCACCCGCGAGCAGGTGACGGTGTGGTACACCGCCCCCACCGCGCTGCGCATGCTCATGCGCCGCGGTGACGAACTGCCCGCCGGCACGGATCTGTCCCGGGTGCGGTTCGCGGCCAGCGTCGGCGAACCGCTCAATCCCGAGGTGGTGGTGTGGGGTGCGCGCGTGCTGGGCCGCCCGATCCACGACAACTGGTGGCAGACCGAGACCGGCGCGATCATGATCTCCAATTTCGCGGCCGAGCAGATCCGGCCCGGATCCATGGGCCGCCCGCTGCCCGGCATCGAGGCCGCCATCCTGCGCCGCGGCGCCGACGGGCGTGCCGCCGTCGTGGACGGAGCGGTCGAATTCGCCGCCGACGACGAGATCGGCGAGCTGGCGCTGCGCGCGGGCTGGCCCTCGATGTTCCGCGGCTACTGGAACGATCCTGCCAGGTACGCACGGGCTTTCGCCGACGGCTGGTATCTGTCCGGCGATCTGGCCCGCCGCGACGCCGACGGGTATTTTTGGTTCGTCGGGCGCGCCGACGACGTGATCAAATCCGCCGGGCATCTGGTGGGCCCGTTCGAGGTGGAGAGCGCGCTGCTGGCGCATCCGGCGGTGGCCGAGGCCGGTGTCATCGGCACGCCGGACCCGGTGGCCGGGGAGCTGGTCAAGGCATTCGTCCTGCTGCGCCCCGGATATGAGCCCACGCCCGCACTGCACGACGAGCTCATCGCCTTCGGGCGCAAGCAACTGGGTGCGGTGGCGCCCAAACAGATCGTGTTCGCCGACAGCCTGCCGCACACCCGCAGCGGCAAGGTGATGCGGCGACTGCTCAAGGCCCGCGAACTCGGGCTCCCCGAGGGCGATGTGTCGACCCTGGAAGGGGCACCATGACCACCTCGCGGCGGCGGGCCGAATCCGGGCCGCCGAGCAACCGAAATACCCGGCGCGGGCGGAAAACGCCCGAATCCGCGCCTCCGGGTGGGCCGAACGGCGGCGGCGTGGTCGTTCCGGCCCCGGAGGCCGGCTCCGGACCGGGGCGCCGGCCCGCCCCGGAGCCGGGCCCCGGGCCGTTGCACCCGGTCGCGCCGGAGGCGGGCGTCGGGCCGTTGCACCCGGTCGCGCCGGAGGCGGGCGTCGGGCCGTTGCACCCGGTCGCGCCGGAGGCGGGCGTCGGGCCGTTGCACCCGGCCGCTTCGGAAAGGTTCGGGCCGGAGCATTCGCACGTGCCGGTGGCGGAGCGAATCGAGTTGCTGCGGCAGATGATTCGCATCCGGCGCTTCGAAGAACGCTGCGTGCGGCTCTACAGCGCCGAGGCCATTCGCGGCTTCCTGCACCTCTACATCGGTGAGGAGGCGGTGGCCGCCGGACTGCTGGGCGCGCTCGACCCCGGCGACGCGGTGGTCTCGACCTACCGCGAGCACGGGCACGCGCTGGCCCGCGGTGTTCCCATGGCGGCCGTGATGGCCGAGATGTTCGGCCGCGCAACGGGATGCAGTCACGGTCGCGGCGGCTCCATGCACCTGTTCGACGCCGAGCGTCGCTTCTACGGCGGCAATGCCATTGTCGGCGGCGGACTGCCACTGGCGGTCGGGCTCGCTCTCGCCGACGGGCTGCGCGAGCGCGACACCGTGACGGTGTGCCTGTTCGGCGACGGCGCGGTGGCCGAGGGCGAATTCCACGAATGCCTGAACCTGGCGGCGCTGTGGCAGCTGCCCGTGCTGTTCGCTTGTGAGAACAACCGTTACGCCATGGGCACGGCCCTGGACCACGAACACGCGGCCACCGATCTGGCGCTGCGTGCCGCGAGCTATGGGCTGCCGGCCTGGCCGGTCGACGGCATGGATCCGGTCGCGGTGACCATGGCGGCGCGGCGCGCGGCGGAATCGATCCGGGGCGGCGGTGGGCCGTGCTTCCTGGAGTTGCGCACCTACCGTTTCCGGGCGCATTCGATGTACGACGCCGACCGCTATCGGGAACGGTCCGAGATCGAGGAGTGGAAAGCCCGCGATCCCATCCCGCGTCTGGCCCAGGAGCTCAGCGCCGCGGGCGAATGGGGTCCCGAGGACCGGGCGGCGCTGGAAGCCGCGGCCGACGCCGAGATCGATGCCGCGGTCGCCGCGGCCGAATCCGCGCCACTGGAACCGGTGGCCGACCTGACCCGGCACGTGTATGCGGAGCGGACATGACCACCACCTATCGCGAAGCGCTGCGGGAAGCCTTGCGGGAAGCCCTGATCCGCGACGAGCGCGTCTTCCTCATGGGGGAGGACGTCGGCGCGTACGGCGGCTGCTTCGGAGTCAGCCGCGGACTGCTCGACGAGTTCGGGCCCCGGCGCATCCGCGACACCCCGCTGAGCGAATCGGCCTTCGTCGGCGCGGGCATCGGCGCGGCGCTGGGCGGCCTGCGCCCGATCGTGGAGGTCATGACCGTGAACTTCAGCCTGCTGGCCATGGATCAGATCCTCAACAATGCCGCCACGCTGCGCCACATGTCCGGCGGCCAGCTGGGCGTGCCGCTGGTGATCCGCATGGCCACCGGCGCGGGACGTCAACTCGCCGCACAGCATTCGCACAGCCTCGAGGTGTTCTACGCGCACATTCCCGGCCTGCGTGTGCTCTCCCCGGCCACCGTCGCCGATGCGCGCGGCATGCTGTGGACGGCACTGCAGGACCCGGATCCGGTGCTCATCTTCGAACCGATCGCCCTGTACAACAGCGAAGGCGACCTGCCCGCGGACGCCGGGGCGGTCGACATCGACAAGGCGGTCATCCGGCGCGCCGGAACCGATGTCACGCTCGTCTCCTACGGCGGCGCGCTGCGCGTCGCCACCGCCGCCGCCGATCAGTTGGCCGGTGAGGGGATCGACGCCGAGGTGATCGATCTGCGCACCCTGCGCCCCGTCGACGAGACCACGCTGCTGAATTCGATCACCCGCACCCACCGTCTCGTCATCGTCGACGAGGGCTGGCGCAGCATGAGCGTCTCCGCCGAAATCGCCGCCCGCGCAGCCGAACACGCCTACTACGACCTGGACGCGCCCATCGGGCGCGTGTGCACCGCCGAGGCGCCCATTCCCTATGCTCGCCATCTCGAGGAAGCGGCGCTGCCCCAGCCCGACGCCGTCATCACGGCCGTGCACAAGGCGGTGGGCTGAATGGCGGAATTCCGCATGCCCTCACTCGGTGCGGACATGACCGAGGGCACCCTGCTGACCTGGCTGGTTCACCCCGGCGACACCGTGCACGCCGGCGATATCGTCGCCGAAGTGGACACCACCAAGGCGGCCATCGAGGTGGAATGCTTCGACGACGGCGTCATCGGCGAAATCCTGGTGCCGGAAGGAACAACGGTCCCGGTCGGCACCCCGCTGGCAACCATCGAAACCAGCGCCGCCACCGACACCATCGGCGAAAGCACCGGGGCGAAAGCCGTTTCCCCGGCCGCCGAGCCGTTGCCCGCTGCACCCGAGTCGGTGGCTGCCGCATCGGAGCCGGTGCCCGCCGCACCGGGGCCGGTCCTTGCTGCACCTGGGCCGTTGCCCGCCGCACCCGAGCCGGCGGTTGCCGCACCCGAGTCGGTGGTTGCCGCACCCGAGTCGGTGGCTGCCGCATCGGAGCCGGTGCCCGCCACATCGGGGCCGGTCCTTGCTACATCTGGGCCGTTGCCCGCCGCACCCGAGTCGGTGGCTGCCGCACCGCAGCCGGTGGCTGCCGCACCCGAGCCGGTGGTTGCCGCATCTGGGCCGGTGCCCGCCGTACCCGAGCTGGTGCCTGCCGTACCCGAGCTGGTGCCGGCCGCATCGGAGCAGGTGCCGGCCGCATCGGAGCCGGTATCCGCTCGTGCTGAGCTGATACCCGCTGCCGCAGAGGCGGGTTCGGCCGCGAGTGGTCCGCACCGGCACGATGGGAATGGATCCGGGGTGCGGGCGACGCCGCTGGTTCGGCGTCTGGCCGCGCAAGCGGGCATAGACCTGGCCACCGTGCACGGGTCCGCGCCGGGCGGCAGGATCGTGCGGGCCGATGTGGAACAAGCCGTGGCGGATCGCGATGCGGTCCACGACATCGCTCCCGGAAAGTCCGGGCCGGGCGAAGCCGCTGACGCCGCTGGCCGGTCCGGCCGGGGCGGTGCTGCGAGTCGGCCGGGGGCCACTACAGTGCCGGGTCGCGCGGGCCGACGTGCGGACGGTGTCGACGTCCACGCCGGGCCGATCGCGCCGTTGCGTGCCTCCGACGCGGGCGTGCGTGCGGCCGGAGCGGACTCTGCTGTCGCAGAACGGGAGACATCGACTGCCTTGCACCATATGACTCGGGACGGGTGGGTGCGTGCCTCCGGGCTGGCGCGCCGGCTGGCGGGTGAGTTCGGTGTGGATCTGGCCGGCGTGACCGGAACCGGGGCCGGCGGTGCGGTGCGGGCCTCCGATGTGCGGGCGGCGGCCGCGGCGGAGCGGGTGTCCAACACTGTCGCGGCGGAAGGGCTATCTGGCGTTGCCCCGGCGGGGCTAGTGTCCGACCCCGCTGCGGCGGGGCAGGTGTCCGATAGTGCGGCGGAATCGGCTGTCTCGCAGGCGCGCCCGCGGTCGTCGGGTGCCGGTGGGCTGCCTGCGCGTGAACCGGTGGCGATTCGCAAGCAGATCGCGGCGGCCATGACGAGATCCAAACAGACTGTGCCGCACTACTATCTGTCGAGCACCATCGATATGGATGCCGCCACCCGCTGGCTGCGGTCGGCGAATCGCGAGCTGTCGGTCGCGGGCCGGATGGTGCCCGCGGCGCTGCTGCTCACGGCGACGGCGCGGGCCGCGCGGGCGGTGCCGGAACTGAACGGGCACTGGGTCGATGACCGATTCTGCCCGGCGGGGTCGGTGCACCTGGGTGTGGTGGTGTCGCTGCGCGGTGGCGGGATTATCGTGCCGACCATTCCGGATGCGGACACCCTCGACCCGCCCGCCATGATGGCGGCACTGCGCGGCATTGTCGAGCGCACGCGCACGCTGCGGCTGCGCTCGTCCGACACCGTGCCCGCGACCATCTCGGTGACCAATCTCGGTGAGCTGGGCGCGGATTCGGTATTCGGCGTCATTCCCGCCCCGCAGGTCGCCATCGCCGGCTTCGGCGCGGTGAGCGAACGCCCCTGTGCCGTGAACGGATTGCTCGGCGTGCGCGCCCAGGTGACCGCCACCCTGTCCGCCGATCACCGCGCCAGTGACGGCGCGGTTGGGGCCCGCTTCCTGCGCGCTGTCTCGGACCTGCTGCAACATCCAGAGGAGCTGTGAGAACAATGTCCACCACCCTGTCTCGCGAGATCGCCGACGGCATGGTCCGCGCCGCGCTGCGCGGCTTCGCCGGGGAGGCGGAACTGGCCGCGCTGCCGGTCGACGAGCCCTTGCGCCCGGCGCTGGACCTCGACTCGCTGGATTTCCTGACCTTCGTCGAACGGCTCTCCGCTGCGAGCGGACGGCGTATCGAGGAGGACGACTACCCTCGGCTGGCCACCATCGGATCCTGCGTGGAATTCCTCACCGGGACGCACTGACCCGCGGAAACGGGACCTCCGGTCTGGTACCGGGGTATTTGGTCCCTGGGCCCACAGGTTGTGCTCGTTGTTTGCTGAAGCGATCAACGGGACAACGAAGGGCCGACCATGATTACAGCCGCGTCCGAAGCGGTGACCGGGAATCCGGCGCCGTTCACCTGGGTCACCGCGCTCTCGATGATCGTGTTCGGTGCGATCCTGTGGGCGATCGTCCGCTACATGCAACTGCATCCCCGCGCCTCGATGTGGGTATGGGGGCTGTCGATTCTCACCTTCCCCCTGTGGATCTGGGGGCCGGGCCGCGATATCGGGCTGATCAACTGGTTCTCCTGGGCCAAGATCCTCTCGGTGCTCATCCCGCTGACCATCGTCGGCGCGATGCGCGTCTCGGTGGCCGAACAGCGGCCCGGCCGCGTGTGGACGCTGCTGCGCCACCCGCGGTTCCTCTGGTTCCCCTACGCCATCCTGTTCCTCAACATCACCGAGGCCACCCTGCGCGACGCCCAGATCGGCAACTACTGGAACGCCGCCGTCGGCCTCGGGCTCTGCCTCACCATCCCCTACACCCCGCGCTTCTGGGAGATCACCGCCGACGGCAATGCCGAACTCATCGCCTTCACCACCGTCGCCTGGAACTTCGTCTACACCTCGTGGAACCTGTGCTTCACCTACGGCGGCTACCCGCCACAAGAGGAGCATTTCGCCGGCAGCATCTGCATCCTGGCCGTGGCCGAGATCTACCCGCTGGTCATGCGCCGCCCCGAGCTCTACATCATGGCCCGCATCTACACCCTGCCGGTCCTCATGCTCGTGATCGGCATCTACAACATCTTCCCCACCGTCATGCCCTCCGACGGCTGGTTCAACGAACGCGTCTGGATCGTCTGGGGCGCAGCCAATTTCGTACTCATGATCCCAATGCTGTTCTGGCACACCTGGCAACTGCACACCGGGAAGGCGTTCATCACCTTCCGCCGCGGCCGCGCCCGAGCGGAATTCCTCGCCCGCCACGGTGACACCGTCGATCAGCTCATGGCCCTCGGGCGCTCCCTCGACGCCGGAACCGCGGCGCAACGGCCTGCGGCCTCCGCGACCCAGGCCACCGGCCCGGTCACCCCGGTGCGCCCGATCAGTGGCGGGTCCCGATGACGGCCGGGGTCGCGATACTGGTCGCGGCCACGATGGCCCATCCGATCGGGCCCAGCGGCCGGCAGCCGAAGAAGTAACTGGTCGGCGGGAACTGCACCAGAGCGAAAAGCGCTGCCGCCGAGCCCAATCCGGCGGCGAGCACCAGCGGATCGCCGTGCGCGCTGCGCGCGGTCTGCGCCAGCTGGGTGCCGACCAGCGCCGCGAAGCCGACCGTGCTCGCCTGCCGGGGCGGGCACACGACGCGGGCGGCGATCCAGGCCGCCGACGCCGCGGCGGCGGTGGCCAGTGCGCGCGCGGTGACATCGCGTTGCAGGGCATCGCCGACCGCATTGTCGGGGCCCTCCGAGAGCAGCATGTCCGGGGTGACGTCGCGGGGCGGCCGGGCCGCGACCACGAGGGCGGGCAGCAGATCGGTGAGCAGGTTCACCGCCAGCAGCTGGCGGGCGTTGAGTGCCGAGGCCGTCGAGAGCAGGGAGGATCCGACCGTGAAGGCGATTTCCCCGAGGTTCCCGCCGACCAGCATGGACACGCTGTCGCGCACCGAGCGCCACATGGCGCGGCTCTCGATGACGGCGTCGACAATGGTCTCGATGCGCTCATCGGTGACCACGAGATCGGCGGCCTGTTTGGCGGCCGGAGTGCTCTTGGGGCCCAGGGCGATTCCGACATCGGCGAGCCTGATGGCGGGTGCGTCGTTGGCGCCGTCGCCGGTGACGGCGACCGTATGCCCGGCACGCTGCAGGGCGCGCACGATGGCGGCCTTGTGCACCGGGCTGACCCGGGCGAAGACCGCTGTTTCGGCCACCAGCGCGGCCAGTTCCGCCTCGCTGCGCGTCTCGACCTCGGCGCCGGTGATGACGTGGCCGCCGGTGATGACGTGGCCGCCGGTGCGCAGGCCGAGTTCGGTGGCGATGGCCGCGGCGGTGTGCGGATGGTCGCCGGTGAGCATGACGGCGTCCACGCCCGCGGCGCGCAGATCGCGCACCGCCGCGGCGGCGGTCGGGCGGACCGGATCGGCCAGGCACAGCAGACCGGCGAATTCCAGCCGTTCGATCCGATCGGCATCCAGTTCGGAACGCTGCGAGGCCGCGCGTTCGGCCACCGCGAGCACCCGGAAGCCTTGTTCGGCAAGGGTATCGGCGGCCCCGGCGATATCCGCCGCGAGCGTCCCGGTGAGCGGTTCGCTACCGCCGTCGTGGCGGCGGGTGGCGCAGCGCGGCAGCACGATCTCCGGGGCGCCCTTGACGCTGATGAGGTGGCGGCCGTCGGTGCGGCCGAGGACGGCGTGGAAACCGCGCCCCGGCTCGAAGGGCAGCTCCTGCACCATGACCCAGTTCGCTTCCCCCTCGTCCCGCCGCACCTGCGCCGCCTCCGCGCCGCGCGTGACGGCGCGGTCGGTGGGATGGGGCAGGGCGTGGCCGAGCGGATCCACCGGGGTGGCGCGCAGCGCGGCGGCCAGTGCGGCGCGGCGGGCGGGGCGCAGTGCGTCGAGCGGCTCGTGCTCGAATCCGTCACTGACCCGGCGCAATTCGATGTGCCCGGCGGTGAGGGTGCCGGTCTTGTCGAAGCACACCGTGTCGACCCGGCCCAGCGCCTCCAGCGTCCGCGGGGTCCGCACCAGCACATTGCGCCGCGACAGCCGCCGCGCCGCGGCCAATTGCGCGACCGTGGCGACGAAGGGCAGCCCCTCCGGCACGGCGGCCACGGCCAGCGCCACCGCCGAGCCCACGGCGGCGGCCAGCCGCCCGCGCAACAGCCCGATGCCCAGCACCGCGCCCGCGGCGGCGACCGAGATCCGCATGGACAGCACCGTCAAAGCGTCCAAACGGGTTTCGACACCGGCGGCGTTCTCCGCGCTGTCGGCCAGCGTGCCGCTGCGGCCGGTCTCGGTGCCGCCGCCGACCGCGACCACGACGGCGGTGGCGGTGCCCGCGACCACGGTGGTCCCCGCGTACACCATGCTGGTGCGCTCGGCGACCACCGCCGAGTCCACCGGTGCGGGATCCTTGGGTACGGGCAGGGATTCACCGGTCAGGCTGGATTCGTCGACCTCGAGATGCTCGGCCTCGATCAGTCGGCAGTCGGCGGGGACGGCGTCACCGGCGCGCAGCACCACGATGTCGCCGGCGACCAGTTCCTCGGCGGGGGTGATTCTCTCGTGGTCGCGGCGGCGCAGCGTGGCGTGCAGCGCGCCGATATCGGCCAGTTGCCGCACCGCCCGCCCGGCCGCGATGCGCTGCACCGCGCCCAGCAGGGCATTGCCCGCCATGACCAGGGTGACCAGCCCCGCGTCGAGCAGGGAACCGCTGGCCGCCGATATGCCCGCGCCGGCGGCCAGCGGCGCGATGAGCGGGGTGTCGAGCTCGGAAGCCGCTGCCCGCCAGAATGTTTCCCCCGGCGCTCCGGTGTCGGCGGCGGTGCGGCGCTGGGCCGCCTGTTCGGCGGACAGGCCGGGCGGCGCGCTTCCCAGGGCCGCGAGAGCCCGCTCCACCGGCATGGCATGCCACGGCGTGGTGTCGGCGATCGGCGGCGGAGTGCGGCGCGCCAGCGTGCCCACCGACCAGATGCCGCCCGCGACGGCGATCAGGGCCGACAGTCCCACCGGCAGCGCGCCGCGCCGATAGGCGCCACGCGACGGGCCGAGCAGTCCCAGCAGCGCGCCCGACGCCGAACCGAGCAGTGCGAGCCGGACGGCGAATGCACTGTTGGCCTTGGCGGGAGCACAGGCCTGGAGCAGCAGCCAGGCATCGGAAAGCTCTGGGCCGCAAAGGATATCGGCGGCCCACGGTGGTGTGCGGCCGGGTGCGAGCATGCCGATGGCGCAATCGGCGGCGGCGAGTCCGGAGGCATTGTGCCCGGCGATGAGCGCCACCACATGGCCCTCGCGCTGTAATTGCCGCACCGACTCGGCCAGATGCCCGCCGCCGCCGATGCTGCCGTCGGCGCCCACCCGGGCGGCCAGCCCGGACGATCGCGGGGTGATCACGACCCGGCCCACCGCATGCGCGGCGGCCACGACGGCCTCGGTGTGCGGGTCCAGCGCCCCTGTCGCGGTGAGGAGTACATCGGCATCGATGACCACGGTGTCGATGCGATCCAGCCGGTGCAGGGCCTGCGGATCCCGGACGAGATAGCCCCGGCGGGCGAGCAGTCGGCCCAATTCGGCGGCATGGGCGGCCGCGCCCATCCGCGCCGCGCGCGGGGCCCCGAACGAGACCGCGCGGGCCGCCCGGAGTACGCCGCCGGTGGGCAGCAAGGCCGCGGCGGCGCCACCCGTGAGGACACCGGCCCGCTGCGCGTACCGCTCCACGGGACCGGGCGGCAGCGGCACCGGCCGGTCGCCGGACGCCGGTTGCGGCGCGGCCGCCGCCTGCCGGGCATGGGCGGCGAGCTCCGCCGCCCGCTCCTCCCAGGTGTGCCGGCGGGCCAGTGCGGCCGGCAGCTGTACCGCCCGCAGGCCGGCATCGGCCACGGCCGACAGCGGCGTGTGCGCCGCGGCCGCCACCACCGAACCCGCCAGCGCCAGTGCGGCATCCACGCGGACCGCGCCGAAGCGGGCCTGCAGCCCGGCCCGCAGTCCGGGCACCAGATCCACCGCGTGCACCACCGCGATCGTCTCCGGCGGCACCGCCGGCGGCGGCACGATCCGGCCCGCCAACCCGACGGCCGCCCCGAGCAGATCGGCCCCCAGGGCGACCAACTCGTCGAAGACCGGCTCGAAACCACCCGGGTGCATCGGCCGGTCGCGCACGCTGCGGTCCACGCCGAACTCGCGCTCCACCCGCGCCACGGTCTCCCGCAGCCGTGCGACGGTGACCAGATCCGGATCGAAATCGACGACGACATCGCCCAGTACGCCATTGACCGCCGCCCACCGCACCCCGTCGATCGCCCCGACCTCCCGGCGCAGCGCCGCCGCGTATCCGGGCGGCGCGTCGCTCCGGTGCACCGCCCGGGCCTCGATATGCGCGCGGCTCCCGCGCGCCCACGTCTGCCTGCCGGCGAGCTCGTTGCGCACCGCGCGCACCGTGTCCGCCGCGAATCCGGCCACGAACCGGGTGGCCCCCGCGATGCCGAGCACAGCCGAGTTCCTTGCGTCTACGCCGGCGTCTCGAGGATCGCTTTGATGTCCGCCAGGCGTTCGGCCAGGCGCGGCCGCAGCCGGCGTTCGATCAGTGGTCCCAGCCACCGGCCGAAGGCGCGCAAGCGCAGGGTCTCGCGCTGGTGCAGGGTGCTGCCATCCGCGACCGGCTCGATGGCGTAGTCCAGATGCCCGGTCAGCCAGCGGGAGCGGAAATCGATGCCGAGCAGATGCGGCTCGTGCACCTCCGACACGATGTTCTCGACGTGCAACCAGCAGCCGGGTGCGATCCGGACCGCCTCGTGCCAGCGGGTACCGGGCATGGTCGGGCCGGGTGGCTCCTTGTCCATGCGGACGGTCGCGGTGCGGGGAATGGGTTCGAAGTCCTGAATATCGGCCAATAGCGCGAACACCGCGGGCGGCGGGCGCCGAATCGGCACGGAGAGAACGAATATCGCCGGGCGGGTCGAGGCTGGGCGGTCGGCGAGGCCGGGATTCGATGTCTCCATGGAACCAGGGTCGGGGCTCGGCGCCTTGCTGTCGCGGGTCATAAGCCCCTTCCTGAGCGGCCGAAGGTGCCCGCGGCCGGGGTCTTTGGCATCGGTTGGATTCCGGAGGAAACGGGCACAGTCGATATATGAACAGCGACCCGCATACCGGCTCCGCCGGTCGAATCGAGCAGCAGCTCCTCGGCGTGAACTACGAGGTGCGATGGTCGCCGGCGGATTCGGCGTACCTCGCGTTCAGCGGCGACTTCCCGGAACTGATCAATACCGACCCCTGCTCATCGCTGGCGGCGCTCGATGGGCTGGAAGAGATGATTCGCCGCGCCTTGCACGCAGGACCGGACCGGCTGCTGTGCAGCACGTCATCGGAAAAGAGGTGAATCATGGACTGGCCCACCGCGGCGGTGCTCATCGCACTGCTCATCACCGTCGCCGCAATCGTGACGACCTATATCGGCGCCCGCAGCGGCGGGAAGAAATAGACCCGACAGCACGCGAACCCCGTGGGCCCGAACGAAGTCCGAGCCCACGGGGTTCGCGTGTCGTTTATCGCTGGGGCGGTAGGACCCGATCCTCGATCACCTCGACGTGGTGCACCCCGGAGACCACGCGGGTCAGCTCGGCGACGGTGCGCTGTTCGACATCGTCGGCGAACACGCCGCGCACGGTCACGCGGCCATCGGTGACCTCGATGTCCCATTGGCGGCGGCTGCCGGCGTAATCATCGAGCAGCGCACGGATTTTCGCCTCGATGGCGGCGTCGTCGTCGATGAGGGTGCGCAGCAGGTCGCGGCGGGAGACGATGCCGACCAGAATGCCGGATTCCACCACGGGCATGGAGCGCAACTGCCCGGTGAGCATACGGCTGGCGATGGCGGAGGTGTCGGTGCCGGGCGTGATGACCTCTACCGGAACCGCCATGACGGTCGCGACGGTGAGCCCGTCCGGATGCGTGACCGCGAGCGCGTCGGATTCGGAGAATATTCCGACCACCCGGTCCTGATCGTCGACAACCGGCAGTGCGGCGTAGCCGTGCGCGGTCAGCAGTGCGATCGCTTGGCGCAGTGAGGTTTCCGGTCGGACCGTGACGACCGGTCGGCTGAGGATATCGCGTGCGTGCATGGTGATCACCTCGCGGGTGGGTTGGTGGTGGACAGGCGCAGCCCGGCGACGATGGTCTCGGTCCAGGCGTGAATCTCGTTCCAGTCGCGCAGGTCGCCGTAGCGGCCCCCGCCCATCGCGAGATAGACGAGCCGAGCCCACCAGGCGGTCCCGGCGCGATGCATGACACCGGCGAAGGCGTGATAGTCGCGCACGGCGAGGGAATCGCGGACGGCGGCGATCTTGGACGGCACCAGCGCCGCGAACCGGCGGCCGATCGGCCCGCGCAGGGCGGGACCCAGCCCGACGCTGAACAGCCAGACCGGCCGGGCCAGCAGCTCGTCCTGATGGTCATGGATGTAGGCGGTCGCCTGGGGCAGCAGATCGGCGTTGTGGACGGCGCTGCCGAGGATGACCGCACCCGCCCCGGCGATATCCGGCGCCTTGCCGATGTCGGCCACTTCGACCTCGGCCCCCCGCTCGCGGAGTGCGTTGCCGATGAATTCGGCGATCCCCCGAGTCGATCCGGCGGCCGTCGCGTAAAGGATCACGATGTGTGCGGTGTCCTTTGTCATCTGTTCAGCCTGGCCGCACCGTGCTCGGATCGGCAGAGGACTGATGCCTTCGCGCGCGGGACCAACGGCCCCCGCGGGGCCGTCGCGCGTAACGACATCGATCGGCGAAAGGTAACGAAGGCAGTGACTTTCGCTTCTGTGGCCGACCGTGCGCCGGGCGGAGGATCGATACATGGCACGAATCGATTCGCCGACCGGATGGAGGGCGCGGTGAGCGTGAAGTACGAGACACCGGGACTGGGAGCATCGGCGGTGCTGATGGCATTGCGGCTGCCGACGGGTTTGTCGCACACGGTGGGTGAGCTGCGGTACGAGGGGCGATGGTCGGGACGGCGCAGAGCGTTGCCCGTGTCCTTCGTCCGAGCGGGCGACAGCGTGGTCGTCCGGGTTGCGAATGCCGGCACAAAGACGTGGTGGCGCAACTTTCGGGAACCGCACCCGGCGTCGATTCGCATCGACGGGGAGTGGTTCGGCGGCACCGGCCATGTCGTGTGGCCGGCCTCGCTGGAGCACGAGCAGGTCGAAGCGCTCTTCCTGCAAGCGCGGCCGCGGACACAGGCGTCGGCGACCGATCCGTATGTGGTGTTCGATGTGGGGCCGCGGGCCCGATCCGCACCGTCGGCGAGCCTGCGCCGCCGGTGGTTCACCCGGGTGACGCTGGGCGAGTTCCTCGGCTTCGCCGCGCCTGCTCTCGCCGGTGCGCTGGTCGTCGACGGCCGACCGGCCGTGGTCGCGGGCACGATGCTGCTCGCCGGAGCGGTCGAGGGCGCGGTATTGGGCGCCTTCCAGGCCGGCGTGCTGCGAACGGCATTGTCCCGGTTGCGCGTTCGCGACTGGGTGGCGGCCACCGCCGCGGGCGGAATCGTCGCCTGGTCGGTGGGTGTGCTGCTGATGGTGTTCGGTGAGAACCTCGGCGACTGGCCCGTCGGGGCGCAGATACCGGTGATAGCCGCCGGTGCGTTGATCATGGTCTTCGCCCTCGGCAGCGCCCAGTGGGTCGTCTTGCGCCGCTTCACCGATCGCGCCGTGCTGTGGATCTGGGGCACCGCGGTCGCCTGGGTGGCGGGCCTGAGCGCGTTCACATTGGTGACCAGCCCATTGTGGCAGCCCGGCCAGGCGGCGCCGCTGGTGGCGGCGATCGGCGCACTGGGCGGTCTGGTCATGGCGGCGGTGATGGCGGCGGTGACCGGAGCCTTCTTGACCCGAGTGCTGGCGGCCGGACATGCGACGCTCTCGAACTGAGACGGCCGGCCGAGGTCCCGGCACGGTTATCCGGATGGGCGATCAATGGAGGACCTTCGGCCCTGGCGAACCCGCGCGCCCGGTGGTGACATGGAGCGCGGGGTCTGTAGTAGGGGAGCACGGTAGAAAGGGTTGTTGCGACATGCGTCCGTCCGAGTCATGGCCGATCCGGGTGAGACAACACGGAGTGTTGTTCGATGCCGACGCCAGGATGCGAGCGGGTGATACGCGGTGAGCGGGTTCCTCGATGGCGACCTACCCCCGCGGGACACGGTTCACCTGACCCGCGAGGAAGCCCTGCGCCTGCTGTCCAGCGTCTCCTACGGCCGGGTGGTGTTCACCCGGGAAGCCCTGCCCGCGATCCGGCCGGTGAACCATCTGCTGGACGAGGGCGAGATCATTGTCGTACGCACTCGCCTCACCTCACGGCTGACCTCGGCGGTACGCGCCGATGCCAATGTGGTGGTGGCCTACGAGGCCGACGACATCGATCCGATCCGGCAGCTGGGCTGGTCGGTGGTGGTCACCGGCATCGCCCGGACCGTCACCGATCCCGAGCGCGTCGCGCGCTACGAGCGGCTGCTGCGGCCGTGGGTGACCGGCGCCATGGACACCGTGGTCGCGATCGAGCCGACCCTGGTCACCGGCGTCCGGCTGGTGGAAGCGGGCGAGAACGCCGCCGAGAAGTCCGCGTGACGGCCGGCCCGCGCCGGCGCGCGGGCCATCAGCGTGGCAGCGCCGTGCGCAGGCCGCGGGCGATCCAGCCGCCGGCGGCCACCTCGGCCACCGCGGGCAGCCAGCTCTTCGGCGGCGGTGGCGCGACCGATGCGCTGAGCTGGTCGAGCACACTGCGCCGCCGCAGCGTGTCCGCGAGTTCGAGGACCATATCCGGCATTTCGAGAGCCAGGCCGAGGTAGTCGATGCGCTGTTCGGAGAGCATCCCCCACAGATTGCGCGGTGTCGGCAGCAGGGCCATGAGCAGTTGCGGCAGCAGCGGCCGGAAGAGGATCGACAGATCCAATTCCGGCCGGATCACTCGCGCGGTGGATTCCAGGGTGACCAGCGACCGGCACAGCAGCATCAGCTCGCGCGGGAACACGATGCCGAAGGACCCGCCCAGCCCGAGATCGCGCAGCAGCAGCTGCGCCGCGGTCATCCCCGATTCGGCCTCGTACCAGTCCTCGACGAGATCGGCCACGGCATCGCGGAAGCCGCGCGGATCGGCTCCCGGGCGCAGCGTCGACATCCGCAGCAGCTGCATGCCGACCGCGTTGTAGTCGCCGCTGATCAGCGCCAGCAGCATCAGCCCCATCCGGCGCCGCTGGGTGCGGTCGAGCCGGCCGAACATGCCGAAATCGATGAGACAGACCCGATTGCGCGGCAGCAGCAGGATATTGCCCGGATGCGGATCGGCGTGGAAGAGCCCGTCGCTGAACAGCTGCCGTACCATCCAGCTGGCGCCCGCGGCCAGCACCCGGTCCGGATCGATCCCCGCCGCGGCCAGTTCGGCCGCCGGGGCCGGCTCGATACCGTCGATCAGATCGGTGGTCAGCACCCGCGCCGTGCTCAGCGTGCGGTGCACGGCGGGTACCACCAGGCGCTTGTCGCCCGCCGCATTGTGCCGCACCTGCTCGGAAACCGCTGCCTCACGCCGGAAGTCGAGCTCCCGCGTGGTGTAGGCGGTGAGTTCGTCGACCGCCTCGGTGGGCCGGAACGCCAGCGAGCCGTTGCGATGTTGCTCGACTTTCCCGGCCGCCCACCGCAACAGCGCCAGATCGCGGGACACCAGCGCGGCCACCTCCGGCCGCTGCACCTTGACCGCCACCGCCCGGCCGTCCCGCAGCCGGGCCCGATGCACCTGTGACAGGGACGCCGCCGCAAACGGTTTCGGCTCGAATTCGGCGAACAGCCGGTCCAGCGGAGCGCGCAGCTCGGTCTCGATGATGGCCTGCGCGATCTCGGCGTCGAACGACGGCGCGTGGGTGTGCAGCCGCTGCAGCGCCTGCGCATAGGGCAGCGGCAGATAGTCCGGCCGCAGCGCCAGCATCTGCCCGGCCTTGACGAAAGTCGGCCCCAGCTGTTCCAGGACCTCCCGAATCCGTTCCGGCAGTGGCCGTTCGATCGCCATATGGTGCTCGCACTGGCTGAACCCGGCCGCGCAGTGCAGCCGGCACCGCAACGACCCGCACTCCCGCACCCCCAGCGCATCGGCCACCCAATGGGTTTCGCTGGTCCACAGCACCCGGGTGATCTGCGAGATGCGCGACAGCCGGGCCCGGTAGCCCACATGCGTGTTCATGGTGTCCTCCGGAATGCCGAGACGGGGACCGGGCGGGCGGATGTGGTGCGCACGGGTGTGATCCGTTCAGGGGGCGGGCGCGTTCCAGAGCGGAAACCAGCGCTCGAGGTCGGGTTCGATGGGCAATTCCCGCGACAGCGCGGCACGGGCTCGCAATTCGAGGACGGTATCGCGCCGCTGGGGCCCGCTCGGCGCGAACGGGTAGAAGGTGCCGCGTTTGAACAGGTACACCAGGCCGAGCCGGCGCGGCGGCGGGTCATCGGTGACGAAACCGATGACGGTACACAGCAGCAGCGATCCGAAACCGTTGTCCGACAAGGTGGCATTGATCGCGTGCAAGGCCGTCACCAGCGCGGCGGTGTCGGCGCTCGGCCGGCGGCAGACGATCCAGGTGAAGCCGTACTCGTCGGCCGTGACCTCGGTCGTGAGCTCCGGATCCAGCCGCAGCAGCGCCAGGATCTCCTCCCGGGAGCGCCGTGCGCCGCCGCCCTCGGCGTCCCGGAAGCACACCGCGCCCACGCCGCTGGGGTGCAGGGCCAGCGCCGCCTGCAGGGTGCAGGCGGCGGGCGCGACGGTGAACAGCACGTCCAGATTCGGCGGCGCCGCGGGGGTGCGGCCCAGGAGCGCGTCGAGAAAGCCCATGCCGCTCACGCCTCGAGTTCACTGGTCAGCCGGGCGAGCTGGTCGAGCCGAGTCTCGAGGCTGGGGTGGGTGGACAGCAGCGTCGACAGGCCGGCCCCCGCACCGAGCGCGGGCACCACGAAGAAGGCGTTGAACGCCTGCTGGGCGCGCAGATCCCGGCTGGGGATGCGGGAGATATCGCCGCTGATCTTGGTCAGCGCGGCCGCCAGCGCCGAGGGGTGCCCGGTGAGGGCCGCCCCGGCGCGGTCCGCGGCCAGTTCCCGGTAGCGCGACAGCGCGCGGATGAGCAGATAGCTGAGGGCGTAGACGGCCGCCGAGACGGCCATCACCAGCAGCACGACCAGAAAGAGGTTGTCGCCGCGGCGATCCCGGCCGCCGCCGAACATGGTCGAGTACAGGGTGAATCGGGCGACGAGTCCCGCGAGCACGCCGAGGAACGACGCGGTGGTCATGACCACGACGTCCCGGTGCGCGATATGCGAGAGCTCGTGTGCCAGTACGCCGTCGAGCTCCTCCGGGTCCAGCCGCCGCAGCAGCCCCGTGGTCACGCACACCACCGCGCGCCGCGGGCTGCGGCCGGTGGCGAAGGCATTCGGCAGCTCGATATCGGCAATGGCCACCTGTGGTTTGGGCATGTTCGCCGTGGCGCACAGCCGGTCCACGACACCGTGCAGGCGGGGCTCCTGCTCCGGGGTGACGATCCGGCCGTGCATGGCGTAGAGCGCGATTCGATCGGAGAACCAGAACTGTGCCCACAGCAGCGCGCCGACGAGGGCGAGGACCACCACCACCTGCTCGATGAGCATCACCAGCGCGGCGATGAAGGCCACATACACCAGCCCGAGCAGGAATACGGTCAGCGCCATGCGCGCGGTGAGCTGATGATCGGGGCGGAACCTGCTGCGCACGGCGCTATCCCGGGATCAATCCGTCGGATCGCAGCAGCGCCCGCACATCGGCGAGCGGCGTGTCCGCCGCGGGCAGCACGAGATCGGAGGGGAGCAGCGCCTCGGCCGGGACCGCGGCGCCGAGTTCGCCGACGGCCGCGAGCAGTTTGCGCAGGGTGAGCGCGAATCCGACGGCGTCGTCGGCGTCGACCGCGAGCACCAGCTGATCGTCGAGGTCGTTGAGGACGGTGACGTGCGCATCGTCGACGGTGAACTGGCCCTCGCCGAGAATCCGGATGATCATCGCGAGCCCTCCCGCCGTGTCGCGTCGATCATGGTGAGCTGGTTCTTCAAATGCGCGAGTTCGTCCTCGACGGCGCCGGTGCCGCGGGCGGCGTCCAGAGCGGCCTGAATGTCGTCGCGCCCACCCGGTTCCGCGGTCGCATCGTCGAGCGCACCGCTGGCGATGAGCTCGTCGAGCGCCTGCGCACGCGCGCTCAGTTGCGCGGTCTTGTCCTCGGCGCGCTGGATGGCCAGCCCCACATCGCCCATCTCCTCCGAGATGCCGGTGACCGCCTCGCCGATCCGGCTCTGCGCCTCGGCGGCGGTGTAGCCGGCCTTGATGGCCTCCTTGCGGGTGCGGAAGGCCTCGACCTTGGCCTGTAGGCGTTGTGCGGCGGTGGTGAGTTTCGTCTCCTGCGCGGCCAGCTCGTCGTGCTGCGGGCGCAGGCGCTCCCGCTGCTCCTGCACGGCCGCCCGGCGGGTCAGCGCCTCCCGGGCCAGATCGTCTCGGCCCTGTGTGACGGCCTGCCCCGCTTGGCGCTGCAATCGGTCGGCGGACTGCTGTAATTGGTTGTCCTGCAATTCGATGCGCTTGCGGCTGGTCGCGACGTCGGCGAGCCCGCGCTGTACCTGGGCGAGCAGCTCCAGCTGCCGCTGATACGAATAGTCCAGCACCTCACGGGGATCCTCGCTGCGGTCGAGCAGCTTATTGGCCTTGACCCGGAACAACAGGGCCAGGCGGCGGGCGATACTCACGGCTGTTCACTCCTCGAAGAGTCGGTGTACCCACCCTCGCCCGCGCGCGGGCGCGCCGATAGGGACGTTGGTGGCCCATCCGTGGGCACTCGGTCAATTGCTCGCCCGGTCCCGGGTCTTTCGTCGCGCACCCGGGGCTGTTCGGCCCTGCACCGGCTCGGTGGCGCGGCCAATCCTGAAGGCGGGAAACAGATCACGTGTCCGGCAGTGATCCGGAGCGGATCGACGCACTGCCCTCGGTAAGGAGCCGATATGAATCCCGAGAACACCGTCGCCGGGCCGGTCCGGTTACGCGGCGATCTGGACGAACCGCTGTCGCGGTGGTTGTGGCTGGTGAAGTGGATCCTGGCGATCCCGCACTATGTCGTGCTGTTGTTCCTGTGGGTCGCCTTCTGGGTGCTCACGGTGGTGGCGGGTTTCGCCATCCTGTTCACCGGGCGGTATCCGCGATCGCTGTTCGACTTCAATGTCGGGGTGATGCGCTGGTCGTGGCGGGTGCAGTTCTACACCTATGCGGCGCTGGGCACCGACAAGTACCCGCCGTTCACCCTCGGCGCCGCGGACTACCCGGCCGATCTGGAAGTCGACTACCCCGCACGGCTCTCCCGTGGACTGGTGCTGGTGAAGTGGTGGCTGCTGGCCATCCCGCACTATCTGGTGCTGGCGGCCCTGTTCGGCGGTGGCGTCGTGCTCGGCGGCAATGAGAACACCGACGGCACCACCACCATCGGCCTGCTCGGCGTGCTCATCCTGATCGCCGCCGTGGCGCTGCTGTTCACCGGCCGCTACCCGCGCGGCCTGTTCGATTTCGTGCTCGGTGTCAACCGCTGGTTCTACCGCGTCTTCGCCTATGCCGCCCTCATGCGTGACGACTACCCGCCCTTCCGGCTCGACCAGGGCCCGCGGGAGCCGGTGCGGAGCACGCGGACCGCGACGCCCGGCGCCGACCCGGCCGGCACGCTCACCAGCTCAGGGAGCGGCGGCGAGCGCTAGCCCGATCAGCGTGACCACCTTGGCGATCTCCAGCCCGACATACCAGTGGTGCGCGGAGGATCGCGGCAGGTCCGCACCCGCCAGCACACGGTTCGAGCGGCGGGTGAGGACCGGCCGTACCGCCAGCACCTGGACGGCCAGGATCGCGCTCGCGGACCCCAGCCACCACCAGGTCGCGGCCCCGGGGCCCACGCCGGCCGCCGCGGCGAGCAGCGCCACCGCGAGCACGGCCTCGGCGGTGTTCAACGCCCGGAACACGAGTCGGCCGATACCCAACCCCAAGGGCACGGTGATCCCCGGTGCGCGAAACTTCAGCGGCGCTTCGAGAAACGAGATCGCCAATACCATGCCGAGCCACAGCATCGGCAGAAACCACAGCAGGTGCTGCCCAATCGACTTCACGATCATCGACGCTACCCACGCCGGCGACCGTCGCCAGGGTCTTTTGTCCCTTATTGCGTGATCCGGAAAACCGGGTAATCCGCGGCGATGCGCTGATAGTCCGTGAGCGGCGCATTGCGCCCGACCGGAATGTGCGGGCGCGCGCCCGGTGCTATCTGCACATAGCGCCGCAGAACGGGAGGTCTGTCCGTCGGCTCCACCTCGGTGAGGCGGACCTCCTCGCGGCGGCCGTGGCGCAGCACCGCCCGGCCTTGGGCTGCGGCCAGATTGCGCACCCAGTTGACGTCCGGGCCGAGCATCGACACCACATACCGCTGGCCGCCGACCTCGGTGAGCACTATCGGGAACCAGATCAGCCGCCCGCTGCGCCGGCCCACGATGCCGAGCGCGGCCACCCTGCGCGGAGCGACGCCGAGCGCGAACAACCACGCCGACGCCCGATTCTGCACCCGGGCAAACCAATTGGGCCGACCCGTTCGATACAGCCAGCGCAGATAATCGCTGTAGCTTCGCATGACAACCCCGTACGACGGACTCCTCGCCACGGTAACACAGTGCGGCGCAGCCGAATCCCGGCGTGATGCAGGCCGGCCGACCGGCCCGCATCACCCTCCGCCGCCGCTCAGAAGTTGCCGATCACCGAGGTGAACAGGCCGAGAATCAGCTTCACCAGGCCCATGCCGATGCCCGCGGAACCGCTGGAGGCGAGTGAGGATCCGCTGCCGAGGGAATTGCCGCCGCCGCCCGGGGCGGAACCGGAGGCAATGTAGTTCACGGTATCCATGGCGCTCAAGAAAACAGACATAGCTCGAAACCACCTGTCTTGAAATGAATTTCCATCCGAAAGGCATCGGATCGACGATGCTCGGATAAAGGTAACAACCACAACGTAATTCGGTACTCCCCAGACATCCCCAGTCGAAATGCACACGGCCGCTGTGGTT
Organism: Nocardia sp. IFM 10818; assembly: GCF_054655275.1. Lineage (NCBI taxonomy): Bacteria > Bacillati > Actinomycetota > Actinomycetes > Mycobacteriales > Nocardiaceae > Nocardia > Nocardia sp. IFM 10818. Next base: position 3,749,591 of record NZ_BAAHJH010000001.1, read on the forward strand.
CTACTGAAATATGAATTCCGGAACGGCACGGTTCTCCGCACCCGCTGTCGAGCGGACGGCGGGGGGAGGAAGGTCCCCCGGGATGAGGACCATCCGCCCTGGGGGCCGGCGCCCGTTGCGGCGCACCATGTGTCGATGAAGCTGACGGCCACCACGACCGCGCGGTCGCCCGGCCCCGGCGGCACGGCCGCGGGGCCGGCCCTGTCGTGCCGGCATGTGACCCGGCGATACGGCGATCTCGTCGCCGTCGACGATCTGTCGTTCACGATCGCGCCGGGGGAAACCTACGGGCTGCTCGGCCCGAACGGGGCCGGGAAGACCACGGCGATCTCCATGGTGGCCGGAATCCTCGCCGCGGATGCGGGGGAGATCCGGCTGGCGGGCCGGCGGATGACCCCGCACGCCGTCGCGGTCAAGGCCGAGATCGGGTATGTGCCACAGGAACTCGCGCTGTACCCCGATCTGTCCGCGCGCGAGAACCTGCGGTTCTTCGCCGGGCTGTACGGCATATCGGGGCGGGCGGCGCGGACCCGGATCGCCGAGGTGCTCGACGCCGTGGGGCTGGCCGAACGCGCGGGCGACACGGTGTCGGAGTTCTCCGGGGGAATGCAGCGGCGATTGAACATCGCGACGGGGCTGCTGCACCGGCCGCGGCTGCTGATCCTGGACGAGCCCACCGTCGGCGTCGATCCGCAGAGTCGCAACTCGATTCTCACCGGGGTGGAAGCGCTGGCCGCACAAGGCATGTCGGTGCTCTACACCACCCACTACATGGAGGAGGCGCAGCGGCTGTGCCGGCGGGTGGGCATTCTCGACGAGGGCCGGATGATCGCGGAGGGCACGCCGCGCGAGCTGACCCGGCTGGTCGGTGAGCACGATCGGATTCGACTGGCCGCGGCGGGCGAGGTGACCCGGGCGGCGGCGGACCTGGCCGCGATGGCCGCGGTCGTGCAGGTCGCCGCAACCGCGGACGGGCTCGATCTGTCCGTCGAGGACGCCCGGACCACGCTGCCGGACGTGCTGGCCGTGGTCGGCCGCGCCGGTGCGGTGGTGCGCGCGGTCACCGTGCACGAACCCGATCTGGAGGCGGTCTTCCTCCACCTCACCGGAAAGACCCTGCGGGATTAGGGAGGGCGCGGTGCGAGCGGTGTGGTGGATCGCGGGCAAGGACTTGCGGCAGCGGCTGCGGGACCGCTCCGCGATCCTGCTGGCGGTGGTGCTGCCTGTGGCATTGGCCGGCATCTTCAAGCTGGTGGTCGGTTCGGCGGCGACTCCGCGCGCCTTCGACTACGCCGTGGCCGATCTGGACCATGGCCCGGCCGCAACGGCTTTCACCGCTGAGGTGCTCGGCGGGCCGGCGGTCGACGGCGTGCTCACGGTGCGCCGCGTGGATTCGCGCGCGGAGGCCGAGCGGCTGGCCGCGGACGGCTCCATCGACGCGGCCTTCGTGCTGCCCGCCGATTTCAGCGCCGCCGTGCGGACCCTGGCGCCCGCCGCGATCGAAGTCATCGGCAATGCGGACGCGCCGATCGGCGCATCCGTCGCCCGTGCCCTGGCCGAGTCCTATACCGCTGAGCTGCAATCGGTCCGGGCCGCGGTGGCCGCGGTCGCCGCACAGCGCCCGCTGACCCCGGAGGAGGCCGGACAGGCCGCCGCGCGGGCGCGCGACACCGCCGCGCCGGTCGCGCTCACCGACGGCTCGGCGGCGGCCAAGGTGCTCGACAGCACCACCTACTCCGCCGTCGCCATGTCGGTGTTCTTCCTGTTCTTCACCGTGCAGTTCGGCGTCACCTCGATACTGGACGAGCGCGCGGGGGGAACCCTGCGCCGGCTGCTGGCCGCGCCCATTCCGCGCGGCGCGATCCTGGCCGGAAAGCTCACCGTCAGCGCACTGCTCGGGCTGGCGAGCATGGCGGTGCTGGTCGTGGCCACCTCCGTGCTGCTCGGGGCCCGCTGGGGCCCGCCGCTGGGCGTGGCCGTGCTGCTGACCGCCGGTGTGCTCGCGGCGACCGGCATCACCGCGGTCGTGGCGTCGCTGGCGCCCACCGCGGACGCCGCCGGGAACGCCCAGTCCGTGGTGGCGGTGGTGCTGGGCCTGCTCGGCGGGGCGTTCTTCCCGATCAGCGAGATCGGCGGGCCGATAGCGACAGTGAGCCTGGTGACGCCGCATGCCTGGCTGCTGCGCGGGTTCGGTGACCTGGCCGGCGGAGGAGTGGCCGATATCGGACCCGCCGTGGCGGCGCTCGCCGGGTTCGCGCTCGTCGCCGGAGCCGTCGCCGCCATTCGACTGGGCACGGTGATCCGGCTGTGAGAATCCCGAAACCACTCGCGCTCGCGGCCATCGACCTCCAGCGAAACTCCCGGCAGCGCAGCAACTATTTCTTCGTTTTCGCCTTCCCGATGCTGCTCATCCTGGTTCTGGGGATGGCCTACGGGGGCGGTGTCGAACCGCGGGTGGGCGTGCTGGTCGGCGGCGCCGGGCCGCGGGCCGAGCAGCTGGCGGCCGAGCTGCGGGCGGCCGACGGTATCGACGTGCACGTGATCGGCAGTGAATCCGATCTGGTCAGCCGGGTCGAGCACGGCGAACTCGAAGCGGGCGTGGTGATTCCGGCCGGTTACGACACCGCGGTGGGCGCGCCGTCGGGCGCGGCCGAGGTCCGGTTCCTGGCGCGCCCCGGCATACGAGGGGAGCAGGTGCGCTCGGTGGTGACCGCGGTCGTCGTCCGGGAGGCGAGCATGCTGCGCGCCGCGCGCTTCGCCGCGGCCGAGACCGGCGCCGATTTCACCGGCGCCGTCGCCGGTACCGAGGACGCCGCCGAGCGGACGCCGCGGATCAGCGTGCTCGCCCACAGCGCGGGCACCGCGGATTTCCCGGAAGAGCTGGGGCGCTTCGACACCGGTGCGAGTTCACAACTGGTGCTGTTCATCTTCATCACCTCCTTGACCACGGCGACCGCTCTCATCGAAACCCGCCGCCTGGGCGTCGCCCGCCGCATGCTCGCCTCGCCCACGCACGTCACGACGATCGTGCTCGGCGCGGCCCTGGGCCGCTTCGGCGTGGCGGTCGTGCAGGGCGCGTTCATCATGCTCGGATCGGCCCTGATCTTCGGGGTCAGCTGGGGTGATCCGCTCGCCGCGGTCGTCCTCATGCTGGCGTTCTCCCTGGCGGCCGCCGGTGCGGGCATGCTGCTGGGCTCGACCATGCGTACCGTCCAGCAGGCCATTGCCGTCGGGCTGCTGCTCGGCCTGGGGTTCGCCGCCCTCGGCGGCACCATGATGCCGCTCGAGTTCTACACCCCGGCCGTCCGCATGCTGGCACACCTGACGCCGCACGCCTGGGCGGTCGACGGCTACGCCGAATTATTGCGCCGTGACGGCGGAATCACCGATATCGCCACCGAACTCGGTGTGCTGTCGGCGACCGCCCTCGTCCTGTTCGCGCTCGCGGCCCGGCGATTGCGGCGCTCGATCAGCGCGTGAACCCGGACTCCCCAGTCGTCCCCACTCGAAATACGTTCGGAGACTGTGGTTTTACTGGAATATGAATTCGAAGAAGGGCACGGTTTCGTGCATACGCTGTCTATTCACCGCGCTCGTGACCGCCGGGCTCACCATGGGTTGCGCAGCCGTGGCCTCGGCCGCCGCGCCACCGCCCGCGAGTTGCGCGGCGACATTCAACCTGTTCATTCCCGGCACCTGGGAAACCGACGAGAAGGCCGATCCCACACGGCCCGTGGGCATGCTCGGGCCGATTGCCGAGGCCGTCGAACGCGAGCAGGGGGCGGAATCGGAGATCTTCTTCACGCCCTATATCGCCCGCGCCTTCGACGACGGCCACACCTACGCCGACAGTAAGAACACGGCGATACTCAATGCGGGGAATGTATTGCGCGACTACTTCACGCGGTGCCCGGATGCGTTGTTCACCATTACCGGGTACAGCCAGGGCGCCGATGCCGCCGGCGATATCGCCTCCGCCATCGGCAACGACCGTGGCCCGGTGCCCGCCGACCGGGTGCTGGCCGTCGGCCTGCTCTCGGATCCGGCGGCGGGGACGGCGGGGGAAACCGTTGTCGGGCCGCGTCCGGTCGGCACCGGGATCGCCGATCCCCGGCCGCTGGGCATGGGCGCGCTCACCGGGCGGGTCTCCTCGATATGCCATCCCGAGGATCTGTACTGCGCGATCAGCAAGAGCGACAGTCCATTGCTCGGGCTGCTGGGTTCGGTGCTGAGCAAAACCTCCAGTGGCGCTGCGATATCGGATGAGCCGGGCATGTTCACCGATAGCGCATTCCCCGATACGGCCGACACCACGGATACCGATCTGGGCACGCTCCTCGACGAAGGCATCGATATCGCGGAGTTCTACGCCTCCGGCGTGCACGGGGGATATGGATCTCTCGTGGTCGACCAGCTGGGGCGCACGGCTTTGCAGTGGCTCAGCGATTGGCTGAACCGGCTGATCGGCAGCGCCACACCCGAATAGCACCGAATGGAGAGGCCGGTCCCGAGGGACCGGCCTCTCACTGTGCTGCCGCTCTATCGGCCGAATCGTAGTGCCCGGCCCTATTTCCGGTCACCGTCGCCGAACGGCCAGGCTGCCTCCTCCTCGGACTCGGGCGCCTCCTCCGTCTGCTGCACGGTCCGATCGCCCAGGCTGCCCGGGTACAGGTATTCGTCCGCGGGCCGCTCGGTGCCGTTCAGCCAGGCATCGAAGAAGCCCGTCAGATCCTCGCCGGTGCGGGACTGGAAGAACTCCCGCAATTCCGGGATCGAGGCATTGCCGTTTCGATGGTCCTCCGCGAAATCACGGACCGCGGTGAAGAACACATCGTCGCCGATGGTGCGGCGCAGCGCGTGCAGGAACAGCGGTCCGCGGGAGTAGACGGTGGTGAACTCATTGCCCTTGCCGGCGTCGTAGAGCGGTATCGACCAGATGTCGCGCTGTTCGGCGCGGGCGAGAGCGCGCAGATAGATGGCGTCGGGATCGCGATGGTTCTTGCGTTCCGGCCACAGGATGTCGGCGGTGTAACTGGCGAAGCATTCGTTCAGGCAGACATCACGCCACTGCTTCACCGACACCGAATTGCCCCACCACTGATGGGCGTTCTCGTGGACCACGGTATTCATGTCCGTCCACGGCGCGTAGATGGGCCGGGTCTGGGTTTCCAGCGAGAAACGCAGATCGGTGTCCACATAGATGCCGCCACCGGATTCGAACGGATAGGACCCGTAGAGGTCCTGCAGGACCGTGAGGACGCCCGGCAGCTGCTTCTCCAGTTTCTGCTTCTGCTTGGCCGCGTCGGGGGCGAAGTAGCTCTCCAGATTCACCTTCTCCGACAGCCGCTGTTCGAGCTTGGTGAACTTGTCGATCGCGACCGTGGTCAGATAGCCGATGATCGGGTCCTTCGCCTCCCAGGTGACGGTGTGACCGCCGTCGGCGGGCACATCGCCGGTGCGGATCCCGTTCGACGCCACCTCCCAGCCGGTGGGCACCGTGGCGTGGACGGTGAACGTGGCCTTGTCCAGCGGTGTGTCGTTGAGCGGGTACCACGTGGTGGCGGAATGGGGTTCGCCCGCCGCGAAGGCGCCGCCGGTCGGTGTGTAGGTCCAGCCGTTGCCCTTGGTATCGGCCGCCGTCCCGGCGTAGTCGACGACCACGGTGAACGACTGTCCTTGCGGCAGTGGCGCTCCCGGGGTGATCACGAGTTCGTGTTCCCCCTGCCGCTGGAACTGCGCGGGCGCGCCGTTCACGGCGACGGATTCGACCGGGGGACCGGCGAAGTCGAGATTGAAGGCCGACAGATCCTGGGTGGCCTTCGCGGTGACCGTGGTGGTGCCGTCCAGATGATGGGTCGGCGGGTCGTAGTCGATGGCGACGTCGTAGTGGACGGCGTCGTACCCGCCATTGCCGTCCTGCGGGTAGTAGGGGTCGCCGAGCCCGTCGGAACCGGGTGTGGCCGCGGTCGTGCCCGCGGTGGCGTCGGAGGCGTTGTCGGGCAGCGCGATTGCCGGCGCGGCCGTCATGAGGCTCAGTGCGAGAGCCAGCGCCGAGGCGGAACGAAGGTGGATGGACATGGAACACAATCCCTTTCGCGAAGCATCAAGAGGGGAGGGGGCCGGGCGTCGCACCCGTGCGATGCGACACCCGGCCCCGAAAGCGGTGGGAATCAGGCGGATACGTCGAGCGACGGCATCTTCACGGCCTTGGTGGCCTTGACCACCTGTGCGCAATCGGCGGCGGTCGTGCCCGCCACGTTGTTCTGCACATTCGTCCGGCACGCGGTCGCCAGCGTGCTGCTCAATGTCGAATAAGTGGCATTCGACGACAGCAGGGTCTGCGCCGTGAAGTACAGCTGCGACGCCTTCTCGACGCCGATACCGGAAACGGTTTCACCATTGAGGCTGCCGCCGTCGGTGATCAGCTGCGCGGCCTTGTTGCCCACCCCGCTGTTGATGTGGACGAACGCGCTCTGATTACTGCCGCTGTACCAGTTCGGGCCCCGATAGGTATCCGGATCGCCGAGCGCCCCCGGATTGTTCATATCGCGGATGACCCCGAGGGAACTGCCCTCACCCAGCTTCCAGCGGTTCTGCGGAGTATCGTCCGTGCTGCCATTGGTCAGGTCGGTGAGTTCGCCGAAGATATCCGACATCGATTCATTGATCGCGCCGGATTCATTGCGATAAACCAGCCCGTTGACCCGTTCGGTCACGCCGTGCGTGAGCTCGTGCCCGGTGATGTCGTCGGTGCTGACGCCCTCGCCGTAGGCCATCTGCTCGCCGTTCCAGAACGCATTGGCGTACGGGCAGCCCGGATCGCCGCTACTGGGGTAGGTGCAGACGCGGACGGTGGCGCGCAGCGCCTTGCCATTGCCGTCGCCGGTGTCGAATCCGATCAGGGCGGTCAGATCGCGCAAGGCGGTGTGCTGGGCATAGAACTTGTCGGTGTCACCGAGGAATTGGTAGATATTGTTGACATCGGCCACGGCGGCCGGGCCCTGGCCCTCGGTGCGGGCCGGTTTGATCGCGGAGGTCGCGCCGCATCGGACCGAGGAGTTCGACAGGCTGACAACCTTTCTCGCCGCATCGCAGACCACGCGGTTGATGTGCTTGGTCTCGCTCCACTTGTCGAGCACCTGATCGGTCTTGTTGGCGTCGACGAAGACCGACCAGGTCACCGGCTCGCCATCCTCGACGGTCTCCCCGCCCTTGACCACCGTGACCAGATAGGCCGGGACGGCGACGCTGCGGGCATCGGCCACCGATGCGAGTTTCGGGTCGTACCAGCGGGATTCGGAGCCAGCGACGGTGAGCTGGTCGGCGGGCTGCCCGCTCTCGGCGGCAATGGCGGCGAGCGCGGTCTGCGCGGCGGCCTCCGGCGGGGCGCTCACATCGCCGGGGAACTCGCCCTGCGATTCCTGGGTCAGCGCGCCGGTCACCGAGATGAGCGCGCCGTCGGCGGCCAGTGACTGGGCCACCGACGCGCCGTAGACCGGCACCGAGTTGATCTCCTGGCGCAACCGCACCGTGGAGCCCTCGCCGATCTCGAGCACCTGATCGACGACGAGATCGCCGACCGGCTCACCGCCGAACAGCTTTTCGACCGATTCGGCCTGCGCCGCCGCGGCGGCCGGGGCCTCGGCCGGGGTGCCCGGGGGAGCGGGCACCGGCGCCTTCGGCACCACCTGGGTGACCACGCCCTGCGGGTCGGTCAGCACCTCCTTCGGCGCGGACTCGAGATCGGTGCCCTCCGGCGCCCGCTCGGTCGTGGGTGCCTGCTCGGTAGTCGGCGCCTGCCCCGTGGTGGGGGCTTGCTCGGTCGTCGGGGCCTGCCCGGTAGTGGGCGCCTGCTCAGTGGTCGGCGCCTGCTCTGTGGTGGGTGCCGGCGCGGTGGTGGGCGCCGTTTGGGTCGTGGGCGCGGTCGGGGAAACCGGGGGAGTGGTCGGCTGCTGGGCGAGGGCGCCGTTGCTGGTCGCGAAAACCGTTGCCGCGAAAGCGATCGCCGCGGTGGCGGTGAGGCGCTTCGCCCTTCGATTCATCGAATTCATATTCAAGTAGAACCACGTTCGAGGCGTTTTCCTCGACTGGGGACGACTGGGGAATGCATTGTGCCATAGCGCTATTCGCGCAGAGAAATAGCGCAACCGCGCAACCGTCCACAGGGTCGCGCAGTTACGCTATATCTTTCGAATCAGCGCGTGCCTTCAACTGCGCAGGCGATCGCCGACTCGGGCCGCGAAATCCTGCCAGTTGGCCGCATTCTGCCGCGCCATATCCAGAATGAGGTTCAGGCAGTGCTCGGGAATGCGATCGGCCAGATCCACCGATTGGGTCGGCGTGCGCGGGCTGGCATCGAGCCAGCGCAGCAGCGTGCGTCCCGCCTCGGTCAGCCGCAGCGACGGATCACGTCGCAGACTCTGCAACACCGCCGCGGCGCACACCCGCTCCATCGGCACCGGAGCCGGTGGCGTAATGCCGCCGCCGGCACAGTTTTCGGTGCGACCCTCGCGCTGCGCGGGCGTATCGCGCACCCGCCGCATGCGCCCGTCCCGGCCGAGCCGCTGCCGGGTCTGGGGAACATCCCCAGACGACTGCTTGCGCACCGCGCCGACCGTCTTGTGGTCCAGCCCGGTCACCTCGGCCACCTTGCGATCCGACCAGAGCGGGTACATCCGCATGATCCGCAGCGCCGCCGCCTTGCGTTCGACCACCGAGAGCGGCAGGCCGTGCGTGATATTGGCCCGCACCGCCAGCACGAAGGCCTCCTCCTCGGTGCCGTCGAAGAAGCGCGCTCGAATCATGGTTGCGCCCCTGGATTTCGCGGCTTGCAATCGGTGGGCGCCATCGATCAGCCGCATGGTTTGCCGATGCACGAGGACCGGCGGCAACTCGGTCTCGGCCCGCGCCAGCAGGTTCGTATGCCGGCCGTACTCCGTGCGCACACGCAGTGCGCCACTGGTTTCTATCGAGTCGACGGGAATGTCGACGATCGGGTCCACACTCCCTCCCCTCGTCATGACATCGTCCGCGTCCAAACGGGTTTCGTTCACGGCGGTACTCTCCTGCTCCGAAGCTGCGATCACATTCCGTAGCCCATCCAGCACCCCTCACCGCCGACCCCGAACAGCTCGAAACAACGGCAATGATCGGGAGAGAAGACACCGCGCCGTGTCCGGTCAGTGAAGATCATCCGGTGCGGTCAGCAATATTTCACATTGGAACTTTCGCGGCAATGTTTCCGCGCGCGGGGATTCTCGCAAACCCTTCGGCAGCAGATTGATTCGGTGCGGACATGACCGCATCGCGAAGGCGCGACAGCGCCGACTATCGGCGCGCAAAAGAATCGATCGGCGAGCCCGCAGACCGACTACAACTGCGCCACAGGATATCTCACTCCGGCCTACTCCCATTCCCATTCGCACAATTACTCTCGCAATCCGAACTGTGAAACGTTGCGATGGGGCGTGCGAACAGGTTTCGGCGGCCGATCCGGCGCCGGTAGGGTCCATGGCTGCTCGCGCGAGAGACCGCTGCACCGCCCGGCCACCGTCCGCGGCACGGGGATCGGTCTCATGCCCACCCTGGACGAGGTCCTCGCCGCGTTCCCGGCGCAGCGGCCGGCCACCGAGAATCCGGATCGGGACCGGGCGCTCGGGCATCCTGCTCGTAGCTTCCGGCTCACCCTTCGGTGGCGGCCCGGATCACGGTGAGCAGTTCGCTTGTGCACGTGGTGAGATCGAAGTCGGGATCGGCGGCAGTGCGCGCGATCACGCCATTGCGCAGTGACAGGATGAACCCGGCCATCATATCGGTGTCGAAATCCCGGAATTCGCCCGCACGTTGCCCGCTCGCCAGCAGATCGGCCAGCTTCGCTCGATCCGAAGCCGCCAGGATTGCGGCGTTTTCGCTGTCGGGTGCGGCGGTCTGGATGCGCAGCATCGCCACCAGATGGTTGCGATGCTCGCGCAGGAATTCATTGTTCGCGACTATGAATGCGGCGAGCCGTCCGGCGGCGGTGTCGGCCGCGCTGCGCGCCACCACGAAATCGGTGAATTCGGCCAGAACCGTGCGCATCACCTCCGCGATCAGGTCCTGTTTGCCCGCGAAGTGATACGAGATCATCCCGGTGCTGCTGAGCCCCGCCCGGCGTGCGATGGCGGTGAAAGAGGCACGGGCGTAATCGGTCTCGGCAATCGTGTCGATGGCCGCCCGCACGATCTGTGCGCGCCGGGCCTGCTCGGTCACGGTGAGCGCGTCGCGTTGCTTTGCCGCCACGATCCTCACAGCCCCCTGATCGCGAGCACGAAGGCATGTTGTTGCGGCGCGGCTTGTTGCGGCTCGGCCTCGGCCGGCAATTCGACCTGCAGATCGCCGCCGCGTTGCTGCCAGGCCAACGCGGGCGCGCCACCCACGAGCCCGATTGCGGCACCGGCGGGGATAACCACGTCGCGCAGGGTGATCGCCCCGGCGGGCTGATCGGCGAGCACGATCGCGTACACGGCGTCGCGACCGCTGGTGAACCGCACGGCGTGTCCATCGGTCGTGGTGGTGGAACACCGCTCCCAGGGCACCGTGTCGTAGATTGCGCCCGAATTCCGCGCGAGCCAGGCGCCGAGCGCCCGCAACGGCTCCCGCTGCAGATCGGGTATCCGGCCGCGCCCATCGGGGCCGACATTCAACAGGAGATTGCCACCCTTGGCGACCACGTCCGCCAGCAGGTGGATCACCTCGCCCCCGGTGAGCGTATCCGCGGCGGTTTCCGCAGCGTTGTACCCGAACGACCTGCCCAACCCCCGGGTGAGCTCCCACGCCCCGGACGGAACATCGGCGGGCGCGGCGTATTCATGCGTCGCGAAGTCGTAGTGAAAGTCCTTGGTCGGGTCGGGAATCGGTTTGCCGAGCCTGCCCATCGCCCGCAACGCCACCCCGATGAACCGCAGATACGCCGCCCGGGCGAGCCGATTCCCGGGCAGCTTCGCCTGCACCCAGCGATCGTTCACCACACCATCGGGCACGGCGTCGTAGTAATGCGCCATGATCTCGTGCGGATCCACCTCGGCCGGCCAGCCCATATCGTTCCAAAGAATCGACGGCGCATAGGCATCGATCAATTCCCGCCACTGCGCGGCGGCATAGCGCGCGTACTCCGCCCCCAGCGCCTGATGCCGGATCAGATCGGTCATCGTCCGTATCGGCGTCGTCCGGAACGTCCAGTCCATGCCGCCGCAGTAGTACAGGCCCATCCGCAGCCCCCGCTCCCGGACAGCCCGAGACAGCTCCCCGACCACATCGCGAGGCGACCGATAGTCCTCCGCCACGTGCGGATTACCAATGCCCTTCGGCCACAACGGATACCCATCGAGATGCCGTGACACCAGCACCACATACCGAGCCCCCGCCCCCGCGAACAGCTCCGCCCATTCAGCGAAGTCGACCCGCCGGGCAGCGTCCTCGAAGTCGCCCTGAAAGCCGCTGTACTCGAACCGTTCTCCATAGGTGGCCGCATGATGAATCGCGGTGGGAGACCCCGGAACTCGCATCGAATTGAGATACCACTCGGCATACGGAATCCGATCGGCAGTCGTCGCGCCGCTGCTGAGATCTCGCATGAATGCCGTGTAATCCCCAGCTCCGCCCGCTGCGAACCCCGGCACCGAATACAGCCCCCAGTGCACGAAGATCCCCAGCTTGGCACCGCGGTACCAGTCCGGGACCTGCCGCCCTGCCAGCGACTGTCGATTCGGCGCATAACTCATCGGCACTCCTGGAAGTCGTACGGTCCGCCCTACGGCCAACACTCTTGCTTGGCCAAGCAAAAATCAGCATACATAAGCAAACAGGCTGCCGCCCAGGCTCACTCCACGACCCGCAAATAGCCACTGACCGCCATATCCAATCGCCGACGCTCCGCAGGCCGCAGGCCGCGGCCGGCATCCCAGCGCGTCAACACCATCTCGTCACCCCGCCACTCGGTATGACTCACAGCATCGATATCGACCGCGAAAAACCGCCACGAATCCCGCGGCCGCCACCCACTGCGCGCCTCGACCGCCGCCGCAGTGGCCGCCCGCTGCCCCTCGTCCCCGACCTCCCGAACCCGCCCCCGCACCGAACTCTCGTCCCCCGGCTCCGCGGCATCGCACACCGGCGTTCGCACCAGAGCACGCGGATCACGCCCGAGATCCCGCACCTTGTACGTCCCCGCAATCATCACCAGCATCAATTCGCCACGCACGAAATGGATCTCCACCGGACTGATCCTCGCCGTCCCATCGCGCCGAACCGTCCCCACCAGCCCGAACCCGAACCGAGCAAACCCCGCGCCGACCAGCGTCGCCAACTCAGGCGCCGCCCCCTCGAACTGGCCCCACCTCACCCCTCCACGCTAGCCCCATCCGATCCGAAACGGCATCGACCGGGAACTGGTGGCGGACCCTACTCGGCCGATGCCGCCACCAGTTCCCGGTGATCACTTGACCAGCTCAGTTCCTCGGCTAACCCGTTCAGGGGCGGGATGCAGGGCGCGGTCGAGGCGGGCGGCGAGGAAGCCGAGGGTGGCCAGGGCGGCGACGGTGAGGAGGTCGGTGGGGGAGAGGGGCTCGGTGTGCAGGAGGTCTTGGAGCGGGGGGAAGTAGAGGGCGGCGGATTGTAGTGCGAGGGCGGCTGTTACGGCGACGAGGAGCATGGGGTTGGCGAGGGAGAAGAGGCGTGTTCGGGAGCCCAGGGCTACGCCGAGTTGGGTGGCGCCGAGGGCGAAGAAGGCCATGGTTTGCCAGGGGCGGTCGGTGTGGTGGGCCCAGACTGCGACGCCGAGGGTGACGGTGGTCAGGACGAGGGCGATGCGTAGGACGCGCTGCCACAGGCCTGCGCCGAGAATGCTCTCGGTTGGTGGGCGGGGGGCGCGGCGCATGGTGTTGGGGTCGGCGGGCTCGCCGCCGAGGGCCACGCCGGGGAGGCCGTGGGTGAGGAGGTTGATCCAGAGGATCTGGGCGGGGGTCAGGGGGAGGGGGAGGCCGAGCAGGGGGCCGGCGAGCATGACCGCGATTTCGGCTGTGCCGCCGGATAATCCGTAGACCAGGAAGCGGCGGATATTGGCGTAGATGCGGCGGCCTTCCTCGACCGCGTGGACCACGGTGCCGAGCTCGTCGTTGGCGAGCACCAGATCGGCTGCCTGCCGGGCGACTTCGGTGCCGCGCCCGCCCATGGCCACGCCGATGTCGGCGCGGCGCAAGGCCGGTCCGTCGTTGACGCCGTCGCCGTTCATGGCGACGATCTGGCCGTCGTGGCGCAGCGATTCGATGATGTCGAGCTTCTGGCCGGGGGTGGCGCGCGCGTAGACGGTCGCGTCCGGCAACCGGTCGGGATAGGTGCGGCAGTCGATGACGGGATCGCCGGTGGCGATGATCCCGGTGTCCATGGCGATCGCGCGGGCCGTGCCGGGATGGTCGCCGGTGATCAGCAGCGGGCGGATGCCCGCGGTGCGGCACGCGGCGATGGTGGCGGCCGCGGCGGGCCGGGGCGGATCGAGGATGGCGATCAAGCCGAGCAGGTGCAGCCCGTGCTCGGGATCCTCCGCGGCGGTGGGCATATCGTCGCGATCACCCTGGGCGACGGCCAGCACCCGGAAACCGTCGTGCGCCAGTTCGTCCGCGCGATCGGCCGCGCGCCGCAGCAAGGCCGGATCATCGGCCAGCACGGCGGAATTCAGGAGGGCTTCGGGAGCGCCCTTGCAGATGACGCGAAAGCGGCCGTCGGGTAGCCGGTGCACGGTGCTCATGCGTTTGCGATCGCTGTCGAACGGGCGCTCGGCACAGCGCGGCGACCGGGCCAGCAGCGCGTCGCGATCCACGCCGAACCGGAAAGCCGCGGACAGCAGCGCGATTTCGGTGGGATCGCCCAGGAATGCCTCGCCCTGCTGCGCGCCATCGGGCGGCATCAGGTGCGCGTCGTTGCACAGCGCGGCCGCCGACAGCAGCTGTTCGGCTTCGCCGCGCGGTCGCGCCGCGCTGGCGGGGTCGATGTCCTCCAGCGTGAATTCCGTTGCCGGGGTCCAGATCCGGCGGGCGACCATGCGTCCCTCGGTGAGGGTGCCGGTCTTGTCGGTGGCCAGCACCGTGACCGCCCCGAGCGTCTCGACGGCGGGCAGCTTGCGGATGAGCGCGTGCCGATCCGCCATCCGCCGCGCCCCGAGCGCCAGGCTCAAGGTCACCACGGCGGGCAGCGATTCGGGAACCGCGGCCACCGCGAGACTGATGGCGGTGACGGCCATGAGCTCCACCGATTCACCGCGCGCCAGTCCCAGACCGAGCACGATCAAGCACAGTCCCACGGTGACGGCCGCCAGCAGCCGGCCGACATCGATGAGCCTGCGCTGCAAGGGTGTCAGCCCTTCGCGCTGCTCGAGCAACCGCGCGATGCGGCCGGTGGCGCTGCGCGCGCCGATGGCGGTGACCACGGCCCGGCCGCGGCCCTTCACCACGACGGTCCCGGCCGACAGCGCGCGGTCGCCGGTGACCGATTTGTCCACCGGCACCGATTCGCCGGTCAGGGCGGACTCGTCGACCAGCAGGGACATGGCCTCGGTCACCGTCGCGTCGGCGGGGACGATATCGCCCTCCGCGAGGACCAGCAGATCACCGATCACCACCTCGGCGGCGGGGATCTGCGCCTGCTGCCCGTCCCGGGTCACGCGCGCCGTGGGCGCGGTGAGCTGCGACAGCGCCGAGATCGCCCGGTCGGCACGCAGCTCCTGACCCACTCCCACCGCGGTATTCACCACGACGACGAGCAGAATCACCGACATATCGGTCCAGTCGCCGATCACCGCCGTCAGCGCGGCGGCCACCAGCAACACCATGATCAGCGGATCGCGCAACTGGGTGGCGACGCGCTGCCACCACCGCACCGGCGCTGGCTGGGGCAGGATATTGGCGCCGTCGCGGGCCCGCCGGGTCGCCGCCTCGGCGGACGACAACCCGGCGAACGTGGTGGTCACCGCTACCGCTCGTAGGCTCTGGCGAGGCGCGCACCGATGATCATCGCGATCGCGATCACGAACCCGGCGACGGTGATCACCCGGTTGACGTCGACGGCCGGCTGCCAGCGCAACTGCCCGTCCTTCAGCACGAAGGCGCCGACCGGTTTGGCGCCGATGCCGTAACCGCCGCCGGATCCCTCCTGCCCGTCCTTGTCATGGCCGCCACCGCCGCCCGCGCCCCCGGAGACCGCGGCCGCCGCGATCACCGTGACGCCGTCCCGCTCGACCGGTTCGGCGTAGACGCGTTTCACCGTAGCGCTGTCCTTCGCGGCCGCGAACAGTTCTTCGACCTTCATGATGCTGCCTCCGTGGTAGGTGTCGGGCACTACCCAGTCTCGGTCGGCCCCGGCACCGCGGACAGGGGCCGATGGACCCCGCCACCGTGCGCGAAAGGCCCCAGTGCGCTGCCGCGGTCAGGTTCGCCCGCCCGGAACGGTGAAGGTCAGACTGGCGAGAACCGTTCCGTCCCAGCGCTTACCGCTGAGCGTGACGCTGACCTCGGCGCCGTTGTCGGTGATATCGAGGACGCCGTACTGGCCGCCGCCCGGGAAGACGCCCTCGCTGTACGGTCCGCCCTTGACGCTTCCGGGCCGATCCAGCGCCGCGGCACTGAGAATCGGGAACCCGTACCCGCCGCGCGCGGAGTAGTCGCTGTTGGTGCCGTCGTCGATGGCGACCATGTGCGCGTCACCGGAGACCATCACCAGATTCCGGATTCCGGCGCCGGCGATCGCCTCGCCGATGCGCTGCCGTTCGCCGGCGTGACCGGGCCAGCCGTCGCCGCCGGGCTGTGCACCGCTGATCCAGGGCAGCGAACTGCCCCACACCACCAGGGCGTGCGTGCGGCTCGAGCGCACCAGTTCGTCGATGAGCCAATCGGTTTGGGGCGCGCCGAGCAGCGAATCAGCGGTCTCGGCCGAGCGCGAATCGGTGAGCACGAAACGCACCCGGCCGATGGTGAAGGTCTGATTCACGGTGCCGTCCGGGGAGACGAACCGATAGTGCGGAACCGTGGTGTCGAAGGCGGTCCGGGAGGCCGCCCGTCCCGGGAAGGCCGCACCGGCATCATTGGGGCCGTAGTCGTGGTCGTCCCAGACGTAGGCGATCGGTGCGCTGCGGTAGAACGCCGCTTGTCCGGGCTGTGTCAGCAGCCGGTCGTAGGCGTCGTAGAACGGCCCGGTGGAGGTGGCTTCGATATTCGCGTAGTGCAGGTCGCCCAGTGCGAGGTGGAACAGCGGGTGTTCACCGGTGAGAGCGTCGAAGACGGCCCCGTTGGAGCCGACCCGGGCGCATGCGCCCGCGGTGACCCGGAAGGACATGGGCCCCTCCGATGGCGTCATGAAATGCCCTGTGCCGCGCGAGGAGTCGGCGACGCCGTCGACGACGAGGGTGTAGGTGTAGGCCGTCGCGGGGCGCAGGCCGTCGGCGTTCAGGCGGACGATCCGATGGTCCCCCGCGTCCACCGCCGCCGTGTCCACCGCCGTCGAACCGTCTCGGGGCTGCAGCCGCAGGAAAGCCTCCCGGTGGCCCGATGCGAGCCGCGCGGTGACCGTCACGCCGTCGGCGCGCAGCGCGCCGGACCACACCCATTCGACCCGGTCCACGGCGAGCGCGGGCGCCGTGCTCGCCGGATGCGTGGGACCGAAATAGATGGCGTACACCCGATTCGCGCCCACCCACGTCGTGCCCAGCAGCAGCATGGTCACCAGCGCCAGCACGACCAGCTCCAGCGCGGTGCGGCGATGCTGCCAGCTCAGCCACAGCATGACCGCGGGCACCAGGGCTCCCGCCGTCAGCAGGATGGCATAGCCGGGCTGATACTCGATCGCGGCGAAGATGCCCAGACAGGTTGCGGCGAAAGCGATCAGCACCGCCCCGACCGCCTCCCAGCGCCACCCCACGAGAGCGCCCAGCGACACCACGCCCGCCAGCGCCAGCTGGACCGGCCGCTCGATATCGGAGCCGAAGACGAATCCCTCACCGCTGGCGGGCACGCCGACGGTCACCGTGAGCACGGCCAGGGTCACCGCGACCGCGGCGGCCGACAGATGCGCCAGCATCCGCACCACCGAGGCCGCGGGCACGGTGAACGGAATGGACCCGTGCGGCGGGTGCGGGTGCGCGGACTCGGCCGGCGACCACGGGCAGCCACGGCAGGCGACGTGCGCGCGGGGCGTGTCGATGATCCAGCGTGCCCCGAGGACCAGCATCAGGCCGATGGCCGCACCGCCGAGAACATCGGTGGGCCAGTGCAATCCGTCGGCGACCCGGTCGAAGGCGGTGCCGGCGGCGGCGGACCCGAGCACCAGGGTGAGGGGGGCGACGACCGAACGCCGCCCCAGCAATGTGGCCGCGGCCAGCGGGACCAGCCCGGCGACGATGACGGCCTGGATGACATGGCCGGACGGATAGGAATCCCACGCGCCGGCCAGCGGCCCGTCGGGGGGCCGGAACCGCTCGATGATGCCGCGCAGCACGACACTGGCCAGCAGCCCGAAACCGGTTGCGGCGGCATAGGACACGGCGAGCGCCCGGCAGCGCATGGCGGCCAGGCCGACCAGCACCGCCAAGGCCAGGATCGTGGGCGTGGCGAAGGCCAGATTCGTGAACCGCGTCCAGAACGCGACCGACATGCCGTCGAACCAGTCGGCGACATAATGGTCGAAACCATCCACCACGTAGGGCGAAGCGCCCACGACCAGGGACAGCAGCCCGGATACGGCGGCGGCGGTCATGAATCCGGCCCCCAGCCGCCAGGACGGCCGCCCCTGCCATTGCGCGCCGTCCACCGGCCTGGTGGTCAGCAGTGAGGTGGTGAGCACGCGGTTCAACCGCCGCGGCGGCGTCGGATACCGCGCGAACACGATGGCCGCCACGATGCCATAGCAGCACGCCGCGGCGCCCACCAGCAGCGAAACCCACAGCAGCCAGGCGATATCGGCGACCCAGCCCGGCTGCTGGAAGTAGTTGGCCACCGACCCGATGGTCACGTACACCGTGCCGCCGAGCAGGGCCAGCGCGGTGAGCAGATAGACCGGGCGGGGGCGCAAGCCGCGGCGTTCCGGCGGATCCGGTTCGCGCGCACCGAGAGTCAGGCGCGCGACCGCGTGGCCGTCGATACCGGCGCGTTTGGCGCGTGAGGCGTCGTCGCTGTGGCGCACCAGTTCCCGCAGTTCGCTGGCCAGCCAGAACAGCAGCCCGACGCTCATGACCGCGGGCACGAAGATGTGCAGGCCGTCGGCGCCGAACAGTTCGGCGCGGCGGCGGGCGCGGGCGGAGGATGTCATGACCGGACCTCGTCGTCGAGCAGTGTCACGATGCCGGTGTCGCCGTCGACCTCCACCCGGCGCCCGTCGAGAGCGCGCGCGGCGCCGGGCAGGTTGAACACGGCCGGAACCCCGAATTCCCGCGCCAGGATCGCCGCGTGCGACAGCGGGCCGCCCTGTTCGATGACCATGGCCCCGCAGCGCATGAGCAGCGGCGCCCAGGACGGGTCGGTGGTCACCGCGACCAGCACCTCGTCCAGGCCGATCGGCTGGTCGGATGCGGTGAGATAGCGTGCGGTGCCGCGGAATCGGCCGCTGCCCGCCGCCCAACCGGTGAGCCGCCGGCCGAGGGGTGCGGGTGCGGCGGCGGGCGCGGGCCGCCCGTGGAAGTGCTGTGGCAGCGGATCCTGCTGCTCGTGCCGGGTCAGCCAGCGGCGGCGGCGTTCGAGCAGCGCCGGAGCGGGTGCGGGGCGCCCGCGCAGCGCGCCGCGCACTTCGGCGACGGTGAGCAGTTCGACATCGGCCGGTGCGGGCAGCGCGCCGGAGCCGGCGAGCCGGCGGCCGATCTCGAGGTGCACGCGCCGAATCTCACCGCCCAGCAGCATGATCGCCTGCTTGGCGCGTTCGCGTCGCTCGAGTTGCGCGGCGGCCTCGTGGGCGAGCCGTTCGATCTGCCGTTGCCGCAGCCATCGGCCCGGAGCGGACTCCGGCCAGCGCGTGCTCGCCTCGATGTCGTGCATGACGTGGTCGAAGGCCTCGGGGTGCAGGGCGCGCGCGGCCGGGGGCGGTTCGCGGTGCGATTCGAGCCAGGTCGGGCCGCCCGGTATCGCCGCCGAGGCGCGCGCGGAGACGGTGACGGTCGTGGCGGGGACCGCCAGCAGATCCGCCAGCCGTCCCGCTTCCGGTCCGGGGGCGTAGCGGCCGAGCACCGTCCGCAGCCCGGCGCGGATGGCGCCCGCATCGGCGGCGACGCTGACCTCCGCGGTCATGGCCCGGACCCCGAGGTCGAGCAGCGCGAGCTGGTAGCGCAGCAGCTCGTCGTCCGGCATGGGACCCGGATCCGGTGCGGCAGCGTCGATTTCGCTCGCCGCCCGGATCACCACGTCGGCATCGAAACGAGCCCGCCGGCGCACCGCCGCGGCACGGAGCCGATGCCGGGCCGCCGCCACCCGGGACCGCGCGGGCGCGGTATCGGCGATGCTGCCGCCGAGGTCCGCGTCCAGGGCCGCGCGGCCGTGCACGCGCCGCAGCAGCCGATGCGGCGCCCGCCCGTCGGGCGGCGAGCCGAGCCCGTGCAGCAGGCCGCGCAGCCCCTCCTCGACCAGGAACGAACAGACCTCCCAGCGCAGCGGCGGCAACACCCCGGGCAGCATCTCGGCGATGCCGGCGGTGGTGTGATGGCGGCCGGTGAGTTCGGCGGCCGGGCTGTCGAACGGGTCGGCGGCGTCGGCGCGCACGGTGATGGGCCGCGCCTGCACAATGGACAATCGGCTGCCGTCCCACGCCCATTCGACATCCTGTGGCCGGCCGGCGCGCCGTTCGATCTCCCGCGCGGTCGCCAGCAGCGGGGCCACCTCCGGGCCGGAGCCGGGCGGCGGCGACCCGTCCGCGATCCGCAGCACCCGCGGAGTTCGCTTGCCGGACACCAGCACATCGGCCAATCCGGTGACGGTTTCGATGCGGACCGTCCCATCGGGGCCGGTCGGATCCTGGGTGAAGAGCACGCCGCTGCGCTGGGCGGGCACCATGGGCATGATGAGCGCGGCCATGGCGACGTCGCCCTCGTCGATGCCGAGCGCCCGCCGGTACGCGCGCGGGGCCGCATGGTGCAGCGATGAGAACACCGTCAGGACAGCGTGTTCGAGCGCATCGGCGGCGGCCGCGTCGACATCGAGGACCGATTCGTACTGACCGGCGAAGGACGAGGCGTCCATATCCTCCACGGTCGCCGAGGAGCGCACCGCCACCGCCCGCCCGCCACTGATCCGCGCGACGGCTTCGCGCAACTGCGCGATGATCTCGGTGGGCAGTCCGGCGTGCTGGAACGCGGCATCGATGGCGGCGGCGGGGATCTGCTCGCCGCCGCGCAGTCGTCGCAGGAGCGCGGCGACGTCGGGCTCGGCGGCGACCGCCCGGTAGGCCGCGGCGGTGACGCACGCGGCGGGGGGCACCGGCATGTTCCAGCCGATGAGGCGGTCCAGTGCGGCGGCCTTGCCGCCGACCAGCTGCCCGCCCGCGCCGCTGCCGTCGAGAATGCGGACCGTCTCTGCGCCGGCCGGTGCCGTGACCTGAGAAACGGTGCTGGTCATGAGATTTCACCCTCGTCGGGGCCGCCGGTGAGTCCGGCCCGGTAGGCGGCCACCGCCCGGTCGGCGAGCCGGCCGGTGGGTTCGCCGCCCTCCGCGGCCCGCAGCGTCAGCCAGCGGGCGAGGTCGGCGCGCAGGCTCACCGTGCGCCGCCCGCCCAGCCGGGCGGCGGCGAGCCCGCCGAGCGCCAGGATCGCCGCGAAAATCGCGACCAGGTCCCAGGTCCGCGCGGTCGCGGCGTCGATCAGGCCGATGAGCGCGGCCGCGACGACGGCCAGCAGCAATGCTCGTGCGCGCGAATCGAGGGTCATGCCGGGCCTCCGCGGTGGATGTCATTGCTGAACATGGATTTCTCCTTCATCGGACCGCGGGCGCCGCTGTCTTCCGGTGGCACGCGGCCGTTCAGTCATTCGAGCAATCACGAGAGCGGCGCGAGTAGGGGCCCGGGTCCCCGGATGAAGAGGCATTGGACCTGCGCCCTTGCGCACAATGGAACTACTCGGCCGCCCCCGGGCTGCCGACGATAGGGTCATGACCTATCCCGCAGTATTCATCGCCGGCCTCCGGAAGACGTTCGGCACGGTGGCAGCTCTCGACGGGCTGGATCTCACCGTGAACGCCGGTGAAGTGCACGGATTTCTGGGGCCGAACGGCTCCGGGAAGACGACGACCATCCGAATCCTGCTGGGGTTGTTGCGCGCCGACGGCGGCACCGTCCGGCTGCTGGGCGGTGATCCGTGGCACGATGCCGTCGCGCTGCACGCGCGGCTGGCGTACGTGCCCGGCGAGGTCGCCCTGTGGCCGGGCATTACCGGCGGTGAGGTGATCGACCTGATGGGCCGGCTGCGCGGCGGGGTGGACCGGCGGCGGCGCGCGGAGTTGCTGGAACGGTTCGAGCTGGATCCGCGGCAGAAGGCGCGAGCCTATTCGAAGGGCAACCGGCAGAAGGTCGCGCTGATCGCCGCGCTGGCGTCGAATGCCGAATTGCTGTTGCTCGATGAACCGACTGTCGGCTTGGATCCGTTGAAGGAGGCCGAATTCCGGGCCTGTGTGCGGGAGTTGCGCGAGGCGGGCCGGACGGTGCTGCTGTCCAGCCATATTCTCGCCGAAGTCGAGGCCCTCTGCGATCGGGTGAGCATCATCCGGAGCGGCCGGACCGTGGAGAGCGGATCCCTGGCCGAGCTGCGGCATCTGACCCGCACCACGATCACCGCGGAGACGGAATATCCGGCAACGGGTTTCGAGGATCTGGCAGGGGTGCACAATGTGGTGCGCGAGGATTCCCGCATCGAATTCGATGTCGACACCGCGCATCTGGACACCGCGCTGCGCGCGCTCACCGAGCGCGGCGTACGCGGCCTGACCAGTGTGCCGCCGACGCTGGAGGATATCTTCCTGCGGCACTACCGCTCCGAACCGGTCGGCGCGGAGCTGTCATGACCGCCACCCTCGCCTCCCGTATCGCCGTCGGCGAAATCGGCACGGGCGCGGGCATATTGCTGCGCTTCGCCCTGCGCCGCGAACGCTTCAGCCTGCCCTGCTGGCTGCTCGGCGCGGCGGCGCTGCTGGCCTTCCAGTCCGTCGGCAGCCAGAAGTTCTACGACACCCCGCAGAAGCTGGCCCGGTTGCGCGAGACCATGAGCGGCAGCGCTGCGACCGTGGCCATGGCCGGTCCGACACGGCTGCTCGACACCATCGGCGGCGAGGTCGTCTTCGAGATCTTCGCCTATCTCGCGATCGTGATCGCGCTGATGAACATGTTTCTCGTCGGCCGTCACACCCGCTCGGATGAGGAGACCGGGCGCGCGGAACTGATCCGATCCGCGCGAGTCGGCCGCCGCGCCACCGCGGTCGCCGCACTGGGGTTGGCCGCCCTCGCCGATCTGATCGCGATACCCGTCCTGTTCGCCGCATCGGCCGGAACCGGGTTGCCCGTGGGCGGCTCGCTGCTGCTGGCCGTGGCCGTCGCCGGGGTGGGCATCACGTTCGCGGCGGTCGCGGCGGTCGCGGCCCAGGTGTTCGAAAACCCGCGCAGCGTCTACGGTTCCGTCACGCTGCTGCTGGCGGCCGCGTACGTGGTGCGGGCCGTGGGCGATGTCGGCGACGGCGGCCTCTCCTGGCTCTCGCCCATGGGGTGGGGCCAGCGCACCTATCCGTTCGTGGACGACCGCTGGTGGCCCGTGCTGCTGTTCGTCTTCGCGACCGCCGCGCTGATCGCCCTCGCCTTCGCATTGCTGGACCGGCGCGACTTCGGGGCCGGACTGCTCCCGTATGCGATGGGCCGCCCGACGGCGTCCCGGGCATTGGGGTCGCCGCTCGGCCTGGCCTGGCGTCTACAGCGCGGATCCCTGCTCGGCTGGATGATCGGAGCCCTGACCCTCGGGACGGCCTACGGATCGTTCGTGAACAGCATCCAGGACTATCTGGACGACAACCCCGAACTCGCGGCCTTCATCCCCGGCGGCGCCGACGACGCGGTGAATGCCTATCTGGCCCTGACGATCTCGATGTTCGCGCTGGTGGCCTCCGCCTACGGAATCAGCAGCGTGCTGCGCGCGCACGGCGAGGAGGCCGCCGGCCGCGCCGAGCCGGTGCTCGCCGCCGTCGTGAGCCGCCGCGCCTGGCTGGCGAGCCATCTCACCATCGCCCTGGCCGGCAGTGCGATCGTACTGGCCTGCGGCGGTTTCGCCGCCGGCTCGGCTTACGCCCTGACCATCGGAGACGCGGGTCAGGTCCCGCGTGTCACCACCGTCGCCTTCGTCTACCTGCCCGCGGTCTGGGCGATCATCGCGGTGGCCGTGCTGGCCTTCGGCTGGTTGCCCCGAGCCGCCGCGGCGGTGGCGTGGACGGCGTTCGCCTACTGCGTCGTCGGAGTCCTGTTCGTCGAATCCTTCGATCTGCCGGGCTGGTTCGACGACGCCTCACCGCTCACCCACATCCCCCGGGCGCCGCTGGAATCGGCCACCGCGGCGCCACTGCTGATCGTCGCCGCCGTCGCAATGACATTGGCCGCCCTGGGATTCGCCGGATTCCGGCATAGGGATCTGGACACCTGAGGGCACCCGGGGCACGCGCCCGCCGAGCGTGATTCCGGCAGGGCCTTCGGTCATATCCCCGGGGCCGGCCGTCCTCGTTTCCCACTACCGGATGCCCTATCGATCGATCCGGGCACTGAGCGAGATTGAGTGTGTCGGAACACTATCCATTCCCTTGGGAGGAACCATG
Organism: Nocardia sp. IFM 10818; assembly: GCF_054655275.1. Taxonomy (NCBI): domain Bacteria; kingdom Bacillati; phylum Actinomycetota; class Actinomycetes; order Mycobacteriales; family Nocardiaceae; genus Nocardia; species Nocardia sp. IFM 10818. The sequence continues at coordinate 3,773,428 of NZ_BAAHJH010000001.1, forward strand.
AGTCTGCTTCCGGTCCATCGTCAGCCGGGTACGCTGCTGCCCGATTTCGACGATCTCTGGAATGCGTTCGGCGCGCCGCTGGCCGTGCGGGCATCGATGTTCGGTCCGCATCTGCTGCGGGTCGAGGAATCGGTCGAGGAGGGCCGCTACGTCGTTCGCGTCGAAATGCCCGGCATCGATCCGGCGAAGGATGTCGAGGTCACCGTCGGCGACGGACATCTGACGATCAAGGCCGAGCGCACCGAGAAGAAGGAGGACAAGCGGTATTCCGAATTCCGCTACGGCTCCTTCGAACGCACGGTCACCCTGCCCGCGGGCGCACTGGAGGAGAGCGTCGACGCCCGCTACGCCAACGGCGTTCTCACGGTCAGCGTCCCGATGAAGGAGCAGCCCGAGGCGCTGACGCGGAAAGTCGAGGTGAAGTCCGGCGAGTGAGCCACTACCCGTGCCCGCGCCACCATGGCGCGGGCATTCGCGTGCCCGGGTGCCGCGGGACGCTGGACGCACTGCGGCGCAGGGTCGAAATGGGTTGGGCACAAGGTCCTTCTACCCTGCCGGAGCGCGCCGGGATGGCGGATCGTCGAGGGTGACAACGGATCCGCGGCACGACTTCGGGGAGATGAGCGATGGACCCTGTAGCCGATGTGACGATCTCGGCGAGCGTACCGCTGGCCGACGGTGGATGGGATGCGAGCTGGACGGTGCGGGAGAACGGCGCGCGACCGGAAGTGGCGAATCCGGCGGTATTCACCGTGGGGTCCGGCGGCAGCGCGACCCGCGGGATGCCGGAGGAGGACGAGAGCGACCCGGCGGCAGGGGTATTGGTGGCGGGTGTTTATGCGGGCGCGGGGCCCGAACAGCATTTGATGCCGGGACCGGTGTGGACCGCCGTGAGGCTGGACCCGCCCCCGATGGCCGCGGAACGGGTGCTCGACCTGCGCGCGGGCGTGCTGTACCGGGTCGATGTGCTCGGGGATTTCCGCAGTATGCGGTTCGCCTGCGCCGACCGTCCCGGTGTCATGGCCATGCGGGTGGAGACCTCGCCGGCACGCATCGACGCGGGACACCCGCTGTGCGCGGCCTCGCCGGATCCGGCGGCCGTCGTGACCGACATCCAGGTGCGCGCACCCGGCCCTCCGGACACGCGAACCCGCTGTGTGCGAATGGAATCTGACGCGGGCGCTGCGATCGTGTCGGCCGCGGCGCAACGGCGTTCGGACCTGGATGGGCGATGCCGGGTCGACCGGATCGCGGTGGTGCGCGCCGACAGCCCCGCGGCCGACGGCGCCGGGGCGGTGGTCGCGGAATTGCGGCAGGCGTGGAAGCAGGGCGTGGACGATCTGCTGGCCGCGCATCGCGCGACGTGGGCGCGGCGCTGGTCCACCGCCGGCATCGAGCTGCCCGATGATCCCGAGACCGCGCTGGCGGTGCGGTTCGCGCTGTATCAGCTGTGGACGAATGCCGGGCGGCACGGGGAGTCCGCGGTGGGTGCGCGCGGTATCGCCGGCACCGGCTACCGCGGCCATGTGTTCTGGGACGCCGATGTTTTCGTAATGCCCGCGATGGTGAGCATCGATCCGGAGGCAGCCGAAGCGATGGTCACCTACCGGCTGCGGCGGCTCGAGGCGGCGCGGGAGCGCGCTCGCGCGGAGGGATACCGGGGCGCCCGATTCCCGTGGGAGTCGGCGGCCGATGGCGGCGATGTCACCCCGCGCGCCGGATTCCTCGGTGGCACCTCGGTTCCCATCCACACCGGAACCCGCGCGGAACACATCACCGCCGATGTCGCGTGGGCGGCGGACCGCTACGCGCAGTGGACCGGCCGGCGCGATTTCGCCGAGACCACCGCGCGTGAGCTGTTCGTCGAGACCGCCCGTTACTGGGCCTCGCGCGTGCGCGTGGACGCCCTGGGACGGGCCCATCTCGAAGGGGTCATCGGCCCCGACGAATACCACGAATCGGTCGACGACAATGCGTTCACCAATGTGATGGCGCGATGGAACCTGCGCCGCGCCGGGCGGCTCGAACCGCGAAACCGCACGGAAGCAAGGGAATTCGCGGAGTGGCGGGAACTGGCCGATCGCATTGTCGACCAATTGCGACCCGACGGGCGCTACGAGCAGTTCCGCGGCTACTTCGGGCTGGAACCGCTGCGGGCGATGGACGTCGCGCCGCCACCGGTCGCCGCGGACGTCCTGCTCGGTCAGCGCCGGGTCACCGGCTCGCAGCTGATCAAACAGCCCGATGCGCTGATGCTGCACTACCTGGTGCCCGAAGAGGTCGCGCCCGCGACCCTGCGGCCCAATCTCGACTTCTACCGATCACGCATCACGCACGGCTCGTCGCTGTCACCGGCGGTGCTGGCCCTGTTGCTGGCGCGGGCGGGCCGGCCCGACGCGGCGCTGGAGATGCTGCGCCCGGCCCTGCGGGTCGACCTGGACGACCGCACCGGAACCACCGCCACCGGACTGCACATGGCCGCGCTCGGGGGAGTGTGGCAGGCGATGCTCACCGGCTTCGCCGGGGTGCGGGTCCGCGACGGAGTGCTGCGGGTACGGCCGATCCTGCCCGCGCGCTGGTCACGCTTGGCGATCTCCTTCCGCGCGCTGGGACAGGGTGTGCGCGTGGCGGTTTCGCGGACCGGTATCGAGATCCGCACCGACGGGCCGGTGACGGTCGCGGTCGGCGCTCATCCCGCCGAAATCGTGACGGGCGAATCGCGCTGGCCCGCAACAAGGAAAGGAAGACAATGAATCACGTAATCGTCCGCTCCTCGGAGCCGGCCTTCGCGGTCGCCGGAACGCTCGCGAAGGTCATGGAGGCCTCGGTGCACTCGGTGCCCGCCGACATCGCCGCCGCCGACTTCGTGCGGGCGCTCGCCGATCCCGACGCCGTGCTCGGCATCGTCGCCAATGACGACGGAGTATGGGATGTCTTGCGGCGCTGCACGGTTCCCATCGTGGTGGTGCCCGCCGACACGACAGCCGCGCCATACGATATCGACCGCGTGCTGGTGCCGCTGGACGGCACCGACGAGGCCGCGCACGCGGTGTCGGAGACCGTGCGGCTGTTCGGGGCGGCGGGCGTCGAGATCGTCGTCCTGCACGTCTTCGATCGCAGCACCGTTCCCGCACACTGGGATCAGGCGGCGCACGCCCGCGATTCGTGGGAACACGAATTCCTCGCCCGGTACTGCGCGCCCTACTTCCCCGGTCTGTGCCAGACGCTGACGCTGCGCAGCGGGGTGCCCGGGGACGCGATCGTCGATGTCGCGACCGAACAGGCCGATCTGATCGTGCTCGGCTGGTCACAGCGACTGCTGCCCGGGCGCGCGCAGAGCGTGCGCAGGGCCGTCGCGGCCGCCTCGGTGCCGGTCATGCTGGTGCCCACCGCCGCCTGCCGGGAAGCCCGGGCAATGGCCGTGTCCCGCCCCGCCGGCGCGGTGTGAACCCATGAATACGCGAAGACCCGGCGCGGGACCAACGGCCCGTGGTCAGGAGCCGATCGAATCTGCCCGGCCCGGCCGGGCGAGCAGGACGCTGGAGGCAGGACGCCGGAACCGGTTCGGCAAGGCCTTCGGGAAAGGGAAGAGGTCATGATTTCTCCGCACATCCTCTCGGGCAGCGCCAACCCGCGGCTGGCGATGGCGATCGCCGAGCAGTTCGAGACCACCGCCACCGTCGTCGTCCCGGAACGCTTCGCCGACGGCGAGTTGCGCCCGGTCGTGCGGCGCGTTCGCGGCGACGACGTGTACGTGGTGCAGCCGACCGCGCCGCCGGTGAATGATCACCTGGTCGAGCTGCTGCTCCTGCTGGACGCCTGCCGCCGCGAGCGCGCGGGCCGGATCACCGCGGTGGTGCCCTATTTCGCCTACACCCGCCCGGATCCGGGCGCGGTCTCCGGCGCCACGCCCGGTATGCGGATGATCGCGGACGCCATCGCCCGCGCCGGCGCCGATCGGCTCGTCGTAATGGATCCGCACACCACCGAACTCGCGGCCGTCAGCCCGATCCCGGTCGAGACCCTCACCGCCGTTCCCGTCCTGTCCCGGCACCTGGGCTTCGACCCGTCCGGGCACACCGTGGTGGTGGCCCCCGATCTCGGCGCGGCCCGGCTCGCCGAGCGCTTCGCCGCACCCGTGCAGGACACCGTCGCCATCGTGCGCAAATTCCGCCAGAGCGGCGCCGTCGTCAATGCCGTCGAAATCCTCGGCGATATCGAGCGCCGCCCCGTCGTCCTGGTCGACGACATGATCTGCACCGGCGCGACCGTCGAAGCGGCCCTGCGCCTGCTGCACGGCCACGCCGCCGATATCGTCGTCGCGGCCACCCACGGCCCCCTCACCGCCGCCGGCGCCACCCGCCTGCGCGCATTGGGTGTGCGCCGCATCGTGGTCACCGACAGCATCGCCCTGCCCGACACGGCGCCGCCCATCGAAGTGTGCTCGATCGCGCCCCTGCTGGCCGAGGCCATCGCCGATCTGCACAGCGACAGCGACCGGCCACTGGGAAGCACTCTGCAGCCGCTGTGACAACCGGTGTGCGGCCGCCCGGATACCGTTGCGTCCCAGCACCTACGGCCCGTGCGGTCCGATCGCGCGGGCCGGCTTCACGGTCGGCCGGCTGCGCCCGGGCCCGCCCATGCCGCGGGCGAAGAGCAGGGCCGCCACGATCGCGAGTCCCGCCGGCCAGGCCAGCGCGAGCAGCAAGGCGCCGGGCAGATCGAAATCCGCGGTCAGACCGGTATCGATCAGCAGGCGATTGACCGCGTATCCGGGCCACAGGCGCGCCGACGTGGTGGGTTCGGGGCGCAGCATGGTCGATTGGGCGATGCCCAGATCGAGGAACGGGATCAGGAATGCGATGAAGACCCCGGCCACTCGCCCGAACAGCGGGGCCAGAATCGTGCCGACGAGCGCGTAGGTGAGCGCGGTGAGCACCATGGCGGCCGCGAATCCGAAGCCTTGCCGCGGCGTGAAAACCAGTGCGGTGACCGCGATCGCGGCGCCGGTGACCACACCGAGCGCCGCGGCGAGCACGCCGAGCCGCACCCCGGACAGCACGCCGAGCCGGTATCCGGCCAGGTGCAGCCGCCGATCGCCGGGGCCGGTGTCGGCCATGAGGAACAACCCGGCCAGGGTGGCGAGGGCGGCGACCGCGATCGGCGCCATCACTCCGGCATGGACCTCGGGAAACCAGAAGGACGCCACCGTTTCCCGGCCGTCTTCGACCACGGTGAGGGTGATGTCGCGGGCGGGCGTGGTGACCTTGGCGAGCAGGATGAACACCACCGGGACCACGATCAGCAGCACACCGAGAACCGGGTTGCGCCACAGGTCGAGCAGACCCAGTCGCAGCCCCGTGCGCAGCTGCCCGGCCGGGCGGCGAACGGGGGCGGCGCCGCGAGCGCCGCGCATGAGCACGAGGGCACCGATGAGCAGCGCCGCGCCCACCCACAGCAGGGCGAAGCCGAGATCGCTGACCCGGCCGCCGTGCCCGGAGGGCAGGTCCACCATCCACAGCGTCACGAAATGTGTTGGCAGCCAGCGTAGATAGATCTGATCGGAGGCATTCCGGGAGGGGCCGAAGAACACGTCGATGATCCACACGAACAACAGCAGCGCCGCGCCGTTGACCGGGTTGCCGGCCGCGATCGCGATCACCGCCCCGATGGCCAGATAGATCACCGCGAACATCAGTGTCCCGGCCACGGCCCGCACCGGATCGTCCATCCCGGTGCGGACGGCGAGCGCGGCCAGCGACACTCCGGACACGAGCACGGCGAGCAGTCCGTCGGTGCAGGCGCGGGCGGCCACCAGGCGGTGCGGTGGCAGCCCGGCGAGCACCATCCGCCGGTCGGCGGCCCGGGCGGAGCGGACCTGGAAATACATCGCCAGTCCCGCGAGGAATCCCGCGGACCAGCCCGTGACAGCGGTCTCCACCGACATCCCGAGGCCGCCGAGCAGCTCCATGGCATCGGAAATCGCACCGGCCGCGAAGAATACGAACAACGCGGGCACTATCGCCAGGACGAGCAGATTGACCGGATTGCGGGCGTAATCGGTGATGAAGGCGCGCACGAACGGAGCCGGGGACGGAGTCATCGCGGTGTCACCAGACCGTCGCGGACCCGCAGGATCCGGTCGAAGCGGTGCTCATCGGCCACGAAATGGCTGATGATGAGCACCGATCGGCCCGCCGTGCGGCGCTGGGCGACCAGCTCCCAGAACCGGAGGTAGGTGTCCCAGTCGAATCCGGCGTAGGGCTCATCGAGCAGCAGCACCGCCGGATCGGCGAGCAAGGCCAGGGTGAGATTCAATTTGGCCAGCGTCCCGCCCGACAACCGATTGGCGCGGGTCCGGGCGTAACGTTCGAATCCCAGCGCCGCGTACAACTCTCGCTGCGCGCGATGCTGGGCCTCGCGGGTCATGCGGTAGGCGCGGGCGAACAGCTCGATATGCTCGTCACAGGTCAGGCGCTCGTAGACCACGGGCTCCTGCGGGCAGTAACCGAGCACCCCGGAACGAGTGACCGTGCCGGCGTCCGGGCGCAGGTCGCCCACCAGGATTTTCATCAATGTCGACTTGCCCGAGCCGTTTTCGCCGACCAGCCCGACCACCTCGCCGGGGCACAGCGCCATGTCCACGCCGCGCAGCACGGATTGTCTCTGCGCGAAGGGCCGTCCGGTGCGGCGGAAGGACTTCTCGATGCCGGTCGCGACGAGCACCGGATCACAGCGCTGCGGCTCGGCTTCGCGGGCCGCGCCGCCGGGGATCGGAGCGGGGGCGCTCTCAGTGAGATTCTCCGCGACATCATGGGTTTCGCGGGAAACCGTGCGTTCGGTCATAGCGGAACCTGCCCTCCTAGGGTGCGGTCCAGACACCGGTCACCTCGGTGGGCAATCCGGTGAGATGCAATTCCACCGTGTCACCGGAGCGGATCGGGACCTCGAACCGCAGCGTGCCCGCACGATGGTGCCCGCCCGGTCCCGGTCCGTCCCAGGCCGGGGTCGTCGCGACCGCGCTGCCCGCGACCCGCAACGTCGCCGCGGCAGCCGGATCGAGATCCAGTGAGCCGGTGTGGGTTTCGAATTCGATCTCGAACTCGGCGCGCGCGGGCCCCAGTGCTGTCGCGGTCATGGTCACCTCGATGTCACCGGCGCTCGCGGTCCGTGTGCCCAGGCCGCCGGCCTCGTCGCCGACCCGCCCGAACACCACCCATGCCGCGACCGCCGCGGACAACAGGATCAGTACCGCCGGAATCACAATTCGGCGGGTCGGCGGAAACAGACTGGTCATTGCGGCTCACCTCCGGAGAGCACCGGCACCGGTAGCCGGCGCAGCTTGCGTGCGGCGAGCACCACGCCCACCGCATTGACGGCGATTCCGGCCGACATGATCGGCACCCGGAATTCGGTGAGGAACACCGCCGCACCGGATGCGCCGATGACCGGTGCGAGATCGGCGATGTGGTGCGCGCAGCAGGCGACCATGCCCACCGCCGACGCCGCCGCGCCGGTACCGGCCGTCGCGCGCATCGCCTGCTGCAGACGGCGCCGCCGCCGCAGCTCGAGGAACAGCGCGATCTGGGTGCCGAACCCGGCCAGAATCGCCAGCAACCAGGGCCAATCCGCGACGGCCTGCTGCCCGAGATGCTCCACCCCGCCGACCCAGCCGACCACCACGCCATAGAACGCACCCAGTACGGCCGCGCCGACCACTCCGCCACGCAGGCTGCCCGGGCTCATTGCGGGCTCCTCGGTGAAGCCGAGGGCCGCAATTCATTCGCCTCGCCGGATTCCGGCACCGTGATCGGTTGCAGCGCAGGTGTGGTCGCCGGGAGGCGGAGGCGTTTCAGGGCGAGGGCGTTGAGTGCGACGATGAGGCTCGAGCCCGACATGGACAGGGCGGCGATTTCCGGGCGGAGGGTGAGGCCGAGGGCGGGTTCGAAGACGCCGGCGGCGATCGGGAGGGCGATGGTGTTGTATCCGATTGCCCAGCCGAGGTTCTGGCGCATCTTGCGCAGGGTGCCGCGGCCGATGCGCAGGGCGGTGGGCACATCGAGGGGGTCGGAGCGCATGAGCACCAGGTCGGCGGTTTCGATGGCGACGTCGGTGCCCGCGCCGATGGCGATGCCGAGGTCGGCCTGGGCCAGGGCGGGGGCGTCGTTGACGCCGTCACCGACCATGGCGACGATGCGGCCGTCGCGCTGAAGCCGGGCGATCGTGGCCGCTTTGTCGCCGGGCAGCACCTCGGCGATGACCGTGTCGATGCCCAGCCCGGCGGCGATGCGGTCGGCGGTGGCCTGGTTGTCGCCGGTGAGCATGACGACCTCGATGCCGAGATCGTGCAGCGCCGACACGGCGGCGGAGGCGGTGTCGCGGGGTGCGTCGGCTATGCCGATGACCGCGACCGCGGCGCCGTCGACGGCGGCCAGCACGGCGGTGCGGCCGGTGGCGGCGAGCCGGTCACGGTCGGCGGCCAGCTCGCCCAATGGGATTGTCTCGCGCTCGAACAGCTTTCGGTTGCCGACCGCCACGCGCCGGCCCTGCACGGTGGCGATGGCGCCGTGGCCGGGCACACTTTCGAAATCGATGGCGAAGGCGTCGCTCACGCCATGGGCGGCGGCGCGGCGGACGATCGCCGCGGCGAGCGGATGCTCGGATTCGCGTTCGACGGCGGCGATGAGCCGCAGCACCTCCGACTCGGTCCGGCCGGCCGCGGTGATGATCTCGGTGACTTCGGGTTCGCCCTTGGTGAGGGTGCCGGTCTTGTCCATGACCACCACCTGGATGCGCGCCGAGGTCTCCAGGGCCAGAGCGTTTTTGAACAGCACCCCGCGCTGGGCGCCGAGTCCGGTGCCGACCATGACCGCGGTCGGGGTGGCCAGGCCCAGGGCGTCGGGGCAGGTGATGACGACGACGGTGATGGCGAACAGCATGGCGGCGCCGAACGGGCGATCGGTCGCCAGCAGCCACACCGCCAGCGTCAGGCCGCCGCCGATGAGGGCGACCAACACCAGCCAGAAGGCGGCCCGGTCGGCGAGCCGCTGGCCCGGAGCCTTCGAATTCTGGGCCTGCTGAACGAGTTCGACGATCTGCGCGAGTGCGGTGTCGGCGCCGACCTTGGTGGCGCGGACCCGCAGCGTGCCGGTGGTGTTGATGGTCGCGCCGAGTACCGCGGCGCCGGGTTCCTTGTGCACCGGCAGGCTTTCGCCGGTGACCATGGACTCGTCGACCTCGCTGTCGCCGTGTTCGACCACGCCGTCCGCGGCGATCTTCGTGCCCGGCCGGATCAGCAGCAGATCGCCGGCCACCACCTCGGCGGTCGGAATCTCTGTCTCCGAACCATCCCGCAGCACAATGGCTTTCGGCGGAGCGAGATCGAGCAGGGCGCGGATGGCCGCATTGGCGCCGCCGCGGGCGCGCATCTCGAACCAGTGCCCCAGCAGCACGAACGACGCCAGCACCGTCGCGGCCTCGTAGAACACCTCGCCACCGCCGGTGAGGGTGATGACCAGCGAATAGCCCCAGCCCGCGCCGACCGCCACCGCGACCAGCACCATCATGTCCAGGGTCCGCCGGCGCAGCGCGTCGACGGCGCCGGCGAAGAAGATCCGGCACGAGTAGAGGATCACCGGCAGGCTCAGCAGCAGCGCGAAGACGTCCTGGCGCAGCCCGAACGGCACCGGCAACTCCACCCCGAACAGCTGCGTGCCCATCGGCGACCACAGCACGATCGGGATCGAGAACAGCAGCGCCACCAGGAAGCGGTTGCGCATATCGGCGACCATCGCCGCCATCGGCATGCCCTCGTGCGCCATGCCCTCGTGCGCGCCGTGCGCCATGTCCTCGTGCGTCGTGGCCGCTCGCCCGGGCGAGGCCGCCGCTGATCGCTCCGCCATCGGATCGCACAGATGGGCCGGTACCGACCTACCGGCGCAATGGAATCCGCAGTCCCGGATCCAGTCGGCCAACTCGGCCACGGAGGTGCGGTCCGGGTCGTAGACGACGCTCGCCGTCTGCGACACCGGATTGGCGGATACCTCGAGGACACCGGGCCGACGGCCCAGCACGGCCGTGAGCGTGCTCTGCTGGGTAGCCCACAGCATGCCCCCGGCATCGAGAACGGCGGTACTGCGCCGCGTGTGTTTGTTCATCACCGGCCTCCTGTGTCCATGGTCACCAGCGTGGATGAGCCCGTGCCAGGGGCGAAAGTCCGTTTCGGTCAAGGGCTCCCGCCGCCCGCCCGGCGCCATCCGGCCCTGTCGTCGCGCTGTCGGCCGCCGCATCCTCGACAGCACAGCGGTGCCGGCCGGCACCGCGGCGGACCGAGGAGATGAACGGGCCATGACGGAACTGCACCGGATCCTGCACACGATGATGATGTGGCTGCACCAGCAGGGTGTCTTCCCGCCGATGGAGATGGATATGGGCATGATGTGACGGTTCCGAACGGCGGCTGCGCGCGATCGCTGTCATGGTGCGCGCCCGGCGACGGGAGTCCCCCCGGCGTACGTGCCGTGCACATCGACCTTGCCGTCGGCGGCGGGCACCCGAGGTGGCCGCAGGACTTGATCGCGGCGGCTGCCGGTGCGATAGACGGTGACGCCCTTGCAGCCGGCGCGCCAGGCATGGCGGAAGATAGTGCGCACCTGATCGATATCGGCGGATTCGGGCAGGTTAACGGTTTTTGCGACGGCCGCGTCGGTGTGCTCTTGCACGGCGGCCTGCATGCGGACATGCCAGTACGGATCGATCTCGTGCGCGGTGACGAATCGGCGGCGCAGATCGGCGGGGACGCCGGGGTGGGCGGCGGTGCCGGTGGCGGCGATCTCGGCCGCCAGGTCCGGAGTCCAGAGGCCGCGGTCGGCGGCGAGGCGTTCGAACAGCGGCTCGACCTGAACGAAATCGCGTCCCAGCAGATGCCGGGTGTAGGCGAGGGCGAACAGCGGTTCGATGCCCGCGGAGGTGCCGGCGAGCAGGGCGATGGTGCCGGTGGGCGCGATCGAGGTGAGCTGGGCGTTGCGCATGGGCGCCGGCGCTGTCGCGGCCCAGCGGCTGCGGTCGAACAGCGGGAAGGGGCCGCGCTCGGCGGCGAGTTCGCGGGAGGCGGCGTGCGCCCACTGCGCGATCCGCGACATGAGATGGCGGGCGAACGCCACCGCGGGCGCGCTGTCGTAGGGAAGCCCGAGTGCCGCAAGGGTTTCGGCGAGCCCCATGACGCCGAGGCCGATCTTGCGGGTGGCGTGGGCCGCCGCGGCGAGCTCGGGCACGGGATAGTCGGCCACATCGATGACATCGTCGAGAAACCGCACCGCCACCCGCACCGTCTCGGCGAGGCGCTGCTCGTCGAGGCGATCACCGGCCAGGAACCGGGGGAGTGCGAGCGAACCGAGATTACAGGATTCGTACGGGGCCAGCGGCACCTCCCCGCACGGGTTGGTGGCCTCCAACCGGCCCCGTGACGGCAGCGGATTGGCGCGGTTGATGGTGTCCAGGAACAGCATTCCCGGCTCTCCGGAGCGCCACGCCTGTGCCGCAATGGTTTCCAGCAGCGCGCGGGCCGAGATCTCCCGCACCACCCGTCCGGTGTGCGGATCGATCAGCGGATGGGGGCGATCCGCCGTCGCGGCCAGCATGAACTCGTCGGTGACCCCGACCGAGAGGTTGAACGTCGGCAGCGCGGTGGGGCCGGACTTGGCGCGCACGAATTCCTGGATATCGGGGTGGTGCACGTCGAGCACGGCCATGCTCGCACCGCGTCGCCGTCCGCCGCGCCGAATCACCTGTGCGGCGGCGTCGTACAGCTCGATGAACGAGACCGGTCCGCCGGCGCGGGCTCCGGTGCAGGCCACCGCATCGTCGCGGGGACGGAGATGGGAGAACGAGAAGCCGGTCCCCGCGCCGGCCCGATGCAACAACGCCGCGGTGCGCAAAGTGCCGAAGATCGACCGCAGCGAATCCTCGATCGGCAGGACGAAGCACCCCGACAGCACACCCACGCCCGTGCCCGCGTTCATCAATGTCGGTGAGTTGGGCAGGAATTCACGGCTGCGCAGCAGCTCGGCGAACCGCCCTGCCCACTGGTCGGGCTCCCGCGTCCGGTACGCGTCCTCGGCCTGCGCGACGAACCCCGCGACACGGTCCATCATCTGCCCGGCCGTCTCACAGATCCGCCCCTGGTCGTCACGCCGCAGATAGCGCTGTTCGACGACCGTGCGCGCGACCGGCGAAAGACCCAGATCGTCGATATCCGCTGTGCGTCGCGCCTGCGCCATCACCACTCACCTCCGGGCCCAGCATCGACCGCCGCCGTACGTGCCCGCTGCGGTCGAAGGGCCCGAACCCGCCCGCCGAACGACCTCCGCGCGGGCGGGACCGTCCTATCGGAACAGGGTTTCGAGCTTGGTGACGGCTCGGTCCAGTTCGGCGCTCGTGGCGGAGCGGAGCCGGCCGGTGCTCAGCTGCCGCAGTATCGGTCCGCTGAGCACGGTCCGCAGGGTGATGCTGCTCGAACCGCCGTCGATCGGCTGCAACTGCGCGCCGTAGGAGATCAGCAGTCCCGGGGCGGTGGCGCCGAGCTGCAGGGCCGAGGAGGGCGTCCATTCGGTGATCGTCCAGCGGATCGCGTGGACGGCGCCGAAAATCGTCACCTGCTCGGTCGCGGACCGCCCTCGCCTCGGTGGGGACGGCAGGGGCTGCTGCCAATGATCGTGGCACGGCAGCCATTCCCCGCTGCGGGACAGATCGGAGATCAGGGCCCAGACATCGTCACTCGATGCGGACAGTTGGCGCGATGCGGAACTGGACCATCTCATCCCGGGCACTCCCTCTGCGACCGACACCGATTGGTGACACTCCGTCACCAATTGACGCCCGGGCGGCGCGGTGTTGTCAAGATGGGTTCATGCCTTCCCCGCACACCTGGGGCGGCCGCACCGCCGAGGCCCGGCGGGCGGCTCGCCGCGACCGCCTGATCGACGCCGCCATCGACGTCTGGTCCGAAGGCGGCTGGGGCGCGGTGAGTTTGCGCAGCGTGTGTGCGCGGGCCGGTCTGAACGACCGCTACTTCCGGGAGAGCTTCAGCGATCGGGACGCCGTTCTGGTGGCGGCGTGGGACCGGGTGCGCGACGAGACCACGGCCACCCTGACCGCCATTCTGGGCGAGTTCTCCGGCGAGCCCCCACTCGCCGTCTTGTACCGGGCGATCGAGACGGTGGTCGTCAACTTCGCCGACGACCCGCGCCGCGCGCCGGTGCTCTTCGGCGACCACGCCGGCTGCGCCGTCCTCGAGCGCCGCCGCCACCAACTGATCCTCGGCGCGACAGAGGTTCTCGCCACCGGCATGGCGCCGCATCTGCGCCCCGGCCGGGACCGCGAACGGTTTCGCGGATCGGTCCTCATGGCCGTCGGCGGTTTCGTCGAACTGACCACCGCCTGGCGGGCCGGTTTCGTCGCCACCGATGCCGCCGGAATCATCGATCAGACAAAGCATTTCGGGACAGCGCTGGCCGCTTACTACCTCGTGACCGACGGCTGAGGGTAACCTCGGACGGCCACCTCTGCGGCCGAACTCAGCGACAGAGCAGGATCGGGCAGGGGGCATGATGCAGCAGATCCCGGCTCGTCGAACCGAAGAGCGCGGCGGTCGCGGTATTGCGGGCGCGGGTGCCGACCACCAGCAACTGCACCTCGCGCCCCACCTCCGCCAGGACGGTTCCGGGCACACCGGGCACGGCCACCTCGGCGACCTCGACCTCCGGATGCGCGCTGCGGTGCGCGATGAGCGCCTCCGCCAGCACCGCACGCTCGGCGTCCGTGCGATCGGCCGCGCGGCCCACCGGTTCGATACGGGTGGACGGCCAGCAGTGCACGGCCCGCAGCGGCACCCGCAAGGCCGCCGCCAACTCGAATCCCACCTGCACCGCCGTGGCGCTCAGCGCGGTACCGTCCACGCCCACCGCGATCGGTTTGCGGCGGGGGATCGGGCGGCCCGCCGCGCCGCGCCAGACCGCGACCGGGCAGTGCGCGTGGCGGGCGACCTCCATGGTGGTCGGGCCGATGAGCCGGGTGTCCCATGCGGTCTGCGCCCCGACCACCAGCATCCGCGCCCGCGCGCTGAGCGCGACGAGCGCGGAACCGGCTGCCTCCGAGAGGGTCTCGGTGCTGATCGGCAGGTGCGGGGCGCCGCGGCGGACCAGCGTGGCGGCGCGTTGAGCCGCACGGCCGGCGGCGTCGTGCCAGCGCGGCGCACTGGCGATGACCAGCGGTTCGTGAATCGCCTCGGCGATATAGGCCGCCCATCGGACGGCATTGAGCGATGTCGCGGAACCGTCGGTCCCGACGACCACGGCGCTGCGATCGGAACGGCTGTCGGTCATCTCGGCTCGTCAGGCGGCGGGGGTGAGCAGCCCGTAGTGGCCGTCGTAGCGGTGGTAGAGGACGCGGCCGCGATCGGAGGCGCGGTCGCGGTAGAACACGAACGGCCACCCGGTCAGCTCCAGCCGTGCGATGGCGCCGGCGATATCGGTCACCGGCGCGTGCGCCGGGCTGAGAGTGAAGGGCGCGCGGCCGCGCCGGACGGCCTCCGGATGGGGAGTCAGCTGGGCGAGCCGGTACCGGCCGCCACTGCGGTAGAGCACGCTGTCGGTGCGGCTGCCGAGTTCGGTGAACAGCTGGAACTCGTAGTCCATCATCTCCATGTCGAACGCGGCCTCGTCGCAGGTCTGCTCGGCGAGCGCGAATGTCTTGCGGCGCACCACCTCCCGCTGTTCGGCCGCGCGCGGGAAATACGGCAGCGGAATGCGCGGCGGCGCATCGTGCTGCCATTCGTGCGGCCCGGCGGCCGGGCGGCGGCCGCGGATGGCCTCCCAATGCCGGGCGAGCCGTTCGAATCGTTGCTTGAGCCGGGCCGCGAGCCGGTCGACAGCCTCCCGAGTCGTCGGTGCGGTGACCTGCACTCGGATTCCCCGGCCGTTCATGTTCACATTCGCCTGGGCGACAACCGGATTCACCGCGGCCGGATCCCGGTGCCCGGTCAGGCGCACCCGCGCCGACAGCACCGGCTCGGGAGCGCAGGCGAGAATACGGCCGATCTTCTCGCGGGCGTAATCGGCCCCGCCGGCCGAGACATGGTGACCGACCGAAACCTGAACAATAGCATCCGTTTTCGTCGCTCCAGCGCGCATCATTGCCTCCATTCCGGAAACTGTGTCACCGCGGCCACCGCTCACATGAGAGCCGAACGTCACCACGCCCCGGCCCATTCGGCCGCAAAAGGCCCCGAATCCGGCAGCTGCGCCGGTATCACGACGGGGCGCGACCCACCGCCATCGGCAATGGCCGATCGTCCCTTCGAACGGTTGACTTCGGCCCTCCTGCCCATGCCTACCAGCAGCGATGGTGAAGTGATGACGAAGATTTCGAAACCGTCCGCACCGGAACGGCGAGAGCTGGCCGAACGCGTCCTGAACTCGATGGTGCATCGCAGCGAGCAGGTCATGGTGCACGTGCGCTGCGGTCGCGGCCACCATGTGGCCATGGTGCTCGACACCCCGATCGGCCCGGTCTACCAGTCCTCGACCGGACCCCACGCCCACGGCTCGCGCGATTTCGTCGACACCGCCCACGGCGCGCACCGGCACGGCACCCGCTTCGCCGATCTGCTTTCCGGCGACGAACTCTCCGACGACGCCCTCCCGGCATCCTGCGAATGCGGCCCGCACACCTTGTCCCGCACCCGCCTGCAGCAGGCCATCGACGCAGGCGAGCACACCATCCAACTGCCCTGACGGTGACCCCCGGCGTACGTGATCCGCGGACTTCGCACATCGGGAATAGTGTGGATTCCCTGCCGTTGCTTGTGTTTCCGCGTTCAGGCGGCGCCGGGTGCGGTGGGGACGGCGGCGATGATGTCGCGGCGGTCGGCGCGGGCCAGGATGCGCCGGTAGAGGGCCACGTGGTCGCGGGCCATGCGGGTGAGGCCGAAGTGGGTTTCGGCGGCGGTGCGGCAGCCGCGGCGGTCGATGGTGGGTATGCGGTCGATGGCTTGCTGCATGGATTCGTCATCGGCGCACAGGAATCCGGTGCGGCCGTGGTCGACGATCTCGGGGGCAGCGCCCTGGGGGCAGGCGAGGACGGGGGTGCCGCAGGCGAGGGCTTCGGCCATGACGAGGCCGAAGGGTTCGGGCCAGTCGATCGGGTTGAGCAGGGCGTCGGCCGATCGCAGTAGTCGCACCCGGTCCGCGGTGGGGAGTTCCCGGGGCTCGGGATCGTCGGGGCCGAGCAGCGGCCGCACGTGTTGTTCGTAGAAGGCGTGTTCCTCGGCTTCGCGGATCTTGCTGACCAGCACCAGTTTTCGCCCGGCGGCGCGAGCAATGCGGACGGCGCGGTGCGGGCCCTTGGCCGCGCACATGCGGCCGATCCACATCAGGTAGCCCCCGCCGCCGTCACCGTAGCGGTAGGTGTCGAGATCGATACCGTGGTGGATGACCGCGGTGACGGGGATGGGCGCGGCGAATCGCTTCTGCGCGTGGGAGATCGCCACCAGCGCGACCCGGTCGGCGTAGGCGGCGATATTGCGGGAGTTCATGGGATCGAACGGGCCGTGGCAGGTGGACACCACCGGCGGTCCGTCCGGGCGCGGGCCGATGAGCGGGCCCAGGGCGGTGTGGTCGTGGATGATGTCGACGTCGGCGAGTTCCTCGTAGGCGGCCAGCACGTGGGCGGCCTCCGGCACGGCCACGCCGATCGGGCTGAAGGGCTGTTCGTAGAGGTACGACCGTGGTACGGGGCAGGTCGACTCGCCGACGGTGAACAGCCGCACCTGGTGGCCGAGCGCGGCCAGGCCGCGGGCGAGATTGTCGACCATCGCCTCGGTGCCGCCGTAGGCCGGGGGCGGCACGGGAACCCATGGGGGAGCGATCAATCCGATACGCATGACTTCTCCTTTGCTACACCGGCGGCTGTGTGGGATCGCCGATGGTCGTCGACGGGCGCGAGTGTGGTGGGCTCGCGGAGAGTGCGGTAACCCGGGTAGCCGGCGCAGGGCACGATTTCAGAACACCCGATGATCGGTGTCGGGCCGAAGAGGCATTCGTCACCCCGGCGGTTACCGCGGCTGCACGTGTTCGAGCCGAAATCCTCTTGCGGGACCGAGGCTCCCGGCCCATGTCAGGAGGCCGGCCGCGCGGCCGGGCAACGCGCCGCGGGCGACGGTTTTCAGGGACCTTCGTCCATCCGACGACGGCCGGATTCCACTGCCGCGCCCTGGCTGCGGGCGCGCACACTCGGCGCAGTACGTCCACCGAGGAGGGAGAAGACGATGGTCACAGGCATCGTGCTGACCGTCGTGAGCGCGGTGGCGGTGGGATACGCGTGGTGGGCATTCGTCGAACCCCTGGCCAAGCGTCATCGCTCCACCGGCGATCGTCCCACCGCCGCGTCGGCCGTATACCGCCGCGACCCCCCGCTCACCGCGGAGTCCGACACCCGGATACCGCCCCACCTGACCGCCGACTGGGCCGACCACGCCCAGATCTGGTCGGCCCTGCTGGCCGAGAACGCGCTGCTGGCCGACAGATTGGCCAACCGCCTCGACCGGAACACCTACCGCACCCTCATGGCCGAACTGGCCCAGCGCTGTGAGCCGGCCCAGGGCGACCGCAGATGAAACGCGTCGTCGTTTCCCGCTACGGCGGTCCGGAAGTCCTCACCGTGGTCGAGGAACAGCCGCCCGCGCCGGGGCCGGGGCAGGTGTGCGTGCGCGTGCGGGCGGCGGGTGTTTCGTTCACCGACAAGCTGCTGCGGGCGGGCACCTATCCCGGTGGACCGAAGCCGCCGTTCACTCCCGGCTACGAGTTCGCGGGTGTCGTCGAACGGGTGGGCCCGGGATGCTCGGCGCTGCGGCCCGGCGACCATGTGGCCGCCCTGGTGGTGTGGGGCGGATATGCCGAAATGGTCTGTGTCGACGAGGAATTGGCCATCAAGGTGCCCGCGGAGGTGGACCCGGCGGTGCTGGTGAGCGTGATCTTTCCGTATATGACCGCATACCAGCTGATCCACCGGGCGGCGAGAGCCGAACCGGGGGAGACGGCGCTCTATCACGGGGCGGCGGGGCGCGTCGGGGTCGCGCTGCTGGAACTCGCCGAGCCCGCGGGACTTCGTGTGTACGGGACCGCCGCACCGCAGGACTGTGCGCTGGTCGAGAAGCTCGGCGGAGTGCCGATCGACTACACCTCCGAAGATTTCCTGGCCCGGGTGCGCGCCTCGAGCGATGGCGGGGTCGATATCGTGTTCGACGGCATCGGAGGGCCGGTGTCGCTGCGTTCCTATCGGGCACTGCGGCGCGGCGGCAGGCTCGTCCTCTTCGGTCACTACTCGACGCTCGCACGCGGCCGTCGCAGCCGGCGTGGCCTGATCGAGTTCTACGGTTCGGGAGCCGCCGCCATGCTGGCGGGGCTGATTTCGCCCGCGCGGCGGGTGTCGACGTACCGCATCGCGAAACTCCGTGACCGCCATCCCGACTGGTTCCGGACCGACCTGTCCGAACTGATCGGTTTGCTGCGCGAGGGGCGAATCCACCCGGTGGTCGCCGAACGCATGCCGCTGACCGAGGCACGCCGGGCACACGAGCTGCTGGATACGACGGCCGCCACCGGCAAGATCGTCCTCGTTCCCTGATGGGCTGTCATCCTGTGCGGCTGTCGAATTCGGCGCCCAGCGCGGCGGTCAGTTCCGCGAGGTGGGGGAAGTGGTCGGGGTCGGCCGCGATCGTCACGGTGAGTGTGCCCGCGTAGGAGAGCACTTCGAAGTACACCGGGGTGTTGCCGCCGGGGCCGACGCCGATGGGGATCGCCGAGGTGATGGGGAATCCGGCGAATGTCACCTGCTCGGCGGGGCCTCGGACGTGGGAGACCAGGGTGTGGAATCGGTGCTGATGGTTCATGTACCAGCGGAAGGCGCCGAGGGCCGCCAGCGGGCGGAACAGCCAGCCCAGCACGGCGATCGGCGGCGGGCCGGAGGCGGCGGCGCGGTGCGCGCGAACCTGGGCGGCCACCTGCCGAAGCCGTTGCGGCACAGGGCCGGTGGCGGGTACCGATACCAGCATCGGCCCGACCGCATTGCCGAGATTCGGATCAGCGGCGCGGCGGCCGGCGACCGGCACGGTCA
The DNA here is from genome assembly GCF_054655275.1 of Nocardia sp. IFM 10818. Classification (NCBI taxonomy): domain Bacteria; kingdom Bacillati; phylum Actinomycetota; class Actinomycetes; order Mycobacteriales; family Nocardiaceae; genus Nocardia; species Nocardia sp. IFM 10818. The sequence goes on from NZ_BAAHJH010000001.1 coordinate 3,792,598, forward strand.
TGACGATCGGGTCGAGGGATTCTCCGTGCGCCAGCAGCACGTCGTGCAGTGCCGCCGCCACCGCGACGAGCAGAGCGTCATTGGCCGTGGCGTCGTGCCGGTGCGCGGCTGCGCGCAGCGTCGCGAGGTCGGCGCGGGCCACCGCCAGTCGCAGGCGTGGCCCGGTGCGCTGGTTGAGGGATCCCGGCGCCGCCCGAACCGGCCGGAGACCACCCGCGGCGTGCAGGGAACCGCGCAGCATGCGTACGGCCCGGGGCAGGTTCCGCACGGCGCGCCGCCGGGTCGCGAAAGCCTCACGGGCCAAATCGGATATGGCGGGCGCGGGGCGGGGAAAGTCGTCGCGGGCCGGAGCTCGGACCGGCACGTCGACGAGGCCGGCCAGCACCGCGAGCCCGCCGACGCCATCGGCGAGCACATGGTGCAGCACGACCACGAGTGCATGACCATGGTCCGCCATTCCGGTGATCAGCACCGCCGACCACAAGGGCGCGTTCCGCGGCAGCGGGCTCGTGATCACCGCCAGCGCGGTGTCCAGCAGTGCCTGCTCATCACCGGGTGCGGGACATGCGATCGCACGGACATGGTCGTGTATATCGAATCTCGGATCGTCCACCCACACCGGCCCGCCGCACCCGAAGGGCGTGCGAACGAGCCGCTGCCGCAACCGGGGCACGCTGTGCATGCGTTCGGCGAGCAGCCGGCGGGCGCGGTCCAGATCGAGCGTGCCGCCGCCGAGGACCAGGACGGCGCCGAACTGTTCGGGCATCGGCCCGGTATCCATGGCCAGGAATGCCCGATCGGTAGGACTGGCGCGCTCGATCATGACCAGGCAGTCACCGGCTTCCCCTGTCGGATCGATTCACTGTATCCCAATAGTCTTCGCCGACAGCACTATTCGCGTGGCGGAGAGGACTCGGGGCCCGCGGATCCGGGACCAACGTCCCTGCTCGCCGGACCGGTGGAGCGGGCATGGTGAGGCATGCGCTCGTTCATTCGCCGGAGGTGACGCGATGGCATTCGGCCGGAACAGGATTGCGGCACTGGCGGCCGCCGCCGTCGTGGCATTGGTCCCGATGGCCGCCGGGGCCGCGGACGCACCGCCGCCGGCGGCCGCGGTGTTCACCCGCGCCTACGACACGACGACCAAATCGGTGACCCTCACCTTCGACGCGGACTGGTGGAGTCCCGGCAAGCCGGACGACGTGGTGCGCATTCTGCGGGACAACGGGATCGTCGCGGGGTTCTCGCTCACGGGCCGCTATGTCGAGAAGTATCCCGATCAGACGCGGACGCTGCTGGCGGCCGGGCACAAGCTGATCAACCACAGCTACGACCATCCTACTTCACCGGCCTGTCCCAGGCGGACCGCTGGGCGCAGCTGGATCGCGCGGAGGCGGCGTTCAACCGGCTCGGCTACAGCTGCGGCGGTTGGTTCCGCGCCCCCTACCGCGACGGATACCAGGACGCGGGCGTCAACGGTGACCTCGCCACGCACGGCTATTACGTCAACTACGACTGGACCTTCGACACGACGGGATACGCCGGCGCGAGTCTCGACACCATTCTCGCGCGCGTCCGGCAGTACACGGTGCCGGGCGCGACGATCGTGATGCACCTGAGCAACGAGTCGACCGACACCGCGGCGCTGCCCTCGATCATCGCGACACTGCGGAACATGGGCTACGGCTTCACCGATCCCTACCGTTCCGTCACCCGAGGTCTGATCGCGGCCAAGTACGCCGCACTCGGTGCGCGGTCCTCGGTGCTCGGTGCACCGCGCTCGGGCGAGATGGCGGCCACCACGGCCGGAACGAGTGCGGTGCAGTGGTTCGAGCGCGGCCGCCTGTACTGGCGCAACGACATCGGCGCCTTCGAGGTGCACGGCGCGATCGGCGGCAAGTACTTCGGGCTCGGCTCGGTGACCTCGTTCCTCGGATACCCGGTGACGGACGAGACCGCCACTCCGGACGGCGCCGGCCGCTTCAACCACTTCCAGGGCGGCTCGATCTATTGGAGCCCGGTCGGCCAGGCGCACGCGGTCTACGGCGCGATCCGCGACAAGTGGTCCGCAATGGCCTGGGAGCGCGGATTCCTCGGCTACCCGATATCCGACGAAGTCGGCGTGACCGGTGGCCGGGCCTCGCAATTCCAGGGCGGCAACGTCTACTGGTCGGCGGGCACCGCCGCGCACGAGGTGCACGGCGCCATCCTGTCTCGTTACCTCCAGTTCGGCGGCACCGGCAGCACGCTCGGCCTGCCGGTCAGCGACGAGTACGACATCACCGGCGGTCGCCGCAGCGACTTCCAGCACGGCGCGATCGAGTGGAACGCGACCACGGGCGTCGTGACCGTTGTTACCGGCTAGCAGCTGTTCCCGGGCCCGGAACGGCTGCCTTCCGTGCGGTGGCGCGGTTGCGGGTGGGCGGCGCGGAGTGCGAGTGGCCCTAGGTCACTCGTGTCCGGGCACATAGCATCTGACGATGTCAGCGGTGGTGCGGGACCGTAAGGGTATGGCGCTCACCCGATTCGTTCGAGAACTCGACACACGGGAATCCGTGCTCGTCCTGCTGTCCGGATTCGTGGCGATCTGGGCGCTCGCCGGAGCGCTCGGCCTCGTGACGGGAGTGATCGACCTGGGGCCCACCATCAGCGACCGGCTCCCGTTCGACAGTCCGGTCTTCGGCGGCATCGCACTCGCCGTCGTGGTGGGCCTGCCCATGACCCTCACCGCCGTCTTCGCCGCCCGCGCCGACGCCCGCACCCCGGAGCTCGCCATGCTGAGCGGTGGCATGCTGATCTGCTGGATCATCGTGCAGGTGTACACCATTCGCGTATTCGTCTGGCTGCAGCCGGTGTGCGTGGCGCTCGGCCTCGCGGTGCTCGCGCTCGGCATGACCGTGCGTCCGGGCGCGCGCTCCTCGCGGTGATCGGCGGGGCGCGAACGACCATCGAACAGGGCGGACAGCAGGTGAACGGCACATTCCGTGATCCGGGAATCGACGACGGTGAGAAATCGGTGTATCGCATCGGGATCGCCGACCGGTCGCAGAGGTTCCTGGTCGGGCATACCGTCGGACACGACGGCGACAGATACGTGTCGGTGCTGACGGCGGGGGTCGGCGAGAGCTTCGAAATCACCGTGGAGCAGCGGTTCCTGCGGGCAGGAGGGCACCTGCGCGCGGAAAGTTATCGCGCGCGGACGCGGTCCGGCGATGTGGTCGTCTCGCGGGAGGAGGCGTACTTCCTCGGGACCAGGCACCTGCAGTTCGGTGGCGCTATCGAACCGTTCCCGGCGAACGTCATGCCCTTGATCGGCGGTCTCACGCTGCTGCGCGGCCTGGAGTTCCGCAAGGGAGCGAAGGCGGAATTCGATGTGTGGCTGGCATTCTCGGTACACTGGCCACTGCGCACCCGCGTGGAGAAGCTGACCGCCGTGGCAGTGCCGCCGGGTCGGATCGACTGCTGGCAGGTGCGGGTCCGCCCCAGCTTCGCGCACGTGAACACGGTGCTGGACACGGTGATCGCGGGCTTCCTGCCGCCCTTCGTGGCGCATTTCGCCGCGCAGGCGCCACATCGGCTGGTGCGCTTCGGATTTCCCACCGGCCCGATGCCGTGGAACCCGCGCGGCGTACTCGAACTCGTGTCCTGAGGGCTCGGCGCGTCTCAGCGTCCGGTGAATCGGTGCAGGATGCCCACGTTCTCCGGGGGCGGCGACGGCAGCTGGGTGTCGTCGAGGTCGGCGGTCAGTTCGTTGTGCACGTCCACCACGCCGTCGACGGCCTCGGTGAGCACGGTGATGATCTCGATCATGCTCCGCCGCTCCACGTTTCCGCGTAGGGTGACGATTCCGCCGCGGACCTCGACGGTGACCCGGCGCGGCGGCACGGTCATGGCGCGGGTGAGGACCTCCTCGCGGATCTCGGCGGCCAGGTCGGCATCGTGGCGCAGGTAGACCGACAGCAGGTCCTTGCGGCTGACGATGCCGCGCAGTGTTCCGTCGGCATCGAGTACGGGTGCGCGTTTGACGCCGTGGCGGGCCAGGATCGCGGCGGCGGCGGGCAGCCGGTCGTCGGCGGACACCGTCACCACGGGTGCGGTCATCAGGTCGGCGGCGGTTCGGGTCGCGCCGCTGCGGGCGAAAGCCTTGTGACGCAGCAGATGCCACAGCGCGGACCCGTTCGCGCCGCCGGCGCGGGCCTGGCGGCCGAGCAGATCGGCCTCGGACACCATCCCGACCACGCGGCCGTCCGCATCGAGCACCGGGACGCCGCTGACCCGGTGCTCGGCGAGCATGCGCGCCACCTTCCGGAACGGGGCGTCGGCCGGCACCGTCACCACGTCCCGGGTCATGACATCGGCGACTCGTTTGTGCCTCATGAGCTTTCACCTGCCGAAGCGGATTCGGAGTATTGGAGCAGGCCGACGATCGCGCCGCCGGGATCGGAGAACAGCGCGAAGGTCATACCGTCGCCGATCGCCGACGGCGGGACGACGGTCTCACCACCGAGCCCGCGGATCTCGGCCAGTTTCGCCTCCAGGTCCGGCACCCGCACGTAGACGGTCACATACGGCGGAATGTCCGGGCTCGTCTGCATGATTCCGCCTGCCAGGCCGCCTTCCTCGGCATTTACGAGGGTGTAGTCCGGTCCGGCGCCGGTCATCGTCCAGCCGAAAACCTTGCCGTAGAACTCCCGCAGCGCGGCCGCGTCGGGCCCGCCGATCTCCCAATGCACCACTGGTTCACCCATGATCGTCCTTTCGAATCGGCCCCCGTTCCCACGGTGCGGCATCCGACCGGTCCACCGGCAGGGCCGAACGTCCACCGGCGGCGGGCATATCCTCCCTGGGGCGGCACCGCGGCAGGGGCCACAGGCGCACAGTGCAATTCCGGCAATTCGGTTAGGTCGAAATGTCGGCGTATCGGAGTCGCGCGGCCGGTTTAGCTCTGCCTATTCTGGGTAAAGACCGCCCTCGGCGGGTGAGCGGGAGGTGAGGATGTCGGATGTGGACTTCCGCGCGGTATTCGAGTCGGCTCCGGGCCTGTATCTGATTCTCGATCCCGACCTGCGCATTGTCGCGGTGACCGACGCCTACGCGCGGGCGACCATGACCGAGCGAACCCGGATTCTCGGGCGGCACATCTTCGAGGTGTTCCCGGACAATCCGGACGACCCCGAGGCGGAGGGCGTCCGGAATCTGCGGGTTTCGCTGGAGCGGGTCCTCCGCGACCGCTCGGTGGACGCCATGCCCGTGCAGCGCTACGACGTACGGCGACCCGACGGGCAGTTCGACGAGCGGTTCTGGAGCCCGTCCAACTCACCGGTGCTGGGCGCGGACGGCACGTTGCGCTACATCATCCATCGGGTCGAGGACGTCACCGACTTCATGCGCCTGCGGGCCTCCGGCGCCGCCCAGCAGCTCGAGACCGCCGCGTTGCGAGAATCCACCGAGCGGATGGAGGGCGAGGTGTTCGCCCGCGCCCGCGAGGTGGCCGAAACCAGCCGGCAACTCAAGGAGGCCAATCGCGAGCTGGCCGAATTGTATGAGCGCACAAAGGAACTCGATGAACTGAAGAGTCATTTCTTCGCCGGCGTCAGTCATGAGCTGCGCACTCCGCTCATGCTGATCCTGGCTCCGGTGGAGAAGCTGCTGGAAACCTGTACCGATGATCTGCTGCGCGCCGATCTGGAGCTGATCCTGCGCAATGCGCACCTGCTGCTCGGGCAGGTGAACAATCTGCTGGACGCGTCCAAGCTGGAGGCCGGGGCGTTGCGCCCGGACTATGTCCGGGTCGACGCCGCCGCGCAGGTCCGGCTCGGCACCGCGTTCTTCGAAACCGCGGCCGCCGACCGCGGGATCCGATTCGACACCGTGGCCTCGGCGGCGGTCTCCGCGGAAGTGGATCCCGAGCACCTGCAACGGATCCTGCTCAATCTGCTCTCCAACGCCTTCAAATTCACCGAGGCGGGCGGAGCGGTGCGCTGCGCGCTCCGGTACAGCGACGACCATCTGATTCTCGAGGTCGCCGACAGCGGTCCCGGTATCGCCGCCGAGGACCGGCAGACGGTCTTCGAACGCTTCCGCCAGCTCGACGGCGGCAGCACCCGCACCACCGGCGGCACCGGACTGGGCTTGAGCATCGTCCGCGATCTGGTGCGCCTGCACCGGGGCAGCGTGGCGATCACCGACGCGCCGGAGGGCGGTGCCATGGTGGTCGTCGAACTGCCGCGCACGGCGCCGCCGGGCACCGCGGTCCGAGCCTCGGCGGCCAGCGATGCGGACGGCAACCGCGCCCTCGCTGCGGCGACGCTCGCCCAGCTGGCCGCCACGGCCGGTCCGGAGAATCCTGTCGACGCGGACGACGACGAGCCCAAACCGGTGGTGGTCCTCATCGAGGACAATCTCGACCTGAGCAACCTGGTCCGGGAAACGCTGGCGCCGCAGTATCAGGTGATCACCGCCTACGAGGGAGCCACCGGCCTGCGGCTGGCCCGTGCCCACCGTCCCGATCTCATCGTGTGCGACATCATGATGCCGCAGCTCAGCGGTGACGAACTCGTGCGGCGGGTGCGCGACGACCCGGCCCTGCGGGATACCCCGGTGCTCGTCGCCAGCGCGCGCGCCGACGAGCGGACCCGGCTGGGCTTGCTACGCGCCGGCGCCAACGACTTCCTGGCGAAACCGTTCGCGCTCGCCGAATTGCGCGTCCGCGCCGACAATCTGGTGAATATCCGCCTGGCCGAGACGCGGCTGCGCGCCCTGCGGATCGTCAATGAACGCGACCGGATGGCGCGGGAACTGCATCGCACGGTCATCGACCACCTGTTCGCCGTCAGCCTGCGGCTGGGCGGAATCCGGCCGCTCACCCGCGACCCGAAGGCCATTGCCCGCGTCGACGAGGTCATCGGTGAACTCGACGCGATGATGCGCCAGATCCGCCGCACCATAGCCGATCTCGGCGCGGAATCCGGTGAGGGCGCCGGATTCCGGCTGGAGGCAGCCGATATGGTCGGGGAGACGGCCGAATTCCTCGCGGCCCGATCGCAGTTCGACTGCACCGGGCCGGTCGGCACTCTCGACAGCACGCTCGCCCGGCCAACCCTCGAGGCATTGCGCGCGCTGCTCACCACCGTGCGGCGCCGCGCGGTGGCGCAGGAGATCTCGGTGATGGTGGCGCTGGGTGCCGAGCTGACCCTGACCGTCACCGAGCGGGCCGCTGCGGCGACTTCACCGGCCCTGCCGGACCAGGACCTGACATCGCTGCCGGAGCGGCTCGGCCAATACGGTGCGGCCCTGTCGATGACGACACCGGGTCCGGCCACGACCAGCTGGACCTGGACGATGCCCCTCGCCGCGGCCGGGTAGGAACCGCCGGTCGCGTCTCAGCCGTGGTCGAGCTCGGCCGCGATGCCCTTGGCCCAGGACTGAATTCGATTCCGGTCGCGGAAGTCCCCGGAGTGCGTCTTGGCCATGGACGAGGCGGGGAAGCCGCGCGCCGTGCGCTCCAGGCGTCCGCCGAAGAAGGTGAGCCCGCGCGCGTCGAGGCGCTCGGCGACCTTGCGCGCGGAGTTGGCGCCGAAGATCTTTCCGCCGTCCGGCCGGTCGGCCGAATCGTCGAGCGGGCCGCTGCCGAACAGCCAGACCGGCAGGCCGCGCAGGTGGCCGGCGAAATGCCGGGCGAATCGGCGGGCGTCGCGATGCCAGCGGCCGGAATACAGCGCACCGCCGAGAATCACCGCGCCGTAGTCGTCCACCGAGCGCACCTCGCGGGCGGGCCGGACCTCCGCCGTGATCCCCGCCGCCTCGAGCGAATCGCCTATCCACTGCGCGATTTCCGCGGTGCCACCGCGTTTCGAACCGTATGCCACCAGAACGGGTTGCTGGGTCATGGTGGAGCCTCCTTCGCCGTCGGTGCCTTCGATCCCACTCGCGGGCGCGGGCGGCGCACAGGGCCGAAGGTCCTGGCAGGTCGATGCCTTCGACTCACGCTGTGCCGCGCCGGGCTGGGCAGACTCACATCCGGGGTCGCCGACAACGGCGGCCGCCAGGCGAAAGGCGGGCGGTATGGGATCGGGAGCGGTGATCGCGTTCGTGGTCATCGGCGTCATGGTGGCCGCCGTGCTGTGCTTGTGCATCCTGCTGTTCGCGGTGCACTGGACACGCCGGCATCCCGATCGCCGCCACCCCCGGAAGCATCCCGGAGCACGCGTATAGCGCGTTCGGCAGCCATTCGACGGAGTGGTCCATGAGTACGCTCGATCAGGGCGAAACAGCGCCCGGCACAAGCTTTCCCGGCCAGGCCGGGTCGTCCGAGCGGGCGGCCCGGCCGCAGGGATTGACCACGGCCGAAGCGGACCGGCGGCTGGCGGCCGACGGCCCCAATGCGCTGCCCGTGCGGCGCGGCGTCCCCGCCTGGCGTCGCTTCGCCGCCGAACTCGTGCACTTCTTCGCGCTGCTGTTCTGGGTGGCGGGGGGATTGGCCTTCATCGCCGGGATGCCGCAACTGGGCGTCGCGGTGTTCGTGGTGGTGGTGCTCAACGGCGTGTTCGCCTTCGCCCAGGAGCAGCGGGCCGAGCATGCGGCCGAGAAACTGCGGAGTCTGCTGCCCCGGCAGGTCACCGTGGTGCGGGACGGCCACACGATCGAGATCCCCGCCGACCGGCTCGTGATCGGCGATGCGGTGCTGCTGTCCGAAGGCGACCGGGTGTCGGCCGATCTGCGGTTGGACCGGGTGCACGCGCTGGCGGTCGACACCTCGGCGCTGACCGGTGAGAGCGTGCCGGAGCATCCCGCCACCGGTACCGGCGTGCACGCCGGGTGTTTCGTCGTGGAGGGCGAGGCGCGGGCCACCGTGGTGGCCACCGGGGCGCGAACCCGCTTGGCGGGCATCGCGAATCTCACTCAGTCACGGCGGCCTGCGGCCACCCCGCTGCGGCGGGAACTGGATCGGCTCTCACGCATCATGGCCGCGGTGGCGATCGGGGTGGGGGCGGTCTTTTTCGCGGCGGCACTGCTGCTGGGCACGCCCGCTTCGGACGGGTTCCTGTTCGCGGTCGGCGTCACCGTGGCCGTGGTGCCGTGCGGGCTGCTGCCGACCGTGACGCTGTCGCTGGCCATGGGCGCTCAGCGGATGGCCGACCGACATGCGCTGGTCCGGCATCTGGAGGCCGTGGAGACGCTCGGCTCGACCACCTTCATCTGCACCGACAAGACCGGAACGCTGACCCGCAACGAGATGTCGGTGGTCGAGGTCTGGCTGCCCGGCGGCACGGTGCGCATCAGCGGCGAGGGCTATCAGCCAGTGGCCGAGGTGGTGTGCACGCCGTCGAGCAGCCTGGCGGCGGCGCGGCGGCTGGCCTGGGCGGCGCGGCGCTGCTCATCGGGCCGGGCGGTGCCGCGCGACGGCAGCTGGGAGGCGCAGGGCGATCCGATGGAGGCGGCGCTGGACGCCTTCGCGCACCGCATCGGGGCCGAGGACGACAGCGCCGTGTCGCCGGAGCGGGCCCGGTTCCCGTTCGATGCGCGGCGACGGCGCATGTCGATCGTGGTGGGGGAGCGGGTGCTGGTGAAAGGCGCACCGGATGCGATCTTTTCGCGCTGCGCCCCCGATCCGGCGGCGACGGCGGCGCTGCACCGGCTGGCCGGCCGCGGCCTGCGGGTGCTGGCGGTGGCCGAGCGCGCGGTGACCGCCGGGCTGCCCGCCACCCCGGAACAGGCCGAACAGGATCTGACGCTGATCGGTCTGGTCGCCCTGGAGGATCCGCCCCGGCACGGGGCCGCGGACGCCATCGCCGCCTGCCGCCGCGCCGGCATCCGGGTCGCCATGATCACCGGCGATCATCCGGAGACCGCGCGCGCCATCGCCCGTGAGGTGGGACTCGGCGGTCCGGCCGATCCGGTCCATATCGGCAGCGACCTGCCCGGCGACACCACGAAATTGGGTGACCTGCTGGACCGCGACGCCGTCGTGGTGGCGCGGGTGACGCCCGAGGACAAACTCCGGATCGCCGAGGCCCTGCAAGTCCGCGGTCACGTCGTCGCCATGACCGGTGACGGCGTCAACGACGCACCCGCGCTGCGCGCGGCGGCCATCGGCGTCGCCATGGGCCGTTCGGGCACCGATGTGGCGCGCGAAGCCGCCGACCTGGTGCTGCTGGACGACGATTTCGGCACCATCGTGGCCGCCGTGGAACAGGGCCGCTCGACCTACGCCAATATCCGGCGGTTCCTGACCTATCACCTCACCGACAATGTCGCCGAGCTCGCGCCGTTCGTCGTCTGGGCCCTGTCCGGCGGCGGATTCCCGCTCGCCATCGGGGTATTGCAGGTGCTGGCCCTCGATATCGGCACCGATGTGCTGCCCGCCCTCGCCCTGGGCGCCGAACCCCCGGCTCGCCATGTGCTCGACCGTCCGCCGGCGCGCGGGCATCTGCTCGATCGCAAGCTGTTCGCCCGCGCCTTCGGTGTGCTCGGTCCTGTCGAAGCGGTGATCGCGCTGTCCGCATTCGTGCTGTCGGCGCTGGTGTCGGGCTGGCGTCCGGGCGAAGCGTTCCCGACCGGTCCCGCGCTCGCGGCCGCGTCCGGAGCCGCCTTCACCGCGATCGTCTTCGGCCAGGTGGCCAATGCCTTCGCCTGCCGCAGCACCGTTCGCGCGTTCTGGCGCTTGCCGATTCGCACCAATCGCCTGCTGGGCTACGCCGTGCTCGCCGAACTGGCCACCCTGGCCACATTCCTCTACATCGGCCCGATCGCCGGTCTGCTCGGCCATAACGGCCCCACCCTCGCGGGCGCGCTCATCGCGCTGCTGGCCATCCCCGCCGTGCTGCTCGCCGACACGCTCCAGAAACACCTCACCCGGTCGCGCGCTCGGGACCTGCGCGCCGAGCGTGACGGCCGCTCATGACGGGACGATGGTCATCCCGGCGCCTGCCCCTCGGCCCTGTCCGTCGGTGCGCGCTCGGCCGATGCTCGAACTGTCCGCCCCTCCGGCCGGGCACAGGTCGACGGAATCAGGAATATGTCAATGACTTCCACGGATGAGACGGCGAACGCGCCTGCCGCGCCCGCACTTCCGGAATCGAACGACCGAGAACCGGGAACGGGCCGCCGGGCCGTCATGCTCACGCTGGCCACCGTCGGCTTCACGGTCAACTTCTGGGCCTGGGCGCTGCTGAGCCCGCTGGGCCCGCTGTTCAAGGATTCCCTGCGGCTCAGCGCATTCGAACAGGCCCTGGTGGTGGCCGTCCCGGTGGTGGTCGGCTCGCTCGGCCGCATCCCGGTCGGCGCCCTCACCGACCGGCTCGGCGGCCGCGTCATGTTCCCGGCGATCTCGGTGTGCACGATCGTCCCGGTCCTCGCGCTCGGCCTGATCGGCCACGGATCGCTCCCGGCCCTGCTGGCGGGCGGTTTCTTCCTCGGCCTCGGCGGCACCACCTTCGCCGTCGGCGTCCCCTTCGTGACCGCCTGGTTCCCGCCCGAGCGCCGTGGCCTGGCCGTGGGCATCTTCGGAATCGGCACCGGCGGCACCGCCCTCAGCGCCCTGACCACGGTCCGCCTGGTGGATGCCGGCTCACTGAGCACCCCCTTCCTGCTGACCGCGGCCGTCCTCGCCGGCTACGCCCTGATCGCCGCCCTCGTACTCCGCGACGCGCCCGGCCGCGCGATCCCCGCCGAATCGATCATCCACCGCCTGCGCCGCACCGCCCGCCTTCCCGTGACCTGGCAGGCCGCCACCCTCTACGCGGTGTCCTTCGGCGGCTTCGTGGCCTTCTCGGTCTACCTGCCCGCCTACTTGAAAACCGCCTACGCCCTCACCCAATCCGACGCCTCGGCCCGCATGGCCGGATTCGTCCTGCTGGCCGTCGCCATGCGCCCCGTCGGCGGCTGGCTCGCCGACCACGTCGGCCCGGCCCGAGTCCTGACCCTGTCGATGTCCGTCGTCGCCGTCGGCGCCGCCGTGCAAGCATTCACCCCACCCCTGATCCCCCTCGGCACCATCGCTTTCCTGTCCATGGCCGCCGCCCTCGGCGCGGGCAGCGGCGCGGTCTTCGCCCTGGTGGCCGCCACCGCCCCCGCCCCGCAGGTGGGCTCGGTAACCGGCGTGGTGGGCGCCGCGGGCGGACTCGGCGGCTTCGTACCACCCCTGGTCATGGGCGCCGTCTACGGCGTATTCGACTCCTACGCAGTCGGTTTGGCCGCCCTGTCGGCCGTCGCCGCCGCCATGGTGGTCTTCACCGCCACGACGGTGCGACGCGATCCGCCACGCCGGGACGGCCGTGAATCACCCGGCAGTTGAACCCGGCGACCGCACACAGGAAAGCGGCCCGGTCCTCGCTGCCGGTGTCGTTCGGTGGTGCCGTGCGGGCCTTTGGACTCCTGACCGGGGAGCGGCGCCCTGCGACGCTGGGACGGTGGATTCATCCTGTAGGGGAAGGACCTCGCCGTGACCGATACCGCGTACCCGCTGCGTGATCTGACCAAGTGGGTCGCCGCGACGATCACTCGCCGCCGAGTGCATCCGCGGCTCATCCGCGCCGGGGGAGCACTGCACCGGGCGCTGTTCCGGTTCACGCGCGGAGCGGGACCGCTCGGCGCCGACACCCTGATCTTGACCACGCGCGGCCGGTCCTCGGGCAGACCCCGATCGACTCCGCTCTATTACGCTCGATCCGGCGAATTGCTGTACATCGCGGCGTCGTTCGCGGGAAGCGATGCCCCACCGCAATGGTTCCGGAACCTGGTGGCCGACCCGGAGGTCGAGGTCGAGACCGCCGGCGAGCGGCGCGCCTGCGTCGCCCGCGTGCTGACCGACGAGCAGGCGCAGACCGTGTGGCCGAGGCTGGCCGCGATCTACCCGCCGTTCACGCGATACCGTACGCGCACACGGCGAACGATCCCGGTCATCGAACTCCGTCCCGTCGGCGCGACCCGGCATGTGTCGTGAGTTCCGGCCGTGATCGACCGCGGACATGACGGGAACAGCCCGGTCGAAGGAGGTGGCATGGGAACGGCGGACTTCCGCTTCGACGACGTCGTGGTGGTGCGCGGCGATGCGCGGGCGCTCGACGGGTTCAGTGCTGTGGTTCCCGGGCGCGGCGTGACGGCGATCGTCGGGCCGTCGGGGTCGGGCAAGTCCACGCTGCTGCGGTTGTGCAATCGGCTCGAGGTGCCCGCCTCCGGGCGGGTGCTGTTGGGCGGCAGGGATATCGCCGATCTCGATCCGCTGCGGCTGCGTCGCAGGGTCGGCATGGTGTTCCAGCGACCCACGCCGTTCCCCGGGACGATTCTGGAGAATCTGCGTACCGCGAGTCCGGATGCGGGGCGGTTCCGGATGGAACAGGCGCTGGCTCGCGTCGGCTTGCCCGGTTCCTGGCTGGATCGTGACGCGAAAGAGCTCTCCGGCGGTGAGGCGCAGCGAATGTGCTTGGCGCGCACGCTGATCACCGAGCCGGAGGTGCTGCTGCTCGACGAGCCCACCTCCGCGCTCGACGAAGCGGCGGTGGGCGTCGTCGAACGGGCGGTGCTGGCGTTGGCGCGCGACGGCGTGACGGTGCTGTGGGTGACACACGATCCGCGGCAGGTGCGCTTCGTCGCGGACCGGGTGCTGCGCGTCGAGGCCGGACGCTGCGCCGGTCTGGATCCGGTCGACCGGCCGCCGGAATCCCGCACCGAGGTGGTGGGCGCGTGAACGATCTGATCGGAGCCGGTGGGCTGGCGACCTCGCTGGCATTGATCGCCGTCGCGGCCGCCGTCTCACTGTGGCAGCGGCTGGGGCTGGAGCGGCAGATCGTCTGGTCCGCGGCCCGGGCGCTGGTGCAATTGCTGCTCGTCGGAGCGGCATTGACCCTGCTGCTCGAACCGGGCAGATCCGTGGCGTGGTCGTGGCTGTGGGTCGCGGCCATGGTCGCCTACGCCGGCGATGTCGCGCGGCGGCGCGCGCCGGAGGTGCCGCGCGTCATGCCGCTGGCCATTGTCGCGTTCGCCGCTGCCGCCACCGTCACCCTCGGGGTCGTCTTCGGCTTCCGGGTGCTTCCGCTGGAAGCGCGCACACTGGTTCCGATAGCCGGAATGATGGTCGGAAACTCCATGACCGCAACGGTGCTGGCCGCCCGTCGCCTCGTGGACGAACTACGCGACAAGCGCGACGAGGTCGAAGCACGGCTCGCCCTCGGCCATCCCTCGACCAGGGCAGCGACCCCCTACGTGCGCGCGGCATTGCGCTCGGCGCTGACCCCGCAGATCGAGACCACCAAAGCCACCGGCCTGGTCTTCCTACCCGGCGCGATGACCGGCCTCATCCTCGCCGGCGTACCCCCGGTCCAAGCCGTCCTCCTCCAGGCCGTTGTCATGTTCCTGATCCTGGCGTCGGTCGCCACCACCACCGTGGTCGTCACCCTCGGCCTGGTACGCCGCGTCTTCACCACCGACCACCGCCTGCGCCCGCTGCCCCGCCCGGCCTCCGATACCGCCCGCTCCACCGCATGACCGCCGATCGAGCCGAGTCCTCGTCTCGTCGGAGAGTGCAAGCACCGCATACCATTTCGGAGTTGGCTGACCGAGTGCTCGATGGCCGCCGTCGCCGGTCAGGTGCGCGAGCGCGGCGGTCTCTCACCCTTGCTTGCGCAGGCTCATGGGCATGAGGTCGAAATGCAGGGTGGTGGCGCCGGTTTCGCGGTCCTCGGCGAAGAGGACCCGGGCGGTGCCGATGCCGAAGGCGGACAGGTCGATTCGGAAGGCGAAGGGGTCCTTGTCGTCGTCGGGGTGGAGGGGGAGGCCGCGGTAGAGGGAGGGGATGGGGGTGAGGACGCGGAAGACCGGGATGCCGCCGCGGATGCGGATGTCGATGCCGGCGCCGACGCTGAGGCGGGCGCGGATATCGGTGAGGGAGCCGGGGAGGCGGTAGCGGCCGCAGATCTTGGTCCAGATGGCGGGCTGGTGGGGGATATCGGTGCGGATGGTGGGGGCGGGGGCGTTCAGGATGGCGCCCAGCAGGCCGGCTGATTCGCCGGGGAGCCAGAGCAGGGCGCGATGGCCGCCGGTGACGAAGGCCAGGACGGCGGTGTCGTCGTCGTGGGCCAGCCAGAGCTGGGAATTGAAGCCGGGCAGGATGCCCTGGTGTTCGACGACCGCGTGGCCGGCGAGGTCCTGGCGGAAGAAGCTCAGGCCCATGCCGGGTAGCCGGGGGTCCGGGCGGTAGTGCGGTGCGAACATGGTGGCGAGGGTGGCGGGGCGCAGGATGGAACCGTGTGTGTTCGCTCCGCCGCCGAGCAGGGCGGCCGCGTAGCGGGACATGTCTCGCGTGGTGGAGTACGCCGAGGAGGCGGCGGCGGTGACCCAGTCGCGGTGCACCACGGCGCGGGGGCCGCGGGCGCCCACGGTGTATCCGGTGGCGAGCGGCGTGCGGGGCGCATCCCATGGCGTGAGTCCAGTGTCGGTCATCCCGAGCGGGTCGAAGATGTTGTCGCGCAGGTACTCCGGCAGCGGAGTGCCGGAGACGTCCTCGACGATCTGGCCGAGGGTGGCGAAGCCGTGGTCGGTGTAGGTCCAGCGGGTGCCGGGCTCGGCGCGGACGCGCAGCTCGCCGCGGTAGTACTCGGCCAGGGTGGGCAGCGGCCGGCCCGGGTCGACGCTCTCGCCGAAATCGGGGCGCAGCGCCTGGGCGGGGTGCAGGGTCTCGCCGATGCCGGAGGTGTGGGTCAGCAAGTGGCGCAGGGTCGGTGGCCGGAATCGCCCGGAGTCGAGGCGGTAGGCGCGCAGATGGTCGCGGGCGGGTCGAGATCGACGCGGCCGCGTTCCCACAGCTGCATGACCGCGATGGCGGTGAATGTCTTGGTAATGGAGGCGATTCGGAATGCCGTGTCCGGGGTGACCGGCTGTTCCGACTCGATGTCGGCCACGCCTTGGCCGGCGAAGAACTCCAGTTCCCCGTTCCGCACCACGCCGACCGCGAGACCGACGGCGGGATGCCGGTTGAGCAGTCCGCAGACCTGATCCGTCAACGCGATCCGATCGATTCCATGCATGCTGGCTCCATTCGCGTCACCCGACGCCCTGTGCGCCCGGCGGGTTTCATCTGTCGGCCGGACCGCTACCGGTGCTGAGGTTCGCGCAGCTTGCCCCAGAGTTGCAGGGCCTGCGCGATCGTCTCGCTGATCGGGCGATCGGTGTCGAGGGTGCTTGCCTCGGGCCAGGGCGCGGCGTCGGCGGCCATGGCGTCGGCAATGGCGGGCGTGGCCTCCGAATCGCCGTGCGGTCTCTTGCCGATGCGTGCGGCGGCCACCTCACGGGGGCACTCGCAGTGCACGGCGATGAGCTCCGCATGGGTCTGCGCGGCCAGGGCGGCGGCGCGTTCGCGGTGCGCGGCGTCGAGCCAGCTGGCATCGAGAATTACCGAGACGCCTTGACCGAGACGGTTGCGGGCGAGGTCGAGCAGCCGGTCGTAGACGAGGGCGCGGGCGGCGTCGCTGTAGGCCCCCGCACCGTAGTGGCCACCGGCGCCGGCGATGGTGTGCGCGGCGCGCAACCCCGCACGGATCTTATCGGTCGAGATCAGCTCGGCATCGGTGCGGGCCGCGAGTTGCCTTGCCACCGTGGACTTTCCGGTTCCGGGCAGGCCGCCGACCAGAACCATCCGGACCGCGCCCCGCTCGAGATGCCGCACGGCCAGTTTCAGATGGTCGCGGGCGCGGGCGGGCGCGTTCGGATCGCCCTGCCCGGCGCGGATGCGGTCGGTCTTGGCCCGCACCATCGCGCGGTAGGCGATGTAGTGGTGGCGCAGCGCGGCCGGTGGCGCGTCGGCGGCCGCGCGCAGATAGTCGTCCAGGAATTTCTCGGCCAGCAGCGGCCGGCCGCGGAATTCCATGTCCATGGCCAGGAACGCGGCATCGTCGAGGCAGTCGACGTGGCGCAGTTCATCGTCGAAGTCCAGGCAATCCAGGATGCGGAAGCCGTCCGGCAGTACGAAGATGTCCTCGGCGAGCAGATCCCCGTGCCCGTCGACCATGCGGCCGGCGGCGATCCGGGCGGCCAGCAGCGGCGCCCGGCCATCGATGAAGCGCATCGCCAATTCCTCGGTGCGCGTGAGATATTCGGCGTCGACGGGATCGGCGGGCGGCACGACGCGACTGTGCAGCAGGCCGTGCCAGCGCCGGCGCAGCGCCTGCGGCGTCCCGGCCCGGTCGATTTCGTCCCCGCGCCGCGCGGTGGCGTGAAATCGCGCGAGTGTCGTGGCCAGCGTGGACAACTGGCCGGAACTAATGCGATGCTCGGCGAGCATGGTCGCTAACCGGCGCGCGTCGGGCATGCGGCGCATCACCAGCACCGGCTCGCTCGGACCGCCCTGCGGATCGCTGAGATGGGCGATCCCCAGATATACATCCGGCGCCAGGCGGCGATTGAGCTCGAGTTCCCGGCGGCACGCGCGTTCCCTGGCCTCGGCCGTGCCGAAGTCCAGAAAGTCCGTCACCACGGGCTTTTTCGTCTTGTAGGCCCGATCGCCGTACAGCAGCACGACGCCCGCGTGCGTCTCCCGCACCTCGGCGAAGGGCGCATTCTCCATGGCGTTCATCGCGGTAGCGCCTTCGCCGCGGTGGCGGGCAGCGCCGGACTCGACACCGGTCCCGGCATCACCACCACCGGACAGCTGGAGTGGCACACCAATTCGTGGGTGACGCGACCGAGCCGATCCGGACGCAAGGCGTCGGCATCGTGGCCCACGATGACCAATTGCGCCGCGGCGCTGAACCGCTCTATCTCGGCCGGCCCATCACCGACCACGGTGATCGGTCGCACCGTCACCGTGGGGAAGTCGCGCTGGTGGCGCTGGAGCTGGGCATCGGGAACCAGCGCCGCGCCGCCCGCATGCCCGGCCGTCGCGTCCGCCCACGGCCGGGCATGGCCGTTCGACCACACCCGGCCGTGCCAGATACGCGCCACGACCAGGTCGACGCCCCGGTCGCGCGCGGCGCGCAGGCCCGCCAGCAGGGCGGGTTCCGCCGTATCCGACGTGGTCACCACAACCAGGACCGGCCCGTCCGGCACCGCGGAGCGGCGGACCAAGGCCACCGGGCAGCGCGCCTCCCGGGTGACCGCCAGCGCGGTGGAGCCGAGCACCATGTGCGAGAAGAACCCGATGGCGGCCGATCCCAGCACGAGCAAGGACGCGGACGCCGACATCTCGACCAGCAGGCGATCGGCCTGCCCGCGCGCGAGCACCACATCGACCTGCAATGGCTCGGCATCGGGGACCTGCGACTGTTGTGCGCGCACCATCCAGCGCGCATTGTTCAGCGTCCCGAGGGCGCTGCGATAGCGGGTGCCGCCGGGGCGGAACGCCGGTTTGTCGATGGCGGGCAGAATCTGGACCAGCCGTAGCGGAACCCGGCGGGAAACCGCTTCCGCGGCAGCCCATTCGGCGGCGTGCAGGGCGGTGGTGGAACCATCGATCCCGACCACGATCGGTGCGCGCGGATCGGTGTCCGAGCGGCTGCCGATGCGCTCGTCGAGGTGTTTCGCGTCCATGTCCCCAGGCTGCACCGCCGCCGCCGGCCCGGATAGGGACGGCACGCACGAGGCGATGGGACCAAAGCCCTCACAACAGGAGGCTTGCCGACCCTGCTGTGCGCTGCTCGTTCGCGGGAAAGTTGTCGATGCCGGCCCCGACGAGCCGGGGCAGAAATGAGCAGACGATGAACGTCCGACCCCGGGACTGGATGGCTGTACGTGCCCATCGACGCGCGACCGCCGCCGCGAACGCAACCGAGATGTTGCGGGCGACGCTCGATGAGCACCACGAAATCCGGCCCGCGGATGTGGACGAGGTCGCCGATCGGTCAGGTCTGCCCCCGGCCGCCGTGGCCGGCTCAGCCTCCTTCTACGCCGACTTCACGGCGCCGCCGGGCACCCGGATCTGTTCCGGCACGGGGTGTTTCGTCGCCCGCGACGGCCTTCCCGCCGAGCCGGGGCCCTCGGTGTACTGCCTGGGCTGCTGCTATGCGGCGCCTGCCGCGTTGGTGGGCGGGACCCTGGTGGCCGGGCCGGATGGCTCGCCGGCGCCGCCGATCCCGTACGCCTGCGCCGCGCCGGAACCCATTGTGCTGGCCGGACTTTGCGGTGACGACCGGCCCTGGGAGACCTGGTCCTCGATCCTGCGCAACCGGCTGTGGCGTGGCATTCTGGCCGAGATCGCCTGGTCGGGCCTGCGCGGCCGCGGCGGCGCCGAGTACCCGGTGAGCGCCAAATGGCGTGCCGCGCGGGGACTCGCCGGACCGCGCTATGTCGTCGCCAATGGCGACGAGGGTGATCCGGGATCGTACTGCGACCGCCTGCTGATGGAATACGACCCGGACCGGGTGCTCGCGGGCCTGGCGCTGTGCGGCTGCGCCGTCGGCGCGAGCGAGGGCCTGGTGCTGGTCCGCTCCGAGTACCCGGCCGCGGCGGCCGCCCTTCGTACGGCGGTTGAAAAGGCTCGTGCGGCGGGCTATCTCGGCGAGAACCTGTACGGCAGCGGTATCGACTTCGACATCACGGTGCACGACGGTGCCGGATCGTATGTCGCGGGGGAGGAGACCGCACTGCTGCGCTCGCTGCAGGGCTTGCGCGGGAGCGTCCAGGCCCGGCCGCCGTATCCGGCCGAGTACGGGTACCGGGGCAGACCGACCGTCGTCCAGAATGTCGAAACCCTCGCCGCCGTCCCGTGGATCGTGCGGCACGGCGGCGAAGCCTATGCGCGGCTGGGCCGCACGATCGAAACCGGGACCAAACTCGTCTGCCTGAACTCGGAATTCACCACGCCGGGCATCTATGAAGTGGAATTCGGCACGCCGCTTCGGCACATCGTCGAAGAACTCGGCGGCGGGCTGCGCCGGGGGCGTTTGCGTGCGGTACAGATCGGCGGCCCGCTCGGCGGCTTCCTCGCTCCCGAGGAGCTGGACGTCGGCCTGGCAAGCGCCGATCTCGCCGCATACGGTGTCAGCCTCGGGCACGGCAGTCTGGTGGCGATACCCGACGCGGTGCCGCCCGCCGCGCTGCTGCGACACCTGTGGATGTTCGCGCGGCGGGAAAGCTGTGGCGCCTGCGCGCCGTGCCGAGTGGGCACACAACGCGGACTGGAGATGTGCGACGGGGTGGATGAGCAATTGCAGGCTGTCGGAACGCGTTTCGACACGCTGCTGGACATCATGCGGACCGGCAGCCTGTGCGCGTTCGGGTCGGGAATGGCGATCGCGGTGCGCAGCCTGCTCCGCGTGTACGGCACGGAGACGATCGGGGGACTGTGATGGCGCGGGTGTTCGTGGCCGCCAAGGCGGTCGAGATCGACAATACGGCAACGGTTCTGGACGCGATCCGCGCCGCGGGCGGACAGGTGGCCACACTGTGTCACGACGACCGGCTCACCCCGCGCGGATTCTGCCGGGTGTGCCTGGTGCGCGCCGATCACCGAGTGGTGGCCGCGTGCGCGACCCCGGTGCGCGACGGCATGATCATCGAACCGGACAACGAGCAGGCGCGGCGGGCGGCGCGCGGCGCGCTCGAGCTGATCGTGTCCGAACTGCCGCCGCGCGCCCTGGAAATCCCCGCCCAGCACAGCGAACTGGTGCGATTGTGCGAGCAGTTGGGTGTCCACGGCGGTGAATTCGGCGGAGCCCACCGCAGCGGCGGAACCGACGACTCCCATCCCTATATCAGTTTCGATCAGGACCTGTGCATCGCCTGCGGCCGCTGCGTGGCCATGTGTTCGGAGGTGCAGGGCAGTTTCGTCCTGGAACTGTCGGGCCGCGGCTTCGGCACGGTCGTGGCTCCGGGGCACGGCGGTTCGTGGGCGCAGTCGCCGTGCGTGTCGTGTGGGAGTTGCGTCGACTCGTGCCCGACCGGCGCACTGCACGAGAAGCGCGCGGGGCGGCGCACCTTTACCGACACCACGACCACCACCTGCGGCTACTGCGGGGTCGGCTGTGCCCTGGATGTGCACACCGACAGCGCGGGCATCGTCTCGGTCACGCCCACCCGCGACGCCCCGGTCAATCGCGGGCACGCCTGTGTGAAGGGCCGATTCGCGCACGGCTTCGTCAGTTCGGGGGACCGGCTCACCCGGCCGCTGATCCGCTCGGCCGGGCGCGGCTCGCCGCTGCGGCCTGCCACCTGGGACGAGGCGCTCACCGTGGTGGCGCGTGAACTGGCCCGGATCCGCGATACCTACGGCGGCGCGGCCATCGGCATGATCAGCTCGGCGCGCGCCACCAACGAGGAGAACTACCTCGCGCAGAAGTTCGCGCGAACAGTGCTGGGCACCAACAGCATCGACAACTGCTCGCGACTGTGCCACGCGCCCACCGCGGCCGGGCTGAGCGCCTCCTTCGGGTACGCCGGCGGCACCGGATCCCTCGACGACCTGGATCGCGCCGATTGCATCCTGGTGGCCGGAGCCAATCCGACCGAGGCCCATCCGGTGATCGGCTCGCGCATCGTGCACCGTGTCACCGCGGGCGCGTCGCTGATCGTCGTCGATCCGCGCCGCACCGAACTCGCCGACCTCGCCGAGGTGCACCTGCGCGGTGCGCCCGGCTCGAATGTCGCGGTCTTCAACGGCCTGGCCCATGTCCTGGTCGACGAGGGCTATATCGACGACGATTACCTCGAGCAGCGCACCAGGGGATTCGCGGAGCTGATGCGGCTGTTGCGGGACTACCCGCCCGCGCGGGTCGCCGATATCGCCGGTGTTCCGGCGGAATCCGTCCTGGAAGCCGCCCGCTTGTTCGGGCGCGCCGAACATCCGGTCATCGTGTACGGGCTGGGCGTCACCGAGCACGCGCACGGCACCGACGGTGTGCGCACCCTGGCCAATCTGGCTCTGCTGCGCGGCACGGTGGGCACCCCGGACGGGTGTGGCGTGCTGCCGCTGCGCGGGCAGAACAATGTGCAGGGCGCCTCGGACATGGGCGCGCTGCCCGATGTGCTCCCCGGCTATCAGAAGATCGCGGATCCCGCTGTGCGGCAACGCTTCACCCGGGACTGGGGGACGCCGGTCCCGGAGCGGCCCGGTCTGCGCATCCCCGCCATGTTCGGCGCGGCGCTCGATGGCAGCCTGCGTGCGCTCTATGTGATCGGCGAGGACCTGATCACCTCCGATCCCGATGCCCACCACGTCCGCGCCGCGCTGGACGCCTGCGAGTTCGTCATCAGCCAGGACCTGTTCTTGTCCCGCACCGCCGAACAGGCCGATGTGGTGCTGCCCGCCGCCGCCTTCCTCGAAAAGGACGGTACCTTCGTCAATTTCGAGCGGCGCTTCCAACGCGTGCGTCCCGCGCTGGACCCGCCCGGCGAGGCCCGCTCCGATTTCGCCATCCTGCACGCGCTGGCCGGGGCCATGGGCGTGGACCTGGGCTGCCGCACCCCCGCTGCGGCCATGGACGAATGCGCGCGTCTCACACCACTGTTCCGCGGCATATCGCACAGCAGGCTGGACGCGCTCGGCTCCCTGCAATGGCCGTGCCCGGACCGCGGTCACCTCGGTACCCCGTCGCTGTACCAGCACCGCTTCGCCACCCCGGACGGCCGCGCCGCGCTGGCCGCCCGCCCCTACCTGCCGCCGGGCGAGCAGCCCGATGCCGAATACCCCTTCATCCTGGTGACCGGACGCCGCTTGCAGCACTACAACACCGGCTCCATGACCCGCCGCACCCCCAATACCGCACTGCTGGACGCGGAGACCCTCGATCTGGCGCCCGCCGACGCCGCCACCCTCGGCGTCGCCGACGGCGATCTCCTCGAGGTCCGCAGCCGCCGCGGCCGGATCGTGCTGCCCGCCCGCGCCACCGACGAGGTGGTACCGGGTGAGCTCTTCGCCGCGTTCCACTTCCCGCAGGCTCCCACCAACGAACTCACCTCGCGCTGTACCGATCCCGTCACCGACTGCCCGGAATACAAGGTCACCGCCGTTGCCCTGCGCCCTGTCCCACGCCACCACGGAGGTGAACCGTGTCCATCGTGACACTGACGATGAACCCGGCGATCGATATCGCCTCCAGCACCGGCCAGGTGCGGCCGACCGACAAGATGCGCTGCGCGGCACCGCGATTCGATCCGGGCGGCGGCGGGATCAATGTCGCGCGCACGGTCGCGGCGCTGGGTGAGCCGGTGCGCGCGGTGTTCCCGGTGGGCGGCCCCCCGGGCGCGTTGCTCGCGGAGCTGGTGCGCGATTCCGGCGTCCCGGCGCGCACCGTCGAAGTGGCCGGCGCCACCCGGGAGAGTCTCGCGGTCACCGACACCAGCTGTGGCGCGCAATACCGCTTCGTCTTCCCGGGCCCGCGCCTGACCGCACCCGAACAGCATCGCTGCCTGGCCGCAGTGGAACGCGCCGTGCCAGGCGCGCGGTTCGTGGTCGCCAGCGGCAGCCTGCCGCCGGGCGTCGCGGTCGACTTCTACCAGCGCCTGGCCGAACTGCTCGCGGATCTGGACGTCCGTCTGATCCTCGACACCTCGGGCGCTCCGCTGCGCGCCGTGCGCGGCGGGGTGCACCTGGTCAAACCGAGCGTGCGCGAACTCGCCGAGTACGCCGGGCATCCGCTGCCCGATCGGGCCTCGCAGCTCGCGGCGGCGCGGGCGCTGATCGCGGCCGGGGTGAGCGAGATCGTGGTGCTGTCGCTGGGCGCGGATGGCGCCCTGGCGATCACGGCGGCGGGCGCGGAGTATTTCGCGCCCATTCCGGTCACCGTGCGCAGCGGAATCGGCGCCGGCGATGCCATGGTCGGCGGAATCAGCGTCGGTCTGCTGCGCGACTACCCACTCTCGGATGCGGTGCGCTTGGGCATCGCCGCCGCGACGGCGGCGCTCGGTACGCAGGGGACCGGTCCCGGGCATCCGGCGCGCATCGCGGAGCTGTTCAGCGCCGCCGCGCCGGTGCGCTGACGCGCCCGCTACTCCGAAGAATGCTGTGTCGTACGCAGTTTCGACGCCAGCACGGCGGCCTGGGTGCGTCGCTCCATGCCGAGCTTGGCCAGCAGCCGGGAAACGTAGTTCTTGACGGTCTTCTCCGCCAGGAACATGCGTTCGGCGATCTGCCGGTTGGTCAGGCCGTCGCCGAGCAGGTCGAGGAGTTTGCGCTCCTGTTCGGTGAGCCCGGCGAGGGGGCCGTCGGGCTGGGTGCTGCGGCGCAGCCGCTCCATGAGCGCGGCGGCGGCGCGATTGTCGAGCAGGGAGCGCCCGGAGCCGACTTCCTTGATGGCCTTGGCCAGTTCCATGCCCTTGATGTCCTTGACGACGTAGCCGCTGGCGCCGGCCAGTATGGCGTCCATCATGGCCTGTTCGTCGGTGAACGAGGTGAGGATCAGGCAGCGCAGGTCGTCGAGGCGGGAGAGCAGCTCGCGGCACAGTTCGATGCCATTGCCGTCGGGCAGCCGCACGTCGAGGACGGCGACATCGGGGCGCAGCGCGGGAATGCGGGCGAGCGCCTGGGCCACATCCGAGGCTTCGCCCACCACGGAGAGTTCGGGATCGCCTTCGAGCAGGTCGACGAGACCCCGGCGGACGATCTCGTGATCGTCGACTAGAAAAACCTTGATCATGGCCGCATCCGATCTCGTGACAAGTGGTTGTGACGTCCAACATATCGCGCGGTGCGGCACGGCAGGCATGGCCGAAAGTCCCTACCTGCGGCGGTCGAACTCCCCCGGGTCGAGCCGGGGATTTGCTAGCGGCCGGGCGCCGCGGTCACGATCTCGAGAATCTGGCCCAGCGGCAGGCGCGGAGTAGGCCAGGCCGGCGTGTCGTCGTCGGGAATCATCCCCACCCGGACCAGGGCCTGCGGTCGCTGCGGGAGGCCGGTGAGCCTGCGAACAATGGCGCGGCTGTCCGGCAGTTCGATCACGTGGGTGAGCGTGCAGGTGGCGTACCCGGCGACCGTGCACTCCAGCAGCAGCGTGGACAGGGCCTCCCCGCAGTGCACCAGCTCCTCGCCCGTATCGCCGGTCGTGGACAGGACCAGCACGACCGACTGGTCGGCGGTCACCGCGGTCCGCCGGGACAGATCGGGGACGGTGGGCAGCGTGCGGCCGACATCGACGCGCTCGCGCTCCGCCGCGGAGACCAGAGCGCTCGGCGGCACGCCCGTGGTGGCGAAGGAATGCCCTGTCCACCAACGTAATTCGGCCTGGTACGCGTGATCGTAGCGGCGGATGGCGGCGGTGAGCCGGGAGGCTCGCGCCAGGTCGGACCGGGCCTGGTCGGGCAGCGAGGTCAGCACGGCGTCGTCGCGCGGAATGAGTGTGCGCATGACGATCTCGAAGTCGGCCCAGCCCGCGGGCGGGAGGAACGGCAGCCGGTCGGTGTGGCGGCGCTCGATGGCCGCGGCCCGATCCCGGTCGGCCTCGGTGACAATGGGGGCGGGCTCGAAGACGACCGTGGCCAGGTGATCGTGGCGGGTGGGATTGGGGAAGTACGCCACCGTCGCGCACCAGCCGGCCGCCGCCAGCGCGGCCCGCAGATGCCCCAGCGCGATGCCGCAGCTCAGCAGCAGCTGCCTGCCGGAGCTGTCGGTGGACGAAAGCATTCGCGCCGGAACGGAATACAGCTGCAGCACGGCGCCGTCGAACACCCAGCGCCACGGCTGGCTGTTGTGCAGCGAGGGCGCGCGCCCCGCGAGCCGCACGGCCGTTTTGATCGTCTCCACGCCGGGTATCTGGCTCATATGCTCACGCTAAGCGGCGGAATCCCGTGTGGGAGGGGTCCTTGGTCCCTGCTACGCCGGGCTTGGACCCGAGTTCGACATCCCTCGGCGCAGCTGACCCATGGCGATGGGGTCGAGGACCTGCGGCACTTGCCTGCTCATGCCTGATCGTCCCAGGCTGGAAATCGTGCGAGACAGCAAAACGGCGGGCCCGCTGATCGATTCACGCCGCTACGACGCGGTGATCTTCGAGATGGATGGCGCGGCCACCGCCGAGTCGACGATCGCGCTCATCCGGGAGGTGCAGGCCGCGGATCTGGCTACCGCGGTCCACTCCGCGGGGCATGCGGCCGCCGAACTCCTGACCGGCGCCGATATCGGCGACCTGCCGGCGCCGGTGGGCGAACCCGAGGCGGCGCTGCTGCTCGACGCCGCTCGCCGCATGGGCGCCGATCCGGGGCGCACCGTGGTCGTCGAGGACACCGAAGCGGGCGTGACGGCCGGGCGGGCGGGCGGATTCGGCCTGGTCATCGGCGTGGCGCGGGACGGTGACGGCGCTCGGCTGCGCGACCGCGGCGCCGATGCCGTGGTGGACGATCTGGCCGACGTGCGGCTGCGCAGCGGCTTCCGCCGGGTGGCGCGGTTGCCGGACGCGACGGAATGCTGGTCGCGGATCGGCGATCTGCTCGACGCCAGAAATCCCGCGGTCCTGCTGGATTTCGACGGCACCCTCGCCGATATCGTGCCCGAACCGCACGCCGCCGCCCTGGTGGACGGGGCCGCCGATGCGCTGACCAAGCTTGCCGCCCAGTGCCCGGTCGCCATTATCAGCGGCCGCGAACTCGCCGACCTGCGCGAGCACATCGGTGTGGAGGGCATCTGGTACGCGGGCTGTCACGGCTTCGAATTGCTCGCGCCCGACGGCACCGAGCACCTGCACGAGGCGGCCCCCGCCGCCGAAGAGGCCCTGGCGAAAGCGGCGGGCGAACTGCAGGACCGATTGTCCGCGGTCGCGGGTATCCGGGTGGAGCACAAGCGATTCGCCGTCGCCGTGCACTACCGGCAGGTCGCCGAGGCGCAGGTGGAGGAGGTCGTGTCGATCGTGCACGAACTCGCCCGGCACTCGGGTCTGCGCATGACCGGCGGTCGCAAGGTGGTCGAGTTGCGCCCGAATCTGGACTGGGACAAGGGCACTGCGCTGCGCTGGATCCTGGACCACCTCACCGTGCCGGTGCTGCCCATCTACATCGGCGACGATCTCACCGACGAGGACGCCTTCGACGCCGTGGAATCCGATGGCCTCGGCATCGTGGTGCGCCACGACGAGGACGACGGCCGGCGCACCTCTGCGCGATTCTCCCTGGCCGGGCCCGCCAGGGTGCGTGACTTCCTGGACCGGCTGTCCGGGCTGCTGCGGGCCGAGAACGACACCGCCGCTTCGGATTCCTGGATGCTCACCTACGACGGCTACGATCCGGACCGGGAACGCCTGCGCGAAGCGCTGTGCACCGTCGGCAACGGCTACCTCGCCACCCGCGGCGCCGCTCCGGAGTCACGCGCGGGCGACCGGCACTATCCGGGCACCTACGTGGCCGGGGTGTACAACCGGCTCTACGACGAGATCGCCGGGCGCACCGTGGACAACGAGAGCATGGTGAACCTGCCGAACTGGCTGCCGGTGACCTTCCGCATCGGCGACGGCGACTGGTTCGACATCGATGCCGTCGAAATCCTGTCCTACCGGCAGCAATTGGATCTGCGCCGGGCAGTGCTGGTGCGGCGCTTGCGATTCCGGGACGCGTCGGGGCGGATCACCCAGGTGAGCCAGCGGCGCTTCGCCGCCATGCACAGTCCGCACCTGTGCGCGCTGGAGATGTCGGTCACCGCCGAGAACTGGTCCGGGACCATGGTGATGCGCTCGGCCATTGATGGCGGGGTGCGCAATGCGGGGGTCGCCCGCTATCGCAGTCTGGCCGATGCGCATCTCGAGCTGGTGCGGGCCGCCGCGCTGTCGGCCGAATCGGTGCTGCTGACCATGCGCACCACCCAGTCGCGGGTCACCGTGGCGACCGCGGCGCGCAGCACACTGCACCGCGGCGGCGCACCGGTCGCGAGTGCCGCCGAACTCGTCGAACACGACGGGTTGATCGGCCAGGACCGGACGGTCGAGATGAGCACGGGGGAGACCATCACCCTGGAGAAGATCGTCACCGTGGTCACCGGACGCGATCACGCCGTCTCGGCACCCGATGAGCAGGCGGCGCGCTGGCTGGAGACCGCTCCGGATTTCGCCGGGCTGCTGGCCGCGCACACCGCGGCCTGGGAGCATCTGTGGGACCGGCTGCGCATCGATCTCGACGGGGCGGACCGCCCGGTGCGGGTGCTGCGGTTGCATCTGCTGCATCTCGCGCAGACCCTCTCACCCCACACCACCGACCTCGATGTCGGTGTTCCCGCGCGCGGCCTGCACGGCGAGGCGTATCGCGGGCACGTCTTCTGGGACGAGCTGTTCGTCTTCCCGGTGCTCAATCCGCGCTTCCCGGCCTTGACTCGCGCGCTGCTGCGCTACCGGCATCGCCGCCTGCCCGAGGCGCGTCGCGCGGCGGCCGCGGCGGGGTTGAAGGGGGCCTTGTTCCCGTGGCAGTCCGGCAGTGACGGGCGTGAGGAGAGCCAGCGCCTGCATCTGAATCCGCTGTCGGGACACTGGCATCCGGATCCGAGCCAGCGGGCGCATCACATCGGCAGCGCCATCGCCTACAACGTCTGGCAGTACTTCCAGGCCACCGAGGACATCGAATTCCTCACCGAGTGCGGGGCCGAACTGCTGGTGGAGATCGCCCGGTTCTGGGCGAGCCTGGCCGAATACGATCCGCGCCAGGATCGCTACCACCTGCGCGGCGTCATCGGACCCGACGAATTCCACTCCGGCTACCCGCACGCGCCGGGGGACGGGGTGAACGACAATGCCTACACCAATGTCATGGCGGTGTGGGTGATCGAGCGCGCCCTGGAGGCACTGGACCGGATCGCCCCGCGCGCTCGCGCGGAACTGCTGGAGTCGCTGGGGGTTTCGCCCAGCGAGCCCGCGCACTGGGAGGTCGTCGGCCGCCGTATGTACGTCCCGTTCCATGACGGCGTGATCAGCCAGTTCGATGGCTATGATCAACTGGCGGAACTGGATTGGGAGCACTACCGGCAGCGTTACGACGATATCGCGCGCCTGGACCGCATCCTCGAGTCCGAGGGCGACGACATCAACCGCTACCGCGCCGGCAAACAGGCCGATGTGCTCATGCTGTTCTATCTGCTCTCGGCCGACGAATTACGGGAAGTGCTGGGACGACTCGGGTACGAGCTGCCCGGCGCGATGATCCCGCGCACCATCGAGTACTACCTGGCCCGCACCTCGCACGGCTCCACTCTCAGCGCCCTCGTGCACGCGTGGGTGCTGGCCCGCGCCAACCGTCCGCAGGCGATGGAGTTCTTCCACCGCGTCCTCGACTCCGATATCGCCGACATCCAAGGTGGCACCACCGAGGAGGGCATCCATCTGGGCGCCATGGCGGGCAGCGTCGATCTGGTGCAGCGCTGCTTCTCCGGCCTGGAGATTCGCGCGGACCGCCTGATCATCGACCCCGCCTGGCCCGCCGCGCTGGGCGAGCTGACTTTCCCGATCACCTATCGCGGGCATCGCCTCACCGTGCGCATCCACGCCGAGGAGGTCGAGGTTCGCGCCGATCCCGGCAATGCGGCGCCGGTCGAAATCCATTGCCGGGATTGCACCGAGGCGCTGCCGGCCGGATGGACCATGCGGCTGCCGCTACCGCCCAAGCATCCGGTGTCGCCGGAGGGTCACGACCGGAGCTGACCGACGCCCCAGCGCACCAGACCCGCCGCCACCGCGATGTATTCGAAGAAGGCGAGATAGACCAGCACCGCGCCGTACAGGTCGGCCCAGCCGGCCAGCCGCGTGAGCGCGGCGGGTACCGCGATGACCATGAGGACGCCGAGCATTACCGCCGGGATCCCGAGCGAATTCGCGGACGCGTGCGATTTCATGGTCGACAGCCTGCTTCCGCGGGGTGCCGCCGGTGAGAGTCGATCTGCCCGACCGCGGCAGGACCAAGGGCCATTACCGGCCCGAACCGGATGCGGACGATAACCGGCTCACCTCGGATTTCATCGCGGACCCGGCGGTCTTTCGGCCCTGCGGCCGGTGACGATCGGCCGCAGTCGCGGGCCCGGCGGCATTCCTACCGTGAGGTAGGGGCCCGACCGGGCGTCCGGAACCGCACACGGAGGTCGCGATGACACAGCAGGACTATGACGATCCGCATCGATTGGCCTCCGCGGCCGTGGTAGTGGGCGTGGACGGGACGCCGGGAGCCGAGCTCGCCCTGCACTGGGCGGCGCGCTACGCGGCGCGGCACGGGCGGGAATTGCAGATCCTGCACGGACTCGATCTGGTCGGCGTCAGCAAGGTGCTGGGCACTTACGAGGTCGTCATTCCCCGCGTGGTCGACACCATGCGCGCGCACGGCAAGGCGCTTGTCCTGCATGCCGAGCGGACGGCCCACGAACTGGAGCCGGGGGTGCGCGTCTCCGTGCACCTGTCCGCCGACAGCGGCACCAGCCTGCTGCTCGAGCACAGCGCCACGGCCAATGCGGTGGTGCTGGGCGCGACCGGTGACCTCGGCACGCTGGCGCATCTCGGCTCCACGCTGCTCGCGGTGACCGCGCATGCGAAGGGCACGGTGATCGTGGTGCGCCCGGATCCGGACGCCGACAATGCGGTTCGCGACTCCGGCCCGGTCGTCGTCGGCGTCGACGGCAGCCCGGTCAGCGAGGCGGCCATTGCCGCGGCCTTCGCCGAGGCGTCCGAGCGGCGCACGAATCTGGTGGCCGTGCACGTCTGGAGCGACTGGAGTTTCGGCAAATTCGCCGGTGACGACGCCCTGCTGTCGCTGACCGAGCTCGAGGCGGTCGAGGAGATCATCCTCAACGAACGGCTGGCCGGCTATCAGGAGAAGTACCCGGAGGTCGAGGTGAACCGGCGGGTGTATTTCTCCGGCCCGGCCGCCCACCTGCGAGAATGGTCGAAGTCCGCGCAATTGGTGGTGGTCGGCAACCGAGGCCGCGGTGGTTTCCTCGGCATGCTGCTCGGTTCGACCGCGCACAACCTGGTACAGCATGCGCAGTGCCCGGTGATGGTCGTCCATTCCGCACGCTGAAGCGAGGAGTCCTCCCATGACGCGAACCATGACCGGCGCCGGCACCGAGATCGGCGGCGAACTGGCCGATCTCGATGCCTGGTGGCGGGCCGCGAACTATCTGGCGGTCGGGCAGATCTACCTCATGGACAATCCGCTGCTGCGCGAGCCGCTGCGGCCCGAGCACATCAAACCCCGCCTGATCGGGCACTGGGGGACCGTGCCCGGGGTGACGCTGACCTACGCCCATCTCAACCGGGCGATCATGCGCACCGGTCAGCGCATGCTGTTCGTGCTCGGTCCCGGTCACGGCGCGGCCGCGCTCAATGCGGCCACCTGGCTGGAGGGCACCTATTCGCTACGGCATCCCGAGGCCGCGCAGGATCTGGACGGCATGCGAGAGTTGTTCCGGCAGTTCTCTTTTCCCGGCGGCGTGCCCAGCCACGCATCGCCGCATCTGCCGGGGTCCATTCACGAGGGCGGTGAGCTGGGGTATTCACTGGCCCATGCCACCGGTGCGGCGCTGGACAATCCGGATCTGGTGGTGGCGTGCATGATCGGCGACGGCGAGGCCGAAACCGGGGCCCTCGCCACCAGCTGGCATGCGCCATTGTTCCTGGACCGCATCACCGATGGCACCGTGCTGCCGATTCTGCACCTCAACGGCTACAAGATCGCCAATCCGACCCTGTTGTCGCGCATGCTGCGCAGTGATCTGGACGCGCTGCTCAGCAGCCATGGCTGGGAGCCGATCTACGTCGAGGGCAGTGACCCGGCGAAGGTCCACGAACGCTATGCCGCCGCCCTCGACGACGCGCTCGAGCGGATCCGGCAGATTCGCGAGGACGCCAGTCTCGGTGCCGGGCCGCGGGATCCGTGTCGGCCCATGATCGTGCTCGTCACCCCGAAGGGTTGGACGGGACCCAAGGTGGTCGACGACATTCCGGTCGAGGACACTTTCCGCGCCCACCAAGTGCCGCTTTCGGGTGTCCGGGAAGATCCGGAACACCTTGCGCAACTGGAACAGTGGCTGCGTTCCTATCGTCCCGAGGAGCTGTTCGACGCCGACGGCGCGCCCGGGGACCGGATCGCGAGCCTGCACCCCGAACATCTGCGCATGAGCGCCGACCCCGCCGCGCACGGCCACACCAGTGTGGACCTGCGCCTGCCCCGGCCCTCCGACTATGCCGTCGGATTCGAGAGCCCCGCAACGGAATTGGCCGAATCGACCCGTGTGCTCGGCGAATACCTGCGCGACGCCCTGGTCGCGAATCCGCGCAATCTGCTGTTCTTCTCCCCGGACGAGCACACCTCCAATCGCCTCGACGCGGTCCTGGAAGTGACCGGCCGCCGCTGGCGCATCGCGCGCCGCGCCGGTGACGACCGGCTGGCTCCGGACGGCCGCGTCTTCGAAGTGCTCTCCGAACACTTGTGCCAGGGCTGGCTCGAGGGCTATCTGCTCACCGGCCGCCACGGCGTGTTCTCCACCTACGAGGCGTTCGCCCACATTGTCGACTCGATGGTGGTCCAGCACGCCAAATGGCTGCACATGGCCGCCGAATTCCCCTGGCGTGAACCGATTCCCAGCCTCAACTACCTCATCACCTCGCACGTGTGGCGCCAGGATCACAATGGCGCCTCCCACCAGGACCCCGGCTTCATCGACCACGTCCTGGGCAAACGCCCCGAGGTCAGCCGCGTCTATCTCCCCCCGGACGCCAACTGCCTGCTGCACGTCTTCGACCACTGCCTGCGCAGCCGCGGCTATGTGAACGTCGTCGTAGCGGGCAAACAACCGGCCCTGCAATACCTCGACGACGAACAAGCCCGCATCCACTGCGAGCGTGGCCTCGGCGTCTGGGACTGGGCGAGCTCGGACACCGACCGCCCCGCCGACGTGGTCCTGGCCTGTGCCGGCGACGTCCCCACCCAGGAAACCCTCGCCGCCGCAGCCTTATTGCGCGAACTCGCCCCCGAGGTGGCGGTACGCGTGGTGAATGTGGTCGACCTGGCCCGCCTCTTCCCGCCCGACCGGCACCCGCACGGCATCCCCGACTCCGAATACACCCGCATATTCACCGGCGCCCCGGTAGTTTTCGCTTTCCACGGCTACCCGTGGCTCATTCACCGCATCGCCTACCGCCGTCCCGGCCACGACGTCCTGCACGTCCACGGCTTCACCGACAACGGCACCACCACAACCCCGTTCGACATGTGCGTCATGAACGGCATCGACCGCTACCACCTGGCCCTGGCGGCACTCGAGGAAGTCCCCGCCCTGTCTTCCCGTCTGGATTCCCTCCGCGAGCAGCTCCTGTCCCGCCTCGACCACGCCCACACCCATTCCCGCCGCTTCGGCGAGGACCCACCGGAGATCACCGACTGGTATTGGCAGACCTGAAAAGGCACAAGCGAATACGGCTCCGACAGCGATCAGCGGCCGACCGCCCACGTCGCCCGCGCGCCCGGTCCGGGTCGGCGAATCGCGCTGATATGATGCGGACATGATGTTCTTCCACCTGCGCTGACGGTTCCGTCGGCGCAGCGAGGATTCCCGTTGCCGACGAGGCGGGACGACGTGGTGTCGTCCCGAACCGTCCTGTGGGAGAAGAACCTTCATCATGTAAGTTTCGCCACAAGGCCTCCTCACCACCGGCCTGAAACCCCTGTGGACCGAACTACGCCGAGTGCTCAAACCGAAGGCTCAGCCATCGTCCTGATCCCCGACACCAGAGAACTCGCCACCGCGATCCACACCGGATTCACCCCGACACACATCCAGCAAGTCCGCGTATCCGGCAAACCCTCGTTCACCGTCCGCCTCACCCCACCGCCCCGACCATGACAATTTCCTCGTTCGGAGTTGTTCCAGCAGTATGGATTCGATCACACAGCACCGGAAAAGGCCGGTGAACCACCCCTCAGCCCACGCCCCCGGACTGCCCAGCGTGGTCGTCGTCCCGAATCACTGACTGCCTCAACCTGATTGCTGGGCTCGGCGTGGTTAGCATCGCATCATGCGACCGCAATGGCTCATCGATCTCGATGAGGAATTCCCCGGCTCCGCTCTCGTCGCGGCTGCGCTCGACGATGCGCTGATTGTTCAATCGCGGGATGCGATGACCGGACGCTGGCCCGTTGTCCGAGACGGTCGCCCGGTCGTCGGGTACGGGACCATGCCCACGATGAGAAGTCTCCGTCGCGTGCCGCGGCTCGGGGAAGCGGTCTTCGATGACTACACGCTGCTGCGCTGCTCGTTCTACTACCGGCACGTGTACGAGCTGCTGGGACGCA
Organism: Nocardia sp. IFM 10818; assembly: GCF_054655275.1. Lineage (NCBI taxonomy): Bacteria > Bacillati > Actinomycetota > Actinomycetes > Mycobacteriales > Nocardiaceae > Nocardia > Nocardia sp. IFM 10818. Next base: position 3,826,762 of record NZ_BAAHJH010000001.1, read on the forward strand.
CCGCGGTCTTCGTGCCGTTCTCGGCGGTTCCCGGTCTACCGCTGGCGCGAATGTTCGACAGTGAGCAGGTCTTCCTCCGCAGTGACACGAACTACAAGCTGTTTCCCGCAGGCGTGCATGCCATCACGGAGCTGGGGCACTGGCTCGAGACCTACGGCCGGTACCGAGACGAGCTGGTTGTCGTGTCCGAGGTCGTGTCCTTCGAGTACGAGTACCGCTGCTTCTGCCGCGACGGCCGCTTCGTCTGCGGAAGTTCGTATCCGATCGAGCCGTATCTCCCCGTCCCCGATCACGTTCGCGGCTTCGCGGAAACCGCGGCGGGGCGACTGCTCGCTCACGGCTGCACCATGGTCACCGTCGATGTCGGCGTCGGCCCCGACGGCGTGCTTCGCCTCGTCGAGCTCGGCGGTGTGAACAGCTGGGGCATCTACGGATCCGACGTCACCGCCTTCATCGCCGCGATGGAAGCCGAGGCCCTCGCCCGCGCGGACATGTAGTGCATGATCCGCGGCATGTTTCGCAGGCCGAGCGGTGCAAGACCATCCTCGTGGCGAGCCGGTTCGGAACGCACGCACATGGCGCGTACCGAGCGGTCCGAATCGGCCATCGAGGCGTGAGCGGGTCGCTGTCAGGCCGGTTCGCAGATAACCACCGGGATATCCCGTGCGGTGCTGCGCTGATATCCGTCGTACGGGTTGGCGAAGCCGCGGGTGATCTCGGGCCAGAGCTCGGCCTTCTCCTGTGTGGACGCGGTGCGCGCGATGTACGGCTTGGTCTCACCGCGCACGGTGATCTCGACAGTGGGATGGGCAACGAGATTCAGGTACCAGGCGGGGTGGTGCGAAGCGCCGCCGAGCGAGGCGACCAGCACGATCCGCTCCGGAGTGAAAAGGGGCGAGCTCAACAACGTGGAGCGCCGCCGACCGGTCTTGCGCCCGATGGTGTGCAGCTCCAGCGCCTGCATCGAGCCGAGCCGGTGCGGCCAGCGACCGCCGGTCAGCTTCAACAGGGTGCGGTGTCCGTTTTCCAGCACCCATGCGCCGCTTTCGGCGACCCAGTCGGGGGTCTTCTGCTTGTCGCCCATGGCCTCTCCACTTCAGTTGGCCGGCATCTGCTGTCGACATCTTCGCGAGCTTTCGTGACTGCATCATGTGTGGCCGCTGCGAGTCAATGACTGGAGCCGACACGAGCCAGAACACCCTCTATTGCCGATTACCGAGTGGCGGTTGCCGAACAGGCGTTGGTATCGTGCGGGTGATAGTCCGGTGGACCGCACCGCGAGCGCGACGCCATCCACCATCGACCGCACGCGCGGCGGTAAACGCTCGAGGAGGAGCGCGCGTATGCCGATGGTGCGCCGGTTCTGGATCGAATTCGACGTGCGGGAGTGCTCGCCCCCATGGTTCGGAAAAGCCATCGGTGTGACCGGATTCGACGTGCGGGACTGCTTGGCGATGGCGGCGGATCTGATCACCGACGGACCATTGCCGCCCGTGCGTCGAATCGTCGCCGACATCTCCCTGGCCGAGCCCCTCCCCGTGAATCCTCGCGGACTGGGAGTCCCGGTGTGGCGAGGCGTGTGGTACCCACCCCGAAACCTCACAACCGGACCAATCCACGACATCGACCGCAGAGGCGCACCGCCGGACCACCCGGCACCGGTCACAGAACCACTGCGCCGAGCGCGAGTCAGCGAGAGCATGGGCGCGAGCACCGCATGGTGGGACGAGATTCCGCATATCGACGGTCTGCTGTGGCCGCTGGTCGACATGCACCGTGCCCGGTACGCGCGCGGGATGCGGCTCAGCGCTTCGGCACTGCGCGACGCCCTGGCCAGGGATACGACCTATGGGAAGATGCTGTGCGAAGCCCTCGACTTCATGATCGCGTGGCGCCCGACGCCGGAGGAGTGGTTCGACCCGACCGGAATCAGATTCGCTGATCAGTGGGAGTTGGACGAGTACCTACGAGCTTTCCGCGACTACTTGTTCGGAACTCGCCAGGAGCCGATCTGTCCGCCCGGTGCGGGACAGCTTCCACTCGAAGCCGAATCACAGCTTCTGACCGACGACTGAAACCCTCTGGGAGTCAGCGAGTCCTGCGCTTGCCGCCGGACGTTCCGCGCGTCGAGCATCCGGTACTGCCTGCGGGCTGCCCGAAGCGGCCAGGGCCCGCCCACGGGAGATCAACGGGACCGGGGTCAGTCGGCCGCGTTGTGATCGGATCGGGCGTAAAAGTCGATAACCCGAGGCGACAGGAGTTGGCGATGTCCCTACGCGCCGACGGTGGTTACCTGGACCTGTTTCCCGGTCACCGCGTCGTACTGATCAGCGACGGACACGGCGGGTACGAGGGCCCCGCGTATTTCGTGTGCGTGCCCTTGGGGGCTGCCATCACCCTCGAGCAGTGGCTTCCCAAGCTGCGGTGACGCACCCTTCCTCCCAGTGCCACCACCCCTGTTCTGCACCGTGTTCCAACAGCTTGCGGATCTTCGGCAGGTCCGCCTCCGGCGGTACATCCAAGGCCACCATCCGGTAGCGCTCGATGCCTTCGCCTGTCGTACCGAGGTGGTGGAAGGCCTTCAATACGCTCTCCCGAGCGGCAACCGAGCCATTGTCTTTCAACACGATCAACCGGATGGTGCAGTTCTGCGACGGCTGGACCGTCTGACCGGCCCAGAGAACACCCTCATCGTCCGGCTCCACCGTGACGATGTCCCCGCTGGCGGTCCCCCGGACGAACCACGGCGTGTTGTCCAACCGCGCTGTACCGTCACCGAGGTCTACCGCCCACAGGCTTTCGACGCTGACGGGCGGCCAGCCGTTCTCATCGATGTCCATGGCGAAGTGGACTTTCACGTGGTCGTCCCTGATCTCGGTCACCGGCCTATCATCCAACATTCGCAAATGCCGCGGATCGCTCGATTCGAACCGGCTGACACGACGCAGCGGAAGATCAACGGGCGGTGGCTATCCGATCCGGGCCGAACGCACTGATCTGCCGGCACGGCGGCAAGCAGAGCGCTGTCGAAGTAGTCCGCGTCCGCGGAGACCAGCCGGCCGTGCTCGACGACCCGGAAGGTGAGGTTTTCCCGCCTTGGCCCAGAACTGCCCCAGCAATTCCGGCAGGACATCCACGGCCATCTGGTCGACCTCGGGGAAACGCGCGGCCATCATTTCCCGCCACCACGACTGCCACCACTGGAAACGGACCGCTGGATCATCCGGGATCCACGGCCCCTCACTGACGCCTCGTCGTATGTACTGGGCGGTCCCCTGTTTCGATCCCAGGGTGGAGGAGAGCGCGGGTGGCGTAGTGTCGTGGCAACGAGGCCGTTGAGGTCTTCCAAACAAAGGGCGTACCAGTTGTCCGACAAATCTCCGCGTAGCAAGATGTCCAATGCTCAGGGGAAGACCCTGAAGGAGAAACGAGCGGAGAAGAAGGCCAAGTTGGCCAATCCGCAATCCGGGATCGAAGCCACGGAGAACAGAGGGCGGAAGCGCAGGTAGCCAAGGGGTTTCGGCTTCGAGGACGGCGACCGCGCCGACCGGAAGGTCGGCGCGATCGCGTATTCGGTGGCGTGTCAGTGGTGTTTGACGGTGAAGATGTCGGTCAGGGGGCGGCGGGGGGTCGGGGTGGCTTGTTCGTATTCGGGGGCTGCGCCGATGCGGATCACCAGTTGAGGGGTGCGGTGTTCGGGGACGAGGTTGGTGAGCAGGGTTCGGCCGGTGGGCAATTCGGTGATGTGGGTGAGGGCGCAGGTCGCCAAGCCGGCGACCGTGCATTCCAGCAGCACCGCCGAGAGGGCTTCGCCGGTGCGGAGCCATTCGGGCAGTGAATCGCCGGGGGAGCTGAGGACCACCAGGCGGGCGTGGTCTTCGATGATATCGGCGCGCCGCGCGGAGTGCGGGGCGTGCGGGAAGGTGCGGCCCACGCCGACCCGGGCGAATTCCGCATCGGAGACCAGGGCGTCGGAGGGAACTCCTTCGGGCATGCCGGAATGTCCTGCCCACCAGCCGATTTCGGCTTGGTACATCATGTCGTGGCGGCGCAGCGCGGCGGCTTGTTCGGAGGCCGCGGTCAGGCGGGCGCGGGTGTTGTCGTCGATGGTGTCGAGTTCGAGGTAATGGGGCGAGACCAGCATGCGCAGCCGGGGGAGCAGGGCGGGCCAGTCCGGCGGCTCGGACATGGGCAGGCGGTCGGTGCGGCGGCGGTCGATGGCCTCGGCGCGGGCCACCAGACCGGCCGGCGGATGCTCCCAGGGGCGGAAGCGGATTTCGGCGAGATGGCCGGGTTGCAGGGGCTCGGGAACGCGCACGGTGTCGGTGTGCCAGCCCCATGCGCCGAAGGCGGTGCGCACATGGTGCAGCATGGCGCCGCAGCTGATCACCATTTGGCGGCCGCGCGGATCGGCCGCGGTGAGCAGCCGATCGGTATCGGTGTACAGGTGCAGGACGTCTCCGTCGAGGACCCAGCGCCACGGCTGGGTGTTGTGCACCGACGGCGCGCGGGACGCCAGGCGCAGTGCCGCGAGGATCGTCCGATGGTCGGGTCGGGGAACGTTCGAAGCGGTCATATCTCGAGTGTTCGCGTCACGACGGCCGGCGCATACGGGCTTTCCGACCGCTGTTCAGGGCCGTTGGTCACCAGCAGGGACGAAGGCGGCAGCGGCGTCCGCTCGGCGCGCTCCTTGATGCCGAGCAGCATCTTGCGTTCCATCACCAGGCTGCCGGGCTCCATGGCCAGCGACCACGCCAGCCGCCGCACCGGTCCGTTTCCGGGCACGGTGATCCGATTGCGGCTCACCAGCCGCGTGCCCTCGGCGGCCGGATACAGCCCGAACGCCCACACCCAGCGGTGATCTTCGGAGACGAAGACCAGTGCGTGCCCGGGATCGAGCACCGCGACCCGCATTCGCGGCCCCTTCTCGCCGAGGTTCATGACCTCCCCGGCCGCCAAATCCTGGAATCGCGGCAGGATCTCATCGGCGCTGTGCATGTCGAGGCCCATGAGATTCTCGATCCAGTCATAGGTGTACGCCCCGCCGCGCCCCGGACCGATCTGCACCAGCCACGGCCAGATCGCCTCCGGCGCAGCGGAAATCGTGACCGCGCGCGTCGTCACCACATCCGGCTCGGGCAGCAGCCCGTCCCCGGGCATGGCCCGCGCCGCCTCCTCGGCGCTCGCGCCCCAGTGCAAGCACTTCTCGCGCGCCAGCACCCGGTATCCGGCCGCCAACCCCGCCGCCGCCGACACCGCCCCGACCGCACCCGCCGTCATCCTGTTCATCGCATTCCTTCCGATGGTCGATGACCTGATCGTCGGCCGCGCACCGGGTCCGCGAGCAGGGCCACAGGACTGCGGCATCGGTGACCTTCGGCCGTCACATCCACCCCACCGCGCGCGGAATGCTCGATGTCGACACATGATTCCGATCGGGAGCGGAGGCATCACCATGACAGCTCTGGAAGGCAGCAGCGCGATTGTGACCGGCGGCGCGCGCGGCATCGGCGCCGCCATCGTGACCGAACTGGTCAAGCAGGGAATGGGCGTGGTCATCGCCGACCTGCTCGAGCACGACGGCGCCGAGCTGGCGCGAGAGCTGGGCCCGCGGGCCCGCTTCCACCGCCTCGACGTCACCTCGGAGGAGGACTGGCGGCGGGTGCTCGAGGAGACCGAATCCGAATTCGGTCCGCTGTCGGTGCTGGTGAACAATGCCGGCATCCTGAACTTCGGCACCGTGGAGTCCGAATCCCCGGCCCTGTTCCGGCATGTCGTGGATGTGAACCTCTACGGCTCCTGGCTCGGCATGCATCTGGCCGCACCGTTGCTGCGGCGTGCGGGCGGCGGCGTCATCGTGAACATCTCCTCGATCGCGGGCATGGTCGGCTACGCCGGAATCGGCGCCTATGTGGCCAGCAAGTGGGGCCTGCGCGGGCTGACCAAGACAGCGGCGCTCGAGCTCGGCCCGGCGAATATCCGGGTGTGCTCGGTGCATCCGGGCCCGATTCACACCCCCATGACCGCCGGTCTCGGGGAAGCCATTGCTGCCGGGCAGCCGCTGCCGCGGTTCGGTGAGCCCGAGGAGGTCGCGGCCCTGGTGCGCTTCCTGGTCACCGAGGGCAGCTACTCCACCGGGTCGGAGTTCGTCGTCGACGGTGGCGCCATCGCCGGGCAGGCCCCGGTCTTCGAGTCATCGAAAGGATAGTTCTTCATGAAAGGCCGAATTCTGGTCGCCTACGCCACCCGTTACGGTTCGACACGCGAAGTCGCCGAGCGGGTGGCGGACACCCTGCGCGCGGCGGGGCTCGAAGTCGACTGCCGGGCAATGGAAGACGTGGACGCGATCGACGACTACCGCGGCTTCGTCCTCGGCGCGCCGTTCTACTACGGCCGCTGGCCCCGCCCGGCGCGCCGCTTCCTCACGCGCTTCTGCACGACGCTGGGTCATCGTGACGTCGCCGTGTTCGCCACCGGGCAAGTCGATGTGCGCCAGCCCATGTCGGAGGTCAGCGCGCAGATCGAAGCGCTCACAACGCGATACGACTGGCTGCATCCGATCGCCGTCGGAATGTTCGGCGGGCGCTGGGATCCGGCGCTGCTGACCGGATGGCATCGCGTGCTGCGCCGGCTCCCGGCCTCCCCGATGCGGGTGCTGCCCGCCTCGGATCTGCGCAGCTGGCCGGATATCGAGAAGTGGGCGGGCACGGTGGCGACGAAATTGAAGTCGCGTGCCGCGCAGCCGGATACGCCGACTCCCGAGCCCGGCCGGGTATCGCGATCCGGCGCCTCGCTGTCCATGATCGGCGAGTACCTCGCCGATCAGCAGCGTCCGCGCCGGAAGGCTTGAACCCCCGGGTTCAAGCCTCGACGGTGAGGATATCGGCCAGCGGCCGTCGCGGTGTCCGCGGCGGCCGTTCGCCGTCGGGCGCGACACCAATGCGGATCACCACCTGCGGTGTGTTGCGATGCGGAATCAGATCGGCGACGGCCCGCCGGGCGGCGGGCAGCTCGGTGACATGGGTCAGCGTGCACGTCGCCAGCCCCCGCGCCGTGCATTCCAGCAATACCGCCGACAGCGCCTCCCCGGTGTGCAGCCAGCGCGCCACCGTATCGCCGCTGGGCGATCCCAGCACCACCAGCCCCGCCTCATCCTGGAGATCAGCGCGCCGGGCGGAGTGCGACACCACCGGAAATGCGCGTGCCACGCCGACGTACGCCTGCTCGGCCGTGGAGGCCAGCGCCGTGGGCGGGACTCCCTCCGGAGTATCCGGATGTCCGGCCCACCAATCCAATTCATCCTGATACATGGAGTCGTATCGCCGTGCCTCGGTGGCTCGCCGCGAGGCGGCGGCCAGTTGGGTGCGGGCATTGTCGACGAGTACATCGAGCGTCAGATCGTGCGCCGCGACCACGCGGCGCAGGTCGATCACGAGATCGTTCCACCGCGGTGGTTCCCGCAGCGGCAGCCGGTCGGTATAGCGATCCGCGATGGCCCGCGCCAGTGTCGCGGCCTCCGCCGGCGGCTGTGGCCACGGCCGGAAGATGAGCGTCGCCAGATGGTCGGGCCGCTGCGGATCGGGCAGCCGCACCGTCTCGGTGCGCCAGCCCCGCGCCGCGAACACCGTGCGCGCGTGGTGCAGGATCACACCGCAACTGATCACCCATTCCCGTCCGTGCGGATCGGTGGCGAACAGCTGCCGGTCGGTATCGCCGTAGAGGTGCAGCCGGTCGCCGTCGAACACCCAGCGCCAGGGTTGCGTGTTGTGGATCGAGGGCGCGCGTCCGGCGACCCGGATGGCCTCCGTCAGGGTCGCGTGATCCGGCACGCTCGCCGCGGAATGTGTATCTGTACCAGTCATATCGGCGAGTCTGCTCGGCGGGCGGGTGACCGCGGTACGGCCTTAGCGCCCGCATTCCGGGGCCCATGGTCCCACCGGGCCGTTGGTAACCGCAGGTGAGGGCAATCGCCTCTGCCCGCCGGACCGCCGCCGGACGCACAGTGACAAGGCACCGCCGAGCACCGGTTCGGCGGGCTCAACCGCACTGCGAGAGAGGTGCTGTCGTGATGTTCTGGTACGACCACGGAATGAGCGGCTGGGGCTACTTCGGCATGGGTCTGGGAATGCTGCTGTTCTGGGCTCTGCTGATCGCCGGGTTCGCGGTCATGATCCGCATCGCGGTGTCCGACCGCGACCGCCCGGAACCGCCGCGCCCGGAACCGCCCCGCGCGGAAGAAGTTCTCGCCCAGCGGTTCGCGCGCGGCGAGATCGACGACAAGGAATACGCGAGCCGGCTCGCCACCCTGCGCGAGATCGCAGCGACCGGCTAGGGCGCGGCCCGTCGGCGCCGGGAGCGATCCGCGGCGACCGGCTGTGCCGGGCATGGTCAGCGGCCGGGCGCGCCCGCGAGGTATCTGGTCCAGTCGATGCGAGCGAGCAGGACAATGCCCGCGAGCAGCGCGATCTGAACCGCGATGCCGTAAGGCGAAGTCAGCGAGGCCGACAGCGTGTCGCCCAGACTCCGTTCGGCGACCCCGGCCGCGCCGATATAGAGCGAGTAGCTGACCAGCCGCCCCAGCACGTGCGCGACCGCGAGCGGAAGCAGGCGCAGTCCCAGCAGCCCGGCCGCCTCGAACATCTGCGCCGACGGCAGCGGTGACAGCAGGAACAATCCGAGTCCGGCCAGCGATCGGCCACGATGGCCGGTGAGATAGTCCTTGGCGGCTTGCAACCCGGCCTTCCGGTGGTCGCCGAGGCGATTGCGGAGGCGATTGGTCGCCGTGGCGAGGAGATAGCGACCGGTGCCGGAAACACAGGCGCCGATGATGACCAGCGCCACCGGTTCCAGATGCCAGTTCAACCGGAACAGCACCAGCACCAGCGCGGTGGGCGGGCCGAACGCCGGCAAGAGGTTCACCAGGAATACCACGGCGACCACGGCGAGGTAGTACGCCAGCACGGTGCTCGCCGCGTCGTCCGCCATCGCGTTCATCTGTTCCCTCACCTGATATGACTCGTATTCCCCAGTCCACCAGCAGGATTCGACGGTGTACAGGGAACAAGGTCACGTGTGGCGGGGCGATCAGGTCGATGGCCTGGCGGCCTGGGCGCGGACGGCGTCGAGCTGGGTGGGCGTGCCGAGGACGATGAGGATGGTGTCGGCGTGGAGGTGGATGTCGTCGGTGGGGTTGGCGATGAACCGGCCGTTGGCGGTGCGCAGGGCGAGCAGGAGTGCGCCGGTGGTGCGCCGCAGATCGGTATCGAGGAGGGTGTGGCCGATCAGCGGCGAGTGCGCGTCGAGCGAGATTTCCTCGATGCGGTATTCGAGCGCGTCATCGTGCATGACGACGTCGAGGAACTCGGCCACATTGGGCTGCAATGCGAATGCCGCCATCCGGCGGCCGCCGATCAGCTGGGGGTTGACCGCTCGATTCGCGCCGGCGCGCCGCAGTTTGGATTTCGAGCTTTCGGTGCGGGCCCGCGCGATGATCACCAGATCGTCGCGCATGGCCCGGCTCGACAGCGTCACGTAGACGTTGTCGGCATCACTGTCGAGCGCCGCGATGAGTGCGTGGGCGTGGGCGATACCGGCCGCCTCGAGCACGCTGTCATCGGTGACATCACCCAGGATGTGCGGATATTCGATGCCCTGCAACCGTTCCGGATCGCGGTCGACGACCACGATCTGCTTGCCGAGGCCCCGCAGATACTGCGCGGTCGAGCAACCCACTCTGCCCCAGCCGCAGACGATGATGTGCCCGCGCATCCGGTCGATTTCCCGGTTCATTCGTCTCCGCTCCAAGTGGTCGCGTAGATGTTCGTCGATGAGCACTTCCAGCAGCACCCCGAACATATAGAGCACGGTCCCCGCGCCGATCAGGATCAGCGCCATGGTGAACACCTGCCCCACCGGTGTGAGCGGATGCACCTCGCGGAATCCGACCGTCGAAATCGTCGTCACCGTCTGATAGAGCGCATCCAGCGCCCCGAACCCGAGCAGCGTATAGCCGACCGTTCCCGCCAGCACCACCAGCACGAACGCGACCACCACACGGCCGAGGCGACGCATCGGATTCACGCCAAGATTGTGACACCGCCGCGCCTCGCGGCGCGGCTTCCGCCCGGCATCGGTGACCTCTGAGGACTTTCGGCCCTGTCTCACGGCCCACCCTGATGGTGGCATGGGTCTGGTCGTAATCGGTGCACGATGAACAGGATCGGAGGCTTTCGTCCCGTGGGTACAGGCGAGGCGAGGATGGCGACGGAACAATACGTGGAGGTCGCCGGCCGTGGTGACGTGACCGCCATGCAGGTGATGCGAGCCCGCCGGATGATCGGCCAGGTCATGCACCGCCATCATCTCGACGGCCCGGCCCGCGTCCGCCTGAGCGGCGGCTCCACCGACGGCCGCACCGTGACACAGGTGACCCTGCGTTTCGGGCGCACCCCCGTCCGCACGCAGGCCGACGGCCCCGGCGGCTTCGCCCTCACCTTCGCCGCCGAGCGCCTGGACCGCCAATTGGACCGCCTGACAGGCCGCTCCGCGCCCCGCTGGTCCCCGGATCCCAACCGCGCACCCCTGGCGTACGTGACCGCCGACCGTCCCATCGTCCGCCGCAAGTCCGCCGCTCTGCGCACCTGTGGCGTGGTCGCGGCCGTCGCGGCCATGGACGCCATGGATTATGAGGCGCATCTGTTCACCGATACGGAAACCGGCGAGGACGCGATCGTGTATTGGGCCGGCCCCTTGGGTGTCCGGATGGCCCGGCAGCGCCGCACCAAGCCGCCCCGCGACGCCTCGGCCCTGCAACTCACCATGAACCCCCATCCCACCCGCACCCTCACCGAATCCGAAGCCGCCCTGCGCCTCTGCGGTTACGGTCTCCCTTTCCTCTTCTACACCGACCCCGCGGACAGCCGAGGCCGCCTCCTCTACCGCCGCTACGACGGCGACCTCGGCTTGGTCCTGCCGACCGCCGGTTAGCCCGCTGCTACGAGGGCGACAATGTCCTCGGTGCGGACGATTTGGCCGCGGGCACCCCAATTGCCTTCGGGGACTTCGTTGATGTGGACCCAGGCGGAGGCGGTTTCGGTGAAGCGGGCCGGGTCGTCGTCGGCGTCGGCGAGGACGCGGGTTACTCGTTCGACGATGTCGCGGCGTTTGTCGTCGTTCATGGTGCCGGCGGGGACGCCCACTCGGACTACGTATTTCGGCTTTTCTCCGGCGGGGAGCCGGCGGCCGCCGATGAACCAGGCGTCGATCTCGTTGACCACCAGCCAGGAGATGGAGCGGGCCATTTCGGTGTCGGGAGCGCCTTCGGCGAGCATCACTTCCGATACCAGGCGGCTGCCGATCTTCTCGCGGTGCTCCTGGTCGAGGGAACCCTTGGGGACGAACAACTCTACGAACGGCATTGGTTAGTCCTTTCATTGAACTATGCGGACAACGCTACGCCGGGTGAGTTCAATGAATCAACCCTCTAGACTGTGGGCATGCAACGGACCAGCTTCGCGGAGATGCACTGCTCGATCGGGCAGTCGCTGGAACTCGTGGGTGAGTGGTGGACGCCGCTGATCGTGCGGGATATCTACCTTGGGCTGCACCGATTCGACGACATCGCCGAGAATCTCGGGATCTCCCGCAACCTGCTCACGCGCCGGTTCGAGGGCCTCGTCGCCGACGGCATCGTCGAGCGTCGTGCCTACCGGGAGCGACCGCCGCGGTACGAATACCATTTGACCGCAGCCGGTCTCGAACTCGTACCGGTTCTGATGGCGCTCATGGCGTGGGGCGACAAGTGGGCGACCCCGCCCGGCGGACCGCCGGTGCAGCTGGTGCATCAGGACTGCGGCAAGGCGTTCACGCCGCAGGTCTGCTGCTCGGAGTGCGGGGAGCGGGTGCACGCCGCGAAGGTGACGGCTCTGCCCGGGCCCGGCGCGGCTGCCGGTCCGGGGACCCGGGTCCTGGCCCGTCGCAGCGCACTCTGAGGAGTCCCCGTTCAACGAGGACGACTCGATCGAATCCGAGTACTCGGCCGGTTCCTACTACACCTCCCCGCCGATCTGCCGCACTTCAGCGGCTGCGCGCCGGGCGCGGACTGCCTGCTGTTCCAGTGCCGGTCCGATCACCTCTATCTCGTCTCGACCGTGTCTCCCTGACGCGCCTCGCCCTGTTCGCCGGATCGGCCGCCGTTGACGGTGGCCGATCCGCGGGTACGCTATTCGTACGCGTACAAAAATAGGATGGAGAGCGATGAACGCCATCGACCTTGCCGAGCCGGGGGAGCGGGCCGCGGCTGCGGCGGAGTCCGAATCCGCGGCGGGGCACAGCCTTTCGACGCTGCTGCGCCCGTTTGCCGGGGGGTTCGCGGCGGTGGTCGTCCTGCAGGTGATCGGGGCGGTGGCGGGGCTCGCGCCGCTGCTGGCGGTCGTCGAATTGGGGCGGACGCTGTTGTCGCCGGGGCCGATCGATCACGGTCACGTGTGGGCCGTGGTGCTGGTGGGCGCGGCCGGGCTGCTGATCAGGCTGCTGTTCACGGCCGCGTCGTCCGGGGTGGGGCACCTGCTCGACGGGCGGGTGCAGCTCTCGTTCCGGCGTCGGCTGGCCGCGCGGCTGGGGCGGGTGCCGATCGGGTGGTTCTCCCGGCGGCGCACCGGTGAGCTGGCCAAGGTGGTGGGCGATGATGTGAGCGCCGTGCATCCGTTCATCGCACACACGCCGGCGGAACTGGTGTCGGCGTTCGTGGTGCCGCTGGTGTCGGCGGTCTATCTCTTCACCATCGACTGGCGGCTCACGCTGATCACAGTGATTCCGGTGGTGCTGGCAATCGCGTTGGTGCCGTTGATGATGACCGCCACGCGGGTGCGCGAGCAGGAGGAGTTCGATGCGGCCATGGGCCGGATCGCGGATTCGGCCGTGGAATTCGTGCAGGGGATCGCGGTGGTCAAGGCGTTCGGCGGATCCGGGCGGGCGCATCGCAAATTCCTCACGGCCACAGAGGAGTTCGCCGCCACCTTCTATCGGTGGGTGCGTGGTATCTCCGGCATCGCCGCGGGCATGCAGTTGGTGTTGTCGCCGCCGTTCGTGCTGCTGGTCGTGCTGATCGGCGGTGCTGTGCTGATCACGAACGGGGGTCTGGCGCCCGCCGATCTGCTGCCGTTCCTGCTGCTCGGGCTGGGGCTGACGGCGCCGGTGGCGGCGCTCGGTCACGGTTTCGACGATATCCAGGCCGCTCGGCGTGCGGTCGGGCGAATCCAGGATGTGCTTGCGGTGCAATCGCTTCCGGAACCCACGCGGCCGATCGCGGCGCGCGGCCACCGGGTGGAACTGCGCGATGTCCGCTTCGGCTATGACACCGGCGCGGAGGTGCTGCGCGGCATCGACCTGGTGCTCGAGCCCGGGACCGTCACCGCGATCGTCGGCGCGTCGGGCAGCGGAAAATCTACGCTGGTTCAGCTCTTGCCGCGATTCTTCGACCCCACCCACGGGTCGGTCGTGCTCGGCGGCGTCGATCTGCGCGACCTCGACAGCCGCGAGCTGTATCGGACGGTGTCGTTCGTCTTCCAGGACGTGCGCCTGCTGCGCGCCTCGATCGCGGAGAACATCGCGCTGGCGGTGCCGCAGGCCGACCTCGACGACGTGGTGCGGGCCGCGCGACTGGCGCACATCCACGATCGGATTCTCGAGCTGCCACGCGGCTACGAGTCGGTGATCGGTGTGGACGCCAATCTCTCCGGCGGTGAGGCGCAACGGATCTCGGTGGCCCGCGCCCTACTCGCCGACACTCCGGTGCTGGTGCTCGACGAGGCCACCTCGTTCGCCGATCCGCAGACGGAATACGCGGTGCGCCAAGCGTTGACGGCGTCCGGGCGAGATCGGACGGTGCTGGTCATCGCCCATCGCCTGGAGACGGTCGCCGACGCCGACACCGTCGTCCTGCTGGAGAACGGGACGATCGCCGAGTCCGGCGCACCCGCCGACCTGCTGGCCCGCGGCGGCAGGTTCGCCGAATTCTGGCAATCGCGCGCCGCACTCGACCTCACCGATGAGCGACTGCAAGGAGAATTCCGATGATCCGCATGCTGCTGCGCGTGCTCGGCGACGAGTACGCCCGGCCGGTGCGCCGCACCGTGGCCTTGATGACCGTGACCGCCCTCGCCGAAGGCCTGTCCTACGCCCTGCTGATTCCCGTGCTGCGGGCGCTGTTCGGCAGCGATCCCGCCGACGTGTGGCCCGCGCTCATCGCCTTCGGGATCGCGGTCGCGGCGTACGCGATCCTGCGCTATCTCAGCGATCTGTCCGGATTCCGCGTCGGGACAACGCTATTGCGCGGCATGTACCACCGCCTCGGCGATCATCTGGCCCGCCTGCCGCTGGGCTGGTACAGCGCCGACCGCGTCGGTCAGGTGTCGGTCCTCGCGAGTCGCGGTGTGCTGCAAGCCATGAGTGTGATCGCGCATCTGCTGTCGCCGTTCATCTCCGCCTGCGTGACCCCGCTGACCATTGTCGCCGTCATGCTCGCCTACAACTGGCAACTCGGCCTGGCCGCCCTCCTCGCCGCCCCGGCCGTGGCCGCGATCCAGGTCTGGACCGGCCGTTCGATGGCCGTCACCGATGCCCAACGGCACGAACGCGATCAAGAGGCCGCCGGACGCGTCATCGAATACCTCCAGGCGCAACCGGTCCTGCGCGCAGGCGGCCGCTCGACCGAACGCTTCGGATTGCTCGACGACTCCCTGCGCGACGTGCAGCGCGCCACCCGCGCCTCCGCCCTGTCGGCCCTGCCCGGCATTGTCGGCCTGACCCTCGCGGTGCAGCTGGTATTCACCGTGCTCCTGGCTCTCGGCGCCTATCTCGCACTCGGCGGAAGCATCGGCGCCGCAGAGGTGCTGGCCATTCTGGTGCTGGCCGCCCGCTGCGCCGAACCGCTGCTGTCGCTCTCGGATATCGGCGGCAAACTGCGCAGCGCCCGCGCCGAACTGATCCGGCTCGACACGCTGCTGCGCACCGAACCGCTGCCCGAAGCCGCCGAACCGATCCAGCCGCTCGACCACGGCCTGGAGTTCGAGTCCGTCACCTTCCGGCAGAACGGGCGCACCATCATCGACGACCTGTCGCTGTCCGTGCCGTCGGGCCGGCGACTGGCCGTGGTCGGCCCGTCGGGTGCGGGCAAGAGCACGCTGCTGCAACTGATCGCCCGCTTCTACGACGTGGACGCGGGCACGGTCCGCATCGGCGGCGCGGATGTGCGATCGATCGGCGCCGAGGAGCTCATGCGCGATATCGCCATCGTCTTCCAGAACGTCTACCTTTTCGACGGCACCATCGAGGAGAACGTCCGCCTGGGCCGCCCCGACGCCACCCCGGATCAGGTGCGGGCCGCCGCCACCGCGGCGGGCTTGGACGAGGTGATCGAGCGCCTGCCCGGCGGCTGGGACGCAGACGTCGGCGAGGCCGGTGCCCTCCTGTCCGGCGGTGAGCGCCAACGCGTTTCGATCGCCCGCGCCCTGCTGAAGGACGCGCCCGTCGTCCTGCTCGACGAGGTCACCTCCGCCCTGGACCCGGTCAACGAGGCCGCCGTCCACGCGGGCATCGAACGCCTCATGGCGGGCCGCACCGTGGTCATGGTGGCCCACCGCATGCGCACGGTCCAGCGCGCCGACCGCGTCGTCTTCCTCGACAACGGCCGGATCATCGAAACCGGCAGCCACGACGAACTCCTGAATCGAGGCGGCCGCTACGCCGACTTCTGGAACATCGCGCTGGCGACAGCGCGCGACTGACCGCTGCAGATCCGAGGGGACCGCGGCAGGCTAGCGGCCCCGCGGCACCATCCCGTCGACAATGGCCGCCAGCCCCTCGCGATGTGAATCGCGAGTGCTGAGTTCGGCCCAGCGATCGGCGACCGCCGCGATATGCGGGTAGGCGCCGGGCGCCAGATCGGCAATGGCCTGATCGCGATAGATCGCCTTGCCGGCCTGGGCCCGGCGCCGCCCGCTGTTCACCCGGATGAGCAGATTGCCGACGATGTAGTACCAGATCGTGCGATACACATCGACGGCTTGCTCGGGCGTGCAACCGCATTCGACGGCCGCGCCGATGAGGTTCTCGACGAACCAGAGCGCGGTCGGCGCGAACAGATCGTCAGCCGTCAGCACCTCGACGATCCACGCCCGCTCGGACAGCAACTCGTACAGCAGCACCGCCGTCGTGACGAGCCGCTCCCGCGGATCCTCGGGAAGCTCGGGCCGCGGAATGCTCCGCGCATGCGCCTCCAGCACCCGCAGCAACAGCTCGTCCTTGTCGCGCACGTGGTAGTAGACCGCCATCGGCGCGCTGCCCAGCTCGTTCGCCAGCCGCCGCATCGAAAGCTTCTCCGGCCCTTCGGCCGCCAGAATCCGATCCGCCGCGGCGATGATCGCCTCCAGCGACAGACGCGGCGGCCGGCCGGCGCTCTTCACGCGCTCTCCTTCAACGGGCATCCGTCCATCCTCCCCGATGCCCCGCGGCATCCGCCGTCGGCTCGGCGATCAGCCGTCGGCGATCGTGACGGGCGCGGTCACCAGCACTTGCCCGGCGATCGTGCCGAGGGCGCCGATGACGTAGCCGATGGCAATGGAGGCGGGGTATACCCCGGCGGGCGGGGCCAGGACGACGATGGCGGTGGCCGATGCGGTGGCAATCGCGGTGAGCGGGACGAAGGTCCGCATGACGACGGCTCCTCTCACTCGCCGAGGGAAACCCCGTACCCCGCTTCGTAGATGCGGCGGAGTACCTCCCAGGATTTGAACTCGGTATTGGTCTGCACGGAAATGACATGCTCGCCGTCGGCGGTGCTCACCGTGAAGAACATGGTTCCCCAGTAGCTGCCGCCCACCCCGCGCAGCACCCGCCCGTCGGCGGCGGTCTTGTCGAACTCGAACAGGCCCAGGCCGTACCGGGTGTGCGGCAGCCAGTTCGCGCCTTCGGTGGAGACCGTGGTCCACATCTCGTGGTGCTGGCCAGCGGCAGCAGGCTGCCGCTGGCCAGCGCGCTGACGAACCGGATCATGTCGCCGGTGGTGGAGACGATATTGCCGGGCGTCCACGAGGTCTCGAATTCGGTGACATCGAGCGGCGCCAGGCTCGGATCCTCCAGGACCGACTCCCAGTTCTCCGCGGTGACCGTGGCCGTGGCGATGAAAGCCTTTCCGCCGCTGCCGACCTGCGCGTATTCTCCCGGTCGGCGGGGCGCTCCGGTCTCGAGGTCGGCCGCGCCCGCGGTGCCGAACCAGGTCCGGTCCCCGTCCTTGCTGTCGATCACGATGCCGGGGATGCCGTTCTCGGCCACCGCCCAGTCCATGACTTGCTGAATGTCGTTGTGTGTCATAGGACAAGAGTTGCGTTGCATACACGATCCGATCAATCAGCTCTTGCTGAAGCAACGCTGATATGCACTGGTAGACAGGCGAATATCGTTGCGAGCTATTGCTGGGTAATGCAATGATCGTGGTGCGTGAGCGGTGTGGACACGGAGGGATGACGGTTTCGGATGCCTGGAGAAAGGCTTACTCAGCAGGACCGGCGCAGGATCGCCGCGGGCCTGCGTGAAGGGTTGACCTACGCCGCGATCGGACGCCGCATCGGGCGGCCCACCTCGACGATCACTCGCGAGGTGCTGCGCAACGGCGGACCCGGCGACTATCGCCCGGATCAGGCTCACCGGGCCGGTGCGCGAAACACGCACCGGCCCGGCAGCACTCGCCCGAACCGGTCACCCGGCAGCGCGGAACTCGGCGGCCGCGATCCGCGACTCGTGAACGCGGTCGCCGCACGCAATACGGAACTGTTCATCCAAACCGGCCTCCCGCGGATGATGGCCAGGGTGCTGGCCGCCCTTCTCACCGCCGACAGCGGCAGTCTCACCTCGGCCGAACTCGTGCAACGCCTGCGCGTCAGCCCCGCCTCCATCTCCAAAGCCGTCGGCTACCTGGAGGCGAGAGAGCTCATCAACCGCGAACGCGACGCCGAACGCCGCGTGGAACGCTATGTCATCGACGACGACGTCTGGTTCCGGGCCGCCATGGCCAGCGCCCGTATCGACAACCAGATCGCCGCCGCCTGCCGCACCGACGCCCAGCGACTCGGCGCCACCACCCCCGCCGGGGCCCGGCTCGACAAAATGGGCCAATTCCTCCAGCGCGTGAGCGACGATCTGGTCCGCTCGGCCATGCACTGGCGCCAGGTCTACGCCGCCCCTCCGCCCGTCGAAGCCGGCGGCGAAGCGGCGCACTAGATCACGAGGCAGGAACTGCCTAGATCACGAGGCAGGAACTGCCCGCATTGATCCCGGTGCCGACCGTGAGCATGATCGTCTTGGAATCGCCGTCCTGGGTGATCAGGATGGCGTGCGTCCCGGTCGTCGCCGGGGTCCACGGCGCCACATGCGTCTTCGGACTGGAACTCCCTTGCGTCGCGCCGAACCACACGCCGTTGTCATAGAAGTTCATCCCTGCACCGGAGCTCGAGTTCGCGACCACCTGATAGTTGCACCCCGTCCCGAACCCATTGCTGAGGCCACCGCCCGCGATCATGACCTGAGCCCCGATCTCGGCCGCCGCCTGCGGCGCATTGAACCCCACCCCGACGGCCAGCCCGATCGCGATCGATCCAGCGATCCGAAGATTTCCCATCGACTACCGACTCCTCACCTGACATCCGACGAATATCCAGCCATGCTGCCAGGCAACAACTTCCGGCTCTATCGGGCGAATGCCCTACAGTCGATGCGCTAGGCGTGGCGATGGCGGAAGCTGGCGGGAGACATGACCTAGCGGAGGTCGTCGCCGAGCCGGGTGTCGTTCAGGAAGACGGTTCTCGGCGTCAGTGTGTCCTGGGGGTCGCGGGTGCGGGCCTTCTCCCGCTCACGTCGGAATGCGGCTGCCGCATCGCTCCCGGTCTGCGTCTTCGCGAACGCGCTGCTGCGCACGTGGTTGCCGTCCTTCCATCGGCTGAGCAAGGCGGTCGTGATCCCCGCGGCCGTCGGCGAGGCGGGTCACGGGTCGATGGTGCTCGGCGCGTCGCGGAATGAGATCGGGGTGGGGGCACTAGCTTGGCTCTGTCGTTTCCCTATGTGGAGGTGCCTTTGACTGTTGAGAGATCAGTGCACGGCAATCCCACCTTGGTTGATATTTTGTCGGCGCGTGTCAGGGAAACTCCATGTCGGGTCGCCTATTCGTTCTCGAGTTATCGGGAGGAATCCGAGGATTTCGATTACGGGCGGTTGTGGGATCGGGTAGGCGCGCTTGCGGGGCGGGTGCGGGAAGTGACCGCGCGCGGTGATCGGGTGGTTTTGCTGTGCCCGCCGGGGCCGGGGTTCGTCGAGGCGTTCTATGCGTGTTTGGTGAGTGGGCGCATCGCGGTGTCGGCCGCGCTGCCGTCGTCGGTGCGGCATGCGGCGACGCTGGCGGCGATCATTCGCGATAGTGGCGCAATGGCGGCGATTGCGCCGTTGGCGTCGGCGCCGGTCAGTGCTGAGCTGCTCGGGGTGGATATCGAGATTATCGACAGCAGTGCGATCGGGGAGGGCGACGGGTCGCCCGCGTGGTCCGATCCGGGGCCCGCGCCGGATGACGTCGCATTTCTGCAATACACCTCGGGATCGACGGGCATGCCAAAAGGCGTTGTAGTGTTGCATCGGAATCTGACCCACAATCTCGGGCTGATGATGCGGAAGTTCGAGTTGACGCCGGACAGCACGATTGTTTCGTGGCTGCCGCCGTATCACGATATGGGGCTGATTCAGGGGATTCTGCTGCCGATGTTCGGCGGATTTCGGGGCACCCTCATTCCGCCGATGAGTTTTCTGCGGGATCCGCTGACCTGGTTGCGTGCGATATCGGGGCGGGCGCATGTGATGGCGGGCGGGCCCAACCTGGCCTATGGTCTCTGCGTGAAGCGGGTGCCCCCGGCGGAGGCGGCGCAGTTGGACTTGAGCGGATGGGACAATGCCTTCGTCGGCGCGGAACCGGTCGACCCTGGAACGCTGAGGCAGTTCGCGGAGATGTTCTCGGTCAGCGGGTTTCGCGCGGAAAGCTTCATGCACTGCTATGGACTGGCCGAGTCCACGCTGTATGTCACCGGTGGGCAGCGCGGCGCGGGCCCGCGCTCGCGGTACTTCGCCCCGGCGGATCTGGAGCGCGGCATCGCCACGGAAGCACCTCAGGGGCGCGAACTTCTGGGTGTGGGCAGTGCGGACCCGGAACGGATCGCCGTCGTCGATCCCGAGACCCGGCAGCGTTGTCAGGACGATCGGGTCGGCGAAATCTGGCTGCGCAATCCGAGCGTTGCGGCGGGTTACTGGAACAAGGAGGCGGAAACCGAGCGCGTCTTCGGGGCGCGGATCGACGGCGAGGAGGGCGCGAAATACCTGCGGACCGGCGATCTCGGATTCGCGAGCGACGGGGAGATGTATATCTCCGGCCGCATCAAAGAGTTGATGATCGTGCACGGCCGCAATATCTTTCCGCAAGATATCGAGCGCACGATTATCTCGAGCCATCCCATGCTGCGCCCCGGTGGCTGCGCGGTGTTCGCGGCGAGTATCGGCAATGAGGATCGCGTCATGGTCGTGCAAGAACTCAACGACGCACTGGAGTGGGACAGCGCCGCACAATTGGAAG
The DNA here is from genome assembly GCF_054655275.1 of Nocardia sp. IFM 10818. Taxonomy (NCBI): domain Bacteria; kingdom Bacillati; phylum Actinomycetota; class Actinomycetes; order Mycobacteriales; family Nocardiaceae; genus Nocardia; species Nocardia sp. IFM 10818. The sequence goes on from NZ_BAAHJH010000001.1 coordinate 3,847,424, forward strand.
GCTCCATCCGCGATATCGTCAGCCGGGTGCACGCGATCAGCCTGCATCAGGTGGTTTTCGTCGGTAAGGGTGAAGTGCCCAAGACGACCAGCGGCAAGATTCAGCGGCAGCGTTTGCGAGAGGCCTACTCATCCGTAGCGGTATCCTAGGAGAGCGCGAAATGAGTGAATCAGCGCACGGCACCAGCGTTCTGGAATTCTTCGTGGACTGGGTGTCGGCCCGATTGGAGCGAGATTCCGTCGATCCTCATGCACCACTCACCTCGCTGGGCCTCGATTCGGTGAAAGCCGCGGAATTGATGACGATTCTGGAGGACAGGTATCGGACGGAGATCACCGCCGAGGAGATCTTCGACGGCCTGAGCCTGTCCGATATCGCGAAACTGGCCGGCGCGCAGGCGGATCCGGTCGCCGAGAGCTTCGGTGAATCGGCCACGGACCGGCTCGAATTCAGCCTGCTCTTCTTCTCCAGCGACGCCCAGCAGCACCCCGATTCCCGCTACCGGCTGTTGCTCGACAGCGCGCGCTTCGCCGATACGCACGGATTCCAGGCCATCTGGATCCCGGAACGCCACTTCCACAGCTTCGGCGGCCTCTACCCGAACCCGGCCGTGCTCGGCGCCGCCCTGGCCACCGCCACCGAGCGCGTGCGCATCCGGGCGGGCAGCGTGGTTCTGCCACTGCACAATCCGGTCCGCGTCGCCGAAGACTGGTCGGTGGTCGACAATCTGTCGAACGGACGCGTCGACCTGGCCTTCGCCACCGGCTGGAACGCGGACGATTTCGTGCTCGCCGGCGACAACTACGCCGACCGCGTCGAGGTCACCCGCACCGGCATCGAGACCGTGCGGCGGCTGTGGCGGGGCGAGTCGATCGCGCTGCTCAATGGCACGGGCGAAGAGCGCTCGGTGCGAATCTTCCCGGCCCCGGTCCAACCGGCCCTGCCGACCTGGCTCACCTGCAGCGGCGGTATCGAACGGTTCGAGATGGCGGGCGCGCTCGGCGTGAATGTCCTTACCGCCCTGCTGTTCCAAGAGGTCGACGAGCTGGCGGAGAAGGTCGCCGCCTACCGCAAGGCGCGGGCGCACCACGGTCACGGCGCCGAGGAGGGCACCGTCACCGTCATGCTGCACACCTTTCTCGGCGAGCAGGAGGCGCAGGTGCGCAAGACCGTCGAAGGCCCGTTCAAGCGCTACCTCGAGGATTCCGTCGACCTGTGGCGGCGCGGCTCGGCCGCGCTCGACAGCCTGGACGAGAAATCGCGAGCCAAGGTGCTGGACTTCGCCTTCGAACGCTACTACCGCAATAACGGCCTGTTCGGCACGCCGGATTCCACGCTGCCGATGGTGACTCGCCTGCGCGAGATCGGCGTGAACGAGATCGCCTGCCTCATCGATTTCGGCATCCCCGACGGCGCGGTGCTGACGGGCCTGGAATCGCTTGCCGCACTGCATCGGATGGCGTCGCCCGTCCAGTAACTCGTCCCGTAGCCACGAGCCGCAGGAGCAGAATTGACCGGCGTTGGTTCATGTCCTTTTCCGCTGTCGGCCGCGCAGCAGGGCATCTGGTTCGCCCAGCAGTTGACCGGTGCGACGCCGGTCACCAATGCGCTGTGCGTGGACCTGCACGGTGATCTGGATGCCGAGCTGCTGCTGAGCTCGTTCTGGCGGGTGGCGGGCGAGTTCGAGGCCGGCCGGCTGCGCCTGATCGAATCCGATGGCGAGGTGCTGCAGGCGGTGGACCGGCCCCTGGACGAGCCGATCCGGTATCTGGATCTGCGCACCGAGCCCGATCCGGCGGCCGCGGCCGAGGACTGGATGCGCGCCGAATACAGCGCGCCGGTCGACCTGCACCGGGACCGGCTGATCGCGACCGCCGTTCTGCGCGTGGCTGATCGGCGCTGGTTCTGGTACGTGCGCGCCCACCACATCGCCATCGACGGGCTCGCCGCCATGACGATGCTGAGCCGCATCGGCGAGGTGTACACCGCCCTCTCCGAAGGCCGGGAACCAGCGGCCTCGAAGGTGCAGACCTTGGCCGAACTCGTCGCCGCGGACGAACACTACCGGGCCTCCGAGCGTTTCGAGACCGATCGGGAATTCTGGCGTCGACAGCTGGAAGGACTGCCCACACCGGTCAGCCTCGCCGGCAAGAGCGATCAGGCCGACGCGCACCCGATCTCGGTGAGCGGCGCGCTCCCGGCCGAGACCGCCGACCTGCTCGCGGCCGTGGTCAAGGCGGCCTCCACAAATCCGGCGGTGCCGATCCTGGCGGCGTTCGGAGCCTTCCTCGGCCGCATGACCGACAGCGCCGACATCGTGCTGAGCCTACCCGTCTCCGCGCGCGTCACGACCGCGGCCTTGCGCTCGGGCGGCATGCTGGCCAATACCGTCCCGTTCCGCATGACGCTGAATCCGGTTGGGACCGTGGGGGATCTGCTGCACGCGGCACAACAGCGGCTGATCGAGGTACTGCGGCGGCAGCGGTACCGGCAGGAGGACATGTTCCGCGATATGGGCCGCCTGACACCGCAAACCCAGGTGTTCGGACCGTACGTGGACTTGATGATGTTCGATACGAAGATCGTCCTGGGCTCGATCGCCGGGCAGCTGCGGGTGCTGACCCCGGGCTTGGTCTCGGATCTGTCGGTGAGCTTCTATTCCGGTTCCGGATCCGCCGCCACGCGTGTGGATTTCGCCGGCAACCACAATCTGTACACCTCCGCGGAGCTTGCACACCATCATCGGCGGTTCCTGGGGTTCTTCCATGATTTCCTGGCCGCGATCGTCACCGATCCCGCAACGCCGGTGCGTGCCATCGGCCTGCTCGATGCCACCGAGCGCGGATGCGTGCTGCGGGACTGGAACGACACCGCTACCGCCATCGACTCGTCGGCAACCCTCGTCGATATGTTCCACCGCCAGGCCGCGGCGACCCCCGACGCCACCGCTGTGCTCGACGGTGCGCGATCCATTGCCTACCGAGAGCTCAGCGCACACGCGGACCGACTGGCCACGGCGCTCTCGACACGCGGCGGCGGGCCGGAAAGCATTGTCGCGGTGGCCCTTCCCAAGAGCATCGAGCTCATCACCGCGATGCTGGCCATCCTGAAGACCGGCGCCGCCTATCTCCCGCTGGACCCGGCATCGCCGCCGGAGCGGCTCGCCTACATTCTCGCCGATGCCGCGCCCGCACTGGTCATCGTGGACGACAGCACGTCGGCGCTCGTCCGGGCCGCCGACACTCCTGTGCTGCATATCGATCGGATTCCCTCGCACCCCGGCGATGTCGACGCCGTGGCCGCCCGCCCGCGTCCGGGCAACCTCGCCTACCTCATCTACACCTCGGGCACGACAGGAAAACCCAAGGGCGTGGCCATAACTCACGCCAACGCGGTCTCGCTGTTCCAGGGCGCCCAGTCGTGGTGCCGATTCGGCCCCGACGACGTCTGGTCCTGGTGCCATTCCCAGGCCTTCGATTTCTCGGTGTGGGAGATCTGGGGCGCACTCCTGTACGGCGGACGAGTGGTCGTCGTGCCCCGCGGATCGGCGTATTCACCCGCGGAACTGTGGGACCTGCTCGTCGAGCACGGCGTGACCATCCTCAATCAGACGCCCTCCGCCTTCTACGCGCTGCTCGAATCCCGCGCCGCCGCACACGATCACGCCGCCTTGCGCATGGTGATCTTCGGCGGCGAAGCCCTGGACCCCACACGATTACAGCGCTGGGAGCCGATCGAGCATCCGGATGGTCCGGCCATGGTGAACATGTACGGCATCACCGAGACCACCGTGCACGTCACCAGACAACCGCTCGATCACCGCCACTGGACCGGCGGGGAGGGCGTCAGCCCCATCGGTACGCCCTTGGCCAATCTCCGGGTGTACGTGCTCGATTCCTGGCTTCGGCCGGTCCCCGCCGGTGTCGCCGGAGAACTGTATGTGGCCGGAAATCAAGTCGGCCGAGGCTATTACGCACGCTCGGCCCTGACCGCCGCCCGCTTCATCGCCGACCCGTTCGATCCGTCGGGCAGCGGCGGGCGCCTGTACCGCAGCGGTGATGTCGTGCGCTGGACGGACTCCGGCACACTGGAATACCTCGGCCGAGCCGACGAACAGGTGCAGATCCGCGGCTATCGCATCGAACTCGGCGAAATCGAAAGCGCCCTCGCGGCCCAGGACGCCGTCGCCCGCACCGTTGTCACCACCCGCGTCACCGGCTCCGCCGACTCCGGCGCCCAACCGTCCACCCGGCTGGTCGCCTATCTGGTTCCCGACCCCGATCGGGCCCCCGTGGCGGCGAAATGCCTGGAGTTGCAACGCGACGGCGTCATCGACCCCGCCGAGCTGCACGAAATGCCCAATGGCATGCCGGTCGTGGGCCGCAACCGCTCGAATATCGAGTTCCTCTACGAGGAGATCTTCGAACAAGCCGAATACTGCCACGGTGGCGTGACCATCCCGCCCGCGGGCTGCATCGTCGATATCGGTGCGCACGTCGGCATGTTCTCCTTGTACGCCAAGCGCACCTCGCCGGATATCAGGATCTACGCCGTCGAGCCCATGCCCGAACTCCGGCGCATGTACGAGGCCAATTCGGCCATCCACGGCTTGAACGCCACATTGGTGCCCTGCGCGATCGGCGCCGAGGTCACCACCGACGTCTTCACCTACTACCCGGAAATGTCGGTCCTGTCCGGCCGCGGCACCGACAGCAGTGTGCAACGCGACATCCTGGAATCGTTTCTGCACAACGAGTTCAACGAGCAGAGCCGGGACGTGGGGGACAGCTATGTCGACCAGCTGATCGACGACCGCCTCGACTTCGTGCAGGTCGAGGTCCCCGTGCGCACGTTGTCGCACGTCATCGAGGAGCACGGCATCTCCCATATCGACCTGCTGAAGATCGATGTGGAGGGCAGCGAGCTCGATGCTCTGCTCGGTATCGATGCCCCGCACTGGCCGCTGATCGACCGCATGGTGATCGAGGTCCACGATGTCGAGGACCGGCTGACCCGCATCGAAGATCTGCTGCACGCCAACGGATTCACCGTGGACGCGCGGGTGTCGCCCAATGTCATCGGAACCGACCTGCACATCGTCTACGCCGTCCGCAACGCCCACGCCCCGAGCGGCGGCCCCGAGCAGGCGGAAACCGCCGACCTTCTCGAGCCGGACGAGAAATGGTGCGCGCCCGCAGCTCTCGGCAAGCTCGTGCGCCGGCGTCTCGGTGACCGCCTGCCCGGCTACATGGTGCCGGACGTGGTGATGGTGCTCGACAGCCTGCCGTTGACGGTGAACGGAAAGGTGGACAAGGCCCGCCTGCCGGATCCGGTGGCGGCGGGTGCGGGTTATCGCGCCCCGTCCACGCCGACCGAGGAGATCGTCGCGAACGTGTTCGCGGAGGTGCTCGGCCTGGAACGCGTCGGCGCCGACGACGACTTCTTCGTGGCGGGCGGGAATTCGCTGTCCGCCGCTCGCTTGTCGGCGCGGCTGGCGGACGGCGTCGGCATCGCGGTCGGCGTGCGCGATGTCTTCGAGGTGTCGGTCGTGGGGGAGCTGGCCGCGATGCTGGCGGCCCGGGCGGCCGATGCGGGCGTGGGCGTCGGGCCGCAGCTGCGCGCCGTCGAGCGTCCGCCCCGCATGCCCCTGTCGTTCGCGCAGCAGCGCATGTGGTTCGTGAACCGCTTCGAGCCCGCCTCGGTGGCGTACAACATTCCGGTGGTGTTCCGCCTGTCGGGCGCTGTCGATGTGCCCGCATTGGCAGCGGCGGTACGGGATGTGCTGGCGCGGCACGAGGTCCTGCGGACGCGCTATCCCGACACCGATGGTGTACCGCATCAGGTGGTGGCGCCGATCGAGGACCTGACCGATGCCGCCGACGCGAACATGACGCCGGAGCCGGTGGACCCGGCCGGGCTGGAGGCCGCGATCTCCGGCATCGCGACCATGAGCTTCGATGTGGCCGAACGTATTCCGGTACGTGTGCGATTGCTGTCGGCAGGACCGGAGGAATTCGTCCTGATGATGGTGATGCACCACATCAATGCGGACGGATTCTCGATGGCCCCGCTGACCCGCGACCTGGCCGCCGCCTATACCGCCCGCCGTGCGGGAAGGACTCCGGACTGGAAGTCCTTGCCGGTGCAATACGCCGACTACACGCTGTGGCAGCGGGAGCTACTGGGCTCGCCCGACGATCCGGATTCTCTGCTGTCGCGTCAATCGGCGTACTGGCGTTCCCAGCTGGCCGATCTCCCAGAGGTTTTGGAGCTGCCATCGGATCGCCCCCGGCCCGCGGTGGCGTCTCATCGCGGTGCGACGCACGGCTTCACGGTGGAACCGGCGGTGGTCTCGGCATTGCGGGCATTCGCCCAGGCGCGCGGCGTCACCGTGTTCATGGTGTTCCACGCGGCCCTGACCATCGTCCTGTCACGCCTGTCCGGCAGCACCGATATCGCGGTGGGCACACCGGTATCGGGACGCGGATCGGCCGCTCTCGATGACCTGGTCGGCATGTTCGTGAACACCATCGTGCTGCGCACCCGGGTCGATGAATCGCTGCCTTTCACCGAATTCCTGGCCGCGGTGCGCGCCGTGGACCTGGACGGCTTCGCCCATGGCGAGGTGCCGTTCGAGCAGGTGGTGGATGCCGTGGATCCGCCCCGCAGTCAAGCGCACCACCCGCTGTTCCAGGTCATGCTCGCCTTCCACAACCTCGACGAAGTCCGCCTCGACTTCCCCGGACTCGCGGTGACGGCCTCGGGCGCTGCCACCGGCGTCGAACGATTCGATCTGACGCTCACTCTGACCGACGCACCGGATGACACAGGGGCGATGCCAGTCGAGATCGGCTATGCCACCGACCTTTTCGATCCCGGCAGCATCATGAGTTTCGCCCGCAGCCTGCAACTGGCGCTGCGCGCGGTCACCAACGACCCCGCGGTACCGGTCCGCGATATCGATATCGTCCCGGCCCCCGAGCGAGACCGCTTGCTGCGCGACTGGGGTCACCTCGGAGATTCGGGCGGGAAAACCGGCGACCCGGTGACCCTGCCGGAACTGCTCGCGGTCGCGGCGGATAATGCGGACGGCATCGCGATACTGGCGGGCGGAGAACCGATCTCGTATCGAGAACTCGACGAGCGCTCGAACCGCCTGGCGCGTTTCCTCATCGACTGCGGAGTCGGCCCGGAGTCGGTGGTGGTGGCAGCCTTGCCCCGGTCGGCCGAGTGGGTTCTCGCGGTCTGGGCCGTAGCCAGAACCGGCGCGGCCTTCCTGTCCCTGGATCCCGCGCATCCGCTGGAGCGGAATCGGTACGTGTGCGCCGATTCCGCTGCACGAGTGGGCATCACCATCGACCGGTACACCCCAACGCTGCCACCCGATGTCTCCTGGTTGACCCTCGACGACCCGCACACGGCGGCAGCGATCGAACTCTGCGCGGGGACGGCGGTCACCGACACCGACCGGTGTGCGCCGGTGCGCCGGGCGAATACGGCCTACGTGGTGTACACCTCCGGATCGACCGGGCGACCCAAGGGCGTGGCCGTCACGCACTCCGGTCTGGCGGCTCTGACCGCCGACCTGTTGCGGCGCTGCGACATCGACGCCGATTCGCGAGTACTGGCCGTGGCGGCACGGACTTTCGACGCAGCGGTCCTGGAGTTCCTACTGGCAGTGTCCTCGCGCGCAACACTGGTGATCGCGCCCCCGGAGGTGTACGGCGGGCAGCCGTTGCGGGAGCTGTTGCACGAGCAACACGTCACCCATGCGTTCCTGACGCCCTCGGTGGCATTGTCGCTGGAGCCGACCGGCCTCGACGATCTGCGCGTGGTGCTCACCGGCGGCGACAGGTGCTCGCCACAGTTGGTGTCGCGCTGGGCCGCAACCGATACCGCGGGCATCCGACGGGTCCACAACCTGTACGGCCCGGCCGAGGCCACGATCTGGGTCACCGGTACCGAGCTGCGCCCGGATCGGGCGGTGCGCATCGGCGCGCCCATCGCGGGAACCGGCGCCGCGGTGCTCGACGCGTGGCTGCGCCCGGCGCCCAGCGGGGCCGTGGGTGAGCTGTACGTGTGCGGTGCGGGTGTGGCGCGCGGCTACCGCGGCCGGGCCGGTCTGACCGCGACACGATTCGTGGCCAACCCGTACGGCGCGCCGGGAGACCGGCTGTACCGCACCGGCGACCTCGTCCGCTGGGTCATGGACGAATCCGACTCGGGGTCGGGCGTTCTGGAGTTCGTCGGCCGCGCCGACTTCCAGGTGAAAGTGCGCGGGCAGCGGCTCGAGCTGGGCGAGGTCGAGGCCGCACTGGCCGAGGCGGCGGGAGTCGGACAGGCGCTGGCTGTCATTCACGCACCGGGCGCGGACGCCGCGGTGCGGCTGGTGGCCTACGTCGTGGCCCGTTCCGGGTGCGCGGTCGATCCGGCGGCGATCAGGGAATCGGTGGGTGAGCGGTTGCCCGGCTACATGGTGCCGGATGTGGTGATGGTGCTCGACGAGCTGCCCTTGACCGCCAGCGGGAAGGTGGACCGGCGGGCCTTGCCGGCCCCGGTCTTCGCTCCCGAGGCGTTCCGAGCGCCGTCCACCCCGGTCGAGGAGATCATCACCACGGTGTTCACCGAGGTCCTCGGCCTCGATCAGGTGGGTGCGGACGACGACTTCTTCGCTCTGGGCGGTGATTCGATCGTCTCGATCCAGGTGGTGTCACGAGCCCGTGCCCGCGGCGTACTGTTCGGCCCGCGCGATGTGTTCGAGCAGCGCACCCCCGCCCGGCTGGCGCTCATCGCGCGCGCCCTCCCGGATGACCTCGGCGACCAGGCGCCCGAGCCGGTCGGCGGCGGTATCGGCGCCATGCCACTGCTGCCCGTGGCGCGGTGGATGGTGGAGTGGGGCAAGGGTTTCGATCGATTCGAGCAGCACATGGCGCTGCGCATGCCCGCCGGGCTGGAGGAACAGGACGTGCTGGCGGCCCTGGCCGCGGTCCTGGACCGCCACGACGCCCTGCGGTCCCGGCTGCACCGAGACGACACCGGTGCGTGGACCATGGTCGTCGCGCCCGCGGGCGGTGCCGACGCGGCCGGGGTGCTGCATCGCCGCGTGCTCGATCCGGCCATCGACATCGATTCGGCCGACGGCCGTGCGGCGGTGACGGATATCGCCGCCGCCGAACTCTCCGCCGCGGTCCATCGGCTGGATCCCCGGGCCGGGGCGATGATTCAGTTCGTCTGGCTCGAGTCCGCCTCCGCACCAGGGTGGTTGGTGATCACAGCGCACCATCTGGTGATCGACGGTGTGTCCTGGCGGATCCTCCTCCCGGATCTGCTGTCGGCTCTGGAGCAGGCCCGCACGGGTGCGGTGCCGATCCTGGCCCCGGTGGGAACCTCGATGCGACGGTGGGCGCACAGCCTGGAAGCCGCGGCGGCCGACCCGCGCCGAGCCGCGGAATCGAACCTGTGGCGGACGATGGTCACCGGCCCCGATCCACTGTGGGGCGAGCGCGACCTGGATCCGGACCTCGACACCGCGTCGTCCCTGGACCGGGTGCGCCTGGAGCTGCCGGAATCGGTGACCCGCGCCGTACTGTCCCGCGTGCCCGCGGTGTTCCACGGCGGGGTCGAGGACGGGCTGCTGGCGGGTTTGGCTGTGGCGGTGCGGTTGTGGCGCGCACGCCGTGGCATCGACGAGCCGTCGGTGCTGATCCGCCTGGAGGGTCACGGCCGCGAGGAACAGATCGTCCCCGGCGCGGACCTGTCGCGGACGGTGGGCTGGTTCACCTCGATGTTCCCGGTCCGGTTCGACCTGAACGCGATCGATATCTATGAGGCGGCCGCCGGTGGCGCTGCGGTGGCCGAGGCGGTGCTGTCGATCAAGGAGACGCTGCGCGCGATCCCGGACAAGGGGATCGGCTACGGCCTGCTGCGCCACCTCGATCAGCGAGCGGCGCAGGCTCTTCCGGACCACATGCCGGGCCGCATCGGCTTCAACTACCTGGGCCAGGTCTCGCCCGGTGATCTCGGTGCGGGCGGGTTGTACGGCGGCTTGGGAGAATTGGAGATCCCACCGGACCCGGATATGCCGGTGACGCTGGCGGTGGACGTGAGCGCGCTGGTGGTCGACGACCGCCTGCGGGCAGAGATACGGTTCCCGCGCACGCTCCTCGATCGCGATGAGGTCGAGGAATTCGCGCAACTGTGGTCGCACGTGCTGACGGCAATGGCGAGCCATGCCGAACAGCCCGGTGCGGGTGGGCATTCACCGTCGGACTTCGCCCTGGTGCCGCTGACCCCACCGCGGGTGACGGCACTGGAACGCGGCTACCCGTCCCTGACGGATGTGTGGCCGGTGACGCCCTTGCAGGCCGGTCTGCTGTTCCACGCCCACCGCACCGGCAGCGGCGTCGATGCGTATGTCGCGCAGGTGGTTCTGCACGTGGCCGGTGCCCTCGACGTGACGCGCTTGCACGCCGCCGCCACCTCGATGGTGGCGAGCCACGACGTGCTGCGGACCGCGTTCACCGCGACCGGCGCGGGCGAGAGCGTGGCGGTGATCTGCGATGCCGTCGAAGTGCCCTGGCAGGTCATCGATCTGGCCGAACAGCCGGATCCGGAAGGTGCGCTCACACAGTTGGCCGCGGCCGAGAAGGCACGGCGGTTCGATCTCGCCGTCGCGCCATTGATTCGGTTCACCGTGGTCGCGGTGAGTGCGGATCGCTGGGCGCTGATCGTCACCAACCACCACGTCATTCTCGACGGCTGGTCCCTGCCGCTGCTGATCACCGACTTGTTCACCCGATACGTCGACGGCGGTGGCAAGACCGTTCCCGCCGGGTCGTTCCGGCACTTCCTGGCGTGGTCGGCCGCTCGTGACCGCGACGCGGCGCTGGCGGCGTGGACCGCGGCGCTGGACGGCGCCGAGCCCACCCTGATCGCGGCCACCGCCTACACCGATCCGGCCGCGACGGCGGAAGAGTGGATCGAGATCGACAGCACCGGCGCGCAGGACCTGGCGGCCGCCGCGGCTTCCGCCGGCGTGACGCTGAATACCGTGCTGCAATCGGTGTGGGCGATGCTGCTGGCACAGTCGACCGGCCGGACCGATATCGTGTTCGGCGCCACCGTCTCCGGCCGTCCCGCTGAGTTGCCGCAGGCGGCGAGCACGATCGGACTCTTCGTCAATACCGTCCCGGCACGGATCCGACTGGATCCCGCCGAGACCGTCACCGGGTTGTGGACCCGCATCCACGGCGAGCAAGCGGCCCTGCTCGACCACCACCACCTGGGACTGACCGACATCCACGCCGCGACCGGGAACGACACCCTGTTCGACACCGTGATGGTGCTCGAGTCCTATCCCGTCGACCTCCAGCACATCCGGGAGATCACCGGCCGGGGCGACCTGGAGATCACCGGCGTCGCCGCCACCGATGCCACGCACTATCCGCTGACGTGCAGCATTACCGTGCAGGACGGGCTGCGCATCCGATTGCAGTACCGGCCGGACGTATTCGACCAGGCCACGATCACCACCCTCGGCGAACGACTACGGCGGATCTTGCACGCGGTCACCGCCGACCCGGGCGTCCCGGTGCGAAATATCGAGGCACTCACGGCATCCGAACGACAGCGGCTGCGGCGCTGGGGTCACGGCGGCATTGTCGAGACCCTCGGAACACCCGGCATCCCAACCCGTGGCGCGACGCTCCCGGAGTTGCTGGCCGCCGCGGTCGCTCGCCATCCCGAGGGGGACGCGGTGGTGGACCGCGATCGACGCCTCACCTACCGGGAGATGGACATCCGGTCGAATCGCCTGGCGCGCTTCCTGATCGACCGCGGAGTGGGCCCCGAATCGGTGGTGGCGGTGGGGCTGCCGCGCTCGCTGGAATGGGCGCTGGCGGTCTGGGCGATCGGCAAATCCGGCGCGGCGTTCGTCTCACTCGATCCCGAGCATCCGCGCGACCGCAACCAGTTCATGTGCGCTGATTCCGGTGCGCGGGTGGGTATTACGCTGTCCCGCTACACCGGTGCGCTGCCCGGGGAAGAAACGACGTGGCTGGTGCTCGACGATCCGGACACGGCGGCGCGGATCGAGCTGTGCCCGCGCACCCCGGTGGCCGATGCCGGTCCGGGCGCGACCTCCCATCCGGGAAGGGCGGCGTATCTGGTCTACACGTCGGGTTCGACCGGTCGCCCGAAGGGCGTGGAGATCACCCACACCGGCCTCGCCAATGTCTGCGCCGCGCAACGACACCGGTTCGGCACGAGCCCGGATGCCCGGGTGCTGAGCGTCGCCGCCCGCACCTTCGACGCGGCGATCTTCGAACTGCTGCTGGCGATTTCCGGCGCCGGAACGCTGGTCATGTCCACGCCGGAGGTCTACGGCGGCGAGCCCCTGGCGGAATTGATTCGCGCCCACCGCGTCACGCACGCCGTTCTCACGCCGACCGTGGCATGCGCCCTGGATTCCGCCGGGCTCGACGAGCTGCGGGTATTGATCGCGGCGGGCGAAGCCTGCCCACCCGCTCTGCTGTCGCGTTGGTCGCGCACCGATACCGCGGGCAGGCGGCAGGTCTTCAACCTCTACGGCCCGGCCGAGGCCACCATCTGGGTGACCGGCAGCGCCGAGCTGCGCGCGAACGATCCCGTGACCATGGGCTCGGTCATCGGCGGGCTGGACGTGGTGGTGCTGGATCGCTGGTTGCGTCCGGTACCGGCCGGGGTGGTGGGCGAGCTGTATGTGTCGGGAGCCGGTGTGGGACGCGGATATCGATCGCGGCCCGGCCTGACCGCCGTCCGGTTCGTGGCCGATCCCTTCGGAGCGGCGGGCGACCGGTTGTACCGGACCGGCGACCTGGTCCGCTGGGTCGCGGAGGAATCCGGCTCGGGCGCCGGGGTTCTGGCCTTCGTCGGCCGCGCGGACCTCCAGGTGAAGGTGCGCGGCCAGCGGCTGGAGCTGGGCGAGGTCGAGGCCGGGCTGTGCGCGGTGGAGGGCATCGAGCAGGCGGCGGTCGTCGTGCACGCCCATGAGGCCGGTGCGCGGATGGTGGCCTATGTGGTGGCGGACGCGGGCCGTGCGATGAACCCGGCGGCGGTGCGCCGCGCGTTGGGTGAGCGCCTGCCGCGTTTCATGGTCCCGGATGTGGTCATGGTCCTCGACGAGCTGCCGCTGACGGTCAACGGCAAGGTGGACAAGGCCCGATTGCCGGAACCGGTGACGACGGGTGCGCGCTACCGGGCGCCGTCCACGCCGGCCGAGCGGACCGTGGCCGGGGTGTTCGCCGAGGTCCTCGGACTCGATCGGGTCGGCATCGACGACGATTTCTTCGCACTCGGCGGCAATTCGCTGTCCGCGACCCGCGTGGTGGCGCGTCTCGGCGAGGCCGCCGGCGTCACGGTGGGCGTGCGCGAGGTGTTCGAGGCCTCGGGTGTCGCGGAACTGGCGGAGCTGCTCGCCGCGCACCCGGGCTCACCGGCAACCGCTACCCGGCTGGGCCTGCTGGCGCGTCCGGAACGGATGCCCCTGTCGTTCGCACAGCAGCGGATGTGGTTCGTCAACAGGTTCGCGCCGGGTGCGGCGGCGTACAGCATTCCGATGGTGCTCAGGATGTCCGGCGCACTCGACATCGCCGCCCTGTCGGCAGCCGTCACCGATGTGCTGGCACGGCACGAAGTCCTGCGCACGCGGTATCCGGACGCCGACGGCGTGCCGTTCCAATCGGTGGTCCGCGTCGAAGACCTGGCGGATGCGGCGGATATCGACCTCACACCGCGACCGGTGACGGAAAGAGAGCTGACGGCAGCGGTTTCCGTCATTGTCGGCACGGGATTCGATGTGGCGGAACGTATCCCGCTGCGCGTGCGGCTGCTGTCACTGCGACCCGATGAGTTCGTGCTGGTGATCGTGGCGCACCACATCTGCGCCGATGGATTCTCCATGGGCCCGCTGGCCCGGGATCTGGCCGCCGCCTACACGGCCCGATCCACGGGCCGGGATCCAGGATGGGCCCGGCTACCGGTCCAGTACGCCGACTACACGCTGTGGCAGCGCGAACTGCTCGGCTCCGCCGCCGACCCGGATTCGATGCTGGCGCGGCAGCTGACGTACTGGCGCACACAATTGGCGGACCTGCCCGAGGTTCTGGAGCTGCCGTCCGACCGGCCCCGGCCCCCGGTGGCGTCCCATCGTGGCGCGACCCACGGATTCGTCCTGGACGCGCAGGTGGTCCAGGGCTTGCAGGCCGTGGCACGGGCCCAGGGCGCGACGGTGTTCATGATGTTCCATGCCGCCTTGGCGATCGTGCTGTCGCGGTTGTCGGGCAGCGGCGACATCGTGATCGGCACACCGGTGTCCGGCCGCGGCTCGGCGCACCTGGACGACCTGGTCGGCATGTTCATCAATACGATCGTGCTGCGCACGCACATCGACGAGTCCCTGCCGTTCCGCGAACTGCTCGAACACGTCCGCACCGTGGACCTGGACGGCTTCGCCCACGGCGAGGTGCCCTTCGAGCAGGTGGTGGAAGCGCTGGACCCGCCGCGCAGCCAGGCGCACCACCCGCTGTTCCAGGTGCTGCTCGCCTTCCACGATCTCGACCCCGCGAGCGTCGCGTTCCCGGGCCTCGAGGTCACGCCGTCGGGCGCCGACACCGGTGTCGAACGGTTCGACCTGACGCTCACCCTGTCGGACAGGCCGGACCGGAACGGGCAGATACCCGTCGATATCGGCTACGCCACCGACCTTTTCGACCGGGCCACCGTCGTCGCCATGGTCGAACGCCTGTGCCGCGTCCTTCGAGCGGTCACCGCCGACCCCGCAATCCTCGTCCGCGACATCGACACCTTGTCGGGCAGGGAACGACAGCGGCTACTGGCCGAATGGGGCCACAACCTCCCGGTCACCGAACCTGCCACCCTGCCGGAAATGCTCGCCGCCGCCGTGGCGAACAACCCGCACGGTGATGCGGTCGAAGACGGCGACCGGCGGATCCCGTACCGAGAACTCGACGAACAGTCGAATCAACTCGCGCGCTACCTGATCCAGCACGGCATCGGCCCCGAATCGGTGCTCGCGATCGCGCTCTCGCGATCAGTGGAATGGATGCTCGCCGCCTGGGCGGTCACCAAGACCGGAGCGGGATTCCTGTCCCTGGATCCGGCCCATCCACTCGATCGCAACCAGTTCATGTGCACGGACTCCGCTGTGCGGCTCGGTATTACGCTGGACCGGCACACCTCCGCACTGCCCCGGCAGGGCATGTCATGGCTGCTGCTCGACGATCCGGCGGTGACCGCGTCGATCGCACAATGCCCGAAAACCCCTGTGACCGACGCGGACCGCCACGGGGCGCTGCACACCGGCAATACCGCCTACGTCGTCTACACCTCCGGCTCGACCGGCCGTCCCAAGGGCGTCGAGGTCACCCACGCCGGATTGGCCGCGGTCGCCGCCGCCCACTCGAGCCGGTACGCCATCGACGCCGCGGCCCGCATCCTGGGCGTCTCCGCGCGCACCTTCGACGCGTCGGTGCTGGAGATCCTGCTCGCCGTGCCCGCGGGCGCGACCCTGGTCCTGGCGCCCGAGGACGTCTACGCCGGACAGCCTTTGGCCGACCTGATGCGCGAGTGCCGCATCACGCACGCCTTCCTGACGCCGTCGGTGGTGGCCTCGCTCGATCCGCGCGGGCTCGACGCGCTGCGCGTGGTGACGGTCGGCGGTGAACGGTATTCCACCCAGCTGGTGGCGCGCTGGTCGCGCACCGACGGGGCGGGCATGCGCCGGTTCTTCAACACCTACGGGCCCACCGAGACCACCATCATCATGACGATCAGCGACGAGCTGAGCGCCGGCGATCCGCTCGACATGGGTTCGGGCATAGCCGGTATGGACGTGCTCGTCCTGGACGCCTGGCTGCGCCCGGTCCCCGCCGGGGTCGTGGGCGAGCTGTATATCTCGGGTTCCGGTGTGGCGCGCGGATATCGAGGCCGCGCGGGCTTGACGGCCACGCAGTTCATCGCGAATCCCTATGGGAAGCCCGGAGACCGGCTGTATCGGACCGGCGATCTCGTCCACTGGACCGCGTCGCGGCCGGAATCCGGCCGCGACGCCGCGGCCCTGATGTTCGTGGGCCGGGCGGACTTCCAGGTGAAGCTGCGCGGACAGCGCATGGAGCCGGGCGAGGTCGAAGCCGGACTGTGCGAGGTGGAGGGCATTGCGCAGGCGGTCGTGCTCGTGCACGCGGCGCGGGCCGATTCCGGTGCGCGACTGGTGGGATACGTGGTGGCCGGGCCGGGATGCACGCTGGACCCCGCGGTGGTCCGGCGCTCGGTGAGCGAGCGGTTGCCCGGCTACATGGTGCCCGATGTGGTGATGGTGCTCGACGAGCTGCCGTTGACGGTCAACGGCAAGGTGGACAAGGCGAAGCTGCCGGAGCCCGCCGCGGTGGGCGCGGGTTACCGAGCGCCGTCCACACCATCCGAGGCGATCGTGGCGCAGGTGTTCGCCGAGGTGCTCGGCCTGGACCGGGTGGGCATCTATGACGACTTCTTCGCGCTGGGCGGCGATTCGATCGTGTCGATCCAGGTGGTGGCGCGGGCGCGGACACGCGGAGTGGTCTTCGGGCCGCGTGATGTGTTCGAGCAGCGCACCGTCGCGCGATTGGCGGAATGTGCGCGCCACACCGACGGCGAGAACGCTGCCGGGTTGGCCGAGCTGCCCGGTGGCGGGGTCGGCGAATTGCCATTGCTGCCGGTTGCACGGTGGATGGTGGAGTGGGGCAAGGGTTTCGATCGGTTCGAGCAGCATATTGTGCTGCGCTTGCCCGTCGGTGTGGACGAGGCGAGCTTGGCGGCGGCGGTGGGCGCTGTGCTGGATCGCCACGACATGCTGCGTTCTCGCCTGCGGCGCGACGAATCCGGTGAATGGTCGATGCAGGTGGCGGCCCCCGGCAGTCTGGACGCCGCAGCGGTTCTGCTCAGGCGTCCGCTCGACCCGGGTATCGACGTCGACTCCGACGCCGGTCGGACGCTGGTGACGGATCTCGCTGCCGCGGAACTGAACTCCGCGGCAGAGCGGCTGGATCCGGTCGGCGGGATCATGACGCAACTGGTCTGGCTCGACCCCACCGACCACGCGGGTTGGCTGATTTTCGTCGTGCACCATGCCGTGGTGGACGGCGTCTCGTGGCGGGTGCTGGCGCCCGATCTGATGTCCGCGCTCGACCAGGCCATGCACGGCGTCACGCCGGTGCTGGAGCCGGTGGGAACGTCGATGCGAGCGTGGGCGCACGGACTGCTGACCGCCGCGAGCCAGCCCGGGCGAGCCACGGAACTGGCGCTGTGGCAGTCGATGCTGACAGGTCCCGACTCGGCACTCGGCGCCCGCGAGCTCGACTCGGCCGTCGATACCGCGTCGATGCTCGAACAGGTGGACGTGGAATTGCCCGAGCCGGTGACGCGTGCGCTGCTGACCCGGGTTCCGGCGGTCTTCCACGGCGGCGTCGACGACGGGCTGATCGCGGGTCTCGCTGCGGCCGTGCGGATCTGGCGCGCGCGGCGCGGTATCGACGAGACCTCGGTATTGCTGCGTCTGGAAGGTCACGGCCGTGAGGAACAGGTCGTCGGCGGCGCGGACTTGTCGCGCACGGTGGGCTGGTTCACCTCCATGTTCCCCATGCGATTCGACCTGTCCGGCATCGATCTCGACGAGGTGATGGCGGGCGGCGACGCCGTGACGGCGGCGGTGCGGTCGGTGAAAGAGACCATGCGCTCGATCCCGGACAAGGGCATCGGTTACGGCCTGCTGCGCTACCTGAACCCGGAAACCGCTGCGCTGCTGCCGGATCGAATGCCGGGGCAGATCTGCTTCAACTATCTGGGCCGCATCGGGGGCGGCGATGTCGGTGCGGACGGAGTGCACGGTGGCCTGGGTGAACTGATTGCCGCACCCGACCCCGACATGCCGGTGACAGTCGCCGTCGATGTGTCGGCGATCGTCATCGAAGACCGGCTGCGGGTGGTATTCCGGTTCCCGCGCACACTGCTCGATCGCGGCGCGGTCGAGGAACTGGCGGGCTTGTGGTCGCAGGCGCTCACAGCGGTCGCCACCCACGCCGAAATGCCGGGCGCAGGCGGACATTCGCCGTCGGACTTCACATTGGTGACCCTGCCGCAGGCCGGTATCACCTCGCTGGAGCGGCGATACCCGTCGTTGGCCGACGTTTGGCCGGTGACGCCGCTGCAGGCCGGTCTGTTGTTCCACGCGCAGCTGGCCGATGCCGAGGCCGCCACGGATGCCTATGTCGCACAGGTGGTTCTCCACCTGACCGGTGGCCTGGACGCGGAACGCCTGCGAGCGGCGGCGGCCTCGATACTGCGGCGGCACGAGGGTTTGCGCACCGCCTTCACCGCCACGGACAGCGGCGAGCACATCGCGGTGGTCTGTGACGACATTGAAATGCCCTGGAACACCGTGGATCTCACGACTCGGTCGAATCCCGCGACCGCGCTCGACGAGTTGGCCGCACAGGTGAAGGCGGTCCCGTTCGACCTCGCCGAGCCGCCGCTGCTGCGCTGCACCCTGGCCGCCGTGGGAACCGATCGGTGGGCATTGATTCTCACCAACCACCACGTGATCCTCGATGGCTGGTCCATGCCATTGCTCATCACCGAGCTGTTCTCCGCCTACGCCGGACAGCAACCGGCGGCTCCGGCCGGTTCGTATCGGGACTTCCTGGCCTGGTTGGCCGTTCGCGATCACGCGGCGGCCCTGTCGGCCTGGGCGGCGGCCCTGAACGGCGCCGAACCCACCCTCATCGCGGCGGGCGCCGCAGGCGATCCGGCACACGTGGCGGACATTTCGATCACCATCGACAAGGCCGACACCCGCAACCTGGTCGCCGCGGCGGCCGCTGCCGGGGTGACGGTGAATACGGTGCTGCAATCGGCATGGGCGATCATGCTGGCGCAGCTGAGCGGCCGCACGGATCTGATATTCGGTGCGACCGTCTCCGGCCGTCCCGGCGAGCTCCCCGCCGCCGCGCACACCATCGGCTTGTTCATCAATACGATTCCGACCCGGGTCCGGCTCGATCCCGCCGAGACCGTCACGCGGCTGTGGCGCCGTATCCACGACGAGCAGGCGGCCCTGCTCGAGCACCACCATGTCGGACTGCGCGATATCCACGCGCTCACCGGCAACGACAGCCTCTTCGACACCTTGATGGTGCTCGAGTCCTACCCCGTCGACCTGCACGGCATCGCGCACACCGCCGGCGACGGCGATCTCGAGATCACGCGGATCGTGGCCGGCGACGCCACGCACTACCCGCTCACCTGTACCGCGGTTCTTCAGGACGCCTTGCGCATCCGGTTGCAGTACCAGAGTGGGGTTTTCGATACGGCCACGATCGAAGCCTTCGGTGAACGTCTGCGCCACGTGCTGCACGCGATTGCCGGGGACCCCACGATGCTGGTGCGGGATATCGACGTCCTGTCGCCGCCGGAACGGTATCGGCTCCTGCACGAGTGGGGCCGCAACGGTGTGCTGGACCTCGATCACGCCTCCGTTCAGGGCATTCAGGGCGTCGGTGCGAGCGGGCGCGGCCCGGCCACCTTGCCGGATCTGCTGGCGGCCGCGGCAGCCGCCGATCCGGCCGGGGACGCGGTGCTGGACGGTGACCGGCACCTGTCCTACCGTGACCTCGATGAGCGATCGAATCGTCTGGCGCGCTCGCTGATCGGGCGTGGCATCGGCCCGGAGTCGGTGGTCGCCGTCGGTGTGCCGCGATCGCTGGAATGGGTGCTGGCGGTGTGGGCCGTCGCCAAGACCGGTGCGGCATTCGTATCACTGGATCCGGCGCATCCGCAGGAGCGAAACCGGTTCGTGTGCACCGATTCCGGCGTCACCTGCGTACTCGCTCGCAACGATCTCGAGCTCGGCGTGGACGGCGTGGACACCATCCGTCTCGATCGGCTCGACCTCGCATCCGAGAGTCCGGCCGCCGTGCTGGATGCGGAGCGGCGCACGGTGCTGCGTGCGGGCAACCCCGCCTATGTCGTCTATACCTCGGGGTCGACAGGTCGCCCGAAGGGCGTCGAGGTCACCCATGCCGGGCTGGCGGCCTTGATAGCGGATCTGCGGTCCCGGTGCGCGATCGATCCCGCTGCGCGCGTGCTGGGCGTGGCATCCCGGACTTTCGATGCGGCGATCCTGGAATTGCTGCTGGCGGTATCGGGTTCGGGCGCACTGGTGATCGCGCCGCCGGATGTGTATGGCGGACAGCCACTGTCCGAGCTGCTGCGGGACCAGCGTGTCAGCCACGCCTTCCTCACTCCGGCGGTCGCGTTGTCCCTGGAATCGGACGGCTTGGATGGGCTGCGAGTCGTACTGACAGGCGGCGATCGGTGTTCCCCGCATCTGGTTTCGCGATGGGCGGGCACCGACGCGGCGGGCTCGCGCCGGGTGCACAACCTGTACGGCCCCGCGGAGGCCACCATCTGGGTGACGGGCACGGAATTGCCGCCCGGGGGCTCTTCCGGGATCGGCGCTCCGATCACGGGTATGGCTGCGGTGGTGCTGGATTCGTGGCTGCGCCCGGTTCCCGCCGGTGTGGTGGGTGAGCTGTATGTCGCGGGCGCCGGTGTGGCCCGCGGGTATCGAGGCCGATCCTCGCTGACCGCGTCGCGCTTCGTCGCCAATCCGTTCGGGAAGATGGGCGACCGGTTGTACCGGACCGGCGATCTGGTCCGCTGGACGGTCGACGAGAGCGGCTCGGGCGCGGGGGAACTGGTGTTCGTCGGTCGCGCCGACTTCCAGGTGAAGGTGCGCGGTCAACGTCTGGAGCTCGGCGAGATCGAGGCCGCACTGACCGAGGTGGAGGGCGTCGAACAGGCTGTGGCGCTGCTGCATTCGGTTCCCGACGCAGATTCGGCCGCCGGTGCGCGGCTGGCCGGGTATGTGGTTGCGGCATCGGGGTACGACCTCGATCCGGCGTTGGTCCGTGAACGGGTGGGCGAGCGGTTGCCCGGATACATGGTCCCGGACGTGGTGATGGTGCTCGCCGCATTGCCATTGACGGCGAGCGGAAAGGTCGACCGGCGGGCATTGCCCGAGCCGCAGTTCGATTCGCGGGCTTTCCGGGCCCCGTCGACACCGGCGGAGCAACTCGTGGCGAGCATATTCGCCGAGGTCCTCGGGCTTGAACAGGTCGGAGTCGACGACGATTTCTTCGCGCTGGGCGGCGATTCCATCGTATCGATCCAGGTGGTGGCCCGCGCGCGGACGCGGGGCTTGGTCTTCGGGCCGCGCGATGTGTTCGAGCAGCGGACAGCGGCGCGGTTGGCGTCGATCGCGCATGCGTCCGGTGACGGGGTGGACGATGCTTTGGCCGAGCTTCCCGGCGGCGGGGTGGGGGAGCTGCCGTTGTTGCCGGTCGCGCAGTGGATGGTGGAGTGGGGCAAGGGTTTCGCTCGGTTCGAGCAGCATGTGGTGCTGCGCTTGCCGGTCGGAGCGGACGAGGCGAGCCTGCTCGCGGCGGTGGGCGCGGTGGTCGACGGCCACGATATGCTGCGCTCCCGGCTTCGGCTCGACGGGTCCGGCGCATGGTCATTGATGGTGACCCCGCCCGGCAGTGTCGCCGCTGCCACGGTATTGCGGCGTCGCGAGATCGCCGCGGATGCGCATTCGTCGGAGGTCGCGGATCTCGCTGGGGAGGAAGTCAACTCGGCCGCGGACCGCCTGGATCCGGCGGCGGGCACGATGGTGCAGTTCGTGTGGCTCGACGCCGTCGGTGAGCCTGGCTGGCTGGCGGTCGTGGCGCATCACCTTGTCGTCGACGGCGTCTCGTGGCGCGTGCTGGTCCCGGATCTGATGGCGGCGCTGGAGCAGGCGATGCGCGGCGGGACGCCGGTACTGGAACCGGTGGGTACTTCGATGCGGCGGTGGGCGCACGCACTGCGGAACGCCGCTCTGGACCGGAACCGGGTGGGGGAGTTGGGCCTGTGGCAGTCCATGACGGCAGGCGCGGATCCCCTCTGGGGCGGCAGGGATCTGGATCCGTCGCTGGACACGGCGTCGGTCCTCGAGCACGTGGATGTGCGACTGCCGGAATCGGCGACGGGCGCCCTGCTGTCGCGGGTGCCGGCGGTGTTCCATGGCGGCGTCAATGATGGCCTGCTGGCCGGTTTGGCTGCCGCGGTTCGGATTTGGCGGGTTCGACGCGGCATCGGCGAATCCTCGGTGCTGATCCGGATGGAGGGTCACGGCCGCGAAGAGCAGGTCGTCCCCGGTGCGGATCTGTCGCGGACGGTGGGCTGGTTCACCTCCATGTTCCCGGTGCGATTCGACCTCGCGGGCGTCGACGATGTGCTCTCGGACGGGGATGTGGCGGCCCTGGTGTGGTCGGTGAAGGACACGCTGCGTTCGATCCCGGACAAGGGAATCGGGTACGGGATGCTGCGCTATCTGAATCCGGAAACCGCTGCGCTGCTCCCGGATCGGATGCCGGGACGAATCGGCTTCAACTATCTGGGGCGGGTATCGGCGACGGATATCGGGGCCGACGGAGTGCTCGGCGGATTGGGCGAGCTGGAGGTGGCGGCCGACCCGGCGACACCGGTGACGGTGGCGGTGGATGTCTCGGCCATGGTGGTCGACGACCGGCTGCAAGCCGTCTTCCGGTACCCGTCCACCTTGCTGAACCGCGCTGACATCGACGAGTTGGCGAATCTGTGGACCCGGGCGCTCACCACGATCGCCGAGCACGCCGAAAAGCCGGGCGCGGGCGGGCATTCGCCCTCGGACTTCGAACTGGTGACCTTGACTCAGCCGCGGGTAACCACGCTCGAGCGGTTGTACCCGTCGCTGACCGATGTATGGCCGGTGACTCCACTCCAAGCCGGATTGCTGTTCCACTCCCAGTTGTCCGGCAGCGCCCCGACCGACGTCTACACCGCGCAGGTGGTGCTGCGTCTGACCGGGGAGCTGAATCCCGAACGTCTGCGGGCGGCAGCGGCAGCGGTACTGCGGCGACACGACGGCTTGCGCACCGCATTCGCTGCCACCGGTACCGGTGACAGCGTGGCGGTCGTCTGCGGTGAGGTCGAATTGCCCTGGCAAGTCGTGGATCTCACGAGCATTGTCGACGCGGAGACGGCGTTGACAGAACTCGCCGCAGCCGAGCAGGCCCGCCGATTCGATCTCGCCGCGCCGCCGCTACTACGGTTCACCCTGGTGGCCCTGGGTCCCGAGCGGTGGGCATTGATCCTGACGAACCACCACGTGATCCTCGACGGCTGGTCCATGCCCTTGCTGGTCGCCGACCTGCTCACCGCATACCACGGTGCGATGCCGGATGTTCCGGCCGGATCTTTCCGGGATTTCCTGGCGTGGCTGGCATCCCGTGACCGCGAGGCAGGTGGGGCGGCGTGGAGTCGTGCACTCGAGGACGCCGAACCCACCTTGATCGCCGGAACCTCGGGCGCTGCCTCCGGGCCGGTCGCGGATGAGTGGATCACCATTGACAGTGCCACTACCCGTGATCTGATGGCCGCAGCGGCGACCGCCGGCGTGACCGCGAATACGGTGCTGCAATCGGTGTGGGCCATCCTGATCGGTCAGCTCACCGGCCGCACCGACGTGGTGTTCGGTGCGACCGTATCCGGCCGCCCCGGCGACCTGCCCGCCGCCGAACGCACCCTCGGCCTGTTCGTGAACACGATCCCGGCCCGGGTGCGGCTGCGACCGGCCGAGACCGTCGCCGAACTCTGGACGCGAATCCACCACGAGCACACCGCGCTACTGGACCACCAGCACCTCGGCCTGGCGGAGATCCACGCCCTGACCGGCAACGACAGCCTCTTCGACACCCTCATGGTGCTCGAGTCCTACCCCGTCGACCTCCACCACCTCGACCAGGCCACCGGCGACGACAACCTGACGGTCACCGCGGTCACGGCCGCCGACTCCACGCACTATCCCCTGACGTGCAGCGTGATCCTCCAGGACACCGCCCGGATCCGGCTGCAATACCGGACAGACCTGTTCGACGCGGCCGCGAGAGACGGATTCGCCCGCCGGCTGCGAGCAGTGCTGCACGCGGTCACCCGCGATCCGTCGGCGGCGGTCCGTGATGTCGAGATACTGCACGCCTCCGAGCGGCGGCAGCTGCTCGACGTGTGGGGGCGCTACGGCCGCAGTGCTGTTCGCGATGGCGATACCACCGAGCGTGCCGAGACCATGTCGGATCCGGCTGTTCCGGTCCATGAAGCCGGTCTGCTGTCCGCCGGTGACCCTCACCTGCTTCCGCGTGAGCGCGGGAAGGGCGGTGCGTTCGAACCAGTCGGCCGCAGTGTGCCCGGCGACGCTCTCACCTTGCCCGCGCTGCTGGCTGTCGCGGTGGCCGCGAATCCGCAAGGTGCCGTGGTGATAGACGCGGGCCGGACAATCTCCTATGCCGAGCTGGATGAGCGATCGAACCGGTTGGCGCGCTGTTTGATCGGCCGTGGCGTCGGCCCGGAGGCGGTTGTGGCGGTAGGCGTCCCGCGCTCGCTGGAGTGGGTGCTCGCGGTCTGGGCGGTCGCCAAGACCGGCGCGGCATTCCTGTCTCTCGATCCCGCGCATCCCCTCGACCGCAATGAGTCCCTCTGCGCCGATTC
This sequence comes from Nocardia sp. IFM 10818, assembly GCF_054655275.1. Lineage (NCBI taxonomy): Bacteria > Bacillati > Actinomycetota > Actinomycetes > Mycobacteriales > Nocardiaceae > Nocardia > Nocardia sp. IFM 10818. The sequence goes on from NZ_BAAHJH010000001.1 coordinate 3,872,078, forward strand.
CTCGGTGCGAGTGGGTATTACATCCACCGAACACGGCGCGTCCCTGCCGCGCGAGGACGTGTCCTGGCTGATTCTCGATGACCCCGTGGTGGTCGCCGAGATCGACGGTTGCGCACCCGCGCCGGTGTGCGACGGCGATCACCATGGGGCGTTGCGACCGGGCAACCCGGCGTACGTGGTCTACACCTCGGGATCGACGGGCCGTCCGAAGGGTGTCGATGTCACCCACCGCGGCTTGGCGGCGGTGGTCTCGGATCTGGTGCACCGGAGCACGGTCGACCGAGATTCGCGCGTGCTGTGCGTGGCTTCCCGGACCTTCGACGCGGCCATCCTGGAGTTGCTGCTCGCGGTGGCGGGCGCGGGTGCGTTGGTCGTGGCCCCGGTGGATGTGTATGGCGGGCAACCGTTGTGGCGCGTGCTGCGGGACCGGCGGATCACTCACGCATTCCTGACACCGGCCGTGGCGCTGACGCTGGAACCCGCGGGCTTGGACGACCTGCGCGTCGTGCTGACCGGCGGCGATCGGTGCGGACCGCAACTGGTGTCGCGATGGTCGGGCACCGATACCGCGGGCCTGCGGACGGTGCACAACTTGTACGGCCCGGCGGAAGCCACGATCTGGGTCACGGCCGCGGAACTGTCGCCGGGCCGGCAGGCCGGAATCGGCGGCCCGATCCCCGGTGTCGGTGCGCTGGTACTGGATTCGTGGCTGCGCCCGGTGCCCGCCGGGGTGGTCGGTGAACTGTATGTGTCGGGTCCCGGTGTGGCGCGCGGATACCGGGCCCGTTCCGCATTGACGGCCTCTCGCTTCGTGGCCGATCCCTATGGCGCGGAGGGTGATCGGTTGTACCGGACCGGCGATCTGGTGCGCTGGATCGCCGGTGCGGCGGGTTCGGGTGTGCTGGAGTTCGTGGGCCGCTCCGATTTCCAGGTCAAGGTGCGCGGGCAGCGTCTCGAGCTCGGTGAGGTCGAGGCGGCGCTGTGCGAGGTGGCCGGGGTCGAGCAAGCGGTAGCGGTCGTGCACACACCCGACGCGCATTCCGATACCGCCGCGGATACCGGTGTGCGAGTGGTGGGATACGTGGTGGCCGCAGCGGGATGCACGGTGGATCCGGTAGCGGTGAAACGTTCGGTGGGGGAGCGGCTGCCGGGATTCATGGTTCCGGATGTGCTGGTGCTCGACGAGTTGCCTGTGACCGCGACCGGAAAGGTGGACCGGCGCGCACTCCCCGCACCGGTGTTCACCCCGCAGGAGTTCCGTGCCCCCTCGACTCCCGCTGAAGCAGCCGTGACGAGGGTGTTCGCCGAAGTCCTCGGGCACGATCGGGCAGGCGTCGATGACGATTTCTTCGCGCTGGGCGGCAACTCGCTCTCCGCCACCCGGCTGGTGGCGCGGCTCTCCGAGACCCTGGGCGCCGAGGTCGGCGTACGCGATGTGTTCGAGGCTCCCCGGGCGGGTGAGCTGGCTCGGCGGGTGACCGAGCGCGCGGCGGGCGCGGCGGTCACGCCGCGATTGGGCGTGATGGCGCGTCCGGAGCGCGTGCCGTTGTCGTATGCGCAGCAGCGAATGTGGTTCGTGAACAGGTTCGCTCCCGGATCGGTGGCCTACAGCATTCCGCTGGTGCTGCGGCTATCGGGTGCGGTGGACGCCTCGGCCTTGTCGGCAGCGGTGACCGATGTGCTGGGACGGCACGAGGTGCTGCGCACCAGGTACCCGGATGTGGATGGCGTGCCCTTCCAATTCGTGGTTCCTGTCGGGGAGTTGGCGACTGCGGTCGACCTCGACGCGACGCCGGTACCTGTGAGGGAATCCGAGCTGGCGGCCGCGGTGACGGCCGTGGTGTCGACGGGTTTCGATGTGACGCAGCGAATTCCATTGCGGATGCGGCTGCTCCATAGCGGACCCGACGAATTCGTCCTGGTGCTCGTGGTGCACCACATCAATGCCGACGGCTTCTCGATGGCTCCGCTGGCGCGTGACCTGGCCACGGCGTACACGGCGCGCTGCGCGGGGCGTGGCCCGGCATGGACGCCATTGCCGGTCCAGTACGCGGATTACACACTGTGGCAGCGGGAGTTGCTGGGCTCGGCCGACGATCCGGAATCGGTGCTCACGCGGCAGCTCGGGTACTGGACCGGGCAGCTGGCGGGCCTGCCCGAGGTGCTGGATCTGCCGACGGACCGGCCCCGGCCCGCGGTAGCCTCGCACCGGGGTGCGACACACGGATTCACGATCGAACCCGAAATCGTTTCCAGATTGCAGAGTCTCGCGCGGACACAGGGCGCGACGCTCTTCATGGTCTTCCATGCGGCACTGACCATCGTCCTGTCCCGACTGTCCGGCAGCACCGATATCGCGGTGGGCACACCGGTTTCCGGACGCGGATCGGCCCTGCTGGACGACCTCGTCGGCATGTTCGTCAATACGGTCGTGCTGCGCACCCGCGTCGACGAGTCGGTGACCTTCGCCGAGCTGCTCGACCGCGTGCGCGGGGTGGATCTGAACGGGTTCGCGCACGGCGAGGTGCCCTTCGAACAGGTGGTGGAAGCCCTGGATCCGCCGCGCAGCCAGGCGCACCATCCGTTGTTCCAGGTGATGCTGGCCTTCCACAACCTCGATCGGGCGCGCCTGGAACTGCCGGACGTGGTCGTGACCGGCATGGGAGCCGAGACCGGTGTCGAGCGATTCGATCTGACGCTCACCTTGACCGACACACCTGACGACGACGGCGCGATCCCGGTCAACGTCGGCTATGCCAGCGAACTGTTCGACGAGGCCACGATTGCTGGTGTCGCGCACCGGCTGTCGCGGGTGCTGACGGCGATCTCCCAGGAACCGAACATCCTTGTGCGCGACATCGAGCTGCTGTCCGCAGCCGAGCGGCGCCTGCTGCTGCACGAGTACGGGCACGGCGGAGCGCTCGTACCAACAGGTTCGGGCGTCGGTGCGAGCGGTGCGGTCGCGGGCGATCGGACCTTGCCCGGCCTATGGGCCGCCGCGGTGGCGAGTAACCCGCACGGAACCGCGGTCGTGGACGGGGACCGGGCGCTGTCCTACCGGGAGATCGACGAACGGTCCAATCGCCTGGCGCGCTTCCTCATCGGACGCGGTGCGGGTCCGGAATCGATCGTGGCGATCGGCATACCGCGCTCGGTGGAGTGGGTCGTGGCACTCTGGGCGATTGCCAAGACAGGTGCGGCGTTCCTGTCGGTGGATCCGGCGCATCCGGTCGACCGCAATCGCTGGGTGTGCGCCGATTCCGGTGTGCGGGTCGGCATAACACTGGACAGGTACGCGGTATCGCTGCCGGAGGGCACGGCCTGGGTGGTCGTCGATGACCGTGCGGTAGCGGCGGAGATCGACCGCTGCCCGAATGCCGCTGTCACCGAAGCGGATCGGGGCGCGAAGGTGCGGCTCGGCAACACCGCGTACGTCATCTACACCTCCGGTTCGACGGGCCGTCCGAAGGGTGTGGAAGTCACTCATGCCGGGTTGGTGGCGCTGGTCGCGGCGCAAGTGCGTGACTACGGGGTCGAATCCGCTGCACGCGTATTGAGTGTCGCCTCACGGACATTCGATGCCGCGATCCTGGAATTGCTGCTGGCGGTCTCGGGTGGTGGTGCTCTGGTGGTCGCGCCGGTGGATGCGTATGGCGGGCAACCGTTGTGGCAGCTGCTGCGCGAGCAGCGCATCACGCACGCCTTCCTGACGCCTTCGGTCGCGCTGTCACTGGAGTCGGCCGGCCTGGATGATCTGCGGGCCGTGCTGACCGGCGGTGATCGATGCTCGGCGCAACTGGTCGCGCGCTGGTCGCGCACCGACGCCGCGGGCCGGCGCCGGGTGCACAATCTCTACGGACCCGCCGAGGCCAGCATCTGGGTGACCGCGAGCGACGAGCTGCGGCCCGGCGAACCGGTCACCCTGGGCTCGGTCATCGCCGGAATGGATGTGCTGGTGCTGGATTCGTGGCTGCGTCCGGTGCCCGCCGGTGTCGTGGGCGAGCTGTATGTCTCGGGCGCCGGTGTGGCACGCGGTTATCGGGGCCGCCCCGGGTTGACGTCCGCACGATTCGTGGCCAATCCCCATGGGGGAGCGGGGGATAGGTTGTACCGCACCGGTGACCTGGTGCGGTGGGTTGCCGATGGCTCGGCTTCGGGGCCGGGCGCTCTGGTATTCGTGGGCCGCTCCGACTTCCAGGTGAAGGTGCGCGGACAGCGACTGGAGCTGGGCGAGGTCGAGGCCGCCTTGTGCGCCCTGGACGGAATCGAGCAGGCCGTGGCGATCGTGCACACCCCGGACGGTGGGACGGACAGCGCCGCAACCCGATTGGCGGCCTGCGTGACAGCCACACCGGGAAGCCCGGTGGACCCGGTGTCAGTGCGCCGATCGATGGCCGAGCGCGTCCCGGGCTTCATGGTCCCCGATGTCGTGCTTGTGCTCGCCGACCTGCCGTTGACCACCAGCGGAAAGGTCGATCGAAATGCCCTGCCCGCGCCCGTGATCGCACCGCGCATATGCCGCGCACCGAGCACCCCGAGCGAGCGCCTGGTGGCGGAAGTATTCGCCGAAGTCCTCGGCGTGCCCCGGGTCGGCGCCGACGACGACTTCTTCGAACTGGGCGGAAACTCGCTCAGCGCGGTACAAGTCGTCTCCCTGGTGCGGTCGCGCACCGGCAGGCAGCTCCAGTACGGCCACCTGTTCTCCGACGCCACCCCCGCCTCGCTGGCCCGCGCCCTGGACAGCGGTGACCAGCTGAACATTGCACTGGGCGTGCTGACCCCGCTGCGGTCCGCGGGCACCCGCCCGCCGCTGTTCTGCGTGCACCCCGGCGGCGGCCTGGCCTGGGTGTACGGCTCCCTGGCGGGCAACCTGGACCCCGACCGCCCCGTCTACGGCTTGCAGGATCCCTACATCGTCGCCGACGAATCCCGCCCGGAATCGGTTGCCGCCTACGCCGACCGCTACGTCCGCGAGCTTCTCGACCGCTTCCCCGGCGCCACCTACAACCTGCTGGGCTGGTCCCTGGGCGGCCAGATCGCCCACGCCATGGCCGTGCGCCTGCAGGAACTCGGCCACCCGGTCGGCCTGCTCGCCCTCGTGGACGCCAGCCCGGAAACAGGCCCGCACGACGCACCCGAACCTGAGCCGAAGGAGGTGGCGGAAGCCGTCGGCCGCATTCTCGGCGGCTGGCGAGAAGCCCTGGGCCTGGACGATATTCCGGCCATCGACAACCTCGACGAGTTCTACGCCCTGCTCGCCGATCGAATCACCCGGGCCGGAGTCCTCACGCCGCGACACGTCGAACGCGTCCTGGAGAGCTTCTCCAACCCGGTGCCCTACACCCCGGGCCGTTTCACCGGCGACGCGCTGCTCTTCACCTCCGCCCGCGAGCCCGGCCGCGACCGGCTCGCCGACACCTGGCGCGAATACATCACCGGCCGAATCGATCGCGTCCCCATCGACGCCTGGCATACCGGAATGCTCAACGCCGACAAGGCAACCGAGATCGCCCCGATCCTGGAATCCCGCCTCCCCGCCGGAGGTGACTGACCCGGGCGGATATCCACGACGCGGCGTCCGAAAATCGCGTGTAATTCACCGAGATCGTGCTCTACGTTCGGTGCACGGTGCTGACCGTTCGATCCGACCAGGGACGTGCCATGACGGCCGCCGCCGTGACCGTGGTGCTGTGGGCCTCTCCAACTCCAATGGCGCCGCCGTCCACGGCGTCATCCTGTGCGTGCTCGCCGCGGCCAACTGGGCCATCTCGGTCATAGCCCAGAAACCCGCCCTGGCCCACGCCTCGGCCCGGCAAGTCACCACCGGCGGCGGCACGCGCCGCGAACCCCAGGACACCGAGCCGAGATAATCCCTGCGAGATTACGCTGACGACCATGCTGGTGGGACGGGACGCCGAGCTGGCCGAAATCGATGGGCTGCTGGCCGCTGCGGCGGCGGGGCGTGGTCGGGTGCTGGCGATTCGGGGGGAGGCGGGGATCGGGAAGACGGCGCTGCTGGAGTATGCGGCCGGGGCCGCCGGGGGAATGCGGGTATTGCGCGGGGTCGGAATCGAATCCGAGGCCGAGTTGGGGTTCGGGGTGCTGCACATGCTGCTGTATCCCTTCGCGGAACGGATCGACGGGTTGCCCGGACCGCAGGCGGCGGCGCTGCGGGCGGCGTTCGGGCAGGACGAGACGTCGGAGGTCAATCGATTCCTGGTCGGTGCGGCGACATTGACGCTGCTGGCGGAACTGGCTGCCGAGACGCCGACGCTGCTGCTGATCGACGACGCGCAGTGGATCGACCAAAGTTCCACGGATGCGCTGTTGTTCGCTGCCCGGCGGTTCGGTGCGGATGCGATGGCGATGATTCTCGGGGTGCGTGAAACCGCGCTGCCTTTCCCGACTCCGGGGATCGCGACCATGCGGTTGTCCGGGCTGCCGCGGGCGGCCGCCGTCGGCCTGCTCGACCGGCATACGCCCGGCCTCACCGTTCCGGGCCGTGAGCGGGTCCTGGCGGAATCGGCTGGGAATCCGCTGGCCTTGCTGGAATTGGGCGGTGCGCGGCGCACCGCGGAAACCACCGGGCGCATCGATCCGGGGCACGAGGTCGGTCCCGTGGCGGTGTCGTCGCGGGTGCAGGAGAGTTTTCGTGCCCAGATCGCCGAACTGCCTGCGGGCACGAGGACTCTGCTGCTGATCGCGGCGTCGGACAGTGGCGCCGATATCGGCACGGTGTTCGAGGTCGCCGCCCTGCAGGGGCTGTCGAATGCGGATCTGGAGCCGGCGGAGCGGGCGGGGCTGGTCTCCGCCGAGACCGATCGGATCGTCTTCCGGCATCCGCTGATTCGGGCGGCCGTCTATCGGAACGCACCGCATCATCAGCGGATCACCGTGCACGAGAATTTCGCCCGGGCGCTGACCGAGCCCGTGGACGCCGACCGCCGCGCATGGCATCTCGCGGCGGCGACCACCAAACCCGATGAGCGCGTGGCCGCCGCGCTCGAGCAGACCGCTCAGCGTCAGCAGCGCCGCGGCGGCGCCATGGCCGTCTCCGCGGCCTACGACCGTGCCGGACGGCTCAGCGTGGATCCCGAACGGAAGGCGCATCGCATTCTGCTCGCTGCCCGCGCCGCGTACGACGCGGGCAAACCGGATCGCGCCACCCGCCTGGCCGCCGAGGCGGTATCGCTGACCGAGAACCTCGGAATCCACGCCGACGCAACGCATATCCGAGCTCAGGTGGAATACGAGCGGACCTCGCCCGCCGCCGACGCCGAACTCAGTTTGCAGGCGGCGGCGCTGATCGCGGACAGTGAACCCGAGCGGGCGGCGTTCATCTTGGCCGAGGCGATCTGCTGTGCACGGGACGCGGCGGATCGCGAGCTGCTGGTGCGGGGCACCGAGCTGCTGAATTCCATTCGGCTACCCGAGAACTCGCCACTGCGCCCGCACGTGTCGGCGCAGATCGCCTGGGCGGAGCTGCTCGACGGCAACCCTGCCCCTGCGGTAGCGGTCATGGCCGCGCAAATCCGTGCGGCACACGGGGAGTCGGTGGATGACCTGCACAAGATCGTCGCGGGATTCAGCGGATTGATGCTGGCCGACGATGCGGCCACCGCCGCGATCATGGACGAGGTGGTCTCGTGCGCGCGGGCGACCGGTGAGCTGCAATGGATTCCGTACGCGCTCGAACTCGCCGCGCTCGCGCACGCGTTCACCGGCGCCTTCGGCGAGGCCGGAACAGCCGTGGCCGAGGGCATCGCGCTGAGCGAGGAACTCGGCATGCCGACCGAGGCGGCCGCGCTGCGGGCGATCGAGGTATGGCTGGCCGCGGTCGGCGGGGACGAGCCGGGATGCCGGGCCCTGGCCCGCGAGATCCTGCCGGGTCTGTCCGGGACGCACCGGACGCACGCGGCGCTCGCCGAGTGGGGACTCGCGATCGCGGACCTGGCCGGAGGCGATCTGACAGCCGCGGTGGACCGGCTCGACGGCGTCTGCACCGGCCCCGCCGCCCACGACTTCCTCCTCCGCGCCGTGCCCGACCACGTCGAGGCCGCCGTGCGCGGCGGTGACCGCGACCGGGCCGAGAAGCACTTCGCCGCCTTCGGCCAATGGGCCGAGAGCGTCGGAAGCCCTGCGGCGGAAGCACTGTCGAGGCGCTGCCGTGCCTTGCTGTCGACCGGCGACGACGCGGAAGAGCATTATTCAGCCGCGCTCGCGCAGCACGGCAGCCCCTATGACCGTGCGCGAACCCAGCTGGTCTACGGCGAATGGCTGCGCCGCCGCCGCAGACGGTCCGATGCTCGCGGCCAGCTGGTCGCGGCACTGGACACCTTCGACCGCCTCGGGGCACGCGCCTGGGTGAGCCGGGTGCACGCCGAACTCGCCGCGCTCGGCGAGCAGCCGGCGACAGCCCGCCGCACCGATCCGCTCGCCCAGCTGACGCCGCAGGAACTGCAGGTGGTTCGCCTGGCGGCCGCCGGTTACAGCAATAAGGAGATCGGCGCGCGACTGTTCCTCAGCCCGCGGACCATCGGCCATCACCTGTACAACGCCTACCCCAAGCTGGGTGTCGCGCGCCGAGCCGAACTCGCCCAGCTCGGGCTGTGACCTAGCCGAATGACTCATTCGACCCCGGTCATCGTCCCGGGACGCCGGTAAGTCGACCGATGTGGCCGAAACTACTGTCGAAATAGCGTCTTTCGTGTCAGCAGGATTCCCTCGCACGAAAGAGACGCTCATGCTCCTCGAGAACAAGACCGCAGTCGTCTACGGCGCCGCCGGTGACATCGGCTCCGCCATTGCCGCGGGCTTCGCGGCCGAAGGCGCGAACTGCTTCCTGGTCGGCCGCACCGCCGCCACCCTGGACGCCGTCGCCGACAAGATCCGCGCCGACGGCGGCCGCGTCGAGACCGCCGCCGTGGACGCCCTGGATGCCGCCGCCGTGCACGACCACGCCGCCGCCATTGTCGAAAAGACCGGCAGCCTGGATATTTCGGTGAACGTCATCGCCCAGGAGTCGCTGTTCGGCATGCTCGCCGATATCCCGGTGGCCGACTTCGCGCACTCCATGTCCCGGCTCGTCACCTCCCAGCTGATCACCACCCAGGCCGCCGCCAAGCACATGGTCGCCCAGGAATCGGGCGTGATCCTGTTCTTCGGCGGCTCCGATTACGGCAACCGGGCGCCCGGGCTGGGCACCGTGCAGATCGGCAGCGACACCATCGAAGCGCTGCGCCGCCAGTGGGCCTGCGAGCTGGGCCCGCACAATGTCCGCGTCCTCACCCTCCGCACCAGCGGCATCCCGGAATCCCTGCCCGATATCCCGCAGACCGAGATGGCGAAGCAGAGCATTGTCGACAGCACCCTGCTGAAGCGGGCCGCCACCCTCTCCGACGTCGGCCAGGTCGCCGCCTTCGCCGCCTCCGACCGGGCTCGTACGATCACCAATGCCCAGATCGACATTTCGTGCGGCGCCTATGGGGGGTGATCCGCGGTAGCCGGGCCGCCCGCGCTGGTTGGGAGGGTCGCCTGCACCGGCCTCGATCGCAGCGCAGTATGGTTGCCGGACTATCAAGGCATCGAGGGCGAGTCATGCGGGCGGCCCGAACCATCCTGCGCGACAGGTGATTCCGCCACCGGATCGATGCGGGAGAGATGGAAGGATTCAGGGTGGGCGCATCTCCGTTGCTGCGCGGGGTTTTTCGCGACTTACGGGAGAGCTGGGGGCTGGAGGACGACGGCTACGTATTCGAGGGCGGACCGGGACCGATCGGCCGCGTGGACGTCTTCATCTTCCACCCCGCCGACGATGTGCCCATGACCTCGTTCGCCACCATCGGAATGTCGGCGGGCGAACTGCCCACCACCCCCGGACCCGGCAATGGCGGGCGCGCCGAACTCCGCTTCGCCTGCCGGGGCTGGCTCGACCGCTCGGTGGAGGAGGCCATCGCCCGCCAACTGGCCAACCTCGCCGTCTACCCCTGGCTCACCGGAAACCAGGTGAACTGGGGCCACATGATCGAACTCGACGAGGACTTCCCCGGTTTCCCCGGCTGCGACGCCATCTTCGTTGCGGGCCCCCTCACCCCCAACGGCCAGGACTGCATCTGGATCGACGACGAGCCCATCCGCATCATGAACGTCGTCCCCATCACCGATGCCGAACGCGCCCACGCCCGCCGCATGCGCCCGGGTGATTTCCTCGAAGAACTCATGGCCAATGTGGACATCTTCACCAGCCGCGAACCCTGGAGCGGCTAGCTCAGCCGCGCCAGATGCCGCTGTGCAGGAATCGGTCCCACTGATGCCCGCTGAAGACGAGCGCGGGACCGGCGGGGTCCTTGGAATCCCGTATGCCGACGTGACCGGCTTCGTGGCCGACGAAGGCAATCTCGACACACTCGCTGGCATTCGAGGACCGGGAGGATTTGAACCATTCTGCGCCGGACAGATCGATAGTCACGCCGCGTACTCCTTTGCAATTTCGAGCACCATGTCTCTGGTGTCTTGCTCACTCAACGCTACCGCTCGCAACTCCGAGATCGCTTCCCGATAGCGATCGATGACGTCCTCGCGTTCGTGGTAGAGAGCGCCGACCGCACCCTCCAGGTACACCACGGGAGGCACCGTGAGACCGCTGGAGCCGCGCGGAAACTCCAGCAGCGTGAACGATTGGATGTTCAGCCCGCGATGCGGACCGACCCGGAACGGAATGACGCGGATCCGGATATTGTCACGTTCGCCCGCCTCCGCGAGCCAGCGCAGTTGCGCCGCCATGACTGCTGGGCTGCCCGGCTGATGCCGCAGCACGGCTTCGGAGACAAGGGCATTCATCTGGAAGTCGGCATCGTCGAGCCTCGCCTGTCGGCGCGCCGCGAGTTCGACGCGGCGTTCGGTATTCACCGCGGACAACTCCGGGACATCGATTTTGGCGATAGCGCGGCGATAATCGGCAGTCTGGAGAAGTCCTGGGACGAGCACGAGCTGGTGTGAAGTGACGCGGTTGGCCGCGCCTTCCAGCCGTAGATAGCGCGGAAAATGAGATGCCACCTGATCCGCGTACGCCTGCCAGTATCCCTTTGAATTCCCTTGCGCTTTAGCAGTCTTATCCTGCTCTTTGATTTCTCCCCACAGCATCAGCGCTTCAGCCCGCGTCTCGGTGTCAGCTCCGTAGAAATCGAGCAGGCTCTTGAGCTGCGGAGTCGTCACCTTGGTCGGCAGCCCCTCCTCGAGGCGCATGATCGTCTGGCGAGAGACTTCCAGGTGCAGTCCGGCAGCGAGCGTGCTCCGCGCCGCGCGCGTTCGAAGCTCGTACATGAAGTTCCCGAAATCCCTACGAGAGACCGTTGATCCGGCCATTTTGTTAGCCTCGCTATCTGGGGAGTGACTTCCGCGGGCATGTCCGTCGTGGACGTCCAGTGTATTTCAGTGGATGTCCCTTGTGAACGTACAGCATCGCGTGAAATGGGTGTCTACTGAACATGTCCGCCAGCCCACGAACAGTATTCGCGAGGGGCACCGAAATGCTTTGGGAAACAGTTTCATTGGTCGTAGTTCTACTCGGCTGTCTCGCCGCCGTGGCGGGTGCGCTGCGGATCGCTGCCGACGGCCATCTCCCGACTTCACCCGCGCCTGATGCTCCACCGCTCGTAGCCGGTGGCCGTGAACTCCACCGCGTCCCTCTCCGCAATACGCATCGCCTGCGCGGCAAGCATCGGGCGTGGTGACGGCATGCCCTCGGCCGACAGCACACGCGAACTCGAAATCCAGGTCCTGGCAGACGTTATCGCCGCTGCCGAGTTCCTGCTGCAACGCACCGAAGCCGCCGGCAGAGCCGTCGCCGTCCCGCGCCCCGAGGTCTACGCCATCATCATCCAAGCCGTCATGGCCAGTGCTCGCGCCAGCGGCCACTATGGTCCCGGCAGTCTGGCCTATGCACCGCTGCTGGATGCGATTCTTGCCGGGGTCGAGGCGAACCCTTGGGATGCGGCGGTATTCACCGTCCTCATCGAGAGTGTCGTCCTCGATTGAAGTCGGGACACCCAGCCGACGATGCGTGGCCGGTCAGGGCTGGGAGTGCGTGGTGGCCGCGATGGCGCGTTCGCCGATGGCGCGAATGAGCGGAGCCAATTCCGGTGGGGCGAGCAGGGTGTAGGGGATGGGGAGCAGGGCGATGTTGTAGGCGGTGTAGTGGGGTGCGTCAGGGTAGGTGGTGAGGGTGCAGGTGTGCTCGTCGGTGGGCTCGAGCAGGCCCTGGCGTGCGCTCAGGCGGTGACGGGCCGTTTCGACGGGCTCGTGCAGCAGGACGCGGGCTTGGATGGCGCCGGTGCGGCGCAGCGAGCGGGTGAGCCAGGCGGCGGCGTCCATGCCATCGGGGAGTTCGCGGGCGGGCACGCGGAGGCCGGTGCGGTGGACGGCGTCGATGCGGTCCAGGCGGAAGGTGCGCCAATCGCCGCGGTCGGAGTCGAAAGCGATGAGATACCAACGGGTTCCGGCGGCAATGAGGCGATGGGGTTCGACGAAGCGTTTGGAGACGTCCTCGCCGGCCTTGGTGTAGGTGAAGCGGACCTTCTCGTGGGCGCGGCAGGCGGCGGCCAGCGCCGCCAGGGTTTCCGGGGCGATCGGGGACCCGGGCACGGGCAGCACGTCGGCATCGGACACGTCCGAGAGGCGGTGGCGCAATCGGCTGGGCAGCACCTGTTCGAGTTTGGCCAGGGCGCGCAGTGCGGCGTCCTCGATGCCGGTGATCGCGGCGGTGGTCGCGGTGCGCAGGCCGACGGCGATGGCGACGGCTTCCTCGTCATCGAGGACCAGCGGCGGCATGGCGGTGCCCGCGGCCAGTCGGTAGCCGCCGATATTGCCCTGGGTGGCGTGGACGGGATAGCCGAGTTCGCGCAGGCGCTCGATGTCGCGGCGAATCGTTCGCGGGGTGACTTGCAAACGTTCGGCGAGCTCGATACCGGTCCACTCCCGCGGGGACTGGAGCAGGGAGAGCAGTTGTAACAGCCGGCCTGATGGATCACGCACAAACCTCATCCTGACACCTCAATAGGTCATTTGATGACCTATTGGACTTCTAGCGTCGTGGCAACGCGAGTCAACGCAGAATGAAAGGGGTCATCGTGAAGGTCGCGCTTCTCGGCACGAGCATCGCCCAGGCGCACGCCGCCGGGTTCAAGGCTCATCCGGACGTCGACGTGGTCATCTACGGGCACACGCCCGCCAAGGCCGAGCAGATGGGCGCGCGGTTCGGCTATCCGACCACCACCGATCTGGACTCGATCTACGCCGATCCGAGCATCGATCTGATCGACATCTGCCTGCCCACGCGCCTGCACACCGAACACGTCCTGCGCGCCCTGGCCGCGGGCAAGCACGTACTGACCGAACTGCCGCTGGCGCCGGATATGGACGACGCCCGCCGCATCGTCGCCGCCTCGGCCGCGAGTGACAAGCAGGTGTTCGTGGATATGTTCAACCGTTTCGTGCCGCAGAGCCGCATGCTGGTCGACGCCGTCACCGCAGGGGCGCACGGCCGGCTGTTGCAGCTCACGGTGGAGACGAATACAGCGCTGTTGTGGCCGGGCGCGAGCATCGGCTTGAAGGAGATACCCCTGGATTCGATGCTCGGCGATCTCGACACCATCGTCCGGGCGCTGGGCGTGCCCGGTGATATCGAAGTCGCCGCCACAGCCAAGGATTCCGAGGCCGCCGCGGTGGACGCGCTGCTCGCCTATCCGAGCGCGCTCGTCCGCTGCTCGACCTCGTCGATGCTGCCGATGAGCTACGGCTGCCGCGGCGGCTATCGCGCCGTCTTCGAAAAGTCCACGCTCGAATGCACTTTCACCATGGGCTTCGACGGCAAGCCCGACTCCGCCGTCACGCTGTACTCCGCCGCAGGCGCCGACCGCCTCGAGGTCCCCGACGTCAACCAGTACTCCGCCATGATCGACCACGTCCTGGACTGCCTGAACGGCAAGGCCGTCAACACGATCGGACCGGACACCGTACTCGACAGTCTCGACGTGGCGCTGCGCATCGACAGGGCCGTCAGCGGTGTGGCTTGATACGGAGTCGGCGGCGTTGCAGGGCCCACCACAGGCCGAGGATGTGGTCGGGGTGGTTCAGTTCGATGCGGAGAAGTTCCTCAACGCGGCGCGGGCGATAGCGAACCGTCGTGTGGTGCAGGCGCATTGCGGCGGCCCGGCGTCGTCTCGATCTGAAACATCATCGACCGGGAACCGGTGGCGGGCCCTTCTCGGGCTTTGCCGCCACCAGTTCCCGGTCGATGTCGTTTCACATACTGCGGCGGGAGCGGTGTCTGAAGGGGGGCGCCGGTTTGGCTCGGGCGGGTGGGTTGTTAGGGTGGGGGCGTGAATTCTCCGGAGGCATCCGAACGGTAGCCGCCTGGCCTGTGTGCCGGGCGGCGTTGTGAGTGTGGTCGTGCCAGTTGTCGTGTGGCTGGCGGTGTTTGGCTGCTCGCAGCGCCGGACGATGTCCTTTCGTGCGGTCGGGTGCTGGATCACCCGTTATCGCGCCACATCTCGGGTGCCCTGATCGTGGCCCCTGTATCCGGAGAGTTGCCTCTTCATGCCTATTGTCGTTTTCGTGCTCGCGGTCGCGGTTTTCGCCCAGGGCACATCCGAGTTCATGGTCTCGGGACTGCTGGAGCAGATCGCGACCGATGTCGGGATCTCGCTCGGCGCAGCGGGATTGCTGACTTCACTGTTCGCCGCCGGGATGGTGCTGGGTGCGCCGGTCATGGCGATGACGGCCGGTCGGCTGCCGGTCAGATACTCGCTCGGGGCGTTCTTGGCGGTGTTCGCCCTGGCCCACGTAATCGGCGCCGTGACAGACGGATTCGCGATGCTGCTCGTGACGCGTGTGCTCGCCGCGATCTCGAACGCCGGGTTCCTGGCGATCGCACTGGCGGCGCTGCCGCGGCTGGTGGGGCCCGCCGCGGTCGGCCGCGCGACCGCTGTGGTGGTATCCGGGGTGACGGTGGCCTGTATCGCCGGTGTTCCCGCGGGGACGGTGCTCGGCCAATTGTGGGGATGGCGTTCGGCGTTCTGGGCCGTCGCGATCCTCAGCGCGATGGTTCTCATACCGCTGTGGGTGCTGATCGGCCGTGCGATGAGCGAGGCCGGCCAGCATACCGGGCGCGGCCCGTCGATCCTGCGCGAATGGTCGGTGGTGGGCGACCGATCCATCCTCATCGCCGTCACCGCGGGCATCCTGGTCAACGCCGGAACCTTCGCCGGATTCACCTACCTGGGCTCGATCACCGCCGGCGTACCGGGAATGGGTGATCAGTGGGTTCCCGTGGTGCTGGGCATTTTTGGCGTCGGCTCTTTCGTCGGCGTCCTGCTCGGCGGACGCTTCGCCAGCCATTCCGCGCGAGTCATCAAGATCGGAACGTGTGCCCTGATCGGCATCTGGGCGCTGGCCGCGCTGGCCGCACACACGCTCCCCGGCGTTCTGACGGCATCCGCGATAGCGGGTGCGGCCGCCTTCGGCGTCGGCTCCGTGCTGATCGGCACAATCGTGCAATCCGCCGCCCCGACCGCACCCCATATCGCGGGCGCCTTGGCGACAACCGCTTTCAATCTCGGCGCCGTCCTCGGCCCCGCCATTGCCGGTGTGGTCGTCGACAACACCGGCCACCCGTCCTCGGCACTGTGGTCCAGCGCGGCCTTCGCCCTGATCGCGCTGACCGCGGTCCTGCTACCCACCCCTGCGCCGGTGCATTCCCGCGGGTGAACTAGTTCGTACGGATACGGAGGCCGGGATTCTCGGCGAGAACCGCGCTGACGGATTGGGCCACGACTCGAAAGAGATCCTTGCGAGTCTGGTCCTGCCAGCGAGGATCCAGATAGGCCCGAGGATCGACGGGCAGATCCAGCTTGCTCTCCAGCCTGCTGACAATGCCCACGGCCTCCGTACCGGTGATGACCGGCCCTCCGCTGTCCCCGGAGAATTGGAAAGCGGTGTGGCTGAACGACTGCGGCGGACCGTCATCGGAGGGTTCGTCCACGTCGACGATCACCCCGCAGGTGAAGCCGGTGGTATGGCCGAGCTTGCACACGGGAGCGCCGACAATCGGATCGGCGACACCGGTGATCCGCAACCCCTGCATGCCACGGCTGCGAACGAAGTTGTTGTCGAACAATGGCCGGGCCTCGTCATTGATCCGAACAATCGCGTAATCGCGCTCGCTCGTCTTGAACGTCAATGACTTCTTGAAAACGCCGACCGGCGTGTCCACCCCGTTTTGTGTCGACGGCGCGAACACCTGCAATGGATGCGGTTGCTCCTTCTCCGCCTCCATATCGCAAT
The DNA here is from genome assembly GCF_054655275.1 of Nocardia sp. IFM 10818. Lineage (NCBI taxonomy): Bacteria > Bacillati > Actinomycetota > Actinomycetes > Mycobacteriales > Nocardiaceae > Nocardia > Nocardia sp. IFM 10818. The sequence goes on from NZ_BAAHJH010000001.1 coordinate 3,888,419, forward strand.
GCCCCGCGGTCACATTGACCGCCGCCCCATCCTGATCCACCCCATTGAAGCCCCAGGAACACATCCCGAAACCCACCTTCTTTCCCCGCGGCGGCATGGCCACGAAGGGATCCCCACCGGCGACCTCCCTCGCCGCCTCCCGTTCCCCGCCCTCCTGCACGGGCGCAGGGCGGGCCGGGGAGCCGGGCAGCTCCACCGTCACCGCATCCCGTACCTCGAATCCGGCCGCAGCGGCCGCACTTCGAACGAGTTCCGCGCCGACATTCGGCGCCAGTGCGAGCACCCCCTGCCCGGCTGCGCCCAACCCCACCTGCTCGACCGCCCCCGGAAACAATTCCCGCGCGGTAGCCGCGAACCCCGCCAATTGCCGCGCCACCCGCGCCCGTCTCAAATACTCCTCCCCGGACATATGCAGATCCCGGGAAATAGCCTCCACCATCTCATCCGGCAACACCCCCATCGGCTGCACAGGCTCGCCCTGCGCCACCACCGGCCCCCCGGCACAGGCAACCATCAGCCCGACCACAACACACCGCCACCAACCCCGCACGCCGAGTCCCTTCCTGCGCTGTCGAACAAACCAAATAGGCCGACAATCCCGGAAAACCGCATCAATAATTCCATTGCACGGCTCTATTTCCCCGCAGGCAGCAATGGGCGCGGCGCATGCACGATTCGCTGGAGGAACGATGCGGGTTAGAACCCCGCCAGGCCGACGTGGCGGTACTTCACGAATGCGCGATCCGCACCAATTGCTTGCCGAGGTTGCCGCCCTCGAAGACCGCGCGCAATGCGCTCGGGGCGGATTCCAGTCCACTGCTCACGGTTTCGGCGATCGTGATATCGCCCCGGGCGTGCCAGTCGCGCAGGGCGGTGAAGGCTTCCGGGAATCGGCCCAGATAGTCGACGAAGATGAAGCCTTCCATACGCGCTCGATCGAGGGCCAGGCGCATGCAATTCCGCGGCCCGTGCGCAGGATCGGAGCCGGTTTTCCGAGTCGAGGGTCGTGCGGAGTGGCGGCAGCCGCGAGGATCGATCAGCCCGCCGCGAAGAAGACCACCACGATCGTGACCACCGAGAGGGCGGCGTAGATCGCCGCCGCGACCCGCAGTCCGAAGCGGAGCAGGGTCCGTTCGGAGGTGCCGGAGTTCTTGGCGTGGTCACCGGCCACGGCCAGGATCAGCATGATCATCGGGAGGGAGGTGAAGACGGCGTGGCCCGCTCCGCTGTTCTGCACCGCCGCGAACCAGGTGTCCAGGCCGGCCGGGGCGAGCTGCTGTTGCAGGGGCAGCATCAGGACGTTGCCGCCGACGTTCGAGCCGGTGACGAAACCGCTGAGCATGCCGAGAGCGGGGGCGGCCAGGGCTACCACCAGCAGCGGGGCCGAGGCGACCGCCGCGCCCAGTTCGGTGATCATGCCGCTGTCGGACATCAGCCGGCCGAGGGCGACGAAGCCGGTCAAGGCGAGCAGCGGGCGGGCGACGCGCACCAGGGCGGCGCGGGCATCCGGGAGGTGCGGGCGGCCGCGGTCCAGCAGCAGGGCGGCGGCCAGCAGCGGCAGACCCGGCGAGGACAGCAGCGCGAAGCTCGCGCCACCGGCGTGCAGGCTCAGCGGCGGGACACCGGCGGCGGTCGCTGCGCGCAGGATCGCGATGCCGCCCAGAACGAGGCCGTACGCCTGCAGGACGGCACGGGGAGGCAGCAGGCCGCCCGTGGCGGGTTCGGCCTGCTTCAGACTGCGCGCACCGCGCCCGTGAATCTCACCGGTCGTCTCGCCGCGGGCGAACTGTGCTGCGGGTGAGCCTGTTTCGGAGTTGTGCCGGTGCCATACGGCGGCCAGCACCAGCGCGGTGGCCGTCGTGAACAGCCCGGCCAGCACGCCCGCCGGTGCGACGATGCCCAGCCGATTGAAGGTCAGCAGTCCGGCCGAGAGCAGAGCGCCCGCGCCGGCGGCGAGGGCCGCGGCGCCCAACCGCCGCGAGGGGCGAGCCAGCAAAGCCGCCCACACGGCCACCAGGGGGAAGACCAGGCTGCTGGTGATCGCAGTCGCGGTGCCCAGCGTCGCCGTCGGAAGACTGATGAGTTCGGCGCCGATCACGGTGGCCAATCCGAGCGTCCCCCACGGCATGATGTTCATCCCGAGCATGGCCTGCCGCAGTGCGGTCGGCGGCGATGCGAGCGCCAGCAGGGCCGGCACGGTGACCAGCAGCGACACCCCGAACCCGGTGAGCGCCTCCACCGTTGGCGCGATTCCCGCGATCACGAGCGCGACCTTCGCGGGGACCGGCAGAGGCAGCCCGCGCACCCATTCCTGCAATGAGTTGTGCACACCGCGGCGGGTGAGCACCTGGCTGAGATAGACACCGGGAAGCATCACCGCGGCCGCATTGAGCACCAGCAGACCGGCTCCGCCCGCGGCCCGGCCGAGCGCGCTACCCGGCAGCGTGAACTCCGGCCGCCACCAGATCAACAGCGCCGCCACGGCGACACCCGCGGCCGCGGCCAGGTGCGCCGGCTTGCGCCATCCCATGATCGTCCCCAGCACGACGACCAGCGGGAACACCGCCAATACCCACATCATCGTTCCCACACGGCCTTTCATCGCTCACAACATTCGCGACAGAGCTTGACGGTCCGTATGGTTCGCGGTCTTGAACAAAAATCTCGAGCGGCCGAGCCGGGCTCAGGGCCGGATCGCCCCCGGCGTCACCCCGAAGTAGCGCTTGCAGATCCGGGTCAGGTGGGCCTGATCGGCGAAACCCGCCGCGACCGCCACCTCCGCCGGCGCCTGCCCGGCCAGCAACAGCCGGCGCGCGCGATTGGCCCGCAACCGCAGCAGATAGGCGTGCGGCGGCAGCCCGTACGCCTCCCGGAAAGCGGGAATCAGCGAGGCCCGCGGCACCCCCGCCGCAGCGCTGAGCTCGGCGACGGTCACGGCCTCACTCCACCGATCGTGCAGCAGCTGGCGAGCCACCTCGATACCCCGCCGCGGCAGCACCCCGCCCGCCGCCACCGGGCCGCGGCGAGCATGTCTGCGCAACACCGCATCCAGCCCCGCCAGCAGCAGCGACTCCGCGGTCAGCGGGTCCCCGGCGAGCTCCTGCTCCCGATGCACCGCCCGCAACCGCGCGAACAATTCGTCATCGCGCACAGCGGTTTCGGGAAACCACACCGCACGCGTACCCAGCCGCTCACCCGCCAGCTCCTCCACCAATGCGGTATCGAAATAGAACATCCGATACCGCCATCCGGAATTCACCGCGGCAAACCCGGTGTGCACCTGCTCCGGATTGATGATCACCAGCTGCCCGGCGGGAATCACCACCTTCCCGCCCGCCATGTGCAGCCCTTCCGCCCCCTCCTCGATAACCCCGACCGACAGCTGCTCATGACTGTGCTTATCGAAGGCGAACGTCTCGAACCGAGCGGTGAGCAGATCCACCTGCGGGCTCGCCGGCGCCGTCCACAGCCGCGCATGCTCACCCACCGATTTCACCTGCGAATGCTAGCAATTCGGTGGCCGAGCGAATCGGCCGGCGCGGGCGCCCGGAAGCTCCACCGGCCGAGATGAGCCACGGGTTGTGGCGAGCGGCGGGCAATACCGTGGCTGTATCAATGTCGTACATCATCAATGTCGTACATCCGAATCCAGGGCGAGTCATGGGCGAGCCGACGGTGCGAGCGTGAACGGAAAACCCGGCGACGCCGGTGGCCGTCGTCGCGATAATTACCGGCGTGGAAGAGGTCGAGGTCGTTGTCGCACACCACGAGCGCGCGACCTTGCGCGTGGGCGAGGTGTTCCTGAAGGTCGACGCTGATCAGGGGCGTACCGATATCGAGGTCGAGGCGATGGCTCTGGCGCCGATCCCGACTCCGGAAGTGTTGTGGCGCAAGCCGCCTGTACTCGCGCTGGCGGCGCTGCCGGGGAGGGCGCTCGGCCGCCTCGGCGAGCCGTCGAGCGCGTCGTCGGCGGCGTGGGCGGCGGCGGGGGCCACCGTACGGAGGCTGCACGACGCACCGCTGCCGCCGTGGACCGGTCGCAGCCTCGATGAGTTCGCGGCGCAGCTCGACTACGAATGTGGGTGGATCGTCGCGAACGGTGTTCTTCCCGCCGAGGTGGTTGGCCGCAACCGGCGGATTGCCGAGGCTGCGCTGCGGCCGTGGACGCCGGTGTTCACGCACGGGGATGTGCAGGTCGCGCATGTGTTCGCCGACGGTGACGAGATCACCGGGGTGATCGACTGGTCCGAGGCGGCGCCGGGCGATGCCATGTTCGACCTCGCCACATTGACGCTCGGCCACGAGGAACATCTCGGCGACGTCGTCGCGGGCTACGGCGGCGATGCCGACCTCGAGGTGATTCGTGCGTGGTGGTCGTTGCGCAGCCTGCTGGGCGTTCGCTGGCTGGCCGAGCACGGCTTCGACCCGAATTCGCCGGGGTCCGAGGTCGACGTGCTGAGAAGACAGGCGGCGCGAGACCGGGCACGAGACGTCCGGTCGGGTCGTCCGGTATGAGGTCTCGGGTCGTCCGGTACGAGGTCTCTCGGCGGCGGTAGGGGACCCGGTGGCCCGGCGCACAACTCCGGGTTGCGGTGACGCGGATCATGGTCACATTTGCACGAAATTTGCTAATGCCGCTCGGATGTCTGGTCGATGATCTCTGCGTGGTCGCTGATCACGCTTTCGAACAGTCCCGTTGTGTGGCGTGCGCGGACCGGGGAGTCGGCCCTTCGACCTTCCGTCCGTGCCGCGAGAAAGGCCGGCAATGAAGCGTTTCGCAGCAGTACTGACAGCTACGACCAGCATGATCGCGGTGCCGCTGATCGCCTCCGCGACCGCGAATGCCGATGTGTGGCAGCCGGCCCCCGGCATTTCCATTCCCCTGCCCGACGGTGTGTTCACCGGCAGTGCCGGCGTGAGGCCGAACCCGGCTCCGGCGCCCAACCCGGGCCCGCCGCCCGTCGAAGGCGAGCCGTGCGGTGACCAGGGCGGCCACTGGGTGCACCTCGACGGCGGCAATGCCGCCCACTACGGCACCGAATGGCTGTGCCGGGTCCCCTGAGAACCACGCCCCGAGGCGCGAATCCCGCGTTGAGCCCGCGAATCGCGCTCGCGCACATGTGAAATGACATCGACCGGGAACTGGTGGCGGCAAAGCCCGAGAAGGGCCCGCCACCAGTTCCCGGTCGATGATGTTTCAGATCGAGACCGCCGGTGCGAGGACCTGTTCGCACCATGTGCGGAAGCTCGTCGGGCCGACGGTCGCCGCGGTGCGCGGGACCCCGTCGTCGAGGCCGTTTTCCTTGGCGCGCATCATGTCGACGTAGGCGGTCGCGATCGGGTCGCCGATGCCTCGCGCGGTCAGGGTGGCGCGGAAGTCGTCGAGGGACTGGTGCCGGTAGCGGATGGGGCGGCCGAATACCTCGGACATGATGTGCGCCATGTCGTTCGGGGTCAGGTCCTCCGGTCCCAGTACCGGGACCTCGCCGGTTCCCGTCCAGGAGCGGTCGAGCAGCAGGTGGGCGGCCGCGGCGGCGATATCGCGGGTGGCGACCATGACGGACGTGCGGTCAGGAGCCACTGTGCCGGTGAAGACGCCGTCGTCTCGGATCGAAACCGCTTGCCACAGCAGGTTGTCCATGAATGTCGGGTTGGCCAGCGCCCGGTAGGCGACGCCCGTGCTCGCGATGAGGTCGTCCATTGCCAGCGAGGCCGTCACATGCCCGGCGCGAGCCGCGACGGGAGTGCCGCGCCCGAGCGCCGAAACGCCGACGACGTGGCCGATTCCGTGGGTGGTGAACGCTTTCGTGGCGGCGCGGGTGAATCCGAGGTACGCGGCGTCCAGGCTCGGTGCGTGCAGATCGGGCGGCGCCAGCCAGAAGACCGCGTCCGCGCCGGTGAAGGCCCGGTCCACGACATCGGGGTCGCCGTGCGATCCGGTGGCGATGTCGACGCGGGCGCGGACCGCCTCCGGGAGTTTGCCGGGGTCGCGCACAATGACGCGCAATTCCTCACTGCGAGTGGGTGTTTCGAGCAGAATCTCGAGCAGTCGGCCGCCGATGTGGCCGGTGGGGGAGGTGATGACGATCATGCTTCGAGTCTGGGGAACGGCGCCTCTCGGCGTCCAAGACCCTTTCCGTCGATTGATACCGTGAGGGTATGGATCTGGATCTGCGCAAGCTGCGCTACTTCGCCGCGGTGGCCGAGCACCGGCACTTCGGCCGGGCGGCGGCGCAGCTCTACATCGCTCAGCCCGTATTGAGTCGCCAGATCAAAGCCTTCGAACAGGAACTGGATTGCGAGCTGTTCGTGCGGACCACCCGCACCGTGGAGCTGACCGCCGCCGGACAGCAGCTCCACGAGGAGGCGCAGCGGATCCTCACGGCCGTCGACGCGGCGGTGCGGCGCGTCCACGATGCCGATCGCGGCGTGCGGCGGCTGGTGATCGCCTTCTCGGCCGGACTGTATGTCTCCGAAGCGATCCGGGAGTTCTCGGTGCGGCGCCCGGAGGTCGAAACCGACGTCGTCCCGGTGCGCTGGTGGGAGCCGGATGCGCCACTGCGTGACGGTCGCGCCCAGATCGGTTACCTGCGAAGGCCTTTCGATGAAACCGGGTTGCGCACCATTCCGGTCGGTCACGACCCCAGGGTTGCCTGCATGCCCGCCACGCACCCGCTGGCCGCGCGCCGCGAACTCACCCGGGCCGACCTCGACGGCGAACGGATGCTCGACACCCCGGCCAGACGGTCATCGTCACTGGAGGAAAAGTTCGAGCGCATCGCTTCCGGGCACGGCCTGGCCCTCGTCCCACTGACCGTGGCCCGCGCCTACGTCCGCCCCGACCTCGTCCACCGCCCCGTCGCCGACGCCCCCGCGGCCGAGACCTGCCTGGCCGTCGCCGCGGACAATCGCGACAAGCTCGTGCGCGAATTCCTCGACATCGCCACCGCGACGCTGCGACCCTGAGCCGCTCGATCGGCCTGCCGGCCGCTACGGAGGGGATCGGATCATGGGTCTGTCTCGTCGAGGACGGCGCCGCAGTAGGGTCGAGATCATGATTGGTGATGGTCCGGACCCGCGGCAGGGTCGGCGGTGGCAGGGGTCCGCCCCGGCCGCCCGCCCCGCCTCTGCCGATCTCGCGGTGAGCCCGTATCGGGTCGATCGGGATCGGATCATCGCCTCCCCGTTCTTCGCCAGGCTCGGGGGAGTGACGCAGGTGGTCAGCGCGAGCGGTTCCAGTCTGCTGCACAACCGGTTGACCCACAGCTTGAAGGTCGCTCAGGTGGGACGGGCGATCGCGGAGCGGCTGGCGGCCGATGAGCGGTTCCTGCCGTTGTTGGATGAGCTCGGCGGTTGTGATCCCGATGTGGTGGAGGCGGCCGGGCTGGCGCACGACCTCGGTCATCCGCCTTTCGGGCATCTCGGTGAGCAGGTGCTCGACCGGCTCGCCCGGGAGCGGTTCGCACTGCCGGACGGGTTCGAGGGCAATGCGCAGAGCTTGCGGATCGTCACCAGCACCGATGCGGGTGGGCCGATCGGGGTCGGGCTCGATCTGACCGCCGCCGTGCGCGCGGCGATATTGAAGTACCCGTGGACGCGCCTGTCGCATCCCGACCCGCATCCCCGCGACATGGCTGATCCGCCACGGGGCGCTTCCGCGCCCGCCGATGCGCCGGACAGCGGGTCGAGCAAGTTCTCCGTGTACATCACCGAACTCGACGAGATGGCCCAGGCGAGAGCGCCTTTCGCCGGGAAGCTGGCGGGCTGGCAGCAGACGGTGGAGGCCTCGGTGATGGATATCGCCGACGACATCGCCTATGCCATCCACGATCTGGAGGACTTCCACCGCATCGGCGTGCTGCAGCACGCGCCGGTCGCCGCCGAGCTCGGCCAATGGCGTTCTCATGCAAGGGAACTCGCCGCGATCGACGACACCGAATTGGCCAAGTGGTCGCGGCGACCCGGGCAGTCCCTCGAGTTGCTGCGTCGCCGGCTGCACAGCAGGGATTCCTGGATCGTGGACGACGATGCCTTCTCCGCCGCGGTGTCGCGGGTGCAGGCGGAGCTGGTGGAAGGTCTGCTCGCCATGCCGTTCGACGGCTCGGCGGAGGCCGAGCAGGCGGTCGGGCGGTTCTCGGCCGGGTGGACGAGCCGGTTGGTGTCCGGGATCGGTGTGGTGCCGGATCCGCCGACGCGGTCCGGGCACGTACTGCTCGCGCCCGCGCAGTGGCACGAGGTTCAGGTGCTCAAGTTCGTGCACAAGCAGTTCGTGCTGCTGCGGCCGGATTTCGCGCTGCATCAGCGTGGACAGGCGCGGCTGGTGACCGCGCTGGTGGAGGCGCTCGACCGCTGGATCGGTGATCGCGACGAGGCGAGCCGGCTACCGCGCCGGCTGCAGGATCTGGCCGAACGCGCCGAGGCCGAATATCGCACGCTCGCCGCAACGGACATGTCCGCGGTGTTCGGTGCGGCAGGACCGACCGGGCGGGTTCCCGAAGTGATCCATGAACTGGCGCGTGGGCGCGCGATCATCGACTTCGTCGCCTCGCTGACCGACAGCCAGGCCGCGGCCTTGCTCGCCGCGCTGTCCGGCCGGACCACCCAGCCCTGGTCGGACATGTTCGTGTTGTAGCGGTGGCCGAGGAGCTGATCCGGCAGCGGGCCGAACGTCAGCGCGCCTGAACCGCGGCTGGGCGCGCAATGCGGTACCGGGACACCGGTTTCGTGGGCTGCCGCCCGGGTAGGCGAGGGACACGACGATCAGAGGAGACCCCGATGAGCACCATCACCGCGTCGACAGAGGTGCACGTGCCCTTGCGTACCGCCTACAACCAGTGGACGCAGTTCGAATCGTTCCCGCATTTCATGGAGGGCGTGGAGCGGATCGATCAGCTCGATGCGACCCATACGCACTGGAAGGTCAAATTCGGTCCGGTGGAACGCGAATTCGATGCGACCATCACCGAACAGCATCCCGATGAGCGGGTTGCCTGGCATTCCGACAGCGGGCCCTGTCATGCCGGGGTGGTCACCTTCCACCGCATCAGCGACGACACCACCCGCATCATCACTCAGATGGATATCGATCCGGAGGGATTCGTCGAGAACGTCGGCGACAAGACCGGGCTGCTCGATCGCCGGATCAAGGGAGATCTGCGCCGATTCAAGGAGTTCATCGAGGATCGGCCGCACGAGACCGGCGCCTGGCGTGGCGATGTGCCACGCCCCGGGCGGTGAGAGGTCAGGCGGTTCCCGGGAAGAAGGAATCGCCGTCCTCGGGTGCGCCGGAGACCTGCCCGCGATGACGGCGGGTCGGCCGGTCATCCTCTGTGTCAACGAGGTTCGGGTCGTCGAGGTCGGCCGTCGATCGGCCGTCGCCCTCGGCGACCTCCTCGGCCAGGCGATCGGCGTGTGATTCGCCCTCACGCTGACCGCGCGCCGTCATCTCGTCACGATCGGCGGCCTGCCACTCGTCGGGCGGCGCGACGACCTCGTCACCGTCCTCGTTTCGGACATCATCGGAATCGAGGCTCTCGGTCGCGTCGAGCATGTCCGCTGGATCGGTTTCAGGGTTCATGCCACGCGGGTGCCCTGCGATAGCGGGACGAAACCGGATGATCATGCCGATTCGGCCTACCCGGGTAATGTCGGCCTACGTGGGACCGGATGACCCGGTCACCATCACCGTTCCCAACCCGGCCGCGCGATATCTACGACGAAACCAAGCTCGAGGCCGAAACCCTCGTCACGAGCGCTCATCACCCGTTCACATCGAGCGTGCTGCGCATCGCCCGCTGCTTCCCCGAGCCGCCCGCCATCCAGGCCGCACACCGCCTCTATCGGGGAGTCGACGTCCGCGACGTCGCTCGCGCGCACCGGCTGGCCGCCGAACGCCCCAATGTCACCGGCACATTCAATATCGCCGGTCCAATGCTGTTCCACCGTCAAGGCTGGCCGTTACCGGTCAAGATCGACCGCGTCTACGATTCGCGCAGCGCGGGCGATCACCTCGGCTATCACCCCGCTCACGGTGTCGCAACGCTCGTACCGGCACCCAGATAGCACCAGATCGTCGATGACCAGGGAAAGTCGGCCTTCTCACTTTCATGTGCGCGCCACCGGCCCGCGTCCCTACTTTCAGATCCATGACGGAGAAGGCAATTCCCAGACTCATGGCCCGATCGATCGACCCGGTGGCCGACTTCTACACCGCCCTCGGTTTCGAGATCACTTTCCGGCAAACGGCGCCCTACCAGTTCCTCAGCGTGAAACGCGGCGGCATCGAGCTGAACTTCTACGGAGACAAGAAGTTCGACCCAACCACCTCCACCCACGGCTGCCTGATCGACACCGATGACGTTGACTACCTGTACGCGGCCTTCACAGAAGGACTCCGGCAAGCCTTCGGATCCGTACCCACACAAGGACTTCCGCGAGTAGGAGCGCTGAAGAACAAAACCTACGGCGTCCGAGAGTTCCTGCTGAACGACCCCGCCGGCAACACCATCCAGATCGCCCAGCCGATCAGCGACGACCAGCGCCACCGCCCGCTCCCGAAAGAAGCCTTCGCCCGCGCCATCCACATGGGCTCTCTCTTCGCCGATTCCAAACAGGACCTGGAACTGGCGGTGAAAGTCCTCGACCGAGCCCTCCATCGAACCGACGAGCAACCAACCCCCACCCAACTCGTCAAACTCCTGGTCCTCCGCGCCGACGTAGCAGTCCGCCAAGGCGATTCGACCCTGGCCGAACGACTACTGACCCGCGCCAGGTCCACCGGAGCCACCGGCCCAGAACTGGCCGACGACTTCCGTCGAGCCGCCGAACTCGAAGCCGGGCTGTGAGTGGAACCCATCCGAGCATGGACGGATATCTCAGCACGACAGGTCCTCTCGGTCACGTCCGCGAGGTCAGCGTGGTGGGCGGAGGATCTTCAGGGCGGCTTTCACTACGGGGGCCGGGACGCGGTCGCGCATGTTGAGGGCGGTGGCTGCGGCTTTGGTGCGGGCTTCGGCGCCGCGGCCGAAGAGTTTGCTCAGGGGGCCGCCGGAGGGGGCGAGGTCGACGTGGAGGGGTGGGCGGTCGGGGGCTGCGCCGAGGGCGTGGGAGATTACTATGCGCTGGATTTCGCTGGTGCCCTCGAAGATGGTGTAGAGCTTGGCGTCTCGGAACCATTTTTCAACGGGGTGGTCGGTGATGTAGCCCCAGCCGCCCAGGGTTTGGATTGCGCGTTCGGTGGCTCGGACCGCTAGTTCGCTGGCGGCGAGTTTGGCCATGGAGCCTTCGCCGCGGTGGAAGGGGACGCCTCGTGCGGCCATCCAGGAGGCGCGCCAGGTCAGCAGGCGGGCGGCGTCGAGTTGGGTGGAGAGGTCGGCGATGGGGAAGGCGATGCCCTGGTTGTCGATGATGGGGGAGCCGAAGGCCTCTCGGTGCTTGGCGTAGGTGGTCATGTATTCGATTGCGGCTCGGGCGATTCCGAGGGCCTGGGCGGCGACCATGGGGCGGGTTTGCTCGAACGTACCCAGGGTTGCCGAGCCGGAGCGGCCGTCGCCGCGGATGGCGGCGCGGCGGGTGGCCAGGGAGCGCTCGAGTCTGTCGATGCCGCCGAGCAGGTGGTCCAGGGGGATGCGGACATCGGTGAACGTCAGCTCGGCGGTGTGGGAGGCGCGGCAGCCGAGTTTGTCGAGCTTGCGGACCAGTTCCAGGCCGGGCGTGCCGCCGGGGACGATGAACAGGGCCTGGCCGCGGTGGCCGAGCTGTTCGTCGACGACGGCGTTCACGACGTGCACGTCGGCGATGCCGCCATTGCCGATCCACATCTTGTGGCCGTTGATGATCCACTCGTCGCCGTCGCGGACGGCGCGGGTGCGCAGGTTGCGCACATCGCTGCCGCCCTCGGGTTCGGAAATGGCCAGTGCCGCCAGTTTCAGATCCCCGGGCGTGCCGAAACATTCGGGGGCCCAGCGCAACATCTGCTCGGGTGTGGCGGCCCGGCCGATCGCCGACAGCGCCAGGGCGGGCATGACGATCGCCAATCCGATCCCGGCGCAGCCCCAGAACACTTCCTCCATGAACATCGGCAGTGACAGCCCGGTCGAATCGCCGATGAGGTCGCGATAGAACAGCGGGCTGTAGAACCCTCGATCGGCGGCCTCCTCCAAGATCGGCCACGGAAACTCCTGGGCCCGGTCATAATGCGCCGCCACCGGCCGGATGCGGTCGCGGGCGAACTCGTGCGCCCGCTTGGCCAGGTCGTGCTGCGCTGCCGTCGGAGTCAGATCGAACGTCACGAATGGTCGATACCCCGTCAGCGCTCCTCGACACGCTGCCGCGCGAAACACCGCTCACGTCAGCGACCGCACCCCCGCGATGTCGTATTCGGCCACCGCGGCGGACCGAATCGCGGCGGTCTGCTCCGCGCTGGGCCCGCTGCCGCGAAACGCCTGCACCGCGGCACGCGTCTCCCAGCGCTCGAAGATCACCACCCGCTCGGGGTCCAGCAGGTCCGCGCTGACGGAGAAATCGAGGCAGCCGGGCGTGGTGCGCGCCTGGTCGACCACGGCGACGCAGCCCGCGAGGTAGGAGTCCCGCTCGGCGGCGTCCACGCGGATATGCCCTGCGACGATGATCATCGGCTGCTCCTGCTCGGCCGGTCACTTGCGCCAGAAGAAATGATGGACCACCGAGCCGCCCGGGCTCGGGACCTTCTCCAGGTGGAAGCGGTCGAGGAGGTCGTCGGGGCTGTTCCAGAGGCGTTCGCCGCGGCCGAGTTCGATCGGCGAGACGGCGAAATGGAGTTGGTCGATGAGGTCGGCGTCGAGGAACTGGCGGACGGTGGCGACTCCGCCGCCGATGCGGACGTCCTTGCCGCCGGCGGCCTCGAAGGCCTGGGCCAGGGCGTCCTTGGGGGAGGCGTCGAGGAAGTGGAATGTGGTCTCGCCCAGCGTGAACGACGGGCGCGCGTGGTGGGTGAGGACGAAGACCGGGGTGTGGAAGGGGGGTTCGTCGCCCCACCAGCCCTGCCAGTCGTAGTTCTCCCACGGTCCGCGCTGCGGGCCGAATTTATTGCGGCCCATGATTTCCGCGCCGATATTGTTGGCGTAATCGCGGGTGATGTAGTCGTCGAGGCCGTAGGTCCCGCCCGGATCGGTGCGGTTGGGCCAGTGCGCGGTGGCGCCCGCCCAGGCGAAGAAGGCGCCCGGGTCGGCGTGGCCGAAGGGACGGTCGAGGCTCTGGCCCTCGCCGGTGCCGTAGCCGTCTGCGGAGACCATGAAGTTTTGAACGCGGACCAGCTGTGCCATGAGAAATCCTTCTGGTTGCAACGTGCAATCGGTTGCGAATCTACCTAGACTGATCTCGTGTCGCAACCAGTTGTTCATCGCAAGCTGCCGGTGCCGCCCGGAAAGTCGGGCTGCCCGATCAATATGACCGTGGAGCTGCTGGGGGATCGGTGGAGCCTGATCGTGTTGCGCGACATGATGTTCGGCGGGCACACGCATTTCCGGGAACTGCTCGCCGCATCCCTGGAGGGCATCGCGTCGAATATTCTGGCCAACCGGCTCGCCAAGCTCGTCGACGCGGGCCTGTTGACCCGGCACGACGATCCGAGTCATCGGCAGAAGGTGGAATACCACCTCACCGAGGCATCCATCCAGCTGGTGCCGGTCCTCGCGCAGCTCGGCGCGTGGGGCGCGGCCTGGTTGCAGACCGCGCCGGAACTGACGGTGCGAGCGGAATTGCTCGCCGCCGGTGGGCCACCACTCTGGGAACGGTTCATGGCCGAATTGCGCGCCACCCACCTGGAGGGCGCGCCCGCCCCCGCGGATGGAGTGCTCGCGGAATTGACCGCCGCCTACCTCGCGGCGGTCGCCGAGTCCTAGGCCATCTCGGCGGCAGCGGTCAGCGCGGCCTGCATGGCGACACTGTGCGATCGACCCGGAACGCTAGTGGCCCTTCGGGTCTCGGAGGCTCTGTCCGCGCTGGGCTCGAACCCTGCGGTGCTCGAGCAGGATCAAGGCGCTGCCGCCGATCAGGCATACCGCTCCCGCGACCGCGGCGATGACGGCCCAGCCGGCGAAGCCGTAGCCGGCGGCGGTGAGTGTCGCTCCGAGACCGACCACGCTCAGCAGGATGAGGATCAGGCCGGGCCAATTGCGGTTGTCGAGAATGGTTTCCCCGGCGTGGGTTCGCGTCGTGCGCGCATCATCGGGGATATCGGCACTATCGGGCATCGGAATTCCTCCTAGCGGCGGTTACCCGCGCTCGACTACAAGATCGGCCGGCCACCGGTCACGGCGACCCGCGCACCGGAGATGTAGCTGCCGTCGTCGCCGGCCAGCAGCACATAGGCCGGTGCGAGCTCGGCGGGCTGACCCGCCCGGCCCAGGGGAGTGTCGTCACCGAACGCGGTCACCTTCTCCACCGGCATGGTCGAGGGAATCAACGGCGTCCAAATCGGCCCGGGCGCAACGCTGTTGACGCGAATCCCGCGCGGGCCCAGCAGTTGCGCCAGGCTGGCCGACAGATTCGCGATCGCGGCCTTCGTGGCGGCATACGGCGCGAGAGTGGGCGAGGGCATATCGGAGTTCACCGAAGAGCTGCCGATGATCGAGGCGCCCGCCTTCATATGCGGGAGAGCGGCTTTCACCAAGGTGAAGTAGGCCGACACGTTCACCTTGAAGGTGTAGTCGAACTCCTCGTCGCTGATTTCCTCGAGATTGTCATGGGTCATCTGATAGGCCGCATTGCTCACCAGCACGTCGATCGTGCCGAATTCCTTGACGGCGGTATCGATCAGGGCATAGCAGCGCGTGCTGTCGGACAGGTCGCCCGGTACGAGAACGGCACGGCGACCGGCATCGCGCACCAGTTTCTCGACCTCCGCGGCATCCTCGTGCTCGCTGAGGTAGGAGAGCACCAGGTCGGCGCCCTCGCGCGCGAACGCGATGGCCACCGCCCGCCCGATTCCGCTGTCCGCGCCGGTGATCACCGCGATCTTGCCGGTCAGCTTGCCCGAACCGCGGTAGCTGTCCTCGCCGCAATCCGGCGCGGGGCGCATCCGCTGCTGTGATCCGGGAACCTGCTGTTGTTGCTCGGGAAATCCCACGATGTACTCCCTTCGGCGCGGATAGGGCGGATGCTGCGGCCATACCCGGGCATCCGGTGCGAAAACCTCGGACGCCGTCACAGGGATTGGCGGGGCGCGGGCGGGGTACGCCGATCAATGCCGGACATTCCCGTAACCGAGGAGTTGCCCAGTGCGGCGTTTCGCGAAAACCGACACCACGAGACCGCTGCCCCGCCCGCGCGGCGAAGTGTCGATGGCGGTGGCCGAGACGCTGCGGCGGCAGGCCGGAACGCCGGTTCCGGTCTGCCGCGACGCCGACCCGTACGGCGATGATCTGCAGCTTGCGCTGCACACCTGCTACGCGCTGCACTACGACGATCTCGAGGGCGTGGATCCGGGCTGGGAGTGGGATTCCGGGCTGCTCGGTCTGCGTGCGGAACTCGAACGGCGGTTCCTGACGGCCCTGCGCGACGGCACGGCCGGAGGTGGCGATCTCGACGCGGAACTCGAGGAACTGCTGACGGTTCCCGCCGAGGAGACCGGTCTCGGCGCCTACCTGCGTGACCACGGCCTACCGTGGCAGCTGCGCGAGTATTTCGTGCATCGCTCGATCCTCCATCACCAGGAGGCCGACCCGTACGCGTGGTTGATTCCGCGGCTGCGCGGGCAGGCCAAGGCCGCGCTGGTCGCCGTCGAATTCGATGAGTTCGGGGGTGGGCGTGGGGATCGGATTCACCACCGGCTCTACGCGGACCTGCTGGCGGGCGCCGGTTTGGATCCGGGCTACCTGCACTATCTGGATGTCGTTCCGGCCCCCATGCTCGCGCTGGTCAACATGATGTCGCTGTTCGGCCTGCACCGCGATCTGCGGGGCTCGGGGATAGGTCATTTCGCGTCCGTGGAGATCACGTCCTCACCGGCGTCCCGGCGTCTGGTCGAGGCGTTGACCAGGTTGGAAGCCGACCCCGCCTGTGTGCTGTTCTACCGCGAGCACGTCGAGGCCGACGCGGTCCACGAGCAGCTGCTGCGCCGTGAGGTCATCGGCGATCTGCTGACCCGTGAACCGGGACTGCGCGAGGACATTGTTTTCGGAATCCAGGCCACCGCACTGCTCGAGGACCGATTCGCCGAGCACGTGCTGACCTGCTGGAATCAGGACCGCAGCTCCCTGCTCGCGGACGTGGCGGGTCCCTCGATCGACCCGCGGGGGACCCGGCATGCGGATTAGCGAGCGGTTCACCGGCTATCCGGTACTCGTGATGTTGATACGCGCACCGGGTGTCTACAAGCCCCAAGCCGATACCCGCATGCTCCTCCGAGCCTTCGCCGACGCGGGTACGCCGCCACACGGCCGGGTCCTCGATGTGTGCACCGGAACGGGCGTGCTCGCCCTTGCCGCCGCCCGGGCCCGCGCCGCCTCGGTGACGGCCGTGGATATCTCTCGTACCGCGCTGGTTTCGGCCTGGCTCAACAGCCGCCTGCGCGGCGCCGGGATCGAGCTCATCCGCGGCGACTTCCGAAACGCGCTGCGCGGGCGGCAATTCGATGTGGTGCTCGCCAATCCGCCCTACATGCCCGCCGCAGCGGCCGGCCCGCCCCGCGGCAGGGATCGATGCTGGGATGCCGGGTTGGAGGGCCGGTCGGCCATCGACGCCCTGTGCCGGCTCGCACCGGAATGGCTGTCCCCCACGGGCTTTCTGCTCATGGTCCACTCCGGGCTCTGCGATGCCGACCGCACCGTGACCGGCCTGCGCGACGGCGGGTTGAAGGCCGCCGTGGTCGCCCGCGCGACCATCCCGTTCGGGCCGGTCTTGCGCCGCCGCGCGGGCTGGCTGACAGCGCGCGGTCTGCTCATGCCGGGCCAGCACGACGAGGAATTGGTGGTGATCCGTGCCGACCGACCCCGAAAGTAACCGGCGGACAATCACTTACACCGCCGACGGCCCGGCCCTGGTCGAGGGCCCGGTGGAGCTCGTCACCGCCGACGGTCGCGTCATCCGGTCCGACCGCTGCGTGGTCGCGCTGTGCCTGTGCCGCCGCTCCGCGATCTATCCGCTGTGCGACACCAGTCATCGCAAGCGCCGGCGCGGCACGGACAAGGGCGATCAGCCGCCGGCTCAGGACGCCGAGCAGAGGGCGGCGTCGACGACCTTCCCGACATCGGCCGTGGCCTGCGACTGCTCGGGAACCTGATTGACGCTCACGGTGACCGCGCGGCCATCGCTGGTGACGCCGCCGCGGGTCTCGAATCCGTCGATATCGCCGCCGTGACCCCAGCTGTCCTTCCCGCAGGACAGCGTCTGACGCATCAAACCCAGTCCGTAGCCGATCGACACGTCCGGAACCGGCACGGGCACTGTGCGTTTCATTTCCGCGAGCTGATCGGCCGGGAGCAGTTCCCCATCCAGCAAAGCCATGAAGAACCGGTTCATGTCCGCGCCGCTCGAGACCATCGCGCCCGCCGCACCCGCCCACGACGGGTTCAAATTCGTGTAATCGACCAGCGTTCCACCCAGCGCGCTGTATCCGACAGGATGCGGACCCCGGATCTCGATCTCCTCGGGCCCCGGATAATAGGTGTCACGCAAGCCCAGCGGCTCGATGATCCGGCGTGTGATCTCCTCGCCGACCGTGCCCCCGGTAACCCTTTCGATCACCATTCCCGCCAGCGCATAGTTGGTATTGGAATACGCCCACTGCGCGCCCGGCTCGAAATCCGCCGGCGCGGTCAACGCATTACGCACAACCTCAGCAATATCGGTCTTCATCCACCGAGTCCGCTCGTTGTAGATATCGAGCTGCCCGGGCTTGGGCGTGACCCCGAACTCCGCCGCATACTCCGGCAGTCCACTGGTGTGCTGCAACAGATTCCGTATCGTAATCCGATTCCCGTCGATCCCCGGCCCCTGCACCACCCCCGGCAGGTACTCCTCCACCGCCGCATCCAATTCAACCTTCCCCTCCGCCGCCAACTGAAGCACGGCAGTCGCCACAAACGTCTTCGTATTGCTCCCGATCCGCACCCGCGCATCCTCGGGAAACGGCGTCCCCCTCTCGACATCCCCCACCCCCGCGGCCCTCACCCACACCCCGCTCCGATCACTGACCACAACCTGCGCCCCCGGCAATCTGTCCCCCGATACCAAATGTTCCAGCGCCGCAATGACTTCCGCCCGCCCGATCTCCGCACCCTCCGCCCGACCCTGAACGACCTCCCCCGAATCGCACCCCGCCAACACAGCGACCGCCACCCCCGCCGCGACCGCGGTGGCCAACACCCGACGACTCTGCCTGATACGCAAAACAATTCCCTTCTGCTGCGGACACAGTCACGCTACGAGTCGCCCCGCCCCCCTCCCCAGCTGGCGAACCCCCTTCTTTCCGGTGGTGCTAACCCCACCATGCCGCCCGTCTCCGCCCCTGGCGACGATCGCCACCGAATCCTGGCTAGCTGTCGACGACCTCGCCTGGTAGGTCATGGCAGCGGCGCGGACCCGAGTCGGTCGAGCTCCGCGCCGATCGCCTGGCGGATGTCGTCATGGCCGGGCGACAGGGCATCCCCCGGATCGTTCCACCGCTCGCGCGGATAGAGCCATACCGGCATGTGCACGAATTCGTCCGGCTCCCAGTCGTATCGCGGCCACACGTGGGCGTGCAGGAACGGATCGGTATTGCCGAGGATTTCCAGGTTCACCCGCCGGAACGCCGGATCCATTCTCCCGCAGACTCGCTCGACGGCTTCGCCGAGGTGATCCATATCGGTCAGGAAGGCGGCGCGCTTGGTGCGTGAAAGGTCGGAAAGCCGCTCCACGCCCGGTTCATCGACGAGCAGGACCGAATAGCCGGGAAGAAATTGGACCTCCCCGATCACCGCGAATCCGCCCGTCAAACGGCGGATGACTGTCGGGTTCTCGCCTCGCAGCGCGGTGCCGATCCGGTCGTGGCGGTAATCGTCACTCATGCGTGTCACCCCAATGAGCTTGTCGCCGTGCATCTACGCGGGATCAAGCATCCTACTTCAGTGACACCACCCGAAGGGTGTGTAGCTCGGAGTCTGCGGGGTCGGGGACGTTCATTCCCACTGCGGTTCCGGAGCGGAGGTAGTCGATTACCGCCTCGTCGATGAGTTCGCCGGGGACGAGGACGGGGATGCCCGGGGGGTAGGGGGTTACTTGTTCGGCGGCTATGCGGCCGGGGGCCTGGTCGAGGGGGACCGATTCGCAGGGGCCGAAGAAGGCGTCTCGGGGGAGCATGACCTGTTCTAGTTGGAGGTCTCGGGGGGAGGGGAGGGTGATGGGTGGGGGTGAGGTGGTGGGGGTGGTGGCGCGCCAAGTGGTGAGGGCGTCCACGAGGGTGTCGATGGTGGTTTGGTCGTCGGAGGTGGAGAGGGTGGCGAGGATGCGGCGGTGGTCGATGAGGCCCAGGTCCAGGCGGCGGTTGGTGCGCAGCCAGTCGGCTATGTCGTATCCGGTTGCGCCGGTGGGGGAGACGTCCATGAGGACTTGGAGGCGGTCCAGGTCGTGGGAGGCTGCTACGCCCAGGAGTTCGTCTGCCATGACGGTGATGCCGGGGATGCGGGCCAGGGCGGAGCGGGCTTTGGCGGCGGTTTCGAGGGCGGCGTCGAAGAGTTCGCGGCCGTGCTGGACCATGGTGCGGCGCCAGCCGTCGATGGCGGCGTAGAGGAGGACGTTGGGGCTGGTGGTCATGAGGAGGTCGGCGCACAGTTCGAGGCGGTCGCGGTCGATGAGGTCGCCTTGGACGTGGAAGACCGAGCCCTGTTCGAAGCCGGTGCCCATTTTGTGGACGCTCACCACGCAGACGTCGGCGCCGGCGTCCATGGCCCAGGTGGGCAGGTCGGGATGGAACGGGAGGTGCGCGCCCCAGGCCTCGTCGACGATGAGGGGCTTGCCGTGTTCGTGGCAGATGTCGGCGATGCTCTCGATATCGGCGCAGGTGCCGTAGGGGCTGGGGCTGACGATGAGCGCCCCGGCCGCGTCCGGATGCCGTTCCCAGCCCTCGCGCACCTGTTCCGGTGAGGGCGGGTGGGAGAAGTGGCGTTCGGCGTCCCAGCGGGGCGCGATCCAATACGGTTGGACGCCGGAGAACACGAGTCCCGCCACGATCGACTTGTGGCTGTCGCGTCCGAGAATCAGCCCGCCGTCACCGCCCGCCACCGCCAGCATGGCGGCCTTGACCGACAGCGAACTACCGCAGGTCGAGAAGAAGGCCCACTCGGCGCCCACCGCATCGGCCATCAACTCCTCGGCGTCGGTGAGATAACCCTGCCGCGCCAGCCGGTCGTCCAACCCCGGTGAGGCCAGCACATCGGCCCGCATCGCCCCGCCCAGGACCTCGAGAATCCGCGGATCCACATTCCGGCCCTGCCGGTGCCCCGGCGGCGTGAATCCATAACGCCCGAGCCTTTGGTAATCGGCCAGCGCGTCGAGAATCGGTGCGCGTTCATGATCCATCGCGGCTGCGATACCCCGGTTTCGCCCTGCCAAACACCCGCATCGCCGTCCCGTGAGCAGATCACCCGCAAACACGTCACTGAGCTGTGGAATCGTAGCGTTGCTGGGCCTGCTCGAACGGTCGGCGCGATCATCGACCGGCGGTTAGCCCCTGCGCCCCGAGTGGCGGCATCGAATCCGGCCGAGTCATCGCTGTGCTGAGCCGTCCGGTGCAGACGATCCAGCCCGCGACCGCCCCGAGCGGCACGGCCAGCAGCAGGGTGACCAGGGTGTCGCCCAGGGGTTCCGCCAGCAGATCGCCGACCAGCAGGGACAGCACCAGGTTGTTGCCGGCGTGCGCGAGGCTGGGCACCCAGATGGTGCGGCTGCGCAGGTAGAGCCAGGTGAGGATGATCTCCTGGGAGAGGAACGACACTGTCCACACGGCCAGCCCGGCGAACACATCGCCGAAATGGACGTAGCCGATGAAGGCCAGCGGGTAGTGCCAGGACGCCCAGATGAGACCCGTTGCGGTGACCGACGCGAGAGGTCGTCCCGGGAACAATCGCGGGCGCAGGTATCCGGTCCAGCCGAACTCCTCGCCGAAGTACAGCGGCGTCAGCACGATCACCGCCGTCAACAGGATCGGCGTCAGTCCGGTGATCGGAATACCGAAATCCGAATCCAGCCATGAGGAGTCCGGCCACCACAACCGGATCAGCACGGCCACGGCAATGCTGGCCACCGCCAGGACCAGCGGACCGAGCCACGCGATCAGATACCACCGGAGTTCGCGAAACCGCGGCGCCAGACCGGCATCGGCGAACCCCTCCCGCGTCACCCAGCGCCGGACGACCAGCGCCGCGACCGCCGGCGCTACCGCCATCGGCAACTGCACGATCGGATTGATCACCGAAAACCCCAGCCACACCACCGCGAACAACAACCAGAGCCAGGAGATCCCGAAGGCGAGCAGCAGAAATACCGCCACCCCCACCGGATTCGCGACCGCTGACCGTCGTTGCCCTGCTCGTCCATCGACCATGCTTCGATCCCACCGCGTCCGGCGACGAAGATCAGCGGTGCGAGCCCCCCTGATTCGAGGTGTAGCGAGCTACACCGCTCAGCCGGCCGGATCGCCGGGAATGCTCCTGGCGGCGTGGAACTTCCGCCAGAATTCACCCAGCGCCGCCGGATCGTCCTCGATCAACTCGCGGAAGCGGTCGATGAATCGCAGTTCGGCTTCGATCAATTCGAGGCGGTAGCGGTATTCGATGAGAAACAGCGCATCGACCTCCCGTGCCCGGTCGAGAACCGCATGCTGTTGCGCGGCCTGGTCCTCGAGGGCCTGCCGGCGCTGTGCGAGCAGCGCGGGAACATCCTCCGGCGGCAGCACGACAATGAGGGACAGCGCCGCCTCGAATTGCCGATACTCCTTGCCCGGCACCGCGACCATCTCCCGCATATGGTCCCGCAGCCGCTCCTCACCGGCCGCCGTCGGGGTGTAGACGGTCCGCTCCGGCCGCTGCCCGTCGCGCTCGGTATGCACCGCGGTGATATACCCGGCGCGAGCGAGCTGGTCCACGACCATGTAGAGCGACGCGTGCTTGTAACCGATATTCCGATCGGCATTGCGCTGCTTGAGCAATTTCCCGATCTCGTACGGGTGCATGGGCCGCTCGAGCAGATAGGCGAGCACCGTGAGCGCGAGCGGATTGTGCAACGGGTCCCGCCGAGTCGCCACGGGCCCCTCCTCGATCACCGGCTACACGTCGAGCTCGATGCGCTCGCTGCGCGCACGAGACACGCAGGGATAGATGATATCGACCCGGTCCCGCTCACCGGCCTGCAGCACATCGTCACGATGATCGGGCACCCCGGCCAGCACCCGGGTGGCGCAGCTCCCGCAGACGCCGTCCTCGCAGGACAGATCGACGGTGGGATCGACCTCCTGAATGGCGGCGAGCAGCGTCCGGTCGGCGGGCACCTGGACGACGACACCGGAACGGCGCAGCACGGCCTGGAACGGCGTGGCGGCCTCGTTCGCGCGATTGCTCGCGGCGAAGCGCTCGGCGTGCACGGCCACGTCCGGGCGTTGCGCCGCAGCGCTTTCCACGGCGCGCAGCAGACCTTCGGGACCGCAGCAGTACACCGCCGCATGGCGTGGCGCTCCGCCCACCAGCGCCGCGAGGTCCGGCCGGGCGTGCGTATCGCCCGGCAGCAGCGTCACCCGATCCGCGTACTGCCCGCGCAGCGCGGCCGCGAATGCCATGGCCGCCAACGACCTGCCGCGATAGATCAGCCGCCAGTCGGCCGCGGAACGAGACAGCCGGTGAATCATCGGCAGGAACGGCGTGATCCCGATACCGCCCGCGACGAACACATACGCGGGCGCGTCGACGAGCGGAAAGTTGTTGCGCGGCCCCCGGATACCGACGCTCATCCCGGCGCGCAGCCCGTGGATCTCCGTCGACCCGCCGCGGCCCGCGGGCTCGTTCAGGACCGCGATCCGATAACAGCCGCGGTCGTCCGGATCGCCGTAGAGCGAGTACTGCCGCACCCGCCCCGACGGCAGCACCACATCGATGTGCGCACCCGGCTGCCACTCCGGCAGCGGCTCCTCCCCGACGGCTCGCAAGGTCAAAGCGATTGTCCCCGTCGCGAGTTCACGGCGATCCGCCACCGTCGCACGAATCTCCCGCGTGGCCGCGCGCGCCGGCAGCAGCCGCCGGCCCCGCCTGGTCTTCCCGCCCGGCTTGTACAACGACAACAGCACCGCGATCACCAGCGCGAGCAATGAGGACCCGAACCCCCAGAAGACCACATCGGCGCCGCCGGTGAGATCCGCGGTCGTGCCGCCCGTGGCGGCCAGCCGCACGGCTTCCGCATGCGCCTGCTCCAGTGCGTCGTGCAGGAATCCGAACGCCATCACCAGCACGCCCACGGCAATGGTCAACTTGATCGTCACCCAGTAATACCTGATCAGCCCCCACCCGGTCGTCACGCCGAGCGCGAGCCCGGTGAGGACGGTGGCGAAATTCGCCCACGGCAGCAGCGTGACGTCGAAGAGCGTCATGAGCTCGTAGGTGGTCACGCTGGTCTCGAGGGTCCCGGTCGTCATGGCCACCACCGCCATGGCCGTAATGGTCAGCGCGATACCCACCCAGCAGGCCGCCGCGACGGCGTGCGCCGCGACCAGCGCCTTGCGCGGTCCGGGCCGCAACTGTCCGGCCAGCCGCGCGACAGCCGGTACGACGAGCCAAGTCGCGAACATCGCCGCTCCATCGCCAATGGCGAACGCCTGCAGCACGGTCGCGACGATCAGCGCCCAGCCCAGCGTCGTCACCAGTGGCCGCGGGACCTGCGGCCACCCCGTCACGAGCGCTGCCAGTCCACCGGCGAGCGCGGCGAGGAAGTACCACATCGGAGCGACCGCATCCGGCAGATACGGCGGGAACAACGGCGGTAGCTGCGCGGCGACGAGCGCGAGAATCGCGAAGCCCGCCAAGTTGTTTCGCGCTCCGGTCGCGGGCCGAGCGGACGGGCGGGCAGGTCGGGTGGCCGGGCGAACAGCGGTCTGGGTCTGCATGGTGCGTCTCCGCGAACTCTATTAGTCGATATCGACTATTCGAGTATGTGCGCCGAACTTGCCCGTCGCCATCGGGAATCACCCTGATACCGGGAAAATCGCAGCGCGGAGCCGGCCGCTCCTCACCCCCGTGGTGCGGGGCCGTCATACCTGAGAGTGATATTCCAAGACCCCTCCGCAGCGGGATGCCGCGGGCGGCAGCGGTTTCTAGCGTCCACAGGGTGAGGAAAGCTTGCCGATCGCGTCGACGCCCGAGCCCGCCGTGGCCGATAGTGATCTCATGACCTGGCTGACCCGAGCGGGCCCGCGGCCATGGTGGGCACCGGTTTTCGCCGCCACGCTGGTGCTCGGCGTGGCGGTGTTCGGCATCGTCACGCACACGCTCATGTCCGATACCGGTCTGTCCGACCGCCGCGCCCTCGGGCTGGCCCTGGTCCAAGCCCTCGCACTGGTGCTGGCGGTGCGGCTTCCGGTGATCGCATGGGCCGCGTCGGCGGCGGCGGTGTCACTGGCGTCGTTCTGGTCCGGCACCGGCCTCTGGGTGGACGCCATGGCCAACAGCTATCTGATGGTGCTCGGCGTCATCGCGCTGACCGTGCCTACCCGGCACGCGGCGGCGTACTGGGGCGCGACCATAGCCGCCGGGCTCGGCCTGGCCGCCGCGCTCCGCCCGCGAGCCTGGCTGCCGGACCTCCTCGAATTCGCGGTCCTGGCCGGCCTGGTCCTGCTCGCCGGCGCCGCGGTGCGCGGCCTGGCGGTGGCCCGGCGCGGACTGCGCGACCAGGAGCAGGCCATGGCCCGCCAGCGCGAGCGAAACGCGGTGCTGGAGGAGCGAACCCGCATTGCTCGCGAACTCCACGATGTGGTCGCGCACCACATGTCGGTGATCGCCCTGCAGGCCGAGGCCGCGCCGTTGCGGGATCCGGAATCCGCGCCGCAGACCTTCGCCGCCATTCGCGAGAGCGCCGTGATCGGGCTCGCGGATATGCGGCGCATCCTCGGCGTCCTGCGTTCCGCCGACACCGGCACGGCTCCCGCGCCCACTCTCGCCGATATCGGCGGCATGGTGGAACTGGTGCGCGGCACCGGAACTCACATCGATCTGGACGTCGAGGGCGATCTCTCGGCCGCCCCGCCCGGCGTCGGCCTGTCGGCCTACCGCATCGCGCAGGAGGCGCTGAGCAATGCCGTCCGGCACGCGCCCGGCGCACCCGTGCACGCGCGAATCACGCTGGACGACAGCCAGATTCGAGTTGACATCGACAACCCGCTCACCGGCCCGGCGCTCACTGCCGGGCGCGGGGGTCATGGTCTCACCGGAATGCGCGAGCGCGCAGCGGCTTTCGGCGGCGCCTGCACCGCCGGGCCGACCGGCGACGGCCGTTTCGTGGTCTCGGTCACGCTGCCGTTGCGGGAGCCGCGATGACATCCATCCGAGTCGTCGTCGCCGACGACCAGCACGTGGTCCGGGAGAGCCTGGCGGTGTTGCTGAATGCCCAGCCCGGCATCGAGGTGGTCGGTCAGGCCGCCGACGGCGAGCAGGCCGTCGCCGAGATCGCGCGATCCCGGCCGGACATCGTGTTGATGGATGTCCGCATGCCCATCCTGGACGGCCTGGAGGCCGCCGCGCACATCACCGCGGCCGACCACCCACCGAAGATCATCATGCTCACCACCTTCGACCTCGACGAATACGTCTACGCCGCCTTGCGCGCCGGCGCCAGCGGCTTCCTGCTGAAAGACGTCTCCGCGCACGCTCTCGGCGATGCCGTGCGCGCGGTGGCCCGCGGCGACGCCATGCTCGCGCCCTCGGTGACCCGTCGCCTGCTGGAGCGGTTCACCCGATTCCCGGATCGGTTCGCGCCGCTGGTCCAGCGATCCGAGGAGCTGACCGCCCGCGAGAACGACGTCCTGGTTCTCATCGCCCGCGGCCTGTCCAATGCCGAAATCGCCGGAGAACTGGTCATTTCCGAGCAAACCGTCAAAACCCACGTGGGCCGCATTCTCGACAAACTGCACCTGCGCGACCGCACCCAGGCCGCGATCTACGCCTACGAGGCCCGCCTGATCCAGCCCGGCTGAGCGCCGGAAGCGGATGGACGCCAGCGGGATTCGTCACATTCGACTTCTAAAACGGGCGACCGGTTTGCCAGACCGGCATCTTTACGGAATCATTACCTACCAGGTGGGCCGGGAAATCTGGTCGGCAAGGGACTCCACGAGTCCGTTTCATCGTGGATCGACCCGAAAGGAGCCGCCCGTGGCATTCACGCATTCCGCGTATTCGACAATGCCGTACCTCTCTCCCCGGACGGCGGGCCGCTAGCCGAACGGCTGTACGCGGCGCCGGTTAGGGTGGGATGTGTGAACGTCGAGGTTACACAGCTGCCCGGCATCGGGGTGCGCAAGGAATTCTCACTGTCGGGCGCCCGTCGCCGGATCGGGATCATCGATCACAAGGACGGCACGATCGACCTGATCGTGAGCAAACCCGGCAATCCCGATGCGACGGACCAGATCCCGCTGTCCGCGCAGGAGGCCACGGTGCTGGCGAATCTGCTGGGCGCACCACAATTGGTGGCGCAGCTGCGCGAGGAGCACCGCGACTACGGAGAGCTCGAGACCCGGCAGTTCACGGTGCGGAGCCGGTCACCGTATGACGGACGGCAACTGGGCGACACCCAGATGCGCTCGCGCACCACGGCTTCCATTGTGGCCGTGATGCGGGCGGGGCATGCGATTCCCTCGCCGGGCCCCGATTTCGTCTTCACCGCCGGGGATGTGTTGGTTGTTGTCGGTACGGCGGAGAGCCTAACGGCTGCCGCCAGAATTTTGACGGATGGCTGAAAGTAGATGGTGGCACACGAAACCGCGCTCGCGCTGATTCAGCTGGGCGCGGTCTTTTTTGGTCTGGGTTTGCTGGGAAGGCTCGCCGCGCGGATCGGGATGTCGCCGATCCCGTTGTACCTCATCGGCGGATTGGTGTTCGGCACGGGCGGACTGGTCGAGCTGGGGCATGTCGACGAGTTCATTCACCTGGCCAGCGAAATCGGTGTGGTGTTGCTGCTGCTGTTGCTCGGATTGGAGTACAGCGCAAGCGAACTGGTGACCGGTCTGCGGGGTTCCTGGCAGGCCGGTGTGGTCGATCTGGTGTTGAACGCGACACCCGGTGTGCTGGTGTCGTTGTGGCTCGGGTGGGGTGTGACCGGGGCGGTCGCCATGGCGGGCGTCACCTATATCTCTTCCTCGGGCATCGTGGCCAAGGTGCTCGGCGATCTCGGCCGGCTGGGCAACCGGGAGACGCCGACCATCCTGTCGATCCTGGTGTTCGAGGATCTGGTGATGGCGGCCTACCTGCCGGTGCTCACCGCCATTCTGGCCGGAGTTGGTTTCGCCGCGGGGCTGAAGACGCTCGGTATCGCGCTGGCCGCGGTGACGGTGGTGCTCGTGGTGGCATTGCGCTACGGCAGGTACGTGTCGATGATCGTCGACAGCGACGACCGCGAGATCTTCCTGCTCAAACTGCTCGGCGCGGCACTGCTGGTCGCGGGTGTCGCGTCCGCGCTGCAGGTGTCGGCGGCGGTGGGCGCCTTCCTGCTCGGCATCGCGATCTCCGATTCCACGGCCCACAATGCCACCAAACTGCTCGAACCCCTGCGGGATCTGTTCGCGGCCCTGTTCTTCGTGCTGTTCGGCCTGACCACCGATCCGCGCAGTATTCCGCCGGTGCTGGGCTGGGCGATCGTGCTGGCCGTGGTGACCACCGCCGCGAAGCTGTTCACCGGCTGGTGGGCGGCCCGGCGCGCCGGGGCCTCGCGCTACGGTCGCGCCCGGGCCGGCGCGGCCCTGGTCGCGCACGGCGAATTCTCCATTGTCATCGCGGGTTTGGCGGTCGCTGCGGGTGCGGTGCCCAGTGAGTTCGCGGCGCTGGCCACCACCTATGTGCTGCTGATGGCCGTGCTCGGTCCGATTGCCGCGCGTGTGGTGGAACCGCTGCTGCGGCAGTTCGAGCGGCCCAAGGCGGTCGTCGACTAGCGGGGTGCGAGGTTGTAGTCGCGCCTTGACGCCGGTGATGGGCGGTACCAGCATGGATGGCGGGGAGTAACAGGTCACCATGAAGGGACCGCCATGGGCAGTGCTGCCGTCATCGAAATCGCGGGGCTGAGGAAGACTTTCGGCCGCACCACGGCTCTGGGAGGATTGGATCTCATCGTGGCGCCGGGGGAGGTGCACGGTTTTCTGGGGCCGAACGGGTCGGGCAAGACCACGACCATCCGGATTCTGCTGGGCCTGCTGCGGGCCGACGCCGGAACGGTCCGGGTGCTGGGCGCCGATCCCTGGGTCGATGCGGTCGCCCTGCACGAGCGGCTGGCCTACGTCCCGGGGGAGGTGGTGTTGTGGCCGGGGATCACCGGCGGCGAGGTGATCGACCTGATGAGCCGGCTGCGCGGCGGGATCGATCGGCGGCGGCGAGACGAGCTGCTGGAACGGTTCGAACTCGATCCCCATCAGAAGGCGCGCGCGTACTCCAAGGGCAATCGGCAGAAGGTCGCCCTGGTCGCGGCGCTGGCCGGAGCCACGGAACTGCTGTTGCTGGACGAGCCGACGGCGGGTCTGGATCCCATCATGGACGCCCGATTCCGCGAGTGCGTCCGGGAGTTGACGCGGCAGGGCTGCACGGTATTGCTGTCGAGCCACATCCTGGCCGAGGTCGAGGCGCTGTGCGAGCGGGTGAGCATCATCCGCCACGGCCGCACCGTCGAGACCGGCACGCTGACCGAGCTGCGCCATCTGACGCGCACCACCATCAGCGTCGAGACCACGGGATCGCCCGCCGAGCTGGAAAAGGTGCCCGGCGTGCACGATCTGTCCGTGAACGGCTCCCACGTCCGGTTCGACGTGGACCCGGCGCATCTGGACGACGCCCTGCGGGCGGTGGCCGCACTGGGCGTGCGCGATCTCGTCAGCACGCCGCCGACGCTGGAGGACATCTTCCTGCGCCACTATCGCGACGAGGCCGAGCCGGTGGGTGAGCGCACATGACGACCGGTGTGACGGGACTGCGCGCTGACACCGCGGGGGCCGGGGTGCTGCTGCGATTCGCCGTGCGGCGGGAGCGATTCCCGCTGCTGGCGTGGCTGTGCGGGGCCGCCGCATTGCTGGCCATGCAATCGCTGAGCAGCCAGCGCTTCTACGACACCCCGGAGAAGCTCGCTCAGCTGCGCCGCACCATGGGCGGCAATGCGGCCGCCGTCGCCATGGGCGGTCCGGAACGCCTGCTGGACACCATCGGCGGTGAAGTGCTGTTCGAGGTGTTCGGCTATGTGGCGATCGTGGTCGCGCTCATGAGCATGTTCATGGTCGGCCGCCATACCCGCACCGATGAGGAGACCGGGCGGATGGAGCTCATCCGTTCCGCGCGGGTGGGTCGGCGGGCACCGGCCATTGCCGCACTGGCGCTCGCCGGTATGGCGGATCTCCTTGCCGGACTGGCGGTTTTCGCCGTCGCCGTCGGAACCGGCCTGCCGGTGGGCGGATCGATACTGCTCGGGGCCGCGATCACCGGAGTCGGGCTGACTTTCGCGGCCCTCACCGCCGTCGCCGCGCAGGTCTTCGAGAATCCGCGCAGCGTCTACGGTTCCGTGGCGTTGTGTCTCGCATTGGCCTATGTGCTGCGCGCGGTGGGTGATGTCGGCGACGGCACGCTGTCGTGGGCGTCCCCGCTGGGCTGGGGCCAGCGCACCTATCCCTATGTCGAGAATCGCTGGTGGCCACTGCTGTTGTTCGTGGTCGCGACCCTCGTCCTCACCGCGCTGGCATTCGCGCTGCTGACCCATCGCGATTTCGGCGCGGGCCTGCTGCCGTACGCCACCGGGCGGGCGCGGGCGACCTGGGCGCTGCGCTCACCGGCCGCATTGGCGTGGCGGCTGCAGCGAGGGACGTTGG
Source organism: Nocardia sp. IFM 10818 (assembly GCF_054655275.1). Lineage (NCBI taxonomy): Bacteria > Bacillati > Actinomycetota > Actinomycetes > Mycobacteriales > Nocardiaceae > Nocardia > Nocardia sp. IFM 10818. The sequence continues at coordinate 3,918,471 of NZ_BAAHJH010000001.1, forward strand.
CGGGCTGGGTGATCGGCGTGTTCGGGCTGGGCGCGGCCTACGGTTCCTTCGCCGACAGCATCGAGCAGTATCTCGCCGACAATCCGGAGTTCGCCGCCTTCCTGCCCGGCGGCGCGGAGGATGCGGTGAATTCCTATCTCGCGCTGTCGCTGTCGATGCTGGCGCTGCTGGTGTCCGCGTACTCGATCACCGCCGTCCTGCGCGCCCGCGCGGAGGAGGCCGACGGCCGCGCCGAACCGATCCTCGCGGCCCCGGTGAGCCGATACGCCTGGTTCGGCGGTCACCTGGGCGTGGCGCTGATCGGCAGCACGCTGGTGCTGGTCGCGGGCGGCTTCGGTCAGGGCCTGACGCACGGCCTCATGACCGGCGATGCGGGCGAACCGGCCCGGCTGGCCGCCGCCTCCCTCGCCTACCTGCCCGGCGTGTGGACCATCGCCGCCGCGGCCGCCATCGCCTTCGGCTGGCTACCGAAGATCGCGCTGCCCGTCGCCTGGTCGGTCTTCGCCTACTGCGCGGTCGCCACCCTGTTCACCGACTCCTTCGACCTGCCCGACTGGTTCGACGACGCCTCCCCGTTCGCGCACACACCCCTCGCGCCGCTCGAGGGCGTGACCGCGGCGGCGCTGCTCATCCTGTTCGGCATCGGCGCGGCGGGTATCGCGGTGGGACTGACCGGCTTCCGCCGTCGCGACGTGGGCGCCTGACCCCGCCGACCGTGCGGGTATCCACCGGGACCCGCCCGTTCGCAGGGTGACGGGCGTCACCGAAAGATGCTGTCAGGAATTCGGGGCCTGTCTCGTTCAGAGTGCACGCGAACCAGACAGGAGCGAATCATGAAGCACCGCATCGTCGTCCTCGGAGCCGGATACGCCGGAGCCTTCACCGCCGGATACCTGGCCCGCACCCTGCACGCCGACGACGTCGACATCACCGTGGTCAATGCCGAAGCCGATTTCGTGGAGCGGCTGCGCCTGCACCAGCTCGCCGCCGGACACGAGCTGCCGCACCGGCCGCTGGCGGAAGTATTCGCCGGCACCGGCATTCGGCTGCGGCTGGCACGGGTGACCGGTGTCGACGCCGAGCACCGGACCGTCACTGTCGTGGACGGCGAGGGCATCGGCGAGCTCGAATACGACACCCTGCTCTACGCGCTCGGCAGCACCGTCGCCGACCACGGTGTTCCCGGCGTCGCCGAGCATGCCTTCCATGTAGCGGGCCGGCCGTCCGCGCTGCGGCTGCGCGCCCGCCTGGACGAGCTGGGCGAGAACGGGAAGGTGCTGGTCGTCGGCGGCAACCTGACCGCCATCGAAGCCGTCACCGAAATCGCCGAAGCCCGCCCGGGACTCGAGGTGAGCCTCGCCACCAGCGGTGAGCTGGCCGGCTGGCTGGGTCCGAAGGCCCGCCGTCACCTGCTGCGCGCCTTCGACCGGTTCGGCATCACGCTGCACGAGCACACCGCGATCGAGCGCGTCGAGCAGACGGGCGCGGTCGCCGCCGACGGCACCGTCTTCGCCTCGGACGCGACCGTGTGGGCGGCCGGTTTCGCCGTGCACCCGATCGCCGCCGCCAGCGGACTCGCGGTGGAAGCCAACGGGCAGATCACGGTCGACCGTCAGATGCGGTCGATCTCGCACCCGAATGTGTACGTGGCAGGTGACAGCGTCTTCGTCATCGGCGAGAACGGACAGCCCCTGCCGATGTCCTGTGCTTCAGCGGGATTCACCGGCTCGCAGGCGGCGGCCGCGATCGTCGGGGATCTGACCGGCCGCAAGATCAAGGCGACCGCGCTGGCCTATGTCGGCAACCACATCAGCCTCGGGCGCAAGGACGGGATCTTCCAGCTGGTCGACGGTGACGCGCACTCGAAGTCCGGGGCCCTGTGCGGCCGGTCGGCGGCGCGGGTCAAGGCGGCGATCGTGGCGACCAGCGCCTGGGCCATCAGCCGCCCGACCTACGGCATGCCGAGCCGCCGGCACCGGTTGGCAACCACCCCAGCGCATTCGGTCGACATGGTCCCCGCATAGATTGGTGGCCATGGACACTGCCACCGTGGCGAGATTCGAGGCCAGCCGGAATCGGCTGGCCTGCCTGGCCTACCGTCTGCTCGGATCGGCCGCCGACGCCGAGGACACGGTGCAGGACGCGTTCCTGCGGTGGCAGGCCGCCGACCGGGACCACATCGAGGTCCCCGAGGCCTGGCTGACCAAGATCGTCACGAATCTGGCGCTCGACCGCCTCCGTTCGGCGAAACTGCGGCACGAACGCGCGGTCGGCGCCTGGATGCCCGAACCGCTGCTCGACGGCGACCCGATGCTGGGTCCCGCCGACACCGTCGAGCAGCGTGAGTCGGTGACCCTGGCGGTGCTCACCCTCATGGAGCGCCTGTCGCCGGTCCAACGAGCCGTTTACGTTCTGCACGAAGCCTTTTCCTACAGCCATGCCGAAATCGCCGAGATCCTCGGCATCACCGAGTCCGCGAGCCAGCAGCACATCCACCGCGCCCGACGCCGGATCTCCGCCGCCCGCAACGGAATCGGCACCGACCAAGCCTCCGCCCGCCGAATCGTCGAGGCGTTCATCGACGCCGCCTCCTCCGGCCGCACCGAACAATTGGTGGCTCTGCTGACCGCCGATGCGACCGGCGTCTCCGACGGCGCCGGGGGATTGGCCGAGAAGCTCATCCGGTACCTGAACCCCGAACAGATCGCCGCCGCGGTGCGGGCCGGCCTGAAACCGACTCCGGCCAAACGCAAACTCGCCGGCGGCTCGCCGTCCATCCATGCGGGTGTTGTCAACGGTTGCCCGGCCATGCTTTTCACGATCGACGGCCGGGTCGCGGGCGTGCTGATCCTGGAAATGCGTGACGACAAGATCGCGGGCGTCCGCGGCATCGCCGCCCCGGCCCGCATCGCTCGTCTCAGCGCGGCATGGCAGCGGCGGGAGCACGATGCTCCGCTGATCGAGTCATGGTGACGGACCGAGGCGTTCACCGCACCGTCCGCCCAGGGCCCCTCGGTACGGCGACAAATCCATGATCGCCTGCGGGAGGTCCATGATGGTCCGAAGAAGGACAGGATCATGGCGAATCCGAACAGCGCCGCCGCGAACTCTTCGGTGAGGAGATCGGTCAGCCGAGTGCGAAGTAGCGCAGCCACAGGTACGGTGCCGCGATCGCGATGGTGATCGCGGTGACGACGGCGCCCTTGCGGGTGAACTCCCAGAAGGAGATCGGGTGGTCGGAGCGGCGGGCGATGCCGAGCATGACCACATTGGCGCTGGCGCCGATGGCGGTGAGATTGCCGCCGAAGTCGGCGCCGAGCGCCAGCGACCACCACAGCGCGCCGGCCTGGGGATGGTCGAGGCTGCCGACGAGGTCGGCCACGATCGGGCTCATGGTGGCGACGTACGGAATGTTGTCGATGATGCCCGACAGCAGGGCCGAGACGACCAGGATGAGCATGGTGGCCAGCAGGGCGTCGCCGCCGGTGGCCTCGGTGGCCAGCTCGGCGAGGCGTTCGATCACGCCGGTCTTCACCAGGGCGCCCACCATGATGAACAGGCCCGCGAAGAACAACAGGGTCTCCCACTCCACCGCGGAGAGGTAATCGCGCTGGGGGAGTTGGGATATCAGGACCAGCACACCGGCGCCGAGCAGGGCGACCACGGACGGCTCGACGTGCAGGACGGAATGCCCGATGAATCCGGTGAACACCGCCGCCAGCACCACCGCGCACTTCACCAGCAGCCTGCCGTCGCGAATGGTTTCGCGTTCGTCGAGGGACATGATGTCGGCGACGCGTTCGGGATCGACGGTGAACGAGCCGCGGAACAGGCGCGGCAGAATCAGCGTGAACACCGCCAGCTCGATCACCACGATCGGGGCCATGTGGATCAGGAAGTCGTTGAACGACAACCCGGCCCGGCTGCCGATGATGATGTTGGGCGGATCTCCGATGAGCGTGGCCGCGCCGCCGATATTCGACGCCAGCACCTCCGCGATGAGGAAGGGTACCGGGTTGATCGCCAGCCGATCGCACACCAGCAGCGTCACGGGGGCGATGAGCAGGACGGTGGTGACATTGTCGAGGAATGCCGAGGCGACCGCCGTGATGAGCACCAGCAGGATCATGATGCGCAGCGCGGATCCCTTGGCGCGCTTGGCCGCCCAGATGGCCGTGTACTCGAACGCGCCGGTCTGGCGCAGCACCCCGACGATGATCATCATGCCGAGCAGCAGGAAGATGACATCCCAGTCGATGCCGGTCTCGTGGGAGAAGAAGGCGTGTTCGGAGTCGGTGACGCCCAGTGCCAGCACGATGGCGGCGCCGCCGAGTGCCGCGGTGGTCTTCGGAACCCGTTCGCTGGCAATGAGAATGTAGGCCACGGTGAATACCGCCACCGCCACGGCGGTCATCGGGGTCCGCCCCCGATGCGGTCCCGGATACGGGGCGGGATCAGGAGTAGCGCAACATCGCGGCCAGCAGCCGGGACGCGGTGATCACGCCCGCGAGAGCGCCGTTGTCCATGACGGCGATGATCGGGGAGCGGGATCGGGCCATCAGCGCCGCGACCTCGAGCACGGTGTCGTCGGCTCGGACCGGCGGGATCTCGCTGAACTTCTCGGGGATGACATCGCGAACCTTCTTGCCGCGCAGCTTCTCCGCGATCCGGTCGGACATGGCCTCGTTCAGGACCCCCGCCAGCGACGGATCGTCCTGCACATAGGTCGGGACCAGGAACCGCACGACCTGGGAGGCGGGCAGGATGGCCTGTGGCTCGCCCTTGCCGTCGACGACCACCAGACCGGGCAGCCGATGTTCGGCGAGCAGCCGAGCCGCATCCAAGGCGGTGGTGTCCAGACCGACCACCGGGTATTCCTCGGCGATTTGAGCAGCGTGCACACGTGCAGAATACGACTCGGCGGGTTGTCGCCGAGAGGAAAGACGTCGAGGTGGAGCGCATATCCGTCACGCCGACTCCGGTTTCGTCGGGTCACGGTCCGAGGGGTTTCGGACCGCGTATCGCCGACCAGACTTCCCGGCACGCCTACATAAAGATGCCGTAAAAAACGGCCCAAGAGCAAGTCGAACTGCCGTTGACGAACACCATATTCGGAAAGATGGCTACCTCGCTTCCGAGCCGCGCACGACGGGTTCGCGGGCCGAAGGCGTGAGCCTGCGTTCGAAGTAGCGGGCCATCTGTTCCCAGTACACGAGTAGCAGCGCCATCTGCACCAGCGTCGCGACCGCGGCGGGCAGCAGTCGCCGGCGCCGGGCCGAGATCACTGCGACGAGACCGGCCGCAGTGGCGGCGGCGTTCACCGCGAGTGCGGCGTCCCTGGGCCGCTCGGTGATCCACCGCTCCTCGCCCAGTATCACGCGGGTCGCCCAGGCCCGGTCGTCGGCGGGGCGCGGGAAGATCACCGGATTCACGGCGAGCCAGACGCCGACCACCGCCGCATGACTCGGCCGCCGGGTCCACACCGGTACGAGCACCAGCGGGGTACTCGCCCACCGGGTCCACGCGCTCCACGGGTTCGAGTGCCGCGCGAACACCACCCGGCGCCACTTCACCAGTTGCCCAGCCATACCGAATCTCCGTGTCATCCCGTCGCCGTCACCCCGGCGACCACTTCCACCGTAACCACGGTCGCGTCCGGACCTGCGCCATAGATAAAGAGTGGAATCCCCGGTCCAACACATGATCTGCACGATATGCTTTGTAAATCATGTACGCGGGAAGGCGGGTGTGCTGATGGCGGACGGGGATGCGGTTTCCTATGGGCCCGGCGGGCGCGGGTTCTACGGGGCGGTCACGATCAGTGAGCGGGGGCAGATCGTGATTCCGGCGCAGGCGCGGCGTGATCACGGGATTGCGGCGGGGGACAAGTTGCTGGTGCTCGGGGATCCGGAGCAGGGGCTGGCATTGATGAAGCTCGAGGTGCTGATGCGCAACTTGCAGGGGTCGTCGGAATTGTTGCGGCAGATCCTCGAGCAATCCCAAGGAGGTTCCGCGCGAACGGAACCCGATGATGCGTGACGCGATCGTGTGCCGGAATGTGGGGAAGAGTTACGGTGGGCTGCGGGCTGTCGACGGCGTGTCCTTCGCGGTGCGCGCGGGCGAGATATTCGGCATGATCGGGCCGAACGGGGCCGGTAAGACCACGCTCATGGAGTGCGTCGAGGGGATGCGCCGGCCCGATGCCGGCACCATCGAGGTACTCGGGCTGGACCCGATCGGTGATGCGCGAGAACTGCGGGAGCGCATAGGGATTCAGCTCCAGTCCGCGGCGTTGCCGACACGGGTGAAAACCGGTGAGGCGCTCGAACTGTTCGCTTCGTTCTACGATCAACCGGCCGACTGGCGTGCGCTGCTGACGCGATTAGGGCTGCGGGGCAAGGCGAATGTCTATATCGACAAGCTGTCGGGCGGGCAGCGGCAGCGGGTGTTCATCGCCTTGGCGCTGCTCAACAATCCCGACGTGGTGTTTCTCGACGAGCTCACCACCGCGCTGGATCCGCAAGCCCGCCTGGCGATCTGGGACATCATCCGCGATATTCGCGATCGCGGCGCCACGGTCTTCCTCACCACGCATTCCATGGCGGAGGCCGAACAGCTCTGCGACCGCGTCGCCATCGTCGATCACGGTCGTCTCGTCGCGCTGGGTACCGTGCCGGAGCTGGTCGCGGGTATCGCGGCCGAGAGCAGCCTGAGTTTCACCGTCGCCGGCGAGGCGCCGATCGATCGGATCGGCGCGGTGGCCGGCGTGACGCGCATCGATCGATCGGGGTCGCGAATCACGGTGCACGGGAAGGGAAACCGCTATCCGCAGGGTGTGATCGAGGTGCTCTCGGCGGCCGATCTGTGGGCCCGGGACCTGCGCACCGACCAGGCCGGGCTCGAAGAGGTCTTCCTCGCCCTGACCGGTCGCCGGATGCGAGAGGAGCGAGCGGCATGAGCGCGGCCTTCGCCAAACTCCTGGAGATCCAGACCAAGCGGACGCTGCGGGAACCTGCCGCCGCCTTCTTCATGGTCGCCTTCGGCCCCTTGTTCGTCGTGCTCATGGGCACGGTGTTCGGCAATGCTCCCGCCGCGGAATTCGACGGCCGCGGCTACCTCGACGCCAATCTGGTCGGCTTCTCCGCGATCGTCATCGCGATCGTCAGCCTGATCCTGGTGCCCGTCGATATCGTCTCCCAGCGGGAGAACGGCTCGCTGCGCCGCTTCCGCGCCACCCCGCTGCGCCCGCTGACCTACATCGCCGCCGACGTGCTCGTCCGATTCACGGTCTGCCTGTTCAGCATCGGCGCGATGATCGGTATCGGAGTCCTCGTCTTCGGCGCCCGTCCGCACGGCAATCCGCTCGCGGTGCTGGCAGCGGTCGCGCTCGGCGTGCTCGCCTTCCTCGCGGTCGGGTACGCCCTCGCCGCGCTGCTGCCGAGTCAGGCGGTCGCGCAGACCATCGGGAATGTGCTGGTCTACCCGTTGATCTTTCTCTCCGGCGCCGCGGTTCCTCTCGCCGTCCTCCCCGATGGCGTCCGGCGGGCGGCCGAGTTCTCGCCGCTCACCCAGTTGGTCACCTGGCTGCAGGGGTTGTGGAGCAATGGCGCCTGGTCCGATGGTCGGTTGCCGCTCGCGCTGCTGCTCGGGATTCTGGCGGGCGCGACGGCCGTCGCGACCCGCTGGTTCCGCTGGGAGTGAGCGGAGGCGGCGTCACAGATCCTGGGCGGGCCAGCCGGGGAAGGGCGGTTCGGGCGCCGGGGGCGGATTCGCCGGTGCGCCATCCTGTCTCGTGCCCATGACGTCGACGCGCTGGTTGTCGCGGGTCCACGTGGTGCAGTTCGCCGCGAGGGCGGCCTCGTCCGGCGTGCGCGGTGAGGGGCCCCAGGCGGTGGTGACCTGCCAGCCCTCGAAGGCGTTGTAGTTGGGTGCTCGGTCGGTGCGGGCCGTGGTCGACGCCGAGGGTGCGGACGGCTGCGTGGTGCCGGCGGGATCGACGCGCGCCGTCAGCCAGATCGGCCAGCCGGTGGGCGAGGTGCCGCCGAAACCGGTCCGGACCCAGCGATAGGTGGCGCCGCCGTCTCCGGATACCGCGACGCCGTCGAAGTCGAGGCAGTAGGCGGCGGTGAAGCCCTCGGGTCCGGTATCGATCCGCAGAATACGGGCGTAGAAGGTGCCGGCCCAGCGCAGTACCCAGTCGCCGCGGGTGGCGCCGGGCGGGTATTCACCACCCTCGGGAACCCGGAGCCAATCGACCGGTGCGACGGCGCGGGCGTATCCGGGATAGGACAGGTCGGAGCCCACCGCCATCGACAACCGCTTGGCCTCCGCGAAGGCCCGGACGAATACGGCCTCCGGGGTCGCCTGATCAATGGGCTCGGCGGCGCTCCAGCGGAAGGTGAAGTCGCCCGCCCACTCGGTGGGAAAGGTGTAGTCCGCCGCCGGCACCGGCGTCGGATGCGCCGGGCGCGGCGGCGCGGCGGTATCGGCGCGGTGGCCGATGGCACAAGCGGTGGTGACCAGGAACAATAGCGCGACGGCGGTGCACAAACCCGTACGCTGCATCGAGCGCATGAAGTTCGTCCTTAGGTTGGCTGACTTGCCCCGGAAGCGTAGCGCCACGATTGCCGACACGCGCACACAACGCGACGGTCGATGCAGTCGCCTCGAGATTCATAGCCGTCGCGGCCCGATGCGGGCACCTTACATCGATGTGACCAATCGGTAACTGACGGTGTTGCCGGGTATGCGAGGATCTCGGGCGTTGTCGTCACCTCGAGGGAGCACGTGTTTTGACTGAATTTCTGGACACCCTGAACGGGTATATCTGGAGCAAAGGCCTGATCTACCTGTGCCTCGCGGCGGGTGTCTACTTCTCGCTGCGCTCGCGGTTCGTACAGATCCGCCAAATCCCGGAGATGATCCGGCTGATGCTGCAGGGCGAGAAGTCGTCGTCGGGTGTGTCCTCGTTCCAGGCGCTGGCCATGTCGCTGTCCGGCCGCGTCGGCACCGGCAATATCGCCGGTGTCGCCACCGCCATCGCGTTCGGCGGGCCGGGTGCGCTGTTCTGGATGTGGGCGGTGGCGTTCCTGGGCGCGTCGACCTCGTTCGTCGAATGCACCCTGGGCCAGATCTACAAGGCCCGCGATCCGCTCACGGGCGAGTACCGCGGCGGGCCCGCCTACTACTTCAGCAAGGCGATGGCGCATACCCGCGCCGCCTCGGCGTTCAAGGTCTACGGCTTCATTTTCGCGGCCGTGACCGTGCTGGCCTGCGGTCTGCTCATGCCGAGCGTGCAGTCCAACTCGATGGCCTCGGCCATGCATCAGGCCTGGGGCGTCGGCGAATGGGTGGTGGCGGTCGGCACGGTCATCGTGCTGGCGTTCGTGATCATCGGCGGCGTCAAGCGCATCGCGGCCTTCGCCGCGGTCGTGGTGCCGTTCATGGCCATCGTCTACATCGCGCTGGCGCTGGTGGTCGTGATCGTCAATATCGGCGAGCTGCCCGGGGTGCTGCGCCTGATCTTCGCCAGCGCCTTCGGCGTCGACTCCGCCTTCGGCGCGATCATCGGATCCGCGGTCATGTGGGGCGTCAAGCGCGGGGTGTACTCCAATGAGGCCGGGCAGGGCACCGGCCCGCACTCCGCCGCCGCGGCCGAGGTGTCGCATCCGGCCAAGCAGGGGCTGGTGCAGGCCTTCGCGGTCTATGTCGACACGCTGTTCATCTGCACCGCAACCGGATTCCTCATTCTGTCGACCGGCGCCTACCGGGTGTTCGAGGGTGAGTCCGCGAACGGCGCGGTGATCGCCGAGGGCGGCGCGCTGCCCTCGAACGCCGCGGTCGGCCCGGCCTACGCGCAGGTCGGCTTCGACACCATGTGGAGCGGCGCCGGATCCACCTTCATCGCGGTGTCGCTGGCGTTCTTCTGCCTGACCACGATCATCGCCTACTACTACATGGCCGAAACCAACCTGCGGTTCCTGCTCGGCAAGGCCGCGTCCATCCCGGTCCCGTTCATTCGCGGCACCATCGGCTCGAACTCCACCCTGCTGCTGCAAGCGCTCATCCTGGTCTCGGTCGCGGCGGGCGCGGTGTCGACCGCGACCGACGCCTGGACCCTGGGCGATATCGGTGTGGGACTGATGGCCTGGCTCAACATCGTCGGCATCATCATCCTGCAACAACCGGCCTACAAGGCGTTGCGGGACTACGAACGCCAGCAGCAGGCGGGCAAGGATCCGGTCTTCGATCCCGTGGCATTGAGCATTCCCGGCGCCACGTTCTGGGAGACCTACGATCCGCAGGCCGACAAGGAGAAGGCGCCGTCCCTGGCATAGCCGCCGGGACGGCCCGGGTCGAACTCGGGCCGTCCCGCCGGGCTACGCGCCCGCCGCGGGCGGAAAGAATCCCGTCTCGATGAAATAGTCGAAATAGCGGGCGAGTACCGCGGCGCCGACGCCGGGGACATGGACGACGGGGTGGTCGCGGACCGGTTCGCCGGTGGTGTTCCCGGCGTCGCCGGGGGTGGGCTGCGCGGCGTAGTTGGTGCTCAAGGCCGCTGCGCGCGAGAGCGATTCGTCTCCGGAGGCGACGCGTTCCTCGGCGGCCGCCGTCAGTGCTCCGGGGAAGTGCTCGGGCGCGACCAGATTGAGTCGATAGCCCCGTCGCCGGACCTCGTCCACGATCGCGTGCAGCGGCAGTGCGGTGTCCGGCGCCAGGTCCACCGACCCGGTGTGCTCCTGGCCGGAGGCGGAGGCGGAGCGCACGATGGCCGCCGCGACGTGATCGACCGGCAGCATGGCGATTTCGGCGTCGGTGAGGTCCGGGGCGGTGCCGATGACGAGCATCGACCGCAGCATCGTCCACCAGGCGTCATCGGTTCCGGCGGCGCCGGTGCGGGAATCGCCGGTGATCAAACCGGGGCGATAGACGGTGGCGGGTATGCCGCGGTGTGCGGCGGCGCGGACGAGTTGCTCGGCAACCCATTTCGTGAGGACGTAGCCGGGCAGTCCCGTGGGCAGGTCGGTGGTGTGCGGGGCGGAACTGGTCGATACGTAGTGGACCGGTTTGAGCCGGGCGGTGGTGGCCAGCCGCAGAATCTCGCTGGTGCCCGCGACATTCGCCGCGCGCATGCGCTCGTAGGGTTCGAGATGGTTGACCAGCGCGCCATTGTGGTAGATCGCGTCGATGCGCGCACCGAGTTCGGCGAACCGCTGCTCGGTCAGGCCGAGTCGCGGCCGCGCCAGGTCGCCTGGAACGGCGACAATGCGGGATTCCATGTCCGCCAAGGAGATCCGGTATCGCGCCGCGGCTGCCAGGATCCGGGCACGGGCGGCGGCGTCGGCGTCGGCTCGGGAACTTCCCGGGATCTCAGGATTCTCGGGGGCCCGCACGAGGCAGTAGATCGTGGCCCGGGTCCGGTCGAGGAGTTCCCGCAGGAGGAACGCACCCAGGAATCCGGTCGCGCCGGTGAGCAGGATGGCTGCGGGCGCGCCGGGCCGCACCGGAGACCGGCCGACACCGGTGATCGCCGCGTCCAGCACGGTATCGGCCAGCGGATCGGCGGCCGTGGCACCGGAACGCGGGGCGAGATCACCACCGCGCATCACCAGGGCAAGCTCGCCGACCTGCGGATGAGTGAACAAGTGCCGCAACGGCACCGGAACACCCAGGCGTTCGGCCAGCGCCGCCCGCACCTTGACCGCCGACAGCGATGTACCGCCGAGAGCGAAGAAATCATCATCCCGGCCGACCCGGTCGACGCCGAGCACCGTCGCGAAGACCTCCGCGACGATCCGCTCGTCGGCGGTGCCGGGGGCACGGTACGCACGCACGGGGATCCGGGGATCGGGCAGGGCGGCGCGGTCGAGCTTGCCGGTCGTGCCGAGCGGGAATTCGTCCAGGACCATGAGATGCGCCGGAACCATGTAGCCCGGCAGCGTTTCTCGCAGCGAGGCCAGCACCTCGGCGGTGTTCACCGTGGCGGCCTCGGCGGCGCTCACATAGCCGATCAGCTGTTCGCGGCGCACCGCGACCGCCGCGCAGCCGACCGTCGGATGCGCGCGCAGGGCGGCCTCGATCTCGCCCGGTTCGATGCGCTGCCCGCGCAGCTTCACCTGCGCATCGGTGCGGCCGAGGTATTCCAGATCGCCGGTTCGATTGCGGCGCACCAGATCACCGGTGCGATACAGCCGCGTGCCCGCAGGGCCGTGCGGATCGGCGACGAAACGTTCCGCGGTGCGACCGGTCTGGCCCAGATAGCCGCGAGCCAGCTGGGGCCCGGCCAGATACAGCTCGCCGGGTGTCCCCGGCGGGACGGGATGCAGGCGTGCGTCCAGGACGTAGGCCAGGCAGTTCCCGTGCGGACGGCCGATCGGCACCGGGCCGTCACCACGGTCGGTCACGTCGCAGCCGGTAATGGAGACCGTCGCTTCCGTCGGCCCGTACAGATTGTGCAACCGGGCGGCGCAGGCGGCGGTGAACCGGCCGATGGTCGCGGCGGGCAAAGGTTCGCCGCCCACCCACACCGCGCGCAGCGACGACAACGACCGCGGCGGAGCCGAATCCAGCAGGACCTCCAGCAGTGACGGCACGGAGGCCGTCGTCGTCACCCGGTGCTGGGCGATGAGGCGGGCCAGCCGTGCGGGATCGGTGCGTTCCTCCGCTGCGGCGATCACCAGGTGCGCGCCGACGCTGAGCGGCGCGGCATAGCCGATCAGCGACGCATCGAAGGTGGCGGGCACCGACTGGAGCAGAGTATCGGTCGCGGCCAGCCGGTATTCCGCGGTGAGAAAGGAGATCTGGTTGACGATCGCCGCGTGCGGAACGCCTACGCCCTTGGGGCGTCCGGTCGATCCGGACGTGAAGAGGACATAGGCCAGGTCCTGCTCGCGCAGCGGCCGCACGCGGTCGGCGTCGGTCAGCGGTGCGTCCGAGAACGCGGACAGCGCACCGGAATTCGCCGGATCGTCCACGTGCAGAACCGGCCTGTCCCGGATGTCGACGCCCGCACCGGCTGTCAGGACGCAGATCGGGTCCGCGGTGTCGAGGACGTCGGCGATGCGGGCCGCGGGCTGACCGGGATCGATCGGCACGAAGGCGCCGCCGGCCTGCACGATCGCATACATGCCGACGACCAGGTCCGGTGCCGGATGCATCGCGAGGCCCACGGTCGCACCCGGACCCACTCCCATGCCGATCAGCTTGCGGGCCAGCCGATTCACGCGACCGGACAGCTCACCATAGGTCAGCGATCCGCCCGCACCGCTCACCGCCGGCGAGTCGGGGGAGCGGCGGGCCTGCGCGGCGAATCCGTCGAGGAGCAACCGGTGCGGCAGGGGCAGGCGCGGCCCGGCCGCCGCGGCCGGCTGGGCGGTGCGCTCCGGCTCGTCCAGCACCGGCAGATCCCCGGTGGGCCGCTGCGGGTCCGCCACGGCCGCCCGCAGCAGGATGGTCAGCCGGCGGCCCAGGTCCTCGACGGTGGCGGGGTCGAACAGATCCCGCGCGTACCGCCAGGAACAGAACATTCCGGCGGGGCCCTCGGAATCCTCCTGCGGCACAACGGTCAATTGCAGATCGACGGGGGAGACCGCATCGCCGAGGTCGATCGGCGCGATGGTCAGCTCCGGCAGTCGCAAAGCCCGGCCGGGGAAGTTCTGGAACGACAACGCCACCTGGAACAGCGGGTGATGCGCCCGGCTGCGCGGCGGGTCGAGCTCGGCGACGAGCCGCTCGAACGGGATATCGGCATGGCCGAAGGCGTTCAGATCGTTCTCCCGCACCCGGTCGACCAGCTGCGCGAAACTCTCGGAACCATCCGTGCGGGTGCGCAATACGAGGGTATTGACGAACATGCCGACGAGATCGTCGAGTTCGCGCTCGCCGCGCCCGGCCACCGGCGTCCCCACCGCGATGTCCGCGGTGCCCGACAGCCGGGCCAGCAGTAATGCCAGGGCGGCGTGCACGACCATGAACAGTGTGGCGTCGCGATCCCGCGCGAACTGTTCGAGCGTGCGATGCAGGGCCGGATCCAGCTGGAAAGCCTGGGCCGCACCACGATTGCTCGCCACCGGCGGGCGCGGGCGGTCGGCGGGCAGATCGAGCACGGCAGGCAGGCCCGCGAGGGCCTCGCGCCAATACCGCAGCTGTTCGCTCAGCAGCGAATCCGGATCCGTTGCCGCACCGAGCGCCTCGCGCTGCCAGAGCGCGAAGTCGGCGTACTGCACCGGCAGTGGCGTCCACGCGGGTGGCATGCCCTGCGTGCGTGCACCGTATGCCAGCATCAGGTCTCGCGTCAGCGGCGCCAGCGAGGAGCCGTCCGCCGCAATGTGATGGACCACCAGCGCCAGGACGAACTCGGTGTCCGTGAGCCGGAATATCCGGGCGCGCAACGGCACATCGGTTGTCACGTCGAATCCCGTGCTCAGGTATTCGGTGAGTTCCCGGCGCAGCTCGGTATCGGTCGTCTCGGTGGGCGTCAGATCCAGCGTCACCTGTTCGGCGGGCAGGATGCACTGGTAGCCGGCGCCCTCGTGCTCCGGGTAGATCGTGCGCAGCACTTCGTGCCGTTCCAGCACATCACGCATCGCGGCAGTGAGTGCATCGATACGCACACTGCCCGAAAGACGCAGTGCCACCGGAATATTGTTTGCGGGCGACGCCGGATCCAGCCGGGCCAGGAACCACATCCGCTGCTGCGCCAGCGACAGCGGGGTGTGCTCGCCGCGTTCACGGGCGGTCAAGGGCACATACCGTGCGGGCGTGGTGGCGAGCGCGTCCAGGGCCGCCGCCAAGGCCGTCACGGTGGGATGCTCGAATACGGTGCGCGCCGGGACACGGATCCCCAGCGCGGCCCGCAATCGGCCCGCCGCCCGCGTCGCGAGCAGCGAATTGCCGCCCAGCTCGAAGAAATCGTCGTCCGCACTCACCCGGGGCGCGCCGAGCAGCTCGGCGAAGACCTCGGCCACGGTGCGCTCGGCCGGCGTCACCGGTTCCCGATACGCCCGCGCGGTGAACACCGGCTCCGGCAGGGCCGCGCCATCGAGCTTGCCGACCGGCGTGAGCGGAATGCTGTCGATCGCCATAATGGCGGCGGGCACCGCGTGCCGGGGCAACTGCCGTCGCGCACAGTCCCGCAGCGCCTCGGCATCGAACGGCGATCCCGGCGCCGGAACCACATACGACACCAGGGCGTCCGCGCCACTGGGCAGCCGCCGCACCACCGTGGTGGCGAAGGCCGCCGCGGGGGAGCTCATGAGCGCGGCGTCGATCTCGCCCGGCTCCACCCGGAATCCGCGAATCTTGATCTGCGCATCGGTGCGGCCGAGGTACTGCAACCGCGCGATGCCGTCCTCGCTGGTCATCCAGCGCACCAGATCGCCTGTGCGGTAGAGCCGTTCACCGCTGCCATCGGGATGCGCGATGAACCGGGCCGCGGTCAGCCCGGCCCGGCCGTGATAGCCGCGCGCCAATCCCGGTCCCGCCAAATACAATTCGCCCGCCACCCGATCGGGCACCGGCGCCAGGCGCGCATCGAGCACCAGCGCCGTCATCCCGGCGACCGGCCCGCCGATGGTGACCGGATCGCCCGGCAGCAGCTCCTCGCTGATCGTGGCCGCCACGGTCGTCTCGGTCGGGCCGTAGAGGTTGAAGAACGCCCGCCCGTGCGCCCAGCGCTCCATCAGCTCCGCCGGGCACGCCTCGCCGCCGACGATCACCGTGCGCAAGTCCGGGAGATTCGTATTCTCGAGCCCCGCCAGTGCCGCCGGGGTGATGAACGCGTGCGTCACGCACTCGTCCCGCAGCAGCTCGGCCAGTTCGTCGCCGCCGTAGATGTCGGGCGGGACCACGACCATGGTCGCTCCGGCCCCGACCGCGAGCAGCAGCTCCAGAATGGACGCGTCGAAGCTCGGCGAGGCGAAATGCAGGGTCCGCGATGCCGCGGTGGTCCGGAACCGCCGCGCCTGCTCGGCGCACAGTCCGGCCAGGCCGGCGTGCGTCACGGCCACGCCCTTCGGCTTGCCGGTCGATCCGGACGTGTAGATCAGATAGGCGAGGTCCGCGCCGTGCAGCCGCCGCACGCGTTCGCTGAAGTGCACCGGTTCCGCCGCGGCGCGCGCGAGCTCCTCGGCGCATGCGGGGGTATCGAGTTCGAGCCACCGCACGGCCGCATCCAGTTCGCCGCGGAACGCCGACAGCGTCAGCCCGAACGCGGCCCCGCAATCGCCGACCATGTGCGCCACGCGCTCGCGCGGGTAGCGCGGATCCACCGGAACGAATGCCGCCCCCGCCTTGGCCACCGCCCACACCGCGACCACCGAGTCGATGGATCGGGGCAGCGCCAGCACCACCGCATCGCCCGGTCCCAGCCCGCGCCCGATCAGCACCCGCGCCAGCCGTGCGGACCGCGCGTCGAGTTCGGCATAGGTCAGCGACTGACCGGCGAATCGGAGCGCGCACGCCTCGGGATCGAGGTCCACCGCCGTCTCCAGCAGCTGCGGCAGGGTGCATACCCGCGGCTTCCGAATCCGCGGCCGACGGGCACGACGGACCGCGAGAGTCTCGGCAGACACCAGCTCTAACCTTCAACCTTCGATTCGTCGCGCAATTCCGGCTCCTCGACCGTACCAGAGCAACAGTTCAGCTATTTTCCGCTTCGTAGTGGAGAAAATACTGACGCTCCGCCCTCGCGAGTGTGGCCGAAAGTCGAATGCCGCTCCCGCGGTATGCGATTCGCAGAGTGATGGCTACCGGCGCGGCGCATCCCGGCGCCATCGGCCACGAGAGCCCTTGACCTCAACGCGAATTGAGGTTCTAGCGTCGTTGCGGATCGGTCACTACGCGCGAAAAGAGGCTGTTCATGATTCTTGTCACCGGATCGACCGGAAACATCGGCGCCGCCCTGCTGCGGCAATTGCACGACCACGGCGCGGGCCCGCTGCGCGCCCTCACCCGCAATGCCGCCCGCGGCGCCTTCCCCGTGAGCGTCGAGGTGGTCGAAGCCGACTTCGAGGATGTGGCCTCGCTCGAACCGGCCTTCGCGGGCGTGCGATCGATATTCCTGCTGCCGCGGCTCGGCCCCGACGCCGAGATTCTCGCCGCCGCGTGCCGCGCGGGCGTGCGGCATGTGGTGCTGGTGTCGTCGATTACCGTCCAAACCCACCCGCGACTGGGTCCCGCCATCGAGAACGCCGAGGTCGAGCAGCTGCTTCAGCGCAGCGGCATGGACTGGACGATCCTGCGGCCCACGCAGTTCGCGGCCAACAGCCTGATGTGGGCGGACACGATTCGCGCGGGCGAGACGGTCCGCGCGCCCTACGCCGATATCGGGCTGCCCACCATCCACCCGGCCGATATCGCGGCGGTGGCGCGGGTGGCGCTCACCGAACCGGGCCACTACGGCCGGACATACGCCCTGACCGGCCCGGAACGGGTGACGGCCCGGCAGCAGGTCGCGACCATCGCCGCGGCGCTGCGCCGCGAGATTCCGTTCACCGAGATCACCCGGGAGCAGGCGCGCGCATTCATGGTCGCGGTCTTCGGCGATGCCGCCGATGCGGTGCTCGACGTGACCGGCGGCGATATCACCGACGACTCGGTGCGGGTGCGCGACACCGTGGAACGGATCACCGGAATACCGGCCAGGCCGTTCCGGCAGTGGGTCGCCGAGAACAGCGCGGCATTCGATGCGCCCGAGATCGGCGCTGCCGGATCGATCGGCGCTGCCGGATCAGTGACAGAGGAGACGGCCGGCCTGAAGATCAGCTCGCCCGATCGGCGGATCGGGCGAATTTCGTTCGATACAGTTCCTGGGTGAGGAAATCACCTTCGACGCCCGGACGGCCGGCGGAACCCCCTCGGCCACCGGCCCCGATCGATGACATCGACCGGGTGCTGGTGGCCGAACTCTCCCGCGACGGGCGCATCACCAACAATGCGCTCGCGGCCGTGGCGGGCATCGCGCCGTCCACCTGCCTGGGGCGGGTGCGCGGCCTCATCGAGCGCGGCGTGATCCGGGGGTTCCACGCCGATATCGACCCGGCCGCGCTCGGCCGCGCGCTGCAGGCCATGATCGCGGTCCGCGTCACCGCCGAAGCGCGCCACAATCTGGCCGCCTTCGGCGAGCAGATGGCGGCGCTGCCCGAGGTCGAGAACGTGTATTTCATTGCGGGAGCCGATGATTACCTCATCCACGTGGCCACGGCCGACTCCACGCAGCTGCGCGGGTTCGTGCTGGAGCATCTGAGCGCGCATCCGGCGGTGGCCTCGACGGAGACCATTCTCATCTTCGAGCACGTGCGACCCGGCGGGCGGCAGTCGCTGTCCTGACCGCGCCCGCCGGATCGGGATGATCAGGCCACCAGGCTCTGCGCGGTGTAACCGTGTGCGGCGGCGACGGATTCGGACAGCAGCACGCCGTCATGGGTGCTCAGGCCCGCGGCCAGGCCCGGATCGGCGGCCGTGGCGCGCTGCCAGCCCTGCTCGGCCAGGGCGATGGCGTAGGGGAGGGTGGCATTGGTGAGCGCCACGGTCGAGGTGTGCGGCACCGCGCCGGGCATATTGGCCACGCAGTAGAAGATCGAATCGTGCACCCGGTAGGTCGGGTTCTCGTGCGTGGTGGGGCGCGAGTCGGCGAAGCAGCCGCCCTGATCGATGGCGATGTCCACCAGCACCGAACCCGGCTTCATCTGCGCCACCAGCTCGTTCGACACCAGGGTGGGGGCCTTGGCGCCGGGCACCAGCACCGCGCCGATGACCAGATCGGCCTCGCGGACCAGGGTCTCCACCTCGTGGCGGTTGGACATGACGGTGCGCACCTGCCCGTGGTACAGATCGTCGATCTCGCGCAGGCGGGTGATGTTCAGATCCAGCACCGTGACCGCGGCGTGCATACCGTGCGCCACGGCAATGGCGTTGCGGCCGGACACGCCCGCGCCGATCACGACCACATTCGCCGGCCGCACGCCCGGCACGCCGCCCATGAGCACGCCGCGGCCGCCGCCGCTGCGCATCAGATGGTATGAACCGGCCTGCGGCGCAAGCCGTCCGGCGACCTCGCTCATCGGCGCCAGCAGCGGCAGCGAGCCGTCGCGGCCGGTGACCGTCTCGTAGGCGATGGAGGTGATGCCGGAGGCCAGCAGCGCGTCGGTGCATTCCTTGGACGCGGCCAGGTGCAGATAGGTGAACAGCGTCTGGCCCGCGCGCATGCGCGAATACTCCTCGGCCACGGGCTCTTTCACCTTGAGCACCAGATCCGCGATGCCCCACACCTCATCGGCGGTGTCCAGCACCCGCGCGCCGGCGTAGCGGTAGGCGTCGTCCTCGAAGGTGGACCCGGCGCCCGCGCCGGTTTCGATGTACACCTCGTGCCCGCGCGAGACCAGTTCGCGCACACCGGCGGGGGTGCAGGCAACCCGGTACTCGTGGTTTTTGACCTCGCGGGGGATTCCGACCTTCATTTCACACTCCTCGGAGTCATGTCGACTGAACCGGCAGGTCATGCCGGGTGATGGTGTGAAGTATGAAGATTATGCGGGTAGATCGCCATAGTGTTGAAGAATATTCTCTGAACTAGTGGTTCACTATTCGATCCAACGGATCCGTGTCCGATCCGGGCAGATCATCCGAAGCATCTTCGGCCAATCGCGCAAACCTGCCGGTCCGCCCGCGAGGCGGTTTGCGCCGGCTCGATTCATACGGCATCTTTACGGGTACAGCTCTGGCGGAAGGAAATCACGTGGTGTCCAACGCGTTCCGCGACGACCGCGGCGCGAGCCCCGAATACATCACCGTCGGCCTCGGCTGGGACCCCTCCCTGGGGCGCGCCCCCGATATCGACCTCAATATCGCCGCCTTCCTCTTCAGCGCCGACCGACTCGTCGACGTCGTCTACCACGAACAGCTCAACTCCGCCGACGGCGCCGTCCGCCACCACGGCGACAGCATCACCGGCGAAGGCCGCGGCGACAACGAGGTCATCTCGGTGGACTTCACCCGTCTGTCCTCCTCGGTCACCACGGTCCTCTTCCTCGTCACCTGTTACACCGGCCAATCCTTCGCCGAGATCGCCAACGCCTACTGCCGCGTCGTGGACCAGACCTCGAACACCGAGATCGCCCGCAGCCAGCTCAGCGGTCTCCCGAACAGCGGCCTGGTGCTCGGCGCCCTCGACCGCGTCAGCGGCTGGCGATTCCGCCCCATCAACCAGGGCATCGACGCCCAGCACCCGGTCGAAGCCGCCCCGCAATTGGTGTACTACCTGGCGTGAGCCGCGGCGGGCAGGCGGAACAGGGCGAGGCCGTAGGCGATCAGCCAGACGATCCACATCAGCCAGCTGACGAGGCCGATCAGGGTGAGGGGGCCGCCCTGGTCGAGCATGGCCGGGGTCAGGAGGGCGGAGAGGAATTGGCCTGCGGCGGCGACCAATCCGAGGGTGTAGTGCCAGGGGCGGAGCAGATCGGCGTGGCGCCCGGCCAGGGAGAAGCCGAGCAGGGCCAGCGCCAGGAATGTGCCGTTCAGCAGGAAGATCGCGTCGTGGAGGGTCCACAGGCCGGCGATGGCGGGGGTGGAGTGGTCGGGGGTTGCGGCGAGGGCGGAGCGGAGGGCCACCACCATGGCGAAGGCCCCGTTCTGGAGGAGTACTCCGGCGAAACCCACCAGGGCCCAGGCGGATACGGTGCGGCGTTCGGTGGACCAGAGTGCCGCGACGCCGCTGGCGGCGAAGACGGTTGAGAGGATCCAGCCCAGGGGGATGACCGCCATGATCGCGCCGGCGGAGTCGCCGTGGTCGGTGTAGAACGCGGCGACCTTGTCGATGGCAGCGCCGGTTGTGGGTGGACGAATGGGTAGCAGGGCCAGGTTGACGCCGAGAATGACGAGCGCGAAGCCGATGGCGGACACGCCGCCTATCCGGGCGTGGGAGAGGGCGTCCCCACTGGTGAGTTTCTGTATCATATATTCAATATAAGCACCGAAAAATGAAATGGGGAAGAGATGGATTCGGAGCCGGAGCGGCGCCGGTACGACTCGTTGCGCCGGGCGGCGCAGGCGAAGCAGACGAGTGCGGAGATCGCCGAGGCGGCGCGAAAGCTGTTCCTGGCCCATGGGTGGGCGGCCACGACCGTGCGTGATGTGGCGCGGGAGGCCGGGGTTTCGGTGCCCACCGTGTACGCGGCCTACGGGAACAAGTCGGGGTTGACCAAGGCGCTGGTGGATGCGGCCGATCTGTCGGCGGATGCGGCGCGGATGATCGCCGGGCTCGAAGCGGATGCGGGTGATCCGGCGCGGCAATTGGGCGCGATCGCGGGATACGACCGGCGGCTGTTCGAGCGGGCGGGGGATGTGATCATGCTGGTGCGGGAGGCGGGGCGTACCGAACCCGAACTGGCGCAGGCCTATCGGGATGGCCGGGCCGCAGGTGATCGAACCCGCGTGCAGGTGTTCTCGTCCTGGCCGGAGGGCACGCTGCGCGCGGGGCTGGATGTGGCGTCGGCAGTCGATATCTATGCCGCGCTGTGCAATATCGATGTGTATCTGACGCTGACCGTCGAGCGCGGGTGGTCCGCGGATCGGGTCGAGCAGTGGTGGTGCGGAGTGCTGGTCCGCGAACTGCTGGCCTGAATGCGGCCGGCAGTTCGCGGTGGGTTATCCGGCGACCGGCTCGTGGGTGGCGCCGAGGGTGCGGCCGGTGAGTTCGACCGAGCGGATGCGGTCGGCGATCTCGGTGGCGTAGTGGGCGGTGATGAGTTCGTCGGCCCGGATGGAGGCGGCGAAGTCGGCGAGGTAGGCGTCGACCTCGGCGGGGGTGCCCACGGCGGTGTATTTGGTCATGGCCATGAGGTGGCTTCCATTGGGGGAGGCCAGGAATGCGTCGATCTCGGCGTCGGTGTAGTTGGGGGTGGAGGGGCCGCGAGCGATCATGGCGCGAGCGCGGGAGCGGTAGGCGATGGTCTTCTGGGCTTCGGCCGCATCGCGGTCGTCGGCGGCGAAGACATTGATACCGGCCATGACGTAGGGCTCGGCCAATTGCTCGGAGGGCTGGAAGGTTTCGCGGTAGACATCCACCGCCCGATGCAGGGCGTCGGGGGCGAAATGCGAGGCGAAGGCGTAGGGGAGGCCCAGGTGCGCGGCGAGCTGGGCGCCGAACAGCGAGGAGCCCAGGATGTAGAGGGGGACACCGTTTTCCGGGCGCGGGACGGCGTTGACGCCGGGCACGCGGGTATTTCCGTTGAGGAAACCCTGGAGTTCGAGCACGTCCTGCGGGAAGGAATCGGCCGAGGCCGGATCGCGGCGCAGTGCGTACATGGTCTTCTGATCGCTGCCGGGCGCGCGGCCCAGGCCGAGGTCGATACGGCCCGGATGCAGGGTTTCCAGGGTGCCGAACTGCTCGGCGATCACCAGCGGGGAGTGGTTGGGCAGCATGATGCCGCCCGCGCCGAGCCGAATCGTGCTGGTGTGATTGGCGATATGGGCGATGAGCACGCTGGTGGCGCTGGAGGCGATGGAGCGCATGTTGTGGTGCTCGGCGTACCAGACGCGGCGGTAGCCGCTGCGCTCGGCGGCCTGCGCCAACTGCACGCTGTTGCCGAAACTTTCGCGCGCGCTCTGGCCGGGCGCGATGGTCGCCAGGTCGAGGATGGACAGCGCCAGGGGCATGGGAGGACTGCCTTTCGATATCAGAGCCGGCTGTGCAGGAGAGCGGTGAACTCGCGGATGCGGGCCTCGTCGCGGCGGTAGTACATCCATTGACCGCGCCGGGTCGCGGTGAGGAAGCCGGCGCGTTGCAGGATCGCCAGGTGTGCCGAGATGGTGGAGGCGGAGGCGCCCGCCTTCTGCTGGATGAGGCCCGCGCACACGCCCAGTTCGGCCGTATCCGCCGCACGTCCGGGGAAGTGCGTCTGCGGCTGCTTGAGCCACTCCAGGATTCGCAACCGGGTCTCGTTCGCCAGTGCCTTGCACTCGTCGAGCACGCCACCATCCTTCGTTATTTCGCTAATTCCCGAAATTAGTCCGGATGCGGGCGGTTGGCATCGTGACAACGGTCACCTCCGGGCCATCGCGGACATCCCGGCCGAAAAGTTGCGACCGGTTCGCTGAATGTCAGAAGGTTGGCACGATTCGTCATCTCATCAGGCGCTGGATGTCGGATGCGCGCGGTTACTGTGGTCGGCGGTCCGGACAGATGGTGTGCTGCCGGTACCGATCGAGGGGTGAAGGTCTCGCCCTGCGCTCCCGGTGGCTGTCCAATCGCGGGGTGAGACCTTCACGCCGGCAACGCTCGACGTGAGGTGAGTGCGGATGATGGCGACCAGCGCGCAGCGCCTGCTGGCCGAAGTGCTGCCGCGTTACGGGTCGGTGGAGGCCTTCATCGCGGAACTACGCCGCGCGGTGGGTGATCCGCGGCGCGACGATCCGGGTCCCGATCACCCGACGCTCGAATTGCCGCCCGCGCGTGCGCATCCCGTGACCGATATGGGAGGCAGGCATCGGCGGCCGGATCCGGAGTGAACCCGGCGGCGCGGCGAGGGGTCGACGCTGGGGGACTGCTGGATTGTCGTCGATGTGCAGCGCTGGCCCGGATGAGCCAGCAGCCAGGTCGGCGGGAACATGTTCGCAATCCCGTTGTAAGGAAGCCGTCAAGAAACAGCCGGTAGCTGGAGTGCATAACGGCTGGTGGTCGGCGTTTTGCCGCCTCGCGGCCCTATGTGGAGGGCCATTGTCCGGTTTGACGGTTAGCTGAACGGGTACTCGCTATCTTCGTGTGCGGCGTGCAACCGATGTCGCTCGCCGAGGGCGCGAACGTGTCCGCTGTCGAAGAGGATGGGTGATGGGTGCGAACCTGATGATCGTGGAAGACGACGACCGGGTCCGCGGGGCATTGCGGGTCGCCATGGAGGACGAGGGCTACGAGGTCGCCGAGGCCTGGGAGGTGGACGCGGCGCTCGAACATCTCCGCAATCACGGCGAACCCGATGTCATGATCGTCAATCTCATGCTCGGCGATATGGATGGATTCACCTGTATCCGGGAGGTGCGGCGCGATTCGGATGTGCCGATCATCGTCATCAGCGCGCGCGACGACACCCACGATGTGGTGGCGGCGCTGGAAGCGGGCGCGGACGACTTCGTGAGCAAACCGTTCGTCATCAAGGAGATTTCGGCCCGCATGCGCGCGCTGCGGCGCCGGGCCCGGCTGGCGGAGCGGGACAACGGCGCCGACGATCTGCCCGAACCGCTGACAGAGATTGTGCTGGAAGACCATTCGGATCATCCGCTGGTGCTCTCGCCCGACGGCGGCCTGGTGCGCAGGGGTGAGGAACCCCTGCATCTCACCGTCACCGAATTCCGGCTGCTGTGTGAGCTGGCCACCAATGCCGGGCGCGTGCTCAGTCGCGGCGTGCTGCTCGAACG
Organism: Nocardia sp. IFM 10818; assembly: GCF_054655275.1. Taxonomy (NCBI): domain Bacteria; kingdom Bacillati; phylum Actinomycetota; class Actinomycetes; order Mycobacteriales; family Nocardiaceae; genus Nocardia; species Nocardia sp. IFM 10818. The sequence goes on from NZ_BAAHJH010000001.1 coordinate 3,942,879, forward strand.
GGTCTGGGACGGAGAGTTTTTCGGTGACGAACGCATTGTAGACGTGCACGTGCGACGGTTGCGGACCAAGATCGAGCGCGATCCCGGGGCTCCGCGCCTGGTCGTCACCGTGCGCGGACTGGGCTATCGGCTCGATGTGCAGAGCGATCGTCATGAGATCGCAAAGATCTCGCACGGGAGTTCGTAAAGTTCCTTTGAAAGTCTGAAGCGGTCATGCAGACACAATTCAGGAACTCTCACGCTAAAACTCAGCAAACCCTGCTGACCAAGCCCGTGCGATCCGCGATGCCACCGGCATCGTCTGTGAAACCATCGATCCTGGTACGCAATCCGTTACTGGACGACGGCGGCCGGATGTGGCGCATCGCCAAGGACTCCCGGGTTCTGGACGCGAATTCGAGCTACGCGTATCTCCTTTGGTGCCGCGACTTCGCGACCACCTCCGTCGTCGCCGAAATCGGCGGTGAAGTAGCCGGATTCGTCATCGGATACGTACGCCCGCAGCAGCCGGACACGCTGTTCGTCTGGCAGGTCGCCGTCGATCACGCCTTCCGCGGTCGCGGCATCGGCGTCGCCATGATCGACGTGCTGCTGGAAAGCCTTGCCGATCAAGGCGTTTCCCTGCTCGAGACCACCATCTCGCCGGACAACACCGCCTCCATCGCCATGTTCGGCGCGCTGGCGCGCCGGCGCCGGTCCGCCATGACCAGAACCCCGCTCTTCACCCCCGGCCACTTCCCCGACAGCCATGAAGCCGAGCTGCTGTACCGCATAGCGCCGGCAAACGATCAGGAGATTCGCCGATGACCACCACCGAGATGACGATCTTCGACGCCCTCGAGTCGAATGTGCGCGGCTACTGCCGCTCCTGGCCGACCGTGTTCGACACCGCCTCCGGTGCCTGGATCCACGACGAGAACGGCCGGGACTACCTGGACTTCTTCGCCGGCGCGGGCGCGCTGAACTACGGGCACAACAACCCGGTGCTCAAGGACGCGCTGCTGGAGTACATCGCCGGCGACGGGATCACCCATGCGCTGGATATGTCGACCGTCGCCAAGCGGCGGCTGCTCGAGACGGTGCAGCGCCTGGTGCTGGAGCCGCGCGGGCTCGACTACAAGGTGCAGTTCCCGGGGCCGACCGGCGCCAATGCGGTGGAGGCGGCGCTCAAGCTGGCGCGCAAGGTGACCGGGCGCACCGAGATCCTGAACTTCACCAATGCCTTTCACGGGATGACGCTGGGCGCGCTGGCGGTCACCGGCAATGCTGCCAAGCGGGCCGGAGCGGGCGTGCCGCTGCAGCACGCCACCTCGCTGCCCTATGACGGCTACCTGGCGGATATGGACACCGATCCGTTCCAGTGGATGGCGCGGGCGCTCGACGACCGCTCCTCGGGGCTGGACAAGCCCGCGGCGGTGATCGTGGAGACCGTACAGGGCGAGGGCGGCGTGAATGTCGCGCGGGCCGAATGGCTACGCGGACTGGCCGATCTGTGCGCGGCGCGGGAGATCCTGCTCATCGTCGACGATGTGCAGATGGGCTGCGGGCGCACCGGGCCGTTCTTCTCCTTCGAGACCGCCGGGATCACGCCCGATATCGTCACTCTGTCGAAATCCATTGGCGGCTATGGGCTTCCGATGGCGCTGGTGCTGTTCAAACCGGAGCTGGACCAGTGGAAGCCGGGCGAGCACAATGGCACCTTCCGCGGGAACAACCCGGCCTTCGTCACCGCGCGGGTGGCGCTGGAGCACTACTGGGGCAGTGACGCCCTGGAGTCGGCGACCCTGGCCAAGGGGGAGCGGGTGCACCGGGCGCTCAGCGGTGTGGTCGCCGCATTCGACGGTCTGTCGGTGCGCGGGCGCGGCCTGGTGCACGGAATCGCGTTCGACGATGCGTCGCGCGCGGGCAAGGTATCGCAGGTCGCCTTCGAGAACGGGCTGCTGGTGGAGACCTCGGGCTCCGAGGACGAAGTGGTGAAACTGCTTCCGCCGCTGACGATTACCGATGCCGAGCTCGATCACGGCCTGGAAATCCTGGCCGCGTCGGTGGATGTGGTGTGCGGCGGGCGGGGGCACTGACATGATCGTGCGCACCACGGCGGAAATCACCGGCACCGACCGCGATGTGGCGGGCGTGGGCTGGCGCAGCAAGCGCATCATCCTCGGCGGCGACGGGGTCGGATTCTCCTTCCACGAGACCACCATCGACGCCGGCAGCGTGCACGAATTCCACTATCGGCATCATGTGGAGGCCGTGTGGCTCATCGAAGGCGAGGGCACGCTCACCGATCTCGACAACGGCGTCACCTATGAGCTCGGCCCCGGCTCGATGTACCTGCTCAACGGCCACGAACGGCACCGGCTCGACGTGCGGGCGCGCATGCGCATGCTGTGCGTGTTCAACCCGCCGGTCACCGGTCAGGAAGTCCATGACGAGAACGGCGTCTACCCGCTCGTAGCGGTTCCCGCCCAGTAACGAATCACAGGAGTCCCCAACGAATGTCGTTGCCCGACACCACCCGCATCGACCGTTACCCCACCCGCACCGCGCAACCGCTCCCGCATGTGGAGCGGACCGACCGCACCGTGTGGGGTGAGATCGGCACCCCGGCCCTGTCGAACTTCGAGGCCGACGGCTTCGCGGTCGTGAACCGGCTGCTCGATCCCGATGAGGTCACCGATTTCGCCATCGCCATCGATCGCCTCGGCCGGGAACCCGAGCTGCGGCTCGATGACCGGGTGATCATCGAAAAGTCCTCCAACACCGTCCGTTCCATCTTCGAGGTGCACAAGCTGAGCCCGATGATCGCGGATCTGGTGCGCGAGACCCGCGTCGCCGGCCTGGCCCGCCAGATCCTGGGCTCGGACGTCTACCTGCACCAGACCCGGATCAACTACATGCCCGGCATGAAGGGCACCGGTTTCTACTGGCACTCGGATTTCGAAACCTGGCACGCCGAAGACGGCATGCCCGCACCCCGCGCGGTGAGCCTGTCCATCGCCCTGACGGACAACTACCCGTACAACGGCAGCCTCATGGTCATGCCCGGCTCCCACCGCACCTTCGTCCCGTGCCAAGGCGAGACCCCGGCCGACAACTACCAGAATTCGTTGCGGGAGCAGCAGATCGGCGTCCCCTCGCCCGCCGACATCGCCGATCTGGCCGGCAAATACGGCATCACCCAGTTCACCGGCCCCGCAGGCTCGGCATTGCTGTTCGACTCCAACATCATGCACGGCTCGTCGAACAACATCACGCCCTATCCCCGCTCGAATATCTTCCTGGTCTTCAACAGCGTGGAGAACACCCTCGTAGACCCCTACGCCGCGGCGTCCCCCCGCCCGACCTACATCGCGAGCCGGGACTTCACCCCCCTCTGACCGCGGCCGCTCCCTCCAATCCGAGCGCACCGCACCCGAGCAGGTCCTCGCACCGTCCCTCCCGCGAGGACCTGCTCGCCTCTCTCGGCTACCGGGCCGTTGTGCGCGAAATACGCCCGCGCGCAACGAGTTCGATCGTCGTCGCGACCGCGCACGACTGCGCGAGCAGCAGTCCCAGCAGGACCAGTACCTGGACAGCGGCGGCCTGCGCCGCGGACCCGCTCGCCATCAGCACTCCGACGAAAGCCCCTGGCAGCGTGACCAATCCGACGGTCCGAGTCTGATCGACGCCCGGCAGCAGGGCATCCCCGGCGGTCGTCCGAATAATCTCGAGCCGCGCATCCCGATCGGTGAACCCCAAACTGAGCGCCGCCTCCACCTCCCCATGGCGATCCCGCAACGTATCCAGCGCCCGCCGACCGGCCAGCGATGTCGCAGTCATGGTGCCCCCCAACACAATCCCTCCGATCGGCACCACCGCCACCCCGGTCAACGGCACCACACCGCTGACCAGAATCGGCGTCAGCGTCGCCACAGCACCCACCCCGATGGACACCGTCACCCACGCCCCCGACCACCCGGCCCCACTCCGCCGCGCCGCCGTGACCACCGCCGCCCCGAACATGACCCCCAGCACCAACACCGACGACCACAACCGCGACAACGCCACCGCCAACACCAACGCCACCACCGTCAGCTGCCCCACCGCCCGCACCGCCGCCCCCGGCGCAACCGCCATCGCCCCCAACCCGGCCACCCGGTAAACCACGACCGTCCCCGCCACCAACACCAAACACAACGCCGCCAACCCCACACTCGGCGTCGCCACCGCGTTCACACCCACCTCCGAAGCTCGGACCATTCCGCTCTGCCGGGACCATACGACGCGCGAGATTTCCTGCGCACACGGCGGTGTTGCCCGTTCGGGACCGGCTCATCCCTCGGCGATGAGCGTCATCCAATTCTGTGGATCCGTCAGAGGGGCGAAACCGGCCTCGGCGTACAGGCTGTGGGCGTCGAATGTCACCAGCGCGATTCGCCTGATCTTGTAGGACGCGAGGTGGTCACGAACTGCGGCGACGAGCCGCCTGCCGAGACCTTTGCCGCGATGCTCGCGATCCACATAGACATCGCAGAGCCAGGCGAAGGTTGCCTTGTCGGTGACAACACGAGCGTAGGCAACCTGCTCCCCGTCGGCGTCGTATACACCGAAGTTCAGTGACCCGCGGATCGCCCGCTCGACGATCTCCCACTCACGTCCCAGCGCCCAGTACGTATCGGTCGACAGCCAGTGGTGGACTCGATCCACGTCGATCCGCTCCGGGTCGACATCGATGCCGTATCCATCTTCATCGCGCGGTGTCATCGCCCGATGCTAACCGCGTGACCATGAACCGATAACGTCTGTCCGCGAAGGCGATAACTCGGAACGAGGGGGAGTCGATGCCTGGGGACGAATCCGCAGTTGTGCGGGTGAAGCGGGGCTGGGCCCAGCACCGGCAGACGCGGTATCGGATCGCGGCAGGCTTCGCGATCCTCGGCGCACTCGTATGGCTCATGCTGGCATTCGGCATGTGGATGCAGTCCCAGGAAGGCAAGTGGCAGGACAACGACTACCTGTCGATCGGCGATTCGACGATCTCCGCCGACGACCTCATGTCGTTGCTCGGCATCGCATTCCTGCTCATCGCCGCCCTGCTGGCCAGCGGCGCGGTATTCCTGTTGCGAGGCAGGCCATCCGGACGCTCCCTAATATTGGCGGGAGCATGGCTGGTCACCCTCGGCCAGTTGTTCGCGGCAGTGCTCGCCCGGATCCCGATCGACGCCTTCTACTACTCCACGCCCCCCAGCCCCGTCTTCATAACGCCGTTGGTGATCTTCCCGCTGCTGACGATCCTCTGCCTGACGGGCCGAGCAGATCCCAGCGGTTCCCCGACACATCGATGAACACGGCAACCCGGCCGTAGTCCTCATCCCGAGGCTCGCTCACGAATTCCACTCCCGCGGAAGCCATCCGACGATAAGCACCATCGAAGTCCTCCACACGAAGAAAGAACCCCACCCGCCCCGCCACCTGGTCCCCAACGACAGTCACCTGCCGCTCGCCATCGGCGCGAGCAAGCAGAATCCCCGTACCCCCGCCCGGCGGCCGCACCACAACCCACCGCTTCGGCCGACCATCATTGGTCACCGACGGCGAATCCTCCGCCAATTCGAACCCGAGCGCCCCCACAAAGAAGTCGATCGCCGGCTCATACTCCGCCACCACGATCGTCACCAGCTCCAAGTGCACGTCCCGAGCCTAAGCCCCTTTCTTTCGCGGGCGGCGATGAATCTCGAGACCGCGCTCCGTCCTATCCGGTGAACGCGCTACCAACCCGGCGCGACCGACCAGAAGGACCCGACATGACCACCGCGAACCCCACCGCCAACTTCTCCACCGACCTCGCCCACCGCCCCGGCAAGACCCGCAACCGGGTGCTGTGGACCCTGCAGATCGTGCTCGGCCTGTTCTTCATCATCGCCTCCGGCGGGCCCAAGCTCGTCATCCCGAACATGCTGATGGACAACGCCCCCGAGAATCTCACCATCCCGCTCGGGCTGCTCGTCTTCATCGGCGTGGTGGAGGTCGCCGGCGGTATCGGCCTGATGGTGCCGCGACTGAGCGCCCTGGCTGCGGCGGGGCTGTCGGTGCTGACCGTGCTCGCCGCGGGGACGCAGGCCTTCATCGCCGACAAGCCGTCGATGGCGATCTTCCCGCTGGTGCTGGCCGCGATCTTCGGCTGGATCGCCTACGAGCGGCGCGCCACCGTCACCGATCTGCGGAACTCGCTGTCGCGGTGACAGATCCATCCGAACGACCGGTGATCGGTGGCCTGGCCCACCGGTCGCCGGTAACGCGTGTCTCGATCGCCTGTCGGGTTGGCGGGCGATCGATGTGGAGCGGAATAAGAGCTGGAGTGGTCGGCTCTGGTCGATGATCATGATCGGGTGTCGAATATCTTCACGTGCTTCCTGCGCGTTTACGCCGCACATGGTCATCGGATCGACCGCCGCGAGGCGGAGTGGATTGCGGCTGCGGTGAGCTCGAACGATGGGGATCCGTGGAGGAGTACGGACGGTTCCTACTGGGTCCCGGTCCATTACCGGGTTCAGGATGGGGGAGGGTATGTCGATATCCAGTACGGCGATGGCAAGGGTATCGGGCTGGAACATTTCATCGACGACAGCTATACCGAGACCCGGTACCGGGCACTGTGGCGACGCAGTCACAACGAGGGCAGTGATGAGGACGTCGTAGCTCGTCGGGACGTCGTGGATGAAGGTCGGGTCTGCCGTTACGGTTTCGACGAGTTGCGGGTCGAAACCACGACCGGTGGATATCCGTCCGCTGGCCTTCCATCGTGGTGGAGACCGGCTGGAGACGGCATCTGGACTATGGCGGTTGTCGGAAGCTATCGCACCGGAAATGACCGCTCTGACATGGGAATCGGACCATGCGCGACGCTGACCGACCGGTCATCGCCGCCGGGGCCATCGGACTTGATGACGCCCACCACGCCTTGCTATTACGGGAATGATGTGTCCGCGGTGGATCCGGCCTGGTTACAGCCGTTGATCAATGGCCACCCCGACGTAGTGCGAGCCCAATGTCGCTGGCGCGGGAGGGTGGTGCACCAAGCCGCCTTTGAAGACACCGAGTGGGGCGGCGTTCAGTGGTGTCACCGCAACGCGGACGACTGGGACAACTTTCTCGATCCTGAATTCCTCCGGTACGAGGGTGTCACTGAGTAACTCGTCGCAGATGAGGTCTACCGACTCGACAGCCGTGACCGGCTCAGGTTGGGCGGAGATTGGTGACTGGTAGGCCGGTATGGGTGCTCAGGTGGGTGGCTACGAGGGAGCGGTGGCAGGCTTCGGGGTCGCGTTCTACGCAGAAGAGGGCGATGGTTCCGGTGGGTGGGAGTTCGGAAAGGAGGGCGGGGAGGTTGTAGGGGGTGAGGATTTCTTGGGTGTAGCGGGTGGTGTAGGCGGGGGAGAGGGATTTGCGGTTGCGTTTGCCTACGCCTTGGCGGGCGTCTTCGCGGTATTGGAGGTGGCGGAGGGCGGTGGTGGGGGCCAGGGCTTTGAGGTGGCGGTAGGGGATGTTTGCGGTGGCTAGGGTGTGTTGGAGGCGGGTGGCGTTGGCCCAGGAGTAGTCGGGGCCTCGGACGCCTCGGCGTTGGCGGAGGTCCAGGAGGAGGTCGACGCCTTCGGTGGTGAGTTGGGTCAGGAAGGTTTCGGCGGTGAAGCCGTAGACGCCGATGGTGGTGATTCGGTTCATTGCAGCTTGGTGGGGGCGTTTTTGTTGGACATGCTGGTTAGGCTGCCAAGGAAACGTGACATCTTGTGTCGGGTATTTCTGAGAAGGTTTTTGCATGCGTGCTGATCGGCTGGTCTCGCTGGTGTTGCTGTTGCGGCGGCACGGGCGGTTGACTGCGCCGGAGTTGGCTCGGGAGTTGGAGGTTTCGACTCGGACGGTGTTGCGGGATATCGAGGCGTTGTCGGCGGCGGGGGTGCCGGTGTATGCCGAGCGGGGGCGGCATGGGGGGTTTGCGTTGTTGCCCGGGTTTCAGACCGAGTTGACGGGGGTGAATCACGAGGAGGCGCTGGCGCTGCTGGTGGCTGGATCGCGGCGGGGCGCACAGGCATTCGGGCTGGGGTCGGCGCTGGCCTCGGCCATGCGGAAAGTGGTCGACGCGTTGCCCGAGAGCAATCGGGTCAATGCGACGGACGCGGCGGAGCGGTTGCTGATCGATCCGGAGACCGATCTGCTCTCCCGGCGACTGGTGGCGGAGGAGGTGCCCGATGCCGTGGTGGCCGAGGTTCGGAAGGCGGTGTTCGCCGGGCACAAGCTGCGCATTCACTATGCGGCCGTGGATCAGAGCCCGAAATGGCGCACGGTGGACCCGATCGGGCTGGTGATCGTGCGCGAGCACGTCTACCTGCTGGCCACGAGGTCGGGTGCGGATCGCACCTATCGGCTGTCCCGGATTCTGGCGGCCGAGGCGCTCTCCGAACCTGCCCAGCGGCCGGAGCGGGTGGATCTGGACCGGGCCTGGCAGGAACGGAGCACGCGGTTTCGGAACGGGGGCGACCTGATCACCGTGCTGGTGCGGGTGGACCCGGCGCGGCGGGAGGAACTGGTGGGCACCGCGCTGGCAGTGCTCACCGAGGAGACCGACGCGGATGGGTGGCTGCGGCTCGAGGTGAGCTTCCAGGATGCGAGACATGCCGAATGGGCGCTGTGGCAGCTCGCCACGCACGCGGAAGCCCTTGCCCCGCAATGGTTGCGGACCTCTCTGAGCGACCGCGCCGCCGCACTCGCCACCCGTTATGGACTGTCACCCTGAGAGGTCGTCGACGCTGGGGGTGGCCATGCGCTCGGCTTCGTCCCCGAACGCTACCCGGCCTATCGAGAGAAGCTGTCCACACCGGTGAGGTCGCGGGACAGGGTCCAGAGGCGGGATGCGGAAATCGGGTCTATCGCCCAGGGTTTGACGCCGCCGATGAGCATGTCGTCGGTGGTGGCGGGGGCGGCGACGGTGCAGTCCTGGCAGTAGGCGCCGCCGTGGGCGGTGAGTTCGGGGGCGGTGGCTGCCCACAAGGCGGTTGCGGCGCCTTGTTCGGGGGTTTTGAAGCCGTCGGCGTGGTGGCCTTCGGAGGTGATCCAGCCTTGGGCGAGTTGTTCCTCGTGGGGGATGTGGCGTTGGAGAGGCGTGAGGATGCTGCCCGGGTGGACGGCGAAGGCGTGGATGTCGTGGGGTGCGGCGAGCGCGTCGAGGTGGACGGCGAACAGGGCGTTGGCGGTTTTGGATTGGGCGTAGGCCGTCCAGTGGTTGTAGGAGTGGCGCAAATGCGGGTCGTCCCAATGGATGTCGGAGAGGAAGTGGCCGGAGGAAGTCACCGAGACGATGCGGGAGCCGGGGCCCAGAGCGGGGCGAAGCCGGTTGACCAGGGCGTAGTGGCCGAGGTGGTTGATGGCCAGGTGGGCTTCCCAGCCGGGGCCGATGAGGTGGCGGGGGTAGGCCATGACGCCCGCGTTGGTGATGATGATGTCGAGGGGGCGGTCGGTGCGCAGGAACCGGTCGGTGAAGGTGCGGACGCTGTCGAGGTCGGCCAGGTCGAGTTCGTGTACTTCGACGTTGTCGAGGTCGTGGAGTGCCTGCCGCGCCAGCGCTGGACGGCGCGCGGGGACAATGACTTTCGCGCCGGCGTGGACCAGGGCCCGGGTGGCTGCCGCGCCGAGACCGGAGTAGCCGCCGGTGATCAGGACGTGCTTGCCGGTGAGATCGATGCCGGCGAGGACCTCGGCGGCGGTGCTGTGGGCGCCGAAGCCCGAGTCGATCGTGTGCTGCGCGGTAGTCCTGGCGTGCTGCTCTGTTGTCATGAGGCGAACGCTAGGATCTAGAGTGCGATCTAGGTCAAGCTCTGGCAGGGCGGTTCAGCGGTAATGAGTGGACTTTCCATTGGCGACGTCGCGGAGGCGACCGGTCTGGGCGTGCACGCCCTGCGGTTCTTCGAGCGCGAAGACCTGTTCCTGCGCCCGATTCCCCGTACCGCTGGTGGGCATCGCAGCTATGACAAAGCGGATGTGGAGTGGCTGCTGCTGTGCAACCGCCTGCGGGAGTCGGGGATGCCGATCGCCACACTCCGGAGGTTTGCGGGGCTGGTGCGGTCCGGGCCGGGCAATGAGCCGGAACGGCTCGCGCTGCTGGAAGAACACGAGCGGGCCGTGCGGGCCAAGATCGCGGATCTCACCGCGAATCTCGAGATCATCCACGGCAAGGTTGTCGCCTACCGGCAGCACGTGCGGGACGGGACCGCCGTGGGCGTGTGGTCGCCGGAACCGCCGGCATAGCCGTTGTCTCCGAAATCGCTGCGGCGCAAAGCCGGGATTACACTCACGTCGGTGGGATTGGTTTTCGAGACGCGGGCTTCGGATTCGCCGTGGATCGACTCCGTGTGGACGTGCCGCAGCGAGCAGGTCGCGGAAATGACCTCGGTGGCGTGCGAGACCTGGGGGTTGGTGTTCTGGAAGCAGGATGGCGTGGCGTACGCGTCGGTCACGGGGCCCGAAAGCCGGACCGGAACCGCGCCGGTGCCCGAAGGGGCGGATTTCGTGGGAATCCAATTCGCGGTGGGCACCTCACTGCGCGCGGTGGCCGCGCCGACCCTGGTCGACAGCGGGATCGTGCTGCCGGATGTGACGCACCGCGGCTTCTGGCTGGACGGCACCCGCTGGGAGACACCGTGTCTGGACGATGCCGAGGCGCTCGTCGAACGGCTCGTCCGAGACGGCGCGGTGGTCCGCGACAGCCTGGTCGCGGACGTGCTGCGGGGCCACCGCCCCGCGGCCACCGATCGCACGGTCGAGCGCCGCTTCCGCGCGGCGACGGGCCTCACCCGGGGCGCGGTGCGGCAGATCGGGCGGGCCCGCACCGCCGCGCTCCTGTTGTCCACGGGTGAGAGCCCGGCCGATGTCGTCGACAAGCTCGCCTACTACGACGAACCCCATCTCGCCCGGGCGCTGCGGCAGTACGTCGGGCGCACCGCGCGGGAACTCCGCGAGGGCCGCGGCGGTGCGATCGCGCTCGATGCCGGTCAGCGCACCACGTCGTAGATGAGCTTGGCGACGCCATTGGAGTAGGTGGCGGACTCGCGCAGGCGCAGGTTCTGCTTATCGCGGTCCGCCCGGCTGAACAGGCTCTTGCCCGCGCCCAGCAGCACCGGGAACACCAGCAGGTTGTAGCGGTCGATCAGATCCGCGTCGGCCAGCCGCCGCGCCAGCTCGGCGCTGCCGTGAATGAAGATCGCGCCGCCGTCGCCCTTCTTCAGCTCGGCGATATCGTCGACCGACCGCAGGATGGTGATCGGACCCCAGCCCTCGATCAGCGCATCGTCTTTGAGCGTGGTCGACACGACGTACTTGGGCAGCTCCTTGTACGCGGCGTGATCCTCGGAATCGCGCCAGATCGGCGCGAACGCCTCGTAGCTGTTGCGCCCGAACATGAGCGCCGAGGTGTCGGCCAGTTCCTCGCCCTTGAGCGAGTACGCCTCGGGGACGAATTCGGTCTCCATCACCCAGCCGCCGCTGCGATGACCCTCGACCTTGCCGCCCGGCGAATCCACCACGCCGTCCAGCGACATGAAGCCCGTGTAGACCAGTTCCCGTGTCAAAACATCCTCCTGAAGATCAGCGGCGAAGTGTGCCGGTCGTAAGCCTACGGACGAGCGCCGCCGCCGTCTTGGACAAAACCGACACGCTTCCGCATGGCTGATCGTCGCACGCTCAGCGGCGCGACCAGCCGGTGTACCCCTCGGCGAAATACGCCGCACCGTGCCGGGACCCGGTGACGAGCGCGAGCTCGGCGCGCTGTCGTTCGCGGTCGAAATCCGAGGCGCCGTCGATGCTGTGCAGCATGGTGGTCGCCCAATAGGAGAAGTGCTGCGCCTTCCACACGCGGTCGAGCGCGCGCGGAGTGTAGCGCTCCAGTGCGTCCTCGTCGCCAGCGAAGTATTCGGTGAGCACCTCGTGCAGGACGCTCACGTCCGCGAGCGCGAGATTCAGCCCCTTGGCTCCGGTCGGCGGAACGGTGTGCGCGGCATCCCCGGCGAGCAGGATCCGGCCGTGCCGCATGGGCGTGGTGACGAAGGACCGGAACGGGAGCACCATCTTCGCGCTGATCGGCCCCTCCTGCAGCGCGAAACCGTTGCCGTTGACGCGGCGGCGCATCTCGGCCCAGATACGGTCGTCGTCCCAATCCTCCGGCCGTTCGGCGGGCGAGCACTGGAAGTACATGCGCTGCATGGCCGGAGTGCGCTGGCTGACCAGGGCGAAGCCGTGCTCGGAGCGGGCGTAGATCAACTCCGGATGGGATTGCGGCGCCTCGGTGAGGAATCCGAACCAGGCGAAGGGATATTCACGGAACCATTCGGTGCGGGAGCCCGGCGGGAAGGCGTGGCGGCAGATCGAGCGGGACCCATCCGCGCCGACCACCAGATCGGCGTCCACTCGCGCGGGCCTGCCATCGGCCTCGACGAAGGTGACCACCGGACGCTCGCCCGAAACATCCACCGCCGTATCGCGAATCCCATACCGCACATCGCCGCCATCGGCCTTACGGCGCTCGGCCAGATCGATGAACACCTCGGTCTGCGGGTACAGCCACACGGATTCGCCCACCAGCTCCTGGAAATCGATGCGGTGATTCTCGCCGTCGAACCGCAGCACCACGCCGTCGTGGCGGTCGCCCTCGGTGACGACCCGATCCGACACCCCCGAATCCACCAGCAGCCGAACCGATCCCGCCTCGAGAATGCCCGCCCGGATGGTGGTCGCGATCTCCTCGTGCGTGCGGATGTCCAGCACCACCGAATCGATTCCGGACCGGTGCAGCAGGTGCGAGAGCATGAGCCCGGCCGGCCCGGCGCCGACGATCGCGACCTGAGTCCGAGTGGATTTCATACGGTTTGCCCCTTCGAAGTCTCGGCGGCCACCGGTGCGGCCGCGCCTGTTGCCAGCCCGGCGACCGCCGCCATGGCGAGCATGCCCAGGCCCGCGACCGCGGCGAAGAAATAGAAGCCCCACGGATACGCCGACCCGGCGGCAATGAGCCATCCGGTGAAGGTCGGACCGAGAATCGCCCCGAGCCGCCCGACGCCCGCGGTCATGCCGAGCGCGGTCGCCCGCACCGCCGCCGGATACGCCTGCGTGACATAGGCATAGATGAGCACCTGCGCCGAGAACACGAAGATGCCCGTGACCAGCACCAGCGCATTGAGCAGCAGGGTGCTCGGCACCTTCACGCTCAACAGCGCGAGCAGTACCGCGGCCGCCGCGAACCACAGCAGCACAATCGGTTTCGTCCCGCGCCTGTCGGCCAGGAGGCCCGCCGCCACCAGGCCGATGATCGCGCCCACGTTCAGCACCAGCAGCAGCGTCAGCGAGGTCGACATGTTGTATCCCGCATCGCGCATGAGCTTCGGCAACCAGGTGTTGAGCCCGTAGACCAGCAGCAGACCCATGAACGACCCGACCCACACGCCCAGCGTGGTGCGCAGATACCGGGGCGCGAGCACGACGGTCGCCGGAACCCGCTCGGGCGCGGCCCGGGCGGCCAGATACGCCTCGGACTCGGGCAGTTTGGCCCACAGCACCGGCAGCAGGAGCAGACCGGCCAGGCCGCCGGCATAGAACAGCGGCTCCCAATGCGGAATCAGTTGCAGCGCCAGCACGGAGGTCAGCACCGCACCGGCGTGATAGCCGGTCATGGTCAGGGTGCTGGCGAAGGCCCGCCGCTCGAGCGGCACCTGCTCGGCCATGAACGTCAGCGCGGTCGGCAGGCAGGCCCCGAGCCCGATCCCGGCAATGAGCCGGAACGCGCCGAAGACGGCGACCGACCCGGCCAGCGGGACCGCGGCGGTGCAGACCGAGAACAGTGCGATGGCGCCCAGCAGGACCTTGCGGCGACCGTATCGATCGGCGACCGGCCCCACCAGCACCGCGCCGATGGCCACGCCGATCAGCGAGATGGTCGCGGCGAATGTCGCACGCGCCGCGGTGAATCCGAGGTGATGCTGCTCGATGAGCGTGGGAATGACCGCTCCGAGAACGACGAGGTCGTACCCCTCGAGCACGACGATGAGCCAGCACAGCACGGCCGGCGTCGACGGCAGTTTCTTCATGATGATGTTCGTTTCTCATGTGTCGGCCCGGCCACAGCCGGCGCCGAATAGTGATGGCAGTCACGGTAGGCTGACCCGCTGGCAGAAATCCAATAGATGTATTTTTCGATTTGTATAGAGGAGATCGATGGCCGCCGAGTTCGACCTGAACCTCGTCCGCACCTTCGTGCTGCTGTACGAGACCCGCAGCGTGACCGCCGCCGCGGAGTTGCTGGGCGTCACCCAGCCGACGGTCAGCTACGGGCTCGGCAAGCTGCGCCGGCGGCTGCACGATGAGCTGTTCGTGCGCGGACCGGGCGGGTTGGTCCCGAGTTCGGAAGCCGAACGGCTCTACCCGCCGCTGCGCGCCGCCATCGCCGAGGTCGATGAAACACTCGGCGCCGCTACGGAATTCGATCCGAGCCGCCCGACACGGTTCTCCCTCGGCCTGTCCGACCTCGGCGAGGTGACCGTGCTGCCGCTGGTGCTGTCCGCCCTGGCCGCGCTCGCACCGCGAGCGAGCCTGGACGTGGAGGCCTTCGATATGGACACCGCCACCGATCGCCTGGCCCGCGGCGCGGTCGACGCCATCGTGGCCAGTCCGGTCCTCGACTCCCCGCGCCTGACCCGGACCCCGCTGTTCCGCGAGGGCTACGCCGGATTGGCCGCGGCCGGGCATCCGCGGCTGCGCGGCGACACCGTCACCGAAGCGGATCTGCGCCGCGAACGCCACATCGTGGTGGAGGGCGTGACCGGACATCCCGGTCCGCGCAAGGCATTACACGATCACGGCCTCGAAGACCGGGTCGCGGTGCGGGTCACCCGCTTCGCCACCCTGCCGTACGTGGTGCAGGACAGCGACCTGGTCGCCATCGTTCCCGAGCGCGTCGCCCGCGCGCTGGCCCGCACCCATCCGGTGCGCGTATTCACCCTGCCGTGGTCGATCGAACCCGTGGAAGTGGCGGCCTACACCCGGCGCGCCCCCGGACGCGGCGCCGCCCAGCGCTGGTTCCTCGGCGTGATCCGGGCCGCACTGCACGACCTGTCCGCCAGCTGACGCACGGTGCTGCGGATTCGCTGTCCTGTCGGCGCGCCCCGCTAATCTGCTGGGATGGTCAGACCGGAGTCGGCGGTGCGTCGCCTGATGCGCGAAACGGGAAAGCTGTTGCAGGCCTACGGGTTCGAGGGCGCCGAGCCGACCTGGACGCGTGCCGGTGCGGGCGGTGTGGCGACGGTCGGCCGCACCCGGGTGACACGCACCTGGACGGCCGGTCAGCAGGCACTGAGCTTCGGGCTGACCCTGGACGCCACGCCGACCGGCTGGTGGGAATTCCGCAACTGGCGCGAGACACGAGCGGGCAAGCCGCCCATCCCGATCGAGCAAGCCGCGGGACCCGGGCTGATCACCGACTTCGGCATCCCGGCCCAATTGTGGTCCCTGCGCGTGGATTCGACCCAGCAGGGCCAGCACGCACGGCAGACCGATATCGACGCCATCCGCGCCGCCCTGCCCAAACGGGTGCACACCTGCGCCCGCGCCGCACTACGGCTCGCCGAACCGGGCCGCTACCTCGAGGAGTTGCTCGCCCGCCCCGACCCCGGAATCGGAACGTGGGAAGCGATCGTGGTCCTGCTCGCCGACCAGGGCCCGAGCCCCGAACTCGACGACGCCATCGAGCAGCTCCGCGCGTGCTACGCGCACCGCGACGCATCGGCCTACGCCGAAGACGTCATCCTCGCCTACGTGAGTTTCCGGGCCGCGCTGGTCTGAAGCAGGGCAGGGAGCGGACATATCCGACTGTGTGGCAATGTGTAGAGCCGGATGTCGGTGTGTGCTCGGAGGGCTGTGGGTTTGGATTCGTGGTTGGGACGCAAGAGTTTTCACCTGATCCGAATCGTGGCCTTCGGTTTAGTGGTGGGTGCGGGGGTTTTCGGGAATCCGGTGCCGGCGGCTGCGGGGGAGGGGGCGGACGCCTATCTGGACGGGTTTGCCGCGGCGGCGAAAACCCCTGTCCTGCAGTGGGCCGACTGCGCTGACGGTTTCCAGTGCACGACCGCGCGGGTGCCGCTGGACTATCAGCGGCCGCAGGCCGAGCAGATCGATCTGGCGGTCATCAAACTGCCCGCCGCCGATCCGGCCGCGCGAATCGGCACGCTGTTCGTCAATTTCGGCGGTCCCGGCGCTTCCGGCGTGGATCGACTACGTGAGCGGGCGAGCTGGCCGTGGCTGTTCTCCACGGAACTGCGCGCGCGGTTCGACATCGTCTCGTGGGATCCGCGGGCCACCGGCCGTAGCGCCACCGCACGCTGTTTCGCCAATACCGAGGAGCAGCTGGCGTTCCTGGGCGGCTACCCGGATATGCCCGGCGACGCCTCGGGCGAGGCGCCGTTCTTCGGCTACTCCAAGGATTTCGCCGATCGCTGCCGCGAATCGGCCGGTCCCATCCTCGATCACGCCTCCACCGCCAATACCGCCCGCGATCTGGACCTGCTGCGTCGCGCGGTCGGCGATGCGCAGCTGACCTATCACGGCATCTCCTACGGCACGCAGCTCGGCGCGATCTACGCCAATATGTTCCCGAGCCGGGTGCGCGCCATGGTGTTCGACGGCTCCCTCGATTTCGAGGGCAATGCCAACGGGCACGGCGGGCAGGGCGCGACCGTACCCCTGGACACCCGGCAGAATGTCGCCTCCGGCATCTCGGCCACCTTCGACGAATTCCTTCGCCTGTGCTCCGCGGCCGGGCCGAAGTGTGCGTTCTCCGAGGGTGATCCGGCCCTGAAATGGCGGGTGCTCGCCGAACGCGCACGCCTGGCCCCGATCCGCGTGAACGGTGAATCGTACACGTATTCGTCGATCATCAATGCGGCAGCGAGCCTTTCGCAGCCGTCGGTGTACCCCGACCTCGCCCGGCTGCTGCAAAGCCTGTTCGATGCGGGCACGACCTTCCCCGGCATTCTGCCGATCGCCGACTCCGCCGCCTACACCGCCAACCGCACCGAGGCCTTCCATGCCATCCAGTGCAGTGACAGCATCGTCCCCACCGATCCGGCCGTCTACAGCCGCGCCGCGATCACCGAGGACCTGCGCGTGCCCTACTTCGGGCGGATCTCGGTCTACTCGGTGATGGCCTGCGCCTACTGGCAGGGCCACGACGCGGACCGCTACACCGGTCCGTGGAATCGGCGGACCTCCGCGCCGATTCTGGTGCTGAACAGCCGATTCGATCCCGCGACACCGCTGGACGGCGCTCGCGCGGGCGCGGCACAGCTGTCCCATGCGCAGGTGGTCGTCGTCGAGGGCGCGGGCCACAGCAGCATGTACGTGCCCAGCACGTGCGCCGAACAGGTCAAGCGGGAATACCTGTTCTCGGGTGAGCTCCCGCCCGCCGGCACCGGATGCGCCGCCGACGCCTCACCCTTCGGCTGATGGCCGTCGTTCCCGGAACCGGCGGCCCGATCGTGCCAGACTGAGCACCGTGAGCGAGCCAAAGATCGAATCCGGCCGGGACGAATCGGCCGACACACCGCCGGACCGGGGCGCCATCATCGGGCAGGGCATCCTCTGGCTCGCCAAATGGTCGCTGTGCATCGTCGCCATCGCCGCGGGCGCGTGGGTGCTCGGCTTCGTCATCGCCAAGTTCTGGGTGGCATTGCTGCCCATGGCTTTGGCGCTGGTGGTCTCGACCGTGCTGTGGCCGCCCACGCGCTTCCTCACCGGGCGCGGCCTGCCGCCCGCCCTGGCCGCCTCGATCACCACGGTCGGATTCCTCGGCATCCTGGCCGGGGTCATCGCGCTCATCGTGCCCTCGGTGGTCGATCAGGCGCCGGAACTGGCCGACCGCTCCACCGAAGGCATCAACAAGGTGCGCCAATGGCTCGAGGGCCCGCCGCTGAACATCCGTGAAGAGCAACTGAATTCGGCGGTCGACGCGATCATCTCGCGCCTGCAGTCCAGCGCCGAGCGCATCGCCACCGGCGTCTTCACCGGCGTCAGCACCGCCACCTCGGCCATTGTCACGCTGTTCCTGGTGCTGGTGCTGACCTTCTTCTTCGTCAAGGACGGGCCCAAGCTACTACCGTGGCTGCATTCCATCCTCGGCAGCCGCAGCGGCCGGCACATCGAAGAGGTGCTGAACCGGGTCTGGGTCACCCTCGGCGGTTTCATTCGCACCCAGGCGCTGGTGAGTCTCATCGACGCCGTGCTCATCGGCGGCGGCCTGGTCATTCTGGGGATTCCGCTGGCCGCGGTGCTGACCGTGCTCACCTTCCTCGGCGGCTTCATCCCGATCGTGGGCGCCTTCGTCGCCGGTGCGCTCGCCGTCCTGGTCGCGCTCGTCAGCAAGGGCATGACCTCGGCGCTCATCGTGCTGGCCATCATCATCGTGGTGCAGCAGCTGGAAGGCAATGTGCTGCAACCGGTTCTGCAGAGCCGCAGCATGCAGCTGCACGCCGTGGTGGTGCTGCTCGCCATTACCGTCGGCGGCGGCCTGTACGGCATTGTCGGCGCATTCCTCGCGGTGCCGACGGCGGCCGTGCTGGCCGTGGTGCTGCGCTATCTGGGCGAGCAGATCGATGCCCGCACCGCCGAGCCCGCACCCGCGCCGGGCGAAGGAGATGTCGAGTAGAGCGTTCGGCTGGCTACTCTGGGTCTGGTGAATGCTCCAGTTGTCGCATTGGTGAAGATCGCCGCTGATCTCGACGCGGTGACCACGACCGGACCCGAGGACGATCCGGCCGAAGCCGGGCTGACGCCGCTGGCCGTCGACTCGATCTGGGAGTCGGTGCAGGCGTGGTACCGGATGGGCACCACGCCCGCCATTCAGGTGTGCCTACGGCGCAACGGGAAGATCGTGCTGAATCGGGCGATCGGCCACGGATGGGGCAATGCGCCCGGTGATGGGCCCGAGGTGGAGCCGATCCCGCTCACCCCCGATATGCCGTTCTGCGGGTTCTCCACCGCCAAGGGCGTTTCGGCGGCCTTGATGTACATGCTCATCGAACAGGGCGCCTTCCGGCCAGAAGACCCGGTCTCCGCCTACATTCCCGAGTTCGCGGCCAATGGCAAAGCCGGCATCACCATCGCCGATGTGCTCTCGCACTCCGCCGGTGTGCCGTTCGTGACCAAGCCGTATCGCGGCTACGAACTCGTCGTCGACGAAGAGGTGGCCGCGCGGGCGCTGGCCGATCTGAAGCCGAGCTGGCCGGCGAACCGCTTCCGCGTGTATCACGCCCTGACCAGCGGGTTGATTCAGCGGCTGCTGGTGCAACGGGCCACCGGCAAGCCCCTGCGCGAGCATCTGAGCGAGCAGGTCCTGCGACCGCTCGGATTCCGCTGGACCAATTTCGGGGTCCGCCCGGAGGAGGTCGACCTGGTCGTGCCCAGCGTCAAGGTCGGCCCGAATCCCTCACGGATGTGGAGCTATCTGGCCCGCAAGGCGCTCGGCGGCGGCATGGGCGGACCCGTGTCCGAGGCCGCCAACCGCGCGTTCCTCACCGCGGAACTGCCGTCGGGCAACCTGGTCACGACGGCCGCGGAGCTGTCGCGGTTCTATGAGATCCTCGCTCGCGGCGGCGAATTGGACGGCGTACGCATCATGCGGCCGGACACGCTGCGGGCGGCGGTGGCCCCGGCCAATCGGATTCCCGGCGCGGCGGGCCGCGTCAGCCGGGCCGGATACGAACTCGGCGCGCGCCGCTCCAAGTTCGGCCGCGACACCGAATCGCATTTCGGCCGCAGCGGTTTGACGACCCAATACGGCTGGGCCGACCCGGCTCGCGGCCTGTCGGGCGCGATCCTCACCAATGGCAAGGCCACCACCGACCTCGATCGGCCCTGGAAGCTGGTCGAGCAGATCTCCGGCACGATCCGCGAACTCCGCCCGGAGGCACAGATCTTCACCCTCTGATCCCGGGTTGCGGGATGGTCGCGGATGGTGATCGGCGGTTGCCGAATCGCGGTGGAGAGCAGGTCTGCGGGAGTAGCATGAAAGCCCGCTGACCTGCGATGGGACTGCGTCGGCGTCTATCACCCGAGGACTCGTCATGAACGGTCTCGCCCAGATCGCCGCACTCGTCGGCGCGATCGCCTACATTGGGGCCGCGCCCCTGGAGATGTTCTTCTACGGCCGCCCCGCCGTCCGCCGACTCCTGCACGTCGACACCGACAACCTCGACGACGTGCGCATGTGGGCCTTCGTCGTCGGATTCCGCAATCTGCTCGGCGGCGTCGGCACCCTCATCGGCCTGATCATCCTGCACAACGGCGACGAGACCGTCGGCCGCACCGTGGTGCTCACCGCCTCCTGGTACATGCTGCTGGCCAGCCTCGCCATGCTCATCGCCGACCTGCTCGGGCTCTGGCGGCCCAAGTGGGGCAGCGTGCTCGGCACCATCGGCTCCAGCCTGCCGCCACTGGTGGCGATCATCGCGGCCTCGGTCTAGGCGGCCGCCGCCTCAGCCGACAATGAGCAGCGGCTGTGTTTCGGTTGCGGGGGAAAGGGTTTCGACAACGGCGGTCAACCGGATCCGTGCGGCCCCGATGGTCCCGGTGAACGCCCGCCGGCCATCGGCGGCCTCCCGATCGGTCGTCGACTCCACCATGTCCAGGGCGCGCGCCCATTGCAACAGCTGCGCGCTCGCCTCGGCATCCGGTAGGTCCGGATGGACGGTGCCCCGGAACTCCGCCTCACCCGACGCGGTCGCGAACCGCGAACAGCAGTCCCACATCCACGTCATGTGCGGCAGCGGCATACCGGCCACCGCGGCGGCATAGGAGTTCACCGTCTGCGAGACGGTGTCGATCGCGGCCATCGTCAGCGAATCGGTCACAGCGACAGGGTGCCATCCGCGCGAACCCGCACGCCGTAACCGCTCACGCGTGTCGGGCAGCCGAACCTGAGAGAACTCCAAGGAGAAGCACAGACTCCTGCCAGAACCGAACGGCAGTCTGGATGCGGAGCGGAGCGGATACGAGAAGTCGAGGTGCGGAATGGTCGAGCTGGAAGTCCACGGGACAACCGTGACGGTGCACGTGACCGGCGCACACCGCGTGCTGGCGCTGCGCGAACACGTGAGCTTCGATCTGAATCAGGTCAGGGGCATTACCAAGGCCGAGGTGGATCTGCGGCCGCCGTGGCTGCGCGCGCCCGGAACCTTCTTCCCCGGTGTGATCGCCGCCGGCACCTTCCGCGGCAAGGGCCGCAAGGAATTCTGGGACACGCTCTTTCACGAACAGGCGGTGCGCATCGATCTGGCCGGGGGCGAGTTCACCCGGCTGGTCATCGACGTGGAGGACCCGGATCAGGCGATCCGGATGCTCGCCGCCGCGGCCTGACGGCTCAGCGTGGCCGTGAGCACGGAGAGCGCGGCGATCCCGCCCAGCACCAGATAGGCGCGGGCGTAGCTGCCGGTCCACGAGGACAGCAGGGTGCCCGCCCACGGGGCCAAGGCCATGACGACGATCATCGGTGCGGTGAGGATTCCGTTGAGGCGGCCGTAATGTGTTGCGCCCCAGCGGTCGGTGACGGCGGTGGCCTGGATCAGGGTGAACAGGCCGCGGATGAGGCCGGAGCCGATCGCGCAGGCGATCAATGTCGTCACGGTGGCGCCGAGACCGAGCAGGGCGGTGGCGATGGCGGTGGCCGCCAGAATGGCGATGGTACGGGTGGTCACCGTGGTGTGCGCGGCCAGCCGCAGGTAGCCGAGGCGGCCGAGCACCTGGCCGGCGCCGCCGAGACCGAGGGCGAAGGCCGCGAGCGCGGGGGAGAAGCCGCGTTCCTGCAGCAGCGGAACGAGATTGAACACCGCGGCCGCGGTGGTGAAGGAGCCCAGGCTCAAGGTGAGCATGAGCGCCCGGAAGCCGCGGCTGCGCACGATGGCGGCGTGATCGGCGAAGCGCGCCACGACCGGAGCGGGCGGATGCGGCCAAGGGCCGCGCAAACCGAACCAGTGCGCGGGCACGGTGATCGCGGCCAGCGCGACGGCGAGCGTGAGATAGGTGGTGCGCCAATCGGAGTGCTCGTTCAGCAGCGCGGTGAGCGGAGCGAAGACGGTGCTGGCGAGTCCGGCGACCAGGGTGACGATCATCAACGCCTTCACCCGCTCGGCGCCCCACCAGCGGGTCAGGGCCGCGAAAGCGGGGGAGTACAGCACCGCGCCCATGGCCGCGCCGCTGGCGAGCCAACCGGCATAGAAGACAAACAGATTCGGCGATACCGCCACGACGAGCAGGGCCAGGGCGCCCAGCGCGGAACCGGCCGTCATCACCGCGCGCGGGCCGCGGCGGTCGAGGATACGGCCGAGGGGGATTCCGATGAGCGCGGCGGCGAGCTGCCCGAGGGAGAAGGCCGCGGTGAGGACCGGCAGTGACCAGCCGGTATCGCGGGAGATGGAAACACCGAGCACCGCGAACGCGTAGTAGAGGATGCCCCAGCTGGTGATCTCGGTGAGGCACAGCACGGCCAGTACGCGCCGCATACCGGGACGGGTGAGACCGCCCGTCTGCGAAGAGGTTTCGGTGTCGGTCATCACCCCATCGTCACCGTGCGCGACCGCGCGCGGGGCGGATCGGGCGAGGCGCGGTGAGGTGACCGTCACTCTCGCCGCCACCGTGGCAGGTCAGCGGCGGCGGCGCAGGACCGATAGGCTGGATGGCGAGTCGCACGTGGTGGAAGGGGTGGCTGAGTGAGTGAGAACCCGATCTCCGCAGCGGCACCGGAATCGAGTGATCCGCAAGCGGTTCTGGAGCGGTCCACGGCCCGCTTGTCCGAGGAGTTCGCCGGCATCTTCGATGCCGACACCGTGGAACGCATGCTGACCTCCTCGTTCGAACGGCTGTCCGCGGTATCGGATCATCCGCAACTGCTCGTCGAGCGATTCGCGCGTGAGCGTTTGACCGCGTCGGCGAAAGCGGAAGGGCGTGCGACGAGCACCGGGCCCGCCGTCTTGTTCGTGTGCACCCACAATGCCGGGCGCTCCCAGATGGCCCTGGGCTTCTTCACCCGTCTGGCCGGTGACCGGGCCTGCGGGTGGTCCGGCGGGTCGGCTCCCGATATCGCCGTGAACCCGCTGGTCGTCACGGCCATGGCCGAACGCGGCATCGATATCGCCGCCGAATTCCCCAAACCCTGGACCGACGAACTCATGCGGGCCGCCGATGTGGTGATCGATATGGGCTGCGGCGACACCGATCCCATCGTCTCCGGCCACCGTTTCGAGCAGTGGCCGCTGCCCGATCCAGCCGGACAAGGGCTCGACGATATCCGCACCATCCGCGATGACATCGAAACCCGGGTGCGCCGCCTGGTTGCCAATCTCGGCCTGGCGGCCCATCCGGACCCGCTCGGCAGCCCCTAGCTGACGGCCTTTTTCACGAGGTCGGCGATTTTCGCTTCGTCGGCGGCGGTCAGAGTCGTAATGCCGAAAGCTGTCGGCCACAGGGTGCCGTCGTCGATATTCGCGATGTCGTTGAAGCCGAAGGTGGCGTAGCGGGTTTTGAACTTGGCCGCCGCCTGGAAGAAGCACAGGACCTTGCCGTCCTTGGCATAGGCGGGCATGCCGTAATAGAGCCGCGGGGCGAGGTCGGGTGCATTCTCCTTGATAATGGCGTGAATGCGTTCGGCGATGGCGCGATCGGATTCCGGCATCTCGGCGATCTTGCCGAGGACATCGTTCTCCCCATCCGCCCTGGTGGCCTTCGAGCCGCGGCGGGCCGCCGTTTTCAGCTCGGCGGCATGCTCCTTCATCGCGGCGCGTTCCTCAGCGGAGAATCCCGCGGAATTCTGGTTCCCGGCGGACTTCTGTGCGGCCATTGTCGAATCCTCCCTACCAGGGTTTTCCTGCTGTCGGATGCAATGTTAGGGACCCAGGCCATCCGGCGGCTTCTGCAAAGCTGATCGGAATTCGAGTCTTCATCATCGATATGACCGCCGAGGTTTCGCCGACCCGTCCGGGGTAATGCTGAAAATATGCTTACCACTCCACGATGGGTCACGCGGAACCGCTTCGCCGCCTGGTCAGGATACTTTTGCATACTGGTTGCCTCGGCAACGCTGGCAATGGCCATCACCGCCGCCGCCTCGGGGCACACGGAGTACGCCATGGTTGCCGGCATCATCTGCGCCGTGACCGCCCTGTTCGGGATCACCATCATGACCACCACCTGGCATCGCGACACCGCGCAGCACCACAATGTGCCCAGCCTGCTCAACGACACCTGGGAGCGCACCCCGCCCTTCGCCCGCCGGCGCGGCAAGCCCTGGGGCATCGAAACCGACCGCAGGCACTGATCGCTCGATCCGGCTTCCGGAGGCCGGACGGTTCGATACCGCGGACGCAGTAGTCGCGCGGCCGCTACGGCGTGTGCAGCAGCGGGGTACGGCGGTGGAGGCAGGGTGAATTGTCCACGCGTGCACGATGATCGGGAGTGGGGCGGGGGGACATGATGAGGGCATCGAGTCGTTCGAGCAAGGAGCATCTCATGTCCGTCCGTCATCTTCCCACCATTGTCCTGGCCGCGCTGAGCGCAGGTATCGCGGTGGCCGCACCGGCGGCAGCGTCGGTTCAGCACAGCGCCGCGGTCACCGGAATGACCTCCGGGCGGCTCGGGCCGACGCTGACCGCGCTGGTGGGGTTGTTCGCGGTGGTGATCGGGGGGCTGGCGCTGGCTCGCGCCGGGCGTCCCGGAACCGGCGATGGGCGGCGAGGAGCCGTGGCGGCAGTGGTGGCGGGGTTGATCAGCACGGTGCTCGGTGGCGTGTTCGCGGCCACCGCGGACGGCGGGCCGGGGACGGGCAACGGGATCGTGGGCGCCTTCATCGCCGTGGTGCTGGGAGTGGTCGGCATGGTGCTCGGCGGGTTGGTGCTCAAGCGCACCCGTATCGGCGTGACCAGGTGAAACACCTCGAGATGGACGTGTCAGGCCGGTGACAGCCCGGTGTCGGGCCGGACGTCGAAAGTTACTGCCATGACGAAGAACAGCATTACCTCGACCAACTCGACCTGGACCGGCATGGTGGCGGTGGACGATACGGCGCTGGCCGTGACGGACACCGGCGGCTCCGGGATCCCGGTCATCTACGCCAACGGCCAGTTCGCCACACAGGGCTACTGGAAGCGGGTCATCGTCGAACTCGGGCCCGAATTCCGGCACATCACCTTCGACGAGCGGGCGCGCGGCAAGTCGCGGAAGTCGGCCGACTACTCCTTCGGAACATGCGTGCGTGATGTCGATGTCGTGCTGGCGGCCCGGGGCGTGGAGCGGGCATTGATCGTGGGCTGGTCCTACGGCGCGTTCGTCGGGGCGCACTGGGCCAGCCGCAATCCCGAGCGGGCCATCGGCGCGGTGCTCGTCGACGGCGCGGAGCCCTACGACTGGCTCGACGACGCCATGGAGAAGCGGATTCGCCGGCTGTTCAAACTGCTGAGCCCGGTCACGGCGCTGCTGCGTCCGACGGGCCTGACCCCGCGAATGACCGCCGCGCAGCAGGCCGAGAGCAATATCGAGCTCGGCAAGATCTCCCGCGCGGCCGATCTGGGCCCGGTGCTCGACGACATCGTCGTTCCGACGCGGTACGTGCTGGCGTCCGGGGCGTCGTTCGGCAGCAAGGGCGACGAGCAGGAGAAGATCCGGGCCAGCCTCGATGCGGTGGTCGCCCGCAACCCGCATCTGCGCATCAGCGCGAAGGTCGCGAGCAACCACGATCACATCCTGCGCAAGGACTTTCGCGCCATCGCCGCGGCCGTGCGCGAGGCCGCCGCTGGTCAGCGGGTGCCGTGACCGACCGCGGTGAAATGCTCGACGAGCAGCCGGGAGACCGGGCCGGGCGCCTCCTCGGGGATCCAGTGCGAGACGCCCGGCAAGACCTCCAGCCGGTACGGGCCGTCGGCGAAGCGGCGTGTCAGCTTCACCCCGGTGCTGTGCACCGCGGTGTCGCTGTCACTCCACACCTGCAGGACCGGGACGGTGACGCGGCCGCGCAGGAAACGCGGGGAGGAGAAGGGCATGCCGCGGTACCAGTGCAGGCCGCCGCGGGCTATCGCCCTGTCGCGCAGGCGATCTGCCTCGCGTTGCGCCATATCGGCGGACTGGCCCGTCTGCCGGAGCATTCGGCGGAACAGGGCGGTGCGCACCGTGAGCTCGGGGAGCAGGGGTAGCTGGAAGAAGTACATGTACCAGGAGGCCACCGACTGCCGGCTCGTCATCATGGCCCGTGCGAAGGCGCCCGGATGCGGGACCGACAGCGCCGCCAGCGACAGGACTCGGTCGGGGCCCGAGATGGCCGCCGCCCAGGCCGCGGCCGCACCCCAATCGTGGCCGACCACGTGCACCGGTCGGCCGATGGAGTCGATGATCGCCAGCACGTCCGCGGCCAGTTCGTCGAGGCGGTACTGCCATCGCCAGCGCGGAGCGGCGGTCGGCGTCGCACCACGCAGGTCCGGCGTAAGGTCCGGTAGCCGGCCTGGTTCAACAGCGCCGCCACGGTATGCCAACTGCGGGAATCCTGTGGCCAGCCGTGCAGCAGCAGGACGGGCTCACCGGTGATCGGCCCGGAATCGCGGACGGGGAATGTGAGATCCCCGCGGTGGAAAGCGGTGATTCGTTCCGGCTCGCTTGCGCCGCCGCCGGATTCGTGAACGGATACTTCGGTCGCCATTGACACCTGCACCTCTCGTGTTCGCAACACTGCCGGTCCAGCGTGTCACACGAAAGCAGTTGGCGCTACTCGCGGTAACATATAAATCTGCCGGATTTCGGGGAGGACCGCGCCCATCCGGAACCGTTCGGGCGACGAATATGCCGCTAAGGCCAGTGCGGCATTGCTGGACCACCCGTTTCGTCCCCTCGTTCCGGGAGGATTCGCATGTCGATCAGCAGGGTTTCGCGACGGCGGCTGTTGAGCACCGCGCTGGCCGCGGGGGTCGTCGCCGGCGCGACCGCGACCACGGCGTGTGCGCCCGTTCCCGCGCAGAGTGCCGAGGGTGATCGCTCCCGCGACCGCAGCGAGTGGCTCGCGCGGCAACTGCTGGGGGTCGACGAGAACGGTGACGACCTCACGCTGGCCTATCTGAAGATCCTCATCGACACCGGCCTGCCCGCCACCGGCAGCCGCAAGAAGATCATTGTCGTCGGCGCCGGACCGGCCGGGCTGTGCGCCGCGAACCTGCTGGCCGACGCCGGGCACGAGGTCACGGTGCTGGAGGCCAACGGGAATCGCACGGGCGGGCGGATCAAGACAGTGCGCGGGGTCTTCTCCGATCCGGCGCTCCATGCCGAGGCCGGGGCCATGCGGTTGTCCAGCGTGCACCCGATGGTGCTGGCGCTCGCGGACAAGCTGGGCGTGCGGCGCAGGCCGTTCTACGGCTCCGACGTGGCCGTGGATACTCGGGCGCCGCTCACGCCTCCGGTGCTCTACCGCTCCTTCACCGGGGAGGAGTGGTCCAACGGGCCGGGGCTCGACTACCGGCCCGCGTCCCCGGTGCGGCGCAGCCTCATCCACGTCAATGGAATGACCTACACCCGTGGGGAATACGCCGCGAATCCCGCCGCGGTCCACGCCGGGTTCGGCTGCGACATGACCGAACCCAGCCGCGCGGTTCTCGGCGCCGCGCTCCGGCAAACCGCACTGACCGATCAGCCGATCCGGCGGCAGATCGACGGCTGGACCGAACTGCTGCACACCTACGAAAACCATTGCCTACGCCGCTATCTCATGGACCAAGGCTGGTCGAAGGAACACCTCGAAACCATCGGCACCCTCGAAAACCTCACCGCCCGACTGCGATACAGCGTCGTCTTCCCCCTCGTCGACCACACTCTGCTCCCGCCCGATATCACCCACTGGGAACTGGAGGGCGGCATGGCCTCGCTCACCGACGCCCTGACCCGGCGGCTCGGCCCGGCAATCCTGATGGGCAAGCGCATGACCCGCCTGGAGCAGACCGACCACGGCGTGCGGATCCGGACCACCGCAGAGACCGGCACCGAACACTCAGACGGCGCCCCGGCCGCCCCGGTCGAATCCTTCGACGCCGATTACGCCATCCTGGCCATCCCGCTCACCGCCGCCAGGTTCTGCACCTTCGACCCGCCGCTGTCCTACGACAAGCGCCGCGCCATCATCGAAATGCACCACGACGCCGCCACCAAAGTATTGCTGGAGTTCAAGACCCGCTTCTGGGAACAAGGCCCCACCGGCTTCCGCGGCGGCCGCTGCACCACCGACTCCCCGAACCGCTCCATCTACTTCCCCTCCCACGTCGAGGACTCCGACGGCGGCGTGGTCCTGGCCTCCTACACCTTCGGCGACGACGCCATGCGCTGGGACTCCCTCACCGAGGGCGAACGCCTCCACTTCGCCCTCTCCGGCCTGCGCGATCTCTTCGGCCCCCGCGTCGACGCCGAATTCACCGGCGTCGGCATCACCCAGAGCTGGGTCCGCGCCCGCTACGCCCTCGGCGAAGCGGCCATCCCCGCCCCCGGCCAACTCCACGAACACCACCGCGCCACCCGCTCGGTAGAAGGCCGAGTCCACTTCGCCGGCGACCACACCAGCCTCAACACCGCCTGGATCGAAGGCGCCCTCGAAAGCGGCGTCCGCGCCGCTCTGGAACTGCACCGCCGCTGACCGCCCCGGCCACAAAGTCGCGCGGCTCTGCACGTTCACCACTCGCCGACTCAACGCCGGTTGCTATGCCTACGCGCGTTCCGACCCGAGTCGAGATCGAGCGAATGACACGTCGCCCGGGCGCATGGGCCGCCCACGAGCGACGTGGTCGTACTTCCAGGTATCAGCGGCGGCCTTGACGCTGCGACGTCGAACGTTCGCCCTGTGCTGCGGGGGCTCCGGCGCGGCGGCGGGAGGTTCGGGCGTGTGCGCGGCCGGTGCCGGATGTCGCTGTGCGCGTGCCGGAACCTCCCGTCGGTCGGTCGTCCCGGCGGTTCGTGGCGCGGCCGTCGCCCGAGGAAGTCCGTTTGCTCCGAGACCAACAGCGGGATCGCGCGTCACTGGCGGCACATGGATCGCCGCGAGTGACGTGGGTGCCCGTGTGAGGTGTCAGCGGCGGCCCTGGCGCTGGGATGCCGAACGGTCGCTCTGTGCTGCGGGGGCTCCGGCGCGGCGGCGGGAGGTTCCGGCGTGTGCGCGGCCGGTGCCGGATGTCGCTGTGCGGGTGCCGGATGTCGCTGTGCGGGTGGCGGATCCGTTGGTGGGGCGGTCGTCGCGACGGTTCGCGGCGCGGCCGCCGGTGGAGCGCGTGGTGTCGGCGTGGCCGGGGGTGCGACGGGCGGCGCCGCGGACGTCCTCGGACTTCGCGCGGCGCGGTCCATTCGCGGTGGTGCGGGATTCCGCGCGCTGGCTGTTGGTCGCACCGCGGGAGGAAGCGGTGGCCGTTGCGCGCGAATCGGTTGTGGCGGCGCGGGAGGTGCTGCCGGTTACTGTGTGCGAACGGCGGTTTCGGGTGCCGCGGGGTGATTCGCTGCCGGCGGTGCGGGGGTTGCCGGTGCCGCGCGGGCCGCTCTTGGGGGAGGCGCCGGTGGAATCGGGACGTGCGCCGCGGCCGTTCGACCGGCGGCCACCGCGAGCAGCGGGCTTTTCGCGGGGCTCGGAAGTCGTTGCGGCGGGCGCCGTTCGGGGTGCTTCCAGGGGTGCGATCGGGCCGACGAGGGCGGTCACCGGGGTGGATTGGGCTGTCACGCGCTGGGGTTCGACGGTGATGCCGGCCTTGCGCAGCAGGGCGGCCACGTCTTTGCGCTGGTCGGGGAGGACGACGGTGACGACGTCGCCGGAGCTGCCGGCCCGGGCGGTGCGGCCGGAGCGGTGCAGGTAGGCCTTGTGCTCGGCGGGCGGGTCGACGTGGACCACCAACTGGACGTCGTCGACGTGGACGCCGCGGGCGGCCACGTCGGTGGCGACCAGGACGCGGGCGGCGCCGTCGGCGAAGGCGGCCAGATTGCGGTCGCGGGCGGCCTGGGAGAGGTTGCCGTGCAGGTCGGTGGCGGGGATGCCGACGGCGGTGAGCTGTTTGGCCAGGCGGCGGGCGTGGTGTTTGGTGCGCATGAACAGGATGCGGCGGCCGGTGCCGGAGGCCAGGGTGGTGATCAGATCGCGCTTGGCGTCGGGGCCGGTGACCTCGAAGACGTGGTGGGTCATATCGGGGACGGGGGAGTGGGCCTCGTCCACCTTGTGCGACAACGGGTTCCGCATGAAGCGCTTGACCAGCTTGTTGACGCCGTTGTCGAGGGTGGCGGAGAACAGCAGGCGCTGGCCGTCGGCGGGGGTGGCGGCCAGGATGCGGGTGACGCCGGGCAGGAAGCCCAGGTCGGCCATGTGGTCGGCCTCGTCGAGAACGGTGACGCGGACCGCGTCCAGGGAGACCAGGCGCTGCTGCATGAGGTCCTCGAGGCGGCCGGGGCAGGCCACGACGATATCGACGCCGGCCTGCAGGGCCTTGGCCTGGCGGTTCTGCGGGACGCCGCCGAAGACGGTGGTGACCTTCAGACCGCAGGCGGCGGTCATGGGTTCCAGGGCGGCCGCGATCTGGGTCACCAGCTCGCGGGTGGGCGCGAGGATCAGGCCCGTGGGATGGCCGGGCTTGCGGGTGCTGCCGACCAGGCGCTCGACCAGCGGAATCGAGAACGCCAGGGTCTTGCCGCTGCCGGTGCGGCCGCGGCCGAGCACATCGTGTCCGGCCAGCACGTCCGGCAGCGTCGCCGCCTGGATGGGCTTGGGCTCGGTAATGCCGTTCGCGGCCAGCGCGTCCACGATCTGCGCGCGCACGCCCAGTGCGGAGAAGGACAGGGCCGGGCTCGATGAACGAGTCGTCATAAGTGTTTCAGGTGCCTTTCGAGCATCGGGGTGAACCGCAGTGGTGCGCAGGACTGTCGTCCCGCCTGCTGATCCGCTGCGTAGCCGACGCGAAGAGAAGACATCCACGACGGAATGAGTATGCAAGATCGCTACTCGACTGCTGAACACCATATCCCAGGAGCCGATCTACGACGTACGTTGGTGGCCAACGTCATCTTCCGTATCAGTGCGGATACGGTCGCGCCAGCCGCGTTTCCCGGATCCGCCCGCGCAGGGTCACCCGCTCACCGAGCTCCCAGTGCTTGCGCTCGACCTCGTCGGCGGAGTCCACCGCGGCCGCCGAGGCCAGCACCCGGCTCTGGTCCTGCTTGGCCAGCTCACACAGCCGGGCGGCCTCGTTGACGGCGTCGCCGATGACGGTGAACTCGTAGCGGCGATGCGCGCCCACATTCCCGGCGACCACCCGACCGGCGGCGATACCGATGCCCGCGTCGAATTCCATGGCGGCATCGCGCAATCGGGACCGGATGGCCCGCGCGGCGGCCAGCGCCGATCCGGCGGCGTCGAGCAGCGGTGCGGGGGTGCCGAAGACGGCGAGCGCGGCATCGCCCTCGAACTTGTTGACGTGCCCGCCGTAGCGTTCCACCTCGTCCACGACGATCTCGAAGAACTCGTTGAGCAGCGCCACGATCTCGTCGGCCGGCCGGGTCGCCGTCATGGTGGTGGATCCGATGATGTCCACGAAAATCGCCGCAGCCTCGCATTCCTCGCCGCCGAGCTCGGGATTGCGGGCCAGCGCCGCCGCCGCGACATCGTGCCCGACATGGCGGCCGAACAGGTCCCGGATGCGTTTGCGCTCACGCATTCCCGCCACCATATGGTTGAAACCGCTTTGCAGCTCACCCAATTCGGTGCCGTCGTAGACGGTGACCACCACATCGAGATCGCCGTCCTCCACCCGGCGCAGCGCGTTGCGCACCCCGCGGATGGGCGCCACCGCCGCCGCGAGGGTCTGCGTCATCAACAGCAGCCCGAACACCAGCGTGGCGCCGCCCAGCGACAGCACGCACACCGCGAGCCGATTGGTGCTGATGTCCATCCCGGCCAGATCCAGTACCGCCACCGTCATCAGCAGGGCGACCGGCGTTCCGGAACCCAGCATCCACACCAGCAGCGAGCGCCCGAAAACCCCGAGCCCGCGCCGTCGCCGTCGCGGCGCGGCCTCCAGGACCCGCGCGGTCACCGGCCGCAAGGCGAATTCCGCCAGCAGATAGCTGTTCGCGCACACGACGATGGCACTGAACCCGGTCCCGAGCAGCACCTTGGGAACGTAGGCGGGATCGACCAGCCCGTAGAGCGGGCTGAGAATCAGCATCCCGCCGAACCACAGCAGCGCCTGCTGCACCACCAGCCGCCGGGGCACCCGCGCGGTGGCGGCCTGCTCGGCCTCGGTCGGCACCCGATCCGGGTCGGTCGCCCACCGCAGCGTCCGCAGGCTCCCCACCGTTCCCCAGACGAACCCGGCGGCGAACGCGGCACTCACATACACGGGCACCGCGACGAAATTCAGCAGCACCGTCTCGCTGGTGAACAGCGGCGGCCCCGGCAATACCACCCCGATGAGCAGGCTGGAGACCGCGATCCCGGTCAAATTGGCGAACACCAGCGGCACGGTCAGCAACAGCTGCACCCGCAACCGCCGCGACAGCGCCCCCTCATCGGCCGACCCGAGCAGCCGCGATCCCCACGGCGCAGCGCCCAGCGCGGCAGGCGTCACATCGCTGTCCACCATGACCTGCAGCCTATGTCGGACCAACCAGTCGGCCCGCGCTGCCCACCCGTCCGTGAGTGTCGCGCCATCGCGACACGTGGCGTGGCTGCGGCCACGAGTTGCCGTGGGCTACCGCGTGCGCAGACGGAAGCCTCGGCCGTCATCCTGGCGTGCCTTTGGCCGGGATCTGCGACAACGCGGTTGATTCCGGCCAAAAGCGCGCCGGAATGACCAAGGACCATTTCCGGCCAGGTGGTCGAGGCGGCTGTGTCCATGAAGAACTTCCGGCTGGGCGGTCGAGGCGGCTGTCTCCATCTAGGACCGGCTGTGGCTATTGCCGAGTGGCTGTGGCCATCGTGAGCGGCTGCGGCTCAGCCTGCTGCGTCGGTCCGGCGGGAGCGCATGTCCACCGTCCAGGCGGCGGCCGGTGAGGGGAGCTGGGGGAGTGCCTCGGAGTGCAGCCAGGTGTCCCACAGCGGACGCAGGGAGGTCGGGCTGTAGTGGGCGGCGAGGTCGGTGAATTCCTCGGTGGAGATCGAGGAGTGGCGGTAGCGGGCGGTCCAGGCGCGCAGGAGGTCGAAGAAGGCGGTGTCACCGAGCTGCAGCCGGAGCGCGTGGAGGGTGAGCGCGCCGCGTTTGTAGACGCGGTCGTCGAACATCAGGTGGGGGCCGGGGTCGGCGAGGAGGAGGTCCTGGGGGAGGCGGGACAGGTTCTGGTGTGCGGTGCGGGCCAGGTGGTCCGCGGTCGGGCCGCCGGAGGCTTCGGACCAGATCCATTCGGCGTAGCAGGCGAAACCCTCGTGCAGCCAGATATCGCGCCACTGGCGGAGGGTGAGGCTGTTGCCGAACCACTGGTGCGCGAGTTCGTGGGCGACAAGGCGTTCCGAGCCGCGATGGCCGTCGCAGTGGTTGGCGCCGAATACCGAGATGCCCTGCGCCTCGATGGGGATCTCGAGTTCGTCGTCGGTGACCACGACGGTGTACGCCTCGAACGGGTACGGGCCGAACTTGTCGATGAACACCTGCATCATGTGCGGCTGGCGCGCGAAGTCGTGATCGAAGTTCGCGCGCAGCCGCGGCGGCAGCACCGCGTGCATGGGCACCGGATCGTGCGAGGTCTCCAGGCGGTGCTTGCGATAGGGGCCGATCTGGATGGTCGCCAGATAGCTGGACATCGGTTCGGGTTGCTCGTAGACCCAGGTGGTCTGGCTCGCCTTGGTCTGCTTGCGCACCAACGTGCCATTGGCGACCGCGTAGAACGGCGAATCGGTGGTGATCGAGATCCGGTAGCTCGCTTTGGAACTCGGGTGATCGTCACACGGGAACCAGGAGGCGGCCCCATTGGGCTGGCTGGCCACCAGCGCGCCCTCGGTGAGCTCCTCCCAGCCGACCTCGCCCCACGGCCCGCGCACCGGTTTCGGCGTGCCCGTGTACTGGATGGACAGCGCCAGCGCCCCGCCCGCCGGAATCTTCTGCTGCGGCGTGATGACCAGTTTCCCTTGCCGGTGCGTGTATTTCGCCGCCTTGGCGCCATTGACGAGCACCTTGGACACCGCCAGCGCCGTCGACAGATCCAGCGCGAACCGATCCCGCGGCCCGGTCGTCACCGCGGTGATATCGGCCCGCCCCGCCAGCCGGTTGCTGGCGACCTTGTAGGTCAGGTCCAGCTCGTAGCGGGACACGCGATACCCGCGATTCCCGTTCTGCGGCAGGTATTCGTCGATGGGTTCCTCGTAGAACTTCCCCGTCATCGCCGCACTGCTTCCGTGCGGCCCGGCCACGGCGCGATCGGATTGCCCCACCACCGGGTGGACGGCGGCACACTGTCACCGCGCATGACCAGCGACGCCGGCCCGACGGTGGCGCCCGCGCCGATCCGCGCGGCGGGCAGGGCGACGCAATGCGGTCCCAGCGTGGCGCCCGCCTCCAGGGTCACGGTGTCCATGGCCATGATTCGATCGTGGAACAGATGGGTCTGCACCACGCAGCCCCGCTCCACGGTCGCGCCGTCGCCAAGAGTCACCAGGTCCGCCTCGGGTAGCCAATAGGATTCGCACCATACCCCGCGGCCGATCTTCGCGCCGAGCCCGCGCAGCCACAGATTGAGCACGGGCGTACCGGTCGCCGCGCGCGCGAACCACGGCGCCGCAACATGTTCCACGAAGGTGTCGGCGACCTCGTTGCGCCACACGAACGAGCTCCACAGCGGATGCTCCTCCGCGCCGATCCGCCCGACCAGCAACCATTTCGCGATGACGGAACTGAGCCCGGCCACCGCGCCCGCGCCCATGAGCACCAGCCCGCTGAGCAGCGCGGCGGGCAGATGACCGAGGGTGCGCGCGAGCCAGGCCAGCGCGAACAGCACCCCGAGTCCGATGCCGAAGGTCACCAGCACCGGAATCAGCCGGCAGGTCTCCACGATGCCGCGCGCGATGCGCAGCCGCGGCGGCGGATCGAAGGTGCGTGCGGTATCGGCGGTTTCGGCCGCGCGTCGCAAGCGCACCGGCGGGCTGCCCAGCCACGACGAGCCCGCCTTGGCCTTGGAGGGCGCGGCCGAAAGCACCGCGACCAAGCCGTTTTTCGGCACGCGCCGGCCGGGCGCGGTCATTCCGGAGTTGCCGAGGAAGGCGCGCTTGCCGACCTTGGCCTCACCGATGCGCAGCCAGCCGCCGCCGAGCTCGTAACTGGCGATCATGGTGTCGTCGGCCAGGAACGCCCCGTCGGCGACGGTGGTGAACTTGGGCAGCAGCAGCACCGTCGACGCTTCCACATGTTTGCCGACCTTGGCGCCGAGCAGGCGCAGCCAGATCGGGGTCAGCAGGCTGGCGTAGAGCGGGAACAGGAAGGTGCGCGCCGAGTCGAGCAGGCGCTCGGTGGCCCAGGCCTGCCAGCCGATCCGGCTGCGGACGGGGTGATAGCCCTCGGTCAGGCCGATGCTGAACAGGCGCACGGCGATGACCGTGATGACCGCGTAGACGCCGAGGCTGAGCAGCATGGCGACCGGCAGGATGGCGAACGCGCGTCCGAGACCCGCGGTGAGCGTGGCGGTATCGCGTATCCACCAGGCGATGAACGCGCCGCCGGTGGCGAGGCCGAGAATCGGCACGGCCGCGAGCACCATGGAGGTGATGCCGAAAACGGCGACCCAGTGCGCGGCCCGCGCGGGCGTGTGGTCGGGCCAGCGATGCTGGGCCTTACCGACTTTCACCGCGGGCGAGCCCGCCCACTCCTGATCGGCCTTCACCTTGCCGGCGACCGCGGAGCCGGGCGCGATCTCGGCATTGCGGCCGATGGTGGTGCCGGGCAAGAGAATCGACCGCGCCCCGACCACCGCGCCCGGACCGATGCTGATCGGCCCGATGTGCACGAGATCGCCGTCGATCCAGTACCCGGACAGATCCACCTCGGGTTCCACGCTGCAACCTTTGCCGAGTTCGAGCATGCCGGTCACCGGCGGCAGCGTATGCAGGTCGACGCCCGTGCCGATCTTGGCGCCGAGCGCGCGGGCGAACGGCACCATCCACGGTGCGCCCGAGAGGTTCTCGGCCCCGCTGGCCTCGGACAGCCGCACCGCGGTCCACAACCGCAGATGCGTCCACCCGCCACGCGGATAGCTGCCGGGCCGCAGCCCCCGCAACAGGATTCGCGAGCCGATCACGCACAGCGTCATGCGCCCGGGCGGCGAGATGAACAGCAGGAAGGCCGCCAGCGCCCACCACCACGACAGCTGCGGCAGCCAGGGCAGCGATCCGGACCAGGCGGCGATATTGCCGACGACACCCAGCCAGGTGAGCCACTGCAATCCGGTCAGCGTGGTCAGCGGAATGGTCGCGAGCACCTGGAACAGCTGCGCGGGCAGGGGAGTGGGCCGCACCAGGCGTTCCTCGACCGCCGCCGCCGGCGCGCTCTCGTCCAGATAGGCCGCCAGCGCGCCCAGCCGGGGATGATCGTAGAGATCGGCGACGGCGATGTGCGGGTAGCGTTCCCGCAGCGCGGCGACGAGCTGCGCGGCGGCCAGCGATCCGCCGCCCACATCGAAGAAATCGGTGCCCGGGTCGGTGACCTCCGCGCCGAGGATCGAATCCCACAGTCCGGCAACCCATTGCTCGGTGGCGCTGAGCCCGGTCTCGGCCTCGGCGGCGGCCGCCTTGGGCAGCGGCCAGGGCAGCGCGTCCCGGTCGACCTTGCCCGAGGTGCGCGTCGGCAGCTCGGCGACCACGGCCAGGCGGGGCACCAGTGGAGCCGGAAGCTGTTCCGCGAGCAGGGTTCTGGCCGCTTTGAGGTCGTATCCGGCCTCGGGCCCGGTGAGGTATCCGACCAGGATCTTATTGCCCGCCTTGGTGCTTCGGATGGCGGCGGCCGCACCGGTCACTCCCGGCAGATGCTGCAGCGCATTGTCGATCTCCCCGAGTTCGATGCGCCGTCCGCCCAGCTTGATCTGATCGTCGGCGCGGCCCAGGAACACCAGGCCCGCACTGTCATTGCGCACCATATCGCCACTGCGATAGGCGCGTTCCCAGCCGACCGACGGCAGCGGCGCGTACTTCTCGGCGTCCTTGGCCGGATCCAGATAGCGCGCCAGCCCGACGCCGCCGATGACGAGTTCCCCGGATTCGCCCTCGCCCACCGGATTTCCGGCCTGATCCACCACCGTGAGATCCCAGCCGTCCAGCGGCAGCCCGATCCGCACCGGGAAGCCGCCGTTCAGCAGCGCGGCGCAGGCCACCACGGTGGCCTCGGTGGGCCCGTAGGTATTCCACACTTCGCGCTCATCGGTCCCGGCCAGGCGTTCGGCGAGCTCCGGCGGCACCGCCTCGCCGCCGAAGATCAGCAGTCGCACCGATTCCAGGGCCTCGGCCGGCCAGGTCGCCGCCAGCGTCGGCACCGTGGACACGATGCTGATCTCCCGGCGCACCAGCCACGGCCCGAGATCCGCGCCCGTGCGCACCAGCGCCCGCGGCGCGGGCACCAGGCAGGCGCCGTGCCGCCAGGCCAGCCACATCTCCTCGCACGAGGCGTCGAAGGCGACCGAGAGACCGGCCAGCACCCGATCCTCCGGGCCGATGGGGGCGTCCTGCAGGAACAGCCGCGCCTCGGCATCGACGAAGGCGGCGGCGTTGCGATGGGTCACCGCAACGCCTTTCGGGGTCCCGGTGGAGCCGGAGGTGAAGATGATCCACGCGTCGTCCGCAGGGGCGGGCGCGGCGACGCCCGCCTCGGTGTCCCTGGATTCGAATGCGGCGGCGGTGGTTTCGATCCCGTCGATGGTGACGATGGCGGTGACCTTGGCCTCCCCGAACACCAGCCGCGCCCGCTCGTCCGGGTCGTCCGCGTCCACCGGCACATATGCCGCGCCCGCGTGCAGCACCGCCAGGATCGTCACGTACAGCGCGCTGGTGCCCGACGGCATTCGCACGCCGACGCGATCACCCGCGCGCACGCCGGCGGCCGCGAGCCTGCCCACTTCCAGGTCGATGGCGGCCAGCAACTCCGCGTAATTGAGCACCGCCTCGCCATCGTCGATGGCGGGTGCGTCCGGATGCGCTCGCGCGGTGGCCGCGAGAATGTCGACCAGGGTGCGGGCGGGCGGCGCGAGTGCGCCTCGCAGCAAGGGGGAAGCACCCATCGCGGTCTCGACCTGCGGCGTCACGCCATGTCCACCTCTCATAGAACGATCAGCGCTGTGCGCGTTCGTTGTTTCACACGAGGGTTACCAGCGGGCAAACTCCACGGTGACCAACCGTCCACTTTACTCGGGCCGGGGTGTCTCACCTGGGCAGACCTGTGGGCACTCCGCTTCGATCAGACCATCCGGCCTGATGTCAGGGTGCACGCCACGCCCAGCCGCGATCGCACCGACCGATAGCGTTGCCGGGTGGAACTGCGACAGTTGCGGTACTTCCTCGCGGTCGCGGCGGAGCGGAACCTCACCCGGGCCGCGGAGGTGGTCGGGATCAGGCCGACCTCGTTGAGCGAGCAGATCATCGTGCTCGAGCGCGAATTCGGGATGGCGTTGTTCGTGCGCACATCCTCGGGCATGACCCCGACGCGGGCCGGTACGCGGTTGCCGGCGCATGCCCGGGCGGTGGTGGAATCGGCTCGGCGCGCCCGGGAACCGGTGCGGGAACTGTTCGCCTGATCCCGCGGCCGGATCAATCCCAGTGCAGGAGTTCGGCGATGGACAGGCGGCCCGTGGGGATCGCCGAAGGCGAGGAAATATCGGCCGGATAGCCGATGGCCACCGCATGTCCCGGCCGCCAGCCAGGGGGAAGATTCAGCAATGCGGCGACCCGGGACACATTGGGATCGGGGTGGAAGGTCGTCGGGCAGGTGCCCAGCCCGAGTTCCCGCGCGGCCAGGCAGATGGACTGGGTGACGCGGCCCATATCGAAAACCGTGTCGGAGAAGCTGTTTTCCACCGACGCGAGCACCAGCACCACGGGGGCCGTCCCCAGATGCACGGCATAGGCGCCGCAGCGGCTCAGCTCCGCCCGCCGCACCGGATCGGTGACCGCGACGAACCGCCACGGCTGGCGGTTGCGGGCCGAACCGGTCCAGCGGGCCGCGTCGACAATCTGCTCGATGAGCGCGCGGCACCGGGTCGGGACGGTATCGGCGGACAGCGCGCAGCGCTTTCAGCGATCGGTGCACCGCGGCCATCCTAGTAGCGGACAATCCGAGGAGATGAACCCCTGTTCCCGGCGGGTTCGGCAACGCCACCGAGGATGACGAAATGACAGCGCTGCATGCGGCTTTCGAGCAGCTCATCGACACCTACTGTGCGGCCTGGAGCGAGAGCGATCCGGCGATCCGGCGCGCGGTCCTCGAGAAGGTGTGGGCTCCCGACGCCACCTACACCGACCCCACGGTGCAGGTCACGGGCCTCGATGGGCTGCTCGCCCACATCGAGACCGTCGCGGCCCGCCGCCCCGGCGCCACCGTGCTGCGGACCAGCCGCGTCGACGCCCATCACGACCTGGCCCGCTTCGCCTGGCACGTGGTGCAGGCGGACGGCACGGCGCTGCCGGACGGCCTGGACCTGATCGAATTCACCGGCGACGGGCGAATCCGCCGCGTCGTCGGCTTCTTCGGACCGCTCTGAGCGCCTACGCCGCGACGGGCCGGGTGCGCCGCCAGGCGTAGCCGAGGAAGGCGATCAAGCCCAGCAGCGGAAGGCTGCTGAGGGTCCAGCTGAGCGCGAGCGGCGGTCCGGGCTGGGGGAGAACCGCCAGGTCACGCAGTTCGCCTTCGCCGCGGCCCTGGGGACCGTCGATGGTGAAGCGGAAGATCCAATTGCCCTCCTTGTTCAGCGACCGGACGTCCAGGCCCCACACATCGCGTTTGCGGGGATGGCGGGAGAGCGGTTCGCCGTAGCGGGTCTTGCCATTGGGCAGGACCTCGGTGAGAGTCCCGGACTTGTCGGCGATGCCGCCGTCGGGGATGAAGGTGAAGTCCAGTGATTGCAAGGCGCGCACGGGCCACTCGCTGAAACCGATGGTGAGGCCGTACGGGCCCGCCTGCACGCGTTCGGTGTGCACGATATTGACCGGTTCGTAGGCGGACGCGGTACCGGTCGTGGCCGTCAGGACAGTAATGAGGGCCAATACCGTTGCGGCGGTGGAGAACAGGCGCGCGATCATGCCCGGACCTCCGTGACCGGGGCGGTCAGGCGCAGCATGAGGCCGAAGCGGCGGCCGAGGAACCCGGCGAGGGCTCCGAGCGCGGCCGCGGCGATCACGGTGGCGATGGTGACCGCCGCGGGCTCGAGGCGCGAGTCGTAGATGATGACCCGCTGCACGGGGGCGAGGGCGGCGATGATCGCACCGCCGCAGGCGCCGGCCAGCGCCGGGAGCAGCCGCGTGCCGCCCGCGGACCGCCGCACCAGCAGATCGATCACCAGACCCACGGCGATCAGGCAGAACGGGATCAGCGCCGGTGTCGCGGGAATCACCCGGATGTGCTCGCGCAGCGGCAATCCCACGTAATCCGCATACGTGCGGGCGGCCCAGGGCGCGAACCACCAGAACACCGCCTGGATCGCCGAGGCGTACACCGCCACGAGGGTCGCGCCGCCCCGCACAAGGGCCGCGCCCACGATCAGCAGCAGGACCACCATGAACGCGGTGACGGCGACCGTCCAGCGGATATTGCCGACAGTGAGCTGCTGGACGGCCAGCGCGGTGACCGTGCTGTCGGTCAGCAGCTGGGCGAGCGCGAACAGGGCGATCAGCCGCCCCCAGCGCTGGGCGCGCGCCGCGGCGAACACGATCACGATGCCCACCGAGATGACCGTGCTGGACAGGAACAATCCGATGTGCGGCGGGGAATCGATGACCGCGTCGAAGCCGTAGACGCTGTGCCACCACAGATCCCACAGTCCGTACAGCAGGAACGACGCCGCGCCCAGGGCGGCGACCATATAGCCCAGCGGTGCGGTGAAGGTGCGGCCGAAGACGCCGATGCCCGGACCGCCGAGCGCACCG
Source organism: Nocardia sp. IFM 10818 (assembly GCF_054655275.1). Taxonomy (NCBI): domain Bacteria; kingdom Bacillati; phylum Actinomycetota; class Actinomycetes; order Mycobacteriales; family Nocardiaceae; genus Nocardia; species Nocardia sp. IFM 10818. The sequence continues at coordinate 3,984,028 of NZ_BAAHJH010000001.1, forward strand.
TCCACCCGTCGTCCGGCCCGCGCGGCCGCCGTGGTCGCGAGAATGACCGCGAGACCGGTGAATCCGGCGACGGCCGCGCTCGCGTAGATGAACAGGTGCGGCAGGGTGAAGAAGGTGTCCGGGCCGACATCGGAGTGCCACTGGATATCCCAGGTGGAGCCGATCCCGAACGTCGTGCTCGCCAGGAGCAGGATGGACGCGGGCAGCCACGGGCGCAGCGTGAACGGCGCGGCCGCGTCCGCGGTGAGCCCGCGGCCGTCAGCGGTGAGATCCATGCTGTTCCTTTCCTCGATTCGATTGGACTGCATGTCAGTTGGCCTGCGCGGAGAAGGTGGCGCTACCCGAACCCTGCGGTCCCGACAGGTGCACGGCGATCTCCCACTGTCCCGGCATGGGCAGGTGCACGGTGGCGCGATAGCGGCCGGGGGTCACGGTGCCGGCGATGGCGGGCGGGACGGCGTGGCCCATCTGCGGCATGGCGGGTTCCACCGACACTCTGTCCGGGGTCGCGGGAATGCCCTGCTGGTCGGTGATTTCGATGTCGACGGTGTTGTCGCCGGTGCGGGGCGCGCCGTCGGCGATCGTCAGCTGGACGAGATACGGGCCCGCGGTCATGCGCGGCACGGTCTTTCCGCCCGGGCTCGGCCACAGCCACCAGGCCGCCACCGCTGCGGCGATGAGCGCCGCCGCCACGAGGAGTACCCGGCGCGTCCTGACCGTGCCGCCCCTGCGAGGAGTGTCCGGCGCGGTCATCGTGCCGCTCCCGCGCGGACATCGACGGTGGCCGGCACCGTCAGCACCGAATAGCCGCGCTCGGCCTGCACCCAGACCAGATAGCGGCCCGGCAGTGGAAATGTGAAGGTGAACGGGACATCCGGGCCGTAGGCGGCGACCGTTTCGTCCGGTGGCTGCCCGCCCGCCGGGGGCAGCGGCGTCATGGCATGCGCATGCGCCCAGATCGCAGCGGTCCCGGCGGCCGCTCCCGGGGCGATATCGGCGGGCAATGGGCCGACCGCGATGAGGTGGCCGAGCATGCCGAGCCACGGCTGGAGGTCGGCCGCACCGCCGAATGTGGCGGTGAGCGTGGTGGGTTCGCCCGCGACCGGATCGCCGATGACGAGATCCGCCCCGGGCGGGGTGGGATCGGCTGCGCCGGGCGGCGATTCGCCGGTGATCGATACCGTGGACCGCAGCAGCTGCACGCCGCCGCCCCGGCGGGCGATCTCGGCGGCGATCGCGTATTCGCCGGATTCCGCACCGCCCAAGCCGACCTGGAACTCACCCGGGGCGGTGCGAATGGGATGGCGGTGCCACAGGCGGCCGGAGGGGCCGACGACCATCAGATGCAGCAGCGCGTCATCGTTCACCAGCAGATCGTCCACCGGACGCCCGGTGGCGGAGTCGGTCAGCGACAACCGGACCTCGGCGGGCCCGCCGCCGTCCGGCCGGTCGGCACGCACCGTCATATTCACCGGTGGGCGTGAGTATTTCGTGGTCAGCGGCAGATCGACCTCCGGATACGGGTCGCCGACGGTATCCGACGTGGGATCGAGCAGACTGCCCGCCGCGCGCGGCGGTGGCGTGCTCGACGACAGCACCGCACCCGTCACCCCGACGCTGAGCGCGGCGATCATCGCGCCCGCGGCGACCAGCGTCGGCCAGCTCCGCCGAGCCAGGACCGCACTGCCGAGAGCCACCAGCAGCAGTGCGCCCGCCGCACAGAATCCACCGTAAGCGGCTCGCTCCCACGGGGTTACGACCTGCGCCGCGACCACGAAGGGGATGCGGGCCGTGCGCTGGCCATCGGAGACGGTCAACTCCCACGGCCCCGCGTGCACCACCCGCAGCGTCGCTGGATACGGCCCTGGCCGGTCGCCGAGTTCGACACTGGCGGAAGATGTTTCACCAACCTGATCGGTCGGCGCGGCGGTGAGTGTGAGGGTCCCCGCTGCGGTACCGCTGTGGGCCACCACATCCACGCGCAACGGCCCCGGCACGGGCTGGGCCCGCCGCACGATGACCGTCAACTCCCGATCGCCCAGCGACTGGGCGACCGAGAGATCGGCGCCGCTCGCCATCCCATCGGCGCGCACCGGCGGAGCGGTCACCAGCGTCGCGCCCAGCGCGAACGCGCCGAGCACACCCACCACCAGCCAGCCGCGCAAGCGAACGATCAAGGGCCACCGCATTATTCCGAAGGTACCGAAATCGCGGCGGCCAGAAATCCGACCTGCGGAGGATGCCGGAATGGGGCCTTACCGGGGTAAGGTCCGGCTCCGGCGCACTCGGGTGCGGCCCCGGCACCCCGCTCAGGGGGCGATTTGCTGCCCGCTCAGCAGACCGCGCCGCGCCTCGTCCACGGCGTCCGGCCAGGACCCCTCGTTCAGCTCGGTGACGCCCGATTCGCCCATGAAGGCGCTCGAAACGATGACCTCCGGGTTGAGCTCGGCGAGCACGTCGAGGGTCTCCAACAGCGCCTCCCGGTTGCTGTGGCCTTCGATATATCCTGCCCACCAGCCGTTTTCACCCCGCACGATGGTGTCGCCGGTGAACAGATGGCGGCGGCCGGAGACAGTGGCCAGATAGACGGTGCTGCCGGGCGTGTGACCGGGGACCGGAATGACCTCCATATCGCCCAGCGCCGTATGACGTTCGGTGAACGGATCATCCACCGTGGTGGTCTGGACCAAGTGCGCCTCGGACCCGTGAATATGCAGCTTCGCACCGAACCGCTGCTTGATCGTGGCCAACGTCGAGGTGATCTCGTCCTGATGGCTCAGGTACTGGTGGGCGACGCCGCCCAGCTCGGCCATCCGATCCAGTTCACTTGCCAGCGTGGTGTTGTAGAACAGCACATTGCCGTCCGGACGTGTCCACAGATACGCACGGGTGGTCAGCCCGGGAAACGGGTTCTCGGTCTCGGTGACCCACAGGTCGGGGGAGATCTGCTCCATGGTGTGCTCCTTCCGCGGTGGCCTCACGGCCACGGATTTCGCTGTCACCGATAAGGCGCGAGATGCGATCCAGCAATGCGAGATCCGGGTGAGACCAGACGTTCGTGCCCAGCTGCGGCCTGTTCAGAGCGCCCAGCGAATGTCACGCGTGGGCTGATAGCGGCAGACCAGACCGAGCGAAACGCACGCACGCAGGTGCTCGCCCAGCTCGGGATGCCCGTGGTCGATGCGCCGCAAGGTATCCCGTATGCGGGCCGACACGGTCTTGCGCGCCCGTTCGCCCTCGTCGCCGAGTCGCCGGGTACGCCCGGCCAGTCCGGCGGCGCGGCGCAGTTCGTCGAGCAGAGCCGCCCGCTCGGCATCGAGCGCGGCCGCGCGCCGGTCGTCATGGCGCTCCGCGGCCCGGTCGATCTCCTCGTCCAGCCAGTGCAGACGGCGCCGATACTCGGCCTTGGCCCGCTCATCGAGCACCGCGTCCGCACCGAGCCGCCGCGCGGCGCGCGCGGTGTCGTCGATACCGCCGAGCAATTCGAGCGCCGCGACATCCTGCCCCGGATGCGACAGCAACATGTGCAGATCACGCAACCCCTTCGCATCCGGCAGATGCTGCGTGCGCCCCGCGAACCGCAATGTCCACACCGCGTCCTCGAGGCGAAAGACATTGTGATCCGGCTCGATAGCCGAATGCGCCCGTAGCGCCGCCGACCGCACCGGCGACGCGACCCCGGAATCCAGCCGCGCCAGTTCACGTTCCGCCGCCTCCGCCCACGGGGCCGCGCGCAGCCGCCGCGCCGAGGCCATCGCCGCCGTGAATTCCGCTGCGGCGGTGGCAATATCCCCCTCCGCCGCGGCAATCCGCCCGAGCCAATAGGAGTAGGGCCCGTACACCGCGCCGCCGCCCGCCACCACCGCCCACAGCTCACCCAACGGCTCCAGCACCTTCCGCACAGCGGCCCGCAGCCCGGAATCATCCAGCACGACAGCCGCATACGCGAGCGCCACCAACGGCCCAGCATGAAAATGCCGCGGATAATTCTCGAGTAACGCCCACACCCCATCCACCCCACCGCGCACAGCCTCGAGATCCCCCCGCCGCGCAGCCCCGACCAACCGCGGCACAGCCGGATACACCCCACCCAATTCGCGATACCGCACGAGCACGATGTCCGCGTCCCCGCGGAGACCCGTCACATCGCCCCCCTCGCCCATTCCGCCACCACCCGGATCGCGCGCATCGCCGCCCGGGGGTTTCGCGTGGCCGTCGGGGCTCTGTGTGTCGCCGTCGAGCTGCGGTGGGCTGCCGCCCGGGGGTTTCGCGTGGCCGCCGGGGCTCTGTGTGTCGCCGTCGAGCTGCGGTGGGCTGCCGCCCGGGGGTTTCGCGTGGCCGTCGGGGCTCTGCGTGTCATCGCCGAGCTGCGGTGGGCTGCCGCCGAGGTGCGTCGTGTCGCCGCTGAGCTGCGCTGCGTCGCGACCGAGGTTTGTTGTGCCGCCGCTCGGGCTGTCGGCGTCGCCGCGGAACGCTGTTGGATGGGCGCTGGTGCTGCTTACGTCGCCGTCCATCCCGTTCGTCTCGGCGCGCGGGGTGTTCCTGTCGCCGCTCGGGCTGTTCGCTTCGTGGTCAAGGTGTTTCGCGTCGCCGTCCGGGCCGCTCAGGGCATGGCCGGGGTCGTCCGCGCCCAGATCGGCGGTCAGGGCCAGGACCCATCGTTGTTCCAGCCACAGCGGCATGCGGTCGACTTCTCCGATTCGCTCGCCCAGGGCGTACGCGGCGTCGATCGCGCGGGCCGCCTCGTCGAAGCGACCGGCCAGGGTGGCGAGCGCGCCGGCGCGGGAGCGGGCGATGAAGCGCGGGCGGGGCAGTCGCGTGCGCTCGGCGTAGGCCATGAAGTTCGCCTGTTCGGTGTGGGCGCGTGGGTCGCCGAGTTCGAGCAGGGCCGCGATGCGCAGGACGAAGCCTTGGACTCGGAGGTCGTCATCGTGGCTGCGGTCGGCGACCGCCCGGATTTCCTCGGCCAGGGCGAGTCGCCGCGCGGCGGTGCCGGGCCGCCAGAGGGCGTCATGCCTCGCCACCAGGCTCAGGCCCAGTGCGTGGTCGTCGCCGGAGGCCCGGGCCAGCCGGACGGCTTCGGCGCTCATGGTTTCGGCCGTCCGCGTCGAATCCGCGGGCTGCCGGGAGCGGCCGGTATGCACCCGGACCCGGCTCGCGGCAGCGAGCAGGCGCACCGCCAGCGGATCGGAGGGCGGACGCTCCCGGGTGAGCAGGCGGTGGGCTTGGTCGACGAGTTCGATCTCCTGTTCGGCGCGACGTTCCGGGTCGGGCATGCCGAGTTCGTGTAAGCCGAGCGCGGCACGAGCGAACAGTTCGGGTTCGGAGTGTTCGCGGGCCAGTCGCAATACCTCCCGGTAGGTGCGTCGCGCCTCGGTCAGATCACCGGCGTCGTGCGCGGCGGCGGCCAAGTCGAGCCCGAGGCGCCCACGCTGCGCGAACTGCCCGACGGGCACGAGCGACAGCGCACGGCGCAGATGCGTGGCGACCTCACCCGCCGCCATGCGGCCGCAGGCATCCGCCGCGGCGGCCAGCAGGTACCGCAACGCTCGCTCATCCGCGGCCGGGTCGCCCGAGTGCGCCGCCTGATACGCATGCTGTGCGAAATCGCCCGCTGTCGCGCCGGACAATTCACGAGGCAGCCGCTCCAGTGCGGCCAGCACACCTTCGTGCCCGGACCGCATCGCGGCCGGACTCACCCGCCCGAGCAGTGCCTCCCTGATCAGATCGTGCACAAAGGCGAACCGCCCGTCCCCGCGCGAATTCACCAGCCGCGCACGCACCGCCGCAGCGAACGAGGCCGCGAGGTCGACCGGCGCGATGCCTCCAGCCGCGGGCTCGGCCTCCGCTGCGGAGAGCACCCCTTCAGCGGTCGCGGGCGCACGTTCCGCTGCCACGGACGCGGTCCCTGCCGCCGTCGGAGCAGTCACTGCTGTCGTGGGGGTGGCCTCGGCTGTCGTGGGGGTGACCTCGGCCGTCGTGGGGGTGGCCTCGGCCGTTGTGGGGGTGGCCTCGGCTGTTGCGGGGGTGACGTCGGCTGTTGCGGGGGTGACCTCGGCCGTCGTGGGGATGACCTCGGCTGTCGTGGGAGCCTCTGCACCTGGCGCGTGGGTGGGCTTCGTTGCGGCCGTTGAGTTCACCACGGTCGGCGCTGTCCCCGCTGTTGGCGCATCCTCTCTCGTGGCGGGTGAATCCCCCGCGGCGGCACCGCTGTTCACCGGCGCCGGTGCCAGCGATATCGCGGCGGCGACCACCGGGATCGCGAATTCCCGGCCCACGAATGCCGCCGTGGTGAGCGCGTCGAGCACGCGCTCCGGAAGTGGCGTGAGCCGGGCCTCGAGGGTCTGTCGTACGCCCGGCGTGAGGGTTTCGATCGAGCTGCCGGCATGCCAGAGACGGGCGGTCTGTTCGGCGAGGAAAGGATTGCCGCCGGTGAGTACCGCGATGCGGGACACCACGTCGGCGGGCACGGGACCGCCCGTCAGCAGTGCGGCCAATTCGCCGACCTGGCTGCCGGTGAGGCCGGTCAGTTCCACGACGCGCGCTGTCGCCCACAGTTCGGCGAAAGCCTCGTGCAGCGGGTGTTTTTCGGTATCGACCTCGGTGTCGCGGACGGCCGCGACCAAGGCGATGCGCTCGAACCAGGAATGCCGGGCAACGAAGGTCAGCAGCTTCACCGATTCCGGGTCGGCGCGGTGCAGATCGTCGATCACGACGATAACCGGTTGTTGTTGCGCGGCGGCGCACAAGGCGGTGGTTACGGCGTCGCCGATCCGGAAGAGGTTCGTGTTCGGCTGTGCCGCAACCGGTTGGGCGGATCGCGAGGTGCGGGGCGGCGCGGGATCGTCGGTCAGGATGGACAGTGCGGCGCCGGCGGCGTCCGTAATGGCGGTCCACTGGCCCGGATCGCACATGCCGCGCAGGCGGCGCAGCACCTGCAACCACGGCCAGAAGCCGGGAACGCCGTCGCCGCTCCACGCGGTGGCCGTCAAAACCAGTGCGTCGCGGTCGAATTCGCCGACCATCTGGGTGATGAGCGCGGTCTTGCCGATGCCGCCTTCGCCCGCGACCAGGATCAGTCCGCCATGGCTGGATACGGTGCGGCGCAACTCCTCACGCAGCACCGACTCCGCGTTCTCCCGGCCGATCAGCGGCACTCGCCCTCCTCGAAGCTGCTGTTCGAAGCCTATCGGACCGCGCCGTGCACGCGCCGTCCCGATCGCCCGCGAATCGAACCCGCGAATATCGGCCCGCGCGGGCGCTGGCATCGGTAGTGTGTGCTCGTTCCACGTCCGGGATATGCGGTGGTCGGCGCGGGTTTTTGTCGTTCACCGCATGGAGCTCACTCGATGCTGGATCCCATCCCCGCCCGCGCCCCGCAGGCCCCGTTCGACGAGTTCGGTCCGCGCGTGCCGCTCTACACCCCGGAGTTCGCCGCCGATCCGCACCGGGCCTACCGGGAGATGCGGGCTCGGTTCGGGGCACTGGCTCCGGTGGAACTGGCGCCCGGGATTCCCGCCACCCTGGTGCTCGGATATCGCACGGCGGTCCGCATTTTCAATGATCCGGAGCGTTTCCCGGCCGATCCGCGCACCTGGCAGGAAGGGGTGCCCGCCGACTGCCCGGTGCTGCCGATGATGCAGTGGCGGCCGAACGCCCTGCGCAATGCGGGCAATCTGCACGCGCGCTATCGGCAGACCAATACCGCGGGCCTCACCGGCATCGATCGATACCGCCTGCAGGGCACCGTGGCGCGGGTCGCGGTGTCGCTGACCAATTCCTTCTGCGCCACCGGTTCGGCGGATCTGGTGCGCGACTACGCTTTTCCGCTGGCGTTCAAGGTGCTGAACCACCTGCTCGGCTGCCCTGCCGATATCGCCGGCCAGGCGGCGGAAGGCATGCGCGCCATCTTCGAAGGCGTCGGCGCGGGCAATGGCAACAAGCTGCTCATCGACGCCCTGCAGCGCCTGACCCTGTACAAGCGCGCCCAACCCGGCGATGACGTCACCACCCGCATGCTGCACCACCCCGCCGACCTGACCGACACCGAGATGGTGCACCAGCTGGCCACCCTCTACGGCGCGGGCATCGAGCCGCAACAGAATCTGATCGTCAACACCCTGCTGCTCAGCCTGACCGACGACCGCTTCGGCGGCGGCGTCCTGGGCGGTTCCCTCTCCACCCGCGACGCCCTCGACGAGGTCCTCTTCGACGACCCGCCCATGGCCAACTTCTGCATCAGCTTCCCCCGCCAGCCCATCCTGGTGGACGACCGCTGGCTCCCCGCCCACCAGCCGGTCGTCATCAGCATGGCCGCCTGCAACGCCGATCCGGAAATCCGCACCGGCCAGATCTCCGGCAACCGCTCCCACCTGGCCTGGGGCGCCGGCCCGCACGCCTGCCCCGCCAGCTCCCTGGCCTACCTCATCGCCCAGGAAGCCGTCGACCAACTCCTCGACGCCCTCCCCGAAATCCACCTGGCCGTCCCGATCGGCGAATTGACCTGGCGCCCAGGCCCATTCCACCGCGCCCTGACCGCCCTGCCCGTCACCTTCACCCCCTCCCCGACCCTGCCCGAGCCGATCTGATCGGGCGCGCATCCACGGTGAGGTGACCGGGCCAGCAGACACCCCGCCCGGGAACGCTCCCCGCGAGCGTGATCCGGTACCTGCGCGGCGGCCACGTCTACGCCCAGCTCATCCGCTTCGCCCTGGTAGGCGGCGTCAGCAACGCCGCCTACATCCTGCTGTTCCTGGCCGTCCGCGGCATCGGCCCCTGCTCGCCAATATCGCCGGATCGATCGTCAGCACGGTGATCGCCAACGAACTGCACCGCCAGCTCACCTTCCGCGCCGCCGCCCGGGGCGGCTGGCTCACCGCCCAGTGGGAAGCCGGCGGACTGGCGCTGTTCGGCCTGCTGCACAGCACCGCGGCCCTGGCCGCCCTCGACCTCTGCGCACCCGGCCTCGGCGAATTCGCCCGAGCCGGCGCCATCACCGCCATCATGGCGGCAGTCGGTGGCCTGCGCTTCCCGGCCCTGCGCGGCTTCGTCTTCTGAAGCCTCGCCGAGACGCCCGAGCCGACGGCGCACCCGCTCGGGGTGATCGCACGACGATCACGTCAGAAGTAGCCGGTTCTGCCGTCGGCATCCATCCACTCGCCGCGAGCGCCGACGACCCAGTCGTCTATGCGGTCGCAGGTGGCGTAGGAGTAGTTGCCTATCGATGCCCAGGAGCCCGCCTTGCCGTAATAGAGACCTGGCGCGTGAAACTGCTTGCAGGTGATGTGGACCCGGGCGCTGCCGACTCCGGAGCTGCATTTGGCCTTGCGCCCGTCGAGGTCGGCATAGGAGTGGTCCTCGACCGCGCAGCCGGTCGGTGGCGGCCAGCCGGCGTTCGCGGTCGCGGCCGGGACACCGGCCATGGCGGCTGCCATGGTTACGGCTGCGGTCAGGTGGATCGCGAGCTTGGTCGCTGAGACGCCGTTGAACTGAAAATTCGACATGAACCGGACAGTAGGTGCGCTGTTCGCTATCGGCCGATGGATTCGGTTGTGGCCGAATCCATGTCGAATATCCGGCGGGGCCGGTTGTTATGCCGGTCGCTATTCGGAGGCTTCCTCGGCGATGTAGTCCTGATACTCGCTCGCGGAGAGCAGGTCCGTCGGCGCGCTCGCGTCCGTCACGGTGATCTGCACCAGCCAGCCGTCGGCGTACGGGTCGTCGTTGATCTGTTCGGGTTCGGATTGGAGCGAGTCGTTGACGGCGGTGACCGTGCCGGCGAAGGGCATGTACAGCTCGGAGACGGCTTTGACTGATTCGACCGATCCGAAGGGCTCGGCGGCGTCGTAGGTTTCGCCGATTTTCGGTAACTCGACGAACACGCACTCGCCCAGCTGTCGTTGTGCGTAGTCGGTGAGGCCGATGGTGGCGTGATCGCCCTCGAGGCGGGCCCACTCGTGATCCTTGGTGTAGCGCAGTTCGTTCGGAATGGTGGTCATGGCGAACTACCTCCCACTGGCAGCTGCTCGGATCGCGGAAGTGGGCGTAGGCGGAGAGCTGCCCTGACACCCGGGCCGAAACCATTGTGGCAGAGGCGGTCCGGCGACATGCCGGAAAAATCGCGGCCGCGTGCGTGACGTCGCCGCGTCGCTCGAGGGGCGTGTCGCGAGTGACCACGGAGTCGCCTCCGGGCAGTGACCTGCGCCACGGCCGTGGCGCGTCATCGCAGGACCGGGGCGGGAGGCGGTGCGGCGTCCGGTAACGGGAGGTGTGCTCGATTCGGCTTCCGGGTGCTCACGCCGGTAAAATGGGTGGTTCTTGTGTGCCTGCTGGCGGCACAATCGGATCGTTTGTCACCACCGATATCGAGGAGACCCTTGTGATCACCGCGACCGACCTGGAGGTCCGGGCCGGAGTCCGCACTCTGCTGACGGCGCCGGGCTCGGCGCTGCGGGTGCAGGCCGGCGACCGGATCGGCCTCGTCGGCCGCAATGGCGCCGGCAAGACCACGACGCTGCGCATCCTCGCCGGCGAGGGCGAGCCGTATGCGGGCAAGGTGATTCGCTCCGGAGATCTCGGATACCTGCCGCAGGACCCGCGCGAGGGCGATCTCGATGTGCTCGGCCGCGACCGGGTGCTGTCGGCGCGCGGCCTGGACAAGCTGATCCGCGATATGGAGAAGCAGCAGGCCATCATGGCCGAGGTCGCCGACGACAAGGAACGCGAGCGGGCGGTCCGCAAGTACGGCCAGCTCGAGGACCGCTTCTCCGCGCTGGGCGGCTATGTGGCCGAGAGCGAGGCGGCCCGCATCTGCAACAGCCTCGGCCTGCCCGATCGCGTGCTCGCCCAGCCGCTGCGCACCCTCTCCGGCGGTCAGCGCCGCCGTATCGAGCTGGCGCGCATCCTGTTCGCCGCCTCCGACGGCAGCGGCGGCAAGTCCGACACCACGCTGCTGCTCGACGAGCCCACCAACCACCTCGACGCAGACTCCATCAACTGGCTGCGCGGCTTCCTGCAGAACCACGACGGCGGCCTCATCGTCATCTCCCACGATGTCGAGCTGCTGAACGACGTCGTCAACAAGGTGTGGTTCCTCGACGCCGTGCGCGGCGAGGCCGACATCTACAACATGGGCTGGAAGAAGTACCTCGACGCCCGCGCCACCGACGAGCAGCGCCGCGTCCGCGAGCGCGCGAATGCCGAGAAGAAGGCGTCCGCGCTCAAGCAGCAGGCCGCCAAGCTGGGCGCCAAGGCCACCAAAGCCGCTGCGGCGCATCAGATGGTCAAGCGGGCCGAGCGCATGCTGGCCGAGGCCGATGAGGTGCGCGTGGCCGACAAGGTGGCGCGCATCAAGTTCCCCGAGCCCGCGCCCTGCGGCAAGACGCCGTTGATGGCCACCAACCTGACCAAGCTCTACGGGTCGCTGGAAATCTTCACCGGCGTGAACCTGGCCATCGACCGGGGCAGCCGGGTGGTGATCCTGGGCCTCAACGGCGCGGGCAAGACCACCATGCTGCGCCTGCTCGCCGGGGTCGAGACGCTGACGGCCGGGCAGATCGATCCCGGCCGCGGCCTGAAGATCGGATACTTCGCCCAGGAGCACGACACCCTCGACGATCAGGCCACGGTGTGGGAGAACATCCGCCATGCCGCGCCGGATGCGGGTGAACAGGATCTGCGCGGCCTGCTCGGCGCGTTCATGTTCTCCGGCCCGCAGCTGGATCAGCCCGCGGGCACGCTCTCCGGTGGTGAGAAGACCCGTCTGGCCCTAGCCGGACTTGTCTCTTCTGCCGCGAATGTCCTTCTGCTGGACGAGCCCACCAACAACCTCGACCCGATCTCGCGCGAACAGGTCCTCGACGCGCTGCGCTCCTACGCCGGCGCGGTCGTCCTGGTCACCCACGACCCGGGCGCGGCCGAGGCGCTCAACCCCGAACGCGTGATCATGCTGCCCGACGGCACCGAAGATCACTGGTCGCAGGATTATCTGGAGCTCATTCAGCTCGCCTGACGCGCACCCGTCGTCCGCGATATCGCCGGCCGCGCTGCCGCGGACGACACCGCGCGGGTTGCGCTGCCCCGACGCCGATTTCGCGAACCGCGCAGTCTCCGTGATTCTCATCACAACATTTCGTTGATCACAGCCATCCGAGTATCTAACCTGGAATAAGGCGCCCACGGCGACTCGGAGGAAGTCATGAGTGACAGGCCCGGACAGGGTAAAGCCGTATTGGGTAAGGGCACGCGCGTGACGGGAAAGTCGCGAGACCGCCTGCAATCCCAGTTGAAGAAGCAATACGAGGCGGGGGCCAGCATCAGGTCCCTGGCCCGGGAGACCGGGCGGTCGTACGGCTTCATCCACAATGTGCTGGTGGAGTCGCATGTGCAACTCCGCAGCCGCGGTGGGGCCAATCGGCGGAAGTCCACCGCCAAGGCGAGCAGCAAGTAGGCTCGTCGCCCTGAACTTGCGGCGAGAATCGTTGGACACTCCGCGATTTCGCGCGCCGCGAGGCGGTGTTCGGACGGCGGTCGATCGTGTGCGTGCGGCGGCGAACGGGTGCCTGCGCCGATATCAGTGCGGCACGGTGCCGTCGCCGAACACCAGTAGGTTGGCCAGGCTCTCGAAAATCGGCAGACCGGTTTTGATTTCCAGATAGGCGAACTGCCCCTGCGGGTTCACCTCCAGGAACCAGAACTCGCCGTCGCGGCCGACCCGCAGATCCAGCACGCCGAAAGCCAATCCCAGCGTGCCCATCAGGGTGGTCAGGGATTTGCTCACCGAGGCGGGCAACCGATCGGCGGTGAAGGCCACCGAGGTGTCCAGGCGCGAATCCACGCGTCCCACACCGGCTTGCGAATCGATCCGCACCACCCACTCGATCCCGTCCACCCACACGACGCGCAGATCGCATTCGGCGTGGATGTAGTCCTGGAAGATGGTGGGGGAGTTGCGGATCGTGGGCAGGCGGGGGATATCGGCCGCGGTCACGATGCGCGTCTCGGTGAATGTGCCGCGCCCGGTGCCGGTGCGCTTGTAGACCACCGGACCGGGGCGCGACTCGAGGAAGGCGCGCGCCTCCTCGACATCATTGGTGATGAGCGTTTCCGGCACCGCGAAACCCGCGCGATAGGCCGTCTCCAACTGCACGATCTTGCGATTGGCGGTGCGGTCGGCGCCCGGATCGTTGACCCACAGCGCGGGCATCGACCACAGCAGCCCCTGCAGGAAGCCGTCGCATTCGGCCTGCCGGTAGGCGTCGTCCTCGCCGCTGGTGCCCAGCGGCACCCGGCACGGCTGCGGCCGGCGCCACCACACCGCGGTGACATCGTCCAGGCCCAGCACATGGGACAGGCTGCGGGCGGTGCCGTCGCGGCCGAGCCGGAAAGTGCCGTTCTCGCGCGGGAAGTCGCGCATATCGAGTCGAATCGGGCTGTGCGCGTGCAGTTTGCGCAGGGTGGCGGCGAGGGCGTCGCCGTGCAGGTCGTCGGATTCGGTGACCATGAGCACCGATCCCGTTGTGCGGGCGGCCATGCGGGAACTCAGTCCAGGCTGTCGCAGGCGGCGCCGTCGTCGCTGCCGTGATGCGAGCGGGTCTGGCAGCAGGTCATGGTGGCGCCGCCGATACCGGGACGCGTGGTCAATTCCAGTGCGCGCGCCCAGATTTCGGTGAGCTCCCGTAATTCCTCGTCGCCGCGGGCGGGGGTGTGGTCCTGCGGAATGGTCAGCGGGCGGTCGACGAGCTCGATGCGCCGCGGGACGGTGAAATCGGCGGTGGCGCCGGTACGCACACGCACCAATACCGGGCGACCCTCGCAGAAACCCTGCGTGGACTCAATTTCCCAGTCGGTGAGATCGATAATGTCGGCGCGGCGGAAGGTCCAGGTGCCGTCGCTGACGCGCACGCTGATATGCCGGTCGGTGGCGGCCACGAGGTAGCCGGATAGCGGTGCTGCGATGCCTGCGACACTGGTCCAGGCAGGTGGGCGGAGGGCGCCGGTCATGCTGAACTCCGATCTGCTCGGGATTTGCTACGAGGCCGAGCGTGATCTGAATCATATCCCCTGACCGGGGGAGTCCGGTTCGCAACGAAAGATTTCCGCTACTCCGGCAAACTCTGCCGGAGTCCCGGAAACCGCTACGGCCGAAAGTTTTTCGACAGCCCTCGCCCGCGGCTAGAGGCCGAGCACCTCGGGGGAGTCCGACAGCGAGCGGAACACCTCGGCCGGATTCGGAACGAGCTTGCGCGCCTTCAGATCCATGAGTCCGGTCACCACGTCCACCTGTGCGGATACGGTGCCGTCCAGTTTGCGGATCTCCTGGCGCATCTTGAAGACCTTGCCGCCGGTCCATTCGAATTCGCAGCTCACGGTGACTTCATCGCCCAGATGCAGCTCGCGGAAGTACTTGATGTTCGTTTCGAGGACAACCGGCCCCACGCCACTGGCCACCAGCTTCTCGCCGGGCGCACCACTCGAGCGCAGTAGCTCCCACCGTGCGTGTTCGGCGTACTGCAGGTACACGGCCTGGTTCAGATGACCGTTGATATCGAGCTCATAACCGCGCACGGTGACGGGAACGGAGAAAACCATACAACCACCAACCTGTCGTCCGGGGCGTCCATTCCTCATTTTCAGTGGTCTACGGCACAATTCCGGCGATTGCCAGGCTACCCCGGGCAATTCCGGTCGCGGAGGCATTGCCCCGGGTTGGCGAGGTTGGCCGGAACATTACCGCCGGTTCGCAGTGCGCTCGGCCCACCAGCGCGGCGCATCCACGAAATGATTGTCGAACTCCTCCTGGGAGGCCGCCAGATCCTCGAAGGTGGCCTCGCCCTTCCTGATCCGATCCAGCAGCCGGAAGTATTCGAAGCGCTCCACGCCCGGTATGAGCGCGATCATGATCTTCGCCGCGCTGTCCGGCGTCGCCCCGAACGCGTGCGGCATGAATTTCGGCACCACGATCGACCCGCCCGCGCCCACCGTGACGATACGGTCGCCAGCAAGTAGCTGCAGCTCGCCATCGGCCACATAGAACAGCTCATCGGACTTCGTGTGGTAGTGCGGCGCAGCCCCATCCGCGCCCTGGGCCATGGTGACCTCGAGTGTGCTGACCGTGCCGCCGGCCTCGTTCGAATCGATGAGCAGGCGCACGCGGGCGTTCTCGTTCCCGAGGGTCTCGGCCTCGTGCGGCCGGCGGATGGCGACCTGGCGAGCTGTGATGTTCATGGGAAGCTCCGAATTATTCGGTGGTTGATAGTTCGGTACCGAACTATACGGCATCGAATAGAATCCTGTCCATGGGTGAGATGAAGATCGATGCGGTCGACGCCATCGCCGCACAGTGGCGGCGCGAACGACCCGACCTGGACCTCGAGGCCATGGCCATCATCGGCCGCCTGGGCCGCCTCTCGGTCGTGGCGGGCAAGGAGATCGAGGCGGTCTTCACCGCCCACGGCCTGCAACGCGGCGAATTCGATGTGCTCGCCGCGCTGCGCCGCTCCGGCGCACCCTATGAACTCAACCCGTCGGTCCTCGCGGACACCCTGATGCTCTCCCGTGCCGGGATGACCGGCCGCCTGGACCGCCTGGAATCGGCGGGTCTGGTCCGCCGCGCCGCCGACGCGGGGGACCGGCGCGCCATCCGGGTCGCCCTCACCGACCGCGGCCTCGAACTCGTCGACCTGGTGGTCACCGAGCACACCGAGAACGAAACCCGTCTGCTCTCAGTGCTTTCCGCGAAGGACCGCAAGGAACTCGACCGCCTGACCCGCCTCCTGCTCGCGGACCTGGAGGGCCGGCAATAATGTGCGAGCTCGTCGTCAGGGCGTGACGACGAGCAAGTTGTTCCCGGCGAGGACGTAGGCGCGATGGGTCACCGGGTCGATCACGGTCGGCGTTCCCCTGCCCGTGGCATCGCCCAGGCACACCAGGTCCACGCTTGCTCCGCGGATGGGATCGACGAGGGTGAGAAAGCCGCTGGAGCACGTGCCCAGCGGGTCGAGCCCGTTCACATACGCGTTGGTCACGTAGACGGTTCCGGTCGAGGTGTCGAACGCGATGTCGTGGCCCAGCTTGCGGGAGCGCACGGTGGCGGTGACGGCGCGGGTGTTCAGGTCGACGATGGTCAGAACCGTGTTGTACGGCGTGATGGCGTCCTCGTGCGGATCATCGTTGGTCGCATACAGTTTGCCCGCGTGCACCGCGAGCCCGAGCGCGATCGTGTCGATGGTGCCGGTGCGCGTCCCGGTGACGCCGTCGAAGATCCACACCCCCGAATATCCGGAAACGTAGACCGAGTGCGTGTCCCGATCGACCGCTATGGGACCCGGTGGAGCGTCGAGCGCGAATTCGCCGGTGACGGACCGGGTATCGAGATCGACAGCCACCACCGACTGCGGAGCGCCGTCGTCCCCGGCCGTGACATACAGTGCGCGAAGTCCCGGATCGATCGCCATGGCGCCATTGGATTCCCGGCCCAGTGGCACGATGCCAGTGGTCTGCCGCGTGACCGCGTCGATCAGAACGAGGTGCCCCTTGCCCGCCTGGTCGTTCACCGCCATGACCAGCGTGCGACTCCGCTCGTCGACAACCAGTCCAACGGCGGTCCAGTCATTCGCCGCGGCCGGAATCGTGCCCTGCACAGTGTTCGTGCCGAGATCGACGACCCGCACGCTGCCGTTCAGATTCGCGACGAACGCCGTACTCCCGTACAGGGCAATGTGCTCCGGATTTTCCCCAACGGCAATGCTGTCGCTCACGTACGGCCGGGACAGCCCCCCGCCGTCGGCCGACAACGAAAGCTCCCGCGTCACCTCGATATTCGTCGCCGCAACCCCCGCGACCGCGAAGAGCACCCCTACAGCACCGACAATCACCCATTTTCGAAAATGGCTGCCCGGCAAACCATTCCCAGGTCGATACATTCTCTGCCTCTCACACCTTCTCTCCTCGCGGTGTGAATCCTATCCCGTGTGAGGGCGGGTTATCGGATGCGCTGGTAGGCCCAGGCGGTCCGGAAGCGGATCACGAATCCGAGCAGGACGAAGGCGAGGACGCCGCTGCCGAGGTCGGTGACGTAGGTGGCGATCAGCGCGAGGTGGCGGAGGCCGGTGGCGGGCCAATCGACGGCGAAGAATCCGATGCCCTGGAACAGCCAGGTGGGCAGCACGATCCAGAAGACCCACGCCTTGTTCCATACCGCTGCGATGCCGAGCGCGTTCAGGAGGAGGAAGGCGAATCCTACTGTGCGGTAGGCGAGTAGCCATTGGTCGACTTCGGCGGGTTCGATGTCGGTGCGCGCCAGGAGGACTTCCGGGGTGACGTAGCCGAGGACGAGGGCGGTGCCGACCGTGGTGGCGACCGAGTAGACCGACGTGATCCGCTGTAGCGGTTTGGTCCAGACGGTCGCCTCTAGTGAGCCGCGCATTCGTCGACGCTAGTGGCGCTCTTCTGCTGGCGCGTCCGGGGAAACCCCGAAATCCGACGGAGAAACTACCGAACGCTCACGGTTTGCGGCGGATGGAGGCTTCTACGAGGTCGAGGACGGCGGAGAGGTTGTCGTTGGCGTGGCCGGAGGCTATGCGGGCGATGAGGCCGTCGAGGACGAGGTCGAGGTAGCCGAGCAGGACTTCGGTGGGGACGTCGTCGCGGAGGGCGCCTTCGGCTTTGCGCTTCTCCAGACGGGCCACGGTGGCGGCGGTGAGTTCCTCGGAGCGCTGTTCCCAGTTGCTGCGGAAGTCCGGATCGTTGCGCAGACGGCGGGCGATTTCCAGGCGGGTGCCGAGCCAGTCGAAGTCCTCCGGATGCGCGAGCATATCGCGCATGACCTGGACCAGGCCCTGGGTGGCGGCGACTTCGGCCATCCGGCCGGCGTCCTCCTGGGCGAGCGCCAGGAAGAGGGCGTCCTTGTCGCGGAAGTGGTGGAAGATCGCGCCCCGGGACAGGCCGGTCGCCTCCTCGAGGCGGCGGACGGTGGCGCCCTCATAGCCGAATTCGGCGAAGCAGCTGCGTGCTCCGTCGAGGATCTGGCTGCGGCGGGCGGCGAGGTGGTCGTCACTGACCTTGGGCATGGACTCCTCCGAAACGGGGTGTGCGGGATTCCGCACCGGAAGCATCCGGCGCGGAATCCCGCACGAGCGACGAGCGAAGCGATCCGGGCGGATCGCGCGGCGGGCACGGCGAAAACCGGCGCCCGTCACCAGGACTCGGCTGTGAAACAGCCCTTCACAGCCGAGCCGCGGTGTGTTCTTAGCCGCGAATCATATTGCGCAGCACGAACTGCAGGATGCCACCGTTGCGGTAGTAATCCGCTTCACCGGGGGTATCGATGCGGACCACCGCGTCGAAGACGACCTTCTCGCCGTTCTCCTTGGTGGCGGTCACCTTCATGGTCTTCGGAGTCACACCCTCGTTCAGCTTGGTGATGCCCTCGATATCGAAGACCTCGGTGCCGTCCAGGCCCAGCGACTTGGCCGACTCGCCCGCCGGGAACTGCAGCGGGACCACGCCCATGCCGATGAGGTTGGAGCGGTGGATGCGCTCGAACGACTCGGTGATGACGGCCTTGACGCCCAGCAGGCGGGTGCCCTTGGCGGCCCAGTCACGCGAGGATCCGGAGCCGTACTCCTTGCCGCCCAGCACGACCAGCGGGATGCCCGCGGCCTGGTAGTTCTGCGAGGCGTCGTAGATGAACGCCTGCGGGCCACCCGGCTGGGTGAAGTCGCGGGTGTAACCGCCCGAGACGTCGTCCAGCAGCTGGTTGCGAAGACGGATGTTGGCGAAGGTGCCGCGGATCATGACCTCGTGGTTACCGCGCCGCGAGCCCAGGGAGTTGTAGTCCTTGCGCTCGACGCCGTGCGAGTCGAGGTACTGCGCCGCCGGGGTGCCCGGCTTGATCGGACCGGCCGGGGAGATGTGGTCGGTGGTGACCGAGTCGCCCAGCAGCGCCAGCACGCGCGCGCCCTTGATGTCCTCGACCGGGGCGGGCTCGAGCTCCATGCCGTCGAAGTACGGCGCCTTGCGGACGTAGGTGGAGTTCTCGTCCCACGCGAAGGTGCTGCCCTCGGGGGTGTTCAGGCCCTGCCAGCGCGCGTCGCCCTTGAAGACGTCGGCGTAGGACTTGGTGAACATCTCCTTGTTGATCGCCGACTTGATGGTGTCGTCGATCTCCTGCGGGGACGGCCAGATGTCCTTGAGGAAGACGTCGTTGCCGTCCTTGTCCTGACCCAGCGCGTCGGTCTCGAAGTCGAAGTCCATGGTGCCCGCGAGCGCGTAGGCGATGACCAGCGGCGGCGAGGCCAGGTAGTTCATCTTCACGTCGGGGGAGATGCGACCCTCGAAGTTGCGGTTACCGGAGAGCACCGCGGTGACCGACAGGTCGTTGTCGTTGATCGCCTTGGAGATCTCCTCCGGCAGCGGACCGGTGTTGCCGATGCAGGTGGTGCAGCCGAAGCCGCCCACGTAGAAGCCGAGCTTCTCGAGGTACGGCCACAGGCCGGCCTTCTCGTAGTAGTCGGCGACGACCTGCGAGCCCGGGGCCATATTGGTCTTGACCCACGGCTTGGAGGACAGACCCTTCTCGACCGCGTTGCGGGCCAGCAGGGCCGCACCGATCATGACCGACGGGTTGGAGGTGTTGGTGCAGGAGGTGATGCCCGCGACCACGACGGCGCCGTGATCGAGGACGAACTCGCCGCGCTCCGGATCGGAGACCTTGATCGGCTTGGACGGACGGCCGGTGTTGCCGTTGGCGGCCGACGGCAGGATGGCGTCGTCGTCGGCGAAGGACAGCGCGGCGGCATCACTGGCCGGGAAGGACTCCTCGATGGCCTCGTCCAGGTGCGAGTGCGGGGTGACGGCGGCGGGGCCGCTCTCCGCGTCGCTGGTGTAGTTGTGGATGTCCTTGCGGAAGGCGGTCTTGCTCTCCGACAGCAGGATCCGGTCCTGCGGGCGCTTCGGGCCGGCGATGGACGGCACCACGGTGCCCAGGTCCAGCTCCAGGTACTCCGAGTAGGCCGGCTCGTTGTCGGCGTCGTGCCACATGCCCTGTTCCTTGGCGTACGCCTCGACGAGCGCGAGCTGCTCGTCGCTGCGGCCGGTCAGGCGCAGGTAGTTGATGGTCTCCTCGTCGATCGGGAAGATCGCGGCGGTGGAGCCGAACTCGGGGGACATATTGCCCAGGGTGGCGCGGTTGGCGAGGGGCACCTCGGCGACGCCCTTGCCGTAGAACTCGACGAACTTGCCGACCACACCGTGCTTGCGCAGCATGTCGGTGACGGTGAGCACGACGTCGGTGGCGGTGACGCCCGGCTTGATCTCACCGGTCAGCTTGAAGCCGACGACGCGCGGGATCAGCATGGAGACCGGCTGGCCCAGCATGGCGGCCTCGGCCTCGATGCCGCCGACGCCCCAGCCCAGCACGCCCAGGCCGTTGACCATGGTGGTGTGCGAGTCGGTGCCGACGCAGGTGTCCGGGTAGGCCTGGCCGTTGCGGACCATGACGGTGGGGGCCAGGTATTCGATGTTGACCTGGTGCACGATGCCCATGCCCGGCGGGACGACGCGGAAGTCGTCGAAGGCGCCCTGGCCCCAGCGCAGGAACTGGTAGCGCTCGGAGTTGCGCTCGTACTCGAGGTCGACGTTGCGCTCGAGGGCGTCGGCGCGGCCGAAGACGTCGAGGATGACCGAGTGGTCGATGACCATGTCGGCGGGGGACAGCGGGTTGACCTTGTTCGGATCGCCGCCGAGGGCGGTGACGGCCTCACGCATGGTGGCGAGGTCGACCACACAGGGGACACCGGTGAAGTCCTGCATGATCACGCGGGCGGGCGTGAACTGGATCTCGGTGTCGGGCTGGGCGTTGGGGTCCCAGTTCGCGATGGCGCGAATGTGGTCGGCGGTGATGTTCGCGCCGTCCTCGGTGCGAAGCAGGTTCTCCGCGAGGACCTTGAGGGCGTAGGGCAGCTTCTCGGTGCCGGGCACGGCCGACAGGCGGAAGATCTCGTAGGAGTTCTCTCCGACCTGCAGGGTGCCCTTGGCGCCAAAGGTATCGATACTCGTCACGTTCAGCTCCACTCGTCTGTGAATGGTTGGCCACCGGCGGGGCTGTGCCGATGGCTCGTCGAGGCGCAGGCCTCGTCCGTGTTCGAGCCTAACAGTACGCTTGTCCTGTGAACGCACGGGGGAGGGTTCCGACCGGCCAGTGCAGCTTACGGCGTGCCGTGGTGAGGTGATGTGACAAGTTGTCGCGTACTGTGCCTTCGTGACCGTCTCGCGTACCTCGGTTTTCGCGCCCATGAAGGCGGAACTACCGCCGAACACCGACCTGAAGGCAATCCTGCTGGATCTGGCCGATAATCACGTCGCCGCGCCCAAGGGCCGTGATCAGGACAAGCTCGCGGCCATCGCCGCCGACGCGCGTGAGCACGGCATCGATCTCAACATCATTGTGGTGCAGGGTAACCCGGGCATCGAGGCGAACCTGCGCGATCTCGCGACCGAGGTCGGCAAGGAGGAGCACGGCACCGTGGTCGTGTTCGGCGACGACTGGATCGGCACCTACAGCGAGCAGTTCGCCCGTGCGCGCCTGGAAAGGGCCGAGGACAAGGCCAAGTACCTCGGGCCCAATCGCACGTCGGAGGCGGCGCGGATCTTCGTCGATCGGCTCGAGCAGCCGGAGACGGTGTCGTGGACGGTCATCACGCTGGTGATACTGGCGGGTCTGCTCGCGGTGATCGGCGGGCTCTACGTGGTGAAGAGGAAGCGTTCGGAGACGTCTGCCGAGCAGCACACGCCCGTCGCCTGACCGATCTCCCGCTGTTTGCTGCCAGAAGGCAAATCACTGGCAACGAACAAAATTCCTTCGGGTCTCCCTGGCGCGCCTGAAGCCCTGAAACCCATAAGTGTCGTACGGTTTCGCGATGGCACTGATGGGGACAGAGTGTCGTAAGGGGCGACCGGGAGGTGCGATGCGACAGCCGAGGCGGCGACGTCTGCGCACGCTCAGGATCGCTACCGAGTTGCTGGTTGTGCTGATCGTCCTGGTCATCGGGGCGACTTCCGGCCATGCCGTACCGCCGCCACCGCCCAATCCCAGCGACGGCGAGATCGCCGATGCGGGCGCCCAGGTCGATGCGAACCTCGGTGAGGTCGGCGCGCTCATCAATCAGGTGGCCGGTGTCGAACAGCAGCTGCGCCAGCTCGACGATGCCGTCGCCGCCCGCCGCGAAGCCGTCAACAAGGCCCTGGTCGACCTGCAGATCGCCCGCGACGCCGCCGATGCCGCGGCGCGCGCGGTCACCCAGTGCCAGACCGAGCTCACCGCGGCCGGCACGAATGTCGATCGCGCACACGACGATTTCGACAAGTACGTGGCCCAGGTCTACATGCGGCCGGGTTCCACCTCGCTCATCAACTACCTGGCCGCCCCCAGTCCGGAGATCGCGCTGGCCCGCGCCCAGGTGCTGACCATCGCCTCGATGAACCAGCAGGACGTGGTCAACGATCTACGCCGCGCCCAGGTCGATCAGGCCAACAAGACCGCCACCGCCAAGCAGGCCCAGCAGGTCGCCGACGCCGCAGCGGCCGACGCCGAGGTCAAGAAGACCGAAGCCCAGAACGCCGTCGCCGCCGCTCAGGCCGAACTCGACCAGCAGACCACCCGCCGCAACGACCTGCTCGCCCAACGCGATTCGGCCCAGCAGCGCCTGGATTTGGCCCGCTCCCAGGTCGCCGGCCTGCAAAGTCAGCGTGACGCCTACCTGGCCTGGGACCAGCAGCGCCGCGCCGAGGAAGCCGAAGCCCGCCGCGCCGCCGCCGAAGCCGCGGCCCGCGTAGCCGCCGACCGCGCCTCCAACGACCGCGCCGCCGAAGCGGCCCAGGGCCACCGCCCCCACACCGCCCTCGACGACTCACCCCCGCCCTCCCGCTACAACCAGCAACCCGCGCGCCCCAACGGCTCCCGCGCCGACCTCGTCGAAATAGTCGTCGACCGCGCCATGTCCCAACTCGACGTCCAATACGCCTGGGGCGGCGGCGACGAAGACGGCCCCACCCTCGGCATCCGCGACGGCGGCGTGGCCGACAGCCACGGCGACTACGGCAAAGTAGGCTTCGACTGCTCCGGCCTCATGATCTACGCCTTCGCCGGAATCGGCGTCTCCCTCCCGCACTACAGCGGCTACCAATACACCATGGGCACCCGGGTTCCCGTCTCCGACCGCGAACGCGGCGACATGATCTTCTGGGGCCCCGGCGGCAGCCAACACGTAGCCCTCTACCTGGGCAACGGCAAAATGGTCGAAGCCCCCCAATCCGGCGACGTAGTCCGCGTCTCCCCGGTCCGCGAAGACGGCATCATGCCCTACGCCGTCCGCATCGTCTCCTGAGCGAGCCCGCCTGACCTGGAGCTGTTGCCCAGCCAGGCCGAATCATTGCTGCGGCGGCAGCCACCCCGAGTCCGCCAACTGCTGCGCCGGCGAGTCCGCTTGGCGTACTCCGCGGCGGAAGGCTTCCGGCCAACTGGCGAGGGGATCGGCGGCATAGGTTTTGTAGACGTCGATCATGGCGGCGTCGGGACCGAACGGCACGACAGCCCCCGCCGAGGTCCCGACCATCGAGCCGGCTGACCCCAAATCGATTCCCCGGCGGCGCAACCCGGCAGCCAAGCCGGTCATCCACGCAGTCCCGGGAACGCCGCCCCCACCAGCACGACCGAACGCCGAACAGTCCCCCCGGACGTCCGCTCGAAACCAATCTCCATGTGGGCCACACTGACCACGCTGTTCGTCACGCCCGAGCGGGCCGAGACCAGGACCTACGCCTGATGGATCCAAGCGGGTACAATCCGCGTCTCGCTGATCCGCCACCCCGCCGGCGTCCGCACCACGGTGCTGGTCTGCCGGAGACCGCCCGTCTGGTGGGGTGCTTGGGCTGCGCTCGCTCGACTGCTCACGTACCGGCCGAACCCGCCCCCGGGAATCGCCGGCGCGGGACAATGGCGGTAATGCGTTGGCCGGTAGTGGTTCTTGCTCTTGTGGCCCTCCTGGTGGGTGGGTGTGGTTCGCCGCGGTCGGGGGATTCGCCGGGGAGGCCGTCGGCGGGGGCCGGGGTGGATGTTCCGGGGGTGTTGCGGGAGGGGTTGGAGCGGCGGGGGTTTGAGGTTGTGGGGGAGGTGCCCGGGTTGAGTGCGGAGCCCAGGAATATCGGGTCGGGGGAGAGTGGTGGGCGGCCGTGGATCTTGCCTGGGTTCAGTGCGCAGTTGAATGCGGCTCTGCGGATGACCGAGGTGGGGATTGTGCGAGGGGTGGAAGTTGGGTGGTTCCATGTGAATGTCTATGAGTACGCGGGGAGTATTCCTGCGGGGGCCGAGCCTTGTCAGGTGCCGTGGGATCAGCCACTGGAGGGTGCGGACTGTCGGGTGGAGGCGGTGGGTGAGGGGGAATCGCTTGTGGTACGCGACTATTCGAATCTGCGGGAGGTGTACGTCATTCTCGAGGGCACGGTGGTGGGGACGGTTACCGCGGCGGGGGAGTTGAACGGGGAGCTGAGTGCGGCGGCGCCGATCGTGGATCTGGTGCAGCAGCGGGGGATTACGGAAGAATTGGCGGAAGTCGTTCGTTGATCGAGGTACGAGGAGGAACGATGACCGCGGGTGGATACGAGCAGAGCATCGGGCGGGGCGTGGGAGTGGCGCCGGCGGGGATCGGAGGGCGGGCGGTGGCCCGGTTCATCGACTGGATCATTGCCGGGATCATCGGCGCGATCGTGTTCTGGTTGCTGGATCGGGCGGCGGATCTGCCGGGGTGGATTTCGGTCCTGCCGGGGGCCGGGTTCGGATTCCTCTATTTCGTATTGTTCGAGGTGGCGACCGGGTCGACGCCGGGCAAGAAGATTCTCGGCCTGCATGTGAACGGGGCCGGGGGCGCTGCGAAGCCGAATGCGAAGGAGTCGGCGCTGCGCAATGCGTACATGCTGCTCAATCTGATTCCGTGGATCGGCGGGATTCTGTGGTTCTTCGCCGCCATCGGGATCGCGGTCACGGTGAGTGCGAGTTCGACGAAGCAGGGCTGGCACGACAACATCGCGGGCGGAACGCAGGTGGTCAAGGGCTGACGCGGCTTCGGGGCATCGGCATCTCGATGGCCGGGGCGTGCGAGCTGATCGCCGAGGCCATCGAAAGCCGTTGTGGCGGCGGGTGACGAGCGAGTCCG
Source organism: Nocardia sp. IFM 10818 (assembly GCF_054655275.1). NCBI lineage: Bacteria > Bacillati > Actinomycetota > Actinomycetes > Mycobacteriales > Nocardiaceae > Nocardia > Nocardia sp. IFM 10818. The sequence goes on from NZ_BAAHJH010000001.1 coordinate 4,009,236, forward strand.
AGATCAGTAGGCGATGAACAGGATTTCGTCGCGGCTGTAGTCGTGGTCGGGGTGCTTCTCCGCCAGGTGGGCCTGGGTCTTCTCGACCAGGTCGTCCTCATCGGTGCCGAGGATGTACTCGCCGCAGGGGCAGTTGAGCCGAGTCTTCATGTGTTGCTGTTCCTTTCGAGGATTCGTCCGGTCCATCGTGCCCGATGCGCGAGCGGTCGCGCAGACGGCTAGGGCTTGAAGCGGCCGGCGAAGGCACGCAGCGGCAGATCCGCGCTGGTGATCACGCCGGGCGGTGCGGCGACCACGGATGTGATGGCGTTGAGGGCGGGCAGGCCGGTGACCGTCATGCCGACCGAGGCGAAGGAGGCGGGGTTGGCGAAGTCGGTGCCGGGTTTGGGGAGGATGCGGTGCTTGCTGGAGATGTAGGGGTCGCCTTGGATTGTGGTGATGTAGCAGCCCTGGACATTCCAGTGCGGGTCGGTGTGCGGTGTCATCTGCCATTCGATGTGGACTTCGACCTTGGGTACGCCGTCGACGATGCCTTGGTACTTCAGGTAGTTCGCGCCGAGTGAGCCCTTGGGCAGGTGGTACCAGCCGAGGTCGATGTCCTTGGTGCAGGCGCCGAGTTCGTAGGTGAAGACCACATCGTCGAGTTCCAGGCCGAAGCAGTCGGCCATGAGGTACACGCCGTCGGCGAAGACCCGGGTTCCCTGCTCCAGCATGGCCGGAAGGGCCGGGTCGTCGATGGGGCGGCCGTAGCCGACCATCTGCCAGGAGTCCACGGAGTGATGGCAGGAGACGTCGACCGATTCGATGACGGTGACATTCTCCAGGTCGGCCACATCGCAGGTTTGGACGATGCCGAGGATCTGCATGAGGCCCGGATTCATGCCGGTGCCGTAGAAGGTGGATCCGCCACGGCGGCAGGCCTCTTCGAGGATTTCGGTGGTGGGCCTGCCGGAGGGATGGGGGTGGTTCCGGTTGCGGTGGTGGCCGGTGATCCAGTCGGCCGTGGTGACGATGTCGATCCCGGCTTCCAGGACCTTGACGTAGAGGTCCTCGTCCGGGAACACGCCGTGGAAGGTGAGCACATCGGGTGCGGCGGCGAGGATGTCGTCGACCGAGCCGGTGGCTATCACTCCGAGCGGTTCGAGCCCGGCGATCTCCCCGGCGTCACGGCCGATCTTCTCCGGTGTGTAGCAGTGCAATCCGATGAGTTCGAGATCGGGGTGATTGCGGATGCGTTTGATCATCTCGGTGCCGACATTGCCTGTGGCGACCTGGAATACGCGGATCGGGGTGCAAGTCTCGCTCATGGTGCGGTCTTTCCGGCTGGGTCTGGATAGAACTGGGCGGCCCACGTCCGCAGCGCCTTGAAGCCGGCGTATTCGGCGCGAGCGAGCGCGGGCGGGTCGGAATAGCGCTGGTGCGACCAGATATGGATGTCGGCGAGGAACTGGCCGATGACGGCCTGGCCGAATTGCGCTGCGCTGCGGGAGGGTTGGCTGCGATCACGGCCGGGCGGGCAGCCGATCCAGACCGTGAACCGCACATCGCAGGTGCCCTCGTCGACCGGGGTGACCGCCGAGATCGTGCGATTGTCGATCATGCCCCAGCTCTTGGTCACCGCCACCCCGAGCCCGGCATTGACGGCCTCCACCCCGCTGCGCACCTCCTCGGCCGACACGCCGGTCTCGGCGTCGAAGGTCACCGTGAAATCCACATACGACACCGGCCCGTCGAACTCCTGGCGAGTGAACGTCGGCACGAACGGCACCTTGTGCACGAACTTGAAGTGCGCGAAGTCGACGCCGTTCTCCAGCACATACTGCGGATGCAATTCCAGGCGTTCCCGATACAGCGTTCCGCCGGGATAGGCGGGGTAGTAGTCGGCGGCGGTGCGCCCGTCGCCGAATCCGGTGAAGACATCGGGCACATCGAAGTAGGGCTTGCGCCCCGCGACGTCATGCCAGATGTAGATGGATTCGTTCCGCTCGATCACGGGATGACTGCGTATGCGCCGCACCGGATTCGGCCGATCCTCGTACGGAATGCGCACATTGCGCCCGTCGCGATCCCACTCCCACCCGTGGAATGGGCAGACGATGCGCTCACCTTCGACATGCCCGCCGAACCCCAGGTGCGCCCCGAGATGCTCGCAGTAGGCGTCCATCACGCTCACCTGCCCCGCCGCCGACCGCCACGCGATCAGCTCGCGCCCGAAGTATTTCATCCGATGCACCGCGCCGACGGGAATCTCGGCCGCCCACGCCACCTGGAACCAGCCGGTCGGGACCATGGACAGCGGTGGTTTCGCCATCCCAGAATGGTAGAGGGTTCTTTGAAACCTGGGAAGACCTGGAGCCATGGCGATTCCACGCCTCGCACGCGCACTAGGATGCCGAAGATGACCGAGACGGAGAGCAACGGCAGGCGCGCCAACCGCCGGGGTATCGCCACCCGCGAGACCATGCTCGACGCCGCAGTGCAGGCCCTCGCCACCGGCGACCGCACCGCGGTCTCGGCCAACCGCATCGCCAAGGAGATCGGCGCCACCTGGGGCGCGGTCAAATACCAATTCGGCGATATCGACGGCCTTTGGGCCGCCGTCCTGCACCGCACCGCCGAACGCCGCGGCGACCTCCCCGTCTCGGTGGTGAATCCGCGAGCGCCCCTGCGCGACCGCGTCGCCGCCACCGTCGAGATCCTCTACCGCGGCCTGACCTCCAGCGATTCCCGCGCCATCGAAACCCTCCGTGCCGCCCTGCCGCACGACCGCGCCGAACTGGAGAACCAATACCCCCGCACCGCAGCCGAACTGGCCTCCTGGAAAGACGCCTGGGCCCATGCCTGCGAGCGCGCCTTCGCCGGACTCGACGTGGACCCCGCGCGTGTGCGCGAGGTCGCCGCCTTCCTCCCCGGCTCGATGCGCGGCATCACCTCCGAGAAACAGCTCGGCACCTATTCCGACCTGGACGAAGCCCGCCGCGGCCTCACCAACGCGATCGTCGCGTATCTCGAGGGCTCGCGGCGGACTCCGTGACGCTCCGCCCTAGGCGGCGGGCTTCCAGTCCACTTGCGGGGAACGATAGAAGTTGATGCCCTGTGCGATCCAGATCTGCCCCTGTTTCGCGAGCCGTTCCCGGTAGTTCTCCCAATTGTGCGTGGCACGCGGGGACCAGGCGATTTCGGCGGCCCCGGCCAGCCTCGGGAATGCCATGTACTCGATGTCGGCGCTGGTCCGCAGCGTCTCCGACCACAGCGGCGCCTCGACGCCGATGATCTGGCTTTCCGAGACGCCCTCGAGGAACGTGGCGGGATCCCAGTCGTAGGCGTCCTTCACCTCGACATAGCCGGCCCAATGCAGGCCGAGCGGGCTATCCGGGTTGTACTTCATATCCAGATACGCCTTGTTGGCCGGCGACATCAGAATCTTGTTGCCCCGCGCCGCGGCCGCCGCGGTATCGGCATTGCGGTTGGCGGTATCCCAATACTGCGGAATCGCCGAGGTGGGCGGATTCGTCACGGCGAAGTTGTGCCAGCCCTGAATCTTCTTGTCGTATTGGGCGGCCAATGGCGTCACCTTCTGAAAGAAGGTGTTGTAATCCTCGGCCGAGGTGTTGTGGGCCTCGTCGCCGCCGAGATCGATATAGGGTCCCGGTGTCAGCGCCGCGATCTCGCGGATGACGTCCTCGACGAATCGATAGGTCGTCGGGCTGGAAATGCACAGTGAGCTGTAACCCACCTCGATATCGGTGCGCGGCGGCACCGGTTTGCCATCGCAGTTCAATTCACCGTAGGAGGCCTGCGCGGCATTGACGTGTCCGGGCATATCGATCTCGGGCACCACGGTAATGTGCCGCGAGGCCGCATAGTTGACGATGTCGGTGTACTGCTCCTGGGTGTAGTAGCCGCCCGGGTCGCCGTTCACCGCGGTCTGCCCGCCGATCTCGGCCAGTCTCGGCCAGCTCTTGATCTCGATGCGCCAGCCCTGGTCGTCGGTCAGATGCAGATGCAGTGTGTTGATCTTGTATTGGGCGATCTGGTCGATATACCGCTTCACCTGATCGGGGGTGAAGAAGTGCCGGGCCACATCGAGCATCGCGCCCCGTCGCTCGAAGCGCGGGTAGTCCAGCACCGTGCCGCCCGCGACCGTCCAATCCCGTTGCTGCACAGACGATTCGTTGATCGCCGCCGGGAACAGCTGCCGCAGCGATTGCACGCCCCCGAACAGTCCGTCGGTGGTGTTGGCACTCAGGGTGATTCCATCCTCGGCCACCGCGAGCCGATAGCCCTCATCGCCGACCTGCGGACCGGCGTCGCCGAGTTCGAAGGTGATCCCCGGCTGCTCCCGGTCGCTCGGATCCACCACCGGGAGTGGGAATCCGGTGGCGGGACGCAACAGGCCGCCCAGGTAGTCGGCGACCTCCTGGGCCTGGTACTCCGCCCGGATCACGCTGTCGGCGGTCAGCGTGAAATTCGCGGTCGAGTCCGGTTCGGCCTGTACGGGAATGGGCACGATATCGGTCACGCTGCGTTCGGTCGGCGGCGGGTTGTTCGCGGCGGCGGAATCGGCCAGAGCGGGCAGGCCGACGACCGCCAGACCCAATGCCGCACCGAATACCAAGGGAGATAGTAGATTTCGCAAGACACACCTCTGGTCCAGTGGAGAGGCGTCAACCATCGCACAGTCGGCCGCGCGGTGGTCTGGGGAATTCGAGTGGGGAATGATTCCGCGGGCGCGAAATCACTGTTCCCCAGTCGGCTGACATGGTCGCAAGTCCAGTTCGAAACGTTAGTCTTTGCCCCTCTCTTCGAGGACGGAGACAATGATGAAATCGAAAGCGTCCCTGCTCATTCAGCTCACCGCCATCGCGCCCTTGGCGCTCGCGGCCACCGGTGCTCTCGCGTCACCCACGGGAGCTGCGCCGCTGAATACGACGACGGTCAATTTCCAATGTCAGGGCACCCCGCCGATCGGCGGTCCCCAGACCATGACGATGACCATCGACGTGACGGGCACAGCACCCGCATCCGCCGATCCCGGCGCCCCCGTCGTGATTACGCTGACACCGGCGGCGGGTTCGGTCCCCGCCACCGCCGGCGGCTACACGATCAACAATGTGCACGACATGCAGCTGCTGGCGCCGTACCCGGCCAACTCGACGTATGTCTCCGCCTCGCTGTCGGGCGGCACGGTCGCCGCCACTCTCGACGACTCGGGCGGCAGGCTCGCGGTCAGGGTGACCGAGCCGATCCGGGGCGGCTCCACCTTCACCCTGCCGTCGATCACGGCCACTGTGACGGCGGGCGATGCGGGCGCCATCACCACCACGCTGGCGGGCACCAGCTATGCCGACCCGGGTCTGACGCTCACCGCCAACGTCCGAACACCCTTCGGCCCCTTGGACATCCCGGTCGCGTGCTACCCCAACCCCGCGCCCACCTTCACCACGACCGCCATCACCAGCCGGGACTGATCAAGACACCGGCCGAAGTGCCTCGCGCGTCAGGTCCGCGAGCGCCGGGTAGCCGTCGACGGCCATGATGAGGTCGGCCTCGGCGAGCAGGGTGCGCAGGACGTGCACGATGCCGTCGGCGCCACCGAGGGCGAGGCCGTAGGCGTACGGGCGACCGATGCCTACGGCTGTCGCGCCGAGGGCCAGGGCCTTGACGATATCGGCGCCGCTGCGGACGCCGGAGTCGAACAGGACCGGGACGCCATTGGCGGCCTCCACGACGCCGGGGAGTGTATCGAGGGCCGGGAGGCCGCCATTGGCTTGGCGGCCCCCGTGATTGGAGCAGTAGATGCCGTCCACCCCGCCGTCGATGGCGCGGCGGGCGTCATCGGGGTGGGAGATGCCCTTGACGATCAGGGGAAGATCGGTCAGGGAGCGGAGCCAGGGGAGGTCCTCCCAGGTGAGCGGGTTGCCGAAGACCTGGATCCAGCGCAGGATCGCCGATTGGGGGTCTTCCTCCGGGGTCTTCTGCAGGGAGGCGCGGAAGACCGGGTCGGTGAAATAGTTGGCCAGGCAGTGGCCCCGGAGTTGGGGGAAGTTGGCGGTGGACAGGTCACGGGGCCGCCAGCCGGTCACCCAGGTGTCGAGGGTGACGACTATGCCCTGGTAACCGGCCTTTTCGGCGCGCTGCACCAGACTGGCGGCGAGATCGCGATCGGTGGGCGTATAGAGCTGGAAAAGTCCTGGGGTGTCGCCGAATTCGGCGGCGACGTCCTCCAAGGGATCGACCGTGAGAGTCGAGGCGACCATGGGCACGCCGGTGCGGGCCGCCGCCCGCGCGGTGGCGAGATCGCCGTGGCCGTCCTGGGCGCACAGGCCGATGACGCCGATGGGGGCGAGGAAAACCGGTGCGGGCAGGGTCATTCCGAACAGGTCGACCGAGAGGTCGCGTTCCTTGGCGCCGACGAACATGCGGGGGACCAGGCCCCAGCGGTCGAAGGCGGTGACATTGGCGTCCTGGGTGCGCTCGTCGCCGGCGCCGCCGGCCACATAGGACCAGATCGAGGGCGGCAGCGCGGCCCGGGCGCGGTCGCGCAGCTCCGCGAAGTGCACCGGCAGGGTGGGAACCACGCCGCGCAGGCCGTTGAAATAGATCTCGTTCTGATAGTCGCCGAACGCCATTGCCGGGACCTTCCTTCCTCGACGGTATGCCGTTCACCGTGCAGGATTAGCCTGTCGATACGGTGCAAGTGCAGGAAAGAAACGGATCGAGTGCCTCTGATGCAGGATAATCGCGAGTTGTTGAGCGAGGACGAGCTCGCCCTCATTCACGCGCTGCAACTGCGGCCCCGGGCCTCGTGGACCGAGCTCGGGACCGCGCTCGGCGTCGACCCGGTCACCGCGGCGCGGCGCTGGCAGCGTCTCAACGGCCGGGGCGCGGCGTGGGTCGGCACCTCTCCCGGTCCCCGGCTGCTCGACCTGATCTGTACCGCGTATCTCGAAATCAGCTGCGCCGCCGGGCAGGCCGCGACCGTGGCCGCCGAGCTGGCGCGGCATCCGCACATGCTCACCCTCGAACGCGTGGCCGGTGGACACCACATCTGGGCCACGGTGGGCACCGGCGATCTGGCCGCCATGTCGCGCTACACCCTCGATATCCTCCCGGCCGTCGCGCACCTCGCCGAGGTCCGCGCGCACCTGATCACCCACCTGTTCACCGAGGGCGGCGACTGGCGCATCGACGCCCTCGCCCCGGATCAGCGCACTCAGCTCGTCACCCCGCCCGCGCGGCCGGCCTCGGCCCGCGACCGCAATCGCGTCACCGACCTCGACCGCGACCTGCTCGCCGCGCTCGCCCACGACGGCCGCGCCTCCTACGCCGCACTCGCCGCCGCCCTCGGGACCGGCACCGCCACCGTGAAACGCCGGATCGACGAGCTCACCCGGCTCGGCCTGCTGCGCTTCCGCTGCGATTTCGCGCGTCCGCTCGGCGGCTGGCCGGTGGCGGTCACCTTCCGCGCCGCTGTGCCCGCGGCCGACCTCCAGCGCATCGGCCATGCCCTCGTCGCGCTGCCGCAGACCCGCAATTGCGCCGCGGTGAGCGGCCCGCACAACCTGGTGCTGCAAGCCAGCCTGCATTCCGTCGCCGATGTGCTGCGCTTCGAATCCCGGCTCACCGCAGAACATCCCGAACTCCATATCGCCGAACGCCTTGTGACACTGCGGCACGAGAAGTTGCTCGGGCACCTGCTCGACCCGCAGGGCCGCTCGATCGCGGTGGTGGTCCCGGATATCTGGAGCGAGCCGGGAATTCGCTACTGACAATGCCGCGCCCGGCGCGGAAGTGACCCTTGCCACTGCCTGGTACGTCGCTGTACCGTCAGACCGGTACACAGGTGTACCACGCTGGGAGATGCGGCATGACCACGGTGAAATTGCCCGACGGGCCAACGACTCCGGACTTTCTCCAAGGGTTGGAGGTGATGGTCGGGCGCACCCGCGCGTGGCGACGCCTGCACGACCGATACGGTTCGGCCTTCACCGTCTATATGCCCCGATTCGGTCGCATGGTGGTGCTGTCGGATCCGGCCGAGGTGAAGGCGCTGTTCACCGCGTCCCCGGAGGTGGCCGACAATGTCGATGTCAATCTCGGGCAGTTCCTCGGGCCGGGCTCGCTGTTCTCGCTGCGCGGGGCCGAGCACCGCAAGCAGCGCAAACTGCTGACCCCGCCGTTCCACGGGCGCAGGCTCGCCGTGTACGAGGCATTGATCGAGGAGGAGGCGGTCCGGGAGTTCGCCACCTGGCCGGAGGGGCGCGAGTTCGCGACCATGGAGTCGATGATGCGGATCACGCTGAATGTGATCCTGCGGGCCGTATTCGGCGCCGAGGGCAAGGAATTCGACGAACTGCGCGAGCTGGTGCCCAAGCTCGTGCTGCTCGGTTCGGCGCTGGCCGCCGTGCCGGTGCCGGAGAAGTTCCTGGGGCGCTTCGGCCCGTGGTCGCGCTTCACCGCCCATCGACGCCACTACGACGAGATCGTCGGCCGGCTCATCGACCGCGCGGCCGCCGATGAGCGACTCGGCGAGCGCGACGATGTGCTGGCGATGATGCTGCAATCGCGATACGACGACGGCGGCGCCATGACCCGCGGTGAAATCGCCGATGAGCTGCTGACCCTGCTCACCGCCGGGCACGAGACCACCGCGACCTCACTGGCCTGGACGGTCGAGCGGTTGCGCAGGCATCCGGATGTGTTGCGGCGCTTGGTGGCCGAGGCCGACGCCGGCGGATCGGAACTGCGGGAAGCGACGCTGCTGGAGGTGCAGCGAGTGCGGCCGGTCATCGATTCGACCGTGCGCAAGGTGCGGGCCGAGTCGCTGGAGCTCGGTCGGTGGACGCTGCCCAAGGGGCAGAACGTGCTGGTCAGCATTCGGCTCATGCACGACAACGAGACGCTCTTCCCGAAGGCCCGCACCTTCGATCCGGACCGTTTCGTCGGCGTCCGGCCGGGCACCTTCAAGTGGATCCCGTTCGGCGGCGGCGCCCGGCGGTGCATCGGGGCGGCCTTCGCCACCATGGAGATGAACATCGTATTGCGCACGCTGCTAAGGGATTTCACACTCGAGCCGACCACCGCGCCGGATGAGCGCACGCACTTCCGGGGGGTCGCGCTGGCGCCCGCCAAGAAGGGCCGCGCCGTCGTGCACCGCCGCCCTCCGCGCCCCGCCGTCGTGACCGAGACGCACAGCGCGCAGGTGACCGCATGACCGAGCGGCTCGCGGATGTGGGCCGCGGCGTCACGCTGTGCTACCGGCGATCGGGCGGTGGCGAGGTGCCCCTGGTTCTGATCGCCGGTCTGGGGCAGCAGCTGCACGAGTGGCCGGACGGATTGTGCGCGTTGCTCGCCGGGCGCGGTTACGACGTCGTTCGTTTCGACAACCGCGATGTCGGCAAGTCGACGCATTTCCGGTATCGGCCGCCGAAGCCGGTGGACCTGCTGCGAAAGCACTGGCACACAGAGCAATACGATCTCGGCGAGATGGCCGCCGATACGGTGGGGCTGCTGGATGCGCTCGGAGTGAAATCCGCGCACCTGGCGGGCATGTCGATGGGCGGGATGATCGCGCAGACCGTCGCGGCCCGTTATCCGGACCGGGTCGCCTCGCTGACCTCCATCATGTCGACCACCGGTGCGGCGCGGGTAGGCCGACCGGCGCTGTCGACCTGGCGATTGATGTTCGCCCGCCCGGCCCGCACCCGCGACGAGCACATAGCGAGCGCGGTCCGCATGTATCGGCACATCTCCTCGCGCGGTTATCCGTTCGACGAGAACGCGGTGCGCATCGCGGCGGCGCTGACCTGGGATCGCGACCCGCGTCCGGCGGCGGGCGTGGGCCGTCAACTGGCGGGCATCCTCAAATCCGGTGACCGCACCGGGGAACTCGCCGCCATCGTGGCCCCGACCCTGATCCTGCACGGTGACCGGGACCTCATGGTGAATCCGACCGGCGCGACGGTCACCGCGCGGGCCATCGCGGGCGCACGGTCGCAGACGCTGCCCGGTATGGGCCACGACCTGCCCGCCGGTGTCTGGCCGGCGCTCACCGATCTGATCGACTCCCACATCCGCACCGCCAGGAGTACCGATGCCCCGCACACGTAGACCACTGTCCGGACATCCCGTCATGATCACCGGGGCCGCCTCCGGCATCGGCCGCGGCCTGGCCCAATTGCTGTCCCGCCGCGGATCACCCGTGGCGATCGCCGATATCGACGAGAGCGGTCTGAAGCAGACCGCGGCCGCGCTGACCGGTCCGGTGCTCACCCGGGCGCTCGATGTGAGCGACGCCGCCGCGCAACTGGCCTTCGCCGCGGAGGTCCGCGACTGGCTGACCGCGCCGCTGGCGGCGGTGTTCAACAATGCCGGTGTCGCGGTGGCGTCCTCGGTGCTCGACGCGGTCCCCGAGGACGACGAGTGGTTGCGTCGGATCAACTTCGACGGTGTCGTCAACGGCACCCGGGCGTTCCTGCCCATCCTGGTCGAGCAGGACATGGGCGTCATCGTGAACACCTCGAGCGTGTACGGGCTGGCCGGCGTGCCGTATCACAGTGCGTACTGCGCCGCGAAATTCGGCGTGCGGGGGTTCACCGACGCCTTGCGCCAGGAACTGCGGGGGACCGGGGTCTCGGCGGTGAACGTGCATCCCGGCGGGATCGCCACCAATATCGCGCGCAATGCCCGGATCCGCAAGGATCCCGAGGGCCGGGGCCGCAGCCCCGAGCAGCTGGTCGCGGAGTTCGAGGCCCTCGCCAAGACCTCGCCGGAGAAGGCGGCCGAAATCATCTGCCGCGGAGTCGAACGCGGCAAGGCGCGCATCATGGTCGGCCCCGACGCGTACGTGTTCGATGTGCTCACGCGGGTCGCGCCGACCCACTACTACGACGTGATCGCGGTGCTCCAGCGGCGGCTCGAGGCCCGCGCCAAGGCGGGAGCCACGGCATGAGCGAGCATTTCGATGTGCTGATCGTCGGTGCCGGCCTGTCGGGCATCGGCGCGGCACACCATCTGCAAGAGGCGTTTCCGGGTCGCAGCTACGCGATTCTGGAGGCGCGCACGGCAATCGGCGGCACCTGGGATCTGTTCCGCTATCCCGGAGTGCGCTCGGATTCCGACATGCACACCCTCGGTTACCGTTTCCGGCCCTGGACGCAGGCCGCGGCGATCGCCGACGGTCCCTCGATCCTGGACTACATTCGCGATACCGCGGCCGAGGGCGGCATCGACCGCCGGATCCGGTTCGGGCACAAGGTGATCGGTGCCGCGTGGTCGACGGCGGACGGGCGTTGGGCGGTGACCGTCGCGCACGATGGCGGGACAGCGACGCTCACCTGCCGATTCCTGTACATGTGCACCGGCTACTACACCTACGATCGCGGCTACACGCCCGAGTTCGCCGGAATCGAGGATTTCCGAGGGCGATTGGTGCATCCGCAGCACTGGCCCGAAGATCTGGAATACTCCGGCAAACGCGTGGTGGTGATCGGCAGCGGCGCGACGGCGGTGACTCTGGTACCGGCGCTGGCCGAGACCGCGGCGCGGGTGACCATGCTGCAGCGCTCGCCGACCTACATCATGTCCATCCCCACCGAGGACGCCGTGGCCACGCGCCTGCGCGCCTGGCTGGGCCCGCGGCGCGCCTACACCATTACCCGCTGGAAGAACGTGCTGATCAGCACGCTGATCTACCAGCTCAGCCGCCGGCGCCCGGTCATGATCCGCGAGCTCATCCGCAAGCAGAACGCGGCGCAGCTGCCCGCGGGCTACGAGGTGGACGTCCATTTCAATCCGGACTACAACCCGTGGGATCAACGGCTGTGCCTGGTGCCCGACGGCGACCTGTTCCGATCGATCCGGGCGGGCCGCGCCCAGGTGGTGACGGATCGGATCGACCGGTTCACGGCCGCCGGCCTGCGGCTGGCCTCCGGCGCCGAGCTGGAGGCCGATATCGTGATCACCGCGACCGGCCTGCAGCTGCTGGCGTTCGGCGGAGTCGAGCTCAGCGTCGACGGCCGCGCCGTCGACCTGCCCGACACCATGGCCTACAAGGGCATGATGCTCAGCGGCGTCCCCAACTTCGCCTTCACCATCGGCTACACCAATGCCTCCTGGACGTTGAAGGCCGACCTGGCCGCCGAATTCGTCTGCCGCCTGCTGCGCCATATGGATTCGGGCGGCTACGACCGCTGCACCCCGTGGCCCGATCCGGATATCGCCAAGGCGCCGCTGCTGGACTTCCAATCCGGCTACGTCCAGCGCGCCATCCACCGCTTCCCCTCCGCCGGTGCGCGCCGTCCCTGGCGGCTGGGCATGAATTATGCCCACGATGTGCTCTCGCTGCGCCACGGTCGCATCGAGGACGGCACTATCCGGTTCGCGCGAGCCACCGATCCGGCGCATGTTCCACTGCGCGCCACGCCGTGATCGGTCCGGCGCGGGGCCAACTAACCTGTTGGTCGTGACCCGCGCCGAGCCCGCCACCAGCACCGCCACCGAGCCCGCACCGGAATCCGCCTTCCGGCGCCGGCTCCTGGAAGCCATGGCCGAGGCCGTCCGCGAGCGCGGCTACCGCGAGACCACCGTCGCCGATGTGGTCCGCAATGCCCGCACCTCCCGCCGCACCTTCTACGAACACTTCGACAGCAAACAGGACTGCTTCATCGCCCTGCTCACCGAACGCAATAACGAGACCATCCAGCAGATCTCCGACGCCGTCGACCCCTCCGCCCCCTGGCGCACCCAGGTCCGCCAGGCCATCCACGCCTGGATCGATGCCTCCCGCCACGACCCCACCATCACCCTGGCCTGGATCCGCGACACCCCCGCCCTGGGCGAGGCCGCCGCCAAACTCCACCACGACGCCGCCGAAGCCTTCATAGACCTCATCCAAAGACTGGCCGCCACACCCGAATTCGACGCCCCCGGCGTCCAGCACCCGCCGAACCGCCGCACCGCCACCTTCCTCTACGGCGGCTTCCGCGAACTCATCGCCTCCACCGTCGAAGCGGGCGGCGACATCCGCGACATCATCGATGTCGCCGTCGACGCCGCCATCGCCGTGGTCGGCCCCCGCTACGAGCCGCGGCGCGGGGAGGAGGCGCAGTAGACCGGCGCGCGGTGGGCCGGATCAGGGGCGGCTCCTCGTCAGTCGGCGCCCCAATGCTGTTCCATGAGAACGCCATTGGCGGCAAGCCAGGACACCGGGTCGATCTTGCTGCCGTTCTGGTCCCAGATCTCGAGGTGCAGGTGCGGGCCGGTGGACTGGCCGCGGTTGCCGACCGAGGCGATCACATCGCCGGCGTTCACGCGTTGGCCGACATGGGCGTAGATATCGTTGACGTGGCCGTAGACGGCAGTGGTGCCGTCGTCCTGCAGGACCCGGACCCAGAGTCCGAACCCGGAGGCCGGGCCCGCCTCGACCACGGTGCCGCCCATGGCCGAGTGGATCGGGGTGCCGAGGGCGTCGGCGATATCGACGCCGTAATGGAATGAGCCCCAGCGGGTTCCGAATCCGGAGCTGATCGCGCCACCCACGGGCAGAACGGCGGGCGGGGCCGCGATCTGCGGGGCGGGCACCAACGGGGCGACCTGCTCCTGGAGGCTCTTGATGGCCTGTTCGGCTTGGGCGAGCGGGCCGCGGATCTCGGCGGGCAGGCCCGCCAATCCGAACGGGGCGGCGGCGGGTTCGACGGTGGGCGCGACTTCCACTGCGGGGGCGGGAATTTCGGGCTCCGGTGCCTCCGCGGGCGCCTCGACCGGGGGAGCGGCCACCGGTGCGGCGCCGGTGGCGGCCGCTATGGCCTCCTCGATCGACTTCAGCACGCTCGCGATCGGATCCGGCTCGACGGGCGGTGGCGCGGGCGTGGCGGCGGCGGGCGTCATCTGCACGGTGGTGGCGAGCAGGGCGCCGGCCGCGACCGCGGCGCCGGAGACGGAGCGGACCCGCCACGAGGCGCCGGTGTCCGCGCGATGGCTTGTGGCCGTACCGGTGTCGATCACACCGAGCAGATCCTGGACGGAAAGGGAGCCTGGGGTATCTCGGTGAAGCGGCACAGCACGTCCTCGGTGGATCAGCGGAGTCCGGGACTCCGGCGAACGATCGATTCTTTGGAGGGTCGACGTTTCAAAAAACTGTACCCAGCCGTGATCATTTCGTTGCCGTTTCCCGGAAATCCGTGCCTCCCATTACCTCACAGGGAATCGACGCGCCTGTGATCCCGCCCGAGCATGAAGGCGAACGAAAGGAATTGCGATGACCGCGACCGCCTCCCATGCCTTCGACACCGACACCGCGAGCACCCGCGTCGGCGACCACGAGTACGCACTCGAGGTCTCCGACCGCTGGAAATCCTTCGGCGGCCACGCCAATGGCGGCTACCTGATCGCCGCCTGCCTGCAGGCCCTGCGCCAGGAACTCCCGCAACCCGACCTGCTCTCGGCCTCCGCCCACTACCTGCGTCCCGGCAGCGTCGGCCCCGCCCGCATCCGCACCGAGATCGCCCGCATCGGCCGCCGCACCGGCACCGGCCAGGCCGTCCTCACCCGCGACGACCGCGAAATCATCCGCGTCCTGGCCACATTCACCGACTTCAACACCGCGCACGGCCGCACCCTGGTCCGCAACGACCCTCCCGCCCTGCCCGCCCCCGACCAGTGCATCGACCCGCTGGCCGCCCTCGGCGCCACCCCCGGCGGCGCCACCATCGGGGAACAGGTGGAATTCCGCGTCCCCGAACTCCCCGGCTTCTGGCGCGGCGAACCAGGAGGCACCACCACCATCGACTGCTGGGCCCGCTTCACCGACGACCGCCCCGCCGACCCCATTGCCCTGGCCCTGTTCGTCGACGCCGCCGCCCCCGTCATCTTCGACCTCGGCGTCCCCGGCTCCTCCACCATCGAACTCACCGTCCACATCCGCCGCCGCCCCGCCCCCGGCTGGCTCCGCTGCCGCATCGCCACCAACTACGTCATCGACGGCTTCCATGAGGAAGACTTCGAAATCTGGGACTCCACCGGCTCTCTCGTGGCCCAGTCCCGCCAGCTGGCCCTCATCCCGTAATGCCGCAACCTCTCAGCACTCTCTCAGCGCAATCTACGGTCTTGCTTAGTAGGTTTCCTACTATGGAGGTCAGTAGATAGCCCGGTGCAAGCAGAGAGGCAATGGCGCCCATGCAGAAACGTCGATCGAACTCGGTGATCCGGAGATCCACGGTCGTGCTCGCCCAGTTGGCGGGCGCGACCGCCGCGGCGGCGGTTCTGGCCGGCCCCGCACTGGCGGAGTCCCCGTCGCGCGAGCAGGGCTCGTCATCGCGTCCCGGTGCGGCCCAACGCGATACGATCGGCGCCCACGCCATCGACCCGCTCGGTCCCCACCATCGTGATGCGAACCCGCTCGACCGGATGCAGCACGCGAATGCCATGCGCGACTATCTGGCCCGTGCCTACCCGGACCAGCAACGGCGCGAAGCCACCCCCGGCGGCGAGACCGCGACCTGGAGCAGGACCCGATCAGCCGACGGCACCGGCTGGGCCGTCTGCCGCCCGCAGGCGGCGTGGTGCTGACCGGCCCGCCCGCGCGGCCCACGCGCCGCGCCCCCATGGCCTCGTTCGCGCTCGCCGCCCTCGGCGGCGTCCTGATCCCCTTCGCGGCACCGGAGGCCCCCGAATCCCGTGCGATCACCCCGGTCGGCGGATGTCTCTGGGCCGGAACGGCTTACGCACCCGGCACCCCCATCGTGGCAGGCGGAAACGAGTACCGCTGTGGCGCCCGGGACAGCGCCCCCTACTGGATCCGCGGCACCGCGACCGACCGCCTCCCCACCGTCCCCAACCCGGGCGCCGCCACCGCCCCAACCGGCCAATTCAGCCCCGGCGCAAGACAACCCGGCACCCCCTATACCGACTCCTGCGTCGGCGCCCAGCTCATCCCCGGCACCGACGACGTCTACCAGGTGGTCCGCCACCCGAACGGCACCCTCCAATGGATGCCCGCCACCACCATTGCCGAATGGTCCTTCGGCCCCGACCCCCGCCCCGACCCCACCTGGCGCACCGCAAGCCTCTGCATCGACGGCAACCTCTCCTAGCGCCGATCGACCCGCCGCGGGCGGATTCTTACATGGTTTTGCCGTTGGCTTGCGGTGGCTCTGACTTCTGGTGCGCAGGATCGGTCTCGACATTCCGGAGAAGTACCGGAATCGGGATCGACGAGGGAGATTCGTATGCGCGGGGTTGTGCGCTCGGCCGTGGGGCTGGCGATGGCCGCAGTGGTGGCGGGCGGGGTGATCGCGGGGTGTTCCAGTGGGGAGTCGGGGGTCGCTGCGCCGGAGTGGTGTCCCACTGTGCCTGGGCATCAGGTGGAGTGCGGGGTGGTGCAGCGGCCTTTGGCGGAGGGGCAGCCTTCGCTCGGTGCTGTGGATGTGCACTATGCGCTGGTGCGGCAGGGGCGAAGTGACTTGGCGAATCAGGGGACGATCGTGCCGAATCCGGGTGGGCCGGGGGTGCCGATGATTTCGCATGCGGCCGAGGCGGCGGCATTGTCGGCGGGGGTGCTGGACGATCACTCGCTGTTGTTGATCGATCCGCGGGGGACCGGGTTGTCGAGTCCGGTGGAGTGTGGTGTGGGGGAGGAGGAGTTCCGGCTCGGGACGCGGGAGCAGCAGCGCGAAGCGGTGGGGCGCTGCGGTGAACGGCTGGGGGCGCGGGCGGCGGGGTATACGTCGGCGGCGACGGCTGACGACTTCAATGCTGTGCGCGAGCATCTCGGGATTCCGAAGGTGGTGTTGTACGGGATCTCGTATGGGACTTACCTGACCCCGGTTTATGCGCAGCGGCATCCGGAGACGGTGCAGTCGATGGTGCTCTCGGGTGCCTATCCGAGCGACTTCGACCGATTGCAGCGGCCCAATGCCGAGGCGGTTTCGCTGGCGCTGCAACGGATCTGCGAGCGCAGCGGGGTGTGCGACGGGAACCAGGCGGTGGCGGATCTGGCGGCGGTGGCGCAGCGGTTGCGGACACAGCCGCTCACGGTCGATGCCGGCAAGCCGGTGCTGCTGACCGAAGGCAAACTCGCCACGCTCGTTTTCGAGGCCGCCACCAGCAATGTGGGCGCGAACCCGCAGGCGATGACCCCGCTGGGCATGCTGCCCGCGGCGCTGCACGCCTCCGTGCGCGGCGACGACAGCAAGCTCGTCGAGTTCGTGCGGGCCACGACCGTGGAACCCGCCTACGAGAACATCAATGCCTACGTCACGGTGACCTGCAACGACTACGCGCCGCTGTGGTCCATGGACGCGAGCATCCCGCAGCGTGAACAGCAGTACCGCGACGCGCTGGCCAAGGCGCCGGCGGGGGTCGGGGCGTTCAGTGCCGAAGGCTTCGGCGAAGGGCAGCGCGACGGCGGCGACTCGTGCATCCGCTGGCCCGGCGTGCCGAACCACCAGCGCCCCGATCAGGTGAGCGACCCGATGCCGGATGTGCCGGTGCTGGTCATCTCCGGTGATCTGGACGCCATCACCCCGGACGCCAACGGCAAGCTCGCCGCCGCGAAATTCCCGCGCTCGACCTTCATTTCGGTGCCCAACACCGGGCATGTGCCGGATATGGAACCCAGCGGCTGCGTCGTGGGCATCATCGGCGAATTCATTCGCACCGGCGCCACCACCGACACCGGCTGCGTGGCCGCGATTCCGCCGATCGCGGTGGCTCCGGTCACCGACTGAGCGGGCCGATTCCGATGACCACGTCCCCCGCCAGCCAGAATAACCCGGTGATTGCCGCAAACTCCGCCGCGCCCGCCCCGACGGTGCTCATCGTCGAGGATGACCCGAATGTGCGTTCCACCCTGGATCAGCTGCTGCGTTTCGAGGGCTACCAGGTGGTGCTCGCCGCCGACGGCCAGCAGGCCCTGGAAGTGCTGGAGCGGCAACGACCGGATCTGGCGGTGGTGGACGTGGCCATGCCGCGCCTGGACGGGCTGTCGCTGTGCCGGATGCTGCGCCGCCGCGGTGACCGCCTGCCCATCCTGGTGCTGACCGCGCGGCACCAGGTCGGCGACCGGGTCGCCGGGCTCGATGCCGGGGCCGACGACTACCTGCCCAAACCCTTCGACACCGAGGAATTGCTGGCGCGGCTGCGGGCGCTGTTGCGGCGCAGCGCGCCCGATCCCGGCCAGGATCCCACGGCCGGACTGCTGACGGTCGCGGACCTGGTGCTGGATCCGGCGGCGCGGGAGGCCCGCCGCGGCGGCGAGCCGCTCGAATTGACCCGCACCGAATTCGACGTCCTCGAACTGCTCATGCGCAACGAACGGGTCGTGCTGTCGAGAGGCCAGATCTACGAGCACATCTGGGGTTTCGACTTCGACACCGAATCCCGCTCGCTGGATGTGTACATCGGGTATCTGCGCCGCAAGACCGAGCAGCACGGCGCGCCGCGGCTCATCCACACCGTCCGCAATGTCGGCTACACCGTGCGGGTGCCGTGATGTTGCGGGCCCGTCTGACCGCGGTGGCGGTGGCCGCGGTGATCGCGGCCATCCTGGTCTCGATGGTCACCGCCTACCGCAGCGTGGCGCCACTGATCGCCGCCGAGGTCGATCGCGGCCTGTCCGATCGCGCCGACACCGTGCTGGCGATCCTGGACGCGGGCGCGCCACTGCCGGTGCGCCCGGACATGACCGAACAGCTGCTGCTGCCCGACGGCCGGGTGCACGTCCTGACCCCGGGCCGCGCGCCCCTGCCGGTCACCGACGCCGACCGCGCCATCGCCGCCGCCGGGCAGGGCACCAATGAAACCGAAATCGATATCGACGCAATCGGTTACGGGGTGCTGACCAAGGCCCGCCCGCACGGCGGGGGCGCGGTCATGGTCAGCCAGAACTACGCCGAGATCGAACGCATCGACGACGAATTCCTCTGGCGCACAGCCTCGATCACCGCCGCCGCGGTCGCGGTGGCGGCGGTGCTGAGCTGGCTGCTGATCGGGCGCATCCTGCGGCCCATCCGCCGCCTGGCCACCGCCACCCGGCACATCACCACCACCCGGGATCTGTCCACCCTGCTGCCCGACCCGGGCACAGGCGAGGTCGGCGAGCTGACGCGCAGTTTCAACTCCATGCTCGCCGCCCTGCGCATGTCCCGGGCCCAGCAGCAACGCCTGGTCCAGGACGCGGGCCACGAACTGCGCACCCCATTGACCTCGGTGCGCGGCAGCGCCGAACTGCTGCAACGCGCCCGCGGCAAACTGAGCCCGGACGACGAAGCCCAGGTCCTCACCACCCTCGTCCAGGAAGCCAAGGCCCTCGACGCCCTGGTCGGCGAGCTCGTCGACCTGGCCACCGACCAGCACACGGCCGAACCGCTCGGCACGGTCGACCTGGCCGACCTGGCCGAGGATTGCGCACAACGATTCCGCCGCCGCACCGGACGCACGATCACCGTCACCGCCGACGATCCGCGCCCGGTGACGGCTCGCCCGCAGGCCCTGGCCCGCGTGGTGGACAACCTGCTCGACAACGCCACCAAATACAGTCCCGCCGACACCCCGGTCGCCGTCCACATCGACCGCACCCGCCTGGTCGTGCGCGATCGGGGCCCCGGCATCGATCCGGCCGACCGCGAGGCGATCTTCGACCGCTTCTACCGCGCCGACCGCACCCGATCCACCCCCGGCTCGGGTCTGGGCCTGGCCATCGTCCACGACATCATCGCCGCCCACGATGGCACCGTTTTCGCCGGCGATCACCCCGGTGGGGGCGCGGAAGTGGGGTTCCGGCTCCCGCCGGGGTGACGCCACCGTTTCAATCCTGCCGCCAATGTGCCATTGACAAGTGGCACATTGGTAACTGATTCTCTAACTATGACGAGAACAGGGTCAACGGCGACCTTCGGCTCGACGGCGGTACCCACAGCGGCCTCGCGGCGCGCGCGGGTGGCGGCGGCCGCGTCGGTGGTCGGCCTGCGACGAATCAATGGCGTACTGCCGCCCAATCGGGTGGGAATTCAAGCCGGACGGGGGCTGATCGCCGGCGTGATGGCCGCCTTCGGGCCGCCGCTGCCGGGCACCCGCGTCACGCAGGTGCGAGCGGGTGCGGTGCGCGGCGAATGGGTGCGGGCGGCCGGTGTGGCTCCGGGCGACCGCGCCATCTATTACGTTCACGGCAGCGGCTATGTGGTGTGCTCGGCCCGCACCCACCGGGGGCTGGCGTCGCGCCTGTCGAAAGTGACCGGGCTGCCGGTGTTCTCGATCGACTACCGGCTCGCACCCGAACATCGGTTCCCCGCCGCGGCCGAGGATGTCGAGGCCGGATACCGGTGGCTGCTGGCCACCGGGCATCGCGCGGAGAACCTGGTGATCGGCGGGGATTCGGCGGGCGGACATCTGGCGCTGGATCTGCTGTTGCAGAACCTGCGCGGGGAAACACCGCAGCCCGCGGGCGTATTCATGTACTCGCCGCTCATGGACCTCAGCTTGACCCTGGCCGAGCGCCGTGACCGGCGGCTGCCCGACCCGATGGCCCCAGCACCGGTCGGGCGGCGGCTCATCGAGCTCTATACCGAAGGGCAGCAGCCGGATTCGCCGCGACTGCGGTTGAGCGTGCCGCCGGGCGCGGCGCTCCCGCCGCTGCTGGTGCAGGCCAGCGCGGGGGAGATGCTCGCCGATGACGCGCGGCAGCTGCACGACATGGCGGTCGCCGCCGGTGTGCGCTGCGATCTCGAGCTATGGCCGGGCCGCATTCACGTTTTCCAGGCCCTGCCATTGCTGGTTCCCGAGGCGGTACCCGCCCTGCGGCGCACGCGGGACTTCATTGCCGAGGCGCTATCCGGCACGGACGCGTCGACCCGGGCGAAGGCAGGCTGATCATGGGAATTCTCGACAGTGTCCTGCCGGTATTCGGTGAACGCCGCACGCGGAATGCGAAAGCGGTGGTGACCGGCGCGGGCAGCGGGATCGGCCGGGCCTTCGCGCTCGAAATCGCCGCTCGCGGTGGCGAAGTGCTGTGCGCCGATATCGACAAGGACCGCGCCGACGAGACCGTCGCGCTGATCGAACGCACCTACGGCCGCTCCGCCTACTCGGTGTTCTGCGATGTGTCCCGCCGCGCGGACGTGGAGGCGCTGGCCGACCATGCCGAGCTGGCCTTCGACGGCCCGCCGACCCTCGTCATCAATAACGCGGGCGTCGGCATCGGCGGAAAACCGGTGGGCGACATCGGCTTCGACGACTGGGAGTGGGCGCTGGGCATCAACCTGTGGGGTGTGGTGCACGGCTGCGAGATCTTCGCGCCGCAGCTGCGCGCGGCCGGGCGCGGCGGCATCATCAATGTCGCCTCCGCCGCGGGATTCGCCGCCGCACCCGGCATGGCCGTCTACAACGTGTCCAAGGCCGGAGTCATGTCGCTGTCGGAGACCCTGGCCGCCGAACTGTCCGGCAGCGGGGTCGCGGTCACCGTGCTGTGCCCGACCTTCGTCAAGACGAATGTGGTGCGCGACGGGCGCATCGGCTCGGCGTCGGCCCGCCTGGCCGATGAACTCATGCGCTGGACCGGGTTCGCACCCGAACGAGTCGCCCGCACCACCCTCGACGCCCACGATCACGGCCGCCTCTATGTGCTGCCGCAACTGGACGCGCACGCCGTCTGGCTGCTCAAACGACAGTTCCCGGCCCTCTACACCCATGCCCTCGGCGTGCTCAACCGGGTGCTCCCGCAGTCCGAGACGATTGGAGTCTGACATGTCCTTCGACTTCGACAATATGCTCGCCAAGATCGCGTCCCGGCAGTGGGCGCTGGCCGATATCGATTGGGACGCACCGGGTGCGGAACTCATCGAGCCCGAACTACACGCGAAACTCAAGCCGTTCATGGCCGATCTCATGTGGATCGAGAATGTCGGCGCGCGCGGATTCGCCGCCATGGCGCAGAAGGCCCCGACCGAAACGCTCAAGCAGATCTACCGGTACTTCCACGCCGAGGAGCAGCGCCACGCCAATGCCGAACTGGCGCTCATGCGCCGGTGGGGGATGCTCGACGGCGACGAGATTCCCGAGCCGAATATCAATGTGAAGCTCGTGATCGACTTCCTGGACAAGCACGCAGACGAGATGTCGCTGTCGTTCCTGGGCACGGTGATCCCCATGCTCGAGGTGGCCCTGGACGGCGCGCTCATCAAGTTCATTACCGACGAGATCTCCGACCCGGTCGCGCAGGAGGTCTTCAAGAAGATCAATGCCGACGAATCCCGGCATCTGGCAACCGATTACGCGGTCATGGAGCTGCTGGGCCACGCCACCGCCCGCAAGCTCGCCATCGATCTGGTCGGCGGCTGGGCCAAACCGTCGTTCATCGTCGGCGTGCTCAGCTACGTGCCGCTGCTGAACAAGATGCGCGACAATATCGTCGACATGGGCGTCGACGAGGAGAAGCTCTACGCCGCCATGCGCCGGTTCCGCGCGGTGGGCGAGCGCACCCCGATCGCCAATCGCGTGCCCATGTACCGCATTGTGAAAATGCACGCCAGCTGGGTGATCGACCGCGGCCACCCCTATCACCTGTTCGCCGACGCCATGGTCGGGCTGACCGCCCGTATCCCGGAACGCTTCCTGAAACCGCAGCCCACGTGGTCGAAGGAACTCACCTACGAGCCGGTCGCATGAACGCCGCGGCGAAGCCACTGGACGTGGCCATCATCGGCGCCGGATTCGCGGGCGTAGGCACCGCGATCCGGTTGCGGCAGAAGGGCATCACCGACTTCGCGATATTCGAGCGGGACGACCGCGTCGGCGGCACCTGGCGCGACAACACCTATCCCGGTGCGGCCTGCGATATTCCGTCGCGCCTGTACTCGTATGCCTTCGCGCCCAACCCGGATTGGTCGCACACCTACTCCGGCAGCGGGGAGATCCTCGGCTATATCGAGGCCATGGTGGAGGAATTCGGCATCGGACCCGGCATTCGATTCGGCCACACCGTCACCGGACTGGAATTCGACGAGCCGAGCGGGCTGTGGGATATCAGCTTCGCGGGCAAGCGGCGAAAGGTGAAGGCGCGCAGCGTCGTCGTCGCCTCCGGTCCGCTGTCGAACGCCAGCCTGCCGAACATCCCGGGCATCGAAACCTACGAGGGCCACAAGATCCACAGCGCCCGCTGGGATCACGACTACGACTTCACCGGCAAGAAAGTGGCCGTCGTCGGCACCGGAGCCAGTGCGGTGCAGATCATTCCGGAGCTGGTCGAGCGGGCCGCCTCGGTGAAGGTCTTCCAGCGCACCCCCGGCTGGGTGCTGCCGCGGGTGAACCGGCGCACCAACCCGCTCACCAAAGAGCTGTACCGGCAGGCGCCGGTCACCCAGAAACTGGCGCGCGACGCCTGGTTCTGGGGCCACGAATCGGTGGCGCTGGGCGTGGTGTGGAATACCCCGCTCACGCGGGTGGTGGAATCGGTCGCCCGGCTGCACCTGCGCTCCCAGGTCGCCGACCCGTGGCTGCGCCGCCAGCTCACCCCGGATTTCCGGGCCGGCTGCAAACGGCTGCTGATCAGCAACGACTACTACCCGGCCCTGCAGCGAGAGAACTGCAAGCTGGTCACCTGGCCCATCGCGCGGATCAGCCCGCACGGCATCCGCACCGCCGAGGGCATCGAGCACCGCTTCGACTGCATCGTGTTCGCCACCGGCTTCGACATCTCCAAGACCGGGGCGCCGATCCCGGTCACCGGGCGCGACGGGCGCGTGCTCGGCGAGGAATGGAGCAGGGGCGCATACGCTTTCAAGAGCGTGACGGTGGAGGGCTATCCCAACCTGTTCCTCACCTTCGGGCCGAACTCCGGCCCGGGCCACAACTCGGCACTGGTCTACATGGAGGCGCAGATCGAGTACCTCACCGACGCCATCGGGGTGCTGCTGGCCCGGGACCTGCGCATGCTCGAGGTGCGCCGCGACCGGCAGGACCGCTACAACGCCCGCATCCAGCGGCGATTGTCGGCCACCACCTGGAATTCCGGCTGCCGCAGCTGGTATCTCACCGAGGACGGCTTCAATGCCACCATGTACCCCGGCTTCGGCACCCAGTTCGTGCGGCAGCTGGCGCAGGTCCGGCTCGAGGACTACGTCCTGACGCCCCGGGACGCGGGCAATGCGGCGCGAACCGCCGGGGATTCGGCCGATGGTCCGAGCGCCGGGCACGGATCGATCGCCACCCTCGGCTAATGTCGACACGAGGTGTGCCGCCCATGCCCTCGGTGCTCACCCGCACCGGGGCGTGGGCGCTGCGCTTCATCGACCGGCAGCCGCGAGACAGGGAGGGCGCGACCAGGATGGCGGAGTACCGCATCGACGATCTCGCCCGCGCCGCCGGCACCACCACCCGCAATGTGCGGGCCTATCAGGAACGCGGCCTGCTACCCACGCCCACCCGGCGCAGCGGCCGCGCCCTCATCTACGACGACTCCCACCTAGCCCGGTTGCGGATCATCGACGCGCTATTGCAACGCGGGTTCACCATCGCCCACATCACCGATTTCATCACCAGCTGGGAAACCGGCAAGGATCTGAGCGAAGTCCTCGGCCTGCAACAGGCCGTCACCGCCACCTGGGGCAAATCCGAAGAGCCCCTGGTGGTTCCGCGAGAACTGGTGGACACCTTCCTCGGCGGCGAGGACGATCCGGTCACCGGCGACGAACTCGACCGCCTCGCCGCCCTGGGGCTGGCCGGACTGGACGACGAGACCGTCGAATTCACCCAGCCCGAACTGCTGGAAACCTTCGCCGCCCTACACGGCTACGGCTTCGGCCTCAACGGCCTCATCGACGTCTACTCCGCCGTGGTGCAGCGGGTCGAGGACATCGCCCGCCTCATGGTCACCGCCGCCAAGGACCAGATCGTCGCCGATCACGGCCCGGGCTGGTTACCGGAGACCGACGCCGAGACCGCCGCGACCACCAAGATGCTCAACCACTTGCGCGAACTGGGCGTCACCGCCGTCCAGAACAGCCTCGCCCAGGCCCTGGACCGCACCCTCGAAAACGAACTCGGCGCCTACCTGGAAACCGCCGCGAAACAGCACGGAGCAGGAAAACCTCCGCAGGGCTGATCGCTTCCGGGCTCTTCGTCCGCGCGTCACGCGAAAGTTTCGTGGCGGCCGTGACCATCGCCGGGCAGGGTATGTCGAGAACGCCTCAGCGGCTCCGTCCCTGTGGTGAATGGCGGCCGACCGGGGGCGCCACGGAATGGAGGGAACCCGCACATGACGCTGCTGCGCATGGACAACGTGAGCATTGTCGTCGAAGACCTCGACGGGGTCATCGCGTTCTTCGTCGAACTCGGTATGGAACTGGAGGGCCGGATGGTGCTCGAGGCCGGCTGGGCCGATCGCATCGTCGGGCTCGATGGTCAGCGAGCCGATGTGGCGATGCTGCGGACTCCCGACGGGCATAACAAGATCGAGCTGGCGAGCTATCTGAAACCGGCGGCGGTCGCCGGACAGCCCGACGCGCCGGTGAACACACTCGGTATCCGTCGCCTCATGTTCGCCGTCGAGGGCATCGACGACGTCCTGGCCCGGCTGCAGGCCCGCGGCGCGACACTCGTCGGCGAGCTCACCCGCATCGAGGACAGCTGGCTGATGTGCTACCTGCGCGGCCCCGAGGGCATCCTCGTCGGGCTCGCGGAGCGCATCGGGTAGGCCCGCGAAAGGAAGTTGCTCCGGGGCATGAACCGGTGAATCGGTGGTAGTGCCGTCGCAAGAGCGCTCTTCACCGAATAACGACCCGTTCGCGCTCACGGGGATCAGTCAACAAGGAGGAGCATCATCATGACGGCAATCAATCACCGCGGCACCGTCCGCCGCTGCGCGTTCGGCGCGGTCCTGGCGGCCGCCGCGCTCGGCGTGGGCGCCGGGCCCGCCCTGGCGGCGCCCGCCGCGCAGCCCGTGGTCAATGACCAGCAGGCCATGGAGATGGCGCGGGACGCCCTGATGGGGGCGACCGTGCAATCGGTGGAACTGGATATGGCCGATGGCAGTCCCGCCTGGGAGATCGATCTGCGGACTCGCACCGGAACCGATTACGAGGTGGAAGTCGATGCCATGACGGGCATGGTGATCTCCATCGAGGAGAGCGCCGCCTGATCCGGACGTGAAACCCGATACCCGGTGTGCGCCGTTCGTTTGCGCGGGCGCGGGCCGGGTATGGCGACGGCACGGATGGCGAATTCGATCCGGGAGGTGTGAAATGCCCAAGGAATGGACCGGCAAGCAGGAACGACAGTACGAGCACATCAAGGAATCGGCCGAGGACCGCGGCGCGAGCACCAAGCGCGCGAAGGAAATCGCGGCCCGCACGGTGAACAAGAACCGCGCCCAGGCGGGTCAGAGCAAAACGGCCAGCCGCAGCTCGGTCAAGGACAAATCCCCGCAGCAGCGCGGCGGGCAGCGGTCCGGGAGCAAGGGCCCGAAGGGGCCGACCCGCGATCAGCTCTACAACGAGGCCAAGAAGCGGAATATCAAGGGCCGCTCCACGATGACGAAATCCCAACTGGCCGAGGCATTGGGTAAGGGCTGAGCACGACCGGGGGAGCGGCGAGCGCCGACGGTTCCCGAAGGACTGCGAAACCACCTGCGGCGCTCTATAATTCGCTGCTGAAGTGAGGTAGTCCGGGCGCCCGGAGCTGTTCGCCCACCGCATCGACGCCGGTCGCGGACCGGAAGGGAGAACCGCTCGTGGGCAGCTTCGCATTGGACGGCAAGGTCGCGCTGGTGACCGGCGGAACGCGCGGAATCGGATTGGCGACCGCGAAGGCGCTGCAGGCCCGGGGCGCGGAGGTGACCATTACCGGCCGTGACCCCGAGAATACGGCCGCCGTCGCCGCGAGCATCGGAAACGGTGTGCTCGGAATCGGCGCGGATGTCGCCGATCGGGAAGCGATCCAGCGCGCCGTGGACGAGACCGTCGCCAAATTCGGCCGCCTCGATGTGGCGGTCGCGAATGCGGGCGTCACCGCCAAAGTGGCCACGGTGCGCGGTATGCCCCCGGAGGAGTTCGAGAATGTCGTCCGGGTGAATCTGCTCGGCGCCTACCACACCGCCTATGCGGCATTGCCGCACATTCTCGAAGGGCGCGGCCATATTTCGCTCGTCGCCTCGATCTACGCCTTCACCCAGGGCGCGTTCGTGGCCCCGTATGCCGCCAGCAAGGCCGGTGTCGAGCAGCTGGGCCGGGCGCTGCGCGTGGAATTGGCCCCGCACGGGGCGAGCACCTCGGTCGTCTATTTCGGCTTCGTCGACACCGATATGGTGCGATTCGACGAGTCGACCGATCCGCTGGGCGCGCGCGGCACCGGATTGGTCCCGTGGCCGCTGAGCCAGCGTCTGACCCCGGAGCAGGGCGCCGAAGCCCTGGTGCGCGGCATCGAGCAACGCGCCGCCCAGGTCGTGGCGCCACGCCAATGGGAGGTGCTGTCCCTGCTGCGCGGCGTGGTGAATCCCGGCGTCGACTTCGTGATGTCGCGATTGCCGCTGATCAGGGACCTGGTCGCGCAGGGCGATCGCGCGAATTCGGACACCGAGATCCGGCACTGAGACACGCCGCGGCAGTCTCGAAAGCCGCCCGCGGCCCCTTCCGACAGGCGCGCGCGGGCGTTTGATCCCAACCGGGTGCGGCAATAGTCGCCGATACCTGGAATAGTTGGGGCGGAACGCACAGAGACTGAGGCGAAAGCGGGGAAATTGGTGGCTTCGACAGATGGTGTGAGCACGGTCAGCACGGCGAAGGAGCCGGCGCCCAGCACCCTCGAGCGCGATGTCCAGACCCTGGAGAAGGCGATCTACGAAGTCAAACGGGTGATCGTCGGTCAGGATCGGCTGGTCGAACGGTTGCTGGTGGGCGTGCTCGCTCGGGGTCACGTACTGCTCGAGGGTGTTCCGGGCATCGCCAAGACCCTCGCTGTGGAGACTTTCGCAAAGGTGGTGGGCGGCAGCTTCTCCCGCGTCCAGTTCACCCCCGACCTGGTGCCCACCGACCTGGTGGGTACGCGCATCTACCGCCAGGGCCGCGAGGAGTTCGACACCGAGCTGGGCCCGGTCGTGGCGAACTTCGTGCTTGCCGACGAGATCAACCGCGCGCCCGCCAAGGTGCAGTCGGCGCTGCTCGAGGTGATGGCCGAGCGGCACGTGTCCATCGGCGGCAAGACCTACCCGATGCCGAACCCGTTCCTGGTCATGGCGACCCAGAACCCCATCGAGAGCGAGGGCGTGTACCCGCTGCCCGAGGCGCAGCGCGACCGCTTCCTGTTCAAGGTGGTCGTGGACTACCCCTCCGTGGAGGAGGAGCGCGAGATCATCTACCGGATGGGCGTCACCCCGCCGGAGGCCAAGCGCATCCTCGATCCGGAGGAGCTGGTGCGGTTGCAGCAGCTGGCCGCCAATACCTTCGTGCACCACGCGCTGGTCGACTACGTCGTGCGCGTCATCGCCGCCACCCGCAAGCCCGCGGAATTCGGCATGAACGATGTGGCCGGCTGGATCGCCTACGGCGCCTCCCCGCGCGCCAGCCTCGGCATCATCGCCGCCGCCCGCGCGGTGGCCCTGATCCGCGGCCGCGACTACGTGGTGCCGCAGGATGTCGTCGAGGTGATCCCGGATGTGCTGCGGCATCGCCTGGTGCTGTCCTACGACGCCCTCGCCGACGAGGTCAGCCCCGATGACGTGATCCGCCGCGTGCTGCAGACCGTGGGCCTGCCGCAGGTGGCCACCCAGGCCGTCGCGCCCGGCGGTTCGGCCGCCCCCGCGCCCATGCCGGCCCCGGCCGCCGCGCCCGCCGCCCCGAACATGGGCCCGCACGGCGGTATTCCGCAGCCGCCGCAGGGCGCGCCGCAGCCCGCCATCCCGCAGCCGCCCAACGGCCAGATGCCCGGGGTGCCCGGCCAGCCGCAGCCCAAGTGAGGCGCGAGCCTCGGATCAGGTTGCGCCCGTGACTATGTCATCGCCCAGCGGTTCCTCACACGCCCCGCCCTCCTTCCGGGCGGGGGAGCTGACCGACCCGCGGTTGTCGGCCGCGTTGAAGACCCTCGAACTCACCGTGCGCCGCCGTCTCGACGGCGTGCTGCACGGCGACCACCTCGGACTGATTCCGGGCCCGGGTTCCGAACCCGGCGACGCCCGCATGTATCAGCCGGGTGACGATGTGCGCCAGATGGATTGGTCGGTCACCGCCCGCACCACCCATCCGCACGTGCGGCAGATGATCGCCGACCGCGAGCTGGAGACCTGGCTGGTGGTGGACTTGTCCGCCAGCCTCGACTTCGGCACCGCCGCTTGCCAGAAGCGCGATCTCGCTATTGCCGCGGCGGCCGCGGTCACCCATCTGACCTCCGGCGGCGGCAATCGGATCGGCGCCATTGTCGCCAATGGCGAACAGCTGATTCGCATTCCGGCCCGCAGCGGCCGGGTGCACGCGCAGTCCATGCTGAAGAAGATCGCCACCACCCCGCATGCGAGCGACGGGGTGCGCGGTGATCTGCGCGGCGCCATCGACTCGCTGCGCCGGCCGCAGCGCAAACGCGGTCTGGCCGTGGTCATCTCCGATTTCCTCGGCGATATCGACTGGCAGCGCCCGCTGCGCGCCATCTCCGGCCGCCATGACCTGCTGGCGGTGGAGGTCCTGGATCCCCGGGATATCTCGCTGCCCGATATCGGCGATGTGGTGCTGCACGATCCCGAGACCGGGCGCACCCGCGAGTTCAGCCTGACGCCCACACTGCGCGACGAATACGCCAAGGCCGCGCGCAAGCATCGCGATCAGGTCGAGCTGGCGCTGCGCAGTTGCGGCGCGCCGGTCATGGCGCTGCAAACCGATCGGGACTGGATCGCCGATGTGGTCCGGTTCGTGTCCACCCGGCGCCACACTTTCGGCGCCCCGAATGCCGGGCGGGTGCCGCGACAGTGAGCATTTCGCATTTCACCTCTCAGTACTGGCTGGCCTTCCTGATCGTGGTGGGGCTCATCGCGCTCATCTACGTGCTGGTGCAGCAGCGGCGGCGCAAGCACGTGCTGCGCTTCTCCAATATGGAGATGCTGGAGAAGGTCGCGCCGAGTCAGCCCGGGCGATTCCGGCATGTGCCGATTGCGCTCATGCTGGTCGGCCTGGTTTTCCTGACCGTCGCGGCGGCCGGTCCGACCGCGGCCAAGAAAGTTCCGCGCAATCGGGCAACCGTGGTGCTGGTCATGGACGTATCACTGTCCATGGAAGCCACCGACGTGCCGCCCAGCCGGCTCCAGGTCGCGCAGAAGGCGGCCAAGGAATTCGCCGACGGTCTCACGCCCGGAATCAATCTGGGCCTGGTGACCTTCGCCGGCACCGCATCGGTGCAGATGTCGCCGACCACCAACCGGGAAGCGGTCAAGGCGGCCATCGACAACATCAAGCTGTCCGAGCGGACCGCCACCGGTGAGGGCATCCTGGCCGGCCTGCAGTCCATCGACACGCTGGCCTCGGTGCTGGGCGGCGCGGAGACCCCGCCGCCGGCGCGCATCGTGCTCATGTCCGACGGCAAGCAGACCGTGCCGGACGACAAGGATGTCGACAATCCCCGCCACGGCTTCACCGCCGCGCGTCTGGCGAAGGAAAAAGGCATTCCGGTGTCGACGATTTCGTTCGGCACCACCTGGGGCACCGTGGAGATCCCGGACCAGGACGGCAAGGGCTCGCAGCGGGTCCGGGTGCCGGTGGACGACGACGCGCTGCGCGAGATCGCGCGACTCTCCGGCGGCGACTTCTACACTGCCTCCAGCCTGGAAGAGCTCACCGCGGTCTACGACACACTCGAGCAACAAATCGGCTATGAGATGACGATGGGTGATGCGAGCCGGCCGTGGCTGCTGCTCGGTCTGCTGGTGACCGCTTCCGGTGTGGTGACCGCACTGCTCTATCGTCAGCGTTTGCCGTAAACGCCGTAACTGCCCGTAAATCGGTACCGCGCGCCGAGTCCCGAACACGAACAGATAGGTTTGCCTCTATGTCGAACATCACACCCCGGTCGGTACTGGTGACCGGCGGAAACCGCGGCATCGGCCTCGCGGTTGCCCAGCGCCTGCTCGCCGACGGGCACAAGGTGGCGGTCACGCACCGCGGTTCGGGTGCGCCCGAGGGCCTGCTCGCGGTGAAATGCGATGTGACCGACTCGGAGTCGGTCGATCAGGCGTTCGCCGAGGTCGAAGCCAAGCAGGGTCCGGTCGAAGTGGTTGTCGCCAATGCCGGCATCGTGGCCAACACGCTGCTCATGCGCATGAGCGAGGACCAGTTCTCGGATGTCATCGACGCCAACCTGACCGGCGCCTGGCGGGTCGCCAAGCGCGCGAATCGCGCCATGCTGCGGGCCAAGTGGGGTCGCATCATCTTCCTCGGCTCGGTCGTCGGCCAGGGCGGTGCGCCGGGCCAGGTCAACTACGCGGCCTCCAAGGCCGGACTGGTCGGTATGGCCCGCGCCATCACCCGTGAGATCGGTTCCCGCAACATCACCGCGAATGTGGTGGCGCCCGGCCTCATCGACACGGACATGACCCGCGAGGAAATGACCGACGAGATGAAGGAATTCGCGCTCAAGGTCATCCCGGCCGGTCGCATGGGCCAGGCCGAGGAGGTCGCCGCGGCCATCAGCTTCCTGGCCTCCGACGACGCCGCCTACATCTCCGGCGCCATCATCCCGGTCGACGGCGGAATGGGTATGGGCCACTGAGCTAGCACACCAATTCCATAGGCCACCACAACTTCTGAACGAGGAGAACCGACCAACCCATGGGTGGATTGCTCGAAGGCAAGACCGTACTCATCACCGGCATCATCACCGACTCGTCCATTGCCTTCCACGCTGCCGCCAAGGCACAGGAGCAGGGCGCGAAGGTCCTGATCACCGGAATTCCGGAGCGACTGCGGCTGATCGACCGGATCGCCAAGCGCCTGCCGCAGGAGGTTCCCCCCGCCATCGGCCTCGACGTCACCAGCGAAGAGGATCTGGCGGCCCTGCCGGAGAAGCTGCGTGAGCTCGCGCCCGAGGGCGTGGACGGCGTGTTGCACTCCATCGCCTTCGCCCCGCGCACCCTCATGGGCCCCGAGGCCCGCCCGTTCCTGGAGGGCCCGGGTCCCGATGCCGCCAAGGCTTTCGAGATCTCGGCGTGGAGCTACGCCTCGCTGGCCCGGGCCGTGCTGCCGGTCATGAACGAGGGCGGCTCCATCGTGGGCATGGACTTCGATCCGCGCACCGCCATGCCGTACTACAACTGGATGGGCGTGGCCAAGGCCGCGCTGGAGTCGGTGAACCGCTATGTGGCGCGGGAAGTGGGCGAGGCCAAGAAGATTCGCTCCAACCTCATTGCCGCCGGCCCCATCAAGACCCTGGCCGCCAAGGCCATCGCCGGCACCGCCACCGATGACGCCAAGCAGCTGAACATGCTGAACACCTACTGGGACGGCGCCTCCCCGATCGGCTGGGACGTGGACGACCCGACCGTGGTCGCCAAGTCGGTGTGCGCGCTGCTGTCGGACTGGCTGCCCGGCACCACCGGTTCCATCATCTACGTCGACGGCGGCGCCAGCCACAACACCTGGTTCCCCGCGGACGGCTTCGCCGCCAACGGGTCCGCCGCTCACTGATTTCGAAGGAGTTCTGTCGTGGCCGCCGTCGAGCAGGTGGAAGCGCTGCTACTGCTGTCTTTCGGCGGCCCTGAACGCCCCGAGGACGTGATGCCGTTCCTGGAGAACGTCACTCGCGGCCGCGGCATACCCCCCGAGCGCCTCGCCGAAGTCGCCGAGCACTATCTGCACTTCGGCGGGGTGTCTCCGATCAACGCCCTCAATCTCGACATCATCAAGGCCATCGAGGCCGAATTCGCTTCGCGCGACATCGATCTGCCGGTGTACTTCGGCAACCGCAACTGGCATCCCATGGTCGAGGCCACCGTCGAGCGGATGCGCGCCGACGGAATCCGTTCCGCCCTGGTGTTTCCCACCTCCGCGTGGGGCGGCTACTCCGGCTGCAAGCAGTACCACGAGGACATCGCCCGAGCCCGCGCCGCGGTCGCCGACGCCCCCGATCTGGTGAAACTGCGCCAGTTCTTCGATCATCCGCTGTTCATCGACGCCTTCGCCGACGCCATCCGCGCCGCCGTCGCCGAGATCCCCGAGGATCGCCGGGATCGCGTCCGCCTCGTCTTCACCGCCCATTCCATCCCGATCTCGGCCGACAATGCCTCCGGCCCACCGGAAGTCACCGGCCTCTACAGCGCTCAGGTCGCCGAGGCGGCCCGATTGTGCGCCGCCGCAACCGGTTTCGACGACTACGACGTGGTCTGGCAGTCGCGCTCCGGCCCGCCCCAGATTCCGTGGCTGGCGCCCGACATCGTCGATCACCTCGACGCCCTGCACGAACAGGGTGTCGACGCGGTGGTGGTGTGCCCCGTCGGCTTCGTCTCCGACCACCTGGAAGTCATCTGGGATCTGGACAACGAAGCCAAGGAGCGCGCCGCCGAGCACGGCATGGCCTTCGCCCGCGCCGCCACTCCCGGTCCGGACCCGCGCTTCGCCCGCATGGTCGCCGATCTCGTCGAGGAGTACCGCAAGGGCGGCACCCCCCTCCGCCTGAGCGCCACCACCAGCCTCGGTTGCACGGTCAACGGGACCCCGTGCGTCGTCGGTTGCTGCGAACTCCCCGCCCGCCCCGTGCGGTCCTGATCGCCGGCCCGGGAGAACCTGGCGTTCACGACCGGGCCGCTGCCTTATTGGGCATCTGACCTGCTAATTGTGTCCGGGGTGTTGACATGGTCGCGGTACCGGACCACGATTTCCTGTGCACCGTTGTCTGAACGGTTGCTGTGAGAGTTCCGTTGGTGGTTCATGTGCCCGCTCAGGCCGGGCCGAATCGAATCGGTACGGAGGTTTCGATGTCACAGCGCAGCAAGGCCAAGTCCAAGGGCGGCAAACACGCCGCCGGCCGCCGCGATCAGGTCGGTCAATCCATCCGGGGCCAGCAGTCGATGCCGGGCCAGCAGTCCATGGAACGCGAGGAGCAGCTGGTCGCGGCCGGGTCCGGTATGGCGGGCAGGCACAACAAGAAGTCCGCGAGGTAGCAGCCGCAGACCTTGTCTCCCAACGCGGTTCGGTGATCGGCCCGGCGTCCGCCGGGCCGATCACGCGCGTCCGGCGGCCGATGCGCCACAGGAGCGGGTCTATCGTTGATTGCCATGGACGCGACCACGGTCAGCGCGGCGGTCCGCGCATCGAACGACCTGACGGCCCGCTGGTGCGGCACCCTGCGGGCGGATGCGAATGCCGTCCTGTCCGGTGCCGGATTGTGGCCGTTGCTCGCGCTGCTGGCCTCGGCCGCCGACGATCCCGCGAAGTCCGAATTGACCGCCGCGATCGGCAGACCCGCCCGCACGTCCCAGGCCGAGGCCGTCGAACTGCTCGACATCATCGACAATGCCGACGCCGCCTCGGCCGCCCTCGCCCTGTGGCTGCGCCCGGGTCTCACCCTCGCCGATCCCGCCTGGTCCGCCGCCCTGCCCGCGGGCACGGTGGAAACCCTGACCGGCCAGGCCCGGGTCGACTCCTGGGTAGCCGAGCACACCCGGGGCCTCATCGAGCAACTCCCCTTGCAGCTCAGCGCCGAAGACATGCTCGTCCTGGCCACGGCCCTCGCCGTCAAGACCCGCTGGACCAAATTCTTCGAACCGACCCGACACACCACCACCGGCCCCTGGTCGGGCCACCGCAACTGGCTCACCCGCACCACCCCCGACCTCGACGCGGTCACCATCCTCAACGGCGAAAAGCCCGTCACCCGCGTAGTCGTCGCCGGCCGTGACGACATCGACGTACACCTCCTGCTCGGCACCCCGGACTCGCCACCCGGCAGCATCCTCGAACAGGGCGTAGCCGCCCTCATCGGCGCGACCCCGATGAACACCGCCGCCACCCTGCCCGTGGGCGCGGAAGGCAACGGCTTCGTCATCCGCAGCGTCGACGGAGCCAAGGACACCCTCCGACTCACCCTGCCCCCATTCAAGATTCGCGCCGCGCACGACCTGCTGGCCCACGCCGATCTCTTCGGTCTGCAAGCAGCCTCCACCCCGCGCATCGGCCAGTTCCCCACCCTCGACAAGAACCTGTTCGTCAGCGCGGGCTCCCAAGACGTGCTCGCCGAATTCTCCGCCGAGGGTTTCGAAGCCGCCGCCGTCACCGCCTTCGCCATGCAGGTCGCCGCCCTGCTGCACCCACCCGGCACCAGGTCCCGGCGCCTGGAACTCACCCTCGACCGCCCCTTCGCCTTCCTCGCTGTCCATCGCGCCACCGGCCTTGTGCTCGTGGCAGGTTGGATCGCCGAACCCTAGAGATCCACGGCTTTGCCCGCACGCGTGCGGCGGGAGGCGGTGGCGCGGTAGTGGGTGGGGGAGACGTCGTAGTGGCGGAGGAAGGCTTGGCGGAGGGATTCGGGGGTGCCGAAGCCGCAGCGGGTGGCTACCAAAGCTACGGGGGTGTCGGTGGTGGCCAGGAGGTGGGCGGCGGCTTCGACGCGGGCGCGGCGGACGTAGCGGCCGGGGGTGGAGTTCAGGTGCTGGACGAACAGGCGGGTGAGGTGGCGGTCGCTGACGCCCTCGCGGGTGGCGAGGGCGGTGGTGGAGAGGTTGTCGGAGAGGTGGGCGGCTATGTGGGTGGCGACTTTTCGGACGAGGGCGTGGTCGGGGTGGGGGGCGGCGGTGTAGATGCTCATCTGGGCCTGGTTGCCGGGGCGCTGGAGGTAGGTGACCAGGCCGCGGGCTACGGCGCGGGAGAGATCGGGGCCGTGGTCCTCTTCGATGAAGTCGAGCATGAGGTCCAGGGCGCTGGTCATGCCCGCGGCGGTGGCGATATCGCCGTCGCGGATGTAGATGGGGTTGGGGTCGACAGTGATGCGCGGGTGGCGGGCGGCCAGGTCGTCGGCGGCGATCCAGTGGGTGGTGGCGCGTTTGCCGTCCAGCAGGCCGGTGGCGGCGAGCAGGGTGGCGCCGGTGCACACCGAGGAGATGCGGCGGGTGACGGCGGCGAGGCGGCGGATGTGGGCGATGAGGCGGGAATCATCCGCTGCCGCTTGATGTCCCAGGCCGCCGGCGATGATCAGGGTGTCCAGCGGGCCGGTGAGGCGCTCCAGGGGGAGTTCGCCATGGAGGCGCAGGCCGGAGTCGCAGGTGATGGGGCGGCCGCCGGGGGTGACGAGGTGGACTCGGTAGGGCGGGCTGCCGCCGAGGCGGTTGGCGCCGTTGAGGGTCGACGTGATGCAGGCGATGTCCAGGAGTTCTGTGCCGTCATAGCCGATGACGGCGACGGCGCGCTCCTGCATGAGGTTCACGATACGGGGATCGGTGTCTGTTCGGACTGATATCCCAAGAAAACGGACATCGGTGGCGGTCGGGATCGAGCGGTCGGCTCGGATGCCGGACGCTGGGGTCATGCGGGTCGATGGCATGGATGTGAGGGATCTCGAGATGGACCGGAATCTGCGGACGGGACCGGCGCATCGGAGGGCGAGAGAATTGGTTTCGGCTGCGGCGCATCGCTGGCCGAGCCTGCTGGCGCTGGTCTTGGCCGTGCTGATCTGGCCGACCGGCGCGGAGTCCACCGTGCGGGTGCTGGCCGCGATCCTGTTGCTCATGCCGTTGATCTACCTGCTCACCGCCGCCGTCGGTCGGCGAGCTGCCACCTGGCCGGTATTCGGTGCGGTGGGAGTGGTTTTCGTGCTCAGTGGCTTGCAGGACCGGCTTCCCGCGTTCGTGGTGCCGGTGGCGCTGGCCGTCCTGGTGTGCGGATGGGCAGCCGTCACAGGACGATTCGATCGCTCGTTCCTGATTCCCGTGCTCGGCATGATCGCCTTCGGAGCCATCGCGATCTCCGCTCAGTACGCCGACCTGAGCGTCGCGCGCTATCTGGTGGCCGGCGGCTGGATCGCGCACGGCCTCTGGGATTTCGCACACCATCGCGCCGATCGGACGGTGGCGCGGTCGTTCGCAGAGTTCTGCGGCGTGGTCGACGTCCTCGTCGGCGGCGTGCTGTTCCTCGTCGCCTGAGCTCAGACCGCACGGACCGCGATCTCCGGATAGCTGACGACCAATCCGGAGCGGTCGTAGACCAGCCGCGCCCGGAAATCGAAGGCGGGGGAGACATAGTCGTAGCACTGCTGCCCGTGATGGTCCTCGATGCGGGTGTAGTGCTGCTCCAGCCGGCCCACCGACAGATCCGCGGCCCGGACATAGGCCGCGGGCGCCTCGGCCCCCGCCCCGACCCCGAGCTCCAGCCGGTGCACCGGGAACGCATTGGTCAGCGCCGAGGATTCCAGATCCACATCGACGCAGCCATCCAGCCGGGGCGCCTTGTCGCCGTTCACCATCCAGTGCCCGTCCCCATCGGCCTCCAGCAGCGCGGTGCGCCGCCCGAACCCGGAGCGCCCGCGCACCAGCGCCGCGCGGGTGACCCAGTGCGCGTCCAGACTCAGCTCGTATTCGACGAACCACGTGCGGTCGTCGTCCACGGCGGTCGTGCAGCCGTGGATGTGATACCCGTTCTCGGCCCGGCGGAAATAGGCGACCTCGAATCCCGTGCGCGCGCCCAGATGCGACCAGGCGGCGGTCGGCGGCACCGCGGCGAACGGCATGACGTCCTCCTTCCCGGATCGGTCCCGTCCATTCTCGCCCACCCGGTGCGGTCGGTATGTGCCGATGCAGCGGCTAACATCGCGGGGCACAACAATTCCGACAGGAGTCACATGTCCACGCCAGGCGGCGAATCACCGTCGTTGCACGAACCTTCACGGCCACCCCTTCCGCCGCTCCAGCCGTATTCGGTCCCGTTCCCGGAGCCGCCGCGCCGACCGGCCGCCGCGCGCGGCACCGCGCTCACCGCGGGCGCCGCGGTCCTGGCGGTCGCGGGCATCGCCGGGGCGCTCGTCTACTACAGCAAGTACTCGGGCGAGCAGGACACGGTGGCCGATCAGCAGACCACCATCACCCAACTGCGCCAGCAGATCTCGGACACCGAGAAGACCGAGAACCGCGAGGCGACCGCCATGCGCGCCGCCTGCGACTTCATGACGACCCTCACCACCTACGACGCCGGCAATCTCGACGCGTACGTCACGGCCGTCCTGAACGGCTCCACCGGTACGTGGAATCAGGACTTCGCCAACAACAGCGGACCCATGCGCGAGGCGATGTCCATCGCCCAATCCCGCAGCAACCCGCTGGAAACGAATTGCGCGCTGCAGTCGCTGGAAGCGCAGACCGCGAAGGTGCTGGTGGTCGTGAAGCAGTCCACGACGGTCATCGACGTCCCCGACCCGCACGTCTTCACCGCACCCACGCTGGTGACCCTGCAGGAGCAGTCCGACGGCCGCTGGCTGGTCAGCGCGACCCAGCCGCTGTGATGCCGTGAGCGAACCGGGCGATCCACACCGGATCGTCCACTCGCCGCGCGCATGTGATCTTCGAAATGTAATCTCCGGCGGGTGAACAGAGCGACGAACACCCCCGTCCGGCGCAGCCAGTCGGCCCCCGCCCGCGCCCCTCGCGCCGCTGCCGCCCCCAAGCGCATGCTCGGCCGTCCCGATGTCTTCGTCTGGCTGCCCGTCGCGGCTCTCCTCGAGGCCGCCTGGATATTCATGCTCGTCGCCGGCTCCTTACCGGTGACCCTCGGCCTGGTCGCCGCCGCCGTCGTGCTGGTGCTCGTCGACTGCTGGTTCAACCGCTGAAAACCCCTGTCACTTCAATACGTTGATCGCGCGGGCGATGACCAGACTCATGGTGATCAGTGAAATCCCCGACTGAATCATCATGAGAAACTTCGCCCACCGCGACATCGGCATCACATCGGTGGGACTGAACGCCGCCGCATTCGTGAACGACAAATACAGATAGTCCGGAAACTGCGGCTCCCACTCCGGATCCGCCGCCGCCGGACTCTGCATCTGCACGAACAGGAAATCCGGATACTGCTTGCGGGCATGTGCCCGCGCCGCCGGCTCGCCCCGATCGAATTCCCAATAGGCGAGCCCGAACACCAGCACATTCGTCAACCAGATCGCCCCACCCGAAACCAGCAGCCCCGCAGCGTCATTGCTGACCGACCCGTCGACGAGCCCGATCACCAGCCGGTCCACCGACCACGCCACCGCCACACTCAGCACCGCGGTCAGAAA
Source organism: Nocardia sp. IFM 10818 (assembly GCF_054655275.1). Taxonomy (NCBI): domain Bacteria; kingdom Bacillati; phylum Actinomycetota; class Actinomycetes; order Mycobacteriales; family Nocardiaceae; genus Nocardia; species Nocardia sp. IFM 10818. Next base: position 4,048,452 of record NZ_BAAHJH010000001.1, read on the forward strand.
CAGGCTGGCCCGCCGTAGCCACACCTCCTCCCGATCGATGCGGAACGGGCTGGCCGCGATCAACACCAGCATGAGCGCCAGCCCCAGCCCCGGAATCAGCAACCGCGGCCCCAAGGTGAACTGACTCGGCAGGTAATACTGAATCAGAATGATCGCCACCACCGCCGCCGTGGCCGCCCACCGCGATTCCCCCGCGGTCCTGCGCGCCCAAGCCGGAACCTGATCATCACTCGCCTGCTCGCCGGAACCGGTCACGCCAGCAGTATCACCCGCCGGCGGCCTGCACCCGGCGAGCGACGCAAGACGATCTCCCGTCGATTGGTGTGCGGCAGCGCTATCGGGTGGGAAAGCGCGGCGTCAGCCAGTTCGTGACGTAGGTCAGAACCTCGGGCGCGATGGTGGTTTCGATGGTCGGGTATTCGCTCGGTTTACCGGTCTGTGTTGGTTGCATGAGGTGGTTGAGGCCGGGGAAGACCCGGACGGCGGTGGGTGCGGCCCCATCCTGCCAGCACCCGAACGGAGGTAGCGACAGCGCTACCTTCCGCGTGGGCCCAGCGGTCGTGCCGTCCTACCGACGGTTCGGCATCAGCTGCTGGCCAGTGAGCGGGCGATGACCAGGCGCTGGATCTGGTTGGTGCCCTCGAAGATCTGGGTGATCTTGGCTTCGCGCATGTAGCGCTCGACGGGGAAGTCCATGGTGTAGCCGGCGCCGCCGAAGATCTGGACGGCGTCGGTGGTGACCTTCATGGCGGCGTCGGTGGCAACGAGTTTGGCGACGCTGGCCTGGCGGGAGTAGGGGAGGCCGGCGTCGCGGCGGCGGGCGGCGTCGAGGTAGGTGGCGCGGGCGGAGTCGACGGCGGCGGCCATATCGGCGAGGACGAAGCCGAGGCCCTGGTGGTCGATGATGGGGCGGCCGAAGGCTTCTCGGTCCTTGGCGTAGGCGACGGCGTCGTCGAGGGCGCGCTGGGCGATGCCGGTGGCCACGGCGGCGATGCCGAGGCGGCCGGAGTCCAGGGCGCTGAAGGCGATGGGGAGGCCCTGGCCTGCGGCGCCGATGCGGCGGTCGGCGGGGAGGAAAGCGTCGTCGTAGGCGGCCGTGGTGGTGGGGACGGCGCGCAGGCCCATCTTCTCCTCGGGTTTGCCGAAGGTGAGGCCGGGGGTGTCGGCGGGGACCAGGAAGCAGGAGATGCCGCGCGAGCCTTCGCCGGTGCGGGCGAAGAGGGTGTAGTAGTCGGCCTTGCCGCCATTGGTGATCCAGGCCTTGGTGCCGGTGATGCGGTAGCCGCCGTCGGCCGCGGTGGCGCGGCAGCGCAGGGCGGCGGCGTCGGAGCCGGCGTGCGCCTCGGAGAGGCTGTAGGCGCCGATCAGGTTGCCGGAGAGCATATCCGGCAGCCACTGCGCCTTCTGCTCGTCGGTGCCGTAGGCGAACAGCGGGTGGCAGGACAGGCTGTGCACGCTCACCGCGACCGCGACGGCGGCCCAGCGGGCGCCGAGTTCCTCGAGCACCTGGAGATACACCTCGTAGGGCTGGCCGCCGCCGCCGAACTCCTCCGGGTACGGCAGGCTCAGCAGCCCGGCCGCGCCGAGCGCCCGGAAGGCCTCGTCCGGGTAGCGCTGCTGCTTCTCGAACTCGACGACATTCGGTTCCAGGACCTTGTCGGCGATATCGCGGGTGAGCTCGATGAGGTCGCGGGCCTCGGTGGTCGGGAGCAGACGATCGACGGGCATGGTCATCACAGTACGACCGGCACCCAATTGCGTGCAAGGCAGCACGGAATTTTCTCGGTTGGGTACACTGACCTCGTGGTTTCCACCCTACCCCCTAATAAGCATCAGGAGAAGAGCCTGCGGACGCGGGCGCTGCTGCTGGATGCCGCCATCGACAGCCTCGCGGAGGTCGGGTACGCCAGCGCCTCGATCGCGGACATCACCGCGCGGGCGGGGGTGACGCGCGGGGCGCAGCTGCATCACTTCCATACCCGGCAGGAGTTGTTCGCGCAGACCATCGAGCATCTGACCGAGCGGCAGCGGGAGGCGCTGCAGCGGCGGGTGCGCTGGCTGGGGTCGGTCTCGGCGGGGGAGACGCTGGTGGAGTTCGTGACCGCGCCGTTCGCGGGGAAGCTGGGCAAGGCGGCGGTCGAGCTGTACGTCGGGATCGCCAATGATCGCGAGCTGCGGCGGAATATGCTGCGGGTGCAGCACGATCTGACCGAGGAACTGCTGGATGCGTGTGCGGAGCGGATCGAGGTGGACCGGGAGCGGCTGGAGTCGGCGTTCTGGCTGACCATCAACCTGGTGCGCGGCGCCACCCTCGACGAGATGGTGGGGCGGGATCGGCTGCGCCGCAAGCAGGTTCTGTCGGACTGGGCGCGACTGGCCGACTCCTGGCTGGCCTGAAGCCTTGACAACGCGCGCCGTCCGCGCGATACCGGACTGTCGGAGTTCGGGTTGCGGTGGGGCATGGTGCGAGTGACGCCGGGTATTGCCTCGGGGGAGGCGGCGCTATGGGCATCAGTCGGCGAAACCTGCTGCGGGCGACCGGATTGGGGGTCGGCTGCGCGGTGCTGGGCGCGGGTACGGAACTATCCGCGGATTCGCCTGGCGCGCAGCCGGACTGGGCAGCGCTGCGGAATCGGCTGGCGGGCGGATTGGCACTGCCGTCCGACTCCGATTACGCGACCGCGAAACTGGCGTTCAACACGGCCTTCGACGACCGCCGACCGGCGGCGATCGCGCGCTGCGCCACCGCGTCGGATGTGCAGGCATGCGTCGAGGCGGCGGCCCGGTCGACGCTGCCGATCGCCGCTCGCAGCGGCGGGCACTGCTATGCCGGTTACTCCACGCCCGACAATGGGCTCATCGCCGATCTCGGACCGATGGCGAGCATCGAGGTCCGCCCGGACGGCACCGCCGTCATCGGCGCGGGCGCCCGGCTGATCGAGGTCTACACGGGCCTGGCGAACGCGGGCCGCTGCCTGCCCGGCGGCTCGTGCCCCACCGTCGGCATTGCCGGGCTCACCCTCGGCGGCGGTCTCGGCGTCCTCACCGGCAAGTACGGATTGACCTGCGACACCCTGATTTCGGCGCAGATCGTCACCGCCGACGGCGTGCTGCGCACCGCGTCCGCGGAGTCGGAACCCGATCTGTTCTGGGCCCTGCGCGGCGGTGGCGGCGGCAACTTCGGCATTGTCACCTCGTTCACCTTCCGCACCGCCGAAGCGCCGCGACCGGTCGTCTTCCAGGCGCAATTCCCGGCCGGATCGCTCACCGAGGTCCTGGCCGCGTGGCAATCCTTCACCGCCTCGGCCCCCGACGAATTCTGGTCCACCCTCGGCACCTCCGCGGGCAGCCCGCCCACCTGCCGGATCAACGGCTGTCACGTCGGCACCGAGGCCGACGCGAATACGCTGCTGGACAAGCTGATCGCCGCCACCGGCGCCCAGCCCACCGCCCGGTATTCGATCGCCATGGATTATCTGCAGGCCATGCGATATTTCGCCGGCTGCACGAACTACTCGGCAGCGCAATGCCGCCCGAGTTGGAACGACACCGGCGTCCTACCCCGCGAATCCTTCACGGCGGGCTCCCGCGTCCTGACCGCCGCGCTGCCGGACCCGAGCCGCCTCACGGCGCTGCTCACGGACCGTGAAGGACTGGACGTCCTGTTCGACAGCCTCACCGGCGCGCCCGCCCGAATCGCCGCCGCCGACACCGCCTTCCCGCATCGCGGCGCGCTGGCCACGGTGCAGATCTACGTCGGTGCGGCGACCCCGCAGGCTCGGGCGACGGTCGCCGAGGTCCGCACGGGCCTCGGCGATCTGGCCGGCAATACCGCCTACGTCAACTACATCGAGGCGGATCTCCCCGACTGGGCGGCGGCCTACTACGGTGCGAACGCGCCGCGTCTGCGCCGCATCGCCCAGCGCTACGATCCGGACGCCGTCTTCACCTTCGCCCAATCGGCCACCGAGATCTGACCCGGCACAGTGCGCAATTTCGGTCAAGCAGCCGGTCTGGGCCCCGCAGTACGGTCGATTCATGACGTACTGGACCGAGTTCGAAAAAGCCGCGCCGCGTATTTCGACGATCTTCACGCGACGCCATGCCGCCGCCAAGAATCTGTGCATGCTCGCGACGCTGCGGGCCGACGGGTCCCCCCGGATCAGCCCCATGGAACCGCTGTTCTTCGAGGAGCACCTGGTGCTGATCGGCATGCCCGGCACCACCAAGTTCAAGGACCTGGAACGCGATGCGCGCTTCTGCCTGCACACCGCCACCATGGACACCATGGTCGGCGACGGTGACGCCAAGCTGTTCGGCGTCGTCCGCGATCTGCGGGATCCGGCACTGCACCAGCGCTTCGCGGAGGACTTCTTCGAGAAGAGCGGCATGGATTTCCGCGGGAAGCCCTTCGACCACTACTTCGTCGCCGACATCACCGGCGGCTCGTCGGTGGAGGTGATCGACGGCAAGTATCTGGAGATCACCATCTGGAAGCCGGGGCAGCCCGAGCGCGTGGTACGCAAGGAAGAATGAGCGACAGCCCGCGACGGCACACTGTGCATGATTGCATCGAGTGCAATCATGCACAGTGTGCGCACGTGCGCGATATGCCGAACAAAGCCGATTCCAACGCTTTCCGTCAGGTCGGTAGGGAAAACGGCTCGCGCAGCGTCGATGTCCATCCGCCGTCCGGCTATCGCGAACGCCCCTCCGAGGTCCCGGGCGCGGTGGTGTGGACCCGCGACTTCGCCCTCGACGCCACCACCGCGGTCCTGCCCGACGGCTGCATGGATCTACTGTGGATCGACGGCGCGCTCCGGGTGGCCGGCCCCGACACCCGCGCCTACCACCCGGCGGTCGGTCCCGCCGTCCGCATCTCGGGCCTGCGCTTCTACCCCGGCACCGCTCCGGCGCTGCTCGGCGTCCCCGCCCACGAACTCCGCGACACCCGAGCCGACCTGGCCGACGTCCTCACCCCGGCCCACGCCCGGCACGCGACAGACCTGATCGCCCGCGCCGAGGACCCCATGCACGGCCTGGAATCCGTCGCACACTGGCTGGCCGCCGACACCGACCCCGCCGACCCGATGCTCGCGCACATAGTCACCCGTCTGCGCGCCGGCGCCTCCGTCGCCGCCACCGCCGACCTCCTCGGCCTCGGCCCCCGCCGCCTGCACCGCATGTCCCTCGCGGCCTTCGGCTACGGCCCCAAAACCCTGGCCCGCATCCTGCGCATGCAACGCGCCCTGGCCCTGGCCCGCGCAGGCACACCACTCGCCGAAACGGCGGCCCGCACCGGCTACGCCGACCAGGCCCACCTGTCCCGCGAGATCCGCGACTTCGCCGGCATGCCCATCAGCCGCCTGCTCGGCCCCTGACCGATCAGCCCAGCGCCGCGAACAAATCCACGCTGTTCCCATCCGGATCCAGAACCGTCGCATACCGCTGCCCCCAGAACGCATCGAACGGCTTCAACTCCGCGCGATACCCGGCCCCCACCAACTCCTCGAACTTCGCATCGACCCCCCGCGGATCCGCACACTGAAAAGCCAGCCCGATCCGCCCACCCCCGCGCCCCGCACTCCATTCCGGATGGAACGACCGAATGGTCTCCTCCGTATCGAACGCCAACCGCATCCCCCCGCCCACCTGCGCCTCCACATGGGGCTCCCCGGCGGCCCCCTCCCCGAACTCCACCCCGAGCCGCTCATAGAACCCAATGGCCGCAGCCATATCGCAGACAACAATGCCAATCACATTCAGTTGCACAGTCATACTCGAACCGTAGGAGCGAAAGCACACCCCTGTCTTGAAGAAATCGGACGCCGAGGGGTCGGCTGACGGCCGCTGTCCCGTAGATCACGCGCATCGCCACCACCCACGATCAGATGGTCGCGGCGCGCACCCAAACCCCGTAGCCTGCCCCAGGTTTCATCGACCGGCTCGGGCATATGACACCGCAACTGCGCGGTGAGCCGCGCGATCAGCACCGCATCCTTGTCGTCGGCTTTGTTGCTGGTCAGGTCCTCCGCGCGGCGCGACCAGGCAGTCATCGCCGGTTGCACGCACACGAACGACATACCGCGGTCCGCAGCCACTGCCCAGCACCCGCCAGCGATGACCCGTTGGTTCACACGCCACGCTCGTTCCGGCAAAGCCCGCTCGGGCGGCATGGTCACCGGCCCGCGATGGGACACCAAGCCCGACAAGCGCATCAGGAGGACGTTCCCCACGTCCAGACACCCGAAGCACAGAACGTCCTTCCACGCCGCTGGCCGCGCGGATCGAGTCGGCTGAGCCGCAGCCGCCGAATACACCGAACTGCCGAGTTCGGCGCGTTTCCGGGGGCACGGCCCGGCAAGGGACCGGGCTAGGCCGTGGCACGGTAGGCGCGGGTGAGGATGGCTTCGACTTGTTCGCGGTCGGGTGGTGCGGCGGTGGTCATGCCGCGCACGGTCAGGCCGCTGGCGACCGCGGCCAGGGTTTGCCCGGTGAGCGGATCGGTATAGCGGGCAAAGGAATCGATGCTGGTCTGCATGTTGCGCTCGGCGAGCGGGCGCAGCGCGTCGTCACGCATGGCGGCGGTGTAGAGCTCGAACTCCATCGCCGTCTGGTCGCGAAAGACGGTGTACGCCTTCACCAGTTCCTCGGCCAACGCGGGAATCAACTCCTCGATGCTGGTGAACCCCTGCGCCTCGTGGAATTCATCGACATAGGCGGCGAAACGGTCCGCGGCCCGCTGTAGCGCGGCGTGCACGATGTCGTCGAGGGTCTTGAAGTAGTAGGTCGTCGCGCCGAGGGTGACACCGGATTTCTCGGCGACCGCGCGGTGGGTGAGCCCGGACAGCCCGCGTTCGACGAGGACTTCCTCGGCCGCGGTGATGACCTCCTCGCGGCGACGTTGGGGATCGCGCCGGCGACGCGTAGTTGTTTTCTCGACCATCCCTGCATCCTCTTGCAATCGTCCAGCTATCGGCGCATGACGTCCGTCACATTATGATACACGAGTATCGATACAAATGTACCTTTACTGATGCATCAAAGACGATCGCCACTCCGGCGACGGACACAGCCCACGAAGGAGAGGCACATGAAGATCGCAGTGCTGGGAACCGGCGCCGGTGGCCGCGCCCACGCGGGTGCGCTCGCCGCGCTGGACCATGAGGTGGTCATCGGCACCCGCGACCCGCAGGCCACCCTGGCCCGCACCGAGGGCGACCCGATGATCGGGCTACCGCCGTTCCGCGACTGGTACGCCGAGCACGCCGACATTCCGCTGTTGACCTTCGCCGACGCGGCGGCCCACGGCGAGCTGGTGATCAACGGCATCGACGGCCGCAGCGCCGTCGCCGCCCTCACCCCGCTGCGAAAGCAGTTGGCGGGCAAGGTCCTCATCGACTACGGCGTGCCGATGGTCTACAACCCCGGCTACCAGCACCCGTGGCCCGCGCCGTGGGGAGAGATGCCCGGCCTGGACCCCGTCGAGAGCGACAGCCTCGGCGAACAGATCCAGCGCGCCCTGCCCGATACCCAGGTCGTCAAGAGTTTCGTCACCCAGGTACAGGACGTGGTCGTCGACCCCGAGAGCGTCGGCGGCGGCGACCATCTCATCTTCGTCTCCGGCGAGGACCCGGCCGCCAAACAGGCCGTCACGCACCTGCTGCAGGAGTACGGCTGGACTCAGATCCTCGACCTCGGCGGCATCGCCAGCTCCCGCGCCCAGGAGATGTACTCCCACCTCCACACCGCCATCGGCCTGGCCCTCGGCGACCTCATGGCCCACTGGGGCCTCAAAATCGTCCGCTGACCGGCGGATTCCATCGCTCGACCCCTCGAAAGGAGCTCGATCATGACCGGCTACCCCATCACGTTCGTGGACCACGTCTACGCGCCCGGCGATATGCCGAAGATCAAGGAGTTCTACACGAAGGCCTTCGGATGGAAGATCGACTACGACACCAAGGGCTACGTGATCATGGTGTCGGACTCGGGCATGAAACTCGGTCTGTACCAGATCGATCAGGCCAAGGAAGACTGGGTCGCCGCGGGCGGCAAGAACGAATACGTGCCCGGCAAACCGGTGCTCTACATCGACACCGACGACATCGATGCCACGCTGGCGAAGCTGAAGGACCTGGGCGCGACGATCGTCCTGGACAAAGACCCGGTTCCCGGCATCGGCTTCTGGGCACTCGTCGACGACCCGTGCGGCACCCGCTTCGCCCTTCAACAGATCGCCCGATCCCACTGAACACCCCCGATGCGGGTGGACGCCAGCGAATCTCGCGGCGTCCACCCACACCGCCGCCAACGCACACGGAAGCATCGACCCGACGCACTGCCTTGCCGCTTACAAAGGCTGTTCGGACCGGCCGGGCTGCGGTCCGGCCGAACGGACCATCAGTCGAGTGTGGCGATCCATTCCGTGACGACCCTGACGTAGAGTTCGGGCTCGGGCTCGTGCATGGTGTGGGGGGCGTCGAGCGGGGTGTAGGTCACCGGTTGGCCTGTGGTTTCGAGCAGGCGGCGGGCTTGCTGGGCCTGGATGTCGGTCATCGCGCCCATGAGTTGACCGGTAGTGGGGTCGATCATGTGGAAATGGTGGGTCAGCAAGGCCGGGACCTTGTTCTGCGCCAGCATGGTGGCGTGGTCGCAGCCGGCGTTCGCGGCGTCGGTGACCCACGCCTGGGCCCACTCGGGGTCGTACTCCTTCAGATGCTGCACGGGGGTGGCCGATGCGTTACCGGTATCGTCGCCCATCATGAATCCGATTCCGGGGTGCAGGAATTCGGGTAGTTCACGCGGTGCGGCCTCGATCATGCCCTTCCAGTTGCCGATCGACCATTGCGGGCCGAGCCACTTGGCCCACAGCGCGAAGATCGGACCGAGGGTTTGCGCCATGCCCGGCCCGTAGGGTGGGGTCGCCTGTGCGGAGAACAGTGGCGGATCTTCCAGGATGGCGCCCCGGATCAGGCCGGGTTTGGCGTAGGCGGCCAGGTAGGCGGTGATCACGCCGCCGGAAGAATTACCCGCCACCACAGTCGGCTTGCCGATAACGACGTCGATGAACCGTTCGACGTCGCCGGCCCAGGTGTTGAGGGTGTATCGGCCCGGCGTCCAGGTCGAGCGCCCTTGTCCGCGCAGGTCGATCGCGTAGACCCGGAATCGGTCGGTCAGCAGTCCGATGGCGTTCTCGTATCCCCACCAGGATTCACCCTGGGCGGGGATCAGCAGCAGCGGCGGCGCGGCCGGGTCGCCCTCGGCGACGTAGTTCATGCGGATCTCGCCGAGATCCACGGTGTGCTCGTCGAACTTGTGCGCGACGAAGAGGTCGGCGTGATCGGCGGCTTCGATAATGCTCATGATCGTCGATCCTTTCCTGGGCGGGCGGACCGGCAGTTGAACAGCCTCCACGCTAGTGGTGCCGGCCGACTGCTGGTGATCGTCTGTGAAACCACCGTAGGAACCAGCTAGGGCCGATTTTGTCCTAAGTTCCGTCGCGGGTTGTGTCGCGCGCGCCACAACCTCAACGCACTCATTTGGCTCCCTCTCGATGTCAAGGCGTCGATATGGCTGCGATGCAGGCATGCCAACTCGGTCAGCGGCGGCTGAAGGCGGTGTGGTGGGCGGCTTCGAGCAGTTCGACGAGTTCGCGACCGGATTCTTCGTCGAGGGTGGCGAAGGCGGGAGCGATCAGTTCGTCGGTGAGCGTCTCGGCCGCCTCCCAGCGCTTCCGCAGGTCGGGCGTGATGTCCTCGAAGGGTTCCGGCCAGCCGTACCAACGTGCATGGTCGGCGCCGCCCTTGAGCGGCGATCCCGAAATGAGAACGGCCTGCAGGGGAGTGAGTCCTTGGGCGCGCACCGCGATCAGATGCAAGCCGCCCCGGAGCTCACGGAGCACATGCAGGAGCTGCGCCACACGCCCGGGCGCATCCGCGGCCAGGGGCATTGCGCGCCAGCCCGCGAACAGCGGTGCCCCCGCCACATCCGCGCCCTCGACCACCGGCCGCAGAAGTTCGGCGAGCCGGTCGGCGTCGGCGAAGTCGGCGAGTTTGCGGCGCCCGAAATCCTGGCAGGCGGTGAGATAGTCCGCAGCGACCTTGGCGGCCGGTGCGGGCACCGACTCCCAATGCGCGCGTACGGCTTCCGGAGGGAAGAACCCGAACGCCGCGACCACGACATCGGCGTCCACATCGCCGAGCACCCCGCCTCGCCCGCGGGTATACGGTCCCCAGTAGCCGTCGACTCCCGTCGCTGCCCCGAATTCCTTGGCCTCGCGGCCGATCATGAAGGCGCCACCGAGCTCACCGACATACCTCTTCACCGCCGCAGCCACCGACACGGCCAACCCCCTTCTCCTGTAAGACAACTCGCCCACCCTATCTCACTATGGTCGACTATTGCCAGATGCGGCGAGCCGGCGACCAGAGGAGTCGGATTCTCGGCCCGTGAAACGACGTCGACCGGGAACTGGTGGCGGCAAAGACCGAGAAGGGCACGCCACCAGTTCCCGGTCGATGGTGTTTCACAGCTGGATGCTGTCGATACGCTCGCACATGCCGAATTGCGTGCGGGTCTGCTGCTTACGCGCGCCACACCTCCTACGAGGCTTTCTGGGTACTTCTGCCTGGTCGTCGTGGTTTCGTCAATTCAGGATCTCGCCACGCACGACGGTCGATAGCCGATCCCGCCAGATCTGCAACTGTTCGGGTGTGAGCCGTGTCCAGTCGGTGACCTCGCCAACGATGCGCAACGGTGCGCTACTGCGGTACGACCGGGTTGGGTTACCGGGAAAGTTCTTGTCCGTTACGTTCGGGTCGTTCTCGAATTCCCCGGTCGGCTCGACCGCGTATACCCGCGGAATCGCGTCACCCCCCTGCCAGTTCTACGGCGATTTCCGCTGCGAGGCCTGCACCATCGACAAGAGCGGTGAAATAGATGTGGTTCATCACGATCTCCGGGCGGTAGTTGGATGGGCGGCCCGCAGTCAGGAACTCGCCCACGCGCAGATCCGCGATCGTGCCGTGGAAGAACGGTCCATCATCGAGCATTCCGGACACGTGAATCCTTCCTCTACCTGGTGGAACGAGCGATTCTGCCGCATCGCCCGGGTCTTGCCGCAAGCCCCGGCCTGTGTCATATCCTGAAGGTAGAGGCCGTGAGGCGGGTAGCCGTTGGCGGGTGGCGCCGAGGTCATCGCCGCGGGGGACAGGCAGTGGGGGTGTTTCTCAGCGGGCGGCAGCACCCCGCAGTCTCGATTGATCGGACGACGGGGTGCGTGCGAGAGGCTACGGATCAGCGTTCGCGGCGGTAGAGCCGCATGGTCAGCGGGCCGAATATCGCAATGAGCGCGGTGCAGGTGACGAGCACCCGGCCGATCTCGGTGGCGACCGTGTCGCCGTGCATCAATCCGCGTACGGCGGTGACCAGGTGCGTGATCGGGTTGAGGTCGACGACCGTTTCGAGCCAGCGGGGGAGGGTGGCGGGGTCGATGAAGATATTGCTGACGAAGCTCATCGGGAAGGTTACGAGGATGGCCAGGAACATGACCGATTCGGGGGTGCGGGCGAGGAGGGCGAGGGTGGTCCAGACCCAGGACAGGCTCCAGGCGAACAGGAGGACGAGGCCCGTGCCCGCGAGGAGTCCGGGCATGCCCGCATCGGGGCGGAAGCCGAGCAGGACACCGGCCCCCGCGATCATGGTCGCGGCGATCGTGTAGCGGGTCAGGTCGGCCAGAAGTGCTCCGACCAGGGGGGCCGGTTGCCAGATGGGCAGGGAGCGGAAGCGGTCGAAGACGCCTTTCGTGATATCGGCATTGAGTGCGACCGCGGTGGATTGGGTGGTCATGGTGACCGTCATGACCAGAATGCCGGGTAGCACCGACTGCAAGTATTCACCGGTGGAACCCGCCAGCGCGCCGCCGAAGAGGTAGGTGAACATGACCAGCATCATGAGCGGGAAGACGGTCACGTCGGAAAGCTGGTCGGGGACATGCTTGATGCGCAGCACGGCGCGCCAGGCGAAGGTCATGGCGGTGGCCGCTCCGCTCGGACGCGGCGGGCGCAATGGATCGGCAGCACCGGGGGCGGGGAGGGGGACGACGGTACTCATGCCGGGATCTCCTCGGGAGCATCGGATCGGGCGTGGCGTCCGGTCAAGGCCAGGAAGACTTCGTCGAGGCTGCTCTGGCCGACGCCGAAATCGCTGACTTCGATTCCGGCGCGGGCGAGTTCGCTCAGCGCGGCGCCGGCACGGCCGGAATCGGTGAGACGGGCCGACAGCGCCACCGGGTCCTCCGCGACGTGGACGGGCACGGCCAGGACTCGGGTCAAGATGGCCTGCGCGTCACTTCGCCGTTCCGGCTCGCGCAGCCGGACATGGACCGCTCCGGCGCCGACGGACTGCTTGAGTTCGGCGGTCGTGCCCTCGGCGATGACGCGGCCGTGGTCGATGACCGCCAGGCGGTCCGCCAACCGGTCGGCCTCCTCCAGATACTGGGTGGTCAGCAGCACCGTGGTCCCGCCGGATGTCAATGCCCGCACCACATCCCAGACCTGATTGCGGCTGCGCGGATCGAGGCCGGTGGTCGGTTCGTCGAGGAACAGCAGCGCCGGGGTGACCACGATGCTCGCGGCGATGTCGAGCCGTCGGCGCATACCACCGGAATAGCGTTTCGCCTGCCGGTCCGCCGCCGCTTCCAGACCGAAGGCGGCCAGCAGTTCGCGGGCCCGTTCGGCGGCGGCGCGCCGCCGGTGGCCGAGCAGCCGGCCCATGAGCACGAGATTCTCCATGCCGGTGAGATCCTCGTCGACCGAAGCGTATTGGCCGGTGAGGCTGATGCGGGCGCGCACCGCCTCGGTCTCGGCGACGACATCGTGGCCGAAGATGAGCGCCCGGCCCGCGGTGGGACGGATCAGCGTGGCGAGCATGCGGATGGTGGTGGTCTTGCCCGCGCCGTTCGGTCCGAGAAACCCGTACACACCACCGTCCGGAACCCGCAGATCGACACCGTCGACCGCGACGGTCCCGCCGAACTCCTTGCGCAGCCCTTCGGCGTGAATCGCGTACGAGGCCATGGTTTTTTTCCTTCCTGCTCGGGTCGAGGCGTCAGCGCTCGATCGCGGTCCGGCGCAGCCGCAGCACCTCGTCCACGCCGAAGAGCCACAGCCCGAGCCGTTCCGAACGCGACTGATATCGGGCGACGGATGCGGCGGGCACCAGTTCGGGCTCGGACACCTCGTAGACCCCGCCCTCGTGAATCACCTCGGCGGTTCCGGCCGCCGCGAGATTCGCGAGCCAATCGGTGCGCGGGCCGTAGGGCAGCGAAATGAGGAAGTCGTCCCCGGCTTCGGTAATGCCGACCGGAGTCTCGTAGACCTTGCCGCTGGACCGGCCCGTATGCCGGATCACCGAGGCGCCCGCGCCGGGGCGACCGGCGGCCTTCATGGCGCGCGGGTTGGTGAACCAGCGGTTGAAGCGGCGCACCGCCGTGAGCCCGGGGGCGTAGCCCGTGCGCATCACCACCACCAGGAACACGCCCGCGGCCAGAGCCAGGCACACCGGCGCCCCCGCGCCGATCGCGATCCACATCCACATGACCACACCACTCTCTTACGTTGTAAGTCTTATGACGTAAGGGAAGCATTACAACGTAAGGCTGTCAAGAGCGGGGAACCTTACCGCGTACGGTAAATTGGAGCGCTATGGTCACCGATCAACGTCCCCGGCTGAGCCGGGCGCAGATTCTGCAGGCCGCCGTCGCCCGGGCCGACCGGGACGGGGTCGAGGCGGTCACCATGCGCAATGTCGCCACCGATCTGGGTGTCGAGGCGATGTCGCTCTACTACCACGTGGCCAACAAGGCGGAACTGCTCGACGGCATGGCCGAGGTGGTCGTCGATACCATCAACGAAGCCGTCGCGCCCCTGGTGGCGGGCTCGGCCGACGAGTGGAAACCGGTGCTGCGCAAGCGCATTCTCACCGCCCGCACGATCCTGCTCCGGCATCCGTGGGCCCCGGCGCTCATCGGTACGCGCTCCCCGATGACGCTCTCGCTCATCACCTACTTCGACGCGGTGATCGGGCTGCTGCGGATCGGCGGCTTCACCTACGACCAGGCCCATCACGCCATGCACGCCCTCGGCAGTCGCGCACTGGGTTTCACGCAGGAGTTGTTCGGTCCGCCCACGGACCAGAGCGAGGACGAGGCAGCCGCTCAGCTCCTGGCCATGGCCGACCGATTCCCGCACATCGCGGGCATGGTGACCGAAGCGGCGCACGAGGATTCGGCCGAGGCGACCCTGGGCTGGTGCGACGACCAGACCGAGTTCGAATTCGGCCTCGACCTCATTCTCGACGGCCTCGACCGACTGCGCGCCGCCACCGCGACGCGCTGACATCCGGCGCGGCGGCGCACCTCAGAGTCCGAGGGCGGACCACATCGCGTCGAGCACCCGCCGGCGGCGGTCGGCGGGCCAGGGGAGTCCTTCGTCGAATCCGGTGACCACCAAGCCGTCCACCGTCACGTCCAGCACGTCGCAGGCCGTGGCGATGTCGGGGATTCCGGTCTCGGCGAGCAGGTTTCGCACGCGCTCATCCCACCAGCGGTTGAACTCGTCGAGTTCGGCGCGCAGCACCGGTTCGGTGCGGGCGGCGAGCACCAGGGCCAGCCAGAGGCGATGGGTGCGCTCGCCGGGGGTGAGGACCGCCCAGTCGATCAAGGCGCGCAGTCCGGCCGCACCGCTCGCGCCGCCGATGGCGGCCTCGGCCTGCGCGCGGCGGGCCTCGATCTCCTGGCGGACCGCGGTGCGCAGCACCTCGTCGCGGCCGCCGACGACGTAGGTGATCGCCGAGGTGGAGGAGCCGAGGCGCTCGGCGATCGCGCGGATGGTCACCGCGCCGAAGCCATCGGTGACGGCGATGGACACCACGGCGTCGCCGACCGCGGCGAGACGTTCGGCGGAATCGACCTGACGGGGCATGGGCACAGCATAGCGTTTTGTGAAACACTGGTTTTAAAACATGTGTTTTACGAAAGGGAGATGTCATGGACAAGACGACCGTCGCGATCGTCGGCGCGGGCTTCGCCGGGCTCACCACGGCGCGGGCCTTGCGGGCTCGCGGTGTCGACGTGCTGGTGCTGGAATCGGCGGGCCGGGTCGGCGGGCGCGCGCTCACCGAGGTGTCGGCGGCGGGCACGCCGGTCGATCTGGGCGGGCAGTGGATCGGGCACGATCACACCCGGATGAGTGCGCTCGCAGCCGAATTCGGCATGACGCTGTTCCCGACGCACACGGCGGGGACGACCCTGATGGTCGATGGGACCCGCAGGCTCGAGACCATGCCGGGGACGATGGCCTCCGCGGGAATCGCCCTGCTGCGGCTGGAGTTGATGGCTCGCACCGGCCGGGGTTCGGACCGGACGACCGTGGCCGAGTGGCTATCCCGGATACCGGGCGAACGAACCCGGCGGCTGCTGGACGTGGTGTTGTCCGAGGCGCTGGCCATCGATCTCGATCAGGTGTCGCTACGGGCATTGACGACCGGGATCACCTCCGCGGGCGGCCTGCGCGTCATGCTCGGCACCGCGGGCGGCGCGCAGGACTGCCTGCTGTCCGGCGGCGCCGGCGGCCTGGCGCGGGCGCTGGCCGCCGACCTCGGATCCCGCGTGCACCTGAACCGTCCGGCGACGGCCATCACGCGCACGGTCGACGGTGTCGTTCTCGATACGCCCGCCGGACCGGTCCATGCGGCGCGGGCAGTGGTCACGGTGCCGCCGCCGGTCGCCGCGGGCATCCGGCACGACCCGCCGTTGCCGCCGGAACGCAGTGCCGCGGAACGCAATACCGTGATGGGGACCATGTACAAAGCGATCGCCGTCTACGACGCGCCGTTCTGGCGGGAGCGCGGCCTCAGCGGCGAACTCGTCTCCCTGGACGGCCCGGTGCCCGCCGCATTCGACATCTCGCCGCCCGGCGGGCCGGGGCATGTGGGAGTCCTGGTCCCGGGCCGTGCCGCCCGCGCTCTCGATGCGCTCACGCCCGCCGACCGCCGGGACATCGTTCTCCGCGCGCTGTCCCGCCACCTCGGCGACCGCATGATGAATCCGCTGAGCTGGCACGAGAAGTCGTGGCATCTCGACCCGCACGTCGGCGGCGGATACTCGGCCCTGCCGAAGCCCGGCCACCTGTCCGCGCTCACCCGCGCGGGCGCCGCCACCGGCCGGGTCCATTGGGCGGGCACCGAAACCGCGCCGCGCTGGACCGGCTACTTCGAAGGCGCAGTGCGCTCCGGCGAGCGCGTTGCGGCGGAAGTCTCTGCCGCACTGAGCTTCTCGGCGCTGACCGCCCAGGCGTGACGGCTGCCGCCGCTGTCGAGGGCCGGGTGCGGCCACGGTCGAGGGCCGGGTGCCGCCCCTGTCGACGGCCGGGCGCCGCCGCTGTCGAGGGCCGGGTGCCGCCACGGTCGACGGCCGCGTGCCGCCACGGTCGAGCGCCACGTGCCACTACTGCCGACGGCTACTTACCACCACTGCGTGACGGCCGCGATCTGCCGCCCCAGCTCGGGCGCCAGGGAGCGGACATAGCTGGCGGTGAGGTGGTGTTCATCGCGGTAGATCAGGACATTGCCCTCGGCGACACGGCAACGGTCCGAACGGCAGATGGCATTGGACAGGTCGAGCGGATAGATGTTCGGGTAGGCCGCGGCCGGCTCTTCCGCCGGGTCGAGGAGGTCCAGGGCGACGGCGCGCGGCACGCCGCAGCTCTCCGGAGTGGTGTCGCGCTGGGCCAGGCAGTCCACGGCGCGGTAGAAGACGCCGCCGTGCCGCAACCGCGGAGTATCCCGCAGCGCGAGCACATTGAGGCCGCGCTCCGACAGCGCGGTCCACACATCCAGGAACTCCGGCGGCACCTCGTCGCCGTCGGCGTACGGGCGAAAGCGTGTGGAAACGGTGAACACCCAGTCGGGTCGATCCACCGCGAGCCGCTCGAGCACCTCCTCCGACCATTCCCGGCATTCGGGGAACGGCGCTTCTTCGTAGGAGGGCTGGTCGGCCAAGGTCAGCGGGCAGTTCTCCTTGAGGAAGGTGACCACGCGGAATCCGTAATCGCGGGACAGGAGTTCGAGGGCGGGAATCCACTGCTCGGAATGCGAGCCGCCGACCACCGCGATGGCACGGTGGGCGGCGGTGTCGCCGTAGGTGCAACTGCGCACCTCCCGGTCCGGAGTGATGCAGCCGTCGAGCGTCGGCGCCGGCGCGTCCGCGAAGCCCTCGAGCAAGGAGGGGCGCAAGGGTTCGGGCGCGGGATCGATCCCGTCGATCAGGGCGGCGGCTCCCGGATACCGGTTGGGCACGAGCACCTGCGGCGGCTGGGGCGGATTCGTCATGGCGACCACCTGCCAGCCGGAGGCGGAGACCAGCACGCTCACCCCGGCGGTCGCCGCCAGCACACCCGCGCCGCGGCGATACCACGTGGGCGCGGTCGCATTCGTGCCCGATCGTCGCCGCAAGGGCGCCTCGATCAGCCGTGCCGTCGCCAGCGCCAGCAGCAGGGATACGGCGATCACCAGCAGTCCGTCGCCGAATCGCGCATGCTCACGCCCGGTTTCGGCGAGGTAGAAGATGAGGATCGGCCAATGCCAGAGATAGAGCGGATAGGCGAGAACGCCGAGCTCGGTGCAGACCCGGCTGGCGAGAACGCGATTCGCCCATGGGCGCCCGGCAGCCGGGACGTGCAGGCCCGACAGGATGAGCAGGAGGGTGGCGGCGACCGGGAACAGCGCCGCCGGGCCCGGAAAGTGTGCCGCGCCGTCGATCAGCAGACCGCAGCTGACCACCATGCCCAGGCCGAGAATCCCTGCGGCCCACCGCATCCAGGCCGGAAGGGAGATCCAGGGAACGGCCACCGCCAGCGCCGCCCCGGTCAGCAGCTCCCATGCCCGGGCGCCGCTGTCGTAATACGTCCACGCCTGATGCTGGGCCGAGCCGATGGCGGCATACCGGAAGGAAACGACCGCGCCGAGGAGCAGCAGCGACAACAGCGCCACGCGGTGCCGGTCCCACTGCGGGCGCACCCGCGCCCACAGGGCGATCACCACCAGGATCACCAGATAGAACTGGCCTTGCACCGCCATCGACCAAAGATGCTGCAGCGGGCTGATCGACGGATCCGGCGCCGCGTAATCCAGCTCCGCAATGGCCAGATACCAGTTCTGGAAATAGAAGCCCGACGCCAGCAACTGTGCCGAGATGTCGCTCCACTGCGTGTACGGCCGCGCGACCACCGTGGCAATGGCGATCGCGGCGAGCACCACCACCAGCGCCGGCAGCAGCCTGCGACCGGTACGCCGCAGTGTTGCCCCCGCACCCGCACGTCCGGTCTTCTCGATGTGCCGCAAGAGCATTCCGGTGAAGAAGAATCCGGACAGCACCAGGAAGACGTCCACGCCGCCGGACACCCGCCCCATCCACACGTGGAACGCCACCACCAGCGCGATCGCCACCCCGCGCAACCCATCCAGGTCATCCCGATACGGGTGCTCGGATGTGCTCTCCGGCAGCCGATCCCGAGTTTCCGACCCGGTGGACAACAATGGCCCCGGGGTAGCAGCGCGCACAGTAACTCCCACGAACGAACCGTCCCCGCCCGGGCAACACGGCGGGGCGTGCCGACCGGACGCCCCGGCACCGCGCCCTAAGATGCCCGAGTGATTGCGCCGGAAGCAAACTCGGTCCCGAACCGGTGCGACGAGAACCCGATTCCCACGGGAATTCCGCGCCGAACCCGGGTCAGGATCCGCCGCGGAGCGTGTCGGTGGCGTCGGCGACGCGGTCGTTGGTGGCGGCGACGAACGTCAGCAGCAGGTCCAGTTCGCCGTCGTCGTAATCCTCGAGGTCCGCGCCGATCGCGGCGCCGAGGGTGGCGAACAGCGGGGACACCGCGGTGCGCGCCGTGTCGTTCAATCCGATCAGCACCCGGCGGCGATCGGCCGGATCCGGTTCGCGGCGTAGATATCCCGCGCGCTCGAGCCGGTCGATCATCGCCGTCACCGCGCCGCCGCGGGTGATGCCGATGCGTTCGGCCAGCTGCCCGGGCGTTTGCGGCCCTTCGAGGCTCACCAGGTTGAGGCAGCTCAGATCCGTCACCGTCATGCCCAGCCGCGCCGCGACCGCCGAGTGGAACACCACGGTGCGCGTGGCCTGTATCCGCAGTTGCGCCTGGAGTGATTTCAGGGTTTCGGTCCGGGTCGTCCCTGATCGAGAACATGACGAGGACGCGCACGATCCTGCTGTGGCTGCTGGTGATCTTCGTGGGCATACAGTTCGGCGCCGGTTGGTACGAGAAGCTCGCGATTGTCGAATTGTGGTCCACCGCACCGCCGGAGCAGGTGCTCGCCACCATGGAGGAATCCGGTATGCACCGGGCGGGACGCGCCTTCTGGCCCTTCGTTTCCCCGGTGGTGGCTCTGCTCGCGGTGGTGAACCTGGTCATCGCCTGGCGCACCCCGGCGGTGAACCGGCCGTGGTGGCTCGCCGGCGCCGCGACGATGACCGTCTACGCCGTTGTCAGCCACGCCTATTTCGTTCCGCAGATGCTGATGTTCCAATCCGGCGGCGGCGACTGGAGCCCGGACCGCATCGACACCTTCGTGACCTGGTGGACCGGCCTCAATTACGTCCGCATGGCGATCGGCGGAATCGGCTGGCTGTGCCTGCTGCGTGCCCTGTCACTGGTGGCCGCACCGGCCGCCGCGCCGGAATCGCCTGCGGCTACCGTGAAGAGATGAGCGACGCCCCACGCCGGACACCGCGGCAGCGGCGGTCTCGTGAGACGGTGACCATCATCGTGGAGGCCGCCGCCCAGGTGTTCTCGCGCGAGGGTCTCGCGGCCACCACCAATCGCATCGCCGAGCGGGCCGGTGTGTCCATCGGCACGCTCTACCAGTACTTTCCGGATAAGTTCGCGGTGCTGCACGCGGTGGCCGAACGGCATGTGAGCGAAGGCGGCGCGCGGCTCGGCGAGGTGTTCGCGCGGCTGCGGCGGACCGAGCCACCATTCGAGGAGACCCTGTCCGCGATCGTCGAGGTCGTGGTGGATCTGCACCGGGATCGGCCGGTGCTGCACGGGCTCATGCATCGGCTGGCGCCGCGGAATGCGGCCGAGCTGGCCGCGATTCGCGCATTCGAGGATTATCTGGTCGACGAGATCACCTATCACCTCGTGCGGTGCGATCGGGGTGGGGCCGACCCGGCATTCATGGCCCGAACCGTGGTGCACGGGGTCGACACCCACCTGCATCGGGTGCTCATCCATCGGTCCGTCGATATGGGGCAGGTCACGGAGTTGGTGAACCGGCTGCTGGGGGAGTCGAGCCGGTAGTCTCGAGGACGTCGCGCAATGCGTCGGCCAATTGGGTCACGCCGGGTTCCTCGATGGGGAAATGCCCGCAGCCGTCGAGGAGTACGAGGTCGGTCGGTGCGGCGATGCGTTCGAGGAATCGGATGCTCAGCTCCGGTGGCGTCCAGCGATCGGCGGCCGGATGCACCAAGGTCACCGGTGCGGCGCGGAAGTCCTCCGGCGGCGTGTGCCGGTAACCGAGGAAACTGCCCAGGAATCCGAGCGGCACATGCACGCCACCGCCTTTCGGATCGGTGGCGCACAGCCGGGACAGTCGCGGATCCAGGCTCATGTTCCGCATGTCGACCAGCCAGCGGATCGGCACCCGCACACCGCCCAGCAACGGCTCCATCGTGCGCAACAGCGTCGGCGCCAGCGGCCCGGTGAACGACCAGCGGGCCGCGGCGCGCCGGGCCGCCGGATCGGCGGGATCGAGCAGACACGTCGCTACCACATGCGCCACCGCGCCGGTCCGGGCCGCGACCTCGTAGGCCAGCATGCCGCCCACGCTCGCACCGAACAGCACCAGCGGCCGATCATCGGATTCCGTTTCGGCGGTGACGAACTCGCACAACAGATCGACCCAGTCCCGGTAGCGCACCGACCGCGGATGCGGTTCGGCGGTGTCGCCGTAGAGCGGCAGATCGATGGCGGCGATCTCGGCGCCCTCACGCGCGCCCTGCGCGGCGAGCGGCCACAGCAGTCCCGCATGACCACCCGCGCCATGGATCGCCAGTACGCGCACCGCCGCCTCGGGGGCGAGCGCCCGCGCCACATGAACCCGGCGGCCGCGCCACTCCCACCAGGTCGAGGCGGGTGCGGCCGGTGACTCCGGAAAGTAGTGGGAGGGCAGGAACTTCACATATCGGAGGTAGTCCACCCCCTCAGCGTCATGGCGTGCGAGCGCGCTGACAACTCGCGTTCGGTCTCTCCGGGTGCGCCCGGAAAACGCCTCCGGACCTGCGGCGACGAGGCCCGTGCCGCGCACGGGCGCGGTGCTGCTCAGATTTCGCCCGCCTAGACGCGTAACCGATGTGTTACGCTTTCCGGGTGGACGAAGCCGCCGCGGCCATTGCCGATCCGGTCCGCCGGGAGATCCTCACCATGCTCCGCGGGGCCCGGTTGACCGCCGGGGAGATCGCCGGACGATTCGACATCAGCCGGCCCGCCATCAGCCGGCATCTGCGCGTGCTGCGCGAAAGCGGGCTCGTGCACGACGAATCGGCCGGACGACAGCGCTTCTACACCCTCGACGTCGAGCCGCTCCGCGAAATCTCGGACTGGATAGCCGAATTCGACCGGCGCGCCCCCTGGGAACAACACCTCGACGCCCTGGAGACCGAGGTCTACCGAACCCGCCGCGAACGCCGCGCCGGATCCCCGGACAACCGGACCACAAGGGAGAACACCGCATGACCACCACCCCCACCGGCCGCATTCTGCGCACCCCCGCCGGCCGCGACCTGATCCTCACCCGCACCTTCCGCGCCCCCATCGACGACGTCTGGGCGAGCGTCACCGAACCCGACCGCACCGCCCGCTGGTACGGCCCCTGGACCGGCGAGCCCGGACCGGGCCGAAACATCAAGGTGCAGATGCTCTTCGAGGAATCCCAGCCCTGGCTGGAAATGCACATCGTCGCCTGCGAACCACCTCGCCACCTGACCCTCACCGCCGTCGACGAACACGGCAGCTGGCACCTCGAACTGGAACTCGCCCAGCAGGCGGACACCACCGAACTCCGCTTCACCCACCACCTGGACCCCGACGCCGACCCCGCCGGCGTCGGCCCCGGCTGGGAGTACTACCTCGACATGCTCGTAGCCTCCCGCACCGGCGGCGATCTCCCCGATTTCGCCGACTACTTCCCCTCCATGCAGCCCTACTACGAGCAGCAGACCGCCGCCGCCTCCGAGTAATCGGCCCCTACCGAGCTGGACGTGCGATCACCGGGAAACTGTGGCGGCGAATCGCGAGAAGGCACCGCCACCAGTTCCCGGTCGGCGATATTTCAGATCGCGGCGGGCGCGAGTGGTCCCGGCCGGGCGGAGGCCACACTCAACGTGGGGCTCGCACCAGCGCACCTGCGGTCGGCAACCTGGCGTCCCAGCCGCCGATCACTCCATGGGCGCGCCGCTGCCCGCTGGTGCGCCGCTGCCTGCTGGTGCGCCGCTGCCTGCTGGTGCGCCGCTGCCTGCTTGTGCGCCGCTGCCTGCTTGTGCGCCGCTGCCTGCTTGTGCGCCGCTGCCTGCTTGTGCGCCGCTGCCTGCTTGTGCGCCGCTGCCTGCTTGTGCGCCGCTGCCTGCTTGTGCGCCGCTGCCTGCTTGTGCGCCGCTGCCTGCTTGTGCGCCGCCGCTTGCTTGTGCGCCGCCGCTTGCTTGTGCGCCGCTCGCCACTTCCGGTACCAGCATGCCGATTGCGAGCACGCGCGCACGATATGGTGATGGTGAATTCGATTGAGCGGCAAGGGTGTCTCGTCGAGCGCGTCAAATTGCCGCTGGGTCTGGACCGGCGTGTGCTCAGCTCGGCGGGTGCGGGATGAACGGGGGCGGGAGGGCTTGTTGGGCGGGTTTGACGCCCTTGGTTTCGTCAGCGGGCGTGGACTGCTGCCAGGCGGGCCGCGCGGATGGCGTTCCAGAGGGGGCGCAGGAGTGCTTCCTGGGCGGCGGCCGCGGTCGCGGAGGTCGGCGCGGCAGCGGGTTCGCGCTCGGCGACGGTGAGGATCGCTGCGACTTGATCGGCGGTATCGAGGATCCGCCGGGCGCGCAGGGGCATCGAATCCGGGTAGCCGTGGCGGGAATACGCGGCCAGCTCGTCCTCGATGAGGTCTCGGGGTGGCGTGCCGCCCGAGCCGAGTCCGGTGGTCTGCAAGCGCTGCAAGGCGTCGGCGGCCTCGCGTACGGCTTGCCGCATCGAGTACTCGGCTTCGCCCAGTGGCATATCCGGTTCGATGGCCGGCGGGATGGGAGTCGCGTAGACCCGCCATTGCAGGGTTTCGTCGTCGGACCAGAACGGGACCAGTCCGGTGCCCTCCTGGCCGGGCACTCCGATGAAAAGTCCTTCGCCGGCTTCGGTTGCGGCGGCGGCGAATTCGCTTCCCACCGGTAGTCCGCGCACATCACCGGGCACCGGCAGCACCAGGCGGACCTGCGCGTCGGGCCCGTGCAGGGCCTCCCGGATCAGCTTGAGCAGCACCATGATTCCGGCCCCGGCCGCGCCTTCCTCGGCGGCCCACGGCAGCCCGGTGTGCCCGCCGGTGACCGGGTCCCCGGCGGCGACGGTCTGCAGCGGCGCCCATACGCGCAGGGCGTCCAGTACGTCGTCGGGTGCGCTGCGGCCCGCCAGCCAGGAGCCGGCCCAGACCGTCAGCGTGGCGCTCGGGGAACTCATGTTCAACAGGATAACTGGCTGGCAGCTAAGGCTCTGTGACGAAATCGATCAGTCGTTCGACGGCTCCGATGAGAGGGGTCTCCAGGTCGCGGAAGGAGTTGACGCCGTTGTAGACCCGGCGCCAGCCGTCTTGCGGTGTGCCCCAGCGCAGGCGGCGGCAAATGCCGGTTTTCCAGTCTTCGCCGCGGGGAACGTCGGGCCAGGCGTCGATGCCCACCGCGGCGGGACGCACCGCTTGCCAGACGTCGATGTAGGGGTGACCGGTGACCAGGACGTGCGGTCCGAGTCCGGTGGTGAGGTTGGTTTCCTTCGAGCCGGTGACCAGGTGGTCGACGAGGACGCCGACGCGGCGACCGGGGCCGGGTTCGAATTCGGCGAGTCTGGCAGCGAGGTGGTCGAGGCCCTCGAGCTGTTCGACGACCACGCCCTCGACGCGGAGGTCGTGGCCCCAGACGCGCTCGACGAGCGCGGCGTCGTGCACGCCCTCGACCCAGATGCGGCTGCCGCGGGCCACCCGTGCGCGCAGGCCCTCGACGCGCGTGGAACCGGACGCCGAGCGGGTCGGCTGCTTGGGCGGCGCGGCGGTCGGGCGCACCAGCGTGACCGGTTGCCCGTCAATGAGAAACGCCGCTTCCCGCAAGGCGAACAGCCGCACCCGGCCGTGCCTGTCCTCGAGTTTCACGAACTCGCCGTCGTAGCTGCGATCGAAACCCACTACGGCGCCGCAGAATCCGGTGGCGGCGTCCTCGGCGACGAGATCGCGTTCGGCCACCACCCTCGGAACCTCGCGCTTCCGGGTCCGGGAATGGCCGGAAAAGATGTCGCCGCCATAGATGTCACGCCCACTCACCCGAACGAAGGTACCGGTCCGGGCGGCGACCGGCCCGGTGCGACGCGGCGCGCGGCGTGAGATCCACGCAACGATCGGCAATCCGGGCGATCCGTGCGCGATCCGCCGCGGATGTCCAGCGCGGGGGTCCGATGCTCGCGACTGGAGTCGGGCCCGCGGGACCCGGTCGCGGCTTGCGCGCTCGGTTCGGATGTTCGGTGCGGGGTGTGGTGCTCGCGATCGGAATCGGGCCTGGGGGCCGCGGTCGCGGCTTGCGCGCTCGGTTCGGATGTTCGGTGCGGGGTGTGGTGCTCGCGATCGGAATCGGGCCTGGGGGCCGCGGTCGCGGCTTGCGCGCTCGGTTCGGATGTTCGGTGCGGGGTGTGGTGCTCGCGATCGGAATCGGGCCCGCGGGAGCCGGTCGCAGCCTGGGTGCTCGCTTCGGCACCTGGAACGCGGTCGCCGTGCCGACGCTCGCACCGGTGGCGGGATTGCGGCGGGGCGGGCGGCCCGGATATGCGCACCGCCGATCTTCGGCCGACGGACCGGGGAACGATTACTGTTGATGTCGTGGCCGCAATCATTTGGCTGGTCGCGGGGATTCTCCTCGCGGCGGCAGAGATGCTCGTCGGTGATCTCACCCTGCTCATGCTGGGTAGCGCCGCACTCGTCACGGCCGGTTGGAGTGGTCTGACCGGGACCGGGGTGGTCGTGGATGCCATCGTCTTCGGCATCACGGCCGCGGCCCTGATCCTGCTCGTTCGCCCAGTTCTATTGCGGCGCTACGCGACTCCACCGCCGACGCCGACCAATGTGGACGCGTTGCAGGGCAAGACCGCGAAGGTGCTCGAGACGGTCGACGAGAACGGCGGCCGGGTGAAATTGGACGGGGAAGTATGGAGTGCCCGCCCATTCGACTCGTCGGAGAGCTATTCCGAGGGCACGACCGTCTATGTCATGAGGATCGACGGCGCGCACGCCGTCGTGTGGAAAGGTCCATAACAGATGGCCGTATTGATAGTCGCCGCCGTCCTGGTGCTGCTGGTCGTGGTGGTCGTGTTCAAGTCGGTGGCGCTGGTGCCGCAGGCGGAGGCGGCGGTCATCGAACGGCTGGGCCGGTATTCGCGCACCGTGTCCGGGCAGCTGACCTTCCTGGTGCCGTTCGCCGATCGCATTCGCGCCAAGGTGGACCTCCGCGAGCGGGTGGTGTCCTTCCCGCCGCAGCCGGTGATCACCCAGGACAACCTGACCGTGCAGATCGACTCGGTGGTCTACTTCCAGGTCACCAGTCCGCAGGCCGCGGTCTACGAGATCAGCAATTACATTGCCGCCGTTGAGCAATTGACCATCACCACGCTGCGCAATGTGGTCGGCGGCATGACCCTGGAGGAGACGCTCACCTCCCGCGATCAGATCAACAGCCAGCTGCGCGGCGTGCTCGACGAGGCCACCGGGCGCTGGGGACTGCGGGTGTCGCGCGTCGAACTCAAGGCCATCGATCCGCCGCCGTCGATTCAGGAATCGATGGAGAAGCAGATGAAGGCCGACCGCGAGAAGCGCGCCATGATCCTCACCGCCGAGGGCCAGCGCGAGGCGTCGATCAAGACCGCCGAGGGCCAGAAGCAAGCGCAGATCCTCGCGGCCGAGGGCTCCAAGCAGTCCGCGATCCTGTCCGCGGAAGGTGAGCGGCAGTCCCGCATCCTGCGCGCCCAGGGCGAGCGCGCCGCGGCCTACCTGCAGGCGCAAGGCCAGGCCAAGGCCATCGAGAAGGTCTTCGCCGCCATCAAGTCCGGCAAGCCCACCCCCGAGCTGCTGGCCTACCAGTACATGCAGACGCTGCCGCTGGTCGCCAAGGGCGACGCCAACAAGGTGTGGCTGGTGCCCAGCGACTTCGGCAAGGCCCTGGAAGGGTTCGCCCGCGGCTTCGCCACCAAGGGCGAGGACGGCGTGTTCCGCTACGAGCCCGCGCCCGACGGGGAGACCACCGAACGGCCCGAGGACGACTCTGACGAGGTCGCCGACTGGTTCGATACCGCCACCGATCCGGCCGCCGAACGCGCCGTGCGCGCCGCCGAGGCCGATGCGCGGGCTCCGGTGGACACCGGGGCGCTGCCGCAGGGCTCGCGGCTGCGCTCGGACAAGCAGGAGGAGTTGGAGCAAGGCGGGCCGCAGCAGCAGCCGCGCCCGCAGCAGCCCGCACCGGGCCAGCACCAACAGGGGCCGCAGGCGCGCCGCCCGGAGCAGCCCGGCGACCAGCAGTGGCCGCCGCCCCCGCCGCGCCCCTTGGGCCGCTAGGCCCTCAGCCCGCCGGCTCCTGGCCCGCCGGCACTTCGTAGAGGCCCCCTCGACGCACCGTCGAGGGGGCCTCTTCCGTTACCGATTCCCGAAATACGCGAGCGGAATCACGTTTATCCGGTGACCTCCGCCACAAAACTCGCTACAAATCACAGAATTGTTATTCACGTTTCCTCCGATTTCATCTGCAATAACGGCGTGAGTAATGCGAATGCTCGGTTGTCAATTGCCGCGTGATCACTCTGTGATTCGACGTGATTGTTCCGTTATGGTCGTCTGCGGCTCGGACACAGGCCGAGCCCGACCTCGAACCGCCGAACATCGGTAACCTCGTCCCGCGGTTCGCAGTGCAACCGACATCCCTGGGGACGGGGACCCGCGGCTTTCCTCGCGAGATCGGGTGAGGCGCAGAGCGCGGGCCGCATGGGCGCAGGCCAGGAATCCCTATGCATCGCAAGTTCAGCACCCGCATGTTCGCCGCCACCGCCGCCGTCGCCGCCATCGCGTCCGTCCCGTTCGCGCTGACCACCGCGACCGCCTCGGCCGAAGGCCACAACTGGGACGCCGTCGCGCAGTGCGAGAGCGGCGGCAACTGGGCCATCAACACCGGTAACGGCTACTACGGCGGCCTGCAGTTCAGCCCGAGCACCTGGGCGGCCAACGGCGGCTCCGGCAACCCGGCCGACGCCAGCCGCGAGGAGCAGATCCGCGTCGCCGAGAACGTCCTGGCCACCCAGGGCCCCGGCGCCTGGCCGGTCTGCGGCGCCCACCTCTGACGCCACCGCAGCCTCATCCGATGGCCCCGTCCGCAATTGCGGACGGGGCCATCGCTTTTCATTCGACTGCGTCGATACACGACCTGAGGCATACTGTGTGGTAGCCATTTTCGCCGACGCCGACGTCGGCGAACCGGGGGGTCGTATAGGGCATGACAACGCGCAGAGCGATACTGCGAGCGGGTGTACTTCTCCCGCTGGCCACGGCCTGCGCGCCGAATGTCCTACTCGGTGATCGCGACAAGGTGCGAATCGCGGTGCCCTGGAGCGGATTCGAATTGCTGGCTTTCGATGCGGTTCTTGCGCGTGCCCGCGAGCGCGCCGCGAAACTGGGCATGCGCCGCGAAACGCAATTGATCCTGCTCGGCGACGATATCGACACCGCGTTCTCGGCGCGGGGCGCATCCGCTCCGGAAATCGTCATGCTGCCGCAGATCGGGCGAATCCGGGAGTTGCTCGCGGACAAGAATTCCCCACCGGCTATCGGCAATGAGCTCTGGGAGGACCGGGTCGGGCTGCGGTACGGACAGCACTGGGACCATGTGCTGCGCCGCAACGGACTGCTCGGCCGCGACGAGGTGCGGTACGGGCTGCCGTTCAAGAGCGCGCAGAAATCACTGATCTGGTACGACCGGCAGACCTTCGAAACGCACGAGAAATCGCTCGGCGCACACGGTTTGGGGGAGCCCGACTCGTGGACCGTCGCCGACTGGCAGACCGCCATGACGGCCCTGGAACCCAGCGGGGTGCGCCTGCTGGCCTTCGGCGCGGCCGACGGCTGGGTGGTCACCGACCTCTTCGAGAACCTGCTGCACGCCGAATCACGCTCGGTGTACACGGAATTGGAAACCGGAACCACCCAATGGCGATGGGATCAACCGGAGGTGCGGGCCGCCCTGCGCCGCATGGGTGAACTGTGCGCTCACCCGGCCGCCTTCCCCCGCGGCCTGGCCGTCGCCCTGACCCGGCAGTTCCCCGATGCCGTCCGCGATGTCTTCGACCACCGCCGCGCCCTGATGGTCGCCGCGCCGGACTTCGCCGAACCCTATGTGCACCGCAGCCTGGTGAACTCGGGCCGCAACACCGGCATCGTCGGCATCCTGCCCTTCCCCGCCCTCGCACCCGGTAGACAGCGCCCCCTCATCGGCGCCGGCGATGTCATGGTGCTGACCGGCGAGGCGGGCGCCGATGCCCGCACGCTGCTCGGCGAACTGGCCGCACCCGACGCGGCCACGCCGTGGATCGACGACATCGGCGGCTTCGTGGTGCCGAACCTGCGCAGCACACACCGCCATTCCCCGCACATGAACCCCGTCGCCCGCGAGCTCGATTCCTGGTCCAGCTTCGACCTGTCCGACCGCGTCGGCGCCGCCGGCGGCCGATGGGGCCTGCGCCGCATCCTCACCGACTACCTGCTCGACATCGCCGAGTCCGGCGTCGCGGGAGTCGAGGTCGCCGTGGACCGAGTGATCGCGAAGCTCGGCGAGTTCCGGACGGGCGGCTTCCCATGACCGCCCCGGAATTCGACCCGCGTGTCTTCGAAACCCCCGATCTGCGAATGGAACTGGCCACCCGCCGGCTGTCGGGCCCACTGATCCCCGGCCACCACCCGCGACGATGGTTCGGCTGGGCGGTCCGGATACCGGCATTCGTATTGATCGGCGTCCTGCTCGTGGCTCCTGTCGGGCGGACGGTGTGGCTGGCGGTCGATGCGCGGCCGGTGGTGGCGGGCGGTTGCGGTCTCGCCGTCCTGTGCGGGATCGCGGACACCGTCGTGGGCCGGACGCGGCGCTGGCTGTCGATGCTGGGACTGCTGATCGTCGGCGTGGTGGTGGTCGCGGCATTCGGTGCGGCGGGCACCTGGGCGTACGTGCGGACGCTGGGCTGGGTGCTGTGGGGAGTGTTCCTGGTACTGCTCGCACTGCTGCTGGCCTGGGTCAGCCGCGGTCCGCGCCGGGCGTGGCCGCCGCTGGTGCTGCCGTTCGGAATCTCCGCGTTCGCCTCGGGCATCGCGTTCCGGCTGATATTCGAATCGGGCGGTGACGCCGGGCGATTGGACGATGTCGGCGAGTACCGGTGGCTGTTCGTCGTCATGCTCGGGCTGGCATTCGCCTGGACATGGCTGGGTGCGCTGGCCGGGATGTGGCGAGCGGCCATTATCGGGGTGGAGGCCGATCCCGTGCAGTCGCGGACGATGCACGGGCCGGACATCGGCGCCCCCGGGCCCGGCGGTTTCGTGCGGAGACAGGCGCGGCGGCTGCGGAACCAGATCCGCATGCTGCACGAGGCACGCAAGTTGCTGCATCCGACCCTGCTGATGCTCGGGCTGATCGTCGGTGTCGCGGCGGCACGGGTTTTCGACGTCGTCCTGATCGCGGTGCCGGGCCCGCTGCAACCGTCGGCCGAGAGCGCCACCGTGCACTGGTGGTATCTGGCGGGCACGTCGGGATTCGGCGACGGGTACGCGGCCGCCTACGCACTGCCGCTGGCCGTTCTCATCGGCCTGACCGCATGGGTGTTGCAGCCCGATATGCGCCGCTACCGCAGACCCGGACCGGAATCCCGTGCGCCGGAACGGGATTCGGACCGGTCGCGCCTGTCGTGGCGGTCCTGGGTGTGGCGATTGCTGCTGCTGGTGCCGGTGCTGTTCCCGATCGGCTGGCTGATCTGGGTGGCGTTGCGGCAATCGCATGGCTTCGGAGCCGCGGGCGTGCGCTGGGCGTGGAGCGATGCCGCGCTGTGGCGTTCGCTCGAGACGACACTGTGGGTGAGTTCGCTGGCGACCCTGGTGGTGGTGACCGCCGCGGTGCCGGTCGCCTTCGTGCTGGCCGAACTCGCACCGGGGCAATGGATATCGCGTATCGCGCTGCCGCTGGTGGTGATCCTCACCGTCATGCCCGCGCAGCTCTACGGCGGCCCGATCCGGACCCTGCTGGATACGTGGGGCTTGTCCGGCAGCCGCATTCCGCTGATCTTCGTGCACGCGGCCGCCGGTCTGCCCATGGCGATTCTCATTCTGCGCGGCGCGCTACTGGCTCCGCCGGATTCGCCGGCCGCCGACGCGCTGCACGGATTGGCAAGGCCCGCAACGATTCGGCGGCGGTTCCTGGAGATGGCGGGTCCTGCGATCGGGGCGGTGGCGGTCCTGGAATTCATCCAGGTGTGGAACGATTTCTTCATCGGCCTGCTGATCGGCGGTGTCGGTGAAACCCCCTGGTCGCGGCTGCTGTGGGGCGAAGCCCGCCAATTCCACGAGAACGCCAGCCATCTCGCGGCGGGCGCACTGCTGTCGGCGATCCTGCCCGTCGTGCTGCTGCTGTGCACGTGGCGGCGCTGGGTGGTGCCCGGCATCACCGGGGTACGGCAATGACCCAGCCCGAGCAGCCCAGCGGACAGTCGCCATTGATCGCCACACCCAGGTCGTCGCTGTGGCGCGGTGTCCTCGCTACGGCCTCGGCGGTGGCCACCGCGCTCATCTACCAGCTGGCTCGCACCCTGGTGGTGGACGCCTTCGGTGACAATCCCGCGGTGAAGCCGTACCTGCAGGCGCTGCTGTGGTTGCCGGTCGTGATCGTCGCCCCGGCCGGCGCGTACGTGCTGTACCGGTCCGCGGGGCTGATGCGGGAACGGCGCCGCCGTGCCCGGGAGGCGGATGTGCTGGCCGGTTTGACCGGGCCGGGCCCGGTTGCGGTCGAAGGCGACTCGGAGGAACGGCAGGGGATTCGTCCCGGTGTCAACGCGGTGGTGCAGCAGGACGGCGTCCACGCCGTAATACGGGTGCTGCGGACCTTGCCCGTGCGGACATACTGCCGGACCGGATTCATGGTCATGCTGGGTGCGATGGTCGAGGCGCCGGCCCGCATACCCGCCAGTGAGGCGCAGCAGTGGAATCCACCCCCCGGCGCCCCCGCCGTCGTGCTCGCCGAGCTCTTCACGCGCGGCGAATTGCAGCTGGATGGACCCGATGGGTACCGGCGGACTCGCGACGAGTCCGACACGATGCCGGATGCGCCGGAAGCCGTGGTCGCCGCCATGCGCGCGGCCGCATTGCCCGCGCTGCTCGCCCATCACGCCGACCGTGCGAGCCGGTGGACGATCGCCCTCGACACCGTCGCCCTCGGCGCCGCCGCCCGCCGATGGTTCGACCGGGAGGGACCCTACCTACGGACCCTGGTCATCGAGTGCGGTGCGCCCACCGCACCGATCCTGCCCGCGTCCGCCGTCCATGACCTGGCACGGATAGCGGATGCGCTCGACGCTTGGTATGGACAGCTCGGCACGGACGAGGACGGACCGCTGCCCGCCGCGGGCCTCAGCCTTCCGAATGCTCTGCTGCGGATTCGGGGCATCGAGAACGACGCGGCGGCACAAGAATTGGCGGCCATCCGCCGCGGCACGGACTTCGGCCCGCAGCGAAAGCGTGCCCGCGGGCGATTCCGCTCGAGCCTGGCCGCCCGCAAGGAACATCGCCGCGCCCAACGCCTGCTCCGCCCGGCCCCCGCGCCCGCACCGGCCCCCGGCGTCTCAGCGGCCGTCGCGCGTGCCGGTGCGGTGCAGCGCCGGTTGGCCACCGCCGAGCGGTCCTTCGAATCCGCATGGTGGCTGCTGCCCCGCGCCGACGTCAAAGGAGAGGTGTGCACCCTGGTGAATCTCGCCGTCGTGCATATTCACCAGGGCCGCTACGACGCCGCCGGCGATCGACTGGAACTCGCCGAAGCATTGACCCGCAACGGCATCGACCCCGCCGGCCGCGCCCACACCCACGAAACGATGGGCGTAATGATGTGGGCAAAGAAGGAACCGGAAGCCGCAGCGCGCTGCTGGCAAGCCGCACTGCGCGACTACCGCGCCCTCCGCGACAACCCCGGAATCGCCCGCTGCCTGCAACATCTCGGCTCGGCCGCAGTGGCCGCGCCGCGCCGCATCGGCGGCCTCCTCCTGACGGGCGACGACCGCCTGACAACCGCCGAAGTCCTGCGCCAGGCCACCGGCTGGCTTGCCGAAGCCGAGCGCCTCGGAACGACCACCGGGCTCGCCCGCGACTACCGAGCCGAAGCAGTCGGCCTGCTTCCCGACGCCATCACCCCACTGAACGCCATCGACCGCTGGCCCCTCCCCGAGGACGGCGACACCTGACCCGGCGGCAATCCGTTCCCATTCGTCCAAGCGGCGTCCGCGCTGCGGGTGCACACTGGCTTCATGACCTTGACCTGGCAAGACGTTGTGGCGTTCGCGACCACGCTCCCGGCGGTGGAGGAGGGGACCTGGTGGCGGAGTCCGGGGCTGAATGTCGCGGGCAAGAGTTTCGCGCGGTTGCGGAGCGAGGCCGAGGGCGGGCTGGTGTTGCGGTGTGAGCCCGAGGAGAAGGAGGCGCTGCTCGCTTCCGGGGATGACGCCTTCTACACCACGCCGCACTATGACGGGTCGCCGTACATTCTCATCGACCTGGATCGGGTGGATGAGGATCAGTTGCACGAATTGATCGACGGTGCGTGGTGGTTGTCGGCGCCGGCCCGAGTCCGCAAGCAGCGCGAACGTGATGATGCCCGGGGCTGATTCGCTGCTCAGCAGAAGGTGATGAGGGTTTTGTTCGCCACCGAGACGCGCGCCGCCTCGTAGAAGAGCAGCCAGGTTTCTCG
The DNA here is from genome assembly GCF_054655275.1 of Nocardia sp. IFM 10818. Classification (NCBI taxonomy): domain Bacteria; kingdom Bacillati; phylum Actinomycetota; class Actinomycetes; order Mycobacteriales; family Nocardiaceae; genus Nocardia; species Nocardia sp. IFM 10818. Next base: position 4,081,783 of record NZ_BAAHJH010000001.1, read on the forward strand.
TTCGCGGTAGAAGGGGTGTTCGTCGTCATCGCCGTGTTCGGCCATGATCCTGGCGATTTCGGCATCCGACAGTTCGTCGTCGACCAGGGTGATTCCGAGGTAGGGGGCGACGTATTCGAGTTCGCGCAGCAGTCCGTCGCTGGATCCCACCATGCCGCCGGGCAGGCCCAGCTCCTCGTCGGGAAAGAGCACCTCGTCGAAATCCACCGGTACGTAATAGCCTTCGCAGTCCGAATGGCACAGCAGATGCGATTCGAACATGTACATGAGGCTGTCCACCGCCTCGTCTTCGGTGGGATCCTCACCCTCCGCGACGGGCGTGAGCGGCTCGTCGGGGTACTCGTGGGCGCGTGCGTAGGCGCGGCGCAGGTAGTGCACGAAGCTATAGGGAACACTGCCGAGCGTGTCTCGCGCGGTCGCCGGGCCGCGCGTCGTCGCTTCGTGATGCGGCGAAAGCCCTTCGTGCAGTAGCAGATCGTTGATGGCGCGCAGTTGATCGCGCAGCTCGTCGACCTCCTCGGGATAGTCGGTGTCCTGCAGTGCGTCGGCGAAAACATGTGTCGCTACGGCCAGCCCCATGCGGGTGAGGCTAGCGGCCCGCACCGACATCCGTGAGCGGCCCACCGCACCTATATCAACGCCGACCCCGTCACCGCGCTGTTGCTGAACTACGGCCGCATCTCGCAGTGGACGCCGGCGCTCACCGGTCGCGTGCTGACCCGGGGTCGAAAGCCTTGGCTCGCGGCCGGATTCGCGCGCCGCTGCCTCTCGGCCCAGTCGGTCGCGAAGTTGCCGCGCGATCACGGCACAGCGGGGTTGATCTGCGCATCGGGGAACCACCCTCAGGGGACCCGGATCCGGCACCCGCACCGGCCCCTGAAATTAGCCCTATTCAGGCGTTTTCCCTGCGAAATCACATGCGATTCCCAGGAAATGGGTCTTCCATCGAACATGTGCGCCGCCCTCCGGCGCACCTCGTCCGAGAGAGGAATCGCCATGCCCGCCAAGTCGATCTTCACCGCCCGCCGCACCGCCGCGCGGGTCCTCGTCGCCGGGATGCTGGCGGTGGTTCCCCTCGCCACGGTGGCCGCCGCCGCCAGCGCGCACGCCGACACCCCGCCCGCGAGCACCGTCCCGGACCCCGGCACCGATCCGGCGATCATGCTGCTGATGAACCAGACCCCGCCGGACATGATCAATCTGCAGCAGCGCCACCAGAATCGGCCCTGCCCTTAATTCGCGGCAGCCTCGAGCGCGCGGTCGGGATCGCTCTCCGGGGTGCCGAGCCGGCTGTCGAGAACCAGCCCCGCGACGCCGAGCAGCACACACAGCGCGGTCACGATGATCTGCCCGGCATCGGTTTCCCCGGTGAGGGCATTGCCGAGCATGACGGTGGCCACCGTGCCCGGCAGAATGCCCACGACCGTGGCGAGAAAGTAGGGCAGCATCCGGACCGAGGACAGCGCCGCGCAGTAATTGACCACCGCGAAGGGCGCGAAGGCGATCAGCCGCAGTGATCCGACCGCGAGCCAGCCGCGGCGGGCCAGGCGCGCGTCCACCGCCCGCACGGTCGGATGGGTGAGGCGTGCACGGACCCGTTCCTTGTCGAGGGTGCGGACCAGCAGCAGCGCCAGCACCGCGCTCACGGTGGTGGCGGCGACGGCCAGCGACAGGCCCAGCGCCGATCCGAACAGCATGCCCGCGCTCAGGGTGAAAACCGTGCGCGGGAACGGGAGAATGCACACCAGGGTGTGCACCACGAAGAACACCAGCGGCAGCCACGGGCCCACCGAATCGGCCCACACCCGTATCTGTTGTGGTCCGGGATGCGGTGCGAACGCCGCCAGCGCCAGCACCGCTACGCCCGCGAGCAGCAGCGCCAGCACGCGCGGTTGCCGCAGCCGCGCGAGCAGTTCGGGCAGTCGGCTCAGCGGTCGGCGGCGGCGCTCGAGCGGCGCGGGCGGGCTTGTTGGCACCGCGCCAGGTTACCCGCCGGTAGCGAGACTCGGGCGACAGTAATCGGAAAGGTGTGGTTAGCATCAGGGGACAGACGATGAATGCTCGTTAACCGAAGTGCCCGCTGAGCTGTATGAATGCGGTCGAAAGCGGGCATTGAAGTCGGGGAGTGGAAGAAGGAACAGCAGCTATGCCGATTGCTTCAGACCCGGACGCCGATCCGGTGCCCGGGTACGCCGCCTGGCGCAAGGGTGTCGCCGGAGTGCTGGCCAAGGCCCGCAGGGTGGACGTATCGGAACTGCCGGAAGAGCCGGAGAAGCTGCTCGCGGTCTCGACCTATGACGGGCTCACGGTCAACCCGCTGTACACCCGGCGTGACGAGCTGCCCGAACAGCCGCTGCCGGGGCAATTCCCGTTCGTGCGCGGCGGAGACGCCACCCGCGACGTGCATCGCGGCTGGTTCGTGAACCAGCGCTTCGGCGGTCCGGACGCCGAGGCGGTCAACGCGAAGATCATGGGCGCGCTGGAGAACGGCGTGAGCGCGATCGGGCTGGGCGTGGGGGAGCGCGGCGTCCCGGTCGCCGGGATTCCGGCCGCCCTCTCGGGCCTGCTGTTCGAGCTGGCCCCGCTGACCCTGGACGCCGGCCCGGACGTGACCGCGGCTGCGGCCCAGGTGTTCTCGGTGCTCGACGGCTACACCGCGGAGAACCGCAAGGACATTCGCGTGCAGCTGGGCGCGACGCCGCTGACGAGCCTGTTCGCCGGCACCTCGGCCATCGACCTGGACGCCGCGATCGCCCTCGCCCAGCAGGCGGTGGCCCGGCCCGAGACGGTGCGCGCGATCACGGTGTGCGGCGTCGCCTTCCACAATGCCGGGGCCTCCGACGCCCAGGAGCTGGGCGCGGCCGTGGCCGCGGGCCTGGCGTACCTGCGCGCGCTCACCGACGCGGGCGCGGACATCGTGGACGCCCTCGAGCAACTGGAATTCCGCTTCGCCGCCACCGACGACCAGTTCGAGACCATCGCCAAATTCCGTGCCGCCCGGCGACTCTGGGCGCGCGTGGCGCAGGTCTGCGGCGCGCCCGACTACGGCAACGCGCCCCAGCACGCCATGACCTCCCCGGCCATGATGACCCAGCGCGATCCGTGGGTGAACATGCTGCGCACCACCCTCGCCGCCTTCGGCGCGGGCGTGGGCGGCGCGGACATCGTCACGGTGCTGCCCTTCGACAATGCCCTGCCCGCCGGGGAACTCGGTGTCTCGCAGGCCTTCTCCGAGCGCATGGCCCGCAATACCCAGCTGTTGCTGCTCGAGGAATCCCACCTCGGCCACGTGCAGGATCCGGGCGCGGGCTCCTGGTACGTCGAATCCCTCACCGACGCGCTGGCCGCCAAGGCGTGGGAGTTCATGCAGGAACTGGAGGCCGTCGGCGGCTACCTGGCCGCCCTGGAGTCCGGACTGCTGGCCGAGCGCATCGCCGAGACCAAGACCAAGCGCGATTCCGATGTGGCGCACCGCAAGACGGCCGTCACCGGCGTGAACGAATTCCCGAACCTGGCCGAGGAACCGCTCTCGGAGGCGGCGCGGCTGGCGAGCCCGGTGTCGAGCTACGGCGCGGCCTTCGAGGCGCTGCGCAACCGCAGCGACGCCTACCTGGTCGCCCATGGCGCACGGCCCAAGGCGCTGCTGGTGCCGCTGGGCCCGGTTTCGGAGCACAATGTGCGGGTCACCTTCACGGCCAACCTGCTGGCCTCCGGCGGTATCGAATCGATCAATCCGGGCGCGCTGGTCGGGGCTGGGATCGGCGCGGCGGCAACCGAATCCGGTGCGGCGCTGGCGGTGCTGTGCGGTTCCGACGCCCGCTACGGCTCCGATGCCGGTGCGGCCGTGGCGGCGCTGCGCGAGGCGGGCGTGACCACGGTGCTGCTGGCCGGTCCGGAGAAGGCGGTCGCCGACCTGACCGGCGCGCAGCGGCCGGACGGATTCCTGACGGCGCGGATGGATGCGGTGACGGCGCTGTCCGGCCTGCTGGAAAAGCTGGGAGCATAGAGATGAGTGACATCAAGCATCTGATCGGCAATTTCGCCGAGGTTCCGCTCGGCGAGCCCGCGGCCGCGACGGTCGAGGCCACCGCGGTGGACGCCTTCGTCAAGGAGGCCGCGGCCGCCAATAACTATGCGCCCGAACAGCTCACCTGGGCCACGCCCGAAGGCATCGACGTCCCACCGGTTTTCACCAAGGCCGACCGCGATGCCATTGCCGCCGCGGGCTATCCGCTCGACAGCGTGCCCGGCGTGGCCCCGTTCGTGCGTGGTCCGTACCCCACCATGTACGTGAACCAGCCGTGGACGATTCGCCAGTACGCCGGATTCTCCACCGCCGCTGATTCCAATGCCTTCTACCGCCGCAACCTGCAGGCGGGCCAGAAGGGCCTGTCGGTGGCCTTCGACCTGGCCACCCACCGCGGCTACGACTCCGATCACCCGCGCGTCACCGGCGATGTGGGCATGGCCGGTGTGGCCATCGACTCCATCCTGGACATGCGGGAGTTGTTCGACCACATTCCGCTGGACCAGGTCTCGGTGTCGATGACCATGAACGGCGCGGTGCTGCCCATTCTCGCGCTCTACGTCGTGGCCGCCGAGGAGCAGGGCGTCAAGCCCGAACAGCTGGCCGGAACCATTCAGAACGACATTCTGAAGGAGTTCATGGTCCGCAACACCTACATCTATCCGCCCAAGCCCTCCATGCGGATCATCTCCGACATCTTCGCCTTCACCTCCGCGAAGATGCCGAAGTTCAACTCGATCTCCATCTCCGGCTACCACATTCAGGAAGCCGGGGCCACCGCCGACCTGGAGCTGGCCTACACCCTCGCCGACGGCGTCGAGTACATTCGCGCCGGCATCGAGGCGGGCATGGAGGTCGACAAGTTCGCCCCGCGCCTGTCGTTCTTCTGGGCCATCGGCATGAACTTCTTCATGGAGGTCGCCAAGCTGCGCGCCGGGCGCCTGCTGTGGAGCGAGCTGGTCGCCAAGTTCGAGCCCAAGAGCGCCAAATCCCTTGCGCTGCGCACCCATTCGCAGACCTCGGGCTGGTCGCTCACCGCGCAGGACGTGTTCAACAATGTGGCCCGCACCTGCGTGGAGGCCATGGCCGCGACCCAGGGCCACACCCAGTCGCTGCACACCAACGCCCTCGACGAGGCCCTGGCCCTGCCGACGGACTTCTCCGCCCGCATCGCCCGCAATACCCAGCTGCTCATCCAGCAGGAGTCGGGCACCACCCGGCCCGCCGACCCGTGGGGCGGCTCCTACTACGTGGAATGGCTCACCCACCAGCTCGCCCAGCGCGCCCGCGCGCACATCGCCGAGGTGGAGGCGCACGGCGGTATGGCGCAGGCGATTTCGGAGGGCATTCCGAAGCTGCGCATCGAAGAGGCCGCCGCCCGCACCCAGGCGCGCATCGACACCGGCCAGCAGCCGGTCATCGGCGTCAACAAGTACCAGGTCGAAGAGGACACCCCGATCGAGGTGCTCAAGGTCGACAACACCCGCGTGCGCGCCGAGCAGAACGAGAAGCTGAAGCGGCTGCGCGCGGAACGGGATTCGGCCGAAGTGGAGCAGGCCCTGGCCGAATTGACCCGTGCCGCAGCCTCGTCCGAGGGCGGCATGGAGAACAACCTCCTCGCACTGGCCATCAATGCCGCGCGCGCCAAGGCCACCGTCGGCGAGATCTCCGACGCCCTGGAAAAGGTCTACGGCCGCCACCAGGCCGAAATCCGTACGCTCTCCGGCGTTTACCGTGAAGAGGCGGGCAAGGTGACCAATATCAGCCGGGCCATCGATCTGGTCGAGGAATTCGCCGAAGCCGAGGGCCGCCGCCCCCGCATCCTGGTCGCCAAGATGGGCCAGGACGGTCACGACCGCGGTCAGAAGGTCATCGCCACCGCCTTCGCCGACCTCGGCATGGACGTCGATGTGGGCCCGCTGTTCCAGACCCCCGAAGAGGTGGCCCAGCAGGCGGCCGACAACGACGTGCACATCGTCGGCGTCTCCTCCCTGGCGGCCGGCCACCTCACGCTGGTGCCGGCCCTGCGGCAGGCACTGGCCGATGTCGGCCGCCCCGACATCATGGTCATCGTCGGCGGCGTCATCCCGCCCGGCGACTTCGCCGAACTCTACGAGGCCGGCGCGGCCGCCATCTTCCCGCCCGGCACGGTGATCGCCGACGCCGCCGTCGACCTCATCAAGAAACTGGCCGAATCCCTCGGCCACGAGATCGGCACCGGCGCGGCCGAATGAGCAGCCGGACGCGCAGGCGGCGGCGCACCGTGACCATCGAGTGCGCCGCTGGTCCGCGCAGCGGGGGGCGTGGCGAGAACAGGCACCGCGCTGTTGCGGGAAGGCGCACGGCATGAGTGGACGAGCGCGTGTGCGGCAGCGCAGCGTGATCACGGAGTGGGCCGCGGATTCGCGGAGCCGGCATCGTACGAGCGGCCGGCTACACGCGTGGCAGCGCACCGTGCTCACGGAGTGTGGAGCTGGTTCGCCGAGCAGGCGCGGTTCGAGCGGTCGAGCGTGCGGGCAGGCGCGTGGCGTGCATGCGCGGCGGCCTGTCTCCGAGCGGAAGGTCAGGGCATGAGCGACGCCGCACGGGGCGCCGAGGGCGGGCACGGCCCTCGGCTCGGTACTACGGCGGGTGTCGCGATGTCCGGCGGCGCAAGACCGGCAGCGGCCGCCGGGGCGCGGCGGACCATCGACGTGGACGCTCTCGCGGAGCAGATCCGCGGCGGGCAGCGAGCGGCGTTGGCGCGCGCGATCACGCTGGTCGAATCCACGCGCGCGGATCATCGGGAGCTGGCTCAGCAGTTGTTGCTGCGGCTGGCTCCGGCCGAGGACGCCGTCGTGTCCAATCGCGTGGGCATCACCGGTGTGCCGGGCGTGGGCAAGTCGACCTTTATCGATGCGCTCGGCATGTACCTGATCGGTGAAGGCCATCGGGTCGCGGTGCTGGCGGTGGATCCGTCCTCCACCCGCACCGGCGGTTCCATTCTCGGCGACAAGACCCGCATGGCACGGCTGGCGGTGGAGCGGGACGCGTTCATCCGGCCCTCGCCGACCGCGGGCACGCTCGGCGGCGTCGCCAAGGCCACCCGCGAGACCATCGTGCTGCTCGAGGCGGCGGGATACGACGTGATCCTGGTGGAGACCGTCGGCGTCGGGCAGTCCGAGGTGACCGTGGCCAATATGGTCGACGTCTTCTGCTTCCTCACCTTGGCTCGGACCGGCGATCAGTTGCAGGGGATCAAGAAGGGCGTGCTCGAGCTGGCCGACCTGGTCGCGGTGAACAAGGCCGACGGCAAGCACGAGCTCGAGGCCAAGACCGCCGCGCGTGAGCTGAGCGGGGCCATGCGGTTGATTCATCCGCGTGAATCCCTGTGGCATCCACCGGTATTGACGATGAGCGGGTTGAACGGCACCGGGCTGGACCGGTTCTGGGATGTGGTGCTCACCCATCGCCGAGTTCTCACCGAGGCAGGGGAATTCGCGGAGAAGCGCCGGAGGCAGCAGATCGACTGGACGTGGACCATGGTGCACGACAACCTGCTTCGCCGGCTCACCGACAATCCGGCGGTGAAAGCGCTTCGCCCGCAGGTGGAGAAGCAGATCCGCGATGGTTCGCTCACGCCCGCCCTGGCCGCGGAGGAGATCCTGCGCGCCTTCGACGCGAGGGGCTGATCGATGCTGGACGAGCAGGTGCGATTCCGGGACGGTACCGCGGCCGACGCGGAGGCGATCGCCGCACTGCACACGGCGAGCTGGCGCACGGCCTATGCCGGGATCATGCCGCAGGCCTACCTCGAAGGGCCGCTGCTGGAAGAACGCCGGGCCCTGTGGCGGGACCGCCTCGCCGCGGGCAGCGCGTCCGGCCACCTGATCATTGCCGAATCCGGGGCCGACCTGGCCGGATTCGCCTACCTCAGGCCGCGCGCGGACGGCCGGATCCTGATCGACAACCTGCACGTCCATCCCGGCCGCAAGCGCTCCGGCCTGGGCGGGCGGCTGCTGCACCGGGCCTTCGAATGGGCGGCGGCCGCGCATCCGGGCAGCGTGGTCTACCTGGAGGTCCTCGCCGCCAACGCCCCGGCCATCGCCTTCTACGAACGGCACGGCGGCCGCCGAACCGACCGTCGCACAGCGGTTTTCCCGCAGGGCTTCGCGCTGGACGAGTACGAGTACACCTGGCCGCAGGTAGTCCCCGCCGATCTTGGTGGCCGGAATTAGGTAGGCAACTACTCGCGCGTAAATGTGTGAGATGTCTGAATCTGGGAATTAGGAAAACGGTTCCTACCCCAGGGAGTTCGACATGAATAGCGCCGATGCGGTCCGCCGACCGGTGAGTCGGCCGGGAACACTGCCACACTTCGCGGTGTGCGTCGCCGACATCACCGTCGACGGCGGCACGTCGATGCCGATGCTGTGCCTGCTCACCCCCGACGGTGAGCTCATGGTCCCGACCGGCTGGCAGGATCCACTCGTCGAAGAGGGAATCGAGCACGAGGTGCAGGTGGAGTTCCGCCCGCAGTGGGCCGAACTGCACCCGGACCAACTGGTGCCCCCGGTTCCCGAGGAATACCCGCTGTGGCGACTGAAAGCGCGCGTCCCGCTGGCCGGTCGGGAGATGAAGCCGGTCCGGCTGCGCGTGTCCTCGGGGGTTCCGAAGTCGCTGAGCTCCGGCATACCCCGGCGCGTCCCCGATGGCACCGTCCAGCGCTACCTGCTGCGGCTCGGGGCCGCGGCGGCGGGCATGCTCTCCGCCTATTTTCTGGGTCGGCTGGTGCTGCGCGCCTACCACGCGGTCGCCACGCGCCTGGCCCGGCGACGCTGATCCCGATCGTCGAAGCCCGGCAGCCGCAGCCGGATTGCGGCCGCCGGGCTCGCTGCCGTCGGACGTGGAACTATGTTCTTTCTGCAATGACGGCGTGTTCCTACCAGGTGTACTCCGGATTGGTTACGTCGCGACAAAACTTCCGCCCACCCCACCACCGAGGGCGATCCTGAAAGCAGCGGCGCTGGTCTCGCGGCGCGCGATGCCGGCGCGGCACGGCATTGCGTTCAGGAAGGAGCGCCGTCATGAACCCCGAGACCCCCGTCGCCGAACCCGAGCGGCCCGCCGCCTATCCGGTGCAGCTGCGCGGTGATCTGGACGAGCCACTATCGCGCTGGCTATGGCTGGTGAAGTGGATCCTCGCGATCCCGCACTACCTGATTCTCATCCTGCTGTGGATCGGCTTCCTGCTGCTGACCATCGTGGCGTTCTTCGCCATTCTGATCACCGGCCGGTACCCGCGGTCCATCTTCGATATCACTGTCGGCATCATGCGCTGGTCGTGGCGGGTGATGTTCTACAGCTACAACGCACTCGGAACCGATCGGTATCCACCATTCTCGCTGCATCCCGACGACGGCTATCCGGCCGATCTGTCCATCGAGTATCCGGAGCAGCTGTCCCGCGGCCTGGTCCTGGTGAAGTGGTGGCTGCTCGCGATCCCGCACTACCTCATCGTGTGGGCCATGACCAGCGGTTCCCTGGTCATCGACGTGGAGTCGGACTACTTCAACTTCATGCCCGCGCTGCTCGACGTGCTGGTCCTCATCGCCGCGATCGCGCTGCTGTTCACCGCCCGCTATCCCCGCGGCGTCTTCGACTTCGTCTTGGGCGTCAACCGCTGGGCCTACCGGGTGCTCGCCTACGCCGCGCTCCTGCGCGACGACTATCCGCCGTTCCGTCTCGATCAGGGCGCGCGCGAACCCGCACTCTGAAGATTCTTCGTGCAACCGGAGCGCACGGGCGGATCATCGAAAGGAGAGGGCCACGCGATACCGGAAGTGAGATCGAAGCGATGGGCGGGCACGATCAGGTCGAAACCGGCACGCAGACTCCGCATGTCGGGGCGGCGTCCGGACAAGGGGGGCAGACGCCCGCTCATGTCGACGGGCAGGTGGTCGCGCACCTGCCCGCCGGCCCGCCGGGTCAGGACCCGCGCTGGACGGTGGGGGAGAACCCCTTGCGGCACAATGTATCCGACATCTCGGTCTTCACCATCGGCGCCGGCGCGGTCGCGACCCGCGGCGTGCCCGAGGAGTCCGAGGCCGGCGCCGGACCCGAGACGCTGATCTCGGGTGTGTACATCGGCGCTGGTCCGGAGCAACATTTGCTGGAGGGGCCGCGCTGGACCCGGGTCGACGTGGATCCGCCTCAGGCGGCGCAGCGTTTTCTGGACCTGTACGGCGGTGTACTGCATCGTGTGGAAGCGGTGGGAGACGGCACCTTTCGCAGTATCCGGTTCGCGTGCGCGGACCGGCCCGGGGTGCTGGTGATGCGCGTGGAGACCACGCGCGAGCTGAACCCGGGTCCGCCGGTGCGGAGACCGGGCATCGAGTCCGGCGTGCGCACCACCGACATCGATATCGAGGATCTCGCCCCCGATGTCGAAACCCGCTGTCTGCGTGTGGAATCCGATACCGATGGCGCGGTGGTGACGGCGGGTGCGCAACGGCGCACCGCGGCCGGGCTGGACCGGATCGCGGCTGTGGTCGCGGATTCGGCGACGGGGGACGGCGCGGCCCGATCGCGGCGGATGCTCACCCAGGCGTGGGAAACCGGGGTTGACAGCTTGTTGACCTCCCATCGCGCGGCCTGGGCGCGCCGCTGGGCCACCACCGGGATCGATCTTCCCGATGATCCCGAGACCGAGATGGCCGTCCGGTTCGCCCTGTTCCAGCTGTGGTGCAATGCGGGCGCACACGGTGAGAACGCGATCGGCGCGCGTGGCCTGTCCGGTTCCGGGTACAGCGGTCACGTGTTCTGGGACTCGGACGTGTTCGTGCTGCCCGCCCTGGTCAGCATGGATCCGGACGCGGCGGCCGCCATTGTCGCCTACCGGGTCAACCGCCTGCCCGCCGCGCGCGAACGCGCGGCGGCCGAGGGCCGGCGCGGCGCGCGCTTCCCCTGGGAGTCGGCGCTGGACGGCACCGATGTCACCCCGCGCAGCGGATTCCTCGGCGGCATACCGGTTCCCATCCTCACCGGCACCCGCGAGGAGCACATCACCGCCGACGTCGCCTGGGCCGCACACCATTACGCCGAATGGACCGGCGACACCGAGTTCCTGGAGACCACCGCTCGCGATCTGCTCGTCGACACCGCCCGCTACTGGGCCTCGCGCTTGGACGAGGATTCCGAAGGCCGCGCGCACATCTCGAACATCATCGGTCCGGACGAGTATCACGAATCCGTCGACGACAATGCCTACACCAATGTGATGGCCCGCTGGAATCTGCGCCGCGCCGCCCGGCTGCAACCGCGAAACGCCAGGGAGGCCGCCGAATTCGCACAATGGCGGGATCTGGCCGACCGGGTGGTCGATCAACTGCATCCCGACGGCCGCTATCAGCAGTTCACCGGCTATTTCAGCCTGGAACCGCTGCTCGCCGCCGATGTCTCCCGACCGCCGCTGGCCGCCGACGTGCTGCTGGGCCAGCAGCGCGTGGCCCGCTCGAAACTGATCAAACAACCCGACGTGCTGATGCTGCACCACCTGATCCCCGAGGAGCTCGAACCCGGATCGCTGCGGGTCAACCTCGACTACTACGCCCCGCACACCACCCACGGCTCCTCGCTCTCGCCCGCGATCATGGCCGCGCTGCTGGCCCGCGCGGGCCGCCCGGACGAAGCCCTGGAACTGCTGCGCGCCGCGCTGCGCCTGGACCTCGACGATCGCACCGCCAGCACCGCCTCCGGCCTGCACATGGCCACCCTGGGCGGGGTGTGGCAGGCGATGCTCGCCGGCTTCGCGGGCGCGCGGGTGCAGGACGGCGTGCTGTCCCTGCAACCCGAATTGCCCAGTGCCTGGCGCGAACTCGGGATCGCCTTCCGCTGCCTGGGCCGCCGCGTGCGGCTGCGGATCACGCCGCGCGGTGTCGGCGTGCGCAGCGACGGGCCGATCCGGATGGCGATCGGAAAGCGGTCGCCGGTCGTGGTGACCGGCGATCTGTGGTGTCCCTGGTCGGAGGAGGAACACAGTGAATGACATCCTGGTCCAGCCCACGGACGCGGCCACGGCGGTGGCCGCCTCCCTTGCCGATATCGTGGCCGCGCGGGTGCGCCCGGTCGCCGCGGGCGCGTCGGAAGCGGAGTTCCTGCGCGATCTCGGCCATCCGGACGTCGTGCTCGGCGTCGCCGCCCTGGACGGGGGTGGCTGGTCGATTGTCGAAGGATCCACCAAACCCGTTGTGCTGGTGCCGCATTCGCTGCGGCTGGGCGCGGACGTGATCAAGCGCGTGCTGGTCCCGCTGGACGGCACCGAGGAGGCCGCGCACGCCGTCGCCGAATCGGTGTGCCTGTTCCGCGCCGCCGGCACCGAGATCATCGTGCTGCACGTGTTCGACCGCAGTACCGTGCCCGCCTGCTGGGATCAGCCCGCGCACGCCCGCTCGGCCTGGGAGGAGGAGTTCCTGGCGCGTCATTGCGTGCCGTTCTTCGACGGCCCGCCGCCGCTGGTGACGCTGCGCAGCGGGCATCCCGGCGAGAATGTCGTCCAGGTCGCCGAGGACACCGCCGATCTGATCATTCTGGGCTGGTCGCGGCGGCTGCTGCCGGGCCGCGCCCAGACCGTGCGCACCGCCATCGCCGGGGCCTGCGTGCCGGTCATGCTGGTGCCCACGCACGCGCCGGCGCAGCAGACCAGCTGGGTGACACGGCAGGGCGCGGCGGTATGACCGACCGCGATCCCGACGAACCGGTCATCGACGCCCGGCTGCACGATGCGGTCATCTTCGATATGGACGGCGTGGTCACCGATACCGCCTCCATTCACGCGGCCGTGTGGACCGTGCTGTTCGACGAGTTCCTCGCCCGCCTGCCCGCCGCGCCGGAGGAGAATCATTCGCCGTTCACGCGCGCGGACTACCTGCGCTACGTGGACGGCAAGCCGCGCTACCGCGGCGTCGCGGATTTCCTTGCCGCGCGCGGCATCTCGCTGCCCTGGGGCGAGCCCTCCGATTCCGAGGGCGCGAATACCGTGTGCGGCCTGGGCAATCGCAAGGACCGGCTGTTCCGGACCCGCATCGCGAGCACCGGGGTCCCGGTCTTCCACTCGACGGTGGCGCTGGTGCGGGAACTGAACGCCGCGGGCGTGGCCACGGCCATCTTCTCCGCGAGTCGCAATGCCTCCGAGGTGCTTTCCGCGGCCGGGATCGGCAACCTGTTCGCGGTGCGCGTGGACGGCGTGGTCGCCGACGAGCTCGGCCTGACCGGAAAACCCGATCCCGACATGCTGGTCGAGGCCGCCCGCCGGGTGCACGCCGAGCCCGGCGCGACCGTGGTCGTCGAGGACGCGGCCGCCGGTGTGGAGGCGGGCAAACGCGGCGGTTTCGCCCTGGTGATCGGCATCGACCGCGGCGGCAATGGCGAGGCCCTGCGCGCGGCCGGGGCGGATCTGGTCGTCGAGGATCTCGGGGAGATCGACTTCGGCGGCCTGTGAGCGGCCGCCGAGTTCGGCGCACGGGGTGAGACCGAGCGGTACTGTCGGGATCTGATGAACCGATACGCGGTATCGCTGCTGCCCGGCCTCGACCAGTTCCGCGGGTATCGCCCCGCCTGGCTGCGCGCCGACACGCTCGCCGGGATCACGGTGGCCGCCTACCTGATTCCCCAGGTGATGGCCTATGCGACGCTGGCCGGTCTGCCGCCGGTCGTCGGCTTGTGGTCGACCATCGCCCCGCTGCTGGTGTACGTCCTGCTGGGCACCTCGAAACGATTGTCGGTCGGCCCGGAATCGACCACGGCGCTCATGACGGCGGTGGCGCTGGCGCCGCTGGCGGCCGGGGACGCCGGACGTTATGCGGCCCTGGCCGCCGGGCTCGCGCTGCTGGTGGGCGTGCTCGGCATTGCCGGCGCCTTCGCTCGCCTGGGGGTGCTGGCCGATCTGCTGTCGCGGCCGGTGCTGGTCGGCTATCTCGCGGGCACGGCCGGCATCATGATCGCCAGCCAGCTCGGCAAGGTGACCGGCGTCGAGGTGGACGGCGGGACCATTCCCGAGCAGGTGCGGTCCTTCACCGGGCATATCGAGGACCTGCACTGGCAGACGACGGTGCTCGCCGCCGTCACTCTGATCGCGCTGATCGTGCTCGCCCGGCGGGCGCCGCGTGCACCCGGCCCGCTGCTGGCGGTGCTGTGCGCCTCGCTCGCGGTGTGGGCATTCTCATTGCAGCGGTACGGAATCCATGTCGTGGGAGCGATTCCGGCCGGATTCCCGTCGCCGGGCATACCGGATGTCGGCCCCGGGGATCTGGCCGTGCTGATCGTGCCGGCCATCGGTATCGCCCTGGTCGGATTCTCCGACAATGCGCTCACCGCACGCGCTTTCGCCGCCCGCCACAACGAGCGCATCGACGCCAATCGCGAACTGGGTGCACTGGGCGCGACCAATATCGCCACGGGCCTGCTGCACGGTTTCCCGGTGAGCTGCAGCGGCAGCCGCACCACCATCGCCGATGTCTCCGGGGCGCGGACGCAGCTGTATTCGGTGGTCTCGGTGGCGACGATCCTGGCGGTGCTGATCGGCGCGCGCGGTATCCTCGCGAGTTTTCCCACCGCCGCGCTCGGCGCGCTGGTGTGCTACGCCGCCCTGCGCCTGATCGATATTCCCGAATTCCAGCGCATTGCCCGATTCCGGCGCAGTGAACTGGTGCTGGCGCTCAGCACGACCGCCGCGGTGCTGGTGTTCGGCGTGCTCTACGGCATCGGTATCGCCATCGCGCTGTCGGTGCTGGACCTGCTGCGCCGGGTGGCGCGCGGCCACGACGCCATTCAGGGATTCGTCCCCGGCCTGGCGGGCATGCACGATATCGACGACTACCCGGAGGCGAAAGTCGTTCCGGGCCTGGTGGTCTACCGCTACGACGCGCCGCTGTGCTTCGCCAATGCCGAGGATTTCCGCCGCCGCGCGCTGGCCTCCGCCGCCGCGGCGGGCGCGGGGCACGGCCCGGTGCGCTGGTTCGTGCTCAATGTGGAGGCGAATGTGGAGGTCGACCTCACCGCGCTGGACGCGATGGAGCAGCTGCGCGCCGAATTGGAGTCCCGCGGAATCGTTTTCGCTCTCGCCCGGGTGAAACAGGACCTGCGCGAGGCGTTGGCGGCGGCCGGGCTCGTCGACCGCATCGGCGCGGACCGGCTCTACCCGACCTTGCCCACCGCCTTGGCCGCCTACCGGCAACAAACGGGTGAATCCGGGCCCGGCGACCCGCCCGGGCAACGATCGTGACGTTTGCGAATGGGATTGCCGGATCGACCGACTTCGTCGTTCCCGGCCCGGACGCCAATCGATCAGCGCTACGGTAGTGCACGTGAGCAGGCCACCGATGGGGTTCGACCCTCGCAAATCGACATCGGCGCGTGTCCTGAACTATCTGCAAGGCGGAAAGGACTCCTTCAGCGCGGATGAGAAACTCGCGCGCGAGATGCTGTCCATAGCCCCCGACACCAAGTCGATGGTGTGGTTCAGCCGCCAGTTCCTGGTCGGCGCGGTCCGGCTCGCGGCCGAGGCGGGTGTCCGGCAGTTCCTCGATCTGGGCGCGGGCATGCCGTTCGAGCCGACCGTGCACGAAACCGCGCAGGCGATCCACCCGGACGCCCGGGTGGTCTATGTCGACTTCGACCCGGTGGCGGTCGCGCATTGGGACGGCTTGTACTCGGGCACACCGGGTGTCAGCGCCCTGCTGGGCGATGTGTGCCGCCCCGACGAGATCCTGGACGAGGTGGTGGACCGAGCGCTGCTGGATCTCGGCGAGCCGGTGGCGGTGCTGCTCATCGGCGTGCTGCCGTTCATTGCCGACGAGGAGGATCCGGTGCGGATCCTGGCGCGCTTCCGCGACCGGATCGCGCCGGGAAGCTATCTCGTGGCCACGCACAGCGGCAGCGAGAGCAATCCGGAACTGCTGCGGCATATCAGCGCGGCCACCAGCCAGACGGCGCACCCCATCGTCTTCCGCCCGGCCGAACAGGTGGCCGCCTTCTTCGCGGGCTTCGAACTGATCGACCCGGGCGTGGCGACCATTCAGGAGTGGCTCGATCCCAGCCTGCCCGCAACCGGATTGGTCACCCACGGCGCGGTGGGCATCAAACCCGGCGCGGACGCGGGTTAGAGCCCCGCGGTCCAGTCGGCGGCGGCATCCACCGCTGTCCCGCGGTTTCCGGACAGCATCACATTGTGGCCGGAATCGGGAATCAAGGTCACCCGCAGGCGGGCGGCGGGGGAGTAGTAGGCCGATTCCAGCGCTTCGATCGCGGCGACCGAGGAACAGTCGGCGCCGCCCTCGGCGCAGAGCAGAAAGTCGTGCCGGCCCTGGATGATCAGCACCGGGACATCGATGGACCGCGTCAGATCGCTGGTGGCGTAGGTGAAGGCGCCGGCGAATTCGGCGGCCGACGTGGCGTCCTTATTGGCCTCGTCCCACGCCATGATGTCCGAATTCGTCTCGCCGGCATGGTAGAAGAGCTGACCGCGGCTGCCGGGCAGGGTGGTCCAATAGCCGGGGTCGAGGTTCGCCGCCTGGAATCGGGGATCGAGGGAGGCGGGGCGGAAATTCGCCGCGGCCGTGAGCACGCCGACGCCGATCGGCACCACGTGCAGCATGCCGGTGATGATGAGCCCCTGCACATCCCGGTAGGTCACCGCCTCCTGCCAGGCGACGATGGACCCCAGGGAGTGCCCGACCGCGATCACCGAGCCGAAGCGGGTGTCCCCGAAAGCGCCCGCCTTCAGCTTCTGAACGATCTGATGCACGACCAGCGCATCGTTCTGGACAGTGAGTTCGGTGCTGAGCGGGCGTGAGCTCTGCCCCTGGCCGATGCGATCGATGGCGAAGGTGGGAATGCCCTTGGCCGCCATGGCGCGGGCATAGGAGTAGGAGCCGTCACCGTAGGACGGATTCCAATAGGAATGGTTGTAGTACGCGCCGTGCAGCAGCAACTGCACGGCCCGTCCGTCGACCAGGTCGGCGGGGCGCGCACACAGCTCGCCCCACACCTGCAGGGACTCCGGTGCGCCGGCGGTCAAGGTCACCGGAATCGACGGGTAGGAACGGCATTCGACCCCCGCCGGCGCCGCCGAGGCGACCGCCGCGGGGACCGCCGAGATGCTCGTGCCCACCGCGAGGACCGTTGTCGCGACCGCGATCACGAACCCGCGCATCTTGTTCGTCATGTGGATGCCCCCAGCTCTTCGGCCAGCGCTTTGAGGGCGCTGGTCGCCGCCTGAAACCTCTCCTGCGATCCGTATCTGCCCATCCCGCATTCGGTCGAGATGCCGAAGGGATGGTGGAGAACTCGCGCCGCCGCGTCGGCGCGTTGCCGTGCTCCGGCCAGACCGTCCTGGTGGTGCACCAAGCCGAGATACAGCTCGGTGCCCGGATCGAAGGTGACGGCGGCGAGTGGATGGTAGTGCTCGGCGGAGCGCCATTCCAGCGGGATCGACAGATGCACGAAATCGATCCTCCGGTCCAGGTTCTCGCGGAGGCCGGACCAGATTTCGGCCAGGCAGGCGGAACTGGGCGCGCTCGGGTGCGCGAACGATTCCGAATTCCCGTAGCAGAGGTGATATCCCAGCTCGACGTCGTCCGGAATCCAGGAGCCGATCCGCACCATCGACTCGAGGATTCGCGCATTGCTCCCCAGCGCATTGGGCAGCATTCCCTCCCAGGTCACCACCTCGACGGGAACGTCCCACTGGATGGCGAGTTCGGAATGCGGCAGCGCGTCGAGAATCTCCTCCACCGATGCCCGCAGCTGCGCTTCGTAGGCGGGCAGGGTCCGCACCTGTGAGTCGGTGGCGACGAAGATCCCGACCGGGGTCAGCGGGCTGGGAATCGGGAAGAGGAACTTGGCTCCGGCGGGCAGCGTCCCGTCCTGTTCGGCCCGCTTGAAGGCGGCGTAGGAGGCCTTGGCCGCAGCGGGGTAGCCGAACGGCTCGAATCGCACCTGCGCCGCCGTCACGCCGGGACGCAGCCGGACGCAGGTCAGCGGAATCAGCTGCCCGGGTTCGGGTTCCGCGGGCTCGAATGCCGGATTGCCGGTGAAGAAAGGGCGCTGCGTGAAGATGAAGCCCGCCCGCACCCCGGTCTCGTCCGGTACCCGATGCACCCGTGACCCGAACTCGTCGTGGATCCACCGGAAGGCGTCTCGCGTGGTGGCGAAGGGCAGGCTGCCGCACAGGTGCACGCCCGGGAAACGCTGCCGTTCATCAGTCACGACGGTCAGCCTCGGCCAGCAAGAGTCGAACCTCCCGAACTTCCATCCGCCGGTCCACGTGATCGAGATCACGTTAGCAGATATGCACTTTCGCGGATTCGTTCTCGCGTTCACCGACCGGAAAGTTCGCGGCGGATCAGGCCCGGCGGGACAGCAGGGCGACCGGGACGGCCAGCGCGACGAGGGACAGGACCGCGAGCAGGCCGTAGCCGCCGAGGGCGAAGCCGATGGTGGAGGCCAGGGTCGCCACCGCCGAACCGCCCCACACCCGGGATTCCACCGCGCCCTCGAGCCGCATCTGCTCCACCTCGGGCAGGCTGCCCGAGAGCAGGCTGCTCGCACCCACATAGGCGAGGTTCCAGCCGTAGCCGAGGACGAACAGCACGATCGCGAGGGCGGGCCCGCCGGCGGACCCGGCGGCGACCGTCGCCGTGGACGAAACAGCCAGCAGCGCAAGCCCGCCGGCAATGATCGCCCGGCCGCCGAAGCGATCGCAGAGCAGGCCCGACACCGGTGCGAGCGCGAACATGCCGAAGGTATGGGCGGAGATCATCGCGCCCACGGTGTGCAGGCCGTGCCCGTGCTGGTGGATGGCGAGCGGCGCGGCGGTCATGATCGTCGTCATGACGATCTGCGCGACGAGCATGGTGGCCAGCGCCAGCCGCATGGGCGGCAGGGGCGTGGCCGTCGCGGCGGGCACCGTGTAGGTCCCGCGGCGCAGGGTGGTGGCGGCGAGCGCCGCGAGCGCCACCGCCGTCGTGCCCAGCAGGAACACCCCCGTCGAAGCCTCCAGCCCGCTCGCGGCCGATACGGCCGAGAGCGGCGCCAGCAGCAGCGGACCGCCCACGGCCCCAATGGTTCCCGCCCACACCACCACGGCCAGAATCGTGCCGGGCCGCCCCGGCCGCAGATCCGCGGCCACATAGCGGGACAGCTGCGCGGCCGAGTTGCCGACGCCGAGCAGCACCATTCCCGCGACCAGCGACCACACCGTCGCCGTCGACAGCACCGCGAGCAGACCGCCCACCGTCCCGATCGCATACCCGGCGACCAGCCCGGCGCGCCGCCCCCACCGCGACATGACGGCGGTCAGCGCCGCCGCGCCGATGGCGGTGCCGATCACCCCGGCGGCGCTGGGCAGCCCGGACCAGGCCGCTCCCCACGCCTGCGCGGCGACGAGCGTGCCCAGGGTGCTCGCGGTCACCATGGCCAGGCTCATGCACGCGGCGCCCACGAACAAGGCCACCAGCCAGCGCCGCCGGACCACCGGTTCGCGGGTCTCGATTGCTGTCATACGACAAAACTAGAAGCCGGTCAGGGCGCAAAGAATAAGATGTACAAGGAGATTCGGCCGGTGCGATTGCCGATCGAAACGCGTTCGGGAGGTATCGGTTTACAGATGGACAAACCCCTGGACGACCTCGACTGGCGCATCCTCGCCGAACTGCAGGCCGACGGCCGCCTGTCCTACAACCAGCTCGCCCGCCGCATCCACCTCTCCGCCCCCGCCGTCGCCGACCGCGTCCGCAAGCTCGAGGAGGCGGGCGTCATCACCGGCTACGAGGCCCGGGTCGACCCCCGCCGCACCGGCCAGCCGGTCCTGGCCTTCATACAGCTCCGCTGCGCCCTGGGCCGCTGTCTGCTGAAAACCAGTACCGCCGAGGCCTATCCGGAAGTCGTGGAGGTGCACAAACTCAGCGGCGCGCACTGCACCCTGCTCAAGGTCCGCTCCGCCTCCCTGCAGCATTTCGAAGGCCTGGCCGAGCGCATCGGCGAACACGGCACCATCGAAACCCACATCGTGCTGTCCACCCAGTACGAAGCCCGCTCGGTCGTGCCGGTCGACGTGGACCGCCCGGTCAGCAACCCGAGCGGCTGGCCACACCGGTAACCGTCACGGCCTGGTCGGCTGGGGAGTTCGCGCCGCGGTCAGTCGAGTCCGAAGATCCGGGCGGCGTTGTGGTGGCAGACCTGGCGCAGCCAGTCCTCGCCCAGGTCCAGGCGTTCCAGTGCGTAGAGGGCATGGCCGTAGGCGTAGGGGATGTTCGGGAAATCGCTGCCGAAGAGGATGCGGTCGCCGAAGTATCGGAGTCGCTCGCGTGCGGCGGCGGGGAACGGGTCGGCGGATTCGAAGAAGTCGGTGAAGGTCATGGTGGTGTCGAACAGGACGCCGTCGTAACCCTGTGCGATGTTGAGGAATTCGGTGTATTCGGGCGCGCCCATGTGCGCGATGATCAGACGCAGGCGCGGGAAGCGGCGCAGCAGTGCCGCGATCGGCTCGGGGCCGGTGAATTCCCCGGCGGCGGGGCCGGATCCGCAGTGGATGATGATCGGGATGCGGGCGTCTTCGAGCTGTCCCCACACCTTGGCGAGCAGCGGGTCGCCGGGGTGGAAGTCGCCGACCTGGATGTGCACCTTGAAGATCCGCGCACCGGCCTCGAGGGCGGCCTCCACATAGCTGTCCGCGCCGTGCTCGGGGAAGAAGGTCGCGGTGTGCAGGCAATCCGGGGTGCGCGCGGCGAAGTCGGCCGTCCACTCGTTGAGCCAGGCCGCCATATCCGGCTTGTGGGGATACACCAGCGAGGTGAAGGCCTGAACGCCGAAGCCGCGCAGCGTCTTCAGCCGCACCTGCTCCTCGTCGCGGTAGGTGATCGGCCATTCCCGGTCCCCGATGAGCGGCCCGGCCGAGTCGAAGTACTCCCACACCTTGCGCATGACCTGCTCGGGCATGAAATGCGTGTGGATGTCCACGATTCCGGGCAGCCCCAGCCGCTCGCGGAATCCGGTGACGTATGCGGCGTCGGCCTCGTTCACCGGCTCGCCCGTCCGTCCTGCGGCGGATACACTGTCCACGCGAAATCGCCGACCCGGTCGATGAGCCGGTCGAAGAACTGGTCCGGGTCGGTGCCGATCACGATGTCGGCGTTGGGTTCCCGCCCCCACATGCCCGCCCAGTCGGCGACCGTGGTGGCGCGGGTGAGGGTCCCGGTGAGCTCCACGTCCACCGTCGCGGGCCTGGTGATCGCCAGCCCGGGATCCAGGGCGACCGCCGCCGCGAACGGATCGTGCATATGCGCGAGATACCCCTGGTCGTAGAGCTTGTGGAAGTCGAAGTAGAACCGCACCGCATCGGTCAGGTGCCGGATGATCGGATTGCTTGTCGCCGACCGGATCTCCGGCCCGTCGCTCTCCGACACCATCTCGACGGGGGCGCTGCCCGCCCGCTCGGCCAGCAGCGCCAGATGCTTGGGCCGCATCTCGATGGTCTCGGTGATGTCGAGCGCGCACACGATCGGCCGCCGATCCGCCGGCGCGGCGGAGAAGGCGTCGAACACCTCCTTGGCGGCCTCCGGATCGACGTGCACGTTCCACTCGTTGGTGGGCGTGGTGTTGCCGGGATGATTGAACGCCCCGCCCATGATCACCAGCCGCCGCAGCAGCCGGGGGAGTTGCGGCTCCAGCCGCAGCGCCAGCGCCAGATTGGTGAGCGGCCCGGTGCACAGCCCGACGATCTCGCCCGGATGCTCCCGCACCAGGTCCACCCACATGCGCGCGGCCGTGCGATCCGAGAGCCGCCGATCCGAGACCGGCAACTCCGCGTACCCGATCCCTTGCGGCCCGTGCGTGTCCTCGGTGGTCCGCAGCGGAATCGCCAGCGGCTCCTCGGCGCCGAGCGCCACCTCGATCCCGGGGGCCCGGCACAGGTCCAGCCAGGCCAGATTGTTCGCCGCCACCGCCGGTGCGGGCACATTGCCCGCGGTGGCGGCGATTCCGATGATCTCGGCCTCGGGGGAGGCGAGCAGATAGAGCAGGGCCAGCGAATCGTCGATGCCGGTGTCGACGTCCATGATGATCTTCTGCGCCACGGTTCGAGCCTATCCGCAACCCGGTACGCGGGATGATCGAGCCGTCAGTAGGTCGGCAGGACGTAGTCCTCGGTCTTGTCCAGCATTTTCATCATGACCGGCTTCATGATCCGAGTGGTCATGAACTTGCCGATGAGCTGCCCGGCCCGGACCCCGAACTCGGAATTGGGCACCATCATCTTGATGCCGCCGCCCGGCAGCTCCTTGGCCTTGTCCAGGAACGGCGTCACCGCCGCCTCGTAGCGCGCCAGCGCGCCGTGCGGATCGCCCGGGGTGGCGGCGATTTCACCGCCCAGGATGTACGCGCCGACCAAGGCCATGGCGGTGCCCATCCCGGTCATGGGGGAGCCGCAGAAGCCGGCGTCGCCCAGCAGCGTGACCCGCCCGGCCGACAGGTGCGGCATGTCCACGCGCTTCAGTTCGTCGAAGTAGAAGTCGGTCGCGGAGTCCATGGCGGCGAGCACCTGCGGCGCCAGCCACCCCGCATCGGCGAGCATCTCGCGAATGCGCCGCTGCTGAGCCTCGGGATCGCGGCGCAGCTGCGGATCCTGATCCAGGCGCAAGGTGATGATGGCCTTGGAGGTGGCCGGATCGGCATCGGCGCGCACGCCCACCGAGGCGCCGGGTCGCACGTGCATGGTCATCCAGCCCGGTTCGGCGTCGGCCGGGGTGGGCATGGTGAAGAACGACATGTAGCCGCCCAGGTAGGTGCTGAACTGCTCCTCGGGGCCGAAGGCCAGACGCCGGGTGGCCGAGTGCACGCCGTCCGCGCCGATCACCAGGTCGTAGCGCTCGGTGCGCCCGGAGGTGAAGCCGACGGCGACGCCGGTCTCGTCCTGGTCGAGGGATTCGACCCAGTCGCCGTAGCGGTAGTCGAGACGCGCTGCGACGGAGGCGAGTTGGTCGAGCAGCACCTCGTTGAGATCGCCGCGGGTGATCTCGATTTCCGCGACCGCGCCCTTGCCGTCGAACATCTCGGCGGGCATGCGGTAGATGTCGCGGCCCGCGTGGTCGACCAGGTTCATGCCGAGCTCGTGCAGCTGGTGCTCGCGGATGCCGGGCATCAGGCCCATGCGCTCGGCCACCTCGCGGCTGGGGCCGCGCAGATCGACGGCCTGTCCGCCCGGCCGGGGAGCGGCGGCCCGCTCGACCACGGTGGTGGCGATGCCGGCGCGGAGCAGTTGCAGCGCAACGGCATTGCCGGCGATGCCGCCGCCGGCGACGAGGACGCGGAGGTTGGCGGTGGTGCTCATATCGGAACTCCTGTGGGGGTAGAACGTCTGTCTAAGACATATGTCTAACAGACTCTCGCACGATTGTCTAGAACAAATGTCTAAGACGCTGCTAAGGTGGGGTTATGGGAAATCGAGAAGACCTGTTGACGGGAGCGCGCAAGGCCATCCTCGATCGCGGTCTCGCCAAGGTCACCGCACGCGATATCGCCACCGCCGCCGGAGTGAGCCTGGCCGCCATCGGCTATCACTTCGGCTCCAAGGACCGCCTCGTCACCGAGGCGCTCACCGAGGGCGTGGGCGGCGCCATCGGCGATGACATGGACGCGGTCATCAAGGACGCGGGGGAGGGGCACACGCTCGGCGAGGCATTGGCGGACACCTGGAACGGGCTCATCGATGTCGCCCTGCGCAATCATGAAGCGCTGTTGCTGAGCATCGAGAACGGCATTCGCATCGCCCGCGATCCGGAATCGCAGGGCTTCATGGCCGAGGCCACCGGCCATGCCTACGCCGATCTCGCGGCAGCCGTGCGCGAGGCCCACCCGGACCTGTCCGACGAGCAGGCGCGCGCCGTGGGGAAGCTGTTCTACGTGCTGTTCCAGGGCATGGCGGTGCAGTCGCTCATCGCACCGGCGGCCGAACTGTTCGACGGCGACGATCTGGTGCGGGCGGTCGCGGCCGTGCGCGGCGAGTGATCGGGCCGGTGGCGGGGTCCGATGCGGCCGGGGTGTGAATCCGGCTCAGCCGCCCGGAATCCGCCGCAGCCGGGTCAGTGCGATCACGGCCAGCAGCAGCGCGGCCGCGGCCGCGATGGCGGAGGTCAGGTGCATGCCCGTGAGGAAGGCCTGTTTGGCCGATTCCGCCACCGCGGCGCCCAGCTTCCCGGGCAGGGCATCCGCGACCACCATTGCCGCGCCGAGGGTGTCGCGCGCGGTATCGGCATCCGCGTCCCGCAGGCCGTAGGGGAGCGTGGTGGCCAGCTGCCCGCGATAGATGGCGATGCTGATGCTGCCCAGGATCGAAATGCCCAGCGCGCCACCGAACTCCGCGCCGGTCTCGGAGAGTCCGGAGGCGGCCCCGGCCTGTTCGGGCGGCGCGGTGCCGACGATCAGCTCGGTGGTGATCCCGAAGACCGGCGCCAGCCCGAACGCCACCAGCAGCGAGGCGGTGATGGTGAGGCCCACCCCGCCCTCCGCGGTGATCCGGGTCAGCATCAGCAATCCGGTGCCCGCCATGGCCATTCCGCCGCCGAGGATGTACGCCGGTCGCACGATGCGCCCGATCCGCGGACCCAGCTGCGAGCCGATCATGAAGCCCAATCCGGCCGGGATGGTGCAGATTCCGGCTTCCAGCGGCGACATGCCCAGCACCAGCTGGAAATACTGGCCGACGAACAGGAAGTACCCGAACGCCACGAAGATCGAGACCAGATTGATGGCGAGCGCGGTGCGGAAGCTGCCCAATCGGAACAGGCGCAGATCCAGCATGGGCTCACTGGCGGTGAGCTGCCGGCGCACGAACGCCCCGCCCACGATGAACCCGGCCGCGAGTGCGCCCAGCGCCACCGAACCCGGTCCGTCCTGGGCGAATTTCTTCATGCCGAAGACCACCAGCAGCACCGCGCCGGTGCACATGGCCGCGCTGATCAGATCCAGCCGGCCCGCCTCGGGATCCCGGTACTCCGGCAGCACCCGCGGCGCGAGAATCAGCAGCAGCGCCATGACCGGCACCGCGAGCAGGAATACCGCGCCCCACCAGAAGTTCTCCAGCACGAGCCCGCCCGCGAGCGGGCCGATCGACCCGCCGACCGAGTAGGAGCCCACCCAGACGCCGACGGCGATGGAGCGCTGCGCCGGATCGCGAAACATGGTGAATATCAACGACAGTGTGGACGGCGCGAGCGTGGCCCCCGCGATGCCGAGCAGGGCGCGGCAGCCGATCAGCACCGGCGCCGAGGGCGCGAACGCGGCGATGATCGACACCAGCGCGAACGCGCCCGCCCCGGTCATGAGGAGTCGTCTTCGCCCGATTCGGTCGCCGATGGTTCCCATGGTGAGCAGCAGCCCGGCCACCAGGAACCCGTAAACGTCGATGATCCACAGCAATTGGGAGCTGCTGGGCCGCAGTTCGGCGCTGATCTGGGGCACGGCCAGGTGCAGGACGGTGAGATCCATCGAATACACCAGGCAGGCCAGGGCGAGCACCGCCAATCCAGTCCACTCCCGCCGGCCCACCTTGGTCGAACCTGTTGCTATGGCGCCAGTTAGCAGGGGGGCTGGTGTGTCCACGATGACGTCCTCCATCCACACCGGCACACGAGTGCCGGCAATAACGATGTCGGTTTCAGGATCCCATCTATTAACGACACAAAAAGCGGCTCTACGAAGGTAATTCGCACAATTCGCGAATGACTTTGCGAGTGTGCGTGCAGGCGGCTGTATACGCCGTCGAAGCTATGCCCCGGCGCTATTCCGAACTGTCCGGTCGGTCATGCCAGCACAGGGCATCGTCGCCGTAGGCGGGCGCGGGCCACGGATAGTCCGAATACTCGGCGAAGGCGGGCGCGGCCGTCGTCACCCTGCCGTGGGTGCGGGCGTACTCCGGTCCCGGAATCCGCGGCGGCGGGTGCCCGGGGGTCCGCCCCGGTGCGCCGAGCAGCCAGGATGCGGTGCGCGCCAGCGCAACTCGCACATCACGTCCGGCGCCATCCGAGTCCCGCGCGAGGAGCGCGTCCAGGACTCCGGTCGCGAGCAGATACCCGCTGGCGTGATCGAGGGCCTGCGCCGGCAGCGCGCCGACCGGCGTCCCGGGCTCGGCGTCCCCGCGCGGAGCCTCGATAAGCGATATTCCCGAGGCGGCTTGGACAATGCTGTCGAAACCACGCCGATCACCCCACGGACCGTGCTCACCCCAGGCCGAAACGCGGCCGTGCACAATTCCTGGCCGAATGTCGTTGGCCACCAGACCCAGCCGTGTCAAAGCGCCTGGTCGGTAACCTGTGATGAGCACATCGGCGTTACTCAGCAGTTCCTGTGTATGAACTAGTTCGATATGCAAATCCGACAATGCGGAACGTTTGCCCTGGCAGGTGTCGAGGTACTGCCATTCGATTTCCGGCAGCCCCGGCGGGTCGATTCGCAGCACGTCCGCGCCCAGCATGGCCAGTGCCCGGGTGGCTACCGGTCCCGCGATGACACGTGTCATATCAAGTACCCGCACCCCGCGCAGCGGCAGCATGCCCGTTGCGCCAGAGGGGGATTCGACAACGCCTACATCCGCGCGCCGCTCGACCGCGACCAGGGGCCCGGCGGCGGCGGACTTGCCCTGCGGGCTGTCCGACCACTCCTGTTCGGTCCGCACCCGCGCGGCGATCGCCCCCGATTCGGCGGCCCGATCCTCGATTTCCTGCGCGGGCAGTGCGGCAATCCGGGCAACGACCGCATTACGACCGGCATCGGCCGGTAATCCGAGAGCTGTCAACAGACGCGCGCGATGATGCGAATAGTTTGCGTGCGTTCGCACCATGCCATCCGCAGCCGGGAAAAAGCCCGACAGCTCGGCGAAAATATGGGGCGGTGCGCCATCGAGCCGAAATAGCTTCTCACTGGAGAATGCCGCGGCCACCCGTCCCGGGTCCGGCGTTCCGCCCAAGGGCTCCAGCCCGCGTGCGACCCGCAGCCGGTCGGCCGCCCGCGCGAAGCTCGCCACCGCGCCCCCGGCCAGCGCCCACACCGGCAGTGTCGCAGCCAGATACGCGCCGGGATCGACGGCGGGCATACTCGATCCGGTGATCCCGATCCCGGACTCGTACTCGCGGATCAACTCTGCGTAGGCAGCCACGAGTCCGACCCTAATCGCGTGACGAATCCCTAAGGAGAAACCGGCATATGGCAAATCTCACCGGCACCGCCTGGCTGCGCGAACTGCGCCCCGATCCCGCCCCGCGAACCGTGCTGGTGTGCCTGCCGCCCGGCGGCGGCTCCGTCACCGCCTATCGGCCCCTGGCACAGCGATTCGGCGCGGGCACGGCCGTGTTCGGCGTGCAGTACCCCGGCCGCCAGGATCGCCTGGGCGAACCCGCGATTCCGGTCCTGACCGATCTCGCCGCCCGCATCGCGGGGGAGCTGCTGCGCTGGCCCGCCACCACTCCGCTGGCGCTGTTCGGCCACAGCATGGGCGCCACCGTCGCCTACGAAACCGCTCGCGCGCTCGAATCCGCCGGCCGCGAACTGACGCGCCTGATCGTCTCCGGCCGCCCCGCACCGGCTTTCGCCGAACCCGGCCGCCTGCACCTGGGCTCCGACGACGCCCTCATCGGCGAACTCGAGCGCCTCGCCAACGACCCGTCCTCGGTCGCCGTGCTCCGCGCCGAGCCCAGCCTGGCCGAACTCGTCCTCCCGCCCCTGCGCAGCGACTACCAGGCCGTCGAAACCTACCGCTACCAGCCCGGCACCCCCCTGCGCTGCCCCCTGACAACATTCGTGAGCACCGCCGACCCGACGACCTCGATCGCCCAAGCCGAAGAATGGCGCGACTACACGAGCGCGGACTTCGATACGGCCACCTTCTCCGGCGGCCACTTCTACCTCGACCTGCCCGAGAATCAATCCGCCTTGGCCGAAGCCATCACCCGTCGCCTGAACAACACGGCGAACCCGGCCCAGGACACCAGCACGGCAACCACCACCAACGCCCGCACCAGCCCCAGCGCATTCTCCGGATAGATCACGCCCGTGAGGTAGTGATCGATGAACCCGCTGGGCGGCAATCCGGCCTGCCCAGCCTCGCGCCGCGCCCAATCCTCCACATAGGTGAGCGGACAGTCGTATCCGATCAGCACCGTCCCGAACCCCCACCCGACCGCCACCAGATGCCACCAGATGGTGCGCGGCCACCGCCACGCCAGAAACCCGCCCACCACCACATACGCCACGAACGCGAAATGCACTCCCGCGGTGAGATCGGCGAGCAGCCGATAGATCATGGCACCAGGATAGGAGCGTCCGCTCGGCGGAGTAGGGGAGTGGTTCAGCGAATGCGAGCATACCGATATGCGCATCCAGGCATGAGATCGACCAGCCTGTCGGCCGCACCGCCCGGGAGTGGAGTCCAGAAAGCGTAAGGAAGCACACCCCGAATCAGGGCGGACAAGTCTCTCGCCTGGCCTTCGCATTCCGATGTCCATTGCATACCAGTACGCGCATATGCGCATCTAACTATGTATCCACCCATCACCCTACACCCCAACCCACCCAACCTCCTGACCAAAAACAGCCAAGACAAACAAGGAGAAGGCACAAGCACAGGTTCAAAGGTGAAGCCGCAGAGCGCTGATGCCGCAGAGATGCGGGGTTCGGGCGCGAAAGCCGCAGCGCATGCGGAGCTGAGACTCGAGGCGAAGCCACAGAACTGCGGTGCGAAGCCACCAGGGCCAGGGCTCGGGGCCGAAGACCCAGAGCGCCGCAGGGTTGGGGGTTCCGGCCGAGTCCCCGGAGAGCCGCGGGGTTGGGGGTTCGGGGGCGAAGCCCCTGAGAGCCCCCGAGAGTTGGGCCTACCAGTTGGAGGGTGCGTAGTCCTTGAGGAAGACGCCGTGCAGGTCCTCACCGGCTTCGCCGCGGACGATCGGGTCGTAGACGCGGGCGGCGCCGTCGACGAGGTCGAGCGGGGCGTGGAAGCCCTCTTCGGCCAGGCGGATCTTGGTGTAGTGCGGGCGCTCGTCGGTGATCCAGCCGGTGTCGACCGCGGTCATGAGAATGCCGTCGGTCTCGTACATTTCGCGAGCGCTGGTGCGGGTGAGCATGTTCAGCGCGGCCTTGGCCATATTGGTGTGCGGGTGGCCGGGGCCCTTGTAGCCGCGGGCGAACACGCCCTCCATGGCGGAGACGTTGACGACGTACTTGCGGCGGGCCGCGGCGGCGGCCATGGCGGGCCGCAGGCGCGAGATGAGGATGAACGGCGCGGTGGAGTTGCACAGCTGCACCTCGAGCAGTTCGGTGGCGTCGACCTCGCCGACGTTCTGCACCCAGCTGTTGGTGTGCGCCAGATCGGGCACCAGGCCGCCGGCGTCGATGGCCACGCCCTGTGAAATGCGTTCGGGGGTGGCCGATCCCGCGACCAGGGCCAGGTCGGTGATCTCGGCGGCGGTGAGGGTCGGTGCGAGCGAGGCGGTCAGAGCGGTCGGGTGCGGTTGCATGGTCTTGCCGAAGGTGATGACATCGGGCAGTTCGCCGGCGGGCAGCGGACCGTTCTCGGCCTCGACGAGCGCGCTGTAGGCGCCGGGGGAGCGGCGCACGGTCTGCGCGGCGTTGTTGATCAGGATGTCGAGCGGCCCCTGTGCGGCGATGTCGTCGGCGAGCGCGACGACCTGTGCGGGATCGCGCAGGTCGATGCCGACGATCCGGAGCCGGTGCAGCCAGTCGGCGCTGTCGGGCTGGGCGGCGAAGCGGCGAATGGCGTCATTGGGGAAGCGGGTGGTGATGGTGGTGTGCGCCCCGTCGCGCAGCAGCCGCAGCGCGATGTACATGCCGATCTTGGCGCGGCCGCCGGTCAGCAGGGCGCGCCGCCCGGTGAGGTCGGTGCGGGCATCGCGTTTGGCGTGGCTCTTGGCCGCGCAGTCGGGGCAGAGCTGGTGGTAGAAGGCGTCGACGCGGGTGTAGCGCTGCTTGCAGATGTAGCAGGGTCGAGGCCGCAGCAGTTCACCGGCGCTGGCGCCTTCGGTGCTGGAGCTGATCGGAATGCCCGCGGTCTCGTCGTCGATCCGATTGGGCGAGCCGGTGGCGGTGGCCGCGATGACGGCGCGGTCGGCCTCGGAAATGGCGTCGCGCGCCTCGATGCGGCGGCGCTGCTTGAACTTCTTGAACATGTGGCTCACGGCCCGCTGCACGGTCACCGAGTCCGGATGCGCCTTGTCGAGCTGTCCGGCCTGTTCGAGAACCCGCAGGCAGATGGCCAGGTCCCGGGGGTCGATAGCGGCCTCGGCGGTGTCGCTGGCCGAGGTGTCGATCGGGTACGCCGTGGTGCTGTTCTCGGCCATCGGGGTGTGCGGTGATCCTTCGTGCGGGGGTCGTTGACCCGACCATTGTCGCATCGTGGCGGGGCTGTCCCCGCCATGGGCCGCGGCGGCCGACACGGGTGGGGCCCGGCCGTTGGTGTCGGGCCGGGCCCCGTAAGGCGTGTGCTGTTCTTATTCGGTTTCTTATTCGGTTGTGGCGCTCACGGGTTCGAGGGCGGCCGCGTCGTCGTCGCGGGCGAGTTCGCGGGCGCGTTCGGTGAGCAGTGTGAGCAGTGGGGGCGGGATTTCGTCGCGGACTTCGCGCAGGGCGTTCCACACCAGGTCCGGGGTGTCGGGGGTGAGCGCGGAGAGGAATTCCTCGAGGTCGTCCATGCCGGCGATGATGTCGAGGACGCGGGCGCGGCCGGTCTGGTCCTGGGCGAGGGCGACGTCGACGAGGGTGTGGATATTGTCGCTGCGGGAGGCGGTGAGCAGGGCGGCGAGCAGTTGCTCGCGGGTGAGGTCGCCGAGGCAGGAGGCCAGGGCGGGTTTGGTGGTCTCGGGCAGGGCGTCGACCAAAGGCAGTGCCTGCGACCACAGTTCGTGTTCGGCGGTGCTGGTGATGACGGCGCGCAGGACGTCGGGTTCGGACATGATCGGCAGGGCGGCCATGCGGCGGCGGTTGTCGTCGGTCATGGCGAGGGCGATGGGGATCATGGCGTCCCAGAGCCCGGCGGTGTCGGCGGCGCGGATGAGTTCGGTGAGGCGGTCGTCGGTTTGGTCGCCGACGCGGGCGGCGACGAAGGCCAGGGCCGGGGCGGGCAGGTGGCCGGCGAGGGGGAGCAGGTCGAGCCATTGGCCGCCGTCGAGGGCGGTGTCCATGATGGCGGCGATGACCGGTTCGGTGTGCACGGGTGGGCGTTCGGCGAACAGGCGCAGGCTGTCGTGGCTCATGGCGCTGGTGATGGGCAGCAGGGTGGGCCAGGCGTTGAGGTCGTGGACGGCGTGGATGATGGCGTCGAGGATGTCGGCGCCGAGGCCGGCGGTGATGTCGCCGATCCAGGCGCGGTTGTGGGGTGCGATGGAGTCGAGCAGGTCGATGCCTTCGGCCCACATGTTTTGTTCGGCGGCGGCGCGGATGATGCCGGCGACGCGGTCGGAGACGATGTGCAGGACATTGTCGATGGCGGATTTGTCTTCGAGCAGGAAGCCGATGCGCAGCAGGTCGACGTCGCTCATGACGGGGGCGGCGGCGCGCAGGGCGGGTTCGGGGACGACGTGCACGAAGCGGCCCATGGTGATGTGGTCGCCGCGGGTGAGCAGTTCGCGGGCGACGTCGGCGACCATTTTGGGCGGGACGGCGGCGATGATGTCGGCGGTGCGGCGCGGGTCGAGTTGGACCGAGCATTCGGCGAGGAAGCGCGCGGGCAGGGCTTTGGCGATGTCGATGGCGCGGTGGGGGTCGACGGTGCTGGCGGTGGCCGCGCACAGGACGGGTCCGAAGGCGCGTTCGGCGACCTTGGCGCTGATGGCGACGGGTACCAGTTTGCTGGCGGAGGCGATGCCTTTGAGTTTCTTGGCGTCGCGGTCGAAGAGCAGGTCGGTGGCGCGTTCGCGGAATTCGCGGATGGCGGCGGGTGGCAGGTCGACGAGGAAGTCGAGTTCGGTGGCGTCGGTGATGCCGAGCAGGCGCGCGAGTTTGGTGGTTTCGGCGACGGCTACGAGGTGTTCGCTCACAGGCCCAGTGCTTTCTTGACGGCCGGGCGCATGAGGCGCGGCACGAAGTCGAGGGAGGTGCCGATGGCGGCGTCGAGGTTGTCGGCGCGGCGTTGCAGTGCGGTGCGCAGGAGGCGGTCGAGTTCGGCGAGGTCCGTGTCCGGGAGCCGGTGGAAGGCGTCGGGCAGGGGGGCCTGCAGGGTGGTGCTGAGTTGGTGTGCGGCGTCGGACATCGGCGTCTTTCCGGGTCGTGGGCACCGGTGCGTACCGGCGGTACGGTTACCGATACTGGCAGTACGGTGCATGCGAAATCAATCCCGGTCGGTTGACCTGAAATGTGGCTTCAGTCACTCGCTTACCCGAGATGAGTGCGGGTATGCGCGCGGGGTATCGGCCGTACCGGCGGTACGTATACACTTCCGGCTGTGGCTCGTACCAGTGCCGGACCGGCTTCTCGCACCGTGGTGACCCGCGACGACATCGTGGATGCGGCCATCCGGGTGATCGATCGCGACGGCCCGCGCCCCAGCATGGACGACATCGCGCGCGAGGCGCGCATCACCAAACCGCGGCTGTACCGGCAGTTCGCCGACAAGGCCGATCTGTTCACCGAGATCGCCGCGCGCATGTCGCGGCTGGCCTTCGCCGCGGCGGGCACCGATATGACGCTCATGCTGGCGCCGCCGCGGGTGGCGCTGCGGCGGGTGTTCGAGCAATACGCGCGGGGAATCCTGGAGCACCCGAATGTCTTCCGCTATCTGGGCCAGGCCCCGGCCATGCAGCAGTCGGGGGTGCTGCAGTTCGATCTGGGCCGCGACGCCGCGCGGCGGCTGACCAAGATGGCGCGCCAGGTCGCCGAGGCGGTGCCGCTGGACGTCGCCGGCATCGACTACTTCTCGCGCGCGGTGATCGGCGTGGTGGTGGCCATCACCGATCTGTGGCTCGCCGATTCCGACACTCCGACCGAATCGCAGACCGCGGAATTCATCGATCAGGCCACCGAACTGGTGTGGGGTCTGATGGATGGGTTCCTGCGCCGCCAGGGCGTCGAGGCCGATCCGGACACGCCGATTTTCACCACGCTCGCCGAGGTCAACCAGGCTCGCTCGGGCGAGCGCTGACACGCGGCCGGGCGCGCATCGCCACCCTGTTGACACTTCGCCAATAGCCGTGCACCCTTGTCACGAGGCGCGTGAGCGCACGGTTGCGACGTGAAGGAACTTTCGATGACACGCCCCGCATGGAGCGACGACGAGGTCGAGGCGGTTCGTGGTCTGGCGACCACCTTCTTCGAGAAGGAGGTGATCCCGCACGAGGAGAAATTCATCGCCCAGGGACATCCCGACCGCGCCCTGTACCGGCGCGCCGGTGAACTGGGCCTGCTGTGCGCGGCCATCCCCGCCGAATACGGCGGTGGCGGCGGCACCTTCGCGCACGAGGCGGCCATCATCGAGGCCCAGACCCACACCGGCGACGGCGCGCTGGGCATGTCGGTGCACTCCTCGATCATCGCCCCCTACATTCACCAGTTCGGCTCCGAGGAGCTCAAGCGGCGCGTGCTGCCCAAGGCGGCCAGCGGGGAGATGCTGCTCTCGATCGGCATGACCGAACCCGGCACCGGCTCGGACCTGCAGAACATCAAGACCCGCGCGGTGCGCGAGGGCGACGAGTACATCATCACCGGCCAGAAGATCTTCATCTCCAACGGCTGGCTGTGCGACGGCATCATCATCGCCGCCAAGACCGACTCCAGCCAGGGCGCGGCCGGCATCTCGCTGATCTTCGCCGAGGTCTCCGACGAGACCCCCGGATTCACGCGCGGCCGCATCCTGTCCAAGATCGGCGGCAAGGGGCAGGACACCGCCGAGCTGTTCTTCGACGGCGTGCGGGTGCCGGCATCGAATCTGCTGGGCGAGGCCGAGGGTCGGGGCTTCTATCAGATGATGCAGATGCTGGCCCAGGAACGCCTGGTGACCGCGATCCTGGCGGTGGCCATGACCGAGAAGGCGGTCGAGCTGACCGTCGACTACACCAAGGGCCGCGAGGCGTTCGGCAAACCGCTGTTCGCCATGCAGAACACGCGATTCGAGCTCGCGGAATGCGCCACCATCGCCAAGGTGGCCCGGGTGTTCCTCGACGACTGCATCGGCAAGCACCTGCGCGGTGAGCTCGACATTCCCACGGCGGCGATGTCGAAGTACTGGTTGACCGACCAACTCGGTAATGTGGTGGATCGCTGCCTGCAACTGTTCGGCGGCTATGGCTACATGACCGAATACCCGATTTCCCAGTTGTACACCGGCGCCCGGGTTCTGCGGATCCTCGCGGGCGCCAACGAGGTGATGAAGGACCTCATTGCCCGCTCACTCTGACATCACGATCGAGCCGAACCCCACCGGCGGTGCCGCGCGCACCGCCGCCGGCTCCACCGGCCCTGCCGCCCATGGCACGGCCGAGGCCGACGCGCGTGCGCGGCGGCGACGGCTCGAACCCGACGAACGCCGCGCGCAGATCCTGGCCTGCGCCATCGAGATGTTCGGCGAACGGCCGTACGCGGCAGTGTCCACCGCCGAGCTGGCCCAGCGGGCCGGGGTGGCGCGCGGGCTGATCAACCACTATTTCGGCAACAAGCGCGACCTGTATCTGGCGGTGGTGCGGCGCATGGTGACCCTGCCGCGGCCGGACAATATGGTGGTGCCCACCACCGGCAGCACCCGCGAGCGCATCGACGCGAGCGTGTCGTGGCTGCTGGACACCATCGGCGAGCACGGCACCACCTGGGTGAAGGTCACCGGGCTGGAGGGCATCGGCGACGATCCGGAGGTGCAGCGCATCCTCGACGAGGCCGACAATGCCGCCGCCGAACGCGTGGTGCAGATGGTGGGGCTCAGCGATTCGCTGCACAGCGCCGAATTGCGGGCCCTGGTGCGCTGTTACGGCGGGCTGGTGAAGGCGGCGGGCCGGGAGTGGATCGTGCGCGGCAGCCTGAATCGGGCGCAGGTGCACAATCTGCTGTGCGACACGCTCACCACGCTGATCACCGAATCGTTCCCGAAGGTGAACGGCAGCAACTGAATCCGGTGCGAACGGCCCGGTGACCTCATTGAGGTCGCCGGGCCGTTCGCCGTCCGGCATGGGAATGCTCCCGAAGGTTGGAAGGGAGCGACAAATGGACCGGGCTGGTGCTGTCCGTTCTCGCCGAGGGCCCGCGCCGCTACGCCGAAATCGGTGACACCGTCGCCGCCCTCGGCGACAAGATGCGCACCGAGCCCCCGCGCACCCTCGAACGCGACGGCCTGGTCGCGCGCACCGTCACCGCGCAGGTGCCGGTGCGCGTGGACTACGCGATCACCCGGCTGGGCGCGAGCCTCATGCCGGTGCTGCGGTCGGTGTGCGAGTGGGCCGAGGCGAACACGGACGAAGTGCTCACCGCCCGGGAGAATTTCGGTACCGAGAACACAATCCGATCGGGGAATGCCGTCCGATCGTGAAGTGTTGGCTGCCGGTATGGCAAAGGATGATCTCGGCAAGATCGGTGTCTGGCAGTACTACACGGCGCTCACCCCCGCCGCGATGCGTGAACTCGAACAACTCGGCTACGGCGCCGTCTGGCTCGGCGGTTCCCCGCCCGCGAACTGGGACGGCTACGACGCCCTGCTGGAAGCCTCCGACACGATCACCCTCGCCAGCAGCATCGTCAATATCTGGGCCTCCCCGTCCAAGGACGCCGCCGCCGCCTTCCACCGCCTCGACGACCGCTTCCCCGGCCGGTTCATCCTCGGCGTCGGCGCGGGCCACCGCGAGCACACCGACGCCTACACCAAACCCTATGACGCCCTGGCCGCCTACCTCGACGACCTCGACGCCGCCGGCGTCCCCGCCGCCCAGCGCGCCCTGGCCGCCCTCGGCCCGCGCGTGGCCACACTCGCCCGCGACCGCACCCTGGGCCCCCTGCCCTACCTGACCGTGCCCGAACACACCGCGAGCCTGCGCGAACTGCTCGGCCCCGACACCTTCATCGGCGTCGAGCACAAGGTCGTCTTCGACGAGGACCCCGAGCGCGCCCGCGCCACCGGCCGCGACACCGTCGGCTACTACCTGGGCCTGAGCAACTACACCAACAACCTGCGCCGCTTCGGCTTCACCGACGCCGACCTCACCGCCCCCGGCACCGACCGCACCATCGACGCCCTCGCCGTGCACGGCACCCCCGAGCAGATCGCCGACCAGCTCACCGCGCACCTGCGCGCCGGCGCCGACCACGTGGCCCTGCAGATCCTCGGCAGCGACCACCTGCCGGCGCTGCGCGCCCTGGCACCTGTGCTGGCCGAGAGGGCCAATCGAGGCTGCAGGGAAGCCGGATGAGGCGGAATCGGCGTCGAGCGCGGTCCATACGCCGAGCAGGTTCCGCACGCCGAGAGCGGTAGGCGCGCAACGCATCCAGCCCCCGGCACACTGCAACTGCACCTGATGCCGGACGCCCACCGCATTTCGCGGTCGACACTGATCGGTGTCAGCGTGAAATGCGGTGCGACCCAACTCGCATCCGGCGCCGACCGCTATTCCCGCCAGCCGCGCAATTCCACGCCGCGGGCGATGTCGACGCGGAAGCCGACGGTGATCTCCGCGGTCGCGCTCGGGTCGAGGGGCAGCTCCCAGGTCAGTTCGCCGAGGTCGGTGCGCTGCTTGGGGTCCGGGCGGCAGGTGATGTCCTTGACGGTGATGGCGTCGTCGCGGGACACCGGGATCTGGTCGAGGACAGTGACTTTGGTGGCGCGGCGGCCGTAGTTGCCGACCTTGATGCGGTAGCCGAGCTCGCGGCGGGTGGTGCCGCCGAGGACGGCCTTGCCCGCGGTGCGTTTGATCAGGTCGCGTTCGACGCGAATGCGGTCGTCCACACCGAGATTCAGTTCGATCTCCTCCTGCGGGGCCCACACCTCCAGGGTGGTGGTGCCGACGAATTCGGATTCGTGGAAGACCGAGGCCTTGCCCGGGCGCAGGGTGTGCTCGGAGGTGTTGACCGCGGTCGCCCGCAGGAACGCCTCCGGGCCGTGCACCGGGGCGGTCACATGGTCGAGGGCGGCGGCCAGGTCGATGACGGCGACGGTGGCGCGGTGCGCGGTGCCGTCGCTGGGCACCGCCACCGGTCGCGCGGGCCGGTAGGTAGTGGCCGCCGCGCCGTGCTCCACGGCCGGTTCGGCGGCCGCGGCGAAATCGGCCGGCTCTTCGTGCGCCTCGGCCCGCGTGGGTGCGGCGCGGCGCATCACCGCACCGCCCGGCGCCGGTGGCGGCGCACCGTAGGCGGCCGGTGCGCCGACCGCCATCGGCGGCATGGGCGGCGGCATGCGGTCGAGAAACCACGGATTCAGTTCCGGCAGTTGCGCGGTGATGGCCGGGCGCGCGGTGGACAACGCCAATTCGCCTTCGGGCCAGTCCTCCCCGGTGCTCTGGGTGATCTCGGCATGCCAGGTGAGGGTGAGCTGCTCGCCCCGCAACCGGATGTCATAGCTCGACGTCCACCGCGCGTCGTCGATGACATAGGACAGTTCGATCTCGATCTCCCCGCCCGACCGCACCTCCAGGTCGACCACGACCATGCGCCGATCCGGTTGACGCTGCTTGCGATGCGCGGCGATCCGGCGTTCGAGCGAACGCAGCTCCTCGTCCTGCCGCAACCGCTGCCCCGCCAGCTCCCGTTTGCGGGCGAGCACCGCCGCGGTCTGCTCGGCCAGCGCATCGGTGAACCCGGCCACCCGATCCGGGTCGACCTTGCCCTTGGCCACGGTCCGCGCGAACGCGCTACCGGCCTCGCGCCCGAGCGTGGCGAGCACTTCGGCGCGCCCGTCCTCGACCGCGACATGGTCGGCGGTCTCGGCCAATGCCACCCGCGCCGCGGTGAGCTGCCGCTCCAATTCCTGCACGGTGGCATCGGGCGAGCGTGGATGCTGCTGCATGGCGACATCCACGCCCACTACGCTGGCGTCCCCGCGCCCGTTCACCCGCACCGAATCCCGCAGCAAACCGATCGGTAGTCCGCCGACCTCGATGCGCTGGGCCCCGGCCTCGACCGCGACGACCGCGCGCCGGGTGATACGCGCCTGGCCCGGATAGACGACAACAGCGACGATCGGTGCATCCACAGTGGTCACGCCGCGAGGCTACCCGCGCCCCGCCCGCCCCGCGACGATGTTTCGACCGCCACCGAAATCGGGACGCCCCGGTGCGGGAGCAGCAGCCGTCGGCCCGGCCGTTCGCCGAGCACTGCCCGTCTGGGCAGCGCGGCCGTGGCGCATCGCCGCGCGCTGCGGGGCGCCCGGTGCATCGCGACGATGATTCGCGCGCAACTGAACTCGCCGCGGGGCCGAGGAGCTCGTCCGGAGGCCGCTGCGCGTCGCGGGAGCGAGGCGACGATAGTCTCGCGCGGCGCACACTCATCGCAGTTTCGAGAACCCGCCCGCGCTGGCGCACGAGGTCGTGGTCGAGACACTGGAGCGGGCACTGGCGGAGCGCGCCGAGGCCGATCCGTCGGATGTGGACGCGCGCGCCTGCGACGGATACGACGACGTCCGCAGCTTCTTGGGCTTGTGGTGAGACGGATCTAGTCGCCGTTGTCCTTTCGCGCGCGGCTGGGCTGCACACGGGACGGCTCGTTGGGCATTTTCGGGTATTGGGGTGGCCAGGGGGCGTCCTGGAGGCCGGCGGCCATGTCCTCGGCGGACATGTCGAGGAGGGGTTCGATGGATTGCGGGGTGCGGTCGGCCCAGGGGTCGCCGTGTTCGGCGACGCGGGCGGGCACGGTGGCGATGGTCATGTCGTCGTTGGTGACGGTGGGCAGGTCGTCCCAGGAGATGGGGGTGGAGACCTGGGCGCCGACCTTGGGGCGCACGCACCAGGCGCCGAAAACCGTTTTGTGCGGGGCGTTCTGGTTGTAGTCGACGAAGACGCGGGAGCCGCGTTCCTCTTTCCACCAGGCGGCGGTGATGGTGTCGGGGTGGCGGCGTTCGAGTTCGCGGGCCAGGGCGACGGCGGCGGCGCGCACCTGGTAGCCGTCCCAGCGCGGGTGCAGCAGGGCGTAGAGGTGCAGGCCGCGCGAGCCGGAGGTTTTGATGCGCACGTCGATGCCGAGTTCGGTGCACAGTGCGCGGGTTTGGATCGCGGCGGCGCGCAGGTCGTCGAAGGAGATGCCGGGTGAGGGGTCCAGGTCGATGCGCAGCTCGTCGGTGGCGCCGGTGGGGGGCAGGACTTCACCGGCGGCGTCGTAGACGGTGGGGGAGTCGGTGCTGCCGGGATCGGCGTGCGTGGGCCAGACGTGAAATCCCAGGCAGCCCAGGTTGACCGCCCACAGGATGTGCGCCATGTCGGCGGCGACGAGGGCGTCGCTGGTGGTGCCGTTGGGGGTGGAGACCACCGTGGTCTGCAACCAGTCGGGCACCGATTTCGGGACGCGTTTCTGGAACCAGGATTTGCCCGACGCGCCCTCGGGATAGCGTTCCAGCAGCACCGGCCGGTCCTTGATGGTGTTCATGATCGGATCGGCGACGGCGAGATAGTAGTTGACCAGATCGAGTTTGGTTTCCCCGCGCTTGCTGAAATAGATCTTGTCCGGGTTGGAGATGGTGACGGTGCGCCCGTCGACCTCGATGTCGGTTGCCGCGCTCACGGTTTGGCGCCTCTCGCTTCGTCGAAGATGGTGGCGAGTTCGGCGGGCGCGACCTCGTCGAGCTGGGCGTAGGTGCACGATTCGGGCGTGCGGTCGTCACGGAAACGCACCAGGCGCCCGCCGTGGCGGAACCGGCCGGCCATGACGTGCTCGTAGCGGACCTCGGCGACCAGTTCCGCGCGCAACGGCTCCCACGACAGATCCTTGCCGCCGGTCCAGCGGCTCACCCCGCCGGGCATCTTGCCCTCGGCCTTGGCCTGGGCGGCGGCATCGGCCCAGTTCTTCCACGGATGATCGTCGAGCGCGTGCTCGCGCAGCGGCGCCAGCTCTGCGACCAGTTCCTTGCGGCGGGCGGCGGTGAAACTGCTGGCCACCCCGACGTGATGGAGATTGCCGTCCTCGTCGAACAGCCCCAGCAGCAGTGAGCCCACGCCCGCGCCGTCCTTGTGCCAGCGGAATCCGGCGACCACGCAGTCGGCGGTGCGCTCGTGCTTGATCTTCAGCATGACCCGCTTGTCCTGCAGGTAGGGCAGATCCGCGGCCTTGGCCATCACCCCGTCGAATCCGGCGCCCTCGAAGCGGGTGAACCAGTCGGTGGCCACCTCCGGGTCGTCGGTGATCGGGGTCAGATGCAGCCGGTTGATCCCGTCCTCCTCGCCGTCGAGGACCGTTTCGAGCAGCCGGCGGCGTTCGTGGAAGGGCCGCTCGGTCAGATCCTCCGCGCCCAGGGCGAGCAGATCGAAGCCGACGAAACTGGCCGGAGTCTCGGCGGCGAGCTTGGCGACCCGCGAGGCCGCCGGATGCAGCCGCTGCTGCAGGGTGTCGAAGTCCAGGCCGTTCTCGGTGACGACCACGATTTCCCCGTCGAGGACGCACTTGTCGGGCAGCGCCTTGCCCAGCAGTTCCACCAGTTCGGGGAAATACCGGGTCAGGGGGCGGTCGTTGCGCGAGCCCAGTTCGATCTCGTCGCCGTCGCGGAAGACGATGCAGCGGAACCCGTCCCATTTGGGCTCGAACAGCAGCCCGGGTTCGCGCGGCACCGTCGACACGGATTTGGCCAGCATGGGTTTGACGGGCGGCAGCAGGGGCAGCTCCACACGACCTCCTCGGGTAGCGGTTACCCAGGTAGACGCCGTGACCGGCCCGGATTCACCGGTCGGCGGTTCCCCAAGATCGTACCGACCGGGTCGGACAGTTCAGTGAAGACAACCCGGCACGACGTGCATCACCGCACCGACTGCAATCGGGTCGTGATCGGGCTGCCGCCCGCCGAATTCAGTTCTCGATCCAGCCGTGCTGATCGGCGAAGGCCGTCAGCCGGTCGCGGATGGTGAGAATCTCCCCGGCCGTCAAGGCCGGTGACGCATCGAGCAGCAGTTCGGTGATGAGCCGTTTGTGCTCGGCCTCGCTGAGCTGCCCGCCCGCGCGTTTGTCGTTCTTGTGCCGGACCGGCGCGACCGAACCGCCGACCAGGGCCAGGTTG
The DNA here is from genome assembly GCF_054655275.1 of Nocardia sp. IFM 10818. Lineage (NCBI taxonomy): Bacteria > Bacillati > Actinomycetota > Actinomycetes > Mycobacteriales > Nocardiaceae > Nocardia > Nocardia sp. IFM 10818. The sequence goes on from NZ_BAAHJH010000001.1 coordinate 4,123,005, forward strand.
ATCGCCTTCGGCCCCCGATCGCCCTCGGTCACATCGAATTCGAACACCCGCCCCTGCCGCAGCTCGTCTTCGTCCAAGCCGATGTCGTTGACATGGACGAACACGTCCGGCCCCCCGTCTTCCGGACGGATGAAACCGAAACCCCGAGAGCTGTCGAACGACACCAATTTCCCGATGGACACCTTAAAACACCCGCTCCTCGTCGCCGCGTCCCTCTGGTGGGACTTTAGTCGGCAGGTCGATCATTGTTGGAAGAAAGTGCCTTTTGCAACGAATCGAACACCGTCAGCCCCTGCCCCACCATGCCGGTGATCATTTCCCCCACCCCGTCGGGGCCGTTGAGCACGGTCACATTGGCATCGGCCAGGCCCACCGCGGCATGTTTGACGATCTCGGGCAGCTGCTCGATGAGCAGCTGGTCCAGGGCGATCCGGTTGTGCGAGGCGGCGGCCTCGGCCTGGATGCGGGTGCGGTCGGCTTCGGCCTCGGCCAGGATGCGCACCCGTTCGGCCTCGGCCAGTGCGGGTTTGACCACTTCGGCCTGCAACTGCTGTTCGCGCAGTTCGGCCTCCTTGCGGGCCTGCTCGGCCTGGGCGGCGAGCACCTCCTGCAGGGCGACGGCCTGGGCGAGCGGACCCGCTTGGGCGGCTTCGGCATTGGCCTTGTCGATATCGCGCTGGTACTGCGCGCGCAGCACCGCGGTCTGGCGGGCGTATTCGGCCTGGCGGCGCAGCGATTCCTGTTCGGCCTCGGCGGCGGCCTGGGCGGCGGCGGCCTGGGCGATCTGGGCGTCGCGCTGCACGGCGGCATTGTGCGGGGCGGCCAGGGCGGTGATGTAGCCGAGGCCGCCGTCGTCGATGGACTGGATCTGGAAGGAGTCCACCCACAGCCCGATATTGCTCATCTCCACCTTGGAGGCTACGAGGACCTCGTCGGCCAGGCGCTGGCGTTCGCGGATGATCTCCTCCACCGTCATCGAGCCCACGATGGAGCGCAGGTGCCCGGAGAAGATGCGCCCGGTCAGCACCGACATCTCCTGTTCCTGTTCGGACAGGAACCGTTGGGCGGCATTGACGATGGAGCCGGTGTCGTTGGCGACCTTGAACGCGATGACCGCGCGCACATCCAGCTGGATGGCCTGTTTGGTGACGCAGCGTTCCTTGATCTCGGCCTCGAACATGGCCAGCGACAGATACCGCACCTTGCGGAAGAACGGCATCACCCAGGCGCCGTGGCCGATGACCACGCGGAACGGTGCGTTGTCCTTGGTGCCGCCGCCGGAGACCAGCATGGCCTCGTCCGGATCGGGCACATGATATCCGAGCACGATTGTCTCTCCCCTCGAAAATGAAAACGTCTCTGCGACTTGTCAATCGCCGGGAAGGGGGATCCACGCAACAACATCGACGAGCCGGCCGGGATGGGCGGCCACGATGAGCACGCTGGCGCCGGCGGGCAGCGGCTCGTCGGCGCGCGCGATGTACGACTCGGTTCCCCCTCGGATGGCGACGAGCACCTCGCCCAGCGCACCGGCGCCGCGCAAGGGTGTGGTGAGCGTACCGGTCAGCCCCACAACCGGGTCGGACATGTCGGGAAGCTCCTCCTCGCGCGGTGAACAGTCAGACTACGCGGTGAAATCGGCAGGTGAGAGGGCGGATTGGGAATCGATCACCGAGGCGGTAACCCCAAGGTTGCTACCGCTCGGTATGATTGGCCGGGTTCGTGCCGCAACCGATGCTCCGCTCTCGCGAGAGGACAGCTATGGCCAAGCGCGCCAGACCCGCCGATCCCGTGGATTCCACCGGCAAACCCGTTGCGCCCGAACCTGATCCGGGCGATCCCTCGGAATTCGAGATTCGCGCCGAAGCCCTCGCCGACGCCGCGGCCGCCGATTTCTACGACAATGACGAGGGCTGGCCGCCGCCGGGCTGATCGCGTCCCCGGTTATCTCCGCGTGAACGGCGCTGCTCCGGCGCGTCAACCACGGCGAAATTGTGCTGGTTCCCCATCCTCCGACCTGGCAGGCTGAAGCGGTGACCACTCCTCCGGATATACCGACCGGCGATCCGACCGACGACAAACTCGACGCCCGCGTCTTCAAGATCGCCGGCGTCGTGGTGCTCGGCGCCATCATGTCGATCCTCGACGTCACCGTGGTGACCGTCGCGATCCCGACCTTCATGAAGCCCGAGGTCTTCGACACCACCTATGCCATCGCGGCGTGGACGATGACCGGCTACACCCTGGCCCTGGCCACCGTCATCCCGCTCACCGGCTGGGCCGCCGACCGCTTCGGCACCAAACGCCTGTACATGACCGCGCTGGTGCTGTTCGTGCTCGGCTCGGTGCTGTGCGCCACGGCCTGGAACATCCAGTCGCTCATCGCCTTCCGCGTCCTGCAGGGCCTGGGCGGCGGCATGCTCATGCCCCTGGGCATGACGATCATGACCCACGCCGCCGGGCCGCACCGCATCGGACGGGTCATGGCGGTGCTCGGGGTGCCCATGCTGCTGGGCCCCATCGGCGGCCCGATTCTGGGCGGCTGGCTCATCGACAGCTTCTCCTGGCACTGGATCTTCCTGATCAACCTGCCCATCGGCATCATCGCGCTGGTCTACGCGTTCATCGTGCTGCCCGCCGACAAACCCGAGCCCTCGCAGTCCTTCGACTTCCTCGGCATGCTGCTGGCCTCCCCGGGTCTGGCGCTGTTCCTCTACGGTGTGTCCTCGATTCCGGAGGCGGGGACCGTGGCCTCGCGCAAGGTGCTCATTCCGATGATCATCGGCGCGGCTCTGCTGGTGGCGTTCGTCTTCCACGCCCTGCGCGCGGTGCATCCGCTCATCGATCTGCGACTGTTCAAGAATCCCTCGCTGCGCTACGCGGTCATCACCATGACCCTGTTCGCCATGGCGTTCTTCGGGTCCGGTCTGCTGCTGCCGTCGTATCTGCAACAGGTGCGCGGGGAATCGACGTTGATGGCGGGGCTGCTGATCGCGCCGCAGGGGTTGGGCGCCATGCTGACCATGCCGGTGGCAGGCCGGCTGGTCGACCGGATCGGACCCGGCAAGATCGTGCTCACCGGTATCGCGATCATGTCGGTGGGGATGGCGTTCCTGACCCAGGTCGGCGCCGACACCTCCTATCCGCTGCTGCTGGGGGCGCTGTTCGTGATGGGTCTGGGCATGGGCTGCACCATGATGCCGACCATGACCGCGGCCATCCAGACGCTGACCCACGCGCAGGTGGCGCGCGGGTCGACGCTGATGAACATCGTCAACCAGACCGCCGGATCCATCGGCACCGCGGTGATCTCGGTGGTGCTGACCAATCTGCTGCTGGATCGGCCCCTCGCCGGGGCGGCCATCGGGTCGCGCAGCAATCCGGCGATCGCCGAGCAGTTGCCGCCCGGGGCGCTCGACGAGGGGTTCGCGCAGGCGGCCACCGCGTTCGGGCACACCTTCTGGGTGGCGCTGATCCTGTTGCTGCTCACCCTGATTCCGGCGTTCTTCCTGCCGCGCACCAAACCCAAGGCCCCCGAGGGCGCGGACGCGGCCGCCACCGTCGTGCACTAGCACCCGACCCGCGCGGGCCGCGCACGTGGTGTGGCGGCCCGCGCGAGGCGGTTATCGGTCGGCGGACAGGTCCGCGGCCGGGTCGACGGTGATACGGCCGGAATCGGTGTCGTAGTCGTACAACTCGCCGTAGCGGCCCCAGTCGATGGCCAGCTCCAGCTGGCGGCGGGCGTCCTCGTCGGAGAAGCCGCGCCGCAGCAGATCCAGCACGAAATCCGCGCGCACGCTGCCGTCGGCGCTGCCGATGAGCGCGCTGCACACGGTGCGCACCAGCGGGGCGCGCCGGCGCGCCTGGTCGGCGAAAATGCGTTTGGAGCCCTGGATGTCGGCAGTGACGAGGCGCGCGCCCACAGTGGTGAGGATGACATCGCCGGAGTCGACGGTGAGGAAACCCAGCAGGGCGGCGGCATCGACGAGGGGCAGCAGGTCGTCGAGTTCGAAGTTGAGTTCGTCGGCGACCTCGGGCAGATCGGCGCGGCCGTGGCTGCCCCACACCAACTCCAGCAGGCCCGCGATGCCGCCGACCGAGGCGTCGGGCAGCGGGGTGGCGAAGGGGGTGGCCGAATCCGGTGTGGCGGTGGCGATTTCGGTGTCGCGGCCGGTGAGCAGGCCGTAGATGTGGTCGACCAGGGCGGCGAAGCCGGGGGCGCGGCGATTGCGCGGGCGCGGCTGGTCGACGCCGACCTCGGCGATGATGTGGCCGGGATTGGCGCCCAGCACCACCACGCGGTCGGCCAGCAGCACCGCCTCCTCGATATTGTGGGTGACGATGCAGATGCATTCGGTGGGGAAATCGGTGGTGGCCCACAGGTTCACCAGTTCGGTGCGCAGGTTCTCCGCGGTCAGCACGTCCAGGGCGGAGAAGGGTTCGTCCATGAGCAGCAGGTCCGGTTCCAGCACCAGGGCGCGCGCGAAGCCGACGCGCTGGCGCATACCGCCGGACAGCTCCTTGGGGTAGGCGGTCTCGAAACCGTCCAGGCCGATGCGGTCGATGGCGGCCAGGGCGCGGCGGCGCCGCTCGGCGGGGGCGATGCCGCGCGCGGCCAGCCCGAGTTCCACATTGTCCTGCACGCTCAGCCACGGCATCAGCGCAAAGGACTGGAACACCAGGGCCGCACCGGGATTGGAGCCGGTCAACGGGGCGCCGCGGTAGTCGACGTGGCCGCCGGTGGGGGCCAGCAGCCCGGCGATAATGCGCAGGATGGTGGATTTGCCCGAGCCGGAGCGGCCCAGCAGCGCCACGATCTCGCCCTCGCGCAGTTGCAGATCGACCCGGTCGAGCACCTGCAGGGGTTCGCCGCCCGCGCCGGTGAACGACATGCGCACCCCGCGCAGGTCCATCAGGACCTCGCCGGTGGTGACCGTGTGTGTCATGGGGGATCTCCCGTCTACAGCGAGTAGCGGCGTTGCGCGAGCGCGTACAACCGCCGCCAGAACAGTCGATTGATGCCGACGACGAAGATGCTCATCACGAGCACCCCGACCAGGATGCGCGGGAAGTCGCCCACCCGGGTGGCGTCGGCGATGTAGGAGCCCAGGCCGGTGGCGACCAGGGTGGTGGGACCGAATTCGACGATCTCGGCGACGATGGAGGCATTCCATGCCCCGCCCGCCGCGGTCAGCGCGCCGGTCACATAGGAGGGGAAGATGGCGGGCAGGATCAGCTTGCGCCACCACAGGTTTCGCGGCAGCCGCAGATTGGCCGCGGCTTCGCGCAGATCGTTGGGGACCGCGGCGGCGCCGGCGATCACATTGAACAGGATGTACCATTGCGCGCCCAATGCCATGAGCGCGATCGCCGCCCACTGCAGGCTCGCGCCGGTGGCCACCAGGACCGCGGTGACCAGGGGGAACAGGAAGTTGGCGGGGAAGCTGGCCAGCACCTGCACCACCGGCTGCGCCAGGCGGGTGACCTTGGGGTTCAACCCGATCCACACCCCGATCGGCACCCACACCGCGCTCGCCACGATCAGCAGCACGATGACCCGGCCCAGGGTGAGCACGCCCAGGAACGCGGCGTGGGCGAGTTCGCCGAAGCCGACGGTGGTGTGAATGTAGTGCAGCACCAGCACCGCGCCCACCGTCAGCGCGACCGCGACCACCGCGCCGAAGACCACATCGGCGACGCGGCGCCGCAGCACCGGCACATAGAGCGGGCGCTCGGCCAGCCCGAACACGGCCATGCCCCGGTCGATCGGATACACCAGCGGACCCAGCGCCCGGCCCAGCCCGCCGGGAATGTGGGAGCGGCGCAGCAGATCCAGCACCAGCGAGCGCGGGGCGTCGGCGGATTCGGAGTCCTCGACGCGGAAACGCTCCGCCCACACCGTGATCGGCCGCCAGAACACCACATTGAGCCCGATCACCAGGATGATCATGGTGGCCACCGCCAGCATCACCTTGCCGGTGTCGGATTCGGCGGCCGCGCCGGCCACATAGGAGCCGATGCCCGGCAGCGCGTACTCGCGATTGTTGACGCTGATGGCCTCGGCGGCGGTGAGGAAGAACCAGCCGCCGCCGAAACTCATCATCGCGTTCCATACGAGGGGGAACATGCCCGAGGGCACATCCACCCGCCAGAACCGCTGCCAGCGCGACAACCGCAGATTGCGGGCGGCCTCGTCGAGTTCACGCGGCTGCGCGATCAGCGACTGATAGAACGCGAAGGTCATGTTCCACGCCTGCGAGGTGAAGATCGCGAAGATCGACGCGGCCTCCAACCCCAGCGACGAGCCGGGGAACAAGGCGATGAACCCGGTGATGGTGATCGACAGGAATCCCAGGATCGGCACCGACTGCAGAATATCGAGCAGCGGCAGCAGCACCTTCTGCGCACGCGGCAGCCGGGCGGCGGCGGTGGCGTAGACGAAGGTGAACGCGATCGACAGCCCCAGCGCGGCGAACATGCGCAGCAGCGAGCGGGCCGCATAGTAGGGCAGCTGATCCGGGTCGGTGGACACCGCGGCGGGGGCGTCGGCCTGATCGAAGGGCACGTTCATCCCCGCCGACACCTTCACCGTCACCCAGATCAGCACCGCCGCCCCGACGAACACCGCCGCATCCGCCCACCGCGAGCGCGGCCGGTCCAGTCCGGGATGCGGCGAATACGCCCGCACCCGCGTCACTGCTCGGTCACCTTCTCCGGCACGATGCGCCAGGCGACGCTGGTCACCGACGGCTCCAGGCTCAACCGGCTCACCGCCGTCTCCATCTGCCGGTCGTCGCGGCGGTCCCCGGTCAGCTCCGCGCGCACCTGCACCCGGCCCGCCACGGTGTCGTGGCTCGAGATCGACACCAGCCGGAAGTCGGTGCGCGTCAACGACTGCACCAGCAGCGCCCGCACATGCGCCTCGTGCGCGTCATCGGTGTCGGCGGTGAACGCGTACAGCGCCTCGGTCTCGCTGCCGTCGGCCACCGGCCGATCCACCGCGCGCGCCGCGGTGCGCAGCGCGGTGTTCACGATGACCACCACCACCGTGCCCGCGGCCGCGGTGGAGAACATGCCCGCCCCCGCCAGCGCACCCACAGCAGCCGAGCACCACAGGGTGGCCGCGGTATTGAGGCCGCGAATGTTGAACCCATCGCGCAAGATCACGCCCGCACCCAGGAACCCGATGCCCGACACGATCTGCGCCGCCACCCGCGTCGGATCCGCGGTGGCCCCGGCGAACCCGTGCGCCGACAACAGCACGAACAAGGTCGCACCCGCCGCCACCAGCGCATTCGTCCGCAACCCGGCCATCCGGGCCCGGTACTGCCGCTCGAATCCGATGATCGCGCCCAGCCCGACACCGGCCCCGAGCCGCAACAGCATTTCCCACGTCGTCACGACGCCTCCCACACAGAGATCGGCGCACTCGAGAAACCGACGCTACCCGGACGCGGGCAGCACGCGGCAACGAAAAGGAGTGTCGCCTAGTGAACGATTGGCTAACGGAACTCTGTCCGCTCCATCCGGCACGACAACCACCTCCTCCACACCGCGCACACGCGCCGAAAAGGGAGTGGAGACCTGCGCGACCCGCGAGGTAGGGGCACCACTCCTCGTAAGACCTTCAGCACTGCACGGCGTGAACCCACCGCCAGGGTGGGAGCCGGTCGGAGCAACCCCTTAATCCGGGGAAGCCTGTCCTGACCATTGGCGTCTCTCGACGTTTCCGGTCGCCGGCCTGTATCCGCGCAGGAACCTCAGCTAACGACGGCACCTTGCGTCAGCGAGTAAACACCCGCCCCCACCGCCGACGCAACCCGATGTGGCCCCCGTCGCACCCCGCGACCGGCGCTGACATCGTGTCGCAGGCGCCCGCGGCGTGCATCCCGCAGCGCGAACCGATCCCGCACCGGCAGCGACGAGAGTTCGGCGCGATCGGGCCGGGCCGGCAGCGGGCGGCGACGCGGCAACCGGGCGAAAAGCCTTCTCACAGAAGCGATCACAGTTCCACCCTTCAGGCTCGCATCGAACCGGCAGCGGTTCGGGTTCAGCGGCCGGGCAGTCCGGCCCATCGCGGCACCCGCTGCCGGTAGGCGTCGTAGGTCGCACCCCACCGCTTGTGCAGAGAACGCTCCTCCCAGCGCACGAGCCCGGACACGACAGCGGTCCACGCCGCCAGGCCGCCGGCCACGGGCAGGCTGCCGAACCAGGCCGCCCAGCCGGCCCACAGGGTGAGCTGGGCGAGGTACATGGGGTTGCGGGAGAGGCGATAGGGGCCGGCCTGAGCCAGATACCCGGGTGTGAGGGCGACCTGCCATCCCGGCGGAGCCACCTCGAGATGACCGGCCACGGTCCAGACGTACAGGCCCACGCCGGCGCCCAGGACCGGCACACCGGCCGCCACGTTCGCCAAACCTGGCCGGTCGCGGCGCCAGCCGTGACGCGCGCCGAGGCTCGACGCCGCGATGGGCAGAACCGCGAAGGCCGTGGTGTGCGCCGCGGTCATGAGAGCGAGAGCGGGGATGGGAGGGATCGTTCCGCGCACGAGATTCAGCCTAGGTCCGTTCGTCGCGTCGCGGCCCCGAATCATCCCGGCGCACGGTGAGCGCGGCAGCGCGGCCCGGTCGCGTGGTCGTCCGCGGCACGCGTCGAAATCCGTTGGGGGATTTGATCTTCGGGGCGAAGATACCGAACGATATGTTCAAATGAACTGCGCCACGGGATGTTTCGCGCGGTCCTACCATGGTTCGACCGACCGGTCGAGCATGGAGGACGCGATGCGCAAGCTGACCATCGACAATCTGTACGACGATCTCATGCAGTGGGTGGCGGCCGATGTGGCCGCGGTGAACGAGGCGCTGGCCGTGTCGAAGAACAGCGGCTGGGAGCAGTGGTGTGTGGTGCAGTTCCTGCGCTGGCAGCATCACCAGCGCAGCGCCGAGCGCGGGGTGAACTATCAGCGGGAGCTGACCATCGCGCGGCGGCGCTACGACATCGCCTACAACTGCGAGGCCGAGGAGGGCGCGGGGGAGTATCCAGTGCTGCTGACCCAGTGGAAGGCGATGAAAGACCGGGTCAGCTATGACATTTTCGGCGATATCGGCACCCTCACCGAGGTCGGCAAGCATTGGCGCAACCTCGGGCGGCGGTGGGTGCCGGTGATCGTCGGATTGTCCACCAGCGGGGCGGAATTCCCGGGAGTCAAGGAATTGCCGGGCATCCCGAGTGCGCAGGTCCGGGTGTTCGTGTCCACCGACAAGACCTGGGAGCGTTTCCAGAACGCCTTCTGAGCCGGCCGCCTCAGCCGCGGTACATGCCGCGGTAGGCGGCGATGGTCTGCACCAGATGGTCGACGATCTGCTCGCGGGTGGCGCGCAGGGTGCCGTTGAGCCAGGCCGAGAACATGCCCGCATTGCCCGAGGCCATGGTGACCGCGGCGACGCGGCGCTGCACCGGATCGTCGATGTGGGCGAACAGGTGGTCCTGGATGAGGCGGGTGAAGGCGGGCATGACCGCGATGGTGGTCTGGCCCAGACCCGTCGAGGAATACGGTTCGACCAGGAAAAGCCGGGATTTGCGGGGGTCCTCGAGCACCTTGTCGACCAGGATCTCCGACAGGGCGCGGTCGCGGGTGGGGTCGTCGGCGACCGCGAAGGCGGTCATGGGTTCGAGGAATTCGTCGGCGATCTGGCGGTAGAGGACGTCGAGCAGTTCGTCTCGGCTGGCGAAGGATTCGTAGAAGTAGCGGTCGGTCAGGTTGGCCTTGCGGCAGACCGCGCGCATGGTGACCGCGCCCGCACCGGACTCGCCGATCAGGTCGAGGGCGGCGTCGAGCAGGGCGGCGCGGCGCGCCTCACGGCGTTCGGTGAGGGTCGTTCCGCCCCAGATGCGGGGTTCGGCGTCGGAGGAGGGCTGGCCTGTCTGCACCGGGTCCAGGGTAGTGCCCGGCACCCGGTGTGCGCGCACACCGGGTGACCGATGCCCCGATGAGCGGGTCAGCGCAGCACCACGCAGGCGCTGCCGAGGTTGACCCCGGTGCCGACCTCGAAGTAGTCGGTGGCCGCCGAACCCCAGTAGGAGTCGGCGTAGATGCGATGCCATCCGGTGGCCTGCGGGGTCCAGGTGGTGGTGGCGCGGCCGTCGCGGCCCAGGGTCACCGAGTGCGGGTTGAACGTGCCGTAGGCGCCGATGTCGTAGAACCAGGCCGCATCCCCGGCGCGGCCTTCCACGGTGACGGTGTAGGAGCAGCCCGAACCGTAGCGCGCGCCGCCCAGGGAGATGGAGTTGCTCGACGAGACCTCCACGCGCCACACCTCGGCGGCGGCGGTGGGCGCGGTGAGCACCGCGGCCGAGGCCAGGGCGGCGAAGGTGGTGGCGGCGGTGGCGAAAGCCGATGTGCGGGACCGGATCATGGGTGATCATCCCCTTGCAGGAAGAGCGGATCAGGAAAACTGCCGATGGATGGGCAGGCCACTCCCCGCAGCGCGCACTGCCCGGCGACGCCATTGGCGCACATACGCCAGTGTCGGCGCATCACCGCGGCGACACGCGCGGAACGGACTATGCGTTCGGTAACCGGTCGCAGTGCATGCGCCGCTCCGGAACCTCGGCTATCGCAGCGCTATCCGAGCAGTTCGTCGATGTAGCACCAGCGCCAGGATTCCCCGGGTTCCACGCTGCGCATCACCGGATGCCCGGAGGCGGCGAAATGCTTCTCGGCGTGGCGGCCGACCGAGGAGTCGCAGCAGGCGACGTGCCCGCAGTCCAGGCACATGCGCAGATGCACCCATTCCAGGCCCTCGTCCAGGCATTCGCCGCACGCGTCGGGGGTGTCGGGCACCTGCACGGTGGGCGCCTCCCGCAGATGTGTGCAGTCGCCGGACATGGTGGCGGTCAACGGTTCCCCGGTCTCGCCGGCCTCGGCGATGCGGTCGATGGTGGATTCCTCGATATCGAGGGTGGCCATCACCTGCTGCAGCACCTCGTGATCGACGGTGCCCGCATCGCGCACGGTGAGCACGGTGTCGCGTTCGGCGGCCAGCATGGCCAGCCGCAGCCGCCGGTATTCGCCGCTGGGGGTGATGCGCTGGGATTCCGAGCGCCCCAGCAATTCCCACGCCGAGCGCGCCCGCATGGTGACCCGATTGCGCAGCGCCGCCACCACTTCCGGCGGCGTGTCGGGGGTGATGTTGGCTTCCAGGGCCGCCAGCCCCGCCGCGGTGGCCTGCTGCAGCAGATTGGCCTCCTGCAGCAGATCCTCGGCGTGGCTGGGCCCGCGCAGCCGCAGCGCCCGCACCAGCCACGGCAGCGACATGCCTTGCAGCAGCAATGTTCCGGCGACCACCACCACCGCGAGCAGGATCAGCGTCGCCCGCTCGGGCGTGTCCTCGGGCAGCAGCAGCGCCGCGGCCAGGGTCACCACCCCGCGCATGCCCGCCCACGACACCACCGCCGGCCCGGTCCAATGCGGTTTCGGCTTGCCCAGCCGTCGCCCTTCCACCCGCCAGGCCAGCAAGGTGGAGGGGAACACCCACAGCGGGCGCGCCACGATCACCGTCACCAGCACCGCCGCGCAGGTGAGCAGCAGCGTCGAATGCGGCAGATCGCTGTGCCAGGCGTCCTCCACGAAATGGCGCACCTGCAACCCGATGAGCAGGAACACCGCGCTCTCCAGCAGGAACGCGATGGTGCGCCAATTGGTGTGCTCGGAGATGCGCGAGGCCGCGCTCTGCCAGCGCGGCGCCTGATAGCCGAGAATCAGCCCGCAGGTGACCACCGCGATCACCCCGGAGGAATGCACCGCCTCCGCCGGCAGATACGCCAGCCACGGCGCCAGCAGCGACACACTCGTATCCAGCACCGGATCGCTGATGCGCCGGCGCAGGAACGCCAGCACCAGCGCCGCCGCCACCCCGATCAGCGCACCGCCCCCGGCCGCGGCAAGGAAATCCGCGCCCGCCTCCCACAGGGTGATCGTCCCCGCCATCGCGGCGATCGCCGTGCGCAGCGTGGTCAGCGCGGTCGCGTCATTGAACAGCGACTCACCCTCGAGCAGCGTCACGATCCGCCGCGGCATCCCCACCCGCCGCGCCACCGCCGTCGCGGCCACCGCATCCGGCGGCGCCACCACCGCCCCGATCGCCACCGCCGCCGCGAACGGCACCGGCAGCAGCCAATACACCACCGCCCCCACCGCGAACGCGGTGAACAACACCAGCCCCACCGACAGCAACGTGATCGACAGCTTCTTGGGTTTGAAATCGACCAGCGAGGTCCGAATCGCGGTGGTGTACAGCAACGGTGGCAGCAACCCCAGCAGCACCAGCTCGGGTTCCACATCGACTTCGGGCACGAACGGCAGATAGGAGGCGATCACCCCCGCCACGGTGAGCACGAACGGCTCCCCGAAACCGAACCGGCGGGCCAGGGCCGCCAGCCCCACCGCCACCGCCACCAGCACGACGAGCCCGAACGCGACCTCCACAAACGATCATCGTGCCAGCCCAGGTGTGTCGCGCCCGCACCGGCCATGGCGTGTCGGCGCTGTGGGCGGCGCCGGCCCCGCACCGGCTGCCCGAATACGGCCGGGCACAGGCGATGTCCCAGATCTCCCCGCAGGCGAACTGAGAGCACCAGCCCATATCTGGCACGCCCGCCCGAGGACCGACAGCGCCGCCGCGAACGCGGGCCGACGTCGTGCGCCCTCCGCAGGAGAGCCGACAGTGCGGCCGCGAACGCGGGCCGACGTCGTGCGCCCTCCGCGGGAGCACCGACAGTTGGGCCGCGGATGTGGACTGTCGCCACCCTACGAGCGGCGCGGCGCGGATTCCAGGGGCTTGCCCGCGTCGCGCCAGGCGGTGATGCCGCCGGCGAGGCTGGTGGCGTCGAAGCCGGCGCGGCGGGCCAGGGCGGCGAAGCGCAGGGACAGCTCACCGACGGGGCAGACGAAAACCAGTGGGCGCGAACGGGAGAACGGGATGCCGTGGGTGAACATGTCCTCGAGTTGGTCGTCGCGGATATTGAGCGCGCCGGGGACGTGGCCGATGCGGTAGGCCATGGCGCCGCGGGTGTCGACGATGGTGGGGCGCGCTTGCCGGTCGAGGGCCTCGAGGGCGTCGGGGGACAGGGTGGGGGTGGCGGCGAGTTCGGCCGGCGACGGGCCGGTGGCGCGGGCGGGGCGGCCGAAGAGTTCGGGGCGGCGTTTGCGGATGTAGGACAAGTACGGTTCGAGGCGGTCACAGACGATGAACACCGCGATCAGGGGGCGGTCGGGGGGTGAATGGTCCACGGCGGCCAGGTGATCCAGGGCGGCGGCGTAGGTGGCGCCGCTGGTGGGTCCGGCCAGCACGCCGTGGCGGGTGGCCAGCTCGACGGTGGCCTCGACGGCGCGTCCGGCCTGCACCGGGACGATGCGGTCATAGAAGTCGGGCTGGAACAGGCCCACGTCCCACAGTTCGGTTTCCGAGCGGATGCCGGGAATGAAGTCGCTGCGTTCGGAGACCACCGCGATGGTGCGCAGCTCCGGATTGTGTTTGCGCAGAAAGGTCGCCGCGCCACGGGTGGAGCCGGTGGTGCCCAGCCCGCCGAGCAGCACATCGACCCGGGTGATGCCGTCGCGGGCCAGATCGTCGTGGATCTCGCGGCCGGTGCCCTCGTAGTGGGCCTCGATGTTCTTCTCACTCGTGTACTGCGAGAGGTGATGCCAGGCGTGCGGGTCGCGGGCCATGGTGGCTTCGATGACCGAGTAGACGTCGTTCGGCGCGGTGGGATCCGGGCATTCCGACAGCCCGGGCAGCTCCTCGATCTCGGTGCCGAACAGTTGCAGCATCTCGCGCACCTCGGCGACCTTGATGCGGTTGGTGACCGCCCGCAGCCCGATGCCGTGCAGGGCGCCCAGGATGCGCAGCGCCTTGGCGGTATTGCCGCTGGAGGCCTCGATGAGAGTGCGCCCGCCGGTGGTGATCTCGTCGAGTTCGTCGCGGAGCATGCCCCACGCGACACGGTCCTTGACCGAGCCGAAGGGGTTGCAGGATTCGAGTTTGGCGTAGAGCTCGATATTCGGCAGTCCGTGCACCGCCGGATCCAGCCGCAGCAGGGGAGTGTTGCCGATGAGCTCGGTGATGTGGTCGTAGCGCATCAGTGCACCCCGTGCCATTGCGGTACCGACCGGCCGGGCTCGTAGTCGTGATCGCGGCACACCCGGAAACCGCGCTCGTGCACGGTGACCGCGAGCTTGGGCGGCAGCGGATGCATCGACGCACACGCTGCCGACAGATCCATGTGGTAGGCCCCGGTATTGGGGAACACCAGCAGATCACCGGGTTGCGGCCGGTGCGGCAGCCACACCTTGTGATTGGTGATCAGATCGCGTTCCAGGCACAACCGCCCGGCCAGGAACACCCCCACCGCAGCGGAATTCGGCGCGGCGTGCGCGCGGGCGGGCAGCAGCAGCGGGTCGACCATCACCTCCTGATCGGCCGGGGTGACGGTGTCGCGGCTGACATCGAGATTGACCAGGGTCGCCCCGTCGGCGGTCTGCTTGACGAATTCGACGCGGGCGACGGTGATCCCGGCGTGATCGACCAGCGCCTTGCCCGGCTCCAGCCAGATCTCCAGCAGATTCTCCGCCGCCACCTGCGCGATGGTGCGCCCGCCGTGCGCGTCGAGCCCGGCGGTGAGCAGATCGGCCAGCATCGCCTCGGCGGGCACGGTGTTGGCGTATTTGTGGAACACCGGGGTGCCGTGCACGGCGCCGCCGTCGAGATGGAAGCCGAAGGTGTTGCCGCCCCACGCCATCGGCTCCCCGCGCCCCAGCAGCGATTCGCGCAGCGCGACCACATAGGCGTCGAAGGCGTCGGCGTCGGCGGTGAACACCTGCCGGAAGCCGCCGCCGATATCGAGCACCGTCGGGGTCAGGCCGTGTTCATAGGCGCGTTCGGTCAGCTCGAGGCAGGTGTCCACGGCGCGGATGCGTTCGGCGGGTTCCCCGGAGTCGATGTGGAAGGCGAAGCCCGCGAACGCGATCCGCTCCCGGTGCGCGGCCAGCACCGCCAGCGCCTCCTCGA
Organism: Nocardia sp. IFM 10818; assembly: GCF_054655275.1. Classification (NCBI taxonomy): domain Bacteria; kingdom Bacillati; phylum Actinomycetota; class Actinomycetes; order Mycobacteriales; family Nocardiaceae; genus Nocardia; species Nocardia sp. IFM 10818. The sequence goes on from NZ_BAAHJH010000001.1 coordinate 4,138,073, forward strand.
CCTGGGCCAGCGGCACCCCGAACCGGCTCACCGGCGCGCCCGCGAAACCGGACAGTCGCACCAGCACCGGCACCGGCACCCGCGCCCCCGCGGCGGCCAGCTCGGCGATGCGCCGCAGCTCCCACACGTTGTCGACATTGACGGTCATCCCGGTGCCCAGCAGCGCGCGCAGGAACACCTCGCCCTTGGGCCCGGTCACCTCGATGCGGTCGGCCGAGAAGCCCGCGCGCACCGCCCCCGCCAGCTCCGCCGCCGAGGCCACATCGATGCCGATCCCGGCGTGCTCGGCGGTGCGCACGAACGCCGCGGACTGATTGACCTTGTGCGCGTAGCAGATCCGATACCGGCACGGCTGGGCCTCCAGCACCGCCCGCAACCGGGCGAGATTGTCGGCGAACACCTGCGGGAACACCAGATGCGCCGGGGACCCGAACCGGTCCAGGGCGTCCTCGGCCGCGCCGGGCGCATCGAGGAACGCGCGCACCAGCGGATGAATCTTCGCCGGCAGTCGCGGCGCGGTCGCAGCCGTCATACGGCCGTTTCCGTGGCGGCCGGGGCGGGCAGTTCGACGGTCGGGTTGTAGCCGCTGTCGCGCAACGCCTCGAAGGCGCGATGGCGGTTGCGGGGACTGCGGAATTCGGCGGTGACGCGCTTGCTGATCAGGTCGATCTCGTGCACCGCGATATCCATCGACTCCAGCACCCCGGTAATGGTGCGCACGCAATGCTTGCACGTCATGTCCGGGACGTAGAACAGCTGATCGGCCGCGGCCAGTTCGACACTGTCGGAACCGGTGTCGGCGGGCACCTCGGCAATGCTCAGTCGCCCCACCACCGCGGTGAACAGCTCGGTGAACTTGTCCACCACCACCGGCAGCAGACTGTAGTGCGCGCCGTCGAGCTGATGCGGCATGGCCGCCAGGCAGGCCGGGCGGGTGCCCGGCGGCAGCAGCGCGTACTGGCGCGAGATCAGGTCCAGCTCTTCGTGATAGCGGGCGATGGCCTCCTCGACGGTCAAACCCTCCACATGGGTCGCGCGGCGCATGGTGCGATGGGCGTCCTCGATGGTCATGTCCTTCATCGCGCGCAGCGTGGCGACCGTCTCGGCGGAATAGCGGACCGTGCCGTCGGGCTGGGTGGCCAGGGTGACCGCGATCATGCCGCGCCGATAGCTCGAGGCCTGCAACTCCCAGAACCAGCGGGTCGCGACCGCGGAGTAGATGCCCGAATCCCGCATGCCCGCCGCGAATTCGGCCGGGGTGCGATAGGGCGTCCACCGCGCCAGCAGCGCGTGCTGGGCCAGCGCCCGCCCGCACGCCTCGATCCCGACCCGGAAGATCTCGGCCGGTTCGTGATCGGTGGTGGTGCCCGCGAGCACCGCGCGCTCGCGCTCGGACAGCCCCGCGATGCGGCGGGCCAGCGCCGCATCGGCTTCGATCGAATGCCACAACCCCAGCACCGCCTCGCGCATGGCGATGGGCACGATCGGTCCCAGCCCGCCGGCGTGGAAATACCCGGTATTGGGCACGCCGTCGCTGTCGGTCCAGGCGATGCGGTGGGTGGCGCTGGTGACCTGCTCGGCGCGGCAGGGGCGCATGAACCGTTCCAGATACAGCCGCTGCGACAGCGTCAGATGCGATCCCGGCTCGAAACGCACCGGCGTGCACGTGTATTCGATGCGGCGTGCCGGTGGTGCGGCCGGGGTGAGGCCCAGTCCGGGGCGGGCCAGACCGGCCAGCACGCGGGAGGCGGCGCGGCGGTCGTAGCGGGGTGGATGGCCGTTGCTCGTCATGTGACCTCCTCGGCAATCGTGGCGACACACTGGGCGAACCGGTCGATCTCCGCGGCGCTGGTGTAGAGGTGGGTGCTCACCCGCACCGAATCCTCCTCCGCGCCGGCGTCGCCGGGTACGCAGTGCGCGCCGCTGCGAACCAGGAATCCGAGCTCGCCGAGCACGAAACCCAGGTCGCCGGAACTGATTCCGGGCACGGTGAAGGAGACGATGCCGTAGCCGGTTTCGCACGGGGCGTGCGCGGGACCGGGCGCGAACTCCAGCCCCGGCACCGCGCGCAGGCCCGCGAGCAGCCGCTGGGTCAGCGTCCGATTGTGGGTGTGGATGGTATCGAGCCCGAACTGCTCGAGCACCTCGAGCGCCGCACCCAGGGCCAGGATGCCGGGCAGATTGTGGGTGCCGCCCTCGAGCCGGTGCGGCATCGCGCCCCCGGAGAACTCCGAATCCACCAGGGACACACCGGAATTGCCGCCCGGCAGGAACGGTGTCAGCTCGTCGTGGCGGCGCCTACGGCAATACAGCACCCCCGTGCCCGGCGCGCCGAACATCTTGTGCGCGGAGAACACCGCGAAATCGGCCCCGAGTTCCTCCACCCGCACCGGCAGATGCCCGCCGCTCTGACTGCAATCGAAACACAGCGCGATCCGCGGATCGATGCGCCCGCGCAACTCCTCGAGGGTGGTGAGCCCCCCGAACACGTGATGCAGATGCGCCACCGTGATCAACCGCGTCCGCGCGCCGATCCGCGCGGCCACATCCTCGACATCGGCCTCGCCCAGCGCGGTCACCCGATACGGCACCAGCGTGATGCGCCGTCCGAATCCGGCCAGCAGCCGCCGCAGATGCTGCCACGGATACACATTCGACGCGTGATCGCGCGGACTGTAGAGAATCTCGTCCCCATCCCGCAGATTCGTCAACCCCCACGCCAGCGCCACCGCATTCAACCCCGCCGTCGCACCCCCGGTGAACACCACCTCATCGGGCTGCGCCCCGATGAACCCCGCCATCCGCTCCCGCACCCGCTCGATCTCCCGCGTCAGACTCGACGCCCACGCATACGTCCCCCGCCCCGCATTGGCCGTGCGCGACCGGTGATACCGATGCACCACCTCGATCACAGCAGCCGGTTTCTGCGTGGTCGACGCCGAATCCAGATACACCTCCGCGGTGTCGGCAAGCGCGGGAAACATCCCGCGCACAGCCGATCCCGCCGGTCCCCGGGCGGCGGCGAGCCCGGCGGTGTTCGCAGGCGCAGAGGACCGCACCGTGCCGCCTCCCTCCCAGGAGTACGCGCTGGACGCCACCAACGATACGCACTTTTGGACACCGCCCGAAGCTTCTCGCGTGCAACCCCTTTCGTCGACACCGCTTCGTTACCGCACCGAACAGAACCCGCCCCCACCGCAACCGCCACCCACACGCCGATGACATGCCGGTTCAGCCCCCGCCACCGCCCAACCCACCCGGTGCACCCGATCATGGCGTCCCCGCAGTGTCCGATTGCCGCCGGAACCCGCCCGCACCGCAGGCCGCTCGTCGCGAATCGAACGCGGCACCACCGAACCATCGGCGACTCCGACGGGTCGGCGAGTAAACCGTCCGGGCCGCCCGCCCAACCGATCATGGCGTCCGATTGCCGCTGGATCGGCCTGGCTCACCCGTCCCAGCTCGCCCGCACGCTCACAGGGCCCTCCAGCGATGGACGGCACGTTCATCCTCATCCCGCGCCAACCACCCTGGGGCCGGGCCCCAAGAGTGAAACGACGCCGACCGGGAACTGGTGGCGGCATTTCGCGAGAACCCCCCGCCACCAGTTCCCGGTCGGTGAAGTTTCAGATTTGTGGCGACCTCCTGGACCCCGCGCACCGGCCGATGCGGGCGCTGCCCGGCGCGGATCGAGCACCTGCCCGGGCTGCTGGTGAGCGCCCACGGCGGCGCGGAACCATCGTCGGGGCGAACCCGAAGCCGCTGAAGATCCTCGGCCGGAATGTTCGGTGGCGCGGCGGCCACGCGCGGCACGTTCGGATGGTCGTCGCGACCACACCCGGGAACCGGCCCGAGGCCGTGGGCGCTGCTGGGCGCGGATCGAGCACCGCGCCGGGGCCGGTGGTCAGCGCCCACGGCAGCGCCGAATCACCGTCGGCGACAACGGGTCAGCGTTCGGGGCCGCCGGGGTTGCAGAGGGCGTTGACGGTTTCCTGGTAGCCGACGGCGGGGCGCCAGGGTTCGAGGTTCCAGCTGGGTTTGTTGGGGGCCACGACGCGGGCCCAGTCCCAGTGGCAGAGGAATTGGTCGCGCATGCCGGGGGTGTCGGCGTCGGGGGTGGTGGTGAGGATTTCCTGCCAGGCGCGGTCGCCGGCGGTGGGGAAGGTGTCGCGGCGGCCGGCTTCGGTGGGGTAGATCAGCAGTCGGGGGCCGTCGATCGTGTCGGTCCATTCGGTGCGGTCGATGAGGGGCTGGCCGGCGTAGGGGTCGACGGTGGGGACCGGGGTGGCGGGGGTGAGAGGGGGCAGGGTGGGGTCGGCGCCGGAGCCGGAGCCCGCGGGGGTGGTGGCGGGGGCGGCCTGGGTGGCCGATTCGAAGGGGACGGGGGCGGGTTGCTCCTCGATGGAGCCGACCACGACGGGGGCGGACTCCTCGGCGGCGCCGCAGCCGGTTAGTACCAGTGCCAGCGCGAGCGCGGCCAGGCCACCGGATAGTTTCCGCGACTGCCGCATGGGCGGTGCCCCTTCCTCGCTGCGCTCACCATGTCTGACCAGCATTGCCGACCGTCATCGCCCGATCACGATTCCATCATCGCCGCAGAAATGACGGTGTCGCGGATTTGCCAGCGGTGGCACTGTGGCCCAGACAGCCCCTACGATGTCACGCGGCGGATGGTTCCCGAAACCCGGGTCCGTCCACCACCGTGGTACCGCTGGACCGACTGTAGGGGCAGGATGTGACAACGCCGACTGTGAAATGTCTTGTCTGGGAACCGGACAACACCCTGTGGGACGGCGTGGTGAGCGATTCGAGCGCCGGCGCACCGCGTCCCGACGCCGTCCGCGCCCTGCGCATTCTCGCCGAACGCGGCATCATGCACGCCGTCGCCAGCCGGGGCGAGCACGCCTGGACCGTGGAGCACCTGCGCCGCTACGCGCACCTGGAACGCTTCGCGGTCATCGAGGCGGGCTGGGGCCGCAAGTCCGCGGCCATCTCCCGCATCGCCCACACCCTCGGCGTCGACCTCGAACAGGTCGGCTACATCGACTCCGAACCCCTCGAACGCAGCGAGGTCGCCCACGCCCTGCCGCAGGTCCGCTGCTACGCCGCCCGCCACGTGGACGTGCTGCCCGCCCTGCAGGAATTCCGCGCCCCGGTCGGCGACGTCCCCCCGCCCACCTCACCCATGGGCTTCGCCCACATCCACGCCCGCTGACCGTGGCGGTGCCGGGCGGCGCGCCTCACCGCCCGGCACCGCCGCAGTCGCCTCACTCGATCATCCGGAAGCGCGGATGCCGCAGCCAGGCGTCGAGGAATTCCGCGTCGCCCACATGCGATTGGCGTGGCTGCCTGCGCGATCCGCGATCGACGACATGGACCCGGCCCGGCAGTTTGCCCCGCGCGCACCCGGAACTGAAACGACGCCGACCGGGAACTGGTGGCGGCATTTCGCGAGAAGCCCGCGCCACCAGTTCCCGGTCGGTGATGTTTCGGATCGGCGGATCAGGCCGATTCCATGTCCCCGCTGGTGATCCGGACGATCGGCAGCACCAGCGCCGCCGGTGCGCTCGCCGGCACCACCGGGTGCGCGGGTGCAACCGGTGCAATGCGGCGGTAGCCGCTGCCCTGCGCGGGGCGGGTGTCGACCTCACCCTTGTTCGGCCACATGGCCGCCGCGCGCTCGGCCTGGGCGGTGATGGTCAGCGACGGGTTCACGCCCAGATTCGCCGAGACCGCCGCGCCGTCGACGACACTGAGCGTCGGATAGTTGTAGACGCGGTGGTAGGGGTCGATGACCCCGGAGTCGGCGTCCGCGCCGATCACCGCACCGCCGAGGAAATGCGCGGTGAGCGGAATATTGAACACCTCGCCCCAGGACCCGCCGGCCACGCCGCCGATGTTCTCGGCCACGGCGCGGGTGACCTGGTTGCCGACCGGGATCCAGGTCGGATTCGGTTCGCCGTGGCCCTGTTTGGAGGTGAGCTTGCGCCCGAACAGCCCGCGCTTGGTGTAGGTGGTGATGGAGTTGTCCAGATGCTGCATGACCAGCGAGATGATGGTGCGCTCGCTCCAGTTCTTCACCGACATGAACTGGATCAGCGTCAGCGGATGCAGCAGCACCGTCCACAGGAACCGCATCCAGCGCGGCATCCGCCCGCCGCCGTCGACCATGAGGGTCTGCAGCAGGCCCATCGCATTGGAGCCCTTGCCGTAGCGGACCGGTTCGATGTGGGTGTCGGGGGTGGGGTGGATGGAGGAGGTAATGGCGACGCCGCGGGTGAAATCGCGGTTCGGGTCGACCTTGCGGGTGGCCGCGCCGACGATGGATTCGGAATTGGTGCGGGTCAGCACGCCCAGCCGCGGCGACAGCGCGGGCAGGATCTCCCGGTCGCGCATGGCGAACAGCAGCTGCTGGGTGCCGCGGGTGCCGGCGGCCAGCACCACGTGCGCGGCGGTGTAGGTCTTGGGCTGTTTGCGCACCCAGGCGCCGGTGCGTTCGGTGTCGACATCCCAGCTGCCGTCGGGCAGCGGCCGGATCGCGGTCACCGTGGTCATCGGAACGATCTGCGCCCCGGCCTTTTCCGCCAGATACAGGTAGTTCTTCACCAGGGTGTTCTTGGCATTGTGGCGGCAGCCGGTCATGCACTCGCCGCATTCGATGCAGCCGGTGCGCTGCGGTCCGGCCCCGCCGAAGTACGGGTCGTCCACGGTCTTGCCGGCCTCGCCGAAGAACACCCCGACCGGGGTCTGCACGAAGGTGTCGCCCACGCCCATGTCCTCGGCGACCTGTTTGAACACCTCGTCGGCGGGGGTCATGTGCGGATTGCGCACCACGCCGAGCATTTTCTGCGCCTGCTCGTAGTAGGGCATGAGCTCATCGCGCCAGTCGGTGATATCGCGCCACTGCGCGTCGGAGAAGAACGGCTGCGGCGGCACGTACAAGGTGTTGGCGTAGTTCAGCGAGCCGCCGCCCACGCCCGCCCCGGCCAGGATGAGCACATCGCGCAGCGGGTGGATGCGCTGGATGCCGTAGCAGCCCAGTTTCGGCGCCCACAGGAATTTGCGCAGATCCCAGCTGGTTTCGGGCAGTTCGTCATCGGCGTAGCGCTGCCCGGCCTCGAGCACCCCGACCCGGTAGCCCTTCTCCACCAGTCGCAGCGCGGTCACACTGCCGCCGAATCCGGACCCGACGATGAGCACATCGAAATCGGTCTCACGCTGGGTCATCGGAACTCCCTTGTCGTCGTCGACAGTGTGGCGGCGGTTACGCTAACGCGGACAGTTGCCACTGTCAACGTTCGCGTGTCGCGCTCTCTATGCTGAGTCGCGTGGACCGACACAGCGCCGTGGCGACGGGCCGATACAGCCGCACGCAACTCGCCGAACTCAGCGGCGTGCCCGCCCGCACGATCCGCTACTACCACTCCCTGGGCGTGCTGCCCAAGCCCGGCCGCGCCGGCAAGGAGGCCGTCTACAGCGACGAGCACCTGGACCGGTTGACCGCCATCGCCGCCATGCAGGCACGCGGGTTGCGCCTGGAGGCCATTCGTGAGGTATTCGAGGCCGAAACCGCCCGCGACGGCGACTGGCGGGCGGTGTTCGACCCACGCTACTCCGATCCCTCCGACGCCCCGGTGACCGTCACCGACGAGGGCCTGTCGGACCTGCTCGGCGATCGGCGCACCGATATCCTCGACGAACTGCTCGCCGAGGGCTACCTGCAGCGCACCCCGGCCGGCTGGCACATCCCCGAACCGGCCATGCTCACCGGCGCCCTGGTCCTCTACGACGTCGGCACCGACATCGCCTTGTCGGGCACCCTGCGCAAACTCATCCGCACCCATATCGCGGCGCTGGCCGACGATATGGTCCGCGCCTTCCGCGAGGCCGCCACCACCAGCTACGGCGGCGAGGACATCGACATCGACCTGGACCGCTTCCGCGACCGTTTCCGCGCCGCCGCCCGCGAGGTCGGCGGCGCCACCCTCGTGGCCGAAATCGAGCGCGCTGCACGCGAACTGGATCCTCCGCGCTGAGCACCTGCGGTGCGGTTCGTGTACCTCTGCGCACGCCGCGCGCCGGGATGACCGCCAGGACTTCTGCCCACGCGCTTGGTGGGGTGCGCGGTCAGTCGACGGTGACGGGGGAGTCGCAGCTGGCGGGCGGATCGACCAGATGGCATTCGGAGGGGCCGCGCACCGGGCGATAGGAGGCGGGCAGGCCGTTGGCGGCGACGATCTGGCGGTAGGTGTCCACGGCCTCGGTGGGGCGGCGGGTCAGGTTCGGGTCGGACAGCACGTCGACGGTGTAGAGGCCGAAACGCGGCGTGTAGGAACCCCATTCGTAATTGTCGGTGAGGCTCCAGTAGTTGTAGCCGATGATGTTCATACCGTCGGTCCTGGCGCGTTGCAGCCAGTAGACGGTGTCGCGCAGATGATCGGAGCGGGTGTAGCCGTCGGCGCGGGGCTTGCCGTCCTCGGTGGGCATGCCGTTCTCCACGATCCACAGCGGCTTGTCCGGGAACAGGCGCGAATAGTGTTGCAGCGCATAGTAGATGCCCTCGGGCCGCACCGGCAGGTCCCACATGCCCACCGGCGGGGGCACCGAGCCGTCGGCCCGGGCGACGGTTTCGGCGTCATCGGATTGCAGGCCGAAGTAGTAGTCGACGCCGACGAAATCCAGCTTGTCGCCGATGCGGTCGATCAGCGGTCCGTTGACCCGCGTCTCCGCGCCCGCGACGTAGCCGACATTGCTGGTGACCTGCGCGCCCGGCTGCACCTGATGGATGTAGTCGTAGGCCCCGTTGTGCACCGCGGCGATCCGGTCGAGCATCTCCTCGGGGTTCTGATCGTTCTGGCGCACCTCGTGCATGATGTAGGCGACCGGCTCGTTGACGGTGACCCACAAGGGATTCAACCCCGCGTAGCGGTCCACGACCATGCGCATATTGGCCAGCCAGTCCTCCACGATGCCCGGATTGCGCCAGCCGCCGCGCGCGGCCTCCCAGCCCGGGTACACCCAGTGGTCGAGGGTGAGCATGGGCCGCATACCGGCTTGCACGATGGTAGCGATGAGGTCGTCGTAGAAGGCGAAGCCCGCCTCGTCCCAGCGGTCCGGGGTGGGTTGCAGGCGCGCCCATTCGATGCCGACGCGGAACACCTTCACCCCCAGCCCGGCGGCCAGGGCGATGTCATGGGGGTAGCGGGAGCGGAAGTCGATGGACTGGGCGTAGCGGTCCCAGTCCGGATTGGCCTCGATGTAGCGCAGCCAGTTGCTGTCGGCGGAGTGCCCTTCGGATTGGAAGCCCGAGGCGGCCACGCCCCACAGGAAGTCCGGGCCCAGCACACCGGGTGTGGTGGCGGAGGCGGCCGGCGGGGTGGCCGCGCCGATTCCGGCGACCGGCAGCAGCGTCGAGGTCGCGGCGAGCGCGGCCGCGACGAGGCGGGACAGCCGTGTGCGCATCGGGACTCCTTCTCGGGACGCTGGGTCGACAATGTCCCGATCGGAGCGTAACTGCCGATTAGCTGGATTCCCGTGCAGGACGAGGCGTGTCGCGCTGGCAACCGGCCGAAGCTGCCCGTCGGCGTACCCGTGGCCGGGAGGGGTGTTCGCGGTCTCCTCGGCGCGGCCGGGGCGGCCTGCTCAGCGCGGCAGGGTCACCGGATCGGTGCAGCTGGCGAGCGCGTCCACCAGCGAGCAGCTCGCCGGTGCGCGGGTGGGCAGATAGTCCCCGGGCACGCCGCCGTCGCGGGTGATGGCGGCGTAGGCGGCCACCGCGTCGGTGGGGTGGCGGGTCAGGGACGGGTCGCCCGGCACGTCGACGGTGTAGAGGCCGAAACGCGGTGTGTAGGAACCCCATTCGTAGTTGTCGGTGAGACTCCAGTAGTTGTAGCCCATGACGTTCATGCCGTCGGCGCGAGCACGCTGGATCCAGTAGACGGTGTCGCGCAGATCGTCGGCGCGGGTGTAGCCGTCGGTGCGCGGGGCCCCGTTCTCGGTGGGCATGCCGTTCTCGACGATGTAGAGCGGCTTGCCGGGGAATCGCTGGGAGAAATGGCGCAGCGTGTAATAGATGCCCTCGGCCTGCAACGGCAGCTGCCACAGCGCCGACCGCGCGAACGCGGTGTACTGCGCGAGGGTGTCCGGCGACATGCCGTAGTAGTAGTCGATGCCGATGTAGTCGAGCTTCGCCGCGATCTTGTCCAGCATCGGCCCGTTGACGGCATTGTCGGCGGCGGGAATGTAGGCGACATTGCTGGTCACCATCGCGCCCGGCTGCACGGCGTGGATGTAGTCGTAGATGCTGTTGTGCGCCACCGCGAGTCGGTCCTGCATGGCAGGCAGTTCGCTCAGCGCCAGCCCGCCGTTGCGGACCTCGTTCATCATGTAGGCGGCCGGTTCGTTGATGCTCACCCACAGCGGATCGGCGGGCGCGTACCGATCCACCACCCGGCGCATATTCCTCAGCCAGTCCCCGACCATGTCCGGATTCGCCCAGCCGCCGCGCTCGGCCGCCCATCCGGGATACACCCAGTGGTCCAGGGTCAGCATGGGCCGCATCCCGGCCGCGCGGATGGCGGCGACGACCTTGTCGTAGAAGGCGAATCCGCTCTCGTCCCACACTCCCGGCCGCGGCTGCACCCGCGCCCATTCGATGCCGATGCGATAGACGCCGACGCCCAGGCTCTGGGCCAGCGCGATATCGGAGGCGTAGCGGGTGTAGAAGTCGACGCTGTTCTCGTACGGGTCGTACTCGGGGTGCGAGGCGATATAGCGGGTCCAATTGCTGTCGGGCGCATGGCCTTCGGACTGGAATCCCGAAGCCGCCACACCCCAGTGGAACCCGGGGCCGACGGCGGGCAGGCTCGCCGGTGCGGGCGCCGCGGCCGCCGGTGTGGCGCAGGCGAATACGGCCAGTGTGGCGGCGGCGAGGGCGGCCACCGAGTGGCGGCGGGTGTGTGATCGCATGGGACTCCTCCGGCTCAAACCGAACTGGGCGGCCGTCCAGCATTATGGCGGACCCGCGCCCTCAGGACACGCGGTTCGGCCGAATGCGCGGAGTCGACCTCGAGATCGAGATAGCGCGAGGCTAATGCCGCGGCGCCGAGATCCTCCAGCACCTCGAATCCCGTGTCGCGCAGCATCTCGGCGAGCACGCCCGCGCCCGCGGCCGGATAGTCGAAGACGATCTGCGAGCCCGCGGCCAGCGTCGCGGCCCGGTGCAGGCGGCCCAGCGCCGCGGCGCACTCGCGCCGCGCACCCAGCTCGATCACGAACGCCGGGCTCGCGCGGTCGAAACCCGGTGCCGCGCAGACGGTATCGAATTCGGCGCGGGTCAGCTGCCACACCCGCAGGTCCGGATACGGATTGTGCGCGGCGAAGGTGTCCAGCCCCGTCCCGATCAGCACCGCCTGCCGTATCCCCGCGGACACGGCCTCGGCGAGGCGATCCTCGGCGAAACGGCAGCGCGCCGCGGTGAGCAGCCGGCGGTGGCTGCGCCGGCGCTGTGGCGGCGGCGGTGCGGGCCGCCCGTCACAGCCGGCGTGGGGTTCGCCGGTCGCGGTCGTCATGGCCGGTCTCTTCTCCGATGGTGCGGGTCAGTCGCCGCGCTGCCACGGCCCCGCGGGCGGCCAGCCGGGAATCTTCGGCATCTTCGGCATTTCCGGCAGCGGTGGCATATCGGGCATGGGCGGCAGTGGCGGCATCGGGGGGACCGGCGGGATTCCGCCCGCGCCGAAGCGCTGGAACGCGGCCTGGCGCGAGGTCCCGAACACCTCCCCGATCTCGGCCCAGGTGCGGCCCTCCTCGCGCGCCTGCGCCACCAGGGAGCGCAGCACATCGTCGACGACATTGTCGAGGCTGCGCGCCGCCCGCAGGGCGGCCATCACCGACGGCGCCGGTGTTCCGGCGGCCGGGTGCAGCACCTCGGCCAGGAATTCGGCGTTGGTGGACAACAGTTTCGCGAGTACCGCGCGTTCGTCGGCGGGGTCTCGCCGGGGAGTATCGGCCATATGTAAACGATGCCTTTACACGAATTGGGTTGTCAAGGAATGATTTACAAGATCAACTGGCTGGAGGTTTGCTGATCCGCCCGGCGCGGTGCCCGGCGCGCCGACGGCGCGGGACCCGCCTGGATTGCTGTTTTCCCGGCAGCTGCGTTTACGCTTTCGCCGGATACGTCCGGCGCGACCGGAAATCCGGGGGATCTGTAGCAAATCCGGGTCGCCGGCGATATGCCGACGGCGACCGACCAAGCTCGGCCACTGCGTGCACTTACCCGGCTCGACGAACAGGAGCGGTGATGAGCCACGACGACGATCCGCGCGGCGCGACCCCGGAGGAGGACCCGGCCGGCCGGGTGGTGAACCTGCTCGGCTATGCGCCGCCGACCAATCCGGATCTGTCCCCGCCGCGAGATCGCGTCCCGCCCCAGCGCGCCGAGAGTCTGGGCGACCGTGTCGCCGGCGCCGATACCGTCTGGAACCACACCGATTTCGCGACCCGGCTCAACAAGCTCTTCGACGCCGGGGCCCCGGCCGATCGCCGCCCGCACACCACCGCCGAGGTGGCGGCCGCGCTGACCGCCGCGGGCCACCCCATCTCCAAGCCCTACCTGAGCCAGCTGCGTTCCGGTCAGCGCACCAATCCCTCCGACCAGACCGTCGCCGCCCTGGCCAGGTTCTTCCGTGTCCGCCCCGACTATTTCTTCAGCGACCGCTACACCGCCCGGGTCGACAACGATCTGCGCCTGCTCACCCGTCTGCACGGCGCCGGCGTGCGCCGCCTGTCCGCGCGCGCCTTCGATCTGAGCGAGGAATCGCAGAACCTGCTCACCAGCATGGCCGAGAAACTGCGGCTGAGCGAAGGCCTGCCCAAGATCCCGCCCGACGGTTCCGAGTAGTGAATCACCCTGGCGTGCACATCATCGGAGGCATGGATTTGGCGCGAGCGGCACGCGAGCGGCACGACCAGGGTTTCACCGTCCTGCCCCGTCATCCGCCCGCGCAGGTGCTGGCCCCGGCCACCGCCGAGCGCGGCGAGATGTTCCCCTCCGCAGCGGATTACCACTCCGGCGCCGACCCGCGCCGGGAACGCTTCCAGCGCGACGAGTTCGACGGCATCGACCGATTCCCTTCGCCGCCACCGAACTGACCCGTCCCGGCGGCGCCCGCTATTCGCTGCACGTGAGTTTCCGCCGCGCCGAAGCCGAATGGGCCCAGCGTCACGCCTGGGCCGACCGCAGCCGCGAACCGGCCTGGCCCCTGGCGCTGACCTCGCGGAAGTCCTACCCGGGTGGCGAGCTCACCCGCCCGATGGCTTGTTCCGCCTCGGCGACCAGCCGGACCACCAGATCGGCCGCCGACTCCAGCGCGGTCACCAGGCCGACGCCCTCGCCCGCCCAGATCGGCGCGGCCTGCGGATCGTCGCGGTATTCCTGTTGCGCGGCCGCGAGATCGGCCAGCAGTTCGGGCTCGCGGCCGCGCCAGCGGTCCAGGAACGCATTGCGCAGCGTCCGCGCGGGATACTCCGCGGGCCAGCCGGCGCCGCGGGCGATATCGAGAATGCGATTGCGTTCGGTGTCGTCGCCGCTCGCATCGAGCAGGGCCTTGGCCCCCTCGACGGTGATCAGCGCTTCCGGCGTCGCTTGAAACCTGGTGCCCAGCAACGCACCCGACGCGCCCAGCACCAGCGCCGCCGCCAGCCCGCGCCCGTCGCTGATCCCGCCCGCCGCCAGCACCGGCGTGCCCCCGGCCAGATCGGCGACCGCGGGCACCAGCGGCAGCGTGCCGCGCGAGCCCTCGCCGTGCCCGCCCGCCTCGCTGCCCTGCACGATGAGCACCGAGGCGCCCGCATCCAGGGCGCGGCGCGCGGCGTCGAGCCCGGTGACCTGGATCAGCAGCGGGATTCCCGCGGCGCGAACCATCTCGGCGAAGGGCGTCGGATCGCCGAAGGACAGCATGATCGCCGCTGGCGCCCGTTCGACCGCCCAGGCCACGGTGGCCGGTTCGACCGCCCAGGTCTGGAATCCGATGCCGAAGGGCCGAGTGGTGTTGGCCCGCGCCAGCTGCCACTCCCGTTCGAGCCACGCGATCTGTTCGCGCCCGCCCCCGATCATGCCGAGCGCCCCGCCATTGGACACCCCCGCCGCGAGCGCGCCGCCGGCGATCCCGCCCATGGGCGCCGACACGATCGGATGCTCGATTCCGAACAAACGCGTGAATGGTGTTGTCAGAACCATCGATTCATCATGGCAGCCCGGCGACCGGTGACGGGGCGGTATCGCGGTGCGCCCTACGGCGCCCGGAAGCCGCCGATCTGCTGCTCGAGCAGTTCGGCCAGCCGCAGCGGGGTGCGGTCCTCGAACATCGGGCCGATGAGCTGCACGCCCACCGGCAGGCCCTCGGGGGAGCGGCCGGCCGGGATGGCGGTGGCGGGCAAGCCGGGCATGGTGGCCATACCGGCCCAGACGAGCTGGTCGAAGTACGGGTACTCGACACCGTCGATATCGATGCGCCGGTCCTCGAGACCGCCGTCGTGGTTGTGCGGGAAGGCGGGCGTGGGCGTGATGGGGCAGACCACGGCATCGAATTCGGCGAAGAGCTGCCGCCAGCCGTGGCGGTGCAGTTCGCGGCGGTGGTTCGCCGCGACCCAGTCGCGGTGGCTGAGCACCGTGCCGCGCAGCCGCGCCGCATCCAGGCTGCGGTCGTCGGCGTTCAGGGCGGCGGCGTGGGTCCGCAGCTGTTCGTACACCTCGGCGGGCAGACTCGCGGCGGCGTTCGACAGCATCAGCTGCATGTAGAGCGTCGCCGCCGCGGCCGGATCGGGCAGCAGCGGACTGTGCCGTTCGACGCGGGCGCCCGCCTCGGCGAGCGCCGCGGCGACCCGGTGCACCCCCGCCCGTACCGCCGCACCGGTCGCTATGAGCGGATGGTCCTCGAGGATCAGGACCCGGAACTCGGACAGCCGCTCGTGGCGCGCGGGCGGCAGGGCGAGGTCATAGGCGATGCCGTGGGTCAGCGGGTCCGGTCCGGCCATGACGTCGAGCAGCAGGGTGAGGTCGCGGGCGGTGCGCGCCATCGGGCCGACCACGGCGAGGTCGAGCTCGGCCGGCAAGGGCGGCGCGGGTGGCGCGACCATGCCGCGGGTCGGCGCCAGCCCGAGGGTCGGCTTGTGGGCGTAGATGCCGCAGAAATGCGCGGGGGTGCGCAGCGAACCGGCGAGATCGGAGCCGATGGACAGCGCGCCGAATCCGGACGCCAGGGCCGCCGCCGAACCGCCGGACGAGCCACCCGAGGTGCGGTCGTGATCCCACGGATTATTGGTGGTGCCGTAGATGTCGTTGAAGGTCTGGATATCTCGCAGCGTCGCCGGCACATTGGTCTTGCCGAGGATCACCGCGCCGGCGGCCCGCAGCCGCGACACCTGGACCGCGTCCTCGGCCGGGACGTGGTTCGCGTGCTGCGGCATGCCCCAGGTCGTGGGCAGCCCGGCCATGTCGTAGGACTCCTTGACCGTCACCGGAATGCCGAGCAGCGGCCGGTCCTCGCCGCGGGCGCGCGCCTGATCGGCCCGGTGGGCGGCGGCGCGCGCACTGTCGAAGGTGCGCACACAGATCGCGTTGATCGCCTTGTCGTCGCGCTCGATCCGGGCGATCGCCTCGTCGGTCAGTTCCACCGAGGTCACCGCACCGGCACGCAAGGCAGTTGAAAGCTCTTCGGCCGAACGAAAACTCCACTCCATGAATTCGACGGTATTGACCTGCCGCGGCGGGCATAAAATGGTGATCCGCGCAATCAGTGACGGCGAACGGGTGGCCTTCGGTTCGAATCGACGCACTCGTTCTAACGAATCCCCAGGTCACGAGGTCGGCACAGTCGGCGCGATCGGCGCAGGCCATGAAATGCCGTTTCACACAACGGGACAGTTCTCACAAGGGCTACCGTGTTCCCCGTCCGCATCCTGGCGGGCGGTGCGGTGGTGCATTCGATGCAATTCCGCAGGGTTCGCCGTTACAGTCCGAGTTTGGTGACGGCGTTGTCTTCCAAGGGGTTTGCGGTGCGGATGTAGCCGTGCACGGTGCGCGGGTTGGACCAGCGGCCCTGGCGCATGATTTCGCGGTCGCTGGCCCCGCCGAGGGCGGCCTGGGTGGCGAAACCGGCGCGCAGGGAATGACCGGAGAACAGGGCGGGGTCCAGGCCGGCGCGGGCGGCGTAGCGTTTGA
This sequence comes from Nocardia sp. IFM 10818, assembly GCF_054655275.1. Lineage (NCBI taxonomy): Bacteria > Bacillati > Actinomycetota > Actinomycetes > Mycobacteriales > Nocardiaceae > Nocardia > Nocardia sp. IFM 10818. The sequence goes on from NZ_BAAHJH010000001.1 coordinate 4,154,295, forward strand.
TCAGTTCGGCGACGGCGCGGCCGGACATGGCGGTGGCGGCGATGGCGCCGTGGCGGGAGATGGTGGGGAACACGGGCAGTTCCGGATCGGGCAGGGTGGTGCCGGTGAAGCCGTGGCAGCGGTGGATGCGGGAGTCGGCGGGCGGGTTGTCGGCCAGCCAGGCGCGCAGGCCGCGGCCTGCGGTGTGGTGGGCTTCGCGCAGGCGGGTCCAGTCGGCGAAGGCGCAGACCGGGCAGGTGCGGGGGCGCTGGCCGCGCGGGAGGGCGACGCGTTGCTCGGTGATGCCGGTGGGATCGGTTTTGGTGGTGGGCAGCTGGATCAGCAGCAGGGGTTCGCCGCTGGCGTGATCGGTGTCGACGCGGATATCGCCCAGGCGCAGGCCCGCGATCTCGCTGCGGCGCAGCGCCCCTGCGAAACCCACCAGCAGCAACAGCATGTCACGGCGGCGGGCGGGTTCGGTGGGCCATTCGGGGGCGGGCAACTCGGCCAAGAGCTGGTCGAGGGTGTGCAGCAGCACGGGGCGCTTGCGGCGGGGCTGGGCGCGGCGGGTGCGGCGAATACCGCGCAGCGTCAAACGCACCACGTCCGCGCGGGTCGGTGCGGCCAGGCCGTTGGCGGCGTGCACGGCGGCGATGGCGGCGGCCTTGCGTTCCAGAGTGGCTGCGCTGTAGGCCCATTCGCCGCCCGCGCGGCGGGCGTCGGCGGCCGCGGCCAGGTACACCGCCACATCGAGAGGATCCGCGGGCAGGGCCTGGCGGGCCTCGGCGGCGCACCAGGCCGACCACGCCACCCAGTCGGTCCGATAGGCGCGCACCGTATTCGGCGACTGCGAGGCCTCCAGATAGCGGTGCAGCGCCCCGGCCTGGTCGGCGTCGAATCGCTCCCGCACCAGCCGCAGCGCCGCCGCGTCCACCAGGACGCTGCGCACTCCGCGGCGCAGTTCGGTCTGCACCGAATCCGGCAGCGCCACAGCGGCGGACCGCGCCTGCACTATCACTATCTGCTCGTCGGTCACTTCGTTCTCTTCACGGGTGCGGTCGGCTCGGACACACGCTGGGCATACCCGACCGATCGTATTCGCCTGCGCCCGAACCGCGTCGCCGACATACGGAACCGCCGCCGGGCTCCGACGCGGCGTTGCCGCGACCCGAGGGTGCGGGCCGCGGCATCGGTGATACAGGAGCGCCGGTTACTTGTTCCAGATGGCGGCGACGCGCTGCTCGTCGCCGATCTGGTAGTAGTGCGTGCGCACGAGGCGGTAGCCGTTGGCGGTCATCTGGTTCGAGGTGGCGAAGAAGGCGTCCTCGGTGATGTCGTGGCGCGCCTCCCACGCCCGCCCGTCGTTCTTCTCCCAGATGCCGACGAACCGCGACGCCCCGTCGACCTCGTAGCCGCGCACCTGGGTCAGGCGGTAGCCCTGGGCCAGCAGCGAGTCGAATTCGGCCTGATGCTCGGCGCCGGTGAGGTTGTTGCGGTAGACGGTGGTCTCCTGCTGCGGTGCGGCGTCGCCGCCCTGGGCGAAGGTGACCGTCCAGTGCCGCAGATCGCCCTCGTAGATGACCGCGACGCCGACCCGGGTCAGCTGGCCGTCGAGCATGATCGCCTTGTGCCCGGCGGAGTTCCACCAGAAGTCGATGGCGTCGGCGGCCTCGACGCCGGTGCCGTAGAAGTTGATTTCGGCGATCTTCAGCGAACAAACCCCGCAGCGCGGCATCGGCGACCGTGGTCCCCGGCGCCGACCGGGTCGCCGGAATCCCGGTCACCCCCGGCCGATCGGCGCTGCCGGTGAAGGCCGCGACGATCCCGCCGACGATCGCCCCGGTGGTGGCCAGGTGATTTCAGGAGGGCAGGCCGGTGAGGCGGGCGCTGTCGGTCCACAGTGCCCGCGCCAGTTCGTCATTGCGGGCGAGGGTGGATGGATCGATCCAGGTGAGTGTGCCGCGTCGTAGGGCCGCGTAGGTGTGGCCGGGTGGGGGCGTGGTCGTGCCGAGGGCGAGGTCGGTCAGGGCGGCGGCGGCCGCGGCGCGGGTGTTGAGGACGGGGCTGAAGCGGCGGATCGGGGCGCCCAGCGGGCCGCCGAACAGTGTCCACGCGAAACGCAACGGCAGGGCCAGATCCCGGGCCAGGCCGGTGCCGAAGACCTGGCCGGGATCGTAGGCGATGGCGGTGAGGTGGCGCGCCTCGCGATCGGGATCCGCGTGCAGGGCGCGGACGGTGAGGACGGTGCAGAGTTTGGCGGCGGTGTAGGCGTGCTGGCCCGCCTTGGCCGGTTTGGGATGGCGGTCGGGATCGCGCTCGGGGTGGGCGAGCAGCTCGGCGTCGGCGTGGCGCGGGGGCTCCAGGCTGGCGCCGGTGGCCGGGTCGTGGGTTCCGCTGGTGGTCAAGATGATTCGCGCCTTGTCGGCGACGGTGGGCAGCAGCAGGCGGAGCAGGAGATAGTGGGCGAGGTGGTTGACGGCGAAGGTTGTCTCGTAGCCGTCGGGGGTGCGGCCGGTGTCGTCGGGGTGGATGCCGCCGGCGTTGAACAGCAGGACGTCGATGCGGGAGTCGCCGAGCTGTGCGCGTACTTCGGCGGCGAAGGTGCGCACCGAGTCCAGGCGGCTGAGGTCCAGCGGGAGCGTGTCGGGGGCGGGGGATCGGGCGCCGAGCAGCAGGCGGGTGCCCGCGGTCGGGGTGAGTCGCTGGACGGCGAGGGCGCCGAAACCGGAAGTGCCACCGGTCATTACGATGGTCGTCACGATTGTTCCCCTTCGAGTGCGAACGATCGGCTGACACTTGCGAGTATCGCGCGCCGTCACGTGACAACGCGGGCCGCCGGGGCAGGTCTGGACGCACCAGCAGGAGTTTCGGACTCCCTGCGACAACCTTCGGCGCGGATGGTCTTGGGGGTGCGCCGGATTGGCCTAGTCGGGGAGCATGGGCACGGACATGCCTTCACCGCGACGCAGTAGCGCCGCACGAGTGACCGCGCCCGCGCCGAAGCGGGTGTGCAGCGCGTCCAAGGTCGAATCGAGAGTCGATGCGGCGCGCGGTTCCAGCGGCAAGGTGAGCTGCATGGTGTCGGCGTCCTCGAGATTGGTGAGCGAGAGGCCGATGAGGGTCAGCCCGCGGTCGTGGATCAGGGGCATCGCCGCACCCAGCAGCGTGCGCGCCGCGTGCAGGACGGCCGCGCCACTGTCGGTGGCCTCGGGCAGGGTGTGCGAGCGGGTCGCGCGGCCGAAATCATCGAATCGCATGCGCAGCACCACGGTTCGGCAGACCCGGTTGGCCGCGCGCAGCCGCCGGCCGAGCCGATCGGCCAGCCCGTGCAGGTAGGCCTCGAGTTCGTCATCGGTGCGGGTGCGGCGGCCGAGGGCGCGTTGCGCGCCGATCGAGCGCCGCCGCCGTCCGGTGTCGACGCGCCGCGGATCGCGCGCCCACGACAGGGCGTGCAGATGCCGCCCGGACGCCGCGCCGAGCGCCGCCGCCAAAGGCCCCTCACCCATCTCCGCCAACTGCCCCACCGTGGTGATCCCGCGTTCGCGCAGCGCCCGCGCGGTCACCTCGCCGACGCCCCACAGCCGCTCCACCGGCAGCGGATGCAGGAACGCCAGCTCCCGATCGGGCGGAACCTCCAGCAGCCCATCGGGTTTGGACACCGCACTGGCCACCTTGGCCAGAAACTTGGTGCGTGCCACTCCGACCGAGATCGGCAACCCCACCTCGGCGCGCACCCGGTCCCGCAGTCCGCGCGCGATATCCACCGGCGCCCCCGCGATCCGCCACAACCCGCCCACATCCAGAAAGGCCTCATCGATCGAGATCCCCTCCACCTCCGGCGTGGTATCCCGGAAGATCTCGAACACCGCCTTACTGGCTTGCGCATACGCGCCCATCCGCGGCGGCACCACGATCGCCTGCGGGCACAGCCGCAGCGCCTGCCCCGCATTCATCGGCGTCCGCACCCCGAACGCCTTCGCCTCATAACTCGCCGCCAGCACCACCCCGCCGCCGACGATCACCGGCCGCCCCCGCAGCCGCGGATTGTCGCGCTGCTCGACCGAGGCATAGAACGAGTCCAGATCCGCATGCAGAATCGAGGCCCGCACGGGCCGTCGACCACTGCTTTCGAAACCGGACACGAACATATGTTCGCATACGGCCCCCGCTGGTGATCAAGCTCCCGGCGAGATCACCAAGTCGGGCCGGTCCTCACCGGACGCGGTCTCGCCCCCCGGTTCTCTCCCGGAATCTCGGTGAACGTTCACGCCGGTAGGTGGTTGGGGGAGTTGGGGACCGCGATGTCGAACCGCCAGGGTCCGGGGAGGCCGGGGCGGGCGGCGGCCCGGGTGTGCAGGCGCAGGTAATCCGCGCGGTACAGGTCGATGGCGCCGAGGGAGGTGAGGTGGCTGGAGGTGACCTGGCAGTCGATCAGGGCGAAGTCCCAGGCGGCCAGTTGGCCGCAGAGCCAATACAGCGCGACCTTGGAGGTGTCCCGGGCGCGAGAGAACATGGACTCGCCGGCGAAGGAACGTCCGCATGCGACGCCGTAGAGGCCGCCGACGAGTTCGCCATCGCGCCATACCTCGACCGAGTGCGCATGACCGAGCTCGTGCAGCCGCAGATAGGCCGCCAGTATGTCGTCGCCGATCCAGGTTCCGGCCTGCTTGTCACGCGGTCCCGCGCACTGCGACATCACCTCGGCGAAGGCGCGATCCATGGTCACCCCGTAGTCGGCCTTGGCGACGGCTCGGCGCAAGGACCTGGACACCCGCAACTCGCTCGGCACCAGGATGCTCCGCGGATCCGGGCAGTGCCAGTGGATCGTTTCGCCGGGGTTGTACCAGGGAAAGATGCCCGCGGAATAGGCGTCCAGCAGCCGCTCCGGCGACAGATCCCCGCCGAGCGCGACCAGCCCGGACGGATCCGCGAACTCGACAGGCGGGAAAGGCTGATCCGGATCGGCCAGATACATCCGCATCAGGTCGGCAGCGTCGGTCACCGGAGGGCACCGTGGATTCGGGTTGTGGCGGCGACTATCGACGTCAAGGCGCGTAGGGACATGTCGAGATCGTGCATGGCGCTGGAGATCTTGTCATGCGCGCGGCGCAGGTTGTCGAGCAAGGCGGGACAGGACGCCGCCAATCCAGTGTCGGTGACCGGCAAGTTTTCGCTCTCGAACCTGGTCAGCGAAGTGCATGATCTATCATGTTTCACTGGTTCGCTCTGTCGCACGAAGATCGCCCACACCTTCTCTGAAATACAGGCCCTGACACCAGGTCCGACTATCGGTTCGCCAGGATTTCCGACCAGGAGGTTCCACTCGTGAACGGTCGATCACTGCTGATTGCTTCCGCGATTGCTACTGCCGCAGGACTGTCCTGCGTGTGCCCGGCCGCCGCGCAGGAGTTCGCGGCCGGGGTGAACTGCAGCGGCCTGACATGCGAGAACGCCACCGATGAGTCCTTCGTCGTCTCCGGTGTGGCGAACTGCCTGCCCAACCCGGCCACCACCCCGTCGCTGCCGGGACAACCACCGGTTCCACAAGCGCCCTACCAGAACGCTTTCAGCGCGGTCGTCGGCCCGCATTCGACGGTCACCCTCACCCCCGCGTGCCGCGGCGGCGATTCACTGACCGGCTGGAACCTCACCGGCGCCGCCCCCGGCACCGGCATGCCCTCCGGCTCCGCGGGTTGAATGAACGGATCGACCGAGACATAGGCGTTGAGCTCGTCGCTCGCGCACGTCGTGGCTGTCGCCCCAACGCGCGCAGCCGGATCAGGGCATCCGGACGCACGAGCTGCCGGTATTCACCCCGTTGCCCACCACCTCGACCGGTTTGGCTCGGCCGCTGGCCAGGCCACCGGGTTCGATCTGGATGACGGAGATCATGTGCACACCCTGCCAGCCCGGAGTCCAGACGATCGAAACGGTGCGGCTGTCGGGATGGAAGTCGACCATCCCCGGAATCGGCACGGCATGGTCGTAGAAAATCACCTCCCCGGGCTGCGGTGGGGCGGTGACATCCGCTGCGACGACGTAGGCGCAACCGGCCAGCGGCCCGTCCGGGCCGGTGGGGACACGCAGGCCGGTGACGGCCGCGGCAGCGGTCGGCGCCGACACGATCGGCACGGCGGCCACCGCGGCGAACAGCGTTGCAAGGCAGCAGGTTCGGGTCATTCGCGGGACCATGAAGGTCTCCTCCCGGCGGGGAGGAGTCGGGCGGGTAGACGGCGAGTGCGGCTCCATGACGTCCTCTCGGTACGTGAGGTCCGGGCACCGGTCCGAGCAAGATCGAGTTTATCGCCCGTCCGATTGGTCGGATTTCCGAGACGGACGATCGCGGCACGGCGTAGAGTCCGGCATCGGCGTATTGATCTTGGTCGCGGCCCTCACGACGACTCCGAGCCGTCGTGGTCGCGAGAGCACGACGAATCGGCACTGTCGGCCCAGATCCGGCTCGCACGGACCGAAACCACGAGTCCGGACCGGGTCTCCGAGCGGGAGAAGACGCTGATGTCGCTGTCACACAAGGCATTCGGTCTGTGCGCATCGATCGCGGTCGCCGCGGCCGCCCCCGGTATCGCGACCGCCGAACCCGGACCCGACGGCCGCTACTACGGCTCCCTGGCCGCCGAAGTCATCGGCGACCAGGTGCACATCGTCTGGGCCCTCAACTACCCCGACTGGGCGGAATCGGACGCGAGCGTGCTGTCGAGGTGCACCACCGCGAATTGCACCGTCATGGCCCGCTTCAGCAACGGATGCGGCTCCATCGCCATCCGCAACGGCGTGCTGATGGGCGGCACCGGCTTCACCCGAGCCGACGCCGAGAACGCCGCCACCGCCGCCTTCGGCCCCCCGGACCTCGCATCCATGAGCGCCGGCGGCGACCCCTTCCCCACCGTGATGCACACCGACTGCACCGCCCTCTCGGGCTGAGCCCGACAGGCAACGCTGGTACGTTCGCGGAGATCCGGCCAACGGAGACAGACGCTGGCCGGCGAGCCGTGATCGCCTCTGCCCGAGCCCGCGCCATATGCCCGAGCCGGCGTGGGCCACACGGAAGTTCGGCTACGTCGGAACCCATCCGTTGCCGGGGATGTAGTCCGCCCCAGCGCAGTGCATCCGCGTGCTCTTTCACCAAACGGCGTTGGCCGTTGCGGAAAGGTGAAGCCTGCGGCGTCAGTCTGAGTCAGGTCCGTGTCAGGTCCGTGTCAGCCAGATCGGCGAAAGTACAAACCGCCCGGTGTGATCAGCACCTGGGCGATCACCGGCGATCGGCGATCACCGCTTTCGAAACTCAGGAGGAATTTTGACACGTGAACTGGTCTACACGGGCTTCATGTCGCTCGACGGTGTAGCGGACTCGCCGGGCGGCAAGGAGGAAGGGCACCGCAGTGGCGGTTGGGTGATGGACACCGAATTCGTTCCCGAGGCCTACTCGCTCAAGGGCGAAGAACTTGCCGACACAACGGCATTGATGTTCGGTCGCCGCAGCTATGAGGCGTTCGCTCCGTTCTGGCGCGACTCCGCCGACCACGCCGCGTACAAGGAGCTTCCGAAGTACGTGGTCTCCACCAGCCTCACCGACGACGCTGTCGTCGAGGGCTGGGGCCCGATCACGATCCTGCGCTCCACCGAGGATATCGCCGAGCTGAAGAACGGCGATGGCGGTGCGGTCTTCATCCACGGAAGCGCCGAGCTGGCCCGGCGGCTGGCGGACGCTGATCTGATCGACCGGTACAACCTGCTCGTGTTCCCAGTACTGCTCGGGGCGGGCAAGAGCCTGTTCAGCCGGTCGGACCGGGACAAGCAGCAACTGCGCCTGCGGGAGTCGGCGACCTACTCCAACGGCGTGGCCAAGCTCGTTTACGACGTCGTGCACTAAGCAGGCGTTGTCGTGCGGTACGTCCGACGTACCGCACGGCGGCGAGAATCGAGCGCCGCGCCGAACGACGGATCAGTGCACCTGGAGCTAGGGCCTCGGAACCATCTGTTACTGATCACCCAACACGCCTTCGGCGCATAGTCTCCGACACGCCGAACAATCGAGCGGTTGGTTAAGACTGGAGTTTCCATTGCCGAAGTGCCGAGGAGACAATCCATGACCGAACCGCGCGAAGACGAATTCGCAACTGAGGGTGGGGAAGCGGCCGCCAACGAGACCGAGCAGGAATCCATGATCGAAATCGACCAGGACGCCAAGTTCTGGGCCGAGGAAAAGTAGCAGCTCGCACCAATGTCAGCGGGCCTTCCGTTCACAGCTGGCCCGCTGGCGACCTGCCCTCCTTGTTCGAGGGAACATCCGGCCGTCGGTGCGCGCTGTTCGCTGCGGGAATCGCGGTGGTGCCCGCATGGGATCGTTCCGAGCGTTTCTATCGGTTCGGCTGGCTTCCTTTCTGGGCGTTGTCAGCGTGCTGGACAGCTGCTGTGGTGCTTCTCGTCCTCCGGCCAGTTGATCTTTCCCCGATCGGCGCGGTCGGTGCGGGGCGGCAGGGCGGCTGCTGTTCCGCCGCGGCGGATCGCTCGAACCGAAGGTGCTGCCCGGACCGGGTCTGCCGAACGGCGTGATCCCACCGCATGATGGTGGCGGCCGCCTCCATGTGTGCTTCGCCGTATCCGAGGACGAACTGGCCGAGTGGGAGACCCACTTGGACGCGCACGGCATCCCGATCGAAGGCCGGACCAACTGGGCACGCGGCGGCCGCAGCATCTACTTCCGGGATCCCGACGAGCACCTCCTCGAACTCATGACACCGGGCAACTGGCCGACCTACTGACACTTCTGGCTCAGAGCGCCCGGCAGGGCGGAACGCCGGGCCGTGGCGGCCCGGCAAGCGCCTGGCAAGCTGGACGCGGTGTGGAAGATCGTGGGTGCGGCGGGCCTGCTGGTGGTGATGACCGGGTGGTTACCCGCGGGCAAGGCCTTCGAGGTGGGCGTGACGCGGGCGGTGCCGATTCTGGGATTCCTGATCGCGGTGACGGTGCTGGCCGAACTCGCCGAGGCGGCGGGGGTCTTCGATGCCGCCGCCACCTGGTGCGCGCGCCTCGGGCGCGGGTCCACACCGCTGCTGTTCGGCCTGGTGGCGGTGCTGGCCACCGCGACCACCATCGGCATGAGCCTGGACACCACGGCCGTGCTGCTCACCCCGGTCGTGCTGGCGCTGACGGCGCGGCTGGATCTGTCGCCGCTGCCGTTCGCGCTACTGGTGATCTGGCTGGCCAATACCGCGAGCCTGCTGCTGCCCATCTCCAATCTGACGAATCTGCTTGCGCTGCAGCACAGTCGGATGTCGACGCTGGAGTTCGCCGGACGCATGGCGCTGCCCCAGCTGGCGGCGGTCGCCATCACCGTCGTGTTCCTGGCCGTGCTGTTCCGGCGCACGCTGACCGGCCGCTACCAGGCGCCCGAGCACACGCCACCGGGTGATCGGGCCACCTTCGGCGTCAGTGTCCTCGCCTGCGTGGGCTTCGTCGCCGCGGTGACCGCGGGCGCCGCACCGTGGCTCGCCGCCACCGCCGCGGCCGGAATCGTCTTCGCGGTCTTCGCGGTGCGGCGGCGAAAGCATCTGCGCTGGGGCCTGTTTCCGTGGCGGCTGGTGCTCACCACCGAGGGGCTGTTCCTCACCGTGACCGCGCTGGTCGAACACGGTCTCGGTGAGCTGCTGACCCGCTGGGCGGGCCACTCCGGGCCGGGCGCCGCCCTGCTCGCGGCCGGTTCGGCGAATCTGGTGAACAATCTCCCCGCGTATCTGGCCATGGAGACCGCGATTCCGCCCGGGTCCGGCGACGGCCTGTTCGAGATCCTGCTGGGCACCAACATCGGTCCCCTGGTGACCATGTGGGGTTCGCTGGCCACCCTGCTGTGGGCCGACCGCTGCCGGGCCCGCGGAATCACCATCCACCCGGGCCGATTCGCCGCGATCGGCCTGGCCGGCATGCCATTGGTCCTGCTCGGCGCCTGGGCGGCGCTGGGCGTCTGAGCCTCGCCGGGCGGGGCGCGACCGCTAACCGTCGGTGCCGAGGGCGTCGGCGTTGGAGAGCCGCCCGACCACGAGCCGGTTGAGCCAGCCCGGGCTCAGCGTCATCCCCGCATTCAGCAGTTTGGTCTGCCAGCCGACCAGCCGGTGCGGATCGTAGGCGCGGGTCCGGGTCGCGGCCCGCCACACCTGGTCGGCGACATCGGCGGGAGTCAGATGCACGCCCAGCGACTTCGCACTGTCGGCACCGCGATTCACCTCGTCCACCATATGGGTGGCCACGAACAGCGGCAGCACATCGCAGACGCCGATCCCGTACCGCCGCCATTCCAGATCGAGGGCTTCGGTGAGGCTGCGCACCGCGGCCTTGGACGCGGCGTAGGCGGCCAGGCCGGGCTGCCCGTACAGCGCCGAGGCCGAGGCCAGGTTCACCACCCGGCTCCCGGCCGTCGCGCGCAGATACGGCAGCGCGCAATGGCATCCATTGAGCACGCCGTTGACGTTCACCTCCAGCACCCGATGCTGCGCCTCGAGCGGAATCTCGCCGAAGGCCCCGGACACCAGGATTCCGGCATTGTTCACCAGCACGTCCAGGCGCCCGGTCGCCGCCACGAACCCGGCCAGCGCCGTGCGCCACCCCTCCGGGTCGGTCACGTCGAAGCCGCCGGTGATCGTGGGCCCGCCGATCTCGTCGGCCACCGCGCGCACCGCGACGGGATCGATGTCGTAGAGCCCGACCGTCCATCCTTCGACCGCGAACCGTTGTGCGATGGCCCGGCCGATGCCGGCGCCCGCGCCGGTGACGAATACCGCGCGATCAGACATGCGCCCTCCTGTGTCCGGACCCGGCCCTCGGGTCGATCAGGTCCAGGGCAAGCATCCCGCAGCACGCAGCCGCGCCGCCAACCCGGACTTGATGGTCGCACTGGATCCCTTGCCCGCCGCCAGCGCGACCAGCAGATCGCCGCCGAGCCCGGCGCCGAGGGAGCAGCCCAGCAGGTTCACATCCACCGAGATGTTCTCATCGGCGCGTTCCGGCGCGGGCTCATCGGCCCGGGCCGGAGCGGCCGTGGCCACGGTGGCGGCGAGCGCCAGGGCGATGGTGCCGGTCGTGAGGGATCGCATGCACAGCCTCCTGAGTGGTCGGTTCTGTTGCCGGACAGCCAATCCGATTCGCGACATCGGCCGCAACCTGTGAGCGGTTCCGCGACAATGAACACAGGGAGGTTTACATGGCGCCAAAGATCTGGCCCTTGGAATTCGGCCACCTCGTCACCTCTCCGTTCGGCCCGCGCGCCGGTGGTTTCCACTGGGGCGTCGACTTCGGCTTCCCCGGCGGCTCGGCCGACCGCCCGGTCTTCGCCTGCCAGGGCGGCTATGTCATGTACTCCGGCGCCGCAACGGGTTTCGGCCTCTGGGTGGTCATCGATCACCCCACCGCCGATGGTGCGGGCACCACCGTCTACGGCCATGTGCGTCCCGAGGTCCGCGTCGGCCGGCGGGTGGAGGCGGCCGAGCGCATCGCCACCATCAATCCCGATCGCCGCACCAATGGCGATGTCGCCCCGCACCTGCACCTGGAATGGCATCGCACCGTGTGGGCCCCGCCCGGGCCCGATCGCCTCGATCCGATGCCGATGCTCGCCGGTGCGGCCTACCCGGTGGCGCCGCAGGCGGTGCTGCTCGGCCGCTGACTGCTCAATTCCGCTCCAGCGGAACAGCTTTCATAGCCTCCCCCCGCATGGCCGGGCGGTGGTGGATGCGCTGGGCCTCGAGCGCGTTCCTTGCTGCGCGCCTTCCTCGACGGCTTGCCGTAGCCGCCCCTCCGCCGCTTCCGCCGCGACGCCTGCCCTTCGGCCTTCCCCCGCGCCACCGCCGAACGCCCCGGCTGACTCACACCGACCCGAGGAATCGGTCCAGTCGCTCGGCGAAACCCGGTGCGGCCGCGACGAAATGCCCCGCACCGGGCGCGACGACCCGTTCCGCGTCCAGCACCCCGGCCAGCCCATCACAGATGCTCTCCACCGCCGGGGTGTGTCCGCCCGAGGCGATCAGCACCGGAACCCCGTACTCACGGATCGCGTCCAATGCGGGCCGGGCCTCCCCGGGCAGCCGCCCGCCGTGTGCTCGTCGCACCGCCGCCACCGTTCCGGCGGGAATCGGCTGCCCCTGCGGCACCGGCGCCCCCGCCACCGCGAGGAACTCGCGCAGTCCCGCCTCGTCCGCGTCGAGCCCGCGGGTGAGCATGGCATCGCCCAGCTCCCGCAATCGCAGCACCTGCGGATCATCCGGCGCCACGAAATACAGCGGCGGTTCGATAATCGTCAGCGAGCGAACGGATTCCGGGCGCCGCCCCGCCGCGATCAGCGTGCCGAGCGTCCCATACGAATGCGCGACCACATGCGGCCGATCCACGCCCAACACCGCCGCGAGATCCGCGGCGTCAACCTCGAAATCCTGCCCTTCGCCCACCGGCGGCGGACTCGGCGCGTATCCCCGCCGATACACCGACGCCAGCCGCCACCGGCCCCGCAACGACTCCAGTCCGGCCCACGTGGTCCTCGGGCTCGCCCCGCCGTGCACGAGCACGACATCCGGCCCGCACCCCTCCCGCACCACCGTGACCGGCTGCTCTGCGCTCACCCCGTCCACTGTAGGTGCGCGCCGACACCCAGGGAATGGGACGGATGTATCAGTCCCCGGGGCTCGGTGCTCCTTGGCCGAAAATGTTGTGCCCGCCGCCCTCCATGCCTGCGCCACAGGAACAACGGCCTACCCGGGGGATGGTTCCCCCAAGCGTGACGCCGACCGCTGGCGATCAGCGCCCGCGCGCAGTCAATGCCGTGCGCGCGGTCTCGAACCACGCCTGCGTCCCCACCAATCCCGCCTCGATATCCTGGCGCGCCCCATTGAACCCGTACAGCTGCCCAGCGAACCGCGTCAGCACCGACCCCTCGTGCTCCTCGAGCTCCTCCAGCATCGCGGCATCCGCGAGCAGGTACGCGACACCGGCCAGCTCACCGTTGGACCACTCCGAACGGTAGGCCTCCCACCCTTTGTCCCTGACCGCCACAGCCCGCTCGACCAGCTCCGCCCGCAACGCATCCCGGTCGGCATCGCTGGGCTTCCGCGTCTGAAGGTGTTTCCAGCTCACCGGTTCAGCATCGGACATCTCGAATCCCTCGCTTCCGAATCTGTCGGTCCGGTCCAGCGCACTGTATCTCCTGCCGTCGAGCCGGAGCGCGGCGCGGTCAGTGGGCGGGCGGCCGCGACTGGTACGGGCGTACAAGCGAGCACAGTTTTCGCAGAGATTCGTCGTGCTTACGTTGCGTTGGCCGCCACCAAACGAAACGTATTGTTCGGCCGGTCACGTTGAGGAAGTCGGGCCGCCTGACCGCCGATAAGGTTCACTTATCGGAGGTCAGAGTGGCGGGGAATGATTTGGGGCGGTTTGGGTTTCGTTTCGTGTTGTTCCGTTGGTAATGACGAAACCAACGCTACGATTTGCGAGTGTCTACGACGATTTGCAACTACCCCGGGTGCACGAAGCCGATTACGCGTGGCGGGGGGCCGGGGCGGCCTTCGGAGTACTGTGATCATCCGGATCACACGCGGTGGAGGGCGTGGCGGGAGCGGCAGCGGCGGCAGCAGGGGGAGGGTGAGGTTGGGGCGGCGAACGTCACTGTGACGCAACAGGGTCCGGTGACTGTGGCGCGGTTGCGGGCCGATGAGTTGCTCGGGCAGTTTCGGGCGGTGGCCGATCAGCTCGGGACGACGTTGAATGCGGCGGTGGCGGAGTTGTCCACATTGGCCGATCCCGCGGTGGCCGAGGCGCAGGTGCAGGCCGTGCAGGCGGATGCGGCGCGGCGGATTGCGGAGGCGGAGGTTGCCACGGTGGCGGCCGAGCAGGCGCGGCGGGAGGCCGAGGAGGCGCGGGCGGCGGCGGAATCGGCTGCGGAGGATGCGGCTTCGGCTGCGGAGGCGGCGGAGGCGCGGATCGCGGAGGCGTTGAGTGCGCGGGATGACGCCTTGCGGGAGGTGGAGCGGGTGACCAAGCAGGCCGCCGATGATGTGTTCGCGGCGCGGGCGGAGGCGGAGGCGGAGATTCGCAGTATTCGGCGGGAGGTGGCCGAAGAAGTGGAGCGGGCTCGGGAGCAGGCGCGGGAGGAGATCGAGCTGGCGCGGTCGAAGGCGGCGACCGAGGTCGAACAGGTGCGGCGGGAGACGACGCAGCGGATTACGGCGGCGGGTGCGGAGCGTGATCTGGCCGTGCAGCGGGCCGCCGATGCGGAGCGGGCGATCGAGCGGGCCGAAGCCGCGGTGGCCGAACGCAATCTGGCGGTCGTCGAGACGCGGGAGGAGCTGACCCGGGTGCGCGGGGAGCTCGAGGGGGTGCGGGGCGAGCTGGCCGAGGCGCGCAGGCAGGCCGCGGCGGATAGCGGGCGGGTGCGGACGGAATCGGCTGCGGCGCTGGAGACCGCGCGGCAGGAGGCGGCCGAACGGCTGGCGGCGCTCGACGATGCGCGCGCGCAGACACTGGCCCGCGCCGAGCGCGCGGAGCGGCAACTCGACGAACTCCTCGCGCGCCGCGACCCGCAGGCGGAGCCGTCGCGCTGAGACCGGCCGACGAGTGGGCCGCCATCACGAACCGCGGTCGGCGGCAACCGGATCGCACGGAGGAATCCCGTCGCGTCGATGCGCTCGGCCACGCCGTCGCGGGTGGGCCATCCGGCCGTTTGATCAGTAGATTCGTACTTTAGGGATTTAACGGACAAAGCGGTGATTCATCGCAGAATTCCCGTGCCGCACACTCGTTTTGCAAGACCCGTAACGAATGACTCGCACGCAGATATGTCATCCCGGGTGGCTTCGAGTCCTACATATTGCTGGATGTGAGCGGGTATCGTCATCTATCGAAAGGCGCCTCCGCACGGTCCCGATCTGGAATGATCTTCCGATCGCGGTCCGATTGGCCGGCGGGCCGCCCGTGCGATCACTGACCACCGGTGCACGGAGGGTAAAGGGGTGTGACGACTTGAATATCAACGCCATGCGAGCGCGGCAGTCACGGCCGAGTGTGGCCCGTGTCTACAGCTACGTTCTCGGCGGGCGCGACAACTACGGCGTGGACAAGGATCTCGGTGACTACTTCACCGGTGACCTGCCGGGTTCGGAGCTGCTGGCCATCACGAACCGCGAAGCCGTGCTTCGCGCTGCGCGGGCCATGGCCGCCGAGGGCATCCGTCAAGTCATCGATATGGGCTGCGGGCTGCCGGCCGCGGTCAATGTGCACGAGGTGGTGCGAGCCGAGCAGCCCGACGCCCGCATCGTCTACATCGATGACGATCCGTTCGTCGCCGCGCACGGTCGCGCGCTACTCGCGGTCGACGAGAACATCGTGCTGCTCGAAGCGGATGTGCGCGATCCCGCCAGCATCCACAAGCATCCGGATGTGCAGCGGCTCATCAACTTCGACGAACCGGTCGGCATCCTGTTCGCGGTGACCCTCAGCTTCGTGAACGACGACGAGGACCCGGCCGGCGTGGTGCGCTACTGGTCGGATCTGGCCGCACCCGGCAGCCTGTTCTATATCGCCCACTTCCAGAAGGGCGGCGACCGCGAGGCGCAGGAGACCGAACGCAAGATCCTGGAGGCGTTCGGCCGCGGCACCTGGCGCAATCACGAGGAGATCCGGTCCTACTTCGGTGATCTGGAGATGCTCGAGCCCGGCCTGGTGCCGTGCGCGGACTGGCGGCCCGACACCGAGCCGCGGCCGAATGTGGAGCAGTGGACCAAGCTGATCGTCGGCGGGCTGGCCCGCAAGCAGTGAGGGCCCGCCGGTAAATCGGTTGGCCGCATCGGAGGGTCGTGCCAGACTCGAACGCATCCGCGCGTGAAAGGCTGGGTACGACCCTCTGCTATGTCCGTGATTTCGTGGGCCGAAGACGACTCCACCCGTTGCGCTCGCTGGCATTCCGAGAACGACAGCGCGCCACCCAGACGCATCGTCGTCGCCGACGATCGGATGACCGCCGACACCGCCTACAAACTGGCCTGCGAAGGCACCGGGCTGCTGTGGCGCGGTGACTACCACAATGCGCGGAACCTGTTGAACGCCATGGGCCGCCGCATCGATCGCAAGCCGCGCCCGAGCGGCGCGAATCCCGCCGAATGCTTCCACCTGCACCGCCGCGCCCGCAGGCATCGCGCCCGGGTCCTGGGCCGGGTGCTGGTGGAACTGAACCACGATCACGCCCTGACGCTGCGGCGCGCACCCGCGGTCCGGCAGGCGTGCACGGAAGCCTATGGGCCGCCGCAGGATTCCCGCGTCGTCGCCCTCACCGAACTCCTGGGCCTGATCGGCGCGCACGAATGGCGCGCCCGTGGTGTGGAGGTGCCCGCGCTGGGTGCGCGCATCCACCCGCACTACGGGGTGTTCTCCCCGGTGCGCGGCGAGTACGTCGACCTGGTCGCGCGGGCGCAACTCCCGGATCGATTGCCGCGCAACGCATTCGACCTGGGCACCGGCACCGGTGTGCTCGCCGCCGTACTGGCCGGGCGGGGCGTGGACCGCATTGTCGGCACCGACAACAATCCCCGCGCGCTGATCTGCGCCCGCGACAATATCCGCCGCCTGGGGCTGACCGACCGGATCGCCATCACCGGCCCGGCGCTCTACCCGCCCGGCCGCGCCGATCTCATCGTCTGCAACCCGCCGTGGCTGCCGACCCGCCCCACCTCCGCGGTGGAAACCGGTGTGTACGACCAGGACAGCGTCATGCTGCGCGGCTTCCTCGCCGGCCTGGCCGAACATCTCGAACCCGGGGGACAGGGCTGGCTGCTGCTCTCGGATCTGGCCGAACGCCTCGGCCTGCGCGACGAGAACGAAGTCCCCGCCCTCATCGCCGAGGCCGGTCTGGAGGTGCTGGACAAGACCGGCACCAGCCCCCGCCACCCCCGCGCCCGCGACGCGACCGATCCCTTGCACACCGCCCGCGCCGCCGAAGTGACCTCCCTCTGGCGCCTGGCCCCGCGCACCTGACCCGCCGCGCCCCGGACACCGGACCTGTCGCGACCTAGTCGGCCGTGCGCGGGGCCCGCCACATCGGCCAGATCAGCGGTCCGCCCTTGGTGGCGTCGAGTTCACCGGTCTTCACGAATCCGAACCGCTCGTAGTAGGGCACATTGTCGGGCTTGCTGGATTCCAGATAGGCGGGTGCGCCCTCGGCGTCGCAGCGGTCCAGCCGCGAATTGATCAGCGCCTGACCGTATCCGCGCCCGCGCGCCGCGGGCAGCGTGCCGATGAACGCCAGATACCAGTGCGGTTCGCGCGGATGCGCCTGCGCCATCCGATCGGACATGGCCGCGCCCAATGGCAGCCGGGAGCGGAAGGCGCGCGCCAGCCCCGGCAGGCAGCGCAGGGTGGTGAGCTTGGAGGTGTGCCAGTGCCCCGGCGGCGCCCACACCGCCGCGCCGACCATGACCCCGTTGTCGTCCAGCGCCACTTCCACCCCGCCGTGGTCGAGAAACTGATGGCGGGTGAGGGTGCCGAAGAAGAGGGCCGCGCGCTGGGGGCGCACCGCCGCATCGGGGATGAACCAGCTCATGATCGGATCGTCGGTGAAGGCGATGCCCAGCACACGCCCCAGATCGGGGATATCGGATTTCAGTGCCGGGCGAACGGTGATCTCCATGAGTTCACGGTACGGCGTCGAAGCGCTCCGGCCGAGTGCTCGCGAGGCGACTGGTCGCTTCGTGGTCATGGGTGGGGATAACCGTGGCCAGGCGCCGCGCCAGGTGCAGTCGATGCAAGGTCTTGAACGCCAGATCCCGGTCGGTGTCGACGAAATTGCCCGGGAAACTGGATTTCTGGCGCACATTGTCGATTTGCAGTGTGTGCCAGGCGGAATCGCCGGCCAGCAGCACCCAGCCGTGTTCGGTGTGCGCGAGCACGCCGATGCTGCCGGGCGTGTGGCCGGACAGGTCCACCAGCACCACGCTGCCGTCCCCGAACAGGTCGTGACTGCGGGTGAAGGTGAGCACCGGCGGGCCGTCGAGGTCGTACTCCACGACCGGCCGGTCGCGCAGCGAGGCGCGCACCCCGCCCACGGGCGCGATCGGACCGGACATGACCCAGTCGCGTTCGACGCGATGCAGGTGCACCGGCAGCCCGGGCATATCGAGCAGCCCGCACACGTGATCCCAGTGCGCGTGGGTGGGCAGCGCGAACTGCGGCGCCGGCAGCCCGGGCAGCTGCGCGAGCGCGGTCATGGTGGGGATGGTGCTCGCCGGCGGGCGCACCACCGCCCGCAAGACGGACGGCAGTTCGGCGAGGGCGCGGTGCTCGGCGTCCTCGCACACGCTCGGATCGACCAGGAACGCCGCCTCGGGATGCTCGACCAGGAACGAGGTCAGCGAATTGGTGATCCGCCGCGGCGTGAACCGGCCCTCCACGATCACCGCGGTCGGCACCTCGCGCGGCGCCTGCGGCAGTGCGGTCACGCGCACGGTGCGCTGCGGCACGGGCAGTCCCGCATCGGTGATCGACCGCAGGAACCGCTGGTCGGCCGGGCGCGGGCGCACCGCGCCGGTGATCAGACCGGTTGCCGCGACGCAGCATTGGACAAGGCTGGGGGTACGAACTGGATCGGACATGGACGAACGTTAATACTTGAGGTCGACGTGAAGTAAAGAGGTGAATTCATGACCACTGTCGACGCGGTCCGCATCGGCGACGCCGCCGCGGTGCTCGGCATCGAGGCCCATGTGCTGCGGCACTGGGAATCGGTCGGCCTGCTCCATCCGCCGCGCACACCGTCCGGGCATCGGCACTACGACGAGCAGACCCTGCATCGGGCGCGGCTCATCCGCATCCTGCAGCGCACCGGATTGTCGCTGGAGCAGATCCGCCGCCTCGGCGCCGGCGCTCGCGCGGACCGGCTGGCGCTCATCGCGGACAAGCGCGCGGAAGTACAAGAGCGCCTCGCATTGCTGCGCGCGACCGACCGGTTCCTCGAGCATCTCACCGAGTGCCGGCACCCGATCATTGCCGAATGCCCCGAGTGTGTGGGGTTCGCGACCGCCGATCAGCGCGGGCGGCGTTCCCCGGTCGAGCGGTGAGCCCGCCGCTACGGCGCTGTGGGATCGTCCTTCAAGTCCTTGTACGGCGAGCGGAACAACCCCTGCTGCGGGGATTTCAGCGGTAGCGGCGGCAGCGTGTCCTGATGCCCGCGGGTCGGTGAGCAGAATTTGAAAGGCCCGTCGCTGTCGAACAATTCGCGCATGTGCGGGTCGCCGTGATCCAGGAACCACACGCTCAATCCGGTCTTGCCGTCGGTGCGGTAGTGCTCCCAGGTGCGCCAGACCGCGTCCAGTCGCGCGACCGCCTCCGCGTGTTTCCACCACTCCGGGCACCACTTCCGGCGCGAATGCTCGGTCACGTCGCGCCGGTACACCAGGCTCAGATAGTTCTCGACGAACTCCACCACCGAGTCGTAGATCATCGGCGTCGGTCGGCTGTCACTCATGGGGTCTATCAAACCCCGAATCCGCGCCCCCGGGAGTCGTTGGCGGTCAGGATGACTCGCGCACCATGGGCGGGGACGTGGGTGATATTGCGGATGCGCGCGCGTTCGGCGGATTCGCCCGAGGGCAGCGAAAGCCGGTAGCGGGTAAGGATTTCCCGCAATACCGCCGTGCCCTCCATGAGCGAGAAGCCCGCACCGAGGCAGCGCCGCACGCCGCCGCCGAAGGGCAGCCAGGTATTCGGGGCGATGGTGCCGTCGAGGAAACGGTCGGGCCGGAAGCGGGCGACGTCGGGATAGGCGTCGGGACGGCGATGGGCGAGCAGGATCGAGGTGGACACGACGGTGCCCCGGGGCAGGTTCACGCCGCCGATGGTCATGTCGCGGGTCAGTTTCCGGCCGGTCGCGGCGATCACGGGCCGCAGCCGCAGGGCTTCCTTGAGCACGGCCTCCAGATACTTGTCGTCACCGTCGTGGGCGGCCCGGCGGGCGGTGACCTGGATATCGGGTGCGGCGGCGAGTTCATGGCAGGTCCACGCCAGCGCCGAGGCGGTGGTCTCGTGACCGGCCAGCAGCAAGGTGATCAGCTGATCGCGCAACTCCGCATCCGACAGCGGCGTATCCGAGGGATTCTCCCCGGACCCGACCGCCAGCAGCCGCGACAGCACATCGGCCCGCTGCGCGAGATCCGGATGCGCGCGCCGCTGCGCGATCTCCCGGTACAACAGCTCGTCGATGGCGATCTGATTGTCGCGGAACCGTTTCCACAGCCCGAACCGCTGCAGCCGTGGATCGCGCCATCCGAAGAACACCAGAGGATTCACATTCACGATGCGCCGCAACCGCGGCGCCAGTTCGGCGCGCCGCCGCTCGTCGGTGAGCCCGAACACCACCTGCAGGATCACATCCAGGGTGAGCTCGTTCATCCGGTCCAGGGTGTGCACCGTGGACCCGTCGGCCCAGCGATCGACATGCGTTTTCGCGATGGACTCCACCAGCCCGCGATAGCCGCGCAGCGCCGACCCGGAGAACGCGGGCATGAGCAGCCGCCGTGCCCGGGCATGCTCGGCCTCATCGGTGAGCAGCACCGAATGCTCGCCCATGATGTACACCAGCAGTCGATTGCCCTCTCCGGCATGCAGATCCGCCGGATCGGCGGCGAAGATCTCGCGAATGTGCTCGGGGCGGGAGAACACCACCAGATTCTCCGCATACGGCGGCACCAGGTGCAGCGTGAACACCTCGCCGTAGCGGCGCGCCGCCAGCCCGAGCAGGGCACCGCGCCATTTCGCGTACATCGCGGTCTGCACGGCCCGCGGCAATCGCGGTCCGGGTGGAAATGTCGTGGTCACGGTGCCGATCCCTTCGCCTGCGCCGCAGCGGAAAACCCCCGCTGTCCAGCCTAGGTCGCGCGGGCCGCGTTCGGGCGGTCCTGAGCGGAGGCCGTCGGCCGGTCAGGGCTTGGCGGTAGCGGCGGCGCAGCGGCGGGCCAGGCGGTCGATCTGCTCGACGAGTTCGGGGGGCCCGGTGACGGTGAAATCGGTGTCGATGGAGGTGATCATCCACGACAGCGCCCACGGGGAATCCGCGCCGAGGTGCAGCAGGCAGCTGGCGTCGTCGATGGCCTCGAGCACGCCCATTCCCGGCCAGATCCGCTCGGACAGTTCGGCGGCGGAACGATGCAGGACGACCGTCGCGCGATGCGGCCACGCAGTGCTGGACAACTGATTCGACAGGTAGACCACGACATCGCCCTCGGGTGGCTCACGGGGCGGGAAGCGCGGTCCGGTGGGGATGCGGGGGTTGAGCCGGTCGACGCGATAGGAGCGCCAATCCTCGGCCCGCACATCCCAGGCCACCAGGTACCAGTGCCGATTGAAGTTCACCAGCGCCTGCGGTTCGACCTCCTTGATCGACTGCCGCCCTTGATAGTTCGTGTAGTCGAAGCGCAGCCGCTCGTGCCGGTTGCAGGCGTCGGAGATGGCGATGAGCGCCTCGGGCTCCACCCGCGGCGCCTCGGTCTGCACGCGAATCACCGAGCGCTGCAAGGCGCGCAGCCGATGCCGCAGCCGCGACGGCATGACTTGCTCCAGCTTGGCCAGCGCGCGCAGCGACGCGTCCTCGATGCCGGCCACGGTGCCGCCGGTCGTGGTCCGCAGCCCGACCGCCACCGCGAGGGCCTCCTCGTCGTCGAGCAGCAGCGGTGGCAGGGTGCTGCCGGCCGCGAGCCGATATCCGGCGGTGCCCTGCACGGCATCGACGGGGTAGCCGAGTTCCCGCAGCCGGTCCACATCCCGGCGCACGGTCCGCGTGCTCACCCCGAGCCGGGCGGCCAGATCCGGACCGGACCAATCGCGGTGGGTCTGCAACAGCGACAGCAGGCGCAGCAGTCGAGCCGATGTTTCGAGCATGGCGCCAGATTGCCATCCGCTTAGGACAGAACTTGGCCCAAGGGCCTCATACGTTTACCCCATGACGAACTTCGAGCCCTTCCGCATCGACATCCCGCAGGCCGCCCTCGACGATCTGAACGCACGCCTCGCCAATACCCGCTGGCCCGACGAACTGCCCGGCGTGGACTGGAGCTACGGCATCCCCACCGCCTATGTCCGCGAGATCGCCGAGTACTGGCGCACCTGCTTCGACTGGCGGGTACAGGAGGCGATCCTGAATCAGATTCCGCAATTCGTCACCGAAATCGACGGGCAGCGCCTGCATTTCACGCATGTCCGGTCTCCGGAGGAGAACGCCGTGCCGCTGGTGCTGGTGCACGGCTGGCCGTTCCAGGATTTCACCGAGGTCATCGGCCCGCTCACCGATCCGCGTGCGCACGGCGGCGCCGCGGAAGACGCCTTCCACCTGGTGATTCCGACTCTGCCCGGCTTCGGTTTCTCCGGCCCGACCCAGCGGCCCGGTGACGCGGCCACCGAGCGCGGCGCGGAATTGATCGCGAAACTCATGGCCGCCCTGGGCTACGAACGCTACGGCGCGCAGGGCGGTGACGCGGGCTCGTTCATCGCGCCGCAGCTGGGGCGCATCGACACCGAGCATGTCGTCGGTGTGCATCTCAACGACCCCATCACCATTCCGTCCTGGGACGACGACGGCTCCGCCTACAGCCCCGCCGATCAGGAAAAGATTGCCGCCCTGCAGGATTGGAGCAGCCAGGACACCTCCGGCTACGCCGGCATGCACTCCACCCGCCCGCAGACCCTGGCTCCCGCCGTCTCCGATTCCCCGGCGGCCACCCTCGCCTGGATCCTGGACGTGGTCCACACCTTCGCCGATCCCGCCACATCCACCCCCGACGAGGCCATCGACCGCGACATGCTGCTGACCAATATCGCGATCCTCTGGTTCACCAACACCGCCGGCTCCTCCATGCGCCTGTACAAGGAATCCCAGCAGTGGGGCGCCGATCTCCCCAACTCCGGCGTCCCGACCGGCATTGCGGTCTTCCCCAGCGGCACCGTGATCCGCGGCATCGCCGAGAAGCAGAACACCGTCGTGCACTGGTCCGAATTCGACCGCGGCGGCCACTTCGCCGCCATGGAAACCCCCGACCTGCTCACCACCGATATCCGCGAGTTCTTCCGCAAACTCCGCTGACCGGCCCCCGGCGCGTTCGAGATGGCGCGCTGAACTGGGTGTCGGCAACGAAGTCTCGTAGCCGATCGCTATCGCGTCTACACTTTGCTCAGTCGAAATTCTCGGTGAACCAGGACACCGCCGTGACGACGAGCAAAGATCACCAGTCGCCGGAAGCTGTTGCCGCACAGTCGGCGGGCGCGGCGGCGCCGGTATCGGACAGGCGGCTGCTCGCGGCGCGGGCGGAGCATTTGTCCTGGTGTGTGCAATTCGGACTCGATCAGCCCGAGACGCTGCAGCAGGTGCTGGGCGCGGCGAACGAGCTGCGTGACGCACCGGATCTGAGCACGGCCGCGGAGCGCATGCTCGAGCACGCACTCACGGTGACGGCCGCGGATTTCGGGAATGTGCAGATTCTCGATCGCGACAGCGGGGCCTTGCGAATCATCGCGCAGTCCGGATTCGCCGAGGAATTCCTCGAGTATTTCTCGGTGGTCGACGATACCGCCTCGGTATGCGGGCGGGCGGTGCAGGCGAGCGCGCAGATGGTGGTCGGTGACGTGGTCATCGATCCGGGCTTCGCGCCGCATCGGGATATCGCCGCCGCCAGCGGTTTTCGCGGCGTGCAGTCCACGCCGCTCCTGGACCATACGGGGCAGGTGGTCGGTATGTTGTCGACCCACTTCCGGCATCCGCATCAGCCACCGCAGGGCGAGCTGGCCCTGCTGGCGCTCTACGGCGACTTCGCCGGTGAGATCGCCGCACGACTGGTGCGGCCTTCGGTCTCGGAATCGGCCGGGGGGACGCCGGGCTGGGCGGCGGCCGGGCGTGGTCTGCGGCGGTTGCGGCCCATCGATGTGCACACCGAGATCACCGAGCGCCTCGGCGCCGTGGAGCTGACCTTGAAGGCGGCGCTGGATCGCAGCGATGATCCGGTCGCGCGCGATCGGATCGCTTGGGCGCTGGGCGAACTCGACGATGTGACCGAGCAGGTCCACCAGCTGTGCCGATCTCCCGAGGGAGCGGGTGAGCACGAACGGTGCAATTCGGCGGCATTCGCCGAACTGGGGGATCGGCTGGTGCGGACGCTGTTCGACGGCGGGTTGCAGCTGCATCGCGCGCGCGTGGCCCTGGAGGGCGGCCGGCTCACCCCGGCGGCGGCCGCCGCCGCGCTCGAAGCGGTCGAGCGGGCGGCCGACGATTTGGACGAGATGATTCGCGATACCGGTATGACCATGCTGGCCCTGACCTCGGCGGTACCGCTCGCCGAACTCGGTAAGCGACGGCGTCGCCGATGATCGCCCCGGCCGAGGGTTCGGTTCGGCCGCCATGCCCGAGGAGGCATTGCGGCTGCTGGCTACCGGGACACCGCGTCATCGCCATCGACCCCGACATCATTACCGGCATCCGGTTTCTCAGGCCCCGCGACACCAGCCCGGCCCGATAGGCGGGCGTCCCCGCGCGGCTGTTCGGCCGATTGTGCGAGTGCCCGGTACAGCCAGTGCTGTGCGGCGCCGGCGGTGGTGGTACCCGTGATCTCGGTGGTGCGTGTCCAATACCGGTGAATACGTGGGTCGTTGTCGTCGGCGCCGTGCAGGAGCCGGCGCCGGAATTCGGCGGTGACGCGCTCGCGGCGGGCGGTGGCGTGGGCGGTGAGGAAGCGGTGCAGGCCGGCGCCCGGGCGCGGTGCGATGTGGGCGGCGACGAGCGGGTCGACGATGCCGCAGGCTTCGGCCACGCCGGTGAGCAGTGCGCGTTTGTCGTGGATGGCGGTGGGATCGTGCCGCCACAGTTGGCGGGTCAGCGCGGTGGCCAGCGCCGGATCGGCGGCCGCGGTGACGAGTTCGGCGTAGGCGACGACCTGGCGGGGCGTGGGATCGGCCGGTGGGGACGGGATGTTCATGTCGGCGAAGCCGTCGAAGACACCCGGCTGTATCGGGGCGAGGACCCGGCGCCAGAACGCGATGAGGGTGTCGTGGGCGGCCTGGCGGTGCTGCACGGCGGCCAGCAGTTCCAGTCGTGTGGCACGCTCGGCCGGCAACGCCTCCTCGACCGCGACCAGTGCTGCCCGTCGCCAGGTCAGTGCGCCCAATTCGGTGTCCAGTGCGGCTCTTTCGGCGGCGATGGCCTCGGCGAGGCAGGTGGTCTCGGTGAGCACCGCGACAATGGCGTTCAACCCCAGGCCGAGCGTGCGCAGCCGGCGCACCAGCTGCAGCCGGTCGACCACGGTCGCGGGATCGAACAGCCGATGCCCGCCGGTGCTGCGCTGCGGTTCGAGAATCCCTTCGTCGCAGTAGAAGCGGATGGTGCGCACCGGAACCCCGGTGCGCCGGGACAACTCGCCGATGCCCACCAGGCCGTCACGGCGTGTGCTGTTGGTCACGATCGCTGGAACCTCCACCCGACTGGAATTTCTACGGTACTGGAACACCCCTGCGCACAAGGAGTTCCGCACATGGCCGCACACACCATGACCACCGATCAGATCTGGTCCGCCGTCGCCGCCGAGCGCGCGAGCCTGGTCGAACTACTGCGCCCCCTGCCCGCGAGCGCCTGGGACCACGCCTCGCTCTGCGCGGGCTGGCGGATACGCGATGTCGTCGCCCACGTGATCCTCTCGGCCGACTCCGGTCTCGGCTCGATCCTGATCAACCTGATCCGCGCCCGCGGCGACTTCAACCGCCTGGTCCGCGACACCGCCATCCGCCACGCCGACACCCGCACCCCCACACGCCTGCTCGACGAACTCTCCGACACCATCCCCACCCGCGTCACCCCGATCGGCACCACCCCGGCCGACCGCCTGATGGACCTCCTCGTCCACGGCCAGGACATCGCGATCCCCCTCGGCATCCCCCGCGACATGCCGATCCCCGCCGCCCGAGTGGCCCTCGACCGAGTCTGGCACGGCGGCTTCCCCTTCCACGCCCGCAAGAAATTCGGTGCCTACCACCTGACCGCCACCGACTGCACCTGGACCGCCGGCACCGGCCCCACCGTCGAAGGCTCCGTCACCACCCTGCTGCTCCTGATCACCGGCCGCCATCCCGCGCCCGGTCGGCTCACCGGTCCGGGAGCGGCCGAGTTGATCGCCGCTCGCTCGATCTCCTGACCGCGGCCGGCGGGAGCAATCCGTCGGCGACCGCCTGCCACGCCGGAGGTGCTGGTATGCGGCGCGCGGTGCGGACATGCCGTGTGTGCAAACCTGCGGTTAAAAGGACTAATCGGTCATATCATTGCGCTATGCCCACCACCCGAATCGAGGGGCGTACTGCGGTGTTTGCCGACTGGGCTTGGCAGGCACTGCTGGTCACCGGTGTATGTTCGGTGGCGCTCGGCCTGGTGCTGCTGGCGTGGCCCGGCAAGACGGAGACGGTGGCGGGGACGCTGAGTGCGCTGGTGCTGTTGAGTAGTGCTGCGGTGCAGTGGATCGTGGCGTTCGGGACGCGGATCTCGACGCCGCTCAAGGTGCTCGAGTTCGGCAGCGGGACGGTGGCGCTGCTGCTGGGGCTGTGGTGCTTCGACAGCGGGCAGTGGGTGTTGTTGCTGGCGTTGTGGATCGGCATGGGGTGGATGATCCGCGGGGTCGTGCAGGCCATTGTGGGCGCCTGGTCGGAGGAGTTCGCGGGGGCGGGGCGGCAGGAAGTGGTGGGGTTGTGCACCACGGTGATGGGAATCGTGGTGGCCGTGGTGCCGTTCGGGTCGATGATGGCGCTGGCGCTGGCGGTCGGCCCGTATCTGATCCTGCTGGGGATCAGCGAGATTCTCACCGCGGCCCGGGTGGATCGGGGCGCGGTGCAGGCGATTCCGGAGGGCGGGCCGTCGGCCCTGTGGAACTGACGGCCCGCGCTCCGGTCAGCGCGCCGGAATGGTGGTGGCGAGCCCGGTGCCGGGCCAGCACTGGAATCCGGTCGGCAACTGCTTACCGCTGTTGAGCAGGTCGAGGCACTTGGACACCAGCACATTCGGGTCCTTCAGCGATTCGGTGAGCAGCCGGTTGGCCTCGGCCTCGGCGACCGCGGTGCGCTGCTTCTGCTCGGCGATGCGGGTGTCGGCGATCTGCGCCTGATACGCGTTGATCTTGGCTTGGGTCTGCTGATCGAAGTGGACGATGGAGATGATGACGTTCTGCACGTCGATCTGCCCGCCGATCTTCGCCTTCAGCTTCTCGGTGGCCTGCACCGACATATCGGTCAGATTGGGCCCGCCCGCATTCTGCGGTTCGAGCGGGTTGTAACCGGCGAAGATCTCGTTGAGGGTGGCATTGAGCTCGCGGGTCACCAGGCTGTCCTTGATATTGGCGATGGTGTGGTAATCCCGGAACAAGGTGTCCGCGGCCGCGTGATGGATGCGCCAGCGCACCGTATTGTCCACGCACGCCGTGGAATTGTTGGCCAGCCGGATGGAACTGCCGCCGGAGCAGGTGTTGTCCTTGAATCCGCCGAGCTGATTATTGGTCTGGATGGTGCCGTCCAGCTCCGGGACCTTCTGCCACGGCCAGATGAAATGCAGGCCGTTCTCCTTGGTGCCCACCGGTTTTCCGAACGAGGTGACGATGCCGACATTGCGGGTGGAGACGATGCTGGTCGAGGACACGACCAGCAGGATCAGGCCGAGGGTGAGCAGCCCGAGCGCGGTGGCTCTGGTCGGGCCGCGGTCGGCATAGGGCCGCCCGCGCATGCTGATCAGCACGATCGGGGCCGAGACGAGTATCAGGACGGCGAGCAGGAACAGCCAGGGCATCACATCTCCTCGGGCAGACGGCGCAGCGTGCTACAGCTTGTCACGAATACCGCTGAAACACCGGTGTTCCCAAGCGCATTGGGCTAGCGTGGACGGCGTGTCGGAGATCGATCGGCTCTGCGAGGTGAGCCGGGTCGCACGCGCCGACGTCGAAGCGCTCGGCGATCTCGGCGAGGACCGCCACGCCGTGCTGCGCGCCGCCTACGAGCACGCCCGCGACCACCGCGAGCGCGAACTGGGCGACGCCGTCGACAACGGACTCACCCTGCTGCCGGCGATGATCCGGACCGCGGTGCGCCGCATCCTGTTCTCCTGACGGGCAGGCCGAGGCCGGGCTCGTGAGGAACCGACGTCCATGGGGGGACCATGACGAATCTCGCCGCCCGTGCGGAAGTGATCAAACTCGCGCGCGAATTGCACACCGCCCCTGAGGATCTGGCCTTCCTGCTGGACAGCGACCCGGCCGCCATCCGGCGTGTGCGCCAGGGCATGCACCACAGCCTCGACGCCCGCTACCGGCCCATGTTCCAGCGCGTGGCCCGGGTCAGCGCCCTGGTTCCGGACCGGCTGTCGATCACCATCGCGATCCGCTTCTTCGGCCCGATGCTGTGCGGCATGATCGCCAGCTCTCTCTCACCCGCCCGCGCCACCGCGCTCATCGGCCATATCCCGCGCGACTTCCTCGCCGACGTCGCCGCCTACGTCGATCCGGAGGCGGCCACCCCCATCGTGCGCGCCTTCGACACCGACATCCTGGTGCCGGTCATGCAGGACCTGCTGCGCCGCAAGGACTTCGTCACCCTCGCCCGCTTCCTGGTCGCCGCCACCGACGAGCAGCTGCTGGGCGTGCTCCCGCACATCGAATCCGGCGAGGACCTGCTCATGGTGGGCTTCAACGCCGAACTCGACGCGGTCTCCGACCGCTTCGAACTCGTCCTGGGCGCCATGCCGGAGCACCGGGTGCGCGACCTGCTGCAGTCCGCGCACGACCTGGACCGCTTCGCCGAGGCGCTGACCTTCCTGCAGTTCCTCACCCCCGAGACCCTCGGCCGCGTCGCCGACATCGCCGCCGAGATGGGCCCGGAACTGCTCACCCACATGGTCGACGCCACCCGCCGCGAAGTCTCCTGGGCGGAACTGATCCCGGTCGCGGCCACCATGTCCCCGGACAACCGCCAGCGCTTCCTCGACCTCGAAATCTGGGACGCCGCGGCCCTCACCGCCATGGCCGAGGAGATCGAGCGCAGCGGTCACTGGCCCGCGCTGCTCGAAGCGGTCGACGAGAAACGCGCGACCCTCGACTGACCCCGAACCATAGAAGAACGGGGCAGCTCGCCCACGGCGCGCCGCGCTGACACAGCTCGGCGGCTTCGACAATTTCGTCGGAGCCGCCGGATGGATCAGCTGCGCGCGGCGATCCGGTGGTCACCGGATCGCGGTCTCGCTACTTGTTCACTTTGCCGACCGCGCTGTCTCTGCGGCGGCGGATTTTGATACCCAGTTTTTCGGCTTCGCGGCGGCGTTCTTCACGCTGTTCGGGGGTCAGCTTCACACGCTCGACGCGCAGGGTCTCTTGCGTCAACGCTCCCATTTCACGTCTCCCTCACAAATCCCTGGATGCGCCACATATTACGCGCCTCATCCCAGCCGACACCACTGATGAAGTAGCTGCGCGCGTCGATGAGCAGGACCTCCCTCTCGGTTTGGATGGCAGCGAGCTCGCCCAGGCGTAGCGCCGGGGTGCCTACGGGCACGATCAAATCCAGGATCACCGCGGGCCGGTGACGAATCGAGCGCGGCGGATAGGCCGTCCCACACGTCGACATGAACCCCCTGTGTATGAATTCTTCTTCGACCAGCGCGTATGCCGATTCTGCGTCGCTAATGTCGAAGTCTGAGGCTGCGGCCTCGCGGGTGACGCGCACCGATTCGGGAAGCGGGTATTTTGCGAGCCCGGACCGGATTAGGTCGATGTAGCGGGCAACGAGCAGCGACCGACCCCCGCCGTTCCAAAGTGCGCTGTTGACTTGCTCGAAGAAGTTGTATGCATACGCGCGGATCGCTCCGCGTTCTTCGGGGGTCAGCAGAGATAGGTCTTGGCGGGCGAGTGCTGTCTCTGCCAGCCGGGTCCTCAGGAAAGCGTCGTCTCCGTCGTCCACATCCACCACATGCGGATTGTTGCGCATCACGACCCTCGGCCTGCTCGATATCCAGGACGAAGGATCGGGATCTATTGCGCCGCTCGACCCGGCGTGCCGTGGTGGTGGGATTCGATGTGGGGCTGCTGGTTTCGATCGCGATGGTCGTGCTCTAGACGTTCCGGGCCGATCTGCCGTCGTACTGGTCTGGGGTGTAGGAGCTGGCGAATCCGTTCATGACCCTGGGCTATGTCGCCACCATCGTGTGATTGACCCGTCGCGCTTGGGCCGGTGCGGTGGCGTGACTGGCGCCGCTCGTGGTCGTCGCGATCGCGCTGGTGACTTTCGCCGTGCAGCTCCGGGCGAGCGCGTGGTGGCTGCGGGCGGTGACCTACCGGTCGGTCCCGCCCTGGCGGAAGGCGTCGGCGTGAACGGTGGCCCACTGTGCGAAGGTGCGCGGGGCGCGGCCGGTGATCTGCTCGACGGTGGGGCGCACAATGGACTCGTCGATGGCGCCGTCGACATAGAAATCGAAGAAGGCGTCGACGTACTCGACCGGCGTGGTCTGCAGCATCTCGGCGCGGGCCTCGGCATCGGTGAGGCTCACCGCGCGCAGCTCGCGGCCGAGCACCTGGGCGAGGATGACCACCTGATCCAGGGGCCGCAAGGCCTCCGGCCCGGTGGGCCACAGGATCTCACCGCGCAATGCCTCCTCGCGGAAGGCGTGCGCGGCCACGGCCGCCAGATCGTAGGGATCCAGGCAGGCGGTGCGCACCTGCGGGAACGGGACCCGCACGACATCACCGGCGGCGAGCTGCGGCAGCCAGCGCAGGGCATTGGAATCGAAGGCGCACGGCCGCAGAATCGTCCACGCCGCACCGGATTCGGTGACTTCCTGCTCGGATTCCGCCATGTAGCGGGTGACGGCATTGGTCCTATCCCCGGTGCCCGCCGACACCCCCGACAGCTGCACGATGTGCTCGACACCCGCCTTCGCCGCCGCCTGCGCCACGCCCGGATATCCGGGCAGCAGGAACAGCGCCCGCACGCCGTCGAAGAGCGGGGCGAGGGCATCGGGCGCGGTCAGATCCGCCGCGACCGCCTCGACACCGGGCGGCAGCTCGGCGCGCCGTGGATCGCGAACCAGCGCCCGCACCGGCTCGCCCCCGCCCGCCAGCGTCTGCGCCAGCTCCGCCCCGACATTGCCGGTCGCACCCGTCACCACGATCATGTCGCATCCCGTCACCCGTGCGGCCCCACCGGCCACCCACGTTCAGGAATACACGAAAAATCAACGGCTAGAACGAGATCGGCCGCAATCCTGACAAGATCACAATGAATCAGGGCAGGTCATGGGCGGTGTCATGACGCGGCTGATACAAACCCACCGCACCGGCCCCCGGCACCCGCAGGTAGGTGAGCAGCCCCCAGCCCGCATCCGTGACCTCGGCGGTGAATTCCACGCCCGTGGCGCGCAGCCGCGCCACGGTGGCCTCGAGGTCGTCGCACATGAAATAGAGCTCGGCCCGGCCGCTCTCGCCGGGCCCCGACGGATGCACCGCCAGCTCGGCCGGTGGCGATTTGAAGATCAACCAGCCGTCGTTGGCGTCGACGTTGGGCAGCTCGAGCACATCCCGGAAGAAGGCCCGAGCGGCCCCGGCATCGGTGGCGGAGATGATCAGGTGCGCTCCATTGATCATTCCCGGACGCTAACAGCGCACCCGCCGACACCGGCGCAACCGAGCCGGTCTCGACGGGTCAGGAAGGCACGGGGGAGAGCAGCGAGGTGATGAGCTGCCCGGCGAACGCCGCGGGCTCATCGGTGAAACCGCTGTGGCCGCCCGGGAATTCGGTCACCGCCAGGCCCAGCTCGGCGGCGAGCACCGCGGCCGGGCGCGCGGGCAGCTGGGCGCCGGTCTCGCGGCCCGAGGCCAGAACCAGGCGATCGGCGACCGGGCGCAGCGCTTCGATATCGGGACTGTAGGAGGTGAACTGCCGCAGTTCGTGTTCCATCATGAGCGGGCCATTGGCCAGCAAGCGGCCGATCATGGCCGCAGCGCGAGGCGGAAGGCCGGCCGGGTCGGGCATGGGCTTCATGGTGCCGCCGATGCCCTCGAGGAACCGCGCGCCCGCCGCGCCGGGTCCCGCGGTGCGGAACAGGGTGTACACCTCCTCGACGAACGCCGACTGCGCCTCGGCATCGGGCAGGACCGCGAAGCACGGCGGTTCGTGGGCGACCAGGCGGTGCACGCTTTCCGGATGCCGGGCCAGCAGATCCAGCGCGACGATCGCGCCGCTGCTGCCGCCGAACACATACGCCGGTTCATCGGTGAGCGTGGCGATCAGCTGATAGGCGTCATCACTCTGCACATCCACGCGCTGATCCTGCGGCCCGTCGTCGAGAGTGCTGTGCGAGTACCCGCGCGGATCCAGCGATACCACGGTGAACCGTTCGGCGAGCGCATCGGCGATCGGATCGAACACCGCCGCATCACCCCCGCCGCCCGGCAGCAGCAACAGCAGCGGCCCGTTGCCCCGCACCTCGTAGAACAGGCGCGCGCCGGGCACCCGCAGATAATCGTGTCTCATCGGTCCTCCTGACTGTTCGGCCACTGCAGCAACAGCAGATGCAGGGCATCGAGAATGCGGGGCCACGAGCTGTCGGTGGCCCGCGAATGCGCGAACCCGCCGCTCGTCTCGAGCGTGGCGTACCCGTGAAAAGTGCTGCGCAGCAACCGGCTCGCGTCGATCATGGCGGCCTCGTGCAGGTCATAGGCCCGCAACATGGCCGCGGTCAACTCGATACTGCGCTGCGCGGCAGGCGAATCGGCGGCCGCGGCCGGATCGATTCCACTCTGGCTCGCGGCATACCGCCCCGGAAACTCGCGCGCGTAGTCCCGATACGCGTTCGCGAACGCGATCAGCGCATCCTTCCCCGACCGCCCCGCCACCGCCGCCGCAATCCGATCCGCCATCTCCCCGGTCGCCAGCAGCGCCACCCGCGTGCGCAGATCCCGCACATTGCGCACATGGGAGTACAGGCTCGGGTCCTTCACGCCGAACTTCTTGGCCACCGCCGCCAGCGTGACGTTGTCGAACCCGATGTCATCGGCCAGCTCGGCGGCCACACGCGTGATCCGCTCGGCGGTGAGTCCTGCACGGGGCGCCATCCGCCTCCTTCCTAAGTTGATTAGGCTGAAACCTAATATACATAGGTTCGGGAACCCGTGCGGGACCCGCCTACAAGTGCGTGCACGCAGCTGCTCGCGACCTGCACGTCGCGGTCGGCGGTGCCGCCGGAGACGCCGGCCTGCCGCCGATCACCCTCCGGCGCAAGGAAACTGACCACTGTGGCGGACACCGATGATTTCTCGGCGCGGGTACCGTCGGAAGTGGTGCCGTGCCGTTCGATCACCGGGAGTGCCCATGACCTCGACCGCCCCCGTCAGCACCGGGACCCTGACGGTCCCCGATGGCGTTCTCTACTACGAATTGCGTTGCGGGCCGCCGCGACTCGCCTGGTGATCGGCATCGGCGACAGCTCCGCCGGCCAGTTCTGCGACCGCACGTCGCGGGCGCTGGGCGCGCTGCTGGATATCGAGCCCGTGCTGTTTCCCGGCGGGCACACCGGGTTCATGGAGCACCCGGACGTGTTCGCCAAGCGTCTGCGGGACGTCCTGCAGATCGGAGATGAGTTCTAGGGCGCGAGGCCGCCGGGGGACACTTCAGCCCGGTTGGAAGAACTCGAGCATTCTCCGGGCTGCGTCGGGTGACATCAGCAATTCCTGCAAGTCCGCCGACATCCGGGCGGCCGCGCCGGTGCGTTCGAACATCTCGCGTTCGTATTCCTCGACGGCAGTGGGCAAGTCGTGCGGGTGCGCGGCCAGCGCGAGCCCGAGCACCGCGCCGTCGAGCAGGGCCATATTGGCGCCCTCACCCACCGGCGGCATCAGGTGCGCGGCATCGCCGACCAGCGTGACACCCGGGGTCGGCGGCCAGGTCAGGCCGACCGGCAGCGTGGTGATCGCGCGCGGCACGATCGCGTCGTCGCAGGCCGCGATCAGCGCGGTGAACCGCGGGTCCCAGCCGGAGAGCAGCTCGATCAGCCGCGCCCGGGCGGCGGCCGGGTCGTCGAACGGGATTCCACTGGCGGCGAACCAATCCTCGCCGGTGTGGTAGAAACTGACGCCGATGCGCACCCGGCCATCGCCATTGCGCTGCGCCGCGAGGGACACGCCATTGCCGAGCACCCAGTAACTGCCGCGCCCGACCATCGCCGCGAGGTCCGGATGGGTGCGGTCGATGTCGGGAATGCCGACCTCGACGACATTCTGGCCGATATGCACCGGGCGGGCGTCGGTGAGCAGCGCGCGGACCCGGGACTGCGCACCGTCCGCGCCGACCAGCAGGTCACAGGTCGCCGTGCCGCCATCGGCGAAGTGCAGCAGGCCGTTCTGGGCGGATGCGAACGCGCGCCCCCAGCGCACCATGCCGTCGGGCAGGGAATCCAGTAGCAGGTCGCGCAGATCGGCACGGTCGACCTCGGG
Source organism: Nocardia sp. IFM 10818 (assembly GCF_054655275.1). NCBI lineage: Bacteria > Bacillati > Actinomycetota > Actinomycetes > Mycobacteriales > Nocardiaceae > Nocardia > Nocardia sp. IFM 10818. Next base: position 4,188,797 of record NZ_BAAHJH010000001.1, read on the forward strand.
TCGCGCGAGCGGGGCGTCCGCGGGGGTGTCCTCCCGCAGCAGCAAGGTGCCGTCCGGCTCCAGCAGGCGCATGTCCTGCCCTTCGCCGCGGGCGATCGCATGGAATTGATCGATCAGGCCGGCCGCCCGCAGCGCCTCCTGCCCGGAATGGATATCGAGCATGCCGCCCTGCCCACGCGCGTCGCGCGCGAGTTCGCGTTCGTAGACGACGGCGTCGATGCCGTTCACGTGCAGTATCCGGGCCAGGGCCAGGCCGCCCGGTCCGGCTCCGACGATCGCGATGTCCATGACTCTCCTTCGATACACCGTATTTGCCAATACACTGTATCGCGGCATGCGATGTATCGTCGGCGGCATGTTGGTGTGGGAACGGCCGGAGCCGCCGGATCGACCGGCGCCCGCCCCGCTGAACCGGGAGCGCATCGTCCGAGCGGCGATCGAACTGGCCGATGCGCACGGCCTGGATGCGGTATCGCTGCGCAAGGTCGCCGCCGCCCTCGACGTCGGGCCGATGCGCCTCTACGGCTACATCGCCACCAAGGACGAACTGCTCGACCTGATGGTCGATGCCGTCTACGCCGAGATCCGCCCGGCCGGAGACAGTTGGCGCGAAGCGCTGAGATCCCTCGCCGAAACCACCCGTCAGGCCGTCCATCGGCACGAATGGCTCGCCGACCTGATCGGCGGCCGACCCCAGCTCGGCCCGCACGCCCTGGCCAGGGGCGAGGCCGTGGTGTCCGCGATGGCCGACCTCGACGTGGACGCCGTCATGCCGATCGTCGACGCGGTCACCGCCTACGTCATCGGCGCGGTCCGCCGGGAGATCACCGAACGCCGCGCCGAACGGGCCACCGGCATGGACCAGCGGCAATGGCAGGCCGCCTTCGGCCCCTACCTCGAACGCACCTTCGCCACCGGCCGATTTCCGGCCCTGGCCACCGTCATCCGCGACGCCGCCCACCTCGACCCCGACCAAACCTTCCGCACCGGCCTCGACTTCCTCCTCGACGGCATCCAGGCCCGCCTGGGCTAGGGACGCCCGGCGTGCGGCGCCGGAGCCTGCACGGAGAGCACCTGTCCGGTGCGGTCGTGCTCGGACATGCCTTCGGCGCCTTTCCATTCCGCGGCGACCACGAACAGGGTGCGGCCGTCGGCCCCGCCGAGCATGCAGGCGAACGGGCTGCGGTCGAGGGGGACCTCGGCGAGGACCTCGCCGCCTTCGCGCACGCGCAGGCAGCGTTCCATGGCGGCGCACCAGACCGCGCTCTCGGCGTCGACGCAGATGCCGTCGGGGTAGCCGTCGACGTCTGCCCAGATGCGGCGGTCGGTGAGGGCGCCATTGTCGCCGATGTCGAAGGCGGTCAGGCATTTCGCGTAGGACTCGGCGACGATGAGGGTCGCGCCGTCGGGGGTGATGGCCATGCCGTTGGGAAAGCGCAGCCCCTCGGCGACGGGGTAGGCCCGGCCATCGGGCAGGACGACCGCGATCATGCCGGGCTGCGGTTCGGCGCCGCCCATCATGTCGAACCCGATGCAGTTGATGTAGGCGTTGCCGCGGGAATCGACCACGATCTCGTTCCACGGGTATTCGGAGAGGTCGTCGAGTTCGGCATGGACGGTCAGCGAGCCGTCGTGTTCGCGGCGCAGCAGTGTCGGTTCCCCGGCGTTCGACAGGACCAGCAGGCGTCCGTCGGGCAGCCAGTCGAAACAGAAGGGCATGCCGTCCATGGTCAGTTCGACTCGCCGGTTCCCGTCCTCGTCGACGGACATGATTTCGCCCGTGAGCCAATCCGAGAGCCACAGCCGCCCGTCGTGCCAGCGCGGGGACTCCCCGAGCGCCAGCCCTTCCAGCAGCACCGCCGGCGCCATCGACAAGATCTTGGACATACGTCACCTCCGGATTCGAGTCGTCTGCAATGCAGACGGCGCCGGTCTGCGGAATTCATCGCTCGCCGCCGGAATCGGAGAACCGAATCTCACCCGGAGGTAATACCGAGGTATTATGGTCGCAGATCGTGGAGTTCGAATGGTGGATCGGCAGTGACCACTACCTGAAATGGTCGGACGTCGCGGCCTGGGAAGTGATGGAGGTGCTGTACTCCCCGCATCGGTGGCCGCGCGCGGCGACCACGCGGGACGGGCTACCGGTGCTCACCGTCTGGGGCCGCACCGAGGAGGGCCGGGCCATTGTCGTGATTCTGCGACCGCTGCGATCGTCCGAGAAGTGGCAGATTCTGATGGCGGTGCCGATGGAACCACGCCAGCTCGAGGAGTTCACCGCATGGGAGGCACACCAATGAGCACAATGCACGATCCGATCTCCGGCGAGGACCCCCGCAAGTTCCTCGACTCGCTCGTCTTCACCGACGCGCCCGAAATGCCTGCTCTGCCGCCGAGTTCCGCGGAGATCGAGCAGGGCATGGTCACCACCTCGCTCAAGCTGCCCAAGGATATGCGCGACCGGGTGCGGGAGGTGGCGGCCGATCACTGCGTCACGGCGTCCATGCTCATTCGCCAGTACATCGAAATGGGTTTGGCCGCCGAGCAACCCGACCGGCTGATCCCGCTGTCGGATGCCATCCGGGTGCTGAGCAACCTGCGTCCGACCGCCTGACGGAAATCCTCGAGAAAATTTCGAGCGGTGGATGTCGAGAACCCGGTCGTGGCTTCGTCCCCGGGGTGAATACGGCCGCACGGGCCGTACCGCACAGAGGAGAACATCATGGCCAAGTACCTGTTGCTCAAGCACTACCGCGGCGCCCCGGCCGCGGTCAACGACGTGCCGATGGATCAGTGGACGCCCGAGGAGATCTCGGCGCACATCCAGTACATGCGCGATTTCGCCACCCGGCTCGAAGCCACCGGCGAGTACGTCAGCGAGCAGGCGCTGGCCCCGGAGGGCGCCTTCGTCCGCTACGACGGGGAGGGCCGCCCGCCGGTCACCGACGGCCCGTTCGCCGAGACCAAGGATCTGATCGCCGGCTGGATGATCATCGATGTCGACAGCTACGAACGCGCCGTGGCACTGGCCGGTGAGCTGTCCGCGGCGCCGGGCGCGGGCGGCAAGCCGATTCACGAGTGGCTCGAACTGCGCCCGTTCTACACCGCGGCGCCGACCGTCACCGAGTGAGCCACGGTGGACGAGACCCTGCTGCGGTCCCTCACCCCCACGGTGATCGGGATCCTCGTCCGCCGCGGAGCCGATTTCGCGGCGGCCGAGGATGCCGTGCAGGAAGCCCTGATCGAGGCCGTGCGAGTGTGGCCGCAGCAGCCGCCGCGCGATGCCAAGGGCTGGTTGGTCGCCGTGGCCTGGCGCAAGTTCCTCGACGCCGCCCGCGCCGACAGCGCACGGCGACAGCGCGAGGAACTCGTGGACGCCGAGCCCGCGCCCGGTCCGAGCGAGGGGGTCGACGACACGCTGCAGTTGTATTTCCTGTGCGCGCATCCTTCGTTGACGCCGGCCTCGGCGGTCGCGCTGACCTTGCGGGCGGTCGGCGGTCTGACCACCAGACAGATCGCGCAGGCCTACCTGGTGCCGGAAGCGACCATGGCGCAGCGCATCAGCCGGGCCAAGCGGACCGTCGCACAGGTGCGGTTCGACCAGCCCGGTGATGTCGCCACGGTGCTGCGGGTGCTCTATCTCGCGTTCAACGAAGGCTATTCCGGCGATATCGATCTGGCGGCCGAGGCGATCCGGCTGACCCGGGAGCTGGCGGCGCAGATCAAGCACGAGGAGGTGGCGGGTCTGCTCGCGCTCATGCTGCTGCATCATGCCCGCCGCCCGGCCCGCACCCGGCCCGACGGCAGCCTGGTGCCGCTCGCCGAGCAGGACCGCGGGCTGTGGGACACCCGGCTGATCGCCGAGGGCGTCGACATTCTGCAGGCGGCGCTGGCCCGGGATCGCTTGGGGGAGTTCCAGGCTCAGGCCGCCATTGCCGCGCTGCACGCCGATGCTCGTACCGCCGAGGAGACCGACTGGGTGCAGATCGTCGAGTGGTACGACGAATTGCTGCGGCTGACCGGCAATCCCGTGGCGCGGCTCAATCGCGCCGTCGCGGTCGGGGAGGCCGACGGGCCGCGGGCAGGTCTGGCCGCGCTGGCCGAACTCGATCCCGCGCTGCCGCGTCACACCGCCGCCGCGGCCTACCTGCACGAGCGCGCGGGCGACACCTCGACCGCGGCGCGGCTCTACAGCGAGGCCGCTCGCGCGGCGACCACGCTGCCCGAACGCGACCATCTCACCCGCCGGGCCGCCCGGCTCAATGCGCGGCTGCGCGGCTGACTCAGGCGCGCGAAACCCGAAGATCCACCCGGTATTCCGACTGCGGGATGGTCTCGATGGATCCGCCGGGCCGCAATGCCACCAGGTGAATGCGGTAGCTGTCGACCGCGAGTTCGTCGGCCGGGGGCTGGACATTCAGGTCGTGCTCGGCGGCCGTGCCATTGCTCGTCACCGTCAGCGCGATTGTCGCATCGCCTTCCCATACGCACCGGATGTCGGGTTCCTCCGGGCAACGGCTGTCATTGGATACTCCGCGGAACAGCACGGTGAGGCGGTCGTCGTCGAGGTGGGCCGTCGCGCCGGTGGCGAGGGTGAAGTCCGCGCCGAGATCGGCAGTCACGCTGCCGGGCACGGTGTCCGGTCCGGGTCCGGCCGGGGGCGGGGCGGCGGGGCTGCCGCACGCGGGCAGCACCGAGAGCAACGCGAGCATTCCCCAGCGGGCCAGATGTTTTCCTCCCATGCCTACCCAGCCTGGCATACCGTGCATTGCTGCTCTAGATGCACATGTGCCCGCTCTGCCGGGCAGGGCGGGCACATTCGGAGGGTGGATCAGCGCTGCGTCGCTGCCCAGTCGCGCACTGCGGCGACGAACTCCTCGGGCGCGTCGGACTCCACATAGGTGCCCGCGCCCTCGACGATCACGGTCTTGTGGTCGGGGAAGGTCGCTTCCAGGCGCTCGCGCTCCTGCGGGCGGAAGGCGATGTCGGCGTCGCCCCACACGATCAGTGTCGGCAGGTGAGCGAGATCGGGAAGGCCGGCCTCGACTTCGGCGAAGAAGGCCCGGCTGGCGAGGAGCCGATGGGGCAGTACGGCGGAGGCTTGACGCCGCTCGGGGGTGTCCAGTGCCCGCCGGTAGTGGATCATCTCGGCCGCGGCCGGCGTCCGCCGTCGGTGCCCGGTGGGGATGAACGCGTTGACGAGCAGGTTGGTCCGCCGGACCAGGAACCGGCTCGCGGGATTTCCGATGAGGTGGGAGAACGCCTCGAAGTGGAGGACGCCATTGGTCGGCCAAGCCCAGGTATTGGCGAGCACCAGCCGGTCGAAGACGCCCGGCCGCCGCTGCGCGGTGGCCAGCCCGATCACCCCGCCCCAGTCCTGCCCGACCAGGGTGATCCCGTCGAGGCCGAGCGCGTCGACGAACCCGGTGACCACGTCGGCGTGCTCCTCGGGCAGATAGCGGTACCCGGGCTTCGGCGTCGACAGCCCGAAGCCCGGGTAATCGAGGGCGATGCACCGGAAGTCGTGACGTAGCGCCCGGATCACATCGCGCCAGAGGAACGACCAGGTCGGGTTGCCGTGCAGGAACAGCAGTGTGGGTCCGGAACCCTCGTCGACGTAGTGCACGCTGTGCCCGTCGATCTCGGCGAAACGACTCTCGAACGGGAACAGTTCGTCGTCGACCCAGTCGGGTCGCACGCTCTCGGTGGTATCGGCCATGGCGTTCCCCTCTCGCCTCGGTCCTGCGGTAGACTTGAGCCTTTCAAGTGGACTTGAGAATATCAAGCAGAAGGAAATGATGCGCGGTTACGGCCAATACTGCGGGCTCGCCCGATCCCTCGAAGTCGTCGGCGATCGCTGGAACCTGCTCATCGTCCGGCAGCTCCTCATCGCCCCCGCCCGCTACCGCGACCTGATCGACGGCCTGCCCGGCATCGCCACCAATCTGCTCGCCGACCGCCTCCGCGACCTCGAATCCGCGGGCGTGGTCGAGCGCCGACTGGCCGGCGCGGGCAGCGTGGTCGAATACGCCCTCACGCCGTGGGGCGCCGACCTGCGCGGGCCGATCGAAAGTCTGATCCGCTGGTCCACCCCGCTGATGGTGCGCGGCCCCGAAGGTGACGCCTTCCGCCCCGAGTGGCTCGCCCTCGCGGTCCCCGCTCTGCTCGGTACCCGCGTCGAACCCCGCCCCTCGGCCACGATCGGCCTCGAGATCGGCGGCCCGCTCCTCCAACTCCGCGCTGTACCAGCCGGTTTCGAGGTCGGCCCGCACGATGGCGGCGACCTCGACGCCATCGTCCGCACCGATCCGGCCTACGTCCTCGCCCTCTCCGCCGGCGCCCTCACTCTCGGCGACGCCCTCGCCTTCGGGCTGGTCGAGATCGACGGCGACGAGTCGATCGTCCGCACGGTCTTCGCCGCCTGACGGGTCCGCTGCGTCAGGCGCGCGATGTCGGCATCCCGCGGAGATACCGCCGCACCTGCCACCTCCGGGCGGAGGTCAGGCGAGGCGGACGTCCGCGGTGGCGAGGCCGAAGATCTTGCGGCCGGCGGATTTCGCGGTGATGACGACGACAGCCGTTCTGGTGTCGGGGTCGAGGGACTTGATGCGGCCGGTGAATTCCACGATTCCGGGGGAGTCGGATTCGATGACCGTGTAGTTCGACAGGCGGACCCCGTAGCGGGTGAGCGCGGTCGGGTCGCCCAGCCACGCGGTGACGAATCCCGCGCCCAGGCCCATGGTGAGCATGCCGTGGGCGATGACATCCGGCAGGCCCGCGAGGGCGGCGATCCGGTCGTGCCAGTGGATCGGGTTCACGTCACCGGAGACTCCGGCGTAGTTGACCAGGTCGCCGCGGGTCAGGCGCACCGAACGGGCGGACAGCTCGTCGCCGACGGTCAGGTCCTCGAATCGGAGCGCGGTGCGCGGGTTACGCGTGCGCGAGATCGGCGAAAGACGTGCGGCGGGTAGGGAATCCGTTGCTGCCGGCGCCACGGCTTCCACATCGGCTGATGCGGCCGCGGCCCGCGAAGCCGTATCGAGCCCGGTCATGATGACGCGCTCGATCGTGTCGCTGATGCCGGCATCGACATCGGCGTCGGTGATGCCCACGACGGTGGTGTGCATGATCTGCACGATGTCACCGGTCTGATCGGTGAAGGTGTTGGTGATGGTGAGCAGATCCCTGCCCGCAATCCGGCGCACCGAGGACAGCTCCACATCGCTGACCAACCGATCACCGGTCACCACCGGCTTGTACACCTCGAAAACCTGATCGGTCTGCACGAACGTGTCGTAACCGGCCATGACCGTATCCAGCAGCCGGCGATTGGCCAGCATCGCGGCGGTCGAAATGAACGTGGTCGGCGCAACCAGCCCGGCATACCCGAGTTCACCCGCGGCCGCCTCACTCCAGTGCACCGGATGAAAATCCTGCACCGCCCGCGCATACTCCCGGATCTTCTCCCGCCCCACCTCGTAGTAGTCGTCCGTCCGGTAACGATGCCCCACCAGCCCGGCCACATCGAACGCCGCTTCCACCAAAACTCTCCTCCATCGGGTCCTTCACCACCCGTAACCGACTCCGGCAGCACCGAATCCACGAGTGAAGCCCCACCTTCTCACACGACCGCGCCCAGGAACACGCCAGCGCACCCCCGCCGAATCAACCGAGGCCCCGTCTCCGTTCAGACGCCGCTCTCCGCGATCGGACCACCGTTCACCGCCCGCCCGGCTTCCTCATCGGTAACCGGCGGCAAGGGTGGCCGCTACGGTGAACGACGCTCGGGTCGTTGGCGTTTCGGCAAACGGTGGTGGTCGGTACACAATCCCGACTAACGTGGTGTGTTGATGAATGACAGGCCTCGGTGACCCGGCTCGGTTGTCACCCTATTGCCGGAGTCCCAGCGCGGACGATCGGGGAGGTTCGGGATCGAGGCAGGTCTGTCGAGAGTTGCCAGGAGCTCATTTCCGACGCGCTGATCCAGGAGTTGGCCATGATCGACTTGATCGGAGGACCGCTTCGCGTAGCGGGGCGGCCAGGGCAGAAGAAGGGCAGCATGTAGTGAATCTTCGTGACGTCCCGTGCGGACCAGGGCGTGTGCCGATTCTCGGACACGGCTGGAGAATGCGGCGTGATCCGGTCCAGTTCATGGCGGATCTGGCTGGCGTCGGAAAAATAGTTCGGGTCGATATCGGCACTCGCGTTGTCTACGTCGTTACCGATTTCCAACTACTCCACAAGATGTTGGTAGAGAACTCCGACGCCTACGAGCGAGGCCTTCTCTTCGAACGCATCCGGCTCATTTTCGAGGAATCGCTGATCGTCGCGGATGGTCAGCAGCACAAGGATATTCGTCGTCTGGTGCAACCAGCGTTTCATCGAGCGGAGTTGGAAGGCTACGCGCCGATCTCGAAGCGTAACGCGGATGCGCTGGCGAGTTCATGGCGACCGGGCCAGATTGTCGAGACCCGTTCCGCGCTGTTGGATCTGGTGATTACCGACCTGCTCGAGTCCATGTTCTCGCACGAGCCCGATGCCGGCGAGCTGCAACTCATCTCGGGCCTGATCGAGAGCATAGGCGCGGGCGCCATAGTGGGCAGTGTGCTGCCGAAGCGACTGGCGAGCCTGCCCTTGCCGGTGAACCGCAAATTCCTGTCGGCCGGCACGCGACTGCGGGACTATTGCCGGGAGCTGATCGTGGCGCGCCGGCGCAGCGGTGAGCGCCGGAACGACCTGATCGATATCCTGCTGAATTCGCCTGGGGGCGAAAACCGTAGCGACAAGTTCCTGGCGGAGCAGGCCGTGACGATCCTCTTCGGCGGAATCGACGCCTTGACCGCCACGCTGAGCTGGGCGCTGTACGAGTTGTCCCAGCGTCCGGAGGTGGCTTCGACACTGCGGCACGAGATCTTGGACGCGGAAGGACTCGACCCCCGAAAACTCGATCAGCTCGACTACCTGAATTGTTTCCTGAACGAGGTCACGCGAATCCATTCGCCGATACTGCAGACCAGACGCAGTGTCACGACAGTCGAACTCGATGGATTCACATTTCCCGCCGGAACCGATATCGGATACAGCATTGCGGCGGTCCACTACAACCCTCGTATTTTCGCCGAGCCGAATACCTTTGATCCCGATCGGTGGTCGCCGTCGAACCCTGGGTCGAAAAACCGGAGCTTCGTTCCGTTCAGCATGGGCAATCAGATGTGTGTCGGTCGAAATTTCGCGTGGGTGGTACTGCAGACGACTCTGCACAGTCTGCTGTCGCAGTGGGAGTTCCGGCCGGTCTCGACCAAGAAGCTCCCGCGGGTGATGGGGCCCATCCCCGGGCTGAGAAGGCTTCCGCTGGAGGTTCGTCCCGCCGTCGCGTGAACAATCGGCGCCGCGGTCACCGGGCCGGTGACCGCGGCTAGCTTTTGCCTGATTCGGTGGGTGCCGTCCTACGATGCCCGGATATGCGGCGAATGAGGAGGGGCAGCACGGCTGCGGCGACGAAAAGGGTGGCGGCGACGAGGATGAAGTAGAGCAGCGATCCGGTGCGGCCGAAGCGGGGGACGAAAGCGACTTGCTGGCCTGTCGCGGCGACGGCGTTGAGGAACGGGGCGTAGGCCTGCAGGGTGAATCCGTGGGGGAGCAGATTCATGGCGCTCTCGGCTACATAGACCCAGAACAGGAGAACGGCGACGGCGGCGGACGGCGCGCGAATCAGCGACCCGACCGCGATGCCCACCCCGCATGCGGCGAACGCGTAGACCGGGACGGTCCAGAGGAACCGGACACCGGCCGAGTCGGTGATGTCCACGCCCCCATAGAGTTCAGGGAACTGCAGGGGCAGTGTGACCATCACGACGATGAGCAGCACGAGTGTCGATATCGCCGCGATGGCGCCGTAGTAGATCCACCGGGCCAGCGCGGCCGTCCAGAGCCGGGGGAACAGGAAGGTGTTGAGATCGCTGGTCCGACCGCGTCGCTGGGTGCCGTGGGCGTAGGCAGCGGTGACCATCATGACCGAGACGGAAAAGGTCATCACCCAGTACACGGAGTTGACGGTGGATACCGGGGCTACGAAACGCTGTCCGGGCAGAGTGGCGAGTCGTTCTGCGACGGCGGCGATTGCGAAGGTGACGACCAGCGGCAGGACGAAGGTGAGCGGCACGGCAACGGTCCACAGGAAACTGCGCCCGGTGGTGCGGGTCCATTCGGCGGCGATGCCGCGGCAGAGGAGGGTGGCCGCAGCGGGGCTGTTCATGAGGCCGCGCCGGACGCGAGGCGGGTGGGCAGCCCGGCAATTCGCACGTAGGCGTCTTCGAGGCCGGTCTCGTCGGGCCCCAGCGTGCTCATGAGGTGGGCGAAAGGCTGGTCGGCCAGAATACGCCGGTTGCCGAGGATGACGATGTGGTCGGCATTGCGTTCGACCTCGTCGAGCAGGTGCGTGGCGACCAGGACACAGGTCCCGGCATCGGCCAGGTCGCGCAGCAATTCGCGTATCCAGCGGATACCCGCGATGTCGAGGCCGTTGAGCGGCTCGTCGAGCAGCAGGGTCCGAGGCTCGCAGAGCAGTGCGGCGGCGATGCCGACGCGTTGGAGCATGCCGAGCGAATAGTGCCCGAGTCTGCGATCGGCGACCGGGACCAGATCGACGATCTCGAGCACCTCGCCGACCCGGCCGGTGGGGATGCCGCGGGCACGAGCGATCCAGCGCAAATGCCGGCGTGCGGTGTGGCGCGGGTCGAACGCTCGGTAGTCGAGGTGCATTCCGAGCGTGGCAGCGGTGGTGTGATGGGCGCGGACAAGGGTGCCGTCGACCCGGACGGTCCCAGCGGCGGGCGCGACGAGGCCGCAGATACACCGCAGCAGCGTGGTCTTGCCGGTGCCGTTGAGACCGATCAGGTAGGTGACCGCCCCGTCTGCCACGGTGAGTTCGGGGACTTCCAGGACGGTCACGCCCGGGTAGCTCAGGGTGAGATCACGAATATCGATCACGGTGCCCGGAGCTGATCAGAAGTTGCAGGACATCGACAGTCCCACGGCCTTGATGCCCTCGCACACAGAGCTGTTGGAGAGCTTCCAGACTCCGTCGATACGCTTCCAGACCACGCGCGCGGTGATATCCGGCCGCCCCACCGACTTGGTGCGCAGCATCGCGGTGTGCACGTCGCCGTCGTGGGTTTCCGGACCGCTGATCTCATTGGATCCGTACGGAGCCCGGAACATACCGGTGTTGTAGAGGGCGTTCGCGACCGGGACCGCCCCCATACCGCCTTCCATATTGGCCGCTTTGGCCTCGTCGGAGACGCCGGGCGTTTCGATCAGGAACACGACCTGCTCCTGGAGATCGGCCACGGTGGGAACGTCTTTGGTGATAAGGAAATTGCCGGGCGCGGCAAATGCGGTAGGGGCATTGACAACCGAGGCGCCGGTCGAGGCCACAGCGACCGTCATGATCGACGACACGACACCAGCGACAATATTGAAGGACTTCATCTCTTCATCCTCTGATCAACTGGGACAGCGCCTGATGCACGCTCGAATGTGCAGGCGGCCAACAACAAATTGGCGCATCAAAGAATACTCGCGCTCACAGCCGTTTCCTCAGGGTTTGCGGCCGATAGCGCCGAGCATGACCATCCGCGTGTCCGGCAAGCCGGGGCGGAGCCACTGCTGAACCGGCACCACGCCGGGTTCGAACAACTCGAAGCCGGCAAGGAATGCCTGCGTCTGCGCCGTGGACCGAAAGGTGACCTGGGCCGGAGTGTTGTCGGTGCCGGTGAGCACCCGGAGTATCTCTGGATCGGACTCGGAGGACCCATGACTGATCGCCAGGTAACTACCCGGTGCCAATTGATCACGGAAGGCGGCGACGATCTCGGCGGGGCGTTCGTCGTCCATCACGTAATGCAGCACGCCGGAGAGTATGACGGCTACCGGCTCGTTGAAATCGATCAGAGCGCGGTCGCTGAGTTGATCGAGAATGTCATCGGGACAACGAATGTCGCCCATCAGTGCGGCGACTCCGGGCGGCCCGGCTAGCAGCGCGTCGCAGTGGGTGACCACGACCGGGTCGTAGTCGACATACACCACCCGCGCCGATGGCTCGATCTCGCGAGCCGTCTCGTGCACGCTGGGCGAGACCGGGATCCCCGAGCCGAGATCGAGGAACTGACGGATACCGGCATGAGCGGCCATCTCGACCGCTTTCAGCAGGAAACCCCGGGTGAACCAGACCAAGGTCTTGAGTTCGGGTACGCGAGAGAGCATTCGACCGGCCATCTCCCGGTCGGTCTGGTAATTGTCCTTCCCGCCCAGCAAGTAGTCGTACAACCGGGCGGAACTCACCTCTTCGGGGTCGAGCGAGTCCGGTTTCCGTCTAAGCTCCGACGCAGGTCCTTCTGCACCTTCGGCCACGGATGTAACCGTAGCCGACCGCTACGCCGGGTGTGCGCGAATCGCCATCCCGGTCGAGCCATCGGCGTACGCCGTTCCGGCGCAACATGATTCGACACGCCACAACAGGCCGACAGGTATTACTCCCCGCCGCTGTCGCGGGTCGGGCCCGGATCCGTCTCGGCCAAGGCGACCGCCTGCGCCACCGCGGACCGTGCCCGGTCGACGGTCGCGTAACGGCCCAGACCGCAGGGGGCCGCGACGTCCAACCGGCCGCCGTAGGCCGACTCCGCCGCCGCCAGCGCCTGTCGTGCCTGCGCGAGCGGTTGCTCCGGATGGGCGAGTCCGGCGATGACACGCGTGGTGGCAGGCAATTCGAGGCGTGTCAGCGGCGCGTAGTACCGCGGCCGAACCGGCGCCTGCGTGCCGTCGCCGATGGGCAGGTGGACGAACTCGAGCTGCCTTCCCGCGGGCCAGTGTCGCGCTATCGCGTTGGCCAGCGCGACAACCGGGGCCGTCGACCTCGGTCGCACGACCGGTTTGTCGTCGAGGCTCCCGTAGCACAGGTGCACGCCGAATCGGGAATCATGGGGGGCCCGGGCGACCAGGCGTGCGATCGCTCGACCCGCCGCGGTGGCCGGTCCCTGCCGCAGCAGCGCGGGTGTCCCCGCGCAGAGCAGCGTCTCGGCTGCCAATTCGAGTTGGAATACGACGTTGTCCCGCAACGCCTCCTGGATACGGACGATCTCCCGCACCGTGGCGTCGACAAGCGGGCGGTAGTAGGGAAAGCCTCGACGCCACACGAGCATGCGCGCCTCGAAGGCGATGAAACCGATGACGAAAGGTGTCGGTATACCGACCTGCAAGCGCAGTCCGGGATCGGTTCGGTGCCGGCGAACCAGCGCGTCCCCGGCGCGCACGGCCTCCTGCGCATAGCCGAGCGCGGCGTCGATATCGGCCTCGGCCAGCGATCGGCCGGCCCGCAGCCGAAAGGTGTCGCGGGAACGCAGCGTGGACCAATCACCGCGGCGCACCGGCGCCAGCGCCGGGATCCCGCCGAGCCGGTCGATGATGGGTCTGACGTACCACTGGGCGCGATACGGATCGGCTTCACAACCCGGAACCATGCCATCGAGGAATTCACCGGCTGTGTCGACAGCGAACGCCATAGCCTTCTCGGGACTGTCCAACTGTGCGGGCAGACTGCCCACAAAGTGAACCCTACGCTTGGGCTGCACGGCGCCAGTCTCGCATATCGACCGTCCCGAGACGTGCGGTCCGGTGATTCCGACCGCGTCCGGCTTCGCGGTGATGGTGATATGGGACAGGCCCACCGCAGGGGGCGGTGGGCCTGTTCGGGTGGGCGCGGTCAGCGGGTGAAGGTGGCGGCTTTGTCGGCGAGATCGAGCAGGGGTTGGGGGAAGATGCCGAGGACCAGGGTGGCGGCGGCGGTGAGGGCGATGACGGTGGTGGTGAGGGTGGGGTAGACGAGGGTGGGCGGGGTGGTGGGGGGATCGGTGAAGAACATGAGGACGATGACGCGGATGTAGAAGAAGGCGGCGATGGCGCTGGTGATGACGCCGACGATGACCAAGGGGACGGCACCGCCGGAGGAGGCGGCTTCGAAGACGGCGAATTTGGCGATGAAGCCGCTGGTCAGGGGGATGCCGGCCATGGAGAGCAGGAAGAGGGAGAAGATGCAGGCGAGCCAGGGGGAGCGGCGGCCCATGCCGGCCCAGGCCGGGAGTGTGGTTGCCTCGTCGCCGTTTTCGTCGCGGACCAGGCTGACCACGGCGAAGGCGCCGAGGGTGCCGAGGCCGTAGACGGCGAGATAGAACAGGGTGGAGGAGACGCCGGCGTCGTTGGCTGCGACCAGGGCGGTGAGGATGAAACCGGCGTGGGCGACAGAGGAATACGCGAGCATGCGCTTCATGTCGGTTTGGGTGATGGCCAGCACCGCGCCGACCACCATGGTGGCGATGGCGACGGCGGCGAGGATGGGACGCCAGTCGTCGCGCAGGCCGGGGACCGCGATGTACAGGATGCGCAGCAATGCACCGACTGCAGCGATCTTGGTCGCGGCCGCCATGAAGGCGGTCACCGGTGTGGGCGCGCCCTGGTAGACGTCGGGGACCCACGACTGGAACGGCACGGCACCGATTTTGAAGAGCAGGCCGACGGCGAGCATGGCCACGCCGAGGATGGCGAGGGTGTGCGATTCGGTGGTGTCGCGGGCGACGGCGTCGGCGATGCCGGAGAAGCGGACGGTGCCGGCGTAGCCGTAGAGCAGCGCCATGCCGTAGAGGAAGAACGCCGAGGAGAACGCGCCCAGCAGAAAGTACTTCAGCGCCGCTTCCTGTGACAGCAGCCGGCGCCGCCGGGCCAGGCCGCACAGCAGATACAGCGGCAGCGACAGCACTTCCAGGGCGATGAACATGGTGAGCAGGTCGTTGGAGGCCGGGAAGAGCATGAGCCCGGCGACCGCGAACAGGGTGAGCGGGAAGACCTCGGTGGTGGTGACTCCGGCTCGGGTGGCGGCGATTTCGTCGGAGCTGCCCGGGGTGGCCGCCGCCTGCGGGGTGAAGGCGTCCACCCCGCGCGCGGCGGTCAGGCTCCAGGTGCCCGGTCCTTCGCGGCGGATCGGCATGCGGTCCGCGCGGCGTTCGGCGATGAACAGCACTCCGAGGATGGACACCACGAGGATGGTGCCCTGCAGGAACAGCGTCACCCCGTCGATGGCGACCGCGCCCACGACCGCGGTGGCGGTGGTGCCGCGCAGTCCGATGACCGCGCCGAGCGCGACACCCATGCCGCCGAGCGCGAGGATCAACTGCACGATGTAGCGGGATCGCCTGGGCGCGAACGCTTCCACCAGGACCGCGGCCACCGCGACCCCGAACACGATGAGCAGGGGCGAGAGCGCACGGTATTCGATCGACGGCGCGGGCACCGCTGCGGCGAGCCGCAGATCGGCGGCGGCGGCGTGGAGCAGGGGTCCACTCATTTGTGCGCACCTCCGGTGTGCGTCTGGGCTGCTTCGGGCGTGACGGCGGGCGCCGGATCGTGCTGGCCGATGGTGGTGAGGGTGTGGGCGACGGCCGGATCGATGGTGTCCAGCACCGGTTTCGGGTAGAAGCCGAGGAACAGCAGCGCCCCGATCAACGGCACGACCACGACGAGTTCGCGCGGCAGCAGGTCGTAGAGCCGTTCGTTGCCGGGCTTGACCGGTCCGGTCATCATGCGCTGGTACATCCACAGCACGTACAGCGCGGCCAGCACCAGCGCCGACGCGGCGAAGACGGCCGCGACCGGGTAGCGGGTGAAAGTGCCGATCAGCACCAGGAATTCGCTGACGAACGGCGCCAGTCCGGGCAGTGACAGCGTGGCCAGACCGGCGATGAAGAACGTCCCCGCCAGTACCGGCGCGACCTTCTGCACTCCGCCGTAGTCGGCGATGAGCCGGGTCCCCCGGCGCGAGACCAGGAATCCGGCGATGAGGAACAGCGCCGCGGTGGAGATGCCGTGGTTGACCATGTACAGCGTGGCCCCGGTCCCGCCCTGGGTGGTGAGCGCGAAGATGCCCAGGATGATGAATCCGAAGTGCGAGATCGAGGTGTAGGCGATGAGCCGCATGACATCGGTCTGCCCGATGGCCAGCAGCGCGCCGTAGATGATGCCGATCACCGCGAGCACGCTGATCACCGGCGCGTAGTAGGACGAGGAATCCGGGAACAGCAGCAGGCAGTAGCGCAGCATGCCGAAGGTGCCGACCTTGTCGACGACGGCCATCATGAGCACCGCGCTCGCCGGGGTGGCGGCCACGGCCGCATCGGGCAGCCAGGTGTGCAGCGGCCACAGCGGCGCTTTCACCGCGAAGGCGAACATGAATCCGAGGAACAGCGCGTTGAGCACCACCGGTCCTGCGCCGAGCTGCCCGGAGTTGGCGGCCTCCATGACGGCCCGGAAGTCGAAGGTGCCGTTGCCGTTCGTGCCGAGGCCCTCGCGCGCGGTGAGCACGTAGAGCCCGATGACCGCGGCCAGCATGATGAGCCCGCCGAACAGGTTGTACAGCAGGAATTTCACCGCCGCGCGCGAGCGCTGCGCCCGGATGGCCAGATCCTCGGTGCGCGGGCCGAACCCGCCGATGAGGAAGTACATCGGGATGAGCATGACCTCGAAGAACACGTAGAACAGCAGAATGTCCAAGGCCACGAACGAGATCAGCACCATGGCCTCGACGACCAGGGTCAGCGCCATGTAGTAGTGCGCGACCCGCCGCCCGGAGCCGACCTCGCGCTCGTCCTGCCAGCCGGCGAGGATGAGCAGCGGCACCAGGCCCGCGGTGAGCAGCACCAGCACCAGCGCGATGCCGTCGAGCCCGAGGGTGTAGCCGGCGCCGAAGGCCGGGATCCACTGGTGTGATTCGACGAACTGGTACTGCTCGCCGCCGGGTGCGAATTCGATGGCGAGCCAGATCCCGACCCCGAGCGTGCCCAGCGAGACCGCCAGCGCGAACGAGCGCGCCGCGGTCCGCCAGTTCGCCGGGAACAGCAGCACCAGCGCGGCTCCGGCCAGCGGAACCGCCCACAGCGTTGTCAGCCAGGGAAAGTCACTCAAAACAACCTCACCGCCAGCAGGGCAGCGGCCACCAGGGCCGCGCCGGTGAACATGGACAGGGCGTAGGAGCGCACGAAACCGGTTTGCACGCGGCGGATTCGGCCCGACAGGCCGCCGATGACCGCGGCGGTGGTGTTGACCAGGCCGTCGATGCCGCGATTGTCGACGAACACCAGCGAGCGGGTCAGATGCTGGCCCGGGCGCATGAACGCGGCCTCGTTGAAGTCGTCGCCGTAGAGATCCTTGCGGGCGGCCGCGGTGAGCGGGGTGCCCGCGAGGGCGACCTTGGGGATCTCGTGGTGGGCGTACTGGTCGTAGGCCACCCACACGCCGGCGGCCACGACGGCCAGGGCGAAGAAGGTGATGGCCCACACCGGGATGATCGGTTCGCCGTGGTGGGAGCCGACGACGGGTTCGAGCCAATTCTGCAGCGCCGAACCGTAGGCCAGCAGCGCACCGGAGGCGACGGAGCCGATGGCGAGCAGGATCATCGGCCCGGTCATGGAGGCGGGCGCCTCGTGCGGATGGGTGCCTTCCTTCCAGCGGCGTTCGCCGAAGAAGGTGAACAGCATGACGCGGGTCATGTAGAAGGCGGTGATGCCCGCACCGGCCAGCGCCGCCAATCCGGTGACGATGCCGCCGAATCCGCCGTGCGCGAACGCGGCTTCGATAATGCGGTCCTTGGAGAAGAAGCCCGCGAACGGCGGCACCCCGAGGATGGCCAGATACCCGAATCCGAAGGTGACGTAGGTGATCGGCAGCAGCTTGCGCAGTCCGCCGTAGCGGCGCATATCGGTTTCGTCGTTCATGGCGTGCATGACCGAGCCCGCGCCGAGGAACAGTCCGGCCTTGAAGAAGCCGTGCGTGAGCAGGTGCATGATGGCCGCGGCGTACCCGACCGGTCCGAGGCCGGCGGCCAGGATCATGTACCCGATCTGGCTCATGGTCGAGGCGGCGAGGGCCTTCTTGATGTCGTCCTTGGCGCAGCCGATGATCGCGCCGTAGAGCAGGGTGACCGCGCCGACCGCCATGACCGCGGCCTGCGCGCCGGGCGCGAGATCGAAGATCGGGTTCGACCGCGCGATCAGGTACACCCCCGCGGTGACCATGGTGGCCGCGTGGATGAGCGCCGACACCGGGGTCGGACCCTCCATGGCGTCCCCGAGCCAGGACTGCAGCGGCACCTGCGCGGATTTACCGCACGCGCCGAGCAGCAGCAGAAGCCCGATGGCCGTGAGGGTTCCGCTGCCGGCCTGATCGGCGGCCCCGAACACGGTCTGGAAGTCCACCGACCCGAAGGTGGCGAACATGACCATCAGGGCGATGGCCAGTCCCATGTCGCCGACCCGGTTGACGATGAACGCCTTCTTGGCCGCCGTTGCGGCCGAAGGCTTCTGATACCAGAACCCGATCAGCAGGTACGACGCCAGGCCCACGCCTTCCCAGCCCAGGTAGAGCACCAGGAAGTTGTCGGCCAGCACGAGCACGAGCATGGCCGCCAGGAACAGGTTGAGGTAGGCGAAGAACCGCCGCCGATCCGGATCGTGCGACATGTAGCCGACCGAATAGATGTGGATGAGCGAACCGACGCCGGTGATCAGCAGCGCGAAGCACATCGACAGCTGATCGATCTGCAGTGCGAAGTCGACCTCCAGCCCGGTGACGGGCACCCAGCTGAACAGGTTGTAGTGCACCGCGCGTGCGGCGTCGGCGCGTCCGAGCATCTCGGAGAACGCCCACACCGCGACCCCGAAGGACGCCAGCGCCATCGCGCACCCGAGGACGTGCCCCCATTTATCGCTGTATTTGCCGAGCAGCAGCAGGATCACGGCCCCGCCGAGGGGCAGGGCGGGCAGCAGCCACAGCATCATCTGTGCGGTATCCATGTCAGTACCGCAGCAGGTTGGCGTCGTCGACCGAGGTCGAGCGGCGGGCGCGGAAGATGGTCATGATGATGGCCAGGCCGACCACGACCTCGGCGGCGGCGACCACCATGGTGAAGAAGGCGAACACCTGCCCGTCGAGATTGCCGTGCAGCCGGGCGAAGGTGACGAAGGCCAGGTTCACCGCATTGAGCATGAGCTCGATGCACATGAACACGACGATCGCATTGCGCCGCACCAGCACTCCGGCCGCGCCGATGGTGAAGAGCAGGGCGGAGAGATACAGGTAATTGTCCGGGTTCACCGCAAGCCTTCCGTGTCATGTCGGCGGCCACGGGGCCCTTCGTGGTTACGCAGGCTGCCGCCTTCGGGCCTGACGTGTCCGCCGGGGTGGGAGTCGTTGCCGCCGTTGCCGTTCGGGGCGTCACCGTTGCCATTGCCGTTGCCCACCGACAGCACCGCGGCTTCCTCGTGCGCCCGGTTGCGCCGGTGCCGCAGGATGGTGCTGACCGAGAGCTCCTCGAAGGAGCCGTCGGGCAGGCGGGCGGGCGCGTCGACGGCATTGTGGCGGGCGTACACGCCGGGCGTGGGCAGCGGCGTGACCCGTTTGCCGTCGCGGAAGCGCTGTTTGGACAGTGCGCGCTGATCGGTGCGCGGCCCGAACCGTTCCCGGTGCGCGAGCACCATGGCCCCGATGGTGGCGGTGATGAGCAGCGCGCCGGTGAGCTCGAAGGCCCAGATGTATTGCAGGAAGATCAGTTCCGCGAGCGCCCCGATGGTGTCGTCGCCGCCCAGGCCCGGCCCGGTGTCGGCCACGCTGGGTGCGGCCATGCCGCGGGCGATGGCGGCGATGAGCAGCATGCCGAAGCCGACGCCGACGATGAGCACCGCCAGCCGGTGCCCGCGCAGGGTCTCCTTGAGCGATTCCGCGGAGTCGACGCCGACGAGCATGAGCACGAACAGGAACAGCATCATGACCGCGCCGGTGTAGACGACGATCTGCACCACGCCCAAAAACAGTGCGCTCTGGGCGATGTAGAACACCGACAGCGTGATCATGGTGGCGGCCAGGCACAGCGCGGAGTGCACGGCCTTGCGCGCGCTCACCATGCCGAGGGCCCCGACCACGGCGACGACGGCGAGGATCCAGAACATGACGGCCTCGCCGGTGCCGGTGTGGGTGACCAGCTCCTGCGCCGGCTGGGCCTGATTCGCGACCGTGTAGACCGTGCTCACGACTTGGTCCCTCCTTCGGCTCCGGCGAGTTCGCCGGGCGCGCCGGGGACTTCGCCGCGGTAGTAGGAGCCTTCGTCGGCGCCCGGGTACATGGCGTGCGGCGGGGCGAGCATGCCCGGCTCCATGGGGGCGAGCAGGTTCTTCTTCTCGAGAATGAGGTCGGCGCGATTGTCGTCGGCCATCTCGTAGTCGTTGGTCATGGTCAGCGCCCGGGTGGGGCAGGCCTCGATGCACAGGCCGCAGCCGATGCAGCGCAGATAGTTGATCTGGTAGACCCGCCCGTACCGCTCACCGGGGGAGTACCGTTCGGTCTCGGTGTTGTCCGCGCCCTCGACGTAGATGGCGTCGGCCGGGCAGGCCCACGCGCACAGCTCGCAGCCGATGCACTTCTCCAGGCCGTCGGGATGCCGGTTGAGCTGGTGCCGCCCGTGATAGCGCGGCGCGGTCGGCGTCTTGACCTCCGGGTACAGCTCGGTATTGGGCTTTTTGAACATGGTGGCCGCGGTGACCGCGAACCCGCCGAGCGGTTCCAGCAGACCGGGTTTGGGCGCGGTGGCCGCCGGTTCGGACGGCATGGGCGGCACCGGGAAATCGGAGTACATGGTGGTCGCGTCCGCGTCCGGGGCGGCCTTGGTGCGGTCGTCTCCGGCGTGCCCGGCCTTGAGCACCAGCCCGATCAGCAGCAGCGCCACCACGATTCCGCCGATCACCATGCCCGGGGTCTGCACGTTCATGCCCTCGTTCTGCAGCACCCGCAGGGTGGCCACGAACATGACCCAGGCGAGGGAGACCGGGATGAGCAGCTTCCAGCCCAGGTTCATGAACTGGTCGTAGCGCATGCGCGGCAGCGTGCCGCGCAGCCAGATGAACACGAACAGGAACGCCCACACCTTGGCGGTGAACCACAGCATGGGCCACCAGCCGGAGTTGGCGCCGGCCCACAGGCTGATCGGGAACGGCGCGTGCCAGCCGCCGAAGAACAGCGTGGTGGCGAGCGCGGAAACCGTTGCCATGTTGATGTATTCGGCCATCATGAACATGGCGAACTTGAGCGAGGAGTATTCGGTGTGGAAGCCGCCGACCAGCTCGCCCTCGGCCTCGGGCAGGTCGAAGGGGGCGCGGTTGGTCTCGCCGACCATGGACACCGCGTAGATGAGGAACGAGGGCAGCAGCAGGAACACATACCAGGTTCCGTCCTGCGCCGCCACGATGCCGGAGGTGGACATGGTGCCCGAGAGCAGGAACACCGCCGCGAAGCACAGCGCCATGGCGATCTCGTAGGAGATGACCTGCGCGGTGGAGCGCAGCCCGCCCAGCAGCGGGTACGTGGACCCGGAGGCCCAGCCCGCGAGCACGATGCCGTACACGCCGACCGAGGCCATGGCCAGGATGTAGAGCACGCCCACCGGCATATCGGTCAGCTGCAGCGGCGTGCGCTCCCCGAACATCGACACCTCGGGCCCGAACGGGATGACCGCGAACGCCATGACCGCGGGGATGAGCGAAATGACCGGCGCCAGAATGAAGATGGGCTTGTCCACGATGGCCGGGACGATGTCCTCCTTGAGGAGCATCTTGACCCCGTCGGCGATGGACTGCAGCGAGCCGCGCGGCCCGACCCGGTTGGGGCCGACGCGCATCTGCATGTAGGCCACGATCTTTCGTTCCGCGTACACCGCCAGCATGGGGGTGAGCAGCAGGAAGACGAAGATGCCGAGGGATTTGACCAGCACCAGCCACCACGGGTCGTGGCCGAACATACTCAGATCACTCACGGTGGTCCTCCCGTCGGATGCGCACGAGGTGGCCGGGTGTGGTGCCCAGCTGCACCAGCACGTCGGAGCCAGGGGAATTCATGGGCAGCCACACCACCCGCTCGGGCATCTCGGTGATGACCAAGGGGAGGGTGATCTGGCCGTGGTCGTTGCTGACCGTCACCGGATCGCCGGTGGTGGCGCCGATTTCGGCGGCCGTGGCCGGTGCGAGCCGCACCACGGTGGGGCGGGCGGTGCCGGCGAGATTGGGTTCGCCGTCCTGCATCTTGCCGCGGTCCAGGAGCATGCGCCACGAGGCGAGCAGCGCGGTGCCCGAGGACGGTTGCGCGATGGGGTGCGGCCGGTGCACGGGGGTGGGGGCCGCGGGTCCGTCCCAGGCGCCCAGGTCCGCCAATTCCGCGCGGGCGCTGGCGGCGTCGGGCAGGCCGAGGCGGATGCCCATGTCCTGGGCGATGGCGTCGAGGACCCGGTATTCGGGCATGGGCGCGGCCTCGCGGCGCACGGTGGCATCGCGCAGGGCGGCGTCGAATTGGCGGTGGCGGCCTTCCCAGGTGAGGAAGGTGCCGGCCTTCTCCATGGCGGAGGCGACCGGGAACACCACATCGGCGCGATCGCTGATATCGCTGCGCCGCAATTCCATGCTGACCACGAAGCTGGCGGCGTCGATGGCCTGCAATGCCGCGTGCGGGTCGGGCATGTCGCCGACCTCGACACCGGCGATGAGCAACGCGCCCAGGGTGGGTGCGGCGGCGAGGATGGCGGCGGTGTCGCGGCCGGGGGCGACCGGCAGCTCCTCCACCCCCCAGGCCTCGCGCACCTGTTGGCGCGCATCGGCATCGGCGATCGGCCGGCCGCCGGGCAGCAGCACCGGCAGCGCGCCGGCTTCGAGGGCGCCGCGTTCCCCGGCGCGGCGCGGGACCCACGCCAGTCCGGCTCCGCTCTCGTCGGCCAGGCGCGCGGCCGCGGCGAGCGCGCCGGGAATCCCGGCGAGGCGTTCTCCGGCGAGCACGATCGCCCCGGGCTGGCGCAGCATGGCGGCGACCAGCTTGATGTCCTCGTAGGCCAGTGTGCTGGAATCGGTTTCGCCGGTGCGCAGGGCGTCGAGGTGATGGGGTTCGGTGCCCGGCGCGGTGGGCAGCAGGGTGCCCGACATGCGCTGCAGGCCGCGCGTGGCGTAGGGCGCGAGGGAGTAGACGACGGTGGCGCCCTTGCGTGCGGCCTTGCGCAGCCGCAGGTACACCATCGGCGATTCCTCTTCGGGCTCGAATCCGACGAGCAGCACGATGGGCGCGCGTTCCAGGGCCGCGTAATCGACGGTGATGCCCCGCCCGGCGATCTTGGCGGCCAGGAAGTCGGCTTCCTCCGCGGAGTGTTCGCGGGCCCGGAAGTCGATATCGTTGGTGCCCAGCGCGACTCGCGCGAACTTGGCGTAGGCGTAGGCGTCCTCGAGGGTGACGCGCCCGCCCAGCAGCACCCCGGCATTGCCGTGTGCGGAGGCCAGTCCGCGCGCGGCGGCGGTGATGGCCTCCGACCAGGAGGCCGGTTGCAGGCTGCCGTCCCAGGAGCGCACCAGCGGCGTGGTGAGCCGGTCGCGTTCGGTGGCGTAGGCGAAGGCGAATCGGCCCTTGTCGCAGTTCCATTCCTCGTTGACCTGCGGGTCGTCCCCGGCGAGGCGGCGCATGACCTTGCCGCGCCGATGGTCGGTGCGCTGGGCGCAGCCCGAGGCGCAGTGCTCGCACACCGCCGGGCTCGACACCAGGTCGAAGGGCCGCGCCCGGAACCGGTAGGTGCTGCCGGTGAGCGCGCCGACCGGGCAGACCTGCACGGTATTGCCGGAGAAGTAGGAGTCGAACGGTTCCCCGGAGGCGATGCCGACCTGTTCGAGCGCCCCGCGATCCATCAACTCGATGAACGGATCACCGGCGATCTGCTGGGAGAAGCGGGTGCAGCGCGCGCACAGCACGCAGCGTTCCCGGTCGAGCAGGATGGCCGAGGACAGTGGAATCGGTTTGGGGTAGGTGCGTTTCACCCCGTCGAATCGGGATTCGGCGCGCCCGTTGG
This sequence comes from Nocardia sp. IFM 10818, assembly GCF_054655275.1. Classification (NCBI taxonomy): domain Bacteria; kingdom Bacillati; phylum Actinomycetota; class Actinomycetes; order Mycobacteriales; family Nocardiaceae; genus Nocardia; species Nocardia sp. IFM 10818. The sequence goes on from NZ_BAAHJH010000001.1 coordinate 4,212,759, forward strand.
ACATGGCCTGGTTCTGCAGCGGGCATTCCCCGCCCTTGTCGCAGACCGGGCAGTCCAGGGGGTGGTTGATGAGCAGCAGCTCCATCACCCCCTCCTGGGCCTTCTCGGCCACCGGGGAGGTGAGCTGGGTGTGCACCACCATGCCGTCGGCGACCGCCATGGTGCAGGAGGCGACGGGTTTGCGCTGGCCCTCCACCTCGACGATGCACTGTCGGCAGGCGCCGACCGGATCGAGCAGCGGGTGGTCGCAGAAGCGGGGGATCTGGATGCCGACGAGTTCGGCGGCGCGGATCACCAGCGTGCCGGCGGGCACCGACACCGTGGTGCCGTCGATGGTGACGCTGACCATGTCGGCGGGGGTGACGCCGCCGCTGGTGCTGGAGTTGGCTATGGCTGTCATCGCACTCCTTCGGCCCAGGCGGTGGACCGGGCCGGGTCGAACGGGCAGGCGCCGAGCCGGATGTGGTCGGCGTACTCGTCGCGGAAGTACTTCAGGGAGGAGAAGATCGGGCTGGCGGCGCCGTCGCCGAGGGCGCAGAACGATTTGCCGTTGATGTTGTCGGCGATATCGAGCAGCTTGTCCAGATCGGTGTCGTCGCCGTGCCCGTTCTCCAGGCGTTCCAGGAGCTGGACCAGCCAGTAGGTGCCCTCGCGGCAGGGGGTGCATTTGCCGCAGGATTCGTGGGCGTAGAACTCGGTCCAGCGCAGCACGGCGCGCACCACGCAGGTGGTGTCGTCGAAGATCTGCAGCGCCTTGGTGCCGAGCATGGAGCCGGCGGCGGCGACGCCTTCGTAGTCGAGGGCGACGTCGAGGTGTTCGGCGGTGAAGATCGGGGTGGAGGAGCCGCCCGGGGTCCAGAACTTGAGGGTGTGCCCGGCGCGGATGCCGCCCGCGTAGGTCAGCAACTCCCGCAAGGTGATTCCCAGCGGCGCCTCGTATTGCCCGGGTCGTGTCACGTGACCCGAGAGCGAGTAGAGGGTGAATCCGGGTGATTTCTCGGTGCCGAAGGAGCGGAACCAGTCCACGCCATTGGCGATGATGGCGGGCACGGAGGCAATGGATTCCACATTGTTGACCACGGTCGGGCAGGCGTAGAGACCCGCGACGGCCGGGAAGGGGGGCCGCAGCCGCGGCTGGCCGCGGCGGCCCTCGAGGGAATCGAGCAGCGCGGTTTCCTCCCCGCAGATGTAGGCGCCCGCACCGGCGTGCACCACGATCTCCAGGTTGTAGCCCGAGCCCTGGATATTGCGGCCGACATAGCCTGCCGCATAGGCCTGTTCGACCGCGGCCTGCAGCCGCCGCAGCACCGGCACCACTTCGCCGCGCACGTAGATGAAGGCGTGCGAGGCGCGAATGGCGAAGGCCGCGATGATCACTCCCTCGATGAGGGTGTGCGGGGAGGCCAGCATGAGGGGGATGTCCTTGCAGGTGCCGGGTTCGGACTCGTCGGCATTGACCACCAGGTAGTGCGGTTTGACGGTGCCGTCGGGGCCGGGGCCCTGCGGGATGAAGCCCCATTTCAGGCCGGTCGGGAAGCCCGCGCCGCCGCGCCCGCGCAGTCCGGCGTCCTTGACGGTGGCGATGACCTCGTCGGGGTCCATCTTCAGCGCCTTGGGCAGGGCCCGGTAGCCGCCCTGGCGGCGGTAGGCGGCCAGGGTCCAGCCGTCCGGGTCGCCCCAGTGCTTGGACAGGACGGGGGTGAGGGCGGTCGTCACTGGGCGCCTCCGTCGGTCGAATCCTGTTCGGCGACATGCAGGCCCGCGAGGGTGGCGGGCCCGGGCGCGCCATCGGTGGCGCCCGGGCGGGCGTCGGGGAATCCGGCGAGAATGCGGGCGGTTTCGCGGAAGGTGCACAGCGGCAGGCCGCTGCGCGATCCGGTCACCTGCTCGCCGCGGCGCAGCGCGTCGACCAGGGCCTTGGCCGATGCGGGGGTCTGGTCGTCGAAGAACTCCCAGTTGACCATCATGACCGGCGCGTAGTCGCAGGCGGCATTGCATTCGATGTGCTCGAGGGTGACCGCGCCGTCGGCGGTGGTCTCCCCGTGCCGAATCCCCAGGTGCTCCTGCAACTCGGCGAAGATCTGGTCACCGCCCATCACTGCACAGAGTGTGTTGGTGCACACCCCGACGTGATAGTCGCCGGTGCGGTTGCGCCGGTACATGGAGTAGAACGTGGCGACCGCGGTCACCTCGGCATTGGTCAATCCCAGCTGCTCGGCACAGAATTCGATGCCGGTGCCCGAGACGTAGCCCTCCACCGATTGCACCAGGTGCAAAAGGGGAAGCAGTGCCGAACGCGCATGCGGATAGCGGTCGATGATCTCGGTGGCCTCGAGTTGCAGCCGGTCGTGCACCTCCTGCGGGTACGGGATCGGCCGCACGGTCAGGTTCAGCAGAATCTCTGTCATCGGTCCACCCCGCCCATCACCGGATCGATACTGGCCACCGCGGCGATGACGTCGGCGACCATGCCGCCCTCGCACATTGCCGCCACCGCTTGCAGATTCGTGAACGACGGGTCGCGGTAGTGCACCCGGTAGGGGCGGGTGCCGCCGTCGCTGATCATGTGCACGCCCAGTTCGCCGCGCGGGGATTCCACCGCCACGTACACCTGCCCGGGCGGCACCCGCAGGCCCTCGGTCACCAGTTTGAAATGGTGGATGAGGGCCTCCATGGAGGTGCCCATGATCTTGGAGATGTGCTTCGGCGAATTGCCGAGGCCGTCCGGCCCGAGCTGCAAGTCGGCAGGCCACGCAATTTTCTTGTCCTCCACCATGACCGGTCCGGGCCGCAGCTTGTCCAGGCACTGCTCGACGATCTTGAGCGATTCCTTCATCTCGTTGACCCGGATGAGGTAGCGGCCGTAGCAGTCGCAGCCGGTGTCGACCATGACGTCGAATTCGTAGTTCTCGTACCCGCAGTAGGGCTGGGCCTTGCGCAGGTCGTGGGGCAGGCCGGTGGAGCGCAGCACCGGGCCGGTGACGCCCAGGGCCATGCAGCCGGTGAGGTCGAGCACCCCGACATTGCGGGTGCGGGCCTTCCAGATGGGGTTCTCGTTGAGCAGCAACTCCATGTCCCGCAGCCGTTTCGGCATGAGGTCGAGCAGATCGCGGACCTTCTGCACGCCGTCGTCGGGCAGGTCCTGGGAGACGCCGCCGGGGCGGATGTAGGCGTGGTTCATGCGCAGCCCGGTGATGGTCTCGAACACGTCGAGGATGAGTTCGCGTTCGCGGAAGCCGAACAGCATCGGGGTGAGCGCGCCCAGTTCCATGCCGCCGGTGGCCAGGGCCACCAGGTGCGAGGAGATCCGGTTGAGCTCCATGAGCAGCACGCGGATCACCGTGGCGCGCTCGGGAATGTCGTCGGTGATGCCGAGCAGCTTCTCCACCCCGAGGCAGTAGGCGGTCTCGTTGAAGAACGGCGAGAGGTAGTCCATGCGGGTGACGAAGGTGACGCCCTGCACCCAGCTGCGGTATTCGAGGTTCTTCTCGATGCCGGTGTGCAGGTAGCCGATGCCGCAGCGGGCCTCGGTGACGGTCTCGCCCTCGATCTCGAGAATCAGGCGCAGCACCCCGTGCGTGGAGGGGTGCTGGGGGCCCATGTTCACGACGATGCGTTCCTCGGCGACCCCGTCGAGGGTCGCGGAGATCTCGTCCCAATCGTTGCCGACGAGGGTGACCGTGCGTTCGGGTCGTTCCTGCGTGTGCGATTGGGACCGAATATCGGTGTTGTTCATTACGAGTAAGCCCTCCGCTCGTCGGGCGGCGGGATGCGCGCGCCCTTGTACTCGACCGGGATCCCGCCGAGCGGGTAGTCCTTGCGCTGGGGATGCCCGCGCCAGTCGTCGGGCATGGCGATGCGGGTCAGCGAGGGGTGACCGTCGAAGAGGATGCCGAAGAAGTCGTAGGTCTCCCGCTCGTGCCAATCGCAGGTGGGGTACACCGCATACAGCGACGGCAGGTGCGGATCGGCGTCGGGGACCGACACTTCCAGGCGCACCCGCCGGTTGTGGGTGATGGAGTTGAGGTGATACACCGCGTGCAGTTCCCGGCCGGTGTCCTCGGGATAGTGGGCGCCGCTCACCCCCAGGCACAGCTCGAAGCGCAGGGCTTCGTTGTCGCGCAGGGTCTTCGCGACCAGCGGCAGGTGCTCGCGGCGCACGTGCAGGGTGAGCTCGCCGGCGAAGACCACGATCTTCTCGAGGGCGTCGGTGAACCCGATGCCGCCGGTGCTTTCCAGCACGCGATGCAAGATGGCGACCAGTTCGTCGAAGTAGCCGCCGTAGGGGGGCGCGCTGCCGCCGGGCAGGCTGATGGTGCGCACCAGCCGGCCGTAGCCGGAGGTGTCGCCGGTGCCGGAGACGCCGAACATGCCTTTGCGCACGCCGATGACTTCGTCGGCGGGCGCGGGGATCTCGGCGCCCGCGGCGTCGGACCGGTGCTCGGATGCTTCGGGATCGATCGGCTGGTTCGACTCCCCGTGCTGGTCTGTCACGGTGTCCTCCGGGGGACTCTCGGTGCCGGCCGGTGTATCGAAACTCATCGCAGCAGCCCCTTCATCTGGATGGTGGTGGGGCTGGCGAGCGCGGCGGCCTCGGCGGCGCGTACGGCCTCTTCGCGATTGACGCCGAGCGGCATCTCCTGAATCTTCTCGTGCAGCTTGAGGATCGCGTTCAACAGCATCTCCGGCCGCGGCGGGCAGCCGGGCAGGTAGATGTCGACCGGCACGACGTGGTCGACGCCCTGCACGATGGCGTAGTTGTTGAACATGCCGCCCGAGGAGGCGCACACGCCCATGGCCAGCACCCATTTCGGTTCGGTCATCTGGTCGTAGACCTGGCGCAGCACCGGGGCCATCTTCTGGCTCACCCGGCCCGCCACGATCATGAGATCGGCCTGGCGCGGGGAGGCGCGGAAGGCCTCCATGCCGAAGCGGGCGATATCGAATCGCCCGCCGCCGGTGGCCATCATCTCGATCGCGCAGCACGCCAGGCCGAACGTCGCCGGCCACAGCGAGCTCTTGCGCAGATAGCCGGCCAAATCTTCCACCGTGCTCAGCAGGAACCCGCTGGGCAGTTTCTCCTCGAGACCCATATCGGACTACATCTCCCGTGGCTCATCTGATCCCGCCCCGCGGGCGGGAAGCACTATGTCGAATCCCCCTCGGCGCCAATCCCTTTCACGCTGATCAGTCCCAGCTGAGCCCGCCTCGTTTCCACTCGTAGGCGTAGGCCACCGAGACGTTGAAGATGAACAGCGCCATGGCGAGAAGCCCGAACACCCCGAGCGAGTCGAAGTGCACGGCCCACGGGTAGAGGAACACGATCTCGATGTCGAAGATGATGAACAACATGGCGGTGAGGTAGTACTTCACCGGAAAGCGTTGCCCGGCAGCATTTCCCGGCCCGCCGGCCACGGCGTGCGGGGTCGGCTCGATACCGCACTCGTAGGCCTCGAGCTTGGCCCGGTTGTAGCGCTTGGGTCCGATGAGGGCCGCGAGCCCCACGGAGAACAGCCCGAACGCGGCGGCTACCGCGCCGAGAACAAGCGTCGGCACCTCGATATTCACAACAGACAACCCCTCCTGCGGACTGGACGCGTACGGACGGCAGCTGCCGAGGCGGGCCGACATCGTCGTCTGCCGTGCCAGTCACACCCCAGGGCGCGTCGCTGCACGACGGCGCGGGGACTTCGGGGACTGACGCGGCGGCTGGACTGATACCGATCCCGCGCTCGTGTGAGCTACGGCACAGCCTACAACTCGGACGGCACCATACACGACGTTTCGCGGTGGGTGTTTGATCGAATTCGGAACGGTCTTTTATGACCGATTGGACGGAATCGCGAATGTCACGTGACGTTGAATGCCCGTTCCGCAGGCATGTTTACGGCCGGGACCCATGAGGGATCCCGGCCGGGAAGAGCGGGCGCGCCGCGCGGCTCACGCCGCCGAGCGACTCCGCAGCACACCGAGCACCGCATCGGTGAGCCGGATGGGATCGATGGGATGGGAGACCGCGGCATCGGCGCGCGACCAATTGGCCAGCCACACATCATCGGGCCGGCCGGTGAGCACCACGATCGGCGGGCACTCGGCGATCTCGTCCTTGAGCTGTTTGGCCAGCCCGAGCCCGCCGGTCGGGGCGGACTCGCCGTCGAGGATGAGCAGATCGAAATCCCCGGCGTCCATGCGCTCGACGACGATCGGCCCGGTGGCCACCTCGTGGTAGTCCAGGGGCGGCAGGTCCGGATGCGGGCGTCTGCCCAGCGCCAGCATGACCTGGCTCCGGGTATCGGCGTCATTGCTGTAGACGAGAACCCGCACCGCGGCGGGACGTTTCGCATCGGCCACGACCGGAATGCTACGTCCCCACACCGCGCCCGCGTGGCAGCTTCGCCCGAACCGGTGCGCGCGTCGCCGCGGGGCAATGGCGAGCAAGCCAAGGCAATGGCAATGGATTCGCAAGTCGGGGCCGGTACCATCCGGCGAATGAGGGGAGATCTCAGTCAATTGCTCATCGACACCGATGTGTGGACCGATGAGATGGTGGGGGAGGCCGGGATTCCGGTGATCGACGTGCCGCTGGTGAGCGTCGGCAGCGGGATCGGGTCGTTCGTGCTGTTCGACCGGTTGCGCATCTACGGGGTGCCGGCGGCGGCCATGGCGGTGCTCGGGCCGCAGGAGGTGCCGTGGGGGTCCTACGAATATCTGACCCGGGTCTCGCAGATTCCGCGCCGGGAACGGCTGCGCAGCGATTCCACCGGCAACCCGGACAATCTGTGGGGCTTTCCCGGTTATGCGCTGCGGGAGGCGGTTGCGGAGAAGACGCTGCGGCCGCTGTGGAATGTGTTGGTGGAGCCCATTTTCGCCACGTACTACACCCCGCGCGCCGGGCAGGTGTTCACCGCGATGGAGCGCGAATACCATCGGGTCGACTATGCGCGGTCACTGTACAAGGGGCATGTGCGCATGGTGCGCAAACGTCACGGCGGCGGCTATTTCACGATTCTCACCCCGCCCGAGCGGGCCACCGCCACCAAGCGAATCGCCTTCCGCAGCAACTATGTTCACATCGCGGTCGGGTATCCGGGGCTGCGGCTGCTACCGGATCTGCAGGCCTACCGGGAGAAGTACCGCGACCCCACCCGGGTGGTGAACGCCTACGAGCCGCACGAGCACGTCTATCAGGCGCTGCAACGGCGGCCCGGCACGGTCATGGTGCGCGGCGGCGGCATTGTTGCCAGCCGGGTGCTGCAGCGGCTCATCGACGATCGGGATCGGCTGCGGCTCAATACCCAGATCCTGCATCTGTTCCGCACGTATGTGGCCGGGCCGCACGGGCCGAGTATCTTCATGCGCCGCAAGGGCGGTCACGGCTGGGCGTATCAGGGGTTCAACTGGCCCAAGGGCACCTGGGGCGGGCAGTACAAGCAGCGGCTGCGCACACTGGAGGGCCGCGAGCGCGCCGAATTCCTCAACATCATGGGCGGCACCAACACCCCGATCCGCAAGAACTGGCGCGAACAGTTGCGCCGCGGCCGCGCGCAGGGCTGGTATCAGATCATGGTCGGCACCGTGCGCGAACTCACACCCGACCGCACCCGCCCCGGCGTGCTCACCACCGTGCTGCCGGACAATCATGCGCCCTTGCCTTTCCCGCAGCCCGATCGCCCCACCGATGTGCACGCCGACTACATCATCGACTGCACCGGCCTGGAGGCCGATATCCGCGAGCACCGGCTGCTGGCCGATCTGCTCGACCACACCGGCGCCGGCCGCAATCCGCTGGGCCGCCTCGATGTCGACCGCACCTTCGAGCTCATCGGCACCCGCAGCGGCACCGGTCGCGTCTACGCCGCCGGCAGCGCCACCCTCGGCGGCTACTACGCCGGGGTCGACACCTTCCTGGGCCTGCAATACGCGGCCCTGGAAATCTCCGACGATCTGGCCGCCCAGGGCTTCTGCCCGCGTTTCGGCCCCTTGCGCTCGTTGCGCCAATGGCGGCTGTGGGTGATGAACAAGAAGATCGGTTCCTGACTTCGGCTCACCCGGGCCACGGATTCCGGCGAGGATTCACCCGAGCCTCACCCAAGGATGTGCATGACCCCGACACTCAACGGCCGCATACAGACTCGCCTCGTGCTCCTGGGCATCATCGGTGTCCTGGTCGCGCTGGTGCTCACCCCCGTGCTCCCGACCGGCCCGCTCTCCCTCGCGCAGTCCTATCGGGTCACCCTGTCGATCCTGCTCGCGGTCGTGGTGGCCGGGGTGGCGTGGGAGCTGCTGTATCACTTCCTGCAGCAATTCCGATGGGAGAAGGACTGGCCCACCCTGTTCGGGCTGGTGACCATCGTCAACGAGGGTCTGCTCATGTGGGTGCTGGTGCGCCACACGACGATCGTGCTGCCGTCGTCTCTGCGGCCGTCGCTGCCCGCGTTCGCGATCCACTTCACGCTGACCTGGCTGGCGTTCTGGTTGTTCGTGAACGGGCCGGTGCGGGTGCTGCTGCCGCGCTGGCGATTCAACGGGGGACGGATCGTATGAGCGCACGGGCGGAAGTGGTTCCCGGCGCGCACCTCGTGGCCCGCGTCGACGGGGTCGTGGTGGTCGTGGCCCACCGCGACGCGGACCCGATCACCGCCGACTCCACCGCGATCACGGTGCTCGAGACGCTGCTGCAGCTGGTGCGCGAGGCCGCCTCGCGCGAAACCCGCCGCACCGGGCGCACTTTCGCCCGCCTGGTCAGCACCTGGCTGATGAGCCGCGAGGACGAGGAGCGGGTCGAATTCGGGGTGCTGACCCCGGGCCAGCGCGGGCTGGCGGTGTTCCTGCACGGCGGGGTCACCGCGGTGCTCGATCATGGTGAGCGCGTGGAGATCCTGCACGGCCGCGATGCGGGCTTCAGCGTCGACCGGGTGGTCAGCCCCATGCCCGCCCGCGCCGCCGCGGTCTTCATCGACGAGGAGTCACCGCGCGAGGATCTCCCGCCGCCGGGGGTCTGGTCGCTGCGCGAGGGCCGCCTGCCCGGCGGCGGGGCCGTGCTGTGGCTCGACGACCAGGACGAACCCGCCTCCGGCGCAGCGACTCCCAAGCTCCGCAAACCCCGCGCCCGCACCCCCGATCCCGCGCCCGCCGAGGATCCCGAAACCGATCATCTCGCCGAGGAACCGGTCAACGGCGCGCAGGTGGCGTCGAAGGCCGCCGGCGCGGGCGCGGCCGCCGCCCGGGCCTCGCGCGCCGCCGCGGCCTCGTCTGCGCCTGTCCCGCAACGACATTCCACCCCCACCCCGGCGGCTCCTCGCGGTGTCACCGTGCGCGGGTTCACGTGCGCCCGCCACCATCTCAACGACCCGCGCGTCTCCTTCTGCGCGGTGTGCGGCATTCGCATGGATCAGCTCACCTGCGTGCTCACCGAGGGCCTGCGCCCGCCGCTGGGCGTGCTGCTCCTCGACGACGGCACCTCCTATGTGCTGGACACCGATATCGTCATCGGCCGCGAACCCGAACGCTCCACCCAGGTCCGCCACGGCGCCCACCCGATCCGCATCGAGGACGCCTCCGGCGGCATGTCGCGCGTGCACGCCGAAATCCGGCTCATGGACTGGGAGGTGACGGTCATCGACCGGGGTTCGGCCAACGGCACCCACATCCGCCCGCCCAATCATCCGGTCTGGATTCGCGCGACGCCTGGTCAGCCGGTCATTCTCGACCCCGGCACGCAGATCCTGCTGGGCGGGCGCACCTTCACCTTCGATTCCCAGCACGGGCAGATCTAGCCGCGGGACCTGAGCGGGGAGGGGGGTCGGGGACGGGAAGCAGGAGCGTCTCAACTGCTTTCCCTTTCCAACTTATATCGCACCCGGGGGCTTGCGGCAAGGCCCCGGGGGTGCCGCATACTCGCTGGTCGATGCCAGGAGCTGCGGAAAGGGAGGGCGACATGACTGCTCGCGGAGATGAGGACGAACTGCGGTCCGAGCGGGACTATGTGGCGGGACTCTACGAGCGGCTCGATGCCGAGCGGGCACGGGTGCGCGGACGCTACGGGGCGGCGTTGCGCGAGCACGGCGGGTCGGTGCTCGAGCGCGATGCCGAGGTGCGGGCGCTGGGCAGGGAGGCCAAGCGCCTGGATGTGGCCGACAACGGTTTGTGTTTCGGGCGGTTGGACACGGTGTCGGGGGAACCGCTGTATATCGGCCGGATCGGGATCTACGACGAGGGCAACGAGTTCGAGCCGCTGCTGCTGGACTGGCGGGCCCCGGCCTCGCGCGCGTTCTACGTGGCCACCGCCGCGCATCCGGAGAACATGCGCCGGCGCCGCCAGTTCCACACGCGGGGAAGGGAAGTGGTGGATTTCACCGATGAGGTGCTCGGTCGTCCCGGTGGGGACGCGCGCGGGGATGCGGCGCTGCTGGCGGCGGTCAACGCGCCGCGCGGGGCGGGCATGCGCGACATCGTGGCGACGGTGCAGGCCGAGCAGGACGAGATCATCCGGCTCGACCATCCGGGCGTGCTGGTGATCGAGGGCGGGCCGGGGACCGGCAAGACCGTGGTGGCGCTGCACCGGGTGGCGTATCTGATGTACACCCAGCGCGCGCAGATCGAACGCCACGGGGTGCTGGTGGTCGGGCCGAATCCGGCGTTCCTGCAGCACATCGGGCGGGTGCTGCCCTCGCTGGGCGAATCCGATGTGGTGTTCCTGACCACCGGCGATCTGGTGCCGGGGCTGCGCGTCACCGCCGAGGACGCGCCGGAGGCCGCGCGGTGCAAGGGGTCGTTGCAGATTCTGGAGGTGCTGCGGGCGGCGATCGCCGATCGGCAACGGCTGCCGGAGTATCCGCTGCCGATCGAGCTGGGCGGCGTGACCACCCGCATCGATGCCGAGATCGCCGGATGGGCGCGCGAGGAGGCGCGGGCCAGCGGTCTGGCCCACAATGACGCGCGTGCGGTGTTCGTGGAGGTGCTCACCTGGGCGCTGACCGAACGCGCGATCGCGCGCATCGGCCAGGGCTGGCTGACCCGATCCGATCGCGAGGCCTGGGAGCAGCTGCGCACGGATCTGCGCGCCGAGCTCGCCGCCGACGACCGGTTCACCGCCGCCCTCGACGAGCTGTGGCCGATCCTGACCCCGCGGACGCTGCTGGCGGAGCTGTACACCTGTCCGGAACGTCTGGCGGCGGCGGGCGGGCACCCGGCGCTGTTGCGGGCGGACGGCGAGGCGTGGACGGTGTCGGATGTGCCGTTGCTCGACGAGCTGGTGGATCTGCTGGGACGCGACGAGCCCGAGGACCGCGGCGCCGAGCAGGAGCGCGCGGCCGAGGCCGCGTATGCCGCCGGGGTGCTGGACCTCATGGTCGGCCGCGAGGACCACATGGACGACGAGGACCATCTGTTCGCCACCGACCTGCTCTACGCCGAGGATCTGGCCGAGCGGTTCCTCGAGCGCGACACCCGCGAACTCGTCGAACGCGCCACCGCGGACCGGGATTGGACCTACCGGCACGTCGTGGTCGACGAGGCGCAGGAGCTCTCGGCGATGGAGTGGCGCGTGCTGATGCGGCGCTGCCCGGGACGGTCGTTCACCATCGTCGGCGATCTCGCCCAGCGCCGTTCGGCGGCGGGCGCGACCGATTGGGGCGCCATGCTGGATCCGTATGTGCCCGGCCGCTGGCTGTACCGGTCGCTGACGGTGAACTACCGCACCCCGGCGGAGATCATGGCCGTCGCCGGGCAGGTGCTCGCCGAGTTCGCGCCGGGTGTGCAGCCGCCCGAATCGGTGCGCGCCTGCGGCGTGCCACCCTGGTCCCGGCAGGTCACCGATGACGAATTGGCTTCCGCGATCGGGGAATTCGTGCGCGAGGAAGCCGGTCGCGAAGGCACCAGCATCGTGATCGGGCCGCCCGGGGTGCCGGGCACGGTGCCCGCCGCGGAAACCAAGGGCCTGGAATTCGACGCCGTGCTGGTCGTGGACCCGCAGCGGATCCTCGCCGACGGCCCGCGCGGCGCGGCCGAGTTGTACGTCGCCCTGACCCGCGCCACCCAGCGCCTGGGCGTCCTGCACCGCGACCCGCTGCCGGCGGCGTTGTCGGGCCTGTCGCGACCCGGCGCGCCCGTACGCGCCGGGTGAGCCCGCCACCACCGCCACGATCACCACCGCGATCCCGATTCCGTGCCTGTCTCGACCGCTGAACCACCGTGCCGCCGTGGGCATTCGGCGCTCCCCTCCCCGCATCACCGTGAAACGACGCCGACCGGGAACTGGTGGCGGGGCCTTCTCGAGCTCTGCCGCCACCAGTTCCCGGTGATCATCTGCCCAGTTCCGCTTACGGTGGGACTAGATGCTGACCAGGAAGAAGCTGGTGGGCAGGTTCACCACGACGCGCTCGTAGATTTCGGCCTGCAGCGCGATGCCGGGTTCGGCGAAGGTGCCCGCGGGTGGTTCGGCGAAGCGGATGACCGAGCGTCCGGCGTCGAAAAGCTGGGCGCCGTGGCCGAAGTCGCCGACCAGGGCGGTGCCGGGATCGACCAGGCGGGTGCGGACGATGAACACGCCGTTGTCCTCGAGGTCCTGCATGAGCCGGCCCGCGCCCAGGGCGAGGTAGTAGTCGGCCGGATTGATGATCAAACCGTCGGCGGTGCCGCCCATCTGCTCGACCTCGTTGCAGGCCCGCAGGACGGTGGAGGCGTACGGCCCGGGTGAGGTCATGCGCTCGCCGCCCGCCATGGCGAGCAGCCCGTGCGGGCCGCACAGGATGGTGTGGTTCTCGGCGGTGCACAGCCGCACGATGAGCCGGTAGTTGACGAAGGCCTCGAAGGTGTCGGGATCCTCCCACAATCGGTCGGGCACCTGCACCCAGGCGGTGGTGGTGAGCAGCTCGGGAATGGGCGATTTGTGGAAGCGGCTGGCCAGCTCGCGCCGCACCTCGGCTCCGGCGATGGGGGTGTCGCCGGGGGTGGGCAGGGTTTCGTGCCAATAGAATTCGCGCGGATCCCGGGACAGGTCGATGGTGCGCAGCATGTTGCGGGCCGGATAGCGGGATTTGCGCCGGGAGCTGGTGAGCGAGTCGGTGATGGTGACGTCGTAGTCGACCGCGGCGTGCAGGCCGTCGCGCGCACAGGCTTCGACGAACATCCGCCCGGGGGAGAATTCGCGTTTGCGGTCGGCGACGACCTGCGCCAGTGTCGGTTTGATGGTGTCGGACTTCAGCATGTCTGCTCCCGGGGGGCGTAGTGGGTGGCGGAGGCGCCGAGCACGCTGGCGCCGCCGTCGATGAGCTGGACGGTGCCGGTGATGTAGCCGGCGCGGGTGCTGGCCAGAAACGCTGCCGCAGCGGCGATTTCCTCGGAGCGGGCGATGCGCCCGAGTGCGGTGTGCGCGCCGACGGCCGCGAGCGCGGTCGCGACGTCGTCGCCGCGTTGGGCGACAACGCGTTCCAGCAGGGGTGTGTGGGTGGCGGCGGGGGCGAGCACGTTGACGGTGACGCCGTCGCGCCCGGTGTCGGCGGCCAGGGCTTGGGCGAAGCGCACGATCGCTGCCCGGGTCACCCCCGACAGTGCCAGCCCGCTGTTGGGCACGGCGGCGGTTTCGGAGGCCACGAACAGAATTCGCCCCCACCGTCCGGCGCGCAGGTGTGGCAGCGCGGTGAGGGCGAGGTCGACCGCGGGCAGGAGCACCGTGTCCACGGCGGCCCGGTAGTCCGCGGGTGCGAAGGCCGCGGCCGGGCCGGTCGGCGGGGTGGGGCCGCCGGCGACCACGATGTGCAGGGCCCCGAATTCGGTGGCCACCTCCTCGATCCAGCGCGCGGTCGCGGCGCTGTCGGTGATGTCCACGGCGGTGGCGTGCACGCGCCCGTGCGCCGTCTCCTTGACGAGGCGTTCGGCCTCGGCGAGCCGGGCCGGGTCGCGGGCGCCCAGGGCGATGTGCGCGCCTTCGGCGGCCAGTTCGCGGGCGATGGCCAGCCCGATGCCGCTGGATCCGCCCGCGATGAGCGCGACCTTGTCGGTCAGTCCCAGATCCACTGTCGCTCACGCCTTTCCAGTGCCGGTGAGGTAGCCGTAACGCCAGGCCAGCGGCCAGGACAGGGCGGTGACGGTGCGCCGGGCGGGGGCGGGCAGCCCGGCGCGCCAGGCGTCGTCGGTGGGACGGATGAGGGTGGCGCCGGTGTGGAAGCGGTCGGGGTTGCCGGTGACGGTGTGGTTGCGGTGCAGTTCGACGGTGCGCCCGCGCATCGGGTTGGTCGCCGGGTCGGCGCCGCACAGCCGCAGCAGCGCGTCGAGGGTGGCGGCCGGGTCGGCGATGAAGTCCTCGTACCGCAGGAACATCGACCGGTGCCGATGCCGGCGGGTGAGCGCGTGCGCGGCGAGGTTGAATCCGGTCCAGTATCCGGTGGACTTGCCCGGCGGCAGGGCGTAGACGTATTCCTTGGGCTTGCTCCAGGATTGGGCTGTCGCGCGCGGATCGCGTACCAGGTGCACGTAGTAGGGGGTGATGCCGTCCAGGTGGGCCAGCAGCGCCGATTCGCCGGGCATCTTGGAGGTGTCGACGATGACGCGGGAGTCGCTGCGTTCGGCGATGGCGTGGTAGACCTGGCCCATCAGGTCGGCGTGCGCGCGCAGATCGGCGTTGTAGATCCCGCTGCGCAGCACCCGCCAGGTGTGGCGGGTGCGGACCGCGGCGAGCTGGCGGCGGATGACGGTGTCGGCGTGGGCTTCCAGGGTCGTGCCGGGGGGCCGCCCGAGGGGCAGGATGGCCGACCAGTAGGGGCAGTCGACGAGTTTGAGCCCGCACCCGCATTGTTCGTTGGCGCCGCGCCCGGCGGCGTTCTTCCACAGGAAGTGCAGTTCGCCGACGTGGAAGAAGCCGGGGATCTCGTTGAGGATATTGCCGATGATGGTGCTGCCGTTGCGGCACCAGCCGGTGATGGCCAGGACCGTGAGCTGCGGTGTGGTCGTCATCTGCCGACTCCCTTCTCGGCCGGTGCTGAGACCGGTTGCCCAATCGTGTAACCCAGGGCCGCCGCGGCCAGGGCGCAGCCCGCGGCGGCCACGAACACGGCCTGATAGCCGAATCCGGCGGCGATGGCCCCGGTGGCCGGGCCCCACACGAACAGGCCCAGATCCCAGAACGAGGTGTAGGCGCCCAGGGCCGCGCCCTGTTTGGTGGCGTCGGCGCGGTTCATGACCAGCAGCGCCAGCGACGGGTGCAGCAGCGAGAACCCGGCGCCCATGACGAGCACGCCGGCGATCGCGACGGGCAGGTTCGGGGCGGCGGCGATGATGAGCAACCCGGCCGCTTCGCCGATGCCGGAGGCCGTGGCCACGCGGCGGGGGCCGAGCTGGTCGGGCAGGTGCCCGATGAACAGCCGGGTGCCGGCGTAGACGGCGCTGAAGACGCTGAGCACGACGGCGCCGGAACCGATTCCGCGCAGGTCCAGGTCGCGGATAATGAAGGCGGCCAGGCCCACGTAGCCGGCGGCGGCCAGTGCGAGGGCCAGGCCGGGCAGCGCGGCGGGCCGCAGCATCAGCCCGCGGCCCCCGCCGGGCGCGCTGGCCGGTGGCGGCGTGACCGTGCTGATCAGGGCCATACCCACCACGGGCAGAGCGGCACAGAAGAGCCAGACCGCGCCGACGCCGAGGCTGCCCAGGGCGGCGCCGGCGGCGGTGCCCAGGGAGATGCCGCCCCACATGGCGACCCCGTAGAGCCCGATCACCTGCCCGCGCCGCTGCTGCGGGGCGAGCGCGACCGCCCACGCCGCGCCCGCGGTGAACAGGGCGGCCTCGCCCAGGCCCGCGAGCAGCCGCACCGCCAGCAGCCCGGCCAAACCGAGCGGCACGAAATACAGCATCCCGGCGACGGCGACGGCCGCTGCCCCGAATCGCATGACGGTGCGCGGCCCGTGCCGGTCGGCGAGCCCGCCGAACCAGGGGCGAGTGAGCAGCGCGGTGAGCGCGGTGGCGGTGACGGCGAGCCCGACCGCGAGATCACCGGCACCGAATTCGGCGCGGACGTGGCCGGGCAGCACCGGAATGGCCGCTGCCAGACCGAGATAGCCGCAGAACAATCCCCCGAACACCCCGGCCAGCGCCAGGCGCGGCAGTGCGCCCGTCTGCGAGGATGCGGTCATCGGTGCCCGGCCGGTGCGGACATCGGGTCGGCCTCGGCGCTGGGCAGCGCGGCGGCGACCTTGCGCACGGCCGCGACGAGATCCGCGCAGTCCTCCGGTGTCAGCGTCGAGGACAGCGGCACGTCCACCGCCTCCCGCAGATAGCCGGTGGCGCGGGGCAGCAGCCGCTGCACCGCGCCGGTGTCCATGCCGCGGAACAGGAACCGCCAATTCCAGAAGGCGCGAATATTGTGATCGGAGTCCGAGCCCAGATTGCGGGCCTCGATGCCTTCGGCGCGCAGGGCCTGTACGAACCACGGCGCGCGGGCGCCGCCGACCCGGAAGATGAAGGCCTCGCCGAGGTAGGCGCCGGGCGCGACCGGGCGGCGGATGGCGATGGCGTCGAGGTCGGCGAGCGCGGCGGCGACGCGGTCGTAGTTGCTGCGGAAGGCCGCCAGCCGCAACGGTAGTCGCGCCAGTTCCGAGCGCAGCAGGGCGGCGCGGATCTCGTCCATGCGGAAGCTGAACAGCGGCAGGTCCAGATCGGTGGCCAGGGGTGGTTCGCCGCCGGGGAAGTGCCGCCGCAACCGGCCCTCGTAGGCGCCCGACAGCACGGTGGCGCGCGCGAACAGGGCGCTGTCGTCGGTGAGCAGGAACCCGCCCTCCCCGCTGTTGAGCGATTTGTCGGACTGGGTGCTGAATGCGCCCGCCAGCCCGAAGGTGCCCAGCTTGCGGCCGTCCAGCTCGGCCCCGAGCGCCGGGACGGCGTCCTCGAACACCGGCACGCCCTGCTCGTCGGCGAAGCGCAGCAGCGCGGCCATGTCCCCGGCGAATCCGCGCATGTGCACCACCACGATCGCGGTGATGCGCGGTGTCCAGCGGCGGCGCAGATCCTCGATGTCCAGGTGCAGGTTCTCGTCGACGTCGACGAGGAAGGGCGTGCACCCGGCGAGCAGGATGGCACTCGGGGTGGCGGCGAAGGTGAAACCGGGACAAGCGATCAGACTGCCCGGTTCGATCCCGGCGGCCATGATGGCCAGCGCCAGCGCCGTGGTGCCCGACGAGGTCGCCAGGGCGTGGCGGGAGCCGAAGAACTCGCACAGCTCGGCCTCGAACCGCGCGCACTCGGTGTCCTGCGGGGGCCGGTAGTCGTAGCGGAAGTACAGGTGGCTGCGCAGCGCGCGCAGGGCCGCGTCCTCATCCTCGGGATGCACGCACACCGCGCCGCGGTCGTAGGTGGGCCAGGGTGTTCGCCGCACCGGATCGCCGCCATGAAGAGCCAACAAAGAGTCGTCAATCCCGCTGTGCGCCATAGGGTTTCCTGTCAGAACTGCCGATCTCGGATCGGCGCTGCCGCCTGATTGTCGGCAAGGGTACGCCCAATTGTTCGCTTGCACAGACAATCTCGGCAACTTCGCTGTGAAACCGGCAGTCTGCGAATCTGTTTCATGAAACATGCGGAGTTGCTAGCCGTTTTGCTCAGCACCGCCGATTCTGACCGTTCGGTGACGGAGCCGGGTCGCGGTGGCGCAGCGCATTACGGTGGGACGAAACGCCGACGAGGGACAAGGAGCGGTCATGGGCGCCGACACCGGGGATGTCGTGGTCATCGGGATGGGGCCGGGCGGTGAGGACGCGGCGACCCGGCTGGCGCGCGCCGGGCTGTCGGTCATCGGCGTGGAAGGCCGGCTCGTCGGCGGCGAATGCCCCTACTACGCGTGCGTGCCCACCAAGGCCATGGTTCGCGCGGCGGGCGTGCTGGCCGAGGCGCGGCGCGTGGACGGGCTGGCCGGGACCTCGACGGTGACACCCGAGTGGGGTGTGGTGGCCGCGCGGGTCCGCGAGGAGATCACCGACAACTGGGACGACGCCGCCGCGGTGGAGCGCTTCGAGAAGGCCGGGGGCCGGCTCGTGCGCGGGTGGGGGCGGATCTCGGCGCCGGGCGAGGTGACCGTGGCGACCGAGACGGGGGAGCAGGTGCTGCGGGCGCGCCGGGCGATCGTGCTCAATCCCGGGACCGCGCCGCTGATCCCGGCGCTGCCGGGGCTGGAGGGCACGCCCTACTGGACCAACCGGGAGGCCGTGGCCATCACCGCGGTGCCCGAGTCGCTGATCGTGCTCGGCGGCGGCCCGGTCGGGGTGGAGTTCGCGCAGATCTTCGCGCGCTTCGGGGCGCGGGTCACGGTGGTGGCGCATCGGCTGCTGCCCCAGGACGAGCCGGAGGCCGGGCAGCTGCTGGCGCAGGTGTTCGCGGCCGAGGGCATCACGGTGCGCGCCGGGCGCGGCCGCGCGGTGCATCACGACGGCGCGCGGTTCACCGTCGAACTCGACACGGGCGACCCGGTGCGCGCCCGGCACCTGCTGGTGGCGACCGGGCGGCGCACCAACATCGCCGGCCTGGGTCTCGGCGTTGTGGGTGTGGACGAGGACGCGAAATCCATTCCCGTCGATGAGCGCATGCGGGTCGCCGACGGCGTGTGGGCCATCGGCGATGTCACGGGTCAGGGGGCCTTTACGCATGTGTCGATGTATCAGGGCCGCATCGCCGCCCAGGACATCCTGGGCGAACTCGCCGAGCCCGCGCAGTACCGGGCCGTGCCGCGGGTGACGTTCACCGACCCGGAGGTGGGCTCGGTGGGGCTGAGCGAGGAACGCGCGACCGCCGCCGGGCTGAGCGTGCGCACCGGCTGCGCGCAGATCCCGTCCTCCACCCGCGGCTGGCTGCACAAGGCGGGCAATGCCGGGTTCATCAAGCTCGTCGAGGACGCCGAGCGCGGTGTCCTGGTGGGCGCGACCTCGGTGGGCCCCGACGGCGGCGAAGTGCTGGCCGCGCTGGCGGTGGCGGTGCACGCCCAGGTGCCCACGCGCGCGCTGCGGGAGATGATCTTCGCCTATCCGACCTTCCACCGCGCCATCGAGCCCGCGCTGGACGCCCTCGTTTCCGGTTAGACATCGCCGCGTAATCGTTGCTGTTCACCGGCTGGTAAACGGTCCATGCTGAGAGGCAGCGGTGATCGGATCACACGGGTGGTGGACATATGCGAATCTCGGAAATCCTGCGTCGTAAGGCGACCGGCGTCATCACGATCGCACCGGATGCGACCGTGCGCGAACTGCTACGAGTCCTCGCGACACACAATGTCGGCGCGGTGGTGGTCTCGCCGGACGGGGTGGAGATGGCGGGCATCGTCTCCGAGCGCGATATCGTGCGCAACCTGCACAGCGACGGGGCGGCGCTGCTGGAGGTGCCGGTCTCGGAGATCATGACCGCCACCCTGCACACCTGCTCGCCCGAGGACCGGGTGGAGACGCTCAACCACACCATGACCCGGCATCGGATCCGGCATCTGCCGGTCATGGAGGGCGGGCGGATGGTCGGCATCGTCAGCATCGGCGACGTGGTCAAGAGCCAGATCTCCGAGCTCGAGACCGAACGCGAACACCTGGTTCGTTATCTACAGAGCTGAGCGGCGGCGACCGCGCCGCGGCACGGGTCAGCTCGCGCGGTCTTCCAGCACATCGGCGAGGGTGTCGGCGCCGGTGGCGATCGCGATGGCCTGGTTGAGGTCCAGGTGCAGCACCAGATCCGCGACCGCCGCCGGCCCGTCGTGATGGGTGAGACCGGTCTCGGTGATGACGTAGTGGAACACGCTCTCGCCGATGTGCACGGTGACCGTGCCCGCCGCGATCCGCTGGGCCAGCGCGCGTCCCAGCGGCAGGGCGAACCAGTGCGCGCGCACCGCGTCGGTGGCGCGCCGCTCGCCCAGCAGCGGGGTGCCCCACGCGGACAGGGCGTCGAGCACGGTGCGCAAACCCGCACCGGCTGCGGTGAGTTCGTAGACCGCGGTGGAGGTGCGGGGTCCGGCCTTGCGGCGGGTCAGGATGCCGTCGCGTTCGAGGTCCTTGAGCCGCGCCGCCAGCATGTCGGTGCTGATTCCGGGTAGGTCGGCGAACAGATCGCTGTATCGGCGCGGCCCGGAACACAATTCGCGGACCACCAGCAGGCTCCAGCGATCGCCGACGGTGTCGAGGGCGCGGCTGAGCGCGCAGTAGTGGTCATAGCTTCGGCGTGGCACGCTCCCACTGTAACCAAGAACTTGGAAATTCAAAGTGCAAACTTGGATTTACCAAGTAGAGTGTGCGGCAACGACTTCGAGAAGAGGATGTTCATGCAGGTCAAGCAGTCGAGCAAGCTGGCGGGAGTGTCGTATGAGATCCGCGGTCCGGTGGCCGAGCACGCGGCCCGGCTCGAGGCCGAGGGCCATCACGTGGTGAAGCTCAATACCGGCAATCCGCTGACCTTCGGGTTCGAGGCGCCGGCGGAGATCCTGCAGGACATCGTGCGCAACCTGCCCGCCTCGGCCGGCTACGTCACCTCCAAGGGGCTGCTCTCGGCGCGGCGCGCGGTGGTGCAGTACTACCAGACCCTGGGCGTGGACGGGGTCGACGTGGAGGAGGTGTTCCTGGGCAACGGCGTCTCCGAGCTGATCATGATGGCCATGACGGCGCTGCTCGAGACCGGTGACGAAGTGCTGGTGCCGGCGCCGGACTTCCCGTTGTGGACCGCGGCCACGGTGCTCAATGGCGGCCGGCCGGTGCACTACCTCTGCGACGAGGGCGCGGACTGGTTCCCGGATGTGGCCGATATCGAGGCCAAGGTGTCCGATCGCACGCGCGCGATCGTGCTCATCAATCCGAACAATCCCACCGGTGCGGTGTATTCGCCGGAGGTGGTGCGCCAGGTCCTCGAGGTGGCGCGCCGCCACAATCTGGTGGTGTTCGCCGACGAGATCTACGACAAGATCCTCTACGACGATCTGACCCACACCGCCACCGCGGCGCTGGCCCCGGATCTGCTGGTGCTGACCTTCTCCGGGCTGTCGAAGTCCTACCGCGCGGCCGGTTTCCGGTCCGGGTGGCTGGTGGTGTCGGGGCCGACGCAGCACGCGCAGAACTATCTCGAGGGCCTGACCATGCTGGCGGGGTTGCGGTTGTGCGCGAATGTGCCCGCGCAGCAGGCGATTCAGGCGGCGCTGGGCGGGCATCAGAGCATCTACGATCTGACCCTGCCCGGTGGCCGGTTGCGCGAGCAGCGCGATCGCACGTGGGAGGCGCTCAATGCGCTGCCGGGCATCTCGTGTGTGAAGCCCAAGGGGGCGTTGTATGCGTTCCCGCGCATCGACCTGGAGGTGTATCCGATCCGCAGTGACGAGCAGTTCGTGCTGGATCTGCTGTTGCAGGAGAAGATTCACATCGTGCAGGGCACGGGCTTCAATTGGCCGCGCCCGGATCATTTCCGGATCGTGACGCTGCCGCACGCCGATGATCTGGAGGCGATCATCGAGCGCATCGGCCGGTTCCTGGCGACCTACCGCCAGTAGTCAGGGCCGGAACTCCTGGGCCTTGGTCTTGGCGCCCTGCACCATCACGTGCCAGGCTTCCGGGTCCCCGCGCAGCAACGCCAGGCCCATGTCCTTGATCTGCTCGTAGGTGGCGTGCGGCGGGATGGGCGGGACCTCCGGATCGCAGTGCACGTCGATGAGCACCGGGACCTCGGCGGCCAGGGCGCGGTCCCAGGCGGGGGCCAGGGCGTCGGGGTCGTCGATGGGGATGGCCTGAAAGCCCATGCAGCGGGCCAGATCGGCGTAGGAGACGTCGGGCAGGGTTTGCGACTGCTCGAATTTGGGGTTGCCGCCCATGGCGCGCAGTTCCCAGGTGACCTGGTTGAGGTCGTTGTTGTGGAACACGCACACGATCAGGCGCGGGTCGCTCCAGTCGCGGTGGTAGCGGGCGATGGTGAGCAGTTCGGCCAGCCCGTTCATCTGCATGGCCCCGTCGCCGACCAGGGCGATGACCGGGCGGTCGGGGTGGGCGAACTTGGCGCCGAGGGCGTAGGGCACCCCCGAGCCCATGGTGGCCAGGGTGCCCGACAGGGAGCCGCGCATCTCGCCGCGCAAGCGCAGGCAGCGGGCGTACCAGTTGGTGGAGGAGCCGGAATCGGCGGTGACGACGGCATTGTCGGGCAGGCGCTGCGACAGCTCCCACACCACGCGCATGGGGTTGACCGGTTCGGCGTCGAGCATCGCCTGGTGTTCGACGGTCTCCCACCAGCGGGTGACGTGGTGTTCCACGGTTTCGCACCATTCCAGGTCGCGCCGCGGTTGTAGCAGCGGGATCAGTTCGCGCAGGGTGGTTTTGGCGTCGCCGACGAGGTTGACCTCGGTGGGGTAGCGGATGCCGATCATGGTGCCGTCGATGTCGATCTGCACGGCGCGGGCCTGATCGAGGTCGGGCAGGAACTGGGTGTAGGGGAAATTGGAGCCGATGATCAGCAGGGTGTCGCAGTCGCGCATGAGCTCGTAGCTGGGGCGGCTGCCGAGCAGGCCGATCGCGCCGGTGACGAACGGCAGATCGTCGGGCAGCACGTCCTTGCCGAGCAGGGCTTTGGCCACGCCGGCGCCGGTGATGTCGGCGACCTGGAGCACTTCGGCGGCCGCGGCGCGCGCGCCCTGGCCGATGAGGATGGCCACGCGGTCGCCGGCGTTGATCACCGCGGCGGCGCGCTCGAGGTCGGCGCGCGGGGGCACGGTGATGGCGGGCAGTGCGCCGGGCGCGCTGGAGGGGGCCTGTTTGAACTCGTGCCGGGGTGGTTCGTAGGTCTGCTCCTGCAGGTCGGAGGGGATGATCAGCGCGGTGGGGGCGCGGCGGGTGGCGGCGGTGCGGAAGGCGCGGTCGAGGGCGTTGGGCAGCTGGCTGGGGACGTTGACTTCGACGAGGTAGTCCGAGGCGACGTCCTTGAACAGCGCTTGCAGGTCCACTTCCTGCTGGTAGCTGCTGCCCATGGCGCTGCGCGCGGTCTGCCCGACAAGGGCGACCACGGGGACGTGGTCGAGTTTGGCGTCGTAGAGCCCGTTGAGCAGGTGGATGGCGCCGGGTCCGGAGGTGGCCAGGCAAACCCCTACGCGCCCACTGAATTTCGCGTAGCCGACCGCGGTGAAGGCGGCCATTTCCTCGTGGCGGGCCTGGATGAACCGCGGCTGGTTGCCGGCGCGCCCGAGGGCGGCGATCAATCCGTTGATCCCGTCGCCGGGGTAGCCGAAGACGTGGTCGACGCCCCATTCGCGCAACCGCTGCACCACATGATCGGAAACATCTGTCGACATCGGCCTTCTCCATCCGCTGCTCGTCATCGCTGTCGAGGGCGAGCTACCCGCTGTGGTGAGGCTCAATCGCCGCGTGCGATCACGACGGAGGGGAGGGAAAAAATTCTTGAAGAAATTTCGGCGGATATGTCGAAGGGCGGGGGCCGGTTCCGACCAGAGTGTGCAAGCAGCTCACCAACCTCGCAAGGAGCCCGCCATGTCCACCACCGTCAACACCTTCTTCTGGTTCGACAACCAGGCCGAGCAGGCCGCCGCCTTCTACACCTCGGTGGTTCCCGAATCCCGCATCGTCGATATCACCCGCACCCCCGACGGCGCGGTGTTCACCGTGCAGCTGGAGCTGGCCGGGCACGCGGTCACCCTGCTCAACGGCGGGCCGGGCCATGAGTTCACCGATGCGGCCTCGATCCAGGTCGTGGTGGACACCCAGGCCGAGATCGACCAGCTGTGGGAGGCGCTGACCGACGGCGGCGAGCCCGGGCCGTGCGGCTGGCTGACCGACAGGTACGGGGTGAGCTGGCAGGTGGCCCCCGCCGATCTGCCGAAGCTGATGGCGGCCACCGACCCCGCGCGCCTGGCCGCGCTCACCACGGCGCTGCGCGGCATGTCGAAAATCGATGTGCAGGCGCTGCGCGACGCCTACGATCGCGCCTGATCACCCTGGTGGAACGGGAGGTTCGCGGCGGCGCGAACCTCCCGTTCCGTTTATCCCTCGTCGAGGGCGTCGATGAGCGTCTCGAGCGAGGACAGCAGGGTCCGGCGCTGCCCGTCGTCGAGGTGCGCCATGGCCGCGGCGAAGCGCTGGATGCGCGCGGAGGTGAGGCCGGTGACCAGGTCGTGGGCGCTCGGGGTGGCCGAGAGCAGTTGGGCGCGACCGTCTTCGGGGTCGGCGTCGCGCACGATGTAGCCGCCCTTCTCCAGGCTCGTCACCACTCGCGACATGGTCGGGGCGCTGACGCGCTCGATCGTGGCGAGATCGCCCAGGCGCATCGGCCCGGAGCGTGCCAGCGACGCCAGCGCGGAGGCCGCGCCGGGGCTGAGCGCACCCAGATCGCCGGAGTGCCGCAGCAGTCGCAGCAGCCGGCCGATCGTGTGATACAGCTCGGCGGCCGCGCCGAGCTGGTCGGTGTCGGCGACGCCGGCGGCCTTCGAGCTCATCGGGTGCCGTGCCTCCTGGTTGTCGGTCAGATGCCCGCGCGGTCGGCGGCGCGCAGTTCGGCGGATTCGTCGTGGGCGGGGCCGCTGCCGGCGAACCACGAGGCCACCGCGCCGATCAGCATCATAATCGCGGCGCCCAGGAACACGACCACCAGTCCGGAGTGGAAGGGCCCGGAGATCAAGTGGGGGAAGAACTCCTGACCGGTGAGGGTCTCGGTGTGCACGCCCGGCTGCGCGAGTGCGCCGCTGGGGCCCAGCAGCTCCTCGATCGGGTTGTAGCCCAGGAACGCGGCGAACAGGCTGCCCACCGGCGGCAGCCCGGCCGCCTGCTCGGCGACCGCGGCGGGCACGCCCTGGGCCCGCAGGCCCTCGTTCATGGCGCCGGGCAGCGGGTCGGACAGGCCGATGACCATGAGGGAGAAGAAGATTCCCATCGACAGCGCCATGCCGCCGTTGAGCAGGGTGGCGCGGATACCGGAGGCGACCCCGCGCTGGGCGGCCGGGACGCTGTTCATCACCTCGGCGGTATTGGGGGAGGTGAACATGCCCGAGCCGAGGCCGTTGAGCAGCACGATGGCGGCGAACACCCGGTAGTCGAAGTCGACCGGGATCACCACGAGCAGCACGAAGGTGGCCGCGACGAGGAGCATGCCCGCGGTGGCGAACGAGCGCGCGCCGTAGCGATCCGACAGCCAGCCCGACACCGGGCCCGCGGCCAGGAACCCGATCGTCAACGGCAGCAGGTAGATTCCCGCCCACAGCGGGGTGACCTCGAAGTCGTAGCCGTGCAGCGGCAGCCAGATCCCCTGCAGCCACACGATCAGCATGAACTGCAGCCCGCCGCGCCCGATCGAGGCCATCAACCCCGCCAGGTTCCCCAGCCCGAACGCGCGGCGGCGAAACAGCGACAGCTCGAACATCGGCGCCGCCACCCGCGTCTCGATCCAGCAGAACAGCGCGAGCAGCGCGAATCCGCCCGCGACGGAACCGATCACCCACGGATTGGTCCACCCGGTGTTCGCGTCCCCGTAGGGCTGGATCCCGTAGGTGATGCCCGTCAGCAGCGCGGTCAGCCCTAGCGCGAAGGTGATCGTGCCCGGCCAGTCCAGCTTCCCCGGTGTCCGCGTCCCCACCTCGCGCAGCGACCGATACGACCACACCGCCCCCAGCACCGCGAACGGCACGCTCACCCAGAACACGGCCTTCCAATGCCATTCCGAGAGCAGCCCGCCGATCACCAGGCCCAGGAACGTCCCCGCCACCGCCGCCACCTGATTGATGCCCAGCGCGAATCCGCGCCGCTGGATCGGGAACGCATCGGTGAGTATCGCCGCCGCATTCGCCATCAGCATCGCCCCGCCGACGCCCTGCACCAGCCGCCACCCGATCAGCCACAACGCCGCGCCGCCGCGGTCGAAGGGCACGAACGACAACGCCACCGCCGACACCGCGAACACCACGAACCCCAGGTTGTAGATCCGCACCCGCCCGTACATGTCCCCCAGCCGCCCGAACAGCACCACCAGCACCGCCGACACCAGCAGAAACCCCATCAGCAGCCACAGCAGATACCCCACGTTCCCCGCCGCCAGGGGATTGAGGTGAATCCCCCGGAAAATGGCCGGCAGCGAGATGATCACGATCGACGAATTGATCGTCACCATGAGCATCCCCACCGTGGTGTTCGACAACGCCACCCACTTGTACCGCGGGTGATCATGATCCACCCGCAACCGCCGGCGAATCGTCCGAACATCCCCACGATCGAGATCAGTGACAGTCGAGGCCATTTCGCCTCCCGGAATCGAGCGGTCAGAACAACGCCTCAATATAGTTGCATGTTGCTAACTAACCAACCGGGAGTGATCCCATTCACCGGGCCGTGCCCGCGTACCAGCCACTCCGCTGGCGGCACGGCACGGCGGATATTCGGATGACGTCGTCGCCCTTAGGTGATCTACTGGGGCACTTGATGATCGACACGGGAGCCTTCGGGTGGCACACCGCAACACAGACGTCTCCGACCTGCCGGGGCTGTGGGAATTTCCCGGCTACGGGATGCGCCTGACCTACGACGCGGAAGAGGTGGCCGACGAATCGCAGGTGTGCGATATCGCGCTGCGGGCCATCTTCGGCGGTCCCAACGCCTTCTTCCGGCCATTGTCGCTGGGCCTCACGCCTGCGTACTGGGATTACGAATGCGACTACCCCCTGCGAACATCGCTGCCGGGCCCGCCCGCACGGGCGATGTGGCGCGCTGATCTGCCGGGCGATGTGCGAGTGTGGACCACCTGGGTCGGGGAAGAGGTCCATCTGGTCGACGAGCTGAACTACGAGTCGGCGAGGCGGTTCGTCCGCGCAGCGTTGGAACCGGACGGCTCGGGACTGCCGATCGGCTGGGATGTCATGGAAGTACGGGCATCGACCGTGCGCCTGCCTGCCGGATCCGAATTCAACACGGACGGTTCCATTTCCGTGCGCGACAGAATCTGGGCTCTGGACTATCCGGTCGAGTCCGTGTCGGGTACACACTGGGTGTCCGGGCCGCAGGCGGGTGTTCTGGAGCCGCCGATCGGAATCCGGATCTGCCGAGACTTCTTCGAGCTGACGCTCGACATCGCGGTGTACTGGTATCTGTGGGTGCCGCGATCGGTCGTCGGCGCACGGGGCGGCCAGGGCTACCCCGAACTCCGCGACTGGATCCGAACCCTCCTGGCAGCAGGATGGACCTGGGATCAGGACGCGGGCGTGCCCTCGGCGTGATGGCATCGACCGGGAACTGGTGGCGGCAAAGCCCGAGAAGGGTCCGCCACCAGTTCCCGGTCGATGCTGTTTCAGATCGAGAGGCGCGCGCTCACCGTCGTCGGCGAGTGCTACCGGTGCGTCCTCGGCACCGCCGCGAGCCATTCGGCGACCGCGGCGAGATCGGCGCGGCGCAGACCCGTTGTCGGGTCGACGCGGAGCAACAGTGCTCGCCCGCGGTGATGCTCGGCCACCCAGTCGCGGTCGGCCGCACCGATCTCGTCGTCGATCCACACGAAGGCCCGTCCGGCGGCCCAGTCGACCAATGTGCGGGTCTTCCAGTGCAATCCGAACCACGCGTCGACGCGATCATCGGGCCGTTCGGGCCACTGCACCACCGCCAGCGTGGGCAGGCCCAGGATCGGTCCCACCGTTTGGTTGGCCTCGTCCATCCAGGTCGTGGCCCACACCAGCTCGCAGGGCAGCGCCGCCAGCAGTGGCCCGAGGGCGGGATCGAGCCGGGCCGCCAGCGGATTCGCCCCGCCGTGCGGTTCGAGCAGTGGTGCGGAATCCGGGCGCGGTCCGGGCGTCGCGCCGAACGGGATCAGTGGTCCGTCGATGTCGAGGAACAGCAGCGGTGCGGGCGGGGTATGGCTCATCGTGCCTTGTGCGTGCGGTGGCGGCTGGTGAGGGCGGCGAGGGGGACGACCGCGACGGCGAGGAGGCCACCGGCCAAGGCGAGGGCGGGGTAGCTGGTGGCGGCGACCATCAGGCCCGAGCCCATGCCGCCGGTGGCTCCGGCGATGGCGATGGAGACGTCGACCGCGCCTTGGGTTTTGGCGCGGGTGGCCAGGGGGACGGTGTCGGTGATGATGGCGGTGCCGGCGACCAGGCCCAGGTTCCAGCCCAGGCCGAGCAGGGCCAGGGCGGCGGCGAGCAGGACGACCGAGTCGGCGGGGGCGGCCGCGGCGAGGGCGCCGGCGGCCAGGAGGGTCACGCCGGAGGCGGCGGCCACGGGCAGGCGGCCGTGGCGGTCGACGAGCCAGCCGGTCAGGGGTGAGGGCAGGTACATGGCGGCGACGTGGATGGCGATCACCAGGCCGGCGGCGGCGGTGCCGTGGCCGTGGTCGTGCATGTGGACCGGGGTCATGGTCATGATCGCGACCATGACCAATTGGGTCAGCGCCATCACCAGACCGCCTACGGCGACACCTTTTTCGGAGCCCTCGGTGCGGTCGGGCGCGGGGGCGGTCCCGGACGTTGCCGGGGTGTCGGGGTCGCCGAGGGCGCGAGCCAGCAGCAGCGGGTCGGGGCGCAGCCAGACGGCCAGCACGAGGGCGGCCAGGGCGTAGGCGAGGGCGGCGAGCAGGAAAGGGCCGGCCAGATGGGGGATGCCGAGGGTTTCGGCGAGAGAACCGGTGGGGGCGGCGAGATTCGGGCCGACGACGCCGCCGAGGGTGGTGGCGACCAGGACGGTGGACACGGCGCGGCCGCGGTGGGAGGCGGTGGCCAGGTCGGCGCCGGCGTAGCGGGCCTGTAGGTTGGTGGCGGTGCCGGCGCCGTAGACGAACAGGGCCACAAACAGCAGGGGCGGGTTGTCCAGGACGGCGGCGGCGATCACGCCGATGCTGCCCAGGGCGCCGGTGAGGTAGCCGGCGGCCAGGCCGGGGCGGCGGCCGCGGCGCTGGGAGAGGCGGCCGACGGCGATGGCGGCGACCGCGGAGCCGGCGGTGAACAGGCCGCTGGGCAGTCCGGCCAGGCCGGTGGAGCCGAGCATGTCCTGGGCGAGCAGGGCGCCGACGGTGATGCCCGCGGCCAGGCCGGCGCCACTGAGGATCTGCGCGGAGACCAGGACGGTCAGGATGCGCCGCTGCGCGTGGGCGGCCTCGGGGGCGGTGACGGAGGAACTGGTGGAGCTTGCGGTGCTGGACACGGATTTCTTTCGCTGACACGGGGGAGCCATCGGTGCGGGCGCGTCCCGCCGGGATGTTCTACGCTATTCCAAAGAACTTTGGAATAAGCTATTCCAGGCAGCAGGGGAGAAGCAAGCGTGCAGGAGCGTCCCGGCCTCGAGGCCGCCCTCTTCGACGAGATCGCCCGCGTCGGCAAGGCGCTGGGCAATGGCCGCCGCCTGCAGATCCTGGATCTGCTCGCCCAGGGTGAGCGCACCGTCGAATCCATCGCCACGGCAACGGGAATGAACCTGACCACCGCCTCGGCGAACCTGCAGACCCTCAAAGCCGGCGGCCTGGTCGAGTCCCGCCGCGACGGCACCCGCCAGCACTACCGGCTCGCCGGTCCGGACGTGGCCCGCCTCTACGCCCAGGTCCACGCCGTCGCCCGAGCGCATCTGGCGGCCGTGGCCGCGACCGCCGCCGACGTGCTGGGTTCGCCCGATTCGGCCATCACCCGCGAGGAGCTGATTCGCCGTCGCGACGCCGGCGAGATCACCCTCATCGATGTCCGCCCCCGCGAGGAGTACGACGCCGGCCACATCCCCGGCGCCATCAATGTCCCCCTCGTCGAATTGTCCACGCGCCTGGCTGATCTGCCCGCCGGTCGCGAGATCGTCGCCTACTGTCGTGGCGCGTACTGCGTGATGGCACCGGATGCAATCCGCATCGCCGAGCAGGCCGGGCACACGGTGAAACGTTTCGACGAGGGCATGCTCGAATGGGCGCTGGCCGGTCTGCCGGTCGAAGGCGCTTCCGCCGCAACGACCTAGGGCGTCCGCCGCCGCAGCGAACGTAGGGCTTGCGCCGCGGCGACACGCGTAGGGCGTCTGCCGCGGCATCGAAGGTGCTGCCGCCGCGGCGGCTCGGCCGCTGGGGGGTGATTGCCGCAGGTCCGGATCCGGCTGCTCACCCGCACCGGTCCGCGACTGCTCGCCGTGGATCCGCGGTGGCGGGTCACCTCGTCCCCGGCGCTGATGGGTGAGCTCAAAGCGTTGCTCGGGCCCGGCTGCCTCGCACCGTGAGCGCGGGCGAGAATCCCGCTCCTGCGGCCGATCCGGGCCGCCGTCCATGATCGGTGGCCGCAGCATTGCGCTCTCGCACGTGGTCCCCGAGCCGCGGCCGCGGTCGGTCCCGGCCCGGTCGGTCCCGAGCCGCAGCCGGTGGTCGGTGGTCAGTCGCGGACTGCGGCGGCGGCACGCGGGCGCCAGCTGTTGCCGGGCACGGTCCAGCCCCGGGCCTTGATCATCTTGCGGGCGGCGCGTTTGTTGCGGCCGATGAGCCGGTCCAGGTACAGGTGCCCGCGCAGGTGGTCGGTTTCGTGCTGCAAGCAGCGGGCGAAATAGCCGGTGCCCTCGACGCTGATCGGCTCGCCGTACAGGTCGACGCCGGTGACCTTGGCCCAGTGGGCGCGGCCGGCGGGGAACCATTCCTCGGGCACCGACAGGCAGCCTTCGAGGTCGTCGTCGGGATCGGGCATGGTTTCGGGGATCTCGGAGGTTTCCAGCACCGGGTTGACGACGTGGCCGCGGCGGCGCACACCCTGGTCGTGCAGGTCGTAGACGAACACCGCGCGCGGGTCGCCGACCTGGTTGGCGGCCAGTCCCGCGCCGGTGGCGGCGGTATTGGTGTCGAACAGGTCGTCGATGAAGGCGGCGAGCTCGGCGTCGAAGACGGTGACGGGGACGGCGGGGGCGGCCAGGCGGGGATCGCCGGCGATGAGGATCGGTCGGACAGCCATGCGATGAGGGTACTCAAAATTGAGTAGTTGTGTCAGACTAGCCCCCGTGAACGAGACCCGGCTGTTCCTGCTCGCCGCCTTGGCCAAGCGCGGGCCGATGCACGGTCATCAGCTGCGCCGCGATGCCCGCCTGGATCGGGCGGATCTGTGGTCGCGGGTCAAACCGGGTTCGCTCTACAGCGCCCTGCATCGCATGGCCGACGAGGGCCTGATCCGCCCGCTGCGCACCGAGCAGCCCGGCGCGCTCCCGGCGCGCACGGTCTACGAGATCACCGAGGAGGGCCGGCGCGAACTGCGTGCGCTGCGCGACGAGGCGCTCACCGAGGTCGACCTGCGCCCGGACCCGGTGGATCTGGCGTTGGCGGTGAGCGCCGATCTGGATCGGGACCTGTTGCGCGGCTACCTCGAGGACCGCATTGCCGCGTTGCGGGCGCGCGCCTCGCGCATCGACCATCAGGTCGAGCGTCGCTGGCCGGATCAGAGCGCGGCCGACGATCTCATCGTCGAGCACGCCCGCATGCGCATCGACGCCGAGATCGCCTGGCACGACAAGGTTCTGGCCACTGTCGACGACCTCGACCCGCCACGCTGACCCGATCCGCGGGCCGTGGTGTGCCCGGCCGGGGTCAGGCGGCGCGAAATGCCTTGTCGCCCACGCGGGCCGGATCGGTGATGTGGGACAGGAACAGCCGGGCGGCGGGGGCGGGGGTGCGGGTGGTGACGGCGTGCCAGGGCCGGTTGAGCGGGGTGCCGTCCACGGGCAGGATTTCCAGATGGTTGCCCCAGAGGTCGGTTTCGATGGCGTCGGAGTGAATCAGGGTGATGCCCAGGCCTTCTCGCGCGGCGGCCAGCGCCGCGCCGTGGGTGCCCAGGGTCAGGGTGGGCGGGCGGATCTGCAGGCGGTCGAACAGGGCGAGGGTGGTGTCGCGGGTGCCCGAGCCCTTGCCGCGCAGCAGCCAGGTGGCCTCGGCGGGATCGGGCCAGCGTCCGGGCGCGCCCACGACGACGAGCTGGCTGGGCCGCCGCGCCCGGGTGACGAGGCCGGCGTCGCGGGGTGGGCGGCCGGCGACGACGAGATCTGTTTCGTGGTGGGTCAATTCGACGAACAGCACATCACGCGGCTGGATGGAGAGCCCGAGTTCGATCTCGGGGTAGCGGTGCCGGAAGGAGGCCAGCAGCCGCAGCAGCACGAACTCCCCGGCGGTGGCGACCACCCCGATGCGCAGGCGCCCGGTTTCGGCGGCGCGCACCGCGGCGTGGGCTTCTTTCATCAATCCCAGGATGCTGCGGCAGTAGTCGGCGTAGACGCGCCCGGCTTCGGTGAGGGCGATACCGCGCCCGGATTTGGTGACGAGTTTGGCGCCCAGCTGTTTTTCGATGTGCGCGACCGCGGCGGAGGCGGCGGCTTCGGTGATGTGCAGTTGGGCGGCGGCGCGGCGGATGCTGGAGTGGCGGGCGACGGCCAGGAATGTTTCCATGCGGACCGCGCTGACGCTACCCATCCACCGACGGTAGCAAACCCGACTAAATGGTTGAGCGAGTCGGTGAACAATCGAATTGTTTGTCGTTAACGCGCCCGTCATCCTGGGAATCGCAAGTGGCCCAACCCGGTTCGCAGGAGGAATGATGGCCGACGATCAGAACGGCGGACGCGGTCGCTGGGATCCGGGCGTGCAGTCGTATGCGTCGATGGGATATTACGCCCCCGACTACCAACCCACCGACACCGATGTGCTCGCGGTGTTCCGGGTGACCCCGCAGCAGGGGGTGGATCCGATCGAGGCCTCGGCCGCGGTGGCCGGTGAATCCTCCACGGCCACATGGACGGTGGTGTGGACCGACCGGTTGACCGCGCACGACCGCTACCAGGGCAAGTGCTATCGGGTGGAGGAGGTGCCGGGCCGGGCGGGTGAGTACTTCGCCTATGTGGCCTACGATCTCGATCTGTTCGAGGAGGGGTCGATCACCAATCTCACCTCCTCGGTGATCGGCAATGTATTCGGTTTCAAACCGTTGCAGGCATTGCGGCTGGAGGATATGCGGATTCCGGTGCCCTATGTCAAGACCTTTCAGGGCCCGCCGCACGGAATCGTTATGGAAAGGGAATATCTCAATAAATACGGGCGCCCGCTGCTGGGTGCGACGGTGAAACCGAAACTGGGGTTGTCGGCCCGCAACTACGGGCGCGTGGTGTACGAAGCGTGCAAGGGCGGTTTGGATTTCACCAAGGACGACGAGAACATCAACTCCCAGCCGTTCATGCGCTGGCGCGACCGGTACCTGTTCGCCATGGAGGGCGTCAACCGCGCCATCGCCGAGACCGGCGAGTTGAAGGGCCATTATCTCAATGTCACCGCCGCGGACATGGAGGACATGTACGAGCGCGCCGAGTTCGCGAAATCGCTGGGCAGCGTGATCATCATGATGGACCTGACGGTCGGTTACACCGCCATGCAGTCGATGTCGAAGTGGGCGCGCCGCAATGGCATGCTGCTGCACCTGCACCGGGCGGGGCATTCCACCTTCACCCGGCAGAAGACGCACGGGGTGAGTTTCCGGGTGCTGGCCAAGTGGTGCCGGCTGATCGGGGTGGATCACCTGCACGCGGGCACCGTCATCGGCAAGCTCGAGGGCGACCCGCACACGGTGCGCGGCTTCTACGACACGTTGCGCGACAACCACATTCCCGCCAATGCCCGCAACGGCATCTTCTTCGACCAGCACTGGGCGAGCCTGCCCGGGGTGCTGCCGGTGGCCTCGGGTGGCATCCATGCCGGGCAGATGCATCAACTGCTGGATCTGTTCGGCGATGACGTGTGCCTGCAGTTCGGCGGCGGCACCATCGGCCATCCGATGGGCATCGCCGCGGGCGCGGAAGCCAACCGGGTGGCCCTCGAGGCCGTGGTGAAGGCCCGCAACGAGGGCCGCGATCTGCTGAAGGAGGGCCCGGATGTGCTGCGCCAGGCCGCGCAGGTGTGCCGCCCGCTGCAGGCGGCCCTGGATGTGTGGGGTGATGTCAGCTTCGACTACACCTCCACCGACGCCCCCGATGCCGTGCCCACCGTCACCCGCTGACCCGTCTCCGGTGACCGAAAGACAGGACTCCGTCATGTATCTGCGCCAGGGCACCTTCTCGCACCTGCCCGCACTCACCGACGCCGAGATCGCCGCGCAGGTGCGCTACGCGCTGCTCAACAACTGGCCGGTGTCGATCGAGTACACCGACGATCCGCATCCGCGCAATGTGTACTGGGAGATGTGGGGGCTGCCGCTGTTCGATCTCGACGAGCCCGACGGGGTGCTCGCCGAGGTCGCCGCGTGCCGGGCGACCTTCCCGCGCCACTACATTCGCCTCACCGCCTACGACGCCTCCTACACCCGGCAGACCACGGCGTTGAGTTTCCTGGTGCAGCGCCCCGATCACGAGCCCGGATTCCGTCTCGCGCGCACCGAGTCGCAGGATCGCCGCCAGCGCTACGGTTTCCACTCCTATGCCACCGATGCCCGCCCGGGTGAACGATACGGCGACTGAACGGCGGCGAGTGTGAGAGGTTTAAGGTGAGCACGGAATTCCCCGCGACGCCGGGTGCCCGGGCGCCTGCAACCGGACACTCCGGCAACGGGTTCCATATGCATCGGCCCGGAGCCACGAGCCCCGCGCCGGCGCGCGGTACGGCCGCCGACGGTCCCCGACCGGAGGACGCGGCGGCCGACCACCAGCCGCTGGCCTCCGACGCCGTGCTGGATCTGTCCACCGATATCGCCGGGAAAGATGTCGAGGACACGCTCACCCGCCTGGATGCGGAACTGATCGGTTTGGCCAATGTCAAGCGGCGCGTCCGCGAAATCGCCGCCCTGCTGCTCATCGATCGCGCCCGCCGCCGTTTCGGCCTGCAGGCCACCCGCCCCACCATGCACATGTCCTTCACCGGCGGCCCGGGCACCGGCAAGACCACCGTCGCGCTGCGCATGGCGCAGATGCTGCACGCGCTGGGCTATATCCGCAAACCCAAGGTGCACACCGTCACCCGCGACGATCTGGTCGGCCAGTTCATCGGCCACACCGCCCCGAAAACCAAGGAGGCCCTGGCCAAGGCCGCGGGGGGTGTGCTGTTCATCGACGAGGCCTACTACCTGTTCCGGCCGGAGAACGAACGCGACTACGGCCAGGAGGTCATCGAGATCCTGTTGCAGGAGATGGAGAACGAGCGCACCAGCCTGGTGGTCATCTTCGCCGGCTACCCCGACCGCATGGAGACCTTCTTCTCCGCCAATCCGGGCCTGTCCTCGCGGGTGGCCCATCACATCGAATTCCCGGACTACACCCACGCCGAACTCATGGCCATCGCGCAACTCATGGTGGCGCAGGAGAATTTCCGGTTCGACGACGACGCGGCCCGCGCCTTCGCGCAGTATCTCGACCTGCGGATGGCGCGCCCGCGGTTCGCCAATGCCCGCAGTGTGCGCAATGCCCTCGACCGCTGCCGGCTGCGCCAGGCCAAACGCCTGGTCGAGTTGGGCCGGCCGCTGAGCCGCACCGATCTGATCACCCTCACCGGCGATGACGTCCACGGCAGCAGTGTGTTCGCCCAGGCCCCGACCGAAGGGGCCTCCCCATGAGGAAATGAGAGGGCCGATGCCCGAAGGATTGAAGACCCTCACCCGCTACACCATCGAGTCCGAGCATCGCCATCCCGGCTCCTCCGGTGAGTTCTCGGCGCTGCTCAATGTGCTGGCCACCGCCACCAAGATCATCGCCAATCAGGTGACGCGCGGCGCCATCGTGGGCTCGCTCGGCGCGGCGGAGGCGGACAATCTGCCGGTCACCGTGCACCGCAAGATGGATGCCATCGCCCACGACATCATGGTCGCCGAAAGCCAATGGACCGGACTGCTCTCGGCGCTGGTGTCGGAGCAGATGAGCGGATTCCACGCGGTGCCCGCCGAATACCGGCGCGGCAAGTATCTGCTCGCCTTCGATCCGCTGGACGGGTCGAGCAATATCGACGTGAACCTGCCCGTGGGCACGATTTTCAGTGTGCTGCGCGCCCCCGAGGACGGGCGCGAGACGGCGGCGGCGGATTTCCTGCAGCCGGGCGCGCAGCAGGTGTGCGCGGGATTCACCCTCTACGGGCCCGCGACCATGCTGGTCATCACCGTCGGCGACGGCGTGGACGGGTTCACCCTGGACCGGGAGGTGGGGGCGTTCGTGCTCACCCATCCGCGCATGCGGATTCCGGAGAACACCTCCGGCTTCGCCATCAATGCCGCCAACGAACGCTTCTGGGAGCGGCCGGTGCGCCGGTATGTGCACGAATGCCTGGAGGGCGTGGACGGCCCGCGCGGGCGCGATTTCAATATGCGCTGGGTCGCCTCGCTGGTGGCCGACACCTTCCACATCCTCACCCGCGGCGGGATGTATCTGTATCCGCGCGACACCCGGTCCCCGGATCGTCCGGGCCGGGTGTCGCTGCTCTACGGCGCCAACCCGATCGCCTTCATCGTCGAGCAGGCCGGCGGGGCCGCCACGACGGGGCATGCGCGGGTGCTGCAGGAGCGCCCGCGGGAGCTGCATCAGAAGGTGCCGTTCATCTTCGGCTCCCGCACCGAGGTCGAGCGCATCGTGCGCTATCACGCCGAACCCGACGAGGGCCCGAGTTTCGATGCCTCGCTGTTCGGTTCGCGGTCGCTGTTCCGGTCGGCGCGACGGTGAGCGGCGGCGCGCAGGCGCGTTGTCCGGCAATCGAGGAGGTGCCATGTCGGTCAAGAATCCCGTGGTCGCGATCACCGGGTCCTCCGGTGCGGGGACGACCAGCGTCACCCGGACCTTCCAGGAGATATTCCGCCGGGAGGGGATCAATGCGGTGATCGTGGAGGGGGATTCGTTCCACCGCTACGACCGCAACGAGATGGCCCTCGCCATGGCCGAGGCCGAGCGGTCGCGCAATCTGCACTTCTCCCATTTCGGGCCGGAGGCCAATCTGCTGGCCGAGCTCGAGGCGCTGTTCCGCGATTACGGGGAGACCGGGGTGGGGTCGGTGCGCCGGTATCTGCACGACGAGAACGAGGCCAAACCCTACGGGCAGCCGGCGGGCACGTTCACCCCGTGGGAGGAGCTGGCGCCGGGCAGCGATCTGCTGTTCTACGAGGGCCTGCACGGGGCCGCGGTCACCGACGGCATCGATGTGGCCCGCTATACGGATCTGCTGGTGGGGGTGGTGCCGATCGTGAATCTGGAGTGGATTCAGAAGGTGCACCGCGACAAGACCGAACGCGGGTATTCCAGCGAGGCCATCATCGACACGATCCTGCGGCGCATGCCCGATTACGTCAAGCACATCTGCCCGCAGTTCTCCCGCACCTACGTCAATTTCCAGCGGGTGCCCACCGTCGACACCTCCAATCCGTTCACCGCGCGCACGATTCCGACCGCGGACGAGTCGTTCGTGGTGATCCGCTTCGCCGATCCGAAGGTCATCGACTTCCCGTATCTGCTGTCGATGCTGCACGATTCGTTCATGTCGCGGCCCAACAGCATCGTGGTGCCGGGCGGGAAGATGGACCTGGCCATGCAGCTGATCTTCACCCCGCTCATCCTGCGGCTGATGGACAAGCGGCCCAAACGCCTGCGCTGACAACGAATCCGGCGACCACCCTGGTGGGCGGCCGCCGGATCATGGTGCGGGAGTGCGCGAGTCATCGTTCCTTGGTCACAGTTCCTTGGTCAGAGTTCCTTCGGCACGCCCTTGGTGCCGGACCTGACCTGGAAGGCGCTGACGATCTCCATGATGCCGAGGAAGATCAGCCACCAGCCCGCCACCAGCGTCAGGGCGACGATGGAGGAGAACGGCACCGCGATCAGCCAGCCGCCGCCGATGATGAGCACGATGCCGAAGAAGATCATCCAGCCGCGGCCGGGCATACCGTCGGCGGAGACGCCGGTGATCAGCGAGGCGACGCCGCGGAAGATCCAGCTGATGCCGATCCAGATGGCCAGCAGCAGCACCGCGGTGGCCTCGCCGCTGTCGCGCCAGTCGTGGAAGCACAGAAAGCCCAGGATCAGCGACAGGATGCCGCTGACGAAGGACAGGATGCGCATGCCCGCGCTGATGTGCACCCCGAACGCGGCGATGAGCTGGAAGACACCGGAGACGATGAGATAGACGCCGAACAGCACGCCCGCCACCAGGATGGTCTTCCCGGGCCAGGCCAGGATGAGGATGCCCAGCACCACCGAGAGGATGCCGGTGAGCAGGATCGACTGCCATGCGCCGCGGGCCAGAGCATGCAGCGGCCCTTCGGTAACTTCCTCTTTGCTGGTTGTCATGAGCTGGAGGATATGCCCAGTCAATGAGCTTTGCGGTTAATTTGCCCGGCGTGGTGTCGAGCTGTGACGGTGCTCAACCGGCATCGGCCTGGCGGCGTCGGGTGCGGCGCACCCAGCGGATGTCGGCGCGCCAGGTGTAGGCGGCGACCAGGGCCGAGCCGACGACGGCGGCATCGAGCATGAACGGGCCGTCGACCACCAGGCTGACCAGGCCGCCGATCACCGCGCCCAGGGTGAACGACCCGTACTGCACGCCGTAGCCGATCCAGTCGCGGAAGCTGCCCCCGGCCAGGTGCCGCTCGATGCCCTGGGCGAGCTTGACCAGGGTGCCGGTGACATAGGAGACCGGTATCGACACCTCGCCGTTGCGGACGAAGGAGGTGTTGAGCGCGCCCATGCCGAAGGCCACCAGCAGGATCGGGCCCAAACCGATGCCGACGCCCTGCTTCTCCTGGATGAAATCCACGATCACCGCGCCGATCAGCGCCAGGGTGGTGAGCACGGTCGCGCCGTGGGGATGATTGGTCCACAGATGCCGCCGGCACACCGAGGCGATGATCACCCCGGCCACGAAGCACAGGATCAGCAACGCGGCGCTGCGCGCGAGGGTGTAGTCGCCGAGGAAGGCGCCAACGGTGGCGCGTTCGGTATTGCCGGTCATGAAGGTGACGAAGTATCCGGCGGAGTGGGCGTAGGCGGCGGCGCCGACGAACCCGGCCAGCATCGACAGCGCCGCCGACAGCCGCATCTCCAGATCCCAGAAGGGCTCGGTGTCCTCGGTGCCGGTCGTGGTCATGCACCCCAGGCTAGCAACCGGCAGGCAAATATTCGGTGTGAGGAAACTCCACCCGCGCACCGGCGCGTAACCGTGCGGTACAGTGCTGATGTTAACCGGAATTCTCATCGCTTCCGGTAGGCACGAGCAAGGAGAAGCCATGACCTCCGCCGTCATCGTCGACGCTGTCCGCACACCGTCCGGGAAGGGGAAACCCGGTGGTGGACTGTCGGATGTGCATCCGGCGACGCTGCTGTCGGGCGTGCTGTCCACGCTGGTCGAACGCACCGGCATCGACCCGGGGCTGATCGATGATGTGATCGGCGGTTGCGTCACCCAGAGCGGCGAGCAGGCGTTCAATATCTCCCGCACCGCGGTCCTGGCCGCCGGATTCCCCGACTCGGTGCCCGCCACCACCGTCGACCGCCAGTGCGGATCGAGCCAGCAGGCCGCCCACTTCGCCGCCCAGGGCGTGCTCGCCGACGCCTACGACATCGCCATCGCCTGCGGCGTGGAATCGATGTCGCGGGCGCCCATGTTCTCCAATGCCCAGGGCCGCGACGCCAACCGCGGCCCCCTCGCGCACCGCTACCCCGACGGCCTCGTCCAGCAGGGCATCGCGGCCGAGGTGATCGCCGCGCGCTGGAAGTTCGACCGCACCGCCCTCGACGAATTCTCCGCACGCTCACACCAACTGGCCGCTGCCACCGCCGCCGCGGGCGGTTTCGACAACGAACTCGTGCCCGCGGGCAGCCTGACCGCCGACGAAACCATCCGCCCCGCCACCACCGTGGAGGGTTTGGCCGGGTTGCAGCCCGCCTTCACCGACGCCGAGTTCACAGCCCGCTTCCCCGAGATCGAGTGGTCCATCACGCCCGGCAATTCCTCCCCGCTCACCGACGGCGCCTCGGCCACCCTGATCATGAGCGAGGAAAAGGCCACCCAGCTCGGCCTGCGCCCGCGCGCCCGCTTCCACTCCTTCGCCGTCACCGGCGACGACCCGCTGCTCATGCTCACCGCCGTCATCCCCGCCACCCGGAAAGCGCTCTCGCGCGTGGGTCTCACGATCGACGACATCGACGCCTACGAGGTGAACGAGGCCTTCGCCCCCGTCCCGCTGGTGTGGGCGCGCGAACTGGGCGCGGATCCGGCCAAACTCAATCCGCGCGGCGGCGCCATCGCCCTGGGCCATCCGCTCGGCGCCTCGGGCACCCGCATCCTGTCGACGCTGCTCAACCATTTGGAGCAGACCGGCGGCCGCTACGGCCTGATGACCATGTGCGAGGCCGGCGGCCTGGCCAACGCCACCATCATCGAACGGCTCTGACGAAACAGCGTGCGGCAGTACCGGTTCGGCGGGCACCATCGATCTGCTGATCGTTCCGGAGGCCGATCACTCTCCGCCGGTGCGCAACCGCGGTGTCGGGATCACCTCGTAGGGTGATCCCGACACTGCGACGATCACGACACGATGCGGGAGACAACGGTGCGGCTTACCTGGGATCAGGTGTTTACCTGGCGCATGGGACAACAGTTCGTCGCACCGCGCTCCGGTGCGACACCCGTGGCGATCGTGGGCCGCATCTGCGGTGTGCAGGCGCAGGTGACCTCGGCCGCGGAAACCGCGGTGGCGCTGCGACGCAGCAAGGGTGGCCCGGGCGCGGTGGTGCAGGCGCTCGCCGAGAAGAAGCTGGTGAAGACCTGGGCCATGCGCGGCACCCTGCACGCGCTGCCCCCGGAACTCGCCGCCAGCGTGCTCTCCCTCATGGGATCGGCGCGTACCTGGGAAAAGCCGTCCTGGACAAAGGCTTTCGGCGCGACCCCGGACGACATCGGCGCCCTGGTGACCGCACTCGCCGATATCCTCGACGACGCCGTGCTCACCCGCGAGGAACTGGTGTCGGCGATCGTCGCGCAGAAGCGATTCCACCCCCTCGCCGAACAACTGCGCTCCGGCTGGGGCGCGGTCCTCAAACCCCTGGCCTGGCAAGGCGCGCTGTGTCACGGACCGGCACAGGGCAACTCCATCACCTTCGCCAGCCCCGCGCACCTGATCCCCGGCTGGCCGGGCATCCCGGATCCGGATGCGGCGGCCCCCGAGATCATCACCGCGTATCTGGCCGCGTACGGCCCGGCCACCCCCGAATCCTTCGATGCCTGGCTCAGCCGCGGCAGCCTCCGCAAGGCGACGCTGCGCCGCTGGTTCGCCGAACTCGGCGACCGCATCACCGAGGTCGACGTCGAAGGCCGCACCGGATACATCCTCACCGACAGCCTCGACGCCCTGGCCGCCACCGAACCCACATCGTCGGTGCATCTGCTGGGATCCTTCGACCAGTACGTGCTCGGCCCCGGCACCAACGACGAGGCACTGCTCTCGAAAGCCCACCGCGCCAAGGTGAGTCGCACCGCCGGCTGGATCTCACCACTGGTCCTGGTCGACGGCCGCATCGCCGGCACCTGGGACACCGACGCCGACGACCTCGTCGTCACCATGTTCGACAACGCCCCAGCGCCCCTGGCAGAACTGGAAGCCGAAGCCGCCCACGTGGCCCGCGCCCTCGGCCGCCGCGGACTCAGCGTGCGCGTCGGCTGAGGGCGGCGCTGGGCGACCAGCGACCGACCGCGCGGGTGACGGGTTCGGTTGCGCGCTCACGAATTCGCGCCGCAGCCCCGCACTGCGTCGCCG
The DNA here is from genome assembly GCF_054655275.1 of Nocardia sp. IFM 10818. Lineage (NCBI taxonomy): Bacteria > Bacillati > Actinomycetota > Actinomycetes > Mycobacteriales > Nocardiaceae > Nocardia > Nocardia sp. IFM 10818. Next base: position 4,254,406 of record NZ_BAAHJH010000001.1, read on the forward strand.
GTGGGTGGGGGATGCGCCATTCCACCGATGATCGGCGGTGCGCGGCGCCACCCGCTCGGGCGGCTAGGCCGGGGGCGCGGGCGAGTGGGGGAGCAGGTCGGGGGTGCGGGCGCCGGGGCCGAGGACGGGGTGGATGTCGCGGCCGGCGAGGTGGTCGCCGCATTCGGAGCAGACCGGTTGCACGGTCATGGTGTGGCCGCAGGTGTCGTGGACGGCTTCGACGGGCGGGCCGTCCGGGGCGGCCCAGGTGTCACCCCATTGGCGCATGGCGGTGAGCACCAGCCACAGGGACCGGCCCTTCGCGGTGAGCGTGTAGTCGTAGCGCACCGGGTTCTCCTGATACGGCACCTTGTCCAGGATGCCTTGGGCGACAAGGTGATCCAGCCGCTGGGTCAAGACGTTGCGGGCGATGCCCAGACGGGAGCGGAAGTCGTCGAAGCGGGTGATGCCGAACAGGGCGTCGCGCACGATCAGCAGGGTCCACCAGTCCCCGACCACCTCCAGGCATTGGGCGATGGAGCAGTTCATGTCCTCGAAGCTGGTGCGGCGCATGCCCCGAGCATAGTCGGTTGCTTGAAAAGACTCACTGGCCTATCGTCCGTTTCATGATGCAACTCACTGGGCGGTCGGTGCGGACACTCTTCGCGCTCGACGCGGCCGGGCCACGAACATGGGAAGCCACCGTCGACACGAGCTGGCGGGGGTGGAGCGGACCGCACGGCGGAGTGATCGCCGCACTGCTGATCGAGGTGGCGCGCGCGGCGGCGCCGCAGGCCGGCTCGGCGCAGGCCCGCCAGACCCGCCGGGTCCTCGGCTGACTCAGGAGAATCAGTGAACAGCATTGTCGTAGCGAAGAATCCGCGCGCGATCTCCCCGCGCGCCGTACTGGGCATCGTGGCGGTCGGTGTGCTGCTGTCGAGCCTGGACCTGTTCATCGTCAACGTCGCACTGCCGCAGATCGCCGCCGACTTCACCGGGGCGCGGATCTCGGAACTGTCGTGGGTGCTCAACGCCTACGCGATCGTGTTCGCCGCACTGCTGGTGCCGGCGGGCCGCCTCGGTGATCGCGGCGGGAATCGCACCACCTTCCTGATCGGGCTCGCCGTGTTCGTGCTCGGGTCGGCGCTGTGCGCGCTGGCGTGGAATACCGGTGCGCTGGTGGGGTTCCGGGTCCTGCAGGCGGTGGGCGCGGCCATGCTGACCCCGGCCTCGCTGGCCCTGGTGCTGGCGGCGACCCCACCGCGGCGGCGCGCCACGGCGGTGCGGTTGTGGGTGGCCTTCGGCGGGCTCGGCGCCGCCCTGGGGCCGGTGCTGGGCGGTCTGCTGGTCGAACTGCATTGGCGCTGGGTGTTTCTGGTGAACGTGCCGATCGGCGTGGTGGCGCTGGTGGTCGGGCTGCGGCTGCTGCCGAACCCGGCCGGTGACGGCGGGCGCCTGCCCGACCTGGTCGGCGCACTCACGCTCATCGGGTCGGTGGCGGCGTTCATCCTGGCACTGGTCAAGGGGGAGGACTGGGGCTGGGGCTCGGCCGGGGTGCTCGGCGGTGTCGTGGCGGCGGTGGTGCTGGGCGCGGCCTTCGCGGTGTCCTCGCGCAGCCATCCCAGCCCGGTGGTCGATCCGGCGCTGCTGCGACTGCCCAACTTCGCGCTCATGCTCGGCAACACGCTGCTGTTCACTATCGCCTTCGCGGGCATGCTGCTCTCGGCGGTGCTGTGGTCGCAGAACGTGTGGGGGTGGTCGGCGCTGCAGACCGGGCTGGCGATCGCGCCGGGCCCGCTGGTGGTGCCGATCGTGGCCGTGCCGGCGGGCCGGCTCATCGCCCGGCTCGGGGCCGGGCCGGTGCTGGCCGCGGGCGGAGTGGTGTTCGCGGCCGGAATCCTGTGGTGGGCAACGGCGATCACGCTCACCCCCGATTACGCGGGCGGGCTGCTCGGCGGCATGCTGGTGACCGGGCTCGGCGTCGGGCTCACCCTGCCGACCGGTTTCGCGGCCGGGACGGCGGGCCTGCCGCCGCAGCGGTTCGCAACCGGTTCGGCGGTGCTGTCCATGGCCCGCCAGCTCGGATTGGCCATCGGCGTCGCGACAGTGGTGGCCGTCCTGGGCGCGCCCACCGAGCCGCACGCGACCCTGGCAGCGTTCCAGCGCGGCTGGTACGTGATCGCGGGCGCGGCGGTACTGGCCGGTGCGGTCGGACTGGCCGCACGACTGCCGCGCCCGGCCCCCGCCGCATAACCCCCCGAAGGTCCGGTGGCCCGGCGGCCCCGCCGGCGACGACGGGCCACCACGCATCCGACCACAGGCGGGTTTCGGGCCCCCGGCATTCTCAGGGAGCGACTCAGGGGTTGTCCGGATGTCCCGCCGGGGCGGCCGCCCTACCGTCGAGGGATGCGAACTCTACCGGCGCTGTCCGTGCTGACTCTCCTTGCGGTGGCGGGATGTTCGGCCACGACGACCAGCCCGCCGACGGCACTGACCACCAGCCCCGGCACGGTGCCCGCGAGCACCGTCGACCGGGTGCGCGAGGACATCGACGCGCTCACCCGCTCCGGCGTCGCCGGGGTGATCGCGACCCTCACCGGCAATGGGCAGACCCTCACCCTGACCTCCGGCGTCGCCGATCGTGCGACGGGCGCGCCGATTCCGCTGTCACCGCCGCAGGAGGTGCGCGTGGGCAGCATCTCCAAGTCCTTCACCGCCGCCCTCGTCCTGCAACTGGTCGCCGAGAACCGGGTCCGCCTCGACGATTCCGTCGACACCTACCTGCCGGGGCTGCTAACCGGCGAGGGCATCGACGGACGCCGCATCACCGTGCGCCAGCTGCTGCAGCATCGCAGCGGACTGCCGGAATTCAGTGACCTGCCCGAGGTCGACGAGTACCGCGCCGGAGTCGAGGGCCGCACCTTCACCCCCGCCGAGATGGTGGCCCTGGCCCTGCGCCGGCCCGCGCAATTCGCGCCGGGCGAGCAGTACAAGTACACCAACACCAACTACACCGTCGCCGGCATGCTCGTCGAAAAGGTCACCGGCAGACCGTATGCCGACGAGCTCACCGGCCGCATCCTGACCCCGAACCAGCTCACCGGCACCTACCTGCCCGCCACGGGCGAACTCGATTTCCGCGGCCCGCACCCGCAGGGCTACGCCACCATCGACGGCGTGCGCGTCGATGTCACCCGCTCCGAACCCTCCACCCCGTGGGCGGCCGGTGCGCTCATCTCCACCGGCAACGACCTCAACCGCTTCTACCTGGCCCTGGTCGCCGGGCAGGTGGTGGCCGGGGCGCAGCTGAGCGAGATGATGGCGGGGGAGTCGCCCGTCGTCCCCGACAGCCCGCTGCGCTACGGCATGGGCCTGGCCACCACCGAACTATCCTGCGGGGCACAGTATTACGGGCACTCCGGCGGAATCTACGGTTATCTCACCCTGTCCGGGGCGACCCGCGACGGGCGCGCGGCCACCATCGCCATGACCGAGATGCCCGAGGGCGAACTGGACATGGTGGAGTTGCTCGACCACGCGCTGTGCCCGTAACCGGGGAAGATCTTGCCGTTCCACCACCAATCTACTACGTTCCGTAGTAAGAGCTTGGTTGACGGAAACGGAGACAGCGCAATGCCCTTCACCCCATCCACCCACTGCTGCGTGGTCGGCGGCGGCCCCGCCGGCATGATGGCGGGCTTGCTGCTGGCCCGCGCCGGCATCCGGGTCACCGTCCTGGAGAAGCACGCCGACTTCCTGCGCGACTTCCGCGGCGACACCGTCCATCCCGCCACCCTGCGCCTGCTCGACCAACTCGGCCTCGGCGAACGCTTCGCCCAGCTACCACAACGCAAACTCGAGCACATGCGCATGCACATCGCCGACCGCACCATCACCGTCGCCGACTTCCGCCGCATCCCCGGCCGCCACCGCTACATCGCCATGGTCCCGCAATGGGACTTCCTCGACCTGCTGGCCACCGCCGCCCTCGAACAACCCACCTTCACCCTGCGCATGTCCGCCGAATTCACCGGCCTGCGCACCGAATCCGGCCGCGTCACCGGCGTCGAGTTCCGCAACCGCGACGGCGAACTCGAAACCCTGACCACCGACCTGGTCCTGGCCTGCGACGGACGCGGCTCCGCCGCCGCGGCCGCAGCCGGCCTGCACCAGGAACTCGACGACATGCCCATGGACGTCTGGTGGCTGCGCATCCCCACCGCCGGCGCACCCCACCGCGACAGCCAGGTCTACGCCCGCTTCGACACCGGCCGCGCCGCGGTCACCCTCGACCGCGGCGACTACTACCAAACCTCCTACCTCATCCCCAAGGGATCCGACGAACGCCTGCGCGCCCGCGGAATCGACTGGCTGCGCAACGATCTCGCCACCCTGTTCGACTGGCCCGCCGGCACCCTCGACGCCATCCGCACCTGGGACGACGTCAAACTCCTCGACGTCACCGTGGGCCGGCTCCCGCGCTGGTACACCGACGGCCTGCTCTGCCTCGGCGATGCCGCCCACACCATGTCGCCCGTCGGCGGCGTCGGGGTCAACCTCGCCATCCAGGACGCCGTCGCCGCCTGCCGCCTGCTCGCCCACCCCCTGCTCACCGGCACCCTCACCACCGCCCACCTCGCCAAAGTCCAACGCCGCCGCCGACTCCCGACCGCCCTGACCCAGCAATCCCAGCGCGGCGACCACGACCTGCTGCGCCGCTCCCTCAACGGCACCCTCACCACGGTCCCCACACCCCTGCGCCTCATCCACCGCATTCCCGCACTCGCCGCCGTGACCGCCTACCTCGGCGGCGTCGGCCTGCGCCCCGAACCCGCCCCCGGTTTCGCCCGCGCCTAGCCACCGAACCGTGCCGGTGCGGGCAGCCGCGAAGGACCGCCTGCACCGATCCACCAATTCTTTTGTCACAGTGACGTTTTGGGGCCGCGATCGGAGGTCGAGCCAGGGGAGGGGCGGACCGAACACTCCCGCCGACCCGGGCGTGTCGTAGTCCGATTTCCGCCGACCGGTACGCAACGATGAGGTCCTGAGAACCGGTACCGCAACAGGTAGGGAGACAGCAATGCTCGCACTCGGGTTCTTCGGCTGGATCATCATCGGCGGCCTCGCCGGCTGGCTCGGCAGCAAACTCATGGGCACCGACGCCCAGCAAGGCATCATCCTCAATATCGTCGTCGGCGTCATCGGCGGCCTGCTGGGCGGCTTCCTGCTCAAACTCCTGGGCGTGGACGTCCGCGGCGGCGGCCTCCTCTTCAGCTTCCTCACCTGCCTCGGCGGCGCGGTCCTGCTGCTGTTCATCGTCGGCAAGGTCACCTCCCGCAGGTAAACCCATCCCGCCGCCTCCCCGGGACAACCCCCCAATACGTCACTGTGACGAATTACCGGGGAGCGGCGGGGCCACAGGGGAGCAGCACCGAACCCCGAACCAGCCCCGAACACCGAAATCCGGAAAATTTCCGACCCAACCACCCGCTGCGCGAAAGAAAAATTCCGGCAGTGGTTTTCCCTCCAGAAGCCGGGCCCGCATACCGAACGAGCAGCACCCGGCAGCCGGGACAGCGGATCGCCCAGGAAGCCACCGGACCGCGGAAACCCATGTGGCACACGATAATTACCTGCTCCGGCGCACGCCGTAAGACTACCGATAATTGACATTATGTTAAGTAATGCGCACGGGGTCAGCCCTGACCCATCCCCTCCGTGCGCAGACCTACGACCAGACCAGCGTGATCTCTCCCGCGCGCACCTTGCCGAAGAAGCGTTTGCCGATCTGATCGCCGTCGTGGTTGTAGCTGTTCATCAGATCGGCCAGTTCCTCGGCAAGGGCCCGCAAGGCTGGGCTGACCGATTCCAGGCCCTGATCGGCGATGTGACCCCATGCGGTGGGCACGTTGTCGATGGTGATGAGAATTGTCGCGTCGTACGGGGTTTCGACCGTATAGGTGATCTCATCGGGAGCGTCACGGATGGGATTGGGCTCGGTCAACTCCCCCGCCTGGACGGGCATCGGGAAGATCCGGGCGAAGACGATGTCCTGGCGGATCGATTCGGCGATGTCGTCCAGGCTCGCATGGCGGCCCACACGGTGGTGACGCGTCCCGTAGCTGCGGTCCCCTGTGTGCATCGTGCGCGCATCGGCGGAGGACTTGCGCAGAATGCGGTCGAGCATGCGCTGGGCGGCGGCGCGTTCGGATTCGCCGGTGCGCGGGTGGTCAATGAGCTCGCGCAGGCGGGTGATGCGCTGGATTGCGTTCGCTGCCATCGGTTTACCGCCCTTCGCCGACTGTTCTGGCCTGGATGCTAGTGCACGGGTGGTCTCCCCTGCCCCGCGTATGGGTCAGTCGAGGACCGCAGTGGCCTCGACTTCGACGAGGAGATCGGGTTCGCCCAGAGCGGCGACACCCAACAGGGTGATCGGCTTGACCGGATCAATGCCCAGTTTCGCGGCGGCGCGGGCGACTCCCTCACCCAGCAGCGGCATCTTCTCCTCCGACCAATCGACCACGTAGATGGTGAGTTTGGCGACGTCGTCGAAGCTGCCGCCGAGATCGGCGAGGGCGGTGGCGATATTCAGGTAGGCCTGTTCGACCTGGGCGGCGAAGTCGCCCTCCCCCACCTTGTTGCCGTCGGCGTCGCGGGCCACCTGGCCGGCCAGGAAGACCAGACGTGAGCCGGTGGCAACCGAAAGCTGGCGGTAGACCTCGGGTTTCGGCAGTCCGGCGGGGTTGTGCAGGGTGACGGCCATGGGTGGGCTCCTTTCGACTGGGCTAAACCATAACAGCGTTATGTATAGTTTGGCCATGGTCAGGACGAAGGATCCGGCGGTGCGGGCACGGCTCATCGATCGGGCGGCGCAGCTGCTGGCCGCGCGGGAGCCGGTCACGTTGCGCACCCTGGTGGCCGGGACCGGGGTGTCGACCATGGCGGTCTACACCCACTTCGGTGGGATCGACGGGCTGTGGCGGGCCGTGCGCCAGGAAGGGTTCACGCGCTTGGCGGCCGCGCTGGAGACCGTCGAGCAGACCGGGGACGCCGTGCGGGATCTGACAGCGCTGGGGGCGGCGTACACGGTCAATGCGCTGGCCGATCCGGACCTGTACCGGGTGATGTTCGACGCGACGGCCGAGCTCGAGGACGCCGCGGCCGCCGACGAGACCCTGCACGCGCTGGTCGCCGCGATCGAGCGGGCCAAGGCGGACAAGCGGTTCGGGCCACAGGTGGACGCGGTGGAGCTGGCCACGCAGAGTTGGATCATCGGGCACGGGCTGACGGCGCTGGTGGCCACCGGGCCGCTGCCGCGCGAGACCCTCGCGCAGGCGGTGCCGATGCTCACCGCGCTGTACGTATCGGCCGGTGATGAGCGGCGGCGCTGCCAGGCCTCGGTGCGGGCAGGCTGGCAGGCCGCGCTCGGGTAGGAATCAGCGGGATGCGAAAACCATGGCGTGGCAGGCCGACAGCAGGGTGATCAACTCCTGCGCGGCCGCGTCGTCGAGCACCGCGAACGCAGGGGCGATGAGATCGTCGGTGATGGTCTCGGCCTGCATCCAGCGGCCCTTCAGCTCGGCGGTGATCTCCTCGAACGGCTCCGCCCAGCCGTAACGGCGCGCCTGCTCCTCACCGCTGGTGATGGGCGACCCCGCGATCAGGACCGCCTGCAGCGGAGTCAGGCCCGAGGAGCGCACGGCCATCAAATGCAGGCCGCCGCGCAATTCCCGCAGCACCTGGATCAGCTGCAGCACCCGCGCCGGAGCGTCCGCCGCGCGCGGCATGGCCCGCCAGCCGGCGAACAGCGGCGCCCCGGCCGGATCGGCGGCATCGGCCACCGCGGCAAGGAGTTCGGCCAGGCGCCCGGCCTGCTCGAACTCGGCCAGCTTGCGGCGCCCGAAGTCCTGGCAGGCCTGCAGATAGCCCTCCGCTCCCTTGGCGGCGGGCACGGCGGCGGTGGCTTCCCAGGCGGCGCGCACCGAATGGGCGGGGAAGAATCCGAAGGCCGCGGTCACCACGTCGGCGTCGACATCGCCCAGCACTCCCCCGCGCCCGCGGGTGTATCCGCCCATGAATCCCTGGACTCCGGTGGTGGCGGCGAAGGCCTTCGCCTCCCGGGAGAACATGTATCCCCCGCCGACCTGCTGGATCTGATCCTTCACCGCGGACGCTACCGACATGTCCGTTCCTCTCTGAGCGGAAAGCGTATTCTCCCCGAGACTATTTCACCGCTGTCGCGGCGACGTCCACGGCCCGCGCTATCCGGTATCTCACAGTTCCGGGACCGCGAAACCGCAGGGGCGGCAACCATTTTCGTTTCGCCGTTTCCTGGCTCACACCAGGTCCTGGACGGAAGCCCCGTTAGATCAGCTAACCTTCCTGCGGTGCTAGGACATTCACATGCGACCAGCGGCGCGCTCGCCTGGTCAGCGGCGGCCGCTGCGCTACCGCTCACCGTATTGACCTATCCCGCAATGCAACCCGGATCGATCCGCCCGGTCGACCTGGTCATGGGGACCTTCCTCACCGCGGGAGCGGCGCTGCTGCCCGATGCCGACCACCCCAACGGCACCATTTCGCATGTGCTGGGACCGATTTCGCACTACGCGTGCCGGTTCATCTCCTGGATCTCCGGCGGGCACCGCCACGGCACCCACTCACTGCTGTTCGTCGGCGCCGCCGCCTACGGAACCTGGGCCGGCGAACACTGGATCGGACGGCCCTTCACCCTCGCCCTCGTATTCTTCCTCCTCGCCCTGGCCATCAAAGCGCTCGGGCTCGCGCCGCGAGGCGAGGGCATCAAATCCTGGGGCACCGTCATCATTCTCGCCACCTGCGGGACCTTCGCCATCGACCACTGGATCAGCGACAAACCCGCCTGGCTGCCCTTCTCCGTGGGATTGGGCGCGCTCGCCCACCTCATCGGCGACTGCCTCACCGTGCGCGGCTGCCGACTGCTGTGGCCGCTGGACATCAAGACCCAGATCCCCCTCATCGACCGCACCGGCAACAAGATGGAGACCCTCATCCTGGTGCCGCTGTTCGCGCTCGGGACCGTCGCGCTGCTCTGGTACACGATCACTCACCAACCGTGAGTGAAAGAGGGCGGGGGCCAAGCCCCCGAACCCCCCTTGGAAAGGGATTGCGGGGCTGGGCCCCGAACTCTTAGAAGGGGATCACGGGGGCTGGGCCCGCGTGACCCCTTACGTATGATCCCTTGGTCACCGAAACCGGGTAGGAACGGAGAGAAATGAGCGATCGGGAAGAACTCAGCTGGGAGCTGTTCGGCGACGCGAGCCGGGAACTGGCACAGCAGATCGCCGACGACGGGTTCGAACCCGACCTCATCCTGTCCATCGCACGCGGCGGGCTGTTCGTCGCCGGCGCGCTCGGCTACGCCCTCGACGTGAAGAACCTCCACGTCATGAACGTCGAGTTCTACACCGGCGTGGACCAGCGCCTCGACATGCCCGTCATGCTGCCGCCGGTCCCCAGCGCCGTCGACCTCACCGGCGCCACCGTCCTGGTCGCCGACGACGTCGCCGACACCGGCAAAACCCTGAAACTGGTGCGCGACTTCTGCTCCCACCACGTCGCCGAAGTGCGCTGCGCGGTCATCTACCAGAAGCCGCACTCCGAGGTCGACTGCGAATACGTGTGGAAGGCCACCGACCGCTGGATCAACTTCCCCTGGTCGGTGCAGCCGCCCGTCGTCAAACGCGAAGTCCGCGTCCTCGACGCCTGACCTCCCGCACACGGCAACGCGCCGGGTTCGAATCGAACCCGGCGCGTTATTCGTTGCGTGCGAAAAGCCTCAGACCAGCTCGGCCGACAGAATGGTCACGCCCGACAGATCCACCGGGACATCCCCGTGGCCGTTCTTGTTGCCGGTCGACACACCCTCGATGGCATCCACCACCGCGGTGCCGTCCACGACCTTGCCGAACACCGCATAGCCGAAACCATCCTGGCCCGGGTAGTTCAGGAAGCCATTGTTGCTGGTGTTGATGAAGAACTGCGCGCTCGCCGAATGCGGCGCCGAGGTCCGCGCCATGGCGACGGTGTACTTGTCGTTCTTGAGCCCATTGGCCGCCTCGTTCTCCACGGTCTGCGGAGCCGGCTTCTGCTGGAACTCAGGGGTGAACCCGCCACCCTGAATCATGAAGTTCGGGATCACCCGGTGAAACACAGTGTTCGCATAGTGGCCGGCCTTGACGTAGTCGACGAAATTCGCGACGGTCTTCGGCGCCTTGGCCTCATCGAGTTCCAGGGTGATATCCCCGGCGGAGGTCTTCAGGAGCACTTTGGTCATGCAGCCCATCGTATGGGAGGCGAAAACCCAGCGACCGCCCGGCATCGACTGCACCCGTGCAGCGACCGCAAACGGTTGTGGCCCAACAACCCGCCGTTCGTATCCCGAACACCACGGTCCCCGGCGCACCCGACGCCGTGACCAGCGGCAGGAGCCCGTCACGACCACCTCCGAACCCACCGGCGAGCACGCCCACACCCGGCCCATCGCCGCCGCCGAACCGGGGTCGCCGTGGTATCGGCCGTCTTTCGAGCGGATATGACGTAGCTGCTTGGTAGAGCATGGTTTTCACAATGCGGCAGCAGTTGGCCGAACGCGGCGAATCCCGGGAGGATCGCCAGGCGTTATCGGACGAGCTGTCTGAATACACGATGCTGCGAGGACTGAAACCGCTACCACCGGAAAGGGGTTGACCACCCGCCCTCACAATATATAGTCACATTCGCATGTATTCACGAATGGAAGGTAGGCCGATGGCCGACACACTCCCCGCCGGTACGCAGCGGGACCCGACGCCGGATCCGGCGCTGATCGGGTCGCTGATGCTGTGGACGCCGTTTGCGGTGTTCATCGTGCACACGCTCGAGGAGCTGCCCGGTTTCGAGGCCTGGGTGAGTACGCATTTCGCGCCGCTGACCACCGCGACATTCGCGGTCAGCCACATCCCGTTGATCCTGCTGGTGCTGCTGTGTTCCTGGCGGGCGACGCGACCGAACGCGGTCATCGGATGGGTCGTCCTGGCCCTCGCGTTGCAGTGGCAGTTCGCGGTCAACGCCGTGTTCCACCTCGCCACGGCGGCCTGGTTCGGTGACTACTCGCCCGGCATGGTCACCGCCGCCACCGTCGCTTTGCCGGCCACGCTGCTGGTCTTCACCTGGCAGCGGCGCGAAGGCCTGCTCACCGGCGCGCAACTGACCGCCGCTGTCGGGATCGGCACCGCGGTGGCCGCTGCCGCGATCGGAGTGCTGTTCCTCGGCTGATCCGGCCGATATCTCCCGCTACCCCGAAGAACCGCGACCTCAGAAAAGGATCGATCTCATGTCCCGTCTCCCCCAACCGGCCCGCATCCGCTACCACGAGGAAATGCAGGCCGCCAGGACCACACCCGACCCGACCCAGCGCTGGACCCACCTCGAACGTGCCCACATCCTGTCCCAGCCCGACCCGTGGCTGCACACCCGCAACCACATCGCCATGTTCGCCCTCGCGGTGCGCCAGCGCGATCGCCGTGAAGCCCTCGGCCAGATCGTGCGCATCATCGTCGCCGCACCCGGATCACTGGCCGGCCTCGCCCCGGAAGGCAACACCGGCCGCGCCGATGTCGGGCTACGCCAAACCATGCCCACACCCCCCGACCTCGCAGTCCTGCTGAACCCGGCGGCGGCATAACCCACCGATCCGCCCGTACCTGGATAGCGACCGGTTATCCAGGTACGGGCAACTTCGGCCCCGCAACCCTCCCAATCGAATTCGAGGGCGTTCCCCCTTCCTCTATGGAAGAGGACCTGCTTGGGTCGGTTCGTGATGTATCGACCCAAGATGAGCCCAGTCTTGCTTGAATCGAACATTCATGCGTAGATGCGCATAGGGTCATTTCCTAATGTTCATTGAGGCCTCGCAAGGGGGCTTCGGTCAGGCCTCGTACAGCTCCAGCGGTAGATCATCGGGATCCGAGAAGAAGGCGAACCGCTTGCCCGTGTACTCGTCGATGCGCACCTCCTCCACCGGAATGCCCTGGGCCGCCAATTCGGCCAGGGCCTCCCCTACATCCGGGACCACGAAGGCCAGGTGCCGCAGGCCGGCGGCCTCGGGGCGGGACGGTCGCGGCGGCGGGGACGGGAAGGAGAACAGCTCCAGCCGACCACCGTCGGGCAGCGCCAAATCCAGCTTGTACGAGCGTCTTTCCGCTCGATAGTGCTCGGCGATCACCCGCAGTCCGAGCACTTCGGTATAGAAGGTCTTCGACTTCTCGTAGTCCGTCGCGATGATCGCGACGTGATGGATTCGCTGTAGGCGCACCGCTCGACGCTAGCCGAGCGGTGACCACTCCCCTCCCCCAGCCGGTGGGCTCGGGTCAGCCCAGGGTCTTCTGCAGGTCGTCGAGCACGCGCATGGCGCCGATCGGGCCCAGGCCCAGGAACCACACTTCGTCGTCGACGCGGACGGCGTGACCGGATTTCACCGCGCCGAGGTTCGGCCACAGCGCGCCGGAGACGACGGCCTGCTCGTCGGGGGCGGGGCCCGAACCCAGGCTGGAGTAGAAGATCCAGTCGGCGTTGGCCTCGTCGATGCGTTCCTTGGAGATCTCCACGGCCAGTTCGTCGATGTTCTGGTTCGCCGGACGGGGCAGGCCGATGTCGGTGAGGATGACGCCGATGAAGGACTTGTTGCCGTAGAGGCGGATCTTGCCGTTCATGAAGCGCAGCAACGAGATCTGCGGGGCGCCGGTCAGGCCGGACTTCACCTGGTTGGCTTTGGTCTGGTAGTCGTTGAGCAGCGTGGTGGCCTGGTTCTCTTCGCCGAGGGCGGCGCCGACCAGCTGGAAGTTCTCCTTCCACGGGAAGCCGGGGCGGATGGAGAACACGGTGGGGGCGATGGCCGACAGCTGCGGGTACAGGTCGGCGGCGCGTAGTTTGCTGCCGAGGATGAGGTCCGGTTTGAGGGCGGCGATCTTCTCGAGGTCGAGGGTGTTGATCGGGCCCACGGTGGGGATGTTGGCGACGCGGTCGGCGAGATAGGACGGCACGCCGGTCTGTCCGGTGTTGGTGGCCATGCCGACCGGTGTCACGCCGAGGGCGAGGACGGCGTCGAGTTCACCGGAGTCGAGGACGACGACGCGGGTCGGCTTCTGTTCGATGCGGGTGGTGCCCATGGCCTGAGTCAGGTTGCGCGGGAACACTCCCGGGCCGACGTCGGCTTTGAGGTTGGCGGTCTCGATATCGGCGGTGGCGAAGAGTTTGCCGCCGGTGGCGACGTCGGCGTCGCCGTGGGAGCCGGGTCCGCCGGTGGTGGCCGGGGTGGTGGCGGGTTGGCTGCAGCCGGTCAGCAGGACGGCCGCGGCGGCGGCGACTGCGGCCATGGTTTTCCATCTGGCCATCGAGGGGTTTCCTTTCTCCTAGGACCGGGCGGCGCCGGTGCGGTGTCGGCCGATCGGGACGACCAGCGGGGTGCCCGAGACGGGGTCGGTGATGATGTGGGCGGGCATGCCGAAGACGTCGCGGACCAGGTCGGCGGTGAGGATGTCGGCGGGTGGGCCTTCGGCGGCGATGGCGCCGTTCTTCATGGCGATGAGGTGGTCGCCGTAGCGGGCGGCGAGGTTGAGGTCGTGCAGCACCATGACGACGGTGGTGGCGTCGGTGTGGTTGAGGTCGGCGAGCAGGTCCAGGACTTCGATCTGGTGGCTGATGTCGAGGAAGGTGGTGGGTTCGTCGAGCAGCAGCAGCGGGGTGCGCTGGGCGAGTGCCATGGCGATCCAGACGCGCTGGCGTTGTCCGCCGGAGAGTTCGTCGACGGCGCGGGCGGCGAGTTCGACGGTGTCGGTGGCGGCGAGGGCGCGGGCGACGGCTTCGTCGTCGGCGGGGGTCCAGCGGCGGAACATGCCCTGGTGGGGGTAGCGGCCGCGGCCGACGAGGTCGGCGACGGTGATGCCTTCGGGTGCGGTGGGCGATTGGGGCAGCAGGCCGAGGACGCGGGCGACGTCTTTGCTGCGCATCGATGAGATGCGTTGTCCGTCCAGGTAGACCGCGCCGTGGGTGGGGGTGAGCAGGCGGGCGAGGCCGCGCAGCAGGGTGGATTTGCCGCAGGCGTTGGTGCCGACGATGATCGTGGTTTTGCCTTCGGGGATGCGGACGGTCAGGTCGTCGACGATGGTGACCGGGCCGTAGCCGAGCCGCAGGTGCTCGGTGTGCAGGGTGGGTCTCACGGCATTCCCTTTCAGACGCGGCCGGTGCGGTGGGCGGTGGCGAGCAGCCACAGCAGGTACGGTGCGCCGACCGCGCCGGTCACGACGCCGACGGGCAGTTGGGTGGGCAGTAGGTGGGCGGCGGCGAAGTCGGCGAGCAGGACGACGAGGGCGCCAGTGAGGGCGGAGGGCAGTAGGGCGATGCGGCCGCCGCCGAGCAGCCGGGTGGCGATGGGATTGGCGACGAAGGCGACGAAGGAGATCGGGCCGGCGACGGCGGTGGCGAATGCGGCTGCGGCGGTGGCGATCAGGAGTAGGAGCAGGCGGGTGCGTTCGACGTGCAGGCCCAGGCCGGCGGCGCTGTCGTCGCCGAGTTGCAGGGCGGTGAGGGTGCGGGCGAGCAGGATGGCGGCGGGGGTGAGTGCGAGGAGTGCGAGGGCCAGGGGTGTGACGTCGTTCCAGGTGCGGCCGTTGAGGTTTCCGGTGAGCCAGACCAGTGCTTGTTGGGCGAGGGCGACGTCGGCCCAGGTCATGAGGTAGGAGACGACGCTGGTGAGGACGGCGCCGATGCCGATGCCGATCAGGACGAGGCGGTAGCCGTTGACGCCGCCGCGGCGGGCGAGCAGGTAGATGCCCGCGCCGGTGCCGACCGCGCCGGTGAAGGCGGCGAGGGACAGGGCGGCGCCGGAGAGTCCGAACCAGATGAGGCCCATGACGGCGGCGGCGCTGGCGCCTTGGGAGACGCCGATGACGTCGGGGCTGGCGAGTGGGTTGCGCAGGAGTTGTTGGAAGAGGGTGCCGGCGATGCCGAAGGCGAAGCCGACGAGGAGTCCGGCGGTGGCGCGGGGCAGGCGGAGTTGGTTGATCACGTAGGAGTCCTGGCCGCCGGAGTTGCCGAAGAGGATGGCGGGCAGGTTGCTCACGGGCACGGAGTAGGCGCCGACGGACAGGGATAGGGCGAAGATCGCTGCGAGCGCGATGAGCAGGCCGAGGGTGATGAGGCGGGCTCGGGCGGCGCCGCGGCCGCGGGCGGCGTGCACGCCGGCGAGGGCCTGGGTCAGGTCGATGGTTTTCGGATTGCTCACGCGGACACCAGCTTGCGGCGGCGGACGAGGGCGATGAAGATCGGTGCGCCGATGATGGCGGTCAGTACGCCGACTTGGACTTCGGCGGGGCGGGCGATGACGCGGCCGGCGACGTCGGCGATGAGTAGCAGGATGGGTGCGAGCAGGGCGGCGTAGGGCAGCAGCCAGCGGTGGTCGGGGCCGGTGAGCAGGCGTGCGGCGTGCGGGACGATGAGGCCGACGAAGGCGATGGGGCCGGCGATGGCGGTGGCGGCGCCGGAGAGCACGATGACGGCCAGTGCCGCGGTGGCGCGGGCGACGGCGACGTTCTGGCCGAGGGCGCGGGCGACGTCTTCGCCGAGGGCGAGTGCGTTGAGCATGCGCGCGGAGGCGAAGGCCAGTGCCAGGCCGACTGCTAGGAATGGCATGGCCTGCATCAATGTCGGGAGGTCGCGTTCGGTGAGTGCGCCGACCTGCCAGAACCGGTATTGGTCGAAGGTGGTGGTGTCGGTGAGCAGTAGGCCGCTGGTCACCGACTGCAAGGCTGCGGTGACTGCCGCGCCGGCCAGTGCCAGTTTCATGGGTGTGGCGCCGACTCGGCCGAGGGCGCCGATGCCGTAGACGAGTGTGCCCGCGGCGGCGGCGCCGGCGAAGCCGAACCACACGTAGCCGGTGACGGTGGTCAATCCGAGGGTGCTGATGCCGAGGACGACGAACAGGGCTGCGCCGGCGTTGACGCCGAGTAGTCCGGGATCGGCGAGTGGGTTGCGGGTCGCGCCTTGGATGATGGCTCCGGAGAGTCCGAGGGCGACTCCGGCGAGTATTCCGGCGAGGGTGCGCGGTAGGCGCAGGTCGTGCACGACCACGTGGTCGAAGTTGGTGGGGTCGTAGTGGGTCAGCGCTGCGAGCACTGTTGCGGGTGTTAGTCCGCGTGAGCCGATGGCGATGCTGAGTATGACCGCGCCCGCGAGTACGGCCAGCAGGACGACGACGCCGGTCGCGAGCGGGAGCGTCCTGGCACGGTCGTGCTGCATGTTCGGTTCCGTCACCTTCGACTCTCGAATTAGGCTTGCCTACCCTATTCACCTGCGGCGGTGATGGCAAATAGGCAGCGACTGCCAGTTGTCAGCCGTGGAATTCGCGATAGACCGCGGCCGCACCCGGATGCAACGGCACCGTTCCCGTCCCGATGAGCGAACGCGCCGTGAGGAATTGCGTGCCCGCCGCCTCCGCCGGAATCAACGCATCAGCGCGGGTGAGCAGCAACCGCGTCAGCGCCGCCGCGGTCCGCTCCGCCAGGCCGGCCGCCGCGACCAGCAGATTCGCCACCCCGATGGTCTGCACGGCCGCACTGCCGGGATAGGTGCCCGCCGGAATCAGCACCGGATCGTAGAGGTATCCGAACCGATCGCGCATCGGCGTGGTCAGCGCCCCCAGATCCAGCAGCCGCAACCGCGCATCGGCCAGCGCGGGCGTGGGCACTCCCCCGGCCCACAGCAGTGCGTCCAGCCGCCCCGCCAGCAGCGCCTCGGCCGCCTCCCGCAACGGCAGGTGGGTAATGGTGAGCTCACCGAGCGCCAGCCCCGCCGCCAGCAGCAGCTTCTCCCCTGTCCGCGTCGCCCCCGACCCCGCCGCCCCGAGATTGATGCGCGCGCCCCGCAGATCGGCCATCGACTCCAGCCGGCCGTCGGCTCTGACCGCCACCTGCAGGTAGTTCTCGTACACCCGCCCGATCGCCGGCGGCGGCTCCTGATTGCTGGTGATCGAATCCGCCAGCACCAGAGCGGCATCGGCGTTCCCGGCGGCCAGCAGGGACAGATTCTCCAGCGACCCGGCCGTGGTGATCGGATCGATGCGCAGCCCGCCCTCGGCCGCCACACGCGACAGCAGCTGTGCGAACGCGTGATAGAAGCCGCCGACCTCCCCGGCCGCCAAGCGGATCACCGGCACACCGCCGCCCCCGCATCCCGCCACCGCCCCGGCCACGCCCAGCCCGGCGGTGAAAGCCGCCGCGTAGCCGAGGAATTCACGCCGCGTCGGCCGACCGCCTGCGCGCGGGTTCATTCGTGCACCGCCGCAGGCAGGTCGACGACGACGGCCACACCGTGCGGTTCGCCCGATTCGACGGTGAGCCTGCCATTGCGGGCGGCGGTGAGCGCGGCCGCGATCGGCAACCCCAGCCCGGAGCCGCCGATCCCGGCGGCAGCAGCGCCACGATAGAAGCGCGTGGTCAGCTCGGGCAGTTCGGCGGCGGGAACGCCGGAGCCGTTGTCGGCCACGGTGAGTACGACCCGGCCGTCGCGGGCCGCGACCGTGACCCGCGTGTGGGCGCCCGCACCGGCGTAGCGGCAGGAATTGCTCAGTGCGACATCGAGAATCTGCGCCAGTGCGTCGGCGGAGATGGCGGCCTCGGCCGGCTGGAATTCGGCGGCCAGGGTCATCTCGGCGCGCTCGTAGGCGGTCTGCCAGGCGTCGATGCGGTCCTGCACGACCTGCACGGCGTCGCAGGATTCGGTGGCGGGCGGCCGGGCGGGGTCGAAGTCGTGGGCTTCGGCGACGGCGAGGGTGAGCAGGCCGTCGAGCAGGGCGGTGAGGCGTTCGACTTCGCGGGTGGCGCCGTGGAAGGTGGCGGCGGCGTGGGCGGGGATGGCCGGTTCGAGGGAGTCCAGGCGAATGGTCAGGGCGGCGAGGGGGTTGCGCATGGCGTGGGCGGTGTCGTCGACGAGGCGGCGTTGGGCGGCGGCGGAGTCGCGGACGGCGGCGGCCATGGTGTCGACGGATTCGGCGACGGCGCGCAGTTCGGGTGGGCCGCCGTGGCGGCGGGTGACCGCGGCCGGGGTGCGCGGGGTGGGCAGGCTGGCGGTGAGTTCGGCGACGGCGGTGGACAATCCGGCCAGGGGGCGCAGCACCCAGCGGGACAGGACCAGGGCGAGGGCGGTGAACACGGCCATGGCCAGCAGTGCGCCCACGGCGACGATGGTCCAGATGTAGGTGATGTCGGTGCGGGCGTCGGCGGTGGAGGCGCCGATGAGGACCGCGCCGTCGACGTGGGCGTCGCTGCCGACGGGGCGGGCGATGAGGACGGTGTCGGGGCTCCACGGGCTGAGCCGGCCCACCGCGGCGGCGCGCTGGTTGCGGCGGGCGGCGCTGAGCGCGGCGGTGACCACCGGGTCGGCGGCGTCGACGCCGGCGTTGACGATCGGCACGCCGCGGGCGTCGACGACGAGCACGGGTTCGCCGTAGAGGTCGTGGTAGTGGTCGATTTCCATCACCAGGGCGCGGCGGTCGCCGACGGCATTGGCGGTGACGGTGAGGGCGGCGAAGCGGTCGGCGTCGCCGGTGCGGCCGAGGACCAGTTCCTGGGTGCGGCTGGTGGCGGCGGTCAGGCACAGCGGTACCGCGAAGGCGAGGACCGCCAGGGTGGAGAACACGGTCAAGGCGATGAGCAGGCGGCGGCGCATGTGCTAGTCGCCCCAGCGGTAGCCGTAGCCGCGGATGGTGGTGATCAGGCCGGGCCGGTTCAGCTTGGCGCGCAAGCCCGTCATGTGCACATCGAGGGAGCGTGACACCGCGACGAAGGCGTCGCCCCAGATGCGGTCCATCAATTGCTGGCGGCTCACCGCCGCGCCGGGGCGTTCGGTGAGTGCTTCGACGAGTTCGAATTCCTTGGCGGTGAGCGCGATTTCGGCCCCGGCGACCTCCACGCGCCGGGCCGCCAGGTCGACGCGCACGTCCTGGGTCTGCACGATGCGCGCCGGCGGGGCGGCGATCTCGGGGCGGCGGCCCAGCACGTTCTCGATGCGGGCGAGCAGTTCGGCGATGCGGGGCGGCTTCACCACGTAATCGTCGGCGCCGCCGCGCAATCCGCGCACGATGGAGCGTTCGTCGCTGCGCGCGGTGAGGATCACCACCGGCACCCCCGACACCTCTCGCAACTGGCGCAGGATGTGCAGGCCGTCGGCGTCGGGCAGGCCCAGGTCGAGGACGACGGCGTCGTAGCCGCGGTGGGCGGTGAGCAGGTCGGCGCCGCGGCGCATGCGGTCGGCGTGGTGACCGCGGGCGGTGAATGCCTCGACGAGTGCGTCACCGACGCCGTCATCGTCTTCGACGACTGCCAACCGCATGGGCTCGTTTTCTCTCGTGAACAGGAGGGGAAAAGGTTACCGGGTTCCCGCCGCATCGCGGGAACCCGGTAACCGGGGGTGGATCAGCGGATCGGGTCCGGCGGCGCTGCCGGGTGGATGGCTGATCCGCGGGCGGGCGCCGGCGCCGGGCGGGTCCGGCGCCCGCCGGTCAGTGCACCTGCACCGAAACCGATTCGGGCTTGGTGAGGTCGGTGGCCTGCGCTTCGGCGTCGATGTGGGATTCGGCGGAGGTTTCGCGCATGAAGAAGTAGGTGACCAGCGAGATCAGGATGCAGCCGGACACGTACCAGAAGTACAGCGACTCGTGGCCGGCCTTCTTCAGGGCGAGGGCGATCATTTCCGCGGTGCCGCCGAAGATGGCGACGGTCAGCGCGTACGGCAGGCCCACGCCCAGGGCGCGGATCTTGGTGGGGAACAGCTCGGCCTTCACGATGGCGTTGATGGAGGTGTAGCCGGTGATGATGACCAGTGCGCCCAGCATGAGCGCGAACGCGGCGATCGGGTTGGTGGTGTCGCCCAGCACCGTCATCAGCGGCACGGTGGCCAGGGTGCCGGTGACGCCGAAGGTGATCAGCAGCTTGCGGCGGCCGATGCGATCGGAGAGAGCGCCGGCGAGGGGCTGCAGCACCACGAACACCAGCAGTGCCACGAAGTTGATCCACGCCACCGTCGACTTGGAGATACCGGAGGTGTTGACCATGTATTTCTGCATGTAGGTGGTGTAGGTGTAGAACGCCACCGTGCCGCCGAGGGTGAGCCCGACCACGAGCAGGCATTCGCGCGGGTACTGCAGCAGCACCTTCAGCGAGCCGCGCTTGGACTTCTCCTGCGGGGCAGCCGATTCCGCGCGGAACGATTCCGACTCCTCCATGCTGCGGCGCAGCCACATGACGATGAGCGCACCGGCCGCGCCGATCAGGAACGGAATCCGCCAGCCCCACGAGTACATCTGCTCGGAGGACAGGAACTGCTGCAACACGATCTGCACCCCGAGCGCGGTCAACTGCCCCGCCACCAGCGTCACGTACTGGAAGCTCGAGTAGAACCCGCGCTTGCCCTGCGACGCGACCTCCGACAGATAGGTCGCGCTGGTGGCGTACTCACCGCCCACCGACAACCCCTGCAGCAGTCGCGCCAGCAGCAGGATCACCGGCGCCGCCAACCCGATGCTGGCATAGGAGGGCGTCAGCGCGATCAGCAGCGACCCGGCCGCCATCACCGTCACCGACAACGTCAGCGCCGCCCGCCGCCCGAACTTGTCCGCATACCGCCCCAACGCCCACCCGCCGATGGGCCGCATCAAGAACCCGACCGCGAACACCGCCGCCGTCGACAGCAACTGCGCGGTCGCATCCCCCTCGGGAAAGAACGCCTTGGCGAAATACACACTGAACGCCGCATAGACGTACCAGTCGTACCACTCGACGAGATTGCCGATCGAGCCGCGCAACACGTTCGCGACGACCCGACGCTCATTGGCGGGTTGTGTCGTTGTCACTGGGTCACTCCTTGTCCGGGGACGCCCTCATCGCATCCCGCACCCACTGTGGCGGCCGACACAGCCCCGCAGAACCCCTCCGCCGCTTTCCTAACACTCCCTTAGGACGGAAGTTCATCTCGAGGTCTCATGGACACCAGGTCGCCGGGGGCAACGGAACAGACCGCATGGTTCAGAATCGCGAATGTTCCTACTTTGCTCCACGATTGAACGGATCCAGCTCCTCGAGCTACTCCGAGTTGTCGACCACCGCGGCACGTACCGCGCGGTCGATGCAGTTGCCGGGCGCCATGCCCCGGTTGTACCCAGGTTGGCGAAGCCGCTCAGGTATGGAGTGGCGTTCTGCGATGTCGAGATCCCTCGCGGCGCCAGTAACGTGGTAGCTACCCATCCCGATGTGACGCATGCCACACAATCACTGGATGGAAGGAGTGACGCAATGACGCGTCGAATCCTCTTCGCAGCTGCCTTGATGGCAGCAGGCATCGTCGGCGCCGGCACCGCATCCGCGGACGTCGGCGTCGACACGAATGTCTCGGCCGAGACGCAGGCCGGACCATTGAGCGCGACGGCATCGTCCGACTCGTCGACCACTGGCGGGACAGGCTCGGTACAGACCGAGCAGACGGTTCTCGTCGGCGTTTACGGCGATCCGACCCAACCGGGCGAGGGAACCAAAGTCGTTGAGGCGCTGGCCGACTACTTGGTTTCCGTCAACTGACCGCACGAACCGATCCACCCGGCAGCGATCTCGGTCCCGGGCAGGCCGGCGTCTCGGCGGGCACGGCAGGCCTGCAATCCGCGCCGCGGTCTGCAAACCGCGATCCGCGCCGCGGTCCGGAACCGTGGGCCGTGAGCCGTGAGCCGTGAGCCGTGAGCCGTGAGCCGTGAGCCGTGAGCCGTGAGCCGTGAGCAGGGAAACCCGTGGAGCGGCCGCGCACTTCGGCACCGCGGCCCGCGATCCAATGTCGGCAATCCCGCCCGGCGGGCAGCGTGGCGGTTCTACCGTCAGTGCAAGCCGGTGGTGAGTGGAACGAGAGCTGTTATGAGTGAGTTGACGACATCGTGTGCGGCCTTCCAGGCGGTGGCCGCGATCGACCCGGATGCGGTGGCGGTGCGGTCGGTGGGCGGGACACAGGCGCTGACCTGGGGCGAGTATGCCGCGCAGGTGCGGGCGGTGGCGGGCGGACTGGCCGCGCTGGGCATCGGGCGCGGGGACACCGTGGCATTGATGATGAGCAATCGGGTGGAGTTCTATCCCCTCGAGGTGGGCGCCCAGCACACCGGGGCCACCTCGTTCTCGGTGTACAACACCCTCACCGCCGAACAGTTGAACTATGTGTTCACCAATGCCGGCAACAAGGTGGTGATCTGCGAAGCCCAATACGTGGATCGGGTGCGCGCGAGCGGGGTCGCGATGGAGACCATCGTGTGCGTGGATCGCGCGGTGCCGGGCACGCTGAGCGTGGAACAGCTGATCGGGCTGGGGCGCAACGGCTTCGACTTCGACGCCACCTGGCGGGCGATCACGCCCGAGGACATCGTCACCCTGTGCTACACCTCCGGGACCACCGGGAATCCGAAGGGCGTGGAGATCTCGCACGCGAACCTGGCCTTCGAATGCCAGGCGTACGCGTCGGTGATGCCGGTGGAATTCGGCGACCGCATCACCTCCTATCTGCCGACCGCGCACATGGCCGACCGGGTGACCGCGCTGTATCTGCAGGAATTCTTCGGCACCCAGATCACGGTGGTGCCCGATCGCACGCAACTGCCCGCCGCGCTGGCCGATGTGCATCCCACCATCTGGGGCGCGGTGCCGCGGGTGTGGGAGAAACTCAAAGCGGCCGTGGAATTCTCCGTCGCCAGCGAATCCGACCCGGCCCGCAAGGCCGCCCTCACCTGGGCCCTGGACGTGGCCGCGCGCAAAGCCGCCGCGCAATTGGCGGGCGTGCCCCTCGACGACACCCAAGCCGCCGAATGGGCCAAGGCCGATGAGCTCGTGCTGTCCACACTGCGCACCAAACTCGGTCTCGACCAGCTCAAATGGGCGCTGTCGGGCGCCGCGCCGATCCCGGCGGAAACACTGGGGTTCTTCTTCGGGCTCGGCATCCCGATCTCGGAGGTGTGGGGCATGTCCGAGCTCACCTGCGTGGCCAGCGTCAGCCCGCCCGGGCAAGCCCGCCTCGGCACCGTCGGAAAACTACTGCCCGGCCTGGAATCCGCCATCGCCGAAGACGGTGAATTCCTCGTCCGCGGCCCCCTGGTCATGCGGGAATACCGCAAGGAACCGGAGAAGACCGCCGACGCCCTCGACGCCGACGGCTGGCTGCACACCGGCGACATCATCACCGAGGACGAGGACGGCTACCTGCGCGTGGTCGACCGCAAGAAGGAACTCATCATCAACGCCGCCGGAAAGAACATGTCCCCGGCCAATATCGAGAACACCGTCAAAGCCGCCACCCCGCTCGTGGGCGCCCTCGCCGCCATCGGCGACCGCCGCCCCTACAACACCGCCCTCATCGTCCTCGACGCCGAATCCGCCGAACCCTATGCCGCCCAACACGGTCTGCCCGACGCCTCGGCCAAGGCCCTGGCCGCCGACCCTGCGGTCATCGCCGCCATCGCCGCGGGCGTCGCCGCCGGCAACACCAAACTCTCCCGCGTCGAGCAGATCAAACGCTTCACCATCCTGCCCACCTTCTGGGAACCCGGCGGCGACGAAATCACCCTCACCATGAAACTGCGCCGCAAACCCATCGCCGAGAAATACGCCGCCGAAATCGAAACCATGTACTCCCCCACCCTCCCCGACGGCGTCCACGAACCCGCACAACCCGATTCGACAACCCCCACGCCATAAGACACGCCCGGTGTCGATCCGACGAGTACCGCGGACCAGGTCCGACGCCGTCGGCGAGACAGGCCGCGACACGTGCGCGCACCGCCGCACAGTGTGAAACGACACCGACCGGGAACTGGTGGCGGACCCTACTCGGCGAATGCCGCCACCAGTTCCCGGTGATCGCGCGTCCAGCACTCGCGTATCGCTGTCAGCGCCAACGGATCAGACTCGCTGGCCTACGAAAATGCCTCGCGGACGCCCACGGCGGAGCGGGTGAGGGCGAGCCCACCGCGAAGATCGGGTTCGAACCCACGATCGGGTACTCGCTCGCGGTGACCATGGTGGCTACGTGGATGAGCGCGACACCGGCGTGGGGCCCTCCCATGAGTCGGGCGACCACCGAGCCAGCGCAGCCCGGCCGCTGCCGCGGGAAAGATGCCGGGTGTCGGGGTTCACGATTCGAGCAGGGCTCCCGGTAACGGGTGACGTCGGCACGGGTGCGGCGGCGGCCACATCAAGGCTCGACCGGGTGAGCGGTCAACCGGGCCGGTGCGAGTGGTCCCCCTGATCCCCACCTGCTGCCAGCGGCGGTTTTCGTCACCCCTTTATTTCAGAGCGTTTGCTCTGTTATCGTTCGCGCATGCCCAGACCCCGCGTGCACGATCCGGACGGCGTGCTCGACGCCGCCGAATCGCTGGCCGCGCGTTCCGGGGCGGCCGCGGTCACCATCCGGGCCGTGGCCGCCGCGACCGGGGTGTCCAACGGCGCGATCTATCACAGCTTTCCCTCGCGCGCGGATCTGCTGGGGCGCACCTGGATTCGCGCGGCGCAACGATTTCTGGAGGTGCAGCAGGAACTGGTGCAGGCCAGCTCGGATTCCGGTGCGGACGCGGTGGTGGCCGCCGCCGACGCCCCCGCGGCGTTCGCGCAGCGCTTCCCCGAATCCTCCCGGCTGCTGCTCACCGTGCGCCGCGGCGATCTGCTCGGCGACGAGCTGCCCGCACCGGTCGCCGCCGAACTCGATCAACTCGATCGCCGACTGCTCGAACTGCTGAAGCAACTGGCCCGAGACCTGTGGGGCCGCAAGGATTCCCGCGCCGTCGACGTCATCACCACCTGCGTGGTGGACCTGCCCACCGCGATCCTGCTGCAACGCGACCGCCTCGCCGGCCCCGTCGCCCGCGAACACCTGCGCGCCGCCGTGCGCGCCGTACTGGCGGTCGGGCCCCCGCCGTGATGACTCCTCGCGCCGGGCGCTCCGCCCTCGACTCGCAGGTTCCCGGACCCGAGACCGTCCATCTCGCCCGCGACAACCGCCACCTGCGGACATGGCGCCCACCTCTGGGCAAGGCCGTGCCCGCCGCGTCGAGCGGCCGGACTGTAGCCCGGCATCCCCCTGCGAGCGAGGCAACAGCCAGAGCTGCTCGACTTGCTCACCTTCCCGCTATGAGCGAGACAGCAACCGGAGTCGTTCAGCCCGCTCGCCTTCCGGCCGTGTCGGCATGGCGCCGGTGGGTTCGCAGACGGGATGCTTGCGGCCCCGGTGAATCCGTCCTTCCTGTTCCTCGAACCGCCCAACGGCACCGCCTGCGCCGCTTCGCTTCGAATCTGTCTGCAATACCTTGATTTTCGCGTAACACAACGATGAAGGAACCCTCATGACCGCGACCCTCACCTACCGCGACAAGATTGCCGTGCTCGATCTCGGCGAGGGCGAGAACCGTTTCTCACCCGAGTTGCTCACCGAGATCAACGCTCACCTCGACGCCGCCGTCGCCGAGGGCGCGCATGCGCTGGTCACGACCGCGACGGGCAAGTTCTACTCCAACGGGTTGGATCTGGAGTGGCTGGCCGCCCACAGTGAGCGCGCCGAATGGTATGTGGCCCAGGTGCAATCGCTGCTGGCGCGCCTGCTCACCTTCCCGCTGCCCACCGCGGCCGCCCTGCCCGGTCATGCCTTCGGCGCCGGCGCCATGCTCGCGCTGGCCCACGACTTCCGGGTCATGCGCGCCGATCGCGGCTTCTTCTGCTTCCCCGAGGCCGATATCCGCATCCCCTTCACCAAGGGCATGGCCGCGCTCATCCAGGCCAAGCTCACCCCCAAGTCCGCCGTCGCCGCCATGACCACCGGTCACCGCTTTCCGGCGCCCGAAGCCCTCACCCACGATCTGATCGACGCCACCGCCGAGGCCGGCGCTGTTCTCGACACCGCCGTCGCCCGGCTGCTGCCCCTCGGCGCCAAGGACCCGGGCACTCTGGCCGCGATCAAAACCGTCATGTTCGCCGACGCGGCCGCCGCTCTCACCCTCGCGTGAGGCCGGACGCGGAGGCGGAGAACCTCATGGGCGAGTTGGTGTTGTCCACCGATGACCTCGACGCGGCGGTGGAGAGTCTCGTTGATGTCTGTGCGGAGTTCGGGGCGGCCTGCGCCGGGGCGCCGACTCTCGCGGAGTTGCTGGAGATCCTCGGCTGGGCCATCCCGGACGAGGGAGAGTATGCCGCCGGATCCTTCACCCTACCGTTGAAGCTGTCCGCGACGCTGACGGGCGGGCAGCGCTATCGCAGCGAGCAACCCTCGCGGGTCGGTGAGCTGAACGATGGCGTGTTCGTCGATGCGCAGGATCTCAACGTGGCTGTCCTGCAGCGGATCTGCGAGATCACCGGTGCTCTCGCCACGCCGCAGCAGTTCGCCACCGTGATCCTGGCGGCGCTGCGTACCGGGCGAGTGCGGCTGGCCGACATCCGTGGATCCGACATCCAGGCCCTGACAGCCCCCCGCGCCCGGTACGCACGGAAGGCCATCCCCGGCGACCTGTTCGCCGTTCCCGTCGGACCGAGCGCCTACCGGATCGCCGTGGTGATCACCAGAAACCGGTTCGGTACCGCCGTGGGCCTGTTCGAGGGCCACTCCGCCGACGGGCAGGCGAACGCGAGAATTCTGGCATCACCGCGCCCCCACCCCGTCTACACCGAGGAGAGCCTCATCAAGGACGGCACCTGGATTTTCGTCGGCCACAACACCGACGTGCTCGCCGGCTTCCCCGCCGATCCGGAGATCTACCACGCCCCGCACGTCTGGCCAGGGGTCGATACCGGCGAATTCGGTGCTGCCGAGACCGCCGACGAGCGCATACGGATGATCGACAGCAGCGAAGCACGCGATATCGGACTGGCCGACAACAGCTATCGCCAGAGCATGACCGCCGAGTACTTACAGCACTTGCTGGCGGCGGAGTAGAACGACCGGCTCATTGGTGCGGTGCTGGAGCATCGGCGCGGCGCAGGTGCGGCAGCAGATGCTCGGCCACCGCGGCCGGGCGTTCGGCGTGCAGGAAATGACCGCAACCGGGCAGTTCGGCATGGGTTGCCCCGGCGCGGGCGGACAGGGCGCGTTGCAGACCGGCGGACAAGGCGCCGTCGCGGGCTCCGGCCAGGGTGAGCGTCGGCAGCGGAGCGGGCGGGGCCAGCAGGACCTCGAAGAACTCCCGCGTTCTGCGGCGGTGGATCGTGAACAGGGAGCGGTAGTAGCGGGTCGCCGCCCAGGCTCGCGCGGGATCGGTGAAAACCCCTGCGGTGGGGGCGAACTCGGCGTCGGTGAAATCCCAGCCCGGTGACCAGCGCCGCCACAGGCTGCGCACGAACGCCGCCTCGTCGCGGGCGAGCAGCCGCGGGGAGGCGCCGGACTGCACGATCGGGATGTAGAACGACAGCATCATCTGGCGGGGCAGATAGCGCAGCGCCTGCGGGGCGAAACCGTCGCCGAAGGGCGGAATCGCCAGCAGGGTCTGGGAAAGCCACTGCCGGGGCTGCTGTTTGGCCAGCACCTGGGCGACGAACGCGCCCCAGTCGTGGCCGACCAGATGGGCGGGTGGTGCACCCAGTTCCCGATGCCAGGCCGCGATATCGGCGCTGACGGCCAGCAGGTCGTAGCGGGCGTCGCGCGCGGCCGAGCCGGGGGTGTAGCCGCGCAGCCACGGGGCCAGCACCTGATAGCCGGCATCGAGCAGCAACGGGATCAGACCGTCCCAGCTGTGCGGAGTATCCGGAAAACCGTGCAGCAGCAGCACCAGCGGCGCCTCGGGCGAGCCCGCGTGCCGCGCCGTCAGCACCAGCCCGTCGCGCTCGAGCGTCCGCGTGGATTCGATGAACTTCGCCGCAGTCATGGGGCCTCTCTTCCAGTCTCGCCGGTCATTCTCGCCGCGCCCCACCGATTCCGCTGTTGGACAGCCGATCACCGGGAACTGGTGGCGGCATTGTGCGAGTAGTGCCCGCCACCAGTTCCCGGTCGGCGTTGTTTCACAATCGGCGCCGGTGTCAGCGACCGCGCCAGACCGGGGCGCGCTTCTCCACGAAGGCGCGCATGCCCTCACCGGCGTCCTGCGACGACAGCGCCACCGCGGCCACCTGCCCCTGACGGGCGAAGGCTTCGGCGGTCGACCAGTCCGGGCACCGCTCGATGATCTGCTTGCTGGCGTCGACGCTCAGCGGCGCGTTGACCGCGACCCGTTCGGCCAAGGCCACAGCGGCGGTGAGCGCCTGGCCCGGGGCGGCGACCTGATTGATCAACCCCAGCTCCGCGGCCCGGGCGGCGGTGATGGGATCCCCGGTCAGCGCCAACTCCATGGCGATGGCCCGCGGCAGCCGCTGCGACAATCGCAGCACCCCGCCGCCGACCGCCACCAGGCCCCGCTTGACCTCGGGGATACCGAACACCGAATCCTCCGCGGCCACAATCAGATCCGCCGCCAAGGCCAGTTCGCAGCCACCGGCCAGCGCGGGGCCTTCGACCGCGGCGATCAACGGCTTCGCCGGCGGCTGGGCGACAATGCCGAGAATGCCGCGCTTCTCGGTGACCGGCACCTCGCCGCGCGCGGCCGCCTTGAGATCCATTCCGGCACTGAAGTACCCGCCCGCCCCGGTGAGGATGGCGATGCGAATCTCAGGGTCGGCCTCGTAGGCGTCGATGGCCCGCTCCAGGCCCCGCGCCGTGGCCAGGTCGATCGCATTGCGCGCCTGCGGGCGATTGATCGTGATGATCATGATGTGCCCACGCCGCTCCACCAGCACCGGGGCCGGCGGCGGTGGCGGCAATGCCACGCGCTCGGCGCTCTCGAGCCGAATCCCCGTGCCGGACACGGTCACCGGCAGACCCAGCAGATCGCCGTCGGCGGGCCAGCCGCCCGCGTCGGCATCGTCCGTGGCAGTGGTGGGCACCGCGGGATCTGCGGTGGTATCGGCAGGCGTCGAGGGGTGGTCCGCGATGTCCTGCGACGCGGTGGTCGCGCCTCGGGCGGCCGGCGACGTATCGGGGTCGCGCGCGACGTCCTGCGACGCGGTGGTCACACCTCGAGCGGGCGGCGACGTATCGGGGTCGCGCGCGATGTCCTGCGACGCGGTGGTCGCGTCCGGGTCGGTTTGCGACAGGTGTGGTTCGGCGGGGGTGGGCCGGGTTCCGGCCGTGTGCTGGGTTGCCGCCGTGGGCCGGGTGGCGGCCGTAGGCTGGGTGAGGACTGCCAGCAGGTGGGAGTCGGTGCTGCGCAGCAGGGTTCGGTCGCCATCCGGGGTGAGCAGGCTAAGGATGATCGATTCGGGGTGGCCGTCGCGGCCGTACGGGAGGGTGTAGGCCTCCACGACGGCCGGGCCCTCGTAGCCGAGGCGGGCGCGGCGGGCCGGCGGGTGGTCGATGATCGGGGTGAGGTGTGCGTACGGGGTCGCGGGCGGGGTCGCGGAGTAGACGGCGAGGGCGTGTTTGGTGAGATACCAGCCCAGGGAGGTGGCCAGGCCGTAGGCGTGCGGGTCGGCGCGCAGGGCGGTGACGAGGGTGGCGATGGCGTGGCCGCCGTAGTTGTTGCCGGGGCCGCCGGCGAAGGTGAGGCCGCCGGTGAGGGTCAGCGGACGTTTGGGGTCGTCGGTGGGCAGGCCCAGTTCGCGGGCCGCGATCTGGACGGCGACCGGGAAGCAGGCGTAGAGGTCGACATGGGTGATGTCGTCGATGCTCACCCCGGCGTGGGCGAGGGCGGCCGCGCCGAGGGCGCGGATGGCCGGGGAGGCGGCCAGATCGGCGCGCTCGGTGACGAACCAGTCGTCCGTGCCGGAGGCGGCGGCGTGGATGAACACCCATTTGTCCTGCGGGATGCCGGCGGCTTCCGCGGCGGCGGCGCTGCACAGGATCAGCCCGCTGGCCATGTCGACCTGCAGGTTGGCGCATTCGAGTTTGGTGTAGGGGGCCGAGATCATGCGATTGGCGTCGGTGACCGTGGCGATCTGCGCGGCGGTGAACTCCTGCGGCTGCCAGGCCTGCGGATTCGCCGCGGCCACCGTCGAGAAGCGCGACCACAGCTCGGCGATCGCGCGGTCGTGCTCGGCGGGCGTGCGC
The DNA here is from genome assembly GCF_054655275.1 of Nocardia sp. IFM 10818. NCBI lineage: Bacteria > Bacillati > Actinomycetota > Actinomycetes > Mycobacteriales > Nocardiaceae > Nocardia > Nocardia sp. IFM 10818. The sequence goes on from NZ_BAAHJH010000001.1 coordinate 4,284,532, forward strand.
CGCAACCGGCCGCGGTTGGCCGATTCCAGCAGCGCGTACATATTGATCGGGGCCTGTAATCCCGCGGCGGCCTCGGCGGGATTATTGGCCGGTTTGTCGATGCCGACGGTGCGGGTGGGCCGCACCTGCGAACCCTGGACGGGCCAATCCAATTCGATGCCACCGCGTTGCGCGGCCGCCTGGGTGGCGCCCGCCTCGGCGCCGGTGACCAGCACGATGTCGTAGTCTCCGGCGGCGATGGCGGCCGCGGCCTCGTTGACCACCAATTGGCCGCCGTCCCCGCCGAACGGACTGGACTGCACCGTGTCCACCCGCCCCGCCCCGAGCTGCTCGGCCACCAGCGCGCCCAGATCCCGGTACTGCCACGAGGTCGGCGCGACCGCGAACACCGCGTCCGCGCCGGTGAGCACGGCGTCTCCGGCACCGGTGTCGGCGGCCGCGGCACGCAAGGCCCGCACCGCCAGGATCGACGGATCGGCGAAACCCGGATCCGGGGTACGGTTCACGACCTGCCCGACCCCGACCAGCACCGGCGTCGTCGGCGCCAGCACCACACCGGAAGCCCGATGCCGCACCGCCTTCCGCGTCGGCCGCGTCGCCACCGGCCCGGACGTGATCATCGACGGCAGCACGGCCAGCGAATCACGCAGCGCGTCACCGAGTCCGCGCGCCACCGTCGCCCCCAGCGGCCCCTCCACCGGCTGTCCCGCCAGGCCCGCGTCCACGTACACCGTCGACCCGGAACCGCTGGGCGCCACCGTGACCCACAAACCCAGCGACAGCCCCTGCGGCCCGCTGCCGCGCAACACCATCCCCGTCTCGCCGACCTCGCCGACGGTCCACCGCAATTCCGCAGGGATACCCATGAATTGAGCCACCTGCACGAACTCGGCCCCCTCCACCGCCACACCCGGCGGATCGCCGCGCCATCCGGCATGGAAGGTGACCCACTGCGGCATCCGCCCCAGATCCGACAGAAACGCCCGCGCCGACGCCGCATCCACCTCGAGCGGCTGACGCGCGTGCGCGGTCCGCGCGAACCCCGCCAGCCCCTCCGGCGGCACATGATCCCCGAGGTCGACCGGCGCCGATTCACTTGCGCGCCCGGTCAATCCGGCCAGCAGCTCCCGCACGATCCGCGGATCCCGGCGCACGCTGTCGAGCAACTGTCCACCGGCCCGCAACTGCTTGCGCACCGCCCGCCCCTGCTCGACCACCGCACGCAATCGCTCGAAACCGGGCACCGCGGTCACGGCAACCTCCTCATTGAGGGTAAGAGACAATCTGATACACACCGTATCGCCAACCCCCGCCGCACGGCAGCCCGAACCCGTCCCGCCACACCCGGCCCACCCGGACTCCCGGACCCAACACACGGTGGGCACGCAGCGCGACACACCTCGGACCATCCCCCGGCGCGCCCAAGTGCCCACGGGCCAGCAGGGAGAATGCCCCTACGACCGAAGCGCCCAACTGGAGATCGCCCTGGGCGCCTCCGAGTTCCCGCAGCGCCGGTCCAGCGTCGCTTGCGGTCGCTGCGGGGGTGCAGTCGATGCCGGGCGGTCGCTGGGTTTTGGCCTCCATATGACCGCTTCCCGGGCACACCCATCACCCCGCGCGGGCCCGCAACCCGCTGGCACGACGGCATCGCGACGGTCGCCGACGTGACACTCGAAGAGCTGCAACGCTTCAACGCCTACGCCCGCAACGCGCCCCGGGTCTTCGCCATGGACGGTGAACCGCTCGCGCTGGTGCGCGTCGACCTCGCACCGCGTGCCCGACCGCGCGCTCGGATCGCATCCGAACCTCCTTCACCCGCACGCGCGCCGACCGTATGCAAGCACCGATGCGAGCGTGTTCGCCGCACGCAGAGATGGCATCGAGAACCGCTGGGCGCCAGCGTGACCGGCGAATCCAGCGGCGACCGCCGCGGCTCCGCCGCCGCGCAACGCCATTCCCGCACGCGACCTGCGTCTGAACTTGCTCGCCGGGGCTATCGGCCACGTCGCGTCGCATAGGCCGCGCGGACCGCACAATCGCGCCCAACCGATGCTCGCCCCGCCGCGGTGCCACGCTGGTGCGCGGCTGAGACTGGTGCGTGGCCCGATCTCGGCCACGCACCAGCGATCCTCCAGCCGATGTGGAAGGGCTGGAGGCGGATGCCCAGCAGCCCGAACCAATGCGGAACGGCTGGACGCGGACGCCCAGCAACCCGAACCAATGCGGAACGGCTAGAGGCGAATGCCCAGCAGGGCGTCCACGGCGTCGGAGACCAGGGTGGGGGCGGTGGTGTCGGGGCCGCCGTAGGTGAGGGCCTGGTGGGCCCAGCTGTCCACCGCGGCAAGGGCTTTCGGGGTGTCCAGGTCGTCGGCCAGGTGCTGGCGCAGGCGGGCGACGGTGTCGGCGGCGGACGGGCCCGAGGCGAGGGCGGCGGCGGTGCGCCAGCGGTCCAGGCGGGTGAGGGCCTCGGTGAGAACCGCGTCCGACCATTCGCGGTCCTGGCGGTAGTGGCCGGCGAACAGGCCCAGGCGGATGGCGGCCGGGTCGGTGCCGGAGCGGCGGAGTGCGGAGACGAACACCAGGTTGCCGCGCGATTTGGACATTTTTTCGCCGTCGAGGCCGATGAGGCCGGCGTGCACGTAGTGACGGGCGAAGCGGCGGCCCTTGACCAGGGCCTCGGCGTGCGCGGAGGAGTATTCGTGGTGCGGGTAGATCAGGTCGCTGCCGCCGCCCTGGATGTCGAATTCGGTGCCGATGCGGTTGAGGGCGATGGCGGCGCATTCGATGTGCCAGCCGGGGCGTCCGGCGCCGAAGGGGGCGGGCCAGGACGGTTCGCCGGGGCGTTCGGCCCGCCACAGCAGGGCGTCGATGGGGTCGCGCTTGCCGGGGCGGTCCGGGTCGCCGCCGCGTTCGGCGAACAGCGTTTCCATGGTGGCGCGGTCGTAGCCGGATTCGTAGCCGAACTGCTCGGTGGCGTCGTGGCGGAAGTAGATGTCGGGGTACTGCGGGTCGTCCACGACGTAGGCGGCGCCGGAGGCGAGCAGCTTGTCGACCAGCTCCACCACTTCCTGCACCGATTCGATGGCGCCGATGTAGTGGCGCGGCGGGATCACCCGCAGCGCCGCCATGTCCTCGCGGTAGAGGTTGATCTCGCGGGCGCCCAGGTCGCGCCAGTCGATGCCGTCGCGGGTGGCGCGTTCGAACAGCGGGTCGTCGACGTCGGTGACGTTCTGCACGTAGTGCACCTCGTGCCCGGCGTCGCGCAGCAGGCGCTGCACCAGATCGAAGGTGAGGTAGGTGGCGGCGTGGCCGAGGTGGGTGGCGTCGTAGGGGGTGATCCCGCAGACGTACATGGTGGCGGTGGGCCCGGGGGTGACCGGACGGACCTGCTTGTCGGCGGTGTCGTATAACCGCAACGCCGGTCCGGATCCGGGAACGGTCGGGACAGCGATATCGGACCAGGACTGCATGAATCGAGGTTAACGGTGAACGCGACGTCCACCCCGCGCACCCCCGGCCCGCACCGGCCCGGCGCACTGCGGTAGGGCGGGGACGACCTGCACCTTAGTGACTCATGCGCATCCGTCAATGGTTGAAATCATGATGCATGCAACGTTCGGCGCGCCCCGGAGGTGAATTCAGAACGCGGGCCAGGGAATGGGGCGCGAGGAATCCGGCAGCGGCATGACCGGGTCGTCGAGCAGTGCGCGCCCGCGCGCCTCGAGGGCTTCGATCTCGGCGTCGGTGATCAATTCCGCCAGCCGGTCGCCGAGCTCCCCGGGGATGGCTTTGACCAAAACCGTGATGTCGGTGAGCAATTCCTCGGCGATGGGCTCGCGCGCCCACCCCCACAGCACGGTCCGCAGCTTCGGTTCGGCGTGCAGGCAGATGCCGTGATCGACGCCGTACACCCGCCCGTCGAGCCCGCGCAGCGCATGCCCGCCCTTGCGATCGGCATTGTTGATCAGCACATCCAGCACCGCCATGCGCTGCAATCCCGGATCGTCGGCGTGGATCAGCGACACCCGGTGCCCGGACCCGTCCAGGGCGCGCAGCACCTCCAGATACCCGTCGGGAATCTGCCCGACCGGGCACAGGTCCACCAGTTCGGGCGTGTCGTCCTCGACGATGTCGATCCAGCGTTGCACCATGCCCGGCCCGTAGGGCCCGTCGCGCAGGAGGGTGCGCGGAATCACGCCCCACCCCAAGGCTTCCGACACCAGATACGAGCCCACCTCGCGCCCGGCGAGGGTGCCGTCCGGGAAATCCCACAACGGCCGCTCCCCGCGCACCGGCTTGTACACCACCCGCACGCCCTCGGCCTCGCAGACCAGGGTGGCGTTGGAGGCGGTGGTGACCTGCCCGAGCACCGTCAGCTCGGCGGTGGCCACGGGGTCGGTGCTCACCGTTCAGTCCTCGATATCGGGGGCGGGGAAGATATCGCCGCGCTTGTAGCCGTTGGTGCGCACGCACATGTGCCCGGCCGGGGACAGCGGCTCCCCGCACAGCGGGCACGGCGGCCGTCCCGCGGCGATCACCCGCGCCGACCGTAAGGCGAATTCGCGGGCCTGCACCGGGGTGAGGAACACCCGCACCGCGTCGGGACCCTCCTCGGTGTCGTCGAGCACCACCGATTCGTCCACCTCGGTCTCGGTGATGGCCAGCAACTCCACCACTACCGCGCCCGCGTCGGCGTCCCAGCCCAAACCCATGGTGCCGACCCGGAATTCGGCATCGATGGGGGTGACGAGCGGGTCGACGTCGGCGACGTCGGCGGGTTGCGGCGGGACGGGCGTGCCGAAACGGCGCGCCACCTCGTCCAGCAGTAGACCCATCCGATCGGCCAGCACCTTCACCTGCTGCTTTTCCAGCAGCACGCTGACCACGCGCGGTTCCTGCACGGCTTGCAGGTAGAAAGCGCGGTCGCCCGGCTCGCCGACGGTGCCGGCGATGAAACGATCGGGGGTGCGGAAGATATGGATTGCTCGGCCCATGGCACCTCCTGACAGCTGTTTCACTTAAGAATCGGGGCGTTCCGCAACCCCATTATCCGTACCCGGGGTGATACCCGTTTCACCCCCGGGAACCGGCGCCGCTCTGGAGTCGCCGCCGGACCGTGGCGAAATCGCCGCCAGCGACGACAGATCCGCGCCGGTGTCGTTCACCCGCCACACATATGGTGCGGTGGGGGTGTAGCGGACGACGCTGAGCGAGGCCGGTTCGACCACGATGCGCTGGAAGCCGTCGAGGTGAATGCCGAAGGCGTCGGCCAGCACGGACTTGATCACGTCGCCGTGCGTGCACGCCACCCACAGCACATCGCCGCCGTGCTTGTCGGCGAAGGCGCGGTCGAGTTCGCGGATGGCGGACACCGCGCGGAACTGTACGTGCGCCAACGCTTCTCCGGCGGGGAACACCGCTGCCGAGGCGTGTCGCTGCACCACCTTCCACAGCGGTTCGCTCACCAGATCGGCCAGGGCCTTGCCCGTCCAGTCGCCGTAGTCGACTTCCAGCAGGCGTTCGTCGGGTTCGGCGTCGAGTCCGAGCTTGTCGGCCAGGGGCGCGACGGTGCGCTGGCAGCGCAGCAGCGGGGAGCACACGATGTGCTCGATGGGCAGCGAGGACAGCCGGTCGGACACCGCGTGGGCTTGTTCGCGCCCGCGTTCGGTCAGATCGACGCCCGCGCTGCGGCCGGCCAGAGTGCGGGCAGTGTTCGACGTGGACACGCCGTGCCGCAACAGGATCACCGTCACCGTGCCAGCCTAGTCGCTAGGTCGCCGAGACGACGCCGGTCGCCAGCAGGCCCATCACGGTCAAGCCGAGGGCGATGCGGTAGCCGACGAACCAGTTCAGCGAATGATCGGTGACGAAACGCAGCAGCCACGCCACCGAGGCGTAACCGGCGGCGAAGGCGATCACGGTCGCGACCAGCAGTTGCAGGCCCGAGGCATTGAGGCCCGCACCGGCGGGTTCGAAGGCGTCGGGCAGCGAGAACAGGCCGGAGGCGACCACGGCGGGAATGGCCAGCAGGAACGAGAAACGCACGGCCGCTTCACGAGTCAGGCCGCAGAACAGACCGGCCGTGGAGGTGGCGCCCGAACGCGACACGCCCGGGATGAGGGCCAGGCACTGCGCGAAGCCCATGATGAGGCCGTCGCGGGTGGTCAGCTGCTCGATCGGGCGGCGCTTGGACCCGTAGTACTCGCCGGCGGCGATGACCAGGGCGAACACGATCAGCATGGTGGAGATCAGCCACAGATTGCGGGCGCCGGTGCGGATCTCGTCCTTGAACAGGAAGCCCAGCACGCCGATCGGGATGGTGGCGATGATCACGTACCAGCCGATGCGGTAGTCCAATTCGCGCTGCGCCTCGGAATCCAGGCCGTAGCCGGCGTCGGTGTAGACCGGCAGCACCTGGGTGGGCTGATCGTGCAGCGGCACGGTCTGGCGCTTGCGCGCGGTCAGGCGCAGATACAGCGTGCTGAACCAGGCCACCACGATGCGCCAGATGTCCTTGGCGAAGTACACCAGCACCGCGGCCTCGGTGCCCAGCTGGGTGACCGCGGTGAACGAGGCGCCCGCGTCGTCGCCGAAGAACACCGCCGAGACGATCCGCAAATGCGCCGACGACGAAATCGGCAGAAACTCCGTCAAGCCCTGCACCAGGCCCAGCACCAGGGCCTGCACCCACGTCATCGACTCGCCCACACACCCTCCAGATCTGTCAATCGTCTTCCACCGCTGGAGGATTGGCGACACTCCAGACGGCCCGTGCATGCCGCGCAGCACATCCCCGGCACCGCAGCGACCCTACAGGGCGCGCCGTGGCGGCGAACACCGGAACGGCCCAACCACCCTGTCGGCCCGCCCGGCCGTGACCGGCGCGCGACCACCACGATGACGGTGCGAACCCCATCGCGAGGGTGACACAGGCCGGACCATCGCGGTGGAGCGAATCCGAGCGGCGGAGACCGCGGGTCGATCGCGGGGGTGGCGCAGATCCGCCCGGTGTCCTCCTCACGCCCCGCTCGTGTCCGCGCGAGGCATACCCGGGGGAATGCGACGAGTGCGCTTAGGCTGACGCGTGTGACGAAAGTGCAAGCGCGGTGATGGAACAACGGACGGTGGGGCGCAGCGGCCTGCGGGTCTCCCGACTCGGGCTGGCCACCCACACCTGGGGCAGGGAAACCGACGCCGAGGACGCGGGCGCGCAACTGGAGGCGTTCGTGGAGGCCGGCGGCACCCTGGTCGACACCTCCCCCGCCTACGGTGACGGCGCCGCCCAGCACATCCTCGGTGAACTCATCGGCGAAATCGGGCGCGAGGAACTGGTTTTGAGCGGCTGTGCCGGACAGACCCCGGTGCTCACCGATCCCGCCGCCGGGCCCGCGCCGCAACCGCTGCGCTGGCAGATCGACGCCTCCCGGCGCACCATGATGCGCCAGCTCGACACCACCTTGCAGGTACTGGGCACCGACTATCTCGACGTGTGGACCGTCGCCGCCTGGGATCCGCACACCCCACTGGAGGAGATCGCCGCCACCCTCGAATACGCGGTGCGCTCCGGGCGCGTCCGCTACGCCGGGGCCCGCGGCTACGACGGCTGGCAGCTGGCCACCCTCGCCGCGGCCGCGCCCCTGACCGCCGCGCAAACCCCCTACTCGCTGCTGGCGCGCGGGGTCGAACACGAATTCGTGCCCGCCGCACAGCATCACGGCATCGGCGTCATCGCCACCGCGCCCCTGGCGGGCGGCATCCTCACCGGCAAATACCGTGACGGCGTGCCCGCCGACTCCCGCGGCGCGGACGAGGCCACCGCCGCCGAGATCACCGCGGGTCTCGACGACCGCGCCGTGCGCGTGGTCGACGCCGTCGTCACCGCCGCCGACGGCCTGGGCACCTCTCCCCTGGCCGTGGCGCTGGCCTGGATCCGGGATCAGCCCGGCGTGGCCAGCATGCTCGTCGGCGCCCGCGATATCGGCCAGCTCACCGGAATCCTGGCCGCCGAAACCCTGGAACTGCCCCGCGCCATCGCCGCCGCACTGGGCGACGTGAGCGCGCGCACGGAATGAGCCAGGCTAGCCTTGCCTGCATGAGGAGTTTCGTGAGTGCTCGATCATCCGGCGTCCTGCGCACCCTGCTCGTTCTGCTCACCGGAACCCTCGCCCTCGGCGCCACCGCCTGCGGTACCGGCGGGGATGCCGCGACCGGCGGCCACGGCCCCGCCACCGCGACCCTCGCCGATGCGAACCCGGTCCCGATCGGGCCCGCGCCCACGCCGACGCTGCCGGTGACCGTGCGCTCCTTCGACGGCAGCGACGTCACCGTCACCGACGTCGGCCGCATCATCGCCGCCGACCGCTACGGCACCCTCGTCCAGACCGTCGTCGCGCTGGGACTGGGCAACAATCTGGTCGGCCGGTCCACCAACGCGCCGCCGGTCGCCATGAACCTGCCCACCGTGACCGCCGGGTCCGGCACGCTGAATGTGGAAGCCGTTGCGGCGCTGCAACCCTCGGTATTCCTCACCGACACCACCAGCGTCACCGCCGTCATGCGCGACCAGTTGCGCGCGCTGGGCATCACCGTCGTCTACTTCGACCCGCAGCGCACCATGGACGGTGTCGTCCCGATGATCGACGCCGTCGCCGCCGCCCTCGGCGTGCCCGAGGCGGGCAAACGGCTCGCCCAGCGCACCACCGACGAGATCGCCGCCGCTACCGCATCGGTGCCCCCGCACGACAAGCCCCTGCGCATCGCGTTCCTCTACCTGCGCTCCACCGCCATCACCATGATCGCCGGCCCCGGCTCCGGCGCCGACCAGCTCATCACCGCCCTCGGCGGCGAGGACGCCGGCACCGCCTCCGGAATCACCGAACCGTTCATCCCCATCACCAGCGAAGCCCTCATCGCCGCCGCCCCCGACGTCATCCTCCTCATGTCCGACGGCCTGGCCTCCGTCGGCGGCGTCGACGGCCTGGTGAAAATCCCCGGCCTGGCCCAAACCCCCGCCGGCAAGAACAGGCGCGTCGTCGACATGGCCGACAACGTCATCCTCTCCTTCGGCCCCAACACCGGCCGCGTCGTCGCCGCCCTCGTCCAAGCCGTCTACGGCGAAAAGACGGCATGACCGACACCAACCCCCAGGACGGGACCGCGCACAACCCGCCTACGCACGCGCCCAACCCACCCGACCACGCGGAACCACCTGTCACACCACCTGATTCGCCTCCGCGAACGCAAGCAGCATCTACCCGAGCCAACGGCAGCACGGCAGACATCGACCACGGCGCGACACAACCCGGCAGTGCCGCCGACGCCGCGGCGACCAACGCCACGCGGGCAGATCCGAATTCGGCCGCCGGTGCGACCGCGCAGGCAGCAGCTTCGCCGTCGCCGACCGGCGCGGCAGGGACCGCGGATGGTCCTGACTGTGCAGCGGATTCGCCGGCTGCGCCACCTGATTCGCCGCTACGCACCCCGGCGTGGTCCGCAGGCGAGACCACTGCTGCCGCAGCGAACGCGGATGGGCGGGCACGGATGAGCGCTGGGCGCCACCGGTCTGATTCCGGCGCGAGTGGCCACTCGCCAACCGGGGGCGCAACGGCACGGGGCGTGAGTGATACGGCGAACGCGGCCGTACGTGAGGGCGACTCCAGGGTCGGCGGTGGTCGGTCGCGGCGGTGGTCGCGGACTGCAGTGATCTTCGCGGTGGGGATTGCGGTGTTGGTGGGGCTGGCGTTGGTTTCGGCGGCGGTGGGGCAGGTTCCTACCAGTGCGGCGGAGGTGGCGGGGAGTTTCTTTCATCGGATCGGGCTGGAGTGGGGGCCGATGCCGGCGCATCCGGCTGGGGATGTGACGTTGTGGGAGGTGCGGTTTCCGCGGGTGGTGCTCGCGATTCTGGTGGGGGCCGCACTGGCTACAGCAGGTGCACTGTTGCAGGGGGTGTTCGCCAATCCGCTGGCTGAACCCGGCGTGATCGGTGTATCCGCTGGGGCGGCGGTGGGTGCGGGCACCGTCATTGTGGTCGGGGGTGCGTTCGCGGCTGCTTGGTCGGTGGCGGCGGGGGCGTTCGCGGCGGGGCTGCTCACGACGACGCTGGTGTATGTGCTGGCGCGGTCGAATGGGCGGACCGAGGTGGTGACGCTGGTGTTGACCGGTGTGGCGATCAATGCGTTCGCGGGTGGGTTGATTTCGTTCTTGCTGTTCACCGCGTCGCCGGCGGCGCGGGATCAGATCGTGTTCTGGCAGTTGGGCAGTCTCAATGGGGCGACCTGGCAGTCGGTGGCGGTGGTCGCGCCGCTCACGCTCGTGGGGGTGGCGGCCGCGGTGTTGATGGCGGCGAAGCTGGATCTGCTGGCGCTGGGGGAATCGGCGGCGCGGCATCTGGGTGTGGATGTGGAGCGGTTGCGGCGCAATGTGATCGTGGTGGTGGCGGTGCTGGCCACGGCGGGGGTGGCGTTCACCGGGATCATCTTGTTCGTCGGGTTGATCGTGCCGCACCTGGTGCGGATGCTGGTGGGGCCCGCGCATCGGGTGCTGATTCCGTTGAGCGCCATTCTCGGCGCGGTGGTGCTGCTGGCCGCCGATATCGGGGCCCGGGCGCTGGTGCACAATGCCGATCTGCCGTTGGGCATGCTGACCTCGCTGGTCGGCGGGCCGTTCTTCTTCTGGCTGCTGCGGCGCACGCGCGCCCGATCGGGAGGATGGGCGTGAGTACTCTATTGCGTAGCGTCTCCGGGGTTTTCACGCGCCGCCATGAACTGCCGGGTACGCCCGGACCGGGCGCGGTCACCATGCGGGCGCGCGGGGTCGGGCTGGAACGCAATGGCGGGCGGCGAGTGCTCGACGAGGTCGACTTCGAGGTGGTCGCCGGGCAGATCGTCGCGCTGGTCGGGCCCAATGGGGCGGGTAAGTCCACGCTGCTGGCGGCGCTGGCCGGGGAGCTGGAGCCCGATGCGGGGACCGTGGAACTCGACGGGCAACCGCTCGCTCACTGGGCGCCGGTCGATATGGCACGGCGGCGGGCGGTGCTGCCGCAGAACCACACCGTCGGATTCCCGTTCACCGCACGCGAAGTCGTCGCCATGGGCCGTGCCCCGTGGGCGCGCACCGTACGCCAGGACGAGGACGACAAGCAGATCGCCGCCGCCTTGCGGGCCACCGACGTGGAACACCTTGCCGGACGGCAGTTCCCGGCCCTGTCCGGCGGTGAACGCGCCCGCGTCGCGCTGGCGCGGGTGCTGGCGCAGGACACCGCCACCCTGCTGCTGGACGAGCCGACCGCCGCGCTCGACCTCGGCCATCAGGAACAAGTGCTGCGACTGGCCCGCGAGCGTGCCACCGCCGGAGCCGCCGTCGTGGTCGTCGTCCACGACCTCGGCGTCGCCGCCGCCTACGCCGACCGCGTCGCCGTACTCGATGCCGGGCGCATCGCCGCGGACGGGCCGCCACGCGAGGTCCTCACCGGCGAGCTGCTCTCCCGCGTCTACCAGCACCCGGTCGACGTGTTCGACCACCCGGTCACCGGCGCGCAACTGGTACTGCCTGCACGCGGCAGGCTCACCTAGCCGGACACCCACCTAGCCGGACGCCACCCCACCTAGCCGGACACCCATCTGGTCGGGACACCCACCTGGTCGGGACACCCACCTGGTCGGGACACCCACCTGGTCGGACAACTCACCTGGTCGGACACCCACCTAGTACACCCACTTGATCGGACAACGCGCCTTGTCGGACGCCTTGCGGGCTCGGGGCGACTCACTCGGTCGGTCGACTTGCCGGAGCCGGGGCGACCCATCCGGGTGGTACTGCACCCGTACCGGACCATCGGCGCGCTGTGCGTAGCGCTGCCCGTCCGTCGGTGTCGCGCATAACGCCAGCGGTAGGGCGAAGGACCCCGCAGGCGTAAGCGCGGGCACGCCGCGCGAAAATTGCTGGGCGGTCGCCCAATAGTGTGGGTAGGCTGTGCGGAGTTGCCTCGGCGACCAGCGTTCGTATTCACCGGATTCAGGGACCAGGGAGTGATGTTGATGACCGCGCGCATGGCCGTCGCCGCCAGCCGGATCACCGCACGCTCCGCGGCGACGGCCTGACCCGTCCCGTCGCACCGCTCGCGCCTTGACGCGCCGAGCGGCTCCTCGAATACGAAAGGGTTTGTGCCGCCGATGAGCACACACCAGTCCTGGAATACGCGCGCCGAGAATCCGGGCGAGCACGCCCTCGTGCACGCCATTACGCTCGCCGCGTTCGACACACCGTTGGAAGCCGGAATCGTCGAGGCCCTGCGCACCGACCCCGGTTGGATCGACGGGTTGTCCCTGGTCGCCGTCGACACCACCGATACGCCGATTGCTCATGCCTTGCTGACGCGCAATCACATCGGTGACACCGAAGCGCTGTGCCTGGCGCCGGTGTCGGTGCTGCCGCGCTACCAGCGCAGCGGCGCGGGCAGCGCCGTCGTGCGGGCGGCCTTGGAAACCGCTGCCGCGCACGGGGAACGATTCGTCACCGTGCTCGGGCATCCCGAGTACTACCCGCGGTTCGGGTTCACCCGCGCCTCGCTGCACGGGATCCGCATGAGCCTCGAGGTTCCCGACGAGGCGCTCATGGCCATGGCGCTGCGGCCCGGCGACACCCTGCCCAGCGGAGTCATCCGCTACGCCGCGCCGCTCGAAGGCTGATCGGAAGCCTTGCGGAAAACCGTGGGGCCGGGAACGTTTCGCACGTCCCCGGTCCCACGGGTCCGCTCACCGCGACCCCGCGTCCTCGCTTCGGGCGACCGCGCCGCGCGAAATAGCCGTGCCCCACGAATTTGCACTCCAAGCCCGCCAGATCCACGACGTCCCGCTCCACTCCGGCGAGGTCCACTGCTGCGAGCGCCACCCCGGCCAGGCCCACCCCAGCGAGCGCGACCGCGGCCCGGTCGATCGCGGCCTGCCACTTCGGGCCCACCCCAGCCAGCGCAACCGCCGCTTGGTCGATCGTGGCCGGTGCCACCTCGGCCCACCCCAGCGAGCACCACCGCGGCGTGGGCATCCCGGTCGGCCTCACTTCGGGCTGGCTCCAGCGCGGCCGCAACCATGGCGACTAGCGCCACACCAGTTTGAGCACCGCCGGCGTCAGCAGCATGCGAATCACGGTGGCGTCCAGCAGCAATGCCGCGATCATGCCGTAGGCGATGTACTTCATCAGCACCAGGTCCGAGAAGCCGAACGCGCCGGTGACCACGATCAGGATCGCGGCGGCCGAGGTGATCACGCCGCCGGTGTGGGCGATGCCGTAGCGGATCGCTTCCGGCGGTGGCGCACCGTCGGCGCGGGCCTCGGCCATGCGCGATTGCAGGAACACCTCGTAGTCGGTGGACAGCCCGAACAGCACGGTCACGATCAGCACCAGCACCGCGAACATGAGTGGGCCGGGGGTGAAGTCGAAGATCTCCGCGCCGTGGCCTTCGACGAAGATCCAGGTGAGGATGCCCAACGTGGAGCCCAGGCTGAGCGCGCTCATCGCCACGGCCTTCACCGCCAGCACCAGGGACCGGAAGGCCGCGTACATCAGTGCCAGTGCCGCCACGATCAGGATCGCCGCCAGCAGCGGCAGGCCCTCGATGAGCCCGTAGATGCTGTCGCGTTCCAGGGCGGGCACTCCGGCGACCATGACCTGCACGCCGGGCGGATCCTCGATGCCGCGCAGCGCCGAGATCACCGTTCCGGCATCGCGTTTGTCGATCAGCCCGCTGCCGAGCACGGTGATGCCGTCCTTGGTCGGGGCGATCGGATCGAACGGTCCGGTCGTGTACTGCGCGGTGACCGCATTGGCCTCGAAGCGGATATCGGAGAGCTGCTGCGGATTCGCGTCCACCACAACCAGTTTCAGCGGTTCGGTGCGGAAGGTCGGGAACAGCCGGTCGAAGTCCTGCTGTGCCACGCGCGCCGGATTGTCCGCCGACAGATAGCGTTCGCTCAGTCCCCCGAATTCGATATTGCGGAACGGCAGGATCAGCACCAGCAGCCCCAGCACCACCGGCACGATCACCAGCCACGGCTTGCGCATGGCGAACAGCGCCAGCCGGGAGAAGAATCCGGCGTCGATCTGCTCGGCGGTGCGGATGCTGGCGAAGCGGTGCCAGCCCAGGAAGTCGATGCGCCGCCCCACGATCGACAAGGCGGCGGGCAGCACGGTCACCGACAGCACCGCCGCCAGCAGCACCGAGGAGATGCCGCCCAGCGGCACCGAGCGCAGCACCCCGTTCGGGTAGATGAACAACGCGCCCAGGCTGACCGCGATGATTCCCGCCGAGAACAGCACTGTGCGCCCAGCGGTGGCGACGGTGCGGGCGGTGGCGTCCTCCACGCTGCGCCCGGCGGCCAGTTCCTCCCGGAACCGGGTCACCGCGAACAGGCCGTAGTCGATGGCCAGGCCCAGGCTCACCAGCGTGACCACCGCGGAGGCGAACACATTGACCTGCAGGTGGTCGGTTAGCATCCGCATGATGCCCTGGCTGCCCAGGATGGTCATGCCGCCGATGAGCACCGGTAGTAGCGCGCCTACGACGCCGCCGAACACGAAGTACAGCAGGATCGCCACCAGCGGCAGCGCGATCAGCTCCGCGCGATGGATATCGCGCTGCATACCGGTGTTGATGCCCTCCACCACCGGCTGCAATCCCGCCAGCTGCACCGTCGTGCCGCCGGGCCCCGAACCCGCTGTCCCGGCGTGGAATTCGCCCTTGATCGCCAGGTAGTTGTCGACGGTGTCGGTGCCGCCGCCGCCCTGCAGGCCGATGCTGGCGAAGGCGTGGGTGCGATCGGCGGTGGCGAACGCCCCCATCATGGGCCCGTCCCAATACGAGTCGATCTTGAAGATCTGCTCGGATCGCGTGCTGCGCAACCGATTCAGCTCCGCGGCCACCGCAGTCCGGATCGGCTCGTCGTCGAGGGTGTGCCCGGGCGGTGCGGTGTAGAGGACGATCAGATCGCTGTCGGTGTCGCGGCCGAAGGTGGAGTCGGTGAGCTTGGAGGCCGCCACCGATTCGCTGGATTCGTCGAACCAGCCCTCCTGGGTGAGATGATCACCCAGATCGCGCCCGTAGAACCCCGAGGCCAGCACCGCCAGGGCGAACAGCGCGAACACCAGGTACCGGTTGCGGTGGATCAGGCGCCCCCACCGCAGGGATCCGGTTTCCAGCATCAGCCGCAGGCCGGCGTGGAGTAGTCGGCCGAGCGCAGGATGCCGCACAGATCGGTGCGCGAGATCTTCCAGCGCCCGTCCTTGTGCACGAAATGCACCACGGTGGTGCGCACATTGGTGCCGGTGCCGTCCTTGTCCAGGCTCAGCGTCGCGGTCAGCGTGCCGTCGTGGTTGTCGAACACCGGGTCACGCACGCCGTAGACGGCCTTCGGGTTCTCTTCCAGGGCCTTGTACATGTCGGGGATGGCATCCTTGAACGCCTCTCCGTCCTCGATGAGCGCGGTGCGCTCGGCATCGGGCAGCGCCGGATCCAGCGCGGCCTTGATCTGCGCGTCCAGTTCGGCCGCGGTCGGGATGGGTGCGCGCACCGCGCTGCTGGCCGCGGCGGCGGCCGAGGAGGAGCTCAGCGCGGCATAGGCCGAGGAGCGGGCGGCGGCCACCGAGGCGTCGTCGTCATTGCCGCCGCCGCAGCCGGTCACGGCGGCGGCGAGCGCGGCGAGAGTCACTGCGGTGGCGGCCGGTCGTCGAAAAGCCATCAACTTCCTCGGATGCTCGAACTGCGGTTGGATGCCGTTAGTTTGTCATGCGCACGGCGCGAGGCTGATTCGCACGTCACACGACCGCGTTTCGGCGGCGTCCCCACCGCGATCCGCGAGCAAGTTCACATGCCGTCGATGACCGCGCCCAACCGCCCCAGCAGCGCCCGCACCGTGGTGGCCTCGCGCGGTTGCGCCGACGGCACCGGTACCGCCTGTGGGATCAGATCGCGGACCAGTGCGATCACGCTGCGTTCGTCGTCGAGATCGATATCGGTGACCGGCGCCTCGGCCACGGCCACCACATCCTCGGTGGCCGGCACCGCCGACTCCAGATCGGGCCGATAGATCTCCAGGGTCAAGGTCGCCCGCAGCGTGCGGAAAGCGAACGATCGCCCATCTCCGGTAACCCCGAATCCGTGCGCGTAACGACCCACGGTCACGTCTTCGACGGTGAAGCTCGAGGTGTGGTCGGTTTCCAACAGAAACTCCCTGACAGTGCCCACTCTTGATTCCACCGTAACCGCATCCACCGACACCGCCACCGAAAACCCATGTCACGTCATGTAACTCGGGAGGATTCGGACGCGCGACGGATGGGCAATCGGTACAGCACACCGTCTCGGCGCGCCGCCGCGACACCCCCGCCCACCGGGCGGGGAAGGGGATCATGGTCAGATTAGGTAGCACGCATGATTTTCGGTTGTCGGTCAGTTAAGGAGTTCGCTGCATGCGCCGTCGCGGCTGGATCCGGTCGGCCCTCGCGGGGGTGACAGCGGTGACCCTGCTCGCCGGATGTTCGTCGGGTGACGACTCCGGCGACAAGCCGACCCGCGAGCCCGCCACCGCGGCTGCCGCGCCCGCCGCGACCGCGCCCGCCGGCGAGGTGATCCCGAGCGCGGGCATCGGCGCGCTGCTGGCCGAACCGGCCACCGGGGTGCTGGCGCTGCTCACCGAGCCGGGCACGCTGACCCTGCGCGATCCCGCGGGCGCCACCCGCACGGTGCCGCTGCCCGCCGCGGCCACCGCCCTCGCGCCCGGCAAGCCCGGGGAGATCCTGCTCGCCGCGCCCGGGAAGGCGCTGCGGGTGGACGCGGCCTCCGGCGCGGTCACCGAACTCGCCGTCGACGGGGACGTGCGCGCGGTCGCGCTGCGCGCCGACGGGGATCTCGTCGCCGGGCTCGCCACCGGGCCGGTACTGCTGCTGGCTCCCGACGGCACTGTGCGCCAGCGTATTTCGGGCCTGGTCTCGGCCGATGCCATCGACACCGCCGACGAGGCGGTCATCGTGCTCGATCGCCACCAGACCACCGTCTCGGAACTCAACCTCGCCGACAACCGCCCCGGGCTGACCCTGCGCGCCGGCGACGGGGCCACCAACATGATCGGCGACCACTTCGGCCGCCGCATCGTCACCGACACCGCCGGGAACGAACTGCTGGTCTACACCGCCGATCCATTGGTCCTGCACCAGCGTTTCCCGGTAGGCTCGTCGCCCTACGCACTCGCCTACGATCAGCGGTCCGAGACCGTGTGGGTGACGCTGACAGGCAGCAACGAAGTCGTCGGCTACGACCTGTCGACGGGTATACCTGTGGAGGTGGGGCGCTTCCGGACGGTGCGCCAGCCCAACACGGTGACCATCGACGAACGCACCGGTGACATGTTCGTGGGATCCGCGACCGGCGACGGTCTGCAGCGGATCGCCGCGGACCTGCGGAAGAGAGGGCAGTGATGGCTCGGGCCTCACGATCAGCGCGGACTACGCGCACACTACCGGCGGACTGGGAGGACACTTCCAGCGACGAGTACGAATACATTCCCCTGCGACTACCCCGCGAGATGAATCGCGTCACCGCCTCCATGCGCCTGGCCATCCAGGCGGAGTTCGGTGGCTGGGAGTTGTCGCGGGTGCGTGCCTACACCGACGGCAGTCGTCGCGTGCTGCTGCGCCGCCGCAAGAGCTCCCTGCTATCCCCGACACCCGAGGCGGTGATGTGACCCGCATGGCACCCACGACGAGCACAGCCGAGCGTCTGTACGCCCTGCTGTTGAAGGTGATGTTCCTGCTGCCGCCGGAACGCATCCACCATCTGGCCTTCGGCGCCATGAAACTGGCCGCCCGGTTCGCGCCGGGCCGCCGGTTGACGTCGACGCTGTTCGTCGCCGACGATCCGATCCTGCGCAGCCGGGTGTTCGGCGTGGACTTCCCCGCGCCGCTCGGCCTGGCGGCCGGCTTCGACAAGAACGCCGAGGGCGCCGACACCTGGGGCCCACTCGGCTTCGGCTACGCGGAAATCGGCACCGTCACCGCCCAGGCCCAGCCCGGCAATCCGGCGCCGCGCCTGTTCCGGCTGCCCGCCGACCGCGCGCTCATCAACCGCATGGGCTTCAACAACTTCGGCGCGGCCGCCGCCGCCCAGCACCTGGCCCACCGCCGCCCCGGCGGCGTGCCGCTGGGCGCCAACATCGGCAAGACCAAGGTCGTCGAACCCGAGGACGCCGCCGCCGACTACGCCATCAGCGCGAAACTGCTGGGCCCGCTGGCCGACTTCATGGTCGTCAATGTCAGCTCCCCCAACACCCCCGGCCTGCGCGACCTGCAAGCGGTCACCTCCCTGCGCCCCATCCTGCAGGCGGTCCTCGACAGCGTGTCGGTCCCCGTGCTGGTCAAGATCGCCCCCGACCTCTCCGACGAGGACATCGACGCCGTCGCCGACCTCGCCGTCGAACTCGGCCTGGCCGGAATCGTGGCCACCAACACCACCATTCGCCGCGACGGCCTCGCCACCCCCGCCGACGCCGTCGCGGCCCTCGGCGCGGGCGGCCTCTCCGGTCCGCCCGTCGCCGACCGCTCCCTCGAGGTGCTGCGCCGCCTCTACGCCCGTGTGGGCGACAAACTGGTCCTGATCTCGGTGGGCGGCATCGAAACCGCCGACCAGGCCTGGGAACGCATCCTCGCCGGCGCCTCCCTCCTGCAGGGCTTCACCGGTTTCATCTACGGCGGCCCCCTGTGGGCCAAGCGCATCCACCGCGGCATCGCCGACCGCCTGCGCGCCGGCGGCTACGCCAGCCTCTCCGAAGCCGTAGGCGCCGGCCACACCACCCGCGCCTGACCCGAATTCGCCCTACCGGCAACCGAACCGCCGCGCCGCCAGCGCCGGCGGAGCTTTGCCGGGTGCGTTCGGCGAAGCTCGGCACGCCGGCGAAGCTCAGCAGTGATCAGCCATGGCCGCGACCCTCGAGCGTCAAAGCCTGCCGACGACGCTCGAGCGGGTCATGTTCGCCTGCTGGACACACGATCACCGGGAACTGGTGGCGGCATTCGCCGAGTAGCGTCCGCCACCAGTTCCCGGTCGGTGTCGTTTCACACTGCGTGGCGGCGCATCTGCCTGGTTTCGATCACCCCCATAGGTGCTGGGAGCGGGCGCCGGAGGTGGACGGGGGGTGGTCGGGTGTATACCAGCCCAGGGGCGTCGGGTCGGTCGCACCGAACTCGTCGGTCCAGGCGGCGGGCAGTTCGCCGTGCACCCGCTCGACCGTGCGGCGGGCCAGCACGAGCACCGCCTGCTCGACGGCGATGCCGAGGCGGGCGGCGCGGTCGTCGGCCCAGCCGTGGGCGGTGGTGTCCTCGACAATGGCGGGATCGGAGAGGATCTCGTCCAATTCCATTCCCGCCCGGGCCTGCTCACGCGTGAGCCGATGCTCCGGCAGCCAGCTCAGCCGCCACACCATCTCCCCCCGCCCCGACACCCGGAACGCGTATTCGGGACTGACATCGCTCACCATCGCCTCGGGGCTGATATCGATCGTCACAACTGCAACCTCCCTGACCGTTCGCAGGTCCTTTCACCCCTCATCGAATGCCGAATGGTCGGTATTAACGAATACCCCGAATCCGTCCGATTCACCGGAATTCTCATAACCGCCTCCTCCCCACTAATACGGACATCGCGTCCTCCACGCTGACCCCCAACTCCTCCGCACTGACAATCGCCCGCGCCGCCAAGATCATGTCCCGCCGAAAATGATTCCCGGAAAAGATCTCCGCCAACTCCATCCCCGCCAGCGCCTGCCCCCGCGACACCAGCCGATGCGGCAACCAACTCAACCGCCACTCCAACTCCCACCCATCAGCTACCCGATGCGCCGCCTCATCGGTGAGATCACTGGTCATCTGCCAATCGGCCACATAAATAGTCACGGTCTCCCCCGTTCCAGCATTCGCTGATGCAACACCGCCATCACATGCTGCACCGTGGTCCCCAACTCCGCGGCAATCTCCGCCGCCCGCTCCCCCGGTTCCTCTGTCCCACTACACATTTCAGTGAGCTCCAGCGCCGCCCTGGCTTGCTCTCTGGTCAGCAGCGGTTCGGGCCGCCAGCTCAACTCCCAGGCCGGCTCCGCGCGCCCGGCCAGCCGGCGCGCCCACTCCTGGGTGGTACTACTGGTAAGGGATCGACTGCTCTCGTAGATCACGACGGTTCTCCAGAAGGGTGGGAAGTCATCGCCGCCGTGCAGCAACCTCATTCGGCAACACCGGAGGCCGGCCGACCCACTGCTGAGATCGACCGGCTGTGCCGGGTGCAGAATATGTGGCGATATCCAGAGCGACGAGGAACTGATTTGATCGGATGTGTCCAGAGGGCTTGATATTCGCCTAGGCACCCATCCCATTCGGTTCCAGCTCGGTGTCGGCCTCGCTGCGTGCGGCGTTTCGACCCCGGCGAATGCGTCGTTTGAGGAGAGTCACTCCCATCACCAGAACCTCCCGAACAGTCTGGTGGAGGCGTTTGTTCGCCTAACCCAGGATGGCATTTGCCGTTTGGTTCCGGCAATTGCCGTTGCCACAATGGAATTGACGGGTTTTCTGTCCGATAAACCTGGCCGACGGTATCATTGAGGGCGAATGACGAGACACCATCTTCCCCAAGATCCCGGGATGGTCGCCGTCCGCGGGATCCTCATTCGCCTGCGCAAGCGTTCAGGCTTGAGCTCGGATCGATTGTCCAGCACCGAGATCGACGTCACGACCCTGCTGCAGCTCAGCGTGGTCCGGCGTTACGCACACCTGAGCCGGATGACGGCGGAACAGGCACTTCCACGAGTCATCGGGCACCTCGCCTGCCAATTGCCGCCCACCCAGCGCCTCATCGTCGATGCCGAACTGCGCCTGCGCCTGTTCCATGCCGACCCACCACCGGGCATCGACCTCGACCAGCTCTATGCTCCCGACCTCGGCCAACGTCGCCGCTACATCACCGAGCGGTGGCGCCGGCTGCACGAGGCACTGGGCGCCGCCGACGTCCCGCCCGCCCCGACCGCACGCACCCTACGGGATTCGCCCGAACGGGACGCGTTCACCGCGCTGGCCGAATTGCTCACGGCCGGATCCGAACTCGATATCGCGAGCATGGCCAAGCAGGATGCCCCAGACGCGAACCTGACATCGGCGCACGCGACCGTCACGGTGGTCGGTGACGCGGCCACCGACTACATCAATGTGGTGGAGAAGTTCCCCGAGCCCGGCACCTCGATCTGGGGCGACCTCAAACGGCACCCCGGCGGCAAGGGCCTCAATCGCGCCGTCGCGCTCGCCAAGCTGGGCTTGGACGTGCAACTGATCGCCACGATCGGCGCCGACAGCGACGGCGAGAAGATCCTCGACTATCTGCACAAAGAACATGTCGACACCAGCCTGGTGAAGGTCATGGCCGGATACCCCACTCCTGTGGCGACCGTGGTCACCCTGCTCTCCGGTGAGTCCTACTCGATTGCGTTCCGCAAGGATCGGCTCGGGCTCAGCGGCACCGATCTCGACAGTGCCGCGGTCCATCAAGCCCTGCGATTCTCCGATGCGGTGCTGGTGACCTTCGAGCAGCCGATCGATATCGTCGCGCAGGTCCTCGGGGTGGTACACAAGCTCGACCCGCCGCCCTGGCTGATCGTGAACGCCTCGCCGCCTACGATTCTGCCGGGACATCTGCACGAGCACCTGGAAGCCGTCGATTACTTCATCGGCACCGCCGACGAAGTCGCGGCCACCTGGCCGCTGAGCAGCCCCGAGGAATCGACCGACCGCCTGTTACGCCGAGGCGTCGGTGCGGTGTGCACCGTGGACGGCTCCGGCTGCACCATCCGGACATTGACCGAGGAATTCCGCATCCTGCACCAGAACAATTCCAGTGATCGGGCGGCCGGCGCGTCCCCGGCGTTCTCCGC
The DNA here is from genome assembly GCF_054655275.1 of Nocardia sp. IFM 10818. Classification (NCBI taxonomy): domain Bacteria; kingdom Bacillati; phylum Actinomycetota; class Actinomycetes; order Mycobacteriales; family Nocardiaceae; genus Nocardia; species Nocardia sp. IFM 10818. The sequence goes on from NZ_BAAHJH010000001.1 coordinate 4,306,485, forward strand.
CGCGCTGGTTTACCGGCTGACGAAGAACGGCCGCACGGCCGAACGGGCCGACTTCACCTGGGCCACCGCGGCCATCTCCGCGCGCAGTTCCGGCCCGAACATCCCGGCCTCCATGCCTTCGCTCCAGGGGATCGACATGGTGGCCGGGGGCGGTAACCTGAATAAGGCCACCGCATTTCACGAAAGCTCGTAACTGCCGTGCCGAGACTTCGCCTCCGAGCGGTGTCATCGGCGTAGGGAGCAACGGATGCCGTGGGCCGACAACATGATCCACGTCGTTTTCTGCCTGTCGGAGACGCAACACTTCTTCAGTCGCAAGGGTCGCAGACTCACGATCCGAGTCGTCGCCGTGGGCGATCACGACAACAACGGGCACGCACTGATTTTCGGCGACAAGCTGGTCGACGGTTGTCTGGTGCGAATCCATTCACGGTGCCTCTATGGCGAAGTGCTGGGCTCCGACGATTGCGACTGCGGTCGCGAGCTGGACATGTCGCTGGATCTGATCCAGCAGGAAGGTTCCGGCATCCTGATCTATCTGGAACAGGAGGGCCGCGGCGCCGGATTGATCGCCAAAGCCAAGGGCTACCAGCACAGTGAACGCACCGGCGCGGACACTTTCACCAGCTACGAGGCCCTGGGCATTCCGGCCGACCTGCGCAGCTACGACGACGCGGCCGCCATGCTGGTGGCGCTGGACCTGCGCTCGGTGCGACTGCTGACCAACAATCCGGAGAAAGTGGCCGCGGTGCGCGCCGCCGGGTTGACGGTGACCGCGGTACCGGTGCATGCCCCGCCGCGCAGCGAACGCGCGCGCCGCTACCTCGAAGCCAAACGCCTACGCGGACACCATCTCCCGGACTACGACCGCAGAATGCAGCGCCTGCTGCTGTCACACCAGCGAATGCTGCGCCGCCCGACGCGCCCGGTCGCCGTCGCCGTCGGGGTGGGCGCCGCCGGCGCCGTCGGCATGCTCATCGGCCGCCGCCGCGCACCCGCGTCCGCGACCTAACCGGCGCCGGTCGCTCCCACCACGGCGATAAGGCTTCCCGCCAGCGCCACGAATCCGCCCAGCAGCACGAATCCACCGAACGCGACCAGGGCGCCCGCGCCGGCGACGACCGTTGCCATAACCGGCACCAGCAGGCGGGACCGATAGTGGAAAGGCAGGCGGTGCCTGCCGTGGCGCCGTTTGGCCGTCAAATACCGCGCGGCGCGGCGGCTCTCCGGCGTCGTATGCACCGGGACAGCGGTCACCGCCAGCCCGGCGTCACGGACCGCGGCCACCTTTTCCGGATTGTTGGTGATCAGCCGCACCGAGGACAGGCCCAGCGTGGCAAGGCTTTTCGCCGCAGACCCGTAACAACGACGATCGGGCTCCTCGCCCAGCATGGCGTAGGCGGTGAAGGTGTCGACGCCGAGTTCCTCGGTCAGCTGCAAGCCACGCGCTTTGGTTGCCAGCCCCGCGCCGCGGCCCTCCTGCTCCAGGTAGATCAGCACGCCCATCCCTTCGTGCTGAATCATGTCCATGGTCCTGGCGAGCTCGGGGCCGCAGTCGCAATCCTGGGATCCGAGCACGTCTCCGTAGAGACATCGGGAATGGATGCGCACCAGGCAGTGGTCGGTGATCGAGCCGAACACCAGGAGATGGCCACCGTCGATACCGACGTCGAGAGGTTCCACCCGCACCCGCATCTCCTGGCCCTTGCGGGTCAGCTGATGTTCGGTGGTCGGCAGCTCGTCCAGGCGCAGCGGTCGCCGTTTCTTCCAACTGCTGGGAGCGATCGGATCGGTGAGTCGCCGAATGCGCTCTCGGCGCCGCGCGAGGGTGAGGCCGCCCTCCGTGGGCGGCTGGACTGTGGTGGACAAGCCAGGAGATCCTCCGTCATTGGTGCTCCCGCTCGATGGAGGGGCGCAGGGATGATGTGGGGTTCATCTCTCTTATCGGCTGAGCGCGAAGAGCGTATATATCGCGGCAATCTTGCCTGGATGCCGGGTCCGTGTACAGATGTCGACGCTGGACACGCCTGCGGCTTCGATGCTGCGCTCTTCCGCCTGCCCGCAGCTGGATGATGCTGTGCCGCCGGCGGTCTCGGCACTCAATGGTCGATTCCGAACTCGCGTGAGCCGCGCGGCGTCGAAGGTGGCACGGCGGCATCCGGCAAATCACTGGCTGTCACAGCCGGGGCAGTACCCGTGGATGGTGGTGGACCGCTGCCGAACGCCCGGTTCGGGGGCTGCCGGTCCCTCACAGGAGGGCATCTGGTGTTGTGCGCGACACAAGCGTCAATTTGTGGCTACGATGAGTGAGCCGCGCCACAGTTGGCGTGCGGCCATCGCGTGAGTCGGTGCGGTTATCTCTCGGGACGACGGGGTTCGCGCAGGTAGATGGGGTGCGCTTGTGGCGGGTGCGAGCGAGAGGCAATCGGGAAAAGGGTTATGACGACAGACATCGGCTATACGCACAAATCGGGCAAAACGGTCTTCACTATTCCGGAGGCGTTTCAGGAGACGGTGACGCTGCGACCTGAGCAGGTGGCGTTGCGGACGGTGGGGGGTACCCAGCAGATCACGTGGCGGGAGTACGCGGAGCGGGTGCGGGTGCTCGCGGCCGGGCTCGCGGGGCTGGGTGTGCGGCACGGGGACACCGTGGGGATCATGCTGACCAATCGGCCGGAGTTCAATCTGGTCGATACCGCCGCGCTGCATCTGGGTGCGACGCCGTTCTCGATCTACAACACCAGTTCGGCCGAGCAGATCAATCATCTGTTCACCAATGCCGAGAACAAGATTGTGATCACCGAACCGGTGTTCCTCGACGCGGTGCGCGGGGCGGGGGTGGAGCTCGAGCACATCGTGCTGGTGGAGGGCAGCGCCGAGGGGGCGATCACCCTCGCCGATGTGGAGGCCGCGGGGGCCGAGGATTTCGACTTCGAGACCGCGTGGCGGGCGGTCAAGCCCGATGATGTCGCTACGCTCATCTACACCTCCGGGACGACCGGGCCCTCGAAGGGTGTGGAGCTGACGCACTCCAATGTGGTCGCCCAGATCGTGGGGCTGGTCAATGGGCCGCTGGTGGTCGGGCTGGACGACCGGTCGGTGTCGTATCTGCCGGCCGCCCATGTCGCGGACCGGATTTCCGGGCACTGCGCCAACCTGTTCACCGGTGTGCAGATGACCACCGTGCCGGATCCGCGGGAGATCGCCGCCGCACTGCCCGATGCGCGCCCGACCGCGTTCTTCGGGGTGCCGCGGGTGTGGCAGAAGATCAAGGCGGGCATCGACGCCAAGCTGGCCACCGAACCCAGCGGGGTGAAGAAGGCCTTGGCCAACTGGGCCATCGGGGTCGGCGTGAATGCCGCGCGCGCCGATCTGGCCGGCAGCGGGCGGGGTGCGCTGCTGGACGTGCAGCACAAGATCGCCGACGCGCTGGTGTTGTCCAAGCTGCGCCACGCGCTGGGCTTCGACGAGCTCAAGGTCGCCGCCTCCGGCGCCGCCGCCATTCCGCCGGAGACCCTGGAATACATGCTGGGCCTGGGCTTCACCGTCACCGAGGTGTGGGGCATGTCGGAGACCTCCGGCGTGGGCACCTACACACCGCTGGACAAGCCGCGGCCGGGCACGGTGGGAATCGTGTTGCAGGGCACCGAGATCAAGCTGGCCGAGGATGGGGAGCTGCTGATTCGCGGCGCCATCGTCACGCGCGGCTATCGCAAGATGCCGGAGAAGACCGCCGAGGCCATCGACTCCGACGGCTGGCTGCACACCGGCGACGTGGCCACCATCGACGGCGACGGGTACGTCACCATCGTGGACCGCAAGAAGGAACTCATCATCAACGAGGCGGGAAAGAACCTGTCTCCCACCAATATCGAGAACACCGTCAAGGCGGCCTCCTCGCTGGTCGGTCAGGTGGTGGCGATCGGCGACGCCAAGCCGTTCATCGCGGCGCTGGTCGTGCTCGACCCCGACACCGCGGTCGTGCGCGCCAAGGCCCTGGGCGCTCCCGACGCCGATCTGAAGACGCTGTCCACCCGCCCGGAGATCATCGACGAGATCAAGGCCGCGATCGCCACGGCCAACGCGAAACTCTCCCGCGTGGAGCAGATCAAGCGCTTCGTCATTCTCGACCAGGGCTGGGAGCCCGGCGGTGACGAACTCACCCCCACCCTCAAGCTCAAGCGCAACCCGATCACCACCAAGTACGCGACCGAAATCGCCTCGCTGTACACGACTCCCGCCCCCGAGGGCGTCATCAACCTGTCCTGACCCGCACCAGCACCGCGGCCCCGGGCGTCCCGCCCGGGGCCGCGGTCATGTCCCGATCAGAAACGACGCCGACCGGGAACTGGTGGCGGCGGCTACTCGGCAAACGCCGCCACCAGTTCCCGGTGATCACTTGACCAGCACCGCACCGGTCACGGGAAGCCCAGCGGATACGCCACATCGAAGGCGTACACCTCCCCCGTATACCAGAACAGCAGGGCCGCAGACGTTTCCGGTGACTCCAGCCGGCAGTAATGCAACCCGGTCACATGCACCGGCCGCCGCGGACCACACCGCTCCACCACTCCGGGCTCGCCCACCGGCCCCGACACCTCGAACCACTGCCCCGACACCACCACGGTGTCGGGCCCATCCCACATCCAGCCCACGCGTCCGAATACGAAGACCGAATACCCGAACAGCAACAGCCCCGGCGCGAGCACCGCGAGCACCACATCCCGCACCGCACGCCGCGGACGGCATGGCCCGACCTGCCTTTTCCCCACCCCGATCCGCGACGCGCCGCCGAGCGACGGTGACCATCGACGAGCTGCGGTCGAACCAGACCACCGTCGCCCGCCCGGCCCCTGGGGCACTTCGTCCATGGTGGCCCGCCGCCGAGCGCCGGACCGCTGCGATGCATTACGCGCTATCGGCCACCACCGGCGAACAGGCCAACGCGACAGTCCATGCGCCTCACGGCACATCATCGACCACCAGCTGCCGGGCCACCGCTGCGTCCCGCGAGCCGCTCGCGTACTACCGGCCGCCAGATGCTCTGCCCGGCCTGGATGGTGTCGGAGGCACGACGCGGAGCCGAACACACCACCGCGTGGCGAGCTGCTGCCGCGGGTTGCCGGGCACCTCTTGCCGCCCGGCATTTCGTTCATGTCCCCCATCACGGGCTCTACTGGCGTGCGCTGCTGCACACCTGATGCACGAGAGCATCCATGGCGGAGGCGATTCGGCCCATTTGGGCGTGGCTGTGGTCGGCGGTGTCGTATTCGACCTGGATGGTGAGGCGGTTGCCGACGGTGAAGATGGTCATTTTCGGTGGCATGCCCGCGGCCATGGCGAAGACGTCGTCGCGGATGAATTGCAGGTCTTCGGGCAGGGCATGGACTGGTATGCGGCCGATATTGGACAACGCGAGGGTTGGCGGTGCGGCGAAGAGGGCGGCGGTCATCGGGTCGAGATCGGTTTGGGAGGCGCGCATGAACAGTGCCGGGAAGTGGGTGTCGAGGGTGGCGGCCATGCCGGCGGCCACCATTGTGGCGAGGGCGATGGGATCGGCGCCGGGTTCGGCGACGACCGGTGTGCCGGTGCCCGAGGCGCAGTTGAGGATGACCGAATCGGGCACGGGTGGGGACAATTCGCTGCGCAGGTCCGCCGCGTGACCGCAGAGCAGCGGTAGCGGGCCGGGTTCGGGGAACTCGGCGCGCGCCGCGGCCATGGCTGCGCCGCTGAGCAGGCTGTTCACCGAGAGTCCTTGGGCGCGTGCGGTGGCGATGACGGCGGTGGTGTGTTCGGCGGTCAGTTCGATGCGGCGCATGGCCAGTCGCTCGCTCGGATCACCGACGCCGTCACCGTCGCGGGGCAGCGTGCGCGGGGCCGCCGCGGGATCCATTCCCGCGGCCGTGGTGCGCACTCGGGCGAGGAAGGCTTCGACTGTCTCGTCGCCGAAGAGGGCGGCCAGTTGGGTGTCGACACCGGGGATCAGGGTGTGGTCCGAATTCGACAGGGGCAGGGGGGATCCCGCGAGGTGGGCGGTGTAGCGGCGCCACAGTTCGGTGAGCAGGGCGAAGGCCGAGCGGCCGTCGGCTATGCCGTGGTGCAGGATCAGGACGATTCGGGTGCGGTCGGGCTCGCGCAGCAGTTGGGCGTGGAAGAGGCCGGTGTGCCACTCCCGGGGGGAGTTCACGAGTTTTCGGTAGTGGCCGGCGGCGGCGTCGATTACTTCGAGGGCGGGTTGGTAGCCGTCGGTGAGGACGAAGCGCTGGGCGCCGGCGGGGTCGGTGACGACCGAGGCGCGCAGCAGAGCGTGGTTGGCGGCCAGTTCGGTGAGGACCCGGCCCAGGACGGCGGGGTCGATCGGGCCGCGGACGGTGGAGCCGATGAACAGCGGCATGCCGCCGATCGGTATGCCGCCGAGGTGGGTGTCGCGGGCGAAATAGCTGATCTCGAAGGGGGAAAGCACACGCTGGGTGGTCATGGGGCCGAACATACACACGTTTCAAACGCTTGTCACAGACGAATGTCTGAAACGATCGTCAGACTCTCTGTTAGGCTGGTTGCCGTGGGAACCCGAGAAGATCTGCTGGCCGGCGCCAAGCAATGCCTGGCCGAACACGGGCTGGCGCGCACCACCGTGCGGGATATCGTCGCCGCGTCCGGCACCAATCTGGCCGCCATCAACTACCATTTCGGCACCCGCGACCGGTTGCTCAATCAGGCGATGATGGAGTCCACCGGCGAGGCGGTGACCCGGATCTTCGAATCCCTGCCCGCCGATGCGGCCAGCGATCCGGGCGAACGGCTGAATGCCTTCTGGCGCAAGCTGCTCGACTCCTTCGCCGCCGACCGCGAGCTGTGGACGGCCAATATCGAAGCCATGGCCCAGGCCGTGCGCTCCCCCGAGCTGAGCGCCGAGATCGGCACCGCCCAGCAGCGCGCCCGCGAGGGGCTCGCCGACTCGCTCGGCCACTCCGACCCGCACATCGGCGCGGTCCTGCAGACCCTGATCGGCGGTCTGCTCGCCCAATCGCTCATCGACCCGGCCGGAGCCCCGTCGGCAGAGGACCTGACCAAAGGCCTACGCGCCCTGGCGGATCTGCTCGGCTCCGACCGGTCGTAACCAGCATTCGGCAGGGCCGGCGCGGACGAAAGCCTTCAAAACCCCGACCGCGCGCAGCGATCGCTCACCCGCACCCGGCGGCTTCGACGACCTCCGAATCGAAGCCCGGTCGGGCGGACACGCCTGTCGATACGACAGTGGCCCAGGACCTTTCGTCCTGGGCCACAGTGGTGAACGGCGCGCGTCAGTTCTGTTCGTAGGTGGCGATGATCTGGGCGCGGGCGATGGCGTGGGAGAACAGGTTGAAGCCGAGGTAGGCGGGGGTGGCGTCGGCGGGGATGCCAAGGGATTCCACGTCGACGGCGTGCACGGTGATGAAGTAGCGGTGGTAGCCGTGACCGGCGGGCGGGGCCGCGCCGACGTAGCCGGGGAAGCCGCCGTCGTTGCGCAGTTGCACGGCGCCGGTGGGGAGGGCGCCGCCTTCAGAGCCCGCGCCGGCGGCCAGCGAGGTGACCGCGGCCGGGATGTCGGCGACGGCCCAGTGCCAGAAGCCGGAGGCGGTGGGGGCGTCCGGATCGAAGACGGTGATGGCGAAACTCTTGGTCTCGGCGGGGAATCCGGACCAGGACAGCTGCGGGGAGATGTCCTTGCCGCCTGCGCCGAAGACGCCGGAGACCTGGTCGTTGGCGAACGGCTGGCCATCGGTGACATCGGTCGAGGTCACGGTGAAAGTGGGCAGTTCCGGCAGCGGGGCGTAGGGGTTGTAGCTGTAGTCGGGCACGAGCGAGTCCTTTCGAATCAGCAGTTCAGCAGGAAGTGTTCCAAGACGCGGGTGCCGAATTCCAGTGACTGCACCGGAACTCGTTCGTCGACGCCGTGGAACAGGGCGGTGAAGTCGAGCTCGGGCGGCAGCTGCAGGGGCGCGAAACCGAAACAGCGAATGCCCAGGCGGGCGAAGGCCTTCGCATCGGTGCCGCCGGAGAGCATGTAGGGCACCGTGCGGCCGTGCGGGTCGTGGGCCAGGATGGCGTCGTTCATGGCGTCGACGAGATGACCGTCGAAAGTGGTTTCGTAGGAATCGAGTTTGGTGATCCACTCGCGTTCCACGTCCGGGCCGATGAGCGCGTCCACCTCGCGTTCGAAGGCGGTCTGGCGGCCGGGCACCACCCGGCAGTCCACCACGGCCTCGGCGGTCTGCGGGATCACATTGGCCTTGTAGCCCGCGCGCAGCATGGTCGGATTGGCGGTATCGCGCAGGGTGGCGCCGATAATGCGGGAGATGGTGCCCAGTTTCGCCAGCTGGCCCTCGATATCCGAGCCGGCGGGATCGAATTCGAGCCCGGACTCCTCGGCGACCGCAGCCAGGAACTCCGCCACCGAATCGGAGACGACCAGCGGGAAGGTGTGGGTGCCCAGCCGCGCCACCGCCTGCGACAGGATGGTGACGGCATTGTCCTCGTGCAGGAACGACCCGTGCCCGGCACGCGCCTTGGCGCGCAACCGCATCCAGCCCAGGCCCTTCTCCGCGGTCTCCACCAGATACAGCCGTCGCTCGCTGCCGTCGGGGCGCGGCACGGTCAGTGAGAAGCCGCCGACCTCGCCCACCGCCTCGGTAATGCCCTCGAACAGATCGGGCCGATGCTCCACCAGCCACTGCGAACCCCAGCGCCCGCCGTTCTCCTCGTCGGCGAGGAAGGCGAAGACGATATCGCGCGGCGGCACCGTGCCCTCGATCTTGAACTGGCGCGCGATGGCCAGCATCATGCCGACCATATCCTTCATATCGACCGCGCCGCGCCCCCACACGTACCCGTCGCGCACGGCCCCGGAGAACGGGTGCACGCTCCAGTCGGAGGCCTCGGCCGGCACCACGTCGAGATGCCCGTGCATGAGCAGCGCGCCGCGCGCGGAATCCGCGCCCTTCAACCGCGCGAACACATTCCCGCGCCCGGGCGCCCCGGATTCCACGTACTCGGTGGTGTACCCGACCTCGTGCAGTTTCTCGGCCACCCATTCGGCGCATTCGCGCTCGCCTTTGGTGGTTTCCAATTCGCCGGTGTTGGAGGTGTCGAACCGGATCAGCGTGCTGACCAGGTCCACGACTTCCGCGACGGCACGGGACGTGCGAGTTTCACCAGTTTTCGACACTTCCCTTTCCTACCACCTCGCCGCGCTCCCGCCGCCGGGTGCTCGACCCGGGCGCACCGCAGCCGCAGGTCGGCCCGCCTCGCCCGATTCGAATCAGCCGTCGCACAAGGGCCTTCGATCCGCGGCTCAGCGCAGGACGCGCAGGGTGGCGGTGAGGGTGGCCAGCGGCGAGTCCAACCGCTGATCGGCGATGCGGCGTTCGAGGACGTCCGGGTCCAGGCGGGTGGAGGTGGCCCACAGCTCCGCGATGTGGGCTTGGACGTCGACATCGGTGGCGGCCAGCACCCACAGCAGCGGCGCCCACAACCGGGCGGCCTGGGCGATGGCGGGCAGCATGATCAGGGTGTAGGGATCCAGCGCCGCCAGCTGCGTCCCGGCGCGGCGGCGCACCGAATCGGGGGTGCGGGCCAGCGGTTCGAGAACGCCGCGCCACAGCGACAGATCGCTGGTGCCGTCGACGGCGGCGACGAGGTATTCGGCGATTTCGCCCAGCACCGGGTTGAGGGCCAGCCGCGTCAGGGCGGCGGGGCTGAGCTGGCCGAGGAACCGCAGCATCTCCGGGGTGGCCCCGGCGTGCAGGAAGGTGACGATGAGATCGGCGATGGCCGAGGGCGGGGCCACCTCGAAGAGAATGTCGCCGACGGCGGCGATCACATCGGGGGCGCAGCGGGCGAAGACCGACAGCGCCGCCAGGCGCAGGTCCTTGGAGCCGTCGACGACGGTGATCAGCAGTCGCGGAATCCGCTGGCTCTCACCGGAAAGCAGCTGCCGCACAATGGCGCTGATGCTCTCGCTGGAATAGGCGTAGGCGGCCGACCGGATCAGCCCCTCGTCGTCGGGGACGCCGGTCTCCACGGCGGCGATCAATTCCGGTGTGGCATAGGCCAGGAACGGCCCCGCGGTGATGTAGTCGCGACGGCGCAGCAATTCGTTGACAATGGCCACCACCGGCGCGGCGGGCGCGTCGTCGGCGAGCTGGCCGACGGTGCGCGGATCCAGGTACGGCGCGCAGTCCGCGGCATAGGACACATCCAGGCGGGTGAGCGCGTCGATCGCTTTGCGCGGATGCCGCACGCCCACCGCGCCCGCGGCCCGTCCGGTCATGGCCGGGGGCACCAGGCGTTGCACGATCGGCAGCGAGACCGCCAGCGGTATGACCGGCACCAGGGCGCTGATCCGCTCGAAAACCGGTGCGTGCTGGTCGAACAGCTTGCCCGCCATGCGTTGTTGCAGTTCGTGCAGGCGCGCGGGACCCAGCTTCTCCAGGTGCGCGAGCTGTTCGACGGGAACGTGCAGGGTTCGCGCCAGGAGGACGAGCTGGGCTCGCGTCACCGAATCGGTCATAAGCCCGGCCGGGTCGTGTGTAATCCGGTTCGGCCGAATCCGGCTCTGGCAGACATCATTTCCCCGTTTCTCCGGCGACAGTGCCTGGACACCCCGCGTTCGACCGCCCATCATAGAGCGGCGAATGTCGCAAAAATCGCAAACAGTGCAGACTCCCAATACGCCGCAGGGCGCCGCCATGAGTCGTCCAACGGGCGCGCAAGAGGTACGCAAGGCGGCGCAAGCGCCCGGTAAACGCCGGTGCGCACCGTGAATTCATGAACGAGACACGTGATGTGGTGGTGGTCGGCGCCGGACCGGTCGGGCTCATGCTGGCCTGCGAATTGCGGCCTGCCGGGGTGGATGTGCTGGTGGTCGAGCGGCTCAGCGAACCGGATATGACGGTCAAGGCCGGTGCGATCAACGTGCCGACCGCGCAGGCGATGGATCGGCGCGGACTCCTCCCGCAACTGGTCGAGGCGCAGCGGGCCGTGCTGGCGCGAATCGGGCAATTCAGCGGGTCCGGGCCCGCGCGGTCGAACGGGCGACCCCCGCTCTTCGGGCATTTCGCCGGAATCATGCTGGACCCGGCCCTGATCGACCTCGACGATCCCGCCTTCGCCGGTGTCGGGCCCGCCGGGCAAGCCACCTTCGTCGCGCAGCAGGCCATCGAGTCGATCCTCACCGCCCGCGCCGCCGAACTCGGCGTGGAGGTGCGCCGCGGGGTGACGGTGCGCGAATTCGCCGACGACGGTGTGGGAGTCACCGTCACCTGCGGTGATCGGGTGGTGCGCACCGGCTGGCTGGTCGGCTGCGACGGCGGCCGCAGCACCGTGCGCAAACGCGCCGGCTTCGACTTCCCCGGCCTGGATCCGGAGATCACCGGACGCCAGGCGCTGGTCGACATGACCGGCACCGCGGGCCTGCGCACCGGCTGGAACACCACGCCCACGGGCATCTACGTGCACGGCCCCATGCCCGGGCGCCTCCTCACCGTCGAGGTCGACGGCCCGCCCGCCGACCGCGACGCCCCCGTCACCGCCGACGAACTGCGCGACAGCCTGCACCGCGTCTCCGGCGTGCGGGTGCATATCGAGGCGGTGCATTCCGCGACCCGCTTCACCGACAACACTCGCCAGGTCCCGGACTACCGCCGCGGCCGTATCCTGCTGGCCGGCGATGCCGCGCACGTGCATTCCCCTTTCGGTGGCCAAGGCCTCAACCTGGGCATGGGCGATGCGGTCAACCTCGGCTGGAAACTGGCCGCCGTCATCCGCGGCTGGGCCGACGAGGACCTGCTCGACACCTACACCGCCGAACGCCACCCCCTCGGCGCCTGGGTCCTGGAATGGACCCGCGCGCAAATCGCACTCATGCGCACCGATCCCCGCAGCCGCGCCCTGCGCACCCTGACCACCGAACTCCTGGCCTCCACCCCGGCGGCCACCACCGTCTTCAAGAAGATCTCCGGCGTCCTGCACCGCTACGACCTCGGCGACGACCACCCCCTCGTCGGCGCCGCCGTCCCCGACCTCGACCTGGCCGACGGCACCCGCATCGCCGAGCATTTCACCGGTGGCACCGGCATCCTGCTGGACTGCACCGACTCCCCCGCCCTGCGCGCGGCCGCCGCCCGCCACTCCGGCCGCATCCAACTGGTCACCACCAAACCCGCACAGCCAACGGACTTCTCGGCCCTGCTCGTACGCCCCGACGGCATCGTCGCCTGGGCCCGCGACACCGCCGACCTCGAGGGCCTCGAACCGGCCCTCACCCGCTGGTTCGGCCCCGCCCACTGATCCGCGCCGCCCGGAAGCGATCGTGAGAGCCCCGCTCCGGCAGCGCGCCCCCGGCCACCCATGGCCGATCGGCGGCAGCGCCCCCCCGCAACCCATGGCCGCTCGCCGGCACTGCGGCGCGCGCATCCGGTCACCACGCGCGAGCGCGACCCCCAACGCACGATGTCGCCACACGCGAGCGCGGCCCCAGCGCACGATCTCGGTAGCCCTGCGCACATTCGGGTGGTCATCGGCCGACTCGCCCCGCCCACGGACTGCGCGCGGGGCCACCCACAACTGCTGGACGCGCGATCACCGGGAACTGGTGGCGGCATTCGCCGAGTAGCCCCCGCCACCAGTTCCCGGTCGGCGTCGTTTCAGATCGCCGGGCGCGGCGCGCGACGGTCTCGACCCGGTCGGAGTTGTCTCAGAGCGGGCAGCTCGGGTCAGGCGAAGACGTGGACGCGGCCGGAGCCGTCCCGGAACGCGCGGCCGCGGCCAGGCGACGACGTGGACACGCCCGGAGCCGTCCCGGAACGCGCAGCCGCAGCCAGGCGACGACATGAACGCAGCCGAAATTGTCTCGAAGCACGCAGCCGCAGCCAGGCGACGACATGGACACGGCCGGAGTTGTCTTGGAACGCGCGGGCGGGGTCAGGCGACGACGTGGACGCGGTCGGCGCCGATGCGGACGATGCGGCGCTTGCCCCATTCGCCCAGGGCGGTGAGGGCCTCGTTGAGGGCGACGCCCTCTTCGGTGAGCGAATACTCCACGCGGGGTGGGATTTCGGGGTAGATCTCGCGGTGCACGATGCCGTCTTCGGCGAGTTCGCGCAGGTGCTGGTTGAGCATCTTCTCCGAGACGCCGGGGAGGCCGCGGCGGAGTTCGCCGAAGCGGCGGGGGCCGTGTTCTTTCAGCTCCCACAGGATCAGTGATTTCCACTTGCCGCCGACCACGTCCATGGCGGCGTCGATCCCGCAGAAGTATGGCCCGTGTCTCTTCTCGCCCATTACTCGTCCTCACTGCCTGCGAACACACCGAAAAGTAAGTATCCAGCCAAAATAGTGCGTACTTGTGGGTCAACACGAGACGGGGCAACCTCGATTCCAGCGCGCGCCGAGCACAGACGGAAACGAATCGAAGGAGTTGTCCCCCAATGACGAACACCCAGTACGGCCCGGTGACGCTGCTCGGCCTCGGCGCCATGGGGCAGGCCATGGCCGCGGCGCTGGTCAAGGCCGGTGTGCCGACCACGGTGTGGAATCGCAGCGCGGGCAAGGCCGGTGAGCTGGTGGCCGCGGGCGCGGTGGAGGCGGCGACGGTGGCCGAGGCGGTACGCGAGGCCGGGGTGGTCATCGCGGTGCTGCTCGATCACGCCTCGGTGCACGAGACCCTGGATCCGGTCGTCGGGGAGCTGGCGGGCAAGCAGCTGATCAACCTGACCAGCACCTCGCCCGAGGAGTCCCGGGAGCTGGCGCGGTGGGCGGCCGGGCACGGCATCGAGTTCGCCGACGGCGGCATCATGGCGATTCCGCCCATGATCGGCGCGCCTGGGTCGGCCATTCTCTACAGCGGCACCCACTCGGTCGTGGAGGCCAATCGCCAGGTGCTCGAGCTGTTCGGGACCGCCGAATTCCTGGGCGAGGACACGGGATTGGCGGCGCTGCTCGACTTCGCGCTGCTGACGAGCATGTACGCCATGTTCGCCGGCTACTTCCAGGCCGCCGCCCTGGCGGGCACCGCGGGCATTTCGGCCACCGAGTTCGGTGAGCGCGCCGCGGCGTGGCTGACGGCCATGGCGGCCGGGATGCCCGAATACGGCAAGAAGATCGACTCCGGCGACTACTCCGCCGACGTGCAGCATCTGGCCTTCCAGAAGGCGGCGGTCGATGCCATGGTGCGGGCGCACCGCGACGCCGGAGTCTCCACCGAGGTCATCGGCGTGGTGCAGTCGCTCATCAACCGCCAGGTCGAGGCCGGGCACGGGGCGGCGGCGTTCGAGCGCACCATCGAGGAACTGCGCTGAGCCGGGCGCTGCGGCCGCAAGCCCGGCTGCGATGGCACACGCTGCAAGACAGCGCATCCGGCATGCTTCCCCGGATTGCACCCACTGCACTGTGAGGAGCCCGCTCGCCCGAGGAACCCGCTACCTGAGGAACCCGCTGCCTGAGGAGCCCGCTGCCTGAGGAGTCGCCGCCTGAGGAGTCGCTGCCCGACGAGTCGCCGCCTGACGAGTCGCCGCACTCCGAGGAGCCCGCCGAGATCGCGTGAGACCCCGCCGCATACACCCTGCGGCGGGGTCTCACGCGTTCCGCGACAGCTCAGTGCGCGGACTGCAAGATCGCAGTCAATGCCGAAAGCCGCTCGCCCAGATCCTGTTCGGCGATCTGGCTCGCCAGCTCCTCGCGCTGCTCGGGCCCCAGTCGCGACCAGGCCGCACCGAGTCGCTCCAGCGCCGGAGGACGCAGCTGCGAGACGAATCGCAGCGTCTCCGGCACCGCCCCCGCGGTAATGAAATCTCCGGTCAACTCCGCGATCTCCGCGGCCGAGCCGAGGTCGAGCAGGATATCGCCGAGCCCTTCGATCACATCGGCGTCGCAGCGCGCGAATACCGACAGCGCCGCCAGCCGCAGCTCCGTGGACCCCTGCAGGATGGTCCGCACCAGCTGCGGAATCCGCTGTCCTTCACCGGTGAGCAGATGCCGCACAATGGTGCTGATGCTCGTGCTGGAGTAGGAGTACGCCGCCGAGCGGATCATGCCCTCGTCGTCGTCGACGCCCTGCTCCACCGCCTTGATCAATTCCGGTGTCGCATAGGCCAGGAACGGCCCCGCCGTCACATAGTCGGCGCGCCGCAGGATCTCGTTCACGATCCCCACCACCGGTCCCGGCGGCGCCACGTCGGCCAGCTGCCCGACGGTGTGCGGATCCATGTACGGCGCGGCGTCGGCGGCATAGGCCGGTTTGAGCATGCCGACGGCTTCGGCCGCCTTCTTCGGATGCTCGACCCCGATGGCGCCCGCCGCCCGCCCGGCGATGACCGGCGGGACGATCCGCTGCACCAGCGGCAGCGAAATGCTCAGCGGAATGACCGGCACCAGCATGCTCAATCGCGCGAAGGTCGCATTGTGCTGGGCGAAAATGACTTTCGCCATGCGTTCCTGCAGCTCGTGCAGCCCGGCCGCGCCCACCTTCTCCAGATGGGTCAGCCGGTCGTCGGATACGTGCAGAGTCCGGGACAGCAGCGTGATCTGCGCCCGGGTCACCAGATCGCTCATCTCCCCTACCCGAGCGCGTTGCCGAACATGATCTTCTTGGCCGCGGTCCGCAGCGGCCACGGCAGCGCGCCGACGGTCTTGTCGACGGCCTCCACCATGTCGGCGGTCTCCTTGCGCTGTGCGTGCCGGAACATGGCCAGCAATTCCGCGGTCTCGGCCTCGCTCAGCAGATCCAGCGCCGCGAGCGGCCCACCCAATTCGTGCTCGAGTTCGCCTCTGGCGCTCATGGTTCTCCCCTTTCCCGGATGACCGGGATCACTCATTCGCCCCCCACTTGACCACAAATCCGAGGCCCGGACAAACCGGTCCGCACGCAGATCGACCCCCGCTCCCACGAATTGACGGCAGGTGCCATCGGTTACCGCAGGTCAGCCCCGTTACCGGCGGCGATCAGGCCGATCCGCCGCCGATGCGCGAGGCAGTCGTGCGCAGTTCACCAACGACGTTCCGCGCGCCCGGCGGTCCGGCGCGGTGCCCTCGATCGGCCCGTATCCGGGTCGTGGCCGGTTGCCTGGTCGCGGGTCGGGCCCGTATCCCGCTGACCGCGCTGGGCACGCCGGAGGTCCCGGCCCCTGAGGAGGCCAGGACCTGGCGCACGCACAAGTCCGACCCCGCGCGTTCATGCTGCTGCACAGCTACGCCCCGCGCGCGGTCCGCATCCCGGTCACGGACCGGCGGACCCGACCTCGTACGTCTACGTGTCGACGCGTACGCCGGAGCGGCTCGTGACCGCGCTCGGCGTCCAGCCTTCACAGCGCCCGGTCCCCCGGGCACCTGACCTTCGCGGCGCCGGTCTCCGGGACGCCTAGCCTTCGATCTGCTTGCGAGCGGGTTCAGCGGGTGGCCACCGGCACAGCGCGCGCACCGAGACAGTTGGGTGCTTCTTCGGTTGGAGTTCACTCGCCATTCGTCGCACGGGTCCCCTCGGGAACCTCGGGCCTTGGACGATCGGCGACGTGCGCATTGTTCAGCTGGCTAATTTCTACGGCCCGCGCTCCGGGGGGCTTCGCACGGCGCTGCATCATCTCGGCGAGGGGTATGTGGCCGCCGGGCACGAGGTGGTGCTGATCGTGCCCGGGCCGCGGCGCGGGGAGGAGCTGCTGCCGTCGGGAGTCTTGCGGATAACCGTTCCGGCGCCGGCGATTCCGTTGACCGGAGGATATCGGGCGGCGGATCCGCGGCGGGTGGCCGATGTGCTCGCCGGCTTGCGGCCGGATGCGCTCGAGGTGTCGGATCGGTTGACGCTGCGGGGTTTCGGGCGGTGGGCGCGCCGGCGCGACGTGCTGTCCATGATGATCTCCCATGAGCGGCTGGACCGGCTGCTGGGGCAGGTGCTGCCCGGGCCGGCGGCGCGGCGGGCGGCCGACGCGGCCAATCGGCGGACCGCGCAGAATTACGACATCGTGGTGTGCACAACGGCTTTCGCGCGCGAGGAGTTTCAGCGCATCGACGTGGAGAATGTCGCGCTGGTGCCGCTGGGAGTGGATCTGGACATGTTCTCCCCCGCGCGCCACGATCTGCGGTTGCGGACCCATCTGGGCGCCGACGATCATCCGCTGCTGGTGCACTGCGGGCGGCTGTCGGTGGAGAAGCGGGTGGACCGCAGCATCGAAGCCGTCGGCCGATTGCGTCGTGAAGGGCTCGACGCACGGCTGGTGGTCGCCGGTGACGGCCCCCGCCGGGAAGCCCTGGAACGGCGCGCGCGGGCCATCCCGCCCCTGCGTGACGGCTTGTCGGCCGTGCATTTCACCGGATTCATCGACGACCGGACGACTTTGGCGACGCTGCTCGCCACCGCCGATGTCTCCCTGGCTCCCGGACCGCACGAAACCTTCGGGCTCGCCGCGCTCGAAGCGCTCGCGGCCGGGACCCCGGTCGTCGCGAGCCGCTCCTCGGCGCTGGCCGATATCGTCACCACCGAATGCGGCGCGGTCGCCGACGATCATCCCTCGGCCTTCGCGCACGCCGTCACCGATGTGCTCGCCCGCCCGCCGGCCCAGCGCCGCCGGGCCGCCCGGACCCGCGCCGAACAGTTCACCTGGCCGGCCGCGGTCTCGGGCATGCTGGAGTTGCTGACGTTCGCCTGATCCGGCTAGTCGCGTGACGGATCCGGTTGCCAGGCAATGTATTCGCGTCCCGCGGCGGCCGCGGCGGTCTGCGCGGAATTCAGCTGGAACGGGGTGATCCCGCCCGCCTGCCACGGCCCGACCGATCCGGCCGCGATCGCGGCATCCGACTTGGGCACCAGGCCGATCTCGCTGCGCACCACCGTGACCGGGCGGTCGGCGAGGGTGAACCAGTCCAGATCGAGGAAGTCGTGGCTGCCGCGGGTCAGCGCCCCGCGCCGCATGGCATCGGCCAGCCGACCCGCCATCCCGCTCGCGCGCAAATGCCCTTCATCGGCTTCGAACAAACCCGCCCCCGCCCGCAGGTAACCCGTCTCGAACAACGAGATCACCATGGCCAGCAGGCTGAACGCCCGCGGATCGTCATTGGCGCGCGCCATGAACGCGAACACCTCGATCTCGTTCTCCAGCGTCGTGCCGTACCCGGCCAGCACATGCACCCAATCGTGCTGCGCCAGCAGCGGCGGCGCCGACCCGGGCAGACCGGGCGTCACGAACCCCCGATCCCGATAGAAATCGGCCACGCCACGCCCCAGCGTGCCCACCGGCAGCTCCCACAGCTGCGCCCACCGCGCCGCCAGCCCCGGATCATCGGTCACCGCACTCCACGACGAGTCCAGCCCCTCGGTGTGCAGCGCATGCAGCCGCTCCGCATCCACCCCGCCCAGATACCCGTTGCGCGAGAAGTCCACCGCCGCCAGATCCACCGCCCCCTCGGCGTACTTCTCCGCCACCGCGATCATGTCGTCATCCACCCCCAGCGCATCCGCGAACTCCCGCAGCCGCCCCGCCACCTGCGCCGGCAGCGGCCGCACCACCAGCGCCGACAGCAGCATGGTCTGTACGATCCGCTCCCGGAAGATCCGATTGCGCCGCGCCAGCCCCGCCGCGAACTCCCCCGCCGAAACCGGTTCCAGCTCCGCCAACTCCACCGCATGCCCCGTCATCGACAGAAACAACGCCGGAATCAGCAACTCCTGCAACGCCGTCAGCCCACCCTCCCCGCGCGCCGCACTGACCACCCCGCGCGCCAGCAACCGCACCTCCCCCGCATCAGGTGGAGTAAGAAGCACTTCGGCCATCGCACAACCTTCCCGGCACCCGCCGTGATCGATCCGAACACGGCCATTCTCGACACCAATCCCCTTCGCCGCGCGCCGATTTCACTACCGGCGTACCCACTTGGGTCGAATGCCCGATACAGGCGTCATGACAGACAGCGGACCCGGCCCGCTTCGCCCGATAGCTCCCGGACATCCCCCCGAACACCGGCGATCGAATACCCGATGTCGCATCCCGCGCCCCACCGAGCACTCGATATGACACACCATGCATCCGAGCACCCGCTGCCACATGACCGAAGGTGTAAGAACAGCTGCCATTCCACCCGGACGCGTCCTTCGGCGTACGCCCGTACCTCGCGATGCCCTCGCCCGAGACGTTGCGCACGAGCGGGCACTCCTGCCATTTCTCGTCGGGATCTCGATGAGCGCCGCATGCGCGACGCTCGGCATTGCCGTGATCGCGTCCTCCATGTCCACGGAGGAGATCCACTTGCGGCGGTCGGCGTAACGCGTCCGGCAGCAACAGACGCATGGCCGCCGTTCCCGCCACCCCACCGACGCGGCACATCTGCTGCGCCTGAACATCCGCGACAGCCTCGGCAGAGCGCCGGACAGCGAATCGTGCGGGGTCCGATCAGGTCGATGCGATCGGGCAACTGCGATTTCGCCCAGGCCTGCTTCGTGGTGCGTCCGCACCTCGTCGAGCGTGATCGCGGCATTCCCGGCCGGACGATGCATACGAGCGGATGCTCCTGCCACTTCTCCGCTGGACCTGGCGAGGCCCGTCGTCCGGTCGCCGGTCCGGAACGGCGAAGCTCTCGCCACCGTCAGCATGGCGCGTCAGGTAGCGACGGATACGTGGCCGCAGCCCCGCCGAACCGGCGCATCTGCTGCGCCTGAACATCCGCGAGATGGAGCGACCGAGTTCGCGAACGGTCGTGCGGAATCGGTGGGTGGTAGCAGCAAGACCGTGACCATGGCGAACATTGAGCCGAGCGGCTGCCGCCCACCCGGGCCCGAGCGCGGACGAACTCGGGGTTGAACAGCGGCGAATCCTCGTGCATCACCGGATGAATCCGGCCGTGTTGATGAAGGCGGCCGAACCGGCTGTGACGGAGCGGGTTCCGGTGCGGGGAGCTGTCGCCGAGCACGCGCGAAATGCCGAGGCGCGCAGCGGGGTCGGGCGGCTAGCCTGCCGGTTGTGAACCATGTGCTGACCAGTGAACGGCTGAGCTTGCGGCCCGTGACGGCGGAGGACCACGAGGTCTTGTTGGCGCACTGGACCGATTCGCGGGTGCGGGAGTTTCTGTTCGACGGGGGTGTGCCGGCAGCGAGTGAGATCGCCGAGGCGATCGACGGCAGTGTGCGCACTTTCGCGTCGGAGGGTTACGGGATCTGGCTCGTACGACTGCGGGATTCGGGCGAGCCGATCGGTGTGGCCGGATTGCGGCCGTTGGACGAGCTCGGGCTGGAGGTCTTCTACAGTCTGAGCCCCCTCGTGTGGGGCCGGGGACTCGCGACGGAAGCGGCACGGGCGGTGGTCGACTGCGGGCTCGACGTGCTCGGGCTGCCGCACGTGCTCGCGGAGGTCGATGAGGGCAATGTGGCCTCGATCGCCGTGGTCGAGCGGCTGGGAATGACGCCGTTCGCGGTGGTGCCCGGGGTGCTCGGTCCGATGATCCGGTATCGGGTGTCGCGGTAGCGGGGCGGGCGGGAGTCTCTCGGAGAGTCCGGCGAATCGGGCCGGTCGGATGGTTGTCCGCGAGCCGTCCGCGATTTTCCGGCAATCTTCTCTACGGTGGTGGGCGCTCCGCTGTCACGGAACTGCCCGCCTGCCCGAAGGTGTTGTCGAATGCCGTGTGTACGCGCTGTATCCGTTGCTGGCGTGCTGGCCGCATTGGCGGTGAGCGGGCCCTGCTGGTTCGCGGCGCCCGCGGCCGCGGATGTCATCGAGCTGCTGTGCAGCGCGTCCGCGCAATCGTGCAGCGTGACGCCGTTGCGGCCCGCGCCCGCTGCGATTCCGGCGCCCACGGGGACGCATCGGGTCGGGCGGATCGATGCGCGTCTGGCGGACGGCGGGCGCGAACTCATGGTGTCGGCGTGGTATCCGGCGGTGGCGGACGAGCGGCCCGCGCCGTACCTGCCGGCGGGCACGATGGCCGGGCGGGCCCATATCGCCTGGCAGGCGAGCAATTGGTTGCCCGTCTTGGCTGCCGCGCCCCTCGTGGGCGCGACCGCACCGGCGAGCTGGGGTGCGCCGGTGGATCCGGCGGCGGGACCGTTGCCGGTGCTGGTGTGGTCGCCCGGTTTGGGTACGCCGCGCTGGCTGGGGTCGGGGCTGGCCGCGGATCTGGCCTCCAAGGGCTGGCTGGTGGTGACCGTCGATCACACCGGGGAATCACCGGTGGTCGAATTCCCCGGGGAGCGAATCATTGTCGGGCAGCCGGTGAACATCACCGACCGGGAGGCGATGCGGCGGGCGCTGGAAACACGGGTCGCCGATATGCGCCTGGTGCTCGACAGCCTGCCCGGATTGCCGGAGGTCGGCGCGCGCATCGAGCCGGAACGGATTGCCGCGGCGGGGCATTCGTACGGCGGCTACACCGCGGTGCTGACCGCGGCGCGCGACGATCGGGTGAAGGCGGCGGTGGTGCTCGACGGGTCGGTGGCCTTCCTGGAACCCAGCGAGCTCGAGCGCGCCGGGGTGAATCGCCCGGTGCTGGTGCTGGCGGCCGGGGATATGGTGCACGCGAGCTGGATCAGCTTCGGGCAGGTGACGCCGGGACCGTTCGCGCTGGCGACGATTCGCTCCGGGGCCCATTACGTGTCGACGGATCTGCCCGCCCTCGGCGGAACACCGGTGCTGTGCGGCACGGTCCCACCCGACCGCGCGGCCATGATCACCCGCGCGGTCACGGCCGGATTCCTCGACAAGTGGATGCACGGCGGTCCGGAAGACTACGGCACCTGGCCCGAACTCGATTGGCGCACACGCTGACCGGCACCCTCGCCGCAATCGAACCTCCGGCCAGCCATGCGGGCACGGAACTCGCTGACCGCCACCGGACGGCGGCGAGCGCACCCGCAGCGCGAACGCTCGCGCCGTCAACCGAACAAGGTCCGCCCCGGCAGTGCCCGGCGGACCACCTGTCGTTCAGTCCTCGACCTTCAATCCCGCGGCCGCCGCGAATGCCGGGGCCAGTTCCATCAGCTGCCCGTGATTGACAACCGCTCCCCGTAGTGATCCGATGCCGTCGGCCACGGTGAGCATCGGGGCCCCGCGGAAGTCCACGTTCTTCATCGTCGTCTTGTTCACCAGCAGCCCCTGCACGCGTGAGCCGGGGAAGCTGAGCGAGGTCAGCTTCGCGTCGCCGAAGTCGACATCGCGCAGGGTGCAGTCGCGGAAGACCACGTCCTGCAGCCGGGCCGTGCGGAAGTTCACGGCGTCGAACTTGCAGCCGGTGAAGGTCACTCGCCGGATCGACGCGCCGACGGCTTCGACTCCGGCCCAGGCGCTTTCGATGACTTCCCCGTCGAGCCAGCTGGACTCGCTCAGCATGGTGCCCGCCATGTTCACCTGCCGCAACCACACATCGGTGAACCGGCTGTGGGACAGATTTCCGCCGGTGAAGCTCAACTCGGACAGCGCTGATTCGTTGAATCGCACATTGCGCAGTTCGGCCCGCTCGAGCTCGCGATCGGTGACCCGCACGCAGTCGTATTCGCCCTCGATCGCGAGCTCACCGTCGAACGATTCCACGAAACGGGCGTAGGGCAGATCCTCGAAGGCAGTCGGCATCCTTCGACCTTATCCGCCCCCACCGACCACGTTCAGAGGCGGCGGATGCGGGTGATCCAGGCCGCGAAATCGGCGAGGCCCTCCGGCGACACCTCGAGTCCGCCGATCTGCTCCGGCGTGGCATCCCCGGCCCGCCCGCGATACCGCGCGGGTTCGAGGGACTCCAATTCCCAACCCGCACCGAAGGATTCGCGAATCACCTCGGCCGCGATCCGCGGCCCGATACCCGGTTCGGCATTGGACAAGGCCAGCACGTGCAGCGTCCCGCCCGGTTTGAGCACCGCCGCCAGACTGCGCACATACGCCGCCCGCAACTCCGGCTCGGTGCCGAACACATGGAACAGCGCACTGTCGACGACCGTGTCGAACGCCGGCGCGGATCCGGCCGGATCGCCCGCGAAGTCCGCGCGATTGCCCAGCTCGAGCGCATCGGCGACCTCGAATCGCGCCTGCGGCACCCCTTGGGACACGGCATTGTCGTGTGCGTAGGCGACCGCGCTCGGCGACAGGTCCACGCCCGTCACGTCGTAGCCGAGCCGCGTCAGCAGAATGGTGTGCTCCCCCGCTCCGGCGCCGGGATCGAGCACCCGTCCGCGAATGGCCCCCTGCTGTTCCAGCGCCACGATGGCGGGCTGCGGCTGCCCGATCACCCACGGCGCGGTGTCGTTGTCGTACACGGTGTTCCAGAACTCTGCTGATCGCGTCATACCCCCACCCTGCAACCTCGACCCCACTCGAGGTCAACCGAATCCCCGGCTCGCCGCGCGCCGTCCCCGGCCGGGCGGATTCCTCACGCGGGCAGATGGTGGCGCAACAGCACCGCGAGCTGCGCCCGCGCGTCGTCGAACGGCACGCTCGATTTCAGCGCCCGGCTCTGCACGATGGCCCCCTCGATCACCGACACCAGCAGCCCGGCCACCGACCGCGCCGTCGCGGATTCCACTCCGGCCGCCGCGAGCCCTTCGGCGAGCCGTCCGGTCCATTCCCCGAACGCCTGCCCCGCCGCCGACTGCACGGCCGGATCCAGCTCGTCCAGCGCGGCCGCCATCATGAACGATCCGGCTCGGTACTCGCTGGATTCGAGCTGGACCCGCCAGAACGCCAGCAGCTCGTCGAGCCACTTTTCCGGCGCGGACGCCCGGGGCAGGGCGTCGGCCATCCGGCTCACGTGCTGGTACACCAGCCTGGACACGATGCGGGTGGCGGCCTCGACCAGTTCTCCCTTGCCCGCCGGGAAGTGCTGATACAGCGAATTGCGCGAGGCGCTGCTGCGTTTGAGCAGTTCACTGAGCCCGGCGGCGTGCACGCCGTGCTCCTGGACGGTGGCGATGGTGCTCGCGATCAATCGGGCCCGCGGTCCGGCGGCCATGGATCATCTCCTCCAACCCTTGTGTGAACCGATCGGTCCATGTTAAACGTTATCCCGTGTGAACCGATCGGTTCACAACGGAGAGGAACCCATGCCCGCGTCCATCGCCACCGCAACCCCGGTCACCCATGCCGCGCTGCTCGGCCTCGGGGCCTACCGCCCCCGCCGGATCGTCCCCAATGCCGAGATCGTCGACCGCATCGATTCCTCGGACGAATGGATCCGGACCCGCTCGGGCATTGCCGCCCGCCGCTGGGCGGACAAGGACGAGACCATCGTCTCGATGAGCGTGGCCGCCGCCCGCGACGCGCTCAGCGCCGCCGGGGTGACCGCCGAGCAGATCGACGCGGTGGTGCTGGCCACGTCCTCGCAGATGGTGCTGGGCCCCTCGGCGGGCGCGGTGGTGGCGACCGAACTCGGCATGCACGACACCGCCGCCTACGACGTCTCGGCCGGCTGCGCCGGGTTCTGCTACGCGCTGGGCAATGCCGCGAGCCTGGTGCGCGCGGGCCAGGCCCGGCACGTGCTGGTGATCGGCGTGGAACGGCTCTCGGACCTGCTCGATCAGTCCGACCGCACCTGCGCGTTCATCTTCGCCGACGGCGCGGGCGCGGTGGTGGTGGGACCGGCCGAGGCCGAGGGCATCGGCCCGACCGCCTGGGGCTCGGACGGCAGCCAGACCGCGGCCATCAAGCAGGACAAGGACTTCCAGGAGTACTTCGCCGAGGTCGCGGCGGCCGAGGCGAGCGGCGGGACGTCGGTGCGGCCCTATATCCGGATGAACGGTGCGGCGGTATTCCGCTGGGCTGTCACGTTTTTGGAGAAGGCGTGCCGGGACGCGCTGGATCGCGCGGGGGTGAGCGTCGAGGATCTGGACGCGTTCGTGCCGCACCAGGCCAACGGCCGCATCACCGACGCACTGACCCGAGCGCTGGGCATGCCCGAGACGGTCGCGGTCGCGCGCGACATTATCGAGACCGGAAATACCAGCGCCGCATCCATTCCCATGGCCATGGAGCAGTTGCTGCGCTCGGGCGAGGCCAAGCCCGGCGATACGGCGCTGCTGCTGGGATTCGGTGCCGGACTGGCGTACGCGGGCCAGGTCGTGCGCCTGCCCGCGGTCGCCTGAGCGAGTGACCGTGGCGGCCCGGTGACCGCACCGGGCCGCCGCGAAGACTCATCGCAAGGGGCCGAAGAACTTCCGCAGATCCCCCGCCAGCAGGTGCGGGGCCTCCATGGCCGGGAAGTGCTGGCCGCGTTCGAATTCGGTCCAATGCGCATCGGCCGGGGCCGGGACGATCCGGCGCACGGTCTCGTCCGCGCCGAAGACCGCGTACCCCTCCGGAACCTGCACCGGTGAGCCCCAATCGTGGGAGTGGGCCTGCTCGTAGAGGGTGTGCGCCGCACCGACACCGGAGCCGGTGAACCAGTACAGGCTCACGGTGGTCAGCATCTGATCCCGATCGATCGGCAGATCGGTCCACCGCTCGAAACTCTCCGCGATCCAGGCCAATTGGAAGATCGGGGAATCGGCCAGGCCGTACCCGATGTTCTGCGGGCGGCTGTTCTGGATGGCGAGATAGCCCGAGCCGTCGGTCCGGAACTCCTCCATGCGCGCCAGGATCAGTTTGTCCACCGGGTCATTGGGATCCAGGCGATCGGCCATACCGGGAATGAAGGTGGCGGTCGCCGCCGCGGTCATGGGATCGGTCACCACGTGCACGCCGAGCACATGCTCACCGTCGAGTCCGGCCACCGCACCGGACACCCCCGCACCGACATCACCGGCATGCAGGCCGTAGCGCTGGTAACCGAGCCGGCTCATCAACTCGATCCACGCCCGCGCCGTGCGCGACATCGTCCAGCCGGTGGCCGAGAGCGGGCTCGACAGGGTGTAGCCGGGCAGCGACGGCGCGACGACGTGGAAGGCCGGGCCCTCGGCCGGGTTCACCAGCAGGTCGATGAGGGTGGTGAATTCCGCGACCGAGCTGGGATAGCCGTGCGTGATCAACAGCGGCGTCGCGTCCTCGCGCGCGGAGCGCACGTGCAGGAAATGGATTCGCTGCCCGTCGATCTCGGTGGTGAACTGCGGAAAGGCATTGAGCGCGGCTTCCTGTGCCCGCCAATCGAATCCGGTCCGCCAGTACTCGGCGAGCTCGCGCAGGTGATCGAGCGGAACACCGCGCTCCCATCCGATGCCGGGCAGGGTGCCGGCCCAGCGAGCGTGCGCGAGCCGCTCGTGCAGGTAGTCGATTTCGGACTGCGGGATATCCAGGCGGAAGGGGCGAATCTCAGTGCTCATCAAAGGACTCCGTTCGATCAGGGCTATCAAATCACGCGCTTTTCGTGCTGTCAGGAGAACTCTACGAAGCAATGCGGACAGCTTCGTTCCTAGTTCCAGCCGTTTGCCGAAATGGCAAAAGCGGTTGTGCGACGCCGGGCAGCACAGCATCGTGGACACCGTGACCCGCATCGAGAAGGCGCAGCAATGCCTGTGGAACGGCACCGGCGGACAGAACTGGGTTATCGCGCAGGAACTGCTCGACCGGATGTACCGGCCGTTCGAACCGATCCTCGCCGACGCCGTCTCCCCCGGCGCGCGGGTCCTCGATGTCGGCTGTGGTTCGGGCGCCACCACGGTCGCCGCCGCGCGGCGGACCGGTGAGCCGGAAAACTGTGTCGGCGTGGATATTTCCGAGCCCATGATCGCCGCCGCCCGGGAGCGCGCCGAGCAGCAGGGCCTGGCGGTGCAGTTCCTGCGGGCCGACGCCGCCGCCTATGCGTTCCAGCCCGCCTCCTTCGATGCGATCATCTCCCGCTTCGGCGTCATGTTCTTCGACGATCCGACCGCCGCGTTCGCCAACCTGCGCGCCGCCGCCCGCGACGGCGGCACGCTGCGCTGCATCGTCTGGCGCGGTCCCGAGGACAACCCGTTCATGACCACGGCCGAACGCGCCGTCGCGCATCTGCTGCCGGAGCTGCCGCCTCGAATCCCCGACGCCCCCGGCCAGTTCGGCTTCGCCGACCCCGCCCATGTGCGGGCCGTCCTCGGCGACAGCGGCTGGACCGGCATCGATATCGCGCCCTTGGACATGCCGTGCGCCATGCCCGCCTCCCAGCTGCCGCGCTACCTGTCCCTGCTCGGCCCGGTCGGCCGCGCCCTCAGCGTCGCGGACGAGACCACCCGCGCGCGGGTGCTCGAGACCCTCGTCCCCGCCTTCCGCGGCTACGTGCACGGCGGCGAGGTCCGCTACACCGCCGCCTGCTGGCTGATCAACGCCCGCGCGGCCGGATCCGGCGCGGCCTGACTCCGGGGCGGCGCGGGCGGTTCACTAGGCTCTGGCACCTATGGCCCTCAGCGCAACCCTGCACCACTTCACCGTCCATCTCGCCGACGTCGATCGCGGCGTCTACGAGGAACTGGAGTTGCGGGTCGCGCGCCACCCCTCGGAGACCGTCGAGTTCATGCTCACCCGGGTGCTGGCCTACTGCCTGGAATACGAGGAGGGCATCGCCTTCAGCGAGGGCGGGGTCTCCTCCACCGACGAACCGGCGGTGCTGGTGCGCGATCTCACCGGCCGCATCACCGCCTGGATCGAGATCGGCGCGCCGGATGCCGATCGCGTGCATCGCGGCAGCAAGCTCGCCGATCGCGCCGCCGTCTACACCCATCGCGATCCGGTCAAGGTCGCGGCCCAGTTGTCCGGCAAGCGGATTCATCGCGCCGAGACGATTCCGCTCTACAGCTTCGACCGCGCGTTCATCGATGCGGCGGCTGCGCTGATCGATCGCCGCAATACCGTCACCGTGTCGGTCACCGAACGCGAGCTGTTCCTGGAGATCAACGGCGCCGGCCTCGGCACCAGCGTGGAACAGCAGCTGCTCGGCTGACCGGTCAGGGCTCGTCGTCCGGATGCAGCAGCCGTTGCGGTCCGGCGCCGTGCGCGGCGAGGGTATCGCTGGGATTGAGCACATAGCAGCGGCGCAGCGACAGGCAGCCGCAGCCGATGCAGCCGGTCAGCTCACGCTGCAACTGCTCGATTTCCCGTCTGCGCGCCTCGAGGTGATCGCTCCAGCGTCCGGCGATGCGATCCCAGTCGCGTTTGCTCGGCATGCGTTCCGCGGGCAGCCCGTCGAACGCCTCCGCCACCTCGGCGAGCGGGATGCCCAGGCGTTTGGCGAACAGCACCAGCGACAGCCGCCGCAGCACGTGCCGCGGGTAGCGGCGCTGATTGCCGGAGGTGCGGACCGAGGTGATCAGGCCCTGCTCCTCGTAGAAACGGACCGCCGAGGTCGCGACGCCCGCGCGCCGGGCGAGTTCGCCGATGGTGAGCAGATCGGTGGGTGCGGCCATGAAACTTCCTCTTGACTTCAAGTTCGCTTGAAGTTCTAGCGTAGCGCGAGTGACTGCAACCTCCTCGAATGCCGCAGCCGGAGCGGAGAATACGAACGACGACAGTGCATCGGAGCCGACCGCCGAAGGCACCGGACGGTGGTCGGAGCTGTTCGCCGGACGCTATCCGGCCACCGTGCTCGTCCTCGCGGGCGGTGTGGCGCTGTACGCGATGAATCTCTACTTCACCGCAGCGCTCATGCCCTCGATCGTCGAGGACATCGGCGGCGACCGGTATTACGCCTGGGTGGCGACCGGGTTCCTGATGGCCGCGGTGATCGCCTCCATGCTGGTCAGCCGCGTCCTCGCCGCCGCGGGCGCGGCCGCCGCATATCTGCTGGGCTTTCTGGTGTTCGCCGCGGGCGCCGCGATCAATGCGCTGAGCCCGACCATGGAGGCGCTGGTGGCGGGCCGCGTGGTGCAGGGCTTCGGCGGCGGTCTGCTCGCGGGGCTCGGCTATGCCGTGATCAGAACCGCGCTGCCGAGCCAGCTCTGGGGTCGCGCGGCCGGGCTGGTCTCGGCGATGTGGGGTGTGGGCACCCTCGTCGGCCCTGCCCTCGGCGGTGTCTTCGCCGAGCTGGGCGCGTGGCGGTGGGCCTATGCGCTATTGCTCGCGGTGGCGCTACTGCTGGCCGTCCTCACCCGGAAAGCCTTGCCGCGCAGCGCACAATCGGCCGGTGAGCACAGCCCGATCCCGGTGGCGCCGCTGGTGCTGCTGACCCTGGCTGCGAGCGCGTTCAGCCTGAGTTCGACAGTCTCCCCGGGCGCGCCGACCGCGGTTGCCCTCGGCGTGGGCGCGCTGCTGCTGGCGGCCTTCGTCCTGGTCGAGGCCAAGGGTTCGGTGAGCGTGCTGCCCCGGCTCACCTACACGCCCGGCAACTCGCTCAAGTGGATCTACCTCACCGTCGCGGCCCTGTGCGCGGGCGTGATGACCGAGAACTTCATTCCCCTGTTCGGCCAGAAGCTCGGCGGCCTCTCGCCCTTGGTCGCGGGCTTGCTCGGCGCGGCGCTGTCGGTCGGATGGGTGGTGGCCCAGATCTTCAGCGTCGAACTCGCCGCCACCGCCGCGCGCCGCGCCATCCGCATCGCCCCGCTCATGCTCACCGGTGGCCTGCTCGCCTACGGCCTCCTGCAAACCGACGACGCCTCGACCGCCGTCGTGATCCTGTGGGCGGCTGTGCTCTTCATCGCGGGCCTCGGTATCGGCCTGGCCTTCCCGCACCTGAGCGTCGCCGCCATGGGCAGCACCGACGACCAGGCCGAAGGCGCGAAAGCCGCTGCCGCCCTGAACACCACGCAGTTGATCGCCTACGCCGTGACCTCGGCCATCGCGGGCACGCTCATCCGCCTCGGTGACGCATCGCTGGTCGATTCCGCCCGCCTGATGACCTTCGGCATCGCCGTGCTCACCGCGCTGGGGACGGCGACCGCGGTATTCGCGACCCGCCGCCCCCGCGGCGATCGGTGAAGGTCACGGGGTGGCGGGCACGATGGGCGGGACATAGTCGAAGGTCATGCCGAGCAGCCACACCAGCAGCAGGACCACCGGCAGATGGAACAGGAACTGCAAGAACGTGAATCCGACGAGGTCGCGGGCGCGCAGCCGCAGCACCGCCAGCAGCGGCAGCATGAAGAACGGGTTGATGAGGTTCGGCAGCGCCTCGGCCACATTGTAGATCTGCACCGTCCAGCCGAGATTCATCCCGACGTCGGTCGAGGCCTGCATGACATACGGGGCCTCGACCAGCCACTTGCCGCCGCCGGACGGGATGAAGATGCCCAGCACCACGGTGTAGAGGGCGATGACGACGGCGAAGGCTCCCCCACCGCCGATATTGGTGAAGAATTCCGCCAGGTGATGCGAAACCGTGTACCCGCCACGGCCTTTCGCCTTGGTGAGGATGGCGGCCATGGCGGCGTAGAGCGGGAACTGGACGAGAATGCCGGCCGTGGCGGGCACGGCGAGCGAGACCGCCTGCAGGAACTTGCGCGGCGTCCCGTGCAGCACCAAACCGAGCATGAGGAACACCAGCAGATAGCCATTGAGGCTGCTGACCACGGTGAGCACCGGTTTGGCGGCGAACTGGGAGATCAACCAGCCCAACGTCAATACCCCGGCCAGGATCGGCAGGATGCGGCTGTACTCGAGCCATTCCCCCGGGCGAGACCGCGGCGCCACGTCCGCGGGCTGGTCGTCCAGATCGACGGCCAGATCCTGCGCGGTCTTGATCGCCGCGCCCTTGGGCGCCGAGAAGTGCGCGATCAGCACGGTGAGCGCCATGATGATCGCGCACGTCAACAGCGACTGCCAGGTGAAGATCGTAGTCCCGAAGTCGAGCACGCCGGTGATCTTCAACAGCGCGGGCGGCAGCGAGGCGGCGGTGGCCTGCAACTGCGCGGCCGAGGACGAAATGCCCAGCGCCCACACCGCACCCAATCCCATGAACGCCGCCGCGCCCAGCGCGCGATAGTCCACCCGCAGATCGGTCCGCCGGGCGATCGCCCGCGCCAGCAGACCGCCGAACACCAGGCTCAGTCCCCAATTCAGGAATGAGATCGACATCGAAAGGAACGCAACGAAACTCACCGCACCCGCCGCGCTGCGCGGCACCGTGGCCAGCCGCTCGATCAACCGGGCCACGGGCGGCGAGGTGGCGATGACGTATCCGGTCAGCACCACCATCGCCATCTGCAGGGTGAACGCCGTCAGATCCCAGAACCCGTCACCGAACGCATTGGCCACCGTCCGCGGCGACGACCCATTGGCGAGCGCGGCCACCGCCACCAGCACGACACCGGCCAGCGCGACGACATACGCGTCGGGAAACCACTTCTCCGTCCACCCGGCGAGCGACTGCGCGATCCGCGCCAGCCCCTTCTCCGACGTGGTCGCCTCGTTCCTGTCGGGACTGGTGTCTGCGCTGGCGGACGTCATACCGGCGTTCCTCTTCTCTCTCTCGCACCCGAGCCCCGCCCGACGCATGTGACGCGCCGCACAAGGCCCGGTCGCCGAGTATCGAGTCCCCGGTCGTCTGCGGACAAGAGGGAAAAATGCACGGATCCTGTGCGAATTTGCAGAAACCGCCGGTGATGTGGAGCTATGCCCCGTCCTCGCGGCCGCGGATCATGCGCCTGCGGCGCACACGGCGGCGAACTGCACGACGCCCGCCCCCGCGATGAGGGCGAGAGCCCAGGTCACGTGCGTGCCGATCGGCTGGACGCTTCTCGCGGTCTCGCTGGAGGTCATAGCGGATTCCTCTCCGGGAGAGCCGGTTCTGCGCGGGGTGCGCCTATCCGTTGGGGGCGGTGGTCAGCCACGCGGCGGAGTCAGCGGGCAGCGTGTGGCGCACACCGGGTTGAGACGCGGCGATGACGGTGCAGGCCGCGGGCAGGTCGATTGCGCGGGAGGTGGTGTTGACCCAGCACTGAGCGCTGCCGCGGGCGAAGGCGAGCACCCCGGGTGGGGTTTCCAGCCATTCGATGACGGGTTCGGCGGCAGCCCAGAGTATCTGCCGCTGCGCCAGCGCGTGCCGGTAGAGGCCGAGGAAGGAATCCGGGTCGAGGCGTTGGGCCGCGACGGTGCGTGCGGCCCAGTGTCCCGGTTGCGGCAGCCAGGTGGGTGCGGTGGCGTGCTCGGGCGAAAAGCCGTACGGCGCACTGTCACCGGACCACGGCATCGGAATGCGGCAGCCGTCGCGACCGACGTCGGTGTGGCCGGATTGTTCCCAGGTGGGGTCCTGCCGGACGGCTGCGGGGAGGTCCTCGATCTCCTCGAGGCCGAGTTCGTCGCCTTGGTAGATGTAGGCGGTGCCGGGCAGGGCGAGCTGGAGCAGGGCGGCGGCCCGGGCTCGGCGGCGGCCGAGTTCGTGGTCGGGCGGTTCGGTCGCCCAGCGGGCGCGTTCCCAGTGCGGTTCCACCGGATGAGCGGGCTGGGAGCGGGAGTAGCGGGTGACGACGCGCGGGATGTCGTGGTTGGACAGCACCCACGTGGATGGTGCGCCGACCGTGTCCGCCTGCGCGAGGGCGTCGTCGATGACGGCGCGCAGCCCGTCGGACCGCCACGGGGCGCGCAGCAGATCGAACTGGAAGGCGGTGTGCAGTTCGTCGGGCCGCACGTAGCGGGCCAGCCGCTCATTGCCGGCGACCCAGGCCTCGGCGACGAAAAGCTTTGGCGGGATGTATTCTTCGGCGATCTCGCGCCACTGCCGGAACACTTCGTGCACCCCGTCCTGATCCCACGCCGGATGGTCGGTGATGGCCGCCAGGCCAGCGGGCGGCCGCGGCCCGGCGTCGGGGAGCGCGGGATCCTTGACCAGACCGTTGGCGACATCGATGCGGAATCCGTCGATGCCCAGGTCGAACCAGAACCGCAGGATCCGCTCGAACTCCCTGCGCACCCGCCGGTTCCGCCAGTTGAGGTCGGGCTGGCCGGGCGCGAACAGATGCAGATACCACTGGCCGTCCGGCGTGCGCGTCCACGCCGGGCCGCCGAAGATGCTGGCCCAATCATTGGGCGGCAGGTCACCATTCGGTCCACGGCCCGGCCGGAACCAGTAGCGGTCCCGGGCACTGGACGACCGATCGCTCAGTGCCGCCTGGAACCACGGGTGCGCGCTGGAGGTGTGGTTGGGCACGATATCGAGCAGAATGCGCAGCCCGAACCGGTGCGCGCCGTCGATGAACTCCTTGGCGTCGGCCAGAGTTCCGTAGTCGGGGTGGATATCCCGGTAGTCGGCCACGTCGTACCCGGCATCGGCCAGCGGCGAGGGGTACCACGGCGAAAGCCACAGCGCGTCGACCCCCAGCGCCGCCAGATAGGGCAGCCGCTTCCGCAACCCCTCCAGATCGCCTGCGCCGTCGCCGTTTCCATCACAGAAACTGCGCAGGTACACCTGATACACCACCGCCGTCCGCCACCATGCCGTGCCGGTCATGTCACTCCTACGAAAAAATTTGCGTAGCTTGTCATTCGGGCTGAGAAAACTTACTTGAGTGTCCGTCCGGACAAAGACGGAAGTCAACGCGTTTCAAGAGCCGTATACGGTGCCGATCAACAGAATTCGCGCCTACCTCAACGCAATTTATTGCGTAACGGCTACGCTGGACTGCGTGAGCCCGAAACGCGTCCGGATGTCCGACATCGCCGCCCAGGTCGGCAATGTCTCGATCGCGACCGTCTCGCGCGCACTGCGCGACGAGCCCGGCGTCTCACCGGCGGTGCGCGAGCGCATTCGGCAAGTGGCCGAAGAGCTTTCCTACGCCGTTCTCCCGGAAAGCGCGGGCCGCGTCGCGGTCGTCACGCCGGTGGTCGAAACCTGGTTCTACTCCACCGTCGTCGCCGGCATCGAAGCCGAACTCCGCGCGGCCGGCCTGGACCTGCACCTGTGCTGCCTGCCCACCGCCGCCGAACGCCGCGACTTCTACCGCCGCCCGGGCCTGCGCCGACGGGCCGACGGCCTCATCGTCGTCGCCGCGCCGATCGACCCCGCCGACCGTGCCCACCTGACCGAATCCGGTTGCCCGGTAATAAGCGTCGGCGCCCACGCCGAGGGGCAGCCCAGCGTCGGCTTCAATGACACCGCAGCCGCCGAGAAAGCGGTGGCCCACCTCGTCCACCAGGGCCACACCCGCATAGCGATGATCCGCGCCGAATCCATCGACGGCACCCACTGGGACTCCGACCTGGACCGCCACGCCGGCTACCGCTCCCAGCTCCGCAAAGCCCACATCCCCGTCACCCCCGACTACGAGGTCTCCGTCCCCTGGGGCATAGACGAAGGCGCCCAGGCCATGCAACGCCTCCTCAGCCTCCCCCACCCCCCGACCGCCGTCTTCTGCCACTCCGACGAACTGGCCGCCGGCGCCCTTCGCACCCTCCGCCACGAGGCCGGCCTCCGCGTCCCCGAATCCATGTCCGTCATCGCCATCGACAACCACCCCATCGCCGACATGATCAACCTGACCACCGTCGAACAACCGGCCCGCCACCAGGGCGCCCTGGCCGCCCGCGCGCTGCTCGATCACCTGCACAATCGCGCTCCCCTCCCGGCGAAACCGGAGGTCCTCGACGCCGACCGAATCATCTTCCGCAGCTCGACGGCCGCCCCGAACGAGGCCGCACGAACTCGCCGGAAAATACCCCCGAAATGACCAGCAGGTGAGCCTACTCTAACTTAGACGTGCCTTGCCTAAGCGGGGCTCGTAGAAGTGAGTCTGGAGTGCCCATGCGTGCTGTTCGTATTCCTGCCGTCGTCGCCGCGGTCGCGGCGGTCGCCGCCGTCGCGGGGTGCACCGCGAAGACCGACGGGGCGGGCGATGCCCAGACCATTGCGGTGACGGCCACCGACAGCTCGTGTGAGGTGTCCAAGCAGGAGGTTCCGGCCGGGCACATCACGCTGGCCGTGGAGAACAAGGGCGAGAAGGTCACCGAGGTCTATCTGCTCTACCCCGACGACCGGATCGTGACCGAACGGGAGAATATCGGCCCTGGCACGAAGGCCGAGATCACCGCGGAGGTCGCTGCCGGCGAGTACGTCATCGCCTGCAAGCCGGGCATGAAGGGTGACGGGATTCGGCAGCAGGTGCGGGCCACCGGCGATGGTGTGCCGGCGCAGCGCGATCCGCGGTTGGATGCCGCGGTGGCGGCCTATCGCGGGTATGTGCAGCAGCAGGCCGATGAGACCCTGCCGCTGGTGCAGACCTTCGTCGCGGCCATCGAGAAGGGCGATATCGCCGCGGCCCGGCAGGCGTACGCGCCCTCGCGCATCGGCTGGGAGCGCACGGAGCCGGTCGCGGAGTCCTTCGGCGATATCGATCCCAAGGTCGATGTGCGCGAGGACGGGTTGGAGGAAGGCCAGGAGTGGACCGGCTGGCACCGGCTGGAGAAGGCGCTGTGGCAGGACAACAAGATCGGCCAGGAGGAGCAGGACCTGGCTCGCCGCCTGGTCACCGATCTGCAGGACTGGCAGCAGCGCGTCGGAACGGCCGAGATCACCCCGACGGGAATGGCCAATGGCGCCAAGGAACTGCTGGACGAGGTCGCCACGGGCAAGGTCACCGGTGAGGAAGAGCGCTACAGCCACACCGACCTGGTCGACTTCCACGCCAATGTCGAGGGCGCGCAGAAGTCCTATGAACTGCTGAAGCCCGTTGTGGCCGAGAGCGATCCGGCGCTGGTCACCGAACTGGACAAGCAGTTCGCGGCGCTGTACGCGCTGCTGGCGGTGCACCGCGCGGGCGACGGCTTCGTCTCCTACGACAAGGTCGGCGACGCCGAGCGCAAGACGCTGTCGGACGGGGTCAACGCGCTGGCGGAGCCGCTGTCCAAGCTGGCCGCCGCCGTCGTGAAGTAGTCCTGCGATGGCGACCGAACAGAACTCCCCCAAACCGTCGCGCCGTTCCGTCCTGGGCTGGGGTGGGGCCGGGCTGCTGCTCGGCGCCGCCGCGGCCGGTGGCGGGGCGGCGATCATCCGCAGCGATGACCGGCCCGTCGTGAATATGGGCGCCGCGGTGCCGTTCTGCGGCGAGCATCAGGCCGGTATCGCCACGCCGGTCCAGGATCGGCTGCACTTCGCCGCCTTCGATGTGACGACCGATTCGCGTGACGCGCTGATGGCGCTGCTGAAGGAATGGACGGCGGCCGCCGCGGCCATGACCGAGGGCAAGCCGGTGGGCGCGGGCGCGATCGGCGGGATTCCCGAGGCGCCGCCGGACGACACCGGTGAGGCCTTCGGACTCGAGCCGTCCCGTCTCACCATCACCATCGGCTTCGGCCGCTCGCTCTTCGACAAGGACGGCAAGGACCGATTCGGGCTGCGGAATCAGTTGCCCGAGGCCCTGATCGAGCTGCCGAAGTTCCCCGGCGACAATCTCGACCCGAACCGCAGCGGCGGTGATCTGTGCGTGCAGGCGTGCGCCGACGACCCGCAGGTCGCCGTGCACGCGATCCGCAATCTGGCGCGCATCGGCTTCGGCAAGGTCGCCGTGCGCTGGTCCCAGCTCGGCTTCGGCAAAACCTCCTCGACCACGCCCGAGCAGCAGACGCCGCGCAACATGATGGGCTTCAAGGACGGCACCCGCAATATCGCGGGCACCGACACCGAGGCCCTCGACCAGCACGTGTGGGTGCCCGCGCAGAACGCGCACACCTGGCTGGCCGGCGGCAGCTACCTCGTCACCCGGCGCATCCAGATGCGGATCGAGACCTGGGACCGCACCTCGCTCAAGGAGCAGGAGGACATCTTCGGCCGCACCAAGGGCGAGGGCAACGCATACGGCAAGCAGCACGAGCACGACGAGCCGGATCTGCAACTGCTGCCCGCGGTGTCGCACGTCCGCCTCGCGCACCCCGACACCAATGGCGGAGCGCGCATGCTGCGTCGCGGCTACTCCTTCACCGACGGCACCGACGGGCTGGGGCGGCTCGACGCCGGCCTGTTCTTCATCGCCTACCAGAGCGATGTGCGCACCGGCTTCATCCCGGTGCAGCAGAGCCTCGCCCGCAGCGACGAACTCAACGAGTACATCCAGCACGTCGGCTCCGGGGTGTTCGCCATCCCGTCCGGCGTCCGCGGCCCCGGCGACTGGTGGGGCCGCGCACTGTTCGAGGGGACGGCCTCCTAGATGTTCGCCAACTACCTGATCGGCCTGCGCGAGGGTCTCGAGGCCGCCCTCGTCGTCTGCATCCTGGTCGCCTACCTGGTCAAGGTGGACCGCCGAGACGCCTTGCGCCCCATCTGGATCGGCATCGGCGCGGCCGTCGCCCTGAGCCTCACCTTCGGCGCGATCCTCGAATACGGCTCCCAGCAGCTGACCTTCGAAGCCCAGGAGCTCCTCGGCGGCGGCCTGTCCATCATCGCCGTCGGCCTGGTCACCTGGATGATCTTCTGGATGCGCCGCACCGCACGACATCTCAAGGCCGAACTGCACGGCCGCCTGGACCAGGCCCTCGCCATCGGCACCGGCGCACTCGTGCTCACCGCCTTCCTGGCCGTCGGCCGCGAGGGCCTGGAAACCGCCCTGTTCCTCTGGCGCGCAGTCAAATCCACCGGCGACGGCTCGACCCAGCCGCTGATCGGCGTCCTCCTCGGCCTCACCACCGCCGTGGCCATGGGCTGGCTCTTCTACCGCGGAGCCCTCCGCATCAACCTCGCCCGCTTCTTCACCTGGACCGGCGGCCTCCTGGTGGTCGTGGCCGCCGGGGTCCTCGCCTACGGCATCCACGACCTCCAGGAAGCCCGCGTCCTCCCCGGCCTCGCCGACAAGGCCTTCGACATCAGCTCCACCATCCCCCCGGACACCTGGTACGCCACCCTCCTCAAGGGCACCCTCAACTTCCAGCCCAACCCCACGGTCCTCCAGGTCACGGTCTGGCTGCTCTACCTCATCCCCACCCTCATCCTGTTCCTCCGCCCCCAGCGAACCCCCGCTCCCGCGGTCGGCAGCACCGAGTCCGGTGACGCCCAGCAGGTAGGACACGAATAAGCACAGCGCCGCAGCGGCGTGACCATTGACGAGCCGGCGACGAGGATTCAGTCCGATTGCCGGGTGCGAAGGTGATGCGTCAGGCTGTGGCCGAGTTCTGGTGTCAGCGAGCTCCTGCCGGTGAGGCGGCGTGAACGCACTCACCCGTCCAGGTAGGCCGTTCGGGTCGTTCTACGGCGATGCCGTCACGGGTACGGGCGGCGCGGTGCCGCGACCCCACCAATATCCATGCGTACCAGCTCGACACCCAGATCGATCTGCTGCACCGCCTGCTCGGCAACCGCCTCGGCGGCCGCATCCACGAACAACAGCCGGCACTCGGAATCCCCGAGAATATCAGCGATCTCGCTCCCCGTGAGCCGCCAGCTGACCGGCACCAGCACCACGCCGACATCCGCCGCCGCGATCAGCAACTGGTAGAGCCGCTCACTGTCCCGCCCGCGATGCCCGACCCGAGCCCCCGCCCCAGCAGCGCAGTGGCCAC
Organism: Nocardia sp. IFM 10818; assembly: GCF_054655275.1. Classification (NCBI taxonomy): domain Bacteria; kingdom Bacillati; phylum Actinomycetota; class Actinomycetes; order Mycobacteriales; family Nocardiaceae; genus Nocardia; species Nocardia sp. IFM 10818. The sequence continues at coordinate 4,344,791 of NZ_BAAHJH010000001.1, forward strand.
CCGGCACGAGACCCGATAGAGGCTGTCGAAGGCCGTCCCGTGCGGTGCTGGTCGAGCATCTCGGTACGGGCAACCCGACCTGCACGGACAGAAAAGTCTCGGAAAAGACTGGAACGGAATGCTTTGTTCCGCTAGTATCAGTATCAGAACGAGGCATTCCGTTCAGGAACACGAGGAGAGATCAATGTCCGACATCCGCCCCTTCCGTATCGAGATCCCGCAGGCCGACCTGGATGACCTGAACTACCGCCTGGCCCACACCCGGTTCGCCGCCGAACTGCCCGCCGAGACGTTCGCGGGCAAGGTGGACCTCGGTATCCCGGTTCCGCCGGGCTGGGAGTACGGGGTGCCCGGTGCGTTCGTGCAGCCGCTCATCCAGCGGTGGCGCGATGAATTCGATTGGCGCGCGGTGGAGAAGAAGCTCAACTCCTACCCGCACTTCGTCACCGAGATCGACGCGCAGACCATCCACTTCGTGCACGTGCGCTCGGCGAACCCGGACGCGACTCCGCTCATGCTGACCCACGGCTGGCCGAGCTCGTTCGTGGAGTACCTGGGCCTGGTCGACAAGCTGACCGACGAATTCCACCTGGTGATCCCGTCCTACCCCGGGTTCGCCTTCTCCGGCCCGACCCGCGATATCGGCTGGACGCCCGAGCGGATGGCCGCCGCGTATATCGAGCTCATGCGCCGGCTGGGTTATGAGCGTTACGGCGTGCACGGCAATGACGGCGGCGCCATCGTATCGCCCGAAATGGGCCGTCTCGCACCGGAGAACGTCATCGGCGTGCACGTCAATCAGATCTTCTCCTTCCCCAAGGGCGAGCCGGGCGAGTTCGACGGCCTCAGCGAGCAGGACATGATGGGCATCCAGTTCGGGCAGAAGTTCCTGGAGCACTCCATCCACGACTTCACCCAGCGCGCCCAGCCGAGCACCCTGGCCCACGGCCTGTCGGACTCGCCGTCCGGTCAGCTCGCCTGGAGCGGCCAGCTGCTGGGCACCCTCGACCCCGACGACATCCTCACCAATGTCGCGATCTACTGGTTCACCAACACCTCGGCCTCCTCGGCCCGGTTCTACTACGAGAACGCCAAGGGCACCCACGCCACCGAACCCACCACCGTCCCGATCGGCCTGGCCTCCTTCGGCTACGACTTCAAACCGCCGCGCAAGTTCGCCGACCGCGACCACGCCAATATCGTGCAGTGGAACGAGTACAGCGAAGGCGGGCACTGGGCCGCCTACGAGGTGCCCGACCTGCTGGCCGCCGACATCCGCGGCTTCTTCGCAAAGCTGAAGTAGGCCGAGCGGATCCGTCCGGCCCCCGCCGAGTCATCGGCGGGGGCCGGGGCCGTTCCCGGTGCGCCGCAACTGCCTGGCCAGCCACAGCACCACACCGAAGCCGAAGGCCGCATCGGCATTGGACACCAGCGCGGAGGTCGGGAATACGATGGCGTGGCGCAGGCCCGCGTCGGCGTGCTCGCACAGGCGGGACAGAATCTCGCGGGGCGTGCCGATCAGCAGCCATTCGTAGAGAACTTCGTCCGGGACTTCGGCAATCGCTTCGCGCACTTCGGTTCTGGTGAGTTCGTGCGGCATCAGATCGCGCAGGCCGCCGAAATCCGCCCCGAAAGGATGCTTCGCGCCGCAGCGCGCCCACACCGTGCCGGGTGCGAACAGTCCGATATAGCGGACCGAGGGCGCTCGCAGCAACCGCCGGATGCCCGCGCGGGTGCGCGCGGTGACAATGGTGAACATCTGGGCGGGAACGATCTCCCCGGGATCACGACCCGCGGCCCGGGCGGCTTCGTGGACCAGTTGCAGTTTCTGCCCGTATTCCTCCGGCGACAGCGACTCCCACGGATACCAGCCGTCGGCGTACCGACCGGTCAGTGCGAGCATTCGCGGACCGTGCGCACCGATCCAGATCTGCGGCATCCGGTCCGGCGGTGCGGTCAAATCCAAGGGCGCACCGTCGAGTTGGTAGTACTTGCCACTGAACTCGATCGGTTCGGTCGCGGTCAGCGCGGCCCGGATCACCTGTAATGCCTCCTCGAGCCGATCCACCGGACGATTCCAGGTGAACCCGTACGGATCGAGGTTCTCCCGCTCTCCCGACCCGAGCCCGAGGATCGGCGGCGCCTTCGTCATATGCGCCAGCGTGAGAAACGCCTGCGCCAGCAGGACCGGATGCCGCCGATGCGGATCGGTCACCCCCACACCCAATTGCACCCGCCCCGCACCCGCCGCCAGATGCGCCAGCAGCGTGGCGAAATCGAACTGCTCGTCCGGACTCCGAATCCCCTTGGCCTGCGGCGTGAAATCGGTATCCCACACCGCCCGCGGGAACACCCCGATCAAGTGATCCGGCGTCAACAGCGAGTCCAACTGCCCGAACCTGGCCATTCGCACCGCCATCCGAGCCGCGCCCAATGGCGGATTGATCCCCGCGAGCGTCCCCACCTTGAACGACGTCCGATCCTGTGCGCCCGACACAGCGGCCTCCTCTCCCCGGCCCAACCGGCCGCGCTGTGCCGATTATCCCGTCGCACACCGTTTCTCGTTCGCCGTTCGAACGTCCGTCAGCCTCGGGTGATGGGCTCCCGGTAGGCTTGCGGACCTACCGGGAGGCAGCGGGGGTCAGCCGGCGGCGGATGCCCGCCGGTAGTCGGTGGTCATGAACAGTGTCCAGGCGCCGTCCTCGCCGAGCATCTGCGACCGCAGCACCCAGTGGTCGTCATCGACGAATTCGACGATGTCCTGATAGCGGGCCGTCTTGTTCTCATCGCTCATGGACGGCCCCTCGGAGTCGAGGGTCAGCACCGCGCCGCCCGGGTCGCGCACTCCCTCGTACACGAACATGTGCGGCATCATGGACCCGAGCCAGGTGCCGACGTACTTCTCCCGTCTCGGGTCGTATCCGAGCGTGAAACTCCAGGTCGCGGGCACACCGTCCGGGGTCGTGCCGTGCCCTTCCGAGCGGACCCAGAAATCGCCCAGCGCAGTGAACCGCTCCGCCCCGGTGGACTGCTCCTCCGGTTGCCCCGGCCCGGCGTCCATCCGCCCCTCGAAGACCCACTCGCCGATCAGTTTGTGCAGCCACTCGTGTTCGACCTGCGGCTTGGCCTCGTACATATCGTTCCTCCCTGGAGTGGAAGTTGTCGGAATGCCTTACCGCTGTCCATCTTTCACCGCCCGCCCGGCGCGGCGCGGACGAATCTCGCGATGATCTCGATGCGACGGCCGGTCGGCCGGTCAGTGCGGGCCGCGGCACGCACGGATTCGGCCCAGGCGAGACCGGCCGCGACCAGGACCCCGACCGCCTCGCCGAGGGGCTCACCTTCGTCTCCGATGAAATGAACGGCCCACCCTCGGGCAGGCAACCCGGGCGATCATGGCATTCGGCGGAATTCAGGACTGCCGCCTGCAGCTGCCCGACGCCCCGCATGATCGGCTGCGCACGGCCGCGGTCGGCGCCGCGCTCGCGGTACTCGCCTCGGCGGTAACCATTGACTCGGTACACCATTGACTCGGAGGGTGGTTGGTGCTGCGCTGGACGCATGGACGACCGCGCCGCCGTCGAATTGGTCGCCCGGGCTCGGGAAGCGATCTCGGCTGCCGCGATACCCAACCGTTTCCTCGATCTGCTCGAGCACGGCCGCGTTCCGATCGCGCGACTGACCTGGCTCGCCGGTGAGGAATACCGGATCGTGGACAGCGACCGCCGCAGTTTCGCGCTCTTGGCCGCACGCTACCCGGAACCGCCGGCCGGGGCGTTCTTCCTGACTCTCGCACAGGGCGAATCGCAGGCCTTCGGTTTGTTGCACGACTTCGCCGCCGCGCTCGGCATGAGCGAGAAGGACCTTCGCGCCCACGAACCGCACCCGTCCGCCCAGGCGTATCCGGCCTACCTCGCCCAGCGTGCCATGTTCGGGACGGCGGCCGAGGTGGCGCTCGCCATGCTGGCCAACCTCGAGGAATGGGGAACCTACTGCGCCCGAATGGCTTCGGCCTTGCGCACCCGGTATCGATACCCCGACAAGGCGGTGGCCTTCTTCAGCTTCTTCGCCGAATCGCCCCCCGAATTCCCCGAACAGGCGGCCGCGGTCGTCGCGGCCGGACTCGCCTCGGGTGAATCGCCCGCGGACATCTCCCGGGCGCCACGGCTCCTGCACGCCTACGAGACGGCGTTCTGGGATGCCATGGCAGCGGATCTCACCTAGGACCGGATCGCGCAAACCGCCGTTACCTGCGGCTCGGCGACCGGCCGCGGTACTAGCCTGGGGCTACCCGGGGCCACGACCGTTCGTGATGCACCGAACCGGGCAGGAAGGGGTAGTCGCGTGGTGCACCATCAGCGAGACCTGGCCGGCGCTCAGGGTGAGCACTGGCAAGCCACCTATGCAGCCCATCCGGGCATGTACGGCGATCAACCCTCGATGCCCGCCGTCCATGCCGCCCGGTTGTTCCACGACGCCGACGTCACCGATGTGCTCGAACTCGGCGCCGGCCACGGCCGGGACGCCCTGTACTTCGCCCGTCAAGGGTTCTCCGTGGTGGCCGCCGACTTCAGCTCCGTCGGCTTGGACCAGCTCCGGGACGCGGCCCGCCACCAAGGTGTCGCCGAACGGGTCACCACGGTGGTCCACGACGTTCGCGACCCGCTGCCACTGCCCGACGCCTCGGCGGATGCGGTCTTCGCGCACATGCTGCTGTGTATGGCTCTGTCCACCACCGAGATTCACGCGCTCGTCGCGGAGGTTCGTCGTGTGCTGCGCCCCGGCGGCGCGTTCGTCTACACCGTTCGCCACACCGGCGACGCCCATTACGGCGCCGGGACCGCGCACGGCGACGACATCTACGAACACGGCGGCTTCGCCGTCCACTTCTTCGACCGAGCCCTGGTCGACAGTCTCGCCGACGGCTGGAGCCTGACCGGTGTCGACGCTTTCGAGGAAGGCGAACTGCCACGTCGATTGTGGCGTGTCACGATGCGGCTACCCGCGTAGCGAAGGGCGGGTGGGCCTGGTTGGTCCACTTCGCCGTGTCGGTCCTCCTCGATGGCACGGGTTGGGCGGCATACATTGTCGTTTTTCCGGCACGTCAGGTCATGGGGACCGGTCGGTTGCGGGCGTAGATTTCGAGGTGCCGACACCCCCGAAGAACACCGCGTCGGCAAACCCCTCGATTGCCCGCTCTGCGCCTAGCTCCCAGAGCGGGCTTTCCTTGTCCGCGGCTGTGATCAGCCCGCTCGCACGCGAACCGGCCGTCGGCACGGGCGGCTGCTGCGGCGGCGCTGCCCCAACAGCCGTCCCCTCTCTCCCGTGGCGCAACCACACCCACACGACCGGTTCCGCAACGAAAAGCTATTCGACGCACCGGTTTCGGCGGAACCGATTCTGCGCAGGCGTTCTTGCGCACGAGTGCCGGGGTGGTCCGCGGCTGTGCCCAATCCGCCGACCGAGCCCGGAATCTCAGCCCGCCGGGCTGGATGCCGAAACGAGCGGCGAACGAGCCCCTGAACCCGCTCGCGGAGTTGTAGCCCGACGACATCGCGACATCGACGACCGCCTGACTGTTGGCCGGGTCGGCGAGCCGCTCGTACGCGCGCTGCGGCCGGGTTTCGCGCAACAGCTCACCGTCACGCGGGCGGAGCGAACCCAGCGGGCGGCGCTGGATCCGGAACACCGAAGTCCACACTGCCTCACGCAGCCGCACCCCCGCTCTCCCCGTCCCACGGACAGCAACTCTTCGAAGCGGGCGACGGTGTCCTCGGCCGACGCTCGCCCGTCGACAACCGGGACGTCGGCCATGAGCCGCCACAGATCGCCGCGATCATCGTTGCCGCGCATGGGAATTGCCAACAGCAGTCCATCCCGGTGACGGAAACCCGCCGAGGCGGAGCGGTCCCGGTCCCAGTCCGCCCGCACATCCGCGAGCAGGGAGTGCAGTCGAACGGCGTCGAGATGTCACCGGCCGGACGGAGTTCCCGGGGAAGGGAATCCGAAGGCCCGGCGGTAGTCCCGCGGTGCGGTGCCGACCTGGCGCACGAAGTGATGGCGCAGGGTGACCGCGGAGCCGAAGCCCGCCTCCTCGGCAATCCGGTCGACGGGCAGGTCGGTGGTTTCGAGCAGTTGCTGCGCACGATGGATGCGGGCGCTGAGGAGCCATTGCAGGGCGGTCGTGCCGAGCTGGGCGCGGAAGCGCCGTTGCAGGGTGCGGATGCTGAGGCCGGCGTGGTCGGCGATATCGGTGAGGGTGAGGGTGCGGGTGAGGTTGCGCTCGATCCAGTCCAGGACGGGCTGCAGGGCGGTCGCGTCCTGCGGCGGTTTGTGCTGGACGATGAATTGCGCTTGGCCGCCGTCGCGTTGGGGCGGAAGCACGATCAATCGCGCGGTTTCGGTGGCCACATTCGACCCGTAGTCGCAGCGGATCATGTGCAGGCACATATCCAGGCCCGCGGCGGCGCCCGCGGAGGTGAGAATCGCGCCATTGTCGACGAAGAGCACCGCGGGGTCCACGTCGATACGCGGATAGGTCTCGGCGAGCTGATCGCAATAGCGCCAGTGGGTGGTGGCGCGCAGGCCGTCCAGCAGACCCGCGGCGGCCAGCGCGAAAGCCCCGGTGCAGATGGAGGCGAGGCGAGCGTCGCGCGCCGCCGCCCGGCGGATCGCCTCGACCAGTTGCCGATCGGGATCGAAGATGCTCGCCGCGCCCGGAATGATGACCGTGTCCGCTTGGTCGAGAGTCCGCAGCGGCCAATCGGGCCGCAGCGTGAAGCATTGCTGACGCGATGCCAGCGCCGGAGTGGTGTCGCCGCAGATCCGGACCTGGTAGCCGCGACTGCCATCGCGCAAAGCTGCGGCTGCGAAGATCTGCGCGGCTCCCACCAGGTCGAAAGCGTTCACTCCGTCGGGTACTGCGATTGCCACCACCCGCATGTCGCGATCTTAACGAAACCGGACGCGAGCGTCACTGGTTGCCAGATGATCGCCAGCTCACGATTAGGTCACTTGACCAGCGTTATTGATCCGGACGAAAGGGTGCCTGACATGAAACGAATCATTCGCCGCCCGGTGCGCGGCGCGGCGGTCGTCGCGACGGCCGCGATTATTACGCTCGGCGCGAACTCCACTGTGGCGCAGGGTGACCCGGGCCCGGTGCCGCCCGGATACACCGGATCGCACGCCGCGGACACCGCCGGGTACGGTCCGGAACTGCCCGACGAGGTCGCCGCCGTCGTATACGGCTTCTTCAATCCCGACGTCGCGCCCCAGGGCGCGAACGACTGGGGATGCAAACCCGACGCGGCGCACCCGCGGCCGGTGGTGCTGGTGCACGGCACCTGGGCCAATGCCTTCGCGGCCTACTCCTACATGTCGCCCCAGCTCGCACGGGCCGGATATTGCGTGTTCACTTTCAACTACGGCCGTCCCAACACTCCCGGCCCCGGCCTCGACGCCGTCTTCCCGGGCGCGACCGGCGATATCGACGAATCCTCCGCGCAGCTGGCGGTTTTCGTCGACCGCGTACTTGCCGCCACGGGCGCGAGCCAGGTGGATCTGATCGCGCACTCCCAGGGCGGACTGGAATCGCGTTACTACCTGAAGTTCGACGGCGGAGCGAACGAGCAGGATCCCGCGCGGAACAAGGTCGAGCACCTCATCACCTACGGCGCCACCAACCATGGCACCTCACTCAGCGGCATCGGCACACTGGTGCTGGCCATCCAGTCCAAACTTCCCCCCGGCTCCATCGACCTGCACGTGCCGTTCGAACAAGCCCTGGGACCCGGCGCCATCCAACAGGTCTACGACTCGCCGGTGATCGCGAAACTGAACGAGGGCGGCGACACCGTCCCCGGCGTGGACTACACCATCGTCGGCGACCGCTACGACGAAGTGTCGACACCGTTCGACGACACCTTCCTGACCCCCGGACCCGGCGCCACCGTAAACAATATCGTGCTCCAAGACGGTTGTCCGGCAGACACTTCCGACCACAACTCGATGCTGTACTCACCTCGAGCCGTGTCCATCGCACTGCACGCCCTCGACCCGCTCGCCCATCCCGACCTGGTCTGCGCCGGCAACCCCTGGCTCTTCTGATTTCGATCCGACCGAGTGCACGGCACGCCACGGCCGCGGCGACAATGCCGCGATTACGCTACGACGGTGTCAGCACTGCATTCGTCGGAATCCGCCGGGCCGGCCCGAGCCTCCACCATTGACGACCCTGCCGGTTCGGCGCCCTGGCGCGGCGATGTCCTGCTGCGTCCGGGTGTGCTCGCCTTCAGTGGGTCGATCGGCGCGACCGGCAGGCACGCTCATCACGCCGTCCAAGTGATGATCAGCACCAGCCCGGTGACCGTTGCCGGCGACGACGTGGAGCACTCGGGCACGCACCTGATCGTCCCCGCCAATGCGCCACACCGGATTCTCCTCGGCGCCGCAACGGGTATCGCGGTATTCCTCGACCCGGACAGCGTCGCCGGACGTGCCGCCGCGCACCGCGCCCATAGTGCCGGGTGGTCCGCTGGACCGCCGCTGTCGCCACCGGATCACGAGGTGACGCTCGCCGCGACCGTTGCCGAGTTGATGACGGCATTGGCGCCGGGCGGGGCGGCCGTCCCCGGTGCCGAGCGCCACCCGGCGGTGGCCGCCGCACTGGACTGCCTGCCGGACCTCGCCGCGGCCGGGACCATACACGCCACCGATCTCGCTGCCCGCGTTGGTATTTCGGCTAGCAGGCTCACCCACTTGTTCACCGCCGAGGTGGGGCTGCCACTACGGCGCTATGTGCTCTGGTTGCGCTTGGTGATCGCCAGGGACTCGGTGGCCGACGGAGCCGACCTCACCACCGCCGCGCACGCCGCCGGGTTCGCCGACAGTGCTCATCTGACCCGTACCTGCCGGGAGATTTTCGGCCTGCCGCCCTCCGCTCTGAGCCGGAATCTCGCCTGGCACAACGATTCGCGATAGCCGAATCGTTCAAGCCGAATCCGGCGTCGAGCAAGCACGCTCGACCCCATGCACACCACAACACTGTCCACGGCGCAGCGGATCACTCGGTACGCCTATGTACCGCTCATGCTGCTCGGGCTCAACGGACTCGGCATCGCGATCACTGCCGCGGGCGCTCCGAAGTACTGGCTGCTGGCGATCCTGGCCGTCGCGATCACGGCTTCGTTTCTCGCCGAACGGATCATCCCGTACGAGGCGGACTGGAACCACGATCTCGGCGACAGCCGTCGTGATCGCATCCACGCGGTGGTCAACGAATCCCTGATCCTGGTCAGCGTCGCCGCCATTCCCCTGCTCGCCGCGATCGTCCCGGCTCCTGCACTCTGGCCGGGTGACTGGCCCTTCGCACTCCAGGTCGTCACGGCCATCCTGATCGCCGACTTCGGCATCACCACGATGCATCTGGCCAGCCACAAGATCGGGCTGCTGTGGCGATTCCACGCCGTGCACCACAGCGTCACCCGCTTCTATGGACTCAACGGCCTGATGAAACATCCGGTGCACCAAACCCTCGAAATGGCCGCCGGTGTCGCTCCCCTGATCCTCATCGGCCTCCCCGTCGAAGTCGCCTCCGTCCTCGCCCTCGCCGTCGCCATCCAGTTGCTGCTCCAGCACTCCAATGCCGACTACCGCGTCGGCCCCGCCAAATACCTGCTCGCCCTCAATGAAGGCCACCGCTTCCACCACCTCAAATGGGCCGGTATCGGCGATGTCAACTTCGGCCTTTTCACCCTGCTCTGGGACCACCTCTACCGCACCTACTCCTACGATCCCGGCCGCCGCTTCACCACCGAACACCTCGGCATGGCAGCCAAGCCCGACTATCCGGTCGACTACACCCGGCAACTGACCTACCCGTTCAAACCCGCCGGCGCCTGCGAGATCACCACCCCGAAGTAGCGAGGCGGGCCGTGGCCGCCGCCGCGGACGAGCCAGATTCCTTTCTCTGCATTCCTCGCCGAGGTCCTGCCGAGCCACTGATCCGAGTTCTCGGCAGGATCGTCATGGCCGCTGTTCGTCGACCCCGCCACGGCCGGCCGCCGGCAGTGGCGGGCCCCAGGAAACAGGTCCGTCGCCGAGTGCCAGATGCGATACCACGGCGCCCGACCACATCAGAAAGGCAGGAGAGGATGTGATGTGGCGCACAGCATCCCGGACGGGCCGGTCCGGGGATTGCGCTCAGACCAGTCCGTGTTCGTGGGCGAAGACCACGATCTGCACGCGATCGCGCAGGCCGAGCTTGCGGAGGATCGCGCCCACATGGGTTTTCACCGTCGACTCGCCGGCGAAGATCAGGTTGGCGATCTCGCTGTTGGAGTGGCCCCGGGCTACGGCGGCGAAGACTTCTCGCTCTTTCTCCGTGAGCGTGCCGTAGGCGGCGGGAATCGGTGTGCGGGAACGGAATCGGCCGTCCAGCAGAGTGGCGAGGTCGGTGGGTGCGAGGACCGCATTGCCGGTGTGGACGGTGCGGATGGCCTCGCACAGCTGCGCCGGTTTGCTGTCCTTGAGCAGAAAACCGCTGGCTCCGTGGCGAATTGCGGTGGCTGCCCGGTCGTCCAGGTTGAAGGTGGTGAGGACCAGGACCCGCAGTGGTTTGGTGCGGCGGTCGGCGCGCTCGGGAGCGAACAGCTGCCGGGTCGCCTCCACGCCATCCATCTCCGGCATGCGGATATCCATCAGGACCACGTCCGGCTCGAGCTCGTCGACGCGTGCGAGCGCCTCGAACCCGTCCCCGGCGTGACCGACGACCCGCAGGCCCGGCTGGGCATCGATGATCACCGCGACGCCGGTGCGGAACAATTCCTGGTCGTCCACCAGGAGCACCCGGATATCGTCGGCGTCGGTCACGGCACGAGCCTACGCATGGGCACCCAGGCGGTCACCGTGAAGGCCGAGCCGCCGACCTGCGCGAAGTCCGCGCACCGGATATCGAGACGTCCGCCCACCGACTCCAGTCGCCGCCGCATGCCGCCGAGCCCGCTGCCGCCGGCGTCCGCCGGCTCGCCCGGAGCGACCGCATTGACGGTCTCGATCCGCAGTTCGTCGGCCCAGCACAATTCGACGTTGATCGGAGTGGCCCGGTTTCCGTGCCGGATGGCATTGGTGAGCATTTCCTGCAGCACTCGATACGCCACCGTGGCGAGCTCGGGCGCGAGGGTCCGCGCGGTGCCCAGCTCCGCGAGGACGACCTCGTGCCCGCTCGCGCGAACTCCGTCGATCAGCGTGCGCAGTGCACCCGGTCCGGCATCGGACGATGCTGTGGCGGTGAGGACCTGGCGCACATCCTGGAGCGAGGACCGGGCCAGGTCGGCGATATTCGCCATGGACTGCCGCAGCGCGCCGGTGTCCGTGTCGGCGATGTACCGGGCGGATTCGGCCTGCGCCAGGATCACCGCCAGGGAATGCCCGACCACATCGTGCACGTCCCGGGCGAGCTGGGCCTGCTCCTCGCGCAGCGCGGCGATCTCCCGGGCCTGTTCGCTCTCGCGATGCGCCCGCGCGGCATCCGCTTCGGCCGCGCGCTGCGAATCCAGCGCCCGATCGGCCCGATCGGCGGACCGCCGCAGTGCCGACCCGGCCCACCAGCAGACGCCGAAGAGCAGCAGCACGAGCAGCGCGCCGTATCGGCCCCATTCCAGCGCCGCGGGCACGGCGACCACCGGAATCGCGAGCGCGCCGAGCACCCCGCTCGCCCGGTCGCCCCAACGCGCTCCCGCGAACACGGCCGCCGCCAAGGCGACTTGCACCAGCAGGACCGGCACGCTCGCGACGACCTGGTATCCGGAGATCAACCAGATCACAGCGACCGCCACGGCCGGCCACCGTCGGCAACACCCGACCGCCACCGCCGTGGCGACGACCACCGGCACGACACTGCCCCGATTGGGAAACACGTCGTAGTGGACGCTGACCAGCAGCTCCACCGCGCCGGCGAGCAGCACGACCAGCGCGGCCGCGATGTCCGGCGCCCAGCCGCGCCGCGAGCCCTTCACCTGTCCTCCTGGTAAGCCGGAAACGACCGGTCCGTCTGCTGAAGCGTCCGTACGCAATCGAACCACGACAGCCTGCGAGCCGCGTCTTGCCGGCGGGCGCCGTGTCGCGCGAGCAGCGGATCAGTACTCGTGGTCCGTACCGCGTGAGCCCTGGCGCACCACGCCGAATCGGACGAGAACGCCGACGATCAGGACGCTCGCCCCGAACAACCCCGCGATCAGCCCCAGCAAGGCGGCCGGCTGACCACTCTCGCCACCGGCCGAGTCGGCGGCAAAGGCCCCGGCGACCACTAGGACCGCCACGGCGACCGCCAGCCCGCCGAGCACCCACACGGCCCGAAACATGCCGACCTGGGCGGGCGAGGCGACATCCCGCCAGCGCGGGCGTACGGGGGAAACATTGTCGCGGGTACTCATATTCGTCTCCTTCGGCATCTCTGCTCTCATGCATCCGTCTCCACCGAGCGACTCGGCGACGGCCATCTCCGACTGTCGCTCGAGCCGGCCGACCGCCGCCTCCACCGCAGGTACCGAACAGCTGACCTCAGGTACCGTCTACCGCCTTCGACCGGCTAGGGGTTTTCCTCGTGGGTCGAGCCGTAGTAGTCGACGTGATAGTCGCCCACCCGCCGGGCGTGGTCGCTCAGGCCGAGGTCTCGTGGGGAGGCGACATCCAGGACGCGCAGTGTCGACCATCATCCGGGCCGGGCGGGAGCCGTCCAGCTCACCGATGCCGAAATCCCCTGAGTGATAGGCGCTTCGATCCACTGGTCGAAGACGCACGCCACACAACCGCAATCCTCGATCTACTGCTGTGGCAGTAGGCCCGCCGCGATGGAAGAGGTGCCGCCGACGCCGGACCGGCCAACGCGGCCGCCAGCGCGAGGTACAGCGAATCCCGCTCGGCAGCAATCAGGTTGTCGCGCAGTTCGACAGCGTTCTGATCAGGCGTAGGGGACCGATACGGTGATAACCCGCGCACCGGAAGCGCCACCTCGCGCCAGGCTGCGGGAACCTCCCGGGCATCCTCGTCGAGATTGCCACGCTCGTGCTCTGTCTCGAACTGCCCGCACTCGAGCAAACGGGACCGACACCTCGACCGTCTCGGGCAACGACTGAGCCCTCCCTCCCAGACATGCGCACTGACAATGCCATGCTTCGCGATATGCGCTGCCCCGGCAAGGGCATCGCGGACCGAATCGCCTGCGCTGCAGTGGAGTTCGATGGCACGAACCGCGCGGTGCGACGATAGGCGAATCGCAGCACCGAACGGGCGAGGTGCGAATCAGTCGATCAGCTCGTCCAGATACTTGTCGGGGTTCTCGAGAAAGGCCCGGGTGAGGCGGTAGTGCTCGGTGTCCTCGTACTCGACGAGTTCGTAACCGTCCGCACCGATTTGGTAGATCCACGCATCGGGGTAGGACATGAGGATCGGCGAGTGGGTGGCGATCACGAACTGGGATCGGGCGCGTACGAGTTCGTGCATGCGGGCGATCATCGCCAGCTGACGGCTCGGCGACAGAGCGGCTTCCGGCTCGTCCAGCACATAGAATCCGTGCCCGCCGAAGCGGTGCATCATCAATGCGAAGAACGACTCTCCGTGGGACTGCTCGTGCAGCGAGACACCGCCGTAGGAGGCGATCACCGGCGGCCCGGGGGCGGGCTGGCGGTCCAGCTCCTCGATATTGGTGGCCACGTTGAAGAAGCTTTCCGCGCGCAGGAAGAACCCGTCCCGCGGCTTGTGCACCGACTTCACCAGTCGCAGATGCTCATAGAGACTCGAGTGCGAGCCGCGGGTCGAGAAGTTGAAGTTCTTCGTTCCGCCCTCCGGGTTGAAACCCCACGCTGTGGCAATGGCTTCCAGCAGCGTCGACTTGCCGCTGCCGTTCTCGCCCACGATGAACGTCACCCGCGGATGCAGCTCCAGTTCGGATAGCCCGCGCACCACGGGCAAGGAGAATGGATACCGGTCGAAAGACGGCACCGTGGGGCGGTCGAGAACGACCCGTCGAGCGTAGGACGCGTTCACCACTGATCCTCCACGGTATTCACACTCCGAGTCTCCTCACCCGCCGCCAATCGAGCGTCAGTTCTTCTGCGGAACGGCCGCCGGGGCAGGGTCTGTCGCGGCCCAGCCGATGACCATGCCGGCCGAGGCGCCCAGAACCGCGCCCGGGAGAAGTCCGACGATCGGCAGCACGACGAAACCGATCAGCGCCCCGCTGGCCGCGCCCACGACCATGTTCCGCGTCGGTCGATCTTCCCACTGCTGGTGGGCGAGATCGGCGGCGGCATCGACATGGGCCTCGCGGAACTGTGCGTGTTGATCAGGACTCCGCTGGACCGACCGGGGCCCGCGGATCGAGGACTGGAATACTGACGCAGTGGTCTTGATGCCCGAACCGCACGAGGCCGTGGTCCCGGAGCCGATCACGGCGGACGCACCCGGGCCGATTCCCCGCCCACTGTTGACGCAGTCGTGGCTCGACCTGGCCTTTCTGCACTGGGTCGCCGATCCCGACGACGTCGCTCCGCTGCTGCCGCCGGGCACCGTTCCCGACACGCTGAACGGGTCAACCTATATCGGGCTGGTCGCCTTCCGGATGCATCGGGTCGGCTGGTGGCGACTTCCGGGGCTGCCCTACCTGGGCACTTTCCCCGAAACCAATGTCCGCCTGTACTCCGTGGACGCCCACGGACGGCGGGGGGTGGTCTTCCGTTCCCTGGACGCGTCACGGGTGGTGCCGGTAGCCGTCGCGCGGACCGGATTCCGGCTGCCCTACATGTGGTCGCGCATGACCATCCGCCACGACGGCGAGCGCATCACCTACACCGGCACTCGCCGCTGGCCCGGCCCGCGCGGCGCGGGCAGCCGGATCACCATCGGCGTCGGCGAACCGATCACCGAGCCCACCGACCTGGAACACTTCCTCACCGCCCGCTGGGGAATGCACAGCACATTCTTCGACCGCCAGATGTTCCTGCCCAACACCCACCCCCGCTGGACGCTGCACCGAGCCGAACTACTCGAATGCGAGGAAACCCTGATAGCCGCGGCCGGACTCCCGACCCCGCAGCTCCCCCCGGCCAGCGTGCTCTACTCACCCGGAGTCCCGGTGCGTTTCGGCCGCCCCGCCCGCCCCGCGGGCATCCCAACCCCGTGACCACACCCAATCCAGTTGCGACACACCCGATTACCACATGCCGCGCGGGTGGTCAGCCGTCGATCCCAGCCGCAGGCACGCGGCCGAGCTGCGGTCCTCGAGCCGATAGCCGTCTTCCTTCAAATCGCGACCGCCGCCGGGCCACCCGAACCGCAGTAATCCCCCGACATGTGAAACGACGTCGACCGGGAACTGGTGGCGGCAAAGCCCGAGAAGGGTCCGCCACCAGTTCCCGGTCGACGATGTTTCACAGCCGGATGCAGTCGGCTCGCCCGCACATGCCGAATTGAGGACGGTCTCTCAACTATTCATGGTCGGGGTGGCTTCGGCGCAGGGCGGCGCCAGCCCTTCGAGACACCGCCCGCCCCATTCAAACCCCCACTGCTGCAACAGCTTCTGAACACACAGCGAGGGTGTGTCCCGCCTGCTCGGTGCCGTGATCGAAGGGCAGGGCAGTGACGTCATCGGCGAGCGCGTCCGGCAGGTCGGTGAGTCCGCGAACGTACTCTCACAGCCGCGTTGCGGGCTGTCCGAAGCGGCCGGCGCCGGCCCACGGGAGATCAACGGGGCCGGGGTCAGTCGGCCGCGTTGTGATCAGATCAGGCGTAGAGTCGATAACCCGAGGCGACAGGAGTTCACGATGTCCCTACACGCCAGACCAGCGATGGTCCGGACCGCTGCGATCGCTGTGGCCGTAGGTGTCACCACGCTCTTCGGCACGGTCGGTCAAGCGTTCGCCGACGTCGAACCCGGCGCCTACACGTCCACGACATGGTCGTCTGGCATCGTGCTCCTGCAACGCGACGCGCGCGTCGAGGGCGGGGACCTGGTCCTGATAGGGCGTTACCCCATTCATTCGACGCCCGACGGTGGTTACGTGGACCTGTTTCCCGGCCACCGCGTCGTACTGATCAGCGACGGACACGGCGGGTACGAGGGCCCGGCGTATTTCGGTGGAGCGGTGGTCGGCGCCATCACGCTGACCCCCCAACGCTGACCGATCGACCGCCCCCATCTCTGATGGGGGTCGCGCTTCCTCGACTATCTGATGCTGCGTGCAGGGTGAACGCACCATGCCTGTGTGAGCTGGGTGAGCACGTGAGCGGGAACAGGCCGGAGACGTCGCCACCGTGGGGAGCGCGAGATGGTCAGCGATCGACTCTGCCGATGAGGCCGCCGGTCCGGGTACCGGCATTATCGGCGGAGATTACCGCGCAGAGGATGCCGCCGCTTGGGACCATCCAGTAGTCCAGATGGCTGTTTCTCGACAGGATTTCGCTCAGCTGCCGTTTGCAGAAACCCCAGGCGTCGTACCCGCCGGACGGATGCCGATCGACGGCGGACAGGTCCGCCTCGAGGATCACTTCGCCGTAATGCGGACCCGAACACGGCTTCACGTGTACCGATTCGTCGAATCGGGTGCTGTAATCCCAGCAGTCGCCGACCTCGAGGTATGTGTGATCCTTGGACCCGCCGTCGTAGAAGTACAGCATTACCGCGCCGACCGCGAGGCCGAGTGCGCCGACCGCGACGCCGAGCGCGGCGACCGCGACGCCGAGCGCGACGCCGACTGCGGCGACCGCGGTACGAATACGCATGGTCCAGAACTCTAGTTGTCCTACACACCAAACGAAATGGCGTGTGCACGCCGCCGCACAGATCGACGCAACCGACACAGCCGAGCGACGCGTACAGCCGAAATGCGCACCTGCACAAGAACTCCACGAGACCGGCCGGGTCCGTGGGCGCAGCCAGGCCAGGGTCGGGAACCGCTATTGGGTTCGATATTGGGCATCCTCGGAGCCGTGCTCGGCGCCGTGCTGGGTATCGTGGCGGGACTGGTCTGGCTGGTCGGAATCATCGTGTCCGCCACCATTATCCTGGCCCCCATCGGCATCCCCCTGGTGAAGCTCGGCAAGCCGCTCCCAGCAGGCGCGCGGCCTCGTCCGTGCGGCCTGGGGCCGATTCAGCCTCGAACCCTTCGCCTGAATCGGCCGGCGGCGAATGCGATCGCTGCGATCACAAGCATCAACCAGCCTCCGGTCAGCGGGAAGTAGATGACGGTCAGCGGAATACCGACCGCGAGCAGATACCAGCCGACGGCAACCGGCGTCGTGCCGGTGGCAATCAGGATCCGCCGGGTGAGCGAACCCAATGCCAGCAACGCGATTCCCGCGATCAGAAACCAGACACTGGCCTCACGTTCGAAGTGGTCGGGGCTGTCCCGATCGGCCGCCGCCGCCCACACACCGTCACGGACGATGCCCGACCAGGCATTGGGCCGAACAAATGCCCACACGAAATGCACTGCGGCAGCAGCGAATATCAGGCGGTGCACCCACGGGCACAGCGCGCTCGCCGAGAGCCGTTCTCCGGCTGCGCGAGTCAGATCGGTCATCGTGGAATCACCTTCCGGTTCCAGAGAGGTACCCGAATCAGGATATAGAGCAATCCTTCCAATACGGAAGGTTCCGTGCCGATGACACCGACCACACTGCCCGACGACCCGCCCTCGACCACATTGGTCTATGCCTCCACTCGCAACTCGTCGGAGCGCGAGGCGTCACCGCGCCCGGTCGCGGGTGAATATGAGCACCGCGTCGTCGTCCACGCTGATGCTCGCCCCGTACTCGACGGGCTTGTTGTCGTAGACGATTCCGCGTCCGTCGGGCAGGTAGCCGCGCCGGACATGGAGGCGCTGCGCGGACCCGCAGTCGGCATGCAGGCCAGCCCCGAGACCCACGGCCTCGCATCGTTGCCGCGCCACGTCGTCGATCGCGTCCAGCAGCATCGCGCCGATGCCACGGTTGCGGTACAGCGGCAGTACGTTCAGATCCTGAATCTCCGGAATCCCGTTGGCACGGAAGGGCTCGTACGCCGAGGCCCACAGCAGCGTGCAGTATCCGGCGAAGCTGCCGCCACGGTCCGCGACCAGGCGTACTCGCGCGCCTCTTCCGCCCACAGCCGCGATGGGCATGTCGGCAGTACACCGTATATCCCGGTGCTGCGGCCGCGGTGCCGAAGAATGCCCGCATGCGAACAGCCCAAGCTGGTTTGGTCGTATGCCTGGTCGGGGCGCTGCTGGGGGCCGCGGCGCCCGCCGTCTCCGCGCAGCCCCCGCCACAGCAGGTCGACTCGGTCGCCTCCCGGCTGCTGCTGGGTGTCGCCGGACTGCCGCCGATGCCGGCGTTGGCCGAGATCACGCGGCAACTGTTCGGACCCGAGGGCCGGTACCTGCCGTGGGCCCATCAACTGCCGCCGCTGCCGGTCCCGCACACCGAACAGGTCAGACCGTGCCCCAGCGGCGGGCCCGAATGCATCACGAAGGTCATCGAGGAGATGGAACGCCGCGGCGCGGTCATGATCGCCGATTGCGACGACAACGCCCTCATGCTGCTGTCCTACCTCACCGCCACCAAGGCCACCCAGAACATCGTCGGCAGCGGCGGATTCGACGACCCGGTCTTCCTGCGCAACTGGGACGTCCACTTCGCCGACTACTACTTCCGCGCCCTCGACGACTACTACGGCGGCCATCCCGACAGCGTTCCCGGCGCGTGGCGCACCGCCTTCCAGGCCGCCGACACCCACTCGGTGACCGTGCTGGCCAACGCGGTGCTCGGCTTCAACGCCCACATCACCCGGGACCTGCCCTTCGTCATCTCCGAACTCGGCGTGACCGCACCCGACGGCACCAGCCGCAAACGCGACCACGAACGCGCCAGCCAAATGCTCTCCGAATACCAGCACGAGGTACTGACCACCCTGGCCGACATGTACGGCGACGCCGACCCCACCCTGCGCGCCGGCGCCAACCTCGAACCCATGGTCTACATGGCCTTCACCCAAACCATCCAAGCCTGGCGCGAATACGCCTGGCGCGCAGCCGAACAACTACTCCTGGCCCCGACCCCCGCGGACCGCGCACTGGTAGCCGGCCAAATCGAACACCTCTCACAAACCCTCGCACACATCATCCGGACCCTGTTCGCCCGCGACGACCCGCCCCCGCATCACGGCCCGTGCCCGAAACTGGGCTGACACGGTCACCGCCGCACAGTGGTGCGCGAGTCGGGCGGTATCAAACGGAGGTAGCGGCGCGGGTGGGCGCACAAGAGCGCAGGAAGGGATTGCGGGCACGGGGATGCCGGGGATCGGGTGATCGGGGAACCGCGGGGTCGGCGGTCATGGCGGACGCCATGACCGATTCCCACCATGGGTGCAACGGGCTCGGGTCGGGCCACCGCACCACCGCGGTGTCCGGTTCCTGGTGCGCGGTGTAGGTGTGGACGGGGTCAGTAGGCGAGGCAGCTGTAGTCATCGTCGTAATCGCTGGGAACGGGGGTGATCCAGTTCTGGTCGAGGCGGTCGGTGAGGTCGGCGGTGTCGAAGACGGGCCGGGAGCGTTCGGCCACGGGTTGCACTGCGGCGGCGTCCAGGCCGAGGTCACGGTCGCGCTCGTCGACGAGGGCGTGTTGCTCGGCGCGGTCGAGGTCGCTGCCGGCCGGTACGAGCGTGGTCATCGCGATCTCCTTTCTCGCACAGGGAATCTCGCACTCGGACGTAAGGCGTCCATCGGCATGGACGCCACCTCCGGTTCACTCCATTCTCGATCGAAGGAAACCTAGATAATCTCTGTCATCTGACAGAGATAATATTTAGCACTCGGCCCGACCGAGTGCAAGTAGGACAGAGAGGTAATCTTCAGGAGTCGATCATGAGCGAAGAACGGGAGCCGCAGCAGATGCCAGGACAGGGACAGGACCATCTGCCACGGGCCGGGCAGGCGGTGTACGCGATATCGGTGGCGGCCGAACTCGCCGGCGTGGGCGTGCAGACCCTGCGCCTCTACGAACAGCACGGCCTGATCACCCCGGTCCGCAGCAGCGGCGGCACGCGCCGCTACAGCGGCGACGATCTCGCCCGCCTGGCCCGCATCACCGCCTTGACCGGACAGGGAATCAACCTCGCCGGTATCGCGCGCATCCTCGACCTCGAAGACGCCAACGCCGCGTTGCGCGCGAGCAACGACGCCCTCACCGCCGAGCAGATCCACCGCCCGCAACCGGGAACGCCCCACCTCTGACGAACCACCGGCCACGCCGCCTCGGCTCCCGCATCCACGTCGAGAGCACCCATGCCGATCGGACCCGGCCCGAGTTCATTGCCGTGCCGAACAATGGTCCCCGGGATCGGAGCGGATCGCGGCAGCCGAACATCGCACACCCGTTGCCGCAGTCGAGCAGCCGAATAGGCTGTTCGGCCGATGTCGGCGTTCTGTCGCGTGATCAGCATGGGAGGGGACCGATACCGGCCCGATCCGCTAGGGGTGCAATGATTCCCGCCGCCGAGCGGCCCGTCGGATGGCTCGCGCTCTTCCGGCACCCGGGGGAACCGTCTTGAGCAGGCGAATGAGCGATTTGACGCCGCACGTCTCCGCACGGCACAGGTTCGGCGCCGAGCTGCGCCGGCGACGCATCCAGCGCGGATTCTCGCAGGCCGAGCTGGGCCGGAGGATCTTGCACAGTGCCTCCACGGTCGCCAAGGTCGAGACCGCCCAGCGCTGGCCGAGCCGGGACTTCGCCGAGCACAGCGATTCGGTTCTCGGGACCGGCGGGGAACTCCTGCGGCTATGGCACGAGGCGCACCTCGAACGCACCGATCAACAGGTCACCGCGCCGAAGTCGGTCGTGGAGCAGCATCTCGTGGAGAACCACCCGGAAATCGAACCGTTCACCGAGTTGCTGTCCAGGCTGGTCACGATCTGGATGGACCTGCGCGGCACCGAAACCTGGCCCGGGATCCGGGCTCTGATCATCGCCCGGCTCGATGCCGACCTGTGCCTCGAGTCGGAGTATTAACAGCGATTCGAATAGGTCCGAATCGTGTACAGCAGCACATTTTCGGACAGACATCCTGTCCATTTCCGAATATTGCGGCAGGCTTGCGCACCACGTTGAATCGAAGAGGGAAGCGAAATCCCTTCACTTCCTGCCGAAATCGCGGCAAATAGGTACAACGAATTGGATACGGAAATGTCGAAGAAGTGCAACCCCGGCGACGGCTGCTACGGCAAGGGCGTCAAGGGCGAGGATGACGGCGGCGAGTTCACCCCCGGACTTTCTCACCCGGACACCATTTGGGCCCTGCTCGAGGACCTCGACCGGACCCTGGCCGACGCCCAGCGCGTGCTGGTCCAGGCCCGGTAACAAGATCGGGTGAACCGGGAGCGACAGCATGTCGAAGGACGGAATTTCTCGAAGTAGGTTGGCGCTGTGGTTCGCCTGGCCGGCGATAGCTGGCGAATTCGGCCCGGCCGAACCATTCGAAAACGGCAAAGACATGGTCGTCGAACCGCCATGGCCGGAGCCGGATAATTCGATCAAAAACCTCCGCAGGGAATTCGGCGAGTCCATTCGGCGTGCGGTCGGGGACAGCGAGGGAATTGCCGTGCAATTATCCGGCGGGCTCGATTCCCTCGCCGTTCTCGCCACCGTGGTCGCGGAATTCGGCGCGGAACGCCGCATTTCCGCGATCACGATCGAGATGATCGATGACCGTGGGCGATCGAACGTGCCGATCGTCGCCGGCCTGCTCGAGGCGCTCGGATCGCCATGCGATCTGCATACCGCCGACCTGGCACGCAAACCCGCCGGGCGGCCCGCCTGGGATGCGGCGGGACCCCGGCTCGACGCCCTGCCCGATGCCAATCGGGTCGCCGTCGAATTGGCCTACGACGCCGGGGCCACGGTTCTGCTCAGCGGTGACGGCGCGGACGAACTGCTCGGCAGCACCCAGTTCCTGACGCAGAACCTCCTCCGCGCCGGAGACGCGCGGCACCTGCCGCGCTACTGGGACGATCACCGGGGCGCATACCATCCGGGCGCAACGCTGGAACTGCTCGCGCTCTCGGCGCACCAGCTGTCCCCGCGCCGCCGCGCCATGCTCTATCTCGCTTGCTCGTGGCCCGATCTGTGCAAACGACGAACGCACGAATTCCTGACCGAGGGATACCGCGGGCTGGTAGACAGCTGGACGACCGCCTGGGTCCGGTCACTGGTCCACCTGCACGCGACCAATCATGCCGCGTTCGCACCAATGGAGGCGTGGAGCGATCTCTATCCGCACCAGCGGTTACGGACGCCGGGACTCATACCGAAACGCGATCCCTTTCTCGATCCGGAATTCATCGATCGTGCCCGGCGGCTTCCGCTGGATCGCCGGTACGACCCCGCCTACCCGCACCGCTACTGGCGGCGAAAGTCCCAGGTGCTCGAGCTCATCCCGCCGCGGATCCGGCCGCGGTTACCGACGGCCAAACAGATATTCAGCCGTGCCGTCCTGAGCCGCATCGAGCGGCCATTCGTTCCCGAGAACCTGATCGAGAGCGGCATCCTCGAACCGGATTACCCGAAGCGCGAATCGAACGCCCTGATCACGTTGCGCGTCATGGAAGTCGAACAGTGGCTGACCGAAGCCCTGGAGCGCGGTCACCGCCTCACCGACTGAATCACGGCCTGCGCGAGGAGAACCGCGAGGAGAACAATGTCCCCGATATCGGATCGCAGTGTCGTCGGCCTGCGCCGGATGCTCTCCTGGGCACGAGGAGATCGCTGGCGCTTTCTTTCGGCGGCGGCCTGCGCTCTGCTCGGCGCGGCCTGCGGACTCGTCCAGCCGGTGATAGTCACCAGGACCGTCGAACGAGCGTCGGCCCATGCCGCGATTGTGCTGCCGCTCGCGCTGCTCACCGTGCTGTTTCTGCTCCAGGCCGCGCTCAAGGCCTATTCGACCTACAAACTGGATCAGGCCGGCGAGAGCATCGTCCTGCGCCTGCGCGTCCTGTTGATCGATCACCTGCTGCGCCTGCGCATTTCGGTTTTCGGCGAACAACGACTCGGTGACTTGATCTCGCGCGCGACGACGGATACCACGCTGCTGCGGGACGCGATCGCCTACCAGGTCGTCGGAGCGGTCGTCAACTGCGTCGTCGTCGCGGGCGGCGTGACCATGATGGTCGTACTCGATCCCCTGCTGGCCGCGGTCGTCCTCGTCATAGTGGCCACCTCGATGACCGTCGTCGGATCCGTGCTTCCGCGCATACGGCACTCCGTGGAGGCCGCGCAGGACGCGACCGGTCGCCTCGCTTCGGAATTGGAGCGCGTGCTCAGCGGCATTCGCACGGTGCGGATCCACAACCGGGAACCACGGGAATCGGAATCCTTGCAGGGCACCGCACAGCACATCTACGACCACAATCTGCGGGCCGCCAGGGTGGGAGCCGTGGTGTCACCGGCCATCGATCTGGGCGCCCGGGGATCCTTCATCCTGGTGATCATCGTCGGCCTGGCTCGCGTGTCATCGGGCGCGATGACGATCGGCGATCTGGTCGCCTTCCTGCTCTATGTGGGCTATGTTTCCGGCCCGGCGTCGGGACTGCTCGACATCGCCCGCGCGGTGCAGACCGGTCTGGCGGCGCTGCGGCGCGTCGAGGGGATTCTGGTACTCCCGGTCGAGCAGGATCGCGAGCGCGAGGATTCGCCCGAAGCCGGCCGAAATGGCCTGGTGGTGCACGATATCCGTTTCCGCTACGGCGAACGCACGATCCTCGAGGATATTTCGATCCGGTTGCCCCACAACAGTTATACCGCCCTGGTCGGCCCGTCCGGCGCCGGGAAGTCGACCATGGTCGATCTGCTGACACGCTTCCACGAGCCGGAGGCCGGCGAGATACTGCTCGACGGCCGCAGCGCGACCCGCAACTACACGCTGGCGCAATGGCGGGCCAAGGTCGGTCTGGTCGACCAGGGCAACAGCCTGATGTACGGCACCCTCAGAGAGAACATCGCTTACGGCGTCGACGACGTCGACGAGACGGCGCTGCACCAGGTCATCGGCGTCACCGGTCTGCCCGCGGTCCTCGACCGGCTGCCGAACGGGCTCGATACGCAACTCGGCGAACACGGATCCGCACTCTCCGGCGGCGAGCAACAGCGAGTCGCCATCGCCCGGGCGTTGCTCAAGCGCCCCGAGATCCTCATCCTCGACGAGCCGACTTCTCACCTGGACGCCGCCAACGAAGAACTCCTGGTGCGAACGCTGCGCCGAATCTCCGCCCACTGCATCCTGCTGGTGATCGCGCACCGACCGGCGACGGTGCGGCACGCCGATCGGGTAGCCGTGCTGGACGGGGGCAGGATCGTCGCCCTCGGCGACTACGAAGACGTCCGGCATCTGCTGGGGCCCAGGACATCCCCGATACACAACGGGCACCCGCGAACCCTGATCGACTAGCCGACCGCCGAAACCATCCGCTTCACATGCGAGTTGGTCCCGTCAAACGAGCGTCGCATCACACCGTTGCTCCCCGGCCGGATGCCAGCAGCAGTTCCGGTTCGAGGCAGTTGCGGCGGGTGATGAGTGCGGCCGCGCCGCGGGTGACCGCGCCGGCCGCCAGCGGTGAGACGGCGAGGGTGACCGGGCGGCGGGCCGCGGCGAGGACTCCGATGCCGAGTTCGGCGCGCACGCCGGGGGCGAGGTCGTCGAAAAGGCTTGCGTAACAGCCGCCCAGCACTACGGTCGCGACATCGCAGACATTGATCAAGGACGCGAGGGCGGTGCCCAGCGCCGAGCCGGCGCAATTGACGGCGGAGCGGCTGTGCGTATCGCCCTGACGCAGGGCGCTGCACAGCGCATCGAGTCCGGGCGCGCCCGCGGCGGCGAGGATCGCCTGCAACCCCGCGTATTGCTCGACGCAACCGTGGCCGCCGCAGGCACAGAGACGACCGCCGCGCTCGATGACGACGTGCCCGAGCTCACCGGCGAACCCGCCCCGCCCGCGAAACAGCGACCCGCCCAGCACGATTCCGGCACCGATACCGACATCGCCGGAGACATAGACGAAGTCGTCCCCGGCCAGGCGATGCGGCCACAGGTGAGCGAGGGCGGCGAGATTGGCCTCGTTGTCCACCGCCACCGCCGGCTCCCCGAGCGCGGCGGCCAGGCGGTCGCCGATGCGAACATCGGTGAGACCGGGCACATTGGGGGCGTGCACGACCGTCCCCTCGCGCACGATGCCGGGCACGGCCAGCCCGATTCCCAGTAGTGCCACACCCGATTCGGTGATCGTGGCGCGAACGAGGTCGGCGAGCCGGTCGATCAGGTCATCGGCGCCGCGGTGGCGATTGTCGAGGTCGATGTGCCGTTCGGCCACGGTGGTCCCGTCCAGTCGTTGCACGGTGACACCGAGGTGGCGCACATTGATCTCCGCGCCGACCGCAACGGGGGCCTCCTCGGCGAACCGCAATGGCCGTGACGGCCGTCCGCGCCCGGTGTTCACGACCGGGTCCTCGGTCAGAATCCGTTGCCGCAGCAGCGGTTCCACCAAGCTCGCGACGGTGGCCTTGGTCAGGCCGGTGCGCGTGGCGAGCTCGGCCCGCGAAGCCGGGCCGTCGAGCACGGCCCGCAGCAGCGCCTGCAGATTTCCGGTGCGCACCTGCCGCAGGTGGACCGGGCCCGGCAGCGGACTCATCGCTCGAGGTACTTGGACTGGGCGGCCCGGTAGCGCTCCCGCACCGCGTCCGCCGCCGGAGCCTCGTAGCGCCGCACCGGGGTCGCCGATTCGGGCCACTCGGGGGCCTCGGCACCGCCGCGCAGCGCCCACGCGGCCTGCCGGGCCGCGCCGTCGGCGACGTATTCGCCGGGCTCGGGCGCCAGCACCCGCACGCCGAACACCGTGGGCGCGATCTCCCGCACCGCCGCGAGCGCGGCCGCGCCACCGGTCAACCGCACCACGTTGATCGAAATGCCTTGGGCGGTCAAGGCTTCCAGCCCGGCGGCGATCCCGCACAGCATGCCCTCCACGGCGGCGCGGGCGATATTGGCCGGTGACGCGGTGGCGGTGGTGAGGCCGTGCAGCGCGCCGGTCGCGTGCTGCTGCCCGGCCACGCTGATCGCCGCGACATCGGCGAGACCGCCGGCGTCGGCGAAGGCCGCGCGCAGCGCGGACCGCCAGACTTCCGGATGCACCTCGGTGCCGGGCGGATGCGCCGCCCGGCCGGACCGCACCAGTCGCCCGGTCTCGGCCTCGCGGATGACGACCTTGCACGACTGGGTCGAGGAATCGACCCCCGCGACCAGTGTCATCCGCCTCACCGTGCGCCGAGCAGATGTTCCAGCGCCAGCTGGTTCAATCGGACGAATCCGTATCCGCGTGCACCGGCCGCGTCCGGATCGAAGTCCGGGTCGGATTCCGCCAGCAGACCCGCGTACCCCTCCCCCGCGGCCAGCGTCGGGGTGCGCAGGTCGCCGACCCCGGCCGCGGACAACGCCTCCCGCACTTCCGGATCCGCGCGGAAGGCGCGGGCGCGCTCCTTCAACAGCAGATACGTGCGCATATTCGCGGCTGCCGAATCCCACACGCCCGCAATGTCTTCGGTCCGTGACGGCTTGTAATCGAAGTGCCGCGGGCCATCGTAGGCGGGCGCCCCGCCCGGGCCGCCGTTCTCCAGCAGGTCGACCAGGCTGAACGCGTTCATCAGATCGCCGTGCCCGAACACCAGGTCCTGGTCGTATTTGATACCGCGCTGGCCGTTCAGATCGATGTGGAACAGTTTGCCCTGCCACAGCGCCTGCGCGATCCCGTGGACGAAGTTCAATCCCGCCATCTGTTCGTGCCCCACTTCGGGATTGACCCCGACCAGCTCCGGATGCTCGAGCGTGGTGATGAACGCCAGCGCGTGCCCGACGGTCGGCAGCAGGATGTCCCCGCGCGGCTCGTTGGGTTTGGGCTCGAGTGCGAAGCGCAGGTCGTACCCGCGATCGCGGACGAATTCGGTGAGCACGTTCACGCTTTCGCGGTAGCGGTCCAGCGCCGCACGCATATCCTTGGCGCTGTCGTACTCCGCGCCCTCGCGCCCGCCCCACAGCACGTAGGTCCGCGCACCCACCTCGGCCGCCAACTCCACATTGCGCAGCACCTTCCGCAGCGCGAACCGGCGCACGCCCCGGTCGTTGCTGGTGAACCCGCCGTCCTTGAACACCGGATGCGTGAACAGGTTGGTGGTGACCATCGGCACCACCAATCCGGTCTCCGCCAACGCCTTTCGCAAACGCTCGATCCGCCGCTGCCGTTCGGCGGCGGAAGCCCCGAACGGGACCAGATCATCGTCGTGGAAGCTCATGCCGTAGGCGCCCAGCTCCGCGAGCCGATGCACGGCCTCGACCGCATCCAATTCCGGCCGGGTGGCATCCCCGAAGGGGTCTCTCCCCTGCCATCCCACCGTCCACAAACCGAACGAGAACTTATCCATAGGAGTCGGTGTCGGCATATCCATCCCCAACTTTGTTCAGGCATTGAACTAAGTAGGGCCGAGCCTACTCACGACCCACACCACCCACCCGGTGATCGATCGAATACGCTGTGCAGCAGGATGATTCATGAGCCGACTCGGTCACCGAGCCGCTGACACGCGCGGCATCACCGCCCGCATCGTCGGCGATGGTCGAACGCCGACGATGCGCCGGGGTGCGGGCGCGCCCCTACCCCGGCGGCGTGGTCGACCCGGCGGGTGGCCAGGTCGCCGCAGCGGTCAACCCGGCATTGCCGCGCCGATGACGATGACGTCGTAGTCGCTCACCCGCGCGCCGCCTCACGCTCGAGCTGCGCGGTGGCCTCGGCCTTGATCCGTTCGAACTGCTCCCCCATGCGCGCGGCCAGCGCCTGGGCCGCCGACAGCGGGCGCACCATGACCATGAAATCGTCGATCTTGCCGTCGGCATCGGAATGCAGGAAGTCGCAGCCGGTGATCTGTTTGCCGTCCACGGTCGCCTCGAACACGAACGCATGGTCACGCCCGCCCGCGTCGGCGATCTCCCGCACGTAGTGGAAGTCCTCGAACACGCGCATCACGGCGCGCAGGATGGCCGCGGTGATCGCCTTGCCCGGGTACGGCTTGAACGCCACCGGGCTGGTGAACACCACATTGTCGGCGAGCAGCGCCTCGATCGCCGCCTCGTCGCGGGCCTCCACGGCCGCTCGGAAGGGATGCATGTCCTTCACCTCTCATAGTCAACTAGTTGAATAGGTGACTCGAACCGTATCCGGCGATCTTCGGGGCGTCCAGGCCCATAAGGACAAATATTTGAATAGTCTCCAGAAGTGCTAAATTGGGCGAATGGCGCTACGTAACGCGGTGCTGGCCGCCCTGCTCGGCGGCGAGGCGTCCGGCTATGAGCTGGCCAAGAGCTTCGACGCCTCGGTCGCGAACTTCTGGATGGCGACCCCGCAGCAGCTGTACAAGGAACTCGAGCGCATGGCCGCCGACGGGCTCATCGAGACCCGGGTCGTCCAGCAGGAGCGCCGCCCCAACAAGCGCCTGCACACCATTACCGCCGCCGGGCGCGCCGCCCTGCGCGAATTCATCGACACACCAGCCAAACCCACCGCCATCCGCGACGAGATGCTGGTGAAGGTCCAGGGCATGAGCGCCGAGGACGCCCCGGCGGTCCGAGCCTCGGTCGCCGAACAGATGGAGTGGTCGAAGGCGAAACTGGCCCGCTACGAACGCCTGCGCACGCGCCTGCTCGACGGCCGCAGCGAACCGGCCTACTTCGCCGAGGCCGACCGGATCGGCCCGTATCTGACGCTGTTGCGCGGAATCTCCTTCGAACAGGAGAACATTCGCTGGTCCGAGTTCGCCCTCGCGGCGATCGATCGGCGCATCGCCGCGCCCGCATAGCATCTCGCCATGGCTGCCGCCGACGCGATACCGAGTCGGCGGCAGCGGCCTTGTCTGCGTGCGGTTACGAGTCCGCGCGGGTCCTTGCGCAGCATCTTGCTCCGACCGGATGCCGTGGGCCGATTCGTCAGCCGCCTCACCGCGCCGCCCGCAGTCCTGCGCTCCTCACCTCCGGCCCGCCTCGGCGGCGATCTCAGAGATCTCACCCGCCACGTCCTGCAAGACCGTCTGTTCGGCGTCGATCGCCGACAATAGTCCGGCCAGCCCCGGCGATTCGGTCACCAGTTCGTCCAGAGCGCTGCGCATTTCGGGCATCAGCGTTCACCCCTCATGAAGATTCGTGCGCACCTGCGCACACGGCCACCCTGCAAGTGCTCGTTCTACCATCCCCCGACTCGCCGCGCCACCGCAGCCAGGTCGGCAAAACCCCACTGAACGATCGGCCGAATTCGCGCCGGCAATGCTGAGAAAACCATTGTTCCAGCGGTGATCACCGAGGTGGTCGGCGTGGCGGAACCCGGCAGATCCGCGACGGAGTCGAGCGCCTCGACCGCCGCGGCCGTCGCTTTCCCGCGCGTGGTCGGCCTGCGCCCGGTTTCGTCCACCGTGCACCGTCTCGCCCGCCCATGTCACACCTGCGCGGCCTGCGTCGTCATCCCGATGAACCCGAACGAGAGACCAGGATGATGAACAACACGAACACCAACCCGCACAGCAAGATTGCCGTCACCGGCGCCACCGGCCGACTGGGCCGCCACGTGGTCGACGTGCTGCGGGAACAGGGCCATGAGATCGTCGAGATCTCCCGCTCCCACGGCGTCGACATCGTCACCGGTGAGGGCCTGGCCCAGGCCCTGGCCGGAGTCGACATCATCATCGACGCCGCCAGCACCCCCTCCCCCGACCTGGCCGAGGCCACCGAATTCTTCACCGCCTCCGCCCGCAATCTGCATGCGGCCGGCCGAGCCGCCGGCGTGCAGCGCCTGGTGGTGGTGTCCATCATCGGAATCAATGCCGCCGCAGCGGGATACAACCTCGCCAAGCAGATCCACGAGCAGGAGGTCCTCACGGGCCCGCTCCCCTCGGCCATCCTGCGCGCCGCGCAATTCCACGAGTTCGTGGAACTGTTGCTGCGCTGGGGGATTCGCGGCGATGTCGCCCATCTCCCCCGCATGCGCACCCAACTGGTCGCCGCCCGCACCGTCGCCGAGGAACTCGTCCGCGTCGCCCTGGACCCGAATGCCACCGCGGCCCTGCCGTTCCCGGAGGTCGCGGGACCCCGCGAGGAGCGTCTCGCCGACGCCGCCGCGCTGATCGCCGAGCGTCTCGGCCTCGACGTCCGCATCGAAGAGGTCAGCGACCCGGCCAATCCGGACACTCCGCTCAACGAGAACGGCGGCCTACTGCCCAACGCCCATGCCGTGCTGGCCGGCCCCACCTTTGTCGAGTGGGCCGCCCGCAATATGCGCCCGAACTGAACATCGTCGGAGTAGCCGCCGAGGGCAGCCTGCCGGAAGGCTTACGGCACAACAACGGCGGGGTCTATTCCGGCCTCATCACCGCCGCCATCGAAGGGCTCGCCAACGAATATCCCGAGGTGCGCAGGGTCCTCGAGAAGAATCTCGATCCTCTCGGCCGAGCAGTGCGCCGAAGACCTGCTACGCATGTTCGGCCTCTCACCCGAGGGAGCTCGCGAGATCTGCCACCGCCCACTACCCCCGCTCAACCCGCCGCGCACCTCAACCCCCTGGACCCGGCGGTCGGCCGGCTACAGCAGGCTGCGGTCGCTGGTGGCGTTCACCGAATCGGGCAGGTTTACCGAATGGCTTCGTCGGCGAGGCGTTGCAGGTAGACGGCGAATTGGCGGCGGTCGCGTTCGCTCCACGCCGCGGTGAGCTGATCGAAGCACCGGCGTTGCCAATCGTGGGATGCGGCCAGTAGGTCGTGTCCGCTGCCGGTGAGTCGCACGGTGACACGGCGACGGTCGTGGGCGGAGTCGCTGCGGGTGAGATATCCGGCGGCGACTGCGTCGCGAACCATGCGGCTGGCGCCGGAGTGGTCGAGGCCGAGCTGCTCGGCGACGTCGGCGACAGCGGCTTCCCGCCCTGTCCGCAGCGCGGCGGCGACGGCTTCCACGACCTGAATGTGCTGCACGCGCAGCCGGTCATGGTCGAGATCGGCGCCGGCGTGGGTGAATGCCTGGTTGGTCCAGCGGCGCGACCAGAAGCGGACCAGCCGGAACAGTGCCGGACCACCGTCGACGGCATGGCCGGAGCCGGTCTCCGCGAGACCGGCCGTGGTTGGGGTGGTTCGAGTATCGCGTGTGCCCACGCTCGACATTGTATGCGAACTGCATGTATATTTGCGTGCGTATCGCATACGAAAATGCCTTCCAGATCCGCTACGCAGGAGGTGGCGATGTCCATCGTTCTCAATCACACGATCGTCCCGGTGACCGACAAGCAGTCCGCAGCAACGTTTTTCGCGGAACTGATGGGACTGGCGGTTTCCGCCCCGCACGGGCCGTTCGCGCCCGTGCGAGTCAACGACGATCTGACTTTCGACTTCGACGACCGTGGGCGTGTCGAGCCCGGTCATTACGCCTTCCTCGTCGACGACGACACGTTCGACGCCGTGCTGGGGCGGCTGGCACAGTGGCCCGCCGTCGACTACGGATCCGGCCCCGAACACGGGTGGGACCGGCAGATCAACCACCTGGGTGGTGGGCGCGGAGTCTACGTTCGCGACCCCGACGGGCACAGCTACGAGCTCTTCACCGCCGTACCCTGAACCATCGCCGTTCCGTCGGACCGCACCGGCTACACGACTGCGACGTCCAGATCCGAGAGGGCATCGTTCCGCATGGCCTCTCGGGGCACGCACAGGCCGAGGTAGGCGCCAATCGAGCCCCGCCGCTCGACCGCCTAGTACTCGAGTCCGATATGCCGTAGTACCGCAGTCCGATATGTTTGCGGCACTTGGGTTTCTACGGTTCGATCATGCGCCTACGAGCCTTCGTTCTCCCGATCTGCACTGCCATGGTGGCCCTGTCGGCCTGCACGATCGATTCGGCCGGATCCGCCTCCAAGGCTCCGGTCGCAGTTGCCGGTCAGGACGGTGTGCGCGCCGACCTCGATGCGCTGACCCGGTCCGGCGCTGTCGGAGCCCTTGCCACGCTCACCGACAACGAGGCGAGCACCGTGGTGACCTCCGGCCTCGCCGATATCACGACGGGACGCCCGATCCCCGCCGATGCGCCCCAGTATGTGCGGGTCGCCAGCATCACCAAGACCTTCACCGCCGCGATCGTGCTGCAACTGGTCGCCGAGGACCGGGTCGACCTCGACCAGCCGATCGACGCCTATCTACCGGGTCTGCTCATCGGCGAGGGCATCGATGGGCATGCCATTACCGTCCGCCAGATCCTGGGGCACCGCAGTGGATTACCCGCACCGGCCGAATCGGAGGCGGACGAATACGAGGCGGCGCGGGACGGCCGCACCTACTCCCCCGCGCAGGCGATCGCGCTCGCTCTGCGGCATCCGGCGCAGTTCGCTCCCGCGGCCCAACTCAAATACACCAACACCAATTACATCGTCGCCGGCATGCTCATCGAGAAAGTGACCGGCCGGTCCTACACCGATGCGTTGCGCGACCGCATCCTCATCCCGCTGGGTCTGTCGCACACCTATCTACCGGCCGCCGGCGAAACCGATCTGCGCGACCCGCATCCGACCGGATACGCCACCATCGACGGCACCGTCACCGACCGGACACGTATCGAGCCCTCGTTGCCGTGGACCTCGGGCGCGCTGGTCAGCACCGGCGCCGACCTGAACCGTTTCTACGCCGCGCTGCTGGCCGGGCGGGTGGTGCCACCGGCTCAACTGCGGCAGATGCTGGACGGAGTGGACATGGGCCGCGGAGACGGCATGTCCTACGGGCTCGGCGTCGGATACGCCCAACTGCCTTGCGGTGCAGAATATGTCGGCCATGTCGGCGGCGTTCCCGGCTTCTCGAACATCTCCGGCGCCACCGCCGCCGGGCGCGCGGTCACCATCTCGTACACCGGCACACCCACCACCGTCGACATCGTCGGCTTGCTCACTCACGCGCTGTGCTAGCGACCGTGCCCGAGCCGAACACCTCCGCCCAGCACGTCTCGAGTTCTTTCCGGCCCGCGTCGTTGAGCGTGTAGAACTTCCGCGGAGGTGTTGCGGCTCGTACAGGTCCGTTCACTAGCAGAGACCAACGCCGCGGGTGCGGTCGGCAGTTCCGGACCGTGGCATCGCGCATCGCATCGTGCTGCGGCGGCGATAAATCGAAGGGCCGGTGGACTTTTCGTCCACCGGCCGTTCGCGTCCGATCTTCGGCTAGCTCTGCGGGGCGCACTCGCGGCGGGGGTTACCGGCGAGGGCGTCCACCAGGTACTCGGGGCGCTGGACCTGGATCAGTGAGGCGCGGTCCGGGACGCGCAGGCACAGGCGCGGGCCGGCGACGCCCCGGGGGGCGTATTCGCTGGCGAAGGCGCGGGACATGGTGTCGTCGGAACCGTAGAGAGCGTCGCAGGCGGCCTGGTCGGGTTCGGCTTGGCCGTAGCATTTGAACCAGTTGGCGGAGTAGGTCACCGACATGGCGGGCGAGCGTTTGTTGCGGGGCAGGCCCAGCCAGTTGATGGAGTCACCGTGGCTGCCGTTGGCGATGATGATCGACTGCAGGGCGGCGGTGGTGCCCTGGCGGAGCTGGTCGGAGATCTTGTCGGTGGTGCCGAACGGGCCGTCGGTGGGGTTGAACAGGGGCTGGTAGAAGTTGCTGATGCCGTAGGTGGACAGGCCGGGGATGTCGTAGTCGGCGGTCTGGTACTGCACGGGGACGGGGGCGTGCATGTTCTGGAAGCCCGACATCAGCGATGCGGCGGACACCGTGGGCAGCGGGCGGCCGTCCCAGCCGTGGCCCTTGGCCTGCCAGTCGAGGTAGGCGGAGACGCCGACCGCGCCGATGGATTGGCCGTAGACGCTGATGTGGTCGATGTCCATCAGGTCGATCCATGGGTTGCGCTGGTTGGCGCCGACGGGGGCGTAGGCCGGGTCCTGGCGGACCAGGCGCGGCACCATGAGCACATTGTTGAGTTCGTTGCGCAGGTCGATGATGGGGGTGATGTCGTCACCGTGCACCCAGCGGATGCCGTCCTGGGCGGACCAGCAGCTCGACGGGGAGAAGCAGTCCTGAATGGTGAACTGCGGCAGGAACATATCCAGTGCGGTGCCGGGGCTGTCGGGCTGACCGGCCTGGGAGAGGCTGACGGCGATGAAGCCGTTGCGCACGTAGGTCTCGGTGTACATGGCGATGTGGCTCATGGTCTCACCGGCGCCGGGCATGCCGAAGGCCACCGGGTATTTCCGGCCGGATTCGGCGGCGCCTTCGGGCAGCCACACCATGGCCGACATGGGAATGCCGCGCGAGCCGACGATCTGGATCTTGTGTACGTCGCCGAGCTTGAAGTCCGCGCCCGCGGTGTCGCCGGGAACGCAGGCACCGGACCGTGTTTCGTAGAAGACGCTGCCGTCGTCATTGAGGCAGGGGTAGCGGAACTTGGCCGACATGAACGCCGGGTTGTCGTAGACGTCGTCGAGCGCGACATCGGAGGTCGCCGAGGCCGGCATCGGCCAGGTGACGGCGGCGTCGGCGACACCGAATCTGCCGTCGCCGTTCCAGTCGGGCAGGTAGTCCGGGTGCGGCGGGAAGTTGACGCCGAGACCCTCGAGGTGGGCGACCAGATCCCACGCCTGCTGCGCCGCGGTGAGAATCTTCTGCTGGGCGTCGGGGCCGGTGAAGGTGTCGGGATTGAACAGATCCCCGAAACCGCCCTGCCAGTTGCCGGTGATATCGGTGATGCCGGCGCGGACCAGGTAGTCGAGCAGGCCCGGGGCGGTGAGATCGCGCAGCGTGCCGCTGAGGATGCCGTCGATCAGGTTCAACGGCTCCAGCAGGTAGCTGGGATCGGGGCGCGGGTCCGGCGGCGGGGCCGGTTCGGCCGAGGCCGGGGTCGGCGTTCCGCCCATGACGGACAGCGATAGCGCCGTGGCCATGGTCACTGCGGCCTTCATCAAGCGACGGGGATGACGCACCCGATCCTCCTGCGGTCGAACATCATTGATCGTCGGCATTCGGGAGCACGGACCGGGCGGGCATCCCCGACCGGAGGCCCCCGAGCCTCACGCCGACATTAAGCTGCGACATGCGCCACACCTGAGGACCTTTGTCGCCACCCCATTGACAGATTGCGCCCACCGCCGTTCGCGGGCGGCCCGCACGGATCTCACGATGCCACCGGTGGCCTGGCGCAACCGATCTGGAGTGCGTCCAAGCCCGCCGGGGACGCCGAAACCGCGCGCCACACCACACGACAGGCGCGGGCTCAGCCGTCTGTGCCCAGAACCGCCCGCAGCTGCGGACGTTTCGGAACCGCGCCGTCGCGCGACGATCGGCCGCGCAGCCTACGACCGATCCAGGGCGTGAGATGGAATACCGCCCACCGTAATTCGACCGCGAGCAGGCGAGCGAAGGCTTCGGCCGCCACGGGCGGCAGCGGATCACGCCAGCTCCCGTCGAATCCCGGCAGGCCGAGGGTCTCGGCGACGGCGTGCGCGACCAGGCTGTGGCCCAGCGAGTTCAGGTGCAGACGGTCGTCGGACCACACGCGCGCGTCCACGATGGCCGGGCAGGGCTCGAAGTCCACGACCGTGACCCCGTGGCGGGCGGCGAGACGGCGGACGTCGGCATTGACGATGCGCACCCGGTCCGACAGCGGCCGCGCGACGGGCGTGATCGCGCCGAGGTCGGGGAAGGTGAAGGTGATCACCCGCTCCGCCGCGCCGCCCAGGGTGGCGTACATCGCGCCGAGGTCGGAAATCAGTGCGGCGCGGTCGAATCGGGGCCGGAGGAGGTCGTTCATACCGGCGACCACGGTCACCAGATCGGGTTCCAGCGCCACCGCCGCGCGCAGCTGCGCGCGGCGGATATCGGCCGCGCGGCTGCCCCGGATCGCGAGATTGGCGTACCGTAGCAGCGGATTCGTCTCGGCGAGGGCGACGGCGAGGCGATCGGCCCAACCGCGGTAGCCGCCGTCGGGCAGCGGATCCCCGACCCCTTCGGTTTGGCTGTCGCCGATCGCGACATAGCGCTCGAATCCCATATCAGGCCGCCGTCGAGACCGGTGCCGGGCGAGCCGCAGCACC
This sequence comes from Nocardia sp. IFM 10818, assembly GCF_054655275.1. Taxonomy (NCBI): domain Bacteria; kingdom Bacillati; phylum Actinomycetota; class Actinomycetes; order Mycobacteriales; family Nocardiaceae; genus Nocardia; species Nocardia sp. IFM 10818. The sequence continues at coordinate 4,380,946 of NZ_BAAHJH010000001.1, forward strand.
CGGTACCACGGCGCTGACCCGCACCCGGTATTCCTGTGGCGGGCAGCCCTTCCAGCGGCGGAAGGCCCGATGAAGGCCGCCGCCGCGGCGCGGCAACGGCAGGTCCCAGTCGAACTGCGTGGATTCGGTCATGGGCTCAGTTGATGAATCGGAAGCAGGCGCGCTGACCGCGGTCGCCCACGGTGGCGGAGGACAGGCACACCATACGATAGTCCTTGGCCGGCCGCTTGCTCAGGAAGCCGTAGATGTAGCCGCCGGAGCACTGCGTGGCCAGCGGGTGCACTTCCTGCTCACCGGTTTTCGTTTCGAAGACGATGGACCCCTCGGCGCAGTGCACATCGATGAAGGGCGCCATATCGGCGAGCCAGCCGAGCAGGAAGACCTGCCAATCCGGATTGAGCGCCCACACCGCGCCGTCGTAGGTCACCCCGGCCGGGAACTGATTGGTGTGCTTGAAATCGAAGCCGAGAATATTGACATTGAAGTTGAACGGCGGAAGCAGCGGCGGCGCAGTGGTTTTCGCCGGTTCGGGCGACACCGCCGGCGGGCTCGGTTCGACCGGGTCCGCGCCCGCGGCCGGAAGCGCCGCGGCCATCGCCAGCGCCACACCGCACAGGCCGGTGAGCAGCCTGGTGGGGGTCTTGTTCATCGGGGAGCTCTCAATCGTTCGGGAAGCGGAAGCAGGTTTCGGTGCGCTGTTCGACGACGGTCACCACGCCGCACATTTCGGCGTACTCGCCGGCGGGGCGGCGCGCGACGAGCAGATACGGGAAGCCGCCGCCGCAGGCGGTGCCCACCGGAATCGTCTCGGGCTCACCGCTTTTCGGATAGAAGACGAGTTGTGCGGTGGCGCAGGTGTTGTCGAAGGGCGCGGCGTCGGCCAGCAGGCCCAGCACTCCGGGCGGAATCACGGGGTTGAGCGTGATGATGTCGCCGTCGAACAGCGTGCCGTTGGGCACGGTGGTGAAGTGGTTGATGCCCGTGCCGCCGAAGCTGGTGCCCCACGACAGCGTGGGCTCCACCGCCTCGGCCTCGGGTGCGCCGAGGGTGGCGGCGAGCATTCCACCGCACGCGATCAGTGCCGAGGGTAGGGATTTCCGCATGGCTCAGCCTCTCTGCGCGGAGCGGTTGATGAGCACGGCGACGTCCTCGGACAGGCTGCTCATGGTGATCAGGTCGGGCCGGCCGTTGTTGTCGAGGTCGGCGGTCAGCGCGGCCTGCGGGCCGAGTCCGATGGTGTGCTGCTCGGCGAAGGTGAAGCCGCGCCGCCCGTCGCCGGTGAAGATCATCGCGGTGGACGGGAAGTACTGTCCGGCCGCGAGGTCGTTGACACCGTCGCCGTCGAAGTCTCCGATGGCCACCGCGCACGGCGCCAGCGCCGGTCCGACCAGGTGCGGCGGGGTGAAGTTGCCGCGCCCGTCGCCGTAGTGGATGCCCGCGCTGAAGCCCGCGATATTGGCCGTCACCAGGTCCAGATTGCCGTCGGAGTCGACGTCGGCGAGTTTCAGGTCTTCGCTCGGCAGGGTGGCGAGATTCCACCGCGGAGCCTGGAATCCGCCATTGCGGTCGTTGACCATGATCCACACGCCGGAGGTGGCCAGATCATGGAATGCCAGGTCCGGGTATCCGTCGTTGTCCACATCGCCGGCCAGCACGCTGGCTTTGGAGAGCCCGACGCCGAACCACTGCGGCGCGCCGAAATGCCCTTGCCCGTCGCCCCGCATGATGCCCACCCCGCCGGGCACCGGGAGCAGGCTGTTGAAGGCCAGATCGACCGCACCGTCCTGATCGAAATCGGCCAGCGTCACCCCGAAGGGGATGCCGCCGGTGCGGTAGGTGACGTTCGGGTTGAAGTCGGTGGAGTACGTCCGGTCGATATGGAAGACGCCCCGGCCGTCATTGAGCGCCACCGCCAGGCTGAGGAAGTCCCCGACCACCAGATCCGGACTGCCGTCGCCGTTCAGGTCCGCCGCGGCCACCGCGTTCGCGCCGATCTCGGTGTTCACGAACTGATTTCGCCGCAATCGACCGGTGCCGTCGCCGAACAGCACGCCGACACCGTCGACGAGTCCGGTGGCGGCCACATCGGCGAATCCATCGCCATTGAAGTCCGCGGTGGCCATGGTCTGCGAGCCCACGCCTGGGCCGAGGCCGCCCACGTTGTACTGCACGGATTCATGGAAGAGGGGGTTGGGTCCGCCCGAACCCGAGGCGGATCCGGAGGACAGCGGCTCGGCCGCGGCAGCCGCCGCGCCCCCCAGGGTGAGGGTGAGGGCCGCTCCCGCGGCGCACAGGCGGCGCAGGCCAGTCTTAGTCGTGTACAAGGGTTTTCCTCAGTGTCGGCCAGTGACGAATCGACCGTATGAGCCGGATGTGACGCCAGTCATGGCACCGATCGCCAGAGGATTGATCTTCCAGGCCACACCCGCGCGCGGCGGCGAGAACAGCGGTGGCGGTCCCCCGGCCCGGCCATAGTCTGCGGGCCATGAGGTCTCATGTCTTGGTCTGCGCCGCGATGGTCGCGGGTGCGACGCTCACGGGCGGGCAGGCGGTCGCCGCGCCGCCGTCGGGTTCGGGCGGCGGCGGTATGTTCTCGGATCCGTACTTCTTCGATACCGGCACGGCGCCCTGGATCACCCGGGGCGCGGACGTCAATCGCGACGGCAGGGCGGATATCGTCACCGCGAATGCGCTGTCCTTGCCCGAAGGACCCGTTCAGCTCGGGCTCGAGGGTGTGTCGGTGCTGTTGAACACCACCCGAACCGGCGCTCCCGCACCGAGTTTCACCCCGCCGAAGCAGTTCGACGCAGGATTCGGCACGCTGTCGGTGGATTTGGCCGATCTCGACGGCGACGGTGCGCCGGAGATCATCACCTCCAACTTCTTCGACATCGGCAATGCGGGGGTGTCGATTCTGCGCAATCTGACGCCCGAGGGCGCGGCCACGGCCGATTTCGCCGCACCGCAGCACGTCGCCACCGGAGCGTTCCCGTCCCTGGTGCGTGCGGTCGACCTCAATGCCGACGGCAAACTCGACCTGGTCACCGGTGACGCCGGTATTCCGTTCGGGCTCGGCGTCTCGGTCATGCTGAACACCTCCGCGCCCGGCGGGCCGATCAGCTTCACCGCACCCACCCAGTTCCTGGGCGGCAGCGTCTCCGAGGGCCTGGCGGTCGGCGATATCAACGGTGACGGCCTGCCCGACGTGATCTCGGCCAACACCACCACCCAGAATGTGGCGGTGCTGGTGAACATCACCACGCCCGGTTCGCTGCGGCCCGCCTTCAACCTCACCGAGGAATGGGTCGTCACGCCCACCGATGCCGCACTCGAGGACATCGACGGCGACGGGCGGCTGGACATGATCGTCTGCCGCACCGCCGGCGGGTTCACCGTCCGTCTCAACCGCACCGCTCCCGGCGCGCCCACCGCCGAATTCGGGGAGGACGTGGTCATGGACCTGGTCGGCCAGGTGACCGCCTCGCACGGCACCATGGGCGTGGTCACCGAGGGCGTCGCGGTGGCCGACTTCGACGGCGACGGCAGCGTGGATATCGCGGTCAACAACGACTTCCCGGTTCCGGGGTATGCGGTGGCGGTCTTCACCAACCACACCCGGCCGGGTGCGCGCACCGCGGCTCTGTCCGGCCCGGACGGCTACGACGGATCCGGTCTCATCATCGGCACCAACTCCATCACGACCGCTGATTTCAACGGTGACGGCAAGCCCGATCTGGCCACCGGCAATGTTCCCAGCGTCGCGGTGGATCAGACCGTCGTGGTGCACGGCGGTATCTCGGTCCTGATGAACACCCGACCGTAATCGCTTCGCCCGCAACGCGAAATGGCCCGCGCAGTGCGCGGGCCATTTCCCTGTCCGGCGTATCGCCTCAGGCGTAGGTGTAGTCGCCGATCGGGAATCGGCCCTTCTTGAGGATCGCGCCGTTGGCGCCGAAGCGCACCAGCGAGGGATCACCATGGGGGTCGAGGTAATAGGAGTTCGACGTCAGGCAGGTCGGGTTGATGATGATGCTGTCGCCGGTCAGCTCGGTCATGCGATCCAGATACCGGGCGTTGGCGCGCTCGGTCACCTCGAAAACCTGTGCGCCCCGGTTCCGCAGCTGCTCGAACAGCCGTTTCAGGTGTCCCATCTGCTCTTCGATCGTGTAGAAGTACGACAAAATGTTGAACGAGTACGGGTTGTTCAAGCCGACGAAGTTGGGGAAGTACGGCACGGTCACGCCCTCGTAGGCCTGGAATCGATTCTCCCGCCACCACTTTCCGAGATCCCGGCCCTCCCGGCCGATGATCTCGAAGGCCGGGAAGTTGGTCTCCCACAGGCTGAATCCCGTGGCCAGCACCAGCGTGTCGATGACGATCTTGGTGCCGTCGGCGGTCACGATGCCGTCCGGTTCGATGCGCGCGATGGGCGTGGTCTCCAATCGCACGTTCGGGCGGTTGAACATGGCGAAGTAGTGGTTCGAGAACGTGGGCCGCTTGCAACCGAATTCATACCGTGGAGTGAGCTTTTCGCGCGTGGTCCGATCTCGCACCTGGAGGCGGAGGTGGGCGCGTCCGATGGCGGCGGCGGTCTTGTTGAGGAACCGGAACCGGCGATAGTGCAACTGCCCGGCGATCAGGGTCTGCAGCATTCCGGTGTTCGCGAGGCGCATGACCCGCTGGGCGGCGGGCACTCTGGCGAACACCGCCTGCACCGGTTGCGGGATCGGGGCGTCCACCTTGGGTACGACCCAGATCGGCGTGCGCTGATAGACGGTCAGTTCCGCCGCGGTGCGGGCCAGTTCGGGCGCGGCCTGCACCGAGGTCGCCCCGGTGCCGATCACCGCGATGCGCCTGCCCGCCGGATCGAAGGAATCGTCCCACTGCGCGGTGTGGATCACCGTGCCCGCGAAGCTGTGCAGACCCTCGATATCGGGATTGCGCGGCTGCGAAAGATAGCCGGTCGCACCGATCAGATAACGCGCGGTAATCGGCTCCCCCGCCGCGGAGGTGATCACCCAGTACCGCCGCTCGGCGTCCCAGCGCGCGCTCGAGACCGAAACCCCGAACCGCATATGCCGCCGCAGGTCGTATTTCTCCGCGATGTGGGACGCGTAGTGCTTCAATTCCGCGCCCGGGGCGAAAATGCGCGACCAGTACGGGTTCGGTTCGAAGGAAAAGGAATACGACACCGACGCGATATCCACCGCGATGCCCGGATATCGGTTGACGTGCCAGGTCCCGCCGAGATCCCGCTCCCGATCGAGAATGAGGATATCGTCGATCCCCTGCCGCCGCAGCTGGATCGCCGCTCCCATCCCGCCGAACCCAGCGCCGACGATCACCACCTCGTGCTGCGGCCTGCCCATGTGGATTCCCTCCATCGTCATTGATTGCAATGCGGCCCTGGTCCGCACCGTTCGACGGTAAAATCCGGCGCTCGTGCCGGGCATGGCAGAACGCGCCATCGGATGTGCCGATCACGCCGCCTTCTCCAGCGCACTGAAATTCAGGACGAACGGGTCCCCGACGATTCCGCCGAACCGAAGCGGATCGGCCGTGCGACGACGGCGTTCGGGGCCGGATCGATAAAGCTCATGGCGCGCTCGGCCAGGGCGGCGATGGTCAGGCTCGGATTGACACCGATATTCGCGGGCAGTGCCGCACCATCGGTGACCAGCAGGTTCCGGTAGCCGAAGACGCGGTGGCGGTCGTCGATCACGCCGTGTTCGGCGTCCGCGCCGATGGCCGCGCCGCCGAGGATGTGCACGGTGCTCGGGATCGAGAAGATCGCCTCGGACACAGCGGCTTTCACAATGCCGCCGGTTCGCTCGGCGATCCAGTTCGCGGCCCGGTACCCGGCCTCGACGTAGGTGGGGATCGGGTGGTCCGGGTCCTGCTCAGTGGTGAGCACCGGATAGCCGCCGGGGAGCCGGAAACGCACCCGCAGGGCCATCGCGTTCTCGTGTGCCTGCATGGTGGTCAGGACTATGGACCGCGCCGCCGAGCCTTTCGGATTGTTGGCGCGGGCGAAGCGCAGGGGGTGGCGCAGCGCGTCGAGCAGGAAGTGCGGCAGCCGGGTCAGCTTGCCGCCCTCGGTGATCGCCGGACTGGTGAGCAGGGACAGCACGTCGCTGGTGCCGCCGTAGGTGGCGGGCTGGATGTGGGTGTCGGCATCGGGCGCAAAGTCCGACATGACCGCCACGCCGCGAGTGAACTCGCGGCTGTCGTCCGGGGTGCGCACCACGAGCACCGTTTCGCTATTGGTGCGCACCAGCTCGCCGACCCGGTCCGACAGGGCGGGCAGCGCGCCGTTCGCCTTGCAGCGCAACAACAGTCGCACCGTGCCCAGCGCGCCCGCCGCCAGCACGACCCCCCGCGCGGTCACCGTCCGACGGTCCCGCCGCAACCACGCGCCGGTGCGTTCGGCGGTCACCGCGTAGCCGGACACGCCGGTCGGGTCGCCGTCGAGCGGGCGGATGTCGATCACCGTGCGTGCGGGCAGGATGTCGGCGCCGCGCCGCTCGGCGAACCACAGGTAGTTCTTGTCGAGGGTGTTCTTCGCGTCGTACCGGCAGCCGATCAGACAGGAGCCGCATTTGTTGCATCCGGTGCGGTCCGGGCCTTCGCCGCCGAAGTACGGGTCGGGCACGGTCTTGCCGGGATCGCCCAGGAATACCGCGACACTGCTGCGAGTGTGCTTGTCGCCCAATCCGTTCGACTCCGCGTACGCGCGCAGCAGCAACCCGGCGGGGGTGTCCTCATCGTAGGGCGTGACGCCCAGCATGCGTTCGGCCGTGCGGTAGTGCGGGTCGAGCTCGGCCTCCCAGTCGGTCAGCCGCGCCCACTGCGGGTGGCGCAGGAAGGCGGGCTGCGCGCGGTAGAGCGCATTGCCGTAGACCAGCGAGCCGCCCCCGACGCCCGCGCCGGTGGCGATCAGCGCATCCTTGAACAGGGTGGTCTTGACGATGCCGCGCAGCCCGAGCCGCGGAGCGAAGAAGTACCGGCGCAGGTCGGCGGCGCTCGCGGCGAAGTCGGCGGCGGCGAACCGGTAACCGGCCTCCAGGACCGCCACCCGGTAGCCCTTCTCGGCCAGCCGCAGCGCACTCACGCTGCCGCCGAATCCGGAGCCAACGACGATCCAGTCGTAGTCGAACTGTGTCACAACCCCATTCCTTCTCTTCGGAATTCAGCGTCGCAGAGGCCGCATCATCCGGTGTTGGCCGATGCCGTCACGCTGTTGACCCGGTCCGCCAGACTGCGCCGGTCCCCTGGTGGCGGGGCCGGCTCGCCGTTTCAATGCACACCGTGAATGCTCAGCGCCCCGCGGAACTCATCGGCACCTGGAAGCTGCTCTCGCTGCGTCAGGAACGAACCGATGGATCGGCCACCGAGCCGATGGGCGCCCGCCCGCTCGGCTACCTCACCTACACCGAGACCGGGCACGTGCACTGCATCCTCGGCCCGGCCGGACGCCCGAAACTGGGTGCGCAGCCCGACGAGTTCGCCGCCCGCGACGGACTGGCCCGCGCCGTGTTCGCCCTGCCGAAGCTGCCGAATCTGCTGCGCCTGGGCATCGCCACCGTGCGGACCGTCGTGTACGCCGGCACCTGGGAAGCACAGGGCGACACCGTCATCCATCATGCCGAGATCGCCGGCCTCCCGGACTGGGACGGCACCGACATCGTGCGCGAGTTCGAGGTCGACGACAAGGCGCTGCGACTGATCGCCCGCTTCCCCACCAACCGCGTCGTCGTGGACTGGCGGCGGGTCTGACCCATGACCGGTCTCCGCACCTGGGGTGCGCGCACCGCACTCACCCGGCCCGGCACCCCGATCCTGCGCCCGGCCACCCGGGACGACCTGATCGCGGCGGTCGGGTCGGGACGCTTCCGCCGCCTGCGCGCCGTGGGCTCGGGCCACAGTTTCAACGAGATCGCCGCCGCCGCACCCGATTCCGTCACCGTCGTGCTCGACCGGCTCAACCGTGTGCTCGCGGTGCGCCGCTACGACACCGAACGCCCGCAACCGCCCATGCCCGCGGCGGTCGGCACGGTCACCGTCGAGGCCGGCATCACCATCGACGCCCTGCTCGGCGAACTCCAGGCCCGCGGCCTCACGCTGGTCAATGTCGGCGCGATCCGCGCACAGACCATCGCCGGCGCGATCAGCACCGGCACTCACGGCGCGAGCATCCATGTCGGTTCGCTCAGCTCGCTGGTGGTGTCGCTGACGCTGGTGCGCGCCGACGGCACCGTCCACACCCTCACCCGCGACGACCCCGGCCGGGCCGACCTGTTCCGTTGCGCCTGTGTCGGTCTCGGCGCCCTGGGCATCGTGGTCGAGGTGGAACTGGAGGTGGTGCGCGCGTTCACCCTGCATCCCGTCAAGCGCATGCTGTCGGTCGAGCAATTCCTGACCGACGGCGAGGACATCGCTCGCAAGCATCCCTACGCGCGCTTCTACTATTTCCCCTACACCGACCACATCGAGTGCGTCACCGACCTTCCGACCGACGAACCGGTCGCGCCGCCGAGCGTCTCGGCCGCCGCGCAGCGCTGGATCCGCGGCACCCTGCTCGACCGCCATCTGGCGGGCGCCCTCTTCACCGCCGCCGCGACGATACGCCCGCAGCGTTCGATTCCGGCGGCCATCCGCCTGGCCGCCGCCACCCGCGGACCCGGCACCGGTCGCGCCGACGCCTCCTGGCGCTGCCTGACCCTGCCCGACCTGCCGCCGCGCCATATCGAAATGGAATGGTCGGTCCCCCTGGCGGATTGGCGCGCAGCCGTCACCGCCCTGCACACCACCATGGGGTCTCGCTCCACCCCCGCCTTCCTCGCCGGCTTCGTCGCATCGCTGCGCTTCGTAGGCAGCGACGGAGACATCGCCTTGAGCAACAACTTCCGCCGCGAGAGCCTCACCATCGACATCATGCAGTTCCACGCCCTCGACCACCGCCCGTACTTCGCCGCCGCCACCCGCGCCATCCACTCCGCCGCCACCGGCGCCGTCCGCCCGCACTGGGGCAAGGTCTTCGACCTCTCCCACGCCGAACTCGCGCCGCTCTACCCCGATTTCGCGGTGTTCGAGCGCGTGCGGGCGGCACAGGACCCCGAGGGCGTCTTCGTCAATCCGTGGCTGGCACGCGTACTGGATCTCCAGTAGCCACCGGCAGGCCCGCGCACTCGACAATCTCACCGATCTACACAACTGAGTAGGGAATTTTCACCGTGGACGCACTGGGCTGGCCTGCACCGGGGACGCCGCGACTGCACCCGCGCGGGGCGTGGCTGCGTTACCTTTTACCGGGCACCACGCAGATCGTGTGGATCGGCACGGTGCACCCGCGGCTGCTGGCCGTGCTGTTCGCCCTGGAGGCGCCGGCCGAATTCGGTCAGGCGCTGCTGGCGCGCATGCGGCACCGCGATATCGAACTCGTCGTGCTGCGCGCCAGCTGGAATGCGGGGCACGTCTATCACTATGCCGCGCACGCGTTGTGGGCACGAGTGCGTGAAAGGGCGGGCTTTCTGGACTCGGTGCGCGCCGGTCCCGCCGACGCCCGGTGGAACGACCGTCAGTCCGCCCTGCTGCTGGCGGCCGACGAATTGCACGACGAGCTCGCCATCTCCCCGGCCACCGTCGCACGGCTGCGCCAACTGGGGTGCAGCGATCGTGAGCTGATCGAAATCTGTTTCATCACAGCGCATTATCAGCTCATCGGCATGCTGGAGGAGAGCGTCGGCATGCCGCCCGAACCGGCGCTCGGTCGCCCGAGCGTCAGCACCGGCCCGCAGCCGCGCCGGCCGCGCGCCGGAATCCGGAGCCGGGCTCCCGGCCTGGATCCCGCCTGCCCATGGACGCCCGGCGACGCGGCGTTGGCCCCGCATCGGCCGCTGCGCACCATTCTCGGCTGGTACGGCCGCACCATGGCACGCGTCAGCACCGTGAACGCGGCCGAAGTCATTGCTGCACTGAACCATTCGACCAGTCCGAACGACGAGCCGCCGGGCGTGCTGCATCGTGCGGTCACCGAACTGGACCGTGAGTTCTTCCTTTCCGATGACACCTGGCGGGAACTGCGCGGCCGCTGCACCGTCCGGCAGATCATGGAATTGTGCACGCTCGTCGGGCACTACCGCACCTACGAAATGATCGCGAACACCATGGCCGCGGGATCCTGAAATCAGTTGGCATCGATCGTCAATCGGCTGGCGAATCACATCATGTTCTGTCGTGCGGCGGATTCTTACGCTCTCGAGGTCCGTGCGCTTCGCCCGGGCGCGGAATATCGGAAGGGCAGAGCCGTGAAACTCGAGACAGATGTCGCCGCCCGCACCGATGCGGCACCGCATTGGCGGGCGGCATCGGTCGAGCGCATCCCCGATCTCGGCAAGTTCTCCAGGACACACACCCTGACCTGGATCGCCGGCCGCCTGGGCGGTCGTATCGGCGGCGGAGGGCGGATCAAGGTCCTCGAGGCGATGGGGCGCAGCGGAGGGATGGCCCTGAGCTACGCTCCACTCGGTATCCGACTCGTGTTGCGCAGCAAACTGACCCGGGTGGACTGCGAACTGGCGACCCTGCGCACCGCCTGGAATGCGGGCGCGCGCTACGAATGGCATCACCACGTGTACGCGGCGCGATTCAGCGGGTTGTCCCTGGCCACCGTCGAACGCGTCGCCGTGGGACCGGAGGCCGAGGGCTGGACCGGACAACAGCGGCTGCTGCTGCGCGCGGTCGACGAACTGCACGCCGATCGCATGATCTCCGAGCCCACATTCGAGGCCCTGGCCCGCCATCTGTCCGATGCGCAGATAGCCGACCTGTGCATGCTGGTCGGTCATTACGACATGCTCGCCATGCTGCTCAAGACGCACGGCATCGAGCCCGAACCCGGCATGTGGCGACGCGGTGCGCTGAAGTGGGTGCGCGATCACGAATCCGGAGACGGCATAGCCCCGGAGTGGCTGCCCACCTTCAACCGCTACATCACCAACCCGCTGACCCGCCTCTACGCCGGAAAAATCCCGCCCTACAGCGTGATCCACCATCAGGGCCGCAAGTCCGGCAAGCCGTACGCCACCCCGGTGGTCGCGAACTACGCCGAGGGCCTGCTGATCGTGCCGCTCCCCTACGGCAGCAGATCCGACTGGCTGCGCAATGTGCGCGCCGCGGGCGGCGGTACGGCCACCTATCGGCGTACCACCCGGAAGTTCACCAACCCGCGCGTGGTCGACGCCGCCGGGGCGGCCGAACTACCCGAGCGGGTGCGCCGCTACACCCGCCTGGTGCAGGTCCTGGTCGCCGATCTCGCGGACTGAACTCAGCCGATCCACGCCGGTCTCAGTGCGTGACAACCGCATTCGGAATCCGCGCCATGGCCGCTTCGGCCATGGCGCAGATGGTCAGGCTGGGATTGACGCCCACGTTCGCGGGCACCGCCGAACCGTCGCACACCAGCAGGCCGGTGTAGCCGAAGACGCGGTGGTAGCGGTCGATCACCCCGTGGCCGGGATCCTTGCCGATGACCGCGCCGCCGAGGAAATGCGCGGTCATCGGCGCGGATCCGAGCGTCTCACCGAGCGCGGCGAGCGGGCGGCCGTTCATCTTCCGGGCCGCCAGCGCGGCCACGCGCCGCGCGATCCGCACCGCCGACTCCCCCTCTGGCGCCGCCCCCACCGCCTCGGTCTGCAGGCGTCCCGGCCCGAATCCGTGCCGCAGCCGCAATGCCACGTCGGTGCCGCGCATGATCGTGAAGATCACCGTGCGCCGCGACCAGTGGCGGTGGCGTAGGAGCTGCCACAGATATCGCGGATAGCCCGCCAGGAACTGCGCCCAGCGTCCCGGCAGCGACTCCGCCGTGGTCGCGGGACCGTAGACCAGCGACAGCAGCGCACCGCCGTCGCCATAGGTGTTGTTGGTGAAATGCGTGTGCTCGTCCAGGAAGATGCTGGAGGTGATGGCCGCGTCACTGCGGTAGTCGGCGTCACCGGCCACGGTGGAGGCGGCCGGAATGGATTCGTCATTGGTGCGGACCATCTCACCGAGCCGGTCCGACAGCGCGGGCAGGGACCCGTTGCGCTTGCACGCGGCCAGCAGCTCATTGGTGCCCAGCGCGCCGGCGGCGACCACGACCCCGCGGGCGGTGAAGTGCCGTGCGGCACCGGGAAGTACCCCCGGGCGGCGGACGGTGAGGCGGTAGCCGTTCGCACCGGTGCCACCGTCCAGTGGCGCGATGTCGACGACCTTCGAATCCGCGAGCACCGTCGCTCCGGCGTGCTCCGCCAGCCACAGGTAGTTCTTCGGCAGGCTGTTCTTCGCCCCGTAGCGGCAACCCAGCATGCACTGGCCGCACCGCACGCATCCGGTGCGCGCCGGCCCCGCGCCGCCGAAATACGGATCGGGAACCGTCTTTCCGGACTCACCGAAGAACACCGCGACCGGAGTGCGCCGATAGCCCTGCGGCACACCGAGTTCCACCGACAGCTCGCGCATGAGACCGTCCACCGCACGCACGCCCTGATACGGCTCCACTCCGAACATGCGGGTGGCCGTCGCGAAATGCGGCGCCAATTCCGCTCGCCAGTCCGCTAATTCGGCCCATTGCGGATGCCGGTAGAAGTCGTCGCCCTGCGGCTGGTACATGGTGTTCGCGTACACCAGGCTGCCGCCGCCGACACCCACCCCGGCCAGCACCATCGCGTGCCGGTAGGGCGCCAGGCGCAGAATGCCGCGCAGGCCGAGCGCGGGCAGCCACAGGAATCTCCGCAACTGGGACGCCTTTTCGGCGAAGTCGGCGTCGGCGAATCGGCGGCCCTGTTCGAGCACCCCGACCCGGTACCCCTTCTCGGACAGCCGCAGCGCCGAGACACTGGCGCCGAATCCACTGCCGACCACGATCCAGTCGAAGTCGAAATGCTGCTGCCGGGGCTGAGAATTTTCCACGTCGCGACCTCCACGCTGCCGATTTCCCGGGGGACGGTATCGGTGGATTCGCGCGCTCCGCCAGCACCGCGGCAGCCGCGCGATTGACAGTTTCGGACGCGACCCGGCGGGCTACACGGTCACCGCCACCCGGGACGCCGCCGCTCGCCCGCCACGTGCCCGGTACTCCTGGGGCGGGCAGCCCTTCCAGCGCCGGAATGCCCGGATGAACGACGCCGCCTCGGCGTATCCCAGTCGGGCGGCGACCTGATCGGTGGTCATGTCGGTGTGATCGAGCAGTTCCTCCGACAATGCCTGCCGCACCTCGTCGAGCAGCGCCCGGAACGAGGTGCCCTCCTCGTTGAGCCGCCGCGACAGCGTCCGGGCGCTCATGTACAGCTCCGCCGCCACCGTCGCCTGATCCGGCAGCTCCCCCGGATCTCGCACCAGCAGATCCCGCACCGAACCCGCGACCCCGGTGCGGGCGTGGCGGCGCACGAGCAGATCCCGGCACAGTTGCTCACAGGTGCCGCGCGCCCACTCATTGGCCTGCGGCAGCGGCAGATCCAGGAACGCCGCGTCGAACACCGCCTCGTTGGCCCGCGCCCCGAAGACCGGCCGCACGCCGAACACGGCCGTGTGCCGGGTGATGTCGGCGGGCGCCTCATGACGAAACGTCAAGCTGCGCAATGGAATCGCCGCCGAGAACAGCTCCCGGCCCAGGGTGTGGATACCGGTCATGACCCGTTCGGCGAGGAAGGCCCGCACATCGGGGGGAACCTCGTGATCGTCGAAACGCAGATGGGCCAGCCCGTCGCGTTCCTCGAATTCGACCTGCCCGAAGGCGAACGCCAATTCCACGTAGCGTAGTGCGACCTCCACGGCGTCACGCAGGGTGCGACTGCTCAGCAGGGCCAGGCCCCAGGGCCCGTACAGGGAGATGTGATACCGGCTGCCCGCCTCGACGCCCAAACCGGGCACATCACCGCAGCGGGCCAGCAGATTGCGCACCACCGTGAGTTCCTGTCGCGCGGTGATCTCGGCATTCGGATCGATCACCGCCTCGGGCGCCAGACCGGTTCCGGCCAGACAGGCCCCGGCGGGCACCCCGCGCTCCTCCGCGAGCCGCGTCAAGACGTGAACGCTGGAGGTATTTCTCAGCAAATCCCAGTCGAACATGTGCCCGGTGTCCTCATCGACGTCCATCAACTGCGTTCCCGCACGTGGTGTGGCGAGATACATCAACTCCACGCCCTGCGGTGTGGTCCAACTTACACAACAGGCTGTACCAGACGGTAGCCACTGATTGCATGCGTTTGATTCCAGCTGCCACCCCATGGTCCGAATACGCCTGATTCTTCCTGGTGAGGGCCAGTTCCGGGCTTCGATTCCTACGCTGATCCGACCGCGAAACCGGAAATTCGAGCGAGGGAGAGGTGGCGCTGTGCGGACCGAGGATGTGCTGGAGACCGCCGGAGGGATCCAGCTGAGCATGGTGGCCCAGACGATACCCTTGGCCGAAGACCTCCCGAACTACCCGCGGGAGTGCGACATTCTGCGGCATCTGCGGGTCAAATGGGCCGACGCCGAGGACGATCCGGCGCGGGCCGACGCCGTCATCGTGCTGCTGCCCGGCGCCATTGCCGGCGCGCGCTCGCTGCAACCGCTGAGCCGCAATACGATTCGCAATCTGCGCGCCGCGGGTGTGACCGCCGAAGTGTGGGTGATCGACCGCCGCGCCAATGGTGTCGAGGACCATTCCGCCATCGAGGCGGCCGTGGCCGAGGGCGACTATCACCTGGCCTTCGACTACTTCTACGGCGGCCGCACGGTGGGCGGCCGCGTCTTCGACGGTTTCCGGTCCGACCGCGAGCTGGGCTTCCTGGCCGAATTCGGGATGGCGCGCACGGTCGAGGACCTGCACGCGGTCGTGAGCCGGGAGATCCCGGATCCCGACGTGCGGGCGGAGAAGATCTTCCTGGGCGGGCACTCCCTCGGCGGCATTCAGGCCGGAACCTACGCGGCGTGGGATTTCGGCGGCCGACCCGGACACGAGCAGATCGCCGGACTCATCGCCCTCGATACGATCACCCATCTCGACCCGCTGCGACTGGCCACCCGGCCCTTGCCGGCCCGCCTGCTGCGCGCGGCGGCGCGGGGCATCGAACGCGCGCCGGCCGCCATGCGGCGCGGGATCCTGCCGCGCAGCACCGCCGTATTGCGGGGTGGTTGGGGCAACCCCGAGGCCTTCGCCCTCATCGCGGCCATCGCGGTGGCCGCCCTGCAGGCGCCCGAGGCGGAAACCGATATTCTGCGGCTGCTGCCCGACACCGGCACACCGCGGATCACCCTGCGTGGTTCCACCGCCCGGACGTGGCGCGAATTCCTCACCGGCACACCGGATTATCGCAATCTCCGGATGACCAATCAGGCTTTGCTGGGCCTATTCGGCGGCGCGCACACCTCGATCAATATGGGGGTGCTGTCCATGAGCTGCGGAACCTTCGACAGCGAAGCCGTGGCCCCGCGCAGCTTTCCGCTCTCCTTCGAGGCCGGCCAGCTCCCCGGCGTGCGCCCGCTGTACCGGGCGATCTGCGGCACCGCACCGCGCCACAGCCCGACCTCGTTCGACGAGCTGTACCGCTGGCGCGACCACGACCGTTGCGGAACCGCGGACGCACCAAGGCAATCCACGCGCAGCGGCATTCCGGTCGCCACGGCCGCCAGTGAGGTGGTCAGCATCGCGGAGCTGGCCACCATGCTGGCCGGCGGGCGGGTCAATGTGTTCGAGGACTACTTCCCGAACCGCCAAAGCCTCGACGCCGCAGCCGTTCTCGGCGGCTGCCGCACCGGATCACTGGCGCCCATCCGGCACGAGGCGGGCGCGGCGCGCCTGCCGCACGTGAACCTCATGGGCGACTCCAGTTTCACCAAGGCGCTCATCGGCTGGGGCGTGTATCCCGAGAACGCGCGCTGGTTTCCCGGCTACCTGCACTGCGATGTGGCCGCGGGCGCGGATCCCCGAGCCGACGGCTCCCCCGAACCGATCGCCGCCGCCCTCGCCGACTTCGTGCGCGCGCACCTGCCCGCCGTCCCGCTCGCGTCCTAGCGGCTCGGCCGGCAGGGGGCGCGATCGCAGTCGGAAAAGGTCAACCGCCTGGCCTGCCATGCCATGGGCCGTGCCGGGCAGCACTGCATACCGTGCACAAAAGATATTCGGCCGAACGGTTTTCCGGTATCCGGCCCGGAGGACATCAGTGAGGAAACACCACATGCAGACCGAGTCGCCGACCCGGATGCGGGGCGATACGATCACGGCCCTGCAGATCGTCCGCCGCAACTTCTCCGCCGTCGCCATCGCGGGCCTGCGCACCTTCGGGCGGACGGTCGACCTCGGCGTCGAAACCCTCCGCGGAACCGGCGCCGATCTGCTCACCCGGAGATTCCAGTGGCGCGAAATGCTGCACCAGGCCTGGTATCTGATCACCGTCACCGCACTGCCCGCCGTTCTCATGGCGGTGCCGTTCGGCGTCGTCGTCTCGGTGCAGGTCGGCAATCTGATTCACCAGCTGGGCGCGGATTCGCTCATCGGCGCGGCCGGCGGGCTCGGCGTGATCCAGCAGGGCGCGCCCATCGCCACGGGCCTGCTGCTCGGCGGGGCGGGCGCCTCGGCCATCGCCTCGGATCTGGGGGCCCGCACAGTGCGCGAGGAGATCGACGCGCTGCGCACCATGGGCATCAATCCGGTGCACCGGCTGGTGATTCCGCGGGTGGCGGCCATGGTCGTGGTGGCGCCGCTGCTGAACATCCTGATCATCTTCGTCGGCATCGTGGCCGGATACTTCGTGGCCATCGGCGCGCAGAATGTGACGCCGGGCAGCTACTGGACCACCTTCGGCGCGTTCACCGTGCTCACCGATGTGTGGATCTCGCTGGCCAAGGCGGTGCTGTTCGGATTCCTGGTGGTGATCGTGGCCTGCCAGCGCGGGCTCGAAGCCAAGGGCGGCCCGCGCGGGGTGGCCGACGGGGTCAATGCGGCGGTGGTGCTGTCGGTGGCGTCGATCATCGTGGTGAATCTGGCGATCACGCAGGTGGTCACCATGTTCCTGCCCATGCGGGTGGCGTGATGACAGCCGCACCGTACGCCCCCAAGGGCTTGAATTGGGTTGTCCGCCTGTACAACCGGCGCGGGCGCACGCTCGGGCCGCTGGAGGGCATCGGGTTCGCGCTCGGGTTCGTCGGCCAGGCACTGGCCGCGATTCCCCTGGCACTGCGTCACTATCGCGCCGAGATGCTGCGCAATATCAGCGATATGACCTGGGGGCGTGGATCGTTGATCGTCGGCGGCGGCACGGTGCCCATGCTGGTGGTGCTGGGACTGGCCATCGGAGCGGGCGTCGGCATTCAGACCTTCGCGGCGTTGGACATGATCGGGCTCGGATCGGTCACCGGGGTGGTGTCGGCCTTCGCCAATACCCGCGAGCTCGCACCCATCGCCGCGGCCGTGGGCTTCGCCGCGCAGGCCGGCTGCCGGATGACCGCCGAGATCGGCGCCATGCGGATCTCGGAGGAGATCGACGCGCTGGAGTCCCTCGGGCTGCGCTCGATTCCGTTCGTGGTGAGCACCCGGGTCGTCGCCGGGGCCATCGCCATCGTGCCCACCTTCCTCATCGCGCTGATCCTGTCCTATCTGGCCAGCTCGACCGTTGTGGTACTGCTGCACGGGCAGGCCGGTGGGGTGTACGACCACTACTTCTTCCAGTTCACCAGCGGTTACGACGTCCTCGCCGCGGTGGCCAAGATCCTGGTGTTCGGCGTGGCGGTCATCCTGATCCATTGCTACTACGGCTTTTTCGCCGCCTGCGGCCCCGAGGGCGTGGGCATCGCCTCCGGGCGCGCGGTGCGCGCCAGCTTCGTGGCCATCGTCGGCCTGGACATGGTGCTCACCCTGCTGCTGTGGGGCGTCAATTCCTCGATCGAATTCCCCGGGTAGGTCATGCCGAACTATGCAGTCCCCGGAGTCAGCATCAGCCGCACGCGGTCGCGCGCGGCCGGTGCGCTCGCCGTACTCGCCGTCGCGACGGCGGTGCCGCTGTGGAACACCTACGGTGAGCGCGCCGCCGGCGAGCACATCCGAATCCACTTGCGCACCGAGCAGATCGGTGAGGGCATCGTCAGCGGCGCCGCCGTGCGCTACGACGGGGTGGCGATCGGCGCCATCACCGCTGTCGAACCCATCGACCAGAGCCACCAACTGCTGACCCTCGAGCTGGACACGGCGCAGTCCGAGGGGCTCACCGACGCCCTCACCGTCGACTACGCGCCGGAAAACCTTTTCGGGATCAGCGCGGTGGCACTGCGCGACGGCGCCGGCGGCGCACCGCTGCTCGACGGGCAGCGCATCGACCTGGCCGGCAGGGTCACCGATGTGACCATGGGGGCGCTGCTGCGCTCGCTCACCGAGACCAGCACCGAGGTGCTCACACCCGAGCTCACCGCACTGGTGACGCAGCTCAATGGCGATCTGCGCGCCTTCACCCCCATGGTCGAGGCGGTCGTCACGCTGAGCCGCCTGGTCGCCGACACCCAGCACTACCCCTCGTCGTATCTGCTGGACAAATACGCCTCGTTCTTCAATGGCTTCGGCGCCTTCACCTCGGCCACGTTCCGGCTGGCCAAGGCAATCATGGACATCGAGATCTTCGTGACCGAGCGCGACCGCTACGACGCCTCCGTGCACATGCTGCGCCGCAATGTGCTCGAACAGCTGGCCGCCACCTTGACCTCGGTCGACTCGACCTTCGGCGGGCTGCTGGATCCGCTGGTCCCGGTGGTCGAGGCGCTGGCGGCGACCGTGCCGAATCCGGCTGTCTCCCATGCGGAGGCGACCGAGCTGATCCAGCGGCTCGACCGCATCTTCGCAGACACGCCGGACGGTCCGGCCGTGAATGTCGGCGTCACACTGCGCGGCGTGCCCGCCGTCGGCATTCCACTGTTCGGGCAGCAGACGTTCGCGGCGCTCATCACACCGGCGGGGGAAACGCGATGAGGCAGCGGTCGACTCACGCGGTGCTGTGGCGGCTCGGACTGTTCTCCACGGCCATGCTGGCATTGCTGCTGGTGGTGATCAGCGCCATTCTGCGGCCGGTCGGCGGCGATACCGTCTCGTATCAGGGCGAATTCACCGATGTGAGCGGTCTGAAGGTCGGCGACGATGTGCGGATGTTCGGTGTGCAGGTCGGCAAGGTCACCGGGATCGAGCTGCGGGGCACACACGGTGTCATCGACTTCACCGTGCGCGGCGACCGGCCGGTGTACACCAGCAGCGGGCTGGCCATCCGATACCAGACGCTGACCGGTCAGCGGTATGTCGATGTGCGGCAGCCGGATTCGTCCGGAGAGCGGTTGCCGGCGGGTGCGCTCATCGGGGTGGAGCGGACCGTCGCCTCCTTCGATATCACGCAGCTGTTCAACGGCCTGCAACCGGTGCTGGCGGAGTTCTCCCCCGGTGCGCTGAACAAGTTCACCGAGAACGTGCTCGCGGTGATCGAGGGCGATGGTGACGGCATCGGCCCGGCACTGGATGCTTTCGAACAGCTCAGCCGCTACGTGTCCGATCGGCAGGCGGTGCTGTCGCTGATTCTGTCCAATCTCCAGGCGATCTCGAGCCAGATCGGCGGCAAGTCACCGCATCTGGTGACGCTGCTGCGCGGTATCGCCGACGTGTTCACCGCGTTCCGCACCGAACTCGACGGGCTGCTCGACTTCGCCGCCGTCGCCCCCTCGGCGCTGGGTCCGCTCAACAGCCTGCTGACTTCGCTCGGATTCACCGAGAACGCGAATCCGGTGCTGGAACACGATCTGCGCCTGCTGTTCCCCGATCCGGATCAGGCGCTCGACGTCCTGGGCCGGCTGCCCGGCCTGCTGCAGTCCCTCGCGAATCTGCTGCCGCCCGCCGATGCTAGCGCGAGCCGGATCGACCCGACCTGTTCCAAGGGCGCCGCCGAGGTGCCCGCGCCGTTCTCGGTGCTGATCAGCGGCCAGAGGATCTCGATATGCAAGAACTGACCGTGACCGCGCCGAAAACCACCGCCCGCAGGGGATTACGGTCGCGGCTGAGCGCCCTGGCCGGCGGGCACGACCCGTACGAGGCGGCCGCGGCCGGACGGGAACTGAGCCTCGGACTGATCGGCGTACTCGCCTTGGCGGTGATGGTGTTCGTCACCGGCCTGGTCTATGTGCTGTCCCTCGGCAAGGCCACCTACACCGCCGAACTGTCCGAGGCTCGCGCCGTGCGCGCCGGGGACGAGATCCGTATCGCCGGAATCCATGTCGGCTCGGTGAAATCGCTGGAGCTGCTGCCGGACCGGGTGCGCATGACCTTCACCGTCAACGACAACGTCTTCCTCGGCGATCGCACCAGCCTCGAGGTGCGCATGCTCACCGTGGTCGGCGGCCACTACATCGCCGCCTTTCCGGCCGGTGACCGGCCGCTCGGCGGCCGGGCCATTCCCGCCGACCGGGTTCGCCTGCCCTACAGCCTGATTCGCACCATCCAGGACGCGGCCACACCGATCTCCGAGGTGGACGGCGACACCCTGCGGAGAAACTTCGCGGCACTGCAGGATTCGCTGTCGAACAGCCCGGATGCGCTGCGGCGCATGGGCGGCGCCGTGGAATCACTGGTGACGCTGATCAACCGGCAGAACACCGATGTGTCGCGCGCCCTGACGGTCATGGACGAATACCTCACCACCGTGGACACCAACAAATCGCTGCTGGGCACCTTCGTGCGCAAGATCGGACAGCTGGAAACCGACGGTCTGGCGAAGAAGACCGAGATCGCCGAATCGCTGCGGGTGACCGGTGAAGTGCTGTCCCGGATCGCGGCCATCGAACCGGCCTGGCGCGGCGAGCTCGAGCCGCTGGCCGACAAGCTCGCCGAATCGGTTCCCGCACTGGAGGATCTGGGGCGGCGCTTCGATCAGGCGCTCACCGGGCTGGGCGCTATCAAGACCCGGTTGACCACCGCGGTGACACCGCAGGACGGGCTGGTGGTCGACCAGTCGGCGATCACCCTCACCGGCCCCTCGGTCTGCGTCCCGCTGCCGGGCAGGAGCTGCTGAGATGAAACGCATCCTCGCAGCCCAGGGTCTGGTCACCGCGGTCGGCGTGCTCGCCACGCTGTTCCTCGCCGCCGCCGGATATCTCATCGCGTTCGACCCGATGCGGCCGACCCACGCCTACTGCGCGATCCTGCCCGATTCCATCGGCCTCTACGAGGGCAACCACGTCACCATGCTGGGCGTCCCGGTCGGCACGGTGACCGCGGTCGAACCCGAGAACGGCTCGGTACGGGTGGAATTCGCGATCGATGCGAAGCATCCGCTGACCGGACAGGTCAGCGCCACCACGGTGTCGGACACCATCGTGGCCGACCGGAATCTGGAAGTGGTGAGCGACAACACCTCTCCCGCTCGATGGGACCGGAAGACCTGCATAACGAAGACATTCACCCCCAAGAGCCTCACCCGGACGCTGGAGGCCTTCTCCACGCTGGCCGACGAGCTCACCGGACACGGTGACCCGGCCGAACAGGACCGGCTGCGAGAGAGCGTGAAAGCCTTCGATCAGGCCACCGCGGGATCCGGGCAGAAGCTCAACCAGCTGATCAAGGATCTGAGCGCCGCCCTGAACGGACGCGACGCGGGCATCGGTCATCTGGGTTCGCTGCTCGACGCCTTCGGCTCGGTGGTGGAGAGCATCGCGGTCAACTGGGGCGACATCAAAGTGGCGCTGACCCAGGCCGATGAGGGGCTCGGCTTCATCAACGAGGTATGGCAGCGCACCACGCAGATCGTGGACTCGCTGCTGGTCATCCTGCCGTGGTTCAACACCATCGCGCACAAGTACGGCCGGTCCATCCTCAACGGCCTGGATGCGGCGGTGCCGAAACTCGAACTGCTGGCGGCGCAGGTCAGCAGCCTGCAGCAGCTCATCGACATGATTCCGGCGATCGTGTCGGCGTTCGAGCGGTTCATCGATCCGCAGACCGGTCAGGCGCGCCTGACCTACGCCGCGCCGCGGGTGGCGCTGCCGATGGAGAGCGCCGAACAGGTGTGCGCGGTCGTCAACTCGCTGGCTCCGGGCAGATGTCGCGGCGCCGAGAACGGTCTGGTGAATGTGGACCTGGTGCCGCTGGTCCTGGGAATGGCGGGGACGCAATGAAATACGGGGACACGGCCGCACCGTCATCGGCCCGGCGCATGCTCGCCGCGGCGCTGGCCGGCGTCGCGGCGCTACCGGCGGCTTGCGCGTTCGATCCGGCGTCGGTGCCCATGCCGGGCGCCGCGGTGCCGGGACCGACCTACCGGGTGCACATCGAATTCGCGAACGCGCTGAACCTGCCCGCCCAGGCCAAGGTGGTCGCCAATGGCGCCAAAATCGGCAGCCTGCGCTCGATCGGCGTGGTCGACCCCGGTCCGTCGACCCCGGGCCGCGTGCGAGCGGTGGTGGAGATCTCCAGCGCGGTCACCCTGCCCGCGACCACCACCGTGCAGTTACGCCAGAACACCATCCTGGGTGATGTCTACATCGGACTCACCACTCCCCCGGGCGATTTCGGCGCGACGATCCCGCCGGGCGGCACCATCCCGCTCGACCGGACCAAACCCGCACTGCAAGTGGAGGATCTGCTGGCCGGGCTGTCGACCTTCGTCGGCGGCGGTGCGCCACAGCAGATTCAGGAGATCATCAACCAGACCAATGCCGTCCTGCCGGGCGACACGTCGGAAACGGCACGGATTTTCGACCGGCTCGGCACCAATGTCGAAGACCTGGCGGCCCATCAGGATGTGCTGGACCGGTCCCTGGACGCCTTCGAGCGCGATCTGGAAGCGGTGCTGGAGAATCCGCGGGAACTCGACGCCCTGCTCAGTGAACGCGGCGCGCGGGAGATTCCGGCGGATGTGCAGTCGCTGGTGAACACCCTCGGTATCGTCGGCTCACTCGGCGTCATCGGGCACGCGGTGGTACCGCTGGCCCCGCTGCTGAGGTCCGCGGACGCGGCGGCCAAGGCGTTCGTCCCGCTGCTGCTGGCGCACAATCCCCTGGATCTGACCGCGCCGTCCAATCTCAACCGTCTCGTCGCCCTGTTGCGCGACAAGATCATTCCGTTCGTCGAGCGCGGCGCGAAGGTGAACTTCACCGGTGTGAGCGTCGAGGGCACGGCCGGCGAGGTGCCCGCCGACGCACAGATCGACGCGATCGTGCGCGCCCTGCGCATGCTCGGAGTCGTCCGATGAGAACACGCGCGTGGCCGTCCCTGCTCAGCATCCTCGTCATCATGGTGCTCGGCAGCGTGTACCTGGCGGTCGGCGTGGTCCGGGTGCACTGGTTCTCCGAGCGCATCACCGCGACCATGAGCCTGCCGGAATCCGGTGGGCTGCTGCCCCGTTCGAAGGTGCTGCTATCGGGCGTCGAGGTCGGGCGCGTCACCGAGGTGACCCATGTGCCGGGCGGGGTGCGCATCGGCCTCGATATCGGCGCCGACCATCCGATCCCCGCCGCCAGCCCCGCGCGCATCGAAAGCCTGTCCGGTCTCGGCGAGGCGTATCTGGAATTCCAGCCTTCCTCCGGAGCGGGTCCCTACCTGCGCGACGGCGACATCCTGCGGGCCGACGCGGTGAGCGCACCGGCCTCCATCCCCGACATCGCACGCAGCACCACCGACCTTGTGCGGCAATTGGATCCGACCGCACTGGCCTCCATCGTGCACACCTTCGGCCAGGCCGTGGCCGGCACCGAAACCCTGATTCCGGAACTGTCGCGATCGACCAACCTGCTGGCCGCCACCCTGCTCAGCCGCACCGACCTGATCCGCCGCATGCTGCTGGCCATGCAGGCCAACGCCACCGATATGGACTGGGCGGAACCGGCGCTGCTGGACGCCTCCGGACCGTGGGCCGATTTCGGACCCCGCGTCGCCGAGGTCGCCGACTCCATCGCCCGCGTCATCCGCGCAGGCAACGCACCGGACTCCTTCCTCGAGAACACCGACACCGCCCTGGGCCTGTCCCCGTTCCTGGCCGAACTCACCGAAGAACTCGACGCCATGGGCCCCGCCATGGCCCCCTACGGACCATTGCTCGCACCCCTGTACGCCCTGGCCACCCCGATCATCAGCCAACTGGACCTGGGTGCGCTCATCAGCCAGGCATTGCACGCCACCACCCCCGACGGCACCCTGCGCCTGCAGATCACCGTCGAATAGCCCGTTCGAACACAGTGGGAGACCCGATGACAACGCAACCGGACAAGCCGACCGAAACCACCGACGACGCCACCGAACCCGTTGCGGCAGAAGCGAAATCCGCACGCCCGACGCGGCCGAACCCACCACGCCGCGCCGTCTCCGTCCCGCTCTCCACCCTCGCACTGTCGGCCGCCCTCACCGTGGCGACCCTCGCCGCACTCATCCTCGGCGCCTTCCTGGTGGCGGCCCGCGACAATCTCGCCGAACGCGACGCCGCGGCCACCGCCAATTCCCGTGCCGAACAAGCGGCCACCGACTACGCCGTCGGCGCCTCCACGGTCAACTTCGCCGACTTCAACGCCTGGGTCGCCCGCCTGAAGGCCAATACCGTTCCCGCCCTGTCCAACAAGTTCGACGCCACCGCCCCCAAACTCCAAGAGCTCCTCACCCCCCTGAAATGGACCTCCACCGGCCAACCCATCACCGCCAAGGTGGTCTCCGAATCCAACGGCCTCTACAAGGTCAACGTCTTCGTGAACGTCTCCTCCACCAACGCCCAGAACCCCGACGGCGCCCAAACCACCGTCACCTACAACGTCACCGTCGACCGCGACACCGACTGGAAGATCACCGACGTCGGCGGCATCGACGGCGCACTTCCACTCGGGTAGCCGGCGTCGGCATCGCCAATGATCACAAAGTGAAATCCATAGCAAGCCAACACAACTTGGGCCCATGCACGATCGATCCGACCCTTCGCGGACCCGGGCCTGGACGGTAGATTCGATCGCGAATTCGATCGCGAAGCATGAAGGGTTGATATGCATCGCCGTTTGACAGCCCTGCTGGGCCTAACCGGGCCCCTGTTCGCTCTCGCCGGCGGCGTTACCGCTCCCCAAGCCGCCGCGACGACAACGGCCGTATTGGCCCCGGGGGTTTCGTGCACCGACTTCTGGTGCCGCAACGACACCGACGACACCTACCGTGTAGACGTGATCTTCAACTGCGGTTTCGGAGTGGAACGCGTCACCCGGGCCTACCTTCCGGCGCACAGGACATCGAGCGTGAGCGGCGGATGCGGTAGTAGCAGCGAGCCCTGTTCGACCGACATCACCGGCTCGTGCAGCCACGCCAACCCGATCTTCGGGATCAGATACGACAACGTGGTGATCGACAACGGCCCGATTCCACCATGGCCCTTCGGCGGCACCGGCTCATCATTCTGAACCGATCCGCTACGACGAGACCACCACCGCTACCCGAGTGAATCTCCCCCGCGATGCGGAGTCCGGGCCGACATCGTTCGGCGTCGGGCCGCGCACCGCTTCTCGCATCCGGTCCCCGAATTCGTCGTACGACACCGAGAGCGGTTCACCGAGTTCGGCATCCTAACCAGGGCAAGACACTGCTGCCGGGTGGTTCCCCGAGACAACGGTACACCGTCGTGGACATGTTCGAGCCCGCCTGAGCCTGCGGCAGACCTGCCGACCCCGCCACCCTCGGCACTGCGGCCCGCGGATCGACGGCACCGAATGAGTCCGGCACCGAGCTGCCCGAGGACGCGCTGATCACGCTCGGCATCGCAGAGCGCCGTCATCGAGGTCTGGTAAAGGCTCCCCGTCGAAAACCCCGCCTGAGCGGACCACACCCCGAGTCCGGACCGGCCAGGAAAGGATCGGGAATTCACACGAAAGCACGTCAACCCTCGCGGGATCAGGCCCAGCCAACTCCGATCTCGAGAACTGTGTATTGCATCGATGGTCACCGGCGCGGCCGCGCCGGTGAGGCGTGTGTCGGCGCCGTTTCCCGGCATGCCGCCGGTAGCGTTCCGGTGGTGGACAGGCGAGCCCTCCTCCTCGCCGCCGGGCTGGTTCCGCTGCTCGGCGCGTGCGGTCGCGGAACCGAGCACAGCAGCGCTGATCGGACGACGACGTCCGCCACCGATTCCCCGCCCGGCCCCGGCGCGGACCTGGTGATGATCATCCGGCACGCCGAGAAGCCCACCGATTCCGGCGCACCGCACGGCATCACCGCCGACGGGGACCGGGACCCCGACTCCCTCACCGTCCTCGGCTGGACCCGCGCAGGCGCCCTGACCGGCCTGTTCGACCCTCACACCACCGACGACGAACCCGCGCCACTGCGCCCCGGATTGGCGCGCCCCGCAACGATTTTCGCCGCCGATCCCGGCAGCCACGGCAGCAAACGCCCACTGCAGACCATCACACCGCTGGCCGCCGACCTCGGTCTGACGCCGAATACCAGCTTCGCCAAAGGCCAGGAAAAGGAGCTGGCTGCCGCCCTGACGACCGCGACGGCACCGGTCCTCATCTGCTGGGAGCACCAGAACATCGCCGCCATCCTCGACGCCATGGGCACGATCACCCCGGCACCCCCGAAATCCTGGCCCGCCAACCGCTTCGACATCGTCTACGTCCTGCACCGCACCCCCGAAACCTGGACCTTCACCCAGCTCCCCCAGTTGCTGCTGTCCGGCGACAGCCCGGCCCCGATCACCTGAGCGAGGGCGTCGACGTGCCGCAGGAAGGGGTGCAGGCCCTCCCCCGCGGCGTCCTGACCGACGCCACCGAGCCGGTCGCCACCGACGTCCACACCTAATACGAGACACCCAGCGGGCACGCGTCCAGCAACTCCTACGTCCAGCCCGGAGGCGGCATCGCCACCGAAACCACGACACCCGACGGGCAGACCATCGTCACGCTGTCCCGGCCGAACCCCGACGGGACCCTCGACACACAGCCGATCGTTGGCACCGCCCTCAACGACAAGGGTGAGGTCGTGCTGCTCCAAGGCGACGGGCAGGTCTACAACGCCACGACCGGCCAGTTCGAAGCGATGACCGAGAAGGTACTGGAAACCGCAACCAAGGACGCACCGAAATTCCTCACCGGGCAAACAGTCACACAAGGGTCGAAACTCCTGGCCCCCCAGGCGCAGAACTTTGCCCTGGCGGGGTTACTGGACGGCAGCGCATCGCTGGTGGACAGAAGTCTGCTCGCGGCCGAATACACAACCAAGTTCGGCCGGTTCGGCGCACCGATCATCTCGGCCCCGGTCGGCATCTACAGGGACATCCGATCGGGTGTCGACCCCGGAGAAGCAATCACATCTGGCGTGGTAGGAGCCGACGTAACCGTCGCCGCACCCGCAGTGCTCGGCACCGGGTTCCTGCCCGGGCTCGCCGCAGCCGGTATCGGACTCGGCGCCTACTACGGCACAAATGGCTGTACGGAAAGATTTTTGGATGACGCGGCAAACGATATCCCCTCCCCGAGCGGAACCGCTTCCGCCCTCAGTGGCCTGAAAGGTGGCGACCATGTTCTGGAAATACGTGGTGTGGATCGTCAAGTGTGTCGGCTATTGGATCGGCGCATTGATCGCCGGTGGGGCATCCGGGGTAGGTGACCTCGGTCCTGCACCCACGCGGCCCCGCAGACAACGGACCTACCCCTATGACAAGACATCCACCCCGAAGGAACAGAAAGAATGATGATCGCACGCTCGTCCGTTCCTCGCTGGCCCGCCATTTTGCTGTTAGCCGCCTGGGTCACGTTCGTCATCCTGGTCGGCCTCGCCCGGGGACTCAGCATGCCGACCCACGCTCGAATCGTATTCGGCGTCACCGCGATAGCGATCGGCACGCCATTGCTCATCGCTACCGCCGGGTCCGTTCGCATGGCACTTCATCAGCGTGCCCGGAACGCCGTGTGCCAATAAGGCAGTTCCCCAAGCGATACGGGTCGGTGCGTTGTGACCCAACGGTGCAGCCCATTTCTATCGGATGACGCTGGGCCAGGTTGTGCAGGGCTCGGGGCTGGTCTGCCGCGATATCGACACGCATCGTTCGCCGCCGGGGACACGAAATACCTTGTTGTGGAGATTTTTACAGCGATGTGGGCGACGCTCCCGGGTAGGGGCACCGGGCCGAGTCCCTGGTATCGGGGGCCGATGATAACGACTCGTCTTGCCATGGCGTCGATCGCTGGTCTCGGGTGGGCAGGTAGCGCGGGACCTCGTTCGCGGCGCGGCGGGCGCGCACGATCACCTCGGTATCGCCCCTGACCCGGCTGCGCGAGCCGAAGGTGAAGCGGGCTTCGTCGACCGCCGGCAGGCAGGGCTCGAGGTCGAGGCGGCCGAACAACCGCTGGGTCACCATGGCCGATTCGACGAGGAAGAACGTGCTGCCGGGGCAGCGATGCGGTCCCACGCCGAAGGGGATGAAGCCGTAGCGATCGGGGGTGGTGCCGAGCCAGCGTTCGGGGCGGAACTGCTCCGGTTGCGGGTACAGCTCGGCGTTGTAGTGCACCGCGGTCGTCGGAATGTAGATCATGGTGCCCTTGCGAATTCGATAGCCGCCCACCGCGATATCGCGGTAGGCCGGGAACGGCATGGCGGCGATCGGGGGCGGCTCCATGCGCAAGGCCTCCATCCCCACCGCCTGGGCATAGCGATCGGTCCGGCCCGCACGCGCCTCGGCGATCGTCTTCTCCCGGGGGCCCGCATTGTGCATCAGGTACTGCGCGGACCAGTCGTAGGACTTGACCGAGGTGTCGTGCCCCGCGAGCACCATGGTCGCGATCGCGTCGCGCAGCCGCTTGTCGGTCCATGCCGGGCTCTCCCCCGCCCCGTACCGGATGAGCCGGGCGGCGATGCTGTCATTGGGCCGGACCCGCAGCTCGGCGATCTTGCGATAGATCAGCGCATCGCAACGCTTGCGGAGGCGGTAGCCCTTCCTGGCGAAGAGTCGAGACGGCATATCGGGACGGGCCGACAGCTCCGCGGGGTGCTTGCCGCGACGCAAGGTGATCATGGCCGTGAACATGTAGGTGAGCAGCCGTCTGCCATTCTCCGTCTCCGACTCGATATAGTCCGTCACGGCACGGAGCGCGGCACTCAACTCATCGAAATCAGAGCAGTCCCAACCGAATACGACACGCAGAATCACCTCCTGGGTGAATCGGGTGTGGAAGTCGTGCAGTTCGACGCGGGTACCCAGCGGAAGTTCGTCGATCCTCCGGTCGAGCAGTTCCACAATCCGCTCTCGATAGCTCTCCACCCGCGCCGGCGTCAGTTCCGCCGCGATCGCCCGCCGCATCCGCACATGGTCGCGGCCGCCGAGCGTGAACGGGCCCTGCGCGCCGGTCAGATAGAGCAGGAACTTCTTGAAGGCCTCGTAGTCCAGCTGATCCGCCGGCAGCGAACACAGCTCCCGCACCAGCCGAGGCTCGGTGATCAGCACGGTCTCGCCGAAGAATCCGTCGATATAGGAGTCCGCGACATAGTTCCGCAGCAGCCAGGGCAGATTCGGAAAGGGCATCCGATAGATCGGGCCGGCATCGCGCAGTTGCTCACCGGGATCGTCGATCCACCCGGAGAAGACCATGAGCAACTTCGCCAGCTCGGGAAGATTACGCCAGGATCTCGGCACGAGCGGCAATCCTCGGACGTCTTCCCCGACTTCGGTTGCCGGCGTGCGCTTCTGGTCGAGAGTTCTCGTTGTCATCCGTGTGTCCTCCGCTGCGGTAGTCGGCGGGTCCCGAATACGGGCCGGGGGCAGAGCGGCGCCGCCACCGAAACTAGGTGCGCCCGACAGCGATCCACCCAAATCCCGCTGTGCCAACACCAACGCGGGCTCGGCGCAAACCACCTTCGGACTCGCCGCGCAAATCGATACCTCGCGGAATCGCAACGTCACTTGGATGGCCGTTCACACGATCGCAGGTGTGAGCCGCCCTGCCGGGGCGGGCAGATGGGGATACGGATCAGGTGTTAGCGTCGAACACGCACTTGAAGCACTTTCCGCAATGCCGCCATGGACCTGTTCGCCCAATACGGCGAATCCCGGGTCTCGGCAGTCCATCGTCATCTCGTCGGTTCGGACCTACACCAGCTCACGAACTACCAAGCCAAGCCGGTGATTCGGAACCGTTACACGGCATCCGCGATCAGGCGACTGTTGGCGAGGTTGCGGCCCAGGCGCCCTTCGGATCGGCCTAGACGGCTCTCATGCGTCTGGTGTCGTATGCCCATATCGCGATCTCGACGCGGTTGCGGGCGCCGAGCTTGGTCATCAACGATGCGACGTGGGTCTTGACAGTGCTCAGGCCGACGAAGAGTTCGGTGGCGATCTCGGCGTTGGTCCGGCCCCGGGCCACCAGCGCGAGCACCTCCTCCTCACGCTCGGTGAGCGGGTCGATGGGCTGAACCGGTGCCACCGGCGCCTGGTCGGCGAAGGTCGCCAGCAGCCGGCGGGTGACGTTGGGTGCGATCAGCGCGTCGCCGTTGGCCGCCGCGTGGATGGCCTGCACGAGGAGCTCCGGCCCGGCGTCTTTGAGCAGGAAGCCGCGGGCGCCGGCGCGTAGGGCGCCGAGGACGTACTCATCGAGGTCGAAGGTGGTGATCACGACGACCGCCATCGGGTCGGTCACGTCCGGCCCGGCCAGGCGCCGCGTCACCTCGACGCCGTCGAGCCCGGGCATCCGGATGTCGACGAGGAGGACATCGGGGCGCAGCCGGGTTGCCAGGTCGAGCGTTGCGAGCCCGTCTGCTGCCTCCCCCACGACCTCGAGGTCGGGTTGCGCGCCGAGGATCATTACCAGCCCGGTCCGGACCAGGTCCTGGTCGTCGGCTACGACAACACGGATGCTCATGCCGGCACCTCCACCGGCAGCACCGCCTCGACCACCCAGCCACCCGCGGGCCCCGGCCCCGCGGAGAGCGATCCGCCGAGGAGCTGGGTGCGTTCGGCCATGCCCAGCAGGCCGAACCCGGGCTCGGGGACCGGCCCCGGCTCGGTCTGTCCATCGTCGCTGATACGCAGTCTGACAGCGTCGCCCTCCCGGCGTACGTCGATCCCGACGCGGGTCGCGCTCCGAGCGTGCCGTACGGCGTTGGTCAGCGCCTCCTGCGCGAGCCGGTAGAGCGCGGCGTCCACGGGTCGTGCCAGCCGGGTCAGCGAACCGTCCAGCGAGACCTCGACGGTGGGCGTCACGTCGGCGCGCGCCAGAGCAGGCAGGTCCGCGACACCCAGCGGCGGTGAGTAGGCGGCGGCTTCGTCCTCACGCAGCACCCGCACCATGGATCTCATCTCTGCCAGGGTTCGCGACGCTTCGGACTCGATCGCGGCCAGGACCTCGGCAGCCTTCTCCGGCTGAATGCCAGCGACCACGCCACCGGCCTGCGCCTGCACCACGATGGCCGAAACGTGGTGGGCCACAGTGTCGTGCAGCTCGCGCGCCAGCGCCACCCGCTCCTGATTGCGGATCTCACGCTGTTGCCGATGCCAGAGATCCGCGCGATAGCGGAAC
The DNA here is from genome assembly GCF_054655275.1 of Nocardia sp. IFM 10818. Taxonomy (NCBI): domain Bacteria; kingdom Bacillati; phylum Actinomycetota; class Actinomycetes; order Mycobacteriales; family Nocardiaceae; genus Nocardia; species Nocardia sp. IFM 10818. Next base: position 4,412,455 of record NZ_BAAHJH010000001.1, read on the forward strand.
ACCGCCGCGAGGGCGACGAACAACAGCAAGAGAACGCTTCCGCCGAAAACGTCGGCCCAGCCGGCGGAAGCGGCGTACATCCCCAGCGCGACAACGACTGTCACGAACGCCGTCCCCAAACCCATCTCCCGTCCCGAGCCCCACCGCACCAGAGAGTAAAGCAGGATCAGGACGGCCAACATCGAGTAGAGGCCGAGGTCTCCGGCGTGCGCGGTCAGTTCGAGGACCGCGAGCAGCCCGGCGACGCCCCACCCGACCAGGGCCGCCATCAGGGGGCGGCCCCGCCGCCAGAGCAGGGCCGGCATCAGCACCAGGGCGAGCATCACCACCAGGGGTCGCCGGTCCAAGCCCGGCCGAACGATGCCCTCGACCAAGACGGCGGCGGCGAACACGCCTGCCAGCAGCCAGTCGAGACGACCGATGGATGGGGCGTCAACAGGCCGCGGCTCATGCCAGATGGAGCGCCGGACAGTGACCACGGCTTCATCCTAGGGAGCGGCGCGCCTCGGCGTACCCGCCGAAAGTACGAGAGCGGGATCATGCCATCGGCCAGGCGAACTCCGGCCTCCGGGCCGGTGTGCCCACCGCGGGGCTCAGCAATCGTGGACCTACCGATTCGCACCACACCGGAGCCCATGATGAGAACACGCCAACCTGCCACCGCACTGGAAGACCAGCCGATCCCGGTGCGAGCCAAGCTCGCCGCAGCGTGGACGAGCTTCATGTTCCTGTACGCCTACGTGGACATTCTCAACTTCTTCACGCCCGGCGTCGTCGAAGACATCCTCGACGGCAGGGTCTTCGAATTCGCTCTCTCCCAGACCTTTTCGACCACGGCACTGACCCTCGTGGCCGTCCCGATCTTCATGGTCGTGCTGTCGATGACGCTGCGCGCCAGGGTGAACCGCATCGCGAACCTCATCGTGGCTTCGCTCTACGTCCCCGTCACGGCATTCAACATCGTGGGCGCGTCCTGGCTGTACTTCTACGGCCTCGGCATCGTACTGGAATTGATCCTTCTCGCCCTCATCCTGCGGTACGCCTGGACCTGGCCCCGCACCGCGCCTTCGACGACCATGGCGACCAGTCCGGACCGTGAAACCGTTCGTGCCCAACAACAAGCGTGAACCAAGGATCACCGTCACGCAGGTACAGGCCTTTGGCGACCGGATTGCAGGAACGCAATTGCAGTGTGCGCCAATCGATGCGTGCAGCCATCACCGCCGGGAGGACCGCACGCATTTTCCCGGCTATCTCGGCGGCTCCGGCGATGAGCTTGCGGAACACGGCGTCGTGCGGAGTTGACGGTTGATCGGCCACGAGTAGGCAAACTATCCCGAGACATCCCGCCAGACACCAATATCGCGCGAGCGAAGCTAGCTTGTTCGGATCGATAGTTCCAGCCCCGATTACCATGGTCACGGATAGCGGGCATTCCGTGGAATCATCGGTCGACGTGATCAACAGACGAATCTCCAGGATTGGACTTCTCGCTCCCGCCGCGGCTATCGCGTTCGGCCCCCTGACCGCCGTACCCGCGAGCGCGGACACGCCGTTCACCGCCCCCGAGGTGAGCTTCACCGGCGCCAATGTCGGCACGGTGAGCGCCACCCTGCGCAATCCGAACGACCGCGGAACATGCTGGGCGGAAGCCGCCATCAACGGTCAACGCGTCTTCTTCGGCGACAGCAAACCCCTGGACGGCTACGAAGAGCCCGCCCGCAACGAGACGCTGGCCCGCGCCGGCCAGACGATCACGGTGACCCTCAGCGGACTCGAGCCGGGTTCGATCATCGACACCCGAGGCGGCTGCGTGAACAAGTGGGAAGAGGAGTTCACCGTCTTCACCCAGATCACGGTCCCCGCCACCGGCAAGCCCGCTACCGGCAGCTTCGGCCTTTAGACAGAAGAGCGTGAATGCCATTGCATCGCAAAGGCATTCACGCTCAATTGTGTCCGGAAGGCGACACGACCACTGCGCACACGCCTTCCACCAGCGAAAGCTTCTGCGAATCGGCGGATAGACCGCGGTCAATCCGTGACTAGGCCTTCGGAGGAACCTGTCCAAAGCGGATCGCGTGAGTTTCAGTAGTCGGGCGGCGTTTTCGGGGGCTTTTTTTCGGGTCGCAGGCACCGCCAACCGATCCAATAGACGCTGAGAGTTCCTGCAGCGCAAGTGATTCAACAAACTTCACTGACGTGTACCGCGCCCCGGCGTCGCTGTGGTGGATCAGGCCGGGCTCGATCGGGTGCCCGTAATGATCACGCCGCCACACGGCCATGTTGAGCGCCTTGGACACCAGCGAGGTCGTTTTAGTCGCGGCCGTGGTCCAGCCGACGATCGCCCGGGAGTAGGCGTCGAACACGAACGCCACATACGCCCATCCGGTCCACGGTGCAGAACGCGACATCATGGCCGCGGCGGCGCAGGAAGCGGGTCATTTTCCGGCGGCCATACATCTGCTCGGCCGCCCCACCAGATCACGTAATACGTTCTCCACGTCAGCATCTGCGATATCGCGCGCCGATGGTGGTCGACGTCGCGCCTTGCGATAGATCCCGGGCGCGATCTGGATTCCCTGCGCGGTCAGCGCACGACAGATCGACTCGACGCCGAAGACCTGGCGGTATTCGTCTATGAACCCGACGATCAGCGGCGTCGCGGGTCGAGTTCCCGCGCAAAAAAGAGCCGAGGCCGCTTTCAGGATCTCGTTGGCCTGCTCGAGATCTCGGACCCCTTTGCGCAGCCGCGCCGGCTCCTCACGCTCGGCCCCCGACAACCCCGCACCGGCCTTGCCGGTCGGCGGCGCGCCCTGCGCGAGCGCCTTCTTCACCCACACGCGCAACGTCTCGTAATGCACGTCCACCAGCGGGCCGATCGCGCGGGCGGCGGCATACGGAGACTCGAACTCATCGAGGCGCTCGAGGACCAGACGGATGGCCCTCTCACGAACCTCGGGCGAGTAACGCTTCGTCATGATGGGAACCATCTGGGAGTCGGGGGCCTGCTGGTCTATCAGAGCGTGCGGCTGTCGATCGCCGAGCGGCGCCGCGACCTCGCGGTCACCGGCGCCCTGGGCGCCGCGCCGTCGTTGCTGGCAGTCGGGTTCTTCACCGAGGCGATCGTTCTCGGCGTCGTGGGATCGCTCGAGGGTGTCGTGGCAGGAGCTCTGCTGGCCAGGCCTCTGGTGGCAAGCGCCAGTGATCTGATCTCCCAATACCTGGGTGTGGCGGTGCCGGTGGCGGGCGGTATGTCGGCCTACTGGGTCGGTGCGATCGGGATCGTTTTGGCCGTCGTCGCCGCGGCAGTGCCCATCGTGTCGTTGCGGCATATCGAGCTCGCGGGCGAGTTGTCTGGCCGTTCGGAGCGTGACAACGCCGCGCCGCGCAGTTTGTGGCTGCGATGTGGGCTGCTGGCCGCGACCGGGGTGGCAGCGATAGCCGCCACCCGACTCGCCACCGCACGCGGCGGATTGCGTCTGTGGGAAAACGCTCTGGCCAACGCCGGTGTCGTCATCGCGTTGGTCGCCTTGCTGGCCCTTGCCGGTGTGCTGGCCGCGCAACTGCTGCGCGTCCGCAGTCTCGACCTGGTCGTAGGGCGCCTGCCAGCGCTGGTGCAGGTCGCGTTTCAGGGACTTCGAGGTGACACCGCCCGCACGGCCGCCCTCGCTGGAGCAGTCGCAGTACCGGTCGCAGTATCGGTCTTGTTGTCGGGTCTGCTGCTATCCATCAACCGCAGTTCCGTCGACCTCGCCGACGTTCAGGCAGCCGGGCGCGTTGCGGCTACCACCACCCGATTCAGCGACTACGGACCGCTCGATTCGAAATTCTCGAGCAAGACCACCGCCGGGCTGCAGGCACTGTCGTCGGTAGCAGGAATCTCGCGGATGACCGAGATCGAGGTCGGTCATCGCGCCGGGAAACTGATCTATATCCAAGCGCAGGACAACCTTTCGTTCCCCTACGCGACGCAGGCAGGGCTCGCTCCGCAAGCAGCCCTCGACGCCGGACAGTTGGTCATCGGTGGGATGCTCGCACGCGAGGACGGCATCGGCCCAGGCGACCAGCTGTCGTTGCCGACCCTGACAGGGATGCAGAGCTTCACCGTCGACTCGGTGATCGCGACACCGGAATCCGGTGGCCGCACAATACATATGCCCTACCAGCAAGCCGAGCAATTGTTCGGACCCCAGCGCCCCGGCCTGCTGTTTATCACCCCTGCACCAGGGGCCACGACCGGTGATGTTATGCGCGACATCGCCTCGGCCTCCCTCGACCAGCCGGTCCGTGTCCGTGACACCGCCGGATACGCGGCCGAAATCGCCTCGGATGTCTCACGATTCCTCGCACCGATGTCCACCCTCAAATTCGGCTTGCTCGCTGTGTCACTCATCGCCGTATCGGCGGCACTGCTGCTCGTCGGTATCCGCCGGCGTCGCGAGATCGCGACGATGCGCGCGCTCGGAGCCACTCCCGCACACGTGTTCATCGTCGCCATCATCAGGAGTTGCCCAGCCCATCCGGGGACCGACCGCGATGGGCGACGTGGGGCCAGCCACCAAGGCTTTCAAGGGGCAGTGGCTGGCACTCAGCCATTCTGTGCCGCCCGCGCCCTGCGCAACAGGGACCATCGACCCGCCGCTGCGGGACCTTCGTCCTCGCGGCGCCACAGCATGTTCCGCGCAGTCGGCCGATCGGACCGGATCCCCTGCCGCCTCGGCGCGGCCGAGCCGCGAGTCCTATTCACAGTGCCGTCGTGGTGCGGTATCCTCGCCGGATCGACACCCGACGGCGACGAAAGGTGGGCACTCGGAAGGGTCCCTCCGCCACCGCCGGGCTATCCGAGATCACCTCGGCTGGGCTCAACAGCCGAGGTGCCACACGCCGGAAGGTGGAACGGCGCGCAGATAGCATTCGGCGTCCCCTGCTCCGGAAACCTACTACCGCAACCGATTCCGGGACGCCGAACCTTCGCCGCAAACAGTGGCCAGCGGTCATCCCCACGGGCGCTGATGGGAGAGAACAAGGACCTTGGTCCCGAATCAACCATTCGGGACCAAATCCCACCGGTACGCCGGATCGGTGTCCAAAGTCCCGCGTCGGATGCCTTTCGTCATCGTGCCCGGACCCTCCCGATGGCGCATCGTTACTGCGATGGACAGCGCGCCGGCATCGGAGCACGACAAGCCTTCACCGGCTGGGCGACAGGTCCGGGTGTTCCTCGTCGACAGCGAATTACCCGTCCGCCCGCCAGGCACGGGCGATTCTCGACCTTGATCCGAAACTGGTCGTGGTCGGTGAGGCAGCCACGCTGGCCCGCGCGCGCACGCTCCTCCGCTGCTCAATCCGGACGTCCTCGTCCTGGAACCGCGACTGCCCGACGGCGACGGCCTCACCCTGTGCCGAATCCCCTTGACCGACAGGACGTATACCCGCTGTTTGGTCGTGACATCCACCATCGACCGCACGACCGTCCTCAATGCGGTACAGGCCGGCGCATCGGGATATCTGGTGAAATCGACGGCATTGCCGCTGACCGATTCGGTCAAAACCATCGCGGTGGGCGGCGCACTGCTCGACAGCCTCGCCGCACCCGTGCTCATGCGGGAGCTCCGCCGACGCAGCGCCGACGACCGGGAGGCGCTCGCCGGACTCTCTACCCCTGAATTGGCGATCCTGTGGTTGCTCGCCGAGGGTCTGACCAACCGGGAGATCGCGGTCCGAATGTTCTGGACCGAGAAGACCGTCAAGAACTACGTCACTCGGGTGCTGGGCAGACTGCGGCGCCGCACCCAGGCCGCGATACTCGCCGCCCGCGTCCGTGATGTCAGGGCTCATCCCCGAGACACGAACTGAACAAGCGCCCGGCGACGATCAATGGCGATCGGACGCCGCCATCCGGCCCCAAGAACCGGTGCCACTGCGGAAATAGCGGCACCGAAGACATCGAACGCCGACCGGACGGCGTCACGCGCCGATGTAGACCGACTTCAGGCTCTGATAGCCGGTCAGGGCCTCCGGGCCGAACTCGCGGCCGTAGCCGCTGTCGCGCACCCCGCCGAACGGGGAGCCGATCGAGACCGGATAGCCGTTGATACCGATCGTTCCGGTGCGCACCCGCGCCGCCACCGTCTGCGCACGGACATGATCGCCGCTGAAGACCACGCCACCGAGTCCGTACGCGGAATCGTTGGCCAGCCTGATCGCGTCGGCGTCGTCGTCGAAGCCGATGACAGCCAGGACCGGTCCGAAGATCTCCTCCTGCGCGATGACGGCCGAGTTGTCCACGTCGGCGAACACCGTCGGCTCGATGAACCAGCCACGATCGAATCCGGCGGGGCGGCCGCCGCCGAGCACCAATCGCCCTTCGCTTCTTCCCTTTTCGATGTACCACCGCACCCGCTCCCGATGCTCGGCGGTGGCCAGCGGGCCGATCTCGGTGCCCGGATCGAGCGGATCACCGATCTTCATCGTCGCGAGCCTGGCCACCAGCGCGTCGACGACCTCGTCGTATCGATGCCGCGGCGCCAGGATGCGACTGCACGCGACGCACGTCTGACCGTTGTTCATCAGGGTGATGAATTCCAGGTCCGGCATGAGGACATCGAGATCGGCGTCGTCGAGGATGATGGCCGCCGACTTGCCGCCCAACTCCAAGGTCACCGGACGCAGCAGCGGCGCGCAGGCCGCGGCCACCGCACGCCCGGCCTCCGTCGAGCCGGTGAAGGCCACCTTGTCCACGCCGGGATGGGCGACCAGGTAAGCGCCGACCTGCCGGTTCGCGGGCACCCAATTGAGCACGCCAGCCGGAAACCCCGCCGCCACAGCGGCTTCCGCCATCAGATAGGAATCCAGCACGGTGCTCGGCGACGGCTTGACCACCACGGTGCAGCCCGCCGCGAGCGCCGGGGCGATCTTGCTCAAGGCCAGTACCACCGGATAGTTCCACGGGACGATCGCCGCGACGACACCGATCGGGCCGGCGGTCACCTCGGTGGCGATCCCGCCCTGTGAGGCACGGATGTCCGTGGCGGGCGTGGTCGCGATCAGATCGGCGTAGTAGCGCACCAAACCGATCGCGAACGCGCCCTCGAACGCCTCGCTCAATCTGATCGGCATGCCGTTCTGACTGCTCACCGTGCGTGTCAGCGCACACGCGCGGCGCTCCAGTTCATCGGCGAACCGGCGCAGCAGCGCGGCCCGGTCCGCCCGCGTCAGCTCGGACCAGGCCGAGCCGGTCAAGGCGCGGCGTGCGGCCGCCACCGCCCGGTCCACATCCGCGGGCATCGCCTCGGGCGCGGAACCCAGCACCTCACCGGTGGCGGCATTGAGCGCGGTGAAACGCCGGGACGACGTGGGGGGCAGCCATCTTCCGTCGATGAAGAGGGAACTGTGCTCGATGGTCATGGGATTCCTCACGGACGCAGCATTGTTCGATGATCACCGGCCTGTGCTCCCGCACCGGCCGGTCCTGCCATCGTGCGTTCGGCCAGCGCGGCAGGCCAGGTGCGAATGTCGCCGAAAACACCGGATTCTGCTGTGCGGGTGCACATTCCAACTCCGTCCCGCACCCACGCACCGGACGTAGCATCAACGCATGACATCGGCACAACTACCGCCGACCGCGATCGGCGGGATGCCGGCCCGGCGACTGCTGCCCAGACTCGACGAACTGACCGATGATCTGATCGCCCGAATACTCCAGGGCGACCACGCCTATGCCGAGGCCACCCTGCTCGGACCGGAGCTGCTCCGGTCGTCGGTCCGGACCAACCTCGCCGCCATGCTCGGCCAACTCGCGGGAACCACACCCGCACGCATCGACCCGGCTGTCGCCGCCGGCCGGATGAAAGCCGAACGCGGCGTTCCACTGCCGGCCCTGCTGCACGCCTACCGCCTCGCCGGGCGACTGCTCTGGCAAGAACTCGCCGGGGAACCGCACGCGCACTCACCCGCCGCGCTCACCGGCACCGCGACGGCGATCTGGCAATTGATCGACGAGTACTCGGGCATCGCGGCCGATGCCTACGCGGAGTTCCTGGCCGAACGCACCCGGCACGACGAGCAGGCGCGTCGATCTCTCCTCTGTTCCGTCCTGGACGGCGCCGCCCCGGACCAGGATCTCTGGGACGCGGTGCGCGCCCTGCGCTTGCCGACGCACGGTCAGTTCGCGGTGGTCGCCGCCGAACTCGACAGCTCCGGCGCCGCACAACCCGGACGCCTGGAGAATCGCTTGCGCGCGATCGGCATTCACTCCGCGTGGCTGCTCGGCGACGACGGCTGCACGGGGCTGCTCAGCCTGCCGACCACGGCGATTCGGCGCAATGTCGGCGCGGTCATCGCCGCGACCGGCATCACGGCGGCCGGCGTGAGCCTGCTGTTCCCCGATCCGGCGCGAGCCCGCGAGGCGGTTCGTCAGGCGCGGCTCGCGCTGTGCTGCGCGACGCCCGGCACCGAGCCGGTGGTCGAATACGGAGATCACCCGATCCGGCTGCTGCTCGCCAACGCCCCGCGCGCGGGCCATGAGCTCAGCCGGGCGATTCTGGGAGCGCTACTGGATCTTCCGGAACCGGAACGCGGCGAGTTGCTGGGAACACTGCGCGCGTGGTTCGACTCCGGCGGCTCCATCGTCCGGGTCGCGGCACGACTCCACTTCCACCGCAACACCATTCACCAGCGACTGCGCCGAGTCGAAGCACTGACCGGGCGCAGCTGCGCCGACCCGCGCACCGCCGCCGAACTCTACGTCGCGCTGCTCGCGCTGCCGACCCAGCCACGCCGGCCAGCGTTCGGCCACCCGGACAGCGAGACGTGGGATCGAACCGAGCCCACGGCGAGCGGTGGCGAGACGCCGCCACCCGATCGACGGTGACCGAACGCGCCGAAGTTGTTCGATACACCCGGTGACCGTACCCCGGCCGATATCGAGTGATGAAAAATTCTCATCTCGGCTTCGAATACGCTCGCCGCACACTGAATTTCACAGCGACAACAGCAATGATGATCGGATCGACGGGAAATTCCGTTCGCACCACGCCCACCCGGGCAGCGCCATTCGCCCACTCATCCGCATCGAGGTTCAGATATGGACGGACAATTCCCGGCGGCCGGCGCGACCTCGGAAGCCCACACCATTGTGGACCTGCTGCACGCCCTCGCGTCGACCCGGCCCGACGACCCGGCCTACACCTTCCTCGGGCAGCGATTCGGCGGCGGGCACGTTCGGCACCTGACCTGGCACCAGGTGTGCAGGCAGGCGTCGACCGTGGCCACCAACCTCCGATTCCGCTGTGCGGCCGGTGCGCGCGTCACGATCGCCGCACCCCTCGGCTCGGCGTACGTCGCGGCGCTGCTCGGCACCCTGCAAGCCGGATGCACGGCGGTACCGCTGGACGAACCCGGCACCGAAAGCGGGATGGTTCCGGTGCTGCGGCGCAGTCGGCCCGCCGTGCTGCTCGCCGCCGCGACGTCCGCGGATGCCGCGTCCGCCGCGGTCCGAACCGCCGATCCGCTGCGGCACGTCGCGACACTCACCATCGAGCAACTGGCACCGCTGCGACTGCCCCGGCCAACCGGGCCCGATCGCCTCGCCTACCCCGATATCGCGGTGCTGCGCTACGACGCCGGGCCGCCGCCCGGCGAACCCACCGCACTGACACATTCCGCGCTGCTCGCCCACGCCGGCGCGGCCGCGACAGCCACCGTCCTCCCCCCGCTCGCTGCCGCCTGGCGCGTCTGGGCCCGCCCGGCGCCGCTCGAGGCGGTCTGCGCGACCGTCGCGCTCGAAGGCCACCTCATCGTGTCCGGCCCGGCGGCGGTGCTGATCCACGGAACGAACCGCCCCGCCGCACACCCCATTCCCGGCAACGCTCACCGATTCCGCTCGGCGTGAATTTCGCCGCTCATTTGATCGGAAGACCTGCTACCAATTCGATCAGATGATTCATGCAACATATCCCGAGAATTGTTCATATTTCTTCGCCTATGCACGAATTCCATTCCGGAACAGTCGATCGAACGATTAATTTTCCACTGCACGAACTCGCATCGAAACATTTCGATACGGGCGAAACAAAGGAAGGGAATCATATGATCCACTCGACCACCCGTCTGATGCGCCGCACTCCCGGCATCGTGATTCGCGCGATGCTCATCGGCGGAACCGCCCTGACGTCGGCGGCGCTGAGCCAGCCGATCGCCTCCGCCCAAGGGCTGCCAGTCATCACCGGCTCGGCGGACGGTGCAGCCTCCAGCGGCAGTGCGGACCAGACACCCGCGCCCACTCCCGCTCCCCAGCCTGCCTCGCGCAAGCATGAGGACAACAGCACCACCGTCGTCGTCGTGGTCCCGCCCACCCCGCCCGCGCCGTCGACCGGCAGCGCGGGCACGGGAAGCTTCACCGGCAGCAGCGGCCTGCGGTACTGATCCATCGCGGGGGGACACCATAGTCCGGCGGGCGATTTCGCCCGCCGGACTCTCGGCTGCGCCGGGACCGGCGCGGCCCGCACACCGCTCGGCCTTCAGGCCCGCCCGGCCCTCGCCTCGTCCGATCCCTCCACTTCCACCTTCGGCACGATGCGGGCCAGCCATCGCGGCATCCACCACGCGCGATCACCGAGCAGCGCCAGCACTGCCGGGACCAGGGTCATACGGATCACGAAGGCATCCAAGAAGACCGCGGCCGCCAGCCCGAAACCCATCATCTGGATCATCGGGTCGTCACTGCCGGCGAACCCGGCGAACACCGCGATCATGATCGCCGCCGCGGCCGCCACCACGCGCGCACTGTGCCGGAAACCCGTCACGATGGCCTCGCGCGCACTCGCACCGTGCGCGAACGCCTCCCGAATCCGGGTCACCAGGAAGATCTCGTAATCCATCGCGAGTCCGAACACCACTCCGATCAAGAAGATGGGCATGATGCTGAGCACCGGTCCGGTCTGCTCGACCCCGAAAAGCCCTGCCAGCCAACCCCATTGGAAGACCATGACAACCAGTCCGAGAGCCGCGCCGACCGACAGCAGAAACCCGAGCGTCGCCTTGATCGGCACCGCCACCGAAGCGAAGACCATCGTCAGCATCACCATCGCCAGACCCGCCAGCACCGCGAGGTAGGGCCCCAGCGCCGACGTCACCCGCTGCGAGAAATCGATCGCCACCGCCGTCGCCCCGGTCACCATCATGGTCGAACCGGTGGCCGTCTTCAGATGACCGGCTTCGGCACGCACGGCGCGCACCACCTGCCCGGTCTCGGCGGAGCTCGGGCCGGTCGCAGGAATGACGGTGAACACGGCCGTGCGACCGGCTGGATCGAGGACGGCGGGCGAAACCGAGACGACATCGGGCGTCGCCGCGAGCATCGCGCCGGCCTGCGTCACCGCCGCCTGCGGGTCCGGCGCGCCCACCACGTCCACGACGACGGTGAGCGGACCGTCGAAACCCGGGCCGAAGCGCGCGGCGATCGTGTCGTACGCCTGACGTTGCGTCGTCGAGGGCGGCAGCGACCCGTCACTGGGCATCCCGAGATCCAGGCCACGCACCGGCAGCGCCAGCAACGCCGTCGCGGCAATGCCGACCAGAAGCACCGGCACCGGGCGGCGGCTCACGAACTCGGCCCAGCGGGCACTCGCGCTCCGTCGTTTCCACCGAACCATGGCCTGCCCCACCAACTTCACGTCATCCGGCCCGTGTGCCGCGCTCGTCTCGACCCAGCGATACGCGCGCGGCATCACCGCGCGGTGCGTGAATCCGAGCAGGGCGGGCAGCAGAGTCACCGCGATCGCGACCGCCACGGCCACCGCGCCCGCCGCCGCGACCCCCATTCGGGTCAGCGCGGGAATGCCCACGACAGCCAGCCCGCACAGGGCGATCAGCACCGTCAGCCCGGCGAACACCACCGCCGATCCCGCGGTCGCCACCGCACGACCCACCGCCTCCTCCGGCGCGAAACCCGCCGCACGCTCGCCGCGGTAGCGGGCGAGGATGAACAACGCGTAGTCGATGCCCACCGCCAGCCCCAGCATGGTCGCGAGAGTGATTGTCGTGCCGGACATCCCGATCGCGACAAGCGCCCCCACGCTCACTCCGATCCCGATCAGCGCGGTCACCAGCGGCACAGCGGCGGCCGCCAGCGCGCCGAAGGTGATCATCAATACGATGGCGGCGACAACGATGCCGATGACCTCCGAGGCGGCACCGACCTCGGGCGGACTGCGCAGAGCCGTCCCTCCGACGTCCACGGTGATTCCGGCGGCCGCACCCGCCGCGACCGCGGCGGTGAGCGCCGCACGGGCGCCATCGGTCACGTCGGCACTGGTGACGGCGTACGTCACGGTCGCGTATGCGGTGCCGCCGTCGGCGCTCACCCCGCCGCTGCGGAACGGATCGGAGACCCGCTGCACCTGCGCTCCCGCCCGCACGCCCGCGAGAATGTCCGCCACGGCGTCCGGATAGGGTGCGGCACTGATTCGCCGTCCCTCCGGTGCGGTGAAGACGATTCGCGCTTGCGCGGCGCCGGGAGTGGTGCCGGGAAACCGCTCGGCGAGCAGGTCGGCCGCCCGCTGAGACTCCGAATCCGGAATCGTGAATACATCCGGCGCCGCCGCCGGGCCGGTGGCCGCCGCGGCGATCATCGTGGCGAGAATCCCCAGCCAGAGCGCGACGAAACCATACCGCTTGCGGAAAGCGAACCGCCCCAAACGATTCAAGACTGTGGCCATAACTACCGATCCTTTCGGCAGTTCCGGTGGCAGCAGCGCGGGCGCACAGCGGCCCAACGCAGATCGGCGGCCGACGGCGGCGCTGCGCGCTGCCATCGGCCGCTACCGGAACTGGTATCTGCGGCCGCGGCGACCTACACGCCGCCGCGGCCCCGTCTCATTTGCCCGACGAGCCCAACATGGACGAGCCGGCCGTGAGGAATTCACGGATCGGTTTGAGGAGGTCCATCCACCTGCTGAACTCCGGAAAGAAAATCGACTTCACGAAGGTCGCGTTCTGGATGACATCCATTTGCTCAATTACATTGTTCATGACATCGAACCTACGTTCCGGATGATGCGGCGTACACATTCCTCCGGCAAATCCGAGTCGAATCCGAAAAATATTCCGGTTGGCCGAATCAACGGAAAATGCGAAGCTCCTCGCAAACAACGAACGAGCGGCACCACCTGGGGAACTGGGTCACAGGTGGTGCCGCCATCGTCACCTTTCCGAATAGTCACAAGGGGCGGATCCCGCAACCCCGGAAAGGCATTTCCTACTCTAAATTTCCGGCACCGGGGAAATCCATCGGCGGGCCGGAAAGCCGAGCGAGAGGTGAGCCGGTCTCACGATTCGGCGAGCGCGGACGCCACGAGGCGCCGATCGATGCCGTCGGCCGGCGCCGCGCCCGACCGGCGATCACGCACCCCGTTTGGGCGCGGACATGCCCGACGAGGTCGCCGCGAACGCGCCCGCGACCATGTCGCCGATCAACTCCAGCGCCTCGGCACACGCCTCGGGCGCACGATCCTCGAGCACCAGGCGCACGCATGCGGTGGTCAGGACCGTCGACCCGACTTCGATCACCAGACTGGCTTCGTCGGCGTCCTCCGCGGCCAGGTACGACCCGCTCACGCAGTAGATCCCGACCGCGACCCTGGCCACCGAGCGGGTGATGACCACCTGCAGACCGTCCCCGGTCTCGGCGGGAAGCTCCTGTGTCAGGATGCGGACCAGGCCACGATGCTGGGACAGCACCGAGAAGACCGCGCGCGTCATGGCCACCACGGCATCCCGCGGCTGCGCGTGGCCGTGCACGGCCAATTTCAGGAACACCGCGTCGAGTTCGGCCTGGATCCGCGCCGCCGTGCGCGCCTGCAGCGCGCGGACGAGATCGTCCTTGTCCGCGAAGTAGCGATACAGCGTGCCGACTCCGATACCGGCACGCTCGGCCACCGCATTGGTCGTCAGATCCACATATCCGGCACGCGCGAGCACCTGCGCCGTCGCCTCGATAATGTGCTCCCGGGTCTGAATTGCCCGCGATTGGACAGGCCGGCGACGCGCTCCGTCGGCGCTCTTGCTGCCGAAGCCGATCACAGTGTCCCGATCATTCATTCGCTGCGCTCCATCTGTACTGCTGGTGGCTGTGAAATACCCGGTCAGGCACCTCGTCGGTCGAGCTGTGGAATCAGGTCCCGGGATCGTGCGGGACCTAGGGCGCTCAGGTGCGGTCATCGAATCCGCGGGCCGCTGCGAGCAGGCGGGGAACCGACCATCGCGACCAGGTGCGCACGAGGACCGCGACCACCAGCGCTCCCGGCAGCCAGCGGGCGGTGTCGAAACGCATCTCGTAGTCCAGCCGAGTGCCGTCGCGCAGCGGACTCAGGGTTATCCGGCCGACGTGCCGTCGCACCGGTCCCCGGACCGTGCGGTACTCGATCACCCCCGCCTCCTCGTCGTGCACCGTGATCACCTCGTGCAGCGGCCATACCCCGAGTACGCGCGGCGCGCGAACCGATTGCAGGCCATCGAGATTCACCGGGCTCACACTGTCGCGCACCCGGCGCTGCGACATCGGCCACAGCTCACCCCACCGCTCGGTGAGCACGGCGAACACCACGGCCGGAGGCTGCGGCACGAACTCCCCCAGCCGGATGTGCCGGCGTTGGCCCGTCGGCCGCGGCGGCGTCACCGACGGCGATCGGCCCGCCGTCCGCACCAGCAGCCAATCCCGGATGAACGGGAAGACATCGGTGGCGGCATCCCGGCGCAGCAGCATCGTTTCGTGCCCGTGGTCGCGCCGGAATCCGGTGCGCCGCGCCGCCGATTGCACTCGGGTATCGGCAGATCCGAGCGTTCCGGCGAACTCCGCGCACCGGCGGGCGGGCGCGATACGATCACGCGGGCCGGTCAGCGCCAGCACGGGATACCGCGCGTCGTCGCGGACGGCGCCGCGTCGGCCGCGCGCGTCCGCGCACCATTCGACCGCGTCGGCCAGACTCTCGCGCGGATCGTCCTCGGTACCCAAACCCATTCTCCGAGTGGGGATCACCGTTTTCCACCGCCGGTTGCGGAGCAGCGTCGCGACCAGGCGGCTCCGCAGCAGCGGGACCTCGAGGGCACTGGCGATCAGGATCACCCCGTCGACCCGGTCGCGCTCGACGTGGCCGTCGAGGGCGCGGGCCAGCGCCACACCACCGAAGGAGTGGGCGAGCCAGAACGCGCCGCGCCCGGTCGCCGCCGTGACGACACGCTGGGTCGTCGGCAGGTCGTACCGCACGGCCTCGGCCCACCCGCTGCGGACGCCCGGCACGAGCGCAACGCCGCCGGTGCCGCGACGCTCGCTCACCCACACGTCGAAACCCGCGTCCGCCAGCGCGGCTGCCAGCCCGGTTCCCTCGGCGGTGAGGAAGACCCGTCGATTGTCGAACATTCCGGGTGCCAGCACGACCGGCTGCCCGGCCGGATCTCCGAGCCGGGTGAGCCGGAACCGGCCCCCGTCCGGGCTGGTCACGACCCTCCATCGGATCCACCGGCGCCCGGCGGGTTCGTCCTGCCATCCGGCCTCGATGCTCTCACGGTTCACGCGCTGCGCTCCCGCTCTCAGTTGCCGCTCACGGTGCTCGAGCAGGTCGCCTCGGGCGTGTCGGCGGGGCGGTTGAGACCGGGCCACACGATCGCGCAGGTGCGTTCCACCGTCGTCACGGCGGCCTCGGCGGCGAAGGTGAGATAGCTCAACCCGGCGGTCCACTCCGCGCTGCCCGCTTCCCCGAAAGCTCCGAGCGATCCCGGCAATCCGTCCCGGATCATGTCCGGACTCCAATTGCGGAAGGTCAGCACGGTCGACAGCGATGCGACACCCTCGGCGTAACCGGGAGGGCCGGTCTGCGCGCCGAAGGCGAGCACGTGCAGTTCACGGTCGAGCCGCAGGCGCAGCGAACGGAATCCCGCCACCGCGGGGCCGCCGGAGCCGACGACGGCGGTGACGACGGGCTCGATCGCCGGTAATGGTCCATACGGACCATGGTCGGGGTCGATGAGCGCACCGATCGGGCCCGAGGGCCCATCCGGCCACGAGTAGGACTGCGAGGCCACCGCACGCGACTCCTGGAAAGCGCCCTCCAGGACCACGCCGTAGACCGTCAGCCGGTAATCGACCGGCTGGTCCGGCAGACACTCGGCGGAGGTGCAGAAGAGCTGGAGCCGTGCGGTGACCGGGACCGCGTAGGCTCCGGCACGGGCATCGTATTGCGGATCGCCCAGCCCGAATTCGATCATGCCCGGTTTGGCCGCGTCGCCGAGCGACAGCAGGTCGTACCCGTTCAACAGGGCGGTCCGGCCGGTGCCCGCACGCGGTGACGGCTCGGGGACCGACAGCACGCCGCTCGCTTCGAGGATCGAGCCGCGCGCGCCGGTGAGGCGCATGGTGACCGAGCCGGACGCGGACCGGACCCCGGGCGCGGAAACCGCGGTCACCGCCGTGGTCGCGCTCATCGTGTCCGGGCCGGATCCTGATGCCCCCGAACGGATCACGCGCGCGCTGCACTCGCGGCCGTCGCACTGCCGGCCGTCGACGAAGTCCCCGAGCCGGTTGACGCGGTGGTTGTAGCGCCACGTGGCGCTGCCGCCGTTCCAGAGGAAGAACGTCGACGACGTGGCACCCGAGGCGGCGGCAGTGCCCTCGGCGAACACGGTGGCCGCCAGGACGGTCACCGCGAGGACCACCGCTCGCAGCCGCCGGACGGTTCTGATCTGCTCGGGCATCGGTCCTCCTCGACGCAAGGATCGGCAGGATGTCGAGACTGCCGAACTCTGCAAAGAACGCTAGATGTTTGCCGACCGCCGGTCGTCACACGCGGGAGGCAGGGCCGCTCCCCCGTAAGAGTGAGCCGGCCCGCGTGCGCACCCGCGATGGCTCAGCCCGGCCGGGCCACCCCGTGCCGATGGGCGTAGACGACAGCCTGCACCCGATCGCGTAATCCGAGCTTGGCGAGCAGGCGGGAGACATGGGATTTGACGGTCTGCTCCCCCACCCCGAGTTCGCTCGCGATCTCGATATTGCTGTAGCCCTCGGCGAGCAGTTCGAGCACCTCGTGTTCGCGGGAGGTGAGCAGATCCAGTTCCGGCGGGGTGGGCGTCGCGCTCAAACCGGTCGCGATGCGCGCGGCCAGCCTGCGGGTGACCGACGGATCGATGAACGTGTCGCCACGCGCGGCGATCCGGACGGCTGCGAGCACCTCCTCGGGTGGGAGGCTTTTCAGCAGGAAACCGCTCGCACCGGCTTCGAGGGCACGGCGCAGATGGTCGTCGCTGTCGTAGGTCGTCAGCACGAGCACCCGGGTGTTCCGGGTCGCCGCGACGATCTCCGAGATCGCGGAGATGCCATCGAGTTTGGGCATGCGCAGGTCCAGGATCGCCACATCCGGTGTCGTGCGGGCGATCTCGCTGACGGCGCTGCGACCGTCCGCCACCTCCGCGACGCAGACCAGATCGGGCGCGCGGTCGATCAGGGCGCACAGCGCCGTACGGAACATCTCGTGGTCGTCGGCGACGAGCACCCGAATCCGGCTGTCTGTCGCGCTCATTGCGCTCCGAGGGGGACGTGCACCACGCCGCGCCAGCGATGGCCGCTGTCGTCCAAGCCGAATTGCGCACTGCCGCAGAACAATCGAACGCGCTGCTGGATGCCATCCAGCCCCCTCCCGGATACAAACGAAACCTGCTGTGGTGCAACAGTATTGACTGCTTCGATGGTGATCCTCCGAGGGCGTTGGTCGATGGCGAGCACGGCTTCGCGGCCATCGCCGTGGCGCAGCATATTGGTCAGCAGCTCTTGCACAATGCGATGCAGAGCGACATCCAGCGATTCGGGCACGCGCACCGGATCTCCCGTACGGCGCAACTCGACTCGCAACCCCGCGGCCCGGACACTGCGAAGAAGCCCGTCGATATCGGCCAGGCCGGGCTGGCTGTCCTGCTCGGGCTGCCTACCGTGCAACAGGTCCAGTTGCCTGCGGAGGTCGGCCATCGCCGCCCGGCTGCTGGACTCCACGGCGAGAAGCGACTGCCGCACCGAAGGATCCGCCGCCCCCGTCAGGGCCATGCGCGCGAGCCCCGCCTGCATGAGGATCGCGCTGACGTGGTGGGAGATCACATCGTGCAGATCGCGCGCGATGGCCTCACGTTCCCGGACAACAGCGTCCGCCACCGCCCGGCGCTCGCGCTCGCGCTGCCGCCGCGCCGCATGCTGAAGTTCATCGATATACGTCTGCTGGCCCGTGGTGAAGCGCCCGACCATCCACGGAATCGCACTGCTGGACACGACCATGACGAGGAACAACCGCCAATCGGAGGTCGCTCGGCTGTGGCCCAGCAGATGCAGCGCGGCGGTGCCGCAGCCGAAGAGCACCAGCGCGGCGATGCTCACCGGCCCCGCCGTCCACGCGCCCACCCGATAGGAGGCGACGACCATCCCGATGCTCAGCAGCGCCGGATACTCGCCCAGGTTGCCCGTCCCCCACACCACCGCCAGCCGTACCGCCACCTGAGCGACGGCAACCACCAGCACCGTCGAGATCGGCGCGGCCAGCCACAGATCGACGGCCACGATCGCGAAGGTGAGCGCTGCCAGGTGGAGCGGATCATCGTCGGCGATATCGGCCAGCAGGAACGCCGACGCGTCCAGGGCAGCCGCGGTGACCGCGATGAGCAGCGATTGCCGCGCCAGCGACCTGCTCTCCTCCACCCGACCTCCGTCCGCCTGCCCGAGCCGATCATCGCTCGCCCACAGCACATGAGCCGAGGCCAAGCATGCCCGACGCAAGCCTCCACCCGCGTGCTTCGGCCCGAGGACACGCGGGCCCGAGCGCGGCGCCCGGCGTTCGAGATTCACCGGATCGAAAGTACGCCGCGCGAGCCCGCCGCTACCCCTGCACGCGGGGGAGCCTCCCTCCCTCCGAGGAGGGAGTCCGATGGCCTCCGAAGAGTGATGACACCGACGGAGGCCGAACCTACCGTCAGCGTGGACAGGTGCGGCGCCGAACGCGATCGGACAAGGAACTCTCGAGTATGGAATCGAACCGCGGCACTCCGGGTAGCAGACCGTCACTGCCGGTCGCGGACCAGTTCGCGCTTGAGGATCTTGCCCGTCACGGTCATCGGCAGCGCGTCCCGGAACTCGACGATGCGCGGGTACTTGTGCGCGGCCAGCACGGCACGCGACCAGTCGATGAGCTCCCGCTCGGTCAGCGCCGCGCCCGGCCGCCGGATCACGAACGCCTTGATCTCCTCGCCGTGACTGTCGTGCGGCACCCCGACAACGGCGGCCAGGCTCACGTCCGGGTGGGTGACCAGAACTTCCTCCAATTCCCGTGGATAGACGTTGAATCCGCCGCGGATGATCATGTCCTTCTTGCGGTCGATGACATAGAAATAGCCGTCCGCGTCCCGGGTGCCGATGTCGCCGGTACGCAACCAGCCGGCGCGATCGATCGCCTGTGCGGTGGCGTCCGGCCGGTGCAGATAGCGGCGCATCACATTGTGGCCGCGCACGCAGATCTCGCCGGGCTCGTCGACGTCAGCGACGCTGCCGTCGTCGCGGACGACGCGCACCTCGACGCCCCACACCGGCAGGCCGATCGATCCGGGCCGACGCGGACGGTCGAACCGATTGAAGGTGACCAGCGGGCTGGTCTCCGACAACCCGTAACCCTCCAGAATCGGTACACCGAAACGCTTTTCGAATTCCTGCAACACCTCCAGCGGCAGCGCGGACCCGCCTGCCACCGCGCACCGCAGATGCGCCGCGATGCCGGCGATGTCGGCCCGGTCGGCGTCGAACACAGTGAGCAGCGCCCAGTAGGCGGTCGGCACGCCCGCGAAGAAGGTCACCCGCTCCTGCCGCATGAGCGCCAGCGCGCCGGCGGGGTCGAAGCGTCGTTGCAGGATCAGCGTCGCCCCGTGCGCCAGACCGGAGTTCATCTGCACCGTCTGCGCGAAGGTGTGGAACAGCGGCAGCGACACCAGGTGGACGTCGTGCGGATGCGGGCCGAAGGTGCGGTAGTAGAGCAGGGCGTTCTGGACCAGGTTGCTGTGGGTGAGTTCGGCGCCTTTCGGCCTGCCGGTGGTGCCGCTGGTGTACAGCACCACCGCGGTTTCGTCTTCCGCGGTGGGAATCCCGGGGAACCGGTCCTCCCGGCCGGCGGTGAACCGGGCCAGCGTCTCGCCGGGCACGCCCGCCGTGTCGGCCTGCGGGTCGTCGGTGACCACCACCAGCAGCGTGCAGCGCGGTGCGGACTCGAAGGCGCGCACGCCGGCCGCGCCCACCGGCAGCGCGTCGTCGCCTTCGTAGCAGAACAGGGCGGTCGCGCCGGAATCGATGAGCTGGAAGGCTATTTCGCGATCGCGCAGCAGGGTGCTCAACGGCACCACCGCCGCACCCGCCTTGAGTATCCCGTAGTAGACGGAGAGGAACTCCGGCACATTCGGCACGCACATGGCCACCCGGTCCCCAGGACGGATGCCGCGGGCCACCAGAGCGTCGGCGATGCGGCTCGCGGCGGCGTCCACCTCGCGGTAGGTCAGCCGTCGCGCGCCTGCCGCAACGGCCTCGCGATCGGGCCACTCGCGTGCGGAATGTTCGAGCAGGACAGCGAGATTGAGCATGGATACCTCCGAGCACGTGCGACGATGCTCCACCCTGACCCACGGCGGCTGCCGCGCGTAAGTGACCGGTTCACAGACCTCGGTGGTGCCGCGTCACTGGACGATCTCGTGGCCGGGGCGCCGCCCGAGCGCCGGGTGTGGCAGCGGGCCGCGATGCAGCGGCGAGAGCATTCGAATGGCGAGGACGAGTTCCGCGACGTCGGTGAACCGCCGCAGGTCGCATCCGGTGCGTTCGGCGATGCGCTCGAGCCGGTTGTAGGCGGTGTTGGGGTGCATGTACATGCGCTCGGCGGTCACCTTGGCGTTGAGATCGCTCGCGACGTACCCCAGCAGCGTGTCGATGAGTTCTCCGCCTCGCTGCGCGTCCCCTTCCACGAACTGCCGCACGCTGGGCCGGATCATCCGTCGCGCCGTGGGATCGTCCCGGGTCACCAGGTAGTCGAAGGCCGACAGGGCGGGCAGGGCGGCGACCCCCGCACGAGCGCCCAGCGCGTCGCGGGCCGCGGCGGCCTCGCCGTACCCCTCGGGGACCTCGCCCGGACCGGTCAGCACCGTACTCACGCCCAACGCCAGTTCTGTTCCCGAATCACCCAGTGTGGCAACCGCTTTCGACAGACGATCGAGCACTTCCAGCACGTCGGACGGGACCGGGGCTACCGCCACGATCTCCTGATGCCGCACCATGCCGACCCCCGGCGAGCCACGGCCGACGGCCTTGCGGATGGCCGAGCTCGCCTCCCGCAGCATCCGGTCCGCGGGCAGCGCGGCCACCGGCGCCGCGGCGACGACGACCAGCCCGGCGGCGCCGTCCAGTCCGGCGGCGCGCAACAGCGACCTTTTCGGCCCGCCGGGAATGTCCCGGCGGGCCAGCAGATCTTCCAGCACGTCGCGCCGCAGGCGATCGCTGTCCGCCAGTTCGTACTGCTGGGCGCGCAGATACGCTTCCGCGGCCAGCGAACTGCCCACTTCGATCAGGCGCATCACCTCCCCGGCCAGTGCCAGCCCCGCCTGCTGCGCCGTGGCATCGCCGTGCGCCGCCGTGACGACGCCCTCCCACAACGTCAACTGCCCGATTCGGAAGGCGCGCAAGAAGTCCGGCAGCGCCACGCCCTGCCGCACCCGCTCCCGGGCGTGCGCCGCCGTTTCCGGGAAGTCCTCGCGGCAAGCCGGTCGCCGCCGCCGCGCACAGGTCAGCAGCACCCCGAACACCGCTGTCACGTGGTCGGTCAGCTGTCCCCGCAACCGCGGATCGGCGTTGGCCGCGTACGCCGGGACCTGCGCCCAGATCGCGTGCACGGCACGCGCGACCAGTTCGTCGAACGAGGCTTCGACGACACCGAGCACCGTCGCGACCTCCGGCGTGGGACCGAATGTCGCCATATCCCGCGCGACTGCTCGAACCATAGGAATTCCATACCTCCGGCAACTGTGTTCACGTCCTTGTGGCCGGGCCACAACGCCCGAGCGCCGAACCTGGCTTCCGTCCCGGTGCATCCCCCCGGGATCGGCGCGAATAGTGGAGGGCGGCGCCGCACAGTCCACGCCCCCGCACCCTTCCGACAGGAGCGATTCGTGAAAGTTCTGTTCGTACTGACCTCCCACGACACCCTCGGCGACACCGGCGAGAAGACCGGATTCTGGCTCGAGGAGTTCGCGGCACCCTATTTCGTGCTGCGCGACGCCGGCGTCGAGATCACCCTCGCGTCTCCGGCGGGCGGGCAACCGCCGCTCGACCCCAAGAGCGATCTGCCTGCCTTCCAGACCGAGGACACCAAGCGCTTTCAGGCGGATGAGGCCGGCCTGGCCGCACTGGCGGCGACGATCCCGCTGGATCAGGTGAAGGCCGCCGACTTCGACGCGGTCTTCTATCCCGGCGGCCACGGACCGATGTGGGACATGCCGGACAATCCGGTGTCCATCGCGCTCATCGAGGAATTCGTGCGGGCCGGCAAGCCGGTGGCCGCTGTCTGCCACGCTCCGGTCGCCCTGGTCAATGTTCGCGACGACGACGGGAAGTACCTGGTGGCAGGGAAATTGGTCACCGGATTCACCAATTCCGAGGAGAAGGCCGCAGGACTGGACGAGGTCGTGCCGTTCCTGCTGGAGGACCGGCTCGTCGAACGCGGCAGCCGGTTCAGCCGGGTCGTGGACCACGCACCGCACATCGAGGTCGACGGACTTCTCATCACCGGCCAGAACCCGGCGTCCTCGGCCCCGGCCGCGGCGGAACTGCTGCGCCGGTTTCAGCAGGCCTGACCGGCCGGGCCGGGCGGACCACGATCCGCCCGGCCCACACCGGACCGCCTGTCGGAGGTGATCCGGGCATTCCCTCCTGCCACCAGCGGAAAGGACTACACCGTGCCCACCAGAACCTGGTTCATCACCGGCGCCTCGCGCGGCTTCGGACGAGTGTTCGCCGAGGCCGCCCTCGACCGCGGCGACCGGGTCGCCGCCACCGCGCGGCACCCCGAAGCCCTGCACGATCTCGAGCGCCGATTTCCGGACACCGCACTGGCGCTGCCGCTGGATGTCACCGATCACGATGCCGCGTTCGACGCCGTCCGCCGTGCGCACGAACATTTCGGCGCACTCGACGTGGTCGTCAACAATGCCGGGTACGGACTGTTCGGATTCGCCGAGGAAGCCAGTGAACAGGAGGCGCGGCGGCAGCTGGAAACGAACTTCTTCGGCACCGTCTGGGTGAGCCAGGCCGCGCTGCCGATCATGCGCGCTCAGCGCCGCGGCCACATCGTGCAGATCTCGAGCTTCGGCGGCATCGTCGCGGTGCCACACTTCAGCATGTACGTCGCCAGCAAGTGGGCGGTCGAGGGCTTCTCCGATGTGCTCGGCCAGGAGATGGCGAACTTCGGGGTGCACGTCACGATCGTCGAACCCGGCGGGTACGCCACCGATTGGGGGCACGGTTCCGCGGCGCATTCGGCGCACCTGCCCGCCTATGACGCGATCCTCCCGCGCCCGTGGGGTGAGGGCGGATTCGATCCGAGCGCGGCCGGTCCGGCGCTGCTGGCCATCGTCGACGCGGACCGTCCACCGCGCCGGGTCGCCTTCGGCTCGGGCCTGGTCGACATCTTCGAGCGGGTCTACACCCAACGGCTGCTCGAGTGGCGCACCTGGGAGCGGATCTCCGATGCGGCCGGCGGATCGGTCCGCTGACATCGGCGATGTCCCGGCGCCCCCTGAGGCTGCCGGGCAATGGTCCGGAAAACGTTCTGCCCCTGAGATTCCCGGGTGAGCGACACTCGGCGCTGCGGTCAATGTCCGGACATCCCACCGTCCACCGGCAGCGTGATGCCGGTGATGTAGGACGACGCGTCGGCGGCCAGGAACAGCACCGCCGCGTCCAGTTCCTGCTGTACGCCGCGCCGACCCAGTGTCGAGGTCTCGCGGAGGAAATGCGCGAGCCGATCCTGCGGAACCTCCGCCGACATCTCGCTGTCGAAGTAGCCGGGCGCGACGGCGTTGACGCGAATTCCCTTGCGCCCGGACCACTGTTGCGACAGATCACGGGTGAGCCCGATCAAGCCCGCCTTGCTGGCCGCGTACGCCGCCTGCGGCGCAAAGGATTTGACGAGGCCGAGCACACTGGCGACATTGACGATGCTGGAGCCGGGAGGCATCACCCGCGCACTTGCCTGCGCCATCCAGTAGGCGCCCAGCAGGTTCACGTCGACGACGCCGCGGAACTGCGCGGGGGTCTCCCGCAATGCGGGGACCGCGGCGCCGACGCCGGCGTTGTTGATCAGCACGTCCACCCGCCCGAAGCGCCGCACGGCCGCCGCGACCAGCGCGTCGCAGTCCGCGGGGTCGGTGACATCGGTCCGTTCGGCCAGCGCGCGACGCCCGGTCGCGGCGATCCGGTCGGCGACGGCGTCGAGCCGTTCGGCGCGCCGCGCACCGAGCACCACGTCCGCGCCCGCCTCGGCGAGCGCCGTCGCGAAGCCCACGCCCAGCCCGGAACTGGCGCCGGTCACCACCGCCACCTTGCCGTCGAGGCGGAACAAATCCAGCACTGTCATCGATACGGACCTCCAAATCCCTTGTACGGTGCGGTAATCGCGCGTTCCTCAGCGCGCGGCGGCGAGCAGGGCACGGCCCTCCCGCGCAATGCGCACGACCTCCGGACCCAGGTCGCCGAAATCCTGACCGCCCATGGCGCCGGCGGCGGCCCGTGCCGCCACACCCTGGGCGATGATCGCGAACTTCAGGTGCGCGAATGCCTGGTAGTAGGCGATGTCGCCGACGTCGCGGCCGGTCCGCTCGGCATAGCGATCGACCAGTTGGGCCCGGGTCGGGAAGCCCGGCAGTTCGGTGACGGTGGGGCTGAGCAGCCGCTGCGGCTCGCCGGGCTCGCGCCAATAGAACAGCAGCAGCCCGAGATCGCTGAGCGGGGCGCCGAGCGTGGAAAGCTCCCAGTCGAGCACGGCCCGCACCCGGCCCGGGTCGGTGGGGCTCATCAGGCAGTTGTCGAGCCGGAAATCACCGTGTACCAGGCAGGATCCGCTGTCCGCGGGCATGCGGTCGGCGAGCTCGCGGCCCAGCGCGGTGAGATCGGGAACGTCGACGGTTTTCGCGTGTTCCCATTGCTGCCGCCAGCGCCGCAGTTGCCGTTCCAGGAATCCGGTGGGCCGCCCGAAGTCCGCCAGCCCGGTCCGGGCCGGGTCCACCTGATGCAGTTCGGCCAGCACGTCGATCAGTGCTTCGGCCAGCCGCCTGCGGTCCTCGACCAGCGGTGCGTAACCGGGTGGAAGCTCGCCGCGGATCACCTGGCCGGGCACCTTCACCATGACGTAGAAGGGCGCGCCGATGAGATCCGGTGTCCGTTCGAAGGTCAGCACCGGGGGCACCGGCACCCGACTGTCGGAGAGGGAGGTTTGCACCCACACCTCCCGCTCCATGTCGTGCGCACGTGGCAGCAGCACACCGCTCGGTGGCCTGCGGAGGATGACCTGTCCTGCGGCGCAATCCAATTCGAAGGTCAGATTCGATTTGCCGCCCGCGATGAGCGTGGCGGTGAAATCCCGCCAGGCCGGATCGCCGAGCCGCTGCGCCAGCACCGGACCGAGTCGTTGTGGCCGGATCAGCTCACGCAATTCACCGTCGGCGTCCACCGCGGGGACCTCCACCATGCGCACCACCCTTCGCGCGTCGTCACCCGATCGATCGATCGGTAGGAAATGATGGTTAGAATTCTGAATCTCGCTGTACCGCAAGGTCAACGGGTCACCAATCACTCAGCAACGTGTTCATTTGTTCAGATATTCTGAACATGAAGGAGAGCAGCGGAATCATGCGAGCAGTCACGATCCAGGACGGAAACTTCGTGGTCTCCGACGTCCAGGACCCACGCCCGGCCGCCGGAGCGGCCCTGATTCGCGTCCACGCCGCGGGCCTGAACGCCGCCGATCTCCTGCAGGCCCGCGGCGGCTACCCGGCGCCGCCCGGTTGGCCGCAGGACATCCCCGGGCTGGAGTTCGCCGGAGTGATCGAGCGCCTCGGCCCCGGCACGAGCGGATGGTCGATCGGCGATCGGGTCATGGCCCTGGTGGGCGGCGGGGCGCACGCGCAGCGACTGACGGTGCCGGCCGACGCGCTGCTGCCGATCCCCGACATCATCGACGACGTCGCGGCGGCGGGTTTCGCCGAAGCGTTCTCCACCGCCTGGGACGGACTCGTCGATCAGGCCGGCGTGCGCGCCGGGGAGCGAGTGCTGATCACCGGCGCGGCGGGCGGTGTGGGCACGGCCATGGTGCAGGTGGCCGCGCTGGCCGGAGCCGACGTGGTCGCCAGCGTGCGCAACCGCGGCCTGCACGAGCGAGTCCGCGGGCTCGGCGCGGACATCCGGGTCGTGACACCCGAGCAGGAGCGCGCGCACGGCCCCTACGATGTCGTGGTCGAACTCGTCGGCGGCCCGGACTGCCTGGATCGGGTGGCCTGGCTCAATACCCACGGCCGCGTCCTGGTCATCGGCGTGGGCGCGGGCTCGCACACCTCGATCCACCTGTTCGATCTCATGGTCCGACGCGCGCGGGTGCTCGGTTCCACGATCCGCGCCCGCTCCGACGCCGAGAAGGCCGCACTCGCCCAGCGCGTGCGTTCAGAACTGCTCGGCCATCTGGCCGGCGGCCGGGTGCGGGTGCCGGTGGACAGCGTCCACACCCTCGATGAGGCGCCGCGCGCGTACGAACGACTCGGCGCCGCAGGCAAATTCGGCAAGGTGGTGCTGCGCTTCAGCTGACGCGGCCCGCCGGGGCGTCCGGCTGATGACCGAGCAGGCCCAGCGCGAACTGTGCGTAGTCGGCGGCGATGCGTTCGGGGCTGGACGGGCCGCCGGACCGGAACCACTGCGGCAGCGACGTGCACATGGTCGCGATCGCGCGTCCCGCGTGCCGTGGGCTGCCGGTGCTGAACAGGCCCGCCCGGACCCCGTCGGTGATCTCGCTGTCCAGCAGGTGTTGCAGGTCGTTGCGCATGGCGCTGATGCGTCGCCGGTTCGCCGGTTCGAAGCTGCGCATCTCGCTCGCACCGATCAGCGCCAGCTTGCGCCGGTGCGTGTGGAACAGGGCCAGCGCCTCGACCATGTATCCGAGGCGCTGGGCCGGATCCGCCCCGTCGTCACGCGCTGCGGGCACCCGGGTGAACAGTTCGTCCAGCGCCACGTCCAGGCACGCGACCAGCAGATGCTGTTTGCTCCGATAGTGGTGGTAGACACCGGGAACGCTCATGTGCGCGCGCCGGGCGATGGACCGCATGGTCGAGCCGTGGTAGCCCTTGTCGACGAAGTCGTCGATCGCGGCCCGCAGCACCGGGTCGATGGGCAACGGCCCGAACACGCGCCAGTCCCCCGCCGCGCGGGTCCGGGCGGGCAACGGTGCGGCGGTCGGCGCGCCGTTATCCGAATTCGGTTCGGCGGGGAGGTAATCGAGCAGCTCCGTCGCGCTGGTGTCCAGGGCCGCGGCAATCGCGTGCAGCCGCCCGACGTCGACGCGGGTCTTACCGTTCTCGATCGCACTGATCGTCGCGGGGCTCACCTCGATCCGGCGGGCGAGCTCGCGCAGCGAAACTCCGCGCTGAGACCGCGACTCCCGGATGGCGCGACCGACCTCTTGCGCCGATGTCGCACTCACGTTCACCGACATTCGTTCAGAATAGCTGAACAGCTGAACAGACTCCAGCCTCCGCTTCCCACTGTTCAGCATTGACGTTCAACTGATTTGAATGGAAACGTGGCGTGCATCACTTTCACTACCTATCGATCGATCGGTCTGGAGAATGCTGAACACTCCGGGCCGGCCGATCGAAATCCGTACCGGGAGCGCCCATGTCTGTCTCTCCACCCCCCACCACATCGTCGATGCGACGCCTGGCGTGGGCAAGCCTGCTCGGCACCACCATCGAGTTCTACGACTTCCTGATCTACGGAACCGCCGCGGCGCTGGTGTTCAACGAGGCGTTCTTCCCCGCGCTCGGTACCGCGGCGGCCACCACACTGTCGTTCGCGACCCTCGGCGTGGCCTTCGTCGCCCGCCCGCTCGGCGCAATCGTGTTCGGCCACTTCGGCGATCGGATCGGACGCAAGCACACCCTGATCGCCACCCTGCTGCTGATGGGCCTGTCCACGGTG
Organism: Nocardia sp. IFM 10818; assembly: GCF_054655275.1. Lineage (NCBI taxonomy): Bacteria > Bacillati > Actinomycetota > Actinomycetes > Mycobacteriales > Nocardiaceae > Nocardia > Nocardia sp. IFM 10818. Next base: position 4,440,746 of record NZ_BAAHJH010000001.1, read on the forward strand.
GCGGTCGGACTGCTGCCGACCACCGATCGGATCGGTGTGGCGGCCCCGATCCTGCTCGTCGTCCTGCGCGTGTGCCAAGGGCTGGCGGTCGGCGGGGAATGGGCCGGGGCCACGCTGCTCACCGCGGAGAACGCGCCCGAGGGCAAACGCGGCGCGTACGCGCTGTACCCCCAGCTCGGCCCGTCGCTCGGCTTCGTCCTGGCCAGCGCCACCTTCCTGGTCTCCCGGCTGACGATGAGCGCCGAGTCCTTCGCGGCCTGGGGGTGGCGAATCCCCTTCCTGCTCAGCATCGTTCTCATCGGAGTCGGCCTGTACCTGCGCACGAGCATCCAGGAGACGGACGCCTTCCACCGCGACGCCGGGAACACCGGATCCTCGAAACTGCCGTTGCTCGAGTCGATCACCCGGCAGCCGCGCGAGATCGCGCTCGGCGCGGGTGCCGTCACCATGTGCTTCGCCTTCTACTACATCGGCGTGACCTATCTGACCAGCTACGGGACCACCCGGCTAGGGCTTTCCCCGGCCGCGGTGCTGGCGGTGGGCCTCGCGACCGGCGGCACACTGGCCGTCAGCACGATCGTCGGCGCGTACCACAGCGACCGCATCGGACGGCGGCGCATGATGGCCATCGGCAACCTGTGCTCGATCGTGTTCGCGCTGTTGCTGTTTCCCATTCTCGACATCGGAACAACCTGGTCGTTCGTGCTGGGCGCATGCCTGTCGCAAATCGGTGTCGGGCTCGCCTACGGGCCGGTCGGCGCGATGCTGCCGGAACTGTTCGCCACGCGATACCGCTATACCGGCGCGGGCATGGCCTACAACCTCGCCGGCGTCCTCGGCGGCGCCGTGACGCCACTGCTCGCCGTGCAACTGCGGGAGCACTTCGGCAGCATCTCCATCGGCGTCTATCTCGCGGGCGTGGCCACCGTCAGTCTGCTGTGCGCTCTCGCCTGCGGCGAGACCAGCGGGCGCCGACTCGACCACGACCGGGTGGACCACGCGATCGGCCACGCGACCGCGCACTCCGAACCCTGAGCATCAGGACGTCGTCGAGTAGGCGGGCGCGATGGGGCGAGGTCTCCTCCCTGGGACCTCGCCCCATCGCGCGTCAGCCGGTGATCTCCGCGGCCGCGCGATATCCCGATTGGATGGCCCCGTCGAAGTACCCGTTCCATCGGGTGGCGGTTTCAGTTCCGGCCCAATGCAATACGCCGATCGGAGCCCGCAGCGCCGGACCGTAAGCGGTCCAGGCGCCGGGTGCGAGGTGACCGGAGAAGCAGCCCCGTGTCCACGGTTCGGCGCACCAGTCGAACTCCACGAAATCGGTTGCGGCGCGCGCGGGCTCGCCGAACAGCTCGGCCAGCCGGTCCAGCACGGCGTCCCGGCGCTCCCGGGGGCCGAGCGCACGCAGGCGGTGCGCGTCGCTCCCGTACGCGAAGGAGGTCAGCACCGCGCTGGTCGCGCCGGGCGCGGTGTTGTCCACGGTCTCGGTCAGAATTCCGGTGCTGGAGTTGCTGACTCCCGACAGTCCGGCATCGCGCCAGAAGGGTTCGGCGTAGACGGCGTGGAGTTTGAGCGCGTACCCGGCGGCCATGCGCTGGGTGAGGCCGTCGCGCTGCGGGGGCAGTGCGGGCTCGTACTCGATGCGCCCCGCCAGCACCGGCGGCACCGCCACGATGACCTGCGCCGCCTCGAAGACCGCGCGGTCGGTGATCACTCGGGCACCCCGTGCGGAATGTTCGATTCGACGCACCGGTGAGCCCAGAACGACTGTGCCGGAAGGTAAATCGGCGGCCATCCGCTCCGCCAAGGCCTGCGGTCCGCCCACCACCCGGTGCGACTGCGCGCCGCCCTCGATGCCGAGGAGGATGTCCAGGCCCTCGGCGCTGGCGATGTAGAACAGCGTCTCGAGCACCGACACCTCGATGGCGTCGGCCGAGAGCAGCATGCCCGCCGTGGTCCGGCCCACCGTGCGCGCGACCGCCTCGTCACCGGTGCGCGCGGCCAGCCACGACGCGAGCGTCTGACCGTCCCACTCCCGCGACGCCGGGTGGCTCCACGGCTCGTCGGTCGGCAACTCCCGGCTGAGCCGATCCAATTCCCCGCGCAGACTCAGCACCGCGTCGGGCATGTCGTCACCGCGACGGCCCTCGTACTCCATGATGGCCGTGCCGTGCTGCGGAGTCGGGTAGGTCGCCAGACCGTACTGCGAGATCAGCTTCTGCACTTCGTGCTGGGTGGGGCCGACCCACTGGCCGCCGAGGTCCAATTGCGTTCCGTCGGGCAGGATTCGCGTCAGCACCCGTCCGCCCACGCGGTCGCGCGCTTCCAGCACCGCCACGCGCAGGCCCGCGCCGGTCAACCGGTGCGCGGCAGCCAGTCCGGCGAATCCGGCGCCCACGATCACGACGTCGGCATCGCGGTTGTCACCCATCTCGTCCTCCTCTACTCGCTGTTCCATTCCTTGATCAGCCGCACGGTACTGTTCCGAATATCAGTGCGCGCCACCGAGATTGAGGATGAGGACGCCCGCGACCAGCAGCACGACACCGATCACTCCGGTCGGGGTGAGGGACCCGCGCGGGAACAACGCGGCAACGATCACGATCGCCGTCTCGCCCAGTGCCGCCCACATCGCGTAGGCGATGCCCACTTCCATCCCGGCCTCGTGCGCCCTGGACAGCAGGAAACGCCACACCGCAGGCCCCCGGACACCCCGGCGTGGGCCGCAGCCGGCGGAATCCGCCGGTGGATTTCCTCAGACTGGGACCGATCACCTCGGCGCAAATCGCCACTGCCGGATACACATACGCGACCATGTGGCACCTCCATACCGGGCGGAAATGCGGGACGCCGCCACATCCGGGTGTTTGCCACATGATAGCCATCATCGCCGCGCTCGTCCTGCCGCGCTGACGCATGTCGAGGTTCCGGACTGGGAGCCCTGGCGGTGCTACCTGTCAAAGCCAGGTGCAGCGGGATCGCTTGCGCGGCCCGATGCCGGGCGGGCCGCCGCCCCCGGTTCGAGGCCGTCCGGAATCCAGCGCCCGCGCGGGACATGCGGTTCGGCGAGGACACGGTGGAGGTAGCGCGCGAGGATCTCCTTGGTCAGGGCCGGCTCTTCGACACCCGTGCCGCGCAGGTGCTCCGCCACGTTGCGGGTGCCCCACCGGTAGGTGTTCTGATACAGCTCGACGGTGCATTTGCCGTCCAGCACCCGATCGCAGTACATGCTGCGCAGCGGATACAGGGGCGCCATCGGGTCGTCCTTCCAGAGATCGACCCAGTCGGTGAAGGGCAGCACCTGGAAGCGGTAGCCGAAATACTGCTCGAGCAGTTCGAAGAATCCCCGGAGCGTGACGATGCGGTCCTGGGAGGGAACGATATTGAAGTTCTTTCCGGCGGCGCGGGGCTGAGCGCCGATGGCCACGAGCAGCGTCCACGCAGGCGCTGCGCCACAATCTCGCTCAGCGCCTCCAATTCGCCATAGGTTGTCGAAACGCCGCTTTCGACAACCGCCGGGCGACCACGATTCTCCCGCGCAGCGGATTCGAATAATTCCACGACCGAAAGGCGCCGCATAGCGAAAGACCCCGCGCTTGAAGGGGATTGTCGATATGCAGCTCGGCTGCTGCACGCATTCGAGAATACTCGTTCAGATAAGTCGGTGTCCAGAACCCGCTACTGCGGGCATTCAAACCCCCTCTCAGAGAACGGCTTTCGCTCCGGTCAGGGACTCCGAAAGCACCCAGAGCCGTTCGGCGAGGTCGTTGTCCAGCGCCTGGCTGTTACGCGGTTCCTCCAGTTTCAGCCGATGGAAGTACTTTCCGTCGATCGGATCCGCGGTCGTCGCCAGCTGAAGCAGCGGTTCGGCACCTTTGTCCGGCTTGATGAAGAACGGCCGGCCCAGCGGCGAGCGAACCAATCGGCCGAAACCGAAGGGGACATTGTCGTAGACGTGGGTCGCCACAACGCCCGGGTGGAACGCGGCGGTGGTGAGCCCGCGTCCGGCGGTCCGGCGCGCGAGCTCGCGTGTGTACAGGATGGTCGCCAGCTTGGCCTGACCGTAGGCGGCGAACTGGCTGTACGGTCCCGTGCGGGCGTTCACCGTATCCAGATCCAGCTTCGCGAATCGGTATGTCGTACTTGCGGTATTGAGCACTCGCGCCCGTGATTCGACCAGGCGATCCAGCAGCAGTGTGGTCAGCAGGAACGGCGACAGGTGGTTGACCTGGAAGGTCGTCTCGTTGCCGTCCGGGGTGATGAGCCGTTCCGCCCATGCCCCACCCGCGTTATTGGCGAGAATATCGATGCGCGGGTACCGGTCGAGCAGGTTGTGCGCGAGTGCGCGCACGTCGTCGAAACGCGTGAAGTCGGCGAGATAATGGTCGGCCCCGATTCGCTCGGCGACGGCGGTGGTTCGGTCGGGTGTGCGCCCTACCACGGCGACTTTCGCACCCAGTGCCGCGAATTTCGCGGCGGCTTCCGCCCCGATTCCGGAGCTCGCGCCGGTCACGACGACGGTCTTGCCGGTCAACGCTTTATCAGTCATTTTGTGGCTCCTTGTGTTTCGCAGTGTACGATGTGGGATCGATTGCCGAAGAAGGTGATTGCTGCACAGTAGCCGCATTCAACGAGTCTTCGATCTTGGCGAGCAGCCGGATGGTCTCGGTCCGCTCGGCCGAGTCGAGCCGACCGGTCACACCGGCTTCCAGTTGGGCCCAGGCGTCGCGGACCTGGTCCCGGACCGCGAGACTGGCGCGAGTGGGCTCGATGATCGTGACACGCCCGTCCTCGCGACTCGGTCGCCGTCGCACGAACCCGGCATGTTCGAGCCTTTTGACGGTGCGTGCGATGGTGGCGGCATCGGAGTCGAGCATCCGCACCAGATCGGTCTGCCGCTGCGGTCCCAGGTCCCACAGCTGCATCATCACCAGCTCCTGCCCTGGGTGCAGCCCGATCCGGCGCAGCAGCTGCTTGGCGAGCAGGCGATGCAGCCGCATGACGCGCAGGAGGGCGTGGGTGATCGCTTCGGCCTGCACCGTCGGCGGCAGCGGTACGTCGCCGAGATGTTGCTGATCCGGGCTGCGGCCCATGTTTCTCCTCACCTTTGCTGTTCGAACAATGACTGTGGAGACACGCGGTTCGACGCTGACGCTACCCACAATATTCCCGCTCTCACGGCACGATACGAGCAGGATCTGGCAATTCTCGACCGCGATAGTGAGTGGCATCACCCGGAATGCGGGATATCGGCGGCGAATTTACTTGTTCGGACAGGAACCGGGATGGCTTCGCCCGGCCGATCTGCTCGACATTCGCGAGAAACGAGGTTCCATCATGACGACAGCCGAGAGCAAGGCAGTGCTGACCGAGTTCTTCGCCCGGCTCGCCCGAGGCGATCAGGCCGGTGCGCTGGATTTGGTGGCCGACGATGTGACACACATTGCGGTCGGATCCACGAAGGTTTCCGGAATTCACCAGGGCAAGGCCGAGGTGATCGACGATTTCTTCACGCCGGTCTTCGCCGTGGTGCCGACGCTGACCCAGGTGGTCGACAATCTGATCGCCGAGGGTGATTTCGTCGTGGCGCAGACACATACCTCGGCCACGACCGTCACCGGCAGACCCTATGAGCAGTCGTATGCGCATGTGGTCCTGATTCGCGACGGGCTGGTCCGGAAATGGACCGAGTACACCGATACCGAGGCCGTCACCGCTCTGTTCGCCTAGCGACTGCACCGCTCCAATCCACGAGAGACCTCCCGAGAAAGGTTGCAGATGAAGAAGATCCACGCTCTCGGCGCGTTCGCCGCGGTGGCCGCGCTCGCCCTGACCGGCTGCTCCGAATCGGCCGCCGCGCCCGAAATAACGCCCTATGGCGGGCATTTCATCGCCGAGATCGACAACGGCGTCGTGTTCGATCTCCAATTCAGCCCGGACGGTAAACAACTCACCTATAAGTATCTCGCCGGAGGTCAGGGCGATGAGACCGTCGACCCGGTCATCGCCAAGGTCGCCGACCAGACATACCTGATCACCTGGTTCGAACCCAAAACCGGCTACACCGTCACCCATGTCGAGAACTACCGGGACGGCAAGATCGACCTGACCTGGTCCTACCCGAAACCCGATGGCTCGCACGGTCTCGAATTGCACACCGCCGCCATCAAAAAGGCCGAATAGCACCACCATTCATCGCTGAACCACCCATCCGGAAGGAAGTCAATGACAATTGCCAAGGGTTGGAAACTGCTGGCCGCGACGGGCGCGCTGGCCATCGCCGCCACCGCCGCCGGGTGCGGCTCGAACGACGAGGACACCACACTCCAGTGGACCGCGGTGCGTGCGAACGAAGCCGGATTCTCCCGGGCACCGGTCATCCTGACCGCCGGCGATGAATCGGTGCTCATCGATGGCGGATTCACGCTGCCGGACGGGACGGCGGTCGCGGACCGGATCGCATCGATCGGCAAGCCGCTGACGACGGTCTTCGTCTCGTCGAGCGATCCCGACTACTACTTCGGCCTGCGCCCGATCACCCAGAAGTACCCTGACGCCAAGGTCATCGCGCCGGCCGATGTGGTCACGGCAATCCATGGCAATGTCGAAGGCAAGATCGCCACCTGGTCCCCGCAGCTCGGCGACAACGGTCCGCGCACGGTGGCCGACGTGGTGATCCCCGAACCCAGCACCGCCACGGACCTGACCGTCGGCGGCCACACCGTCGACATCGTGCGGGCCGACGATCTCGACCGCTACTACCTGTGGTCCGGCGACCTCGACGCCATCTTCGGCGGCAACCTCGTCTTCTCCGGCGAGCATGTGTTCATCGCCGACCTGCCCAGCGCGGCCCAACGCCGCGCGTGGATCGCCAATCTCGATGCTATGATCGCCCGCAATCCGAAGATCGTGGTCGCCGGGCACGCGGCCTCGGGCACCGACAACGGCATCGACGCTCTCCGTTTCACGCGTGACTACCTGACGGCCTTCGACGAGGCCGACGCCCGTACCGCCAATAGCGCCGAACTCGTCGCCGCGATGCAGCAGCGCTACCCGGGACTGCCCGGGGTCACCGATCTCGAACTCAGCGCCAAGGTCGTCAAGGGTGAAATGCAGTGGGGCTGAACAACTCCCGGAGGCAAGTCGGCGGTCGAGGAGCCGGGCACGATTCGGTTCCTCGACCGGCGAGCGCGGGCAGTGATCGGTGGGCCGTCGACGCGCCCGTGGGCGGTGTCAGTGAGGGAGCCGGGCGAGTGCCGAACCCTGCGCCGCGAGGTCGGAGTAGGCCACGGCCGCGCCGCTGGACCACAGTTTCTGCGCCATGATCGGCAGGCGCGCCCGCGCCGCCGACTCGATCTGATCCATGGTCATGGCGTGCGGATCGTCGCACCAGATCGAGACCTGCGAGCCGTGCGGGGCGCTACCGGCGGGCAGCCGGTCTCCGTTCACGAACAGGCCCGGATCCCAGGCGTAGAGCGCCTCCGGCGGCAGGCTGAGCGGTTTGGCATTGCCGCCGGTGACGAAGTAGGTGGGAGTGAAGGCCGCATTGATGAGCCGGTGCCCGGCCGCGGCGAAATCCGCCGCGGTGCGGCCCGGGCCGAACCAGGGCAGATTATTGCCGTAGGACCAGAAGCCGATCACGATCGACGGATCGATGCCGAGTTCACCCGGGTAGTTCAGCCCGTCGTTCCACATGACGGTGGTCTTGCCTGCCGCGCGCACGATCCGATCGGCCCAGTTCACATAGCCCTTGAACACCTCGGTGGGGTGCGCACCGGGACCGTAGCGCTGGATGGCGTACTCCCCCAGCTGCGGGTAGCGGGCGTAGTCGGCGAGGTATTCGTCGCCGCCGATATGCCAGAAGCGGCCGGGGAACAGCGGAAGGTATTCGCGCAGAAGGTCTTCCATGAGCTCGTAGGCGGCCGGTTGGGACAGGTCGATCTTGGCGGCGGAGCCGCCGCCCACCAGGCTGTCGCGCACCTGATCGGCGGTGCTGGTGGTGGCGGGCCGCAGTTGCAGGTCGGGATGCTGGGCCAGGATCGCGCCCATGTGGCCGGGCATGCCGATCTCGGGAATGATCTCGATGCCGTAACCGGCGGCGTAGGCGATCAGGTCCGCGATCTCGGCCTTCGAATAGTGTTGCGGTGACGTGATTTCCGGATGCCTGTCGCTGGCCAATCGGAACCCCTCGTTCTCCGACAGGTGCAGGTGCAGGTAGTTCATCCGCAGGTAGGCGAGCTCACGGACGCGTCGGCGCAGCCACTCCACGGGGAAGAACTGGCGTCCGGTGTCGACCAGCAGACCGCGCAGGGGGAACTCCGGCCAGTCCTCGGCGACGCCACCCGGCAGGATGGCCGACTGGTGCAGCCATTGCAGCACGGTCTGCGTCGCGTGAATGACGCCGAGTTCGGACCGCGCCGAGATCGACACGTGATCCGCGGCCTCGATGCGGTAGGACTCCGGTTGAACCGGGGCGGAATCTGCCAGCCGGACGGTGATATCCCCGGCCCGCGCCGGGCCGCCGCCGGCCACGGTCACCGCCGTCCCGGTCATCGCGCGCAGATCGTCCGCGAAACGTTGTGCCACGCCGGAGAGTTGGGCGTCGGTGACAACCCGCGTCTCCGGGGTGAACGCGAACGTGCCCGGACCCGCTGTCCACGAACGGATTTCGGGCACGGTTCGCGGTGGCGCCGCGGCGGTGTCCGGGCCGGCGGCGGCCAACGGCGAGCGGGTGGCCGCCGCGAGTGCGGCGGCCCCCGCGGCGATCAGCAGGCTACGTCTTCTCATGTTTCGCCTCAGCCCAATCAATTCGTGCCACTACCTGTTTCACGCCGGGACGTTCCGGATCCAGCCACCACGAAACCATGCCGCGCGACAGAGTGCAAACAATTGATTGCATGCCGCAACCGTTGGACAGCGTAACGGTATCCGATCGTGGGCCCGTGGGCCGGTTACTTGCGCTTGAATTGGGAGATCCGCGCTCGGGAGAGCCCGGTCGCGCGGGCCAGCTGGTCGCCGGTTCCGTATCCGCCGCGCTCGTAGGCGTCGCGAATGAGGTCACCGAACTCGGCGTCCAACCGCCGGATGAGGGCCTGCGCCCGCTTGCGCTGCGCGCGATTGGTGCGGATCAGGCGCAGGACGGGATCGTCGGAGGAGAGCATGGCGTTCAGCAGTCCACTGCGGTTGACATCGAGAACCCGTGCTCAGGCCAGCAGCTTGCCGTCGGCGACATTGCCCGCCTCATCGACGCCGATGATGAACTCGGCCACCCGCTCACCGAAGGACAGCGTCAGTTCACGGCGCATGTCCAGCATGATGGCGGTGCGCAGCGACATGGCGATCCGCTCCAGCCGGACCATGCGCGCGTCCGCCTCCTCGTCGTCGGCGTTGCTCGAGCTGTACTCCTCGACCAGTTCGGAACAGATGTTTCCGAGCGCCTCGATCATCAGGTCGCGAGTCGGGTTGGGCACGAGTTCTTCTCCATCATTGCGTCGTGGGGCGGGCGGGCGCTCAGCCGCAGACCGGCCCGGTGTAGTTCGGGTCGAGCGCCTTCTTCACCACGTAGGCGACGGTCGCCGACTCCGGCATCTTGCCGTGTTCCACCTGGTCGGCGGCACACACATCCTGCACCCAGAGATTGCGCACGCTGGCTCCCGGACCGGCCTCGAGGAAGGTCTTCTCGGGCGGGGTGGAGGTCTTGTCGTAGCGGGTCGCGACCACGGTGTAGGCGATGCCGGCGTCGGTGTCGCCGTCGGCGTTCAACTGGGTGATGAAGTCGCTGCCGATCAATTGCTGGACGGAAGCCAGACCGACGACCCGGGCAATCGGGCCACCCGCCGAACCGGACGAACTCCCCGCGGAACCGGACGAACTGCCGGCGGATCCGGACGAGCTGCCCCCGCTGCCCGACGAACTGCCCGCCGAACCCGACGAGCTCCCGGCCGACCCGGACGAGCTGCCCGCCGAGCCCGACGAGCTCCCGGCCGACCCCGACGAACTGCCGGTGGCGAGGTAGCCCAGACCGTCCATGGTGGTGCCGTGGTTGGTCGCGCCCAGGGTGATCAGCTTGCCGACCTTGTTCTTCGACGGATCGACATGATCGGCGCCGCCCTCGAATCGAAGGTACTGCCGGGCCATGGTTCCGCCCTGCGAGTGGCCGACGATATCGACCTTGGACGCCTTAGTGGCCGCCAGCACCCGATCCACGAACCGCGCCAGCTCCTTGGCGGACTTGCGGATGTCACCGTTGGCATAGGACCCCGGCTTCGCACCCATGATGCTCGAGGTGTCCTTGCCGTAGTTCAGCGAGAACACACAGTAGCCCAGCGACTTCAATTGCGGCGCAAGTGTATTCCACGCGTTCTGATTGGACCAGGTGCCGTGCGCGAGCACGACCGGATTCGGATGCGCCGCCGACGGCGTGCAACTCCAGTCATTGGCCCCCGGCGGGTCGATGCTGCCGTCCCCGGCCCCGCTCTCGTACGGGCTCGCAGCCCCGCCGGATCCCGAGCCGCTCCCCGAGCCCGACCCACTCGAACCAGCGGTGGATCCGAGAATCTCCGCCCCCGAAGCACTTTCGGACACTGAAGGCCGCAGATCGAGCGGTTCCGCGAACGCCGGAGCACCCGCGGCCGCCACGCCGACCAGCAAAGACAAGAGGGCACCACCGGCTCCGAGCTGCACGGACCGACTGGGGCGCACCACGAACATCAGAGAAATCCCTTCCAACGAACGAGCGAACGCCGACACTCGACGTGATCAGCGCACCGAACCCACGGTTCCGAGCCGCTCCCCGAGATGCACTGCACACCAGGACGATCCACGTTCGTCATCGCGAGCCGCCCACACAGTCGACCCGCTCTCGAATAGTTGCTGCATACTTGCCCAGCCACTAAACCATGCAGGCATGAAGGATGCAACTAGCCGGTTGCAGAGCGCAAACAACTCTTGGTGACAAGGTGTCCCACCACCGCCGTCTCAACACCCCGGTTCATCCCCGCCCCCGATGTCATGCCGAGATGCCGGCCAATCGAGCCAAGTGCGCGACCTCGGTTCGAGTCAACGGGTTGTCGCGCCGCAAGAGCTGCTGCACGCAGTGGTAGGCGCCGACATCGAAACGGATGGCCTCGGGTGAGATATTCGCGATCCGCATGAGCACCAACGTCGCCGCGGTGTCGTCGCGCCGCATCAGCGATGCCCGCGCCTGGCACACGTGGTAGGCGATGCGCCGCTCGAGCGGCAGTTCCTCCGGCAGCTCCACCGTGGCGGCAAGCCGAATAGCCCTCTCCGGATCATGACGCACCAGGGCGATTTCCAATTCGGCAATACTCACGTCGACCATCTGTCGAAACCCCTGTTCACATGGAGGATTCCCATGCGCACTCGACTCATCACCCTCACCGTCTCGGCCGTAGCTGTCACCGCATTGGCCGGCGCGGGAGCGGCCACGGCCGCCACACCGCTGGTCGGGCCCGGCGCGGTCGGGGTCGAGCTGTCACCCGGTAAGACCGCGGCGCTGGCCGACAGTCCGGTACCGGCCGTGGTCGACACCCTCGTCCCCTACGACCTGACGACGGTGTCGCTGGCGCCCAGTTCACAACTGGAAGCCGACGACGCCTGGCGCTTCGCGTCGCTGCACGACATCATCGGCGAAACCGTCGACCACCCCGGCGGGCACGTGGTGCTCGGGATTGCCGCCGAGGATGGCCTGATCGTGATCCAGGACTGGTAACCGTCGCGACGCAGCCGTGGCACGGCCCTGCGAGACCGAGCGCGGCTCCAACCCGGAGCGGGGCGGACCACAACCGCCCGCCCCGCTCGGCCCATAACGCAACCGCTGCGGATTACCCAGCGCTGCAACAGGTTTCACTGTCGCAAGTTCGACGATCGCTACGGGAGTACGACCACTACCTCGCCCAGCTGCCGCCGGTCGACGTCGACGCGTTTCGACGCCGCCGGATTGGTCCGCGATCACGCCCGGCCGGGTTGTTCCGGCCAGAACCTCGATACCCGACATGCGGGAACGGAGCGAACACTCATGAGAATCTCGCGGATCGCCGCCGTCGGTGCGGCACTCACCGCCATGATCGGACTCGGCGCGGTCGCCGGACATGCCGCCCCACCGACCGCGGTGCTCGGTGGCAGCTCAGGCATTGTGCTAGGCGCTTCTACACGCTGCTCGCTGGCCGCGATCGGCGACGACGCGGCGGGTCGACTGGTGGGACTCACGGCCGGGCACTGCGCGCCCACGGGCACGGCGGTGCGCGCTGAGCAGGCCCTCGATGTCGGTGTCCTGGGCACGGTCGCGTTCTCCGACCGCGGCGCCGACCTGGACTATGCCGTGGTGGAATTCGATGGCGCGAAAGTGACCGCGGTCCGCAGCGTCGGCGCAACGACGATCGCGGGTATCGGCGCCGCCCCGAGCCCGGGCGCGACGGTCTGCGCCAACGGACGTTCGAGCGGATTCGACCGCGGCGTCGTCTGGGGCTCGCTCAACGGGCAGGTGATCACCCAATCCTGCTCGACACCAGGCGATTCCGGCGGTCCGGTCACCATGGGCGATCAATTGATCGGCATGAACCTGGGGTGTCTGACCGTGCTCGGGCCGGTCTCCATGAACATCCCGTGTGTCAACGCCGCCATGCCCGTGCACGCCCCGGAACGATTCCGCCCCATCGACCAGATCCTGCAAGCCCTCGACGCCGCCGGCGGAGTCGGAGCCGGATTCCGGCCGGTCTGACGCTGCGATCCGACGGGCCAACAGGATTCGGTGATCGCGGGTCACGAGTCCGGGAGCGTCACATTCTCCACCGCCCAGCGGTTGAGCGCGAGCAGGATGTCGCTGAGGGACTCGCCCTTGTCGGTGAGGCGGTAGTCGATGCGCACCGGGGTGGTCGGTTGCACGACGCGCTCGACCAGGCCGTCGGCTTCGAGGTCCTTCAGGCGGCGCGAGAGCATCGCGTCGGTCATGCCCGGTATCGCGGCCGCGAGGTCGCTGAATCGCTGCGGCCCGGTCAGGAAAGCACGCAGGATGAGCGGCACCCAGCGGCGGGCGATCATCTCGACGGCGGCGGCGTAGTAGGGGCAGTACGGGCCCAGTTCGGACCGGTTCAGTGTTGCCATAGTCACCTTCCTGCTAACTATAGAAATTATAGCTCCTTCTAGAATGATATCTAGGCAGAGGGAGAACCGGAGGTGGTCTCCGGCTCTTCCCCCACTGGAAGGGAGCAGGCATGTACGAGTACGACACTCTCCGAGTTCGCAGTGCCGATGGCGTCGTCTGGGTGACGCTGGACAATCCGCCGCTCAATCTCGCGAGCCTCGAACTCGGCGCTGATCTCACACGATTCGTGGATGAGGTGGCCACCGACGACGAGGCGCGGGTGATCGTGTTCCAGTCCGCGCTGCCCGATTACTTCATCGCGCACGTCGACGTCGCGGAATTGGACTGGCCGGAGACGCCGCCCTACTGGGCGGTACTGAAGAAGCTGAGCACGCTGCCGAAGGTCTCGATCGCGAAGATCGCGGGACGGGTGCGCGGGGGTGGCTCGGAGTTCGCGCTCGCGTGCGACATGCGCTTCGCCTCGGCGGAGCGGGCGGTGTTCGGGCAACCCGAGGTAGCGGTCGGGATGGTGTTCGGCGGCGGTGCGACCCAACGACTTCCGCGATTGATGGGGCGCGGGCGCGCGCTCGAGGTGATTCTCGGCGCCGGTGACTACCCGGCGGAACTGGCGGAACGGTACGGCTGGATCAACCGTGCGCTGCCCGACGCCGAACTCGACGACTTCGTCGACGCCCTGGCCCAGCGCATCGCCGCGTTCCCGCCACACGCCATCGCCGCCGCCAAGGGACTCGTCGACCGCATCACGCTGCCGAGCAGCGCGGAGCTGGCCGCGGAGTACGCGGCGACCAAAATCGCCATGGCCGAACCGGAATTCGCGCGCCGCATCGGCCGGCTGTTCGAACTCGGCCTGCAAACGCCCGGGCCGGTCGAGTACGACCAGGCCCGCTATCTCGCGGAGCTGTGACCGGCCCGGGTACACGACCCGCACAAGGAGTTCTTTGCCTTTGCCAGCGGCCTTTGGCAGGATCATCGGGTGCCCTGGGACCAAGCCCAGCTGGAACGATGGCGTCAGTGGGTGAACGCGATCAGCGGCGGTGCGAGCATTCGTGAGATCGGACGCCGCATCGATCGATCCGATATGACGACCGCGTCCCAGCTGGCACTACGAGATCGCGACGATGGTCGCACACCGATTCCGCATCCGGAGGCCGTGGTCGCCTTCGCGCGCGCCCATGGCGCGGACCCGAAGCGAGCCTTGGTCGCCGCGGGTGTGCTCACCGAGGAGGAGGCCACCCGCGGCATCCAGACGCATGCCCTGGCGGACATGAGTCTGGAACAGCTCGGCGAGCTGCTCACGGCGGCCGCGGCGGAGGTCCAGGCCCGCGCGCGGGCACAGACCGCGAAACCCAGGAAATCCCGGCGCGACGGGCTGGGAGAAAGGCTGCTGGGGTGGACTACGGATACGTGATCGCGCTGGTCCTCACCACGGTCGTACTGCTGGTGCGGGTGACGCTGTGGCGCAAGGATCCGGGTAGCCGGCCGGTCACGGTGGTGACGGGTCTGGTTGTCGTCGCCATCATCACCCATCACCCGCGGGTGCTCGACGAACGCTGGCTTTTCGACCACGCCCCGTCGTGGCTGCATCTGGCGAATGTCACCAACGTGGTCGGCGAGCTGGTGGCGCTGGCCATCGCCGGATATATGGGCGTGAAGGTCGCTCGGGCGTGGCTGGCGGATCGGCTGATCCCGTTCATCGTGGGCACGACCGGCGCGATGATGCTGGCACTGCTGGTGCTGTGGCAGATCAGCGATGCCAGCCGGATACCCACCCGGAATCTGTCCGATCTCGGCGGGCTCGCGAGGGTGTACTCCGTGCTCGCGTCGATCGGCCTGATCCTGGCCGGTGTGGCGGTCTGCGCGTCGGTCACGCTGATCAGGAATGCCCCGCTGGGCCTTCGTCTTGTCTTGGCGCCCATGGCCGTGGCCGCCGCGGCGGCGGCGTTTGTCGGCGCGTTGCACCTGGTCGAGGTGTTGAGCCACACCGATCTCCCCTACTCCGATCCCGCCCTCTCCGGGCCCGCCGCGAAAATCGGAATCGCCTGTTTCGCCGTGTCCGCGACTCTCGACTATCTGGTCCGCAGAGCGACCGCGAACACACGGCAGTCCGGCACGCCCGTCCCGAACTGACCGGCCGGGCCCGATCCGCCGCGGGCAGGCTGTCGCCGGGGATCGATGCCCATGACGCGCGAAGACCCCCGAGTGGTGCGCAGTGCCACAGGCACGTCGCCCCGATCGGAGGTCTTCGCGGATTCAATTCACCCGCCGTCGATGACGGCGGCGGCCGCTAGAGA
This sequence comes from Nocardia sp. IFM 10818, assembly GCF_054655275.1. Taxonomy (NCBI): domain Bacteria; kingdom Bacillati; phylum Actinomycetota; class Actinomycetes; order Mycobacteriales; family Nocardiaceae; genus Nocardia; species Nocardia sp. IFM 10818. The sequence goes on from NZ_BAAHJH010000001.1 coordinate 4,456,163, forward strand.
ACGGCCGAGCCCAGAGCCGCGCCGAGGGCCATGATCGGACCGAGGACAACCGCCTCGACGATCGGGCCGATGGCGAGGATGGCGGAGCCGAGAGCGAGTTCGACGGATCCCATTATTCTTTCCTTTCCATTTCTTTCTCAGGGGGAATCGTGGACGACGGCGTGCCGCTCGGCACGCATCGCCGTAATGAGGCGAATGTCGTTCACTCGCAAGCTATTCCGTCATTGTCGCGGTCCAGCTTGGCGCGATAGCCCGGCTCGCCACGGTAGATGGGTGCGGCGCCCGCGGCCTTGGCCTCACTGCAATTGGCGTAGTACGGACCGGATTCGGAGGGAGCCGCCTGCGCGATTTCGGTCGCGCCGAGAGCGACGGCCATCGACGACATGGCGAGTACAGCGAGCTTTTTCATGTGACTCCTCGGGTAAAAGGAACTGTGTGCGGACATGCGGAGGCGAGCGAAGCGTTCCGGTTCGCGAGCGACCGCCGGGCGACAGCGGACGACGGCATCGCGTGATACCGATCCGCTGTTTGGGGGAGATCCGTTGTGATACCCGCGAATTCGTGCGGGTGCGCGTTACCCCTCGACGAGGTCGTCGCAGTTGGACCTGGCGGTGCTCCAGGTCGCGCCGTGACCTCCGATTCCGGCCTTCAACGTCAATTCATAAGGGTCGACGCCGTCAGGTAGCGAGAACGCGAGAGTGTAGTTCTCGGACTGCCCGACGGATTTGAACCTGGTCTTGTCACTGCCGGTGGAGTACACGAGGTCGTTGTCGTATTTTCTGCCGTCCGTGCCGATCAGGACGGAGTCGACACCGAGGCGGAAGGTTGCACTGTCTCCGGCTTTCGGCTTGTGCACGCGCAGATCCACGAATGCCAGCCGCTGTCCGTCGCGCGTCTCGACTACGGGCTGCTGGGGCCGGAAACATAGGCCATCCGCGCACTGGATGTAGCCGCTCGCGAGTGCTGTGGAGGGCGACGTCGTCGCACCGCCGCCGGAAGGCCCCGTGATCGCGGGGGCCGAGGACGCGGCGGCGGCCGCGTCCGGTATCGGGGCCTCGGGATCGTCGAACGCACCGATCACGACGCTCAATCCGACCGCGGCCGCCGCGCCGGCGAGGACCAGCTTCGTGCGTCCGGGCCGCATCGGCTTCGTTGTCGGTCGGTTCGTATCGAGAGTCATCGGGAGCGAATCCTGAAGCGTCGGCGTCGTATGACGACCAGCCGGGTTGCTGATCGATTGCCCACATTCAAGCACGCATCCGAGGCGGATGCAAACCATTGATTGCTCACCGCAATGTCTTCTTGGCAGTTACGTGGGGTTCCCGATCGCCTGCCGCGCACACCGATCGAAGACTCCGCGCGACCGTCACACGAACCGGCAACAGCCGAGGTTGCCGCCCAATACCCTCGTGTGGCAAGACATTTCGCACATCCACCGAGGGTGGGGTTCCGTGAACGATATCGTCGTGATGACCGACTTCGGTTCCACCGAGGGCAGCCGCGCGTATCTGACCCGCGCCGTGCAGACGCTGACAGGTCGTCCGCCCGCCGTGATCGACGCCCGCCGCTTCTACGACGGGGGCGACGGACGGATCCGATGGAGCGGATCGGCTCCGGTCCTCGAGATTCCCGCCGAGGGCGTCCGCGTCTGCCCGGTGATCCTGATCGTCTATGAGATCCCCCCTGCCGACCGGCCTCGGCTGGCCCCCTTCCAGGAGATGATCGGGCGCGGCAGCATTGCCTGCCTCGGGCTCGACGCCGCCGCGTGGCACGCGGCGACCGACAAGCAGCACATGATCGAGCGATTCCACGCGGCAGGCGTCGCACAGATGGAATCGATTGTGCTGCACCAGCCTTCCGCTTCGGTCGCCTGGGAATCCTTCCAAAGTCTGGGCGGTGACGTGTGGACCCGTCCGGCGGTTGGCATGGGCGGCCGGGACGTATTCCACGTCACCGACGCCGAGCAGCTTCACGAAGTCGTCGCGCGGTACGGGCGCGGCGGACAGAAGTTCGTATTGAGCCGTGACGCAGGCAATTTCGATGTGTGGGGGCGGCGTCACCAATACCGCGTGGTCGTGCTCGGCGACCGGGTGCTGCGAGTATGCGAGCACGTGCAGACGGACCCGGAGCTGCCGTGCAACGAGTCCCGGGGAGCCCATTCGGCCCTGCTCGGGCGGGACGCGCTCGCGCCGGATCTGGCGAAGCTGGCGGTCGAAGCGACCCGGGCGCTGGGACTTCCCTTCGGTGGCGTCGATCTCGCCGTGGAGAACGGCGGAGTGGTGTTCGAAGTCAATGTCCATCCGGTGCTGAGCGGCGCCCAGGGCTTCGAAACAGTCGCGATCCCTTATGTGCAAGCGCATCTCATCGCATCGGCGAGTGGACACGGTGACACCTTCCCCGGCGCGAGCGTCCGGCCCGGCAGGAGCTGACGAGCGAAAATCACGGCGCGTCTCGACGCCGCCACGCGGAAAAACCTGAAATCATTGCTGTGCAGTTGCTGAACCGAGTCCGGCCTGCCGCCGGAGAGGAAGGACTTCCATGTCGGAATGTCGAGCATCGCATCGTGCGACGGCCGGTCGATTCCCCGCGCACCCCTCGCTCACCCGTCCGACCGGCACCGGGACGGAGGCGCGCAGCGAATGACCGCCACCGGCAACCTCACCGCCCAGCGTGCCGCCGAAATCGTCCGTGACGCATACATTTACGGATACCCCCTGGTCCTGGAGCATTTCACCGCACGGCAGGCCACCAATGTCGCGGCGCCGGCGCAGCCGTTCGGCCCGACGAACCAGATCGCCCATGCGCGGGTACTGCCCGGCCCCGAGTTCCGTATCGTGATCCGACCCAATGTGGACACGCTCTATTCCTCAGGATTCATCGATCTCGGCGCGGAGCCGCACGTGCTGTCGGTGCCGGCGACCGACCGGTATTTCATGATTCCGCTCTACGACGCCTGGACCAATGTCTTCGCGGTGCCCGGCACCCGCACCACCGGACCCGGCACGGCACACGAGTACCTGCTCGTGCCGCCGCACTGGACCGGGCAGGTGCCGTCGGGACTGGAGTTGCTGCGCGCGCCGACCCGACTGATGAGCCTGATCGCCCGTACCCAGGTCAATGGCGAGACCGATCTCCCGGCCGTGCACGCGGTGCAGGATCGCATCCGCATCACGCCGCTGAGCGGATACGGCGATCCGGCCTTCACTCCCCCACCCGGCCCGGTCGATCCGTCCATCGATATGACGACCCCACCGCCGGTCACCGTCGCTCAGCTGGAGCCGGCCGCCTTCCTGCGGCTGCTCGCCGACCTGCTGGTGGACAACCCGCCCACCGCCTGCGACTACCCGATCCTGCATCAACTCGAGCGCATCGGCCTGCGCGCCGGGCTGCCCTACACGGTGCCGGATGCGCTGCGCGACACCGTGATCGAGGGCGTCGCCGCCGGGCGGGCGGCCGTGGTCGAGGAGTACGACCGGCTCAACGGTGCGGACCGCACCGGCTGGGTGTACACCACCGAGGGCGGTTCCTACGGCGTGAACTATCGGCTGCGCGCGGGAGTGGCCGCCTGGGGCCTCGGCATGAACCTGCCCGACGACGCCATCTATCCCTCGATCGCACTCGACAGCGACGGCGCGCCGCTCGACGGGGCGAACCGCTATGTGCTGCGCTTCGAGGCGGGGCAGCTGCCGCCGGTGCACGCGTTCTGGTCGGTGACCGCCTACGACGCCGAGGGCTACCTGATTCCCAATCCGCTGCGCCGCTACGCCCTGGGCGACCGCAGTGGACTGGTGCCCGACCCGGACGGTTCGGTCGAGCTGCTCGTGCAGGCCACCAGCCCCGGGGCCGACCGCGAAACCCAATGGCTCCCAGTACAACCCGGCCCGTTCAACCTGATGCTGCGACTGTATTCACCGGCCCGCAGCCTGCTCACCGAGAGCTGGACCCCACCACCGGTGCGGCGCGTCGACTGACTCCGCCGCGCGTAACCAGCGGTGCGACACCACATGTCGCACCTCGGATGCGGTTATACGGCGCCGCACCGGTATCGGGCCTGGACCGGGCCCTCGCGGCGGTACCGGTGCGGCAGCGGCGAACGCGTCCGGGACACCGAGGCGCACCCGCCGACCGGCTCGCGCGGGCGGCGAGCTCGTGTCCGCATATCTCGCTCCCGCAGGGTCGCGCGGGAACGACCCGCGGGAGCACGGGCGCCGGCACGCAGGTAGCGCGTTCCCACGCGACTCGGCCGAGCAAGGCCCCGCGAAATCATTCTGGCGCAGCGTAATCCAATAGCTCGCGCTCGCGCCCAGTCGATTCGTTTGCCGGTCAACGCCTTCGTTCACTGGCTACCATCGACCTCAGGGCACGCACGTGGAACTGAAAGTCGAGCGAGGGGCGAATGGCGGGTTCCGTGACCACCATCGATGTCGAGCGAACCCAGATACAAGCCGATCGGGCCGAAATCGCGGTCGAGCTCGTGCAGCGCCGGATCGTCGATCATCGCGCCCGCATCGCGGTGACCTCCCCGGAGCGGATGGATATCGGAGTGCACTCGGCGGCCACCGATGCGCTCGGCGTCTCCCTGCTGCGTTTCACCGGGATCAGCTATCGCGCCGAAGTCGAACCGTCCGACCACGATGTGCTGGTGGGGCAGCTGGTCGACGGCCGAGGACACCTCACCACCCCGCACGATCGGCTGGCCATGACGCCCCGGGATGTGTTCATGGCATCGGCCGACTTCGCAATGGTGGCCGAGATGCAGGATCTGGTGTTCAACCTGGTTCGCATTCCACTCGCCGACGTCGCCGACTGCGCCGCCGAGGTCTGCGATCTGTCCCCGCAAAAGCCGCTGCGATTCCACGCTGTCACTCCGATACCGAGCGCTCGCCGGATCTGGCAGGACACGTCGATGCTGCTACATCGGCAGCTCGTCGACCCCGGCTGCGACCGCATCAATTCGCTCGCCCTGCACGGGTTGAATCGGATGGCGGCCGCCGCGCTGCTCACGGCCTTCCCGAACACCACCATGACCACCGCCCGCCAGCGCGGGCCGGGGCCCACGACCCCGGCCACGATCCGGCGCGCGATGCAATTCATCGAGGATCATGCCGCCGAGCCGTTGACACTGGCCCGCATTGCCGCGCACGTGCGGGTGACGCCGCGCGCCCTGCAGACCGGTTTCCGCTCTCATCTCGACACCACCCCACTCGGCTATCTGCGTCGTGTCCGGCTCGAACACGTCCACCGCGAACTGCAGGACGCCGACCCCACCCAGGGCGCCACGGTGGAGGGCATCGCGGTGCGCTGGGGCTTCACCCATCCCGCCCGGTTCGCCGCGTGGTACCGGCAGACCTACACCGTGCTGCCGAGCCACACCCTCCGCAGCTGACAACGGCGACCGACGCGCGAGAATCTTTGTCCCGCACGCGTTTCCCACCTTGGTCGTTCGATATCACGACAACGCGCCGCGAGATTATGGGCCGGCCTTCCCGGCCGTGCCATCCGTGCCAGGCGGGACGCAGCCGCCGCAACAGGATCGAGCAGCCGAGGCAGCCGACGACGATGACCGCGGCCACCAAAGCGGGCACCGGTGATCGGGGGGCACCCGGCGGGAAGATCATCCAGCGGTCGGCCGCGCCCAGGACCTCGTCGAAGTGGCCACGGCTCGAGAAATCGCGGAGCGCGAGCACCACCGACGGCTGCAGCACGAGCACCGCCGCAAGGACGCGCGCGGGAGCAATCGCCACCGAGGTCGTCCCGAAACAGCATCCCGCGAGCAGGGCGAGCAGGGCGGTGGCGCCGATCACCGGTAGCGGCTGCGGCACTCGCACCGTCAACGCGACGACGCCAGCCAGCCCCGCGAGGAGCGACAGGACGAGAGCCGGTGCGGGACGGCGTGTTCCGACCAGCATGCCGACCGCGAGCAGGGCGGCCGCTGGCAGCACGGCCCATCCGGGAATCCCGAGGGGAGTCACGGCGCCGCCGACCGCGGAGAGCCCGACTGCCAGGACCACCGCTTCCCCGTCCCGCCCCGGAACGCTCAGCGCCGCGAGCAGTGTGGCGGCGATTCCGACGGCAACCGCCGCCACGACGGCCGGTCCGCTGTCACCGTGCCGCACCAGCCATTCGGCCCCCAGCAAGCGCGCCACGATCAACTGAACCGCGCCGACGACGGGCAGCACCGGAACGTGAGCCAGGCCCATCGGCGGATGCGCGTCGTCTCGATGCGAGATCGCCGCGATCACCGCCACCGCGAGGGTGAGCGCGATCAGCCACAGCGGTGGGACCTCGAAACCCGGCCAGGTCCGATCGATCGCCGTCTGTTCCAGCACTCGCCCGTGCGGCCCGGGCAGCGCGAGCCCGACTGCCATGCTGCCCAGCAGGCCCGCCGTCCACCCCATCGCGGGCATCCGATGCCCCAGCACTGCGACACCGACAGCGCCGAGCACGACTCCGCCTGCCGCGGTGTCGAGGAAGTTCAAGGTGATCAGGAGGGTGTCCGCGTGTGCGGTGCGCCCGACCAAGTGGTCGGCCAGTAGCACCGTCAGACCCGAGACGGCCACCACCCATGCCGATCTCGCGCGGTCGATCGCATGCACCACAACGGCGGTGACCATCGCCAGTGCCGCGCCCACCGCGATTGCTTGCGGGTGCTCGTAGGCCAGCAGATTCAACTGCACGCGCGCCGAATCCCCGGTATCGGCGAATTCGATCGGCAGCACCACCGACATGCCGGCGACCAGCGCTGCGAGCAGTGCCGCGAGCGTGCCCACGGCAGCGGGATCACGCACCCACCGGACAGGGTCCGCCGACGCACCGGTGCTCATGCGACACACCCCGGCGGCGGCGATGCGCCCGAGCCCAGCCGGAGCGGTCACCGGCTGCACGACGTTGTCGAAGATCGAGGCGAAGCGGTGGCGGTTCCGCACGACCGGAGGCGATGTCGTTTCGCAACGGCCACATCGATACGTGGCGTCGCCGCCGGAACTCCTGACTGTGTGCTGACCACGCATCCTCCTCGTCGGGCATCGCAACGCGCACAGCGGATTCCGGCCATGTCATCGATCCCTCGCGCGGACGCCGAACCCGCTGAGCCTGTTGCCTATCCGTGCCGGAACACGCATCCTCCGCCCATGCCCGCTCGAACGGATGACGATCCGGAACCTGCAGCGAGAATGCGGTTTCATTGTGCGGATCTGGATCCTCGGCCGGCTTGATGCGTGGAGACAACATTTTGATTCTCGAAGACATGCGGGTCGTTCGATACCGCTGCCGCGGCCGCGTACGGTCCACCGGTTCCCGAGAACATGGTCGACCGCGCCGCCCCTCGAGCGGCGTGCCGCACAAATCGCGTCCAAATGCCGGAACCCTTTGACCCCCACGGTAATTCGGAGTTTCGAGCCGGGCGGATCACCGGTCCGCGTTAGAAGGTGAGCGTGCGTGTCTACTCGGATCGCGCGGAGGGAATGCTCCAGATCAATTCGGTCCCGGCCCCGAGGGCCGCCGGTCGGCAGGTGAAAGTGCCGCCGTGGGTTTCCGCGCGGGCACGCATAGTGGCCAGGCCGCTGCGGCGGGTGACTGCGCCGATACCGCAGCCGTTGTAGCGGACGGTCAGCACGCACTCGGCTGCCGACGAGCGGATCTCGATGGTGACGGTGGCGGCGTTCGCGTGGCGGGCGACGTTGGACAGAACATCGACGCCCTGGCGGGGCACGGCGGCAATCGATTCGCCGACAGCAAGCGGTTCCTGCTGACGGAATTCCGGCTGTACGCGCTGCGGCACCCCGAAGCCGCTGCGCGCCTTCGCGATTACGACCGGGCTTCGCCGACTGGTTCGCCGCGGTCATCGAGCAGATCGCCGCCGCGTCGGACATCTCCCTGCCCGCACCCGCGAAACAGATCGCGCTGATGACGCTGGCCATGGAGCACGGCATCGCCACCCTCGCGCACATCGATCCCGAACAGGTTCCGCACGAGGCATTCCTGGATTCGCTGACCCTGTTCAACCGTGCCTTCAGCGCGTTGGCGCGCACGGAAACCCGCGCACCCGGCCCGGCCGGCGCACCGGCACCCGAGCCCGGACGCGGCATCGAGCACTCCCCACGTCCCCCTGATCCCACCCCTGCCGCGGCACCGGACCCGGCGCACGGGTGTACTCAATGGAGGCGCTCCCGCAGGAACGTGACCGCATCGGCGAGTGCGGACTCGCCTTCAGGATGGGCGGCTTTGTCCTTGAAGAACTGCACGAAGCCGTGCTCGGAGCCAGGATAGACGCGATGCCCGGCCGGCACGCCGGCCGCCGTCAACGCTCGGGCGTAGGAGACGCACTCCTCGCGCAACGGATCGTATTCACCGACGAGGACCAGTGCGGGCGGTAGACCGGCGAGCTCTCCCCGCAATGGGGAGACCAGCGGGTCGTCGACGGTGATCCCCCCGGGCAGATACGCGCGCAGGGCGGTGCTGTTGACCAGCCGGGTGGGAAAATGATCCTGCCCGTACTGCTCCCAGGATGCGGTATCCATCGCGTTGCCCACACTGGGATAGAACAGCAGTTGGGCAGACAGGTTGGGGCCGTTGCGGTCTCGTGCGCAGGCGGCGGCCGCCGCCGCGAGGTTTCCCCCGGCGCTGTCACCGCAGACGACCAGACGGGTGGGATCCGCGCGCAGCTCATCGCCGTGTTCGGCGACCCAGTCGAGTACGGCGAGCAGGTCGTCGAGGCCCGCGGGGAATCGGTGTTCCGGGGCCAGCCGCCAGTCCACCGAGACCACGAGCATCTCGGCTCGGTTGGCCAGTGCCCGGCACAGCACGTCGTGGGTGTCGAGGTCGCCGGAAACGAATCCGCCGCCATGCGCGAACACCATGATCGGTAACGGCTGGGAGTCCCGTCTGTGCGGACGGTAGGTCCGCACGGTGACGCAGCGGTCCGGTGCGGTGGCGGGGATGGCCATTCGGCGCAGCTCTGCGACGGGGTCGGGGTCACCGGCGGTCGGCATCAGCGCCCAGTAGTTCTCACGCATGCCGCGTACGAAGGTGATCAGGTCGGGATCGTTCGACATGACTACGCCGTTCTCGGTGCTTTGCCCGCCTTGATCGGAGCGGTCGAGGCCGGGGGCAGAAAGAGGTGTCCGCGGAGGCCGCCTACGGTGGTTCGGAACGTGACCAGGCACCAGGTGAACAGCAGGCCCACGAAAGCGATGACGGCGGCGACCCGGAACGCGGGCAGGCCGGTGTGTGCGGCCAATTGCGCGGTGCCCGTCACGAAGGTGCCGACGGGGAAGGTCAGGCTCCACCAGGTCAGCGCGAAAGGCATTCCCGCACGGACGGTTCGGAGAGTGAGCGCGGTCGCCAACGCGATCCACAACACCGCGAAGCCCCAGACCGGAGTGCCGAAGACGACGGCGAAGACCTGCATCCCGCCCGCGATGTCCGGGGCGGCCGCCAGATGCGCGTTGCTCCCGAGCAGGCCCGCGGCCGTGACGGATTGGCCGAGCGGTCCGAGCACGATCCAGAGCGTGGGGACGCGTGCGGTCCCGGAGCTGCCGAAGTGCGTGAGGCGACTCCAGATCATCGTGATGATGATGATCGAGGCGATCAGCGACAGCCCGAACATCGCGTAACAGCCGTACAGCAGTGTCGCCCGGCCGGATCCGGGTGCCAGATGCGGGATGAGCAGTGCGCCGGTCGCCGCCGACACCATCGGCGGCACCACGGGCATCAACCATCCGCCGAACGCGCTGTCGGACTCGACACTGTGCTGGGTGAACATCACGTACGGCACCCTGACGGCCGTGAACAGACCGCCCACGGTGCCGGCCGACCACAGTATCCAGTCGAGCGCCACCGCCGCGTCCGCACCCAGGATCGGCTGCCCGACCAGGAGAGCTCCGGCCCCGACGGTCAGGAACGCCATGGGCGCGGCGCCGTAGAAATGCGCCATCTGTGGGTGGTACATGTGACTGCGCGCCACGGCCGGGTGCCGGATCCAATGCACGGCCATCGCGATGACGAGCGCGATCAGCATCACCGCCGCTACTACCCAGACGATCCGAGCGAACGTCGGCAGTCCCGGGATCCGCACCGGCAATGTGGCCGCCGCGGTCGCGATGATGCCGGTCCCCATGACCGGCGCGAACCAGTTGGGGCCCAAATGACCGAACACCTGCCCCGGCGACTCCAGCGAAGACAACAGCCGCCGCCGAGTCACCGGGCCGCTTGCGCGAGCGCTGTCCATGGGGACAGTCAATCAGCTATCCCGGGGAGAACCGGTGAGCGATCCCCGGTGTGTGCATCGTGATATCGCTACAGTTTCGCCGCGGCGATAACCGGAGCCAGCCCGTCCGGGGTCATCAGGGCCGCCGGGTCATCGACCAGTGTGCCGTTGACGAAGACACTGGGCGTCGAATTGAGGCCGGTGTTCAATACCGCCCGAGTTTCGTCTTCGATGTAGTCGGCGTAGATATTGTCCCGAATGTGCTGGGCGACAGTGGGATCGGTGTATCCGGCGGCGTGGGCGACCGCGATGAGCTGGTCGTCGGTCATGCCGTTGCCGCCTTCCCCGGGCTGTGCGGCGAACATGAGCTCGAGCCAGTGAGGGAACTTCGCGGGATCGTGCGAGGCGACGACATAGGCGGCATTGGCGGCACGCGATGAGTAGCGGTTGCCGTTGGAGAAGCGGTCGAGGAACGAGATGATGTTGTATTCGACGGAGATCGTGCCCACGGCGAGTTCGGCTTCGATCAGGGCGGCATTGGCCTGATCGTACATTCGGCATGCCGGGCATTGCAGATCGGTGATCTCCTGGATTCGCACGGGCGCCTGGGGTGCGCCGACCCGGATGGCGCCGCCGGGGGTGACATTGGCCGGCACCGTGGCGCTGGTGGAGACTTCGGGGGCGAATCCTGCTGTTCTCGCATCTCCCGCATTCGATTTCAGGCCCGCGATGCTGATGCCGATGGCTGCGATGAGCCCGATCATCGTCGTGGCTACGACGACCTGGAACTGGACCCTGCGACGCCGGTCGGCAGCTGCGGCCACCACGAGCGGATTCCTGCCTCGTGCAGAAGAATTAGTGCGCATGAAACCGCCGTCGCCCCTTTATGAGAATGGTTGATCAGTTCGACAAATGGTCACTCCGATATTCAGGGTGGCGCACGGGACACGGTATGGAGTACCCGCCCTGCAGCTATGGGGGCATAGAAACAATCTATGTCCGCCGTGACGCGGTCACGGCGCAGCGGGCAGGATCGGCGGGACATAGTCGAACGTCGCGCCCAGCAACCGTACCCCGACATCGGTCGACGATTGCATGACGAACGGGGCTTCTGTGGCGTGATCGAGCCCCATGACAGCGGATACACCGCGTGGCGCCAGCAGGATCGACAATGCGCCGGCCTCCACCTCTGTAGCGCGCAACGACAGCTTCGGCGCGGCCAACGTCGGACTGTGGCGGATGTCAGCGGCAATGGAACGCCGAGAACCCGGGCAAGTACTCGCGCTCGCGCCGAAACTGCGCCCGAACGATTTGCCCAACGGAGGGCGTCGCGCGCCGTACTTCGTCGAGATCGGCCGCGCGCACGCCATGCAACGGAACTGTCAAAGTTCGCTGCACGCGTTGTTGCGCGCCGAAACCGCCGCGCCCCAACATGTTCGGAACATGACCACGGTCCGCGAGATCACCGGCCACATGATGCGCACTGCCCGCAGGGAGCTGACCACCGGCGAGCTCGGCAAGTTCGCACGGCGGGTGGGAGTTGTGCCCGCCTAACGGCGACCTTGGGACAGCCCGTTGCAGGGCCCAGAGCACGAAAACGGGCGGTCGTGGAGATGTTCTCCACGACCGCCCGTCCTCATACTTCTGTGTCCGGAGGGGGACTTGAACCCCCACGCCCTAATACGGGCACTAGCACCTCAAGCTAGCGCGTCTGCCATTCCGCCACCCGGACCGGTGGTGCTCAGCAAGGTTATCGGATGAGACCGTATGGACCAAATCGGCCGATTACGGGCGTTTCCTCCGCTGATGGTGGCGGTGGGGATGGTTGCCGCCGGGCCTGGGTCGGCCCGGCCGGCGACCCCCAAGATTAGGAGCTCAACGCTTCCAGCAGGGCGGCGCGCTGACGGGAGCCGAGGCCGCCGATGCGGCGGTCGGCGGGGATTTCCGCCTCGTCCATGAGCTTGGCGGCCTTGACCGGGCCGATGCCCGGCAGGGCCTTGATGACCGCGGCCACCTTGGTCTTCTTGACCAGGTCTTCCTTGTCGGCGCGCTTGAGGACCTCGGCCAGGCTGACCGAACCCTTCTTGACCTGCGCGATCAACTCGGAGCGGGCCTTGCGCACCGCGGCGGCCTTGGCCAGCGCCTCGGAGCGTTGTTCGGGGGTCATCGTGGGCAGAGCCATATGTCCTTACCTTTCACTCGTTCGCTGGTACGTCGGCCACGAGTAAACATGACGACTGGCCGGGCGCCTGCACGACACACCGCGCGGACCGGGCGGACACGTCGAGTGACATGCGAAAACCGGTCAGTTTCCCAGGTCGTCTGACCAGGTGTTTGCTGCCGAAGACACCTGGCAAATACGGGGCTCATCGGCCGCAATGGGGACTACGGTGGGCGCGAACAGCACACACGCACCGGTGAAAGGCGGGGCAATGCAGGGGTCGTATCCATGCGCCGAGTGGAGCACCACCGAACTACCACTGGCCGACCGATACGACAGTGCGGAACCGGTGACCTGGAACGGAGCCAAGGTCTATCCGGTCCACCAGGTGATCGTCGGCCTCTCCCCCACCACCGTGACCCTGAATCTGCGCGCCGCCGCGCCCCGGCGCGGGGTGCGCAGCCTCGGCATGGGCATGGGTGTCGAGGGCGGTCACGTGCTGCTGAACGGCCGCCAGTTGACGGGGGTTGACGTCTGGACCGACGCCATGACCGGAGGTATCGAACTGCGGGTCTGCCCAACCGAATCCGAGGCCGCCATCTCGCTCACCCCGGTCTGGGTGGACGACACCGACGCCGTGCTGTCCTGGTCGGGCAACTACGGCATGCTCATCACCCGCGAACGCAGCCGCACGGTGCTGCATTGCAGTACCGGTGTCGGGCCGCCGGATTTCACCGAGCTCGTCGTGGAGCTGAGCACCGCCCCCACCCCGCCCGATCCCATCCCCGCGCCCGAGGCCAGTCGCTACAGCGGCGCGCTGTACGAGCTGGCGGTCGCCATGCACGGTCGCGGCGAGGAGGATCAGGCGTGCGAACTGTGGTCCCAGGCGGCCGCTTTCGGGCATCTGGCCGCCGCCTACGATCTGGGTGTCGTCCGCTTCCGCCGCGGCGACCTCGCCGAGGCCGAACGCTGGTGGCGCACCGCCGCCGATCACGGCGACGTGCGCGCCATGGCGGGTCTGGCCGAAGTGCTGGACCGGCGCGGCAATGTGAGCGAGGCGCGTGTGTGGCGCGCGGCGCTCACTGCGGAATCGCACTCCGAATAACTTTGCACCCGTTGCCATTCCGGGCGCGGCTCAGCGGGCCGCGCCCGGTGGCGAGCAGGTCAGTCCAGGCAGAATTCGTTGCCCTCGGGATCGGTCATGACGATGAACCCGGATTCCATGGGCGGCGCGGGATCGACCCGGCGCTGCCGCTTGGCGCCCAGCGCGACGAGCCGATCGCACTCGGATTCCAGGGCCGCCATCCGCTCCTCGCCCTGCAGGCCGGGAGCCGCCCGCACGTCGAGGTGCACGCGGTTCTTCACGACCTTGTCCTCCGGCACCTGCTGGAAGAACACGCGCGGGCCGACCCCGTCCGGATCCTCGATGGCCGAGCGGGTATTGCGCTGGTCCTCCGGCACGCCGATGCGGGCGAGGAACTCGTCCCAGGCGGCCAGCGGGTCGGCGCCCGCGGGCAGGTCGACGCCCGGCGGGCCGGGGTGGACGTAGCCCAGCACATCGCGCCAGAAGGTGGACAGCGCCTTCGGGTCGTGGGCGTCGAAGGTGACCTGGATGTGGCGGCTCATGCGGTTGCTCCGTTCGTGTGCGAGTAGCGGTCGTGCGGCGGGAAGCCCTCAGCCGCGCGCATGGGTTCCGGATTTGTAGCGGCGCAGGTATTCGCCGGTCAGCGAGACCGGGTCCGCGAGCAGCTCGGCGGGCGTGCCGGTGAAGACGATTTCGCCGCCGTTCTTGCCGCCGTCCGGGCCGAGGTCGATCACCCAGTCGGCGTGCGCGACCACGTCGAGATTGTGTTCGATGACGATCGCGGTGTTGCCGCGTTCGACGAGCCCGTCCATGAGGGCGAGCAGGGTGTCGACGTCGGACATGTGCAGGCCGGTGGTGGGTTCGTCGAGCACGTAGACGGTCCCGGTGTTCTGCAGCTGGGTGGCGAGTTTGATGCGCTGGCGTTCACCGCCGGACAGGGTGCTCATGGCCTGCCCGAGGCTGAGATAGTCGAGCCCTACTTCGATCATGGTGCGCAACTTGGCATTCAATGCTTTTTCCGGGAAGAACTCTACGGCTTCCTCGGCCGACATTTCGAGCACATCGGCGATCGACTTGCCACGCAGGTGCAGGGCGAGGACGTTCTCGGAGAAGCGGCGGCCGTCGCAGGATTCGCAGTGGGTGGTCACCGGATCCATGTAGGCGACCTCGGTGATGATCACGCCGCGGCCCTCGCATTCCTTGCAGGCGCCGTCGGAGTTGAAGCTGAACAGCCCGGCCGGTTCGCCGGTGGCCTTGGCGAACAGCTTGCGGATGGGATCCATGAGGCCGAGGTAGGTGGCGGGGGTGGAGCGTGAGGAGGCTCCGATGGCGGACTGGTCGACGAATACCGAATCCGGGTAGCGGGACATGAATTCGTCGCGGATGAGGCTGCTCTTGCCGGAGCCGGCGACGCCGGTGATGGCGGTCATGATGCCGGTCGGGATGCCGATGGACACGTTCTTGAGGTTGTGCGCCGTCGCATTCTCGACTCGCAGTTCGCCCGTGCCGCTGCGGAATTCCTGCTTCACCCGGAATTCGCGGCGCAGTCCCTGCCCGGTGAGGGTGTCGGCGGCGCGCAGTTCCTCGAAGCTGCCGGTGAACATGATCGACCCGCCGTGCACGCCCGCCCGCGGCCCGACATCGACGATGTGATCGGCGATCTGGATGACATCCGGATCGTGTTCGACCACCAGTACCGTATTGCCCTTGTCGCGCAGGGCTTCCAGCATCCGGTTGAGCCGGCCCACATCGCGCGGATGCAGTCCCACGCTGGGTTCGTCGAAGATGTAGGTCATCCCGACCAGGGTGCTGCCCAGATGCTTGATCATCTTCAGCCGCTGGCCCTCACCGCCGGACAGGGTCGAGGTGGGCCGGTCCAGGCTCAGATATCCGAGCCCGATATCGGCGACCCGGCCCAGGGCGATCCGGCAGGCCTCGGCCAGACCTTGTGCGGCGGGATCTTTCACCGCGTCGAGCACCTCGACGAGATCGGTGATCTGCAGCGCCGTCCACTCCGCGATATTGCGCCCGTCGATCTTGGTGGCCAGGGCCTTCTCATTGAGCCGTGCACCGTGACAGGCCGGGCACACGCCCTCGGTGAGGAACTTCTGGATCTGCTCGCGCGTCTTCTCCGACAGCCCAGAGGTGTCGCGTTTGAGCTTGGACCGCGTGAACTTGTCCACCAGGCCTTCGTAGTTGGCCTTCCAACTGCCCTTGTTGAAGGTCAGCTCCACTTTGCCGCCGCTGCCGTGCAGCAGATCATGCCATTCCGCATCGCTGTAGTCGGCGAGCTTCTTGTCCAGGTCGAAGCGCCCCGAGTTGCCGTAGAGCTGCCAATCTCCGCTGCCCACACCGTATCCCGGCAGCAGGATGGCGCCTTCGTTCAGCGATTTCGAGCTATCCACCAGCTTGTCGGGATCGGCGCTGATGGTCATGCCCAGCCCGTCGCACTCCGGGCACATGCCCTGCGGGGTATTGAAGGAGTAGTCGAAGACCAGCCCCGTGGACGGCGATCCGAAGCGGGCGAACATGGCGCGGATCATCGAGTAGATGTCGGTCATGGTCCCGACCGTCGAGCGCGGCCCGCCGCCGACCGGTTGCTGATCGATGATCACCGGCGCCGTCAGATTCTCGATCGCCTCGGCGTGCGGCCGCTCGTAGCGCGGCAGGAAGTTCAGGATGAACGCCGGAAAGGTCGCATACAGCTGCCGCTGCGACTCCACCGCGATGGTGTCGAACACGATGGACGACTTGCCCGAACCCGACACCCCCGTGAAGACGGTGATCTGGTTCTTGGGGATCTCGAGAGAAATGTTGCGGAGATTGTGCTCGCTCGCACCGAGCACTCGAATCGTTTCGCCGGAGGCAATAGGCATCCCACAACCATGCCGCCAAGTCGCCTCCGACGTGCGGCGAAATGTGACGCAACTCACATCATTTCCCGAGGATCTCCGGGTCCGCCCCTGATTGCCGATGGTTGGCGGCCATCTACAGTGGCGGTCGATCGCGGCACCCGAATCCGCCGCGCGCGACGACGAGGATGCACATGAAGACCTTGCGATGGACCACCGGCGCAACCGCCGCCCTGTTCGCCGTGACCCTGCTGTCCGGCTGTACCGATGTCGAACGCGCCCTGAACAAGGGCGGCGACACCACGTGCAGCGACTACCTGAAGCAGGATGCCGACACCCAGCGCATGACCGTCACCAAGGCCATCAAGCAGCAAACCGGCAGCGACAATGAACCCCCCGGCACCAACGTCGACATCTCCATGGCCGCCGTCCAGGCGCTGTGCCGAGTCCAGGCGAACGAGAACACCCCCATCCGGGACGCCGACTTCGCCGGCATCTTCTTCAACAAGTAGCCCCCGAAAACCGCCTCCGACAAGGGCTTTCGCCCCGATTTTTATTTTCGGCCACCCCTCCGCTAATCTTATGGAGCACCACCGGTCCGGGTGGCGGAATGGCAGACGCGCTAGCTTGAGGTGCTAGTGCCCGTATTAGGGCGTGGGGGTTCAAGTCCCCCTCCGGACACAGATCGACACGAAAGCCGTTGCATAGCAACGGCTTTCGTTCGTCTGTGGCGGGTGATCATGCGATCGGTTGCGAGCCTTCGCTTTTCGCCGTGGCGCGGACCCACGGCCAGGTCATCAGCGCCCACACGACGAGGAGCACAGCGGTCACGGTGAGCAGGTACCAGGGCCAGGGGCCGAGCACATCGAGCAGTGACACGGTCGCGGGTTTGCGGTTGAGGAAGCCGTAGTTGGTGCCGGCGGCCGAGTTGACGGTGAAGGTGACCACCGCCCACACCGCCGTGGCCAGCACGGCGATCCGGTAGCTGCGCCAGTCCGGGCGCATGCCGATGCCCCAGGTCAGGTAGATCGCCGCGCAGACCACCATCAGGTGGATCGCCCAGAACGCCAGGAATTCGTAATGCGGGAAGTCCGGGCTCTCCAGCGCCGGTGAGACGAGCGCCTGCGTGCTCAGCGTCAAGCACCAGTAGTAGGTCAGCGCATAGGCCCAGCGCCGGTGCGACCACAGGGCGTACGCGGCGACAATGGTCGCCAGATCGGTCAGGCGCAAGGGAATCGAACGGGCGACGGTCGGCGGCAATGCGACGGCCAGGTAGATCACCAAGTACAACACCAGCGTCGCGGCACCGAAGCCGCGGCTGAAACGCCGCGCGGCGCGGGGGTTGCGGTGTCCGCGTCCGATGCGCACGACCAGCGCGGCCAGCACGACGAACAGGGCCAGCACGATCCAGTGCGACGGACCGTACGAGACGAACTCACGCTGTGCCGACACCTATCAACTCTAGGAGAACGCACAAGAGGGTGAGCGGCCGGTTCGTCCACGCTGCCGTAGACGGTGTGGGTTCGCACGCGGCGATCCGGGCGCGACACGCCCACGCATCACACCACAGTCCTATTCCATGCCATACCAAGGGATTACATCGAACGAGATTCCTGTCGATAGCTTCGGATCGTCAGCCCCCGCCCCGGCACCCGGGTGACGGTGGTATCGCTGATCCGACCCTCAGGAAGATCTATGACGACATCTGCCTTGGTCCCGGAGTCCACTCCGCCGTCGTCGCGGCGCGGCGCCGGCGGTGATTACGCTCGTTTGTTGCGCCGGATTTCCGAGGCGGGACTGATGGATCGGCGTCCCCTCTATTACGTGCTCCGGCTCGGTCTGGTCGGGTTCGCGTTCGCAGCCGGGTGGGCGGCGTTCGTCCTGGTCGGCGACTCGTGGTGGACGCTCGCGGTGGCGGCGTTCATGGCCGTGGCGTTCGCGCAGGTCGCCCTGGTCATGCACGATGTCGCGCACCGCCAGGTCTTCCGGCTGCGGCGGCCGACGGAAATCATCGGCCGGGTGGTCGGCAATGCCGGTATCGGGCTGGCGTACGGCTGGTGGCAGGACAAGCACACCCGCCATCACGCCAACCCGAATCACGAGGAACTCGATCCCGATGTCGCGCCCGACATCCTGCTCTGGTCACAACGGCAGGCGCGGGCCAGCCGTGGCCTGCCCCGTCTCATCGGAAGGTCGCAGGCCTACTTGTTCTTCCCCCTGCTGTTGCTGGAGGGCCTGAATCTCCATGTGGCCGGCGTCCGCGCGCTCCGAAATCGATCCGTCAAACACCGCGCGCTGGAGGGCGCACTGCTCTTCCTCCACTTCGCCGCCTACCTGATCGCACTGTTCGCGGTCCTGCCCGCCGACAAAGCCTTCGCATTCCTCGCCGTTCACCAGGCCCTGTTCGGCCTGTACATGGGCTGCATCTTCGCCCCGAACCACAAAGGCATGCCGACCTTGACCGGCAACGACCGCCCCGACTACCTCCGCCGCCAAGTACTGACCTCCCGCAACGTCCGCGGCGGCCTATTGACCGACCTCGCGCTCGGCGGCCTCAACTACCAAATCGAACACCACCTGTTCCCGAGCATGCCGACCCCGAACCTGCGCCACGCCCAGAAAGTCGTCCGCGACTACTGCTCCGAAATCGGTGTCCCCTACCACGAGACAGGCTTGATCGCCTCTTACCGAGAGGCCCTGCAGCACCTCCACCACGTCGGCGCACCCCTCCGCACCCCCGGCCACTGACGCCCGGATCCTTTGGACCGCAACATCTCTGGCGCCTCCATCGATGGCGACGGGACATCGAGCACGGTGCGGGCCCATCCCGCCGACTCATTGCCCGTACCTACTGCTGGAATACCGTTTCGATCGTATCGGCGGTGAGGACGCGGGCGGTCCACTCCCGAAGTTGGTCGACGCTCGCATTGTGGGCAGTATCGGCAACATGTGCAGGGACCGGCCCGAACCGCAACGCCAGCAGTTCGAGGAGTGTCTCTGCCCGCCCCTCTGCTTTGAGCCGGTCTGCGGTGGTCATCAGTGTCTCCTTTTTCGCCTCGGTCCCGAGCTCGTCGACCACGGGAGCTGCTGTCGAGGTCGATCACCTCGGACAGATCCAAGGGGGCGGTCCAAGGTCCACCACCGGGGGGTGTCGGTGTCGTTGTAGGTGTCGATGTGGGGTTTGCCGGGTGGGATGGTCACGGGCTCACCGGTTTTCAGGAGGCGGTGCGGCGACCGAGGCGGTAGCGGGCGTGCGGGCCGGAGAGCAGGAGGGAGTGTTGGGTGATGCCGGGGTGGATGTGGGCGGGTGATTTTCCGCTGTGCGGGGCAGACGGCTACGCAGTAGCCGGAACGGGATCGGGGTTGGAAGGACAGCCTCTGCCAGACCATGAGAGTTTCCGTGCGCGGCGAAAGATCGTCGGTGCGACGACCGCTGATCAGCGCGGGTTGACCAGACGGGTTTCGTAGGCGTAGATGGCGGCCTGAGTGCGGTCGCGCAGCTGGAGTTTGTCGAGGATGCGGCCGACGTGAGTCTTGACGGTCTGCTCGGAAATCGACATCTCCCTGGCGATTTCGGCATTCGACAGGCCGCGGGCGATGAGCACGAGGACTTCGGTCTCGCGGGTGGTGAGGTCGGCGGGCTTCTCGCCGGACGGGGCGGGCCGGTCCTGGCGGGCGAACTCGGCGAGCAGGCGGCGGGTGACCGACGGGGCCAGCAGGGCTTCGCCCGTCGCCACGATTCGGACCGCGTCGCCGAGGGATTGGGCGGAGGACTCCTTGAGCAGGAAACCGGAGGCCCCGGCGCGCAGCGCGGCGTAGACGTAGGCGTCGAGGTCGAAAGTGGTCAGGACGATGACCCTGGTGGGGCCGGCGGCGGTAATGGCGCGCGTGGCTTCGATGCCGTCGCAGACCGGCATGCGGACATCCATCAGGACCACATCCGGATTCAGGCGTTCGGTTTCCTGAATGGCCTGGCGGCCGTCGGCGGCCTGGCCGACGACTTCGATATCGGGCTGGGTGTCGAGCAGGACCGCCAACCCCTCGCGGACCAGTTCCTGATCGTCCGCGATCAGCACGCGGACGCTCGACGGCGCGTCACCCCGCGGTTCCTGAGCCTGGAATTCGTGCTCCGCCAACGGAATCGACCCCTCCTGTTCGGACGACGCGGCCCATCCACGCCGTCGCGACTCGTACCACCCTGCGACACAGCGTAATCGCGCGGCGGCGGTGGCACCGGACCGGCGGGTCCCTCTCAGGTACTACTCCAGAACTTGGCTCTGACGATGGATGTGGCTCGATGCTCCGAAAAATACGATCGGATACATGATCGAAGCACGCAGCTTGACCAAGTACTACGGCAAGACTCGCGCCATCGAAGATCTCACCTTCACCGTCCAGCCCGGCCGAGTCACCGGGTTCCTGGGGCCCAACGGCTCCGGGAAATCGACCACCATGCGGTTGATGCTCGGCCTGGACACCCCGACATCGGGCGAGGTCAGCGTGGTCGGGCGCCGCTACAGCGACCTCATGTACCCGCTGCACACCGTCGGCGCCCTACTCGACGCCGGCGATGTGCTGCCCTCCCGCACCGCCGCCAATCACCTGGCATTCCTGGCCGCCAGCAATGGGATTCCGCGCCGCCGCGTCGACGAGGTGCTCGACCGGGTCGGGCTCGCGGAGGTCGCCGATATGCGCGTCAAGGGCTTCTCCCTCGGCATGCGGCAGCGGCTCGGCGTGGCCGCGGCGCTGCTCGGCGATCCGTCGGTGCTCATTCTGGACGAACCCGTGAACGGCCTGGACACCGAGGGAATCCGGTGGATCCGGCAGACCCTGCGGGCCATGGCCGACGAGGGCCGCACGGTGCTGCTGTCCAGTCACATGATGAGCGAGACCGAGCTGGTCGCCGATCATCTGCTGGTGATCAGCCGCGGCACCATAGTCGCCGATGAGCCCACCGCCGATTTCGTGGCGCGCAATGCCGAACCGCGCGTGCGGGTCCGGGGCAGTGATCTGGCCGAGCTGGCGCGCGCCCTGGGCGATCGCATGGAGATCCGCGGCGATGTCGGCACCGTGCGCGGCGTCCCCTCCCGCGAGGTCTGGCGGGCCGCGGCCACGCGCGGCGTCGTACTCGACGAGCTGACGCCCATCAACGCGTCGGTCGAAGAGGTCTTCACCCGGCTGGTCAGCGGCCAGCACACCTTCCAGGACAGCGACATACTCCAGGAGTCGGCATGACCGCCACCGCCACCACCGCGAAAATCCGGACCACCACCACGACGACCTCGGCGATTCCACCCTGGTCGGTGGTGCGCAGCCAGGCCCTGTCCGAGCTGATCAAGATCCGCTCGTCGCGGGCGCTGTGGCTGCTGCCGACACTGGCCCTGGTGATCGGTCCGATCACCGCGTCGATCGTGGGCCTGTCCAACAGCCTCGAACCCACCGATACGGTGCTCGGCGGGGCGTTCACCGCGATGACACTGCCCATCGCGCTCATCGGGGCGTGGGGCGCGCTGGTCATGTCCACCGAGTACACCTCGGGCACCATTCGATCGGTGCTCGCGGCGACGCCGCAGCGCGACGGCGTGTTCGCGGCGAAGGTCCTGGTGGCGACCGCGGTCAGCACCACGCTGGGCGTGCTGGCCACGATGCTGACCTATCTGGTCGGCGTGCTGGCCATCGATGGATCCAAATACGCTGCGGGCGACCCTTTCCCGGGACTACTCGGCATTATCGCGGTATTCCCCGCGGTGGCGCTGTTCGGCCTGGCGCTCGGTGTGCTGCTGCGCAGCTCCGCCGGCGCGGTGGCCGCGGTGAGCGCGCACGTGGTGCTGCCGGAGGCCGCCTCGGCGACCGCATTCGGCGAATTGCACAAGCTGGCGACCATTCAGGCGCCCAGCGCGGTGGTCGGAAAACTGTCGCAAAGCGCGGATGCCGCACCGGAACTCATCGGTTCGCTGGGCGGCTGGCCGCGATTGGCGATCGTCGTCGCCGTCACGCTCACCGTATTGACCTTCGCACGCCGTGCCCTGAATCGCAGAGACGTCTGAATTCGCAGGATAACCGCTGATTCACCAGACATGGGAGCACAGATGACACAGTCAGCCGGGCGGGCCCTGGTCCGCCTCGGATACCAGATGCCCGACTTCAACTTCGGCGCCACCGTCGACAAGCTCTTCCCGGCGGTCGTCGCGCAAGTGCAGGAAGCCGAGCGATCCGGATTCGACACGGTTTTCCTGACCGACCACTTCTATCAGCGATTCGGCCCGCCGTCCGGTCCGACGCTGGAGGCGTACACGACGCTCGGCGGAATTGCCGCCAGTACCGAGAAGATTCAACTGTCCACCTTGGTGACCGGCAACACCTATCGCAATCCGGCATTGCTCGCCAAGACGGTCACCACGCTCGATGTCATCAGCCGGGGCCGGGCCATGCTCGGCCTCGGCGCCGGCTGGTTCGAACTCGAACACCTCTCCTACGGCTACGAATTCGGTTCGTTCACCGACCGATTCGAAAAGCTCGACGAAGCGCTGCAAATCATTACGCCGATGCTGCGCGGCTCCCGCCCGAGTTTCGACGGCACATGGTATCGGGTCTCGAATGCGATCAACGAGCCGCGCATCCGTGACGATCTGCCCATCATGCTCGGCGGCGCGGGCGAGAAGAAGACCTTCGCGCTCGCGGCCCGATATGCCGATCATCTCAGCATCGGCTGCGACGCGGCGGACCTGCCGCGCAAACTCGCGGCATTGCGGCAGCGCTGTGCGGAAATCGGCCGCGACCGTTCCACTCTCGACGTCAGCTACCTGGCCTTCGTGGTCATGGACGAGAGTTCCGAGCGTGCGCACACCATGATCGACGAGATGTTCGCCGCCCGGGTGGGCGATCCGGCGAAGGTCGATCGGGTGCGCGCGTCCATGGCCGGCAAACTGTTCATCGGCACACCGGACGAGGTCGCGAAACAGCTCTCGGATCAGGTGCTGGCCCACGGCGTCGACGGACTCGTTGTCAATATGGTGGCCAATGGCCACCGGCCGGGTGTCCTCGAGATGGCCGGCGAGACCCTGAGCGCTCTGCTCGCGCCGTGACGGCAACGGTTGCCGCAGCTCGATCATGGTGTGCGGCAACCGATTCAACCACCGGCCCGGTGAAATCCGCCGGGCGCGGGAGGATCGTTCGACCGGCGCGCGGCGCCCTCGAACAGCGCTGTCGCGCGTTGACAGCCTCACAGTCCGAAATGTATAGTCCGGCCCACAGGATGAGACCCGGATAGCGGAGTGTGTGAATTTCCAACTACCTGAACGAATTTCACACCGATCCGGGGCGGGGGCCGCGCCGCTCGAGCTGCGACCGGCCTACCGCACCGTTGTATGCGACGCCCCGAAATCGATTCGTCGCTATCCGATATAAGAGGAGTGAGCTGCTTTGTCCAAACTCAAGCTCAGCCCGACATCATATTTGGTCCTCAGTTTGGTGGCACGTACGGGACCATGTACACCGTTCGATATCAAGAAACATGTGGACCGCTCGATCGGCTTCTTCTGGTCGTTCCCTCATTCCCAAATCTACGCTGAGCCCGAGCGTCTCACCGAGAAGAAGTTGCTATCGGGATATCAAGAGCCGACGGGCCGTCGGCGACGAATCTATAGTATCACCGATCTCGGCAGGGCAGAACTGGAAGAATGGCTCACGTGCGGCGCCGACACGCCGACGCACGAGCTGCGCGACAGTGGTTTGCTCAAACTGTATTTCGGGAGCCTGTCCTCTCCGCAGGACGTCGCCAAGGTCGCCGACGGCGAGAAGCTGGCGCATCAACAACGCCTGGATCGCTATCAGAACGCGCACAATTCGTTGTCCCGGGATCCCGACAGCGATGCCAACGAACTGCTGGTACTCGAATTCGGCATCCGCTACGAAACTCTCGCCGTGGAATTCTGGGACCGCATCGAACAACGCCGCTAGGCTGCGGAAATACCGTTGGACAGACCTGTTCGCACGGCCCGGCACAACTCACATCGCATCGGCGCGCACCGCATCCGCCTCGGCGACGAGCGATTGGATGCGGCGCGCGTCGCCCGCGGAGTAGTTGGCGATCTCGGGATAGGCGCGCTTGCACAGCCCGGTCAACACCCGCCCCGGGCCCACTTCGATGAAGGCGTCGACGCCGAAATCGTGGACCGTCTGCAGGCTTTCGCTCCAGCGCACGGATCCCGCGAGCTGCGCGCGCAGCGCCTCCCGCGCCCGCTCCCCCGTCGTCACCGGTTGCGCGGTGACATTCGCGATGACCGGAATCACCGGATCGGCGAACCGGACCCGGGCGAGCTCGGCGGCGAACTCGGCCTCGACGGCGGCCATCATCGAACTGTGGAACGGCGCGCCGACCTTGAGGCGCTTCACCTTCACCTCGGGCAGGCCGAGTCCGGTTGCCCGGGAGGTGAATTCCGTGACGCCGGCGACGCTGCCGGAGACGACGGTCTGATCGGCGGCGTTGTAGTTCGCGACCTCGACCACCTCCCCGGTGTCGTCGCGGACGGCGGCGCAGATCCGCTCGACCTCGGCGCCGGGCAATCCGAGCGCGGCGGCCATGGCGCCAGGTGTCGATTCGTTCACCTCCGCCATCAGCATGCCGCGCCGCCGCACCAGCACGAGCGCGTCGGTCCAGTCGAGCACGCCGGCGGCTACCAGCGCGGTGTACTCGCCGAGGCTGTGCCCGGCCACGACCACGGGTGCTGGCAATATCTCGGCTAGCACCCGGTGGGCGGCGAGGCTCGCAATGAAGATCGCGGGCTGGGTGATGTCGGTGCGCTCCAGCCGGTCCTCCGGTCCGGCAAAGCACAATTGCGAGAGCTCGAATCCGAGAATGTCGTCGGCGGCGCGGAACAAGGGGGCGACGATATCCGGATAGGTGTCGCGCAGATCACGTCCCATCCCGACGCGCTGTGAGCCCTGGCCCGGAAACAAGAATGAGGTCGATTGCATGTCGATACTCCAACCGATACTACGGGTAGCAGAAACTCCGGCGGCTGCGAGCCGCACGGCAGAGGGGCATTTCGTCGCGCCATCGAGACCACTCCCCCCGAAGGCGATTATGCGCGCCCGGCGGCAGTAGTTCAATTGCTACCAGAATTGCGGTGAGCGCGCACTGTGATGCGGTCGCTAATTACCTGTCACGTCATGTGACTCAAACAATTCCAGCTGGTCTGTATTTCTCATTGCGAATAATCGCATGATCGAAAACAAGTCGTACGACCGACCAATTAATGGCCCTTGATACAACTCGGTGAATTTCAGGTATCGCAGTGGTTCGCGATCGTCGGCGCCGAGCACGGGACCACGGCTTTCGCCGGTGCGCGCGATTTGCCCCCGATACTGTCGGCTACCAGCGCCGTCGCACCGGCGGGAACAATGAGATGCCAAGCAGCGCTGGTGAATTCATCGCCCGCGATCGGTTGATTCCTGTGACGAGCGTCACGTTTTATCCGGTTGCAGCACCTTAATTCGCAATGGATCATCGGTTTCGGAAAGTGTGGATGCGATCGTCCGATCCGTACTGTGCCACCTTTCCGTAGCTGACCCCTGGGGAGGGCTCTTATGTCAGCAAGTCATTCAGGCAGAGCCGCTTTGGTCACCGGTGGATCGGGTGGGATCGGGCGCGCAATTTGCCGCCGGCTCGCATCGGACGGCGCATTCGTCGCCGTTCACTACTTTCGCGGCGAAGCGGCCGCCCGAGAAGTCGTCGAGCAGATCGAGCGCGATGGTGGAAAAGCCATCGCGGTCCGCGGCGATATTTCCGACTACGACGACGCGGAAGCGATCGTCGCGGAGGTGCTGGCGAATGCCGGACGCCTCGACATCCTTGTCAACAATTCCGGCATCACCCGCAATCAACTGATCATGAAGATGACGGACAGCGATTGGCTCGACGTCATGCGGGTCAATTTCGGAGGCGTCTTCAATGGCACCCGGGCCGCCTGCGCCGCGCTCGCGCGGCAGGACGGCGCGGCGATTGTGAACGTCTCCTCGGTCATGGGTGAACGCGCCTGGATCGGCGCCTCCGCCTATGCCGCCTCGAAGGCCGCGATCAACTCTTTCACTCGGGCATCGGCGCTCGAGTTCGCTCGATTCGGGATTCGAGTTAACGCCGTGCTACCCGGATTCGTGGAGACCGAGCTGATCGCCGACGTGCTCACCGCGAGCGCGGGCGACGGCGTGCTCGGCCAGGTGCCCATCTCGGGCGCCACCAGGCCGGATGAGGTCGCGGAGCTGGTGTCGTTCCTGGCGGCGCCGCACTCCGAGCACCTCAGCGGCGCGACCATACCGATCGACGGCATGAGCGGCGGCGTCCTCATGCTCGGCAAACCACTCAAGAAGAACGCCCGCCGCTAGCGGGCGCCATTACCCACACCCGGTACGCCACTCGTAAATCACGAGGGCGCAACCGATTTCGTTCCGCCGCCGGATGGGCGCGCGGAGTTCCGGCGATCGCGCACATCGAACCGTGCGAACGATCCATCACCGATAAGGGGTACAACCATGTCCGAAACCAGTGTCATCGACACCGTCCGCGAAATCGTCGCCGAGGCCGTCGCTCTGGATGTCGACGAGGTCGGCGCCGATGCGACGCTGTTCGGGGAGGTCGGCGCGGAGTCGATCGATCTGCTCGACATCCTGTTCCGGATCGAGCGCCGCCTCGGCGTCAAGATCACCACCAATGAACTGAGCGAGCGCATCCAGGGCGGTATTCCGGACGAGCAGTTCGGCACCGACGACGGCCTCGTCTCCGATATCGGGCTGGCGCAGCTGGAAAAGGTGATGCCGCAGATCGATCCGGCGGAGCTGAGCGGCAAACTGCCCGCCGAGGACGTGATGAGCCTGTTCACCGTGCGCAACCTGGCGAATATGGTCGAACAGCACGTGCCCGCGGCGAGTTGAGCCATGCGATTCCATCTGGTCGACCGCATCGACACGGTCGAGCCCTGGGCTCGGATCGAGGCGGTCAAGTTCACCAGTTCCAGCGAACCCTATTGGGCCACAGATGATCACGGCAGTCACATGCCGGTGCCCATCCAGCTCGAGGTGCTCGCCCAGAGCGCGGCGTGGCTGGTCTATCTGAGCACCGACCGCAAGCACCGAGCGGTGCTGCTGTCGGTGGGTGCGGTGACGGCGCGCTCGCGCGTGCATCCCGGCGACGATGTGGTCGCCACGGCCGAAATCCGTTCGGCCGGAGACACGATCGTGCTGTCCGGACAGCTGCGGGTGGGCGATCGGATCGTCGTGGAGGTCGAGGACCTCATGTGCGCGCTGGTGGACGCCGAGACGCTCGAGGATCTCGACTCCGTGCGCGGCCGCGAAGAACTACTGCGAAGCGGGAACCAACCATGAACAACGAGGTAGTCATCACGGGCATCGGTGCGGTGACCCCGGTGGGAAATACGGTGGCGGACACCTGGTCCGCGCTGACCGAGGGCCGCAGCGGGGTCGGGCGGATCGAGACCTTCGATCCCAGCTCGTTCGTCGTGCAGATCGCCGGCATGGTGCGCGGTCTGGCCCCCGCACCGCACCTGCTGCGCACGCAGCGCTGGGACCTGCTCACCCGGGCGGGCGGATTCGGTGTGGTCGCCGCGGCGGAAGCGCTGGTGCAGGCGGGTGACATCGAAACGCACGATCCGGCGGACCGGGGCGTGTTCGTAGGCGGCCACGTCGGCCGGCCCGAAGCCGCCGAACTGGCCGAAACCGGGCGCCTGCGCCGCGAAACCGATGGCGCGGTCATCTATCGCCGCGATCCGGAGAGCACCTGGCGCTGCGATCAGGGCGTCGACCTGTCCGCCATTGCCGAGGTGGGCGACTGCCGCGGGCCGATGAGCGGCATCAGCACCGCGTGCGCGTCGGCGACCCACGCCATCGGCGAGGCCTTCCGCCGCATCCAGGCCGGTGAGATCACCATGGCCGTAGCGGGCGGGCAGGACTCCCTGACCACCTGGCTCGACGTCACCGGGTTCACCCTGCTGGGCGCGCTGACCACGAAGTACAACGACAATCCGACCAAGGCCTCCAAGCCCTTCGACGCCAACCGGGACGGTTTCGTGCTCGGCGAGGGCTCGGTGCTGGTGGTGCTGGAGAACCGGGAGATGGCCGAGGCGCGCGGCGCGCGAATTCTCGCACGGCTCACCGGATATGCCGCGACCATGAACGCCTACCGGATCACCGATTCCCCGCCCGACGGCGGCGGATCCATCACCGCCATGGCCAATGCCCTCACCGATGCGGGCGTGGATCCGAACACCGTGGACTGCGTGTACGCGCACGGCACGAGCACCCACGGCAACGACATCTCCGAGACCGCGGCCATCAAGAAGGTGTTCGGCGCGCACGCCTACGAGCTGCTGGTCACCTCGCCCAAGTCCATGACCGGGCACCTGACCGCCGGCGCGGGCGGGCTGAACCTGCTGGCCGCGCTGTGCGGCTTCGAGTCCGGCCTGGTGTCGCCGACCATCAACTACGAGGAACCCGATCCCAAGCTCGATCTGGACTACGTCCCGAATCACGCGCGGGAGGCGGATCTGTCTGTCGCGCTGGTGAATTCGTTCGCCTTCGGCGGCACCAACGCCTCGCTGGTGGTGGAGGCGCCATGAGTGTCGACGCCATCGAGACCGCGCCGCGCTGGGACGGCGGCACCGGGCTGCGGGTGCCGCCCGATGCGCTCGCCCTGGCGGGCGGTCTGTGCCTGGATCGGATCGTCGAGCTGCACATCGGGACCCGCGCGGTCGCGCGGGCGAATGTGCCGCACACGCTGACCGTGTTCGACACCCATTTCCAGCGCTTCCCGGTCCTGCCCGGCGTCCTGATGATGCACGGGCTGGCGAATCTCGCCGGCACCCTGCTGGCTGCCACCGCCGGCGGGCGGTGGCAGCTCACCGGCGCGCGCCGAATGCAGTTCCGCCACTATGTGCGCCCCGGCGACCAGCTCCGGCTGGAGGTGGACCTTCGTGCCCGCGAGGACGCGCACGCGCGGTTGTCCGGCCGGATCACCTGTGCGGACACCGTGGTGGTGCTCGCGCGTGAGCTCACCATGACCCACGACTCGGGTCGAGGGAAGGAAAACCCATGAACCGCGTTGTCATCAGCGCCATCGGGGCGGTGTCGCCCCTCGGAATCGGATTCACCCAGACCTGGAAGGCCCTGCTCGCCGGGCACAGCGCCGTGCGCCGCATCGCCGGCTACGACCCGTCCTCGCTGCGCACCACCTACGGCGCCGAGATTCTCGATTTCGATGCGAAACCCTTTGTGCGGAACCGGAAATCGCTGCGTCTCATGACGCGGGCGAATCAGATGGGGCATGCTGCGCTGCGGCTCGCCACCGATGAGGTGGGCATCGATCCGACGACACCCGGCAACGATATGGTCGGGGCCTATCTGGCCAGCGAGAATCAGATCTCCGATCCGCTGCCGGTCATGGAGCCGACCATCGAGGCGCGCAACCCCGACGGGTCGGTCGATATCGACCGGCTCGGCCGGGCCGCGGCGGGGATGTACCCCCTCTTCTTCGTCGAGGGCCTGCCGTCCGCCGAAATGTACTTCCTGTCCGAGGAATACGGCTTCGCCGGTCCCAGCGCCTTCCAGTCCGGCGCCGCGGACGCCGGCATCAGCGCCATCGGCAACGCCTACCGCGCCATCGCGCGCGGCGAGACCGGTATCGCTGTCGCGGGCGCCTTCGACGACGGCATCTCATGGTGGTGCATGTCCAAGCTGGACCGCACCGCCCTGCTCACCGATCGCGAGGACCCCGCCGCCGTGCGGCCCTACGACCGGAACGCCACCGGCACGGTGCTCGGCGAAGGGGCGTGCGTGCTCGTCCTCGAGGAGTACGCGGCGGCCGCCGCGCGCGGCGCCGAACCCTACGCGGAGATCGTCGGCTTCGGCGGCGGCTGGGAACCCGTGGCGCCGGGCGAGATCTGGGGCGACGGGTCCGCGCTGGCCACCGCCGTCCGGAAGGCGCTGCGGGAAGCCGGAATCGGTGGCGCCGATATCGGTTACGTGGCGGCCGACGGTGCGGCCGTTCCGCGGGCCGACGCCGCGGAGGCGCGGGCCCTGCGCAGCGCGCTGGGCGCGGGCGCGGACACCGTGCTGGCGAGCAGCGTGCAACCCGCGGTCGGCCAATTGCTGTCCGCCGCAGGGTCGTTGAACACCGCCCTGGCCGCCGCGGCGCTGCGCGAGGGCGCGGTGCCGCCGACCTTGAACCTGGAAAACGCCGCCCCGGACTGCGATCTCGACTGGGTCCCCGGCACGGCGCGCGAACTGCGCTCCGACTACAGCCTCGCGGTCGGCCGCGGCCTCAATGGCCAGGCCGCGGCGCTGGCCTTGAAGCGCCTCTGAGATCGGCAGGTCTCGATATGAACAGGAGTGCCCCCGTGCAGAAACGAGAAGATTTCGCGCAGACACCGCTGCAGACCGTTGTCGTCGTCGCCGTCGGCGCCGTGACCTCGCAGGGTGATACGGCCAAAGCGCTGTGGGACGGCGTGAGCACCGGCCATGTCGCCATCCGTCCGGTGGAACACCTGCCGATGGATGGCTATCGCACCCGGATCGGCGGTGAGGTGCGCTCCCCCGTGCCGCCGTCGCCGGTCGCCGCCGAGGTGGGCGGATTCCGGGATCGCGCTTTCGATTTCGCGTTCGCCGCCGCCACCGAGGCCATGGACGCGGCCGGCGCGCTGATCGCCGAGGTGGAGCCGGAGCGGCGGGCCATCGTGCTCGGCACCTGCAATGCCGGGCTGCTGAGCACCCTCGAATGGCTGGGCGACGGCAGCGGCGACGGCGCCGCGGAACTGGCCATGTACGGTCCGCCGCAGGCCATTGCCGAGTCGCTGGCGGCGCACTTCCGGTGCGCCGGGCCGGTGCTGTCGGTCAATACCGCCTGTGCGGCGGGGGCGAATGCGATCGGCTACGCCGCCGACCTCATCGCCTTCGGCCGCGCCGATATCGTGCTCGCCGGCGGGACCGATGCGCTGTCGGATGTGGCGTACGCGGGCTTCAACTCGCTCGGTTCGCTGTCGCCGACACCGGCCGCACCGTACCAGGACAAGCGCACCGGGCTCTCGCTCGGCGAGGGCAGCGGCATGCTGGTGCTGGCGCGCGCCGATCTGGCGGCGGCCGCCGATATCGAAGCGCTCTGTGAGGTGCGCGGTTACGGGCTGTCCGCGGACGGCTATCACCCGACCGCGCCGCGCCCCGACGGGACGGGCGCGGCGCGCGCCATTCGGTCCGCCATCGAGTGGGCGGGACTGCGCGACAGCGATATCGGCTACATCAACAGCCACGGCACCGGCACTCCGCGCAATGACAGCGCCGAGGCCAAGGCGACGCGGCTGGCCCTCGGCGACGCGGCCGATGCGGTGCCGGTGAGCAGTTCCAAGTCCATGATCGGGCATCTGCTCGGCGCCGCGGGCGCGGTGGAGGCCATCATCACCGTCGGCGCGCTGCGCAATGGCGTGCTGCCGCCGACGGCGAACCTGCTGCGGCCCGATCCGGAGTGCGTGCTCGACCATATTCCCGTCGAGCCTCGAATCGCGAGGGCGCACACCGCGATTTCCAATAACTTCGCGTTCGCGGGCGCGAATGCGAGCGTGGTCTTCGCGGACCGCCCGGCCGCGGGCGCGCGGCCGGCGGTGCGGTCGACCCGGGTGGTGGTGACGGGCGCGGGCGCGGTCGGCGCGGCCGGTATCGGCGTGCAGGCGGCGCTGAGCGCGATCGCCGAGGGCCGCGACTGCGCGCGCCTCGCGGACGGCATGCGGCTCGGCCTGATCGAGGCCGATCCGAGCGATCACCTCACGCGCCGGGAGGCCCGCCGGATGGACCGGCTCGGGCTGCTGTCCACCTTCGCGGCGAGCCAGGCGCTGGAAACCGCCGGCGCCGAGTTGATCTCGGAGGATCTCGATCAGGTCGGCGTGGTCTTCGGCACCGGGCTCGGGCCGATGCAGGCCATGGAGCAGTTCGTCCGGCCGCTGCGCGAGGAGGGTGCGGCGGCGGCCAATCCCGCCGTGTTCCCGAACACGGTGTACAACGCCGCCGCCGGCAGCGTCGCCACCCTGCTCGGTGCGCTCGGGCCGACCTCGACGGTCACCGCCGGTCACGCGGCGGGCGCCAACGCCCTCTGCTACGGCTACGACCTGGTGTCGGTCGGGCGTGCGACCGCCATCCTGGCCACCGCGGCGGACACCATCACCCCACTGGTGGCGCGCGGTTATCAGCGTCTGGGTCTGCCCATGGGAGCACAGGATTCGTTCGCCCTGGCCGAGGGTGCGGCGACCGTCGTCCTG
This sequence comes from Nocardia sp. IFM 10818, assembly GCF_054655275.1. NCBI lineage: Bacteria > Bacillati > Actinomycetota > Actinomycetes > Mycobacteriales > Nocardiaceae > Nocardia > Nocardia sp. IFM 10818. The sequence continues at coordinate 4,488,777 of NZ_BAAHJH010000001.1, forward strand.
GAGAGCTACGACAATGCCCGCCGCCGCGGCGCCACCGTGTACGCCGAGGTGCTCGGGCACGCCGCCGCCTCCGATGCGCTCGGCGTCGGCCGCACCGATCCGAGCGGTGCGGGCATGGAGCGCGCCATGCGGACGGCCATCGAGAGCGCCGGATTGACCGTCGCCGATATCACGCAGGTGTGGACGAACGAGGTCGGGCTGCTCGCCGTCGACGCCCCCGAACAGCGGGCCCTGCGGCGGGTTTTCGGCGACGGCGGTCCGGAGCGCATTGCCGCCAAGCGGGCGCTCGGCGAGCAGATCGGCGTGGGCGGGCTGCTGGCGGCGGCGCTGGCCGCATTCCACCCGGGCCGCACCCGGCCCGGCGCCGTGCTGGTGAACAGCTCCTCGCTCGGCGGCACCCATTTCAGCATCGTGCTGGCGCCGGTGAGCTGACGGTTGATCGAGATACGAAGGACGACAACGGATATGGCAACGAACGTATTCTCCGCCCGGATCGTGGGCACCGGCAGCTACCTGCACGGCGACGCCATCGACAACAAACAGGTCGAGGCGCTGCTCGGCCCGGTGCCCGAGGACATCCTCGAGGGCATCCAGGTCAAGGAGCGGCACTGGATGATCGATCCGGAGACCGGCGAACACCTGGTGACCAACTCGGAGATGGCCGCGGGGGCCGCTTCGGCGGCCCTCGAGCGGGCCGGGATGGAGCCGGGCGAGGTCGATCTGATCGTCATGTCGACGGCCAGCCCGGAGCATCTGCTGCCGCCCGCGGTCACCTATGTCCAGCAGCGGCTCGGCATCGACGAGTGCGCCACCATCGAAGTCCGGTCCGGCTGTGCGGGTTTCGTCGAAGCCGCCGATATCGCACGGGGCTATCTGGAGCGCGGGGCCTTCCGCACCGCGCTGGTGATCGGTAGTGAAGCCATCTCACCCCTGCTGGTCCCCATGTACCGCGGTATCGATCCGGAGCGGATCCGGATGCGGGATCGGTTGGTGGCCTACACCTTCGGTGACGGCGCGGGCGCGATCGTGCTGCGCGCCGAGGAGGCCGCGCCGGATTCGCGCTCCGGTGTGCTCGGCTCCTCCATCCTGACGATGGGCGGCGCCAAGAAGCCGGGCATGCAGGTCATCGGCGGCTCGACCCACGCACCGCAGCATGAACAGCAGCAGGCCAAACGACTGCTGGACCTCAAGGTCGACGTCGTCGAATCCGGAAAGTACATCCCGCACATGATCACCCGATCGCTGCGGGACCTGCTGCGGGCCAGTGACCTTGCGGCCGAGGACATCGCGCTGTGGGTCGTGCCGGAGGGCAATGCCGGGTATATGACCAGCGAACTGGAGGCGGCCGGGCTGCTCACCGACGAGTGGCTCGCCTTGCGCGACAAGGTGTACGAGAACATCGAGCGGGTCGGCGCCACCGGTTCGGCGGCGGTGCCGCTGGCCCTGGACGAGGCCGCGCGCACCGGCCGGATCCGGGCCGGGGACACGGTCATCCTGCTGGCCATCGAGACCAGCAAATGGAAGTACGCCGGCATGACCCTGGTCTGGGCCTGACCATGACGGCCATCGCATCGGGCCGCTTCCGCACCCGCGCGGGAACGCTCGAATACGCCCATGTCAGCGGGGACGGCGGACCCACGCTGTGCCTGCTGCACGGGCTGGGCGCACGCTGGCAGACCTTCCGGCTGCTGGTGCGCACCCTGGGACCCGGCTGGAATATCTACGCGCCCGATCTGCGCGGGCACGGCCGATCCGATTGGGTCGCCGGCCATTACGCGCTGGCCGATTTCGCCGCAGATATCGAGCAGTTCCTCGCCGAGGTGGTGGCCGGGCCGGTGGTGCTGGTCGGACATTCCATGGGCGGCTGGATCTCGGCGATGGTCGCCGCGGCCCGGCCGGAGCAGGTGCGGGGCGTGGTCATCGTGGACTCCGCCCTGTACCGGCTCAGCCAGGACCAGCGCGACGCCATGATCCCCTACGCCAATCCGAACCATGCCATGCGCTCGATCGCGGTATCGCTGCGCCTGGCGGACCCGGAGTTGAACCAGCGCTGGGTGGAAGGCCGCAACCAGCGCGAGCAGGATCCCGACGAGATGCTGTCCCGGCTCCGCTGCCCGGTGCTGCTCATCCAGGGCGATCCGGCCGCGGGCGCGCTCATGGCGCCCGCGCACGTGCCTCGCGCGCTGTCGCGGCTGGCGGACGGCTCGCATGTCTTCGTGCCGGGCGCGGGTCACGCCGTGCACGCGGACGCGCCGGGTCCCGTCGCCGACGCGCTGCGGGAGTTCATCGCGCAGCGGGTGCACAACTCAGAGCTGAACGGAGAAGTCCGATGACCGAATTGATCGACGCTGTCGGCAGAAGCGGCAGCGACCAGGAAATCACCTGGATGAAGTGCCCGTCCTGCGGGGAGTACCAGTACAAGCCGCAGTTGGAGCGCAACCTGCAGGTGTGCGCCCGCTGCGGGCATCACCTGCGCATCGGCGCGCGGCGGCGGCTGGCGTTGCTGCTCGACGAAGGCTCCTGGGTGCCAGGCGATTACGACGATATCGAGACTCGCGATGTGCTCGAATTCCGCGATCACAAGCCCTACCGGCAGCGGATCGAGCAGGCGCGCGCCAAGACCGGCGAACGCGATGCCGCGCTCTTCGGGGTGGGCACGATCGACGGCGCGCCGCTGGTGGCCGCGGTCATGGAGTTCGGTTTCATGGGCGGTTCCATGGGCGCCGCCGTCGGTGAGGCGATCACCCGCGCCGCGGAGTTCGCTCTGGAGCAACGACTTCCGCTGCTGCTCGTGTGCGCGTCGGGTGGCGCGCGGATGCAGGAGGGCAGCATCTCGCTCATGCAGATGGCCAAGACCAGCCAGGCCATCGCCCGCATGCACGAGGAAGGTCTGCTGGTGGTATGCCTGCTGACCGATCCCACCTTCGGCGGGGTCACCGCCTCCTTCGCCATGCTCGGTGACGTACTGGTGGCCGAGCCGGGCGCGCTCATCGGGTTCGCCGGGCCCGGCGTGATCCGGGAGACCATCGGCGAGGATCTGCCGCCCGGATTCCAGACCGCGGAATTCCTGCTCGAGCACGGGCTGCTCGACGCGGTCGTGCCGCGCGCGCAACTGCGGTCGTACCTGGCGAAAGTCGTCGCCGCACATACGTCGAGACCAGCCCATGGTCCGCGGGTGCCGCCGGTGGCGATCACCGACCCGGATGCCGTGACCGCGCGCCCGGCGGCGGAGACGGTCAAGATCGCCCGCGAACGCGAGCGGCCGACCACGCTGAGCTTCGCGGCGGTCGCCTTCGACTCCTTCCTGGAGCTGCGCGGTGACCGGATGTTCGCCGACAGCACGGCCCTGGTCGGCGGCCCGGCCACCCTCGGCGGCCGCACGGTCATGCTGATCGGTCACGAAAAGGGCAGCGACACCAGGGAATCCATTGCCCGCAACTTCGGCATGCCGGAGCCGGAGGGCTACCGCAAGGCCCTGCGGCTCATGCGGCACGCGGCGAAATTCGGCATGCCGATCATCACCCTGATCGATACGCCGGGCGCCTATCCCGGCGTCGGCGCCGAGGAACGCGGGCAGGCCGGCGCCATCGCGCAGGCGATCATGGAGTCGAGCCGGTTGCCGGTGCCGATCATCGCCGTCGTCACCGGTGAGGGCGGCAGCGGCGGCGCGCTCGCCCTCGGCGTCGCCGACACCGTGCTGATGTTCGAGAACTCCTACTACTCCGTCATCAGTCCCGAGGGTTGCGCCGCCATCCTGTGGGGCAGCCGCAGCGCCGCGTCGGAGGCCGCCCAGGCGCTGAAAATCACTGCGGCCGAACTGCTTCGGCTCGGCATCGTGGACGGCGTCATTCCGGAGCCGGACGCCGCCGGGCCCGACATCGTCACCATGGCCGCCGACCTGCGGGCGGCGCTCGCCCATGCGCTGGACCGGCTCTGCGCCGTGCCCGGCCCCGACCTCGTCGACGCGAGGTACCGCAAGTTCCGCGAATTCGGATCATGACAAACCTGTCGATTGGAGAACACCGATGAGTACCGACAAATCGCTGACCACGGACAAATCGCTGAGCCACATGATCCGCGAGGTGCGCGGCATGGTCGCCGACCTGGATCCGCAGCCGCGCCGGCTGCGGATCCGCGCCGGGGAGTACGACCTCGAAATCGAATGGGCCGAGGACTTCGCCGCCCCCGCCCCGCGCCCCGACCGGATCCCCGCCGCGTCCCCGGCGGGCGAGGAGGACGACACCTCGACCCTCGCCATCGAATCGCCGCTGGTCGGGCATTTCTTCCGCGCTCCCGAGCCGGGGGCCGAACCCTTCGTCGCGCCGGGCGATTACGTGGAGGAAGGCCAGGTCGTCGCCATCGTCGAGGCCATGAAGCTGATGAACCGCATTACCGCACCCGGTGCGGGACGGGTCGTGGCGATCCTGCCCGCCGATGGTGATGTGGTCGAGTACGGGCAGCGCCTGATCCTGCTGGAGCCGGGCGAACCCGCGCGCATGGAGATCGCGTCATGACCGAGGCCGTGGCCGACAGCGAGCGGCCGATCAAGACCGTCCTGGTGGCCAATCGCGGCGAGATCGCGCTGCGGGTCGTGCGGGCCTGCCGGGAGCTCGGAATGCGCAGTGTGGTGGTCTATTCCACCGCCGACGCCGATACGCTGCCGGTCCGGCTGGCCGACGACGCGGTGTGCATCGGACCGCCGGAACCGGGCCGCAGCTATCTCAACATTCCCAATGTCATCGGCGCCGCCCTGCGCACCGGCGCCGACGCCGTGCATCCCGGATACGGATTCCTCTCCGAGAACTCGGATTTCGCGTCGGTGTGCGCCGAAGAGGGCCTGGTCTTCGTCGGGCCGTCGCCGGAGACCATGGCCAGCCTGGCCGACAAGGCGGTGACGCGGGCGCTCATGAGCGCGGCGGGGCTGCCGCTGCTGCCGGGCACCACCGCGACGCTGAGCGGGGCGGAGGAAGCCGAGGAGATCGCCGACCGCATCGGGTATCCGGTCATCCTCAAGGCGGCCGCCGGCGGTGGCGGTCGCGGTATGCGGGTGGTCCGCGCGCGCGAGGAGATCGCGGACGCCTATCGCAGGACGCAGACCGAGGCCAGCCTGGCCTTCGGCGACGGCAGTCTGTACGTGGAGCGCTATCTCGAGGGCGCCCGCCATATCGAGGTGCAGATCCTCGCCGACCGGCACGGCAATGTCGTGCATCTGGGTGAACGCGATTGCTCGGTGCAGCGCCGGCATCAGAAGCTGCTCGAGGAATCGCCCTCGCCCGCATTGGATGACGCCCAGCGCGCCGCTATCGGCGCGGCCGCGGTGGCCGGGGCGCGCTCGGTCGGATACGAGGGCGCGGGCACCATGGAGTTCCTGCTGGATCGCGACGGCGGGTTCTGGTTCATGGAGATGAACGCGCGTCTGCAGGTCGAGCATCCGGTCACCGAAATGGTGACCGGGCTGGATCTGGTGGCCGAACAGCTGCGCGTGGCGCAGGGGCTGCCGCTGCGGATTCGGCAGTCCGACATCGTCTTGCGCGGGCACGCCATCGAATGCCGGATCAATGCCGAGGATCCGGCGCGCGATTTCGCGCCCTCGACGGGGCGTGTCGGCAGCTACCGCCCGCCCGCGGGGCCCTGGGTGCGGGTGGACAGCCATCTGGAGGAGGGCATGTCGGTCTCGCCCTATTACGACGCCATGCTGGCCAAGGTCATCGTCTGGGCCGCGGATCGCACCGCCGCGATCGATCGCATGACCCGGGCCCTCGACGAGCTCGTGCTGACCGGTCCGGGGCTGACCACCTGCGCCGGATTCCATCGCGACGCGATTCTGGCCGATCCCGAATTCCGTTCCGGCGATTTCGATCTCGACTTCGTGAACCGCATCACCCGCACACACCAGGAGCGCACATGACCACATCGAACGGCCGCGTGATCATTCTCGGCGGCGGCATCGGCGGGCTCAGCGCCAGCATCGCGCTGCGCCGGGTCGGGATCGTGGCGCCCCTGTTCGAGCAGGCGCCCGCCTTCGGCACGGTCGGCGCCTCGCTGCAGATCTGGGTCAAGGGCATGAAGGCGTTCGCCGAACTGGGGCTCGCCGACGAGATCCGGCGGCGCGGGGCGGAGGTGCATCGCCAGCAGTTCTTCAATCAGAACGGCACGCCGCTCTATCACGCGCCGCTGGCGGAGCTGGCCGAGATGTACGGTGCGCCACTGCCGGTCATGATCCGGCGGTCGGATGTGATCGAAACGCTGGCCGGGTCACCGGATCTGGGGCCGATCCATCTCAATCATCGTGCGGTCAGCGTCGAACAGGATGCCGAGGGCGTCACCGTGACGTTCGAGAACGGTCGGGTGGAGCGCGCGGAGCTGCTCATCGCGGCCGACGGCATCAACTCCCAGACGCGTCAGAAGATCTTCCCGCAGGTCGAACTCCGCACGGCCGGTTACCGTCTGGTGCACGCGGTGGCGCAGCACGAGCCGCCGTTCGGGGCCAACAGGTTCACGCTGTTGTTCGGCCGGGGCAATCGCATCGTGATCAAGGACTGCGGCAACAACCACATCTTCTGGGTCGCGGGGCTGGCGACGCCGACGCTGTCGCTGGACGAATCGAACGAGGTCGTCAAGAAGGATCTGGTGCGCCGGTTCGAGGTCTTCCCGGAACCGGTGCGGAAGCTCATCGCCGATACACCGCCGGAGGTGATGCTGCACCACGGCGTCCGGGCGCTGGGGCCGATGCCGGCGTGGAGTTCGGGCCGGATCGTGTTCCTCGGGGATTCGGTGCACGCGGTCACGCCCAATCTGGGCCGCGGCGCGAGCGAGGGCATTGTGGACGCCATCGTGCTCGCCGGCCGGATTCTGCCGATCGATCTGCGCGATCGGGCGGCGCTGGGCCGGGCGCTGGCGGCCTATGAGGCGGCGCGGCGGCCGGAAACCGAGGCGCTGCAGAAGGCGTCGTGGAAGATCGGCACCATCTCCTCCTGGGAGAGCTATGCGGCGACCAAGGCGCGGGATCTGATGATGAAGACGGTCGTGGGCAAACAACAGGTCGCGCGCATGCACAATGAATTCCGAGTCGAGGTGCCGTCGCTGCCGCATCCGGTGGAATAGCGCATCCCTCCTGAGGGCTACGCCGGGATATCCCTCTCGCGCGGGATGTGTTCGGACGGTGCGAAATATACCGTTGTTCCCATGATCGTGGTCACCGAATCATTGACCAAGAGTTATGACGAAAAAGTAGCCGTCGACAATGTGAGCCTCACCGTGCGGGCCGGGGAAATCTATGGTTTCCTCGGTCCGAACGGCGCGGGAAAGACCACGACGCTGCGCATGCTGGTCGGGCTCATCGAGCCCACCGGCGGCACGGCCCGTGTACTGGGCCGCGCCCCCGGCGATCCCGCTGCCCTGGCACGCCTGGGTGTACTCATCGAAAGCCCCGGGTTCTATCCCTATCTGTCCGGACGGGACAATCTGCGAGTCATGGCTCGCTACCGCGGAATACCCGATTCCGCCGTCGACAGCGTGCTCGCGCGAGTAGGTCTCGCGACGCGCGGCGACGATAAATTCCGCACCTATTCCCAAGGTATGAAACAACGGCTGGGCGTCGGCTGTGCTTTGCTCGGCGATCCGGAGTTGCTGATTCTGGACGAGCCGACAAATGGATTCGATCCCGGCGGCATGGCCGAAATGCGGGCGCTGATCACGGATCTCGCCGGGACCGGGCACACGATTCTGCTCTCCAGCCATCTGCTCGCCGAGGTGCAGGAGATCTGTGATCGGGTCGGCGTGATCAACGACGGGAAGCTGATCGCCGAATCCACCGTCGCGGAAATGCGGGGCCGCACCACGATTCTCGTCAAGGCCGAGCCCCAGGACGTCGCCCTGGCTGCGGTACGCGGGATCGGCGCGGACGCCGCGCCCACCGTGGCCGGGATCCGGATCGACGCGGGCGCCGAGGCGGCCCCGCGCATCGCGCGGGCGATCATCGACGCGGGGGCCGAGCTGCATGAATTGCGAACCACCGGACGATCCCTGGAAGAAGCGTATTTCGAGATGACCGCGATGGACGTGGAGGCGGTGTCATGAGACAGAGCATCCGAGCCGAACTGCTGCGGCTGCGCCGGTGGCCGGTGCTGTGGGCGCTGGTCGTGGTGTGGTTCACGCTGAATCTGACCTTCATGTATCTGCTCAACTACATCAGCTACACCTCCGGCGGGGGCGGCGAGGATGCCGAGCAGACCCCGGAGCAGCTGCTCGCGCAGATGATGCCGGCGGTGGTGCCGGAGGAATTCGTCGGCGGCACGGTCTTGTTCGGCGGCGCGCTCATGCTGATCCTGGGCGCGCTCGCCACCGGCAGCGGCTACGGCTGGGGCACCTGGAAAACCGCCTTCACCCAAGGCCCTTCGCGTGTCACGGCGCTGCTCGGCACCGTGGTCGCCCTGCTCACGGTCGCCGTCGCCGTCGTGCTCGGCGCGTTCGCCGCGGATCTGACCGTCGCCACCGTCATCGCCGCGGTCGAGTCCCAGCCGATCACACTGCCGTCGCTCGGCCGCTCGCTGGCCGGAATCGGCAGTGGCACAGTGATTCTCGGCATGTGGACCATGCTGGGCGTGCTGATCGGCGTCCTGGCGCGCGGTCCCGCGCTGGCGGTCGGGCTCGGACTGGTGTGGGTCCTGGTGCTGGAGAACGTGCTTCGGTTCTTCGGCGAGCTGCTAGGCAGCGCGGGCACGGTGACCGACTATCTGCCCGGCTCGGCGGCGGGCTCGCTGGCGGGCGAGCTGCGCACCCTCGGCGGGGAGACGACCCCCGGCGTCCTGAACGTGCTGTCCTGGCCGGAAGCGGTTGCCGCGCTCGCGGTCTACGTGCCCGCCTTCGTGCTCGCGGCCGTGTGGCTGGTCCGCCACCGCGACTTGACCTGATCAGGTGCCCGGGCGAGAACCCATGACGGACAAGGATGGACGTATGAAGAGCATCGCGGCGCGCGTGCTGGAGGCCTGGCCCATCCGGCTCGCGCCATGGCAGGTCTTGCTGCTGACCACCGTCGCGGCCGCGGCGGCCGCCGCGGTGGTCTTCACGACCCTGCTCGCGTCCACCGACCTCGCCGCGCCCGCGGCGGTCGGGCTCGCGGTCCTGCAGGGCCTCGCGGTCTTCGTGGCGACGCGATCTCCGTATCCGGGCTGGGCGCTGTCGCTGCTCACCCTGGCCGCCGCCTCGGTGCTCACCGACACCGAAGTGGAACTGTGGGTCGATCCAGTCCTCAACAGCCACTTCATCGTGCTGGGCATCGGCGCGATCCGGGCGACGGCCCGCGCCGCCGCGGTGGCCTGGGCCGCGACGGTCGCGACCGCCCTCGCCGTCGCCCTCTACCTGCGCCCCACCGAATGGCCCATGGGCGTACTGGGCGCGGCCCTGGTGTCCGGATTGGTGCTGTCCACGGTCATCGCCGTGCGCGACCTGGCCGCCACCAGCACCAGCCTGCGCCGCGAACGCGACACCACCGAACGCCAGCGCCAGCTCACCGCCCTGTGGGAGGAACGCGCCCGCATCGCCCGCGAACTCCACGACGTGGTCGCCCACCACATGACCGTCATCGCCATCCAAGCCGAGGCCGCCCAGCACCAGGACCCGCACCTCGACCCCCGCACCAAGGCCCGCCTCGCCACCATCCGCACCAGCGCCACCGTGGCCCTCGGCGAAATGCGCCACATCCTCGGCGTCCTCCGCACCGGCGACACCACCCTGCTCCCCCAGCCCACCCTCCCCGACATCCCCGATCTCATCGCCTCCGTCCGCGCCGGCGGCACCCACATCGATCTCACCATCACCGGCGACACCGCCAAACCCCCCGCCAGCGTGGGCCTCTCGTCCTACCGCATAGTCCAGGAAGCCCTCAGCAACGCCATCCGCCACGCCCCCGGCTCCCCCGTCGCCATCGACATCACCATCACCCCCCAGCAGGTCCGAATCCGCGTCGACAACCCCCACACCCCCGGCTCCCCCGCCACCCCCGGCTCCGGCCACGGCCTGCTCGGCATGCGCGAACGCGTCACCATGCTCGGCGGCACTCTCGACGCCGGCTCCAACGGCCACGGCAAATACACGGTGGCCGCGGTGCTTCCGCTCCACGGTGGGGATCTGTCCCCTGAGCCGGCGCGCTCGGCCGACGCCGCCGGGGAAGCCTGACCCGGTAACGTGCGCAGTCAGAAGGCGGGCACGTCGCTCGTGGTGGCATTGCCGTCGGGCGTGGGCTTCAGGCCGAGGGACCAGATGGTCCACTCGTCGAAGGGGTCGTCGAACTTCTCGAATCCGCGGTTGCGGGTGAAACTCAGGGTGGCCTCGTCCCAATCGGTGCCGGTCTTCAAGTAGACGGAGTACGTGCCGGAGATCCCGTTGATGGTGGCTTCGGAATTGGCCTGCACGTACATGGTCGCCTGCGGGTTCTTGGGATCGTCGTTGGTCACCACCACCGCGACATCCTTGGCGTCGTCATTGATGACGCGCAGCGTCCCCGAGCCCACCAGGCCGCTCTGGACGAAGATCTGGCCGTTCTCGCCACGGCGATTGAGCAGCGGTGGCGGCGTTGTCGTGGTGGTGGTCGGCTTGATCGTGGTGGTGACGGGCCGGGTCGTGGTCGTCGGCGCGCTGCGGCTCCACTCCTTCCGGGTATCGCATCCACCCACCGCTACCGCCGCCGTAATCATGGCCACGACAAGCCATAGTCGCCTCGACATGATTTCCCCCTGCGCTCATGTTCGGAGGACCGGACCGGCTCCCCGGTTCCAGTATTGCGCGCAATAAGGAAGGCTGTCACGGCGATTGGCGTCGCGGCGCAATCATGCGGCGGCGATAATCCTCGGCGGGAGGATATTCCGTGAAAATGAATGCGATTATTCTTCCGCCGCAGCGCGTTCCAGGGCAGCGAGATCGATCTTCTTCATCGATTCCAGAGCCTTGTTGACGCGGTCGGCGCGGGCCGGGTTCGAAGGGTCGGCGAGCTCGTAGTAGCGCTTGGGCGTAACCTGCCAGCTCACACCGTATTTATCGGTGAGCCAACCGCATTGGATCTCCTGGCCGCCGTCGGCGGTGAGCGCGTTCCAGTAGTAATCGACCTCGGCCTGGTCCGCACAGTCGATCATCAGCGAGATGGCCCCATTGAAGGCCCAGTCCATCTTCCCGCCATTGAGTGCGGTGACCTTCTGACCGTTGATCTCGAAGTCCACGACCATCACCTCCCCGGCCTTACCGGGGAAGGCGTCGCCGTACGGAACGACAGAATTGATCTTGGAGTTCTTGAAGATCGAGGTGTAATACTTCGCGGCCTCTTCACCTTCATTGTCGAACCACAGACAGATTCCCAGTCCACTCATCGCAATCATTCCTTTACTCGTGCTGGTACCGGCTATTGCCACCAGTAGAGACGGAAGAAGCGCCCGAAACTCATCGACAATAGCCGGACTCACTGCTCCGAGTCAGCCGCGTAGCACGAGTTGGGTGAAGGCGTGAAGGGCCGCGTCGATGGGGTGGGGTTGGGGCTTGCCCGTGGGGTCGAGTCGGTTCCAGCGTTGCAGGTTCACGGCGAGGGACAGTTGGCGGTTGCCGTCGGCGCGGGTCATAGAGATGGCGCCACCGCCCCAGGTCGAACCCTCGTGGCCCCAATAGGTGCCGTGGCCGGGGAGGGTTGTCTTCTGGAGGCCGAGGCCGTAGTCGAGGGTCTTGCCGTCGAAGGCGATGACGGGGACCGTGCGCTGCATGTGGGCGAGCGATGCGCTGCTGATGATGTTTCCGGACAGCAGGAGAGCGTAGAAGCGGTTCAGGTCGGCGACGGTCGAGATCAGTGATGCGGCCGGGCCGACGAACGACATGTCGTAGATGCTGAAGTCACGCGGGGGGTCGATCATGCCGAACCAGGACTCGTAGTGATGGGAGTACGGTCCGCTGATGGGCGGGTCGGAGGGGAGTTCGGTGTGCTGCAGGCCGGCGCGCTCGATGACGTTGCGGGTGATGTATTTGGCCGCCGGGATTGCGGTGATCGACTCCAGGAGTTGGCCCAGGAGCAGGTAGTTGGTGTTCGAGTACACCCCGGGTGCGCCGCCGGGGGCGCCGGTGGCGGGCGCCGCGACGCCCAGTGCGATCAGCTCGGCCGGGTCGAATCTGGTGAAACGGTGGTCGTGCAGGCTGTGCGGGGTCGTTTTCGCCATGGCGGGGAAGGCCGCGAGGGACGGGTAGGCGTACGGGAGGTATTCGGCGAGGCCGCTGGTGTGGTTGATCAGCATCCGGATGGTGATCGCCGCGCCGCGGTCGCCGGGAACCAGTTCCGGCAGATAGCGGCCGATGGGATCGTCCAGGCCGAGGTCGCCCTGGTCGACCAGCTGCAGCACCGCGGCGGCGGTGAAGGTCTTGGTGAGGCTGCCGACGCGGTGCCGCATCGCGGTCGTGACGGGGCGGCCGGTGGCGACATCGGCCACTCCGGCTGCGCCGCTCCAGGTTTGGTCGTTGTCGCGCACCTCGGCGAAGACGCCGGGGACGCCCGCGTGATGGATGTTCTCCAGGGCGGTCTGCAATTTCTCGGGATCGAGTGTGGTGGTCACGGCACCCACTATCGACCCGGCGATACCTCGGAGTATTGGAAAAATCTTCCCCACGCCCGGTGCCGGCGCTGGGCGATGGCGGGCAGATAGTGCGTGGTCAGCGCCCTCGGGGTGCGGCCGGTGAAAATCGATACGTCCCGGCACAGATGCGCCTGATCGGTGTACCCGCAGTCCATGGCGACGTCGGCGGCGGGCCGGTCCGCCAGCAGACCGTCCACCGCGGAGCGAAACCTGACCAGCATGGCCGCCCGCTTGGGCGTCAGTCCGATCTGGGATTCGAACCGGGCCCACAACCGCTTGTGACTCCAGCCGAGGGACTCGGCGAGCCCGCCGATCTTCACCTGCCCATTGGATCCGATAATGCGCTGCCAGGCTTCGACGACCTCCGCATCGGGCGCCCGCATCGGCCTGTCACGCTGCGCCAGGAACGATTTCGTCACCGCGAACCGCTCGTCCCAGCTCCGGCCGGAGGCAAGCCGTTCGCGCAGTCGCCCGGCCCGCGCTCCCCACAGGTCCTCGAGCGCCACAGCGCCGCGGCCCAAATCGCTCGGGGCGATGCCCAGGAGCGCATACGCCTGCATCGGCGAGAAGCGAACCTCGATGCACTGCGCCCGCGCGCCACGAATGCGCATGGCCTCGAGGGGAAGTCCCGCGACGAACCCACCGACGGTTCGCCGCCCGCTCGCATCCTCGATGGTCAGCCCGCCGTCCCCGAATTCGATCAGCACGGTCACCGCCGCCGCCGCGGCGACCCGCAGATCCAGCTCGGCGCCACCCACCTGGCGATATCCGATGAGCTTGGCCCCCAGCGGCACGTCGTACGCCGGACCCGCGAAATCCCACCCCACATCCGAATCGCACCCGATGTCCGCAGTCCTCACCCTAATTAGGCTAGACGACAAGTCATCCCACCTTTACGGTGGACCGATGGCATCGGTCAAACAGATCCAAGTCACTTTCGACTGCGCGGACCCCGAGCGCGTCGCTCGTTTCTGGTGCGAGGTCCTGGGATACGTGGTACCGCCGCCACCGGAGGAGTTCGCCAGCTGGGACGACTTCCATCGCGCGCAGCCGCCCGAGAAACGGGGCGCATGGTTCGTGGCCATGGACCCCACCGGCGTGGGCCCGCGCCTGTATTTCCAGCGTGTTCCCGAGGGAAAGGTCGTCAAGAACCGCGTGCACCTCGACGTGCGGGTCGCCACCGGGCTGGTGGGCGAGGAGCGCCTGGCCGCACTCGAAGCCGAATGCGCCCGGCTGATCCCGCTCGGCGCCACGCGCGGGAAATTGCTGCTCGCCGATGAGGAGAACGAGTCCTGCCTGAACATGCAGGACATCGAGGGCAACGAATTCTGTCTCGACTGATCAAGTAGCGGAGGCGCGCGGGGCGCGGCGGGCGGCGACCGAGCCGAAATGCTCACGGTCGGCGAGGAATCCCTCCGGGCATCCACTACAAAACCGGCTCCGACCTGCTCGATTATCTCGTCGATCGCACGGATTTCGATTACCGCGACGGCTATGTCGGTCTCTTGCGCGAACCCGGTCCGGGCATCCGGATCGACGAGCAGGCCGTCGCGCGCGCCGCCGAGATCGGCCACCGCTGGCGCAACCCCGTCTGGCAGCACAAGGACGGGTCGTTCGCCGAATGGTGAAATCTGTTGTGCCTCAGGGCTCTCCGGGACCGTCGGTGAGCATGGCCAAGGCGTCGCGCAGGGCGGTGTCGCTGGGCGGGTAGTCGTGCCAGCGCGCGCCGATGTGATCGTCGGGCCGGACGAGCAGAGCGCCTTGCAGGCCCAGCCCGTAGTGGGCCGCATGTTCGATTGCCAGCGGCTCGATCCGCAACGGCCAGTGCGGGATTCGGCAGCGTTCCCAGCGGTCCGGATCCGGGGTCAGCAGCGTGAACCACTCGCCGAGGGTGTCGAGCGTCGATCGCTGCGGCGTGAGCCACAGGTGCGGCAAGCGCTGGCCCGGGATGGCCGCGGGGGTGAAGGCGGTGGCGGGCGCGCCGCCGGGCAGGGCCGCGCCGGACGGTGCACTGCCGTCGGACAGCACGGCGGCGGAGTTGTAGGTGACGCCGAGCAGCAGACCCCGCTGATCGGAGAACTGCGTGGTCCACGGCGGTTCGCCCGTCGGTGCGCCCGCCGCACCGTCATCCGGCGCCCGTCGCGAGGTCTGCACCCGGATCGCCAGCCGGGCATTGGCCACGGCCTGCCGCAGCGTCCGGTGGGCGGCGGGAAGCCGTTCGGGCTCATAGGTTTCCAGCAATCCCGGCCCGGCCCAGCCGTGCAGCACGCCCGCCAGCTTCCAGCACAGATTGTGCACATCGGCGAGCCCGGCGTTCATTCCCAGACCGCCGTTCACCGGGACCGCGTGCGCCGCATCCCCGGCCAGCAGGATGCGCCCGCGCGCGAACCGGTCGGCCACGAAGGCGTTCATCACCCAGTGCTGCACCCGCAGCACCTCGGGTTTCACCTCGCTGCCGGGACCGACGGCGCGCGACACCAGCGCCGCCCAGTCGGCGGTCGCGGCATCCTCGGGAGTGCGCCCGAACCACGCCCATCCGCCCTCGGGATACAGCGGCGCGAACGAGCCGTGCCTGGTGAAGTACACCCCGGCGGGCTGCGTGGCCGACAGGTCGCGCAGGTCAGCGTCGAACACCACGGTGGTGAACCGCCCGAGCGCGCCCGGCCCATTGGTGCCGATGCCCAGCCGCTGCCGGACAGTCGAATTCGCGCCGTCGGCGGCGAGCACATAGCGCGCCCGCAGCTGCGAGCGCCCGCCCCCGCCCAGATCGGTGAGCACGGCCGTCACGCCGTCGTCGTCCGCGATCAGATCGGTGAGCTCCACCCCGAACCGCACCGGCGTATCGCCCGCGCCGAGCAGGATGGGTTCCAAGCGGTCCTGCGAGGTGACCACACCGATCTCCGGGCTCTCCGCGATCGCCCCGTTGATCCCGACCATGGCCGCCGACGCGAAATCGCTGTCGCGCAGGGTGTCCCGGAAACGCGCCCGCCCGAACTCCGGCGCGAACCCCACCCGGGTGATCTCGGCGGCCAGCCCGAGCCGCCGGAAGATCTCCATCGATCGCATATTGACCAGCCGTGACCGCGGAAACGGCGGCAGCCCACCGTGTTTCTCGACCAGCACCACCCGCACGCCCCAGCGCTCCAGCAGCGCCCGCGCGGTCAGCCCGACCGGCCCGCCGCCGACCACCAGGACGTCGGCCACATCGCTTACTTCCGGCATGTCGAGCTCCCGCCCGTCGGCATGGCACAGCTTCGAACGAATCCCCGCCTATAGCTTCCCACTCCCGCGCACCCGCCGCCCGTGATCGCGATGAGTTCGCGCGGGTATCCGCGTCAGTACCAGTGAGCGTCGTCCGACGTCGCACGGCGCTGCCGGTACGAGACACACGGAGGACATCATGACGACCACACCGCACGATCCGGCCACCGAGCTGCCCGGCCGTCCGCCCATTGCCGACCTTGCCACCTGGCAGGCCGCCCGCGCCGAACTGCTGGTCCGCGAGAAGGCGCACACCCGCGCGGGCGACGCCCTGGCCGCGGAGCGCCGCCGGCTGCCGATGGTGGAATTCGACGGGAAGGTCGAGGTCGTCGGACCCGAGGGCCCGACACCGTTCCTCGACCTGTTCCAGGGCCGCGACGAACTCGTGTGCTATCAGCACATGTGGTGGGACGGCGCACCGCACCAAGGGCAGTGCGAGGGCTGCACCACCACGGTCTGGCATCTGAAGGACGCGGTCTACCTCAATGCCCGCGGCGTCTCCTTCGCGGTCCTGACCTCGGGGCGATGGGGGGAGGTCGCCCCGTACGTCGAGTTCATGGGCTACACCCAGCCCTGGTACTCGGTGCGCGGCCTGGACGAACCGGTCGGCGGCGCACCGGGTTACCTGAGTTGCTTCCTGCGCGACGGCGGCCGCGTATTCCTCACCTACTCCACCACCAGCCGCGGCACCGAGCTGGTCAACGGGTCCATGGCCCTGCTCGATGTGACGCCCTACGGCCGCGGCGAGGCGTGGGAGGACCATCCGCACGGCTGGCCGCAGGGGCGTGAATCATGCTGGTACTGGCGCTCGGACGCCGACGGCAACGCCACCTGGGGTGAGACCAGCCGGCCTGTTCCGCAGTGGACCCGGCCCGGCGCGACTCCGGTCGAAACCCTGGGACGGCCCGAGCACTACTGCTGATGAAGCGCAACCGAATCCGCACTACGGCAGCTTGATCGGCCCACGTAGCTGACGCGCCGCCGCGCCGAACCAGCCGAGGTCGTATCGGCCGTCCTCGGCCAGGAATGCCGCGCGCAATTCGTACCAGCGCAGGCCCGGATGGCGATGATGCACGCCGTGCAGGTTGAAATTCAGCGCGAACCGCTCGAGCGCCCGCGGTAGGCGCAGATTCAGCGCTTCGAGCGGCGCGTCCAGATCGGTGCCGTAGTGATAGGCGTTGTCCGACACCGAGATGATCACCGCGCGCCCGCCGAGCGCGGCCAGCAGCATCCAGGCGTGCGCACCGTAGGCGGCGAGCGCCGCGGCGTAGAGCGCGACGATCGCGGCGGCATCGATGCGGAACTGCCGCAGCACCTTCGGTTGTGCGAGGCGCTCGAACAGCGGTCCGGAGACGGTGTCGGGCGAGTCCAGGCGACGGGCGAGCCGGCGCAGCGCGGCGGCGGGGAAGGCGGCGAGCAGGAGCGCGGACACCTCCAGCAGATACAGCCCGCCCAACAACCGCAAGTAATACCCGGGCGCGGTCCGCACCCAGCTCGAGGTCGCCGGGTCATAGATCTCGGTCCGCTCCCGGGTCCGGCTGAACCGGTGATGCAGCAGATGCCCGGTTTTGAGCAGGGCGAACGGCGAGCCGTACAGCACCGCCAGCGCCCGCCCGCAATGATCGTTGAGACCGCGCCGAGCGGTCAGCGTGCCGTGAACGGATTCGTGAACAACCGACCAGAACGGCGTGGTCGACAGCACCAGCGGCACCAGCAGCCAACCCCAGCTCACGCTGCGCGGCAACAGGATCAGCGGTAGCGCGAACAATTGAAACAGCCCGCCCGCACTGGCGGCGGCGGCCAGCCACAGCGAGACGGATCGTTCCGGACGTCGGTTCCTGCGAGATGCGGGCATGGCGGCAGATGCCTTCGGCATGCCACCAGAATAGGTTCGCGCGGACGCCCCGTCGTGGTGAGAGTGCAACGGCATAATCGCTTGTCGCACAAGGTTTTCAAAGTGCGAATCGGAGGTGAACGGTCAGTTTCCGTCGGCTTGATTTCCGGCGGCGGGCGCGCCCAGGGCCGTGCGGATCGTTTCACGGAGCCAGCGTTGGGCGGGGTCGGCGTCGAGGCGGGCGTGCCAGAGCAGGCGGACTTGGACTTCCGGCAATTCGGCTGGGATGGGGAACCAGCGGAGGCCCAGCGGCGGTGCGTACTGTTCGGCCAGGCGTCGGGGAACCAGGCCGACGTAGTCGCTGGCGGAGACCAGCAGGATGGCGACGGCGTAGGTGGGGACGACGGCGGCGACGTGGCGTTGCAGGCCCGCGGCCTCGAGCGCATCGTCGAGCGGGCCGCGGGCGCGGCCGCGGCGGGAGGCCGATACGTGGGCGTGCCGGGATAGTTGGCGCAGGGTGGGGCGACGGTGGCGGCCCAGTGGGCTGGCGGCGCCGACGATGCCGACGACCTGTTCGCGGTAGAGCAGGGTGCTGCGGATGTCGGGGGCGGTGACTTCGCCCGCACCGATATCGAGGTCGACCGAACCGTCGCGCAGGGCTTCGGGGCTTTCGCTGCCTTCGGCCACGAACCGGAGCGTGACATTCGGCGCGAGGGCGGCGGTGGCGTCGACGGCGGCGGTGGCGAGGGTGGCCGCTACGCCGTCGTTGATGCGAATCGTGAAGGTGCGCTTCAGCTCCACGATCGGGATCGTCCGGTCGGCGCTGATCAGCGCGGCCGCCTCGTCGAGCAGTGAACGCACCCGCGGCGCGGTGCGCAGGGCGAACGGGGTCGGGGCCATGCCGCGACCGGCGCGCACCAGGATCGGGTCGTGCATGGCCCGGCGCAGCCTGCCGAGCGCGCGGCTCGTGGCGGGGATGGACAGGTGCAGGCGTTCGGACGCCGCGGTGACGCTGCCCTCCTGGAGTAGTGCGTCGAAGACGCGCAGGAGGTTCAGGTCGAGCTGCTCGGCGGGCATTGTTGCATCGTATGCAACTGTTGATTGCCAAAGTTGCGTGGCACGAAGAATGGCGGGATTTCTACCGTCGTAGCCATGTCATGGAATGTCTCGACCAGCAAGCCCTCGACCGCGCCGCGTGAGCGACCCGTGCGGCCGGTGTCGCAGCGCGGCTTGCTCACCGTCATGTGCGCCTGCGTCGCCCTCGTCGTCGGCATGGTCGCCGCCATCAACCTCGCCGTGCCCATGCTCGCCGCGAGCGATCTGCATCCATCCGCCTCGGCGCTCATCTGGATCGTGGACACCTACGTGATCTGCTTCGCCTGCTTGGTGATTCCGGGCGGCGCGGCGGGAGACCGCTTCGGCCGCAAGGGCGTCCTGCTCACGGGGCTGCTGCTGTTCGCGGCGGGCGCACTGCTGTCGGCGGTGGCGCCGAATGTGGCCGCCCTGCTGGCGGGGCGCGCCATTACCGGTGTCGGCGCGGCGGCGGTGCTGCCCAATACGCTCGCGATCCTGCTGCATGCCGTGCCCGCCGACCGCAAGGCCGCGACCGTCGCGACCTGGGCGTCGATGACCGGTATCGGCGGGGTGGCGGGCAATGCGGGCGGTGGTGCGGTGCTGACGAGCGGATCCTGGCGCTGGCTGTTCGCCGCCGCCGTCCCGCTCGCGCTGCTGCTGGCCGCGCTCGCCGCCCGGATCGCGCCGGTGTCGGCGCGGCACGACCGCCGTCTCGATCCGCTCGGCACGGTCTTGCTGGTGGCGGCCTCGGTCGCACTGCTGGTCGGCATTGTCGAAGGCCCGGAAGCGGGTTGGAGCAGCGCCGTGGTCATTACCGGGTTCGTCAGCGCGGCCGTGCTTTTCGCGGTGTGGACCGTGGTGGAGTTGAAGATCGAGCATCCGCTGCTCGATCCCCGCCTGCTGCGCATTCCGGCCCTGCGCTGCGCCTGCCTGGGTATGACGACGGTCTTCTTCGGCATGTTCGCGCTGTTCTACGTCAATGCCTCGTTCTTGCAGTACGGCAAGGGATTCGGTGTGCTGCAAACCGGTTTGGGCGTTATCCCACTCACGCTGCCCATCATCGTCGGCGCACGCTATGTCGGACGCCTGTCGCAGCGCATCGGCTTGGACGCCACCATCGCGCTGGCCTTCCTCTTCGTCGGCGGCGGCCTGCTCGGCCTGTCCACGACCGGTGCGCACACGCCGTACCTCGGCTATGCCGCGTGGCTCGTGGTCACCGGAATCGGTGTGACACTGGCCCTTCCGACGCTGTCCGGGGTCATTGCGGGCGCACTGCCCGCGGCGCAGGCCGGAGTCGGCACCGGATTGCAGGCCACCACCCGTGAATTCGGCAGCGCCCTCGGCGTGGCCGTCATCGGCACCATCCTGACAGCCCGCTTCGTCGACGCGCTGCCATCGGATATCCGTGCCGTCCACGATCCGCACACCGTCGCCCGAGCCCTCGCCGCGACCGGCCCGTCCCGGTCCGCCGAGGTGATCACCGCCTTCGTCTCGGCCGCGGACGCCGGGTTGCGGATGATCGGTGTGGCCGTGCTGATCCTCGGCGCGCTGGTCGTGGCCCAGTCGCTGCTGTCACGCCGCACCGCCGCAGCCCCGGCGTAACGGCTGGTTGTGGTGGCGACCGCGTGCACGGATCGACCGGCAGGCACGACCGTCACACCCGCCGATTCGCCGTTCGTCGCCACCGTTCCACCGGCGGACACGCGGTGCCCCGACTAGGATTCGCCATTGCCGAGCCGGCGCACCAGCCATGCCAGCGACATCGGATAGCGGTAGTCGATGCCGCCGTGCCCGGCGTCGAACAGCTCGAAGTGGATGATCTCCGGATCCACGTCGCCGGCCAGCAGGGCATTGCGGAAGGCCTTCGCGCCGATATCGAGGTACCACTCGTCCCGGGTGCCGCCGTCGATCCAGATCGCCCGCATCGACCGCAGCGCCTCGGCGTGGCCGGGCACCATGCGCACCGGGTCCCAGGCCAGCCATCGTTGCCACACCTCGGGTTTCAGGACGCCGGTGTGCGGATCGAACGGTAGCTCGGGCCGCCCGTCCACCGCGGGCGAGAAGCAGGCCGCGACGCCGTAGAGGGTGAGCAGGTCGTGGTCCTCGGGTTCGGTGAAGGACACCCGCTCGTTGAAGCTCTCCCACCAGCGGTGGATATCGCCGTCGTAGCGGCGCAGATGCCGTACCGCCTTGGCGAATTCGGGGATGTAGCTGAACTCGTAGAGCGCGTCCCCGGCATGGGTCGCCAAGGCGCCGAACAGATCCGGGCGCAGCATGGGCGTGATCATGGCGCCGAAGCCGCCGCTGCTCTTGCCCATGATGGCGCGATGGTCCCGATCGGCGAGCGTGCGGTAGTTGGCGTCCACCCACGGCACCACCTCGTCACACAGATACGAGTGGTAGAGCCCGGTTCCGGAGGAGTCGACGAACTGGCTGCCGCCGTAGGCGGTCCACGCGTCGACATAGACCACAATGGCCGGCGGCGCCGTTCCGGCGGCGAACACCTCGTCGGCGGTCTCGGGGAACGGGCGGCGGAACGGCATCCGGTTGCGCCACATGGCGATATGCCCGGTGTACCCCTGGATCACGTACACCACCGGGTACCGCCGCTCCTCCTCGTCGTACCCCGGTGGCACGTACACCCACAGCGGCCGCTCGTGCGGATCCTTCAACGGGTTGTCGCGCAGCAGCGCGCTGTCGATGGTGTGCTCGTCGAGACGTCCCGCGAGTTCGGCAGACCATGGCAACATCCACACCACGCTAGTCCGCTGTACAGCGAACGGTCCAGGGAATCTCGAATCAGCGAAATCACGTCCGGCAGATGGGTTTCCAGCAGCCAATGCCCACCGTCGAGCAGGTGCGGCTCGGCCTCGGGGTGATCGCGGTGGTAAGCGTGGGCCGCCGCGTCGGGCATGTACCCGTCGTGGCGGCCCATGCGATGAGCGTCGGCGGCCGGTGTTCGCGCAGACAGCGGGCAGTTCCCCGATGAATTCGTCGCGGAATCCCGCCTCGCTCACGGCCGCCGCGAGCACCCCGGTGAAGCGCCGCAGGAATTCGGTGTAGGCGTCGAAGGTGCCCGGGAAGCCCGCGGGCGCATCGGTGTAGCCGAATCCTGGCAGATCGGGGGCCACCGTCCGCCAACTGTCGGCGAGGGTCGGCATCAGGTCGCGGAATTCGAACGACGAGCACGGATAGCCGTGGGGCAGCAGCAGAATCGGCCCGTCGCCGGGACCTGCTTCGCGATAGAACGTGTCGATGCCGTCGACGGTGATCCCGCGGTGCCGGACGCCACTCATCTCTTACCCTTCTCGCGGTGTATCGATCTCGATGTCGACATCGACGACCACGCCGTAGTGATCACTGGGCCAGACCCCGTCGACCGGCTCGTCGAAGGCCAGGCGCGCGGCGCGAACCGCGCAGCGGGCCCGCGGATGCGCGTGCCACGATCCGGTGAACACGTAGTCGAGCCGCCGCCGATGCCCCGGCTGGCGCACGATCTGATCGAACAGCGCGGCGGCATTCGCATTGTCGACACTCCAGGTATGCCCCGGGCCGTCTCCGGCAATCTCCCAGGCGTCGTGATAGTGCACGCTGCGCCCCGACAGTGATTGCCGGCCGGTGAGATAGCGGATGCTCGCCGCGTCCGGCTCGGCATTGAAATCACCGGCGATGATCGTCGGCAGGTCGGTGCGATGCCGCGCATCCAGATCGGTGAGCGCCAGCGCCTGCTGTTCGCGCACGGCCTCGTCGTCCAATCGCCATGCCGCCGTGGCGGAAATGAACAGCACCTCGCCCACCTCCGGCAACGGCACCTTGACCGCCACCGTGCACCAGGGCACGTCCGCGGCGCCCGCCACGCGCAGATCCAGGACTTCCACAATGTGATGCGGCCAGCGGCTGGCCACCGCATTGCCGCCGTAGCGGCCGACGAATGGCGGCGTATAGGGCAGCCCCGCGGACTGGTGGGTGCCGTGCAATCCGGTGCCCTCCAGCAGTTCGTCGAGGTGACCGTCGTCGACCACCTCCTGGAGTGCCACCAAATCGGGTTCCAGCCGCCGCAATTCCTGATTGAGCAGCTCGAGTCGCCGCTTGTCGCCTTCGCGATTCTGGACATTGATGGTGACGATTCTCAAATGCATTGCTCTGCTTCACCTTCCCGGGTCGAATACGACGGACAACGCCCGGGCACCGGTGAACCGTGCCCGGGCGTGTAGTTCTCGTTATCCGAGCTGCCCGACCCGGTAGTTCCCGCCGGCCTGCTGGGTGATCACGTTCAACCGGTTGAAGGCATTGATATTGGCGATGAGCGCCACCATCGCGCCGATCTGGTCCTCGTCGAAATGCTTGACGACATTCGCCCAGGCCGCATCGGTCACCCCGCCCGCCGCATCGGCGATACGGGTGCCCTGTTCGGTCAATTCCAGTGCCGCCCGCTCGGCCTCGGTGAATACCGACGCATCCCGCCAGGCCGCCACCAGATGCAGGCGCACGGCGTCCTCTCCGGCGTGTGCGGCCTCCTTGGTGTGGATATCCACGCAGGCCCCGCATCCATTGATCTGGCTGGCGCGCAACCGCATCAACTCCTGGATCGCGTACGGCAGCGTCGAGTCCGCGACCACCTTGCCCGCCGAGACGAGATACTTCAGGGATTTGGCCGCGATCGGGCTCTCCAGCAGATTCAGGCGAGCTTCCATCATGTGCTCCTCACGTCGTCGATGCCTACATTCCTCCGACGAGACAGCACGGCGGAATGTGAGGCCGACGCTCAGGGAGCGTTGCTGTTTCGCCGTCGAATCAGCAGCGGGAGGCTCGTCAGGGAGACGAGTACGAGCAGGACGGCCACCGATACCCGGAAGGCGGTGACGAAGACCGTCCCCGACAGGCTCCGCGCGGCGTCCTGGACGACCGGCGTCACTTGTTCGGCGATCTTGGCGGCGCCGGGCTGCTGGTTCGAGGCCGCGGAGTGATCACAGCCGTCGGGGGTTCGTTCCGGTGTGGGCGATTGCAGTTGCAGGGTCGCGCAGCGGGCGAATTCGCCGGCAATGGTCGGGGCGAACGGGGTGACCGCCGTGAGCTGCTGCTGGAGCCGGTCGCGCTCCTGGCTCACGGCCGCGGGCGCCGCGACGGCGATGGCATGGAAGAACAGGATGCCGATCAGCGCCACGCCCAGGGAGTTCCCGACCTGCTGGGCGGTGGGCACCAGGCCGGAGGCGGAATCGATGGAGCGCGGCGGGACGGCCTCGACGACCGCGATCTGCAGGCGCGCGGCCGCCGCGCCCACGCCCAGCCCGCCCAGGATCAGCGGGATCATCAGCACCGGCCACGACAGCGTGGCAGGTGACGGTTCCAGGGCCAGCAGCCAGCCGGCCAGCAGCACGCCGAACAGGGCACAGCCGATGCCGATCAGCCGGTTGCCGAGCAAGCCCGCCAATCGCGGGGCGGACAGTGCGCCGATGACCGCGCCCGCCGAGAACGGCAGCGTCGCCACTCCCGTGCGCAGCGCGCTGTAGCCGAGCCCGAATTGCAGCGACACCGACATGGTGAAGAGGTAGGCGCCGAAGACGCCGTACACCACCAGACAGGCCAGGATCCAGCCGAAAAACCGTGGGGCGACGAACAATCCGGGATCGATCAGGGGTGCTCCGCCGCGCGCGGCCACCCGGCGTTCGTGGACGACGAAGGCCGCGAAGATCGCCAGCGCGCCCGCCAGCATGGCGAGAATCGGTGGCGACCAGCGGTGTTCACGGCCGATCGAGAGCCCGTAGATGAGCAGGAACAGCCCGGCCGTCGCCAGCACCGCGCCCACCGCGTCGAGGGCGCAGCGTTCCCGCTCCACCGATCCGCGCAGGTGCCGGGCGGCCAAGGCGAGCGCCACCGCGCCGGGGATCAGATTCACCAGGAAGATCGAACGCCAGGACAGGTCGAGGGGATTCGTGCCGAGCAGCACTCCCCCGATGAGCGGCCCCAGCATGGCCGCGGTGCCCGCCGTCGCGCCGTAGAGCGCGAAGGCGAGATTGCGGCGCGCGGTATCGGCGAACCGGGCACTGATAAGGGCGATCGGCTGTGCCGAGACCGCGCCGGCCGCGGCGCCTTGCAGCACGCGCGCGGCAATGAGGGTGAGCGGGGTCGGGGCCAAGCCGCACAGCACCGAGGCGGCGACGAAGACCGCGAGCGCGGCGGTGAAGAAACCGCCACGGCCCCAGCGCATTCCCAGCCGCGCGCTCGGCAGCAGCGCGCACGCCAGTGCGACGGTGTACCCGGTGAGCATGAGCGAGGATTCGGCCGAGCTCGCGCCGAGATCGCGCACGATATCGGGAATCGCGACGGTCACGATCGTCGCATCGACCATTTGCATGAAAACGGCGATGAAGACCGCCGCCACCCCGGCCCACACGGTGGAATTCCGTGCGGGGCGCGGGGTTTCGAGAGGGATGTCGAGTGCGCTCACGGAGGGCCCGTCACGCGACGTCGCGGGAGAGCGGACCGGTTCCGGAATGCGCGATCGATTCCATGACCCGGGTGAGGACATCGCAGTAGCGCGTCATCGCGCCGCCGGCGATCGGGGTGTCGGGGAACAGGGAGGCCGCCCAGATCATGTCCTCGGTGCGCTGCACCCAGGTGTAGACCTCTTCGGAGGTGCCGCGACTGCCGAAGAAGGAGAAGTCCAGGGCGGAGAACAGCTCGGCGCCGGGCAGTTTCCGCAGATCCAGGAACGACAGCATGGGCGCCACCCAGCCGCGCCGCACATGGAACCCCTCGTGCGATTCCAGCAATTCCACCACCCGGTGCAGGGAGACGTTCGACAGCCATTTTCCGGCGGTGAAGGCGGCATCGGCGCGCTGCGCCGTCGCGGCGAAACCTTCCGCGGGATCGAATTCGAAGGCAATGGGGATCAGGCTCGCATACCAGCCGACGGTGCGATGCTCGGCGGCGCCGGTGCGGGTGTTCTTCGGCGACAGATTGAAGTACCGGGTGCGGCCCGACAGCTGGTAGTCGGCGTAGGCGGCCGCGGCGAAGACGCCGGACACCAACCGCACTCCGGCTCGGGCGCATTCGGCTTCGAAGGCGTCGGCCAGCGGTCCGGACAAGAGGACCCGCCGATCCGAGGCCGCCGAGGCGGACACCTTCGCCTCGGGGTCCTGCAGTGGCAGCGGGAAACTCGGCAGGCGGCCGCCATTGGCCAGGATGCGGTCGGCCCATTCGGTGATCTGGGGCGAATGCGCGGCGAGTTCGGCCGCTTGCGCGCGTTCGCGCTCGCAGTACTCCCGGTAGCTGCCCACCGGGATTTCCGCCAGCCGCGTCGCCGCGGTGGGATCGAAATACAGCTGCACGAGTTCGCCGCTGATGATGCCGCCGGAGACGGCATCGGTATTGAGGTGATCGCAGGCCACCACCACGGTGAACGAGCCGCCGTGATCGATGACGGCGAAGGTGAAGCAATCCCAGCTGGTCGGGCCGGGGGTGACCCGCTGCAGAATGCGGCTGATCAGCAGGCCGTCGATCTCACCCCAGGAATCGGCGGCCAGATCGATGTCGTCGGCCGCCAGCACGCGCCGCTGGATCCGGAGTTCGTCGTCGATTTCGAACCAGCTGTGGAAGGCGTCGTGGCGGCGCACCACCGCCGTGGTGGCGCGGACCAGCGCCGGGATGTCGGGTTCGCCTTCGAGGGTGAACGCGCACAGGATGAGCCGGTCGAAGCGGCCGCCGGTCTGCTTGGCGGTCCGCGCCATTTCCAGGTAGGCGTCCTGCTGGAAGGACGGCGGGGTGTCGTCGGCGCGGGCGCGGATGGCCGCCGCCCGCGCGCTCTCGGTGGGACGGATGATCGTCAGCCGGCCGCCCTTGGGCCGCCAGTCGTCGATGAGCCCGCTCTGCATCATGATTGTTGCCTCCTTGCTTTTTCCAGAGCGGTTTTCAGGACGCGATCCGCAGCAGCGAATTCATCGGCGGCCGATGCTCGGTATGCAAGGCGGATTCGCGCGGCGCGAAACCTTCGGTGCCCAGCGGGAATTGGACGATGCCGGCGCCCGAATCGGGCAGACCGCACCGTTCCAGCGCCGTGGCCATGATTTGGCGGCTCATGACGCCCAATTCGTGCAGTGGGCGGTTGCGGTGTTTGCGCACGCCCAGGTCGACCTGGCCGATGGCCGAGGCTCCGTACATGTCGTACACATCGATGAGCAGACCGATTTCGACGCCGTAATGCGGTGCGAAGGCGAGCCTCTCGAGCGCATCGCGGGTCGCGGCGTATTCACCGCCCAGCGGTTGCACCACATGGCGCAGTCCGGGCCGCAGCGCCGCCAGCAGCGGCCGCGCCACGAGCTCGGTCACCCGGCCGCCGCCGGATTCGTCGAAGGTCTCGCCGACGAGCAGGGGCCGACGGTAATAGGCCTTGCTGAACACCAGCGATTCATCGAGCAGCAGCGGCCCGATGAGTTTGGGCACGAATTGCGGATCCGGATCGATGAGATCGGAATCCATGAACATGACGATGTCGCCGGAGGCCACCGCCAGCGACCGCCACAGCACCTCGCCCTTGCCGGGCACCGGCGGATGCTCGGGCAGCACCTCCTCCCGGCTCACCACCGTGGCGCCGGCCTCGGCGGCGACGCGCATGGTGGCATCGGAGGACCCGGAATCCATGACGATCAATTCGTCCACCAGCCCGGGCGGCAGGGAGCGGACCGCGTGGACGACATCGGCCACGGTCGCTTCCTCGTTGAGTGCGGGGAGAACGACGGAAACCGTCCTTCCGCGTTTTGCGGCGATCAGGTCGTGCGCGCTCCAATGCGGTGCGGACCAGGTGCGAATATCGCCGTGGAACTCATTTACCAACAGATCGGCCATTTCGACCACCTATCAGAAGAGATGTACTGTGTGAGGTACCGGGTGAGCCGCAGACTCGCACTCATTGCGAACCACGGCAAGGGTTTTCGGAAGTGGTCGTGATCACTTCACCACCCGGTGGGTGTAGGGATTCGAGAATCGCCGCGCTGCGATGATCGGACAGTACAACTCGTTTGCTCGGCTAGCTATCTGAGATATGAATCTTTCAGGTGGAAGTAACCTGCCATTAACCAATTTGGGTATAGCTCAGGCAATTCGGGCATGTTCGCCCGGCATGAAAGTGACGGCAATCGCAGAAATGGCGAAAAGTGATTGCCGCTGCGTTATTTAAATCGTTCTGATCATTTTGATGAAATCCTAACAGGGTGAGATCACCGCGGTTGATCACAGTTCTTGATCGAATAGCGCACCCGGCCGCGGATCGAGCGCGAAAGCGCCTGCCGGGCAGTATGATTGAACCCCTTCCGAGGTTTTTCCGAGCGAAAGGCTGGACGGGTCATGGGCAGTGAGCAATCAAGAACCTGGGTGGCGGGCGTCGCGGTTCTCGCAGGTGTGGCGGCCGCGGGGTTTGCCACGGCGGGCCCGGCGCAGGCCGACCCCCTGTGGCCCGGCGGTCCCGATATCCCGGGCATCCCCTCGATCATTCCGCCGCTCCCGGCTCCCGTGGTGGTCGCACCCTGCGCGCCCGAGGCGCGGCTGTGCCTGCAGTTGTCCACGAACGAGGCCTGGCTGGTGGAGGACGGCCGGGTCATCTACGGTCCGACCCCCATCTCCCACGGCCGGCCCGGCTACCGCACCAATGTGGGCACCTTCGACGTCGACTTCAAACGCGAGGACCACTGGAGCACCCTGCACCACGTCCCGATGAAGTGGGCGGTCTTCTTCGACGGTGATATCGCCACCCATATCGGTCCCATCGAGGAGCAGTCGCACGGGTGCATCCGGATGACGCCCGAAGGCGCGGAGAAGACCTTCTACCACCTGAACCCCGGCGATATCGTGCAGGTCGTTCCGTAAGGCCGCCGATTCAGTTCACATCCCCTGTGCCGCTGCGAGTTTCGCGATGCGTGTCGGAGAACGCGCTGCTGCCCGCGGTGGCCAGCACGACCTCGCGTTCCTCGATGAGCCACTTGCCGCACACGCAGCGCAGGTAGCGGATGGCGCCGTGGGCGGATACGAGCGCCGGTTCGGACCAGGAGCAGGCGGGGCAGGTAGCGGACATGTCTCCACCCTGATGTAATGGTCTAGTGCATTTCAACCCTTACGGGGGCGTCGCGGCGGAATTGGCCGCCCGGCTGGTGAACGCCGCCCCGGACCAGGATCTCGGAAAGCTGCTGGCCGAATCCGATTACAAGCCACTGGGTCCCGTCAACGCGGACCAGCATGCCGAACTCCGGGCTTGGACAAGGGAACTCGACGCGGTCTTCACCGGCCCTTCCGTCGAGCTGCTCAATGCCCTGCTCGCGAAAACGACCAGCCGCCCGTACATTTCGACCCACGACGGGCGCGCGCCGCACCTGCACTACTCCGACGAGACCGCGCCCGTGGACGAACGGGTGAAGGCTTATACCGCCTTCGGCCTGGCCGCCCTGTTCTGCGAGGATCCGTCCCGCATCGGCCGCTGCGCGCGGGAGGGCTGCGACATCGTCTTCGTCGACACCTCCCGCAACGGACGCCGCCGCTTCTGCTCGACCCGCTGCTCGACCCGGGTGCATGTGGCCGACCATCGCCGCCGGCAGGTCTCCTGACCGGACATTTCCGGCAACATGCAACCATCGGTTGCGCATTGACCGATAGCGGACTACCTTGATGTGCAACAAAAGGTTGCGTATCGAGAAAGGTCCCGAACATGGAGTACGGCAGCATCGAACGTGAGATCTATGTCGACGCCTCCCCCGACGTGGTGTTCGAGGTCGTCAGCAAGCCCGAGCACATCAACGAATGGTGGTCCGACGACTCCTCGTTCGAGGTGAAGCCCGGGGCGGTCGGCGAGCTGGTCTGGGGTGAACGCGTCGATGTCGAGGCCATGCTGGTGGTGGAGGTCGATCCGCCGCGGTTGTTCTCCTTCCGCTGGTGCTATCCGGACAGCACGGTCGCCGACGACGCGAAATCACTGCTGGTCACCTTCGAGCTCACGCCGATCGGCGCGGGCACCCGCATCCGGCTCACCGAGTCCGGCTGGCGCGAACGCGGCTGGGAGGCCGCCCAGCTCGAGGAGATGTACCGCGAGCACATCATCGGCTGGGACACCTTCGTCCCCCGGCTCGGCGAGTACATCGCCGAACTGGTGTCCACCCGATGAGCACCCTGGTCGACGACGAGCTGTGGTCCGCGGTCGGCGATCCGACCCGGCGGCGCATGCTCGACCTGCTCCTGGCGGCCGGCGATGGCACGGCCACCGGCCTCAGTGAGCAACTGCCCGTGACACGGCAGGCCATCGCGAAACATCTCGGCGTGCTCGACCGGGTCGGCCTGGTGCACGCCACGCCCGCCGGGCGGGAAAAGAGGTACCGCGTGGACGAAGCGCAACTCGCGCGGGCCGTCGCGCAACTGTCCTCGGTCGGGGCCGCCTGGGATGCCAGGCTGCGCCGCATCAAGACCATCGCCGAGGCCATTCAGCGCGCCCAGGATCAGCGCGACACCGAATAAGAATCACTCTCGAAGGAAGAAATGCAATGGTCGACATCCTGCACAAGGTTGGCATCAAATCCCCCGCCTCCGCGGTCTACACCGCGCTCACCACGCCCGAGGGCCTGGCCGGCTGGTGGACCACCGACACCAAGGGCGATGGCGCGAGTATCGGCGGCGAACTCCAATTCCGGTTCGCCGCAGGTGGATTCGATATGAACGTCCGCGACCTCGACCCGGGCAAGCATGTGCTGTGGGAAGTGGTCGACGGACCCGAGGAATGGATCGGCACCCACGTCGACTGGACCCTCACCCACTCCGACGACTACACCACCGTGCTGTTCAAGCATCGCGACTGGAAGGAACCGGTCGAGTTCATGCACCACTGCAGCACCAAGTGGGCCACCTACCTGGTGAGCCTCAAGCAACTGCTCGAAACCGGCACGGGCGCCGCCCACCCCGACGACGTCAAGATCGATAGCTGGGACTGAGAGCCCACCGCGCGTAGTTCTACCCGCCACGCCGGGTGTTTCCTCCCCTGCCCACCCGGCCCGGACCCCCATACGCTGCGGAGCATGCCACATGCTCCGCAGCCCGACTCCACCCCGCTCGCCTGGAAAGAAGCCCTGTGGGGCGCCCTCACCGCCCTCGTCGCCGCGCCTGTCGCCGCCGCCCTGGTCGCAAGCCTCTACCGATTCCCGGTCCCCCTCTCCGGCTACGCCCGCGGCCTCCGCGAAGCCCCCGTCGCAGCCCTCGGAAGCCTCTTCTACCTAGCCCTGGGCGGCGCATTCCTGCTCGGATTCCTCGGCGCTGCGGGCGGTTTCATCGCATCCCGAGTCTTCCCCCGCAATCCCCGGCCCGCCCGACGCCTCACCCTGCTCATCGCAGTACTCACCGCCTTACTCGGCGCGATCGCCTTGGCAGTCCTGGAACTCATCGTCGGCCCGTGGTAACCAGGTACGCCCACACCTCCCCGCGGCGTGGTCCGGTCACCGATCGGTGTCCGAGCCGTCCATTGCGGCGTATTCGGCAGCGAGCTCGTCGTAGTACTCGGGTGAGGTCTGGCCCAGCTCCCGCTCGACGGCGGCGGCGTGCGCCACGGCCCGGTTCATCCGATCCTGCCGCAGCAGCCGTTCCAGGACGGTAGCGATGCCGGCGTTTTCCGCGGCGGCGACCGGCTTGGCGTGCTCGAGCAGGTCCTCGTCGAGACGGACGGACGTCGAGACCTTCATGCGCGCAACCGTACCGTCCTGATGTATTGCACACCAGTGGTGCAATTCGGCCGCGCAGAGTGAATGCTCAACGGCCACACACCCCGAAGGCCCCGGCTGGCGAGCCGGGGCCTTCGGGGTAGATCGGGCGAAACTCCTTGACTACGCGTGGATTTCGCTGCGGTCGCCGCTCCAGAGGGTGTGGTACTTGCCTTCGGCGTCGATGCGCTCGTAGGTGTGGGCGCCGAAGAAGTCGCGCTGGCCCTGGGTGAGGGCTGCCGGGAGGCGTTCGGCGCGGAGGGCGTCGTAGTAGGACAGGGAGGAGGCGAAGGCGGGGACGGGGATGCCGAGCAGGGTCGCGGTGGAGACCACGCGGCGCCAGCTGTCGATAGCGGTTTCGATGGCTTCGCGGAAGTAGGGGGCCAGGATCAGGGACGGGAGTTCGGGGTTCTCCTCGTAGGCGTCCTTGATGCGGTTGAGGAAGCGGGCGCGGATGATGCAGCCGCCGCGCCAGATGGTGGCCAGGTCGCCGGGGTTGAGGTTCCAGTTGTATTCGGCGCTGCCGGCGGCGATCTGGTCGAAGCCCTGGGCGTAGGCGACGATCTTGGAGGCGTAGAGAGCCTGGCGGATGTCCTCGGTGAATTGGGCGATGTCGGTGGGCTTTTCGGCCAGGGTGCCCGAGGCCAGGCCCTGCGCGGCCTTGCGCTGGGCGCGGGAGCCGGACAGGGCGCGGGCGAAGACGGCCTCGGCAATGCCGGTGACCGGGATGCCCAGGTCGAGGGCGGACTTGACGGTCCAGCGGCCGGTGCCCTTCTGCTCGGCGGCATCGACGATGACGTCGACGAGCGGCTTGCCCGTCTTGGCGTCGACCTGCTCGAGGACCTCGGCGGTGATCTCCACGAGGTAGGACTCCAGATCACCGGAGTTCCACTGGGTGAACACGTCCGCGATCTGCTTGGCGTCGAAGCCGAGGGCGTCGCGGAACAGGTGGTAGGCCTCGCCGATGAGCTGCATATCGGCGTACTCGATGCCGTTGTGCACCATCTTCACGAAGTGGCCGGAGCCGTCGGGGCCGATGTGGGTGCAGCAGGGGGTGCCGTCGACCTGAGCCGCAATGGATTCCAGCATGGGGCCCAGCGACTCGTAGGACTCCTTCGGGCCGCCCGGCATGATGGCGGGACCGTTGAGCGCGCCCTCCTCGCCGCCGGAGATGCCCGCGCCGACGAAGTTCAGGCCGCGCTCGGCCATGGCGGCCTCACGGCGAATGGTGTCGGTGTAGAGGGCGTTGCCGCCGTCGATAATGATGTCGCCCGGCTCCATGACCGCGGCCAGCTCTTCGATGACGGCGTCGGTGGGCTCGCCCGCCTTGACCATGATCAGCACCCGGCGCGGCTTCTCGAGGGCCGCGACGAACTCCTCGATGGTCTCGGTGCGCACGAAGTCGCCGTCGTCGCCGTGTGCCTCGAGGAGCGCGTCGGTCTTGCCGACGCTGCGGTTGTGCAGCGCCACGGTGTAGCCGTGCTTGGCGAAGTTGCGGGCGATATTGCTGCCCATGACCGCCAGGCCGGTGACTCCGATCTGGGCACGCGCTGTAGAGGTCGCCATGACTTGGCCTCTCTCCGTTCGGTAGTTGCGGGACCGCGCGAGGTGAATCGGCGGGCGGCATCCGGGCGGGATTCCCGTGACGCCTCGCCCCCTTTTCTACTACCTCGCCTCCGGGGCGCCGTGATGGTGGTGCGGTTCGGTCGGTCGCAAAGCGCCACGGGCAGTTATGGGAACGTGTTCTAATTCTTTGACCTAGATCACATTTGGATCCGGTGCGCTATGGCAAGGCAGGGGGCGCGAGGATGGTTTCCCACAGGACATGGGTCGTCAGGTCGGCGGGGCTGGGACTGGTCACCGTGATCGCGATGGTGATCACGCTGTGCCTGATGAGTTTCGCGGGCGGGTTCGAGGACACCACGCAGGTGACGGTCACCGCGCCGCGCAGCGGTCTGGTGCTGGATCCCGAGGCAAAGGTGAAGTTCCGCGGGGTGGAGATCGGGCGGGTGGCCGCGATCGACAGCACGGCCAACGAGGCCCGGGTGGTGCTGGATATCGACCCCGAGATACTGCGGCTGGTGCCCGCCGATGTCTCCGTGGATATTCGCTCCACGACCGTGTTCGGGGCGAAGTACATCAACTTCACGGCGTCCGCTCAGCCGTCCCGGGAATCACTGAAACCCGGTGCGGTCATACCCGCTTCGAATGTGACGGTGGAGTTCAACACGCTGTTCCAACACCTTTCGGACATCCTCGCGCAGGTCGAACCCGAAAAGCTCAATGCCACACTGCAAGCCCTCGGCGCGGCCCTCGACGGGCGCGGGGAGGATCTCGGCCGGATCCTCGCCGGCAGTGACGCCGTTCTGCGCGAGCTCAACCCGGTCCTGCCCGCGCTGCGTCACGACCTGCAATCCACCACCGCGGTGACCGGCCTGTACAGCGACACCGTCCCGGACCTGTTGCACACCACCGACAATGCCGCCGTCACCGCCGCCGCCCTGGTCGACGGTCAGCTCCGCCTCGACGCGCTGCTGGCCAACCTCATCGGCCTGGCCGACACCGCGACCCCTGTCCTCGCCGACACCGCATCACCGCTCGTCCAAGCCTTGCGCCTGCTGCGCCCCACCACCGAGACGCTCTACGAATACCGGCCGGCGCTCTACTGCACCATCGTCGGCCTCGGCACGAACATGCCCCTCATCGCGTACCTGTTCGGCGGCGGCCCCGACGCCGCCGTCTTCTTCAACGCCAGCCTCATGCCCGCGGGCGAACCCTACAAATATCCCGAAGATCTGCCGATCGTGAACGCCACCGGCGGCCCGCACTGCGAAGGCGTGCTCGACCACATTCCGGGCACCACCGCCGATTACCTCGTCACCGATACGTCGGAAGGCCATATCTGGCATCCGCAGACGCACCCGAGCCCGGTCGCCGGAACAGTCTTCGAATTCCTGTATCCGCTGCCCCGCTGACGACTCAGACCGTTGACGGCACTCGCGCACCGCGGGTGCGGCGTGTTCGAGTTTTCTTGGGGCGCAGGGCTTCCAATCGCGCCGCTGCGGCATCGAGGAACAACTCCAGGGCGTAATCATAAGAATTGCGGCGCATTTCGGGTTGCAGCAGTGGGGAGAGGGCGGTCAGATGGGGGTGGGTTTCGGCGGGAAGGGCCGGGTAGATCTCGTCCCAGATGCGGAAGTCGGCCTGTTTCGCGGCGGGCGGCAGGGCGGCCCAGCAGGCCTGCTGGGTGCCGCTGGACATACCCTGTTCGACCAGGACGTGGTAGAGGCGGACCGCTTCCTCGTCCGGAAAGCCCGCGCCGCGCAGCACTCCCAGGATCGTATTGATCGCGGTCGCCTCGTGGCGGCGGCCGGTGGTCCGGTACATGGTGAGGGCGGCGACCTGGGGGCAGTCGAGGTAACTGTCGCGGATGCGATGACCGATGGCACGGAGATCCTGTAGCCAGTCGCCGGTTGGTTGCCAGCCCGCCAGGGAGCGGCCGATGAGCAGGTCGCCGACGGCCAGCAGGAGATCGTCGGTTCCCGCGAAGTAGCGGTAGAGCGCGGTGGGGTCGGCACCCAGTGCGGCGCCCAGGCGGCGGACGGACAGGCCGCCCGCGCCGTGCTCCTTCATCAGGCGCAGCGCGGTCTCGACGATCAACTCCTCCGAGAGGATCGCGCCCTGTTTGCTGGGGCGGCGTCGGCGGCGGGGAGCGCCGGGACTGCGGGAGTCGCTCATGCGGGGCACCTTATGTCAACAGTATTGACCTAAAGATACGTCGACATTTCTCATGTGCTAACCAAAACGGCACATTTCGGAAGTTGAAGCTCATGGCCACAGATATGCGAAGATCCCTCGGCGTACTCGACAACGTCGTGATCGCCGCGTCCACCACCGCCGTCACCACCAGCATCGGAATCGGACTCGGGCTCACGGCCGCCATTGTGGGGCTGCATCTGCCGATCGTCATGGCCTTGGCCATCGTGCCGGTCGCCTGTATCGCGGGGGCGTACGCGCGGCTGAATCGGGTCGAGCCCACTGCGGGCAGCACCTATGTGTGGGTGGGACGGTCGCTGAATCCGTGGCTCGGATTCCTGTGCGGCTGGGTGATGACCTTCAGCATGGTGCTGTTCCTCGCCTACACCACCACCGTCACCGGATCGGCGATGCTCGCGCTGGCGGGCGAGGCCGGGCTGGGGCGGATCGGCGGGCTGGAACTGCGGCCGGAATCCACGCTGCAATCCACGCTCGCCGGGCTGCTGGTGCTGGTGGCGGCGGTGCTGACCGCGGCGGTGGGGGTGAGCCTGGCCGCGAAATTCCAGCGGGTGCTGCTGATCTTCGAATACCTTGTGCTGCTGGGATTCTGCGGCTACGGCCTGGTCGCGGGCGCCCAGCCGTTCAGCCTGGACTGGCTCAACCCCTTCGATATTCCCTCGACCACGGCCTTCGCGCAGGGCATGGTCACCGCGGTGTTCTGTTACTGGGGATTCGACGCCGCGTTCAGCATGAGCGAGGAATGCCACGACAGCCGCACCGCCGGGCGCGCCGGAGCCACCACGCTGCTGCTGGCGCTGGGGCTATTCCTGTTGGCTTCCTTCGCATTTCAGCGCGTACTGCCGCTGGAGGAATTGGCCGGGCACGGCGCGGAGGGGCTGGTGTACTTCGGGTCGGCCCTGACCGCCGCGCCGCTGACGCTGCTGCCCATGATGGCGCTGACCTTCTCGACGGTGGCGTCACTGCAGTCCAGTGTGCTGCCCACGGTGCGCGGCATGTTCGCCATGAGCCGGGATCGCACGCTGGGCCCGGTGTGGTCGCGCGTGCACCCGCGCTACGGCACCCCGGCCGCGGGCACTATCGCCCTCGGCGCGCTCGGGCTGCTGGTTTGCGTTGTGGCGCTGGCGATTCCGAAGGTGCCCGATCTGATCAATGCGACCGTGAGCGCGATCGGGATCGTCGTCGCCCTCTACTACGGCTCGACCGCCCTGGCCGCCGCGGCCCGCTTCCGCGATCTGCTGCGCACGAGCGCGCGGGACGCGCTGGCGGCGGTGATCCTGCCGGTCCTCGGCGCGGCCATGCTCTTCGCCCTCGCCGGCTATCTGTGCTGGAGTTACGCCACCAGCACCGACCACTACGAGATCGCGGCCGGCAATGGCTGGTTCGTGCTGTCGGTGCCCGCGTTCATGGTGCTCTCCGGCGTCGCGGTCGGCGCGTGGGCCAAATGGGTCCGCAAATCCCCCTACTTCCGGCGCACCGCGCCCGGAATCCTGGTCGGCGGCGAACCAGGCATCATCGAATCATCGCCCGCCGCAGCGTTGCCTCCCACCACCGTTGTCAGGAGTAACTGAATGTCCTACGCCGACCTAGTCTTCACCGGCGGCAGTGTCCTCACCATGGATGCCGCGCGCAGCCGCGCCACGGCGCTGGCGGTCACCCGCGACCGCATCAGCGCCGTCGGGCACGCGGAGGTGCGCGAATACATCGGGCCGCAGACCGAAGTCGTGGATCTGGCCGGGCGGGCGCTGCTGCCCGGTTTCCAGGACGCGCATGTGCACGCGGCCGCGGCGGGCATCGAGCTGGGCGAATGCGATCTCACCGGGACGACCGAGCTCGCGGAGTATCTGCGCCGGATCGCGGCGTATGCCGCGGCCGATCCGGGGCGGGAGTGGATCACCGGCAGCGGGTGGTCGATGGAGAGCTTTCCCGGTGGCATCCCGACCCGGCAGCAGCTCGACGCCGTGGTCGCCGACCGGCCCGTGTACCTGGTCAATCGCGACCATCACGGTGCGTGGGCCAATACTCGCGCGCTCGAATTGGCGGGCATCACCGCCGATACGCCCGATCCGAGTGACGGGCGCATCGAACGCGACGCCGAGGGTGTGCCCGGCGGCATGCTCCAAGAGGGAGCCATGCACCTGGTCGACCGCATCATCCCGCCGGTCACCGCCGAGGAGCGCCTGACCGGGCTGCTGCGCGCCCAGGCCCGGCTGCATTCGCTCGGCATCACCGCCTGGCAGGAGGCCATCGTCAGCGCCGACGGCGGTCCCATGGACCACGCCGCCACCTATCACACCGCCGCCGGGCGCGGCCTGCTCACCGCCCGCGTGGTGGGCGCTCAATGGTGGGAGCGCGAGCAGGGTTCGGAGCAGATTCCCGCAATGATCCTGCGCCGCAAGCAGTTCAGCGCCGGCCGCTTCCGCCTGGACACGGTGAAGATCATGCAGGACGGCGTGGCCGAGAACTTCACCGCCGCCATGACCGAGCCCTACAAGGATCACAAAGGCTGCTGCACCACCAATAGCGGCCTCAGCTTCGTGGACCCGATCGCCTTGCGCGACTACGTCACCGAACTCGACGCCCACGACTTCCAGGTCCACTTCCACGCCCTGGGCGACCGCGCCGTCCAGGAAGCGCTCAACGCCCTCGAGGCCGCCCTCGGTGCCAACGGCCAGCGCGGCAATCGCCACCACCTCGCCCACCTGCAAGTCGTCCACCCCGACGACATCACCCGCTTCTACCGCCTGGGCGCCATCGCCAACCTCCAACCCCTGTGGGCCGCGCACGAACCCCAGCTCGACGACCTGACCCTCCCCTTCCTCGGAGGCGACCTCTCCGCCCGCCAGTACCTCTTCGGCGATCTGGCCCGCGCCGGCGCGACCCTGGCCTGCGGCAGCGACTGGCCCGTCAGCGACCCCAACCCCTTGGCGGGCATTCATGTCGCCGTCAACCGCGTCCACCCCGGCTCCGACCTGCCCCCGCTACTCCCCGACCAGCGCCTCGACCTCATGACCGCCCTCGCGGCCTATACGGCGGGCTCGGCCCACGTCAACCGTCTCGACGACACCGGCAGCCTGCTCCCCGGCAACCTCGCGGATCTGATTGTCCTGGACCGCGACCCGTTCCACGTCTCCCCCACCGAGATCGCCGACCTCACCGTCGCCCAAACCTACGTCGGCGGCACTCGGGTATTCGGCTGATCTCCGTCCCGCGAAATTCAGTGGCGCACCACCCGCGGCGCTTGTTAGCGTTCTCGTCAACAACGATCACGAAAGGCACAGCGATGACCCGGTATTCGTACACCACGCTCGCGTGGTCGCGCATAACCCGTGAACGCTGTGCACTCGAATCGTTCTCGCGGCGCCGCACCGGCCTGCGGGGTGATCCGTAACAGGGGGCCTTCTCCCCTGCCGAAGGGTCGCTCCACTGGCTGAACCGCCAACGGAGCGGCCCTTTTTCATTTCATACCGATGCCTTCGTAGCTCAACCGGACAGAGCACCTGAATTCGAGTCAGGCAGATAGGGGTTCAAATCCTCTCGAGGGCTCCACGGCGCAGTTGCTCTGCTGGCACGGGCAGTCTGGTTTTCACCCAGAATCCACGTCGGTTCGATTCCGATCTGCGTCACCGAGGCCTCGTGCTCTGCTGGTCGGGCACCCTGACTCTCACTCAGGACGACGCGGGTTCGATTCCCGCCGAGGTCACCACGGACTCTCACCTCATGACCGCTCTCACGGGCCGCACTGCGGGTTCGGCCCACAGCAACCGTCGCACCGACAACCGCAGCCCCCTCCCCGCGAGGACAGCACCGAATCATTCGGGCACGCCCGAATCATCATGAACGGCAGTCGAAACTCGATAGCGTCGATCAAACCGGCCGCACGGCGATCGGGCCCGACTCCTCGGGGTGGAAATGGATTTCACGTACATCCCGCCGGATGGCATCGCCGCAGCCGCGTGATCTCGGTCCGCTGAAAGGAAGTCGGATATGCAATGCCGGAGATTCGGTCTCGCCGTCGGCTTCGTGCTCGTCGCCATGTCGATCATCGGTTGCAGTGGTGCGGAATCGGCAACCGATGAACAGAAGATCGAGCAGACGCTGCGGGCTGTGACGGAAGCCGAGGACATATCGGCAAGAAGGCCGTTCATGTGTGCCGCGATTCGCGAGATATTCGACGCCGCTTCGCCGATACCTACGCTTCCGGCGGACGTTTCGCTGCCGCCGGAATTCCAGGTGGAGCAGGACACACTGAAGGCTGAGCTCGATGCCTTGTATTCGGCGCTGCCCGCTGTGCCCGAGACCATCGAGCTGACCAAGATCGCCAAGATCGAGATCCGGGGCGACACCGCCACCGCGGAGGTGACGACCGTCAGTGCCGGAATGGAATCGACGGGCGAAGTGTCGCTGCGCCGGGAGGGGGACGAATGGAAGCTCTGCTCCGACGATTTGGCGCCTTGACCTGCCGCCGGAAGCGCCTCGGGCTGATCGCCGGATCTTCGGTGCTCATGCTCGCCGGGACGATGGCCGTACTGTTCGGCAGCAGCTCTGGACCTCAGGATGAGAAGGAAATCGAAACCGTGCTGCGCGAGGTGCTCGCCGCGCCGGACCCGTTCGTCGTCATCGATCACTACAGCACGGAACTACGCGAGCGGTACGAAAACAATCCACTGGATGCCGTTCGGCAGGCGGACCGCGGCATCGTCACACATGTTGAGAACATCGTGATAACAGGGGATCTCGCCAATGCCGAGGTAACCATCGAGTGGAATGACGGGTATGAGGCGACCGACATCTTCTTCCTGCGGAGGGAGGACGGGAGATGGCGGTACCTGCATTGAAGCGACCACCGGAGGCCCTGCCGCGGCGACTCGGTATCCCACTGGTCGTCGTTCTGTGGACG
The DNA here is from genome assembly GCF_054655275.1 of Nocardia sp. IFM 10818. Taxonomy (NCBI): domain Bacteria; kingdom Bacillati; phylum Actinomycetota; class Actinomycetes; order Mycobacteriales; family Nocardiaceae; genus Nocardia; species Nocardia sp. IFM 10818. The sequence continues at coordinate 4,528,944 of NZ_BAAHJH010000001.1, forward strand.
ACGCTCGTCACAGTCATTGGTTCCGCTTCGCCATTACCCGACGACTGCGTCAGCTTGCTGCGTGAGGCACAGGCACACAATCGAGAGGCTGCCGTCCACAACGCGAATCCGCCGAACCCGCACAATTACGCTGCGGTCCAGGCATACAACGCCGCCGCGGCCACCGGAAACGCACGCGGCATCCAGATCATGTCGAAGGCTCTGAGCTGCACAATCGACGCCCCGGCCACGGCGGGCGCGACGAGGCCGACAGCGGCACCGTCCACCGGCTCCGCACCGAGCAGCGCGAAAACCGCTGCGGCGGCCTACTCTCCGCCGGGGACCACCGCGGCCGAAGCCGAGAACGAACCGATCGCGACGAAGATCAACTCGCCCGAGTATCGCGCCAAATACCTGCTCCCGGACGAGGTCAATGGCATCATCCGCCCCAGGAACAACTTCGCGATCGACGAGAACGGCATGGTCGTACCGCCGATCCGAATTGATCCGAGCGATCCTTCCCGCTTCATCACGGTCGTCGAGGAGGGCCAGCCACCGGGGTATGTGCCTGGCAGCGACAAGCGTGCCGGCATCGAACCCATCGAACAGATCGAACTCGGAACCCTTCAAGATGCCGCGGTTCTCGCATTGCACGCGATTACGAATCGGCAGTGGGCGGCATTGATCGCACAGCGCGATGCGGAGATCACGGCGACCGGACGGGTATCGCCGGAAACCGCGGCGCAGATGAAAGAGGTCTACGATGCGCGAAGTCAGGCGCTCGCCGAGCTCGGCACCCTCGCACGCCAGCACATGCTGCGCAATCAATATCCCCGCACAGCCTTCTACGTCGAGCAGATCGATGACCCTGTCACGAAGAGGCGTGGCGGCTTCGACAGTGTCTACGAAATAGTCGACAAGGCAAGCGGTGGGTGCACGATCCTGATCATCGCCGAAAAGGGACCCGGTGACGAACTGAACGTACGCCCGGGGGCGCAGGGCCTGCACTACCAAGAAGGGACGCGCGGGTATCTCGACGCGACGGTCGAGGCGATGACGACATCGGAATCCGCTGTCGATCGCGCTCTCGCGAACCGCCTGACCGACCCCGGCACCTGCAAGGTCGAGTACGTACTGGTCAGAGCACTGGTCACTCGGATAAAGGTCAATGGAGTCGTCACAAACGAGTTGCTCGTCGGTTTCGACAGCCGGCAGTTCCGCGTCGATGAACCGAGCTCGCCGACACATGTGGACGCACCGTCCGGTGTCCCCCGGGATTTCACCGCCGAGGACCGCCGCGCGATCGACGATTACATCTCGACGAACCATTGGTGGATCAATAGATACAACCATGACAACCACAGCGTGCCCCGGGCGGAAGCCAGGCTGGATCTGGAGCAGCGCTCGCGAGCCATCTCCACTGCTTTGGCAAAACTACCGCCGTACACGGGTGTCGTACTTCGGGGAATCAATCTGTCGGACAAGCTCCTGGAGAAATACAAACCCGGAGCTGCGATTCTCGAGCCTGCTTTCACAAGCTCCTCGATCGACAGACCCCGCCAGGGAAACACCCAGTTCACCATCGAATCGAGAAACGGAAAGTGCCTTGTCCCGCTTGGGATTCCGATATTGGAGAATGAGGCTCTCTTCGATCGGGGCACGCGGTTCGAAGTTCTCACTCACGAGATTGTTAACGGCGTCCATCACATCAGACTCCGAGAGCGGGCCTGACATCGACGCCCCATTCGAAAGGCAGCACGATGAGCACCACTTTGATGCGATCGAGGACAATGTACTTGTTCGCCCTGATAATGCTCGCACTCGCCGGGTGCACCCAGGAGCAACTCGAGGACCGGAGCGGACCATCGGATGCCATCCACGACGTCGACTACGTCGAGGTCTATCGCAACACCGACAGCTTTCCGAATATCGCGCGGGTCTGCGTGAGTGGCATAGCATTCGCCGCAACCTCGACTGGTCGCGGCGAATCCGCCGGGGCGGGTCCGATCGTCCGGGTAACAGAGTGGGACAGCTTCTGCGCCACCAAGTAGTACGGGCATGCCTCAGTGCACGGGCTGCAGTTCGCGCACCACGTCGACGCTGAGGAAATGCGGGGCGTTGAGGACGTTACGCAGCATGAAGCGGATGAATATCGGCATGGCGGCGGCGGTTTCGTCGCGGTAGAGGTGGGGGTTGCGGACTTCGTAGCGGTGGCGGCGGGTGTGGAGTTCGCACCCGCCGGCGGCGAGAACATTACGGACCCAATCGGATTCGGGGCCATAGGTGAGGGCGATGACGTAGCCGCCGTCGCGGCGGAAGGCCCACAGCGGGGTGCGGAAGGTCTTGCCGGATTTGCGGCCGCGGTGGATGACGACGGCCCAGCCCGGCGCCCAGGGGGCGATGAACTTGGTGAGGCGGTTGAGGCCGTTGCGGTTGGCTCGGGCGACCCATCGTGGAGCAGGCATTGCAAGAACTCCTCAGTTGTGGAATTTCTCCACCCAGGCTAGCGCCGGCGTCGACAAGAAGTCAACGCTTGTAGAATTCCTGGCACTATGCCACCGATTGGACGACGACCGGGTAAGACCGGCACGCGTGACGTGCTGCTGGAGACGGCGCGGCGCAGGTTTGCCGAAGGCGGATACGAGAAGACGACCGTGCGGGAGATCGCCACGGCCGCCGGGGTCGATCCCGGGTTGATCAGGCACTACTTCGGCAGCAAGGCGGAGTTGTTCCGGGCGACCATGGGCTGGCCGTTCGAACCGGCGGATATCGCCGCACGGATCACCGCGGGTGATCCCGGCGACATCGGCGAACGACTCACCCGAGTGTTCTTCGAAGCCTGGGATCACCCGGAATCACGAGCCCCACTACTGGCCATCCTGCGCGGGGCGGCGACCCATGAGGAGTCGGCAACCCTGGTGCGGCAATTCATTCAGGGACAGGTATACGCACAGATCGCGGCCGTCCTCCCCGGTCCCGATGCGGAATTACGGATCGATCTGGCCATGGCGCAACTCCTGGGCGTCGCGTATCTCCGCTACATCCTGCGGGTCGAGCCGGTGGCCTCGGAATCACTGGCGGAGTTGACGGCCCGGCTCGCACCGGTGATCAGCGGCCATCTGAGCGGCTGACGGGCCGTGCGCGATGTTCGCCCGATGACCGGTGTGATCACGTGAGTCGCATGTGCCACAGGATCATCATCGGAATGCCGGCGTTCGCGGCTTGGGCGGCCTCCGGTATCAGGGCGGTCAGCGACCACGGCCAGATGTTCCAGGGGCCTGGTTCGGTGGCTGCCTCGGATGTGGTTGTGGGGGCGGGCGGTTCATCGCAGGAGTGGATCCGGAATCCGGAGGCCAGTGCGGCGCGGAGATAGTCGCCGGTGCGGTGGTGGTGGGACCGCACTCGTCCGGGTGCACCGTCCGCGCGGCGGATTGTCGGAACATGGGTGCGCGCAACCTGTTCGGGGTGCACATCGGCGATGACGAGGTGGCCGCCGGGGCGCAGGACGCGAGCGAACTCGGCGAAAACCGGGCGCAGCTCGGGCACGTGGCTCAAGGCCAAAGAGCAGGTCACGATGTCCGCCGCGGCGTCGTCGACCGGTAGGTCATCGAGGCCGCCGAGTCGGAAGTCGGCTTGCGGCAGTCGCTTCCGGGCGAGCTCGAGCATCTCGGCCGACCGATCGACGCCGAGTACCGCATGGCCGCAGTCGGCAAGCATTGCGCCGACCCGGCCCGTGCCGCAGGCCGCGTCCACTGCGAGGCCGGGCGGCGACTCGCCTGCCACCGCCCGGATCAACGGTTCGTCATAGTCGAATGCTGGATTGCCGGGACTGTCATAGGCCGCGGCCCAGAGGCCGTAACCCTCGGCGACGTCCACGTGCTCGACCTCCACCCCGGCTTCGTCGAGCGCTCCGTCGTCCAGGAACTTCCGGATCTCGGCAATGCGGGCCTCGGTGAACGCCCGATCGTGCTCCCCGGCGAACGCCCGCAGCAGCGCGGCCCCTTCCAGCCCCAAAACATACGCCAGCGCATGTTCATATGCCATGGTCGCCAAGCTAGTTGCCCGCCGCGACTCGAGGCCAATGATTTTCCTGGCGCCTGCCCACCCGCGAACTGTCGCGGTAGCACGCTGTCAGCGCGGACCGTCCCGCGCGATCCTTCGAGATACGGCTGGCTCATCGGTGTCCGAAAACACGCTCGCGCCTCCCCTTTGCGGCTCAGTGCCCTGGGCGTTCTGATGTGGCGGCGGTCGGCGTCGGCCACGCGCTAGATGTCGTCGTCGAGCGGATCCAGGTCGATCCTGATTGTCAGCATGCGGCCGCCAGCGGCCAAGCGGCGCAGCGCAATTCCGTCGAGTTGATAGAACGGGCGGCCGCGGCCCAGGCTGCGGTGGCGGGCCGCGGCGTCGTCTTCCGGGAGCAGCGTCGCGGTTCCGGTGCGCCAGCGCAGGGCGATGCCGTCGCGGAGCTTTCCCGGGCGGGCTCGGACGCGGACGCGCGGGTTGGCCTCGATATTGCGGACGAACTGGGCGCTGGCGCCCAGGCCCGCAATCAGCCAGAAGACGTCGCCGTCGAGGCCGTTGGCGACCGGGACCCGGCGTGGCAGGCCGCTGCGCCGCCCGATCGTCTCCACGACCGCGTAGGTGGGTGGGCCGAGGCGTTCGACGAGCGCCATGATCAAGGGATTGAAGGTGCGCAAGAACGCCCGTTCGTAGCCCTTCAACGCGGTCATTCGATTCCTCCCCGCACCGTTGTGTGCCGTCGCATTCCAACGTACGCCGGTGCGGTTCGCGGGTTGCGGTGCGGTGGGCGCGAATCGGTGATCCGGTGGACGGTCTTCTGACAGAGTGAGCGGATGCGGCGTTGGTGGCTCGTTGCGTTGTCGGCGGTTGTGCTGGCAGCCGGATGCACTGGGGCGGAGTCTGTTTCGGAGTGGCAGGAGTTGGACCCACTCGGAGATGGTGCGCGGGTGGCGGAATTCGTGCGGGTCGGGGACGAGGTGCTGGCGTTGGGGTCGGTGCCGGGGACGGACGGGCGGGCGCCGGCGGCCTGGGTCAGCGGGGACGGGAGCGACTGGCGGGCGGTCGCGGTGGAGCCCAGGAGCGGGTACGGGTTTGTGGCGGAGTTGATTTCGGCGGGGGCGGGGGAACGGGTCGTGGCGTTGGGGCAGGCGTTCGGTGGGGCGCACAGTAATCCGCGAATGACGGTGTGGAGTGGAGGCACGGGCGGGCTGGTGGAGCATCCGCAGGTGGTGGAGATGTTCGGGGGGCCGCGCGCTATCGCGGTGCTGGGGGCCGCGGCGCTGGGAGGCGTGGATCTGCTGATCGGCGGATGGGGTGGGCCGCTGGGGTACGGGGTTGCGGTGTGGACTTCGCGGGATGGCGCCATGTGGGTGCGGCGGGCGGATGATCCGGCGCTGGCGTCGGGGGCCGGTGAGCAGACCGGAGCGGCCGAGGTGACCACCGGGCCGGAAGGGTTCGTGGTGGTGGGGCATACATTGCGGGAGGGAGCGCCGCGGCCGTTGGAGTGGGTGTCGGCCGATGGGTTCGCCTGGGAGCGGCGGGAACTCGACGGGGTCGGGGTGCTGGCCACTCGGGTGGGGTGTGGTTCGGCGGGCTGTACGGTCTTCGGGCAGACGACGGGGACGCCGGCGCGGATCATGTGCTGGCCGGGTGCCGGCGCGGTTGCCGTGGGCGGGCCGACTGCGAACTCGGTGGACGTGTTGCAGGTGCTCACCGGAAGCGCTCGGGTGGTGACCGCGTTCAAACTCGACGGGGTCGTGCACCTCGCGTCGACCGCATCGAATTGCTCGGATTGGCAGGAGATTCCGATGCCGGTCGCGGCGGCTCGGGCCAGGATGGTGGAGCTGCCCGGCGGCGGGCTGCTGCTGGCGACCACCGAGGACGAGGGCAGCCGGTTGTGGCTGCGGGCCGGTGCGCGATGACCTTCGAACAAGGAGGAATCTTGTCCATTATCGATGTGTGGGCGCAACATCCGACATTGCGCCTGGTGCAGCACGACATGTTCGATTCGCTGCGCCGATGGGGTGCGCCGCTGCCCACCGAGCAGCCGCCGGTGGCCGCGACGCTCGCGCTCATGGATGCCGCCGGGGTGGATACCGCATTGATCTGCGCCTGGTACGGCCCGGAGGGCGTGCTGATCTCCAATGACGAGGTGGCGGAATTCGTGGCGGATTCCGGTGGACGGCTGGTGGGCGTGGCCTCGGTCGACTTGCGCAAGCCCGTGGCCGCCGTGCGTGAATTGCGCCGTGCCGTCACCGAATTGGGTATGCGGGCACTGCGCATCGTGCCGTGGCTGTGGGGGCTGCCGCCCAATGACCGGCGCTACTATCCGCTCTACGCCGAATGCGTGGAACTCGGTATCCCTTTCTGCACGCAGGTCGGCCACACCGGCCCGCTGCGCACCTCCGAGACCGGGCGTCCCATCCCCTATCTCGATGATGTCGCGCTCGACTTCCCGGAACTCACCATTGTCGGCGGCCATATCGGTTATCCGTGGACCACCGAAATGATCGCCCTCGCCACCAAATACCCGAATGTGCACATCGACACCTCCGCGTACACGGTGCGCCGTTATCCGCCGGAACTCATCGCCTATATGAAAACGCACGGGCGTCGAAAAGTATTGTTCGGCACCAATTTTCCCATGATCACGCCGGACCGGGCATTGAAGGGAATCGACGAGCTCGGCCTCGACGACGAGGCCCGCGAGCTGTTCCTGTCGGGCAATGCCCGCCGTGTGTTCGGGCTCGACCCCGGACACACGGCGTGACAGCCGGTCACCGGTCCCGGTGCGCGACCAGTTGCGCCAAGGCGGTCAGGTCCCCGACCGCCAGCTCCGCCGGCAGCGCGTTGAGCGCCGCCCGCAATGCCGCATCGGCCCGCCGCAGCGTCCGATGGCGGCCGCCGGCCTCCTCGATGAGATCGGCGGCCCGCGCTGCCCGGGACGGCGTCATCGGGTTACGGGCCTGGTAGAGCCGCGCGAGCTCGCGGCCGGGCCCGGTATCGGAGGCGAGTGCGCACACGACCGGGAACGACTGCTTGCGGTGAATCAGATCGCTGTGCGCGGGCTTGCCGGTGACGGCCGGATCACCCCAGATATCGATCGCATCGTCGATGAGCTGGAACACCAGCCCCAATTCGGCCCCGAAGGTGTGCATGGCCGACACCACCCGGTGGTCGGCCCCCGCGCACAGTGCTCCCAGCGCGCACGCACACGCCAGCAGCGCCCCGGTCTTCCCGGCCGCCATGGTCAGATATTCGTCGATGCTCACCGTGGAACGCGTCTCGAAGGCGCAGTCGGCGTACTGCCCCCGGCACAGGGTGACGGTCGCGCGGGCCAGCCGGATCACGGCCTCGGAGGTCACCTGCTCGGGTACGCCGTCCGATAGCACGCCGAGTGCCAACGCCTGCAACGCGTCTCCCAGGAGCGTCGCATTGGTTTCGCCCCAGATTCGCCAGACTGTCGGCCGCCCGTGCCGCATCGGGTCGCTGTCCATGATGTCGTCGTGCACGAGGGAGAAGTTGTGCAGCAGTTCCACGGCCGCCGCCGCGTGCACGGCCTGTTCGGTGGCGCCGCCGCAGGCGGTGGCCGCCGCGAAGGTGAGGGCCGGGCGTAGCGCCTTGCCCTGGACCCCGGAGATCTCGTTGCCGTCGGTGTCACACCAGCCGAAGTGGTAGCCCGCCATGCGATCCAGCGGCTCCGCCAGCAGGGCCACCGCCGACCGTAGCACGGGCTCGATCGCCTGTCTGGCCTCGGTTAACTGTTTGCGTGCCAGCCGCTCTATTCGGCAGTCGAAGGAATGTTGCCCGGATTCTGCTGCACGTGGGCAGATTTCGCTGTGCCCGGCCAGATTGGCCACCGCCGGCCGTGACAGTCCCCACCGTCGCCGGCCCTCATGACGTTGTCCCGCTGTGGAATTGGTGTGTTTCGACGCTCGCATAATCGGCCCCGTTCACTTTCGGACACGGCCTCCCGACCACCCGGTGACAGACGGGCGGCCATGCGTAGCAGGTAGCTCATGGTCCCATCGACACGCGAAGGGATCGGGTGGCCTGCGGATTTCAGTTCGGCAACAGCCTGGTGGCCGCTGTTCAAGTGAGCGGCAATCCGTGTTCGAGAGCCTCGATGGGGGCGCTCGTGTAGCGCGCGGCCTGATAGTGATAGTCGAGGTTCGCGCGTACATAGACGGTGTAATTATTTGCAGTAGCTAGAGTGTCGTCCTTATCGCGTCCGGTGATCCCGGCGTCGTCGAGTTCCGCCGGTAGGCGTTCGAGGGCGTCGGTCATGCGCTGGATGCATTCGGTCAGCATCCCGTTCACGAGGTCGTAGGCCTGTGCTCGGTCGTAGCCGTAATGGTATTCGGCCAGCAGCACCGAGTTGTAGAGATATCCGGAGGCCTCGTCGGAGGCCACCGACAGCACATCGTTGAACAGGCCCATATGCTCGACCGCGGCCTCGCGCAGCCCGCGCATGGACGGCAGATGCCGCGCGCCCGCCGACAGGTCCACACCCTCGGCGATCTCGCTGATATCGAGAAATACGAACAGCGCCACGCCATCTCGGCGATGGGCGCGATAGGTCTGCAGATCGGGCAGACTGCCCGATAGTCGCCCGACGGCCTCGGTGTAGTAGGTCCACAGCCACGCGCGGATCTCGGCCTCGACGCTGACCCGCCACTGCGCCGAGCGGCCCTCCGACAGCCGCCGCCACAGATCAGCGAATGCCACGGCGAGCACGCCGGATGTTTGCCCTGCACCGTCGAATACCGCGCTCAGTGCCGTGATCGCATCCAAACATCGGCCCGGATCCGGGATTTCGATGTCGAACTGGTCGTCCACTATGAAAGCCCATGCGGTGTACTGCGAGAGCAGTGCGAGATCGCCCACCCCGGCCCGAGGGCACCACAGGGCGTACATGCGCGCGGGGCGGGTGCGTTCCATGCGCCGGCGCGTGAGCTCCGACGGCACCAGCTCGAAGGTCTCGAGCCAGCCCCACATCGCCGCCTCTGCCTCGATTTCCGCGGGATTGAGGCCCGCTGAATCGAAGGGCATGAAGAATTCGGTTGGTTCCATTGAAACTACCTATCCCCCAACTACTCTACCCACCCATTTGGAATCATTGCGACATTTCGGACAGCTTCTCTCAAAGGTAGCCCGAACCAGGCGGAAAGGGGAACCAGCCGTTCACTAGAGAACGCGAATCCGGCTTTCCGGTGGCAAGATCATCCAATCACGACCGGTCTGAACGAGATCGTTTGCATCCCCGCATCTTTCGGATACGCCAAGGTAGACCGGGTTACCGCAGGTAGACGAGTTGGAGCCAAGATCATCCAGAGTCGGGTTCCATGATCGCTCCAACTTTCGCCGGTTTCAGCTCCTCCAGGAACGCGGAGTTGTCCGCCACCGGATGCAGGTACCCCGCGGGTCGATGTAGCGGTCGGTGACCGCCGGCGCACCGCCCGCATGACCAGTTGCGCACTGGTGCGCTGCCGGTCGCCGGACCCCCGGCTACATGGGTCGCGACATGTCTCGCAGGTTGCCCCACGTCACCCAATCGACCGACGAGTCGGCCTTCGCGCGGTAGAGGACATCGTCCGCCGAAGCGGGTTCGACCATCCCGCCGCGAAGGTTCAATAGGATTGGCGTGTCGTCGAACTCGGGCTGCGATGCCTGTTTGTGCCACCTCAGCTCGTCCGTGAGCCACTGTGGCAAGTGCCCCTTTGCCGTGCTTGCACTTGTCCTGCCGGAAGGCAACGCCGCCGAAGGTCGGTTTGATCACGGTCGTGCCGACGCGCCTGACCGCGCCCCTCGAGTCCGAGCCGGCCTACCGGCGGACCTGGCGTACCCGGGATGAGGCCGAGAACGCCCTGTTCGCCTACATCGACGGCTGGTACAACTCCCAGCGCATTCAGAAGAAGGCTGGGCCGGCGATCACCGGTCTCCGGATTAGCGGGGGAACCTCAGGCGGCCATTGGCTTTATTTCCTGGTGACTGTGCAGGAATGACCCGTACTGAACACAAGGCGCGCGGGGATGCCCCCGGCATGGGCAGGTAGGGTCGGGGCGTGCAGCGTCGGCAGCGTCCCGGTGGGGGGACCGGTGCGAGTAGGGCAAATCCGAGCACGACCGGGACAAGCAGCGAAGCGTCGAGCGACGTGCCGTGTTACGGAGTAGACCTCCTGGGTGCGATGTCCGCCAACCTGTCTCGTTTCAAACCTCTTCAGAGGACGATGGTTGATACTGGGCAGTCGGCACATGGAAGGGCCGACGCAGTAATTGCACGACCGTGCCGACCGGTACACCGAGGTTGGTGCGAGAAGTACCAGGAGACAACATGATCCACCGTCGTTCCGCGAAGCTGACGCTGTTGATCGCGGCGGGGATAGCCCTGTCGACCCTTTCGGCCACCACCGCCCAGGCTGAGCCCCAGTACCCCACAGGGTGCAGATCCGCAACCGGAGTGAATCAGTGGTGGAACGAGGTGCGGGCATGGTGCACGGGAGGTCAAGGACAGGTTCGAGCAGTGGCTGTCTGCCGAGACGGCGGGACGACTTGGACCCAATATGGTGCATGGAAATACGTCCCGAATACGGCGGAGCCTTATTGGTCCACGACCGCATGTCCTCCGAACATCCCGGTGGATTCGCACTCGTACCAAACCAGCCGCCTGTAACAGGTGACGCTGGAGATCGGTCATCTCGGCCGCAAGAGCGCGGGGTGCTCCGGTGCGAGGGGCTTACCGTCGTCGTCCAAGCGCTCGATTTGGCCGCGGTAGCCCCACATGCGCACCGGACGCGGATCCACGGACAGCAACTCCCCGGTCCCCGCCGGCAGGGTGTGGGAAGTACGAACAGAAAGTCATGCCGCCCGGCAAGTCCTGGGGCGATTTGCCTGACCGAGCAGGTATCAGTGGATTCAGAACTTGACTCGATGGAATGACGAGAGCCGTTTGCGGAAGGGGGATTCCGGATCGGCTCTCACCAGACGATGCAGCGGAAACTCACTCAATGACGTCGAGGAGCGTACGCCGCCGCGGTCTACGTAGCGACGTTCCCGGCCTGCTCCGTCCTGGGTGCGGCCACCGCACGATCCTGACTTTCAGCTCGCCCGAGTGCCCACTCCGGCGGAGCCGCTTTGGCCTCCGCGCGCAGCATCTCCTGTGTGGAATCCAGATCGCGAAGTGCACTCCGCAGTTCCTCCGGGTTGTCGACGACCCGCACACCGCGATAGCGGTGGGCCAGGGCGTCGTATGCCGACCGCAGGCGTCGGCACTCCTCTTGGTGAACGTCGCAGTTCAGCTTCGTGTGGATGATCGTGAACACCGCGCTCGTCAGAGCAAGGTAAGCAGGCAGGTTGAACAGGCTCGACGCTCAAAGTTTCCCGCCGGTCGATTAGGTCGTTCATCACTGCGCTCCGAGGGGTCACGACGTCCTCGTAGCATTGGCGTGCCGCAGCCGAACTGTATAGCGCCATCAACTGACTCTGATCGAGAAACTCGAGCAGCGCCACGTCGTACTCGGTTGTGAACTGCGCAACCGCATCTGCCTATCCGACTGTGCTGCCGCCTGTGTCCTGGCCGCCAAGAACGTTGCCGCTCCACCGACCGCTGCCCCGATGAACAGGTGCGCGCCGTCCCCCAGATGCCATGGGCCAATGATGCAGTTGGCTGGCCGGTTCGGGTGCGGGATCCACCGACGTGCCGATAGACGATGAAGGGTGGAGTTGTCGTCAAAACGTGCCTGTGTGGTTTCCATCCGTATCCCGAGCTTCACCCCACGCATTCTTGATCCAGTCCCCCTCGTTGCAGAATGTGCTGGACCAAGCGCCCGGCGACACCCAGGTGCCGTAGCGGTTGTAGGTGCCCGGCGTATCGTTCCGCTGGCAGACCGCGACTATCCGTACGCTTCCGTAACCACTTGAGCAGTGGGCCTCGGCGGCTGTCCGGCTCGGCTCGTATATGAACGACACGCAGTCGTAAGGTGCGGGAGGGGCCGCTGTCGCGGTTGTGGCCGGCAGTCCGAGAGCAGCTCCGGTGAGGGCTGCGGCCGCCATCCACCGGGTTGCGTTCAAGCGGTCGATCATGTTCTCTCCTGGTGTTCTCAGCGACCGCGTTGCAGTGAATTGCACGGTGACGCGGCTCGGAATGGCTTGCTGAACACCGACGATCTTTGAATGAATGACGCTGCGCTTCAATACCATTCGGCGCAGCCCGAATCGAGTAGCACCGACGCGACAGCGCGGGCTATCACTCCCGTCAGCAGCATGAGCGCCACCTCCAGGCCCGGCCGGTCCTGCACCCGAGTCGTGCGTGAGGGCGCGTTCGAGGCGGGCGCGAGCTTCGGCCTGCTCGCGGAACTCGCGCTCTTCGTAGGACTCGGCGTCGTCGATCATGGCCTCGATCCTGCCGCCCGGAGTTCGTCCCGGCTGAGTTTCTCTCGGCCCCCTGCGCAGCAGGCGAATTGGTCCGAACGAGATCCTCGGCCCGCATCGGGAAGGCGTAGGCGAGGCTTCGTCGCCCCCTGCTCCGGCCGAAGGGCAGGGGCTGTACGACACCGATCGCGTGCGGTTCGAGGCCGTTAGCCGGGCGGTTGCGCAACCGGGAAACTTCTTGGCGTGTCGAATCGACGACACGCCAGCGAGAACCGTTCTACCGAGACTGGGCCGCAGACATTCACAGCGCGACTCGCCGATCGAGTCCCAGCCTGGTGAAGCGCGCCCGACGGATGGATTCAAGTGCCGAGTGGGCCGGTATTGATCGGTAGTTGTCGGTAGGCGCGCTCCACTTTTGACTCCGCTTTTGCTGGGTTGAAACCGGTAGTGTCCGGTAATGCGCGGTAGAGACCGGTAGGTAATCGATAGAGCTAATCCGCAGTTCATGGACAGGTCCGCGCCTTTGAACTCGACGGTTCCTATTCGCCCCCAATATCTTTCGGAAACCACAAGATCAGAGCCCCGGTCGCCGTACGCTGGCCCACCGACCCACGTATCGGCACAACCCGGAGGCACCATGCTGTCCCTGCAGGAGATTTCGGACCGCCTGGAGATCGAGGACCTGATGGTCCGCTATTCGCATGCGGTGGATACCCACCAGTGGGACCTGCTGGACGAGATCTTCACCCCTGATGCGCACATCGACTACACCGCCATGGGCGGCCCGGCCGGTGACCTGGCTTCCACCAAGACCTTCCTGGCCACCGTCATGCCGAACTTCTCCGCCTTCCAACACCTGATCAGCAACTCGTCCATTCGCGTCGACGGCGATCACGCCACGGCGCGCACCATGTGCCACAACCCCATGCTGGTCGCCGGGGCGGACGGGCACAGCCGGCTGATGCTGTGCGGGCTCTGGTATCACGACACCTTCGTGCGCCTCGGCGGCGGCTGGCGCATCCACCAGCGCGTCGAGGAGAAGAGCTACATGTTCGTCGCGCCCACCGCCAATTGACGTCTCAGCGCCGGTACCGCTGCAGCACCACTCCCGATTTCGGAAACTCGCGCGTTTCCAGCAGGCGCAGCTCGCGGCGCGGTCCCGGCGCGAAGAACCGCTGCCCGAGTCCGAGCAGGACCGGGAACACCGCCAGCCACAACTCGTCCACCAGCCCGAGCCGCAGGAACTCCTGCGCCGTGGTGGCGCCGCCGAACAGCACCAGCGGTTTACCGGGCCGGGCCTTCAGCTCGGCGACCTCCGCGGCCGGATCGGCGCCGATCCGCACCGCCGGCTGCCACGGCAGCTCCTGGCGCCGATGCGAGACAACGTATTTCGGCAGCCCGTTGACCCGGGGCGCGAGCTCGTCCCCGGGCGCGGCGGGCGCACGCTCGGCCTACGGCCAGTACTGCGCCAGCTCCTCGTAGCAGACCCGGCCGAAAATCTGCCCGTCCACACTGTCGAGCAGCGCGGCGAGATATTCGTGGAAGTCGGGATCATCGATCTCGATCCAATCCATCACCCCGCCCGGTCCCTGGGTGAACCCGTCCACCGACACCATCATGTGCAAGAGCAACGCGCGCATGCGATCACCCCTTCGCTCGGATTCATGTCTCGCTGTGGTGACCGGGCGAGCGCGCGAAACTCATCGGCGCGGCCTACCTGTGCGCCGGGCCCGCGGCGGTGGCGAGCAGCTGATCGAACAGATCGCGGTAGCCGCGCAGGGCTTGGCGCAGGTCCTCGGTGTCGGCGCGTTCGCCCTGGTGCCAACGGCGTTCGATGGCCTGGCGGCGCTGGGCGCAGGTGTCGGCCAGCTGCCGGATGGCGTCGCCGACGAGTTCATCGGCGTGAGCGACGCAGTTCTGCGGGTCGTCGACGAATTGGGTCTGCACCTCGCGCCACTGCTCACGCAGGCGGCGCAGGTCCTTCTCGGCGAAGAGCCGGCCGCGGTCGGGCGCAGCGGATTCGGGCTGTCCGGTAGTGCGCGAGTCCATCTCCGGGGACGTGCGGCGTTCCGGATTCGGGGGGACGATCCGCTGGCCGCCTTCGGCGGAGACCGGCTCCGCATCCCGGGACTGCCGCTGTTCGGCGCCCTGCGCCGACCACGGCTCGGCGCCTTGCGGCTGCCTTCCCTGTGCACCCGGGGACGACCACGGCTCCGCGTCCTGGGACTGCCTCCGCTCCCCGCCCTGGGCCGGCCCGTGCTCCGCGCCGGTCACCACCGGATTGGGGCTCGTGGGTGCGGTGCGGTCGGTGACGATCGGCGTGGACGGTTCGGTGGCCTGGGTGTCGGCGGGCGAATCAGCCTGGGTGTGCTTGTTCTTGGCGCGTTCGGATTCGATGCTCATGGCGGTGCCTCACTGGTTGTGGCGGGTGCTGGATGCGGCGCGGTGGCCGTTCATCAGGTCCTCGAACAGTGCGCGGTAGTGCACGATGGCGGTGCGCATGTCCTCGGTCGTCACCTGGCCCTGCCCGGCCCGCCCGGTGATGTCGTGGGCGATCCGGTACTGCTCGAGCGGGCGGGCGTGCTCCACCGAGAGGATGTCCAGTTGCTGGCGGTAGCCCTCGGCCGGATAGCCGCGATCGGTCATGACCGCGGTGACCAGATGGTCGGCATTGGTGAGCGCGCCGACCGGATCGTCGATGAACTGTTCCTGCACCTGCGCCCACTGCATGGTGTAGCGGCGCTTCTCGTCCTCCGAGAGATCGCGCAATTGCAGCTGCTCGTGGCGCTTTTCGCGTTCGGTGAGCTCGCGTTCGGCCACCCGCCGATTCTGGGCCTGCTGCATTGTGCGGTCGTATTCCGGGCCGAAGCGGTCGCGCAGCCGGCGACTGCGCAGGCGCGGGATCAGCGCGACCGCGAGCAGTGCGGCCAGTGCGATCACCGCCGCCACGATGATGGTTGTGATTACTGCACCCGACATCTGATGCCTCCTGGTCGAGTCCGTCGTTTTGGACGGAATGCCTCGGCAGGACGGCACCAAACGCAGGCGCGCCCGGTCAGGTTCCGCGCAGCAGCGGGATGAGCGGGGCGAATTTGTCGATGTTGAACTCGTTGACCGTCAGGTAGTTGAAGCCGAAGCGGTCGCGGCGCTCGCGCAGCGTCCGGGCTTGTTCCTCGGGAGTACCGACCAGCAGCACCGGAATGTCTTCCAGGTCGTCCCCGCTGCCGGGGGGCAGGTGCGGGGCGAGCTGCTCGTGGAACGCGGCGCGGTCGGCGTGTCCGGTGAGACCCTGGATGAGCAGGTTGAATTCGACCGTCTCCGCGCGTGATCCGAGCAGGCCGCGCACGAAGTCGACCTTCTTGGCGGTGGTCGCCGAATCGGCGACGGTGATGTGGCCGCTGTCGGCGGCCCCGCCGCCGACGAAGGCGATGATCTCGGCGTGCTCGGCGGCCACCCGCAGGGCGCGATCACCCCAGGCCGCCATGAGCACCGGCGGCCCGCCCGGCTGCACCGGGCGCGGCTGATGGTCCGGGTCGGCGAACAACCGCCGCAGCGTGCTCACCGTCTCCGCGACGTGCTCGACGCGGCGGCCCGCGGACGGGAACGGTATTCCGGCGGACTCGAATTCGGACTGCACGTAGCCCGTGCCGAGCCCCAGCTCGAAGCGCCCGCCCGAGAGCTGGTCGAGTCCGGCGACATCGCGGGCCAGCAGGGTCGGATTGTAGAACGGGGTGTTGAGCACGAAGGTGTTGAGCCGCACCCGTTCGGTCACCTCGGCCGCCAGCATGAGCGCGGGAAACGGGGCGACCAGTCCCAGATGGTCGGGCACGCCGATGACGTCGAAGCCCAGTTTCTCGGCGCGGCGGCACTTCTCGACCCACGCGGCGCGCGAGGTGGGGGCCAGCAGATTCACACCGAAGCGGAATGGGAGGACCATAGTTCTTGTCTACCAGTCGAATCCACCGGCGTCTCGGCGCCGCGCACACGCCGTCGCGGCGGCGGGGTGAAATGGGCGGTCAGCGAATACTGCGAAGCTGCAGGGAATGAATTAACGCGGCGAGTGCGGCGAATGGGCTCCGCGCGCTCGCGCCGCGCGCCATCATGAGATATCGCACTTCGTCGACCGCTGCGAGGAGTTTGCACGATGGCCCGGTTGCCCGCTCTCTCCCAGCAACGTGCGGAGTTGGAAAAGGTGTGGGCGCGCTGGGCCACCGGCGCCGGCCGGCCGTCGGGGCGGGAGATCGCGCTCCGGCACGAGGTCGCCGAATCCTGGGAGCGCTCGCTGCGCACGGTGGACCCGGCGCGCGCGGTCGCACCGGCCACCGATCGCGACGAATTGAGTTCGCGCTGGGCGGAATCGCCGCTGCGCACACCGGTGACCGAGCTGGCGGGCGAGCTACGGGCCATCACCGAGGACGCCGGCCTGATCGCGGTGGTCACCGACGAGGCGGGCACCGTGCTGTTCTGCTGCGGCGATCGCGGCGTGCGGCGTCGGGCCGAGCAGGTGAACCTCGCCCCCGGCGGATGCTGGGACGAACCGTATATGGGGACCAGCGGCGTGGCGCTGTCGCTGCACACCGGGCAGCCGAGTTCGGTCTGGGCCGCGGAGCATCTGGTGGAGGCGCTGCACGGGTGGGTCTGCTACTGCGCGCCGATCCGCGCGGCCGACGGGCGGCAGCTGGGCGTGCTGGACCTGTCGACGTACTGGGATCGCTCGCATCCGATGATCCTGACCACGGTGCGGGCGCTGGTCACCGCCATCGAGGCGCGACTACACGCCGAGCAGGCCCAGCCCGCCTCGCGCACCCGGCTGGAGTGCCTGGGTGTGCCGCGGCTCTACAAGGAGGGCAAGCAGGTGCCGATGCGGCCGCGGCAGCTGGAGATCCTCACGCTGCTGGCGCTCGAACCCGAGGGCTTCACCCCGGAACGCCTGCACGAGGCGGTGTACGGCGAACGCTCGGTGTCATCGAGCACCCTGAAAGCCGATGTCTCCCGACTACGCCGGGCCACCGACGGCCAGGTGGCCGGTCGCCGCTACATGCTCACCGAGCCCATGGCCTGCGATGCCCTCGAACTGCTCGCCGCCCTGGAGGCCGGTGATATGACCACCGCCGTGCGCCTGTATCGCGGTCCGCTGCTCCCGGATTCGGATGTGCCGGGCATCGTGCAGTGGCGCGAACACCTCGACGTCTGCCTGCGCACCGCCGTGCTGGCCGACCGCAATCCCGAACACGCGCTCCGGTTCGGGCAACGCTGCCCGGACGATATCGAAATCCACGAGCACGCCATGCGTTTGCTGCCGCACGGGGACAGCCGGCGCGCCCTGGCGACCGCTCGTCTGCACACCGCGATGCGCGCGTAGGCCCGCCGACCCACGGCTGTGACCAGCCGACGTTTCACCAACCTCGCGCCAACCCTACGCCAACCTTCGCAGTTCATAGTGACCCCCGTCACCCACAGGTCTGCGATCAGGAGCCGCGCCATGATCTACGCCAAACCAGGCAGCGACGGCAGCATTGTCAGTTACGCCCGCCGCTATGACAACTTCATCGGCGGGGAGTGGAAAGCCCCGATAGAGGGCCGGTACTTCGACAATCCCTCGCCCGTCGACGGTGAAATCTTCTGTGAGGTAGCACGTTCCAGCGCCGCCGACATCGATATGGCCCTCGAGGCCGCGCACCGGGCCGCCGACGCCTGGGGTGCCACCGCGGTGACCGAGCGTGCCAATATTCTCAACCGCATCGCCGACCGCCTGGAAGCGAACCTGGAGAAGCTCGCGGTCGCCGAGACCTGGGAGAACGGCAAACCGGTACGCGAGACGCTTGCCGCGGACTTGCCGCTGGCCATCGATCACTTCCGGTACTTCGCGGGATGCATTCGCGCGCAAGAGGGTTCACTGGCCGAAATCGACGCCGACACGGTGGCGTATCACTTCCACGAACCGCTCGGTGTGGTCGGGCAGATCATTCCGTGGAACTTCCCGATTCTCATGGCGGCCTGGAAGCTGGCGCCCGCGCTGGCGGCCGGCAACTGCGTCGTCATCAAGCCCGCCGAACAGACACCGGCCTCGCTGCTGCTGGTCGTGGAGCTGATCGCCGATCTGCTGCCGCCGGGAGTTCTCAACGTGGTCAACGGTTTCGGCGTCGAAGCCGGTAAACCGCTGGCATCCAGCCCGCGGGTGGCCAAGGTCGCCTTCACCGGGGAGACCACCACCGGGCGGCTGATCATGCAGTACGCCAGCGAGAACATCATTCCGGTCACCCTGGAGCTGGGCGGCAAGAGCCCCAATATCTTCCTGCCGGATGTGACGGCCGCCGATGACGACTTCCTGGACAAGGCGGTCGAGGGCTTCGTCATGTTCGCGCTCAACCAAGGTGAGGTGTGCACCTGTCCCTCGCGCGCGCTGATCCACTCGTCCATCTACGACGAGTTCATCGCCCGCTGCATCGAGCGCACCAAGGCCATCAAGGGCGGCAATCCCCTCGATGATTCGACCATGATCGGCGCGCAGGCCAGCAACGATCAGTACGAGAAGATCCTGTCCTACATCGACATCGGCCGCAAAGAGGGCGCCAAGGTGCTCACCGGCGGCGAGATGCGCAAGGTGGAGGGCCTGCCCAACGGGTACTACATCGAGCCGACCATCTTCGAGGGCCGCAATGACATGCGGATCTTCCAGGAGGAGATCTTCGGCCCGGTGGTAGCGGTGACCCGCTTCGACAACGAGGCCGAGGCGGTCACCATCGCCAATGACACCCTGTACGGTCTGGGCGCGGGCGTCTGGACCCGCGATGGTGGCGCGGCTTACCGCCTGGGCCGCGCCATCAAAGCCGGCCGGGTGTGGACCAACTGCTTCCACGCCTATCCCGCGCACGCGGCCTTCGGCGGCTACAAGAAGTCCGGTATCGGCCGCGAAACCCACAAGATGATGCTCGACCACTATCAGCAGACCAAGAACCTGCTCGTCAGCTACTCCCCCAAGAAGCTCGGATTCTTCTGACGTCGAATCGTGTTGCCGCATCACACGTGGAGGAGTCGTATGAAAACGGGTTCCGTCTCCCGGGTGGGCATCACCGAGGCCGCCGCCGACGTCCTGCAAGGACTGATCGCCCACCACGGCCCGGTCATGTTCCACCAATCCGGCGGCTGCTGCGACGGCAGTTCGCCGATGTGCTATCCGCTGGGCGAGTTCCGGGTGGGAGCCGCCGACGTCCTGCTCGGCCGGGTCTTCCCCGACACCTCGTTCTGGATGAGCGCCGACCAATACGAATACTGGCGCCACACCCATCTCACGGTGGATGTGGTTCCCGGCCGCGGCGGCGGCTTCTCCCTCGAGGCCCCCGAGGGAGTCCGATTCATCATCCGGTCCCGGTTGTTCACCGATGCCGAAGCGGCGGCGTTGGAAGCGGCTCCCGCCCCACCGCGCGGCGCGGACCTGACCGGATGAGAGATGGCGCGGCCGGTTTCTCCGGGCCGGCCGCGCTGTCGTTATGCTGTGCCGCATGGGGAGGAACTCCGCGGTCTGGTTCTTGGTTGCTGCTGCTGTCGCCGGTGTTTCGGGATGTGACAGTGTCAGTGGGCTGCCACAGGAATCCGCGCCGTCCGCGACGACCACCGCAGCCGAATCACCGCGGGTGACGACCCAAACAACTACGACGCCAACGACTTCCACCACCACGGCGGATAACCCCTCCGGGGTCTCGTTGCAGGTGCGGCGGAGCGGGAGCGGGCAGGACGGCGTGCTCACGATCGATGTCGCGGCCGCGGATGGCTCGTGGGCGCAAACCATTACCGAGGAGAATGTCGACATCGACTTCTCCCAACCGTCCTTGCTCGATACCGATGATGACGGGCGCGAAGAACTGCTCGTCCCCTTGATCCTCGGCCCGTATTGGGCTCGAACCGCCGTGTACCACGCCACCGGTACCACCGGCGAGTTCGTCCGCGCCGGTGAATTCACCGGCCTCGGAATCGAATCCGCCGGCGACGGCTACACCGTCACCGACGGAAAGCTGCCGGGCTATCAGGGCTACTTCTACAGCTTCTGGATCTACGAGGACGATCAACTGGTGCCCATCGCCACCGCCGAAGTGCACGTCACCCCCGACTCCACCGGCACCGCCGTCGCCGGCACCGAATGCGTCCTCACCGACGACGGCGGGCTCTACCGCACCGGAATGACATTCACCGAAGCCCGCCGGTACTTCTGCGCCCAGCCCGCCGTCACAGCGACGCACCGATAAAGGCTCCGTCCACGAGCAGCGGGACGGCCGTGCTGGAATCGATTTCGCTGGCGACGGCGACGTCATCGGCGAACCCGATCGCCGCGAGTTCGCGGCCCGAAGCGCAATCGGCGATAAGCGCGGCAATATCGGCGAGCCCGTCGTGACAGGACTTGGCGGCCACCGCCTCCGGTGACAGCGGCCCCGCGCCGTGCGCCTCCAGCGCCGAGATGACGGCAGCGGCTCCGAACCAGTCCTCGATGGCCGGGCGCAGGATGTCCTGACCGGGCCTGCACGAACCAGGTGATGGCGTCGGCACGATTAGTTGTCGTCCGGTTCGTCCAGTCCCTGTGCGATCTTCATGCGTCTGTTGAGCGCCGCAATTTCTTCAGCCGTCAGCGCGCCGACGTGGGTCGCCAGCCAGGGGCGGTAGAGGCGCTTCTGACCCAGGACGTCGGCCCAGCCGTGCGAGGTGGAAGTGGCCAGGGCGTGGCCGGGGTCGATTTCCGAGATAGGGACGCCTTGGAGCCACTGGTACGGGGAATCGATTACGGACTGATCCGAGACGATGACCACGAGCTCACGGCGCGGTGAGGGGGTATCGCTAACGGTCAGGGCATGAATGTAGACATCGCCTCGGTTCATGCGGCGGTGTCGCGGGAGCGGCGCCGCGCATCAGCTTCAGCGGCCATCAGGTAGGCCTCGGCCTCCTGAGCGGCGGCGAGATCGACCGCGGGATCGACTTGCAGCCGGGCCAGGCTGTCAGTGACCTCTTGGCGGGTCGGAACGGGCTCGCTCATATGTCTGGTGTACCAGATCGCGGGCCGCTCGGCCCAGCTTCCTTGGTGATTACACGGAATCCCCGGCGCGGCGTCGGCGGGGACCCCAGCTGTGTCGTCACTCCGGGGACTGGGGCATTGCGGTTCAGCGGCCCGGTAGGAAGCGGATGGCGCGGGCCACGCCCATCAGGAAGGGCTGCCACTTGTCCTGGGAAACCAGCGGGGGCGCATCCAGATTCAGGAAGCGGGTGACGACGACCGTTTGGGGTTCGGTGAACTTCAGCAGGCCGTCGGGGCCGTGGCGGCGGCCCACGCCGGAGATGCCCATGCCGCCCATGGGGGCGCCGGTGGTGCCCCAGGCGGGGGCGTAGCCTTCGTCGACATTGACGGTGCCGGCGTGCAGGCGTTCGGCGATGCGCTCGCCTTCGGCTTTGCTGCCTGCCCAGACACTGGCGTTGAGGCCGTATTCGGTGTCGTTGGCCCGGGTGATGGCCTCTTCGACGTCGGCGACGGGGTAGATGGAGACCAGGGGGCCGAAGGTTTCGTTGCGGCCGCATTCCATGGCGTCGGTGACGTCGGTGAGGACGGTGGGTTCGAAGAAGAGGGGGCCGAGGTCGGGGCGGGGGTTGCCGCCGGCGAGGATCTTGGCGCCCTTGGAGACGGCGTCGGCGACGTGCTTGGTGACGGTTTCGAGTTGGGATTCGGAGATGAGGCTGCCGATGTCGGTGGAGAAGTCGTAGGCCGCGCCGAGTTTGGCGGATTGGACTGCGGCGACGAATTTTTCGGTGAAGTCGCCGGCGACCGCCTTGTCGACGTAGAGGCGTTCGATGGAGATGCAGAGCTGGCCGGCATTGGAGAAGCAGGCGCGCACGGCGGCTTTGGCGGCCTTGTCGAGGTCGGCGTCGCGGGTGACGATCATGGGGTTCTTGCCGCCGAGTTCGGCGGAGAAGCCGATGAGGCGGCGGCCGCACTGTTCGGCGAGGGTGCGGCCGGTGGCGGAGGAACCGGTGAACATGAGGTAGTCGCACTGGTCGACAATGGCCGTGCCCACCACGGTGCCGGGGCCGGTGACCACGGCGAACAGGTCGCGCGGCAGGCCGGCGCGGGCCAGCAGTTCGGCATTGGCGAGGGAGGAGTAGGGGGTCTGGCTGTCGGGCTTGACCACCACGCCGTTGCCCGCGAGCAAGGCGGGGATGGAATCGCCGACCGACAGCAGCATCGGATAGTTCCAGGGCGCGATGACGCCGACCACGCCCTTGGGCACGGCGCGCACCGAGGCGCGGTTGAGCACCGGGAACGCACCGGGAACGCGCTGCGCGGACAGCAGTTTCGGCGCGACCCGGGAGAAGTAGCGGGCCGCGAAGATCAGGCCCATGATCTCTTCCTGGGCGGCCCAGCGCGCCTTGCCGGTCTCGGCTTGCACCACGTCCATGAGGTATTCGCGGTTCTCCACCACCAGCGCGCGATAGCGCTCGAAGACCGCGGCCCGGTCCTTGGCGGGGCGGGCGGCCCATTCCCGCTGGGCGGCACGGGCTTTGGCGACGGCGGCGGTGACATCGGCGGCGGTGCCCACGGGCACGCTGCCCAGGGTGTCGCCGGTGAAGATCTCGGTGATGGCGCGGGTCTCGCGATCCTCGCTCGTGTCCACTGCCGCGAACGACTTCAACCGTTCGAAAACCGCGGGTGCCGGCACCGGCATCATCGCCTCCTGCGTACAAGTTACTTGCGGGTACAGACAATCTACCCCGATGCGGGGACCACGGCCGCCGAGTCCGGGATTCGGGCCGCTCGCGTCGGGTTTACGGCCGAAAATATCGGTCTCCGGCCAGCCGACTCGGTCTGTTTTCTCCGCCTCGCCGCGAGACTCGCCGCACCCGGTGCGATACCGGACATCCCGGCCGCCGTATCCCCTACCGTCGGAGGGGCAAGTGCTCGAGCCGGCTCGAGGACGCGCTGGCGAATCACTCTCGGTAACCGGAGGACCTGCCCTGTTGACGACGAATTACGTTCCCGGCACACCCACCTGGCTCGACCTCGGCGCTCCCGATCCCGGCGCCGCGGCCGCCTTCTATTTCTCGGTGTTCGGCTGGGAGTACCAGAGCGCCGGGCCCGAGTCGGGCGGTTACGGGTTCTTCCTGCTGGACGGCAAGATGCTGGGCGGCATCGGCCCGCTCACCGAGGAGGGCGCGTCCTTGGCCTGGACGCTGTATTTCCACACGCCCGACGCCGATACCACGACCAAACTGGTGCAGGAGGCGGGCGGCACGGTGCGGGTCCCGCCGATGGATGTGTTCGGTTTCGGCCGGATGGCCGCCTACACCGATCCGGCCGGAGCCGAATTCGCGGTGTGGCAGCCGGGCGAGACGCGCGGCATGGAGGTGGTCGCCCAGCCCGGCGCGCTGTGCTGGACCGAGCTGTACACCACCGACGCGAAGGCCGTGCAGGACTTCTATGCCGCGGTGTTCTCGTGGAATACCGAGGACATGAAGATGGGGCCCGACACCGTTTACACGGTCGTGTCCAGTCCGGGTGCGGAGGGCGCCGACACGGGGCAGGGCGGGATCATGCAACTGCACCAGGACAATCTGGACGCCGGGTCGACCTCGGAATGGCATCCGTACTTCGCCGCGGCCGACTGCGATGCGTGCTTCGCCAGGGCCGTCGAGGCCGGAGCCACCGCGCTCATCCCGCCCATGGACACACCGGGTGTGGGCCGCCTGGCCATGTTCGCCGATCCGGCCGGCGCGCCGTTCGCCATTCTGCAACCCGAATAGGTCCCCGCCATCGGCCGTTCGGCACCGGACGATCCCCAGCGGTAGTACCGAATAGCAACCATCGAGTTCATAGTTCGGAAAGGGATTGTCCGATGCGTACTGTCGTGCACGAGGCCGCGGGTGTGACCGCGGCCGCCGTGCTCGCCTCCTGATCCGTGACCGCCGAATCCCGCACACGCCGGAAGTCGCGGGCGGGGCTAGCGGAATCGCCGGCGTCGCGTCAAATCCCATCCTGCTCAAAAGGACTCGTCGGGCGGCAGCCGGTGTGGGATGGCTACCCTCGGGCAATGCTCAGACGGCGGCTCGGTGTCCGGATCCGGATTCTGGCGATCGCGCTGGTGCCGAGCCTGGCGTTGGTGGTCATCGGCGTGGGTGCGGCCGGCGCCCTGGTGGATCGCTCCGATGAGGCGCGCACCTGGGCCGATGAACTGCAGGCCGGTATCGCGCCCACCCGCGAGATCATCGAGGCCGTACAGGCCGAACGCCGAATCTCGGTGTGGCACACCGTCGGCGCCGAACCCGATATTCGCACGCTCACGGCGGCGCGGCTGCGGCTGGACACTGCGCTGCGGCTGCTCGCGCCCGCGCAATCGCGGTTGTCCAGCATCGGCCCGGAGGAGATGGGTGACGCCACCGCCGCGTTCAGCGCCTTGGGCGACCGCCTCACCGGGATTCGCGCCGGAATCGACGCGGGCACGCTGCCGATCGCCGAGGCCGACGCCTTCTACAGCCGGATGCCCGCATTGGTGGCCGCGGGCACCGGCATCGCCCAGCAGACCGCGCCCGATGCCGCCACCGCGACCGAGCTCTCGGACGCGAGCGAGGTCCTGCGGAGCCTGGAATCCATGAGCCGCGCCACCGCATTGGGCGCGGCGCTGGCCACCGAGGCCGGACTCACCCCGGGGCTGTCGGCCGAATTCATCCGTCTGGTGGGCTATTACCGCACGCGCATCGAACGGATGGTCATCGATACCGATCCCGGCCAGGTGGCGGCGGTGCAGACGCTGGTCACCGGTACGGCCTGGCAGCGCACGGGTGCGATGGAAACCGTTCTGGCCCAACGCGCGCTCCCCCGCCCCGCCGGCGCCGCCGCTCCGGAAGCGGAGCTGCCCATGTCCGTGGGGGAATGGCAGAGCGCGGCCGATGAGGTCAATCGCGCTCTCGCCGAGCTGTGGCAGTCCCGGAGCGCGCACGCGCAGCGGCTGGCCAGCGACGCCGCCGCCGAGACCACCCGCAAGTCGTTGTGGGCGGGTGCGGGCATGCTCGTGATCGCGCTCGGCGCGATCCTGGTGGCGCTGATGCTGGCCAATCGGATCATCCGGCGCCTGAAGCGTCTGCGCGATCAGACCTTCGCCCTCGCCGACGAGCAGCTGCCCGAGACCATGCGCCGCCTGTCCGCGGGCGAACCGGTCGACATGCGTGCCGAAACACCCCCGCTCGACTTCGGCAGCGACGAAATCGGCCAGGTCGCAAAGGCGTTCAACCACGCGCACGAGGCCGCCGTCGCGGCCGCGGTCACCGAATCCCGCACCCGCGAGGGCGTGAAAGCGGTCTTCCTCAATATCGCCCACCGCTCCCAGGTGGTGGTGCACAAACAACTTGAGCTCCTCGACGAGGCCGAATCCCGGCAGGAGGATCCGGCTCTGCTCGACACCTTCTTCCGGCTCGACCATCTCGCCACCCGCGAACGCCGCAATGCCGAGAACCTGGTCATCCTCGCCGGCGGCCGGCCCGGCCGCCAATGGCGCAATCCGGTGCCGCTGCTCGAACTGGTCCGCAGCGCCGTCGGCGAGACCGTCGACTACAAGCGCGTCCGGACCGGCCGCCTCCCCGAGGTTTTCGTCGTCGGCATCGCCGTCGGCGATCTCATCCACCTGCTCGCCGAACTCATCGACAACGCCACCGCCTTCTCCCCGCCCCAATCCCACGTCGCCATCACCGGCCACACGGTCGGCCGCGGCGTGGCCCTGGAAATCAGCGATCAGGGCATGGGCATCCCCGACCCCGATCTCACCCGCATCAACGCCCTGCTGGCCACCCCCGCCGATTTCGGCGTCACCACCCTGTCCGAAGACTCCCGCCTGGGCCTGTTCGTCGTGTCCCTGCTGGCCGAACGCCACGGCATCGCCGTCAAGCTCGCCGAATCCGACTACGGCGGCATCCGCGCCATCGTCCTCATCCCCGCCGCCCTCATACCTGGCGAATTCGCACCCGCCGAATATGATTCCGAGCAGCTCGCCATAGGCCGTCGCGCCGCGGCCAGGACCGTCGCCGAGCGCGCAGCCGAGGCGGCGAGGGCTGCCGATTCGCCGCACACCACCGAGTTCTTCCCTGCCACAGGCGAATCAACCGGACTGTATGCCGAGCAACCCGCACTGCCCACCGCCCCGGTACCGGAGGCCGGGCCGGGCGATGCCATCCGTCGAGCACGCGACCGCCCGCGGCCATCCGCGTACCGAACGTCATCCGACGCCACGATGTACGAAGCGGCGGCACCACATCCGCCCACCGCCACACCGAAGCAGCCCGGTGCCCGCACTCCACAGGGCGATTTCGTGCCCGGCGACCGTCCTGAGCCGCCCGCTGGTGGCCCCAGCGCCTGGGCCGGGGCCGCGGGCCGCCGCGGCGACGACGCCCCCGTCGGAGGCGAGGCGTCGTCCACCGTTCCGGGGCATGGCTCCACTCCGGAAGCACCGCAGAGCCGGCCACACAACGGGACCGGCGACGCAACGCGGCCCGTGTTGCCGCGGCGTCGGCGGCAGGAGAGTCTGGCGCCGGAGCTGGCGCACGATCCGGGGCCGCAGGCCGATCCGCCGCCGGTGGCCGTGCAGCGCAGTGCCGAACAGGCACGAGATCTCATGTCCGCCATCGAGATCGGGACCCGGCAGGGCCGGCAGGCCGATGTGGGCGGGTTCTCTCCCAACGACTATCGACAGGAAGGTGATGGTGAGCAGTTCACCCGCCGGTGACCTCGACTGGCTGCTGGATGATCTCGTGGACAAGCTGGCGGGGGTTCGCCATGCCGTGGTGCATTCCACGGACGGATTGCTGCTGGGGCGGTCGGCCGGGATGGGTCGCGAGGACGCCGAGCATTTCGGGGCCATGTCCTCGACGCTGTACGGGCTCTCGCGCAGTGCGGGACATCGATTCAACGGTGGCGGGGTGCGGCAGGCGGTGATCGAGCTGGAGCGGGCGGTGCTGTTCGTGACCGCCGCGGGCTCGAATGCCTGTCTGGCCTTACAAGCCGGGCCGCAGGCCAATCTGGGCATGGCCGCCTACGAGATGAATCTGACCGTGCAGCGGGTCGGCGCCTTCCTGTCCACGAGCGCCCGGCGATCCGGATGAACCGATCATTCCGGTGCACGCATAGCAGTGCTTGTCAATTGCTCTCCCGCTCAACGGGATCGAAGCGGCGGGTGTGACCTACGTCCCGATACGTTGCGCAGATGTTCAGAGCGAGGCTCGGTGTCCGGACCCGTGTTCTCGCCATCGCACTGGTCCCGAGCGCGGCGCTGCTCGTCATCGGTGTGGGTGGCGCGGGATATCTGGTGGCACAGGGCAATCACGCACGTGAGTGGGGAGCCGCACTACAGGACGCCACCCCGACGACCCGGGAACTGGTGAACGCGGTCCAAGGGGAGCGGCAGGTGACGCTGGCACAGCTGGCCGGTGAGACCCCGAATCCGAAAGCCTTGGCCGAGGCCCGATTACGGATGGATGCGGCCATCATCCTGCTGGAGCCGATCACCAAGCAGATGGAGGCGCTGGGCCCGCAGGGGGTCACCGGCGACGTCGGCGGCTTCCAGACCCTGACCCGCCAGCTGTCGGCCATCCGCACCCAGGTCGACGCGGGCGCGCTGCCGTTCGCCGACGCGTACAGGTTCTACGGCCATCTGCTGGATCTGGTGTCGGTCGGCACCAGCGTCGTCATGGTCACCGCGCCCACCTCCGAGGTCGCGGTCGAGACCGGGGAAACCCTCACCCTCATTTCGGCCTCCGAGATGCTCACCCGCAGCGCGGGACTGGCCGAGGTGCTGCTGCACGACGGCACCCTGCCGCCGGAGCTGGGCATCGAATACGCGCGCCTGACCGGCGGTTACCGCATCGGCGTCGAGGCCCTGGCCCGCGATGCCGACGACGCCACCACCATCAATGCCGCGGCGCTGATCACCGGCCAGAACTGGCAGAAGCTGATCATCATGGAGAACTCCCTGATGGCCCGCGCCCTGGATCCGGTCACCAATCCCGATCCGAAACCGGTGCCGCTGGCGTTCACCGAGCAGGAATGGCGCGACACCGTCAACAGCGTGAACCAGACGCTGCTGACGCTGTGGGACGTGCAGAGCCTGCACGCTCAGGGCCTGTCCGAGCAGGCCGGAGAAGAGGACGCCCGCAACTCCCTGCTCGCCGGCGGCGGCATGTTCCTGGTGGCGGTGTCGGCCTTCGGCGTCGCGCTGGTGCTGGCCAACCGGATCATCCGCCGTCTCAAGCGATTGCGCGACCAGACCCTGGCCCTGGCCGACGACCGGCTGCCGCAGACCATGAACCGGCTGCGCTCCGGCAAGGACGTGGACGTGGCCGCGGAAACCCCGCCGCTGGACTTCGGCAGCGATGAAATCGGCCAGGTGGCCAAGGCATTCAGTCACGCCCACGAGGCCGCGGTCGAGGCCGCCGTCACCGAGGCCCGCACCCGGGAGGGCGTGAAGGCGGTCTTCCTCAATATCGCCCACCGCTCCCAGGTGGTGGTGCACCGCCAACTGGAGGTGCTCGACGACGCCGAATCCAAGCAGGAGGACCCGGCGCTGCTCGAAATCTTCTTCCGCCTCGACCATCTCGCCACCCGCGAACGCCGCAATGCCGAGAACCTGATCATTCTCGCCGGCGGGCAGCCGGGTCGGCAGTGGCGCAACCCGGTGAGCCTGGTGGAGGTCGTGCGCTCGGGTGTCGGCGAGGCCCTCGACTACACGCGCGTGAAGATCACTCGCCTGCCCGAGGTGGCGCTGGCCGGCAGCGCGGTGGCCGACCTCGTGCACCTGATCGCCGAGCTGGTCGACAATGCCGCCCATTTCTCCCCGCCGTCCTCGCAGGTCGAGGTGCGCGGCAATGTGGTCGGCAAGGGCATTGCCGTGGAGATCGTCGACCAGGGCATGGGCATGCCCGAGTCCGAACTGGCCCGGGTCAACGAGATGCTGCGCAATCCCCCGGATTTCGGTGTCAA
Source organism: Nocardia sp. IFM 10818 (assembly GCF_054655275.1). Classification (NCBI taxonomy): domain Bacteria; kingdom Bacillati; phylum Actinomycetota; class Actinomycetes; order Mycobacteriales; family Nocardiaceae; genus Nocardia; species Nocardia sp. IFM 10818. Next base: position 4,558,305 of record NZ_BAAHJH010000001.1, read on the forward strand.
TACGCTGTCGGAGGATTCGCGGCTGGGCATGTTCGTGGTCGCCCAGCTGGCGGTCCGCAATGGGATCTCGGTGCGGCTCACCGAATCCGATTACGGCGGTGTGCGCGCCATCGTGCTGATCCCCTCCAGCCTGACCGTGGCCGCCGCCGGCACCGGGGAGATCCCGGTGGTGGCCGAGCGGCTCGAACCCGTTGCCGCGCAGCCGGAGCAGCCGCCCGCGGCGCGCCAGCTCGAGGCCCCGCCGCCGCTGCCGGCCCGCCCCGGCCCGACGGCTCCCGAACGCCCGCTCACGCCCCGCTACTCCCCCGCTCCGGCGTTCGACGCCTTCGCCGCCCCGGCGCGTTCGTTCGAGGAGCAGGCCAAACCCTATGAGCCGCCGACCGAGCCGAATCCGCCGCATCGGCCGACCAATCCGGCTCCGCAACCGGAAATCGGTTTCCGGCCTCGAGAATTCATGCGCGCCCAGTACACTGGCTCCGACGTCCGGCCCGCGCTCCCGCGTAGGCGCCGGCAGGCAAGTCTCGCACCGGAATTGGCGCAGGACACGACGTCCCCCGAGGCGCCGTCCCAGCCCACCCGCACGGCCGAGCAGGCCCGAGACCTCATGTCCGCCATCGAAAACGGAACCAGGCAGGGCCGCCGGGCCGATCCCGGTGTGGCCGAGCCTGTGTCCAACCCATTCCCCGACCGACAGGAAGGCGACGGTGACCACCTCAAACGCTGGTGATCTCAACTGGCTACTCGACGATCTGGTCGATCGGCTAGCCGGTGTCAGACACGCCGTTGTGCACTCCACCGACGGCCTGCTGCTGGGCCGCTCCTCCGCCATGAGCCGGGAGGACGCCGAGCACTTCGGCGCCATGTCCTCCACCCTGTACGGGCTGGCCCGCAGCGCGGGAACGCGTTTCGACGGCGGCGGCGTGCGCCAGGCGGTCATCGAGCTGGAGCGGGCGGTGCTGTTCGTGACCGCGGCCGGTAGCCACGCCTGTCTGGCCCTGCAGGCGACCGAGCAGGCCAACCTCGGCATGGTCGCCTACGAAATGAACCTCACGGTGCAGCGTGTCGGCACCTATCTGTCCACCACCCCGCGCCACCATCTGGCCGGACAGGTCAATCCCCGACTGTCATGATGGCCAGGCCGGGGGAACATTGGTTCGACGAGGCTGCTGGTCCGTTGGTGCGCCCCTACGCCCGGACCGGCGGCCGAACCATGGGCGCGGGACACGATCTGGACATGCTCACGGTGGTGGTGGTGCCCAATGCCGCCCCGCCGCTGCGCCGTGTCGAGCCGGAGTACACCGATATCGTGCGGTTGTGCCGGCTCCCGCTCTCGGTGGCCGAAGTGTCGGCCGCCCTGCGGCTACCGCTCGCGGTGACCAAAATCCTTGTCGGCGACCTCATCTCAGACGGCATCCTCAACTTCCGTGCACCGGCCTCCCCCGAGACCACACCCGGTGACCTCAACATTTTGCGAGCAGTTCTCGATGGCATCCGAAAACTTTGACAATTCCGCGCCCCTGGCCGCCTCGGTGAAGATTCTCATCGCGGGCGGTTTCGGCGTCGGCAAAACGACCCTCGTGTCGACGATCAGCGAGATCACCCCGCTGCGCACCGAAGAGCTCATTACCGAGCTCTCCGCGGGCGTGGACGATCTGCGCGGCGTGGAAGGCAAGACCACCACCACGGTGGCCCTGGACTTCGGCCGCATCACCATCGACCAGAGTTTGGTCCTGTACCTGTTCGGCACCCCCGGTCAGGACCGGTTCTGGTTCCTGTGGGACGAATTGGCCCGCGGCGCCCTGGGCGCGGTGGTCCTGGCCGACACCCGCCGCCTGGAGGGCTCCTTCGCGGCCATCGACTTCTTCGAACGCCGCGGAGTCGCGTTCACGGTCGCGGTGAACTGCTTCGAAGGCGCCCCGCTCTACACCCCGGTCGAGGTGCGCGACGCCCTCGACCTCGACGAGCACATCCCCGTCCTGCTCTGCGACGCCCGCGACCGCGGCTCCTGCAAGAACGTCCTCATGACCCTGGTCGAATACCTCATCGACCGCGCCGCCGCCAAGGTCGTCAGCTGAGCTCTTCTCGAACCATCCGATAGCAGTCGAGCCCGCTCCAGATCGACCGGAGCGGGCTCGAGTGTTTCGAGAGCGGTTACTGGACTCGCGGTTACAGCTCGCCGGGGGCGACGTCGGCGAAGTCGCCGATCCAGCGGTGCGGCGGGCGCGGGCTGTTGGGCTCGCCCGGGCGGGTGACGCCGAGGGCCTGCCAGCCCGCGGCGACGGCGGCGTCGAGTTCGTCCGGATGATCGGACAGGAACAGGATGCTCTGTGCCGGAACGCCGATGGCGCTCGCGATCTTCTCGTAGGAGGCGGCTTCGCGCTTCGGCCCGGCGGTCGAGAGGTCGAAATGGCCGCTCAGCAAGGGAGACAGGTCGCCCTCGCGGGTGAAGGCGAACCAATCCTTCTGGTTGCGAACCGAACCCGAGGAGTAGATGTAGAGTTCCAGGCCGGAGTCGCGCCAGGCGCGCAGCACCGGGGGCACATCGGGGAAGAACTCGCCGAACAGGGCTCCCGCGCGGAAGCCCTCCGCGCAGATGATGCCCTGGGCGGCCTTCAGGGGTTCGGATTTCACATCCGTGTTCAGCCAGGTGATGAGGATGTCGGCGACCTCGGCCGCGTTCGCGTCCGGGCGGTCGGCCTGGGCGCGGGTGGCGGTGATGATGGGATCGGCTGCGCCGCCCTGGTTTTCGGCCAGCCAGCCCGGCAGCCGGGTGCGGGTGTACCCGTACAGGTCCTCGCGCACGGCGCTGGTCGGGCTGGTGGTTCCCTCGATGTCGAGGACGATGGCCTTGATCATGCGGTGAGCAGGTCGTCGAGGGTGGGGAAACCGCTCGAGATCTTGTCGCCGGTGAAGTCGCCGATCCAGCCGTCCTCTTCCTCGAAGAAGCGCACGGCCACGAATTCGGGGCGGGTGCCCATATCGAACCAGTGCAGGGTGCCGGCGGGCACCGAGACCAGATCGCCGGCGGTGCAGACGGTGGCCAGGACCTCATCGCCGAGGTGCAGGTAGAAGCAGCCCTGGCCGGCGGCGAAGAAGCGCACCTCGTCCTCGGCGTGGCGGTGCTCGTCGAGGAATTTGGTGCGGGCGGCGACGGCCTTGGCGGGCCATTCCGGGTCGGCGTCGTCGGGGTGGATGCGGGCGACGTCGATGAACTTGTAGCGGCCGTCGGCATTGAGTTCGGCAATGCGGTCGGCGTATTCGGCCTGGATGTCCTCGGTGGGGGTGGCGGCGGACAGGCCCGCCAGCAGCGGCCAGCGTTCGAAGGTGATGCCGCGCTTGCCCAGTTCGGCGGCGATCTCGGCGTCGTCGCCGGTGCGCAGCTTCACCTCGGTGGCGTCCTGGTCGGACATGATCTGGAGCAGAGTCATCAGGGGTTCCTCCTCGGAACTAATTGTCGCCCACCGGAATCTCACGGTGTCCGGTCAATGTGGTCAGCTCGCACATCGCCTCGAGGCATTCGGCGCGGTCGCGCGCCTGCGCCAGATTCGCGCCCCAGGCGGTGATGCCGTGCCCGGCGATGAACAGCACGGGCGGGGCATCGGGATGCTCGGTCAGGTATTTCTCGATATCCGCGCCGATGCGCGGCACTTCGGCGTGATTGGGGAACACCGGGATATCGATGGCGTCCGGGCGAGTTCCGCCCAGGCCCTTGATCAGCTCGTAGCCGGCGAAGCGCACGGTCCGCGCCTCGGGAGCAGCGGCGCCGATCGACAGCGCCGTCGCATGCGGCGGGTGCACGTGCACCACCGCGCCCGCCTCGCGGACCCGGTACACGGCGGTGTGAATGGTCGTCTCCGCCGAGGGCCGCTTGCCGCCGGCGGCGACCGGCGTCGAATCGGCGACGGCGACGGTCACCGTGTCGGTCTCGGTGAGCTCGCCCTTGGACAGTCCGCTCGCCGTGATCACGGCCGAATCGCCTTGGCGCACCGAGATATTGCCCGCGGTGCCGGGCATCCACCCGTTGGCGTAGAGCCCGCGTGCGATATCGGCGATCTCCCGCCCGGCGCGCAGGGCGGCGTCGGCCTCGGCCAGTCGCAGGACGCGTTCCATGGCGGTGAGCACCTCGTCGGAGGCGGTGTCGCCGGTCGTATCCGCGGCGGTGCGCGCGGTGGCCGGATCGGTGAGCACGCCGTGCTCGGTGACGACGGCGGTCACCAGCTCCGGCGGGGTCACGTCGAAGGCGGGGTTGAAGGTCTTCGTGCCCTCGGGAGCCGTTGTCACTCCGCCGAATCCGGTGACCTCGGCGGCGGCGCGCTGCTCCACCACGATGTCGCCGCCGCGGGCGGTGGCGATATCACGGGTGGATTCGGGCGCGACGACGATGAACGGAATCCCGTGCTGCTTGGCGGCGACGGCCAGCATGTACGTGCCGATCTTGTTGGCGACCGAGCCGTCGGCGGTGATGCGGTCGGCGCCGACGATGACCGCGTCCACCTGCTCGGTGGCCATGGCCCATGCGGCGGCGGAATCGATGGTGAGCCGGTGCGGGATACCGGCTTCGGCCATCTCCCAGGCGGTCAGGCGCGCGCCCTGCAGCAGCGGGCGGGTCTCGTCCACGATCACCTCGGCCACGGCGTCGCGCTGATGCAGCACGCGCAGCGCGCCGATGGCGGTGCCCCACGCGGTGGTGGCGAGGCGGCCGGTATTGCAGTGGGTGAGCAGCCGCAGCGGACGATCCCCGCACAGCCGCTGCAGCAGATCGGCGGCATGGGTGGCGGCGGCGAGATTGACGCGGCCGTCCTCGGCCTGCATCTCGCGCGCCTCGGCGAGCACGGCCGCCACGCCCTCCGGCAGTTTGGCCAGGGCGCGCTGCACGCCCCACGCCAGATTGACCGCGGTCGGGCGGGCAGCGGCGATGCGCGCCGCCTCCGATTCCACCGCCGCGGTGTCCACGACGCCGTCGGTGGTGTGGGCGAGCGCCGCGATCACCACACCGAAGGCTCCGGACACGCCGATCGCCGGGGCGCCGCGAATGGCCAGGGATTTGATGGCCTCGATGAGTTCGTCGACCGTCGTGATCCGCAACTCCCGCAATTCCTGCGGCAGCACCCGCTGATCGATGGTGACCAAGGCTCCGTCGACCCACTCGATCGAACTCTGATCCATCTGGATGTGACCCCTCGGCTGGCGTATGTCGGCGCGTCCGCCGACTGCGGGCGCACGCACACCGTATCGAACCAGGATCCCCGCGTGACCGGCAGGTTTCGGATCAAGTGAATCCGAAACGCCCGGATCGTGCCGCGCGCGAGTGCCGGACTCGGAGATGGGCGCGGGTCCCGGTCGCCGGGATGCCCGCGGTGTCCTCTCCCAGCGCCCGCCCATACCCGACTACCATCTCGGTATGGCGAGAGAACGGCGCACCCGCAAGATCACCGTGTCGGTGCCCGAGGAAATCGCCGCCACCCTGGATGATTGGCGGCGCAAGGGCCGGATCGAATCGGTGTCCGCGTTCGTGGCGGAATCGGTGAAGGCCCGCGTCGACCGCGCCGAATCGCTGGCCCGCATCGAGCAGATCTTCGGCGGCCGCCCACCCCTGGACCTGATCAATCGCGCCCGCGCCGTGCAGGGTCTGCCCCCTTTACCTGAGGAGGATGCCGCCGGCGACCACGCCGGCGCGGCATGACCTCCCCCGGCGCGACCCTCGGTGGCGTCGTCTTCGATACGGCCGCTCTCACCGCCTGGGCGCATCGCGTGGCCTATGTGCAGTCGGTGGTCTGGGCGACCGCCGATGCCGGGCACACCATCATCATTCCGGCCACCACCCTCGCCGCCGCCCGCGCGCTCATCTCGCCCGGCCGCCACGACATTCTCTCGGTGCTGCTGGATCTGCCCAATACGGTGATCCAGCCGCTCGATCGGCCCGCCAGCGATCATCTCGGCGCGGCCCTGGCCGACCGGCCCGACGCCGATGCGCTCATTCCCGCCGGGCACGCCACCATCGAGGCCGTCAGCCGCGATTGGCCGTGCCTGACCGATCGCCCGGACACCTTGCGCAAGCTCGACCCGCGCGTGCAGACCGACATCCTGCCCTGATCCGCAGCGTGGCCGCCGGGTCTCTCTCGGGCGAGCGGTGATTCAGGCGCGGGCCAGCGCCAGGGTCACATTGTGGCCGCCGAATCCGAAGGAGTTGCTCAGCGCGTATTCCAGGCGCTGGCGGCGCGGGCGGTCGGCGACGACATCCAATTCGACATCCTCGTCGAGCTTTTCGACGTTGAGGGTGGACGGCACCAGTTGTTCGCGCAGCGTGCGCAGGGTGAGGATGGCTTCCACCGCACCGACCGCGCCGATGGAATGACCCAGGGCCGATTTCGGCGCGTAGACCGAGGCGTGCGGGGCGACCGCCATGATGGCTTTGGCTTCGGAGGCATCGCCGATCGGGGTGGAGGCCGCGTGCGCGTTGATGTGGTGGATATCGGTGGATTCCAGGCCCGCGGTGGCGATCGCCTTGCGCATGGCCCGGGCCGCGCCTTCGCCGTCGGGGGCGGTGCCGGTGATGTGGTAGCCGTCGGAGGTGATCCCGGCGCCGAGGACGCGGCCCTCGAGGACGGCCCCGCGGGCGCGGGCGTGCTGTTCGGATTCCAGCACCAGCAGCGCGCCGCCCTCGCCGAAGACGAAGCCGTCGCGGTCGCGGTCGAAAGGCCTTGAGGCGCGGGCGGGTTCGTCATTGCGGGTGCTGAGTGCGCGCATCATGGCGAAGCTGGCGATCGGGACCGCGTCCATATGCCCTTCGACGCCGCCGGCCACCACGACGTCCGCCTCACCGGTGACAATGAGCCGCCAGGCGTGCGCGATCGCCTCGGTGCCGGATGCGCACGCCGAGATCGGCGCGTACACACCGGCTTTGGCGCCGAGTTCGAGGCCGATGGTGGCGGCCGATCCATTGGGCATGACCATCGGCACGGTCAGCGGCGGCACCTTGCGGTACCCGCCCGCGCGCATGACATCCACCGCGTGCACCAGCGAATCACCGCCGCCGAGGCCGGTGCCGATCACCACCGCCAGCCGTTCCGGATCGACCTCCGGCGCGCCCGCGGTCTGCCACACCTGCCGCCCCAGCACCAGCGCCAGCTGCTGCACGAACGACAGCCGCCGCTGCTCGATCCGGGTCAACCGCTCCCCCGGCTGCGCGGTCAGCCGCCCGCCGATGCGCACCGGCAGCCCGTATTCGGTCACGAAATCGTCGGTGAGCGCGGCGATTCCGCTTTCGCCCGCGAGCAGTCGCGCCCAGGTGCCGTCCAGGTCCGGCGCGAGGCAGGTGGTGGCGGCCATGCCGGTGACGACCACGCGACGGGCAGTTTCTGAAGCAGTTGTTACACCCATGCCGTCAAGGAATACCTGTAGCACCCGCTACAGTCAAACCGTGCCCCGACCACTCGACCACGCTCGCCGCGCCGAACTGCTCGACGGCGTCATCGCCTACCTCGCCGACCACTGCCTCGCCGAGGTCTCACTGCGCCCGCTGGCCGACTACCTGGGCACCAGCTCGCGCATGCTCATCCACTACTTCGGCACCAAAGAGGCCATGATGGTCGCCGCCCTGGAAACCCACCGGCCCGATATCGGCGCCCTGTTCGCGAATGTGGACGATCTGGACACGCTGCGGACGCGGCTGCTCGAATCCTTCACGCTGAACACCACCGGCGAGGGTGCCGCCAGCCTGCGGGTCCTGCTGCAAGTGCTCGGCGCGGCCACCGTGCCGGACAGCCCTCTGCGCCCATTCGCCACCCAGGCCATCGAGGCGGTCGTGACTCCGCTGACCGAGTCCCTGCGGCGCATCGAACCCCGCCTGGACGATCCGGAGTCGGCGGCGACCCTGCTGGTCTCGGGAATGCGCGGGCTGATCCAGGATTGGTGGATCACCGGCGACACCGCACGAGTGGAACGCGCCGTGCACAAACTGGTGGATGGCGCCGTCGCCCGAAACTGACAGGCATCCCGCAGTCTCGTCCGAAGCGTCAGCGCGCGACCGCGCAGCGATAGAGCGCTGCCCGAACTGTGACCACAGCAAGTCGAGTTGTGTGCCCTGCCCCCTGGCCGTCGCCAGTACCCGTGCCGCGCGCACGGCTCGGTCCGCCGGGGCCGAGTCTGCCGGTTCGCGCTGACCCGCGCGCCGCATTGAGCGCTCGCTGCCTCCACCGTGCGGTGGCCGATTGTCGGTAGCGTGTTTCACGGACTGTGGAGAGGGGAGCTCGATGTTGGAAGTCGCGCATTTGGTGCGCCGGTTCGGAGAGCACATTGCGGTGAACGACGTGTCGTTCGCGGTGGGACCTGGGGCGTTGACCGGGTTCGTGGGCGGCAATGGCGCGGGGAAGACCACGACCATGCGGATGATCATGGGTGTGCTGGCCGTGCACGGCGGTGAGATTCGCTGGGATGGGCGGGCCGTGACGGCGGCGGATCGGCGGTCGTTCGGGTATATGCCCGAGGAGCGGGGGCTGTATCCCAAGCAGCCGGTGGCAGATCAGCTGGTGTATCTGGCGCGGCTGCGGGGGATGTCGGCGGCGGGGGCGCGGGCGCGGGCGGATGAGCTGTTGCGGCGGTTCGATCTCAGCGGGCGGGGCAAGGACAGGTTGGAATCGCTGTCGCTGGGCAATCAGCAACGGGTGCAGATCGCGGCCGCCATGATCGCCGAGCCCGCGGCGCTCATCCTCGACGAGCCGTTCTCCGGACTGGATCCGGTGGCGGTGGACTCGATGGCGGAGCTGTTGAGAGAGTATGCCGCACAGGGCGTTCCGGTGCTGTTCTCCTCTCATCAGCTCGATCTGGTGGAGCGGCTGTGTGATCGGCTGGTGATTCTCGCGGCGGGCAAGGTGGTCGGGCAGGGCTCGGTCGATGAGCTGCGCGCCGGCAGTTCGCCGCGCTATCGGCTGGTGCTCGGCGGTGATCCGGCCTGGCTGAAGGGATTCGCGGGGGTGCGGGTGCTGGAAACCAATGGCGCGCGGGCGGTGCTCGAACTCGACGGCGCCACCACCGACGACCTGCTGCGCGCGGCCCTCGAACGCGGTTCGGTGCGCGAGCTGGCCGAGGTGCGCCCCTCCGTGGCCGAGATCTATCGAGAGGTGACGGCATGACCGAGTCGCATTCCCCCGCAACGGAATCAGCGCCCGGCGGGATGTGGCGCATTGTGGCCCAGCGCGAGATCGCGGTGAAGCTGCGCGACCGCAACTTCCTCATCTCCACCGCCATCACCATCGTGGCCATTGTCGCCTCGCTGGCCATGAGCGGGTTCATCAGCAGCCGCACCGCCACCATCGAGGTGGCCGTGGCCGGCGCCGACGCCGGACAGGTCGTCGCCACCGCCGATGCCCTCGCCGACAGCGCCGGCAAGAACATCGATTTCACCACCCGCACGGTGGCCGACACCGCCGCCGTCGAACAACAGGTCCGCGACGAGACCGTCGAGATCGGCCTGGTCCCCGCCGAATCCGGCTGGCGGCTCCTCGGCCGCTCCGCCGAGAACACCGACGCGGCCACCTACATCACCGCCGCCGCCCGGCAACTCGCCTTGCAGCACAATGCGGAAGCGGCGGGCACCTCCCTCGAGCAGCTCGTGCGCGGCGGCACGGTCACCTACGACCTGCTCGACAAGGCCACCGTCGATCCGGGCCTGGCCAAGGTCGTCGCCATCGTCTTCGCCTTCCTGTTCTATCTCGCCTCGGTCCTGTTCGGCATGGCCATCGCGCAGAGCGTCGTCGAGGAGAAGCAGAACCGCATCGTCGAAATCCTGGCCAGCGCGATCCCCTTGCGCCAGCTGCTGATCGGCAAGGTCGTCGGCAATACCGTCATGGCCTTCGCCCAGCTGGTCCTGTTCGTCGCCGCCGGCCTCCTCGGCCTGGCCGCCACCGGGCGCGGTGATCAGATCACCCGGATCGGCAGCGCCGCAGGCTGGTTCGTCCTCTTCTTCGTCGTCGGCTTCCTGGCCCTGGCCAGCCTCTGGGCCGTCGCCGGCGCCCTGGCCACCCGCAATGAGGACCTGCAATCCACCGCCACTCCCCTGTCCATGTTCATCATGCTCGTCCTGTTCGCCGGCATCTTCCTCACCGGCACCGCCCGCGTCATCGCCTCCTACGGCCCCATCGTCTCCATCGTCTCCATGCCCTCCCGCCTCGCCGACGGCACGGCCGCCTGGTGGGAGCCCCTCATCGCCCTGGCGATCATGGCCCTGGCCACCTACGCCATCGTCGTGGTGGCGGAGAAGATCTACCGCCGCTCCCTCATGCAAACCCAGGGCCGCCTGACCATGAGACAGGCACTGGCTGTAGAAGATTGAGTGTGAAACAGCACCGACCGGGAACTGGTGGCGGCAGCTTCTCGCACAATGCCGCCACCAGTTCCCGGTGATCGCATGACCAGCTCACGCACGGCCGGATTGGGCCGGAGTTCGGGTGGTTGTGGTCCTCCTACGCGGTGAGCACCTTCGGGACCCGGCTCGCGTTCGACGCGTTTCCGCTGATCGCCATTCCGGTGCTGCACGCGGGCGCGGCCCCGCCCGCACCAGCACCCGCCCGACTCTTCCCGAGACCGCCGAGGGGTGGCGCTATATCCTCCACCATCCGCACCTGCGCCCGCTGTTCTTCAATACCGTGCTGGTCAGCGCCCTGATCATGGCCATCGCGCCGCTGTGCGCCATCCTGTTCCTGCGCGAACTCGGTTTCGCCCCATGGCAATACGGCCTGCCCGGTCTCGGGGAGCTGCCGGCCGCCGCTCTCGGCACCCGCCCCGCCATCGCCCTCGCCGGTCTCCTGATCCTCACCACGCCACTGCTGTTGCCCCGCACACGGGACCTGATGCGGGCGGACACCGACGCGACACCCGCCCCGATACCTGCTCCCCGCTAGGAAAGGCGAGGGTTCGCGACCTGCTCGCCGCTCGGGAAGACGCGGGTTCGCGCCGCCGGTGGCCGTCACCCGCCGGTGCGCTCTGCGCCGACCAGGTGACCGCTGATTCCGTCGGCGGTGAGGTCGCGCAGGCAGCCGAGCAGGCGGCGTTCGGTGTGGGTGCCGAGGGCGGGTTCGACTGTGACGGACCAGAGTCCGTCGTGTTCGACCGGCCCGGCGGTGAGGCGGACGTGGTTGACGTGGCTGCGGCATTCTTGCCACAGCTTCAGGGCGGGGTCCGGGTCGGCGGAACCGTCGCGCGCTTGCGCGTCGAAGGTGATCACGGTGCGGCTGCCGGGCCTGCCGGTGTCGGTGTGGAACTTCATGGCATCCGACATGGCGCCCACACCCACGACGACGAGGACGGCGAGGGTCAGCGCCAGGAGGGCGGCGCGCATGCCGGGCACCTCCTATCGCACGAGTGGGCCGCGCAGCAGTCGCGTTCCATCGTCGACGGGAGCCAGAAATCCGTTGGCGGGCAGCTGCAGTCGGTCCAGGCCGGAGATGATGCGCTGGTCCACCGCGGGTCCGGCGGTGACGCGCGCGACCCGTTCGACCACCCAGGCGATTCCGGTGAGCAGGACACCGCCCGCCAGCAGGACCGGCACGAAGACCGTCATCCGGTCCGGGCGGCTCGCCAGCCAGTCGAAGGTGACGCGCGAGCGCGGTGCCGCCGCCCGCACGATTCGCGCGGTCGAATGCCGGTCGCCGCCACCCTCGTCCAACCGGGCCTGCACGGCACGCAGCCGGTTGGTGAGCAGCATGGCCACCAGCGCCACCTCCGCGGCGATGAACAACGTCGCCGACAGGATCGCCCGATTCCACTCCCACCGGTAGAGATAGACGAAAACGTAGGTGCCGGTGGCGATCACGGTGCCGAGCGCGAGCAACACTCCGATCCGGCGAGCCATCATCACAGTCCTCCTTCGCTCTCGGGAACGATCCGCACCTCACCGGTGCGCCCGTCGACCTCCACCAGCGCGCCATCGGGCAACCGCCGCGTCGCCTCGGGAAACCCGACCACGGTCGGCACCTTGTGCTCGCGCGCCAGAATCGCGAGATGGCTGAGCGGACTTCCGGTCTCGGCCACCAGCCCGCCGAGCCCCGGCACCACCGCCGCCAACCGCGGATCCAAATGCCGGACCACCAGCACCGACCCGCGCGGCGGCCGATCCCCCATGTGCACGATCCCGCGCCCACTACCCCCACCTGCTCCGACACCCTGCCGCACAGCCGCTCCGGAGCGCACCGTCGCCACCGGCACCCCCTCCGCGCTCAACCGGAACGCCGTCGGCAACGAGACCGCTTCCGCCCCACGCCGATCCGCAAGATCGGCGGGCACCACCCACCGCAGCACCGCGGCCCGCAATTCCCCCAGCCGCAGCAACGCCACGTCCCCCGCGTTCTCGAGCACTCCGCCATCCACCAGCCGCCGCCCGAGTTCCCCGGCCGCCCGCGCCCCGAGCTCCTGCACCCACCGCGCCCGCAGCCGCAGCGCCTCCCGCAGCACCGCCAGCTCACTGAATCCGTCCGACCGCCCGGTCTCCTCGAACCCGCCCCGCAACGCCCCGAACCCCGCCTCCCCCAACCGCCCCGCCGCAGCCGCGGTGCCGATCACCGGCTTACCATCCGCATCGCCGATCGGCTCCGATGGTCGGCCACCGCCACGCGTGCCGACGCCGCCCGCCGGTCCCGAACTCGATGTCCGGGTCGGGTAGCCCGCCGCCGCATCGCCCGAAGACCACGACTGGTGCGCACCGAAGAGACCTGCCGCGCTGACGATCTCGCCGGTCCCACCGGCGAGCTCACCTTTGGCCGCACTCGCGATTTCACCGTTGGCCGCGCCGAGAATCTCACTGTCGGCTCCGCTGGGGTTCTTGCTGTCGGCCATGCTGGCCATCTCTCTCTCGGCCATGCCGACGATCCCACTGTTGGCCGCGCTGGAGGTTTCACCGTTGGCCGCGCTGGCGATTTCATCGCTGGCCACGCCGAGGTTCTCTCTGTCGGCTCCGCTGGGGTTCCTGCTGTCGGCCGCGCCGGCCATCTCACTGTCGGCCATGCTGGCCATCCCGCCTTTGGCCGCACTCGCGATTTCACCGTTGGCCGCGCTGGCGATTTCATCGCCAGCCACGCCGAGGATCTCACTGTCGGCTCCGCTGGGGTTCTTGCTGTCGGCCATGCTGGCCATCCCACCGTTGGCCGCGTGGGCGATCTCACCGTTGGCTGCGCTGGGGTTCATGCTGTCGGCCGCGCCGGCCATCTCTCTCTCGGCCATGCCGGCGATCCCACTGTTGGCCGCGCTGGAGGTTTCATCGTTGGCCGCGCTGGAGATCTCGCCGTCGGGCGCGCTGGTGCACCCACCGCCAGGGGTCGTGGCGATCTTCCCTTCGGCCACAGTGACCGCGGCGGAGACGATGCGGGGCGGGGTGAGGGCGAGCAAGACCGGGTATTCCTCGATCATGCGGTGGGTGGGGATTTGGGCGGCGCGGGCCTCGGCGAGGGCGGTCAGGGCCGTGGCCGCGGCGGTGGGGGCGGGGCGGCGGTCGTGGTCGAGCATGCCGGCCAGGGCCTCGTAGCCGTGCAGGCTGGTGAGGGCGGTCGTGGTGTGGTGCAACACGTCCAGGAGGGTCTCGTGGGAGAGGTGTTGGAGGGGTGGGACTTCGGCCAGGTCGGTGTCGACGCGTTCGCAGACGCGGCGGCTCAGCTCTGGGAGGGCTGCGGTGAGGCGGCCGACGCGGACGGCGGCGGACAGACGGCGTGCGCCGGGGCGGGGGTCCAACCAGCGCAGGGGTCCGGTGCGGCGGATTACGCCCAGTGCCTGGAGATCTGCGACAGCGAAACCGGCGACGGGGCGCGCGATCGGGATGCGGAGCCGGCGGGGCGAGGCGGTGCCGGACAGTTCCAGGGCCGCGCGCAGGCCCTGGTCGAGGGGGGTCAGCCAGAGGTCTTGTTCGAGTGGGGCGAGCGGGTCGGGGAAGGTTTCGGCCAGTGGGCCGGGGCCCAGGATCGGGCCTTCGCCGGGTCCGTGCAGGGCGGTGATCGGGCGGGCTTGCAGCAGGATCGGGCGGCCGCCGGTGTCGACGGCCCATTCGATGTCGAGTGGGCCGCCGAAGACCCCTTCGGCGCGCAGTGCCATGCGAACGACTCGGCGGCGCAGTTGTTTCGGGAGTTCCTCGCCGTCGGCGGTGAGGACGCGGCGGATGCGGGCGCCGCGGGTGATGGTCGCGGTCCAGCCCGCGTCGATGCCGCCGACAACCGCGGCGGGACCGCCCTGGACGGCGGTGAGCACCATGCGGTCGCGTCGCCCGCTGACCGGGTCGGCGGTGAAAAGGACTCCGCCCCAGGCGGCCCGGAGGAACGGCTGGACCAGCACCGCCATATTCGCCGCCGCGCGGGGCACGAGGGCGCCGGGCATGTCCTCGGGAACGCCGGTCAGCGCCAGCGGTCCGTCGAGCCCGGATCCGGCGGTGGTGGCCGCAGCGTTCAGGGCCGAGGCGCGCACTTCGGCGACGGCGGTGCGGAAGTTCTCCCACCCGCGCACGCCCAGCACGGAGGTGAACAGCCCGGCCATGGAGTGCTCGGCGCCGTCCTCGGCCACCGAGGACGAGCGCACCACCAGCGGGCGCAGGCCGTGCCGGGTCAGGCGCAGCCATTCGGATTCGGGTGGTTTGCCGAGATCGGGCCAGGCGGTGGTGAGCACGAACCCGTCGAGCACGGGGATTCCGTGTGCCCGCGCCTTGGCGAGCGCGGCCGCTTTCGCACCGGTGAGGGCGGAATCGTGGGCCCGCGGATCACGCAGGGAGACGACTCCGGGTTGCTGAGTGGCGGTGAGCGTCATCGAAACACTGCCTTACAGAAGCGATTTCCCTATCTGGAGAGATTCCCTCCGCGTAACTTCGAGTGTTCACCGCACATTCACGCGGTGTCAAGAACGTCCGTTCGTTGTGAGATGACGGGTCGATCACAGGATGCGGCCATAGAACACGTTTCAGTATTGTGTCCGCCATGGCTTTCGTTCTCGATTACCGCGTCGATATCGACGCCCCCGCGGAGCTGGTGTGGCAGGTCCTCACCGACCTCGGCAGCTACGGGGAGTGGAACCCCTTCGTGGCGTCCTGCTCGTCCACCCTGGAACCCGGCGCGCCCATCGATATGCAGGTGCGTTTGATCGGCTCGAAGCCCAAGGCGCAGCGGGAGTTCATCCATTCGCACACGCCGGGCAAGGAATTCAGCTACCGCATGAAGCCGATCCCGGGCCTGCTGCGCAGCGAGCGCTCGCACACCCTGACCCCGCTCAGCGACGGCCGCACCCGCTACGACTCGCACTTCCAGCTCGACGGCCCGCTCAGCATCGTGGTCAGCACCCTGCTCGGCTCGGCGCTGCGCCGCGGCTTCGACGGCATGACCACCGCGGTCAAGCGGCGCGCGGAAACCCTGCGGGCTGCGGCACACTGAGGGCCGGCCCTTCGAAGGCACACTGAGCGCCGGCCCTCGAAGCCGCACCGCTTGTCAGGCCTCGAACGGGATGGTGTTCCCGGCGGCGTCGCGCTGGCCCTGCACGGCGGTGACCGCCGCGGCCAGGTCCTCGACCGAGGACCAGCGCAGCGGCGGCCGGTCCTCGAGATTGCCGATGGTGTACCAGGTGTCGGTGTCGCGGTAGCGGACCAGGCCGGTGCCGTCGGCGTCGACGGCGATATCGAGCTCGCCCGACACCGTCCCCTCCTCCTGGGTCATGACGGCGGTTTCGGTGAGAAGCTCGATGACGTCGATTATTTGAACCCTCCTCGCGCGATGCAGTCATCGACCGCGGTACGCAGTGCGGCTTGCTCATCGGAATCAACGGACAGCCCGTATTTTATCTTGACCTTGATGTACCGATCGATATAGCCACACCGGAACGCCCCCGGCGGCAGGTAGTGCGCCGCGTCCTGATCACCCTTGGACCGGTTGGGCGTGGGATCGGAGGCGACGAGGTTGATCGCGTCGTTGGCGATGCGCCGGCGGGTGTCCTCGTCCATCTTGGCCGCGCCGGAACGCCAGGCCTCGGCGAGCGCGACAATGTGCTCCGCGTCCACGCTCGACGGGTCGGTGATGAACTTGTAGGGCTTGAGCTGTCCGGTCTTCGGATCGAGCACGCCGTACTGGTCGCGCCAGCCGCCGTCCTTGCCGACCTTCAGATCGCAGGTCTTCGCATCGAGGGTGACCGCGCCCTCGGCGTCGCGCAGCATCATCACCTCGCGGGTGGTGCACTTGGCGTACTGCACGTACTCCGGGCCGAAGCCGTGCTCGGATTTATTGGTGTCCCAGTGCGGGAACTTCTCGCGGCTGTAGCCGGTCATCGCCAGTTCCTGCGCGACAACCAGTTTCGACAGCGAGGCGGTGACCTCGCTGCCCACCGCGGCGGGGGCGCCGCCGGAGGGCCCGGCCGGCCGACCGTCGCCGCCGCCCCGCTGTTCGAGGACGACGTAGACGATGATCAAGGCCAGGGTCAGGCAGAGCCCGGCGATGGTGGACAGTCCTCGGCGTGACGGCTTCTTCTGCAACATATCCCGATC
This sequence comes from Nocardia sp. IFM 10818, assembly GCF_054655275.1. Classification (NCBI taxonomy): domain Bacteria; kingdom Bacillati; phylum Actinomycetota; class Actinomycetes; order Mycobacteriales; family Nocardiaceae; genus Nocardia; species Nocardia sp. IFM 10818. The sequence goes on from NZ_BAAHJH010000001.1 coordinate 4,574,797, forward strand.
ACCATCACAATCCACTACCTCAAACAGCAAGCCGCACGGTCGGTTCGGAGACGGGTCTCACACCGAGCCCCCGGAATGCAGGGCTGTCGGCGAACGCGACGCAATCTCCATACTGAGGCCCGTCAAGATCGAGAACAATGGAGGGCCACATGAATTCGCAAAAGTTGCTGGGCGCGCTCGCCGTGTCGATCGCCCTGCTCGCCCCCGCCGCGCTGCTCGCGCCCCCCGCCCAGGCCGAACCGCTCACCCTGGTCGAGGCCGAGCAGATCGACGACAGCGGCGCCGCCAGCGGCTCGGCCACCTACTCCGCCGAAGGTGTGGAACTGCTGGTGTGTCTGCTGAAGGGCGGCTTCACCGGATCCAAGTACCCGCTCTGCTGAGCGGTCCCACGGCCGGCTGCGGCGGGCGGTAGCACAAGCGTGGTGCGGCGGATCGGTGTCCCCGATCACTCGGCTCCCGGGTACTATTCCGCCGCAACCGATTTCAAGGAGACTACGTGTATCCGCAGCACGCGCATCAGGGTGCCACCTCCAGCTCGCGGCAGCCGATCGACGGCACGGGTCCTCGAATCCCGATCCACAGTCCCGAGTTCGCGGCCGATCCGCACGGGACGCCTTCGAGCTCGACGATGAAATCCTCGGTGCGCCAGTGCTTTCCGAGGATCTCCCGGCGGCATGGGATGCGCGCTGCGCCCCCGCGGCCAGCTGATACCGTCAGGCCTGATGCAGCCAGGCCATGAAAAACACTATCCCCACCAGGAATAGGACCAGCGCGACCGGAACGGGCCACCACGGCCCGTTCCGGCCGAGCAGCCGTTGCGCCAGCCGCAGCTCCACCGCGCCGATCCCGGCCAGCAGCACCGCCCACACCGGGAGCAGCCCCACCCCCAGCGCGGCATGCACCGCCCACGCTCCCGCCAATGTCGGCCCGCCCCACGCATTCTCGTAACCGCTCGCCGCCACCAGCGGATAGAAGATCCCCCGCACGGCCGCGATCCCGGCCAGGAACACCACGAACCACGCGACCACACCCACCGCGGCGGACAGCAGCGAATGCGCCACCGCCCGCACCACTCCCGGCCCCCGCAACTCCAACGGCAGCCGCAACACCCGCCGCGTCACCCGCGCCCGCGCCGCCGGGGAGCCGAACGCCATCGGCAACCCCAGCACCGCGAAATACCCCGACCGCAGCACACTCTGAACTCTGCCCACGATCACCACCGTAGCGCCGCGGTGATCGAAGACCACCGAAGCGTGTAGCCAGAAGTCCACCCGGCATCAACATGCGGCCAGAAGTCCCACCCGGCATCAACATGCGGACAGCCCCACCCGCCATCAATGTGCAGACAGTCCCACCCGTCATCCCGGCGTGCCTTTGGCCGGGATCCACCACCTCATCGGAGATTCCGGCCAGAAGCACGCCGGACCGACGAGGTGAGTCCGGGATCGTCACACGGGTGAAGGGTTCGGCGTGACGATCCCGGGCCGAGCCATCACGCCTCGTTGAGCTTGTTCAGCCGCTCGCAGGCTTCCAGGTACTCGGCGATGAGGCGCTGCACGACCTCGGTGGAGCGCTCGACCTTGTTCATCATGCCCACGACCTGGCCGACCGGGTTGAAGTTGACGTCCTTGGCGGCCTCCGGGTAGCGGTGGCCGCGCTTGACCCCGTCGAGGGCGACCATCATCTGCAAGGGCATGGGCAGCGGGTCAGGGGTGCCCTCGGCTTCCCATGCCTCGGTCCAGTCGTTCTTGAGCATGCGGCAGGGCTTGCCGGTCCAGGAACGCGAACGCACGGTGTCGTGGCTGGTGGCGTCGATGTAGGTCTGCATCTGGGCCGGGGGCACATTCGCCTCCTCGACCGTCAGCCACAGCGATCCGGTCCAGGCGCCGGCCGCACCCATGGCCATGGCCGCGGCGACCTGACGGCCGTTGCCGATGCCACCGGCCGCGAGCGCGGGCATATCGCCGATGGCGTCGATCACCTGCGGCCACAGCACCAGCGAGGAGATCTCACCGCAGTGTCCGCCGCCCTCGGTGCCCTGCATGACGACGAAGTCGAGCCCGGCCCGCTTGTGATTGAGCGCGTGCTTGACCGAACCGCACAGCGCGCCGATCAGGCGACCGGAGTCCTGGATCTGCTTGATCACGTCATCCGGCGGGGTGCCCAGGGCATTGGCGACCAGTTTGGCCTTGGGGTGCTGCAGGATCACCTCGATCTGCGGGGCGACCGTGGTGGCGGTCCAGCCCAGCAGCTGGTTGTGGTGCTCCTCCGGCGGCAGGTGCGGCACGCCGTGATCATTGAGCAGCTTCTCCGCGAAATCGCGGTGTCCCTGCGGAACCAGTTCGGCCAGTTTGGCTTCCAGCTCCTCCGGGCTCAGCCCGTCGACGCCCTTGCCCTCGTACTTGGAGGGAATGACCAGGTCCACGCCGTACACGCCGTGCACGTGCTCATCGAGCCAGGCCAGCTCGACCTCGAGCTGTTCGGCGGTGAACCCGACCGCGCCGAGCACGCCCAGCCCGCCGGCATTGCTGACCGCGGCCGCCACATCGCGGCAGTGGGTGAAGGCGAAGATGGGGACATCGATGCCGAGGCGGTCGCAGATCTCGGTACGCATATGTGGTGGGCTCCTCTAACTAATTCCCGGCACTGGAAACGTTGTGCCCACCACGTTAGAACATGTTCTACATTCAAACCAGACTATCGACGCCAGCCTTTTATCGCGCAGGGCAACCCGTTCTAGTTACTAGCGTTAACAAATAGCCCGCACGCTGGGGATTCGCGCTACCGGGCCAGCAGGCCGTCCGCCACCAGATCGTCGAACAGCAGCTGATCCACCGGCGGCACGTGCGGCCGATCGGCATAGGTGAACCAGGCGATCTCCTCGATCTCACTGCTCACCGCGATCGTCCCGGCGTAATCCGCGGTGTAGCAGGCCATTCGCACCACCGCCTCCGGCACCACCGCCTCATAGGTGCCGACATGCGCGACGCTCTCCTCGACCAGCGCGACCGTCAGCTCCTCCTCGATCTCGCGCACCAGCGTCTCGAGATCGGTCTCGCACCCCTCCCGCTTCCCGCCCGGGATATAGAAGACGTCCTTCCCCGCCGGCCGGGCGCACAGGATCCGCCCGCTCTCGATCCGCACCCAGGCCACAGTGTCGATCAACCGCTGCTCCGTCCGCATCCTGGCACCTTATCCGCCGCACATCGCGACACACGCAGCCACACATGTCTAGATGCGCATATGCCCATGTTGGTATGCCAGAGTCTGCTCGGCAGCGGAAGCCGGAGGGATTCGGGCTATGCCGCGAGCGCTGCCCTGGCGGCCTCGATGGTCATGGCCCGATACGAGTCACCGAAGAGGACGACGTGGACCAGCAGCGGATGGAGCTGGTGCAGCGGAATGCGTTGGCGCCAGCCGGGACTCAATGGCGCGTGCTCCTGATAGGAGGACAGGATCGTGTCCAGATGGGGTGCGCCGAACAGGTCGAGCATGGCCAGATCGGTTTCGCGATGGCCGCCGTGCGCCGCCGGATCGATGAGGACCGCGCGGTCGGCGGTCCAGACGATATTGCCCGACCAGAGGTCGCCGTGGATGCGGCTGGGCGGTTCGGAGGGCCCGGCGAGCTCGTCGACACGGGTGATGACCTCTTCGATCAGGCGGGTTCCATTGCGGCCCAGATGCGGTGCGGCCGCGGGGAGATAGGGCGCGAGGCGGTGGGCGGCGTACCACGGGCCCCACTCCCCCGCCGCCGGTGAATTGTCCAGGGGCAGTGTGGCTATGAAGCCGGGCCAGGGCGCGCCGTAGGCGCTCGGGGTCGCGGCGTGCAGGGTCGCCAGGTCGCGGCCGAACCGGTGGGCGGCGGCGGGTGTCGCGGGTTCCGGGGATAGCCAGGGTAGGACGAGCATGGTGTCGTCGACCGCCAGGACTTCGGGAACCAGAGTGGGCACGGCCGCACCGAGCCAGCGCAGTCCGGCCGCTTCCGCGGCGAAGATGCCGGGCGCCGGAGTTCGCGGTTCGAGCAGGGCTTTGACGAATACCGAACGCCCGTCGGCCAGTTCCGCTCGATTGAGGGTCCAGCCGTGACTGCGCCCGATGGGGTGCAGGGGGCCGGCGTGGGTGCCCGTCAGGCGAGTCAGGCGCTGGGTGCCGCTCATAGCGGCTTATTCTCGCGCACTTCGCCCGATGTTACGGACTGCGTATCAGTCGGTTTGGATAGCGATGCGCTCTCGCAACAGGGCGGCGGTGGTGGCGTCGGCCGGGAAGAAGGCTTCGATGGCGAGTTCGGCGACGGTGACGTTCATGGGTGTGCCGAAGACGGTGGTGACGCTGATGAAGGCGAGTTCGTGGCCGTCGTAGCGAAGCCGGAGCGGGACGACGGCCTGATCGGGTTCGGGCAGACCGGGAGAATCCTCACCGCCGGGGTAGCCGCGCAATTCGGTGAGCAGCTCGATCAATTCGGGTGCGCCGCTGACGTCGATCTGGCGTTGCAGGCGTTCGAAGAGATGCCCGCGCCATTCGGGCAGATTGGCGATGCGCCCGGCGAGCCCCTCCGGGTGCAGGCTCAGGCGCAGGGCATTCACCGGCGGCGCGAGCAGCTGCGGATCGACTCCCTCCAGAAACAGGGCGATTCCGGCATTGGCGTCGACCATGTTCCAGCCGGCGTCGACAGCCAGGGCCGGATGGGGTTCGTGGCCGGTGAGAATCTGTCGAATGGCGTTGCGCACGGGTTCCATTGCCGGGGTATCGAGGGCTGGTTCGGTATAGACGGGCGCGTACCCGGCGGCCAGCAGCATCTTGTTGCGTTCGCGCAGCGGGATGTCGAGCTCGTCGGACAAGTGCAGGATCATCTGACGGCTCGGCGTGGCCCGCCCGGTTTCGATGAAGCTGAGGTGGCGGGTGGAGGTTTCGGCACGACCGGCCAGTTCGAGCTGGCTGAGGCGCCGGGTCACTCGCCAATGCCGGAGTAGGTCGCCTGCCGTCTGTGTGCGCATTCCTCGATCGTACGAACCGGTTGGCGGCGTATCCATTACTCGCGAGGTAATGCCCAGCGGTCAGTGGCCGGGGCGGTGGGTGGTGAATTCGGCGAGGGAGATCGGCGGGTGACCGCCGTATTTCTCGATGGCGGGGGTGATTTGGTAGAGGCCGGTGCCTTCGCCGAGGACGCGGAATATCTCCCAGAGTTTGGTGAGGTGGTCGGCGGCGTGGCCGCTGCCGTAGAACTCGAGGGCCCAGCGATGCCAGGCGTCGGGGCTGGTGTCGAGATAGGTGCGGCCGAGCGTGCGGGCGGCCGCGCCGATGGTTTGGACGTCGCCGGTGAGCAGCAGGATCGGATCCGTGTCGAGAGTGGGGTCGGCGAGCAGGCCGGCCGCCACGCGAGCGACATCGGCGGCGGCGACGAGCGGAAGTTCGGTGGTGGCCGGTCCCATGGGGAGGGTGAGGGTATTGCCCGTCCCGGTGTCGGCGATGCGGGCAAGATTCTCGTGGAAGACGGCGGCGCGCAAGTGGACCGCGCCGATCCCGGCCCAATCGAGGATCTGCTCGGCCACCCAGTGCTGGCGCATGCGCGGGGTGAGGGCATGCGGCCCGGCGGCGAGCTGGGAGACGGCGACCACGCGTCGCAGACCGGCCTCACGCGCGGCGACGGCGAATGCGCCTGCGGCATCGAGGAGTCCGTCGATGACCGGATAGGTGAAATAGGCGGCACGGGTTCCGGCGAGGGCGGCGCGGGCGACGGCGATATCGCGGAGATCGCCGATGACGACCTTGGCGCCGAGCGCGCGCAGTACTGTGGCGCGTCCGTCATCGGTGTGAACGAGGGCGCGGACGGGGATGCCGCGGCCGAGCAGTTGTGCGGTGAGGTGCCGACCGGTCGATCCTTGTCGTCCCCCGGCGGCACCGGTGACGAGAACCGGCTCCATTGTTCAACGGTACGGCGCGGCATATTGCGGCAGTGGAGGTTTCACGGATCGACGGCGTGCGGTGCGGCCGGTCTGCTCCCCCGCGCAGCAGTGCGCGTGTCACCGTGGTCGGGTATCACGTCACACTGCTGTACGCGGTCAGCGAGCTTATGGAGGAATGGGTAGTGAAGCGCATCGGCATCATCGGGGTCGGCGAGATCGGCCGGGCCCTGGTCGCGGGTCTGCGGAGCGGGGGCGACGAGTCGGTCGAGGTATTTCTCTCCCCGCGTGGCGCCCGCACGGCTGCGGAGCTGGCCGAGCGGTATCGGGGTGTGCGGGTGTGCGCCGACAATCAAGCCGTCGTGGACAGTTCGGATGTGGTGATCATCGCGGTGCGGCGCGACGACCGGCGCGAAGCGCTCGCCGGGGTGCGGGTGGACGCGGACAAGATCGTGGTGAATGTGATGGCGGGCGTCGCCAATGACGATCTGCGCACCGCCCTGGGCACCGATGCCGCGCTGGTGCGGGCCATCCCGCTGCCCGCCATCCGGGAACGTCGTTCGGTGACGGTGACCTATCCGGCGCACCCGGTGATCGATGAGCTCTTCGAGAGCTTGGGCGGGGTGGTTCCGGTCGCGGACGAGGCGGCGTTCAATGTGTTCTCGGCGCTGACGGGAACGCTGACCGCCCACTACTCGTATCTCGCGACGCTCGCGTCCTGGGCCGCCGATCACGGCGTCGCCGCCGAGGACGCGGATCGCTATGTGCGCAGCCTGTTTCAGGGCGTCGGGCGGTCCCTGGGCGATGAGACCCGCTCGCTGCCCCGGCTCGCGGCCGACCACGAGACGCCGAAGGGCAGCAACGAGCGCATCCGCACCACCTGGTTCACCCCGGCCAATTCCGAGGCCCTCGGCAAGGCCCTCGATGACCTCCTCACCGATCTGAACCGGTCACGCTGATTCCGCCGCGATTTCCGTGGCGAGCGGAGTGGCGAGAAAGGTCAGGCGGCTCGGGTGGCGGGGGTCGAGCACGATGGTCTGATCCTTCATGTGGCGGGCGACCGCCGGAGTCAGGAAGTAGCGGGGCCAGCTGGTGCGGGCCACGGCCACGCGCAGGCGATGCCCGGTGCGCAGGACGGCTTCGGTGGGAGTGAGGTCGATGTCGAGATCATGGGGCAGACCGGGTTTGACGGGCAGGATCGATTCGGCGGTGAGCGGGTGGTCGGGGCTGAGCAGTTCGCCGTCGCGGTACAGGCTGGTGGTTTCGCTGATGGCGCGGCGGGTGGACCGCAGCGCGCCGCGGGCGATGACGGTCGAGGCGCCGTCGGGGGCCACATCGCAGACGGTGACGGCCCAGAAGGCGTCGGTGCCGCCGGTGACCACGCGCAGGTGCAGGTTCAGCGGGCCGGAGATGAGCAGGTCGCCGGTGAGCGCCGGACCGGTGAAGGTGGCGGCCCCGGCTTCGTGGGCGCGATCGTCGACCGACCAGTCGCGGCCGAGCAGGGTGGGCAGGCCCATGAGGATCCAGCTGCTGGTCTGGGAGGCGATGGCGGGGCGCTTGCGGGGCAGGCGGATTCGCTGCGGATACCGGTCCGGGTCGCCGCCGAGGGAGCCGTCGGCGGCGGCGTGCGCGGCGGTGCCGCTGGGGCGGGCCGACAGCTGCCAGCTGTGCACATGGGCGGCGGGATGCGGGTAGGCATCGCGGCTGACCCAGTCGCCGCCGAGCTGGCGCACGGTGACCGGCCCGTATGCGTCGATGCCATTGTCGATGCCCTTGACCCAGCGGTCGAAGAACGCGCACTGCAGTTCGTCGAGGCGTTGCGGATGATCCGGGCTGCCGAAACCGGTGCCGGGCCCGACGTGATAGCCGTCCTCGACGACGAGTTGGGCTGCGCCGGGCGGGAGTTGGAGGCGCTGGTGCAGGGCGGGCGCGGAGCGGGCGAACACATCGTGCCAGCCGGCGTGGATCCAGGTGGCGGCGGTGAAGTTCTCCAGATTGGGTCGGCGGGTGCGGGCGTCGTCGGTGTAGAAGTGCTCGCGGTGCTGGTCGTCGACCATGGCGCCCGCGATATCGGAGAGGCGCGTGAAGGGGCTGGCCAGTCGGTCGCGCAGATAGCGCGGGGCGGCGCCGGATTTCAGCAGGCCGGGGATGGAGGGCAGCCATTTCATGCCATTGACTCCGGCGACCCAGCCGAGGGTGAACATGGATTGGACGCCGCCGGTGAGGATGATGTCGCGGGTGGGATCCTCGGAGCCGACCAGCGCGAACACGGCTTTCAGGCCCGGCGGGCGGTGCCCGGCGGTCTGCAAGGCGGTGATGGCCAGGTAGGAGATGCCGGTCATGGCGAGATCGCCGTCGCACCACGACTGGGCGCGCACCCAGTCCAGGACCTCGAGGTGATCGCGCTGCTCGCGCTCGGACATGATTTCCATACGGCCGGTGGAGGTTCCGGTGCCGCGCACATCGACGGCGACATGCACGTAGCCGCGGGACACCAGGGTCCGGCTGGCGCGCACCGATTCCAGGGCGCCGCCGCCGAGGGCGCGCAGCATCTCACGCCCGCCCGCGCGCCCGTGCGCGGAGGGCGGGACCACGCGATAGATGAGCGGCCCGACCGCGGAGATCACGTTGATGAGCGGGTTGGCACGCGTCATCAGCGTCTTGTTGTACGGCGTGAGCGTTATGACGGCCGGCAGCGGATCGGTGACCGGATTGCCGTGCCGGTCGGCCGGACGGGTGATGTCGGCGGAGAGAATCGTGCCGTCGCTCAACTCGATTCCGACCCCGCGGTGCAGGCGGATGCGCGGGTATCGCACCGGTTGCAGCGGGAAGCGCGCATTCGGCGGCAGCGGGACGCCGCGCGCGGGCAGGGCGGGCGAGGTCGGCGAGAACTCGTGCGGATGCGCCATGATTCGGCTCCTTTGCCGATGCGGCCCGCCACCACGCGAGCGCGTTGTCTCAGACGGTAGCGGGCCACCGGGCATCCTGTCACTACGGCAAAGCGTTCGAATTCCGCGACCGGGTTTGTGCAGCGTGACAGTCGTTGAACCGTTGCCGGACAGTGACTTTCGCGAGATTCACAGGGTCCGGATGACGCGGGCGGGATTGCCTGCGGCGAAGACCTTTTCGGGCAGATCCTTGGTGACCACACTGCCCGCGCCGACCACGGTGTTCGCACCGATCGTCACCCCGGGGCAGACGATCACGCCACCGCCGAGCCACACATTGTCGCCAATCGTGATGGGGGCGGCGGTTTCCCAGCGCCGGCGGCGCAATTCGTGATCCTCCATCGGGTGCAGTGCGGTCAGCAGCTGGGCGCGCGGGCCGATGGAGACGTCATTGCCGATGGTGATGGGCGCGCAGTCCATCAGGATGGCGTCGTAGTTGAGGAAGCTGTTGTCGCCCAGCCGGATCAGGTATCCGTAATCGCATTGGAAGCGCGGCATGATCCACGAGCCCTCCCCGATGCCGCCGAGCAGATCCTCCAGGATGGTGCGGCGTTGCGCGTCCTCCCCCGCGCCGGTCGCATTGAACTTGTCCAGCAGCTGCCCGCAGCGCAGCCGCTCGGCGACGAGGTCGGGATCATTGTCGCGGTAGAGCTCGCCGGCCAGCATGCGGTCTTTATGTTCGCTCACGATCCCATCATGCGTGCGTCACCGGGGATGCCGCCGTGGCGGGCCGCGCTACCGGCGTCTGGTAACCAGGAAGACGTGAAAATCGGCTTCTCACTTCCCCAGCACGGTCCGCAGGCCCGCGAAGGCGCACAGATCCCGCGTTTGGCGATCGAGCTGGAAAAGGCGGGCGCGGACAGCCTCTGGGTGGGTGAGCGGCTGATCGCGGCCACCGATCCGAAGGTCGGGTACGCGGGCAAGGACACCATTCCCGACGAGTTCAACCTCGTGCTGGATCCGTTCCTGGTGCTCGGGCTCGCCGCCGCGGTGACCGAACGAGTCCGGCTGGGCACCAATGTGCTCATCGCGCCGCTGCATCGGCCCGCCGTGCTGGCGCGGGCGCTGACCACCCTGGATGTGGTCAGTAGCGGGCGGCTGGTGCCCGGGTTCGGGATCGGCTGGTCGCCGGAGGAATACGAGGCGGCGGGGGTGCCCTTCACCCATCGCGGGGCGCGACTGGACGAGACTCTCGATGCGCTGGAAGCGATCTGGACCACCGATCCGGCCTCGTATCAGGGGCGATTCGTGACCGTGCCCGAGCATCGCACCGAGCTGAAGCCGGTGCAGCGGCCGCGGCCGCCGATTCACCTGGGCGCGTTCAGCGCCGAGGGGTTGGCGCGCATCGGCCGCCGCGGCGACGGCTGGCTGCCGGTCGTGCCCGTACCCGGTCCGCCCGGCTGGGGTAAGCAGCTGCTGAAGCTGCGGGCCGTGATCGATCGCGCCGCGGAGGCGGCGGGGCGGGATCCGCGGGCCATCTCCACGATCCTGCGCGTGAATGTCGCGGCGGGCACCGATATGGGCCTGGTCGCCGACACCATCGAACAGGTCGCCGCCGACACCGGATTCGACGACTACTTCATCGATCCGATGTATGTCGCCGACTCGGCCGACGCGACACTGGAGATCGCGCTCGGGCTGCTGGCGCGGCTGCGCGCCTGACCGGTTACTCCCCCTTGCGGCGCACCATCTCGGCGCGGGTCCGTCCCCTTCCCTCCCGGGGACGGGCCCGCGCCCGGGATCGGGCTCAGCGGGCGGCCGAACGCGACCGGTTCCAGCCCTGCCAGGTGTCGTCGTCGAGGCCGTGGCGGATGGCGTTCTCGATCGCGCTGCGCTGCGGTTCGGGCAGCCGGTCGGTGGCGGGCAGGGCATCGGTGGACAGCCCGCCCAGATAGTCGATGTCGAGGTCCTGCGTGGTTTCCCGGCGACCCGTGTACTGCGCCTCGCCCGGGTGGACCGCGACCGTGGTGCCCGCCAGCCAGCGATCGATATTGCGGTCGGCGATGAGCAGTTCCGGATTCACGACGGCCAGCACCAGCAGGGTGGCCGCGCCCGCGCCGATCGCGGCCCGCGGCACCCACTGCCGCCGCAACCGCACCAGACTGGCCAGCACCAGCAGATACACCACCCCGATCCACACTTCGAACACCTCCACCAGCAGCCGCAGCACGGTGAACCCGAACGACTGCTGGTACAGCCACATCCGGTGCAATGCCGAAGCCACGATCACCAGCGTCAGCACGCTCACCGCCGCCACCGCCACCCGCAGCCACAGCCGATCCCGCGCCTGTTCCTGCGCCGCCCACGTCTGCACCACCGCGATCACCGCGAGGGTGAGCATGCTGACGATCGACAGCTGCCAGAACCCGCTGCGCGCATATTCCGCCACCGTGAGATCCGCATTGCGCCGCACGTACTCCGCCCCGCCGAACAGCACCGCCAGCTGCGTCCCCACGAACACCGCGAACACCACCGTCAACGCCCCCATCGGCAGCCCCCACTCGATGCGCGACCACCGCCTCCGAACCAGCCGCCCCGCAACCGAATCCGACTCCCCCGCCGCCGCCGGCGGCGGCCCCGCCAGCAGATACAACGCCCCCGTCGCACCCAACCCCGCCACGGTCCCCACGAACACCCACCGCACCACCGAGTCCACCTCGAACTCCGGCACCACGCTCTCCACCAGCCGCGCGAACACCGCGTCCGCCCCCGCCAGCAACGGCACGAACACCAGCAGCACCCCCACCGTCGCCGCCACCGACCACCCCACCCGCTGCACCGACGACACCCGCCGCCCCCGCACCCGCTGCACCCCTCGATACAGCCACGGCACCGACATCACCGCCGACACCGGCACCGCCGCCATGTCGAACACCAGCCCATAAACCGACCGCCTGACCACCGCCAGCGACCCGGCCACCGCCGCCCCCAGCAAACACAGCACGAACAACCACTCCGCCGCCCGCACAGCCCCAACAGCCAAGAGCCCCAACGCAATCGCGGTCCACCACAACGGCGCCCACCGGCGCAGCGACTCGAGTGACCCGCGATCCCCGGAATTCCGCGCGGCCGACGCGGCGACGCCGGCGCCGATACCAGCGCCCTGGGCCGGCCGTTCGCCGACCGCAGCTTCCTCGCCGTGCTCAGCCTGAGCATTCGGCCGGGCCGGCAAGCCTTGCGGCTCTTCACCGGACTGCTCGTCCGCAGCCGGCCGCACACCCCGAGTCTCGTCGATCTCGTGATCGGCTGCGGTGGAACCACCGCCCTCACCGGCGCCCTGCGCGACTCCACAGGTTCGGGGTGCCCGACCGGCCCCGCCGGTTCCGGGGTTCCTGCTTACATTTTCAGAGCTCGTCGAAGCCACGCCTGCCACGACCAGAGAGCCGGCTGATGCGACAGCGACTGGCGAACCGCTCGGCGTAGTGGCAGCCGGAGAGCTGTCCGGTGTGGCGTCGGTCGGAGTGGCGCGTCGGGCCATACGGTCCACCGTGTACACCGCGCCCGCTGTCGCCAGACCGGCAAGGAGCCAGCCGATGCCGGGGCGGTCCAGCGGGATGAATACGGCGGCGGCGATTCCCGTGAGCGCTGTGGCGAGCAAGGCGCCACGTGGCAGGGGTACGCGCATGGATCGCGGTGGGACACGCGGCGGCAGTGGAGCCCTCGGGTAGGGCGCCGAGCCGAACAGATCCTCGGACACAGTGCCATTGCCGCCGTGTGCCGGAGCGCTCGGCGGAGGTGGCGTGGCGGAAGCGACGGTGCCGGTACCTGTGGCGGGAACCGAGGCCGCCTGCGCCTGGGGCGTGGATGACTCCACCGCATGGGTGCGTGTCGTCAGCGCGGTTTCGGAGTCCGGTGCCGCCGCTTCCGAACTCGCCGGGTCCGTGGCCGTTCCGCTGCGCTGCCCTGCTGCGTCGGAGGGTCCGGCGGGGGCGTCGACCGGGCCGCGGGGTGTCATGCGCTGGATGGGCAGGACCGGTGGGCGTTTGCGCTTCGGGCGGGTGGGGGCCGGATCGGCGGGGTCGGTGGGGGTCGGGTTGTCGGGCATGGGTTCTCCGTTGCGTGTGCGGGACCGTCCCGGCGGCCGGGTGGGGCCGAGAGGTGGTTGTGGGTATGTCGTTTCAGGAGGTGGGGAGGGTTACCCGGATGCGGGAGCCCGGGTCGGCGATGGCGATGGTGCCGCCGTGCAGTTCGACGATCCAGCGGGCGATGGCCAGGCCGAGGCCGGTGCCGCCATTGGTGGTGCGGCCGCGGGTGAAGCGTTCGAAGACGCGGGCGCGTTCGGCCGGTGGAATGCCGGGGCCCTCGTCCTGGACTTCGATGACGACGTGCCCGCCGCGGGCGTGGGCTTCGATGCGGACTTCGCCGTGGGCGGGGCCGTGGCGGGTGGCGTTGTCGAGGAGGTTGAGCAGGACCTGGTGCAGGCGGGCGCTGTCGGCGCGGACGGTGAGGCCGGGGGTGGCGAGGTGTGTGGTGAAGCGGACGGGGCGGTCGACGGCGGCGGCCATGACCTCGGCTTCGGCGACGACCTCCTTCAGGAGGGGTTGCAGCGGAGTGGTTTCCAGGTCCAGGCGCACCGCACCGGCTTCGATGCTCGACAGCGCGAGGAGTTCGGAGACCAGTAGGCTCAGCCGCTCGGTCTGGGCGAGCGCGGTCCGCAGGGTGGCCGGATCGGGTTCGGCGACGCCGTCGACGAGGTTCTCCAGCACCGCACCCAATGCCGTGATGGGCGTGCGCAATTCGTGGGACACGTTCGCGATGAAGTCGCGGCGCTGCTGGTCGGCGGCGGCCAGATCGGCGGCCATCTGGTTGAAGGCCTCGGCCAGCTGACCCACCTCGTCGCGCGAGGTGGCGAGCACCCGATGCGAATAGTCACCCTGCGCCATGCGTTTGGCGGCCGCGGTCATCTGCCGCAGCGGCAATGTCATGCCGTGGGCGAGGATCTGCGACAGCACCAGCGCGATGAGCATGGCGCCGATGGTGGTGGTCTGCGGCAGCCATCCGATCCGCCAGCCGAAGTATCCGAACGCGGCGGCACCGGAGCCGACCATGAGGATGGCCAGCTTCAGCTTGATCGACCGCACCCGATCGAGCGGCCGCGGCAACCAGGCCGACAGCTTGTCGGCGGCGGCGCGCACGCGGACCTTGAACGGAAGCGTTTCGCTCGTGCTCAGCGCTGGTCCCCGCTCCGGCGTCATCGCGCCTCCAGGGCATAGCCGACGCCGTGCACCGTGCGGATCAGATCCGCGCCGAGCTTGCGGCGCAGGGCCTTGACGTGGGAATCGACGGCGCGCGTGCCCGACGCGTCGGCCCACCCCCACACCTCGCTGAGCAGTCGTTCCCGGGCCAGCACGGTCCGCGGCCGCCGCGCCAGATGCACGAGCAACTCGAATTCCAATGGCGTGAGCTGAGTTTCGGCATCGGCCCGCCACACCCGCCGCTGATCGATATCGATGCGTAGGTCGCCCACGACCAGGGTCGCTCCCGACTCGGCCGTCCGCTCGACCCGCCGCAGCAACGCGTGCACGCGAGCGGTGAGCACCCGCATGGAGAACGGCTTGGTCAAGTAGTCGTCCGCCCCCACCCCGAGCCCCACCAGCACATCGGTCTCATCCGTCCGCGCCGTGAGCATGAGCACCGGCACCGGCCGCCGAGCCTGAATCCGCCGGCACACCTCGAGCCCGTCGAACCCCGGCAGCATCACATCGAGCACGACCAGATCCGGATCCAGATCCTCCGCCGCCGCCACGGCCGCGGGCCCATTGTGCGCGAGATCCACGGTGAACCCCTCGGCACGCAGCCGAGCGGCCACGGATTCGGCAATGGTGGGCTCGTCCTCCACCACCAGAATCCGTCGCCCGGTGCGCTGCTGGCTGTGTTCCATGCAGGTGACCCTATGAGGTCGGCGTGGAGATGCGTTGCATCGATTGTGAAGATCTTGTGGAGACGCCCCCACAGCAGGCCGGCAAATCCGGCCCGAGCTGGATATCCGCAGGTCACACCGTGCTGCCGAACCGAATCGTTACCTACCGTATGGTCGGTAGGGTCATGTTGACCTTATTACTGGCACTTGCAGGGTTCGCCTTCCTCGATTCCCTCCACGTCCTGAACATAGGGATCACCGCCGCGGTGGTCGTCGACAGCCGCCTGAGCCGTCGCTCCCCGGTACCGGGAGCATTGGCCTTCATTACAGGAATCTTCACTGTCACAACCGCTTTCGGAATCTGCACCGTACTCGGGCTGAGCTTCCTGACCGACCTCGTCGCCTTCGACATCACGCCGACTGTTCGCTATTGGGGAGAACTCGTCGTCGGTGCAATCCTCGTGATCCTCGGGGCCATTCGACTACCGGTCGCCACCACAGGCGCAACACCACCCTGGGTAGTCGAAGCACGCCGCCGACCCTGGATGCTCGGCTTGATCGGAGCGGGCGTCGGCCTCGGCCAAGCCCCCACGGCAGTCCCCTACCTGGCAGCCCTGGCAATGCTCACAGTCCGAGAACCAAGACCCCCACTCTGGCCACTGATCGTAGCCGCATACTGCCTGATCGCCCTGCTACCGCCAATCCTGGTGCTATTCACCGCAACCCGCACCTCCCCCCGCGCACAACGCTCCTACCGCGCCCTCGTCCGAGGGCTCCGCCGCTTCGGCCCCCTATCGGTTCGCGCCCTCTTCCTGGTCTTCGGCACCGTACTCATTGTCGATGCCTTCCGGAATCACTCGTCCCTCTAGCCGACCACCCAAACCGAAACACCATCGACCGGGAACTGGTGGCGGATCCTTCTCGCATTTTGCCGCCACCAGTTCCCGGTCGACGCCGTTTCAGAATGCCGCCGCACGTTCCGTCGCCGGAGCCATTCGCGCTGTCCGCGAGCAAGGCTGCCCTCTCGGCCGAATCATCGAGACGACAGCCTTCCTGGCAACGGTGTCAGTTGCCAGTTGCGGGATCGGAGAGTCGGCCAGGCCCGCCGACAACGCGTTGGATTCGGTCGAGTGCAGATGCAGGAAATGGATAGTCTGGCCGTCGAGCTCGGTCACGAAATGCGGCGACGCGTTCAGCTCGGCTTCGTGGGCTCGCCAATCGAATCCGTCGGCCCAATAGGCGGCCGTGGTCCCACCGCGCGCCGGCGCCGGACACCGGACAGGGCGAGCGGGTACGGGCGAGACGGTCACGCAGATCATCGAGCTCAACCTGCGGAATCTGAATCCGGAAGGGAATGATGTCAGCGTTCATGCAGATCAACCTAGGAACCGACCAGGCCAGAACCTGTCCTAGTTCACCCGAGGGAGATCGAGTCACCCACCACACCTCGCTGCCGCGAACCTATCGACTCACCAGGAAAGATGCACCCAGCTCGGCAATATGGTGCGTTCGCCGCCGCGGCGGCCCACTCCAGATCGCCCGGGGTCGCGGCATAGCGGATGGTCTGCGCCGCGGCCGGTCTCGCTGTCCGCCACGTCGTACTGGCGGGGTCTGTGCGATCGCGGCAATGGCGGATGCGCTCGAGCGTCGAATGCACTCCCCTACGGTCGGGTTGCCTTCCTCAAAACTTGCTGTCGGTTACGGAGATTCACGCCTGTTGGACTTCGCTCCGGTTGTAACGGATGCTGTCTGCCGGGCGACTGATCGGTGAAGGCTCCGGCGCGGTAGGGAGCGGAACATGCCTGATATATCCGGATCGGTGGCGCGGTCGGCGCGCGAGCTGTGGCCGGACTTCATTCGACCGGTCGCCGGCGTTTTCGCAGCGGTCTCGCTGGTCGTTGCCGGCCTTGTTGTGTTTCCGGGTCATCCGTCGCCCGCGCCGGTCGGGAACTCTCGCGTGAGTTTCCCCGTGGTAACCAAGCCCCTGCCGCGGGAATCCCCGTCGGCTACCGTTTCGGTCAGCGGACCCGCCACCCCGCCGAAATGAGCTCGGATGGATAGGCACACCATTTCGGTTGACGTACAGGACAACTGGAGATCTCGACCATGCGAATCCTCGCCACCGTCGTCGTAACACTCGTCGCCACAGTCGTGCTCACGGTCGGCGCGGTGGTGCTGTACTACTACGACGGCGGGTCCAAGGATCACACATACCTCCAGGTCGGCGACTGCTGGGACTACAGCGCTCGATTCGACGAAGCGGTACACCTGAAGCCGTGCTCGGAACCGCATTACGGCGAAGTGATCCTCGAAGCGGACGACTCCGCCATCGAGCGGGATCCCGCCGGGGGGGCTCGACGCCTGGGGCTTCTGTAAACGGGAGCTGGGCGAAATCCTGTCGAGGAACAGCCATCTGAACTACTGGATGGTGCCGAGCGGTGACATCCTCTGCGCGGTGATCTCCGCCGATAATCTCGATACGCGGATCGGCGGCCTTACCGGCAGAGTCGATCGCTAGAACCCGAGCAGTCAGTTTCCCTCGAAGCGGGCTTGTTCGCGGTTCTTGAAGGCTTGGAAGCCGCGGCGGAGGTCCTTGGTCGTGAGGATGCGGGCGAATTCCATGCGGATCTTGCCGATGGCCTTCGCGGCGCCCTTGTCCTGGGCGAGGCGGCCGTTGCGGAGGATGGTTTCGACGCCCAAAGGGGCTTGGCGGGCAATGGTTTCGGCGATTTCGTGGGCTTTGGGCACGGCCTGGCCCGGTTCTGTGAGTTCTTGAATGAGGCCGATGCGGTGGGCTTCGGTGGCGGGGAACTCGTCGCCGGTGAGGGTCCAGCGGTTGGCGTTGTGGGTGCCGACGGCCAGGGGCCAGCGGACGGTGCCGCCGCCGAAGGGGAACAGGCCGCGGCTGACCTCGTATTGGGTGAAGGTGGCCGAGGTGTCGGCGACATTGATGCTGGCCGCCAGGAGGAGTTCGATGCCGAGGGTGAAGCAGCGGCCTTCGACGGCGGTCACGATCGGTTTGCGGCACAGCGGGGTGGTGATGCCCCAGGGATCGACTCCACCCTTGGGCACCAGGCCCCGGACCAGCTCGAAGGGAAAGGGATTGAGCTGGGACAGGACCTCCTGCGGCAGCTTCGGGGCCAGGGCGGCGAGGTCGAGGCCGCTGGTGAAGTAGCGGCCCTCGGCGCGCAGGACGCCGACGCGCAGGGTCTTGTCGTGCGCGAGTTCGGTGTAGGCCTCGGCCAGTTCGCGCAGCATCGGGAAGTCGAAGGCATTGAGCTTGTCCGGACGGTTCAGGGTGATCGTCAGGATGTGCCCGCTGCGTTCGGTGAGGACGGTCGGCGTGGTCATGAAAAGAGCGTAGTAAACCAATCGGTCTACTTCAATGGGTCCACGCCAGCGTCCGACCCGCTCTAGACCACGTTGGCGGCGATCAGCAGTTTCCAGATCTCGCCCTGGTCGACGACCTCGACGCCGAGCTTCTCCGCCTTGGTCAGCTTGCTGTCGCCGACTCCCGCGCCGGTGATGAGCATGTCGGTATTCGCCGAGACCGAGGAGGCCGCCGTCGCGCCCGCCTGCTCACACAGGCGCTGGAAGGCCGGGCGGGCGACCTTCTCGCCGGAACGCGGGTCGCTGATGGCGCCGGTGATCACCACGGTCTTGCCCTCCAGCGGCGCGCCGGCGGCGACGACCGGGGGCAGGTCCTCCTCGCGCACGTCCAGGGAGACGCCCGCCGCGCGCAGGCGCTCGAGCTCCGGGCGCAGGCGGGTCAGGTGGGTGACCAGGGAGGCGGCGACCTTCGCGCCGATGTCGTCCACCGCGACCAGGCGTTCCTCGCCCGCGTCGGCGACTTCTTCCAGGGAGCCGAATCCGGCTCGGGCCAAGCGGGCCGCGGTGCCGTCGGAGGCCATGGGGATGGCCAGGCCGATGAGAGCGCGGCGCAGGCCGACCGAACGGCTCGCATCGATCGAGTCGATCATGCGCTGCGCCGAAACCTCGCCGACGCGGTCGAATTCGAGCAGGCGTTCCTTGGTCAGGGTGTAGAAGTCCGAGGGGCTGGTGAGGATGCCCGCCTCGGCCAGGCGCTCGATCCATACCGGCCCGATGGCGTCGATGTCCGCGGCCGCGCGGGAGGCCCAGTGGATGAGCCTGCGAACCGTCTGTGCGGGGCAGGAGACATTGGTGCAGAACAACTCTCGGCTATTGCCCTGTTCGGTCACCGGCTGCCCGCAGGAGGGGCAGGCGGTGGGCGGGATGATCTCGCGTTCCTCGCCCGTGCGCTTGGCGGCGTCGAGCACGCCCGCCACGAACGGGATCACATCGCCCGCGCGGCGCACCAGAACCGTGTCGCCGACCTTGATGTCGCGGGCGCGGATCACCTCCTGGTTGGCCAGGGTGGCCTTGGTGACCGTGGTGCCGCCCACGAACACCGGCTCCAGCCAGGCGACCGGGACGATCTTGCCCGTCTTGCCGACATCCCAGACGACCTCGCGCAGCAGTGTGGTCTTCTCTTCGGCGGCGAACTTGAACGCCAGCGCGCCGCGCGGGGAGTTCGATCGAGTTCCGGCCGCCGCGTAGGCATCCCGGTCGGCCAGCCGCAGCACCGCGCCGTCGAGGTCGTAGTCCAGGTCATTGCGACCGTTCTCGATCGCGGAGATCGCAGCCTGCGCCTGCTCGGCGTCGGAGCAATGCCGCATCCGCGCGCCGGTGATGCCCAGCGCCAGCAGCCCCTCCTCCAGATCGACCGCCGCGCCGCCCGCGGCGGCATCCAGGTCGAAGCCGAAGAACTGCAGGCGCCGCTCGGCCACCGTGGCCGGATCCTTGGCCCGCAGCGTGCCCGCCGCCGCATTGCGCGGATTGATCAGCGGCTTGTCCGGATGCGCGGTGTTGTACGCCGCGAACGTCGACCGCAGCATGACCGCCTCACCGCGCACCTCCACCCGCCCCGGTGCGTCGATGCGCTCGGGAACGCCGTCGACCAGCGCCCGCACCAGCATCGTCACGTCGTCACCGGTGGTGCCGTCACCCCGGGTCACGGCCCGCGCGAACCGCCCGTCCTCGAAGACCAGCGCCAGCGACAGCCCGTCGAGCTTGGGCATCACCACCACCGACTGGCCGGGGAACCGGTTGAAGAAGGCCTCAACCTGCTCGGGCTTGGTCGCCTTCTCCAGCGACAGCATCGGCCGCGAATGCCGGATCGGCGCGTGCAGCACCGCGGGCGCGCCGACCTGCTCCAGCGGATTCGGATCGGGCGCGAGTTCGGGATGGCCCGCGATCAACTCGCGCAGTTCATCCTCGATCCCGTCGTACTCGGCATCGGCGACCAGCGGCGAGCCCTGGTAGTAGGCGTCCCGCAACGCCACGATCCGGTCCGCCAGCTCTTGGATACGTTCCCCAATTTCCACGGCACCGACGCTACCCAAACCGACCGACATGGACGTCATGGTTGACGGCCTCGTCTGCCATGCGGAGATCGGCCCCGGAGCTGAACAAGCACGGCGGTCCGAAGCAGAGACGCCGGTCATACCACCTGAGCGCGGTACCGACTACGCGCGGTCGTAGCATATTCGGGTGCCCTCACCGACCGATCACACCGCGCGCCTGCGCGGCGCTGGGGTCGGCGCGGCCTCGGGGGCGGTCGCGATTTTCGCGCATGCCCTCGGCGGCGGGACGACTACGCCGGATGGCTCGTCGGTGGCGTTGCTCGTCGCGGCGTGTGCGCTGATCGGGGTGGTGGTCGGATCGGTGCGGCCGCGGGGCGGGGTCGCCGCGCTCATGGGGATGCTGACGGTCGGACAAGCCATCGGGCATGTCGCGCTGTCGGTTTCGCCGACGCATCATCATCACTCGGTGACGCCGCTCATGGTGGCCGCGCACCTGGTGGCCATTCCGGTGGGCGCGGTGCTCATCTCGGCGGCCGAAGCCGGGGTGCGGCGGGCGATCACGAGCCTGCGGCGGTTCATTGTCGCGTTGGGGCTCGCGCCGGTGCCGCCGGAACGACCCGGGCGCGCGTTCGCCGCCGATGAGCGGGCCATGGCGCGGCGGCTACTGGTGAGCCCCGGCATCGGACGCCGCGGACCGCCTCGGAACACGAATCCTCTTCTTCACCTCACTCCGGCATAGCAGCCGGCGCATTCCGTGTGCTGAACACACCCGCGTAGCGCCGCGCGCCCGGAGCGAATTCCCTGTCTATTTCGACGATTCGGAGTGATTCGTGTCCAAGTCTGTTCTCGGCCGCCTGCGTACGGCCACCACCGCTCGCCGTCTCGGCGCCGTCGCCGCCCTCGCGGCCGTCGCCGTGTTCCCCGTCGCGTGTTCCTCGGATTCCGGGTCGAGCAGCTCCGCCGGTAAGGCCGCCGACAGCGTGAGCATGAACGATCAGTGGATCAAGGCCGCCGACAGCGGCATGTCGGCCGCCTTCGGCGAGCTGAAGAATTCCAGCGACCAGCCGGTGCAGCTGGTCGCCGCCTCCAGCCCGGTGTCGGCGCGCGTGGAGATCCACGAGGTCGTCGCCGATTCGGCCACCGGCGACAAGACCATGCGCCCCAAGGAAGGCGGGCTCACCATTCCCGCGCACGGCTCCGCCACGCTGAAGCCGGGCGCCGACCACCTCATGTTCATGGAGCTGAAGGAGCCGCTGCGCACCGGCGCGGAGACGCCCATCACGCTGACCTTCTCCGATGGCTCCACCACCACCGTCACCGCGCAGGTGCGCGACTTCGCCGGCGGCAAGGAGAATTACGAGCCCGGCGCCGACAATGCCGCCCACGGTGGCTGAGCCGAATACTCCGCATCCCAAGGGGTTCTCCCGGCGGCGTCTGCTCGGCGGCGGCGCCGTCGTGGCGGGCGCGGCCGGGGCGGCCGGAATCGGCTGGGGTGCGGCCACTCTCACCCATCGCGAGCATGATCGGGATCCGGCGCAGGAGACCGTCTCGTTCTACGGGACCCATCAGGCCGGGGTCGAGACCGATCCGCAGAATCATGTGGCGTTCGTCGGCTACGACCTGGTCGAGGGCGCCGATCGCCAGGACGTGATCGGCGTGCTCAAGATCTGGACCGATGACGCGGCGCGGCTCACCCAGGGCAAGCCCGCGCTCGCCGATACCGAACCGGAATTGGCCGCGCGCCCGGCCCGGCTCACCGTGACCGTGGGATTCGGGCCGGAGCTGTTCGCCAAGGCGGGGCTGTCGAATCTGCGCCCGCATTGGCTGAAGCCCTTGCCCGCCTTCGAGAAGATCGACCGTCTCGATCCCGCGTACGGCGGCACCGATCTCATGCTGCAGATCTGCGCCGATGAGGCGACCACCGTCTCGCATGCGGTGCGCGTGCTGTCCAAGCATGTGAAATCGCTGGTCACCGTGAAATGGGTGCAGCAGGGATTCCGCAATGCCGCCAAGGGGCAGACCATGCGCAATCTCATGGGCTCGGTGGACGGGACCGTCAATATCGCCCCGGGCACAATCGATTTCGATCGCCTGGTATGGGACGACGGCTCCCACCGGCCGTGGATGGCGGGCGGCACCTCCATGGTGTTGCGACGCATCGAGATGATCCTCGACACCTGGGACGAGCTCGACGCCGATGCCCGCGCCATCACCGTGGGCCGGCGCGTCGACAACGGCGCGCCGCTCGGCGGGGAGAAGGAGTTCGACGACCCGGACTTCACCGCCGTCGACAAGTACGGCATCCCGGTCATCCCGCCGTCATCGCATATCGCGCGCGCCCACCACCAGCACGACGGTGAGCGCTTCCTGCGCCGCGGCTACAACTACGACGATCCGCCGCCACCGGGTCAGGTGTCGAATTCGGGTCTGCTGTTCGCCTCGTTCCAGCGCGATATCGATGCGCAGTATCTGCCGGTTCAGGTGCGGCTCAATGAATTCGACGCACTCAACCAGTGGACGGTACCGGTCGGTTCGGCCGTGTACGCCATCCCGCCCGGCGTCCCCGCGCCGGGCGGCTATCTGGGTCAGCAGCTGTTCGAGGCCGGTTCCTCCGGCAGTTGAGATTCCGGCCGGGTCGCGCATGAGGGCGGCCCGGCCGGGTCCTAGATTGTTGATCATGGTGCTGCGTTCGATCCTGCTCTTCGCCCTGGCGGCCGTCGCCGAGATCGGCGGCGCCTGGCTGGTGTGGCAGGGCGTCCGCGAGCACCGCGGCTGGGCCTGGATCGGCGCGGGCGTGATTGCCCTGGGCCTCTACGGCTTCGTCGCCACCCTGCAGCCCGATGCCAACTTCGGCCGCATTCTCGCCGCGTACGGCGGCGTGTTCGTGGCCGGTTCCCTGGCGTGGGGCATGGCCGTCGACGGCTTCCGCCCCGACCGCTGGGACGTGCTCGGCGCCCTCATCTGCCTGGCCGGTGTGGCGCTCATCATGTACGCGCCCCGATCCACGTGAAACCACCTGTGAACAGCGTGCATTCATGCATCGCACGCAAACTGCACACCCGCGCGCGGTGCACACTTGCACTCCGCGAACCGATTACGCATTCCCCCCGATCAGCGCGTCGATGATGCCGCGGGCGGTGGTGAGGGCGGAGTCCTCGCCCATCTGGGCGGCGGTATTGGCGGCGGCGACGATGGCGTCGAGCTGGAAGGCCAGGGCGTGCGGGTCGTGGGCGGTGAGGTGGCCCTGATCCTGGGCGCGGCGGATTTCCTTCTCCAGTAAGGCGAACCAATCGGCGCGGTCGGCGGCGAGGGCGTCGCGGACGGGGCCGGGGCGGGAGTCGAACTCGGCGGCGCTCTGGACGCGGAAGCAACCGCCGGGCAGGACCGGCTCGGCAATGTAGGCGAACCAGTTGTCGATGAGGGCGCGCAGGCGGGGCATGCCCTTGTCCTGACCCAGGGCCGGGACGATGACGTGCTGGATGAAGACCTCGCGGGCGGATTCGACGGCGGCCAGCTGGAGTTTCTCCTTGGTGCCGAACAGGGTTGCCACGCCGCTCTTGCTCACGCCGAGGTCGGTGGCGAGACGGCCCAGGCTCAGGCCGGTCAGGCCCTCGGCGGAGGCGACGTCGGCGGCGTGGCGGGCAATGGTGGCGCGGGCGCGGGCGCCTTTGAGCAGGCGCTGATCGGATATCTGCGCTTCGGCGGAGGTGGTCGGCTCGGGCACGTCTCCATTCTGGCATCAACTCTTGCAAAAAAGCACGATCGGTCGTACTTTTCAACAAAACGCACGATCGTGCGTACAGTTTGACCTCGCCTCGCAGCTCCTCGCCTCGAAAGTCCTTCCATGACCGAGTTGACGCCGCGGCAGCACGCCGCATCCGCCGACCTCCCGCCCTCCGCTCCTCCGCCCGCGACTCCCGCACCGGATCGCACCGCGCGCCGCGCGCTCCTGGTCGCCTGCGGTGCGGCATTCGTCGCCTTTCTCGATCTCTCCGTCGTCAATATCGCTTTCCCGGCGATCACCCGCGACTTCCCGGAGACCTCCGCGACCAGCCTCACCTGGGTGGTCAGCGGGTATGCCGTCGCATTCGCCGCATTTCTGACCCCGGCGGGGCAGCTGGCCGATGCGCTGGGCCGGGCGCGCGTATTCCTGTACGCCCTGGCCGGATTCGCGCTCACCTCACTGCTGTGCGGGCTCGCGCCGGGCGCCGAATGGCTCATTGCGGGCCGGTTCGCGCAGGGCGCGACCGCGGCATTCCTGATTCCCGCGGGACTGGGCGTGGTGCTGAGCGTGACGCCCGCCGCACGCGTCGGCGTGGCCATGGCCGCCTGGACCGCCGCCGGTGGGTTCGCCGCCACCGTGGGCCCGGCCGCCGGTGGGGCGCTGGTCGAATGGTTCGGGTGGCGTTCGGTTTTCGTGGTGAACGTGCCCGTCACCGCCGTGCTCGTCGCGCTCGCCTGGCGCCTGACCGCCAAGGATGTGCGGCACGGTGACGGATTGCCCGACCCGATCGGAACCCTCGCCACCGGACTCGGCATCGGGGCCGTCGTCGCCGCGGTCACCCAAGGACAGCAATGGGATTGGGGGTCGTGGCGCACACTCGTGTGCGGGCTCGGCGGACTCGCGCTGCTGGCCCTCGCGCTGTGGCGGTCGCGGCGGCATCCGCGCCCGGCCATTGCGGTCGGGTTGTGGCGGCATCACCGCTACGCGCTCGTCAATGCGGTCGCTTTCGTCTTCGGCGCCACCATGTTCGCGTGGCTGCTGGCCGGGCCGATCTGGCTCGACGCCGTCTGGCACTACTCGGTGCTCACCTCGGCGGGCGCCATGACCGTCGGCGCCATCGCGGCCATGGTCACGGCCGTGCTGGCCGGGCGGGCGCCCGAGCGCTGGAACCGCCCGCTCGCCGTCGCCGGTGCGCTGTTGTTCGCGGCGTCCACCTTCTACATGAGCACCGGCGCCTGGAATGCGACCCCGGCGTTCTGGTCGGCGTGGGTTCCTGCCGGAATCCTCGGCGGCGGCGGGATCGGCCTGCTCATCACCGTGCTGGCCACCATGGCCGCGCGTTCGCTGCCGCCGCGGCAATTCGCCGCCGGAATCGGCATGAACCTCACCGCCCGCCAGTCCGGCGGGGCGCTCGGCGTCGCCGTCCTGGCCGCCGTGTTCGCGGCGAATCCAGAGGACGGGCTCACCGCCTTCCACACCCTGTTCGCCGTCTGTGCCGCCATCGCGCTCGCGGCCGCCATACTGGCGGCCCTGCCCGTTCGTTCCGAGGAGGTAAACGCATGATCCGCAACAACATCCACACCGAGGTGATCGCCGATCCCGAGGTGCGCACCGAAGCCAATGATCCGATGTGCCTGCCGGATTCGGACGGCCGGGCTGTGCTGGGACTGGTCCCGTGGCGGCGTTTCGCCATTATCGGCGATTCCACCGCGGCGGGCGTCGGCGATCCGGTGACCGGCTACGAACCCATTCCGTGGGGGCATCGCCTGGCGCGCTGGCTGACCGCCGCCCATCCGGAGACGGCGTACCTCAATACCGGCCGCATCGGCGCGACCATTCCGGAGGTGGCCGCCGAACAGTTCCCGAGCCTGGTCGATTTCCAGCCGGATCTGGTGCACATCAGCTGCGGCGGCAACGACCTGTTCCGTAAGAACGCCGATCTCGCCCTGGTCGAACGCGACCTCGACGAATTGTGCCTGGCCGTCGCCGCCACCGGCGCGCGGCTGTCGCTGTTCACCCTGGCCGACTCGTTCACCGGCGCACTGCGGCCGCTGCGCCCGCTGTTCGCGGGCTTCGCCGAGAGCGTGCGCCGCGTGGCCGCCCGCCACGACGCCATCCTCACCGAGTTCTGGTCCCATCCGGCCAGATTGCGGCCGGATTGGCTCAGCGCCGACCGTATCCACCTGACCATGGCCGGTCAGGCGGTGGTCGCCGCCGAGATGGCGAAGTCCTATGCGGCGGTCAGCTCCACAGCGTGGCGATGAAGACGTTGACAATGGCCAGGCCGCCGGCGGCGTGGGTCATCCACGGCACCGCCTTACCGCGCTTGGCATCGGCCCGCCCCATCTCCGCGAAGGCCGCAACGGCCACGGAGACAACGAGTTTCACGCCGATCTTCGTCATATTCGGATCCTTGCCGAGCGAGTCGATCGACTCGGCCATACCCACCAGGATGATGCCGGTGATCAGCTGGGCCCGCGCGCCCCACACCATCAGTTCCGACACCCGCGGCTGGGAGGCGGCGTACCCGCCGACCACCGCCGCCATACCGAGCAAATGCGCCACGACCATCAGGTTGTAGACGAAGTCCATGCGCCATACCGTAGTTGATCAACCCCGGATTACGACATTCGGTAGTACAAGTTTCCCAACTCTCGGGGCTCTCAGGGGGCCCTGCCGCGCACCGCAGACCGGCGGGCGGCGGCTGAGGGCACTCGCCGGGGGGCGGTGCGATCGAACCGTCGCGACCAGCCGGGGACGTGTTTCGTGGGGGTCGGCATCGGGTAGTCCCCCTCCAATGGCCCTCCATTGTTGGTTTTGGAGGGTCGTCCCGTTGTGGGCAGTGTGACCGGCTAGGAGATCTCAGGTGGCGGTTGTACTCGTGCTACGAGCACGTGGACTGGGTGATCTGCTCACCGCGGTCCCCGCCCTGCGTGCGCTGCGTAGGGCGCGACCCGAGGACCACATCGCGCTCGCCGCGCCGCATCGGTTGAAACCCATCGTGGACCTGATCGCCTCCGTGGACGAGATGGTGCCCACCTCCGATCCGGTCGGAATGCGCTGGGACGGAACGCCGCCCGCGCTCGCGGTCAATCTGCACAGCGGCGGGGCCGAGGGGATCGTGGAGCTGGTCAAGACGCGGCCCGAACGCATTCTCACCTATCGCAATCCCGCCTTCCCGGAGCTGGCCGGGCCGGAGTGGGAGGCGGATATGCACGATGTGGACCGCTGGTGCCATCTGCTCGAGACCGACGGGATGACAGCGGATCGCCGCAATCTCGGGCTGGTGCCGCCGGTGGCCACCACCAGTCACCGCGATTGCGTGGTCGTGCACATCGGCGCCGGAGCGCCCGCGCGGCGCTGGCCACCGGACCGGTTCGCCGCGGTGGTGCGGCATCTGCTGGTGCTGGGGCGGGAAGTGGTGCTGACGGGGGATGAGAACGAGCGCGATATCGCGCTCGGGGTGGCCGCGCGGGCCGGGCTCTCGCCGAACCGGGTGCTGGCGGGGCAGCAGAATCTCATCGAGCTGGCCGCGACGGTCGCCGAGGCCGCGCTGGTGGTGTCCGGGGATACCGGGGTTGCGCATCTGGCGACGGCGTTCGGCACCCGCACCGTACTGCTGTTCGGTCCGACCCCGCCCAGCCGCAGCGGGCCTCCCCCGCATCTATTGGGACGGCACGCGGTGCTGTGGGCCGGGCAGACCGGGGACCCCGATGCCGCCGCGCCCGATGCGGGACTGCTGAAAATCGGTGTGCCCGAGGTCGTCAATGCGGTGGACAAGCAGCTGCGCAAACGGCCGTGGCCGGGCACCGGATTGGATCGCCGCTCCCAGCAAGCCTATCGCCGCGTAGGTTGAGCACCCTTATATAGTTGAGCACCCTTATATAAGAGATACGAGCCTCGCCCACCGACCGTGGCCGAGGCTCTCCTTATATCCCTACATGTCCGCGAGATCGGCACGCGCACTGGACAATGCTGCCGAGTAGGCGGCGATCGCGCTGGGCCAGAACTGCTCCAGATAATCGCGCGCATCGGCGAGGCCGCGCGGATCCAGGGAGTAGAGGCGGTGATTGCCCGCCGGTTGCACCATCACCAGCCTGGCCTCCCGCAAGACCTTCAGATGTTGCGAGACCGCCGAGCTGCTCACGCCTACCGCGGCCGCCAAATCCCCCACTGACCTGGGACCTTGCGGTAGGGCTTCGAAAACGGCCCGGCGGGTGGGGTCGGCTAGTGCGCTCAGCACTTTCACTCCGTTAGTGGGCACTTAAATAGTGTGCCCTTGTACCGGCATGTCGGTCAATACAACGATTCTCAGCTTTTCCCAAGGTCATCCTGAAATTACCGGCGTGTCGTTATCTAGTCGTAATACTCGACCTGGGCTTTTGTACCGCTGTGACGGTAACAACAGGGTTTCGAAACGACCATCACGCTCCCATACATTCGGTGCATGCCCGTAACCGTTCCGTTATCTCGCAGCCTCAAGGCCGGGGGTCGGTATCGAACGGCCGCTACCCGTGCCGTGGCCGTTACCGCCGTCGTGAGCGCCTCCCTGAGCGTGCTCGCCGCCGCCGATCAGCGCGCCGCCGGGGCTCCGACGGACCAGCTCGTCACCCAGGCCGCGCAGGCCCTGCCCGTCGCCTTCACCCCGCCGGAAGCGCAGATCCCGCAGATCGTGCCGCCGGAGGTGCTCGACTTCCTCAATGGCCTGCAGCACGAGCAGGCCCGCCCCAAGACCGTGCGCCCGGTCGCCGGACCGCTCAGCTCCGGCTTCGGCATGCGCTGGGGCGCCATGCACGCCGGCCTGGACTTCGCCGACGGCTTCGGCGCGCCCATTCTCGCCGCCACCGACGGTACCGTCATCGAGGCCGGCCCGGCCTCGGGCTTCGGCCTGTGGGTGCGCGTGCTGCAGGACGACGGCACCATCGGCGTCTACGGCCATATGCAGGACATCCTGGTGCAGGTCGGCCAGCAGGTGCGCGCGGGCGACCACATCGCCACCGTGGGCAGCCGCGGCTACTCCACCGGCCCGCACCTGCACTACGAGGTGCACACCGACGCCGGCCCCATCGACCCGATGCCGTGGCTGGCCGGTCGTGGCGTCGACGTCGGCGCGCCCGTCGACTGACACCGGTTCTGTTGCCGCGCACCGGGAATCGATGAGGGGTTCCCGGAGCACGGCGCCGGTCAACTGAACAACCGCACGTCCCCCGGACCCGGGTAGCGCGCGAGGCTCGGCTCATACCCTGGTACTACGTGCGAACCCCACCGCCGGGGGACGTGGCGTATCGCCGCCCGGTCCTAGCGTCGCGATCATGACCACCGCTCCCCCGGTTACCGCCGCCCGCCGGCTGCATCGCCCGCTGCTCGCCACCACGGCCGTCATGACGGCGCTGGCGCTGTCCTCCCTGTGCGCCATGGCAATCGACGATCGCCTGCTGTTGCAGGAATCGGTGTGGCTCAAACCGCTCAAGTTCGCCATCGCCATGGCGCTGTACACCGGCACGCTCGCCTGGCTGCTGTCGTTCCCGCATCGCGGGCAGCGCGTCACCCGGTGGATGGGGACGCTGTTCGCGCTCACCGCCATCGTGGACGTCGGTTTCGTCACGGTACAGGCCGCGCGCGGCACGTTCAGCCACTTCAACATGCAGACCGATGCGGTGAACAGCATCGGGCAGATGGTCTTCGCGTCCGGGGTGCTCGGACTGTTCGGCGCGAATCTCGTGATCGCCGTGATCCTTTCGTGGCAGCGGGTCACCGATCTGCCCACCACGCGCGCCATCAAGGCCGGACTGGGCATCGCGGTGGCGACCATGGCCCTGGGCTACGCCGTGGTGCCGGGCACCGGCAAGCAGGAGGTCACCGATGCGGCCGGCAATCCGGTGAGCCTGTCCGCCGGGCACACCATCATGGAGGGACAGCCCACGGTGCGCGACGGCGTCGACGGGATGCCGGTCACGCACTGGAGCACCGCGGGCGGCGATATCCGCATCTCCCACTTCGTCGGCATCCACGGGATTCAGCTGCTGATCGTCGCCGCCATCCTGCTCGCCAAGTTCGCGCCCCGGCTGCCGTGGCTGCGCGGTGAACGCACCCGCGCCGATCTGATCGGCGTCCTGGCCTTCGGCATCGCCGGGCTGATGGGCGTGCTGCTGTGGCAGGCGCTGCGCGGACAGCCCGTAACCGCGCCGGACGGCCGCACCCTGGCCGCCCTGGGCCTGCTCGCCGCGGTGACCGCCGCCGGTATCGGCCTGGTCTACGCCCGCCGCGACCGCACCGCGGCGTTCAGCGCAGCCGTTCCGCGTCGCGTGCCAGCTTCACCAATATCGCGGTGAGATCGGCGAGCTCGATGGGATCCGCCCCCTCGGCGACGGCCGTGGCCACGTCCTCGGCCGCGCAGCGGGCCGCGAACCAGCGATCGGACAGGTCGGCCACCTCATGCGCGGACAGCACCACCGAATCCTCGGGAATACCGGTGCCCTTCACGCTGTTTCGATGCTCGTAGGCGCGCTGGCGACAGGATTGCCGACAATATCGTCGGCGACGCCCCATCTCGGATTCGGTGATCTCCCTCCCACACCACATGCAGGACTGGCGTCGCGACATGACCGCTGACCTTAGCGGTTTTGCGGCGTCCGCGGGGGCGGGGCACGCCGGACGAGGGCATTCACCGCCAGCCGGTAGAATGGCGGGGTTCTCCCCACGGGAACCACAGCCCGCGCTGACGCGTTGATGGATGCGGAAGCGCTGAACTGAACTAGACGTTGCCGACAGGCGAGAAGGGACCGCACTCATGGCAGATCGCGTACTCCGGGGCAGTCGGCTCGGAGCGGTGAGCTACGAGACCGACCGCGACCACGACCTGGCGCCGCGTCGGGTGGCGCGGTACCGGACGGACAATGGCGAGGAATTCGATGTTCCCTTCGCCGATGACGCCGAGATTCCCCCGACCTGGCTGTGCCGCAACGGCCAGGAGGGCGTGCTGATCGAGGGCACCACCCAGGAGCCCAAGAAGGTCAAGCCCCCGCGCACCCACTGGGACATGCTGCTCGAGCGCCGCTCCAAGGAGGAGCTGGAGGAGCTGCTCCAGGAGCGGATGGAACTGCTGAAGAACCGCCGCCGCGGGTAGCAGCGAATCACGACAAGGTCCCCCCACACCTCGGTGTGGGGGGACCTTTCGCTGTCGGGGCCCGGTTCGCGGTCAGTGACTGGCGACCTTGCGGTATTGCAGCAGCGCCAGGGGCATGGCGATGAGCAGGATCCCCACCGAGCACATGATCGCGTATTCCACGCAGTGATCGGCGGGCCAGCCCTGGGCGGGGGTGAAGGTCGGGGGTGAGCCGTTGTCGAATAGCTTGCGGCCTGCGGCGGATACGGCGGTGATGGGGTTCCATTCCGCGATGGTGCGCAGGGGGCCGGGGAGGGTTTCGGCGGAGATGAAGGCCGAGGAGATGAAGGTCA
Organism: Nocardia sp. IFM 10818; assembly: GCF_054655275.1. NCBI lineage: Bacteria > Bacillati > Actinomycetota > Actinomycetes > Mycobacteriales > Nocardiaceae > Nocardia > Nocardia sp. IFM 10818. The sequence continues at coordinate 4,606,071 of NZ_BAAHJH010000001.1, forward strand.
GGGGGAAAAGCCAGATGAGGCCGGCGCTTTGGGCTACTTCCACGCTCGGCGACATGAGGCCGGTGATGGCGCCTACCCAGGACATGGCGAAGGCGAAGAGCAGGATGACGCCGAAAGCGAGTGCGGCGTCGGCGATTCCGCCGTTGATGCGCCAGCCGACCACGTAGCCGCAGCCGACCATGACGGCCAGGGCGAGGATGTTCACGACCAGGTCGGACAGGGTGCGGCCCATGAGGACCGCCAGGCGGGACATGGGCAGGGTGCGCATGCGGTCGATGATGCCCTTGTGCAGGTCGTTGGCCAGGCCGACGGTGGTGAAGGCGGCGTTGAAAGCGACTGTCTGGGTGAAGATTCCGGCCAGCAGGAATTCGCGGTACTGGCTGCCGCCCAGGGAGGCGCCGAAGATGTAGGCGAACAGGAAGACGAACATGAGCGGCTGGATGGTGGCGGTCACCAGCAGGGTGGGGACGCGCAGGATGGTGAGCAGGTTGCGGTAGGCGACTATGGCGCTGTCGCGGAACACGCGGGGGAACAGGATGGGAGCCGGGGCGCGGGTGCGCCCGGGCTCGGCCGGTCTGGCCGCGGGATCGGCGGTCAGGGTCGTCACGACAGGATCTCCTCTTGCACGGTGTCGGTGGTGCGGGCGCGTAACTTGCGGTCGGCGGATTTGCCGGTGAGGGACAGGAATACGTCGTCGAGGCTGGGGCGGTGCACCGAGGCGTCGACCACGCAGACGCCGGCGTCGTCGAGCCGGCGCAGCGCCTCCACCATGGTGCGGGTGGAGTCGCCGACCACGATGGTCACCGCGTCCGCGCCCGGATCGTGGCCCGGATCGCCGATGCCGACCCCTGCGAGCACCTGCATGGCGGGTTTGGGATCCTGCCCGGCGGCGAGGGTGACGGTGAGTTTGTCCCCGCCGATGGAGGTCTTGAGTTCGTCGGCGGAGCCGCGCGCGATGACGCGGCCGCGGTCGATGACGGTGATGCGATCGGCGAGGAGGTCGGCCTCCTCGAGGTACTGGGTGGTGAGCAGGACGGTGGTGCCGTCGTCGACGAGTTCGCCGATGACCCGCCACATATCGAGCCGTCCGCGCGGGTCGAGCCCGGTCGTCGGCTCGTCGAGCACCACCACCGGCGGGCGGCACACCAGGGCGCCCGCCAGGTCCAGGCGCCGCGCCATGCCGCCGGAGTAGGTGCCGGCGCGCCGCCCGGCGGCATGGTCGAGGCCGAGGGCGGTGAGCAGTTCGGTGGCGCGGTCGGCGGCGCGTTTGTGGGTCATGCCGTAGAGCCGGGCCACCATGCGCAGGTTCTCGAATCCGGTCAGGTTGGCGTCGATGGCCGCGTACTGCCCGGACAGGCCGAGACGAGTGCGGGCGCGCGCCGGGTTCTCGAGCACGTCGACGCCCGCGATCCGGACCTCGCCCGCGCTCGGGCGTAGCAGGGTGGTGACGATGCGGACCGTGGTGGTCTTGCCCGCCCCATTGGGGCCGAGCAGCCCCATGACGGTGCCGGACGGGATCGCCAGGTCGATGCCGTCCAGCACGCGCACCTTGCCGTAGTACTTGACCAGACCCAGGACTTCCACCGCGAGGCTCATCGGGCGTCCTCCCGCTCGGTGCGGGCGGACCCGTCGGCGCTGTGCCGCAGGAACTCTCGCAGTACCGGGCCGATGACCGACAGCGATTCGGGCGTGGTCATGCCCGAGTGCCGGCAGCGCACCAGCTGATCGTGCACGACGCCGGTGACGTGCGGTTCCCAGGCCGCGGCGCAGCGCTCCGGATCGGCGCGGTTGACCTCGTCCTCGGCGGCGGTGAAGAACAGCAGATCGCCGTCGAAGACGCGCGGGTGGAAGGCATTGGCGAGCATGGCGCCGTCGATGAACCCGCTGTAGATGCGCTCGAGGTGCTCGGTGGTGAGCGCCGCGAACGCGCCGGGCCGGTTGCGCAGCAGCTCCACCGCTTCGTGCAGGTTGATGCGCGGGTCGATATCGGCGGCGTCGCCGAGCAGGTCGCTGCCGAATTCGCCGATGATGTCGGCGATTCCGGGGCGGGCGCGGTCGAGCCATTCATCGGAGAGCCGGAAGCTGTCCATGAGCGCCAGCAGCGCCACCTCGTCGCCGCCCTCCTGCAGCTGTACGGCGACCTCGTGGGCGATGAGACCGCCCAGCGACCATCCCAGCACGTGGTACGGGCCTTCCGGCTGCACCGATTTCATGTGCGCCACATAGTATTTCGCGGCTTCGGCAATGGAGCGGTGGCCTTCTTCCCCGTGCACGTGCGGGGCCTGCAGACCGTAGACCGGCTGCTCGGGCGGCAGCTGGGCCAGCAGTCCGGCGAAGCACCAGGACAGCCCGATGGCCGGGTGGATGCAGAACAGCGGCGGCACCCCGGGTTCATGGATGGGCCGCAGCGGCAGCACCGGTCCCAGCGCCGCGGCCAGGGCGGCGTCGGCGTCGCCGTGCACGTCGGCGAGCCGGCGGGCGATGGCGGCCGGGGTGGATTCGCCGAACATGGCCTGCACGGGCACGTCGATGCCCTCGGCGCGCACGTGCGCGACCACCTTGGTGGCGAGCAGCGAGTTGCCGCCGAGTTCGAAGAACCCGTCGTCCGCGCCGACCTGTTCGACGCCGAGCACATCGGCGAAGGCCCGGCACAGCGCCTCCTCGATGGGCCCGGACGGCGCCCGGTAGCCCTCGCGGGCGGCGAAGACCGGTTCGGGCAGCGCCTTGCGATCCACCTTGCCCACCGGTGAGAGCGGCACCCGCTCCAGCAGCATGATCGATTGCGGGACCATGTAATTGGGCACCAGCTGCGCCACGTGCGTGGTCAGCTGCAGCGGGGTGGGCGCGGTGCCGTTGCGCGGTTTCACATACGACACCAGGGCGGTGGATCCGGCGGCGGTGCGATGGCCAATGGTGGTGGCGAACTCCACCGACGGGTGCTTGGCCAGCGCCGCGTCGATCTCGCCGAGTTCGATGCGGAAGCCGCGGATCTTGACCTGATGGTCGGTGCGGCCCACGTACTCCAGATCCCTGGTGCGGCCGTACTTCTCGACCCACCGCACCAGGTCGCCGGTGCGGTACATGCGTTCGCCGGGCTTGCCGAACGGATTGGCCACGAACTTCTGCGCCGTGAGCCCGGGCCGCCGCAGATAGCCGCGCGCCAGAGCCGCACCGGCCAGATGCAGTTCGCCGGTGACCCCGGCCGGGGTCGGATGCAGACGGCCGTCGAGGACGGACGCGCCGACCCCGCGGATGGGCCCGCCGATGGTGATGTGGCAGCCCGGTGTCATGGGCTGCGAGATGACCGTGACGATGGTGGTCTCGGTGGGCCCGTACACGTTGTAGAACCTGCGGCCGGGCGCCCAGCGGGTGACCAGGTCCGGCGGCAGCGCCTCACCGCCGACGAGTATGTGCCGCAGCGCCGTGACCCCGGTCGGGTCGACGGTCCCGAGCGCGGCGGTGGTGATGAAGGCGTGGGTGATGCCTTCTTCGATGAACACCTGCCCGAGTTCCGCGCCGCCGACGACCCCGGGCGGGGTGATGACGAGGGTGGCCGCGCCGCCGAGCGCGAAGAGCAGGTCGAGCATGGCGGCGTCGAAACTCGGTGTGGCGAAGTGCAGCACGCGGCAGCCGGGCCCGACGTCGAAGCGCTGCGCGGTTTCGGCGGCGAAGTTGGACAGGCCGCCGTGGGTGACGACCACGCCCTTGGGGATGCCGGTGGAGCCGGAGGTGTAGATCACGTAGGCCGGATTGTCCATGCGCAGCGGCGATACGCGTTCGGCGTCGGTGATGGGCGCGTCGGAGGTGGTGAGCACCCGCCGCCGGAACGACGGCGCGTCCAGCACGGTCCAGTTGGCGCCGTCGGGCATGCGCTCGCGGTGCGCGGCCAGGGTGATGCCCACGGCCGCGCCGGAATCCAGCAGCATGTGGCTGATGCGCTGTTCCGGGTAGGTGGGGTCGATGGGCACGAACGCCGCGCCGGCCTTGGCGATGGCCAGCATGACGGCCACCGACTCCGCCGAGCGTGGAATGCCCATGGCGACCAGGGTTTCCGGGCCGACGCCGTAACCGATGAGGACGCGGGCGAGGCGATTGGTCCAGCGGTCGAGGGCGTCGTAGGAGATCTGGGTGCCGCCCGCCCGCACCGCCACGGCTTGGCGGTTGAGGTTGGCCGCGGCCTCGAACACCTCCGGGAAGGTGATGGGCAGCCCGGCCTCCGCGCCGCGCACCGGCGCCAGGGCCGACCATTCGGCGGAGTCCAGGAGTTCCAGATCGCCCACGGCCGTGGCCGGATTCGCGGCGGCGGCGCCGAGCAGCCGCACGAAGCGCCGGGCCAGCCGCTGCGCCGTCGCCTCGTCGAACAGGTCGGCGGCGTAGTTGACGGCCACGGTGATGCCGTCGGGTTCGCGGTTGCGCGTCCAGGATTCGGTCAGCGTGAACTGCAGATCGAATTTGGCGATACCCGGGTCGGCGTCGTCGGCCTCGATGCGCAGGCCCGGCAGTTCGAGCACCCGCAGCGGCTGGTTCTGCACCGACAGCATGACCTGGAACATGGGGTGATGCGCCTGCGAGCGCACCGGATTGAGCACCTCCACCAGGCGTTCGAACGGGACGTCGGCGTGAGCGAAGGCTTCCAGGTCGGTATCGCGCACCGTGCGCAGCAGATCGCCGAAGGCGGCCCCGCTCTCGATCTCGGTGCGCAGCACCAGGGTTCCGACGAACATGCCGACCATCCGGTCGAGCGCGGGATGGCCGCGCCCGGCAATGGGCGTGCCGACGGTGATGTCGTCACTGGCGGTGAGCCGGTGCAGCAGGGCGACCAGCGCCGCGTGCAGCACCATGAACATGGTGACGCCGTGCTCGGCGGCCAGCACCCGCAGTTCGCGGTGGGTGAAGGAGTCGATATCGCATTCGACGATGCCGCCGCGGTAGCTGGGCACCGGCGGGCGCGGGCGGTCGGCGGGCACCGCGAGGAGTTCCGGAATGCCGTCGAGAGCGCGCCGCCAGTAGTCGAGCTGGCGGCTGATGACCGATTCCGGATCGTCCTCACGGCCCAGCACATCTTGCTGCCACATCGTGTAATCGGCGTACTGGATGGGCAATTCGGGCCACTGCGGCGCCTCCCCGCCGGTGTGCGCGCGGTACGCGGCGGCCACATCGGCCGCCAGCGGTTGCAGCGACCAGCCGTCCATGGCGATGTGGTGCACCACCATGACGAGGATGTGCTCGTCGTCCGCGGCACCGGTGACGCGCAGCAGCGCGGCGCGCAGCGGCGCCATGGAGCTGAGATCGAAAGCGGCCGAGGCCAGTCGGCGGATCTCGATGTTCACCTCGGCGGCGCTGACGGTGCGCAGCGGCAGCGAGGCCGCGGCGTCGCTCGGATCGAGCACGTGCTGGCAGGGCTCGCCGTCGATCTCGGGGAAGACGGTGCGCAGCGTTTCGTGCCGGGCCTGCACGGCGTGCAGGGCGGCGCGCAGGGCCGCGATATCGAGCTGCCCGGTGAGCCGCAGCGCGACCGGAATATTGTAGGCGCCCAAGGCTTCTCCGGGATCGCCGGAGGCATTGAACTTCTCCAGGAACCACAGCCGGCGCTGGGCCGCCGACAGCGGGATGCGCTGCGGGCGGGTGCGGCGGCGCGGTTCGGGCCGCAGTTCGGCCGAGCTGGTGCCGGTGTCCAGGGCGGCGGCGAGTCCGGCCACGGTGGGCGCGGCGAACACCGCGCGCACTTCCAGGCGCACACCGGTGGCGGCGGCCAGGCGCGCCACCAATTGCGTGGCCAGCAGCGAGTTTCCGCCGACCTCGAAGAAGCTGTCGTCCGCGCCGAGGGCTTCGGCGCCGACCAGATCGCCCATGACCTCGGCGACCAGGCGTTCGGTCTCGGTCTCCGGATCGCGGGAGACCACCGCCACGACGGCCTGGGGTTGCGGCAGCGCGTCGCGGTCGAGTTTGCCGACCGGGGTGAGCGGGATGTGATCGAGCAGGGTGAAGCTGCCCGGGACCATATGGGCGGGCAGGCGCTGCGCGCAGTGCGCGCGCAGCTCTTCGGGATCGAAGGCGACCGCGGCCGCCTCCCCCACCATGCCGTGCTGGTCGACGCCGCCGAGCTGCACATAGGACACGATGCGCGGGGTGCCCGCGATCTCGCGAACCTCGGTGTGCGCGAACCGGATCGCCGGATGGGCGGTGAGCACGGCGTCGATCTCGCCGAGTTCGATGCGGAAGCCGCGCACCTTGACCTGATGGTCGCTGCGGCCCAGGTACACCAGTTCGCCATCGGCGGTCCAGCGCACCACGTCGCCGGTGCGGTACATGCGCGCGCCCTCGGGGCCGTACGGGTCGGCCACGAACCGGGCGGCGGTGAGCCCGAGCCGGTCGAAATAGCCGCGCGCCGTGCCCTGTCCGCCGACGTACAGTTCGCCCGGGACGCCGACCGGGACCGGTCGCAGCCGCTCGTCGAGAACCAGCGCCCGCGCACCGCGCACCAGGGTGCCGATGGTGACCGGCTGTCCCGGCGTGAGCGCGGCGATGGTGATGACCACGGTGGTCTCGGTGGGCCCGTACCCGTTGAACATGGTGCGGCCGGGCGCCCAGCGCGCCACCAGCTCCGGCCCGCAGGCCTCGCCGCCGACCATGATGGCGCGCAGGTGCGGCAGCGCCCAGCTGTCCCGGTCGATGGTGGCCAGCGCGGCGGGGGTCATGAAGGTGTGGGTGACCTGCTCGGCTTCCATGAGCGCGGCCAGTTCGTCGCCGCCGTAGATATCGGGCGGCACGATGACCATGGTGGCCCCGGAGCCGACGGCGAGCAGCAGATCGAACAGCGCCGCGTCGAAGCTCGGCGAGGAGAAGTGCATGGTGACCGACTCCCGGTCCACCCGCATGCGGTCGCGCAGTTCGTCGGCGAAGTTGGACAGGCCGCCGTGGGTGACGGCCACGCCCTTGGGACGGCCGGTGGACCCGGAAGTGTAGATCACGTACGCCAGGTCCGCGGTCCACAGGGTGGCGGTGCGGTCGGCGTCGGTGATCGGGCCCTCGTCGAGCACCTCCAATTCGTCGAGCAGGGCCGGATTGTCCAGCGGCAGCCATTCGATGATGTGATCGCCGGCGGCGGTGTAGAGCCGGTCCACGAAGTCGCTCATGCTCACCCCGACCCGGCAGCCGGAGTCGGCGAGCATGTGCCGCACCCGATCGGCCGGATAGTTCGGGTCGACCGGCACGAAGGCGGCGCCGGACTTGGCCACGGCCAGCATGGCCAGCACCGATTCCACCGAGCGGGTCAGGCCCAGCGCGATCCGGTCGCCCGGGCCGAGACCGCGGGCGATGAGGGCGCGCGCCAGGCGATTCGAGTACACGTCGGCGTTCTCGTAGCTGAGTTCGGTCTCGCCGGAGCGCAGGAAGATCCGGTCCGGGTTGAGGTGCGCGGTGGCGGCGAAGTACGCGGCCAGACTGCACTGGGGTTCCGGCGCGGGCCCCCAGGCGGGGGTGAGCAGTTCGCGCTCGAGCTCGGTGCGGGCGTCGATATCGCGGATGCGGACCCGCGGATCGGCGGTGACCGCCTCGAAGACCTGCACCAGGCGCTCGGCCAGGGTCTGCACGGTGTCCTGGTCGAACAGTTCGGCGGCGTAGACGAATTCGAAGACCCGATCGCCGGCCTCGCCGGCCGGGGCATTGCGGTCGGCGGGCAGCGCCCGCAGCTCCAGGTCGAACTTGGCCAGCGCGATATCGAGTTCCTCGGCCTGCAACGCCAATCCGGGCAGTTGCAGCGCGGGCAGCGGGGTGTCCTGCACGGTGAGCGCCACCTGCAGGGTGGGCCGTAAGCCGCCGCTGCCGCCGCTGCCGAATTCCTCCACGATGCGTTCGAACGGCACCTCGGCATTGGCCATGGCGGCGAGTTCGGTATCGCGGTCGGCTTGCAGCAGTTCGGCGAAACTGCGGTCCGGATCCACGTCCGAGCGCAGCACCAGGGTATTGACGAACATGCCGACCAGTTCGTCGAGGCGGGTGTCGCTGCGCCCGGCGACCGGTGTGCCGATGACGATGTCACGTCCGCCGGTGACCACGCGCAGCAGCACGGCCAGGGTGGAGCGCAGCATCATGAACAGGCTGACGCCGTGGGCGCGGCCGATATCGTCGAGCTTGCGCTGCAACGCCTCCGGCACCTCGAAGCGGACGGCGCCGGCGCGCTGGGTGGGCTCGGCCGGGCGGGGCCGGTCGTAGGGCAGCGGCATCTCCTCGGGCAGATCCGCCAGGGCGTGCCGCCAGTACGCGAGCTGGGTGGCGGCGACGCTGCCCGGATCGGTTTCCTGACCCAGGATTTCGCGCTGCCACAGGCTGAAATCGGCGTACTGCACCGGCAGTGGCGTCCAGGCCGGGACCGCTCCGCCGAGGCGCGCGGCGTAGGCCACGGCCAGGTCGCGGGTGAGCGGGCCGAGCGACCAGCCGTCGGCGGCGATGTGGTGCAGCACGATGCCGAGCTGATGCCGCCGGTTCCCGGTGCGCAGCAAGGCCATTCGCAGCGGGATGTCGCGGGTCAGGTCGAAGCCGCGCCGGGCCAGCGAGCGCAGCGTGGTGCGGGCGCCGACATCGTCGGTCTCCACGGCCTCCAGCACCGGCAGGCAGCGGGCGGTCTCCAGGACCTCCTGCCGGGCGCCGTGCGCGTCCTCGGGGAAGACGGTGCGCAGCACCTCGTGGCGCTCCACCACGTCGGCGAGGGCGGCCTGCAGGGCCGCGACATCCGGATCGCCGTCGATCCGAAGCACGAAAGCAATGTTGTAGGCGCTGGATTCGGGAGAATATCTATTGAGGAACCACAGGCGCTGCTGCGGCAGCGACAGTGGGATGCGTTCCGGACGCGGGGCATGCACAGCCAGCGCCGCCCGCTGCGTCCGGGGCGCTTCCGCCAGCCGCGCGGCCACCCCGGCCACCGTGGGCGCCTCGAAAATGGCGCGCACCGGCAGCTCCACCCCGAATTCCCCGTGCAGGGCGGCGGTGAGGCGGGTGGCGAGCAGGGAGTTGCCGCCGATCTCGAAGAAGTTGTCCTCCGCGCCGTGCACGGGTGTGCCGAGCACGGCGCCGAAGACCTGCGCGACCTGCTGCTCCAATTCGGTTTCAGGGGCGCGCGAGGGTGCCACGGCCACGAAATCCGGTGCGGGCAGGGCCTTGAGATCCAGTTTGCCGGTCGGGCCGAGCGGCAGCTGCTCGAGCACCGTCAGCGCCGAGGGCACCATGTAGCCGGGCAGGCGGCCGCGCGCGGTGTCGAGCACCGCGGCCAGGTCCAGTTCGGTGTCGGCGGTGAGATAGGTGACCAGGCGCGGGATGCCGCGCTCGTCGTTGTGCACGATGGTGAGCGCGCGGGTGACTCCGGGATGGGAGGCCAGCACATGGTCGATCTCGCGCAGTTCGATGCGGAAGCCGCGGATCTTGATCTGATCGTCGGCGCGGCCCAGGAAGCGCAGCTGCCCGGTGCCGTCGGCGACCACGAGATCGCCGGTGCGGTACATGCGTTCGCCGCGGCGGCCGTGCGGATTGGCCGGGAAGGCCTGTGCGGTGAGCCCGTGCCGGCCCAGGTAGCCGCGGGCCAGGCCGGGACCGGACAGGTACAGCTCCCCCGCCACCCCCGGCGGGACCGGGTGCAGGCGCGGGTCGAGGACGAACAGCCGCATACCGCGCACGGGCAGGCCGATGGGCACCGGCTGCCCCGCGGCCATGGGGCCGGTGGCGGTGGCGGCCACGGTGGCCTCGGACGGGCCGTACATATTGTGCATGCGGCGCGGCGCCGCCGGGGCGGGCCGGGATTCGGGATCGGTCCAGATCCGCACGAGATCCTCGGGGCACGCTTCGCCGCCGACGATGACGGCCTCGAGCGCGGGCAGGTCGTCCGCGGGCACGGTGGCCAGGGCGGCCGGAGTGACGAAGGCGTGGGTGACGCGTTCCGCGCGCAGCAGGGCCGCCAGTTCCGCGCCGCCGAAGATGCCCGCCGGTGCGACCACGATGGTGGCGCCCGCCGCGAAACCGAGCAGCAGCTCGAGCACCGAGGCGTCGAAGCTCGGCGACGAGAAGTGCAGCGTGCGTGCGGAATCGGTGACGTGGAACAGATGCATCTGCTCGTGCGCGAGCGAGGCCAGGCCGGCATTGGTGACGACGACGGCCTTGGGCTTGCCGGTGGAGCCGGAGGTGTAGATGAGATACGCCGGTCCCGCGGTGCGCAGCGGGTGGTGGCGGTCGGCGTCGGTCAGCGGGGTGTCGGGGAACTGCGCGCATTCCTCGGCGAGCTCGGTGGAGCCCACCAGCAGCCAGTCGACATAGGACTTGCGGTGCCGGCCCCGGTTGCCGGGCCAATCCGGCAGGTCCGCACGGCATTCCGCGGTGGTGAGCCCGAGCATGGCGCCCGAGTCGGCCAGCATGTGGGCAATGCGGTCGGCTGGATAGTCCGGGTCGATGGGCACATAGGCGGCGCCGGTCTTGGCGACCGACCACACGGCCAGGATGGATTCCAGGCTGCGCGGCAGGGCGACCGCCACCACCACCTCGGGACCCGCGCCGTGCTCGATGAGCACGCGCGCCAGGCGATTCGAGCGTTCGTCGAGTTCCCGGTAGCTGGTGTCGTGGCCGAGGTAGCGCACGGCCACGTGGTCGGGGACGCGTTCGGCGGTATCGGTGAGCAGCCGGGCCAGGGTGATGGCGGGCTCGGCGGGCGAGCCCATGATGGGCACCAGTTTGGCGGTCTCGCGCGCGTCCAGGATGGGCAGATCGCCCACCGGGACAGCCGGATCGGCGACGGCGGCGGCCAGCACCGCGCCGAAGCGGCGGGCAATGGCCTCGACCGTGGCGTGGTCGAAGACGTCGGCGGCATAACCGAATTCGGCGGTGAGCCCGGCGTCCTCGGCGGCGCCGGGTTCGTGCACGGTCAGTTGCAGGTCGAATTTGGCGACGTCGACCGCCATGGGCAGCACCCGGGCGTGCACGCCGGGCAGCTCCAGGCGCAGTTCCGGACTGCTGTCGTAGGACAGCATGACCTGGAACAGCGGGTGGCGCGCCGCGGAGCGCTCCGGGTTGACGACCTCGACGAGGCGTTCGAAGGGGACGTCGGCATTGGCGAAGGCATTGAGGTCGGTGTCGCGGACCTCGGCGAGCATGCGGTCGAAGCCGGCGGCCGGATCGACGCGGGTGCGCAGCACCAGGGTGTTGACGAACATGCCGACCAGGTCGTCCAGGTCCGGATCGCTGCGCCCGGCAATGGGCGTGCCGATGGCGATATCGGTCGTATTGCACAGGCGCGCAAGGACGGCCGCGAGCGCCGCGTGCAGCACCATGAAGGTGCTGACGCCGCGTTCGGCCGCCAGCGCGGCCAGGGCGCGGCGGGTGTCGGCGGCAATGGTGAACTCGACACGGCCGCCGTCGGTGGAGCGCTGGCGCGGCCGGGGCCGGTCCAGCGGCAGGTCCAGCTGATCGGGCAGATCGGCCAGGGCGGCGCGCCAGTAGGCGAGCTGCCGCGACAGCGCGCTGGCGGGATCGGCTTCGTCGCCGAGCAGTTCGCGCTGCCACAGCGCGAAGTCCGCGTACTGCACCGGCAGTGGCGTCCACTGCGGCGCCCGGCCCTCGGCGCGGGCGGCGACCGCGGCCATGATGTCGCGGGTCAGCGGCGCGATGGACCAGCCGTCACCGCTGATGTGGTGCAGCACCACCAGGAAGACGTGCTTGTCGGGCGCGGTGGCGTAGAGCGCCACCCGGATGGGGGCCTGGCTGCGCAGATCGAAACCGTAGCCGGCGAATTCGCCGGCCAGGGCGAGCACGTCGGCGTCGGTGGCGTCGATGGGATCGAGGGTGAGCGGGATCTCCGCGGCGGGGTGCACCACCTGGCACGGCCCCTGCGGGGTGTCCGGGAAGGTGGTGCGCAGGCTCTCGTGCCGGTCGAGCACGTCGACCAGGCCCGCGCGCAGGGCCGGAATGTCCAGCGGCCCGGTGAGTTCCACCGCCAGGGGCATGTTGTAGGCGGCGGCGTGCTCGGCGAAGCGGTTGAGGATCCACAGCCGCTGCTGGGCCAGCGAGAGCGGTACGTGCGCGGGCCGCTGCGCCGCACCCAGCTTCGGGGAGGCGGCCTCGGCCTGCGGATTGGCCACCCGGGCCGCCAGGGCCGTCACGGTCGCCGATTCGAACAGGTCCCGAATGGTGAGCGCGACCCCGAGCGCGGCATTGACGCGGGCGATGGCGCGGGCCGCGGACAGCGAATTGCCGCCGAGGTCGAAGAAGCTGTCGCCGACGCCGATCTCCGCCACGCCGAGCACCTCGGCGAAGATGGCGGTGAGCTGCCGCTCGGCCTCGGTGCGCGGGCCGGCGGTGGGACGGGCGGGGCGGCGCGCGGCCGTGCCGGGATCGGGCAGGGCCTTGCGGTCCACCTTGCCGTTGGCGCTCAGCGGTAGTTCGTCGAGCACCATGAGCACGGCCGGGACCATATAGCTGGGCAGGGTGCGGCGCAGGCCGGCGGCGAGTTCGGCGGTGTCGAGCGGGCCCGCGCCGGGGGCGGCGACGGCATAGCCGATGAGCTCGTCCCCGCCGCGGCCGTGGCGGGCCACGCAGACGGCGCGGGCGACGCGCCTGTCCGCGAGCAGGGCGTTCTCGATTTCGCCGAGTTCGATGCGCAGGCCGCGGATCTTGACCTGGAAGTCGCTGCGGCCCAGGTATTCCAGCACGCCGGAGCGGCCGCCGCGCCAGCGCACCAGATCACCGGTGCGGTACATGCGGGTGCCCGGGGTGAACGGGTTGGCCACGAAGCGATCGGCGGTCAGGGCGGGGCGGCCGAGGTAGCCGCGGGCCAGCTGCACACCCGCCAGGTACAGCTCGCCCACCACACCCGGCGCGACGGGTTGCAGCCGGGCGTCGAGGACGTAGGTGCGGGTGTTCCAAATGGGCGCGCCGATGGGCACATCGGTGGCGCCGGGCGCGCAGTGCCAGGCGGTCACGTCGACGGCGGCCTCGGTGGGGCCGTAGAGGTTGTGCAGCTGCGGTGCGTCCGGACCGGTGCCGAGGGCGGCGTGGAATTCGGCGACGGTGGCGGCGGGCAGCGCCTCACCGGAGCAGAACACCCGCGACAGGCCGGTGCAGCCCGCGACATCGGTGTCGGTGAGGAAGACCGAGAGCATGGACGGCACGAAATGCGCGGTGGTGACGCCCTTCTCGGCAATGATCCGGGCCAGGTAGCCCGGATCGCGGTGCCCGTCGGGGGCGGCTATGACCAGGCGGGCGCCGATCTGCAAGGGCCAGAAGAATTCCCAGACCGAGACGTCGAAGGTGGAGGGGGTCTTCTGCAGCACGACATCGCCGCCGTCGAGCGGATAGGCGTGCTGCATCCAGCGCAGCCGGTTGACGATGGCGGCGTGGGTGACGCCCACGCCCTTGGGCCGGCCGGTGGAGCCGGAGGTGAAGATGACATAGGCCAGGTGGTCGGCGCGCAGCGGGGCGCGGCGGTCGGCGTCGGTGACCGGACGGCGCGAGCGCTCGGCCAGGTCGGCGGTGTCGATATCGAATCTGTCTGCCGCCGCGGGCAGTTCGACCTCGTCGCGGGTGGTGCTGAGCACGCACAGCGGCCGGGCCTGGTCGAGGATGGCCTCGATGCGGTCGGCCGGGTGGTCGGGATCGATGGGCAGATAGGCCGCGCCCGCCTTGACGATGGCGTACATGCCGATGAGCAGATCGAGGCTGCGGCGGATGGCCAGGCCGATCAGGGTATCCGGCCCGGCGCCGCGGTCGATGAGCTCGCGCGCCAGGCGATTGGCGTGCTCGTCGAAGGCGGCGTAGGTGAGGGTGCGGCCCTCGAAGTCCAGCGCGGTGCGGCTGGGGCACATGGCGGCGCGGTCGGCGAACAGGCCGGCCAGGGTGCCCTCCTGGCGGGCCACCTGAGTCGAATTCCATTCGTGCAGGACGCGTTCGCGCTCCAGGTCGGTGAGCACCGGCAGATCGCCGACGGCGTCCTGCGGGGAGGCGCGCAGGAACCGGTCCAGGAAGTCCAGGAACCGGCCGTGGTGCATGGTCAGCTCGGCATCGCCGTACAGGCGCGGATTGGCCTCGAAGTCGATGTGGATGCGGTTGCCGACGCCGTTGTAGAGGTTGATGGACAGATCCTCGACCGGCCCGGTGGAGAGCACGTTGAGCGAGCCGACCAGGCTGCCGAACTTCAATTCGCTGTGGAACAGCATGAGATTGACCATGGGCCCGAAGAAGCCGCGGGCGTCACGGGAGTAGCCGCAGTCGCGGCGGATATCGTCGCTGCGGTAGCGCTGGTGCCGCAGCGCGCCGGTGATCTGCAGTTCCACCGCGCGCACGGTGTCGGCGACGGTGGCCGCGCCGCCGAACCGTACGCGGATGGGCACCACATTCGACACCACGCCGGCGGAGCGGCGCAGCGCCACGGTGGTACGGGCCGAGACCGGCAGGCTCAGCACCACGTCCTGAGTGCCGGTGACCGCGCGGACGTAGCAGGCCAGGGCCGCCACCACCAGCGCGGGAGTGTTCGAACCATAAGTGGTCGCGGCCGCGACGAGGGCGGCCTCGACCTGTTCGCCGAGGACGGCGGTGGCGCTGCGGCGGCCGGCGTCGGAGGCGGAGCCGATGACGCCGGCGCTGGAGAGCGTCAGCGGTTCGGCCGCGCCCTCGAGCTGTTCGCGCCAGTATTCGGCGTCGGCGCGGCAGCGGCTGGTCTCGTGGTAGCGGCTCTCCTCGGCATAGATGGCGGCCAGCGGCGTGGCGCGGGAGACGACCGGTTCGGTCTGGTTCTCCAGCGCGGTGTAGATCTCGGCGGCGCGGGTGGTGGCGTTCATGGCGCCGTAGCCGTCGATGACGATGTGGTGGCCGCGCGTGTACCAGATGTAATCCGAATCCCCGGTGCGCAGTACCACATTGATGGTGAGCGGATCGTGCTCGATATCGATGGGCGAGCTGGCGTGATCGTTCATCCACGCCAGGGCCGCCGCCCGCGGATCCGGTTCCCCGCGCAGGTCGATGCGCGCCCAGCCGGGCCGCCAGGTCGGATCCACCACCTGGTGCGGCACCCCGTCGATCTCCAGCAGCCGGACGTGCCCGACCTCGGTCTCCGAGCCGAAACGCTCGATGGCGTACAGCAATCGGCCGACATCCAGATCACCGTGGATCTCCACGTACTGCGCGATGGTGAGCGGAATGTCGGGCCTGATGCGTTGGGCGTACCAGAGTGCCGATTGCGCGGGCGAGAGCGCGAAAGGTTGAGCCGAAAATTCACCCGAAGAACATTGGTCGACACGGTCCGTGGCCAATGAACTCATCAATCACTCCGTTCTGCCGCTGTTGACGCAACTCCCCGAGCCCCAAATACCCCGAACCCTGTGGTCTTTTCGAAGGACCACTCCGGCTTTCGCGCACGCGCGAGCCGTAGGACGTGACCCACGCCCTATGATTCGGAGCATCCCGCCGACTGGATCGGTGGTGATCTCGAGTTGTCCGGCAACGAACGTCGTTGGCGGAGCGCAGTATTAGATAGCTACCTCGCGGCAAACTTCACGAAGCTCGCTTAATTCGCATAGACAACCGCAGGAAACTCGGACATTTGGGGCACACAGAAAAGCTTGGCAATGCTTCGGCGAATCGCGATTGCCCGAAGCTGGACGGCCCTCGTCACACGTCCTGGTCGGTCGGTTTGGCAGGGGTACGCGTCCGCCGCCGAATCGCCGCCGCCACAGCGGCAGCCGCGGCAAGGATACACAAGACCGCCTCCGGCGCGGGGCCGATCCGGGTCGCGAGTGTCGTGTCGGTGCGCAGCGGCAGCTCCGCTACCAGCGCCGCGGGGACGAACTGCTCGGTCTGCTGCCGGATGGTCCCGTCCGCGGTGATGATGGCGCTGACGCCGGTGGTCACCGAGACCACCACGGCGCGACCGTGCTCCACCGCGCGCACCCGGGACATGGCCAGCTGCTGAAAGGTCATCTCCGAATCGCCGAAGGTGGCGTTGTTGGAGGGGACGGTGAGAATCTGCGCGCCGGCCCGCAGGGCGTCCTCGAAGGCGCGGTCGAAGGCCACCTCGTAGCAGGTCGCGACGCCGATCGGCACCGGCGCGCCGCCGGTGGCCGGCTGCGCGTGCACCACGCCGTCGCCCTTGCCGGGCACGAAATAGCCTGCGCGGTCCGCGTATTCGGAGAACAGCCGGAAGAACGAGCGCATGGGAAGGTACTCGCCGAAGGGCTGGATGATCTTCTTGTCGTGCCGCTCCCCCGGCCCGTCCGCGCCGTTCCACACGATGACCGAATTGGTGGTGGTGTCGTCATCGTTGACCAGGACCGCGCCGACCAGGATGGGCGCCTTCACATCCCGGGACGCCTTGGTGATGAGGGCGGCGGCGTCGGCATTGCGCAGCGGGTCGATATCGGAGGAGTTCTCCGGCCAGATGACCACATCCGGCTGGGGGGTCCGCCCGGCCGCGATATCGGCGGCGAGTTCCTCGGTGCGCTTGACGTGATTGTCGAGAACCGCGCGGCGCTGGGCATTGAAGTCCAGTCCCAGGCGCGGCACGCTGCCCTGGATCGCGGCGACCGTGATCGGCCGGTTGCCGTCCTCCGGGCCGGGCAGCGCGGTCCGGAGGATCACTCCGGTGAGGGGAACTATAGCCACAAGCATTGCCGCAGCAACAATCCGGTACCACGATGTGAGATGCCGGGCTTCCGATCTGGGACTTTTCTCCCGCATGATCGCCAGCAACCACACCGCGAGCGCCGCGATCCCGGTCCCCGTCAATGCCACGACGAAACTCACCAGGGGCGCGCCCCCGAGCATGGCGTAGGGCAGATACCACCCGTCGGATTGCCCGAAAGCCAGCTTCCCCCAAGGAAATCCCCCGAACGGAAAACTGGCCCGAATCCATTCCGTCAGCGACCAGCAGGCCGCCACCCACAATGGCCATCCCGGCAACCCGCCCACCAGTCGCGCCAGCGCCCCGAAAAGCCCGACATAAACGGCACACACGGCAGACAAAGCCAGCCACGGCACCGGCCCCACATAAATCCCGGTCCACGGCAGCAAGGGCAGGAAGAACCCCAGCCCCGCGATCATCCCGTACCCGAAACCCCCACGCAGACGACCGTTTCCGCGCACCACGAGGGTGAAAATGGCGATCCCGATCGGCGCGAGGAACCACAGCGTCCGCGGCGGGAAACTGGCGAACAGCAGGAGCCCGGCGACCACCGCCGCCAGCATGCGAGTGATCACTGGATGATCGGCCACGAATACGGTCGTCCGCGCGCCCCGGCTCCACTGCGCTGGATTCGCGTCGTTTCCCACGCCCGCGCCTTTCGCCTCGCCCGCGCCTTCCACCGTAGAAGTGGCGTTCAGCGCGGGAGCATCACTGCGCGCGTGGCGCTGCCCGACCGGCTTCTCTGCCGCCGCAGCGGCATTCGCGTCATCCACGGACGGTCGGCTCGCACCAGCGGTCTCCGGAGCGTCATCGGCACCGCCGGTGGCTGGGGCAGCGTGCGCGACAGCCGGGTCGGCGGCCGGGCCCGCGGCATCCGGCTCGAGGTGGTTTCCCGAGAGTTCGGAAGTGACTGCCGCAGCGGAGTTTTCGGGGTGGGACTCAGGCTTCATGGATGACGGCCCCACGGTGCACGGTGCGCAGGCAGCGCGGGAGGGTGGCGTCCGGGGTGAGCGGGGGGAGGCCGGGGACGCGGGAGCGGGGGTCGGTGGACCAGCGCTGGACGGTGTCGGCGGCCGCGGCGACGACGAGGTCGTCGGCTTCCCAGACGGCGTAGGTGGCGGGGGCGCCGGGGACGAGGGTGCCGATCTGGCCGTCGCGCAGTCCGCCTGCGCGCCAGGCGCCTCGGGTGGCGGCGGTGAAGGCGGCGCGCGGGGAGATCTGGTGGCCGGGGGTGCGGTGATTGGCGGCGGCGCGGACCGCTTCCCAGGGGTTGAGCGCCGTCACCGGGGCGTCGGAGCCGATGGCGAGGGAGACGCCCGCAGCGGCCAGGGCCGCGAAGGGGTTGAGGGTGGCGGCGCGGTCGGGGCCGAGGCGGGTGGCGTACATGCCGCCGGGACCGCCCCAGGTGGCGTCGAAACCCGGCTGGACACTGGCGATGACGCCCCATTCGGCGAGTTTGGCGATCTGATCGGGGTCGACCATTTCGGCGTGTTCGAGGCGGTGACCGCGGGCGGCGAAGGCCGGACCGCCGACCTGGGCGACGACGCGCTCGAAGCCGGTGACGACCGTGTCCATGGCGGCGTCGCCGATGACGTGGAAGCCGGTCTGGATGCCCGCTTCGGTGCAGGCCAGCACGTGGGCGGCAATGGCGTCGGCATCGAGGTAGGAGTTGCCGGTGGTGTCGCGGTCGGCATAGGGCGCGCGCAGCCGGGCGGTGCGCGAGCCGATGGAGCCGTCGACGAACAGATCGCCGCCCAGGGCGTGCACGCCGAGTTCCTTCACCAGGGCGCGGGCCTCGTCGGCGGTGCGCACGGCCTGACCCCAGTAGGCGCGCACCTCGACGCCGTGCGAGAACGCCAGCAGTTCCCGGATATCGGTCTCACCGGAGATCTCCGGGCCCGCGCATTCGTGCACGGCCGCAATGCCATTGGCGGCCGCGTGGTCGAGTGCGGCCCGGCGCGCCCGCTCGCGCTGCGCGAAGTCCAAGGCCCCCAGGGCGGCTGCCCGGGCCCGGTGGTGCGCTTCGGCGCGCAGGGGTTCGCCGCGGGTGAAGCCGTGTGCCGCGGTGATTCCCGGCACGGCCTCCAGCAGCGGCGTCGATACGGCCGCCGAATGCGCGTCCACCCGAGCCAGATACACGATGCGGCCGGGTGCGGCGGCGTCGATCTCCGCGGGGGTCGGCGGGCGGCCTTCCGGCCAGGCGGTCTCGTCCCAGCCGTCGCCGAGGATCGCGCCGTCGGGCTGCGCGGCGGCGTGCGCGCGCAGCAGCTCCAGGCATTCGGTCAGTGAACGCGCCTGCGCCAGATCGAGTCCCGTGAGTTTGAGTCCCAGCGCGGTGACGTGCACGTGCGGGTCCACGAAGGCGGGTGCGACGAAGGCCCCGTTCAGGTCGATGACCTCCGCGTCCGGATGCAGCGCCCGCCCCGGCCGTTCCAGCCCCACCCACACCACGGTCCCGTCGGTCACCGCCATGGCAGTGGCATCGGGATTGCTCGAACTGTAGATACGGCCGCCGACCAGCAACTGGGTACTCACGGCCACCCAGTCTGCCTGACCGCGCGTGCCGGCTCCCAACCGCCCGCATTCGCACTGGCAAGAGATCTCTGTACTTTGTAATCTATTTAGCGATTGCTGTACTTTGTATAGAGTTTGGAGGCGGGGATGAGCAGCGTAATCGTCTGTGACCAGGTCCGGAAGCGATATGGCGGCGCCGCGGCGCTGGACGGCTTCGATCTGACCGTGCCGGAGGGAGTGGTGTACGGGCTGCTCGGCCCGAACGGGGCGGGCAAGACCACCGCGGTCCGCATCCTGACGACCCTCACGCGACCGGATTCCGGGCGGGTCGAGGTCGCCGGATTCGACGCGCTCGCCCGGCCGGCGCGGGTGCGGGAGCGGATCGGCCTGGTCGGCCAGCACGCGGCCCTGGACGAGGTGCTGTCGGGGCGGCAGAACCTGGAGATGTTCGGGCGGCTGCACCACCTCGGCGCGGCGGGTGCGCGGCGGCGCGCGGCGGAGCTGCTGGAGTGGTTCGGGCTCGCCGATACCGGCGACAAGGCCGTCCAACAGTATTCGGGCGGCATGCGGCGGCGGCTCGATCTGGCGGCGAGTTTCCTTGTGGCGCCGGCGGTGCTGTTCCTCGACGAGCCGACCACCGGGTTGGATCCGCAGAATCGCACTCAGGTGTGGCAGGCGGTGCGCAATCTGGTGGCCGCGGGCACCACGGTGCTGCTGACCACGCAATATCTCGAGGAAGCCGATCAGCTCGCCGCGACGATATCGGTGCTGAACCACGGCCGGGTGATCGCGACAGGCAGTCCGGCACAGTTGAAGTCGCGCATGGGCGGGGACCGGATCGACATCGTGGCGCACGATGCGGCCGATCTGAGCGCGGCCACTTCCCTGCTGCGCGAACATCTTCGGAGCGAGCCGATGGTCGATCTCGCCGCCCGGCGGGTCAGCGCCGCCGTGGACGATCCGGTGACCGCGCTCGCCGATATCGCCTACGCGCTGCGGGACGCCCGCATCCCCATCGAGGATCTCGCGCTGCGCCGCCCGACACTCGACGAGGTCTTCCTGCATCTGACCGGCGCGTCCACCGACCACATTGCCCAGGAGGCCCGCGCATGATCGGCACTGCCGCAACCGTTTCCACTGCGTCCCTGCACCGCCTGCGGTGGGCGATCTCCGATGCGATCACCATTGCCCGGCGCGAGCTCGCGCACTGGCGGCGTCAGCCCGGCGTCGTCATCGCCAACACCCTGCTGTTCCCGATCATGATCGTGCTCATGTTCGGCTACCTGCTCGGCGGCGCCATGACGGTGCCGGGCGGCGGCGACTACCGGGAGTTCCTGCTGCCGGGCATGTTCGCCATGACCATGGTGTTCGGCATCGGCACCACCATGGTGGCGGTGAGTTCCGATGCCGCGCGCGGCATTACCGACCGCTTCCGTTCGATGCCCATGTCGGCCTCGGCGGTCCTGGCCGGGCGGGCCGTCGCCGATATGCTGAATTCCGCCATCGCCCTGGTCGTCCTGCTGGCCTGCGGCCTGGCCGTCGGCTGGGCGCCGCATCGCGGCCCGGGACCGACCCTAGCCGCGGTCGGGCTGCTCTTGTTGCTGCGCTTCGCATTCCTGTGGGTCGGCGTCTATCTCGGCCTGCTCACCTCTGCGAATCCGGAAGCGGTGACCGCGGTGCGCACCTTCGAATTCCCGCTCGGTTTCCTCGCCAACCCGTTCGTCGCCACCGCCACCATGCCGGCGTGGCTGGGCGTCATCGCCGCGTGGAATCCCTTGTCCGCCACCGTCACCGCGACCCGTGAGCTGTTCGGCAACCCGACCGGCGAGGATGCGTCCTGGATCGCCGATCACGCGCTGCTGATGGCGGTGGTCTGGCCGGTGCTGCTGATCGCGATCTTCCTGCCGCTGTCGGTGCACCGGTATCGCCGTCTCGGCGACTGATCCCGCTGCGATGGGCCGGGCGCCCACTCGGCGCCCGGCCCGCGAAAGACCCTGGCAGCGATCCGGTTTCCCTCCATTGGGGGAGATCGAAGTCCGCCTCGCGGCCGACGTGCAGGGTACACACATTTCCCTACCGTTCGAGTGGCATAAGGCGCGGCTCCCCTTCTCGCGGAATGCGCGCTTGTCCATCACTCGTGTCAGTTGTCGGGAGGAACCGTGCTATCCGCCTTCGTATCGGCATTCCGGGTACCGGACTTACGGCGGAAGATTCTGTTCACCCTGGGACTGCTCGGGCTCTATCGCCTGGGGGCGGCGCTGCCCTCCCCCGGTGTCGACTACCCGGCGGTTCGCCGGTGTGTGGACCTCGTATCCGGTGGTGAGTCCGCGGGCATCTATCAGCTCATCGATCTGTTCTCCGGCGGCGCCATGCTGCAGCTGTCGGTGTTCGCGATCGGCGTCGTGCCGTTCATCACGGCCAGCATCATCACGCAGCTGCTGACCGTCGTGATCCCCCGCTTCGAGGAATTGCGCAAGCAAGGACACTCCGGTCAGGCCACGATCGCGCAGTACACCCGCTATCTCGCAATGGCATTGGCGGTGTTGCAGGCGTCGGCGCTGGTGGCGCTGGCCGCGCGTCGTCAGCTGCTGCGCGGGTGCCCCGAGGACATTCTGGCCGACACCTCGCCATTGGGCATGGCGGTCGCCGTGCTGGTCATGGTGGCGGGCGCGGCGGTGGTCATGTGGATCGGCGAGCTGATCACCGATCGCGGCATCGGCAACGGCATGTCGCTGCTCATCTTCACCGGCATCGCGGCGCGAATTCCGAGCCAGGGCAGGTCGATACTCGACAGCCAGGGCGGGCCGGCCTTCACCGCGGTCTGCGGCGCGCTGGTCCTGCTGCTGGTCGCGATGATCTTCGTCGAGCTGGGCCAGCGCCGGATTCCCGTGCAGTACGCCAAGCGTGTGGTGGGTCGCAAGCTGTACGGCGGTTCGTCGACCTACCTGCCGTTGAAGGTGAATCAGGCGGGCGTGATCCCGGTGATCTTCGCATCCTCGATGCTGTATCTGCCGAACCTGCTGGCGCAGTTCACCCGCAATGGCGACGGCGCCACGGCACGGTGGCAGGAGTTCATCCAGAAGTATCTGGTCAGCCCGGCCAACCCGGTCTATGTCGTCACCTATTGCGCGCTGATCGTGTTCTTCAGCTACTTCTATGTGGCGATCACTTTCGATCCCCGGGAGCGCGCGGAGGAGATGAAGAAGTTCGGCGGCTTCATCCCGGGCTATCGCCCCGGGAAGCCCACCACCGACTATCTGAACCATGTTCTCGTCCGGGTCACTCTGCCCGGCTGCCTGTATCTGGGTGCGGTCGCGGTGTTGCCGGGCCTGATACCGCAGTTCGGCGGCGCGGGCGCGGCCCAGAACCTGATGTTCGGCGGTACGTCGGTGCTGATCGTGGTGAGCGTCGGGCTGGACACGCTCAAACAGGTGGAAGGCCAGCTGATGAACAGGAATTACACCGGGTTCCTGCGCTGATACGGTCGACGATCATGGACCTGACACCGTCCACCCGCGCCCTGCTCCGGGTACTGCCGTCGCTGCTGCTCGCCATCGCCGCCATCACGCTGCCGACCGGGTACGCGCATGCCGCCGCTCCGGTCACCGGGCGGATCGGCGCGGTGGAGCCGGCCGATATCCGCACCGCCGACCCGAATTCGGCGATCTCGGTACTGCTGGCCGACGATCACGTCGTGTTCCGCACGGGTATGCGGGCCGTGATCGGCGCCCATCCCGATATCGACTGTGTCGCGGAGGCGCCCGACACCCGCACCGCCCTGACGGAAATCGCGCGGCTACGGCCCGATGTCGCGATCCTCGACCTGGACATGCCCGGCCTGGGCGATACGACCGTCGTGGACACGGTGGCGGCGCTCAGCGGGCGGACCCGGATCCTGACGCTCGCCGCCACGGAGACCGAGGAAAACCTCTATCGCGCACTGCGACTCGGCGCGAGCGGGTTCCTCACCAGGTCGCTGCCGTCCGAGGATCTGATCGCCGCCATCCGGACCGCCGCGCGCGGCGACGCGCTGATCGACCCCCAGTTGACCCGCCGCTTGATCGGCCGGTTGACCGGCGGCGTCGAACCGTTCACCGCCGCACCGGAAATCGATACGCTCACCACGCGTGAGTATCAGGTCCTGCTATTGCTGGCCAAGGCGCACACCAATCCCGAGATCGCCCGCGCGCTGGGCATCGGCGAGCAGACGGTCAAGACCCACGTGTCGAATGTGCTGGCCAAGCTCGGCGTCCGTGATCGCGTGCATGCCGTCGTCTACGCCTACACGCGCGGCATCGTGCCCCGGGAGCCGCAGGGTCTCGCGTAAACCGTTGGGTATCAGTTCGGGTCGATCATGCGGCGGGCCGTGCCCTGGCCGTCGTCGTAGTACTCGGTCACGACGGTGGCGTCGATGATGTCGCCGTCCGGGTCGATGACCACATGGCGCGCGCCGAAGGGGCCGACGGCCGTGGCGACGCGGTTGAGGCGGCGCGCGGCGAAGGCCGCGACGGCCGGGCGCAGCAGGAAGCGGGTCGGCGGGGCCAGGGCCAGCAGGCCCACGAACGAGGTGAGCAGGCCCGGGATGAACATGAGCATCGCGCCCACCGTCACCAGCGCGCCGTCGGCGACGGCCGTGCTGGGTTCGATCTCGCCGCGCGCCGCCTTGCGGAAGCCTTCGAAGACGCGCCGCCCCTGCGAGCGCACCAGGATCAGGCCGGCGGCCGAGCCCGCGATGAGCAGCAGGATGGTCGGGAACACGCCGATGAGGTTGCCGACCAGCACCAGGGTGGCGATTTCCGCGACGAAGTAGGCGAGGAACAACAGGGCAGGCATTGCACGATCCTTTCGATCGATCTACCTGGGTAACGCCGCGACTACCAGAATTTCTCCCGAATGAGGGATCTCTCACGGAAAACTCAGCCGCGGCGGTGCGAGTTCAGGCGCTGCCCGGACGGACCAGGCCGGTTTCGTAGGCCAGGACCACGGCCTGCACACGGTCGCGCAGGCCCAGTTTGGTGAGGACCCGGCCCACATGCGTCTTGACGGTCGCCTCCGACAGGAACAGCTCACCGGCGATCTCGGCATTGGACCGGCCCGCCGCAATGTGCTCGAGCACCTCGCGCTCGCGGGCGGTGAGCACCTCCAGGACCGAGGGATCGCGGCCCTCGGCCGGATCGTCGGCGATGAGACGGTCCAGCAGGCGTTTGGTGACCTTCGGGGAGACCACGGCGTCACCGGCGGCGACACTGCGGATGGCGGAGATGAGGTCCTCGGGCGGGGTGTCCTTGAGCAGGAACCCGCTGGCGCCCGCGCGCAGCGCGCCCAGGGCGTGTTCGTCGAGGTCGAAGGTGGTCATGACGAGAACGCGGCTGCCGCAACCGGATTCGATGATGGATGCGGTGGCGGTCACGCCGTCGGTGACCGGCATGCGGACATCCATGAGCACCACGTCGGGCCGCAATTCGGTGGTGCGGGCAATGGCGGCGGCGCCATTGTCGGCCTCGCCGATCACCTCGATGTCGGGGTGCGCGCCGAGCACCATCTTCAATCCGGCGCGCATGAGTTCCTGGTCGTCGACTACGAGAACGGTGATCGGCACGTCCCTCACCCTATCGGGCGCAGTCGGCGTAGCCGTTCCTTAGTCTGCGCATGGCCGCAGCGAAGGCGGAGGTACGCCTATCGGCCAGCGTTCAGTGGTTATTCGTCGGTAATTCGCCGCAGCGGGATGGTGGCGCGCACCGACCAGCCGCCATCGGGGCGGCGGCCGGTGGACAGGGTGCCGCCCAGGACCGCCATGCGTTCGCGCATGCCGACCAGGCCCAGACCACTGCCGGGGATGCGGTTGTTCGGACCGGGCGGATCGGTGGTGCCCAGGCGGGCGACGGGCGCGCCGGAGTCCGCCACCTCGATGAGGATGTCTTCCTCGCGGCGGGCCACCCGGACCTCGGCGCGCGGGTCCGGACCGGCGTGGCGCAGGGTATTGGTGAGCGACTCCTGCACGATGCGATGGATGCCGAGGCTGACTTCTGGCGTGACGGCGTCGATTTCGCCGCTGAGTTCCAACGACACCTGCAATCCGGCGCTGCGCATCATGTCGATGAGCTTGGCGATGCCGGCGGTGCCGTGCTGCGGGAGTTCCTCGGGGGCGTGCTCGCTGCGCAGCAGCTCCACGGTGCGGCGCAGTTCGCGCAGGGCCTCGCGGCCGGTGCCGGCAATGGTGGTCATCGCCTTCTCGGCGGTGTCGGGATCGTGCCGGAGTGCGTAGCGGGCCCCGTCGGCCTGCACGATGATGACGCTGACCGCGTGCGCGACCACATCGTGCAGTTCGCGGGCGATGCGAGTGCGCTCGGCGGCGACGGCGTCGTGGGCGCGGCGCTCGCGGTCGTAGTCGGCGACCGCGAGGCGGGCGGCGACCTCGGTGTCGTAGGCGTGACGGGCGCCGATGAACTCGGCGAGGGTCCAGCACAGCGCGTAGTACAGGACGGTGAAGGCGATGTCGTTGCCGTCGGGCGTGCCGATCAGCCAGCGGGCCAGCACGCCGTCGACGAACAGCGCGACCACATAGAGGAGCCCCTCGCGGCGGCCCACATAGGCGACCAGGGTGTAGAGCATGATGCCCAGGCCCAGCAGCGCCGGATGCACCGATTCGTCGAAGAATCCCCAGTGCACGACGGTGGCGCAGGTGGAGACGAGGAACACCGCCAGGGCGGCGGCCCGGGGGTAGGTGCGGCGGAAGATGATCGGCAGCGGCAGCAGCACGCTGAACACCAAATAGGTGATCTTGGACTTGCTTTCGCCCATGGCGAGCACATCGATGGCGAGCAGGGCCAGGGCCAGCATCGAATCGGAGACCAGCGGCCTGTCCCGCAGCCACAAACTGAACCGGCGCACACGACCACCCTAATCAGCCGATCCCCGGCGCCCGGCAGCAACGCCCGCCGGGCGGGCGCCGCATATCCGAGTTGCTCGCGGTGTGCGCGGTCTGATTGGGTCGCCGGGTGGGTGTTGCGGACTGGGCGGTGTTGTTGACGGCGGCGACGGCGGCCGGATGGGTGGATGCGGTGGTCGGCGGGGGTGGGCTGATCATTCTTCCGACGCTGTTCGTGGTGCTGCCGGGCGTGGCGCCCGCGACGGCGCTGGGCACCAATAAGCTGGCCGCCTTCTCCGGAACCAGTGCGGCGGTGGCCACTTTCGCGCGCAAGGTGCCGATGCGGTGGAAGGCGTTGCTGCCGGCGGCGGTGATCGCAGCCCTGGCCGCGGGCTGCGGCTCGGCGGCGGTCTCGCTCATCGATCGGGAGCTGTTCATTCCGATCGTCATGGTGGTGCTGGTCGGGGTGGCGATCTTCGTGACCATGCGGCCCTCGATCGGGGTCACCATGGCCACGCATCCGCCGACCCGGCGCAAGGCGATCTATGTGATCGGCATCGCGGCCGGGGTCATCGGCCTCTACGACGGCCTGCTCGGGCCGGGCACCGGCACCTTCCTCATCATTACCTTCGCCACCCTGCTGGGCACCGAGTTCGTGCGGGCCGCGGCCATGGCGAAGGTGATCAACTGCGGATCCAATCTCGGCTCGCTCATCTTCCTCGGCGCGACCGGGCACGTGCTGTGGGCGCTCGGCCTGGCCATGGCGGTGGCCAATATCGGCGGCTCGATCGTCGGATCCCGCATGGCGCTGGCCAAGGGCGCGGGCTTCGTGCGCATCGTGCTGCTGGTCGTGGTGGTGGCCATGGTGATCCGCTTGGGCTGGCAGCAATTCGGCTAGACCGGCCGCGAATCCGGTTACACCAGGGCGTCTTCGGGCCGGCCTAGCTCGTGGTCGGTCTCCCGGTGCCGCGGCTGCTCCGCGGCCGGCAGGTGATGGATGGGAATCGGGCGGATGCTCTCACCGCCCAGGCGACGGGGCAGCTCCGCCGAGTGGCACACGCCCGATTCCGGCGCGCGCCCGGGGAATTCGGCGGCGGGACGGTTGAGCAGTTCGGTGGCGGGGCGGCCGGGCAGTTCGGCGGGGCGGCGCGCCTCGAGGGCGGCCTCGCGAGCCGCGTCGACAGTGGGCCGCGGCTGCGAAAGCCACGGCGCCAGCACCTTGTTGGTGGTCTCCTGAATACGGCGCTGCAGGGTCGCCGGATCCTCGACGCACTGCGGGTCCTGGAACAGGACGGTCAGCGCACCCGACACCGCGCCGACGACGGCACCCACCAGGGCGGCCGAACCGACCTCGTCGAGCTCCTCCGGAAACGCGACGCGCAACTGCTTGGCGATCTCCTGTTGCGCGGCCAGCTGCGCATGCGCCGCGCGCCCGCTCACCGCGGGCACGGTGCGCGACACCTGCGCGCGGACCACGGCGATCCGCGCGGCGAGGGTGTCGCCCAGATGATCTCCGGGATTGTCGCCAGCGGCGCGCAGCGCCCGCAGCAGCACCTCCACCGGCCGCTCCCCCGGCCGGCGCGAGTCGATGGCGCGCACCGCCGAGGTCACCCGCTCGTCCGGTTCCGGGAACAGCAGCTCCTCTTTGGAGGCGAAGTAGTTGAAAAACGTTCTGGTGCCGACCTCGGCGGTCGCGGCGATATCGGCGACGGTCGTCGCCTCATAACCTCGTTCCTCGAACATGTCGACGGCGGCCTCGAGCAGGGCGCGGCGGGTACGTTCGCGTTTGCGGTCGCGGAGGGCGGATGGCGGCACGCGGGCAGACCCTACGGCATCAGCCCGGCGAAACGCGGCATATCCAGCACTTCTCGCGTGCCGTTTCACGATGTGCCGGTTCACACTTCACGCAACATTGCAGCGTGTGCAAGGTTGCACGGAATGTATTTCACTCGGAATGAGCGTGTTCTTGAACCCTCGGTGTGTCGCCCTCTAGCGTGGTGCGGGTGAGCATCGCAACCAAGGTCGTGGACGCCGAGTTCCGCGCACTGCCACTGGCCGCGCTCGCCGACGCCGCCTTGAGCGCGGCGCGGGCGGCGGGGGCCGAGTATGCCGATCTGCGCGTGCATCGATTGGTGCAGCAGTCCATCAAGTTGCGCGACGGGCGTGTCGAATCGGTGCGCGACAGCACCGATCTCGGGTTCGCGGTGCGCGTGATCGTCGACGGCACCTGGGGATTCGCCTCGCATGCCGATCTCACCGTGGATGTGGCGGCCGAGGTCGCGCGGCGCGCGGTGACGGTGGCGACGACGCTGCGGGGGTTGAATCGCGAGCGCGTCGAGCTGGCGGCGGAGCCGCGCTACGACGGCGTGGAATGGGTGTCGGCCTATGAGGTCGATCCGTTCACGGTGCCCACGCCGGACAAAGTGGCGCTGCTGCTGGACTATTCGGAGCGGTTGCGCGCCGCCGACGGCGTCGACCATGTGACGGCGAGCGTCCTGCAGGCCAAGGAGCAGACCTTCTACGCCGATACCTTCGGCTCGCGCATCACCCAGCAGCGGGTGCGGTTGCAGCCGCAGCTCGAGGCCATCACCGTCGATCCGTCGGCCGGGGTGTTCGAGACCATGCGCACGCTCGCCGCACCGGCCGGGCGCGGCTGGGAGTATGTGACCGGGGCGGACGGAATCTGGGACTGGGCGGGCGAACTGGGGCAGATTCCGGCGCTGCTGGCGGAGAAGGTCAAGGCGCCGAGCGTGCAGGCCGGACCGACCGATCTGGTGATCGATCCGAGCAATCTGTGGCTGACCATTCACGAGTCCATCGGCCACGCCACCGAGTACGACCGCGCCATCGGATACGAATCCGCCTATGCGGGAACCTCCTTCGCCACCCCGGATCTGCTGGGCAAGCTGCAGTACGGCACGCCGATCATGCACGTGACCGGCGACCGCACCCAGGAGCACGGCCTGGCCAGCGTCGGCTACGACGACGAGGGCGTGGCCGGGCAGCAGTGGGATCTGGTGCGCGACGGCATTCTTGTGGGCTACCAGCTCGATCGCGTCTTCGCGCCGCGGCTGGGGCTGGAACGCTCGAACGGGTGCTCCTATGCCGATTCCGCGCATCACGTGCCCATCCAGCGCATGGCGAACGTGTCGCTGCAGCCGGATCGCGAGCACGACACCTCCACCGCGGAACTCATCTCGCGGGTGGAGAACGGCATCTACATCGTGGGCGACAAGTCCTGGTCGATCGATATGCAGCGCTACAACTTCCAGTTCACCGGGCAGCGCTTCTTCCGCATTCGCCATGGCGAACTCGCCGGGCAGGTGCGCGATGTCGCCTATCAGGCCACCACCACCGACTTCTGGGGATCCATGGAGGCCGTGGGCGGTCCGTCCACCTGGGTGCTCGGTGGGGCGTTCAACTGCGGTAAGGCGCAGCCCGGACAGGTCGCGGCGGTCTCGCACGGCTGCCCGTCGGTTCTGGTGCGCGGCATCAATATTCTCAATACTCGCGCCGAAGCCGGGCAGTGAGGAAGGACTACAGGTGAGTGTGCTCCCCGCCCCCGAGGTCGTCGCGGCCGCACTGCGCGCCTCGCGCGCCGATGAGGCCATGGTGATCGTCACCGACGCGCACGAGGCGTCGCTGCGCTGGGCCGGAAACTCCATGACCACCAATGGATCCTCGGTCGCCCGGGACTGGGCGGTCGTCTCGATCTTCCGGGAGGGCCCGAATACCGCGCGGGTCGGCAGCGTGAGCTCCACCAGCGTGGACCCGGCCGATATCGAGGCCGTGGTGCGCGCCAGCGAGGAGGCCGCCCGCACCGCCGAACCGGCCAAGGACGCCATGCCGCTGCTGGATCCGGACAGCCTCGGCACCGACACTCTCGATTGGGCGCTCGACTGGGACGGCGATCCGGCCACCACCGATATCGGCGTGTTCGCCGATCTGGCCCGCGATCTCGCGCCCGGCTTCGACGGCGCGGACCGGCTCTACGGGTTCGCCCACCACCAGATGCACTCCACCTGGCTGGGCACCGCCACCGGCATCCGGCGGCGCTGGGTGCAGCCCACCGGCTCGGTGGAGATCAATGGCAAACGCGGCGCCGGCGCGGAGCTGGCCAGCGCGTGGGTCGGCACCGGCACCTACGACTTCCGCGATGTCGACGTGCCCGGCCTGCTGGCCGAACTCTCGCGGCGCCTGGACTGGAGCAAGCGGCGCGTCGACCTGCCCGCCGGCCGCTACGAAACCCTGCTGCCGCCCTCTGCGGTCGCCGATCTCATGATCTACATGGCCTGGACCATGGAGGGCCGCGGCGCGCACGAGGGCCACACCGCCTTCTCCCGCCCCGGCGGCACCCGAATCGGCGAGCGCCTCAACGACATTCCGCTCACCCTCTACTCCGATCCGAGCGCCACCGGCCTGGAATACCGCCCCTTCGTGGCCACCCCGTCCTCCTCGGAGGCGCTGTCGGTCTTCGACAACGGCCTCAGCGCCAGGCGCAGCGACTGGATCCGCGACGGCGTCATCGAATCCCTGGTCTACCCGCGTGCCACCGCCGCCGAATTCGACGCCCCCGTCACCCTTCCCGGCGAGAACCTGCTCATGACGGGCGGCACCGACGCCACCCTCGCCGATATGATCGCGAACACCGAACGCGGCCTGCTCCTCACCTGCCTCTGGTACATCCGCGAGGTCGATCCGGCCACCCTGCTGCTCACCGGCCTCACCCGCGACGGCGTCTACCTGGTCGAGAACGGCGAAGTCACCGGCGCGGTCAACAACTTCCGCTTCAACGAGAGCCCCCTGGACCTGCTCCGCCGCGTCTCCGAAGCGGGCCGCACCGAGATCACCCTCCCCCGCGAATGGAAGGACTGGTTCACCCGCACCGCCATGCCCCCGCTGCGCATCCCCGA
Source organism: Nocardia sp. IFM 10818 (assembly GCF_054655275.1). Taxonomy (NCBI): domain Bacteria; kingdom Bacillati; phylum Actinomycetota; class Actinomycetes; order Mycobacteriales; family Nocardiaceae; genus Nocardia; species Nocardia sp. IFM 10818. Next base: position 4,637,014 of record NZ_BAAHJH010000001.1, read on the forward strand.
CTTCCACATGTCCTCGGTCAGCCAGGCCACCTGACCGCACAATTTCACGGCCTCGGGCCGTCTCAACTCCCAGGAACCACCGGAACCCTGGAGGAGCAGCATGAGCAAGGTAGTCGCGAGCGCGACCATGTCACTGGACGGCTATATCGCCGGTCCCGAGGAAACCGGCTTCGAGCACCTGTTCGCCTGGTACTCCACCGGCGAGACCGACTACCCGAGCGCCAACCCGGACGTGCCGTTCCGGATGACCGAAGGCGACGCCGCCTACCTGCGCGCCGTCGTCGACTCCGCGGGCGTGTTCGTGGTCGGCCGCCGCCTGTTCGACATCACCAACGGCTGGAACGGCATCCACCCCCTCGACAAACCCATAGTCGTCGTCACCCACCGCGTCCCCGGCCAATGGATCGCCGACCATCCGGACGCCCCGTTCACCTTCGCCGATGGCATCAAGGAAGCAATCGACCTCGCCCGCGGCATCGCAGGCGAGAAGAACATCGCGGTCAACGGCGGCACCATCGCCCGCCAATGCCTGGAAGCCGGACTCCTCGACGAACTGTGGGTGGACCTCGCACCGGTCCTGCTCGGCGACGGCGTCCCCCTGCTCGGCCACCTCGACAACGCCCCCGTCCTGCTCGACGGCCCCGAAATCGTCCCCGGCAACCGCGTCACCCACCTGCGCTACCGGGTCGGCTGAATTCGCCCGCCCCACCTGTTCCGCTCCGGCGAATCGCACCGCCGGAGACGAGAGCGTCGGCGTCCCGGGAGGCACCTGACCGGCCGCAGCCCGCAAGTCCGCTGTTCCGCGAATTGCCGATCGGCCCTACCGATCGATGGCAGAGTCCGCATGGTGGGACGTGCCCAGGTCGGTCGTGGGACTCACGACGCCGCGCTGCCGTCAGGCCGCTCGCCGGCGCTACTGGTTTCGCTGAATTCGCCCGTTCCCGAGCGTTTTCGCTGTCGGCGAACCGGTTGTCGGTGCGCGGAAACGCGCGCATGCTGGATTGACAGACGTAATCATGTAATCGGGACGGTGATCGTCGTGGACGACGACTCAGCTTCCTCGTCGACCGCGAAGCCCGAAGATGCCGCGCGGCGGCCGAATTCGGGTGACTTCGCCGGGCGCGACGGGGACTCACGCGGGGCGGCGGGATCGGGCGCGGCCCACAATGTTTCCGATCCGTTCGAGGACGGCGCGAGGGGCGGCGGGAACGGGCTGGGCGGGGATGGCTTGCCGCCGGAGATTCTGGGCGGGACCCCGGATGCGGCTGCGCTGGACTCGTATTCGCGCACCGTGATCGCGGTGGCCAGGTCGGTGACGCCGCAGGTGGCCAGTGTGCAGACGCGGCGCGGGGGCGGGTCGGCGGTGGTGTTCACCGATGACGGGTTCCTGCTCACCAATGCGCATGTGGTGGGGTCGGCGGGGAATGGGGTCGTGGTGTTCGCCGACGGGGTCGAGTCCCGATTCGATGTCGTGGGGGTGGATCCGCTGTCGGATCTGGCGGTGCTGCGGGCGCGCGGGGGCGCTCCGGCGGCGGCCGTGCTCGGGGATGCCGATCGGCTCGCGGTCGGGCAGTTGGTGGTGGCGGTGGGGAGCCCGCTGGGGTTGGCGGGCTCGGTCACCGCGGGCGTGGTCAGTGCGCTCGGGCGGTCGGTGCCGGTCGGCAGCCGGCGCACCACCCGGGTGATCGAGGACGTGATCCAGACCGACGCAGCCCTCAATCCCGGCAATTCCGGTGGTGCGCTGGCCGATTCGGCCGGGCGGGTGGTGGGGATCAATACCGCGGTGGCCGGAATCGGCCTCGGACTGGCCATTCCGATCAATGGCACTACTCGCCGCATTATCAGCACACTGCTCAACGAGGGCCGGGTTCGGCGCGCCTACCTCGGGGTGGTCGGCGTCCCCGCTCCCCTGCCCGCCGCCGTCGCCGCCCGCACCGGGCAGGACGCTGGCCTGCGGATTGTCGAAGTGGTGCGCGGCGGGCCCGCCGAACGCGCGGGCCTGCGCCGCGGTGATCTCGTGCTGAGCGTCGCCCGCACCGAAGTGCGTGATGCGCAGGGCATTCAGCGCCAGCTGTTCGGCGACGCCATCGGCCGCTCACTGCCGGTGACAGTGCTGCGCAATGGCGCGATGGTGGACGTCATCGCCGTCCCCGTGGAGTTGACGGTGGATTGATACGCGCCTCGACGGTGGGCTGGCCCGGGGCCGGATCCCGCGCGGGCGCCGCAGCCGCGCGCGCTGGTTCCGCATACGAAGTCGGCGACGACGCCCGCGCCGTCCTGGACGCAGGCGGCGCCGTCCTCGAGCAGGGCGGTGCCCCACTACGGCTCGAGTGCATCAGGTCCGGGAGCACGCGAACCGCCCGTTGTCAGGATGCGGTGCGGTGCGAATTCTCGGTCTCGGCGGGCTGCCAGTGCTCGGCGAGGTCGTCCAGGGGCACGCCGAGGGCGCGGCTCAGGGCGACCACGGTGCCGAAGGCGGGGGTGGGCAGGCGGCCCGATTCGATCTTGCGCAGGGTTTCCGGGGAGATGCCGGCATCGGCGGCCACCTCGGTCAGATCGCGGTCGGCGCGGGCGGTGCGCAGCGCCCGGCCCAGCCGGCGACCGGCCTCCAGCTGGGCCGGGGTCAGTGGGAGTCGAACCATGCGGGTCAGCCTACGATTGGTATTTAAATACCGCAACCCGCTATGGTCGGTATTAAAATACCGAATCGGAGGTTGTTGTCATGGTGGAACTCAAGACCGCGGCGGAGATCGAGCGCATGCGGGTCACGGGGCAGTTCATCGCCGGGGTGCTGGCGGAGCTGCGCGAGAAGGCGCAGATCGGGGTGAACCTGCTCGAACTGGAAGCCTGTGTGCGCGAACGCATCCGGGAACGCGGGGCGGTGTCGTGCTACTGGGATTACTCGCCGTCCTTCGGGCGCGGACCCTTCCGCAATACCATCTGCCTGTCGGTGAACGACGCCGTGCTGCACGGGCTTCCGTTCGACTACCGGCTGCGTGACGGCGATGTGCTGAGCATGGATCTGGCGGTGGGCATCGACGGCTGGGTCGCCGACTCCGCCACCACGGTCATCGTCGGCGCGGCCGCACCCGAGGACACCCGGCTGGTACGCGCCACCGAACTCGCCCTGGAGGCCGCCATTGCCGCGGCGCAACCGGGCAACCGGATCGGCGACATCTCCGCCGCCATCGCGGCGGTGGCCCGCGAGCACGGCTACCCCGTGAACACCGAATTCGGCGGTCACGGCCTGGGCCGCACCATGCACGAGGATCCGCACGTGCCCAATGACGGCGCGCCCGGTCGCGGCTTCCGGCTGAAGCCGGGTCTGACCATCGCCATCGAGCCGTGGTTCGCCTGCACCACCGATCGCGTCGTCACCGATCCGGACGGCTGGACCATCCGCTCCGCCGACGGTTCCCGCACCGCCCATTCCGAGCACACCGTCGCCATCACCGCCACCGGCCCGCAGGTCCTCACCCGCGCCGCCTGAGCCGCTCACCACGGGATCCGCGCGACCGCCCGGCCCGGCCGCGCGCCCGAAACCCCCTCCCCGCGATAATGATTCGATGGGCAACGACGACAATCCGCCGGGAACCGCCACCGCCGCCTTGGCTTCCGCGCTGGCCAACCTGGAGCGGAGCCAGCGCCGCTTCCCCGAGGGACGCCGCCGCATCTTCCTCGCCGCCATCGACGCCTTCGCCGAACGCGGCTTCCACGCCACCACCACCCGGGACATCGCCGCCCGCGCCGGCCTCTCCCCCGCCGGGCTCTATGTGCACTTCGGCTCCAAAGAGGAAGTCCTGCACCGCATCTCACTGTCATCGGTGCGCCTCACCCAGCAGGTCGCCCAGGCCGCCGCGGCCACGCCCGGCAGCGCGGCGCACCGGCTCGCCACCACCGTGGCCAATCTCGCCGCCTGGCACGCGGAGCACAATGCCGCGGTCCGCGTGGTCCTGCACCACCTCACCGACCTCACCCCCGACCACCGCACCGAGGTGCTCGCGGCGCAGGACGCCATCCACGCCATCCTGCGCGATCTGGTCGCCACCGGCGCCGACCAGGACGAATTCGCCCTCGCCCCAGCCGATCCCACCACCACCGCCATCGCCCTGTACTCCCTGTGCGTGGACACCGCCCGCTGGTACCACCCCGCCCACCACCGCACCCCCGAGCGAATCGGCGCCGACTACGCCGCCGTCGCCCTGCGCATAGTCGGGGCCACCTGATCCGAAACGACGCCGACCGGGAACTGGCTGATGTAGGCCTGTTCGGCGGTCAGGTCCTTGGGTGTGCACAGGACCGGAATCGACACAGCGGCCATTGGGTGCCTCCTCGTGATTGCCTCGGAATCGACGCTATCCAAGCCGGAGCCGCACACGCACACGATTCCTTCCGGGCGGCCGGCGCCGGGGACCGATAGGCTGCGGGCGTGGACAATCCCTTCGGGCCGGTGGGCACCGCCAATTACGTTCTGCTGACCACGTTCAAGAAGGACGGCACTCCGGTCGGCACCGCGGTGTGGGCCGCACTGGACGCCGGTCGTCTCTATGTCTGGACGGTGACCGACAGCTGGAAGGTCAAGCGCATTCGCCGCGATCCGCAGGTGACGCTGCAGCCGTGCGATGTGCGGGGCAAGCCGCACGGCGAGGTGGTCAAGGGCACCGCCACCGTGCTCGACGCGGCCGGCAGCGATCGAGTGCGCGCACTGGTCAAGAAGCGCTACGGGCTGCAGGGTCTGCTGGTCGTGACCGGCAGTGTGCTGCGCCGGGGCAAGCAGGGCACGGTCGGTATCGAGATCACCCCGGCGTAGCGGGCGCGCCTAGGCGGGCGCATCGGGGACGACGGCAATGCCGACCGAGCGATGCGCGCCGCGAAAGAGCTTGTGCGCCTTGATGGCGAGCGTGCCGATCACGCCGTACTTGCGCGCGACCACGCGGCGGACGTGCTCGGTGCCCTCGGCGTCGAGAATGCGGGCGGCGCCGGTGATCACCTCCTCCCCGCGAATACGGCCGCGGCCGTCGCAGGCTTGCAGCGTCACCGCCGGATTGCGCCGGATCCGCTTGACCTTCCAGGTGCCGGTCATGGTCCAGATGACGATGCGGTCGCCGTCGGGCGCCACCCATACCGGGGTGGTGACGGGCGTGCCGTCCTTCTTGTAGGTGGTCAAGGCCGCGAAAGTGGTCCGGGCCACGTCGTTCCAGGTCATGGGAGAACGGTACGGCCGCGGCCCCGGCCCCGGCCCCGACATCCGTCCGCGATCGCGCGGCCGCGTACGTCCGCAGTCGTACGACCCTCATCGCCGCGCGATCATCGGATCGGAAACGGCCGCCGGACCCCGCTGGTCCGGCGGCCGATCATTGGGGTCGCGACGCCGGGGTGCGCCGCGGCCGGATCGAATACCGCCGCGCCGGCTACCTGTTCTCGGCCGCGATGATGCCGCCGATGACCGCGCCGATGATGCAGCCCGGAATCGCGCCGACCAGGAAGAAGATCAGCCCGATCAGTGCGCCGACCACGCACCCGATGGCAATGCCGGCAATGATCTGGCCGGCCGAGGCAATATCCTTCAGCACCACCGCATCCGGCGAGGTCGCCGCGGGCGCGGTGGCCGGCCGGTCGATGGTCAGCGTGGTCCCGGCGGCGTCGACGCGCGGATCCAGCCGCACTTCGCCGAGAACCATGGGGATGGACGCGATCACGCCGCCGCCGGGTGCGGCGACCTCGACCGTATCCGGGGTGATTCGGAAGGTGCCGTTGTCGAGCGTGGTGCTCACACTGCTGTAATCGGGCGCCCACCCGGCGGTATAGGTGACGCCTTGATCGATTCCGCGCACGGCGTTCGCGGCCTGACCCTGCGCTGTGGCCGTGGTGATGCCGAGCCCGGCCGCCACCAGTAAAGCGGCTATTGCAAACTTCTTGATACCCATGACGATTACCTTCAATCGAAGCGCCGATTCACCTGAAAACGAGTAGGCGTATCCGATCGAATTCGTCGAATGGCGACGACTCGATAACTCGGCGAACCGGAAATGCGGGTTCCAATATTCTGGCCCAATAACAAGATTGGGTATGCCCGGCGCCTCCCCGAGTATGACGCCGAACGATTCTTATGATCCTCTTAAGTACGCGCACAGGGAAGCCCCCTGTACCAGGGTTGTCCGCTCTTGTCCTGATCAAGAGCGGCGACGTCGCCCCGTGCGCGTGCCTCGAACCCGCCTCGAATGAGGAATTCCGTTACTCCAGTTCGCCTTCGGTCTCCAGGTAGACCTGCCGCAACCGCTCCAGGGTCTCGGCCTCGGGCTGCTCCCACAGTTTCCGCTCGGCGGCTTCCAGCAAACGTTCCGCAATACCGTGCAGCGCCCACGGATTGGACTGCTCCATGAACTTGCGATTGATCTCGTCGAAAACGTAGCTGTCGGCCAGCTTCTCGTACATCCAGTCGGCGACCACATTGGTGGTGGCGTCGTAACCGAAGAGATAATCCACGGTGGCGGCCATTTCGAACGCGCCCTTGTAGCCGTGCCGGCGCATGGCCTCGAGCCAGCGCGGATTGACCACGCGGGCGCGGAAGACGCGGGTGGTCTCCTCCGACAGGGTGCGGGTGCGCACCGCGTCCGGGCGGGTGCTGTCGCCGATGTAGGCCTCGGGGTTCTTACCGGTCAATGCGCGCACCGCGGCGACCATGCCGCCGTGGTACTGGAAGTAGTCGTCGGAGTCGGCGATATCGTGCTCGCGGGTGTCGGTGTTCTTGGCCGCCACCGCGATTCGCTTGTACGCGGTGCGCATGTCGTCGGCGGCGGGTGCGCCGTCGAGATCGCGGCCGTAGGCGTAGCCGCCCCAGGTGGTGTACACCTGCGCGAGATCTTCGTCGGTGCGCCAGCTCTTGGAATCGATCAGCTGCAGCAGGCCCGCGCCGTAGGTTCCGGGCTTGGAGCCGAAAATGCGGGTGGTGGCGCGACGTTCGTCACCGTGCTCGGCGAGGTCGGCCCGGGCGTGCGCGCGCACGTAATTGGATTCGGCGGGCTCGTCGAGTTCGGCGACCAAGCGCACCGCGTCGTCGAGCAGCGCGAGCACGTGCGGGAAGGCGTCGCGGAAGAAGCCCGAAATTCGCACGGTCACATCGATGCGCGGCCGCCCGAGCTCTTCCAGCCCGATCACTTCCAGCTTGGTGACGCGGCGGCTCGCCTCGTCCCACACCGGGCGCACACCCAGCAGTGCGAAGACCTCGGCGATATCGTCGCCGGAGGTGCGCATGGCGGAGGTGCCCCACACCGACAGGCCCACCGAGCGCGGGTATTCCCCGTGATCGGCGCGGTACCGCTCGAGCAGCGAATCCGCCATGGCCTGACCGGTTTCCCACGCCAGCCGCGACGGCACCGCCTTCGGATCCACCGAGTAGAAGTTGCGCCCGGTGGGCAGCACATTGATCAGCCCGCGCAGCGGCGACCCACTCGGCCCGGCCGGAATGAATCCGCCATTGAGCGCGTGCAGGATTCGCGCGATCTCCACGCCGGTCTGCCGCAGCCGCGGCACCACCTCGGTCGCGGCGAACCCGAGCACCTGGCGCACGGCCGTGAGCCGCGCCCGCACAGCGGACTCCGACTCCCCCACGCGCGCGAGCGATTCCGCTGCCGCCGGGGTGGTTGCCGCAGCGCCGGACGCAGTATCGGCGGCGGGATCGCCCGCGGTAGCAGGGTCGCCCGCGATGGCAGGGCCACCCGCAGTGGCAGCGCTGCCTCCGGTGGCGGAGCCCTTCGACTCCCCCGCCGCGGCGCCGACCAGGGCTTCCGTGATCGCGTCGATCGCATCGACATCCCAGTCGACTTCCTGCATGGCCGAGACCAATTCGCGAGCACGGGACTCGAATTCGTCGACGCGGCCGCGGGATTCGTCGCCGGATTCGCTCAGTCCGAGGGCTTCGCGCAGGCCGGGGACATTGGTTTCCCCGCCCCACAGCTGGCGGGCGCGCAGCATGGCCAGGACGAGGTCCACCTCGGCCTCACCGGCGGGCGCCTGGCCGAGAACGTGCAGGCCGTCGCGGATCTGGACGTCCTTGATCTCGCACAGCCAGCCGTCGACGTGCAGCAGCATATCGTCGAAGACGTCCTCGTCGGGGCGTTCGGCCAGCCCCAGGTCGTGGTCCATCTTGGCCGCGCGCATGAGCGTCCAGATCTGCTGGCGGATGGCGGGCAGCTTGGCCGGATCCAGGGCGGAGATATTGGAGTGCTCGTCGAGCAACTGCTCCAGACGCGAGATGTCGCCGTAGGTTTCGGCGCGCGCCATGGGCGGGATGAGGTGGTCGACCAGGGTGGCGTGGGCGCGGCGCTTGGCCTGGGTGCCCTCACCCGGATCGTTCACCAGGAACGGGTAGATCAGCGGCAGATCGCCGAGCGCGGCGTCGGTGCCGCAGGAGGCGGACATGCCGAGGGTCTTGCCGGGCAGCCATTCCAGATTGCCGTGCTTGCCGAGGTGCACCATGGCGTCCGCGGCGAAACCCTCGGGGGCGGCCAGCCAGCGGTAGGCGGCCAGATAGTGGTGCGAGGGCGGCAGATCCGGATCGTGGTAGATGGCGACCGGGTTCTCGCCGAAACCGCGCGGCGGCTGCACGATGAGCACCACATTGCCGAAACGCAGGGCGGCGATGACGATTTCGCCCTCTGGGTCCTGAGAGCGATCGACGTACATCTCGCCGGGCGGCGGGCCCCAGGCTTCGACGACGGCCGCGCGCAGATCCTCGGGCAGGGTGTCGAACCAGGCGGAGTACAGGTCCGCGCCGATGCGGATCGGATTGCCTTCCAGCTGTTCGGCGGTCAGCCAATCCGGATCCTGGCCGCCGGCGGCGATGAGCGCGTGGATGAGCGCGTCGCCGTCACCCTGCTCCAAGCCCGGGATCTCGCCTTCCGCGCCGAGATCGTAACCGGCGGCACGCATTTCGGTCAGCAGCTTGATGGCGCTGGCGGGAGTGTCGAGGCCGACGGCATTCCCGATGCGGGCGTGCTTGGTCGGGTAGGCCGACAGCACGATGGCAATGCGCTTGTCGGCGGCGGGAATATGGCGCAGCCTGGCGTAGCGCACCGCGATTCCGGCCACGCGGGCCGCGCGTTCGGGATCGGGGACGTAGGTGGACAGGCCGTCGGCGTCGAATTCCTTGAAGGAGAACGGGACCGTGATGATGCGGCCGTCGAACTCCGGCACCGCGACCTGGGTGGCGACATCGAGCGGGGACAGGCCGTCGTCATTGGCCTCCCACTGGGCGCGGCCGCTGGTGAGGCAGAGTCCTTGCAGGATGGGCACATCCAGGTCGGCGAGCGCGCCCACATCCCAGGCTTCGTCATCGCCGCCCGCCGAGGCGGTGGCGGGCTTGGTGCCGCCCGCGGCGAGCACCGTCACCACGAGGGCGTCGGCTCGGCGCAGTGTGGCGAGGAGTTCGGGTTCGGCGGTGCGCAGGGAGGCGCAGTAGAGGGGAAGCGCGCGGGCGCCCTTGTCCTCGATAGCGGTGCACAGGGCGTCGATGTAGCCGGTGTTTCCGGCCAGGTGCTGGGCGCGGTAGTAGACGACGGCGACCGTGGGCGCATTCTCGGCAATCGGGCGGGCAGCGCGTTCCAGCTCGCCCCAGCCGGGCATCTCCACGGGCGGCTCGAAGCCGTGGCCGGTGAGCAGGACGGTGTCGGACAGGAAGTTGTGCAGCTGCCGCAGGTTCACCGGGCCGCCGGCGGCCAGATAGTTGTGGGCGTCCGCCGCCACACCGCCGGGGACGGTGGAGGATTCCATGAGCTCGGCATCGGGGGCGATCTCACCGCCCAGCGCGACCAGGGGAATGCCGCTGGCGCGCACGGTCTCCAGGCCTTCCTCCCAGGCGCGTTTGCCGCCGAGAATGCGCACGATCACCAGGTCCGCGCCCGCGAGCAGGGCGGGAAGGTCCTCGGTCAGGATGCGGGCCGGGTTGGCGAGCCGGTAGTCGGCGCCGCTGGCGCGGGCGCTCAGCAGATCGGTGTCGGAGGTGGACAGCAGGAGAATCACAGGGGTTCGGGCCTTCCTCGGGTTACGCGCCCAGCACGGTTCGGCGCTCATCGGGAAGGTCTGACTGTCACAGTGGCGCGACCGCACCGGAATTGCACCGGTTTCTTCCGTTCGATGAGCTGTTGGATGCTATCGCGTGCGGGTCACAGTGCCGCAAAGCCTGGTCCGCGGGGGTGTTCGGAGGGGGTGGCGCGGCGTACGCTCCGGGTATGCCGAACACCCCGAGCTGGGTCAGGCGGAACAGGTTTGCCGCCTGGTCAGGATACTTTTGCATACTGGTTGCTTTCGCAACGCTGGCAATGGCCCTGACGGCCGCCGGCTCCGGTCATACGCAGTACGCGATGCTCGCCGGGATCGTTTGTGCGGCGACTGTGCTGTTCGGAGTGACCGTTCTGGGTACGACCATCCATCGGGACAATATGGAGCATCACAATGTTCCCAGTTTGTTGAACGACAGCTGGGAACAGTCGCCGGCGTTTGCGCGGCGGCGGGGAGCGCCGCGGGCTATCGAGCCGCATCGGGCCGGATAGGGGTTGGTGCTTGGCGGGTGTCCTTGCTTTGCGGGGACGCCCGCTGAGTGACGTTTTGGGGCTGATTGGCGTTGGGGGCGGGTCTGATCAGGGACGCTCGTGGCTGTGTTTGATTGCCTCCGCTTCGCTCCGGCGGGGTTCGGGGCCTGGAGGTCTCGATTTTTCCCTCCCTCCGCGCACGCCGGAGCTCCTCCGCTTCGCTCCCCCGCTCCGACGCACGCTCCACTCAGTCCAAAATCGAGACGGCCCCGAACCCACACAGTTGATGCACCAACTGTCATCCCTACAGTTCATTGACAGTTCGCCTGCGGCGGACCAACACACAAGCACACGAGCTGATGACCAGACCAGCTGGTGCCCGGACCAGCCGGCAATCGCACCGGCTGGCGATCGGACCAGCCAACGATCGCACCAGCGCGCAACCGCACCAGCCAGCAACCGCACCGGCTGGCGATCGGACCGGCTGGCGAGCGGACGGGCCGTACTTGGGAAGGCTGACTGGTGGGCGGGGCTGGGTCGAGGATTCGGGGCGGTCGTAGGGTGGGGTGGTCATGAGTCGATTCGAAGCTGATTCCTGTCCGGGTGTGCTGCGGCTGCACGAGGCCGCCGATGGGCCGCTCGCTCGGATTCGTGTGCCCGGTGGGCGGTTGACGTCCGAGCAGTTGCAGGGGCTGGCTGCGGCGGCCGTTGATCTCGGGGACGGCAATATCGAATTGACTTCGCGTGGGAATGTGCAGTTGCGGCAGGTTCGCGATGCGGGGGACCTCGAGGAGCGGCTGGCGGGGGCGGGGTTGTTGCCGAGTGCGTCGCACGAGCGCGTGCGGAACATTGTTGCGTCACCGCTGTCCGGGCGGGTCGGCGGGTGGACCGATGTGCATGCGCTGGTGACCGCGCTCGATGACGGGCTGCGGGGGGATCCGCGGCTGGCGGAGTTGCCCGGGCGGGTGCTGTTCACGCTCGATGACGGCCGGGGGGACGTGAGCGGGCTCGGCGGGGATATCGGGGTGCACGCCGTGGATGAGAACACCTATGCGCTGTTGCTCGCGGGAGACGATTCCGGGGTGCGGGTGGCGCCCGAGCAGGCGGTCGATCTGATGCTCGCGGCGGCGCACGGGTTCCTCGAGCTGCGGGACGGGCAGTGGCGGCTGCACGAGATTGCGGAGGGGGCCGGTCGGCTCACCGAGCATCTGCTGGCCGGTCGGCCGGGGCTGGACACGGCCGACGAGCGGGTGGAAGTGGTTGCTCGGCAAGAGATTCCGATCGGCTGGCTGAATCAGTCCGATGACAGGGTGGCGCTCGGCGCGGGTGTGCGGCTGGGGTCGCTGCCGGCTCGTACGGCCGAGTTCATTGCCGCCGTCGAGCGTCCGGTGTTCGTGACTCCCTGGCGGAGTGTGGTCATCACCGATATGGACGAGTGGACCGCCGAACAGGTCGTGCGCGTGCTCGCCCCGATGGGCCTGATCTTCGACGCGAGTTCCCCCTGGCTGCAGGTCAGCGCCTGCGCGGGCATGCCGGGCTGCGCGAAATCCCTGACCGATGTGCGCGCCGATGTGGCCGATGCCGTGCAGTCCGGCCGCGTCCTCGTCGAGGGATCGGCGAACGCTCCGCACGAGGGATTGGCCGCCGCAGAGATCGTCGCGTCCGGCCGCCAGCACTGGTCCGGCTGTGAGCGCCGCTGCGGACGGCCGCGCGGCGCGGTCACCGATATCACCGCCACCGCGGACGGCTACCGCGTCATCCCGGCCGACTGAGCAGACGCAGCCGGACCCGTGCTCTCACGGACGGCGCAAGAGGGTCGAGATCTGTTCGGACGGCACACAACTCGCGGCGTCACCGGGAATGTAGACGACATCGTCGCGATGGCGGTAGTAGAGGGTGTTCCAGATAGCGCGGACTCGTTGATTGCGTTCCCTGGTCTTGCGGCGACCGGCCAGACCCGCCGCGCTGCCGATCGCGACGGCCGGGCTGAGCAGTCCGAGCGCGGCCGATATCACCAGCGGCGCCCCCGCATGCGCCGATGGTATGCGGGGAATCGGGCGTCGTAGTGCGAATCGACCGGCGTCGATACCGGTTTCGAGTCGAGCCGCGACCGCTCAGGCCGCGGAGGAGTCGAGTACGGTTCCGGCGCGGTGCAATTCGAGGGTGCAGCATTTGACGCTGCCGCCGGCGCGCAGGAGTTCGGACAGGTCGATGCCGATGGGGTTGTAGCCGCGGGCGCGGAGTTGGTCGGGCAGGGTGGTGGCGCGGTCGCTGAGGAAGACGTTGTAGCCGTCGCAGACGCCATTGAGGCCGAGGACTTCGGCATCGGCTTCGGTGGCGATGATGGCGTCGGGGTACATGCGCGCCAGCAGGCGGGCGCTTTCGCCGCTGAAGGCCGCCGGGTAGTAGGCGATGGTGTCGTCGAGGACCATGACCGCGGTGTCGAGGTGGTAGAAGCGGGGGTCGATGAGGTCGAGGGAGATGACGGGGAGGCCGAAGAACTCCGCGACTTCCTCGTGGGCGGTGCGGGAGGTGCGGAAGCCGGTGCCGGCCAGGATGTGATCGCGGGTCACCGCGAAATCGCCTTCGCCCTCGTTGGTTTCGCTGGCGGCGGTCAACTGGTAGCGCCCGCGGGCGGACATCCAGTCGTGGTAGGCGGGGCCCTCGGCGGTGCGTTCCGGATTGGCGAAACGGGCGGAGATGGCGCGGTCGCCGATGACCAGGCCGCCATTGGCGGCGAACACCATATCGGGCAGGCCGGGTACGCCGTCGATGACCTCGACCCGATGGCCGTGGCGTTCATAGGTGGCGCGCAGGTTCTCCCATTGGGCGAGGGCGAGCGCGCGGTCGACGGGGGTGGAGGCGTCCATCCACGGATTGATGACGTAGGTGACGTCGAAATGATCCGGGCGGCACATGAGGTACTGCCGCGGGGTGGGGCGGCGAGCACCGGTGGGTTCGGGGGTGGGGAGGGTGGTTACGGACGTCAACGGGGACTCCCTGGCAAGTCGGCGCGGACAGGCGTTCACCTGAAGGTAAGTGGCGTAGCGTTGCGCTCGAAATAGCGATTCGTTGCGGAGATCTTGATGTTTGCGGCGAATCGTTGCGCGATGGCGAAAGGATCGGTGTGGACGACCTCGATCGGCGAATTCTCGGCCACCTGCTCGAGCACGCGCGGGCCTCGTTCCAGGAGATCGGCGCGGCGATCGGGCTGTCCGCGCCGGCGGTGAAGCGGCGCGTGGACAAGATGGTGGCGGGCGGGCAGATCACCGGCTTCACGGCGGTGGTGAATCCGGCCGCGCTGGGCTGGCGCACCGAGGCCTATGTGGAAGTCTTCTACCGCGACAATATCTCTCCGGCCGAACTGCGCCGCAGCCTCGAACCCATCCCCCAGGTGGTCGGGGTGTGGACCATTGCCGGCGAGGCCGACGCGCTCGTCCACGTCATGGCCACCGATATGGCCGAGATCGAATCCACCGTCGAGCGCATTCGCGAGAACGCCCGCGTGGGCCGCACCCGCAGCAGCATCGTCATGTCGCGGCTGCTCGAGCGCCCGCGCACCTGAGGGTGGGCACAATGGTCGCCCGCACGGCGCACCACCCCTTGTGCGAGGGTGTGAGCGGGGCGACTTAGGGTGGGACGCATGTCCGACGTGCGCACCAGCTACCTGACCGACGGGGCCGAGATCTATCGGCGATCGTTCGCCACGATCCGTGCCGAAGCGGATCTCGCGCGATTCCCGGCGGACGTGTCGCAGGTCGTGGTGCGGATGATCCATGCCTGCGGGCAGGTGGATCTGGCCGAGGACGTGGAGTTCAGCGCCGATGTGGTGGCGAAGGCGCGGGCGGCCCTGCGCGCCGGGGCGCCGATTCTGTGCGACGCCAAGATGGTCGGCTCGGGCGTGACGCGCAAGCGGCTGCCCGCCGGCAACGATGTGCTGTGCCTGCTCGACGATCCGCGGGTGCCGGACTTGGCGGCGGCCATGAACAACACCAGATCGGCTGCGGCGCTGGAGCTTTGGCGGGATCACCTGGATGGCGCGGTGGTGGCGATCGGGAATGCGCCGACCGCGCTGTTCCACCTGCTCGACATGCTCGATGCCGGTGCGCCGCGGCCCGCGGCCGTGCTGGGCATCCCGGTCGGGTTCATCGGGGCCGCGGAATCCAAGCAGGCCCTGACCGAATACGGCGGCGTCGAATTCCTGACCGTCCGCGGCCGGCGCGGCGGCAGTGCCATCACCGCGGCCGCCCTCAATGCGATTGCGAGCGAGGCGGAATGAGCGCGTCAGGCCCGGAGGCGGCAGCGCAGCGTAACCACGGAGGGCCCGCGCTCGTTCCCGGGGGACACGGCATGAGCGGCAAGCTCTGGGGGGTCGGACTCGGCCCCGGTGATCCGGAACTGGTGACGGTCAAGGCGGCGCGGGTCATCGGCGCGGCCGATGTGATCGCCTTCCACAGCGCGCGCCACGGCCGCAGCATCTCCCGGGCTATCGCCGCGCCGTACATGCGCGAGGGCCAGCTCGAAGAGCACCTCGTCTACCCGGTCACCACCGAGACCACCGACCACCCCGGCGGCTATCAGGGCGCCATCGACGAGTTCTACGAACGCGCCGCCGCCCTGCTGGCCGGCCATCTCGCCGCCGGCCGCTCCGTCGCCCTTCTGGCCGCGGGCGATCCGCTGTTCTACAGCTCCTTCATGCACATGCACCGCCGCCTGGCCGACCGCTTCGATACCGAGATCATCCCCGGCGTCACCTCGGTCAGCGCCGCCTCCGCGGCCCTCGGCACTCCCCTGGTCGAAGGCGAACAGGTCCTCACCATCCTTCCCGGCACCATGCCCACCGAGGAGCTCACCCGCCGCCTCCGCGAAACCGACGCCGCCGCCATCATGAAACTCGGCCGCACCTATCCCGGTGTGCGCCAAGCCCTCTCCGATTCCGGCCGCCTCGCCGACGCCTACTACGTCGAACGCGCCAGCAGCACCCGCCAGCGCGTCCTGCGCGCCGCCGACGTCGACGACGCCGACGTGCCGTACTTCGCGATCACCGTGGTCCCCGGCCCCGCCCCGGCCACCCGTATTCCCCTGACCGGCCACACCGGCGAACCCACCGACACGGCGGCCACCACCGCAACGACGGCATCCGGCGGACAACCCGCCACCACCGCTGCGGCACAACCCGATCCACGCGGTACGGCGCACGGCGCACGCCGGTCCGAAGCGCCGGTCGCCACAACGTCTTCCAGCGCTGCGAACCGTGGCGCGTTCTCCGTCGCGGCGCAGGATGTTTCGGCTGCTGGAGAGTCCGGATCCGCCACCGGTGAACGCGCCGTCGACGTCGGGCGGCCCGGGTCGCCTGTTGTGGCGATGGGACATCAACGGGGTGAAGTAGCCGCCGGCGCAGCGTCCGGACCGGCGTCTTCGCCTGGGATGCACGGTGATTCGCCGGGTGAGGTGGTCGTGGTCGGGCTCGGGCCGGGGGCCGAGGGGTGGACCACGCCCGAGGTGGCGCGAGCGCTGGAAGAGGCGACCGACATTGTCGGGTACAGCACGTATGTGAATCGGGTGCCGGTGCGGACGGGGCAGCGGCGGCATGCCAGTGACAATCGGGTCGAATCCGAGCGGGCCGCAATGGCTTTGGATATGGCCAAGGCGGGGGCGCGGGTTGTGGTGGTGTCGTCCGGGGATCCCGGGGTGTTCGCCATGGCGGCCGCCGTGGTCGAGGAGTCGGCGGATCCGCAGTGGCGGGATGTGCCGGTGCGGGTATTGCCGGGCGTGACCGCCGCGAGCGCGGTGGCCAGCCGGATCGGCGCGCCGCTGGGGCACGACTTCGCCATGATTTCGCTGTCGGACCGGCTCAAGCCGTGGGAGGTTGTGGCGCAGCGGATTTCGGCGGTGGCGTCGGCGGATATGGCGTTCGCCGTGTACAATCCCGCCTCGTCGCAGCGCCGGTGGCAGGTGGCGGCCATGCGGGATCTGGTGCTCGAGCATCGCAAGCCGGAGACGCCGGTGGTGATCGGCCGTGACGTGGGCGGGCCGGCCGAGACCGTGCGGGTGGTGTCGCTGGCGGAGCTGGATCCGGCCGAGGTGGATATGCGCACGCTGCTCATCGTGGGAGCGTCGACGACCACCGTCTTCGACGCGGCCGGCGGACCCCGGGTGTTCACCTCGCGACGATACGGCGACTAATATTCCATAGTGGAATGTGTGTGTGCGTGGAAGGAGTGGCAGTGGCAGACAGCTCGACCCGGCGCCCGCTCAATTCGACGGCCGCTTCCCTACTCGGCTTCCTGCACCAGGGCGATATGTCCGGATGGGATCTGGTCGCCCTGGCGCAGGAGCGCATCGGCGACTTCTGGACCATCACCCAGAGCCAGGTGTACCGGGAACTGGCCACCATGCATCAGCACGGCCTGGTCGAGAAGGGCGAGGCGGGCGCGCGCGACCGCACGCCCTACCGGATCACCGAGGACGGCCGGGAAGCGTTCGCGGAGTGGATCGCCCGCGATCCCGGGGCCGAGACCATCCGCGTGCCGCTGCTGTTGACGCTGTCGTTCGGCGAGTTCGTCGACCGGCACCGCCTGGACCGGATCATCGCGTCCAATCGGTCCATTCACGAGCAGCGACTGTCGGGCTACATGTCGGGCCACGACGAGCAGCGCATGTCGCCGTTCGAGCGCGCCACCCTCGATTTCGGCATCCGCTATGAGCGCGCGGTGCTCGAATGGTTCGACCGGCTGCCCGACCTACTCGAACGCACCAGCCGCCTGAGTTGATCCGGCGCTCGCGCCGGCGTAGTCGTCCAGGGGAATCTCCAGGTGCACCGTCTGGAAGGTGGCGGCCGGGTCCCGGCCGTCGTGCACGATGACGCCGAAGGTCTGCCAGAACTCCAGCGCGCCCGGCGTTCTGGCGTCGGTGTGCAGGTACAGCCGGGTCAGACCGGGCGTATCGCGCACGAATTCGATACCGCGCCGCACCAATCGGCTGGCGAGCCCCCGCCGCTGATGCTCGGGCCGGACGTAGACCCGGAAGAACTGGCCGGTGGTCGCGTCCGGATAGCGGTTCACCAGCCAGTGCGGATGCGGCGGGTGGCGTGGGCCGCGGGCGCGGATCGCACTGGTGGCGACGATCTTTCCGGCCTGCTCGGCGACCCAGAGCCGCTGGGTGGGCTGGTCGAGATAGACCCCGGCGAGGTCGATGACATCATCGTGCAACTCGGGCAGATAGCCGTAGCCGAAGACCTGGTAGAAGGTGTCCAGCATGACGCTGCGCGCACCGCGCAGGTCCTCCGGGCGGGCTTCACGAATCTCGTAGTCGTCAGGGCCCGTGGTCACTTCAGGGCTCCGATCTTGGTGTCGAGCACCTCGAGCCCTTCCACCGCCACCGGCCCGGGTCCGGTGTAGCCGAAAGGCACCGCGATGATCCGGTCCGCGGCGATGGCCTGCACGGAGGCGAGTTCGGGCCTGCCGCGCAGTGCCGCGCGCGCCGACTCCGGGGTCTGGTCGCCCTGGGTCAGCAGTATGACGACCTCCGGATTGCGCTGGATGAGGGTCTCGGTATTGGCTTGGAAGCTGCGTTTGGCGACATCACCGAAGACGTTGTCCAGTCCCAGCATTCGCAGCTGCGCGTGCACGGTGCTGGTGCTGCCGTAGGCATTGAGCGTGGACCCGTCGCGGGACAGGATCAGCGCGGCCGCCGGGCGCGGGTTCGCCGCGGCGGGATGACGGGCCTCGACCGCGGCGACCCGGGCGCGCAGGGCCGCGGCATTGCCAATGGCGGTCTGCTCGGTGCCGAAGAGCTTTCCGTACAACTCGATATCGCTGAAAATATCGTCGAAGGCGCCCGCGGCGTCCTTGCAATAGCCGCGGGTGATCAGCAGCGGAATTCCGGTGGCCGCCAGATCTTCCGGTTCGATCGCCGCGCCTTCGAAGCTCACCACCACGTCCGGGCCGCGGCTGATGATCTCCTCGCGCGCCAATTCCGCCTTGGGGGCGATCATTTCGGCGTGCTGCAGCGCGTCGGCGTACTCGCCCGGGAAGGGTGCGGTCTCGAAGGTGCGGGTGACGACCTTGTCGGCCGCTCCGGCCGCCGCAATGAGCGGTGCGGCAACCGATCCCACGGTGACGGCCCGCTGGACGGGCGCGGTGAAGGTCACATCCCGCCCGCAGCTGTTGATCGTGAGCGGAAAGCCCTCGTGCGCCGCCGTAGCGGTCTGCGAGGCGGAGCCGCCGCAGGCGGTCAGCGTGGCCGCGGCGAGAACGGCCGTGGTCGCAAGTCCGAGGCGACGGCTGCGCCGCCGATGTCCTGTGGTCACTGAAGTGTGAATTCCTTTCCGGGAACTAGGAAGCAGAAGGGTTCTGCAGCCGCCGCACGAGCACGAGCAGCAGCGGTGCGCCGACGACCGCGGTGACGATGCCGAGCGGCAGTTCGGTGGGCGCGAAGGCGGTGCGCGCCACCACGTCGGCGACGACGAGGAAGATCGCGCCGACCAGTGCCGAGGCGGGCAGCAGTCGCCGGTGCGAACCGCCGACCGCGAGCCTGGCCACATGCGGGACGATCAATCCGACGAACCCGATGGCCCCGGCCACCGCGACCACCGCGCCGACGGCCAAGGCCACGACGGCGAGCGCGATCACCCGCAATCGGGTGGGCGCGAAGCCCAGGGTGCGCGCGGTGTCGTCGCCCACGGCGAGCGCATCGAAGCGAGTGGACAGGAGGAACAACGCGATCGAGCATCCGCCGACCACGATCGCCGTCGTCACCACCGATGGCCAGGCCGCCGAAGCCAGCGACCCGAGCAGCCAGAACAGCACGGCCCGTGCGCCTTCCGGAGAATCGGAGGCGAAAATGAGGAAACTCGTGGCCGCCGAGAAGACGTAACCGATGGTGACGCCGCCGAGCAGCAGCCGCAGCGAGGTCAGCCGACCGTTGATCCGGGCGATGAGGAACAGCAGCCCGGTCGCCGCCAGGCCACCGAGAAACGCACTGACCGTGAGCGTTCCCGCCGCCCCGATCCCGAACAGCAGCGACACCGCCGCACCGGTCGAGGCCCCGGACGTGACGCCGATGAGATGCGGATCCGCCAGCAGGTTCCGCACCACCGTCTGCAGCACGGCCCCGCCCATCGCCAGCGCGGCTCCCGCCAAGGCTCCGAGCAACACCCGCGGCACCCGGACTCGCCATACGATGGCATCCTGCGCTGCGGTCCAATCCGCCGTACCCGGCACCCCGATTACGTGATGCCCGATGATGCGCGCCACCGTCACCGGCGCCACGCCCACCGGCCCCACACCCGTCGCCACGACGATCACCACGACCAGCGCCGCAGCAAATCCGCCGATCCACAAGGCGGTCACCCATCGCGCCCGGGCATACCCGAGATCATCGGTCGGCCGCTGCGGATCGTCGGCTTCGGGCCGTTGCACCACAAGCGTCATGACGACATCACCTCGTCGCTGTCGGAGACGACTTCGGCCGTCTCGATACGTCCACCGAGCACCGTGTCGTCGGCATTGGTGCCGCCCCGCCCACCCGATCCAGAGGAGGTGCCACCCCGCCCGCCCGCTCCGGTGGAGGAGCCGCCCTGTCCGGCCACTCCTGTCGAGACGGCGCCTTCTCCGGCCGCTCCGATGGAGGAGCCGTGTTCATCGGCGTCCACGTCCTCGGCAAAGGCACTCTCAGCGGCCGCCTCCTCTACGGAGACCGAACCGCCGGCATCCCTCGCGGCGATTCCCGCATCGTCCTCGCTCGCCGGCGTGGCCGCGCCGGTGCCGTCGCCCGGCTCGCTCGGCCCGAACAGCAGTTGCAGCGACCCGAAGGCCGTGGACCGCTGCACGGTGACCTGGTAGACGGGCTCGAGCACCTCGGGCCGCAGCACCTCGTCCACGCTGCCCGCCGCGGCCACCCGGCCGCGATCCAGCAGCACCAGCGAATCGCAATAGCGCGCGGCCAGATTCAAATCGTGCAGCACCACCAGGGTCGTCACGTCCAATCCGCGCACCAGCCCCAGCAGTTCGTGCTGAAAGCGGATGTCGAGGTGGTTGGTCGGCTCGTCGAGCAGCAGGTGCTGCGCCTGCTGGGCGAGCGCGCGGGCGATCAGCACCCGCTGCCGCTCACCACCGGACAGCGAGCCGAAGGCCCGATCCGCCAGATGCCGCGCCCCCACCCGCGTCAAAGCCGTTGCGGCAGCGATCCGATCGTCGCGCGAATACCCTTGGAACGCACCCGCCCACGGCGCGCGCCCCAGCAACACCATCTCGGTGACGGTCAGCGGCGTATCGGCCGGTGAATCCTGCGCCACGACCGCGAGTCGCGCGGCCAGCTCACGCCCGCGCAGCCCGCTGACCGGCAGGCCATCGATGACGACCGCGCCGGCGCGCGGGCGCAGCGCCCGGTAGATGATGCGCAACAGCGTCGACTTCCCCGACCCATTGGGCCCGATCAGCCCGACGGTGGACCCGGTTTCGGCAATGAGCCCGACGCGGTCCAGCACGATCGCACCGGAGTAGCCGAAACCGACGTTCTCGACAGTGATCACGCCGGCTCACCTCTGGACGCGGCTACCGTCAATACGGCCTGCGCGACCTGCGCTGTCGCGCGTCGGTCGTCGATGCGGTCGGCCACTTCGTCCATCGGTATCGCGGCGTCCATGGGCACCGTGGTGCTTCCGGCCGGCGACAGCAGGCTCGGCCAATCGGGCGGTCCGGGGCGCCAGGTGCGGTGCACCGTCACCTCGGTCGCGAAATCGGCCGAAATCCGCCGGGCCTCGTCGACTTTCGCGGAATAGTCCGGATCGTCGTCGGCCAGCAGGATACCGGAGGTGGTACCGCTGTGCGCCACGATCACGCCGAGCGCACCGAGGCCGCGGGCGGCGGCGATCATCTTGTCCAGGTGCGGACGCGCACGCAGGGTGGTGCTCAGTTCGGCACTGCGGGTGGCGATTTCACCGATCGCCCGGAGGTCCCCGCGCTCGGCCGCGGTGGTGAGCGCGCCGAGGAGACGGCTGTACTCGTGCTTGTCGGCGGTGGTGAAAGGCTTTGCGCAACGGTTGAACTCGACGGTGTCGACGTAACCGCCCTCGTCGCCGGTCACGATGGTCAGCGACCGCAGTGGAGCCAGGCGGGTGAGCAGCCGGACCTCACGGTGATAGAAGGCGACCGAGCCGGGGTACATGACGCCGTCGGAGGGTTCGATGGCGCGCAGATCGCCTTCGATCTCACTCGCGGTGATCCGGCGGCCCTGGGCGTCGGCTATGGCGCGGGCGGTGGCGACCAGGTCGGCGGTGGAGCTGGCCAGACCCTTGCCTTCCGGTAGATCGCTGATCAGGGTGAGGCGGCCGCCACGCGTCCTGGCGCTGCTGCGGGAGCGCGCGAGCATGAGGGCGGCCAGGCGCTGGGATTTGGATTTGTGCGGCGGGAAGGTTTCGATTTCTCCTGTCGGTGAGCCGGGTTCGAAGACCGCGACCGAGCCGGCACGGATGGGAAGGGTGACCAGGAAATCGCGGTTCTCCGTGGTCACGCCTTGCAGGAGCTCGCCGCAACTGCCGAATGAGCTGCCGACCCCGGTGCGCAGGGTCATCGTGCGGCCCCGGCGCGTCGGGCGACGACGTGCAGGCGGTCGCCGTCGAGGGCGG
Organism: Nocardia sp. IFM 10818; assembly: GCF_054655275.1. Lineage (NCBI taxonomy): Bacteria > Bacillati > Actinomycetota > Actinomycetes > Mycobacteriales > Nocardiaceae > Nocardia > Nocardia sp. IFM 10818. The sequence goes on from NZ_BAAHJH010000001.1 coordinate 4,659,172, forward strand.
TGCAGAGGTGCCCGTCGCCGGGCCAGCCCGGGTCGGTGAGGGGCCCGGGGGCGTCGAAGAGGGCTTCGACGTGGAAGCCGTTGCATTCCAGCAGGTATCGCAGTTCCTGGGGGAACAGCAGCCGCCAGGCGGTGTGCTGGTCGACCGGATCCGGGCAGCCGTCCCACGTCCAGGTGCGGCGGCGGCGCAACAACTGTGCGGGCAGGTCGAGGGCCAGGGTGGTGCGGGCGGTGTAGGTGACGCCCTCCCAGTCGATGCGGCGGACCGATTCCTCGTCGAGCAGCTCGCGGCGGCCGCGATCGGTGAGCAGGAATGCGCCACTGCGCATTTCGAGTATCAGCAGACCCCCGGGCGGGAGGCAGGCGCCGAAGCGGCCGAGCGCGGCGGCGATATCGGAGGTGGCGTGCAGGTGCAGCAGGGTGCTGCCGAGACAGGTGACCACATCGATTGGGGCGTCGGTGCGCACGTGGCGCGCATCGCCGACTGTGAAGGACACGTCCGGATATTTGGCGCGGGCGTAGGCGACCATGCGGGGTGAGATGTCCACGCCGGAGACGTCGTAGCCGAGTTCGGCCAGGCGGGCGGCATCGCGGCCGGTGCCGGATCCGACATCGAGCAGCGTGCGCGGTGTGCCGGTGGCGAAGCGCGCGACCAGGTCGTGAACGAAGCGGGCATTGCGATCGCCGGTGTCGGGGAAGGTGCGTTCGTACAGGGCCGGGTTGTCGGTCAGCAGGTTTTCGCTGGCCCGGACCGGGCCGGTCGTGGATGGTGTCATCGTGGCAGTCGTCTTTCGCCTGTGGTCGGGATATCGACGGGTGTGGCGGGTTGCGCTGGATCGGAATCCGGGGCCGTGGGCAGCAGACCGCGGCGGTGCAGGGCGAAGACGGCGAGGGCGCTGAGGAAACCCGCGCTGGCGCACAGCAATCCGGGGCCCCATGCCAGTGCTCCCCCGGCGTGGTCGACGGCCACGCCGACCAGCGAGGTAGAGGCGACGGTGAACAGCCCGGCCACGAGATAGAAAGCGCCGTAATATGTTCCGGTCAACTGCGGTCCGCTGAAGCGCGGAATGAGTTCGTTCACGAACGGCTGGACGATCATGATGCCCAGGGCGAGCGCGACCACTGCCGCCAGCACGGGTGCAACCCGAATCGCCGTGGGCAGCAGTCCGTCTCCAGTCGCCCCCGCCAGCACCGGCGCGGTGAGCGGTGGGATCAGGAAGGCCGCGCCCATGACCGCCATACCGGTGGCCATGGCGGGCCCGCGTGCACGACGACGCCCGAATACCTTGGTGATCCGTACTTGCAGCAGCACCATCGCCACCGTCTCGACGACGTAGAGCGAGGCCACCGCCGCGGCTCCGTGTGGCCCGGCCACGCGCTGGGCTTGCAGAGTCAGGATGAAGTAGATCTGGCTCTGCAGCGCCAGATTCGCCATCATCGCGCCGGCGAAGGCCCAGAACACGCGATGCGAGAACACCTTTCCGAGGTCGCCGAGCACGCCCCCGCCATCGCGCCGCACCGGTCGGGCGGGCAGGAAGGCCAGCTGCGCCAGGGTGAGCGCGGCGAAGATGGCCGCCGACACCACCGCCGTCAGCCGGAAACCAGCTGCCACCAATACCGTTCCGGCCACCGGCCCGACCGCGGATCCGATATTGCCGAACACGTTGAACAGCGCGAAGGCCGCCGCGGCCCGGTCCTCGCTGTCGCGGGCGATATAGGCGCGCACCGCCGGATTGAACAGCGCCCCGGCGAATCCGGTCAGCACCGACGCCGCCATGACCACCGGCACCGAGCCGCCGATGGCGAACAGCGCGAAGCCGACGGCCCGGATGCCCGCCCCGGTGATGATCACTCCCCTGGCGCCGACCCGGTCCGCGATGGTCCCCCCGACCAGGAACAAGCCCTGCTGGCTCAGATTGCGCACGCTCAGCACGACGCCCACCACGGCGGCGGACAGGCCGAGATCGCTCAGCAGGTAGTCGGCCAGGAATGGAATCAGCAGGTAGAACCCGATGTTCCCGGCCAGATGGTTGGCCAGCAGCAGGCGCACCGACAACGGGAAGCTGCGGAAGGAGCCCAGCATCTCAGTCCTCCCCCGCGCGGCGCACGCCGAGGCCCGTTCCGCCCGGACGGTGCAGCACACCGGCTTCGCCCCGCAGCCCCTGCCACGGATCGTCGGCAATGAGCAGGTGGCCGTCGAGATCGACCCAGCGGGCGAAACCGGTCAGGTGCGCGGCGGCCGCGATGCTCAGCGAGGTGGAAGCCTGACAGCCCAGCATGATGTCCCGGCCGGTGCGGGTCGCCTCATCGATCATGGTGAGCGCGGCGTTCAGGCCACCGCATTCGGCGAGCTTGATATTGATTCCGGCCACCGCGTCCGGCAGCGCGCGCAAATCCTCGATCGTCCCCGCGTCCTCATCGGCGATGACCGGAATCGCCACCGCATCGGCTACTGCCGCAAGCTCATCCAGCCGTCCGGGCGCGGTCGGCTGTTCCACCGCCGCGATATCGAACTCGGCCAGCTTCGACAGCATCGCCACTGCGGTGGGCGCATCCCAGGCCCCATTGGGGTCCAGCAGCAGCCGGGCCCGCGGAGCCGCGGCGCGCACCGCCCGCACGCGGGCGATGTCGTCGGCCGGGTCGGGTGCGCCCAATTTCAGCTTGAGCGTAGTGAATCCGGCCGCCGTCAACCGCGTGGCCGCCGCCGTCGCCGCGTCCCGGGTGACGAGGCCGATGGTGTAGGCGGTCGGCACCGCGTCCCAGTGCGGCGCACCGAGAAACTCGTCGAGAGCCAGTCCGGCCGTGGTCGCGGCGAGATCGTGGACGGCCCCATCCACCGCGCAGGCGACCGGCAGCGCCGCGTGCAGGCGCGCCCGCAGCTCGGGCAGCCGGGAAAGCAGTGACGCCGGATCATCGCTCTCGCCGAGCCAGGCGGCGGCCTCGGCGAGGCCGTAGCCGATGCGTTCGACAGTGAGCCCGAGTCGCGGGCTGGTCACCACCTCGCCGTATCCGGCAATGCCGTTGTGCGACAACCGAACCGTCACCGCATCACGCTCCGACATGGCGGCCCGCGAGATGCGCAGGGGCTCGCGCAGGGTCAATCCGGTCGTGGTCCAGTCGAGTTTCATACCGGCACCTGCGTCTGCACCGGATCGCTGATCACACCGCAGCGCGCCCAGCCCTCGACCTCGCGCTCACCGGGTGTGCGGATCTCCAGGGGTTCGGTGCGGAGTGTGCCGAAAAGTCCACGCGCGGCGCACCATTCATCGTTGTAGATGGTGCGCAGGTACCGGTGCGGACCGTCCGGGAAGACGGTGAGCACCCGGCTGCCCGGTTCTCGCCGCGCGGTCCACTCCGCGACCAGGGCCGCCGCGCCGGTGCTCCAGCCGCCGGCCAGGCAGGTGCGGGCCGCGAGTTCGCGGCAGGCGGCCACGGTTTCGGCCGGACCCACCCAGTGCACCTCGTCGTAGTCGGCGTAGGCGACATTGCGCGGCAGGATGCTGCTGCCCAGCCCGCGCATCACGCGTTCGCGCGCCGGTTGACCGAAGATTCGCGAACCCACCGAATCCACGCCCACCACCCGCAATCCGGGCCAGCGTCGGCGCAGCACCCGGGTGAGCCCGGCGCAGTGACCGCCGGATCCGACGGTGGCGACCAGCACGTCCATCGGCTCGACCTGGGCCAGGATCTCCGCCGCCATGGCCTCGTAGCCGAGGGCGTTGTCCGGGTTGTTGTATTGGTTGGGCCAGTACGCGCCCGGTGTCGCGGCGAGCAGGTCGGCCAGCCGGTCCAGTCGCGCCCGCTGCCAGCCGCCCGCCGGATGCGGTTCCTCGACCACGTCCACGCTGACGCCGTAGGCGGCGAACAATGCCCGCATATCCGGTTCGAGTTCGCGGTCCACGACCAGGACGACCGGATGCCCGAGCGCTCGCCCGGCCAGGGCCAGGCCGATACCGAGTGTGCCGCTGGTCGATTCGATCACCGGTGCGCCGGGGGCGAGTTCGCCCCGGTCCCGCGCGGCGGTCAGCATGGAAACCGCGGCGCGGGCCTTCATTCCGCCCACGCCCGCCGACTCCAGTTTCGCCCAGTATCCCAGACCCTCGGCCACCGGGACCCGGGCGACCGGGGTGCCGCCGACGGCGCGCAGCAGGCCGGCGCGGTCGTCACGTATCACAGTGCGCGCCACGGCGACTCCGATCGATAGTGGTACAGGGTGCTGGGACCGCCGTCGAGGGAGAAGAACGGATACGGTTCCGCGGACAGGGCGGTCACGCCGGGCGCGCCCACGAACCACGGCAGCACCGCGCTGGCGGACTGCGCGAACATCACCAGTGGCAGGCCGTCGGCCCGCGCGCGGTTCAGCAGTGCGTCGAAGCTGTTGGTGCCCAAGGTCATTCCAGTCACCAGCAGGGCGTCGTACGAGCCGGTCGCCTGCTCGGCGGACTCCAGCACCGGTTCGCCCCATTCGGTGACGCCTCCGGCCCGGTCACAGGGGAGGTAGCCGATGCCGCGATTGCGCAGCTCGGCCAGCAGCGAGTTCACCACGCCGATCACCAGCACCGTGCGCACACCGGCGGGCAGCAGATCGACCACCAGTCGCGCCCGCTGCCGCGACTTCACCAGGGAGTTCTCCCCCGCCACCGGCACCGCGACACCCGCGCCACCTTCCCAGGGATGGGGGCGCACGTGCATCAGATACGCGTCCAGTGCGGCCATCCGCACCGCCGTCAGCGGATGCGCCAGCAGCTCGCCGACCGACGCTCCCACACACTCGTCGATCACCGCGAGGTGATCACCCCGCTCGTCCGGCTCGAACGCGCACGATCCGACGGCCGCGCCGACCCGGAGGCTGAGTACTTCATTGCGGTACCGCTGCTCCCGCCCTACATGCCGCGTGGCGTGCGAAGTCAGGAACGCACCCGCGACGGCGACCTCGGCCGGGTCCGGGCCGAGCCACCCGCCGACCACCCACGACACCAGCTCCGCCACCGAACTCGGCTGTCCCGCGGTCCCGATGCGGCCCGCACGGGCACCGGGTCCGCTGCCCGCAGGCTCATTACCAGCTGTCGCGCCATCGTGATCGACGAGGCTCTCGCACATCGCGAGCCGACCGTCGGTGACGGCGGGCTCTACTTTCGCGAGCCCCCTCGTCGCGGGCTCCCTCGTCGCGGGCTCCCTCCTCGCGGGCTCCCTCACCGCGGGCTCCCTCCTCGCGGGCTCCCTCACCGCGGGCTCCCTCCTCGCGGGCTCCCTCCTCGCGGGCTCCCTCACCGCGGGCTCCCTCGTCGCGGGCTCCCTCGTCGCGGGCTCCCTCGTCGCGGGCTCCCTCACCGCAGACTCCCTCACCGCAGACTCCCTCACCGCGGACTCCTTCACCGCGGACTCCCTCACCGCGGGCAACCTCCTCGCGGACTCCCCTGTCGCGGGTGGGTTCTCATCGGCGCCGCGGCTGTCCACGCCGGAGTCGACGGCGGTCACGACCGTGACTCCGATTCGGCGTAGGCCGGATGCAGGCTTTCGATCAGGTCGCGCGCGACAGTGCCTGCGGTTCCGGGCTTTTCGTCGATCACCATCACGTGTGCGAGGTATCCGTTGTTGTTCTGTGCGGCGGTGACGACCCGGCCGGGGGCGGCGAGGTCATGGTCGACGATCCGGGGATCCTGCGGCCAGTCTTGCGCGCCATGGATTTCACCCAGCACTCCGGACTGCTCCGGAATCAGGAATGCGATTGCGGCGCTCCCGATTCCGGTCTCGATCGGCGTCAGATCGGGTTCGCGGCCGAGCGCCAGATCGGCGTGCACGGCGGCCAGGTCGATGCCGGTCACCCGGCGTACCAGTTCGGTGATGCGGTTTCCGGCGGGACGCGGGTTGACCTCCACCAGTTTCGGTCCCGAGCCGGTCAGCTTGATCTCGGTGTGCGCGACCGTGGCGTCCAGGCCGAGAGCCGCGATGGCCGCCGTGGCGACCTCGCCGATCTCCAGTGCGACAACCGAATCCAGGGCGGCGGGGAACATGTGCCCGGCTTCGATGAACCACGGCGCGCCCACCACCGGCTTGTCGGTAATGCCGACGACCGCGGTGCGCCCGCCGGAAGTGACCGTCTCGACACTGAATTCGGGGCCGTCCAGGCATTCCTCCAGCAGCACCCGAGGTGAGCGCCGCTGTCCCCGGGCGTTCACCGGGAACCCGGCCAGCTCGTCGACCGCCGCCCGGAGCTCGTCCTCGTCCTCGACGCGGCGCACGAACATGCCGCCGCACAGGTCGACCGGCTTCACCACCAGCGGGAACCCGATGCGCTCGGCGGCGGCCGCCAACTCCGGCCACTCCGAGGCCACCTCGAATTCCGGCTGCGGAACACCGGCCTCCCGGCAGATCCGCCGGGTGCTTTCCTTGTCACAGGCCGCGGCCACCGCATCCCGGCTCGGCCCCGGCAGACCCAGCTCGTTCGCCACCGCCGCCACAGTCGGCAGGTAGTAGTCGCAGGAAGACAGCACGCCGTCGAACGCCAGGACCTCGTGCAGCCGCCGCACGTACGGCAGCAGCGTCGCCTCGTCGTTGGTCTCGGCCGCGACGATATTGGCGGCGGTGAGCAGCGGATGCGCCGCTCCCGCTGGCGATTTCAGGTAGTGCCGCAGATCGCGGGTGAGCAAGCTGAACCGGTCCCCGCGCTGGTGAATCCCGTGCGGGAGCAGGGTGCTCATGGAGCCGACCCAGCTCTCGATCATCAATAGGTGTCCCACGGCGTCGCCTCGCTCACTTCGCCTGCGGCGCGGGCGCGGGCTGGTTGATGGTGGTGAAATACTGGGCCGCGGCCAGAATCGCGACGGGCGCGGTCACGAAGATCTGCCCCGCCAGGGTGCCGAGGAAGCCGATGGCGCTCATCCCCGCGATGCACCCGACGATCGCGCCGGGCAGGGCGCCGAACATGGCCGAGAGCGCACCGGTCAGCGTCGCGCCCGCCACACCGCCGATGAGACAGCCCGCCGCGCCGCCCGCGAGCCCGCCGGCGAGGGTGCCGATGGTCGCGCCCATGCTGATGGTGCTGGTCATGCGGCTCCAGGCCGCCTGCTCGCGCTCGTACTCGGTCTTCCACGGCGCGGAGTTCTCGAACGGCAGCGCGACCGGCTCGTACCGTGCGTGCGCCAGGTCGAATCGCGGGGTCAGCGTGGCCGTCCGCCCAGAGATGTCCGCGGCGATGGGGAATACGAATTCGTCGACGCGGAAGGACAATTCGGTGCCGGCGACGGTGGTGCCGTCCGCGGCCCTGATCCGGAATACGCCGTCCTCGACCGTCATCGACCCGGCATCGGTCCTGATGACGGTGTTCTGCCCGGTACTGGTGGCGGTGTAGTTCACGACCCCCTCGTCGGTGGGCTGGGCGTGGGCGACACCGGGCGCGCTGAGCGCGGCAGCCAGGAGCAGAGCCGGAGCGGCGGTGGACTTCCTCATCGACAAATTCCTCGCAAAGGCCGTGATCGGACCCCGACAGGCGGACGAGATCCATTGGGGGCTAGAGCATATGGCGAGCCCCCGTCTTATTGCAAATGATTTTCATTTACACTGGTCACGGGTATACGAGGCCACGACCGAGAGGAGTGCGGGGTCGAGGAAACGACGAAAGCCGCGCCGGGAGACTCCCGTACGCGGCTCGACGAAGGCGGTCCGGTCAGAACCGGCGCGGCCTCGAATCACGATGGCGGCGCAGCCAATCCCATGCGGCGGCAACGGTTTCCACCGTCACGGCGTCCGGCGGCAGCGCGGGGCGATCCACCACCACGACCGGCAGTCCCAGGCCGCGCGCGGCGGTGAGTTTGGCTTCGGTCTGCGCACCGCCGCTGTCCTTGGTGACCAGCACGTCGATGCAGCGCTCGGTCATCAACCGGACTTCCTCGGCGACGGTGAACGGTCCGCGCGCCAGCAGCAGCTCGTGCCGCGGCGGCAGCGCGCCTTCGGGCGGATCGATGGCGCGAATGAGGAACCACAGCTGGTCCAGGTCGGCGAACGCGCTCACACCCTGGCGTCCGATGGTCAGGAACACCCGCTCCCCCACCGTGGCCACGGTCTCGGCGGCCCAGGCCAGATTGGGCACCCGGATCCAGTGGTCCCCCTCCGTTTCGGCCCAGGCCGGGCGGCGGACGTGCAGCACCGGCAGCCCGAGACTCGCCGCGGCGGCCGCGGCATTGGCGGTGATCCCCTCGGCGAACGGGTGCGTGGCATCGACGACGATCTCGATTCCGTTGTCCGCCAGCCATTCCCGCAGGCCGTCCACCCCGCCGAATCCCCCCACGCGCACCTCGCCGACCGGCAGCAGGGGTTCGCGCACGCGGCCGGCGAGCGAGGAGACGATGTCGAATCCTCGCTCGCCGGCCGCGAGGGCGGCCAGTTCCCGGGCTTCCCGGGTGCCGCCCAGAATCAGCGTCTTCAGGGTTGCCCGCTGAAGTAGGCCGAGCCCGAAGCGATCAGCGGCTGACCGCCCGCGATCAGCAGACCGATGATGGCGCCCGGAATGGCGCCCACCCCGAGCACGAAGAATCCGATGATGCCGCCGATGAGCGCACCCAGCGAGGCCCGCTGCAACTCGGCCATGAACCACTCCTGCGAGCTGATGTCCTTCAGCGTCCCCACGGACGCCGACACCGGGCTCAAGGTCAGCTTCCCCCCGTCGTTCTCCACCGCGGCGGCCAGCTCATAGGGCTTACCCTCCCACTCGCCCACCAGCGGCACCTGGAACAGGGTGTCCCCGGCCGTGTTCGTCAACGCCACCGTCTTCGTGCCCGCATCGAGCCCGAACCGCCCGCCGGTCACCTCGGTAATGATCTGATTGCCGATTTCGGCCATCGTCACTTTATAGTCGACGCCCTGCTCCTGCCCTTGGAATTGCGGCTCGGCAGGTTGCACCTGCTCGATCGGCGCCGGCTCCGCCGGAGCCGCATACCCGGTCCCTGCGGCAATCCCGGTGGCGGCAATCGCCATCAACGCAGTGGCGGCGAACTTCTTGTGTTTCATGAATCTCCCAATATGGCTGGTACGCAACCCGTTACAGACCGAGTTGCCGCACGTGACGATACCGTTGACCTATGGATGTTTCAGTCTGAAGGGCTCATCCGAGCGCCAAACTGCTACTTCGGTGTAAGTTTCGCGGGCTTCAGCTCCTCCAGCAGGTCGAGTTGTCCACCACTGCGCGAACATGACCGGCCCGATGTAGTGCCTCGAAGCGACGCTCGAGCCCTCCGAATGCCCCAGTTGCGCGCTGGCACGACGCTTGTCGCCCCTCCGTCCAGCGATGTGGGTGGCCACGGTGTCTCGGAGATTGCCCCATGTCACCCACTCGACGGTGGACCCAGCCGTCGCCCTCGCACGATCGACACCGCGCCCGCAATGACGCGGGTGGTGACGACGAACGGAACCGACCGCAGCCCGAGCTCGCGGGTGCTGGCGAAGGAGGCCACGATTCCGGTGAGCGGACCCGGGCCGACCAGGTTCAGCGTCGAGAAGGACTGCACGGCCATCGCCGCACCGACCACCAGGCACAGCAGCACCAGCATCGGCACCGTGCCCCGCCCACGCACCGGATCGGATCGATGCCCATCACCCGCAAGGCGTCGATCTCCTCGCGCATGGTGCGCGCGCCCAGATCAGCGGCGATGGCGACAGCTCCCGCGCCGCCCAGCAGCAGCCCAGTGGCCAGCGGCGCGCCCTGCTGCGGAGCTGTGCATCTTGACTCTCTAGGTCATATGACCTAGCGTCCTGTCTAGGACGTATGACCTACATGTTGTGCGCGTGGAGTCCCGGAGGATGCCGTGTCTACTGGTTTGTTCGGCCCGTTTCGTTTGGGTGAGTTGACCTTGGCGAATCGGATGGTGATGGCACCGATGACGCGCAACCGCGCCGATGCCGATGGCGTGGTGCCGCCGGCGATGGTGGTCCACTACGGGCAGCGGGCCAGCGCGGGATTGATTGTGTCGGAATCGGTTCCGGTATCGGCGCAGGGAGTGGGCTATCCGTTCACGCCCGGCGTGTACACCGACGCGCAGGCGGTGAGCTGGCGGCGGGTGACCGATCTGGTGCACGCCGGAGGGGGTTGCATGTTCGCGCAGTTGCAGCACTGCGGGCGCATCTCGCATCCGAGCCTGCAACCTGGCGGGACCCTCCCCGTCGCTCCATCGGCGGTGCGACCGGACGGGCAGGCGGTGACGTATACCGGGATGCAGGATTTCGTGACGCCCCGTCAACTGGACAGCGAGGAGATCCCGGCGATCGTCGCGCAATTCCGCGACGCCGCGCGGCAAGCCAAGCGGGCCGGGTTCGACGGTGTCGAGGTGCACGCAGGCAACGGCTATCTGATCGATCAGTTTCTGCGCGACGGGACCAATCACCGCACCGACTCCTACGGAGGCAGTGTCGGCAACCGGATGCGGCTGCTCAACGAGATTCTCGACGCCGTGTGCACCGTCTGGCCGGCGAGTCGTGTGGGTGTGCGGGCGACACCGGAGAACAGCTTCAACTCCATGTCCGACTCCGACCCGCAGCGACACTTCGAATACTTTGCCGACCAGCTGAATCCGCGAAATCTGGCCTATCTCCACGTCCTCGAGGGCGACATGACGACCACGGCGCGCACCGTGGACTATCACGCGCTGCGAGCGGTGTTCGCCGGAACATACATCGCCAATAACGGCTACGACCTCGAACGCGCCCAGCACGCCATCGACTCCGGGCACGCCGATCTGATCGCCTTCGGAACCCCGTTCGTAGCCAACCCGGATCTGGTGCGCCGCTATCGCGAAGGTCTGCCCCTGGCCGTGCCCGATCGCGGCACCTTCTACACCGGCGGTGATACCGGCTACATCGATTATCCGTTCCATCCGCACGAGGAGGCGCTCAGTGCCTGATCCACGGACCGCGCGACCCGGCACGGGGAGTAAAACGGTCAACGGCAAGACAACTCGCGAACACATCGTCGCTGCCGCGGACGAACTGTTCTACCACCACGGATTCGAGCACACCTCCTTCGCCTCCATCGCCGAGGCGGTGCGGCTCTCGCGCGGCAACTTCTACTACCACTTCAAAGCCAAAGACGACCTCCTCGACGCGGTCATCATCGCCCGCCACGCCTACACCCGGGAAATGCTGGACCGGTGGGAATCCGAGGCGCCGGACCCCGTCGCGCGGATCCGCAAGTTCATCGACATCCTGCTGGTCAACCGCGCCGACATCCAAGAGCACGGCTGCCCTGTCGGCACCCTGACCACCGAGCTGGCCAAACTCGACCACAGCGCCCTCGACGCCGCCAGCGGACTGTTCAGCTTGTTCCGAGACTGGCTGGGCGAGCAGTTCGCCCAGCTCGGACGCGGGGACGCCGACGAACTGGCCATGCATGTACTCGCCGCCAGCCAAGGCGTAGCCACACTGGCCAATGCCTTTCGCGACGAAGACTTCATCCGCCGCGAAGTCGCGCGACTGTACGACTGGCTCGACGACACCATTGAACAACGCTGACGACAATAGAAGCGAGACAACAATGTTCGTAGTTCAGCTCGAGTTTTCCGCCAACAAGGCCGAGGCCCCGCAGCACATGGCCGCCCACCAGCAATGGATCCAACAAGGTTTCGACGACGAGGTGTTTCTCCTCGTCGGCAGCATCAAACCCGGTGTGGGCGGACTCGTTCTCGCACACAACACCACCGCCGAAGGCCTCCAGCAGCGCGTCGCACAGGACCCCTTCGTCGTTGCCAATGTCGTTGTCGCCGAGATCGCCGAGATCGCCGTGGGCCAAACCGACGACCGACTGAAGTTCCTGACGACCCCCTGACAGCACGTCAGCGCGGGCAGCCTCGAGACCCTACGTCGCAGGTCTGGATCATGGGGGACCGGACGACGAACCCTGCCGGGTAGTATGTGGCTGCGATTTCGCTGCCGGTTCGGGTGTCGTTGTGGCGCTGTCGAATTCGGCCCACCAGTCGGTAAATCGCTGCCGCGAACTCCGCTGGAGCGTCCGATTGCAGAAAGTAACCGACGCCGGGAAGGATCACGGTGGTGTGATCGGCAAGTTCGGCTTCCCAGCGTCGGCGTTCGCGGTCGTCGAAGGCGATGTCGGCATCGGCCCAAACGATAAATACGGGAAGCTGGCTGATCGCGGTCAGCCCGGTCTCGACGCGGTCACCGACCGCGATGCGCGATTCGTCATGGCGCGTTTCGACAATGTGACCCAACCCGACCGCATCCTCGCCATGAAAGTGGACGCCACCGGCGTAGAGCCCGGACTCGACGAAATATGGCTCGTGCAGCATGAACCGGGATTCGGTACAAACCGCACAACCTGTCCACAAACGCCGCGCTGCGATCCGCCCCGACCGAGGCAGGTGGCCCCGGCACTCACCGATGTCGACGCTCCGGAAATGGGACCAAGGTCCTTGGACAGCGGCCTTGACCGCCCTACCGCGACATTCGGCAGATCGGCACAGTGGATGAGCGCAGGCCGGGCTGCAATATCGCAGCTCGGATACCCGCGGAGAAGGGAGACACGACAGAGCCTATCCCCGGTGAAGGATCCCCTGTGGGAGTAGGGGCTGGATACCCCACCCGTTTGTCGCCTGCAACCGTGGCACACCACCTCACAGGGTGATCCACTGAATTCGTTTCCAGCCGAACGGAATAGGTCGATCAGCCGATGTCGGTGAACCGGCTCGGCCCGGAGCGAGATACTGTCAAGACCTGTGGATCAGCAAGGTTCAAGCGACCCCGGTCGAGGTGGTGTCGCCGATGACCAGCCCGAGCGCCTGACCGGCGAAGGCAAGATCTACAGCTGCCGCAGTGGCGAGTTGTTTCTCACGACGATCGACGACAAGGGCGAACGCACCACTGTGTTATTGGGGCGCGGTCCGCACACCGACGGGAACGCCACCATTTCCTGCGTCGGCAATCGTGTCAGGACGGTCATCGGCTCCTGACCCGCGTCGCACAGCGACCCTCAGGCGAATGCTCGCCCTCACCTGGCAGCTGGGATTATTCCGCGCGAATCTGGGGCCTGTAGAACGGAAACCCGATCGCGGCGCTTTGGCCCATGACGGACCGGTGATCTCGGCCGCTTCGGCCCGCCTCATCGACGGCCCGATGATGGCGGTCACCGGCTCCTACAGCGGCCTCGTGGAGGCAGACCGCGGCGCCATCACGTAGATCGATGTGGTCGACCGGCGCTGCTCGGCGGAGGCGTGAGTGGGCCGTCCTGGTCACCGTTGGCCTCCTCGCGATATCACCACTCGGCAAGCGCATTCGCACCCGCTGCCGGTCACGGTGGTTGAGCCGGCGTGAGCGGCGACCGACCGGATGGTCCCGGACATCCCCACCCCACGCGAGTGTACCCACCGCCCACACATCCGCGGCCGTTTCCCGCGGCCCTGATCACGGGCCGTACCGCGCCTGCCGGCCAAGATTCGACATGCTTGCAATCTCGATCCAGGCGATCGTGTGCTGGTCGCGGCCGCACGAACGTGCTCACTATTGATCGTCTACTCGACGCCTGTTCTTGCAGCGGCGCTTTGGGCGTACCGGCCGATCTCGTGGCGAGAGCTGCCGTGAAGTCCGACGATGTCGGTCGAGCTCGCGACCCAGCTGAAATTCCGAAGAATTGCCGGCGGTCTGGGCAGCAGCGAAACGCGGAGTTGGCGGAACACCGCGCGCTGCGGAGGTGGACAAGTGGATCGAGCACAACGTCGTCGAAACTACTCGACGTGGCTGGCGTCGTCTCGTCAGAAACCTTTGCCACTTGGAAAATTGGCCAATCGGTGACATCCGCTCTTCCGATACACGGGCCTGGAAGGTTCAGCTCAGCGGGGGCGGACGCGAAGCGGCGAGCTCCCGTCCGGCGAGAGAACCCTGAATCGGTAGCTTTCGATTCCTGCCCATGGCGGCACATAGACGGGGCAGCAGCCGCCGACAGACCCCGGCTCCGGCTTCTTCAAGTCAGCGAGGAATTATCACCTCCCTGCCGAGCGCCCCGTTCTGACCTGCTGGACCCGACCATCGAACCTCACGATGGGTGTCACCCAGCCGAGTGGCGGCTCGGGAAGTCGCAGGAATCAGACTGCAGGATTCGGTGCCAGTTTCCGCGCAAAAGTCGGGAAACCCAGGACGCCGCGGGAAGTCCAGGGAACCCCCCGCTGCGCCCGCACTCCCTGAGCCCCAGCCGATTAGGACCTGCAATCTGGGGCTCGAGATCTCATCTTGAGAGCTTTATGAATCTCTATGAAGGGCTCTGTCTGCATGTCCCAATTGCGCACTCACCCCACACGGGCACCTGTCCTACCCACGATATGGGCACTGGTCGCCCTCATTGTCGCTGTGGTCATCGGACTTGGGTGGCTGCTCGTCGATCGGGCAGAACTGAGCCGACGGTCCCGTCGTTCGGGATGGATCAGTAGTCGCAGAGTTTGATCCACTCGAAGGTGCCGTTGTAATCGTCGAGATCGCTGTAGCTCGAATCGCGGTCACCCCAGTGGTCGGTGTTCTCGAGCAGGAACAACCCGGCGCCGTCCACATAGGGGACGGCTAGGTCGAAATCCGTGGCGCGGTAGATGATCCACTTCCCGTCCCGGGCGCCCAGCACACGCGCCTGCTCGGCAGGCTCGAGGAACCCCATGAAGGTGAAGTCGTGGTCTTCCCAGCTGCCCACTGTGCCGTCGAAGGATGGGCTCGCCCACTGCCAGGTATGGGCGTAGAAGTAGCCACGATCCTGAAAGGACCGATCGACCGAACCCGAGCAACTGCCCGATGCGCTCGACGCCCCGATATTCGTGGCCTGCCCGGGCGTCGACGGAGCAGCGCCACCGGCACCGCCGGACGAGCCCGAGCTCGGCGCGCCGACCGGCAATACCGACGGGTTGGACACGGTATCGGCCCCGGCGGGGGTGGCCGAGAGCAATGCTGTACCGGTCAGCAGCGCGCCGAGGGCCAGTCGAGAAAGGCAGTTCCGCATGAATAGTTCCTTTTATCAAGAGTTTTCGACCAGCAACCGCTGATCACTCCGATGATCGGAACCGCCGGCGCGGGCGTTTCACGCTAGAAGATCCCGATCCGATCGATGAGCCCTGCGGGTCCAGCCACGGCTTCCGAGTGCCATAGCGCGTCGTGAATGGTCAGTGTCCCGGGCTCTCCTGCCGAGTAGCCACCGGGGCTGCTCGGTCACGGGGTTTCAACAGCAAGTTGGCGATTGCCGGTGAACTCATCCGACTGCGGAGGGCGGGGGTGTCCAGTTTGTGCCTGAAGCCCAGAACATTTGACGTGCGGCGATTCTGGCGGGAGTCTGCGCGGGTATCAC
Source organism: Nocardia sp. IFM 10818 (assembly GCF_054655275.1). NCBI lineage: Bacteria > Bacillati > Actinomycetota > Actinomycetes > Mycobacteriales > Nocardiaceae > Nocardia > Nocardia sp. IFM 10818. Next base: position 4,674,487 of record NZ_BAAHJH010000001.1, read on the forward strand.
CAGGACGTCCAGCCGGGTGCCGTTCGGGCCGTACAGATACATGACGGCCAGCGCGGGGGCGGCTCGCGTGGTGGCGTCTTTGCCGTAGCGATCGGGATTCGCTGCCGCCCAGTCGAATCCGATCCGGGTCATGTGTCCCATCAGGGGTATCAGGGCAATGGTCAGTTCGTTCAATTCGCTGGCGGGGTCGGCGGTTCTGGGCCACCACGCCCCGTCGACCGGACCACCCAGCTGGTCCGGATCGCGCAGGGCAATACGAGCGGACAGCCGCCCTGGGCTCCGCGGACCGTATGTGATCGATAGTGGGGTCATGAAAACGTTCTCCTGTCAATGGTTGACGTGGCTGAGCAGCGAAAAGAGTTGAACAGGGCGGCGATACGATCGATCCCGCGGAGACCTGTCTCGCACCCGGGTACCGGTCGATCGGACGGCCTCACTCGATGCGAAGGGCACGACCGCAGATCAACACAGCGGCAAACGCGCTCGCTCAGAAGGTGGATAGACGCAGATCGTGGAGCAGCGTCATGACTGACGCTCCCATCCGGCCGTTGATCCGGCCAATAATGCGGCGCTGACACCGCCCGGTCGACAGCATCTGCACAACCACCGCTGCTTACACGCTACACACCCAGCGCGGTCGACGGTCCGGCAATGTGAATCCACCCGGCAATCTTCCAGAGTCGGACACGACACGAAGGGCCGGACCTGGAACTCAGGGACTCACCATCGCCTGAACGAACATGTCGAGCCTCCCCGACAGATCCTGTGCGGTGGTCGCGGCCCGGCCTCCTTGATCGGCTGCTACTCGACCGGGGTGATTGTCGCCGGTCCGGTGGCTGGTGCTGATCCCGTGGCGGTCGGCGATGTCAGGCGTTCGCTCGGCGGAGTCGTTCGGCTGCCTGTATCCAGAGCGCTTTGCCGGACAATGCCGTGTAGCCGTGGAGCGATTCCCATCGGATGTCGTGTGCCGCGGGCCAGAGTCCGGCCGCCCACGCGATCTGCTGCTCTTCGGTGGTGAACGCGCGGCCCCGCTCGTGTTGGTAGGCGGCCAGGAACGCCTCGGTGCTTTCGATCGGCGGCAGCGTAGCCGGTCCCGTCTTCGGGAACACCGCACTCGCGGCTCCCACCAGGGCAGCTTCCGGTTGCCATGCCAGGCTGTCCCAGTCGTGCACCGTCCGCACCTGCCGGTCGTGCCAGCGCAGGTTGTGTGCCTCGAAGTCGGCGTGACCCAGTACCCGGGGCAGGTCGGCGGCCAGCATGCGCCGGCGGGCCCGGGCGGCTGTGTCCACGACCAAGGCGGGGACGAGATTCTGGTCCTTGTCGTCGAGTGACTCGATCGACGGCCACAGCCCCGGGTCGGTGTGATCGCGTAGCGCGCCGCCACCTCCGGCGAGTCCCCGTGCAACACTGCGCCTTCGGGGCGGAATTCCTCGGCGTGCCCGGCCAGGCGACCGATCCCGACTACCGGCGTGAGCGGGCGGGCGCAGGGGAATCGTCGCGGACCGGGCGCTGGCGGGAATGGACGTCGAGATCTTCACCAGTATCGACATCGGCGAGACCCGCTCCGCTGCCGGCAGCATCCCGATATCCGTGCTGCCGCTGCCCGCGCGAGCCGAGATGCGTTTCGCGAAAACCGCTCTCGGTTTCCAGCCGCGCACCGCGCTGCGGGACCACCCGGGTGAGCCGCCGTTCCCGTTGTCGGCCGAACCGAGGATGGTCGACGACGGTCTTGCCGACCTCGAGAAACGTCCCGACCTCATCGCCCCGGCCGAGCTCGACCGCTGTCCTTCGTCGATGCCGTCGGCATGGCCCGGACGTTGGCCTGCCTCGCACTCGTTCCGCAGCTGCTCATGCGCGGACAGGCCCTGAAACCGGCCATCCAGCAATGGCGGACGACGCCGCCGTTCACGGAGAGCCTGCGCGGCTGAACAATACGTACCGCTCCCGCCGCGGTACTTGCAGCTGCAAGTGCAGCATGCTCGTCAGCATGTGATATGAAACATGTTGTGGCACAATCCCCTACGCTATTGCGAGGCGATTGGAGGGCTGGTGCAGGTTCCCGCGCGAAGGCCGGGCGACGGTGGTTCAGCCGCGCTGCGGCGGGAGGACTATCTCGCACTGGAGGACGAGGCTTCGATAATACGGTGCTACGCACCGGGAGTTGTGCCCGAGCTGCTGCAGACGGCCGCCTACGCGCACGCGGTGAGCGCGATCGGGCGGCCGGAATCGACGGCGCGGATTCAGCATCGGGTCGAGCTGCTCATGCGGCGGCAGCGGGAGCTGCTGGACCGCCCCGATCCGGCGAAACTGTGGGTGGTGATCGAGGAGGGGGCGCTGCGGCGGCCGTTCGGCGGCCTGGAGGCCTGGCGTGATCAGCTCGCCCACCTCGTCGATAGTGTTGCGCGCCAGAATATTACGGTCCAGCTCATGCCGGATCACGCCGGCGGACCGGCCATCTGCACCGTGCCGTTCACAATGCTCCGGTTCGAGGACCCCGTCCGCGGCGATATCGTGCACCTGCACCACGCGGCCGGTGCGCAGTTCCTGGGCGACCGCGCCGACCTGGACACCTACCACGCGATCTGGGACCGATTGTCCGTGCACGCCATGCCGCCGGAGTACACCGGCGAGCTGATCACCGCGCTCACCGCGGGCTGGGCCGAGACCGTCGGGCCCGCCGAGCGAATCCACCAGGGGGACCACTGATATGACCGAGCTCCACAACACCGCACCGCTGCCGACGGAGATCGACACCACGATTCCGCACGAGGCGCGCGTCTACGACTACTGGCTCGGCGGCAAGGATCACTATCCGGCGGACCGGGCGCTCGGCGATCTCATCGCGGGCCACATTCCCACCATCAAGACCATGGCGCGGGCGAATCGCGCCTTCCTCGCGCGTTCGGTGCGCCATCTGGTCGGCGCGGGCGTCACCCAGTTCCTCGATATCGGCACCGGGATCCCGACCGCCGGCAATACCCATGAGGTCGCCCAGAAGCTCGCTCCCGAGGCGAATGTCGTGTACGTGGACAAGGATCCGATCGTGCTGGCCCACGCCCGCGCGCTCATGACCAGCACGCCGGCGGGCCGCACCCGGTTCATTCACGCCGATCTGCACGATCCGCGCAGCATTCTCGACCATCCCGCGACCGCCGAGACTCTCGACCTCGACCGGCCGGTGGCCATCATGCTCGTGGCGATCATGATGTATTTCCGCGACAGCGACCGGCCGGCCGACATCATCGGCAGCCTCCTCGACGCGGTACCCTCCGGCAGTTATCTCGTGATCACCCATCCCACAGCCGATTTCGACGCGGCGGCCATGGCCGGGGTGGTCGCCTCCGCCGAGGCGTCGGGCATCACCTTCCACCCGCGCAGCCGCGCGGAAACCTCATTGCTGTTCGCCGGCACCGAACTCGTGGAACCGGGGGTCGTCCCGGTCGCCACCTGGCGGCCCGGCCTCACCGACGGCCCGACCCCGGTCGGCGAGGCCGACAGCGCCTGGTACTGGGCCGGGGTCGGGCGCAAGCCCTAGGAGGCGATCAGTTCGGGTGGGGCGTCGACGCGCGACCCTCGGGGCACCGTCATGGTGGCGACGAGGGTCGCGATCGCGAGGACGAAGCAGGCGATCGTGTACCAGAGGTTGCCGATGGGGTCGCCATTGGCGGTGATGCCATTGGTCGCATCGAAGAAGTCGGGTAGCGCGGTGGCCCAAAGCAACGCCATCACAACCAGGTACACCAGCGCGTACCACTGCACGGCGCGATTGCGGTACGGGGGCACCCCGGAGGTCCCGGCGCGCAGTGCCGACCACTGCCGCGCCAGCACCACCACCGCCACCGCCGTGAGCACGACGAGCTCTGCGGCATAGAGGAATCCGCGCACGGTGTCACTGCCCATGCCGAAGACGGTCGCGGGCAGCGGCAGCACGAAGGTGCCGACCGAGGCGGCCAGCCCGACCACGATGGTGCGCCACACCAACTGCGGCCCAGTGAATTTCGTGCCCGCGTCGACGTGGCGTCCGACGAAGAACTGCACGCACCAGGCCAGCGACATCGGCCACAGCGCGGCGAAGACGACCACGCTCGGCAGCGGCACCGAATCGAACATCGGCTGATTGAGCGGATGATCCACCGACCACTCCCACCAGCGCAGCTGCGGGCCGATCTGATCGAAGATCTCGTAGAAGGCGTGATGCACGAAGCCGACACAGGTCGCGCCGATCAGCACGCCGTAGCGCCGGAAAACGCCCAGCATCCGGACGATTTCGAAGGCGAGAGTCGCCATCAGCGGATAGATCGCGATGATGTAGAGCGGCAGCCTTCCCCACAGGAAGTCCACCGTGAACACATTGTGCGCGAACATGGTGTCGACATGCGCGGCGATGCCGAAGGCCGACGGGAAGTACAGCGGCGGCTCGATGACGAACAGGTAGGCGGTCGCGCCGAACCAGAGCACCAGGTTGGTGGGATCGCCGTGGCGGCGCAGTCGCACGATCGCATAGATCAGCGCGAGCACCGAACCCAGCACGATGGTCGCCTCGAGCACCGGCAGCGTCCAGTTCTCCAGCGCGGCCGGACTGCGGAATTCGACCAACCCGCCCGCTTCCGCGCACGAGAAGCCGAGTCTCCCAGCGAGATCGGCGAAAGTGGGGGTGCACAGCTCGGACATCACTTGACCTCCGACGCCGTCAGCGCGTTCTGCCGCGCCGCCGCGGTGTACCAGCGGGTGCAGTCGTATCCCGCGTCGTAGCGTTCGAACCAGCGGCCGGCCAGCTCGGGCAGATCCTCGTGCGTCGGATCATGTTTGGGCATCTGGCTGCGAACGATGCCGCGCAGGGCCACGAGCTGTTCCCGCACCGGCAGGCCGGCGAAGGCGCGCGGCATCGGGCCCTTGGTCAGGTACGGCGCGAAGTACTCCAGCACCCGCTGCTTGGCGCGATGGCGGGCGAACATGGACAGCGAATCGACCTTCCGGTCCGCCAGCGGAACGTGCTGATTGAAACCGGCGCAGGCGATCCGGATCACCTTCAGCACATGCGCGAAGATCGACGGCGCCATCCGCATCCGGTAGAGCTCGTCGCCCACAATCGCGTTGAACAGGATCAGCGCCGAGCTGCGGTGCTCGACCTCCTCCACGAAATGCCAGATGAACAGCGATGCGACGCGATCGTCACCCGGCCGGAACAGCGTGTCCTCGTGGTCGAGCATGAGCTTGAACACCGGAGTGAAGGTGGCCTCGAGATCGGCGGTGTAGGCGAGCCGGTATTCGTGCGAGGTCGCCTCGGTGAGCAGATCGAACTCGCCGATCACCGCGTCCAGGGTGTTCTGCAGGCCCGGATACCGCTTGATCAGCGCCTTGACGTGCTGGCGGTGCGCCGTCGAATGGTGCCCTTCCTGCCGCATGAAGGCAATGGCCTCCGCCGCCACCTCCGGATCGGTGAATACCGGTTTGAGCTGCATGATCAGCTTCACGATCATCTTCTCGAAGCCCACCGCGAGGAACGAGACCGCATTGGACATGCTCGACCAGGCCGGGTTCTGGGGGTTCCACAGGAACGGGACATCGGCGTCCTCGAAGCCGAAATCCATCTTGCGGGGCTGTAAATGGGTCACCGTGCGTACCTCGCGTCGGGGTGTGGATCGTTCGGATGCCGCGCTCGGCCAGCGCGATGAGACAATCATACAAACACACGTCTATATGTATGATCACTTTGCCGGAACTGCCGCTCCTGCCCGGTTCGAGCCTGGTCGCTGTGATAACTTCCCCCAGTGGCGCGCAGACGGGGGTGGGGCGGAAGTCCGCCGGAGAACGACGGGGAGGCGCACCGCCGCATCGTCGCCACCGCCGTCGAACTGATCGGCGAAACCGGGTCGGCCATCAGCATTGCCGACGTGGCCGACGCGCTCGGCGTCATCCGCCAGACGGTGTACCGCTACTTCCCCAGCGCCGACGCCCTCATGACCGCCGCGGCCATCGCCTCGGTCGACGGCTTCCTGGACCGCCTCACCGCACACGTCGCGGGCCTGGACGACCCGGTCGACGCCATGACCGAGGGCGTCATCTACACCCTCGCCGAGGTCCGCCGCACCCCCCATCTGGGCATCCTGCTGTCGAACTCGTACGCCAACCCCGACCCCGACAGCCTCACCTCCGAACAGGCCCGGGCGTTCGGCATGTCGATGATCCACCGTTTCGACGTCGACTGGAACGAGCACGGCTACGACGAAGAAGCCCTGCGCGAACTCGTCGAATACGTCCTGCGCACAATGCATTCGTTCTTCGTGTCCCCCGGCAACCCACCCCGCACTGAGGATCAACTCCGCGCCTATCTGCACCGCTGGATGGGCACCGCGATCGCCGCCCAGCGCGAATACGCGGCGGGGCGGTAGAATCGGTCGTCGCGGGTGTCCTCGCATTTGCAGTCTCGGCTGAATTCTCGTGTGCTGCAGAAATATTCGTCTCGCGCGATGGGGACAGCTCGACGTAGACTGGAATTTCACGGCGAGAATGTACTGATAGGCGTGAATTGCCATGTCGCGCACATTGCCATTGCTGGGTGATACGATACCGCTGCTTCGCGATCCGATTGGATTCCTGTCCAGTTTGCCGGAGCGCGGGAGACTTGTCTGGATACGGCTCGGCCCCGTACCGGTCGCGGTGCTCTGCGATCCGGAACTCACCCGCATAGTTCTCAGGGATGACGGCACTTTCGATAAGGGCGGTCCGTTTTTCGATCGGTTGCGCGACCTGTTCGGCGATGGTTTGGGCACCTGCCCGCATGCCGAGCATCGGCGATTGCGCCGGCTCGTCCAGCCCGCGTTCCGGCCCGGGCAGCTGCGCCGGTACGACGAGGTCATGCGGGACGAGGCGCGGCGGATGTCCGAATCCTGGTGTGATGGACAGGTTCTCGATGTGACCGGGGAGACCATGTCCTATACCGCGCGGATCGCGCTGCGGACGCTGTTCTCCGCCTCGCTCACCGAGGAGCTGCTGGACGGCGCGATCACCGATCTCGACGATTTCGTCGCCGGGGTGCCGCGCCGGATGCTCATGCCCCATACCCTCGCTCGGCTGCCGCTGCCCGGCAATCGCCGCTATCAGCGCACCATCACTCGCCTGCGCGCGACAATCGACGAGATCATTGCGGAGCGACGACGGCGGCCGATCACCGTGGGGGAACCGGATCTGCTGGCCAGCATGATCATTGCCAATGACAGTGACAGCGGCGGGCTGACCGATACCGAACTCACCGATCAGGCAACCACTTTCCTCGCCACCGGCACCGAAACCAGTTCCACCACGCTGGCTTGGGCGCTGTATTTGCTGGCGCGCCACCCGCACATCCAAAAGCAACTGCACGTCGCGGCCCGCACCGCCGCACCTACCGGCGCGACATCACCCGGTGAAGACGACTCGGAATTGTTCCGGCACGTTATCGATGAGACCCTGCGGCTCTATCCCCCACCGTGGCTGCTCACCCGGCGGGTCACCACGGACACCGTGCTGGACGGCCATCGGCTGCCCGCCGGAACCATTGTCGCCTACAGCGCCTACCTCACCCAGCGCAACAGCGCCTACTATCCCGATCCCGACGCCTTCGACCCCGGCCGCTGGCACGGCACCGATCCCCGGCCGGGCACCTATCTCCCCTTCGGGGACGGGCCGCGCGGCTGCATAGGCGGCCGGTTCGCCGCAAAGGAACTCATCGCCGCACTCGAGGCCGTCACCGCGCGGTGGCATCTCACCCCGCTCACCGACCGGCCGCAGCGACCCCGCATCGGAACCACGGTGTCACCGCACGGACTGCGACTGCGCGTCACCGCCCTCGGATAAACATCCCGGCGAATCTGGTCCGAGCTCTTGACCAACCGTCGTGTAATCGTTTCCAATACTGCGTGTAATCGTTTCCACGAGGAGGTGGGCCACCGATGGCGGGCATCAAGGATGTCGCCGCGGCCGCGGGTGTTTCCGTTGCCACGGTCTCGCGGGCGCTCAATGGCCATCCCTCGGTCAGCGAAGAGGCCCGCGGCCGCGTGCTGGCGGCGGTGGAGGCGCTGGGCTACCACCCCAATGTCGTGGCCCGGTCCCTGCGGACCGACCAGACCCGCACGCTCGGCCTGGTGACCAGCGATCTGCTCAATCCGTATTTCACCGAGCTCACCCGCTCGGTCGAGGAGCAGGCGCGCGCACTCGGCTACAGCGTCATTATCGGAAATGCCGATGAGCGGCCCGAATTGCAGGACCACTACATTCGCACGCTGCTCGACCGCCGCATCGACGGCTTGCTGGTGGCGCCCACCGACGGCGGCTCGCCGCTCATGCTCGACGCCGTGCGCGACGGCACACCCATGGTGTTCGTGGACCGGTGGATCCCGGGCATCGATGTGCCGGTCGTGCGGGCCGATGGTCGCGCGGCCGTTCGCGATCTGGTCGCTCACCTGCACGGTCTCGGTCACCGCAGGCTCGCCATCATCGCCGGTCCGGCGGTCACCACCACCGGTCGCGAACGGGTCGAGGCATTCCGCGACGCGCTCGGTGCGTACGGGCTCGCGCTGCCCGAAAGCTATATCGGCCAGGGCGATTTCCAGGCCGACAGCGGCCGCCGGGCGACGGAGCGGTTCCTCGATCTCCCCGAGCCGCCCGAGATCGTCTTCGCCGCCGACAATCTCATGGCGCTCGGCGCGCTGGACGCCATTCGCGCCCGCGGGCTGCGCGTACCCCGGGACATCGGGCTGGCCGCCTTCGACGATATCGCCTGGTTCATTCACACCGATCCGCCGATCACGGCGATCGCCCAACCGACCGAGGAACTGGGCCGCGCCGCCGTGCGCGCCCTGGTCGAGCGGATCTCAGGCAGGCCCGCGGAATCGGTCGCCCTGCCCGCCCGTCTCATCGTCCGCCGCTCCTGCGGCGAACCGGCTCTCGAGCAAAGGAGTGATTCGTGAGCGAGCTCGCGAGCCAGCCCGCGGCGCCGCCCGCGTCGGAATTGCTGCGCCTGGAAGGGATAGGCAAATCCTTCCCCGGTGTGGTCGCGCTCGACGGCGTCGATTTCGACCTGCGCCGCGGCGAGGTGCACGTGTTGCTGGGCGAGAACGGGGCGGGTAAGAGCACCCTGATCAAGATGCTGTCCGGCGCCCACCGGCCGGACAGCGGGCGAATCCTGGTCGACGGCAAGGACGTTCGCATCAATGGCGCGCAGGACTCCGAGCGGCTCGGGATCGCCACCATCTACCAGGAGTTCAACCTGGTCCCGGATCTGACCGTCGCGGAGAACATATTCCTCGGGCGGCAGCCGCGGCGCTTCGGGTTGATCGACCGCAAGAAGATGGAGGCCGACGCCGCCGAACTGCTCGAGCGGGTGGGGCTGTCCATATCGCCCCGCGCGCGGGTGCGGGAACTCGGGATCGCCCGCTTGCAGATGGTCGAGATCGCGAAGGCCCTCAGCCTGCGCGCCCGGGTGCTGATCATGGATGAGCCGACCGCGGTGCTCACCTCCGACGAGGTCGACAAGCTGTTCACGATCGTGCGCGCCTTGCGGGACGACGGCGTCGGCATCGTGTTCATCACCCACCATCTGGAGGAGATCGCCGCCCTCGGCGATCGGGTCACCGTCATTCGCGACGGCCGCAGCGTCGGGCAGGCGCCCGCGCACACCCCCGCCGACGAACTCGTGCGCCTGATGGTCGGGCGATCCATCGAGCAGCAGTATCCGCGCGAACGGTCCGATGCCGGGGCCACGCTGCTGACCGTCGACGGCCTGACCAGAGACGGCGTCTTCGAGGACGTGAGCTTCCGGGTCCACGCCGGCGAGGTCGTCGGCATCGCCGGTCTGGTGGGCGCGGGTCGCACCGAGGTCGCGCGGGCCGTGTTCGGCGCCGATCCGTACACCAGCGGCACCGTGCACGTCGCCGGTGCGCCGCTGCGCCGCCACGACGTGAATGCCGCGGTGTCGGCCCGCATCGGCCTGGTCCCCGAGGACCGGAAAGGCCAGGGACTCATCCTCGACGCGTCGATCGAGGAGAATCTGGGGCTGGTCACGCTCCGATCGGCCACGCGCGCGGGGCTTGTCGACCGCGCCGGGCAGCACGACGCCGCCGCCCGCGTCGCCCGGCAGCTGGGCGTGCGCATGGCGGGACTGGATCAGCGGGTGCGCACGCTGTCCGGCGGCAATCAGCAGAAGGTCGTCATCGGCAAATGGCTGCTGGCCGACTCCCGGGTGCTGATCCTGGACGAACCCACGCGCGGTATCGATGTCGGCGCCAAGGTCGAGATCTACCGGCTCATCAATGAACTCACCGCCGCCGGCGCCGCCGTGCTGATGATCTCCAGCGATCTGCCCGAGGTGCTCGGTATGAGCGACCGGGTCCTGGTGATGGCCCAGGGCCGGATCGTCGGCGAACTCGCCGCCGACGAGGCGACCCAGGACGCCGTCATGGCCCTGGCGGTCGCCACCCCGAATTCGACTGTTCCACGCTCGACCGAACTGGAGTCCACCCGTGGCCACTGACACGCTCGCCGGCAGCGCCGGCGTCCGGGGCACCTCGGGCGGCCTGCGCCGCCTGCTGCTCGACAATGGCGCGCTGACCGCGCTCATTCTGCTCGTCATCGTCATGTCGGCGCTGTCGGGTGACTTCCTGACCACCAATAATCTGCTCAATATCGGTGTGCAGGCGGCGGTTACGGCGATTCTCGCCTTCGGCGTCACCTTCGTGATCGTGGCGGCCGGAATCGATCTGTCGGTGGGCTCGGTGGCCGCGCTCTCGGCCACCGTCCTGGCCTGGAGCGCCACTTCGGCGGGCGTCCCGGTGTGGATCGCGGTGATTCTCGCGCTCGCAACGGGTCTCGCCTGCGGCCTGGTCAATGGCGCGCTGATCTCGTTCGGGAAGCTGCCGCCGTTCATCGCCACGCTGGCCATGCTGTCGGTGGCTCGCGGTCTGTCCCTGGTGATTTCGCAGGGCAGCCCGATCGCCTTCCCGGAGTCGGTATCGCATCTCGGTGACACGCTCGGCGGCTGGCTGCCGGTGCCGGTGCTCGTCATGGCGGTGATGGGCCTGATCACCGCGCTGATTCTGGGCCGGACATACATCGGCCGCGCCATGTACGCGATCGGCGGCAACGAGGAGGCCGCGCGCCTGTCCGGGCTGCGGGTATCGCGGCAGAAGGTCGTGATCTACGCTCTGGCAGGCGTTTTCGCCGCGGTCGCGGGCATAGTGCTGGCCGCCCGGCTCTCCTCCGCGCAGCCGCAGGCCGCGCTCGGCTACGAGCTGGACGCCATTGCCGCGGTCGTGATCGGCGGTGCGAGCCTGGCGGGCGGTAAGGGCAAGGCGTCCGGAACGCTGATCGGCGCACTGATTCTGGCGGTGCTGCGCAATGGTCTCAATCTGCTTTCCGTATCGGCCTTCTGGCAGCAGGTCGTCATCGGTGTCGTGATCGCGCTGGCGGTGCTGCTGGATACCTTGCGGCGCAAGACCGCCGCGGCTCCGGCTTCGGCCGGGATGGAGACGACGGGCGGAAAGGGCCGTCAGGCCTTGACCTATGCGCTGGCCGCCGTGGTCGCCATCGCGGCCCTGGGCGGGATGTCCTTCCTGCACACCGGTTCCGGCTCGACCTCCACGAAACTGGGCCTGTCGCTGTCGACCCTGAACAACCCGTTCTTCGTCCAGATCCGGGAGGGCGCGCAGGAGGAGGCGGACAAGCTGGGCATCGATCTGACGGTGACCGATGCCCAGAACGACGCCTCGCAGCAGGCCAATCAGCTGCAGAACTTCACCAGCGCCAACTCCGGGGCCATCATCGTCAACCCGGTGGACTCCGATGCGGCGGGCCCGTCGGCGCGGGCCGCCAACAAGGCCCGCGTCCCCGTCATCGCCATCGACCGCGGCGTGAGCAATGCCGAGACCGCCGCGCTGGTGGCCTCCGACAATGTCGAAGGCGGCAGGCTCGGGGCTCGCGCCCTGGCCGAAAAGCTCGGCGGGCGAGGCAAGATCGTGATCCTGCGCGGCCAACCGGGCACCTCCGCGAGCCGGGAACGCGGCGCGGGCTTCGCCGACGGCATCAAGGAGTATCCGGGCATCACGGTCGTCGCCGAGCAGCCCGCGGACTTCGATCGCACCAAGGGCCTCGACGTCATGACGAACCTGCTCCAGGCGCACCCCGATATCCAGGGCGTCTTCGCCGAGAACGACGAGATGGCGCTCGGCGCGATCAAGGCCCTCGGCGCGAAGGCGGGCGCCTCGGTCCAGGTCGTCGGCTTCGACGGCACCCCGGACGGCCTCACCGCCGTCGAGGCGGGCACGCTGTACGCCTCGGTTGCCCAGCAGCCCAAGGAACTCGGCCGCATCGCGGTCCGCACCGCGCTGGCCGCCGCCGAGGGCGAGCCGGTCGAGCAGTCGATCAAGGTGCCGGTGCAGGTCGTCACCAAGGACAATGTGGCCGGATTCGGCAAATGACGCGCCCCGCGAAACCGGATGGGAGAACAGCCATGCACGACTTCGACCTGGTGGTCGTCGGCTCGGCCAATGCCGACCTGGTGATCGGCGTCGAACGCCGGCCCGCCGCCGGTGAGACGGTGCTCGGCTCCGACCTGGCCGTGCACCCGGGCGGCAAGGGCGCCAACCAGGCCGTCGCCGCCGCCCGGCTCGGGGCGCGCACCGCCCTGCTGGCCCGCATCGGCGACGACGACCACGGCCGCCTGCTGCTCGACTCCCAGCACAAGGCGGGTGTCGACACCGCGGGCGTGCTGGTGGGCGGCGCGCCCACCGGCGTCGCCTTGATCACGGTGGATCCCTCGGGCGACAACAGCATCGTGGTGTCGCCGGGGGCCAATGCCACACTCACGCCCGCCGATGTCCGCGCGGCCGCCGACCTGCTGCGCAGCGCCCGGGTGGTCTCGACCCAACTGGAGATTCCCCTGGAGACGGTCCAGGAGGTGGTCCGGAACCTGGTGCCCGGCAACCGATTCGTGCTGAACCCGTCCCCGCCCCGCCCGCTGCCGCGGGACCTGCTCGACGCCGCCGATCCGCTGATCGTGAACGAACACGAAGCCCATGTGCTGCTGGGCGATTCGGCGGGCGCGACGCCCGAGGACTGGGCCACGGCACTGCTCGCGCTCGGCCCCCGTTCGGTGGTGATCACCCTCGGTGCGCACGGAGCGCTCGTGGCCGACGCCGACGGCATGGAACGCGTTCCGGCAGTACAGGTCCGAGCCGTGGACACGACGGGCGCCGGTGACGCCTTCACCGCGGCCCTGGCCTGGCGGCTCGCGCTGTCGGAGCCGCTGTCCACCGCTGCCGCCTACGCGGCCCGCGTCGCGGCCATCGCCGTCACCAAGGCGGGAGCACAGGAGTCCTACCCCACCGCAACGGAAATCGCGTCCGGCTGACAGGCGCTCAGAATACTTGGCGCAGCTCCACCCCCGCGGCGCCGGTACGTTGCTCCACGAGTCTTTCCGGCTCCCCGGCAGGTTCATCATCGAGCGCCGGGATGCGGTCGGGCGCGCCGCGCTGTCCAGCGAGCTCGGCAGCAGCGGCAGGTTCCACTCGGGCGGCAGCGGGCTGGGCCGGGTAGAGCAGTCCAACGAGACCGAATCCGATTGTGGCGCCGATCAGTTGGGCGGCGATGAAGGCCGCCGCCGAGGTGGGGGCGATGCCGGTGAAGGTGTCGGAGAAGATCCGCCCGATGGTGGCCGCGGGATTGGCGAAGGAGTTCGAGCTGGTGAACCAGCATGCGGCCCCGATGTATGCCGCGACCGTCATCGCCGACAGGGCGGCGCGGCCGGTACGGGCCAGCGCGGTCACGACCAGAATCAGCCCGGCCGTCGCCACCACTTCGCCGACCAGGTGCCCGGCGGTAATGCGATGCTGTGCGGAGATCTGGACGGCGGGCTGATCGAACATGACGTTCGCCAGCACCGCACCGGCGACGCCGCCGAGTATCTGAGCGCCGAGGTAGCCGATCAGCCCGGAGGCCGGCAAGCCGGTGCCGCCGCGCCGTCCGGACCACCAATCCGTCATGGAGACAACGGGATTGAAGTGCCCGCCGGATACCGGTCCGATCACCAGGATGAGGACGCCCAGCCCGAGTACGGTGGCGGTGACGTTCCCCAGCAGCTGCTGACCGGCATCGGCGGGCGACATTCGCTGGGCCGCGATACCGGAGCCGACGATCACGCACACCAGCAGCCCGGTGCCGATGAACTCGGCCAGCATGCGCCGCGCCGCGGCACCGATTTCGCTCATCGATGTTTTCCCTTCTGTGGTCAGCAAAGATAAACATCCCGAGCGAATGCGGGCACCTGTCGCTATGTACAGACTCGGCTCGTCCAGTGGCGGCCGCGTGCGGAGAAATCAGCAGTTGACAATCGCCTACTCCAAGAGCGGAACGACCGCGCGGTACTTCCCGCCCGGCGCCCGCTCCGGTGGTTCCTCTCCACATTCGACGACCACAGTGCCGAGGTCGTTGTCCGCCAGCAAGCGGGTGAGCTCGTCGTGCACGCTGCGCCACACCTGTTCCGGAGCGGGGGTGCGAGTACCCGCCCGGACCCGCGGTGTGCACCGATGCCGTGACACCTACCGGCGGGTCTCGAACAAGGCGGGATCGGCAAATCTCGGATCGCGCGCGGTCTCAGTTGCCGAAGCCCGCGAGGGCGCTGGCCAGATCCGGCACCTCCAGCACCTCGAGCGCCTGACCCCGCACATCGGGGCAGGTGCCGCTGGTGGCGGCGTCGACGATCGTCTTGTCGCGCAGGATCTCGTCATTGAGGCCGTCATTGCGGGCAGCCCAATTCTGCACCGTCCCATTGAAACTGACCTTGGCCAGGGCCGATCCCTGGCCGCGCCAGTTGCCGATCTCGGAGCCGATCATGTCGCACAGCTGCTGCGCGGCGGCCGGTGTCACCACGTCCTCGTCGTCGCCGGTATCCCTGGTGGGTGCGCCCGGCGCTGTCACATCGATGGTCGGAGTCCGCGGAACGTCGACGTCTCCGTCGCCGCCGCAGCCCGCCAGCACGCCGCCGGCGGCGATCACGCCGGCGGCGATCATCGAACGCATGATCGTGGTGCCGTTCTCGCTCATTGCGTCTCCTCGAAGTCGGAATCTCTACGACCGCCTTACCCAGGCCTCGCCGTTTGACGCCGCCGACACGCGAGAACCGCCGGAGGAGGATTCCGTTATACGCGGGCCATGGGCCGCTAGACGCTGATGATCGGCGCTATGTGGGTGCGGGCGAAGGCGGTGAGCTCGGCCTCGGAGTCCAGGTCGGTCGTGCCGATGGGCTGCAGGATCAGCGAGTGGACGATGCGGCAGCCGACCTCGACGCGGGTGGCGAGGTCGGCGGGCTCCGAAAATCCCCTGTCACGCAATGCGGTTCGCAGAATCTCCGTGGTCGCGGCAACGGACATGGTGAAGAAGGCACCGCCCTCGGTGGTGAGCTGCGGGAGCAGGCGGTCGGGTTCGAGGGCCAGCATGCGCTCGACCAGCGGGTGGTTGCGCCAGCGGGTGAGCACGGTGACGAAGATGCCGGCGATCAGGTCTTCCAGGGTCTGGTGCCGAGCCGGGATCTCCTTCAGTTCATCGAGCAGCCGGCCCACCTCCCGACCGGTGACCGCGCGCACGACATCGTCGCGGGAGCCGATGCGGCGATAGACGGTGACGCGATCGACGTCGGCCTTGCGGGCGATGTCCTCGATCGTCGTCTTCTTCACGCCCACCTGTTCGAACTGGACGAGGGCGGCATCGAGAATGCGGTCCTCGATGGCATCGGCCTTGACGGCGTTTCCCGAGGTGGCGGCGGAGGAGGGCACGGTCCGAGGCTAGCACCGGCGAGCCCTCCTGCAACAATCTCGAGGCGTTTGTGGCTGCAACATTGCAATCCAAATTGTTGCACTGTACGTTCGGCGCATGGCTGATAACAGTGCGACGAGGCGCTCCTATCAGGACGAAGCCCATGCGATCCACGCCCGTGACGTGCACTTCGACTTCTCCTCGGTGCCGATGCACTACATCCCGGGCGAAGTGCTCGCGACCCATGTCACCAATGTCATGCATCTGGTGCTGCCGGAAGGGGAACGGGCAATGGCCGCATGCCTGGCCGAGGCGCTGCCGTACATCGACGACGAGCGGCTGCGGGAAGAGGTCACCGGATTCATCGGCCAGGAGACCATGCACGCCGGCAGTCACGAGGGCGCGCGCACGCATCTGCAGTCGATCGGGCTCGATGTCGAGTCGTATGTGCGCAAGGTGGCGTGGCTGGTCGATCGCGTGCTCGGTGATCACGGGCTGACCGGCAAGGCGAAGCAGGAGTGGCTCAAGGAGCGACTCGGGGTGTTCGCGGGGATGGAGCATTTCACCGCGGTGATCGGCGAGTGGCTGCTGGAATCGGAGGCGCTCGAGAACGCCGGGATGCATCCCACCATGCTGGATCTGGTGCGGTGGCACGGCGCCGAGGAGGTCGAGCATCGCAGCGTGGTGTTCGACGCCTATATGCACGTCGACGGCGGCTATGGGCGGCGGGCGCGCACCGGGCTGCTGGCCGCCGGAGTGTTGTTGCCGCTGTTCGTGATTTCGACGGCCTATCTGTATCGCAAGGATCCGAGTGCGGACAAGGGCCGGTTCTGGGGGACGCAATTCGTGAGCGCCACCGTGCGCGGGGTGATCCCCAGTTTCACCACGTTCTTCACCGAGATTCCGCGGTACCTGCGGCCGAGTTTCCATCCCTCGCAATTGGGTTCGATGGACAATGCGCTGCGCTATCTGGCGCATTCGCCGGCGGCGCGGGCATGAGCGGTCACGATGTCGCGACGCCGGGCCTGCGGGCGCTGGGCGCCGCCATGGACGTCTACAAGAAGGTTTTCACCACTCCCGCCGTCTCACGCCCGAATCCGGTGCGATTCAACGGATTCGAGCTGGACGCGGTGGTCGAGACCGTGCGCGCCGAAGCGGCGGAGGTGGTGTCGCTGACATTGCTCGCGCCGTGGCGGGGTTCGCTGCCGGCGTGGCGGCCGGGCGCACATCTGGATGTGTTCCTGCCGTCGGGACGGCAGCGCCAGTATTCGCTGTGCGGCGACCCGCGTGATCGGCGGCGCTATCGCATCGCGGTGCGGCGGATTGCCGACGGGGACGGCGGATCCCGGGAGATGCACGAGCTGCGGCCGGGTGACCCGCTGCGCATTCGTGGGCCGCGCAATGCGTTCACTTTCATCGGGAATGCGCCGTCGTATTTGTTTCTCGCCGCCGGTATCGGCATCACGCCCATCCTGCCGATGGTGCGCGCGGCCGGAGCCAGGGGTCGGCTGGTGTATCTGGGGCGGTCCCGGGCGACCATGCCGTTCCTGAGCGAACTGCCGCCCGAGGCCGATATCCGGCCCGACGACGAGACCGGCGGAACCGATATCGCCGCCGTGCTCGCCGAGGCGAAACCCGGTGCGGCGGTGTATGTCTGCGGTCCGCCACCGGTGCTCGAGGCGGCGCAGCGCCAGATGTTCGGGCTCAATCCGACCGGTTCACTGCATACCGAGCGATTCTCGGCGCTGCCGGTGGTCGACGGCCGCGAGTTCGATCTGTCCCTGGCGCGCACCGGACTGAATGTCCGTGTCGGCGAGCAGGAAACCGCACTGGAGGCCATCCGCCGGGTGCGGCCCGATGTCGCGTACTCGTGCCGCCAGGGCTTCTGCGGCACCTGCAAGACCCGCGTCCTGTCCGGCGATATCGCTCACCACGACCGGCTGCTCACCGCCGGTGAACGCACCGGCCACATGCTGACCTGCGTCTCCCGCTCGACCGGCGGGCCCCTCGTTCTCGATCTCTGACCACGACATCACACCGGAGGATCGGCTCAGCTGTGTCCACACGAATCGAACACCGTCGGATCGCCGTTCTCGGAGCGGGTTTCGGCGGAATCGGACTCGCGATCAAACTGCGGGAGGCCGGTTTCGACGACCTGATAGTCCTCGAACGCGCCGCGGATCTCGGCGGCACCTGGCAGGCGAACACCTATCCCGGGGCGGCCTGCGATGTGCCGTCACACTTGTACAGCTACTCCTTCGCACCCAATCCGGACTGGTCCCGCACCTACGGGCGGCAGGGCGAGATACTCGACTACATGCGCGCGGTCGCCACGAGACACGATGTGGTGCGCCATATCCGGTTCAGCACCGAGCTTCTGGACGCGCGCTGGAACGAGCGCGACTCGGTGTGGGACATCGAGACCTCCCGCGGGAAGCTCACCGCCGACTACTTCATTTCGGCGGCGGGGATCTTCGCCGAGGCGAAGTACCCGTCACTGCCCGGCCTGGAGACCTTCGCGGGCAAGACGTTTCATTCGCTGCACTGGGACCACGACCACGACCTGACGGGCGAGCGCGTCGCGGTCATCGGCACCGGCGCGTCGGCGGTGCAGTTCATCCCCGAGATCCAGCCGAAAGCGGCCGCGCTGACGGTGTTCCAGCGCTCCGCGCCCTGGATCGTCCCACGCTTGGACCGCGAGACCATGGGGCTCGAACGCCTGTTGCTCCGCCATGTCCCCATGGCTCAGAAGGCGATTCGAGGCACCTGGTACACCCTCATCGAGAGCTTCGGCCTGGTCGGCTTCGTGGACAACCGATTCCGCCATCCCTACGAGTTGCTCGGCCGCATCCAGCTGCGCCGCCAGATTCACGATCCCCGGCTGCGCGCGCGGCTCACCCCCGACTACATGATCGGCTGCAAGCGCGCCATCTTCTCCGACGCCTATCTGCCCGCCTTGGCGCAGGACAATGTCGAGGTCGTGACCGACTCGATCGCGGAGGTCCGCCCGCACTCGATCCTGACCCGAGACGGGACGGAGATCGGCGTGGACACCCTCATCTACGGCACGGGTTTCGAGCCGATTCCCACCGCCTTCGAACGCATCATCGGTCGCGAGAACCTCTCCATCGCCGATCTGTATCACGAGCAGCCGCAGACCTATCTCGGCGCGACCATCGCCGGATTCCCCAACTTCTTCTGCACCCTCGGGCCGTTCGGTGCGGCGGGCAACCAATCCGCCATTTTCATGATCGAATCCCAGATCGCCTACATCGTGGACGCCCTCGTCACACTGCGCGCCCGCGGTGCGCGCCGGGTCGAGGTCCGCGCCGCGGCCCAGGACGCCTTCGTCGAGGAAATGCGCCGCCGCAGCACCGAAACGGTCTGGCTGACCGGCGGCTGCCAGACCTACTACACCACACCCGACGGTGGCAATGCCGGTCTCTACCCGAGCTGGAGCTTCGAATACCGCAGGCGCACCGCACGATTCGACGCCGATGCCTACGAGGTGGCCTGATGAGCATCCGCAACCCGCTGACCTGGCTCTCCCCCAACACCTACGACGTGGCCGGAAAAGTCGTGCTCATCACCGGGGCTGCACAAGGCATCGGGCGCGAACTGGCCCGGCTGCTGCACGCCCGCGGCGCGCACGTGATCGTGGCGGACGTCGACGAGTACGCCGCCAAATGCGCGGCAACTGAACTGGCCACCCGCGCGCACGCGGTCGTGGCGGATGTCGCCGACCGCGATGAAATGGTGCGCGCCGTGCAGGCGGCCATCGAATGCCACGGCCGCCTCGACGTGGTGGTCGCCAATGCGGGCGTCACTCCCATCCCCGCCACCCTGCGCACCATGGACCCGCACGACTTCGACCGCGTCATGAGCATCAACCTCACCGGCGTGTTCAATACCGTCCACCCCGCCCTCGACCACATCGTGGCCTCGAAAGGCCATGTCGTCGTGGTCTCCTCGTGTGCAGCCTTCGCCCCCGGCATGGGCGGCTCCCCCTACATGGTGAGCAAGGCGGCCGTCGAACAACTCGGCCGCGCCCTGCGCGTCGAACTCGCCGCCTCCGGGGCCAGCGCCGGCGTCGCCTACTTCGGCATCGTCGACACCGCCATGACCCACGACCTGCTCGACGCCGACGACCTCGGCCGCCGCCTCGACGGCATGCTGCCCTGGCCGCTCAATATCCGCATCACCGCCGCCCAGGCCGCCCGCACCATCGCCGACGGTATCGCCCGCCGCTCCGCCCGCACCATCGCCCCCGCCGGATGGGAGCCCTACGCCCTGCTACGCGGCGCGCTCAACATCGTCCTCGACAACCGACTGGCCTCGAATCCCGCCGTGCACGAACTCATCCGAGCCATCGAGCGGCGCGCCTGACGCCGCCGTCCGATCCGGAAAGATCCCGTCCCCGAGCACAACCCGCTTCGACACGCTGCCCGCGGCGTTCCAGCACACCAGGACCTGGAGGACGGTGTGGGCGGCGAGTTACGGTGGCCGCATGCGGGTTCGGCTCATGCGGTTACTGGCGGCCTTCAATCGGCGGGTGACCAACCCGGTGTTCGGGCGGATCGCCGGTCGGGTGCCCGGGTATGCGAATGTCGTTCATGTCGGACGGTGTTCCGGGCGTCGGTATCGGACGCCGGTTGGGACGACTTGGCGTGGAGAGGAATTGCTCATTGCGGTGAATTACGGGCGCGGCAGTGACTGGGTGCGGAATGTGCTTGCGGCAGGTGAGTTCGAGCTCGAGCAGGGGGCGGAGGTGGTGCGCATGGGGCATCCGCGGCTCATTACCCTTGATGGCCGGCAGTTTCTTGCCGCGGAATCTGTTCGTGGACGGTGAGCAGGAGGTGGTCGAAGGCGCTGCGCCAGTTCACGGGCGGTGGGGGCCGGGAGGTGACGGCGGAGACGAGGGCGGCGGCCAGGGTGCGGAGTTTGGTGTTGGTGGCTTGGGAGCGCCAGGTCAGGACCCGGAAGGCTTGGTCGGCGCCGACGCCGTAGGCCATCATGAGCATGCCCTTGGCCTGTTCGATGATGCCGCGGTGCTCGACCAGATCGGGCAGGAGCTCGTCGACGACGTGGTTGCGCTGGGCGGTGACGGCGGCGGTGACGTCGATGTAGTAGCCGGCCGTGCCGATGATGGCGCCCTCGTCATCGGTGATCGAATCCGATACCACGATGACCTGGTGTTCCCTGCCCGCGGTGTCGACGATGCGATGGCTGCTCGTGAACGGCTCGTGATCGTGCACCGAGGTCACGATCACATTCGACACCCGATCGCGGTCGTCGGGATGTTTGTGCGCCAGTAGCAATTCGGTGGTCGGCGTGACCTCGCCGGGCGCATAGCCGTGCATGCGGGCCACTTCATCCGACCATTCCCAGCGCTGGTCGTCGAACCAGAACCGGAACCAGCCGACCGTCTGCTCCTCACCGACCGCGACGACCTTCTCGATCGCCGTGCCCGGATCCGTGCCGAGGTGTTCATCATCACCGCTGATCATCGCATTCAGTATGCGGCGTGCGCGCGACGGCGACCAGCCTTGCGCACCGCAGCACCCGCCCCGGCCCGGTGATCAGGCCGGGGTGCGGCGCAGGTAGCGGCCGTGCGGATCGCCCTGGACGCGGCCGTCGCGGACCACGTGCCGGCCGCGGAGAAAGACATCGGTGACGGCGGCGTTCATTGCGAAACCCTCGAAAGGCGTGTATTCCTGGGCGGATTCGGAATCTGCGGCGCGCACCGTCCACCGGGCGTCGGGGTCGATCAGGACGATATCCGCGTCATGGCCCGCGCCGATGGCGCCCTTTCCGGCCAGGCCGTAGCGGCGCGCCGGATTCCAGGCGGTGAGTTCGGCGATGCGCGAGAGGGCGACGCCGCGTTTCATCCCCTCTCCCACCAGGCCGGGCAGGAGGTATTCGGCGCCGCCGAAACCGGACTTGGCGGCGAAGACGTCCGCCGGATCGGCCCCGAACTTCTGTTCGTCGCGGCAGCAGGCGTGATCACTCACCACCCAGTCGATATCGCCCGCCAGCAGGTGCCGCCACAGCGCTTCGACGTCGTCACGGTCGCGCAGCGGCGGGTTCACCTTGCCGCCGATGCCGGGTGCGGTGTCGACATCGGCGAGCAGATGACCGATGGTGACCTCGCGGCGGAAGTCCACCTGTGGGAAGGCCGCGGCCATGGTGAGCGCGGCCGCCACCGCCTTGGCCGAGGACAGGTGCAGCAGATTGATATTGGCCAGGCCGGTCTCGTGGGCGAGGTAGGAGGCCATGGTGATAGCCAGGCCCTCGGAATGCGGTGGGCGCGAGGCGCTGTAGGCGCGCAGGCCGGTGAGCGTGCCCTCGCGCTCGACCAATTCGGTGTAGGCGGCCATGATTTCGGCGGTCTCGCAGTGCAGTGACAGCGAGAGGCCGGGGCCCAGGTCCGCGCGCGCCCGCTGCACGGCGCGCATGACGAATTCGAAGTGGGCCAGGTCGTAGCGCTCGTGTGGCGCGAGCATGAGGAAGTCGGCCTGGTCCGTGGACCGGCCGTGCAGGCCGTGGCCGCCGTAGAACATGAAGATCTTGAACGAGGTGATACCGAAATCCCGGACCAGGTACGGTATTTCGGCAATGTGCTCGGCGCTCATGGGCGCCAGGTGCAGGGCGTGGTCCACGAAGGACCGCCCGGCCATCCGCGCGAGCACCTCGGGAACGAATTCACGGTAGGCGCCGCCCCGGTTCAGGTAGTAGCGCCCGGTGCGCATATAGGTGATCGAGGTGGTGACCCCGCCCTGCGCGCAGGCGCGGCTCTCGGATTCGGTGTCGGAGGCCAGATCCCGGTAGATACCCCAGTGCTGATGGGCGTCGACCACGCCGGGGAAGGCGAGCAGGCCCTCGGCGTCGACCACTCGATCCGCGTGCGCCGCGGGCAGATTCGCGCCGACCGCGGTGACGACACCGCCCGCGACGGCGATATCGACCGGTTCGGGATGGTCGGTGGACGGGTCGCCCGGTCGCACCACACGGGCGTTCCGGATCAGCAGGTCGGTCGCCACGGCATGCTCCAGTTTCTCTATGCGAAACAGCTTTACCAACTCGGCGATCATCGCAGTAGTATGCGCTGATAGTCAATGCCGCCGAATGCCTTGATGTTTCGCTATGGGAAACACCCGGCGGCAGATGAGGAGTTGGGCCATGGACGGACCACTGTCGGGAATCCGGGTGCTGGATGCGGCGACGCTGTTCGCCGGACCGCTGGCGGCGACGCTGCTGGCGGATTTCGGGGCCGAGGTGGTGAAGATCGAGCATCCCCAGGGAGATCCGGTCCGCGGCCACGGCGCCCAGCGCGACGGCGTCGGCCTGTGGTGGAAGATGCTGGGGCGCGGCAAGAAATCGGTGACGCTGTACCTGGGCTCCCCCGAGGGCCAGGAGTTGTTCCGGCGCATGGCCGCCGACGCCGATGTGGTGATCGAGAACTTCCGCCCGGGCACCCTCGAGCGCTGGGGACTGGGCTATCCCGAACTGCGGGAGATCAATCCGGGGCTGGTGCTGGCCCGGGTGACCGGTTTCGGGCAGATCGGCCCCTACGCCCGCCGCCCCGGCTTCGGCACCCTCGCCGAGGCCATGAGCGGATTCGCCGCCCTCACCGGCGAACCGGACGGGCCGCCCACCCTGCCTCCCTTCGGTCTCGCCGACGGAATCGCGGCGCAGGCAACGGCTTTCGCCATCATGACCGCACTGCGCGCCCGCGATCGCGACGGGTGCGGCCAGCAGATCGACCTGGCCATTATCGAACCCATCCTCACCCTGCTGGGCCCGCAGCTCATTGCCTACGACCAGCTCGGCGAACTGCCGCCGCGGACGGGCAATCGCTCCTCGAACAACGCGCCGCGGAATGTGTACCGCACCGCCGACGGCGGCTGGGTCGCGGTGTCCACCAGTGCGCAGTCGGTGGCCGAGCGGGTGATGCGGCTGGTGGGCCGCCCGGAGTTCATCGACGAGCCCTGGTTCGGCTCCGGCGCCGAACGCGCCAGGCACGCCGACGAACTCGACGCCGCGGTCGGGGCCTGGATCGCCGAACGCGATACCGGCGAGGTGCTGGCCGCCTTCGAGAAGGCCGAGGCCGCCATAGCTCCCGTCTACACCGCCGCCGATGTCCTGGCCGATCCGCAATTCCGCGCGCTGGGCGCCATCGCCGAAATCCCCGACGACGAACTGGGCAGGATACGCATGCAGAACGTGATCTTCCGGCTCTCCGCCACACCGGGCCGGATCCGCTGGGCGGGACCACCGCTGGGCGCGCACACCGCGGAGGTGCTGGGCGCCTACGGCGTCGACGCCGAACGGCTGGCCCGGCTGCGCGCCGCGGGGGTGGTCCGATGAGCATGCGCGATCCGCTCGTCGCCGCGGTGCGCGGCGGGATCCGGCTGATCGAGCTCGGCCAGCCCTTCTTCACCGGAATGCCGTGCTCGCCCAACCATCCCGGCTTCCGGATGACCCTGGCCCGCAGGCACGGCGATACCGTGCGGCCCGACGGCGGTTCGGCGGCCAACGAGATCATTGTGACCGGCGGCCATGTCGGCACCCATATCGACGCCCTCAGCCATGTCAGCCACGACGGCCTGCTGCACGGCGGCATCGATGCCGCGGCGGCCCAGCGCGGCGGGAGCTTCAGCGCCCACGGCGCCGAACGGCTGCCCGGCTTCGTGTGCCGCGGCCTGCTCCTCGATATCGCGCGCCTGCACGGCACCGATATCCTGCCCGGCGGATACGAGGTCACCGCCGACGATCTCGAGCGCGCGACGAGACGACTCGGCGTGGAACTCGAACCCGGTGACGTGGTGCTGATCCGGACCGGCTGGGCGCGGCTGTTCGGCGAGCCGCAGGCGTATCTCGGTGCTGCGACCGGGGTTCCGGGCGTGGGTGTCGAGGGCGCGCGCTGGCTGGCCGCGCGCGGTATCGCCGCCACCGGAGCCGACACCACCGCCTACGAGCGCATCGCGCCCGGCGCGGGTCACGCCGTCCTGCCCGTGCACCGCGTGCTGCTGGTCGAATCCGGTATCTACCTGCTCGAGCATCTCGCCCTGGAGGATCTCGCCGCCGCGGAGCTCACCGAATTCGTCTTCGTGCTCGCGCCCCTGCGCATCGTGGGCGGCACCGGCTCGCCCGTGCGCCCGCTGGCGGCGGTGAGCCGATGAGCGCGACGACGGTAGTGGGGCGGCTCGCGCACTTCGCCGCGCACACGCGAGATCGGGGCGTCGGCGCCGAATTGCGCGCCGACGCGACCCGGCGGCTGCTCGACGCACTGGGCAACAGCCTTGCGGCGCAGCATGTCCCGGCCGCTGCGGCGGTGCGGGAGCTGGTGCTGGAGTGGGGTGGCCCGGCCCGGGCCACCGCCCTCGGGCTGCCGCACCGCTGTCCGGAGGCCGGTGCGGCGCTGCTGGGCGGAACCCTCGCGCACGCACTGGATTTCGACGACACGCATCTGCCCTCGGTGCTGCATCCGTCCGCGACGGTGGTGCCCGCGGCGCTGGCCGTCGCCGAGGCTACCGGGGCCACCGGCGCCGCGCTCCTGGACGCCATTGCCGTGGGCGTGGAGCTCACCGTGCGGATCGGCATGGCCGGCTATGACGAGAACCTCGGCAACTCGGTGTTCTTCGAGCGCGGCCTGCACGCCACCGCCATCTGCGGGACGCTCGGCGGCGCGGCCGCGGCGGCCATGCTCTACGGCCTCGACGCGGCAGGCATCGGCCATGCCCTCGGTATCGCCGCGAGCATGGGTTCGGGCCTGCTGGAGGCGAATCGGACCGGGGGCACCGTCAAGCGCGTCCACTGCGGCTGGGCCGCGCACGCGGCGGTGACCGCCGCGGGGCTGGCCCGCCACGGCCTCACCGGTCCGCCCACGGTGGTCGAGGGCAGATTCGGCCTGCTCCAAGCCTTTTGCGGCAACCGGGCCGATATCGCCCCGATACTCGACGGGCTCGGCGAGCACTGGGAGCTACCGGGGGTGTTCTTCAAACCGTATCCCTGCAACCACTTCACCCACGCCGGAATCGATGCCGCCCTGCGACTGCGCGAGCGCGGCGTCACCGCCGGCGATGTCGTCCGTCTCACCCTGGGTGCACCCGGGCCGGTACTGCGCACCATCGCCGAACCCGCCGCCGCCAAACGACATCCGGAATCGGGTTACCACGCCGCGTTCTCCGGTCCGTACACCGTCGCGGCGGCCTTGCTCGGCGGCGGCGGACTGGGGTTGTTCCACGCGGACTTCACCGACGAGGCGGCCCGCGATCCGGCCCGGCTCGCCTTGGCGGCCAAGGTGGTCTGCGTCCCCGACGCCCACTGCGGCGAGATCTTCCCGCACCAGTTCCCCGCCGTGCTCACCGCGGAACTGCACGACGGTCGCATCCTCACCGAGCGCGTGGACGTCAATCGCGGCGGACCCGGTAACCCGCTCTCATCGGAGGAGCTGGCCCGGAAGTTTCGTCTCAATACCGCCGGCGTCCTGTCCACCGCCCAGGCCGACGACATCAGCGAGATGACCTACGGCCTGGCCGATCTCGACGATCTCGGCAAGCTCCTGACCCGCCTCCGGAGCGCGGACTAGGCGCTGCGGAGCGTCACGCGGAACCGGGTCCGGCCGCGGGGAAACCCCCGGCCCGGCCGAGCAGGGCGGGCACCGGGGAGCCGAGCACCTCCCCCAGCCAGGTCCCGGTTTCGCTGACCGTGTCCCTGCGCACGCCGGTGGCGATGCCCATGCGGTCCAGCAGATACAGCAGATCCTCGGTCGCGATATTGCCGGTGGCGGCGGGTGCGAAGGGGCAGCCGCCGATACCGCCGGTGCTGGCATCGAGCACCCGCGCACCGCTGTCGATGGCGGCGACGGCATTGGCGTAGCCGGTGTTTCGCGTGTTGTGGAAATGGCAGCGCACGGTGGCGGCGGGCGCCAGGGCGGCGGTCGCGGTCACCAGGGTGCGCACGCGATCGGGGGTGCCGACGCCGATGGTGTCGGCGAGCGCTATCTCGTCGGGATCCGCCGCCGCGACACGGCGCACCAGCTCCAGCACCCATGCCGGAGCGACCTCCCCTTCGAAGGGGCAGCCGAAGGCGGCCGCGAGGGTGACCGTGCGCCGCAGACCGGCCGCGGCCGCGCGCCGTGCCAGCGCCGCCCAGCGCTCGACCCCCTCCAGGGTGGTGCAGCCCTGATTGCGCCCGCTGAAGGTATCGGTCGCCACCACGACGACATTGATCTCGTCCACACCCGCGGCCAGGGCGCGGTCCAAGCCGCGCTCGTTGAACACCAGCCCCGCGTAGGACACCCCGGCCGCACGGGGTACGCCCGCCATGACCGCCTCGGCATCGGCCATCTGCGGAACCCGGTGCGGGTTCACGAAACTCACCGCCTCGATCCGCCGCAGACCCGCCGCGACGGACCGCTCGATCAGGCGGATCTTGTGCTCGGTCGCGACGATCGCCGGTTCGTTCTGCAATCCGTCGCGCGGGGCGACTTCCAGCACGGTGACATTCACGGGTCCTCCCGAATGTGTTTGCCTTGCAGCACTGTTTCTCTCAGGGATACAGTGTTACCACTTTCGCCAACAGTACCCGATCGCCGCCGCGGTCGGTCGTCCCACGAACGGAGGCGACGCATGGCCGCCGCACCGACCCCTTCCCCCGGGCCGCTGGCCGATTCCCCCGGGCCGCTGGCCGATTCCCCCGGGCCGCTGGCCGATTCCCCCGGGCCGCTGGCCGATTCCCCCGGGCCGCTGGCCGATTCCCCCGGGCCGCTGGCCGATCTGCGCGTGATCGAGATGGGCCAGTTGCTGGCCGGACCGTTCTGCGGGCAACTGCTCGGCGATTTCGGCGCGGAGGTGATCAAGCTCGAGGCGCCCGGAACCGGAGATCCCATGCGCCAGTGGGGACGTGAACAGTCGCAGGGCAAATCGCTGTGGTGGCCGGTGGTGGCGCGCAACAAGAAATCGGTCACCTGCGATCTGCGCCGGGCC
Organism: Nocardia sp. IFM 10818; assembly: GCF_054655275.1. Lineage (NCBI taxonomy): Bacteria > Bacillati > Actinomycetota > Actinomycetes > Mycobacteriales > Nocardiaceae > Nocardia > Nocardia sp. IFM 10818. The sequence goes on from NZ_BAAHJH010000001.1 coordinate 4,702,260, forward strand.
GACGGCCAGCGGCTGGCGCGCGAGCTCATCGACCGCGCCGATATCGTCATCGAGAACTTCCGGCCCGGAACCATGGAGCGGTGGGGACTCGGCTACGACCGGCTGCGGGAGCGCAATCCGGGCCTGATCATGGTGCGGGTCACCGGCTACGGCCAGACCGGGCCGTACGCCCCGCGCGCCGGATACGGGTCCATCGGCGAGGCCATGGGCGGAATCCGCTACACCACAGGCGATCCCGGACATCCACCCGCGCGCACCGGTATCTCCCTGGGCGATTCGCTCGCCGCCGTCTTCGCCACCATCGGCGCCCTCACCGCCCTGCACCACCGCGACCGGACCGGACAGGGCCAGCTGGTGGATTCGGCCATCTACGAGGCGGTGCTGGCCATGATGGAATCCCTGCTGCCGGAATACGCCGTCACCGGCTATCAGCGCGAGCGCACCGGATCGGTGCTGCCGAATGTCGCGCCCAGCAATGTGTATCCGACCGCCGCAGGCGAGATGATCCTCATCGCCGCGAACCAGGACACCGTCTTCGCCCGGCTCGCCGAGCTCATGGGCCATGCCGGCCTGGCCACCGACGAACGCTATGCGACCCACACCGCACGCGGTGAACGGATGGGCGAACTCGACGAGCTCATCGCCGCGTGGACGGTCACGGCGAAGGCCGATGAGCTCCTCGAACGGCTGCACGCGGCGGGCGTGCCGGCGGGCCGGATCTACACCGCCCGTGACATGTTCGCCGATCCGCATTTCGCCGCCCGCGAGGCGATCGTGCGCATCGCGCACCCCGAATTCGGGGAGCTGCCCATGCACAATGTGGTGCCCAAGCTCAGCGCGACCCCCGGCGCCATCCGGCACGCCGGACCGGAACTGGGCGAGCACAATGCCGCGGTGTACGGCGGCGTCCTCGGGCTGGACCCCGGCCGCATTGCCGAACTCGCCGAAAACGGCGTGATCTGAAGGGAATTCGCATGAAGGATCTCGCCGAGGATGCCCGCGCGGCCGGGTACGGCACACCGCTCGGGGCCGGAGCGCGACCGGCGGTGCTGGTCGTCGATGTCTGCGCGGCCTACCTGACCGACGGCTCGCCGCTGCGCGCCCCCGTGGAGGAGGCGGTGAAAGCCGCTGCCGCCGTGGTCGATCGGGCCCGCGCGGGCGGTTGCCCGGTCCTGTTCACCCGCGTGAGCTACCGGCCCGGCACCGACGAGGGCGGGCTGTTCCGGCGGAAGATACCCACATTGGCGGTCTTCGAGGAGGGCAGCCCGCTGGGGGAATTCCTCGCCGATCCGGCGCCGCTGCCGGGCGAGTGCGTGGTGGTCAAGCAGTACCCCAGCGCGTTTCACGGCACCGCGCTGGCATCCAATCTGACGGCGGCGGGCATCGATACTCTGCTCATCACCGGGCTCACGACCAGCGGCTGTGTCCGGGCCACCGCCACCGACGCCCTCCAGCACGGGTTCCGCCCCATGGTCGTCGCCGAGGCCTGCGGGGATCGCGACCCCCGCCTGCACGAGGCCAATCTCTACGACCTGAACGCGAAGTACGCCGATGTGATCGATCTCGACGCCGCGCTACGACTGCTGCCCTGACTCCACACCGGGGCGCCGAGGTGCTCTCGCGGTCACGGACCGACACTCCGTCCGGGTGCGATCGTTGCGACGACGGGCGGCAGGCACAATCAGGGCATGCCCGATGGTCCGCAGCCCCTACCCGAGCCCGCCGGCTATCCGGTGCGCGCGGTGGCCGAGCGGCTCGGGATCCCGACCGCCACTCTGCGCAGCTGGAATCGGCGCTACCGCATCGGGCCGCCACAGGACCGGCCCGGCCGTCACCGCTTGTACTCCGAGAGCGATATCGCGCTGCTGACCCGGATGGTGAACCTCATCAGGGCGGGCGCCACCCCGGCCGGGGCCGCGGCGGCCGCCCGCGGACCCGCCGTGCCGCTGGGCGACAAGGCCGCGCTGCTCACCGCCGCGTTCGCGCTGGAGAGCCGGGCGGTGTGCGAGCTGCTGACCACGCACCTGCGCGATTACGGGGTGGCCGACACCTGGGATCGCCTGTGCCGCCCCGCTTTCGCCGATATCGTGGCCCGCCAGCTCGGCGGCGAGGGCTGCGTGGACGTCGAACACCTGTTGTCCTGGTGCATCATCGCCAGCCTGCACCGGGCCGCTCCCCCGCCCGACGCCGCGCCCGCACCACTCGTGCTCGCCTGCACCAGCGGCGAAACCCATTCCCTGCCACTGGAAGTCCTGCGGGCAGCCTTGGCCGAGCGCGGCCTCGGCGCCCATATGCTCGGCCCGGACGTGCCCACCGCCGCCCTGCGCGACACGCTGACCCGCCTGCCGGTCCCGGCCACGGTCCTGCTGTGGTCGCAACAGCACGCCACCGCGCTCACCGCGGCCCTGCGCGCCGGTACCGACGCGGGTGCGACCGTCTACGCCGGCGGTCCCGGGTGGGACGCCGTCGTACTGCCGGAGGCGGTCACCCGGCTCGACGGCCTCACCGAGGCCGTCGAGCGGTTCGCGCGGCACGCACGCCGGTGAAATCCGCTCACATGCCATTGAATTCGACGATCGGCGGCGGATAGACCGCGGCGGGCACCGCGGCGCGCCACGGACGGTGGATCGCTCCGCCGGGCAGGTGCGCGAGTTCCGGCAGCCAGCGCCGCGCGTAGGCGCCGTCCGGATCGTAGCGATCGGCCTGGCGCAGCGGGTTGAGCACGCGGCTGGACCGGGTGTCGGTGCCGGTTCCGGCGACCCACTGCCAGTTCAGCCGGTTGTTCGCGAGATCGGCGTCGACCAGCCAGCGTTCGAAATGGGCTGCGCCCGAACGCCAGTCCACGCGCAGCGTCTTGGCCAGGAAACTGGCCGCGATCAAGCGGGCGCGGCCGGGCAGCCAACCCTCGGCGAGCAGTTGGCGCATGCCGGCGTCGACCACCGGATATCCGGTGCGCCCCGCGCGCCAGGCCGCCAGGCCGTCCGGCTCCGTGCGCCAGGACCGGCCGCCGGAGCGGTAGTCGTGCGCGGCGGCCTCGGGGCGGTCGGCCAGCACCTGATGGTGGAAGTCCCGCCAGGCCACCTGCCGGACGAAGGCGTGCCCGCCGGCGGTCGCGGTATCGGTGCGGTACACCACCTCCGCCGGTGAGAGGCAGCCGAAGTGCAGATAGGGCGACAGTCCCGAAGTGCCCTCGACCGCCAGCAGATCCTTGTGCTCGGCATAGTCGCGCAGGGGACCGGACAGCCAGCACGCCAGCAATTCCCGTCCGGTGACCTCGCCGCCGACCCGCAGTCCGGGTGAGGCCATGGCGGCGCAGAGCTCGCCGAGATCCGGTATCGGAGCGCTCGCGATGGCGGGCACGGTGAGCCGGTCCGGTGCGGGCAGCGGACGGCGCATGGGGATTTTGAGCCAGCGCCGGAAGTAGGGCGTGAACACCGCGTAGTGACCGCGGCCGGTATCGGGCTTCATCTCGGCCGGATCCACGGCGGTGATGGACGCCGGATGAGTCCGCACCCGGCAGCCGATCCGCGAAAGCCGTTCCCACAGAACGTTTTCCCGCTCCCGGCTGTACCCGCTGACATCCTCGGCGACATGCAGGGCGCCGGCGCCGGTCTCGCGCGCCACCCGCTCCACCTCCTCGGCCACCCGGCCGCGCCGCAGCACCACCCGCCCGCCCCGGGCGCGCAGTTCGCCGTCCAGTTCGGTCAGCGCGGCCAGCAGGAACCGCACCCGGTTCGGTGCGTGCCGCACCCGCCGCAGCACCTCCTCGTCGAGGACGAACAGCGGCACCACCTCCGCCGCTTCCCGGATGGCGGCGGTGAGCACGGGATTGTCGCGCATGCGCAGATCGCGGGTGAACAGCGCGATGGAGACCGGCATGCTCCCCAGCATACCCACTAATCGATGCACAAACGATGCATCGGTCAGCGGGTCTCGACCCACACGGCCGCATCCGTGCGCGGACCCGTCTCGAAGACGTACCGCCGGGCCTCCGCATCGCCGAGTTGCGACCGGAACCACAGCGCGGTCCAGCGGGCCGCGGTGGCGATCGTCTGCTCCCGCGGCGCGGTGCAGGCGCGGGAATCCGGGGCGGCCCCGGGCGGATTGTCGATATCGGCGAGCCCGAAGTGATTCGCGCCCACCAGGTGCACGAACACCGCCTCCGGCGCGCCGGAGAGCCGGGCGAAGCTCTCCAGGGCCTCGGCCGGTTCGCTCACCCCGTCCTCGGTGCCGTTCAGATACATGACCGGAATCCCCAGCACCGCAACCGAATCGACGGCGCCGCCGATGGTGGTGTTGGCGCCGTGCGCGGCGATGGCCCGCAGTTGCGGCGGATGCCGGTAGGACAGGCCGAAGCAGAAGGGCGGCTGACAGCGATCGGCCGCGGCGTACAGGGCGGCGGCCCCGCCGTAGGAGTGCCCGGCCACCACCAGCGTCTCCGGATCGATGCGCGCGCCGAGCCCGGAGGCGTCCCCGGCCGCCCGCTCCCGGGCCCAGGACACCACATCGCCGAGCGCGAACTCGCTGGGCAGGCTGTATCCGGGCATCGGATAGCGCTCGGGCACCACGACGACGAATCCGTATTCCGCCACCGCCGCGGCGAAGCGCGCATAGTGCGCGCGCCGCACATTCGCCCCGGGCAGGAGCAGTGCGACCGGCAGGCGGCGCTCCGCGGCGGTGGGATACCAGACGGTGGCCGCATCGGCGGCAATGCGGGTTTCCGCCTGGCGCACACCGTCATCGGCGGTGGCGGGCGCGGCGGTGAGCAGCAGCAGGGACAGAGTGGCCGCAAGGAGACAGCGCATGGGGACCCGTTTCGGTTGTGGAAACACTGTTTCGATGTGAGACTGTCGGCGGAGCTTACCGTCGAAACACCGTTTCGCAGAAGAGAACAGGGAGAAGACATGGGAGCGCACCCGAACGGCTGGTGGATCCTGCTGCACCTGTTGCTGTTCGTGTTCTGGCTGGGCGGGGACCTCGGGGTGTACTACTCCAGCCGTTTCGTCATCGATCCGGAGCGCACCCCGGCCGCGCGCGCCACGGCGCTGGCCATCATGAGCGGGCTCGATCTGGGACCGAAGATCTGCCTGGTGCTGTTCCTGCCCAGCGGCCTCACGCTCATGGCGCTGGAACCACACGGCGCGTCCCTGTTCGGAATCGGCTTGTTCCCCGGATGGTTCGTGGTCGCCGTGTGGCTGTTCGCGGCGGTATGGCTGGCGCTCACGGTGATTCAGCACCGCACCCACGGCCGGATCGCAGGCGTCCATCGCGCCGATCTCGCCATCCGGATCGCGGTCGTCGCGGGCCTGGCGGTCTCGGGCTGCTACGCCCTGATCGCCGCCGAACCGTTCGGCGTCACCACGAATCCGCGCTGGCTGGGCGGCAAGATCCTGCTGTACGGTGCCGCCATCACCGCCGGGCTCGGCATTCGAATGACCTTGCGCCCCTTCGGTCCCGCCTTCGGCGCGCTCGTCGCGACCGGTTCCACCGAGCGGGTGGAGCGCACATTGCGGGGCAGCGTCGACGGCTGCCTGCCCTATGTCTGGACGATCTGGGCCAGTGTGCTCGCGGCGGCGGCGCTGGGCGTGCTCAAGCCCGGCGCGCAGTTGTGACGCTAGCCGGAGTACCCCAGCTGCGCCGAGACCGCGCCCGCCGCCTTCTGCAGCATCGGCACGCACTCCTTCATGCGCGGTTCGAATCGCGACAGCGGCCCGCACACGCTGATCGCCGCCACCACGCCGCCGTCGTGGTCGAGCACCGGGGCCGCGATGGAGGCGGCGCCGATCTGCCGCTCCCCCAGCGAGATCGCGTATCCGCGCTTGCGCACCTCGGCCAGTTCGGTGCGCAGTTTGCGGGGGGTGGTGATGGTGGCGTCGGTGTAGGGGGTCAGCTCGTGCCGATCGAGATACTCGTCGATCTCCTCGCTGCGCAGGAAGCCCAGGATGGCCTTGGAGGAGCTGCCGGCATGCAGCGGATACGGGACGCCGAGCGCGACCTCCATGCGCAATTCCTGGTCCGGCACCACCTGATCCACGTACATGCGGGTGTCGCCGCGGCGAATCGACAGGGTGGCGGTCTCGCCGGTCAGCGAGGCCAGCCGGCGCAGTTCGGGGGCCGCCATGACCCGCAGGTCGGTGCGTGCGAGATAGGCGCGGCCGAGCGCGATGGCGGCGTGCCCCAGGGCGTAACGGCGGGTGGTCGGCTCCAGGGTGATCAGGTCCCGATTGCGCAGCGCGGTCAGGATGCGGTGCACCGCGGCCTTGGTCAGGCCCAGTTCATTGGCGATCTCGGTGACCCCGAGATCGGGCCGGCCGGTGCGGCCGAACAGCAACAACACGTCCATGGCCCGCTCGACGGCGGCAATGGAACGACTCTGGCTCTCGGCCTCGGTGTCCGACACGCCTCCAGCTTAGGGCACGCCATTTCCCATTGGGAAACGCCCCGCCGAATGCCTTGGGCGGTGGCCGTTTTTCCGCGTCCGGTTGCACCCGCGCACAATCGGGCGTTACCGTGTGCGTAACAGCGTTTCCACTATCGAAACGGAGCAGCTGTGAGTTCGACCGATCTCCGTGCGGTACTGGCGCAGTGGGCCACCGGCGTGGTCGTGGTGACGACCATCCGCGACGACGGCGGGCTACACGGTATGACGGCCAGTTCGTTCACCAGTGTGGCGCTGGATCCCCCACTCGTCTCCATTTGCCTGACCACCGCCAGCACCACCTGCCGACTCATCCGCCGCAGCGGCGTGTTCGCGATCACTGTGCTCGGCCACGATCACGAGGACATCGGCCGGCGGTTCGCCGCGTCGAGCGCCGGCGACCGTTTCGCGCTCGGCGAGTGGACCACCGCGCGCAGCGGCGCGGCCGTCCTCACCGATGCGGTGGCCTGGCTCGACTGCGTGGTCGCCGCCTGCCATCCGGCCGGGGACCACACCATCGTGCTCGGCCTGGTCCAGGAAGCCGCCACCCCGCGGCCCGCACCCCCGCTCATCTACCACGACCGCACCTACCACGAGGGGATTGCCCGATGACCGGCGAACGACCCACCGGCGAACGGCTCGTCGAAGATATGACCGACGCCGAACGCGAACGCGCGCACCGCGTCGAGACGGTCCTGCCCGCCCTGCGCGCCGCCGCCGAGCAGGCCGATCACACCGCCACCTTCCCGGCCTCCCATATCGCGCTCCTGCGCGACGCGGGCCTGCTCGGCCTGGTGGTACCCGAGAAATTCGGCGGGCTCGGCGGCGGCCTGCGCGATCTGGCCGCCGCCACCTACGCCATGGGCACCGCCTGCCCGTCCACGGCGCTGGCGTACTTCTTCCACAACACCAGCGCCTCACGCGGATTGCTGCCGCTCGAGGCGATCGACGCCGGGTTGTTCGCGGACAATGAGATTCCGGTGGTGCGGGCCTTCGCCGAGAAGGTGCTCACCCGCATGGCCGACGGGGTCTGGCTGGCCAACTTCGCCTCCGAATCGGTGAAGACCGCCAAGGCCAACATCACCATCGCCACCACCGCGCGCAAGGTGGACGGCGGCTGGATCCTGCAGGGCGAGAAGTCTTTCGGCTGCGCGACCGGGGTCGCCGACTACTACCTGACCTCGGCCAGGCTCGAGGGCTACGAGACCGCCGAGGGGCTGGCGACCTTCTTCGTCCCGCGCGATGCGGCGGGGGTGAGCGTGCGCGCCCCCTGGGACGGGCTGGGCATGCGGGCCACCGCCAATAACGGCATCCGGCTCGACGGGGTCTTCGTTCCCGACGACGAGACCTTGGCGCTGCCCGGCGCGTTCACCAGGATGCTCACCATGAGCAGGGGCAGTTTCGTCGGCAATCAGCTCGCCATCGCGGCCGTCTACACCGGATGCGCCCAGCGCGTCTACGACGAGACGCTGGCCGCGACCACGCGAAAGACCTTCGCCGACACCGGGGAACCGATCGCGTCCTCCCCCGTGCACCAGGTGCTGATCGGCGAGATGACCCGGCAGTTGCAGACCGCCTACCTGTGGCTGCGCTATCAACTCGGCATCGAGACCGTGGAACCGCCGGTCAAGCCCAAGCAGGAGGTGTTCACGCAGTGGCGGCTGGGCAAGGGCGCGGTCACCGAGGCCTGCTTCCAGGTGGCCCTCGGCGCGCTCAAGGCGGGCGGCACCTCGGCGGCGTCGATGAGCGGCATTGCCGGGCGCGCGCTGCGCGATCTCGCCATGGGCCTGGTCATGACCTTCCCCGCCGAGCGCGGGCTGCTCGAGGTGGCCCGCATCGTCACCGACGCCACGGCCAACGAATTGTTCACCACCGCACCGGAGGCCACGCGATGACCGCCCCGCTGCCCGCCATCGCCGATCTCGTCGACGGCGAATGGGGAACGCCCGCGCTGGATCTCGGTCTGGGACTGGAGGATCCGGCGACCGGAGCCGAGGTCGCCCGCGCCGTCGCCACCGCACCCGACCGGGTCGAGCGCGCACTCACGGTGGCGGACAAGACTTCCGGTGTCGTCACGCCGGAGGCGCTCGATGCGATCGCCGACGCGCTCGACTCCCGGCTGGCGTGGATCGCCGAGCTGGACGCCCGCGCCACCGGGGTGCCGATCCGGCAGACCGACATCGTCGCCGTGATCGTCTCGGGCGCGTTCCGCCTTGCCGCCCAGCAGATTCGGGAAGGTGCGCTGCGCGGCGACCGTGACGGCGTGCGGGTGCACCGGCTGCCGCTGGGTCCGGCGCTGTGCCTGGTGCCGTGGAACGCGCCCGCCCCGATGGCCGCGCACAAGGTGGCCAGTGCGCTCGCGGCGGGCTGCCCGGTCGTGCTCAAGGTCAGCGAGTTCGCGCCCTACAGCGCGATCCCGCTGGCGGAGGTGATCGCCGAACATGTGCCGCCCGGCATGTTCCAGCTGGTCCAGGGCGGCGCGGCGACCGGTACGCAGTTGGTCGCCGATCCGCGCGTCAAAGCCGTCTCCTTCACCGGCGGACTCGCCGGCGGCCGTTCGGTCGCCACGGCGTCGGCGCCGCTGCTGCGCCCGTGCCAGCTCGAACTGGGCGGCAACAATCCGCTGGTGGTGCTGCCCGACGCCGACCTCGAGGCCGCCGCGCGCATGGCGGCCGAACTGCTCACCACCCTCAACGGCCAGTGGTGCCGGGCGCTGGGGCGCCTGATCCTGCCCGCCGAGCGGGCCGGAGAGCTCCTGGAGGCGATCGGAAAACGCTTGCAGGCCCTGCGCATCGGCCACCCGCTGGACCGGGAGACCGAATACGGCCCGCTCATCCACTCGCGGCACGTGGCCCGGGTGCGGGCGGCGGTGTCCGGGCGCCGATTCCACTCCTTCGGCACCCTGCCCGCGGGCGGGAACTATCTAGCGCCGGCGCTGCTCGCCGAGGACCTCGCCGACGAGGTGTTCGGCCCGGTCGCGGGCACCGTCGGTTACGGCTCGATCGAGGAGGCAGTGCGGCTGGCCAATGCCGTGCCGTACGGGCTCGAGGGCTACGTCTGCGGCGCCGACGAGGAACTGGCAATGACGGTGGCGCAACGCATTCGGGCCGGTGAGGTCAAGGTCAACGGGTCCTCGATCATGAGCCTGCACCTCATGACGCCGCGCCCGGCCTAGGCGCTGTCCGGGCTGGGCGAGGAGGGCACCGGCGAAACCCTGCGCTTCTTCACCGGAGCCCGGGTCGTCGGCGTCGAGGGCCGCTTCGCCCTGCACACCTCGTGAGCGCCGTCGTGGTGGTGGGCGCCGGGCCGGTCGGGCTGACGGCCGCGCTCACGCTGGCGCGCAACGGAATTCCGGTGACCGTCCTCGAACAAGGCGAGGGCCTGGCGACCGAATCACGCGCCTCCACCTTTCATCCCCCGACCCTGGAGATGCTCGCGGAGCTCGGCGTGCTGAGCGCGCTGCTGGACCGGGGCCTCATCGCATCCACCTTCCAGTACCGCGAGCGGAGCGGCGGCGCGATCGCCACCCTGGATCTGGGCGTGCTGGCAACGGACACCGCTTATCCGTTCCGGGTGCAGTGCGAACAGAGCAAACTCACCCCGATCCTGCTCGACGCGCTGCCCGCGCAGGCGCGAGTGTGTTTCGGCCACACCGTGCGCGACGTGCGCGCCACCGGTGACGGGGTCACCGTTCACACCTCCCGGGGCGAGTTCCGCGCCGACTGGGTGATCGGCGCGGACGGCGCGCATTCGGCGGTGCGGCAGGCCATCGGGGCCGGATTCGACGGCGCCACTTATCCGGAACGGTTCCTGGTCGCCTCGGTCGACGAGGATCTCGCGGCCGTCCTGCCCGGCCTCGCGCCGATCAACTACGTCTTCGATCCGCACGAATGGCTGGTGCTGTTGCGCACTCCCGAGCACTGGCGGGTGCTGCTGCCCACCCCGGCCGACAGCGGCGACGATCTCGAATTGCAGCGCCTGCCCGAGCGTTTGGCGACGGTCGCCGATCTGGGGCGGCCCTGGCGCGTCCGGCACGCCTCGCTCTACCGGGTCCATCAGCGCGTCACCGAATCCTTCCGGGTCGGCCGCGTCCTGCTCATGGGCGATGCCGCACATGTGAACAACCCGCTCGGCGGTATGGGCATGAACAGCGGAATCCACGATGCCGTGCAGCTGTCCGCGGCCCTCGCCGAGGTCCTCGGCGGCGGCCCGCAATCGCGCCTGGACACCGTGGCGGCCCGGCGGCGCACGGTCGCCGTCGATCATGTGCAGCGTGCCAGCCACGACAATTGGCGGCGGCTGCGCGGCCACGACGCGGCCGAGCGCGCCCGGCTGCGCGAGCTGGCGGCCGATCCGGTCGCCGCCCGCGCCCACCTGCGCCGCGCCTGTCTGCTCGACTCGCTGGAGGAGTCACGGTGAGGATCACGCGCGAGAATCCCGCACGCCCATCCGAGATCGTCGGCTCGGTGCCGGTCACCCCGGCCGATGCGGTGGATCCCATTGTCCACCAGGCATATCGGGACTTCCGGGAGTTGTCCGCGCTGCCCCTCGAGCAGCGCCTGGCCGCCCTGGCATCGGCCGCCGCCGCCCTCGACGCCGCCGCCGGACGGCTGAGCGTGCTGCTGGCCCGGGAATCGGGCAAGCCCGTCGCCGACTGTCGCGGCGAAATCGGTTTCGCCGCCGCCTATCTGCGCTGGGTGTGCGAGAACGCGCCGCGGGTGCTCGGCTCCGAGATCATCGACGACGGTCAGGGGCGCATCGTGCGCACGCCCGCGCCCTACGGTGTGATCGCGGCGGTCACGCCGTGGAACGCGCCGATCATTCTCGCCACACTCAAGCTGGGCCCGGCGCTGGCGGCGGGGAATACCGTGCTGCTCAAGCCCTCTCCGCTCGCGCCCCTCGCGGTGACCGAACTGGCGGCCCTGCTGCCGGGCACACGGGTGGTCCACGGCGGCCCGGACACAGTGCGGGCGCTCATCGCCCATCCGCGCGTCGCCAAGATCTCCTTCACCGGCGGCGCCGAGGCGGGCCGCAGTATCGCCGCGGCGGCGGGACGCGCGCTCAAGCCCGTCGTGCTCGAACTCGGCGGCAACGATCCGGCGGTGTTCCTCGACGATTTCCTGCTCACCCCGGCCGATTACGAGCGGCTCGTGCTCGCCTCCTTCGCCACGGCGGGCCAGGTGTGCATGGCGGCCAAGCGGCTGTATGTGCCCAAGGCCCGCTTGGACGAGTTCGTGGCGGCGTATCTTGCTGCCGCGCAGCGGATTCTGGTGGTCGGCGATCCACTCGACGAGCGGGTCAGCATGGGGCCGGTGGTCAGCCGGAGCGCCGTCGAGCGGATGAACCACCTCATTGCCGATGCCTGGAATCGCGGCGGCCGGCTGCTGCCCCTGGCCGATCCGCCGGAGACCCACCCGGACGGCTACTTCGTCGCCCCCGCCCTGGCCCTCGACCTCCCGGAGCAGGCCGCACTGGTGCGGGAGGAACAGTTCGGTCCCCTGGTGCCGGTCCTCACCTACGACACCGAGGCCGAGGCCCTGGCCCGCGCCAACGACTCCGACTACGGGCTGGCCGCCTCGGTCTGGTCCGCCGACGAATCCCGGGCGCTCGCCGTCGCCGCGCGCCTGGAAGCCGGATTCACCTTCATCAACACCCACAACCGCACCGGCATGTCGCTGCGGGCCCCGTTCGGGGGCACCAAACGCAGCGGCTTCGGCCGCGAGTACGCCGAGGAGGGCCTGCGCGAGTACGCGCAGACCGCGGTCATCCACGCCCCGGCGGCATTTCGCCCCGGCGGCGCCGGTATGCCGGCCCGCGCGTACCCGGATCCGGCTCACCGGCGCTAGACCTCACCCGCGCCGCCGCGCCAGCACCAGCCCGGCCGCGACCACCGCCACCGCGACCACCGCCGCGCCGATCCCGATGAGCAGGCCGGTATTGCTGTCCTCGTCGCTGTCGGCGGCCGCGGTTATCTCCACCGGTGCAGTGGGTTTCGGAGTCTCCTGTGCGCCGAACCGCAGCGGGACCGAGGCCAGGATGCGCGATGGATCGGTCAGGCTGGTCACGGCGATGGTGCAGGCTCCCGGGGCGGCGGTGCAGTCGGTTCCGCCGACCGCGCCGACCAGGACGAGGTCGCGACCGCCGTCGCCGGGCTGCCACGCGCCCTGTGCATCGGCGCTGCCCATGAGCGAGCCGCCGAGGTGGCAGTCGGTGGGCAGGGTGATCTGCGGTGTGCACTGTCCCACGGCCACGGTGGGCAGATTCGGCGGCAGCCCCGTCAGCGTCACCGTGACCGTTTGCCCCGCTTGCACTCCCGAGACCGGGTTCACCTGCAGTTCGGGTGCGGCGAGCGCGGCCGGGCTGCCCGCCAGCAGGGCCGCGGCGGCGGTTCCGCCCAGCAGTGCGAACCGTGGTGCGAATGTCTTCATCGAGAGTCCTCCTCAGGGGGTTTCACAATCTGCGCCGGTCGGCGAGAGCGGCGATGGCGGTAAAGGACAGCAGGGCGGCGGTGACCGACCACAGCGGCAGGGACGGGCCCTCGAGCTCCGTCTCTGCGCGTGCGGCGACCGGCACCGGTGTGGTGGCCGCGAGTGGCGGCGCACCGGCGAAATCGACCGGCACCTCGGCGGAATTCGCGTCGATGACGGCCTGCGGTTCGGCTCCCGGCAGGGGTGCGGCGGCGATGACGCACTGCTGCCGGGTGCAGTCGATGTCGTGGAAGCGCGGGCGCGCGGTCAGCGTGACCGTCGGGAAGGTGCCGTCCGCGGCGATGTTCACGAAGGTGGCGCCGCCCCCGAGGTCGCAATCACGCACCCCGCTGGTGAAGCCCCGGACACACAGGCCCACCGCGACGGCCGCGAGGCCGGGCCGGAAACCGCTGCCGTCCACCGTGATCCGCTGACCTTCGGTGAGGCCGCTGCTCGCGCTCACCACGAGGGTGGGCCCTTGTTCCGGTGCGGCGGAGCCCAGCGGAGCGGCCGCGCCCACCGCGGCCGCCGCCGCGGCGGCCAGGCAGCCGGTGGCGAATCGAATCATGGTGTGCCTCCTTCGAATACCGGATCGGCGACGGGTGCGCGGACCGTCCGCGTACGCGCCGATCGTTGCCACAGCAGCACCGCGGCCAGGACGGGCACGGCGAGCGCGGTCAGCGCCGTACCCGCGCCGACGGCGTGCCCGGCGGCCGAGACCGCGCCCCACCCCGCCAATCCGGCCGCGACCGGGATGAACACGGTGATCGCGACCGTCCCCGGCGGCTGCTTGGGCCTCTGGGAAGCAAGGAGATCCAGCCCCCGGAGGGCACGCGCGGCGGCGGTCAGGGTGAGCGCGAGACCGATGGTCACGGTCGCTCGCCCCGGGGCGATGGCCACCAGCACCGGCCCGCCCGCGGCCAGAATCAGCAGCACGGCAATGGCGCGGGGGTGGGGTCCGGGCAGCGCCACCGCAATGCTCGCGGGGACCGCGGCCGCCGACAGCAGCCCGGCCTGATCGGCGCCGAGGACCTCCCAGCGAAACAGCAGCAGGTGCAGCGCGGGCAGCACGGTGCCGCCGACTACCAGACCGGCAATGGCGTAACCGGCCGGCACACGCGTGGCCGGTTCAGCGGCGGGTATCGAATTCCCTCGCCGCGCAATGGGTTGCGCCCGCAAGGCGATGAGACTGTGCAGGATCACCGCCGCACCCGCCACGATGAGCCCGGTACCGGGAGCGTCGGCACTCCCGGCGGCCAGCGCGGCGGTGACGGCCACGCCCGCCGTCATGGCGATATGCCACCCGGTCAGTGCGGTCCGGTGCGGCCAGACCAGGACGCGCCCGATCATGATGAGCGGGCCGCCCGCCGCACCGGCCACGAGTACGGCCGCGGCGAAAGCCATGGCGTCGGCGGTGCCGCCCGCGACGATCCAGGCCACACCCGCCGCGATCCCGCACCAGCCCGTCCAGCGCGGCGAGAGTCCGCGCCGGGCCGCCAAACCCGCTGTCGCGCAGCCTGTCAGCAGCGCGGCGAGCGCGCTGTAGCCGACCACCGACCCCGGAATGCCGAGTACCCCACCGAGCGGTTTGGCCACCAGGGCCACCTGCCCGCCCGCCATCGGGCCCGCCCACGCACCGGCGACCACCAGGCCCGCGAGACCGAGAGAGCGACTGAACGATTCGCGGGTCGTCATGCCCACCTCCTGCGCGCGTTTCTCTGATGGAAACGCAGTTTCGGAATTGCCATATTGAACCCGCAGGCCCAGCGGGTGTCAAGGCGAAACAGTGGCGCATACAAGGGAAACGGCGCCATTGCGCCCGCACACCGGGCGATCCGCGGCAGCGGTGGACAGATCCCGTCGCCCGGTACAGAATCAGATCAGGAAACGGCGTTTCGATGTACGAAACACCGTGAGCTAGAGGGGTGAGGGCATGACCCGAGTCGCGGCCGCACAGTTCGCCGTGGGAACCGAGGTGGCGGCCAATCGCGCCACCTGCGTCCGCATGATCGACGCCGCCGCCGACGCCGGCGCCGAAGTGGTGGTCCTCCCCGAGTTCTGTAACCACCTATCCTGGTACGACAATCGCGAGCACGCCCGGCGAATGGCCTGCACGCCCGGAGATCCCTTCCTCACCGCGATCGCCGCACGGGCCGCACGACACCGGATATTCGTCAAGATCGGCGTCACGCTGGCCCGCGACGACGGCCGGACCACCGCCACCAGCCTGCTGTTCGGTCCCCACGGCGCTCTGCTCGGCCAGGCGGACAAGCAGATTCTCATGGGAGCCGAGAACGACCACCTCGATCCCGGCCGCGACGATTCCCCGGTCATCGAGACCGCGCTCGGCCGGATCGGGATGTACGCCTGCCTGGAGGGCGTCATCCCCGAGGTCACCCGATCGCTCGCGGTGCGCGGTGCGCGGTTGCTGCTCAACAGCCTCAACTCCTTCGCCATAGACGAAGCCGCCCTGCATATTCCGGTGCGCGCCGCCGAGAACAAGGTGTGGGTGGTCGCGGCCAACAAGGTCGGCCCGCTGCTGCCGCAGCCGCAGCTGCCCGATATCGCCGCCCGGCTGGGGGTGCCGCCCGAACGCCTCCACGGGGCGGGGGAAAGTCAGATCGTGGCTCCGGACGGGACCTGTGTGGCCATGGCCCCGCCGCAGGGCGAGGCGGTCGTCCTCGCCGATATCGATATCGCCCGCGCCGACGACAAGCGCCGCCCGGACGGCACCGATGTGCTCGCGGCACGCCGTCCGGAGCTGTACCGGCCGCTGCTCGCCGCCCCGGGCATCCGGCAGGCGCCCCCCGGCGCGCGGGCCGTGACCGCCGCCGTCGCCGGGCCCGGCCCCGACACCGTGCGCGCGCTCGCCCGGGGCGGCGCGGCCTTGATCGTGCTGCCCGAACTGGCCGCCGTTCCGATTCCCGAACTCGTTCGCGCCCTGCGCGATACCGATGCCTGCGCGGTCACCTCCGTGCGCGCCGGGTCCGCCCACCACGGCCTGCTGCTGAATGCCGGGGGCATCGTCGCGCGGCAGCCGCAGCTGCACCCGACCGCACGCCACCCCTGGGCGACCACGCCGGGCGCGGAGCTGAACGTCGTCGAACTGCCCTGGGGCCGAATCGCACTCGTGGTCGGCGACGACGCGCTGTTCCCGGAGGTCTTCCGCCTGGCGGCCGTGCGGGACGCGGATGTCGTGGCCGTGCCGCACACCCCGGCCGAGCCGTGGGAGCCGCGCCTGGGCCTGCCCGAACGCGCGGCGGAGAACCGGCTCAATGTGGTCGCCGCCGGGCTCACCGCGGACGGGACGCTCACCGGCGCCATTCACGCGCTCAGCCCCGACTTCACCCTGTGGACGGTGTGGAACGGCCCGTTCACCGGGGTGATCAGCCGGCCCGAGACCACCGCCGTGCCCGCCGGCGCCGACAGCGTCCGCGCCGTCATCCGCCCGGCAGAGGCGGTGAACCGGATGGTCTCGCGGGGCACCGATCTCGTCGCCGGCCGTCCCCGCCACCCCTTCGACACCGTGCCCGTGACCTGACGAAAGACACCGCGTGACAACAGCATCCACACAAGATCCGGAGCAGCGATGAACGAAACCCTGCAACACGTCGAGCAGATGGTCGACCAGACACCCCGCGCCGATGTGACCGAGACGTTCACGGAGTGGCGCGCGCTGCTGAGCGGATTGAAATCCCGTATCGCCGAACGCTTCGACCTCACCCGCGATCCGTGCACGACCGATCTCGACACCTACGGCGATCCGGACGCCGGGCCCTCCGGCAGCCTCGCCGCCTACTCCGGTCCCGAGATCGACTGGCTGGTGCACTCCTGGATCGGCGATCCCCGCACCGGATTCGTGAACCTGCACCTCACCGCATGGCTGGGGCCGCGCACCCGGGTCCCGCATCTGGGCTCGGCGCTGCTGCTGTGGCCCGAGGGCTGGTTCTACGCCGACGCCATTCCGCGCGGCGATCTCGTCGCCGACGGCGAATACTTCGACGCCTACTACGCGCCCGACGATAAGCCCTGGCTGGCCTTCAAGGCCGATCATCCGGATTTCACCTGGTTCACCAGCCGCGCCGGATTCATTCGCGGCAGCCTGTCCCCCACCGCCTACTGCTATTCCTTCCCGCCCACCCGTCCCAATCTCGACACGGTCGCCGAATTGCTCACCGCCCGGGTGGAGCGGTGGCTGACCCAGGTCGGTGAGGCGCCGGAGGTGCCCGCCGCGGAGCGCGCCGCCCTGGCCGCGCGGGATCTGGCCGTGCGCCGCGCCATCGCCGAACGCGATCCGGCGAATGTCATGGGCGAGCGCCTGTTCGGGCCCGACCTCACCCGGCGCCTGGTGCGGGCGCTGTGGGGCGGGGACCGCGAGCTGCCGAGGCCGGCGGCATGACACTCATCCGTTCGCTGTGGTGGTCGGCGCGCACCGATGGCGCGGCCCCGTTCGACACCGCACACATGAAGATCTACTACCCCGCGCTGGCCGCCGGCGACGATGCCGAACGGCTCACCGGGGTCTTCGCTCCCGACCCGGGCGGCGCGCCGCATCCGGTGGTCGTGTTCCTGTCCGGGGTCAATGTCGGGCAGGAGTCCTACCGCCGCTTCGCCATGGCCGTGGCCGCGCGCGGGTTCGCGGTGGTCACCATGGACCGCGTGGCCGAATTGTTCGGCGGACAGCGCGGATTGACCCCGGGTGTGGACCTCGACGCCGCCCGCCCGGATGCGTACGGCACCCGGCCCACCTGCCCCGCCATCGGCGCACTCCTGGCCGCCCTGGCCGAGGTGAACGACCACTCGCCGCTGCGGGGCGCGCTGGATCTGAATCGCATTGCTCTGGGCGGGCATTCGGCGGGCGGCACCGTGGTCTTGCAGTCCGCGCGGTTCTTTCCCGAGGTCGCCGCGGTATTCGCCTGGGGCGCACACACTCTGGTCGCCACCATGCTCGGCTGGGCGCCGGGGACCGTGCTGCCCGCTCAGACCGCCTGCCCGGTGCTGCTCGGGGTGGGCACGCACGACGGCGTCATCCAGGGCAGCGCCGACCGCTACGGCGAGGAGGACGCCGACCGGCCCGATCCGGTGCGGCGCACCTTCACCGAGGCGCTGCCCGCGGGCGATCACCTGCTGGCGGAGATTCCGGGCGCCAACCACTTCGGCATCGCCGACGCCGACCCCACCGCCGCCCGCGCCTTTCTCGACGGCCCCGGCGACACCGATGCCCTGCCGCCCTTCACCCGCCTGGTGTCGATCTTCCTGCGGGCACACCTGCGCGGCGAGGCGGCGGCGAAGACCGAACTGGCCGAATTCCAGGACGCCGCGGTGCGGCTGACGCGGCGAGAGGAGCCGATATGCTGAAGAACTTCTGGTACGCCGTGGAATTCGCCGACCGGGTCGGCGCGAAACCACACCGCGTGACCTGTCTCGGTCAGGACTTCGTGCTGTTCCGCACCGGCTCCGGCGCGGTGACCTGCCTGTCCGATCTGTGCGTGCACCGCGGCGGGGCGCTGTCCATGGGCACCGTCACCGGCAACCGCATCGCCTGCCCGTACCACGGCTGGCAGTACGACACCGACGGGGTGTGCGTGAAGATCCCGGCCAATGCCGAGGAACGCAAGATCCCCCGCAAGGCGCGGGTGGACTCGTATCCGACAGTCGAACGCTACGGGATGATCTGGGCCTTTCTCGGCGATCTCCCGGAGGCCGAGCGACCTCCGATACCGGTCATTCCCGAACACTGCGATCCGGCCTTCCGGCCGGTGCAGTTCGAAATGGAGATCAACGCCAATTACGAACGGGCCCTGGAGAATGTCGTCGATGCCGCGCACACGCCGTTCGTGCACGGCACCGCCTTCGGCAATCCGGATAAGCCGGAGATCCCGGATTTCCGTATCCGCCAGACGGATTGGTCCGCCGAAGCCGATATCCAGCTCAGTCCCCCACTGCCCAAGGGCCTGTGGGGACTGCTGGCGCGGCGGCGGCCGCGCGCGGAATACGTCACCGTCACCAATGCCTGGTATCTGCCCAATATCGTGAAATTGCACGTGCGGCTGCCGATCGGGGATCTGCTGCTCTACGACTTCAATATCCCGCTCTCCCAGGACCGCACGCTGGTCAAGATTCTCGGCTATCGCAATTTCTTCACCGGCGCCTGGGCGGACGGCAATGCGCGCAAGCGCATCGAGAAGATCCTGCTCCAGGATCAGCCGGTGGTGGAATCGCAGCGACCGGAACTGCTGCCTTTCGATCTGTCCGATGAACTGCACGTGCGCAGCGACGGCCTCCAGGTCGCCTACCGCCGGCGCCGCCTGGAGCTGAGGAAGCAGGGGTGGTGGGTCGGCGACGACGACCTCATCACCGGCGATTCACCCCGCCGCACCGCGACCGTGATCGCCTCCCCCGCCCGCCGTGACAATCCCGAACTGGCCAGTGCCTGGGTGCACAAGGCCCGCACCGGAGGAAACGCCCAATGAGCCTGCCCGCCGCCCTGAGCGAGCGCACCCTGACCGCGCTGAGCACCGCCCTCGGGCTCGGCACCGCCGAGGACATCGCGCTCACCAGCGCCATGGCGCCCGATCCGGTCGGCCGCCTGCGCGTGCTGCGCGGCGGCCCGATCGACAAGGCGGTGATCGTGGACCTGGTGGTGCCGCCGATCGGGCTGGACAGCCACATGGTTTTCGCATTCACCGGAAGCGATTCCGCCGTACCGCATTTCACCCTCGACGCGGTGCACGCCGGTGAGTATCACGCCATGCACCTGGATCTGATACCGCGCGTGGATCTGGCGGTGCACCTGGAATATCTCGACGCCGCCTTCCTGCCGCTCACCCCGCTGCTCGAGGAGGCGTGGCGCATCGACGGCGTCTCCCCCGCCGCCATCGGGCCGCGCCAGCGCGCCATGATGTCACCGTGGATGGTGGTGTGCCGGGCCACCGAACCGGCGTTCCGCGCACTCGACGGCATCGTGGACGGCTATCTGGACCAGTGGCTCACACTGGTGGACAAGGGAGTTCCCGCCGTCGCCGCCGATACGGCGGCCCGGGACCGGGCCAATCGCGCGAATCTGTTCAGCCCCGAGGTGGACCCGGTCTGGGCGCGGGTCACCCGGCTGCTCGGCGCGGAGCAGGCCGAGCGGGTGCGCGGGGAGCTGCTGGGATGAGTGCGCCCAGCGAATTCCAGCGCCGTATCGCGGGGGAATGGGTGGGCCGCCCCTCCCTGTTCGACGCGGCGGGCACCTGGCGCGGTTTCGAGGACATTCGCCGCTCCTCGGTGCACGAGGACGGCATCACCACCTACTACATGGACGGCGGCCTGACCGGCGGCGGGGAGCTGGCGGGCCGGTTCGCCCTCGGCGCGCCGTTCGCGTTCGGCGTCCGCGACTCCGATGCGGACCGGATCTACACCGGACCCGACTTCTTCGGATCGGGCCGGCCCTACGGGGGATTCGTGGACGCCCATTACTACGGTCCCGGCTGGCAGGTGTCGCTCAATACCTGGAACCAGACCCTCGGCGACACCCAGGTGTATTCGTCGGTGCTGTACCAGGGTCCGGCGCTGACCGGCGTGTTCAATGGCCTCTACACCCGCGATCCGGCACTCGTCGAGCAGCGCATCGGCATCGAAACCCGCTGCGGGCCTGTGGTATTCACCGTGCCCACCAAGGAGAAGAGCCGCTATTCCGGCGAGCTGGAGGTGTGGACGGCCGCCCAGCGCTCACTGGGCGGCCTGCGCACCGAACTCGAGATCGATCCGGTGAATCTGCTGGTGGCCGAGCACCGGCTGACCATGTCGGGCCCGTTCGACTCCGAGGTGCGCAGCATCGTGCGGCGCGACGGGGTGCGGTCCTTCCACGAGGGACCCGAGGTGTGGGGCAATGGAAACTCCTACGGCCGAGCCAATTTCGTGCGCCTGCACACCACCGGCGGGCACCGGCTCGTCGGGCGCGAGTTCATGATGGATGCCGAACCGGGCATGGGCGCGGGCGCCACCCTCGCCGTGGTGTACCAGGTTTTCGAGCACAACCGCCTGGCCGCCGTCGTGCACGGCGTCCTGGAGCGCTCGTGAGCCCCATCGACTATCCGGTCTCGCTGGCCGTCGAGGATTTCGTGCCGGTGCTGCTCACCACCGCCGGTGTGCTGGTGCTGCGCCGGGCGTTTCCGCACGCGCGCGGGATACCGGTCGCGGCCGCGCTCATCGGTGCGGGCGGAATCGCCAAGGCCACAGCCAAACTCGTCGCCGCGCTGGACGGCTCCGAGCCGACGTGGTTGAGCGGCCTGCTGTTTCCGCTGCTGACCCTCGGATTCGCCGTGCTCTACCTGGTTCTGGTGCGGGATGCGACCGGGAGCGTACCGCGCTGGGCGGCCGGGCTGGTATCCGGCCTCACGGCCGCGTGCGCCCTCGCCGCCCTCCTGGCCGGCGACCCGATCCCCCTGCTGGTGAGCACCACCGTCTTCGCCACCCTCACCGGAATCCACCTGATCGGCCGCGCCCGCGCCCGCGGCGACGGTCCGGCCGCGGCGTTGTTCGGCATTCAGCTGCTCGTCTTCTTCATCCTGGGCCCGCTGGCATCCCGGCCCGATCAGACGGTGACGCTGCAATGGATCGAGCAGGCGTGCAATACGGCGGCACAGGCCGCCTTCCTGATCGCCGCACTGCGATTGCGGGCCGCCGCGCGACGGACGGCCGCCCACGACTACGAGGAGACCATCGCATGACCGACGCACTGGGCTGGCGGCGCAAATTCGGCGTGATCGCGCCGTCCACCAACACCATTGTCGAACCCGACTTCGCCCGGATGGCCGTCCCCGGCGTCACCGCGCATTTCGGCCGCATCCACATCCGCGACCAGAATATGAGCGACGACGCCGGCATGGAGCGGCTGCTCGACCAGATCCGCGCCGAGATAGGCGCCGCCTGCGAGCGGGTGCTGACCTGCGAACCGGATTACATGGTCATGGGCATGTCCGCCGAGACCTTCTGGGGCGGAGTCGAAGGCAACCGGCAATTCGAGCGTCAGATCCACGACATCACCGGATTGCGGGTGGCCACCGGCGCGGAGGCCTGCCGCCGCGCACTGCGTCTCTACGGCGCCGAGCGCATCGGCGTGGTCACGCCCTATCAACCGGTGGGCGACGAGAATGTGGTGCGGTTCTTCGGGGAACTCGGATTCGAGGTCAAGGCCATTCGCGGGCTGCGCTGCCCGACCGCGGTCTCCATCGCGCACGTGCGCGAGGACGAACTGCGCGCCGCGCTGCTCGAGGTCGACGGTGCCGTGGACGCCCTCGTGCAGTGCGGCACCAATCTGTCCATGGTGCGGCTCGCCGATGAGGCCGAACGCTGGCTCGGCAAACCGGTGATCGCCATCAATGCCGCCACCTGGTGGATGGCGCTGCGGGACAACGGCATCCCCGACCGCATCGAGGGCGCGGGCAGTCTGCTGCGCGAGCATTGACACCCGGCCGCGCACGCATCGCGGGCGATTCCGGACGGCGGCGCTCCCGGCGGAGCGCCGCCGCACCGCCGTTCAGTGCTCGCGCAGCAGCAGGCCCGCGCCCTCGATGCGATCGTCGAATCCGTGGTCGCGCAAGGCATGCCACAGGGTGGCCGCATTGATGGCGATGACGGGCTTGCCCAGTTCCGCCTCCAGCCGATCGGCGAGCGCCACGAAGGACAGGTTGGTGCCGACCTGGACGATGGCCTCGATATCCGGGCCGTCGAGTTCCGCGACCACCTCGCGCAGTCGCTCCGCGCCGACCCGGGCGATATCCATGGCGCTCGGGCAGCGCAAGCCGGTGATGGCGGCGACGTCGAACCCCGCCTCGGTGAAGAACCGGCCGACCTCGAGGTCGGCGATCGGCTGATACGGCGAGAACACCGCGATCCGGTGGCAGCCGAGCTCGCGCAGCGCGGCGCGGCACGCACTCGCCCCGGTGGTGATCGGCAGCCCGCTGCGGTCGCGCAGCCGCTGTTCGAAGGCCGCATTGCCCGCCACCCCGCCCCAGAACGTCTCGGCGGACATGCCCATGACCAGGCGTTCGGGTTCGGCGGTGAGCACATCGCGCACGGCGGTGTCGATGGACGCCCGGATCTGGCCGAGCAGGGCCCGGAAATCCGCGTCGTCGCCCATCACCGGATTCGGGATGTACATGGATCCGGCGCGATAGGCGATGCCCGGCAGGCCCGCGCGCCAATAGTCGTGTTCGACAACGGTATTCGTACTCGGGACGACGACGCCGAAGACGGCGCGGGTTCCGACGGCATTGGTCATGACGATTTCCCCTGTGGTGCTCGGTAGTCGATGTTGCTCAGGCGCGTGCGCGGCTCAGCACCTCGGCGGCGGCGCGGTGGGCGCGCTCGCGATCGACGGGGCGGTCCAGCAGCAGCGCGTCGACCAGTAGCGGCGCCACAATGGTCGTGGCCGCCTCCTCGACGGCGGCCTCCTCACCGCCGCCGTGGGCGCGCAGGGCCGCGCGAAAGGGCTCGAGCAGGTCCATCACGTACCGGTGGCGCAGTTCGGTGCAGGCCGGATCGGCCGAGGACGCCGTCACCAGCGCGCGCAGGAATGCGGCGACGGGCTTGTCGCGCAGGCGATCACACAGCAGGTCCACTTCGGTGTGCAGGTCGGCCTCGAGATCGCCGCTGGGGTCGAGGGGTTCGTGCGGGGCCACCGAGATCAGCGCCGCCAGCACATCGCGCGGTGTGGGCCAGTGCCGGTAGATGGTGGTGCGCGCGACGCCGGTAACCGTATGCAGCCGTTGCGGTGTCAGCGCCACGGCGCCTTCGGTGAGCAGCAACTCCAGCGCGGCGGTCAGCACGATCTCCTCGGTCTCGGCGGCGGGGCCTGCGGGGCGTCCGGGTCTGGTCACGGGAATTTACGATACACCTTGTTTTGGTTATTAGTAACCAGTACATTTTGTATCGCAAATATTGCTCCATGGGAGGAGGACCGATGCGTCCACATGTAGAGCTCATCGACGAACGCGACCTGATCAGCCATATCGCCGAGTTCGAGCACGCCGCCGGCAGCGCGGTGCAACGCAATCTCAGCTACGACGAGGAGGACGGATCCGCCTCGCTCAAGGTCACTTTCACCAGCGACTGGTCCCGCCCCGGCGGCGTGCACCGCGCCGAAACGGAGTGGTACGTCCTGTCGGGGCAGGTGACCATCGGCGACACCGTGCTCGGACCCGAAGGCTTCTGGATGGCGCCCACCGGGGTGTGGACGCCGCCGATCGCCGTCATCGCGGGCACCGAGATCCTGCTCTTCCGAGAGGGCGGCGACTGGCGATTCGATCTCGCCGACGCCGATCGCGAATTCGTGCGCCCCGACCAGAAACTCGTCGTCCTCGACTCCGCCGCAATGCCGTGGATCGATGTGAAGGACGGCAGCCCGATGCGTTTCGACCTCGGCGGGACGCCCGTTCCCGGGCTCTACATCAAGCTGCTGCACCGCGATGAGAAGACCGGCTTCTACACCCGGCTCATCAAGGCCAAGCCGGGCTGGCGGGAGGAACCCCTCGCCCACCACCCCTGCTCGGAAGAGGCGTACTGCCTGGCCGGCGGATTCGACTACAACTTCGGCAAGATGTGGCCGGGCACCTACTTCTGGCGGCCCGCCCTGGTCCGCCACGGCGATTTCACCGCCGATGCCGAGCAGGGCTGCACCTGGATCGTCCGCTCGGATGCCGATCTCGTCGACTGGTACACCGACGACGCCAAGGTCGTCATGTCCGGGACCGCGACGAACTGGGGTCCGGACTTCCCGCACAGCCTGGCGCCGCGGCTCGTCGAACCGGTCCGTTCCCGATCCATCGGCGCGTGGGCCGATCCCAGCTACCAGTAGTTCCCGGCCGGGGGCGCTCCCCGCGGAGCGCCCCTCACCGCGTGGCCTCCAGAAGCCTTCTGGCTTCACGGATCACGGCCCGGTCCACCATGCGTCCCGCATCGTCGAGCACCACGCCCCCGGCGGCGGCCTCGAAACGCCGGATCAGCGCACGCGCGCGGTCGATCTCGGCCGGGGCGGGGGTGAAGACCTCGTTGACCACCGGCACCTGCGCCGGATGGATGCACGCTCGGCCGCGAAACCCCAAACGCCGCAGGGCTCGAGTCGATTCGCGCAGGGCGGCGAGGTCCCGGAAGTCGGTGCCGGTGGGGGCGAGCGGCGGCGCGATGCCCGCCGCGGCGCTGGCCAGGACGATCTGGGTGCGGATGGCAAGCAGCTCGCTCGCATCCGGACCGGGCGTGATACCGAGTTCGGCACGCAGGTCCGCTTCGCCGATCTGCACGCGCGACACCCGTGGGGCGGAGGCTATCTCGCGGGCCGCATAGACGGCGGCGGCACTCTCCAGCAGGGGGCAGATGCGGATGGCGGGCCC
The DNA here is from genome assembly GCF_054655275.1 of Nocardia sp. IFM 10818. NCBI lineage: Bacteria > Bacillati > Actinomycetota > Actinomycetes > Mycobacteriales > Nocardiaceae > Nocardia > Nocardia sp. IFM 10818. Next base: position 4,727,519 of record NZ_BAAHJH010000001.1, read on the forward strand.
GGTCTCGCATTCGGACAGCAGCTCGCTCACGGCCCGGACCTGGTGCGCGGACTCGGTTTTCGCCAGGCACACCGCTTCCACGGCGGGCAGGGCAACCGCCCGCAGATCCGCGCGCCCCGGCTCGCCCGGATTCACCCGGACCCAGATGCGCCGCCCGGCCGTCGCGGCGCCACGCAGCCAGGCGGCCACCTCGGCGCGCGCGGATTCCTTGTCCCGCAGTGGAACCGAGTCCTCCAGGTCCAGCAGGACCACATCGGCGGGACCGGCGAGGGCCTTGGCGAACAGTTCCGGCCTGTTGCCCGGTACGTACAGCGCGGATCGCACCGGTCTCCCTTCCCTCGACGCGGCGGCGGATCGACCCCGTATACGAAAAATGAAACAGGGTTTCCCATATCGAAACATAGCGATCACACTCCGGAATGTCCAGGGAAATACGGTCTTTCCAGCGCTTGACAGCAGCGCCGGCATGACCGCTAATGGTCTGCCAAAGCAGAAACGCCATTCCGCTAGAGGAAACAGGCGTCGCCGTGGGAGTACCTATGCACCTCAAAGCCCCTGGCCTGGCCGCCGTCGCCCTCCTCGCCGCCGTGGCGGCCGGACCCACGGCCGGGGCCGCGACCCGGCTGCCCGGCACCATCGAGATCCCCTGCGCCGCCCATGTTCTGGATCAGGACGCCGATTGGTATCTCCCCGAGGGTGAGCCGCGGGCGCTGGTGTGGATCCAGCACGGCTTCGCCCGCACCGGCGGGAACGTCGCCGATCTGGCCGCGACCTTCGCCGATGCGGGCCATCTCGTCTTCGCCCCCAGCCTGCCGTTCATGAACCTCTCGGGCTGCACCCTCCAGAACATCGGCGACAACACCGCGTTCCTGCATCACGTCGCGACCCTGTTCGGCGCCGCCTCGGCTCCGACGGGCCGGCTGTCCACGAGTCTCACCGCCGCCGCGCGGCGGGCAGGCCGGGCCGCGCCCGCCATTCCGGAGAATCTGGTGTTCATCGGCCATTCGGCCGGAGCCGAAGCGGTCGCCTACGTCGCCGAGCGATTGCGCACCCATCACCTGGAGTCCTGGAACACGCTGCGCGGGGTGGTCCTGCTCGATCCCGTCCGGTCCTTCCTCGGCAACAATATCGACCTCGCCCTCACCGGCCTCGACACCACCACCCTTCCGGCCCTGACGATTTCGGCGCCGCCGTCGCCGTGCAACACCTTCGGCATCGGCACCCTCGCGGTGCAGACCCGCCTGCACCGCCCCTTCCTCGGCGTGCGCCTGCCCTCGGGCGCCCACACCGACGCCGAGGGCTCCAGCTCCGACACACTGGGCGAAATGCTCTGCGGCACACCGGAAGCAATGAACTCCGCCACCCTGCGCACCCTCGCGCTCGGCTGGGTGGGTGATTTCCTCACCGGCACTCCGACCCCCGACTACTACCCCGCCGCCCCGCACGGCGCCGTACCCGCGGCGCCCGGGGCGCAGCCGCTCACCGGCCTCTGAACCGGCTCCTCCACTCCGAAAGCATGACGCGCGTGACTGTTCGACCAGCACTGTTCACCGGCCTCCTCGTCACAACGTTCGCCACAGCCCTGTGCGGCGGTCCCGGCGCACCCGCCCTCGCCGACCCCGCCGAGGAGCAATACCCGCGATCACTGTGTCTGCGAGCCCAAGTGACCACCGCCAGCCTGCATCTCGGGAAGTTCCGCAAGGCCGGAGGTGAGCTGCACGAGGCGCCCTATACCGACCTCGGCTCGTTCGCCGCGTCGAAGCCGCAGGTGCAACCGCTCACCGTGACCAGCTACACCACCTACGAGGATTCCGGCACCGGCCTGCCGCGGCAGGTGCGCTGCAAAGGCAAATCGGCCGATCACCTCGCCGAGGTCTACGGTGCGCGTACGGCCGGGCCGGAAGGCACCTGCGCACAGGTCAATCGGGGCACCCTGAAACAGGTCGCCGGATCGCTCACGGACGCCGAACGCGAGGCCCTGGTCTTCCGCCCGAACCGGGTCGTGATCGATCCGGACACGCTCGCGACGACCGGTCAGGACTGGCTATCCGATTTCCCCACAGCCACGGTCGATTCCGCCGGCACTCTGCACCTTCCCGCGAAGGCGCTGCACGTTCCGCTGGATACGCCCGGCATCCCGGATGCCTTCAAGGGCCAGCACTACTGCACGCTCATCGCGCCCGAGCATCTGAAGCGAATCCTGCTCGGCGCCGTCCATCCATCCTGACCGCGGCGGTCCGCCGCGGCCGGGGAGCACTCCGGCGCCTATTTGCGAGTCACCCATTGGGTGACCGGGAGTTGCGGTCGCCACGAGGTGAATCCGCCGAGGGGTTCGGCGCGGTAGATCTGGTAGCGGCGCAGGGTGCCGCCGTGGGTGGCGGCGAGGGTGGTGAGCAGCGCTTCGGATTCGGCGGTGACGGCGTTCGCGACCAGGCGGCCGCCGGGGCGCAGGCGCTGCCAGCAGGCGTCGAACATGCCGTCCTGGGTGAGGCCGCCGCCGAGGAAAACGGCGTCGGGGGACGGCAGGTCCGCGAAGGCGGCGGGGGCCGTGCCGAATACCTGCACCTGGGGGACGCCCAGGGCCGAGGCGTTGGCCGCGATCTGGGCGCGGCGGGTGTCGAGGCGTTCGAAAGTGACTGCGCGGCAGGTAGTGTCGGTGCGGCACCATTCGATGGCGATGGTGCCCGAGCCGCCGCCGACGTCCCAGAGCAGTTCGCCGGGTGCGGGGGCGAGGGCGGCGACGGTGAGGGTGCGGATCTCGGATTTGGTGAGCTGGCCGTCGCCGCCGTAGGCCGCGTCGGGCAGGCCGGGGAGGCGGGTCAGACGGGGGGCATCGGGGTCCGCGACGGCTTCGACGGCGACGATGTTCAGCGGATTGCCTAGTGGCAGTTGCCATTCCCCGGCTACGCCGCTCGTGAGGCGTTCCAGCGGGCCGCCGAGCTGTTCCAGGACGATCAGGGTGGAACCGCCGAATCCATTGCGTGCCAGTAGTTCCGCGAGCTGCGCGGGAGTGCGCTCGTCGGCGCTGAGAACGAGAATCCGGCGACCGTCGGCCAGCTCCGGCAGCACCGTCTCCAACCTGCGGCCCACGGCGCTCACGACGGGCGTCCCGGCCAGCGCCCAGCCCAGCCGGGCGCAGGCCAGAGCGGCCGAGGACGGCTGGGGCAGCACTCGCAAGGCCTGCGCCCCAACCAGTTTCGCGAGCGTCACGCCGATTCCGAAGAACATGGGATCGCCGCTGGCCAGCACGCACACCCGCCGTCCCGCATAGCGTTCCAGCAGCCCGGGCAGCGCCGGCACCAGCGGTGACGGCCAGGTCACCCGCTCCGCGTCACTCTCGGAGTCCGAGACCAGCGCCAGTTGCCGGGCCGACCCCATGAGCACCTCGGCCGCCGCGATGGCACGCCGGGCCTGCCCGCCGAGCCCGTCCCAGCCGTCGGCGCCGATCCCGGCCACAACGAGGGGCCGGTCCGGATCCCATGCCACGGCAGGGCCCGTCATCGCGGCATCCGCCGCCAGATCGATTGCGGGACAAAACGCATGGCGAAGAACATCAGGCGCAGCGCGCCGGGCACCGCGACATTCGCGGCGCGGCGGCGCAATCCGGCGACCACCGCGTCGGCCACCTGATCGGGCGTGCTGGACAGCGGGGCCGGATCCATGCCCTCGGTCATGCGGCCGATGACGAAGCCGGAGCGGATCAGCAGCAGGTGAACGCCGGTGCCGTGCAAGGCATCCTGGAGTCCGCCGGCGAATCCGTCGAGTCCTGCCTTGGCCGAACCGTAGACGTAGTTGGCGCGGCGCACGCGCACCCCGGCGATCGAGCTGAAGACGACGATCTGGCCGGAGCCCTGGGCGCGCAGCAGATTCGCGAGGCTGGTGAGGACGTTCACCTGGGCCACGTAGTCGGTGTTCACCACGGCGACGGCGTGGGCGGGATCGCGTTCGGCCCGGGCCTGATCGCCGAGGATGCCGAAGGCCAGCACCGTGACGCCGATCGGGCCGTGCTCGGCGGCCACCTTCTCGAGCAGCGGCTGATGGCCGGGCAGATCATCGGCGTCGAACTCCACGCAGTGCACCGCACTCGCCCCGGCGGCCTCGAGGGCGGCCCGCTGTTCGCTCAGGTCGCCGCTGCGTCGTGCGGCCAGCACTACGACACGCCCGGGCGCGAGGCGTCGCGCCACCTCGAATCCGATTTCGCTGCGTCCGCCCAGTAGCAGGATGACGCCCGCGTCGACGTCCCGAGATCCGAATGCCATGGCCGATAGTCTGCCATCGACCTTGCTAGCGTCATCACCATGACCAGCACCACCGTGCCCGCGCTCGAGGACGCGCCGCGCACCGAGCTCACGCCCGCCGCCGCCGGATTCGTCGCCGAGCGCCATCTCGCCACCCTGAGCACGCTGCGGGCGAACGGCACACCGCATGTGGTCGCGGTCGGATTCACCTGGGACGGCGGGAGCGGGCTGGTCCGCGTCATCGCCGACGGCGGGTCGGTGAAGGTGCGCAATGTGCGCCGCTCCGGCTATGCCGCGGTCAGCCAGGTCGACGGCGCGCGCTGGATCACCCTCGAGGGTCCTGCCACCGTCCTCGACGATCCGGAATCGGTCGCCGAGGCGGTCGAGCGGTATTCCGGCCGCTACCGGCAGCCCCGGGAGAACCCGAACCGCGTGGTGATCGCGATCCGGGTCGACCGGGTGCTGTCCAGCAGCGCCTTCAAAGCCTAGGGCGGCTCAGAGCCGGGTCAGCCCGTGCGGCCGGTTGTTCATCGATTCGCAGCCGTCCTCGGTGACCACGACGATGTCCTCGATGCGCGCACCCCACTCGCCGGGGAAGTAGATGCCCGGCTCGATGCTGAAGGCCATGCCCGGCTCCAGCACCAGGTCGTTGCCGCCGACGATATAGGGCTCCTCGTGCACCGAGATGCCGATGCCGTGGCCGGTGCGGTGCACGAAGTAGTCGCCGAGACCGGCGGCTTTCAGCACATCGCGGGCGGCGGCGTCGATGGATTCCGCGGTGACGCCCGGCTCGACCGCCGCCACCGCGGCCGCCTGGGCGCGCTCGAGCTCGGCGAACCGCGCCGCCACTTCCTCGCTCGGCTCGCCCAGCACATAGGTGCGGGTGGAATCGGAGAAGTATCCGGGCTGCACCGGACCGCCGATATCGATGACCACCACGTCACCGGCCTCGATGACCCGCTGGGAGACCTCGTGATGCGGGTCCGCGCCGTGCGGGCCGCTGCCGACGATGACGAAAGCGGCTGCGGTGTGGCCCTCTTCGACAATGGCGGCGGTGATATCCGCGGCCACCTCGGCCTCGGTGCGGCCCGGGCGCAGGAACTCGCCCATGCGGGCGTGCACCCGGTCGATGGCCGCGCCCGCGCGCCGCAGCGCGTCGATCTCGCTGGGGTCCTTGGTCATTCGCAGCTGCCGCAGCACCGGGGTGGCCGAGACCGGCACCGTCCCCAGCTGATCGGCGATGGGCAGCAGGTGCAGCGCGGGCATATGGTCGTCGACCGCGGTGCGCGCGCCGGCATTGAGGATGCCCTTGACGATCCGGTACGGGTCCACGCCGTCCACCCAGTCCACGATCTGCAGACCCAGTTCACCGGCCGCGGAATCCTTCAGCGCCGCCAGTTCCATCTTGGGGATGACCACCGACGGCGTCTCGCCGCTGGCCGGAATCACCAGGCAGGTCAGTCGTTCGAAGGATTGCGCCCGGGATCCGAGCAGAAATACCAGGTCGGGACCGGGAGTAATGAGCAGGGCGTCGAGGTGGGCCTGGCGCGCGAGTTCCGCCGCGCGCTCCAGCCGTGCCCCGTAGATCGCCGCCGCGAACCGTGACTCGTCATGAGAGCTCATGTTCTCCGAAGCTACCATTCGCCGCGTGGCCCGGTAGCGTCACACAGCATGAGCACCCCCGCCGCCGGCCCGCTGCTGTTGCTCGACGGAGCCAGCCTCTGGTTCCGCGCGTTCTACGCCATCCCGGAGAAGATCACCGCCCCCGACGGGCGACCGGTGAACGCCCTGCGCGGTTTCACCGATATGGTCGCCGCACTGATCAAACAGCACGCCCCCAGCCGCCTCGTGGTCTGCCTGGATCTGGATTGGCGCCCACAGTTCCGCGTGGACCTCATTCCGTCCTACAAGGCGCATCGCGTCGCCGAAGACCAGCCCGTCGTGGACGGCGTCGAGGCCGAAGAAGTGCCCGACACCCTCACCCCGCAGGTCGACATGATCATGGAGATCCTCGAGGCCGCCGGCATCGCCACCGCCGGCGCCGAGGGCCTGGAGGCCGACGATGTGCTCGGCACCCTCGCCACCCGCGAGCGCGACAGCGAGGTCATCGTCGTCAGCGGCGACCGCGACCTGCTCCAACTCGTCCGCGACACCCCCGCCCCGCCGGTGCGCGTCTTCTACGTCGGCCGCGGCCTGGCCAAGGCCGAACTCTGGGGTCCCGCCGAGGTCTCCGCGAAATACGGTGTGCCGCAAGCGATCGCGGGACCCGCCTACGCCGATATGGCCGCGCTGCGCGGCGACGCCTCCGACGGCCTGCCGGGCGTCGCGGGCATCGGCGATAAGTCCGCCGCCCAGCTCATCTCCAAATTCGGCTCCGTGGAGGCCCTGCGCGCGGCCGCCGCCGACCCGGACTCCGATCTGGCCAAGGGCGTCCGCGCCAAACTCGCTGCGGCGGACGATTATTTGAAGGCCGCGGCCCCGGTGGTCCGCGTGGTGTGCGATGCCGATGTCGAGCTGTCCGGCCCGGACCTGCTCCCCACCACCCCCGCCGATCCGGACCGCCTGACCGCGCTCGCCGCGTCCTACAACGCCGAGAGCCCGGTCAAGCGCCTCATCACCGCCATGGCCAAGCGCTGAGCCGAAGCCCGCTCACATGGGCCAGGTTTCGGGCTTCCCGTCCAAGTCCGAAATCTCGGCCTGAGTGAACCGCTCGTCCACCGGATTCCGCAGCGTGATGTGCGTCGGCGCGGTGCTCACACTGCCACCGGCGCAATTGGGCACGCAGATCCGGCGATACTGCGTTCCCTCACCCTCGGCCCTCTCGGGACCCCACGTGGCCCAGGTGATGTCCTTGACCCACAGCCCGCCATCCCCGCAGGCCAGCAAGAGATTCACCGGCCGCACCACGGACTGGCTCGGATACGTCGTGCAATCGTTGACCACCGGCTCGGCCCCGGCGTGGGCGACCGCGGGAGCGAAGGCGGCGGCCAGCGCCGCGGCAGCGGTCACGCTCCAACCTGTTGTGCGCGCAGCGATGTTCATCGCCACCCCCCAACTAGATCGACTTCGGATTTACGGCCACTCTACTCCCCTGCCACGAGACCTTTAGGCGACCTAATGAAGAAGGGCCCGGCGACGATCGCGCGATCATCGCCGGGCCCCGCGGTTCGTTGTCCGCGCCTAGCTGGGGCGGCCGACTTCGTAGGTGCCGTCGTCCTTGGTGATCTTGATGGTCACCTTCTTGGACTCACCGCCGACCTTGAGGGAGCACTCGAAGGTCTTGTCCACCTCGACCTTCTGGCCGGACGGGCAGCTCACGTCCTGGACGTCCTCGATACCGTAGGAGTCCTTGAGCACCTTCTGCACGCCGGTGGCGACGGCCTTGTTGTCCAGCTGGTCCTTGGCGGTCAGCGCCAGCACACCGCCGACGATCGCGGCCACGATGAGGACCGCGGCGGCGGCCAGGCCGATGTAGAGGCCGGTCTTCTTGTTCGGCGGCTGCTGCGGCGGCCACTGCTGCTGGCCGGGCATCTGCTGCTGGTTCCAGTCCTGCGGGCCGGGCTGCTGGGGCCACTGCGGCTGACTGCCGCCCCACTGCTGACCGGGCTGCGGCTGCTGCTGGCTCCAGTCCGGCTGACCGGGCTGGCCCGGCTGCGGCTGCTGCGGCCACTGCGGCTGGCTGCCGCCCCACTGCTGTTGCGGCTGCTGCGGCTGGCTCTGCCCCCACGGCTGGGCCGGAGGCTGCTGCGGCGGCTGCTGATCACCCCAATGCGTGGTCGGCTGCGCCGGCTGCTGCCCACCCCACTGCTGCGTCGGTCCGGCGCCGCCGGGCGCGGGCTGCTGACCGCTCCCCCACTGCTGCGTCGGATCGTTGCGTCCCTCCCCAGTGCCTGGGGCGTCGTTCGGTCCGTACGGGCCGCTCATTTGCTTGCCTCCACTCGCAATCCGATGTACGCACGCTAGCCCCCCGAGCGGGAACACGCTCGTGAACCCACCGCGGTCGGTACGTCTCAACCAATCAAATCACAGTCCCATCAGCTACGCGGCGTCCACCGCGACGACACCCCGCCGGATGGCCCGCACCGCCTTGGCCGCGGTGGCCGCCACCTCCACATCGTCGGCGGTGCCGTGGATCTGGTCGAGCAGGTCGATGACCTGGCGGCACCAGCGCACGAAATCGCCCGCCGACAGCGGGTTTCCGCGATCGCCGCTGGCCAGCAGGGCATCGGCCAGATCATCGCCGCGGGCCCAGGTGTAGACGCCGGTGACGAAGCCCAGGTCGGGTTCGCGGGTGGGCTGGAGCCGGTGCCGGGATTCGTCGGCGCGCAATTGCGACCAGACGCCGATGGTGGAATCCACCGCCCGGCGAATCGGGGCGGTCGGTCCGGAAGCCCCGAGATAGCCGCCCTCCTGGCGCGATTCGTACACCAGGATGGACACCACGGCCGCCAGCTCGGCGGGACCGAGCCCGCGCCACAGGCCCTGGCGCAGGCTCTCGGCCACGACCAGATCGGCCTCGGCGTAGATGCGGGCCAGCCGCCGCCCGTCGGCGGTCACCTCGCCGCCGTCCACATAGCCGCGCTCGGCCAGCAGCGCGAGAATGCGGTCGAAGGTGCGGGCCAGGGAGTTCGTGGTGGCCGCGACCTGCTGGCGCATGGACTCGGTCTCGCGGGCGATGCGGTTGTAGCGTTCGCCGATGCGCGCCAGCTGTTCCCGATCCGGGCGGGTATGCGCCGGATGGTTGCGCAGGGCGCGGCGCAGCGTCTGCAATTCGCGATCGTCGGCGGCCTTGGACTTGGACCCGCGCCGCCCGCGACCGGGCGCGACGATGCCGGTGCTGCGCAGCGCGGAGGCCAGATCGCGGCGCACCCGCGCGGTGCGGTGATCCACGTGCCGCGGCAGGCGCAGCCGTCCCAGCGATTCCGCGGGCGTCGGGAAATCGGCGGCGGAGATGCGGCCCGCCCATTTGTCCTCGGTGAGCACCAGCGGACGCGGATCCCCCGGTGTCTGATCGGGTTCCAGAATCACCGCGAGTCCCTGGCGGCGGCCGGACGGAATCGCCACCACATCCCCGCGGCGCAGCGCGCCCAGGGCGGCGACGGCGGCCTGGCGGCGATCGGAGCGGCCCTGGCGTTCCAGATGCCGTTCCCGTTCCCGAATGCGTTCGCGCAGTTCGAAGTACTCCAGGAAGTCCTCGCTGAGCTGGGTGCGCAGCTTGCGCAGTTGCGCGTCATTGCGTTCGATGCCGCGCACCAGGCCCACGACCGACCGATCGGCCTGGAACTGGGCGAAGGAGCGTTCCAGCAGCGCCCGCGACTCCACCGCGCCCATCCGGTCGATGAGGTTGATGGACATGTTGTATCCGGGCCGGAAGGAACTGCGCAGCGGATAGGTGCGGGTGGACGCCAGACCGGCCACCGCGCTGGTGTCGACCTCGGGCTGCCACATGACCACCGCGTGACCCTCGACATCGATGCCGCGCCGGCCCGCGCGCCCGGTGAGCTGGGTGTACTCCCCCGGCGTCAGCTCGGCGTGACTCTCGCCATTGAACTTGACCAGGCGCTCCAGCACCACGGTGCGGGCGGGCATATTGATGCCCAATGCCAGTGTCTCGGTGGCGAATACCGCGCGCACCAGACCGCGCACGAACAGTTCCTCGACGGTGTGCCGGAAGGCGGGCAGCATCCCGGCGTGGTGGGCGGCGAAGCCGCGGTGCAGCGCCTCGCGCCACTCCCAGTAGCCGAGTACCTCGAGATCGCTGCGGGGCAGATCCCCGGTGTGCTTCTCGATGATCGCGTCGATCTCCGCGCTGTCCTCCTCGCGCGAGAGATCCAGCCGCGAGCGCACGCACTGGGCAAGGGCCCCATCGCATCCCGCGCGCGAGAAGATGAAGGTGATGGCGGGCAGCAGCCCTTCCTGATCGAGCCGGGCGATCACCTCCGGGCGCGGCATGGGCCGGAACGAACGCCGCGGCCCGCTGCCGCCGCGCCGCCCGGGCACACCCCAATTGTCCATCCGGTCAACGGCTTCCCGGTGCTTGATGTAGCGCACCAGTTCCTGATCCACCACCACCTTGGCATCGCTGGACTTGGGATCGAACAGGTCGAACAGCCGCTTGCCCACCATCACGTGCTGCCACAGCGGCACCGGCCGGGTCTCGTCCACGATGACGGCGGTATCGCCGCGCACCGTCTCCATCCAGGCGCCGAACTCCTCGGCATTGCTGACCGTGGCCGACAGGCTGACCAGGCGCACCTCCGGCGGCAGGTGCAGGATGACCTCTTCCCACACCGCGCCGCGGAACCGGTCGGCCAGGTAGTGCACCTCGTCCATGACCACGTACGAAAGCCCGTGCAGCGCATCCGAACCCGCGTAGAGCATATTCCGCAGCACCTCGGTGGTCATGACCACCACGGCGGCATCGGGATTGATGGACTGATCGCCGGTCAGCAGGCCGACCGTCTCGCGGCCGTAGCGCGCGGTGAGATCGGCGAACTTCTGGTTCGACAACGCCTTGATGGGCGTGGTATAGAAGCATTTGCCGCCCGAGGCCAGCGCCAGGTGCACCGCGAATTCGCCCACCACGGTTTTACCCGCGCCGGTGGGCGCGCAGACGAGCACACTGTGCCCGCCTTCGAGAGCTTCACACGACTGCCGCTGGAACGGATCCAGCTCGAATGTCATTTCGGCGGCGAATGCCGCCAGTTCGCCAGTAAGCGACCGAGACGTCACCGTCAGAGCGTATCGGAGTAATCCGACACGCTTCTCGTTGTTTTTTCGGACGGCGAGGCAACCACCGGTTCCGGCGCGTCGACCGGCGTGGCGCGGTCGATGCGGCCGGGCCCCTCGCCCAGCGGCGAGGCTTCCTCATCGGAGAGGTTGGCCCAGTTCTCGGCTTTGCGGGCGCGTCGCTTGTCATTGAGGCGGGCGATCTGCACCGCGAGCTCGAACAACACCGTCAGCGCGAGCGCCAGCGCCAGCATGGAGAACGGATCCTGCGGGGTGACGATGGCGGCGAAGACGAACAGGCCGAAGATCAGCCCGCGCCGCCACTTCACCAGCTTCTCGTAGGACAGCACGCCGACCAGATTCAGGCCCACGATGAGCAGCGGCGTCTCGAAGCTGACGCCGAAGATGATCAGCAGCTGAATGATGAAGGTGAAGTATTCCGAACCGCTCAGCGCCGTGACCTGCACGTCATTGCCGATGGTCATGAGGAAGCTGAGAGCGTGCGCGACCACCCAGTACGCCAGCACCGCGCCCGCCGCGAACAGCGTGGCGCCCGAGGCGACGAAGGAGATCGCGTACTTGCGCTCCTTGGCGTACAGGCCGGGGGTGATGAACGCCCACAGCTGATACAGCCACGCCGGGCAGGCCAGCACCACACCGGCGGTGATGGCGACCTTCAAGCGCAGCATGAACTGCTCGAACGGGGCCGTCGCCAGCAGACGGCATTCGCCGTCGGCGGTAATGGCGGCGCGCGACTCCGGCGGCAGCGAGCAATACGGGCCGCGCAGGATATCGCCGAGGCTCTCGATGCCCAGGAACGAATGCGAGTACCAGAAGAATCCGAGCACCGTGGTCAGCGCGACCGCGAAAATCGCCTTCAGCAGCCGGGACCGCAACTCGTGCAGGTGCTCGACCAACGACATGGTGCCGTCGGGATTCGTTCTACGCCGGCTGCGCCGGGGGTCGAACGGGATGCGCATGAATGTGTCTGCCTCGCTGATCGCCTGGCGCCGGACCTGGACAAGACTCGCCCCGGGACGAGTGCCTCATCCCGGGGTAGGAACGGCGCTTACGCCTTGTTCAGATCAGCCTTGTTCGTCTCCGCCTTGACCTGCTCCACCGGGGTGGCGGCGGGCTGCGCGGCCGGCAGCTCCGCGGCGGGGGCCGAGGCCTGCGCCGACGAGGACTTGTCACCGTCAGCGTGCATCTCGTTCATCTCGCTCTTGAAGATGCGCAGCGAACGACCGAGACCCCGGGCGGCGTCGGGAAGCCGCTTGGCCCCGAACAGCACCAGGAACAGCAGCGCAATGATGATCCAGTGCGTCGCGCTGAGTGAACCCATCGACTTCCTCCAATACTGTGGTGCTTCGATGCTACCCGACCGGCATATGGCAAACCATTTGTCAACCGTCGTTCTACCGGTGGTCATGCGGATTTGCCCGGATGTTACCCGGGCGGGCCCCGGGCCGCGCGGCACGAAAACCGGGCCTAGCCACCGGCTCCCGCGGCGGCCCGCAGCTCGGCCAGCAGTTCCGGACCCGACCAGGTGCGCCGGTCCCCGTTCTCGGCGGCGCCGATGAGCTCGACCAGCCGCGCATTGACCGGGGTCGGCATTCCGACCATGGCGCCCAGGCTCACGATTTCCCCGCACAGCCAAGCGATTTCGGTCTTCCGCCCGGCCGCCAGATCGTCGGCCATGGAGGACCGGGCCACCGGATCGATGGCCAGGACCTTGCCCGCGACCCGGCGGAACACCGCGTCGGGGACGGTGAGCAGGCGCACCATGACCTCGGGCGGCAGCACCGTCAGCCGCGCCGGGCTGATGCGGGCGCGGGTCATGGCATCGAGGGCCTCGCGCTGGATGAGCGCCAGGCAGCGGCGATAGTCGCGGTTGGCGAGCTCCTCGCGCAGTGGCCGCCCGGACAGGGCGTTGATGGGGTTGTTCAGGTTGAGCAGCAGCTTCGCCCACTGCACCGACAACAGGTCCGGGTACTGCTTCACATCCAGCCCGGACTTCCCGAGCAGCGGCGCGAAACGCTCGAGCACCGGATCGCTCGCCACGGCGATGCCCCCGGCGGTGCCGCGGTGGAAGCGGCCGCCGTCGTGGTGCACGACATTGAACATGACCATGCCGCCCAGAACCACACAGGCGGGCAGGATTTCGCGGATCACCGCATCATTGCCGATGCCGTTCTGCAGGCTGATCACCACGGTGCCGGGCCGCACCAGCCCGGACAATTCGCGCGCGGCCCGCTCGGTATCGCCGGATTTCACGGTGATGAGCACCAGATCCGCCGCGCCCGCCTCGGCGACGGAGGTGGCCGTCCGGAACGCATCCGGCTCGACCCGCACATCCTGTCCGTCCAGATCGGTGAGCCGCAGACCCGCGGCCGTGATCTCGTCGAGCATGCGCGGCCGCCCGACGAAGGTGACCTCCGCCCCCGCCGCCGCCAGGCTCCCCCCGACGTACACCCCGATACTGCCGGCGCCGAGCACCATCACCCGCTGCGCCGCCGTGGAACGAACGGTCAAGCCGGACCGACCTCCTCGAAACCGGCCGTCGCGTACCCGGCCGAACCGTCCTGCGCCAGCGCCGCATACGCGGCCAGCGCGGAGCTGGAACGATCGCGGACCGCGGTCACCAGTTCGGGCGGGCCGAGCACGGTGACGCCGGAGCCGAAGCCCAGCAGCAGGCGCGCCATCCATTCCAGGGTGGCGAAGCGCATGGTGGCCTCGATACCGCCGTCCGGATGCACCGTGACCTTGTGCATCGGGTACTGATCCAGCACCCAGCCGTAGTCGGCGCGAATCAGCAAGCGCGCCAGCGGGACCGCGGGATCGTCGACGAACAGGTCCAGGGCCGCGGTCTCGTCGGCGGCCACGTCCACCGGCGGGCGGGCCGGTTCGTCGAGCTCGGTGGCCGCCTCGATGCGGTCCAGGCGGAACAGCCGCACGCCCTCGGCCTGGCGGCACCAGGCCTGCAGGTAGCTGTTGTTGTCTACCAGCACGATGCGCAGCGGATCCACCACGCGCTCGGAGACCTCGTCGCGGCTGGCGGAGTAGTAGACCAGGCACAGCGCGTGATCATTGGCCAGCGCCGAGCGGACCGTCGCCACCGACGGCGCCTCCACCGGGGCCGGGGCGACCGGGCCCTCGAATTTCCTTCCGGAGATGGCGGATTCGATCTTCGCGATGGCCGAATGCGCGGCGCTGGGATCGACCATGCCGGGCAGGTCGGCAATGGAGCGCAGCGCCACCAGCAGCGCGGTCGCCTCAAGCGAGGTCAGTCGCAGCGGGCGGTCGATGCCGGCGGAGAAGGTGACCTCGATGCTCTCCTCGGAGAAGGACAGGTCGATGAGATCACCGGGCCCGTAGCCGGGCAGGCCGCACATCCACAGCTGGTTCAGATCGCTCATCAGCTGTTTGGTGGTCACGCCCAGTTCGGCGGCCGCCTCGGCGGCGCTGATGCCCGGATTGGCCTGGAAGTACGGCACCATATTGAGCAGCCGCGACAGCCGTGTCGAGAGCCGGCTGCCGGTCGCCGCGCCGCCCTTGCGCTCGCGCAGGCCGCTCGACACGCGGGCGCCGTCCCCGGCGGTCTGCGCGGTCCGGCGCGCCTCGGTCCCGCGGCGCGCGCCGTTCCCGTCCCCGTCACTCACGACTCCACCTCGCCGGCGCTCGGCTCCGTCGTGCGCGACGGCACGCCGTGTTGATGGTTCACTCGCTGGCGCTCGCTCACGACGCCGACACCTCCGTCCGCTCCAGCACCGACTCGAGCCGGGCAATCACGTTGTCGCGCAGATCTTCCGGTGCGAGCACCAGCGCGTCCGCGCCCAGCCCGGTAATGAGGCGGGCCAGCCAGTCGCGCGAGCGGATCGGCACCTCCACGACCGATCCGGCACGGCCGCCGAGAGCGCGATCCTCCAGGAGCGCGCCCATCCGGCGGATCTCCTGACCGCGGCCCTCGGCCACCCAGACCGTCGCCGATCCGGTGATCGGGGCCTGGCTGGTGACCTCCGCGACCAGGGCGCGCACGTCCACGTCCTCGGGTTTGTGCACGGCATTGGCCGGGCCGTACTCGGTGATGTTCTCGCCGATGCGGGAGATGCGGAAAACGCGCTGGGCCTGGCGGGCATTGTCGTAGCCGACCAGATACCAGCGGCCGTGATGGGTGACCACACCCCAGGGCTGCACATCGCGTTCGATCGGATCACCGTGCGACTGGCGGTGTTCGAACTTCACGGCGCGTCCCGCGTCGATGGCGGCGAGCAGCTTGCCCAGCACCGGTTCCGAACCGCGCGTGCGCGCCGGCACCGCCGGCACCGAGGCCACCCCCGCATCGGGTTCCACATGAATGCCCGCCGCGCGCAGCTTGAGCAGGCCGCCCTCCGCGGCCGCCGCGAGTTCGGGCGACTCCCACAGCTGCACGGCCACCGCCACCGCGGCGGCCTCGGCACTGGTCAGATCGATATCGGGTAGCTCGTAGGCATCCCGGTTGATGCGATACCCCTCGGCCCCGGAATACCGGCTGACCGGTCCGATCTCCAATGGAATGCCCAGATCGCGCAGCTCGTTCTTGTCGCGCTCGAACATGCGGCTGAACGCCTCGTCGCTCGCGGACTCCTCGTATCCGGCCACAGAGTCCCGGATCCGCTCCGCGGTCAGGAATTGCCGGGTGGACAGCAGCGCGATAACCAGATTCATCAACCGCTCGACCTTGGATATCGCCACGCGTTAGAGAGTAATGCGCCCAACGGCGAGACGTTGTGCGACCCGGTCAGTTGCGGGTCGCACAACGCGAACGCGCACTCGGGAACCGGGCGCGGAATGGAATCCCCCGCCCCTCGGGGGTCTGGGGGCAGAGCCCCCAGAATTCCGCCGGGGTTCGGGGGCGAAGCCCCCGAGAGCCCCCCGAGAGGTGGGATTCCTACATGGAGGCGATGAGCCGGTCCACCCGCTCGTCGACCGAGCGGAACGGGTCCTTGCAGAGCACCGTGCGCTGGGCCTGATCGTTCAGCTTGAGGTGCACCCAGTCGACGGTGAAGTCGCGGCCCGCCTCCTGGGCGGCGGTAATGAAATCACCGCGTAGCTTGGCGCGCGTGGTCTGCGGCGGCGTGGTGACCGCGGCGTCGACCGCCTCGTCCTCGGTGACCCGCTTGGCCAGACCCTTGCGCTGCAGCAGGTCGAACACGCCGCGGCCGCGCTTGATGTCGTGATAGGCCAGATCCAGCTGGGCGATCTTGGGATCGGACAGCTCCATGCTGTAGCGGTCCTGATAGCGCTGGAACAGCTTGCGCTTGATCACCCAGTCGATCTCGGTGTCCACCTTGGCGAAATCCTGCGCCTCGACCGCGTCGAGGGTGCGGCCCCACAGATCCACCACCGCGTCCACCTGCGGATCGCGATCGCGGTTGCGCAGGTGCTCGACGGCGCGGGCGTAGTACTCGCGCTGGATGTCGAGGGCACTGGCCTGCCGCCCGCCGGCCAGCCGCACCGGCCGCCGGCCGGTGAGATCGTGCGAGACCTCACGGATGGCGCGAATCGGGTTGTCCAGAGCGAAGTCTCGGAACGCGACACCCGCCTCGATCATCTCCAGCACCAGCGAGGCGGTGCCCACCTTGAGCATGGTGGTCGGCTCGGCCATATTCGAATCGCCGACGATCACATGCAGGCGGCGGTACTTCTCGGCATCGGCGTGCGGCTCATCGCGGGTATTGATGATCGGCCGCGACCGCGTGGTCGCCGAGGAGACGCCCTCCCAGATGTGCTCGGCCCGCTGCGACAGGCAGAAGGTGGCCGCCTTGGGCGTCTGCAGCACCTTGCCGGCGCCGCAGATGAGCTGGCGGGTCACCAGGAACGGCAGCAGCACGTCCGAGATGCGGGAGAACTCGCCGGCCCGCACGACCAGGAAGTTCTCGTGGCATCCGTAGGAGTTGCCCGCCGAGTCGGTGTTGTTCTTGAACAGGTAGATGTCGCCGCCGATCCCTTCCTCGGCGAGACGCTGTTCGGCGTCGATGAGCAGATCCTCCAGCACCCGCTCACCGGCGCGGTCATGAGTGACCAGCTGCACCAAGCTGTCGCACTCGGCCGTCGCGTACTCCGGATGCGAACCGACATCGAGGTAGAGCCGGGCGCCGTTGCGGAGGAACACGTTGGAACTACGGCCCCAGGAAACCACCCGGCGGAACAAGTACCGGGCCACCTCGTCAGGACTCAACCGACGGTGACCGTGGAAGGTGCACGTCACCCCGAATTCGGTTTCGATCCCCATGATTCGTCGCTGCACACCATCGACATTACAGCGGTCGGAAGCCGCATAAGGGCGGTGTCGGACAGGCGATGCAAACGTATTCACAACGATTTAGCACGAGATCCAACGTCGCAGGCCCTGTCACCTGCCAAAAACCAAGCCCCCTTTGCACTCTGCTCGTCCGAGTGCAAACACTCGCCCCCGCCGAGTGCAATGCGAAAACATGCGCGCGGACAGAGAAATGCCGGGCCGCGAACCATTTGGCTCGCGGCCCGGCATTTTGCGAATTTCCCAGCGCTAGGACGGATCTCCCGCGCCCGGCTTGTCCTCTTCCGCCGCGGCTTTGGCGGTGGAGGGTTTACCGGTGATCAGTTGTTGCAGGGCCGAACCGCTGATGCGGCGGAAGGCGCGACGCGGGCGGGCCTGCTCCAGCGTCGCCACCTCGAGGGAGGAGACGCCGATGGTGCGCTTGTCCTTGTCGCTGCCGCCCTCCGGGGTGGCCTTCTGCAGGGCCCCGACCGCCACCGTGATGGCGGAATGCAGGTCCATGCCCGGCTTGTAGGCGCCCTTGAGCGCGGTGACGATGGGGTCGGTGTTGCCGCCCATCACCACGAATTCGCGCTCGTCGACAATGGATCCGTCGAAATTGATCCGGTACAGCACCGAGTTCGACGCCTGCTCCGGATAGCCCACCTCGGCGACGCAGATCTCCACCTCGAACGGCTTGAGCTGGTCGGTGAAGATGGAACCGAGGCTCTGCGCGTACAGGTTGGCCAGGAACCGGCCGGTCACATCCCGCCGGTCGAACTGGTAGCCCCGCAGATCCGCCTGCAGGATGCCGCCGCGGCGCAGGCTCTCGAACTCGTTGTACTTGCCGACCGCGGCGAAACCGACGCGGTCGTACAACTCACTCACCTTGTGGAGGGTGGCCGAGGGGTTCTCGGCCACGAACACCACACCCTTGTCGTACACCAGAACGATGACACTGCGTCCCCGTGCGATGCCCTTGCGCGCAAGTTCGGTCTTGTCGCGCATGATCTGTTCGGCCGACGCGTAGTACGGCAGTGTCATGCTTCACCGATCCCTTCCGCGGCCGCCGCGGCACGCTCGTCCACCATCGCCCGCGTGATCTCCTTCAGACGCTCGTCGGAGACCTCCTCCGCGCCCTCGGAGTCGATGACGATCGCCGTCGGGTAGATGTTCCGCATGGTGTCGGGACCACCGGTGGCGGTGTCGTCGTCGGCCGCGTCGAACAGCGACTCGATGGCGATGCGCAATGCCTTGTCCTGATCGATGCCGCGCGAGTAGGTCTTCTTCAGCGAAGACTTGGCGAACAGCGATCCGGATCCGACCGCGGTGTAGCCGAAGCGCTCTTCGCTGCGACCGCCGACCACGTCGTAGGAGATGATGCGGCCGGCCTTGTCCGGGTCCTGCTGGTCCGGGTCGTAGCCGACCAGCAGCGGCACCACCGCCAGGCCCTGCAGGGCCGCGGGCAGGTGGTCGCGCACCATTTTGGAGAGTTTGTTGGCCTTGCCGTCGAAGGTGAGGGGAACGCCCTCGATCTTCTCGTAGTACTCCAGCTCCACCGCGAACAGGCGGATCATCTCGATCGCCATGCCCGCGGTGCCCGCGATGCCGGCCGCGGAGAAGGTGTCGGTGATGTACACCTTCTCGATATCGCGGCTGGCCAGCAGATTGCCCTGGGTTGCCCGGCGGTCGCCCGCGATGAGCACGCCGCCGCGGTAGGACACCGCGACGATGGTGGTGCCGTGCGGGGCGATGTCCGACGGCGAGGCACTCACCGGGTGGCCGCCGTCGGTCCGGAAACCGTTGGCGGGCAACAGTTCCGGAGCGTACATCCGCAGGTACTCGGAGAAGGAGGAGAGGGCGAACCCCGTTTGGAGCCGCAGGGGATCACCTTGGGTCACTGGCCGCCCTTCTGAACATATGCGCGCACGAAGTCCTCCGCGTTCTCCTCCAGAACGTCGTCGATCTCGTCGAGCAGGTCGTCGGTTTCCTCGGCCAGTTTCTCGCGCCGCTCCTGCCCCGCAGCACCGTCACCGACGGGGCCCTCGTCCTCGTCGCCACCACCGGCGCGCTTGGTCTGCTCTTGTGCCATAGCAGCCGACCTCCTCTGTGATCATCGGCGAGCATCGGAGAAAGTCCGATGCCCGTCCCCCAACACTACCCAGCGGCGGGGACAACATGCCGGATTAACCGCAATGTGCCCTGCCCGCTACCTCCCGGAAGCTCCCGGGAGAGCACTCTCCGGGATACCCGGAGAATGACCTTGGAGCGGGCCGCCGAACCTCGGAAAACAGGGCGGCGGCCCGACTCCGGAACCGTGCACCACGCCGCGGCGGGCCGGTGGCCACCGGCTCAGCGTGTGAGTTGTTGCACCAGGTCAGCGGCGGTATCCACGCCGTCCAGAAGTTTGCCGACATGCTGCTTGGTGCCGCGGCGCGGCTCCAGGGTCGGGATGCGGACCAGGGAGTCGCCGCCCAAGTCGAAGATCACCGAATCCCAGCTGGCGGCGGCGATGTCCGCGCCGAAGCGGCGGAGACATTCGCCACGGAAGTAGGCGCGAGTATCGGTGGGCGGGTTGGTCATTGCGTCCACCACTTGCTGCTCGCTGACCAAGCGCCGCATGGACCCGCGGGCCACCAGGCGGTTGTAGAGGCCCTTGTCCAGGCGCACGTCGCTGTACTGCAGATCCATGAGGTGCAGCTTGGGCGCGGCCCAGTTCAGGCCCTCCCGGTTGCGCATGCCTTCCAGCAGACGGAGTTTCGCGGTCCAGTCGAGCAGGTCCGCGGTCTCCATGGGATCGCGCTCGAGCAGATCCAGAACGTGCGCCCACTTTTCGATGATGTCCTGCACCCGGGCGTCGTTGTTGCCGCCGGTGCGGTCCATGAACTTCTCGACGCGGTCGAGGTAGATGCGTTGCAGGGCAAGGCCGGTCAGCTCGCGGCCGTCGGCCAGGGCGACGGTGGCGCGCAGGCTGGGATCGTGGCTGATGGTGTGCACGGCGGTCACCGGGCGGGCCAGCTGCAGATCCGAGAGGTCCTCGCCGGCCTCGATCAGGTCCAGCACCAGGGCGGTGGTGCCGACCTTCAGGTAGGTCGACCATTCCGAGAGGTTGGCGTCGCCGATGATGACGTGCAGGCGGCGGTACTTGTCGGCGTCGGCGTGCGGTTCGTCGCGGGTGTTGATGATGCCGCGCTTGAGCGTGGTCTCCAGGCCGACCTCGACCTCGATGTAGTCGGCGCGCTGGGACAGCTGGAAACCGGGCTGATCACCGGACTGGCCCAGGCCCACGCGGCCGGAGCCGCACACCACCTGGCGGGAGACGAAGAACGGGGTCAGGCCCAGGATGATCTGGTTGAACGGGGTCTCGCGGCTCATGAGGTAGTTCTCATGGGTGCCGTAGGAGGCGCCCTTGCCATCGGTGTTGTTCTTGTACAGCTGCATGCGCGGGGCGCCGGGCACGCTGGAGGCGTAGCGGGCGGCGGCCTCCATGACGCGCTCGCCCGCTTTGTCCCAGATGACCGCATCCAGGGGGTCGGTGACCTCGGGCGCGGAATACTCCGGGTGGGCGTGGTCGACGTAGAGGCGAGCCCCATTGGTGAGGATCATGTTCGCCGCGCCGACCTCGTCGGCATCGATGACCGGGGCGGGCCCGTTGAGCCGCCCCAGATCGAAACCGCGCGCGTCGCGCAGCGGGGACTCCACCTCATAGTCCCAGCGGGTGCGCTTGGCGCGCGGCACGCCTTCGGCCGCGGCATAGGCGAGCACCGCCTGGGTGGACGTGAGAATCGGGTTGGCCGACGGCTCCGAAGGCGTCGAAATGCCGTACTCGACCTCGATTCCGATGATGCGCTGCATGTGTCCGAGCCTAGGCGACTCCACGGGGAATCGGGCGCGAGCGGGTCATCCGTGGCGTGGACGCCGGGTCATTCGTGCGGCGTAGGCGTGATCGTTCTCCCGGGCGATCCGCGCTGACCTGCCCCGACGTCACAATGGCACGCATGGTCGAACCGGTACCCTCGCCGCGGCATGCGCGCCCGGCCCGCACAGTCACCGCCGACCCGAATCCCGTTCCCGCCGCGCCCCGTTCCGGCCGGCTGCCCGCGCTGGACGTGCTGCGCGGCATCGCGATTCTGGGCACGCTGGGCACCAACATCTGGATTTTCACCAACTATGAGGGACTGCTCGGCTACATCTCGCAGGAGAACGAGCCGACCGGTGCGTGGCTGTGGGCCGAACGGGTGCTGCAGCAACTGGCGCAGGGCAAGTTCCTGGGGCTACTCACCATTATGTTCGGCATCGGGCTGGCCATTCAGCAGCGCTCGGCGGTGCGCGGCGGGCGGGCGTGGCCCGGCAAGTACCCGTGGCGGGCCGGGCTGCTGTTCCTCGACGGCTTCCTGAACTTCCTGCTGGTCGCCGAGTTCGATGTCCTGATGGGTTACGCCCTCACCGGCCTGGTGGTGGCATTCGTTCTGGCCACGAGCCCGAAGGCGCAGCGGCGCTGGCTGATCGTCGCGGCGAGCATCCACACCGCCGTGCTCACGCTCATCGCGGTGGGCATGGCCTTCGATTCCCGGTCGCCGTCGGAGCGGCCGCAGCCCGAGGCGCTCGACCCGAATCCCTATGCGGACGGCTCGTTCTGGGATCTGGTGGTGTTCCGCCTGGACCACGCGGCCATGTTCCGCCTGGAGGCGGTGTTCATCTTCCCGATGTCCATCGCGCTGTTCCTGCTCGGCGCGCGGCTGTTCCGGGCCGGGGTGTTCGAGGCCGAGGGTGCGCGAATCCGCAAGCGGCTCATGATCATCGGCCTCGGCATCGCCGCCCCGCTGGACATGGCGATCGGCGTCGCGGGCGGCGGCGACCTGATCCTGTTCACCCGCTACGGCACCGCCCCGTTCGTCGCACTGGGCATCCTGGCGCTGGTCGCCGAGTTCTACACCCGCCGCACGGCTCCGGGCCTGGTGGCACGCCGGTTCTCCGAGGTCGGCCGGATGGCGCTGAGCTGCTACATCCTGCAGAACCTGGTGGCGGGCGCGATCTGCTACGGCTGGGGTCTGGGCCTGACCGGATTGGTGTCCACCCAGGCGCGGGTGCCGTTCACCGTCGGGGTGTACGTGCTGGTCTCGGCGCTCATGATGGTCTTCGCCCACTTCTGGCTGCGCCGCTTCGAGCGCGGCCCGGTCGAATGGCTGTGGAACGCCAGCTACCGTGCCATTGCCGAGCGCGGCTGAAAACGACTGCTGATCGGCCCGGACTCCCGCTACGGGCCGATCAGCGCACGGGCCGACTCAGCCCGCTGATCCGGTGTGCGCCTGGGACCGCGGCACCGCGCCGGTGATTCCCCCATCGGCCGCCAAGCCTGTACAAGTCCGAGATTTCATCGATTCCTCCCCCGAGACGAATCTCTTCATCCTCGGACATTTCCAGCTGTTGCGCCAGAAGGCAAGCGAATTATGCTCCGCCGCTGGTCATCTCACCGACGGCCGCGCTCACCGGGGCGCCGAACCAGCGGCCCAGCGCGGCGTGCAGCGAATCGAGTTCGCCGGTGCTCGGATGGGGTGCGCAGGCCCAGGCCACATACGTGTCGGGCCGCAGCAGGAACGCTCCGACGCCCGGAACCGGCTCCGCCGCACGGCCTGCCACGATGTCCACTCGGTCGCCCCAGCCCGGCACCGCCGCCGACACCGCGTGGTCTTCGGTCAGATCCACGAGCAAAGGCCGTGCGGTTCTGGCCAATTCGGCGAGACGGACGGTGTCACCGCCGAGCTGGAGCTCGAAGTCGGGGGCCATCCTGCCGACGAGTGGGTGCGCGTCCGGCTCGCCCATGTCGTAGCGGATGTCGGAGCCCGCGAGCAGGTCGGCGATGCGCTGGACCGCCGGTTCGTCGGCGAGCAATCCGGCAAGGATCTCCCGCAGGGCGGTGATATCCGAGCCCGGGGCCTGGAGGGCCGCCTGGGCCTGTGCCGACAGCAGGGTGCGGCGGGCCGCGAGACCGCGTTCGGTGTCGTAGGTGTCGAGGAGACCGGCGGGGGCTTCGCCCTTGATCTCGGCGGCGAGTTTCCAGCCGAGGTTGATGGCGTCCTGCAGGCCCAGATTGAGTCCCGGGCCGCCACCGGTGGCGAAGACGTGGGCGGCGTCGCCGGCGAGGAAGATCCGCCCGTCGCGGAATCGCTCCGCCACGCGAGTGTGGCCGCCGGCCATGCGCCGCAAGGCATGCGGGCCGTCACCGGCGGGCGGGGCGAGGGGTACGGGGACGTCGAGGACCCGGGCGATGCTCGCCGCCATCTCGTCGAGGCTCATCGGCTCGGCCGGTTCGGGTTGATCCCATTCGATGGTGCTGAGCAGTGGCGCACGGCCGGGGAAGGGCGCCCAGGCGAATCCGCCGCGCTCGGTGCGCAGCGGCAGGAACGGGCGGATATCGCCGAAGCCGGGGACGTGCAGCATTCCGGTCGCGGCCTCCACCCATTCGGATGGCACGCCCGCGTTCGCGATGCGAGTGAGGGTGCGGTCGTAATGCATTCCCGGGAAGTCGGTTCCGGACATCTTGCGGGTCACGCTGTGCGCGCCCTCCGCGCCGACCAGATACCGAGCGCGCAGCCGGTGCACTCCCCCGGCGCCGGAAACCTCCACGGTCACACCGTCTTCGTCCTGCTCGAAGCCGAGCAGTTCGGTGCCCCAGCGAATCTCGGCGCCCAGCTCCAGGGCGCGATCGCGCAGCACCTCCACCAGGCGAGGCTGCGGTACCGCCAGGGTGTGGATGGGACTGTGCTCGAGCAGGCTCAAATCCAGTGGGAGCGCGGCGAACATGAAGTAGGCGGAGTTGGGCTGCGGCGGGCCGGGCGGGCCGCCCAGGCGTTCGTAGAGGCCGCGGCGATCCATGATCGGCACCACCTGGCCGACCAGCCCATTGGCCTTGGCCTCGCCGCTGGGTTCGGGCAGCCGGTCCAGGACCAGGGCGCCCGCTCCCGCGAGGCGCAGTTCACCGGCCAGCATCAGGCCGACCGGGCCCGCACCGGCGATGATCACATCGACAGTCATGACTTCTCCTGACGGACAGGGATTTTCGGCGCGGGCAAGCCCGCGGCGAGTTGTTCGAGGGCTGTGCGCAGCAGCGGCAGCACCGGCTGCGGCGGGTGCGCGCGCAGGCTGTGGTCGATGGCGGCGGAGCAGGCCGCGCCGATGGCCGCGGCCGCGAGGTTCGGGTACAGATCGTGCTCGGCGTCGGTGCCGGTGCGCGCGGCCACCGCCGCGGCCAGGGTGCGCTCGGCGACCGCGTTCGCTTCCAGCACGGCGGATTGCACGGCGGGTTGGCCGAGCATGAGCTGGATCCCGTCGGCCCACTCGCGGCCTTCGGCGCGGTCCTCGCCCTGCTGCCCAAGTGCGAACCGGTCCAGGACCGCGGCGATCACCGCCTCCCACAGCGGCTCGGATTCCGGCCGCGCCAGCAGTTCCTCCGCCATCTGCTCCATGCGCTCGAGATGGCGCGAGGCGACGGCTTCGGCCTTGCTGGAGAAGTAGTTGCGGAAGGTTCGCACCGAGACATTGGCCGCGGCGGCGATGTCCTCCACCGTCACGTTGTCCCAGCCGCGTTCGACGCTGAGCCGGATGGTCGCGAGGCTCAGTGCGAGCCGGGTTTCCCGCTTCTTGCGCTCGCGCAGACCGATTTCACCCATGCGACCCAGGGTACAGAAACTTGCCGTGGCGGCAAGTTTTCCCACACGGCAAAATTATGAACGGAGCGCCTCCGTGCGCGAGAGCAGCTCGGAGACGACGGTGTCGCGATCCAGGGGCACGTCCAGGCTGCGCGCATTGCCCTCCAACAGGGCCAGCACGGATTCGGTGAGAATGCCTTCGACTTGCTCACTGGTGAGCGCGGATTCGGCGCGCCAGTTGTTGACCACGCCGTCGACGAAGCCGACCATGCCGAAGGCCATGGGGCGGGCGCGATTCCGGTCCAGGCCGAAGCGGGCCAGGGTGTCGGCGAACAGGTCGGCGAGCTGACCGCCGATGCGATCGCGAGCCCCGGCCAGCACCGCGGCGGACTCGCCCTGCGGTTCCCCGGCGGCCAGGAAGCGGTGCAGGTTGGGGTGGCGTTCCACCCAGCCGACATAGGTGCCGACGGCGCCGCGCACCGCATCGCGGACGGTGCCGTCCGGGCGCAGGGCCGGAAGCAGTTCGGCCAGCAGGGAATCCAGGATGTGGCGGCGGATGGCCTGATCCAGATCCGCGCGGCCGTCGAAGTGGCGGTAGACCACCGGGCGCGGGACCCGCAGGCGGTCGGCGATCTGCTGCACCGAGATCTCGGTGCCGTTCTCCTCGATGACGGCCAGGGCGGCGTCGAGCATTTCGGTGCGACGGCGGGCCTTGTGGCCGTTCCAGCGGGTGCTGCGACCGTCGGCCGTCGCGGTCGGCTTGCGTGCGCTGGATGCGGTCATTCGCCTCACGATACTCACCCGCCCATTGACCGATACATCATGTACCACTAATCTGAGTGTAACAGCTTGTATCAGTAATTTGAGTCAGGAGCTGCCATGGCCGACAAGGGCGTTGTCATGGGCGAACGGGCCGCATCGGAACTCTTCGCGCAGCGTTTGCTGATCGGATCGGTGAAGAAGTCCTACGACCCGGTGGTCGATCTGGACTGGGACGCGCCGCTGGATCCGGATAAATTCTTCCTGCCGCCGGAGGTGGTCTCGCTGTACGGGACCCCGCTGTGGGAGTCCATGACGCACGAGCAACGACGCGAGCTGTCCCGGCAGGAGCTGGCGAATGTGCTGTCGGTGGGCATCTGGTTCGAGAACCTGCTCAACCGGCTGCTGCTGCGCGAGCTCATGGCCAATGATCCGCGCTCCGGATACTCGCACTACACGCTCACCGAGATGGGCGACGAATGCCGGCACATGATGATGTTCGGCAAGCTCATCGACCGCATCGAGGCCAAGCCGTACTGGCCGAATCGCTATGAGCGCCTGACGATCAGCGCACTGCAGCTGTTCCTGCGCGGCTCCATGGTGTGGGTGGGCGCACTGGTCGGCGAGGAGATCTTCGACGCCCTCCAGCGGCGCACCCTCGACGATCCGGAACTGCAGCCGCTGGTGGCGCGCACCATGCGGGTTCACGTCACCGAGGAGGCGCGGCACATCGGCTTCGCGCGAGATGCGCTGGCGCGCCGGGTGCCGACCATGTCGAGGACCGAAATCGCCTATACGCGGCTGTGTGTCGCGGTGGCCGCCCCCCTGTTCGTACATCTGCTCACCAATTGGCACATGTACGCGCGCGCCGGAATCGCCGACGGGCGGGCCGCCCGCCGGATGGCGCACGAGAATCCGCACGCCAAACGCGCCCTCGGGGTCGGGGCCGCGAATCTCGGTGCGTTCCTGGACAAGCAGGGCCTCATCGGGCCGATCGGGAAGCGCATCTGGAAGCGCCGGGGGCTGCTGTGAGGTGGCAGCGGGGGCGGCGCCGCCGGGGCTATGACGAATGGATCGACTTCCCCGAACCCGAACCGGCGCACGAGTATTCGGGTCCTGCGGTGCTGGACGCCCCCGGTGCGGAGGTGCCGGTGACCGTCACCTTGAACGGTCACCTCGACCCCATCGACGGCAAATTCCATTGGTACGGCCGGGTGGCCGCGGCCGACGGTGTGGACCTGCCCGGTCCGGGTCGCGGGCAGGTCTTCCTCACCCTCCCCGGCGGCGCTCCGGCCCCGGGGGCATTGCAGGAGCGCGACCCCTGGGGGAATCTGCGGATCATCGGGGTCGGGACGCCGCCGTTTCCGGTGTGAGCCGCACTGGTCAGGCGGCGAGGCCCAGGGCCGGGTCTCCGGTGTAGACGCGGGGGAGAATCAGCGAATCCTCGAAGATGCGGTACGAGGTGACCAGGCCGTCGGCCACGGTGAATCGCATGATGAACTCGTCGTCCAGGATCTGCTGCGAGGGGTGGAAGCGGTAGACGAACCGGCCGTGGACGTAGACCGCGCCCGCGGCGGCATGGGTGTGCACAGGGCGTGCTGGAGGGCAGATTCGATATCGCCGTGCAGCGCCTGCCGCGGCTCGACCACCGGCTCACGGTGCGGCAGTGGTACTCCGAGCCGCTGACATTGTTTCTGCCGCAGGAACATCCGCTGGCGCAAGGCCCGCGCCGGCCCCTGCCGCCGGTCCCCCGCCACCGCCTCGGCGAGACGCCGCTGGTGCTGTGGCCGCGCGAGATCTCGCCGCCGTTGTACGACGAGATCATCGCGTTGTATCACGAGGCCGGTGCGGTGCCGCGGATCGCCGCCGAGGGCCGCAGTGTGCAAACGGTTCTCGCGCTGGTGGCCGCCGGATTCGGGGCGGCGGTGCTGGCCGACTCCCTGCGGGTGCTGCGCCGCGTCGGGGTCACGCCGCGGCCCATCGAGGGCACGCGGTCGAACCGGCATCTCGTATTCCGCAGCGGTGAGGAGAATCCGGTCGTGTCGATGTTTCTCGGTCTGGCCGAAGAGGTCAGGCCGGCAGCCCCATGAGGTCGGCCATGGCGTCGACGGCGAAGTCGAAGAAGGGGCCGGCCGGATCCATGGTGCCGTTGAGCTGACCGAAGACCTCGAAGCTCACTGCACCGAAGAGCTGAGTCCAGGCGACGACCATGCGGACCAGCACGGCCTCGGGCAGGCCGGGGGCGAATTGCCGTGCGATATCGGCGGATTGGGCCGCCAGGTCGGGGTGCACGGAATCCTGCGCTTCGATGAGAGCGCCGCTCTCCCAGGCGCGGTGCACAATGCCGAGCAGACCGAGGGGGACGCGGGACGCTGGTTCGATGGTCGTCTGGGGAGCTTGATAGCCGGGGACCGGTGAACCGTAGAGCAATGCGTATTCGTGGGGGTGCACGATCGCCCAGTGCCGCACCGCCGCGGCGGCGGCGCGCCATTGCCCGCGCGGGGTGTCCGCGGTGCCGACAGCGACGGTGACCTCGTCGCCGATGGCGTTGTACGCCTCGATGATCAGTGCCGTGAGCAGGTCGTCGCGGCTGGGGAAATAGCGGTACAGCGCGGACGAGACCATGCCCAGTTCGCGGGCGATGGCACGGAGGGAGAGCGCGGGCGCGCCCGAGTCCGCGAGCTGACGGCGGGCCGCATCGGCGATTTCGCGGGTGATCTCCGCTCGGGCTCGTTCGCGGGCGGTGCGAGGGGTGTTCATGGAGACAGTATGCCACGGTTTGGAGCGGTGAAACTTTTCGAGAGCACCGCTCTTGACAGCGAGCAGAGAAACCATGCACACTGATCACATCAGAGAGCACCGCTCTCGAAGAGCTTGCAAAGGACGCCACCATGAACGCCAACTCCGCCGCCAACCGCTACATCGGCCCCTCCGGTCTGGACCCGGTCATGAACCGCATCTTCAATCTGCTGCCGAAACTGGGAATCAGCGTGGCCGGGTCCCGGCTGCTGGCGGTGCGCGGGCGCAAGAGCGGGGAATGGCGGACCACCATGGTCAATGTGCTCACCACCGAGGACGGGGCGCGGTATCTGGTCGCGCCGCGCGGGCATACGCAGTGGGTGCGGAATCTGCGGGTGGCCGAGTCGGGCGAGCTGCGGCTGGGGCGGAAGGTCGAATCCTTCACCGCGGCCGAGGTGTCGGATGCGGACAAGATCCCGGTGCTGCGCGCCTACCTGGAGCGCTGGGGGTGGGAGGTCGGCAGGTTCTTCGAGGGCGTCACCAAGAATGCGAGCGACGCCGAATTGGCCGAGATCGCACCGGGATTCCCGGTCTTCCGCATTGCGTGAGCGCACATCCCAGGTCTCGGGGATATGCGGTTGAATCGGTGAGCGTGGCGCGAACTCGGATCAGCGCAGAGCGTCGAGAGATTCGTCGTCGCGTGCCACTATGGCTCGACCGTCGGCGGTGATGACGATGGGGCGCTGGATCAGGCGCGGGTGGGCAGCCAGGGCGTCGATCCAGCGGTCGCGGTCGGCGGGGGTCTTGGCCCACTTGGCGATGCCCAGCTCTTTGGCCTCGGGTTCGGCCGTGCGGGTGATGTCCCACGGCTCCAGGGCGAGTTTGGCCAGTACGTCGCGGATTTCGGCGGCGGTGGGCGGGTTGTCGAGGTAGCGGC
Organism: Nocardia sp. IFM 10818; assembly: GCF_054655275.1. Taxonomy (NCBI): domain Bacteria; kingdom Bacillati; phylum Actinomycetota; class Actinomycetes; order Mycobacteriales; family Nocardiaceae; genus Nocardia; species Nocardia sp. IFM 10818. The sequence goes on from NZ_BAAHJH010000001.1 coordinate 4,756,847, forward strand.
GTTCGGTGTAGTCGGTGCCGGACTCGTCGAGGACCGCCTTGGCATTGCGACTCTTGGAGCACTTCGGGTTATGCCAGATCTCCGTTGCCATAACCCGAAGCCTAGCGATCAGACCCAGTCGACGACCCAGCGGTACGGGCGCATCCAGTAGAGGCCGGATTCGGGGAGGGGTGCGCCCCAGCGCTCTTCGGCCTGGCCGAGCTGCCAGCGGTATTCGGGAGCCGGTTCGCCCTCGTGGATTTCGTGCAGGTGGCGGCGCCAGGTATTGAGCATGGCGGGGACGACCTGGGGATTATTGGCGAAGGCCCAGTCGACGCTGCGGCCCATGAGGGTGTCGACGGCGTGATTGCTGGCATTGCGGTCACCGGTGGACAGCGAGTGCAGGAAGGCGGCGACCAGGTTGTAGGCGATGCCGTCGTGCACGGAGGTCTGACCGTTCTCCAGGGACCAGACGCCCAGGTAGGTGGGGGCCTGCTCGTCGACCCAGACGGCGTGCGCCTCACCGACGCGGTTGTCGAAGATGAGCGACATGAGCAGGCCGAGAACGGATTTACCCATGATCAGCGGGTCGGGCTTGCCGGTTTCCATGGCGGAGGCAATGAGGGCGCGGTAGGCGGAAGCGGCCAGGGCGGGGCGCTGAGCTTCCAGCAGGGCGTCCGCGGCTTCACCGCCCGCGCACTGTTCCGTGGGGGGCTGCTTCGGGCCGGCGTGCGGTGCGGCGCCGGGGATCGGCAGGTACTGGGTCGCGGCGCCGCCGGATGCCCCGGTGCCGAGGTCCGCGAGCGGGCCCAGGCCGGGTAGCGGTTCCGGCGCGGATAGCAGCCCCTGCGCCGGCGGCGGTCCGGGCGAGAGCAGCGGATCGGGCGTCGGGTGCGGGGTCGGTCCGCCGAACGGGGCGGGCGCCGAGAGCGGATCACGACCCGGTAGCGGCCCCGGTCCCCCGGCCGGGCCTTGACCTGCGAGCGGACCCCGGCCCGGCAGCGGCCCCGGCCCTCCGACCGGACCTGTTCCGGCCAGCGACTCCGGCCCTCCCGCCGGACCAGTTCCCGCCAGCGGCCCCGGTCCACCGACGGGACCTGCGCCCGCCAGCGGACCCGACCCGCCGACCGGACCTACGCCTGCGAGCGAACCCGGTCCTGCCAGTGGTCCCGATCCCGGGAGGGGGTCCACCCCTTCCAGCGGCCCGGGCCCTCCGAGCGGGCCTGGCCCGCCGAGCTGCCCGGGCCCTCCGAACGGACCGGGGCCTGCGAGCGGGTCGTCTATCGCCGGTGATTTCTGCAGGTAATCGAATGCCTCGCGGGCGAATTCGTTCTCCTGGCGGCTGAGCCATTCGCGGCCGGCACGCAGGGTGTCGATGAGGTGTCCGCCGACGCCGTGTTCAATGGCCGCGCAGACGGCGTAGTAACCGTAGGAGCGGTACTCGTCGAATCCCGCTCCCTCGGCCACCAGCAGTTCCGCGTACCGGCTCGCCAGATCGTGCCGTTCGATATCGCCGAGCAGGGTGCAGGCGGTCATGGCGGCCATCAGCACTTCACCGGGTTCGCCGTGGCTGCGGCGCAATTCGATGCAGCGGTCGGCCATGATGACGGCGGTCTCGGCGCGGCCGAGCTGGGTGGCGGCCTCGACGGCCATGGAGTACATGGTGGCGAGGGTGCCGGGCGGGATGTCTGCGGGGTAGCGGGCCGGACCGTGTTCGGCCAGGTGCAGGGCCTGTTCGTAATCTCCTGCCGCGAAGGCGGATCGGAAGCGGTAGGAGATGATCCAGCCGTAGTCCTTGGGATCCGGCGGTGTGAGCAGCGCATTGTCGAAGGCCGTGAGCCGGGCCAGCGCCTCGGTGGCGAGTCCCGCTTCCAGCATCCCGCTCGCCTCGTTCATCACTTCGACGAACGCGTTTCGGTCCATGGCTACTTCGCCTTCCCGCAGATTTCAGGCCCGGATCGTATGGCGCACCGGGTTTCACGCGCGGGTAGTGAGGGCAACGTCATAGTTTGGCGCGGCGCGGCATGACCGTTCGACCCCCCGAACCGAGCCACCGTCGTCCACTCATCCTCTCGCTACTCAATAGTCTCTCCCCGCAACAGGATTCCACCACACGCGCGCGGGCGCATCCGTCACCGGCCTCCGTGTGGTGGATTGCGCGTATGCGCCAACGCCTGGCGCGGCGGGTGAATTCCGTCCGGCGCGAACGCGAAATGGCGCCGGCACGGATCGTGCCGGCGCCACTGTCGCGGCTCGGTCAGGCGGGCACCTTGTCGAGGAAGCCGAGCACCTGGGCGATCCGGCCGCCGGTGAGGGTGATCACGTCGAATCCGATCACCAGGGGTTCGGGTGCGCCGGGGGCGCCGAGATACCAAGTGAAGCGCGCGGTGTCGTGATGGCCGTCCACCGGTCCGAGGCCGAATTCCAGACCCGCGAACTGCTGCTGGGCGCCGGCCACCATGGCGTCCACGGCCTCGGTGCCGCGGATCTGCACCAGCGGATCGGTGAATGCCACGTCCGCGGTGTACAACTCGTCGATCAGGGCCTTGCGCTTGTCCGCGTCCTGCTCGTTCCAGCTGTCGATGTAGCGCTGTGCGATGTTCGTGTAATCCGTCATGCGTCAAGCTTCTTCGTTGTCGCGCTGCGAGTCGATTACGCGTCGGGTAAAGAGAAGCCATGAGTTTTCCCGCGGAATTCCTGGCGATCGCGAAGCGTGTGAACAACTGGGGGCGTTGGGGTTCCGAGGACGAGCTCGGGACATTGAACCTGATCACCGACGAGGTGGTGCGCGCCGCGGCGGCCACCGTGCGCACCGGACGCCGGGTTTCGCTGGCCTTGCCGCTGACTCAGCAGGGTGTGCAGACGGGGCTGATCCCGGGCCGCGTGAATCCGCTGCACAGCATGGTCGCGATCAATTGGCAGCTGTTCGGCCCGGACACGGTCGCCACCAGCGATGACGTGGTGACCATGGCCCTGCAGGCCGCCACGCACTGGGATGCCCTGCCGCACGTCTCGCATTCCGGCCACATCTACAACGGCCGCCCCGCCGACAGCATTACCGCGCACGGCGGCGCGGCCTTCAGCGCCATCTCCGCCATCCCGCACCTCGTCTCCCGCGGCGTCCTGCTCGATGTGGCCCGCGCCCGCGGCGTCGACCGCCTCCCCGTCGATCATGCGGTCGTCCCCGAAGACCTGGAAGCCGCCGAGGAACTAGCGGGCACCCGAGTCCGCGCCGGCGATATCGTCCTCATCCGCACCGGCCATATGCAGCTGTACCTGTCCGGCGACCGCACCGCCTACGCCATGCCCTCCCCCGGCCTGTCCGTCCGCACCCCCGAATGGTTCCACGCCCGCGACACCGCCGCCGTAGCCACCGACACCCTCACCTTCGAGATCTTCCCGCCCGAAATCCCCAATGTCTGGCTCGCCGTCCACGCCCTCCACCTCGTCGAAATGGGCATGCTCCAAGGTCAGAACTGGAACCTCGAACCCCTCGCCACCGCCTGCGCCGAGCAATCCCGCTACGAATTCCTCCTCTCCGCCATGCCCGAACCCTTCGTCGGCGCCATCGGATCCCCCGTAGCCCCGGTCGCGATCTTCTGAGGCCGCGCCAGGTGTAGACCCGCGGGGACCCTCACACGTCGAAGTAGAGGTCGAATTCGTAGGGGTGGGGGCGGACGTTGATTTCGGCTATTTCGGTGTAGCGCTTGAGGCGGATCCAGGTTTCGATGAGATCTTCGGTGAAGACGCCTCCGGCCGTGAGGTATTCGTGGTCGGATTCGAGGCGGTCGATCACGGCGTCGAGGCTGGGTGGGGTTTGGATTACTTCGGCGGATTCTTCGGGGGTCAGTTCGTAGAGGTCTTTGTCTATGGGGAGGGCGGGTTCGATTTTGTTGGTGATGCCGTCCAGACCGGCCATCATCATGGCCGCGAAGGACAGGTACGGGTTGCCGGAGGAATCCGGGCAGCGGAATTCGAGGCGCTTCGCGCTCGCGCTGGTGCCGGTGACCGGAATGCGTACGGCTGCCGAGCGATTGCGCTGGGAATACACGAGATTCACGGGGGCTTCGAAGCCGGGGACCAGGCGTTTGTAGGAGTTCACCGTGGGGTTGGTGAAGGCGAGGAGGGAGGGGGCGTGGTGGAGGAGGCCGCCTATGTAGTGGCGGGCCAGGTCGGACAAACCCGCGTAACCGGCTTCGTCGTAGAACAGCGGGGAGCCGTCCTTCCAGAGGGATTGGTGGACGTGCATGCCGGAGCCGTTGTCGCCGAAGAGGGGTTTGGGCATGAAGGTGACGGTTTTGCCGGCTGCCCAGGCGGTGTTCTTGATGATGTATTTGTAGAGCTGGAGGTCGTCGGCGGCGGCCAGGAGGGTGTTGTAGCGGTAGTTGATTTCGGCTTGGCCCGCCGTGCCCACTTCGTGGTGGCCCTTTTCGAGTTCGAAGCCGGCGCGCTGGAGATTGGTGCACATCTGATCGCGGAGGTCGACGTCGTGGTCGTAGGGGGCCACGGGGAAGTAGCCGCCTTTGGGACGGACCTTGTAGCCGCGGTTGGGGGTGCCGTCGGCATTGGTTCTGGCGCCGGTGTTCCAGTCCGCGGAGGAGGAGTCGACCTCGTAGAAGGCGCCGTTCATGGCGGTGTCGTAGCGGACGCTGTCGAAGATGTAGAACTCGGCCTCGGGGCCGAAGTAGGCGGTGTCGGCGATGCCGGTGGAGCGGAGATACTCTTCGGCCTTGCGGGCCACATTGCGGGGGTCGCGGCTGTAGGCCACGCGGGTGTGCGGATCGGCCACGAAGCAGTTGATATTGAGCGTCTTGGCGGCGCGGAACGAATCCAGTTGCGCGGTGTTCAGGTCCGGCAGCAGCAGCATGTCGGATTCATGAATGGCTTGGAAGCCGCGCACGGACGAGCCGTCGAACGCGATGCCGTTCTCGACCAGGTCTTCGCCGAACATCTTGGCGGGAATCGAGAAGTGCTGCTGAACGCCGGGGACATCGCAGAAGCGGATGTCGACGTATTCGACTTCCTCGGCGTTGATGTAGTCCAGAACTCCGTTGGTAGTAGGGGTGATCACCGCTGGCTCCTCACACAGCCGCACACCACCCGATCGGACGGCCCGGTCGGGCTCCGGCGGTCCTGTTCGTGTGCTAACACGATACGACGGAATGATCGGCCGCGAACCCCGAATCAGATTGCGGCACCGCCTCTCCGGAAATTCAGCGCCCGGCCGAGAGCCGTCGCGAGTCGCGCTCGCGTGCCGGCGGTTACCGGGGTGCCCGGATTTGGGACGTACCCCAGGAGTTACCCGGCCCGCACGAAATCAGTTGTCACCTCACCAACCTTGTGCATTCTGCACAAGTCGATCGGCGTAGATCTTGTCCATTGCCTCTGGACCGGACCCGACTTTGTGCGGTGTGCTGGATGGCACTGTGAGGGCCGCCACGCCCTCGAACGTTTGATCCCAGAGGTAGGTCGTGAGTTCATCGAATCCCGCGGGGGCCGGCCCGCGCACGCTGGTCGAGGCATTCCAATCGAATGTCGCGCAGTATCCCGACCAGGTGGCACTGCGCACCCTCGGTGGCGCGGTGGCGATCACCTGGCGCGAATACGGCGAGCGAGTCCGCTCGATCGCCTCCGGCCTGGCGGCGCTGGGCATCGGGGCGGGCGACACCGTCGCGCTCATGATGACCAATCGCCCGGAATTCCACCTCTGCGACACCGCCGTCCTGCACACCGGCGCCACCCCGTTCTCGGTGTACAACACCAATCCGGTGGATCTGCTCGCCTACCAGTTCGGCAATGCGGGCAACAAGATCGTCATCTGTGAACGCCAGTTCGCGCCGCAGATTCTCGAGGCCGTGGCAAAGGCCGCCGCCCAGGGCAACACGGTCGAGCGCGTGATCTGCGTGGACGACGCCCCCGCGGGCACCCTCCCCCTCGCCGACGTCGAGGCCCTGCCCGCCGCTGATTTCGATTTCGAGAGCACCTGGCGCGCGGTCGATCCCGAGAACCTGCTCACCATCGTCTACACCTCCGGCACCACCGGACCGCCCAAGGGCGTGGAGCTCACCCACACCAATTTCCTCGAAAACGCCCGGGTCATCGAGGAATTCGGCGGTGGCGGCCCCGAGGACAAGGTCGTCTCCTACCTGCCCGACGCGCACGCCGCCAACCGCTGGTTCGCGCACTATCTGTCCATGCTGACCGGCGGCCAGATCACCACGGTTCCCGATCTCAAGCAGGTCGCCGAGGCGCTCACCGAGGTGCACCCGTCGGTCTTCCTGGGTGTCCCGCGCGTCTGGGTGAAGGTCAAGGCGGCGCTGGAGGAGCGCTTCGCCGCCGAACCCAGCCCGATCAAGCGCCGCCTGGTGGATTGGGCCATTCGCACCGGCCGCGCCCGCGCCCGCGCCGAATCCGACGGCCGCACCCAGAACTTCCTGGAGCGGGCCCGGTTCACGCTGGCCGACCGCCTGGTGCTGGCCACCATCCGGGAACGCCTCGGCCTGGACAAGGTTCGCGTCGCCGTCACCGGCTCGGCCCCCATTCCACACGACACCCACGAGTTCTTCCTCGGCCTGGGCCTGCCGCTGTGCGAGGGCTACGGCATGACCGAGTGCACCGCGGGCGCGACCCTGTCCCGCCACCCGCGCATCAAGATCGGCACGGTGGGCAAGCCGCTGCCCGGCTCCGAGATCAGCATTGCCGCCGACGGCGAGGTCCTGGTGCGCGGCAAGATGGTCATGCGCGGCTACCGCAATGCCCCGGAGAAGACCGCCGAGACCATCGACGCCGACGGCTGGCTGCACACCGGCGATATCGGCGAGATCGACGCCGACGGGTTCCTCAAGATCGTGGATCGCAAGAAGGAACTCATCATCAACGCCGCCGGCAAGAACATGTCGCCCACCAATATCGAGAACACCGTCACCGAGAACACGCCGCTGGCGGGCACCGTGGTGGCCATCGGCGACAACCGCCCGTACAACACCGCGCTCATCCTGCTCGATCCGGATCTGGTCGCCGCCTTCGCCGAGCGCCATCAGCTATCGGACCGGAGCATTGCCGCCCTGGCCGCGGACCCGATTGTGCTGAAGGCCCTGCAAGAGGGCGTGGATGCCGCGAATTCCAAGCTCTCCCGGGTGGAACAGATCAAGAAGTTCGCGGTGCTGCCGGAGGTGTGGACCCCGGGCAGCGACTGCCTCACGGCCACCGGAAAACTGAGGCGCAAACCAATAGCTAACGCCTACGCGGCTACTATCGATTCGCTGTACGGGTAGTAGGAGAGTCATGCAAGCGCGAATCCGGGACCGAGTGCTCGAGGAGCTGTATCGGCGCGCGGTCGCGGTCCGGGACGAGATCCCGGCCGCGGTGCCGCCGTACCGCAACCTGCCGCACACGCTGGTGGCGGGCGGTTTCGAACGCGGCGTGAAGCTCAATATCGACCTGTTCTTCGACTATCTGCGCAGCGGCGTCCTGCCCGCCGAGGAGGACACCCGCGAGGTCGTGGAGATCGCGCTCGGCCGGGTCCGCGACGGCGAACCCCTGGAAGAGGTGCTCGGCCGCTACAGCATCGGCGCGGAATTCATCTGGAACGAGATCCGCGCCGTCGCCACCGGCGACGAACGCGAACTGCTCAGCGATTCCGCGCTGCAGATGCTGCACTACATCACGATGATGCAGACCCGCATCGCCACCGCGGTGGTGCGGCGCGTGCACGATCCGCGCTGGGAGCTGCTGGAACGCCGCCGCGCCATTGCCGACGCGCTGCTCACCGGGCGCGACCCGATCGAATGGGCCGATGAACCGGCCATCGCGGTCCCCGACTCGTTCCTGGTCGCGGTCTTCCGTTTCGGCGCGGCCCGCGGTGCGGAGACCAGCGAGCTGCGCCACCGCATCGAGGCCATTCCCGGTGTCTTCCTGCGCCTGGACAGCGGCGGCTGGACGGCCCTGCTCCCGCTGCAGCCCGGCGACGACGGCACCGCCACCGCGGCCGCGCTCGCCACCCGCCTGCCCGCGCAACCCACTGGGCAGTCTGCACAACCCGCCCCGTTCTGGGTCGGCGTCACCGTGGCCCCGACCCGCACCGTGGTCCCGGCGGTCTTCACCGAGGCCCGCATCCTGGCCGAGCTGGGCCGCTGCCTGGACCGCCCGCACATGGTGTGCCGCCGCAGCGACCTCATGTTCGAGTACACCGTCGCCGCGGGCGGTTCCGCCCGCGCCGGTCTCGCCGCCGTCCTCGCGCCCCTGGACCCGCAGCCGCTGCTGGCCGAGACCCTGGAGGTCTTCGTGGACACCGGCTTCAACCAGCTGGCCACGGCCCGCCTGCTGAACATCCACCGCAATACGGTCACCTACCGGCTGGCCCGCGTCCACGAGCTCACCGGCCTGGACCCGCACCGCCCCACCGACGCCATGACGCTTTCGGCGGCCCGCATCGCCCGCCGCCTCGAATCGGCCTCCTTCGCCCCGTAATTCGCCCATTTTCATCGACCGGGAACTGGTGGCGGCATTTCGCGAGTAGCCACCGCCACCAGTTCCCGGTCGGCGGTGTTTCACATCCGGCGCAGCGTTGGTCCACTGCACAATCCGAAACCGCGCAGTCTTGGTTACTGCCGGTAGCGCGGCATACCGGCTGTGCGGTGTGCTGAATTCCGACGATGAGGTCGGCGGCGGTGTTCGTCCGCGCGGCCTCCCGAGCATTCGCAGAGGTAATTTCGTTGACTAGCAAGACCAGGCCGCGCCGCGCCCGGCTCGTCGCCCTGACCGTGGCGGGGCTGTCCGCGCTGGCGGTGACCGTTTCGAGCACCACGCCGGCCGCCGCCGTGCCCACCGCCGGACCGGTGCCGACGGCTCCCGCGAATTTCGGACTGCCCGACGGTTATCAGCCCACGCCCGAGCAGTACGGCGTGGGTTATGAACTGGGACATGTGGTTCCGCTGGCCGATGGCACCCAGTTGCAGGCCGAGGTGCGCTATCCGACCGATCCCGCGACCGGGCAGCGCGCGGCCGGGGAGTTCCCGGTGGTCGTCAACTTCACCACCTACGGCGCGGTCACCAGCGCGCTGACGGCGGCCATCACCAGCGTCATCGACACCTTCCGGATTCCGCTGCCCGATCAGCTGCGCGATGTGCGGCGCGTGATCAACCAGGCCACCAGTGCGCAGGACATGCTGGTGCGGCGCGGCTATATCGAGGTGATCGCGGATGTGCGCGGCACCGGCGGGTCCACCGGCGCGTGGAATCCGGCGTCGCGGCAGGACGGCCAGGACGGTGTGCAACTGGTGGATTGGGCGGCGAGGCTGCCCGGGTCCAATGGCAAGGTCGGCATGTACGGGTACTCGTTCCCGGCGTTGAGCGCCTTCCGCACCGCGCAGGCCGTCGGTCCGGATTCGCCATTGAAAGCCATTGTGCCCATGGCGATGCCGAACAATATCTTCAACGAGGTGCTCGGCCACGACGGGTTGATGAGCCCGATCCTGCTCACCGCCATCTCGGTGATGGTGCCGTATCTGAGCCTGATCGGGCCGTTCATGACCGCGGTGGTGTCACCGCAGACGTTCCTGACGGCGCTGATCGATCACCTGAAGGCGATTGTCTCCCAGGACAGTACGATCAAACTGCTACTGGAAGCCTATGCGGGCGGTCCCCTCGCCTATGACGGCGACTGGTGGCAGGAGCGGCGTTTCGAAACCGATCTGAGCAATCTGGTCGACAAGGGCATCGCCATGTACCAGGTCGGCGGGTTCTGGGATCTGTATCAGGAAGGGCCGCTGCGCAATTACGCGCAGTTGCAGAATCTGGCCGCCGGCCGCGACCAGTTCGCGCCGATGGCCGCCGATCAGCGGGCCGACGGCCGCTACCAATTGCTCATGGGCCCTTGGTATCACGTGGGCCTGGGTGTCGGACCGGGTTCGCGCCTGGATACCGATCAGATCATCGTGGCGTGGTTCGACCGCTGGCTCAAGGACATTCCCAACGGCATCGACGAGACCGACACCCCGTTGCATGTCATCGACGCCAACAATATCGCCGCCGATACCGCCCGCTACCCGTTCGAGCAGGCGAGCGTCACGCAACGCTGGTTCGACGGCGATCGCCTGGTCGCGGACAAGCCCGCGGTGGCCGATGCGTCGGATCGTCTCGACTACACCGGTATCGACAACCTGTGCAACCGGCAGAGTCTCGGCCAGTACACGGCGGGTCTGCTGGACTTCGTCTTCCGCGTGTTCAATGCCTACAACCCGTGCACGGAATGGGTGCAGGAGCCGACCGCCGGACTGCGGTACACCATGGATCCGGTGAGCGAGCCGACGGTGGTGGCGGGTCCGGCCAATGTCAGCCTGTACGCCTCCTCCACGGGCGCAGACGCCGCCTTCCAGGTGTGGCTCGACGACGTGGCGCCCGATGGCACGGCCGTGAACATTACGGGCGGTTCGCAATTGGCGAGTCAGCGCACGCTGAACGAGGACAAGACCTGGCGCGCGGGCGACGGGACCGTCTACGGGCCCGAGCACATCGTGATGCAGGAGAACGAGCGGCTGCTGACCCCGGGTGAGGTGGTGCAGATGGATATCAAGCTGCGCCCGACCTTCTACACCCTGCAGCCGGGGCACTCGCTGCGGCTGCGGATCACCAGCGGGACATTCCCGTCCACCATGCCGATTCCGACGGATCTGCCCCGTTTGCTGGGCACGTCGCAGCAGATTCAGCGAAACTCGGTGTGGCCGTCGAGCCTGGTGGTTCCACTGGCGCCCGCGGGCTCGTTCACCCACTGACCCGGGGGAACGGGAAGGGTGGCACGGCCGGTCGCCGCGGCCGTGCCACTCCCTGGAGGGCTACAGGTGCATCCACTGCGGCCACACCTGTGACCACGGCTGCTTCCGGCCCGTGCACTTCCAGATGGTGACGTCCTGGGTGTTGCCGGGGAAGCCGAGACGCGTGTCGACCTCGCCGACCCGATCGACATGCTCGAACCGGGTGGTCAGTTCGGGTTCGTCGCCCTCGCCCACGTAGAGCACGGTGGTGGCCTCGTCGGGCGGGGTCCCGAAGTAGCCGAAGCCGCGGCTGGGGCTGTAGATCGGGGGCAGTTCGTCACGGCCGAGCTGATCCAACGCGGCGGACTGCCAATAGGTGTCGGTGATGATCACCGTGTGCTCCTGTTGGTCCGGCGGCAGCGCGCGATACGCCTGCTCGACCGCGGCGGTGAGTTCGGGCCAGCCGAAGGAGCCGTAGGTGCCGATATTGATGGCGGCCTGGCCGAGATCCGCGGGGGGCTCGATGTCCTCGGGCGACTTCCACGGCATGGCGTACAGCACGAAGATGGTCGAGATCGCGCCCAGCAGAGCCGTCACCGAGATCAGCGCCGCCCGTCCGATGGTTGCGGTGCGTTCGGCGGTCGTGACGAGCGCGACCGCGCCGGCGGCGATCATGACCGCGTACATGCCGGTGGTGTAGTAGATGCGCCCGCCGGTGATGAGGAACGCCGCGTACAGCAGGATCAGGGTCACACCGAGAAATCGGAAGGGCCGCAGGGATTCCCACATGAGCAGCGCCCACAGTCCCCACAGCAGCAGGAGCGCGCCCAGCAGTCCGGCCAGGCTGATCGACATGGGCACGAACAGCAGTCGCCCGCCCAGCACCCCTTGCTGCTCGCCGATCACCCGGCCCATTTCCAGTTGCGGCCAGCCGTTGTTCGCCTGCCAGAGGAGCGCGGGCACCATGGTCACCGCCACGAGGGCGCCGCCCGCCCACAGCAGCGGGCGGCGCACCAGCTCGCGCGGGCCGAAGGCCGGGCTGCTCGCCGCGACCGCCAGCCAGAAGAACGGGATCAGCCATTTCACCTGCATGTCCACCGCGGTGACCAGGGCGGCGAGCAACAGCAGGCGGTCGTCGCGGGTGTGCACCCAGCGCACCACCAGCCAGGTGATGATCACCCACAGCGCGGTGTCCACCGAATTGGTGGTGAGCATGGTGCCCTGCAGCAGCAGGAACGGTGAGGTCGCATAGGCCAGCGCCGCCAGCGCCTGCGCCCAGCGGCCGCCGCCGAATTCGCGGACGAGCATGGCGCACAACATGATTGCGAGCACCGTCAGGATCACCGCGGGCAGCCTGACCGCGAAATGGGATCCGGGCGCCAGGGTGTCCATCAACCGCGCCAGCAGCGGCAGCACCGGTCCCTGATCGGCGTACCCGAAGGCGAGCCGCCGCCCGGCCGCCAGGAAATACAGTTCGTCGCCGAAGTACCCGTAGCGGGTGGCCGAGTACAGCAACACCGCGGCAGCCGGGATCGCGATGGCCGCCACGCTCCACCACGCCATGGGTGGACGCTCTTCCGCTGCTGCATGTCGCCCGGACGGGTTCGGCTGCGCCGGGCGATCCTCGACATCGGTCACCAGCATGCTCCTGAACGACGGGGCTTTGTGCGGTCACCAGCGAATCTACAGCGCCCACCAGAACCGACCGGTCCGCGAAACACTGCCGCACCCGCGCGACCGCACGCCTCCGGAGCCGTGGCCGGCCCTCCCGCGATCGCTGCCCGGCCCGCGTCACCAGCCTATACTCGGTCCGGTATGCCCCTGCCGTACAACGCTTTCCGTGAAGGAGACCGGCATGTCCGAGCAAACCCCCGATGCCAATCCGTACGGCACGCCGTCCACCAGCGGCCCGCAGCCGATCCCGTCGTATCAGCGCTATGTCAATGCCACCATGCGCACCCTGCTGCGCATGCCGGGCATCTCCAGCGTGGTCGGCAAGCGGCTGCTCGTCATCCATGTCACCGGCCGCAAGTCCGGCAAGGTCTACGACGTCCCGGTCGCCTACACCCGGCACGGCGACGAGATCCTGGTCGGCACCCGCTCGCTGCCGTGGGTGCGCAATATCCGCAAGGACAATCCGGTGCAGCTGTCCATGGGCGGCCCGCGCCGCACCGCCGACGGCGAGGTGGCCACCGACAATGAATCGGTCATGCGGCTCTACGAGATCATCGCGCGCGACAATGCGACCAATGCCAAGTTCAACGGCATCGGCTTCGCTCCCGACGGCAGCCCCAACAAGGCCGACATCTATCAGACCTGGCAGCAGGGCGGCGTGGTCATCCGCCTGAAGCCCCGCTGATTCCTACGCCGTGCGCGCCTGCACGTAGTACTCCGCCGAGATCGCCACCAGCGCCTGCCGCACCAGCGGCGGCGCCCAGGCCGCCGACGCGTCCCGCCGCACCACCGGGTCCACCAGTGTCAGCGTGCGCCCGCGCGTCTCGAACTCGAAGGCCCCCGCCGCCCGAATGTTCTTCAGCCAGTCCACATCCGGCCCGTAGGTCAGCGCGATCCGGTATCCGTCCTCGCGTGCGAACACCAGCACCGGCGACCGATACACCCGCCCCGATCTGCGCCCGCGATGGACCACGATGCCGAATCCCGGCGCGACCCGGGCCATCACTCCCAGCACGGGATTGGTGACGACCCGATTGAACCTGGCCAACGTCTGCGGCAGCGGCACGTCTTCGTCCTCTCCGACGGTTCTCCCGTCCCCGCCGGGGCGCGGATCCACGCGTCGGCCGAAAACGGTTGTGCATGAAGAGGCTACGCCCGTCGCCGACCGCATCGCCCGTGATCGATAAGGTGCTGGGGAACCACCCGCAGCCGCGCTACCGGAGGGAGCCCCACATGGCGGAGATGATCGCGGTCTACGACGCCGAAGGCCGCGAGATCGGCGCCGAAGACCGCGCCGTCGTCTACGCCGAGGGTCTCTGGCATGCCAGCGCCGGCGTCCTGGTCCGCTCCCGCGACGGCTCCCGCGTCTACGTCCACAAACGCACCGACACCAAGGCCGTCTTCGCCGGTATGCACGACTGCCTGGCCGGCGGCGTCCTCTCCCCCGGCGAAGATCCCGCCGCAGCCGCCCTCCGCGAACTCTCCGAGGAACTCGGCATCACCCCCGACGACCACCCCGTCCCCCTCGTCACCGCCTCCTGGGACGGCGCCTGGCAAGACCGCCCCATGCGCTGCCACCTCTTCGCCTACGAGGTCCGCTCCGACGGCCCCATCCGTCACCAACCCGAAGAGATCGCCGCCGGCTGGTGGTGGACCGACAAACAACTCCTCGCCCATCTCGAAGACCCCACCTGGCCCTTCGTCCCCGACACCCGCCTGCTCATCCCCCAACTCCTCCGCTGATCCCCCGAACCAGCAGGCTTCAGAACTCGCAATACATGACGTGCAACCCGACCCGCCCCAGCGTCGGATGCGGCCGGTCCGACCGACGAACTCCCCTATCTCCACGTCGCCTCATCGTCAACCCGGCGAGACTCGAACCCGCATCTTCCGCCGTGACAGAGCGGTACTTTCACCAATCGAGCTACGGATCGAAAGCCCGCCCGACCCCAGCGACCCAGAGCTGACCGACCATTCGTGGCGGTGGTCGGATTCGAACCGACGACCTGTGGGATATGAGCCCACCGCGCTCACCGAACTGCGCCACACCGCACCGGAGAGTCATCCCTCCCCCGGATTCCGAAGAACCCGCGATGAACCAACATTCGCAGACCCCCGAGTGCCCGGCAACCGATCTTCCGGACAGGTCCAGCGCTTCACACCCTCCGGCGCTGGAGAACGCAAGCGGCCCAACGAATCCCGCGCGATTCGTTGGGCCGGGTGCGAGCTACTTGGAGCTTCCGGAGAAGAGATTCTGGACCAGCTTGGTCAGTACCTCGGCAAGGAAATCGGATGCGGATCCGGACACGTTTGACTCCTCATCTGTGTAACTACATGTCGGACATGTGAAGCATGAACTATTCACATGTCCAGGTTCGGGATTTTCGCGAAGAAAGGTCCCGGGTGGATCAAGATTCCATAGGAGAACACGTTTCAACTGCGGTTATGTCCGCTCAGTGAGACTGTGTTGTGGATCACACATGCAGTGCGGTTGGGCTCGCCCGAAGTAGCGTGCGGGACTTCCGGCGCGTGTTCGACCCGCGGCTCTAGCTGGCCGAGGTGGCCCGGCCGACCCATGCGGAGAAAGCTCCGGGGTTGCGGGTCTGCAGCAGGACGCGGCCGGGGCCGACGAAGTCGAAGACGAAACCCTCGCCCGATTTGAGCGATTGCAGCGAACGACCGGATACCGCGCGCCGGATGGTGAAATTCATCGAGAGGTCGTAGGCGACCACGTGACCGGTATCGATGGTGACCGGTTCGCCGGGTTGCAGGTCGATGACGTCGATGGCGCCGAACACGCCCAGGACGACCTCGCCCTGGCCGTCGGCGCGCAGGCCGAAACCGCCCTCGCCGCCGAAGAGATTGGCGAAGCCGCCCCATTTGGCTTCGACGGTGACGCCGTGCGAGTTGGCGATCCAGCCGCCGCGGCTGATGAAGTACGGGCGGTCCGGGGTCACGGTGAGGGCGAGCATATCGCCGGGGAGGGCGGGGGCGACATCCACCCAGCCGCCTTGCTGGGGCGCGGTGAATGTGGACACGAAGAACGACTCCCCCGCCAGCACCGACCGTTTCAGTCCGGCGATGATGCCGCCTTCGGCCTTGGCCGCCAGTGAGACTCCCGCGGAGTGCGCGATCATGGCCCCGTGCTCCACCCGCATGGGCTCGCCCCCGGCCAGAAAGCAGCGGGCGACGGTCGACGACGGATTGTGCCGCAGTTCTACCTTCATATCCGCCGACGGTAGCAGTGAATTCCCAGGTGGTGGGAGTGATCCCGGCGTGCCGCGCAATCCGGACTCTTCGCCCGGAACCACCCATCCGGCCCCATGCGCGCGGCGGAGATGGAATGATTCCGCGCGCGGCATTGTCCGGCGTCCGGTCCGCACAGACCGGCACCCAATCCACTCGAAGGAGACCATCCGGTGAGCATCGAACCGCAGCAGCGGCATCCCGACAGCGACCAGGCCCGGCGGCCCCGCCGAATTCGGATCGGCCGCAGCACGCTACGACGCATCGGGGTCATCGCCGCCGCGGCCACTCTGGTGCTGGTGATCTCCGGTCGCGCCGATGCCGCGCCCGCGCCGCTGCCGGCCAATCATGTCCCCGGCTGCAGCGATGCGGCCGAGGCGCAGCCGACCGGCGGTACCTGGCTGTTCGAACCGGCCATGACCATCGATCAGGCGGCCGGGTACACCGCCGAACTGGCCACCAACTGCGGCACCATCACCATCCAGCTCGATGCGGCGAAGGCCCCGCACACCGTCAATTCCTTCGTATTCCTGTCCGAGCAGCGGTATTTCAACCAGACCCGCTGCCACCGGCTGACCACCGAGGGCATTCGCGTGCTGCAGTGCGGTGACCCGACCGGCACCGGAACCGGCGGCCCGGGCTACCGATTCAATGACGAGAACCTCGAGGGCGCAACCTATCCCGCGGGCACGGTGGCCATGGCCAATTCCGGACCGAACAGCAATGGCAGCCAGTTCTTCCTGGTGTACGGCGATTCGCAGCTGCCGCCGAACTACACCCCGTTCGGCAAGGTCACCCAGGGCATGAGCGTGCTGCAGAACATTGCGGCGGGCGGCACCGTCGACGGCTCCGGTGACGGTCAGCCCGCCGCGGGCGTGGTGCTCGATTCCGTTGTCGCCGTGCGGAGCTGAGCGAGCTCAGCCCAGGCGCAGCATGGACGGCCACTCGCGCGACCAGGGTTCGCGCGGGTGGTCGCAGCGCCAGATGGTGACATCGCGGGTCACACCGGGCAGGCCCAGCCGGGCGTCGGCGCGGCCCGCCTCGGTGACCCTCGCGCAGTGCGCGCGCGGTTCGCTGCCGTCGCCGCCCACCCAGAGCACCGTGGTGGCGGTATCGGGCGGGGTGCCGAAGTAGCCGAAGCCGCGGTTGGGGCTGTAGATCGCGGGCAGACCGTACTTCGTCCGCTCGACATCCAAAGCGGATGCCTGCCAATAGGAATCGGTGATGACGACGGCCCGGGACCGTTCCGGCTCCGGCAGCGCCCGATACGCGGCCGCGGTGGCGTCGCGCAGTTCCGGCCAGCCGAACTTCGCGTACACGCTGATGGCCGAATCCGATTCGCGCGCGGGCGGGATATCGCTTTCGGGCTGCCAGGGCAGCACATACGCCACCAGCAGCGCCGAGGACACCGCGAGCACTCCGGCCACCCGGCCGCGCCATCGCGCCGCCTGGCTGGTCCATTGCACGGCGCCGGCCGCCATCACCATCGGGAAGCATCCGATGAGGTAGTACGGGCGGCCGTTCTCGGCCAGGAACACCACGGTGAGCAGCAGCGGCACCAGTCCGAGGAAACGGTAGGGCCGCAGGCCCTCCGACCGCAGCAGCGCCCAGTTGCCGTACAGCAGCAGCACTCCGCCCAGAATTCCGGCCATCAGCAGCGCGAGCGGCAGGAAGGTGAGCCGCCCGCCCATGGTGTCCTGTTCCGCGGCCACCTGCGCGCCCATGCCCAGCTGCGGCCAGCCGTGCGCGGACTGCCACAGCAGCGTCGGCAGCGTGCACACGAAAACCACCGCGGCACCGGCCCACAGCAGCGGACGGCGCAGCAGCTCGCGCGGGCCGTAGATCAGTGCGGCAATGCCGACGGCGATCCAGAAGAACGGGATCAGCCACTTCACCTGCATATCGAGCGCGGTCACCACGGCCGCCCAGAACAGCAGACCGTCACGGCGGGTGCGCACCCACCGCACGAGCAGCCAGCTGATCACCACCCACAGCGCGGTGTCGATGGTGTTGGTGGACAACTGGGTTCCCTGGATCAGCAGGAATGTCGAGGTGGCGTAGGCGGCCGCGCCGAGGGTCTGCGCACCGCGGGAACCACCGAATTCACGGGCGATCTGCGCGCTCACGACAATGGCCGCGACGGTGACCACCAGCCCCGGAATCCGCAGCGCCACCAGCGATCCCGGTGCGATGACATCCATGAGCCGCGCGATGGCGGGTACCAGCGGACCCTGATCGGCGTACCCGAAGGACAACCGGCGTCCGGCCGAGAGGAAGTAGAGCTCATCGCCGTAGAAGCCGTAGCGCCCCAGCGACGCCGCGAGCGCCACCGTGGCGGCAGCGGCGATCGCCGCCACCGGCCCGAGCGCGAACGGCGGCAGGTCCGCGGGCGATTCCCGCCGCGCCGCAGCGGTTTTCATGGTGGTCGTCATGAGTTCTCCGCCTTCCGGGTGGCCAGATCGAACAGTCGCGAGATGTGTGCGGTGTAGCCGCGCAGGTCGAAGTCCTTCTCCTTGACCACCCGCGCGCCCGCGCCGTCGATGGCGTCGCGAATCGACTTGCCCATGAACATCGGATCGAATTCGCCGAACTCCCCCTCGCGCTGTCCTTCCCGCAGCAACTCCACGAGCGGCTCGAGGATCTCGCTCTCGTCCGACGAGGCGAAGTGCAGCCGTCCGTCGGCATCGCGCAGATTGCGCACCACCTCGGTGAGGGCGGCCACGTACCGCCGGTTCGCGTCGATGAACCCCAGGTTCGATTCGATATAGGCCAGCACGCGCTTGCGCGCCCCCACGGCGGCGATGACCTCCGGCGCCACCACCTCGGCCGCGGAGACGTACAGCTGGATCACCAGCTGCGTCATCAGATCGTCCTTGCCCTGGAAGTGGTAGGAGATGACCCCTTTGGAGATGCCCGCGTGCTCGGCGATCCGGGCCAGGGACGCATTGGCGTACCCGACCTCGGAGATCACCTCCACGGCCGATGCGATGATCTGCCGGCGACGAGCCTCCTCGATGAACGAGCGCTGCTTACCGCCCGGCTCATTTTCTGACCGCATGGCCAAATTCTAGAACATGCGGCCAATGCACTGCGAGACCCCGGAAACAGCGGCGCCCGCTGACGCGCATCGGCGTGCGGGTCAGCGGGCGCGAGCGACTATCGATCGGGCCTATTTGCCGCCCTCGGTAAGGGTGACCGGCTGCGCCGTATAGGAGGTGCCGGTGACGTCCACACCTTGGGACTTCAGCAGGTCGATGGCCTTGGTGACGTATTCGACGGTGTAGGCGGCCGCATCGGGATCCTTGGTGAGCACGGTCGCGCCCTCTTGATTCCTGGTGTTCTTCGCAATGGACACGGTCCGGTCCCACGCGGCCTCGTCCATCAGCCCGATCCCCTGGGTCGAGGGCCAGATCAGCTTGTTCACCTCGGTGATCTGCCACTGCTGGTGGCTGTTGCCGAGGGTGGATCCGGCGGCGACGGTGATATCGCGGCACTTCTCCACATTGTCGCGGCAGAACGCCCAGCCCTTGAGCGAGGCGGCGATGAACTTGACGGTCCGGTCGGCGTATCCGCTGTCGTTCAGCTTCTCGCTATTGGCCCAGATGGCGTCCTGCAGCATGGCGACGCCCTGGTCGTTCCAGTCGATGGTGGTGAAATCCTCGGGCGTGTACAGCTTTCCGGTGGCCGGGTTCTTGGTCTCCAGCAGCTGCGCGTACTCGTTGTAGGACATGGCCTGGGCGGCATCGATATCGCGGGCGAGGAAGGCGTTCATATCGAACTGCTGCTGCACCAGCGTGACGTCCTTGGCGGGATCGAGCCCGGCGCGGGTCATTCCGGCGAAGAGCTCGAATTCATTGCCGTAGCCCCAGTTTCCGACCTTCTTGCCGCGCAGGTCGGCCGGTCCGTTGATGCCCGCCGCCTTGAACGACACCTGTTTGGTGCCCGAGCGCTGGAAGATCTGGGCCACATTGGTGATCCCCGCGCCGGCTTCCCGGGAGGCGAGCGCCTTGGGCACCCAGGCGATGGCGTAGTCGGCCTGTCCCTGGGCGAGCACGGTCTGCGGCACGATATCGGTTCCGCCGTCGATGATTTCGACGTCGAGACCCTGCTCCTTGTAGAACCCCTGGTCGACGGCGGCCAGATACCCGGCGAACTGGCCCTGCTTGAACCACTGCAACTGCAGCTTCACCTTGGTGAGCCCGTCGGCGGTGGTGTTCGACTCGGTGGTGCTGCAGCCGGTGAGTGCGGCCAGGCCCAGTGCGGCGGCGAGCGCCCAGGCCTGGATGCGTTGTCTGCGGGTGGTACTTCTCATTTCGATCTCCAGAGGGTGGTGCGGGGTCTGCGGGTGAGCTGTTCGAGCGCCAGCACGGCGGCCAGGAAGACCAGGCCGAGCACCATGGCGGCGACGACATAGGCCCAGGCGCGGGGGTAGGCGGTATTGGCCGCGGCGGAGGTGATCCGGCTGCCCAGGCCGTGCTGGAGGCCGCCGAAGTATTCGGCGATGATGGCGGCGATGACCGCACCGGGCGCGGCGATGCGCAGGCCGGTGAACAGGTGCGGCAGCGCGGCGGGCAGCCGGACGGTGCGGGTGATCTGCCAGCCGCTGGCGGCGTAGGCGGTCATGAGGTCGGAGTGCACGCGCGGGACCTGCCGCAATCCCTTTGCGGTGCTGACGAATACGGGGAAGAACACCACGATCGCGGCGACCAGGCGGCGCGGCAGGTCGGTGGTGGTGGAGTACATGGAGTTGAGCAGCGGGGCGAGCGCGACGATGGGGACGGCGGCCGCACCCGCGGCCAGCGCCCCGAGCAGGCCGTCGACGACGGTGAAGCGCACGGCCAGCATGGCGGCGGCAATGCCGAGCACCGCTCCGGCCAGCAGGCCGATGAGAGCGTTGGCCCCGGTTGCGGTGGCGGCCTTCAGGATCGCGTCGACATTGGCGGTGAAGGCGTCGGCAATGGCGGTCGGCGCGGGCAGCAGGAAGGACGGCACTCCGGCGGCGACGGTGAGCACCTGCCACAACACCAGGATGGTCACCCCGAAAAGCACCGGCGGCCCGGCGGTTTTGAGCATGCTGAACCCGTTCGCGCGCATGGTCGTCACCGGATATCCCGTCCCGCTACCGCATCCGCCGCGGTGCCGTGCCCCTCGTGCAGGGCGGCGCGCACGGCGGCGACCGAGGAGAAGAACGCCTCGGTGGAGCGCACGTCCTCCGCGGCCGCGCGATCCCAGCCGCCGGTGTCCAGGACGGCGGTGATGCGGCCGGGCCGCGGGGACATGACCACCACGCGATCGGAGAGGAACACCGCCTCCGGAATGGAGTGCGTCACGAAAACCACTGCGGCGCCGGTCTCCTCGGCCACCCGCAGCAGTTCGCCCTGCATGCGTTCGCGGGTCATCTCGTCGAGCGCGCCGAACGGTTCGTCCATCAGCAGCAGCGGTGGCTTGCGGGCCAGCGCGCGGGCGATGGCCACGCGCTGCTGCATGCCGCCGGAGAGCTCGGCCGGATAGCGCCGGGCGAAGTCGGTGAGCCCGGTGATCTCGAGCAGTTCGGCACTGCGCGCGCGGCGCTCGCGTTTGCCGACGCCGTGCAATTGCAGTGGCAGTTCCACGTTCTCGCGCACCGTACGCCAATCCAGCAGCCCGGCCTGCTGGAAGGCGATGCCGTAGTCCTGGTCCAGCCGCGCCTGCCGCGCGGTCTTGCCGTGCACCACAACGGTTCCCGAGGTGGTCTGCTCCAGATCGGCGATGATCCGCAGCAGGGTGGATTTGCCGCAGCCGGACGGGCCGATGAGGGAGACGAACTCACCGGCCGCGACCGAGAGCGTCACACCCTCGAGCGCGGTGACCGCACCGGCGGCGTAGATCTTGCCGACCTCGCGCAGTTCGACGGCGGGCACCGAATCCCGACCCGCCGCCGTATCTTTCGCGAGGGATGTCTCGACGGTCAACGGGAACCTCCTGAGGTGTGACCGGGCCGGCTGAAGCGGCGCAATGCCAGTTCCGCCGCGCTCACCAGCGCGGTCAGCACGACCCCGAGCAGTGCGGCCGCCAGTACGGCCGCGTACAGCCGCGCGGCATTGCCGGTGGATTGTTGCGAGAACACGATGATCTGCCGGCCGATCCCGCCCGCGGTGCCGGTGGAGATCTCGGCGACCACCGCGCCGATGACCGCGGCCGCCGCCCCGAGCCGCAGCGCGGGCAGAATGTGCGGTACCGCGGCGGGCAGCCGCAGATACCGCAGCGTCGCCCACCAGCCGGCCGCGCAGCTGTGCAGCAGCTCGACCGAGGCCTTCGCCGGGGATTGCAGCCCCCGCAGCGTGCCGATGGCGACCGGGAAGAACACCAGGTAGGCGGCGATGACGACAATGCTCATCCACGGCCGCCACGGCTGCCCGGCGATCACGAACTTGCCGCCCCAGCCCGCCACCAGGGGCGCGAGCGCGATGAGCGGAACCGTCTGGGAGACGATCACATACGGCAGCAGGCCGCGCTCGACCCATGCGAAGCGCTGCATGACGATGGCGAGCAGAATGCCGACGACGGTGCCCACGGCGAGGGCGAGCAGGGACAGTCCGAGGGTGAATCCCCCGGTCCGCAGCAGAGTCGCCCCGACCGTGGTCTTGCCGTCGGCCTCCCCGAGCACCGTGAGCACCGCCCACGCGTGCGGCATGGCGCCATCGGAGGTGCGCGGCAGTACGCGCTGCTCGCCGATGCTCACGCCATTGGCCGGCACCAGCGCTTTGATCAGTTCCCACACGACCACCAGCAGCGCGAAGGCGGCCAGCGGGTACAGCAGTCCCCGTACCCTGGAACCGGAGGCCATGGCCGAGCGCCACACCGAAACCGGTTCGTATACAGGTGAATCCGAGCCCTGACTCACACCCGGAGCCGGGCTCACGAGCGGTGTCGTCACGTGCTGGTCTCCGTCGCGGTCACGGGGTGGGCCAGCCGGGGCAGCACCGATTCGCCGTAGGCCTCCAGGGTGGAGGTCTTGGCATCGTGCTGGAGGTAGACGGCGAACTGGTCGACGCCCAGCTCCTCGAGTTCACGCAGCCGGGTCAGGTGGTCGTCGGGGGTGCCGAGCACGCAGAAGCGGTCCACGATGGCATCGGGCACGAAGTCGGCGTGCGTATTGCCGGCACGGCCGTGCTGGTTGTAGTCGTAGCCTTGGCGACCCGCGATGTACTCGGTCAGCGCGGCCGGAACCTCGCTGTCGCCACCGTATTTGGCGACGATATCGGCGACGTGGTTGCCGACCATCCCGCCGAACCAGCGGCACTGCTCGCGGGCGTGCTTCAGGCCCGCCACGGTGCCGTCGGTGATGTAGGCGGGCGCGGCGACGCAGATGGTCACCGCCGACGGGTCGCGCCCGGCCCGTTCGGCGGCGGCCCGCACCCGCGCGATGGTCCAGGCGGTGATATCGGGATCGGCGAGCTGCAGAATGAACCCGTCGGCCACTTCACCGGTGAGATCCAATGCGCGCGGGCCGTATCCGGCCACCCACACCGGCAGCTGCGAACGCTGCGCCCACGGGAACCGGATGGTGGTGTCCCCGATGTGCGCGCTGCGACCGTTGCCGAGTTCCCGGATCACTTCGATGGATTCGCGCAGGGTGGCCAGATCGGCGGGCCGGCCGCCCAGCGTGCGGACCGCCGAATCACCGCGCCCGATACCGCAGATGGTCCGGTTGCCGAACATGTCGTTCAGCGTGGCGAAGGTCGACGCGGTCACCGTCCAGTCGCGGGTGGACGGGTTGGTGACCATGGGCCCGACCACGACTTTCCGGGTCGAGGCCAGGATTTGGCTGTAGATGACGTACGGCTCCTGCCACAGCAGATGCGAGTCGAACGTCCACACGTGCGAGAAGCCGTGCGTCTCGGCGATTCTCGCCAATTCCACCACCCGCGAGGCGGGCGGCGTGCATTGCAGCACCACACCGAGGTCCATGCGGCACGCTCCGATCGTTGGTCGGGTCGAATCAGATGAGGTTCTGTGCCAGTCCGCGTTTGACGAAACTGCCGTGACCGGTGCTGCCCAGATAGGCCCCGGCGTCGACGATCACGCGGCCGCGCGAGAGCACCGTGTCCACGTGTCCGTCGATCTCGAAGCCCTCGTAGGCGGAGTGGTCCATGTTCATGTGGTGGGTCTTGCCCAGCCCGATGCTGGTGTGCCCGTTGGGGTCGTAGATCACCACATCGGCGTCCGCGCCCGGGCTGATGACGCCCTTGCGCGGATACATGCCGAACATGCGCGCGGGCGTGGTGCAGCAGACCTCCACCCACTTCTCCAGCGAGATGCGGCCGTCCTTCACGCCCTGGAACATGAGGTCCATGCGATGCTCGACGCCGCCGATGCCATTGGGGATCTTGCTGAAATCTCCGATGCCCAGCTCCTTCTGATCCTTCATGCAGAACGGGCAGTGATCGGTGGCGACGCTGGTGACATCACCGGTGCGGATGTAGCGCCACAGCTCGTCCTGGTGCCCCTCCGACCGCGCGCGCAGCGGCGTCGAGCAGACCCACTTGGCGCCCTCGAATCCCGGTGCGCCCAGCTGTTCTTCGAGCGACAGGTACAGGTATTGCGGACAGGTCTCGCCGAAGACGTTCTGGCCGTTGCCGCGCGCCTGCGCGATCTGTTCGAGAGCCTGCTTGGCGGAGACGTGCACGACGTACAGCGGCGCCCCGGTGACCTGCGCCAGCATGATGGCGCGGTGAGTGGCCTCCTCCTCCAATTGCCAAGGGCGAGAGGTGCCGTGGAAATACGGCGCGGTGTCGCCGCGCTGCAGGGTCTGCTCGATGAGCACATCGATGGCGATGCCGTTCTCGGCGTGCATCATGAGCACCGCGCCCAGATCGCCGGCGGTCTGCATGGCGCGCAGGATCTGCCCGTCATCGGAGTAGAACACGCCCGGGTAGGCCATGAACAGCTTGAAGCTGGTCACGCCCTCGGACACCAACTCCGCCATGCCCTTGAGGGATTCGGCATTGACGTCGCCGACGATCTGATGGAATCCGTAGTCGATCGCGCACTTGCCCGCGGCCTTGGCATGCCAGGCCGCGAGGCTGTCCTGTACCCGCTCCCCCGGCTTCTGCACGGCGAAGTCCACGATGGTGGTGGTGCCGCCCCAAGCCGCCGCCCGGGTGCCGGTCTCGAAGGTGTCGGAGGCCTCGGTGCCGCCGAAGGGCAACTGCATGTGCGTATGCGCGTCCACGCCACCGGGAATCACGTATTTGCCGGTGGCGTCGATGACCACGTCGGCATTTGCCGCCAGGTCCGCCCCGAGCGCCGTGGAGCCCGGTTGCACGACGGCGGCGATGGTCGCACCGTCGATGAGCACATCGAGCAATTGCGAACCGGTGGCCGACACCACCGTTCCGCCGTGGATGAAAACGCGACTCACGGCTGCACCAGCTCTCCGTAAGCGTCCGGGCGGCGGTCACGGTAGAAGGCCCAGCGGTCCCGCACCACCTTGAGCAGATCCATATCCAGGTCCCGCACAACGAGTTCCGGATTCTGGTCGGAGGCGACCTCGCCCACGAACTTGCCCTCGGGATCGGCGAAGTAGCTGGTGCCGTAGAAGTCGTTGTCGCCCAGATCTTCCACGCCGACCCGGTTGATGGCGCCCACGAAGTACTCGTTGGCGACCGCGGACGCCGGTTGCTCCAGCTTCCACAGATAGCTCGACAGCCCGCGCGAGGTGGCCGAGGGATTGAACACGATCTCCGCCCCCGCCAGGCCCAGCGCCCGCCAGCCCTCCGGGAAATGCCGGTCGTAGCAGATGTACACCCCGACCTTGCCGACCGCGGTGTCGAACACCGGCCAGCCCAGATTCCCGGGCCGGAAGTAGAACTTCTCCCAGAACCCCTTCACCTGCGGGATGTGATGTTTGCGGTACTTGCCGAGGTAGCTGCCGTCGGCGTCGAGCACCGCGGCGGTGTTGTACAGCACCCCCGGCTGCTCCTGCTCGTACACCGGCAGCACCATCACCAGGCCGAGTTCGCGGGCCAGGGCCTGGAACCGCTCCACCGTCGGCCCGGGCACCGCTTCCGCGTACTCGTAGAACTTGGCGTCCTGCACTTGGCAGAAATACGGCCCGTAGAACAGCTCCTGGAAGCAGATCACCTGCGCGCCCGCCGCGGCCGCCTGGCGCGCGTATTCCTCGTGCGCCTTGATCATGGACTCTTTGTCGCCGGTCCAGTTCGTCTGGACCAGTGCAGCTCGAACGATTGCCATACTTTGTGATACTCCACCCTGAACCACTTCCGTTGTGTTACAACTTCGCGGAAACAGTTTCGTGACCGTAAATCCTCGGGGCGGCTTCGTTCACCCCGTCGCGTCCATCGCAGAATGGCGCTTGTGACAACGGAACTCGATCCGCCGGACGCCCCCGCCGCCGCATCGGCCGCGGCGGCGCCGCCGGTGCCCGCCGGGGACCTGAGCGACCACGTCCACGACCGCACCGCCGCCGGTATCGCCGCGGCCGTGAGCCGCCGCATTCGCTCCGGCGCGCTGCCGCCCGGCTCCCGGCTGCCCACCGTCCGCGACCTCGCACGCGAGCTGAAGGTCTCCCCCGCCACTGTCAACCAGGCTTGGCGCGCACTGGCCGCCGCGGGCGCCATCATCGCGCGCGGTCGCGCGGGCACCTTCGTCGGCACACCCCGGCAACCGGTCACGGTGACCCCGGCCGGGCGCTATCAGCGCCTGCACTCGCACTCCGACAACAACTTCCGCATCGATCTGTCCCGCGGCGTGCCCGATCCGGCCCTGCTGCCCGACCTCACCACCGCGTTGCGCGTGCTCAGCGCCGACGGCGCCATCGACGATCTGTCGGCCACCTACCTCGGCGATGCCATGCTCCCCGAACTGGAGGCGGCGGTCCGCGCCGACTGGCCCGCGCGTGCCACCCGGTTCACCGTGCTGGACGGAGCCCTGGACGCCGTGGACCGCCTGCTGGCCGTGCATGTCCGCCTGGGCGATGCGGTGATCGTCGAAAACCCTTGCTTCCCACCGTTCCTGGATCTGCTGTCCCGCCTGGGCACCCGCCCGGTCCCGGTCGGCCTGGACGAATCCGGGCTGCTGCCGGGCGAACTCGCCGCCGCGGTGGCCGCCCACGCTCCCACCGCTCTGCTGCTGCAACCCCGGGCGCAGAACCCCACGGGCGCCTCCCTCACCGCCCAGCGCGTCCGCGAGCTCACCGATGTGCTGGCCGACGCCGCCAGTGTGTCGGCGGTCCGGCCGCTCATCATCGAGGACGATCACTCGGCCGGTATCGCGCACTCCCCCGCCCGATCGCTGGGCGCGCGCCTGCCCGCCCGCACCGTGCACATTCGCTCGTACTCCAAATCCCATGGCGCGGACCTGCGCCTGGCGGTGGCGGGCGGCCCGCCCGATCTGCTGGACCCGGTCATCGAGCGCCGCATGCTCGGCCCCGGCTGGTCGAGCCGCCTGCTCCAGCGCGTGCTGCTGCACATGCTCACCGATGATGCGGCCCGCGCGACGGTCGCCCGGGCCCGCACCGTCTACCGCGCCCGCGCCGAGGCGCTGCGAAAGGCCCTGTCCCGGCACGACATCCGGATCGCCCGCGGCGACGGCATCAACCTCTGGCTGCCGGTCGCCGACGAGAACGCCGCCATGATCTCGCTGGCCGCCGCCGGTATCAAGGCCTCTCCCGGCGGCCCGTTCGAGGTCACCGACCATCCGCACAACGACCACGTGCGACTCACCGTGGCGGCCCTGCACGACGGCGAAATCCCGGAGCTCGCCGCGCACCTGGCCATCGCCGCCGCGGCCTCCCCGGCCTACCGCCGCATCCGCCGCGGTTGAGCAGCGGATGCGGCGACCCGCCCAGGGATGCTCGAAACCAATCTCCGGCTACATTCCCGGTATCGGCTGATCCGGTTTTCGCCAGGGCCGCAACCTTCCGGTTGCGGCCCTTGTCATCTCAGGCGACTGCCACCAGTTCGTCACGGGCGAGCAGATCGGCATAGGCGCCGTTACGGTCCAGCAACTCGGCATGGGTGCCGCGTTCGAGCACGCGGCCGCGGTCGAGGACCACGATCTGGTCGGCGTCGCGGATGGTCGAGAGGCGATGCGCGATGGTGATGGTGGTGCGCCCGGCCGACAGGGCGTCGATGGCGTCCTGGACCTCGCGTTCGGTGCGGGTGTCCAGGGCGCTGGTGGCCTCGTCGAGGACCAGGATCGGCGGGTTGCGCAGGATGGCGCGGGCCACGGCCAGGCGCTGTTTCTCACCGCCGGAGAAGCGGTAGCCGCGTTCGCCGACCAGGGTGTCGTAGCCGTTGGGCAGTCCGGTGATGTGGTCGTGGATCTGGGCGGCGCGGGCCGCGGCGCGCAGTTCCTCGTCTGTCGCATCGGGTTTGGCGAAGCGCAGATTGTCGGCCACCGAGGCGTGGAAGAGGTAGGTCTCCTGGGAGACCACCCCGACCGTCGCGGCAAGGTCGGCGAAACTCAGGTCGCGGACATCGATTCCGTCGATGGTGACGCGGCCGGAGGCGGCGTCGTAGAGGCGGGCCACCAGATAGCCGAGAGTGGTCTTGCCGGAACCGGTTTCGCCGACAATGGCCAGGCTCGACCCGGCGGGCACCTCGATATCGATATCGCGCAGGATATCCCGATCGGCGGGGTCGTAGGCGAAGCCGACCTGCTCGAACCGCACCGCGCCCGTGACACCGCCGGCGGGCAGTGCGACCGGCTTCGCCGGTTCGGCGATATCCGGTCGCAGATCCAGGTATTCGAAGATGCGGCCGAACAGGGCCAGCGAACTCTGCACCTCGACGCCGGTGGACAGCAGCATGACCGCCGGGCGCAGCAGTCCGGCCTGCAGGGTGGTGAACGCGACCAGCGTGCCGAGCGAGACGAGCGGTGTGCCGGCGGCGGAGGTGAGGCCGGCGGCCCAGTAGACGATGGCGGGCATGGCCGCCATGACGATGGAGATGGTGGATTGCCGCCAGCGCCCGGCCATATTGGAGCGGATCTCCAGGTCCACCAGATCGCGTGATTCGCGGGCGAAGTCCTCGACCAGCGCCGGGGAACGGCCCATGGTGCGGCCCAGGAGGATTCCGCTCACCGACAGCGATTCCTCGACGATCGCCGACATGGACGCGAGCTGTTTCTGCCGCTCGCCGGTGATCTGCCGCCGCTCGGAACCGACCCGGCGGCTGATCCACACGAATACCGGCAGCATGGTCAGCGATACCAGCGTCAACCGCCAATCCAGCGCGACCATCGCGATCAGCGCGGCCAGTACGGAGGTGAAGTTGGCGACCAGGGACGTCGCGACCGAGGTGACCGTGGACTGCATTCCGCCGATGTCATTGGCGATGCGCGATTGCACCTCGCCGGTGCGGGTGCCGGTGAAGAACGCGAGCGGCATGGATTGCAGCCGCTCATAGACCGCGGTGCGCAGATCGTGCATGACCCGCTGCCCCACCGATGTCGACAAATAGGTCTGCCACACACTGAACACCGAGGTCAGCGCCGCGACCGCGATCATGCCCAGCGCGAGCAGGCTCAGCAGTCCGGTGCGCCCGTGCGGCAGCGCGTCGTCCAGAATGCCCCGCAGCATGAACGGCGAGGCCAACCCCACGATCGAGGACAGCGCGACCAGCGCGCCCACCACGGCGAGCCGGCCTCGATAGGGATGAAACAGCCGGATGATCCGGCGAAGTTCGGATCGGGCAGCCATAGGCGCCTCCCTTCCTTCGGCAATACGCCCTATAACTGAGCCTGACTCATAATTGTTCCCAAGAACAATGACCTATGCTCAGAAACATGGACGAGGCCCCCGAGAGCGACCTACCCGAACTGTTCCTGCGCGCCGCCCGCCGCATTCGCCGCACCCAGTCCGCCGACCTCGCCCCCCTGGGCCTCACCCCCGGCCAGGCCCGGGCCCTCCGCGTCCTCGCCCGCGCCGCCCAACCGCTGCGCATGTCCGCCCTCGCCGACCGCCTCGGCATAGTCCCCCGCTCCGTCACCACCGTCGTCGACGCCTTGGAGTCCGCCGGCCTGGTCACCCGCACCGTGGACCCCGCCAACCGCCGCGCCACCCTGGTCGCTCCGACCGACTCCGGCCACGCCGTCCTCACCCGCATGTCGGCCGCCCGCCGCCGCGCCGCCCGGGACCTGTTCGCCACCCTGTCCCCGGAACGCCGGGAAACCCTGCGCGCCATCCTCGCCGAACTCGACGCCGCGAATACCGCCGCGCCCCAATCGGATAGCCCCTCCTAGATCGGTGCGACGGCGAACCAGCGATCCACCAGTTCGCGGGCCGGGGACGAGCCTTTCCCCACCACCTGGATCATGCAGAAATTGCGCTCGGCATCGTCGAATTGGACGCTCAAACCCGTCACCGCCGTGCCCTGGTAATCGGTACCGCTCCACCAGGTGATCCGCCCTTCCCCCGTCCCGCGTTTCCAGGACTCCGTCCCTTCGATGGACACCGACGGATCGGGCTCCGTGACGATCACGCTCCGATCCGAATTGCAGCGCACCAAGAACGTCTGCACGGGGTCCCCATCGCCGCGACAGCCCAAGGTGGCGACCGATCCCACCGCCGCCCACGGATCGAGGTCTCCCGAGCCGGTTTCGGACGGTACACACCTGGTCCCTTGAAAGCCGCTCGAAATGGGGCTCGACGGCAGCAGCGAGGGGAACGTTTCGACGACGAAGTCGTAGTTTCCCCACGTCACCGGGTTCACCGGAGTGGTCACGACCAGGGAGTCCGTCAGGTCCGCGTCGCCGACCGACCTCGTGTTCGCCATGACGAAACCCACCGCGACAGCCGCCACCGCGGCCACCGGGAGAGCGGCCGCCACCCACCGCCGCCGGCGATTCCGTCGCACGCGCGATGGTTCCCCGGTCGCGAACGCCGCCAACGCCGCCCGCGCGAGTGCCCCGCACGAGTCGAAACGGTCCGCCGGCTCCTTCGACATCGCCTGCGCGATCACATCGTCGATCGCCGCCGGCAACCGCGGGTCGGCCGCGGAAGCCCGGGGCGGCGGATCCTGCAGATGCGCCACCAGTACTTCCACATCGGTGCGACGCGGAAAGGGTTTCAACCCGGTCAGCAGCTCGTACAGCGCGCACCCCAGGGCGTACACATCCACCCGGTGATCCAGCGGCCGCGCTTCGATTTGTTCCGGTGCGGCATATGCCAGGGTCGCCACCACCGTTCCGGGCCGGGTCAGCGTGGTCTGGTGGGCCACGGTTCGCGCAATGCCGAAGTCCGAGACATACACCCGGTCGGGCCGCCCCGGCTGCGACTCGATCAGGAAGTTGGCGGGCTTGACATCCCGGTGCAGCATTCCGGCGCGATGCGCCTCATCCAGTCCGCCGGCCACCTGCACCACGATGTCCAGCGCCACATCGGGCGGCAAGCCGCCGGGTGTCCGGCGCAGTAGCGCGGCGGCATCGGGTCCGTCCACGAATTCCATTGCTATCCAGAGGCATCCGCCCTCGATTCCGCGATCCCATACCGCCACGACATTCGGGTGATCGAGCTGGGCCGCCAACTCGGCCTCTCGCCCGAATCGCGAACGATATTCCGGGTCCGCGCCCAGCGAATCCGGCAGCACCTTCAATGCGACGTAGCGCGGCAATCGCGGATGCCTGGCCAGATACACCGCCCCCATTCCACCGCGGCCCAGCAGGCGCTCGATGTGAAAGCCGGCGAACAGCGTCCCGGGGAGCAACTCATCGGGCACGGTCAGCCGCCGTTGACCAGCAGCCCGTACTGCGCTGCCACCCGCTGCTGTGCTGCCTTCAGATCACGCATCAGGAGTGTGGCCATATAGCGCCCATACAGGACTCTGCACATATATCGCAGAGTCTCCACGCCGGCGGTCTCGACACAGAAGGCATCGGGGACACCCGGCGGGCTCTCGGCGCTTCGCTCCGATTCATTCAGTTCACTGTTGCGCTTGGCCTCCAGCCAGGCCGCGCGGGCGGCGGCGGGATTCGAGTATCGCGTGAGGGAATCGCGGATGTGCACCGCCACGTACTCCACCTGCCGGTTCGTCAGGCTACGTCCCGACCACAGCGACGCACCGCGGGGCCCGAACACCACACCGGAGGCGCTCATCGCCGCGTTCCATCCGGCATTCTCGTCGAGGGTGTTGGCGACCACCGCGGGATACGACCACCGCCCCGGAGATTCCGGCACCAGACGGCTGATCATCCCCTCCCGATCCAGCGGCAGTGTGGCCAGTTGATCCAACGGGGTGGGCGCGAAGTCACGCAACCGCGCCAGTTGCCTGGTGAACGCACTACTCGCCATGGCCGTGAGCACGCCCGGATCGGTCGAGGTATGACCGGCCAGCACACTCACCACGTAGGTGTCGAGCGCGATGGTGGCCGCAAGCGTCGGCACCGCGGGGCGCCAATGTGCGTGCGCGTCAGCATGTCCCGGAATCTGCACCGGCACGTTCTCCGGACTCACAGCGGCGTCGGTGCCATCGATGTCCCGCGCCGCCCGAGCGGCGGCCTCGGCATTCGGAAACCGGAGCACGATAACCGTCAGCACCCGCGCTTTGCCGACCTCGAAATCGTTCGCGGCCTCGGTCTGGGTGATCGCGCAGCCGGCCACCAGACCCTCACGCTCCAATACCGGGCGTGTCGCTTCGGCGAGCAGCATTCGTGCCTTGATCGGTGTCGGCAACGGGTTCACCGCCCGGCCCGCGATCGGAAAGATCAGTTCGGGAATCACTTCCGCCGGATCGATGAGCGCGTCCGCCATTCGCACCGATTCGACCACGCGACCGTACTGCTCGTTTCCGTCGGGCGCGGCGAGCGGCTGCACACTGTAGCCGCCCACATCGAGCGTCGTGGGGTCCGGATGCGCCGGGACCGGATTGCCCTCGATCGTGCAACTGGTGACGGCGGCCAGCGCGACGGTCAGCAGCAGAACAGCGGCGCGAACACCGTGCATCGAACCGGTCATACTCGCCCATTTCCCCGGACGGCCACATTCACAGCGGCGCGTTCGGCCACCATTTCGTTTTGAGTTCGGCTCCGGAGGCGCCCGCGCCGACCACCCGCATCCAGCAGAAGTTTCGGTTCGCATCGTCGAAGTACACGTCGAGTATGCCGATGTTCAGACCCGAGAGCGCGCCCGAGTCCTCTTCTGGCAGACGCTCTTTGCCCCAGAACAGCCGGCCGCTGCCCGACGGTCGCCGCCAGGGCTCGTTTCCCTCTACCAGGGCCACCGGCACTCCGGGCGCGATGGCGGAGCGGTCGGTATTGCAGGTGATCGTCACCGACCACACCGGATCCGTATCGCCGAGGCAGACCAGCTGTGGCGATGCGATGGACCGGCCGAAGGAAACCACCTCCGAGTCCGGCCCATGAACTTGGCAGAAGCCCAGCTCTTGATACCCGACGGATAACGGGTTGGGCGGCAACAGATCCGGGAATGCTTCGGCGATGAACGCCACCTCTCCCCACTCCGCCGGTTCGGTGGTGCCGGTCCGCGGCGCATTCGATCGCACCGGATCCGGCGCCGGATCACGCGGATTCATGGCGAAGATCACCCCCGTAGCCGCCACCGCGACCAACAGCGCGACGACCGGTATTCGTCCTCGCTTCCATCGCCTCGGTGGTCCGGCGACCTCACCACCGGACAGTGCCACTCGCGCGGCCGCCGCGAGTTCCCCGCAGCCGGCGAACCGATGCGCCGGATTCTTGGCCATGGCCCGCGCGATGACAGCATCGAAGCCCTTCGGCAGCTGTGCATCTCGCGCAGACGGTCGTGGCGGCGGCTCGTTGAGGTGGGCGTACATGACCGCGCCCAGGGTGTCCCTGGGAAACGGCGGCGAACCGGTGAGCAGGTGGTAGAGCGTGCACCCGAGCGAATACACATCGGCCCGGTGATCGATGCGCCCGCCACGCAACAGCTCCGGAGCCGCGTACGCGAGCGTCCCCGTCACTCCGCTGGTTCGGGCGTCGACCGTCGAAGTCGCCACCGAGTGCGCGATTCCGAAATCGGTGATGAACACCCGATCCGGTCCGCCGACCTGCTCGGCGACCAGAATGTTGGCGGGTTTCACATCCCGGTGCAGAAGCCCGGCTCGATGGATCTCGTCCAGTCCCTGTGCCGCTTCGGTAATGAGGTGTACGACCCGCTCGATCCCCAGCGCCGCTCGTCCGCGCCGGATCAACGCGGCCAGGTCGACGCCGTCCACGTAACGCATGGCAATCCAGAGCAGATCGCCCTCCTCGCCCCGGTCGCGAACCGTCACCAGATTCGGATGGTCCAGCCGCGCAGCGGCTTCCGCCTCCCGCAGAAACCGCTCCCGGAACTCCGGATCCCGCCCGCGCCCGTCCGCGAGCACCTTCAGCGCATCCTTGCGCGGCAGTCGCGGATGCTGCGCCAAGTACACGGTGCCCATCCCACCGGCACCCAGCTTGCGCTCGATGCGATACCCCGCGAATGCCCTACCCTCGGCGAAGTCCACGTGCTCCTCCCCGGATTCGGCCGGATCCTCACCGTACGCCGCAGGCACGCGACCGAGGCTTTCATTCGCTCAGCGCCGAAAGGTGCATGCACACGGCATCTTCCGGGCATCCGCTAGAGCGGAGCGGTCGGCCACCAGCGGTCCCGCAGGTCCTGCCCGGAGGCGCCGCCCCAGACCAGGAGCCGGCAGAAATTGCGCGCCGGATCGTCGAATTGGATCTGCAGAAAACCCTCGGCCGGTGTCTGGGCGGTATCCGCCCAGATCAGGCGCCCGCGACCGGAGGGACGCTCCCACTGCTCGTCACCGGTCACGGTGATGTCCACGATGGTGCCGATGGTCGCCGGGCTCCGGTCGGTATTGCACACGACCGCGAGCTGGTCGAGCGGATTGCCATTGCCCCGGCAGGTCAGCCGCGTGGTGGCGCCCAGCGGTGTGGCGGGATCGACCTGGCGCAATTCGGAGTCCACCGCCCAGCAGCGAACGCCCTGGTATCCGCTCGCGGTGGGGCCGGCGGGCAGCAGTGCCGGGAACGCCTGTGCCACATAACCGTAATTTCCCCAGGTCACCGGACTAGCACTCGGCGTGGTCGGGGCGTTCGCCACGGTCGGGCCCGCCGGTGCGCCACCGGAATTCCGGTTCAGGACCAGCAGCAGGCTCGCCGCGGCCAGCGCTGCCACGGCGGCAATGGCCACGGCGGCCCGAGCGCGCCGCCGGGGCCGTGCGGCCGGGCGGGCAGGGGACTGTTCGGGCGCCGTCTGCCCACTGAGCGCGGCGGCGGCAGCGGCGGCGAGCTCACCGCAGGACGCGTAGCGGTGCCCGGGATCCTTGGCCAGCGCCCGCGCCACCACCGCGTCGAAGGCGGGGGCGAGTCCGGGATTGCGGTCGCTGACTCGTGGCGGCGGATCGGCCAGATGCGCGTGCATGACCGCGGCCAAGGTGGGGCGCGGGAACGGTTTGCCGCCGGTCAGCAGCTCATAGAGGGTACAACCCAGCGCATACACATCGGCGCGCTGATCGATGGCCGCGCCGGTGAGCTGTTCGGGCGCCGCATAGGCCACGGTCGCCAGTACCGCGCCCGCCTCGGTCAGCACGGTGGCGCCCGCGGCGGCCTTGGCGATGCCGAAATCGGTGAGGTAGACCCGATCCGGTCCCGCCGCAACCGGTTCCAGCATCAGATTGGCCGGTTTGACATCGCGGTGCAGGATTCCGGCGCGATGCGCGGTATCGAGTCCGCACGCCGCCTCGGTCACGATGTGCACCGCCGCCGGCGCCGGGATCCCGCCGGGGTTGCGGCGAATCAGCGCGGCGGCATCGCCGCCATGGACGAATTGCATGGCGAGCCAGGGCTGTTCACCCTCGATGCCGCGGTCGCGCACCGCGACGATATTCGGATGATCCAGCCCGGCAACCAGTTCCGACTCACGGAAGAACCGCGCCCGGTACTCCGCGTCGGACCGCGCCGACAGCACCTTCAGGGCATCGTGGCGGGGCAGGCGGGGATGGGCGGCAAGATAGACCGTGCCCATACCGCCGCTGCCGAGGACGCGGTCGATGCGGTATCCGGCGAATACCGTCCCCGGTCTCAGTGGCGCCTCCACCGGCTTATTCGCTGTTCACCAGCAGCCCGTACTGGGCGGCGGTCTTGTGATGCAGGTTGGTCAGGTCGCGGGCGAGAACCGTTGCCACATAACGCCCGTAGATCACCCGGCAACTGTATTTCGTCAGGCTCCAGAAGTCCGGTGAGGGTGATTCCCAGCACCAGACGTCCGGCACGCCCGCGGGGGCCGCCACCGCGCGCACCGACATGTCCGCCATCCGCGCGGGCGTGCCGGCGAACCAGCGGCGCGCGATGGCGGCGCTCGGAAACCGGTGCAGGGCGTTGAACCCGTTGTAGACGAGCAGATCCGGCGGCGTATCGGTGTTCCGGCGCCCACCCCAGAGCCAGGCGCCGCGCGGGCCGTAGGCCACTCCCGAAGCGCTGATCAAGGAATCCCATCCGGCGTTCAGCTGCTGAGAGTGGACAACCACCGCCGGATACGGCCAACGGCCGGGAGCCTCCGGCACCGTGCGCCGGATCATGCCGTGCGGGTCCAGCGGCAGCGTCGCGAGTTGCTCGCGCGGGGTCGGCGCGAAATCTCGCAGCCGGGTGATCTGGGCCGCGAAAGCGGCGCGAGCGAGTCCGGTCAGGACCGTGAGGTCGGTGGCGGTGTGACCGGCGATCACGCTGATGGCGTAGACATCGTGGGCGACGGTGGCCGCGAGCGTCGGCACGCTCGGGCGCCAATGCGCCCGAGCGGCAGGGTGATCCGGAATCGTGACGCCGATATTGTCCGGGCTCACCGCGGCGTCGACCGCATCGATGTCGGCGGCCGCGCGTTGCGCCGCATCGGAATCCGGGAAGCGCAGCACGATCACGGTCAGCACGCGGGCCCGACCGGGCTCCGGGGCCTGCTCCCCGGCCCGGTCGGAGGCGCCCACGGCGACTCCGGCCAGCATGCCGTGGCGTTCCAGGACCGCCCGGACCGGCTGAGCCAGCAGAATAGCGGCCTTCTGCGGTGTCGGCAGCGGCATGATGTCGGACAGACCCGCCGGCTCGGTGAGCGTGCGGTCGGCCTCGGCCGGATCCATCATCGCCTCGGCCATCCGCACCGATTCCAGGATCCGGCCGTATGCCTCGCTGCCGCTGGGTGTTTCGAAGGGTATGGCGCTGTAGTCACCGGTCTCCAGGGTGGACGGATCCGGATAGTGCGGGGTCGGATCTCCGGTCACCGTGCACGCGGCGAGCAGGGCCGCGGCCAGTGCGGCCAGGCCCAGGCGGCGGGCCTTGTCGGGGAATTGCGGCGTCACTTCGGTTCTCCGGGAGCTGATCTGGTCCAGGGCGGCAGCGGTCACAGTGGGGCGTCGGTCCACCAGAGGTCCCGCAGCGCGGCGCCGGTCGTGGTTTCGCCATGGACCCGCATCCAGCAGAAGTTGCGATCCGGCTCGTTGAAGATCACGTCGAGCACGCCCAGGCTGCGATGGTTCAAGCGTGGGTGACCGGCGTCTTCCAGTGTGTCGACGCCCCAGTAGAGCCGGCCCGAACCCGATGGGCGCGACCAGCTCTCGTCACCTTCGGGGCGGGCGAGGGAACGCGCCGGGATAATGGGCGTACGGTCGGCATTGCAGATGACCTCCAATGTCTGCACCGGGTCGAGATTCCCGAGGCAGAACAATCTGGCCACCGCGACAGGGCGGTCGGGGTCGATCTCGCGTTTCCGCTCGTCCTGTGGCACGCAGAAGGCCAGTTCCCGATATCCGGCGCTCATCGGCGTCGGCGGCAGCAGGTCCGGAAATGTCTGTGCGACATAGGCATACGCACCCCACTGGGCGGCGTCGACGGTGCCGGAGATCGGGCGCTGCACGGCCGCCGCCGGTGCGGGTTCCGCATCGCGCAGTCCGGTGAGCGCCGCGGCCACCAGCACCGCCGCCAGCGCCGCCGCCGCGGCGGCGAGCACGCGGGGCCGGCGCCACCGGCCCGGCGGGCGCCGACCGATCAGCGCCGCCTGGGCGGCCGCGGCCAGCGCCCCGCAGCCGGAGTACCGGTCCGCGGGGCGCTTGGCCATGGCTGTGGCGATCACGGTGTCGAACCCCGCCGGTAGCCGCGGATTCCGCTGGGACGGCGGCGGAACCCGGTCGTGCAGGTGCGCGTACATGATCGCGCCCGGATTCTCGCGCGGGAACGGCACCGAACCGGTGAGCATCTGATACAGCGTGCAGCCCAGCGCGTACACATCGGCGCGCCGGTCGACCGCGCCCCCGCTGATCTGCTCGGGCGCGGCGTAGGCGAGGGTGGCGGTGACCGATCCGGCGTCGGCCAGCGTGGTGGAATCATCCTCCGGGCGGGCGATGCCGAAATCGGTTACCAGCACCCGTTCCGGGCCGCCGGCCTGCGGAGCGACGAGCAGGTTGGCCGGTTTCACATCGCGGTGCAGCAATCCCGCCCGGTGGATCTCGTCGAGACCGCGCGCGGCCTCGGTGAGAATGTGCACCGCCCGCGCGGGATCCAGCCCGGCCGGGGACGCGTCGAGGATCCGGGACAGGTCGGGGCCGTCGACGTATTGCATGGCGATCCACAAATGACCGTCCTGCTCGCCCCGATCCAGGACCGACACCAGATTCGGATGCTGCAACCGCGCCGCCAGCTCGGCTTCCCGCAGGAATCGCGCCCGGAAATCCGCGCTCCCGCCGCGCCCGTCCGGCAACAGCTTCAGCGCGTCCTCGCGCGGAAGCCGTGGATGCCGGGCCAGGAATACCGTGCCCATCCCGCCCACGCCCAGCGTGCGCACGATGCGATAGCCCGCAAAGGTCGTGCCCTCGGGAATCTGCATCGCCCCTCCCCAAGTTCAACCGAACAGCAACTGCCAAGCAAACGAAAGCCCTTGTGGTGCAGTGCTTACGGCGCGACTGTAACAGCGCGTTTGAAAACAGACCAGCGGAAATGAAAGGCGGGGCGGATTGCAGCCGTCCTGCGCGGCAGGGCGCGCTTTCCGGATGCGGGCGTGCCCCTGCGGTTTCCGGTCTACAGGCTGTGCGCGATCACCCGTGTTGTTGCACGGCGTCGATGTCCACGCCCGCGCCGTCCGCTCCCGGCGGGGAGCCCGGCAGCGGCGAGTTGTCGAGGTAGCGGATCTCGTAGACGCGTTCGGTGAACTTCCAGCCGTCGGCGGTGCGGCGGTAGCGGTCGTGGTAGATGGCGTAGTTCAGATGCGAGCTGCCGTTGCGCAATCGGCCGAACTCGCAGATGTGGGCGCGGCCGGCGGCGGTGTCGCCGTCGATGGTGGTCGTACCGGGGTGGGTGTGCTGGACGAAGTAGTCCCAGGCGTCCTGCATGCGGCGCATGCCGGGCTCGAATTGCGCGCGGCCGGCCACTTCGATGCCGGCGTCGGGAATGCGCAGGACGGCGTCGTCGGTGAACAGCGTGGCCAGGCGGTGGAAGTCGTGCATCATCACCGCGTCGGTGAATTGCGCGCAGAGGGCTTCGATTTCGAGGCGGTCGGTGAGAGCGCGGAGGTCGGGGGAAGCGGACATGATCGGGTCCTTCAGGAATTGACGAGGGTGGTTTCGGCGGGCTGCCGCAGTGGCGCGAGGGCGCCGCTCCAGGACACGACCCCGTCCAGCATGGTGTTCAGGGCCTTGGCGTGGTGTTCGCCCGGCTGGAAGTCGGTGTGGTTCACGAAATCGGTGAGCAGCGAGATGACGACCGGGTAGCCGACCACGGCCATCCCCAGGCCGCAGCAGACCGGGCGCAAATGCTCCACCGCGCGGACGCCGCCGTTCACGCCGTAGGAAACGAATCCGACCGCCTTATTTCTCCACTCGGCGAAGGCGTGGTCGAGGGCGTTCTTCAGCACGCCCGGAGCGCCGAAGTTGTATTCGGGGGTCACGACGACGAAGCCGTCCAACGGCGCCAGCCGCTCGGCCCAGGCGCGCGTGTGCTCGTGGACGGACGGGCCGAACATCGGCGGCACCGCCTCGTCCAGATGCGGGAGCGGGTGCTCGCGCAGGTCGATCAGCTCGAACTCGGCGTCGCCGCGCTGCGCTGCCGCTTCCAGAGCCCATTGCGCGACCTGCGGCCCCTTGCGATTGGGCCGGGTGCTGCCGAGGATGATGCCGATTCTGGTCATGGTCGAAACTCCTACGCTTCCGAATGTGTGACACCTTTCCGACGACACAGCCGATCGGAATGTCAGGCCGCCTCGCACGTGCCGGGACGCCTCACACTTCGGCTCCCTGTTTCGTCGATAGGGATGAGGCCGCATCGACCGAAGGAGCCGACACCATGACCGACCCGCAGCTGAGCGCGGTGATCAGCGAACGCCGGCAACTGCTCAACCTCGCCTACCGGCTGCTCGGCTCCCTGGCCGAGGCCGAGGACGTGGTGCAGGAGACCTACAGCCGCTGGTACGCGCTCTCCGACCGGCAGCGCGAGGACGTGACCGCACCGGGCGCCTGGCTCACCACGGTGGCCAGCCGCATCTGCCTCGACCTGCTCGGCTCCGCCCGCGCCCGGCGCGAACGCTATGTCGGCGAATGGATTCCGGAACCGGTGCCCGACCGCTCCGAATGGCTCAGCGGTCCCGTCCCCGCCGATCCGGCCGACCGCGTGACCCTCGACGAGTCGATCAGCATGGCCTTCCTCGTCGTCCTGGACTCCATGACCCCCGCCGAACGCGTCGCCTTCGTGCTGCACGACGTCTTCCGCTACTCCTTCGCCGAAGTCGCCGATATCGTCGGCCGCACCCCCGCCGCCTGCCGCCAGCTCGCCTCCAGCGCCCGCCGCCGCATCCGCACCGCCGACGCCCCCTCCGCCACGCATCGCGCCGATATCGTCCGCGGTTTCAAAGAAGCTTGGGACACAAGGGATATCGCGGCCCTCATCGGCCTGCTCGACCCCCAGGCGATCGCCACCGCCGACAGCGGCGGCCTGGTCCCCGCCTTCCGCGACCCCATCACCGGCGCCGAGAACATCGCCGGCGCCTGGATGGAAATCGCCGCCCAGCG
Organism: Nocardia sp. IFM 10818; assembly: GCF_054655275.1. NCBI lineage: Bacteria > Bacillati > Actinomycetota > Actinomycetes > Mycobacteriales > Nocardiaceae > Nocardia > Nocardia sp. IFM 10818. The sequence goes on from NZ_BAAHJH010000001.1 coordinate 4,797,507, forward strand.
CTCCGGAGTCGCCCTCCTCGAACGCACCGTGAACGGCCAGCCCGGCCTGGTAGCCGAGCTGGCCGGGGAGGTGGTCGCGGTCTACGCGTTCGATTTCGCCGACGACCGCATCACCCGCATCTGGGTGATCCGCAACCCGGAGAAACTCCGTCCCTGGACGGCGCACTGAGTACCGCGCGAGCTTCGACGATTCCGCGCGCGACACCTGCACCGCACCCGCGCCGAGTTCGCTCACGACCCGTGGCCATGAGCATTCGAACTGCGTTGCGCACAAGAAGGATTCACGGGAGGTAGTCGATCGTGTGGGCGCCGGCTCCACCGGTGACGCACAGCCTCGTCATATCGGGATGCCACGCGATGCCGACCACGGGGCCGGGAAAGCGCAGGGCGCAACGGCAGGAACCGTCCGCCACTCCCCAGATGCGCACCGTTCCGTCGGTGCTCGCGGTGGCGCGCAGCGTTCCGTCCGGGGAGAACGCACAGCTGGTCACCTCGCCGAGGTGCCCGGCCGAGCCCGAGGCATCACCGAGTGCGGCGGCGGGTGGCCGGGTGGCCGCCGGTGCTGCCAGCTCCAGCCGTGGTCGCGGCAGGGACGCACGGTAGCGGTCGACGATCTCGTCGAGTCCGGTGACGCCGCGCAGCCAACTGGCCAGGGTTGCGCCGAGCGCGGCCGGCGGGTCGATCGGGCCGAGCAGGTGCCCGATCCGGTGCAGCGCTTCCCGCAATGCGTTCGTGGTGGGCGTATCCACAAGTGCCAGATCGGCTTCCACGCTCACCGCCGAACCGAATCTGCGAGCCTTCGCTTCGGTCCACCGCAGATCGCGCAGTAGCGCCACGAGCAGATCGTCTCGCCGCGCGTGATGCAGGTGGTAGGGCAGGTACCGCCACAGATAGTCGATATTCGCGGGCAGCAGCCACCACGGTTGGGGCGCTCCGGGCCCGTGCGCGGGGAGTTGGGTGGAGACTGCGTCGACCAACTGGGCATGGGCGGCAGCCTGTTCGGTGGTGGTGCGGCGCGTGCGCAGGTGCGCGCGCACGACATCGTGCACGACCAGTCGCGGGCCCGGCGGGTCGAGGCGGTAGTCGCTGACCAAGCCCAGGCTCGCCAGTTCTTCGCAGGTCGACTCGACTTCCCCGCCGGTCCACAACAGGCGGAGCACGGTCAGTGGGATGTCGACGTCCTCGGGGAAGATCGCCAGGTCGAGGCAGCGTTCGCGGTCGGCGGGCGTCAGCAGGGCCAGGCTGGCTTGCACCGTTGCGGCGACCGCGCGGCCGCGGTCGTCGGCGCGGGCGGGATCGAAGGCCGCCGGGCCCTCGACCGACAGGCGGTAGGTGATGTCCTCGGCCGCGAGTTCGGCAGGCTGCCCGCGCGCTATCCGCCGGCGTAGTGCGGCGTTGACCAGGTTCAGCAGCACCGGCCAGCGGCCGGCCAGATTCGCAAGCCGCGCAATCTGTTCCGAGGAGAGGCCGGTTACGCCGTCGGCGATCAGCTGCTGCGCCTGCACCTGCGACATCACATCGACGCAGATGCGGCCACTGGTGGGCGGAAGCAGATCGGGGATGCGGGTGGTGACCAGCCGGGTGCAGTCGCGCCCGCCGAAGCGGAAGGGGCGCAGCTGGCAGTCTTCCCACACATCATCGACCACCAGCAGCACCGGGTGGCCCGTGTCGAGTTGCCGGCCCAGTTCGGCACCGGCCGCGTCCGGATCCGACAGCATCGGTCGTTCCCCGCCGGCCAGGGTCGCGGTCAGGTCGTTGATTCGTGCGGCCAGGTCCGCGCCCCGCGCCTCCTGCCCGACGGTGACCCACAACAGTCCGCCCGGGTACCGGCGCTCGACCTCCGGCCGGTGGCACACCCAGGTCGCCAAGCGGGTTTTGCCGAGGCCGCCCGCACCGTGCAGCCCGGTGCTCAGACCCACCTCGGACACTCCCGGTGTGGTCAATGCCGCCAGCAGCCGCTCCCCCAGCTCGGGGCGCTCGATCATCCGGTCCAGCGGCGGCGCCATCCATGGCCGCCGCCGCTCGGGCTGTGCTGTTTGCGCCGAACGGGTCTCGACCACCAGCAGCACCAGACCGAGCGCCGAGACCGGCAGGGCGAGGATATTCGCCCATCCCGCAACCTTGTTCACGTCGCCGGTCGCTACCGCCCAGACCGGCAAGGCCACCAGGAGAATTGCCATGGCCGTGCCGAGCAGGATCCACCCCAGCCGAATGCGCCACGACTCGCCGGTGCGCCGCCTACGCATGCCTCTATGGTCACACCAACTGCGACAGCCACCAACAGGTTTCGGCTGCTCGCGGGCACCGCCCCCGGACGCGGCGAGCACCGCTGGCCGGGCGACGGCGCTCGGCGGCGGCCCGCGGGGCTCGGCAGACTGCTGACGCGCGGCGAATGCTCAGGAAGACCGTGGTGGGTGGCGGCGTCGAACAGGTAGGTCTCCACCGGGCCCTGACCGCTGTATTCGGGTGTGGCAGTGGACAACAACGGCCCCTT